>CAWEWI010000001.1:0-7172 GCA_963812685.1 uncultured Acidobacteriaceae bacterium
CAGGTGTCGTTAGCACATGATATGTCCGGTGGAATTAGCACATGAAATGTCCGCATAGCGGGCGGCGAGGATGTCTCCAGTGGAGGGGGAGTGGAGACATATCCGAGGGCCGGGGTGGAGCGGGCGATGAAGGTGCAGGAAGTGATACTGCGGGCGATGGCGAAGAAGATCACATGGTGGCAGGCAGCCGAGATTATCGGGCTGAGCGACCGGCAGATGCGGCGATGGCGGGAGCGGTATGAAGAGCGAGGCTACGACGGGTTGATCGACCGGCGGCGCGGGCAGCCGAGCCAGAAGCGGGTGCCGATGGAGCAGGCCGAGCGGGTGCTGGAGCTTTATCGGGAGAAGTATTTCGACCTGAACGTGCGGCATTTTCACGAGAAGCTGCGCGAGCGGCACGGGATCCAGCTGAGCTACACATGGGTGAAGTCGGCACTGCAGGGCGCCGGGCTGGTGGCGCGGGCGCGCCAACGCGGCGTGCACCGGCGGAGGCGGGAACGGCGGCCGGTGCCGGGGATGCTGCTGCACATCGACGGCAGTCATCACCAGTGGTTTCAGGATGAGCGCTGGTACGACCTGATCGTGATTCTGGACGACGCCACCAGCGAGATTTACTACGCGCAGCTGGTCGGGGAGGAATCGACGGTGACGACGATGGCCGCGGTGCGGGAGGTGATCGAGCGCAGGGGCCTGTTCTGCGCGCTGTACTCGGACCGTGGCAGCCATTTCTGGTTCACGCCGAAGGGCAGCAACAAGGTGGATCCGCACCGGCTGACGCAGCTGGGGCGGGCGCTGCGCGATCTGGGCGTGCAGATGATTCCGGCCTACTCGCCGCAGGCGCGTGGCCGCTCGGAGCGCAGCTTTGGCACGTGGCAGGGTCGGCTGCCGCAGGAGTTGCGCCTGCACGGAATTACCACCATCGCGGAGGCCAACCGCTTCCTGCGCCAGCACTATGTTGCCGAGTTCAACCGCCGTTTTCAGGTCCCCGCCCCACAGCGCGGGACCGCGTTCACCCCCTGCCCGCGGCGCGATCTGGACCTGATCTTCTCGCTGCAGTTTGAGCGCAGCGTGGGCCGGGACAACACGGTCAGCTTCCAGCACATGGCCCTGCAGATCGACAGGGTGAGCTGGCGCGGCACGCTGGCCGGCTGCACGGTGACGGTGCACCAGCATCTGGACGGAACGCTGAGCCTGACGCATGGACCACGGCGGCTGGGCCGCTACACCAGTCAGGGAGCACCGATGATCGACTCGCAGGCGGCTGCAGCTGTTGAAAAGACACCCGGTGGAAAAGTCCGAAAAGCGACTTTCCCACCGGGTTTGGAAATCCGGCAAAACCCGCCGGATTCCCACTTTCCAACAGCTGCGACGGCGGCGAGATGATTCAACCTCAAACCGGACATTTCACTTGCTACTAAAACCGGACATTTTCACTTGCTAACAACAGGAAGAGAGACTGCAGGCAGAGCGGCGACGATCTCGAGCACCAGCAGGGAAGAGGCGGTCGCGATTCTTATAATGAGGACGCATGATGACGATTCGAGCTGCGCGGGCGGAAGATGCTGCGTTGATTCTTACCTTTGTTCGAGAGCTGGCCGAGTACGAGCGCGAGCCGGATGCGGTGAAGTTAACCGAGGCGGAGTTGGTGCGCGATGGATTTCCCGGCGCGGGCGGCGAGCGGTATTTCGAATGCCTGATCGCGGAGGAGGATGGAGAAGCGGCGGGATTCGCACTGTTTTTTCCGGTGTACTCGACGTGGCGCGGACGGGCCCTGCATCTGGAGGACCTTTTTGTGCGGCCGCGGTTTCGCGGGCAGGGGATCGGGAAGGCTTTGCTCACGAAGGTGGCGGCGTTGGCCGTAGAGCGGAATTGCGCGCTGCTGTTCTGGCACGTGCTGGACTGGAACGAGCCGGCGATTGAGTTCTACAAGTCGCTGGGGGCGACGGCGCTGGACGACTGGACGCGGATGCGGCTGACGGATGATCCGCTGCGGGCGCTGGCCGATGAGCCTTCTGCATGATGATTCGGGTCATTGGTGGAGGACTCGCGGGACCGGAAGCGGCGCTGGTGGCGGCGCGGATGGGCGTGGATGTCGATCTCTGGGAGATGCGCCCGGTGCGGACGACGCCAGCGCATCAGACAGAAGATTTTGGGGAGCTGGTTTGCTCCAATTCGCTCAAGAGCGAGAGCGAGAACACGGCTCCGTGGCTGCTGAAGCAGGAGATGCGGAGGGCGGGATCGCCGCTGTTGCAGTGTGCGGATGCGAGCGCGGTTCCGGCCGGTCATGCGCTGGCGGTGGATCGGGTGGAGTTTTCGCGGCTGATTGGGGAAAAGATTGCCGCTGAGCCGCGGATCACGGTGCATCGGGAAGAAGTGACGCGGCTCGATCCGGACGATGGGATCACCATTGTGGCTTCGGGGCCGCTGACTTCGAATGCGCTGTCGGAAGAAATTGCGCGGCTGACGGGAAGCGAGCACCTGGCGTTTTATGACTCGATCAGCCCGATTGTGGAGGCGGATTCGATCGATCGCGAGAAGGTGTATCTGGCGGCGCGGTATGACAAGGGAACGGCGGACTACATCAATTGTCCGATGACGGAGCCGGAATACGAGGCGTTTCACGACGCGCTGATGACGGCGGAGCGCGTGGAGGCGAAGGAATGGGAGAGCCTGGAATATTTCGAAGGCTGTTTGCCGCTCGAGGAGCTGGCGCGGCGCGGGCGGGACACGCTGCGGTTTGGGCCGATGAAGCCGGTGGGGCTGCGCGATCCGCGGACGGGGAAGTTGCCGTGGGCGGTGGTGCAGCTACGGGTCGAGAATCTGCGGGCCGACTCGTATAACCTGGTGGGATTTCAGAACCACATGAAGTTTGGGGAGCAGGCGCGGATTCTTCGGATGATTCCGGGCCTGGAGAACGCGAAGTTTCTGCGCTATGGGCAGATTCATCGGAATACGTACATCAACGCGCCACGGGTGCTGACGCGGACCCTGAACCTGCGGGAGCATCCGCGAATTTTCTTTGCGGGGCAGATTGCGGGGGTCGAAGGGTATACCGAGTCGATTGCGACGGGGATGCTGGCGGGGATGTATGCGGCGGTGGCGGCGCGGGGCGGCGTGGCGGAACCGGTTCCGCGGGGGACGGCGCTGGGGTCGCTGGTGCGGTACATCACGGAGGCGGATGCGAAGCGGTTTCAGCCGGCGAACATTACGTTTGATCTGCTGGAACCTTTGGATGAGGGGACGCGACGGCGGGTGCGGGATAAGCGGGAGCGGCATCGGATGCAGTGCGAACGGGCTTTGCGGTCGATGGAGGAATGGCTGAGGGGGGTACCCCCCCTCCCCCCGGGGGTGTGGCAAGTCGCTGATTCTGCGGGTGCGTTGGGTACTGCGAGTTGGGTATTACCCTCCGGGGGCCCCTCGTGGACCCACGTATCTGAAAACAATGAACTTAACTGCGTGCATTTGAAAATGAAGGACTTCGCCCCCGTTACGGGGCAAAGCCGAACCACAGAGGACACAGAGAGCGCAGAGATTCTGGCAGGACGGTACTCAGGGGCTGAAGCCCGATCCTTTTGCGCTGGTTTCGGCACGACTGAAGTCGTGCCCTGACACAAGGCATCAGCCAGGCCGGATTTTCAAAGAGCGGATACGAAAAAGCCCGACCGCTGGCGGTCAGGCCTGGATTTCCTGCTTACCTTAATTGTATCGAAACGAGCCATGGGATTGTGCAGGCGGAGTGAGGCCGAAGCGGTGGAAGTTCATCGGAATGAGAGGTTGCGGGGGCATTACTTCGGAGACGTTGACAGAGGCTTCGGCGATCGTGGACAGCGTCAGCGCAGCATCGATCGGCGAAGGGCAAAGGGAAGTATTGCCGCTGATACGGCGATCAAAAGGTCTCGTATGAATTTTGCTGGCAAGTCCCGTATGAATTGAGTACGATGCTGCCCAGCTTTCAAGGCAGGATCATCTTCGCAACCGTTCGCGGGTATTGATACGTCTTTTGGCGCCGCATCCGGAAGGAAGTCGGTTGCCAGCTCCCCAGCTCCTGCATCTGTGATCGATCGCCGGCTCCCAACGCTGGCGCTCGTTCGAAAAGGCGCGCCCGGTGGATTGATGCCGAGGTGCGGGTGCTGCATAACCAGGCGGGCGGGGAGAAGAAAGGCTCGGTGCGGAGATGAGATTTTTCAGGGGCGGAAGCGTCGTCCATCGTACGCTTTCCCAATCGTGGATCCGGTTTTGGGTTCTCTCTCTTGGTCTGGCTGCATTGCCGGTCGCAGGCACAGCCGTCGCGCATGCGCAGAGCCAGAGCCGTGAGGGTGCCTTCGTTTATGCGGCTGTCAGCGGTTTTTCGCCGCAACAGCTGATCAATGGATATGCCATCAACCCGGCGACGGGCGCTTTGAGCCCGGTCCCGGGCACGCCGTTCGACGCCGGTGCGCTGGTGCAGGCGATCGTGGCCCATCCTTCCGGGAAATTCGTCTACGCTGTGATAGGCAACGGATCGGTGGTAGCGTTCACGGTTGACAGTTTTGCGGGGACTCTGTCCCCAGTATGGGGTAGCCCGTTTGCCGCGGGAGTCCAGGAGAATTATGGGGGGAATTTGGCGGCCATCGATCCGGCGGGCAAATACCTGTATGTTGCGGATAACTCCGGCGTGTACGCCTTTTCGATCGACTCTGGCAGCGGTGCGCTGACCCCGGTCACCGGTTCGCCGTTCCTGTCGGTCAGCGCGGGCGGGGTGACGGTCGATCCGTCGGGGCAGTACCTCGTCGTTCTAACCGTAAACAACACCCAGGTGTATTCGATCGACAGAAGTACGGGTGGGCTGACGCCGGTCAACGGCTTGGTTAGCGGCTGCGACGGCGGCTGGATGACCTTCGAGCCGACAGGGCACTTTTTGTATGCGTCACGTAACTATGGTATTGCCGTGTGCAGTTTTAACAGCACCAGCGGTGTCCTGACGCCGCTGTCGAGTTCGCCGTTTTACAGCGCGACACCATTTGAGGGTATCGCCATGCATCCGTCAGGGTCGTTCTTGTATGCGAGCAGCACCGGCCCCTGCGAAAACAGCCTGTATGGCTTCGTGCTCGATCCATCCACGGGCACGCTGGCGGCGATCCCAGGCTCGCCGTTTGGCAATGGCCAGGAGTGCTACGCCGACTGGGATGTCGCGTCGGAGGCTTCGGGAAACTTCGTCTACGCGGTGGATAACCAGCATGGAATCTCAGCCTATGCCGTGAACCAGTCGACGGGTGCGCTGACGCCGGCTTCGAACTCGCTTTACGGACCGGGATCCGAGGCGCTGACCACGGTGCCCAACGCCATCGCTTCGACAGCCACGCTGACCGGCCTCGCCATCACGCCGGCCACGCCGCAGATCGGCACCAACACCCTGGGCCAACAAATCCAGCTCACCCTCCAGGCAACCTTCAGCGACGGCAGCACGGGATTCCTGACCGAATCAGCGACCTGGACCTCGTCGAATCAGAACGTGGCGACCATAGCGGCGGGGCTCGCGACCAGCACCGGCTACGGCACGACCATGATCACCGCCACCGTCAATGGGATCTCCGCAATGGCACAACTGGACGTGACAACCACGGTGCTGAGCAGCATCACCATTGCACCCGCGTCTTTCGCCATCTACCAGGGAACGGCGCTGCAACTGACCGCCACCGGCTATTATTCTGACGGCACGAGTGCCGACCTCACCGACGCCGCCGTCTGGACGTCTTCGAATAACGCCATTGCCGCTGTCTCCACAACCGGATTAGCGCAGAGCGTCGACCTCGGTACGGTGACGATTACCGCAACGGACGGCATCAGTGGAGCCACTTCGCTGACCGTGCTTAAGCCCATCGAATCCTGCACGACGCCCAACCCCAACCCCAATCCGAATCCGGAGTCATTCGCCGCCCCTGGGGACTTCAACCGCGATTGCCGGAGCGACATTCTGTGGCGCAACACCAGCACTCAGCAGGTCTACGAGTGGCTCATGGACGGGCCCACGTATTCGGGCAGCGGCAGCCCGGGGAGTCCCACCTCGGACTGGGTCATTCAGGGTACTGGCGATTTCAATGACGACGGCCACGCTGACATCCTGTGGCGGAACAGCTCCACCGGCGAGGTTTACATCTGGCTGATGAACGGGACCAGCATTGTCGACAACGTTAGCCTCGGCTATGTCTCCTCGGACTGGAGCATCGCGGGCATTGGCGATTTCAATGGCGACGGCATGGCTGACATCCTGTGGTGGAACAGCTCCACTGGCCAGGTCTACCTCTGGCTCCTGAACGGGACCACGGTGAGCGGCGGCGGAAGCATCAGCTACGTCTCCTCGGGATGGACCATTCAGGGCGTCGGCGACTTCAATGACGATGGCGACGCCGACATCCTCTGGCGCAACAGTTCTACCGGCGAAGTCTATGTCTGGTTGATGAACGGGACCACGCTGACGAGCAGTGGAAGCCTCGGTTCGGTCACTTCGGACTGGGTCGTGCAGGGTCTGGGCGATTTCGACGGCAATGGCACAAGCGACATCCTCTGGCGCAACAGCAACACCGGCCAGGTCTATCTCTGGTTCATGAACGGGACGGCCATGGCCGGCAGCGGCAGCCTCGGCTACGTTTCTTCGGACTGGGCCATCGAGGGCGAGGGTGACTACGATGGCAGCGGCCGAGCGGGCATCCTGTGGAGGAACAGCTCGACGGAGCAGGTTTACATCTGGCTGATGAACGGGACCACCCTGGAGAGTACCGGAAGTCCCGGCGCGCCGGATGTTACCTGGCAGATCCAACCTTAACGCCGCGCGAACCAGCTTCCTTCTGCGAAGCGTCAGGAGCGAATCGCCCGCATTGTGAGCATATTGTTTGAATGCTGAGTCGGCAAAGCGGAGCCTTCGCGCGGCGGATGCATAGGGAAGAACAACCGCCGATGCCATTCGGATCGTTGTCTTCGACAACTCGCTCAGGCCAGGCTCTTCGTCGCTCCGCTCCTCAGGATGACAGCGGCTGGGAGGCGTGGGTTGCGGGGTCTCGGCACCCTGCTTCGAGGCGTTTCCTAAAGCGATGATAGATCCCGACGCCTCACCTGCCGAACAACCCCACCCCGCTCGCGCCAAAACCGGCGCGACCAGGATGGGGCACCCGCGGGTTCTGACCTGCTAACCTTAA
>CAWEWI010000002.1:0-1507969 GCA_963812685.1 uncultured Acidobacteriaceae bacterium
AAACCAGAATCCGGTAGTCGTCGCGCGGGTGGAATGCGTTGGCATCAAAATTGGCGATGACAGCTTTATGCGCCGCTTCGTCCGACTGGCCCGAATAGCACAGCACATCTGATTCAACGTGCTTGGCAATTTGCCCGGTGAGGTAGACTGCCGTTTCCTGCGACTCCGTAAAGATGATTAGCTTATTCTTTTTCAGTTGCCCTTGACCTTTGAGAATGTCGCAGAACGACTTCCACTTGGGATCACGATGTACGGTCTTCCAGATGGTCTGGATGTGTTTGAGTGTCTTGAAGTCCGCTTCCAGGTCTGTGATGAACTCGGGCGAGAAGTTCTTCGCATCAAGACGCTCGGCCTTGTCTTCCGCAAGCAAATCTTCAATGGCGTCACTTGGAGGATCCTCATCCAAGAGTTCAAAGATTTTGTTGATGTGTTTCTTGCTGATGTAGACGTGGCCCTTGCGGAATTCGCTGATGACGCGCTCGTAGGAATGGATAAACCGATCAAGCGTCAAGCGGAACGCATAGAAGCTGCTCTCAAGGCGCTTCACCATGAGGATCTTCATGAACTTGGCGAGGTTGCGCTGCCCTTGAACCTCCCCGCCAGCATCCCCGCCCTCGTAGTAGGTCAACGGACGATAGCGGGCGAATTTGAATGCGGATGCGATGAGCCGGGTGGTCTCATCGAACACTTTGCTCTCAACAGCATTGAATTTGTAGAACAACGGTTGCGGGTCTTCAACAGCGGGAAAGTGAAGCCCCTGCTGAAGCATGTCGTCGCCGTAATACCTCTTGAATCTCGGTCCTGGTACGACGGATCATCAGGTACTTCAGTACACGCTCGCGGGTTGCCTTTGCGTTGGCCTGCACAACCTGAAAGTATCGTTCCCTGTCGTTTTGCCGGTCCAACCCATCGAGCTTCTTCTCAAGCGCGGAAAAGAATACCTCAAGATTTCGCAGATTGGGAATCGTGCTGTTCTTGCCGTTTTGAAAGAGCTTGATTTGGCTGAGGATGTCACGCGGGCGATTATTCAGGGGCGTGGCGGAAATGAGAATCACTCGCTTTCCCCGGCAGATTTGGGCCAGCGTCTCGTAAGTCGTGTTCGTCTCTGTACGGAATCTGTGCGATTCGTCAATGAAGACATTTGTGAACCGCGACAAGTCGCGCGTAAGCAGGTCGTCGATTTTGCCGATGGATACGAACTCCGTTTGCCTTACCTGAAAATCACTGAAGACATTTGGCCATGATCCGCGCTTGTCTCGATCCAGAAGTTGCGGCGGCGCGATCACGAGATTACGTCCGTCTAGCTGTTGTGCCAGCAGTGCGGACATATAGGTCTTGCCGAGGCCGACCACATCCGAGAGAAAGACCCCGCCGTATTCCTCAAGCACTTTTTGCGCATTGAGGACGGCTTCCTCCTGGTACTTGAGCTTCTTGAAGCCTATGGGGACGTATATGTCGTCAAGCTCAGATGTGCGGCTCAACTCGTTCCGAAATCTCGTACAGGAGCTTCAGGTAAAGCTCATGGGGCGTGAACTCCGCAAAGGAGAGCGGTTGACGATTGTATCTTCGTATGGCTTTGTGACCTCAACAGCAACAGCCCACAGTTCATTGAACTTCGCAATGGCAAAATCGTAATCCGCACGAGTCTTCAGCTCGACATTGAATTCCAAGTTGTCGGCGAGACCTGACTGGGAGAGGTTGCTCGACCCGGTGATGACGCGCCCCTTGTCCCTGTCGCCTTCAACAAAGGTCATGATGTAGACCTTCGCATGGAGGTTTTTCGCTGGATGTGCTTTGATTTCGAGCTTTCCGCTCTGAATCCATTCCACAAACTTGTGAACGCCAGTTTCAACGTCGAGGGCGTCGGGTGATGCTTCAAGCTCTTTCAGAACGTCGCTGGCGACACGTTCCTTTGCCACGGCATGAGAGACGAAAGTGAGTTCCCCCTGTTCCTTGGCCTGCTCTATGAGTTGGTATGCTGCCGCGTCAGTATTAAGCCCAATGAGAATGCGAATCTTCTCCACCGCCTCAAGCGCGGGATAGAGCTTGTAAAAGCCGCTGACGAAGAAGTAGCCAACTAGACAGTCAAAGTAGCGAGTATCTTTTTTCAGCAAAACCGTGAAACGGTCTTGGAGCGTGTTGCCAGCCTCATTTGTTAGGAAGGTGAGGTCAGAACTGAGGGGAGTCAAAGGCTTGGGTAGGTCTGCTATTGGCGCGTATTTTTTTGGATTTACCATGATTTTGCCTTCGGCGCACGTTGCGTCAAACAATAGGCGGCAGCATCGGCCAATCGCTGGCGCAGTTAGAATGCTGCCTATCTGGTGCAAATTCGCGGTATCGTAAAGTACAGCAACATCCTACTACGTCCTAGAGCACAAGGGGTTTGCGCTCGATTGCGAGGGGATATGGGCCGTCAGTATTCCACGCGCGACTTTTTCCGGCAGATGCCGAACCGGCTGCTGGACCGCTACTTTGAGGCGCATGGCGCGCTCACGGAACTGGACTTTGCGGCCATGAAGGAAACCCGGATTGAGGGGCTGTTTGCCGCATGGCTGGAGCTGCCCGAAGACCGGCGCAACGAAATGGACGCCGAGCTGCTGGAAATCTCCGAGATGAGCAATGAGAAGGGTTTTCGCGCGATTCTGGACGAGGCGGAGTGGCAGTTGCGCGAGACGCCGGAAGAGCACGCGCAATTTGTAGAGAAGCTGGCGGCGCTGGCCAACCACTACGAGCGGGCGATGGTCACGTTTCTGGATCACCCGCAATTCTGGAAGGGTGCAACATACTTTTTCCATGCCGATGGTTTGTCCTATTGGCGTAAACGAAAGGGATTCTCGCACCAGTCTGCATCCGTCCATGAGGAAGGGCGGCAAGCGTTGGCGGCCAGCATTCGCGACTACTTTCACCGCATGGAAGGGCGCGGCAAGAACTGCAAAGTGGAGACGCTTCGCCGAGGCGAGCTGGACTACTTTTTTGCCTACCCGGAAGACTACTCGCAGCACAGCATCGAGTGGGTAAACGGCGAGTTTGGCCGCAGACCCCATAACCCGGCCTTTGAAGTGATCTATGTCTACTCAAAACAAGACGGAACACTAGACCTGAATTGTCGTGGGTCAGCTAAGGCCGTTGAACCTCTGCAAGCAATGTTTGCCACAGCGATTCTTGGCTTGCCTGAGTTGCCGCCGGACCCGGAGGATACCCGCATCTATGACTTAAATCCTCTACGCGAACGGGGCTTTCCATTTGTCTACGATCCGGCCAGCGGCATTCAGAGGGTGGTGGTCAAGAAACTGCGGTTGTCCTCAAAGGTTGTAAAGGGAGACCGCATCACGCTGGAAGCGGACGCAGCCGCGCGGGCTGAGGCAATCTATGACCTGCTGGATCAAGTCGGCCATGCAGCGCGGCTTCGCACCTATCACGTGACGCTGGTAGAGCTGGCGGCGCTGGTGGCAGTGAAGCCCAATGAGAAGCCGAAATCTGTCACGGTGCGGATTACGCACCCAAATTCCTGCTCACTGAAGTATGACGATGTGGACCTGAGACTTCGCGAAATGCTAGTGGCCTCTGGCATAGAGCCGAGAGAGCCAATGGAAAGCATGGAACTGGCAGAGGCGGAGGCCGCTGAGGCATGACGCCACTGGAGGCGCTGCTGGAACTGCTGGAGCGCGTGGGAGCGAGCCGGGACGCGGCGGCGCTGGTGAGCGAAGAGGAATTGAGCCGGTGGCCCGCAGAGGCTGTACGGGAACTGAAAACGAAAAAGCTGCTGGTGAAGGCGAGCCCGGCGACCACCGTGGTCTGTCCTGGCTGCGAGCAAGACTGCACGATGCCCGTGGATTCCGTGTCTGCCGGAACGGGCAAGGTAGCCTCGTTCGTTGTCTGTGACAAGCGGGATGACATCAACCGGGTAGCAGTATCTGCCGAACGGCTGAGGCAGTGGCGTTGCGGCGCGGAAGCCGTGGGCGCGTTTGTTGCGCAGAGCTTGGGCCTGCGACCTGGCAGCCAGCGAAAGGCCGGTGCCGGACTGTGGGAGCTTGGTCTTGTGATGGGCAAGCGGCGCAACCAGATGGTGTGCCTGGGAGAGAATGGCGCATTGGAATTGGTGGCCGGGCAGAATGCTGTCCCGTTGGTTGAGATTGTGCGCTTCGGGGCGGACGGATATTCCGTAGACAGTGAAGCAATCCGGCAACAGGTGGATGCGGCGACCACCGGAGACAGCCGCTATACGCCCAGCAACGCACGGCGCGAATCGCGCAAGCTGGAGACGCGCGGCTTGCACGAACGTTGGCGGAAAGAGTACCAGGCGCTGAAGAAGCGCCGCCTTGGGATGTCGGATGTTTGGTACTCCGAGCAGATTGCCAAGTCGGAAATCGCCCAGGGGAGGAGCGCGGAGACGATCCGCAAACACATGAAGGGACAAAAATAGTTGGGCGGAATTTTTTCGCCCAACTCGCCGCCCGGAATCACCTTGTATTTAGCGGGGTTCCGCAGAGGAAACACCAAAATGCCGTCTCTGTGACGCGGCTGGCTTCCTCCCTAAAACCAGAAAAGCGTCGAAAATGCGTAGTCGCGCGGGGCGGACAGTGAGCTTTCATCGCCCAATGCGCACAGTCAGGATGGTTCCTGAGCGGTACTGAATCGCTCAGGGAGAATCGACAATGCCCCATACCATCCTGAGGCTTCCTGCTGTAAAAGCGGCAACCGGCCTTTCGCGCAGCACGCTTTATCTCCGCATCGTACATGGGGTCTTCACTCATCCGGTGAGCCTGGGCGGGCGCGCCGTGGGCTGGCCTGCAAACGAAGTGGCGGCATTGAACGCTGCCCGCATCGCGGGCAAGGCGGACGCAGAAATTCGCGTTCTGGTGGCGCAACTGGAAGCGGCCCGCAAGGCTGTGGCATAGGACAGTCACTGCCATGCGCAAGCGCCACCCCAATTACCGGCTGGTGAAAATTCATCGCAATTACACCGTGGAAGACATTGCGGGCCTCTTCGGCGCGCACAAGAACACGGTGCGGCAATGGATCAAAGCCGGGCTGGAGCCGCTGGACCGGCGGCGGCCTATGCTGGTTCATGGCTCCGACCTGTCCGCGTTTCTGCGTGACCGGAAACAGAAAAACAAGCGGCCTTGCCAGCCGGGGGAAGTCTACTGCGTGCGCTGCCGCGCTGCCGAAACAGCCCGCCGGGGATATGGCGGATTACATGCCGATTACGGAGCGCCTTGGGAACCTTGAGGGCATCTGCCCGGACTGCGGCGCGATGATCTACCGGCGCGCCAGCTTGGCGAAGCTGGCCCAGATTCGGGGGAAATTGGACATCACGTTTAGGGAGGCACAGTGACGAGTAAGTGAGCCGGGTGAAGCGACCGTAAACAGTGACTTGAGCCAAGGTGAGAAACCATGACGAAACACAACCCAGAAAACGAGCGGATCAAGCGCAGATATTTCATTTTTCTGAAGGAAGCAAAGCGACTCAGCGAGCCTTCAGTGGATGCCGCTGCGAAGGCGTTGAGCCGGTTTGAAGCGTACACCCGGCATCGGGATTTCAAGGCGTTTCACAGCCATCAAGCGATCGCCTTCAAGCGGCATCTGGCTGAGGAGACGGGGCAGCGGCCTCGGGGAGAAGCTGAGCAAGGCGACGCAGCACCTAACCCTGAAGCAACTCAAGAAGTTTTTCGAGTGGCTGGCCATGCAGCCGGGATACAAGGCGCGAATTCAGTACACGGATGCCGCATATTTCAACCTGTCGGAAAAGGATGAGCGCATTGCCACAGTGCAACGCGAGCGGCAAGCGCCGACACTGGAGCAGGTGAAACACGTTATTACGACGATGCCGAATGGCAGCGAGATCGAGCGGCGGAATCGCGCGGTTATCGCCTTCGTGCTGTTGACCGGCGCACGGGATGCGGCCATTGCGTCCATGAAGCTGAAGCATGTCGATCTGGTGGAGGATTGCGTCCATCAAGACCCGCGCGAAGTGAAGACGAAATTCAGCAAGAACATTTACGACATATTTCTTTCCCGGTTGGGCAGGACGTTGGGGAGATCGTCAGGGATTGGGTCCGCTATCTGAAGGACGAGAAACTGTGGGGCAATGACGATCCGCTCTTTCCTGCGACGCGAGTCGCGGTCGGCCCGTCGCGCCAATTCGAACCGTGCGGACTGGACCGGAAGCACTGGAGCACGGCGACGCCGATCCGCAAGATTTTCCGCGAGGCTTTCGAGCGGGCTGGGCTGTCGTATTACAACCCGCACAGTTTGCGAAAGACGCTAGGCGCGAATGGGCGAGCAACTCTGCAAATCTCCCGAAGCATTCAAGGCATGGAGCCAGAACCTGGGCCATGAAGCATGTGCTGACCACATTGACGAGCTATGGAACTGTGACGGACGGAACGGCAAGGCGAGATTATCCGCGAATTGGCCAAGGGGCCAGAGCACTCAAAGCCGGAGACGAGCACGCTCGCCAAGGATTTGGTCGAAGAGCTTCGCAAATCCGGCATGGTGATTCGCGCACAAGCGCGAATGATCCCGATCGCCTTGCTACTTCGGAATGGTGCGCTGCTCAGGCAGCCGAGTTCCTGAACGGCAGAACCTTTCCGCCTCGCTGTGTTTGCTCCAGGAAGTCCGCCCAGTCCTGCATCATCTTGGCGCGTGGTTCCAGGTAAAGCGCGTGATTGTATGCGGCGCTGACGGCGTTGCGCGGCGCGTGGGCAAGCTGCAACTCGATGTGTTCATGGCTGTAGCCCTGCTCATGCAAGATGGTGGAGGCCAGGCCACGGAAGCCGTGGCCGGTCATGCGGCCCTTGTATCCCATGCGCTCAAGCGCCTTGAGGATAGTATTGTTGCTCATCGGCTTATTCGCATTACGGTCGCCGGGAAAGAGCCAATTGCTCTGGCCCGTCAATGTGCGCAGAGTGTCCAGCACGTCCAATGCCTGCCGTGAAAGGGGAACGATGTGCGGCGTCCGCATCTTCATGCGTTCGGCGGGAATGTTCCAGCGGGCGGCTTCCATGTCAAATTCTGCCCACGTCGCTCCAATCAGTTCACTGGTGCGCACGAAGGTCAGAGCCATGAGTTTCAAGGCCAGCCGCGTGACGTGCGTCCCCTGATAGACCTCAATCGCCCGGAGCAGGTCCGGCAGTTCCGTGGCATCCACGCGGGCATAGTTCACCTTGCGCGTGGACTTCAGAATGTCACCTGGGCGAATCTCGCTGGCCGGGTTGCGGGTGGAATAACCGTGGGCAATGGCGAAGCGGAAGACTTGCCCGGTTGTCTCCAGAGCGCGCTTGGCAATATCCCGAGCGCCGCGTTGCTCAATGGCTTTGGTCATGGCCACCAGTTCCGGGGCCTCAATCAAAGCGATGGGCCGCGCGCCCAGGCAGGGAAAAATATCGGCGTCCATCCGCCGCTTCACATAGTCCACATGGCGCGGACTCTTACCATCTTGCCAGTGTGCCAGCCACAGGCGCGCAACGCTTTGAAAGGAATTTTCTGTTGCCGCCTTTTCGGCCTTGCGCTCTGCCATCGGGTCTACGCCGGTGGCCAGCATCTTGCGCGCCTCTGCGTGGCGCTCTCTGGCGAGAGATAGCGGCACATCGGGATACTTTCCAAACGTCATGAGCTTGGCCCGGCCTTCATGCCGATAGGTCCAGCGCCAAATCTTTCCGCCCGCTGGCGTAACCCAAAGGAACAGCCCGCCGCCGTCACTGAGTTTGTAGGGCTTTGTGTCGGGCTTGATTCGCTTGATTTGGATGTCTGTCAACCGCATGGAAGCCACCTCCGCCAAATGTACCCACAGCCCCGCGACTAATGTACCCACAGATGTACCCGCACGAGTTGCTGGCTTCCATCGTAGCTAAATGGACGCTCTTAAGCAATAAAATGTTTATTTTCAGCGGATTCTTGCTATGAATTGGACTTCTTAGGATGTCCTTGGAAGGCTTAATGGCGGAGAGGGAGGGATTCGAACCCCCGATACCCTTACAGGTATGCCTGATTTCGAGTCAGGTGCATTCAACCGGGCTCTGCCACCTCTCCGTATGCCCGCGGTGTGGGAGGCTCCCGATGAGATTATCGCATCGCGGAGATGGATCGTCACCTGGATCGATCGAAGCCGGGACACAGAAGAGCGCAGAAAATGAAATGGCCGGACCTGATCGGTCCGGCCATGAAGGGTTCAGGAAAAGGAGCCGCGGCTCAGACTACTGGAGAGTCAGAGTGACGGTGGTCGAGTGGGTTACGGCTCCACTGGTCGCTTTAATGGCGATGGTGTAGGGCGTTCCCTGACCGGGTTTGTTGAAGCCCGCGCCGTTGCTGCTGCCGCAACCGGAGAGCGCCGTGGTGGCCACGATGCCGCCGAGAGCGAGCAGAAGCAGACAGACCATCTGACCGAAGCGACGACCCTGACGACGCATTCTGCGGGTGCCCGCGAGAGGCAGGAGCAGGAATGCGAGCGCCACGGGGATCAGCTTGCGCCCGGTGGAGAGAGGCTGGACGGCCGCGGTGGAGGTGGAGGTCACGATGGACAGGGATACGGTCTTTGGACCGTCGCCCACCGCAATGGTGGAGGGGGTTTCAGTGGCGGTGGCACCCGGCGGCAGGCCGGTGACCAGGAAGGTGACCTGACCAGGATACGGCTGTCCGGCGACGGCCGGCGCAACCGCAATCTGATAGGTGAAGGTGGTGCCGGGCAGGCCATTTTGGTTGGCCGGCGAGGCGGAGAGGGTGAAGTCAAGCCCGCCGACCATGACGACGATCGGAGAGGCGGTGCTGCTGCCGGTAAAGTTCACGTCGCCACTGTAGACCGCCGTCATCGAGTTAGAGGAACTCGGCGCGAGGGTTGTGGTGGAGAAGGTGGCGATGCCTCCGGCCAGGGTTGCCGTATTGAGCAGCGTGGTGCCGTCGTAGAAGCTAACGGTGCCCGTCGGAGTACCGGTGGTTGCCGAAGCAACGGTCGCAGTGAGTGTGACCGTGGCGCCGGGGCTGACGGAAGTGCTGTTGACCGCGAGCGTGGTGGTACTGGCGGCCTGGGTGATGGTGAGGGTTCCGTCATTGACGACGACGGTGTAATCGCTCAGATTCGCTCCGGCGGCGGTGGGGACGATCGGATAGGTCCCAACGTTGGAACTGGTCGTTGCGGTCGACGAGAAGCTTTCCGTGAAGGTGTCGCCGTTCTGCTGGCCGGTTATGGTTCCGGTGAAGGTGGGGTTCGCCGTGCCATAGACCTTGCTGGCATTATTGGCCGATACGGTCAGGGTTGCGCCGGTCACCGTAAGAGGCGAGGTGGCGGTCGCGGTTTTGTAGTCGGTGGCATCCGTCGGAGTAAAGGTGGCAGTCAGCGTGTAAGTGCCTTCCATGAGGACTGTCGTGCCAGTGACGGAAACCGCGGAGCCGCCGGTGGGCGTCGCCGTGTAGGCGAAGGCACCTGCGACCGAAGTGCTGTTAAAGGCGGCGGTCGCATTGAGCAGCGCGGAGAGGTTGGAGCCATAAGCGAGGGTAGTGGCCGGCGTCCAGGTGATGGTGGGCTGCGCCTGGTTGACGGTCAGCGGCACGGTCTTGGGAGACGGCGTGCTGTAGGCGTTGCTGGTAGGCGTAAAGTTGGCCGTCAGCGTGTAGCTGCCAGCAGCCAGCACCGTGGTTGCGGTGACGGTTGCAGCGGATCCACCGCTGGGCGTCGCCGTGTAGACAAAGGTTCCGGGTACGGGGTTGCCGTTATAGGTGACGGTCGCGTCGAGGACGGTCGACAGGTTGGTTCCGTAGGTGATTGCCGACGGATTCGCCCAGGTGATCGAGATCGACGTCGTACCTACATTCAGCGTGTAGGCGATCGCCGCGCTCGAGTACGGACCGGTACCGGTGCTGCTGTCTTTGGCCGTCACCGTGATCGGGAAGATTCCCGAGGCGGTGGCCGTCCCGGAGAGGAGGCCGTTGACGAAGGTCAGGCCGGCAGGCAACGCACCCGACTCCGTGTAGGTGTAGGGGGCCGTGCCGCCGCTGGCGGTAAAGGTCTGGCTAAAAGCGGAGTTCGTGGTGACGGTCAGCGACCCCGCCGGAGGCGCGAGAGTGAGGGTGGGAGCGCTGACGGCCAGCGTGTAGTTTTGCGTGCCGGTGAAGTTGCCGCTGTCTTTCGCGGTGATGGTGAAGCTAAAGCTGCCGCCCGCAGTCGGGGTTCCCGTAATTGCACCGGCGGTGCTGAGCGCGAGGCCCGCAGGCAAGGCTCCGGTCGTCACCGAGTAGGTGTACGGACCGGTGCCACCCGTGGCGGTGACGCTCTGGGTGTAGGCGACGGCGATCGCCGCTGCCGGCAGAGTCGACGGACCGATGGTGATGGTCGGCGCGCTCACGGCCAGCGTATAGCCAACGGACTTGCTGAACGGTGAACCGGTACCGGTGGTGCTGTCGGTGACCGTAATGGTGATCGGGAAGGTGCCGGATTGCGTGGGTGTACCGGACAAAGTTGCTGTCGCAGTATTAAAGGTTATGCCGGTGGGCAGGGTTCCAGTTTCAGACCAGGTGTAAGGCGATGTGCCACCGCTGGCCGTGAACGTCTGCGTAAAGGCGACATAGGTGGATGCTGCCGGCAGGGTAGCAGGCAACACCGTGATCACTGGGCCACCCACCGTCAGCGTGTAAGCCTGCATGCCGGTGAAGTTGTCAGTGTCCTTGGCGGTTACTGTGATCGGGAAGGATCCGGCAACGGTCGGCGTTCCGGAAAGCAGGCCGGCAGTGGAGAGCGTGATTCCGGCCGGGAGCGCGCCGGTCTCAGACCAGGTGACGGTACCAGTTCCGCCTGTTGAGGTGAGCTGCTGGCTGTAGGGGACGGCCACAGCGGCCGCAGGCAGCGTGGTCGGAGAGATGGTGATGGTGGGTCCGCCGACGACCAGCGTGTAGGCGATCGCACCGCTGGAGTACGGCCCGGTTCCTGTGCTGTGGTCGGTGGCCGTGATGGTGATCGGGAAGGAGCCGGACTGGGTCGCGGTTCCGGCGATGGTGCCAGTTCCCGCAGTCCAGGTGAGACCGGTTGGCAGCGTACCCGCTTCTACGTAGGTGTAAGGCGAGGTGCCACCGCTGGCGAGGAAGGCCTGGGTGAAGGCTGTCTCTGCCGTGACGGCGATATTACCCGCCGGCGGAGCCAGCGTAATGGTGGGCGCATTCACCGTCAGCGTGTACGTCTGCGCGTGGGTGAAGGCGTCGGCATCCTTCGCGGTGATGATGATGCCGGCGAAGGTGCCGCCCTGGGTCGGGGTTCCGGAGAGGGTGTTCCCGGAGAAGGTGATGCCGGCCGGGAGGGTTCCGGATTCAGTGTAGGTGTAGGGACCGAGGCCGCCCGAGGCGACGAAGGCCTGCGTGAAGGCTGTGGCAACCGTAGCGGTCAGCGGACCGGCGGCCGGAGTCATGGTGATGGTGGGGCCAGCAACAACCAGGGTGTAAGCAATCGCACCGCTGGAGTAAGGGGATCCCGTGCCGGTGCTGTGGTCAGTCGCGGTGATGGTGATCGGGAAGGATCCGGACTGGGTTGCGGTTCCGGCGATGGTAGCGGTTCCCGCCGTCCAGGTCAGGCCCGTGGGCAGCGTACCCGCTTCTACATAGGTGTAGGGAGCGGTGCCACCGGTGGCAGTGAAGGTCTGGGTGAAGGCGGTCTCCGAGTTGACGGCGATGTTACCCGCGGGCGGAGTCAGCGTGATGGTGGGAGCATTCACCGTCCAGGTGTAGGCCTGGGTGCCGGTGTTGGTGTTGGCGTCCGTTGCGGTGACCGTGAAGGCGATGCTGCCACCCTGGGTGGCCGTGCCGGTGAGAGCTCCCGTTGAAGCGTTCAGCGAGATTCCAGCCGGGAGCGATCCCGTGGTCACTGCGTAGGTGTAGGGTCCTGTTCCACCCGAGGCGACCAGCGTCTGAGTGGGCATGGCCACACCGACGGTGATGGCTGCCAGCGTGGTCGGCGCGATGGCGATGGTCGGCGAGGTGACCACCAGGGTGTAGGCGAAGTTCTGGCTATACGGTCCGGTCCCGGTGCTGGAATCCTTCGCCGTGATGGTGATCGGGAAGGAACCGGTCTGCGTGGCTTTGCCGGAAATCGTCCCGGTTCCCGCGGTCCAGGTCAGACCCGTGGGCAGCGTGCCGGTTTCCGTATAGGTGTAGGGCGCGGTGCCAGCGCTGGCGGTGAAGGCCTGGGTGAAGGTGATGTTCGTCGATACGGCGAGATTGCCTGGCGTCGGGGCCATGGCAAGCGTCGGCGCGTTCACGGTCCAGGTGTACGCGTGCGTGCCGGTGTTGGTGTTGGCGTCCGTTGCGGTGACCGTGAAGGCGATGCTGCCACCCTGGGTCGCCGTGCCGGTAAGAGCTCCCGTTGAAGAGTTCAGCGAGATGCCGGCTGGGAGCGATCCGGTGGTCACCGTGTAGCTGTAGGGTCCTGTTCCACCCGAGGCGACCAGCGTCTGGGTGGGCATGGCTACACCCACGGTGATAGCCGTCAGCGTGGTGGGCGCGACGGTGATGGTCGGCGAGGTGACCACCAGGGTGTAGGCGAAGTTCTGGCTATAAGGTCCGGTCCCGGTGCTGGAGTCCTTCGCGGTGATGGTGATCGGGAAGGAGCCGGTCTGGGCGGTTTTGCCGGAGATGGTCCCGGTTCCCGCAGTCCATGTCAGACCCGTGGGCAGCGTGCCGGTTTCCGTATAGGTGTAGGGCGCGGTGCCGGCGCTGGCGGTGAAGGCCTGGGTGAAGGTGATGTTCGTCGTGACGGCGAGATTGCCTGGCGCCGGGGCGAGGGCAAGTGTCGGCGCGTTGACCGTCCAGGTGTAGGCCTGGGTACCGGTGTTGGTGTTGGCGTCCGTTGCGGTAACCGTGAAGGCGATGCTGCCACCCTGGGTGGCCGTGCCGGTGAGAGCTCCCGTTGAAGCGTTCAGCGAGATGCCAGCCGGGAGCGATCCCGTGGTCACCGTGTAGCTATAGGGTCCTGTTCCACCCGAGGCGACCAGCGTCTGGGTGGGCATGGCCACACCGACGGTGATGGCCGTCAGCGTGGTCGGCGCGATGGAGATGGTCGGCGAGGAGACTACCAGGGTGTAGGCGAAGCCCTGGGTATAAGGTCCGGTTCCGGTGCTGGAATCCTTCGCCGTGACGGTGATCGGGAAGGAACCGGTTTGAGTGGCTTTGCCGGAAATCGTCCCGGTTCCCGCGGTCCAGGTCAGACCCGTGGGCAGCGTGCCGGTCTCCGTATAGGTGTAGGGCGCGGTACCGGCGCTGGCGGTGAAGGCCTGGGTGAAGGTGATGTTCGTCGATACGGCGAGATTGCCCGGCGTCGGGGCCATGGCGAGTGTCGCCGCGTTGACCGTCCAGGTGTACGCCTGGGTTCCGGTGTTGGCGTTAGCGTCGGTGGCGGTGACGGTGAAGGCGATGCTGCCGCCCTGAGTGGCGGTGCCGGTGAGAGCTCCCGTTGAAGCGTTCAGCGAGATGCCAGCCGGGAGCGATCCCGTGGTCACCGTGTAGCTGTAGGGTCCTGTTCCACCCGAGGCGACCAGCGTCTGAGTGGTCATGGCAGTGCCTACGGTGATGGCCGTCAGCGTAGTGGGCGCGATGGTGATGGCCGGTTTGGTGACCACCAGGGTGTAGGCGAAGCCCTGGGTATAAGGTCCGGTGCCCGTGCTGGAATCCTTCGCCGTGATGGTGATCGGGAAGGAGCCGGTCTGCGTAGTTTTGCCGGAGATGGTCCCGGTTCCCGCGGTCCAGGTCAGACCCGTGGGCAGCGTCCCGGTCTCCGTATAGGTGTAGGGTGCGGTGCCAGCGCTGGCGGTGAAGGCCTGGGTAAAGGTGATGTTCGTCGATACGGCGAGATTGCCTGGCGTCGGGGCCATGGCGAGCGTCGCCGCGTTGACGGTCCAGGTGTACGCCTGGGTTCCGGTGGCAGTGAGGCTGTCGGTAGCGGTGACCGTGAAGGCGATGCTGCCGCCCTCAGTGGCCGTGCCGGTGAGAGCTCCCGTTGAAGCATTCAGCGAGATGCCAGCGGGGAGCGATCCCGGTGGTCACTGCGTAGGTGTACGGACCGGTACCGCCGCTGGCGGTGAGGGTCTGGGTGGTCATGGGAACGCCCACGGTGATGGCTGTGAGCGTCGTGGGCGCGATGGTGACGTTGGTGACTTTGAGGGTGGCAGTGCCCTTGCTGCTGGCATACGAGCCGCTGGAGCCATCAATGTACTCGGCGTCGATGGTGTAACTGCCGATGGCCAGGCCGGCGGGCAGGGCGTAAGAGACGCTGGCCTTGCTGCTGGCGACGGTGCCGGACGCGGTGGCGGTGCCGATGACGGTGCCGGTGCAGGGGTTGGTGGCCGTGGTGCAGACGGTGAAGGTGACGTTGCCCTCATTGATCCCGGCGGGAGTGAGGGTGGCGTTCAGGGTGACGTTCTGCGTCGCAGCGCTGAAAGGAACCGCTGCAGCGGCAGGCGTGGTGGTGGTGGCAGTTCCCTGCTTAAAGGTGATGGTGGCCGTGGCCGCGGTGACTGACGAGCCGAGGATGGCAGCAGAAACCGGCTGCGGGGTAGTCGCGGTCGAGGTGATGGTCAGGGCGCTGTAGGTGGCGCCCGATCCGGCGACGGTGGAGGCGGTCCCTCCTGCGTTGACGGTGCCGGTGCCGGTGTAGTCGAGAGTGATGGGCACGCCGCCAGCGCTGGTTGCGGGGGTCGTGTTGCCGAACTCGTAGACATAGACGATCACGGACGGATCAACGATGGGGCTGGCGGAGATGGCGTCGTAGTTGGCTGCGGAGAAGGCGACGCTGGTGTAATCGGACTGCACTGCGCCGGAATCCATCAGGCCGGCCGTGCAATGTGGATCGACAGTTGTGTCGCCACGCTCATCGGTGTAGCCACCGGGGATCAGCGAAGCATTGCCGCCGCAGAGCGAGGCTCCGACGGGAAGCGCGGTCGGGATGGAGCCGCCGTTGTTGTCAACGGTGCCGGCCACCGCAGCGCCGGTACCGACGACGTTGCCAGTGCTGGCATCGGTGGCGCCGGGGCATCCGGTAGCATCGCAGGCTTCAGCCGCGTCGAGGATGGAGTTGGTGAGGCTGGCGTTGGCGCCGTCGACGAAGATGCTGGTGCCGTCGGCCGAGGTGTTATCGGCGAAGGTGCTGTTGGTGGCGGTCAGCGGGCCGGAGGACCAGATGGCGCCGCCCTCGACCGGACCGGAGTTGCTGCCGAAGGTGCTGTTGCTGATGGTGAGGTTGTTGCCATCGACGGTGTAGATGGCGCCGCCATCGGTGAGCGCGGAGTTCTTGTAGAAGGTGCTGCCGGTGATGGTGGTGGTGCCGGAGGTAAGGATCGCGCCGCCGATGCCATCGCTGGGAGGACCAATCGCCGTGTTATTGGCAAAATAGCAATCGGTTACGGTGAGGGGCGATGCGTTGGCGTTGAGAATGGCGGCGCCTTCGCCCTGCGTGGTGGTGGTTCCCGCAGCGTTATTCAGGAAGTTGACATTGGTGACGGAGAGCGTTCCGTAATCGAGAATCGCGGCCCCATAACCAACGCCGCCGCCATTGGAGGAGTTATAGCTGTTCTGCAGGGTCAGATTCACAAGCCCGACGCTGGCCGAAGTGGAGGAAATATAGAAGGGCTGGTATTTGCCGCCGCCATCGATGATGACGCCGCCCGATGGGCCAACGATGTTGACGCTGCCGGTGGCGCTGATGCCGGGCAGATTGGAGGCGAGATTGATGGTGCCGCCGGCGAGAGAATTGCTGAAGGCGATATCGCCGCTGTTGGCGGTGTTGGCGGCGGTGATGGCGTCACGGAGTGAGCACTTGGAAACGGTGCAGGAGCCATCATTGGAATCGGTGGTGGTGGTGACGGTGAGGTAGTTCACCTGGACGGAGCCCGCGTCGGTAGTGCCGGCGGCGCAGGACGCGTCCAGCGGCAACGTGCGCTGATCCTGCGTCAGGGGATTGCCACTGGCGTCAGCATCCAGCCCGGCGCCGGTTTTGCCTCCGCAAACGGCGGCGCTGCCGGGGAGAGGCAGCACGGTCTGCGTGGGGCCGCCGTAGCTGCCGAGAGCCGCAAGGTTGAAGGTGGCGGGTGCGGTCACGTTGCCGTTGGCATCGCCGTTGGTGGGGCAGCCGGTGGTGGAGGTGTAGCACTCCGCGGCGCCGGTGGTGTCAGCCGCAGCTCCGACGATGCTGTCGGTGACGGTCATGGTTCCGCTGTTGTTCAGCGCTGCGCCCTGACCGTAGGTGGCGGTGTTGTTCCACAACGTGCTGTCGTGAATGGTGAGAGTGCTGCCCGAGCTGTTATAGATTCCGCCGCTGCCGCCAGTGGCGGCTGTCGTGTTGGTCAGGGTCGCGTTGTTGGCAAAGGTGCTGTCGCTGATGGTGACGGTGACCGGGGAGTAGATATAAATCGAGGCGCCGATCCAGGCGGAGTTACCGGAAAACGTGCTTTGATAAATCGTGGCGGGCGAACCGATGGCATAGAGGGCGCCGGCGATGCCGCCGTTCGCGGCATTGACAGAGTTATTCGAGAAAGTGGTTTGGGTAACAGCGATCGAGGCGCCCGCGAGGACACCTCCGGCACCATTGGCGGCGTAGTTATTGGTGATGACCATGTCGGTCAGAGTCAGCGGGACATTCAGGTAGGCGTAGATAGCGGCGCCATATCCGGGGTCGCCGGTATAGCCACCGGTCGCGGAGACGAAGCCGTTGGCGACGGTGAAATTCTGGAAGGTCGCTCCACCTGCATCCAGGATGACGAACTCCTGATAAGCATTGTTGCCGGAAACCGTCAGCGCATTAGCGCCTGGGCCGTCGAACTCGATGGTGGTGGTGGCCGGCGCGAGGGAGATCTGGGTCAAATTGCTGCCCAGAGTGATGGTCCCGGAGACGGTGGTCATATCCACCACGATGGCCGTCGCTGTGGCGTCGGCGTTGGCCGCCGTCATGGCGTCACGGAGCGAGCAACTTCCGCCGCCAGCGGCGCTGTTCGCGGGGCAATTAGCGGCATTGCCGGTGGTGGGGTCGGTGGTCACGTGCACATAGTAGGTGTCGGTCGCGGCGGAAGCATTGGTTGCAGGCGCGAGGAAGAAAGGCGCGAGCCAAACAAGATTGGCGAAAAGGAAGGACAGGACGCGGGCAGGCGTCAGACGACGGGAAGCAACCACAGGCGACATACACAAACCTCTCAAGAAATCGAACTCGTGCTTGACGAGACACACAGGTCCCACATGACGCGATACGACAATGCGGGTCAGGAATTGAAAGTCGTCAGGACAGGCAATTAAACGGAGCGCCAACCTGTCCGGCACCAAAAGACAACCAGAAGCATCAAAAATTTTCCCAGGAGTGCGCTGAGGGAGAAGACGCCAACATTCGGCAGCAAGCACACCGCGGGAAAGCTAAGTCTTGAATCGTGTTGTCAAGTTAGCGTCGAAAGGAACCAGGGTCAATGACTCTTTGGGGTACTCTTTCGTGGGACGGGGCTGAGGAAAAGGCGACAAAAACCAGGCTGGCTTTGGCAGCCGGGATGCAGGTGAAGTGGCGTCAACCTCCGATGAAACCGGATACGACCGCGCTTCTCCGCGGAGAAAGTGTATCCGTGGCGGTGACCTTAGGTTCATCGGGGGCGGAAAGGCCAGGAATTCAGATCGTAAACAGGTGTAGCGGGGACGCGCACCTCGAAGTTGGTGGATCGAGGGTGCTCGATTTTGGGGCGCATGCGCCGGGGGTGACTTTTGCGCCACAATATCGGTGCAAAAGGTACTAAAGTAATACAAACAAAGATTACCTATTCTGGTAAGATTTGTCTACTTTCAACGCAGTTCCTACATGGGCAGGGACATCCTGCGGCAACAATACGGGGCCGGAACCGCAAGAGAACCCCCATGAAATGCGTGATTTTGTGGAAAAAACTCAAAAGTAACCGTGTGTTGAAAAACTTGGTGACTGACGTGCCTTCAGGGGGGCAGACTTTATTCGCTCAGTTTGTCCTTCGAACGGCACCAGAACGCAGGGACCTAGTCGAAAGTGGGCCTGATCCGGCGACTGAGGAGCACCGACTTTACGGCGCCTCAGGCAGGAATGTGGTCCGAAGAAGCTGAACGCTTTTTGTTTTGCAAGAGGTGAGGTAGATGCACTCGATATTCTTCGTACCCCCCGCGGGGTCTGCCCGCGGCGTCGTCCACGCGTCCTTCGGCGGGCAGTCCATCAAGCACAATTCGAACCGCCGACTGCGGAGACAAATCTGGTGCGGCGCTGCGCTGGCATTGGCGGCGTGCTGCGTTAGCGTTTTGCTGTCGGGATGCGGAAGCATCATGGCCAACGCAGCGAGCGGCAGTCTGATCGTTTCATCGAGTTCACTTTCGTTTGGAAGCGTGCCGTTAGGGCAGACGTCGAGCGCGTCGGTTTCGCTGAAGAACGAGAGCACGGCCGCGGTGCAGATCACCCAGGCCAGCGTGACGGGACCCTTTACGGTCATGGGGCAGAGCAGCATGCCGGTCACGATCGCCGCCGGCGGCACGTATGCAGTGAGTTTGCAGTTCAGCCCGACCGCGGTAGGAGCGGCGACAGGCAGCCTGACACTGACCAGCAACGCAAGCTCGGGCAACCCGGTTGTGAGCCTGAGCGGCACGGGCACGGCGGATGCGCTCGCGAGTGCGCCGGGAGCGATGATCAGCCCCGCGCCGGACAGCGTGTTGTCCGGTTCCTCGGTGACGTTCACGTGGTCAGCGGGAAGCGGCGTGGCGGAATACCAGTTATGGATAGGATCGACGGGCGCGGGCTCGCAGGATCTGGATGTTTTTACTGAAGGCGCAGCGAGTGGGAACACGGTTTCAGCTACAGCCACCGGACTGCCGACGAGCGGAGCAACGCTGTATGTGCGGCTGCTCTCGGAGATCTCGGGAAACTGGCAGTCGACGGACTATACGTATACGGAAGCGAGCACGGTTTCAACGCCGGTGACGGTGAGCGCGGTCTCGTGCTCGAGTGCTTCGATCGCAGGCGCGGGTACAGACAGTTGCACGGTGACTCTGAGCGCGCCGGCCGACAGCGGTGGCGCCTCGGTGAGCCTGGCAAGCAGCGATTCGGCTTTGACCGTGCCCTCCTCGGTGCTGATTGGCGCGAACCGGAGCAGCGCGACGTTTACGGCGATCGCGGCAGCCGTGAGCGCAACGCAGACGGCTACGATTACGGCCAGCGCGGGAACGAGCTCGGCAACGTTTGCTCTGCAGTTGAGCCCGCCCGCGGCCAGCGGGACCGCGGCTCTGAGCCTGAGCGCCAGCGGTTTGTCGTTCGGCGATGTTACGGTCAACACGCAGGCGACACCGCAGTCCGTTACGCTGTTGTCGTCGGGAACCGCTCCTCTGACCATCAATTCGGTCGCGGTGGCGGGGGCAGGATTCGCGATCGCGGGACCGGGCTTCCCGGTGACACTGAACCCCGGCGATGCGGTTACGGTGCAGGTGAAATTCGATCCGGCCACGGCGGGCGCAGCAACGGGAACGCTGACCATTGTCACGAACGCTCCGACCAACGGAACAGCGCTGGTAAGCCTGAGCGGAACGGGCGATGCGGCGGCGGGGACGCTGAGTTCTCTCTTCTGCCAAAGCGGGACGATTACCGGCGCGGGCAGTGATGCGTGCACCGTAACGCTGACCGCGGCGGCACCGGCGGGCGGCTTGACGGTGAATCTCTCGAGCAGCAGTACCGCGTTAACCGTGCCTGCCACGGTCACCGTGCCGGCGGGCGGGATGGGTGCATTCTTTACGGCTACAGCCACGGCAGTCACGTCGACCACGACAGCCAACGTGACGGCAACCGCCGGTGGCACCTCGAAGATTTACGCATTGCAGTTGTTGGCACAGACGCCGGGGCTAAGCTTCAGTTCGACCAGCCTCAATTTCGGCGATGTGACCCTCAATACGTCGACGACGGAGACGGTCACGCTGACATCGACGGGAAGCGCTCCGGTGACTGTTAACTCGGCCACGCTGGCGGGAACCGACTTCTCGATGTCGGGCGCGACGTTCCCGGCAACGCTGAATCCGGGACAATCGGCAACCCTGATGGTGAGCTTCGATCCGTCTACGGTAGGAGCGCAGACCGGCACAATCACGGTCTCCAGCACTTCGGCAACCAACGGAACGGTGGTGGTCGCACTGAGTGGGACGGGAGAGTCGGCGGGAGGCGCGCTGAGCGGGGTCTCCTGCGCGAACGGGACGATCAGCGGAGCAGCCAGCGATTCATGCACGGTGTCGCTGAGCGCGGCAGCACCGGCGGGCGGGCTGACGGTGACGCTGAGCAGCAACAATTCATCGGTGACCGTGCCTGCTTCTGTGACAGTGCCAGCCGGGGCTCACAGCGCGGGATTCACTGCCACGGTGGCAGCGGTCAGCTCGACGCAGTCCGCGACACTGACGGCCACAGCGAGCGGCGTTGCAAAGGTCTATACGCTGCAGCTGAACGCACAGACAGCCGGGATGAGCCTGAGCACCAATAGTCTCGCCTTCGGAAACGTGACCATCAACACGTCGACGAGCCAGTCCATGACGGTGACCTCGTCCGGCACGGCTCCGCTGACGATTAACTCGGCAACGCTGACGGGAACTGGCGGCTTCACTCTGGGCGGCACGGCGACTCCGGTGACGCTGAATCCGGGACAATCCGCGACTCTGCAGGTCACGTTCGATCCGACCACGGCAGGAGCGCAAACCGGATCGATCCTGATCACCAGCAACGCCACTACGAATCCGACGGCAACGGTCAGCCTGAGCGGAACGGGCGACGCACCAGCAGGCACACTGAGTTCGCTCACCTGCGCGACGTTGTCCTACTCAGCAGCGGGCACGGATGCCTGCACGGTGACACTGAGCACCGCAGCACCAGCCGGCGGACTGGCGGTTACGCTGGCCAGCAGCAATTCGGCAGTCACGGTGCCAGCTTCAGTGACGGTAGCGGCGGGCGCCACCACTGCTCCCTTCACGGCAACGATTGCCGCAGTCACTTCGACGCAGTCCGCCACACTAACGGCCACGGCGAGCGGCGTTTCGAAGGTGACCACGCTGCAGCTCAACGGGTCGACGGTGGGGATGAGCCTGAGCGCCAACAGCCTGGCCTTCGGAGACGTGACGATCAATACGTCTACAAGCCAGTCGGTAACGGTGACGTCGTCGGGTACAGCTCCGCTGACTATCAACACGGCAACGCTGACGGGAACCGGCGGTTTCACTCTGGGCGGGACGGCGATCCCGGTGACGCTGAATCCGGGACAATCCGCGACGCTGCAGGTCACGTTCGATCCGACCACGGCAGGAGCGAAGACCGGATCGATCCAAATCACCAGCAACGCCACCACGAATCCGACGGCGACGATCAGCCTGACCGGGACGGGTGATGCGACGGCAGGCACGCTGAGTGCGCTCACCTGCACGACCGCGTCCTACTCAGCAGCGGGCACGGATGCGTGCACAGTAACGCTGAGCGCCGCGGCGCCGGCCGGTGGACTGGCGGTTACGCTGGCCAGCAGCAATTCGGCAGTCACGGTACCGGCTTCGGTGACGGTGGCGGCGGGCGCTACCACTGCTCCCTTCACGGCTACCATTGCCGCGGTCACCTCAACGCAGTCGGCCACACTCACCGCGACAGCCAGTGGGGGTTCCAAGGTCTACACGCTGCAGCTCAACGGGTCCACGGTGGGGATGAGCCTGAGCACGAACAGCCTCGCCTTTGGCAACGTGAACCTCAACACTTCGACGAGCCAGTCGGTAACAGTGACCTCGTCGGGTACGGCTCCGCTGACGATTAACACGGCAACGCTGACGGGAACCGGCAGCTTTACCCTGGGCGGTGCGGCGATCCCGGTGACGCTGAATCCGGGACAATCCGCGACGCTGCAGGTAACGTTCGATCCGACCACGGCAGGAGCGGAGACCGGATCGATCCAAATCACCAGCAACGCGACCACGAATCCAACCGCAACGATCAGCCTTACGGGAACGGGGGATTCGACGGCGGGCACGCTGAGTGCGCTCACCTGCACGACATCGTCCTACACAGCAGCGGGCACGGATGCGTGCACGGTGACACTGAGCGCCGCGGCGCCAACCGGTGGACTGGCGGTTACGCTGGCCAGCAACAATTCGGCGGTCACGGTGCCGGCTTCGGTCACGGTGGCAGCAGGCGCTACCACCGCTCCCTTCACGGCGACGATTGCGGCAGTCACTTCAACGCAAACGGCGACGTTGACGGCAACCGCAGGCGGCGTGGCGAAAACCACGGTTCTGCAATTAACCGGAGGGTCGATCGGACTGACGCTGGGATCGACGAGCGTGGCGTTCGGCAACGTCAACCTGAACACGCCGACCACACAAACGGTGCTTCTGACCTCGTCCGGAACCGCGGCGGTGACCATCAATACGGCGACGCTGACGGGGACGGGCTTCACGATGTCAGGGGTCACGGCTCCTGTGACTCTGGCGCCGGGCCAGACAGAGACGCTGGATCTGGTGTTCGATCCAACGACTGCGGGCGCGGCCACGGGGCTGGTGACGATCACCAGCAACGCAACCAGTGGAGCAACGCAGACGATCGCTCTGAGCGGGACGGGGGTCTCGACGGCGTCCTATGAAGTCCAGTTGACCTGGGACGCGCCGACCGAAACGACCGACCCGGCGGTGGGATACAACATCTATCGGTCGACGGGCAGCGGGTCGTACGAACTGCTGAATACGTCGGTGAATACACCGACAACGTTCACCGACACCACGGTAACAAGCGGCACCAACTATAACTACGAGGTCACCAGCGTGGATGCGTCGGGAGTGGAAAGCGCGCCCTCGAACGTCTACACAGCGGCCATTCCATAGCGAGCGAAGTACCTCAACCCAAAACAAAAAGGCCCGCCACAATGGCGGGCCTTCTCTTTGCAGTGCGCAGACTTGAGGGAATACCGGGTCAGCACTTGACGACGTTGTGGGCGTCAATGTTGCGGGTCGCGTTGCGTGTATCGACGACCAGCTTCGCTTTCGCGACGATGCCGGGGTAGTCGTACTGCGAGTGATCGGTAACGATGACGACGCAGTCGAATTCCGGGATTTTCTCCAGCGGAGTGCAGGTCATATTGAGCGCGTATTTGCGGCCCTGACCGACGGTGGCGAAGAAGGGATCGTTGTATTCCACATGCGCGCCGCGCTTTTGCAGCAACTCGATGATGGTGAGCGAGGGCGACTCGCGCAGATCATCAATGTCGCGCTTATAGGCGAGGCCGAGGATGAGGACGCGGGAGCCGCGCAGCGGCTTGCCCTGCTGGCTCATGGCTTCGACGATGTTCTCGACGACGAAGTAGGGCATGCCGATGTTGATTTGGCCGGCCAGCTCAATAAAGCGGGTGTTGAAGTCAAATTCCTTCGCTTTCCAGGAGAGGTAGAACGGGTCGATGGGAATGCAGTGACCGCCGAGCCCGGGACCGGGATAAAACGCCTGGAAGCCGAAGGGCTTGGTTTTGGCCGCATCGATCACCTCGAAGAGATCAATGTCCATGCGCATGCAGAGCTGCTTGAGCTCGTTGACGAGGGCAATGTTGACGCAGCGGTAGATGTTTTCGAGCAGCTTGGTCATCTCCGCGGTGGCGGGTGAGGAGACGGGCACGGTACGGTTGAAGATGGAGCCGTAAACCGCAGAAGCCAGATCACGCGCGGCGGGTCCGCAGCCACCGACCACTTTGGGGATATCGCGGCGAGCCACGGTGTCGTTGCCGGGATCTTCCCGTTCGGGCGAAAACGCGACGTAAAAGCCGGGGCTGGAAGCATCGCGAGCGACGCGCAGACCTGAGGGATTTCCCTTCTCGAGCAGCGGGACGACGATTTCCTCGGTGGTTCCGGGATAGGTTGTGCTCTCGAGGATGATGAGCTGGCCATCGTGCACGTATGGAGAGAGACTGCTGACGGTGCCGGTGATGTAGCTCAGGTCCGGCTCGTGGTACTCGTTGAGCGGAGTCGGCACGCAGATGATGATCACATCCATCGCGGCGATCTGCGCGTAGTCAGCGGTGGCGGTGAAGCCGCTCTCGCGGGCCAGCTGAATCTCAGTGCCGGGAATGCGGACGATATAGGAACCGCCGCGGTTAAGGGTGTCGACTTTGCGGGAATCGATGTCGAATCCGGTGACGCGAAAGCGGGCGTCGCTGAACAGCAAAGCCAGCGGCAGGCCAACGTAGCCCATGCCGACAATGCCGATGCGGGCCTGACGGGATTCGATTCTCTGCAGCAATTCGGCGGTTTTATCCAAAGTGGTCACGGTCATTGTTGCTCCCATCATAGATACCAAAAAAGAGGACGGCGTGCACTGCTCATTATTGTCAGCCGCGTTGCGACGGTGGGAAATGCCACATTTTCGTTACGCGGATTGACCGGATCAGGCGGAAACCACGGCTGCTTCGTCGGTGGAGGGCGGTTTGAAGAATCCGCGCAGGATTTCGACGTAGAGCTGTTTTTGCCGCAGGATGTAGAGAAGAATCCACAGGTAGATTGCAGAGAGAATGACGGCACACAGAGCCAGGCGAGGCAAGGGCGACAACAGGTGGCCCCAGAAGAAGCGCGGCGCAAAAGCGACCGCCGCGGCCACGACACCTGCCAGCATGGGCCGGCCGATCGACAGCAGAAGGTCACGGAACAGGACGGGCGTTCCGACGCGAGACCAGGCGATGAGAGGAATGACCGACACCATCATCACGGTGGAGTAGGCTACGGCTACGCCTTTGGGTCCCCAGGGGATGCCGATGGCGTAACCACCGACGAGCAGCGGGGCCATCACAAACGCGATGCGCAGGCCTCGCCCGACCAGCCCGCAGGAAGAGAGCAGCCATCCCAGAGGGGCGAGAATCGCGAAGCCGAGCGTGGTAGGCGCGAGAATGCGGAAGATGGGGACAGCGGAATTCCATTTGGGCCCGAGGAAGACGTGAATGATGTCGTCACCGAAGAGGCCGCACATCAGGGTGATGGGAACGGTGAGCGACAGCACCAGCGAATAACCCTTGAGGAAGAAGCTGCGCAGGCGGGCGGGTTGATCCTGGAGGCGCGAGAGCGCGGCAAAGACCACGCCACCGGCGGCTGAGTTGAGATTGTCGGTCGGAATGTTGACCAGCTGGTAGGCGCGGCCGTAAATACCGAGGGCATTGACGCCCCAAAAACGTCCGAGCAGAACCTTGTCCAGGTTCATGGCGAAGTACATGATGAGGCCATTCAGCGTGAGGGTGCCGCCGAAGCGCATCATGTGGAAAATCTCAGTGTGTTTGCGCGGTCTCCCCGGTACCCATCGCGAGGCCATCCAGACGCCGATGGTATAGACCAGGGGCGTGACGGTGGAGGTTGCGACGAGCGACCAGTAAGCGAAGCCGCGCAGCGCCATGGTGATGCCGATGGAGGTGCTGACCGCCAGCGAGACGATGTCGATCATCGACAGCGTGACGAAGCGCATCTGGCGTTCGAGCATAGCGCTGTGCTGTACGCCGGCAGCGTTGAAGACAAAAGCTGTGGCGAGGACAGCAGTGACACCGACCAGACGGGGTTCGTGATAAAACGCCGCAACGAAGGGGCCGAGGGCAACGGCGACAGCGCCCAGGACTAAGCCGACCAGGAGATTGATCCAGAACAGCGTGGAAGACTGCTCCGTGGTGATGGACTGGCGCTGTACGGCGGCAGCGGAGAGACCGAAATCGCGAAAGACGCTGAAGACGCCGATGACGGCGGTGACCATGCCGACGAGGCCAAAATCTTTGGGAAGCAGGAGGCGGGCCATGATCATCAGGGTGCCCGTTCGCAGCAGAAGCGTCGTAATCTGCGAAGCGATTTTAGCGAGCCCACCCCGCATTGTTCGTTGCTTGAGATCTTTCATCGTCTCCCCACGCAGCTCGGGCGGATCTTGTTCGCCTCCCTTCCCTGACAATACGTGCCGTTCACGTCAGAGCACCAGCTTGCGGCAATAGAATGCCTCGGCATAGCCGCTGGGCGCATTGCATTCCATACCGCGCAGCCGCATCAGCGAGTGAAATGTGGACTCCTGGAACCAGCTCCGGCTGCGCTGGGATGCGAAACCGTCCATGAGGTGACGGACCTTGGTCTGGCACATCTCTTTGGTAAGCGGGAAGAAGACGGAGGGCCGGCCCATGTCGCCGTCGTACTTGGGAATTTCGTACTCCAGGATGAAATGATTGCGAAAGGTGTTCCAGGTCAGATCCGACAGGAGACGATGGTCCTGGTGCGCGTCGTGGCGCTGGTGCGTGAAGATGAGATCGGGATCGACTTTCTGCTTCAGTTCTTCGAAAGTCGCCTTTACTTCGGAGCCTACGAAGGGCATGAAGCCGTCGGGAAATTCCTTGAGCATGAGCCGCTCGATGCGGCCGGAACCGGCAAACAGTTCCGCAGCCTTCTGCGCCTCTGCTTTGCGGACGCCCATGGCGTTGAAGACAACCCAGTGAAAAGAACAGTCGGGGTATTGATCGACGAGGCGAAGGATGGTGCCGCCACAGCCAATCTCGATATCGTCGGAATGCGAACCCAGGCACAGGACCTTGATGGCCCCGCCTTTCTTCACATCGAGGTTCAGTTTGATCATAGGGATGAGTCTTTCAAAGTACGACAAGGGAAGCCGGCGACGGCGACGATCTTAGGTCGACGAGACGACGGCGGAGAGAGCCTTTTCGGCGGCTTTTTCACCGCTGATGAAGCTTTCGTCGGTCCACATATAACCCCAGTCGCCATAGCGCCCGCAATAGGCGATGCCGAGGTCGTCGAGGTAAGCGTGGACGGTTTTGAGTGATTCTGCGCGTTCGAGATCGAAGATGATGTTGGCGTACTTGAGCAGCATCGCCTTCTTGTCGAGGATCTGGTCGTCGTCGCGGACGAGGCCAACCTTGCGCAGGTCGCGAATGACGGGTTCGATCCAGTCATTTGGATCGCCGCGGAAAGGCTTGTACTTTTCCGAGAAGTAGACTTCCGCCTGGATATTACCGGCGCCCGGAGGCGCATTCTTCGCGGAGAGCATGTACGGAAAGCCGAGGCGGCTGAAGCAAATGTCCGGATCGTAGAAATACGTCATGTGGGCGTTGGAAATGTCGTCGCGGTTGAGGCCGATGTTGACCAGCACGCAGGTGGAGCAGGTGAGCCGGTTCGCCGCATCGACCACATCCTGGGGCGCGCCTTTGATCATGCGAATCAGATCGGGCAGAGCTACGGAGGAAACCAGCGAATCGTAGTTGGTGACGAGACCGTTGGAGAAGCGCAGCTCGCGGGCGCGGGGATCGACGGAGACCAGCTCGTGGTTGAGCTTGAGGTTCCCCATGGGAACAAATTTGTTAAGGTAGAGGCGGAACCCTCCTTCGCTGGGATAGCGGAAATGGGTGATGTAGTGCACCTGGGGCGCCGATGCGGAGAGCGCGCCGCGCAGCATTTCTTCAAGGCTGGCACGGTAGATGCGCGGCCCCAGCCAGTCGGTGCTCATGTTTTCAGCTTCGGTGGTGTGGTACTTGCGCGTGTAGCGCATGGGGAACGATTCGGCAAAGGTCTTGCCGAAGCTGGCATAGAGCCAGTCAGCATAATTTTTGATCGGGCGCTCGGGCGCGTTGCGCTCTTCGAGAAAATCGGTAATGACCTTGATGATGGTTTCTTCCGGCAGCCCATGCATGTGGAGCTGGACCGGGTGCGGCGGCCAGTAGCCCTCCCAGTAGTTATTCAGCGAGATGGGAATCGTCTCGTAGCGCCCACCGACGCTTTCGGCGAAGAGCTCCTGGATGCGGGTGTCTTTGGTAAAGGAAATGTGCGGTCCGACGTCAAAGAGGAAGCCGCTTTCATAGCGGAACGACATGGTATGGCCGCCGTAGTACGCGTTCTTGTCGTACATGACGGGGGCGATGCCTTCCTGGTGGAGGCGGTGCGCGGCGCCAAAGCCGGCCATCCCGCTTCCAAGGACAACGATGTTGGGCGTAGACATTACGAAAATTCTCTCCGGGGTGGTGTGTGTTCGGTATCCCTCCGTTGGGGAGAGGGGGTCTTTCCTCAGTAACACGGTCGGCCGACACTTTTGGGGTATGCCGATCAGCCGGCGTCGCGGGCCAGGACCTCATACTGCTCGATCTGCTGCAGGGTAAGCTGCTGCAGATCCGCGCCTGCTCTTGAATCCTTTATACCAATCGGCGATCCAGGCGAGTGCCTGTTTGAGTGAGAGCACCGGGCGCCAATGCAGGCCAGCAGCGGCTTTCGCAGCGTCGAGTTTCAGGGCGTGGGCTTCATGCGGATGCGCGGCGGAGTCGAGAGCCCATGCGGCACCGGCTGCCCCACAGACGAACGAGCTCGTCGGAGATCCACGAAACGGGCTGAACGTCGGAGTCGACCGGGCCGAAGTTCCATCCGGAAGCGAAGCGAGGACCGTCTTCGGCGAGGCGCTCGGCCAGCATCAGGTATCCGCGCAGGGGCTCGAGAACAAACTGCCAGGGGCGGTAAGCGGAAGGATTACGGATGAGACAGGGCTGGCCTTCGAGAAAGGCGCGCATGAGATCGGGGATGAGCTGATGGCTGGTCCAGTCGCCGCCGCCGATGGCGTTGCCGGCGCGGGCGCTGCCGAGCGCGACGCCGTGATCGGCGATGGTCTCCGGAGAGAAGAAGGAATCGCGATACGCGCTGGTGACGAGTTCAGCGCAGCCCTTGGAGTTGGAGTAAGGATCGTGGCCACCCATCGGCTCATTTTCGCGGTAGCCCCAGATCCATTCGCGGTTGTCATAGCACTTGTCGCTGGTGACGTTGACGAAGGCGCAGCGCAGTTTCAGCTGGCGGACCGCGTCGAGCACATGCACGGTGCCCATGACGTTCGAAGCGTAGTTGCCGATGGGGTCTTCGTAGCCGGTCTTCACGACGGACTGCGCCGCGAGATGAAGAACAACTTCGGGGCGGCACTCGGCCATCGCGCTTTTGAGTTGCGCAAAGTCGCGAATGTCGCCACGCAGCGAACGCAGCTTACCGGCCACGCGCGCCTGCTCGAAGAGACTGGGCTGGGTGGGCGGGTCGAGCGCATAGCCGGTGACGTCGGCTCCGAGCGTGTGCAGCCAGAGCGACAGCCAGCTTCCCTTAAAGCCGGTGTGCCCGGTGAGAAAAACGCGCCGGCCCTGCCAGAAGGAGCGATTGACGTTCATCGAACTCCCGCGACAATTTCGGAGGGCAGCGAGGACTCGCCGGGAGCCTTCTTCGCCAGCGGCCAACGAGCGTTCTGCTCCTGCCAGAGGGTTCCGGCGATGCCCTGGGGTACGGCATCGACGTCGTCGAAGCTGATGACGGCGTCCTTCGGCAGATTGCGTTTCAGCACGCAGCCTTCAGAGAGGCCGATGGGCAGCGCCTTCATGCCGCGCGCCGCTTCGGCGTTGTCGATGAGTCCATAGGTGCAGAAACCGCCGATACCATCGAGGCGCTCGCCCGCTTTGAGGTCACGTTTCGCGACGCTGACGACTTCGCAGACCGGCCCGCCGAGGGGCGTGACGGTGGCATCGCGATTGACGACCGCGCGGCCGATGGTGGAGGCGATCTGCAGGTGCGGCAGATGGAACGGCGTGTAGAAGACGTAGAAAGGTCCGTCGCCGAGCTTGTAGTAGGCGAGCTGGGCCTTCTTGAGCGGCGAGGTTTCGTGGATGATCACGAAGGCGCCGGTATGCGGAGCCGCGCCGAGAGCGAAGTCGACGAGGCCGGTCTCGAGCATTTCTTTCGCGGGCAAAAGATGCGCGACTTCGCGAACGTAATTGCAGGGAGGACCGAACATACCGCGGCGGCCGACTTTGAAGCCGGTGGCGTTGGCGAGGACGGTGGCTTCCATCGAGAGCTTGGTGGAGTCGGCGAAGGAAGTGACCTTGCGAACGTCCTGATCATTCTTCTCGGCAAAGGCGCGCTGGGTTTCCGGATTGCGATAGTAGTCGACCATGCCCTTGATGTTTCCGGCGGCGACGATTTTGAGCCCGAGGGTGCGGAGGTAACGGAGCAGGGTCATGGCAACGCCGGGCTCATCGCCATCGGTGTGGGTGAGCACGACGCCCGCTTCGTCGGCTTTGACTTTGAGGATGGGACCGACGAGGGAATCCAGCTCGGCGTTGACAAGCACGACGTGCTTGCCGTGTTTGAAGGCGTCGAGAACGACTCCGGCGGCGGCTTCGACGGTGCCTGTGACTTCAAGGATCACGTCGATCGCGCGGCAGGCGGTCAGCACGGAAGGGTCGGTGGTGAGAACAGGCACGCCACGGGCGATGTGCTCTTCGGCTTCGTGCGCCGAAGCGCCGACGGCGCAGTTGGGGAAACCAGCCTCGCGGAAAGCGCGCTCCGCGTTCTCCTCGGTCCGATTGGCAATCGCCACCAGGCGCATGCCCGGAACCGGCGTTCCCAGTTGCAGGGCGATGGCTCGGCCGGTTGCTCCGGCGCCCACCATGCCCACGCGAATCGGGTTACCCGAGGCTTCCAGTTTCTGCAAGGCAGTATCGACAGCACTCATTGCATCTCTCCAGTCATCCGGCGGATGTGCCGATGATGTGTTTTTGTTTTGGTGGTCGGGGAAATTTGTCGGTCCGGGCTTCGATCAATTGCGTACGGCCTTGCGCGACCCGGTGATTCCGTTGCCTACCGCGCTGCGCCGGTCGAGAAATTCCGCCACGGGCACAGGAGCGGACGGTTTGGGGTCATCGGCGCCGCCGTTATCGCCTCTCCACACATGCCAGGGCGCGGACCCGCTGCCCCACAGGCTTTCCAGCGACTGGCGGTCCTTGAAGGTATCCATGCCAGCCCAGAAACCGTCGTAGGTGTAGCCGAGCAGCTGCTTCTCATCGATGAGCCGCTGGAACGGTTCGATGACGAGCTCTTCGCCCTCTTCGATGTAGTCGAAGATTTCTTTCTTGAAAGCGAAGTAGCCGCCGTTGATGCGGACCGAGCCATTGGTGATGGCGTGGACGCCAGTCACGAGGCTCGAGCCCGGCTCAGTGGAGACGACGTGATAGCTGAGGTTGGGCAGGACGCACAGGAAGCTGGCGACCTTTTTATTACGGTGAAAATGGTCGAGCTGCTGAGGAAGCGGCAGGTCGGTGAGGCCGTCACTGTAGTTAGCGAGGAATTCCTCTTCGCCCTCGAGGTAGCGCTCGACTGCTTTCAGCCGCTGGCCGATGTTGGAGTTGATGCCGGTGTCAGCGAAGGTGATGCGCCAGTCGTGGATGTCGCTGTTGAAGAGCTCGACCTTGCGTCCGCCCTGGGAGAGCACGAAGTCGTTCGACGCGCACTCGCTGTAGTCGAGGAAATAGCGTTTGATCGCGTCCGCGCCATAGCCGAGGCAGAGGATGAAATCCTTATGGCCGTAGTGGGCGTAATACTTCATCACGTGCCAGAGCACCGGCCGGTATCCAATCTGCACCAGGGGCTTGGGAACATTCTCCGCATCGCGAATGCGCAGACCCATTCCACCGCAGAACAGAACGACTTTCATAATGCTTCTCCTTGTTGATTCACAGTCTTGTTCGTGGCGAGCCAGGGGCTCGCTGGTTCAATTCATCGCCGACGGTGTTAGTGCGTGCGCTTCCTCTACTTCGGCGCGGCCCCGACCACGGCAGAATTATGGTGCGGCGCGACGGACGCGGGTTTCATTTTTCCCAGCGCCGGAGGAAACAGCAGATCGAACTGCCTTCCTGCCTGGATCCTGTAGGCTGCGAGGTTCGCCGCCATGCTGCTCTTGACTTGCCGGGTATGGTCGACCAGGGAGGCAAACGCATCGGCCAGCCGGTCCGGGTCAAAGGTTCGGATGTCAACGCAGTATTGCGACAGACCGAGAGCCTCCATAAGATCGGCCACTTTTGGATGGTGCGAGATGGCCAGAACCGGCTTGTTCAGGATGTGCGCCAGCACCACACCGTGGAATCGGCAGGTGACAACATAATCCATGTCGGCCATCCGGAAGAGCAGCCCATCGACGCTGTCGACCGGTTCGTAGGGCGGAGTATCGATCTTCTGTTGTTCCCGCAAAACCCTGCGGAAGTCTTCAATCGCGGAAGGATCCGAGCCAACGTCGCTGCCAAAGAGCTCGAGCGAGCAGGAGTATCGGACCAGCGACTTGGCGAAGGCCCCAAACTTCGCCACGTACTCGTCGTAGAGGTCCTGCAGGTTCTCGCCGGTGTACTCGCGCGGATCGCAAAACGGCCAGGGCATGGGCGCGAGACCGACAACCGGCCGGTGGCGTGAATCCGGCTGAGCCGGGGGCAGCGAAACCTGGAGGCTATAGACGTTGTCGGGAAATACCTGACTTTTTCCGGAAAACCCAATTTGCCGCGCGAGGGCCTGCGAAGGCTGGTCGCGGAACGAAACGTAATTCGCGGCATACAGCGAGCGGCGTACAAAAAACTTGCTGAGCGGATGGCGCAGCGGACCGGCGCCGACGTTGAGGAAGACGCGCCGGACGCCGGCGAGTTTCGCGAGCAGAACCCAGATAAGAATGGCGTAGGGAAAACCCCACGGGCCACTGCGTTCGGTGAGTTGGCCACCGCCGCTGACGATGAGCATGTCAAACGGCCGCAGCTTTTGGAAGGAGGTGACCAGGAAAGCCAGTTCCCGGAAAACATTTCTGGGAAGGCGAATGGCTGGATTTCTGGTGGTCGCCAGCCAGTTCCCTGCTCTGCGTTTTGGATCGGGTGCTTCGTTCTCGGTGGCGCCGTAGCCAATGCTCCAGGTATGTCTCCGAATCGCAAACGACGGAATTCCGTGACGCCGACCCGTGTCCCCTGGGTTCATGGAGAATGCGGCGATCTCGGCATTGGGCCAGCGCGAACGAATGTTATGGATGACGACGTCCATGATGGCGTCGTCACCGAGGTTGCCGCCGCCCGTGTGATGCAGGATGGCGATCTTCGCTGGTTTCGTTTGATCTGAACTCATTGCAACCGAGTAGAACGGGCAGAAATCAGTACTTCAAAATTGGGCTTCGCGATCGAGCCCTGAAAGTTAGTTGTGCAGTGATGGTACCGCATGCAGCGCGGATTGAGGTTGCGCCGTTGTTGACTGTGGCTTCTGAACCACAAGGTCGGCGAGACTGTTGAGGCGAGCTTTCCTTTCGACAATGTGGGGCAGAGGCTCGAGATCCAGTGCTTTGAGGATCATTTCCCAGCGATACACCCAGTCGTGCCGCAGGAGAGCCTGGCGGACATTGGTTCGCCGCATCCGCTCTATTTTCTCAGGATCCTTCTCCAGCGCGCCGATGATCTTGTCGAAATCCGGGGAGTTATAGGGGAAGTCGATCATGGGGTCGGGCCAGTCGAAGAGCTGGGCGAAGGCTTCGTTGTTGGGGCGCTCACCGACGTTGATCGCGCCCGCGGCCACTCCGTCGAAATAGCGGTAGCCGATTTCGATCTGGTCGCCGCGTATGTCGGGCCGGTCGATGAGGCCAGGGTTCACGATAAAGTAGCGGCTACGCTTGAGTGTGTTCGCGTACAGCTTGCGGTGGTCGTTGGCGTCGAGCACCTGATCGGCGGATGTGGTGTCGTAGACGTAGAAGAGGCCTTCTTCGGCGGCCAGCTTCAGCAGCCCCGCGTGGGTCGTCGCTCCCCGGCGTCCGATGCTGTAGACATCGACGCTGCGCTGGGGCGGGTTGGGATAAGGGCAGAAGCGGATGGCGTCGACGGCGGGCGGCAGGTACATGCTTCTGGGGCCGATGCGTTCGTTGAGCGGCCCCGGACTCTGGCTGTAATAGAGGCAAACCAGATCGAACCGCTTGAGCAGAGACAGATAGTTGCCGTAGGCCTTCATCTGGGTGACCCACAGCTCGTCAATCACGATGACCGCTTTTTTGCAGCGCTCCCTCCAGTTGCCGAGCGCGCTGATGGTAAGCATGTCCGATGGATCTCCGCAGACAGCGACGAACACGTCGTAAGAATCCGCGAAGTTCGTCCGCTCGATGCCTGGATTCAGCAGCAGCGGCGTATGGTAGGCGAACTGCTTTGCGTAACCGTAGCGGCGCGTGGACTGATCGAAACGAGGCGCGAGCAGTTGTGCGGAATCCACCTCAGCGATGACGTCCTCAAATTCCCAGTGGGCGCAGCGAAAGGGCAGCCGTTTGGCGGCGTTGCGCTGGGAGAAGAGGAGGACGCGCGGTTTCTGATTTTGCATTTCCATTGTTTGCAGGTGACTCAGATCAAAATATTACGGATTAAACTTTTTCGGGCTTGCGTCCGGCCAGTACGGCGTCCCGATTTTGCTCGGCTTCGTGAAGCGGCATCAGCGGCCAGGCGCGGTCCTGATCGGAAACCGCGGTGGCGGGCAGGGGCCACTGAATCTGAAACGCAGGATCGTCGTAGCGTGCGCCGCGGCACGCCGCCGGGGTGTAGACCTGCGAGGTCATGTAGTGCATCTCGGTTCCATCCATCAGGGTCTGGTAGCCGTGACCACAATGCTCGGGGACGTAGAGCATGCGCCCGTTTTCTTCGGTTAAATCGACGCCGAACCACTGGCCGAAGGTGGCCGAACCTGGCCGCAGATCGAGCGCAACATCGAACATGGCGCCCCGGGTGCAACGCACCAGCTTGGCTTCGAGCGCGGGCTCAACCTGGTAGTGCAGGCCACGCAGTGTTCCCTTCAGCGCGCTCAATCCCATATTCGCCTGGAGGGGCAGAAACTCAATGCCGTGCTCGGCAAATTCGCGGGAACACCAGGCACGAAAGAATCGTCCGCGATCGTCGCCACGGAACTCCGGATCGATCACCCATACTCCCGCGATTGGCGTTTCAGTGAACCGCATCGGCCTCTATCTCCTGGAGCGGTCCGAGCCAGCCAGTTCCCTGGGTTCGGAGGCCTCGCCTACACGAAAGACGGAAGCATAGCGAATCTGCGCGTCGTGTCTGCGATCATCGAACGGCTCCAGACCCCAGTATTCCAGCGGCCAACCGGCAAGGATGGATGTATCACCTTCGTGAATCTCGCGGGCCAGATCGGTGATCGGGCTCCAGGCTTCCTCAAGCGCCACTTTCGACCGCACGTCGAGGTCGATTCCGGTGACAAACAAGTAGCCGCCTGACTTCACCAGCCGCCCGATGTTGCGCAGGCAGCTTTGCGCATCGGGAGGTTCCATGTGGCAGAGAAACCGATTCGCGACGACGACATCCTGAGGACCGACGGTCTGGAGCAGCGCCGGGTCGGCGGCATCGCCGCACATCCAGGTAATGCCCTGCCGCAGCCAGGGCTGAATGGTGGCCTGGTTTCCTTTCGTCTCGAACATGGTTGCGATTTCATCGGCGGAGACGCGCTCGAACATCGACGCATTCTGGTCTCTCGAAGTGTTCCAGCTGACGTCGCCCTTTTGTTTGGCGGCCTCTTCGTTTTCGGAGGCCATGGCATCGGAACCGCTGAGCGAATAGATGCCGCGGTGAGCGAAGTCGACGATTTCCTGGGAGATGTCAATGGCGTGCACATTCAGTTGCAGATCGGGCCGCGCGGTACGGATGGCCCACACCATGGAGTAGACTTCAGCTCCCTTGCTGCAGGCCAGCACGGTCATATCGAAGCGAGCGGCCTGGGGTTTCTGATTCGCGAGACGCTGCAACAGCTCGAGTTCGGCACGATTGCGCAAAAAGAAAGTAGCGAAATACTGCTTGCGATCGGCGGAAAGGCGAACCAGCCGGTCCAGATGGCGGCCCCAGGCGCGAGTGAGCGCCCAGTTGCGGACCGACGGAGAGAGGTGCTTCCAGACTCGACCGGACTGCCCGATGTAGATGCTGAGGATGCGGCGCGTGATCTTCGAGCCTGCGCCGATTTTGGGATCGCTTGTGTCGGTTGATGGCATGGAAAAGGTTGGGAGATCTTCATCGCCGGCAAGCGGTTGAACGACCTCGCGCCCGGCGGGGGCGGACCCGCTCGAACTTAACGGTGACAATTCGAATTCAACCACACTGGGGGATTTATTCATACAGGTTTTACGCAGTTCCTATCAGGATCCGGGCAAGGATTTAGTGCACGCGGCCGTTGCCCCTGCGGCCAGGTTGAGTTGCTCCAGCGGCACCGTTACCGGCAGGGCTAACGGCTGCCGCCGCGAAACGTCCAGCTCTTAGTTTTTGCGCCAGGGTTGGCCGGCACAATGCCACCCCCAGAGCGGTTCCGATCGTATTGTTGAGCAGATCGGTCATACTCGAATCCCGGGTGGGGAGAAAATACTGCAGGGTTTCAATGGCCAGGCTGATCGCGAATCCAAGAAGCAGCGCGGTCAGGCGAGGCCTCGCGATTCCGGGCGTCAGCGAAAACCAGAGCGCGAAGAAAAATCCAAACGGGATAAAGCCAACAATATTGATAACGACGTCGGACCAGTAGCCGCGAGTCATCCAGCCATCCCAGCGGCTGCGAAACGGCTTCCATACCGGCTGAAGAAATGCCGGATGGAGGAGAAAATAGCGGGGCCGGATCAGCAGAGAATTTCCCGCAGCACTGCGGTCCTGGATGACGCTGCCGCTTCGTTCGTCGAAGCGGTACAGGGCTAAGGGATCGTTATCGTTGTTCGATGCCGGCGCTTGCCCTTGCAACCAGCGACTGGCATGTTCTTCGACCTCGGCCGGAGTGAGAGCGCTGGCGTACATCGCCAGCCCCATGATTTCGCCATGCCAGCTGTCCTGGGTCGCCGAGTTGCCGAGGATCAGATCGCCATTCAGCTCCGCGCTGCTGAGACCGAATTGCGAAGAGGCATTGGCCTGGACCCCATCGACATACAGGGTCGTTTCCCCCCGAACCGCGGTGATGGTAAGGACGACACTCTGGCCTTCGGTGAATACGCGATTCGTTTTCCACCACTGGCGGACCAGATTGCCGCGCGCATCCAGGGCCGGCCGCTGCACGGCGAGGCCGGTATCGAACTGCCGCAGCGCGAAGACGTATCTCGGGTCGGGATTGTCGTCCAGCGCGAGGAAGGTGCCCGATCCGGAAATGCTGCCGGGGCGCAGGTAAATCTCAAGACTGCACGAGCCCGAATCTCGATCGACGCGGAAGGCTTGGGAGCTGACGACAATGCCGCGATGCCCAAAGCGAAGGCCATTCTCACCCTGCAGCCACTGCACATCGTTTTTTTTCGGGAGAAACGGCCAAAGTCCGGCGATGAGAATGACGACCAGAATGCAGATACAAATTGCGCCCGTCAGAAGACGCAGATCACCGAGTTCGGAGCGCCTCCGCGTGCCATGGGTTTGCATCATGGAGCTGTTTCATCGCCACGGGTATCAGGAGAAGTTCCGCAGCGGCGGCGAGGCGCCAAAGAATCCAGGGGAGGCAGCATCTCGCGTCAGAGCCTTGTGAAGGGGGCTCTTGACGAGCCCCTTCACCCATCGTTCACAGCACAGTTCTATCGGCTTACTGCGGCACTATGGTTCCGGTGAGGTTGGTCGGTGACCCAGGGGTCACGCCGCTCCCGTAGCAGGTATTGGCGTTGAAGTTATACGGTCCGCCGGCTCCGCCGTCGGTTCCGTGCATGACATTTGTGAAGCACTGGTAAGCAGGGTTCCCGTAGGACGTTCCGTTGGGTCCGGTGCCCCCGGTGACATCAGGACCGGTTGCAGGAAACGGAATCGAGCCCCACCAGGAGGGTTTGCTGGTCAGGTAGAAGGACGGAGGCAACGTGAGCGTGGCCGCGGCCCAGGAGACGGCTGCACCGATGTTGTTGAAGTTTCCGGTGATCAAGTCGGTCGCCGAGGTTCCGGCCACATGGCAGGGACCGTTGGTTCCGTCACACCCCGTACCCGAGCCATCGTCGGCGGCTTCGCCGTAACCGAACGACCAGCCATAGGCATCGGCGTCATAGCTGCGGGTGGCAGGATATTCAACCGTTGCCACTTGCCCCATGGTGTCGTCGCCATAGGCAATCAGCGACTGCATCTGTTTACTGCCTACCACATTGCCCACGTAGTTGTTGTGGGTGGCGAGATAGGACATATCCATGGCTCTGGCCGCCTGGAATCCCTGCGCCCCACAGCTGATCGTGCCCCGGCCATTGTAGGGAGTGCAAATCATGTTGGTCCCCACAACCCAGTTGCGGAAAGCGGTAGTCTGGCTGGAAGTTCCCCAGACAGAATCGCCATAAATCACCGTCAGCATGTTGCCTTCGAGCAGGTTGTACTGCGGATGGGCTCCGTGGAAGTCAATTCCACCGATAACAACGCTGGTCGAGCTGTTATCGAATTCGCCCTCCGTGTAGTTGTAGGCGACCACGTTGCCGGCCGCGCCCCACTCCAGGATGACGGACTCGTGACCGCGTTCGATGATGTTGTTTTCCACCAGAGTAGCGCTGGTTTTCAGCGCGATCTGAACGCAGGAATCATAGGTTCCAGGCGTGTGGAGGTAGGCGTTGGAGAAATAGCTGTCGCGAATTTCGTCGCGGTAGCCCCAGTAGTCTTCCACCTGGTCGCCATCGGTGTAGTTCGATTCCACGCCCTTCACCCAGCAGTACGCGCAGGATGACAGTCCAAAATTTCCCGCGTAGCCGGTGTTGTTGGCATAGACCTGGAGGTTTTCCACGCCGGCATAACTCGCCGACATGTTGAACGGAACAGCGACGGGCGATTGTGTATAGGCGCCGTAGAGGCCCGGCGAGATGGTGACCGTCGAGCCGCTGACCCCGGTGACCTGAACAATCTGACCGCGAGCCAAACTTCCACTGTTGGTCCAGCTGCCATCGCACCACGTGCATTGTCCTTCGCTGCCGGTGGAGGAGACGAAGGAGGGGTTATTGGTTTCGGCAATCGCCAGGTACGAGCTGGTTGTGATCCCGGCGGCATTGCTGAGGGTAAGGCTCGTCGATCCGTTGGTCGCGCCTGCGGTGATGTTGACCGGGTTGTAGCCGGGGCCGCCGGAACCGAGCGCGACAACGTAGCCACCGCCCCCGCCCTTGGCGCTGAGGATGGTTTGGTTGGCGCCGGCGCCACGCAGAGTCACGTTCGACGGAATCTGAATGGTGCCACTGATGGTGTAGGTGCCCGCCGCCAGAGCTACGGTTTCACCGCTGGGACAGGAAGCAAGGGCTGAATTGATCTGGGAAACGGTTGCAGAAGAGGTAAGGCTGGCGCAATTGGTGGTGCGCGCCGGGATACCACCCACTCCTGAGTTGGACCAGTTGATCGCCTGCGTGGCGCTTAAAATTGAGGACCACGACTGGGCATGGCTATAGAGCGAAAACACGAACAACAATACGGAAATTCCAGCAGTACTGCGCTTCATATGTCCTCATCCGTCCTCCTTCGCTTAGCCCTGTTGTAGTCTTAGAACTCTTCGGGCCTTGTTCCGGGATTGCGTGGCTATCGACAAGCGATCAAGGCGAACCGCCGATGTCATTGTCTGGTGACGATGGTAAGGGCAGTATAGCCACGCAGGACGCGACAAAGCAAGGCACTAAAGTTACTATTTTTGCAGTCGACGTTACCTGGCGATTTTGGCTTCCTGCTCCGTTGTACCTGCTTTTGATAAGCCATTTGGCATCAGTACTATTACTATCGTCAACGGTACGAAAGAGCCAGGAAAATTTAGCTCGAAAATGCAGAAAAATCTACATGCGCCGTGTAGATTTTGGTGACTTCAGTACCGCATCAAAGTGAGCATGGTAACCAGCCCTTCCGGGAGCCGCGCGAAGACCCAATAAGCGTCGAATTTGGGGCTCGCAGGAAGGTTTGGGGCGGCGCGGAACCCCGGTTTCAGGCGGCCAAACGGTCGACCATCGCCAGGTATTCCTGTTTTTTTACGTCCCAGCTGTTGCGCGCAATGAATTCCGCGCTGCACGCTCGCAAGGAATTGCGCCGATCGGGATCGCCGATCAGATCGTAGATCTTTTCGGCCAGATCCTCAGCGCTGCCGGACTCAAAAAACTGGAGCAGACTGTCGGTGAAATAGTATTCGTCGATGCGGGTCCTGGAGGCGACAACGGGAACCCGCATGGCCATGAACTCCATAATTTTTGTGCTGAAAGCTTCGTTGCCGAAGGAGTCCTTGCGCTTGGGAACAACGCCCAAATCGGTCCCGGACATGATTTCGACAACCTGCTCCATGGGAATAAAGCCCTTCAGAAAGACGCGGCCTTCGAGGTTGCGCTCCCGGACCAAACTCTGGAGCATTTCTCGATCGGGTCCATCGCCAACGATGAGGAACTTGAGATTGGGAACGCGGTCGCGCAGCAGGGCGACGGCCTCGACAGCGATGTCCAGGCCCTGATGCCAGTTGAGGGTTCCCGGATAGAGCATCGTGAAGTCGCCATTGGAAGAGGCTTTGCGAGAAGGATTCGTAAAGATGGACAGGTCGGGATAGTTGATGATGGCGGTGCATTTCTCCGGCCGCACCGAGCGCCCGATGAGCTTCTGATACCAGAGGTCGTTGGAAATAATGACGTGACTGGAATAGGCGATGGAGAGCTTCTCAAGCAACAGCAGCAGGCGGAAAACCAGGGATCGCTCGCCGACCTTGAACTTGCTGGCGTAGAACTCAGGAACGAGGTCGTGAATGTCGAGAATGACTTTGGCGCCCATCAGGCGAGGAACCAGCGTGGCAAAGACCTCGAAATCCGGCACGGAGTGAACGTGGATCACGCTGTACGGCTCGCGCAGATGCTCAACCGTTACGCGCCACGCGGACCGGAAAAAGAACGCCATGAGCTTGAGCAGGTAGCTGAACGGTCCCCTCTCGTCGATGACCCGCTTCTGAACCCGGAGCACGCGGACCCCGTTGATCACCTCCGTACCCATATTCTGGTTTCGCGCCACTGCGATCGCATCGACCCGGTCTCCACGCCGGGCCAGCGCCTCGGCATAACGGCGGACGCGATTGTCGGCCTCATAAAAGGTATAAGCGAGCATGCATGCTCTCATGATTCTCTTGCCTGATCCTTAGGTTGTCAGGCCAGCGGCGCTGGCGTGAGAGGGGTCCAGACCCGAGCCGATCCTGTACACGTCCGCGGTCTCCATGGGAACTTCAACCTGCGTCACGCGTAATTTAGCAGATTGCGGCCGCTCGCGGCGCCGCAGCTGGGGAACGCAGGTCAGAGCCAGAAGGAATCCGATCCAGATGGGGCTCATCATGCGGAAGCCGGCTTCGGTGAAGCTGTAAATCATGCCCGCGGTGAAAAATGCCAGGCGCAGCCGGCCGGCATGCGTATCCCTGCGGAAAACGGCCATGGCATTGCGATAGCCGGCGACGATCATCACGCCCAGCAGAGTCAGCCCCACAAACCCGAGGTTCAGATAGACCTCCAGGTAGCCGTCATGCGCTTCCTGGATTCCTTTCTCCGTCATCTGCCCCACGCGGAGGAGCCGCTCGCCCATCCAGAAGCTTTCGAAACCGGTTCCCACCATTGGGTTGGTATGCTGCGCGAGAACGGCATTCCAGATGTTGATCCGCCCGGTGAGGGTCGGATCTCTTCCAATGGACTGGAGCATCGTGCTTGGATCCACGAAGAGGCTGACCAGTGACAGGCTGATACAGCCGATGACCAGCGCATGCGCAACTTTGGTCCGGGTGGCGAGGCGGCGCTGCACGGGCAGAAGAATGAGCGTACTCGCCATCAAAAGGCACGAGAGGGAGGTCATGGAGTTGGCCGTGACGATGAGCCAGACGGCCATGACGACGATGATTCCGTGGGCACCCAGATGCCAGAAGCGCCGGGGCATGGCGCGGTCCCAAAACGCTTCATTGAGCGACCAGACCGAGCTGAGACCGCAGACGAGGCAGGTCATGCCGAGCAGGTTCTTAAAGGTCGTCACCCCGGTGAACATGGGAACCCAGGTCCAGGGGTTATAGGCGCGTCCCAGATCGGGGTAATACTTGATGAACAGCACGGAGAGCGGCAGCAGGATGAACGCGGCCCGCGAGAAAAAGCGCTTGGTTGCCACGAGGGGATCGGGATCCGTGAGCACGATCAGGATCATGACCACATCGCCGATAGCTTTAATCCAGCGCTTGAACGCAACGAAGGAGTAATCGGACCAGCCAATACTGATCGCGCAATAGGTGAAAAAGAGCAGAATCGGCCAGTTGGCCAGCAGGAACGCCGTGACCTTCCGGGGACGCTGACACAGGACCACAATGCCCGCGGCGACGAGGATCCCGAAGATCGTCGCGTCGATCGGACTTCCTTCGGTGTACTGATCGGCCTGGGAGATGGTTGGCCCCGACTGGAACCACGTGGTCACCGGCCGCGATCCGACGATAAGGAGCCACAGCACCGGGACCCAAAGCCCTTTCGAAACCCGAGAGATCACATCCCGGTCCACATAGAAGAGAGCGCAGATGCCGAGGATGTAGACGATTGTGGCTACGCGTTCATTCATCTGGAGTCTATGAACAGGCGGTGGACGTGCTCCAGGGTCAGGATCTTGTGGATCGCGGTGGTGTAGTTGCGATCTCCCTTGAGATGGCCCTTCACAATCTCCTCGAGCGTGTTGCGCTGCAGCCAGGGCCGGGACAGGGTCCGCGAATCGAGAAGCATCTCGCGGACATATGCGGCCAACGGGTCTCGATACCACACGCGGTAGTGATAGAACTTATGCCGGCCGAGGAAAAGCCGCTCCAGGTGAAGAGCGGAGAGGGCGTGATCGACCTTGGCCACGGGCTGCGGCATTCCGTAATCATAGGCGTATTCCGCCTTGAAGGTGAACTCCAGATACTTCTCGAGCGGGGACGCCATCCAGCGGGGCAAACTCCCGCCCAGCCCCCGATCGGTACGAATCTTACGCAGGGCCGGATCGCCCTCCTGGATGATCCGCAGCGAAATGTCGTTACTCGCCAGCGTCGATTTCGGCGCGCGGAAAACCGTCTTTACAAATTCATTGTCAATGTAGGGCGAACGCAGCGTGAGCTGGCTTTGCTCGAGGCAGAGGAGCCCGTAATGGTGCCAGGGCGCCTGACGAAAGACTGCGAACGACAGCGGGTGGCCGTCGAGCTGCCGGCGATAGGCCTGCTTCGCTTTCTCGAAATCGGGCGCAAGATCGGAGGCAAAGAGGCCGGGCGCCGGATCGACCGGCTTAAAGGCCCGCACCGCGCGCAGCACTTCTCCCCCGTAGTTGCCGGTCATGCGCACCGGGGCGATCTGCGCGGCACGCTCGTTGACGTACAAATCCGGCGCGTGTTTCACCTCCAGGCAGCCATCGGTGAGAAAGACCGTGCGTTCCGAGTACGAAGCGAACTGCGAGAGGAAGTCCTGCCCAACAGCAATGACCTGATGCGGCTGGCCACAGGCGCGCGCAACTTTGCGCGCCATGAGGACATCCTGGCATTCGCGATAGGGACCAACAAACGAATAGCAGGGCAGCGATCCGGGTTCGGCGTGATGCCAGGACAGGATCATCCTGGAATCGAGACCGCCGGTCAGGGACATCCCGATCTTTTCGCGACCGCCAAAGTATCCTGGCAGGGTACGCGCGAAGACGGAGCGCAGCTGCTGATAATAATTCTCTTCATCCAGAACCGGCTGCTCTTCCCATTCTTTGGGATCGAAGTAGGCAGCCTTTCGCTGCAGCGAACCGTTCCGGAAAGTCCAGGCAGAGCCCGGCGGCAGCACGTGAATGTCGCGAAAGAGGGTGCGATTCTCCAGCGCGCAACCGCAGGTGATGAACTCCGCCAGACCCTGAGCATCGATCGCCCGCAGCTCCGGCCGGACAGCCAGGATTGCTTTGGCTTCGGCCGCAAAATAGAACGCGTCTTTTCCTTCGTGGTAGTAGAGCCGATGCATGCCGTAGCGATCGTTGAAGACGGTAACGTCTCCGGTCGCCCGGTTGGCGAGGCAGCCATGAAACCTGCCGTTCAGCTCTCGGGGAAAATCGGCCTCCTCTTCTGCCCGATGGACAAGATACGAAGCTCCTCCGGGCTCGAACGAGTGACCGCGCTCCTTCAGCCCGGCTTCGAGTCCAGGATCGGGAAACTCTTCTCCGGAAAAAAACAGGCTGAGGTCGCCCTGCTCGTTGTGCAGGGGCATGCCGGCGGCGAAGGATCCCCTGCGCGCTACCCATCCCACATAGAGACGCAGACGCTCATCGATGCAGGTCCCCGCAACATAGAAAGACTGGTGCTGGAGAGCCCCGACCATACGAAGCAACTCGGCTTCGGCGCGTTCGCGCGGTAATGCAGTAATCAGACCAACGATTCCTGGCATGCGCCTCTCTCAGGACGCTTCAGTTTCAGGCTGAAGCTTGCGGTTATACCAGGAATTGCGGAACTGCCGGAGCTTCGCAGCCAGAGGCGTCGGGAGGGAGTTCATGAGTCCGTGATGCAGACCGTATTTCAGGGCGATCCTGCCTCGCGCCGTCAGCGGAACATAGTAGCGGGGAAGGTCGACGCGCTCGAAGCCATTGATTTCCTTGAAATGGGTCAGCTTGTCGGCCTCTTTATTGACGTACACGAAGTTCTGGTACATCAGATAGGGGATGCCGCGGCTCTCGCAGGCGCGGATGGAGTGGGCAATCAGAGCGTTGGTGGGCGCTTTGTCGCGATGGCGAACCATCGCAACGATGTTCATCATGCTCGCCTGGCAGCGGTTCAGATCAATCACCAGCTTCACAAAGCCGATCAGTTTGTCATCGAGAAACGCACCGATGAAAACGCTGCGATCCAAATACGTGGCAGCTTCATTGCGGACGGTTGCCACATCTTTGCCGTAGTGGGTATTGGGTCTTCCCTGGCGAACTTTGGTCTCGTTGTAAACTTCCCAGATGCCTTCGGCCAGCCGGTCGTCGAACGGCACTTCACGCAGGACGACGCCCCGCTTCTCTGCCTGCCGTGATCGATTGCGGGCATAAGAGCGAATCTGGTTTTTAAACCAGTTGTCGTACGTGGTTACGGGGAGGACGGCCAGGTTGTCCATCTCCATGGGATAGTCGTACTTCCGCGTAGTCTCCGGCATGATCTGCATGAACGTAAGCAGATCGATAGTCGCGCGGGATTTGCGTCAGCTCCGCAATTAACTCCGGCGCCTGGATCGAGTCGTATTTGTCGGAACCTGGATGTGCGATACGGAGAAGTTTTCCCCGCACCACGAGTTCCTCACCGCAACACTGCATTGAATTTCTCCCACTTACTCAGCAACATATTCCCCGCGGATCGGATTGATGCCGACCAGCATGAGTAACTTCCCGGCGTGGTCGCATAGCTTGACCAGAAGGGTCATGAAACGATGTTGTCCCAGCAGCAACGCGAACGGCAGAGCCAGAGCGTACAGCGGTATGGCGACCACCGATTTGGCAATGCTGGCGAAACCGTTCGGCTGCAGGGCGGCGGTTGCGCCGCGCAGCAGCGCCTTTTTCAGCAGATACGTGCGCTTCCAGCGAACCGGAGGAACGGTCTCGAACGCCTGTGCCTCCGCGCACCAGATGAACGTGCGCCCCTCGTCCATCTTTCGCCTGAAGAAATCCTGATCTTCTCCCGCGCGGAATTCGGGACGGAACGGGGCTGGATCGCCCATCACCAGTTCCCGCCTGAGGAGCACATTGCCGGTCCGCGCTTCCTGCCAGTCAACGCCCATCCCGGTGGGATTCACTCTGCGCTCATAAAACTGGCTCTTTGCCAGCCATGCCGGCGGAGTCTGATCGAAGTGACGCCGGACTGGCCCAAGTACGCCGTCGACCTTGTACTGATTGCAGGTGAGGAAAAGGTTCAGCAACCAATGCGGGGCAGGAAATTCATCGTCATCGATAAACGCCAGATAATCACCGTCAGCGTTGGTGACGACCTTGTTCCGGGCCAGGGCAATATTCTGTCGCTCCTCGACGCAATATTTCACCGGAATTGCGGAGGCGCGGCCAATCTCAGCGACCGTAGCCTCTGCCGATTTTGCTCCATCGTTATCGGCAACCACGATCGAAAAAGTGAACAAGCCGTTCGTGTCCTGCTTGATGACTTCCATCAACAGGCGCTTCAGCAGATGCGGCCGCTTGTAGGTGCAGACGCAGACGCTGATACGCGCGAGAGCCTGACCTGCGGCAATGCCGCCGGGCACCGTAGCCGCGCTTTGCTCCAGCGTATTCATGCTGCGGTCCTCTCATCCGTACTGCGGAGGCGATAGCTGGGCGCCACCTGAAGCGCGCCCAGATCGCGGAGTAGATTGCCGTCCATCAAATAGCCGTACTCTTCCGCGTTCACAGGATGGGTCTCAACCTCGACATTGAACTGCAGGGCCAGAGTGAAAATCCTTTTCAGCCGGAGGCGCGGCTCAAGAGGCGGCAGGGAGAAGAAGAAATCTGTCATGGAATGGCGGCGAGCCAGGACTTTGTCCTGGCGATCGCGGTACCAGCGATTGACAGAGCTCTTTTCCGAGGGTCCGAAAGAGAAGTTCCTGCGCACCATCGTTCCCGCCGGCAAAAGCCCCTGACGCACTACGTTCGCACAGAGATGCATATGATGGTGGCCATCGATTCGTCCGGCTGGCGCACCATACAAGCGCTCAAACTCCTCCCTCTGCGTCTTGACGACGTATTCGAAAGAATTAGTTAGAAAAGGATGATAGAGCGCTTGAGCGAGACGCAGTGACCTCAGGTAGCGGCTGAGTTTGCGCTGGTGGTCACGCAGGCGGGCAGGGGATTGCGGTGCGGAAAAGGCGGTTGTGAGGTTCAGGTGAAGGCCGCAGTCGACAGCGTGTTCTCTGGCAAGATCTGCCGATCGCTCCGAGTCCTCCATGAAGACCATCGCGCTCGCTGAGGACATGACGCCCGCGAGCACGCATGCAAGAGAACGATCGGTATTCTCACGATCCCGGCCCCAGTCGTCGGCGTTGATGATCACCTGGGCGCCTGAGATGTTCCTGGCGGAGGCGCTGGCTGCAGCCGGCTCGCTCGCTTGTGTGTAGAGAGAATCGTTCATCGACTTCGACCCGATCGCCGTTTCGCATGATGCCCTTCCTGGGCTGCGAACCCGCGATTGTTATCTCCCTGCCACGCCAGGCGACGATTCGGCGGCTACCGGCTGGGATTGACGCTTTTCCGCCGGAGCAACCGCGGAGTTAGTGCTCCGCACACCTTTGCGAAAGAACATTTTTCTCAGCCGCTGCAACTGTTCTCCCCGGTGGAACGCCATCAGCTCGGATGAGACCGGACGCTGCACGCGCCGCGCAAAGGCCCAGAAATAGCCTGCTCCGAGCGCGAGGCCGCCGACGATGAATGGCCGCCGGGACATCTGATAGACGCTGCGGAACAGCTCCCACGCAGGATGATTCCCGATGGCGTAGTCTTTCGCGCCAAACTTGAACCGCGCGTGGACGAGACCGACCTGGGCTGTGCCCATTTCACGATGATGCAGACAGGTCTTCTCAGTGAAGGTCCGCGTCTTCCATCCCTTCATTCTCGCGGTGATCACAGCAATATTGTCGATCGCGCCGCCTTTTACCGGAACATAGCCGCCGATGGCCTCGAAACACTCGCGGCGGAATACCTGGCAAGCTCCGGAAACATGCTCAATGCTGACGAAGCGGTAGTCGTAGACGTCGCTGGAGGTGTTTTCGCGGAAGGGCGTGCCCACCAGTCCGAGCGACGCGTCGGCGGCCAGTTTTTCCAGCAGGAAGGCGAAGTAATCTTCCTCGAAGGTTATGTCGGCATCGAGGCTGGCAACAACTTCGTAGGGCAGGTTCTTCAGCCGCTCCAGCCCGGCATTAAACGCATAGACCTTGCCGGCGAAATGCCGCTCCCGGCGTTCCGGCATGCGCACTAACTCAATCCAGTCGTAGCGTTGCGCATATCGCGTGACGATTGCATCGGTGTCGTCGGTCGAGCCGTCGCTGACGATGACCCACCGCAAAGGCCGGACGGTTTGCGCCACGACCGATTCGATCGTCATTTCGATCGACCGGGCTTCGTTGCGCGCCGGGGTCACGATTGCGTAAACAGGGAGCTTGAGCATGACTATACCTCGGACAAAGCGAGCCGGTCGGATTCGTGCGCCTGGGCCTGGGGCGGACTGATCAGCATCGAAAGCGCCAGGAACATCCAGGCCTGGGTCCATCTCATATAGGAGGTCCGAATTTTGCAGGAGCGAAGAATCCGGTAATGAAAGTAGTTCTTCTTCTTATCCCACATGTGATCTCTGGCCCACTCGAAGATGAACTGCGCAAGGCCAGCGTTCGCCGGGTCCAGATCGCTGAGATCGAGAAGGGTGATGATGCTCTGCGCGACACAGTGCGTGTCGATAGGATAGGTGCGGTCGTGATAGTAGCGGACGGCGCCATCTTCACGGAAGAAATGCTCCCGCCAGAAGCGGAACCCGCGAGCCACCGACTCCTCAAACTCGGTGGTTTTGAGCGTCCGCCCAATCGATCGCAGCGCGCTCAGGTTAAACCCGGTATGAAAATTGTCCACCCACTTCTGTGTGGAGCCCTGCCCATAGTCCCATCGGCCATCGGGGTATTGCTGCGTTGTTGTATAGCGTGCGGCGCGAACGGCCGGCTCGAGAAATTTCTCCCGGCCGGTAAGGGCATAGATACGGCAAAACAGCGCTGCCGCAAGAAGGTTCGCGTTATGAACCTGGTTGCGAACTTCGGGCAGAGGATAGCCAAATCCACAAACATCGTCCCGAGTCCAGTAGAGTTCGTTCAGGATGTATTCGGCAGCGCTCACTGCCATGTCCAGAAGTTGTTCGTCCCGGTTCATCTCGAATACATCGAGCAAGCCGGTGGCGGCAAAGGTTGTACACACCAGGTTGGGCGCCCATCGCGGCACGAGAACGGTGCGCGTCTGCCACGGGAAGTTGTAGCCCCAGCACCAATAGGAAGACTGCGACTTCAGGTCGACAAGCCGCTTCAGCAGATGCGGAATGTCCCCCTGATCCACAGGCATCCCGGCTCGGGAGAGGTTGACCAGCGAAGAAAGGAAGAGCCCCAGAGCTTTGGGATTTTGCGTTTTCGGAATTCGCAATGCCGGCCGGATATTGACGGGGCTGCGCTTGAGAAACTGCGTGAGAACGAGGCGCGGAACTCTTGAGTCCAGCATGGGCAGCGCCGCGACGAGCCGGCTGTTCAGGACATCGTAGGGTTCGTACCCGGCCCAGTCATTGCTCCGGCAATAATCCAGCAGCTTGAGAGTTATCGATTGTGCGTTGTCCATCATATAAGTAGTCGGTATTGATCAGCACCACAGGTCGTGGGGATTGGCAGGCTCTGACTGACAGAGCCTGCTCTGAGTGGCAGTTTGGACAGGTTGGCAGAGTGCTGACCTTTACACGTTCCCCTTCGCGGCGAGAGCCCTATTCTCCAGACTTTCGGAGTGGTTGCCGGCTTTGGAGGTGAACGCATAGATCTCGTCGACAACCCGCGCCTGCTGATCCGCTCTCAGATGGGGGAACATGGGCAGAGAAACGATTCTGCCGGCAGCACGGGTGGCCACGGGAAAATCCTGCGGGCTGTAATTCATGTGCGCGTACGCCTTCTGCAGGTGCAGCGGCACAGGATAGTGAATGCCAGTGCCAATGCCCGCTTCCTTCAGGTGACGCATCATGCCATCGCGGTCGTCGGTGCCGATCACATACAGGTGATAGACGGCGCGTGACCAGGAAGGCTCGTACGGACAGGTGACGGCATCGTTGCCTGCCAACAAACGATCATACTCGGCGGCGCGGTCGCGGCGCTGCGAGTTCCAGGCAGCCAGATGCGCCAGCTTCACATGCAGCAGTCCGGCCTGAATCGAATCGAGGCGACCGTTATAGCCTTCGATGTCGTGGTAATACTTCTTCGCCTGTCCATGATCGCGGAGCATCTTCACTTTCGCGGCGATCACGGGGTCGTCGGTAACTGCGGCGCCGGCTTCGCCACAGGCGCCCAAATTCTTTCCGGGATAGAAACTGAAGGCGGCCGCGCGGCCCATGGTTCCGGCCTTCATCCAGCGATTCAGCTTGCCGGAGAAGTACTCCGCGCCGTGCGCCTGGCACGCATCTTCGATCACGGTGAGGCCGTACTGATTGGCCAGCCGCAGGATCGAATCCATGTCGGCCATCTGACCGTAGAGGTGTACCGGTACAATCGCGGCTACCGGCCGCTGGCTCCGCTTACTGATGAGCCGCCCGGAGGCATCCCGCGTGCAGCCCTGTTCCAGGTACTCCTGCAGCCGCTCGACCGACATGTTGTAGGTGTTCTCGTCGATGTCGATGAATTCGGGAATCGCGCCTGCCTGGGAAATCGCTTCGGTGGTAGCGATGAAAGTGTGAGGCACGGTGACGATCACATGGCCGGGCTCGATGCCGCAAGCCATGATGGCGAAGCGAAGCGCGTCGGTTCCGCTGTTCAGGGCGACGGAGTGCTTCGAGTCGCAAAACGCCGCAAACGCCTGCTCGAACTCCTCGACCATCGGGCCGCCGACAAATCCGGCGGTAAAGAGAGCACGGCGAAATACGGCGGTCAGCTCTTCCTCCAGTTCGACATGAGGAGTCACTAAATCGAGGAAAGGGATGTCGTTGGATGCGTACATGGGGGGTCCTCTTATCTTTCTTCTATGTGACGCAGAATCTTCGCCGGATTGCCGGCGACGATCGTGTTGGGTGGGACATCTTTGGTGACCACGCTGCCAGCGCCGACAATCGCGTTTTCACCGATGGTGGTATTGGACAGAATGGTGACGCCGGAACCGACCGATGCGCCCCTGCGAATGATGGTGCGCTCGACTTTCCAGTCAGCCTCGGTTTGCAGCTGTCCGCCGGACGCTGTAGCTCGGGGATAGCTATCGTTGATGAAGGTTACGCCGTGGCCGATGAAGACGTTATCTTCGATCACGACCCCTTCGCAGACAAAAGTGTGACTGGAAATCTTGCAGCGCTTGCCAACCGTGGCGTTCTTCTGAATCTCGACGAAAGCACCGATCTTCGTCTCGTCGCCTATTTCACATCCGTAGAGATTGATGAACTGCGCCAGCCGGACATTGGCGCCCAGCTTCACATCAGCCGCAATGCAGTTGTACGAGTTCATAGGTAGACGAGCGAGCCTCGCTTGCTCATGGACTCACTGGCGGCTTCGAGCATCTTGACCACACGCAATCCCGCGCATCCATCGTTAAACGCATCCTTACCGCTCGAGATACAGTCGACGAAATACGACAGCTCCTGGCGCAGCGCCTCGACCTGCTCCAGCTGCGGCGACCACATATCGCCGGAGCGGTAATTGACGAGCAGGGAGTAAAGCCCTTCGCTGTTGGTGATATTGACGCCCTTGTCGTAAACCTTGACTTTTTCGTCGGCTTCGAGATCGTTCCAGACCAGCATCCGCTTTTCACCGCCGATCAGGGTGGTGCGAACCTTTACCGGGGAAAGCCAGTTGACGTTGATATGCGCAATGACATTTTCCGGAAAGTAAAGGGTCATGAAGGCAACGTCTTCGTGGGAGTTCAAGTGGCTCTGTCCGGTGGCTACCACGGCCTCCGGACTCCCATCGATGACGTAATCCATGATGGACAGATCGTGGGGAGCGAGATCCCAGAGAACGTTGATGTCGTGCTGAAACAGCCCCAGATTGACGCGGGTGGAGTCGTAGTAATACAGCCGTCCCAGCGTTCCTTCCCGGAGTAACTGGGAAATTTTCCTTACCGCGCCGGTAAAGAGGAAGGTGTGATCGACCATGACCCTGAGGTTCTTCTGGATGGCCAGGTCGATGAGCTTCTCACCCTGCGCAACATTGCTGGTGAAGGGCTTTTCGACAAAGACATGTTTGCCATTCTCAAGAGCGGCCTTGGCCAGCTCGTAGTGGGTCCACACCGGAGTTATCACCGCGATGGCATCGATGTCAGGCGCAGTGATGACCTCCATCGCATCCGCGGTGATATGCATGCCGGGATAGGCTTTGTGGGCGCGCTTCTGCGCGGCCGGACTCATCTCCGCGATGGCCCGCACCTGGGACCCCTCCAGACTGGCAAGGTTCCTTACCACGTTGGGGCCCCAATAACCGTAGCCGATTACACCGAAGTTCACGGGATTGTCACCACACTTTCAGCGGCTGCTCATGACGCAGTCGCGCACCGCCCCATAAGAGCGGTGCTCAGCAGAAACAGAGGAATTCAGGAGGGTATTCGCGGAGTCGAGGGCCTCAGTAGGCTCCCTTGATGACGGCAGCCGGCGTCCGCATGAGAATCTTGACGTCCAGCCACGGCGACCAGGAGATCGCATAGCGCAGATCGAGACGGACCATATCGTCGAAGCGCACGCGGCTTCGACCGGTCACCTGCCACAGGCCCGTAATGCCAGGCTTCACCTGGAGAACGCGGCGACGGTGCCAGGTTTGATAGGCAGCCAGCTCATAGGGAATCGGGGGACGCGGCCCGACCAGCGACATGTCTCCGCGAAGCACGTTCAGAAACTGGGGCAGCTCATCCAGGCTGGTTTTCCGCAGGAACTTCCCGATGGGGGTAATTCTCTTGTCGCCGGCGAGCTTGTAGACACCCTCGCCGTTGGCAGTCGCCGGAACGCGTTCGGCCACGCCGGCAATGAGCTGCTTCACATATTCCTTGTGGACGGATTCATCGTTGTTGACGCGCATGGAGCGAAACTTCAGAAACGTGAAGCGGCGGCCATACTGCCCGATGCGATCCTGCCGGAAAAGAATCGGCCCTTTGGAGGTTGCTTTGACCGCGAGGGCGATGATCGCGAACAGAGGCATGCATATGGCTAATGCCAGAATGCTGCCCGCAATATCCATTCCCCGCTTGACCCGCAGCAGAGTGCGCTGATCCCGGGTCGGACTGAAGAGATCCGGGTACAGAACAGGATCGCTGGGACGACCGGAGCTGTCACCATCCCAGTCATCGGGAAAGAAATGGAAGGAGAACGTGATCTCGTTAAACTTTTCCAGTGAAACTTCCTGCTGCAGCGCGGCGCTGACCCGGCCCAGAATCGTGCTCAGGACCGAGTTTTTGTCGCTGACCACCAGGCCGGTAAACATCACGCCGACTGTATTCCGATCCTTGTACCAGCCGACCACGTCGGTTTCCCGCGTGGAAGACTGCATGGCGGATACGATGCCGGTCAGGGTTTTGTCCAGGCTAACACCATTCTGGGTCGAGCCCGCTTCCAGCAGCATCAGCAGAAACGGCTCTCGGGACCGTTCCGTCCGCTTTCGCTCAATCGCGATGCGCCGCCTGAATGCCTCTTCGATCAGGACGTCGCGTTCCCCATAGGCGGCCGCGTCGAATATCGGGTCCACCATATCTGCAATCCTATTGATCCTTGGCAGAGTCACAACCCGCTCCTCTCGAGCATTAATGAATGTTCGAACATCGGTGCGAAATATTTGAAACAATCCTTGCGTTTTTTTGACTTGTTATGACGGCTTCGCTGTTGCTCTGTTGAGTTGAAAACCCGGCGTTCCGATGCGCCGGAGCACTTACACGCGGTTATATCCAGTTCTAACTTCTCTGACCCCGTCTGACTTCATTCCGGGCGGGGAGTGTAGTAGTAGTCGGTGTGCGGCGCGCTGTTGGACGAGTTCAGCAGAGCTCCGACCAGCTTTTGCGATTCAACCGCATCGATGGCTCGCTTGAGCTGGCGCTTCTCGGTGACTCCCTGGCGCGCCACCAGCAGGATGCCATCAGCCAGACGCGCCCAGACGCTGGTATCGGCCAAGGGCAGAACCGGGGGCGAATCGATGATGACCCAGTCAAACAGTTCAGCCAGCTGATCCAGAAGGGTGGTCACCTTGCCGGACTGGAGTAACTCCAGCGGATTGCTCGGCGAACTGCCTGCCGGCATAAACCACAGGCCAGGTCCCTCGAGAAAATAAATGCTCTCCGGCAGCTTGCGTTCTTCGCGCAGCCATTCGCAGATTCCCGGACGCGGGGCAAGCGCGAAGATTTGCGACAGGGATGGCCGCCGGACATCGCCCTCGAGCAGAAGGGTTCTCTGCTGAGCCCGCAACGCCAGCGAGCATGCCAGGTTCGCAGAACAAGTGCTTTTGCCTTCCTGCGGTATCGAACTTGTGACGAGAAGCTTCTGCAGCGGGCGATCGCGGCGAAGATGCCGCAGCCGCACCGCCAGCAGCCGAAAAGCCTCCGCAGCCGGGCTGTCCTTGTCAGAAACACTGACCAGACGGCTCTGTGCCGGGAGGGCGAGCTTCAGGGTTTTGAAGTGATCGAAGATCTCGGGTCTTGGCTGCGGACGCGGCTCTTCAGCCGGGGCGGCGGCGACCCGGCTGGCGCCGTTCCCTTTCGAGGCGGCCACAGGACCGGAAGGAGCCAGATGACCGTTGCCAGAGACAGAGGGCTCCACAGGCGCGGGTGGCGGTTCCGGCGCGGCGACAGCTTCGTATTCGGAGGCCGCCCGGCGCTCGGCATGGCGCAACAACTCCGTTGCGTCGGGCGCCGGCGATGGCTTACTTCCTGACTTTTCAGCTTCTGATCTTTGCAGAGCATCAAATATTCGGCTCATACTCACTCGCTTCGAGAGAAACAGGCACAGTCAAATCGGCGCTGCGCACTACTGGTTTGCGCAGAGCTGAATAAAGATCGCGAAGAACCTTCGCGGCTTGCTGAACATCCATCTCGCCATGGGTTCCGCTCCCTTCGGCTTCACCGAAGAAATTCATATCAAGACGGAACTCTCTTGCGACATCTTCGACGATATCGACACTCACTTTGGGTATTTGTCGCGCGTAGGCAATGATCAGCGCGTTTTCGCAAACGGTGTTGATCAGCCGGGGGAAGCCTCGGGAATGACGATAGACAGCCTGAATGACTTCGGGAGAAAACAGATCGTTCGGATCACCTTCAGCGCCGGCAACGCGAAGCCGATGTTCGATGTATTCCCTGGTCTCCGCGGCGTCGAGAGGTCCCAGCTGCGCACGGAGAGCGATTCTTTGTTTGAGTTGACGGAGCCCAACGGAATCCAGCTTCTGATCCAGTTCGGGTTGCCCGACCAGCACGATCTGGAGCAACTTGTCGTCCGTCGTTTCCAGGTTGGAGAGGAGTCGCACCTCTTCGAGTAACTCCTCGGAGAGATGATGCGCCTCGTCCACGATCAGAACGGTGGTGAGGCCTTTCGATCCACGCGACACCAGGAACTGCCCAAGATCGAGCAGGAGCTCGCTCTTGTTCTTGCCCGATGCGGGAAGACCGAAGTCCGACAGGATGTACTGCAGAAACTCAGTGGGAGAGAGCCGGCTGTTAAACAGGTAGGCGTAGGCAATGTCCTTACTTTCCTTCAGCAGGCGCAGCAGGCAGCGCAGCAGGAGGGTTTTCCCGGTGCCGACCTCTCCGGTGACAACGACAAACCCTTTGTGCCGGCGAATGCCGTAATGCAGCGCAGCCAGCGCTTCATTATGCCGACGGGTCGACACAAAATAGGTCGGATCGGGCGTCAGATCGAACGGATTGCGGGCGAGCTTAAAAAAGGCTTTATACATTGCACCCTAACCATGAATGAAGCTGACAGCGGAACCCAGGAGGATGATGACAACGACGGTTGCCGTCATTGCCCATCCCAGAACCGTCTTCCTGCGCGCTTTCTGTTCGTCCGCCGGGTTGATCACCTGCGGAACTTCGCAGATGACGGCGACAGGCAGCAAATCTTTAATGTCGGTGTCGTTGTGCATGCGATCGTCGGAAAACTCGAACGAGGCCACCGAGATGCCACCCAGGGCCAGTCCGACCAGCAGGCCGGCGGCGCAAAACTTCAAACGATTCGGAAAGTCGGGTTTGGTGGGAAGGCTTGGAGCATCCAGTTTTTTGAAACGTTCGCCCTGGAGATTCTGCTCCATGCTGGTCGCCATCTGCGAGTCCTGCTTCCTCTTCAGCAGGTCGTCATAGTGCGCTTTCGACTGATCGTATCCGCGGGTGAGATCGTTCAGCTGCTGTTCGCTCGACGGCTCGGCATTGATGCGCGCCTCATATTCGGCGATTCTGGCCTGCAGCGACGCGATCTCTTTTCCGCGATTCTGAATATCCACCTGATCGGATTCCAGCTGTCCCTGCAGCTGCGACATGGTCATCGTGTCGTTGGCCGTGCTGGTCGTTCCTTTGGCCTTCTCCGCGGCAACGGCCGCCTGCCTCTGCTTCTCGGTCCGCGCGATCTGCGCTTTCACCTTCACAACATCGGGGTAGCTGTCGGTGTAGCGAGACTGCAGATCGGTCAGCTGGTCGCGCAGCTTGGCCAGCTGCGTATCGATCGCCTGCACGCCATTGGGATCCACCTCGGCCGTACGCACCACCGGGGTGGGATTGGTGCGGAGCTGCTCGATCATAGTCTGATTTAAGGCGCGCTGCGAGGTGGCATTGTTGAGCGCATCCTGCTCATTGGTCAACTGCGCCTGCAGCCCGGTCAGGATCTGCAGGTTGCTGGCCTCCTGGGAGGGTAATGCCCCCAGGTGGCTGGCCTCGAAGGCCTTCTTCCTGGCATCCATCTCGGCAAGATCGGTACTGGCCTTTTCCAGCTCGCCCTCAAGAAACTTGGTGGTGTCTCCCGACTGCTGCAGCAGGGTCTGCTGATTCTCGTTGATGAACAGGTCGGCGAGTTGTCCGGTCACCGCCTGGGCGACGCGGGGATCGCGCGCCCTGTAGTCGATGCGGAACGCGGTGATGCCAGCGTTCTGCGCGTCGCGCTCCAGCTCGATAACGATTTCCTTCTGCATCTGCGCGACTTTATCGTCGTCGGAGATCGCGTGACGGCCGTCGTTGTACAGATGCATGCTGTTGATAATCATCAGCAGGCGAGTGCGGCTCAGGATTTGCTGCTGCATGCTCTGCAGCCGCGCCTGCAGATCGTCGTCGACATTGGGCGTGACGTAGTTCTTCGGCATCGAGGGCTCTTCCACCAGGATGAGCGTGCTCGATTTGTAGAGCGGGGCGAGAAGCCAGCTGCTGCCCCATACCAGCATCCACCCGACAAGAAGCGGGATGAGGAAGTGGATATGGCGGCGCCGGGCTATATCGAGATAGCGCGCGACATCCAGCTTCTCCGGGTTTTCTGCTTCGTAAACTCCAGCCATGATTATCGTCCTAAGGGTCGGGTGAACTGCCAGGAAACGGAACCGTACACGCGGTCGCTGTTCGGCAGCTTGGCTAATGCCTCAATGCCGGCGTAATTCTGATCCATCCGCTCGTAACCAACCACGAACTTCAGATTCCGGGTCAACGAGTGCTGGATCTGGGCGCTGCCGCTGATGGTGTGGCCTCCCGGTTCAGCGAGCGCAAAAAGCGGGGTCTTATCCTGAGTCGTCGCGTAGAAGCCGATCAAATCCGCTTCCCATGTCCGCGTCAGCTCTCTGCGGAAGAAAGCGCTTGCCGAGTCTTCGATGTAGGCTCCTGAAAGCCCGCCTCCGCCGGTCAGATATCTCGAATAGTTCGCGGCCAGGCTGGAGAGATGTCCCTGCCATCCCACGCCGACGGTGCCCGCGGGGGTCCATCCCTGAACCGGAGTGGCGGGATTTTCCGACGCAGAATAGTGCTGTGGACCGCCGGTGACGGAAAGCGAAAGCACGCTCTTCACCGAATTCCGAAGATAGATCGTGTAGAAGGGGAATAAGTTGTCGTCCTCTAATATGCCGTCGGTTCCTTTAAGAAAGCTGACGATCCTCGAGTGCAGAAAGTTGACGCCGAGATATTGCCGACTGTTCAGGCGCTGATTGCAGAAGACACCGGCGCTCCAGGAGGTCGAGTTATAAAGGCCGGGCACCTGCGAGGCTTCGGGATAGTCGAGTTGCCCGTACTGGCCGCTGATGCCAAACATTTCGTTCTCACCCGCCTGCTGGTTGAGGGTGACATTTGCGACGTTGGTAATCCGATCCGCGAAAGGGGCAACCACGCCCGTGGCCTGCACCGGCGCGGAGCCGCTAATCTGGACCGGCGCCGCCCCGCCAGGTGAATCGAACAGACTGTGACTGCGCAGGAAGGTATCGCTCGCGCTCAGGGTTGCTGTGTCCGAAGCGTGGTACTGGAAATTCAGAGACGCGTTCTGGTCGAACTCATTGGAGATCGTCTGGGGCTGGTAAACAGCGAATCCCGGACTGTAGTTGAACTGTTCGCGAACCCGCAGCGTGCTCTTGTCCAGCGTGACCGTCGGCCAGACTGAATAAATCATGTCGCTCTCGGGAGTCCCGCTGAAGCCGGCAAAAACGTTATCGTCGTAGGCCACTTCGGCGTTCACACCCAGGCTCAGATAATTGATGCGGACTTCGTCGCCGGTGGCGACCGGGTAAGCCTGGCCGCTGACCGGAGGCGGCGCCAGCATGCCGCTGTTCATCACCGAATTGTCCGGTTGTTCGTCATCCGTACCGGTCGTCGTTCCGGTTCCCGTGCCGGTGCCAGTACCCGTTCCAGTGCCGGTTGTCTGAGACCACACCGGAAGGGCGGTCAGCAGCGCGAAGATCAGGCAGAATCTCGTGATCATATCGAGCTCAGGGCACCACGACGGTGTCTCCAGGCTGCAGCCTGACGTTGGAGCGAGGGTTTTTTCCCTTCACGAAATCCCCATAGTTAAAGGATGTGCGCGATTCTGTGCCGTCCGTGTTGGTGTGCAGCACATAGATGGACTTCTTCTTTGCGAAGTCGCGGAAGCCGCCGGCGATGGCAATTGCATCCACCACCGTGGTGGTTGTGGTCAGCGCATAGGCGCCGGGTTTGATGACTTCACCCATCACGTTGAACTTGAGGCTGTTGATCTTCTGGACCATGACGGTCACAGCGGGTTCGGTAATAAAGTTCCGCAGCCTGCCGGTGATTTCCTCTTCCAGTTGCACCGGAGTGCGGCCGGCGGCCTGGATTTCTCCTGCCAGAGGCAGCGAGATTTTTCCATCGGAGCGAACCGGAATGGTTCGGCTCAACTCCTGCTCTTTCCAGACGTTGATCTCCAGTACGTCATCGTCGCCGATGACATAGCCGTTGTTATGAATCCGGCCGGCCGCGGGCGTCACCTGATCGGGCGCTGATCCTGCGGCGCGAACCGATTCGGGATTTGCGGTGCCGGACACCGTCTGGGCCGGCAGAGATCCGGAGGCGGCAAATAACAGTAATCCTGCCACGAAGGCGTATTCAGCTTTGAGTCTCATACCTGCAACTACCTCGGAGGAACCCCGTACGCGGGCTGCCCTGGCGACTGTGCCGCGTCATGCCGCCAGAAGTGACGGCTTGCCTGATGCGGGGATTCGGTTGATCTTTAATGGGTGCTGTCTAATCTTGCATCGTAAACGGCGACAGCGGTAGGAAAATTGTTCGTGATTTCCGCAATTCCTGCGGACGGTGTGGTGGAAAACGCACCTTTGGCCCTCGCCACCCCCACGGGTTCCACATCGGAAGCAGCGACTTCCACGCCCACGGACTGCGCCAGCATATCCACTGACAGAACCAGGCGGAACAGATTCTTTTTGCGGATCAGAATCCCTTCCACTCCCTCCAGCGAGCCCCGAGTCACTCGGACTCGCTCGCCGACTTTCAGGAAGGGGTGCGGCTCGACGCGATAGTTGCCGTTGACTGCCCGGCGAATCGCCAGGAGTTCTTCTTCCGGAACGACTGCGATCTGTTCTCCGCGGGACAGGATCATGTGAATTCCCGGCGTGGTCACTACCTGCAATCGCCGGCTGAGCTTGCCCCGAACAAAGACGTAGCAGGGGAAAAGCGGCAACGAGAGAACCTTTTGCCTGTCCTTCCAGCGCCGCATCGAGTCATGGAGGGGCAGAAAGACCTCGAACCCCTTGGTCGACAGGACCTCCGCGACCGTTTTTTCGTGCTGGTGCCGGGTGTAGACCGCCCACCAGGCAGGCTGATCGGGGCCGTCGCGTTCGATGATGGTCGGAATTGTCATTCTGCCCGCGCGCTCCGTGTCCATTTCCTGGCTTCTGCCCGTAGCTCCGCCCTGTGGGCTACATTGGCCCGTTTTCCACAATCAGGCTCAAACTTCAAGCATCCGGCACCGAGTGGTAAAACTCGGGGCGTCCTGTCACCTGCAGCACCGGGATTTATCAGGAGAAACTGATCAAAGCGCCAACCGTCGATTGCCATTCATTGAATCTTTGGCTACATAATCTCGGCTGCCCGTTTGGCGAAGAAACCGCGAATGCATAATCTTGGCAGCGATAGTGAAAGAACCAACCGGGATTCTGCATTTCGATGACCTGATGACGAACCCTCGGCAGAAGACTTCGGCGGCGCATTCGCCGTCCAACTCAACGGGAAGAAAGAACCGCATTTCAATCGCGGTTTTGGGATCCAGGGAGCGTTCACTGCGAATCAGCACACCGGAGATGCTGATGTTTTCAGTCAGCCCCTCGTGCCACTCTCGCTCTCCTCGTGCCCTATACCGGATAACCGTCCCAATCTCATAGCGCCGGGCCCGGGAGATTTCCGTGTTCGCCGTGCTCAAGACCCGTTCCGGATCCATCCCTTCTCCTGGCACTGCACCCACACGCAATCTCACGCAACCCAACTTGCGAGCTTTAGGTTAGGCCAGTTCCCAGGTGGCAGCAATGGCCCGACAGTACTATCGTCATATGACTGCATAGTGCTAGTTTTCTGGAACCATTGTGTGTTACCGAGGTTCCGAACCCGCGCAGGACGGGCCTTTCCAGTGGTGTTGCTCCGGCGTGTGCCGTTTCTCTCCGTGGGAGAGAATTTCAGCTGCCCTGTGGATTTCGCGTTAGGATGCGACTGCGGTCAATCGGTGATTGACGGCGAACAGGGCGAGCTCAAGCCGGTTGGAGACACCGAGCTTGTCAAAAATGTTGCTGATATGGTGCTTCACCGTCTGCTCGCTGATCGAGCATCTCTGAGCGATGTCGGGGTTCGAGTATCCTGCGACCACCAGGGTCACGATCTCGAGTTCCCGAGTTGTCAGTCCGAAGTCCTTGCCGCGCACACCGTTCTCGGTGGGCGCCACGCTGCGCAGTGCCCTGACCAGATCGCTGACGCTCTCGCGTCCGATCCAATATTGTCCTGCCATCACACATTGAATGCTGTCGAAGAGCCGTTGGGTGGTCGACTCCTTCATGATCACCCCATAGGCTCCGAGCTTCAGCGCCTGAACGATCTGCGCCTTTTCGATGGAGGCAGTCAGCAGCAGAGTGCGCACCGGAATTTTCGAAAGCGAAAGCTCTCGCAGCACTTCCATTCCATCCTGGCGCGGCATGGAAAGATCAAGGAGAAGAATGTCCGGCCTGGTTTTCCGTGCCAGGTCGACGAGCACGTCTCCATCCGAAGCCTCTCCCACCACCTCAAAACCTGGTTCCGCCTGCAGCAGTCGACGCAGGCCATCTCGAAACAGCGGATGGTCGTCGGCGATGAGAACACGAATCGGAGACGGAAAACTATTAGGCAAAGAAACCATTGCGGATATCCATGCCGGGCCGTTGGGTCCGGATCCGGTACAACTCCGGGGATGCCGGAGCCATGCCTCGCAAGACGTTAACCGTGGGTATTCGGCGGCTCCATAGAGCGGAGCCCGCATACCCGCTTCGCAGAATCAGGATGTATGGTGTATTGCGATTCTCGGACGGATTGCTCGCTGACGCAGCCGGCCCGAGTGTCATTATATCGCGGAGAAAGTTTGCAGCCGCACGAAGCCGCGGTGGAAATAATCGAGATATCCACCGCGCCCGCATTGACCACAAATCCAGACGCGTGCAACCGCACGATCTCCGTGTTTTGCCGACTGCGGCCGACGATTCTGGTTCGTGAAGGCTCATGCAATCTGTCCTGGCTAAGGAATGGTTACAGCAAATGTGTTCGAAGGAGCACTCTCGACCCCTGAACTGTCGACGCTGGTCACAACGTAGTCGTAGGCGTTGCCGCTTTGCGCCGTGTTATCGGTAAAGGCGGTCGTGAGGGTGACGCCCGTATTCAACAGCGAGTAGGCGGAGGCGCCGCTCGGGGAACGATACACGTTGTATCCTTCGACCGGATCCGCAGACGTCGAAGGGCCATCCCAGGTCAAATCGACGGAGTAGGCCGTGGCCCCTGTCCCACTGAGGGCGACGGTCACAGAACCGCCGGTCGTGGCGTTTGAGGACAGGGTCAGTTGACCCGACACAATGCCCACCGCGGTCGGGACGAAAACAAGCCCCAGCGACACCGACTGTCCTGGATTGAGAGTAACCGGGAACGTAACCCCGGACAGCGTGAACCCAAGTCCGCTCAGCGTCGCTCCGCTTACGGTAACCGCCTCCGTACCTGTTGATGTCAGAGTTAACATCTGCGTGGATTGGGTATTCAGCGATACACTACCGAACGCCACGCTGGTCGCGTTGACGCTGAGGAACGCGCCCGCCGCGTTCAGCTGCAATGCGAAAGATTGAGTAGCGCCGCTGTAGGTGGCGATCAGGCTTGCCGTCTGCGCGGAAGTGACCGCGGAAGCCGATGCCGCAAATCCGGCGCTGACGGCTCCGCCCGGAATCGTCACGGAGGCAGGAACCGCCACCGCCGGGTTGCTGCTGGCCAGGGTCACCACAACGCCCGCCGCGGGCGCGGCAGTGGTCAGGGTGACGGTGCAGTTATCTACTCCCGCGCCGGTCATCGATGCGCTGCTGCAGGAAAGCGCATTCAGAACAGGCGTGGACCCCGAGCCACCCCCGGAGCCACCGGAACCACTCCCTCCGGAACCTCCGCCCGAGCCCCCAGCTGCCCCATCGCCGCTGAGATTGATGACGATTGCTCCCCCTGAAGTGTCGTTGGTGGTCAGGGTCAGCTTCCCGGTCGTACTCCCCGCACTCGCCGGGTCAAACTCAATGTTAAGAACGATCACCTGCTCCGGATTCAGCGTGACCGGGACCACAAGTCCCGCAATGCTGAACCCGCTGCCGGTCAGCGAAGTCGAAGTGATGGTCACCGGTTCAGTCCCCGAAGAGGTGAGAATCACGGACTGGATGGCCGGCGAATTCATCGCAACATAGCCGAACGACACATCGATCGCGCTTGCACTGAGGATGCGCTGCGCCGCATCCAGCTGGAGAGCGAATGCCTCCGAGACGCCGCCTTCTGTCGCCGTGAGTACGTCGCCCTGCGGTGAGCTGACGGCTGCCACCTTCGCCGCAAATCCGACGCCGGTGGTATTCGCCGGGACCGTCACGGTCGCCGGCACCGTAACCGCTGGATTAGTACTACTCAGACTGACGGTGAGTCCGCCGCCCCCCGCCGGCCCGTTCAGGGCCACAAAACAGCTATCGGTTCCCGCTCCGATCATCGCGGAATTGTTGCAGGAGACCCCGCTCAGTACGCTTGCCGCAGGCGGCGATACCGTCTGCACACCCAACCCGCTCAGGGTCGCCGTCGGCAACCCACCCGCATTCACATTACTGGTCAAAGTCAACTGGCCGGTGGCTGTGCCGGCGCTGGAAGGTTTGAACTGCACCTGCAGGTTATAGGTGGATCCCGCAGCCACGGTGATCGGGAGGCTGGCGGGGTTGGCCAGTTTGAACGGCTGGCCGGTGATGTTGACCTGCGTGATCTGGACCGCGACTCCACCGGTATTCAGAAACGACACCGTTGAACTGCTGGTTTGCCCCACCGACACTGCGCCAAAACTGAAGGTGCTCTCGGTCGGCGTGAGCTCTCCGATCGACGCAGTCGAGCCGCAGCCGACGAACGCCAGCAGGACGCAGAAACCGACCGCCAGCCCGAAATACAGGAGGAAGCGCCGGGATCTGCCGCGCCGGGAGCGCAGCAGCGATCGGCCCGTCCGGAATCGGCGATCGCGCAGACGACCGCCATACACGTCCGACCCAGAGTCGGACGAGAAACGCATCGGGTACATCTACCTCACCTCAAATCGTCGTCCCGCGGTGGGGCACACTTCGAGTTTTGCGCTTCTTAGGGGGGTGGAAGGCCCGAATCACAACAGGAGTCACACGCAGAAAACCGCATCGCGGATGACACCGTTGTCGAATCTGCTCAGAGCTGTCGCCAGTCCTGCGAGATTTTAATCGTCGCGTGTGCACGTGGGGGTCCATCCCGGGTGGGTTCTCGATTACCTCCGTGTGGGTTTGGGAATGACCGCGCACTGCGCGCACTTCGTTCAAACGTGCCTGGAGAATTTCCACAATTCGCGTGCGTCATCCGCGCGATGGATCACAGTAAAAATGTGCGCAAAGCAGGAAGATTCTTCCATTTCTATTTTTCTTGCAGCTTGTTTTTTTTGCAACACGCGCGGTGCAAATCGCCAATAATGGCGCGCCTTTGCGCGATGGTGCACGAAAGTTACGCTCAGCGGTACTCGAAGTAATACCGCCGCATCGAACCATCCCTCGTCACATCGACGCGCACAAACTAGAATGAATTTATGAACCGTGCCGATGTTGCGATCGCGGGCGCCGGCATCATCGGATTGACAACCGCGCTGGATCTCGCCGCTGCAGGCTGCAGCGTTACGGTGTTCGATCAGAACGAAGCCATGTCGGAGGCCTCGCGAGCGGCGGCCGGGATGCTGGCGGGCGACGATCCGGAAAATCCAGAGGAGTTGCGAGAGCTTTCCCGCCTCAGTCTCACTCTCTATTCGGAATTTCTCGCGCGCGTCGAGAGTCTCTCCGGCAAAAGCATTCCCATCCGAACCACGCGCACCGTACTCGGTGTGCACCATCTGCCGCAAAGAGCAAAAGCGCTCAGCGCAACCGAGCTGCAGGCAGTCGCACCCGACATGAACGCCGACGGCTGCCAATTTTTCTTTCTGGAGGAGCAAAGCTTCGACGCATGGGATCTCGCGGAGGCCCTGCCCGCGGCAGCACGCTCCGCCGGCATCGAACTGCGCGAGCGGACGGCGGTTCTGAGTGTTCGCGGCAGAACATCGGACGTGGAACTCGTCACAGCGACGGGCTCTTTTTTCGCCGGCGTCTTCCTCAACGCGACGGGAGCGTGGGCTCCCAGACTGGATCCTGCACTGCCCGTAAGTCCGCGCAAGGGCCACATGCTCACTGTGGAATTGCCCGGTGCGGTGCAGACGCAATGTGTGCTGCGATCGCCGAGCGTGTATGTCGTCCCGCGCGGCGGGAACCGCTACACTCTTGGTTCCACGGTGGAGGACGTCGGCTTTGACCGCACCGTCGATCCGCTCCGCATCCAGGAACTGTTCTCCCGAGCCATGGACCTGTGGCCACCGCTGCGCGAAGCCAATATTGCCGAAACCTGGGTGGGATTCCGTCCGGGATCGGAAGACGGTCTGCCCATCATCGATGAGACTGGCGAAAACTGCTGGGTCGCCACCGGTCATTTCAGAAATGGAATCCTGCTCGGCCCGGGCACCGGGCGCGTGCTTAGCCAGTGGATGACGGGCCGCCAGCCGGAGATCGATTTGTCGCCTTTCCGCTGCGGACGGTTCGCCCTGTTGCCAGCCACGTCCTGAGCCAGGCTAGGCGTCTCGGGTCCTCCAGTCCGCCCTGAATCGAGCGGGGCGGCGATCCACGTCCAAATGACAAGCAATCCTCGCGTAAGCTATAAGAAGGATTCCTGGCGCTCGGTGCGACGCGCCCGGAACCATGGAATCGGGCATCCGCTGCATCGCGGCTTTCCGTTCATCGGTACATCTCCGCCCGGAGGAAAAGGCAGCACATGGCAACGGCAACGGTGGTCAAGGGACTTGAAGGTGTGGTGGCGGCGAATTCCGGCATCTGCTGGATCGATGGATATGCGGGAGTGCTGGCGTATCGCGGCATCGACATTCACGAGTTGGCGGAACAATCCACCTTCGAGGAAACGACCTACCTGCTGTGGCATGGCCATCTGCCGAGCCGCTCGCAACTTGAGGAGTTCACCGGAAAGCTGACTGAAGCCCGGCGCCTTCCAGCGGAAATCTACGAACTCTTTCGCTCCGTGCCGAAGACCGCGACGCCCATGGAGGTGCTGCGCACCGCGGTTTCCGCGCTAAGTGCGTACGATCCGGACGAAAGCGCCGTCGATCACGACTCAAACGTTCGAAAATCGTTCGCTCTGACCGCGCAGCTACCCATGCTGGTCGCAGCCTTCGACCGCATCCGCAAAGGCAAGCCGGTCACTGACCCCGATCCCTCGCTCACCCACGCCGGCAACTTTCTCTGGATGCTGCATGGCACAAAACCCATCCCGGCCGCCACAAACGCGTTCGATATGGCGCTGATCCTCCACGCCGATCATGAACTGAATGCTTCTACCTTTGCGGCACGCGTGATCGCCGGCACCATGGCGGATATGCACTCGGCCATCACCGGCGCGATTGGCGCGCTCAAAGGGCCGCTGCACGGCGGCGCCAACGAAGCCGTCATGAAGATGCTTTTCGAGATCGGCAAATCGGGCGGCGATCCGGTTGAGTACGTGAAAGCGCTACTGGCGCAAAAGAAAAAAGTCTTTGGCTTCGGCCATCGCGTCTACCGCACCGAAGATCCCCGCGCCACGCACCTGCGCAAGATGTCCGAGCAGCTCAGCCGCGACTCCGGCAACACGAAGTGGTTCGACATGTCACGGCGCATCGAGGAGTTCGTGAAGGTGGAAAAGAAGCTCAACGCCAACGTGGATTTCTATTCGGCGTCCACCTACACCACGCTCGGGATCGACCTCGACCTCTTCACACCCATCTTCGCCGTAAGCCGCATTGCAGGATGGACTGCGCACGTGATCGAGCAACTCGATGACAACCGTCTCATCCGCCCCCGCGCCGAGTACACCGGTCCGGAATACCCTGTGAAGTACGTGCCGCTGGATCAGCGGCTGATCTGATTCACTGACCAGCGATTCGCAACATGGGTCCCTCCTCGGGCTTGCCGATCTGCGATTTCATCGGCCGCCACGCCGCCCCCGCAAAAGGCAACTTGCCCCGCCGCCCCCACCACAGCGTCATCAACGCGGCGACAACCAGCAGAAACGGCAACACCAGGACACTGCCTTCGGGACCGGTCGTTCCGCCGCTCCACAACGCGCTGCCTACCGGATGTTCCCGGAACAGATGCCCTTGCGCGAGCATCCCGCTGTCGGCGGTGCCGTAGAAATACGATTGTCCCCAATCCCACGCAGCATGGAAACCAACCGCCCACCACAGTGATCCGGTAAACCAGAGGCTCAGGCAGAAAATCAGCCCCGCGCCCACCACGGAAACCAGGCCGACTGGCGATTCGCCCGGATTGGTCCGATGCATGACCCCGAAGAGCAACGCGAGCAGGATCATTCCCCACCAGAATCCGACTCCGCGGGTGATCGTGAACTGCGCATAGCCGCGCAGCATGGACTCCTCGGTGAAGCCAACACAGATGAAAATGACGCCCCACAACGCTGCATATTTCAGAGCGACGGCGCCATGGAGCGTGCGCCCCTCCAGCGCCAGGTAGCCGAAGTGGTGCAGCACCAGAACCACAGCGGAAATGCCGAGAAAGCCCCACACGATTCCGGAGACGAAGCGAATGGCGCGCGCCGGTCCCTGATAGCCATAGAAAAGAAGCGGACGACGTTCCAAACGCGCCATCACCCAGGTGGCAACGACCACCGGGATGAACTGGCAAAGCTCCATCGCCAGTCCCTTCATCGGCCCGATGGGCGCGTTTAGATCCACGTCCAGCAGTGGACCAACGAAAGCCTGGAACACGACGATCAGAATCGCGCACAGAACCGCGAAGAACAGGATCGACCATCCGGCCCGCAGGAAGCCCTGGGGCCCAAAGAAAACCCAATGTCCGCTCAGGCGCGGGCTTGCTCCAGACTCGGCTCTCTTAGACAGGAACCCATGAACGGGGTTGGAATTCGTGTTCTTCTCCGTGCTGTCGCTCACAGGTTTTCTACAGCCTGTCCGACGCGGAACATCGTCGCCTCGTCGAAGTGCCTGCCGAGGATCTGCATCCCGATCGGCAGCCCCGTGCGGGACTTCCCGCACGGAACCGACACGCCGCAGATGCCGGCCAGGCTTCCCGTCACCGTGTAGATATCAGCGAGATACATCGCGACCGGGTCATCTGACTTTTCCCCAATCTTGAACGCCGGCGTGGGCGCGGTTGGCGTAAGAATCGCGTCCACTTCACGAAATGCGCGGAGAAAATCCTCGGTGAGCAGCCGCCGCACCTGCTGGGCTTTACGGTAGTAGGCGTCGTAGTAGCCGTGGCTCAGCACATACGTTCCGAGCAGGATGCGCCGCTTCACCTCCGCGCCAAATCCCAGATCACGGGTGCGGCGATACATCGCCGCCAGCGTGTCGGAGTGGGGCGCGCGCAGGCCATACCGCACACCATCGAAGCGGGCAAGGTTCGAGCTGGCTTCCGCCGTCGCGATCACGTAATACGTCGGGATCGCGTAGCGCGTGTGGGGCAGAGAAATCCGGCGAATCTCCGCGCCGGCTGCGCGCAGTTGCTCGATCTTTGTTTCGACCGCGACACGGACTTCGTCGTCGAGCCCCTCGGCAAAGTACTCCGCCGGCACGCCCAGCTTCATCCCCTTCACGCCGTGATCCAGCGCCGCGGTGAAATCGGGAACCGGGAGCGGCGACGACGTTGCGTCCATCACGTCATGCCCGGCGATCACGCCGAGTACCGTGGCAGCATCGCGCACATTCGTGGCAAGGGGCCCGATGCGGTCCAGCGACGACGCAAATGCGATCAGCCCATAGCGCGAGACCCGGCCATAGGTCGGCAGAACTCCGACCACGCCGCAGAATGACGCAGGCTGACGGATCGATCCACCGGTATCGGTACCCAGCGTCGCGACCGCCATGCCCGCGGCAACCGCTGCTGCGGAGCCTCCGCTGGAACCGCCTGGCACGCGGTCGAGAGCATGGGGATTGTGGACCGGCCCATACGCAGAGTTTTCATTCGAGGATCCCATTGCAAACTCGTCGCAGTTGAGCTTTCCGAGGAAAACAGCCCCCGCATCCGCCAGCTTGCGCACCGCCGTTGCCGTATAGGGCGGCCGATAGCCTTCCAAAATCTTCGAGCCCGCCGTGGCCGGGAATCCCTCCAGCGTCAGAACGTCCTTAATCCCGAACGGAACTCCCGCCAGTTTCGGCAGCAGTTCGCCTTTCGCAGCCATGCCATCGATGCGCGCCGCCTGCGCCAGCGCGTATTCGTGATCGACGCTCAGAAACGCGTGAATCTTCGGATCCTCGCCGGCAATGCGCGACTGATAAATCTCCGCAACCGCAGTCGCCGTAGTCCCGCCCTTCGCGATGGCCTCACGGATGCCGTCAATCGTCGATGCTGGTGCAGTCGCAGTGCTCATCGCTCGATCACCTTCGGCACCTTGAAGAAAATCCCATCCGTCTCCGGCGCCGCCGCCATCACCCGCTCACGGTCGAGACACGGCCGCACTTCATCCTCGCGCAGGACCGAGAGCGTCTCCGAAGGAACCTCGCCCGGCGTGGCCAAAACGTCGGAAACCTGCGCCATGGGTTCTACCTGCGCGGTGTCGAGTTCTCCCAGCTGAGCCACATAATCCAGGATGGCATTCAGGTCACGCCGCATGCGTGGTTCCTCGTCCGCGGTCAGTTCCAGGTTGCTGAGCTCGGCCACCCGCCGCACATCGGTGGGCGAAACCCGTTCCGTTTCAGCCATGGTTCCAGTTTACCAGGGGCGCGGCGGGGTGGCCTGAACAACGCAGTTGACAGACGCATCCGTCCGGGTACAATCTGCCCCATACCGACTCTCACAGCCCCGATCACCCCATGAATACGGTCTGTAAGCACCCCAAGGTACGCGTAGTGGCGCGCGAAGATGACGCTGAATTTGTCGAGTGCCTCGATTGCGGAGAGGTTTTCGACTCCAACGAATTCCGCGATATGGCCATCGAGGAAACCCAGGACGAGGAAGAGGAGACCGCCTGACCTGGGCGCCCTGATCTGACTTGCCGCCCTAATCCCTCCCAACTTTGCTGTTCACGCCCAGCACTTCCTCAGGTGTCCGGCCCTGCTCGCGGAGCGTGCGAACCGCCAACGCATCGTGCCGCTTGGCCAGCCGCTCGCCGCGCTCATCCAGCACCAGCGGGCAGTGGTACCACTTTGGGGCCGGCCAACCCAGCGCCTCGTAGATCAGAATCTGCCGCGCCGTCGACAACAGCAGGTCCGCACCCCGCACCACCTCAGTGATCTGCATGGCGTGGTCATCCGCGACCACGGCCAGCTGGTAAGCGGGAACATCATCGCGCCGCCACACGGGGAAATCCCCGAAATGCTCGCCCGCTACAAACTGCTGCGGCCCAATGTGCCCGTCGACGAACGCGACGACCTTTCCATCCGGCACGCGGAAGCGCCAGTTCGCACCGGCTGGGCTCGCATAGCGCTGGGCCAGCGCTCGCATGTCCTCCTGGGGCCGGCAACTCCCCGGATACATTGGACCCTCGTCGCCTTCCCAACGAACGTCGTGACGCTCCGAAGCACCGCACTCATGGGGCGCCTGCGCAATCCCACTGAGTTCACGGCGCGAGCACTTGCAGGGATAGAGGAAGCCCCGCTCCAGGAGCAGCTTCCAGATTTGGGTGTAATGGTCGCGTCGCTGGCTTTGTGAATAAGGACCGAATGTCCCACCCACATCCGGTCCTTCGTGCCAACGAAAGCCGAGCCAGTACAGATCCTCGAGCATCGCGTTGGCGAACTCCGCCTTCGATCGCTGCGGATCGAGATCCTCATTCCTCAAAACCAGAACTCCGCCGGCGTCACGCGCTCGCGCGTATGCCGTCCAGAAGGTTCTGGCGTGCCCCACATGGAGCAATCCCGTCGGCGAAGGGGCCAAGCGCCCGCGATAGGGTCCCACGACGCCAGTCTATCGTCCGCTCAGCAGATTTCAGGCGGCGCGATGGGCTTCCCCCATGGATTCACCCGGCTGCGTGACCGTCACCACCGGAGCGGTCTTTCTCGGCCTCGACCCCGTGGGAAATGCGTACTCGTAGAGCAGGCCCATCCCCTGACCCAGGTAAACCATGGCGAAAACGCCAGGCGCTCTCCACGCGGAGCGAAAACCGTGCCTCGCGCCGATCTGCATCGCGGCGATCAACACTGCCCCGGCAACCAGCACCAGGGGCAGAGTGATGATTGCGGCCATCATCGCCGGCAGCTGCGACCAGGCAAACAGGCCCAGCAGCATGGCCAGAACCACCCCCAGGGGCGCAATCTCTCCCGGCGACGAGCACTCCGGATGCTTGCGCATAAAGTGGCTCGCTCCCCGTCCATGGCTGAACATCTGCCGGAGCAGATTGCGCAGCTTCTGCGGCGGCAGCTCATAAACCGTCAGGCGCGGATCGCTGTAGGCGCGAATGTCCGCCTTGTGTACCCTCTGGTTGAAGTCGAGGCCCGCGCAGGCGTCGAAGCTCTCGTCGAAGAATCCGACCTGTTCGAAGACGCTGCGCCGCCAGGTCCCGGCGCATCCCGGTGGTTCCACAAAACCGGCCATCTCCAGCGTGTCCGGACCGCGCCCGAGGCGCGTCGACCGGGCGTGTGCGATCGCCTCGCCCATCCGCGTATCCGCCGGCGCAAGAAACGGTTGAGGACGGCACAGGCATCCGGCCCCGGTGGTTTCCAGAATTTCCGCAGTATCCGCCAGCAGGTTCTTTGACGGAAGGGTGCAGTGTCCGGAGAGAAACACCATGGCATCGCCGGACGCGGCGCGGATGCCTGCATTGCGTCCAGCCGAGACGCAGCGCTTCGGGTTGTCGAGGACCCGCACGCGGACTCGGCGATCACTATACCGTCGCCGCACCAGATCGGCGGTGCCGTCGGTGGATCCGCCGTCGACGACGAGAATCTCATAAAGCTCAGGCGGATAATTCTGCTCAAGGAGCTGATCGATCAGCCCAGGGAGCATCTTGCGCTCGTTCCTAACTGAGAGAATCACCGACAGATAAGGCAGCATTGAGACGTCCTTTTCTAACTTCTTCTGACTTCTTTTTGCGTCTGACTGCTGAGTGCGATGGTCGTTTATAGCATTGAAAATCAACAACTAACGAACTTAACTGCCGACTCTTTGGTGAGCGGAATTGAGGGTTACGAGTAACTGCACGATAGTGATCCCGGTATCCCTGCCGTATCCGCCTGGACACCCTGTGGTCAGATGCGAAGCTGGCATCGTGGTCGCGCCGATCCGGACAGGATCGGCCAGATGCACGGCGGAAGTTGTTCTCGCTGTTAGCCTCGAACGGGTTGGCGCAGGGCCCTGGAACGGCGGCCGAGGGCGCAAAAACAAGGTGACTGCCGGTACCGCCCTGGCACTTACCAGGACTATGCGCGGCAGGTGCCACGGAGCCGGATCGCCTGTGACCCCGCCCCGAATCATGCCGGGGCGAACGCACCCTCGCACCCTGCAGAGCATCGCCAGCAGCGCACCAGCGCGTGATCGACAGCTTCCGGGAGACTTTTGGGAAGGGGTTCCAGCCCAGGAAAACATCATGCCCCGGCGCAATGCGCCGGGGGCATGGGTTTGTGTTCAGTCAGAAACCAGGCTCAGTGCAGGCGCGCGTCTGCGCGAATGATCTGGATCGCGCTGAAGAGCGCATCGCCCAGCGTGAATCCGTCTCCTGAAGCGGTAGCGTGCACGAACTGGAGATGCGGAGTGTCATGCAGGTAATGATTGCTCTGCGATGTGATGGTGAAGCCGCCGGCCCGCAGTGTATCCTCGACGGGTTGCACCTCTTCTGGACGCAGGGCGAAGTCGACGTCGAGAGTGATGTTGCTGCCGCCTGAAAATGGCACCTGGATATAAAAGCTCTGCGCCACACCTAATCCAGCTTCGGACCTCACGTCCCCAATCGAGATGGAACTCGCATCCGGCCGCGGCAGATAGAACGCGAAAATCAGATCGAATTGTTCCACGAATCCTTCGTCGAACAGTTTCAGAACCTTAGGCGGCAGGATGGTCGATGGATCGAAAACGTTATCGGTTCCCGGGATCACGTTGACCCCGATCTGCGGACTGTGGATGGCCGCAAGCGCCGTGGCCAGCGAGGTGGCCAGGTCCGTGCCGTCGCCGAGCGCTTGAAATTCCACCCAAACCAGCTTTGGCGAGTCGAGAAGAAGGTGGCCGCCAATCGCAGTGATCTGAATATGCTTGTTGGCGCGCAGAGCCGTCTCCAGCGCGGCTGCCTCAGTCTCCTGAGCCGGCAACGAGCCGTCGGCAAACATCTGGCCATCGTAGGCGCGTTTAAATGCTACAAACCCGTTCGCTCCCGCTCCAGGTGTCTCCGGCTGGCCGTTGACGGTCACGTTCAGGTCCTGACGATACAGCTCGAATCGCAGCACGTTTCCGGGCATTTCCGTCCCGGTAGCGCCCATCGCGCTTTGGATCGCGCTCCAGTCCGGGGCTGCAAACGCCTTCTCGCCGAGGAACGAGAAGAACACGAAAGCCAAAGCAAAGGCCCTGGCCACTGGGCTGCGGCTAAAGCGCGCAAAACTAAGTGCGGGCATAGGGGATACGCCTCCACTAACAGGATGTCTGTCCGTTGCGGACCGAGAGAATAGTACGCTCGTGCCTCACGGCCCGTCATGAAAAAACTCAGACTTATCTCTGGGTCAAAAGGGGGATTGACAATGACTTGGACTTTTCCACAGGTATTCGGCTTAAGGGTCGGCCTGGTCGCCTGTCTCAGTCGCCGTAGAGAGTACCGTCGATTTTGATTTTCTCGCACCAGCGGCAGAACCAGACTTCCCTCCCCCGCGCCTGGTCACCCAGATCGAGCTGCGCCCATCGGTGCAGGTGCATCCAGCAGAGGAAGTTCTTCAGCCAGCTGGATTCGTGCAGGCGATGCGGCCAAAGCTTCGCCAGAGATCCCGCCAAGTGAGCATCGGACGCCGGAGTGGTTGCCAATGTTGACATTCTGAGGTCCGCCTTTCACCTGCAGAACCCGCCGCCTGCGGTTTCGTCATCTCCAGATCGGCGACTCCGCGGATAGCGCTTATTGCGGCATCGTGTAGGCGCTGTTCGGCAGTTTCGCCCCGACTTGCGAGGGCGTGGGCAGCTGTGAGCGATCCCACCCGCCCCCCAGCGCCTGGACCAGTTCCACCGTCGACATCATCTCTGACACCTGCAGCGAGTTGAGCGTCTGCTGGTCGCCGAGCAGAGTGGTTTGCGCGGTGACCACGTCGACATAAGGATCGACGCCGGAGTTGTAGCGCTGCGTCTCCAGATCGAGAAACTCCTGCGCCGCCTTGACCGCATCCTGCTGGCGAAGAATTTGCTGCGAGTAAATCCGTGTGCCGGACAGCGCGTCTTCCACCTGCTGGAACGCGGTCAGCGAGGTCTGCCGATAGGTGGCGAGGTCGGCGTTATAAGCCGCCTCGTACTGATGCAGCTCGGCGCGATAAAGCCCTCCGTCGAAGATTACCTGCGAGGCCGAGGGGCCGATCGACCAGAAGCGGCTGGGCCAGTCGAACAGATGTTTCAATGTCGAGCTTTCGAATCCACCCCCGGCGGAGATCGTGACCTGGGGGAAGAACGCACCGTACCCAATCCCGATGGTGGCATTCGCCTCGGCCAAAGTACGCTCGGTCGCGGCCACATCCGGTCGGCGCTCCACCAGTTGCGAAGGCACACCCGTCGGAATCGATGGCGGCGTGTAGGTCATTGGCTTTACGGGGATCGAAAAGTCGGTCGCCACCTTGCCCAGCAGCACCGCAATCGCGTGTTGATACTGCGCGCGCAACAGTCCCACGTTGATGGCCGAGGATTGCGCGGTCTTCAGTGTCGCCCGCGCCTCGACAACGGAGATGTAGTCGCCAGTGCCGGCATCGTACGCTCCCTGATTGGCATCGAGCGCTTTCTGATCGGCGTCCACCGTCTGGTTCAGGATCACCTGCAGCTTATCCTGCCCGCGAATTTCGAAATAATATTCGGCGAGTGAGGCCTCCTCCGTTAGCTTCTCGTTTTCGAGATCGGCTGCGCTCACCTGCGCCGCGTATTGCGCCTCGCGCACCTCATTGCGAATCTTGCCCCACAAGTCCGGAACCCAGGAGGCCTCCAGGGGCGCCGCCCAGATGGTGCTGGTCCGTCCGGTGTTGGCTGTCGAAGAATTCGTCAGGTTACCGGAACTGCGCGAGCGGCTCCACGACGGGTTCAGCGTAATCGTCGGCCAGAACTGCGAGCGCGCCTCCGCGATCAGCGCGCGGGCTTCCATGTACTGCTCGAAATACTGCTTGATGTTCTGGTTATTGATGTTTAGCTGATCTTCCAGCGCGTTCAGCTCCGGCTCCTGAAACACCTCCCACCAGTTGCCGCGCAGCATCGCGTCCTGCGGGCTGGCGACCTTCCATCCATCGGCATCCTGAAAATTGACCGTCGATTCCTTGTAGTTTGAAGCCGTCGCCTGCGGTGGCGCGGGGGTGTGATACTTCGGCCCGACCATGCAGCCGGTCAGCCCCGTCAGCAGCGCCAGAGCGCCGGCCGCAACTGCCCGCCGAGACCCGCGTCTCTCGACCATGATCGTGTGCTCCCTCGCGCTCATGACGTCGCTCCTTCGATCTCCGGACGGTACGTGTCGCGACTCTTGCCCATCATCGACAGGCGCAGGCGATCCAGAGCCAGGTAAACGACGGGCGTCGTGTACAACGTCACCAGCTGGCTCAGCAACAGCCCTCCCACAATCGTAATCCCCAGCGGACGCCTCAGTTCCGAACCGGTTCCTGTACCGAAGGCCAGGGGCAGGGCTCCGCAAATCGCGGCCATGGTCGTCATCATGATGGGACGGAAACGCAGCATGCACGCCTCGAAAATAGCGTCATAAGTGGACTTCTGCTCCTCGCGTTCCGCCATCAGCGCAAAGTCGATCATCATGATGGCATTTTTCTTGACGATGCCGATGAGCAGAATGATCCCGATGATGGAGATGACGTTGAGGTCGATGTGGAAGATCATCAGCGCCAGCATGGCGCCGATGCTGGCCGAGGGCAGTGTCGTCAGGATCGTGAGCGGGTGCACCACGCTCTCATAAAGGATGCCCAGCACGATGTAGACCGAGAAAAGCGCCGTGAACACCAGGTACTTCTCTGAGGCCAGCGAAGACTGATACGCCTGCGCCGTTCCGGCAAAGAAGCCGCGTACTGTGGCGGGCATGCCCAGGCGCAGCTCCATCTGGCTGACCTCGCGCGTAGCATCGCTGAGCGACATTCCGTTCGCCAGATTGAACGATACGGTCACTGACGGGAACAGCCCTGTGTGGCTCACCTGCAAAGGCGTGGTGCTGGTCTGTGTGGTGGTCATGGTTGCCAGCGGACTGATCGCGTTGATTCCGGTACGCCCCGCAGACCCGCCCGTGTTCAGCCAGATGTCCTTCAAACCCTCCGGAGAGGCCCAGTACTGCGGCGCCACTTCCAGCACCACATAGTACTGGTTGAGCTGGGTATAGATAACCGACACCTCCGACTGGCCAAAGGCGCTGTACAGTGACGAATCGAGCGTCTGCGGGGTCTGGCCCAGCCGCGCCGCGGTTACGCGGTCGTAGGTGAGCATCTGTTCGAGCCCGCCGTTCTGCTGATCGGTGTTCACATCCTGCAGCCCAGGCAGTTTCCTCATGTTGTCGAGCAGAATCGGTCCCCACTTCGCCAGATCGGGAATGTCATCCGACTGAATCGTGTACTGATAGAGCGCGCTGCTGGAGCGCCCTCCAATGCGCAGATCCTGCACAGGCTGCAGAAACGCCGACGCCACCGGCAGCTTGTTCATAGGACCGCGCAACTCGCTGATCACCTGCATGGCACTGTCCGTGCGTTTGCCCGGACCCTTCCCAAGGGGCTTCAGGGCAACATAGATAAATCCCCCGTTGCTGGAACCGTTGCCGCCGGTGTACGCGTTCGCATGCGCCACCGCCGGATTGGACTTGATGATCTTCATCAGCTGCTGCACGGAATAGTTCATGAACGGGAACGACGCGTCCTGCGGCCCCTGCACCCCGCCGACAATCGCGCCGGTGTCCTGCTGCGGGAAGAAGCCCTTGGGAATCCGGTAAATCACCACCACATTCAGCGCTATGGTAAGGGCCAGCACAAGAAGGATCAGCACCGGATTATCGAGCGCCCATGCCAGCGAATGCCGGTAGCCCGACAGCAGCCAGCTGAAAAACTTCTCGCTCGCCCAATAGAAGGCATTGTGCTTTTCGTCCTTTTCCTGGTGCTTCAGCAAATGCGCACACATCATCGGCGTAGTGGTCAGCGAGATGACCATGGAAACCAGGATCGCAACGGAAAGCGTCACTGCGAATTCTCTGAAGAGACGCCCGATGATGCCGCCCATCATCAGAATAGGAATGAAGACGGCAATCAGCGACATGCTGATCGAAAACACCGTGAAGCCGATCTCGCGCGCGCCCACCAGGGCGGCATTGAACGGCGGCATCCCGCTCTCCAGATGCCGCGTGATGTTTTCCATCACCACAATCGCATCGTCGACGACGAACCCCGTGGCGATGGTCAGCGCCATCAGCGAAAGATTGTCGATGCTGTAGTCGAGCAGGTACATCACCGCGAACGTCCCGATCAGCGAAACGGGAACGGCGACGCTGGGGATGAGCGTGGCGCGTGGGCTGCGCAGGAAGATGAACACAACCAGCACCACCAGCACCACGGAGGTCGCCAGCGTCCGTTCAACGGTTGCCACCGAGGCCCGAATCGTGGTGGTCCGGTCCAGCACCGTTGTGACCTTGATACCCTGGGGCAGCACCGCCGTCAGGAACGGCAGCTGCTCCCGAATGCTGTCGTTGGTCTGGATGATGTTCGCGCCCGGCTGGCGGAAAATAATAATGAAGACGGCCCGCGTGCCGTCCATGTAGCCCGCGGTGCGCAGATTCTGCGTGGAGTTGTAAACGCCGGCGACGTCGGAGAGTCGAATCGCCGCCCCATTGTGATAGCCCACAATCAGCGGGGCGTAATCCTGAGCCTGCGAGATCTGATCGTTGGTAATAATGTCGGCGGTCACCGCGCCGTTGGAAAGCTGCCCACGCGGGGAATGTGAATTCTGCAGACTCAGAACCGACTGCACGCTGCCCATGGTCAGGCCGAAGCTTTCCAGCTTGTCCGGATCCACTTCCACCCGGACCGAGGGGGTTGCGCCGCCGCCCACGAATACCGTTCCCACCCCCTGAATCTGCGAAAGCCGCTGCTCAAGGACGGTCGAGGCCAGATCGTAGACCTTGGTGACGTTATATTTGTCCGACGTTAAACCGAGGATCATGATCGGCGCATCGGCGGGATTGGACTTGTTATAGGAAGGATTGGAGGGCAGGTTAGCGGGCAGGTAGGTGCGTGCGGCATTGATGGCCGCCTGCACGTCGTGCGCTGCGCCGTCGATGTTTCGGCTCAGGTCGAACTGCAGGGTGATCGACGAACTGCCCAGCGAGCTCGACGAGGTCATTTCCGTGATCCCGGCGATGTGCCCCAGCTGCCGCTCCAGCGGCGTCGCCACCGAGGCCGCCATAATTGCCGCGCTCGCGCCAGGCAGGCTGGCGCGGATATTAATCGTGGGAAAATCCACCTGCGGCAGCGGCGCCACCGGCAGCACCATGAAGCCGATCGCACCCGCGATCGCCACGGCTATCGTCAGCAGCGTGGTGCCCACCGGACGGCGGATGAAGGTCCAGGAGAAGCTCACGGCCGCATCTCCTCAGGATTCGTCATCGACGTACCCGCCGGCGTAACCGGTTTCTGCGATGGACGGCGGCCGGAAATCCTCTGGCCGATGCGATCAAAGAAGATATAGATCACCGGCGTCGTGTAGAGCGTAAGAATCTGGCTCAGCAACAGGCCGCCCACCATGGCGATACCCAGCGGACGCCGCAGTTCCGATCCCAGCCCCGTGCCCAGCGCCAGCGGCAACCCGCCCAGCAGAGCAGCCATGGTGGTCATCATGATGGGCCGGAAACGCAGCATGCTGGCTTCAAAAATGGCTTCCGTCGAGTCCTTGCCGTGTTCCCGCTCCGCCTCCAGCGCGAAGTCCACGATCATGATGCCGTTCTTCTTAACGATGCCGATCAGCAGGATGATGCCGATGATGGCGACCACGCTGAGGTCCTGGCGGAACAGCATGAGAGCCAGCAGCGCGCCCACGCCCGCCGATGGCAGCGTAGAGAGAATCGTGACGGGGTGGATGAAGCTTTCGTACAGCACGCCGAGCACAATGTAGACGGTGACCAGCGCGGCGAGGATCAGCAGCGCCTCATTTGAGAGCGAATTCTTGAAGGCGGCGGCCGTCCCCTGGAATGACGACTGCAGGCTCGCGGGAAAATGCAGCTGATCGGCCGCTTTATCGATGTCGCTGATTGCCGTCCCCAGCGATGTGTTGTCCGCCAGGTTGAAGGACACCGTCACCGACGGGAACTGCCCCTGATGGTTGATCGACAGGGCCTCCGTCGTGGTGGTGGCGTGCGTGAAGGCGCTCAGCGGAATAGCGCTTGCGCCCACGCTGGACGTGGTCGTGTTGGGGGTCGTTCCCGCAGTGGTGCCGCCGGTCGGTGAAGACGCTCCCTGGATGCTCGTGGCCCCGGCCAGTACCCTCCCCGGTGCGCTGACCACTCCGGATGACGGAGTGTACTTCACCGCGGTGGTGGTCGCATTCGATCCTGCGGAGGCCGACGCGGACGACGCGAACGACGTCACAGCTCCCGCCCCGCTTGCCCCGGAAGACGCGCTGCTCTGGATGTAGAGATCGCCGAGGTTGGCCGGATCCTGCTGCCACTGGGGCGCGGTTTCCAGCACCACATGGTACTGATTGAGCTGCGTGTACAGCGTGCTGATCAGTCGCTGTCCATACGCGTCGTACAGTGTGTTATCGATCGTAGTCGGCGCAATTCCAAGCCGCGAAGCAGTCGCCCGGTCGATCATCAGCGAGACCGCCCGCCCTCCCGTCTGCTGGTCCGTGGCCACGTCTTCCAGTTCCGGCAGCTTCTTCAGCTGCGCCACAAACTTGTCGGTCCACTGGTTCAGCTCGTTCGTGTCCGGATCTTCCAGCGTGTACTGGTACTGGGTGCGGCTCACCCGGTCGTCAACCGTGATGTCCTGCACCGGCTGCATGTAAAGGTGCATGCCCGTGACGGAGATGTTGTTCTGCAGCCTGCGAATGACGTCGGCAGCGCTGATGTGACTGGGAACGCGCTGGTCGAGCGGTTTCAGATTGATCGAAATGCGGCCGCTGTTCAGCGTGGTATTGATCCCATCCGCGCCAATAAAAGACGAGACGCTCTCGACCGCCTTGTCCTGCAGGATCTGGTCCACGAGCCGCTGCTGATTTTCCGACATGGCTTTGAACGAAATGTCCTGCGGCGCCTGGGAAATGCCCTGAATCACCCCCGTGTCCTGCACCGGAAAAAAGCCTTTCGGAATGACGATGTAGAGGAAAACGGTCAGCACCAAAGTGCCCAGCGCTACCAGCAGGGTGATTCCCTGATAACGCAGCACCACCCGCAGCGTGCGCCCATAAAAATCGATCATGTTATGGAACACGCGCTCCGACGCGCGGTAGAAGCGGGTCTGTTGCTCCTCCGGGTTGTGGCGCAGGATGCGCGCGCACATCATCGGCGTCAGGGTCAGCGAAACCACGGCCGAAATCACGATGGTGACCGCCAGGGTCACAGCGAATTCACGGAACAGCCGTCCCACCACATCGCCCATGAACAGCAGCGGGATCAGCACCGCGATCAGCGAGACGGTGAGCGAAATGATCGTGAACCCGATCTGCTCGGCGCCGGTCAGCGCCGCCTCCATCGGGGTCATGCCCTCTTCGAGATAACGCGAGATGTTCTCGATCATCACGATGGCGTCGTCCACCACAAAGCCGGTGGAGATGGTCAGAGCCATCAGCGAAAGGTTATCGAGGCTGTAGCCCAGCATGTACATCGCCCCGAAGGTGCCCACCAGGGAAAGCGGCACGGCCACACTGGGAATAATCGTCGCGTAAAGACTGCGCAGGAAGAGGAAGATGACCAGCACCACAAGACCGATGGTGAGCATCAGCTCGAACTCGACATCGTCCACCGAAGATTGAATGCTGGTGGTCATGTCGGTGAGCGTCGATACGCGGATCGACGCCGGAAGATTCGCTTCCAGTTGTGGCAGAATTTTCTGGATGCTCTTGACCACCGTGATGGTGTTGGCGCCTGGCTGCCGCTGGATGTTGAGGATGATGGCCGGTGTCTTGTTCATCCACGCGGCCTGCAGAGTGTTCTCCACGCCATTGATCACGTTGGCGACGTCGTGGACGAAGACCGGCGCTCCATTCCGGTATGCGACCACCACATCCGCATACTGGCTGGCGTCGCTGATCTGATCGTTGGAGTCGATCTGGTAATCCTGGCGCGGCCCGTCGAAGTTCCCCTTCGCTGAATTCACGCTGGTCGCGGTCAGCGCTGTGCGCAGGTCCTCCATGTTCAGACCGTAGGAGGCCAGCTTGACCGGATTGGCCTGGATGCGCACCGCCGGCTTCTGCCCGCCGCTGATGCTCACCAGTCCGACGCCGGCGATCTGGGAAATCTTCGGCGCCAGTCGCGTATCCACCAGATCCTCTACTGACGACAGCGCCATCGAATCCGAGGTGATCGCCATGGTCAGGATCGGCGCGTCGGCAGGATTGGTCTTGTTGTAGACCGGAGGCGCCGGCAGATCCGACGGCAGAAACGACAGCCCGCCATTGATCGACTCCTGCACTTCCTCTTCGGCAACGTCGATCGACAGCGAAAGATTGAATTGCAGCACGATGACCGACACACCCCCGGCGCTGGTCGAGGTCATCTGGCTCAGGCCCTGCATCTCGCCGAACTGCCGCTCCAGGGGAGCGGTAATCGTGGTCGCGGTCACATCCGGACTCGCGCCCGGATAAAACGTCAGCACCTGAATGGTCGGATAGTCTACTTCCGGCAGTGCCGACATTGGCAACTGCGTGTACGCAACAATGCCCACGAGCAGAATCGCGACCATCAGCAGCGACGTCGCTACCGGCCGCAGAATGAATGGGCGGGACGGACTCACGGAGCGCTGCTTTCACCCGAAATAGTGGTTTGGGTGTCTGGTATTCCTACCTTGGAAAGAGTGATGTCCGACTGGTCCTGCAGTTTGTCGAAGCTGCTGTTGGCCACCATGGTGCCGGTCGGGATTCCCGTCACCGCAGTCCATCCATTGTCGGTGGCTCCCGTCTTCACCACCTGCATTTCGACGTGGTACGCAGCTTTTCCGCCGGTCCCGCCGCCGCTCCCGCTCCCGTTCCCCTGCTGACCCGCGCCGCTCCCCTGGCCTCCTCCACCCTTCCGGCTTCCGCCAGCCGAATTCCCGCCGCCGCTCGGGCTCGCGCCTGTCTGGCTCGAGCTGCCGCCCTGCGCGGCCTTGGGATTTCCCGGTCCCGGCTTGATCAGATAGACAAATGCCGTATCGCCGTTATGCTGGATGGCCGAGGACGGAATCAGAATCTGGTTCTGCAGGGTATCCACCAGCAGCCGTGTGTTGACGAATTGGTTGGGAAAGAGCGCCCTGTTCGCGTTCTGAAATTCGGCGCGCAGCTTCACCGTGCCTGTGGTCGTGTCGATCTGATTGTCGACCGTGGCCAGCCTTCCCGTTGCGATCTGCGTCGTGTTCGTACGATCCCATGCTTCGACCGTCAGTTTTGCGCCCTTGCGCATCTGCGTGAGAACCTGGCTCAGATTGTCTTCAGCCAGTGTGAAGATGACCGTGATGGGCTGCATTTGCGCGACCACTACCAGAGTCGTCGTTGAGTTTGCCGTCACCAGGTTGCCAGGATCCATCAGCCGCAGGCCAACCTGCCCCGTGATCGGCGAAGTGATGTGGCAGTAGCCCACCTGCACCTGGTCGTACTGGACCGTCCCCTCGTCGTTCTTCACCGTCCCCTGGTCCTGCAGCACCAGTTTTTGCTGATCTTCCAGCGTCTGCCGCGGAATCGCGTTCTTTGCCCAGGCCTGCTGGTAGCGCGCCAGGTCCATCTGCGCTTCAGCCAGCAGATTCTGATCGCGTTCCAGAGCCCCCTGCGCCTGTGCGAGCTGCGCCTCGTAAGGCCGCGCATCGATGTCGATCAGCGGATCGCCCTTTTTCACATACTGGCCTTCGCGATAATGCACCTCTGCGATAACTCCCGTGACTTGAGCCGTGATCGAATCGGTGTACACCGCGGTGACCGTCCCGATGGCCGGCAGATAAACGCCCAGGCTGCCCGTTTTTGAGGTTGCGGGGACCACCGGCACCGGCACTCCGGCTATCACTCCCCGTCGCCCGCCGCCCGCGGCTGGCTGGGCCTTTTTTTGCTGCGTGATGACCCAGTAAAAGAGCAGGCCAAAAATGATCAGGACTACCGCCCAGATCCAGCGGTGGCGGCGCTTCCGGGCTGGAGGCGTGGTGGACGGGGGCAGCTGATGATCCGGCGGGGCAATCGAGGCGGAAGGTTGGGAGCTCATCTTCTCTTGTATCGGTATTTTTCGGTCTTAATCGCTCAAAGTGGGTTTTCCGAGGGGAACTACGTGGCCGCCCGTATAAGCGACGGGCGAAATCGCGTCAAATCCGGAGTTTATCACCGCAGCGAACTGCGCTGTCCCGAATCCAGAATACGAATTCTATGGCTGGAGACGGTTCCGTGGTGGAGACACAAAAAGATGGATCCAGCCACGGCATTGCAATTAAGGACGAGTGAACGGAACAAATGGTCGCAAACTGGATCGCCGGTCCGTTGGATGCGAAAAATCGCCTCGCCTCCGCGGTTCCAGGGCTCTGGAGAATCCCCTTCGCAGAACCGTTACTGGTAGGTGTCACCGGGACCCGACGAACTCAGGCCGCCAGGGTACTATCGACTCATCGGTAACAACTTACGCTTGATGCCACTGCATCCAACCCACTACCCTGGCGTAGCTCCGCCGCAATCATCTCCCCTGCGGCCGCACCCTGAAGAACTCCTCCTGTGATTGCATGAGCGGCAACGGTAATTCCGGTACCCACCACGCGTGGGGAGATCGCATACGCGCCCTGCGCAACGTGCCCACGGTCCTCCATATTCTTTGGGAGTCCGGCCCCGCCGTTGTTACATGGGGATTAATTCTCCGCCTGCTGGTCTCCTTTACCCCCTGGGCGATCGGATTTGCCGCCTCGCGCATCATCGGCGGCGTCAAGCAGGCCATCGACCACCAGCCTCTGCCCCTGCACTTCTGGTGGATCGTCGCCGCCGAAGTCGCCTTCGCGCTCCTCAATGGCGCTCTCTCCCGCGCCATCGACTATAGCGATTCCCTGCTCTCCGACCGCTACACCCACTACGTCAGCGTCCGCGTCATGCGCCAGGCGGCGCGCCTCGACCTCACCACCTACGAAGACCCCGACTTCTACGACCGCCTCGAACGCGCGCGGGTCCAGGCTACCGATCGCCTCGCCATGATCCAGCAGATGGGCCGGCTCTTCCAGCAGACCCTGACCACGCTGATCTGGTCCATCCAGCTGGTCTGGTATTCGCCCTGGCTCCTGTTGCTGCTTATCGTCGGCGTGGCGCCTTCCTTCGTGGCCGAAACTCACTTCGCCTTCCTCGGCTATGCGAAGAACTTCCGCCAAACCCCCATCAAGCGCATCATGGACTACCTGCGCATGGTGGGCGGCAGCAAAGAAGCCGCCAAGGAACTCAAGCTTTTCAATCTCAGCGATTACGTCACGCGCCGGTTCACCACCCTCTCCGAACAGATTTACGGCGAAAATGTCGCTCTTTCCCGCAAGAAGCTGCTCGTCGGGGGTCTGCTATCGCTCCTCGGCACGTGCGGGTATTACGGCGGCTATCTCTACGCCATTGTCGAAGCTGTCCACGGCCGCTATTCCATCGCGTCCTTCTCGCTGATTACCATCGCCATCCAGCAGTCCAGCGCGAATCTGCAGCAGGTCTTCTCCATCGCATCCGGCATCGCCGATCAGGCACTCTTCCTCACCGATCTGATCGCGTTTTTCGAGATGCAGCCGACCGTGCAGTCAAAACCCAACGCCCTGCCCGCGCCCAGACCGATCCGTCGCGGCTTCGAGTTCCGCGACGTTTCCTTCGCCTATCCCGGCACCGACCGCCGCGTCCTCAAAAACTTCAACTTCACCATCGAGCCCGGCCAGCGTATCGCACTCATCGGCGAAAACGGTCAGGGCAAAACCACCGTCGTCAAGCTCATCACGCGCCTCTACGACCCCACCGAAGGTCAGATCCTTCTCGATGGCGTCGACCTGCGCGAATACTCGCTCGACGATCTGCATCGCGAGATGGGCGTTATCTTCCAGGATTTCATGCGCTACGAAATGACCGTCCGCGAGAATATCGGGGTTGGCCAGGTCGAAGTCCCCCATACCGACGAAGAGATCGCGCTGGCCGCACAGAAAAGTCTCGCTGCCGAGGTTGTCAAAAAGCTTCCCGGCGGCTACGACCAGATGCTCGGCCGCCGCTTTGTTACCGGCCTTGATCTTTCCGGCGGCGAGTGGCAGCGCATCGCGCTCGCCCGCGCCTATCTCCGCGACGCGCAGCTGCTCATTCTCGACGAGCCGACCGCGGCCCTTGACGCGAAGAGCGAGCTCGAAGTCTTTGAGCGCTTCGCCGAGCTAACCGCCAGCAAGATGGCCCTCCTCATTTCTCATCGATTCTCAACCGTGCGCATGGCCGACCGCATCGTAGTGCTGGCCGGCGGCCGTCTGGTCGAAGCGGGAACCCACCAGCAGCTGATGGCGCTGGGCGGCCAGTACGCGGAAATGTTCGAAATGCAGGCGGCCAGCTATCGCTAGCCGAGTCGCATGCCACGGAGCTGATGGAGCTGTGTTATGAAGGGTCACGCCACGATGATCAACGAACAGCGCTTGCGGGAAGCGGGGCTGGTGCCGGAGAAACTCAGCGCCGCCGCACGCGAAGACGCGCATCGTTGGGGCGCCGTCCATGGCTCCAGGGACCTCGCCGCGTTGAACGCGCGCGTCGAATCCGTCCGCCGCCAACTCGAAGACTTGATGCGGGAGCTCGATCAGCTGCCCACCGAAGGCTGGCCCGGGCCTGAGCCTCTGCTGGAGATTCGCGAGAATCCGCGCATGATGCACTCGGTTCTGGCCGAGCTCCGCACCGTGCGCCGCAAACTGCGCCGCCTGCCCCACGCCGTCACCGGCGATCATCAGGAGGAACCTCGCGCCACCGCGGTCGCCTCCGCCTATCTCGCCGCCAGCGACTCCATCTGGAACGCTGATGCCTTTCGCATCTATCTCGATGAACTGCAGCGCGCCGAGCCTCTGCTGCTCGAAGAATTGTGGGTGCTGCCCGTCGCGCTGCGCTTCTCGCTGCTGGAGCTCATTCTTCAGCAGGCCACATCCCGCCTCGAGTCTCTTTCCTTTCCCGACCGAGTTCCTTACTTTGAAGGCCCGGCCGGCGATCCCGCCTTCGCTAAACTCCTCACCGCCCGTATCCAGTCATTACGCGAGATCGCGTATGTCGATTGGTTCTTCGTCATGGAGCCGCTGGTTGTCTTCGATGCGATCCTCCGCGAGGACCCGGCCGATGCCTACGCGCACATGGACTTCGACAGCCGGGAAGTCTATCGCAAACAAGTCTCCCGCATCGCGCGCTATTCGGACTGCACCGAAAATGAGGTCGCCCGTTGCGCCATCCAACTGGCTTCGGCGGCGCTGCAACGACCTGTTGTCGACGAGCGCGTCCACCTGCGCCGCGCCCACGTGGGGTACTACCTCATCGATCGCGGATTCGATGAACTGAAGTCGCGCATTGGCTACCATCCCCGCTTCATCGATCGCATCCGCGCTACGCTGCACCGTTATGCCGACGACTTCTACATCGGCGGTATCGAGGTCCTTACCGTCCTTCTCATCGGTGCCGTGCTGCTACCGCTGATTCCGAACCACTCCATCCTCGGTGGACTCACCCTGGCATTTCTGCTCCTTTTGATTCCGGCGACCCAGGGCGCGGTGGACCTCGTCAACAACACCATCTCCTCCGTCTTTCGCCCGCAGCCGCTGCCGAAGATCGACCTGACCGATGGCATCCCCGCCGACTACACCACGCTGGTGGCTGTCCCCACTCTGCTCCTGAATGAGGGCCAGGTCCGTGAGCTGGTGCAGGATCTCGAAGTTCGCTGTCTCGCCAACCCCGATCCCAACCTGCACTTCGCCCTGCTTACCGACCTCCCCGACTCCGTCAGCCGCCCACGCGAGAACGACCGGGATCCGCTGGTCGATCTCGCCATACGCCTCATTGATGATCTCAACGCCCGTTATCAAGGTCACAGTAAATACGGCCGGTTCCTCCTGCTTCATCGCCATCGCATCTTCAATGCACGCCAGGGCGTATGGATGGGCTGGGAGCGCAAGCGCGGCAAGCTGCTCGACCTGAACAACTTCCTCGTCAGCGATTTCGACGCCTTCCCGGTAAAGGCCGGAGACATCGGCGTGCTCCGGCGCGTGCGCTACATCATCACCCTCGATTCCGACACGCAGCTGCCGCGCGGCACTGCCCACGCCATGGTCGGCGCTATGATGCACCCGCTCAACCGCGCTGTCATTGACCCGGAGCGACGAATCGTCACCGAAGGTTATGGCATCCTCCAGCCGCGCATCGGCGTCAGCGTCCACTCCGCGGCCCAGTCGCGCATGGCCAACATCTACTCCGGCCAGACCGGCTTCGACATCTACACGCGCGCCATCTCCGACGTCTATCAGGACCTCTATTCCGAGGGCAGCTTCACCGGCAAAGGCATCTACGAAGTTGCCACACTGCACGCCGTGCTGGAAAAGCGCTTCCCCCGCAATGCCCTGCTGAGTCACGACCTCATCGAAGGCGCCTACGCCCGCGCCGGCCTGGCCACCGACATCGAGGTCATCGACGACTACCCTTCGCACTACAGCGCCTACACCCGGCGCCGCCATCGCTGGGTTCGCGGCGACTGGCAGGTCGCGCAGTGGCTTTTCGGTCGCGTCCCTGACGAGTCCGGGAAATTCGTCCGCAATCCCATCTCCACCGTCTCCCGCTGGAAGATCCTCGACAATCTCCGCCGCTCCCTGGTCGAACCCGCCACCATGATCCTTCTCGTCGCCGGTTGGCTCGGCCTTCCTGGCGGCGCAGTGTACTGGACCCTCGTCACCCTGTTCATCCTCTTCGTTCCGCCTTTTATCCAGTTGATTTTCGGTCTCGGCCGCTCCCTGTTCATCGAGCAGGAAGGCGCCGCCAACGATGTGGTCGCGGGATTCCAGCAGGCACTCTTCACCAGCCTGCTCACCCTTGCGTTTTTGCCCCACCAGACCATGATGGCCATCGACGCCATCGTGCGCGCCAGTGTGCGCCGCATGATCACCGGACAGCGCCTGCTGGAGTGGGAAACCGCCGCCGAAGCCGAATCATCCCAGCGCCGCACGACCGCGGTCGACCGCTACCTCGCGTTCACACCGATTGTCGCCATCCTCCTCGCTGCCGTCGTGGGCCTCGCCCATCCCATCTCCCTGGTGGCCGCCGCGCCCATCCTGATCCTGTGGGGCTTCGAGCGCGACATCACGCGATGGCTCAACCGCCCGCCCCGCGAGCCACGCCAGCAGTTGCATCACGAAGACGACCTCTTCCTGCGCGAAAATGCCCTCCGGGTCTGGCGCTTCTTTCATGAGTTCGGCGGCGCGCGCCACAACTACCTCATCCCCGACAACGTCGAGGAAGAAGGCCTCTTCGAAGCCGCCCGCGTTTCCCCCACTAATCTTGGTCTGCTCTTCAACGCGCGCCAGGCTGCCTGCGAATTCGGTTTTCTGACCGCGCCGGAGTTCGCTGACCTCATGCATCGCAGTTACGCGACCGTGGCACAGTTGCCTCTCTACCGCGGCCACCTTTACAACTGGTACACGACGGACACTCTGGAGCCGCTCCTGCCCATTACCGTGTCCTCCGTCGACAGCGGCAACTTCGTCGCCTCGCTCTACACCCTGAAGACCGGAACGGTCGCGCTGCTGAAACGCCCGCTTCTCGAACCGCGCCTCTTCGACGGCCTTGAAACCCATCTGCGCCTGCTCCAGTCTTTGCAAGACGTGCCTGAGTCGCTGGCGAATCTGCGTCCTCCCAACGACTCCGATGCCTGGCTCGCATGGGTGCTCTCCTCCGAAACGCAGGCTGCCTTCGCCGGTCTGCCCCCTTACACCGAACCCTCCCTCGACGAACAACTCTGGTGGTCGAACGAAACTCGCGCCCGCCTGCAGGCAATCGCCACGCTCGTCAGCGACTATCTGCCGTGGCTCAAGCCGGAATATGCATCGCTCCACAGCCTGCTGTTCGAGAGGCTCCCGGTCGATGCGCCGCTTCGCCCAACGCCTGCCCTCGCTGCGCCAGGCGCCGCCGTTGTCCCGCCTACACTGGAGGATTCCCCCAGCTTTGTTGCTGCTCTCGAGCAACGGCTCAGCCGTCCGCATCTTATGCCCGACTCGGCCGAAACCGCGGCGCTCATGGAACTGCTGCGCGTCGATCTCGTCGCCGCGCAGGATCGACTCCGAAGTCTCATCGAAAGCCTGCGTCGGGTCTCCACCGAAGCCGGCCGCCTCGCCGACGAAACCGACTTCGCCTTCCTCGTCAACAAAGATCGTCTCCTGCTCTCCATCGGCTACGAATTTTCGACCGGCAAGATTCACTGGGCCTGTTACGACATGCTTGCGTCGGAAGCCCGCATCGCCACCTACATTGCGGTCGCCCGCGGTGAGCTCTCCCAGCAGGGCTGGTTCAAAATGTCGCGCGTGCACACCCAGGCGTACGGTTGCTCGGTGCTGCTTTCCTGGACTGGCACCATGTTCGAGTACCTCATGCCCGCTCTGTGGATGCGCAGCTACCCCGAGACCCTCCTTTCCAACTCTCTCCACGGCGCGGTAGAGATTCAGCGCGCCTTTGCTCGCGCACACAACCTGCCCGTCTGGGGAATCTCAGAGTCCGGCTACTCGGCCAAAACCGATCAGGGCCACTACCACTATCAGGCTTACGGCATTCCACAAATCGCGCTCAAGTGGGACGCCACTGCGGGCCCGGTCATCTCGCCCTACTCCACGTTCCTCGCGCTCAACGTCGAACCCGCTGCCTCCATCCGCAACCTGCGCCGGATGGCCGGCCAGGGTTGGACCGGCGCTTACGGCTTCTACGAGGCCATCGACTTCACCGGTGACAAACCCGAAGCGGTGCGCGAATGGATGGCCCACCACCAGGGTATGTGCATCCTTGGCCTGCTCAATCTGCTTCAGGACAACGCGATGCAGCGCTGGTTCTATGACAATGCGCAAATGCGCTCGGTCGAGCTTCTTCTCCACGAAAAACCCATGCGCGAAGCTGCGGCAAAATCCGCCAACCCGCCCGCATCGAAAAAAGCAAAGCGTCCAGCCGCACTGAAGAAAGCCGGTTGATCGATCTGCTTTGCGGCTCTTGAACTTGCTGACCGACTCGCAGACCGCTTTTTAGCTGACCGGAGTCTAGCTGACCGCAGCTTCGCTCACGGCTGCCGCAGGTTCGTAATTCAGGTTGGGTCCCAGCCACCGTTCCACGTCGGCGGTGCTCATACCCTTGCGCTCGTGATAATCGACCACCTGGTCGCGGTCAATTTTCCCGACATTGAAATACCGGGACTCAGGATGCGCGAAATAGAGCCCACTCACACTTGACCCCGGCCACATCGCAAACGACTCCGTCAGCAGCATTCCTGTATTCGCCTCGGCGTCCAGCAGGCGCCAGATCGTGCCCTTCTCCGTGTGGTCCGGACACGCTGGATAGCCGGGCGCCGGGCGAATCCCGCGATATTTCTCCGCGATCAGATCGGCCCGGCTCAAATGTTCTTCGCAACCGTAGCCCCACTCCCGGCGCACATGCTGGTGCAGGCACTCCGCAAACGCCTCGGCCAGCCGATCGGCCAGCGCTTCGGCCATGATGGCGTTGTAGTCGTCGTGCTCCGCCTTGAATCCATCGACCAGGCTCCGCAGACCAATCCCGCTGGTCACCGCGAACGCGCCAATCGTGTCCTCGAGGCCGGTTCCCCTCGGGGCGATGAAGTCGGCCAGCGAGCGGCACGGTTCGCTGCCTTCCCGGTTAGCCTGCTGGCGCAGGAAATAGAGGCGCTCCTGGACGCCAGTGCGCGCGCCATCCGAGTAGACCTCCACATCGTCGCCCACCGCGTTGGCGGGGAAGAATCCGTACACACCCCGTGCTGTCAGCAGGTTCTGGTCGACAATGCGGTCGAGCAGCGCCTGCGCTTCGGCGAAGAGCTGCCGCGCCTGTGCTCCTTGCCTCTCGTCTTCCAGAATGCGCGGATACACGCCCTTCAGCTCCCACGCGTGAAAGAACGGGCTCCAGTCGATAAACTCCCGCAGCTCCGCAAGTGAAAAATTGTCGAGCACCCGCACTCCGGTGAACGAGGGCACTGCGATGTCTTCCGCTCGCCACACAATCGGCGTTCGCCGTGATCGAGCCTCGGCTAAAGAAACCATCGGCTGCTTCGGTGCGGAATGCGCCTTGCGCACCGCCGCATACTCCAGCCGCAGCTGCGTTACGAACTCCGCCTTGTTCTCCTCGCTCAGCAGGCTCGTCGTCACCGGAACCGCCCGGCTGGCGTCGAGCACGTGCACCACCGGTTCGCTGTAGTGCGGCGCTATCCGGATCGCGGTGTGCGCGCGGCTGGTTGTCGCCCCGCCGATCAGCAACGGGAGTTTGAACTCCAGCCGCTCCATCTCGCGCGCCACATGCACCATCTCGTCCAGCGACGGCGTAATCAGTCCGCTCAGGCCGATCACATCGGCCTTCTCCGCCCGCGCGCGCTCCAGAATCTTCTCCGCCGGGACCATCACGCCCATGTCAATCACTTCATAGTTGTTGCACGCGAGCACCACGCCGACGATGTTCTTCCCGATGTCGTGCACATCGCCCTTCACCGTCGCCAGCACAATCTTCCCCTGCGCCTTCACTTCGTGGCCGGCCGCGAGCAGGGCCGCCTTCTCCGCTTCCATGAACGGAGTCAGGTACGCCACCGCCTTTTTCATCACCCGCGCCGACTTCACTACCTGAGGCAGAAACATCTTGCCCGCTCCGAACAGATCGCCAACCACTCCCATGCCCGCCATCAGCGGCCCTTCGATCACCGCCAGTGGACGGCCCAACTTCTCCCGCGCCTCCTCGGTGTCCGCATCAATATAGGAATCGATGCCCTTCACCAGCGCGTGCGTCAGTCGCTCCTCTACCGTCCCGCTGCGCCATTCTTCGGCCTGCTTCTCCGTGATGGCTGGGCCGCCCGCCGCCTTGAGCGCCTCGCCATACGCCACCAGCCGCTCCGTCGCGTCCGGTCGGCGATTGAGCAGGACATCCTCGACCAGCGTTTTCAGCTCCGGCTCAATCTCCTCGTAGATCTCCAGCTGCCCCGCATTCACGATGCCCATGTCGAGACCCGCGCCAATGGCGTGATACAGAAATGCAGAGTGCATCGCCTCGCGCACTTTGTTGTTGCCCCGAAAGCTGAACGAAATATTCGAGACGCCGCCGCTCACTTTCGCGTGCGGCAGATTTGCCTTGATCCAGCGCGTCGCATTGATGAAGTCGACCGCGTAGTTGTTGTGCTCCTCCATCCCCGTCGCCACCGTCAGGATGTTGGGGTCGAAGATAATGTCTTCCGGGGGAAAGCCCACTTCATCAATCAGAATCCGATAAGCGCGCTCGCAAACGCGAATCTTGTCCTCGAAGGTCGCGGCCTGGCCCTGCTCGTCGAAGGCCATCACCACCGCCGCGGCGCCGTATTTCAGCACCGCCGCAGCGTGCTCGCGGAACTTCGCTTCACCCTCCTTCAGCGAAATCGAGTTCACGATGCCCTTACCCTGAACACATTTCAGGCCAGCCTCGATAACCGTCCACTTCGAAGAGTCGATCATGAAGGGAACCGCGGCCACCTCCGGTTCACTCGCCAGCAGCAGCAGGAAGCGCGTCATCGCCGCCACGCCGTCGATCATGCCCTCGTCCATGCAGATGTCGATGACGTTGGCGCCGTTCTCCACCTGCTGCCGCGCGATCGAAACCGCGTCCTCGTACTTGCCCGCCTTGACGAACTTTGCGAACTGCGGCGAGCCCGCAACATTGGTCCGCTCCCCGATCATGATGAACACGCCAGCCTGCTGCGTGAACGGCCGCGACCCTGACAGCCGCAGCGGCTTTGGGCTGGTAATGACCGCCGGATTCTCAGGCGCACTCATCGGCTGACCTCGCTCAACACGGTGCCGGGTGCCCCATATCTGGCCGGTGTTGCCAGATGTGGGCTTGGCGGCAGCCTGCGCGGTGCCTGGCCCTCCAGCGCTTTGGCAATCGCCGCAATGTGCTCGGGCGTGTTGCCGCAGCAGCCGCCCGCGATATTGATCAGCCCTCCTCGCGCAAATTCGCCCAGATACCTCGCCATATCAGCTGGCCCCAGATCGAACCCAGTCGGCGACAAAGGATTCGGCAGCCCCGCATTCGGATAGCACGAAATCGCGACGTTCGCCTTCTCGCCCAGCTCTTCCAGAAACGGATACATCAGATCGGGCCCGAGCGAGCAGTTCAGCCCGATCGAGAACGGGCGAGCATGCTCCATCGCGTTCCAGAAAGCCCCAACCGTCTGCGCCGAGATCATCGTCTCGCCGCCGCGTCCCACCGCTGCCGAGATCATGATCGGCAGTTCCCTCCCGCTCGCCGTCAGGCCGTCCTCATCGAAGACTTCGCGAATCGCAACCAGCGCGGCCTTCGCGTTCAGCGAATCGAAAATCGTCTCAACCAGAAGCAGATCTGCGCCGCCCGCGATCAGCGCCCGTACCTCTTGCTTGTACGCCGCTTTGACCTGATCGAAGGTGACGACCCGGAACCCCGGATCATCCGCATCGGGCGAGTTGGACAGAGACACGGTGAGCGGTCCAATCGCTCCTGCCACAAACCGCTGTCGTCCCGTTGCGTTCGCGACTCGATCCGCCCACTCCCGGCACTGCCGCGCCGACTGCTCATTGATCTCCCACGCCAGCTCGCCCAGAAACGGGTCGTCGATCACCTTCTGATAAAAGGCAGGATCCTTGCGTCCCCCATGCTCCCGCGGGTCCTCGACGAAAAACTCGCTCTGCGCGATGCTGGTTGCCCCAAACGTGTTCGTCTCGATGATGTCCGCGCCCGCCTCAAGAAACCGCCGATGAATGTCGCCGATCATCTTCGGCTGCGTCAGCGTAAACAGATCGCCGTTGTTCAGCAGATCCTTCTTCGCATTCGCAAAGCGCTCCCCGCGAATGTCCGCCTCCTTCATTCCATACGTGCGAATGGTCGTGCCCATCGCGCCGTCAATGATGGCGATGCGGTTTTCGAGAATCTTACGAAGCGGATGCTGGGTGTCTGTCATCGGAAGAGGGGATTTCAACCTTGTAACTCTGATGGTAGCGAACCTTCGGCGAATCTCGAACCGCCCGGCGGGCAAGCGGTCAATCCAGCCATCGGAACTGGCGATTTGAGGACTAAATGGCGGGCTCTTCCTGCTTCGGATGCGGACGCCCACTCCAGGCAGAGAAAAGCGAGGACTCTACTTCACCGAATCCGAGTGCGCCCCCAGCTCCCCCGGCATCCCCACCGTCGGAACCAGCATGTCTTCCTTGCGCATCACCAGATTCGTCGCGTTCAGGCTGGCCAGCTCAAACCCGTGCCCGTGCGTGATCGCATCTGTCGGGCAAGCCTCTACACAATAGCCGCAAAAGATGCACCGGTTGTAGTCGATGTTGTACGTCTTTGCATAGCGCTCGGCGCTGGAAATCCGCTTCTCCGCGGTGTTCTCAGCCGCCTCGATGAAAATGCAGTTCGAAGGGCACGCCGCCGCGCACAGAAAACAGGCTACGCACTTCTCCAGCCCATTCTCGTCCCGCTGCAGCACGTGAGCGCCGCGAAAGCGCTCCTGCAGCACCGCGCCTCGCGTCGGTCCCTTGCCGTCCGGATAATTCTCAACCTCGGTGGGCTGGAATATCTCGCGAAAGGTAATGCTCATCCCCTTCGCAATCGCCGCCGCGTTCCGCACAATCGACATATCCTTAGTATAAGGGGACCCAAAAGGTAGCACGGCACGCCAGACTCAGAATGCAGCCCTTGTATTATAATCTTACTGATTCTTACCGTGGAGTTCAGCGCGATGGAAACTACCAGGCTTTCCTCAAAAGGACAGATCGTTCTTCCTCTCTCGATCCGGCAGAAATGCAAGTGGGAACCTGGTACCCAACTCACCGTGGAAGAAACCGAAGACGGGGTCCTGCTTCGGCCCGCCAAACCCTTTCCGCCAACTACCGTGGACGAGTTAATCGCAATCCTTGAGAAAAAGAAGTTCAGGGGCAAGCCGAAAACATTGGCGGAAATGGACGACGCCATTGCGATCGGGGTGAGGAGACGCCGTGCTCGGGGTCGATACTAACGTCCTCGTGCGTTTTCTTGCTCGCGATGACCCGGATCAGACGGCGCAAGCCGATCAACTGGTCCGAGGGAACCGAATCTGGATTCCTAAAACCGTGCTTCTGGAAATCGAGTGGGTATTGCGCGACACGTACTCATTCGATCGAGCGCGGATTGTCGCTGATTTTCGCGGCCTGCTCGGTATCCCAACCGTCCGTGCTGAAGACGAGGCGGCAGTAGCACAGGCGCTCGACTGTTTTGCCGCCGGCATGGACTTCGCTGACGCCCTGCACCTGGCCAGCAGCGCTGGAGCCGAAGATTTTGCGACCTTCGACAGGAAGTTTGCCGCGATGGCGGCGCGGCTGACGGAACGCAGAGTGCGCACGCTGCACTAAACCCCTGTCGAACCCTGCACGCCCCATGCTATCCTCAGGGCGAGCAGACCCATGCGCCGCGCCTCCTCCATCCCGGCCGTTGTCAGCCCCAAAAGCTGGAACGAAGCCTTTGTGCGCGCCATCGCCCCAAGGCGATACAGCCGGATTCTGCCCACCCGTACGCGACCGAGTCTCTTCGGCAGCGACTAGTCACCCCTGCCCTCGACGCTACGCGCCTCGTGCCCGAAGACGACCTCTCTCATCAGTAGCGCCGTCTTGCTCTTCGGATCACTCCGTCGTCCCTCACCAGCGCAGCACCCGTAAGGAGAGAACATGACCGTCGCATCCGCAATCCTCGCCCAGTACGGTCCTAAGTTGAAGACCGCGCTCCCCGGCCCCGAGGCCCGCCGCATCGTCGACGCCGACGACCGCCTCATCTCGCCCAGCTATACCCGCTCCTATCCCCTGGTCGCGAAACGCGGCCGCGGTCTGCGCGTCGAAGACGTGGACGGCAACGAGTTCCTCGACTTCGCCGCCGGTATCGCCGTTGTCTCGACCGGCCACTGCCATCCTGAGGTCGTCGCCGCCATTCAAAAACAGGCTGCCGAGCTCATCCACATGTCGGGCACCGACTTCTACTACGAATCGCTCGTCACCCTCTCCGAGCGCCTCTCCTCCATCGCGCCCATGCCCGGCCCGCACCGCTTCTACTACGGCAACTCCGGCGCAGAGGCCATCGAGTGCGCGCTCAAGGTCGCCCGCTACCACACCGGTCGCCAGAACATCATTGCCTTCTTCGGCGCTTTTCACGGCCGCACTATGGGCGCGCTTTCCCTCACCGCCTCCAAGCCGCAGCAGCGTCGCCGCTTCGCCCCCCTTGTCCCCGGCGTCACCCACATCCGCTACCCCTACGCCTATCGCGGCTGTTCCGGCGGTCCGCAGGAAGAGGAAGCTTTCGCACTCGGCTGTGCTCGCTACATCGAAGAGAAGCTCTTCCACACCACCCTTGCGCCTGAAGAAGTCGCCGCCATCTTTGTCGAGCCCATCCAGGGTGAAGGCGGCTACGTCGTCGCTCCCGCCATCTTTATGCAGGAACTGCGCCGCATCTGCGACAAGTACGGCATCCTCCTCGTCGCCGACGAAGTGCAGTCCGGCGCCGCCCGCACCGGCAAGTGGTGGGCTATCGAGCACACCGGTGTCGAACCCGACATCGTCTGCATGGCCAAGGGCATCGCCTCCGGCATGCCGCTCGGCATCTGCATGACGCGCGCTGCGATCATGGACTGGAAACCCGGCTCCCACGCCTCCACCTTCGGCGGCAACCCCATCTGCATCGCCGCGGCGCTCGCTACCATCGATATTCTCGAACGCGAAGGTATGGCCAACGCTTCACGGCAGGGCCAAAATATCTTCGCCCGTCTTCGGCACTGGCCCTCGAAACATCCGGTCATCGGCGACGTCCGCGGACGCGGCCTCATGATCGGCCTCGAAATCGTCAAGGATCAAAAGACCCGCGAATCCGCGCCCCGAGTGCGCGATCGCATTGTCGAACTTGCCTTCGAGCGCGGACTCCTCATCCTCGGCTGCGGAGAAAACTCTATCCGCCTCGCGCCGCCGCTCATCGTCAACGAGCACGAGGCCGCCGTTGCCCTCGACATTCTCGAGGAATGTGTCAAAGTTGCCGAAGAAGAACTGGCTCACCCGCCGGCGCTTGCCGGGTCAGCGGTCTAAGGTCAGCAGCCCGCCCTTGAGAAGTTGTCGCGCGGGATCCGCCCAACGGATCCCGCATCCGCCTACTCCAGCGGCTTCCGCCCATTGCCCCGCCCGGTCCGCTTCGCCTGTCGCCCAAAGAAAATCCCCGCGGCCAAAAACACCGCGGCAATGAGCGCGTTCGTCACCCCCATCCGCAAATTGCCGTGGCGCATCGCCAGCGCGGCGTTCAGGAACCAGACCGCCGCCCCCAGATACCAGATCCAGTTGAAATTGCGGCTCACGTTCTTATGGGATGCGCCGCTCGACGCGGTCGCCACCTCTCCGTTTCCATACTAAAACGTCAATGCTCCAGACACCGCGAGCGCCGCGTTTGTTCCCGGCAATTCTTGCCCCCCGCACGCTGTGCTACAATATTGTTTATTTTGTGGCACAGAGGAGAGCACATGCCCGAAACAACGAAAAAAGTGAGCCGCCGAGAGTCTCCGCGCGGCATGTCACGCCGCAAAATCTATGCCATGCAAACCATGGCCGCGGAACAGGGCCTGCTGAATGGCAAAACTGAAGTTGTCCGTGGGCGGATGCCGCAAACCCTGCTCGCAGCCGCAAAGAAAAATACCGGAATCCGGTCCCAGACCGAATTGCTCAAACTCGGTTTGGCCACCCTCGCGCTTCAGGAAAACTATGGAGCCTGGCTCATGAGTCATTACGGCACGATCCCACCGGACGTCGATCTTGAGTACTGATCTCGCCGGCGCGCTGACAAAACTTCAGCCCTCTTTCACTCGCCTCCAGCGGAGGGCCGACACCTCCCTCCAATTCTGCGATGCTGCGCTGCTGCCGGAACCAATCCTGTATGACACAACCGTATACATCGACGTGCTCCACGGCAAACTATCAGATCATCTGAAACGTGAAATCGCCAGGCTCGACCCGTGGCACAGCGCGGTGGCGGAATCGGAGATGACATATCTGTGCGGCCGCCTCGACCCAGCTCATTCTGGCACCAGTTATGTGGTTCGGCAGATCGCCAGCATCGTGGATCGTTGGCCGAAGAATCGCGTCCTCAATCCCGACCGTGATATCTGGCGCGAAGCCGCCATCCTCACCGGCATCCTCGCCCGCCTCCAGCACGCCCGGGACGAGGACCGCGGCCGAACCATGAACGACGCCCTCATCTTTCTCAGCGCGCTCCGGCACGGCTGCACGGTCCTCAGTCGTAATGTCCGCGACTTCGACTTGCTGATGCAGCTGGTACCCGCCGGAAAGGCCATCTTTTACCACATCCAATAACTCACCGACCCATCCTCCCATCCCCAATCCCCGCTGTGCTACCATCCCTGTTCCTGTGGACCAGGACTCGGAGAAGCCCCGAAATCCCGTCTCCACAGCATCGCTTTTTATGCCGGACGAAGACCGCTGCTTTCGGTCTCCGGCACGCATCCATCGCGCGCCGGAGCACATCCCGCCTCGCAGGCAACGCCCTTCGCGCCGCCGTGTGGAAGTCCCCGCCTCCGGCGCGTCTGTATCCGCCATCACAGTGAGCATCCTGCTTTTGATTTCTACTTGCCTGTTTTTGCCATGCCATGCATTCCCGGCTGCGCCCAGCGCGCGCCGCGCACCTCGCCTTAAAAGGAGCACCCCATGAAAGCCTATCCGGGAAGTGAGATCCGCAACGTAGCTGTAGTGGGGCATGCGCACAGCGGTAAGACCACGCTCGTCTCCGCTCTGCTGCATGCCGCCAAAATGACCCCCACCCTCGGCCGCGTCGAAGATGGATCGGCCGTCACCGCCTACGACGAAGAAGACGTCGCCCGTGGCACCACCATGCAGAACGCCCTGGCCTTCGCCGAATGGAACGGCGTCAAGGTCAACTTCATCGACACGCCCGGCTTCCACATGTTCGTCCATGAAGCCCGCTGCGCCATGGCGCCCGTTGAGTCCGCCCTCGTTACTGTGAACGCCGTCACCGGCGTCGAGCCCATGACCGAGCGCGTCTGGAAGTACGCGGAAGAATTCAACCTGCCCCGCGCCCTGGTTATCAATCAGATGGACCATCCGCGCGCCGCGGCCTCCGCCGAGTCGACGCTCACCGCGCTCACCGAGCGCTTCGGACGCCAGTGCATCCCCGTCCAGCTGCCCATCGCGGACGGCAAAGGTTTTGAGGGCATCGTCGACCTCGTCACCATGGAAGCCTTCTTCTACACGCCCGGCGGCGACGGCCACGGCAAGATCGGCGAAATTCCCGCGTCTCTCAAGGAACCCGCCCAGCGCGCGCACGAAACCCTGGTCGAACTGGTCGCCGAAGGCAAAGATGAATTGATGGAAGAGTACTTCCGCGAAGGCACCATCCCCGAGCAGCACCTCATCAGCGCTCTTCACGAAGCGATCCGCGAAGACCGCATCTTCCCCGTGCTCTATGCGTCCGGCCTCGCCAATGTCGCCACCGATCACCTTCTCGATTTCCTCAAGGTCTACGCTCCCGCGCCCATCGAGCGCGAACCCGTAGCCGCCCGCGCCGCGCTGCATGCCGTAGCCGTCACCAACGGCGAAGCCGCCGTCGCGGCCAACGCGGATCAGTCACCCGAAATCGTCCTGCGCAAGGTGTCCGACGCCGAGCCACTCTCCCTCTTCGTCTTCAAAACCATGACCGACCCCTTCGCCGGACGCATCAGCTTCTTCAAAGTCTTCTCCGGCGTCCTCAGGAACGACGGCACCGCCCAGAACTACTCCCGCCGCACCGCGGAAAAATTCTCCCACCTCTCCATCATGCAGGGCCGCACCGCGGTCGCCGTTCCTGAACTCCATGCAGGCGACCTGGGCGCCGTCGCCAAGCTCAGGGAAACCCTCACCGGCGACACCCTCGGCGACAAGAGCCACGAAATCTTCTACGAGCCGGTCACCTTACCCGAACCCGCCATGACCTGGGCCATCGAACCCAAATCCCGCGCCGACGAGGACAAGCTTGCTCCCGCCGTGCACAAGCTCATGGAAGAAGACCTGATGCTTCGCTTCTTCCGCGACCAGCAGACCAATGAATTCCTGATCGCCGCGGCGGGCCAGTCCCACATCGAATCTCTCGTCAACAAGTTGCGCCGCCGCTACCACACTGAAGTCACGCTCAAAGCCCCCCGCGTGCCCTATCGCGAAAGCATTCGCGGTCGCGCCGACGCTCAGGGACGCCACAAAAAACAAACCGGTGGCCACGGCCAGTACGGCGACTGCAAGATCAAAATGGAGCCGCTCCCCCGGGGCGCGGGCTTTGAGTTCGTCAACGACGTCTTTGGCGGAGCCATCCCCCGCAACTTTATTCCCGCTGTCGAGAAAGGCATTCAGGAGTCAGCCGCCCGCGGCTACCTCGCCGGCTATCCCGTCGTCGACTTTCGCGTCACGGTCTACGACGGCAGCTACCACGACGTCGACTCCAACGAGCTGTCCTTCAAAATGGCCGGGCGCATCGCCTTCCGCAAGTGCATGGAGCAGGCCAAGCCCACCCTGCTGGAACCCATCATGAGCGTCGAGATCGAAGCTCCCCAGGAGTTTGCCGGCGCGCTCATGGGCGACCTCAACCAGCGCCGTGGTCGCGTGCAGGGCATGGACGGCCACGGCGCGAACACCATCATCCACGCCGAAGTGCCCATGGCGGAGATGCTCACCTACGGCCAGACCCTCACGGCCACGACCCAGGGCCGCGGCAGCTTCCACATGGAGATGAACCACTACGACATCGTCCCGCAGCTCATTGCCGACAAGATCGTCGCCAATGCGAAGAAGCCCACCGGCGAAGAAGAGGAAGAGTAGGCCTCCACATTCACCACAAACGAAAAGGCCCGCCATCTCCGGCGGGCCTTTCCCTTCAAAAATCACTTCTACGAGAACATCGCGCCGACCACCTTCAGGAGCAGTGTCACCACCCACCACCCCCACACCACAATCGCCGCCTGTCCCTTTTTGATGTTGCCCACGATCGCACAGCCGATCGTCAACAGCACGAGCGCCCAGATAGTGAAAATATCCAGCCCCGTACCCAGCGCGATCAGCGTCTTGGGCCAGTCCGGTGGCATGTAGTACCCGAGATTCGTCCCCACAAAATTCCTCAGATTGAACGAGTCGGGGTCCACAAACCACGTGGCGACAATCCCCAGGAGGCCTTGTATCGCCCACGGCAGCGTCGCGTAAAACCACACTGCCATCATCGGCCCGAATTTCGAGGTACCGCCGAAGCCGAAATTCACTGTCGCCATCAGCACCGCGGCCACAATCACCGCAATAATCAGCCCCAGCACCGGGGTCGCCCAGAACGCGTATTTCGTGATGCTCGTTCCGATCCTGATCGTAGCCGCCTGCTGATCGGCGGTCCCCTGTTCGTATCTCTGCATCTGCGACGGACTCTGATGCAGGATGTTGGTGTAGGCTTTTTCCCACCCAATCTTCTGCTGGACGACGTACCCGAAAGCCAGGGTGATGATCACTCCGATCAGCCACGGCATCCACCAACTCGCGCTCCGCTTGATATCCGTAAACGTCTTGGAAGGAGAAACAAAGGCATCCACTACCCGCTGGATCTCGTTCAGCGGCGGAGCGGATGATTCGGGTTGAGCAACGTCGGCCATGGAAACCCTCCGGAAAGTGTAAGAATGCTGATTTTCTGCGTCCTCGCGATTTCACGGAATTGTACTCCCAGCCCCGTCCCGTCAGAATGAAAATCGCAGGCGCGCGAACCTCCATCCTCAAGACCTGTCACCGTTTCCAACGGCCGTCTGTCCTCGCCCCGCAGGCCGCACCCCTGCACCTTGTGCCCGGTACCCTGTTACATCCTTTTTGCTAATGCTACTTTTCTCCCGGGTCCGGGTCAGGTACTCTGGTATTGCTTTTATTGACAACCCCGGACCCCCGATGCGCATCCGTTTCGCCCTCATCTCCGCAACCGGCTTCCTGCTGGCGCTGCCGGTTCTCGCCTCTACCGTTAGTTCCGCTGCTGTGCATCGCCGCCATGCGCATCATGCTCGCGCCACGACTTCCCAATGCGGCCACGTTGCCGGCCACGCGAGTCACACCGTCCTCGCCAATCCCGCCGCAGTGCCGTGCCACGCTGTAACCGCAACTGTCGCGCCAGCGGACGCTGCCGCTGCGCAACCGTTGCCGAGCCCTGCCAGCGAAGCTCGTCTCACCCGCATCCGCACTCACACCCGCAGCGCCGCTCTGGCCACCCAACCCGCCGCCACCCACGCTTCCATACCGCGCGTCGCCCGCGTCCATTTTGTCCCGCCCCTGCGCGGCTCTCTCGAATCCCTGATGCGCCAGAATCAGCGCGACGAAGCAGAAGGCCTGGTCCGCATCGAAGACGACGCCCAGCTCGACCAGCTTGAGGCCAGCCGAGACATCGTTCCCGTGCCCGCCAGCTACTCCCTGCGCGTGAATCCCGATCTGCCCGTCAACCGCCGCTACTGCCGCCCCTGGACCGCCCACTTCCTTGCTGACCTCGCGCGCAGCCACTACGCTCGCTTCCATCGCGCCTTCCAGGTCAACTCCGCGGTCCGCACCGTCGAATTTCAGCGGGCACTTCTGGAGGTGAACGGCAACGCCGCCCCTGCGGATGGCGACATCGCCTCTCCCCACCTCACCGGCGCCGCCGTCGACATCGGAAAAAAGGGCATGTCCTTCTCTGAGCTCGCCTGGATGCGCGCGTGGCTACTGCCGCTACAGACTGCCGGCAAGATCGACGTTGAAGAGGAGTTCTACCAGTCCTGCTTCCACATCACCGTCTATCGCAGCTATACGCCGCGTGCGCCGCTCGCTCCACCGCGCACCATCGCGCACCACCGTCATGCGACCACCACCCTGCTGGCGACCGGCGTGCATTAAACATCCTTCGGACGCCGCCGATTTGCTAAACTGAAATTGCTTCCGGAAGGATGCTACCCTCCCGGAAGGTTGTGCTACTTCGAAAGAAGCAGCATGAGTACCAGGACAACGACTGCAATCACAAACCGCCAATCCACGGCGATTGTGATTATCACCCGCATCCATGACGATTTCTCGTCCATGGGCCTCACCTCCTTTCATTGGAACGGCCCGCAGGTCGTTGCATGCGGCCTGCGAGCCGTTGGCCCGATTCTCTGAGCCAATTTCAGCGCAGCCGCTTTCGCACTCTGAAAGAAGGTAGTTTCAGCCTAAGTTGTGTTGGTTCCGCGCGACAGATTACCGAAGAGCGCCGCCTGCTATCCCCGCTCCGCCTTCACATCAATCCCCAATTGCTGGCACTTCTTGTAGAAGTGACTCCGCTCCAGTCCCAGCGCCTTCGCCGCGTTGGTCACGTGTCCCCCGCTCCGCTCCAGCTCCGCCAGCAACGTCGCCCGCTCAAACTCCGCCACCCGCTGCGCCAACGCACCACCCGCCGTAATCCCGTCGGGAGCCGCCGCCGCAACGGAAGACGCGACCCGCTGTGGCAAAGCCAGCTCGACCGTCGCGACATCCACGCTCTCCCCCGCCAGCAGCAGCAACCGCTCCACCGCATTCCGCAGCTCGCGAATATTCCCCGGCCACGGATACTCCCGCAATGCCTCAACCGCCTCCGCCGCGAACGGCACCCGCTTCCATCCGTTCTGCGCGCACACTTGCCGCACGAAATACTCCACCAGCGCCGGAATATCCTCCCGTCGCGCACGCAGCGGCGGCAGCGTGATTGGAAAAACAACGACGCGGTGATACAAATCGCGGCGAAAACTCCCCGCCTCCACCATCTCCTCGAGATTCCGGTGCGTCGCCACCACCACCCGCACATCCACCGCCACCGGCTTGTCCCCGCCGATCCGCTCCACTTCCGATTCCTCCAGCACCCGCAGCAGCCGCGTCTGCATCGCCAGCGGCATATCCCCAATCTCGTCCAGAAACAGCGTCCCGTGATGCGCCTGTTCGAACTTTCCAATATGCCGTTGCGCCGCGCCCGTGAACGCCCCCTTCTCGTGCCCAAAAAGTTCTGACTCGATCAGCTCCGCCGGAATCGCCGCGCAGTTCAGCGTCACAAACGGTCCCGCCGCCCGCGCGCTCTTCTCATGCAGCGTCCGCGCCACCAGTTCCTTCCCCGTGCCCGTCTCGCCGTAGATGCACACCCGCGACTCGCTGGCTGCCACGCGATCGATCTGCGCCATCACTCGCCGCATCGCCTCGCCGGTCCACACCAGTTCATGTTTCCCTACGCGGCGCCGCAGCTCCAGGTTCTCCGTCTCCAGCCGTTTCAGCTTCAGCGCATTCTCCACCGTCAACAGCAGCTTGTCCGTCGACAGCGGCTTTTCCAGAAAATCCATCGCGCCCAGCCGCGTCGCCTTCACCGCCATTTCGATGTGCGCTTGCCCCGACATCATCACCACCGGCGCTGCCACGCCGCTCGACTTCAGATCCTCGAGCAGCGCCAGCCCATCGCGTCCCGGCATCACCACATCCGACAGAATCAAATCGAACGGCCGCGACTTCGCCAGCTCCAGCGCCTTCGCCGCGTTATCGCACACCGTCGCTTCATGTCCGGCCAGCCGAAACGCGCGCGCCAGCGACGCCAGCGTGTTCGCCTCGTCGTCGACAATCAGAATGTCGGCTTTGCTCATGCTTCCGCGCTCTCCGCGAGCGGCAGCCCGATCACGAACCGTGCGCCGCCGCCTTCCACATTCTCCACCGCGATCGTCCCGTTGTGATCCGCGATCACCGATTGCACGATGGCCAGCCCCAGCCCCGTTCCGTGCTGTTTCGTCGTGTAGTAAGGAGTGAAAAGCCGCTCGCATTCCTCCGGCGTCAAACCCGCACCGGTATCCGCAACTGAAATCCGCACCATCTCCCGGGCTCGGTTTGCAGAGACCGTCAGCGTCCCTCCCTCCGGCATCGCGTCCATCGCGTTCAGCACCAGATTCGACAGTGCGCGGTGCAGCAGTTCCGAATCGCCCAGAATCGGCAGCGGCTCGGCGCTGATCGCGGTTCCCAGTTCAATGTGCTTCTCCTCCAGCGCCGGCCCATACAGCTTCACAACCCGCCGCACCGCTTCGCGCGCATCCATTTCCAGCGCCTGCGGCTGGGGCAGCTTCGAAAAATCGCTGAACCGCCCCACAATCGTCTTCAGATTTTCGATCTCCGCCTGCAGCGTCGCCGTGCTCTCCGCGAACACTTCGTCAAACTGCTTCTTCGGCAGCTTCTTCGCCCGCACCATGTTTTCCACGGTGATCTGCAGCGGCATCAGCGGATTCTTCAGCTCGTGCGCCAGCCGCCGCGCCAGCTCGCGCCACGCCGCCACGCGCTCGGTCTGCACCAGCCGATCCCGCTGCTCCGCCAGCTGCCGCGTCATGTTATTAAAGCTGCGCGCCAGCGCGCCCACCTCGTCGAGCGAGCGTATATCGACGCGCGTCTCCCAGTCGCCCGCAGCCACCTGACCCGCCGCTTGCGCCAGCTCTTCGATCGGGCGCGAAATCCGCGCCGCAATCCAAAGACTCGCCAGCACCGCAAAAATAATCCCCAGGCCAGCAATCCCGTAAGCAATGTCGCGAATGTGCCGCTGCACTTCCACCATGCTGCGCCGCGAATTCGCCACCACCAGCACCGCCAGAACATCTCCCTCCAGCCCCTTCAGAGGGATTGCGGTCACGCTCATGCTGTCTTCGCTGCGTTTCGTCGGATACACCACGCCGTCCGCGTTCCGTGCATTCGACCGCGCATCGTCCACCAGCGCCTGGTAGTGTTCCCCGCTGTCTGGGCCTTGCAACGGACCCGCAAAATTGTGCGCGTCAAACGGCCCGGAGACGTTCCTGTAGATAAAAATCTGCGTCCCCGCCGGTACTGAAAAATCCCGCAGAAACCCGGCGTCAAGTTGCCGCCCACCCACCACATACAACGCCGGATCGGACCCAGCCACCGTGCGCACCGCAAACAGACCCACCTGTGAGCTTCCGTCCGGCAAATCTTCCTGCTTCAGAAAGGCCGGCTTCCCCGCCGCGGTGATCGCCGGCTCTTTGTAGCCAAATCGCGCCGTCCATTGCAGCGACGAAATGATGCTGCCGTCATGCGCGACCAGCTCCAGATAGTCGAGCCGATACTCCTCCGCCAGCGGTACCGCGACCGTCAGATACGGCGCGCTGTCGCCCCCGTTGTTCAAATCGAACGCGATGCGCCGCAGCGTATCGCTCGCAGCCATGCGGTCGACCGCGGCTGCCGTGTCGCTGGCCCGCTGGTTGAACTCCTTCTGGAATTGCCCCACCAGCATCTCGGTCTGCTGCTGATCCATCCCTTCAAAAACATGCCCCACTCGCACCGACCCCGTCCACCCCACTGCTGCCACCACGCCCATCACCGTCAGCGCGAGCATCAGCAGCATCTTTTGTCGAAGCGTCACTTCGCGCCCTCCAGCGACGCATCGGCCAGCAAAGGCTCGCCGTCCACCGAAAGCCGCAGATCGCGCACCCGTTCGCCTACGGCCCACGCACGCGGCAGCCACAGCAGCGGCACAATCACGTCATTGTCCAGAACCCCGCGCTCTGCCTGCCACAACGCTGCCGCATCGGTGCCGTTCACCGTACCATTTTGCCCGAACCGCGCCAGCATTTCGTCCAGCGCCGGCCGCGGGCTCGCCGCCTCCAGATGCACCCGCCGCAACTCGAGCGCCTGCGGCTGCCGCGAACCCGCCTGCGCCACCTGTACGTTGAACCCCGCCTCATGCTGATTCAGCGCCAGCCGCGCCGCTGCCAGCTGCATCGTCGCCCCCGTGTCGTCCACGCCCAGCATCACCAAAGGGGAGTTCGCCCCGCCGCGCAGCGCGCGCGCCCGATCCAGATCCCGGTCCGCAGGAAACAGAAAGGAGTATCCGCTCAGCCCCTGCGGCAACAAGCTCGCCGTTACCTCGCCCTGCTTTTGAAAAATCACGTTATACAACGCTGTGCGATCCACCGCCAGCGCCGCCGCCTGCCTCATCTCCCGGCTCGCAAACGGGCCATTTGGACTGATCGTCAGCGCCAGCATATCCACCGGCCGCGATACCAGCACATTCAAATGTTGCTGCTGGGCCTGGCGCACCAACTCCGGCGGGACCTCCACAATATCTGTCTTCCCCACGCTCAGGTCCAGCCACTGATCGCGGATCGTGCGCCGCGTCCGCACTTCCACCGCATCGGCAAACGGCCGACCCGCCCAGCAATCGTCATTCGCCACCAGCGTCAGCGCGCCGTTCGCAAATCCTGTCACCCGAAACGGCCCCGTTCCCACCACCGCGCCCGAAGCATCCTGCCGCCCGATTCCAAACTCCGTCTGCGCCAGCAACTCGGGCAGATCCGGAACCGGTGAATCGCTGGTGAAGACCACCGAAGGCCCAACCCCGTGAACGGCGCTCCACGGACAAGCCGCTCCCGGGTGCGAACACGTGTCGTTCAGCGCAGCGGCAACCGCGTCCGCCGTGAGCGCCTCTCCATCCTGGAAGTGAACCCCCGGCCGAATCCAGAATTCCCAGCGATGATCCGCGTTCTGCGATTCCCACCGCACTGCCAGCGCCGGCCGCGCCCCGCCCGTATCCCCCACCGTCGTCAGCGTGTCCAGCACCAGCCGCCGCGCAATCCCGTCCGGCATCTGCCACGGGTCGCCCTGGGTTTCAATGCGCAGCGTGCCGCCATAGTGCGGACGCGTTCTCGCTGCAGCCGAAAGGGCCGCACAGACCAGCACCGCACTAATTACAAAGCGCCGACCCATTCCACACCTCGTAGCGCATCGGCGCATCCCGGCGCACGATCACCATCGCGCTCGCCCCATCCGCCGCCGCATGGATCGCCGTCACTGCGCCCTCAACGGTCAGTCGAGCGCTCACCGCAATCGCCTCCCGTCCGGCAATCTCAAACGCGCTCAGGCTGTCGCTAACCGCCGCCGCGCCCGACCCCGACACCACCACCTGCACGCCCGATCCGCACTCCGAACGGATCACCGCAATGTCGCTCCCCCAGTCATTCGCGCCATTCACGGGCTTCAGCACATTGCTTTCCATCAGCATCACCCTGCCATCCACACTGTTCACCAACATTCCCGATCCCGTTGGCCGCGGAATATCCGACGCCTGATAAAACGGCGGCAGTTCCATACCGAACCCCGGCGCCAACACCCCAGTGAAGTAATCGCGCATCGCGTTGTAGAACGCCCGCTGCGACCCGCCGACAGGCCATGGATCGTCGCTGTCCCCGCACGCAACCATAATCTGCGCACCCGTCGTTGTTCCACTGCACAGCGCTCCCGGCAGATACGCATCGAACAAATGAGCCTGCGCCGCCACCAGCTCCCCCCGCAGGTCGCGCGGAAACGGCCGCGTGTGCGCAATCGCGAAATGCTGATCCTCGATCCAGTTCCCCGTCGCCGCCCCCGCGGGCGCAAGCACCGCCGCATTTCGGACGTAGCTCACGATCCGCTCCGGTTCCAGCACCACCAGCCGCTGCACGCCGCCGATCGAAAACATCTGCGCATCCAGCACCGGATCCGGCTCTGTCATCAGCAGCGTCCGCTGCAGCGTCACGCTCGGTCCGCGGATCGATGCAACGGTCGTAGCGCCCAACGTCACCGGCACCATCGTCACGCGTGTCTCAGTTCCCTCCACCACTTCGGCAACCCACAAGCCGCCCTGCAAATTCTCCGAGAGCGTCACTCGAACCAGCGTCGCGCTGTCGCTGCTCCCCGCAACCACCCCGAATCCGCGCAAATCGCGCTCAAGCAGCTTTCTTATCGCAGGAATTTCACCGCTGGCCACGGAAGAATCGTTCTGGATGGTCAGCTTCACCGATCCCGGACCCGCCAGCGCCGCAATCTGCTTCGCCAGATCGCCAGCCGGCTGCTCCCAGTTCGCCGCATACGCCGTGGGCAACAGCAACATCACCGCCACCATCACCGGCCAGACGCTTCGCTTGGAGATCATTCGCTGGGGCGGATTATATCCTGCGCTCTTCATCGCTCTGCCTCCCGCACCCCCTCAGGAAAATCCACCTCGGCTGCCGAGTTGTGACAACCGAGGTGGTTAGCTGCCGCGTCCTCTCCAGAGCCTGTGCTTTACAAACCGAGAGGACCAGGCGAACGCCGCATTAATGTCCTGCGCTTCCAGCAGCGGGCGCAGGATCATCCATCTGTTGCTGCATTTGTTGTTTCAAGGCAGAGTTGGCATCCATCCCCTTAAACAGATCGTTCGCGAAGAAGAACTTCCCGTCCGACGGCACCATCACCATCTGAATCTTGTCCGACAGCCTCTCCGCAATAATCTTGTTGATCAGCAGCGGTGACTGGTTCAGCAGCTTCGCCTCGCTCGTCATCCGTTCCGCATCCGCTGCCGCCGTCACCCGGATCCGATTCGCTTCCGCATCCGCCAGCAAATTGCGCCGCTGCACTTCCGCTTTGCTGTCGATCACCTTGGCCTGCGCATCAGCCCTCGGCATTTTCGATCGTCGCCTCCTTGCGCGCCTCCGCCTCCAGCTTCGACTGCTCAATCTGCTTCTGCTTCAGCGGCAGCGTGTACTGCATCGCGTCCGCCTCGCCCTTCGCTTCCACCACCTTGGCGTGCGCGTCGCCCTCGGCCTCCTTCACTTTCTGCGCCGCGTCCGCCTCCGCCTGCAGTTCGGCAATGCGTACCTGCTTCTGTTGCATATCGGTCTGCACCGTTAGCTGATCGTCCTGTTGCTCCTTCAACAGCAGATCCTGGAGCCCTTTCGCGTATTCCGGCGGAAGCTGAATGTTCCGCAGCATCACCTCCTCCACCAGGATCCCGTCAGCCCCCAGCTTTTTCGTGATCGTCCCTGCCGCCTCCGAGCGAATCTCCTCGCGCTTCACGCTGAAAATGTCCCGTACCGTATATCCCGGCGTCAGTTCCCGCCACGCGCTCGCCACCACCGCCGGAACCATCTGCGAATCCACCGGCTGCGGCAAATGGCTCTCAATGTAGTCGAGCCGGTGCGGATCCAGCCGGTATCGCACCGTGATCGCCAGCCCAATGTCCAGCCCCTCCTTCGACTGCACATCGAGTGCTTGCGCCGAAGGCGCGCCCGCCCGGACGGCCAGTCCTCCCTCGACCACCCCGGCCGTGAACAGCTTGTCCCGCAGATCGAACATCTGCACGCTTTCCACCAGCGGCGTAACAAAATGCGCGCCTGAGTAGAGCGTTCCCGGCAGCGTTCCCCGCATCTGGCTCACCCGCACCCCGCCCATCCCGGCAGGGATCACCACAATGCTGTCCGCCACGAGCAGCGGCAGACACGCAGCCACGGCCAGAGCCATCGAAGTCCGCCAGCGCACCGGCCCAGGCTCCTCCATCTTTCTCATCGGAGTTTCGCCTTCGGCCGGCCGAGCCAGCTCCCGGCGATACTCGTACGCCTTCCACAGGTCATACAGCGATAAAGCGAATGCGGCAGCCACAAACAGCACTCCCGCGGCGATCAGCAGATCCTTCAGTGCAAGCATTTCCCTTCACCCTTCCCTTCCTTGTTCTTTCCGGGCCTGGCTCATCAGGGGCTGCCGGCTAAAGAACAGCCGGACCAGTCCCCCGAACAACAACTCCTCCACCAGCAACCCGCACGAGACGCTCAGCAGCATCGCCCCCACCACGCTCAGCCCTTCCGCAAACAGTTCCATAGCGATCCTCCTTTCCTCTCGTGCTTACTGGCTCACCGGCACAACCGCTGTCACCAACGCTGTCGCGGCAACGTCGGCCGCCGGGCTCTGCTCCGCCTCCGCAGGCGCTGCCTTAGCCATCACCGCCGCGGGAGCAGCTGCCCCGGGCACAGCCGGCGCACCAAAAATCGCCGCCGTCTCCTCGTTCCTCTCGCCCACGATCTCCACCGTGTCTCCGCTCCTCACCTGCGCGAACAACTCCTCAAGATCCTTCTGCCCCATGCGGATGCACCCATGCGACGCCGCTTTCCCAATCGAATGCGGCTCGTTGGTCCCGTGAATCCCATAGCCCTTCTGGCTGAGCCCCATCCACCGCGTGCCCACCGGATTGTCCGGCCCCGGCGGAATCACCTTGCCGTCGTGGTAGTAGGTCGGGTTCTCGACGCGCCGCACAATCATGAAGGTCCCCGTCGGACTCGGCGATGTGCCCCGCCCCACAGCAACCCGGTAAACCTTCTTCACCGTGCCGTCTTCCACCAGCGCCAGCCCGCGATCCTCGAGGCTGACCACAATCACCCGCGTCGGCTCGACCGCCGCCGCCCGAACCACAACCGCCGGAGCCGCCTCCCCCTTCGCTTCCGTCTTCTGCGCCCAAACCGGCACCACCGAGAGAACCAGGCAGCTTGTTGCAATCATTGCTTTCATCGGGCTCTTCATCTGTCGCCTCGCATCGTTCGTCTTGCGCCGCGACAAAGTGCACCCTGCGGACCAATCACCCGCACTCGCAAAACAAATGAGTTAACCCCTCGCAGCCGCTTCAGACCCCGTGTCCCGCCCGACACGCCGTGTCCCGCCTGACACACATCCAGACCAGAGCGCCAACATCCCTGGTGTTGGAGAGGTGGGATTAACAAATGCCAGCCAACTCGGTCCCACCCCCCGCGCGTCTCCCTACATCATGGAAATGCAGCTCGCAAAGATGATCCGCCGCAAGATCGTCGTCCTCGGTCCCAAACTCCTTGATGGAGCCAAAGATCAGGCCAGGCTCGAAACCGTCACCCTCGTCGGCGTCGAGTCCTCCGGCATCTGGATCGAAAGCGAGGAGGCCGCCAACCGGATCGCCGACAAGTTCCGCGTCAAGCCGGCCACACCCTCTGCCTTCTTCATCCCCTTCGCCCAGATCGTCACCATCCTCGCCAGCAACGACACGTCCGACGACGCTGAATCCACCCCGGCCAGCACGAAATCCGCCGCCTAATACAAACCTCGGGTGCCCCATGTCCCTGGTGTTGGGGACATGGGAATCACATGTCGCACCCCTCCCCGCAGCCGGCGCACCCGTTGTAAAGTTCATCTGTGCGAAGCTGGCGCTGCCTGCCTTTTCTTTTCGTGGTCCTGACCCTGACGGCTCAGACCCCCACCCCGCCGCACTACATCGAGCGCGAGCTCTTCATCCCCTGGACGCAGGCCGCACCCACCGGCCTTGATGCCCTGCTCGTCTACGCCGACGTGCCCGGCAAACAGCCGCTGGTCGTCATCACCCATGGCTCTTCGCGCAAGCCGGAGGAGCATGCCGAAGTCACCCCCTGGGCGTTTCTCCCCCAGGCCCAGTGGTTCGCCCGCCGCGGATGGGTTGCCCTCGTCGTCGTGCGCCGCGGCTATGGACACTCCGGCGGCGAACAGGATGGCCGTCACGCCGGACACTGCCCCACCACCGACTACCAGGCAGCCGCCGAGTACGCCGCCCAGGATCTTCGCGTCGCCCTCGACTTCGGCCGCTCCCTCCCCAACGTCGATCCCCAGCGCGCCATCGCTGTCGGCGTTTCCACCGGTGGCCTGGCCACGGTCGCCCTCACCGCGCAGGCCCCTCCCCAACTCGTCGCCGCCATCAACTTCGCCGGCGGCCGCGGCTCACGAGCCGATCACGATGTCTGCAATCCCGACGACCTCGTCCGCGCCTACAAGAACTTCGGCAAGCATTCCCGCGTCCCCATGCTTTGGCTCTACGCCCAGAACGACAAATTCTTCTGGCCCGAGCTTGCCCAGAAGTTTGACGCTGCCTTCCGCTCCCAGGGCGGCAACGATCAGTTCGTCCTCGCCCCGCCCATCGGCGACGACGGTCACTCCCTCTTCCGCCGCGTCAGCGCCTGGTCCGACACGGTTGACGCCTTCCTCATCGCGCATCAGGTCAATCCCCTGCCCCAACCATTCCCTGAAATCCATCCGCCCGACATTCCCCCGCCGCCCGGCCTCACCGATGACGGCCTGCGTGCCTGGGGGAACTACCTCCTCCTCGGACCCCACAAAGCCTTTGCCGTCTCGCCCCATTTCTACGGCGTCTCCGTCGCGCAAATGACCACGGACGACGCGAAGCACAAGGCCATCGATAGTTGCCGCCACAAAGCCCCGAGCCCGGAAGACTGCGTCATCTTCTCCGTGGACAACACCGGCGTGGCTCACCCGTGACCCTCGCCGCCCGTCCAATAGAGCGCCCCGCCGCCCCAGCCGGAGTTTTGGGCATAAGATTTCAGGTGGGAATTCTTCCGACATCAGGCACAATAGCGATGGTTCCCGGAGGTCGCCGCAGATGACCAGATTACCGCCTCACCCTCTTTGCCTTGCTGCTCTCTGGAACCCTGGCCGCCGCCGCACAAACAGCACCTCCCGACCCGGCTCCGCCCCCCACCGCACCGGCCCCGCCTGCCCAAACCGCCGCCGCAACCCCGGCACCCGCAGCCATGGCCGCCCCCGCGCCATCCCCCACCATCATCAACATCCCCGCCGGAACCAAAGTCCTCCTCGAGCTCCGCAGTTCCGTCAACACCAAGAGCGCCCGGCCCGGCGACGGAGTCTATCTCTCCTCCACCTTCCCCGTCGTCGTCGGCAACCGCGTCGTCATTCCCTCCGGCGTCTACGTCCAGGGAGTCGTCGACAGCGTCGTCCGTCCTGGCCGCGGCCTGGACGCCAAAAAAGCACAGCTCAACATGCACTTCACCTCCATGATTTTCCCCAACGGCTCCGTAGTTGAAATCCCTGGCGTCGTCAACGCCCTGCCCGGCGCGGAACATCAAAAGGTCAACGGCGACGAAGGCACCATCCAGCAGGATGGCGGCAGCAACAAGGCCCACAACGCCGGTGAAACCGCCAAGGTCGCCGTGCCCACCGGGGCCACCATCGGCTCCATTGGCGGCCTCGAAGGCGGCCATCCCCTCGCGGGAGGCCTGGAAGGCGCGGGTGCCGGACTCGCCGCTGCCGGTATCGTCGCCCTCTTCACCCGCGGCGCCGACGTTAACATCCCCTCCGGCACCCAGGTGGAAATGGTTCTGCAGCGTCCCCTGCAGGTCCAGGAAGCGAACATCAACGGGCCCACGAGCCTCGTCCCCGCCACCAGCCAGCAACAGCCGTTGCCGAAGCCGCATCGCGAGCAGATCCTCTGCCCCACCGGGAGCCTCGGTTGCAGCTAACGAAAGGCGGCGACGTCGAACGCGGTGAAGGAGCGGCGCGTGAAAAATGCCTGCGAGCCGTTTCTGTATGAGCCACGAGTTTCACAGCATCCACAATGATTTGGCTTTGTATCAGGGCACGAGTTCTCTCGTTCCGTAACCGCTGCTAAACGATGTGGCTTTAGCCCCTGCGGGACGTTCGGCTGGGCCAATCGGAGAGCTGTTAAGTTGAGTCGAAGTTCAGTTACATTAGGTAAATCAAGGAACCACCGCCAGTGCTCAATCCCCATCGACGCGTCTGGACCCGCGAACTCATCCGACTCCGCATCCGCGGGCGCCGCTGGACGCGCAATATGTCTCGCTTCCGCGTCTGGGCGCGCGACATCGGCATCTCCGTCATCGCCTCGCTGATCATCGTCACCGTCCTCTATCAGCCGGTGCGCGTCGAAGGCACCAGCATGCAGCCCGGACTGCGTGATCAGGACCGCCTCTTCATCGACAAATTCTTCTTCCGCTTTGAAAAAATCACCCGCGGCGACGTCGTCGTCTTCCACTACCCCCGCGATCCCGAGAAGAGCTACATCAAGCGCGTCATCGCCCTGCCTGGCGACTCCATCTTCATCGACCACGGCCGCGTCTGGGTCAATGACCAGCCTCTGGACGAGCCCTACGTTCCCCACCGCTATCTCGACACTCGTTCCATGCCCGAAATCCTGATTCCTCAGGGCGACTACTTCGTCATGGGCGACCATCGCTCCATTTCCAGCGACTCCCGCGACTTCGGCCCCGTCGACCGCGACCTCATCTACGGCAAGGCCACCTTCATCTACTGGCCCGCCGACAACATGGGCGTCGTGCGCTGAAGCAGCTCCGCGCGCCCGTTTACAACCCCCTGCCTCCCCTGCTAAAAAAGAATCCCCCGCCCATAATCCCTGGCTTGTGAATCATAGGAGGCTCGCGATGCAATCCCTTCGACTCCCTGTGCTCCTTTTGTCTGCCTCAGCCTGCGCCATGGCCCTTCTGCCCGCAACCTCCATCGCTGCGGAAAAATTCGACGGCCACTGGCTCACCACCCAGGACTGCCCCGCCCAGGGCAAAATGGAAGAGCTGATCCGCAAAATTCCCACCACCATCGACGGCAACGCCCTCAAGGGTGACAAGGGAACCCCCGACCAGCCCGGCTACGAGATCATCACCGGCACCATCGGCGACGACGGCAACGCTAAACTCGACGTCAACGGCGTCCTCGCCAATCGCGCCAATGCCCACGGCCTCTTCGCGCACAAGGGCGAAGACTACCACTTCACCGTCAAAGCCCACTTCGACGCCGACAAAGGCACCGGCACCCGCGACACCGGCCTCGGTATCGAAAGCCGTCCCTGCAGCTTCACTTTCGAAAAACAACCCGCAGGCGCCACCCCTCTGTCCACGCCACAGTAAGCGAGAAGATCAGAGTCCGGAACCAAGGATCAGGCTGGCCACCGCTATCGTCGCCGGTCTTTCCCTGGCAGCTGTACGCTAAACGTCCCTCGCTAAAAGCTTTTCGCTAACAGCTTTTTGCCAAAAGCTCTTCGCTAAACGTCTCCCGCTAACAGTCTCTCGCTAAGAGCTTCTCGCTCCAACTGGCCGCGCATACCCTTCCTGCGCCATCCGCTTGCCCATCGGCCGATAACTCGCCGCGTCCTCCGGCTGCCACGTTGCCAGCCCATCCACATAGCGGTTGTACATTGAGAACGCCGCAGCAATCAGCACCGTGTCGTGAATCTCCACATCCGTCGCGCCCTGCTCGCGCGCCGCTGCAACATCCGCCGCCGTCACTTTCTTCCCGCCCTCGCGCACTTTGCTCGCTATGCGCAGCAGCGCTCGCAGCTTCGGCGAAACCTCCGCCGCCTCCGGATTCGACTTCACCGCTTCAATCCACTCGTAATCCGCCTCGCGTCCTCCGCGATGCTCCGCCGCCGCTGCGCTGTGCGACAGCTGGCAAAACCGGCATTCGTTTCCATTCGAAACCACCGCCGCAATCGCCTCCCGTTCCGCGCTCGTCAGCGAATTGGGCCCGCGCAGCAGAATCTCCGCCAGCTCCCGCATCGGCTTCGCCGTCTCCGGTCTGAACCCAAATGCCGCCACAATTCCCGGTACTCCCTCTTCCAGTGCAATATGGGCCATCGTCTCTCTCCTCCCGTTCTCAATCCGCTAGCAGTTCTGGGGATCAGACAGGCCTCGATTATCCTCGACCCAACCCGCAGCCCACAACCGCTCCCGGATCGGCCTTCCTCTCAACCCTTCGGCGGATACAACCAGTTCCCCAGCAACGAATACAATCCCGATGCCGGTGTTCCCAGACACCCCTACGCCACAACAGGAGCTTCACTTCATGGCCTATATCGACCTGCCCATCGCCCCGGAACTCGGCCGCGAGTTTCCTGGCATCGGCGGACCCATGACCTTCCGCCCGGAAACCGCCGCGCCCATCAACCAGCTGGTCAATATCCTGCTCCGCGGCGAAAGTACGCTCTCGCCCGGAGAGCGCGAGCTCATCGCAACCCACGTTTCCTGGCGCAACGACTGCTTCTTCTGCCAGAACATTCACGGTGCGATCGCCGCGGCGCAGCTCAATCACGACGAAGCTCTGGTCCAGCGCGTCAAGACCGACTGGCTCCATGCCGATATTTCGCCGAAACTTAAAACCCTGCTGAATATCGCCGGCAAAGTCCAGCTGGGCGGCAAGCACGTCACCGAAGAGGACATTGCCGCCGCTCGCCAGGCCGGCGCCACCGACCGCGAGATCCACGACACCGTCCTCATCGCCGCTGTCTTCTGCATGTGCAACCGCTATGTCGATGGACTCGGCACCTGGGCGCCTCAGGACCCTGACATCTACCGCGCCCGCGCTGCCCGGGTCGTCGAGCACGGGTACTCGAAGGTCACAGAGATGGCCATCGCGCAAACATCCTCGAAATAGCCCCTACGCAACGGGGCAGCTGGCTCACTCCCATGTCGTGTGTGACAGCGACCCCCAGCCGCTTCAAACCATTGCAAAAAAGGCCCGGATCCCCACGATCCGGGCCTTCCCATTTTGATCCTGTCTCCGTCGTTGTTCCCTTTTGGCTCACCCCGCGCCCTTCTCCCGCATCTTTTTAAGTGTTGGCCGTCCCTGGTCGATACCGTTTCTACAAGGGGATCTTTTATGGCCGTCCATTCCATCGAAATACCGCTCGACCTTCAGGACTTTACCGGTGAAACCCTCGCCCCCGCAGCCGCGGATGTCGCCTGCTCCCGCGCTGACGAAATCAATATCGGCGCCTTCCGCGGTCTAGCCTTTGCCCTCATTTTCGAAACCGTCCTCGTCGCCCTCGGCGGCGTTTTCTGGCAACTAGCGCGCATGATCCACTGGTAGCATCGGTTCGCAGTTCTCGCTTCGCAGTTCTCGCTTCGCAGTTCTCGCTTCGCAGTTCTCGCTTCGCAGTTCTCGGTTCTCGGTTCTCGCTTTTTCGGTGCCCTGTACCCTGTAACCTGTAACCTTTCCTTGATGGACCTCTTCATCAACGGCCAGCCGCGCACCTTCCCCGACCTCACCGCCGGCGCCACCCTCCAGGATCTCCTCACCGCCCTCGCTCTCCAGCCGGACCGCGTCGCTGTCGAACACAATGGCTCCATCGTCTCGCGCCCCGCCTGGCCCTCCACCCCCGTCACCAATGGCGACAAGTTTGAAATCGTCCACTTTGTCGGCGGCGGTTACTGACTCGCCGCTCTTCCCCATTGCCCCAACTCCGGCACCCGTGTACTCTCGAATCTTCGGGTCCCCCTCGATTCTGCGTCTACCCAACCAAAGCCGTAGGAAACTCCCATGAATCAACCCATCGTCTTCGTCAGCGGCAGCAAGGGAGGTGTGGGCAAATCCCTCACCGCGATGGCTGTGCTCGACTACCTCACCACCGAGCACCGCTATGTACGGCTCCTCGAAGCCGACACCACCAACCCCGACGTCTGGAAATCCTATCGCCGCACCGTCGAAGGCGAGGTGGCCGACCTTGATGACGTCGATGGCTGGATTAATCTCGTCAACACCTGCGACGCGAATCCCTTCAAAGCCATCGTCATCAATACCCCCGCGCGCAATAACGATTCGGTGCGTCATCACGGCACCATCCTCCTCGAGTCCCTCAAGGAACTCGCTCGCCCCCTCATCACCCTCTGGGTCATCAACCGCCAGCGCGACTCGCTCGAGCTCCTCCGCAACTACATGGAATCGATGACCACCGGCATCGTCCACGTCGTCCGCAACGGCTACTTCGGCGACGAGAGCAAATTCGAGCTCTACCAGTCCAGCTCCATGCCCGAAACCATCGCCCAGCAGGGCGGCAAGAGCCTCTTCCTGCCCGACCTCGCCGATCGCGTCACCGACGAGCTCTACTCCCGACGCATCACTCTCAGCGAAGCTGCACAGCAGCTCAAACTCGGCGACCGCGTCGAACTCCAGCGCTGGCGCTCCCACGTCCGCGAGATGATGACCCAGGCCGGTGTCTGACCTGCGCCCCGTGTCGCGTCCACGAGGACCAGTTTCTCTGAAGCGACATGACTTAAAACCAAACCCCCGACGCCCCCCGGCCAGGTTCACCCCATAGCAAGTAGCGGAAGCCATTTTCTGCCGCCCGTCAAGGAACTCGACTCACCTCTCCCACCCCGAAGTACCGTTTTTTGATTCCTTTGTCCCATTTTGGAAAAGCCGCGCGGTGCCCCAACTCCGCCCAGTGCCCTTGTTTCTGCTAGCTGTCCCCGTTGATCACCCCCCAGCCCCCTCCATCCCCAGCTTAAGATGAACGACGGATGTCCAACTCCCTCTACAATCGCCGCCATCTCGCCAAATCCGCCCTCCTCGGCGGCGCCTCCGCTCTCCTCTCCGCCACCCCGCTCAGCGCTCAACAAACTCCGCCCACCAACGAGCTCCTCGATCCGCACACCGTCGGCGCAAAGGGAGACGGCCACACGGACGACACGCGAGCCCTCCAGGCCGCCATCGATGCCGCAGCGGAAAAACGCGCCGCCGTCTTCCTCCCGCCCGGCGTCTACCTCACCCGCGAACTCCATCTCCGCCCCGCCGTCGCCCTCACGGGAATCTCCGCGTGGAACTACAGCCAGGCCGACGCCGGCTCCATCCTCCGCCTCGCGTCAGCCGACGCGACCTGCCTCCTCAATCTCACCGACGCGCGCGGCGCAACCCTCCACGGCCTCGCCCTCGACGGCGCCAACACCGGACAAAACATCCACGGCATCGCCAGCACTCGCACCGCCTACGGCCCGCACGAAGACGGCTTCCGCATCGAGTCCTGCCAGATCGCCCGCTTCACCGGCTCCGGCCTCAACCTCTCCCACGTCTGGTGCTTCAGCGTTCGCCACTGCGAAATGATGGCCAACCACGGCGACGGTCTTACCCTCCGCGGCTGGGATGCCTTCATCCTCGACAACTGGTTCTCCGGCAATGGCCGCGCCGGTTTCGCTGCCCGCGACGAAAACGCCTCCGTCACCTTCACCGCCAACCGCGTCGAGTGGAACCGCGAAGAGAACATGCTCGTCACCGGCGGCGACGGCTATCAGATCACTGGCAACTTCTTCGACCGCGCCGGCACCATCGGCATCGCCCTCCGCAAAAACCCGCAAAGCCAGTCGTGGAACAAGGGCCCCTGCACCCAGTTCTCCATCACCGGCAACTTCATCAAACGCAGCGGCAAATTCGCCCCCGCCGACTCGCCCGACTCCGCGCAAATCCTCCTCGATGGATCCACCGGCGTCACCTGCACCGGCAACACCCTTCAATCCGGCCGCGACGACGGCGACCAGGGCGTCTGGAGCCCCAGCTACGGCATCATCGTCCAGAACCTGGAGAATTGCGTCATCGCCAACAACGTTCTACACAACGGAGCGCTGCGCCAATTGATCGTCGACAACGGCAACCACAAAGACGGCGTCATCCTCAAAGACAATCCCGGCCGTCTCTTCCACCCACCCACTTCCTAGTAGCGGATAACTCTTTGCGCTTACGATCTGCACATCGGAGATTTTTGCTAAACCCCTTTTGCTAAACGCATCTCGGTAATCGTTTTTCGCTAAACGTTGTTTGCTAAAAGTACTTCGCTAAACGCACCTCGCTAAACGTACTTCGCTAAACGCTCTTTGCTCCCATCTCCCGGCTCCCAGCTCCCAGCTGTACCCTGTTCCCATGAACAAAAAAGTCCGCTGGGGCATCCTCTCCACCGCCAGCATCGGCGTCAGAAAAGTCATCCCCGCCATGCAGCACGGCCAGCTCTCCACCGTCGCCTCCATCGCCTCCCGCGACCTCGCCAAAGCCCGGGCCGTCGCCGCCGAGCTCAACATTCCCACCGCTTACGGCTCCTACGAAGAACTCCTCGCCGACCCCACCATCGACGCCATCTACAATCCGCTTCCCAATCAGCTTCACGTTCCCTGGACCATCCGCGCCGCCGAAGCCGGCAAGCACGTCCTCTGCGAAAAACCCCTCAGCATGAACCTCGCCGAAGCGAAATCCCTCCTCCCCGTCCGCGACCGCACCGGCGTCCTCATCGGCGAAGCCTTCATGATCCGTTCCCACCCGCAGTGGCTCCGCCTCCGTGCGCTCATCGACGAAGGCCGCATCGGCACCCTCCGCTCCATCGCCGCCTTCTTCAGCTACTTCAACACCGACCCCGCCAACATCCGCAATATTCCGGAAACCGGCGGCGGCGCCCTCTATGACATCGGCTGCTACTGCATCCAGGCCGCGCGCACCGGCTTCGCCCAGCAGCCCACCCGCGTCTGCGGCCTCATCGACCGTGACCCCCAACTCCACACCGACCGCCTCACCTCCGCGATCCTCGACTTCCCGGCCGGCCACGCCATCTTCACCTGCAGCACCCAGCTCGTCCCGTACCAGCGCGTCCATTTCTTCGGAACCAAAGGCCGCATCGAAATCGAGATCCCCTTCAACGCACCTCGCGAACGCCCCACCCGCCTCTTCATCGACGACGGCAGCGACATCCTCGGCTCCGGCATCGCCACCGAAACCTTTCCCACCTGCGACCAGTACACCCTCCAGGGCGAAGCCTTCTCTCGCGCCATCCTGGAAGGCACACCCATCCCCGTATCCCTCGAAGAGGGCATCGCCAATATGGCCGTCATCGACGCCATCTTCCATTCCGCTGAATGCGGCGAATGGCAGATCGTCCAAACCTGACCGCGAAGATCGATCGCACGGTTCGGAATTCTCGTGCCCACAAAACAAGAGGACGGCCACTCGGGTCGTCCTCTGTCTCCACTCGAATTGGGCTTCTGCGCCTCGCCTAAACCGTGATCACAACCTTTCCCACCTGCGCATTCGACGCGAGATACTGATACGCCTCCACCGCCTGCGCCAGGGGGAACGTCTTCGCGATCTTCAGCCTGAACCGCCCATCCGCCAGCCGGTCGTAGACGTACTTCTTCGCGCCTTCAATCACAGCGGGATTTGCCCGAAACTCCATCAGCGAATAACCCCGCAAGCTGATCCCCTTCGTCATCGCCGCGCGCGTCGGAAACGGCGTCGGCTGCATCGACAGCCCGCCGTACTCGTAGATGATCCCGCCCGGCGCCGCCGCTTCCGCCAGCTTCTCCACAAACGGCCCCGCCACCGGATCGAAGATCAGCCGCGCTCCCTTGCCGCCCGTGATCTCCTGTACCCGGGCCGGCAAATCCTCCTCCTCGGTCGCGATCACATAATCCGCGCCCAGTTCCAGCAACTCCTTCTTCTTCCTGGAAGTCCGCGTCGCCGCAATCGCCGTCGCGCCCGCGTCCTTCACAATCTGAATCGCCGCCAGCCCCACGCTGCTCGACGCCGCCGGCAGCAGCACAAAATCCCCCGCCGTCACCTTCCCGTGATGCACCAGCGCGCCCCACGCCGTCAGATACTGCATCCAGACCGCCGCGCCCTCCGCCGGCGACAGTTTTTCCGGATACCCGCCCAATACCGACGCCGGTACTACCGCCTCTTCCCCCAGCACGCCAAACTGGTTCATCGAGTACCCCGGCACCGTCGCGACCTTCTTACCCACCAGGCTCTTGTCCACGCCGGCTCCCACCGCCTCCACCACGCCCGCCGCCTCATACCCAATGCGCGACGGCAGCTTCGGCTGCTCAAAATACCGCCCGGCCATATACGACAACTCCGCGCGATTCAGCCCCGTCGCCTGCACCCGCAGCTTCACCTCATTTTCCTTCGGCTGTTGCGATGGTCCATCTTCCAGCTTCAGCTTCTCGGGTCCACCAAGCTCATAAAACCGAACAATTTTGGGCATAGGCCCTCCCTGACCCGTTCGATGAACCTCAACCCAAAACGACTCCGGAACGCTGCCTCGACCACCCACTGTAAAATTCATCCCGCCGAAAGAATCGAGTGCCCGCCTATGACATCGAAAGACGATCTCCTCACCCGCCGCGACTTCCTCGCCGCCGCCGGAGCCCTCACCGCCACCGCATTCCTCCCGCCCGCATTCGCCGCTGCCGCCGCATCTACGCTCGGGGAGTGGATCGATGACGACTTCGGCCTTCCCGCCTACCACTACACCGGACCGCTGCGCTTTCCTTCCAGCCCCGTGTATGACAACGCCCCCATGCTCCCCGACGACCCCTTCTTCCTCCTCGGCAATTACCGCGTCACCCTCTTCGCCCACGCCAGCGGCGCTCTGCAACTCCTCACCGGAGAGCGCGCCTGGGGTCGCATGAATCAAGCCCGCATGAATCAGGCCCGCATCAACCCGGGAGAACAGCCCTTCAGCGGCGCCTACCAGGCCACCGTCGCAATCAACGGCAACAAGCAAAGCCTCATCGGCCTCGACTCGCCCGCCGCCCTCGCCGCCACCAAACGCTTCGGCGTCGGCTTCGCCCGCTACGACTACACCCTCACCCCATCCCTCGCCATCACCCGCCGCATCTCCGTCGCACCCTCTACCAAGCTCAACGAAGGAACCTCCGCCTTCCTCGTCGAAGTCTCACTCCGCAACACCGGCGGCGATCCATTGCATCTCGCATACGACGAATCCATGCTCGCCGCCTATCAGCCGATCTTCGCCGCCTGGGACACGGACCGGCACGCCGTCTCCTATTCCCCGCAAGCCTCCGAAAAAACCGCCCACGCCCTCTTCGTCCGCTTCATCCCCCATCCCAACCGCATGCTTGCTTTTCCCCCTGCCGGCCAGATGTCTCACCTCGAGCAGTTCCCTCCCGCGCTATTTGTGCAGCCTGTTGATACAAATACGCAGTCCTCCACCCGCGAACAGTCCCCGAGCTCCGCCTCCCCAGGTCCCTGGCTCGCAGCGCAATGGTCCGGCGACCTCAAACCCGGCGAAACCCATACCCTCGCCTTCGTCATCGGCTATACCCGCGAACCCAGCTCCGCCATCCACGCCCTCGCCGCCCAGCTCGCTCCACCCGCCCCCGTACGCGCAACCCTCGGCTCGGCCTTCGGCGAGTCGTGGTCCAGAAAAATTCCCGCCATCACCAACGAGCCCGACCCCGCCCTCCGCCGCGAAATGCGCTGGAACGCTGCCGTCCTCGAACAGATGGCCACCTGGCGCGAGTACTACGACGAAACCATCCTCCCCCAGGGCACCATCTACGACTACACCTGGGGCATGGTCGGCTCCATGCGCGACCAGGCCCAGCACGCCCTGCCCTTCTGCCACACCAACCCCGCCATCGCCCGCTCCACCTTGCGCTTCATCATGAAGCGCACCCTCCCCGACGGCAACATCCTCCTCAACGATGGCGGCTTCGGCTGGTCGCCCTCCGGCGCGCAGCAAACCAGCGATCAGCAGCTCTACTTCTTCCTGCTCCTCGCCGAATATCTTCGCGTCACCCGCGACTACACCGTTCTCACCGACCCCATCGGCTACTACCCGTTCGAAAACTCCGGCCGCGACACCGGCCTCGCCCACGTCCGCCAGGCATTTATCTTCCTGCGTGACCGCATTGGCGTTGGCCCGCACGGCATCATCCTCCGCTGGAACTCCGACTGGAACGATATGTTCGGCTGGTGGCCCTCCGCGCATCCTTACAACACCACCTTCGACATCTCTGAAAGCCACATGAACTCCGCCATGGCCATCGTCGTCCTCGCCGACCTGGCCACCGCCCTCGACGCCGCCCACCTTCCCGAATCCGCCGAGTTCATCGCCGCCCTCCGCGACTACCGCAACCAGCTCCGCGACGCCTTCCTGCGCGACCTCGCCGACCGCGCCTTCCCCCGTCGCGCCTGGGCCTGGTCCGATGAACCCCTCGGCGAAAACGACATGTGGCTTGAGCCCCAGGGTTTCACTCTCCTCATCCCCGAGTTCCCCACCGACCGCAAGCGCCGCCTCTACGCTGAGCTCGAGCACCGCCTCCTCGCCGGAGAAGCCATGGGTCCGCGCCAAATCGAGAAGCCCATCGTCCGCCCCGGCACTCCCCAGGGCTCGCGTGAAAATGGCGGCTTCTGGTACGCCCTCAACGGTCCCGTCATCCTCGGCCTCGCCACCTTCGACCGTCCCGCCGCCGAAGATCTCCTCCACCGCATGACCTTCGCCAACTACACCCGCTCCTTCCCCGATTACTGGACCGGCCAGTGGAGCGCCTCTGACTCCCTCGACTCCTCCCTGCTCAAAACCAACGGCCTCTCTTCAGGAATCCCATGGTGCGCCCACGCCCACGCCTGGCCGCTCTATTGCTGGCTCCGCCTCCGCGAATCTGCCCACTCCGCCTGAGCCGCGTTACTCACCGGCCCTCGTCTCCCTCCTTGTGTGTATCCTGTGTGAACCAGCACCCCAGTGCTCCTTTTTCCCAGGCCCCACCGGCCAACCTCCCAGGAGACGGCTTCGTGACGTTGCTATCCCGGCTTAGGGTTCCTCACCGCTACGCCGCGTTTCTCAGGCAGTTCTGCGGATACGTCGCCGCCATCGTTCTTCCCTGGCTCTCCACCGTCCTCACCATGCGCGTCCACGCCCTGCATGGCACCCCGCTGGCTCTCAGCTTCGTCTCCGTTGCCGCCATCACCCTGCTTTGCGGACTCTCGCCCGGCATCCTCGCGGTCGTTTTCACCGCGTTCATCTTCAATCACCTCGTCCTCGCCCCACCCCACTGGCTGGCTTTCGACCTGCAATCTCTCATTTACACGGCGCTCATTCTCGCCGTCGGTTTTGTCATCGCGCTTCTCTGCGAACGCCAGCGCGTCACCGGCAGCCGCCTCCGTGCCGCCCTCACCTCTCTGCAGGTGCGCACCGATTCCCTCACTGAAGCCCAGCAGGCCAGCAACGCCGCCGCGTGGATGTACAGCATCGACGATGGCCAGCTGCAATGGGCCGTGGGCGGAGCGCGCGTCTTCGGCCGCCCCTTCTCTGACGACGACGCCCTTCAGGATGCCCTCAACCCCATCGTCGACGACGACCGCGACCGCGTCCTCCAGGAATTCTCCGCCGCCATCGCCGCCAACCAGCATTTCCGTTCGGAGTTTCGCGTGCGCTGGCCCAGCGGCGAAATTCGCTGGCTCGAAAGCCGCGGCAAACCCTCCCTTGCCAACGAAAAGATCTGGCATGGCGTCACCCTCGACATCACCGATCGTAAGAATGCCGAGTTCGCCCTCGTCCGTTCCGAAAAACTCGCCGCCGTCGGCCGCCTCTCCGCCACCATTGCTCACGAGGTCAACAACCCGCTCGAGTCCGTCACCAACCTCCTCTATCTCGCCCTCTCCGAGCCCCTCCTTCCCCCCGAAGCCAGAACCTACCTCCAGCGTGCCGATCAGGAACTCGCCCGCCTTGCTTCCATTGCCCGTCGCACTCTTACTTTCGTGCGCTCCAAATCCTCTTCCGGACCCGTCAACGTCCGCGAAGTCGTCGACAGCGTCATCGCTATGTTTCAGCCCAGGTGCACCGCGCGCGCCGCGCAAATTCGTGTCCGCTGCAACGCCGAACTCACCCTTCCCCTGCCCGCCGACGATCTCCGCCAGATCCTCACCAACATCGTCTCCAACGCCTGCGATGCCCTTCCCCTCTCCGGCGGCATCATCGAAATCGAAATCGTTCGTCACGACAAAACCGCCTCCATCTCCGTCCGCGATAACGGCAGCGGCATCTCTCCGAAAAACTTGCCTCGCGTTTTCGATCCCTTTTTCACCACCAAAGACGAAGTCGGCACCGGCATCGGCCTCTGGGTCACCAAAGACCTCGTCGATAAAAACGGCGGCCGCATCTCCGTTCAAACCAGCTTCCTTCCTCCCGGCTTCCTTACCATGTTTCGCGTCGAATTCCCCCTCGCCTGACCGCCTCTTCTCCACCCAGGCTCCCGGTTGCGCGAACCGCGCTTTTCCTGCATCATTTTCAGATTCCAACCGTCTTCGCACCCATCGCGTGAAAGGCATCCCGTGGCCTCGCAGACCGTGATCGATCAGCCGCCCACCCAGGCCGCAACTCCGCCCTGGAGCCTCGCCACCCGCATTGCCTTCCGCTTCTGCTTCGTCTATTTCTCCCTCTACTGCCTTTCCAACCAGATCATCACTTCGTTCCTGTCCCTGCCAGACATCGGCTGGTTGTCCGATCCCTCCCTCTTCCCGCCCTGGCGCCAGATCACCACCTTCACCGCTGCCCACATCCTGCGCATCAAGTCTCCCCTCTCCTTTGTCGAAACCGGCAGCGGCGATCGCACCATCGACTGGGTTCTCGTCTTCGCTCTCCTCTCCGTCTCCGTCATCGCCACCGTCGTCTGGTCCATCCTCGATCGCCGCCGACAAAGTTACAGCACCCTGCACAAATGGTTCTTTCTCTTCCTTCGTTTCGCTCTCGCCGGCCAGATGCTCACCTACGGCTTCGTCAAAGCCGTTCCCATGCAGATGCCCGCTCCTCTCCTCACCAAGCTCACCGAGCCCTTTGGTGACATGTCTCCCATGGGGGTGCTTTGGTCTTCGGTCGGAGCCTCCCCGCCTTACGAAATCTTCGCTGGTTGTCTCGAAATCATCGGCGGACTTCTCCTCATCATTCCCCGCACCGTCACCCTCGGCGCTCTGGTCAGCCTCGCTGACATGACCTACGTCTTCGCCCTCAACATGACCTACGACGTCCCGGTCAAACTGCTGTCCTTCAACCTCATCCTTCTCTCCCTCTTCCTGCTGGCTCCGCAGGCCCGCCGCCTCGCCGGCTTCTTTCTCCTCGACCGCGCCGTCGATCCCGCCCCAAAGAATCCCCTCTTCCGCACCCTCCGTGCCAATCGCATCGCCCTCGCTGTGCAGGCCCTGTTCGCGCTCTGGCTCATCGGGATCAATCTCTATAGCGCGAAAGACAGTTGGCACACCTACGGCGGAGGCGCGCCCAAACCCGCCCTCTACGGCATCTGGAATGTCGACCAGTTCACCACCGACGGCCAGCCGCGCCCGCCGCTCCTCAGCGATCCGGTACGCTGGCGTCGCATCATCTTCGACCGCTACAACCTGGCCGCACTCGATCGCATGACCGACCCGCGCGCCTTCTTCTCCGCCGCGTTCGACGAAAAGAAAAACACCCTCGCCCTCACCCAGCGCCGCGGCGGCAAGCTGAATCTATCCTTCTCCATCGCCCGGCCCGCTCCCGATCGCCTGACGCTCGACGGCCCCATCGACGGCCACCAAACCCACATCGAGTTCCGCCTCGACACGGAACACAACTTTCCCCTCAAAACCCGCGGCTTCCACTGGATTTCGGAGTTTCCCTACAACCGCTAATCGCTCCCCGCTCCCAGCTCCAGGCTCCCAGCTGCCCTACGGATGCGGCTGGTTCTGCGCCTGTCCGGAAGCAGGGGCCTGCGCCTGCTGCGAATACAACCCCGGCATCGACGCCTTGCCCGTCACCGGCGACGTGTTCGGATCCGCCGCCGCCGCCGTGCTCTCCGGCGCGCCCGCTGCGGTCCGCTTCGAGTAGATCCTGAAGTTCACCGCTACATCGATCACCGATGGCACCGGTTTCCCATCTTTTACCGCAGGCGCGAAGCTCGACTTCTCAATCGCCGCCACTGCGTTCTCATCCAGCCCAAAGCCAATCGGCCGGTACACCGCCACCGCCAGAATCTTTCCCTGCGGGTCCAGAATCACCTTGTAGCTCGCCACGCCCGCCACTTCGCCTTTTTGCGCGAAGTCGTTCGACGCCGGCACCACATTCTTCAGCAGCTTCGGCCCATCTACGCCCGGTCCTGGATGCACCAGCGTCTGATCCGTCGGCTCCAGCCACTTGTGCGACTCCTGTGCCTGGTAGAAGAACTGCCAGTAGTCCGGCATCTGCGCGATCATCTTCCCGTCCAGATCCGGCGCCAGAATCTTATCGATCGTCTTCCGCAAACGATCCGCCGCCTCGGCCGGCGACAGCGTCGCTCCCGGCGGTAACGGCGTCACTTCCGGCGGCGCGCCTTTCGCCACTTTCTTCTTCTTCGGAACCACCACCAGTTGCCGGTCGATCACAATCAGCTGATGTTTCTTCTTCGGCGTGATCTGGATTCGGTCGAACGACGTCGACTGTTCCTCCCAGGGCGCTTCCCCCTCGAAGTGCACGCCGAAGCGGATCCCCTCCAGTTCCACCGTCTTCTTCGTGATCCGCACCTTATCGATTGTGATCCCGCACAGCGTGAACGACCCCTTCGGCGACTGCCCCACCAGATCGCCGTTCATATTGAAGTGCAGCGTCTCATCCAGCCACAGCCCACGCAAAAACAGCGGACGCCCCGTCAGCTTCTCGCGCAACTCCGCTTCCGTCACCTCGGCCGCCTTCCCCTGCGGCGTCGCTGGCGCGGTTACTTCTTTTGCGCCGGTGGCAGTGTCGGTCGCTTTGTCGGCAGTTTCCGGCTGAGCAGCTTTTTCTGGAGCCGCCGTTGGATTTGCTGGAGCGCTTTGCGGATTCGCCGCCGGAGATTGATCCGTAACCGCCGGTGGAGTCGCCGGCGTATTTTGTGGACTGGGAGCCGGGGTGTTATCCGTGGCTGCCGGCGGATTCGGCGGAGGGTTTTGCGTCGGCGGCGTTGTCTGGGAGTAAAGAACCGACGTGCACAGCACGGGCACGGCAAAAGCGGCGAACCACGCAGGCTTCATGAATCGTTCCCCATACTATTCGAGATGCGTTTGTCCCGCGCGAAATTGCCCGCGCCGCATCCCCGCCGCGCCTCGCAACCCACGTATTCAGAGCATTGCACCACAGTAATTTCCGCCACAATAGCACTTTGGTTGGGGTGTTCCTGTGAATTTCCTGCCCCATCGACGCAAAAGTACTCTCGACAGCGCGGGCTCCCTGTCCCTGCCGTTGGGGACATGGGCGGATGCGGGTGCCCCATAGCCTGGCCTGAGTGAAAGCCGAGCGACGCGAGAGGTGAGTCGAACGGCTCCCTGCAGTTGGTTCTCCGGAGAATCGCTCCCGGCTCCCAGCTACAGGCTGCTCTCCGTGTTTTACACAGGATTATTAACTACTCGGATTCCTTCATCTCACACTTGAAGTATGTTCAGGAAGTTCCTTCGCTGTAACCCGGACTGCGGAAACACGATCTGCATATCCCGTGCCCCCAGCGTCTTGTACGCCGCTTCCCCCAGCACCTGACGGAAATCTGTCGTAATCGCCAAATCCCGCCCCTCATACAACTGCTCCGCCGACAATCCAGGCCACCGCCCATAAACCTTCCCGCCCCGCACCGGTCCGCCCAACGCAAACATCACGTTGGCGTGCCCGTGATCCGTCCCGCCCGTCCCGTTTTGACGGCACGTCCGCCCGAATTCCGACATGGTCACCAGCACAATGTCCTCCGCCTGATCGCCCATATCGGTCCAAAACGCCGCCAGACCCGCGCTGAATTCCCGCAGCCGTCCCGCTAGCTGCCCGTCAACATTGCCCTGGTTTTGGTGCGTATCCCACCCGCCAATATCCGCGAACGCCGCCTCTACCCCCAGATTCGCCTTCAGCAATTGCGCAATCTGTTTCAGGTTGTTCCCAAACGGCCCACCCGGATACTCCGCCCCTGCAGCCGGCGTGTACTTCGACGGATCGGCAGCCTTCATCATCTTCACCGCCGCAAACGTCTCCTGCCCCGTCCCGTGTAGAACTGAATCCGTCGACTCGTCATACATCGCCGCAAATCCGGCCGCCGCCGCCGATTGCACCTCGCCGCTGCCCGCAATCCCAAAATCCTTAATATTGTCGAGTGCCACCGCCTGGATCCGCCCTTCGAGCGTCCGCGGCACCTCCGCGCCCAACGACACCGCCCGAAACGGCGTATGCGCGCACTCCGGACAAGCCACATCCTCCGCCTGCAGCGCCCGGTTCAGCCACCCATCCGGCGTCGACTTCGCCCCCGGCGTCCCGCTCTCCATAAAATCCTGCGCGTCAAAGTGCGACCGCGACGGATCAGGCGACCCCGATGCATGCACGATGGCCAGATGCCCCTGGTCCCACAGCGGCTTCAGCGGCGCCATCGCCGGATGCAGCCCGAAGAACCCATCCAGGTCGATCACCGCGCTCTGCGGAATCCCGATGTTCGGCCGGTACTGGTAATACGACGGCTCCCGATACGGCACGACTACATTCAGCCCATCCGCAGCCCCGCGCTGGAAGATCACCACCAGCTTCTTGCCCCGCGCCTGCGCAGTCGTCGCCTGCGCCATCACGCTGCGCGTCAAAAACGTCGGGATCGACGCCGTCCCCACCACTGCCATCGCGCCACCCCGCATAAACGCCCGTCGCGTCAGGCCCGATGCAGGCAGCTGCAGCCCCAGTTCATCGCCGGTTTCCACCACCGGCCCATGCACGCGCTCATCCCAGGCATTATTGCTCATGGCTTGGCTCCGATTCCATAGCTACGATTGTCATCCCGACCGGAGCGTGCCCGCTTTTGGCATGCGCAGCGGAGGGATCTGCTTTTCCTCGAACACCCAGTTCCGTGAGAGGCCGGGACGAACAGGGAAACCCCTCACCCAGGTGTGTCTCTCCTACAAACGCTCCTCCCATCTCAAAGTTGCGTCAATCCCACCCCTGAACGAATCCGGGTGCCCCGGGTCTCGATTTTGAGACCCGGAATTTACGCGGAGCGCCCGCTTTTCATTCGGGAAGGGCGAGGGTTGGGTGTGTACATCTGGACGCCAAGAGCGGAGAGTCAAGCGCCGGACTCGAGAATGCTCAGCGCGGTCTCATCGAGGCCGCCCCAATAGAACCTCGCTCTGTCCTGCCTGATGAATCTGTACCTTTCCAAAAGAGCGACTTTGGATTCCGGAGTCTTCCGAAAATCCACGAGTACCACCGGCGTCTTTCGATGTTCCAAAGCAGGCTCGTCCCAGTACAAATTCTGGTAGTTCTTCACCAATCGATAGACTACCTGCCGTACATACTCATCCTGGTTGGGTAAAGAAAAGCCGATGATACCCAGCGCGAAATTCAGTACTCCGGCTCGGCCTAAACCGTCCCAGAAACTCCGAAACGACTCAGAGTAGATCAACTTCAGCGACGACGGGTTCAACAAAACCGGTGTAGCCCTGAATAATGGTCGGCTTTCATATAGTCGCCGCACGTCCGTGATCCGATAGATTTTCTGAAGAGGGTCCCCAGCAAAACGAGGGCCTTCGGTCAGCGGAATGACACCCAACTCGTCAACGTGATCAAACACAGGATGGCCGTGCCCAGGGCGCAGCCCCGATTTGAGCCGCCGATCCTCCAAACGTTCGTACGCTGAGCGATCAAACCAGTCGATCGAACCATGCATCTTGAGAACGATCACTTCATCCCGCGAACTGTCTACTGTTGCTGATAGGTCTCCAACGTCTTCAAACCGGTCAGGGAAGAGGCGATATGAAACCCCTGCAGCTTCGAGTGCGCGCTCCAATAACACGTCATAATTGAACGTGAGGACCAGGTCCGGAGGTTTCAGCGCTCTAGCGAAGCGCAAGTATAGATCCGGGACGCAGTCTGCCGTTGGCGTTCTCTCCGACAGGATCTCCCCAATCAGAGTTTTGATAAGCACTTGGGTTTCGTTACCTTCTGAACTCCACGTGTCACTTCCACGCAGCCCCAAATAGTGCTCAACATCTAAGAACGCCAAGAACTCCTCGAATTGGACGTCACCATCTGAGAACCTGCTCCCATCCGCGTCGGACCTGTAGTCCAGGTAGTTGTCCAGATCTTCCCTGAAATGCACCGCAGCGCGACCGGTTGCTAAATCAGCCCGGTGCCTCACTTCCTCCCATAGCTCAGTCGCGAGAGGTAAACCCGCTGGTGCAGCGAAGCCCGCCCCCAAGACATACACACCAAACCGCCGGTCGCAAAATTCGATCTTGGCCATTCCCTCGCCTCGCGAATGAAGCCTATCACCCGGTTGCGCGTGGTCTCGCGTTCATGCCGCGACGGTAAACTACGAGGAACCACCATGGCTAAGAAGCTCTATCAACCCGTCACCCCTTCCAGCGGCAACGTCTTTGCCGACCTCAATCTCCCTGACGCTGCGGAACTCCACACCAAAGCCCGTCTCGGAGCTGCGATCTGCCGCATCGTCGAGCAGAATCGCCTCTCCCAGGCCGAAGTCGCCGCTATGCTCGGCATCACCCAGCCAAAAGTCTCCGCCCTCCTGCACTACAAGCTCGAAGGCTACTCCGTCGAACGCCTCATGCGTTTCCTCGTCGCCCTCGGACACGACGTCGAAATCGTCGTCCGCGCCAAACCCCGCTCCCGCTCCGCCCGCATCGCCGTCAACGCCGCTTAAAGCGACAACGGAAGTCAGCTATTTTCGCCCCGCCGCTCCCGCCCCCCAAAACTCCAAATCCCCCGCCGCAAATCCCGCCGAAACATGCGACTTCTCCGGCTTGATCTGGTAAAGATTGCTCTCCATGCTCGCGTACGCCTCCCGCGCAATCTCCTGCATGCGCTCCGCCGCGTCGCCCTCCGCCGCCAGCACCTTCGCGTGCGACCGCAGCAAATCGTCGTTCTCCCCCAACGCCCGCATCGGCACAAACGCCAGAAACGTCGGCGACGGCGTTCCCAGATTCACCTGATACACCACCCACGGCAAATCCGACCGCGCCTTCTCGTACGCCGCGCTCAGCTTCCCAAACGCCTCAGCAAAATCCTTCTCGCGTCCAGGATGCAGCCGCACTTCCAACACCCGCATGAACCGCGCCTTCGAAAGGTCAATGCGCGCAGCGCGATAACTCAGATCGTCCCGCCGCACCGCGATCACTGTCCGCTGGCTGGTCAGCGCCGTCATAATCTGCGCCTGCAGCCGTCCCAGCTCCGGATGAGCCGCGTAGATCGCGCCCCACTCCGCCACCGGCTTCTCCATCTCCCCGAACGAATCGAAAGGATCGAACGACAGCGCCTCCGGCTCGCCCGTCACCGAGTCCATCACGATCCACGAATTCGGCACGTCCAGCCCCTGGCACGCCCGCGCCGCGCCCACTTCCCACTGGTCGATCTCCGCCGCCTTCGCAAACGCAAATCGCTGGTACACCAGCACCACCAATTTCGGTGGCGCCGTCGCCGATTCCTTCATCTGCCCTCCTGCAACACCGGCGACGGCCACCATCGACGCCGCAGCCACCATCAGCTTCGCAATCCTCATGACCGCTTCCGAAGTCATCCTCGAAGAATCGTAGCCTGCCGCTGGGCTGCCCAGGTCAGGGCTTCGACAGCAAATCCGCCTGCCCGTTCGACAGATCCACCGGGAACGAGTTGTGCTCCTCGACGATCAACCACTTGCCGCCCGTCTTTCGCAACACATCCGTGCTGCGCACCACCAGGTGGGAAGCCTTGCCGTCCTTGTCCGTCATGGTTCCATCGACGATGTAATGCGTGTACGCCACCGTGCCCACCACCGTGATATCCAGATCGGAAACGGTCGTATTAATCGGACCAGGAAACGCTGCCAGCGTGTCGTCCCAGTCCTTCTTGTACGCGTCCCACCCCACATACTGCCGCGGCGGAACGATGTCGAACACAAAACAGTTCGGCGCATACAGCGCCATGATCCCCTTCACGTCCTTCTTGTCGAAGGCGTCGTTGAACTGCTTGTACACCACCTGAACGGCCGCCTTGTCGCCGCCCTGAGCCCGCGCCGGACTCGCTTCCAGCATCAGACCCAGCAAACACACCAGCACAAACGCCAACGTGATGCGCTTTTGCATAAGCACTTTCTCCTCGGAAAAGAATTTTTGGGGGACACCCTGTAAGAGTGCCGCGAGACTACCGCCCCTCCGCCAGCCCTGTCAACCAGGCTCATCCGGAGCCTGGCCTGAGCGAGCGGAGCGAGTAATGTCACCCTGAGCGAGGCGGCGGAGCCACCGAGTCGAACGGGCGAATGGCTCTCGATTTTGAGACCCGGGATTGCGCACCGCGCTCGCTTGTCCCCCGGCCCTGCCTTCATCGCCCGGCGAATCACGCCCGCACAAGCGAACGACGGCCTGGGATCCCCACCAGAAGGTTCGCATCAGCGCCCGCTCGCAGTAGGGCCCCTGTTTCTACCGCTGCGGCTTCGTCGAACTCCCCGACTGCGGCTGAGTCGCGCCCGGTGGTGGTGTTCCTCCCGGCGGCGGAGTGGTCGTGCTGGGTGGCGGCGTCGATCCCGGCGGCGGAGTCGTTGTACCCGGTGGCGGCGTTCCTCCCGGCGGTGTCGTCCCGCCGGGCGGCGGCGTCGTGGTCATTCCAGCCGGAGGGTGCGCACCGGGTCCCGCAGGCCGCCCGCTCATCCCCGGCGCTCCCGGCCGAACGCCCGGCGTCGGGGCCGGCGTTGCCGGACGCTGGTCGCTCTGGCTCACCAGTTCCACATCGAAAATCAGCTCCGCTTTCGCCGGAATCGGACCCTTGCCCGTGTCGCCGTAGCCGAGTTCATAAGGAATGAACAAACGCCGCTTGCCGCCGACGTGCATGCCTTCGAACCCGGTGTCCCAGCCCGGAATCACCTGGTGCGTTCCGTACGGGAACGACAGCGGCTGGCCGCCTGGATGGTCGTGCGATGAGTCGAACTTCGTCCCGTTCGCCAAATAGCCGCTGTATTGGACCGTCAACCATTTGCCCGCTTTGGCCAATTCACCGGTCCCAACCTGCGTGTCCACGTAGTCCAGCGAATAGGTGGCCGGTCCGCCGTTCAGTTCTTCGCGAACCGCCGCGCTCACCATCGGCGACGCGTAGTCCAGCTTCATCGTCGGCGGCCGCGTGATCGTGTACAGGACTTTCGTGCATGGTGCGGAAGCGGGAAGCGCCGGGATCTTCGGCGACAGCTCGGGCGTCGTCACGCATCCGGGTGCTGCCCGATGCGCTGCCGTCGCTGCGGTCGAGTGATGCGCCGCTGGAGGGGTTGTTTGCGCGGCCAGCGGCAGCGCGGCCGCGGCCAGGAAAGGGAGTATCGAGCAAACCAAACAGTGCTTCGTCATCGCTTCCCAGTGTATGCGAAGCCGAGGCTGTTTCGCTGCCCTCGGACCCATCCGTATAATTCCGCCACGCCCCAGGGAGGGGCTGCGCGATGCGTATGATGTTGCAAGTCGTTATGCCGACCGAAACCTCCAATGCCGCGATTCGATCCGGCCAGTTCAGCATCTTTATTCAGAAGGTTCTCGCGGACCTGAAACCCGAAGCCGCCTACTTCACGGAAACTGCTGGTGCCCGCAGCGGCTACATATTCTTCGACATGAAGGACTCATCGGAGCTCCCCGCCATCGCCGAACCGTGGTTCCTCGCCCTCAACGCCACCGTCAGCGTCAAGCCTGCCATGACGCCCCAGGATCTCGGCGGAGCAGCCGGCGCTGCCATTGAACATGCCATGAAGGCGTACCCCAGAACCCTGGGCTCCTGAACCATCAGCAACCGGAACCGCGTCCTCCCCCAATTTTCTTCCTGGTCTGGGGTCAACCCAAACCCATTCCACCAGCGATGTACAATTCCACCCGGACCGCCGAGGGGTGAAACGCGCCTATGAAGATCCGACTCTATTCCTGGATGATCGCAGCCCTCGCGGTTGTGACCTTGCTGCCTGCTGGCCGTGCTCTCGACAACGGCGTCGCCCGCACGCCGCCCATGGGCTGGAACAGCTGGAACAAATTCGCCTGCAAGGGTCTCAACGAGCAGGTGGTGCGCGCCACCGCCGATGCCATCGCCACCAACGGCATGAAGGACGCCGGCTATCAATATGTAAACATCGACGACTGCTGGCAGACCGGCCGCGATGCCGACGGCAACATCATCGTTGACGCCGAGAAATTTCCTTCCGGTCTCAAAGCTCTCGCCGACTACATCCACGGCAAGGGGCTGAAGTTCGGCGTTTATAGCGACGTCGGTACCAAAACCTGTGCCGGTCGCCCAGGCAGCATTGGCCACGAATATCAGGACGCCCGGCAATATGCCGCGTGGGGTGTCGACTACCTCAAGGAAGACTGGTGCAACACGCTGCCCGGCCAGAACGCCGAGTCCTCCTACACGCTCATGCGTGACGCGCTCGCCGCTACCGGCCGACCCATCGTCTTTAGCCTCTGCGAGTGGGGATCCAACAAGCCATGGCTCTGGGCTGGACCCATCGGCAATCTCTGGCGCGCCACCGGCGACATCCAGGACTGCTGGGACTGCAAAAAGCAGTGGGGCGGCAACGGCGTAGTGCAGATCATCGACCTGATGGCCGGCCTTGAGAGCTATGCGGGTCCCGGCCACTGGAACGATCCCGACATGCTGGAAGTCGGCAACGGCGGCATGACCACCGAGGAGTACCGCGCTCACTTCAGCATGTGGGCCATGTTTGCCGCGCCTCTGCTGGTCGGCACCGACATCGCCAATATGTCCGCTGACACTCGGTCGATCCTGCTCAATCGCGCGGTCATTGCCGTCGATCAGGATCCTCTCGGCCACGCAGGAAGCCGTGTGAAAAAAGATGGCGATATCGAGGTCTGGTCCCGCCAGCTGGCCGATGGTGGACGCGCCGTGGTTCTGCTGAATCGCAGCGCCAACCCCCTCTCTATCGGTGTCGGCTGGACCGATATTGGCTACCCCTCAGGGCTGCGCGCCACCGTGCGGGACCTGTGGAGCAATAAGGAAACAAAGGACCAGACCGGCAACTACGCGGCGCAGGTACCGTCGCATGGGGTCGTAATGGTCACCATCGAGCCGCACGAATAAGCCATCCCGGCCGTAACACTTTCGTTTTCGCATCGCCGCTCGAACCCGCTTGTAAGTCCAGATGTTGCTGTGCGCGCGCGTGGCCCGTTGGTGCGCCGAACCGCTCCTCGCCAACCGCTCGCCCCAGCTCGATGCCGCGACAGTAACAGGCCGCCAGCACCACCGCTTACCTGCGCGGTAACGGCTCTGACCCTTTCCATTTGATGCCCCCTTCATTACTCAAATGGAATTGTTGACTGCTCGCCTGCAGCAGAGAATCACGACATTGCAAACGCAAATGCAGCACGTCCCCCCCGTAGATTGGCCGTGCGGCAGACATGAGGAAATCGCAGATGAACCGGACTAGAAAGTTTCTGGACAACCTGCTGAAGGACGGTCGTAAAGCCGACGCTGTTGAGTGCGCTTTGGTAGCCTCCGCCGTGATCCTCACCGTCGTTGCGCTCGAGGCCACGCTGATCCACAAGATCAGCAGCGAATTCAACATGATCACTGACAAGTTCTGATTTGCCGTCTCCTTCGTTGCTCCACTGTTGTTCTTGATCTCGTTTCTGCCAACGTTCTCCCGCAGGCTCCCGGGTCGTGAAGTCATCTTCTTCCTGCTGACCGGCACGAAGATGAGCGCTTCACAACTCGGGGATCTCTCGAATCATCCCGGAGTCGGGTCGCGGGGGTTGTTCTTGAATTTCCGGACGAAATTACTCATCGGGAGGGTTTCAATATGTTTCTGATCGTAGCGCTCTTCGGTACATCGCTCATCGTGGCGGTCATGGGGTTAGTACTCCCGCTTGCCGCCTGCATCAAAGGCAACTAATCGCGCTCCGGCCCGTGGCCGGAATCATCCCCCAGGGCTCCGCGAACGGAGCCCCTGGACAACCTGGGATCCCTCGTTAGCGAATCGGCTCGTCGATGGATTCGAAGATGTGACCCATCTTCTCCTGCTTCACGCGCAGATACTGCTCGAAGCTGTCTTCGGCGGGCACCTCGGCCGAAACACGTTCCACCACATGCACGCCGGCGGCTTCAAGCGCTGCGACCTTCTCAGGGTTGTTCGTGATCAGCCGTACTTGCTCCACGCCCATTAGCCGCAGAATCTCCGCAGGCAGCTCGAACTCCCGGCAGTCCGCTTCGAACCCCAGCTTCAGATTCGCCTCGACCGTATCGAGCCCCTGATCCTGCAGCTCGTAAGCACGCAGCTTGGCCATCAGCCCAATGCCGCGTCCTTCCTGCTGCTCGTAGATCAGAATTCCCGCGCCGGCCTCGGCAATCTTGCGCAGCGAGAGTTCCAGCTGCAGCCGGCAATCGCAGCGCAGCGAATGGAAGACGTCGCCGGTCAGGCACTGCGAATGAATCCGCACCAGCGGCGGCGCAGCATGGACATCGCCCATCACCAGCGCCACCGCCTCTTCCTTCTCCGCGGTTTGCCCGCAGCGAGCAGGATCGTCGTCGGCATAGACGCCCTCAAAGCCCAGAATGCGAAACGGTCCCCATCGCGTCGGGAAATCCGCGTCGGCAACTTTTCGCACGGAAGCGATCGCCATGTCTCGATTATAGAAGCCACTCTAACCGGGCATGCGCCTGTACCCTGTACGCTGCACCCTGTACCCTGTAACCGTGCTCGACTCGCGCCTCATCCTCATCACCCTGCTCATCAAGCTCGGTGTCGCCGCGGCCGTTTCTTCCGCGCTCGGGCGCTCCCGCGAGTTTCAGAAGCTTCTCTTCCGCGACGACCGCACCCTGGCCCAGACTCTCGGGCTGCTCGCTTTCATCTGCATTCCGCTCGGCCTGGGCGTTTGGGTTCGAGTGACCGTCCCCAATTTCTACGCGGCCGACATTTCCTTTGAGACCACCATCATTCTCGGCATCCTCATTGGACCGGGGGCCGCGCTGATTGGCGCCACCGCGCTCGCGCTGCCCGCGGTGCTGCACGGCGAGTTTTTGGCGCTGCCTTTCCTGCTTGCTGTCGCTATCACCGCCGGAATCTATGGCCGCTTCGTTGACAAGGAGGAAGTCTGGTCGTTCTCCCCCTTCGTCGATCTCAGCCTCTACCGCTGGGTTCGCCGCACGCTCCTTCGTCCCCGCATCGACCGCCAGATCCTTCTGCTGGTGCTCATCGTCGCCATGGAAGTGCTGCGTGAATGGACCTCTCGTCACTCCCATCGGCTCTTCGCGCTCCGATCCGACAGCTGGGGCATCCGCATCGCCATCTGGGCCTGCGCCGCCATGGTCGTCGGCATCCCGCTCAAGATCTGGAATGCCATCCGCATCGAGCAATCGCTTGAGGAACAGAAGCGCCTCCTGCTGGAAGCGCGCCTCGATGCCCTGCAGCGCCAGATCAATCCTCACTTCCTCTTCAACACCCTCAACTCCATCGCCTCGCTGGTGCGCTTCCGCCCCGAGCAGGCCCGCGAGCTCATCGTCAAGCTCGCCAACATCCTGCGCAAAATGCTGCAGGAGCACGACGCCTTCGTCCCCTTTCGCGACGAACTCGCCACCACCGATGACTACCTCAGCATCGAGGTCGCCCGTTTCGGCGCGGAGAAGCTCGTGGTGGCGAAGCAAATCGATCCCGCCACACTTGAAATTCCGGTGCCCAGCATGCTTCTCCAGCCGCTGGTCGAAAACAGCATCAAGCATGGGCTGGAGCCGCGTATCGCCGGAGGCACCGTCACGCTGCGCAGCCGTCTTGACCAGGGCCGGTTAGTGATCGAAGTCGAAGATGACGGCGTCGGCATCGCCCCTGGCCGCAACCACACCAGTGGCGTCCTGCAAGGCACGGGCATCGGCATGCGCAATGTTCGCGAACGGCTCGATGTCCTCTACGGCGACGCCGCGCTCTTTGATATCACCAGCCGCCCAGGCCGCGGCACCAAGGTGACCTTAGCCTTTCCAGCGTATACGCCCGACGCGGACCATCCCGCCGCGAAAGCCGCTCTCGCCGCCGACGCGCGCCGCTAGCTCCCCTGGCGAGACATCTCTCAGGCTAGCCCGCCCACGCGCCCAGAATCCGCCGCAGCAGAACAATTTGTCCCAGGTGATAGCTGTTGTGCTGTCCCGCCACCAGCACCTCGCGCAGCAGCGTTTGTCCGTCACCCCAGGGAATCGTCGCGTAGAGGTTCGACTCCGGATCGCCCACCAGCTTCTCGAAATCCGCAACGTCCTTTTTCACCGCACGCACTGAGGCGTCCCACGCCGCGGAATCCGCAGGTGCGGCTTCTTTGGGCCAATAATCATCCGGCCACTGCATCGCAACGTAATGTGAATTCGTCGAGAAATCCAGCAGATCGTGCAGCGCGATCCGGATATGCTCCAGTTCCTGCCATGCCGAATGCTCCGCGCCCTGGGGCACGACCCCCCGCAGCTTCACCGGAAAATCATCCAGCACCGTTTTCAACTCCGCGTGAGCCTGCCCACCCCGCAGAAACGCCACCAGCTGCTCGCGCAGCGCACGATCCTCCGCATTCGCCATCGAAGCTCTCCTCTTCGCCTTAGGATGCGACGAGGTCCGGCTTCGACCCATTTTCATTGCGGCTAGTGCGTCTCGACCATCTCCGGCTCGCGGCGCCCCTGGAAGACGTTCCCCATGCGCCGAATCTGCGCCCCCACGCCGCGCAGCTTTTCTTCAATGTGCTCGTAGCCGCGATCGATGTTGTACACGCGATCCAGAATTGACTCGCCATCCGCCACCAGCGCCGCCAGCACCAGCGATGCCGACGCCCGCAGGTCCGAGCACATCACCGCCGCAGCCGACAGCGGAGTCCGCCCGCGCACCGTGGCCGCGCGCCCGTCCACGCGGATGTTCGCGCCCATCCGCACCAGCTCCTGCACGTGCATGAACCGGTTTTCGAAGATATTTTCCTTTACCATCGACGTCCCGTCCGCCTGTGTCGCCAGCGCCATGTACTGCGCCTGCATGTCCGTGGGGAATCCCGGATACTCCTCCGTCGAAATATCAGCAGCCTTGAGCGCCCCGTCACTCCGCACTCGAATCTGGTCCCTCGCGATGACTTCAACGCGCGCGCCGCACTCCCGCAACTTCCCCATCACCGCCGTCAGATGCTCAGGATTGCAGTGCGCTACACACAGATCTCCACCCGTAATCACGCCCGCAACCAAAAACGTACTCGCCTCAATGCGATCCGGATGGATGCGGTGCCTCGCGCCGTGCAGCTTGTCCACGCCCTTCACGCGGATCGTCGAGGTCCCCGCACCGTGAATCTGCGCACCCATCGCGGTCAACAGCGCCGCCAGGTCCGTCACCTCCGGCTCGCGCGCGCAGTTCTCCATCACCGTTTCGCCCTCAGCCAGCGTCGCCGCCATCAGCAGGTCCTCGGTCCCGGTCACGGTGATCTTGTCGAAGACGATGTGCGCGCCTTTCAGCCGCTCCGCCCGCGCCTCGATGTACCCATGCTCGTAGCTGATCTTCGCACCCAGCATCTCCAGGCCCCTGGTGTGCAAGTCGATCGGCCGGGCCCCGATTGCGCATCCTCCCGGCATGGAAACCCGCGCCACGCCCATGCGCGCCACCAGCGGCCCCAGCACCAGCGACGATGCCCGCATCGTCTTCACGATTTCATACGACGCTGTCGGATCGGTAATCGTCCGGCAGCTGATCGTCGTCCGGTGCTGCGCTCGCCCGTACCCCAGCTCCACCTCGGCGCCCATCGCCGTCAGCAGCTTTCGCTCCGTCTCGATGTCGCGCACCTGGGGAATGTTTTCCAGCACCACTTCGTCTTCGGTGAGGAGCGCAGCCGCCATCGAAGGCAGCGCGGAATTCTTCGATCCGCTCACCCGGATCGTCCCCAGGAGCGGATTGCCGCCGCGAATGACAAATTTATCCATGCCGTCTCTTCAGAATAAATGCGAAGTCGGGAAAAAAGATGCAGATCCAGTCGTGATGTGCCGGAAAGACCCCGGAGGCGGCTATTTCTTCGCTGGCTGTGCGGGGTTTGGTGAGGATGGTGGCGCGTCCTCCGTCCAGATCACTTCGCCCGGCCGCGCATAATGCAGCCTGGACCGCGCCTCACGTTCAATCGCGTCCGGATCCGTCTTCAGCGCCTGCACCTGCTGCCGCAGGTGCACATTTTCCTTCTGCAACTCGTCGATCCGCTTCTGGACGGACTTGTCTTCCGAGCGTCGCTGCTGGTACACGTTCAGGCCGTTCTCGCCGAAGATCGCGTGATACCCAAACACCAGCGCCGCCGCAATCACCGCGCCCGTAGCGATGCGCCGCCGCATGCGGAAAAGAACCTGCGCCACCCGCCCCAGCCATCCGGCTTGTTTCTGCTCCCCGCTCACCACGTCCCGCCTGCTCTCCCGTGCCCGATCACTGGCCACTGATCACTGATCACTGCAACACCCACTCTTTCGCCGCCTTGCTCAGCGGCTCCCGGTCGCTCTCCTTCCGCGCCTCGGAGTAAACGCGCACCACCGGCTCGGTTCCGCTCAATCGGTAGCACACCCAGGAGCCATCCGCCAGGATCAGCTTCAGGCCGTCCGTCCGTACCACCTGCACAACCTTGCGACCGCCTATTTCTTGCGGGTCATTCTTTATCTTCTCAGTGAACTTTTCCTTCACCTCCGGAGTCAAGCGGAAATTCTCCCGATTCGGGTAAAAGGAACCTACCCTGCCAAATATCTTCTTCAATTGTTCGCCCAGGCTCCTGCCGCGCACCGCTACCATCTCCGCCGCCAGCAGTCCGGCGATCACGCCGTCCTTCTCCGGAACGTGCCCGCGAATCGTCAACCCCGCGCTCTCTTCGCCGCCAATCGCGATTTTGTCCTCGTTGATCAGCTCCCCGATGTACTTGAACCCCACCGGCGTCTCATACAGCGGAACCCCAAACTCATCCGCCAGCGCGTTGATCAGATTCGTCGTCGCCACCGACTTCGCCACGCCGTTCTTCCACCCGCGCGTCTCCACCAGATAATCGAATAGCAACGCGATGATGTAGTTCGGCTGAATGAATGTTCCGTCCCCATCGACAATCCCAAACCGGTCGGCATCCCCGTCCGTCGCGATCCCGATCGCTGCGCCCGTCTCCTTCATCTTCTGCTTGCATGCATTCAGCAATTCGCCGTCCGGCTCCGGCGCATGCCCGCCGAACAGCACATCGCGATAATCGTGCACCGTCCAGGTCTCCACGCCGTGTTCGCGCAGAATGTGGCAGCTGTACCCGCGCGCCGCTCCCCAAAACGGATCGAAGACCACCTTCAGTCCGGCTCTCTGGATCGCCTTCAGGTCCACCAGTTCCGCCAGCCGCTTCAGATAATCCGGCTTCACGTCCACCTGCTCGTACGTCGCGCCTGTATCCGGAGGTGACGACACTTCAGCCAGCGCCCTCACATTCGTCTCGATCTGATCCGTCACCTCCGGCAGCGCCGGCGCGCCATCGGGGGTTGAATACTTAATCCCGTTGTACTCCGGCGGATTGTGCGACGCCGTGAAGTTGATCGATCCGCCCGTCTTCTTCTGTCGCACCGCATACGCGATCGCTGGCGTCGGCGCAGCCTCGGGAATGATCACCGGTGTCACTCCGTAGCTCGCCAGCACTTTTGCCGCTTCCGCCACAAACATCTCGCCCAGAAACCGCGGATCACGCCCTTCTAGCACCGTCTTCGGCCCCGGCTGCGACGCCACATACTGCGCGATCCCCGCAACCGCGCGCCGAATATTTCCCAGCGTGAATTCATCGGCGACAATCGCGCGCCACCCCGACGTCCCAAACTTAATCTCGGCGGTCATGCTTCTCCCCTGTGCGTTTGGCCGTTATGATGCTGCCAGCGCCTGGCTCGTTCGCTCCCAAACGCACCGATGATTGTACCCGCCACCGAAGCCCGCCTGATCCTCACCACTGCCGGCTCCCGCGACGAAGCGGAGCACATTGCCCGCGCCCTCGTCGACGAACGCCTCGCCGCCTGCGTCACCATCATCCCTGGCCTCACCTCCGTCTATCGCTGGCAGGGCAAGGTCGAAGCCGCGCCCGAGTTGCTGCTCCTCATCAAAACCGCCGCCCCCAATCTCAGCCACCTCGAAGAAGCCCTCCGCCGCCTCCACTCCTACCAAGTCCCCGAGTTCCTCGTGCTGACTCCCGAATCCGCCAGCAATCTCTACCTCGACTGGCTCCTGCAATCGAGCGGCGCGCTCCCTTAGTCCTTGTTCAAAGCCTCTTTCCCGATACGAAGCAACCCTTACGCCACCATCCTCATCCAAAATTTTTCACCAATTTCCCGGAAATCCTTCGGGCCGCAGCACACCATGTCCTCGCCCAGGGAAGAGAACCCGCGTCGCCCGGAGATCGATCGATTCATCCTTGACGAGATCGATAGCGTCCCTCATCTTGAGGCTCTCCTGTTGCTCTGGAACAGCCGGCCCAGGCAATGGCCGATGGAGGAGCTCGCCGCTCTCCTTTATCTCTCCGACGAGCGTACGCGGCAAATTCTCGAGGATCTCCAGCAGCGCAGTCTCATCCTCATCGCCGATGCTGGCTGCTGCTATAACCCTGCTTACTCGCGCGATCACCTGATGCAGGACGTCGACAAGATCTGGCGTCGCGAGTTGGTCCGCGTTTCTAACCTGATTCACTCCAAAGCCTCGCCTGCCGTGCGCGAGTTCGCTCGCGCCTTCAGGTTCAAGAAAGATTAACCATGAGCTCCATCGCCCCGGCCGTCTACATCCTCGGATTTCTCGTCACTCTCGCCTGTGGAGTCCTGCTCTTCCGTGCTTACTCCGCCGTTGGCAAGCGCCTGCTCCTCTGGAGCGCCGTCTGCTTCTGCGGTCTCGCCCTTTCCAATCTGCTCGTCTTTGTCGACCTCGTGCTCCTGCCCCACGTCGATCTTTATCCTCTGCGCCTGCTGACCGCGGCCGCATCCATGTTGATCCTGCTCTACGGACTCATCTGGGAGGGCCAGCAATGATCCACTCCCCCCTCTTCGAAGGCTTCCTCGAGGGTGTCATCGCCACCACCTCCCTCGCCGCCGGACTCTTCTTCCTCCGCTTCTGGCGCGACACGCGCGACTCGCTCTTCCTCGCCTTCTCTCTCGCCTTTTTCATTGAAGGTGTCAATCGCTCGTTTCGCGTCTTCTTCGTTAATCCCAGCGAAGCCAGCCCCTGGGTCTTCGTCGTGCGCGCTTTCGCGTTCCTCATCATCCTCGCCGGCATCGTCAACAAGAATCGCCGCTCCAGTGCGTAGCACACGCTCCGCACGCCGGCCCCTCACTGATTGCTCGCGGATCACGTGCCCATCGACAAACGGAAGCGGGTCCTAACTCCCGAACTCGGCCTGCAAGCCCTGCCTCGAATGGCTGCTCAGCGAAGTCGCGAGCCCGCCGCCGTGACAGCTCCCGACCCCCGCCGATGCTAGCGTTGGTAAACCACGTCGCCGTGAATGAACGAGGTCGTCCTTCCAATGATGCCTCCAATCAGCGCGCCAATGCCGCCGCCGATCACGGCCTGGGCTCCACGGCTTCCTCCTGGATCGTTTCCCACTGCTCCAAAAATGGCTCCGGCAGCGGCCCCAATCCCGGCGCCCGCAGCCGCGCTGGCGTATGGGTTTTCGAGCCGAACCTTCGCCACATCCTCGCGCCGAAGAATCTCAGGCGGGACCATCAGCGACGGAAGAGAGATCGGGAAGCGCGGAACGTCAATTGAGCACTCCAGGTAATGGTCGTCGGCTCTCTCGAAGATGCAATGATGCCAGCCGTGTCCTAAGTTGACCGAGATCACCGTGCCCAGTGGGATCGACTCAACCAACCTCCAGTCCGATCCCGGGTTAGAAGCTTGTTTGTGCGTGCGTGCTCCCGCCTGACTGGCGAGAACCCAACTCGTAACGATCACTGCTACAAACGTTTGGCATTTCATAATGACGCGATCCTCGAATCGCATCATCGCCCGCCTCGTCCGGCGCGACTCGCGCCCCTGTGGCACTTTCTCAAGTGCCCTGCGCCTGCTTCCCCTCCGGCTGCGCCGCAATTCCGATGAATTCCTCGTAGCGCTTCAATTCCTCCAGCGATGCATCCGCCACAATCGGGAACACCACCGTCAGTTTCCCCTTCGCCAGCGCCCGCGCCGTCGCTGCGTCGCACAGGATTCCCGCCGTGCACTCGAGGTCTTTCAGCCAGCCGGGGTTGCGCGTGTTTCGCACCACCAGACTGTCAGGATCGAACCCCGCCGCAGCCAGCATCGTCTGCGCCGCATCCAGAAAACCCGTCCACGCGGACGCCACGCCCACCAGCCACTCTCTGCTCTTCGGCAGCAGATGCGGCATATTCGACGGCGCTGAGCGCACCTCCAGCACCAGCAGCTCCGCCTCCGCTCCCAGCAGTTCTCGGGCCGTTGCTTCCTTGCTGGGAAACACAACCCAAACTGCGCTCGCCGGATCTGCGGAACGCAATTCGGCAAAACCGCAGTCCTTTACCGAAAGGGTCGCAACTTTCTCTAGCTCCGCCACCACAATCCGTCGCAGCTCTTCATCGGGTTCGATCACGCAAAAGTGCCCCGGCGGCCGCATTTCGAGCCAGTGCCGCATGTGTCCCCGCAGTTCCTGGAGCGACAGCCCCGCTCGTCGAGACTCCAGCACGAGATTCGCGATAAGGCTCTCCGGCGCCGCTGCCGCAGCCGCCCTGGGCCGCACCGCCCGCACATACACGCCGCTGCCGTGGCGAAACTCCACCCATTTTTCAAGACCCAGCTGCCGGTACGCGGCGCTGATTGTGTTGGGATGGATGCGATACCGCCGCGCCAGCTCGCGTGTGCTGGGGAGCCGCTGGCCCGGCGTCAGGTCATTGCACAGGATGCCGAGCACCACCTGCGTGACCAGCTGCTGCCGCACGGGAATCTCACTTCCGCGCGCAAACCAGAATTGCATGGCGACATGAGTGTACGGCATTCATCAAGACTGGGTTTCTGTGCCCTGTGCCCTGTGCCCTAGCCTTCCGCGCCGTGGCACTTCTTGAACTTCTTCCCTGACCCGCAGGGGCAAGGATCGTTCCGCCCAACTTTTTCCCCCACGCGGCGCTGTTGCGGCGTTGAAGCGTCGCCGCCGCCCGCCATCCGCGCGTGCTCCAGCTCCTTTTGCTTCTTCCGCTGGAATTCCTTCTCGATTTCGTCGATGGTCGTCGATGGCGCGCGCGTCGCTGCAAGGGGGATCGGCGGCGCACCCGCCTCTCTATGCCCGTTCCCATCCGCTGACGCCACATGCGGCGCCGCCGGAATCGCCGGCCGCGGCCGCGTGGGAATCTCCACCGGCTGCCCATCCGGTCCCACAATCTTCATCAGGAAGAGGAAGCGCACCGTGTCTTCCTGGAACCGCGCCATCATCTCCTCGAACATCTCGAAGGATTCCTTCTTGTAGGCCACCAGCGGATCCTGCTGCGCATACCCGCGCAGCCCGATCCCCTCCTTCAGGTGATCCATGTTCAGCAGGTGATCCTTCCACAGCCCGTCGATCACGCTCAGCATGATCATCCGCTCGTGGAAACGCATCTGCGTGTCGCCGATCAGCTGCTGCTTCGCGTCGTAGCGCCCCTTCAGCCGCTCGAAGATCGTCTCGCCCAGCTCGTGCCGCGTCATCTGCCGCGGCTCCATGCCCTCGGCTTCCAGATCAAATCCGAACTGCGCGATCAGCTTTCCGTTCAGATCTTTCACGTTCCACTGATCCGGATGTACGCGCTCGCCGGCAAACTCATCCAGCATGTCGCTCAGCAGGTTCGGAACGTAATCCTCGACAATCAGCTCCTTCTGATCCAGCCCCTCCAGCAGTTGCCGCCGCGTTCCATATACAGCCTCGCGCTGCTTGTTCATCACGTCGTCGTACTCAAGCAGGTGTTTGCGCGCTTCGAAGTTCTGCCCTTCCACCGCCTTCTGCGCCGCTTCGATCCGGTTGGAGATCATTCGCGACTCGATGGGCATTCCTTCTTCCATCCCCATCTTCTGCAGAAGGGTTCCGACCCACTCCCGCGCGAAAATGCGCATCAGATCGTCTTCAAGCGACAGATAAAACCGCGATGCGCCCGGATCGCCCTGGCGTCCGGCGCGCCCCCGCAGCTGGTTATCGATGCGCCGCGACTCGTGCCGTTCCGTGCCTACAATGTGCAGTCCGCCGGCGGCCACGACCGCTTCGTGATCCTCGGCCGCGTTCGCCGCGTGTCCCTTGAAGACCTCCTTCCAGTTCTCCTGCGACGTCTCGTACTCCTGCCCCTGGTAATAGAAACGCAGCATCCCCGCCGGCGCCGTGGGATTGATCGCGCCCTCCGCCACACTGATCGCCCGCGCCTGCGCCTTCTTCACCAGCTCCTGCCGCGCCACAAATTCAGGATTCCCGCCCAGCAGAATGTCGGTTCCGCGCCCGGCCATGTTGGTAGCGATGGTCACCATCCCCAGCCGGCCCGCCTGCGCCACAATCTCCGCCTCGCGCTCGTGAAACTTCGCGTTCAGCACCACGTGCCGCACGCCCTTGCGCGCCAGAATCTGCGACAGCAGCTCCGACTTTTCAATCGACGTCGTGCCCACCAGCACCGGCTGCTGGTTCTCGTGCAGCTTCGCAATCTCATCCGCCACAGCGAAGTACTTCTCCTTCGCCGTCCGGAACACCACATCCGCGTTCTCCAGCCGCCGCATCGGCATGTTCGTCGGAATCACCACGATATCCAGCTTGTAGATGCTGTCGAACTCCGAAGCCTCGGTCTCCGCCGTGCCCGTCATGCCGGCCAGCTTCTTGTACAGCCGGAAATAATTCTGGAAAGTGATCGTCGCCAGCGTCTGGTCCTCGCGCCGGATGTTCACGCCTTCCTTCGCTTCGACCGCCTGGTGCAGCCCATCCGACCAGCGCCGCCCCGGCATCAGCCGCCCCGTGAACTCGTCGACGATGATGACCTCACCGTCCTTCACCACATACTGCACATCGCGCCTGTACAGCGAGTGCGCCTTGATGGCCGTCTCCACATGGTGCTTCAGATCCCAGTTCTCCGGGTCGGCGATGTTGCCGATCCCCAGCAGCCCCTCGATCTTTTCCCACCCCTCGTCGGTCACCGTGATCGTCTTGTGCTTCTCATCGACCACGTAATCGCCGGTCAGAATCTTCTCTTCCGGACTCTTCTCGATCTCCTCGCCCAACTCCAGCGACGGAATAATCCGATTCACACGCGCATACTTGTCCGTCGTCTGATCTGTCGGCCCGGAAATGATCAGCGGCGTTCGCGCCTCGTCGATCAGGATCGAGTCCACCTCGTCCACAATCGAGTAATAGTGCCCCCGCTGCACGCAGTCTGCCAGTTCGAACTTCATGTTGTCGCGCAGATAATCGAATCCAAACTCGTTGTTCGTCCCGTAGGTGATGTCCGACCCGTACGCTTTCCGTCTCTGGTTATCGTCCAAATCGTGGACGATCACCCCCACCGTCAGCCCGAGGAACTCGTAGATCTTCCCCATCCACTCGGCGTCGCGTTTCGCCAGATAATCGTTCACCGTCACCACGTGAACGCCGTGCCCCGCCAGCGCGTTCAGATAACACGGCAGCGTCGCCACCAGCGTCTTGCCTTCGCCGGTCTTCATCTCGGCAATCTTGCCCTGGTGCAGCACCATGCCGCCCACCAGCTGCACGTCGAAGTGCCGCATGTTCACGGCCCGCCATCCCGCTTCGCGCACCACTGCGAACGCCTCGGGCAGAATGTCATCAAGAGCCTGTTTTTCCGCCTCGACCCGGGCCTCTTCCTCGGTGATCCCCTCCAGCGCCGCGGCAATCCGCGCCCTGAACTCCGCCGTCTTCGCGCGCAGTTGCTCGTCGCTCATCGCCTTCACCTGCGGCTCGAGCGCGTTGATCTCCGCCACGCGCGGCAGCAGGCGCTTCACCGCCCGCTCGTTGCTGGTCCCAAATACCTTGTTAAGAACTTTGGTTCCGATCAAGATTGAATCCTTTGGCGGCCACCTCGGCGTCTCGCGCTCCGACTCCCGCGCCCGTGCCGGAAAACCGCGCCTCTCCTGGAAAAAAACGAGAGGCCCTTCTCTATTTTATGCGACCCGTGCCAATCCTGCCGCACCCTCCCCGCCCCCGTAATGCAGCAGACGGAATTCACACAAAACAACGCCGGAAAGTCTCCCTTCCGGCGTCGCTGCCTCCGTTGCCTGTTCCATGTTCTTACGTCGCTGTACCCTGCACCCTGTACCCTGCACCCTGCTCTACAAGTGCCACACCCGTGCCGCCCCATACACCAGCCCCAGGGTGATCGCGGCAATCGCAACCTCGCCGATCGCGCCCACCAGAAACGGCCGTGCACCCTGTTTTCCCAGCTCGCGCAAATTCGTCCGCAGCCCCACTCCTGCAAACGTCAGCAGAAACGCCCAGCGCGAGAGGTTCCCCAGCGCCGCCGTCTGTGGTTTCGTGAAAAACGCCACCGACGCCAGCAGCGAGATCAGCAGAAATCCCAGCACGAACTTCGGAAATTTCTTCCACAAAAACGCCGCCTTGTTCGTCACTTTCTCCGCCTGACCCTTCCGCGCCCAGTAAATCGCGTACCCCAGCACCACAAATCCGATCAGCGCGTTCCGGCACGTCTTCGCCAGCACTGCCACCTTCCCCGCCGCGTCCGAATATAGCGCCCCAGCCGCGGTCGCCTCCGCCGTGTTGTCGACGCCCAGCCCCGCCCACAATCCGTACGCGCGATCGCTCAGGTGCAGACCGTGCCCGATCAGAGGAAACACAAACAGCGACAGCGCCCCCAGCGCAAGAATCGCCCCGATCGCGTACGACGAATCTTCCTCATCGGCATCGATCGCTCCCTGCGTCGCAATAATCGCCGACACGCCGCAGATCGACGACCCGACCGCCAGCAATGTCGTCAGCTTGGGCCGCAGCTGGAACGCGCGCCCCAGCAACGTCATGAACGCCAGCGAGAACGTGACCTCAATCAGCACCAGCCCCAGCGAAATCCCGCCCAGCCGCAGCACGTCTCCGATCAGAAAACGCGCGCCCAGCAGCACGATCCCCGCCTTCAGCCAGAACTCATACGTCGCCACACCGGCGCGGAATATCTCCGGCACGCCCACCGTGTTCGAAATCACCAAACCCAGCAAAATCGCCCACAGCACGTACTCGATGTTTGGCAGCACCAGGTGATGCGCCTTGCCGTAGCGCGCAATCGACCGCTCGATGATCTTGCCCGCGTATCCCACTGCCAGCAGCAGCAGGATCCCAGGCACGATCGCGAAGAACCGCCCCGGCAGCGTCACGCTCCGCGGCTGCGGCCATGCAACTGAACCAGCCATGAGAATCTCCTGTCTTTGGATCACTGATCCCTGTTCACTGTCCTTACCAGGGCACGATCTTCAGCACGCCGAACCGCACTAACAAAGCCGCAAGCAGCGCCAGCCCAACCGCCCAGCTATCCACAGAAATACGTCGTCCCGGGGAAGACGCCTTCGTAGACGAAGCCATAAAGAATGCTCCTCTTCCGCGCAGAGAGATTTCCCCTGCACAATGTTTTTGAGTTTTTTAGGAAATGCGCCGAACTACGGCGCGAGAGTGCGCAGACCTAGCGACAACAACAACCGCAGCCGGAGAGGCCGCTCGCAAACCGCTTCACGAAACTGAACACAGCGCCCATGTGTCCTTCGTTTGTAGCATGGTCAGGTTATCAATACAAATAGCGGCTTCGCGCCGAGGCCACCTTTTTGCCCGACCCAAATCGACCGCTAATCGCTTTTCGCTAACAGTTCCTCGCTAACAGTTCTTTGCTAATCGTTTCTTGCTAAACGCTTTTCGCTGCCCCTACAGGGTCTTCAGATAAGCCTTCGCTCGTTCCAGTTCCGGAAACAGCTTCTCTTCCTCCTGGAACGCCCTGGAATGCACGCACCGCCTCCCGTTCTTCTGCTTCACCGGATGTTTCAGGTGCAGCATCTCGTGATACATCAGGTATTCGATCGCGAATCGCGGCGTGCCCTTCCGGTCGAAGACGCGGCTCACCATGATCGTGTTGTGTGCTGGATCGTAGTGTCCCAGCAGCCTCCGCGCCGTCACCTCGCTCCACGTCAGCAACGGCCGCCCCATCAACCCAAAGAAGAACTGGCGGTTCAGCGTCTCGAAAACCTCGTCCAGATCGTAGTGCTGCCCCTGCGCTGACACAATCTTCTTCCGCCCGCGCGTTTGCCGGATCCGCTCGCTCTGCCGCGTCACCGATTCGCTGCTCGTAAATCGCCGGTAACGGTGCGCGTGCCCGGCATCGATCGGCTTGCGATAAAGCTTAGCCAGCAGGATGTGCGCAATCGCCCGCAGCACCGGCTCCGGCGCGCCCTCCAGCAGATCGGAAAGGTTCACCCGAATGCGCCCCTCCCGCAGCCGGATCGTCGTATTGAGAGACGTGAACCGGTAGAACCGCACTTCCATCGGAGGCATCGGAGCCCGCGGTCGCAGCGCGCGATACTCCTCGGCAAACAGTTCGGACAGATGGGGACTCACTTCGATCCGAGCCTCGCATAGCAACCGACGGAAATCAAGCGTGCGCCCGCCGCGTGTCCGGATCACCGATCACTGATCACTGACCACTGATCACTCCAGTACGATAGAACTGATTCCAACTCCCGGAGAGTCGATTGTCCGCTGTTGCCACCGAGCGCATCATCCAGCCCGCCCGCAATATCGAGGGCAGCCTTCGCCTGCCCGGCGACAAAAGTATCAGCCACCGTTACGCATTGCTGGGCGGACTCGCCGACGGGACCACGCGCCTTTCCAATTTCTCCACCGGCGCCGACTGTGCCTCCTCCCTCGCCTGTGTCGCCGCCCTCGGCGCCCAGGTTACGCGGACTGACGACACAGTCGAAATTATCGGAACCGCCGGCAACTTCACCGCCCCGGACCATCCCCTCGACTGCGGCAACTCCGGCTCGACCATGCGCATGTTGTCGGGCCTGATCGCAGCGCAGTCGGGCGCCTTCACCCTCGTCGGCGACGCCTCGCTCAGCCGCCGCCCCATGGAACGCATCCGCAAGCCTCTCGCGCAAATGGGCGCGTGCGTAGAACTCACCGAAGGCCACGCGCCCATCACGATCCACGGCGCACCCCTTACCGCCATCGACTACCCCACGCCCATCCCCAGCGCCCAGATCAAAACCGCTCTGCTCTTCGCCGGACTCCAGGCAAGCGGCACCACCACCGTTCGCGAATCGGTCCGCACTCGCGACCACGGCGAGCTCGCCCTCCGCGCGTTTGGCGCGACCCTCTCCCGCTCCCGCGATTCCGTTTCCATCGCCGGCGGCCAGCACCTGCACGCCATCGAAGCCACCATCCCCGGTGACATGTCCTCGGCCGCCTTCTTCCTCTGCGCCGCCGCGCTCTTCCCCGGTTCCAACCTCATCTTCGACGCGCTCGGCCTCAACCCCACCCGCGCCACGCTGCTCGACGTGCTCACCGCACTCGGCGCGCACATCGGCGTGCTCAATCTCGAAGACAAACACGGCGAGCTGGTGGGCGTCGTCCAGGTCAACGCGCCGCCGCAGGGCCTCACTGGCACCACCATCTCCGGTGCGCTGTCGGCGCAGCTCATTGACGAGCTGCCGGTCCTCGCCGCCATCGGTCCCTACACGCAACACGGCATCCGCATCCGCGACGCCAAAGAACTCCGCGTCAAGGAATCCGACCGCATCGCGCTGGTCGCCGCCAATCTGCGCGCCATGGGCGCTGAAGTCGAAGAGTTCGACGACGGCCTCGACGTTCCCGGCGGTCAAACCCTCCACGGAGCCGAAATCGACTCCGGCGGCGACCACCGCATCGCCATGGCCTTCTCCGTCGCCGCTCTCCGCGCCACCGGAGACACCCTCATCCGCGGCGCAGAATCCGCCGCCATCTCATTCCCGGAATTCTTCGATCTCCTCGACCGCATCACCGAACGCTGAAGTGCGTCGGGTTTCTATCCGCTATCCGCTGTTCTATTCCCTATTCCCTACTCCCTGTCTCACGGCACCGCCTTCAAAATGTCATCCAGCCGCGCCGGCGTCCCCTCAACCCGCTCCAGGTGCGGAACCCGCAACCCGCCGTCATAATCCAGCACTACTGACTTAATCTGGTCCCGATCCTTCACCAGCAGTGTGATCGGCCCTGTATCTTTTTCCGCTTTCTTGATCGCCTCTCGCAGTTTGTCCGCGGAATAAACGCCGCCGTTCACCGCCAGCAGTTGCATGCCCGGCACGAGGCCCGCCTTGAACGCCAGGCCGTCCCACGCCACGCCGCCCAGCATCCCGTCCCCCATCACGCTGAACCCCAGCGAATCCGCAAAGCTCGTCCCAAACCGCGGATTCTCCGCCCCCCCGCGTCTTTCCCCGGGAAAAGGCGTGTCGTTGTAGATCAGCTTGTACCCGCCCTGCGCAAACCCATTCTCCGGCACTTCCGGATGCAGCTCGTACACACGCTCCCGCAGAAACGTGGTCCAGTCATACGGCTGCACCTGGTTCAACGCCGCTACCAGGTCCTCAAACGAATACGTATCCGTGACAAAGCTGCCGTTGTTCACGCCGAAGAACAGCTTCGCAAAATCGTCCAGCGACTTTTTCCCGCCGCTCAGCTCGCGAATCTTCGTATCCGCATCCAGCCACACCAGCAGCCCCTCCGTGTAGTAGTCCTCCGGGCGCTGCCAGCTCACCCAGCTCACCGGGCGCCGCTGCGAAATCGTCGGCTGATTCGTCGTGTCCACCAGCGGCCGCCAGTCGCGTCCCTTGCTCGCCTCGAATCCCGCCGCTATCCCCGCCATCTCATCGCGCGCCTGCTCCGCCGTGATCAGCCCCGACCGCGCCGCCAGCACCACGCCCCAGTATTGCGTCTGCCCTTCATACACCCACAGCAAGTCGTCGCGCATCGGCACGTTGAAGTTCGGCGTCCACAAGTCCGCCGGCCTGCGGAACTTTCCGTTCCACGAGTGCGTGTACTCATGGGACAGCAGATCGCGCTCGCGCGCGCCCGCAGCCCAGTCCGTAAAATAGTTCGTTCGCGTCCCGTCCTCGCTCGACTGGTGATGCTCCAGCCCGTTCCCGCCAATCACGTCGCTCAGCGAAAACAGAAAATCGTAGTGATCGTAGTGATGCGACGCGAACAGCTTCTGCGCCTGGATCGCCAGATTCTTGTGCGCCTGCAATTCCTCCGGCGTAATCTCCAGGTCCTTCGGCTCATCCGCGAACACATCCAGAAACACCGGATTGTCCGGCCCCGTGGAGAGATCGATTCGCTTAAAATTTGCGCCCCCATACAGCGGCGAATCGATCAGCGTGTTCAGCGTCGTCTCCTTGAAATGAACCGTGTCGCCATCCTGCGTGTCCGTCGTCAGCGCCGTCGCATACTTCCATCCGCTGGGCAACACGATGTTCGCCTGAAAATGAATGTCCCGCGAAAAGTGCCCCGCCGGATACAGCACCACCGCATTCCATGCCAGATCCGCAAGCTGCGAAGAAATCTCAATGCGGCCATCCTGCTGCTGAATCGCCGAAAGATAATCGAAGTCCACATCCAGCGACGTGACTCCCTTCGGCACCTGGATATGAAACGCATACACGCTTACCTGATCGCGTACCCACGGAATCGTCTTCCCGTCCGCCTTCACAAACAGCCCCGCCACCGCGTCAATCGGCCCCCGCGGCGAATGCGCTCCCGGAAGCCACTGCGGATACAGCAGCGTCAGCTCGCCCGCCCTCACCGGAATCGTCTCGTGCACGGTCACCACCCGATCCAGGGTGTTCGTCAGGTTCACTGTCAGCGCAATCGTTCCCGGGTAAGGCGTGTCCACCGGCGCGGCGATCGGCGGCGGCATCGGCACCGGCTCCGGCCCCGGCGAGCTCTGCGCAAAAACAGTCGCAGTAACAGCAAGAACGACAATAGAAACACAGCCACCACGCATCATGAGCAATCTCCCAGCAGTTTTTTCGACATCGCAGACATTGCGAAAAATTCTACAGGACACACCACTCCGCATTGGACTCCACGGCCAGCACTGCGAATTTTCCTCAGCGGGGAAACTATTCCCAGTTCCCTGTTCCCTGTTCCCTACTCCCTATTCCCTGTTTTTCTGTACCCTGTCTCCGTGCCTTCCCGTCGCGCATTTCTCCAATCCAGCGCCGCCGCCTCCGTTGCCTCCGCACTGCCGGCGTATGCTTCCCTCATGCCGCAAGCTGGCAAAGGACGCATCCGCCAGTCCGTTTGCCGCTGGTGCTACAAAGATCTCTCCGTCGACCAGCTCTGCCAGTGGGCTGTCCAGCTCGGACTCAAAGGCGTCGACTTGCTCGAAGTCGAGGAGTACGAAATTCCCCGCCGCCACGGCCTCATCTGCACCATGGGCTACGCCGGCGGAGGCACCATCGCCGACGCCCTCAACCGCGTCGAAAACCACGCCTCCATCGAAGCCGCCTTTCGCAAAAATATTCCCATCGCCGCCAAAGCCGGCGTCCCCAACGTCATCACCTTTTCAGGAAATCGCAGGGGCATGTCCGACGATGAAGGCGCGCGCAACACCATCCTCGGCCTCAATCGCCTCAAACCCATCGCCGAAGCCAATGGCGTCAACATCTGTCTCGAGCTGCTCAACAGCAAGGTGAACCACCCCGACTACATGGCCGACCACACCGTGTGGGGCGCCCGCGTCATGCACGAAGTCAACTCGCCGCGCGTCAAACTGCTCTACGACATTTACCACATGCAAATTATGGAAGGGGACCTCATCGACACCATCCGCCAAAACATCGGCATCCTCGGCCATTTCCATACCGGAGGCGTTCCCGGCCGTCACGAAATCGACGCGACCCAGGAAATCCAGTACGCCGCGGTCATGAAAGCCATCGCCGACGCAGGTTTCAGCGGCTACGTCGCCCATGAATTTCTTCCCACCGGCGACCCGGTCACCGGCTTGCGCCAAGCCGTCGCCCTGTGCGACGTCTAGCCCGCGCCCGAATCCCCACGAAAATGGCTGCCCCACATCTCGATGTTGAGATGTGGGTTTGTTTAACCTTAAATCGCTGCGTGTTCGCTAAGACGGCGCCTAACTTCCCACCAGCTCCATCTCTTTCCGCTGTTTCTCGCGCTCGAAGAACCGCTCCATAAACTTCGTGTCGAACTCGCCGCGACGGAATTCCTCATCCTTGAAAATCCGCTGATGCAGCGGAATCGACGTGTGAATCCCCTCCACGATGAACATCTCCAGCGCGCGCTGCATCCGCGCCATCGCTTCCTCGCGATTGGCGCCGTGCGCGATCACCTTCGCGATCAGCGAGTCGTAGTAAGGAGGCACCACTCCCTCCGCATACTGTGCCGTGTCGACCCGAATCCCGTTGAACCCCGGCACATTGAAGGCCGTAATCTTCCCTGCCGACGGCGTGAATTTCTCCGGATGCTCTGCATTCACGCGGCATTCGATCGCGTGCCCGCGCATCGGCACCGGCTCGTGCACAATGCTCGAAAGCTTCTCCCCCATCGCGATCCGCAGCTGCGCCTTCACCAGATCGATCCCCGTAATCATCTCCGTCACCGGATGCTCGACCTGAATCCGCGTGTTCATCTCGATGAAGTAGAGCTTCCCATCCTCGTCCATCAGGAACTCGATCGTCCCCGCGTTCTGATACCCAACGCCTTCCATGCACCGCTTCAGCGTCTTCGCAATGTCTTCGCGGATCTTCGGCGTCACCTGCAGCGACGGCGCCTCTTCAATCAGCTTTTGATGCCGCCGCTGAATCGAGCACTCGCGTTCGCCCAGCGACATCGCCGTACCATGCTCATCGGCCAGAATCTGAAACTCGATGTGCCGCGGCCGCTCGATGAACTTCTCCATGTACAGGTCGCCGTTGCCGAACGCATTTGCCGCCTCGCTCTGCGCCGCCTGGAAAAGTCCCGGCAACTCCTCCGGCGTTCGCACCACGCGCATCCCACGCCCGCCGCCGCCTGCCGACGCTTTCAGGATCACGGGATACCCGACCGTCTGCGCCCACTCCAGGCCCTCGCCTTCGCTCTGGATCGTGCCCTCCGACCCCGGCAGGATCGGCACCTTCGCGCGCTTCATCGCCTGGCGGGCTTTTTCCTTCTCGCCCATCAGCCGCGTCACTTCCGGCGGCGGCCCGATGAACTTGATGTTCGACGCGCGGCACACTTCGGCGAAATTCGCATTCTCGCTCAGCAGCCCATAACCGGGATGGATCGCATCCACGTCCGCGATCTCCGCCGCGCTGATCACTGCGGGCACATTCAGGTAGCTCTCCGCCGAACGCGGCGGTCCGATGCAGATCGCCTCGTCCGCAAAACGCGCGTGCAGCGAGTGCCGGTCCGCGTCACTGTAGACGGCCACCGTGCGCAGACCCATTTCCTTGCATGCGCAAATGACGCGCAGCGCGATTTCGCCGCGATTGGCGATCAGGACTTTACGCATAGTTATCGGGGACGCACCGCAAACAGTGCCTGGCCGTATTCCACCGGCTGGCCGTTCTGCACAAACCGCTTCACAATTTCGCCGGCGCCGTCGCTCTCAATCTCGTTCATCAGCTTCATCGCTTCCACAATGCACAACACCTGGCCGATCTCCACCTGATCCCCGATCTTCACAAACGCCGCCGAACCCGGCGACGGCGATTCATAGAACGTTCCCACAATCGGCGACTTCACCACATGCAGCGAAGCCTCATCGTCCGTCTCGCCGGCAGGCGCTTCGGCGGGATGCGTGGTCGCGGCCGCTGCATGGGCTGCGGAAACCACTCCCGGCGCAGGCGCAATCGCGGCCGGTTGACCCTGCGATCCCACCAGCCGCGCCAACCCTGCCAGATCCGCGCCGCTTTCCTGCGCAAACTTGATGCGAATCTTCAGCTCGCCGCGCTCAAGATCGAATTCGCCGATATTGTTTTCCTTCAGGAACTCGACCAGTTCCTTCAGCTCTTTTATGTCTTCCGATTTCATCGTTGTTCTCGCGCGGCCTCTCACCCTACAACTCGATCCAGCCTTTGGTGACGGGCGTCAGAATCCGGCCCCCGCTCTTCGTCACCGCGACCATGTCTTCGATTCGTATTCCAAACTTCCCCGGCAGATAAACTCCCGGCTCGATCGTGATCACCATTCCCGCACTCAGCGGCATCTCCTGCCCTGCGGCCACCCGCGGCTGCTCATGAATCTCCAGCCCCACCCCGTGACCGGTCGAGTGCGTGAAGTACTTCCCCAACCTTGCCTTCTTTAGAACCCTCCGCGCCGCCTCATCCACTGCTCCGCAGGTTGCCCCTGGCTTCACCGCGGCTACCGCGGCCTCCTGCGCCTCGAGCACCGCCTCATACGCGGCACGCTCCTCAACGCTCGCCCTGCCCATGTGCACGGTACGCGTCATATCGGAGCAATAACCATTGAGGATAACACCGAAGTCTAACGTTACGAATCCCTTGCGCGGCAGCTTCGCCCCTGTGGCCCGTCCGTGCGGAAGCGCCGACCGTGCCCCCGATGCAAGGATCGTCTCGAATGACATCCCCTCCGCGCCCCGCCGCCTCGCTTCAAACTCCAGCTCCGCCGCCAACACGACTTCCGTCCTGCCGCTCTCCATGCGCGGCAGCATCGTCTCAAACAGCGAACATCCCAGCTGCGCCGCCCGGCTCATCAGCGCCAGTTCGCCCTCGTCCTTCACCATGCGCAGAGCCGAAACCAGCGGCTTCTTCAATGCAACAAAAAATCCCCGGCTCTTCTTCGCATTCAATCCCGAGCGCATCAGCGCCAATTCCGCAACGGTCGTGTGCTCCGGATCGAACCACGCCTGCTTCGCCGATTCTCCCAGCAGAGCAGCGCATTCCCGCAGCGCCGACTTTTTTGCGATCACCACCCGCGCGCCGCGCGTTTCTTCCCGCGCCTGCGTCGTGTAGCGGCCGTCAGTGAACAACGCCGCCTTCGTCCCCGTCACCGCCAGCGCCGCATTCGACCCCGTAAATCCGCCCAGCCAGCGCACGTCCGGCAGATGCGTCACCAGCAGCGCTTCAACCTCCTGCTCCGCCATGGCGCGCCGCACCGCTCGCCACCGCCCCACAAATTCATCCCGCGCCTTGCGCATCCATCGATACTAAATTCTCGTTGGCGATTCCCAAATATTCTCCGCCGCCGCGCCCTCGGGGGAACCGCCGCAGTTACCGGGGCCGCACGCCTCGATTCCTCCGAAAGATGGATCGCGCACTGGTCGCGCGGCGGTATACTCACTCCGCAACCCAGGAGATCCACGCCATGAACGCTCTCCGCCTCTTCCGTCCTTCTTTTCTCGCCGCCTCGATCCTGGTCAGTGCGCTCGTCGCATCCGCGCAGACGCCCGGCACCATCCTCCACGCTCCGGAAGCCTCTAAAGTTCTGCCCGACTCCGTTTACTACGCGGGCAAATCCGCCAACACCCAGCTCCGCAACTCCGCAGGCGTCCACTTCGCCGACGGCCACTACGTGCTCGCCGTTCTGGTCGATACCTCCGGCTACTCCAGCACTATCCAGGAAAAATACCAGGCCTATTTCCTCACCGAGGTCCCGCTGGAAGTCGGCGGCCATCCTCTCGTCCCGGGTGCCTACGGGGTTGGCTTTGTCGGTGATCACTTCGATGTCATGGACATCGGCAACCACGACGTACTCCAGACTCCCGACCGCCACGACGATCGCATGCAGCGTCCCATGCCCCTGCAGATCCTCGACGGCGATGCGCCCGGCCGCTATCGCCTCTGTTTTGGCCGCACCTGCGTCCCTTTTCATCGCCCCTAAACGCAGTTTGAGACGGATCGACCTCCAGTTCCATCTAACAAAAGGGTGAATACCGCTCCAGCCGGTGCCGCTCAGGGAGCCAGGCTCGCGTCGGAGCAGTGTTCGCCGCCGAAAAGAGGAACTATGACCTGGACCACCCGATCGCTTGCCGTTTTCGCAGCGGCACTTTTCGCTGCCGCACCCTTCGCCTTTTCGCAAAGCGAGAATCAGGGCCAGGGACAGGCGGTTGTCACCGTCATGCCCAAAAAATCCGACGCCCCTGCCACGAATGTTGCCGAGCAGAGCATTCAGGTCGAAGTGAATGGCAAGCACAGCCAGATCGCCAACTGGCTGCCCTTCCGCGGTTCGCAGGCCGGCGTCGAGCTGGTCCTGCTCATCGATGATGGAGCGCGCGTCAGCCTCGGCCGCGAGTTCGATGACATTCAGCAGTTCATCAAGAGTCTTCCGCCCAACGTCAAAATCTCGCTCGCCTATATGGCCAACGGGCGCGCCGTGCTCTCCGGTCCGCTCACCGCCAACCACGCGACAGTGCTTCAGGAACTCCACCTGCCCGTCTCCGCGCCCGGTTACAACGCCAGCCCTTACTTCTGCCTGTCCGACCTGGCGAAGAACTGGCCCTCCCACGACCCGGCGGCCCGCCGCGAAGTCATCATGATCACCGACGGCGTCGACTACTACGAGCTGCGCTACGATCCTGACGATCCCTACGTCCAGACCGCCATCCAGGACGCGGCTCGCGCCCACCTCGTCGTCTTTTCCATCTACTGGCGCAACGTCGGCCGTGTGGATCGCAGCGGCTATGAGAACGCCGCCGGCCAGAATCTTCTTCTCGAGGTCACCGACGCCACCGGTGGCAACTCGTACTGGATCGGCACCGGCGACCCCGTCTCTCTGCAACCGTACTTCGAAGACTTCAGCCGCCGCCTCAACAACCAGTACGAGCTCGGCTTCTCCGCTCCCCTGCGCGGGAAAGCCGAAGTGGAGAGCCTCAAAGTGAAAGTCACCGCGCCCGACGTAAAAGTCACTGCCCCGCAAAAAGCCTGGGTCGCCCCCGCAGGTGCCCCAACTCAATAGCGATACTTCGGCATCATCGCCATGGTATCACCCGTGATACCATAGGTCCGTGAGGGCGGTCCTCGATACCTCCGTGCTCATAACCGCGCTCCGTTCGAACACGGGGGCGGCGGCGGAGACTATCCGGCTGGCTTTCCGGGGCGAACTCACGATCCTCATGGACTACAAGCTGGCCTGCGAGTACCGGGACGTGGCGCTGCGTGCGGAACAACTACAGGGGTCGGGCAGATCGCAGGCGCAGACGTCATTGATCCTGGATGCGCTGGAGGCAATTGCCGAACCGGTCTATGTTGCTTTTCAATATCGTCCTCTGTCGCCGGACGCGAACGATGACCTGGTATTGGATGTGGCAATCAATGGGAACGCCGAGGCGATCGTGACCAACAATACGAAACATTTTCGCGAAGCGGCACAGCGCTTTCACCTCGCTGTCTTGATTCCCGCGGAGCTATTAAGCAAATTTCAAAGAAAGGGATAGAGCCTATGCCAGTGAGTAGCAAGAAACCCGCCGCGAGCAAGTTTCCCCTCCGGCTCATGCCCTCTGTGCGCCGGGCTGCGGAGAGCTTCTCCAATAAGGAAGGCGTGTCGCTCAACCAGTTCATCAACATCGCCGTCGCCGAGAAGCTCGCCTATCTTCAACATGACGAGTGGTTGGCCCGTCGGCCCAAAGCGACCGGGACCTTGGTTGCCAAGGCACTCGACATGCTTGACCGTTCTTCTGGCGGCCACTTGCCGGAAGATTTTGACAAGATCCCCAATGGGTATAAGTCTGTCCGCCGGAAATATGCGGGGAAAGACCACGGCAGCCGAACGCCGTAAACAGTGATCGCTCATTGGAAAAGGCGCATCCTCACGATGCGCCTTCCTACTCCCTATTCCCTGCTTCTTCAGCCAACCACCGACAATTTCGCCGGCAAACTCTCCACATCGTCTGACTCAGTCCCGTCATTCAGCCCGCCATACCGCCGTTCCCGGCGCTGGTAGTCCTCAATCGCCTCCAGCATATGGATCCCCCGGAAGTCCGGCCACAGCCGATCCGTCACAAAAATCTCCGTGTACGCGATCTGCCACAGCAGAAAATTCGACACCCGCATCTCGCCCGACGTCCGAATCAGCAAATCCGGATCCGGCATGTGCGCCGTATACAGATGCCGGTGAATATCCACTTCGCTTACCTGGTCCAGCCGCAGACCCTTCCGCTGCACTTCCTCGGCCAGGCGCCGGAACGCATCCACCAGCTCTGACCGCCCTCCATAATTCAGCGCCAGCGTCAGCGTGGTTCCGGTATTGTGCTTCGTCGCATCCGCCGCCCACTGCATCCGCTCTCGCACTTCGTCCGGCAATTCTTCCGTTCGACCAACGTAGCGGATGCGCACGTTGTTGTCGTTCATCCGCTTCACATTGTTGCTTAAATAGCTTTTCAGCAGCCGCATCAGAAAATTCACTTCCGCCTTCGGCCGCTTCAGATTGTTCTCCAGCGAAAATGCGTACAGCGTCAGCCACGGCAGCCCGATGCGCGACGCGGTTTCCACCACGTACTGCACCGCCTCAGCCCCCTGCTGGTGCCCGAAGAATCGCTTCAGGCTCCGCTTGCCCGCCCAGCGCCCGTTCCCGTCCATGATGATCGCCACGTGATGTGGCAGTCGCTCCGCGTCGAGACGCCGGTACACCGCTGCTTCATCGGCAGGCAGTTCATGAACTCGACTGGAATTGAGTGACAACGCTTCCTTTCACGTGGCTCCCTGCCGCAACGGGTTTCGGCAGGACTGCCCCCGGCGGGCCCTTACCGCACCGTGCCGATCCTACGCGTATGCGCCACGGCTGCGGAGGTAGGAGCAGTTTCCTCTCTGGCAAATTATACAGACCAGCGGCAGCCTCAGACCCGAGCCTGCCGCGCACGTGAAGGAAAGAGATTCCGCGCAACCGGTGCTACGCCGAACGCCGCCGGCCCATCGCCGTCTCGCGCACCTGGTTCAGGAACATCGCGCGCTGAAACGCGTCCATCTGCAGCACCAGAGGAGCGATCTCCGCCAGAAACGGATCCGCCAGCACCGCGGCTGTTTCCCGCGCCCGCCGGCTGTTTCCATCCCGCAGCAAATCGCAGATCCCCACCTCCAGCGCCGTTGCCAGCCGCTGCAGCGATGAAAGCGTCGGCACCGCCTTGCCATTCTCAATTTTCGAAATGTAGGTGCGTGGCACCTGCATCCGCCCCGCCAGCTGTCGCTGGCTCAGGCATCGGTCGTGTCGTACTTCCCTCACCGCGCGCGCCACGTTGATGCCTTCCGCTTCTTCAACACCCTGAGCGTTCGTCGTTACCAGTTGCGGCGACAGCGCTTCCGGCTCGTCGATCTCCAGGGGTTTGCGGCAACGCCTGCAAAGGGAATTAGCCGTGCGGAACTGCACCAACCCACATGAGTCGCAACGAAGTACCTCGCGGGCCTCAACAGTTGCTAACGTAGTTGCCATAGGTTGTACGGAACGCCAGAGCTAGCGATCCGGGCTGATCTGGTCGGCGACTGCTGCCACTCCGAATCAACCTTTGACATACATTGCCGGGAGGTTATCCTCCTTGTCAAGTGAAAACTGTGAGTCGTCCGCAAATAATCCTGGAATTGCCAGGAAAAACCGAAGAGGAATTTTGCCCCATGTCCGCTTCTCCTTTCTCTCGCGAACGCGCCTGGTCCCTGCTCAATGAGCACACCCAGTCTCCCAGCCTCATCAAACACGCACTGGCGGTCGAGAGCTGCGTCCGCTCTTACGCCGAACGCCATGCCGATGCCAGCGGTCTCGTTGGCGATGACCGCGACGCTCTGCTTGAAACCTGGTCCGCCACCGCGCTCCTCCACGATTTCGACTACGAGAAGCATCCCTCGCGCGAAGAACATCCTTTCGTCGGCATCGCCATCCTCACCGAGCAGGGCTGGCCGGAAGAAATGCGCACCGCCATCCTCGGCCACGCCGACTATTCCGGCGTACCCCGCACCACGCCGCTCGCCAAAGCGCTCTTCGCCTGCGACGAGCTCGCCGGATTCCTCACCGCCTGCTCGCTCGTCAAGCCCACCAAATCGATCCATGATGTCGACGTCGCCGGCGTGAGGAAAAAAATGAAGGACAAAGCCTTCGCCCGCGGCGTCAACCGCGACGACATCGTCCAGGGCGCAGCCGAACTCGACGTCCCCCTCGACAACCACATCGCGAACTGCATCGCCGCCATGCGCGCCAACGCCGCAACCCTCGGCCTCCAGGGAACTCCACCCCAAAGCCGACTGAATCCGGCCGCCCCATCCCGAGAGTCCCGCACTGGACAGGAAACAAATCCGGGTGCCCCGGGTCTCGCATCTGAGACCCGGGATACGCGCGAAGCGCGCCGCTTTTCCTGAGCCCTGTGCTCTGCCCTCTGTACTCTGCTTTATCTGAACGCTGCACCCTGTCCCCTGTACCCTCTCCCCATGCTCCTCTGGCTCCAGGGACTCATCTTCACCGTCCTCGTTCCCGGCGTCGTCGCCTTTTATATCCCCCAGACCCTGCGCAATGGGCACGCCGCCAACGGCGGCTGGTGGTCCCTGGGCTGGATTCTCTTCGCCGTCGGCGCGCTCATCTATCTCCGCTGCCTCGTCGATTTCCTGCGCGCCGGAGGAACCCCAGCCGTCTTCTTCACGCGCCACATTCGCGCTGTCATCGGTGAAGAACCCCAGCAGGTCGTCCACAACGGACTCTATCGTTACTCACGCAATCCCATGTATGTCGGCGTGCTCACGGCCATCGCCGGCCAGGCCATCGTCTACCGCTCACGGCAGATCGGCATCTATCTACTAGTCGCCGCCGTCACATTCCATCTCGTTGTTGTTCTTCTCGAAGAGCCGCATCTCGCCCGGGCTCGCGGCGATTCCTACCGCGACTATCGCCGCCGCGTCCCACGTTGGCTCGGCCTGCCCCGCTCCTGACCTGATCACGCCCGCGGCGCGCGACTGGCTACTGGCTACAGGCTACAGGCTGTCGGCGCAATCTAGTTGTAAGGAGGCGGTGTAGCTGGCTGCATCGCCTGCAGCTTTTCCGGGCATTGGTGTTGCGCTACGACCTTCGCTCGCTGCGAAGCGTCGCGGATCGAACCCAGGCTGCGGAAGCAATGGATACAGAAAGCGTCGGGGCTGGGCGGGTTCCGCGCGGCCTGGGTATGGGAGCCGTGGAGGAGGTGAGCGTCACAGTGCATAGTGGACCCCCAGGGATCGGTTGATTGGGAAATCAGTTGCCGCGCCTGACACGGGTACTGCAACTCCTGCTCAGGTGTACAGAGAGTGCGCAACGACGTTGCGTCTGCTGTTGGATTCCAACCCGCTGTCCACTCCAAAGGTGCTCCGGCCAACGCTCCGAAGCTCCGGGACAAAACATGTACATCAATCTGGGTCCATCATGGGCCCGATGTCGCAGAAACCCGTGTGATCGGCATCACACGTGTTGCCACAATTCCCATTTTGGTCATCGCCCTCTCTGCAAATGTCCCGTTTGGGTCCATCCCTGCCCTTCCCTCCACCCCCCGCATCGCTCCCGTTACTTGCGCCCCCGTCCCCGCTCCGATACATTGGTCCGCGCGTGCTTCACCTCGAGACGCTCAACGACATTCTCTTCACCATCGCGGACAGTCGCCGCGAGCGGGCCATGCTGGTTCAGGACACCACTGGCGCCTGGCAGCCCCTCTCTTCCTCGCAGGTCTACCAGCGCGTCCGCGCTGTCGCCACCGCACTCCGCTCCTGGGGCATCGGTAAGGGCGATCGCGTCGCCATCCTCTCGGAAAATCGCTGGGAGTGGGCCGTCGCCGACTTCGCCTGCCTCGCCATCGGCGCTGTCGACGTCCCCATCTATCCCAATCTTCTCTCCGATCAGATTCTCCCCCTGCTCGCCGACTCCGGCTCCCGTGCGATCTTCGTCTCTACGCGAGCGCAGCTCGACAAAGTCGCCCCCCATCCCGCCGCCACGGCCCCCCTCCCGGATCTTGCCCACATCGTCCTCATGGAGGACGACCCCACCCCCAGCGCGCTCACCTTTTCCTCCCTCATCGCCGACGCGGATGCCCACGCCCACCACCGTGACGCCGCCTTCGATAACGCCGCCAGCCAGATTCAGCCCGACGACCTTGCCACCCTCATCTACACTTCTGGCACCACCGGCGAGCCTAAAGGCGTCCTCCTCACCCACGGCAACATCGCGCACAACATTAACTACTCCCTTGACGAGTTCGGCCTCAACCCCACAGACTCCTGCATCTCCTTCCTTCCTCTCTCGCACATCACCGCCCGCCATCTCGACTACGCTCTCTACGCGAAGGATGTCCTCATCGCCTACTGCTCCAGCTTCGATAAGCTGCCCCAAACCCTCGCCGCCGTCCGGCCCACCGTCCTCGTCGCCGTTCCGCGTGTCTTTGAAAAAGTCCGCCAGGTCGCCGAGCAGAAAGCGTCGGCATCGGCCGTCAAGCGCACCCTCTTCGGCTGGGCCCTGAAGACCGGCTCCAAACATAAACACAAAGTCGCCGCGGGCGAAACCCCCTTATCGCCGTCCTGGAAAGTCGCCAACGCGCTCGTCTATAAGAAACTCCACGCCGGCTTCGGCGGCCGCGTCCGCTACTTCATTGCCGGTGGCGCGCCCCTCGGCCTCGACACCGCCCACTGGTTCGCGAGCGCGGGCATTCGCATCCTCGAAGGCTACGGCCTCACGGAAACCTCGCCCGTCATCGCCCTCAATACGCCCAACGCCAACCGCATGGGCTCGGTGGGCAAGCCGCTGCCCAACGTCGAGTGCCGCATCGCCGAAGACGGCGAGCTCCTCGTCCGCGGCCCCAGCATCTTTCGGGGCTACTGGAAAAACCGCAGCGACGCTGTTGCCGTTGATAACCAAGGCTGGTTCGCCACTGGCGACATCGGCCACATCGATGCCGACGGCTTCCTCTTCATCACCGACCGTAAAAAAGAACTCCTCAAAACCTCCGGCGGCAAACTCATCGCCCCCCAGCCCATCGAGAACAAGCTCAAGACCAATTACCTGGTCGGCAACGTCGCCCTCGTCGGCGATCGCCACAAATTCGCCTCCGCCCTGATCATGCCCAACTTCGCGGCGCTCGAACCGTGGGCCCTCGAACACGGTATCGCCCACGGAATCTCAGCCACCAACCGTCAGGCCCTCGTCGACGATCCAAAAGTTCGCGCCGAATACCAGACCATCGTTGACAAGGTCAACGCCACCCTCGCCAATTTCGAAACCATCAAGCGCTTCCGCCTCGTCCCCGACGAATGGACCGTCGACTCCGGCGAACTCACCCCCAGCATGAAACTCCGCCGCCGCGTCATCGCCCAAAAATACGCCCGCACAATCGCCGAGCTCTACGCCGACGAAAACACCTCCTCTCGTTAGATAATCTGGGTGCCCCACATCTGTCCGGTTTTGGCAGATGTGGGATTACGCGCGAAGCGCGCCGCTTTTCCTGAGCTCTGAGCTCTGTGCTCTCGCCGTTTCTGAACGCTGACCGCTAAACGCTATCCGCTGTCCGCTATCCGCTGCCGTCCCTGCAACCTGTAACCTGTAACCTGTAATCTGCCGGAGGCTTTCTTGCCCGAAACACCCCCATTTCCCCTCACGCTCGACGGCGCAAGCCTCCTCCATCAGATGTTTCGCTTCGACTGGCCCGCCTGGCGCCGCACCGATGCCGCCTCCCGCCACCGCACCCTCGCCGAAGCCTCTGCCCTGCTCGCACCTCTCGAAACCCATTCTTCCGAAGGCCGACCCAACCAGTCCGCCCTCTTCGCCCAGCTCGGCCACAAGGGCGACCTCCTGCTCATCCACTTCCGCGACTCCATCGAGCAACTCGCAAAAATCCAGCGCGATCTCGCCCGCACCGAACTTGGCAGCTACCTCCAGCCCACGCATTCCTATCTCTCCATCGTCGAGCTCGGCCTCTACGAATCTTCCGTCAAAACCTACTCCCTCCTCGGCAACGAGAAAGTCGAGCCCTTCAGCGACGAGTGGGATCGCCAGATTCAGGAAATGATCGACCGCCAGTCCTCCGCCATGGCCGCGCGCCTCTTCCCCTCCATCCCCGAAACTAAATACGTCTGCTTCTACCCGATGGACAAAAAGCGCGGCGAGCAGGTCAACTGGTACACCCAGCCCATGCCTGACCGCGCCCGCATGATGCACGAACACGGCCTCATCGGTCGCCGCTTCGCCGGCACGGTCAAGCAGATCATCTCCGGCTCCATCGGTCTCGATGACTGGGAGTGGGGCGTCGACCTCTTCTCCGACAATCCCGGCGTCTTCAAGAAACTCATCTACGAAATGCGCTTCGACGAAGCCAGCGCCCTCTACGGTCTCTTCGGCGCTTTCTACGTCGGCGTCCGCCTTCCCGTCGCCGAACTCGGCTCCTGGCTCACCGTGGAGCAGCGATGATCTTCCCAGCCCGCCCCACGCTTCTGTGCCCTGTACCCTGTGCCCTGTACCCTGTTTCGCTACCGGCTGCCCCATGAAAGTTTTCGTCACCGGCGCCACAGGATTCGTCGGCGGTCACGTCGCCCGCGAACTGGCCGCCCGTGGTGCTGAGCTGCGCCTTCTCGTCCGTCGCACCAGCAACCTCGCCAACCTCCAGAGCCTGGTTTCAGGATCCGGCGCCGAAACCATCATCGGCGATCTCCTCGAACCCGATTCCCTCCGCAACGCCATCCGTCATTGCGACGCCGTCATGCACGTCGCCGCTGACTATCGCCTCTGGGTCCGCGACCCCGGCACCATGGTCCGTACCAACGTCGAAGGCACTCGCGCTCTGCTGCGCATCGCCCGCGAAGAAAACGTCCCGCGCTTCGTCTACACCTCCTCGGTCGCCACCATGGGCTTCAAAACCGACGGCACCATCGTCGACGAAAACACCCCCGTTTCCGTCGCCGATATGATCGGACCCTACAAGCGCTCCAAGTTCCTCGCTGAGCAGGTCGCCCTGGAAGCCGCGCGCGCCGGCCAGTCCGTCATCATCCTCAACCCGACTACTCCCATCGGCGCCGGCGACCCCAAGCCCACGCCTACCGGCCGCATCGTGGTCGACTTCCTCAACAAAAAGTTTCCCGCCTACGTCGACACCGGCCTCAACCTCGTCGACGTCGAAGAAATCGCCCGCACCCACGCCGACGCTCTCAACCCCGGCACCGGCCGCCCCGGCGAGCGTTACATCCTCGGTGGAGAAAACCTCACTCTCAAGCAGATCCTCGACAAGATGTCCGCCATCACCGGCCTTCCCTCACCCTCCATGAAGGTCCCACATTCCGTCGCCATGGTCTTCGCTTTCTTCGACGAGATCATCGCCGGCCGCCTGCTCGGCAAAGAACCCCGCGCCACCGTCGAAGCGGTCCGCATGGGCAAAAAGAAAATGTTCGCCTCCTCGGCCAAAGCCGAACGCGAATTAGGCTTCCGCGTCGTCCCCATCTACCCGGCGCTGCGCTGTGCCATCGACTGGTTCCTCGCCCACGGCTACGCGCCGATGTGACTCCCGTGATGTTGCGGGAATTCAATCCGCGGTATGTGATCTGAATCGGGAGGCGAAATGCCCCGGAAAACCGCCCTTGCACAGAAACCGATTGAGACTCAAATCTTTCTGGTTCGCGGCCAGAAGGTCCTGCTCGACTCCGATTTGGCGGCGCTCTATCGTGTCGAAGTGCGCGCACTCAATCAGGCAATCAAACGGAACGACGATCGTTTCCCGCCTGATTTCGTTTTTCAACTCACACCCAAAGAGAACGACACTTTGAGATCACACTTTGTGATCTCAAATCCCGGCGTCGGGGGCCGACGCTACCTTCCCTATGCCTTCACCGAGCACGGAGCCATCATGGCCGCCAGCGTGCTCAACTCCCCGCGCGCCGTGGAGATGAGCATCTTCGTGGTGCGCGCCTTCGTGCGCCTGCGAGAGACGCTCACCACGCACAAAGCGCTCGCCTCCAAACTTATCCAACTGGAGCAAAAGTTCGAAACCCACGATAAGACTATCGTCGGCATCATCAAGGCGATTCGCGCACTCATGACGCCGCCGCAGAAACCGGCCCGGCAAATCGGCTTCCGCGTCCAGGCGGCCTCCCAGCCGAAAACGCTGGAAGCCGGCAAGAGATAAGCGAGAAACCGCGCGGCAACCCTGCAATAACCTGCCACTCCCTGGCCCGAACCATCGCTGGTCCGGCGCCCACTGCTGCGCGCAGCAACTTTACATGGATTGTCATGAGCGGCAGTTTCATGGCAAGAGTTGCGCGATGGTAGATTGAGGCGTGCCAAACAACTCGTCGGGAGTTTGAGAATCAAGCAATGAGAGGCAAAGCAATCCTGATCTCCGCCTTGCTGGGCGCGCTCCTGTCCCTTCAGGCTGCCGCCCAGACGGCAACCGATATGGCAGTCCTCAGAGGACTCGCCCCTGTCACCGTGCTGGCCAACAGCAAGGAGGGCAAGGCCGCCCTCGCAGCCAACTACACCGTCACCGGCGGCATCCAGACCGGCGTCATCCGCCAGTCCACGCTTCTGCCTTTTCCGGAGCAACAACAGCAGGCGTTGCGCGATGCTTTCATCACCCGCGACAATCTCGCCGAACTCGCCGACGGACTAGGCACCACTCTCGCTGCCGCCTGGCTAGCCCGCGCTCACTACATCGATCAGTCCCATTCCACCCGCTTGTCGCAATCCGTCGCCGATGTCATCGCCTACGCGAACGCGCTCACCGCAATGAATTCCAACTCCGGCAAATTTCTGTTTGCCAACGCGACCACCGACGGCAAGACGCCAGTCTCCGCGGAAGCCCTTGAAATCCTCAGCAAGAACAATGGAGAGACCGACATCTTCGGGAAGAGCTATGGCTTTCCGGCAGGCGCACCCGGCGCCGACCCTTATGGCGACTCCCGTCCTTTTCAGACCGAGCCGAGCACCTCGCAGTTCCTCGGCCCCGATTACTTCAACATCCCCGCCGGCAACACTGTCTACAACCGCGGCCCCATGATGAACCTGATCGACAGCCCTTCCTTTCCCAGCGGCCACACCACCTACGGCTACACCGGAGCCCTGATTCTCGCCCTGCTCGTCCCGGAGAGATACCAGCAGATGATGGCGCGTGCCGCCGAATACGGCAACGACCGCATCATCGTCGGCGCACACTATGCAATGGACGTCCTGGCCGGTCGCACCCTCGCTCTCTATGACATGGCGCATCTTCTCGCCAATGACCCGCTCTATGTGGGACTCGCCCTCCAACGTGCTCCCGCGATCACGAATTTTCAGAGCGCCATCAGGAAGGCGCGCAGCGATGCAATCGCCATCCTGCAAACCTCGTGCGGCAACACCACCCAGGAGTGCTCGCGCGAGGACACTGGCCGTCTCAGCGATCCCACAGCCGACGAGGCCTTTTACATCGAGACGCAAACCTACAATCTTCCCGTGGTCTACCCGGAAAACGCATATCGCAAAGAAGATGTTGCCAGGCTGGCCCCTGAAGCCGGATACCTGCTGACCGTCGCCTTTCCATCACTGACTCTGGACCAGGCCAACCATATTCTCACTGAGACTGAAGGACCGGGAGGCGGTTTCCTTGATAACGGATCGCCCTTCGGCATCTATTCCCGACTCAACCTCTATGCGGCTGCAGGAAGAGCTGCGGGCGTGGTTCCTCAACAAGAAAACGCAGCCCATAACTGAATTTGACCCGTGCAGGAACAATCCTGCGCTGCGCCGGGGCTTTTTGCCCACTTACCCACAAGCCTTCCCTTTGCCCTAAAGTAGAGTCATCAGTGAACCCCTCATGAAACGCATCGGTATCGTCGCCGCACTGCCCAGCGAGCTCCGCCCGCTCATCCATCACTGGCCCCGGAACGCCCACATGGCCACCGGCCGCATCGGCTCGCTCGATGCCGTCGCCACCTGCGCGGGCATGGGCGCTAAAGCCGTCACCCGCGCCTGCGAAGTCCTCTTTGCCTCCGGTCCCCTCGATGCCCTCGTCTCCGTCGGCTACGCTGGTTCACTTTCCTGCGGGCTCAGCGCCCCCGAAGCCGTCTCCGCCCGCGAAGTCATCGACGCCGCCACCGGCGAGCGCTTCCCCACCAGCCAACCCACCGGCCAGCCACCGGATCAGCCCAAAGGCCACCGCCTCGTCACCCTCGACCACGTCGCCGGACCCGAAGAAAAACGCACCCTCGCCGCAACCTGGCAGGCCGTCATGGTCGATATGGAAGCCGCCACCGTTGCCCGTTTTGCGCGCGACAAAAACATTGGCTTCCTTTGCTTTAAAGGAATCACCGACGGCCCCAACGACAAGCTCCCCGACTTCAACCGCTTCACCAACGCCAACGGCCAGCTCCGCCTCCCTGCCTTCGCTCTCTGGACCCTCTGGCATCCTCAGTACTGGCGGGTCCTCAGCGAACTCGAAAAGAACAGTCACGCCGCCTCCCACCAGCTCGCGGACCTCGTCCTCAAGAATTTTGCTTCCCCCGCCGTGCCCGGTTCGGTAAATTAATTCTTAGAGTTCCTATGGCCACGGCAACCACTAACGAACTGCAGGAACAGAGTCCTGCGCCCATCCCCACGATCATGCGCGCTGCCGTCTATCGCGGTATCAACGACATTCGCGTTGAGAGTGTCCCCGTCCCCGAAATCGGCCCCGGCGAAGTCCTCATCCGCGTGCACTGCTGCGGCGTCTGCGGCACCGACCTGAAAAAGATCCACACCGGCTCCCATTCCGCGCCCCGCATCTTCGGCCACGAAATCGCCGGCGTCATCGCCGCCACCGGCGAGGGCGTCCAGGGCTTTGCAGTCGACGACCGCGTCATGGTTTTCCACCATACTCCCTGCGGCCGCTGCTATTACTGCCGCAAAAAGACCCCCTCCCAGTGCAATGACTACAAGCGCGTCGGCGTGACCGCCGGCTTCGAACCCTCCGGTGGCGGATTTGCCGAATACGTCCGTGTTATGCCCTGGATCGTCGGCCGCGGCCTCATCAAAATCCCCGATCGCGTCCCCTTTGAGCAGGCCGCCTTCGTCGAGCCCGTCAACACCGTCTACAAGGGCGTTCGCAACCTGAATCTCGAACCCGACGAAACCGTTCTGGTCATCGGCCAGGGACCCATCGGCATCCTTCTCGCTGCTCTCGCCGCTCGCTCCGGCGCCAGGGTTCTCACCTCCGACCTCTATCCGGCTCGCCACGCCTTTGCCGCCGCCTACGGCCTCAACCACCCCATCGACGCCAGCAAAGAAGACGTCGTCGCCGCCGCCCATCGCGAGAGCGAAGGCCGCGGAGCCGACGCCGTCATTCTCGCCGTCGGTGGCAACGCCCTCATCCGCACCGCCATGGATGCCGCTCGCCCCGGTGGCCGCATCCTCCTCTTCGCCGCTACCCAGCGCAGCGAGGCCACCTTCGATCCCGCCGTCGTCTGTATGGACGAAAAGACCCTCATGGGCTCCTATAGCTCTTCCTTTGAGCTCCAGCCTGAAGTCGAAGCGATCGTTTTCGACGGCTATCGCACCGGATTCGATCTTACCCGACTGATTTCCCATCGCTTCTCGCTCGAAGACTCCGTCGAAGCTATCCGCGTCGCTTCGAACCCCTCCGGTAACTCCATGAAGGTCTTCATCCAGCCGTAACTCCCCGATCTTTGAGACAATAGGTGGGATGGCAGCGCAAATGACAGCCGCCGTGCTTCACGGCCGCGAGGATCTGCGCATCGAGCAGGTTCCCATGCCGAAGGCCGGGGCGGGCGAAATCGTCGTCCGCGTGCATGCTGCGCTGACCTGCGGAACCGACCTCAAGGTGTACCGCCGCGGCTATCACGCGCGCATGCTCAAGCCTCCCATCCCCTTCGGCCACGAACTCGCAGGCACCGTCCATCAGGTCGGCCGAGGCGTCGCCGCCTTCCGTCCCGGAGACCGTGTCGTTGCCCTTAACTCCGCACCCTGCGGCGAGTGCTACTACTGCCGCCACAAACAAGAGAACCTCTGCGACCGCCTCATCTTTAATAACGGCGCGTACGCGGAGTACCTGCTCATCCCCTCACGCATCGTCGCGAAAAACACCCTGCGTATCCCCACCGGCATTTCCTTTGAACATGCCGCCCTCACGGAGGCTCTCGCCTGCGTGATGCACGGCCTCGATGAGTGTGCGCCGCAGCTCGGAGACACCGTCGCCATTATTGGCGCAGGCCCCATCGGGCTCATGTTCATGCACCTCGCTCAGCTCGCCGGCCTCCACATCATTGCCGTCGTCAAGCGCGACGAGCAGGTCGTCTCCGCCCGCCGCTTTGGAGCGTCTGAAGTTATCCAGATCGGCCCCGATGTCGATCCCGTGGCCAAAGTCCGGGCCCTCACTCCGCAGCGTCGCGGCGTCGATATCGCTATTGAGGCCGTTGCCACCCCGCTCGCGTGGCAATGGGCTGTCGATATGGTCCGCAAGGGCGGCACCGTCAACTTCTTCGGTGGATGCGCCGCCGGAACCAAAGTCGAACTCGACACCAACCGCCTGCACTACAACAACATCACCCTCCGCGCCAGCTTTCACCACACCCCATCCGCCGCGCGCAAGGCCTTCGACCTCATCGTCAGCGGCAAATTCCGCTCCAGCGACGCCATCACCAGCCGCGCGCCTCTCAAGGAGCTGAACCGCGTCTTCCGCCGCCTCATGAACCGCGCCGGCGACATCAAAACCGCAATCATTCCCTAGCTCCGTGGCAGCATCGGGTCCTCGCAAATGCTTGCCCCCGCCAGTTTCACCCCTGGGATCGTGGCAGCATCGGGTCCTCGCAAACGCTTGCCCCCGCCAGGTTCACCCCATAGCAAGAAGCTTGAGCTCCCGTGGCGCTGGCGTGTGCAAACGCATGCCAAGATTCAACTCCTTAGTAATATCTCCGGAACCAAAATGGCACTGCGCCCACACCCCAAGCCAAAAAAGCGGCTCCGCCGGCCAGGTTCACCCCACAGCAAGCAGTCTATCCTCGCGCCGGGCGCTCCCCCCACAGCCAAATACCGCCCTCAACTCCTTAGTAATATCTCCGGAACCAAAATGGCACTCGCCCGCCAGCCCAAAAAAGCGGCTTGCCCCCGCCAGGCTCACCCCATAGCAAGAAGCTTAAGCCCCCGATCGCTCCGCCCATATAACTGGATGCCGGATCTCAACTCCTCAGTAACGCCGCTGAACCAAAACGGAATTACACCCCACCCACCTTCGCCTTGGCAAATGGACCCCCACGTATTACCGTGGCCGGGGTCGTGCCGTAACCACCTAAAATGACAGGCTTTTATCCATGCCTCGCGCTGTCAAGGTGCACACCTTTGAACCCGTGCCCTAAATAGCTGAAAATGGGTAAGGGCTTCGTCCCCGATCGATTTCCCTGAAATGACCGTCGACACCTCAAACGAATTGATCGAAAAGGGATGGGCCGCCCTCCCCGCGGACTACCGCATCCCCGACCATCCTCCGACCCTCGACCAGGCCCGCGCCTGGTGCCGCCGTCTCGCCGATTCCCATTACGAGAATTTCCACGTCGCCTCCTGGTTCCTCCCCCGCCGCCTCCGCCCCCACTTCCACGCCATCTACGCCTACTGCCGCGTTTCCGATGACCTCGGCGACGAGGTCGGCAATCCCGAACAATCCCTCGCCCTGCTCGACCTCTGGGGTGAAGAGCTCGACGCCTGCTATCGCGGCCAAGCCCGTCATCCCGTCTTCGTCGCCCTCGCCGAAACGATCCGCGCCTGCGACATCCCCCAAGAACCATTCGCCGATCTGCTCGTCGCCTTCCGACAGGATCAGACCATCACCCGTTTCGCCACCATGGCCGATGCCCTCGGCTACTGCCGCTACTCCGCGAATCCCGTCGGCCGCATCGTCCTCTATGCCTGCGGCTATCGCGACGCCGAGCGTTTCGCCCTCTCCGACCAGACCTGTTCCGCCCTCCAACTCGCCAATTTCTGGCAGGATGTCCGCGTCGACTACGCAAAAAACCGCATCTATTTCCCCCTCGAAGACATGCAACGCTTCAGTGTCGACGAAGCCGCCATCGCCGAGGCCCGCTTCACACCACAATTCCGCGAGCTGATGCGTTACGAAGTCGGCTCCGCCCGCGCCATGTTCAACGCCGGCCTCCCCCTCATCGGCAAAGTCGACCGCGAGCTGGCCCTCGACCTCGACCTCTTCTCCCGCGGCGGCCTCGAAATCCTCCGCGCCATCGAGCGCCAGGATTACAACGTCCTCCGCGCCCGCCCCGCCATCTCCAAAACCCGCAAAGCCTCCCTGCTCCTGCGCGCACTCACCCACAAGTTCGTTGCACGGAGAGCCGCTTGACCACAGGCCGCCGCCTTTCCGACCTCAAACTCGACGCCGCCTACGAACAATGCACCGCCATCGCGCGCCGCCAGGCGAAAAATTTCTACTACGCCTTTCTCGCCCTGCCCAAACCCAAGCGCGACGCCATCTGTGCCGTCTACGCCTTCATGCGTCACGCCGACGACCTCTCCGACGACGAGTCTCTTCCACGCGAGCAGCGCCGCGCCAATCTCGACGCGTGGCTCGCCGCCTGGCATCGCTCCGCTGCCGGCGAGCCGATTAACGACGCCGTCTTCATCGCCCTCGACGACACCTGCCTCCGTTTCCACATCCCTCTCGACCTGCTCGACCAGCTCGTCCACGGCACCGCCATGGACCTCGACCCTCGCACCGCCGAAAAAGCCGCTGAGAACGGCGCCGCGCAACCCCGTCCGTACAACGACTACACCACCTACGCCACCTTTGACGATCTGCGCCGCTACTGCTACTACGTCGCCTCCGTCGTCGGTCTCGTCTGCATCCGCATCTTCGGCTACACCGACCCGCGCGCCGAAAAACTCGCCGAAGAAACCGGCCTCGCCTTCCAGTTCACCAACATCCTTCGCGACGTCCGCGAAGACGCCGAGCGCGGCCGCATCTATCTCCCCCTCGACGACCTCGACCGTTACGGTGTCCGCATCGAAGACCTCGCCGCCCTCCGCGACGGCTCCCGCCTTACCCTCAACCAGCGCGAGCTGCTCGAAAGTCTCGCCAATCGTGCCGAGGACTGTTACAAATCCGGCTACCAGCTGCTCCCGCTGATCGACGCCGACTCCCGCCCCGCCCTCTGGGTCCTCGTCACCATCTACCACTGCCTTCTCCGCCGCATCGAACGCCGCGGCTTCGACGTCTTCTCCGAGCGCGTCCGCGTCCCCCGCTCCACCCGCCTCTCCATCCTCTTCCGCGGACTCCTGCAGGTGTTTCGCTACCGCCTCACCGGCACGTCCCGTCATGCCTGAGCCGCAACCCAAAACCGTCACCGTCGTCGGTGGCGGTCTCGCCGGAATCGCCGCCGCCTGCGCCCTCGCTGACTCGGGCTACCGCGTGCACCTCCTCGAACGCCGCCCCTATCTCGGCGGCCGGGCTTCCTCCTACGAACATCCCGGCACCGGCGAGGTCATCGACAATTGCCAGCACGTCCTCATCGGCCGCTGCACTTCCCTCATCGACCTCTACCGCCGCCTCGGCGTCCTCGACTCCATCCGCTGGTACGACCGCTTCACCTTCCTCACCCCCGGCGGCCAACCCAGCATCATCCAACCCGGCCCGCTCCCTGCGCCCTTTCACTCCACGCTGGCCTTCCTCCGCGCACCCGCCTTCTCCATCAGAGACAAGCTCGCCATCGCGCGCGGCCTCGCCGCCTTCATACCCGGCCTTCCGCCCGACTCTGCCGAAAACTTCCTCCACTGGCTCCATCGCCACGGCCAGACTTCCAATGCAATCGCTCGCTTCTGGAAACCCGTCCTCGTCTCCGCCCTCAACGAAGACCTCGACCGCATCTCGGTCCACTACGCCGCCAAAGTCTTTCGCGAGTCCTTCCTGCTCTCCCCCCAGTCCGGCCGCATGGGCATTCCCGCTATCCCCTTGAGTGACCTTTATGGCCAGGCCACCGGCTACCTGCGCCAACGCGGCAGCGAAGTCTTCCTCCGCACCAGCGTGGATTGCATCGCCCCCTCACCCAGCGGCGGCTGGATCACCACCACCGGAAATCCCGACATCCCGGCCCTCCCTTCTGACGCCGTCATCCTCGCGCTCTCCTTCGAAGCCATGGCCGCGCTCCTTCCCGCCCTGCCCCAAAACCCCGCCAGCCATGCGCTCGCCGCCAACCTCGCCCAGTTCGAGCACTCCCCCATCACCGGCATCCACCTCTGGTTCGACCGCGAAGTCACCACCCTGGACCATGCCGTCCTCCTCGACACGACGATCCAGTGGATGTTCAACAAGTCCCGCCTCCAGCCCACCCACCGCTCCGGGGAAGAAAGCTACCTCGAGCTCGTCGTTAGCGCCTCCCGCTCGCTCGTCCCCCTGCAGCGCCAGCCCATCATCGACCTCGCCCTCCACGAGCTCGCGCAGTTCTTCCCCACCGTCGCCTCCGCGAAGCTGCTTAAAGCTGCTGTTGTCAAAGAAGTTAGGGCGACGTACTCAATCCGTCCGCTGCTCGACCCGATCCGCCCCTCATCCGCCAGCCCCTGGCCCGGCGTCTTCCTCGCTGGCGACTGGGTCGCCACTGGCTGGCCCGCCACCATGGAAGGCGCCACCCGCAGTGGTTACTTAGCCGCCGCAGCGGTAACCAGCGCCCTCGGAGCTCCCGAAACCTTCCTGGCCCCCGAACTTCCGCCCGCCGGTCTGATGCATTTATTTCCCCGCGCGTCCTGAAAACTACCCATTTTCAGTGAGATACACAGGGGGAATCTAATCGTGCAACGCCTTGCCAGAACCTGTTACAACAGTACTGTTATTCCCATTGTGAGAAATACCACCCCAATCTCTGGTCATGTGCCCAAAAGGTGATTTCAATCCCACGCAAATTTTGCCATCATGGCTCTCACTCGTCCCCCTCATAAAGGAAACCTGAACAGGCTTTCAGGTTTCCCACGAAATGGGAGCCTGGAAAGTGCGGGTCCTGAATATGCATGACCTTTTGGCCCATCTGTCGGAATTAAGCAGTTATCTGCCGGCCATTCTCATCACCCTTGGCGTGGCGGCTCTCGTCAGCTGCGCAATCGGCTGTACCTCCTCGCCCTGCGAGGAGAAGGACGACCTCTTCCACCGCGAAGTCTACTGAACCCGCCAACCAGCCGTGCACCCCTTCCGCCATTCTGCGTGGCGCAAAACTGTCACCGGCTCAGGCAGCTTTGGACCGAATCCAGTACGGGAAGAGTGGATCGAGGAAGAAGTACTGCTCCTTGTAGCGATCCAGGATGTCTTTCGAATCCAGAGACTGCAGGGCTCTCTGGACGGTGGACGCGGCTCCCAGCCGATATTCGCTCCGCACCGCCTGCGAGTAAATTTCCGAAGCTCCCCGCCTGGCGACTGCCTGTAACGCCGCCCGCTGCGCCGCCGACAGTTGCTGCCAAAGAAGCTCATAGTATGTCGACTGGCCCGCGATCACACTGTCCCTGACAAGGTTGACGTCCTCGCTGGAAAGCTCACGCTTGTCCCTCAACTCTGCGTAGTCCCAAAGCTCGTGGGCGAGGCGCTGCACATCGTAGGGAATCAGATCCGCCGTCGACAGCAGCGTTTCCATTCCCTGCTCATTCAGCTTCCTCCCTCTCTTCCCAAATTGCCGGCTGATGAACGCTTTCCAGTCGCCGGCCGGTATCTTGTCGAGGTACATCTGTGGCCCGGCCTTGTGAAATGGTCGATGCGCCGACAACATCTCCCTCATCAGAGAAGGCTGGGAACCCGCAAATACGTACCCTACTTCCCGCTGTTTCTGAACCTGGTTCCGTATCGCATTTTCGACGGTTCCGCTGTCAAATTCCGAAATCTGCTGAAACTCGTCCAGACAGATGGCCATGCGAAATCCGGCGTTCCTCGCCAATTCTCTCGGCATCGCAAATATTTCAGGCGCGATCGGCGTCGGATCGAACGCCGCCCCCTTATTGAGCGACAGGCTCACTTCGCCCGTCGTCATGTCATAACTGATCTCGGGCTTCACGTTTCTTCCAAATCGCGTCACCCAGTTCTTCACGCGTTCCCACGGGCCCGCCGCGCGCAGCACCTTCTCCGCAAACTTCTCCAAAAACTGAGCGTAGCTCGAGTAGCTGCTCACCGTTAAGCTCACGGTGCGAATGTGTCTCTTTCTCAGCTTCAGAAGCGCCAAAGCGACCAGCGAGCTTTTCCCGAAGCGCCGGGGAGACAGCAGGAACACCTTCTGACCATCCGCCAGATCTCTCACCAACTGTCCGAGTTCGCTCGTCCGGTTGACGAAATTTGGCTCCTCAATGATCTCACCGAAGATGAACGGGTTTTCCGGCTCAGTCATTACGCTATCCAGCGTAACGCATTTTTGCGTAATCATCAAAGCAACAAAATTTAAAAAACCATTGCATTACCCAAAAACGCGTAACGCACAACTGCGTAACCAAAACAACCTGACTTTTCTTCCGATCCCGTATGGGAAAAGCTCCATCAGGAGACCCGCCGCCCTCTTTTCGCCGGGCGCTTGACTCCCATCCCTGATCCCTGTTCCCCTCACCCCAGCGCCCCGGCGATCTCCTGCCCGTTCGGCGATCCCAGCCCCGTGCACGCATCCCATCCCGGTCCCGCAGAATAAGCCCCGTTGTTCCCCGACGTGATGTCCCGAAAATCAGACGCATCCGTATAAAGGGTCGGATTCACCAACCCCACCGGCGTCCCCTTCATCTGGTTGATCAGCGTTATCAGCGCCGCCCACAGCGGAGCCACCGCGCTCGTCCCGCCCACCACCTGCTGCTCGCCATCCACCAAAATGTTGTAACCGCTCTCCGGCGACGCATCGCCCGCCACATCCGGCACGCCCCGCATCGTCCCCGAAAACCCCTTCACGCCGATCTGCCACGTCGGCGCCGGGAAAATCGCGCTGAACCCTCCGCCCGTCGCCCCGCCGTCGCTGCCGTCGTTCCACACCACTTCTTCGGTAATCTTCGAGCCCGACCCGATCAGCTCCGTCCCTCCGCACCCCAGCACATGCGGGCTCGAAGCAGGGAAATCCACATTGTTCCCGGTGGCGCCATCGGACGATCCGTTATCGCCCGAGGCTACCGTGATGGTGACGCCCAGCGCCGCCGCGCTCTGGCACGCATCGTCCAGTGCCGTCACCGACGTCTGCGCCCATGTCGACTCCGGTCCGCCCCAGCTGATCGAGAGCACCGACGGCTTGTTCGTCGTGTCGTGCACCGCCGTCGTAATCGCATCGATGAATCCCTGATCCGTATTCGGCGCAAAATACACCGCGATCCGCGCCCCGTTTGCAATCGATCCCGCCACCTGAATATCCAGCGCCACTTCTCCATCCGCGCCATTCGGATCGCCCGGCGCATTCGTTCCCCCATCCACCGACACCGCCACTACCACCGGCGGCGTCAGTCCCAGCCCTGAGAAATACGTCTCAATGTCGCTCGTCTGGTACCCGCCGCCCAGTTCCAGAATCCCAATCGTCTGCCCCGCCCCATTCACGCTGGTCGGAAAATCGTACAGCTCCGCCACCGCCGGCGGATTGAACGGCTCCGGCTGCGCGGCTGCTTGCGGTTTCTTCTTTTTCTTCAGATCCTTCAGAAAGCGAAAGTGCGCCCTCGCGATCGGCCTTGCATCCAGTCCCAGCACCGCGTCCACCAGCGGCGCGTGTGTCGCCGGCAGCGAAGTCTGCCCGGTGAAGGTGTGATAGCGCTTCTTCGTCGCGTTGTCTTCGTAGTCGTGCAGCTCCACGCCGAACGCTTTCTCCATGGCCTGCGCCGTCCCGCGCATCACCATCGTCCGCCGCGACAAACTCGACGCCGACTCATCTACCGCCAGCCCATTCTGGTGCGCGAACGCGCGCAGCGCCTCAAAACTGGCCGGATCCGCCGCGTACTGCGCGTCGAACTCCTCTGGCGAAACTCTGCGTCCGCCCAGCGCGCCCAGGTCCAGTGGGTTTTTTCGTTTCACGATGACCGATACGCTGATGATTTCCTTCGGATCGGTCCTTCCGATATGAGTTGCGTTGGCGGGAACTGCGCGGTCGGAGTGAGCCAGATTAACGCGCTGCGGAGCGGGGGAACTCATCGCTTTACCTCCTGAGGATGCGGCCATGCTACCGCAAAACGTGGAACCTGGCTCCCAGCTCCCGGCTCCCCGCTACAGGCTACCTGCTGCCCGCTACTGGCTGTACTCCCTGTCCCCCTGCGCCGGCGGCGACGAGATCACCAGAAACCGAACATCCTCCCGCGACTCGTTCCGCGCCTGGTGCCGCTCCCCCGGAGCAATCTCCAGCCCCTGCCGCGCGCCCAGCGCATGACTCCGCCCCTCGACCTCCATCGTCAGTTCCCCTTCCAGCACATAAAAAAACTGCCGCGCCTTCGTATGAAAATGCCGCTGCTCCCGCGCCCCTGCTGGCATGCGCTCCTCGATCACGCTCAGCCCCTCGCTCCGCACCAGATGCCACCCGTCGCACACCTCACCCCATCGATAATGTTCCGCCGTCTCCACGCTCACCGGCATCGCTCTTACCAACCGCCTCTCATCGGTCGCCTCTCGCGCGCCTTTCACTCGTAGTTTGCTCGTTGTTCACTCGCTGTTTCCTGCCTTTTCGCTCGTTGTTTCCTGGCTTTTCGCTAAAAGTTCCTCGCTAAAAGTCTTTCGCTGATCGCTTTTCGCTGCAGGCTACCGGCTCCCGGCTCCGTTGTAGCGGCTTTGCCGCTACAACGGAATATTCCCATGCTTCTTCGCCGGCATCTTGTCCCGCTTCCCGTCCAGCATCTCCAGCGCCGCTATCAGCCGCCGCCGCGTCTCATGCGGGAGTATCACCGCGTCCACGTACCCCCGCTCGGCCGCCACATATGGATTCGCAAACTGCTCGCGGAATTCATGTACCCGCGCCGCCTTCGCCTGCTGCAGGACTTCCACCCGCCGCTCCTCCGTCAGTTTGCCCTCGCTTTTCTCCGCCTGCTTCACCGCCTCAGCCAGCTCGCGCCCGTACACGATGTTCACCGCTCCTTCCGGCCCCATCACCGCAATCTCCGCCGTCGGCCAGGCCAGGTTCACATCCGTCCGCAGATGCTTCGAGCTCATCACGCAGTACGCGCCCCCGTACGCTTTGCGCGTGATCACCAGCAGCTTCGGCACCGTCGCCTCCGCGAACGCGAACAGCAGCTTCGCCCCGTGCCGGATAATCCCGCCGTACTCCTGCTGCGTCCCCGGCAAAAATCCCGGCACATCCTCGAGCGTGATCAACGGAATATTGAACGCGTCGCAGAACCGCACAAACCGCGCCCCCTTCACGCTGGCCTTGATGTCCAGCACACCCGCAAGAAACGCCGGCTGATTTGCCACGATTCCCACCGGCCGCCCGTTCATCCGCGCAAATCCCACCACAATGTTCTTCGCGAAGTGCTCGTGCACCTCGAAGAAATACCCATCGTCCACAATCCGCGTAATCACGTCCTTGATGTCGTACGGCTGGCTCGACTCCGTCGGCACCAGCTTGTCCAGCTCCCGATCCGCGCGATCCACCGGGTCGGTGCACTCCTTCCGCGGCGGGTCGTCCAGGTTGTTCGACGGCAGAAAGCTCAGCAGCTCCCGCACCATCGCCAGGCATTCGGCGTCATCGTGCGCCTCAAAATGCGCTACGCCGGAAATCTCGTTATGCGTCGCCGCCCCGCCCAGCGCCTCTTTCGTCACTTCCTCGTGTGTCACCGTCTTGATCACGTCCGGCCCCGTCACGAACATGTACGACGTCTTGTCCACCATCAAAATAAAATCCGTAATCGCCGGCGAATACACCGCTCCGCCGGCGCATGGCCCCAAAATCGCCGAAATCTGTGGCACCACCCCGCTGGCCATCGTGTTGCGCAGAAAAATATCTGCGTACCCGGCCAGCGACACTACCCCTTCCTGAATTCGAGCCCCGCCCGAATCGTTCAGCCCGATCACCGGCGCGCCCACCTTCAGCGCCGTATCCATCAGCTTCACAATCTTCGCTGCGTTCGCCTCCGACAGCGATCCCCCGAACACCGTGAAGTCCTGCGCGAACACAAACACCGTCCGCCCGTCGATGCGCCCGTACCCCGTCACAATCCCATCGCCGGGATACCGCTTGTCTCGCATCCCGAAATCCGTCGCGCGATGCGTGACGAACCGGTCCGTCTCTTCGAACGTCCCATCGTCCAGCAGCAGCGCAATCCGCTCCCGCGCGTTCAGCTTCCCTTCTTCCCGCTGCTTCGCCCGCCGCGACTCGCCGCCGCCCACTTCCGCCAGCCGATTCCGCCGTTCCAGTTCCTCAATCAAATCATTGTTCATCGTCACGGATTATAGCGGTCAAGCGCACGCCTCTTCTCCGGCGTGCGCTCGTCGGTTCCTGGCGGCCGTGACTATTCCCTGTTCCCTACTCCCTACTCCCTGGCCCTATAGCGACCGCAAAAAGTTCAGCAGCTCCTGTTGCTGCTGTTGCGTCAGATGCTGGAAATTGCTCACCACTGCATTCGCTTCCGATCCGCTGCTGGCGTGATCCAGAATCGCCGTCAACAGACCGCCATTGTTCGGCGTGGCCCGGCCGTCATGCAGAAAGAACAGCCGCTGCCCCACTCCCCATAACGGCGCCGTCCTGAATTCGTCCGGCCCCGCCCCTCCCTGCGTGATGAGGTCCTCCAGTCCCGTCCCCATGTGATGGACCAGCAGGTCCGAGTACAAATTCACCGGTTTGTTGCTCAGCGCCGGCGATAACGCCGACGGAGCCGTCTGCATCGTCGGCGTGTGGCACATGTCGCAGTGAATCTGGCTGAAGAGTGCCCGCCCACTCGCGATCGACTGCGCCGTCGGGTTCCCCGGAATTCCCTCCGCCGATGGCGCTGGCGCCGCCAGCAGCCGCATGAAGTTCGCGAATGCCACTACATCGCTCAGCTCCGACGCTCCCGATGCGGGAAGATTCGTCGAGTCCTCCGGCATCGCGTTGAACAGGCACGAGCTCGGCGGCAGCGACCGCTCATTCGGAGAACAATTCGTTCGTCACCCCCATCTCCACGTTGTAGGCTTCCCCGGCAAACACCTCCAGAGATTTGTTCTGCGCCTTCCATCCGTAGCGCGTGATCGTCCCGTCATTGCCGCTCGTGTTCGGATGTCCGCTGATGCCGAGGCTCTGCTTCAGCGCGCCGTTCGCCGCCATATTCGCGTAGATGGACGCGTCCGCGATGTTTTCGATCAGCCCTCCGCCGTACACCGGCGTCGGAATGCGGAACACGATGTCGCCCAGCCTCTCCATCTGCGCGAAATTCGGCTGCCCCATACCGCACCCCGGCGCATCCACCCGTCCCGTAATCGTGAACACGTCGTGCACCCCGCCGTCCGGCGTGTTGCTCACCGTCCCATTTGCGTTCAGCAGATACGGAAACCGCGCTTCACGCACCGGTCCGTTCTCCGTGATGAAGTCCGGAATTGTATTCCTCGCTCCCGCATCGCTGGCCGCCTCGATCTGCGGATTCGTCGCCGGACTCGATCCTCCCGCTGCCGGCTGCGAGTGGCATCCGCCGCAGCTGTTCGAGTTGAACCCTGGCCCCAGGCCTCCGTTCGTCTCTCCTGAGACCTTGCCGCTCACCGAATCCACATCGCCGAAACGGCCCTGGCCGTCCAGGTAGTACTGCATCTGATCGGCGCTCAGCCCCGACAGCGGCCCGCCCGCGCCTGCCGTTCCCACGCGCGGCCCTGGATCCCGCACCCCCGTCGTCACGGCCGGAGATGCCGCATCCGTCGCCGGACGCGGTCCGTCGCCCGCCGCTCGCACGACGCTGGTAAAGCCTGTGGTCAGCCACGAGCCCACTGCTGCGATCGCCAACAACGCCGTCCATGCCTGCCTTCGCGCTCGGTGCAATTCCTTGTGAATTGTTTTTCGCTGGGTGGAAGAGGGAGACGTGCTTACGGGATGAGACTTCCTGTGTGCCAACATCGCAACTCCTTGGTCACCCCGTTACACATCACGGCGCCGTCGCCGAAGCTCCACTCTCCTCTTCTTCGCTGCACGCTCGTTCGGGGGATGAGTTACCTTGCCGTCTCCCTCCCGCAATGTCAAAGAAACTCAGTTAGTCCAATCGGCTATTTGTTAGCGTCATCCGCTGCGCCGGTAACGACCAGGGCTCGCCCCAAATCTTCGCTGAAACGCGCGCACGAAACTCGGCACCTGCTTGTAGCCCGTGTCGTACGTGATTTCCTTAACCTGCATTTCCGTCGAGCGCAGCAGCTCCGCCGCCCGCTCTACCCTGCGATTCGACAAATAACTGTTCAGGCTCACGCTCAGCGCCGCCTTGAACAAATGCGAGAGCCGCGACTGGCTCAGATTCACCAGCCGGGAAAGATCACCCATCGTTACAAATGGATTGCCCTCGATCGCGTCCAGCACCCTGCCGATCCTCGGATCCAGCGACGCCTCGAGCGTTCCTTCGTCCGCCCCTTCGAACGCCTCACCCCTCGGCCGCTGCTCGTCTCCGCTCTCCGGCTCGTGCCCGTCATTTTCCACCGGCCTCGTGCCGTCGTCCTCTTGCTGTCCTGGTAAATATTTCCCTTCTACCCGCAACATATGCGCTGCTTCCTGCCCGCCGCAGCACACACTGTCCCTGTCTCCGCAATTGCGTAGACTGCGAACGCTGCGGCAGAACCGCTTAAGTGGCCCACTTCCGTTTGAGAGCGGGTATTGGAACTCATCGCTGCAATCGGGCTTCCATTTCCTCCCGTCCACCCTGCTGGGGGGCAGCCGCGCTATATTTTTCAGTCAAGTGACGATAGTCACCCCCGCACCTGCCCCAGCACGCCAAATCCGGCCGGTCGGCATCTATATCTAAGTTGAGCCAGACTCCAGCTATGACAACGGCAGTTCCCTCAGCCCGGGCCTATGCTTTGAACTCTGCCTTCCATCTTTGAGATCGTCGAGGACCTCCAGTGCCGCTCGGACATAAGTTTTTCGCCGTCCTTCTCGCCATCGCCGTCGGCGCCGGCGTCTTCACCTGGCAGCATCGCCGCGCCGCCCAATCCACCAACGCCGCCGTCTTGTCCTTCGATCCTTCCGCCGCGCAGCAAATCGATCCCGGCCTCGTCCAGGCTGCGCAGCCCTCCGTCGCTCTCGCCCAGTCCATCCTCACCGATCCGGTCGTAGCGACGTTGTCCAAACCTGCGTTCCTCTCTTCATCCAACATGAACAACCGCGTCGGCGAATTTCGCTCGCGCCTCGTGTTGACCGAACCCTCGACCAAAACCCTCCGCGTGCAGTTCACTGATGCCGACCCCGCACGATCCGCATCTACCGCAAACGCCGTCGCAAAATTCCTTTCCGCGTGGACGCCCGCCGCCGCCGCGCCATCGCCGGCCGTGCAGACTCCTGCTCCCGCACCCACACCAGCGACCACTCAACCCCCGTCGACAACCCGATCCGGTCCGTCCCTCTCCGCCTCACTCGCCGATCTCGAGAAACAGTTGTCCTCCACCAGCCGCGAACTCGACCAGCTCGGTGCGACTCGCTATAGTTCCCGCCGCGGCCGCCACGGCTATGGCTACGAACCCGCCTCGCACAACCAGGCGAAACAACAACAGCTCCTCAATACGCGGGTCCGCGCCGCGGAAAAGCAGCTCGACGCTCTGCGCACCCAGGCCTCCGCCAATTCTCCCGGCGCGAGCACTCGCCTCGACGAAATCCATGAGGCGCTGGCTTCCATCGGACCCGCTGGCGGTTCGCGGCGCGCATCGGGCTTCAACGCTGCGGGAACCAGCTCCCGGCAACTGCGCGAAGAACGCGAAGAGTTGACCGACGCTATCGCCGTCGTCGGAAAACAACGCCGCGCTCTCCAGGCCGAGGAAGCAGCCAACCCCGCGCCCAACCCATCCGCCCCGAGCGCATCCGTCTCAGGCACATCAGCCCCGAACCCATCCAATGCCCCGGCGCCCTCCTCGGGAGTATCCGAGTCGAATCTGCCCGCGCCTTCAGCGTCCTCTTCGCAGCAGCCCACACCCGCGGTGCCAACCACCCCCGTCAACGACCAATCCGGCCCACATCCGCTCACGCTCGTCGAGTCAGCCGATGCCGCTCCGCACACGCCGCTCCTGCCCGCCGTCGTCGCCGGTCTGGCCTGCTTCCTCATCTATCTCATCGGCGCCGCCATCCGCTATCGTCCCTCGCGCAGGGAAGCGGCGTACGAAAATCCCGGCCGCCCCACCGGTTTCCGTTTCATTACCCCCAACGAACCGGTCGCGACCCCCTACGAGCCCATCGAGCGCGCCCCTCAACCGCAGAGCACCTTCGAGAGCGGCAGCGAGAGCAGCACCGCGATCCCCTGGCATCGCGCTTCTTTTTCCTACGAGCCTCCTCCGCCCGGCGCGCCCAGCAACTCAGACGCGCCCACTACCAAACCCGACCCCGACGCAGAGGACGACGACACCCCACGCCGCTCCTCCCGCCTCTTCGGCTAGTGCGCAGACCAATCCCGGTTTGATCGTTTCTCGGGAGTAGAACGAACCTTTGTGCCCCATATCTGCCTGACTTTGGCAGACGTGGGATCGCACGAAGCCCGCCTTTATCTCCGAACACTGAAACCTTCCCCAAAATTTTTCCGAGCGTCACGCCCTCCCCCACGTCTGTCTCCACAGAAGGCCGCGGCAACCGTCAGCCAACGCCGGGTACTCCACAACTGCGCGGTTTTTGCAGATGTGGAATCCACGATCCATTTCTGAGAGGCAAGACATGCAACCCATCCACAACGCAGCCGCCCCAAAAATCCCTGCCCGCATTCTCACCCTCCTCACCCTCGCGCTCTTCGCCACCGCCGCGCGCGCCCAAAACGAGCCCGCCGGCCTCCCCTGTCCCGACGCAAAAAATCCTTCCACCTACCAGACCTTCTATCTCACCCACACGCACGAAACGAACCAGTTCACTGAGATTCAAACCGTCCTGCGCAACCTGCTGCAGGAAGCCAGAATCAACGGCATCGCCGCGCAGAACGCCCTCGCCGTCTGCGGCAGCTCCGCCGACCTCCAGCTAGCGCAAAAAATCATCGCCGACCTCGACCGCCCCCGCAAAACCTGGCGCGTCACCTACACCTTCACCCAGGCCGACAACGGCCGGGCGCCCCACATCCCTGCCGCTGGGGATGTGGGCACCCAGCACATCTCCCTCATCGTCGCGTCCGGAGAACGATCCGACCTCAAGCAGGGCAACCGCGTCCCCATCGTCACCGGCTCGACCGCCACTGACACGCCCCAGACCAACTCCCAGATCCAGTACGTCGACGTGGGCCTCAGCATCTACGCCAACATCGATGGCACAGCCGACAGCCTGCAGTTCCACACCAAAATCGAGCAGTCCTCACTCGCCGACGAGAAGTCCGTCACCACTTCGCAGGACCCCATCCTTCACCAGAACATCCTCGAGGTCGCCTCGAAGCTCACCCCCGGCAAGCCCCTCGTCCTCGGCTCCATCGACGTCCCCGGCACCACCCGCCACGAGGAAGTCGAAGTCACCGTCGAACCCATCCCGTAATCGCCTTCAGCCCTCCCCAACACACGACTGCGGGTGCCCCATCCTGGCGCGCGCGGTTTTCGCGCGGCAGGGTGGGGTAGTTTGCATTTCTGAACACTGAACGCTGAGCGCTGAACGCTTGCCCCACGCCTGTGGCAGCCGTCACCGCACCCCCCGGCCCCAATCTGCTACAGTGCCGCTCCAGATTTCGAACGAAGGGGAAGGAGCGCTCCCATGCGTAACACTGCTTTCAGCGGCGTCGCAGCGCGTTGCCTCAGGGGAGCTTGCAACTCGCTCGCAAGCCTTTTGCTCGCATCCAGTGCGATCGCGTTTCTCTTCACAACGCCTGTCTCTCGAGCCCAGGATTCCAAAACTCCCGCCGTGCTGCCCGCGCCGTCCAGCGGTAAAGCCATCGTATGTATCTATCGCGTGTACAGATTTACCGGCTCTGCCGCGCACGACGAGATCTTTGTCAACGACACCCATCTCGGCAAACTGCTGAACGGCGAATACGAATTCCTTGAAGTCCCGCCAGGGACCGTGGTCATTGCCGGTTTGCCGAAGATGTACTACGGAGGCATCATCCAGTCCACCGGCGCGGCCCTGGCCGAGGCCAGAAAGAAAGAAAACGAGCGTGCTCGGTTTGAGGCGGAGGCCGGCCAAACCTACTACTACAAATGGACCTCCGGAGCCATGGCCACCGGCATCAAGGTCACGCTTGTCGATCCATCGGTCGGAGCCAAAGAGATGAGGAAACTCCATCTCTCCGCGCCGCCCGATGACACCGCCGCAACCAAAGCCGAAACAAAAGACACCGGGAACCCACCTCCGCAGTAGAATCGCCGCCCTCCCGTTGAAGAAACTCTGGGGTCCCACATCTGCCCGTTGCTGGCGGACGTGGGATTCAGATCCGCTATCCGCTGCATTCCCGCTGGCCTGTTCTGCCGCGGCGCGGCTTGATACCCTGGACATGGAACCCAATGTTCGACCTCTCCCCATTCGCCGAAGATATTTGGATCGTTGACGGCCCCAATGTCCGCGACATGGGTTTCATGTTCACCACCCGTATGACCCTTGTGAAGCTCTCCAACGGCTCACTGTGGGTGGATTCTCCTGTTTCTGTACCCCCCGAAACGCTCAAACGCATCACCGCCCTGGGACCCGTAAAATACCTGGTTGCGGCGACGCCAAGGCACGTCTGGCGGCTGTCAGACTGGCACACCCTGTTTCCCGAGGCGCAGCTATGGGCCGCGCGTCCCACCCCCTTCACCCTGAAGAAAGGCCCTCTGCCCTTCACCGGATTTCTGGGCGATGGACCGCCGCCTGAGGCCTGGATGGATGACTTCGATCAGCTCGCCTTTAAAGGCAACCCGCTCATCGAAGAAGTCCTTTTCCTCCACAAACCGTCGCGCACCGTCATCCTCGATGATTTAATCCAGATCCATCCGGAAGTGAAGGGTAAGTATTTTCGTAATGCTCTCTTCAAACTCGAGGGCGTTCTGCCTCCCCACGGCGGCGTCGGCCTCGACATCCGGCTCACCTTCATCCATCGCCGCCTCGCCCGCCAGTCGCTCCAAAAACTGCTTTCCTGGGATTTCGACAGGCTGATCATCGCCCACGGCCCCTGCATCGAAAAAGACGCCAAACCCTTCGTTAAACACGCCTTTCGCTGGCTCCAGCGCTGAGTGCAGCGGTCGTGTCCTTGCCGCCCCTCCCCTAAAATAAATTTTTGCCACCCCCGCCCAACCCGCTTCCAGCCGCCAAAATCCGCTTACAATTTTGAAAAAATCCGGAGGCTGGTATCTCTATGCAACGATCGCTGATCCCAACCCTTCTTGCTCTGCCCGTCTGCTTTTTCCTTCTGCCCGCACCGCCGGCTCACGCCCAGCTCATGAGCCTGCCCCAGCTCGGTTCTCCCGTGCCTGCCTCTCTCAACACCGCCGATAAGCACGAGAAGCGTTGCCACACCGCCGACGTCCACCTCGACCCCTGCACCGAAGTCGAAATCGGCAGCGTCCGCTTCACCATCGCCTGGGACGAGCAGACCAAAGACATTACCTACCTCTTCACCGCCGATCCCCACATCCTCACCGACAACGGCCTCGCCGTTGGCAATTCCCTGCGCGTCGCCGACGCCGGAATAACCGACCCCACCGTTCCTTACATGAAGTGGATGATCGATCCCAAATGGAAAGACACCGACGCGAAGATGGGCCACGCTACCTGGTTCGCCGTCCTGCATAAAGACGATTACGACCACCACTTCGGCGACGTCGTCGGCTTCGTCCAGTCGAGCTATCTCCAGCTCAAGCCCTGACCCGCATCACGGCCGCCCCAACCGATTCCTCCCCTCGCGTAGACTGGCCTGAACTACGCACATGCCTCTGTCTGCGGGCGATAAACTCGGCCACTATACAATCCTCGCCCCCATCGGAGCCGGCGGGATGGGCGAAGTCTTTCGCGCCCACGATCCGCGCCTCGACCGTGACGTCGCCATCAAGGTTTTGCCCGCTGCTATGGCGCGCGATCCCGACCGCCTCGCCCGTTTTCAGCGCGAAGCCCGCTCCGTCGCCGCGCTCAACCATCCCCACATCGTCACCATCTACTCGGTGGAAGAAGCCGCCGGCGTCCATTTCCTCACCATGGAGCTCGTTACCGGCCAGCCCCTCGACCGCATCATCCCCGCTCAGGGCCTGCCCTTCGAACAAATCGTCGACATCGCCGGCTCTCTCGCCGACGCCCTCGCCGCCGCGCACGACAAAGGCATCGTCCATCGCGATCTCAAGCCCGCCAACGTCATGGTCGCTCGCGATGGCCGCGTCAAAGTCCTCGACTTCGGCCTCGCTAAAGACGTAAGCGACGCCGCGCCCTACGCCGCCACGCGCACTTCGCTGGGCAATACTCAGGCGGGGATGGTCATGGGCACACCGGCTTACATGTCGCCCGAACAAGTCTCCGGCCGCCCTCTCGACCACCGCACCGATATCTTTTCCCTCGGCGTCGTCCTCCACGAAATGTCCACCGGCCGCCCGCCCTTCGCCGGAGCCTCCGCCGCCGAATTGATCTCCGCGATCCTGCGCGACACGCCCGCCCCCCTCACTGACCTCCGCCCCGATTTCCCTGCCGACCTCGCGCGCATCGTCCGCCGCTGTCTCGAGAAAGATCCCCGCCATCGCGTGCAGACCGCGCGCGACGTGGCCAACGAATTTCGCGATCTGGCCCGGCAATCGCCGTTGAAAGCCCCGGCCCCAGGCACCGCCTCCCGCACCATCCCCGCCGCCGACTCCGGCTCGGCACGCTCCGACGAAGGTTTCTGGGTCGCCGTCCTCCCCTTCAAATCCGCCGGCAGCAACGCTGACCTCGCCTCCCTCGCCGACGGACTCACTGAAGACATCGTCACCGGCCTCTCCCGCTTCTCCTACCTGCGCGTCATCGCCCGCAGCTCCACCGCGCGCCTCACCAAAGACGCTCCCGACATCCGTTCCGCCGGCCGCGAACTCGGCGCCCGCTACGTCATGGAAGGCACCCTCCGCCAGGCCGGACCGAGGCTCCGTCTCGCCGTCCAGCTCGTCGACGCCCTCACCGGCGCGCATCTCTGGGCGGAAAATTACGAACGCCCCTTCACTCCCGATGCTCTCTTCGAGTTGCAGGACGACCTCGTCTCCCGCATCGTTTCCACCGCCGCTGACACGTACGGAATCCTGCCCCGCACCATGGCCGAGATGCTGCGCACCGTCGATCCCGCATATCTCAAGCCCTATGAAGCCGTGTTGCGCAGCTTCGCGCACTTCCAGCGCGTCAACCCCGAAGAGCATGCCGCCTCCCGCGCCGCTCTCCAGCGCGCCATCGAACAGCAACCCGGCAATGCCGATGCCTGGGCCATGTTGTCCCTCATCCTCAAAGAAGCGTTCATTCACGAATTCAACGTCGAGCCCGATTCGCTCAGCCGCTCACTCGCCGCCGCTCTCCGCGCCGTCGAAGCCGCGCCCTCCAATCACCTTGCCTGGCACGCGCTGGCTTCAGTCCAGTTCTTCCTTGGAGATCGCCCCGCCTTCCGCGTCGCCGCCGAGCGCGCCCTCGCGCTCAACCCCCTCGACGGATTCACCGTCGCATTCCTCGGTTCGCTCCTTGCTTACGACGGCGAATGGCAGCGCGGCGCGGCGCTTGCAGCCAGAGCCCGCGAACTCAACCCTCACCACCCCGGCTGGTACTGGCTGGTGGCTGGCTTCAACGCCTATCGCAACGCGGACTACCGCCAAGCCCTCGAGTTCGCCCGCAAAATCAACATGCCCAACTTCTGGCGTCGCTCAGTCATCGTCGCCGCGGCTCACGCCCAGCTCGATGAGCCGGAAGAAGCCCGCAAGGCCCTCCAGGAATTGCTGGCCATGAAACCCGACTACGCCGAGTTCGGCCCCCGCTTCTTCAGCCGCTGGTTCCAGCCAGAAATGGCCGAGCGCCTCAACGAAGGCCTCCGCAAAGCCGGCCTCGAAATTTCTCCCGCATAGCACCCGCGCCCGTTACAAAAACCAATCTCATCTTGAACGTTTCCCATCTTGAACGAATCTCAAGTCATTCCACAAATTCTGTCGGCAGCCTCGCTTTTTCAATCCTCGTCCGATGCACGGCCCTGTGTTTACCATGGTCGAAGCATGCCCGACGCCGTCCAAAAGAAAATTGACGCCCTCCGCGACAAGATCCGTCACCACGAGCACCTCTACTTCATCCTCGACCAGCCCACCCTCTCTGACGCCGAGTTCGACGACCTCATGCGCGAACTCAGGCGCCTCGAAGCCGACCACCCCAACCTCATCACTCCCGATTCGCCCACCCAGCGCGTCGGCGGCAAGCCCAAAGAAGGCTTCGCCAAGGTCGCCCACTCGCGCCCCATGCTCTCCATCGATAACGTCACCAGTGAAGAGGAACTCCGCGACTGGGACCGCCGTGTCCGCTCGCTGGCCGGCGATAACGCTGACATCGGCTACGTCTGCGAATACAAAATGGACGGCCTCTCCATGGCTCTCCAGTTCCACGCCGCCTCCGACGGTTCAGCCCATCTTCTTCGTGGACTCACTCGCGGCAACGGAACCATCGGCGAAGACGTCACCACCAACGTCCGCACCATCCGCTCCGTCCCTCTCTCCATCTCCGCCGCGAAGCTGAAAAAAGCCCACGTCCCGCCGACCTTCGAAGTCCGCGGCGAAGTCGTCATGCCCCTGGCCGCCTTCCGCAAAGCCAACGAAGAACGCGAAGCCCAGGGCCTCGAGCCGGCCGCCAATCCCCGTAACTACGCTGCCGGAACCATCCGCACCCTCGAGCCCAACATCGTCGCCCAGCGCCGCCTCGACTTCTACGCCTACTTCCTTCTCACAGCAACCGGCGAAGACCTGCTTCCCGAGCAATCCGAAGCCCTCGATGCCCTCACGACCATCGGCTTCCGCGTCAATCCGCACCGCGAAGCCCTCACTTCCATCGAGAAGGTTCTCGCCTTCGTCGAAAAAGCCGAGACCAATCGTGCCGACCTCGGTTACGAAATCGACGGCGTCGTCATTAAGGTCAACTCCGCCGCCGTCCAGCGCCGCCTCGGCTATACCGGCCGCGCTCCACGCTGGGCTGTCGCCTACAAATTCACCGCCCGCGCCGGCATCACCCAGGTCGAAGACATCCGCATTCAGGTCGGCCGCACCGGCAAGCTCACGCCTGTCGCCGTCCTCACTCCCGTTTCCATCGGAGGCACCACCGTCAGCCGTGCGACCCTCCACAACGCCGACGAAATCGAGCGCCTCGGCCTCCTCATCGGCGACTACGTCAAAGTCGAGCGCGGCGGCGACGTCATCCCCAAAGTCGTCGAAGTCGTCGAGGACAAGGACCACCCTCGCGGCACCAGGAAATTCCGCTTTCCCACCCACTGCCCGGAGTGCAACAGCGAAATCGTCCGCACCGAAGGTGAAGTCGACTACCGCTGCGTCAATGTGGATTGTCCCGCTCGTCTCACCGGCAGCCTCCTCCACTTCGCTTCCCGCGGCGTCATGAACATCGAAGGCCTCGGCGACGCCCTTGTCGCTCAGCTTCTCGAGCGCGGCCTGGTCCGGAGCATCGCCGACCTCTACTCCCTCACCGCCGAGCAGCTGCTCTCGCTCGAGCGCGTCGGCCAGAAATCCGCTGACAATCTCCTGGCTGAAATCGCTCGCTCAAAAAACGCCAGCCTCGCCCGCGTCCTCTACGGCCTCGGCATCCGCTTCGTCGGCGAACGCACCGCGCAGCTCCTCGCCGAAGAATTCGGCTCGATGGAAGCTCTCATGAACGCGACTCCGGAAGAATTAGAGCGCGTCAACGAAGTTGGCCCCCGCGTTTCGCAAGCCATCCGTGAGTTTTTTGACGAGGAAAAGAACCGCGATCTGGTCCACAAACTCGAGAAGGCCGGCCTCACCTTCACCGCCGAGAAACGCAAAAAGACCTCTCAGCTCGAAGGACTCACCTTCGTCCTCACCGGCACGCTGCCCAACCTGTCTCGTGAAGACGCCAAAGCCAAAATCGAATCCGCCGGAGGCCGCGTCTCCGGCTCCGTCAGCAAAAAGACCAACTACATCGTCGCCGGCGAAGATGCCGGCTCCAAATTAGACAAAGCCCGCGAGCTGGGTGTGAACGTGATCGATGAAGCCGCGCTGGAAGAACTCCTGCGCTTATGAAGCTGGCTCAGACGTTAGTTGCCGCTTTTCCCAAAGTCCTTCGTCATCCCCGCCCCCAGCACCTTCCCCAGATCCGACCCCTGCACAAACGCCACCACCCGCAGATTCGCCGGATCCGCTCCCGGCCACAGCTTCACCGTGAACGGCGCCTCGAAGCTCTTCCCCTTTTCCAGCTTGCCCACCTTCACAAGGTTCCGCACCACCGCAACATTGGTCAGCTTCTTGCCGTTGTTCTCGCCGGCCAGCACATCGGTCTGCGTTCGATCGAGCGCCACCGCCACAAAAACGTCGCCGCCATGCTTCTCCGTCGTCGCGTCCACCGCCACGCGTCCGCTCAGCGCCCCATCGTCCACCGCTGCCGCTTCAATCTTCACCGGCAGCATCGGCGCCGCTGCCGCCTTCTCAAACGTCTGCCGAATCTGCGCTTCCGGGCTCGCGACCTTCACCTCTTCGGCCCCGTTCAGAATCACCTGCGGCGTATACGCATCGCCAATCCCCAGAATCTGCTCGTACCCGCGCTGCCGCGCCGTCAGCTGATCCGACGAGTACGGATCCTTCCACCCATCATGATCCCAATAATTCACGTGCTCGCTCAGCACGATAATTTCGGCGCCCTGCACCGGCTGGAAATGATCCAGCTTCTCCGCCCAAATATCCACCGGCGGACAACTCGAGCACCCTTCTGACGTAAACAGCTCCAGCAGGATCGGCGTCTTCGCCGCATCCGGCGGGGTCGCCGCGCGAGCCACGCCACAGGCCGCTGCCCCGGCGATCACCACGGCCAGCGCTGTCTCGGCAAATCTGCGTCCTCTGACCTTGGCCATGATTCACCGCCTCCTGATTCTCGCGTCGGGCCTTCACCACACGACGGCAAACGCCATAGCCCTAGCGTACCCACCGGAAGTGGCCGGATGCCATAGCCACATCCGCGCTTCTCCCCATAGCCAATTTGCGATTCAAACCGGCCCGCCGCGGCGCCCGCGCTACCCTTTCGGAGCGTAATACCCCTGGCGCACCCTCACGCTGTACCGCCGATCCAGGCAGAACAAATAAATCGTGCGGAAAGCGCCGTCGGTCTTGAAGTCCGCCGGCTTGTAGACCAGCGCGTACTGGCTGCGCAGTTCGTCCTGAATCTCGGAGAAGCTGTTCGGCATGTCCTCAATCCGCGTCGGGAAGAAGGCCTTGCCGCCCGTCGCCGACGCCATCTTTTCCAGGATGTCGTCGCCGCGATCGCGGCTCGGGCTTACGTTCGTGCTGATCGCGTAGACATTCGTCTCCGCCCGCTGGCATTCCTTGATCGCGTCTTCCAGATACGCGTGGCTCTGGTTGTCGTCCCCGTCGCTCACCAGCACAATCGCCTTCCGCACCGGTTCCTGCCCGCGCGCCGTCAGCAGCTTGTCCCGGCACGCGCTGTACACCGCGTCGTAGAGTGCCGTCCCTCCGCCTGGACGCAGCCCCTGGATTCCAGCCGTCAGCAGATCCAGATTGTTCGTCCAGTCCTGGCGGTAGTCCGGCGTCACGTCGAAGCCTTCCACAAACGCCTTGTCGGACTGGGGATGTACGATCTGCAGCAGAAATGCCGTCGCCGCCTGCTGCTCAAACTGAAACCGCTGCCGAATCGACGTGCTCGTGTCGATCAGCACGCCCACCCGCAGCGGCAGATTCGTCTGCTGCGTAAAGCTGTACACCTGTGCCGGTGCCTTATGGTCGTCGAGCAGCGCGAACTGGTTTTGCTGCAGGTCGCGGATGAAATGCCCGTGCTTGTCCGTGACCACAAACTCCAGGTACACCTCGTTCACGCTCACGGGAATCGTGAACTGCCCGTTGTCGCCGCTCTGTTGCGGATTCTCACCCGTCCCAGGCTGCGACGCGGGCTGCGACCCTGCCGGCTGGTTCTGCTGCGGAGCGGGCTGCGCCGGCGGTGCGGATTGTGCAGGCAAACTGGCCGTCGCGCATACCGCGCTCGCCAGAACAAGAGAGGAAAGAATCACTGCTTTTTTCATCGAAGCGTGCTTCGATTTTACCTTGTCGCAATCGCGCCGCGCATTCATCCAAAGTGCTACCCTCGCGCCCGGGTCTGTGCCGGCGTACCTTCCTTGCCACCGGCCTCCGCTTCCCGGCACAATCGTTGCATGAGCGATTCGCACAAGACCGCTATCTCCACCCCGCATGCCCCCGCCGCCATCGGCCCTTATTCCCAGGCCGTTCGCATCGGCAACCTTATCTACGCGTCGGGCCAGATTGCCCTCGACCCCGCAACCGGCCAGCTCGTCCCCGGCGCCATCGCCGAGCAAACCACGCGCGTTCTCGAAAATATCAGGGCCATTCTCTCCGCCGCTGGTGCCGATCTTGCCCACGTAGTTAAGACGGTTGTATTTCTAAAAAGCATGGCTGACTTCGCCGCCATGAACGCCGTCTACGCAAAATATCTGGCGCCCGACGGCGTTATGCCGCCGGCCCGCTCCACCGTTGCCGTTGCCGGCCTGCCCAAAGACGCGCTCGTGGAAATTGAGGTCATCGCCGCCATCTGACCGCGCTGGAACCCTGAACGCTGTACCCTGAACGCTGAGCACTCTCATCCCCAGGAGTTCCCAATGCCCGAAACAAAAACCGACAAAATCGAAAAGACCGACGCCGAATGGCGCGCGCAGCTCACTCCCGAGCAGTACTACATCACCCGCCAGAAAGGCACCGAACCCGCCTTCACCGGCAAGCTCACCTTCAACCACGACACCGGCATGTATAGCTGCGTCGCCTGCGGCGCTGACCTCTTCCCCTCTGACACCAAGTTCGACTCCGGCAGCGGCTGGCCCAGCTTCTATCTCCCCGTCAACTCCGCCGCTGTCGAAACTCACGAAGACAACACCCTCGGCATGCGCCGCGTGGAAGTCAATTGCTCCCGCTGTGGCGCTCACCTCGGCCACGTCTTTCCCGACGGGCCGAAACCCACCGGCCTGCGCTACTGCATCAACTCCGCCGCCCTGAACTTCGACAAAGCCAAATAGCCCGCCCTGCTCTCCAGCCACGCATGACCCGGCGCCGCTCCTTGCTGTCGTTCTCGATTCTTCTCCCTGTCTGCGGCGCTGCGCTCATCGCAACCGTGTCCTCGCAAAACCCCAACCAGAGCGACGAACATCGCGGCCCGCCGTGGCGCTCACCCGTCGCGTCTTCGCAGACCTTTACCATCGCACGCTCGACGCTCCAGGTCGACTTCGCTCCAGGCAGCCTCGACCTGCCCACCCCGCAAATCATGCAGTGGGTCAAAAACGCCGCCACCGCCGTCGCCACGTATTACGGACGCTTCCCCGTCCCCCGCGACCGTGTCCTCATCGTTCCCGCTGAAGATCGCCATGGCGTCCTGCAGGGCACCAGTTGGGGAGACGTCGGCGGATTTCCCGCCTTCACCCGCATGCGTCTCGGCCAGCACACCACTGTCGACGAGCTCACGGACGACTGGATGATGACCCACGAGCTCGTCCACGGCGCCTTCCCTTCGCAGGAAGACGACCACCACTGGATCGAAGAAGGAATCGCCGTCTACGTCGAGCCCGTCGCGCGCGTCCAGGCAGGCTTTTTGCAACCCGAGAAGATCTGGTCCGACATGGTCCGCGACATGCCCAAAGGCGATCCCCAGCCCGGCGACGAGGGCCTCGACCGCACTCCCACCTGGGGTCGCACCTACTGGGGCGGCGCGCAATTCTGCCTGCTCGCCGACGTCACCATCCGCGAGCAAACCCACAACCGCAAAGGCCTGCAGGATGCACTCGGCGCCATCGTCGCCGCTGGCGGCACCATCGATCAGAACTGGCCGATCACAAAAGCCTTCGCAGCCGGCGACGCGGGCACCGGAACCCACGTCCTCGAAGATCAGTACAACCGCATGGCCAACGCGCCCGTCACCGTCGACCTTGATGGACTCTGGAAGAAGTTAGGAATTGTCCGAACCGCAACCGGCATCCGCTTCGACGACTCCGCACCCGAAGCCGCCATCCGCATCGCCATCACGAAGACGCCCGCGACGGGCCGCATCGCACCCACGCCATAACTACGCCAAGTCTGGGATGCGGGTGACCGCGCAGAACGCAATGCAACCTTTTCAAACACCGTCGTACCTGACCGCTGACCGCTGACCGCTGACCGCTGACCGCTGACCGCTGACCGCTGACCGCTGACCGCTGACCGCTGACCGCTGACCGCTGGCCTTCAGGCCTTGACGACCTTCCCCGCCTTCAAACAGCTGCTGCACACCCGCAGCCGCTTCGCTCCGCCGCCCACCTTCGCCTTCACCGGGTGCAGATTCACATTCCAGCGCCGCTTCGTGATGTTGTGCGCGTGCGAAATATTGTTCCCAAACTGCGGTCCCTTCCCGCAAATATCGCAAACCTGTGCCATGTCTTCTCCGAAAAGACGATTCCCTCTCTATAAGGATGTCGTCGAAATTTGCGGCCCCAAACGCGCGAGTCCGAACCTGCCAGCAAAACACCGGCCCCTACCCGCCTGTCCCCGCACCAGCGCGGAGCTGCCTCACGCGCCGAATCTTCAGTTTACCGGGAACTTCCCAATACGGGCAACCGGCGGCACGAAAGAGGTATTGGTCGGATGCCAGGCGCTGCTTAGCCTGTGAAAGACACCACAGCATGAGCTTTCCAGCAACGACCCTGCTTGCCGAACCCGCCCCCGCCGAAGCGGAGCGCACCCCGCGCCGCTGGCCTGCGTACGCGACGGTCCTCCTCGTCTTGCTGTCGTTGTTTGCCGTCACTCACATCGGAAAGACGGTTTTTCCCTACGACGATTCCTACATCACCCTGCATTCCGCGCAGGTGTTGCACACCGGAGCCGATCGCAATTATCCCGGCGTGCCTGCCCTCACCGGTGAAACCAGCGCCCCGTTCGTTGGCCTGGTTTATCTGCTGCTGTTCATCTTTCCTCCGCTGCTGGCGCTCAACGTTGCCGGCTGGATTGGCGTGTTCCTCTACGGCCTGGGCCTGATGCATCTTGCATTCCGGCTGAAACTGGAGCCTCGGCCAGCGTGGCTCTTCGTCTTTATTGGTCTTGCCTGCGGGCCTGTTCCCATCCATTGGGTGAACGGGCTCGAGACGTCGTGTGCTCTCGCGGCCGTCACGTGGACTCTGAGCTTCGCCACTGGCAACCGCCCACGCGACTGGGTGGCGGCAGGTTTCCTGTCTGGCCTCAGCGCCGGCGTCAGGCCCGATCTGCTGCCCTTCGCCCTCATCGTGACTTGCTTCGCCGCGTGGAATCTCCTGCGCCGCCCATCGCGTTCCAGCCGTGCCTGGTTCGCGGTGCTCGCACTCATCCTTGCAGCCGCCGCCCCGGTTCTGCTGTGCAGCTTTTGGTATCTCAAAACGACGGGATCGCCCCTTCCCCTCACCGGCATCGCCAAGCGCTATTTTTTCGCCGAAGACCACTGGCCGCTTTTGCACAAGATCACCGAGGAGGGTAAGCAGATTATGGGCTTCTGCGCCATGGTAGGACCGCTGGTGCTGGTCCTTCCAAGGTTGGCGAAGTTCACACTCGGCAAAGTCCTTCTGCTGGTCATGGCGCTCTTCGTCGCCGCGCTCTTCGTCCAGTTCCCTGGCGAATTCAAGGTGAACGAACTCCGCTACCCCGTAGTGCTTGTGCCGCTGTTGCTGTGGGGCCTGGGGATGATGGTTGCGCGCGCGCGCGGAGAACATCGGCGAAACGGACAGCGGCTGATGGTCATTTGCGCGCTCTACGCCACCGCGGTGCTGGCCGTGTGTCTTCGCTATTACAAGGATGAGCGGGATTTCTTCGAGAGGGGACCGCACCAGATCGCAGCGTGGTGTCAGACCCACATTCCGCCCGGAACTCCGATCCTGGTTCACGACGCCGGCTATCTGGCTTATTCCACCAACTTCCGCACCGTGGACATCGTCGGCCTCAAGACACCGGCGGCCATCCCGTTGAACCGGCAATATACCTGGCCCACCGCCGGGCGCGGACGCGCACGGGCCGTCACCAAAATGGCCGCGGCGTTCGGATCGCATTACCTGATCGTGAACCTCGAATGGCCGCCCGTAGCCCACCTGCCCCAGGAAATCCACTCGCTCGGCTGGGGTGTGGATTTGGTCTATTGGTCCGGCACGTACGGCATCTACCGCCTCACTCCGCCGGCCGAATAACGCTGCAATATGCCCCGGTGTATCGATCGAGCGCCGGTTGCTTGCCGCTGCCGCTCAGGCGGGCGTCGATGGTACCCGTTCTCGTTTTTCCGGAAGGTGCAGCCCCAGCGTCCGGCTTACCAGCCAGCACGTCGCCCCTGTATAGGGCAGTGCGACGATCAGATCGATGAGGTAATGCTCGCCGATACCCAGCGTCGCCGTCGCGGTCAGGGCGGCAAAAACAATCGCCGACCATCGCCAGCGCGGTGCGATGTACACGACCCCCAGCAGCGCCCAGGTCAGATGCAGCGACGGTATGCAGTTCCGCAGTGCCATTGGATCGGCCGCGTGCGCGGGTCCAGTGGCTGGAAACGCCAGAAAGAATAACGGCGCCGGCGCCGCGGCAACAATCCACGCTCGCGCGAACTCGAATCGCCGCGGGCTCACGCAGAGTACGAATGCGCTGAAAAGCGGGAGGCCGTAATAGACGGTGTTCAGCACCAGATGCGGATACCTGTGCCGCAGGACCCAGTGGTAAATCGCCGCGCTGAAGCCACCGTCGAGCTTGAGCATCTGCGCGTCCAGCGTGTGCCGGCTCAGATGGACGACGACATGGTTGGCAGCGGTGGTCGCAATCAGAGAAATCGGCAGCAGAAATCCGAGGAGAAAGAACTCGCGCCGCAACTCCGGGCGTTGGACCGCGGCGAAAGCCATCACAGCCGTGGCCGCCGACGTCGCGTAGAAGAACGAATCCGCTGCCCGATCGAGTCCAACCAGAACGGTCAGCCCGAGCAGAATCCCCAGGCACAACCAATCATCGAGGCTGAGCGGTCTCTTCATCGAGGTCGATGATAAAGAAGCCGGCCCCCGCACCCCATTCCCCATTCGGGGCAGCGGTTCGAGCGGCGCGCGACCACCGGCCTCCCATTTGACCCCGAGCGCTCGCGAATCAGGCACCGCCGCCCGTTCCTCCGTCGCCTCATCCCTGTTTTGTTATCCTCACTCCTGTGCGGTTTCTGTTCGGCGTTCTCGTTTTATCCACGGCGGCGCTCGTCTGGGCCGCTCTTGCTGTCGTCCGTCATATCCGCCATCAACGCGAAGCCGCCCGCGCGAAAACGGAACCGCATGACGAACCTCTCTGATCCCCTATGCGCACCACAGGAGCCCCGATGAACTCCCTTGTCCACACTGTCAACCGCGTAGCCACCGCCGCGGACCTTTCCGTCCCCCGCTCCCTGCGCCGGCCGCTGGCCATCGTCCTTGGCTCGCTCCTCGTCGCCGTGTGCGCGCACGTCTCCATTCCGCTCTGGTTCACGCCCGTTCCCGTCACGCTCCAGACCTTCGCTGTCCTGCTCCTCGGACTCCTGCTCTCGCCCGCGGTTTCCGCAGCCGCCCTGGTTCTGTATCTCGCCGAAGGCGCCGTCGGCTTGCCTGTTTTCAGTCCCTGGGCTCCCCCTGGATTCCTCCACCTCCTCGGACCCACCGGCGGCTACCTGCTTTCCTATCCCTTCGCCGCCGCTCTCACCGGCCTCCTCCTCCGCCGCTTCTCCAACCGCGGATTCGCGCCCTCTCTGCTCGCTGCTGCCACCGGCAGCCTGTTCATCCTGCTCTGCGGAGCCGCCTGGTTCGGGATCCTCACCCACCAGTCCGTCGGCGCCGTCCTCACCCTGGCCGTTTTGCCGTTCCTGGCTGGCGATACCCTCAAAGTCGTCGCCGCCGCAGCCGTGGCTTCCGGCGTGCGCCGTTTCCGTCGCGCCTGAATTCAATCGCAGGAAGAAGAGCCCGCGCCCGCCAATCGCTGCGCGGGCTTTTTGTTTCCCTGTGAACTAGCCAGCCTGCGACGTGCCTTTCCGCTGGTCACTCGCGCTCCGATTACCTCCCAGGCAAATAGCGAAAATACCAATTGCCAAACCGGTAAACATCGGTTATCTTCCGGTCAGATTTCCTCGAAAGGGTGTTTCTCTTCATGCCTTGCGTCAGGCGGGCTGCGGGTCTGTCGCTGCTCTCCGTGTGTCTGTTGTTGCCTTGTGCCTGCGGAAATGCTGTTCACCCCGGAACCGTCGCCGCCGCCTCCAATTCCTCCGAAGGCAATATCTCCTGGGCCTCCGAGACCACCGACCCGCTCGCCACCTATCCCCTCGCCGGCAACACACAACCCGTCCTCGATCCCAGCATCATCCGTCAGGGATCGACATATTACGCCTTTGCCACCGACGTTCTCGGCGCTTCCACCGCCAACCACCTGCCCATCCGCTGCTCTCAGGACAAAATCAATTGGACCGCGTGCGGCAGCATCTTCCCCAACGCCCTGCCCGCATGGGTCGTCGCCAGCGTCCCCGGCATCATCGGACTCTGGGCGCCCGACATCTCGTACTTCAGCGGCCTCTATCACGTCTACTACGCCGGCTCAACCCTCGGCTCCCAGCGTTCCGTCATCGGGCTGGTCACCAACACCACTCTCGACCCCTCCGATCCCGCTTACAAATGGATCGACCAGGGCGAAGTTCTCGGCTCCACGCCCGGCGACGACTTCAACGCCATCGACCCCAACATCTTTATCGATACCGACGCGAGCGTCTGGCTCACTTATGGCAGCTACTGGTCCGGCATCAAGCAGCGCCAGATCGATCCCGCCACCGGCATGCTGCTCGCCTCCAACACCACCCGCTACAACCTGGCCACCCGTCCCGGCGTCCCCGAAAATCCCATCGAAGGCCCCTCACTCGTTCGCCACGGCAACTACTATTACCTCTTCGTCTCCATCGATTTCTGCTGCACGCCCAGCTACGTGACCGACAATTACAAGCAAGCCGTCGGCCGCTCCACCAGTCCCCACGGCCCCTTCGTCGATGAGATGGGGACCCCGATGATGAATGGTGGCGCCACCGTCCTGCTCAAAGGCGACGCGGCCTGGAACGCCCCCGGCGGAGGCACGGCGTATCTTGACCCCGCCAATGGCGACAGCCTCATCGTCTTTCACGCCCTCGATGTGAGCCAAAACGGCGCGCAGTGGATGTGGATCAGCAATCTCGCCTGGACCAACGACTGGCCCGTCATCGAACCCTGACCCCAGGGTTTGCCTTTAACTCGCTTTCCGCTCGTTTCTCACTCGCTCTTCGTTAGTGTTGTGTCCCGGAAGTTCGCGACACAAGTGTTCTTTTGGTCTTTGTGTCAGGGCACGACACAATGGGTGCCCCATATCTGCCCGGTGTTGGCAGATGTGGGAATGCACAGTCCCCGCAGGCCGGCTTTGTGTCAGGGCACGACCTTTAGTCGTGCCGTACAGAGCCCAAAGTCAGGCGGGCTTTAGCCCCTGAGGGCTGTTCTTCGAAGTGCTTCGATTCCTCGCGTTATTCCCTGAACTCCGGGACACAACATCAGCTCGCCTCGCGCTCGTCTTTTACTCGTTCCCGGCTCGCCTTGAACTCGCCTTCCGCTCGCCTCTCCCTCGCCTTTCGCTGCTTACGAAGCGATCGCGGACCGGATCAGCGGCATTTCCTGCACTCGGCCGCGCCGCCGCGCCACCACCCGTACCCCATCCGCGGACTGCTCCATCGCCATGGTCTGCGCACACACTCCGCACAGCCAGTAGTGCTCCATCCGCCGCGAACGCTTCCCGTTCTCACCTGTTTCGATTGCCGTCACATCGAAAACAAAAATCCGCCCCTCTCGCAAATAGTGCAGGGGCTTGCTGCATTTCGGATTTGCGCAATGACTCACCATGAAACCATCTCCACATCTGCGCTGTCTGACTCCGTTGGATCCCGCTCTCTCACCGAGGCGGTCCTGAGCGCTGCTCATTGAAAAGGACCTGCAGGACGACCCGCGAAGGGTCCGTTCCGCAATACGTCGCGACTCTCTGATTCCTGGGAATAGGATGCGGGAAAACGAGCGTTCAGTTTTCCACGCCTGTTAGCCGGGGGATAACCATCGTCACGATGGCGCGGTTTTCAGACGGTCAACAGTTCTATTTTGGCACAACGCATCCCCGCTATCGCGGAAATTTCGCATGAATTCCCCAACTCCCCGAACCCTTGTGCAAGAATGATCGTTTGCCCATTGCGGAGCGAAATGTCTCTCCTGCGGTCCACATTCATCGGCCTCTCCCAAAACTCCCGCCTGCGCCGTTTCGCCGAAAGTTCCCGCCTCGGCCGCCGCATGTCGTCCCGTTTCGTCGCCGGCTTCGGCATTGAAGATGCCCTCAGTGCCGCCAACACCCTTGGCTCCCAGGGCTTCGCCGTCACCCTCGACAGCCTCGGCGAAAACGTTACCACCCCCGACCACGCCCGCCAGTCCGCCCAGGTTTATCACTGGCTGCTCGACGCCATCTCCCAGTCCAAACTCGATGCCAACGTCAGCCTCAAGCTCACCCAGATGGGCATGGACCTCGGCCCCGAGGTAGCCTTTGAAATCGTTTCCAGCCTCGTCGACCACGCCGTCCAGGCCAATTCCTTCGTCCGCGTCGACATGGAAGGCTCTGCCTACACCCAGGCCACCATCGACCTCGTCCGCAAACTCCACGCCGTTCCCGCCAACCGCGGCCGCGTCGGCATCGTCATCCAGAGCTACCTGCGCCGCAGCCCCAACGACATCGCCGCCCTGCTCCAGGACCGCATCCGCATTCGCCTCTGCAAAGGCGCCTATCAGGAACCCCCGACCGTCGCCTTCCCTGACAAGAAAGACGTCGACCGCAGCTTCGTCGCTCTCACTGAGACCCTGTTGAAAAGTGGCGTCTTCCACGGCATCGCCACCCACGACCCCGCCATGATCGCCGCTGCAAAGAATTTCGCGCGCAATCAGCGCATCGACCCGTCCAGTTTCGAATTTCAAATGCTGTATGGAGTCCGCCGCGATCTGCAGCGCTCCTTAGTCCAGGAAGGATACAAAGTCCGCGTCTACATCCCCTTCGGCGAAGAATGGTATCCCTACTTCATGCGCCGCCTCGCCGAACGCCCCGCCAACGTCCTCTTCATCGCCCGCAACATGCTGCGCAAGTAAAGCGGGCTTTTCGCTGGCGGTTTTTCGCTCCTTCGCTAATTGTCTCTCGCTAATAGCTTTTCGCTAATAGCTTTTCGCTAATAGCTTTTCGCTAATAGCTTTTCGCTAATAGCTTTTCGCTAATAGCTTTTTGCTAATAGCTTTTTGCTAATAGCTTTTTGCTAAAAGCTCTTTGCTAAAAGCTTTTTGGCTAACAGCTTCTCGCTGCCTTTTCACCTTGGCTGGTACGGCTCAATTGACAACAAACTCCCCAGCACATGCCGCTCATCCGGCGTAAACGTCTGTGAGAATCGCGCCGAGTTCAGAATCTCCTCCCGCTGCTCCGGCGGAATCTGCCGCAAATCGTTGAAGGCCCGTCCCACCATCCGCTGCCGATCCGGCGCCATCGCTGCCAGCGTCCGCGACGACGCATGCACATCCGCCTTTTGCTCCGGCGTCAGCCGCTCGAACATCTCCATCCGCCCAATCGTCCGTTCCCGCTGCTCCTCCGGCCGCGCCTCCAGTGTCCGGAACCGGTTCAGCACCCGCTGCTGCTGATCCGGCGTCAGCCGATTGAACCCCGGCTCCCTGCGCAGTAAATCCTCCTGCTGCTGCGGCGAGAGGTTCCGATGCTGGTTCATCCATTCCTGCAGATGGGGCTGCCCCGCCCGTCCGCCGCCCACCCCTGGCCGCATCGCCGCAGGATTCCCCCCAAAAGCCGGCCTGGACACAGAATTTCCGCCCGCCTGTCCGCCAGCGTTTCCCTTCTGATTACCCGCCGGCTTGCCCGCCTGCGGTCGCGGTCCCGCTCGCATCGGAGCCGGCCTCGCCCCCGCAACCCGCGCACCCTGCCGTCCCCACCCTCTCGCCCCCGCAAACGACGAAGCCGGACCCAGAACCAGCAGACACAGCACCACCGCAGACGCCAATCCAGACGCAATCCCGCGTCCGGGCGTCGCATTGCCCCGCGCCTTGTTCCAAATTCCCGTGGTCATCGCGCTACTTCCCCAATGGCAGAACTGCAAGTGATGCCGCAAATTCGTTCGGGCTGGCTCTTCGTTTCTCCTCATAGCCTTCGCCCATCTTTCCCAAACTCCGCGCTCGTCGCGTCTCGCTTCTCGCTGGCTTTAGTCTCGCTTTTCGCTAACAGCGTCTCGCTAAACGCTTCACGCTAATCGTCCCTCGCTAATAGCTTTTCGCTGCCTCTACAGGCTCCCCGCCCCTCCGCCATTGTTCCCGCTGTCCTGATCCATCGTGTTCATCTGCTGGAACAACTGCGCATTCTCATCCAGCGACTGCAGATCCTTGATCACCGGCGAAGCCGCCTGTACCGGCGCTGGCTTTGAGAACCCGCCAAACCCCGCATACGTTCCGCCGCCCACCGCCACAATCAGCGCCAGCGCTGCCGCCGCCAGCGGCCGCAGATTCACGTGATTCCCCAACAGCATCCGTGCCCGCATCCGCTCCAGCCACCCCGCCGGCGGAGCCTGCTGCGCTTCCCGCATCAGGCCCGCCATCCGCGTGTCGAAGTACGGCGAAACCTCCGGAGCCGTCCACGTATCCAGCAACGCCATCGTCGCCTCAAGCTCCTTCAATTCCTTCCCACACTCCGCGCAGCTCTCCACATGCGCCCGCACCGCAGCCGGTACCGACTTCGGGGCAAGAAGCAGGTCCGGCAAATTCGCTTTCACATCACGGCAGATCATAATTCCCCCAATTTCCCATTCTCTTTAATCCTGATCGACAAATTCCTTCAGCCGTTCCCGCAGCGTCTGATACGCCCGAAACAGCAGCGACTTCGTCGCCGATTCGCTCAACCGCAGGACCTGGCCAATTTCCTTGTAGTCCAGCCCCTGATACTTGTGCATCAGCACCGCGGTCCGCTGCCGCTCCGGCAGCGCCATCACATGCTTGCGGATCGCCCGCATCCGCTCGTCCTTGACCATCTCTTCCTCGGCGCCCGGATGCATGTCCGCCACATCCGGCGTGGTCCCCGTCTCCGGATCGGGCTGATCCAGATAGATCGTCTGCGCCGCCCGCTCCTGCTTCGTATCCCGCGCGTGGTTCACGCCCAGATTCGTCGCAATCCGGTACAGCCACGTCGTGAACTTCGCCTCCGCCCGATACGTCTGCCGCGATCGGTACACCCGCAGGAAAACCTCCTGCGCCAGCTCCTCCGCCACGGCCTGATTATGCACCATGCGATACATGAAGTTGACGATCGCCTTCCGGTACTTCTCGATCAGGAAGTTGAACCCCCCATCATCGCCTTCCCGCACCCGGAGCATGATCTCGGCATCGGTCATCGCCCGCCAGTCCGCCGGTCCCGCTGGCTGCCGGCTGCCGGCTGCCGGCTGCCTGGCCGCTGGCCGCTGGGGTGAGCCCGCCCTTGCAGCATTCCTCGATCTAGCGCCGCAGTCGCCATATCCCTGCTAACCCCATCCGGGTCGTCAGGTTGCGCGGAAAGTTCCCCGTTTTCCGGCTCGTTCCCACCCCTCTGGAAGCTTGGCAACCGGCAGGGGGCCTTCCGCCTCATCCTCCGCCTCTTCCCAGCCCTCCGTTACTTCAGGAACCGGACCCAGAGCCGCCTCGTCCTCATCCACGGGCAGATCCAGCGGATCATGGGGGTCGTCCGGCATCGGCGACGGGTTACGCAAGGCCATACGTGCCTGATTATTCTACCCTTGAAAGCCTTAGGGACAGACAGGACTCCCCGGAGACGACCCCCAGCTCCCACCTACCGGATCCGAACTCCCAGCGGTGCGGGTCCCAACATTCATGCCGCGCGACGCAAGGAAGGGGTATTGCAAAGGGGGGATCGCAGTCTGGAGTAGAGTTTTAATCGAGTCGGCAGGAGCCGGTCGTGATTACGAAGACGCCTCAACAGGATACGGATTTCGCAGGGCAGAGGCTTCTGCGGTCCGCGATTGAGCCGCTCGGATGGATCGTTAATGACGTCGAAAGGGACTTCGGCATAGATTCGAATGTTCAGGTATTCGGGAACTCGACGCCGACCGGCGTGTGGTTCCATGTTCAGTTGAAAAGCAGCGTGAGCCCAGCTTATTCGGCGGACGGCAGCTTCGTCTCACAGGAACTCAGCGTTGATCACGCACGGCATTTTGCGTTGGAACTTCGCGAGCCTATTTTTTTCGTTGTTGCGGATGTGACCCAAAATCGGGTCTTCTGGGTTTGCCCACAGCTTGATGAGCGTCTACTGCAACAACTTCGAACGCCTTCCTCCCTAGGTGACACCGTCACAGTTCGCGTCCCGACAGCGAACGCTGTCTCTACTGCTGCAGCCCCGGCGATCTTAACTGATTTCAGCCGCGCCTATGCGGTACTCACCAACAGACACGTTGCTGTGACCCCCACTCCCGAATTTTTGGCTTCTTTGAAATACTCGGATGATCACGAAACTCTCAGGGCCGGGTATCAAAACAAGAGTGACGCGCTCAAACTCGGACGAATAGCTGCGCTCTACCACGCTGGGGACCTTGTTGGTGCACGCAGACGAATTGACGCACTCCTGCGCGATCCGGATTCGAACATCGAAACAAAGTTTTGGGCCTCCATTCAAATTCACGCCATCGAATTCGGCGACCTTATGAGGTCTGGTAAGCCCCAAGAGGAGTTGGGGAAGCTGCTGGTCGCCGACGCCATATCTCTGCAGAGACTGGTCCGTTCGGCTCCGAGACCCTTCAAGTTCTATGCTCTGGTCGACCGCAGGGGTGCCGAATTGGAAGTGCTGACCCATGAGATTTTCAGTGTGCACATGCTTCAAACGGCTCACCTGCAAAGGGGTGGCGATCCTTTGGTGGTTCTTGATACTTATGTGCGAAAGGCGCTGCTCGCAAGAAGAATCAGCGCGAAATACAATCAGTGCGTTCGGCTGGCCCGCTACGCAGCGAGGTCGCCCGAGCCGTGGCTAGCAGGGCGCGCTTTCGCTGGTGTTATCACCTCCCTTGCCAGCTACGCGGCAGCGCTGAGAAGGGAGGGGCAGACAAAGCCAGTCGAAGCCTTCGCCCGATCGGCGCTCAGCGTCAGCAAGTTCGCGGCATGGGCGAGCCAGGTAACAGATGATGTAGACGGCCTCGTCATGGCCCTCGAGAGCGCCGTTCTCATTCCGCGCTCCGAAGATTCAGAAACGTACAAATGGGCGATCGACACCGCGAGAGCCATCGCCGATCCAGCGGCTCGTCAAAATGCCATCGAAGGACTCGAGAGTGCCGCACGCCGCTTCAGGGGCGAGAAAATTCCGGGCGACATCGTGGGAGATACAGTGTGGCAGGCGCTGCAAAACATGGCTACGGCGAGGGGGGTCGACATATCCGACGAAACCTCTCCCTTAGTTCGGGCGCTTCGTATAGCGGTGAGGGACGACACGCCGGATCGCGTGGTGAAAAACTGTGGGTATTCGCTCGTCAGTTACGGTGCGATCGGACCGATGGCGCTCCTGGCGAACCGATTGTTCAATATGAAGACCGCCTGCTCCAAAGTCATCCACTGCAGGCTTCACAACTTTCATGTGGAGGGAAAAGAATTTGATTCCGCCTATGCGCAATTCAAAGCCCAACACTGCGACATCTGTCCGGATCGAAAACCGCGCCCAGAAACGTGGAAATTCGACGGGAAGCCCACGCCCGAGGAAGCGGAGTTCCTTGTGAAGCTGGCCGGTACGCCGTTCGACATGCGATTGGTCTCAGAGGACTAGCGACCACCTGGCCAACCACCTTTTCAAGATCATCCTTGCAAGCGCGTGTTGTAAAATCGGTTTCGTTCCCAGCTGTTCCTCGTGATGCCGTCAGGCCAGCGTCGCAACTGGCTGAATCGAAAGAGTCGGGCGCATAACTCAGCGGTAGAGTGCCACCTTCACACGGTGGAAGTCGTAGGTTCGAATCCTGCTGCGCCCACCAGGCTAATTCCACGCTTCCCCTGTCGCTCCGGCGGCTCCCCCCAACGCGAACGAGACTCAGTCGATCCTGTCGTCGGGACGCGGCGGCTCGCCGCCTTTACGGCTCAGAATCCGCCGAAAAGCCTTGCGATCGGCACGCCCGCTGCGCTCCGCAAAGAAACGCTCCGTCTCCATCGCTGCGATCTTCTCTTCTGCGGCGATCACCAGGAACTGATGCATGCTGGTTCCATCGCGCTCGCTGATCTTTTCCAGACCCGCCTTCATCGAGACCGGCAGACGCAGCGGAAATGTGGAAGTACGTGTCGTCATTTCTCGATCCTCCTCAGAGCCCTTCCGGGTCGAATATCACATCATAGGCGATGCCATTCCATCCAGAAATCGCGTAACGTTACCCATCCCCCAAAAACTGTCAATCCTTACGTTCGTAACGACCCACCCTAACTCCTTTCCCTGGCGTGGGCATCGGTAACGCCAACCCCGCCAAAACCAGCATTTTTACGCTTCCAATCTGGTATTCTGAACTTAAGTGGAAAAAGAAAAAGGCCTCGCTTCGGCGAGGCCTTTCTGCATCCCGGCTCCCGGCGCACGCTTCCCGGCTCACGGTTCCCGGTCAATGGTTCCCTGTCCGCTGACCACTGTCACACGGCTGCCTCTGTTACAAACACGGCCGCTTCTGTCACAAACACGGCCGCTTCTGTAACAAACACGGCCGCCTCTGTAACAAACCCGGCCGCATGCAATTAATTCAATGCAGGCCAGTTAGCCCGTTGTCGATCTCGATAACATTTCTAACCCCAATCGAATCAAATGCCCGAACGCAGAGAGGGGGTGGGGGGACCCCGCCTCACGAAAGTACCGTCGACCCCGGTCCGACCCACCCTACGGTTCGATCACCCAGGCAGCCGCCGGCGCGCCCGGAGTGCCCTGGCTCGTAATCGTCGTCCCGTTCATCAGCCAGACGTACACCTGCTCCGTCGAAGTGTTCCGCCACAGAATGCCGGCTCGACCGCTCCCATCGTAGTCGCCAATGCCCTCAATGCTCCAGACGGAGGAGACGTAACTCACGCTCCCGCCGCCACTCATCGCGGCCCCGTTGATGTACCAGATGTAGACCTGTCCCGTGGTGGTGTTCCGCCACAGAATGTCACTCTTGCCGTCGTTATTGAAATCGCCAATACCCTGGACGACCCAGTCCGAAGTGACCGAGCCGAGGCTGCCACTGGTCGTCAACGTCGCCCCGTTGATCAGCCAGATGTAGATCTGGCCGGTCGTGCTGTTCCGCCACAGAATGTCGGCCTTGCCGTCGTCATTGAAATCGCCGACGCCCACGATGGACCATCCCGAGGAGACGTAGCTGATGCTGCCGCCCCCGTTCATCGTCGTTCCGTTCATGAACCACACGTAGACCTGTCGCGTCGTGCTGTTCCACCACAGAATGTCCGCTTTGCCGTCGCCGTTGAAGTCGCCAATGCCCGCAACACTCCAGGCGGACGAAACATAGCCGAGGCTGCCGCTGCTGGTCAGCGCGCCGCCGTTCAGCAGCCACACGTAGACCTCGCCCGTGGTGGTGTTCCGCCACAGCAGGTCGGATTTGCCGTCGCCGTTGAAATCGCCCGCCCCCTGGATCACCCAGGCCGAGGTCGGACTCCCCGGGCTGCCGCTGCCCGAATACGTGGTCCCGTTCATGAACCACTCGTAAACCTGCTGCGTGCTGGTGTTGCGCCACAGAATGTCGCTCTTGCAGTCGCCGTTGAAATCAGCCACCGCCGCAAACGACGCCGGATTCGGATTCGGGTTGGGATTGGACGTCGTGCATGTGGTCGACGGCACTCCATAGCCAACCGCGTTCAGAATGTTCACCTCCGACCCGCCGTCATTCAGGATCGTCAGTCCCGCGTCCTCGCCCGGACAGCCCGTCGCATCCTGGATTGCCTGGTCCGTCCCGCAATCCGGAGAACTGGCAACGTAATCCGCGTAGTCGTCGCCATTATCCAGCGTGTTGTAATACTTCGGAGTTCCACCCGTGCCATTGGCCCCGTTCGTCGTGCCTCCGTTGTATGAGAAATACGCGCCGGGAGTCGTGCTCAGCGAGCTGTCGAGGACCAGATGTCCGGCACTGGAATAACGGAACAGGTCCACCGCCGAGGGACTGCTGCTCTGCCCGCTGGCGCCGGAGCAACCGTCGGCGAGCGGACTCCCTTGGGTGCTGATGCACGATGCGGTCCCGAGTATTTCATCGGTCTCGTGTTCCACCACCGCGTAAAAGTCGTACGCGTCGGACGGCTCGCTTCCGCCGAGATTGTCGTAGTAGAGCACGACTCCGTCGGAGCCGTTGCTCACCGTGACGATCCCGTTGTAGCATCCCGCGCTGCCCAGAGTGCAGTAATCGGTCGTGCCGTTCTGAATGCCGAGAGGCCCGAGTCCGCTGCCGACCGCGCCACCCTGCACCTCTCCCGAGATCCCAAGAGCCCCGGCGAGCGCGGGCTGGATCCAGACGTAGTCGCTGCCGTACGGCGTGGCATCGTAGGTCGATAGCGCCGACTGCGCCGCAGTCTGGATCGCGCTCTTGCTTGCAATACTGCCGTAAGCCGTCGCGTATTGGCTGTAGCTGACAAAGTTAAAGTAGTATTGGCTCTCTCCCAGACCCGTGGTGCCGAACTGAACGTAGATGTTGGCGTTCGCGTTGGTGAACGTGTCGTTGTAATACCCCGCCACCGTCGTGTTCAGGTAGGTGCACGTGGCGGCGTTCACCGTAGAGTCGCACGTAAATACGATTCCCGTCCCCGTGTTCACCGGCGTCCCATTGGGCTGCACCATCGTCTGCGACAGGCGTGGCTTCTGCAACTGGCTCGGCGGAGCACTCGACGGCCGCATGATGTTCGTGTGCAGGACCGGCTTGCTCTGCGCCTGGCCATAGCATGGCGCGCTCCCGCCCGCGAGCAGCAGCAGGGCCAGCGGCATGGCCGTCGTCATGAGGGCCATCTTCTTCCTGCCAGCGGATGCGGTGGAAGAAATCGGCCAGGTTGCCAGACCACGGTAAGCAGACGGACCACGCATGAGAAATCTCCTTGGAAGAAAACTCACCGCTCCCCTGGGAAGAAGCGAGCGGCGATTCGATACAAAAGCCTCACGATCATGCCCGTGTCAGGGATACGATGTCAATGTGGACGCGCAGTATTACCGCCTTTTCACAAACAACGCCCGGAACGGATCAGGCGTTCCGTTGATTCGCCATCGGCGCCTTCCATCCCTGCTACCATCGCCGGATGTTCAAACTCGGCAAGCCGGAAACCCCGGGCCAGTGGATCGGCCACATCCTTCTCGCCATCGTCGCGCTCTTGCTTGTGTGGTGGATGTTCCGGGCCTACGTGTTGTAGTCCGCTTCCAGTCAGAATCGGCTCGCGTCGAGTTCCGCGCCGGGCGGCGCGGGAGTGCATCGTTCAGGACGGGCCTACGCCAGTTGCCGCTCGTCAGTTCGCAGCAGCAGTTCCAGGTCCGACTCGTGCGCCAGCTTCTTCGGCGGCGTGTGATTCCCATCCATCTGGACCACGTACATATCCTGCAGGTACGCAAGCTTTTTCGCCACCACTCCGCTTGCCTGCCCGCCCTTTACACGAACCTGCTGCCCTTCTGCGAATGCCATGCACGGCATCTTGCCCTTTTTCCCGATTCGGAACAATGGCTCGATGGGGACACAATCCATCCCCCTGGTAGGGACTCCGCGGGCCATTACCGTAGAGCCGTGCGGCTGAGTTACTACGGTTCTATTCCCGTCCTCGGCTCCCGTTCATCCTTTGCTAGCGGCATTCGAAATTCGCAGCATCCTCTGTGTTTCCAACTCCCTTGTACTGCGCGTGTTTTGGATAGGCGCACAGCGGCCGGCTCCGTCCCGGAAATGCTTTCCCCGTCGCCACGACCGACTCCGGCGCCGTCCCCTTCTCAACCCAGTTCACCAGCGCCCCCAGCAGGTCGAAATCGTCCAGCGCCCCTGCACCTCCGCCACAGTGACTCATCCCCGGCACCAAATAAATCTGGCTCCATTGCTCCACCTTGTCGAGACCCCCGTTCGCCGCTGCCATCTTTTTGTAGTAACCCAGCGTATCCAGCGGCGAAAACCACGGATCGCTGTCGCCGTGATAGAAAATCAACTTCCCTCCATTGCCCCAGAACGTCGTCAGGTTCGTCGACAATGAATCCACCAGCGGCTGGGACGCCGCAGCAGCTTCCTTATCCACATCCATCTGTGTATCCGTAACCGGCATACCCAGGAACCCACCCCGCATCGCCAGCAACCCAGGAATCGGCGCGGTGTACGTGACCCCGGTGTCGTAGAGAAATCCCGGGTACACATTGTCCCCGTGCAGATCCTTCGGCCCCGCGAAAACCCGCTGGATCGCCGCCACTTTCTCCGGCGCAACGCACCCCTCGCTCTGTCCCGCCTTGCACGCCACCATCGCCGGATCGAAGTCGCATCCCAGCGGATCGAAGATCATCCCATCGGCCACGCCATCCTTCGCGTCGCACCGCTGCAGCAGCGCGTCATGAATCACTTTGCGATCCGCGTCCGTAATTGCCTGCCCAGTCAGCGGCTTTCCCGACGCATCCTTCGGCGCCACCTGGTTCCAGTTCACGGCCGCCCACCGGCTCGCCGCAAGATTCGAGAATCCCGTATCCATCGCCGGGTCGCCGGACACGATCCCGTCGAACACCGTCGGATACCGCTGCGACAGGATCATCCCCTCGCGTCCGCCTGTCGAACACCCAGCAAAATACGAGTGCGCCGCCGCTTTCCCGTAATACTGCGCGATGATCTGCTTCGCGACGCCCGCCACTTCGGCATTCGCCAGATACGCGAAATCCAGCATCGCCTGCTCGTCCCGCATAAAGCTGAAATCGAACGGCCCTGTCTTCGCCTTGTGCCCGGTATCGGTCGATGCCACCGCGAAGCCGCGCGTCAGCCCCGGCCTGTCACCCGCCGCCGCGGACCCGATCGGCTGCGAGACGTATCCATTCCCTCCGCCACCGCCCTGCATGAGAAAATCCCCGTTCCACCCCTCCGGCAGCGCGATCGCGAACCCGATCCCGAACTCCTCTCCATCCGCGCCCTTCCGCCGGTTGATCACCCCATCGACGCGGCAATGCGCCGGCAACGGCCCCGTGTATCCCGGCCATCCCTGGGGCAGCGGCGCGGCGTTCCCCGCCGGGACCATCTCCGCTTTCACGATCTCAACTCCAAAAACTTTCGGGCTGGTCAGATTTCCGCACGCGTTCGTTGCCTGCGCCCAACCCGTCGATCCCAGCACTATCACTCCACCCACCAGAACGCCGCCCAGTTTCGCTCGCATGCCCACCCTCTTTCCGAAAAACAGATGAGTATAGCGGCCTGCCGTTGAGATCGCGACAAATGTGATCTTCCGCACAGCAACCGGGGCCCATCCACTGAAGAATGTTCAGTGATCGACGCCATCGAAACACCCGCCGCCAAATTGCCGCTCCTGCCCATTCCTGCCATCGCCCGCAAGCTGGGTCTGCGCGACAACGACTACGACCAGCTCGGTCCCCACTTTGCCAAGCTCCACCTCGATCTCCTCCGCGACCCCGCTCGTCCGCCCCGCGGCAAGTTGATCCTCGTCACCGCCACGACGCCCACCGTTTCCGGCGAAGGCAAAACCGTCACCTCCATCGGCCTCGTGCAGGGACTCGAGCACCTCGGCAAAAAGGCCATCATCACTTCCCGCGAACCCTCCCTCGGCCCGGTCTTCGGCATGAAGGGCGGCGCCGCCGGCGGCGGCCTCTCCCAAATCGAGCCCAGCCAGAAGGTCAATCTCCATTTCACCGGCGACTTTCACGCCATCACTTCGGCGCACAATCTTCTCGCCGCGCTCATCGACGCCCACCTCTTCCACGGCAACGCGCTCAACCTCGATCCCGCGAACCTCTGGTGGCCGCGCGCCATGGATATGAACGACCGCGCCCTGCGCCGGATCAGCGTCGCAATCGACGGCAAGCGCGACGGCGCCAATCGCCGCACCGGCTTTGTCATCACTGCGGCCTCTGAGATCATGGCCATCCTCGCCCTCGCCAAAGACCGCGCCGACCTGCGCCACCGACTTGCTGCCATCGTCATCGGCGCGACCCGTGACCGAAAGCCCGTTCGCGCCGCCGACCTCCACGCCACCGGCGCCATGATGGCTCTCCTCGCCGACGCCATCCTCCCCAACCTTGTCCAGACCACCGAAGGCGCGCCCGCTCTCGTCCACGCCGGCCCTTTCGGCAACATCGCCCACGGCACCAGCAGCATCATCGCGCAGCAAATCGGCCTGCGCCTCGCCGACTACGTCATCAACGAATGCGGCTTTGCCGCCGACCTCGGCGCGGAGAAGTACATCGACATCGTCATGGGAGTTTCCGGCGTCAATCCCTCCGCCGCTGTGCTCGTAACCACCGTGCAGAGCCTCCGCAATCAGGGCGAAGGCCATCTGGACCAGGGTTTCCCCAACCTCGCCCGCCATGTCCGCAACCTGCAGCGCTTCGGACTCCCAACCCTCGTCGCCATCAACCACTTCCCGCATGACACGCGCGAGGAACTCGACGAGGTTCGCGCCTTCTGCGGCGCGCTCGGCGTGCCCAGCGCCCTCACCGAACCCTTCACCAAAGGTGGCGAAGGCTCAGAAGCCCTCGCCCGCGCCGTCGTCGACCTAGTCGATCGCAATCCTGGCGTCACCGCGCATCCCATCTACGCGCTCTCTGACTCTTATGAAGAGAAGCTCGAAAAAGTCGCCACGCAAATCTATGGAGCTGACGGCGTCACTCTCAACGATACCGCCCGCGCCAAATTGCATGAGTTTGTCGAGTGGGGCTACACGGGCCTGCCCATCTGCGTCGCGAAAACCCAGTACTCCTTCACCGACGATCCCAAAAAGCTCGGTGCCCCGGTTGGCTGGACGCTACCCATCACCGATGTATCGCTTTCCGCAGGCGCCGGATTCCTCGTCCCCATCGCCGGCAACATGATGCTCATGCCCGGCCTGCCCAAAGTCTCCCGCGCCGAAGACATCGACCTCGACGAAGACGGCGACATCCTCGGCGTATGAACCTTTGACTTCGGTTCTCGGTTTCCCGTTTCGCTGAACCTTGTACAGATTCAGGGCCCTCTGTCGTCCTCTGGGCCCTCTGTGGTGATCACTGTTCACCGAGCAGAGCCCTTCTCTTCCTCCGCCCAATCGCAAACACAACCACCCCCGCCCCCACCAGCGCCGCCGTCAACACCAGCACTTTCGCCACGGCGAGCGCCTTGTGTGGTTCCTCTTCCGCCGGAAACACTGAAAGCACAATCGCCGCAGCCGTTGTTACAAATCCCAGCACTGCTACCACGATCGCTACTGGACGTTTCCCCGGCACCCGCATCACCTCGGGACCCGCGGGCTGGCTCTGTGCCCACGCCATCGCGGCGAACAGCGCCAGGAACGGCAGAAAGGTCGTGATAATCGTCATGCTTACCATCACGTCGTACGCGCCGTGCACGCTCGTCCCCGCCTGGCCCAGCGCCGCCATCAGCATCCCAGCGAGCCCGTACACCACAATCGCAACCCACGGCGTATGGAACCGCGGATGCACCCGCGCAAACACCGGCGGCAAATAAAGATCAATGCCTGCTACAAATGGCAGCCGCGACGTCGACGACAGATACGCCGCCGCGCCGCCGATCGCCCCCAGCACCAGCAGCCCGGCCACTACGACGCCCAGCCACGGGAGGTCCAGCCGCCCACACAGCACCGCTATGCCCTGCATAAACCCGTCCACGCCGGAAATCTGTCCCGCCGGCAGCGTCACCAGCAGAGCCGCCGTTCCCACCACGTAGCCGGCCGCGATCACCACGCCGCTCACCATCAGTGCCAGCGGAACCGTCTTCCGCGGCTCCGCGATCTCCTCCCCCATAAACGATCCCGTCTCGCAACCAGAAAACGCGCCGAAGATCGTCGCCCAGAAAATTGCGTTCCTCGCCGTCAAATGCGGCGTCATCGCTCCCCACGAAAACCTCGTTGCCACCCCGAACCGCTCCGCGCCCACCGCCGCCAGCGCCACCAGCACCGCCATCGACAGCCACATCCCCGTCGATCCGATGTTGTTCAGCCACTTTCCCGCGTTCAGCCCCACCACGTTCACCGCGGTGATCACCGCCAGCCACGTCACCGCGAACGTCATAAAGTACCAGGGACTGCCGGCCAGCCGATGTCCCCGCTCCCCAGCCGCGAACAGGGCCGCCCCCGCGCCGAAATAAAGAATCGCCGCAAAGTACGGCAGGTTTGACATCCAGTACGTCCAGGCGCTCAGAAATCCCGCGAAATCCCCGAACGCCTCGCGCGCCCAGATGTACAGCCCGCCTTCCTGCGGATAGCGTGACGACAGCTCCATCACGCTCGCTGCCAGAGGCACAAAAAATCCCACCAGCGCGAAAATCCACACCACCAGCGCGCTCGGCCCCGCCGCCGCCGCCGTTGCCACCCAGCGCACGCTCAGCGTCGTGGCAATGTACAGCAGCGCCACATCGCGTAGCCGCAGCGTCCGCTTCAGACCCTGCGCATGCCCGTGACCCTCGGCGTCGGGCACCATCACCGGCACCATCGGGATCTCAGCCACGCGCGCCACTTTCCAGATCTTTCAGCACCGCTATCGCGGCGTTGCGCCCGTTCACGCCGATCACGCTGCCCCCCGGATGCGTGCACGCCCCGCACAGATACACACCCTCCATCGGAGTCCGCGCCGTCAGCCGTCGCGACCACATATACGGCGGCAAACATTCTCCCTGGAAAATATGCCCGCCTGTCAGCCCCACCTTCTCTTCAATGTCGGGAGGCCCCAGCACCTGCGCCTCTACCACAGCGCTGTCGATGTTCGAGCAGAACCGCCCCAGCGACCCCAGCGCCAACCGCCGCACTTCCTCGCGCCGCGTCTTCCACGTCCCATTTGTAAACGTGTACGGCACATATTGCGCGAAGACACTCATCGTGTGCATCCCCTCCGGCACCACGCTCCGATCGTGCGCGCTCTGGAAGTACAGCTCGCACCACAGCGCCTCCGGCAACTCGCCGCGCCTCGCCGCCGCGAACCCCGCCCTCCACTCCGCCTTCGTCAGCGGCGCGTTGATCTGTCCATAGTGGTGCGGCTCATCGGTCCCCGGCCGCGCCTTGAAATTTGGCAGCTCCCGCAGCAGCACATTCAGCTTCACCGTGCAGCCTTCAATCGGTACACTTTCCACCCGCGCCTTCCATTGCGCATCCGCCGCCCCGCCCAACAACCGCAACGTCACCCGCGGATCGGCATTCGAAACCACCACGCGCGCCCGAATCCGCTTTCCGCCTTCGAGCACAACTCCGTCACCCGGGACGATCTCCGCAACTCCAACCCCCGAAACCACCACTGCGCCCGCCTCCCGCGCCGCATCGCAGAAGTAAAACGACACCATCCCCATCCCGCCGCGAACATACCCCCACATCCCCGGGATGCCGCCCAGCCGCCCCGACGCATGATGGAATCGGATCGACGCGGTCCCCGCATCAAACGGGCTCGCGTTCGTTCCGATCACTCCCTGCCCCAGATAAGCAATTTGTAACCGCTCATCGCACAAATAATGCCCGACAAACTCCGCCATCGACCACTCGTAGAGCAGCTTCCGCGCCTCCTCATCGCCGCTCAGCCGCGCGTCGATTTCCTCCGACGTCGGCGCATCCCCGATCCACGCATCGCCATCCCCCGCCGGACGCAGCTTGTCCCGCAGCCGGGTCAGCGTGGCGTTCATCGCCTTCCACCCCTCTACATCGCCCGGCGAAAATCGCCGAATCTCCGCCTCGCACTGCGCATCGTCGTCCCACAACTGCACGCTGGACCCATCGAGCAGCGGCACAAACAGCCCATTCACGGCCGGAGTCCAGTGAAATCCCCGCGCCGGCAAGTTCAGTTCCTCCACCACCTTGGGGTGCAGCAGCCCCGCCAGATAGGCGCACGGCGACATCCGCACCTCCGGATGCGTTTCCGGAAACGGCTCCTCAATCGTGCACGCCCCGCCCACGCGTTCGCGCGTTTCCAGCACCAGCACGCGCTTCCCCGCCCGCGCCAGGTAGGCCGCGCATGCAAGGCCATTATGCCCAGCGCCAACGACCACAACATCCCACGACCGCGCAGCCAGTTCCCGCACCGGTGCAGGCAATCCAACCTTCCCCAGAACCGCGGCTGTCGGCGACGCGCTCAGATCGAATCCTCCCCAGGGTTTCCTGCCAGTATCTACACCCAGGCCTCAACGCGAAAGCAAATTGCGCAAATCCTCGCCGCCGCCCTCAATTCGCAACCGCACCTCGATACATCGCCCGCCCGCTGCGGCCTATACTGTCGCTTCGTTCAAAGAATGTTTCCCGAGGAGCTTTAATGTCCCGCGCTCGTATCCTCACTGCCGCACTCGTGGCCGTCTTTGCCATTCTCCTCGCCGCACCCTCCGAATCAGCCCAGCAATCCGCCGAGACCCAGCAGGCGTGGCTCAACACCTCCCTCCCCACCGACCAGCGCGTCGACGCCCTCATCTCCCAAATGACCCTCGAAGAAAAAGTCCAGCAGATGCGCGATCACGCCCCCGCCATCCGGCGCCTCGGCGTCCCCAAATACGACTGGTGGAATGAAGGCCTGCACGGCGTCGCCTTCGCTGGCTATGCCACCAATTTTCCCCAGGTCATCGGCATGGCCGCTACATGGGATACGCAGCTCGTCCACACCATGGGGCAGACCATCTCCATTGAAGCCCGCGCCAAATACGACGAAGCCATTCGTAACAATCAGCATGAACAATTCTTCGGCCTCACCTTCTGGGCGCCCAATATCAACATCTTTCGCGATCCCCGCTGGGGCCGCGGCCAGGAAACCTACGGCGAAGATCCCTTCCTCACCGGCCGCATGGCTGTCGCCTTCGTCAGCGGCATGCAGGGCGATGACCCTCGCTATTTCCGCGTCGTCTCCACGCCCAAACACTACGCGGTCCACTCCGGCCCCGAGCTTACCCGCCACCAGGCCAACGTCGACGTCTCCCCGCACGACCTTGAAGACACCTACCTCCCCGCCTTCCGCGCCGCCGTCACGGAAGCCCACGCGCAGTCCGTCATGTGCGCCTACAACGCCATCGACGGAGCCCCCGCCTGCGCCAACACCATGCTCCTCCAGGATCACCTCCGCAACGCCTGGCACTTCGACGGTTACGTCGTTTCCGACTGCGCCGCCGCCGCCGACATCTTCACCGGTCATCACTACGCGCCCGACATGCCCCACGCCGCCGCCGACGCCGTGAAGGCCGGCACCGACCTCGAATGCGGCTATGGCGAAGGCCAGGCTTACCCCACCCTCGTCGACGCCGTCCACCAGGGACTCATCTCCGAAGCCGACCTCAACACCTCCCTCCACCGCCTCTACCGCGCCCGCTTCAAGCTCGGCATGTTCGATCCACCCTCGAGCTACGCCTACGGCCAGATCCCCTTCAGCGAAGTCAATTCAGCCCCGCATCGCGCGCTTTCCCGCCGCGCCGCGCGCGAATCCATGGTCCTCCTCAAGAATCAGGACCACATCCTCCCGCTGCAATCCGAACCCTCCTCGATCGCCGTCATCGGTCCCACCGCCGAGCTCATCCAGTCTCTCCAGGGCAACTACAACGGGCCGCCCCCATCGCCCGTCTACCCGCTCAACGGCATCGAAAAGCGCTTCTCCTCGTCGCATGTCCGCTACGCCCAGGGCTCGACCCTCGTTGAGGGTTATGCCATCCCCATCGAACACACCGCGCTCCATCCCTCTTCCGGCTCCGGCCGTGGCTCCGATTCCGGCCTCACCGGCGAATATTTCTCGTCGCCCGACTTTTCCGGCGCCCCCGTCCTCACTCGCACCGACCGCAACATCAATTTCAACTGGGATAAAGTCGTTCCCGTCCCCGGCCTCCAGCGCAACAACTACTCCGTCCGCTGGACCGGCAGCCTTCACTCCGCCCGCGCCCGGCGATTACCAGATCGGTGTCCGCGTCAACTACTGCTACGCCTGCGAAAACGCCGAAGGCTTCCGCCTTTACCTCGATGGCAAACTCATCGTCACCAGCTCCAGCGAAAAACAAGCCGAACGCGGCGCCGTCTTCGACGCTTCAGTGCACTTCACTGATACAAATCCCCACCCCATCCGCCTCGAATATCTCCACGGCACCGGCTCGGCCGGCATCGACCTCACCTGGATTCCTCCTGCCGCCGTTCTCCGCGACGAAGCCGTCAAAGCCGCGCAGCAATCCGACATCGTCATCGCCTGCGTCGGCCTCTCGCCCAATCTCGAAGGTGAAGAAATGCCCGTCCACCTCGACGGCTTCAGCGGTGGCGATCGCACCACCATCTCGCTTCCCGCTGTTCAGGAGGATCTGCTCAAGGCAGTCGCCGCGACTGGCAAGCCGCTCATCGTGGTTCTTGAGAATGGCTCGGCCCTCGCCATCGATTGGGCCGCCCAACACGCCAGCGCCATCCTCGAAGCCTGGTATCCCGGCGAAGAAGGCGGCACCGCCATCGCCGAGACGCTCGCGGGCGACACCAATCCCGCCGGCCGCCTGCCCCTCACCTTCTACGCCTCGCTCGACCAGCTCCCGCCCTTCGCCGACTACTCGATGAAGAACCGCACCTACCGCTACTTCACCGGCAAGCCGCTCTACGCCTTTGGCTACGGGCTCAGCTACACCAATTTCACCTACAGCGACCTTAAGGCTCCGCAACAAGTCCAGGCAGGCGAACCCGTCCAGGTTGAAGCCGAAGTCCGCAACGCCGGCTCCGTCGCGGGCGACGAAGTCGTCGAGCTCTACCTCACACAGCCTCGCGCCTTCGAAACCCCCATCCGCGAGCTGGCCGCGTTCACGCGCGTTCATCTCGACGCCGGCGCGACCACCCACATCGGCCTCACGCTCACGCCGCGCTCCATCGCTCAGGTCGACGAGCACGGCAACCGCGTCATCCTCCCCGGCGAATACGACATTTCCATCGGCGGTGGCCCTCCCGGCTTCGCATCAACCTCGAGTGCCCGGTTCACCATCACCGGCCAGAAAGATTTGCCGAAATGAAGGAATGATCCACGTCCGGTGCGCCCGAACCCGCCCGGAAGAAAACCCTTCCACTTAAACGTTTAAGCTGCTACGCTGGATGCCGACCGGGCTTTCTGTATCTGTGCCCTGCGCCCTGCACCCTGTCCCACGAGGCTCCCATGAAACGCCGCTCCTTCCTGCAATCCGCTGCCGCTCTCGCCGCTGCGCCCGCCCTCCAGTCCCTCCTCAATTCCGCCGCAGCGCAAAACCTGCCCACCCTCTCCGCTGCGCCCAACCGCTTCCCCAACGACTTCATCTGGGGCACCGCCACCGCCGCCTATCAGGTCGAAGGCGCTGTCCACGAGGACGGCCGCGGCCCCTCCGTCTGGGATACCTTCTCCCACACGCCCGGCAAAACCTTTCAGGGCCAGACCGGCGACGTCGCCGACGACTTCTATCACCGCTACCCGCAGGACATCGAGCTGATGCAGCGCCTCGGCACCAAAGGCTTCCGCTTCTCCATCGCATGGCCGCGCATTTTCCCGCAGGGCACCGGCACGCCCAACCCCAAAGGCATCGACTTCTACAAACGCCTCGTCGACGCCCTGCTCGCCGCCAACATCGAGCCCTTCTGCACCCTCTTTCACTGGGATCTCCCCCAGGCTCTCCAGGACAAAGGCGGCTGGACCAGTCGCGCCACCGCCCAGGCCTTCGCGGACTACGCCCACTACACCGTCAGCCAGCTCTCCGACCGCATCAGCCACTGGATGACCATCAACGAATTCGGCTCCTACATTGACGCAGGCTACGCCTCAGGCGAATCGGCCCCAGGGCTGAGGTTGTCCCGTCGCGATGTCGCCGCTACCCGCCACAACGCCGTCTTCGCCCATGGTCTCGCTGTCCAGGCCATTCGCGCCGCGGCCACGCGCCCCGTCCAGGTGGGACTCGCGCAGGACATGCCCGGCGCCATGCCCGCCATCGTCGACCCCGAGCATATCCACGCCGCGGAAATCGCCTTCCGCGAAATCAACGCGCCCTACGCCACCGTCATCTTCGAGGGCCGCTACACCGACCTCTACCTGCGCACCCTCGGTGCGGACGCCCCGCAATTTACGCCCGAAGAACTGAAAACCATCTCCACACCCCTGGACTTCGTGGGCATCAATATCTACACCACGCAGGAAGTCGTCCCCACCGACACCCCCAACGGCTTCCTCATGGTTCCGCGCCCCAAGACCTACCCGCACGCCGGCTCCGAGTGGCTCTTCGTCAATCCGCAGGCGCTCTACTGGACTCCGAAGCTCGTCTCCCAACTTTGGCGCGTCAAAAAGATTTACATCACCGAGAACGGCTACTCCTCCGCCGACGTTCTGCGTCCCAGCGGTTCGAGTGAGGCGGGCCGCATCCTCGACACCGACCGCATCCTCTACCTCCGCAACTACCTGCTCCAGCTCCAGCGCGGCATCGCCGAAGGCAATCCCGTCGCTGGCTACTTCCTCTGGAGCCTCCTCGACAACTTCGAATGGAGCTCCGGTTACAGCCTCCGCTTCGGCATCACCTACGTCGACTACGCAACGCAAAAACGCACGCCCAAGCTCTCCTACGACTTCTACCGCAACGTCATCGCGAATAACTCTGTCGTCTGACCGCTAATCGCTCGTCGTTCGCTCGCTTCTCGCTCGCATTTTGCTGCTGTACGCGTGGCTGCCCCGGGTCTCGCTTTTGAGACCCGGGAAAACGCGCACAGCGCGCCCGCCTTTCCTGAACGCTATCCGCCGTACGCTAGTCCTTAATGTGTTTTTCGCCGGGTGCCCCGGGGTCTCGCTTTTGAGACCCGGGAAAGCGCGCGCAGCGCGTCCGCTTTTCCTGAACGCTATCCGCTGTCCGCTGTACGCTAGTCGTTAATGTCTTTCCGCGACTTCCTCGGCAACGAACCCACCGTCCGCCACCTGCGCGAAGCCCTCGCCGCCAACCGCCTCCCGCACTCGCTCATCCTCGCCGGCCCCCGCGGCTCCGGCAAATACACCCTGGCCATCATGCTCGCGCAGGCCGCCAATTGCCTCACGCCGCAGATCACCGACGGCCTCCCTGACTTCTGCGGCGTCTGCTCCAACTGTGAGCGCATCGGCCAGTCCCTCGACCTCGACGCCCGCGTCGACGAAGCCATTGCCGCCCGCGAAGAACTCCGCGACGTTGACAAGCGCGAAACCCGCATCCTCATCCAGACCCACCCCGACGTCCTCGTCATTCCGCCTGACCCGCCGCAGCTCCTGATCAAAATCGGCCAGGTTCGCGTCCTCACCCGCGAAATCTATCGCGTCCCCGCCGAAGCCCGCCGCGCCTTCTCCATCTTCACCAGCGCGTCCTTCATGAAAGAAGCCGCCAACTCCCTCCTCAAAGTTCTCGAGGAGCCGCCCCCCCACGCCACCATCGTCCTGCTTGCCGAAAACACGGGCGAACTCCTCCCCACCATCCGCTCTCGCGCCGGCATCTTCCGTCTCGGCGCCATCCCCACCGACCAGATCGAAAAACTTCTCGCCGAACGCCGTCCCCATGACCGCCCCGCCGAACGCTCCCTCATCGCCCGCCTCTCCGAAGGCGCCATCGGCCGCGCTCTCGGCTTCGATCTCCCCGCATATCTCGCCAGCCGCGCCGACGCCCTCGTCCTCCTGCGCAACACCATCGGCCAGGCCGATGCGTCTGACTTGTTCAAGGTCACCGAAACCTACCGCGCCGGCGCCGAAGGTCAGGCGAAAACCGAGGGCCTTCTCCGCGCCGCCTCGTCTCTCCTCGAAGACCTGCTCCTGCTCAAATCCGAAACCCCGCACCTGGTCCGCAATATCGATTTACAAAAAGAGCTGGCCTCCATGGCCTCTGCGGTCACCTTTGACTGGATCGAATCCGCCGCCCGCGGCCTCCGCCAGGTCGAATCCGGCATGCGCCGCAACCTCCTGCGCTCCCTCTCGCTCGACAGCTTCGCCGCCCAACTCAGCTGACCCCCCGGCTCCAGGCTCCCAGCCACCCCTGGGTAGATTCCCACACCCGCCCCAGGTTACTATCCCCACACCGTTTCTCCCCTCAGTTTTTGCGGTCCAGCCATGCGACGCAGCTCGCCTTTCCTGCATCACATAGGCACATCTTGTCCGTAAAGGATTTTTGGGTATGTCCCAGTTGCCTGCCTCGACCGTGCGCACGCTGCGACCGCAAGTCGTCAGAAGCTCCCCTCAGCGAGCTTCCTCCGAGGTCGGCTCTGCCCTTCCCGGCCCGGTTCCCGTCCCACCCCCAGCGCCCGCCCCGCCCAACAAAACGCACGACCTCGACGTCATCGGCCCGCGCAAACTCATCCGCCCCACTCTGCCTGATAACTGTCCGCCGCAATCGCCGCTACCAGCGCCAGGACGAGCCGACTCTCATCGTCGGTTCCGCCATCGCGCGCGTCCTGCCCGTGCAGGAATCCTCGCACGCCGAATCTTTCTACCTGCAGAAACAAGTGCAGGCACAAACCCCCATGGTCTTCATCCTCGACGACGGCGAAAAAATCGAAGGCTCCATCGAATGGTACGATCGCAACGTCATTAAAGTGCGTTGCACCGCGTCGCCCTTCCGCAACATACGCCTTGGCGACACCGCCATGCGCGCCCTCATCTACAAATCCAGCATCAAGTACCTCTATAAAGCCGGCGAAAACCAGCCATCCTGAGCAAAGTTCCGTCCGCCGCCCAGACAACCAATCCTCAATCTCCGCTATCCGCTATCCGCTATCCGCTATCCGCTTTCCGCTATCCTCTATGCTCGCTATCCGCTATCCGCTATCCGCTATCCGCTATCCGCTATCCGCTATCCGCTATCCGCTATCCGCTATTGCCTATTCCCTGCTCTTAAGAGCCGATCCCGCACCGCCAAACCAATCCCCACCGGCTCCGGCAACGGACACACAATCGCCGTCACCCCCGCCGCATCCAGCCACCGCAGCCCCGCGTACAGCTTGTGCGCCAGTTCCTCCGGCTTCTCCCACGATCCCCAGTTGTAGACATGCACCGTGTCGTAGCCCATCGCGAATCCCCGCGCATCGAACGGCTTCTTCCGCATCAGCCTCAGCGCCGCCTCGAACCCCCCAGGCGCCATCACGCCCACCACCTCGCCGGCTTCCTCCAGGCGATTCACCTCCACCATCAGCGCCGCATCCAGCCCCGGCTGGATTCCTTCCACCAGCACCAGCCGCGCTCGCGGCGCATAATGGCGCACCCCCATCCCGGGCGCCGGAGCCGCCGCCTCACTCTCCACCAGTTCCGTCCGAAACACGACCTCGCCACGGCACACCGAGCGAAGCTGCTCCAGCGTGATTATCCCCGGCCGATAAATCACGCACCCGCCCTCCTGCGCATCCACTACCGTCGACTCCACTCCGTGCGTCGTCTCTCCTCCATCGAGAATCGCGTCGATCCGCCCGTCCAGATCCTCCGCGACGTGGTACGCGCTTGTAGGGCTGATCCGCCCAAACCGGTTTGCGCTCGGCGCCGCCACCGGCACGCCTGCCGCTACCAGCAGCGCATGCGCCACCGGATGCGCCGGCATCCGTACCCCCACTTTCTCCAGCCCCGCCGTCACGATCTCCGGAATCCTCGCATGCTTCGGCGCCAGCAGTGTCAGCGGTCCCGGCCAGAAGGCCTCCATCAGCCGGTGCGCATCCTGGCTCACCTCTCTTGCCACCATGCTCAGCATCGCTCGATCGCCCACGTGCACGATCAGCGGATCCCAGCCCGGCCGCTCCTTCGCCGCAAAAATCTTTTCCACCGCTGCTGCATCCAGCGCATTCGCCCCCAGCCCGTACACCGTTTCCGTCGGAAACGCCACCGTCCCACCCGCCCGCAGAATCTCCGCCGCCTGCGCAATCGCCTTCCGCGAAGCCTCGCTCTCCAGATCGCCCACATCAACCGTGAGGCGCAGCGTCTCCACTCTCTCGCTCTCCCGATGCCTATCCTAACCGTCGCCAGACCCTGGCTCGTCTTGTGCTCGCTTTGCGCTCGTCGTCCGCTGCCGTTCACTCGCTCTTCGGTCGCCTTTGCTAAACGCTTTTCGCTGACCGTTTCTTCGCTAACCGTTTTTTGCTAACCGCCTCTCGCTCGCTTTACGCTGTCCTCATGCCCCTGGAAATCGAAGTCAAATTCCCCGTCCCCGATCCCGAGGCGCTCCTCCGCCGCCTCAAAGACGCCGGCTTCCACGAGCAAACTCCGCGCACCTTCGAGCGCAATATCCTCTACGACACGCCCGACCGCCGCCTCCGCGCGCAGACGGCCATCCTCCGTATCCGTCAGTACGGCGATCGCTGCATCGTCACCCACAAATGCCTCCCCCAAAACAACGACCACGCCGCCCGCCACAAACACCGCGAAGAAACCGAGACCCAGGTCGAGGACGGCCAGGCCCTCGGCCATATCTTCACCCAGCTCGGATTCCAGCCCTCCTTCATCTACGAAAAATGGCGCACTGAGTTCGCTGACGCCACCGGCCACTGCGTTCTCGACGAAACCCCCATCGGCGTCTATGCCGAGCTCGAAGGTCCCGCGGACTGGATCGACCAGACCGGTCGCAAACTCGGCGTCGACCCCGGCCAGTTCCTCACCCTCAGCTATGGCCGCCTCTTCGATCAGTGGCGTCAGTCGACCGGCAGCACGGCTGAAAACCTCACCTTCGACACAATCCCCTCCCCCTCTCGCTAATTCTTCCCCCGGCCCCGCCGATATCCACCTTGAACGCCGCAGTGCGGGCGCAATCCGCTCGATCCGTCCGCCTGCCCGTATTTTGTTCAGCGGAGGCATCCGTTGCTCTCGTCTCTCTACTCTCCCAGCCGCCGGCGCCAGACTGCACTGTGGCGCGCGTTCCGGCAACCCCTCCTCTGCGTTCAAGCCCCCGGTCCCCACCCCGCGCCCGCAATACCGCTCCCCCCGCAAAGTCCCTTCGAGCCCGCTGGCGCGCCATCCCAACCCACCCTCGTCCTGCGACTGTGGAGACATGTATGAACTTCTTTGCCCGCATTCCCTTCGGCTACAAACTGCGCCTGATCATCGGACTTCTCATGGCCTCGACCGCTCTCGCCGCCCTCACCGAGGTGCTGCATCTCAACCGCTCCGAAATCATCGCCTTCTGGGCTGCAGCCATGGTCGGAGGCACCCTTGCCCTCATCGGACTCGAACTCACCTCCCGCTGCCTCATCGCCAGCCTCCGCCAGCTCGGCGGCCGTGCCCGATCCATCACCGAAGGCAACCTCACTGGCAGGGCCGTCGTCTGCGGTGCTCACGATGAGGTTGGCGACCTCGCCCACTCCATGGACACCATGCAGGAAAGCCTTCAGGGCGTGATTGCCGCGATCATGGAATCTTCCGCGACCCTCCACAACAACTGCGAAGATCTGGCCCGCGCCGGCGCCCAGGCCTGGAACCGCACCAGCCAGCAAAGCGCCCAGACCCACCAGGCCGCCAGCGCCATGCAGGAAATGTCCATTTCTATTGCCGAGGTCTCCGGTCATGCTCAAACCGCCTCCGACCAGGCCCGCGAGGCCGCTACCGTTGCCCGCGAAGGCGGCGCCATCGTTGAGGAAATGCTGACCGGCATGAACACCATCTCCGACTCCGTTTCTCAAACCGCCGAAACCGTCGAGCGTCTCGGCAAAGAATCCGAGCAGATCATCCGCATCGTCAACGTCATCGAAGAAATCGCCCAGAAAACCAACCTGCTTGCCCTCAACGCCGCCATCGAAGCCGCCCGCGCCGGCGAACAGGGCCGCGGCTTTGCCGTCGTCGCCGGTGAAGTCCGCCGCCTCGCCGAATCCACCCGCAACGCCACCAGTGAAATCGCGCAGATGATCGACAGCATCACCGCCAATACCCAGGCCGCCGTCCAGGCCATGGGATCCGGCACTAAACGCGTCAACCACGGCATGGAAATCACCGCCCGCGCCGGCGTTTCTCTCAAGCGCATTATGGCGGCCACCGACCAGGTCGAATCCATGATTGCCCAGATCGCCACCGCCTCCACCGAGCAATCCGTCGCCGCTCAGGAATTCAGCCAGAATCTCGAGGTCATCAACCGCCTCGGCGAAGAAGGCAACGCCGCCAGCCCCGTCACCAAAGGCCTCGTCCAGTCCGTGGGCGCCGGCGCCGACCGTCTCCAGGAATCCGTGGGACACTTCCGCCTCGGCGAATCCGACTCCCGCCCCGGCCTCTCGGCGCGCCACGAAGCGCCGCGCGCTGCCGCTCCTCAACCCGCCACCACCTTCGGAGATTAGTGATCACTGCTCCCCCGTAAACGGATTCACTTCCGTCGACTTTGCTGCCGTCGGATCCGACTTCGCCGTCTCGTGCTCTGCAGTTTTTTCCTGAACGCTGATCGCTGAACGCTGAACGCTGTCCTGTGCTCTGAGCTCTGTGCTCTGTGCCCTGCTGTAGATTCGATTCGGATCCCCCGGCAGGATCCCCTTTTCTTCCAGCGCCAGAGCGATTCGCCGCTGTGTCTCCCGCTGCGCTGCCCACTGCTGATTCGCCTTCGTCTTCAGCTGCACCGGATAAATCACCTGCGATCCTTTAATCGAATCCACCCCCAGCAGCACAGGATCCGCCAGATATACATCCTTGTACGCCGGATCGTTACGCACGCTCATCGCCACATCCTTCAGCAGCGCCATCACTTCGTCCGGATTCGCCGAAAAATCCACCGAAACATTGATCGTCGCCACTGAGAAGTCCCGCGTCAGGTTCGCCACCGTGGTGATCTGCGAATTCGGCACGATGTAGAGAGTCCCGTCGCCGTCCCGCACCTGCGTCCTGCGCAGCGTCATCATCTCCACGGTGCCGCTCACCCCTGCAATCCGCACCAGGTCGCCCACGTTGAACTGGTCGTCGATCAGAATCAGGAATCCGTTGAAGCAATCCTTCACGATGTTCTGCGCCGCCAGCCCAATCGCCACTCCCGCCACGCCTGCGCTGGTCAGCAACGGCCCCAGATTGAACCCCAGCACCGGCAGCACCTGCAGCACCGCCAGAAACACGATCACCCCGACGCCCGTTGCGCGAATCACCGACAGTAGGGTCCGCACCTGCGCCGCATGACCCACCGAACTCGGCTGCCGCTCCGTGATTCTCAGGACGTGATCTGTCACCAGGCGCAGCACCCACATCAGCACCCAGCTCAGCACCGCCACCAGGATCAGCTTGGGCAGCTTCTCATGCAGGAACTCCTGCAGATCCATGACATACTTGTCCCCCAGCCCCTCAAAAAACTCCCGCCGCCCCAGCATCAGGATCTCAATCCACATGGTTTTCCCCTCAGCATAACGTCACAGTGTGTTCACCTTTCTCCCCGCCCATCGGGCTTATAATGCTGCCACCACCGAAAGCCCCGGTGCGTTCCTTCCCAACCTGCTTGTAGGAGGCGCTCTCATGATCAACGTTGCCTTGTTGACCCGGAACAGCCGTCTGATTCTTATCGCCCTGCTCGCCGCCTTCGCGCTCCCCGGCGCGCGCGCGCAACAAACCGTGCCGGCGGCGCCGACTTCGCCCCAGCATAACGGTGTCGACGCATCTGGTTTTGGCGATCCCAGCCCCCGCGACCCCGATCAGGCCCGCATGATGAAGGACATGACCCGCGAGCGCAATGCCATCCGCCAGAAACAGATTGTCGATGATACCGCTCAGCTTCTCGATCTGGCCAAACAGCTCAAGGACGCCGTCGACAAGAGCAGCAAAGATCAGCTTTCGCTCTCCGTCGTCAACACCGCGACCGAAATCGAGAAGCTCGCCAAAGTCGTCAAAGAAAAAATGCGCGACGGCCAATAAACCAGCGTTCAGTAATCGGCGTTCAGCGTTCAGGAATCACGCTGCCCGCCACCAGCGACAAGCTACCAGCTTTCGCGCTCGCCTTCCGCTCACTTCTTGCTGTTCGCTTCTCGCTAATCGCTTTTCGCTAAACGTCTCACGCTAAACACTTCTCGCTAACAGCTCTTCGCTGATCCGGCGCGTCTAAACGCGCCGGATCAGCAACAGCGTCTGATCGTCCACCTGCTTCCCAAACGCCCGCGCCGTCGCCAGAATCGTTCCCGCCAGTTCCGGCAGCGCAGCGTGCGCATCCGACGCGATCGCCCTCTCGACGCGCTCGATCCCAAATTCCTGCCCCTGCCGGTCGCAGACCTCCAGCACTCCGTCCGTCGCCACCACCAGCAGATCGCCCGGACCCAGCGCAATCGCATCCCCGGTGAATCCTGAAACCGGCAGCAGCCCCAGCGGATACTGTTCCTCCTCCATCCGCCGCCAGTCCCGCCGCTGCGCGCTCCAGTGCAGCACCGGCGGGCTCGCCGCCATCGCGTACCACGCCCCGCCATCCGCGTTCAGTCGGAAGGCCGTCAGCGTCGCGTACATCTGCGGCTCTTTCACATCCGGCAGCACCCGATTCACCTTCTCCAGCAGCAGCGGCAGCGTCACACTTGGATGCCCCGCCGCCACATCCAGCAGCGCCGTCCGCGCGGCCGTCTTCAACATGCCCATCAGGATTCCCGCCGGCAGCCCATGCCCCGCTATATCCGCCACGTACGCCACCATGTCCCCATTCGGCAGCAGCAGCGCATCCACCAGATCCCCGCCCACCTTGTCGCTGGGCTCCGAAATCCCATAGACCTCGAAGCGCTCCATGCGCAACCCCACCGGCGGCACCAGCGTCTTCTGGATCCCATGCGCCAGTTCCAGTTCGCTTTGAATCCGGTACGCTTCCTTTCCCGCCGCGCGAATGAAGCCGATGAAAAAGAAGTATGAGGCCATGACCACCGCCACGATGCCCGCCGCGGCAAACCGCACGCCCGCCTTCGTCGCAACCTCGTGCAGGCCAAACGTGCGCGTCATCCACCGTGCCAGCCACGTCATCAGCGTCCCGTTGAAGAACTGCAGAACGATCAGGCCCACGATCAGGCCCCCCAGGAACTTAGGCGGCGATTTATAAATCACCAGGACCCAAAGTGCGCAATTCACCCCGCTCAGGATCGCCAGAACAATCACCACCGCGTAAGGTGTCGCTCCCAGACTCATCAGGTCATAGAAAAACCCAAAGATAGAAAACAGCAGCGACGCCGCCACCAGGAACAGCCAAAGCCGCTTCCACGGTGTCACGCGCATCTGTTCCCAGCGTGAAAATCGCCAGGCGCTTGCTCTCAGAGATCGTCCAGCCATAGGTTGCCAACATATCAGCGATTCGCTCCCGCCACCAGCCATCGGCCACCCGCCCCTACCCAAATGGCCTTCCTGATCGAGCACCGTACCCAGTTTTTCTGAACGCTGAACGCTGAGCGCTGAACGCTGTCTTCCCTATCCCACCCCAGTACCCCACAACCGTTACCTTTCGACCATCCCAAATTCTCGTTTCCACGCGATACAATCTGTGGTCGGCCCGGTCCGGCGCGCCGTTCCCCAGGCTTTCGCTCCCCGCGCGCCCTAAACTGGAAAGACGTCATCTAAACGTTAGAGAAAAGTCCCCATGCCCCAGACCGCAGCCTCAGGCGCTGAACTCAGCAAACCCGCTGAACTGGCATCCGCCCGCAACGGCAGCGGCCCCGCGCTCTCCCGCGACAAACTGATCCAGATTTACCGCCTCATGTACCTCTCGCGCCGCACCGACGACCGCGAGATCATCCTCAAAAATCAGCAAAAAGTCTTCTTCCAGATCTCTGGCGCCGGCCACGAAGCTCTCCTCGTCGCTGCCGCCCTCTCTCTGCGCTCCGGCTACGACTGGTTTTTCCCCTACTACCGCGATCGCGCCCTCACGCTCGCCCTCGGCGCCACGGTCGAAGAACATCTCCTGCAGGCCGTCGGCGCTGCCACTGACGCCTCCAGCGGCGGCCGCCAGATGCCTTCCCACTGGTCGAACCCCGAGCACCACATCGTCACCGCGTCTTCTTCCACAGCGACCCAGTGCCTCCAGGCTGTTGGCTGCGCGGAAGCCGCCCTCTACCTCCAGCAGCATCCCGAAGCCGCCGAGCCTCACCCGGGCGACTACCGCCAGTTCCGCAAAGTCGATTTCCACGGCGACGAAGTCGTCTACGTTTCCCTCGGCGATGGCGCCACCAGCGAAGGCGAGTTCTGGGAAGCCATCAGCACCGCCTCCAATCTCAAGCTCCCCGTCCTCTTCGTCGTCGAAGACAACGGCTACGCCATCTCCGTTCCGGTCGAGGTCAATACCCCCGGCGGCAACATCTCTCCGCTGGTCGCTGGCTTCCCCAATTTTTATTTCGCTGAAGTCGACGGCACCGACCCTCTCGCCTGCCTCCGCGTCTTTGAGGCCGCGGTCGCCCACTGTCGCGCCCGCAGAGGTCCGGCGCTGGTGCACGGCCACGTCATCCGCCCCTACGCGCATTCTCACTCCGACGACGTCCGCCTCTATCGCCCGGAAACCGAGCGCCAGGCCGAAGCCCTTCGCGATCCCATTCACAATTTCCAGATGTACCTTCTCCGCGAAGGCATCCTCGACGCCGAGGCCCTCGAGAGCCTCGAGAAGGAAGTGGACGAAGAAGTTCGCCAGGCCGCAGAGCGCGCCCTCAGTGCCCCGCTGCCTTCCACCGAGACGGCCGCGATCCTCCGCCATCAGTATTCTGAGGACTACGACCCCACCCGCCCCGACCTCCAGACCACTCCCGCCTCCGAAGGTCCGGCCCGCACCATGGCCGACCTCATCAACGCCTGCCTCCACGACGAAATGCGCCGCGACCCCCGCATCGTCGTCTTCGGCGAAGACGTCGCCGACTGCTCCCGCGAGGAGTACCTCGAGAACAAGCAGGTCAAAGGCAAAGGTGGCGTCTTCAAGCTCACCGCCGGCCTCCAGTGCGAGTACGGCTCCAACCGTGTCTTCAATTCCGCGCTGGCCGAAGCCGCCATCGTCGGCCGTGCCGTCGGCATGGCCGTCCACGGTCTCAAGCCTGTCGCCGAAATTCAGTTCTTCGACTACATCTGGCCCGCCATGCATCAGCTCCGCAACGAGCTCCCGCTCATCCGCTGGCGCTCCAACGGAGGCTTCGCCGCCCCCGCCGTCATCCGCGTCCCCATCGGCGGCTATCTCACCGGCGGCGCCATCTATCATTCGCAGTCCGGTGAAAGCCTCTTCACCCACACCCCCGGCATCCGCATTGTCTACCCCTCCAACGCCCTCGACGCCAACGGACTCCTCCGCACCGCCATCCGCTGCGACGATCCCGTGCTCTTCTTCGAGCACAAGCGCCTTTATCGCGAGTCCTACGGTCGCGCCCCGTATCCTGGCCCCGACTACGCCATCCCCTTCGGCAAAGCCAACATCGTGCGCGAAGGCAACCACCTCACCGTCATCACCTACGGTGCCATCGTTCCCCGCGCTCTCCAGGCCGCCCAGCGCGCCTCGCGCGAATTAGGCATCGAGACCGAAATCCTCGACCTCCGCACCCTCAACCCCTACGACTGGGAAGCCATCGCGACCTCCGTCACGAAGACCAGCAAAGTCCTGGTCGCGCATGAAGACATGATTAGCTGGGGCTACGGCGCGGAAATCGCAGCCCGCATCGGCGAAGAACTCTTTGACTCCCTCGACGCCCCCGTCCGCCGCCTCGGCGCAATGGACACTTTCGTCGCCTACCAACCCATCGTCGAAGATGCCATCCTCCCTCAACCCGAAGGGATCTTCCAGGCCATCGCTTCCCTCGCAAAATACTAACTGGCCATCCGCGACGAATCCGGGTGCCTCGGAACTCAAAATTGAGACCCGGGAAAGCGCGCGAGCGCCCGCTTTCACCTCAACGAAGCGGACCGAATGAGCTTTCATCGCTGCTTTCTGCACCCTGCACCCTGTACCCTGTACCCTGACATGCGCACCATCCCCATCAAAACCGATTCCGCCGATTACCCCGTCGTCATCGGCCGCAATCTGTTTCCGCAAATCCCGCACAAAATCCATGCGCCCGGAAATGTCCACGTGCTCACTTCGCCCGACACTTGGGCTCTCTGGGGCAAGAAGTTCCTCGCCGCCTTCCCCAATTCCGCCCAACCCACGGTCCTCTTCCTCCCCGCAGGCGAACGCCACAAACGCCTCACCGAAGTCGAAAAGCTGGCCGATCAGCTCGCCAACGCCGGCGCTGACCGCTCCTCGCTCCTCATCGCTTTCGGCGGCGGCATCGTCGGTGACCTTGGCGGATTCCTCGCTGCGATCTACATGCGCGGCATCGACTACGTCCAGGTTCCTACCACCTTGCTCGCCCAGGTTGACTCCTCCGTCGGCGGCAAAACCGGCGTCAACCTGGCCTCCGGCAAGAACCTCATCGGAAGCTTCCACCACCCCCGTGCCGTCTTCGCCGACATCGACGTTCTCCAAACCCTGCCCGACCGCGAACTCCGCGCCGGCCTGTTCGAGAGCATCAAGGCCGGCATCATCCGTGACCCCGCGCTGTTCCGTTTCATGGAGCACAACGCCGCCGCCATCCTCGCCCGCGATCCCGACGCCCTCGAGCGCGTCATCGTCGCCTCCATCCGCATGAAAGCCGGCGTCGTCGCCGACGACGAGCGCGAATCCGGCCTGCGCATGATCCTCAACTACGGCCACACCCTCGGCCACGCCATCGAAGCTGCCACGGGATTCCGCACTCTGCTCCACGGCGAAGCCATCGCCTGGGGCATGCTCGCCGCGCTCCAGATCGCCCTCGCCCGCAAAACCGTCGGTCCCGACCAGGCCGAGCGCATCGAGAAAACCATCCGCGCCTATGGACCGCTGCCTCCCTTCCGCGCCACGCCCGCCAAACTCCTCGCCGCCGCCGGCCGCGACAAAAAAAATCGCGCCGGAACCCGGCGCTTCATCCTCCCCAAAGGCATCGGCAACGCCATCGTCGTCGAAAACGTCACCGACGCCGAACTCAACTCCGCAATCGACTGGACCTTAGCCCACGCCGACAGGCGCACGTAAAAGCCCGCCGCCGACACGGCAACCAGGCTTTCTACACCCTATTCCCTAGTCCCTACTCCCTGTTTTTCTGACCGCTGAACGCTGTACCCTGAACGCTGAACGCTGTCTCGCGGTCGACTAGTCGACGGCGAGACTCAGCTGGTGCCGCAAATCCGCCCCCCGCACCCAGAAGATCACGTCCGTCGCAATGTTCGTCGCGTGATCCGCAATCCTCTCCAGGTTCCGCGAAATCAGAATCGCCGGCAGCGCCTGATCCGCCGTCTCCGGATGCTCCTGGATCACCTTCGTCAGATCGGTGATCGCCACCCGATTCATGCGATCGATCTCGTCGTCCATGTCGCGTACTGACTCGGCCACCAGCGCGTCCCCATCCAGCAGCGCCTGCACCGCGGTCCGGATCATCACCCCCGCAAAATCCCCCATGCCGGCAATGTCCACCGGCAGATCGGCCGGATCCTGCTCCAGCAGATCGAGCGTCCGGATGGCAATGCTCACCGCCATGTCGCCGATCCGCTCCAGATCGCCGTTAATCTTGATGACCGCCAGAATGAACCGCAGATCGATCGCCATCGGCTGTTCGCGCGACAGCAGCTCGTAGGCCATCTCATCCACTTCCCGCTGCGCCGTGTTAATGGCCGTCTCGTTCTCGCGGACATACTGGCACAGCGCCTCATCGCGCTGCAGCCACGCGTCTACCGCGGCCTGCACCGCCTGCTGCGACAGCGCCGCCATCGCCAGCAGCTTGTCCTTCAGCTCCGCCAACTGCAATTGAAAGTGAATCCGAGGCACATTTTCCTCCTGCGTGTCTTCGTCCGGTCGCAGGATGCACTCCAGTCCGCACAAAGAACCAATCTTCGTATTGTGCATCCGCGCAGATAAATTCTTTGCTAATTCTGCGGCTTTTTCATTACTCCGGTGAGTCGCTCCCGCGCTGATCCGTTCGACGATCCGTTGCTGCGGAACGTCACGCACCAATTCAGCCGATCTGCCCGCCTTCAGGTTCTTCGCGCCGGCTCGGCTCCTGGACGCATCCTGCCATCCTCGCGGATTCCGGACCCATCCGAGAATCCCACATCCGTAGTAGTAGACGCCCCCCAGTCAACTCAGGACAGCCGCTTCTCCGCCGCCTGCGCCGCCTCGTAAATCTGGTCGAACGACTCCACCGCGTACAGCACCTTCTGTTCTTCCGACACCAGAAACTTCTGCTCCAGCACCTGATCGAGATTGAAGTCCCGAATCTCTGGCTTCCCCTCGATCACGTGCGTTCCCTCACCATGCGACGAGATCAGCCCGCTCCCGTACAGCTTCACTTTGCCCTTCTGCCGGATCACCCCAAACTCCACCGTGAACCAGAACAGCCGGCCCATTTTCTCCAGCTTTTCCTTGTCGTGCATCAGCGCCGCGCTCACTCGCCCATAGTGCTGAAGAAAATCCGCAAACACCGGATGCGCATGCATCGGCACGTGCCCAAACACATCGTGAAAAATGTCCGGCTCCGGTGTGTATTCCATCGCCTCCCGGCTGCGAATGTACGTCGTGGTCGGAAATTGCCGCGCTCCCAGCATCTCAAAGAACGCATCCGGCGGCAGAAACCCGCTCACCGGCGTCGCATTCCATCCCGTGCGTGGCCCCAGCCTCCGATTCACGTCGGCCAGATTCGGAATCGTATCCTCGCGCAGCCCAATCTGCTCAAACCCGTTCAGATACTCCTCGGCCGCGTGCTCCCGCAGCTGCGGCATCCGTCTCCGCACCAGCTCCGCCCATACCGCATGCTGCTCCTCGCTATATGCGTCCCACTGCTGTTGGATCAGGAACGGCCGAGCCACCGTCAAGGGCTCGCCCGCGTGTTTCGGTTCCGCTCCAGCCACACCTGGAGGATTCATCGCTACCACCCCCGGCAAAACGTTAGAGAATTTCACCCACCGCGGTGAGATGTCAACTGGCGCGCGCCCGAAAGCGATGCCGGCGCCTCGCAGCCGCGGTTTTTAGCGCCCCATCCGCGCATCCGCGCCGAAAAATCCCCTCCCCGCATTGATCCAGGGTCTCGCACCGGCAGTTCTGGGTCATCCTCCTGAGCAGACCCTGCATCGCCCGGATCCCCTCCATCAAATCGTCGAGTTCCTCCAGCTTTCGTCGCGACAGCTCCTTCCACCGCTCCGCAGCCCGCGTGGTTCCGCGCAATCCGGCGACCAAATGCCGGATTTCGGCCAGCGTGAACCCACTCTGCCGCGCCCGCTGGATCACCGCCAGCCGGTACAGCACCGTCGTGTCGTACCGCCTTTGCCCGCTGACTCGCTGGGCAGCAGGAAGCAGCCCGATCTGCTCGTAGTAGCGAATGGCTGATGGCTGCAGCCCAATCTGTCGCGCAACTTCCGAAATCGTCAGCGGAGGCATCGGTGCCTTGAGTATGGCATCGGTTCTGCTTTCGGATCGGCAAATCGCCCCAACAAAATACCGCTTGCCTTCAAGTCCACTTGAAGTTGTAGCGTTTTCCCAGGGCGGCAAGTTTGCCCTTCAGGAGATCGCCGATGAAGCCATTGAACTGGATCCTGCCGTGCCTGCTTTGCGCGGCCTGCCCCTGCATGCCCCAGGCGCAAACGCCGGTGCCCGACCAACCTGCCCCCCATGCGCTGGCTGCCCCAATCCCGTCTCAGCCAAACACGGACAGCACCCTTTCCGCGCAACGGGAAAAGCGCGCTTTGCAGATTCTCTTCAAGTCCCTGCAGAACCATGTAGTCTCCGCAGCCGAAGCCATGCCCGCCGACAAGTACGGATTCGCGCCCACCGATGGCGAATTCAAAGACGTGCGGACCTTCGGGCGGCAGGTAAAGCACCTTGCCGCTACCAACCACATCCTCGCCGCCGCCGCCCTGGGAGAAGCGCCGCCCGCTGATGCAGGCGATGAGACCGGACCGGAAACCGTCCGCACGAAAGCCGAAATTCTTGACTACCTGAACAGCTCCTTCGCCCATCTCGGCAACGCGCTGGACGCGATCGGTGATACCAGCATCGCTGTGCGGCCTTCTCCCATTTCGCCTCTGTCGGCGACGACGGTCACCCGCTTGTCCCTCATCGTGGAGGCGCTGGTTCACACCTACGATCATTATGGGCAGATGGTCGAGTACCTGCGCATGAACGGCGTGGTCCCTCCCGCCAGCCGTCCCTGACCGAATCCCAACCCCATTCCGGCGACAAAGAATTCAGTTTCCCCACTCACCCCTTTGGCCTATGCTAGTGAAACCCCAGCTGGATTTTCGATTGCTGGCCGCGTTCCCGCGGCGCCGTAAGAATCGCCAGGAGTGAGAAAAGGGCCACGGCTATGAATCGATCCTCTCTTCGCAACTCGATGTTGCTTCTCGCAGCGCTTTGCGTGGGCTGCGTCCTGTCGTCTGCCCAAAGCGCCTCAAAATCCGGATCGTCCTCCAAATCCGGTTCTTCGGGCTCGTCAGGGCAAGGCTCTGGGGAAGAAACAGCTGCCAACAGCCCCTTCTCCATCGAGACGGAGATGTTCACCTACAAGGCCCTCGAAGAAAACAGCCAGGTCATCGCCTGCGACATCGCTCGCTATCTTTTCCAGAGCGACGTCACCGAAGCTCCTGCTGGTGCCCACGCACCCTGCGTCGTCAGCAACCCCTCACAGTCCAATCCAGGCATTGTCATCGTCTCGCCCGACAGCACTCTCGTCTCCGATTTCCAGCTGTGGCGAGCCGACATGGCCACCATGAGCGCTCTCGAGTCGCGCGCCAACGATGTCTGCGTTGCCGGCGAAGCGAAAAGTGACAATAGCCAGGAAACTCCCACCCAGCCAACGCGGAAATCGAGAGGCCTCACAGGCGGCGGTGGTCTGGCAGGCGCAGCCGCTGGACTCGCAAAACTCACCCCGCAGGGTCAAGCCGTCGGAGCCATTCTCGAAATGTTCAGCAGTAGCCAGACCGTCACCGCTGTGGTCGGTACGGTGCAAAATCCAGCTTTGCTGAATGAAGTCGCCCGCGAACTGCGCTCCCTCAACGTTCTCGTCCTGGTTCCCGAACTCTACAACCCCAATGCTCTCGGCGCCGCCGACTACTCCACTTCGCCGTACATGGAGAATCTGGGCGGTTTTTACGCCTCGTACGAAAAATGCACCAAAGCCAAAGCTGGAGCTACCGAGAACTCGCCCGAAGCGGCCAGCATCGACGGCGTCATCACTTCCATGGACACCTTCCTGAAAGCGGTCCTCGCCGCTCCCGCTGCAGGGCCCGCTCCTGGCAATCCCTCCGACAAAACTGCCGAACCTCAGCCGGCCTCGCCTTCCCACCTTGCCGCGGTCCTTTCCGCCGATGAAATAGCAAAACAGATGGGCTTCACCGGCAATGGCTCCGGCGGCGCGAGCGCCACCTGGCAGCACGTCCTGTGGCTCAAGGCGCTCGAATCTGGCGGCTCGGTCAACAAGCAAAGCAACCTCTTCGGCACCAAAATCACCTTTGGCGGCGGCGCAGTCGATACCTATTCCATCTTCCGGCTGAACGGACAGCTGGTCTGCTCCGGCAACGTCTTCAACTTCCAAAGTCCGGTGCGCACAAAAGATCTGCAGAAAACCTTCCGCGCCGCGCCGGAAGAGAACCCCGCGAAGCGCTCCATGCTGCACAGCACCTGCGCCATGCTCCCACCCTCATGAGCTGAGCTCGCCGTTTTCTGTACGCTGAACGCTATCCGCCGCGTTTATTTCTTCTTCTTCGCCACCACCTCAGCCGCCTTCTGCTGCTGCGGCTGCGGCGCCTCCACGGGCGGCAAATCGTAAATCTCAATCGCCCCGTTGCGCAGCACCGCGAACCGCGTTCCATCCGGTGACAGCGCCACATTCTGCCCCGCCGTCAGCACCGGCGACACATCCTTCACCAGCACCAGCTTTCCGCTCTCCGTGTCGTACACGCCCACCATCTGCCCGGTGATGTCCTCCGGATACAGCGCGTCAAACGTCGAAATCGGCCTGCTCACGGCAATCGACTCGTACGCGAACCGGCTCCCGTTCTCCGCCGTATCGAACCAGGCCCACACGTAGCGATTCTCCCAGCGATCCTGCCACAATTGCCTGCCGTCCATCGAGATCACAAAAATTTGGTGGTCGTTCCCATCCAGATAGCAGCCCTCCAGCAGCACCACCGTCGCGCTCAGCGGCTTCACCGATGGACGGCACCCCGACTTCACCTGCGCTACCAGCTTCGCGTCGCCGTGAAAAGGAACATCGCGCATCACCCAGTAGCCCGGCAATTTCCCCTCCAGCATGTCCAGGAGCCCATTGCCCATCAGCGGCAGCAGCACTGGCGCCTGACCATCGCTCTGCGCGATGGGAGTCTTCGATTCCGCCCCCAGCACCATCACCTTCACCGGCTCTCCCGTGCCCAGATGGCTCGGCGCCGCCGCCTGCGCCTGCACCTTCGCCGTATCGTCCGTCTCCACCACCACCATCGCGCGATCCGGCGAAACCTGAACGTCCCTCACCCGCTCGCTCAGGTTCAACCAGGGCTGCAATTCAAGCGACTCGTCCGTCAGAAATAAGGAATTCCGCCGCCGCACCAGGAACTTGCCCCCCACAAACGGCCACAAATACGGTCCGCGGTCGTGCATCCGCCATTCCGTCTGGCGCACCGTCTTGCCCGTCTTCACGTCCAGCACTACTGCCCGAATCTGCTGATCGTCATCCCCTGCCGGGTCGTTCGGCAGCCTTTTTAGCAGCCCGCCTACGCGGAACGTGAACAGCAAATGGTCGTTGTCGAAGAACCCCAGCGCCTCTGAAGACAACCGGTAGGTGAGATAAAAGCTTCCCGGCGGCAAATATCCCAACGGCGCCACCTCAATGCGCACCGCAGGCTGCAAATCCGTCACCGGAGCCGGCGCAGCTTTCTTCTCCGCCCATAACGTCAGCGCGCACAGCGCTGCCATCGCCGCCGCACCCGCCAGTTTTTTAGTCGCCGCTCGCGCCATCAGGGTCCTTGCCTCCATTCTTCGCGCCTTGCGCCCTTCAGAGCAAATCCCTCGCCTAAGGTCCAATTGCTGCCTGAATCCGCGCCCTCCCCGACCCGCATTTGACGCCGCGCCGCATTGTGCGTATAAAACGTTGTCTGTAGAGTGCAGGGAAGACGCCGCGTGCCCCGGCTGCGTCTCCGAGGCAGATCGCTTATGGCCCGAATGCAGGAAGCACGCGATTCATCCACCGCTCGCCGCACGCCCCGCTCCGCCGCGGCAAAATCCGGTTCCGCTGCCGGCGAAAACACCCGCCTCCTTCAGGACTATCAGAACGCCCTCCAGCTCATGCAGCAGGGCAAGTTTGAGAAGGCCCGCGTGATCTTCGAAAAGCTCTCCCACGATGCCCCACCGGAAATCATCGAACGCTCCCGCGTCTATCTCGCTGTCTGCGCGCGCAATGCCGCCGACTCTTCGCTCAGCTTTAAGACCCCGGAAGAGCAGTACGACTACGCCGTCTCCCTGCTCAACGCCGGCTCCTTTGAAGAAGCCCGCGACCAGTTCGAGGCCATCCTCACCACCGCGCCGCAGGCTGACTTCGCCCACTACGGCATGGCCCTGCTCAGCAGCATGACCGGCCAGGCCGAAGAAGCCCTTGAACATCTCAGCCGCGCCATCGAGCTCAACCCCTCCAATCGCATCCAGGCGCGCAGCGATCCGGATTTCGTCGATATGGCCGACGATCCCCGCTTTACCGAGCTGCTCTACCCTGAAATGGGCTGACCCGTCCTTGCGCCTTTGCCCTCGCGCCTGGTTTAGACTCCTAAGCGTACGCACTTCCAGGATTCGGTGACCCTCCAAACCGCGAAATCCACGCCTTCCGCAGGCCTGCGCGTCGTCGCCATTGGCGGAGGAACAGGCCTCTCGACCCTTCTGCGCGGACTCAAGCTGCGCGTCCCTCACGGCAGCGGCGCGCTCACTCACCCGGATCCCACGCCCTTCATTGCCGACCTCACCGCGGTCGTCACGGTCACCGATGACGGCGGTTCCAGCGGCCGTCTGCGCCGCGACTTCAACATGCTGCCGCCCGGCGATCTGCGCAACTGCATGGTCGCGCTCTCTGAAGATGAGCGCCTCATCTCCCGGCTCTTCCGCCACCGCTTCCGTAAAGGAGGTGGCGAACTGGGCGGCCACAACTTCGGCAACCTCTTCATCGCCGCGCTCACTGAAATGACCGGCGACTTCGCCCAGGCCATCAAGCTCTCCGCGGAAATCCTCGCTACTCGCGGCCATATTTTCCCCGTCACCTCCGCCAATGTCACTGTCACCGCGCGCATGGAAGACGGCTCCATCGTGCGCGGCGAAACCAAAATTACCGCCAGCCGCCAGCGCATCGTCGAGCTCATGCTCGACCCCCCCGATCCGCCTCCGCCTCCGGAAACGCTGGAGGCCATCGCCGCCGCTGACCTCATCACCATCGGCCCTGGTTCCCTCTACACCAGCATCGTCACCAACCTCCTGGTCCACGGCATCCCTGAAGCCCTGGCCGCTGCGCCAGCCACGCGCGTCTTCATCTGCAATCTCATGACCCAGGCTAACGAGAGCCTGCACCTCACCGCCTCCCAGCACATCGAGCGCATTTACGAACACGCTGGCCGCGCCATCTTCGACTACGCCCTGGTCAACACCGCTCCCGTTTCGCAGGTTCTGCGCGAGCGTTACGCGGCCGAAGGCGCCGAGGTCACCATCGCCGATGTCGACCGCATCGAGGCTCTCGGCGTCCAGTGCATCACCGGCAACTTCGCCGACCAGGGCGACGTTCTCCGCCATGCCGCCAATCGCGTCACCGACGCGCTCCTCGCTCTGCCCGTGCGAAGCCTCGCCGCAACCGTCCGATGAAAGCTCTCCCCGGAACTCAGCCTCCCGTCAACCACACCAGAGAATGTCTGAGGAAGTCGCTGCTTTGAAGGGGCACGGCTTTCACAGCCTGCGAAAAAGCCAGGTTGGTATCAGGGCACGATTCAAAGGGTCACCGAAACTAAATACGTTGCTGACTCTTTACCTGTCCAGATTTGCAGGGTTAGCAGGATTTGCAGGTTGGAAAGACAAATAAAGACAAATCCCCGCCACTCAGCGACCGTAACCGGGCTACGCCTGCCCCACGCGCTGTCATCCTGACGACTCGCATAGCGAGGCGGAAGGATCTGCGGTTGCTTTTCTGCTTCTTCGCTCCTGTCCCAAACTTACGCATACTTTGTATCAGGGCACGAGCCAATGGGTGCCCCATATCTGCCCGGTTTTGGCAGATGTGGGAATGCACAGCCCTCACCGGCCGCCTTTGTATCAGGGCACGACCTTAGCCTGCCCTGAGCGACCGGCGAAGCTGGCGAGTCGAATGGGTGCCATAAAACCTTGCAAACGAAGTGGGCTTCAGCCCCTGCGGCTGCTTTGAAGGGGCACGGCTTCAGCCGTGCCGTAACCGCAGCAAAATGAATCCGGCTTTAGCCGCTGAGGGACGTTTCGCCTCCCTCGACTCTTTCCGCAAGCTGTTCAGCCGTGCCATAAAGCCTTGCAAAAGAAGTGGGCTTCAGCCCCTGCGGGGGGCACTGCTTTATCAGAGCCCCCTAAAAAGCTTTCGAGCTGTCCAGCAGAATCGTCACCGGTCCCTCATTCACCAGGGCAACCGACATCATCGCCTGGAACTGGCCGGTCTCGCAGCACAGCCCGCACTGCCGCATCTGCGCGACGAAGTGCTCGTACAGCTCCCGTGCGCGCTCCGGTTGCGCGGCCCCGTCAAACGAGGGTCGCTTCCCGCGGCGAACGTCCCCATACAGCGTGAATTGTGAAACCGCCAGCACCGCCCCGCCCGTATCCATCACGTTCCGGTTCATCTTGCCGTCGCCGTCCTCGAAGATGCGCAGCCCTGCGATCTTCTCGGCGAGATAGTCTGCATCGGCAGTGGTATCGCTCGCGGCAACGCCCACCAGCACCAGCAGGCCGCGCCCAATCTCCCCAACCACCCGTCCCTCCACCATGACCGACGCAGACGAGACCCGTTGTACCACGGCACGCATGACGGTCCCACGGTACCACCCCACACTGCAAGGACGCCGGTCATCCTCCCAGGACCTGACCATCAGACTCGATGGGTGCGTTGGCGATTTTGCGCCAAAGGACAACCCGAAGGCAGGGATCGCCACAAGCCCGTTTACAGATACCAATCGGCCTTTCGGCCCATAAATTACTCTCAAGGAGTGCTAAGGCCTGAAGTCGTCAGTCGAGAACGCTTGTCCACGCTGCTCGTATCCGGAGTTGACAATGCACTCCGGTTCTCAGCTAACTTGTTCGGAGCTCTGTCCGCAAAATAAGTCATCTCAATGGCCATTAGGCGGCCCATTCATCGGTTCGGCGCATGATCTCCATGAGCCAACATCCCAACAGGATGACAGGGCCGGACAATATGAAGGGAACGCCGTAGAGTATGAGATGCTTGCGCGAACGGGCCAATTCAAACACTCGTACCGTCAGGATGGCGTATACATTCGCTGCGAGATAAGCAACCGCCAAAAAGCTCACTACTAAGTTGTGCATCTCCTGGTCCTCCTTTTACCGGCCCGCATCTCCGCGCCGATACTCATCGGTCAGCTCATCAAGCGAGGTCCACACCTCAGAGTTGAGACCATCCTCCGTCTACCGGAAGTTCGGCGCCGGTCGTGAAGGTCGCATCGAACGCGAGGAAAAGGACGGCCTTCGCGATTTCCTCCGACGTCCCCAAGCGCTTCATCGGAACCATACCAATCATCTTTTCCCTAATCTGAGCGGCTGCGTCACCGGGAAACGCTTTGCCGATGATCGGCGTGTCGATGGGACCGGGCGTCACCGCGTTGACGCGAATCTCGCGAGGAATCAACTCAGCAGCGATCGTCCGAGCGAATGATCGTAGCGCGGCCTTGGCGGCTCCGTAGGTGGCGTTGCCGGCCATTCCCTTGACGTTGGCGATCGAGGTCGTGAGGACGACAGAGCCTCCCCGGTTTATGAGCGGCGCGAACTTCTGCACCGCGAAAAGCGGTCCCTTGGCGTTCAAGTTGAACATCTCGTCGTAGACAGCCTCGGTGATGCCCTCGAGAGGCGCTCGGGTACTGAACCCGGCGTTGACGAAGAGCAGGTCGAGGGTGTCGAACTCGGCCTTCGATCGAGAGACGAGTGCGTCGAGATCCGTCAACGACCGCGCGTCGCTCGAAACCACGATGGCCTCATTCCCAAGCTCTTTCTGCGCCGATTCCAGGCCTTCCTTCGAACGACCCGTCACCAGAACGCGCGCGCCTCCATCAAGGAGCATCTTCGCCGTAGCAAGCCCCATGCCGCTCGTGCCGCCGATGATTACCACTTTTTTACCTTCGTACCGTTTCATGTGAATTCTCCTTGAGAATGGTGGTTGTTCGTTCTGTCGCCGTGATTCCAAATTAGGGAAGTGGCAATGTTGTTTTGTATCCAGCGACGCGCCGATCAGCGCTCCTTCAGGACCTGGCGTTCAAAGATGCTGGGTTAAGACAAGTCCACGCCGGAGACCTTGACGACGGCCTGCCATGCGGCTTCCTGGCTGGCGCGATCGTAGAGGTGTGGCTGGCGCTGCACCTCGATTGGGCCTGAGAACTTCCCTTTGGCCGAGGCGAAGAATTGCCCTGAGACGTCGGTTCCGAACTCCGACGCCTGGATGTAGCGACGGGCCGCGGTCTCCGGCGTCTGATTCATGCCGGGAATGAGGTTCACGATTGGGATAAACAGATACTTCAACAACGGGCTAGCGCTTCGCACCACCTTGGTGGCGGTCGCCCCACCGGGCGATACGGCGTAGACGGCCATGTTGGCGGGCAGCCGGCGGGCCAGCGCCGCGGTCCACCAAGCGATGATGAGCTTGGCGTCGGCATACGTGTTGTTAGGCACATATTTCACGTTTGGCCCATTGCGGATCAGGGCTTCCACAGCGGCGGTTCGGTTGCCTTGGTGGTATTTGGCCGCGAATTCTGGCAGGTCGGTGTACTTGAACATGGGTACGCCCCCGCGGGCAGGCTCCGCGCCGGCGATAACGATCCGCGCGTTGGAACTCAGCAGGTTGGCATTGAGCAACCCAACAGTCAGTTGATGATGGCCAATGAGCGGGGCCTGAGATGCTTCGACGCCCGTCGCAGTGAGCACGCGCTGCTTAAAGGGAACCAACCCTGCATTGAGCAGTAGGAAATCGATCGGCCGACCTCGCTTAACTAGCTCGGCGAGGGCGGACTGAACGCTGGACGGCGCGTCCAGATCCAGTTCCAGCGGCGTAAAGAACTGTTTCCTGGTCTCAGCTGCGAGCTGAGTGGCCGTTTCGCGCACCCGCGCCAGGCTGCGTCCGGTGACGATGATCTCGCGCCAGCCCGGTCCGGCAAGCATGCGGGCTGCCGCATAACCGAGCCCGGAGGTGGTGCCGGTGATGAGTGCGATCGAATGCTCCATGGGCGTCTCCGTGGTAAAGGGTGAAGGTCGTGCTGTTTTTTCTTTGAACCTGTCCATGTTGTCTCTTGTGTTTATGTGTCTTGAAGTATTACCTACGCGAGAGTACGATAATGATAGCTGTAATGCAAGGAGTTTCGTACGCGATGGTAACTAATATTGCGAAGCGCCCCCGAGGACGTCCAAAAGGCTTTATCCCCGACGAAGCACTCGACCGTGCCGTTGAGATGTTTTGGGAGCATGGGTATGAAGGAGTCGACGTGGATCGGATCGCGCGCGCCGTTAACGTCACCAAACCCGCGCTATACCGGGCCTTCGGAGACAAGTCCACCTTGCTGCTCAAGGCGGTCGAGCGCTATGCGCTGACGTATGGAACTCCCAAAATGGCAGCATTTCAAGCGGAGCCGGACATCCACGAGGCCGTGACCGCCTTTTGCGAGGCTACCGTCGACTCCTGTACTGGCGAGGCTCGCAGCGGCTGCATGATGGCCGCTGCTGCGCTGGGACAGTCGGAGCGGGTAACGGAGATCCGTTCCCGGCTCAAGAAGGGCCTCACTGCATCCGCTGATATTTTCGCGAAACGTTTCGAACAAGAGATGAAGGAGGGGCGCCTGACTCGCACACCCTCTGCCAAGGTGCGAGGCCATTTGCTCGTTGACTTGCTGCAGGGTTTGCAGCTTCGGGCCAAGGTTGGTATCGCTCGCGAGCAATTGCTGGAAGACGCCCGGAGCTATGTGCCCCTGATTCTTGGCAAGCAAATCTAACGCAATTCTCGGCGGGGATGCGTCTGGACGAGTGCCAAATCGCCAAGTCACTCATCGAAGTCGGACAGGTCCTCAAAGGTCGGCTTGTGTTGATCCTTCCCGATCTCCATTCGTGGTAACAGCCTCAGCGCGAATCACAGGGTTCTCACCCGCATCGTCGCCCATCCGAAGCGTTCATCCATGTCGCCATCGCTCCCTCTGTCCCATGACCTTCGTACCGTGCACCCCTTCGAATTCTCTTGAACTAACTCCGCAGAATTCCTATCCTAAAGACAAGGAAAGCTCTGTCCGCCCGGTTTCGAACGGCCGCGAACAGAGCTTTTCTTTTTGCCGCATGGTTCAGTCCCTGCGCAGCCGTCACCCTTTGAAAACCCTCCACGAACCAGCTCCCGGTGCCCGGTGCTCGGTGCCCCGTGCCCGGTCTGGGGTAATACCTGATTCGCGGTACTAAACGGCCCCACAGAATGAACAGCTTGCCACACCCCCCCCCAGGGGGGGGGAGGGGGTAGGGGGTGGGGGGCCCGCCGCCTCAGCTGACGGCTTCCGTGAAGTCGTCAACGTCGTCCAGCAACTCGGCGTCCTCTCCGGTCAGCAGGCCCAGCGCCTGCCGCTCGAACAGCCGCCGGTAAATGCCGCCCGTTTTCCGCACCAGATCGTCGTGCCGTCCCTCCTCGACGACTTCGCCGTTGTCGAAGACCAAAATGCGGTCGAGCATCCGCACCGTCGCCAGCCGGTGGGCGATCACAATCGCCGTCCGTCCCGCGATCAGCCGCTGCATCGCCTCCTGGATCAGCGCCTCGGACTCCGAGTCGAGGCTCGAAGTTGCCTCGTCCAGCACCAGCACCGGAGCGTTGGCCAAAAAAGCGCGAGCCAGCGCCACTCTCTGGCGCTCGCCGCCCGAGAGCTTGACGCCGCGCTCGCCGACCAGCGTCGCGTAGCCCTTCGCCTGCCGCTCGATGAACGCATGCGCGTTGGCCAGCAGCGCGGCCTCCTCGATTTGGCGAGGCTTCGCCCCTGGCCTGCCGTACGCGATGTTCTCCACCAGCGACCGGTGAAACAGGATCGGCTCCTGCGGCACCAGCGCCAGCTGGGCGCGCAGCGAATCCTGCGTGACGTGCGCGATGTCCTGCCCGTCGACGACAATCCTGCCGCCGGTGACGTCGTAAAGCCGGTGCAGCAGCTTCACGAACGTCGTCTTGCCCGAGCCGGAATGCCCCACCAGTCCCACGCGCTCGCCGGGCTCGATCCGGATCGAAAAATCGCGGAACAGCGGTTCGACCTGCATGCCGTAGCGGAAGTTCACGCGGTCGAAGACAATTTCGCCCGCCGTGACGCGGATCGGACGCGCTCCGGCGCGATCGGCCACGCCCAGCGGCTGCGTTTCGAAGCCGACCATGTCTTCCATCTCGTTCACGCTGCGCTGCAGGTTCGCGATGTGTTGTCCCGTGTCGCGCAGATAGCCGTGCACGATGAAGTAGCTGGTCAGCACAAATGTGACGTCGCCCGCGGTCGCGCGCCCGCGCCACCACAGCCACGCCGCGCAACCAACCACCAGCGTCCGCAACGCCAGCAGCGCGATCATCTGCGCTGCCCCGCTGTGCGATGCGAACATCCACGTCCGTCGCGTACGCCAACCCCACTTGTTCAGCACCTTCCCAAGGCGCGCATCTTCCCGTCCCTCGGCGCCGAAGGACTTCACCGCCGTGTTGCAGGTGATGGCGTCGGCCAGAGCGCCGCCCATGCGCGTGTCTTGCGCGTTCGAGAGCCGCGCCGCCGGAGCGATCAACCCCAGCGACAGCGCCACCGAGACGCTGACGTAGGCGAGCGCACCCGCGCCGACCAGCACACCCATCGCCGGCCAGCGCCATCCCAGCAGCAGGGGACAGCCGATCAGCACCAGCACCGCCGGCAGCAGCGCGAGGAGCAGCGTGTCGTCCATCAGATCGACGGCCCAGATGCCGCGCGTAATCCGCCGCACGATCGAGCCGGCGAAGTTGTTCGCGTGCCAGTCGGTGGAGAAGCGCTGCACCCGCCAGAAGGCGTCGCCGGCCATGCGCGTCATCAGCCGCACCGTCAGCCGCACGATGCCCAGGAAAGCGAGATACCGCGCCAGCGCGAGCACCGCGCCGAGGCCCGCCATCGCGGCAATCGCGTAAGCCGCAGCACGCAGCGCGGTCGCATGCGCCGCGCCGCTCGCCACGGCGTCGACCAGACGCCCGGAAAACACCGGCAGCAGCAGATCGGCGCCGGTCGCCACCAGCATGCTCACCGCGATGGCGGCCACGCACCACGCCTCGCGACGCCAGTGACGCATCAGAAACGCGAGCACCTCGCGCACAACATTGGGGGATTTGCGCTCGGCCAAGTTTTGGGGACTCGTTCGGCTCATAGATTCCTCAACAGACCCATGGCGAAGAAATTGCGCCAGAATCAGGGCTCAGAAACAGCTCGAGTAGAAAGAAAACCGCGAGAGACGAGTTCTCCCGGGAGGAGGTCGCTCTACAGCCTGGTTGTCAGGTTCGGAAAACCGGTCGAACTAATGCGCTCGAAACCCGGCCGATCGTTCGACAAGACTGACGGGAAAAGCACCAGGCCGCTGCGTTTTGGGGTCGCGGGGCGAGACATGGATTTTCATGGGCGCTTTCCTCTCGTCAAAAAAGATGTTTTAGCTTACCACGATCGTTGCCGAAGTCCGACGCAGGAAACCGGACAGGTACGGGGGTCCGTTCTTGAAAATAATGCTGTTGCGGCGTAACTTCTTCGGCCTCAATGGCGAATGGCATTCAGGTTACTGGGCCGGGGCCTGCAGCAACGCATCGATCTGCTTTGCCAGGTCGGTGTCCAGCGGTTCGGTTTCGCTGTAGCCCGTGTTTTCCACGCGGATGTGGCCACGACGATCGATGACGATGAGGGTGGGCAGGGCCTGAACTCCGAAGATCTTCGACGCCGCAGTGTCGAAGGCGATGGGGATGTCCATGTGTTTCTTGCTGAACAGTGTCGCGCACCTTGTCGGCGGTGTCTTCATCCCAACCGGTATTCACCGCGAAGAAGACGACGTCGTTGTTGGCCTGGTACTGGCGGTGAACTTTGAGGACCGCGGGCATCTCGGCCATGCACGGCTCGCACCAGGTCCCCCAGAAGTCGAGGACGATGACCCGGCCTTTGAGGGAGCCGAGACTGACGGGAGCTCCATCGAGCATGGAGAGGGTCAGCGCGGGCGCAGGCTTATCCATGGTGCGCATGCCGGGCGTGGGCAGCGCCGGGATGGGGAGATATTTGGCGGCCAGAAGGACGAGGACCACGATCGCAAGGACGGTAGCGGCCGCGGGAGTCGCGCGCCTGGTCCTGAGAAACCGCGTGGTCTGGGACCCGGCGCCGCAAAGCAATGCGAAGCCGAGAACCGCCGCTCCCACGCGAAGCGGGCGCGCGCCGACCGCGAGCGCGACCAGAGCCACGGGGGTGGATGCACCGATGCTGATGGCCAGCGCCCTCGATCCAGGGATTCATCCTCGACCAGACCGCGCGCGCCATGGCCACGGCGAAGAACAGGAACGCTGCCAGCGGGAAATAGGAGCGCGCATGCAGGATCATGGCCAGCAGCAGGAAGATCCCGAGCAGGAAAAGGGCGCCGAAGCCGACCGCGAAGTCCAGAGCGATGCTGGTCAGGCGATCGATGGCAGAGACTGCCGCAGGTGACGCCAGCGGGTGGATTTCCGCGGCCGGATCAACGCTCGGCGGAGGGGCGGAGGCTCCCGGATCGACGGGTGAGGGGTCTGCGAAGTCCGCGGGGACTGCCGGAGATGATGGGTCTGCGGGGCCTGGATGATCCGGATTGCCGGGTGCGTCGTCGCTCGCTGTGCTCATTGCTGTGGCAGTTTTACTCCGCCGTCTCCGCCAGGGCTACCGTTTTTTTTAATTGCCCGCAGGCGGCGTAGATGTCGCGACCGCGGGGCCGGCGGACGAAGGCCGGAACGCCCTGCTCCCGGAGGCGCTCCTGGAAACGAGCCACATCTTCAGCAGCCGGCATGGCAAACGGCACGTCGGGGCCGGGATTCCACGCAATCAGGTTCACCTTCGCTGGAAACTGCGCGCGCCGCACCAGCTTCACCACTGCATCGGCGTGCTCCGGCGAATCATTGACGCCGGCGAGCAGGACATATTCAAAGGTCACCCGCTCGCGGGGCCGCAGCGGGACCTGCCGTACCGCGTCCATCACATCGCCAATGCTCCACTTCCGCGTCACCGGCATGATGCGCTCGCGCACAGCGTCGTTGGGTGCGTTCAGCGAGATGGCCAGTTTTGGGCGGACCTTTTCCTGCGCGAACCGCAGAATGCCGGGGACGATCCCCGACGTCGAGACCGTCATGCGCGACTCGGGAATCTCCATTGGCCCGGCGAGCAGCCGCACCGCCCCCATAAAGGCGTCGTAGTTGAGGAACGGCTCGCCCATCCCCATAAACACCAGGTTGATGCGGTCCCGGCCGGGCTCGGCCTCATGTCGCTTGAGCACTGCCGCCACCTGACCCGCGATCTCGCCGGCCGTCAGGTTTCGAACAATCCCCAGTTTCGCCGTCAAACAGAACTGGCAATTCACCGCGCAGCCAATCTGGCTCGACACGCAGATCGTCGCCCGTGACCACTCTTTCTTCGCGTTGGATCCAGGGCGCGCGTGGTCCGGCGATGAATCCCCCTCCTCGCCGCCGTCGCCCTCGGGCATCCACACCGTCTCGACGGTCTGCCCGTCGTTGCCGGCGATCAGATACCGCTCTGTCCCATCCACCGATCTGAATGTGTCCACGATGCGCGGCAATCCCACTCGCAACCCGGCTGCGGCCACCCGCTCCCGCAGCTCTTTGGGCCAGGGGGTCACCTCCTCGATACCGGCCACTTTCTGCCGGTAAAGGGCGGTTTCCAGCTGGCGAACACGGTACCTCGGTAACTCGAATTCTCTCAGCGCCGCGGTAAGTTCCTCATTCCAAAGGCCAAAAAGGACTCCATCCGGAGCCGCCACTGGCGCGTCTAAAAGAGGAGTCACTCGTTTCCCGCCGGTAGTCATCTATCTATCCGAGAATAGCGCATCTAGAATCGGTCATAGCCGATCCTGAAGTCCCTGTGAAAACCGCCATGAACAGCGAACGCAACATCCGCCGCACTGTCCTCCCCAGCGGGCTCATCGTGCTCACTGAGCGCATGGAGCACGTCCGCTCCGTCGCTATGGGGGTCTGGATGCGCGCCGGTTCGCGTCACGAAGTGCCCGAGCTGAATGGCATCTCCCACTTCGTCGAGCATATGGTTTTCAAGGGGACCAGGTCGCGCTCCGCGCAGCGCATCGCGCGCGAAGTCGACGCCATCGGCGGCAATCTCGACGCTTTCACCGGCAAGGAAACCGTCTGCTTCAACATCAAGGTTCTCGACGAGCATGTTCCTACCGCCCTCGATGTCCTCTCCGACCTCGTGCTGAACCCGGTCTTCGCCTCGGAGGAAATCGCCCGTGAGCGCGGCGTGATCCTCGAAGAGATCAAGATGGACGAAGACAATCCCGACACGCTCGTCCACGAAATCTTTATGCAGAATTTCTGGAAGGGCCATCCGCTCGGCAAGCCCATCCTCGGCACCCGCGAAACCGTCCGCAGCTTCGAGCAGAACACCCTGGTCCGCTTCTTCGAGCAGCGTTTCCAGTCCGGCAACATGGTTTTCTCCGCGGCCGGCAACATCGAGCACGACAGCTTCGTCGAACTGGTCGCGCGCCACTTCAGCTCGCTCGCGCCCGGCAACAGCCTCAATGACAGCGCCGCGCCCACGGTCACACCGCGCATCCATCTGCGCAATAAAAAGTCTCTCGAGCAGGTGCAGCTCTGCCTCGGCGTTCCCGCTCCGCCCATCGGCGACGAATCGCGCTACACTACGCTATTGCTCAACACAATTCTCGGCGGCGGTATGAGTTCCCGTCTGTTTCAAACCGTGCGCGAGGAACGCGGCCTCGTCTACGCCATCTACTCTGACCTCGCCCCTTATCGCGATACAGGTTCGCTGTGCGTTTACGCAGGAACCTCCTCCGATCGCGCCCTCCAGGTCATTGACCTGATCATGGAAGAATTCCGCCGCCTCAAAACCGAGCCGCTGCAGCCCGGCGAGCTGCGCCGCGCCCAGGATCAGCTCAAGGGCAACCTGCTGCTGTCGCTGGAAAGCTCCATGTCGCGCATGTCCAACCTCGCGCGCCAGCAGATGTACTTCGAGCGCTTCTTCAGTCTCGACGAAATCCTGGAGCGCGTGGAAGCGGTGACCGAAGAAGAAGTCAGGGTGATGGCCACGCAGCTGTTCAAGCCGGACCAGGTGGCGCTGACGCTGCTCGGCCGCCTCGACGGCCTGCACCTGAACCGAAACCAGCTGGTCTGCTAGCCGCGCTCGCCGTTCGCTCGTTGTCCGCTGCCTCTCGGTCGCCTTATCGGATCCCCGCTGCGTTCAAACAATCCGAATACGCCGTGTCGGTCTTCTTGATGTGATTCACCAGCCAGTCCCGCAGCAGATTCAGCACCTGGATCGAGCTCGCTGCGCGTCCCGCCTGGGTCTGCTTCAGCAACGCATCCACATCGGCGACGAACTTCCTGTGCGCACCCTGGTGCGATGCCAGTTCCGGATAGTTGGCCTTCTGCATCAGCGCTTCTTCCTGCTGGAAGTGGGTGCGCGTGTACTGCAGCAACTCGCCGACGGTCTTGCTGACCACCTCGTCGCCCTTGCCCTGGCGCATCGCATCGGCCAGACGATTGATGATGTCGAACAGATTCTTGTGCTGCTGGTCACACAGTGCCACCTTCACACTGTACGAATCATTCCAGGTAAACAGAGCCATCGCGTCTCTCCTGTCCGGTTTGGAGGCAAGCAAGGGACCGTCGCTCGTCACAGTGGTCTGAGGATTTTCTAATGTGACCGCCTCTCAACGACCGCTGCGAAAAACCCATCGCTCGGATGCACCCCCGGTAGCGTGCGCAAAAAATCCCCCTCCACCGCCGTCGTGAGCCGTTCGCGGCCCTCGGATGTCACCACTCCGCTCACCGCCAGTTGATCCAAAATCTCTCCCACCGGAACCACCTGAAACCCCGGCGTCTCCCGCAGCACCTCCGCGACGACTTCTTCGTTCTCCTCCGGCTCCAGTGAGCACGTCGAATAGACCAGTCGCCCGCCCGGTTTCAGCCCTGCCAACCCCGCCCGCAGAATCGCTGCCGGCCGCGCGTGCTGCCGCGCCAGATCGGTCTCGCTCACCCGCAGCCGTATCTCGGGATTCCGCGCGATCGTCCCGGTCCCGCTGCACGGCACATCGCAGAGAATCAGATCCCACTCCGGCTTGAGCTGCAGCGTGGCGGCATCGGCGACCTCCCACACAAACCGCTCCGCGTTTACCCTCGGCGTCCGCTCCCGCATCAAATCCAGTCGCTTGCGGCTCACATCCACCGCCGTGATCTCCGCCTCCGGCAGCCGCTCGGCCAGAATCGCCGTCTTCCCTCCCGGAGCCGCGCACGTATCCATCACCCGCTGCGCACCGGGCACCGCAGCCGCCGCAATTTCTGCGACCACTTGCGACGCCTCATCCTGTATCCGCACCAGCCCCGCGCGAAACGCCTCGCTTCGTCCCACATCGCCGCGCACCACGCGTCGCGAACAGCTCAGGAAATATCCCGGCTCGGTCTCGATTCCGTTCAGGTCCACCGCAGGGTCCGTCACGCGAATCGTCGCCCCCGCCGGCTCCTGATCCCAAGGGCAAATCGCCTCCGTCGCCGCCAGTCCATAGCGGCGCGCCCACCGCTCCACCATCCACGCCGGATGAGCCCACTCGGCGGCCAGTTCGGGAGCCGAAAGCCTGGGCGCTTCTGTCCCCTGTGCCCTGTACCCTGCACCCTGGATTCTCCGCAGCACAGCGTTCACCATTCCCGCCGCGCGGCGATCCTTGCCGTGCTTCACCAGTTCCACGCTGTCATTGACAACCGCGTGTGCCGGCACACGGTCCAGATGCAGCAGCTGATACGCCCCCATGCGCAGCGCCGTCTCGGCTTCCGGGCTCAGCTTCGCCTCCGGACGCGCCAGCAAAGCGCGAATCCGGACATCGAGAGCCAGCTGCCAGCGAAGCGTTCCCAGCACCAGGGTGGTCGTCAGGTTGCGGTCCTGCGCCGACAGCCGATCGACCTCCGCCGAGCGCAGCAGTTCATCGCTGTGCGCATCCGAAGTTGCGATTTGTAACAGGATCCGATACGAAACCCGCCGCGCCGGAGCAATCATGCACATCCCAGGCGAGTGCCGTCCTCAATACTGTGTCCGCGCAAAAACTCACCCGCCGTCATGCGCCGCTTCCCTTCCGGCTGAACCTCGACCAGTTCCAGCCACGTGCCATCGCCGCACGCCGCGAACAGCGTGCCCTGCTCCACCAGCAATTCGCCCATCTGCCGCATGCGCGCGCCCCGCACTTCGGTGGGCAGCATGCGGTGCACCGCGAGCTTCTTTCCCCCCAGCATCGTCCACGCCCCCGGCCACGGCTGGAATCCTCGCCAGCGGTTGTACAAGGTCATCGCCGGGCGCGTGAAATCCATGCGTCCATCTTCGCGGGTCAAAATCGGCGCCAGCGTCGCTTTCGCCTCCTCCTGTTTCTGCGGCACGAGTGTGCCCGCATCCAGTTGGCGCAGCGTCTCCATCATCAGGTCCGCGCCCATTTCGGCCAGCAGCGGAAACACATCCGTCGCGGTCATGCTCGGCGCAATCGCCATCTCCCGCTGCAGCAGAATGTCGCCGGTATCCAGGCCCTCGTCGAGGCGCATGGTGGTCGCGCCCGTCGCCCCCTCGCCATTCGCGATGGCCCACTGCACCGGCGCGGCCCCGCGATACTTCGGCAGCAGTGACGCGTGCAGATTCAGATTCCCCAGGCGCGGCAGCGCGAGCATCCATGGCGGAATAATCCGGCCATAGGCGACCACCAGGATCACGTCCGGCGCGATCGCATCGAGCTCCGCCTGCAGATCCGCATTGTTTTTGATTTTTTCCGGCTGCGCGATGCGAATCCCAGCTTCCATCGCTGCCGTTTTCACCGGAGGCGGGGTCATGTGCTGGCCCCTTCCCACAGGTCGATCCGGCTGCGTGACGACCAGTGGCACGTCGTACCCGGCCCGTAGCGCCAGCTTAAGCGTGGGCACAGCAAACGCCGGAGTCCCGCAAAACACCAGTTTCATTTCCACTCGCCGGTCTTCTGCAGCTTGCGAATCTTACGCAAAATCAGATCCCGTTTGAGCGCGCTCAGCCGCCAGGGAAACAGAATCCCGTCCAGATGATCGATCTCGTGCTGAAACGCTCGCGCCAGCAGTTCGGTCCCCTCCAGCTCGATCGTTTTTCCCTCAAGATCCTGGGCGCGAACCTTCACCTTCGCCGCCCGCGACACCTTGTCGCGAATATCCGGCAGGCTCAGGCAGCCCTCTTCCGCAACCTGCTTGCCCTCTTTGTGAACGATTTCCGGATTCACCAGCACGATCTTCTCTTCCGGATTCTTCTTGTTGCTGAGGTCGATGACGGTGATGCGTTTCGACACGCCGATCTGCGGCGCCGCCAGGCCGATCCCGATCGCCGTGTACATCGACTCGAACATATCGGCGGCCAGCGTCCGAAGTTCTTCGTTGAACTCCGTCACCGTTTCCGTCGGCCTCTGCAAAATCGGGTCCGGATATGTAACTATGTCCCTGATCATTGTTTCGTGCTGCATCCCCTGGGTTTTTGCTTCTCGCTAAACATCCTTCGCTAATAGTCTCTTGCTAACAGTTGTGGCTCGTTTTTCGCTCGCTCCCTGCTCCTGGCTCCCCGCTAGTACTTCCCCACCTGCTCCACGTAACCGTCATAGTTACGTTTCAACTCCCGCAGCGAATCGCCGCCAAATTTCTCCAGCGCCAGCTTCGCCACCGCCAGAGCCACCATGGCTTCCGCCGCCACCCCCGCCGCCGGAACCACGCACACGTCGCTGCGCTCGTACGCCGCTTTGGTCTCCTCGCGCGTGTCGAAACGTACCGACTGCAGCGGCCGCCGCAGCGTCGAAATCGGCTTCAGATAGCCGCGCACCACGATGTCTTCGCCGTTGGAGATGCCGCCCTCCATGCCACCCGCATTGTTGTGCTCCCGCGTGAACCGCGTATGCCGCCCATTCGCCGCCTCGCGCGCATAGCCAATCGCGTCGTGCACCTCCGACCCCAGCGACTCGGCCGCCGTGACTCCGCGCCCGATCTCCACCGCCTTGACGGCCTGCAGCGACATCACCGCCTGCGCCAGCACGCCATCCAGCCGCTCGTCCCAGTTCGCGCAGGTGCCCAGTCCCGGAGGCGCCCCGCGCACGATCACTTCAAACACGCCGCCCACGGTATCGCCGGTTCGCAGCACCGCGTCCACTTCGGCCTTCATGCGCGCCTCGGCGTCCGCGTCCACACAGTTCAGCAGGACCTCGTTCTTAGCTCGCAGCGCCCCAATCTCCTCCCACGTGGCGTCGCGCTCCAGCTCCGCCCCGCCGACGCGAATCACATGACTCGCCACGTCGATGCCCAGTTCCAGCAGCAACTGCTTAGCCACCGCTCCTGCCGCCACGCGCGCGGTCGATTCGCGCGCCGAGGCCCGTTCCAGCACGTACCGCGCATCGGGAAAATCGAACTTCAGCGCGCCCGCCAAATCCGCATGTCCGGGCCGCGGCGAGGCCACCGCCTTATGCTTCGCTGGATCGCCTGCCCCAACCGGCAACGCCTCGGTCCAGTTCTTCCAGTCGCGGTTCTCAATCGCAATCGCAATCGGCGACCCGATCGTCTTACCGTGCCGCACGCCGCTGAGGAAATGCGCGGTGTCCGTCTCGATCCTCATCCGGCCACCACGCCCATAGCCCTGCTGCCGCCGCCACAGCTCGCGATTCACCCGCGCTTGATCGATGGGCACGCCCGCGGGCATGCCTGAAAGCAGCGCCACAAGGCTCTCCCCATGCGACTCGCCGGCAGTGGAAAAACGCAGCATTCGTCACCAAACCCGCTTCGATTGTAGATGAATCGTCCGTGAATCCGGTCGCCGCCCGGTGCCTACTCTGCCAGCCAGGCGTACTGCGCCTCCGTGAGCGGAACCACCGAGAGTCGCCCCTGATGCACCAGGGGCGAGTTCGCAAAGAGCTTCTGTGCTTTGATCTCGGCCAGCGTCCTCGGCGTTTTCGTCTTCTTTGCAAACTTGATGCGCACCTGCGGATTCTTCGCGTCGCTCGCGTCGACAGACACTACCTTCGCCAGCCCCACTGTGCGCTTTTCGTCGCCTGTGTGATAGATCACCAGCATCTCGCCGCGCTGCATGCCTGCCAGGTTCCGCACCGCCACCGGATTCGACACGCCATCCCACATCGTCTCGCCTTCGCGCTCCAGATCGTCCACCGAATAGGTTCCCGGCTCAGTCTTCAAAAGGTAGGGCATGATTCTTTTCCTCCTGGCGATTCCCGTTCTCCGATGCGGATTTTGCGGGCTCCTGCGTAGCCGGCTTCTGCGCGCTTTCCTCAAAACCGTGCGAACCCTCGCTTCTCAGATACGACTGCGTGTTCAGCAGCTGCCGCTCCAGCGGACGCACCCACTCCGTCATCTCCGCGCCCGTCCGCCCGCTGGCCTCGGCGCGCGCCAGCTCGCTGCGCACCGTCTGCATCTTCGCGTCCAGGTTGTCGAGATAATGCAGCAGCATCGCCTCCGCCGTCATGGGCAGCTTGGGCGACCCGAATTCGTATTCCCCGTGATGACTCAGCACCAGATGCTCCACCAGCAGCCGTTTCGCCGCCGGATAATTCGGGATCGCCGCGATCTTCTCCTCGATCATCCCAATCCCGATGGTGATGTGCCCCAGCAGCTGCCCTTCCAGGGTGTAGTCGAAGCTGGTGCCCCAGCTCAGCTCGCGCAGCTTTCCGACGTCGTGCAGCATCACGCCCGTCAGCAGCAGGTCCCGATTCACCTCCGGATAATGCTGAGCCGCCAGCTCGCACAATCCCATCAGCGACAGGATGTGCTCCAGCAGCCCGCCCATCCACGCGTGATGCATGCTCTTTGCCGCCGGCGCCTGCTTCAGCGCCGCCGCGATCACCGCGTCGTTCAGAAACGCCGCCACCAGCGCCTTCAGGTCAGGATCGCGCAGGCTCGCGGCCCATCCCTCCAGCTCGGTCCACATCTCCGCGATGTCCCGCTCCGACTGCGGCACAAAATCGTTCAGCTCGTACTCGCCGGGCGCGGCCCGTCGAATCTTCTTCACCTTGATCTGAAGTTTTTCATTGAAGCGGGAGACGTCGCCCAGCACCTTCACCACGTCGCCGGCCTCGAACTCGCCGGCTTCGTCGATCTCCCACATCCGCGCTTCAATCTGGCCGGTGTGATCCTGCAGAGTCAGCGCAAAATAGCGCCCGCCGTCGCGGTTGGTGCGCACCTGCTTCCATCCCGCCACAAAAAAACCGGTAATTTCCCGGTTCTCCCGGCTGGCCAGATCGGCAACCACTGGTTCTTTCATCGTGATGGATTAAAACTGAGGCTGCGTCGGCGGCGTGCCCTGCGCCGGAGGCGCGCTTTGCTGTGGCGCCGGATTCTGCGTATTCGCGGGCGCGGACGTCCCGCTCGGCGTCGACGAGCCGGCAGCGCCGTCCTGCGCCGGCTTGCTCTTGTCCTCGTCGCCCAACCGGCGCTTCGGCCCGCCCTTCGCCGGACTCGCCTTCTTCTTTTTGCTCGTGTCGCCGTTCAACCCCAGCGCGGCCTGATCCTGCTTATCCTGCGCCAGCTGTTCGGGCGTCTCCGTCGGCGGCACAAACTTCTGCTTCTTCTTCGACGCTTTTTCCTGGGCTTGTTTCTGCTTCGGCTCCTTCATCTTGTCGGAAAGCCGTGTCTTCGTCTTCTTATCGGTGCTGGCGCCGCTGTCGATCACATTCCCCTCGGCATTGGTGAGCGCCACTTCCTTGCCGTTCGTATTCGAGGCCACCTGTTGCGGCTCGGCGGCTGTGGAGGTAGTCGCTCCTGCGTCCACGTCGCGGGTATTGCCGGCCGGCAGCGTCTCCCGCGGCGCCTGCCCGAAGCGGATCTTCTCCTTCTTGCCGGGCTTCTGCGTACCCGGGCTCACGCTGGCCACCTGCACCGGCGCGCTCTTCTGCTTGTTCACCTGGTCCAGGGTTGGCACTCCCGCCGGCGGCGCTGCGTTGGTCGAAGCAGTCTGCTTCTCCCTCCGCACCGGCTTCTGCCGGAACCGCGTCCGCTCCACATGCTTCTTCTTCTTTGGCTGCGGCGGAGTGTACGCCCCCTGGATGAACTTGATCTCGTTGGGAGTCGCCCCGGAGTCCGAATACGGTGCCTTCACCTGGATGGCCGCCTCATCGCGCAGCTTCGCCAGGTAGTCGCGCATCGCCGGCTCCATCTTCGTCATCCCAATTTGTTCCTGGATCTGGTTCTGCACATCGACGAGCGGCGTCAACCCACCCTTGTTGTGCTCCGTCACTTCGAGGATCAGCCACCCCTGTTTGGTGCGAATCGGCGCCGTGAACTGCCCCGCCTGCAGGTTGAAGGTTGCGTCTTCCATCACCTTCGGCAGATCTCCATGCTTGTAATCGCCCAGCCGCCCGCCCTCCTGCGCCGTCGGCCCGCTGGAGTCGGCCTTCGCCACCGTCGCGAAATCCGCGCCCGTCTTCAGCCGCGCTTCTACGTCATCGGCTTTCTTCTCCGCGTCCGCAACCTGCGCCGCATCTTCCGGGTTCGGCGTCGCGATCAGAATCTCGTTCAGCTTCACCTCTTCCGGCTTCTGGAATTCCTGCTGGTGCGCGTTGTAATACGCCTGAATCTCCGAGGGTGGGATCTCGATGTGGCGCCCAACCTCCTGGCTGATCACCTCGGACCGAATAACATTCTCCCGAATCTGTTCCTTCAGATCCTCGAACGAGACCCCCTGCGCCTCGGCTGCCTTCTGCAGGTCTTCCATGGAATCCATGTGGTACTGCTTGCGCATCTCGTCCAGGCGCTTCACCACTTCGGTCTCGCCGGTGATCCCCAGGTCCTTGCCCTTCGAGAGCAGCAGCTGGTTGTCAATCAGCGACCGCAGCAGATCCCGCCGCTGCGCCATCAACTGTGCCTGTGACCAACCCTGCTGCCGCGCCTCCGCTTCCATCTCCTGCTCGGCGCGGTCGTAGTCCGACTTGCTGATCGCCTGATCGTTCACCATCGCCACGATGTCTTCCACCACCGTCCCCTGGTAGGGCGACTGGGAAGTGCGCTGTGTGGTGACATCGGCGGAGCCGCGCCCCTGCGCGACCGAAACAGTGGGAGCAACGGACAAAGCCACGCCGGCGGCCAGCATGGCAGGGAACAGCGAAATACGAAGCATCATAGGGATCAACGTCTCTGCGCGCCGCCCCGATCCATCAGGAAAATGCCCTTTCCCGGCCTTCCCCCGCAAGCATCGTCTCGGCCACTGCGCTTTCGTCATTGTACCGCGCATGGTGTATTTAGACGCCGCGCCGTTCTGAACGCTGAACGCCGAACGCTGAACGCTGAACGCTTTCTTCACCTGCACACCTTATCCAGTTCCACCGAATAATCTTTCCGCTGCGGCAGCGCCCAGTGCTTCTCCGCCATCGCGCCCTCCAGCATGTCCGGACCTGGCAGCAGCTTCGGGTCCACATCGTATTTGTAGAACGGATCCTTCTCCGCCTCGGCCAGCGGCACAAACGTGATCCCCCGCGACTTATAGAGCCGCAACAGCCGCGGAAGCATACGCGCGTCAAACGCCCCAATGTGCATCAGCAGCACGTAAGGAATGTCCCGCCCGTAGAGCGTCTGCGACAGCTGGTGCTCGAATCCGATGTTTTCGTCCGCCGCCAGCAAATAACTCCGCTCGAGACCCCCAATCGCCTTCTTGTCGCCCTTCGCCACGCACCGCGCGTACGGCTCGTTCCACTCATAGTCGGCGAAGCTCATGGTCACGCCGGCGATGCGGTAGCCGTGCTCGGCCAGGTAAACCCGGAACCCCATCTTCTTCGCGGTCGTGTCTCCCTCCGCCAGAAAAGGAAACCGGAACCAGTGCCAGTCCGCGCCAATCATCTGCAGTTGCAGCAGCGCCTCATTCTTCTGCGTGTCCTGCTCGAAATCCTGAAGCGAATGCTGGTTGAGATTCATGTGCGACCAAGTGTGATTGCCCAGCGGAAACCCCGCCGCACGCCACGCCGCCAGCACCGCCATTGTTTCCGGATGCTGCTCGACGCCAATCCCGTTCACGAACCCATACGTGGGTGGAACGTGCGCTCGCTTGAGCGCCTTAATGACCTTGTGCGCGACCTCGATCCGTGTCTCGCCCTCCGGCAGCGGCCCATGCGCCGGCAAATCGTCAAAGGTTATCGCAATCTGCTGCGCCCCCGCGCACATGCCGGCCGCCAGCCAAAAACCGCACACTCCCGCCATCAGCGCTCTCCAGCGCGAGCGCACTCTCACACGCGTCCCCATGCCGCCTCCCCAAAGCAGATCAAAAGTATACGGATGATCGGATGCAAAACGACGCCGCACGCGGTGCCCCCGCGCTATCGACAGTCCGCTTCCGGCTAACAGCGAACGGCTAAGAGCTAACCGCCGTCCCCACCGCCATGGGCATCTGCCGCAGCCGTGTCCCCGTCGCCGCGAAAATCGCGTTCCCCACCGCCGGAGCCAGCGCCACAATCCCTGTTTCACCCGCGCCCGCCGACGGCAGATCCTTGCGGTCGATCAGGATGACTTCAATCTCCGGCGTATCCGCGAACCGCGGCACTCGATACTCCGCAAAATGCGGATTCGTCACTTTGCCATTCGCAAACTGAATCGACTCGAACAGCGCCCCGCCAATCGCCTGCACGATCGCGCCCATAATTTGGTTCCGCAGCCCATCGGGATTCACTACCGCCCCCGATTCCCACGCCTGCACCACCCGCCGGATGCGCGCTTTCTTCTCCGTGTCGATCTCTACCTCCGCGCATGCCGCCGTGTATCCGCCCTTCTCCGTTCCGCCCGCGATTCCAACCCCGCGCTCCGCCGTCGACTTCTCTTTTCCCCAGCCAAATCGCTCCGCCACCGCCGTAAACACCGCCCGCAGTCGCGCATCGTCCAGGTTCTTCAGTCGAAACTCCAGCGGATCCATCCCCAGCTCGAGTGCCAGCTCATCCATATGCGTCTCGCGCGCAAAGTGGTTCGCCGTCGCCGCCAGACCGCGATAGGATCCCTGTGCCAGCGGCGCGTCCCGCCACTCGTGGTAGCGCGTCACCGGATTCGCAACCTTATAAGGTGTCCCCACCCCCGACGGTCCAGAGTTGTAGTTGTGGTGCTCCCACGCCACCAGCGTGCCGTCGCGCTTCACGCTGCTGCGAATCTCCATCACCCCCGCGGGCCGGAAGTACGCCCACGTAAACTCCTCTTCGCGCGTCCACACCAGCTTCACCGGCTTGCCGGCCGCCTTCGCCAGCCGCGCCGCTTCCACCGCGCACTCTCCCGTATGCTTGCCGCCGTAGCCGCTGCCCATGTCGGGCATGAGTACCCGCACCTGCGACGCCGCCAGCCGAAACGCCTTCGCCAGATCGTCCTTCACGCCAAACGGACGTTGCGTCCCCGTCCACACCGTCAGCTTTCCATCCGCCCACTCCGCCACCGCGGCCCGCGGCTCCAGCGGAGCGTGCGCGATGTACGCCACCGTGTAGGTCTGCGCCAGCTTTATATCCGCGCCCGCCAGCGCTGCCTCGATCTCAGACGCCCCATCGTCTCCCGCGCCCTTCTTCAGCGCTGCAAACAGCTCTGCATTGGAAATTTGCGCCGGTACCTGCCACTTCGCGTCGATCTTCAGCAGCGCCTGCTCCGCCGTCCACACATCGTCCGCGACCACCCCGACAAAATCCCCATCCCGCACCACCTGCACGCCAGGAATCTTCTCCGCCGCGCCTGTATCGACGGAAACCAGCGTCGCGTTATACCCGGCCGGCCGCAGCACCTTCCCGAAAACCATCCCCGGCCGCACGATATCCGACGGATAAGCATGCTTGCCGGTTACAAATTCCCGCCCATCGACCTTGGGCACCGCCGTCCCGGCAATCTTCCACTCGCTCGCCGGCGTCAGCGGTGGATCTCCGGCAATCGCCCGCGTTAGCTTCTCGCCCTTCGTGATCTCCCCGTACCCCAGCGACACGTTGGTGGCAGGATTCGTGACTCTCCCATTCTCTGCCTGCAGGGTCGCTGGATCCGCTTTCCACCGCTCCGCAGCCGTCTCGATCAACATTTCCCGCGCGGTCATCGCCATGGTCCGCAGCTGCGGCCCCATGGTCGGCGTCGACCGGCTCCCGAACGTCCCCATATCCCACGGAACCAGATCGGTATCGCCCATCACCATAGTGATGGACGCAAACGGGGCCCTCAGTTCCTCCGCCACACTCTGGGCCAGCGAGGTGCGGATGTTCTGCCCGATCTCTACCTTGCCGGTGAACACCGTCACCTTGCCGTCCGCGTCAATGTGGATCCACGCGCTTACCTCCTGGGGCAGCTGGTGCCCGCCAAAATTCCGTCCCGACTCCTGCGCGTCCAGCAACGCCCGGCCCCGCGGCACACACCAGCAACCCGCCGCCGCACAACCGCAGAAATTCCCGCCGGTCCAGCTCGAACAGGCGAATCCGATCCCGCACCTCGTGCAGTTCCGCCTCCAACCTCAGCTCATCCACGGGCATAATCGGCTCCCTTCTTCACCGGTGTGTGCGTCGCCCGCCGGATCGCCGCCAGAATTCGCGGATACGTTCCGCACCGGCAGACATTCCCGTTCATCGCCTCGACAATCTGCGGCTCGGAGGGATGCGCGTGTTCCGCGAGCAGCGCCGTTGCCGCCATCACCATCCCCGACGTACAGTACCCGCACTGGAACGCACCCTCCTCCAGAAACGCCTGCTGCACCGGCGTCAGCATTCCATGCTGCTCCAGGCCCTCCACCGTCGTGACCTTCGCCCCCGCCGCAGCCGCGGCCGACGTCAGGCACGATCGCGTCGCGCGCCCATCCAGCAGCACCGTGCACGCCCCGCACTGCCCCTCGCCGCATCCATATTTCGTCCCCGTCAGCCCCAGCTTGTTGCGCAGGACCCACAACAGCGGCTCGCCCTCCGCCGCCTGCACCCTTTTCTCCACGCCGTTCACCAGCAGCTTCAAGTCCGCCATCGCCACAACCTCAACCCTGCAGAATAACTCCGGACCACCGCGCCGCGCCTCCACCTGTAACCTGCGCCCCGCATTTCCCCTTGCACACGCCACGCCGCCGCTGCATAGTGTTTCCGTGGATCTCCAGCCCGGTTCAACGGTCGGGCATTACAAAATCCTGCGCCGCATCGGCGCGGGCGGGATGGGTGTCGTCTACGAGGCCGAGGACCTTCGCCTCGGCCGCCACGTCGCCCTCAAGCTCATCGCCGGCAACGCCACTCCCGACCCCTCCGCCCTCGAGCGCTTCCACCGCGAGGCCCGCATCGCTTCGTCCCTCAATCATCCCGGCATCTGCACCATCCACGAGATCGATGAAACCGGCGGCCAGCCCTTCCTCATCATGGAGCTGCTGGACGGCCAGCCGCTCGATCGCCTCTACGCTGGCCATCCAGCCCCGCTCCCACGCCTCATCGAAATCGGCGCTCAGCTCGCCGACGCCCTCGAAGCTGCCCACCGCAAAGGCATCCTCCATCGCGACATCAAGCCCGCCAACATCTTCATCACCTCCTCCGGCCAGGCCAAGATCCTCGACTTCGGCCTCGCCCGCATCGATTCCTCTCCTCCCAGCGACTCCACCGAATCCGGAATCGCGGAACACGACAAGCTCACCCGCTCCGGCGCAACCCTCGGTACCGTCGCGTACATGTCCCCTGAGCAGGCCCGCGGCGAATGCCTCGACGCCCGCAGCGACCTCTTCTCCCTCGGCGTGGTCCTCTACGAAATGGCCACTGCCAACCATCCCTTCAGCGGAACCACCAGCGCCGTCGTCTTTGACAAGCTCCTCAACTACCATCCCCCGTCGCCCAGATCCGTCAACCGCGACCTTCCGCCGGACTTTGAGAACATCCTCAACAAGTCCCTCGAAAAGGATCGCGATCTCCGCTACCAATCGGCCTCCGACCTCCGCGCTGACCTCCGCCGCCTGCAGCGCACTTCTTCCGGCATCCATGCCACCGGCACTCCCGCTGCTCCAGCCGCTTCTTATCCTGGAATGATTCGCGTCGGCGCCTCGGCCGAGCCTGCCGCCAGCGCCTACCCCACTCCAGTTCCCGCAGCGCCGCTGCAGTTGGTGCCTCCACGCCCCCGCGGCCCCAGGTTCCGTCCCGCCCTCTTCATTACCGGCATCGCTGCCCTCATCGTCACCGCCTCGGCCATCGCCGGCATCCAGTACTTTGCCCATAAGAAAGCCGCCACGGTCGTCGCAACTCCATCCGTAACGACCACGGCTACAAAATCCGCTCCGCCCTCATCGATCCCCGTCGTCCCATCACCAACTGCCGCTGCCGCGGCCACCGCCCCGCCCTCATCGATCCCCGCCGCCCCAACGCCCGCCCCCATTGCCACTTCGGCAGCCAAACCCTCCGCAAGTACGCCCAAACCTTCTGCCGGAACTCCCAAAACGGGCGCCGCGCTCCAGCACCCGATCGAGCCGGCTCCCACTTCAACTGCCACTCCCACTGACGGAACTCCCAAAACGGACGCCGCGCTCCCGCACATGAACGAGCCGACGCCCCCCTCAACCCCCGCTCCCACCGGCCCGCCTGTCTCTTCCTTCGCAGCCGACGCCGGCGCCGCCCCCGTCGGTTTAGGCGATCCCAATGCCGGCGCGGCCAACGGACAACTCCAGCCGCTCCAGCCCACCATGCTCTTCCGCCGCGCCTACGCCCATGCCCCCAGCCTCATGGCGCATCACCTCCACCACGACGGCGGATTCTGCGAGGGCACCCTGCAGTTCACGCCGGAAACCCTCAATTACACCTCCAATGTCCATTCCTTTACCCTCACCCGCGACCAGATCGTCTCCATCAGCGGCGATGTGGTCGTCGAAAGCAGCGGCCGCCGCTGGCGCCTCGAAATTCCGGGCGGCAACGAACGCCAGGTCCACAACGTCCTCAACCGCTGGCTCAACGCCCTGCCTAACCCGCACTAAGCTGTGCCGCGTGGATGCTACATTGCCTCCATGCCTCACCCGCGCCTCGCCCTCGCGCTCGTTCCTCTCCTGATTCTCCCCGCAGCGCTCGCGCAAAACGACTCTGCTCTTACCGCAACCCTCCAGTCGCAGATCTCCGGCTTCCACGGCAAAGTCGCTCTCTACGCGCACGACCTCGCGACTGGCCGAACCGTCGCGATCAACGCGGACCAGCCCGTCCCCACCGCTTCCGTCATCAAGCTCGGCATCCTCTATACCGCGCTCCAGCAGATCCGCTCCGGCCGCGCCCACTTCGACGACCGCCTCATGCTCCATCACGAAGACCAGGTCCCCGGCTCCGGCGTTCTGCTCTTCTTTGACACGCCGATGACCCTCACTCTCAAGGACGCGCTCACGCTGATGATCGCCGTCAGCGACAACAGCGCCACCAACCTCGTCATCGATGACCTTGGCCTCGACACCATCGACCGCCAGCTCGCCGGCGCGCCGCCCAGCGGACTCGGCCTCAAAAACACCTGGCTCTATAAGAGGGTCTACCGCCCCGCCGAAGGCCCCGTCCCCGCCGATCAGCCGCAGTTCGGCCTCGGCAAGACCACTGCCCGCGAAATGGCAGGCATCATGGAGCGCTTCGTCACCTGCAACCTCGGCCCCGCTCCTACATCGTCTGCAACGGCGTCCGCCGCCGCTACGCCCATCCCTTCAGACAAAGACCTGTGCGCCGCCGCCATGCACATGCTCAAGGTGCAGTCCGATCGCGACATGATCCCACGCTACCTGGAAAAGCTGGACACCACCGAAGGCGACTCCGCCATCGCCAACAAAACCGGCGCCATTGACCATGCCCGCAACGACGTCGCCGCCGTCTATATGAAACACGGCACCATCCTCATCTCTGCCTTTACCCACGAAAACGCCGACACCAGCTGGACCCCCGACAACGAAGCCGAACTGCTCATCGCGAAGATGGCAAAGACCATCGTCGAGGCGTGGGCGCCGGGAAACTGAGTCACGCCGCGTTCAGGCCAACGATGGCTGCAACGGCGTATGATCCTGCCGCAGAGGGGCTGCCATGACGGAAGCAGAGCGGAATCTCGGGAAGCGCTGGTTTGATGTGGTATGGAATCAGGGGCGAAGGGATGCAATCCCGGAAATGTTCCCCCCTGAGGGCATCCTGCACGATGGCAAGCACATCACCCTGGGACCCGGTCCGTTTTACGATTTCTTTGACCGCATGACCGCGGCCTTTTCCGGCCTAAAGGTAACAGTGGAGGATACTTTCGCCGAGGGCGACAAGCTTTGCCTCCGCTGGTCCTGCACCGCCAAACACACCGGCCAGGGATTGGGCGTCCCACCCACCAACAAGGACATCCACATCACCGGAATTTCCATCATGCGCATCCACGGTGGTCAGATCCTGGAGGCCTGGCAGAACTGGGACATGTTAGGGATGATGGAGCAGATTCAGAACCAGGGCCAACCGCCCACCTACATTGCAGCGAATGCTGCGGCCCAGTAAGTCCTGACAACCTCGCCGCAGCCCGGTCCCACCCTGTCCGCTGTAACCTGCAACTTATAACCTGTGACCTGAAACCTGTAACCTGCTCTCACCCCCGCGTCAGCGCGCGAATCATCTCTCCCCACGCCGGCCAGCCCCGCACCAAATCCTCGCGCGTCCCCGAAGCATAATCCGCGTAATCGAACCCCGGACTCACCGTGCACCCCAGCAGCGCAACCTTGCCTCCCGGAATCAGCCGCGTCCCCTGCCACACGCCCTGCGGAACCACCGTCTGCAACAGCTCTCCGCCGGCGATGTCTCGCCCCAGCACCACGCGCTTCCCCGACCCATGCGGCCATAGCTGCAGCATCTCCACCGCATCGCCGAGATAAAAATGAAACACCTCATCCGACGCGAGCTTGTGCATCTCAGAAAAATTATTCGGCTCGAGCAGATAGTAAATCGCCGTCCCCGCCGACCTGGCCCCCGCATACCGCGCCGCCGGCAGCGCCTCCCGCGGAATCGTCTCCTCCGCCTTCCACGTCTGCCGAAACCACCCTCCCTCTCGCGGATGCGGCTCCAGCCCCAGCATCTCCTTCAACTGCGCAGCACTCATCTCGCTCATGGCAAAATCCTACCCTGGCCTCCGTTTTTCCTGTGCTCTGAGCTCTGTGCTCTGCGCGGGAACTTTTCCGGTGCCATCGTTGTCTATTCCCGCAGCAAGGTGAACTAACCAGCTCACCCGCTTCTCACTCGCAGCATCCCACCTCGCTCTCTCCGCAGTGAAGTCCATCGCTGTGCCCTGTGCCCTGTTAAGGAGCGAGCCCATGTTCGAAGACAGCCTCGTCGAGTCCACTGGACGCATCCGCACCCGCAGCAGCCGCTACGCCGCGGGATCGTTCGTCCTCGAGACGGCCATCGTCGCCGTCATCCTCCTCATCCCGTATCTCTACCCGGACGCCCTCCCGCGCAAATTCCTCAGCGTCCCGCTCATCGCCCCGCCACCCGCTCCCGTCGCACCCGTTGCGGAACCGCAACACGCCGCCACCCCCGTGCGTTCCGAGCAGTTCGAGCACACGCTGCTCGCCCCGCGCATCATCCCCAACCACATCGCCACCATCGTCGACGAAGCTCCTCCCAGCCCCATCGCCGGCAACATCGGCGCCTCCACCAACCCCATCGGCGCGCTCCCCATCGGGATCTCCACGCCGCCGCCCATCGTCCCCACCCATCCCGCTAAACCCGCCGGCCCCCTCCACGTCTCCAGCGGAGTTGCCGCCGGACAACTCATTGTCCCCATCCAGCCGCGCTACCCCGCCATCGCCCTCGCCACTCACACCCAGGGAACCGTCGTGGTCGCCGCCATCATCTCCACAACGGGCCACATCGAAAGCCTTCGCGTCCTCAGCGGCCCACCCCTGCTCGTCCTGGCCGCCACCGACGCCATCCGCCATGCCCGCTATCGCCCATGGCAACTCAACGGCGAACCCGTCGAAGTCGAAACCACGATCAACGTCGTCTTCACCCTCGGCGGGAATTGAGCCAGGTTGGTGGCTTGTGGCCGGCCAGCTATCGGCTACAGGCTACGGGCTCCCGGCTGCTTCTTTCGTGTGACTCCCATCACCGCCTCGCACCCCAATTGTTGCGATACGATGAACATCGATGCAGGTCCTGGTTTACTCCGCTCCCTGGTGCCGTGACTGTCGCGAGGCCAAGCGCTTCCTCGAATCCCACCACATCCCTTACACCGAAATCGACATCGAGGAGACCCCCGGCGCCGCCGAAGAAGTCTTCGCCCACGTCGGCAAGCGCGCCATCCCGCAGTTCGTCATCGATGGCGAATGGGTCCAGCCCTACCGCCCCGGCCGCGGCTTCCTTCATGCCGAAATGACCGCCCGCTTCGGCCTCACCAACGGCGCCGCGCGCCGCTCCTGATTTTGTCGCTCTGGTTTTCTATTCCCTGCTCCCTGGTCCCTGCTCTTACGGAACTAATCCCGTCTAACCTGCGTACTCCACTGCAGACGAAAGGGTACCTTCGCCGTGAATCAGAATCGTGGTAAGCGCAAGAGTCGCATCTGGCTGTGGGCCAGCCTCGTCACCGTCGTCGTTGTCGTAGCCGCCGTCACCGCGCTCGCCCTCCGCTCCGGCAACGCCAAAATCCCTGACGCTCGCCTCGCCAAAGTCACCCGCGGCGACATCGCCAAATCCGTCGTCGCCACCGGACCCATCCAGCCCATCACCAAGGTCGAGCTCAAGTCAAAAGCTTCCGGCCTTGTCGAAAAACTCTACGTCGACATCAATCAGATGGTCACCAAAGGCCAGGTCCTGGCCCAGCTCGATCAGCAGGAGATCCTGGCCCAGGTAGCCGCGCAGCGCGCCCAGCTCGCCGCCTCCCAGGCCAACGTCACCACCTTCAGCGCCAACATCGCCCAGGACAAGGTCAACGCCGAAGCCCCCGACTTGCCCATGTATCAGGAGACGTACCAGCGCAACGTGCAAATGCTGAAAGACGGCATTGTCTCCCAGCAGGCCCTCGACAACGCCGAGCGCGACTACCTCGCCCAGAAAAACAAGCGCGACGGCGCGGTCGCGCAAATCGGAGTCGATGAGGCCAAGCTGCGGCAGGCCGAGGCCCAGGTGCAGCAGGCTCAGGCCTCGCTCGACCAGCTCAACGAACAACTCAGTTACACCACTCTCGTCGCGCCCATCGATGGCATGGTGCTTTCGCGCGACGTTGAAGTCGGCGACGCGGTCAGCTCCATCCTCGTGCTCGGCTCAACCGCTACGCTGGTGATGACCATCGGCGACATCCACCAGGTTTACGTCGACGGCAAAGTCGACGAGGCCGACATCGGCAACGTCTACCTCGGCCAGCCCGCCCGCATTCACATCGAATCCTTCCCCAACAAAATCTTCGAGGGCAAAGTCACCAAGATTTCCCCCCTTGGCGTCGAGAAGGATAACGTCACCACCTTTGAAGTCCGTGTCTCCATCGACAATCCCACCGGCGAAATCAAAGCCCTTATGACCGCCAACGCCGAAATCGTCGTCACCGAGCACCACAACGCGCTCAGCGTTCCCGAGCAGTCCATGACCTGGGATAACGATAAGAACGCCTTCGTCTGGGTGCCCGATTCCAAATCCAAAGACGGCCAGAAAAAACTTGCCGTCGTCGCCGGCATTTCCAACGGAACCCGCACCGAAATTCTCTCTGGCCTCAAAGAAGGAGACCAGGTCGTGCTTCAGCAATAAACTGCATACGATTCCCTGTCAGGAGGATTCCATGTTCCTAACCCGCAAGGCCCAGTTCCTCACCGTCGCCGCCCTCGCCGCGCTGGTCCCCGCCGCCGCGCTCGCCGCCGACGGCACCTTCGACAAAACCCTTCACGTCTCCGGCCAGGTTATGCTCTCGGTCTCCACCGGCTCCGGCTACGTCCACGTCTCCCCCGGCAGCTCCAGCGAAGTCCACATCGTCGGCCACGTCCACGCCAATGGCTGGGGATTCGGCACCTCCGCCGACGACCGCGTCAAGCAGGTCGTCAATAATCCCCCCATCGATCAGTCCGGCAACATCATCACCGTCGGCCGCCATCGCGACTACATGCAGAACATCTCCATCGATTACGACGTCACCGCGCCCAAAGGCACCGAGCTCCAGGCCAACTCCGGCTCCGGCGATCTCCGCCTCCAGGACCTCGGCGGTCCGCTCAAGGCCAACACCGGTTCCGGTTCCATCGAAGCTTCCGGCTTCAGCGGCCGCGTCCTGCTTGAAACCGGCTCCGGCGACATTCGCGCCCAGCTCCAGGCGGCCAACGACGTCAAAGCCACCACGGGCAGCGGCAGCATTCATCTGCAGGGTGCCGAAGGCTCGCTCTTCGCGGAAACCGGCTCCGGCGACATGGAGATCGGCGGCCATCCTAACTCCGACTGGAAGCTCGAAACAGGCTCCGGCTCCGTCACCCTCAACGTCGGCAATTCGCACTTCACGCTGGACGCCAGCACCGGCTCCGGCACCGTCCACAGCGATCCGCCCATCACCACGCACGGCGCACTCGAACGCCATCACATCCAGGGTGACGTCAACGGCGGAGGCCCGACCGTCCGCGTCGAAACCGGCTCCGGCGACGTCCGCATCCACTAACGAAGATACGGGTCGAAGACAAATCCGGGTGCCCCGGGTCCCGCCTTTGAGACCCGGGATCCTGTCCCTACCCCTGCGCCGCCCCGCAGTTCGGACAAAACTTCATCGTCCCCTCATACCGCTGCCCGCACTGCGTGCAGAAATGCGCCGTTCCCGCAGGCGGAGCGGGTGCTGCAGCCTGCGGCGGCGGAGGCATCGGCTGGGTGTAGGTTCCCGGCGGGGGTGGCGGCTGCACATACGTCCCAGGCGGCGGAATATACCCCGGCGGCACCGGCATCCCCACCGGCCCCGTTAACAGCGGCTTGCGCATGATCAGATACAGCGGCAGAAACACGAGGCAAAACAGGAAAGCCCCAATCCCCCATCCCGCCGCATTCATCCCGCGCTTCTTAGCGTCCGAATAGACCCATGCCCCAGCCACCGCGCCCACCACGAGGCTGAGCAGAAATGTACCGCCCCCATTGCCCATCTTCCTCTCTCCTCAACGCAGATTGTTCAGTACCAGCATCACCGCCAACGCTGCCATCATCCCGTACTTCACCGTTGCACCGTGAAAGAAGTTCAGCCGCCCCGTGTGCCAACCCACCAGCACCACGACGGGATACACAACAAACACCACCAGCGCCGCCAGCCACGAGCACGGATTCAGCGTCGCCTTGCCGCCATGCAGGATCGCCGCAAAATCCCGCGTCATCCCGCAGAACGGACACCGCAGCCCAATGAGCACCTGCAACTCGCACCGGTACCCGGTATGCACCACCCATTGCGGCCACACCGCCAGCACCGCTGTGGCCACCGCCATCGCCGCCAGCATCCACAGATGCGGAGCCAGCTCGCCATTCACCCGCGGTGCTGTTTTCGGCATAAGCATATATACCGGAATCCCCTGTCTGCGCAGTACTGAAATCGACAGGGTCTTTTCCGCCCCCGTGGCCGTCTCACCGGTGCGATGTTCGCATCGCGGAAAGTCGAGTACGACCCCATGTCCCGATTCATCGGCCCCACCCTGCTCCTTGCCGCCTTCGCCCTGGTTCTTCCCGTCGCCCGCGCCCAGCAAATCGCGCCCATCCCCGCGCCACTTCTCTCCGCGCAAAAGGTCTTCCTCGCCAATGGCGGCGCTGACTCCGTCTCCATGGACGCCTTTGCCAAAGCCGCTCAGGTCGCCGAGCCCTACAACTCCCTCTATCTCGCCCTCCAAAACTGGGGACACTGGCAGCTTCTCTCGTCTCCCGACGGCGCAGACCTCATCCTGGTCGTGCGCTTCACCGCGCCGCTCGTCACAGGCCCAGCCTACGCGCCGCAACTTGAGCTCACCATCCTCGACGGCAAAACTCGCTCGCCCCGGTCTGGTCCCTCACCCAGCCCGTCGAAGGCGCCTTCCGCAAAGCCACCTGGAAGAAAAACTACGGCGAGGGCATCGCGGCACTAATGGGCCAGGTGAAAACCCTCACCACCCCACCCGCGCAAACGCCCTGAATCGGAGCAGCGTCGCTGCTGGGTCTTTCTCGCCGGGTGCCCCAACATCCCTGGTTTTGGGGATGTGGGAAGCGCGCAAAGCGCGCAAAGCTTTTTTCTGAGCCTCTGAGCTCTGTGCTCTGGGCTCTCTTCCCGGCGCTGTGTATCATTCCCCCGTGCCCAAAAACTCCCGGAGCGCCCGCATGACCCTTCGCCGCCTCTGCCTCTCCGCCCTCACGTTCTGCCTCGCCCTCGCCCCCATCGCCTTCGCGCAAGCCATCTCCCTCACCGTCGACACCACCCACTCGCCGGAAAAAATGCTCCACGTCCGCGAAGTCATCCCCGTCCACGCCGGACCGCTCACCCTCTACTACCCAAAATGGATCCCCGGCGAGCATGGACCCGACGGCCCCCTCGTCGCCCTCAACGGCCTCCACTTCAGTGCGGGTGATAAAGAAATCCCCTGGCAGCGCGACCTGCTCGACGTCTACACCTTCCACGTCGACATTCCGCCCGGCGTCACCCAGCTCAACGCCGCCTACGACTTCATCGAGCCCGCCGGATTCTCTGCCACCGACAAGCTCCTCGTCCTTGAGTGGAACGAAGTCGCCCTCTACCCGGCTGGCACGCCCTCCAAAGATCTCATCTACAACGCCAGCCTCATCCTGCCTGACGGCTGGCAGTTCGGCACCTCGCTCCCCATCGACACCCAGTCCGCCAATCACGTCTCCTTCAAGCCCATCTCCTTCGATCTCCTCGTCGATTCGCCCGTCATCGAAGGCCAGTATTACCGCGTTGTCGATCTCACGCCGCCCGGCGAGCCTATCCACCACGAACTCGACCTCGTCGCCGACAGCGAAGCCGCGCTCGCCATCCCGCCCGCCATCCAAAAAGGACTCACCAACGTCGTCGCCGAATCCGGCGTGCTCTTCGGTGCGCGTCACTACCGCGACTACCACTTCCTCCTCACCCTCAGCGATCACGTCGCGCACTTCGGTCTTGAGCATCATGAGTCGAACGACAGCCGCCTCCCCGAGCGCGTCTTCCTCTCGCCCGGCGGCGCTTTCACCATCGGCGGCCTGCTCCCGCACGAGTTCGTCCACTCCTGGAACGGCAAGTTTCGCCGCCCCGCCGACCTCACCACCCCCGATTTCGAAAAGCCCATGGAGACCGACCTTCTCTGGGGCTACGAAGGCCTCACCGACTACCTCGGGCCCATGCTCGCCGCGCGCAGCGGCCTCTGGACCCCTGAGCAGTATCGTGAATTTCTCGCTTCGATCTCCGCATCGCTCGGCCCCGGCCGTCCCGGCCGCACCTGGCGTCCTTTGCAAGACACAGCAACCGGAGAACCCATGAGCGGCGGGGGCGGCCGCGGTGGCTGGCTTAACTGGCATCGCGGCACCGACTACTACGACGAAGGCGACCTCCTGTGGCTCGAAGTGGCCACGATCATCCACAACACCACCAACGGACAAAAATCCATTGACGATTTCTGCCACCTCTTCCACGGCGGCCCCAACAACGGCCCCGAGGTGAAGACCTACACCTTCGACCAGCTCGTCGCCGCGCTCAACCAGATCGCTCCCTACGACTGGGCCAGCTTCCTCCACCAGCGTCTCGATTCCAAATCACCCGACGCGCCCACCGGCGGCATCGAGAACGGCGGCTGGAAGCTCACGTGGTCGCCCGAGCCCATCCGTCTGCCCGGCCGCCGCGGCGCCTCCGGTGACGCCTACTCCATCGGCCTGCAATTGGGCGAAGACGGCAGCGTCGGCGACTCCATCCTCGGCGGTCCCGCCTTCAAAGCCGGCATTTCCGCCGGCATGAAAGTCATCGGAGTCAACGGCCGCATGTACACCCACGATCTGCTCGAAGACGCCATCGCCGCCGCGAAGGACAGCCCTCAGCCCATCACCCTGACCTATGTCACCGACGACTACATCCACACCGCGACCATCGACTATCACGGAGGCGCGCGCTATCCCCACCTCACCCGCGACGACTCCAAACCCGACACCCTCGACGATCTGATCAAAGCGCACGTCTCTGCGCAGTAGAGAATCGGGCTGGCCCGGGTCTCGATTTTGAGATCCGGGAATCGCGCCAGATCCCAGCTTTCTCTCAGCTTCTTCCCTCCACCACCTGCTGATACACCTCGACATATTCCGCAGCCGGCTTCACCCAGGAGAAGTCCTGCGCCATGCCGTTCCGCATCAGGGTCTGCCAGGCGGCCTTGTCCGCGAAGACGCCGAGCGCGCGCTGGATCGCGGCCAGGAAATGGTCAGCCGAGTAGCCGTGAAACTTGAAGCCGGTTCCGGTGCGGGCGTCAGCGTTCCACTCCTCGATCGTGCTCTCCAGCCCGCCTGTGCCGTGGACCACCGGCACCGTGCCGTATTTCATTGCGTAAAACTGGCTCAGCCCGCAGGGCTCATACCGCGACGGCATCAGGAACACGTCCGACCCCGCCTCGACCTTGTGCGCCAGAGTCGTGTCGTAGCCGATGTGCACCATCAATTTGCCGGGGAATTTCGCCGCCAGCGAGCGCAGCAGGTTCTCGTAGTATTCTTCGCCGTTGCCCAGCGCCACCAGCACCACGTTTTCCTGCATCAGCGGCTCGGTGATTTCGCCGATCAGGTCGAGCCCCTTCTGGGTCGTCAGCCGCGTCACCATGCCCAGGACCGCAGTCGCGTCGTCCACGCGCCCAGCGCCAAAAGCGTGCAGCAGATCGCGCCTGCATTCCGCCTTGCCGCTCAGGTTTTCCGGTGTGTAATGCGCCGCAATGTTGCCGTCGTTCGCGGGATTCCACTGCTGGTAGTCGACGCCGTTCAGAATTCCGCGCAGGTCGGCGGCTCGCTTGCGCAGCACTTCGTCCAGCGTCATGCCGTATTCCGGCGTCTGAATTTCTTCGGCGTAGCGTGGGCTCACCGTGGTCAGCCGATCGGCGTAAACGATGCCGGCCTTGAGGAAATTGAACTGGCCGGAATGCTCCCCGCGTTGCGGCATATAGATTTCCCACGGAAACAGCAGCTTCTCGACGGTTGCCGCCGAATAGCGCCCCTGATAGCCGGCATTGTGAATCGTCAGCAGCGTCCCGCGATTCCGCAGGATGGGGTCGTAGTAGTAGAGCGTGCGCAGATACACCGGCAACAACGCCGCCTGCCAGTCGTGGACGTGAAAAAGATCCGGAGCGCCCAGCAGCTTCGAGCCTTCCAGCACCGCGCGGCAGAACAAACCGAAGCGCTCCCAGTTGTCCTGGTATTCGCCCGAAGGCGTGCCGTACAGAAATTCCCGGTCGAACAGCTCCGGGCAATCGACGAAGTACATCTGCACTCCATCGTGCACGCCGCCGTCCAGAATCGCCGCGAAACGGTTGTAGTTCTGAAAAGGAATGGTGATGCTGCGAACCGCGTAATGCTTCTCCGGCGCCTGCTCGCGCACCTGCCGGTAATACGGAATGTAGACCGCGGCCTTGTGGCCCAGCGCAGCAATCTGGCGCGGCAGGGCTCGCACGACTTCGCCAAGACCACCGGTTTTGGCCCAGGGTGAGCATTCCGAGGCCGCAAAAACAATCTGCATGGGAGGAACTCCAGTCGACTGCGGGGAACCGAATGCTGAGGATAAACCGTCCAGCGCCTCTCGCGCATGAATCACTCGACCCAGGCGGCGCGAGGCAGCACAATCAATAAGGATGCCGCAGAAGCCAAAACTGGGCCAGAACTTTCTCGTCAGCCCCGCCGCGCAGGCCGCGATTGCGGATGCGCTCGGCGATGTGTCGCGCCGCACCGTCGTCGAAATTGGCCCAGGACGCGGCGCGATCACCGCGCTTCTGGCTTCGCGCGCGCGCAGGCTGGTGGCCATCGAGCTGGATCGCAACCTGGCCGCCAGCCTGCGCGACCAGTTTGCGAATCGAGCATCGGTCGAAATTCTCGAGCAGAACATTCTGGCCATCGACTTCGCTGCGCTGCGCGGAGCTGACGAAGAAAAGCTCCTGATCGTCGGCAATCTGCCCTACTACATCACCTCGGAAATTCTGCTCCGTCTCTTCCGCTTCCACGCTTCCATCGAGCGAGCCGTTGTCATGATCCAGCGCGAAGTGGCCGCTCGCGTGGCCGCGTATCCCGGCACGAGTGATTACGGCATCCTATCGGCGACCACGCTCATGTACGCTCACGTCGAATCACTTCTGACGCTGGCGCCCGAAGCGTTCTCGCCGCCGCCGCAGGTGCATTCCACGGTGCTGCGCCTCACCCTGGCACCGCGTTTCGACGAATTGCAGGTCACGCCCGACGAATTCCTTCCCTTCATCCGCAGCTGCTTCGCACAAAAACGCAAGATGCTCGCGAGGAACCTGCGCAACGCCGGATTCGATGCTCAAGCCATACCACCCACGCTTGAATCGTGCGGCATCTCCCCGCAATCCCGCGCTGAAGAAGTGGATGTGAGGAAGATGGCCTGCCTGTTCCACGCATTGGCTCACCGCTGAACGCTGCTCTCGTCAGTGTTCCTTCACGCTGCCATCGGCCTGATGACTGACCCGCCGAAACAGCCACACCATGCACCCCGCCGCAAAAGCAACCAGCGCGGTCCAGCGGAAAATATCCACGAACCCCCATAGCAGCGCCTGCCGCTGCAGCTGCATGTACATCGCGGCAAGCGCAGCGGGCTGACCCTGCGCGTGGCCGAGCCGCTGAGCAAAGTAGGCAGCCATCTGTCGTGCGTGCTGCTCAAACCAGAGGCCCGACAGCGGCACCGATCCCGCAATCCGCGTCTGATGAAACGTCATTCGCCGCGTCAGCATGGTCGCTGCCATCGAGATGCCGATGGAGCCGCCGATGTTGCGCAGCAGGTTGAAAATGCCCGTGGCGTTGCCCATTTGCTCGTTGCTTACGGTCAGAGTCGCCATGTTGCCAATGGGGACAAAGAGAAAGCTGAGCATAAAGCCTGTGACCATGATCGGGATCAGCATGGTGAGCGGACCAATGCCCGTATTCAGGTTGGCAAACCACACGGAGCAGAGGCCAAATCCCAAAAATCCCCAGGTGAGCAGCCAGCGGTTGTCCACCTTGTGCGTGATGATGCCCACGATGGGCAAACCAATCATGGAGCCGATGCCGCGTGGCGCGACGACCAAACCGGCGGTCAGAGCTGTGTAGCCAAGCACCTCCTGGTAGAACAACGGCATCATCGCCACGGTGACGTAGATAGCAAAGCCCAGCATGAAGACCAGCAGGCAGCCCACCGCGAAGTTGCGGTTCCGCGCCAGGATTTTCAGGTCGACCAGCGGCTGCTTCGCCTTCCACGAATGCCAGATGAACCACGTCAGCGAGATCACCAGAACCAGCACGGCCCAGCGAATCCAGACCGCGCCGAACCAGTCATCTTCCTGGCCCTTGTCGAGGATCACCTGCAGACAACCGCTCCACAGGCAGAGCAGGCCGAAGCCGAGATTGTCGAAGGGCCCGGGTTTCGCGTGTTTGATGTAGGGCGGATCGTGGACAAACTTGCTGATCATGAAGACAGCAAGGATGCCAACCGGAATATTGATGTAGAACGCATACCGCCAGCTATACGAGTCGGTCAGCCAGCCACCCAGCGTGGGGCCCAGCACCGGCGCAACCACCACGCCGAAACCAAAAAGCGCCATCGCCGCACCGCGCTTTTTGGGCGGGAAGCTTTCCAGCAGAATCGCCTGCGACAGGGGCTGCAGCGCGCCGCCGCCGGCGCCCTGCACCACGCGCGCCAGCAGCAGGATCCATAATGACGGCGCAGCCCCGCACCAGAACGAGGCAAACGTGAAGAGGACAACGCACGAAATCAGGAACCGCTTGCGTCCGAAGCGCAGCGAGAACCAGTTGCTGGCCGGCAGCACCACCGCGTTGGCGATCAGGTAGCTGGTCAGCACCCAGGTCGCTTCGGAGTTGGAGGCCGCCAGCGATCCGGCGATATAGGGAAGGGCTACGGACGCAATCGCCGTGTCCAGTACTTCCATGAACGTGGCCAGCATCACGGAGATGGCCGCAATCCACGGATTCGCCGCCGGAACCGCTGCCGCTTCGACGCTCGTCTGCGCGGGCGGCGCAGCGCCTGCATCCGCGAGCACAGCAGCAATCGGAGGTTCGACCAGGGTCGCCAACGCTTTCCTCCCGGCGACGCTTCAGACTAGGCTGGTAGAAGACCGATGGGCTGTGCCGTCCATCACAAGCAGGAAACGAAAGGAATGCCCCGATTAGCCCCGAGTCGCACTTCATTTCCAGGTGGACAATCCCGCCGCAGAACCGTAGGCTGGTGCCCTCCCAAATCTTGAATCGATTCGAACAACGCCCGCAATGCAACTCACGTTTGTAGGATTCGCCTGGAGAAATGTGTGGCGCCGCCGCTTGCGGACCGCGCTCACCCTGTGCGGCATCGGCATGGGGATCGGCGCCTTCGTCGCGCTGGTCGGGTTCTCGCGTTCCTTCGAACACGCGTGGCTGGAGATGTACGAGAATGCCGGCACCGACCTGGCGGTCGTGCAGAAGACTTTCCTCAACACCTCTGTCGATCAGAGCATCGGGGCGGTGCTGCAGCGCATTCCGCAGATCGCCATCGCTGCGCCGATGATCATCAATATGATGGCGGTCACGCCGGAGATCAACACACTGGTCTACGGCTGGCAGGCCAACACCTTTGAATTTTCCGCGTTGAAAATTCTGCAGGGACGGCGCTTCCGCGACGGGCAGCAGGAAGTCATGCTGGGCGAATTGCTGGCCGGCAGTCTGAACAAGAAAGTCGGCGACACTCTCGATCTGCAAGGCAGCTCCTTTACCGTGGTCGGTATTTTTCGCAGCGGATCGGCGCTCGAAGCCGGCGCCATCATCATGCCCATTGACCAGATGCAGTCGCTCTCCGGCATGTCCGGCAAGGTGACGGCGTATCACGTACAGCTGAAGCCCGCGCCCTCCGGCGTTTCACCGGACCAGTGGCGACAGCAAGCAGAAGACGCCGTGTCGGCGGCGCTGCCTGGATTGCGTGCGGTTCCGGCCGCGGAACGAGCCGCCAACAATCAGCTCGTGACGCTGGCCCACGCGGCTGCCTGGGGAACTTCGCTGATCGCGCTTCTCGTCGCCGCACTCGGCATCGCGAACACCATGGCCATGTCCGTTTTCGAGCGCACCAAAGAAATTGGCGTGCTTCGGGCGATGGGCTGGTCGCGCCGCCGGGTGATGACCCTCATCCTGCTGGAGGCCGCGGCGCTCGGCGTGGCTGGCGGGGTGGTCGGCGTGGCGCTGGGCTGGGGCGCGCTGCACGTGCTCGGGATGCTGCCTCAAACGGCCAGCATCGTCTCCTCCACTTTGCCGCTGCGCACGCTTCTCGATGGCCTCATCATGGCCATTCTGGTCGGCGTGGCGGCCGGTTCGATTCCCGCATGGCGCGGCGCGCAGCTTTCGCCGGTGGAGGCGCTTCGTCATGAGTAGCGCGACGACCGGTTCCAATCCGCCGGAATATCTGCTCGAAGCCCGCGACCTGAAGAAGAGCTACGAGAACGGCGCTATCGAAGCGCTGCGCGGCGTCAGTCTCGGCATCTGCGCCGGCGATTTCCTCGCCATAACCGGAGCCAGCGGCAGCGGCAAATCCACGCTGCTGCATCTGCTTGGCGGGCTCGACCTGGCGACGGAAGGCACCGTACTCTTTCGCGGCCAGCCGGTTGGCCAATCGCAGAATGGGGTCGCGGCCATTGACATCGATACGTATCGCGCGCGCTGGGCCGGCTTCATCTTTCAGTCCTTCCATTTGCTGCCCGCGCTCAACGCGCTTGAAAACGTGCAGGTACCGATGCTGGGCACTGGAAGCCACCGGCACGACCGCGAAGAACGAGCAAAGGCCCTGCTCGTCGAGCTCGGCCTTGAGCATCGCCTCAACCAATACCCGACGCAGCTTTCCGCCGGGGAGCGTCAGCGGGTTGCTATCGCGCGCAGCCTGGTCAACAACCCGGCGGTTCTTTTGGCCGACGAGCCGACCGGCAATCTCGACAGCGTCAACTCGGCGAAAATCCTGGAGCTGCTCGCGCAAATCCAGGAGCGCCACGGCACCACCCTCATCATGGTCACCCACGACCTGAACATCGCCGCGACGGCGCATCGCCACGTCGCCATGCGGGATGGCCGCATATGCGACTGAGGTCCAGGTTCGCCGCAGTGTTGCTGGCCGCAGTCGTCGTGTCGACGGCCAGCAAGGCGCAAACTCCGTCCGCTGGATCCCTCAAAGCCATCCTCGCCGCCGCTCGGGCTCGGGTGGAGAAATCCGATATCCGCGCTACTGGCCGGCTGGTTGCCATCGCCGGGAACGGCGCACGCACCAACAACAATCTTGCTCTCGCATCGCACTCGTTCCCCGACGGCCTGCGGACGATGGTGACCATCACCACCCCGGACCACAAGAGCATCCGCTACTTGCTGCTCCAGGATACAGCCGGCCACACCAGCATTGAATCGTTTCGCAAAGGTGACGCAGCGCCGGTGAAGTTGTCGCCGGAGCACTGGGGCGAGGGCGTCGCAGGCACCGACTTCTATCCTGAGGACTTCGTCGACGGCCAGTTTTTCTGGTCGAAACAAACCGTGCTGCCGCCGCAGAAATACGGCGCGCGCGATTGCTTCCTGCTCAAAAGTGAACCAGGCGCCGGCCAGCCCAGCGTGTACGCCTCGGTGACTACGTGGCTCGACCAAAAGACCGGCGCGCCGGTCTACGTCGAAGCGGTCCCGAAGAGCGGCGACAGCAAGAAGGAGTTCGTGTTCTACAGCATCGAGCAAATCGGGGGCGCATGGCTCTCGCGCCAGGTGGAAGCCAAAGTCGAGGGCAAACCTGGCTCCTCGATGCTGCTGATCGAACACGGCTCGCCGCACGCCCATCTGCAGCGCAAAGATTTCAATCTCACCGGCCCTTCTGGACCCACAGGGAGCGACACCGGCCCATGATCCTCCTTTTCACGATCTCCACGACTCTTCTTGCTATCCCGGCGGCGGTTGTTGCCCTGCTCGCGCTGCTGGTTCTGAGCGGCTTCCTCTACCAGTGGATCGGCAGCCTGATCGATCGCAAACGCCTGCAGGCCCCCGGCCGTCTGATCGACATCGGCGAGGGCCGCCGGCTCTATCTGGTCGAAAAAGGTCCCGCGGGGCGAGGGCCCTCTGTGGTCTTCGAGTCCGGATTCGCGGCCACCAGCCTGAACTGGCTCCATATTCAGGATGCTGTGGCCGAGCATTTCCACACCGTCGCCTACGATCGCTGCGGCCTGGGCTGGAGCAGCGCTCCGATCTCGGAACGCACGCCGACACAAGTCGCCGCTGAGCTCCGCACCACGCTGCTCGCTGCCGGAATCCAGCCGCCGTGGATTCTGGTCGGGCACTCGTTCGGCGGCCTCGTGATGCAGCGCTTCGCGCTCGACTACCCCGCGGAAACCGCGGGCGTGCTGTTGCTCGATCCCATGCGCACCGACGAGTGGCCGCCGGTGAACGCCGACCGTCTCGCCACGGTCGCACGGGCGCAACGGCTCACGCGCATCGGGCTGCACTGCTCCCGCATCGGCATTACGCGCCTTGCTGTCCGCTCGCACCTCTGCCGCTCGGCAAAATTCTCGGGATTCCTGATCCGGCGCGCCGGCTCCAAAGGCGAGTACCTGGCCGGCCGCCTGCATTCTGAAATCGGCAAGATGCCGCCGCAGGTCCGTCCCTCGATCGCCGCCCACTGGTCCGCGCCGCGCTTTTATCGCGGGCTGCTCGCACATCTCAACGCCGTCCACGCCACCGTTCTCGAGATGCACGAACCCGAGGCCATCCGCGAAACCCCGGTCGTGGTGGTGACTCCCGGCGATTCCAGCCCGGTGGGGAACCTGAGCAAATACGGCCCGCGCAGCCGCGAGATGTTCGCTGAGCGCAGCCGTCACTGGGTGCATCTCGACGATCCGGAACTGGTCATCCGCACGATTCTCGAAATGGCGAACGAAGCGTCAGCCCCGCCTGCGCAACGACCCGTCGCGGAACTCTCCACCGCCCGCTAACGAACGGTCGATTTGAGTACTTTCGTTTTGGGAATGAGGGGGACCCCCCTGGGGGGCTGTTTTTATGTCGTTTGGAATCATATTGGCAGGCGACGTTATCAACTCGACAACGGCGGGACAGGGTGCTGGGTGGAGGGTACAGGGTACAGAACAGCGTTCACGAGAGCGTTCAGGGTTCAGCGGACCGCGTTCAGGAAAAACACGAGCCTCGACGGCGGCGGCGGTGAGTTCGGAAGAACAGCGTTCAGCGTGCAGCCTGCAGCGTGCAGGAAAAGCGCAATTTCCGGAGCAGGGGTTGCAGCAGGACTCGTCGGCGGCGGCGGTGAGTTCGGCTAGTTCACGACAGGGCTCAGGGCAGGGATCAGTGGTCAGTGAACAGGGATCAGAACAGCGTTCAGGGTTCAGCGTAGAGCGTTCAGAAAAGGCATTGCGGCAGGGCTCATCGGCGGCGGCGGTGTGGGCGGGAGGAGTGAGGGCAGGTTCCTGAGTGGGAGAGAGGGCTGCGGATGGCTCTTCTTCCTTTGGTAGTTCGGAAAGGAACTGGGCGACGCGTTGGCAGTGGGCGCATTTGAGGGTGGCGGTGGGGCCGGGGCACCAGTAGTGGTGGGCGACGCACGGGTTCCATTCGGCGCGGGATTTGGCTCGGGCGGACTCGGGCTCGGCGGGAGCGGGGGGGAGGGGGTATTCCTCGAGAGGGCCCATGAGGTTGCCCAACTCATCCTTGTAGATTTCCAGAGCGGGAAGGGGCGGGGCGGGAAGCTTTTCGCCGGGCCGGGGGCGATAGGCAACCGGGCGGGGGAGGGTGGAAACAGCGACCTGACAGCAGTGGATGGCTTTGCCGGCGATGTTGAGGGGGAGATGGTCGTTGAGGAGGCCGTGGAGAATTTTGGTGAGCATGAGCTGGATGGAGGCGTGGTCTTCGAGAACGGGCACCCTGACGGAGCCGTAGCCGAAGGCGGGGTTGGTGTCGCGGTGGGCGAAACAGAAGTTGCGGCCGTTGAGGGCGATCTGGCGGCACTGTTCGCCTTTGGTGGTGAGGTAGCGGCAGTAGTAGGGGACGTTGGGGTCGGTTTCGGCGGGGGTGGTGGGGACGGAGTCGGCGGTTGTATCGGACATTGGTGGACCCTTTCGACGGGAGGGAGTAGGGAGTAGAAGGGCGGGGAAAAAGAGAGGGGCTTGCCGATGCCCGGCAAGCCCCTCGAACCCTCGCTCAACGGAAAAAGCTCCGCCGGGTTGGCGGAGCTTTTTTCTTTTTCTACTCTATAAGTTCAGGATAGCAGACTGAGAGGATAAATCGGCCAAAATACTTTGAGGGTATTGTGGTGTAAGTGGCATGTTATGAGGGGTCATTACTTTGGATTTTCGGTGTGCCTCTTGACAAGTTTTCCACATTTGGGGGTTGGGGGAGATTTTAGGAAATTTGGGGGGGAGGCGGGGGGCGCTTCTCGACTCCGGTCTCGCATTTTTTGGCTGAAGCTGTGGCTGGACGAGCCGCCAGTTTGCCGATGGGTGCAGATGCGGACGCAGTCCCGTTTTGGTTTCGCACAGTACTTCGGAGTTGAAATCCGAGATTCAGTTCTACCGCCAATGCATTTTTGAGGTCAGGCTTCTTGCTGTGGGGTGAACCTGGCCGGGGGCAATGGGGGCGGCGCTTTTTTTTCCGGTCCCGTTTTGGTTTCGCACAGTACTTCGGAGTTGAAATCCGAGATTCAGTTACACCGCCAATGGATTTTTGAGGTCACGCTTCTTGCTGTGGGGTGAACCTTGCCGGGGGCAACGGGGGTGGCACCCTTTTTTCTGCGGGCTGTGAAGTCATCGCACCCGGGTCGCTTCGGCAAACTGGCGACTCGTCTGTGGGGTGAACCTGGCCGGAGGCAACGGGAGCGCTGCCTTTTTTTCCGGTCCCGTTTTGGTTTCGCACAGTACTTCGGAGTTGAAATCCGAGATTCAGTTACACCGCCAATGGATTTTTGAGGTCACGCTTCTTGCTGTGGGGTGAACCTTGCCGGGGGCAACGGGGGCGCTGCCTTTTTTCTGCGGGCTGTGGAGTCATCGCACCCGGGTCGCTTCGGCAAACTGGCGACTCGTCTGTGGGGTGAACCTGGCCGGGGGCAACGGGAGCGCTGCCCTTTTTCCGGTGCCGTTTTGGTTTCGTACAGTACTTCGGAGTTGAAATTTGAGATTCAGTTCTACCGCCAATGCATTTTTGAGGTCACGCTTCTTGCTGTGGGGTGAACCTTGCCGGGGGCAACGGGGGTGGCGCCCTTTTTTCTGCGGGCTGTGAAGTCGTCGCACCCGGGTCGCTTCGGCAAGGGGGCGACTCGTCTGTCGCGCGGCCTGAGGAAAAACGGTACCGGGGAAAGCGGGTAGACTGCTCGAAATAACTCCGCCGTTACCAGCGGAAAATTTCCGCTTGCGCGGGCGGAGAAACCCTGGCAAAGCGATGGTAGACTCAGAATTGCCAGGGCAAAGAAGAGGCGAAAACGCGGGCGGCCGGAAACCGGCAAAAAATGCCCGGAATGGAGCACCAAAGTGGCAGCAGATGATCGTCAGCGCGCCGTAGATCTGGCGCTATCGCAGATTGAAAAGCAGTTCGGCAAGGGTTCCATCATGCGCCTCGGCAGCAAAGAGGCCATCGTCCCGATTTCCGTCATCTCTACCGGATCCATCTCCTTTGACGCGGCGCTGGGGGTCGGCGGCGTGCCGCGCGGCCGGGTGACCGAAATCTTCGGTCCAGAGTCTTCCGGCAAGACCACCATTACACTGCAGATCATTGCCGAGGCGCAGAAAGCCGGGGGTCTGGCGGCGTTCGTGGATGCCGAGCACGCTCTCGATCCGCAGTACGCCAAAAAGCTGGGGGTCGACATCGACAACCTGCTCATCTCGCAGCCCGACTACGGCGAGCAGGCGCTGGAGATCACCGAGGCGCTGGTGCGTTCCGGGGCCATCGACGTTCTGGTGGTCGATTCGGTGGCCGCCCTGGTTCCCAAGGCGGAACTCGACGGGGAGATGGGGGACTCGCACATGGGGCTGCAGGCGCGGCTGATGTCGCAGGCGCTGCGGAAACTGACCGGGACCGTCTCCAAATCGCGCACGTCTTTGATTTTCATTAACCAGATCCGGGAGAAGATCGGCGTGATGTTCGGGAACCCGGAAACCACCACCGGCGGACGAGCGCTGAAGTTTTATTCCTCGGTGCGCATCGATATCCGGCGCATCGCCGCGGTCAAGGAAGGCGACACGGTGGTCGGCTCGCGTACACGGGTCAAGATCGTCAAGAACAAGGTCGCAGCACCCTTCCGCGAGGCCGAGTTCGACATTCTTTACGGGGAAGGCATTTCGCGCGAAGGCGACATTCTCGATCTGGCCGTCGCCAACAACATCGTGGAGAAGAGCGGCGCCTGGTTCAGTTACTCGGGCGAGCGCATCGGGCAGGGCCGCGAGAATGTCCGCCAGTACCTGAAGGACAATCGCGACACCTACGCCAAAATCGACACGGCGCTGCGGCAGAAGCTCGGCATCGGAGCGAAAGCGCCGTCCACGGAGCCGCCGCCGGTTCCACCCAACGGAGCGGCGCACGCGCAGGAAGCGGTGCGACCGGGAAAGGCCGCGGTCCGGCAGTAGATTCGGCTCTCTTCACAAAAGAACGGCCACTTGCGTGGCCGTTCTTTTTTGGGTTTGACGGCAGCATGTATGTAGGTAGGCTTGCTTTATGTGGGAGATGCATGCATGAGCCTCAGCGACCATATCATCCGGCACGTTCAGACTGCGTACCTGGGGCCGGCGCGCGAGCGCGGAGAGCGGACGGTGCGGGTGAAGGCCGGTGATGTTCACCGCGATCTGCGCTGGGCCAATCGGGTACCGTCGGTCTGCACCACGCTGTCCTCACGGAAGTTTCAGAGAACGGCGGGCGTCGAATTAATTGCAAAGGAGGGTCCGCCGTCGGGTCAGAGCACGACGGTGGTCTTTACGTATCGGCTGCCCGCGGCGAGCGGCCACTCCGACGAGGGGGGACGGCCGGGGCGCCTGGACAAGCTCTATGGCATCGCATCGGGGATCTTCCGCGAGCTGGGCGGCGGGGAGAAATTCGTCCGCGAGGAGCGAGAGAAGCTCAGTTTCCGAAAGGAAGTCTCGCGACCGGAACGCAAGCGCAGGGCCTGAGATGAGCAGGATTTACTGGGACTCCATGCTGTTCGTCTACATGCTGGAAGCCCACCCGCGGTTTGGGCCGAGGGTTCGGCAAATCCACAAACAAATGCTGGAGCGCGGCGATCGGCTCTGCACCAGCGCCTTCACGGTGGGCGAGGTTCTGACCGGTCCGCAAAAGGCGGGTGCTGCCGCGGTCGTCGCGGAACTCAGGGGATACTTCGCCAGCGAGGAAATCGATCTGGTGCCCTTCACGAACAGCACGGCGGAAGAATACAGCCGCATACGGGCGGCCCACTCCGTGCTCCCGGCAGACGCAATCCATCTGGCCAGCGCGGCCCAGGTGAGGGCCGATCTGTTCCTGACCAACGACCCCAAACTCCTCCGGCTCCATGTGCCGGGCATCACCTTCATCGCGGGACTCGAAGCAAAGCTCTTCTAGAGGCTGTTGGCGATGTTGAGTCCGGGGGGACGAGTTACTTCCGGGCATCCCTTTCCGGCCACGGGCCATCGCAGAGAGCGTAGGAAGTTAAACAGGAATCAGGGGCAGCCCGATTCCCCCTGCTTCGGCGCTGCCCCTGGCCATGAAGTCTTTTTCTCCGAATCCGCCGGAAACCAGCCTGAATCTTGCCGACGAGGTGGGCGGCGCACCTCTGCGCGCTGCCCACGGCAGCCATACCGCGCACTTCTATTCGAACGATTCCCTGCTCGTTGCGGATATCGTTCAGTGCCTTGGCGCCACGCTGGATGCCGGCGGGGCGGCGGTGGTGATCGCCACGCCCGCGCATCGCGCCGCTTTCGAAGAGCAACTGCTTGCCCGTGGAGTGGACCTGGTTGGTCTTGCGCAGCGCGGCCGCTGGCTGAGCCTCGATGCAGCCGAAGCGCTGGGCGCATTCATGGTGGAAGGCTGGCCGGATGCGAACGGTTTTGCGGCGCACATCGGCGGGGTCGTCGATCGCCTGGCGTCGGCGGTCCATGCCGCATCAGAGAACGCCCACCCCATTGCGGCGTACGGCGAGATGGTTTCCGTGCTGTGGGAAGAGGGGAAGGCGGAAGCCTCGCTGCGGGTGGAAGAGCTCTGGAACGAACTGGCGCAGACGCGCTGCTTTCATCTTTCGTGTGGGTGGCCGCTGCACTTTTTCGCGCGCGACACGGACGGGATCTCGATCCGCAGGATTTGTTCCGCGCACAATCACGTAGTCCCGGGCCAGGGCTACGACGCGATGAGCGAGGACGAGCGGCGGCGCAGCACGGTCGTCCTGCAACAAAAGGCACAGGCCCTCGAAGAGGAAACGCGCCAGGTTCAAAAGACGCAGCAAACGCTGGCGCTGCGGGAAGCGGAGCTGCGCGACTTCCTGGAAAACGCGGTGGTCGGGATGCATTGGCTGGCGAGCGACGGCACCATTCTGTGGTCGAATCGCAGCGAGCTGGAAATGCTCGGCTACCAGCCGCAGGAGTATGTGGGCCGCAACTTCGCGGACTTCATTGAAAAGCCGGCCGTGGCCGCGGATCTGCTGCGGCGCCTGCGGGCCTGCGAAAACGTGCGGGGGTATGAGCTGCGGCTGCGTTCCAGCGACGGCTCGTGGCGGTGGGTTCGCCTCGATGCGAGTCCGTGGCTGCAGGACGGCGGTTATCTGCACGCGCGCTGCTTCGTGCTGGACATCGGCGAAAAGAAGCGGGCCGACGAAGTGCAGATCAAGCTGGCGGCGATCGTGGAATCCTCCGACGATGCGATCATCAGCAAGGACCTGAACGGGGTGATCACGAGCTGGAACGCGGCGGCGGAGCGCATCCTGGGGTACACGGCGGAGGAGATGATCGGCAAGCCGGTGACGACCATCATCCCACTGGATCTGCAGCGGGACGAGACGGAGATTCTGAGGCGCATCCAGGCGGGCGAGAGCATCGAGCATTTTGAAACGGTGCGGGTGACCAAGAGCGGGCAGCGCATCGACGTTTCGCTCACCATTTCTCCGGTTCGCGACCCGCACGGAACGATCATCGGGGCGGCGAAGATTCTTCGGGATGTGACCCGGCAGAAGAAGCTGGAGGCGGCGCTGCGCAGCACGGAGCATCTGGCGGCGGTGGGGCGTCTGGCTGCGACCGTGGCGCACGAGATCAACAACCCGCTGGAGGCGGTGACCAACCTGATCTATCTTGCGCGGCAGGATACGAGTTTGCCGGAATCGGCGCGTGTGTGCCTGGTGATGGCCGATGAGGAGCTGAAGCGCATCTCGCATATCGCGCGCCAGACGCTGGGGTTTTACCGCGACACGTCGACGCCGGTGTGGATCGACGTGCCGACCGCCATCAACGAGATGCTGGCGATTTACCATCGCCGGCTGGGCTACCGGCAAATCGGGCTGCGCAAGGAGATCACGGCGGGCCTGCGGGTTTATGCGCTCCCCGGCGAATTCAGGCAGATCATCTCTAATCTGATCGTCAACGCCATCGACGCCTCGTCGCCGGGGACGACCATCGACGTGCGCGCGTGGGAAGCTTCGCACCCGGTGACGGGCGCTCGCGGCATCCAGCTCGCGGTGGCCGACCAGGGGGTCGGGATACCGGAGTCGATCCGCCGCCAGATTTTCACGCCGTTCTTCACGACCAAGAAGGACGTGGGCACGGGCCTGGGCCTGTGGATCGTGAAAAGCATGCTGGTGGAGGCCGGGGGATTCATCCGGTGCCGGAGCCGGGTCTCCATTCCCGAAGGCGCGGGCTCCGGGACGGTCATGATGGTCTTCCTGCCGAGCGAGTCGGGCAAGGCGTCGCGGAACCAGGAAGCCGCCGCCTGATGGCGGCGGCGCTGGCGCGGCTGCTTACTGCTTTCTTCCGAGACTCAGGGTGAAGCGGGCCCCGGTCCGGAAATTGAAGGGCAGCGATGGATATCCGATCGGGCCGATGTGCTGGTTGCTGGTGAGATTGTCGAGCTGGGTGTAGAGCGCCATCCAGGGCTTCCACTGGTAGGTCGCGCCGAGGTCGATTTTGGCGTAGGCGTAGTCGAGGTTGCGATTCGGCAACAGCAAGGTGTTGCCGCCGTTCACGTCGTCTCCGCCGAGGAAGGTGGAGTCGTCGCTGCGGCTGGCATAGGCTCCGTTGAGAACCCCGGACCATTTCCTGCCGGTGTAGATCACGCTGGTGAATCCAGTGTGGGGGGGACGCCGGAAGGGCCTTGCGCCGACCAGGGGAGAATAGTTGCCGATGGGAATTCCGGGATAGTTTGGATTGGTGCTGGGCCCGATGGCGTCGGAGGAGAACGACCGCTGCACTACGGCGTCAAGATACGTGTAGCCGCCGCGCACGAAAATGTTTTTGCCCAGGCCGTATTCCACTTCCGACTCGACGCCCTGGGCGCGCCAGGACATGGAGTTCAAATCGAGCTCGTAGGCGAAATTGTTGTTGAGGAATGCCTCGAGCTGCTGTTGCTGGGCGGCGCTCAGATTGGGCAACAGGTGGGGCACCGTCGAAGCGGGCACCGCTTCAATCTGATTCCCAAACTCATTGTGAAAATAAGTCGCGCGGAGAATGACTTTCTCGGTGAACAAGCTTTGCTCGATACCGCCGTCGTAGCTGCGCGACAGCTCCGCACCGATCGGGGCGATTCCATACTGGGCGATGGCCGACTGGCCGCCATTCGTTTGGAGAAATGCATAGAGCGAACCAAACTGCTGGTCGAGGGTCGGCTCCTGATAGCCCTTCGCGAAGTTGACGTTCAGTCTTGTCCCGTGGAACGCGCCCTGGCCGGGCCGCACGAGATACCAGGAGGCGCCACCGCGTGGCGTTCCGACGGTCCCGAAGAGCTGGTTTTTCTCCACGCCGCCGGCGGCCATGTAGAAGAAGCGATTCTTAAATTCGCCACCCACCTGGGCCTGATAGTCGTAGTTGGTCCGCTCCAGGCCTTCCCGGTAGGCGTAGACCGGCTCTCCTTCAAGCCCGCGTTCGTCTTCGTAGCGAGCGCCGGCGATGACGCCCAGGTGCGGCCCATGCTCGTAGGTGGTCTGGGCGTAGAGGTTGTCGCGATTCGACGCCAGCGCCAGGGAGTACGGATAGATCGCGCCGAAACTGGTTCCGTAATTCATCAGCGCCTGCCCGCTGCTCGCGTACCCGTTCGCACCCAGCACCGTCACGTCGTTGCCGTAATAAAGGCCGCCCATCGGAATCCCAGCCGGATACCACTGCTCTGACTCCTCGCGCTTGCGCACGAGCCCGTAGCGCACCGTGGCGTTCCAGTTGTCGCGGAAAGTGTGGTCGATGGTCCCGGTTCCGTAGGTGTCCTGGTCCAGCTGTTTTCCATCGTTGGGGAAGACGTCGAACTTATAGCCGCCGTTGGCCGAAGGCAGTCCCGTCGCCGAGACGCTGCCGCGCCCGGTGAGCCGAATCTGGGTCTTCGCCGACAGACTCCATCCGAGGTTCGAGACCGCGGAGTTGTCGTGGTAGGCGTCGTCCGGCAGGGCGTTGGTCGTATACAGGCTGGAGGCGCCGGCGTAGTAGTCGAGCTGCCGCTTCATGCCTGCCAGCTGGGCCTGGTTGCGGTAGGTCCCGAAACTTCCGGCATCGCCCTCGTAGAGGAGGGATGGAAACGGCGTGCTGCCGCGTGGTGTGGTGAGGGCCACGACGCCCGCCGCTGCGTCCGATCCGTAGAGCACGGTGTTGGGGCCGCGATACACCTCGACGTCCTGGATGCCGGTGGTCGCGACGTTGCCGAAATCGAACCGGCCGCCGATGTCCTCCACCGGGACGCCATCCATCACCACCCGGTTGGCCGTGGAGCTGCCTCCGCGAATGAACAGGGACGTTTCGCCACCCCACTGCCCGGTTTGCACGACGTTCACTCCTGGAACCTGGCGCAGCGGATCGGCGAGGCTGGCGCGATTGGCGAAATCCGCGGCGGTGAGCTCAGTGACCGCGCCGCTGACCTGGGCCTGGGGCTGGGGGACGCCGGTCGCCGTGACGACGACGGACTCGCGCACCCACTCCGGCTCGAGCACGATGTTTTGCTCCACGCCGTCGAAACGGCCGGAAAAAAAGCTCTCGGTGGCGAGCTGGCGGAAGGAGATCCCCGAGGCGAGCACGTAGAAGCGGCCCGATTCAGAGCTGACCAGGGTGTACGCGCCGTCGGGGCCGGTGCTGCCGTTGACCAGCACGCGGCCGTTTTGCACGAGGGCTACGGTGGCGTTGGCAATGGGATAGCCCAGCGGATCGGTGACGGTACCGTGGACGCTGACGGCATGCAAAAGGGTCGTGGAGGCGAGGAGAAGCGGCAGCGCTGATAGCTGAACGACAGACAGGAGGCGGCGCAAGGGCCGCAGCAAAAGATTCATAGTGTCCTCCGTTCCCCCGCGGGAACGCGGTAGTGAGCCTGTCAGAGAAAGAAAACAAGCCCGGCAAACGGGACCGGTCTCCTGACTTGCGCGCCGTTCCCCGGATTGAACTCTGGAGAACCAGGCCAAACCGCCTTCCCGAAGCCGGAACGGCTCCAGTGGCACTCTGGATTGGCCTTTGCTGCGCCTGACTAACCAGACGCAGAAAAACGCGCTTACAGTTGCGGGGCAGTGGCGGATTTTCACCGCCTTCCCGAGCATCCCATTGCGCAGATTCACAGCTACGCGCGAACACGGGTGCGGGACGATTCCCGCCGCGCCTTCGCGCCTGCTCCGGGTCGGGCCGCCGGAAACCAGCCTCAGCCCGGAAATCCCGTTATAAATCGTCCTCTGCGGCAAGTCAAAAGGCGCGCGGATGGTTACAGTCGGTTACGAAGGTAGCAGGGGCCAGCAGCCTTTTGGTGCCCTCGCCCACTCAACCTGGGCCAGCCCGGTCCGAGGACGCGAAATAACTGAGTGCATCTCGTGCAGGCGGCTATATACTCGCTGCACCAACCCCAGCGTCTGACTGCAGTTTTTGACAAAGGTCCCATGGAGCCTCGTCTCATGCACGACGGGATCAAGCCCAGGGTGCTGATTGCCGATGACGAGCGCATCATCGCCGACACTCTCGGATTGATCCTGAACCAGAATGGCTTCGAGGCCGCGACGGTGTACAGCGGGCAGAAAGCCGTCGAAACCGCGCGCCACTTTCGCCCCAATGTGTTTCTGGGGGACGTGGTGATGCCGGGGATGAGCGGGATCGAAGCCGCGATTCAGATTTGCGGGATGATCCCGGGCTGCCGCATTCTGCTGCTCTCCGGACAAGCGGCCACATCGGACCTGCTGCGCGATGCGCGGGTGCGCGGACACGACTTCGAGATTCTTCTGAAGCCGGTGCATCCGAATCAGCTGCTGGACCGGCTGCGCGCATCCTCGTGATCCGGGCCGAATCAGGCTCGAGCGGCTTCACGGATGGCCGCCCACAGATCTTTCATCCCGAGGCCGGTTTTCGCGGAACACAGCAGCAGTTTTTCGGGTCCAAAGGCTTCGCGCAGCGCGGCCAGAGTGTTCGCGCGGCCATTGCCTGAGAGGCGGTCGGCTTTGGTTCCGGCCACCAGGACATCGCGTCTCGCGGCGGTGAGAAATTCAATCAGCTGCGCGTCGCTGGCCCTGGGCGGAATGGTGCTGTCGACGAGGCACACACACAGGGCCAGGGTTGGGCGTTCCCGGAGATAGGGGTCGATGAATTTCGGCCACTCCGCGGAGATGGATTTGGAAATCTTCGCGTATCCATAGCCGGGCAGGTCGGCAAAGATGAGTTGCGGCTGCTGCCGCTGGGGGGTATCGGTGAGCGTAAAGAAATTGATGGCCCGGGTCCGGCCGGGGGTGGACGAAACTTTCGCCTGCTTCTCGCCGAGGAGCGCGTTAATGAGGCTCGATTTCCCTACGTTCGATCGGCCGAGAAAGGCGATCTCCGGCGCACCGGGCGGGGGGAACTGCGCTTCGGCGGTCGCCGACTTGAGGAATTTCGCGTAAAACGTCTTCATAGCAACAAGGCCAGTCTAACTGGACCTCTGCTCCGACGCAGATGGCCGGGTCGACAGGAAAGGCGCTCAGTGAAGAACCTTCGGATCTGTCTTCTGCTACCCGCTTTGTTCGGATTTGTCCTGCTCGCCTCCGCGCTGCGCGCCCAATCCGCGGAAGACGCCATCCGCCAAGTCCTGAGCGATCAGGTCAGCGCCTGGAATCGGGGTGACATTGTCACTTTCATGCACGGGTATGACGATTCGCCGCAGACCACGTTCATCGGTAAGTCGGTCGAGCACGGGTATGCGATGATTCTCGCCCGGTACCAACGCAGTTACAGTTCGCCTGAAGCGATGGGGCATCTGGATTTCAGCGATCTGGAGGTGCGCATGCTGGGTCCGGAGCATGCCGTCGTGACCGGGCACTTCCATCTCACGCGCACTCAGGCGGGCGGCGGCGATGCTTCCGGCGTCTTTTCTTTGGTGTTTGAGAAGAAGGCCGCTGGGTGGAAAATCATCCTTGACCACACGAGCTCCTGATGCGCGGCACTGCTCAGAGCTCGAGCTTTCTCAGTAGCTCTTCCACAGTCATCCGATGATGCGCGGCGATGTGTTTCAGGATGCTGGCCAGGTCCCACCTTAAGTGGCTGATGGCAGGGAATGACTTCGTGATTCTCTCCATCAACCTGCGTGGTTACACGGATGTGGGAACCCTTTTGGCGGGTGGCTTGATATCCCAGAACAGTCAGAGCCTTGACCAGACGAGCGCCGTCGACGTCGCGCGGGAGTTTCACTGCACCAGAACTTCATCGCGCACAAAGTGGAGCCGGATAATCTTCGGAGCCTGCATGGTCTCGTCGAAGTAACAGCTGACAGCCTCCTTCACCTTTGCGCGCAGCTCTTCGAGGGTGTCTCCCTGGGTGTGAATGCCGTAACCGAGGGCGGCGGCGGTGTAGCCACCGTCTGCCTCGTCCTCGCGCACCTCGAAAATGATTTCGCTCGTCGCAGCGTTTCCCATGCGTGCCTGGATGAATCGTAGCACCCATGCATAAGGGCAACAGGACGGCGCGACTCGCCCCTTGACAAGCCACCGCGCGGGCCTGACCCTGGCTGAGAGGCTCCAACCATGGTCCAGTTCCAGCCCACCTCCACCAATCTGTTCCTGCGGTTCTCGCGCGACAAGCTGGTGAACCAGTACTGGCCGCGGCTGCGCACGTGCGTCGAGTCGCTCACCGACGAGCAGATTTGGTGGCGTCCGAATGCTTCGAGCAACTCCATCGGCAACCTGGTGCTGCACCTCAACGGCAATCTGCGTCAGTGGATCGTCGATTCGTTCAGCAAGCAGGAGGACAAACGGGACCGCCCCGCCGAATTCGCGGCTACCGGAGAAATCTCCGGGGCCGATCTGCTGGCCAGGCTGGGTTCGACGATCTTCGAAGCCAAACAGACGATCAACCGGCTCAGCGAGGCCGAGTTGCTCGCTCGCTATGAAATCCAGGGCTACCACGTTTACGGGCTCGAAGCGGTCTACCAGGTTGTCGAGCACTTCGGCCTGCACTACGGCCAGATCGCCTACATCACCAAAATGCTGAAGGACGAGGACCTCGGCTTTTACAAGGAGCTCAACAAAACCGGGAGAGCGGGATGATCGCGCGAGCCAGTTTTTACTTGAGGGGTTTGCCGATCTCCCAGTTGTGGCCGAATGGATCGGCGAGCCGACCGACGCGCCATCCGTAGCTCTTGTCCTCGACGGGCCACACCTGGGTCGCTCCGGCGGCCAGCGCGCGGGCGAAAACAGCATCGGGATCGTCCACGGCCAGGATGAGCCGCACTGTACTGCCGTTCAGCGTTTCGGGGCTGAAGTTCTGGTTCTGCGGAGATTCCTCCGCGATCCAGAACTCCGCTCCCGCGACGGAGAAAAGCGCGATCGTGCCGCCTTCGTCGATGCGGAACAACACGGCCGCGCCGAAGGCCGCCTGATAGAAATCGGCGGCCCTGGGACCGTTGCGCACCGAAAGCATCGGCGTCAGTGTGGGCCTTTTTTCTTTTGAATTGGCTGCAGTTTCGCTCATTGCAATGTCTTCGTGGGCCATGGGGAAATGTTAACCGCTTGACCACCCCGTGGCGCTCCACTAGCATGAAGGTATGGCATTTTGCCCTAATCCGGTGATGATGTGCGCTTGTTGTTGCGCGTCGCGCCGGACTTGTGGGTGAGCCCCTAGCCTCAGCCGAACCCCATAACTCCCGCGCACTCAGCCCACGCTGACGCGGGTTTTTTTATTGCCCCTAAAACTCCACGGAGACAGTATGGCGGACATTTCCGCAGTTAAAGAAACCAAGGCGCAACGAGCCGAACGTTTGAAGCGCGAGAAGAATCCCTGGGACGCGATTGACGAGATTCGCGCCTTTGCCCGCACCGGCCGCTCCTCGATCCCCGAGGAATGGAGCACGTACTTCCGCTGGTGGGGCATTTACTCGCAGGGGGACGGCGCGGGCGTGACCGGGGGCAAAGGCGGCGAGGGCAAGGCGACCGACTACTTCATGATGCGGGTCGGCATCCCCAACGGCATTTTGCGGACTGACCAGGCTCGCGTGCTTGCGGAAATTGCGCGCCGCCACGGGCGGAACCTTGCCGACATCACCGTCCGCCAGAACATCCAGTACCACTGGCTCACCATTGAGTCGCTGCCGGAGATCATGGAATCGCTCGACTCCGTGGGGCTCTCGCCGAAAGGGGCCTGCGGCGACGTGGTGCGCAACGTCACCGGCTGCCCGCTGGCTGGCATCGCTCACGACGAAATCATCGATGCTTCGCCTCTTGCTGTTGCAATCGCGCACGCGCTCCAGGGGAACAACGACTTTTACAATTTGCCGCGCAAATTCAAGATTTCCATCACCGGCTGCCCGGTTTGGTGCTCGTATCCGGAGATCAACGACATCGGCCTGACCGCTACGCGGCGCGGATCCGAAGTTGGGTACTCGGTCCGCGTCGGCGGCGGGCTCTCCAACGAACCGCACCTGGGCGTTCGCCTCGATGCTTTTGTGCTGCCCGATCAGGCCGCGGCGGTGGTGCGCGCGATCGCGGAAATCTTTCGCGACCAGCAGGGTCTGCGCGAAAGCCGCGACCGCGCCCGCCTCAAGTACCTGTTCATGAAGGAGGGCTGGACCGCGGAACGGTTTCTCGACGAAATTCAGAACCGTATTGGTTACAAATTGGATCCCGGCGTCGAGGAAATCGTTCCCAACGACATTCTCCGCGACCACGTGGGCATTCATCCGCAGAAACAGTTCGGGCTTAGCTACGTCGGCGCCAGCGTGCTGCGGGGACGCCTCACTGGCGATCAGCTCCTGGCCGCCGCGGAATTGGCCGGGCGCTTCGGCAGCGGCGACCTTCGCCTTACCGTGATGCAGAATCTGCTCTTCCTGAATATCCCGAACGCGCGCGCCGCGGAATTTGCTCGCGAGCTGGAACAGATCGGCCTCCGCGTCGAGGGCTCGCCATTCTGGCGCGGCGCCATTGCCTGCACCGGCACGGAATTCTGCAAGCTGGCGATTACAGAAACGAAGGGCTTCGCGCGCTGGCTGGTCGAGGAGCTCGAGGAGCGGCTGCCCCAGTTCGATCAGCAGCTGCGCCTGCACGTTACCGGGTGCCCCAACAGCTGCGGCCAACACTGGATCGCGGACATCGGCCTCGAAGGCAAGAAAATCAAACATGAAGGCCAACTCACCGACGCGTACTACTTTTGCGTGGGCGGCTCGGTGGGCAGGCACGCTGCGACAGCTCGCCCGGTCGGCTTCCGCACGCCTGCGCCTCTTGTGCCCGAAGCCATCGAGCGGCTGCTGCGGAAATATTTAGCCGAGCGCGATCCAGAGGAGAACCTGCGCGCTTACTTCGCCCGCAGCAGCGACGCCGATCTGCGCGCCGCGTTGGCCGGCGAGGAATTGATGCCGGTCGAACGCGATCTGCCCAGCGGCCGCGTACCGCTGGAGCTGGCGGGATGAGGAGATCCTGAATGACCCTGCTTCCGATTTTTCTTCGTCTCGAACGGCGACCCTGCCTGGTGGTGGGCGCGGGCACTGTTGCGATGGCGAAGATCGAAAGCCTGCGCGCTGCCGGAGCCGCGATCACCGTCGTCGCCCCGGAAGCGATCCCGGCGATTCGCGAACTGGCAGAACAGGGTACCCTCATGTGGCATCGGCGCGTCTTCGAACCTGCCGATCTGAGCGGCATCTTCCTCGTGATCGCGGCCACCAACGCGCCGGGTGCAAACCACGAAGTCTACGAGGAGGCTTTGCGCCAGAACATCCTCTGCAACGCGGTCGACGATCCACCCAACTGTGACTTCTACTTCGGATCGGTGGTCGCTCGCGGCGATCTGCAAATCGCCATCTCCACGGCGGGTGAAAGTCCCGCGCTGGCACAGCGGCTGCGGCGCGAGATTGATGCGCAGCTTCCTGCCGACCTTGGAGCGTGGCTGGGCGAACTGGGCGGGCTCCGCCGCGAAGTCCGCGCTGCAACTCCACCCGGAGAGCCGCGCAACCTGGTGCTGCATGAACTGGCGCAGCGTTCGCTCTGCGGTTCGCCCACCTGCCCCACTCGACAATTTGCCCAGGAAGAGATCCGAAACATGCAGAAAGTAGAGGCGCCCGCATGACGGCCTCGCAACCGGGTACGGTCTATCTGGTTGGCGCGGGGCCCGGCGATCCTGAGTTACTGACCCTCAAAGCCGCGCGTCTGCTCGGGACCGCTGACGTCGTCCTCCATGACGATCTGGTTCCCGCTGCGGTGCTCGCCCACGCGGAGCGCGCGCTGGTGATCAACGTTGGCAAGCGCTGTGGGCGCAAAAACATTTCGCAGGAACAAATCAACGCGATGATGATCGACTACGCTCGGCGGGGATTATCCGTTATTCGGCTGAAATCGGGCGACCCGCTGGTCTTTGGCCGAGCCGGGGAAGAGATGGATGCGCTGCGTGCCGGCGGCATTTTCTTCGAAGTCATCCCGGGCATCACTGCAGCCTTCGCCGCTGCCGCTGCCCTGCATCGTCCGCTCACGGACCGTCGCAGCGCTTCGAGTATCCGCTTCTCATCGGGCCATCACGCGGACGGCTCAAAACTCCCGCCCGCTTCACTCTCCGCCGCAACCCGGGTTGTTTATATGCCGGGCCGGGACCTGGCGGCGATCGCCGCAGAATTGCGCAGCGAAGGCCTCGGGAGCGATCTACCCTGCGTCATCGTCTCCCGCGCGGGCCAGCCACAGCAGCAAATTGTGCAAACGACGCTCGCGCAGCTGGAGCGCATCCCTGCCCTTCCTGCGCCCTCTATCCTGCTGGCCGGCGAAACGCTGCGGGACGCGCAAACCGGCGAGGTCGAAAAGATCGCAGGCTACGCTCTCGCGGACGCCGAATCAAGGCCGGATTCGCTGGAATTTTGAGGAAACGCGCAAGCTGCCTCAGTGCTCCGCATCGATCGCGTATTCGAAGTCGTAAAAATGCTGGCCGCCTTCGATGCGAATCGTCATGGAGCCGGAGATGCCGGTCAGTTCGCCGGTGCCCGAATCCGGCACGACGATGATGTTGAGGTAGGGCACGCCATGGTTCATGGTGGCGTTGTGCTGCAGGACAAAACTTCCGCTGCGGCCCTGTAATTTGCCGGTGACCCGCTCCATCGCGACATAGCCGCCGGAGCCTTTCTGCCGGTCGAGAACACTCAGCATCTCTCCCTGGCTGGCCGCTTCCAGGTCGCCATGGTATTGCTTGTCGAGCGACATCCGGCCCAGGCCGGCACCCTCCGCCTGGGGATTATCCGCCTTCTGCGGAGCCATCCTGACGTCAAAGGATCCTGTTGCCTGATGCATGGCTGATGCCTCCCGGTGCTGCGGCGCTGGATTTTGAGCAGGAAGGCGCGGTACCGCCACCCCGGCAAGGGTCAAAAGCAGCCCAAAACCTGCCAGCCGAGCAATCCGTTTCATTCCTGGCAGCATAGCAGTTTCCCCGACGGGGCCATTCGGCATCCAAAGCATGCATGAGCAGGTTCGGCAAGTTTATCGTCTCGCTATTTTTGTTTCTGGCATTCGCGCTGGCGGGCTGCCACAGCAATCAGAACGCAACGCAGCCGGTGAGCAGTGACGACCCGGCGTCGGCAAATCTGGCCAACGCCAGCAACGTGACGCCGGCGGCCAGCAACGAGAACCCGCCGCCTCCGCCGCCGGATCAGGGCGCGAGCAGCGAGGCAGCTCCGGCGCAGGATCAAAACCCGGATCAGGATGCGGGCGAACCCGGGTACACGGACACGGCGTACGATGCCGCACCGGATCCGCCGCCGGATTTGCCCGACTACGATCAGCCCCCGTGCCCGGGGGACGATTACATCTGGACGCCGGGCTACTGGGCGTACGCGCCTGCAGGCTACTACTGGGTTCCTGGGGCGTGGGTCCTGGCGCCATACGTCGGGGCATTGTGGACGCCCGGCTACTGGGGCTTCTACGAAGGCCGGTATCACTGGTATCACGGCTACTGGGGCGCGCACGTAGGCTTCTATGGCGGAGTCCATTACGGGTTCGGCTACGACGGCAACGGCTACGAAGGCGGCTACTGGCGCAGCAACGCCTTCTACTACAACACCGCCGTCTCTCACGTGAACGAGACCGTGATTCACAACGTTTACAACTACCACGTGACGAATGTCTCCAACACCCGGGTGAGCTTTAACGGCGGCCATGGTGGATTGAATTATCGGCCCACCTCGGCGCAGGATGCGGCCCGCAATGAGCGGCACGTCGCTCCGCTGCCCGCACAGCGCACGAATGCGCAGGAGGCGATGCGGAATCGGGCGCAGTTTGCGAATGAGAATCACGGCCGGCCACAAACCGTAGCCGAGACGCGTCCGGTGAACGATGGGCGCTCGGCTCCGGCTGCGCGGGCTGAGGATTTCCATCCCGCGCCAACGCCTCGTCCGGAAGCGGGTCACCCTGCACCTGTGGCTGCGCCACGCCCCACGCCAGGGGCGGGAGCGCGTCCGCAGCCTGGGCGGCCGGTTCCAGAATCGAGACCTGCGCCGGAATCGCGGCCTGCGCCGGCTCGTCCTGCGTCGAGACCCGCGCCTCGCGCGCCGCAGCCAACCGCTCGCCCGGAGTCGCGTCCCACACCGGCTGGACCTGAATCTCGTCCGACACCAACTCGACCGGAATCCCGTCCTGCGCCAGAGCCGGTGCGACCGGAATCGCGACCGCAGCCGGAAGCGCGACCGGCTCCGCATTCTCCAGCTCGACCGCAGCCGGAATCGCATCCTGCTCCGGAGTCTCGTCCTGCTCCGGAGTCGAGGCCGGCGACGCCGCGGCAGGAATCGCGTCCCGCGCCTGCGCCCAAACAGAAGCCTCGCCCGGAGAGCAAACCGGGCGAGAAACATCCGCAATGAGTCCTGAAGGATCGAATCAGGCGGTTCGTCGGGGCCACAGGGCGGTGCGGGAGAGCAGCTCGCGGAGGCGGAAGGCGCGGTCCAGCTGGGCGGCTACGAGCAGTTTTTGGCGCCGCTGGTGATCCGCGTTGTCCAGCTGGGGCAGGAGTCGCTCATCCCGGGCGGCAGCAGCTTCAAGGTCGAGGATCGAGGACTCGAGGGTAAGCCGGAATCGTTGGCTGACATGAATCGCATCAGGAGCCGTGAGCTGCCGCATATTTCCTCGCTCGAAAGCTAAAGTCTTTTCGTCTGGAGCCGATTCTAGTGAGGAAGCGGGATTTGCGCGCCCCCAGTTCGTGAAGGTGCGGAGAAACTTTCGGGGCAAGGCTGCAGCGTTTCGGGACAGAAGGAGCGGGATCGGCGCGCGCGGAGGGACATCAGAGGTCAGCGGTTTTGCTGCCTACGATTTCCAGGGTGCGGGTCACGAATTGTTCCAGCGGCATCGATCCCAGATCGCCTTTGCCGCGGGTGCGGACGCTGACCGCGTCGCTTGATTCCTCTTTGTCGCCCATCACGAGGACATAAGGAATCTTTTGCAGCGTGAACTCGCGGATTTTCGCGTTCATCTTTTCGGCGCGCGCGTCCGTTTCCACACGCAGCCCGGCCTTCTGTAACCGCTGCTGGACCTTTTTCGCGTACTCAAGATGCCGCTCGCTGATGGGCACCAGTCCGACCTGCACCGGAGCGAGCCACAGCGGAAACGCGCCGGCATAGAGCTCGATGAGGTACGAGACCATGCGCTCCATGGTGCTGATGATGGCGCGATGGATCATGACCGGCCGGGGGAGCGTGCCATCGGCGGCTGTGTACTTGAGCTCAAACTGGCTGGGCAGATGGAAATCCACCTGGACGGTGGAGTAGGTTTCCTCGTGACCCATCACGTCGGCCAGCTGGATATCCAGCTTGGGGCCGTAAAACGCAGCGTCGCCTTTGCTCTCGCGGTACTGCAGGCCGAGCGAATCGAGCGCCTCGCGCAGCTCCCGCTCGGCGAGCTCCCACATCGCGTCGTTGTCGACGTATTTTTCCTTGTTGGCCGGATCGCGCAGCGACAGCCGATAGCTGTATTTCGTAATCCCCAGGTCGCGATAGGTGCGCTCGACGAGCTTCATCACGCTGGAGAATTCCTCTTTGATCTGATCGGGCGTGCAGAAGATATGCGCGTCGTTCAGGGTCATGCAGCGCACGCGGCTCAGCCCGCTCAACACGCCCGATCGCTCGTAGCGATACATCGTGCCTAGCTCGGCCAGCCGCACGGGCAGATCGCGATAACTGCGCAGCTTCGACTCGTAGATGAGGATGTGATGCGGGCAGTTCATCGGCCGCAGCACCAGCTGCTCGGTTTTCAGATCCATGGGAGGAAACATGTCCTCGTGATAGTGCTCCCAGTGGCCGGAGCGAACGTACAGATCGACCTTCGCCAGGCTCGGCGTGTAGACGTGCTCGTAGCCCATTTCGCGCTCGAGGCCGAGGATGTATTCCTCGAGCAGACGGCGAATGGTGGCGCCCTTCGGCAGCCATAGCGGCAGGCCGGCACCCACCTCGTCGCTGACCGTGAACAGCTCCAGTTCCTTGCCCAGGCGGCGATGATCGCGGCGTTTCGCGTCTTCGATGCGCTCCAGGTATTCGTCAAGATCCTTCTTTGAGAAAAACGCGGTCCCGTAGATCCGCTGCAGCTGCGCGTTCTTCTCGTCGCCGAGCCAGTACGCGCCGGACAGGCTCATCACCTTGAAGGCCTTGACGCGGCCGGTCGAGGGCACATGCGGACCACGGCAGAAATCCACAAACTTGCCGTTGCGATAGAGCGAAATCTCATCGCCCGGCTTGGTGAATTTCTCGACGAAATGCACCTTCATGAAGTCGTTGCCGTTTTTGAATTTCTCCAGGCCCTCCTCGCGGGGCTCCAGTTCGCGGACAAATTTCTCGTCGCGCGCCGTCACTTCCGCCATGCGCCCCTCGATGAGCTTCAGATCCTCGGGGGTGAATGGAGTCGGCCGCCAGAAATCATAGAAGAAGCCCGCATCGGTGGCTGGACCGTGGCCCAGCTTGGTTTCCGGAAACAGCTCGGTGACGGCGGTCGCCATTACATGCGAGGCGGAGTGGCGCAAAACCTTGAGTGCATCGGGATCGCGCTCTGTCAACAACTGCAGCGCTACGTCTTCTTCCAGCGGCGTGGTGAGATCGACGAGGCGTTCGGCGTGGGGGTCTTCCGCTCCATACATTGAGGACTCGCTGCCCTCGGGGGTGACGGCGGCGACGGCGGGCGCCTGCAGGGGCCGGATGCGCGCAACCACAGAAGCCTGCGCCAGGCGGGGGGAAATGCTTTCGGCGATGGCCAGAGGGGTGGTGCCGGACGGGACCTCGCGCACCGAACCGTCGGGAAGCTGAACCTGAATCGAACTCATAGAAGCAGGGTATAGGGAACAGGGTTCAGGGTACAGATGACTAACGGCTCGGCCCTGCTACCGGTTACCGCTACCGGCTACGGGCTCCGGCTATTTCAGTCCGAGATGGGCGGTCATCTGCACGTTGCCCCAGTCGACGATGGAGCCATAGGTCTCGAAGTCGGTCTGGTACGCGCGGGCACCGCCCAGTTGCTGGGGCGTCATCTGGGCGATGCGCTGCCAGAGGGCGGGAATGACTTCCTGGGGCGGTCCCGATTCCGAGGCGACCAGGGAATACTTGCCTGCGTGAATGGTCCTCGCGACCATGCCATCCGGAACCTTGTCGGCCGAGGTGACTCGATAGCCCAGCGTGTAGTTGTAGTCGCCGGTGTTGTCGGAGGCGTAGTCGCTGTAGACGACGACCATGCCGTCGCCGGTCTTGTTGGGGATGGTCTCGAGCGTGCCGTTTTGGATGGCGTTTTGCCAGAGCCCCGGTATGTCTCCCTGGCCCGTGGCTTCTTTGGTGTTATTGGTGCGCACGGTGACGCCGACGACGATGAAGCTGTCCTGATCTTCGATCTTCGGGGCGGTGGGTGGCGCGGCGGGAGCGGCGGGCGCGGGCGTGGCTGCGGGCGCGGTCTGCGCCGGAGTGGGTGGGGGCGTGGAGGGGTTCTGGGCGAAGCCGGTGGTAGCCAGGGCAAGAATGACGGGCAGAGCAATCTTCAGATTGGCGGAGAACATAGGTGAGCAGTATACGCAGAGGAGCCGGTTCCGGTTCAGGGAATGAACGAAACTTACAAGCTGGCTGTCAGCCGGTACTCCCGCGCGACAGGTTCCACCAGCTTGATCCGGCCATGTCCAGGGTTGGGCCGGTAACAGGTACGTAGCAGGCCTGCCTTTTCGAGAAGAACCACATCGCGGCTGACCGCTCGAATATCCCGCCGCAGACCGGAGGCGAGAGCCGAGATGGGCAGCGAGCCTGCCTTAGCGCGTCGCAGCAGGCGAACGCGCTCGGCGGTGAGAACGTTCAGAAGCTCCTCGGGATCCTCAAAGGTAATTGTGATCTCAGCGGGGAAAGACTCCCCGCGATCCAGCTTCGTCGCATGCTCCCGGACGCGGCCGAAGAACTCGCTGGCGGTGCCAGTCCTGACGCTGACTTTAGTCTTCTTCATCTTCGATCCTCCAGAGTTCATGCACCTCGGCGATGAATCGCTCTACCAGTGCGGCATACGTCGTGAACCGAAAGGCCTCGGTCTTCCCCATGCTGTGTCTGTGGTGATAGTCGTGGCTGTTGTCGTATCCCAGCACGCGCCCGTTGTCGACCGGACATCGCTTCAGGTTGATGTACGCAAGGCTATAAGCGACTACCTTGTCTTTCTCAAATCGGACCTGCTCTTTCAGCACCGCCCCTTTTCTCTTTCCTCCGAGGCGGTGGATTTCGACCTTCGTGGATTGGTGGGGCGACCTTTTCCTTCCCACACAGCCATTTTAACACAGCCAGGACTTCTTATGTCCTGGCTGGCTTTGGGTTCGGGGACGCGGGTTCCCATCTGCGATCCAGGCTACCCGTGACTATTACCCCCTGGGTACTTTGGTGAGCGGCGTGTCGCTCCAACGTCCGCTGCGCCTGACCCATTTGTGGCAGGCTCAGACCCGTGCTTTCCTTCTCTGCGGCCAGCGCGCCACATTAACATTAGTAACGATCTCCCACCCATTTGGGCGGCTTTCAGTTATGGCAGGCTTCGATCGAAAGCGCTTCTGGACCAGCGTCGGCGCGACAGCGGCCGTTGCGTTGTTGCCGGTACTGGGCTGCCAGAGTGTTGAGAATTCCACTCCCTCGCAAACTGAAGTGCGGGTCATTGACGCTTCCTACAACGCACCCGCCGTCGATGTAAAAGTCGGGACCACCCTCATCGCCTCGAACATCGGAGCGGCTACTTTCACCAATTACGCGTTCCTGCCGCCGGAAGACACGACCGCTTATGTCTATCCGACGGGCACCAGTAAGGCGACGGCGACGGCGGTTGGAGATTTTCTCGTTTCCCAGCAGCATTCTGTGTTTATCACTGATTCGACGTCGGGCTACACGGCGACCATCCTGACCGATCAGGCGCTGACGCCCCCCACGGGGTATTTCTCAATCCGGTTTCTGCAGCAGGCGGTGAACACGGGCGCGGTGGACATCTATCTGGTGCCGAGCACCGGGACGCTCGCCGGCTCGAAGCCGCTGTTCAGCAATGTGACCCCGGGTTCCGTGGAGGGGTACGCCAATGTGATGGCCGGGATTTACACGATTGTCATTACGCCCACCGGGGTTATCACCACGCCCTATTCCAGCTCATCGATCACGTTTGTGGCGGGGCAGGTGCGGACCGCGCTCATTATGGATGCGCAGCTCACCACCAATCCCCCGGTCACCGTAGTGATTGGCGATGATCTGAACTGATCGGGAGTGATTGGGGCGTGCAGTAACTCCAGTTTTTCCAGCACGAACTCAATTTTCCTCTGTGAAACACGCTTTCGCGTCCGTCAGACCCGCCGATTAGCAGTGCCCCGTTCGATCGCCAGCAGCTTCTCCTTCCGCTCTATGCCCCAGCGATAGCCGGTCGGCTTGCCATTGCTGCCGATGACGCGGTGGCAGGGGACCACCACGGCGACGGGATTGGTCGCGCAGGCGCGGGCCACGGCGCGCACCGCGGTCGGCTGCCCCAGTGAGGCCGCGAGTTGGGCGTAGCTGCGGGTTTCTCCGCGCGGAATGCGGCGCAGCGCTTCCCAGACGCGCATCTGGAAGGCTGTTGCGCGCAAATCGAGAGGCAGGTCGAGCGTCGCGGGATGTTCGCTGAACTGGGAAATGACCTGGGCCAGCATGGACGCGAGACGCGGCTCCGGCTGGATCTTCGCCAGCGGAAACTGGGCGCGGAGCTGGCGGGCAAGCTCCTTGTCGCTGTCACCGAGGATCACGGAGCAGAGTCCGCGCTCGGTCGCCGCGATGAGCACCTTGCCCAGGGGACAATCTCCGATGGCGTAGCCGATGTGCGCATCGCGTCCGCCGGCGCGATACTCACCGGGCGCCATGCCGAGCTGCGTGTTTTCGTAGGCGCGGCCGGGACCGGAGTAGCCCGCGTCGTAGATCGCATCCGTGACGCGCGCGGAACCATCGGCCAGCTCGCGGCGAAACGACGCGGCGCGACGCTGGCGCTGGTACTGGGCCGGCGTGACGCCGAGCACTCGCTTGAAGGTGCGCTCGACGGTGAAGGGACTGCGACCGGTGAGGCGGCCCAGTTCGCTCAGCGTTACCTGGCGGTCGCGCTTCAGGGTAACTGAAACAGCCTCCACCAAAGCAGCGTCGGTGTGAGGTTGTTGCGGGCGGCAGCGGTGGCAGGGACGGTATCCAGCGCGGACCGCCGTCGCGGGATCAGGGAAAAAGACGACGTTGCTGCGCGAGGGGCGGCGGCTGGGGCAGGTGGGGCGGCAAAACACGCCGGTGGTGGTGACGGCGTAGACCATTTCCGCGTCGGCCGCGGGGTCGCGGGCCAGAACAGCGTCCCAGGCCTGGTCTTCGGTGAGCATAACAGATGGGTTCATGGTACTCGTCCCTCTGAGGATGAGGATGGCAGGGGCGAGGATGCGGGACACTCCGGGGATTGCGGGTAATTTTTAGGCGGGATGCAGGACCTTTAATCCCAGATGTAGCTCAAAGGGATCGAAGTCGCGGTCATGGTGGAGTAACTCGTGCCTTGATTCAAGACAAAAGGTAGCAATGATGAGGTGGATGGTCGTGCGAACGGTGTACCCCTTCGTTCTCAGGAACCGGTAATTTCTTGCGGCGGCATGTGCGAGCACGGTTCCACCCGAGTCGAAAACGTGCAGGTTCACCAGCCGATTCTGAATTCGCGCGAGTTCCGTGTCGTGGCGCACCCCTTGCAGTATTTCGCAGAAGATCAGATCCGTAAGGCCAACAGTCGTCATGCCAGCCGCCCGCCGCAGCCACGTCGTTTGACTATTCACAATTCCGGCAAAATAGTCGATCCAGACGGTCGTGTCGACAATGACCATGCCGTTCGCCTTATTTAGGGAAGCGGCCCTGGCGAGATCGTTTCAGGTCACCTTCCCACTCCACCGTGCCGAAGAGGTCGCGAATGGAAGCCTGAGATTGCGTCTGGACAAGCATCCGCAACGCCTCTTCCACCACCGCCTTTTTCGTGGGGGCGCCGCTGGATCGCATGGCCTGCTCCATCAGTTTGTGGTCGATATCGATATTGGTGCGCATCTGAACCTCGATGTGTATAAATTGTAGTTTTTTGTGTATCGATGGTCAAGCGCTACCAGCGCCACCATCCTGGCGGAAAAATCGCGTGCCAGTCGGCGCGAACCAGGCTAAACAACAGAATGAGGGCGGCCACGAGCAGAATGCCCATGATTTTCCGCCGGCGCAATGGGTCCGGCTCTGGCGTCCTGGGCACGATTATTCCTCGCCGGGACGAATGTTGTAGAGGAAATAGAAACGCAGTTCCAGGAACGGGCCCTTGAACGCCCTTGGGATGGGCGGAAACGGAGAAGCGCCGGTAATGCCCGCCCATGCGGCGCGGTCCAGAGCCACGTCACCGGAGGGCCCTTCGAGGATCATGTCGCGCACGCTGCCATCGGGGTAGATTTTGAAGCGGATCATGACCTTCCCCTGCTTGTCGAGCGGCGGGCGGGCCGATTCGGGGATGATGGGCCACCATGCGCGCTCGGTATCCCAAACCACGCGCTGAATGTACGGACCGAAGTCGACGCCCATGGTGTCGCTGAGAATGTCGACGGCACCGTTCATTCCGGGATGCTGCGACGGCAGGTTTGCGCCGTCGTCGCCACCGTACTGGCCTTTGCCCTGCATGGCCTGGCGCATCGCCTGCTGCAGTTGCTCGTTGGGGTTGTTGCTCGCCCCCGCGCGGAAAGTCGGCTGCGGCGCCATGGGCGGGGCTTCCAGCTTGGCCTGATTATTCTGCGGCAGCGGTTGGGCGGGCGGCGTGGGCGGATGCTGCTCGGCCACCTGGCCCTGCGGCTGCGGCGCCGGAGCGGGCGCTGCCGGTTGCTGGGTCGGCTGCGGCGCCGGAGCGGGCGGTGCTGCGCGACGCATTGCTTCCAGTTCTTCCAGCGTCTTGCGGTCGAGCGTGGGATGCGGCGTCTCGGCCACGCGATCCTTATCGGAAATTACCGGCGTGGGCTTCGGCTTCACCTTCCTGAGCGCGTCGGGCGGCAGGTCAAGGAAGGTGAGGTCCTTCTGCCGCTGCTTCATGATCACGGACGGATCGACGACATGCACGTGGTAGATGTACTTCGGCCCATAGAGCAGATACCAGGCAACGAGCATGTGGATGATGAGGGCAATCCACAGCTTTTCGCGCAGGCTCACCCACGAGCGGTTGTCCTCGATTTCCTCGATGATGTGGAGCAGATCGGTGTGGTCGAGGCCCGCATATTTGTTGCGGCGAAACGCGGGCAGCGAACCCGACCCGTTAGAGGATGGCGGCTTGGCTTCGTCCAGGGCCGGGGGTGGCTCTTCGAGAGCAGCTCCGACAGTGAGCCCGAGGGGACCCGTAGATTCGGCCTGCTGGGCATTGGGCTCGTCGGGGGCGTCGGTTAGGTTGAAGCGAATCGGCATGCCTGGGTGACTTTGGTCCTGCGCGGCTCCGGTCGATCCCCTGGACTGCCCGCACCTGGGGTGCGGATCCGGCAGGAATGGGACGGAGGCCAGCGTCTATTTTCTCATCAAATCGAGAGACTTACCCCTGGTTTGTACAATCGAAACGTGACTGACAAGGCCCACTCCCCTCGGCGCAGAACCGCAGCGGTGATCACAGTCAGCGACGGCTGCTCGCAGGGGCTGCGGCAGGACCTTTCGGGTCCGGCGGTAACCCGTACGTTGGACGCAGGGGACTTTGAGACGGTATATCGCCTCACGGTCCCAGACGAGCGAAAGGCCATCGAAGACGCACTGCGGCGGGCGGCACGGACGGCACGCCTGGTGGTAACCACGGGCGGGACCGGCATTGCGGAGCGCGATGTGACTCCCGAAGCCACACGAGCGGTGTGCGATCGGCTGCTCGAGGGCGTGGCGGAGCTGATGCGCGCCGAAGGCCGGCGTGAGACGCCGATGGCCGCGCTGAGCCGTGCTCTTTGTGGGACGCTCGGCGACGCGGTGATCCTGAATGTGCCGGGAAGCCCGACGGGCGCGGTGAGTTCGTTGCGGGCAGCGCTGCCGGTGCTGCCGCATGCGCTGGATTTGCTGGATGGCAAAACGGAACATGCCGCGACTGGCGATCCCAGCCATCGAACGGTGGGCGCAGCGAAAAAGGGCCATCGCAACAAGGGGAAAGGTTGAAGGGAAAGGTCGAATCCACCTGAAATCTCTCTTTGCGAAAATCAGCAACCTGACGCAGCATTTTCTGATTCCGCTGGGACCGTGGGGCGTGCTGCTGGGCTCGTTCATTGACTCGGCGTCGATCCCGATCCCGATCGACGTGCTGATGGGGATCTGGGCGTGGAACGACAAGCGGCATTTCTACATCTACGCGCTGCTGGCCGCGCTGGGATCGACGCTGGGTGGGCTGATTCCCTTCTATCTGGGCAAGGCCGGCGGCGAGCTGTTCCTGCTGCGGCGGGTCAATCGCGCGCGCTTCGAGGCGCTGCGCGCCCAGTTTGAAAAGCAGGAATTCCTGGCGGTGATGATTCCCTCGCTCCTGCCGCCGCCGACGACGTGGAAGCTGTTCGTTTTCGGGGCGGGGGTGTTCGAGATGCGGACGCTCAACTTCATGCTGGCGGTGTTCGTGGGCCGATGCATCCGCTTTGGCGTGGAAACGGCGCTGGTGGTGAAGTACGGACCGCAGATCGTCACCGTGGTCGCCGATCTGGCCCGGCGGCATCTGGTTCTGACGCTGGTGGTCCTCGGGCTCCTCTTTGGCGGTTTGGGGTGGTGGATATGGAAGAAGCTGCGCAAGAGCGGGTCCGACAGCGCGCTGGAAGCGCTGTAATTCCGGGAACCGAGCACCGGGCACGAGGGACCACGATCGGCGGCAGCGGCAGCCCCAGCTACGTCACCTCCGACTGGGTCATTCAGGGCGTCGGCGATTTCAATAACGACGGCAAGAGTGACATCCTCTGGCGCAACAGCACCACCGGCCAGGTCTATCTCTGGTTCATCAACGGCAGCACGACGGCGAGTAGCCAGAGCGTCAGCTACGTCTCCTCCGACTGGGTCATCCAGGGCGTGGGCGACTACGACGGCAGCGGTCGCGCCGGCATTATGTGGCGCAACAGCACCACGAATCAGGTCTACGTCTGTGCTGATGAACGGAGCCACGATTACGAGCACGGGAACTCCGGGCACGCCGGACTCCACCTGGGCCATCTACCCACTGTCTCCGTAGAGCGGCAGGCTCACCGGCCGAACCAATGCAGGCCGAGGCTGAGAAGGACGACGTTGTTCATCCCGTGCATCAGGACTGTGTTGAAGGTGGAGCCCGTGGCTCGGCGGACGTATCCCGCGGCCATGCCAAAGAGGAAGGCATACGGGAGCGCGACGGGAACGACGTGCATCGCGGCAAAGAGCGCAGCCTGGAGGAGAAGCGCTGGAAGGAAGCGCATGTGCCGGTTGAGCCAGGAGAGCAGGAGTCCGCGAAAGAGGAGCTCCTCAAAAATCGGGACGAGCACGCAGCCGCGGAGAATGGCGATCGCCCAGGCGGGCGCGCCCTGGCCCTGCAGACGTTGAGCGTCGGTGGCGACGGCGGTCAGGTGCGCGAGCAGAGGGACGAAGCCACCCAAAAAGCGGCCGAGACCTGCGTAGGCGAGCGCACCGGCGGCCATCGTTACGACGGTCGCAAAGATGGCGAACGCCAGATCCCGAACGCCGGTAAAGCGGAGGGCAATGGGAGGGCGGCTGGGCGGTCGAAACGCGTAACAGAGGACAGCCACGAGCGTTGCATACACAGCAAAGGTAACGATCTGGGGCAGTGCGGGTCCGAGCAGCCCGCTCATGGTTTTCGTTAGGGCGTTCCAGGCGAGGACGCCAACGGCGGCTGCGCTGCCAATGGCTGCGAGGAGAGACAAGCCGAATCTGCGACCGCTGATGGGGACTTCCGGCTCTGCCATCGATCGCGCCATCAACTTCTCCTTTCGTGTTTCTCCGGAGTTGGACGGATTTGCAGTCCGTCAGTAAGGGCGAAGACGCGGTCTAGGCAGCGTCACTGATCATTGCGGGTTGGGCTGCTGTGCGTTCGCGGGTGAGGGCTATGGCGACGGCCAGCATCCAGATCACGCCCAGGTAGCGAGTGACGGGGATAAAGAAGTTTGCCGGATAGGCAACGAGGCTCAGGGAGGAAAGTTCTCCGGCGAGCGCGACGAACATGCCGAAGGCGACGAGCCAGCGGGGGAGAAGCCGCATGAAGTAGCAGGTGACCGAGACTCCGGCGGCGAGCAAACCGAATCCCACCGCGAAGTCGATCCCGCCTAACAGGAAGTTGAGGAAAGTGACTGCCCTGACGACGGGCGCGGAGGCCAGCACTTCAGGGACGGACAAGATCCAGCCGACGCTGCCGGAGAGAATCAAGGCGAAGGTGGCGATGAGACCGCCGAGGAGCGCGATGTTGGTGCCGGCGGCGCGGACGCCCATGAAGCGCAGGCGACTGACGGTGGTGACGGCAAAGATCCCGAAGGGGATGGCAGAGGCAACGATGAAGAAATTGCTGAGGCGTACGGCGGTTGGGCTCAGCGCGAGAAATGCGCGCAGGTCCTCGGCGGAGGCGAAGGGGGTTGCGTAGTGGGCTCCATGCCGGAGGACGGAGGCAGTGACGAGTCCGGCGGCGAAGAGCAGGATGTGAACGGTGGCGAGCAGGATGAGGGAGGGACCGCGGAAGTGGGGAACTTGTTCTGTCATGTAATAATTTATACTATAAATGAATGTGGTGTGCAATAATTTTTCTACCGACGATGAAACCAGGGGAGATGGGGCAAAATCAAGCGGCGTTCCTGCTGGCGCAGCTGGGAGCGCATGCGGCGGCGCAATTTGCTGAAAGATTAGGGGTTCTGGAATTCACGCCGGCGGATGCGGGCATCCTGCGACTGCTGCGGATGGGGGCGGGACCGAGCCAGCAGGAGCTGGCCGCGCGGCTGCGGATTCATCCCAGCCGGCTGGTGGCGATCCTGGACAATCTGGAGAAACGGGGCCTGGTGGAGCGCAGGGCCAACCCGGACGACCGGCGTTTGTATTCGCTTCATCTGACGCAGGCGGGTGGGGAAACTCTGGGAAAGATCGGCATGGTGGCGCGCGAGCACCAGGAGGCTTTGCTCTCGGGTATCAGTCCGGAGGAGCGCGACACGCTCGCGAGTCTGTTACTGAAAATTGCGGATCAACAGGGGCTGACGCGAGGGGTCCACCCGGGCTATGGGCGGATGGGAGGGGCGAAGCGCACGGAGGGTGGCGAGAGGAAAAGCGAAGGCCGAGCTGCTGAGGAAAAGGCGCAACTTCCGATCACCGGACGCGGGCCAAAGGAATAATGACGGAGCCGACTTCCGAGGTACCGGGATCCTGCACCAGGACCCGGAGGACGGTCGCTCCATGCTCGGGCTGCAGGACCTCGCGGAAGAGGATGCCGGATTGCAGATACGTCTGGTATTGCGGCTCGGTGAGCTTCAGGTTCAGCCGCTGGTTGGCCTGGTGCAGGACGTTGCCGGCGGCATCCTGCTGGATGGTGTAGACGTCCACGGCTCCCTGACGCATCGCGCCGTCTTTCGGCAAGTGAATGTTCTCGATGCCCACTACGCCGACAATCTGAATGGAGTGCGGTTGAGGCTGGTCGACGCGATCCAACTTGACCTGCAACGGAACCGCAGCCGCATCGAGGGGACTCCGGATCGCTGCCAGGAAGGAGTTGTGGCTTTCATTTTCGCTGGCCGCCGTGTCTTTGTAAGCAAAGTACCCGCGCGGATAAGCAAGGGTGAGCTCAGGCCGCCGCACCTGGACGGTGAGCTTGTGAAATTTCCCGTCCACTTCGCCGTTGGGTAGATAAAAGCCCAGCGTATAGGTGACGCCGGCATCCTCGACCACTGCGCGGATCGCGCCGACAAGGTCGTTGTTGTTGACGAACGCGTGACCGCCGGTGTCGGCGGCCATGTCCACCATGGTGTCAATGCCGACGGGGATGGTGGTGTGTCCCAGGGGACGCCCTGCTTTTCCCTCGGCGTAAGCATCGCCGTCGACTTCATTCATGGAGATGACCGGCGCCCCGGGGAGCAAACCACGCGCATCCACGGGATAGGCGGCGATGTTTCCGCGGGCCAGCACGCGTGCGATCGCCTCTCCGGAAAAAGGCAGATTCGCGGTGAGCCACAGCAGGTTTTTTCTTCCGGGAAGATCGGCGACATGGGCGGCGATGGCGGTGAGGGCGGACATGGTGATTTCGCCGCGGCGCTCATTGTTAATGTCGGCCAGCGCCTGGGTATCCACGGTGGCCGCGTCGTCATAGCTGAAATCGGGCATCTCCTGGGTCTGGGTGACGCTGGGCTCGGCCGCATCGCGCGCGGTCGTGGATGTGGCGTCGTATTTGCCCACCACGGCCAGCAGCTGATCGCGATCGCAGGTGAAGTCGCAGAGCACGCGCAGCCTCTCGGTGAGGCCATAGATCGCGATGCGATCGCCGGGACGCATCTGCTTTAAGAACTCCATCAGCCGCTGTTTGGCAGCGGCCAGGGCATGGTCCTCCAGCCAATACGGCGTTTTCTCGTAGGGCTGCGGATCGGAGCCGAACAGGGTATTGAGATTGTCGAGCAGGACGATGGTGACGCTTCCCGACTCGGTCGCGCCATTCCGTGCCTGGTCGGAAAAGGTGTTGGGAGGCAGCGGCGACGCGGACGGGGCTTCGCCGGTTCCGCCGGATTCGGCAGAAAATACGCCGATGGTCTGCGGTTTGCCGCGGTCGAGGATGACGAAATCATCCTTCGTCAGATCTTTGACCGGCCCATTTTTATCGCGGACCACCACGCCAATCTGGACGAGGTGAGTGGATACGTGAAGCGTCGGATCTTGGGGTGGGTTTTGCGCGGCGAGCGTGAGGGGCGCCAGCAGAAACGCACAGAGGCCGGCGAGACAACCCGCTGCTCGCAGTGCGAATCGTCTCATCGGCGTCACCCCCGGCGTGAATGCGTTTGAGCTTACCACTGTGGAACGGAGACATGCGGACGGATACGCTCTGGACTGCTTTCCACGCATTCAGCGATTCCGGAGTGCGTGTATGCTCGATTTGCAAATTCGATTCGAGCCGTTCCGGCCGATTCGCCGCAGAGCCTTTCACGGGAGAGAACGCCATGTCATCGAAACCGCTCGTCCTCGCAGCCTTCGTCGTTCTGCTTCCGTTCGCCACGCTCGCCCACGCACAGGACAGCGGCTCGTACAAGGTGCTCAAAATCCAGCTGGTGGGAGGCGATGGCGGATTCGATTATGTGACCGCCGATCCCGATGCGCGCAACCTTTATGTCGCGCGGTCCGGCCCTGCCGGTCACATCGGCGTGTTTAACCTCGACACGCTGGCCCAGGTGGGAGATATTCCGGACACCAGCGCGCACGGCGGAGCGGTGGACACGGCGACCGGGCACGGATTCGCAACCTCGAAACCGGTGACGATGTTTGACGGGAAGACTTTTGCGATTCTGAAGAAGATCGATGTGCAGGGCAATCCGGACGGCTACCTGAACGACGTCTACAATCACCACTTTTACGTGCTCAGCCACTCGGAACCGAACATCACGGTTCTGGACGACAAGGATGGGTCGATCCTGGGCACCATCGACATCGGCGGCGCGCCCGAGGAAGCGGCCACCGACGGGCAGGGCAAGATCTATGTGGACATCGAAGACAAGGCAGCGATTGCGGTGATCGATGCGAACACGATGAAGATGGTCGGGCGCTACGACCTTTCGAGCCGGGGCTCAGGGTGCGCTGGGCTGGCGCTGGATGTGCAAAATCAGATTCTCTTCGCTGCGTGTCGCGAGAAGAACAATATGGTCATCCTGTCCGCGAACGACGGGCATATCATCACCGATCTGCCGACTGGGGTGGGGTGCGACGGCGTGACTTTCAATGCGGCCACGATGGAAGCGTTCAGCTCCCAGGGGGATGGCACGTTGACGGTGGTGAAGGAAGATTCGCCGACGAGCTTCCGCGTGGAGCAGACGGTGGCCACGCCGGCGCGCGCCAAAACGCTGACTTTGGATCCGAAGACGAATCAGATCTTTCTGATAACGGCGGAGTACGGGCCGGTTCCGGCGGCAACGGCCCCGGCAGCGCCTTTGCCTGCGGGAGCGCCGGACTGGATGCGCCGCCCTCGGCCGCCGATGATTCCGCACTCTTTTCAGATTCTTGTCGTCGGCAAGTAATCGGGGCGCACCTGTCGGTGCGTGCGCGGCAAAACCGCCGCGCTATCGCTATGCGGTCGCGCTGTAAGCTGGTTTCAAAGACTTAGCGACTCCTTATCCCTGCACTGCAGTAACGTAGGTCCCCCCTATTGTGGGATACTTTTTGCGCAGGTAAGTTCACTCGGCTCTGGGTAACCAGCCAGGGACCGAAGAACTATCTGTCCGGCGGCATATTCCCGGGACCCTTCATCTGAAACAGTTTTGGTGCGGAGGATCAACCATGCATTTTCGTCTCTCAAGTTTCGGAGGCCTGCTCACAGGATGCGCCATGCTGTTGGGCGTGGCCGCCGCGCCCGCGCAAACTACGTCCTCGCTCCCGTCCAATCCGGCTCCTGGAAGCACGGATGCGTCCGCCTCCCGCTGGGACGTATTCATGGGGTATTCCTACCTCGCCCCTCACGGCTCGGTAACGACTGTTGTACCCCCGCTCACTTATACCAATAGCTACTCGGCGATCAACATCGGCGCCATCGGCAGCGTCTCGTACTTCTTCAACCGGTATACGGGCGCCCAGATCGAATACGCCAATCATCCCAACGGCAATAACGACGGCATTTCGACGGCGCAGGCTGGCATCGTTTTCCGCTATCCGAGCGAAGGCACGTCCATCTTTGTCCACGGACTGGCGGGCGGAGCGCGCGTGGGCGGCCCCAACGAGCCCGGAATTCTTTCCCACGCCTACACCTGGGGACCGGCCCTGACCGGCGGCGCCGGCCTCGACCTCGACATCACGCCTCGTATCGCACTGCGGATCATCCAGGGGGATTACGAGTACATGCATACCGATTTTGGCCCGCAGCCGAACACCGGCGGCCGCGCCAATATCAGCGCAGCCCGGCTCAGCGCCGGCTTGCTGCTGCACTTTGGCAGCATCGAACCGCCGCCGCCGGTGCAGTACGCCTGCAGCGTGAAACCCTCCTCCGTCTTCCCGGGTGAACAGATCACGGTCGTGGGCACGGCCGCCAGTGTCGACCCTAAAAAGCAACAGACCTATAGCTGGAGCGGCCAGGGTCTTACCGTGGTTGGTACCACGTCTACCACGACGGTCGATACCGGCAGCCTCCAGCCCGGCGCCTACACCGTCACCGGCCATGTCAGCGAAGGTCCGAAGGCCGGCGAGTCGGCCGACTGCACCGCCCAGTTCACCGTCAAGCAGTTCGAGCCGCCGAGCGTGAGCTGCATCGCGAATCCTTCGACCGTCCAGCCCGGCGGCACTTCCACCGTGTCGGCTACGGGAGTGAGCCCGCAGAGCCGTCCGCTGACCTACAGCTACTCGGCTTCCGCCGGATCGATCAACGGGTCCGGCCAGACCGCATCACTCTCCACCGCGGGAGCTCCGCCAGGAACCGTAACCGTGACCTGCAACGTAGTCGACGACAAGGGGCAGACCGCCTCCACGACGACCAATGTCACGGTCGAGGCTCCGCCACCGCCGCCCGCACCGTCTCCGGAGCAGGTTCGCCTCGAGCAGCGCCTTGCCCTGCACAGTGTCTTCTTCCCGACGGCTCAACCCAACGCTGCGCATCCGGAAGCCGGTTTAGTGGAAAGCCAACAGGGGACTTTGATGACCCTGGCGACGGACTTCAAGAGCTATCTCGCGTTCAAAGCGGACGCCCGCATTACTCTGACGGCCCATGCGGACGTCCGCGGCAGCGCCGAGTACAACCAGGCCCTGACACAACGCCGCGTGAACCGGGTGAAGCAGTTCCTCGTGGAGCAGGGTGTTCCCGAGTCGGCTGTCGAGACCCAGGCCGTTGGTAAGGAACAACAGCTTTCGAAGGAGCAGGTGAAGGCTCTGGTCGACGAGAACCCCGATCTGACCGATGTGCAGAAGAAAAGGATGGATCAGAATCTGGCCGTGATCTATCTGGCTCAGAATCGTCGCGTCGACATCACGCTGAACAACACCGGCCAGCAATCGGTGAAGCTGTATCCCTTCAATGCCGCCGATCTGAACACGCTGCTGAGCGAAAAGGCTCCGGGGCCGAAGAGGAAAGCAGCGGCAAAGAAGCACTAAATCGCATCGGACGCGAAGAACGACCGGGGAGTGTGGCAAGGTGGGGCTCCCCGGTGCTCCTCAGTACGGCTGGTTCTTCCAGATCATGGGAACGAAGTACTCGGCGAGAAACCAGGAGAGCAGGAACAGGACGGCCATGAGGCTCGCGCCCCAGAAGAAGAGGCGGACGGGCAAGGTTTGGGTCAGGCGCGGAGTGGGTTCGGGATCGAATCGGCGGCTGGGAATCTCGAAAATCATCCCGCTCGCAAAGCAGATGCTGGCTGTGAGTCCCAGCATGGCGAGACCGTCGAGGAGGCGATCCTGCCACGGGCTGCCGGGAACGAAGAAGGCATGCCCGGCGAGCGCGCAGAGCGAGAGGATGCTGAGAACGAGGGCGAGAAATTTGGCGATCTGCAGCATGGGACGGTCCTGAGCTGCGCCGCGGACTGTGCCGTTATCCGTGAATGCCTTTCAGGGCCGGATAAACGCGGCGGTAGCCCGTATACCCTTCAGCATAACGCTGAACGGTGGCTGGGTTGGGCTCGATCGTTTCGGCGACCGTAATGCCGGCGGCGCAGGCGGCTTCGAGGTCGGGCCAGTATCCGGAGCCCACGCCGGCCAGCAGCGCCGCGCCAAAGGCTCCGCCTTCTTCGGCGGTGAGCCGCTCGCAGGCATAGCCGTAGATGTTCGCCTGGATCTCGCGCCACAGCGGGCCGCGCGCGCCGCCGCCGCCAAGACGGACGCCTTTGACCGGAATGCCGAGTTCTGAGAAGAGGGTGAAGGTGTCTTTGAGCGAATAGGCGACGCCTTCGAGCACGGCGCGGGTGAAGTGGGCGCGGGTGGTGGTCGCGGTGATGCCGACGAACGCGGCGGTTGCGGTGGGATCGAGATGCGGGGTGCGCTCGCCGAGCAGATACGGCGTCCAGAGCAGGCCATCGCTGCCGGCGGGAATCCTGGCGGCGTCCGAGGTAAGGTCGTCGTAGGTTTGGTCTGGCGCCAAGCGTCTCGCGCAGCCAGCGCAGGGATAAGCCTGCCGCCTGGGTTACGCCCATCACATGCCAGCGTCCAGGCACGGCGTGGCAGAAGGTGTGCAGGCGGCCGAGGGGATCGCGGGTGGGAGCGGCGGTCGCGGCGAAAACGACGCCGGAAGTGCCAATGGTGGCCGAGACCGAACCCGGCTGCAGAATGCCCATTCCCACGGCGCCGGCGCCCTGATCGCCAGCACCGGCGGCAACCGGCGTGCCTGCCTTGAGGCCGGTGAGCTTCGCGGCTTCGTCGCTGATGTTCGCGCAAATCTCCGGCGACTCGAACAGCTCCGGCAGCCAGCTTTCCGGAATGCCGGCGATCTTGGCCACTTCTTTCGACCAGCGGCGATGCGCCACGTCGAGCAGCAGCGTGCCGGAGGCTTCCTGCACATCCATGGCATAAGTGCCGGTCAGGCGATAGCGGACGTAATCTTTGGGGCAGAGAATGTGCGCGATGCGCGAGAAGATTTCCGGCTCGTGCTCCTTGACCCACAGCAACTTGGTCAGCGTGAAGTTGGGCAGCGCGGGATTAGCGGTCAGCTCGATGAGCCGTTCGCGGCCGATGACCTTGTGCAGCCACTCGCATTGCGGCTCGGTGCGCACGTCGCACCAGATGAGCGCGGGGCGGAGGACTTTGCCGTCTTTATCGAGCATGACGGCGCCATGCATTTGGCCGGTCAGGCCGACGGCATCGATGTGCACTCCACTGGCCAGCACTTCGCGAATGGCCTTCTGCGCGGCACGCCACCAGTCTTCCGGATCCTGCTCAGCCCAGCCAGGATGCGGTGTGCGAAACGGCTCGTGCTCGGCGGAAGCCGAACCGACCAGCTGCCCTTTTTCATCCACCAGCACGGCGCGTGTGCCGCCGGTGCCTACATCCATTCCCAGAAACACGGCAGGTCTCCAATGGCGATTCGTACGAATCCCCAACAATGTACCAAAACCATTCTGCGCTCACGGCGCCATGTCCGTGCGCGAGTTGTGGTTCTGTAGTATGGCTTTTGCGTTCTGATGCGCTTCATTCTTCTTCCGGAGTCACGCCTGATGTTCAATCTTCGCCGCACGCTGCTGTTTGCGCTGCTTCTGATTCCTGTTTTCACGATCGGCGGCATCGCACAGTCGCCGAAAGGTCTCGCCGCACGCCGGGCGCAACTCCGCGACGCTCTGGAGCAGGAATGGCAATACACGCTGCGGACGAGCCCGGAGCTGGCGACGTCGATCGGCGATCCTCGTTACAACGACCGATGGGGCGACTACTCCGCGGCTGAACAGGAGCGCCAAATTGAGCACGCGCGCGAGGAGATTCGGGTTTTCGAGGCGATCAACACCGCTGGCTTCTCTGAGCAGGAAGTTCTCGACAAGACGCTGATGCTGCGGCAGCTGCGCGAGGCCGTCGAGGGAGCCCGATTCAAAAGCTGGGAGATGCCGGTGGATCAGATGAACGGCATCCAGCTGGGCATTCCGGGCCTGATGACGCAAATGCCGCTGAAGACGGTGAAGGATTACGAGAATTACGTGGCGCGTTTGCACGGCATCCCGCGGGTGCTCGATCAGGTGACGGCTGACATGCGCCAGGGGATGGCCGACCACCTGATGCCGCCGCGGTATCTGCTGGACAAGGTCGCAGCGCAGTGTGCGGACATCGCAACCAAGCCACTGACCAGCAGTCCATTTGCCGAGCCGCTGCAGAAATTTCCATCGGATATGAGCCAGGCGGATCGCGGGCGGCTGACTCTCGCGATTCAGGGGTCGATCCACAACGAAGTGGATCCGGCGTATGCGAAGTTTGCCGCTTTTGTGAAGAACGAATACGCACCGCAGGGACGGACCGATCCTGGCGTGTGGGCGCTGCCGGACGGGGCCGAACGCTATCGCTTCGCGGTGCGCGAGCAGACCACCACCGACCTGACGCCGGAGCAGATTCATGCGATGGGCGTGAAGCAAGTAGCCGAGATTGAAGCCGAGATGCTGAAGCTGGCGCAGTCGCTCGGGTATAAGGACCTGGCCAGTTTCAACGACCACATCCGGCACGATCCTGACCTGTACGGCAAATCGGGCCAGCAGATTTTCGACCTCTATAAACACTACGCGGAGCAGATGGAAGGCAAGCTGCCGCAGCTCTTCGAGCATCTTCCAAAGACGAAGCTCGAGGTCATCCCGATGGAGGCGTTTCGGGCGCCATCGGCTCCGCCTGCTGACTATTCACCGGGCGCCGCAGACGGCAGCCGGCCAGGCTACATCAACGTGAATGAGTACGACCCCACGCATCGCCTGCTGCTGAACGTCGAGGCCATCGCGTATCACGAGGGCGTGCCGGGTCATCATTTGCAGTTCTCGATCGCGCAGGAGTTGACGGATATTCCGGAGTTCCGGCGTTTCGGCGGCTACACCGCGTACTCGGAGGGATGGGCGTTTTACGCGGAGCGGCTGGGGAAGGAAGTTGGCTTTTATCAGGACCCCTACAGTGAGTATGGGCGGCTTGAAAACGAGATGTGGCGTTCGGTGCGGCTGGTGGTGGATACCGGGGTGCACAGCCAGCACTGGACGCGGCAGCAGATGGTCGACTACTTCCACGCGCACACGGCGATGGACGACACGAACATCGCCAGCGAGGTGGATCGCTACATCGCGTGGCCGGGGCAGGCGCTGGCTTACAAGCTGGGGCAGATGAAGATTCTGGAGCTGCGCGAGCGGGCAAAGAGCGAGCTGGGGGCGAAGTTCGACATTCGCAAATTCCATGATGCGGTGCTGGGGGAGGGGCCGCTGCCGCTGGATGTGCTGGACCAGCAGATTACGGCGTGGATCGCGGGGGAGAAGCGAACGCAGTAGCGGCCCTGACAGGGCTCTGTTTCAAACGGTAATTTGTTTGCGGGCGCGATCTGTGGTGGGATGATGGTGACCATCGAGACAGGCAATCGTGCGCGTATCGCTTTTCATCACCTGCTATAACGACACGCTCTTCCCGGCCACCGGCCAGGCGGTGGTGCGGTTGCTGGAGCGCCTGGGGCATACGATCGATTTCCCTCTGGAGCAGACCTGTTGCGGGCAGATGCACTACAACACCGGCTATCAGCAGGAAGCTATGCCCCTGATGCGGCGCTTCGTCGAGATTTTTCAGGGCGCGGAAGCCGTCTGTATTCCGTCTTCGTCGTGCGTCGCCATGATTCGCGATCATTATCCGAAGATGGCGGCTGAGCAAAGCGACCCTGGTCTCGTGCGCGCCGTCGATGAGTTGCTGCCGCGCATTTACGAGCTGACCGAGCTGCTGGTTCATCGTTTCGGCCTCGAAGATGTGGGCGCGTATTTTCCTCATCGCACGACTTATCACGCCAGCTGCCACTCGCAGCGCAGCCTGCATTTGGGCGATGTGCCGCTGCGATTGTTACGCAATGTGCGGGGCATCGAGCTGGTCGAGCTGCCAAACATCGACCGCTGCTGCGGTTTCGGCGGCACGTTTGCGATCAAGATGGGCGACGTGTCGGCCGCGATGCTCGCCGAGAAGATGAGGGACGTGGAGAATACCGGCGCGGAGGTCATCACGGCTGTCGACACTTCGTGCCTGATGCATATTTTTGGCGGCCTGCACCGGCAGCGGGCCGGCGTGCGTATGGCACATATTGCCGAGATTCTCGCGCCGACCGAGCAGGACGAGGGAGCGGGCGTATGACCATCCGCGTTGGCGAATCCGCAAGTGCGCCCTCGTTCCAGAAAGCCGCGTTGCCGCTGCTTGAAGACGCGCAGCTCAGAAAAAACGTTCGCCACGCGACGGACGTGATCCAGCGCAAGCGCGGGATTGTCGTGGGCGAGACGCCGGACTGGCAGGAGCTGCGGACTGCGGCCAGCGCGATCAAGGCGCATACCCTGCGTCATCTCGACCACTACCTGACGCAATTTGAGAAGGCCTGCACTGCGGCGGGCGGGAAGGTCCACTGGGCCGCCGATGCCGACGACGCCAACCGCATCATCGTCGGCCTCGTGAAGCACTATGGCGGCAACGAGGTCATCAAAATCAAGACGATGACCTCGGAGGAAATCGAGCTCAACGAGGCGCTGGAGCGGGAAGGCATTCAGCCCTACGAAACCGATCTTGCCGAGGTGATCGTGCAGCTGGGCGGCGATAAGGGTTCGCACATCGTCGCGCCCGCGGTGCACAAGAACCGCAGCCAGGTGCGGGAGATTTTCAGGGAGCGCATGAACCTGCCCGATCTCAGCGACGATCCTGAGGAGCTGACCGCGGCGGCGCGCCACTATTTGCGGGAGAAATTCATGCGGGTGAAGATCGGCATTTCCGGGGCGAATTTTCTGGTCGCGGAAACCGGGAGCGTGTGCATCGTGGAGTCGGAAGGCAACGGGCGGATGTGCCTGACCATGCCGGAGGTGCTGATCTCCATCGCCGGCATCGAGAAGATCATTCCGGCGTTCCAGGACATGGAAATTTTCCTGCAGTTGCTGCCGCGCTCCGCCACCGGCGAGCGGATGAATCCTTACAACTCGCTGTGGACCGGCGTTCGCCGCGGCGATGGGCCGCAGCATTTCCACGTTGTGCTGCTGGATAACGGACGCACCCGCATTCTTGCGGACCCGGAATCGCGCCAGACGCTGCAGTGCATCCGTTGCGGCGCCTGCCTGAACACCTGTCCAGTGTATCGGCAGACGGGAGGGCACGCGTATGGGTCGAGTTATTCGGGGCCGATCGGCGCGATTGTGACACCACAGTTGTTACAGATGCAGCACGGGCAGTCGCTGCCCTTCGCGTCTTCGCTGTGCGGAGCCTGCTACGAAGTTTGCCCGGTAAAGATCAACATTCCCGAAGTGCTGATTCACCTGCGCGGGCGGGTGGTGCGCGAGCAAAAGAGCGGACTCGATCCTGAGGCTCTGGCGATGAAGACGGCGGCGGCCATCTTTGCCAGCCGCGCGCGCTTTGAGGCGGCGCAACGCTTCGGGCGCATCGCTCAGTGGCCGCTGGTGTCGAAGGGGTGGATGCGCAACCTGCCTGGCATGCTGGGCAACTGGACGCGCGTGCGCGATCTGCGCGCGCTGCCGCAGCAGACGTTTCGTGAATGGTGGAAGGCGCGGGCCAAAGCCGGGCACGTCCCGGCGAAGAGGAAACCCGACCATGGCTGATGCGCGCGACGCGATGCTGGAGAGAATCCGTGCTGGCCTGCGCGACCTGGCTCCCGTCGACCCGGTGATCGGCTACGCCGCCATCCCTCGCACGTACATCCGGGCCGGCCAGCTTGACCTGGCAGCGCGCCTGCACCTGCTGAAAGAACGTCTTCGCGATTACGACACGAATGTTGTCGAGACCGACGCTGCATCTCTGCCGAAAACGATCCGTGAGGTCCTGGCCAGCCACCAGGAGAAAAACGTGATCGCGGCCGACGGCCTGCCGGAGGAAATCCTCCCGAATAACTTCCCTTTCATTTCCGAACGCAACGCGAGCATCGAGACTCTGAACCTGTGCGATGGCATCGTCACTGCCTGCAGCGTCGCGATTGCCTTCACCGGGACGATCGTCCTGACCCACGGCCCGGGCGAAGGGGCGCGGCGGCTGACGCTGGTGCCCGATCGCCATCTTTGCATCGTCCGCGCGGAGCAGGTGGTCGAGACGGTGCCCGAAGCCATCGATCGCCTGGCGCCCTTTGCGGCCGATCCTCTGACGTTCATTTCGGGTCCCTCGGCCACTGCCGACATCGAGATGACCCGGATTCGAGGCGTGCACGGACCGCGGTTTCTTGACGTGGTATTGGTGCAATGAAAGCGGTTCGCGCGTGGTTTGGTTTTCCCGGCGGCGGGTGAGCGGGTCCTGTTTCCCGAGCCGGCAGTAACCGTCGTACCGTGGTGGTGACTTCGGTCTAAGGCCTGTATTGCCTGTTACATGCGAAAATATGAATCGTCTGTTATGCTCTTTGGTTCGCGTGGTACAGTTCCTGAGCGCGGCTTGGGGTACCGGACGCGGAGAATCTAAACCTGGTTTTGCGGAGGTTGTGTGCCGGTGAACGCCTGGGTGTGTTTTTTTGCTGCCATGAGCGCCGTGTCGCTCATTGTTGCGTGGTTATTCACACAAGTTAACCCCGGTTCCGACGCCGGCACACTAACCATGCAGCAGATTGCCGCCTCCTTTAAAGCGGCCACAAGAGGATCTATGAACAACCGTTTCTTCTCGTCACGCTGGGCCAAATTTTCCGGCATCCTTGCCACCCTCACGCTGCTGGGTCAGGGCGCGGCGTTCGCGCAATCGCCGGAGCCGGCTGGGGGCGGGGAAGCCAACCTCCAGCTCCCGGACCTCAGCCAGGTCCACTTTTTCGGCATGAACGGCCATACCCTGCTGATGTTCGGCCCTCTGGCCTGCATTTTGGGAATGGTCTTCGGCTTCTTTATGTACGTTCATTTGAAGGGCCTGCCGGCGCATCGCGCGATGAAAGAGGTGTCGCAGCTGATCTGGGAGACCTGCAAGACGTATCTGCTGCACCAGGGGAAGTTCCTGCTGCTGCTGTGGTCGTTCATTGCGGTGGTCATCCTGGCCTACTTCGCGGTGCTGCTGCATTTCAGCGCGCTTCGCGTGATCATCATCCTGGCGTTCAGCGTGCTGGGGATGGCGGGCAGCTATGGGGTGGCGTGGTTCGGCATCCGGGTGAATACGCTGGCGAACTCGCGCTCGGCGTGGGCATCGCTGGGGGGGAATGCGTATCGGGCGTTCAGCGTTCCGCTGAAGTCGGGCATGAGCATCGGCATGATGCTGATCTCGGTTGAGCTGCTGTTGATGTTCATCATCATCCTGTTTGTGCCGGGATCGTATGCGGGGCCGTGTTTCATCGGCTTTGCGATCGGCGAATCGCTGGGCGCGGCGGTGCTGCGTCTGGCCGGGGGCATCTTCACCAAGATTGCCGACATCGGCGCCGACCTGATGAAGATTGTCTTCCACGTGAAAGAGGACGATGCCCGGAACCCAGGCGTGATTGCCGACTGCACGGGTGACAATGCCGGCGATTCGGTGGGTCCGACGGCCGACGGTTTTGAGACCTACGGCGTGGTGCAGGTCGCCCTGATTGCATTCATTATTCTGGGCGCGAAAAGCTCTGAAGTCGGCGTCATGCTGCTGGTCTGGCTGTTCGCGGTGCGCGTGGCCATGCTGGTGGCCGCCGTTCTGGGCTACTACCTGAACGGGATCATTGCCAAAGCGCGGTTCGGCAAAGCGGAGCAATTTAACTTCGAATCGCCACTGACCTCGCTGGTCTGGATCACTTCCATCGTGACCATCGCGGTCACCTATCCCGTGACCTATGCGCTGCTATCGAATTTGGGGGGCGACCCGACACTCTGGTGGAAACTGGCGACGATCACCTCCTGCGGGACGGTGGCGGGCGCGCTGATTCCTGAGCTGGTGAAGGTGTTTACTTCAACCACGGCTCGGCACGTAAAAGAGGTGGTGGCGTCGGCGAGAGAGGGTGGAGCGGCTCTGGGTCTGCTCTCCGGCTTTGTCGCGGGGAATTTTTCCGCTTACTACCTGGGCCTGGCGGTCATCCTTTTGATGGCGCTCGGCTATGGAGTGAGCACTCTCGGATTCTCCAACGTGATACTGGCAGCGCCGATGTTTGCCTTCGGCCTGGTGGCTTTCGGGTTCCTGGGCATGGGACCGGTGACCATCGCGGTGGATTCGTTTGGACCGGTGACTGACAACGCGCAGTCTATCTACGAGCTTTCGCTGATCGAGAACGAGCCGGGTGTGAAGGAGGAAGTAAAAAAGCAGTTCGGCGTCGATGTGGACTTCGAGCGCGCGAAGAGGATGCTGGAGGCTGCGGACGGCGCGGGGAATACGTTCAAAGCCAGCGCCAAGCCGGTGCTGATCGGCACTGCGGTCGTAGGCGCCACTACGCTGATTTTTGCCACTATCATGGCGCTCACCAACTCGCTCACTACCAACGTCGACAAGCTTTCGCTTCTTCATGCGCCGTTTCTGCTTGGCCTGATTACGGGAGGAGCGGTGATTTACTGGTTCAGCGGAGCCGCGACCCAGGCCGTGACCACGGGCGCCTACCGCGCCGTGGAATTCATCAAGGCAAACATGAAAATTGAAGGGGCGGAGAAAGCCTCCACCGAGGACAGCAAGAAGGTGGTGGCCATCTGCACGCGTTACGCGCAAAGCGGGATGCTGACTATCTTCATCTCGCTGTTTTTTGCGGCGCTGGCGTTTGCTTTCCTGGATCCCTTCTTCTTCATCGGCTATTTGATCTCGATTGCCATGTTCGGGCTCTACCAGGCCATCTTTATGGCTAACGCGGGAGGAGCCTGGGACAACGCCAAGAAAATTGTGGAAGTGGAACTGCACGAAAAAGGGACGCCTCTGCACGAGGCGACCGTGGTGGGAGACCTGGTCGGCGATCCGTTCAAGGACACCGCCTCGGTGGCTCTGAACCCGGTCATCAAATTCACGACGCTGTTTGGCCTGCTCGCCGTCGAGTTGGCGGTGCAACTGTCTGCCTCCAACCCCATGTTGACGCACGTGCTGGCGGCGGTCTTCTTCCTCGTGTCCTTCTGGTTCGTCCACCGTTCGTTTTACGGGATGCGGATCGCGAGCAAATAGCTTTTGTCCGATGTTGCTGACGGCTCATCCAGAAAGTACGAGCCGTCGGCGGAAACGGATGCACGAGGGCAGGGAGACCGCAGGCACGCGGCTTCCCTGCCTTCGCTTTTCTCGGCAGGCGCGCTTCTCAAAGCAGGAGCGCTCTGGCCGCGGGCGCTGCTGCGTGGACGGCCCGCCCCGAGCACGCCTGAACCGCGAGTCCTTGATACCCTCAAATCATGATTAAGGGCATCACCCTGATTCGCCCGGTGCACTCTCCGGCTCAGTTCGACGAGCTGGTGAGTTTCTTTTCCGCGCTGGGCTTTGAGCCGGGCCGGGGCTGGGATCAGCCGCCGGCGCGGGAGCGAGCAGCGAGCCGCGGACGTCCTTTCCAGGCGCCCGTGGGCAATCTCGAATTTGTCGATGGCGCTCTTCCCACGCTGAACACTGACCTCCTTATCGAAGTGACCGCGCTCGACGCGGTGCGCGAGGTCGCACGGCAATGGCTCGAAGCCAGGGCCGGCGCCGACGCCGCAACGACGCGCATTACGGCCATCGGAGACACGCACTGGAAATCGCGCCTCTTCACGGTGGAGCCGGTCCCTGGTTTTTCCGTCGCGTTCTGGGAGTGGCAGGACCCGCTCCACGGCAAAGCCATTGCGCTCGCCGGCGATCTGAGCGCCGCGGACATGAGCTTCGCGATCGTCGTCGCCCGCTGGAACGCCGTGATTACGGAACGGCTGCTGCAGGGAGCGCTCGACGCGCTTCTCCGCAGCGGCGCCAAAAGGCAACACATTGAGGTTGCGCACGTCCCGGGCTCCTGGGAAATCCCGGCGGCCGCGCGCCAGCTCGCCGGAACGCGACGCTTTGATGCGATCATCACGCTCGGCTGCCTCATCCGCGGGGAGACCGCGCACTACGAGGCCATCTACAACGAGGTCGCGCGAGGCATCGGCCAGTCGCAGCAGGAAACCGGCGTTCCGCACTCCTTCGGGGTCCTGACCTGCGAAACGCTGGAGCAGGCGCTGGATCGCGCGGGCCTGAAGAGCGGCAACAAAGGATTCGAAGCTGCGGCCGCCGCGATTGAGATGGCTTCCCTGCACCAAAAAATTGCCGGGAAACCGCCGGAGCTCCGGGCATGACGCTGGTCGGCAAGCGCCGCAAGTCCCGCGAACTCGCGATGCAGATGCTTTTCCAGGCCGACCTGGGCCGGCAAACGCCCGACGAGGTTCGCAAAACATTCTGGAAGGCACGCGAAGAGGGCGACGAAGCGACGCGCGGCTTTGCCGAGGATCTGTTTCGGGTGGCTACGGCGCGCGAAGCGGAGATCGACGCGCTGCTCGAGCAGCACTCGAAAAACTGGCGGCTGAAGCGAATGCCCGCGGTCGATCGGAACCTCCTGCGCATGGCGGTCGCCGAACTGCTCGGCTTCCCCGGCACGCCTGCTCCCATTGTTATTGACGAGGCGCTGGAGATCGCCCGCCGCTACTCGGCGCCTGAATCCATCGACTTTCTCAACGGCGTCCTTGACGCTATCGCAAAGAGCCGGCAATGATCGCCGCTGTCGCCTGCTTGGTTTTATTCTGATTGGGCACGCCTCATGAAGCTTCTCGAATGGCTCACGGAAACCTTCATCACCACTTTCGGCATTACGCGCCCGCGCCCGGAGCAGCAACGCACCGCGCAATTGCTGATCGGAGGTTTTCTGCTTGCTTTTATCGTGCTGGTTGCGGGGGTCACCCTGTTTCTTCTTGTTGAGATTCACGCGGGACACTGAGTTTGCGCGTTGCGGGCGCGGCCCATCCTGGAAAGACATCCTTTCAACAATTAGTTTGTCTATTGCAAAGAATTCCAGCGAGCGAATCATCGTCGGCCCGGTTACGGAATCGGCCTGGCGTTGTGCGGGGCTTGTACTGTGGACATTTACGCGGGTCCCGTGCAGAGGCTGTATGCTGTCTTCCAGCGGTTTCACTATTGAAACGGTGAGTGCAGGAGCGAACCTTGCCGAAAGCCAAAATCAAGCGTCTTTACCTTATTCCCATCCTCTCAAAAGGGTTCGATGTACTGGAACTCCTGGAGCGTTTCAACGGGCCGATCAGCCTGGAGGATGTCTTCAGGGAAACTCACATCTCCAAGACGAGTGTCTACCGCATTTTGAAGACTCTGGTGCATCGAGGGTACGTGGCCCAGACGCAGAACGGCCAGTATCGCCTGGTAGCAAGGCCGCGACGGCTGTGTTTTGGATTGGCAGTGCAGAGCGCGGATCTTCCATTTTCACAAGCCGTGTCACGCAGCGTAATGACCGCCGCGGCCGCAGCCGGCATTGAGATTCTCCTGCTCGACAACCGCTTCGATCCGGAGACGGCGGTGCGGAATGCGGAGGAGTTCGCGGAAAAGCGGGTCGATCTTGTGCTCGAATTTCAGGCGGAGGAGTCGGTGGGCCCGCGCGTTGCGAACATCTTCAAGAAGGCGGATCTGCCGGTGATCGCGATCGACATTCCGCACCCCAATGCGACTTATTTTGGGGTGGACAACTTCGAGTGCGGCATCGAAGCGGGGACGGTGCTGGCGCAGCACGCGTTGAAAAAGTGGAAGGGCAACGTGGACTGGGTTCTGGGGGTGGGCTTCACGGAGGCGGGCAGTTTTGTGCAAAGCCGCATCACAGGAGCATTCGAGGCGGTCCGGCAACGGCTTCGCACACTGACGCCGGAGCGTTTCGTGCAGATCGACGGACGCGGGTCACGGAATCCGAGCCGGTTGGCCGCTGCGGAGTTCCTTGAACAGAATCCGAGGAGCCATCGCATTCTGGTAGCGGCGGCAACCGATTCCAGCGCTCTGGGGGTTCTGGATGCTGCGCGACAACATCGACGCGAGCAGGACATTGCGGTGGTGGGGCAGGATTGCATTCCCGATGCGCTGGAGGAGATGAGCTCGGGCCAGAGCGCTCTGATCGGGAGCGTCTCGCATCAGGCGGACACCTACGGTCCGCGCCTGATCCAGTTAGGAATTTCCCTGCTGCGCGGCTATGCTGTTCCTCCGTACAACTACGTACGCCATAAGGTGGTCACGCCGGAGACGCTGGCGGGAGAGACATCGACCGGGGCCATCGCGGCGCCCCGGCATGATGGTGAACACGCCCCGCCGGATCGCAGGGCGCCAGCGAGCCGGGAGGCCAGAAGATCGTCGGATCGGGAGGCTGAGCGTGCCAGGCTATCGTCCGTCAGAACCGATTTGCCGCCGCGACAATAACCAGGACGCTGACCGGGGAGGCGCATGGAGCGGGCGTTCACATCCTCCCACTCCGTCGAGGCTTCCGCACTGAATGTTCGCAGACGGGGTGAGTTCGAGGGGGAATTAATTTCCCTTTCGAATCACCCGTATGTTAAGGTGTTTTGCGCATTTTGAAATGCGTGTGGGTGAAGCTCTGCCAGGCTAACGAGAAAGCGAAACTCCACACCATTTTCCGCGCAGCCGCTGAAAGGACAACGATATGGGACACCATTCCGGACGATTGCTGGCAGCAAGCCTGATTCTGGGGGCCGGGCTTACGACGGCTGCGGCGCAGAACTCGGCAGATACGCTGAAGAACGGATTTGAGAATCCGCCGGCCAGCGCGCGCCCGCGCGTATGGTGGCACTGGATGAACGGGAATATCAGCGAGGTGGGGATCAAGCTGGATCTCGAGTGGATGCACCGGGTGGGGATTGGGGGATTCCAGAACTTCGATGCGGCGCTGCAGACTCCCCAGGTGGTGCCGAAGCGGCTGGTGTACATGACGCCGGAGTGGAAGGACGCGTTTCGATACGCGATTGAGACCGGCGACAAGTTCGGCATGGAGATGGCGATCGCAGGGTCACCGGGATGGAGCGAGTCGGGCGGACCATGGGTTCCCGCAGCGCAGGGAATGAAGAAGTATGTGTGGAGCGCGACGGAAGTGCAGGGAGGAGAGCCATTCACCGGGACGCTGGCGCACCCGCCGGGGAATACGGGCGCGTTTCAGAATATCGGGATTCGCGATGCGCTGGGCAGTCCGGAGGGCGCAAAGGCGCCACCAGAGTTCTATGGCGACTCGGTGGTGGTTGCGTATCGGCAACCGACCAGCGATGTTTCTATCGAGAGTCTGCATCCGACGATGACGGCGAGCGGCGGCACGCCGGATTACGCCATGCTGACCGACGGCGATCTGGTCAAAACGACGGCACTGCCGATTCCGCCACCGGGGGAAAAGGCCTGGATCCAGTATGCCTTTGAGCAGCCGGTGACGATGCGAGCCGTGACGATCGTGACGAAGGATCCGAACCGGATCGCCGCGATGATTTCAGGAATGGGCGCACCGGAGAAAGAACTGGAATCCAGCGACGATGGACAGAGCTGGCAGACGGTGGCCAAACTGCCGGGGGGCGAATCGCCGGAGCTGACGGTTTCGTTTCCCGCCGTCACCGCGAAATATTTCCGGGTATCGTTTCAGCGCACGCCTCCGCCGCCGCGTCCCGCGTGGGCGGAGGGCATTGACCCGTCGTCGTTTGGATTCCCGCTGCCTCCGCCGGCAACGAACTATGAGATCGCGGAACTGGTGCTTCATCCCGGCGCCCGTGTGAATCATTTTGAGGAAAAGGCCGCGTTTACTCCCGAACCGGATCTTTACGGCTTTGCGACCTCGCCGGTGGAACCTTCGGATGCGGTGAATAAGTCCGATGTGATCGATCTGACGTCGAAGATGCGTCCGGACGGGACGCTGGACTGGACGCCGCCGCCGGGACACTGGGTGGTTCTGCGTTTCGGGTATAGCCTGCTGGGAATCACGAACCATCCGGCCACCGCGGAGGCCACCGGGCTGGAAGTGGACAAGCTGAACGGTCCCTTCGTTCGCAATTACATGGAGAAATACCTGGACAGCTACAAGGAAACGGTGGGCGCGGGGATGATGGGGACGCGAGGGATTCGCTACATCGTCAACGACAGCTGGGAGGCGGGCTCGCAAAACTGGACCGACAACATGATCGAGCAGTTTCGGAAGCGGCGCGGTTACGATCCCCTGCCCTGGATGCCGGTGCTGGCGGGTGAAGTGGTGGAAAGCGCGCAGGCCAGCGACCAGTTTTTGTGGGACTTCAGGAAGACGATTGCCGATCTGATTGCGGATGAGCATTACGGCGTGCTGGAGAATGTGATCCACGAGTGGCACATGGGACACTATGGGGAATCGCACGAAAGCGGGCGCGCGTTTGTGGCCGATGGGATGGAGGTGAAGAAATTTAATGAAGTCCCGATGAGCGCGATGTGGACGCAGACGCCGGGAGTAAATCACGAGCAGTATGGGTATAACGCGGACGATCGGGAATCGGCGTCGGTGGCTCACATTTATGGACAGAATCTGGCGGCGGCTGAGTCGATGACCGCGGCGGCAGCCCCGTGGGGGTGGTCGCCGGCGACGCTGAAGCCGACTGCAGATCAGGAATTTCTGAACGGGATCAACCGCATCGTGGTGCACGAATCGGCGCACCAGCCTCTGGTGGATAAGAAGCCTGGGCTCACGCTGGGACCGTTCGGACAGTGGTTCAATCGCAACGACACCTGGGCGGAGCAAGCCGGTCCGTGGGTCGACTATCTGGGGCGCACCAGTTATCTGCTGCAGCAGGGTCATTTTGGCGCGGATCTGATCTACTTTTACGGGGAGGATTCGAATCTCACAGCGATCTTCGCAAACAAATCTCCCGATGTGCCGGCGGGCTACGGGTTCGACTACGTCAACGCCGATGCGCTGATTCACGCCCTGAGTGTTGAGAACGGGCGGATCACGACGCCGGGCGGCACCAGCTACCGGTTGCTGGGTCTGGACCCATACAGCCGACACATGTCGCTGCCAGTGCTGCGGGCGATCGACAAGCTGGTGCGAGACGGCGCCGTGGTGGCTGGACCGAAGCCGACCGACGATCCGAGTCTGGCTGATGGTCAGGCGGAATTTCATCGTTTGGCGGAGGAGTTGTTTGGAGACGGAACGGGCGCGCATCCGGTGGGCAAAGGCACGGTCTATGCGGGTGAGGATTTAGGCGAGGCGTTGAAAGCGATGCACGTCGCACCCGACTTCAATTACACAGGCAGCGACAATCGGCTTGAGTTTGCGCATCGCAAATTGGCTAGCGGCGATTTGTATTTCGTCGATAACCGCAGTGACGAGGGCGCGCAGGTTGAGGCGACGTTTCGCGTAAGCGGGAAAGCGCCGGAGCTGTGGTACGCGGAGACAGGCAAGACGGAGCCCGTGTCGTTCACGATCGCGGATGGGCGCACGACTGTGCCGCTGAAGCTGGAGCCGTGGGGCACCGTGTTTGTGGTCTTCCGGAAGGCGACCAGCGAGACCAGCCACACGGTACCCGCGGTGACGGTGACGCAGGTGGCGACGGTTTCGGGACCGTGGACGGTGAGCTTTCCGCCGGACTGGGGCGCACCGCCGTCGATCACGCTGGATAAGCTGACGTCGTGGAGCAATAACCCGGACACAGGAGTGAAGTACTTCTCGGGGACAGCGACTTACACGAAAACCATCGACGCACCGGCGGCGTGGCTGCGCAGCGGGACGCATGTATGGATCGACCTGGGTAAGGTGAAGAATCTTGCCGAGGTAACCGTCAACGGTAAGTCGCTGGGAATCGTGTGGCACGCGCCGTATAGCGTCGATGCGACGACGGCTTTGAAACCGGGGCAGAACGAACTGACGATCAAGGTGACGAACGCGTGGGTGAACCGGCTGATCGGCGATCAGCAACCGGACGCGACGAAGAAATACACCTTCGCGGACGTCAAGCCGTATAAGGCAACGTCGCCGCTGCTGCCGTCGGGACTGCTGGGGCCGGTGACAATTGTGGAGCGCAGTTCTGCTCCGTAGAGGAGAGAAGAGCGGCGTTAGTCTCCTTGCAGGGAGACGGTGAAGTGCCAGGTTCCAGAGGGGATCTCCAAGGTGGTTGAACCGTCGGGACTGGTGACGGCGTGGATGGCCGGGGACTGCGACAGCGGCGCGCCGTTGAGAGTGAACTGCTGCTGCTGTTCGCTGGTGAGGGCGAGTTGGCCGCGCGCGTTGGGTGGGATGGTGAGGTCCCAGGTGGCGGCGGCACCGTGGACGTTCCATGCAGAATGGACTGGGCCGTAGGGCGAGTCGAACGTGAAGTTGAGCGAGCCGAGTTTGGGGTCAAAGTTGGGATGCAGGCGGATGGTGCGGAAACCCGCATCAAGGGCGTCGGCATCAATGCCTGCAGCGTAGCGGTAGATCCAGTCCGCAACCGCGCCATAGGCGTAGTGGTTGTAGGAATTCATGCTGGGATCGCCGCGCATCTTGTCGCCATTCCAGCGCTCCCACATGGTGGTGGCGCCGTGTGTGACCAGGTAGCCCCACGACGGATACTCGGTAGAAAGCAACAGGCGATACGCAACGCCGGCGTGCCCGGTGTCAGCGAGAACAGCAAGGAGGTACGGCGTCCCGAGGAAACCGGTGCCGAGACGCCAGCCGTTTTCCTGGAGCTTCTGGACAAGGCGATTGGCGGCGGCGGCGCGCAGCGACTCGGGTACGAGGCGCATGTAGAGCGCGAGGACGTAGCCAGTCTGCGTGTCGCCGGAGGGAACTTTGTTCGGAACGAAGATGTGGCCGAAGGGAGAAGGGCCGTTATCTGCGCCCGCGATGAAGCCGTCGTTGCGGACGAAGGCAGCGGCGAAGGCTTTTTGAATATTCGCGAAGAGAGCACCGTACTTCTGAGCTTCCGCAGTGCGGCCGGTGGCGCGGGCCATCTGTTCCATGCGGGAAACATCGTAGGCCCAGTAGGCTGTCTGCACGAGGACTGCTTTGGTTTGTCCTTCCGGTGAGAGCCAGTCGCCAAAGGGGGTGCCGGCATCGTGCTCCCACAGGAAGCCCGGATTGCTCTGCTCGATGGCGTCGAGATACTTCGACATCGCATCCCAATTCTGGTCGATGATGCGCGTATCGCCGGACTGTAACCACGAAGTCCAGGGAATGATGACTCCGGCGTCGCTCCATCCTGCGCCGAAGCCGGCATTCGGTGCAGAGAGGCCGGGTGCATAAATGCCGTACATCGGCGTGCCAACCTGCGTGCCACGGAGGTCGGCGGCAAACTTACGCGAAAACGGCGCGAGGCCCATGTTGTAGGAGGCGGTTCGCCAGAAAACCTCCGCATCGCCCGTCCATCCGAGGCGCTCGTCGCGCTGCGGGCAATCGGTGGGGACACCGACGAAGTTCGAGCGCTGTCCCCAGAGGATGTTGCTCCAGAGCTGATTGAGCATGGTGCTGCCGGTGGCGAGCTGTGTGTGGAAAGGCGCGGAGGTGTGAATCACTTCTGCGGTGACGGCGGAAAGGTCAGGTTTAGCGGGAAGCCCGGTGAGTTCGACATAGCGAAAGCCGTGGAAGGTAAAGGACGGCTCGTACTCCTCTTCGCCACGGCCTGCCAATGTGTAGTAGTCCGTTGCCAGTGCGGAGCGAAGATTTTCGGTATAGATGGTTCCGTCGGCGTTAAGGACTTCGGCAAAGCGGAGACGAATTTTCGTGCCGGCTTTGCCCTGGGCGCGGAGATGTGCGAAGCCAGCCATGTTCTGGCCGAAGTCGTAGACGTAGACGCCGGGCCTGGGTTCGGTAAGGGCTTTGGCGTGGAGGGTCGTTTCGATGCGGATGGGTTGGTATTCCTGGGCAACGATGGCCGGCTCGAGTGGCTGGATGGTCTGCACCGGATGCCAGCTCGTCTCATGGAACTGCGGCGTAGCCCAGCCTGGCTGCTCGCGACGGGCATCGTACGTTTCGCCGTCGTAGATCTCGGCTTTCTCGATGGGCGAGGGCGCGGCCTTCCACTGTGAATCGGTGAGTATCCACGCGTCGGAGCCGTCCTGATAGACGATGTGCAGTTGACCGCGCAGGGCAGGCGGCGTGTTGCCATAGTTGTACGGCTCCTGGGTCCACTCCAGCGGAGTAGAGTACCAGCCAGGTGCGAGGTAGGCTCCGATTGCGTTGTGGCCGGCGCGGAGGTCGGTGGTGACGTCATAGGTCTGATAGGGGACTCGTTCGCGGTAGTCGGTCCAGCCTGGGGCGAGGATCTGGTCACCGATAGGGTGGCCATCGATCCAGAAGCGATAGGCGCCGAGCGCGGTGGCGTAGAGGCGAGCTGAACGGATGGGCTTGCTGACGTCAAAATTGCGGCGCAGCATCATGACCGGGTTGGTGGGCCAGGGGCGCGCGTTGAGTGGGCTCGTGAACTGACCCTGCGATTCACCACGGATGGCGTGCGGCCAGGAGGAGTCGTCATAGCTGGGAGTAAACCAGGAACCGGTGGCATTCAACGTGACCTTCCAGGATCGATTGCTGACGATCACCTGATCGGAGCCGTCCTGGTAGCGGATATAAAGGCAGGCGCTCATGGGAGTGCGGCTGGCGTTGCGGCCGGGTGTGCTGTCGCCGACGTCGAAGAGAGTGACATCGACGGCCAGCAGATTGTTTCCCTGCTTCAGGGTCACGTCGCGCTCGGTGTATTTCTTCCAGGGCGTCTGTTTGTAGGGTGGCAACGGTTCGGCCCGCAGGACCGATTCGCCGTCGATCCATGCTGCGGCGGTGTCTTCGCCGGTAACGTAGAGGTGGGCAAAGCGGACGGGGTGCTCGACGCTGAAGGCGAAACGGAAGTCGTGATGCGTGTCGCCGGGCTGATGGTAGTCGTCCTGGCCGGGGTTGGATATCCACTCGGCGCCGGATTCCCGGATGCTGTGCAGCTCTTGCTCTTCGTAGCCGATCCACTGGGCTTGCCATGCATGGTGCATCAGGCCGGTTTCCCACCAAGCGATGGCGCTGGTCGGGTAGACAACGCCGTCCTTATCCCAGACCCGGACGCGCCAGAAATAGCGATGCTCCCGGTCAAGGGGCGGACCGGCGTAAGCAACAGCGACGGAGCGATCGGATTCGACCCGGCCGCTGTCCCAGATGTCCGCGTGCCCTGCAAGCAGCTGTTCGCGGCTGCCGGCAACCCGAATTTCGTAGGCGGTCTGGCGGGCTCCGGTGCGCGGGTCAACGAGTTGCCAGGAGAGGCGCGGCTGGGGCGTGTCGATTCCGAGGGGATTTTCGAGTTCCTCGCAACGTAAATGGTCGGGCGGAAGCTGCGGCGGAGCCGCGAAGGCAGTAGCATCAGCGAGGGCGATGGCGAGGAGCGGCATGGCAAGGAGCGAACCGAGGGCGGCCAGCCGATTCGGGAGCTTTTCGGGAGCGAATTTCATAGCGCCCACCAATTTCATAGAGCAGAGTCGTTGGTGTCAATAGAAAAGAGATGTGTCATATGAAACAATGGTCGCGATTCAGGGCCGGTTCAGAATAGGGTATCCAGTCTGCTTGAACAAAATAAGGAGGATCAGGAGATGCGATCCCGCACCTTGCTTTTAATGTTGGCGATGAGTTGCATCGTGTGTTCTGCGGCTGCAGCTCAGGAGGCTCGCGGCACGATTAAGGTCGATTGGGACAAGACGGTTCTTGTCTCGCGATCGACGCCGACGCTGCAGGTGGTGACCAACCCGATGCTGAATCCGGGATCGCCGATTCACGATGGCTCCTTTGCCGCGCTGAAGGGCCTGGGGGCCGACTATGTGCGCTATGTTCCCTGGCTGCCCTATCCGAAGATCGCGGTGGCGGAGCTGCAGCCCCCGACGGCCGACCATACTTCGTGGGACTTTACCTGGATTGATCCGGTAACGAAGGATTTCCTGTCAGCGACGGAAGGACATTCGACGATCATCAACTTCAGCACGATACCGGCGTGGATGTTCAAGACGGACAAGGCGGTGACCTATCCGGAGGATCCGAACCAGGTTTTCTGGAACTATACGCAGGGCACGGAACTGCGGGATCCGAGCGGGAAGGAATTGGGCGACTACTACGCGCGGCTGGTGAGCTGGTTCACGAAGGGGGGCTTCACCGATGAGAACGGGAAACGGCATGAGTCGGGATACCACTACACGTTTCCTTATTGGGAGGTGTTGAACGAGGTCGATTTCGAGCACTCGATGACGCCGGAGCAATACACGGAGCGCTACGACGCGATCGTCTCGGCGATTCACAAGGTGAGTCCGGAGACGAAATTCGTGGGTCTGGCGTTGGCCGCGCCGAGTGGTAACCCGAAGTACTTCGAATATTTCCTGAATGCGAAGAATCATCGGCCGGGGATTCCGCTGGACTTCATTTCGTTTCATTTCTACGCGTCGCCCGCCCTCGATGAGGGACCGGATGGCTGGCAGCACACGTTCTTCAATCAGGCGGATGGATTTCTGGCCGTGACACGCTACATTTTGGCGATCCGCGACCGGTTGTCGCCGGAAACGAAGGTCGACACGGATGAGTTGGGCGTGATTCTGCCGACCGACGGGCTGGAAATCCGGGCCAGCAAGCCGCTGCCGGATCACATTCCGCACCGCTACTGGAATGCGGCGGGCGCTCTGTATGCTTATCTGTTCGTAGAGTTGTCGCGGATGGGCGTGGACGTGATTGGCGAGTCGCAGCTGGTGGGATATCCGTCGCAGTTTCCCAGCGTATCGATGATCGACTACAACAACGGGAAGCCGAATGCGCGGTATTGGGTGCTGAAGATGATCGTCGATAACTTCCATCCCGGTGATCGGCTGGTGACGACAATCCCTTCGTCCGATGGCGGCGAAGACCAGCCCTACGCGCAGGGGTTTGTTACACCGCAGGGGCGAAAGATTCTGCTGGTGAACAGGAGCAATCGTGAGGAGACGGTGGGTATTCCTGAGGGATTTGCCCACGCGCAGTATGCGACGGTGGACGAAGCAACCGGAGACGATGCGCCGCGCGCGGGAACCGTGAATGGAACGAACCTCACACTGGCGCCGTTTGCGGTTACCGTGTTGAAAGCGGAGTAAGAGACGGATGCCGGCGAGAGGACTACGGGCGGGACTTTGCGGGCTCGGGCTTGATGCCTACTGGCCGCAGTTTCCGGAGTTGCGTGAGCAACTGGAAGGCTATCTGAACCAGGTGCGGACGCGGCTCGAAGGGATGGGCGCGGATGTCGAATCCTTCGGACTGGTGGATTCACCGGAGCGAAGCCGTGAGGCCGGCCATGCCTGCCGCCGGGCGGACATCGATCTTCTGTTTCTCTACGTGACGACCTATGCTTTGTCGAGCACGGTGCTGCCGCTGGTGCAGCTGGCGAAGGTTCCGGTGGTCGTTCTGAATCTGCAGCCGGGTGCGGCGATCGACTACGAGGCTTTCAATCGCCTGCCGAATCGCACGGCGATGACGGGCGCCTGGCTGGCCTGGTGCTCCCCGTGCCCAGTGCCTGAGATTGCAAACGTCATGCGAAGGGCGCGGATTCCGTTTCATCAGGTGACCGGAGCGCTGAACGATGAGAGGACGTGGAAGGAGATTGAGGAATGGGTGGCGGCTGCGACGGTGAGGAGCGCGCTTGCGCAGAACCGGCTCGGATTGATGGGCCATTATTACGGCGGCATGCTCGATGTAGCGACCGATATCACGCAAGTGTCGATCACGTTTGGCAGCCACATTGAGACGCTCGAAGTCGATGAGCTAAGCGCGCTGCGATCTGAATGCAAGGATGAGGAGATTGCACGGCGCGTGCAGCTCTTCGAGGAACACTTTGCGATCCAGCCAGACTGCTCTGGTGCAGAGATGGAGCGCGCCGCTCGGACGTCGGTGGCGCTGGATCGGCTCGTTAAGAAGCACGATCTGCATTCGCTGGCGTATTACTACAAAGGCAGCGGGGTTGCGGCCAACGAGGACACGATGAGCTCGATCATCCTCGGGACTTCCCTGCTGACGGGGCGGCACGTTCCCGTGGCGGGTGAGTACGAAGTGAAAAACGCCATTGCGATGAAGATCATGGATTGCTTTGGCGCGGGCGGGTCATTCACCGAGTACTACGCGCTCGATCTGAACGATGACATTGTGCTGATGGGGCACGACGGGCCGGGCCATATTGCGATCGCGGAAGGAAAGACGCGCGTGCGGCCTCTCGATGTGTATCACGGCAAAGTGGGCAGCGGGCTATCTGTCGAGATGTCGGTGCGGTATGGGCCGGTGACGCTGCTTTCGGTGGTCGACGACCGGGAACATGGCTTTCGGTTGTTGGTTGCGGAAGGGAGCTCAGAACCGGGGCCAACCCTGGCGATCGGCAACACCAACAGCCGTTACAGATTTTCTATTGGGGCAGTCGGGTTCGTCGAGCGATGGAATGAGCAGGGGCCAGCGCATCATTGCGCTGTGGGGGTCGGCCACATCGCCGAAAGGATCGCGAAACTGGCGCGGCTGCTGGAGATCCCGGTCGTGCAGGTTTGCTAAGCCAGTGACTTCGGGTTACGCAACCCAGCTCCCGGACGAACTGTTTCGTGACTATATATAAGGATAGGGCCGAATCGGTGGGACGACCCATGCTCTATCCCCCATGGTCAGACAGATGCACGACCTGGGTTCCGCTCTGCAAAGGATAGCGGTGAGCTCCCCAAATCAGCTCGCCGTCGAGGCCAGGCGGCAGCGTGACGGTTGCATTCCAGCCCGCAGTTCCGAAATCATACACTGTGTGGATTGCTCCGCCGGCATGGGGCATGGATGCATCGAGGTGATGCAATCCACCCAGATGCGGTTGAATGGATACTTTACGGAAACCCGGTGAGGCAGGTCGAATGCCCGCCACTAACGTCAGCAAATCGTAGTTCGGGCTGGCGCTCCAGGCGTGGCAGTCGGAGCGGGTCGGTTCCGGGTTTTCCGCCCAGGTGCTCAGGCCCAGACGCAGCATGTCGTACCAGGGACCCAGCTGGCCGACATACTGGTCACCCATGCCGGCATGCTCGAGCGCTCGGCTGAGATAGAAGCGGAAATAATACGTTGGCGTGGACATGGGCGGCACCGGTTTGCCGTCGACTTCAGTCGCAGAGTGCGGATCAGAGGCGAGCAGACGGCGCAGAATCGCGGTTTGCTCCGCGCGCGGCGCTACATCCAGCCATACAGCGAGTATGTTGGCTTCCTGGCTATAAGTTTTCTTCGCCGGAGTATCGGCGTAGAGACCGTAGCGCGCGTCCCAGTTTTGAGCATTCAGAGCGGCTGTGGCTCTGCGAATCCGCGCCTCGTATTCCTCGGCCCGTTCATGACTACCGTAAACAGACTCCATCTCCTGCGCATTGTGGAGTGCCTCGATGAACTGCAGCGTCAGGAATGCCGATCCGCCATCCGCTTCCTGCGGAGGAACACCGTCGGGATAGTCGGCGGTCCAGTCGCCAAATTCCCACCACTTGAGTTTCCCCAGCAGACCATCGGATCGCTGCTGCGCGCCAAACCAATCCAACACAGTGCGCGTGTGGGGCAGCGTCTCTTTCACCAAAGAGGCATCGTCTACATACATCCAGTAATCGTGCAGCATACCGACCCAGAGCAAGGAGAAAGGCGGAATGAACTGTGGCAGGCCGGAGGGATACCGGCTCTGGGTAATTCCCTCGGGGATGCGGGAGTCGTCGATATTGACGATCGCCTGGCGCGCGAGCCGGCTGTCGCCGGTCATGACGTAGGAGACGAGCGCCTGGATGCGCGTATCGCCGACGTACTGGAGTTGTTCCCAATACGGCGCGTCCATGTAAGTTTCGTGGGCACAGAGGCGGGCCGTGCGCCAGCCGGTGTCCCACAACTGATCCAGCTGGGGAATATCTCCGGCAATGGCGGCTTTCGCGTCGAAGGGATAGGCCGAAAACCATGCGCGGAGCGAATCGAGGCGGAGGGGTTGACCCTTCGTCGTGACATCGAGCCGCAGATAACGCCAGGTGCGCCACCACAGCGGCTGGAAGCGGCGCTCGTCGCCTCCGCCGGCGATGAACTCGTCGGTGATGCCCTGAATGTGCCGGCCTGCAATTTCGTTGCGGTTTCCTTTGTGGCCCTGCGCATCGTAGAGAGCCTCAGAGTACGTGACGGCGATGGTGGCGTCGCGCCCGCCGCTCACATCCAGTTCCGGATATGCAGTCTGGAGGACTCCGTGATCGAGCAGCAGAATGACGTGAGCGTTGGCGGGGATCTCGAGCGGTTGACCTGGAAACGCCGGCAGCTCGGTCAAGCCCTCGGCACGCACCGGCTTGCCGGCATCCACCAGGCGGTGCTCCATTGGCGGTAAGGAATCCTGAACCAGCTCCCAGTTATTGTCGGCGTCCTGTGCCTCGCGTGCAGCGGCGTGGCCGACTTGTATCGGCGTCATCCAGTTTTCAGAGTCACCTGGCTGGTCCCAGTTCCAGTCCAGCACGCGACCATCGATCTTCTCGGCCGGACCCGCTGCATAGTATCCATTAGCGCCGTGGTGGCCCACTGCGGAGTGACCCGACTCTTCGCGTACGCGCCAGGCGGTGTTGGTGTTCACTGCTGCTTCAGCCGCGGTGTCGCCCTGCATCAGAAATCCGGTGCGGTTGCTCATCTGCGCTACCGGTGCGGCTTCGCCGAAGTTCCACACTACGGCGGCCAGCACGTTGGTCCCGGCATGAAGCAGTGGCGCGAGGTCCAGCGTCTCAAAACGCCAGTGGAAAAGATCGCCTCGGGCCGGCCCTTCGCCCGCATACTGTCCGTTGACATGCAGGACGAAGCGATTGTCTGCGCTGACGTGCACCCAGAAATGCTCGGGAGCGCTCGACAGTGTGATTTCTTTACGAAAGTAGAAAACACCAGGAGCCTTTGCTGGCGCGGACGGGCTGGCAATCCAGGACGCGGCCCACTTCGAAGCCACCAGATCCGGATTCAGTGGGGGCGACTGCGCGTTGGCGGGCAAGAGCCATATCCCCGGCAACAGCACCAGGAAGACGCCAGGGGGCAGGAGAGCGGCAAACAATTTTGATCGATGGATTCTCATGGGTTCCTCAAAGCGAGAGGCGCTCACGGCTGCGCATTGGCATCAAGATGCTGCGGCGTTATGTCGTCCGCAGCAGTGGGACTGCGCAGCGTGCCGGGTATCGTTTGGTGGATCTTTTGGAACGTCGCGAGTGCTTTTTCCTGCTCGTCGCGGTTCCCCGTCGCCCGGTCCGCCTGCGCAAGACGCCACCAGGCGACTTCATCCTCGGGACGCAGGCGGGTCGCGCGTTCGAGCAACGGGACAGCTTCGGCGGCCTTATCGCTGCTCAGGTCGATTCCCGCCAGCCCAACCAGGGCCTCCTCAAAGTCAGGGTGCCGCTGCAACGCGAGTTCATACTCTCGGGTGGCCTCCGCGACGTTGCCGCTCTCCGCTTCGAGATACGCCAGCTCATACGCGGCATTGCCATTGCCAGCATCGAGCGCCAGCTCTTCAGAAAACTCATGCATCGCAGCATCGCGGTCCGGGGGGTTTCCCGAATCGCGGAAGCGTCCCAGGTAGACGCGTCCCAAACGATAATGAATGCCGGGCCGGTTAGCATCAATGGCCAGCACATGATTGAACGCAACGATGGCTGCATCCCAGTTCCTCTGGCTTTCATTTGCTTCACCCTGAGCCTGCAACATCCAGATCGATCCTGGCGCTGTATCGTGCAGCTTCTCCATCACGGTGTATGCATAACTCCCGTACACGCGGCCGGTGTGATACAGGACTTCGGGATCGTTGGGGTAAGCTTTGTTCAGAGTCAGCGAAGTCTCGACTGCGTCGGCATCCCTGCCGAGATTGCTGTAGACGCGCAGCAACTCCAGGCCGCACTGGCGTCGCACTTCAGCATCCGCCGTCTGATGAAAGCCCTTTTCCAGATGCGGCAGGGCGTCTGCGAATTTGTCCTCCTCGGCCAGCGAGAGCCCGAGCAGGCTATCCAGATTCGGCAGGCCGGGCTTCAGCCGCTGTGCCACTCGGATCTCAGTAACGGCCCGTTCATATTCGCGCCGCTTAAAGCAGATGACCGCCAGTGTGGCGTGAATCTCCGCGACGCCCGGATCGAGTTGTGCAAGCTTCTGGAACTTCTTTTCAGCGGTGGTGTAATCGCCGTGAGCCATCGCCTGCTGACCTTCGGCCGCCAGTGCTGCTGATGGCTCCGCAGCATTTTGACCTATCCCTGCGGTCGATATCGTACAGCAGAGCGCCAGGAAGAAGCAGATTCGCGCACCATTATCGGTCATGTGGTGCAGTCTATCTCCCTTCCAAAAGAATCCGCCACGCTGTTAGGGCGTGGCGGGTCAGGAGGCACTACGAAGACAACGGTCAGAACGTGAGCTTGCCGCTGAGCTGAATAACGCGGGCCGGCGCCGAACTGGTGATGAAACCAGCAGTGGCGTCGCTAATGCTGTTGTCAATGGACGATCCGCCCCCGGAACCGCCGGTCGCATAGGCGCCCGTATTGAGGTCGTACTGGTGATGGTTGAAGGTGTTGAAAGTATCGAAGCGCAGACCAAAGTTCGCGCGTTCGGTAATCGGAAACGTTTTGGTCAGGCCCATATCCCAGTCGTTGATCCCGGGCTGACGCAGGAAGTTGCGCTCCGAATTGCCGAAGGTGCCGGCCAGTGGCTGAGTGAAGCACGACATGTTGAGCCGCTGGAACGCCTGCGTCACTCCTTTGGTGGGATCGCAGCCCGAAACCAAGTTGGCCCGCTGGGAAGGCGTGACATCGAGGTTATCGGCGTCCGCCGCTCCCATGCCGAAGGGGAAACCAGCCTGGAGGGTAGTTATACCGCTTAGCTGCCATCCGCCCACTACCTCATCCGCCGCGCGGCTGATCCCGCCGGCCAATCTCTTACCACGACCGAAAGGCAGGTTGTAGATGTAGCTGGCGACAAAGCGCTGGTTCACGTCGAAGTCAGACAAGCCGTAGTCCAGTTCCGGATGATGATTGTCCATGAAGCCCTGGTAACCGCTTCCGGTGGCGCCCACGCCGGCTGCGGCGGATTTGTCATCCTTGCTTTGGGCCCATGTATAAACTGCGGTCACGGCCAGATCGCGCGCGCGATGCTGGAGGTTGATGTTCATGGCGTTGTAGTGCGAGTAGCCATGAAAATCGCTGTCGATGTAGTACTGGGTGAAGTTCGGATAGGGCAGCCGAGAGGCGGGCGGGCAGAGATGCGTCGTATCCGTCGGATTCGCCGCACAGAACGGCACGTCAGCGGCAGGCAGATCGTTGGGCTGGGCGATATTGCGCCGGTCCAGCAGATGAACGGCGTGGGTTCCGATGTAGTTGACTTCCAGCGTGGTGTTGTTGGTCAGCTGGCGTTCCGCCGAACCGCTCCAGGACTGCACGTAAGGATCCAGCGGGTTCTCCGATTCAATCACAGCGATGAACGACAGAGTGGACAACGGGAAGGGTCCAAGAGTCCCATAGGCGGGAAACATCTGGTTGCCAAGCTTCGGCAGGGACGAATTGCTGGTGGGAACTTCCGACAGCCGGATGCTGTAAGGGTAGATATCGGCGGAGTCGTCGATCTCGCGGCCCTCGTAGGAATCGTAGAAGATGCCGTAACCGCCGCGCAGCACCGTCTTGTCGGTGAGCCGGTAGTTCAGCCCAAAGCGTGGCGCAAACGGCGTCTTCTGGCCAGGATGCGGCACCGATCCGCAGTAGCGCAGCACCGGATCGGTTGGTGTACCACCGGGAGCGACACCATCGGTCTTCAGCTTCGGATCAGCGAAACACAATCCGCCCTGGGAGTTCTGGGTGTCGAGCCAGAAGAAGTGATTGCTGGCTTCATAGGCTGCGGCACGGTAATCCCAGCGCAGACCGAGATCCACGGTGAGCTTCGGCGTCGCCTTCCAGCTGTCTTCCGCATAGGGAGCGAAATAGCCGAAGACGTGATCCTGCGGGTTCCCGGCCTGGGTGGTAGGGCTGAGCGGTCCGGGGAAGAAGCCGCCCACATTGTTGTAATAGCCGAGCAGCATGTCGGCGATCGCGTTGCCTGTGCCGCAGAGTCCAGTGGCGTTCGGGCAGTTCGTGCCGTTGCTCTGAACGGTCTGCCCGGAGAAGGTCCACTCACCAAAGAAATCATCATCAAGGTTGCGGACCAGATGCCAGTGCCGGTAATCGACTCCAAAGCCGAGATTGTGACGCCCGCGAATCAGGGTGAACGAATCGGCGAACTCCCACGCCGGATTATCCGACCCGGTATACGCGTTCGTGGATCCGCCATGGTTGTTAAACTGCGACAGGTTGAGGGTTGGCCAGCTCTGCTGCAGCGCCGCGAAGGTAGTGAATGTGCCCGTCTCCGCCAATTGGCTGACAGCCGCAGCGGGCGGCGCGGGAGCACCCTCCGGCGCCTGAGCGTCGAGGTACCCGAAACGGAAATTGTTCACCATCGCGCTGCCGAGATTAATGGTGTGCGAGATTTCCCAGTTCTTCTGGGTCTCGAACTGCGTCTCAATGCCGTAAGCCAGATTGTTGCTGTTGTAGAGGGATGCGTTCTGGTACGTCGAGTAAGTGCCGCGTCCGAAAATCGATCCCAATTTTCCCAGGTTCTGGTCGATTCGGTACGTCTGCTGATTGGTGGTCAGAGGGGTTCCGTAGTTTGCGATGTAATTCGTGACGCCCTCGCCCTGGTTGGCCAGCGTCGGCGTGGGGAAAAAGTTGTATTTGAGGGCGACAAGCGCCAGCCGATTGGTGATTTCAGTGGACGGGATTTGATTGAGCGGGAAGGCAGCGCCGGTTGTGGGATCGACGGGCATGCAGTTCTGATTCTTGGCCAGCAGAGCTGTGCAGGCGGCCGTGCCGTAAAGGGGCAGCGGGGCTCCGGCAACAGTGGTCTCGTTGGCAAAGTTCCCCTGCAGCGTCGCAGGATTCGGAACCTGGTCATAGAGCTTGCCGCCATTGATGATCCGCCAGCCCTCGTAATTCGCCATCCAGAAGGTCCGGTTGTGGCCGTTGTAAAGTTTCGGGATATACACCGGGCCATCCGCCACAAAGCCGAACTGGTTCTGGCGCAGGACAGGATTGGTCGTCGCAGTCCCGGAGTTAAAGTCGTTCACCGTCGGGAAGGGCTTCGCGTCATAGGCATCGTTCCGGTTAAATTCGAAGAGCGATCCGTGCAGACTATTCGTTCCGCCCTTGCTGACCAGGTTGATCTGGCTGGCGCTGAACCCATACTCGGCCGAATAAGTACCGCTCTCGACCTTGAACTCCTGAATCGCATCCTGGGAGAGGATGACGGCTGGAGTTACAAGAGCCTGGTCGGTATTGACCAGCCCGTCCAGGGTGTAGTTGTTTCCTTCCGGACGGCCGCCGTTGATGCTGACCGCGTCGCCTTCGCCCTGGCGCATGGTGCCCTGTTCACCGCCCACCGTGACCGCGCCTGCACCGACGAGCAGGAGCTGCATAAAGTTGCGGCCGTTCAGAGGAAGCTGTGACACCTGGTTCTGGCTCATCAGCTGAGATAAGGCGGCTGTGTCTGTATCCAGGCTCACCGCCTGAGCGGTCACCGACAGCGTCTGGGTCACAGCTCCCGGTTTGAGGATGATGTTGACACGAAGGCTCTGATCCACGGTCAGCGTCAGACCCGTAGTGACCGACTTCTGGAAGCCCTGCATCTCGGTCGTAACCGAGTAGCTGCCGGGGATCAGAGATGGCGCCAGATAGTCCCCCGACGAGCTGGTGGTGGTAACAAAAGGCACGTTGGTAGCAACGTTGGTGATCGTGACCTTCGCGTTGGGGACCACCGCGCCGGTGACGTCACTCACCGTCCCCAGAATGGCGCCCGTTGCTCCCGCTTGCCCGAACATCCAGTTCGGCGCACAAAGCAAGATCAATAGCCCTAAGCTGATTCGCAGTGCTCGCATAACCGGTCTCCTGTCCTAAGGGTTGCTGCAGATTCATCGCAGGACAAACGATTGGGAAATGGGGTTACCGTTTGTCCGTTTTCTCAATTCGGCGGAACATTACGCGCAGAGATTCACAAATGTCAAGAGGAACTTTATTTCTCCTTTGAAACAGTAACGATCATTTTGTTGGCGACGCGGGCCAATCGGGGGCAGAGCCTGCTGCAACGTTTTAGTAGACGGGAATCGACTCGCTGAGGAACATCGGATGCCGCTCGCACATTTCGTTGAGAAAAAGTGGTGCTTCACATCGGAAACGCCGAATGCCGGAAAGACCGGCCGTCCCGAGATCTGGATCGAGTGACAAGAGCATGGGTCAATCCATCTCTCGCAAACCATGGTCTGACCATTACTTACGCGGAGACAATCCTCACGCGGCCTGACCGGAAGAATGCGGATCTTGAGGAGGGTGCTGAAGCCGGTGAAGGCATTTGTGCCGCCAGACCGCGAGCACATCAATGCGGCAATGAGTTCTTCTCAAAAGCCGGAGAGCTGGTCAGACGGGGTCAGGCGTAGGTGGAGAGCTGAGCAGCATTGCGCGTCGCTCGTTCCTGGGAAACGCGCTCGACATATCCACCCTCGCGCAATGCCCTCAGGGGATTCGGAGGTAAGGCTCGACTGACTCGCCACTCTTCAAGGCTGGGTCGCACGTCCGTCCAGAATGCGGATCGCAGACACTCCTCGGCCTCCACGATTCTGCCGGCCGCCTGCAATTCAGAGAGTTGCCCGCGATCGACCAACGCAGCCTTGAGAAAAAGCTCCTGCGCGATCATCACCGTCTGGACCACGGCTTCCATCTTGCCTTTGAGGTTATGACTTTGATCGATCATGAAGGCGATGCCGGCAGTTACGGTACGGTCCGGCTCGTTGAGGATCTCGTGGAAGATGCGGAAGACCTGGTAGGGGTCGATGGATCCGATGACCAGGTCGTCGTCGGCATAGCGGCGATCGTTGAAGTGGAAGCCTCCGAGGAGCCGCAGGTGCAGCAGCCAAGCCACGATTTGTTCGATGTTCTGCGACTGATAGTGGTGACCGGTGTCGACCAGCACGCGGGCCTGCGGGCCGACGGTCCTGGCAAGATGCACGGCCATCCCCCAGTCGGCGATATCGGTGTGGTAGAACGCGGGCTCAAACGGCTTGTATTCGATGAGCAAGCGCTGGTCCTCGCGCATTCGCTCGTGAGTGAGGATCAATGCTTCTTCCATCCAGACGATGCGTTTGCGAATATTCTGAGAGCCGGGATAGTTGGAACCATCTGCCAACCAGAGGGAAATGTCGGTCGATCCCAGGGCCCTGGCAATTTCCACCGAGTCGATCAAATGGTCAATCGCCATTTGGCGAATGGCAGGATCGGGATTACAGATGGATCCCAGCTTGTATTCCTGATTCTGAAACAGATTGGGATTGACGGACCCGGCGCGAATGCCATATTGAGCTTCCAGCCGCCGGACCTCGGGCACATCCGCGGCGCCTTTCGGCAAGTCCCACTGGACGTGCAGGGCAATGCGTGGAGTGACACCGGTCAACGCATGCACCTCGGATGCATCGGCAAATTTCTCTCGAAGAGTGCCAGCGGCGCCGGGCTGAAGAAACTTGCCGAAACGGGTGCCGGTGTTGGCAAAACCCCATGAGGGAATCTCGATTTGGAGTTCGTCGAGATTCGTGGCGGCCTGATCGGAAATGCCGGACCAATCCATAGTTGACCTCGGAGAGCCAGGAGCAACACCCGAGTCTAGCCACATTCGACGCGGTATTTCAATAGATATTCTGTTTCCTCATCAAAACACATTCGTTTTCCGGCTGAGCGCCAATGTCGATCAGGACTGCCAGCCGCCGCCCAGCGCAGCGTAAAGCTGCACAAGGCTGAGAGCTTCACCCTGTTGCGCACTCACAAGGTTCAGTTTTGCCGCAAACAGGTTCGAGTCCGTGGTCAGTACCTCGAGATAACTCGTCGAGCCGCCCTGGTATCGAAGCCGGGCCAGCCGCGTTGCATCGGTTGCAGCCTCGACCAGCTTTTGCTGCTCCTCGCGATAAGCTCGCTGTTTATTCAGAGCAATCAGCGCATTGGAAACATCGCGAAGTGCCCCGGCAATCGTCTTTTGGTAGTTCAGCACCATCTCTTGCCTGGTTTCCCGCGAAAGCTGGAGTTGCCCGCGAAGCTTTCCGCCTTCGAAGAGCGGCTGCGCCAGTGTCCCAATCCCATAAATTGTCTTTCCCGCTGGATCGAAGATGCTGGAGAGACTGTCACCGCCGACTCCACCTGAAGCGCTGATGGACAGATTGGGGAAAAACTGTGCTCGGGCCACGCCGATTTGCGCATTCGCGGCAATAAGAGTGGCCTCTGCCTGCTGAATATCGGGCCTCCGTTCCAGCAACTGCGAAGGCAGCCCCGCAGGCAGAGCCTGGGGCGGAGGAGCAAGTGCATCCGGATCCTGGTGGGCGATGGGGCCTGGATTCTCTCCCATCAGGAGCCGGAGGCCGTTCTCCTGTTGCTGAATCTGCTCCTCGAGCTGCGGCACCTCCGAGGTTGCAGCATAGAGCAGTTGTTCGGCCTGGCGAACATCGGACAGAGGCACCGATCCGCCGCTTTCCAGCGTCTTTGTCAGGCCCACGGAGTCCTGCCGGACTTTGATCGTTGCCCGTGTAATTTCAAGTTGGGCGTCGAGTGCGCGGATTTGCAGATAAGCGGTCGCCACTTGCTGCACCAGTGTCAATCGGACCGCGCGCTGCGCCCAGGTTTGTGCCAGCAGTTGGGCTCGCGCCGCCTCCGTTTGCCTGCGGTAAAGTCCCCAGAAGTCCGGGGTCCACGCGGCCGATACGTTGAACGATCCCTCGACCAGGGGGTTGGGGAGTTGTGTGCCGAGAGAAGAAGGCAGGGTGGCGCCGATGGCCGACCCGCCCACAGTAATGCTGGGAAACTGTTGCGAGCGCGTGATCCTGACTTGCGCCTGTTGCTCCAGGATGCGCTCGGCCGCGATGCGCACATCGTAGTTATTGGCCAAAGCCTTGCGGATCAAGTCCTGCAGTTCTGGTTCGCGATAGACAGACGACCACTGTTCATCGCCAAGCGAGTTCTTAGCGTCGCTTGAGATCGGGGCCTCGTCCGCACCGCGAAACGCTGGCGGCGGAGTGTAATTCGGCCGCACATAATTTGGCCCAACCGTGCATCCAGCCAGAATGCCTAATGTAGGCGCGAGCAGGCTGAGGCGAGCGAAGTTAGAAGTGTTGATCACGCCGCTTTGCTCCCTTCCGCGCTCTGGGCGCCGATCGTGTCTGTCCGAACGCCCGGACCGCAGATCGAGTCCATCGTGGTCCCTTGCCCTCCTCTGACGAAGCGATGCGACAGATATTCGACCACGGCGAACGTGACTGGGATGAAGATGAGGCCGAGCACGGTGGAGAGCGTCATGCCGCCGACTACGACGGTGCCGAGAATCCGGCGAGAGGCAGCCCCTGAACCGGTCGCCGCCCACAACGGGAGACATCCGACGATGAATGCGAGGGCGGTCATGACGATGGGACGGAAGCGCAGTCGTGCGGCATCCAGCGCGGCATCGCAAATGCTCTCACCGCGCTCATAATTCGTTTTGGCGAACTCCACGATGAGGATGGCGTTCTTGGCCGAGAGGCCGATGAGCATGACCAGTCCGATGGTCGCGAAGATGTCGTTCTCAAACTGCCGCGCATGCAGCGCCAGATACGCGCCCAGAATTGCGACCGGCGTGCTGAGCAGTACGCTGAACGGGAGAGTCCAGCTTTCATAGAGAGCTGCAAGAATCAGGAAGACGAATACCAGCGACAGGCCGAACACCGCCCACGATGGAACGCCCTTTTCCGCCTGCTGTTCCTGGAATGACATGCCGGAATAATCGAAGCCCGCTCCGGGCGGCATGGTCTGCCTGAAGACTTCTTCGAGCGCCTTGCGAACCTGGCCCGAGCTATAACCTGGCGCGCCCGTGATGTTCAGCTGCGCAGCATTGAATTCATTGAACCGGTAGATGAACTCGGGGCCCGTGGTGCGGCTGACCTTGACCAGAGAGCTTAACGGCACCTGGCTGCCGTTGGCGCTCCGCACATAAAACTCGTCGATGTTGGCGATGTTCGTGCGCGACGTGCCTTCCGCCTCAACATAGGTCTGCCACTGGCGGCCAAATCGATTGAAGTAGTTCACGAGGTAGCCGCCCATGAAAGTCTGCATGGTCGTATAGATCGTCGATAGATCCACCTGCTGCTGAAGCGCCTTTTCCTTATCTACGTCGACAAAGAGCTGGGGTACAGCCGGCTGATAGGAGGGAATGGCGGCTGCGATCTCGGGACGTTTTGAAATCGCGCCCAGAAAAGTGAAGACATTTTTCGTCAGCGTCATCGGATCGTCGGAACCCGAGCGGTCTTCGAGAATCATCGTCACGCCGCCGGAAGTTCCGATGCCCGGGATCGAAGGCGGCGGGAACGCGAAGGCTATGCCATCCGGATCGGCGGCGAGCTGCCGCTGCACATGGCTCTGAATGTACGCCAGCTGCTGGTCTTTGCTTTTGCGGGCAGCCCAGGGCTTGAGATTCACGAAAAAGAAACCTGCATTTGTGCTTTGCACCTGAGTGAGAAGAGAGAAATTGTTGACCGCGATGACTCCTTCGACGCCCGGAGTCTTCAGCAGAGCGTCGCTGATCTTCTGTTCGGCAGCATCAGTCCGCTGCGCCGACGCTCCGTCGGGAAGCTGCAGGGCGAGGAACATGTAGCCCTGATCCTCGGTGGGAATGAATCCGCCGGGAAGACTGCTGCCCAGGTAGACTGCCACTGCCGCAAGCGCGACCAGGCTGAGCATGGCAACAGTCGATTTGTGAATGAGAACGCGAGAGGTGCCAACGAATCGGTCGGTGGTGCGCCGGAAAAACTTGTTGAAATAACCAAATCCCCGGGCGAGCAGTCCCCTCTTGCGGCCTTCCTCTCTCGGCTTGAGAAGAAGCGCGGAGAGTGCGGGAGAAAGGGTGAGCGCGTTGAACGCCGAGATCAGAACGGAAATCGCAATCGTGACGGCGAACTGCTGATACATCCGCCCCGTGATGCCGGGAATGGCCGCAGTGGGAATGAACACCGCCGCCAGGATGAGTGCGACAGCAACCACCGGGCCGCCTACTTGCTCCATCGCCTTCTCAGTCGCCGATTTGGGATCCATACCTTCGTCGATATGGTGCTCGACTGCCTCGACAACGATGATGGCGTCGTCGACCACGAGGCCGATGGCCAGCACCAGTCCGAACAGCGAAAGCGTGTTGATCGAAAATCCCAGCGCCGGAAAAATAATGAAGGTGCCGATCAGCGAGACAGGCACCGCGAGCAGAGGAATGAGCGTGGCCCGCCAGCCCTGAAGAAAAATGAAGACGACGATGACCACCAGGCCAAGCGCCTCAAACAGGGTCAACAAAATCTCGTGGATGCCTGCCGTCACTGCCTTGGTGGTATCAAGAGGGATGCTGTAAGAAATGCTCGGCGGGAATGTGGCAGAGAGCTCCTTGATGCGCTGGGAGACAGCAGCTGCCGTCTCCACGGCGTTCGATCCCGGCAGCTGATAAATCGCCATCACGCCCGATGGCGCCTGGTTGTAACGCGCCGAAACTCCATACGCCTGGTCGCCCAATTCGACGCGCGCCACATCGCTGAGATGGAGAACGGAGCCATCGGGATTGGCGCGGAGAATAATGTTGCCGAATTCCTCGGGCTTGACCAGACGACCCTGCGTACGCACCGTGAATGTGAACTGTTGCCCTTTGGGAATCGGCTCTCCGCCAATCTGACCCGCGGGGTTGACGTTGTTTTGCGTCTGGATTGCGGAAATGACGTCGGTGGCCGTAACACCGAGCTTCGCGAGCTTGTCTGGATCGACCCATACGCGCAGCGCGTACTGCCCGCCAAACACCTGAACGCGTGACACGCCCTTGACGCGCGCGATCTGGTCCTGAAGGTTGATGATCGCGTAGTTAGTAAGAAAGTCCTGGCTCAACTTACCGCCAGGCGAGTTGATGGCGATGAGCATCAGCGGCGAAGTAAGCGCCTTTTGCACGGTGAGGCCAGCGGTTGTAACCTGGGCAGGGAGCTGCGACTGGGACTGGTCCACACGTAACTGGGCAAGAACCTGATCGATATTGGGATCTGTCTTGACGTCGAAGTCCACAAACAACTGAACCACGCCATTGTTAGCGCTCACGGAATCCATGTAGATCATGTTGTCGACGCCATTCATCTGCTGTTCGATCGGCGTCGAGACCGCCTGGCTGACGGTCTTTGCGTCGGCGCCAGGATAGGTTGCCGTCACCAGGATTTCCGGCGGCACGATGTTGGGATATTGCGAAATCGGGAGCGTCACCATGGCCACCACGCCAATTACCATGGTCAGGATGGCGATGACGATCGCGACGATTGGCCGGCGGATAAAGAATTTTGACATCTAGCGTTTCTCCGGCGGTTGTGTTGCATTCGAATTTCCAGCGACCTGCATCGGAGCGACCTGCGGGCTCACTGGCGCTCCTTCACGGAGCTTCTGAAGGTTGTCGACGATGACCAGCGCTCCGTCCTCGAGTCCGCTCTCGATCACCCAGCTGTCGCCGTGCTGAGGACCGAGTGTCACATCGTTCACGTGGACTGTATGGTTCGCGGCCACGGTATACACCTGCTCCTGCCCCTGCAATTCTGTGATCGCCGCCTGCGGCACCAGAATCACATTGTGAAGCACGGCGGTCTCCGCTTTGACCCTGCCAAATTGCCCCGGGCGAAGAATGTTCCCCGGATTCGGAAACGAAGCTGCGATGCGAATCGCGCCCGTCTGCGAGTTCAACTGCCGGTCGACAAACACGACCCGGCCTTTTTGCGGATAGACTTCACCATTCGACAGAGTAAGTGTCAGGGGAATCTTAGACGCTCCATGCAGTAAGTCGCTGCCACCGGCTCCAGCCCGCTTCGTCAGCGCAAGATATTCGCTGTCACTGATGGAAAAATAGACCTTGATTGGATCGAGCTGGGAAACCGAGGTCAGCACGGATTGCGCATTGACGAGATTCCCCACCTGCGTCGTGGCTTGCCCGGCAACACCCGTGATGAGTGACCGCACCTTCGTGAAACCGAGATTCAGATTGGCCGTGGCCACGTTGGCGTCTGCAGTCTTCACCGAAGCTTCAGCCTGCGCCTTCTGTTGAATCTCGTTGTCCAGTTGGCTCCTGGCAATGGCGTGAGCCTCGGCGAGCGGCGTATCGCGGTTCACGTTGATCTGGGCGAGCGCTAGTTGCGCCTGCGCTTGGCCCAGTTGTCCTTGTGCCTGTTCAAGCGCCGCTTCAAACGGCCGCGGATCGATCTCAAACAGGACTTGCCCCTCCTCCACCTGCGATCCTTCGCGATAATCCTGGCGAATCAGGTATCCGGTTGCCTGGGGCTGAATCTGGGCGTTGACGTAACCGTCGAGCGTGCCCACCCATTCCCCGGTCACCGACACATCGCTGGGGTTGGCCTTTACGACGGTTACCTTCATCACAGGCCGAGAGGCGGATGTGGTGGCGCTCGCGCCTCTGCTGCACCCCATCATCAAAGCAGCGGTCAGCATCAACGCTCCCACACCGGCCGGCAGCATCGCACCGGGGGGGAAGATACTTCCAGCCGATTGTTCTTTCCGAACAGCCATGCTCATCTCCGTCAAACTAAAAATGGTCCTTTTTCAGGAGGGTCGTTCACGCCGCGAAAACTTGCACGCGTGTCCAGTTCTGATGAGCAGGTTGCGAGGGCGGATTCACAAAGTCACCTTTGTGGCCGTGATTTGCTTCTCATGTGTGGCGCGTGGCCGGGTGTTCGCTTCACCCCCCAGGACCTGGAAGATATTCCCGACAATGAACGTCGAGGACTCGCGAAAATCTGGATTCGAATGAGAATCAGGCAGTAGGACTGACGCACGGCGTGCCATCCGACGTTACCGCGTTTCAGCCACTCCGGTTGAGCTTGATCTGTTTTTGAAGTAAAACAGGAGCGCTTCGTGGCCCGCCCATAATTCTGGAGAGGAGAGCCATTCACTATTGTTATAGTTGATTCTAAAAGTGGCCCCGTAGCTCAGGTGGATAGAGCAGCAGTTTCCTAAACTGCGTGTCGGAAGTTCGAGTCTTCCCGGGGTCACCAGCCTTCCCGTCGGCTCTTCCACGCTTCTCGGAATCAGCGCTAGGCAATCGCCCGCACAGGAGCGACGGCGGAGATGTCGACTTCTTTTGGTGAGTCGCCCATGGCCATTTCGCCGGCCAAAGGCAGGAAGACGCGGAAGCACGTGCAGGATCCCTGGGCGGAGTGCAGGCTGCGGAAGCCAATCGTACCTTCATATTTCTGCACGATGCCCTTGCTGATCCACAGGCCGAGGCCCGTGCCTTTGGCGGACTTGGTGGTGAAGAAGGGCTGGAAGAGGCGGCGTGCGTCTTCCCGGCGGATGCCGTTGCCGGTATCGGTGACCGAGATGACGATGCCGCGGCGCTGGGTCTTGAGGTCGGTGCTTTCAGCGACGCGGAGACGGAGACGGCCGCCGGAAGGCATCGCCTGAATCGCATTGCTGATGAGATTGAGGAAGACCTGGCGCAGCTCGCCGGGGAACCCGCGGACGATGCCGGTAGCGGAGTACTTCTTCTCGAGATCGATGCGGCTGGCCAGAATGGGGCGCTGCTGCAGCTCGACAACGTTATCGATCAGGTCAGGCACGGAGATGGCGATGGGCTGCCGCGAATCGCGATAGAAGCTGAGGGTCTGATGGGTAATGTGGGAAGCGCGCTGCAGTTCCTGTTCGGCGAGGTTGGCGTAGTAGCGAGCCTGGTCGTCGAGAGACGGGTGGTTGCGCAGGAGATAGAAGGCGTTGGTAATGGCCTCCAGAGGGTTGTTGATCTCGTGGGCAATGATGCCGGCGACGCGACCCATGGCGGCGAGCTTTTCGGCCTGGCGGAGCGCTTCTTCGGCCTGCATTTGCGAAGTGATGTCGCGCTGGATTTCAAGAATGGCGTCGCCTTCGCGGTTGACCACCTTGCGCGTGGAGGCCACGATCTCGCGCCCGTCGCGGGCGCGCTGCACGAGGTTTCCCTGCCACGATCGATTGGCATGAAGCGAGCCTTCGGCTTCCTCTTTGGACACGGGAAAGACGGTGCGCAGGAGTTGGTGCAGGTTACAGCCGACAACTTCGTCGCTCCGCCATCCATAGAGCGCTTCGGCGCCGGAGTTCCAGAAGCGGATATTGCCGCTGAAGTCGCGGACGATGATGGCTTCCGTGGCCAACTCGAGCAGTTCAGCGCGCTCGCGGTGATGGGCTTCGCTTTGGCGCAGTTCTTCGGTGCGCTCGGCCACGCGGCGCTCCAGGTCGGCGTTGAGCCGCGTGAGCTCGCGGGTCTTGCGATGGAGTTCGACAAACACCCCGATTTTGGCGCGCAGCACTTCAGGAATGATGGGCACGGAGATGTAGTCGACCGCGCCCCGGCGATAGCCGTTGATTTTGTCGGAGTCGGTAAGGTGGACGCCGGAGATGAAGATAATTGCAGTCTTGCCGAAGCGCGGATGCTCGCGAATCATGTCGGCCAGCTCGAAACCGTCCAGCTCCGGCATGCTGACGTCCATGAGGACGACGGCGATGTCGTTTCTGAGGAGGGTGTTGAGAGCCTCCTGGGCAGACCCGGCCTTGATCAGATTCTCGCCCAGCTCCGCGAGGATTACCTCGTAGCTCAGGAGCTTGGCGGGCTGGTCGTCCACCATCAGGATGTTGACTTTCTCGTCCGCAGTCATCGTTTCTCCGAGCCCGGCATTCTCCTCCTTAACGATGTAGCCACATGCGCAGCGCGGAAAGCAACTGCTCGGTGTTGACCGGCTTGGCCAGGTATTCTGAGGCGCCCGCTTCCAGGCATTTCTCGCGGTCGCCCTTCATGGCTTTGGCTGTGAGGGCAATAATGGGGAGCCGCCGCAGCGAAGCGTTCTGGCGAATGACCTGCATCGTTTCGTATCCATCCATCTCGGGCATCATGATGTCCATGAGAACAATAGCGAGGTCGGAAGTGGATTCAATGGTGGCGATGGCTTCGCGTCCAGTGCCGGCGGTCAGGACCGTCATGCCGCGACGTTCCAGCACGCTGGAGAGGGCGAAGATATTGCGGACGTCGTCGTCGACGATGAGCACCTTGCGGCCGAAAAGGGCTTCGTCGGACTGGTGCAGCCGGTCGAGCATGCGCTGCTTGTCCTGGGGCAGGTTGGCCACCACGCGATGCAGGAAGAGCGCGGTTTCATCGAGCAGCCGCTCCGGCGATTCGACGTCTTTCACCACTACGCTGCGCGCCAGCATGTGCAGGCGGGAGTCTTCTTCCGCGCTGAGTTCGCGGCCGGTGAACACCACCACCGGCAGGTCCTTCAGCCGTTCGTGGTCGCGCAGCTGATCGAGCACTTCAAAGCCGCTCATGTCGGGCAAGCGGAGGTCGAGCACAGCGCAGTCGTAGCTGGATTCCTCGAGCTTCTCCAGCGCGGCCGCTCCAGAGTCGATCACGTCGATGTCGATGTCGTCATGCCACAGCAGTTCGCGAATGCTGAGCTGTTCGGCGGGATTGTCTTCCACCACCAGCAGGCGCTTGCGGCGCGGCAGCGAGAAGTCGTGGATACGGGTGAGCGCCGCCTCCAGGCCCTCGGTGGACGTCGGCTTGGTAACGAAGGCGAAGGCGCCGCGCGAGAGACCGTGGCGGCGATCATCGTCGAGGGTGAGCATCTGCACCGGAATATGCCGCGTGCGCGAATCCTGCTTGAGGTGGTTGAGGACGGTCCAGCCCAGCATGTCGGGCAGGAAAACGTCGAGGGAGATGGCGGAAGGGTTGAATTCACGCGCCAGGGCGAGCGCTTCCGCGCCGGTCATCGCGGCCAGAACTTTGAATCCCCTGTCGTGGGAGAGATCGGCGATCACGCGGGCGTAATGCGGGTCGTCTTCGACGATCAGCAGAACGGTGTCGCCTTCCACAAGATTCTCGCGGTCGTCTTCGATGGCCACTACTTGTTCCGATACGACAGGATTCGCCAGGAAGACCGGGGCGGTGAAGGACGAGGCGCCGCGCTTCTCCGACTGCGGCGAGGCCACGGGGCCAACGTAGGTTTGCGGAACATACAACGTGAAGGTGCTGCCTTTGCCAGGCGTACTGCGCAGCTGGATTTCGCCGCCGAGAAGGCTGGCCAGCTCGCGGCTGATGGCGAGGCCGAGGCCGGTGCCTCCGTACTTGCGGCTGGTGCCTGCATCGGCCTGCTGGAAGGCCTCGAAGATGATGCGCTGTTTTTCGGAGGGAATCCCGATGCCGGTATCGGAAACCTCGAAGGCGACCACCGAACCGGCTCCGGAGAGAATGGGATGGTCACTGCTGAACCCGGATACGGCGCTGGAGACGGTGAGGCGAACGCCGCCCTGTTCGGTGAACTTGAAGGCGTTGGAGAGCAAGTTCTTCAGTACCTGCTGCAGGCGGCGAGGATCGGTGACCAGTGAGCGGCCGAGTTTCGGATCGCTCTTGACCTCGAAGAAGAGCTTGCGGTTTTCGGCCTCGTGACGGAACGGCCGGGAGACGGCTTCGAGGAGGCTGCCGAAGAAGAGTTCTTCGGGCTCGACGGAGACGGTGCCGGATTCGATCTTCGAGAGGTCGAGAATATCGGAGATCAGGTTGAGCAGGTCGGTGCCGGCGCCGTGGATGGTGCGGGCGAATTCGACCTGGCGGCCGCTCAGGTTGCCGTCGGGATTTTCCGCAAGCTGCTGGCCGAGGACGAGGATGGAGTTGAGCGGCGTGCGCAACTCGTGGGACATGTTCGCCAGGAATTCTGATTTGTACTTTGAGGTGAGCGCGAGCTCGCGGGCCTTCTCTTCGAGGGCGCGCCGGGCCTGCTCGATTTCCTGATTCTTGCGTTCCACTTCGGAGTTCTGCTCCGCCAGCTGCTGGGCTTTTTGTGCCAGCTGCTCGTTGGTCTGCTGCAGTTCTTTCTGCTGCGTCTGCAGCTCAGTGGCCAGCTGCTGTGACTGCTTGAGCAGGGCTTCTGTCTGCATCGTCGCTTCGATGGAGTTGAGCACGATGCCGATGGAGGACGTGAGCTGATCGAGGAAGGCCAGGTGGGAGGCGGTGAAGGCCGAGAGGCTGGCCAGTTCGATGACGGCTTTGACGCGATCCTCGAAGAGCACCGGGAGCACGATGACGTTGCGCGGGATGGCTTCGAAGAGACCGGAGCGGATGGGAACCGCGGTGCCAGGAATGTCAGAGATGAGCATGCGGCGCTTCTCCGCCGCGCACTGGCCGATGAGACCTTCGCCGACCCCGATCTCGCGGTGGTAGCCATCGTGAATGTTGGCAAACGCGGAGAGGAGGACCAGACCGCTGAGTTCCTCAGTTTCCGCGTGGCTTTCAGTTTGGTAGATAACGCCTTGCTGTGCGTTGACCAGGGGAACGAGTTCGGAGAGAAGCATGCGGCCGACGGTGGCGAGGTCGCGCTGGCCCTGCAGCATGCCAGTGAACCGGGCGAGGTTGGTCTTGAGCCAGTCCTGCTCGGTGTTGCGGTCCGTGGTGAGGCGAAGGTTATCAATCATCGTGTTGATGTTGTCCTTCAGCTCGGCCACCTCGCCGCGGGCTTCCACCTGAATGGAGCGGGTAAGGTCGCCCTTGGTGACGGCGGTTGCGACCTCAGCGATGGCGCGGACCTGGTTGGTCAGGTTGTCGGCCAGCAGATTCACGTTGCCGGTGAGATCCTTCCAGGTACCGGCAGCGCCGGGGACGTTAGCCTGGCCGCCGAGGCGGCCCTCGACGCCGACTTCGCGTGCCACCGTGGTGACCTGATCGGCGAAGGTGGCCAGCGTATCCGTCATGCTGTTGATGGTTTCGGCCAGCGCGCCGACTTCGCCCTTCGCGTTGACGGTGAGTTTCTGTTTCAGGTCGCCGTTGGCCACGGCGGTGACCACCTTGACGATGCCACGGACCTGTTCAGTGAGGTTGGAGGCCATCACGTTGACGTTGTCGGTGAGGTCTTTCCAGATACCGGCGACGCCGGGCACGTTGGCCTGGCCGCCGAGCCTGCCTTCGGTGCCGACCTCGCGGCCGACGCGCGTAACTTCGCCGGCGAAGGCGTTGAGCTGATCGACCATCGTATTAATCGTGTTCTTGAGCTCGAGGATTTCGCCTTTGACGTCGACAGCAATTTTGCGGGAAAGGTCGCCGCGCGCCACAGCGGTCGTGACTTCGGCGATGTTGCGGACCTGCGCAGTGAGGTTGCCGGCCATGGCGTTGACCGAGTCGGTGAGGTCCTTCCAGGTTCCGGCGACACCAGGCACGTTGGCCTGACCGCCCAGACGGCCTTCGGAACCGACTTCGCGGGCGACGCGAGTGACTTCGGCAGCGAAGGAGCGGAGCTGCTCGACCATCGTGTTGAGGGTTTCTTTCAGCTGCAGAATTTCGCCGCGGACGTCGACGGTGATCTTGCGGGAAAGGTCGCCGTTGGCAATGGCGGTCGCGACTTCGGCGATGTTACGGACCTGGCCCGTCAGGTTCGAGGCCATGGAGTTGACGTTGTCGGTGAGGTCCTTCCAGGTTCCTGCGACGCCGGGCACTTCGGCCTGGCCGCCGAGCTTGCCTTCGGTGCCGACCTCACGAGCGACGCGTGTGACTTCGGCGGCGAAGGCGTTGAGCTGGTCGACCATCGTATTAATGGTGTTCTTCAGCTCGAGGATTTCGCCTTTGACGTCGACGGTGATCTTGCGGGAGAGGTCGCCGCGGGCGACGGCGGTGGTGACTTCGGCGATGTTGCGGACCTGGCCGGTGAGGTTGCCGGCCATGAAGTTCACTGAGTCCGTCAGGTCCTTCCAGGTTCCGGCGACTCCAGGCACGTTGGCCTGGCCGCCGAGCCTGCCCTCCGTACCGACCTCGCGGGCGACGCGGGTGACTTCGCCGGCGAAGCGATTGAGCTGATCGACCATCGTATTAATCGTCTCTTTGAGGCGGAGGATTTCGCCCGAGACGTCGACGGTGATTTTCCTGGACAGGTCTCCGTTCGCGATGGCGGTGGCGACTTCAGCGATATTGCGGACCTGGCCGGTCAGGTTCGAGGCCATGAAGTTGACGTTGTCAGTCAGGTCCTTCCAGGTTCCAGCGACGCCGGGGACGACAGCCTGACCGCCGAGTTTGCCGTCGGTGCCGACTTCGCGGGCCACGCGGGTGACTTCGCCGGCGAAAGCGTTGAGCTGATCGACCATCGTGTTAATGGTGTCTTTCAGCTCGAGGATTTCGCCCTTCACATCAACGGTGATCTTGCGGGAAAGGTCGCCGCGTGCGACGGCTGTGGCGACTTCGGCGATGTTACGGACCTGGCCGGTCAAGTTGCCGGCCATGAAGTTCACGGAGTCGGTTAGATCCTTCCAGGTTCCGGCCACGCCGGGCACCAGAGCCTGGCCGCCCAGCTTGCCTTCGGTGCCGACCTCGCGGGCGACGCGCGTGACTTCGCCGGCGAAGGCGTTCAGCTGGTCGACCATGGTGTTGATGGTGTTCTTGAGCTCGAGAATTTCGCCTTTGACGTCGACAGTAATCTTGCGGGAAAGGTCGCCGCGGGCCACAGCGGTGGTGACTTCAGCAATGTTGCGGACCTGACCGGTAAGGTTCGAGGCCATGGAGTTGACGTTATCGGTGAGGTCCTTCCAGGTTCCTGCGACGCCAGGCACGTTGGCCTGGCCACCGAGCTTGCCTTCGGTACCCACCTCGCGCGCGACGCGGGTGACTTCGCCGGCGAAGCGGTTGAGCTGATCGACCATCGTATTGAGCGTTTCCTTCAGCTGCAGGATTTCGCCGCGGACATCGACGGTGATCTTGCGGGAAAGGTCGCCGTTGGCGATCGCGGTTGCGACTTCGGCGATGTTGCGAACCTGGCCGGTGAGGTTGGAGGCCATGAAGTTGACGTTGTCGGTGAGATCCTTCCAGGTTCCGGCGACGCCGGGCACGTTGGCCTGACCGCCGAGCCTGCCTTCCGTACCGACTTCACGGGCGACGCGCGTCACTTCGCCGGCGAAGGCGTTGAGCTGATCGACCATCGTATTAATGGTGTCTTTCAGCTCGAGAATTTCGCCCTTCACGTCGACGGTAATCTTGCGGGAAAGATCGCCGCGCGCTACGGCGGTGGTGACTTCGGCAATGTTGCGGACCTGCGCGGTGAGGTTGCCGGCCATCGCGTTGACGGAGTCGGTCAGATCCTTCCAGGTTCCGGCGACGCCCGGAACCACGGCCTGGCCGCCGAGCTTGCCGTCGGTGCCGACCTCGCGAGCCACGCGGGTGACTTCGGAAGCGAAGGAGCGCAGCTGGTCGACCATCGTGTTGATGGCTTCCTTCAGCTGCAGGATTTCGCCGCGCACGTCGACGGTAATCTTGCGGGAAAGGTCGCCCGACGCAACGGCGGTGGTGACCTCGGCGATGTTGCGGACCTGGCCGGTCAAGTTTGAAGCCATGGAGTTCACCGAGTCGGTGAGATCCTTCCAGGTTCCGGCCACGCCGGGGACTTGCGCCTGGCCGCCCAGCTTGCCTTCGGTGCCGACCTCGCGCGCGACGCGCGTCACTTCCCCAGCGAAGATGCCGAGCTGCTGGATCATGGTGTTGACGATGGTGGCCGAGCGGAGGAATTCGCCTTCGAGCGGGCGGCCGTCCACGTCGAGGCGCACGGTCTGGGTCAGGTTGCCCTGGGCAACGGCGGCGATCGCCCGCGTCATCTCGTTGGTCGGCCGCAGCAGGTCTTCGATGAGGGTATTGACCGAGGTTTCCATTTCGTCCCAGGCGCCGCGATGGCGTGGAACGCGGATGCGCTCGCGGGTTTTGCCCTCTTTGCCGACGTGCTGACCGACGCGCTTGAGCTCGCGTGCCATCTGCTCGTTGGCGGAGACGATCTCATTGAAGTGGTCGGCGATCTTGCCTGCGAGGCCGGTCCAGGAACCGGGCAGGCGGACGCTGAAGTCGCCGTCCTTCATGGTCTGGAGGCCCATCAGAATCGTGGCAAGGTAATCGGTGACCACAGGTTCGGACCCGTTGGCAGGCAGATTTTTCTGGGGATTTTTCGATTTGGGCGTGGGCTGAGCCGCTGTCGCCATGCGTGACTCCTGGTGGAGTGCCTGAAATTCTCCCAGGGAAATGAGCCGCGATACGGCACACTCGGGCCCGGTCCGCCTGAAGGGAGCGTTGGGTGGATGCCGCGAATTCAGGGAAAGGTTGCCTCGGAAAAAACCCCGGGAATGAGATCCCCTCAGCCCTGTTCCCTCACCAACGGGTCCCCGCTGAAGAGCAATGGCGTGGGTCCGGATGAGCGACCTTACTTTTGATTCCGTACCCCCCTCCCCCTCCCCATGGGACTCCGGCAAGTCCCTGATGGGACAGGGGTTCCAGAGGGGCTGTTTGGGTGTGTGGCATGTCAATGAAAACAAGCCACTTTACCGGGCCTTTTGGGCGCAGGGTGCGGGGGGGTGGCCTGGGATCGTTTCCTCTGGAGACCGTTCCACAGTTCAGCACCAACAGAAAAGCCTCGCGTGCGCGAGGCTTGTGGGGATAAGGATTCGGGACAGGGGGGGAATTCTTTCTTTGCCCCCTATTATCAGGATACCAAGTCCAGGGTGAAAATCAGCCAAAAATGATTGAGGTTATTGTGGCGGAAGTGGTATGGAATGAAGGACAAAACTTTGGTACCGTGCGTGAAAAGCTTGACAAATTTTCCACATTTGAGGGTTTGCCCGAAATCCGAGGTGATGGGGATGATGAAGAAACAATCGGTCCTGGCATTGGTGCTGTTCCTGCTGGTTCCCGGGGTCCTGGTGCTGGGGGGAATGCTGTCGGTCCTCATTAATCCGGAAATTGCGGCCGGCCATCCGAACTACGCGCACAACTACCACCTGCTGAATGAGCTGAAGACCATACTCTTCCTGGGATCTGTGGCCGGGGCGGCCGTGTTGTGGGTGGTGGTGTGTCTTTTGGTGATTCGCTCGAAGAAGCGATCCTGGCTATGGGTGGTTCTGGCGGCGCTGGGGCCGCTGGGATTCGCGGTGCTGGCGACGCTGAACGATCGGGAGCCTGCGGAGAGCGACCGGTATGCCCGGTTCCTGGGCAAGCTGAATTGGTTTACGCGCAGCGTCTACGAGCTTGGCACCTTCGTGATCGTATGGATGCTCGCGTTTGAGGCCATGGTCCTCAGGAGCACAGTGATGATCCACTATGAGGCCGCCACCACCGGAGTTTCGGTCGCGCAGGTTATCGATACCCGGAACGCATCGGGGGGCATGTGGGCGTTCAGCGAGGGAAACGAAGTGATCTATCTGGTGATTCTTCTCTACCTGCTTCGTCCTGCGATTTTTCGCTTGGTGGGGCATGTGGGGGCGAGGATGACATCGCCGCGGGCCAGCTGAATTTGGATTGCGCCTGGGCCTTTAAGCAATGCTGGCCAGGGGAGCAGGCTCGCAGACAACATCGCTGCCGTGGTGTGCCGGCGTGGATGCGAGGGGAAGAACCGACGCGAAGCAGCTGCCGAGGCCGGGCTCGCTCTGGACTTCAATCACGGTCCCGTGACGCGCGGCAATCCAGCTGGCCAGAGCAAGGCCCAGACCAGAACCGGGAAGGTTGGCTCCGCGAGCATTGCCCGCACGGAAGAAGCGGTCGAAGATGCGGCTTTTGTCCTGGGGAGGAATGCCGACACCGGTGTCGCTGACTTCGAATCGCGCCCGGTCGCCGCAGATTGCAAGGGCAAGCCGGACGGATCCACCGGAAGGCGTGTACTTGCCGGCGTTTTCGAGGATGATGTTGAGCAGGCGCGGCAGATAGAGGTTATCCGCCAGAACCTTCAACGGACCGGAGGGCAGATCGGCCGTGAGGTGGACGCCAGCCTCGCGAAGAACCGGACGCCATTTGACGAAGGCCCTGGCGCAGAGCAACTGCGCGTCGACCTCTTCGAGGCGCGCATGTTCGGTGCCAGCGTCGATGCGGGCGAGAAAGAGGAGGCTGTCGAGGAGCGACGACATCTGCTGCGCCTCGGCGCCAATGAGGCATATGGCTTCACGATATTCGCGCGGGGAACGATCGAAGCGCAGAGCGAGCTCGGCTTCAGAGCGGATGAGAGCAACGGGAGTGCGTAGCTCGTGCGAAGCGTGGGCGGTGAAATCGCGGACGGAGCGAACGCCGGCAACGCCTATCAGTGGTTCAATAATCAGGCCGATCCGAGTAACAACACGGCCGGACCGGCGAACGGCCCTCTTGGCGACAACTACTTTTATCCGCACTTTCAGGTGGATGCCCAGGCCGGAGCTCGCGTGTGGCGCGGGCTGCATTTCATCGTTGACGGCCTGAACATGACCAACGACGTCTTCGGCTTCTACGACGGGCAACCGAAATATATGACTCAGCGCGAATACTACAAGCCGACGTACAGCGCGAGCCTACGCTGGACTTCGGGCTCCGAACGCTGACAAACTCGGTCAACAGGCCGCCGACGCCTCTCAGCGAGCGGCCTGTCTTTTTCTGGCGGGCTAACTTTTAAGGATAGATACCGCGAATCTGCACGGCCTCCGCCACGCGTCCGATGCCCAGCATGTTGGCGGCAATGCGCATCGGGACTTTGCGGTCGAGGCGAATCTTGAGCACGTCGCGGAAGGCTGTTTTCATCACGCGCTCGAGACGGTTGTAGACGTCCTGCGCTTCCCAGAAGAGGTGCTGCTCGTCCTGCACCCACTCAAAGTAGGAGACGGTGACGCCGCCGGCGTTGCACAAAATATCCGGGATGATGAAGACTCCGCGGCTCTCGAGATTGCGGTCCGCGCCGGGCGTCAGCGGACCGTTGGCCGCTTCGGCGACGATCTTCGCGCGCACTGTGGCTGCGTTTCCGGCGTGGATGACGTTTTCCAGCGCAGCCGGAACAAGGATGTCGCAATTGAGCGCGAGCAGTTCATCGGCTGTGATCGCCTCGCTCTCGGGAAATCCATTCACGTGCCCGGTGAGGGTTTTCATGTGGATGACTTCGGGAATATTCAGCCCGTTCCGGTTGTAGATGCACCCGGTGGAGTCGCTGACCGCAACGACTTTGGCTCCGGCTTCGTGCAATAACTGCGCCGCGATGGAGCCGGCGTTGCCAAAACCCTGCACGGCGACGGTGGCGCCCTTCAACGGCATTCCGAGATGCTCGCAGGCGCACTGGATGGTATAGAACACGCCGCGGCCCGTGGCTTCGTTGCGTCCCAGGGAGCCGCCCAGGCTGATGGGTTTTCCGGTCACGACGCCGGGGATCGGATAGCCCTTGGTCATGCTGTAGGTGTCCATGATCCAGGCCATGGTTTGCGAGTTGGTGTACACATCGGGTGCGGGGATGTCCTGGGCGGGACCGATGAGGGGCAGAATGGCGCTGGTGTAGCGGCGCGTCATCCGCTCCAGCTCGCCCTGCGACATGTGTTTGGGATCGCACGTCACGCCGCCTTTGGCGCCGCCAAAGGGAATATTCACCACGGCGCATTTCCACGTCATCCACGTGGCCAGCGCTTTCACTTCGTCGAGGGTGACCTGCGGATGGTAGCGGATGCCGCCTTTGGCCGGACCGCGCACCGAGCTGTGCTGCGCCCGGTAGGCCTCAAACCTGTGAATATGGCCGTCATCCATGCGCACCGGCACGGAGACCGTGAGCACGCGTTCGGGGTATTTGATCATGGCCCGGATATCCTGGCTTAGCTCCAGGCTGTCGGCTGCGGTGTCGAAATTCTCCAGAGCAAGGTCGTATGCATTCTCTGCAACTACGGTCGTAGGCATCTCTTTCTTTCCTCCCTGTGCGTCCCAGGTCACTGCGCGGTCTCACGCTGGCATCGGCTCAAATGGCGCTGGTCTCTGCCAGCGAAACTGCGTGCGGCTCCGGTTCAATCTGTGATGGGCAAACCGGAACCACCCACCTCCGGTACGCCCGCAAATGTCCTCGCGATGCCTCGAAATACAACTGGCGTATTTCGCGGGTCATCGCGCCAATGGCCCCGTCCTTCACCGGTCGATGATCGACGCGCACTACCGGCGCGACGCCCACCGCGGTTCCGGTGAGGAACAATTCATCACAAACGTACAACTCGCTGCGATCGATGGCTCGCTCGACCACGCGCTGGCCGAGTTCCCGGAACGCGAGGTCGATGATCGAGGCGCGCGTGATGCCTTCCAGCACGTTTTCGGTGATGGGAGGAGTGACAAGCTGATCGCCGCGCACCATAAAGAGGTTGCAGGTAGCGCCTTCCGCGACGTGACCGCTTTCGTTAAGCAGGATGGCCTCGTCGAAACCGCTCTGCCGTACTTCGTCGCTGGCCAGCGCGCTGTTCACATAAGCTCCGCAGATCTTGGCGCGGGCGGGGATGGCATTGTCCTCAATCCGGCGCCACGAGCTTACACCTGCGTGAAGCCCTTTGTCGCTGTTCAGGTATTCGCCGAAGGGCAGTGCAATAACGGCAAAGGCATCCTGGTCGTCCATGCTGACGCCGATGCGCTGAGCGGATTTCCAGGCGAGCGGCCGGACGTAAACGTCAGTGCGAAAGGCATTGCGCCGCATCAGCTCGATGGTGATCGCGCAGAGCTCGTCCGCGGAGGCCGGAACCTGGATGCGCAGAATGCCGCAGTTCTGCTTCCAGCGCTCGTAGTGTTCGCGGGGGCGCATGAGGAAAAGCTGATGCTCGGCGTCGTCCCAATAGCCGCGAATGCCTTCGAAGACGCCCGTCCCATAATGCAGGGCGTGGGTGAGGATGCCAACGCGAGCCTCGCGCAGCGGCACATACTGCCCGTCGAAATAGACAATTAGATTCGGATCCGCTTCAGCGTTCATGGCAAACCTCCTGGAGCGACTCCCGCAAGAGCTCGCGCCCGCGCGCCAGGGCACGCTCATCGAGCGTCAGCCAGCGCGGACTCTTCACCAGCTGCCCGAGCGCGGCGTCGATACTGGCTTGCGGCAACGCCGCGGTGGCTTCGAGCAGAGCGCCGAGGATGACCATGTTGCCCGCGCGGCCATCGCCCAGTTCGTCGGCGACGTGCGTGAAGGGGCGGGCGAGAATATGCACGTCGTCCCGCTTGCACTCCTCAGGGATCGTTTCGCCGTTGTAGAAAATCCAGCCGCCGGTGCGCACGCTGGCCCAGAACTTGTCCAGCGAGGGCTCGTTCATAGCAACGAGCACGTCGGGGTGGCCCACCAGGGGTGAATCGATGGGTTCGCGCGCCAGCCGCACATGACAGTTCGAGGTGCCCGAGCGCATTTCCGGCCCGTACGACGGCAGCCACGATACGTTCAGTCCCGCATGCAGCCCCGCTTCGGCCAGCACTTCGCCGAGCAGCAGGACGCCTTGTCCGCCAAAGCCGGCCACGCGCACCTGCAGATCGACGCCGCCTGGCTGCGCATCGATCTCTTCTGGCGCGCCCTCGTCGATGACGCCGAGAATCCGCGGAATCTCCTCGAGAGCAGGCCCGGGCTCCGGCGGTGTCCGGGGTTGTGCTTCTTTTGTGCGATCGCGAAGGATGCCGAGCGGATAGGTCTTCTCCATCACGTCGCGAACCCAGTGCTGCGCTTCCACGGGCGACATTTTCCAGATAGTCGGGCACGGGGACAACACCTCGACGAGCGAAAAGCCGAGCCCGCGCACTTGATTCTCGACAGCTCGCCGTACCGCGCGCTGTGCCTGCGCCACCTGCCGGTTATCGCCCAGGCCCACCCGCTCGATATAGACAGGGGCCTCGAGTGTCGCGAGCAATTCGCTCACGTGCAGCGGATAGCCCTCGTTGGCTGCGTTGCGGCCTCCGGGAGTGGTCGTGCTCACCTGGCCCAGCAGGGTGGTGGGCGCGACTTGTCCGCCGGTCATGCTGTAAATGGCGTTGTTCACGAAGAGGACGGTGATGCTTTCGCCGCGATTGGCGGCGTGCAGAATTTCCGCCGAGCCGATCGCCGACAAATCGCCGTCGCCCTGATAGCTGACGACGATGCTTTGCGGGCGGGTCCGCTTGACGGCCGTGGCCACCGCCGGTGCGCGGCCGTGCGCGCCCTGCACATTGCCCACGTCAAAGTAGTAATACGCGAAGACGGAGCAGCCGACCGGACTGATGAGGATGGTTCGGTTCCGAATGCCCAGCTCATCGATGGCCTGCGCCAGCATCTTGTGCACGATGCCGTGCCCGCACCCGGGACAGTAATGCGTCTGGTGCTGCAGCTCGCTCTTGCGCTCAAAATTCTCGTAGAAGGCCTGCGGCCTGCCGTGCGCAATTTCGTATTCTGCTTCCGTTCCGTTAGACATGGCTGACCCTCTCCCCTTCCGGCTGCGGCGACGGGAGCGTTTGCCGCGCCAGCTTGCGCACCAGCTCCAGCACTTCCCCATGCGACGGGACATTGCCGCCGAGGCGGCTGAAGAACTCGACAGGCCGCGCCCCGTTCAGCGCCAGACGGACATCTTCGAGCATCTGTCCGTTGCTCATCTCGACGACCAGGAAGACGCGCGCCCGATCCGCGAGCTTTTGGAATTGCAAACTGGGAAACGGATACAGCGTGATGGGGCGCAGCACGCCTACCTTCAGGCCTTCAGCCTGAGCCTCAGCGGCGACGGCTTTGAGGATTCGCGCCACGATTCCGTAGCCGACCAGGACGATTTCCGCGCCCTCGGTCCGCCATTCTTCGGCACGCGCTTCCCGTTGCTGGGCGACGTAATACTTGGCTTCGAGCTGGCGGATATGGGCTTCCAGCTTGTCGGGTTCCAGATAGATGGAGGAGATCAGGTTGCCACGCGACTCCTCCGTGCCCGCGACGGCCCACTTCGGCAACTGCGGCTCCGTCGCTGTCTGCGGAAACTCGACCGGCTCCATCATCTGTCCGATGAATCCGTCGGCCATGACCACGACCGGGTTGCGATAGCGATCCGCGAGGTCGAAGGCCAGCGCGGTGAGGTCGGCCATCTCCTGCACGGAATGCGGCGCCAGCACCAGGGTGTGGTAATTGCCGTGGCCGCCGCCCTTCACCACCTGGTGGTAGTCGCTCTGTTCGGCAGCGATGTTGCCCAGTCCCGGTCCGCCGCGAGTGATGTCGGCAATGACGCAGGGCAGCTCGGCGCCGGCCATGTAGCTGATGCCTTCCTGCATCAGGCTGATCCCAGGGCCGCTGGACGCGGTCATCACGCGGACGCCAGCCGACGATGCACCGTAGAGCATGTTGATCGCCGCTACTTCGCTCTCCGCCTGCAGGAAGACGCCGCCCACCTGGGGCAGAAATTTCGCCGCAGCTTCGGTGATCTCGCTGGCCGGTGTGATGGGATAGCCGTAAAACGCGCGGCATCCGGAGAGGATTGCGCTTTTGACAATGGCTTCATTGCCCTTCATCAGTTGCCGGCGCATGGTTTCCCTCCCTCTGCGCTTGAGGCCGCGCGGCCGGCGAGTCGCAGCACAGTGATGGCGCCCGGCTCGGGGCAGACCATGAAACAGATTCCGCAGCCGGTGCAGCCTGCTCCCACATACATAGCAGTCCGATAACCGTAGTGGTTCATGCGCTCCGTCAACTGAATCACGTGCGGCGGACAGGCTTCGATGCACAACCCGCAGCCCTTGCACTCATCCTGATCCACCCGCAGCTGACCTCGATCCTGCTTCCCGGCGCTCGTCATTCCGTGCTCCTTCCCGCAAGCCGCCACTCAGGCCAGCGCAGTGACTGTTTTGCGCTCCAGATAATGCGCGCGCACCGCAAAATCCTCCAGCTCCGCCTGAAAGCGCGGGTCGGCAATCGCGATCAGTGCTTTGGCTCGCTCCCGCAGCGTTTTTCCATGCAGGTAGGCGATGCCGTGTTCGGTGACCACGTAATGCACGTCGGCCCGCGAGGTCACCACGCCCGCGCCGGGGTCGAGGACCGGCACAATGCGCGAGATTGTGTCGCCTAAGGCCGTCGACGGCAGTGCGATGATCGGCACGCCGCCACGGGACCGCGCCGCACCGCGAATGAAATCCAGCTGCCCGCCAAATCCGCTGTAAGGACGGGTGCCGATCGAGTCGGCGCAGACCTGTCCGGTGAGATCCACCTGCAGCGCTGAATTGATGGCGACCATCCTGTCGTTCTGCGCCACGACAAACGGATCGTTGGTGTAGCAGATGGGGCGAAACTCACAGCTGGCGTTGTCATGAATGAAATCGAAGAGGCGCTTCGTTCCCAGCACGAAGGCCGCGACCGCCTTGCCTCGGTGCAGCGACTTGCGCTCTCCGTTGATCACGCCCGACTCAATCAACTCGATCACGCCATCGGAAAACATCTCGGTGTGAATACCGAGGTCCCGTTTGCCGTCGAGACAGGTCAGCACCGCTTCGGGAATACCGCCGATGCCGGTTTGCAGCGTGGCTCCATCGGGGATGAGGGACGCCACATTGTGCGCGACGCGCAGATGGAGAGGGGTGAAATGCTCGCGAGTCAGTTCGAGGAGAGGGTGATCGGTTTCGACGAAAGCGGAAATCCGGCTCACATGGATGAAGGTGTCGCCATGGGTGCGCGGCATCTGCTGGTTGACTTCGGCAATCACCGTGCTCGCACAGCGCGCTGCGGTTAGGGTGCAGTCGACCGTCGTGCCGAGGCTCACAAAGCCGTGCGCGTCGGGCGGGGACACCTGCATCAGCACGACATCGAGCGGCATGGCGCCGCTGGTGAACAAGCCCTCAATCTCACTGAGGAAGATCGGTGTGTAGTCGGCGCGACCTGCGGCCACGGCCTCGCGCACGTTCGCCCCCAGGAACAATCCGCGGTGCCGAAAATGTCCCTCGAACTGCGGCCGGGTGTAATCGGCGCTGCCCAGGGTCATCATGTGGACGATCTCCACATCGAGAAGCTCGGCAGACCGCGCGACCAGGGCATTCACCAGAGTCGAGGGGGTGCCGCACCCGGACTGAATCCAGACGCGCGCTCCTGACCGCACTGCCTCCATGGCCTGCGCGGCGCACATGGATCGGGTTCGATACTCTTCGCTCCAGGTCATTCTTTGCCGCCCTCCCGGACGCGTCCGTACCGATTGCTCAGCCTGTTTGCCGTTGCAGCTAAATACCTGGGGATCCAGCCACTTGCCATGACCCGACCCGATTCTGGAACCCTGCGTCATTGCAGTCTCCAAAACCGATGAAGGTACGCCCTGGCAGGGGCGGCGTGCTGTGATACCGGTCACCCGACCCGTTCCGCAACACCCCTTCGGAACAGAGATTTCCCGGTTATGGCCGGGTGGTTACGTCGCAGGCAATGTCGAGACTTGTTCCTTTGCGGGCGGCAGGTTCGAGGGGTCAGCTTCGCAGGGCCGCTGAGGGCTCGGAGCCTTCGATGGGGAGGCGAATCAGGAAGGTGGTTCCCTTCCCGACTTCGGTCTCAAAGGTGAGGGTACCCTTATGGCGGTCCACCACGGACCGCGCGATCGCGAGTCCCTGGCCGGTGCCGCGACCCACTTCCTTGGTGGTGAAAAAGGGATCGAAGATGCGGTCGCGAATCCCCTCCGGAATGCCGGCGCCGGTATCGGCGATGGTAATCAGCGCCATCGGTCCCTCCCGGCTGGTCGCGATCCGGATCCGGCCTTTCCGTGCGGTTCCCTTCACCGCTTCCGCGATGGCGTGGGCAGCATTCACGAGCAGGTTCACGAAGACCTGATTCAGATCGCTCAAACTGCAGACGACCAGCGGCAGATCTCCGAACTGGGTTTCCACGTCGGCGACGTACTTCAGTTCATTGCGGGCAACTGTCAGCGTATTCAGGAGAGCTTTGTTCAGGTCGGCCGGAACCATGCCTTTGTTTTCAGGGTGGGCAAATTCCTTCATGGCGCGGACGATGGTGACCACACGGTCCACGCCATCGAGGGTCTGGGTAAGCGCTTCGGGGATTTCCTTGAGCAGGTAATCGCAATCGAGACCGGCCGCGAGGCGACAAAGCTCCGGGGGCAGAGGCACGACCGCGGAGGGCTGGCAGAGTTCATGCACTTTGCTGATCAAAGGCTGCATTTCACCGAAGGAATCCTGCAGGAAGCGCACGTTGTCGCCGACGAACTGCATGGGAGTATTGATTTCGTGCGCGATTCCCGACGCCAGGCGGCCCACGGATTCCAGTTTCTGGGCCTGGCGCAGCTCCATCTCCGCCGCGTCGCGCCCGGTAATATCGCGGGCGATGGCCTGGATTCCCACCGCCTGGCCGTCTCTATAAATCAGGCGGGGATTCATTTCCAGCGTCACGCTCCGCCCGTCTTTCGTCTCGATCTCCAGCTCGATTTTTGCCGCGGGATGACCGGACACCAGCCGCGCCATGGCTTCCTCGACGGACGTCCATCCCTCGGGATCGACGAGCTGGCGCAGGTCCATCCCGATCGCTTCTTCCCCGGCATAGCCCATGGTCGCCTTGGCGACGCGGTTGAGCGAGGTGATATGCAAGTCGAGATCAAAGGTGTAGACGAGGTCGCTGGCGTTTTCGAACAGCTCCCGATAGCGTTGCTCCGATGCGCGCAGCCGCTCCTCGGCAACCTTGCGTCGCGTAATGTCCCGGGCGATATGCACGGCTCCGGTAATCTTCCCGGCCGCGTCGAACACCGGCGACGTATTCAGCGAGATCTCCACCCGCCGTCCGTCCTTGCGGATGCGCATCGTTTCGTGGCTGGCCAGCGCTTCTCGCCGCTGAATACTCTGCAGAATGGACGGCAGTTCGTCCGGGCATTCCGGGGGAATCACGGCCGCCGCCGTTTTCCCAATCATCTCTTCAGCGCCGTATCCATACAGCTCCGCCGCCCCTCGGTTCCAGCTGACAACGACGCCCTCCGGAGTGGTGCCGATAATGGCGTCCTGCGAGGACTCCACCAGCGAGACCAGAAAGGCCTGCGCCTCGTCGGCCTGTCTGCGCAGCGTGATGTCCTCGACCTGGGTAATGAAATGCGAGGGACTTCCGGAACGGTCCTTCACCACGGAAATCGTCACTTTCACCCATACGGGGTTCCCGCGTTTGTGGATGTACCGCTTTTCGAGCCCCAGGGTGGTCGCCACGCCCTTGCCGAATTCAATCCGAACTTGTCGCGAACGTTCCAGATCGCCGGGATGGGTGATTTCCTGCCAGGCCCCGGCCTGCAGTTCCTGCGCCGTGTAGCCCAACATCTGAGACAGCGCCGCATTGGCGTGCAGAAAGCGCCCGTCCAGTGCGGTGATGCACATGCCGTGGGGAGCCTCTTCAAACGCGGTGCGGAATCGATCTTCGCTCTCGCGCAGGAATCCCTCCGCGCGCTTGCGTTCCGCGAACTGGGCGATGCTGTGGACCACCGATTCGAAGGCCTGCAGGGCGGCCTCGGTCAGCGGCTGACAGGCGAAGGCCGCCGCCACCCCTAATACCTGCTCCCGCACCTTGAGGGGAGAGCCCACAAACGTGCGGTCCAGCTGGGTTACGCCGGTCTCGGCGATGCGCTCGAGGAGGGAAAGATCCATGCGCAGACGATCGGGACCAAAATGCAGCTGGATGTCGGCGCTGGCTTCGAGTTCGAGGCGGTGCTCCTTCTCGTTGCAGGTCCAGATTTGTGCAAAGGCGATGTCGGTGTTGCGTATCAGCGCGTCCACGCATTGCTGCAGCCCGTCGCTCAGGTCCTCGGCTCCGGTGAGCGCCAGTCCCACTTCGGCAGCCAGGGTGGCCAGGCGATGGCGTTCTGCACGCTCCGCTTCCACCTGGCGGCGCCCGGTCACATCCTGGTAGAGCGCCAGGATTCCCTGCGGCCGGCCGGCGACGACCAGCGGCACACCGAAGATCTCGACATCGACCAGCGCATTGTCTTTGCGGCGGCGCTGGCTGGTGAAATGCGCGCTTCTCCCGGCCAGGCATTCCCGGCTGAAGTGGCCAGCCTCGGAAGCCAGATCGTCGGGGGCGAGCAAGTCATTCAGCCGCTGGCCCTGCATTTCCTCCCGTGAATAGAGAAAGAGCCGCTCCAGCGCGGTATTCGACATCTGAATGCGTTCGTCTTCATCGAGGACGACGATGCCCAGAGGGCTGGTTTCAAACAGGGTATTCAGATAGGCGGTCTGCTCTTCGAGCGCCTTTTCGGCGCGCTTGCGCTGCGAGATATCGAGAAAACTTTCCAGCAGATAGCGGTGCCCATCGATCTGGACGGGCCGCACGGTCTTGATAATCGAGCGCTTCTCCCCTGCCTGGGTGAGCAGCACGCGCTCGGAGTTGTCCACCGTCTGCCCCAGGTCGGTGACCGGGCAGCGGCCTTCCTCGGCCGGACAGACAAACCGGTGACACAGCGCGCCCAGCATCTTCTCGCGCGGCGCGCCGGTCAGTTCCAGCGCGACCGGGTTGGCGTCGACAATCCGATGGGATTCCGGATCGATGACGAAGATTCCGGTCTCGACCCCTTCGAATACCGCCTGCAATTTCGCGCGCGCTTCCCGGAGAGCCGCTGCGGCGACCTCCCGCTCCGCCAGAAGTTGCGGCACGCTGAGATCGCCCGAGCTGCCGCATCCGGCTGTGGAAGCTGGAATGACCTCAGCCATGCGCGGCGCCCTTATCGCCGGGGCGCTCACGACGCACGCCCCCGGCCAGACCAGCGTCGAAGGCCGCCAGCAGGTCGCTGAATTCCGGGAACGGCGCGGCCGGCTGCAACTCAAAGGCAATCAGGCAGGCGATCATCATCCGCCTGCCGCTGACTTCGATGGTGTATTCGCGCGCCTCCGCGATCAGCCGCTCCATCTCCATCCTGACCGCGGCAGGAGAGATATGACGCCGCAGGACCGCCATCAGCACGTCCCGGCTCCAGTGGAAGAGCTGATCGTCAGGGCCGAGCGCCTGGGTGAGCAGCTGGGCGACGGTTCCGAGGTAGTCGCCAGCCGCTTTCTCGCCGTAGCGCTCTTCGACCGTGCGCAGGACCGTGAGCCTGAGCAGCGCGACATAACATTGAGCGTCAGTTCCCACCAGCGGCATGAGGTGGGCTTTGGCCTGCGCAGGTCCGGGCAGGCCTGCGGAACTCTGGAACTGCTCCCATTGATTGAAATCCACCGTTTCCCAATCCGACTTCGAGCGCCCCATTTTCTCCGCGTTCTTCACCAGCTCGCGCTCCGCCATCTGGCTGCGATACTGCGCGACTCCGGTGTTGATCGCCTCGATCAGCACATCGCGCTCGCAGGGCTTGGTGAGGAACTGCAGGATGCGTCCGCGGTTGACCGCGTCCATGGCTGCTTTCATGTCGGAGTAGCCGGTCAGCAGCATGCGCACCGTGCCGGGAGCCTTCTCGCGCACCTGGGCCAGGAATTCCGCGCCGTTCATGCCCGGCATGCGCATATCCGAGATGACGACGGCGAAAGGGCCCCGCTTCTGGAGGATGGCGAGCCCCTGAGCGCCGCTGACCGCGGTAGAGACCTCGAACTGCCGGTGCAGGATTCTCTGGTATCCCTCCAGCGCCGAGGACTCGTCGTCGACACACAGGATTTTTTCCTTCACGAAAGCTGCCTCCCCGGAACCCGCGCGTCGGGGCCCGTTCGCGACTCGACCAGCGGCAGCCGCCCGTCTTGTGAAGAGCTGGCGCGCGCCGGTCGCGCGCGGCATCGACTCCTCCCACACGGGAAGCTGGTACGGATATCGGCAGAACGGCGCGAAGGCACGAGCCGAGGCTCGCGACAGGGGGATCGCCAGCGGATCCGGAGATCCATCATGGCCGGTACGATCGAGCCGATAAGCGTCTTGTGAGGAGCGCACCAGGCAGATTTGTCCGTTACGGGCTGGCGATGGTCCTCCTCGCCCTCGCCCTGCTGTTGTCGGAGCTGGTGCACGCCATCATTCCGCACAGCGCCGACTACCTGCTTCTCGCCGCTATTGTTGCCAGCGGATGGCTGGGCGGCCGGGGCCCGAGCCTGTTAGCAGCCGTCGTCGCGCCCCTTGCGCTCGACTATTTCTTTCTGCCTCCGCTCTACACTCTGGGGATCAGTCCGCAGGCCACACCCTACGTGCTGCCGTTTCTACTGAGCGCCGTGGCCGCCGCCTGGATGGGTTCCATGCAGCGCACGGCCAGAGAAACCGGCGCGCGGCTGGAACGGAGCGAAGAGAAATTTCGCCGCATCCTCACCCATCAGCCCGACGTCGCGTGGACCGCGGACGAAGACGGTCGCATGGTCTATATCAGCCCCAAGGTCGCGGACTGGACCGGCTACACCGCGCAGGAGATTTACGCGGGGGGCTTGCCGTTTCTTCTCTCGCGCATCCACGCAGACGATCTGCCGCGCATTCTGGAAGCGACCCAGGCGCTGTTTGCCGGGGGCTCGTCGTTCGATGAGGAGTTTCGCTTTCAGCGCAAAGACGAGAGCTGGATCTGGTTTCACAACCGGGCCATGGGCGCCTGGCAGGAAAACGGCGTCACCTTCGTCGATGGGGTGATCTGCGACGTTTCGCGGCGGAAAGAGTCAGAGCTCGAGCTGCAGACGAAGACGGCGTTTCTGGAGGCGCAGGCCAATTCGACCCTCGATGGCATCCTGGTGGTGGACGCGGCCGGGCATCGCATCCTGCAGAACCGCCGCTTCAATGAGATATTCGCAATCCCCGCCGAACTGGCCTCCAACCCGGACGACGCGCCGGTTCTCTGCCACGTGACCCAAAGCACAAAATATCCGGCGTCGTTCGCGGAGCGGGTGCGGGAACTGTACAGTCATCCGGAGCAAACCAGCCGGGATGAGGTCGAACTCAGGGACGGGACCATCCTCGACCGCTATTCTTCTCCGGTAACGGGCGCCGAGGGCCAGTACTACGGCCGCATCTGGAGCTTCCGCGACATGACCGAGCGCAGGCGCCACGAAGACACCCTGCGCCAGCTCTCCGCCGCGGTGGAACAAAGCCCGGTATCCGTGGTGATCACCGATACGCACGGCGACATTGAATACACGAATCGGAAATTTGCCGAATGCACGGGCTACACCCTCGAAGAATTGCGCGGGAAAAACCCGCGCATCCTCAACTCCGGCTACTTGCCGCCGCGCGCGTACGAAACGCTGTGGTCGACCATTCTGGCGGGGAAGGAGTGGCGCGGCGAATTTCGCAACAGAAAGAAAAACGGCGACCTTTACTGGGAGTCGGCCGCTATTTCGCCCATCGTGGACGCGAACGGATCGATCACTCATCTGCTCGCCGTCAAAGAAGATATTACGGAGCGCCGCGCGCTGGAAAACGAGCTGCGCCAGGCGCAGAAGCTGGAAGGGATCGGCCAGCTGGCGGCCGGCATTGCGCATGAGATCAATACGCCCACGCAATTCGTCACCGATAACCTGACCTTTCTGCACGATTCCTGCGAGGCGGCATTCCGGATGCTGGAGTTGTACCGGAAGGCAGCGCGCGACGGGACCCTGACGGCGGACGTTGTCCGCGATCTGACCGAGGCAGAAAGGGCCTGCGACCTGGAATTCATCGGCGCAGAGGTTCCGCGCGCGATCACGCAGAGCCTGGAAGGCGCGCGGCGCATCGCGAAGATCGTGCATGCGATCAAGGAATTCTCTCATCCGGACCTTGCCGAAAAGGCGGAAGCGGACCTCAACCAGGGGATCGCGTCGACGGTCACCATCGCCCACAACGAGTGGAAATATGTAGCGGACCTGACCATGGAACTGGATCAGGCGTTGCCGCCGGTTCTCTGCTATCCCGGCGATGTGAATCAGGTGGTTCTCAACCTGATTGTCAATGCGGCGCACGCCATCCGGCAAAAGCAGCGGGGAACCGGAAAGGGACAGATCGTGGTCAGCACCCGGACCAGTGGCCCGTTTGCGGAGATCGCCATATCCGACACCGGCACGGGAATCGCGCCGGAAATCCGCACGCGCATTTTCGAGCCGTTCTTCACGACGAAAGAGCCGGGCTCCGGTACCGGTCAGGGTTTGGCGCTGGCACACAGCGTGGTGGTGAAAAAGCATCAGGGCAAGATCTGGTGCGAGACGGAAGTGGGAGCCGGGACGACGTTCTTTGTCCACCTGCCCATCGGACGAGCCTGCGGGGCTGAGGAGAAACCATGCTGAAACGCCTGCTCTTCGTCGACGACGACGCTATGGTGCTGGCCGGGCTGCGACGCGCCCTGCACGACATGCGCCAGGAATGGGATATGCGCTTCGCTCCCGGCGCTTACCCTGCTCTGCAGGCGCTCGAGAAGGAACGGTTCGACGCGGTGATTACCGACATGCGCATGCCCTCCATGGACGGCGCGCTGTTGCTGGATTGCATCAAGGATCGCTACCCGCAGGTGGTGAGAATCATCCTGTCCGGGCAGTCGGAAAAGGAAGCCGTCCTTCGCTCCATCGCTCCCGCGCATCAATATCTCGCCAAACCGTGCGATATCCGGGAGCTCAAGCTGCGTCTCAACCAGGCTTTTGCCTCGCGCGATCTGGTCACGAACCCGGCCATCGCCGCTGCCATTGCGCGCATGCGCTCGATCCCCAGTTTGCCGGCCATCTACAACGAGCTGACCGTCGCCCTGCGCTCGGAGACAGCATCGCTCGGCCAAATCGAGCAGATCATCGCGCGCGACATTGGCATGGCGTCGAAAATTCTTCAGCTGGCGAACTCGGCCTTCATCGGAGTGCACGGCCGCGTATCGAGTCTGCGCCAGGCGGTTTCTTTGATCGGGATCGAGACGGTCCGCACCCTCACTTTATCCATTCACGTCTTTTCCCAGTTCGACCGGAAATCCGCGGTCGCCAGTTATCTTCCTGCCTTGTGGGATCACAGCGTCTGCGTGGCCTCCATCGCGCAGCGCATCGCGATTGACGAGATCGGCGACAAGTCCCTGGCCGAAGAGTGCTTTGCAGCCGGCCTGCTGCACGACGCGGGCAAGATCATTCTTCTCGCCGAGAAGCCGAAGGAGTACAGCGATGTTCTGAAGGAAGCCGAGCTCTGCCCGCGCTCCATCGAAACTCTGGAGATCGGAGCTTTGGGCTGTTCTCATGCGCAGTTAGGCGCTTATCTGATGAGTATGTGGGGATTGCCTACTCCCCTGGTGCATGCTGTGGCGTTTCACCACCGTCCCGCGGAGGCCCTCGACGCGCGTTTTTCGCCGTTGACAGCGGTTCACTGCGCTGACGCCCTGTCGATCACATCCGGCGACGCCCTGGAGGCTGGCGACATCCCATTCGATGCCGGCTATCTCGACAGTCTGGGGCTGGCGCAGAAAGTAGACGCTTGGCGGAGCTACCTCGACGAATTCCGTCTTTCTCAGGCCGAATCTGCTGCCACCGCAGCGGCCAGTAACTGAGAGCGGGCGCCGCGCGTCACGCCTCGCCCGAGTCAAGTTCTATTCCATCTGGAAATCTTCAGAGAGAACGGAGATGGGCCGGCGTCCAACCCTGGAGAAGACGGGGATAGTAACTGGCGTCTCAGGACAACGCGCCCCCAGGCGCATACGCGAGAGCGAGTAACTCAACCTTGTTCCGCAGGTGCAGCACACCCGATAGGTCTGGCCGCCGATGGTGAAGACGCGGCTCAGGTCCGCATGGCGGCATCCGAAGAGGAAATCAAATATTGCCGTCAAGATATCCATAAAAAGCTCCTGTTGCATCGAATTTCCCGGCTTACCTGCAATTCGGGTGATCAGTCCTTGAAAAACGGCCCTGAATTGATCCTTTCCACTTACGCGAGTCTGCCCGGTGGCACGGCGATCTCTTTGCCGGCCCCGCTGCCCCACGAACCGGATCGATTCGCCGAAAAGAGATAATCCACCAGCGTCCACCCCGGAGCTCTCTCACGGAATTTTCCATCGCGCGCCGTCAGCGTGACATCGAGCGACGAGGGAATATCCCAGCGAGCTTCGCTGACGGTTTCGTTGAGCAGAACCCTGGTTTCACCGGCGCAGGTGTCCGTCACTTTGAAAAGCACGTTGGCGCCGCAATCTTCCCAGGGCGACCACGCGGACCATGGCCAGATGGGGAGCGGAAAATTCCTGGGCAGGATTTCGATGATCCGCTCGCGTAGGCTATCGAGCGAGGCAGGATCGATCGCTGTCCTGGCGACGGGCTGGCCGGGCTGGAAGACGCTGGTGGAGAATTTGGACGGCATGGGCCGCGGACCCGATGCGAGCAACGCGTGGAAGACGTCGAGGGTGGGCATCGGGGTTACCGGCCCAAGCGCAGCGAGCCGGGGATACTGGCGGACGAACGCGGTGATCTGATCGACGAGCACCGAGTTAGCCTGCCAATCACGGGTGACCCACCACCACCACGGCCACCAGCCACAGCCGCGGGTGAAGTCGATGGCGAAGCAGCCCTCGGCGTCGGTGGTGGCGCGTCCCACCTGCTCCTGCGCGGTCCACCACCACCATGCGTCGACGTCGAATGCGGAAACCGTCGCTCCGGCAATGGGAATGCCGCGCGCGCTGCGAACTCGGCCGGTGAGTTTGAAGGATTGACGCCAGTGCTGCCACCACCACCAGTGGTACGAAGAGATCTGAATGGCGGGGAGCGAGACTTCGGAAGCCGCTTGCCACGTGGAGGAGGGTACAGCGACAGAAACGGTTTGCAGACGCTGGAGGTCGGCGGGCGTCGCAGTCTCCGGTCCCAGCGCGACGCGCAGAGATTCCGGCGGCTGCCGAAATTCAAACGAGGCGGAGCTTTTGCCCTGCGGATCGAAGGTCGCGAGACGTTGCTGGGGAACGCCCTGCTTGTGCCATGCGAGTACGCTCACGGAGCGATTGGCCTGAAAATCCGGAACCCGCGAGGCATCGAGAGGTACGCGAAGCACAAATTTGTTGGCTGACGACATGCTGCTCCTTCGCGGCGACTTTTGGCGTTGAGGGGCCGGAGGATCGAGCGGGATTGGGGACCGCGCCTTACGTCGCACTGGGAAGTAGTGCTGCGCTTGCCACTTTCGTATCAGGCAGCGCGAGAAATTCGCGGAAACGGATTCGGGCGCGGACGAAGGACGCTACATCCCGGTATAGAGCTGGAAGGAGGCCCAGAAGAAAGGCCGCCGAAAATCTCCCGGAGCGTGTAGCAGGGAAAGTTTCGCCTGGCGCAGCGCGGCGCTCGGCGGCAGGCCTTTTTCCAGTCCGCTGTAGAGCGCGTCCATCAGGCGCGGGGAGGATTCGTCGCTGACCTCCCAGAGGGCGCCGATGACGTTGTGCGCGCCGGCACGCAGGAACGCCCATGAGAGTCCGACCAGACCTTCGCCCGCATAGGTGCGCGTTCCGCCACCATAGCAAGCAGCAATAGTGACCAGGCGCGCGTCGATGGGATGCAGCATGATGTCGCGCGCATAAAGCTTGAACGAATCTTCTCCACCGGCCGTGCGCGAGAGAATGATGGCTGAATCCAGCGGATCGGTGCGGCTGGCCACCCCGTGCGCGACGAAGTCAATATAGGAGAAACGCTGCGGCGCGCTCGCGAGATACGAAGCGGCACTCGCCTGCTGGCGCGTGAAGACAGTTTCGTCCTGCGGCTGAAAATGCTTCTGGATTTGCTGCATCTCGACCGAGGCGTTGGGCAACTCGGGATAGTCGGGGCTTGGGGAAACGGCGTCGCCGAGCAGAAGCAGTTTGCGTCCGACATCGTGCGATGGCTTCGATGCCGCCAACATCGCCAGCGACGGCGCGGAGACGACGTCCGCATCTTCAATCCAGTAGCGGGGCGTGGTTGTGTCGGTCAGCAGCGTTTCGAAATTGAGCTCACTGAGAACACCGTCGCAAAGGATGATGGCCTTCGCGTTGGGCTGGAGAAGGTTTTTCGCAGGTGCGATGAGGATGCGGTAGAGCGCCAGGCCATCGGCGTTGGCAGAGGTGAGAGGATCTTCCGGCCCCAGCAACGCCTGGCGATAGCGCTCGACGATGTGGGTGATCTCCGCTTTGGCGGGGAGCGGGAAGACCGTGGTCTTCTTCGGCGTGATGGCCCAGAGCCAGGACTGCTTCTCGCCCAACCAGTAAAAGAGCAGCGTTGCACCGGCGCGCGATGCGATGGCTCCAGGTCCGACGGAAGCCGCCTGGGACGATTGGCTTCCGACCGTCAAGCCCAGCCCCTGCTCGAGCGTGCGGGCGCGGCTTTGGTCGGCAGCAGCGAGCGCTTCCTCTTCCCTGCCCTGCGAGACCAGCAGACGAATGTAGTCGTCGTAGATCGGCGTTGCATTGGCGAAGTAAGGCAATTTCGAGTCTTCGTTCTTGATCTGCGCGCGTGCCGACTCGAAGGTTGCCAGCGCGGTTGCGTACATCTTCTTCGCGTCGTCGATGCGGCCTTGTTGCTCGAAGAGCCGGGCCAGCTCGTGCTCCGCGCCCAGGCGCATCGTGATCTGGCTCGCCGGGTCGTCCCTGACCTGGCGAAAGAGCGCTTCCGCCTGCTGATCCTGGCCTCGAGCGGCGGCGATGCGTCCTTGCGCCAGCAGAACGTCGAGCGCGTCGAGTCGGTTGTTATTGGCGCGGATCAGCGGATCGAGCTGGCGGAGATAGCTGTCTGCATCGTTGAGCTGATTGAGCTCGATGGAAATGTGCGACAAGCTTTCGAGGGAGTTAACGACTTTGTCGCGGTTGTCGCTGTTTCTGGCCATTAAAAGAGCCTGGCGATACGACTCCATCGCGTGCGGCCAATCCTGGGAATCCTGATAGACGTAGCCGGTGGTGGTCAGCCAGTTGATCGCGTCTTCCGTGTCCCCCAGCGCGATCGCTCGCCGCTCAGCGTCCTGAAACAATGCGAAGGCCCGCTCCCGATCACCGAGGCTGTAATAGGCCCAACCGAGGTTGCCCGCATTGGTGAGGAGGATGTCCTGAGCGCCCAGGGGAGCGGCAAGGCTGTTCGAGGCATTCAACCAGTCGATCGCCTCGTCAAACCGTTCCGTCTGCAGGCAGGTCACCGCCAGGTTGATGAGAGCTGCCGCTTCGTCGAAGGATTGACGGAATCTGCGCGTGTGCGCCAACTCCTGCGATGAGAAAAGAAACGCTTCGTCGTAGTTTCCCTGCTCCATCGCAAAAGTCCAGTGGGCATCCAGGACGTGACTGCAAACAGAACGATCCATGCTGGAGCAAAGTGCATCGGCATTCGAGAGGTATCGAATTGCATCGCCATTTCGATGCAGGTTGATGTTCGCGGCGGCCAAAAGCGAAAGCCTGCGAATGCGAAGATCCACGTCAGAAAAGGCGGGAAGTTCGGATGACAGGACACTAAGGACTACTTGATTCATGCCGCGCCATGCGGCTGCCTGAGCTTCGAGGATTTTGAATCGCGCAGGCCAAACCGCATCCGCATTCCGGTATTGGTCGGCGAGCCGCGCGGCGGCTTCCTGGCTCAGTGCCAGTTGCCCATGTTGAAACATGGTCGCCGTCCTGTTGAATTGATCCGCTGCCGAGAGCGCTCGGTCTCCAATGCAAAGCGAGAGCACCAGGAGGCAAACGACCGCCTCGACTAACCCGTGCCTTTTCCCTGCCCGTTGACGATGGTGTTCCCCGCCGACGCCGACCCGTTGCCGATACAGCCCATCTCGATTTCCAGCATGGTCAGGCTGATTTTGCTCCGCATCGGAATGCCCGTCTTCTTGTTGGGATCCCAGTGCTCGACGCGCAACACTGCCAGCAGGATCCGCCCGAAGCCCGGAATCTCGATGATGTGGCCGCAGGGCCGCCCAAAACGAGATGGCTCCGCCTTGCTGACCAGCGAGCATTCGAGAGACGCCTCAGGTTTGGAGTCCGGTGGGAGTTGATTGTAACGTCCGAGGATTGCGGGGGGAAGATTTTGTCCGCGGATGCCCGCATATTGCTTCTCGACGCGGGCGCGGAAGCCGGCGTCTTTGATATACGGAGCGTCCTTCGCCGGTTTGGGTCCCAGGAAATCGAGGTTCAGGTCGACATCGACTTCCTTGCCGGCGATGCGCAGATTCTCAAAGCGCGTGCCGAGAAAAGTGACTGTGGGCACATAGCCCACAAGCGGATGATCCGTGGAAATTTGCGAAACGATGCGGTCTGCAGTCACTACGTCGAGGACGTTGAAATCCTCAATGACCGCCGTCGCCAGCGTGCTAAAGCCGTGGTCCTTCTTTTGGTCGCGGCTGCCGGCCACCTGCGTGTAGGAATGGCGGAAGGAGAAAATTCCCTCCAGGCGATAATCGCGCGCCCGCTCAGCGAGATAGCCGCCGTGTTTCTCAAGGCGGACAAACGCCTGCGGCTTGATGGACTGCTCAACCGGATGATGCAGATGGCCCGAAAGGGCGTGCGCTTCAGCGTGGTATTCGTGTTCCGGGTGGGGTTTGTCGCCAGCCATGGCCGTACGTGCTCACTTTCCGGGGGGAGTGGGTACTACTCGTCAAAGCGAACATCAAGAATCCGCCGGTCCACCTGGGTCCGGCTGCCCTGAGGGGTGATGCCCGAGATAGTAAGCGTATACGAGCCGGGCTGCAAGCCCATTCCTGGAATCAGAAGAGAGAGCGTGCCGGCTCGCGCCGCCCGTTTCCGAGGGGGCGCTGACGGTCTGGGTCCAGAACTTCTTCCCCTGCGGATCCTCCAGATCGAAGGCAAACGAGGCGTATGCGCCGTCGTTGGGAACGTCGATGAGGAGCACCGCGCCGGATTTGCGGTCCGCCACGACCGGCAGATGAGCGCCAGCTCGGGTGCCAGCGTGCAGCGTCGCCCAGGGCGCCAGGCGCGGGCTGGATGCCACGGATCGCAGCGAGGGAATCGTAGCGATGTTCTGGTATCCGATGACGATGAGCAACAGGGCAAACGTGGGTACGGCCATAGCAGGGCGCAACCACGCAAACCACTCGCGCCGTTCACGCGCCGGTTTCGCGGGCGCCGTCCACGCCGCCGGAGATGCTGCCGGCGCGGTCGCCATGTTCGGCAACTGCATCTTGGCAGCGTCCACAAACGCCGCCTCGGCGCGCAGATCGAGCGCGCACTCCTGACAGTCGAAATAGTGCTCTTCAAAGGCCTCCCGCAATTCCGGAGACAACTCTCCGAGGAGGTACCGCTCGGTCGCCATCATCTCAACTGCTTCGCTATGATTCATGGACGCGGACTCCAATTCCTGCTCTGACTGGTAGTGACTCGGTGCGGTGAAACGTTTCAGCGGATGGCGGCATTGGAGTCTCCGCCCATTCGCTTCAGGTATTCGGCCTTGAAGTTTTTCTTTGCCCGGAACAGCAGAACCCGCAGGTATTCCCCATCCACGCCGAACTCGCGGCAGACCTCTTCCCGATCCTTTTCGTCGAGAAAAATCGCCTTCAGCAGCGACCGGTCCTTCACCGGCATCTCCGCCAGAATCTCCCTCACCTTTTCGCCCAGCTGTCGCGTGGAGGCGATGTCGTGGGCGCTGGCTCCTGTGGCCGGCAGCTCCGGCCGGTCTTCCTCGTCGAGTGACTCGCTGCGCGAGGAGGAACGGTAATGCTCGAAGAGCACGTTGTTGCAGACCGTGTTGACGAACGCCCCAAAGCGTTCCGGTTGGCGCACACCGTTCTCTTTGCGCAGGGTGGTCAGCACGCGGGCAAAGGTTTCCTGCCGCACATCTTCAATGGCCTGCGGGGATTTCAGCCGCGAGCGGAGTTTCAGGTGGAGCAGCTGCGTGAAATAGCCAACAAAATGCTCCTGCGTGCGAGGGTCCCCTGCGCAGAGACCTTCGATATAGCCTGCATCAAATGCAAAAAACTGCAAAGAAGTCCTCGCAAACCCGGGAGGACGCGAGTATAGCATCGGGCGCCGGGCGCGCACTGAGCTTGTGATCGGCCGAGGGCGGCCGAACGTGCCTCTGCGCGGCGGAGCCACGCCCTGGATTGCGAACCAATTCTGGACTCATACCCTGCGCCCTTCGGACTGCGTCACTCTCCACGGCAGGCCGGCTGCGGCCAGCTCAGCCCGCCCGTGGAGTCGGAGTCCGATCCAGCCACTACTCAGCCAGATGGACAGGGGAAGAGCGAACTCAGGGCAGATAGCAGGAACACAGTTGCATCAACGGCCCGGGGAAGTTCCAAAGTGTCAGCCGCGCCATCGCACGCTCCGAATTGCGGTCCCCATCCTCGAGGATGGGTACTGCGGTCAGGGATTTCGCCGATGCTGGTTGGCACGACGACTTTCTCTGGGACCATAGTGCGGGGGCGTGGCCGGGCGTTTCATCACTCGGGCATTTTTCCAGGGAGTTACCGGGAGATCCCCATCCGGAACGGGTCATCCTCGTGGAACAACAGCCGGCTTTCGCCTGTGATATAGGCCGAGCCGGTGATGCTGGGAATCACCTGGGCCTGCGGGCCATCCGCGATCCGATAACTGCCCTCGAAGACGGTCCCCAGGATGCCCTCCTGCCGCCATACCTGGCCAGGCGCGAGTTTGCCGTCTGCGGCAAGGCAGGCCAGCTTCGCGCTCGTCCCGGTTCCGCAAGGGGAGCGGTCGTACGCATTGCCTGGGCACAGCACAAAATTTCTGCTGTCGTTTGCCGGCACCGCCGACGCGGAGAAAACTTCGATATGGTCGATCTCGCTCCCGTTGGCTCCCGTAATCCCCTGCGCGTTCAGGGCGGCTTTGACCGCCATGGCGAAGCCCGTCAGCGCCTCGCGATTTTCGAGCGTCAGTGGCATCGGAGCGTCCTCCGTCAGGAAAAACCAGTTCCCTCCCCACGCCACGTCGCCGCTTACTTCGCCGAACCCCGCAACTTCAACCGCGACCCCTTTTCGCCAGCGATAGCTTGGGACGTTCTCCACCGTCACGCGCCCATCGTTGTGCAGCATGGCCCGCACCACACCTACCGGCGTTTCAATCTGATGCTCGCCCGGCGCGATGCGCCCGAGGTGGGCGAGCGTCGTCACTAATCCGATCACGCCGTGGCCGCACATGCCCAGATACCCGACGTTGTTGAAGAAAATGACCCCGGCCATGCACGCCGCATCTCCGGGCTCGACCAGCAGCGCTCCCACCAGCACATCGGAGCCGCGGGGTTCATTCACTACGGCCGAGCGAAAATCGTCATACTGCTCGGCAAAGCGGCGCAGACGCTCCGCCAGCGGTCCCTTGCCCAGCTCCGGTCCTCCGGCAACGACGACGCGGGTTGGCTCGCCCGCCGTATGCGAATCGACGATGTGAATTGCAGCAATCATGCCACAGGATGCTCGAACCAGCTCCTCCAACCAGTCCATATTACGATTCAATCCCCGCACCCCTTCCGGCTCAGCGTTTGGCGGGGAACTCCGAGGCCCGCTCGCCGGCTGTCCGAACCGGCTCGTTCACCCGCTATACTCGATGGGAGTTTTCATCGGAGCGTGTGTATGAAATCCACCTTCGCCGCTATCTTCGTCTCCCTCTGCGTGCTGTGCGCAACACCGGGACCAGCACAGACGAAGCACGCGCTCCTGATCGGCATTAACACCTACGAACCGGCCGGCACCAAGGCACAGCATCCTGATGGCTGCACCTATGGACGCTGCGAGCTGGGCTATTTTGAGAATCTCGACGGCGCCGTGAACGATGCGCAGTCCATGGCGGACGTGCTCACCAGCCCCAAGTTTGGCTTCCCGGCGAATCAGGTGGTGCTGCTCACCAATCCGGCGCCGCCACATCCGGGCGCGGGCGAGACCATCCTGCCTGCCGAGCAGACGAACCGCGACGGCATTCTCGCGGCGATGCAGAAGTATCTCGTCGACGTTCCCCATTCCGGGGACACGGTCGTCTTCTACGCGGCCAGCCACGGATCGCTGCGCATCAACAGCAAGGGGACGAAGCTCACCGTGCTCGTCAACGGCAAGTATGTGAATGCCGACAGCACGTTGGTTCCCTCTGACGCCTACAAGGGCGGCTACGACGTTCGCGATCGGGAAATGACCCACATCTTTAATGCCGCGCTCGACAAGGGAATTCACCTGACCGTGATCCTCGACAACTGCCACAGCGGCGGCATCAGTCGCGGCATCGAGCCCAGGTATCGCGAGCGTGACCTGCCCTTCGACCCACGCGACGTCGCCGAAGCTCCGGAGCTGCTCCCGAACGGCGATCCGCGTCCCGCGCCCACCGAGCGTAAGAGTAATCCTGCAATCGTGCTTTCCGCAGTCCAGCAGGACCAGAGTTCCAAGGAAACGCCGGACACTATCCCTCCCACCGAACCGCACGGCGCATTCACCGCTGCCTTGGTCGAAGCGCTGCAGGTGCTGCCGGCCGACGCGCCGGCCGCGGTTGTCTATCAGCGAGTGAGGGCCGTCATCCAGAACGAAGACGTTCCCGACGAAGACCCTGATCTCGACGCCAATGCGCAGCGCCGCGAGCAGCCGCTCTTCGGCGGAGCGGCGGCAGCCTCGGACAAAATTTGTACCGCCGCGCTCGGAACCGGCAACAACGGCGCGGTGTGGCTCGACGTCGGCCGCGTCTCTGGCGTGGGCGTTGGCAGCGAGTTCATCGCGACGCTGCCCAACAGTGACGGCCAAAAAGTCCAGCTGCGTGTAACCGCTCTTCAGGGCATCGCCCGCTCGGTGGCCGCAGTCGTTAGCCCCCAGGGCGCAAAAGTGAGCGCCGGCGCAATCTTCGAGATGACAAAGTGGAGCCCCGCGCAATCAGCGCCGCTGCATATCTGGCACTGGCCGGCCACCCTGGCGCAGGCCGACATTCTGGCGGCCGCAGCGCAAATTCAGGCTGCCGGCGTTGCCTCCGTATCCGATCCAGCCGCAGAAGCATGGACCCATATCCTCAGCTGGGATGGAACCAACTGGACACTGCAGCAGGCCGGCGCGCCTTCGCCCGCGCCCCTCGGCGCCACGCTCACAGCCGCCGCGCTGAAGAAAAAGATTCCCGCCGGCGCGAAACTCTGGGTCAACCTTCCCCCTTCGCGTGAGCTGGCCGCGCAGCTTCTCCCGCCGGATCCCAATAGCGCCGTGCAAACCGTTGCTACGCTGGCCAGCGCGGAATACGCATTGACCGGCATTCTCACCGCCAATGGCCCCGCGTGGGCGTGGTTCCACAAGAATGAGCTGGCCGCCGGACCGCCCCCACCCAACCCGAACCACCTCACTCCTGGATGCTCTTCCACATCGCCCTATCCGGTCCGCAGCGATTGGGTCGCGATGCCCGACGTAAGCGCGATGGAAAAAGGCGCGGCCGCGTTGAATCGTTACGCGTCGTTGCTGGCCAAAGTGCATGGCTGGCTCCAGATGGCCAACAGCCCCGCCGACGCTTCTCGCGGCAACTACTATTCGCTGGCGCTGATTCCGTACTCCGGCGGATCGCCACTCGCCCCCGGCCAGGTGCTGCACGAAGGCGATCAGCTGAGGATGGCCTTGCGGGCCAGCGGCCAGGTCACCGAGAAACGCTGGGTCTACGTCCTTGACATCGATTGCCATGGCCAGGGCACGGTGCTGTATCCGAGAGGAAATTCCGGAAACCAGTTTCCCAACGAATCCGATACCGGCAATCAGTTTCTGATCCCGGGCGCTCCCGCTCTCAAAATCGGCGCGCCCTTTGGCACGGATACTTTCGTTCTTCTGAGCACCGCGCAGCCACTGTCCGATCCTTTTGTGCTCAACTTCGAGGGCGTCTCGCGCTCGCGCGGCGGCGAGGAATCGCCCCTGGAACAATTGCTGAGCAACACCAGCAGCGGGACACGCGGAAATCCTGGCCAGGTCCCTACCAACTGGGGCATCGGGCTGACGGCAGTTCACAGCATCCCCCGGCAGGCCTCGCAGTAATCCATAATTTAAAATCGGCGGCCCCTCGCCCCCTGGAATCCGGAGCAGTAAAGTGGTCACGATGAATCCGGCGAAGACGATCGCGGTCGCAGTTTGTCTCGGCATGTTCTCCGCGACCGCCGGCGCACAACAACCCGGAGCACTGCGCGGGCTGATCGCTCAACACGAACAGGCGCTCGCGGACGCGCGCGCGTCGCACAACATCAGGAGCGAAGGGACGGAGTTGAACACGCTCGCGAGTCTCTATCGCGAGGCAGGCGATCCGCAAAAGGGTCTCGACTACTGCGCTCAGGCCTTGTCGATCGAGACCAGTAAAGGCCAGCAGGCGCAAAGCAAAAACGTCGAAGGCCGCATCCTCACCGATCTCGGCCAGGAACAAAAAGCGCTCGACCTCTTCACTGAGATCATGCCCATCTGGCAGCAGATCAACAGCGTGGTGGGCGAAGCCTCGACCCTCAATAATATGGGCCGCGTCTACAACGACCTCGGCCAGCGCGACAAAGCGATCGCAGGTCCTCAATCAGGCGCTGCCCATGTGGCGCCAAAGCAACAATCGTGCCGGAGAAGCCAGCACCCTCGACAATCTCGGCCGCTGCTATTCCGACATGGGCCGCAGCCAGGAGGCGCTCGACAATCTGAACCAGGCTCTCCCGCTGTGGCGCGCCGTCGGCGAGATGGGCGGCGAAGCGCAGACCCTCAATAACCTCGGCAGAACCTACACCAATCTCGGCGAGAAAGAAAAAGCGCTTGAATCCTACCAGGCCGCGTTCCCGCTATGGCGCGAACTCGGCCATCCCGAGGGTGAAGCCGCCTCGCTCAACGCTATCGGCCGCATTTACGACGATCTGGGCCAAAGACAGCAAGGGCTCGACTACTACAATCAGGCGCTGCCCCTCTGGAAGGAAGTTGGCAACCGCAGTGGCGTCGCCCTCGCCCTCTACGACATCGGCAGAATCCACGCCGAGATGGGCCAGCCGCAACCGGCGCTCGATTTCTACAATCAGGCGCTCGCCATCTGGCGCGAAGTCCAGGACCACCGCGGCGAGGCCGCTGCTCTCAATCACATCGGCCGCGCTTACTCCGATCTCGGCGAGCGCGATAAGGCGCTCGACTTCGACTATCAGGCGCTCGCCGCGTGGCGCGACGTGCAGGACCGCCGCGGCCAGGCCTTCGCGCTCAACAGCATTGGCCGCGTGTTATCCGATCAGGGCAAGCTCGATCAGGCGCTGCCGCAGAAACTCGCCGCGCTCTCCCTGGCCAAAGCTGCGGGCGACCCTGACCTGCAAGGTGGCATCGAGGCCTCGCTCATGCTCGATTTCCGCACCCAGCACCGTCTTGAAGAAGCCATCTTCTTCGGTACCGAAGCGGTGAATGCGTATCAGCTGATGCGCCGCAATATCAGCGGCCTCGATCAAAGCCTGCAGGAACAATTCGCGCAATCGAAATCGGCTACCTACCGCATGCTGGCCGAGTTGCTGCTGGAAGCCAACCGCCTCGGCGAAGCGGAACAGGTGATGGATTTGTTGAAGGAACAGGAACTGCAGGAAGTCGTCCTCGCCACAGCGGATCATCCCGATGCCCACGCCACACCGGTCAATCTCACCCGTGCTGAGCAGGACGTCGAGACGGATCTGGCCGCTCACGAACAAGCCGCCGTTGCCCTGACCGACCTGAGCGCGCAATACGAGGCATTGCTGTCCAAACCTAACCGCACGCCCGCGGAAGAAGCTCAGATAAAGGCGCTGGAAGCGAAGATCGAATCCGGTAACACCGACGTTTCCGACTTTTTCCGCAAGACGCTATACCCGGAGCTGGCACAGAACGCCGGAATCCAGGCCGCGAATTCCCTGCTCAGCGAAGAAAAATCCGAAGTCAGCCGCCTGCAAAACACGCTGGCGGATCTTGGCCCCCACGTCATCGGCATCCGCCTTCTGCTCGGCGACGAACACGCCTATGTCCTGGTCATCACCCCGCAGTCGCGCAAGAAATATGAACTGAAAGTCACGCCCGCCCAACTCAACGACAAAGTCCAGCAGTTACGCAATGAACTCCGCAAGCCCTCCTCCGATCCCAAACCGCACCTCGCCGAAATGTATTCGATCGTCGTCGCGCCTCTCGAGGCCGAACTGGCGGCGCTCGAGCGGAATCCCCTCGACAAAGGCCGCGTTCCCACGATCCTCTGGTCCCTCGACGGCTCCATGCGCTACCTGCCCATGTCCGCGCTCTTCGACGGCCACCGTTACCTGGCCGAGCGCTTCAACAACGTCCTCTTCACGCCCGAGAGCTACGGCCATATGACCGCGCCTGACACCAACAGAACCGCGTTGCGCGTCCTCGCCGTGGGCTTGTCGAAAAGTTACGGCGGCCTGCCCGCGCTGCCCGACGTTATTCCCGAACTCGACGCCGTCGTCCACGACCCCACCGACCCGCAGTCGCACGGCCCCATCGATGGCACGCTCCTGCCCAACGAGCGTTTCACCTGGGCCGCGTTAAAAGCGCAGCTCGGTCCCGGCTCCAGTTATCCCGTCGTCCACATCGCGAGCCACTTCGTCCTTGCAGCCGGCAGCGGAAACGAGCCTTATCTCATGCTCGGCGGCAACGACGCAGGCGACCCGCGGGGATTTCCCCTCACTCTCTCGCAGCTTGAAAATTCCGTCGTCAGTTTTCATGGCACCCGTTTGCTCACGCTCTCCGCCTGCAGCACAGCAAAGGGCGACACCGCCAGCGATGGCCTTGAAATGGACAGCCTCGGCATGGTCGCTCAGCAAAAAGATGCCGAGGCCGTGCTCGCCACGCTGTGGGACGTGAACGACGCCAGCACCAGCCGCATCATGAGCGACTTCTACGCGCGCTGGGTTAAAGATCCCGCCATCGGCAAGGCCGAAGCCCTGCGCCAGGCCCAGCTTGCTTTCCTCCACAGTTCCTCCGCTTCCACCCGTTCCGGAACCAGCCGCGGCGTCGAAATTGTCCCCGAGCCCGCCACCCAGGCCACGTCGTATGCTCATCCTTATTACTGGGCGCCCTTTGTCCTGATCGGAAATTACCAGTAGCCAAAGAAACGCTGTCGCCACAAGGCAGTCGTTTGCAAGTCTGGAGGATTGAATGCTTCTTCTCTGCGCCTTCCTGGTCGGCCTCGTAGCGGGGCTTCGTTCCATGCTGGCCCCCGCCATCGTCAGCTGGTCCGCTCGCCTGGGCCTGCTCAACATCGACAACACGTATATGGGCCTGATGGAATACAGAATCACCGTTGGCATCTTTACCGTTCTCGCGCTGTGTGAACTGGTGGTCGACAAGCTGCCCACCACCCCCAGCCGCAAACAACCCGTGCCCTTTGGCATTCGCATCCTCAGCGGCGGTCTCGTCGGCGCCACGGTGGGAGCCTCGGGAGGAAAACTGATCCTCGGGCTCGTCTTCGGCATCCTTGGAGCCGTCGCCGGAACTCTGGGCGGCGCCGCGGTCCGCGCCAAAATGGCGGCCGCGTTTCATCGAGATTTCCCTGCTGCGATTCTCGAAGACATCGCTGCGATCGCAATTGGTTTCTTCTCCATTCTGAGGCTGCAATGAAAAACTCGTTTGACGCAATTGTCGTTGGCGCGGGCCAGGCCGGTCCTCCTCTCGTAGCTCGCCTCACCGCCGCCGGATGGAAAGTAGCCGCGGTCGAGCGTCATCTCTTCGGCGGGACCTGCGTCAACAACGGATGCACCCCCACCAAAGCCATGGTGGCCAGCGCCCACGCCGCTCACCTCGCGCGCCGCGGTGGTGACTTCGGCTTTCAAGCTGGTCCCGTCACCATCGACATGCGCGCCGTCAAAGCCCGGAAAGACGCCATCGTCCTCAGCGCCCGCACTGGCGTCGAGAAGGGGCTCCGTACCAATCCCAACTGCACTGTTTTCACCGGCACGGCCTCCTTCGCATCGTCCACCACCATGCGCGTCGGAGACGATCTGCTCGAAGCGCCGAAAATCTTTCTTAACGTTGGAGCCCGGCCTTTTATCCCGAAAATGCCCGGCGTCGATTCTGTTCCGTTCCTCACCAGCACCCCCATCCTCGATCTCGACGTGCTCCCCGAGCACCTCATCGTCGTGGGCGCCGGCCCCGTTGGCCTCGAGTTCGCGCAGATGTTTCGCCGCTTCGGCTCTCAGGTCTCCATCGTCGACAAAACCTCCCGCCTCGCTCCCCACGAAGACGAAGACGCCTCCAAAGTGATTCGCGACATTTTCGAATCCGAAGGCATCGAGGTTCGCATCGGCGCCGAATGCATTCATCTCGAGCGCAGCGGCGATCAGGTCGATGTCGGCCTCGAATGCGACGAAGGCGCACCCCACGTCACCGGCTCGCACGTGTTGTTGGCCGTGGGCCGCGTGCCCAACACCGACGACCTGAACCTGCCCGCGGCCGGCATCACACCCGACGAGCGCGGCTACATCCCCGTCGACGATCAACTCCGCACAACGACTCCCGGCATTTTCGCTATCGGCGATTGCAACCGCCGCGGCGCCTTCACCCATACTTCGTACAACGACTGCGAAATCGTTGCCGACAATCTCCTCCATGGGGCTTCGCGTCGCGTGAGCGACCGCATTTTTGCATATGCCACCTACATCGACCCGCCGCTCGCCCACATCGGGATGTCCGAAACCGAAGTGCGCGCGACAAAGAAACCGGCGCTCATCGGCGTGCGCCCCATGACCCGCGTCAGCCGCGCCATCGAGAAGGGCGAGACCTTCGGCTACATCAAGGTTCTCGCCGACGCAGAAACGCAGCAGATTCTCGGCGCAACTCTCATCGGCACCGGCTGTGACGAGGCCATCCATTGCATTCTCACCGCCATGTACGCGCGCCAGCCGTTCTCGCTCCTCACGCACTCCGTGCACATCCATCCCACCGTCGCCGAGCTCATCCCGACCACGTTCGAAGACCTCAAGCCCCTCCAATAATGCTCCGCATTCCCTTTGATGAACTCGCCTCGACGCTCGGCGGAATCCTCGTCCGCATTGGCTTCGAGCCCCATCGCGCCGAGCAGTGCGCGCGGCTCTTCGCTGAAGCCACGCGCGACGGCATTTACTCGCACGGTGTCGAGCGCTTCCCGCGCTTCCTCGATACGATCCGCATCGGCTCGGTTGACATTAATGCGACACCCGCGCGCGTGCAGCAGTGCGGAGCCCTCGAACGCTGGAATGGCCGCCGCGGTCCTGGCAATCTCAACGCATGGGTGGCCATGGCCAGAGCCATCGAGATCAGCGGCGAGCACGGCGTCGGCTGCGTCGCACTCGCCAATACCAACCACTGGATGCGCGGGGGCGCGTATGGCTGGCAGGCCGCGGATGCCGGCGTCATCGGCCTCTGCTGGACCAACACCCTCGCCAATCTCCCGCCATGGGGCGCCTCGGTTCCTGCCCTTGGCAACAATCCTCTGATCATCGCGGTTCCGCGCCCCGCTGGCCACGTGGTTCTCGATATGGCGATGTCGCAGTTTTCCTATGGCGCGCTCGCCACCTACCAGCAGAAAGGCCAACTCCTGCCCGTCGACGGCGGATTCGACGCCGAAGGCCATCTCACCCGCGATCCCGCCGCCATTGAAGCCTCGCAGCGCCCGCTGCCCATCGGCTACTGGAAGGGCTCGGGCCTCGCCATGATGCTCGATATGCTCGCGACCTTGCTCTCCGGCGGTCTCGCCACGCATCAAATCCCCATCGATCCAGTCAGGGAAACCGGCCTCTCCCAGGTCTTCATCGCCGTGAACCTCGCGCAGTTGCAATCCGCCGAAGAATCCGCGCGCACCGCCGACGCCATCGTTGATTCCGTGCTCGCATCGGGCGCATCGGTCCGCTATCCCGGCCAGCAGGTCCTCAAAATCCGCGCCGAAAATCTCGCCGTCGGCCTTCCCGTCCGCGAAGAATTGTGGAACGACCTGCGCCGCCTCTGAACCTTCGCCCATCCGGCGCTAATCTATGAGAACAGATGCGCGCCGCTGTCCTCCACCATCCCGCCCCCATCGCCTCGCGTCCGCTGACCCTTGAAGATCTGCCTATCCCCGAGCCCGCTCCTGGCCAGGTTCTCCTCAAGGTCGAAGCCTGTGGCGTGTGCCGCACCGATCTCCACATCACCGCCGGTGAGCTGCCGCCTTTGCGCGATGCTGTTACGCCCGGACACCAGATCGTCGGCCGCGTGGAAAAACTCGGCCCCGGCGTCGACTCCGTCCGCATCGGTCATCGCGCCGGCGTCTCCTGGCTCGGCGGCGTCGACGGCACCTGCCCTCTCTGCCGCAGGAACCGCGAGAATCTCTGCGACCACCCCACCTACACGGGCTACTCCGTCAATGGCGGCTATGCGGAATACGCCGTCGCCCGTGCCGACTTCCTCATCACGCTTCCCGAAGAGCCCTCCGCGATCGACCTCGCGCCGCTCCTTTGCGCCGGCATCATCGGCTTCCGCAGCCTCCGCGTCGCTGAAGTTGCCCCCGGCGACCGCGTGGGACTCTTCGGCTTTGGCGCATCGGCGCACCTCGTCATCAAAGTGCTCCAATCCTGGAATTGCGAGGTCTATGTCTCGACGCGCGGCGCTTCGCACCAGCAGCTCGCGCGCACCATGGGCGCAACCTGGGTCGGCGACGATACCGAACGTCCGCCCGTCCCCCTCGACTGCGCCGTCACCTTCGCCCCCAGCGGCGATGTGGTGATCGACGCGCTCGCCTCCCTGCGGAAAGGCGGCATCGTCGCCATCAACGCCATCCACCTCGACCGCATCCCGCAGTTCGACTACGACTCCTTGCTGTGGGGCGAACGCCAGCTGCGCAGCGTCACCAACATGACCCGCCAGGACGGCCGCGACTTCGTCGCTCTCGCCGCAAAGATCGGCATCCGGCCCCGCACCACGCTGTTTCGTCTCGATCAGGTCAACGACGCCCTGCTCGCCGTCGCGAACGACGCTATCGACGGCGCCGCAGTCGTCCTTCCGTAGGAAATCTTCGATGGAGTCTCTGTTTTGAAGGGGCACGGCCTTCAGCCGTGCCGTAACCGCAGCAAATTTGACCCCGGCTTCAGCCGCTGAGGGATGTTTCGACAACTGAGTCGCAGTTTCCTTAGCTCAGAACAAGCGCCAGCGTGAATCCGTCGTACCCCTTGCTGCCTACCGTCTGAATCGTCGTCGCGCTCACCCGCGGCTCCCGAGCCAGCGCTTCATTCAGCCGCCGAATCCCCTGTACCCGTTCGTCCGTCGTCCCAGGATCGGCGACTTCGCCGTCGCGAATCACGTTGTCGACGAGGATCGCCGCGCCCGGCCGCGACAACCGCAGCGCCCACTCGAAATACTCCACGCTGCTCTCCTTGTCCGCATCAATGAAAACGAAATCGAACGGCCCAGCACCCTCCTGCGCCAGCTCCGGCAGCGTCTCCAGCGCCAGCCCCAGCCGCTGATCGACTCTTTGCGCCAAACCTGCCCGGCCAATATTCTTCTGCGCTACCTCAAAATGTTTCGCATCCGCTTCGAGCGTCACCACCTGGCCCTCGCCCGTCAACGCCCGCGCCAGCCAGAGGGTGCTGTATCCGCCCAGCGTGCCGATTTCGAGAATTCTCCTGGCCCGCACCATCCGCGCCAGCAGATACAGCAGCTTGCCCTGGCTCGGCGTCACCGCGATTTCCGGCAGCCCTGCATTCTCGCTCGCCTCGCGCGCCGCGTCGAGCGCCGCATCCGGCGGAATCAGCAATTCCTCAATGTAGTCGTCAACCGCAGCCCACAGATCCTGAGGCACAGCATCCTCCTGCGCAGGTTCGAAAATTAAATTATCCGGCGATTAATTTGAAACCAGCTCAGAAAAATCCGCGATCCTCGAAAACGCGCTCAGCACTTCGCTGATCAGCGCCAGCCGATTATCCCGGGTCGCCTTGTCGTCGACCATCACCATGACTTTGTCGAAGAACAAATCGACATGGGGCCGCAGCGTCGCGATTTTCTCCAGCGCCTGCCGATACTCCTGCCGCCGGCGCAGTTCTTCCACCACCGGAGCCAGCTTCATCGCATCGGCGTGCAGCCCGCGCTCGGCAGGGTCCGTCAACAAATCCGGGCTGACCGGGCTCGTCTGCCGTCCAGGAAGCAGAGCGCCCTTCTCTTCCGCCTGGCGCAAAATATTCTTGATCCGCTTGAACGCCGCGCCGATCGCCGCCAAATCCTCTGACCCGCGCACCGCCGTCAGCGCCTCCGCCCGCGCAATCGCGTCGCGCATGTTGTCGGAGCGCACCGCCACCACCGCATTCACCACGTCGTACGCGAAGCCGCGCAGCTCCCGCAACCAGAAGACCAGCCGCTCCTCGAAGAAGGCCGCGAGCTTCGTCAGGGTCTCTTCGCTCAGATCCGCCGGCACGGCTTTCACCAGGTCCGAGCGCACCAGCGGCAATCCCGTCTCCGCCAGAATCTTCACAATGGCGTTCGCCGCTCGCCGCAGCGCATACGGGTCCTTCGACCCCGTCGGCTCCAGGCCAATCGAGAACATCGCCACAATCGTCTGAATCCGGTCTGCAATTCCCAGCACCTGCCCCTCTACCGTCGGCGGAATCGGATCCTCCACCGCCGCGGGCGAATACTGCCAGTAGATCGCCTGCGCCACGTTCTCGCCCAGCCCCTGCGCGCGCGCGTACAGCCCGCCCACAATTCCCTGCAGCTCTGTGAATTCCTTCACCAGTTCCGTCGTCAGGTCGGTCTTCGCCAGCTCGACCGCCTTCAGCAGCGCCTTGCGATCGACCGCCGTTCCCCGCTCGTCCAGCAGACCCGCCAGCCTTTCCGCGATCTGCAGATTCGCCCGCGTCTTGTCCCCGTAGCTGCCCAGCTCCTTGTGGAAGGTCACCGCCTGCAGCATCTCCACCCGGTCTTCCAGCGGAGTCTTCTGATCCACCGTCCAGAAGAAGCGCGCGTCGCTGAAGCGTGCCCGCAGCACACGCTCGTGCCCGTGCCGGATCACATCGATGCCCATCTCTTCCGGGTGCGTATTCAGCACCGCCAGAAAACAGGGTTCCAGCTTTCCCGCGGCACTCTCCACGGCAAAATATTTCTGGTGATCCCGCATTACTGTCACCAGCACTTCTTCGGGCAACTGCAGATATTCGGGATCGAAGTTGCCCAGCACCACCGACGGCCACTCCGTCAGGTGCGTCACCGTCTCCAGCAGCGCGGCGTCCTCGCGCCAGCGGCCACCAGGCACGCTCCGCGTCTCCAGATCCAGCGCCTTGCGGATGCGGTGTTGCCGCAGCTTCACATCCGCCGTCACCTTGGCCGCCTCCAGCACGCCCACATAGTCGTCAGGGTGATCGATGGTCACCGGCGTATCGCCGCGCAGAATACGATGCCCCCACGTCAGATTCGCCGCGCGCACGCCGGCAAATTCAACCGTCAGGATCGCGTGATCGAGCAGCGCCACCATCCACCGCACCGGCCGCACAAAACGCTCCGGCTTCAGCGGCCTCCAGTACATGGTTTTCGGCCAGTAGAGCGCGGCCAGTTCCGCGCCCAGCAGATCGCCCAGCACCTCGCTGGCCTCACGCCCGCGGTGCAGCACATTGGCCGAGACGTACTCGCCCTTCGGCGTCGAAATTTTTTCGAGCGCCTCCACGCCAACGCCCGCCTTGCGCGCAAAAGCCTGCGCTGCCGCTGTCGGTTGCCCATCTTTGAACGCCACACCCCACGCCGGCCCCGTCGTCTCGCGCCGCGCATCCGGCTGCCGGGCCAGCACGCCATTCACCTGCACCGCCAGCCTCCGCGGCGTCGAGTAACTGTGAACCTCGTGCTCGTCCTCGAGCAGCCGCTCCCTCCGCAGCAACTCCACCACCCGCTCGGTCAGCTCCGCCTCAGCCGCCGCGATCATGCGCGCCGGAATCTCTTCAAGCCCCGCTTCGAACAGAAGATCCGCCATCGCTATCGGCCCCCTGCGTTCTGCCGTTGCGTGGCATAGGCTTTCGCCACACCCACCACCATGTTGCGGATCCGCGCCATCACCGCCACCCGCTCCGTCACCGAGATCGCCCCGCGCGCATCCAGCAGATTGAACAGGTGCGAGCATTTCAGGCACAGCTCATACGCTGCCAGAATCGGAAACCGCCGCAGCGCAACGCGCACATCCTCATCCGCCGGCGTGGCCGCTCCGTCGTGCACCAACCGGTCGTGAATCTTCTCGTGCCTCTCCGCCGTTTTCTCCACCCGGAAGGTCTTGTGAAACTCGTCCAGCAGCGCCTGGCACTCCGCCTCGTACAGGCGCAGATGCTCCCACAGCTTTCCAACGTCCGCCGCCTCGAAGTTGTAAACCGAAAGCTGCAGCTCCTCCTGCAGGCGAATCTCTCCGTAGGTCACCGCGCGCCCCGTCTTCGGATTCACCGCCCACACCACGTCGTACAGCGAATCCACATCCTGCAGAAACGCCGCAATGCGCTCGAGGCCATACGTGATCTCCCCCGAGATTGGGTCGAGATCCATCCCGCCGCACTGCTGGAAGTAGGTGAACTGCGTAATCTCCAGGCCGTCCAGCATCACCTGCCAGCCCACGCCCCACGCACCGCCCACCGGCCACTCCCAGTTGTCTTCCTCGAACTTAATATCGTGCTCGCGCAGGCGAATCCCGATCGCCTCCAGCGATTCGAGATAAATTTCCTGGATGTCCGCCGGCGGCGGCTTCAGAATCACCTGCAGCTGCGTGTGCTTGTACAGCCGGTTCGGATTCTCGCCGTAGCGTCCGTCCGCCGGCCGCCGTGACGGCTGCGTATACGCGATCGCAATCGGGTCCGGGCCCAGAACCCGCAAAAACGTGTCCGGCGACATCGTCCCCGCGCCCACTTCCACGTCATATGGCTGCGCCAGCACGCAGCCCCGCTCCGCCCAAAAGCTCTGCAGGCGTAACAACAGTTCCTGAAAGGTCAGCGCCTTCAGCTGGACAGGCCTGGTGGTTGTGGTCAACTGGGACCCCTGCAATTGAGAAAATTTACTCTAACAATTCTATCGGTAGCGGCGTTCAAGCGCATGGCGGCAGAGGCGGGTTCCGCTTCTCCTACGCGGCGCCTCCCAATTCGGTTTCTGCCCAGAACTGAACCGACGTCATCACTGGAATCACCTCGAAGACCACCAGGTCGCTCCAGTTCGCGATCCATTCCCGCAACGCCGCCTCATCGGTCCCTTCCATGAGCTGAAAACATCGCTGGCCCGCCACATCCACCCAGCTCGCATGGTAGGTCAGGCCCTGCGGCATCATCCGTCCGCGCCGCCGGAAGCGCTCCCCCACCGGCCTCGCGTCGCCGCTCTTGAACGATTCAATCACCATGAACAGCATGGAAGGAGTTTAGCTCCGTTCGCCCGGCGAGCGCGCACCCGGCCGCCAAAAATACAATGGGGAACATCATCATCGTATAGCGCTGCTCAGGATTCTCCATCGTCGCCAGCAAAATGCAGCGCAGCGCAATATAAGCCAGCAACACCGCCGCGAGCGGCACTCTTCTCCTTGCAAATCCCACCACTGCCAGCCCCAGATAAGCCAGATTCACCAGCCCCAGCCCGATGGCAATCGCGCTGTCCCGGGGATGATCGCTCACATCCCACCACCAGAGGTTCAGCGGGAACCGCTCCGTGCGCGGCCACACCCACATATCCGCAACACGCCACAGCGGCAGAACCACGTAGTAACGCAGCGGCCGCTCCCGAATCCGCTCCGCCGCCAGCGCCGCGAATTGCGCATCCAGCTCCGGCGTTACTGCTTGCTGTTGGTTGTGTTCCTCGATTAGGGTTCGGGTCAGCCGGCATTGCTCTGCCGTCGAGCACGCTCGCGCCGGCACATCTTCCGGATCGATCTCGCCGTTGAGATTCCAGAAAACCGTCCCTGCATCCACAAAATTGACTGACCACGTCCTCATCCAGCGAAAGAACCCCGCCGGCACGAATTCTCCGGGATTATTCACGTACCGCGGTGCCAGCGGCTGCAGCACGTGAAAGGTCCGCTCATTGCGAATCGTCCACGGAACCAGCGGCAGCACCGCCAACACACCCGCCACCACCGCAAGACGCAAACCGTGCCCGGTTCCCGCTGAGCCACTCGTATACAAAAGAATCCCCACGCAGAACGCCGCCGTCAGCAGAACTCCATCCGGCCGCAACAGCATTCCGTAACTCATCGCTGCCGACAACGCCAGCAGTGGCCCCCACTCCGGCTTCCCCGCTCGCGCCGCCCGCGCCACCCGCGCCAAAGCCCAGATCGCCAGTGCCACGCAGAAGATCGACAGGCTCTCCGTCAATCCCGTCACCGCGTATGCTGCGGTGAAAGGACAGAACACCGCCAGCAATAACACCGCCCGCCCGGCCCGCCGCGATACCTCGCGTCTCGCGCAATCCCACAGCAACCAGCAACCCGCCAGGTCAATCAGCGCCTGCACCACCAGCAGCGCGTGCGGATGCCCCCACCCAAACACGGAGAAAAACAAACCCAGAAAAAGCGGATAACCCGGCAGCCGCACCAGCGACGGTTGGATCACATTGCCGGTGAAGAACCCATAGATGCCATGCTGAAACCAGTTGCGCGCCAGCTCCGTGTACGCCGCTGTGTCATCGTCGAGCGAGAGCGGCATCAGCAGAAATACAATGCGATACGCGAATCCCGCCGCGAGCACGGCCGCAATCATCCATCGCTCCCGGATGCGCGCGCTCTCCGTCAACCCGCCGCGTGTTTCGCTCAATGCTGTCGCCTGAAAGAAATTCGCAGAACCGGCAGCCTCAGTCCCCCGCCGCAATCTTCTCCGTGTGCCGGGACATCCGCGCCGTCCGCTCGATCTTCTCCCAGTTGAACGGCCGTCCCTCCACCGCCCGCTTCAGCGTCCGGAACAGCACTATCGAGAAGATCTGCCGGTAGCTGAACCTCTGCAGCCACACGTGAAACAGCAGCCATCCGTCGCCCCGGTTCGCCGGATGCCGCGGCTCCAGCGTGAACGCCAGCAGCGACGTCATGAAATCAATCAGCAGGAACGCCAGGAAATACACCAGCAGCTTCTCCACCGTGCCCGCGCTCGCCGTTTCCGGATGGTAGTGCCGGTCGATCAGGTACTGCACCACACCCCACGCGAACATGATGTCGATGAACGGCGACACCAGCGGCAGCAGAATCTGGAAAATCAGAATATTCGGCAGCGCGAAAAATCCCATCGCCCGATTCGTCCTCGCCGCCCCGCGATGCTTGAACACCGCCTGCAGAATGCCGAACGACCAGCGGAATCGCTGCCGCATCAGGCTGCGCGCCGTCGCCGGCGCCTCGGTGAACGCCAACGCATGATCGTCGTAAATCACCTTGTAGCGGTCCTCCAGCAAACTCATGCTCAGGTCCGCATCCTCCGCCACCGTATTCACCGGATAGCGTCCCGCCTTCTTCACCGCGCCGGTTCGCCACGCGCCGATCGCGCCCGGAACCACCGTGACCACGTTGAACAGATCCATGGCCCGCCGCTCGAAGTTCTGGCTCGTGATGTATTCGAGCGCCTGCCACCGCGTCCACAGGTTGATGCGGTTCCCCACCTTCGCATTCCCTGCCACCGCGCCCACCCGCGGATCGGCAAAATGCCGTACCAGCTTCGATACAGCGTCCCGCGCGATCACTGTGTCCGCGTCGATGCCAACGTAGATTTCCTCCTCCACGTGATCCAGCCCGAGATTCAGCGCCTCCGCCTTGCCGCCATTCGGCTTGCTCAGCACCAGCAGCCGGCCGTCCTCAACTTCCTTCGGATACGCCTCCCGCGCCACATCGAACGTCCGGTCCAGCGATCCGTCGTCCACCACGATCACCCGCAGATTCGGGTAATCCGACTTCAGCACCGAGCGGATCGTCCGCACGATCACCTTCTCTTCGTTATAGGCCGGGATCACGACCGCCACCTGCGGCTCATACACGCCTGGCGGAATCCGCCGCTTGCGGATCCGGTCGATCGTCGCAAACACCCCGATCAGAACCAGCCGCGCGCTCATCAGCACGTCGCCGATAAAGAAAATATCCACCACAAAATTCGCGAAAAACGAGAAGAAGAAGAACGCCACCCAGTCGATGCGCGCCTGCCAGCGCATTTTCGGAGAGATCGGCGGCATCACCTCCGCCGTCGTCTTCCCCATCAGCTCCGAAACCGGCACAAATTCGTAGCCCTTCGCCCGCAGCGTCGTAATCAGCACCGGCAGCGCATCCACGGTCGCCTGGCGATTCCCACCCCCGTCGTGCAGCAGGATGATACTGCCCTGCATCCACGTGCGCGTCTTCATCTCATCCAGTTGCTGCAGAACGCTGTCCGTGATCTCCAGCGGAGATTTGTGCGGGTGCTCGCTCCAGTCATCGGTATCGATCTTGTCCCCGATAATTGTGTAGCCCATCTGCTGGATCCGATACGCCGGCGCCGCTTCGTCATTCGTGTCCGGCTCCTGATCGATCGAGTACGGCGGCCGGAAATACAGCGGCTGAACACCCGTCTCCGCCGCAAACAGCCGCTCCGTCCAGTTCAGCTCCAGCTCCAGCTGCCGCTGCGAAATTTCACTGATGTCCGGATGCGTGAAGGTGTGATTGCCGATCTCCTGACCCTCCCGCACATACCGCTGCAGCAATCCGATATTGTTCTGCGCCTCTTCCCCGATCACAAAGAACGTGCCCTTCACGTTGTATTTCTTCAGCACATCGAGGATCTTCGGCGTCCATACCGGATCGGGCCCGTCGTCGAAGGTCAGCGCCAGCTTGTGCGGATCGTACCCGTATTGCTCGATCGTGTAAGACCGCGGCAGGCGAACCATGTCCTCGTCGGTTACGGTGAAGTTATCCGCGTCCATCTGGATGGTCCGCTGGCCCGTCTGCGGCCGCGCCACAATGCGCAGAATGTCGCCTTCGCCCTCGGCATCCACGTCTTCGCCGGGCGGCACCGTCTTCAGCAGCGCCGGCGCATTCGCCGCGCTGGGATGATCCCACACCTGCCACAGCGACGGATCCTCCTCGCCCAGCCGCCACACCGCGAAGGTGCGCAATCCCATCTGCCGCCCCGCGCGCAGCTCGTTCAGCGCCGTCACTCCATCCAGAAACCACACCTGGTGACGCAGGTGCGCGTCCTCGTCGTCATACGCGAAGTGCGGATTCAGCTCGTCGCCTTCCAGATGTACGTCCGCGCCCGCGTCCTCCGCTCTCTGCCACGCATCCTGCACCGAGAGGTCGTCGACATCCACCACCTTGAGCGCCGGCTTCTTCCCTTTTTCCGGCAGCGGCACCGCCCAGTCGAACCCGTAGTTGCCGATGCCGCAGATGATTTTTTCCCTCGGCACGATTTTGAGCACGCGCGTCAGATTCGCCTCAAACCACGGCTCGCTGGCGACCGGCCCCGGATCGCTGGTTTCCTCGTGCTCGTCGTAGTTCATCAGGATGATGCCGTCGCTGTTCTGCCCAAGGCGCCGCAGCGTCGCATCGTCCGCCCCCGCCTGCACGTTCACGTAAATGCGCAGGTTCTTCGCGTGGAAATCGTTGTGCAGCTCGCCGATCCACTCCGCGTACAGCTTCTCGTCCTCGTCCGGAACCAGCTCGAAGTCCAGACAAATTCCCCGGTAATTCGGATTCGCGAAAAGAAATTTGTCCAGCTGCTCGTGCAGCCGGTTCCGTGCCCCCGGATTCTCCAGCATCTTCCCGATCAGATCGCCGTTCCACGTACCGCTCAGCGTGTTGTAGTCGTTCAGCATGGGAAAGACTTCTGTGTCTTCCTTCGCTGCCTCGATGGTTGTCTTCACGCGATTCTCGGGATCGACGCCATGCACGCCGCTCGCGTCCACAACGCTGTAGAAATGCACCGGAAACAGCGGCGTCGCCCCCACCAGGTTCCCATCGGCCGAGATCACGTGCAGCCAGTCCGGAAACAGCATGTCGATCTGGTGAATGTGCGTCTTCAGCGTCGCGTAGCTGGCTTCGTCGTTCTCATAGAACGCCGCCCGCAGCCCCTCGCCCTGATTCAGCACCACGTCGGAAGGATGCAGTTGCGTCTTGCGCCGAGACGGCCGCGCCGCCGCCTTCTTCGCCAACTCCGGCTGCCGTTCCTTCAGTGCCTTCATGTTTTTCTTCTGCGTCGGCAGCAGCAGTTCCGGCAGGTTCTGCCTGGTAAAAACGCTGAAGGCGAAAACCGCCAGCACCACCGTCAGCACCACGATCGACACGTCCGTCAGCCGCCGGAAAACCTTCCGTCGCAACTGTCGTGGATCGTAAAAAACCTGCTTCATGGCGGCTGTTTCAATCCTACGATATTGCCAACTCGATCACCTGCCCGGCACCAACCAGCGACCCGCAGTCCCTTGCCAGCTTTCCGCTGACAGTCTTCTGCTCGCTTTTCGCTGGGCGCCTCACTCGGTTTGCACTCGCTTTTCGCTAGAAGCCTCTCGCTAACAGCTTTTCGCTAACAGATTTTTGCTAACCGTCTTTCGCTCGTTTCTTGCTGACCGCTTCTCGCTTTTCACTCGGTTTGCGCTCGCTTTTCGCTAAAAGCCGCTCGCTAACAGCTTTTCGCTAACAGATTTTTGCTAACCGTCTTTCGCTCGTTTCTTGCTGACCGCTTCTCGCTTTTCACTCGGTTTGCGCTCGCTTTTCGCTAACAGCCGCTCGCTAACAGCTTTTCGCTAACAGATCCTCGCTAATCGTCTTTCGCTGCTCTAATGGTTCCAATGCCCGCGGCTCCCAAAAAGTGGTGGCTCCTCGCGCTGGCCCTCGCCGCCGGAGCCGCCCTGCGCCTCTGGTTCATACACGCGTACCCCGAAGTCGAAGGCGACCCCCTTATCTACGGCGACATCGCGAAGAACTGGATGCTCCACGGCATCTATGGCCTGAGCAACGGATCGCACATCGACCCCACCCTCATCCGCCTCCCCGGCTATCCGCTTTTTCTCATCCTCTGCTTCCGCCTCTTCGGCATGGAGCACTACCACGCGGTCATGTTCACCCAGGTCGCCATCGACCTCGCCACCTGTCTCCTCATCGCCGGCCTCGCGCGCCGCATCTGGAGCCCCCGCGCCGGCTGGTGGGCCCTGTGGCTCGCCGCGCTTTGCCCCTTCACCGCCAATTTCGCCGCCGTTCCCCTCACCGAAACCCTGGAGCTGTTCTGCACCGCCCTCGCCTTCTACGCCTTCGATCGCTTCCTCGCCTCGCCGCGCTGGCCGTGGGCGCTCACCCTGGCCGCCGCCTGGAGCTACGCCACCCTCCTGCGTCCCGACGGCGCGCTGCTCGGCTTTGCGCTGTGTCCTGCCCTCGTCCTTTACGGATACCGCCGCTGGGGCGCAACCTCCATGACCCGCTGGGCCCTGATCGCCGGACTCCTCGCCATCCTGCCCTTTATTCCCTGGACCCTCCGCAACCAACGCGCCTTGCATGTCTTTGAGCCGCTTGCCCCTCGCTATGCCGTCGATCCCGGCGAGAGCACCAACCCCGGCTTCAATCGCTGGACCAAAACCGTCTGCGTCGATTTCGCCTGTACCTGGGACATCTACTGGAACGCCGACACCGACGTCATCGACATCGCAAATCTGCCCGCGCGCGCCTTCGATTCCCCACAGCAATACGCCGAGACCCGCGCCCTCCTCGCAGCCTACAACCGCACCACCACCCTCACGCCCCAGCTTGACGCGGCCTTTGCCGCCCTTGCCGCCGAGCGCATCCGCGCCCATCCCTTTCGCTATTACGTGGAACTCCCGCTCGCCCGCCTCGCCGACATGTGGCTCCGCCCACGCACCGAGACGCTGTGGATCGAGCTGCGCTGGTGGCAGTACGACCGCCATCACGCCGAAACTGAATTTGCTCTGGGATACGCGGCCCTCAACCTCGCCTACCTCATCGCCGCGCTTATCGGATTCCTGAAACGCCCACGCCTCTCCGGCGTCATCCTCGCGTTTGTGCTGCTGCGCTGCGCGCTGCTCGCCACCCTCGAAGCCCCGGAGCCGCGCTATACCCTCGAATGCTTCCCGCCGCTGATTGCATTAGCCGGAGTCGCCCTCACCCGCAAGCCTGACTCACTGAACACTGATCACTAACTACTCAGACATCCCCCTCATCCAGCCGCAGTTCCGTCACCTGAATCCGCCCCGTGCAAATCCGCAACGGCTGCGAGATGGTAAAGGTCCGCTTCGTCCCCGGAGCGGTCACCAGAATCCGCCCCACCCGCGAACACTCCGCGCCCGTGGTCCACACCACTTCAAACGCCGCCACTGCGTGCGGCATCAGCGTCACGACCGGCGTCGGCGCGCCCGGCGCTGCGTCCGGCCCTTTTTGCAACTCAGCCACCACTTGCGCCGCGCTCACCTTCTCCATCGCGATGCTGCCGATGTTTTCTCCCTCCGTGCCGATCAGCGCCACGCTGGGGTATCCGCCCAGCTTGCACGGCGCCGCGCCGCGATTCATAAACGCCAGCTTCACTGACCGGAAGACGCCATTGGCATCCCCCGCGATCTCTTCCACCGACAGCACATCCGGATCGCACGGCCCCGCGTTGTCCGCCTCCAGCGCCGTCGCGCGCGGAATCAGATGCGGCATCCCGCCCGGCAAAATATACGGCGCGTTCGGATTCGGATGCAGCGCCACATCGTCCGGCGCGATCCCCTGCGCTGCCACATTCGCCTTGCCGGCCGCGCGTGTCCCGGAGCATCCAGCGCACACGGCCAGCATGCAGCCCGTGGCAACGGCCGAAAACAGCAAACGCCTGAACATGAAAAGGGATCCTTTGCTCTCATTGTAGGATGTTCCGCCTCCGCGTGCCGTTGCATCCCGCGGTCGGAAGGTTGCCTGCCTGCAGGATTAGAATCGGGCCATGAATCCCCAGGCCCCTTTGCAGGGAAAAGTCGCCCTCGTCACCGGCGGCGCCAGGCGCATCGGGCACAGCCTGGCCCTTTCCCTCGGCGAAGCCGGCGCCAGCATCGCCATCACCTTCCGCGGTTCGGAAACCGAAGCCGCTCAGACCGTTGCCGACCTTCAGGCTCTCGGCGTCGAGGCCCTTGCCCTGCGCGCCGAACTCCGCGATCCCGCCCAGGTCCGCGCCGCCGTTGAAGCCGCCGCCGCCCGTTTCTCCCGTCTCGACATCCTCGTCAACAACGCCGGCCGCTATGAAACCGCCGCCCTCGAAACCCTCACCGTCGAGCAGTGGGACGCCATGTTCGAAACCAACACCCGCGCTCCCTTTCTCGCCGCTCAGGCCGCGTACCCGTATTTGAAAGCCGCCCACGGCCGCATCATCAACATCGGCTCCCTCGGCGGACTCCATCCCTGGCCCACGCACGCCCACTACTGCACGTCGAAAGCCGCCCTGCACATGCTCACCCGCACCATGTCCAAAGCCTGGGCTCCGGAAATCAGCGTGAACTGCGTCGCCCCCGGCATGATCGTCAACGGCGAGGTCGCCGAAGAGTTTGAGCACTTCGCCCGCCGCACCCCCATGCGCCGCAACGGATCTGCAGAAGATGTCGCCGCCGCCGTACTGTTTTTCGCCACCGGCCCGCACTTCATCACCGGCCAGGTTCTCTCCGTCGACGGCGGTCTCGGCCTCTAGCCAATTCATCTTCCCACCCTGGGTGCCGATACATCTCTGTGAGCCCCGGCTCCGGAGGAATCCTCGATGGCCACCTTTGCGTGGAATGAGTCCTACAGCGTGCACGTCCGCCAGTTCGACACCCAGCACCAGAAGCTTTTCGACATCATCAACACGCTCGCCGACGGCATGCGCATGGGCAAAGGCGAAGACGTCATCCGCGAGGTGGTAGGCCAGCTTGCCGTCTATACCCGCACCCATTTCCTGCAGGAAGAAGTGGCCATGCGCCAGACTGCGTATCCCGAGCTCGCGTCTCACCAGGCGCAGCATAACAAGCTGATGATGGAGGTCGAGAAATACAAGTATGACCTCGACGAAGGGCGCAAACCCAACACCATCGCCGTCCTCAATTTCCTCCGCGACTGGCTCGTCCAGCACATCCAGAAGTGCGACAAGCTCTACTCCGACCACCTCAACACCCACGGGGTGCACTGATCGGGTCGATTGGGTCGAACGACTTCCCGGATCAGCCCGCGCTCGCGTTTCGCTAACAGCCTCTCGCTAAAAGTACTTCGCTAGACGCTTTTCGCTAAAAGCTTTTCGCTCGCGTTTAGCTCGCCGTTCGCTGTCCTTCTACTTCCCAAACAGCTTCGACATCAGCCCCGGCCGCCGCCCCGCGTCGTCTTCGTAGATGTACACACCCTCCGGCTCCGGCTGGTCCCCCAGCGGCCGATTCTCAAACGCCGCCCGCGGATTCTCCTCACACAGCCGCCTCGCCGTTCCCTCGCCGAACTTCCGCGCGATCCCCTCGTACGCCGGACGCATCGATGGCCGCCGCCCTTCCAGGTTATGCGCATCCGTCGCCACAAAGTGCACCCAGTTCTTCTCCAGCAGTTCCCACGCCAGCCCCTGCGCGCGCCGCCCAAATCGCCCGCCCAGCGATGACGCCGTGATCTGCACCAGGCATCCGCTGCGCATCCATTCCGCCATGCGCTGGTGGTCCTTCTGCAATATCGGGTTCCGCTCCGGATGCGTGATGATCGGCCGAATCCCCCGCACCGTGAACTCGTAAAACGTGTCGCCGATGCTCTGCGGAATCATGAACTCCGCGAACTCCACCAGCAGATACTTCCCCTCGTTGATGGTGAACTTCGTCGGATGCTGCAGCGCGTCCTCAATGTTTTCGTAGGAGAGGTGGAAATCGCAGCCCAGCCCCAGCGTCACCGAGTCCCCAATCCGCTCGCGGATCGCTTCCAGCTTTTCCAGATTCTTCCCCGGATTGAACTCCCACGTTTCGTTCGCGTGCGGCGTACACGCGATGTGGGTGATGCCCTCCGCCGCAGCCACTTCGGCCTGCGCCACCGAGCTCTCAATATCCTTCGGCCCGTCGTCCGTTGCAAACAGCAGGTGGTGATGGATGTCGATCATGCTTGCTGGGCCAGCGCCCCCACCAGAGACTCGAAGATTCTAAACCCATCCGCCGATCCCAGCAGCGCCTCGCTCGACCGGTCCGGATGCGGCATCATCCCCAGCACATTCCGTCCCTCATTCAGGATGCCGGCAATGTTTTCGAGCGACCCGTTGGGATTCGCCTCCTGCGTCACGTCTCCCTCCGGCGTCGCATACCGGAATACGATGCGATCCCCGCGCTTCAGCTCGTCCAGCGTCGCCTCATCGCAGAAATAATTCCCTTCCATATGCCCGATGGGAACCTTCAGCACCTGCCCCTTTTCGAGCATCCGCGTAAACGGCGAATCCGTCGTCTCCGTCCGCAAATAAACCTGTTTGCAGATGTACTGCAACCCGGCATTCCGCATCAGCGCGCCCGGCAGCAGCCCCGCCTCGCACAGAATCTGAAATCCGTTGCAAATGCCCAGCACCAGCCCGCCATCCGCCGCGAACTTCTGCACCGACTGCATCACCGGCGAGAACCGCGCGATCGCCCCGGTCCGCAGGTAGTCGCCGTAGGCAAATCCGCCCGGAACCAGGATCGCATCGCAGTTTTCCAGCGACGCCGAATCGTGCCACAGAAACGTCACCGGCTGATGCGCCAGCTCCGCCACAACGTTATAAGTGTCGTGGTCGCAATTCGACCCAGGAAAGACCAATACGCCGAATTTCATCGCTTCTTCAAGGTTAGCAGGTCAGGCGCCGGCGTTTGTCATCGCTGCAGGAAACGTCTCGAAGCAGGGCAGCCGACAAACCCCGGACGCCCACGCCTCCCACCCGCTGTCGTCCTGAGAAGCCGGAGCGACGAAGAATCTGCGGTTGCTCTTCCCTGTCCACGAAAGTTCCGGTTTGCCGACCTTACGCCCAGAACTGCTCGATGCATGCTAAGGCCTGAAATCGAAGATAAAGGTTATAGGAGAAGCGCGATCTTCCGCCCAAGCTGATTGCTTCCTCAGTACATCGGAGGCAAGCCCATCTTCTGGATGAGCGAGCGATAGTGCGGCTCGGCGTGAAGAAAGTCGAAAGCGGGGTCCGATTGAGCCAAGAGCAGCAGTGCCGGATCGTGTTCATTAACACCCCGGTCGAGCAAGGCAAGAGTCTCATCGCGCTCACTGAGCCTCCCGTGCAGGTCTGCAAGCTCGAAGGTGGAGACTCTTCCGGTTCGTGCCTTCTTTTCGACGGCAGCCAACTGGCAACGCACCACGGCAGCGTATCCGCCTGTCTCGAATGCGCGGCGAATAACAGCCGACATGGGAAAATCTCCTTCCGCCGAAATCCGGCGAGCGAGCATTTCAACGGCGTTCTTATCCATACCCTTCCAGTGATAGCTATCAGACAGATCTTCGAGAAGATCGGAAGATACCGGGAAGTCTTTCAGGCGCATCTCTCCATCACTGATCGCAGCATCAAATTGGCGCGCGCACATGTATAACTCCGCCATCGCCCCCGGATACTCAAAGGGGTTGATCGCGGTGGACTGTTTTTGCACTGCGATCGCTTCGTCATAGCGGCCCAGCGCGCAAAGAACCTTCGCGTGTAGCTGGAACGACTCGACATCGTGAGGGTCCAATTCATTGGAGCGGGTAAGCTCCCTGAGCGCCTCGGCCCCATCCCCCCGGTTGAAAAAGATCATGCCTCCGAGGGTTGCGTGAGCTCGCGGGAGAGTGTCGTCAAGTTCCACCGCCTTGCGGGCTGCGGTCTCCGCCTGCGGCAACGCCTGACGAGGATCGAGCTCACCGAGCATCGCCCCCTGTGCGTAATAATCCGCGAGCCCCGTCCAGCCAAGGGCGTAATCGGGCTGAATTTCGACGGCCTGCTGGTAGTACTTGCGGGCATTCTCATTGCGTCCGAGGACCCATTCGTAGTGACCACGCAAGTATGAGTCGTGAGCTTCAGGATTGATATAGCGTCCACTGGCGTGAGGGAGAGTTGCACTGTTCAAGCGAGTGGCAATGGCCCTGGCAGCAACCTCGGGCAGCGCAGTAACATCGTTGGTGTCGCGGTCGTAGCTCTCGGCCCATAGATGACCGTCCGTGTCACCGCTGATAAGTTGCAGGGTCACATGGACATGGTTGTCGGAGCGCGAGATTGAGCCTTCGAGGATTGCGTCAACGTTGAGGGCGTGGGCGATTTCCGGCAGCGACCGGTGCGCCTTTTTGAATTGCATGGCGGAGGTGCGGGAAGCGATCCGTAGGGTGGAATCCCTGGCGAGCATGGTCGTCAGTTCGTCGGTCATGCCGTCAGCAAAGTATTCCTGATTCGGATCGCCGGAGATGTTATCGAGAGGGAGAACGGCGAGCGAGGCGATGGGCGCGTGGGCGCTTCGACCGAGGAAGCGGGCAGCCAGAGGATGCGGGCCGAAGGTGAATATAGAACAAGCACCCAGCACACAGGCAAAAACCCCAGCAACCAGCCAGAATCGGTGATGGGACCTGGTCACGGATGGCATGACGGGCGGGGCGGAGGTTTCCGGCGGAGCAGAGATTTCCGCTGGCGCAGGAGGCAGGTCGATTGGATTCCGAGACGGTTGATCTGTCTCGGTGATTTCCGGCTCAACGGTCGTAACGGGTGCGATGAAGCGGTAACCAGAGCCGGAGATTGTCTGCACAAACTGCGGCAGGTCCGAACTGTCACCAAGAATCTGGCGAATTTTACGGATTGCCGTGTTGATTCCGTGTTCGAGATCAACGAAGACTTCCCGCTCCCAAAGGCACGCGGCAATTTCATCCCGGGTAACAACCTGTCCGTGTTTGGTGACCAGGAGGACGAGCAGTTCGAGAGGCTTTCGCTCCAGCTTCAGCCGGCGGCGTTTGCGGCAAAGCTCATATGTTCCGCAATGGAGAGTGAAATCGGCGAATTGATGGACGACAAAGGGCACTGTCTCCCTCCGCAGCATGGCTGGAGTATAGCACTGGTCAAAACCCGGACAGAGGATTCTCTCCCGGATTCAGCGACTTACACCTTCAGCTTTCTTCACCTCTTAATTTATCTTCCTGCATTGTCCCGAACTGGAGTTGGGTTTTATCTCGTTCGAGCCGGCGAGTTCCCCGGCAGAGGAGGAAGTCATGAGATCAGGAAATTGGAAAATTGTGCCGGTGCTGAGCGGGCTGGTACTCGCAACCATGGTAGGTCCCTACGCCCATGCCGGCTGCGGGCAGTATAGTCCGGCACCACACGGCGCCAGTTGGCAGCCTCAGATCGGTTCGGCGCGGCTTGTACCGGCGGGGTTCATCATCGACGACGATGATGCCACCTCGAAAGAACCCAGCATAGTCGGAACCTGGAAACAGTATCTGATCTCCGAAGGCAGTCAGGGAATCCCGGACGGCACCGAGGTTGATGCTTCCTACGCTCAGTGGCACAGTGACGGCACTGAGATGCAAGTCTCCGGCATGCGTACTCCCCCGAGCGGCGAGGTTTGCGTCGGTGTATGGGTAAAGACCGGCGCGCGGACGTATCGGCTGAACCACTTTGGATCCTCGTATGACTCCACGGGCCAAATTCTCATCGGCCCCGCCCGCCTTCAGGCATGGGTCACCCTTGATGCTAAGGGGGATTCAACCTCGGGAACCTTCACCATCGATCAGTGGGATGAGGCGGGCAACCTGCTTGCTCACTTGCAGGGCAAAATGAGGGGAACGAGAGTGACCATGGACACCGGATTCCAGAGCGTTGAGTAAGTTCAATCCTGATTGGCAATCGCGGGTCTCGCTCGGCGCTGACTGCATCGAAGCGTGACCTGCGTTTGCAGCTCGGACTGCGACTCGCGGCTATTTCAATAAAGGATAAAGGCGAGTGGCTTGCAACAGGCCGACGATGCCAATCGAACTGAACCGTAGAGAGTTTTTGCGGGTTTCGGACGAATAGTGGACAATTCGCCCGCACTTCGCGAACTCGTTTCTGTATGCGATCGAACCGCCTCTAATCGCTGCGCATCTTCGGGCGTTATATCGGATAATCGCGATGTGTCCACCAGGGATCAATTGCGCGAAATCGAATCGGCAATTCGGGCCGTCTTGATGGAAAAGTGGGATCCAATAAATGTCAAAGATGAGCCGCGAGCAGCCGACGAATATGACGGCTACATTTGGGGCGTTTACGGCCTCTTAAGACGTGGCGCGAGTGATGAGGAAATCGCCGAGCACCTTCACACAATTGAAACAGAGAAGATGGGTTTCACGGACCGCGAGGGATCGCCATTTGTTCCCCCGCAGGCCCTCCTTCCCGTAGCCGCCGAGCTACGGAAGGTCGTACGCGGGATTTCACTATTGTCCGAGTAACCGGCAATACTTCCCTTTGCCCTTCGCCGATCGATGCCGCGCTGACGCTGTTTCACGATCACGGAAGCGTCTGTCAACGTCTCCGAAGTAATGCCCCCGCAACTTCTCATTCCGATGAACTTGCGCCGTCCCGGCCTCACTCCGGCTGTGCGCCCCGACGCCTCACTTCGATAGAATTAGAGTAAGCAGGAAATCCAGGCCCGACCGCCAGCGGTTGGGCTTTTTCGTCTCCGTTCTTTGAAAATCCAGCCCGCGGTGCTCCCGGAAACCACCCTGTGTCAGGGCACGACCTTGCAGCTTATGCGAAGAACGCGCTTCTTTAAAGGGGCACGGCCTTCAGCCGTCTGCCAGTAACCGCAGCAAAATGAGTCCTCTGGCTTCAGCCGCTCCGAACGGGGATGAAGTTTTCCTTCCAATCTCGCGCAAGTTCATTCTTTCGACCGCGCGACCGAGGGCCCCCGGAGGGTAATACCCAACTCGCAGTACCCAACGCACCCGCAGAATCAGCGACTTGCCACACCCCCGGGGGGAGGGGGGGTACCCCCCTCAGCCATTCCTCCATCGACCGCAAAGCCCGTTCGCACTGCATCCGATGCCGCTCCCGCTTATCCCGCACCCGCCGTCGCGTCCCCTCATCCAAAGGTTCCAGCAGATCAAACGTAATGTTCGCCGGCTGAAACCGCTTCGCATCCGCCTCCGTGATGTACCGCACCAGCGACCCCAGCGCCGTCCCCCGCGGAACCGGTTCCGCCACGCCGCCCCGCGCCGCCACCGCCGCATACATCCCCGCCAGCATCCCCGTCGCAATCGACTCGGTATACCCTTCGACCCCCGCAATCTGCCCCGCAAAGAAAATTCGCGGATGCTCCCGCAGGTTCAGGGTCCGCGTCAGCACCCGTGGCGCGTTGATGTACGTATTCCGATGAATCTGCCCATAGCGCAGAAACTTCGCGTTCTCCAGGCCCGGAATCATCCGAAGAATCCGCGCCTGCTCCCCAAACTTCATGTGGTTCTGAAATCCCACCAGGTTATACGAGTCGGCCCGCAGATTCTCGACCCGTAGCTGCACCACCGCCCACGGCAACTTCCCCGTCCGCGGATCGCGCAGTCCCACCGGCTTCATCGGCCCAAACCGCAGCGTGTCCCGCCCGCGCCGCGCCAGCTCCTCGAGCGGCAAACAGCCTTCGAAATATTCCAGGCTCTCCCATTCCTTCGCCTCCACGCGCTCCGCCGTCATCAGCGCGTCGTGAAACGCCTCGTATTCCGGCTCCGTCATCGGACAATTGATGTAGTCCGCCGTTCCCTTGTCATACCGCGCCGCCAGATACACCTTCTCGCGATCGATCGAATCCGCCTCCACAATCGGGCTGATCGAGTCATAAAACGCCAGGTGCTCGCTTCCCGTCAGCCGCGCAATTTCTTCCGACAGCGCATTCGAAGTCAGCGGCCCCGAAGCCACAATGGTGATCCCATCGTCCGGATCGAGCCGCGTCACTTCTTCCCGATGCACCGTGATCCGCGGCTCAGCGGCAATCTTTTCCCCAATCAGCCGCGAAAACTCCACCCGATCCACCGCCAGCGCATGACCGGCCGGAACCGCGCTCGCATCCGCACACTGCAACAGCGGCGATCCCGCCCTCCGCATCTCCTGCTTCAGCAGCCACGGAGCCGTGTTCTCGCTCTCGCTCTTGAGCGAATTGGAGCAAACCAGCTCCCCAAAATCTTCTGTCTGATGCGCTGGCGTCGTCCGCACCGGGCGCATCTCCCAGAGATCGACATCCACGCCCATCCGCGCCGCCACCAGCGCCGCTTCCGGTCCCGCGAGTCCTCCACCAATGACCCGAATCCTCATGCAGAAGGCTCGTCAGCCAGCGCCCGCAGCGGATCATCCGTCAGCCGCATCCGCGTCCAGTCGTCCAGCGCCGTCGCCCCCAGCGACTTGTAGAACTCAATCGCCGGCTCGTTCCAGTCCAGCACGTGCCAGAACAGCAGCGCGCAATTCCGCTCCACGGCCAACGCCGCCACCTTCGTGAGCAAAGCCTTCCCGATCCCCTGCCCGCGAAACCGCGGCCGCACAAAAAGGTCCTCCAGATGCAGGGCCCGTCCGCGCCACGTCGAGTACACCGGAAAAAACAGTGCGAATCCCGCCGCTTCTCCATCCTCCTCCGCGATCAGGCATTCGAAATACCGCTCGCCGCCCGCGCCGGGAAATCCATCGCGCACCAACTCCGCCTCGGTTAACTTCACCGCATCCGGCTCGCGCTCGTACTCGGCCAGCTCTCGAACAAAGGTAAGAATCAACGCAGCATCTTCCGCCCGCGCAGCTCGAATCGTCATCATGCGTCCTCATTATAAGAATCGCGACCGCCTCTTCCCTGCTGGTGCTCGAGATCGTCGCCGCTCTGCCTGCAGTCTCTCTTCCTGTACCCTGAACGCTGTACGCTGTACCCTGTCTCTCACAGGAAAGGCTCAACCACCATGCAGCCGCTCTCGCCGGTGGACGCAATCTCTCCGGCCTTCAGCCGAGCCCGCACCATCCTCCTTCCGCCCGGCCCGGCCCCCGGCCTCAATGCTCCATTCCGCTTCTGGTTCTTCCTCAGGATCGCCGTCACCGCCGCACTCACTGAGAGCAACATCTACGGCATGGTCTTCGGATTCGCCTTCGAAGCGGTCGCCATCGTCGCCGCATTGGCTGCCGGCGCGGCTGGCGTTAATGGCCATCTCACGCACTCACCTTTCTCCGTTGCGGGCGGCCTGAGCGCCCCGGCCATCGCGGTCATCCTCCTCGTCCTCCTCTTCGCCTTTGCCCTCGCTCTTGTCTTCGCCTGGCTCTGGTGCCGCCTCCGCTTCACCCTCTTCGATCTGGTCGTTTGCCGCCACGGCCTCGTCTCGCGCGCGTGGTCTCCTTACGCCTCGCAGGCCTGGCGATTCCTCGGCCTCAACATCCTCATCGGCCTCGCCCTTCTGCTCTGTCTCGCGGTCACCGCCGGACCCCTCGTCCTCCACCTCGTGCTCGCGCTGCGCCACCTCACGCCGCAACAGATCAACGCCGACCCCTTGCTCCTCATGTCGCACATCTTTCCCTTGTACGGCATCCTCTTCCTCTTCGTGTTCGCCGCTCACCTCGTCAACGCGGTCACGCAGGATTTCATCCTGCCGCCCATGGCTCTTGAAGACGCGCCCCTCGGCACGTCCTTCGCCCGTTTCTTTCACCTGCTGCGCACGCGCTTCTGGTACGTCGCCCTCTACATGCTCCTGCGCTTCGTCCTTGAGCTCGGCCTCGTTCTTGTCGGCAGCATGGCGCTCTTCATCGTTCTGGCCGTCCTCGGCGCCGGCGGCGCCGGCATCGGATTCATCCTTTACCGCGCCTTCTGGCACGCGGGCCCTGGCGGCGTCGCCCTCTTCGTGATCTACTGCGTTCTGGCCGGCCTCATCGTTATCGCCGCGTATCTCCTGATGATCCTCGTCCTCTACGGCACCATCGCCGTCGTCCGCCAATCCTATGCGGCATATTTCTACGGCTCGTACTACCCGCAGCTCGGCGATCGCCTGGAACCACTGCTCATCCCACCCCAGGGCCCGTTCTTCCCACCAAACGACCCATTCCCACCAACCATGCAGCCACCCGCCACCACCTGAGTGCGCCCTGGATCGTGTGCCGTTCAATGAGTCAACAAAACCCTGCTTTCCTTTTCCTGTTTTTCGCGTAATTATAGGGAAGGCTCGGGCCTTTCGGGCCTGGACTGTTTCCCCAAGTCCCTGATTTGCCCTTGGCGGAAGCGGTCACGGAGGCGCTTATGCAGCGCTGTTTCGCTCAGGCGATACAAATTCTCCTTGTTGCCGTGCTCGCCGCTCCCGCGGCAACCCTGGCCCGCGCCGATTCTCCTCAGCTTCTTTCCCCTGGTTCACAGTCGGCTCAGCCTGCGCCCGCTGCCGGCCTCACCCCGGAGGTTAAGGGCGATCTGGCCATGGCCCATCAGCAATATCTCGAGGCCATCAACGACTACAGCCAGGCGCCCGAAAAATCTGCCGTCATCTGGAACAAGATGGGCATGGCCTACCATCATCTCTTCGCTGTTGACGAGGCCCGCCGCGACTACCTCCGCGCCCTCCAGCTTCGCCCCAATTACCCTGAAGCTCTCAATAATCTCGGCGCCATCTACTATGCGAAGAAGAACTACGGTAAGGCGCTGAAGTACTACCAAAAGGCCCTTCGCTACGATCCGACCTCAGCGCCCATTTACAGCAACCTCGGCACCGCGTGGTTCGCCCGCGGCAAGATCAATGAAGGCATTGATGCCTACCGTAAAGCCTTCGCCATCGATCCGCACGTCTTCGAATCCGGCTCCGCTCTGCTCGTCAACGAATCTCTCCCCGCCCACGAGCGTGCCGAGCAGGACTACTGCCTCGCCAAACTCTTCGCCCAGTCCGGCAAGAATCAGCAGGCCATCGACTACCTGCGCAAAGCGCTGAATGAAGGATTCACCGACCGCAAGAAGATCCTCCGGGACCAGACCCTCGCCTCCCTGCGCGCCACCCCAGAGTTCACCCAGCTCATGGCCGAACAAACCTCCCCCAGCAAGCGCTAGCCAGTTTTCGCTCGGCTCGGTTCCCGCTCGCTTTTTGCTCGGGCTTTGCTCGCATCTTGCTCGGTTTTCTGCTCGCTTCCCGCTCGCTTCTTGCTCGCATTTCGGTCGGTTCCTTCTCGCTTTTCACTCGCCTTTCGAGCCTTCAGCCATCCTTAAGCTGCCGTTGCTATCCTCCCGTCATGTTGCGGTCCTCCGCCTCATCGAGACTCGTGGCCCTCTCTGGCTGCATCGCGCTCTTCTGCGCCTGGACCGCCGCCCAGTCCCTGCCCCCGGCCTCGCAAACCGCCGCGCCCGTTCCCGCCATCACTCTCGACCAGGCCATCGCCGCCGCACTCGCGAACGATCCGGCCTTTGCCACCGCCCGCGCCTCCACCGGCTCCGCGCGCCTTGATGCCGCCCTCAGCCGCGATGCTCTTCTCCCCAACGCCGCCGCTCACGGCGACTACCTCTTCACTGAGCCCAACGGCGTCCGCAATCAGGCTGGACAAACCGGCAGCCAGCAGGCTCCGCGCTTTATCGCCAACAACGCTATCCGCGAATACGCCGCGCAACTCCTGGTCAACGAGACCCTCAGCCTCTCCGCCGTCGCTGACTACCGCCGCTCCCGCGCCCTCGCTGCACAATCCGCCGCCGACCTTGAGAGTGCCCGCCGCGATCTGGTCTCCCGCGTCGTCGCCGCGTATTTCTCTGTCCTCTCGACAGCCAGCAAAGTCGACGTCGCCCGCCACGCCCTCGACGAAGCCAACACTTTCGTCGACCTCACTCAAAAACTGGAAAACGGCCGCGAAGTCGCCCACGCCGACGTCGTCAAAGCCAGCCTCTCCGCCCAGCAGCGCCAGCGCGAGTTCGACGACGCGACCCTGGCCGCCGAAAAAGCTCGCCTCGACCTTGGCGTTCTCCTCTTTCCCGATCCGCGCACGGCCTATACCCTCACCGAGCCAGACCAGCCCGCCCCACTACCCGACCAGCCCGCTATCGAAGCCGCCGCGACCCGCAACAACCCTGACCTCCGCAGCGCCCTCGAAGCCTTCCGCGCCGCGCAAAGCGATGTCCTCGCCGCCCGCGCAGGCTACCTGCCCTCCTTCGGATTCAATTACACCTACGGCATCGACGCGCCGCAGCTCGCTGTTAATGGACCCGATCAGGTCCGCAACCTCGGCTACTCCGCCTCCGCTTCCATCGATTTCCCCGTCTGGGACTGGTTCGCCACCCACGACCGCATTCGCCAGAGCCAGCTCCGTGAAAAAGCCGCGCGGGCCACCCTCACCACCACCCAACGCCAGCTCATCGCGCAACTTGATGAGTACTACCACGAAGCCCGCGTCGCCTCCGATCAGGTCGCCTCTCTCCGCACCAGCGCGGACACTGCCCGCGAAAGCCTCCGCCTCACTCGCCTGCGCTATTCCTCCGGCGAAGCCCTGGCTCTCGAAGTCGTCGACGCGCAATCCTCTCTCGCCCAGGCCGAAGCCGCGCTCGCCGACGGCATCCTCCGCAGCCACGTCGCCCGCGCCAACTTGCAAACCCTCACCGGAGTCCTCTAGATGACGACCCGCCCTCCGCAGAGCCTTTCGCTAAAAGCTTTTCGCCAAAAGCCTCTCGCTAATAGCTGTTCGCTAAAAGCTTTTCGCTCGCCTTTCGCCCGCCTCTCGCTCGTCCTCGCTCGGTTTTCTCCCCCTCTCCTCCCTCGCTCACCTCTCACTCGCCTTTCGCTCGTTTTTTTACTTGCATTTGTTTCCGGCTGTTCAAAGAAAGAAGCCCCCGAGCCAACCGCCGTCGCCGTTCAGGCCGCGACCGCCCAGGTCCAGTCCCTCACCGAGCACATCGTCACCGATGCCGTCCTCGCCCCCATCGCCGAAGCCGCCATCTCGCCGAAAATCACCGCTCCGGTCAAAAAGTTCTACGTCCAGCGCGGCGCGCATGTAAAAGCGGGTGAACTCCTCGCCACCCTCGAAAACCGCGACCTGGCCGCCGCCGTCACCGATAACCAGGGCTCCTTCGACGCCGCCAACGCCACCTACCAGACCGCTGTTAAAGCCCAGGTTCCCGAGGACTACCAAAAAGCTCAGCTCGACCTTGCCCAGGCCAAAGCCAATCTCGACCTCAACCAGAGCATCGTCACCAGCCGCAAACAGCTCTTTGCCCAGGGAGCCATCTCCGGCCGCGACCTCGACACCTCCCAGGCCGCGCTCGTCCAGGCTCAGGCCGCCTACGACACCGCCAAACAGCACTTCGACTCGATGCAGCAGGTCAGCCGCGCCGCCGCTCTGCAGGCTGCCAAGGGCCAGCTCGAATCCGCCCGCGGTAAATACCAGGGAGCGGAAGCTGCCCTCAGCTATTCCGAAATTCGCAGCCCCATCGCCGGCGTCGTCACCGACCGTCCTCTCTACGCTGGCGAAACCGCTGCTTCCGGCGCGCCCCTCATCACCGTGATGGACACCTCCGCCCTGCTGGCGAAGATCCATTTGTCACAACCACAGGCACAATTGCTGAAAACCGGCGATCCCGCCTCCGTCGCTGTCCCCGGCCTGCCCGACCCTGTCCCCGGCAAGATCACCCTCGTCAGTCCCGCTCTCGATCCCGGCAGCACCACCGTCGAAGTCTGGGTCCGCCTTGAGAATCCCAAAGGCACTCTCCGCCCCGGCACTGCCGTCCACGTCTCCATCGCTGGCCGCACCGCGCCCAAAGCCCTCGTCGTCCCGTCGGAATCCATCGTCGTCGCCACCTCCGGCAAGTCCACCGTCATGGTCATCGGCTCCGACGGCATCGCGCACCAGACCGTGGTGGAAACCGGCATCGCCGATGCAGGCCAAACCCAGATCCTCACCGGCCTCTCCGCAGGCCAGCAGGTCGTCACCACCGGCGCTGCCTCCCTCGACGATGGCACCCACGTGAAAGTCGTCACCGCCGCCGACAACGACGACGCCAAACCCGATGCGGCCAAAGGGGCGGACGACAAGTGACCGACCCCACCCCCGCATCCTCCGAAAATTCCTTCTGGCTCCCGCGCTGGGCCCGCAGCATCTTTTTCTTCACCACCGTCCTCGTCGTCGCCGGTATTTATCTCGCCTTCCGCATCCCCGTCTCCGTTTTTCCGCAAACCAACTTCCCCCGCGTCGTCATCGGTGTCGACAACGGCGTCATGCCCGTCGAGCAGATGGAAGTCACCATCACCCGCCCCATCGAAGACGCGGTCAACACCGTCCCCGGCCTCGTCACCGTCCGCTCCATCACCAGCCGCGGCTCCGCCGAAGTCAGCCTCTTCTTCAACTGGAATGTCGACATGTTCCAGACTCTCCAGCTCGTCAATGCCGCGGTCGCCCGCGTTCAGCAAACCCTCCCCTCTACCGCGCAGATCACCGTCAACCGCCTCACCTTCGCCACCCTCGATCCCATCAGCGGCTACGCCCTCACCTCCACCTCCATCTCGCCCACCCGCCTCTGGGAACTCGCTACGTACGAACTCAAGCCCCCCCTCAATCGTCTTCCCGGCGTCTCCACCGTCACCATTCAGGGCGGCCAGGTCCCCGAATTCCATGTCATCCCCAACACCGCGAAGCTCCTCTCCGCCTCGCTCACCATCACCGACCTCGTCAACGCCATCCAGCAGACCAACCTCGTCCAGTCTCCGGGCCTCTACGAAGCCAATCACCAGCTCATCCTCTCGCTGGTCGGCGACCAGGCCACCAACCTCCAGCAACTCGCCGCCATTTCCGTCAAAGCCACGCCCGCCGGCGTGCCGATTCACCTCTCCGACGTCGCTCAGGTCGTCCCTGCCACGGAGCCCGTCTACACCATCGTTACCTCCAACGGCCAGCCCGCCGTCCTCCTCAACATCTTCGAGCAGCCCGACGCGAACACCGTCGCCGTCGCCGACGAAGTCACCGCCGCCATCGCCCAGCTCCGCCCCAATCTGCCCGCCGGCGTCACCATCACCCCCTTCTACGACCAGTCCCATTTCGTTCGCGACAGCATCGCCAGCGTCCGCGATGCCATCCTCATCGGACTCATCCTCGCCGCGGTGATCATCGTCCTCTTCCTGCGCGACTGGACTTCCTCCCTCATCGCCGGCCTCGTCATTCCTGTAACCATTACTGTTACATTTATTGTGCTCTGGGCCATCGGCCAGAGCTTTAACCTCATGACCCTCGGCGGACTCGCTGCCGCTGTCGGCCTCGTCATCGATGACGCCATCGTCGTCGTCGAAAACATCGCCCTCCATCGTGAGGCCGGCGAGAATCGCATCGAAGCGGTCCGCAAAGCCCTCGCCGAAATCACCCGCCCCCTCATCGGGTCCACCGTCACCCCCATCGTTGTCTTCCTGCCCCTCATCTCGGTCACCGGCGTCACCGGAACCTTCTTCCGCGCCCTCGCCCTCACCATGACCGTCGCCCTCCTCACTTCGCTTGCCCTCGCCCTCACCTGGACTCCCGCCCTCTCGCTCGCCCTCCTGCGCGGCAGCCGCAAATCCGCGCACATCATCCCCATCGACGCAACTGCCGAGCCCGCCGCGCACCACCGCCTCATGGCGCCCATCCTCCGCGCCCACGAGCGTATCCTCCGCGCCGCCCTCGCCAGGCCGCTTCTGGCTCGCCGCCGCCTGCGGACTGCTAATTGTCACAGTGTTTGTTGCTTATCAGGGACTCGGCTCTGATCTGCTCCCCGAAATGGACGAAGGCGCCTTCGTCCTCGACTACATCATGCCCGCCGGCTCCTCTCTGCAGGAAACCAACCGCGTCCTTCTCCACGTCGACCGCATCCTCCACCAGCTCCCCGAAGTCACCACCACCTCCCGCCGCACCGGCCTGCAAATGGGACTCGCCGCTGTTACAGAAGCCAACACCGGCGACTTCACCGTCCTGCTTTCCGACCACCGCAGCCGCGGTATCGACGACGTCATGGAGGACGCCCGCGAGCGCATCAAAGCCGCCGAGCCCGAGCTCGACGTCGAGTTCACTCAGGTCCTCCAGGACATGATCGGCGACCTCTCCAACGCCCCCGAGCCCGTCCAGATCAAGCTCTTCTCCACCAACCAGGACCTCCTCAACCAGCTCGCCCCGCGCGTCGGCGACGCCATCGGCAAAGTCCCCGGCGTGGTCGACGTCGAAAACGGCATCGACAACACCATCAGCGGCCCCGCCACCACCTTCGAGGTCGATCCCGGCATCGCCGCGCGCATGGGATTCACCACCGCCGAAGTCGCCACCGACGCAACTTCGATCCTCGATGGCCTGCCCACCCCGCAACCCCTCATTCAGAACGGCCGCCCCTACACCGTCCGCGTCCGCCTCGACGACTCCCATCGCGCTTCCCTCGACGCCATCGAGAACACCGTCTTCCTCAGCTCCACTGGCAAAATGGCCACCCTCGGCGCGCTCGCCCACGTCGAGCAGCTCCCGCCGCAGAACGAAATCCTCCGCGAAAACCTCCAGCAACTCGTCACCGTCACCGGCCGCCTCGAAGGCTCCGGACTGGGTTCCGATTTAGGCAGCGTCATGGCCCGCGTGCAAAAGACTGTCGCCGATCTCCACCTTCCTTCCAGCGTCCACATCCAGTACGGCGGCACGTACCAGGAACAGCAGCAATCGTTCCATGAACTGTTACAAGTTCTCCTCCTCGCCCTTGTCCTCGTCTACGGCGTCCTCCTCGCGGAGTTCCGCAACTTCTCCGCCCCCATCGCCGTCCTCGTTTCCTCCGTCCTGTCCACCGCCGGCGTCATCTTCGCCCTTCTCATCACCAGAACCACCTTCAACGTCGCGTCCTTCATGGGATTGATCATGGTCATCGGCATCGTCGCCAAAAACGGCATCCTCCTCCTCGACGCCGATCAGCGCTTTCGCCTCGCCGGGATGAGCGCCCGCGACGCCATGATCCAGTCCGCCCGCCGCCGTCTCCGCCCCATCGTCATGACCGCCCTCGCCGCCATGACCGGCATGTTGCCCTTAGCCCTGGCTCTCGGATCCGGCTCCCAAATGCTGCAGCCCCTCGCCATCGCGGTGATCGGCGGCCTGTTGATCTCCATGGCTTTGTCGCTGATCGTCACCCCCGCGGTCTACTTTTTCCTCGCCGGCGAATAACTCTTCGCCGCCACTTCCCCCCGTCGGTGTATCGCCGGCTGATTACCAACTGATATACAACCCCGACGCCTCGAAGCTCACCCAAGTGAGCAAATGGCGTTCCCGGTTCGCACCCTGATCATTGCCGGCGCCGCTCAAGACGGTAAACAAATCCGTCGTTCGCAGTGCAGCTCTGCCCTGGTTCCTGCCCGTGTGGGCCCCGCACCAGCATCCGGTCACCGGATCGCACCAGAGGCCTGCATTTGTTCTCATTTCCTTTTTTTTGTTCGAAGGAAAGGTATCCGGGCGCGTTCCTGAAAGAACAATCCGAACTTCGCGCCTTCAAGTGGAGTCCCCCCATGTGTCGTCTCTCCCGCCGCCGCGACTGGCTACCGCCGCTCTGTCTCTCCGCGCTCGCGCTTTCCCTCCTCTCCATCGCTGGATGTGGATCGAGCAGTTCCAGCGGTTCCGGCTCGCCCACCGGCCCGGGTACGTCGTCCCCGACGCCTGCAAGCGTCAGCATCACCACCTGGCATGTCGATAACAACCGCAGCGGCCTCAACTCCCAGGAAACTGCCCTCACGCCTGCCACCGTCGGCGCACAAAGCTTCGGCAAGCTCTTTTCGTACCTCACCGACGGCTACGCGTACGCTGAGCCTCTGCTCATCTCAGGCGTCAGCATCGGCGGCACTACGCACAATGTCCTCTACGTCGCTACCGAAAACGACAGCGTCTACGCTTTCGACGCCGACAACTACGGCTCCGGCGCGCCCCTCTGGCACGTCTCCCTGCTCCAGTCCGGAGAAACGCCCCTCAGCGGCGCCATCCAGCCCGTCCAGGGCGTCACCTCCACGCCGGTCATCGATCCCAAAACGAACACCCTCTACGTCGTCTCCGCGCAGACCTCTACCGCCAACCCCCACACTTTCCGCCTCCACGCGCTCGACATCACCAGTGGCGCGGAGAAGTTCGGTGGTCCCGTCGTGATCCAGGCCTCGCTCCCCGGCACCGGCGATGGTGGAACAACGGACACTCTCACCACCTCCTGCGTCCAGCGCGCCGCCCTCCTGCTCGCCAATGGCAACATCTACATCGGCTTCGGCGGCTGCGTGCGCGGATGGCTGCTCGCCTACAGCGCCTCCACACTCGCCCAGGTGGGCGTCTTTACCTCCAGCCCCAATCTCAACGGCGAAAATACGAACGCCAGCGCCGGCGGCATCTGGATGGGCGGCGGTGGCCCCGTCGCCGACAGCGCGGGCAACGTCTATGTCGTCACCGGCAACGGTCCGTGGGATGGCCAGACTGCCTACGGCGACTCCATCCTCAAGTTCAGCCCCACCCTGCAGCTTGAGGACTACTTCACTCCCGACGTCTACCAATACATGGATTGCAACGACGACGACCTCGGTTCCGGCGGCCTGTTCCTGATCCCCGGCACCACCGAACTCCTCGCCGGTGGAAAAACCTCCACCATGTACCTCATCAACTCCGCCAGCATGGGCCACGAGCAAGCCAACGACGCCGGCGCCACGCAGACCCTGGTCTGGGGCCAGGGCCTCTCCAACGGCGCTGCCTATTCCGCTACTTGCAATGACAGTGCAGGCACCGAGACGGCCAACGTCACCTCGTACGAAATATTCGGAACCAGCGCGTTCTACAACAACTACATCTACCTCGGCGTCACGCCCGAAGAACCCGCCTCGCCTGGCGGCGTTCGCCAGTTCCAGTACTCCGGAACGCTGACTCCCGGCGCCTACACGACGCCCAACATTCTGCAGGGCACGCGCGGCACCACGCCCTTCATCTCCTCCAACGGCTCCTCCGACGGCATCCTGTGGATGATCGATACCGGCAGTCCGCTCCAGGGCTCCGGCGGAACCGCGCCCACCAGCGCCATCCTCCGCGCCTACGACGCCGACATGTTCCCCAACGAAATCTACAACAGCGCCACGAACTCTGCGGACGCGGCGGGCTACGGCATCAAGTTCTCCTCGCCCATCGTGGCCAACGGCAAGGTCTACATCTCCACCGGCCACGACCTCACTACCGCCTCCAATCCGCAAGGCGAAATCGATGTCTACGGCCTGAAATAGGTTTCTCCGGAGCACTCGTCCTTGGCACGCTGAGCGCTCCCATCGCCTGGGCATGGTCTGCCCGACCATGCCCACTCTTTTCTGACGAGCAAACCCCTCTCTCGATTCAGCCTCGTGCACTTCCTGAAGCCGTCCGACGTTCTATAGTGGAATTCGAAATCCACGGAGACCCACCCCTGCCCTGCGACGACCTCAGAGACTGGATCAAGCTCCTCGATAAATCCGGCGAGCTCCGCCGCATCCGCGAAGAAGTCTCACCCCTGCTCGAAATCGCCGAGATTACCGACCGCGTCTCGAAATCCGGCTTCGACCACAACTCCAAAACAAAAGCCGGCGGGCCCGCCCTCCTCTTCGAGAACATCAAAGGCCATCCCGGAGCCCGCGTCCTCATCAATCAGTTCGGCTCCGAACGCCGCATGAAGCTCGCCCTCGGCCTCGACCCCGACTCCGGCTCCCTCGACGAAATCGCCAACCGCATTCGCGCCCTCCTCGAGATCAAATCCCCCGAAGGCCTTCTCGAAAAACTAAAGATGCTGCCGCAACTGGCCGCCATCGGCAACGTCTTCCCCAAAACCATCTCCGCCAAAGACGCACCCTGCAAAGAAGTCATCCTGCGCGACAACTTCTCCCTCGATCAGTTCCCCATCCTCCAGTGCTGGCCCCTCGACGGCGGCCGCTTCATCACCCTCCCCTGTGTCATCACCCGCGATCCCCGCACCGGCAAGCGCAACATGGGCATGTATCGCATGCAGGTCTACGACGGCCAAACCACCGGCATGCACTGGCAGCGTCAGAAAAACGCCGCCGAGCATCTCCGCGAACGCCTCCGCGCCATTGCCCCCGACGCCGCAGCCCGCGTCTCAGCGATGGCCGAAACCGCCGGCGCCACCACCAACATCGCCCTGGGCAACCTCACCGACAACAAACTCGAGGTCGCCGTCGCCATCGGTACCGACCCCGCCACCACTTTCTCCGCCATCGTCCCCGCCCCGCCCGAAGTCGAGGAGTTCCTCATCGCCGGTTTCCTCCGCCAGGAACCCGTCGAGCTGGTTAAGTGCGAAACCGTCGACCTCGAAGTTCCCGCCCACGCTGAAATCATCCTCGAGGGCTACGTCTCCCTCGACGAGCTCCGCCCCGAAGGCCCCTTCGGCGACCACACCGGCTTCTACACCCCCGCCGAGGACTACCCCGTCTTCCACCTCACCTGCATCACCCACCGCCGCGACCCCATCTACTCCGCCACCATCGTTGGGAAGCCGCCCCAGGAAGACGCATGGATGGGCAAGGCCGTCGAACGCATCTTCCTCCCGCTCTTCCGCCTCACGCTGCCGGAAATCGTCGACATCAATCTCCCCATCGAGGCCGTCTTCCACAACCTCATGATCGTCTCGATTCGCAAAAGCTATGCAGGCCACGCGCGCAAGGTCATGAACGGCATCTGGGCCATGGGCCAGGCCATGTTCACCAAGTGCATCATCGTCGTCGACGAGGATTGCAACGTGCAGAACCTCGCCGAAGTCACCCTCCGCGTCGCCAACAACATCGATCCCGAACGCGACATCCAGTTCACCCTCGGCCCCATCGATTCCCTCGACCACTCCTCCCGCCTGCCCAACTACGGCAGCAAGATGGGCATCGACGCCACCCGCAAATGGGCCGCCGAAGGCTTCGCCCGCCCCTGGCCAAAGGAAATTGTGATGGACACTGTGACAAAATCCCGCATCGACGCGCTCTGGAAAAAACTCGGTCTGGAGGACTAGCCGTCCAGGCAGACGCGCTTCGCGCCCGTGCTATTCAATCAAGGAGGCTTTCGTGTTCACCCTCGCCGGCATGCGCCAATTCCACAACTGGACCCACGCGTGCCTCGCCGTACTGCTCGACCACCTCGCCACCATCCCCGCCGCCGACTACGCGAAAGAACTTCCCAACTTCGGCTTCCCCAGCCTCCGCACTCAGGTCATTCACATCTTCAACTGCGAAGCCTTCTGGGTCCACACCCTCCAAAATCTCCCTTTCGAAGACGAAGACCCAGCCGACTACCCGACCGTCGCCGAAGCCCGCAACCTCCAGCGCGAAGTCGGCCTCCGAACCCTGAACTACCTCTCACGCCTCAGCGAGCAGCACCTCAACGGCAACACGCAAATGCATTTTCCCGACGGAGACACCGCCGTCCGCACCCCGGCGCTCATCCTCCACCACGTCCTCACCCACGCGTTCCATCACAAAGGCCAGATCGTCGCCATGTGCCGCGCCCTCGGCTATCCGGCGCCGGACACGGATCTCAATAACTTTGAATAAAAACTGGGTGCAGGGTTCAGGCACAGCAAGGCAATCTACCGCTCCACCGCCTGGTTCACCCGCACGCACCCGGTGTAGTTCCGCAGAAACGAATCCCGCAGCCGCCCATACTCATCCATCGTCTGAAATTTCCGCTGCCACGCCTGCTGGTTCAGAAAATAGACCGTCGTCGCTACGTGCGTCTTGTCATCGAACAGCACATACATCCCCAGCACGTTGCCTTCGAGCTTCCGCAGATCGTTCCCGTGCACCTCGAATCCGTGCAGTCCCACCGGCAGCGCCCGCGCCGCCGTCGGACCGTTCCGCTCCGACTCCAGAAATGCCAGGTTCGCCAGCAGGATCCGCTTCATCTCCGCATACCGGACCGCCGGCAGCAGTTCCACCTTCGCGTTCGCAAAAAGATCCGTCGTCGGATAGGCGAACGTCACTTGCTCCGCCGCTTGCATCTGAACCGACTGCGTCCCGCTCGCCGTCTCGACCGGCCGCGACGCTACCCCTGTAGCCAGCGGCGTCGTCCCTACCACCCGCAGCCCATCGGGAAAACTGCATGTCGTATACGGAACCAGCGCCTTCGCAATCGGCGCGTTCTGCGCCGCAGCCACCCCAGACAACAACGCCATCAGCACAGCGCCACCCCAGCCCACTCCTGTTTTCCTGAACGCTGACCGCTGAACGCTGAACGCTCGTTTCGTGAACGCTGACCGCTGACCGCTAACCGCTGGTTTTCTGGACGCTGAACGCTGACCGCTGACCGCTGTTTTCCTGAACGCTGAACGTAGCAAGCTGAACGCTGCTCTCACTCCGCCATCCTCACCTCAACCTTCACCAGGTTCCGCACGCTCCGCGCCGGTCGCTTGTCTTCGCTCACTACCAGCCGGAACGGCCCTGCCTTGCCCAGCGGCTTGCCGTCCATCGTGTCCGCCACCAGCACCATCCCCGGATGAAACTCCGGATCGATCTCCCCCAGCGCCAACACGCTCTTGTAGCCGTCTGAACCCGTCGCCACCACGTAGTTCCCCAGCGCCTTGCCCATCAGATCCTTACCGTGCGGCACGCCCAGATGCGCCAGCAGTTCCATCAGCGGCACCCCGGAGTACGTCTCTTTCGCGTTCGTGTGGTGATCGAAAATCGTCACCGTCTGGTGCGGATACTCCTTCAGCGTCGCCGTCGTAAACACCCCGCGCTGTCCATCCATCCCCTCAATCACCAGAGTGGTCCGCCGGCGCCGCCTCACTCGTGCTCTCCGCGTGCGGCTTCTCCACCGTGCTCTCCAGCGGCACCGCGCTCGGCTGCAGGGGAGTAGCCCCTGGGTTCACCACCCCTCCACTGGTTGGCTTACCCGGCTGCAGCGTCACGTTCACCGTCTGAGCCTTGTCCGCCACGCTCAGTTTCTGGTCGGCGGTCATGAACCCCTGCGCCGCAATGTGCAGCTTGTATTCGCCGGCTGGCATCCCCAGCTGCGCCCGCCCATGCTCGTCGGTGATCAGCCGATCCCCCGACGGGCTCCCCGGCGTCACCAGAATCTCCGCCCCCGACACGCCCGCTCCTGACGGATCCGTCACCACCACCGTCACCGGCGTATACGCCTGCCCCCACGCCGCCAACCCGCACAGCAGAACCGCTAACCCCGCCCACCTCACGCTTCTCAATCCCAGTGCTCGCATGTTCGTAGCCTCTTCTCGCCCCACCATCGTAATACGATCCCGCAAATCCTCACTTCCCATTCACCGCATTCCATCTAAACTGTAGTCATCATGGCCCACCTTCAGGACCAGCTCGACGAGATCACCGCCCAGACCCGCACCCTGGTCCAGCCTGAGCGCCTCGCCATCGGCGAGCGCGCCGTCGAAGAACTGTTTCGCGCCGGAAGCGAAGACCGCATCCTCCCCATCGGAGCCAGCGCGCCCCCCTTCGCCCTGCCCGATTTCTCCGGCCGCATCGTCCGCTCCACCGACCTGCTCGCCCTCGGCCCCCTCATCGTCAATTTCTTTCGCGGCCGCTGGTGCCCCTACTGCGTTACCGAGCTCGAAGCCTGGCGCGACCTCTATCCCGCCCTCCGCGAACGCGGCGCCCTCGTCGTCGGCATCTCCCCGCAAACCCAGCGCCAAAGCGACTTCACCGCCAGCCAGCACGCCATCCCCTTCCCGCTCCTCACCGACGCGGGCTGCGCCGTCGCCGACCAATACGGGCTCGTCTGGACCGCCCCCGACTACCTCCGCCGCTATTACCGCGGCATCCTCCTCAACATCCCCTTCGTCAATGGCGACGAAAGCTGGCGACTCCCCCTCCCCGCGACTTACGTTATCTCGCCCGACGGTAAAGTCCTCTACGCCGAAGCCCACGCCGACTTCCGCGTCCGCCCCGAGCCCGAAGACGTCCTCCGCGCTTTGCCGGCCTTTGCCCGCAGCGAATAGCGGACTACCGCAAATTCCTTCCTAACCAACCGGGAACCATTCCTGTCCAATCCGCGTATCCCCTCCCAGAGCCCCTGCGGCTCGAAAACCCAACAGGAGCCGTTTCCCATGCAGACCGTCGAACGCGTCATCATCAACGCCAGCCCCGCCGCCATCTGGCAGGTCCTCGCCGACGTCGAACGCTGGCCCACATGGACCCCCACCGTCCTCGAAGTCGAGCCCCTCACCTCCAACGGCGCCAAAAACGGCCTCAAAGTCGGCGCGCGCTACCGCGTCGTCCAGCCCAAACTCCGCCCCGCTGTCTATGAAGTCACGGAATGCGCGCCCCACCAGGCCTTTACCTGGATCCAGAAAGCCCGCGGCGCCACCCTGATCGCCGAGCACCGCCTCACCGCCTCGGACCATTCCGGCACCGAAGTCGAGCTCTCCTTCGCCACCCAGGGCCTGTTCGGCGCGCTGCTCGGCGGCATGTACTCCAAAACCATCGCCGACTACGTCCGCACCGAAGCCCGCAGTCTGAAGCAACACTGCGAATCGATTGCCGCCGAAAAAACCGCCTGAGCCGCTCGCTGGACGTTCTCCGCTAAACGTCCCTCGCTAACAGGTTTCCGCTCGCCGTTAACTCGCCTTTCGCTCTTTCTCGCTCGTCGTTCGCTATCCGCTATCCGCTGTCCGCTCACCCCTCCCGCTCATACCTCACATACTTCGGCTCCCAAACATTCGCCCCCACCACCGCCTCCACATCCCCATCCTTCAAATCCGACAACCCCTCCGCCACCGCCTGTCGCGCCACTGCGGCGGCAATCACCCGGCTGAGCCTGCGCGACTCCGCCAGCGGCGGCAGCAAGCTCGCACTCCGATCTTTCTCCACTGGTGACAGCTTCGCCAGCGTCCGCGCCGCCGTCATAATCATCGCGTCACTCACCCGCCGCGCCCGCGAAGCCACAATCCCCAGCGCCAGCCCCGGAAACACATACGAATTGTTCGTCTGATCGATGCAAAATTCTCGCCCCTTGAAATGCACCGGCTCAAACGGACTTCCCGTCCCGATCAGCGCCTTCCCGTCGGTCCACTGCAATAAATCCTCAGGCGTCGCCTCGCACTTCGACGTCGGGTTCGACAACGGAAAAATCACCGGCCGCTCCGCGTTCTTCGCCATCGCCCGAATCGCATCCTCCGTGAACATCCCCGCCTTCGCTGCCACCCCAATCAGCACCGTGATCTTCGCGTTCCGCGCCACTTCTTCGAGCCCAATCTTCTTCGCATCTCCCACCTGCCACCCAGCAACATCCTTCGCCGGCCGCACATACTCCATCTGCTCCGCATGAATCCCCTCCGCGCCCTCCACCAGCAGTCCCGGCCGCCCCATCGCGTAAATCCGTCCCCGCGCCTCCTGTTCCGTCAGCCCCTCATCCTGCAAAGCCTTCACCAGCAGGTTCGCGATCCCGATCCCCGCCGACCCAAATCCCAAAATCCCGATCCGCTGCTCCCTCAGCGAAGCCCCCGAAGCCTTCATCGCCGCCAGCAGCGTCGCCAACACCACCGCCGCCGTCCCCTGAATGTCGTCATTGAACGTGCATAGCCGGTCCCGATACTTCGCGAGCAGCCGCGCCGCATTCGTCCCCGCAAAGTCCTCCCACTGCAGCAGCACATGCGGCCACCGCCGCTCCACCGCCCGCACGAACGTCTCGACAAACGCGTCGTACTCCGGCCCCCGCACCCGCTTGTGCCGCCATCCGATATAAATCGGATTCTCCAGCCGCTCCTCGTTATCCGTCCCCACATCCAGCAGCACCGGCAAACAATATTCGTGATGAATCCCGCCCAGCGCCGTATACAGCGCCATCTTCCCGATCGGAATCCCCATCCCCCCTGCGCCCTGATCCCCCAGCCCCAGAATCCGCTCCCCATCGCTCACCACAATCGCGCGCACGTTGTCGTAGCGCTTGTGCGACAGGATCTTTTCGATCCGCGCCTGATTCGGATAGCTCAAAAACAAGCCGCGCGGTTTCCGCCAAATCTCGCTGAATCGCTGGCACCCCTCGCCCACCGTGGGCGTGTACACAATCGGCATCATCTCCCGCACGTACGAGGTCACCAGCGCGTAAAACAGCGTCTCGTTGATGTCCTGCAGATCGCGCATGAAGCTGTACTTCTCAAACCCGGTCTCGAACTGATCGAAGACTTTCTTCCGCCGCGCAATCTGCTCCTCCAGCGACCCGACGTGCGGAGGCAGTAGCCCATGCAAATCGAACGCATCGCGTTCTGCTTCCGTGAACGCCGTGCCTTTGTTGTAGCGGGGATGATTCAGGAGGGTAAAACCAAACAACTTCGTCCGGATCACAGGTTCCGTCATGGGTCGTGCCTCATGTTCTCTTTATCAGGAGACACCCTGTCCACGAAACCCACAACCGTCAACACGCAAAACGAACGTCACGCCGACCCATCGTGCACTGCACTCTGTGCTCCTGGCTCCAGCCCCAGCTCCTGAAGTCTGAACCCCAAATTCTCTCTGTGTACTCTGTGTCCTCTGTGGTGAGTCAGTCCCCGTCCTCGACCCCCGCCCACATCGCGCCATCGTCCGCCACCGCAGCCACGCCCCGCCGCGCCGCCAGCAAATACCGCTCCACCCGCATCGCCTCCTTCACCTGATCCCCCACCCGTGTCAGCACTCCCTGCTGCGTGTGGTGCTTCTGGAACGCCTCCAGCTTCCGCTCGCTCAGCTCTCCCAGCTCCAGCGTCAGCGACCACGGCACCGTCGCCGCCAACTGCGTCAGCTCCGGCCGGTCCCGCACACTCACAAACGGCGTGCTTACGTAATACAGCTTCTGCGGCGCATACGGTTGGGCCTCCGAAGGAAACATCTCCGCCCGCCCAGCCCAGTGAAACGCCATCGTCGTCACCGCTGAAATCACCGTGTGGTCCCGGTGCAGATTCACCCCGCCATCCCCGCCAAACGTCAGCACTACCTGCGGCCGCCGCAGCCGGATGCGCTCCACCACGGTCCCCACCATCGCCTGAAAATCCTGCTGCACCAGCGCCCCATCGGGAAAATCCAGCACCTCGCAGCGCGTCACGCCCAGCACCGCGCACGCCGCGCCCATCTCCGCGCGCCGCAGCCGGCCCAGGTCTTCCCCCGCCGCCGCACCGCCGCGAAAGTGCGCCGCCTGCCCATCCGTGAAGCACAAGACGCTGGTCTCCGCGCCGGCTCGCGCGGCCAGCATCAGCGCCCCGCCAAACCCGCCGCTCTCATCGTCAGGATGCGCCGTTACACAGAGGAGTCGATGGGGCAAAGGTCCTCTTCCTCAGCAGCAAATTCCTCCCACGGCAAATCAATCTGCGCCACGGGAGCAAAGCTCTTGCGATGCAGCACGCACGGCCCCAGATTCTTCAGCGCCACGCGATGCTCCGGCGTCGCGTACCCCTTATGCGACGCCAGCCCGTACCCCGGAAACTCCGCATCCAGTTCGCACATCCGCTGGTCGCGATACACCTTTGCCACCACCGACGCCGCCGCAATCGAAATGCTCAGCGAATCGCCATAGATGATGCAGGTCTGTGCATGCGTGACATCGAGCCGCATCGCGTCAATCAACAAATGATCCGGCTGCGGATCCAGCCGCATCACAGCCGCCGTCATCGCCATCCGGCTCGCCTGATAAATGTTCACGCGGTCGATCGTTTCTGCATCCACTTCCTCAATCGCAATCGCGATCGCCCGCGCCCGCACCACCACCTCCAGCCGCTCACGATCCTCCGGCAACAACTGTTTCGAATCCCTCAGCCCCCGAATCCGCGTATCCGCCGGCAAAATCACCGCCGCCGCCACCACCGGCCCAAACAGCGCCCCGCGCCCCACCTCATCCACGCCGGCGATCATCGTCGCGCCCTGCGCCCGCGCCAGCTTCTCGTATTTGTTCCCGCAAGCCAGCGACCGCAGCATCCGCATCTTCCGCGTCGCCGCCGAAACCTCATCGTCAGGCAACTTCTTTCGCCCACGCTTCGGAATCAGCTCGCTGTCGACCTGCACCGTCCCCATAGCGCTGAGTGTATCGCTCACAACACTGCGGACGCCCGTGGAAATCCCGTACCCAAACACACCAACGCCCCAGCCGAATCCGGCCAGGGCGCCATTGTTTTTTTTGATTTGTTCTGAGCTCGCTGTCAGCTCAGCTCGTCTTCCGCTCGCCTTTCACTCGCTTTTCGCTAATAGCTTTTCGCTAACAGTCTCTCGCTAAAAGTTTCTCGCTAAAAGCCTCTCGCTCGCCCTTATCTCGTATCCACTTCCTTCAGCCGCGCCGCCTTGCCCCGCAGCGCCCGCAGATAGAACAGCCGCGCCCGCCGCACCTTCGACGACCGCACCTTCTCCACCTTGTCGATCACCTTGCTGTTGAAGGGAAAAATGCGCTCCACCCCCTGCCCGAAGCTCATCTTCCGTACCGTAAAGCTGCCCTGCGGCCCGTTTTTCTTGGCGATCACCACGCCCTCAAACGCCTGCAGCCGCTCCTTATCGCCTTCTTTAATCCGCACCTGCACCCGCACCGTGTCCCCCGGCCCAAATGGCGGCAAATCCGTACGGTTCAGCTTCTCGGCAAGGCGCTGCATCACTGGATGGATCGACATATCCTGACTCTTTTCTAGGAGATTTTGCGAATCTTCAGTTTACAGGAAATTCGCATTCTCCGCGCCTCGAACGCACATCGCCCGCCCCCTCATTCCACCCCCTGAAACTCCGGGTAATTCGGCGGACTCGGCGGCTTCACACCCTTCGCCTCCCCGCACTTCACAAACCCGTGCCCCTGCAAACAATACGTTGTCGAACTCCATCCCGCCGCATCCGCATCGCCACCAGCCGCCTCGTCGAACTCCGTCACCTGCGTCCAGTCCGGCGCGATCGCAAAATCCACCGCATCCGGCTCCTCCGCGCCGCCGCCCAGCGTCGGGCTCAGCTGCAGCGCCGGCGTCGCCTCGCCCTCCGGCGAAATCGCATAGAAATCCACATTCGCCACCGTGCACGCCCCGCACTGCCCCGACCCAAACGCGCTCAGCATGCTTGCCGACGGACCCGACCGCACCAGCAGCCACCCATCCTCCAGCACCCGCGCATCCAGCGTCTTCTCGTCCACGAAAAACGGAAACCCCTTCGTCACCTCGCCCCTTTTCAAGGCCAGCCGCGGCCCGCACACCCAGCCCCCTCCGTCCAGCACTTTCCAGAAATGCGTGTGCTCCTCCACCCCCGGCGAAACGCCCGTCGGCGCGTAGTCATACCCGCCCGCGGGATTCGTCACGATGAAATCCTTCCCCAGCCAGGCCGGCTCCTCGCTCGCCTTCACCGGAAAAAACCACGCCGGCACCGCATCCTCATACATGTTTTGCTCCACCAGCGGTTCCTCGCACGGCGAAAGCGTAAACCCCCGCGCCGCCTCCAGCTTCACATGATTGAAGCTCGCCGGAACGCCCCACTCCCGCCCCGCCGCCGTCGTTGCGTACGCGCCTGTCTTCTTCCCCGCCGGCGGCGCGCCAAACACATCCACAATCAGCCACAGATCGCTCACTTCGAGATTCGGCGACGGAGGAAACGCCTCCCACGGAATCTCCAGGTAAAACTCATATCCCGTCGCGATGTTCTTCTGGTACGCGTTCCCTGCCGCATCGTGCTCGGTTTCGCTCTTGCCGTACACAATGTTCACCCCGCCCTTCGCCAGCCCCGCCGCCTTCGGCTCCAGCCCATCGGGCATGTCCTCCGCAAACAAATCCCCTGCGAGCGCACGCCACGCCTCCGTCGCATACGCCTCCACCACATGTGCAGGTCCAAAGTTCGTCGCCCCCGCCAGCAGCCATTGCCGCGCAAACAGCCTCCTGAACTGCGCCCGGTATCGCACCTGCTCCGCATACCACCGCACGCACGCCGCGCCGCCCGCCTCCGCGCTCCCCGTCTGCGGATCGGTTTGCCCCTTGCAATCCTCGGCGCTCTTCAACTCGATCTTGCCGAACTGGTTCCCCCATCCCACCGGCGGCATCGTCACCTCCGGCGCAGCAGCCAGCCACACCTCTACGTGATCCTTCCCCAGCAAATCCGCCTTTTGCTCCGGCCACACCGGCTCCCCACCCTCTACGCTTCCCCAAAGGTGCAGCCCGTCCCCATCGCTTCGCACCCAGACCTTCCCCACCGGCGCGCCCGGCGTCTTCGCGATCAGCGTGAACGTCGCCGGCTCCTTTGCATAAGGATTCGTCACGAACCCCTCAACCGGGCTGCCCCCGCCCGGCCCCGGACTCCCCGCCGGAATCGTCACCACCGTACCCGCGCTTTTGTTCGTTGAAGTGCTGGCCGGAACCGCGCTCGTCTGGCTCCGCGCAACACTTACCACGCCCACCATCGCCAGCAAGACCAAACCCGTCCCACGCATGGCCGGGAGTGTAGCACTTACCAGATTCCTCCTCGCACATGACCGCGAATGTAGTAACATATCTACATCGGAGCCGCCGATGCCCATCACCACCGTCACCAGTCGCGAATTCAATCAGAACGTCAGCCGCGCCAGGAAAGCCGCTGGTAAAGGCCCCGTCTTCATCACCGACCGCGGTCGCCCCGCGCACGTACTCCTTTCCATCGAGGAGTACCGCAAAATTACTGGCAAACACGAAAGCATTATCGACCTGCTGAGCGATCCGAAGGCCGCAGAGATTGACTTTGAGCCGCCTCGTCTCGCACGCCTTCACCGGCCAGCCAACCTCGCCTGATGTTCCTCCTCGACACGAATGTCGTCTCCGAGCTCCGCAACACCGCGAGGGCGAACCCTCACGTCCGCCGCTGGGCTGCCCGCATCGCCCCTACCGAGCTCTACCTCTCTGCCATCTCGGTCCTCGAATTGGAAATCGGAGTTCTGCGCGTCGAACGGCGTGACGAGCCTCAGGGAGCGAACCTGCGAGCCTGGCTCGAGAAACGGGTCTTGCCCGCCTTTGAGGATCGAATTATCCCGATTGATACCGCCGTCGCCCGGCGCTGCGCCCGCCTTCACGCCCCGGATCCGCGCTCCGACCACGACGCCATCATCGCCGCCACAGCCCTCGTGCACGGCATGACCGTCGTCACCCGCAACACCGAAGACTTTGAGAAAACCGGCGCGCCCCTTCTCAATCCGTGGGAAGCCTGACTCTGTTCAGACTCGATGCTTCCAGTACCCCGGCCGCCTGTGCCCGTGAGCTACCGCCAGTACCTGAATCGCCTTTTCGGTGATCCGATACACCACAGCGAACGGCAATCGGCGCAGAACATATTTCCTGGTTCCGTTTCTCCCCGCAGGCTACCGGTTCGGCGATTCCACGATCCGATCGATTGCCCCATCGACTTCCTCAACAAAACGCGGGGCCGCCGTCTCGTTGCGATCCCGATACCAGAGGAGTGCCGATTTGATTTCTTCGAGAGCTTCGGGATGAATTTCAAGCCGCTCAGCGGCCATGGAGGGTGGCCGCGATCTGGCGTCGCGCCTCAGCCCACGAAATCGCCTTCACCCGCCCCGCATCCAGCTCCTCGATCCGCCGGGCAATCTCTCGATCCCACTCCGCCTCGGCTGCCTCATCCACGGTGTCATCGAGGCTTTCCAGCAGCGCTCCCGCCAGCGCCGCACGAGCCTCGCCCGGCAGGGCCAGCGCCTTCTTCAACACCTCGGACAATTCCTGCGCCATGACGGTACTTTAATCCAGCGGCAGACGCACGTCGCCCCTCGCCCCTCTTCCTCCCCACTCCCCCGTCACCCACCCCACCCCAACCCCCTGAGAAACTCCCGGTCCCCCGCGCTCAGCTCCGCCCCCACCAGCAAATCCGGCCGGTTCCGCCACGTCTTTTTGAGTGCCATCTCCCGCCGCCATCGCCGGATCGCCGCGTGATCCCCCTCCGTCAGCACCGTCGGCACCGCCAGCCCGCCAAACTCCGCTGGCCGCGTGTAATGCGGATAATCCAACAGCCCTCCCGCCCCATGTGTCGAAACCGGCGCCCCACCATCCGGCCCTTCCCCCCGATCCGCCACACCAAAGCTCTCAAACTCACTCGACGCCTCGTTCCCCAACACTCCCGGCAGCAGCCGAGCCGTCGCGTCCACCACCATCGCCGCCGCCAGCTCGCCGCCCGAAAGCACATAGTCCCCCACGGACAGCTCCCGGTCGCACAGCAGCTCGTTCACCCGCTCGTCGACCCCCTCGTACCGTCCGCACAGCAGCACCACCCGCTCCAGCCCCGCCAGCTCCCGCGCCACCGCCTGCGTAAACCGCACGCCCTGCGCCGACAGCAGGATCACCTGTTCCCGCCCTCTATCCCGCTCCTTCTTCCCCGCCGTCCCCAGCGATCCCACCGCCTCGGCCAGTGGTTCCGGCTTCAGAACCATCCCCTCCCCGCCCCCAAACGGCCGGTCGTCCACGGTCCGATGCCGGTCATGCGCGAATCCCCGCAAATCGTGGATTTCCACCCCCACCAGCCCCCCGGCGATGGCCCGGCGCAGCACTCCGTGGGCCAGAATGCTCGCGAAAAACTCGGGGAAAATGGTGATCAGGTCGAACCGCATCGTCTTCCGCGGGCGAACGCACCCCCTCGCCCGCAAATCCCATCGGAGCGTCGGGACACATACGCCGTGGCTGCATCTCATTGTGTCATGCGCTGCGGCGTGCGCATTGCTGTGCGCGTTGGCAACCGCATAGGCTGTTGCTATAATCCGCCGCGCAGGGTTTTGCTGGATTTCTGGCATACTCATACAGCGGTGCAAACTAGAAACGCGGAGCCGGAGGGCGATTCTGATGCGGGACGACTACAGACTTTACGCAAGTGCGGATGGTGAATTCGAACCGGAAGGTGACGACGAGATGGAAGAGATGGAAGGTGGCTTCGGTGAAGACGAGGAAGAGGAAGAAATCTCCACAACCATTTCTTCCGATGACGACGAGCTAGGCGACGACGACGAAGGCGCGGCTGCTTCCGAGCCTCCGCCCGCTGCCCCGCCGCCTCCCGCGAAGAAGGCAGCGAAACCTGCCCCGAAGAAAGCGGCCCCAACGAAAGCGGCGACGCAAGCGCCGGCAAAGAAAGCTGCCAAAAAGGCGCCCGCAAAAAAGGCTGCGAAGAAGGCCGCGAAAAAAGCAGCCAAAAAGCCGGCGAAGAAAGCTGCGAAGAAGTCTGCCAAAAAGGCTGCAAAGAAAGCAGCCAAAAAGGCGCCGGCGAAGAAGTCCGCCAAAAAGGCTGCGAAAAAAGCGGCAAAGAAGTCGAAGAAGAAGTCTCGCCGTTAGCCTCGCGTTCGAGAGCTGGCACCCAGACAAGCGAAGGGCCGCTGCATGCGGCCCTTTTGCTCTTCTGCCCTGACCGGTTCGTCAGCACAGCGGGATTTGCGCGCGTAGCAGATTCATTCCCCGTGTGGCTCCCCGGCCTCGCGCTTCTCGTCTTCCGTCATCGGAGCGTTGATTTCCAACAGCCCCCCCGGCAGCCGCATTTCCAGCAGCCGGTTCGCCGCGTCCACGCGGATCACATATTCCGCCACAAAGGGAATCAGCACTTCCCCGCCCTCGCGACGATCCCGCCGCCGCACCACCAGCAGCTCCGTGCTTGAAGACCCACGGTCCACATCGACAATCTCACCCACGTCCGCACCCTCCCGGTTGAGATCAACGACCCGGCACCCGATCAGATCGCTCACGTAGACCGATCCTGCCTCCAGCGCCGCGCGCTCCGTGGCCGGAATTGCTACCGCGAAGCCGCGCAGCGCCTCCGCCTCGTTGATCGAGTCAATGCCCGCAAACTTCAGCACGATCCGGCTGCGCAGAAACCAGAAGTTTTCCAGATCGATCTCGCGCGCCCGCGAACCGATCCGCGCCGGTGGGATCAGAAACAGCCGCGTACGCTCGTGGAATCGCTCCGGGAAATCGGTCAGGATTTCGGCAATCAGCTCGCCGCGACGGCCGTGCGGCCGAATCAGCCTCGCCACCACCACCCACGGCGCATGCGCAGTCGAACCCGCCCGCCCTTCTGCGATGGGTGAGGTTGTCGGCGAAACTGGGCTCTTCACCGCGCTCGATACCGGCGTATCGGGCCCGGCGCGCTGCCGAGTTCGGCGTGGGATCGCTGGGCGAGGGGGCGCCATTCCGTCCGGCTCTCGCTACTCCTCGTTGACAGCCGCTCCCTCGTGGTCCTCTTCGAGAATGTCCAGTGTGTAGCGATGATGGTGCTTCATGCTGACCGCACCCAGAATCGTCCTCACCGAACGCGCCGTGCGCCCCTGCTTCCCGATCACTTTTCCCACGTCCGTGGGCGCAACCCGGAGCCGCAGCACTGTGCTCTCGTCTCGTTCCACCGCTTCTACAACTACAGCCTCGGGAATGTCCACCAACGCTCGCGCAATTTGTGTCACCAGCTCCCGCATGTCATCGGGTTTCTCTGTCGTCTGAGTCATCTTGCCCCCCATTGGGAAGACACAGTCGTTCATCTTCCGGGGCTATCGCGGATACTACCGTAAGGCTGCGACGGAACAAAAGAACAATCCGCAGACTTTCTCACCCCGGAGGTTGCAAAAGTAACTTTTGGAGGTTTCTGGATCAGGCGAGCAGGCGACCCCTCCGAAATCTGTCTGGTTCAGGCGGCAGACGAGGCTTCCGTCTGGCTCGGCACGCTGCCGGCCGGCACTGCGGACTGCCCAGTTGGCGCAGGACCGGAACGGAGCAGCTTCGCCACCCGCTCCGATGGCTGAGCCCCTTTGCCCTTCCAGTACTCAATTCGTTCAAGCTTCAAATCGACGGAGGCCGGGCTCGTTCGCGGATTATAGGTGCCTACCACCTCCACCGAACGCCCGTTCCGCGCGCGGTCCTTTTCAATCACCACCACGCGGTAATACGGTTGTTTCCGCGCGCCCACGCGCGCCAGGCGAATCATCAGCACAATCCACTGTCCTTTCAGAATCTCTCAGATCTCTGGATCGACGCTCAATGCGCGCGCCCACAACTGATCCAGCCTCTTAATATATCAGGGACTTGGCCGCATCGTCCCTATCCGAAACCAGAATGCCGACAATGGTCTGACCGCAAATGTCCGGGGATAAAACACTGCAGTCATGGGGCGCAGCCATCATCGTTACCCCGAGCGAACCGGCGCCTCGGAACTGACCGCGAGCGTCGCCTTCTCTCCGCGCTCCACCGATTGCCGGAAATACTCGAGGCACAGCTGCAGCCCCATTCTCAGATCGATCTTCGGCTCCCACCCCAGCAGCCGCCTCGCCTTCGTAATATCCGGCCGCCGCTGCACTGGATCGTCCTGGGGCAGCGGCTCGAACCGGATCTTGCTCTTCGATCCCGTGACCTCCAGAATCTGCCGCGCACACTCCAGAATCGACCACTCCTCCGGATTCCCAATGTTCACCGGCAGGTGCTCCTCCGATCGCGACAGCCGCAGAATTCCCTCCACTTCGTCGGATACGTAGCAGAAACTCCGCGTCTGGCTGCCATCGCCGTAAATGGTGAGGTCTTCGCCGTGCAATGCCTGCGTCATCAGGTTCGAAATCACTCGCCCGTCGCTGCTCTGCAGCCGCGGTCCGTACGTATTGAAGATCCGCACCAGCCGCGTGTCCACCTTGTAGTAGCGGTGGTACCCCATCACCAGCGCCTCGGAGAAGCGCTTGGCCTCGTCGTACACCGACCGCGGCCCGATCGGATTCACGTGCCCCCAGTAGCTCTCCGGCTGCGGATGCACGGTCGGATCGCCGTAGCACTCTGACGTCGAAGCATGCAGGAACCCGGCTCCGTATTTCCTGGCGACTTCGAGCGCGTTCTTCGTCCCCTCCGAACCCACCCGCAGCGTCTCAATCCCCAGCCGCATGTAATCGACAGGGCTCGCCGGCGACGCAAAGTTGAAAACAAAATCCACCGGGCCCAGATCGAAGGGAACGCAAATATCCCGCTCCACCACCGAAAATCGGCTCTCATCCTTCAAATGCTCGATGTTCGCCGCTCTCCCCGTGCAGAAATTATCGACGCCGACCACGCTGTGCCCCTCGGCCACCAGCGCATCGCAAACATGCGACCCCAAAAATCCCGCCGCCCCCGTCACCAGAATGCGAGTAGCTCCCGTCGCTTTCCCCCTTTTCAATGTAAAAAATTCTCCGTCACCAATCTGGTTGAGGCTTTCGTTCAGCGGTGATTGCGATGACGATCCGCAGCGAAGGCCGCGCCAATTGACGGACAGCGCCCTTGCTATCATTCCCGTATCGTTAGATTATCGTGCGACGCCCGTCGCCAATCCTGAGCGTTAGCGTGTTCCGACGATTCTCCGCCTCCAACAACCCCAATGGCTGAACTCCTGAAACCTCCGCGGAAGCGCCGCATTCTGTGCCTCTGCGACCCGCGCCCCGGAGCGACCTCCGGATATCGTCTGCAGTGCTTTCGCCGTCTCGGCCAGGAAGTCTTCGTCTTCGATCTTGCCTCGTATCAGCCCCGCTCCAGAATCATGGCGTTCGCCAGAAACCGCCTGCTCTGGGGCCCCATGATCGCGCAGCATCAACCGCGATCTGTTGCGTGCGGTCCGTCTCAACAAACCGGACATCGTCTGGTTCGACAAGCCAATCCACTTTACAGCGACCACAATTCAGGCCGTCAAACAGACCGGCGCCCAAACAGTCTGCTACAACCAGGACAACCCCTTTGGCCCACGCAACGATCCCGGCTGGTACCAGTTTCGCAAGGTCTTCCGCCTCTTCGATCTTCACTGCCTCTTTCGCGACGCAGACGTCGTCCGGTACACCCAGTGGGGCCTTCCCTGGATCAGAACCATGTTCAGCTATGAACCGACCATCCATTTTCCACCGCCAGTGGATTGGTCTGAATCGCGCCGGACTCGCAGCGTCTCTTACATCGGAAGCCCTTATGAAGAAGACCTCAGTTCCTGCGGCGATTGGGTGACGATCAACACCTCCCTGTTGCTATCGCAGGTCCTCGCTGGGCGAAGTTTCTGTCGCCGGAATCATTCCGTCGCTATGTTACCGACGGCTATCTTTCCGACTCCGCCTACCGCGAGGCCATCTGGCAGTCCCGCATCAATCTCAGCTTCGTTACCGATTCCAACGAAGATGACATCAGCCACAAGAGCGTGGAAATCGCAGCCTGTCAGGGTTTTCTGCTCGCCCTCCGAACCGGCGGACACCAGGCCCTGTTCGAAGAAGATCGCGAAGCGGTTTTCTTCTCGTCACTGGATGAATGCGCGGATAAGTGCCGTTTTTACCTCGATCGGCCCAGCCTCCGCGAAGCCATTGCGCGCCGTGGTCGCGAACGAGCCATTCGCTCCGGCTACGACAACGACACCCAGCTCACGCGCATTCTAAACCGTCTGGACGGCGCGTAAGACGGAATCGCGAGCACCCTCTGACCCAGTCGCACCGCAGATTCATTCCGATCCCTTGAATCGCCGTCGCGCCCGGTTCCCTGCCCACGTCGCTCAGGCCCTCGACTCGAAAGGCCCTCCCCGTGCCCTTTCGAGCACCGCCCCATTCTTCCTCAATCCGATTTTGCGATCTCCGGTCTTGGGGATCATCCGGATAGCCCAGGCAGCAAACCAGGAAATAATCAGGATGTAAGCCGGGTTCTTGATCATGGCTTCCGAAATCTGGCCCCCCATCGGGCCGCCCCAACTCAGCGCCAGCACCACTGTCGCGACTGTGCCCCAGGGGCGGCTGATATCAAAAATGCTTTCATAAATAACACAGATCACCCATGGAATTAACGACGCAAACATCACAACCCCGATCCAGCTAAATGCCCCATAACTGTCCGCGATTGAAGTGACGGTAGAGTTCGTCGTCTCGAATTCGTCGGATTCCTGGCCGTCCAGGTGGCCCAGGTACCCATTCGATCCAATGGTGGGCTTATTGGGGTAGAGAAAGCGCGGCACTTGACTCAATAGGTCCAACTTGAGCGCCGTAAATCCATAGTGGAATCCGGATGAGCACGCATTAATGAGAGTGCTGTCCTTACTGATCAAAACAAGCCGGTTCAAGGTGACTGCACCGGGTGTGGGGAAATAGCTGACGGCCCCGCCACTACCTCCCAGGTCGGCCTCACCCACCTGGTGTCTGATCGTTACCCATTGTGACGGAGCCGATTCGAGCGCTCTCAAAATGGTCGCCGCTTCCTCACCCACGGTTGCTTCGCTGCCCCTCGACTCGCGCGCCCAAAGCAAAAAGGGAGAGATGAAAACAAACAACGCCACCACAGTGAGCGCCATTGCCGCGAGATGCTTCCTCCTGAACCTGAAGTCGCGCACGTGGCAGGCCAGAAACACAATCACCAGAGGTTCCATAAACGGGCCCCGCCCGGTACTGAGGAATCCGATCGACATCATGCCGAGGGTCGGCCACAACGCCATCCAGCCGAAGCAATGCTGGCCGTGCGTTTTTCGTATGCGAGCATCCACGGCGAGCACCAGCGAAAATGGCAGAAGATACGCGAGCGCACGCGCGAATCCATGCGCCAGTGACGTCTGCGCGGCTGGTCCCGCCAAATCCAGAGCTGCAACCCCGAAGGCCCCCACCAGTCCCCCGACCAGCGAAATAGCATACAGATAGCTCGACTCCGTGGACGTGTCCGGCTCGCTCGGTCTCGGAAGGGATACCCGCAGTCGCGAAAACGCCAACATCCCCAACATCAGCGCAAAGAAGTACACCGCGTAAACGGTGATAGTCAGCAGGGGTACATCCATATTCTGGTCTGCCCGCTCGAAAAGAATGACCTTCCCCACCTGCGAAAGGACGAGGGTTTGAAGCGCAAAGGCGGTAAACCCGATTCCCGCAATCCTGCCCAGGCCACCCAGCACGTTATAGGTAATGCACACCGAGAGCATGGCGATGGCCATCATCGTCACAAAGTATGGACTCGTGCCGGAGACCAGTTCCCCAACAACCAGCGCCATGACCAGGGACGTGACCGCGAGCGGCGAAAGTAAGAATCGACGACTCGTCTCAGCCATAGGTTCTACCGCGCGCGCGACCGAAGCGTCCGCCCAAACGTCCCTGCCCTGAACTCTGCGATAGCCAGGCTACACGGCTGCAGGCCAATCCCGCTGGCCACCGAGGCGGTGTCGTAGAGGAAATTCGCTGGTTGCATGTCACGGTACCCGATAGACCAGTCCGTTGGTCACCCCTCCCGCGACTATTCCTCCTCCAGACGATACTCCGGCTTTGAACCCGTTCGACGGAACCCACAGCACATCGTCCGAGGCCAGCGCGATGTCCTTCTCCTTGCCGTGCATCACTTTCTTCAGGTCCATCTGCATCTCAACATGCTCGCCATCCGGAGTTCTGCGGATCACCACCACCTTCGACAGAGCTGCTCCGAAGTTCAGCCCGCCCGCCAGCGCAATGGCTCGCATCACCGTGACCGGCTCGTTGCTCGACAGCGGAATCGCCGTCTGAGTCTTCACCTGCCCGATCACAAACACGCTGCCCACCTTCGGCACAATCACGGTATCCCCGGCCATGAGCGGAATATTCGTTTCATCCGTCGTCTTCGGATCGCTGCTCAGCACCACGGTGATCGATGCGGCGTCGCCGGGGCGCCGAATCGTAATCGTGTGGCTGGCCAGCGCAGTGAATCCCCCGCAAGCCGAAATCACGTCCAGCAATCGCAGCTCCCCGAACGCCGGAACCGGCGATGGCTTCTGCACTTCACCCAGAACCGTGATCACCCGCGTCGGCGAATCCACCAGTGTCACGCTCACCTGCGGATCGACCAGGATTCCCTTCTCCTTCAATTCCTTCTCCAGATAGACCCCCACCTCGACGGGCGTCATACCCGCAACCTTCACCGCTCCCAGGTACGGCAGCACAATCTCACCCTCCGCTCCAACCTTGAGTCCGCTCGCGCTGCCGCCACCCCCGCCGGGGGTGTTGACGCTGGTCATTGCGGTTGTGGTGAGTTCGGGCGCCCCATACGTCGCGATCGCGATCACGTCCCCCGGCATGATCTTCACCTCGTTATAGTGCGCATTCAGTGCGGACGCGGGCGTCGCCGATCCAGGCGTTGGCGCGCTGACTGAGGGCCCGGCAAACTGCGCGACCGCCGAGCCGGCGCCCAGCATCATTCCCCAAACGACCGCCGCCGCCGGTACTATCCAGCCGCTGACCCCAACCTTCATCCGATTTCTCCCGTCGCGTTCCCGCATCCCTGCCGGTGCATTAACTCCGGTAGTCATAGGTGTAATAGCCAAGATACCCGTAATACTCGGGCAACGACGCATCGACCCCGTTGAACACAAAGCCGTACACCTTCACGTTAAGTTCACCCAGAATCTCAGCCGCGCGCGCCAGCATGCGACGCGTGCAGTAGCCCTGACGGATCACCAGCACCATGCCATCGGCCTGGGCAGCCACGACCGCCGGATCGGTCACCGACAGCACCGGTGGCGTGTCGAAGATGACGTAGTCGTATCGCTCCCGCAGCTGGCGCACCACTTCCGTCATTTGATCCGAGCCCAGCAGGTCCGCGGGCAGCGGAGGAACCGTCCCCGATGGAATTACGTCCAGCGTCGTCAGCGTCTCATGCGTCTGCGTCACCTCGTCCAGCGTGAAGTATCCCGTCAGAACTTCGGAAAGTCCCTTGCCCCCCTCCAGTCGCAGCCGCTTGTACACCGACGGCCGCCGCATATCGGTATCCACCAGCGCAACCTTTTTCCCGCCCTGCGCCAGCACCGCCGCCATATTCACTGAGATCGTGGACTTTCCTTCCGCCGGCTGGCAGCTGGTCACCGCGATCACCTTCGATTCCCGCGACGTCGTCGACAATCGCATCGAGGTGCGCAAAGCCCGGAACGACTCCGAGAACGGCGACCGTGGATCCCGCAGCAACTCCGGTCCCACCACCCATTCCAGGTCCGACCCTTTGCTCTTCCAGTGGCTCTGCGGAATCATCGCCAGCGACGGCAGTCCCAGGATTTCCTGGATCTCATGCGCGTCCCGCAGCCGCGTATCGATCTTTTCCAGGAACAGGGCCAGCATCATCCCGCTGCAACTGCCCAGCAGCAGGCCGATCAACCCCAGCTTCATCGGAGACATGCTCGAAGGCCCGATGGGAACCGCCGCCAAATCCACGATGTTGATGTCCGCCGCATCCAAACCCGCGTCCACCGCCGCCTCCCGCAGCCGCGCCACAATGCTCTCGTACATGCGCCGGTTCGAGTCGTATTCCTGGCTCAGCAGCATGTACTGCACCAGATCGTCGCGCTGCCCGTACAGGTCGTGCACCTTGCCGTTGAGCATCGCCTGCGCCTTGGTCTGCGCCGTCTCGGCCAGACTCAGGGCATCGTTTGACTCCGCGATCACCCGCTGTTCCTGATCCGTGATGCTCTGGTTCAGCGCATCGCGCTGCTCTCTCAGCTGTTTCACCGTCGGATAATTCGGACCGTACACCGGCTGCAAGTGCGCCAGATCGGCATCCACCGAGGCGCGCTGCGACCGCAGATTCGCCAGCATGCTTTCCGTTCCGATGGCTCCCGGCGCCCCCGGAGGACTGTCCTGAATCTGATCCGGCGGCAGCGACCGAAGAATCCGATACCGCGCTTCCGCCAGCACCCGCTGTTCCGCCGCGTCCGACGCGTTCTTTTCGAGGTTGCCGATCTCCGTCACCACCAGGCTGTGATCCGGATCCAGCGCCATCACTCCCAGCTTGCGCTGCAGATCCACCATTTTGTTCTGCGAATTCTGCACGATCGTGCGCAGATCGTCCATCTGCCCCGTCAGCCACTTGCTCACCTGCTGCGTGCTGTTGTAATGGGTCGAAAAATTGTTCTCGATGAATTCGTTCTCCAGCGTATTCACTACGCTCGCCGATAGCTGCGGAGAGCGGCTGGCGTACGCAATCGTGATCATTTGCGTGCGCGGAACGCGCGAGACCGTCAGATGCGCCCGCAGATTGCTCAGCACCGCGGCCCGCATATTCAGATCGTCGAGGTTCCCATGCAGCGCTGGCGCACTCCGGCGACCCAAACCCAAAAACGATGGTCTGCTGTTCGCTGATCCCACGCCCATGAACTCCGGATCGTTCGGCAGGTTCAGCTTCTGCGCCACCGCCGTCAGCAGCGTGTCGCTCTGCAGAATGCGAATGTCGCTCTCCATCACCACGTCGAGGCTGCCTTCCCCAGCCCCCAGAGCCGCCGAGATCGACTGCTTTAGATCCGACGCCGATCCGGGCTGGATCTGCACCTCACCCGCCGCCGTGTACCGCTTCCCTCGCACCAACCCCGCCGCTACCGCCAGTACCGCAATTCCCAGCGCCATCGACACCAGCAGCACGCGCCTCTTGCGGACCACCAGCCACACATCGGTGAGCGAGAGTTCCCTGCTTTCCGGCCCTGGCCCGGTTGCGGCCTGCTTCCTGTTGCGAATCAACGGTTGCACTGAACCTCTCTGTGTTTAGTAATTCCTGGTGGGAATGCGGGTTCCCTGCCCTGAATTGCCGCTGCGCATATTCCACGCACGCGATCATGCGGGAAATGAAGGCCTTGCTTCCGGTCAATCCACAGAAACAGAGCTGGCGGGTGCGCCATGGGTTTCGCCCCGTACATTGCGCTCTGCGGCAACAGCGTGACTCAAGTGTAGCGCCCCGTTTCCTCCCGGGTCAAACGAACAACCCCCTCCGGGTGCCCTGTTTTGAACCCCTCCGCCTCACTCCGATTCACAGCGTTCCAGCCCCTCGCTGCGCCGCCTCCTTGGAGGCCAATCGCCGCCCATTCGTTGCCAAAAAAAGGGGTCCAATTTCCTTCGTTGTGCTCGTCCCGTCACCGCCACGCACTGCCAACTAAGCCGCCTTTTACAACTCCAGCGTCCCCTGCAGATACAAACGTGCCCTGCCCACAATCTTCACGCGATCCCCACTTAGAGTGCTCTGCATCGTTCCGCCGCGAGTACTCAGCTGTTGCGCGCGCAGCGTCTCTTTCCCCAGCCGCGCCCCCCAGTACGGAGCCAGCGTGCAGTGGATCGACCCCGTCGCCGGATCCTCATCGATGCCCTGCGCCGGCGCGAACAAGCGGCACACATAATCCACGTCCTCCTTGCCCGGAGCCGTCACCATCACACCGCCATTCCCCATCTCCACTGCGGCCAGAGCGGCAAGGTCGGGCACCAGCGTGCGCACCTGCTCCGCCGCTTCCACCACCACCATGTAATCCCGCGACTTCATCACCCGCACCGCCGCCTGCAAACCCAGCGCCGCCAACAGCTCCGCCGGCGTCCCGCACGGTTGCGCAGGCCTCGCCGGAAAGTCCAGGACAAATCCCTCCTGCTCCTGAGCGACCGTCAACACTCCGCTGCAGGTATGAAAACGAACCGGCCACCCATTGTGCCCCCGCAGCGCCAGCACAAAGGCGGAGGCCAGCGTCGCGTGCCCGCACAGATCGTCTTCCACGGTGGGCGTAAACCAGCGCAGGTCGAAATCGCCATCGGCGCGAGCAACCACAAACGCCGTCTCGCTGTGCCGGTTCTCCGCCGCAATGTTCTGCATGACACTGTCCTCAGGAAAAGAAGACAGAATGCAAACTCCCGCCGGGTTCCCCCGAAACAGCTCCCCCGTGAACGCATCAACGTGGTAATAAGGAATCGCCAAGTCGTTGTCCCGCTTCTACCGTTGCTTCGCCTCTGCAGCCGCTTTTGTTTTGACCTTGCTTCTGCCCTGGCCCCGGAAAAGCTACAAGACCTCCGGCAAGTCGCACGAACGCGACCAACCCCCAGACGATCAAACCGTGGCGCAGGCTCCAACCCGCAACCCCTCACCCCCGCACTCCCGCCGCCGCCGCCCTCCACGTCCGCGGCGCATGCCCCATACGGATCAGCGCCGGAATCTCCCCGGCCGGTTGCGGCGCCGCGAAGAAAAATCCCTGCATCACATCGCATTTCATCCGCGCCAGAAACTCCGCCTGCTGCTCCCGCTCCACGCCCTCCGCCACCACTTCCAGCCCCAGGCTGTGCGCGAGGGAAAGAATCGCCTGCACCAGCGCGCTCGTCCCGTTCGGCTCGCACACCCGCTCGATGAACGACCGGTCGATCTTCAGCCTCTCGATGGGCAGCTGATGCAGGTGCTGCAGCGACGAATATCCCGTCCCGAAATCGTCCACTGAAAAATGCACGCCGATCTCCGCCAGTTCCCGCATCTGCCGCGCCAGATCGTCGAGATTCCGCATTACCGTCGTCTCCGTCATCTCGATCTCCAGCGTGTCCGCCGCTACTCCTGTCTCCAGCACCGCCTGGCGCACCTGCCGTGAAAAATCCATCCGCATAAACTGCAGCGGCGAGACGTTGATCGCGATCCTCGGCACCGCCAGTCCCTGGCTCGCCCACTCCTTGCCCTGCCGGCACACTTCGCGCAGCACCCAGTTCCCCATCGGCACAATCAGGCCGCTCTCCTCGGCAATGGGAATGAAGCGCTCTGGACCCACCATCCCGTACTTTGGATGGTGCAGCCGCAGCAGCGCCTCCAGCCCGCAAATCTCTCCGTCCCGCCCGTACTCCGGCTGGTAGTAGATTTCCAGACCTCCTTCTTTCAGCGCCCGCCGCATGAACAGCTCCACTTCGTTGGCTTCCGTCGTCGACTGGCTCATCTCCTGCGAGACCAGCACAAAATCGTTCCCCCCTGAGCGCTTCACCCGGTACATCGCCGCGTCCGCGTTCTTCCACAACTCCGCCGCATCCGTCCCGTGGTCCGGATACATCGCGATCCCAAAGCTCGCCGTCAGATCGATCGGGTACTGATCCGCGACCAGCGGCTTGCGCAGCGCCACCAGCAGATCCTCCACAATCCGCGTCGCATCCTCCGCCGACACCAGATCGCCCACAATGACCGTGAATTCCTCGCCGCCCGAGCGCGCCACCGTGTCTTCCGCCCGCAACCGGCTCTTCAGCCGCTCCGCCACGTGTTTCAGGCACAGATCCCCAACCGCGTGTCCATACGTGTCGTTGATCTGCTTGAACCGGTCAAGATCCAGGCACATCACTGCCGCTTTCTTGCCGCGCCGCGCCGCCGAGGCCAGCGCCTGTTCCATCCGGTCCAGCAGCAGCAACCGGTTCGGCAGCCCCGTCAGCATGTCGTGGTGCGCCTGGTGCACCAGCCGATGATGCAGCTGCTGCCGCTCCGTCACGTCCTGCACCAGGGAGAATCGCGCCCGCTTTCCCTCGAAGCTGATCGTGTGCGCCGATACCTCGACCTGGATCCGCCGCCCGTCCCGCAGAATGTGCGTCCACGGCCCCGACACAATCACCGGCTCCGTTTCCGGCATGTTCGCGATCACCTGTTCCACCGCGCCCACTTCGTCGACGGGACGAATGTCCCGCAGCGTCATCCCCCTGAACTCCTTTTCCGTGTATCCGTACCGCGCTACCGCCGCATCGTTCACCGCCAGAAACTGCAGCGTTTCCGTATCGAAAATCCACATCGGGTGCGGATTGTTCTCGAACAGCACCCGGTACTCCTTACTGCGCGCATCGGCCTGGCGCTTCTGTTCCTCCAGCAACGTGAGAATCATGCCGAACGCCACAAAATACTTGGGCACATTCCACATCTCCCCGATGACCTGCACCTGCGGAAACAGCGTCGCCATCAGCAGCGCAATCGGAAACACCGCGCCCCACGCCGCCAGCCCAAACGCCCCCACCAGCACGCCCGCCGTCGAGCGCCGGAATTCCTCCCAGTACAACAGCGCGTTCAGCAGGAAAATCTCCGACAGAACCGGATAAATGCTGTTCCCCGTTTGCCCCTTCAGCAGCAGAAACGCCAGCCACGCCGATTCCGCCACCAGAATCGCAGCGCCCCACCGCCGCGCCACCACCGCCCTCGAGGCCGCTGCTGGCTGTTGCCCCTTCCCAAACCGGTAGACCACCGCCCCGTAAGAGAGCTGCACCACCACGCCGAGTCCCACCAGCAGCGCCACCCGCGGCGCGCTCGACAGCGTGACCACAGTGATGTAAAGGACCGGCGGAATACTCAGCAGCAGCGCCGGCGCCGCGAATCGCCAGCCTTGCTCCCATACCAGCGTCGACGACAGCGCAAACGCCGCGCCACACAGCAGCAGTCCGCCTTCGGCCGCCGCCACCATCAGGCTCGCGCCCCACGTCTCCGCCGGCGTGTACAGCAGCAGCCCAAAGTGGATCAGGATGAAGCACCAGCCCAGCAGCCAGAAACGAACCCGCACCGTCGTCTGCCGCCGGTAAATCGACCCAAACAGGATGACCAGCAGGCCGATAATCAAGATGTCCAGAAGGATGTTCTGCATGAATGCGGGTTCTTCTTGAGCGGTTTCTTCTCCCGGCGCCGAAAAAGCGGGAAGACTGCAGGTGAAAACCTTGCCGCCTGAGAGTAGGACGAATACCCGGCGGATTCAATAACCTGATCTAAGCATACTCCGCAACTCTGCCGTAATCGGCCCCGAACCGCGCCGAGACTCACCCTCCCCCAGCCCTCATCGTTCCCTCCTTCGCTGTCTTGTCGCATTTCCCTCGCTTCTCGCTCGCTTCCAGCTAAACGCCTTTCGCTAAACGTCCCTCGCTAAAAGTTCCTTGCTAATCGCTTCTCGCTAATCCCCCCTCGCTAACCGTCTCTCGCTCGTCTTTTCGGTCATCGCGACGGTCCGCAACCCGCATCCCGCCCTGCTACCCTTCCCCCATGTCCCCGATCCCGGCGCGATCCCGCTCTCTCCGCGCGCACATCCTTCTCATCGCCGTCGTCGCCATCTGGGGATCCACCTTCGTTGTCGTCAAATCCGCCCTCGCTGACGTCTCCCCCCTCCTCTTCAACCTCATCCGCATGACCCTCGCCTTCCTCTGCCTCGCCTTCTTCTACCGCGGCCATTTCGGACGTATGAACCGCCGCTCTCTCCTCGCCGGCGCCATCGTCGGTCTCTGCCTCGCCATGGGCTATCAGTTTCAGACCGCCGGCCTCCGCCTCACCACGCCCTCCAAATCCGCCTTCATCACCGGTATGGTCGTCGTCCTCGTCCCCCTGCTCTCCGCCATCCCCGCCCTCCGCCCCCGCGGCGCCCGTAGCCCTCACTGGAACGCCTGGCTCGGCGCCCTCGTCGCCTTCACCGGCATCGTCCTCCTCACCACCCCGGCCGGATCCCTCCTCGCCTTCCGATCCATCGGCCTCGGCGACCTCCTCACCCTGGGCTGCGCCCTGGGATTCTCCCTCCACGTCCTGGCTCTCGCCCACCTCTCCCCGCGCGTTCCCTTCGAACAACTCGCCGTCCTCCAGGTCGGATTCTGCGCCGCCTTCATGGCCATCAGCCTGCCGCTCCTCGAGCATCCCTGGATGCGACCCTCCCTGCTCCATCCCTCCGCCCGCGTCGTCGTCGCCCTGCTCGTCACCGCCGTCCTCGCCACCGCCGCCGCCTTCACCGTCCAGTCCTGGGCGCAAAAATATCTCCCCGCCACCCACACCGCGCTCATCCTCGCCCTCGAGCCGGTCTTCGCCTGGCTCACTTCCTTCCTCTTCTATGGCGAACGCCTCGGCCGCCGCGGAGCCTCCGGCGCACTCCTCATCCTCGCCGGTATCGCCCTCACTGAATTGATCCCCCTCCCCATCCAGCCCTCCAGCCACGAAGGCGTCCCGCTCTCCAGCTAAATTGCCTCCACGGCGCGAGCTAAAAGCCAGCAAAAGACGAGCGAAAAGCGAGACAACTGCGAGCCATCTGCTTCGCTTAGCGCTCGTCGTTGCTCGTTCTGCCCATCACTCGCCTTTTCCAGACTCGTCTCTGCTCGCTTTTCTCCCGCAGTTGACTCGTCTTTATCTCGCTTTTCGCTCGTCTTTTGCTGGCTTTTAGCTCTCTCGCTCCCCCATGTAACCCGCGCTCCCCCATCTGCGTCTAAATCCCTTGAGGGAGCACCGACCGCAACGCACCTGCCGCCCCATCCCCGGGTTCTATACTGGAAAAGGGGAGACGCCTCAGCGCCAAACCTTCTCCATCACGAGGTACGATTCACATGAAATCCCTTCTTGGGCGGATCCGCTATAACCGCCTGGCTTCGACCTTCACCATCCTCGCCACAGTCTCCGCCTGCATCCTCGTCGGCTCGATGGTTGCGCATAAGGTGCGCGGTCAGGAATCTCAGGTCAACAGCTCCGATGCCGCCCCCCTCAAAGTTCCCGCCGCCCGTGAGCTCTCGACCGACTTCACCCGCATCGCCAAAGAAGTAGGCCCCGCCGTCGTCAACATCAATACTGAAATTCTCCCCAAACAGCAGCAGCAAAACCGCCGCCGCAATAATCCCCACTTCATGCCCTTCCCCCAGCAGCAGCAGCCGCCCGACGGCAACGACGGCGACGATGACGATCAGGGCCCGCAGGGCAACGGCAACGGCCAGGGTCAGGGCAATGGACAAGGGCAAGGCCAGGGCGGCCTCCAGGACTTCTTCAACCGCTTCTTCGGCCAGAATCCCGATCTCGGCGGTGGCGATGACGGCGAGGAACGCGAGTCTCTCGGCTCCGGCTTCATCGTCGATCCTCGCGGCTACATCATCACCAACAACCACGTCGTCGACAAAGCCGACCGCATCTTCGTCCGCCTCGCCAGCGATCCGGAAGGCAACCAGGGCCGTCCCGCCAAAGTCATCGGAGTCGACAAGGCCACCGACATTGCCGTCCTCAAAATCCAGACCGACGCCCCCCTCCCCATCGTCAAAATGGGCAACTCCGACGGCGTCGAAGTCGGCGACTGGGTCCTCGCCATCGGCGAACCTTTCGGTCTCGCCAAAACCGTCACCGCCGGCATCATCTCCAGCAAGAACCGCACCGTCGAGCCCGGCACTCCCGGCGAGTTCCAGCACTTCCTCCAGACCGATGCCGCCATCAATCCCGGCAACTCCGGCGGCCCGCTCGTCGATATGGCTGGCGAAGTCATCGGAGTCAACACCGCCATCTATACGCAATCGGCCGGCAACGAAGGCATCGGCTTCGCCATGCCCTCTGACACCATCGTCGACGTCTATAACCAGCTCATTTCCCCCGAGCACAAGGTCATCCGCGGCTCCATCGGCATCAGCTTCCAGCCCAATCTGCCCAGCGCCGTCGCTCGCGTCTACGGATTCAAAACCGGCGTCATCATCAGCCAGATCGGCGCCGGCCAGCCTGCTGCCAAGGCCGGCCTCAAAACCGGCGACATCATCACCACCATCGACGGCCACCCGGTCAAGGATGGCGATGATCTGGTCGCTATCATCTCCGTCAAAAAACCCGGCTCCACCGTCGACATCGGCTACCTCCGCAACGGCCAACAGGCCCATGCCACCGTCACCATCGGCGATCGCGATAAGGTCATCGCCGCCATGAACGCCCAGGACGGACAGGAAGGCGAGGGCAACGAGAACCAGCCTAACGGCAACGTCTCGCCCGCCAAACTCGGCATCACCGTGCAGGATCTCCCCCAGGGCGCTCCGGCCGGCCTCCACGGCGTCCTCATCGAATCCGTCAAACCCGGTTCCTTTGCCGATGAAATCGGCGTCGGCAATTTCCAGGGCTGGGTCGTCACCGCCGTCAACCGCCATCCGGTCCACAATGTCCAGGAATTCCAGTCCTTCGTCGCCGCCCTCCATTCCGGCGACGACGTCGCTCTCGAGATTGTGGATCCGCAGCGCCCCAACGCCGGGAACGAGGTCCTGGGCGGCACCCTGCCGTAACCCCGCATCCCACTTCTTGTCTGGGCTTCCTCCCCGAAAGTCATGGAAGCCCAGCCGGATTCTGTTGCTTTTTTGGGCAGGCCCTTTTACCCTGCTGGAACAGATTGCCGAACTTGATTCCCTGAGGTCGTGTTTCCATGGTTCCTTCGAGAACCTGGCAAATCCTTGTTTTGGGCTCCCTCCTGGCCGCCACTCCCGCTTTCGCGACGCGGACCCATCGTGCTGCCACCTCGGGCCACAGCCTCCACCATCGCGGCAAAAAGCATAAGTTCACCCCCGGCCAGCGCCAGATCGAGCCCGAACGCGCCACAGAAATCCAGAACGCCCTCATCCGCGAGCACTACCTGTCAGCACCCGCCTCCGGCCAGTGGGACTCAACCACCGAAGCCGCCATGCAGAAATATCAGGCCGATCACGGCTGGCAGACCAAGCTCACTCCCGACTCCCGCGCCCTCATCAAATTAGGCCTTGGCCCCCACGACGCCGCCCCAGCCCCAGGCGCTGCTCCGCCCGTTTCCGGCAACTCCGACGACGCCTCCCACGCCCCCGCCGGAACCCTCGCCTCCACCAACTCCATCCAGAACTAAGTCAGCTCTTGATACCTCCGCGAGGTTTGTATCAGAACGCTCCGGACCGGGCTTCAGCCCCTGCGCGCTTTTCCTCCGTCCTCCCGTCGGTCCCTTGCAATCGTTTCCCGAACCACCACGATGAGGTGCGTATCACGTTCCGGGGATCCCCGCGATGCGGTTCCTCTCAGACCCCCAGGATCGCCGAGATGAGGTTCGTATCAGGGCCCGACTTCAGTCGGGCCGTAAACCGCTCCAAAAATAGACCGGGCTTCAGCCCCTGCGGCTCTCTTTCGTAACCCCTTCGAATCGTGTCCCAGCTTTCCTCCGGCCAAAATGCCACAAAATAACCATGGTCTTCCCACCATGGCAAAACCCACCCGCAACGCCGAACACGAAAACATCGCGAAACCCTCGCGCACCTTTTTCGCCACAACAAAAACCCACGCGGGCATAGCTCTCCTTCAATCAGACCGCAACGCAACCTTGTTGATCGACGTGCTGCGCACCTGCGTCGCGGCAAAACGATTTCACCTGCACGACTTCGTCATCATGCCCGACCACCTGCATCTTCTGCTGACGGTCCCTGCTGACGTCACCATCGAAAAGGCAATGCAGTTCATCAAAGGAGGTTTCTCCTTTCGCCTGAAGCGCGAAACCGCCTACAGCGGCGAGGTCTGGCAACGCGGCTTCTCCGAGGTGGGCGTGAACAATGAAGAGAACTTCGAGAACCATCGAACCTATATCGCCATGAACCCGGTCAGGGCCGGCCTGGCGTCATCGCCGGCAGACTTTCCGTGGTGTTTCACGAGCCTGGCAAGACAGAAAGCCGCTGCTCGTGCCGAAGTTCACTGATGGACAACGGCGCTGCTATCCGACGACAACCGACCGCGGGGATGAACTTTCTATCATGCCTCGGAACTACCGCGATGAGGCTCGCATCACCTTCCCGGGATCACCACGATGAGGTTCGTATCATGTTCACAGGATCACCGAGACGAGGTTCGTATCAGGGCCCGACCCTTCCGAACCGTGGCCTGCTACAAACTCAACCATCAACATCCTGCCGATCCCCGCGCAATTGCCTTCCGGGGATCGCCACGATGAGGTTCGTATCAGGGCCCGACTTCAGTCGGGCCGTAACCGCCCCAAAATAGATCGGGCTTCAGCCCCTGCATGCTTTCCTTCGTCTCCCCAACTGTGGCCTGCTAACCAACTCACTAACAACCTCTTGTCGATCCCCGCGTAATTCGCTTCCCGGAATCCCCCCGATACGGTTCCTCTCAGACCCCCAGGATCACCGAGATGAGGTTCGTATCAGGGCCCGACCCTTCCGAACCGTGGCCTGCTACAAACTCAACCATCAACATCCTGCCGATCCCCGCGCAATTGCCTTCCCGGGATCACCGCGATGAGGTTCGTATCAGGGCCCGACTTCAGTCGGGCCGTATCCGCCCCAAAACAGATCGGGCTTCAGCCCCTGCGTGCTTTCCTTCCTCTCCCCGAACTGTGGCCCGCTAACAGACTCACCAACAACCTCTAATCCCCGCGTAATTCGCTTCCCGGAATCCCGGCATTTAAGGTTCGATCGCACGGACAGTCCGCTCCTGCGGGCGCTCTCGCGTGATCGAACCCGCCCCCAAATCCCCAAATGTGGAAAACTTGTCAAGCTTTTTCCGTACGGTACCAAAGTGTTCTCCCTCATCCCAAACCACTTCCACCACAATAACCGCAAAGAATTTTGGCCTATTTTCCCGCTGGACTTGGTATCCTGATAATAGGGGGTAAAGAAGAATTTTTCCCCGGATCACGACCCAAAAAACCTCGCTGACGCGAGGCTTTTTTCATGGCCCCGGCTCGGCGCCAGCGACCACAAGTATTTTGGAATCAAATGGATTGACAACTTCCATTGCCGATTCATATACATGCGCGCCACCCGTCCTTAGACCTCGCGCAAGTATTTGAAAACACAATAGAAACCCACAAGTATCTTGAAATCAAATACATGAACGTCGACCCCAACAACACGACCCCAACCGATTCATATACTTGCGCACCGTCACCCCAGAGAGGGGGGTGGGGGGGAGGGGGGGTACCTCCCTTACGAAAGTGTGCCCGGTACCATAGCCTCATGCCGCCTTCCACCACTTCCCTGCGCGTCCGCTACGCCGAAACCGACCAGATGGGCGTCGCCTACTATGCCAACTACTTCATCTGGGCCGAAATTGGCCGCGTCGAGCTTCTCCGCCAGCTCGGCTTCGAATACCGCCAGATGGAGCTCGAGCACAACTGCCATCTTCCCGTCGTCGAAGCCTCCTGCCGCTACAAATCGCCGGCTCGTTACGACGACCTCGTCACCATCGAAACCCGCATCTCCGGCCTGCGCACCTCGGTTATTAAGTTCTCTTACCGCCTCTTCTGTTCTCGTGAAGGCGAGCCGGTTCTCCTCGCCGAAGCCGAAACCGTCCACGTCTCGACCGACCGCAACATGCAGAAATGCCCGCTGCCCGAACCGTATCTCTCCGCCATCCGCGCCACTCTGGAGAATTGACTGTGTCTCCATCACCGTCGCTCGTCTCGCATCCGATACGAGTAACATGGAAACCGGAACGAAGTGTCTCCGGCTAAACTCTAAATTCCAAACTCTAAACTCTCGCCCCGTGGGAGAAATATGAGATCAGTTCCCGTTGTTCTGTCCTTCGCCCTCGTCGGTCTCGTTCTGGCCGGATGCGAAACCTCCCGCGTCAACAAAGCGCACGCCCACTTTGAAGCGGTCTCCGACATTGCAACCACGCCGCATCCGAACCTGAAATATGCCTCCGTCTCCACCGGCATTCCGCCGGTTCCCGGCTCGCCCACTGCAGCCGGATCCGATGGCACGCAGCCTCGCAATGACAACGAAGCCCGCAAAAGCCCAGGCTCCGAGACGGGCTGGCCCATGGCTCCGCGGATGCAGCCCCAGGACCGTTTCATCCGCCAATAACCGCGTTCGTGAACCAGTCGGGTGCCCCATGCCCTGCCGTTGGGGACATGGGAATGTCTATTGCCTGTCGCCTGCCTGTACCAGCGCCGAAGCCGGAATGGCCTCCCGCAGAATTCCCGGGCCTTCCCACAGCAACAACGGCGCGCCATCGCCCAGATTGCTCTGCGGCACATTCTCAACACCCGGATCGAGCTCGATCCGGATCCGGTGCAATCCGGCCAGCAACACCGCGCTCAGTTGCACCGGCAGCACCGCATCGCCCATCGATCCACACACCTGGATCCGCACTTCCGGACTCCGCACTGGAGGAAGATTGTCTACGAACATCGTCGCTCGCCGGCTCGTCAGCAGCGTCAGACTATAGCCGCCATCGGCCGGAATCCGTACCCAGCCGTCGTACTCCACCGCTCGTCCGGTGTCGACTCGTTTGACTCCGGAAACCAGCGGCTCCGGCACATTGTCTGCTTCAACCGGCTGCCGCCCCACCACCACCGAACGGGAAACCCACACTTCATCGTGCGAGGCTCTCGTCGCATGAACCAGAACCCGAAACCGCCCCGAACCGTCGAGCAGCGTTCCTTCAGCGTCAGGAAAAACATGCTGCACCTGGCTTCCCACCGCCGTCGTCCCGTCGCCAAACAACCACTCATACCGCCAGCCCGCTGCCGGCGCCAGCACCTGAAAGGAAGCCTTCGCCCCCGGCCGAATCACTCCAGGCCCATAGTCGAATGAAGCATCCACCGAACCAGACCGATACTCGGGCTCAGCTGCACCCTCGCTGACCTCGATCGGAATATCGGCATCGCTAGTCGCCACCTTGCCCGTCACTCGCACTCCATCCAGAACCACGCCGCTCACATTACCCTGGAGAACCGACGGCACCATCGCTGGCCCGTCCAGCGCCGACACGTTGGAGAAAACGACGCCTTCGACCCGAGGATTTGGATACCGAATCTGCATCAGCGAATAGAAATTCTCCAGCCGAATGTTGCTGAAGAGAAAATCGGTGTGCTCGCCCTGCGCCAGCTCATCCGCCCACAGCTCGAAGAACGCAAACGGCACCACGCAGCCGCCAAATCCGGTATGGATCACATCGAGATTCCGCATCGTCACATGCGCACTACGAAACGTCTTCTTCGGCCAGGAAACTCGAACCGTATTCGAAATGCTCGTCGACGCCACCGTATCTTCCACCGTGATGTTCGTAACGTCGTGCCCGGGAATGCGCATCTCGGCGTCCGTATAGCCGTCCCAGTTGCCCTCCATGGCAAACACGTCGTCGGAGGCTCGAAAGAAGCAGTCCCGCACCGTCGTATCGCCGCCGCCCAGCCAGTCCATGCCGTCCTGATTGGCGTCCAGCGGAAGCCCGCCGATCACGTTGACGTCGTAAAACCCCGTCATCCGGGAGTCCTTCATCTGAATCTGCCACGTCCGGCTGCGCACAATGCAGGTGAGGCCGTCGATCTCGACGTTCCTCGTCTGATCCATCACGATGCAGTGCCAGCTCCGCAGGTGCATCCAGCCTTCGTCGCCAGCGGGATCCTGCGGCCCGTTGTAGATGATCATCCCGTGGCCCTGCACTCGCACATCGTGCACCTGCCACAGGTTCAGGGCACCAAAAACCACCGCGCCGGCAGCCAGATAAATCCGATCGCCGGAATTGGCATTGATGTCTTCCCGATGCACGCCCGGCCCGTAATACCGAACACCCTGCGTCTGCGCCGTGATGCCGGACCGGTCTGGCTCGCTGCCCAGCAGAAACAGCATGTCCACATCGGCGAAATGATCGCCGGGCCGAGCGATCGAAAGCTTCACCGGACCAGGAATCCGAAACGTGATCGTCGCACCCGACCGCCGTGGCCGAATCCCATAGCGCATCGGCTGCACTTCGACGCCACGGTCCCAGTAGTGCGCATCGGCGGCCCGAATCGAAACCGTCGCCGGCCCATCGAGTTCGAAGTTCAGGAGGTAATAACTGCTCGCCGCATGCACTACCGGCGTCGAGTGGCCATTGATCGTCACCACAAAATAATCGGTGCGCACTTCAGCCGGAATCGGCGCAATCCCAACATGCGTCGCTGCGAAGACCGGCGCCCAACAAGCCAGCAGAACCACCGCCTGAGCCATTCGACGAATCATCGCCAGCTCTCTACACCCCTGTCGTCGCTATCGGCGTATCGCTCGCGCATCATCAGTCGGGTCTGTGCTCTGTTCTCTGCGTTCCGTTCCCTGTTCCCTGTGCCCTGTGCCCTGCTCTCGCCGTCACATGACGGCGGGAGCAAAGATGCCCAGCCACGCCAGCGATCGAATCAGCTCCCGCTGCGCCACCGCCGCCGTCGCCAGCAGCAACACCTTCCGCGCCGGATCTTCTTCGCTCAGGATGTGATGAAGCCGGTAGAAATTACTGAAGTCCTGCGCCAGCTGAAATGCATGCTTCGCCAGATACGCCGGCTCCGCCGTCGCAATGCACTGGTCGAGCAGCAGCGTCGTCTTCGCCGCTCGCAGCCAGACCTCCCAGATGCCCTCGCTGCCCTCTCCGCTGAGATACGGCGCGCTGTCGACGCCCGTCAGCGCCGACAGCGCCTCGTCCGGCGTCGTCCCCGCTTTGCGAAAGATGCTCCGCGTCCGCACCACAGCGTACTGCAGATACGGCCCCGTTTCGCCCTCGAAGCTCAGCGCATCTTTGAAGTCGAACGCGATCACCGAATTCCGCGTGTACCGCAACATGAAGTACCGCAGCGCACCCACGGCAATCGCGCGACTCGTCTCGTCGCGCTCCGCTTCGCTCAATTCCGGATGCCGGCTGTCGACCTCGGCTCGGGTCGCCGAAACCAGCTTGTCGATGAGGTCATCGGCCTTCACGCCGAATCCCTTGCGCCCGGAAACCTCGATGTACGGCCGCGCCCGATCCTCTTCCGAAACTTCGTACCCCAGATCGAGCGCGCACCGCGGCGTCAGCGCCACCATCTCATACGAAAAATGCGTGTAGTGCGCGACCTGTTCCGTGTACCCCATTCCGCGCAGCGCCTCGATCACATTCGCCTGCGGATCCGCCTGCCGCGAATCGATCACGTTGTAGATCGCCTGCGCGCCGCCAAACTGCGGATGATCCCGTTCGCCGGTCTCCGCCGAAATCCAGCAGCGATGATCCGGGTAATCAAAGAATGGCCGGTACGCAAAGTCTCGCCCCAACAGCCCAAACTTCCACAGGTGATACGCGATGTCCTTGCCCACGTACGTCACCGTGCCGTTCGAGCGCACAATCACCTTCGCATCCTCGTCCGGCCCGTCGCCAGTAGCGCCCTCGGTCGTTCCAGCACGCTTCATCACCCAACAGCCTTTGTTCTTGCCCTCGGCCTCGAAATACAGCACGCCCTTCGCCTTCAGCTGCTCGAAGGCCAGATCCCAAAAATGCAGATGGAGAATCTCGCTCTCTCGCGGCAGCAAATCGTACTCAATCCCCAGCCGCAGCATCGTCTCCAGGTGCCGCCGCAGAATCGCCGTCGAAACCAGCTCCGCAATCTGCGCTGTCTCGTTGCCGCCGGCCTCAATCGCATGCAGCGTGTCGAGCCGCAGTTTCTTCCGTGCAGGAGCCTCAGCCGCATCGGCCGCGTACCATTGCGAAACCCGCGCATACAGATCCCAGCAATAGAAATCGATGCGCGCGCCGTCCGCGGTCAGCTCCGCCATCAGCCGCTCCACGCCAGCCAGGTTCAGCCCCTCAAGATGCGAGAGCCCCACCACGACATCGGCAACCTGCACGCCGGTGTTGTCGACATAGTTCTGCACGTCGACCTTTTGCCCGGCGGCCTTCAGCAGGCGCACAAACGTATCGCCCAAAATGGCGTTGCGCAAATGCCCCACGTGCGCCGCCTTGTTGGGATTAATGCTGGTGTGCTCCACCAGCGAATGCAGCGGCACGGGCGGCGCCGGAATTTCGCCGCTCACAGCGAAGGCCTGCACAAAGTTGCTGCGATCCAGCCGTGCGTTAATGTATCCGGCGCCAGCCAGCTCCAGGGATGCAAATCCAGGCACGCTCCCCAGCGCCGCCACAATCTCTTCGGCGATTTTCCTCGGGGCTTTGCGCAGCCTCCGCGCCAGCTCAAAAGCGATCGGCGTCGCGTACTCGCCAAAGGCCAGCTCCGGCGGCTGTTCCAGCACCACCGTTTCCACGTCGATCTGGTACAGACTGCGGAGCGCGGCCTGAATCCGCTCCGCCAGCTGTCTCTGCTGTTTCAAATACACGCCGACGTCACCGTTGCGACCTTTGAGAAAAGCTTGATTCTATCAGCCGCCTCGCTCCCGCTCTTCACGCACGCGTCCTTTAAGATGAGAAGAGCGTCGGCTCGTGGCTCGCTCGCAGTTGGCTCGGTTCTAGCTCGTCGTTCGCTCGGCTCTTGCTCGCAGTTGGCTCTTCACCATGTCTGAATCGAACAAGTTCTACCTCACCACGCCGATCTACTACGTGAACGCCCGCCCGCACATCGGGCACACGTACACCACGATCGTTGCCGATGCCATCGCGCGCCGCAAGCGCTCGCTCGGCCTCGACACCTGGTTCCTTACCGGGACCGACGAGCACGGGCAGAAGATCGAGCGCTCCGCGCAGCAGGCCCATTGCACGTCCCAGCAGTTTGCCGACCGCGTCTCTGCCGAATTCCGCGGCCTGTGGGATCGCATGGGCCTCACTTACGACGACTTCATCCGTACCAGCGAACCGCGCCACAAACAATCCGTCCAGAAGCTCTTCGCCCTTCTGCGCGACCGTGGCTACATCTACAAGGGCTCCTACACCGGCCAGTACTGCGTCTTCGACGAACTCTACGTCGAGACGCCTCCCGGCGTACCCTGCCCCGACTGTGGCCGGCCCACGGAAACGGTCAGCGAAGAAAACTACTTCTTCAAGCTTTCGGCGTTCGAGCGCCGCCTGCTCGAGTATTACCACGAGCACCCCGAATTCATCCGTCCCGAAACCCGCCGCAACGAAGTCATCGCTTTCGTCAGGAGCGGCCTGCGCGATCTCTCCGTCAGCCGCACCAGCGTCAACTGGGGCATCCCCGTACCCGGCGACGAAAAGCACGTCATCTACGTCTGGCTTGACGCGCTCGCCAACTACATTACGGCTCTCGGCTGGGGCTCGAGCGATCCTTCCAGGTACGAGAAATTCTGGCCCGCCGACCTGCACCTCGTCGGCAAGGAGATCATCCGCTTCCACTGCGTCTACTGGCCGGCGTTCCTGCTGGCCGCCGGCTTACCGCTGCCCAAATCGGTCCACGCGCACGGCTGGCTGCTCTTCGAAGAGAGCAAGATGTCCAAGTCCCGCGGCAACATCGTGCGGACGGAAACCATCCTCGAAGGCTTCGGCGCGTTGAAGCCCGAACTGCCGAAAGCCGAGCAGGATCTCTTCGGCGCCGACGCGCTGCGCTACTTCCTGCTCCGCGAAATTGTCTTCGGCCAGGACGGCAGCTTCAGCTTCGACGCGCTTGTTCAGCGCTATAACTCCGATCTCGCGAACGGCTACGGCAATCTCGTCAGCCGCACGCTCTCCATGATTGGCCGGTACTTCGACGGCCTCGTGCCCTATCCTGCCTCATCGGGATCCAAAGCTCAGGCTCACTCCTTCGCTGTTGAAATTCCTCGCGTCATTGCTTCCTTCGCGGCCTCCTTTGATGCTTTCGACTTTTCCCGTGCGCTCGAAACCGCGTGGGCTTTAATCGCTGCCGTCGATGGCTACCTCACCGCCAACGCTCCGTGGAAACAGCTCGAAGGCATCACCGACGAGCAACAGCAGGCGCTCCGTTCCGACATTCTCTACACCGCAGCCGAGGCCATCCGCATCGTCACCGCCCTCGTGTACCCCGTCATCCCCGATGCAGCCGCCAGAGTCTGGGCGCAGCTCGGCCTCGGCGATATTCGCAAAGCCGACCTCAAAGACCTGCAGTGGCGCGGACTGCAACCCGGAACGAAACTCGGCGAGCTTTCGCCCCTCTTTCCCCGCGCTGACAAGGAGACCCTCACGCGTATGAACGAACTCGAGCAAAAAAATACGCCGCCCCCACCGGCAGCCGATTCGGCAACCTCCAAAACCCCAGTCGCGACTGCGCCGCCTTCCGCGGTGAAGACCGAGCCGCACATCTCGAAGCTCCACTCCCTGGTCGACGGTCTCGCCGTGGCCATCGCCGAGTCCACCACCGAGACTGCCGCGGTGGTCGGCATCGAAAACGCCATAGCGGAAACCGTTCGCGAAACCATCGGCAGCCGCAAAGACAAAGACACTCCCACGCGTACGCCCGTTGCGGCTGCAGGCGCCACGCCCCGTGGTCCGGAAGATGCCACGAAGCTCCCCGGTACGCGAACCCTTCCACCCGCTCCAACGACGGGCACCGTTGTCGCTCCCGCTGCGCCTGCCGCTGCTGCCGGTGAAAAAATCTCCATCGACGACTTCTCTAAAGTCGAGCTGCGCGTCGCCCTGGTCAAAGTCGCCGAGCGCGTCCCCAAAGCCGACAAGCTGTTACGACTGGAAGTCGACCTCGGTTACGAAACCCGCCAGATCCTCGCGGGAATTGCCGAGGCCTATACGCCCGAATCCCTCATCGGCCGCAAAGTGGTCATCGTCGCCAATCTCGCTCCGCGCAAGCTGCGCGGATTCGAATCGAACGGCATGATCGTCGCCGCGTCCGTCGAAGGCGGCAGGCCTGTTCTCGCCGGCTTCCTTGAGGACGTGGAGATCGGCGCACGCCTCAAGTAGCTGAATGATTGACTCTCACGCCCATCTCGACAGTCCTCGTTATGACGAGGACCGCGACGCTCTGCTTGAACGCGCCTTCACGGCGGGTGTGCGCCAGATCCTCTCCATCGGCATCGGCGATGGACCTGACACCATGCAGCGCGCGCTCGAGATCAGCCGCGAATATGCCGATCGGCCTGGCGTCCCGAGAATCTGGGCGAGCGCTGGTATTCATCCTCACGAAGCCCGGCTTGCCGATGACACCGCTTACGCGAAGCTCAACTTTTTGTTGCAGGAGCCCGAAGTGCTCGCCTGTGGCGAGATCGGCCTCGACTACTTCTACGACCATTCCCGGCGCGACATCCAGAAGGCGGTCTTCAGCCGCCAGATGGAAATCGCGGCAGGGCGAAAGAAGCCGATCATTATTCATTGCCGTCCTTCCGAGAACAGCAGCGATGCCTGGGACGACACGCTGGCGATGCTGCGAACGGAGTGGTCGCAGACCGGATTGGGTGGCATTCTGCACTGCTTTACCGGCGAAGGTCGCCACGCCGACGAGGCCATGGACCTGGGGTTCCTGATCTCCTTCGCCGGCAACATCACTTTCCCCAAAGCCCAGCCGATCCGCGACGTGGCGGCAGCCGTTCCGCTTGATCGCATGCTGATCGAGACGGATGCGCCGTTCCTTGCGCCTTTGCCCAACCGCGGCAAACGGAATGAGCCAGCCTGGGTGAAAGAAGTCGCGGTGAAGATCGCCGAAGTGCGCGGCATCGAACCGCAGGAAGTGGCCGCGCGCACAACCGAGAACTTCCGCGCGCTTTTCAGGACCGAAATTCCCGCCTGAACCCGTGTTTCGGGCCGGTAGCGGATAATGGAAGAGAACAGAGGCATGGAGAATGGCAGCGGAGAACTCTTTCGATATCGTCAGCAAAGTGGATTTGCAGGAAGTGCGGAACGCCATCGATCAGGCGACCAAAGAGGTGCGCACGCGGTTCGATCTGAAGGATTCGAAGTCGGAAATCAACCTCGAAGGCGAGGACGCAATCCAGCTTGCTTCCGTGGACGAATACAAGCTGCAGGCGGTTGCCGAAATCCTGCGGCTGAAACTGGTCAAGCGCGGCGTTTCGCTCAAGGCGCTGACCTTCGGTAAAGTGGAGCCAGCGGCCGGTTCGAGCGTTCGGCAAAAGATCGACCTGCAGCAGGGAATTGCTGGAGAGAAGGCCAAAGAGATCGTTAGAATCATCAAAGACTCCAAAAAGAAGGTTCAGGCCTCGATCCAGGGCGACAGCGTCCGGGTTTCCGGCAGGGACCGCGATGCGCTGCAGGAAGTCATCGCGCTGCTCAAGGGGCGCGATCTGGGTATCGACATGCAGTTCACGAATTACCGTTCAGGCTGAACGGCCCAGCAGGCTGGAGACCGCAAGTGAGCACAGTAGCGACAACGACGGCGAAAGAAGTCTTCGATCTGCTCCATGACGATCTCGCGGCTATCGAGCGCGAATTCGGGGCTGACGCCGTTTCTTCGGTCGCGGCAATCACGGAAATCTCCGACTACCTGCGTGAAGGCGGAGGCAAACGGATTCGTCCGTCCTTGCTGTTGCTCGCGGCTCGCAGTCTCGGCTACTCGGATCGCGGCATGATTCGCCTCGGAGCTGTGGTCGAGATGGTGCACACGGCCACGCTGGTGCACGACGACATCATCGACGCAGCCGACACGCGTCGTGGCCGGCCTTCGACGAACCGCACATGGGGCAACGGCAAATGCGTGCTGGTCGGCGACTGGCTTTACATGCAGGCCTTTCGCGTGGCACTGGAAGAGCGGAATTTCCGCGTGCTCGAGCTGCTGATCGGGCTCACCCAGCAGATGGTCGAAGGCGAGTTGCTGCAAATGGAGCGGCTCGGCAAGCCGATTTCCGAAGGCGAGTACCACGAACTCATCTACCGCAAAACCGCATGCCTGTTCGAAGTCTCCATGCGGCTGGGCGCGGTGCTGGCTGGCGCGGACCGATCCGTGGAAGATGCCATGGGCGATTACGGCCGCAACCTGGGACTGGCGTTCCAGATCGTCGACGACGTGCTGGACCTGACGGCGACCGAAGAAGTGCTGGGAAAGCCGGTGGCCAGCGATCTTCGTGAAGGCAAGGCGACGCTGGCCGTGATTCACACTCTCGAAAATGGCAGCACGCCTGCAGAACGCCAGTCGATTCAGACCGTCCTGCGCGACGGCAATTTCGACCTCGTCTCGCCGGCGGAAATCCTGCACATCCTGAACCGCAACCAGTCAGTCAATTACGCGATGCGGTCCGCTTTCGGATACTCTGCGGCCGCTCAGGCCGCGCTCGCCGTTGTGCCCGACTCCGAGTACAAACGCGCTTTGCAGTGGATGCCGGAGTTTGTGGTCGCCCGCGAAAAATAGCTTTCTTCTGCCTGACGGGCTGACGGCTGTACCCTGTAATCCGATGAAACTATCCCAGCTAGCGAAGGCTTTGGGCGCCGAGCTGCATCTCGTTGGCGAAGACGTCGACGTTCAGGGCGTCTCCAGCGCGATAGCAGCTACACCGGTAAGTCTGGTGTTTGCCGAGGATCCGCAAAGCCTTGCCGCCGCGCTGGCTTCTCGGGCAACGGCCATCTTCGTTTCGCCGAAGCTGCCCGTCTCTTCGTCGAACAAGTCGCTGCTGGTCGTGGGACAGCCGCGGCTAGCGTTTGCCAGGGCTGGACGACTCCTCAGACCTGCGGAACCTGACAGCGGCGTACATCCCACTGCGGTCATCGATCCCTCCGCGACGCTCGGCGAGCATGTCTCGGTGGGTCCGTGCGTGGTGATTGAGGCGCATACGCAGATTGGCGCCGGAACCTGGATTGGCGCCGGTTCGGTGATTGGAGCTGGCGTCAAAATCGGCGCCCATTGCCGCATTTATCCGCGCGTCGTTGTTTATCCTGGCACCGAATTGGGCAAGAACGTCGTCGTTCACGCCGGCGTGGTACTTGGATCCGACGGCTTTGGCTATGTGCGCGACGCCGACAGCGGCGAATATCTCCAGTTCCCGCAGCAAGGGCGGCTCGTGATTGAAGATGACGTCGAGATCGGCGCCAACTCGACCATCGATCGCGGCGCTCTGGAAGAAACCCGCATCGAGCGCGGCGTGAAGATCGACAATCTGGTCCACCTCGGCCACAACGTGCATGTGGGACGCAATGTCGTGATCGCGGCGCAAACCGGCGTTTCCGGATCGAGCAGCATCGGCGCCAATGCGGTTGTTGGCGGCCAGGTCGGCATTGGCGACCACGCCGATGTCGGCGAACAAGTGATCCTTGGCTCCGGTTCCGGCGTACTCACGCACAAGAAGGTCAGAGGTCCCGGCATCGTTTTTTGGGGCCGTCCGGCGCGACCTCTGCGGCAATACCTTAAAGAACTGGCCGCACTTGCACGGTTGGCTCGATCATCCAACGACGAGGAGGAACCGTAGTGGCGGTTATCGTTGTCGGTGGACATTCGCGGAACATCGGGAAGACTTCGGTCGTCGCCGGGCTCATTGCGCGCTTGCCGGAGTTCCACTGGACCGCTTTCAAAATCACCCAGTACGGTCACGGTTTCTGCACGGCTGATGGAAAGCCATGCCAGTGTGAGACCGCTGATTCGTGCGTGGCTGTCAATTTCGAGCACGACCTGGCAAGTGGAACCGATACATCGCGTTTTCTTGCAGCCGGTGCTGCGCGTTCGATCTGGGTGCGGACGCGGATCGGCATGCTGGCGGAGGCCATGCCTCGGATCGAGAAGGAATTGGCTGCCTCAGAAAACGCGATCCTCGAGTCGAACAGCATCCTGGAGTTTCTTCGTCCCGATCTTTATCTCACCGTGCTCGATCCTGCGGTCGCGGATTTCAAGGATTCGGCGCGGCGGTTTCTTCCTCTGGCCGATGCGGTCCTCGTACCTTCCTCTGGCATCGACCTCCCTGGTCTCGCAGAGGTTCCGCAGTTTTCGATTGCGGCACCGGGGTATATGAGCGAGGCGCTGGTCGAGTTCGTGCGCACGCGGGTTACGAAAGGTGCGATGGGGCACCCCCCACCCCCTCCCCCTTCGCGACCTGTGATTGATCTTGCTGGAGTTAGGAAAGGGCACCCCGCTCGATAACCCTGATGTTGCTGAGAGTAAGTCAGTTGCAACGCGGCCGTGATTGAGGTCAAAGACGGTCGCGATTGAATCAATCGCGACCGTAAGGAAGCTAGTTGATTGACTCGGGGTCAGTTGCGTCGCGAGCGAGTTTGATTCATTCTCGACCGAGACTGACGGCCTCACGGTCGAGTATGTGTCATTCGCGGTCGAGAATGTATCAAAGAAAGCACTGTTGACCAGGAGGGAGAAAAGAAGAGACGGAAAAACAGAAGCGGGGCTTTCGGCTCGTCCCACATCTGCCAACACCGGGCAGATATGGGGCACCCAGGTTGGTGTGCTCACAAACATAGCTTCTCTCTTCCTCCTGTAAACAGAAAAGCCGCCTGGCTGGCGGCTTTTTTTCTTCTTCTACTCTAAGTTCAGAATATCATACTGGAGGGGGTAAACAGGCCAAAAATGATTTGCTGTAAGTGGCGCGCTGTCACCAAATGTTACTTTGGATAAGTGGTGGAAGCTTGACAAAAAAACAGGGTACAGGGCTCAGGGTGCAGGGTTCAGCAGCGGCGGATGACCGACAGTGTTTGGCGGCGGCGGATCGGAGGGATTTCGGGGTCCAGCGACGTTGCGCCGAAGAGCAGGGGCTCTTACCCGGACACCTGAATGTTGCATTCCGAAGCTGGCGAACGGGATTATCCTTATTGTGGGGAATTTTCATGGCCTTACCTGCGCAGATTCCGGACAAGAAGCCTCGCCCTGTTCCAGTGGAGGTGTACCTGCGCTGCTCGGACTGGGAACCGGACGCCGAATACGTGGACGGCGAGATCGAGGAAAGACCAAGGGGGGAATATGATCACGCAGCGTGGCAGTCGGCAATTCAGAAGTGGTTCTGGAAACATGAAGAGGAGTGGAACGTGGAAGCCATCGCCGAATTGCGAGTGCAGGTGGCCGCTACTCGCTTCCGCGTCCCTGATGTGACAATCCTGGATCGGAACCAGCCCGTTGAGCAGATCGTGACGCGCGCCCCTGTTGCAGTGTTCGAAATCCTGTCACCGGAAGACACCTACGCGCGGCTGATGCGCAAACTGAAGGATTATGCGGCGATGGGAATTCCCCATATCTGGGTCATCGATCCCAAAGGACCACCTGCGGTCCAGCGCTACTCTGATGGTCAGCTGTTCTCAGCCTCGCGGTTCGAGGACCCTGCCAGAAACATTGGTTTTGAAATTGAGGAAATCCGCAATTTGATTCGAATACGCTGACCCGCGCTACGAGCCGAAGGGTTCGCGCTTCATGGAGCCGTCGCGCTGCTTGACTAACAGCTCGACTTTGCCTTCGGCGTCTTCGAGCTGCTTCCGGCATTCGGCGGAGAGGCGGGTGCCTTCCTCGAAGAGGCGTACGGAGTCCTCCAGGTTGAGGTCGCCGCCTTCGAGCTTCGCGACAATCTCCTCCAGCTTCTTCAGCGATTCCTCAAAGCTGGCCAACTTTGGCCTCCTCCGGCGCGACCGCTGGAACGGGAGCCGGGTTGTTAGCCGAAGGGCCCGGCGGCAAAACCTCGCGCAGCACTTCGGCGGCCGCGCTGTAGCGTCCAAACGGGGCGCTGACCTGGACACCCTGCACCATGGAGCGGGCCGCGGCCAGCATTTCCTGGGCGATGGAAATTCCTTCGGCGCGCGCTGCGTCCGGGGTAGAAGCCCGCTGCATGCGCAGCAGAATCTCATCCGGAACACTGACGCGCAGGTCGTTCTTCATGAACTCAGCGTTGCGGAGGCTGGTGAGCGGCCAGATTCCGGCGACGATGGGAATGCGAAAGCTCTCGATGCGTTTGAGAAAAGCCTCAAGAACGCGCAGATCGAAGACGGGTTGGGTAATGCCATATTCCGCGCCTGCTTCTACCTTCCAGGCAAAGCGCCGGACTTCGTTGTCGAGGTCGGGAACGCCGGGATTGGCGGCGACGGCAATGGTGAAGCCGGTCGAAGCGCCGATGGGATTGCCGCCAATATCGAGTCCGTGATTGAGGCGATGGACGATGTTGACCAAGCCGATCGCATCAACGTCATAGACCGCGGTTGCATCGGGATAATTCCCCAGCTTGGGCGGGTCACCGGTGAGGCACAGAATGTTTTTGAGCCCGATGGACGAGGCGCCCAGCAGATCGCTCTGGATGCTCAGCACATTGCGATCGCGGCAGGTGTAGTGCAGCAGGGTCTCGATGCCGGTCTTCTGCTGAATCTGGATGCACAGGCTCTGGGCGCTCATGCGCGCCGAGGCGCGGGGCGAATCGGGCACATTGATGGCGTGAACCCCGAGGTCCGCCATTTCCTGCGCGCCCTTTAGCTCCTTGCTGCAGTCGATGCCGCGCGGCGGAACAATCTCCACCATGGTGATGAAGGCGCCCTCGTGGACGAGGCGGCCCAGACGGGAGCGCTCCTGGATGGCGACAGGCGGGGTTTCCGAGACGATCGGCTCCTGGCGGGTGGCGCGCTGGCCAGCGGAGGCCTGAGCTTCGGTGGCTCGCAGCGCCGATTTCATGGCGCGAATGTGCTGCGCGGTGGTTCCGCAGCAGCCGCCAATGAACTGCACGCCGGCCTTGGTGAATTTGCGCGCAAAGCTCGCCATATACTCGGGCGAACATAAATAGATGTTGCGGCCATCCACGGAGCGGGGCATGCCGGCGTTGGGCATGGCCATGAGGGGGAGCGTGGTGACGGCGGCCATGCGCTCGATGGCAGTAAGCACGGTGGCGGGGCCAACGCTGCAGTTGCAGCCGATTGCGTCGACGCCCCAGGAGGCAATGCGGGCCGCGGCAATTTCCGGCGAGGCACCGTCAAGGCAGTTGGCTTCCTCGTCGACGGTGACCATGACCACGACGGGGACGTCCGGGGCAACGGCGCGCGCGGCCAGGACTGCCTGTTCGGCTTCATTGAGCGCGGGCATGGTTTCGATAATGAGCAGGTCGACGCCGACGCCGGGACCGCCGGAGACCAGGGCACGAATCTGTTCGGCGAAAGCATCCCGCGCCTCGTCGAGGCCGGTCTTGCCGAGCGGCTCCAGATGCACGCCGAGAGGCCCGACGGAACCCGCGACCCAGGCCGTGCCGGCCTGCTTGTCGGCGAGTTGACGAACCGCCTGGCGGGCGATTCTGACGCCGGCCTGATTGATGTCGCCGACCTTATCGCGCAGGCCGTAGCGCTCGAGGCGGAGGGCGTTCGCGCCAAAGGTATTGGTTTCGATGATTTCGGCGCCGGCCTGCAGGTAGTCCTCATGGACGCTGCGCACCAGTTCGGGCTGCGACAGGTTCAGCTCGTCGAAACAGCGGTTGATAAAGACGCCGCGTCCGTAGAGAGAAGTGCCCATAGCGCCGTCGCAGAGAACGGTGCGGCGGGCAAAGAGCTGTTCAAGACGGCTGGTCATGCGGGGATGTCCTGCTCCATGGTATCAGGGGAGGAAAGGCGGAGGCAGGAGCGCTGGCCGGGTCCGTTTCGCGTTCGGACTGCGATGCCGCGGAGGGGCTTTGGGCCTGGCGCGTCTCACCTGGGGCCGGGCACAGCGTCCAACGAACTACTGTCTATCGCCCTGTTATACTTGGGCTTTCCCACAGGATCGTTTTCAGCGACGCGCATGGTGAGGTTTTAAGGTTTTGAAGAAGAGAAGTTCCCTGTACTTCGTTGCCGTCCTCGGGTCGGTATTTCTGGTCTGCAACGTCATCAGTTCATGCGGCCAGAATTTCTATTTCGCGGGACGCAACCTGCCTCCCAGCGGCGTGCTCAATCGGGTGATGATTGCTGAACAGAACCCGAGCGAGTTCGCGACCGGGGCGCTGCCGTTCATGGATGCGTACTACGACATTCGTCATGCGTATAACGCTTCTTCCGGACAACTGGTGATCAACGGGTACTCCGGCAAGCTGCCGCTGACGATTCAAAACATGCCGGAGCAGCAAACCGGGGCGGTCTATGGCGCGGGGGATGGCAGCCTGGCGCTGATCAGCTACGCTCAGGAAAAAATCAGCGGCACGATTCCGATTCCGGGCGGACTCTCCAGCAGTACCGAGGGGGTTCCGTACAACGGGGTGTTTGTCAGCCGGGATCTGGGTTACGTCTACGCGGCCAATCCGGCAACGCACGTGATCAGCGTGGTGAACCGCAACAGCGGCGGGGCGGTAGCGCTGAATCTGCCAAATGCGTACGGTATCTCGGTCAATCCGGGCGGGACCATCGCGCTGGTGTTTATCCAGAACGCGACCCAGGCGGCGGGCCAGACGGTGAACGTTGCGCCGCCGCAGAGCTTCGCGGTGTACAGCGTGGTGCAGTTGACGCAGGACCAGCAGGCGGCGGCGATTAATAATCCGAACTATCTGGGCGCCCAGGATTGCGAGCCGCAGAAGCTGCCGACATGGTGCGTGTTTCCAGTGAGCACGGGGGCATCGGCGACGTTCGATCATCCCATCAAGGCGGTTTTCTCGCCGGATGGGACGACCGCGTACGTGATCAATTGCGGTCCGGAGTGCGGGGGCACGACGGCGGGGCTGACGGTTATCCCGATTACCGCGTCGTCGATCAACTCCGGCAGCACGGGGGGCAGCGGCATCGCGCTGGTGGCGCAAAGCAATATTGCGATCCCGGACGGAGCTACGAACGCGGTCTTCAGCGGGCATACGCTGTACATTGCGGGCCAGCAATACCAGGGTTCCAGCGGATTGTTTGCCGGGTTCCTCACGGTGCTCAACACGCCGGCGAATACGATTGCGGGGACTTACTCGATCAGCGACGGCGTGCATAACCGGATGGTATTCGGCGACGACAATACGCTGTGGATCGGGTCTTCGGAATGCGACCAGGGGGTTCGGTATCAGCAGTCGCAAACCGGCGCAAACATTCCGTTCGGCTGCATCACCATGTTCAATACGTCGACGGGCGCGGTCACCATCGATTCGTATCAGGGGGATGGCACAGGGATCGCGGCGATCGAGGGTCTGCACAAGGTCTACACCACGGAGGGCGGGCAGATTTACATCTACAGCACGACGAACATGGCCGCGCTGGACAATTCCAACGTGACGATTGCGGGCACGGCGATCGACTGCGCCTACATGGACGCGACCACCGACGACGACAACACCATTTACTAGGGACGTTGAGCGCGGGAATCTGGGATGGCGGAACAACCGATCGCTGAGGTTCTTGCCATCGCCGCCCACCGCGACGACGTGGAGCAAACCTGCGGCGGGACGTTGCTGCGGATGCGGTCGTTGGGGGTTTCGACTGCGATTTTGGATTTAACGCAGGGGGAGGCGGGCACGCGGGGTTCTGCGGCGGAACGCGCTGCCGAGGCGATCGAAGCGGCGCGCATTCTGGGCGCGGGCTGGCGGGAGGCGCTCGATATTCCAGACGGGCGCGTTGAAAATACCTGGGAGAACAGACTGAAGGTGGTTGGAATTCTGCGGCGGGTGCGGCCGCGGGTGGTGATTCTTCCTTACTGGACGGCGCGACATCCGGACCACGCTACGGCGTCGACGCTGGGGTACGAAGCTTGCTTTCTGGCGGGGTTGGCGAAGATTGAAACGGGAAGTGCGCCGCATCGGCCGTTCAAGATTGTGTACGCGAGCCTTTATGCCGATGTTCGGCCGAGCTTCGTGGTGGACATCACGGCGTTTATCGAGGAACGGCATCGCGCACTGATGGCTTACCAGTCGCAGTATGCGAATCAGTCTGCGGGCAGCGGACTTTTTGTGGCGGAGGAAGAGATTCGCGAGCGCATGTTCGCGGAGGCGCAGCACTATGGAACGCTCGCCGGGGTGCGCTACGCCGAGCCGTTTGTGCAGAAGGAAGTCGGGCTGGTCGAGGATCTGACGCTGATTCCGGTGCAGTCGCTGTAAATCGATTCACTGCGCGGCGAAGGTCCCATTTGTGATCTGGACTTGACCTATGCAACCGTGTACAGTGGCCTGCGGCGACGGCATTCAAATCCTCCCTTGAGGAACGCAACGCGTGAACCTGACGACGATCGACTGGCTGATCATGCTGCTGTACTTCGTTTTTGTGCTGGGCATCGGCTTCGCACTGAAACGGTTCATGAAAACCAGCAAGGACTTCCTGCAGGCGGGGCGCTCGCTGCCGGCGTGGATCTGCGGGCTGGCGTTCATTTCGGCGAACCTGGGCGCGCAGGAAGTGATCGGGATGGGGGCATCGGGCGCCAAGTACGGAATCGTGACGAGCCACTTTTACTGGATCGGCGCGATTCCGGCGATGATTTTTGTCGGCGTGTTCATGATGCCGTTCTATTACGGATCGAAGGCGCGCTCCGTGCCGGAGTTTCTGCGGCTGCGGTTTGACGAAAAGACGCGCGCCTGGAACGCGTGTTCGTTCGCGCTGATGACGGTGTTTTCTTCCGGGATTTCGATGTACGCGATGGCGCGGTTGATCCAGACGCTGCACGTTTTCGACAAGCTCTTCATCCACCTGGGACTGCCGGTGGAGTGGATTTTTCACTTCGCCATCATCCTCTCCGCGGTCATCGTGCTCTGCTACATCTTTTTGGGCGGATTGACCAGCGCGATTTACAACGAAGTGCTGCAGTTTTTCCTGATCGTCGCGGGATTCCTGCCGCTGGTTTGGGTGGGGCTGAAAAATGTCGGTGGATGGAGCGGCTTGAAGGCTACGCTGCCCTCGGCCTACACGCATTCCTGGCAGGGCATGGGGAGTGCGCACACCAATCCGCTGGGGGTGGATTGGTTCGGGCTGGTGGCTGGGCTTGGGTTTGTTCTTTCTTTCGGATACTGGTGTACGGATTTTCTGGTCATTCAGACAGCGATGGCGGCTAATTCTGAGGAATCGGCGCGGCGCGTGCCACTCATCGCCGCCGTGCCGAAGATGTTTTTCCCGTTCCTGGTGATTTTGCCGGGGCTGATCGCCATCGGCACGCCGATGGTGACGCGCCACGTGATGGCGCAGGGGGCAGCGGTTGGGATGACCGCGACGACGAGCGGCTCGGAGAATCTAAGTGCGGGGCGGGGGCTGATTCCGGCGAAGGTCGATCCGGTGACGGGCAAGGTGATGCTGGATACGCAGGGGCAGCCGGTGCTTGACTACGACCTGGCGATTCCGAACATGCTGCTGCACTACTTTCCAACGGGCATTCTAGGGCTGGGGCTGACGGCGCTGCTGGCGAGCTTCATGTCCGGCATGGCGGGCAATGTGACCGCGTTTAATACGGTTTGGACGTTCGACCTTTATCAGTCCTACATCAACAAAGGCGCGAGCGACGCACACTATCTGAAGATGGGGCGATGGACCACGGTGGTGGGGATTCTGATTTCGATGGCCACGGCGTACGTGGTGCTGGGCTTCAACAATATTATGGATACGCTGCAGCTGGTGTTTTCCATTGTGAACGCGCCGCTGTTCGCGACGTTCCTGCTGGGCATGTTCTGGAAGCGCTCGACCGGGCACGCTGCGTTTGTCGGCCTGGTGAGCGGCACGCTGGCCGCGGTCCTGCACCATGGACTGACGGTTCCGGTTGCTACAGCGACCGGCATCCACGGGGGCTGGCTGCATGTGGTCCACGTGTATCCCAGCGCCATGGCATTGAATTTCTACCAGGCGATCATCGCGTTCACGGTGAACTTTGTACTGACGGTGATTATCAGCCTGATGACCAAGCCGCGGCCGGAAAGCGAACTGGTCGGGCTGGTCTACTCGCTCACACCCAAACCGGTCGAACATCACATGGCCTGGTACGCGCGCCCCAGCGTGATCGCGATCGGGCTGCTGGTGATGGGGATCGGGCTGAACATCATTTTCAGATAGGGATTTTCAGCAAGATTGAATCGGAAATGAAAGGAACGCCATGAGCCTCGACCTCCGCATCCCGCTGGGCCTGATGTTTTCGATCGTCGGCGTCATGCTCTCCATTTACGGCCTGGTGACGCGCGGTAGCGAGATTTACGCGCGCTCGGCGGGGATGGACATCAACCTCATCTGGGGAATCGTGATGTTCCTCTTCGGCCTTGCTATGTTTCTGCTCGGGCGCTACTCCGACAAGCACCCCAAGGCTCCGCCTGTCGAAGGTACGGCTCGGCCGCTCGGCCACTGAGAAGTTCGGCTCTGCTCAGCTAGCCGGGAGCTTCGCCAGAAAATCGTTTATGGCGCGCGCGACCACATCGGGATTCGACACGAATACATGATGGTTCGCGTTGGGAATGCGCACCACCGGCACCCACGGCATCGCCGCTCCAAAGGCCGTTGACTGCGCCACGCATCGCTGCAGATCGTCGGCCTTGATCGCTGCCTGCCCGGCTGCGTCATGCTGCAGCGGCCCACGAAACATCCAGGCCATATCGTGCGGGCAAGCCACAATGTCGATGGCTGGCGTTTCGACTTTCGTAAACTTCTCCTCCCCGAACAACACCACCAGCGGAATCGCCGGCGGCGCGGGCGGAGCAGGCATCGTGGGCAGAGCTGCAATTCGTTTCTCTTCCAGCAACAGGTCCTTGTCCAGCTGCGCCACGCTCTCCTCTAAGCCTTCCCTGTATGCGTTGTCGTATACCGCGCCCGCACGCAGCGCGTCCAGCCGCCGCTTCACCTGCAGCATGTCAATCCAGCTGTTCCCCCGCGCCTGATCGTAGAAACCGTAATAATCGCCCGCATCAAGATAGATCAACCCAGCGACTTTCTTCGGATCATGGTTGCCCACCCAGCTCAGTTCCTCGCCCGCAATCGAATGCCCTGCCAGCACCGGATGATCCAGATGCAGCGCATCGATCACCGCCACCACATCTTCACCCAGCCGATCCGCCGAATAATTCGCATCCGTCGGCTCCGGCTTGCTGGAATCTCCGAAGCCGCGCCGCGTGATTCCGTAAACGTGGTAGCGCGCGGTGAAACGGGGCGCGAACGCGTCGTAGACATGCGCCGTGTCACCGAGGCCGGAAAGGAAAACCAGCGGGCGGCCATTTCCGCCCCAGTCCAGCACTTCCAGCTTCACGTTCGGCTCAACCGACACAAACCGCTCGGCGGGCTTCGCAGAGGCGTTCTGATCCTGCGCAGCCGCCGCGCTCCCCAGCGCGAGCCCGCCGAAAACGACCAACGACCATCCAGCTTTCATTGCTATGCTCTTCATCCCTACTGCCCCTCTTTACGGCCGCTTGGCGATCGCCGCCGTCGCCAGCGTTCCGCCCAAGCCCATCGTCTCCACCGCGGACGAGGGCACAATGACCATCGAACCCTTCTCGCGAATCGCCTCGTAGAGCATGTTCATTCCGCGCAGATGCAGCGCGCCCGGATTTTCCTCGTACACCCGCGACGCCTCCGCGAACTGCGCGGACACCTGGACCTCTGCTTCGCCCAGAATCACGCGCGCCTGGCGTTCCCGCTCTGCCTGTGCCTGCTGCGACATCGCGTTTTCCAGCGCCTGGGGAATCCGCACATCGCGAATCTCGACCGACTGCACCGTGATGCCCCAGGGCGTCGTCTTTTCGTCGAGGATTTTCTGCAGTTCCTGCCCCAGAGCTTCCCGATCGGTAATCATCTGCGCCAGCTGATGCCGTCCAATCGATTCCCGCAGGGCCGTCTGCGAACCCATCGCGATGGCCTGCATGAAGTCCTCGACTTCGAGAATCGATTTCTCCGCATTCCACACCAGCCAGAAGATTATGGCGTCCACATTCACCGGAACTGTGTCGCGGGTCAGCGCCGACTCCGCACTCACCGTTGTTACTCGCACGCGCTGATCCACATACCGGCTCAATGTGTCGACCACGGGAACGATCAGAAATGCGCCAGGACCGCGCAGCCCGCGATAGCGGCCAAAGCGCAGCAGAGCGACCTTCTCCCACTGATCGACGACTTTGATGGCAAACAGAAAGTAGATGCCCACCGCGGCTCCGGCCACGGCTGCCCATGGCTGGTTGGCGATCTTTGCAGCCGCCACTCCGGCACCCAGGCAGACCAGCATCACGAATACACCCACACTGCTGAATTGCTTTCGCTGTTTCACGATTTCCTCCTCGACTCCGCTCTCCGCCCATCTCGTTCCTGCGACCTGTCCCGCAGCGCGTGCATCAGTTCCTCGACGGTGAGTCCCAGCAGTCCGGCCCGCGAGACGAACTCCCCGGTCAACTGCGCCAGCTGCCGTTCGCGCTCCTGTTTCGGCACCGGCTCCTTTTGTTCCGCGATGAAGGTGCCGGCGCCCTGCTGGGTGTCGAGAATGTCGCGGATCTCCATCTCGCGATAAGCGCGCATGACGGTGTTCGGATTGATGGCAAGATCGACGGCAACCTGCCGGACCGTGGGAAGCTGGTCCGCGGTTCGCAGGATGCCGGTGGCCATGGCGCCGAGCACCTGATCGATGAGCTGGCGGTAGACGGGAACGCCGCTGTGGGCATCGAGGCGAAAGGCAAATTCGGGAGCCGCAAGGGGCGGGCGCCGCTTCATAGATAATAATAGTGAACTATCTGACTAGCACATTGCAACACATTTTGGATATTTTCTCGGAGAACCCTTGCGCTCGTGGAAGTTTCGGGTTAGAGTTTAACTAACCAGTTAATCTAACTAAACGGTTAATGAATGCGTCAAACCCAGCACAACCGCGCCGATCAGACCCGGGACCGCATCCTGCGGGCGGCGATTCGCGAATTCAGTGAGCACGGCCTGGCCGGAGCGCGCACCGGGGCCATTGCCTCCGCGGCCCGTGTGAACAAGGCGCTGCTCTATTACTACTTCCGCGATAAGGAGGCGCTGTACACGGCTTCGCTCGAGGAAGTGGCCAGTAAAGTTGCAGGGGACGCGATCGCCCTGCTCGACCTTGACTGCAGCCCGGGGGAGCGTGTGCTCCGGCTCGTACTCCAGCATTTCGATCGGCATCTCAGCCACCACGGATTCCATGCGCTGATGCAGCAGGAGATGGTGCGGTTCCGCACGGGGCAATCCAACGCGATGCACGTGCTCGCGAAAAACGCGTTCGAACCGATGTGGTGCCGCTCGCTCGAAATCGTGGTCGACGGCATCCGCTCCGGCGAGCTGTGCAATGTGGATCCCCTGCAAATGATGTATGCCGGGCTCGGAGCCAACGTTTTTTATTTTCTCAGCGCGCCGATGGTGCGGCTGGTAACGTCCTCCGATCCACTGGGGCCCGACTCGATGGCTGCGCGGCGCACAGCGGGTATCGAATACCTCGGCCAGACCATTTTCACCGACCGCAGACGGGGCGCACGTCTTGCCAGGACCGTGCTCGCCGCCACGCCCATGCCGAGCGCAATTCCCGAGAGAAAAACTGCATGAAACCACGCAATCGCATTTTCATCATCATGGGCGTGCTGCTGGTCATCGCGCTCTGCTGGTATTTTTTCTCCACCAAACACACCAGCGACCTGCAGCTGATCGGGACGGTGGACGCGAACGAAGTTGTGGTGAGCTCGCGGATCCAGGGGCGCATCCAGTCGCTGGCCGTCGACGAAGGACAGACAGTGACGGCAGGACAGCTGGTGGCCACGATTGAAGCGCAGGATCTGGCCGACGCGCGCAACGCCGCGGAGGCCACGGTTTCCGGAGATAAATACAAGCTGGCCGGTTCCCGCGATACGGAAGAGCAAACACAGGGCGACACATCGAGCCAGGTGACGGCGGCGGAGGCGCAACTGCGGGCGGCCCGAGCGACGCTGGCCCAGGCGCAGGCACAGTATGAGCATCAGGATGCCGACACCACGCGGGCTGTAGCGCTGGCCCAGGCGGGCGTGACCAGCCAGCAGATCCGCGATGAACAAGTGACCAGCCTGAACGCCGCCAAAGCCGCGGTGGAAACGGCGCGCGAGAATGTCGCGGCGGCGGAGGCCGCTCTGCACACGGCGCAGGCCAATCTGATTCAAACCAGAGCCGCGGAAAAAACTGTCGCCGCCACACGCGACGAGATGCGCAACGCGCAGGCGATGTACGAGCAGGCACAGGTTCAGCTGGGCTATTCGCGCGTTGTTTCGCCGGTGACCGGCATTGTGAACGTACGCGCGGCGCGGGAGGGTGAGGTGGTCTCGCCTGCGACGCCCATCGTGACGGTTGTGGACCTTTCGCAAACGTGGGTTTACGCGCCGCTGCCGGAGACCGAAGCCGACGCCGTACAGCTGGGAGACAAGCTGCGGGTGGTGATGCCGAGCGGGGCCACGGTGTGGGGGACGGTGATTGCGAAGGCTGCGGAGGCCGGGTTCGCGACGCAGCGCGATGTGAGCCGGCGCAAGCGGGACATCGAGACGGTGCAGATCAAGCTGCTGATCGATAACCCGGGGATGAAATACGTTCCGGGCATGATCGCCGAGGTCTACATTCCCAAAGAAAAGCTGGTGAAGCCGTGAGCTCCGCGGCGCCAGCCTTGCAAGCGGCAGCGACGCCGGCGATTGCCGTCGAGAACATCGTGAAGCGCTACGGGACGTTTGAGGCGGTGAAAGGCATCAGCTTCGAGGTGGCCGACGGCGAGATTTTCGGTTTGCTCGGCCCCAATGGCGCGGGGAAGTCGACACTGATCCGAATGATGACCACGCTGATTCCGGTGACCGCGGGGCGCGCGCTGATCGCCGGACACGACGTGAGCCGCGAGCCGGACGCGGTGCGGCGTCTGATCGGAGTGATCCCGCAGGCACTGACCAGCGACATCGACCTGACTGTGGAGGAGAACCTTTCGATTTACGCCAAGCTGTACGGGGTGCCACGGGTGCAGCGCGAGCGCAACATTGCTGAGCTCCTCGAAGCCGTCGATCTGACCAAATGGCGGGAAGCGCAGACCAAGACGCTTTCCGGCGGCATGAGAAGGCGGCTGGAAATCGCGCGCGGTCTGGTGCACAGCCCTCGTATCTTCTTTCTCGACGAACCGACGACCGGGCTCGATCCGGTTTCGCGCGTCGCTGTGTGGGAGATGCTCGACAAGCTGCGGACGCGCATGAAGCTGACGATTCTGATCACGACGCACTACATGGACGAAGCGGACAATCTCTGCGACCGCATCGCGATTATCGACCACGGCAAGCTGGTCGCGCTGGATACGCCGCTGGGCCTTAAATCGAGCGTGCCGGGATCGAGTGTGGTGGAAGTGCAGTTCGGCAAGGGCCACATCGACCACAAGCCGCAACTGGAGCATCTGGCCGGCGTCACCGCGGTCGAGTCGCGGGGCTCGGGCGAGTATCGCCTGATGACATCGAACGGCTCTCTCACGACCACGCAACTGGTCGAGATGGCCTCTTCGGACGGGGATCCGATCAGCGGCCTCAGCGTGCAAAACACAACCCTCGACGACGTTTTTGTTTATTACACAGGACGCCAGCTGCGCGACGAGCAGGTGAAGGCAGTCGGCTTTATGATGCCGCCGCGTCCGGGGATGCAGCCATGAACCGTATGTGGGCGATTGTCGAACGCGAGATGCGGAAGTTTTTCCGCTCTCCCACGCTGATGCTGATGGCCATGACCCTGCCGCTGGTGCAGCTCGTTATTCTGGGGAACGCGTTCGGCGGTAAAGTGACCGGCGCGCGCATGGGTGTTGTCGATTACGACCACGGCGAGGAGTCACTCAAGGTGCAGGAGGCGTTCCAGTCGATTGCCGCCAACCTCCGCACGTTCAGGACGATTCCCTACACCGATGAGCAAGCGGCGAAGGAAGACGTGCGTACGGGAAAGATCGACGCGGCGGTTGTTATCCCTGCACAGTATTCGCGCCGCGTGCTGGCCGGTGAGTCGCCGCACATCGGGCTGGTTGTCGATAACTCCGACCAGTTCGTTAGCGGGAGCCTGGAAAGCGAAATGCAGTCGCTGGTCGACGCGCTCAACGCTCCGCTGATTCAGCCAAAAGTGGTGCAGGCGATCACGCTCGACATCGTGGAGCTTTACCCCTACATCGAGTACATGAAGTTTCTGCTGGCCGGCTCCGTCGCGCTCGCCATGTATATCTCGGTGATGATCGGCGGCGGGATGTTATACATCGACGATAAAGCGAGGGGCGTGCACGAGGGCTATCTGGTCACGCCGATTACAAAACTGGAGCTGGTGCTGGGGCTTAACATCGCCGGCGCGATCAAGGCGGTGCTTTCGGGCATCAGTCTTGCGGTGATTGGATCCTTGCTCGCCGGACTGGGGGTCATCTTTCATCCTGCCGCGGTCCTTCAGCTGGCGCTTCTTATCGTCGCTACATCCATCGCGTTTAACGGCATGATGTTTCTGCTGATGGTACGCGTCGAAGATCCGTTAGTGCCGCGCGCAATGTTTGGGGTTCTGAATACGCTTCTGTTCTTTCCCAGCGGAGCCATTTATCCAATCGAAGCATTTCCCCCATGGCTGCGCGCGATTGCCGTCGTCGATCCCTTCACGTATGCGGTGCACGGATTCAAAGCCATTCTGATCAAGGACGGCGGCTTCGCGGCGATCCGAAGCGACGTGCTCTTCCTCTTCGGCTTCGGGATCGTCTCCCTCATGGCCGCTACGCCATTGTTCCGGCGAACCCTGTGAATGCCGAAGGCGGATGTCGTGCCCGCCTCCGCCAGCATCGATGCCCCGCGTCTTATTTGGCTGCTTTGGCGGCGGTTTTGCGGCGCAGTGCCCAACGGCGCTTGAGTGCGTCCGAAATCCGCTTACGGCCTTCCGGGGTCAGACGATGTTTGCGGCCTTTGTGGGTGGCGTTCTTTGAACCGAGTGGTCTGCCACGTCTCTTTGGGCCCGCTGCCTGACCGGCCAGCAGCGCCCGCGCCTCCTTCAGGTGCGCGATTTGCGTGTCCAGTTCGGCGACAATCTCCTTAACTCCCATAATCTCCCTCCTGGAACCAAGCTAAATGTCCCCCGCTCTTTGGCAGGCGGGGCTAATCCATTTTTTGTTCCCACGAGACTATATGAGGAGGGGATAACTTTACAAATGGAAAACTGATCGGTCGGCTGAAGGACTTAGTGCCCTTCATCGTCCAGGGAGGGCCTGGGCGCGGGGATGGCCTGATCGTCACGGGTGGGCGGGCGATAACTTATGCCCAGCTGGGTATCGCGTCCGGCGTCCTGGGTGTAACGGCGCAAGCTCCTGAGAGTCTCCTGCTTGTCGCGGGCATAATCCATGGCCAGGCGAGTGAGGGCATAAGTCATGATGTCGCTGTGATGCAGGCCCTGCATTTCCGGATCGCGACGAAAATTGAGCCATAGCCGATGGACGAGCTGCACGTCTTCCGCGCGCAGGGACGGCGCATGCGGGCCGATATGGAAAGCCTCGGCTTCGCCATCGGGCATAATCACGTAGAAAGTGAACTGGCGCTTCGGCTCGGGCAAACTTTCCCAGGCCTGACCTACGTGGAACGCCTGCTCCTGGGCCGACATTCTTGTCGATAATCCGGAAACCAAAGCAGCGACCTCGAGCGCATTCGCCGCCTGCACCAAGGCCGCGAAGATGTCTCCGGCCGGCACCACCAGCAGCGATATGTGCTTGCCAAAGCTTTCCGCCACCGAGACGGCCTTGGTGAAAAGCATCTGCTCATGCTCGCTGAAGATCTGGTTCTCGACGTACTCAGGACCACCTGCGCCCATCATTCGAGCGGTGAGCACCACGATGTCCTGCTGATCGGTGCGGGTGCGTGCCAGCGCCCACTTGAGGGCGTACGGATTCACGGGGTCGCGCATGGTAACGAGCACGCTGCCAGGCCTTACCTGAAGCTCCTGCAGCCCAATCGTGTCCTGCTGCTCGAGCTGGAAGTGCTCCTTCATCTGCTGCTGGGTGAGTTGATGTTTCGCGGCATTTCTGCGCTCGGACACAGCAAAGATGGTGAAGAAGACCGCGGTGAACGCGATGCCGCTCTCCGTGGCCACACTCTTGGTTGCCAAATTCACGAGGGCGGTCATCAAGAGGGTCAGGAACACACAAAAGAGCCCGATCGGCAGCTCGTGATTTCCAATGTGCAGATTGACGGGGACCTTCCAGCCGCGTTCCCCTTTGTATTTGCGGCGCAGCACCAGCATGGCCAGGGAGTTGAAGGTGAAACTCCAGATCACGCCAAACGCGTAAGCCTCGCCCAGGGTGATGACGTTGCCGCGGCTCACGATGATGGTGAAGAGCTGGAGCCCGGTAATCAGGTTAATGATGCGATAGCTCGTTCCAAAACGCCGGTGCGGCTTGCGGAACCAGTCGGTCAGCACGCCGTCTTCGGCGACGCGCATCATGACGCCGGTGGAGCCAATGATGGACGTATTGATGGCGCCGGAGAGAATCAGGAATCCGACGATGACCACGAAGACGCGGAAGACGATGCGCAGAACCGACGGTCCCCACATGAACATGGCCATGCCGGCAATCAGATTGTCGCGGTAGACGGGGACACGGACGGCGTCGGGAATAATCATGGTCGCGAGCAGCGTCCCGACTCCGGTAAAGATGAAGCTGTAAATGGCGATGACGATGGCCGCGCGCTTGAGGTTCTTCAGCTTGGGGTGCTCGATTTCGCGATTGACCTGGGCGAGCGTTTCCTCGCCGCTCATAGCCAGCACGGAGTGGCCGAAAGCCATGAGGATGCCGAAGAGGCCAAGGGTCGTCGCCAGGCGCGTCCCGCTCAGGAAACCGAGCGCGTCCGGCGAAAAATGCAGATTGGCAGGAATGGGGAGCGGGGGCAGTTTGGCATGATTGTGGAACGCGGTGATGAATCCCCATCCCAGCAGCAGAACCACCATCACGGTGGTGACCTGCATGACGTTCAGCGCCTTATCGGTCGACTCCTCAATGCCCTTGGTGTTTTGCCACCAGTAGTAGATCGTCACGACGGCGGCAAACAGGGCGGCGGTTTCGTTCATGGGGAGGCCAGCGCGCGCGGCGGACAGAAGCGACGACGGCAGCCAGCCATGGGTCACCCCCACACCCAGCAACTCATTGAGCAGCCCGGTAATATACTGCCCTGCCGAAACACCTGAGATCGGGCCGGTGAGGATGTAATCGAACATCAGCGCCGAGACGCTGAGTTTGGCGAAGTTTCCGCCCAGCGCTTCCTTGACCACGCGGTAAACGCCGCCGCGGGTAAACATGGAGCAGCTCTCGACGTACACGGAGCGCACGGCGAAGGAAAACAGCATGACACCGAGGATGAACCAGGGGGCTGCTTTTCCGACAGCCTGTTCGGCAATGCCACCGGCGTAGAAGGCCGAGGACCCAAGGTCGTTAAGGACCACGGCCGCGGCTCGCCAAAAAGAAATGAAGGTGAGCATGACCGAGGAAGCGACGACCAGCTTCACACGATCGGACGGCGCGTACCGGGTGGTTCCTGAGGACATGGGTGAGGGAAGACGCTTTCGGCGGTGGCGGCACCGCTGGGGTACTCCCGCCGACGCGCCCAGCGCTGAGTGTATGTCCATAGCGCTGCCCAGTCAACGAAAACAACGGTGGGCCGCATGCCCCAGCGGAAATCAACGCCGGCGTTGCGCAGAGTTAGCGGACGTTCTGCTGCAGGGCCGTCATGGGATTGGTTGCTGGCAAATAGTCGAGCTGGTTCGCCGCGCCGCGGGGAAAAACAGGCTGGTACACTCTAGCCGAGACCTTGCATGAGTGAAGAATCCACAGTGCGGTCCCTGACTGCGATTCTCGGCACTCCCATCACCAGCGTGCGAGGACGGATGCGGGGCCGTCTCCGGGATGTCGCGGTGGGCACCGGGGAAGAAGCGGGGCGCGTTGCCGGGCTGGTGCTGAAGACCCGTAAGGGCCTGGAAATTGTCTCGTCTCAGGATGTTCACTGGACGCCCAGCGGCGCTCTGGAACTACGGCCGGAAGCCACGCTCAATCCCTGGCAAGGCGACGAAAATTTCATTTTGCTGCGCCGGGATCTGCTGGATCGCCAGATCATCGATGTACACGGGCGCAAGGTGGTCCGCGTGAACGATGTCAATCTGCGGTGGACCTCCAACGGCGACTCCGGCGAACAGCTGAGCGTGGCGGAAGTGGAGGTGGGTCTGCGCGGCGCGGTACTGCGCATGTTCAGCGGCACGCTGCCCAAGCGGACTCTGGAAGGATTGGCCTCGAGACTGCCCGCGCGCGTGATCCCCTGGAACTTCGTGGACATGATCGAAGTGGATCCGGCCCGGCGCGTCAGGCTCAACATCGAGCACGAGCGGCTGGCGCAACTGCACCCCTCCGATATCGCCGACATCCTGGAAGATCTGGCCCCGGCCGAACGGGAAGCGGTGCTGCGCACACTGGACGAAGAAGTGGCCGCAGAAACGCTCGAGGAGGTGGAACCGAAGCTGCAGAAATCCCTGGTGCAGGCGCTCGATTCGGAAACCGCAGCCGGCATTGTGGAAGAGATGGATCCATCCGCCGCAGCGGATCTGCTGGCCGAGCTGCCGGAAGAGCGCTCGGAAGCCATCCTGGAAGAGATGGATCCGGAGGAGCGCCAGGAAGTGAAGGACCTCCTGGAATTCCGGGAGGATTCTGCCGCGGGACGGATGACCACCGAATATGTTGCGGTGCCGCAGAGCGCAACGGTCGCGGACGGAATTCGGGCGCTGCGGGGATTCGAAGGCGATCCCGAAACGATTACGGAGATTTACCTGACCGACTCCGGAGAGGGTCTGCAGGGGGTGGTTCCTCTGGCGCGGCTGGTGCTGGCCAAGCCGGAAACTCGGCTGGAGGTCCTGACCGAGCCTCACTTCATCTCGGTCCGCGCCGATCAGCATGAGAATGAGGTTGCGGAGCTATTCGATAAGTACAACCTTCGCGCTTTGCCGGTGATCGACAAGGTGGGCAAGCTGGTCGGCGTGGTGGAAGCGGATCACGTGATCGCGTTCCTGCGCGCGCGCGGATGATCAGACGCCGATCACCGCGCAGAGTTCCTTTACCGCCGCCGCGCTTTTCTTCAGCGCCGCATCTTCCTCGGGCGCGAGCTTGATCTCGATGATTTGCTCGATCCCCCGCGATCCCAGCTTGCAGGGCACACCGATGTAATAGCCACGGATTCCGTATTCGCCCTCAAGATAAGCGGCGCAGGGCAGAATTTTCTTCTTATCTTTCAAAATGGCCTCGACCATCTCGACGGTGGCGGCGGAGGGCGCATAGTAGGCGCTGCCGGTCTTCAGATACTTCACGATCTCGGCGCCACCATCGCGGGTCCGCTGCACAATCGCATCCAGCTTCTCTTTCGCGATGAGTTCTGTAATCGGAATCCCGGCTACCGTGGAATAGCGCGCGAGCGGAACCATGGTGTCCCCGTGCCCGCCCAGCACGAAGGCGGTAACATTCTCGACGGAGACTTTCAGCTCCTCGGCAATAAAGGTGCGAAACCGAGCCGAATCGAGCACGCCTGCCATTCCAATCACGCGCTCACGATTGAACTTCGACTGGCGGAAGGCCGCCTGCGCCATGGCATCCAGCGGATTCGACACAATGATCAGAATGCAGTTGGGCGAGTGAGCCGTGACTTTGCCCACGACATCTGACATGATTTTGTAATTCGTCTGCAGCAGATCGTCGCGACTCATGCCGGGCTTGCGCGGAATGCCGGCGGTGATGACCACAATGTCGGAGTTCGCCGTGTCTGCGTAATCATTGGTGCCGGTAATATCGCAGTCGCGCTTTTCGATCGGCATGGCTTCGAGCAGGTCAAGGCCCTTGCCCTGCGGAATTCCTTCCACCACGTCGATGAGCACAACATCGGCCAGTTCCTTCGAGGCGATCCAATGGGCGGCCGTCGCGCCTACATTTCCCGCACCGACAATCGTTACTTTCTTCCGCATACTTTTCCTCTGTCTTACCGCAGCAGGGTTGGTTTTTGCTGGAGGCTTGAGTCCGCCGGACGGCCCGTTGTTACATGTTGCCGATCATTCTCGTGGCAAACTCGCTGGTCTTCACCTTCGTTGCGCCCTGCATTTGCCTTTCGAAATCGTAGGTTACATATTTCTGCTGAATGGTTTTTTCGATGGAACTCTCGATGAGCTTCGCGGCCTCCTGCCAGCCGAGGAACTCGAACATCATGACTCCGGACAGCATGACCGATCCAGGGTTGATCACATCCTTGTCGGCGTATTTCGGCGCTGTCCCATGGGTCGCCTCGAAAACCGCGTAGCCGTCACCGATGTTGGCGCCTGGCGCAATGCCCAGGCCGCCGACCTGGGCCGCGCAGGCGTCGGAAATGTAATCGCCATTGAGATTTGGGCACGCCAGGATGCTGTATTCCTCCGGGCGGATAATTACTTGCTGGAAGATTGAGTCCGCGATGCGGTCGTTGATCAGCACTTTCTTCTTCCACTGCCCATTGCCGTGCGACTTGCCGATCGCATCCAGCACGCCCTTGATTTCGGCGTAGAGCTGCTGGCGGAATTCCTCGTTGCCGAACTCGAGGCCTGGCTCAATCAGCGCGGCATTCTGATCCACTGTCAATCCGGGATTCGCTTCCACGTTTCCGAGAATCCAGCTCTCGCGCTCGGTCACTACATCGGCGCGAAATTCCTCCGCCGCGACCTCATATCCCCACTCGCGAAACGCGCCTTCGGTGAATTTCTGAATATTTCCCTTATGCACGAGAGTGACGGATTTGCGCCCGTTGGCGATTGCGTGGCGGATCGCATAGCGGACCAGCCGCTTCGTGCCCGTAATCGAGATGGGTTTGATGCCAACGCCTGAATCTTCGCGAACTCTCTTCTTGCCGCCCTTCAGCATCTCGTCGTTCAGAAACGAAATCAGCTTCTTCGCGTCGGGCGTTCCTTCTTTGAACTCAATGCCGGCATACACGTCTTCAGTGTTCTCGCGGAAGATTACGACGTCCAGCTTTTCCGGCCGCTTTACGGGAGACGGCACGCCCGCGTAGTACTTGACCGGACGCACGCATGCGTAAAGGTCCATGATCTGACGCAGAGCCACGTTGAGCGAACGAATGCCTCCACCCACCGGCGTTGTCAGAGGGCCTTTGATCGAAACGCGAAAGTCGGTCGCCGCTTTGACTGAATCGTCCGGCAGCCAGTTTTTGAACTCGCGAAAGGCCTTTTCGCCGGCAAAAATCTCAAACCATTTCACCGCGCGTTTTCCGCCATAGGCCTTTTGAACAGCGGCGTCGAAAACGCGCTGGGAGGCGCGCCAGATATCGCGACCGGTACCGTCGCCCTCGATAAACGGAATGATGGGATGATCGGGAACGCTGTACTTGCCGTTCGCATACTGGATCGCCTCGCCGTCTTTGGGCAAAGCTAACCCGTTATAGCTGGTCTGCATGGGAGCTGATTTCCTTCGCTGACTTGCGTGTCAATGGACGGATTGAATACCCAAGCTAACACCTGGCAAACCGGCATGGCAACGGTACGCGCCACGGGTTTCGCGGAGCGGTAACATGAGTGCATGTTTGGACCAAAGCTGCGCACTGCACTCCTTGCTGTCACCGTCGTCTTCGGATTCACCGTTGCGCGGAGTTTTGCACAACCCGCGGCGGTGCGCGTGGCCATCGTCGGTTTGGAACACGGGCACGTGGTCGGCTTCCTGCAACAATTTCCGAAGCAACACGACACAGAACTGGTGGGCATCGTCGACGCCGACCATGCGCTGTGCGCGAAGTACGAGCAGCAATTTCACCTGGACCCTAATCTTTTCTATGCGAGCCTCGATGACCTGTTTGCCCATCGGCAACCGCAGGCGCTGCTGGTGTACACCTCGATCGGGCAACACCGGCGGGTCATCGAAGCGGCGGCGGCCCACAATCTCGACGTCATGGTGGAGAAGCCGCTCACGCTTTCACTGGACGATGCGCTGGCCATCCGCCGCGCTGCGCGCGAGCACCATATTCAGGTGATGGTGAATTACGAGACCACGTGGTATTCGAGCAATCGCGCGGTCTATGACCTGCTGCGGGAGAACCGCCTGGGCGAAATTCGCAAAGTGGTCATTCACGACGGCCATCAGGGGCCAAAGGAGATCGGCGTTCAGCCGGAATTTCTGCAGTGGCTGACTGATCCGGCCGAGAACGGGGCGGGCGCTCTCTACGACTTCGGCTGTTATGGCGCCGACCTGATGACCTGGTTCATGCATGGCGAAGCTCCGCTGAGCGTTACTGCTGTGGCGCAAACCGACAAGCCGCAGATTTATCCACGCGTGGACGACGACGCCACGGTCATCCTGCGCTATCCACGCGCGCAGGCTGTTCTGATGCCTTCGTGGAACTGGCCCTTCGGGCGCAAAGACACCGAAGTCTACGGCACGACCGGGTACGCCATTGCAGTCAACGCGACGCAGGTCCGTGAGCGCATCAGCGAGTCTTCGCCCGAAGTGTCCCTGACGACTCCGCCACTTTCGCCGCCCGAGGACTCGTCGCTCCATTACCTGGCTGCGGTCGTTCGCGGCGAGTTGCAGCCGAGCGGCGACCTCACGGCGCTCGATACCAACGTCGTCGTCATGCAGATTCTCGATGCCGCTCGCCAGTCCGCCCGCACAGGAAAAACGGTGATCCTTCATCCGCTGCCTTGAGCAGCCGTACTGCGGCGTATTCTGGAAATGTGATCCGCTTGCGCAAATCCATCGTCGGCTTTGCCGCTGTCCTGGCCCTGGGCGCCGGTGCCGCGCACGCGCAATACTCCGCCGATCGCCCGGTGGGCGCGACCGCCCAGCAGGCGCCCTCGTGGCAGAAGAATGCCGGGATCGAGCAGAATCTGAATCGCGCTTTGCCCCTCGGGGATTCTTTCAAAGACGAATCGGGTGGGGAAGTGAAGCTTGGTGACTTCTTCAACCACAATCGTCCCGTAATGCTGGCCCTGATGTATTACAACTGCCAGATGCTCTGCCCGCAGGTGCTGCACGGGATGGCGTCGGCGCTGCGGCAGAGCGGCTTTCATGCCGGTCAAGAATATGACGTCGTCGTGGCGAGCATCGATCCGGCGGATACGCCAGAGAATGCAGCAGCCGAGAAACGAAACTTTCTTTCCATGATCGATGCCACGCCCGACGCTGCCGGTTCTGTCCATTTCCTCACCGGTCCGCAAGCTTCCATCACCGATTTGGCGCAGGCTACCGGCTTCCACTACGTGCGCGTTCCCGGCCCCGACGGCAAGATGACGCAGTTTGCACATTCCAGCGTCATCATGATCGTCACGCCGGACGGACGCATGTCGAAGTACCTCTTTGGGGTGGACTACCAGCCGCGCGATGTGCGCCTCGCGCTGATTCAGGCCAGCACGCATCACATCGGCACGCTGAGCGACCTGGTGCTGCTCTACTGCTGCAGCTATTCGCCGAGCCAGGGCCGTTACACGGTTGCTGTGCTGCGCATCCTCGGGCTTGCCGGTCTCGGGTCGGTTCTGGCGGTTCTTTTCCTGCTGTATCTGCTAACAAAGAAACCGAAAAGCATGCCGGTCGGCGTCTGATTTCGCGGTTAGACCGCTTTGGCGAAATCAAAGCGACTCTTCGGCGGCCACGCTCATCCCACCGTCGGAGGAGATTCTGCGATGAAAGCTGTTGTTCTCTATGAGTACGGCGATGTCGATAAGCTGCGGTACGAGACCAATCAGCAGGAACCGCCCTTCGGGCCGAGTGAGGTCCGGGTTCGCGTGCGTGCGACCAGCATCAATCCCATCGACTGGAAACTGCGCAGCGGCGCGGCGCGGTCTCGTTTTCCCCTTAAGCTGCCAGCCATTCTGGGCCGCGATCTTGCCGGTGAAGTGGCTGACTTTGGCGCTGAAGTGAAGAACTTCAAAAAAGGGGATCGCGTCATGGCTTTGGCAAACGCCACTTACGCCGAATTCACCACGGTATCCGCTGACATCCTCGCACTGATTCCGGAAGGGCTCAGCTTCGAACAGGCGGCCGCTCTGCCCCTGGTGCTGACCACCGGCGCACAATTGATCGAACGTGCCGTGAAAGTTCAGCCCGGATGGACGATTCTCGTTACGGGAGCGGTGGGAGGGGTTGGCCGCACGGCCGTCCACGTTGCTCTCAAGCACGGCGCGCACGTCATTGCGGGCGTGAAATCGTCGCAGCGCGACGAGGCCGCGAAGCTCGGAGCCGATCGCATTGTCGCTCTCGATGACGACAAGGACATCGCAACCCTGCGCGACCTCGACGCTATCGCCGATACGGTTAATGGGGAAACCATCGCTAAGCTGCTTCCCGCGATCAAACCGGGAGGAGTGCTGGGCTCCGTGCTTGGCGAGCCCAAGGCGGCCGCTGGCAGGAACATCGAGGTGAACGCGATCATGGCGCAACCCGACGCTCGGCGCCTCTATGAGCTGGCGCGGGACGTCGCACGCGGCGAGTTCACGATCCCGATCGCGAAGGTGTTTCGCCTGGAAGAAGCGCGCAAGGCGCAGGACTTCGCCGAACACGAGCATCCCAACGGCAAAGTTTTAATGGTTGCTTAACGATGATTCAGCAGCGCAGGGCCGGGCTCCTCCATCTGCGCCGCGCTTTTGTTATTCTCAGCCGCGGTTTGCGTACCGACCTGGTTGCGCACCATCATCGCCGCCACGTACGCCGCGCCAAATCCGTTGTCGATATTCACGACGCAAACATTGGGCGAGCAGGAATTCAGCATACCCAGCAGCGCCGCAACGCCGCCAAAGGCCGCGCCGTAACCGACGCTGGTGGGCACCGCAATCACCGGAGCGGCCACCAGTCCCCCGACCACACTGGGCAGCGCGCCTTCCATGCCGGCGCACACAATTACCGCCCGCGCCGCGGTGAGGCCCTCGCGAGCCGCGAGAATGCGATGCAGTCCCGCCACGCCCACATCCCAGATGCGCGCAACGTCGAGTCCAAGATATTCGGCGGTCGTGGCAGCCTCTTCGGCGACCGGTAAGTCGCTGGTGCCGGCGCAAACCACGGCCACCGGGCCTGACTTCCCTGTTTCCTCGCTCCGCTTCAATCCGATGATGCGGGCCTGATCGTGATAGACCGCCTCCGGCACGCGCAGCTTGACCGCCGCATACGCATCGGGGTCGGCCCGCGTGGCCAGAACGCTGCCCCCAGCGGCCGCCATGCGCTCGAAAATCTCCGCTACCTGGGCTGGCGTCTTGCCCGCTGCGTAGATCACCTCAGGCAATCCCAGCCGCAACGCGCGATGGTGATCGATGCGGGCGAACCCTGCGTCTTCGTAGGGCAATCGGGCAAGCTCGCGCAAAGCGGCCGACGGAGTCGTCGCACCCGCCTGCACGCTTTCCAGCAACTGCAGAATCGTCTCGCGCGTCATGCTTTCACCTTCGCGCTCATTTCGTTGTACGCAGCCATCGCCGCTTCCATCACCGCGCGCAGCGCAACCGCGTGCTCCCGCGCCACGCGCCGACAATCGTCGTACTCGGGCATGGCGTTGAAGATTTCGCCTGCCGACGAGGCGATTTTCATCCGAACCTTCCCATATTGCGTATCGACGGTTACAAATTCCCGCTCCAGGATGACGCGCTCTTCCTCGCGCCGGCGGATTCCCAGGGTCGTCGTCTCGCGGAACAGGAGCTTCTCCAACTTATCTTCATGCTCCGGTTTGCAGAGCACGGTCAGCAGGGTTCCCAGCCGGCCTTTTTTCATGGTCGCCGGCGCAGCCATCGCATCCAGCGCGCCGTGCTCCAGAGCCAGTTCCATGGCGTGCGCCAGAACCTGCGGCGTTGCATCGTCGAGCGCGCATTCCAGCACGATTACGCGATCTGCTGAGAAGGATCGCTTCTCAATCGCTGCCTCGACCGGCGTCCCAATCGAGAGCCGGAGCACGTTCGCAAAACCTTCAGGATCGCGTCCTCCCGCGCCGTAGCCGATGGCGCTCACCGTCAGCGGCGGCTGCGCATCGAACTCGCACCCAAGAGCACGCAGCATGGCCGCTCCGGTCGGGGTCGTCAGCTCCATCTCCGGTCCCGCGGAATATACGGGCACGCCCTTCAGCAGTTCCGCCGTTGCGGGAGCGGGCACCGGCATCCGTCCATGGGCACAGTTCACAAATCCGCTGCCGACATTCACCGGCGAGCAGAGCCACCGCGTGACGCCGAGCGCATCCAGCCCCGCCGCCGCGCACACGATATCCGTGATCGTGTCGACGGCTCCCACTTCGTGAAAATGGACTTGCTCCGGCGCGATGCCATGCACCTTCGCCTCTGCTTCCGCCAGCAGCTGAAAGGCTCGCAGCGCGATCTTTTTCGTGGCCGCCGGTAATTCTGCGCCGGAGATCAGCGCTCTAATTTGCGGCCAGTTCCGGCTGTGCGTGTGCTCGTGGTCGGAAGGGCGCTCGTGCCGATGAGAATGCTCTCCCTCATGATGATGGCCGTGGTTCTCCTCACCCTGGGCCGGAACTCCGTGCTCCAGCACGTCCACCTTCGTGGCCTGAATCCCGCCGCGATCCACGGAATGAATCCGAAGCTCGGCGCCAATCTTCAGCGACGCAGCTGCCTCGCGCAGGAGCTCCGGCGGCACGCCCGCATCGACCAGCGCTCCCAGCAGCATGTCTCCGGAAATTCCGGCAAAGCATTCAATCCGGCCAATTTTCATAAGTCATTCGCCGCTGACTGACGGTCAGCGAACTACTTCCTCACTCGCCTTTCGCTGCGCGGGTCGCAGCATCTCCGCGGGCAGCAGTTCGTTCATGGAGCCGGACCGGTACCCGTCGCAATCCACGGCAACATAAGGGAAGCCGGCGGTGCGGACCGCCGCGGCGATGCGGTGAAAGAATGCGGGCGCCAGCGCCGCGGCCATTTCTTCTTCCGCGATTTCAATCCGCGCGACGCTGCCGTGATGCCGCACCCGGAATCGGCGCAGGCCCAGGGCCCGCAACGCCTCCTCGGCATCCTCCACCTGGCGGAGCGCCTCGGTGGTGACGCGACGCCCATATTCGATGCGCGATGAGAGGCACGCCGAAGCGGGCTTATCCCAAATGCGCAATCCTGACGCCTCGGCCAGCGCGCGAATCTCCGCCTTGTTCAGTCCAGCCTCGGCCAGCGGAGCAACAACACGATGTTCCGCCGCCGCTCTCTGCCCCGGACGAAAATCCTTCCCGTCATCGAGGTTCAATCCATACGCCACTGCGCCGAACTCGCGCCTGGCGCGCTCCGCTTCCAGAACCGTGAAGAGCTCATCCTTGCAGTGGAAGCAGCGATCGCCGTTATTCGCAGCGTAGGCTTCGCGCTCCAGTTCCTTCGTCTCCAGAACCAGCAGCGGAATGCCGTTCTCCTGGGCGAACGCCAGCGCGTCCGCGTAGTGGCTCCTCGCCAATGAGGCTGAATCGGCCAGGGCGGCCAGCATCTTCTCACCCAGCACGCGATGCGCTTCCCACGCCAGGTATGCCGAGTCTACGCCGCCGGAGTAGGCAACAATGACACTGCCCAGAGCCCGCAGCCGGTCCTCCAGCGCCGCTTTTTTATCCTCGAGCGTCATGCGTCTCAACCCGCCTGCTCCCTCATCCTACCCCCTGGGCGTTCCCGTTGGAAATTTGCGATTCGGCAACGGGATGCGCGATTCAGCCGCTAAATCTGGGATTATGGAGAGGATGGCAACACTGCACGCGGGGACAGTCCTGACTACGGAAGAAAGGCTGGCCCGTCGACAACTCATCCTGCGCGACGCCTTCTCGTTGCTCGTACTCTTCCTCATCACGGCTGTCATTTTCGTTCTTACCCTTCTTCTTTTCCGGTCGTTCACGAATCACCAGCAGGAACTGGGAGCGCGCTGGAAGGCGCGCGGCGAAGCGGCTCTGCGCGCAGGCCACCCCGCGATCGCGATCGATGATCTGCGCTCCGCTCTGGCGTATGTGCCCAGCCGGGAGACGGAAATCGAACTGGCTACCGCGTTGGCCGAGGCTGGAAAAACCCAGCAGGCCGCCGCGTACTTCACCACCCTCTGGGAATCCGCGCCTGGCGATGGAACCATCAATCTTCAGCTGGCGCGACTCGCGGCAAAAGTGGGCAATGAGTCACAGGCCATTCTTCATTACCAGGCGGCACTGGACGGCACCTGGCAGGGCAATGGCTACGACCGCCGTCGCGAGGTTCGCCTGGAGATGGCGCGGTACCTGATCACCCGCCGCGAACTGAACCCGGCGCGCACTCAGCTTCTGATTGCCGCGGGCAATGCGCCCGACGATCCTGCCATCAAGCTGGAAATCGCCGGCCTCCTCGAGCAGGCGGCAGCGCCCGAGGATGCCCTCGGCATCTATCGGGCCCTGGCCGGACGTGAGGATCCGCCCTGGGCTGCGCTCGAAGGCGCGGGCCGCACCGCCTTTACACTCGGCATGTACCGCCTCGCCGGCGACTACCTGACCCGGGCCGTTAGCAGCCCGGTCGCCGCCGGGTTCCCTGAGAATCAACGGGCCACAGACCGCGACATGCTGGCGACTGCGGACCATGTCCTCGATCTCTATCCCGGCTTCAATATCGCACCGCGCGCCCGCGCCGAGCGCGTGCTCGCGATCAGGAAGATTGCGCGGGCGCGGCTCACCAGCTGTGCCGGCTCCATTTCTCCCCCGCCATCGCCACTGGCCAGTTTGGTTTCCCGATGGGATTTGCTGCCATCCGAGATTCTTTTGGCAGGGCTGGAACAGAAGCCGGATCTGGAGCAGACGATCCTGCAGCTCGCCTACGATACCGAAACCACCACCACCCAGGTTTGCGGCGCACCCACGGGAGACGACGCGCTCCTGCTGCGCATCGCTCGCAACCCGGCAGCCGTGGAGCAGGAATAGATGCCCGACCCTTCCATGCAAGCGATGCCGGCGATTGCTCCCGAGGCTGCACCCGCGGCGCCCGCCCTCTCCACTGCGGAGACTGCTTCTCCGCCTGAGGGATCGCTGCGCTCCAGCTTCGCCGCGACCATCGACAGAATCGCACCCACACGCGATGAGCGGCTCTTTCTCGTCCTTTCGATTTTCATCGGAGTCATCTCCGGCCTGCTGGTCGTGGCGTTTCGAATCGCCATCGAGTGGATTCGTCTTCTCACCCTGGGATCGGCGCCGCACGGCGGCCAGTTCCGGCTGCTGATGGCTCCGGCCGCCGCCGGCCTCGTGGTCGCGGCGCTGGTCGTCTGGTTTTTCCCCGCCGCGCGGGGCAGCGGCGTTAATCAGACCAAGGCCGCTCTATATATTTATGACGGTTACATTTCCTTTCGTACCGTCATTGGCAAATTTCTCACCTCGGCACTGGCCATCGGGGCTGGGCATTCTCTGGGGCCGGAAGATCCATCGCTCCAGATCGGGGCCGGGGTGGCCTCTATCATCGCGCGCAATCTTCACCTCTCACGGCGGCGCTTGCGCATGTTTGCGCCCATCGGCGCGGCTGCAGGACTGGCCGCTGCGTTCAACGCCCCCATCTCCGCCATTCTTTTCGTAATTGAGGAAGTCATTGGCAGCTGGAGCGCCGCCGTTCTCGGCTCCCTGGTGCTCTCGGCCATTTCCAGCGTGGTCGTGGCTCGCTGGTTCTGGGGTACGGAACCCCTGTTCCGGATCCCCTCCATCACCGTGCGCGATCCGCGCGAGCTGATGGCCTACGCGGTTCTCGGCGTCTTCGGCGGACTGCTTGCGCCGCTGTTTTCCCTCATCCTCGGCTATCTTCGTCCGCGCCTGCGCGCGCTGCCGCGCTGGACTCTTTTTCTCCAGCCGGGGCTCGCCGGGCTCATGGTCGGCGCCATCGGCTTCTTCGGCTTCCCCCAGGTGATGGGAACCGGCTACGACGTCATCGATCAGGCGATGCACGGCCAGTTCGTATGGCAGATCCTGCTGGCGCTCGTCTTCCTCAAACTCGTCGCCACCACATTCTCGTTTTCCAGCGGCACTCCGGGAGGCATGTTCGCTCCCACGCTCTTCATCGGCGCCATGCTGGGGGGCGCGGTGGGCGCATTTGAAAAGCACTTCTTTCCGCATCTCACCGGCACGATCGGTGCGTATTCGCTGGTGGGCATGGGCGTTCTCTTCGCTGGATTTCTGCGCGCGCCTCTCACTTCGGTTTTCATGGTGCTGGAGGTCAGCGGGAATTACTCCATCATTTTGCCCATCATTCTTGCCAATACACTGGCGTTCCTCATTTCGCGCAGCCTGCAACCGGTCGGCATCTTCGAAATCTTCACGCGTCAGGACGGCCTCGACCTGCCCTCCATGGAGGAGCAGCGTGAAGAGGCGTCGCTCCACATCGAAGACGCGCTGCAGCCGGTGGGCGTTCCCATCGTGCCCGGCAGCGACACGCTCCGCGCAGCCTCTGAGGCGCTCTCCGAAGCTCATGCGACGGCTTGCCTGGTGAGCCTGGCGGACGGCACCTGGTACGCCATGAGCGCGGAGGAACTGACCAGCGCCACCGCCGCGTTTACGCTGGACACGGCGATCGAGCATGCCCTGCAAGCGGACCGCACTCCCCCGCTCTTTCCCGACATGCCTCTGGATTCTGCGCTGCATTACTTTCCGCGCTGGCCGGTGCTCCCGATCCTGAACCGCGCTAACCGCGGAACCCCTGAGGGGATGCTGACCCTGGACGATGTTCTGCGCCGCTATCGGGACAGCGAATAGCTATCTGGTCGAACGAAGTCGAAAGCCGCCGAATGAGAGCAAGGAGCAATCCGGCGTGACGCGGGCACAGCGCTTCTCTTGCATCGCCAGCGCCACGCCACTACGCTCAAGATTCAGGGAATTGCGTTGTTTCCACCCATGCTCGGTCTCTACCAACGACTGATCCTCGGCTGTCTTCTGCTCATCGCGCTGGTCACCACGGTCAGCCTGCTGGTGCGCACCTCCTTCGTGCGCCTTGCGGCCCTGGATGCGCAGGTACGCGTTGCGGAGGCGGCCGTGGCCTCGCTGGCTTCGGCCCAGGGGGCTCTCGCGCATGAGGAACTGATCGCGGCCCGCATTGCTACGGGCAACGCCACCTTCGCCGAGTTCCGTGACCAGGCAGGACATACGCAGATCCTGCTCCGTGCAGCCGCGGATGACGTGCGGGGCTTCGACCCCTCCCTCCCGGTCGGCCGGCTGGCGCTGGAACACGCGCGCCTGGCGCTGCATCCATCCCAGGACTCAACTCAGCTCACGCAGTCGCTCGAAACTCTTCACGTCGAGCTGCGCCGTGATCTCGATCAGCTCTCCGCGCTCCGCTACACCAGTGTCACGGCCCTGCGCGGCCAGCAGAACGGACTCCGCGCCCGCCTGATCGCCGCCTGCGGCCTCTCCATTGCCGCTGCTTCGATCATTTCCGCGGTGATGCTTTTTTTGGTGATCACCCCGCTGCGTCATACCGCGCGCGTAGCTCGACGGATCGGCCAGGGCGATCTCCATCAGCGCGTCGAGTGGCGTTCCAAAGACGACCTCGGCACCATCGCTACCGAGCTCAACCGTCTCGCCATCCGCCTGCGCGACCTTCGCGAAACAGAATCGGGCCGCCGCCAGATGGAGTTTCAGCTCATCGACGCGGTCGTGCGCTCCATTTTCGAGCCGGTCATCGTCACCGACGGGAAGGGTCAGGTCCTCAAACTCAATCAGGCCGCCATCGAATTGCTGGGGGGCACCGTGGGGGGCGCGGAGGTTGACCGCATGGTGCTGGCGACCACGCCCGGGGGCGACAAGATCCTCACCGCCATTCGCGCTGCGGTCTCCATGCAGCGCGCAACCACGGCGGAGGAAGGCCAGGCCGCGCTGTTGCCCATGCGCATCGGCAAGGCAGAGCGCAGCTATCGCCTGCGCACCACGCCCATGCGGGACAGCGAGGGCAAGCTGCTGGGCGCCGTCACGCTGCTGGAAGACGTCACCGAAATCGCGGAGGTCGACCGCTTCAAATCACGATTCCTCTCCGTCGCCTCGCAAAAGCTGCGCGAGCCGATCCGCCGCCTGCGGCTTTCCCTTTATTCGCTCACGCAGGGCCACGCCGGTGAACTGCGCCCGCTGCAGATGGAACTCGCCAGCAGCGCAGCCGAGGAAGCCGACCAACTTGACGATCTGATGCTGGATCTGATCGAAGTGGCTGAACTCGAAACCGGCCGGCGCCAGCTTCGCATTGAGAAGATCCGCCCCGTTGACGCCCTCCGCGATGCCATCGTGCGTTGCCGCGACGCCGCCCACGAAAAGAACATCGACATCGAGTTGATCGCCTTCGAAGACGTCGCTTATGTTCAGGCCGATCGGCGCGCGTTACGCTCCATCCTCGACAACCTCATCACCAATGCGCTCCGCTACACGCCGGAAGGCGGACACATTCGCCTGGGGGCCGCGGAGCAGCAGGAGCGGGTTCAGTTCTTCGTCCACGACAACGGGCGGGGCATTGAGGCCGAGCGGCTGCCCACCATCTTCGGCAGATTCACGGGCGACCCCGGCAGCGGCGGCACCGGACTCGGCCTTGCACTGGTGCGCCGCCTGGTCGAGTCGCAGGGCGGCCAGGTGTCGGTGGAGAGCCGGCTGGGCGCGGGCACGACCTTCCGCTTCACGCTTCCCATTGCGGTGGCCGAACCGGATCGGCATCCTGTGGAGGTGGGATGACCACGCCGCCTGTTCCGCCTCCCGATGCCGCCCTGGGTGTCGTGCGCGACCTCGCGCCGCCGCGTTCCGACACACCGGAGCCAGGCCGCCTCCGTGTTTATCTCGGCGCCGCTCCCGGCGTGGGCAAGACCTACCGCATGCTCGAAGACGCGCACCTGATGCGCCGCCAGGGCATCGACATCGTCATCGGCCTGATCGAGCCTCACGGGCGCGCCGATACCGCCGCGCTGGTTGAGGGCCTGGAGATCGTCCCTCTCCAGGAAATCCAGTACCGCACCGTCGTGCTGCGCGAGATGGATCCTGAGGCCATCCTCGCCCGTCATCCCGCATGGTGCATCGTCGATGAGCTGGCCCACAGCAACGTGCCAGGCTCGCGCAACCATAAACGCTACGAAGACGTCCTCGAGTTGCTCGACGCCGGCATTAATGTGATGACCGCCATGAACGTCCAGCACCTCGAGACGCTCAATGACGCCGTGGCGCGCTCAGCCAGCACCCAGATTCGCGAGACCGTCCCTGACAGCTTCCTGCGCCGCGCGGATGAGGTGGTCAACGTCGACATCACGATCGATGAGCTGCGGGATCGCCTCCGCCAGGGCAAGATCTACGCTCCCGAAAAGGTCGAGCAGGCCCTCGCCAATTTTTTTCGCAAGGGTAATCTCAACATGCTGCGCGAGCTGGCTCTGCGCACAACTGCCGAACAGGTGGGCGCCGCAGCAGCCGAGTATCGCCGCATTCAGGGACTCGAGCAGGCCCCTATTCCCGAGAAGGTGATGGTCTGCCTTTCGCCCCGCGCCGGTATGGAGCGCCTCGTTCGCGTAGGCGCTCGCATCGCCGGACGACTTGCCACCAACTGGTACGTGGTCTACGTGCAAACTCCGGACATCGATCATCGCCACGGCGATCCCGACGCTTTCGCCCGCCTCGAGGAGTATCAACGCATGGCGCGCGATCTCGGCGCGCGTGTCGTCACCCTCAAGGACAAAAAAGTCGCCGACGCGCTTATCGAATTCGCCCGCAAAGAAAACATTTCCCACGTCGTGTTCGGCCAGTCGGCGCGCTCGCGCTGGGATATCCTGCTGCGCGGCTCCATCATCAATCGTTTCCTCACTGAAATGCGCGACACCACGGTCCAGGTGGTCCCTGTGCTGAAGGAACGGAGATAGGCACGCCGTGAATTGCTACACCCTTCGCTGGATCCGCCGCTTTCTTACGTTCTCTCTGTTCCTGTTTTCCCTCGCGCCCTTCACGAAAGCTGCAGATACAGATCGTCTTAACGCGCTCCGGATTGCGGACGGTGTGTGGTTTCTCGCCGGCGATTCCTCGAAAGGCTACTGCAACAACATCGTGATCGAGATGAAAGATTACCTCATCGTCATTGACGCCAATTATCCCGGCCGCGCCCGCGAACTGGTTCGCGAGATCCACCAGCTCTCTCCTAAACCCGTCCTTTTCGTGTTTGATACGCATGCCCATCGGGATCATGCCTACGGCAACATAATCTGGACCAACGCAGGCGCAACGACCTTCGCGTACCAGGGGGTCGTCGACGAAATGGATCGCTACGAGCCGCAGCGATGGCTGAGTACAGCCGCGGAACGCGAAGATGTTCGTTCGCTCAACCTCACCGATGCTCCCCGCCCTGAACTCACGTTTCGCGCCAGTCCCTTCATCCTGAAAGACAGCACGCGCGAGGTGCAGTTCTGGTTTCTCGGATGGGCTCATACGCGCGGAGATGGATTCGTTTGGTTGCCGAAGGAGCGCATCCTCTGCACCGGGGACGCTGCGGTCAACGGTCCTCGCAACAAGCTGTGGGACGCCAACATCGCCAACTGGCCCCAGGTGCTGCAGCGCGCCGAGCAGTTCCACCCCCTCCATGTGCTTCCCGGTCACGGCGACGCCGGCGGACCTGATATTCTTGCGGGCCAGCGAACTTTTCTCTCCGACCTTTATAACGCCGTGAAATCTCAGGTCGACGCCGGCAGGACCTTCCCGCAGCTCGACCTTTCGCTACCCGATCGCGATCGTAACTGGGCGCCGCGCGACCTCAGCACCGACTTCGCGATTACTTATTCTGAAATTACCCAGCACAAGCCGGCCGGCGACATTCCGCACGTCTGGAAATAGCCCCGCCTCTATTGCTTTTTCAGCACCGCGTCACTGTTCTCGTCTGTGGTGATCGCGGTTTCCAGTTTGCGCAGCTTCGCGTAGTCGCCCGGCTCCAGCTCCAGCTTCTTGAGCACGTACTCACGCTTGTAGTGCAGGGCTCCGCCCTCCGCTTTCACCTCGCTGTGATAGGTCGCAAAACCCACATCCAGGCTTACCGGATCGGGCACATCGTCCACCGCATATCCGGCCGGAATCTTCACGTCGAAATCGTCCCGCCAGGTCCCCACACCGGCAAAGCTGATGGGGACTTTGCGGGGTTTTTCATCCAGGCCTTCCGCGTCGCTGCCCACCACGCGCGGCCGCACCAACAGCAAACTGCCGGCTCCCTTCGCATACAGCGGCGCGGTCACCGAGTAATCCATCTCCAGCGGTTGATCCAGCTCCCGCACATGCGCGACTTTTTCATCTCCCAGGGTGAAGGTCGAAAAATCGTGCTGGAGTTGTCGCTCCACCAGCTCCCGCTGTTCTTTGTCACTGTCCGTCGCCAGCCTGCCGCGCATTCGATCCGACAGCGCCCCAAAACGGAGCACGGTGATGTCCCCCTTCAGCGTTCCATCCGACGCCAGTTCGAACTTCGCCTTCCGCTCGATCGACTCCGCGTCCGGATTCAGCACCGGCAGCTGGATAAGCTGGCTGTCATCGCCGGCCGCCAGCACGCCATAACTACCCTGCTCGTAATCCGGCAACTGACCCACCGGCACATATGGGTTGGTGGGATCGAAAATCAGATACCGTCTCCCCGACTTTGTGGTCACCACCGCCTGCAGTCGCGGATTCTCATACCCTTTCGGAATCTCGATGGCCGCGATCATATGATTGCCGAACAGCGATGGCGCATTCGGATCGATTACACCCCGCCGATCGTCCACGCTCACCCAGGCGGCGCGAATGCCCACCGCGTCCAGCATGGCCACCGTCAAGGTTGCTTTGTCCTTGCAGTCTCCATACCGGCTCCGGAAAATATCCTGCGCGGGATGCGGCTGCCATCCCCCGATGCCGATTTCGATCCCCACATACCGGATTTGTTGCTGCATGAAGTCGGCGACCTTCTCGAGCTTCGCCATGAAGTCGCCGTCTCCGGCCAGCGCGCGCGCTGTCGACGCCACATCTCCCCCGCCCTCGCTGCGCGGCGCTGCCAGCGTGTAATACCAGTTGCCGATCTTCGACCACAGCGCATCCCCTTCGGGCAGCGGATCCAGGCCGAAGTGCACCGTCATGCGTCCCGCCAGAGCCTCCCACTCGGGCGCCAGGGGCACATCCGACAAATCGATGCCGTCGATGTTCGCCTGCTCCCAGCGGAAATGACCCGGAATGGGTTGCGCCGGCTCCACGCGCGCGTGTCGCGACCACACTGCCTCCTCGTGCCATCCGGGCGGCAAATCAATTTCGTACACCGACCGCATCGTCGGTACGCGATTCTGAAACCCCCACGTGTCTTCGGCAAAATAAGGAGACAGCTGCTTGACATATTCCCAAGCCACGATCCCGCCCGGGTCCGCGCCCGGCGGCGAAGCTCCCCTTGCCCGAATATCCCCGTAGAGAATGCCTTCCGCGGCGCCGACGTCGCCAGTCTCGATGAACTCTGCATCTTTCATCGCGTAGCGGTGCCCGTCCGGCCCAATACTCCACACGTGAAATGACTCGAGCTTCTCGTCCTTCGTAAACCAGGTCACGGGATGGGCGTCATCCCGGCCCTGCGGCCGCAGAATTTTCACCACAGCGCGATACCGTTCCACCGGCCGCCCATCCGGGGAGACGGTCAGCAGCGTATCCTCGAGCAGGTAAACCGCCTTCGCGTCGTGCCAATCGGCCTTCAGCGGCGCGGCGGTGACCGCCTGCGACACCCAGTCCGGCAGCTGCGCGTCCTTTGACGCGTGCGCCATCGAAGCGCATCCGGCCATCATCAGGGCGGCCGTCCAGATTCGCGCGAGGCGCAACCTGCGCCAGCTGACCGTTATCTTGTGTGCTCCATGCTCCGGGATCCGACTCCTCATTCACTCGCCCCCGATCCGCTTGCCGCGGTGGCCGCTACCGGCGCCCGATCCAGCACCACTTGCTGCTGATCCTGCGCGCTCGCCTTCTGGAAGAAGTCACGCAGCCCCGGATATTCGTCCTTGCTGTAAACCGTCTTGCCCAGCGCCATCAGCCGCGCCTGCTGATACGCACTACCCGAGCCGCCATACTTCGCGATGTAGTCAGCGTTTTTCGGAAATGGAATCTGCGCACTGGTTGGAACGCTGTCGATCGTTAATCCCGGCGCCAGCGCGATCTTCACCTGATCGCGCACCGCATAAGGATAGTGCAGGTCGACAGGATTCTCGCGTTTATCTTCGGGAAACAGCGGCCTGGCATTAGTCTCGAAGAATGAACCAGGCAGCAAAATTCTCTTCCCCGTCGCGGTGCCCATGCTGCCGCTCACTTCCAGCGTTGCCACCAACGGCTGCGATTCGTCGGTCAGCCCCGTCAACCCCGTCGTCTTCACGCGCGCGCCATCGGGGACCAGCGTCTGTAACTCCTCCCCAATTCGCTTCTTTGTTTCTTCCTCGTCGTTGCGCAGCGCAACTTGCCTCCAGCGCAGCGCCTCGACACCCGTCATCGAGAGCGTAATCGTCCCCTCCAGCTTGCCATCCGGCCCGAGCTGCAGCGTTGCCTTGCGATCCACCACGCTGTCTTTGTAATCCGCAGCCGGTGTCAGGACCGCCTCGGTGCCGTTGTCGGTCTGCCGGATTCCGAGGATCTGCGTGTGCTTCCAGTGCAGCTTCCCGTAATCGCAATACCGCTCGCCGGGATCGAAATACATTTCTTTTCCACCCACCGTCACAATAGCAATCTCGTCCGTCAGCTGGTCCCAGTGAAGGTAGTTGGCATTCAGCATGCGCTCGTCGCGCCGAGTTACGATCATCGCGGAGGCCTTCAGCCCCGCTGCCCTGGCCATCGCGATGAACAGCCGCGTAATTTCGTTCGGCGTCCCCCGCTTCTGCGACCAGATGTCAGACGCGGTCTTCAACTGCACGCCTTCCGCCTTGTTCTCTGCTGCAGAGTGCTCGCGCGAGAACGCCGCGTTGTCCACCGTCATCACGGCTTCATAAATCTTCTTCAGCTTCTGCTCGTCCGTATCCCCCGGCGCCACAATGCCGGTGACCGCTTTGCCGATGGCGTCTGACGGCGCCGCGAAGCGGTCCACTTTCTGCGACCAGCTCTTTCCCGCGCCCTTCCAGAAGTCCTGCGCCGAAAAATTACCCGTGTAGTAGTAAAAGAGCCGGTACGAAAAGCTGCTCAGTGGCGGCGAGTAAGGCTCATCCGGAATGGCCGGCACGTCCTTCAGCACCAGGTCGATTCCGCTCGGCAGGTCCTGTAACTTTGCCCCCGGCGGCAGCGATGCATCGTACTGCAAGCGCACTGCGGGAGTCATATGCCCCTGCGGATCGGGCACCATGATCTGACTCGAACTGTTGACGTCCATCGGGTAGGGAATGAAGTGGTAGTGGGATTCATGCACGAATACCCGCTCCTGCAGCGTCCATTCCGGCCAGAAAATCCAGCCGTCATCGTACTGCAGCTCAAACTGGTACTCCAGAATGCTGCCTACCTGCACATCAGGCATACTGAAGACCCTGGCCATCACCTGCACGCCTCCTGCCTTCACCAGCTCCTTGCTGTAGGCCTGGCCAGTGAAGGGGACGATGGTGCCGTCGCTGTGGATGGTTCGGCCTTCCAGCGCCCTCACGTTCAGCACTCCCGCGCGATAGGGGATCTCCACGTCGCTGAATTGCAGCCTTCCCTTTTCCGTCAGAATCTTGATGCGCGCATAAATCCGGTCGTAGTGCCCCTTCACATCCATGTACTCATCCCGATTCAGATACACAGCGGGCGCATCCGGAGCCTTTGGATCCGAAGTCATCTTCAGCTCTTCCGCCGTCGGCTGCCTCCAGTTGGCAGCACCGAACGCGGGTAAGCAGACCCATATAGTTAAGAACAAGACAAAACGACGATAAGTCAATCCCATGGCAGAAACCTCAACGACCAATCATCAGAGTTACTTGCTGAGCGATAGCTCTCGGCCATGATCACTCGCTCTTCCCCGCAGTCCCGGCCGCGCTCGCTTCCGCCGACCGCGTTAGCACCAACTGCTGCTGGTCCTGGGCTCCTGCCTTCTGAAAAAAGTCACGCAGCTGGGGATACTCCGACGTTAAATACAAGGGCGTCCCCACCGTAACCTGGCGAATTTCGTGGTACTCGTCTCCCTTGCCTGCGTAGACACTCTGGTACATGGCGAGGTTTGACATGAGGAATTTAGTGTTTGCCGGGACGCTCTCGATGGTCATTCCCGCCGGCAGTTTCAGAGTCACATCATCCTGTGTCACCCTCGGATAACGCAGGTCCACGGGATTCTCGCGTTTCTGCGGAGCGAAAGGCGTCTTCGCCCTGCCCTCCAAAAAATCTCCACCAATCAGAACGCGTTTGCCGGTCTGCGTACCCAGGCTGCCGCTCAGTTCGGCCACGGCCATCAAAGCGGTTTCTGGATCGGTAAGCCCCAGAAAATGGGTCGTCTTCACGAGCACGCCGTCCGCAATCACTTCCTGCAGATCCTCATCGAAAGCCTTCTTCGTATCCTCCTCGTCGGAACGCAGCGCCTGCTGCCGCCAGCGCAGCGCCTCCGCGCCGGTCATGGATATGCGAAGCTGCCCCACGACCTTCCCATCCGCACCCAGTTCCACATAGGCGATCCGCTGCACCTGATTTTCCGGATACATCGCCTGCGGCGTGGTGACCTGCGTTGCGCCCTTCGCACTTTGCCGGAACCCCGTGGCATCGGTATGCATCCAGTGCAGCTTGCCGTATTCGCAATAACGTTGCCCCGGATCGAAATACATTTCTTTCCCGCCCACTTCCACGATGGCGATCTCGTCTTCCAGTTGGCTCCAGTCCAGGTGCCCCGCATTGAACAGGTTCCTGTTCCGCTCTGTCACGATCATCGCCCAGGCCTTCAGCCCCGCGGCCCGGGCCATGGAGATAAACAGCCGCGTGATTTCGTCGTCGCTGCCCCGCTTCTGCTGCCAGATATCTGCCGCCGTCTTCACCCGCAAACCTTCGGCCTTGTTCTCCTCCGCCGAGTGTTCCCGTGAGAACCGCGTGTTCTCCAGTGTCATGACCGCGGCGTAAATCTTCCTCAGCTTCTGATCGTCCGTATCTCCGGCAGAGACGATCCCCGCCACGGCCTGCCGGATCGCATCCGAGGGATTGGCGAAGCGGTCCACGTCCTTCGACCAAACCTTCGCCTCATACTGCCAAAAATCCCCGCCAGAAAATGCCGCTGAATAGTAGAAGACTACCCGGTACGCGTAACTCTCCAGAGGCGGTGAATACTCTTCCTCCGGCAGCGCCGGCACATTTTCCACCAGCACGTCGAAGCCATCGAACCCCTGGCGCACAGCCCCGCCCTTCGGCAGGTTCTGGTAAAAAAGCAGCCCGTTCGCCAGGTTCTCCTTGCCCAGGGCGTCGGTAACCGCGATGCGGTGTGCAGAAAGATCCACCGGAATGAAGTGATAGTGCGCCCGGTGCACAAACACCTTCTGCTGCACGGTCCAGTCCGGCGGAATGAAATAGTTGTCTTTGTATTCCAGCTCCCACCGGTACTCCACAATGCTCCCCATTTGCACATCCGGCATGCTGAAGACCTTTTCCATGATCTTCACGTTGCCGGTCTTCACCAGTTCCTTCTCATAGGGTTTGCCGCTGAACGGAATCACCGTTCCATCCGCGTGGATCGTCCGTCCCTCCACACCCCGGATGTCGGACACTCCGCCTTCATACGGAATCTCGACGTCGCTGAACTCTTCCTTGCCCTTTTCCGTCAGAATCTTGATCCGCGCGTAAACCCGGTGATAGTGGGTCTTGTCGTCCACGATTTCCTCGCGAAACAGATAGACGGCGGCAGCATCGGGCGCCGCGGGATCGGATGTCATTTTCAGTTCTTCAGGCGTGGGTTGCGTCCAGGTGGGCGCGCACCACGCGGGAATCGCCGGGAGCAGCGACAGGGTCGCGAACAGAAAAGTACAGCGCGGGATCGTAGCCACAATAACCTCACCCAATCGGGAACAGACTTCGACAACTCCGCACGGATTCCTCCGAATCCGCAGTAACAGATTGAGGCACGAGACGTAGACCTTTTGTAAGTCCTCCCGGGCACTTATGCAAGACAAATCTTGATTTGCGCAAGGCCAGCCGGTCCCTCGTCCGCGGGCCGGCCGTTCCCGGATAAGTCGCTACTCCTTTCCTGACCCAGGCGCCACCGGATCCGCTGCCGGCGTCAGCTTCAGCACCATCGGCTGCTGATCCTGCGCATTGATTTTCTGAAAGAAATCCCGCAACCCCGGATAGTCCTTCGTCTGGTACAGGATTCCCGCCACCCGCTCGAGTCGTCCGTACTCGTATGTGCCCTTTGCGCTCTTGTATTTTTCGACAAAATCGGCGTTCGGACCCAGCAGGAATTGAGCGTCGCTGGGAGAAACCTCGACCACGGCATTCGGGGGCAGCTTTAGCCGAAGCACATCCTGGAGCGTCCAGGAATAGTGAAGGTAGACCGGGTTTTCGCGCGTCGCATTCACGAACCTCGCTTTGGCCCTGGCCTCGAAAAAGGTTCCGGGCAGGAACATGCGCCTGCCTCTGGCCGATCCCAGTGTTCCGCTCACCTCCATGACCGCGGTCAGGGGCTGCGTGTAATCCGTTAGTCCCCTGAACTTACTCATCTTCACCGTCACGCCCTCGGGCATGTCGTCCCGCACCTCGTCGCCAAACTTTTTCTCCGCCGCCTCTTCGTCGCTCTCCAGTGCCTCCTGCCGCCAGCGCAGGGCCAATGCCCCCGTCATCGTCATCGTGATCGAACCGCGGACGGATCCGTCGGCATCCATCGCCAGATCTGCGATCCGCTCTTCTGTTGTATCGGTAAAGAGCGGGAACGGAGTCTCCGCAATTTCCGTGCCTTGGTCGGTCTGTCGCACTCCCATCGTCCATGTATGCGTCCACTGCAGCTTGCCGTACTCGCAATACCGTTCTCCGGGATCGAAATACAGATCCTTGCCAGCCACATTGACGATCACAATCTCATCGTCCAGCTGATCCCAGTCCAGCTGCCCTTTCATGAAGACATTTTGGTCGCGATCGGTCACGAACATGGCATAGGCCTTGAATCCAGCCGCGCGCACCAGCCCGAGAAACACCATCGTGATTTCCCGCTCGTAGCCCCGCTGTTGTTGCCAGATATCCTCCGCGTTCCGGAACTTCAGTTTCTCCGCTTTATTCTCCGCCTCCGATTGATCGCGGATAAATTTCATGTTCTCAATCTTCATCACGGCCGCATAGATCTTATGCAGCTTTACGTCGTCGGAATCCCCGGGGGCGATGATTTGTCCAACCACGCTCTTCAGCTTTTTCGCCGCCGCGTAGTCGTCCACGCCTTTTGACCAGAATTGCCCCTTCGTCTCCCAGTATTTCTCCGGAGTATTCACTCCGGGGTAGACGTAATAGAAAAGCACGCGATAACCCAGCGCGTGCATGGGCGGGGAATCGTCTTCGTCGATCATGGGAGGAACATTATTGAGCACCAGATCCCAGCCTTTGCCATTTTCCGTAATCTGCGCGTCCGCGGGGAGGAAACGGTTTGCCGCTACGTTTCCACCGGCCCCCGGCACAAAGTGATAATGCGCCCGATGCACCAGCACCGGCTGCTGCACATGCCAGCGCGGCGGCCACCAGTCGCTGTAAGTCGTCTCGTAGCGGTATTCCAGAATGCTGCCCACCTGCACGTCAGGCATGGAGAACCCTTTCTCCATGTAGCGCAGGCCGGCTCCCTTCACGATTTCCTTTTGCCAGGGCTTTCCCGTGAACGGAATCACCGTTCCGTCACTGTGAATGGTGCGCGCCTCCACACCCCTGATGGTTTCTTCCTTGTCTTCATACGGCATGGTGATGTCGGAGAACTGTTCTCTCCCCGCTTCGGTCAGAATCTTGATCCGCGCGTAGAGGGTGTGCATTTGCCGCTGGTCATCCGCTGTCTCTTCGCGAAACAGATACACCGCCGCGGCGCCCGGCGCTGCCGGATCCGAGGTCATCTTCAGCTCATCGGGAGTTGGTTGTGTGAAGTTAGAAGCGCTAAAGGCGGAAACAGGAAAAATCAGGCCAGCCAGCACAAAAAGGCGGCTCGAAATGCGATTCACGGCAAGGCCCCCACGACGGAACGGTTCGACCCATGCATTGCACACCCATTCCGCTCAATGCACAATCCAAATTCCGGGGGAGAATCGCTGCTTTCTCGTAATCTTCGTGCTGTTACCAGAGGGACGTCTAGGGCGCCAGATATGGCCGCAGGCCATCCCACGGATACAAACCCGTCGGACCCAGGTCCGATTCCCTTTGCTCCTTCGAGTCCCAGCGCACAAAGAATCCCACCACCTGGTTGTTGTAATTCCGGGTGTTATTCAGCGACAGAAAGCCGCCGGCGAACCAGTGATCGCTCAGGTGATAGGCCATTTCGCCTTTGAAGTCGTAGTTGCCGCTTACGACCGACTCCGCGGAATACGATGCGTTGCTGTTGGCCACTTCCAGCGCCTGGTCGAGCGGGAAGAACGGCACGCTGTCCTGCTGGAACGCTTCGACCCCGAAGGCAGCTACAACGTTGTAGTGGATATTCGCCCCATACCGTCCCTGGAAGGAGAATGGCACGTTGGCCAGATAGTAGGCCTGCGGGCTGAAGTAGCCACCCTGTCCATAGGTAAAGAAATTCGAGTTATGCGCATAGTGCATCCCGAAGAAATTGACGCCCAGGGTCAGAATGCCTTCATTGGGAACTTCTTTCACCCGCCAGTAGGCGCCCGCGTCGCCGTTCACGCGATCATTGGTCTGCACGTGAACGCCGTTGAGATACTGCCCGCCGGCGCTGACGTAAAACCCGGAGTTGGGATCGCTCCTGCCGAATTGCACGTCTCCACCGGTGGCGATTACGCCGCCCCAGATATTCCCCTCAAACCCAGGCCCGGCTGACCCCGGATCGTGCAATCCCGAATACGACAGCTGCGAATCTTTCACCGAATCGCGGCTCGCGGTAAACGTAAAGGGCCCGTTGCCCGGCTTCCAGTCCACTCGCCCGATCACATTCGAAACGAGGAAGCCCCACGGCGAATAGCCTCCGCTGACGGCGAAATTCGACGTCGCGAACTGCACTTCCCCGCCCACGCCGGTCGCGTTTTGCTGGTTTAACACTGCGTTCGCCGGCGCGGTGCCCAGCTGTTCCACTACGCCGCCCGGCAACAGCGGCGATTTAGTGGCCGCTCCGGAATCGAGAAACACTGGGTTAGAAACCACCGTCAGCCGCATCTGCCTTCCCACCGCGGCCGAAGCTTCAAACGGCGCCTGCAGCGCGGTGAGCGAATCGAACCCGGCTGTCCCGCTGCGGTGATTCACGGTTCCCGTGCCGCCCAGCCAGGAGCTGTACTCGCCCTCGATGTAGCCCAACTGGAGCTGCGCCTGTTCGCGCAAATCCCGCTGCCGCACAATCGACGGCCGCTCATAAGGCCCACGCAGTGGAGGCAGGTTTTCCCGCATCAGGTCGTCGTCGCTCGCTCCCGCGGACGAAGGCGGCTTCTCGAAGTAGTCGGGCGTATTCGGCTGAATCTCCTCGGAAGGCGGCTGGTACTGCGTCGAGACCATCGATGGATCGATCGGCTTTTTCGCCGCGTCCAGAGCCGCTTCCGCGTCGGAGGCATTCGGCAACGGCATCAGCGCCGGACTTGTCTCCAGACCAACTTGCTGCGGCTGCTCCTCTGGAATATTTGCCTCGCTCACCTGGGTCTCCGCTTCGGGATTGGGCAGTGACGCCTGGGGTATGTACGGCTTCGTTTGCGGTTGCGCAGGCTTGGCGGGCTGGGTCTCGGGCTTCATCTCCGGAGGCGCAGGATTCGGATTTTCCCGGACCGGCGAGTTCGCTCCGCCTTCCGTTGGGGCCGCATTTGCGGTGGGTGGCATAATCGGAACGATTCCCGGCTCCGTGTTGCCGGAGTTCGGCACAGGCGCCGGCTGCTGCTCGTTCGCCCCTTCTCCGTTCCCCGGTCCGATCGGGTAAATCTGTACCGGTGCGGTCCCCATGTAATAAGGATCGGGCCCCAGCGGCTGGTTGCTGGCGCGCGTCGGACTCGGATTGCTGAAGCTCGGCAGCGGTACGCCGGCCTCGCCCTCGACCGTCGCGTCCTGGTCGGGATTCAGCAGGTTCACCAGATCTGTGGGCTTCGCTGGCCTGGTCTGCTTCACCAGATCGGATTTATCCAGTTCGTGGGCCAGGGTCGCCGTCGGTGTCGCCGAGGGCATCGCGTTCAGGGAAGCTCTCCAGTAGTCCGCTGCTTTGGCGCGGTCTCCGCGCGCCTGCTCAAACTGGGCCGCGGACGCCAGCACTTTCGGATCGTTGGGGAATTTTCCCAGCGCATCGCGCAGCCAGGCCTCGGCCTGCTTCATGTTCTGCACGGCGATCGCCGCGCCCACCATGCTCTGATAATCGGAGGGCGTGGCGTTGGTCATATCCAGCGCCTGATAGATCGCCATCGCGTCTTTCGGCTGGCCCGCCTGCACAAAACCCGCCGCCAGCGCTTTGCTCACTGCCGGGTTTCCTGGAAAGGCCTGCGCCGCGGCCATCAATATATCCACGCCACGACGCGGATTTCCGGCCGCCGCCGCCTGCGCGGCGCGCCGTTGCGCCCACGACGCCCAGATGGTCTGCACCTGCCGGCGCTCTTCATCTTTCATGTCGTGGCGATCGCCCATCCCCATCAGTTGCCGGTAGAGCTCGCGATCGTCGCCGAGGTTGAACAGCGTCCACGCTGTGGCAATGTCCACGCTGGCCGGCGGCCTCTTCCCTTCGCCGCGGTAGTAATCCTGAATCTCCATCAGCAGCGCCAGCGCTCCGCGCTGATCGCCGTTCGCCGCGTAAATCGCCGCCAGGGTCTGCTGGTATTCGACATCTGTGGCCAGCGCCTTGCGTACTTCCGGCGGAATCTGCTGGATCTGCGCCAGCGCGTCCGCGTCGTGATCGGTCGCGTGCAGCGCCGCCATCAAACCTTTCCATCCATCCAGCCTGTCCGGATGCTGCGTCAGCACGCTGCGGTAGATACCATAGGCCGCCTCGGGATGATTGCGCTCGAGGTCAACCGCGGCCACCTGCAGCTGCAGCGGAATCGGCAGCGGCTGCCCATTCTCCTCGTCAATCCCGATGGCCCGCTCCAGGAACCCCTCCGCAACGTCCGGATGATTCTGGCTCTGGTAGATCGCCGCGAGCATCGAGAGGAATCCGCCATCGCGCAGCGCGTTGTCGTACGCATCGGGCGGCATCCGCTCCACCATCGCAATCGCATCCGCATCGCGTCCCGCCAGGTGTTCCATGGAAACCATGCCCTGCCACGCGGGCACGCTGTTCGGGTCGGCACGGAGAATCCCGCGATAGATCCCTGCCGCCTTCGTAAATATCTTGTCCTGCGCCAGCAACGCGGCGTACTGCAGCGTGATCTCGGTCTTGATCCGCTCCTCGCCCGCCGGATAATGCAGATTGATCGCTTGCACCAGATAGCGCTGCGCTTCGGCATCCTGGCCAACCATCACATAGGCGCGCGCCAGCGTTCGCAGATACTCCGGATCCTTCGCGGAGCTGCTTTTCAGCGCCGCCGGGAACTCCGTCGAGGTCACCAGCGCCGCTCTTCCCTGCGCCGCCTCGACCTGCGCCATGAACAGACCGCGCCACCAGGCCGGCGCTTTTGGCTGCTTGTGCACCAGCAGGCGATACAACGGGATCGCCTGTTCCGGCTCCTGCATCTTCATGTAAGCGCCGGCTTCTCCGGTGAGCGCGTCCACGCTGCCGGGCCGCAGCACCAGCGCCGCCTGATAGTTCTTCACTGCCTCATCCAGCCGATTGGCATCGAAGGCGTTTGTGCCCTGCTGCATCGCGTTCCAGAAGCGAGCAGTGGCCAGCGACTGGGTCACCAGCGAGTTGCGCAGCCCATTCTCTTCCGCCTGTTCGAAGAACGTCGTAGCCTCGGCGAAATTGCTCTGCTTCATGCGCACAAAGCCGAGCCCGGCCAGCACGCGCGGATTGGTGGGCTGGGTCGCGTTCAGATCCTCAAACATCTGCTGCGCCGTGGCCAGACGATTGGCGGCCAGTTCTCGGAAGGCGGCCTGTTCCGCCGGCGTGCGCGCAAGGCCGACCCCGGCCTTCGCCTGCCGCTGTTCGGTTTCCTCCAGCTCCCTCGCCAGCTCCGCATCCGGGTGCAGCTTCAGATACTCGCGCACCGCCGGGGCCGTTGCCGGATTCTGCACATCCCATCCCAGCGCCTGACGCAGCGCGGACTGCGCTACCGCGTCCTGGGGATACTGGGCGAGAATCTTCTCGCCTTCCGCTCGCGTTTTCGGAGCATAGGTGAGCACGCGCCCCAGGTCGATGGCATACTGCGGATCGCTGGGGTACTTCGCCATGAGTTTGCGCAGGCCATCGATGGCATCGTCGCGTGTCGAGATGATCGCGGCTTCGGTGTCGTAGTAGGCCAGCGCCCAGTTGTCCGGCGGATGCGTCCCGAAGCTCTGGCGGTAAATCTTCAGCGCTTCTTCGTTGTGCCCGTTCTTCGCCAGTTCCGCGGCCTGCTGCAGAAGCTGATTCTGCGTCTTGCTGCTGACCAGGCCTTCGATCCTGGCGATCTCCGGGCTGTTGGGATTGACCGCGCGCAGGCGCTCGATATAGGTTTCCGCCTCAGCGTCGTTCCCGCTCAACTTGGCCCAGCGCGCCAGCCCTGCCAGCGCGTCCTGATTGTTGGGATCGGAAAGAAGGATCTGTTGCCAGGTCTGAGCCGCCAGATCCAGATGCCCCGACTGTTCCTGCGACTGCGCCTTTTCGAGCAGCGTCTTTTCCGCCGCCGACTGCGCCCGCGCCGGCGCCCCGCTGAGGCAAAGAATGGCCCCCAGGCTTAAGCCCATCATCAGCGTGCGGAAGCTTCGGTTCATCGTTACTTCTTCCATATCACTGTGGGCCCTTCCGCGCGATCACCCGAAGGAGGTGGCACTATCCGCCCGGTGCCCCTCACTGCCCCCAACCCTTCAGTAGCCCTCCCGGCGCTAACCCCCTGTGGGCCCTCGCATCTCCATCATCAGCCCTCTACTACCAATAAGCGCCGCCGCGCTTTCGCTCGCAGCCAGCCACGTATCCAGATGGCAAACACAAAGCTGATCGCCAGCACCACCAGATCGACCATCCACGGCACCTGCATGAACCACAAACCCACCGCCGTCCACCACGGCAGAACCCCGACGTGATAGAGGTTGTTGCCGATGCGATAGCTCTCGAACCGCGTTCCCTCGAGCAGTGCAACGGTGCCCGACACGGCGCTCGACTGCGAGCTTTCCAGAAACGCCTTGAGCATCGGATCGGTGTTGGCGCCGCTCTTCACGTCGACCAGCACCACGGTCCGGCCGCTCGCATACGGCGATTCGATTTCCTCAATCAGCGCGTCCGGAACGCCCGTTGTTCCGATCTCTCCTGACGAGAGCTGATCGGTCGCCGGTATCTTCCACCACATGTTGTGAAACGTGGAAAAGAAGCCGCGCGTGTCCTGCACCTTCAGGCTGTTATCCCCGAACGTCACCGGCATTCCGCCGGCCAGCTTTCCCACCGCACCATTGCTTAGCCCGGTGGTGATCACCAGGAAATCCTGGTTCGCGCCCGCCTGCAGCACATCCGGACCCGCCACCGTCACGCGAATCGCCGGGTATCCGGTCTCCGCGCCAAAGTGCCCCATCATGGTCAGGTAGGTCTCCACCTCCTGCAGCGACGGCTGATCGGGCAGCACAATCGTGGTCTGGCTCAGGTCCGCATAGCGGGTAAAGGGAAACCCCGCATTTGAGAACAGCTCCAGATTCGGCATCGCCGCCCAGTGGGGCAAACCGCGCAAGTCGATGTAGGAACTCCGAAGGATCGATCCCACCAGATTGGTCGGGACCGTGGCCTGGCAGTTGCCGCTCTTCAGCAGCTGAAACGTCAGCCGGAATCGCATCGAGTTGGAAAACGGCCGCAGGTTCACGACTGGAATCGCCAGGTTGACCGCCGTTTCCCTGGAAGCTTCTTTGCCGGGAACCAGTGGCACCGACCCCAGGTACGCATCGTTCGATTCCACCTGCATGCTCGAAATCGGACCGATCGGGATGGCGTTATACCGATACTCCAGGTGCAGCAGCACATTCTGTGTATCGCCATAGAAGAGGTCGGGCGGCACGTGGTAGTAGGTTGTCATCGGCTCGTTGCCGTCGCCCTGCAACGACTCCGATGAGCTGTAATTCCATAACTGGATCTTGCCATCTGGTTGCTGCCAGCGCGGCGCATCGTCCGGATTGCTCTTCGGCAGATGGAGATCCGTAATCGTCGACGTCGCGCCCTGCAGTCCTGGCCAGCCAGTGGCCAGCGCCTGGGCCGCGGCCAGCGTCTGATCCGCGTCGGCGCCGGTTACGATCAGTACCTTGCCGTACGGATCGACGGGATTCGTGCGCACGGCCACCGTCGGCGATTGCACCCCTGGCAGGTTCAGCCCCGGCGGCATGGCGTTCGGGCCCTCGGCGATCAGCACCACATTGCCCGTCGGCAGCGTTCCCACCGAAACAGGAAAGCGCATCGCCCGATAATCTCCCAGGACTCCGAACCACGAACTCAGCACTCCAGCCGCTTCCAGCCCGGTCAGCGACGGCGTCGTTCCAAACACAATGGGGACCACCGGCGGCCTGGCCAGCTGCGCATCGAAAAACGGCAGCGGCAGCTGCTTCAGATCATCCGCCAGCGGCAGCAGATCGCCCGCAATGGCGATCCTGGTATTGAGGTCTACGTGCGCCCACAACGCTGAATTCGTCGGGTCTTCGCAGGTCTGGGCGTAGTGCCCGATAAACTCGAACGTCAGATTGTTATTTCGCACCAGCAGATCGGGCGGAACCACGACATCCGACTCGATCACGGCGCCGTTCGAAGCAGTCTCCGGAACCGGCAGCGTTGCGAACACCGTCCCGTTCAGCATCACCTTCAGGTGGCTCTGCGATGGAATCAGGCTCGGCGAGAAGTGGTAGTACAGGTGCATCGAAGCCTGTTTCACCACTTCGTTCTGCGGGATCGCGAAGTAAATTGTGTCGTAGGCGTCGGTGCCGCGCAGATTGATGGGCCCCGGCACGCCCAGATCGAAGAGGTTCTGCTCCGATTTGAAACTGCCCGCCAAGCTTCCCGCCGCGGGCGTTGTCGTCGCCGCCGGCGTTGTCGCTTCCGCTGGAGCCGTCGCAGCAGCAGCCGGTGGGGTTGCATCGCTGGTCTGCGCTCTCGCCCGTGCGCCCCATCCCGCCAGCCCGAGCGCCAACAGCAAAATCAGGCTCTCCGCCGTCAGCTGCGCCTTCTTGCGCTTGTTCTGCTGCCCATTGCGGTGTGGCCTCATCGACGAGAACGCCATCCCTAATCCGCGAAACGCGATGCGGATGATCCGGCCCAGGCTGCGCAGCGGCTGATCCACTTCGCGGGATTCGCCCCACCCCAGCCAGGAATCGGCGCGCGAGAACAACACCATGGTCAGCATTTCTTCTTCCGCCACCGTCAGCGGATCAAATTGCAGGCGCAACACATTGTTGGCCAGCCCGACTACCGTCGCCGGCAGCTCGGCATCGCCGGTCCGCAGCGGGAAGATCACCTTCAGCGCCTCGCCCTGGTTGGCATGCATGCCTTCCAGCAACTCCATCGCCAGGCCGCCGCTGGAAACGTCGATGGTCTGCCCTGGGACAGTGCGTCCGTCGGCCAGGTGCACGCGCACCGGAGCCGCGAAGTTGATGCGCACGTGCTGCCGCGTCTGCCGCGCCTCGCGCGCCACTGCAATGCACACGCTCAGAATCACAATATTGAACGACGTCCACAGCGCGTTGGTGATGATCGTGCCCGGATGCGTTCCGTCCCACAGCCATCCCAGCCCAGGCACATGCAGGAAGCGCGGGATGACCATCAGCAGCCCCAGCGCGTTGAACGCCAGCAGCACGATGAACGGCTGCGCGATCCGTGCGTCGAAAAACGTCTGCGTGACCAGGCCGCCCTTGCTCGTCACATTGAATTTGCCCGCCTTCGGATTGAACAGCGCCGTCAGCGTGGGCAGCAGAATGTAGGGCGAAAGCACCGTCTCGTAAATTTCGTTCCAGAACGAGTGCCGATGGTAGCCCTGGATGCGACTGTTCGTGACGCTGGACAGCGTGAGGTGAGGCAACGCGTAGGCCAGAATCGCGATCCAGTATCCGGGGACGTTGGTGAATCCGAAGATCAGATAGATCAGCGGCGCGGTCAGGAAAATCAGCCGCGGCAGCGCATAGAGGAAGTGCGTCATCGCGTTGAAGTAGCACAGCCGCTGCGCCAGGGTCAGGTTCGGCGCAAACAGAGGATTCTCGATGCGCAGAATCTGGATCATCCCTCTCGCCCAGCGAATCCGCTGCTTCACGTGCGCCGACAGTCGCTCCGTCGCCAGGCCCGCCGCCTGCGGAATGTTGATGTACGCCGTGTTCCAGCCGCGCGTCTGCATGCGCAGGCAGGTGTGCGCGTCTTCTGTCACCGTCTCGGCTGCAATTCCACCGATTTCGTCCAGCGCCTCGCGCCGCAGCACCGCGCACGAACCGCAGAAGAACGCGGCGTTCCAGAAATCGTTCCCGTCCTGCACGATCCCGTAGAACAGCTCGCCTTCGTTGGGAATCACCCGGAACTGCCCCAGGTTCCGCTCAAACGGATCGGGCGAATAAAAATGATGCGGCGTCTGCAGCATGCCCAGATTCGGATCCTTCAGGAACCACCCGATCGTCATCTGCAGAAAACTGCGCGTCGGCACATGATCAGAATCGAAGATCGCCACGTACGGCGAGCTCAGGCTCTCGAGCGCGTGATTGATGTTGCCCGCCTTGGCCTGAATGTTGTCGCCCCGCGTCATGTAGCCGATCCCGGCCTCTACGGCGAATTCTCTGAACTCCTCGCGGTTGCCGTCATCGAGGATGTACACGTGCAGCTTCTCCGCCGGCCAGTCGATGTTCAGCGACGCCAGTGCCGTGTACCGCACCACATTCAGCGGCTCGTTATAGGTCGGAATCAGCAGGTCGACTTCCGGCCAGTCCTCCGGATCGTCGGGCAGCGCCACCGGCGCCCGCCGCAGCGGCCACACCGTCTGCAGGAATCCCATGTACAGAATTGCAAACGCATAGGCCTCCGCGCCCAGCAGCAGCAGGATAAAAAACACATCCACCGGGCCCCACTTTGTCCCTGGATCCTGGAAGAAGGCGATGATGCTGCTCACGCGCCACCATCCGTAGCGGAAGGTCGCGAACATCGACAGCATCATCAGCGTGAGCGTAATCAAATAAGAATCCGAAACCCGGCTGAGCCAGATGCACAGCAACAGGATCAGCAGGCCCAGCACCGCCTGTTGTGGCCACGAGAGCGAGAGAGAACCGAAAAAGAACAGCACCACCATCCCCACCGCGACCAGCACGATCCGCAGCAGCCGGAAGAATGGCCCTTGCCCGGTTTCAAACCCCTCCCACATCTCGGTCTGGGTCATCGCTCGCTCCAGCGCACTCCGCGATGCCCTGCGCTCATCGCCGCCGAGGTGGTGCGAATCCACGTCACCAGGCTCATGACGTCCTCAGCGGCCGGCGAATTGGGCGCGTAGTCGAGCACCGTCATGCCTTCTGCAAGCGCTTCGCTCATCGCCGGGCTCCGGCGCACAGCAAAGGGCAGCAGCCGGTCCCCCAGCATTTGCCGCAAAACCTCTCGCACATCCAGTTGCAGCGGCGAAGACGGATCGAACTGATTCAGCACGAACCAGGCCTGCAGCGGCTTGCCGCTCAACCCCTCCTGATTGCGAAAGAATCCGTCCAGCGACTGCAGCGTCACCACCGAAGCCAAATCCGGAACTACCGGCACCAGCACTGTGGGCGCCATCCGCGCCGCCTGCCGCAGCATCGCTGCCGATCCCGTCGCCACATCGATCACGACCCGGCTCGAATCCTGCGATCCACGCGCCATCTCCCGCCGCAGCAAATCGGGATCCGCCTCGTATCGCTCCGCTTCCAGAGTCAGCACCCGAATCGGCGGATCGCTCGTCGCTCCGCTGAAGGTGCGGACGACACCCGGCTTGACCTCCCGCGCTCCAAAATAAAATGGCAGTACGCCGAACGAGCACGTGTCGGTCAGCAGCACCCGTTCGCCGCGTGCCGCCAGACCCCGCCCGATGGACGCCACCAGGCTCGTCTTCCCCACTCCGCCGGCCAGCGAGAAAATCGCCAGCACCGGAACCTGCCCTTCGACACGTTCCGGCTGAATGTCATCCGGATTCCGCCCCAGAATCCCACGCAGCGCAAACCACCGCGGCGTCACCCGCTCCTGCGACGGTTGCAGCGGCTCCGTCGGGGGGAGGTGCACGGGAACCTGTACCGGCAGCGACTCTCTCTCCGTCAGCCATGCCGGACGCATTGGCAGCCCTTCTTCCGGCGCTCCCATTCTTTCGGCGGCCAGGCGTTCCTCGCCGCTGATTTCTCCACTCAAATAGGGAGCGCCCGTCAATCCGTAGCGCGGAGAGACGCCCGGATCGGTTGCAGGCGGCAACGCGCCCTGCATCCGCTCCATCTCCTCGGCCCTCTCCAGCCGCCGCTCATTTGGAATTTCGTGGCGCACTGGCCCCGTGACCACTGCTGGCCGGCCAGCCTGCAGCAATTCTTCCCATCCCGGCGCTTCCACCCTGGGCGGAGACGCCTTCTGCGCTTCTTCGCGAGCGACTCGCGCCCGCTCAGCCAGCGTTCGCTGGCGCATCTGCGCTCGCATCTGCTGGCGCGACGCGCTGAAATCCCGATACTTGGTGCCGTGCAGGTTGGCCCAGGAATACAGCGTCGCGACGTCGTCCGCCTGCTCGCTGTTGTCCGGGTTGCGGGCGCTCATATCGTCCGGTTCCTGCTTCATCGCGTCATCACCTTCGCCTGAGCCCCGAAGCACACGAGGAGCCTCATCCCTGGTCGACTACCGCGTCGTTCCGATCCTTTGCCCCGGACTCAAATCACGCTGCTCTGCCGGAAAAATGCAGGGCAATCCCACTTCGCTGTTACTGTCGTCTTCCGGCCACCGGTGGATGCTCCGCCCTGGGAATGAATGCACGTTTGCTGATCGGTCAACCTGAGCTCTGCCAGGAAAACACTCTCAGTGTAGAAGTTCAACCAGGATAAATCTTTAGGGTTCCCTCAGACCATTCCTCTTCAGTAACCCAGGCTCCGTTACGACAGGGGGTCCAAGCCGCCCAAAAGAGCCCAAAATCCAGTGCACGGTCCTCACTTTGGCAATCCGCGTGACGCTCGCCTTTCTCTTTGCACCGCGGACCCAGGCTGTTAGATTGCACGAGATGCTTTCTGCCCTCAAGCCGTCCCCGCGGAAGATGCGCTTCCTGCCGCTGATCGCCGCCACCTACTTTATGGTGTCAGGCGGTCCCTACGGCATCGAGGACATCCTCGGCGGGGCCGGCTATGCCAGGGCGATCGTCATTCTCCTCGCCCTACCCGTTCTCTGGAGCCTGCCCACAGCGCTGATGATTGGCGAACTGGCCAGCGCGATCCCGGCCGAAGGCGGCTTCTACGTCTGGGTGCGGCGAGCCATGGGTCCGTTCTGGGGCTATCAGGAGAGCTGGCTTTCGCTCTCCGCCAGCATTTTCGACATGGCCATCTATCCGGCCATCTTTGTGAGCTACCTGGGGAAGTTCAACGCAACGCTCACCGCCGGGTGGCATGGCTACGCGTGGTCCCTGGCAGTAGTGGCGCTCTGCTGCCTCTGGAATCTTCGTGGCGCACCCGCCGTCGGTGAAGGCTCTGTCTGGCTCTCGGTTCTGCTGCTCGCGCCCTTCGCCGTCTTCGTGGTGCTCGGGGTTTGGCATGGATTTTCCAGTCACCCTGCGGTGCAGTGGACTTCTGCCGGCTCGGCGCCTGCGCTCTCCACGGCTCTACTGGTTGCTATGTGGAATTACATGGGCTGGGACAACGCATCCACCATCGCCCAGGAAGTCGAGAATCCGCAGCGCAACTACCCCATCGGCATGGTCGTGGCCGCCGCGCTTACCGCCGTCACCTATATCCTGCCCCTGCTGGCCATGGCGCTGGCCGGCATTTCCGTGGCCAGCTTCTCGACCGGCGACTGGATGATCGCAGCCATCTCGATTGGCGGCCCTCTGCTGGGGCTGGCTGTGGTGGCTGGCGGCGCTATTTGCGGCGTTGGCATGTTCAACGCGCTGATGCTCAGCTACACGCGTCTTCCCTTCGCTATGGCGGAAGACGGCATGCTGCCGCAATTCATTGCGCGCCGCAATCGCCGCGGTGTCCCCTGGGTGAGCGTATTGCTGTGCGGCCTGGGATGGGCCCTCGCCCTCAATCTCAAATTCGAAAGGCTCATCTCCATCGATCTGATCCTCTATGGATCGAGTCTGCTGCTGGAGTTTGTCGCCCTCGTCGTTCTGCGTATCCGCGAACCTGCTCTCGAGCGCCCTTTCAAAGCCGGCAATCTGGCCTTTGCCTTTGCCCTGGGCGTGGGTCCGGCGGTGCTCATCGGCTATGCTCTTTACGCTTCGCGCGCGGAAAGACTCTTTGGATCGATGTCCGCGTTGGTCTTCTCCCTGATCGTGGCCCTGCTGGGTCCGGTGCTCTACTGGCTCACCGCCGTCCCTCTCGCTCGACGCCGCCTGGCGGCTGCTTCGGCGGCCGACTGAGCGCGGCCCTTGCTGTGTTAACCTGGAACCTGGTGTGAGCTCGTAGCTCAGTTGGTAGAGCAACGCCCTTTTAAGGCGTGGGTCCTGGGTTCGAGTCCCAGCGGGCTCACCAAAAGAACCAAAAACCGGCCCTTTTCTTGCCGCCCCGCTTGAGCAATAGGAATTGGTCTATCGCTCATCCTGACTTGTCTTCAGGTTCAGAGCGTACCGGACGTGCCTGCGTTCCCCCGTCCGGATCAGCGCACCCTTCTCCGCCAGATCCGCCAAATCGCGCGTCGTTGTTGCCGGCGGTGCTCCGGTGATTGTGCTGTAGTTTCCCGCGCTCAATCCTCCTTTGAATCCCTCAGGACCTTCCCGGAACATGCGCAGCAGCGCCTTTTGCTGTCGCTCGTTGATACGGCCTCGCAGCCGGTCAAGCAGCCTCGCCTTGGCCAGAATGAACTCCACCTGCGCGATCGATCGGCGTTGCGCCTCCAGCGCGACTTCCGCAAACCAAACCAGCCAGTCTGTAATCTCATTCTTCTCATTGTTTCGTTCAAGCGCCTGGTAGTAGCTATTCTGCCGTGCCAGAACGGTCGCTGCCAGCGAGAAAAGTACCGGGTGTTCGAAGCCCTGCATTAGCGCCTTTTCCGCGACGGCTCGCCCCATCCTCCCGTTGCCATCTTCGAATGGGTGAATGGACTCGAAATACAAATGTGCGATGCCCGCACGGGTTATGGCAGGCAGGGGCTCAGATCCTCCTGGACCCGTGCGCGCAAACCACGCGATGAACCGCTGCATCTCCGCCGGCACCTGTTGCGATGGCGGCGCTTCAAAGTGCACCCTCGCGGCGCCCACAGGACCGGACACGATTTGCATCGGCTCGCCGCTGGTCCGATATCTCCCTCGATCGCGAAGGTCGCTCCTCCCCCCAGTCAGCATCCGGTGCCACCCGAACAGCGTCTGGTCTGAAACAGGTTCGGCCCACGACCCGTAGAGATCCACCATCATCTCCGCGACACCCGCTTCCGCAGGGGCTACACGCCGGTGATCGGTCGCCAGTCCAAGCTGCCGCTGAATCGACGACTGCACGCTCGCCCGATCGAGGATTTCTCCCTCGATCGCGGACGTCGTCACCGCCTCCCCGCTAAGCAACTCGACGAGCAGCTGGTTCTGATCGTCTCTGCCGAGATGCACGGCCGTCCCAATCGCGATACCAGCCCCGACCAGAAACTGCTCTTCCGCGCCCGCAATGCGCGAAGAATCCCACTTGAAATGGGGCCAGTCCGGCTTTTGCCAGTTCCAGGTCATGATCGATAGAACCTCTTTCTATCGATCATTATAAGTCACTTCGTGATCGATAGAGCGCCTACCTATCGGTCATCAGTGCCGGCCCCTCATCGCTCCGTGAAATGCACCGCCGGCACCGCCTTCAATCTCTCCGCCGCCGTCTCCGGCGTGATATCCCGCTGCGGCATCCCCAGCATCTCGAATCCCACCATATACTTACGCACCGTCGCCGAGCGCAGCAGCGGCGGATAGAAATGCGCGTGAAAATGCCATTCCTCGTGCCCCTCACCGTCCGTGGGCGCTTGGTGGAAGCCCATCGTATAAGGAAAGCTGGTCTCAAACAGATTGTCGTAGCGCGTCGTCAGGCGCTTCAAGATGTCCGCCAGCGCATCCCGCTCCGCTTCGCCAAAATCGAGCAGCGACCGCAGGTGCCTCTTCGCGATCACCAGCGTCTCGAAGGGCCACACCGCCCACCACGGCACGACCGCCAGGAACGCGTCATTTTCGGCGACCACCCGCACGCGTTCCCGCGCCTCGAGCCCGGCGTAGTCGCACAACAAACAGCTCCCGTGGCTCGCGCGATACTCCGCAAGCGCTTCGGTCTCCGCTCGCGGCTCATCCGGCACATGCTCCGTCGTCCAGATCTGCCCGTGCGGGTGAGGATTGCTCGCCCCCATCATCGCCCCGCGGTTCTCAAAAATCTGCACGTAGCGGAAATCCGGCTCCGCCCCCAGCGCCCGATACTCCTCCGTCCACGCATCCACAACTTTGCGAATATCCCCCACCTGCATGCGCGCCAGCGTCAGGCTGTGATCGGGATGAAAGCAAACGACTCTGCACCGGCCCCGCTCCCGCTCCGCCCGCAGCAACTCTGGCGCGTTCTCGCGATCCAGCTCCGGCGACTCCGGTAACAGCGCCGGATAATCGTTGTCGAAGACGTAGACGCTCTCGTACCGTGGCGTGACCTTCCCCCCGGCGCGGGTATTCCCGGGGCACAAATAGCACTGCGGATCGTAGTGCACATCCGAAAAACCCGAGGTCTTGTTGACCTCGCCCTGCCACGGCCGATCCGTCCGATGCGGCGACACAAGCACCCACTGCTGGCGCAGCGGATTGAACCGCCGATGAGGAAACTGCAGCGACTCCGTCAATCCCGGTCCCTCTTATCCCGTCTCAATGGTCAATGGAAAAACGCGAATGGTTTTCTAATCCCTAAACTCTAAACTCTAATCCCTGCTCTTCACGCCGACGGCTTGTCCGGCACCGGCGCGGTCGCCAGATACTCTCGCGCAAACCGCTCCGCATACTCCTCCAGCAGCGCCCGCACCCGCTCCGGATCCTCGCTCCGCACAATCAGCCCTGCGTGATGATGCTTCCTGAGCCGCAGCACGATCTCCGGCGCCTCGAACATGCTCGTATCCGGCTCTGCTGTCCGCGCCAGGCACAACACGCTTCCCGCGTACAGCCCGCGCGGCTCGGGCTCGTGATACTTCTCGCCCTGCAGGTGCGCCACTTCAATCCGCGCCCACTCCCGCCACAGATTCACTCCCGTGGCCGCCTCCACCACATCGGCGATAAACGCACCCCCCACCCGCGCCGCCGCCTCCAGAAAGTAGAACTGCCCATCCTTGCCTTGTTCTCGTGACCTGATGTATTCCGCATGTGTTACGCCCCGCACCATTCCCATCTTCGGCATCAGCCTTCCGTTCATCTCCACCAGCGACCGCGAAGCCTCTGATCCGCGCTCCAGAATCCGCGTCGTGAATACCCCGCCCTCATGCATCGTCTGCATAGGAGGCTTCCCGTACCCGCTCACACTGGTGAACACGACCTCGCCCTCGCTCACGATCGAGTCGACGTGGAAAATGTCTCCCGGCACGAACCGCTCCAGCAGGTAATAACTCTGCCGATCTCCGAGCTGCTCCAGCGTTCGCCAAACCTCGGCCGCCTCGTGTAGTTTCCTGATCCCGATCGCCGACGCCTCCGCGCGCGGCTTCAATACCCATGGCGACGGCACTTGCTCCATCCATGCACGCAACTCCTCATGCACCAGCACCCGCGTAAACTCCGGCACCACCGCGCCCGCACCCTGCGCCTCATACCGCATCACCAGCTTGTCGCGGAAGTGACTCGTCAACGTCCGCCCCATCCCCGGAATCTGCATTTGCTCGCGCAGCGCCGCCACCGTTTCCATGTCGAACTCGTCGAGCGCCACAATCCGGTCGAAACGACGCGTCCGCGCCAAATACGTCACCGTGTTGGTGACTTGTTCCAGCGTCAGCCCCTCCGGCATGGTGATCAGCTCTTCGAGAATCGCCCGCGGCCAGTCCGCTCCCCGCAGTTTGTCGACTGTCAGCAGCACCACCCGGCAGCCCAGCGCGGCGCACTCCTGCATAAAGGCCTGCCCCTTCTCGTAGCTGCTCATGCACAAAATGCGTGGTTGCCCGCTCATGTTCATCGATGCCTGTGTTCTACCATAGGCTCAAGAACCGCAATGTCCTCGCCTTTCCAGTTTTCCGCAGTTGAAATCGCCAACCTCCACGACCGCGCCACGCACCTGTGGCACGACGATGCCCTCAGTATCGTCACAGCCGGTGAGCCCTTTTATTCGACCGTCGTAGCCCAGCACCGCGCCAACTTCGACCTCTGGCACGTCGAAGACAGCGCCCGCGCTCCCCATGCCACCGACCACGAGATCGCCGCGGTCAAACGCTCCATCGATGCAGTGAACCAGCGCCGCAACGACCTCGCCGAACAATGCGACGTCCAGCTCATCGAAGCCTTGCGCGCCTCCGGCCTTCCCAATCCTGCGGCCGAGCTCAACTCCGAATCCCCCGGCCTCATGATCGACCGCCTCTCCATCCTCGCCCTCAAAATCTTCCACACCGAGGAGGAAGTCGACCGACCCAACGCGCCGCCCGGCCATCAGGACCGCAACCGCGAGCGCTTCACCCTCCTCACCGAGCAACGCAGCGACCTGGTCGCCTGTCTCGGCAAGCTCTGGTCCGATGTTCTCGACGGTAAGCGCCGATTCAAGATCTACCGCCAGCTCAAGATGTACAACGACCCCACCCTCAACCCCGCCATCTACCAGGCTGAAAAATGAAGATCGGCCTCCACCCGCCCTGCCCGCTCGGTTTTCACTCGATTTCCGCTCGTCTTTCGCTAGCCGCTTTTTGCTGACCGTTCCATAGCGAACCGCTTCTTAGCCGACCGCTTCTCAGCTACGCTGTTCTCCGTGCCCCTCATCGTTAACGCCGACGACTTCGGCCTCACCCCCGGCGTCAATCGCTCCATCGCGGAACTCCATCGCGCCCACGCGCTCTCCTCCGCCACTCTCATGGCCACCGGAGCCTTCTTCGACGACGCCGCTGCCCTCGCCCACGCCAACCCGAACCTCGAAGTCGGCTGCCACATCCTGCTCGTCGACGGAACCCCGGCTCTCCCTCCCGAACAAATCCCCACCCTCTGCCCCAACGGTCAGTCCTTTCGGCCTTCCCTCGCTGCGTTCGTCCGCGATCTATTCACCTTCCGCATCCGCGCATCGGAAATTACCGCCGAAGCCACCGCTCAAATTCGCCGCCTGCAGAACGCCGGCCTCCGTGTCTCCCACATTGACACGCACAAGCACACCCACCTCTTCTCCGGAATCCTCCGCCCCCTCCTGGCCGCTGCCGGCGCCTGCGAGGTCCCCGCCATCCGCAATCCCTTCGAACCCGCGTGGGCCCTCCGCGCCACGCCCGGATCAAAATCAGCCTCATTCCGTCTCCGCCGCTTCGCCGTCAAAGCTCTCCGCTCCCAACACCGGGCCTTCCAGCGAGCCGTCCGCACATCCGGCGTGGCCACCACCAGCGGCACCATCGGTGTCCTCGCCACCGGTGCCCCCGACGTCGAGCAAACCCTCCGCGACCTCCTCTCCGCCATCCCCAGCGACCCCAGCCGAACGTGGGAACTCGTCTGCCACCCCGGCTATCCCGATGCCCACCTCGATCAGGTCCACACCCGCCTCCGCGCCTCCCGCGCTCAGGAACACGCCGCCCTGCTCAAGCTCCTGCCCGCCATTCCCCTCGCCTCCTGGCGCGACCTTGAATCGTCTGCCGCGGCGAACCAGCTACATTGATCCCAGAGCACATCCATGCCTCCCGCCGACCGCTCCCGCAAGAAGAATCCCCTTACGCCTCTCGCCCACGGTGCCCTCAACCACTGCTTCGGCTGCGGACTCGAAAACCCCACCGGTCTCCGCCTCAAATTCTTTGTCGATGCGGACAAGAACGTCGTCTGCCACCTCCGCCTCGCTCGCCGCTTTGCCGGACCTCCCGGCCACGCCCACGGCGGCATCATCGCCACCCTTCTCGACGAGGCCATGAGCAAATCCAACCGCGCCCGCGGCATCCTCGCCATGACCCGCCATCTCGAAATCCAGTACCTTCGTCCCGTGCCCCTCGGCCAACCGCTCACCCTCACCGCCCGCCATCTGGATACGCATGGCCGCGCCAACCATATCGAAGCGCATCTCACCGATGCCTCCGGCCAGGTCCTCGCCACCGCCAAAGCTGTCTTCGTCACCGTCACGCCGGACATCCTCACAAAAGTGCGATCCAATCGCTGAACCCAACCCCTGGCCGCTGTGCCCTGTGCCCTGAGCTCTGAGCTCTGTTTACAAAGCTTGTTAAAATAGAGTTTCAGGCACCATTTCCGCTTGCTGGGTGCCCCATGTCTCGACTCTGAGACACGGGATCGAGCAACCCTTCGCAATCCACAGCGGATCGAGGAGACACCCATGGCAGAGGTCCACAGCGGCAACGGTCATCACGCCCCCAATTCGCCCACCACGCTGCGCCTCAAGGTCGGTCTCGCCGAAATGCTCAAGGGCGGCGTCATCATGGACGTCATGAACGTGGAGCAGGCCCGCATCGCCGAGGAAGCCGGGGCGGTTTCCGTCATGGCTCTGGAGCGCGTACCCGCCATGATCCGCGCCGAGGGCGGCGTTGCCCGCATGGCCAGCCCGAAGCTCATTAAAGAAATCATCGACGCCGTTTCGATTCCGGTCATGGCCAAGGCCCGCATCGGTCACTTCGCCGAAGCGCAGATTCTGCAGCAGCTCGGCGTCGACTTCATCGACGAGAGTGAAGTGCTCACGCCTGCCGATGAAGCCCACCACATCGACAAGCACGCCTTCACCACGCCGTTTGTGTGTGGCGCGCGCAACCTGGGCGAAGCTCTCCGCCGCATCGCCGAAGGCGCGGCCATGATCCGCACCAAGGGCGAAGCCGGTACCGGCGACGTGGTGCATGCGGTGCGGCACATGCGCCAGATCACGAAGGAGATGAAGGCCCTCACCGTTCTTTCGGATCAGGAACTCTACGCCGCAGCCAAAGAACATCAGGCGCCGTATGAGCTGGTTCGCATGGTCGCACAGGCGGGCAAACTCCCCGTCCCCAACTTCTCCGCCGGCGGAATCGCAACACCGGCCGACGCGGCCCTTATGATGCAGCTCGGCGCTGAGGCCATCTTCGTAGGCTCCGGAATCTTCATGAAGGAACGCGCTACGCCGCTGGACGTCGAGAAAGTTCCAAAGGAACGCGAAGAAGCCGTATCCCGCGCCAAGGCGATCGTCATCGCCACCACGCATTACAACGACCCGAAGATTCTGGCGGAAGCATCCGAGCAGGTCACCGGCACCATGAAAGGCCTGGCGGCTGCAGCGCTTGAAGAGAATCAGCTGCTCCAAACCCGCGGCTGGTAAGCTGGCCGCCTCGGCGGCCGCGCCTCGCGGGGCAAAGAACTGGCGCGCTGGAGATCCCGGCGCGCCTTTCATTTTCTGAACGTTTACGCTTGGTTGAGAGGGAGCGAGAGAATTGTCGAACGCGCCAGAACGACAAACCTCAACAACTCCAAAGATCGGCGTCCTCGCCATCCAGGGCGATTACGATGCCCACGCCCAAGCCCTGCGCGAAGCCGGTGCCGACCCCGTCCTCATCCGCAAACCAGAGCAACTCGCCGAAATCGACGGCCTCATCATCCCCGGCGGCGAATCCACCACGTTCCTGAAGTTTCTCGAGCGCGACGGCTTCCTCGCCTCCCTCCAGGACTTCGTCCGCACCAGGCCCACCTTTGGCACCTGCGCCGGATGCATCCTTCTCGCCACTGAAGTCACGCACCCGCCGCAGCAGAGCCTCGGCGTCCTCCACGCCACCGTCGAGCGCAACGCCTACGGCCGCCAGATCGACTCCGCTATCCAGACCAGCGAAACGCAGCTTCCCGGCGGCCCGCTTGAAATGGTCTACATCCGCGCGCCCCGTATCGTGAAAACCGGCGACGGCGTCAAAGTTCTCGCCACCCGCGACGGCTTCCCCGTCCTGGTCGAGCAGGGTCACATCATGGCCGCCACCTTCCACCCCGAACTCTCCTCCGACCGCCGCGTCCACCAGCGCTTCGTCGACTTGGTCCGCTCGTCGAAGTCGCAGCCCGCGCGTTAAGCTGAGAGTCTCCCCACGAAACGCTTTTGCTAAACGTCTCTTGCTAAAAGTTCTTCGCTAAAAGTTTCTCGCTAAACGCTTTTCGCTAACAGCTCTTCGCTAAGCATGAACTTCCTCCCACCCAACGGCGCGCTCCACGGCTCGGCCCTCGACCAACTCCTGCGCTGGAATCTCGACATCGTCTTCTGGCTCTTCGTCGCCGCACAGATCCTCATCGTGCTCGCGCTCGTCACTCGTCTGCGCGCCCGCCCCGCGCAACCGGAGGACGCCCGCCCGCGCCGCACCTATATCCTCGTCCACCTTCTGCCGCTGCTTGCCATCACCGCCCTCTACGTCTGGATGCTGGTCAGCAGTCATCGCCTCTGGGCCGCTGGCCGCGAACAACCCCCCGCCGCCGACCCCATCGAAGTCGAAGTCACCGGAGTCCAGTTCGATTGGTACTTCCGCTATCCCGGCGCTGACGGCGTCTACGGCGCAACCCGCCCCACCCTCGTCAGCGCGCCCACCGGCAACCCCCTCGGCCTCGATCCCGCCGACCCGCACTCCGCCGACGACATCGTCTCCTCCATCCTCATTCTTCCCGCAGGCCGGCCCGTCGATCTCCGCCTCCAGTCGCTCGATGTAATTCACGGCTTCTTCATCCCCGGCATGCGCCTCAAGCAGGACGCCATCCCCGGCATGCTCGGCCATCTTCAATTCACGCCCACCGTCCCCGGCGACTACCCCATCCTCTGCAGCCAGGTCTGCGGACTCGGCCACTACCGCATGCAGGCCCGTCTCCGCATCGTGCCCCAGGCCCAATTCAACGCGTGGCTCGCTGCCCGAGAACGGGCTCTTGCGCGATGAAACGCCTCTTCACCACCGAACCCGTCGCCCTCGTGCGCCTCTACTTCCTCCTCGCCCTCGTCGCTGTCGTCACCGGCACGCTGCTCTCGCTCCTGATGCGCATCCACCGCACCTGGCCCGACCTCGCGCTGCCCCTTCACGGCGTCATCAAGCCCGAAGACTACCTCGCCCTCGTCACCATGCACGGCACACTGATGGTTTTCTTCGTCCTCACCGTCGTGCCCCAAAGCGCCTTCCCCAATCTCGTTCTCCCGGCACAAATCGGCTCAACGCGCATGGCCCTCCCGCGTCTCAACGCCGTTGCTTTCTGGATCACCACTGTTTCCCTCATCACCCTCCTCGCCGCCTTCTTCGTCCCCGAAGGCGCGCCCATCGCCGGCTGGACCAGCTATCCGCCCTTCAGCGCCATCGCCGCCACCGGTCCGGGCCAGGCCACCGGCATGGACCTCTGGCTCATCGCCATCACCCTCTTCTGTCTCGCTGCCGTGCTCTCCTCCGTCAGTTTCCTCGCGACCATCCTCCTCCGCCGCTGCCCCGGCATGACCTTCGCCCGCCTGCCGCTCACCGTCTGGTCCTGGCTCGTCAGTTCCTCGCTGACCATCATCGCCTTCAGCGCGCTCTTCATCGCCGCATCCATGCTTCTCGCCGATCGCCACTGCGGAACCAGCTTCTTCCTCCCACCCGGCCTCGTCGTCAACGGCATCCCGCAGCGCGACGGCTCTGGCTCGCCCATGCTCTGGCTGCATCTCTTCTGGTTCTTCGGGCACCCCGAGGTCTACATCACCATCCTCCCCGGCATGGGACTCGCGTCTTCGCTCCTCGCCAACTTCACCCGCCGCCCCGTCCCCGCCTACAAATTCATGGTCATCGCCACGCTGCTCATCGGCTTCCTCGGCCTCGGCGTCTGGGGTCACCACATGTTCGTTTCCGGCATGAACCCTTACGCCGGAACCGCATTCGGACTCACCACCATCGCCATCGCTGTCCCCAGCTCCGCCGAAGTCCTTACCTGGCTCGTCATGCTTTTCCGCGGCCGCATGTGGCTCACGACCCCCATGCTCTTCACCCTTGGCTTCCTCTCCTTCTTCATCGCCGGCGGACTCACCGGCCCCATCCTCGCCCAGCCCGCCCTCGACGCCTACCTCCACAACACCTTCTTCGTCGTCGCCCATTTCCATCTTGTTATGGCCATGGCCGGAGTCTTCTCCGTCTTTGCCGGCATCTACTACTGGTACCCGTTGCTCACTGGCCGCCGCATGAACGAGCTGCTCGGCCATATCCACTTCTGGATTTCCCTCATCGCCGCCTATGGCACGTTTTTCCCCATGCACTTTGCCGGACTCGCAGGCGAGCCCCGTCACTATTCCCAGCTCACCGGAACCGTCACGTCCTTCTCGAACCTCATCCCCGTCGAGCGCGGCATTACCTGGTCGGCATTCCTGCTTGCCGCCGCGCAGCTCATTTTTCTTTTCAATGTTTTCCGCAGCCTCCGCCGCGGCGCCCCCGCTGGCCCTAATCCCTGGCGCGCCACCACCCTCGAGTGGTCTCCAGCCGCGCCTGCCACCGTCAGCGCCGGCCCCTACGCCTACGGACCTGAAACGTCGCCGAACGACGATTTCCACCCTCAGTGGCTGCCCGAAAAACCTTTTTAGTCACAACTCCCGTCCAAGAGAGTGTCATTCCGCAGCCAAACCGGAGTAAGCTTTTAGAACTCAGCTCGGAGTCCCGATGCCCGCCACCTTCACCCGCCATCCGGTCGAAACCGAACGCAAAGACCCTGGGTTCGGGGGCAAACCGCCCGTCGATCGCCGCCCCACCGGCGGTGGCGGAGGCGACGAGAACTGGGATTCCCGCAACTCCCGCCGTCACGGCCCCCGCGAGCAGCTCATCCGCTATCGCATGGCCGTGCTCTCCGGCCTCGCCGGCGACTTCGTCTTCTTCGCCGTCCTCGTCAGCGCCTTCTTCGTCCGCCAAAGCTCCGTCCACATCGACGGCGCCGACAACGTTATCTCCGACTGGCATTTTCTCGCGGCGCCCCCCATTCTCTGGATCAACACCGCGATCCTCCTGCTCTCCGCCTTCACCATGGAAGTCGCTCGCCGCCATCTCTTCCGCGAAATCGACATCATGGAAGAGTGGCTCGGCCTCGGCCGCCCCGCAGTCCGCCGCGCCGCTCCCTGGCTCGTCGCCACCATCATCCTCGGCTGCGCTTTCCTCGCCGGCCAATGGATCGCCTGGCAGCAGCTCGCCCAGCAGGGCTTCTTCTTCTCCTCCAATCCCAACAGCCACTTCTTCTATCTCGTCACCGGAACCCACGGCGTCCACCTCCTGCTCGGCGTCGGCGCCCTCCTCTTCGCCCTCGTCGCCATGTTCCGCTTCAAGCGCGTCGAAATGCGCCAGATCGCCGTCGACTGCACCGCCTGGTACTGGCACGCCATGGGCCTCTTCTGGATCTTCCTCTTCGTCCTCCTCGTCTTCTTCCAGTAACGCTCTGTCATCCTGAGCGAAGCACTGCGACGTGCTGCCTTTCCTGAACGCTGAACGCTTTCCTGTGCCCGGTGCCCGGCGCCCCGTGCCCTGTACCCTGAACCCTGTACCCTGAAAAGTCATGCGCTACCTCATCCTCCTTCTCGCCCTCGCCGGCATCGTTGTCTCCGCCCTCGCCCTCCACGTCCACTACGCCACCGGCATCCAGCCCTGCGACATCAACGCCCACTGGGATTGCGGCATCGTCAACCACAGCCGCCACTCCGTCCTCTTCGGCGTTCCCGTCGCCGCCCTCGGCATCGTCGGATACGCCGCCATCGCCCTCTTCGCCTTCCTCCGCCAGCGCTGGCTCACCCTCCTCTTCTCTCTCATCGGACTCGGCTTCGCCCTGTACCTCAGTAACATCGAAGCCCACGTCCTCCAGGTCTGGTGCCTCTACTGCGTCATCTCCCAGGTCCTCATCGCCCTGATCTTTCTGCTCTCCCTGATCACCGTTTTTCTCCCCCGTCCAGCATCAGGGTGACACAATGGGTGCCCCACGTCCCCGATCACGTCCCTGATTTTGCGGACGTGGGTTCCCAACGCCGTATGATCGCTCCATAATCCCCCTGCGGCCCGCGCCATGGACCACACACCCGGCAACTACTTCCGCTGGCTCTTCGACTCGGACTCCGGTCCGCGCAATCGCTATGCGCCTCGCTGGATCTTCCTCCGCGCCCTCGCTGGCATTTATTTCTCCGCCTTCCTCGCACTCGTCTTTCAGATCAAAGGCCTCATCGGCCCCCACGGCATCCTGCCCGCCGCCAACTTCCTCACCGCCGTCCAGCACCAGGTGCCCGGCCTCACGCGCTTCTGGTACGCGCCCACGCTTTTCTGGTATTCCTCCACTTCCCACGCGATGACGGTCGTCGTCTGGACTGGCCTCGTCGCCTCCATCCTCGCCTTCCTCAACTTCTGGCCGCGCCTCAGCTTCTTCCTCTGTTTCGTCTGCTTCCTGTCCTTCGTCTCCGCCGCCGGCGACTTCTCCGGCTACCAGTCCGACGGCATGCTCCTCGAAGCCGGCTTCCTCGCCCTCTTCTTCGCCCCTCGCGGACTCTGGCCCGGCTGGGGCATCCACTCGCCGCCTCCGCGCGCCGCCCTCTTCCTCTTGCTGTGGGAGTGGTTCCGCATCTACTTCGAATCCGGCATCGTCAAGCTGCTCTCGGGCGATCCCGAATGGCGTCACCTCACCGCGATGGACGAGTACTACCAGAACGGTCCCCTGCCCACCTTTGTCGGCTGGTACGTGCAGCACCTTCCCCACTGGTTCCAGGTCGGCACTGCCGGCGGCACGCTGGTCATGGAGCTCGCCATCGTCTGGATGCTCTTCCTCCCGCGCCGCGTCCGCCTCATCTGCTTCTGCATCGTCACGCCCTGGGAAATCGGCGTCATCCTCACCGCCAACTACGCCTTCCTCAATTACCTCGTCCTCGCCCTAGGCTTCCTCCTCCTCGACGACCGCAGCCTCCTCTCCTGGATTCCGGGCCGCTTTCGCGATCCGCTGGAGTTCGTCGCTCCCGAATCCGTTGAGGCGACTCAAGAGCGCCTGTCCGTCGTCGCCACGACTGAAGAGCGCTACACGCCCAGTTCCCACGCTCCCAACTCAAAAAAGGCGCCGCAGCCCCGCGTCCTGCGCGGCATCCCCGCGCACCTCCGCGCCATACGCCTCGCCGTCGCCATCGTCCTCCTCACCTGGATCGGCTACGACACCACTGCGGAAATGCTGCGCATGCCCTGGCCCGACCTGCCGCTCTTCACCACCCCCATCGTTGCGCTCGAACCCTTCCGCATCGCCAACCAGTACGGTCTCTTCGCCGTAATGACCCGCGGCCGCTACGAGATCGAGTTCCAGGGCTCCAACGACGGCGAGAACTGGACCCCCTACCTCTTCCTCCACAAACCGCAAGCCCTCAACGAAGCGCCTGGCATCTACGCCCCCTACCAGCCCCGCTTCGACTGGAACCTCTGGTTCGCCTCGCTCACCGATTTCCAGCAGGCCGAAATCGTCCCCCTCACCGAAGAGCGCCTGCTCGACGGCGATGCCGATGTTCTCTCTCTCTTCAAAGACAATCCCTTCCCGAAAACGCCGCCGCGCTACGTGAAAGCCGTCCTCTGGCAATACTGGTTCACCACCCTCGACGAAAAAAGCCTCAACGGCGACTGGTGGCGTCGCAACCTCCTCGGCCTCTACGCTCCCGTCCTCACCCGCGATCCCAGCGGCAAATTCGCCGTCGTCCAGTGGCCCGACGAACTCCCACCCCACAACTAAAGCCGCCGGAATCAAAACGAATACGGCGAAGCGCGCCGCCTTTCACTCGCACCTGGCTCGTCGTTCACTCGCCTTGCTCGCTCCCCGTTAGTCGCTTTTCGCTAAACGCTTCTCGCTAATAGTTTCTTGCTAATCGTTTTTCGCTAATCGCCTCACGCTCGTAGTGCACTCGCCTTTTGCTCGTTTTTCGCTTCTCTCTTTTCGCTACAATCTCTCCATGCCCGATCGCATGTCCCAATCCCTCCCCTTCGAAGATCCCGAAGTCTCCGCCGCCATCGATGCCGAAGTCCGCCGCCAGCATGAAGGCCTTGAGATGATCGCCTCGGAAAACTTCGTCAGCCGCGCCGTCCTCGAAGCCGCGGGCTCCGTCTTCACCAACAAATATGCTGAGGGCTATCCGGGACGCCGCTACTACGGCGGTTGCGAGTACGCCGACGTGGTCGAGAACCTGGCCCGCGACCGCGCTAAACAAATCTTTGGCGCCGAGCACGCCAACGTCCAGCCCCACTCCGGCTCCCAGGCCAACGCCGCCGCCTACGCCGCCCTCCTCCAGCCCGGCGACACCATCCTCGGCCTCGACCTCGCCATGGGCGGCCACCTCACCCACGGCCACAAGCTCAATTTCTCCGGCAAGCTCTATCGCGTCGTCTCCTACGGCGTCCGCAAAGATACCGAAACCATCGACTACGACGAGCTCGAGCAGATCGCCGTCCGCGAGCATCCCAAAGTCATCATCGGCGGCGGCAGCGCTTATCCCCGCTTCTTTGACTTCGCCCGCATGCGCCAGATCGCCGACGCTTCCGGCGCCATCCTCATCGTCGACATGGCCCACTTCGCCGGACTCGTCGCCGGCGGCGTCCATCCCTCGCCCGTCCCGCACGCGCAGATCGTGACCACCACCACCCACAAAACCCTTCGCGGACCCCGCGCCGGCCTCATCCTCTCCCGCCAGGAATTCGCGCAGGCCATCGACAAGTCCGTCTTCCCCGGCCAGCAGGGTGGACCGCTGGTGCACATCATCGCCGCCAAAGCCGTCGCCTTCCGCGAGGCTCTCCAGCCCGACTTCAAAACCTACGCCGCGCAAATCGTCGCCAACGCCAAAGCGCTCGCGGCCGCGCTCTCTGACGCCGGCTACCGCATCATCTCCGGTGGAACCGACACCCACCTCATGCTCGTGGACGTCTACGCCAAAGGCATGCTCGGCAGCGAAGCCGAGGCCGCTCTCGGCGAGGCCGGCATCACCGTCAACAAAAACGCCATTCCCTTTGACACGAATCCACCGCTCAAACCCTCCGGCATCCGCATCGGTACGCCCGCCCTCACTACCCGCGGCATGAAGGAAGCCGAGATGCGCGTCATCGGAGGCTGGATCGCCGACGCCCTCGAGCACAGCACCGACTCCGCCACCCTCGCCCGCATCCGCCGCCAGGTCCTCGAACTCGCCGAGCAGTTCCCCCTCTACGGCTGGCTCCGCGAACCCGCCGGCGTGGTGCAGTAGCTGACTGGATAGGTTCAAGCAGCGTCGAAAGCCGGGGGGAAACTAAGGTATGCGACGAGCTGCTATTCCCCGGCTGAAGTCGAATTGCTTTTTGTTGGCGGCCCGAAGGAACCGAACTTCTTGCTGTGTGGCTTGAGGAGGAGCGCGTGCGGCAGAGCGACGATCCAGATTAGAAATCCGTAGCACCACCACCCGAAAAACGACCAGCCCTTTCTCTTCGCAATGGTCGCGGGAATTAGGGCGAGCAAGACCGCGAGCACCAATCCGATTATGTGTGTCTTAGTATCCATCGGCACCCATTGTCCTCTCTCTTTCCGGATTGCACAGGGTCTTCTTCGAGCAGGCACTGTGATCGCGGAATTCTCATCAAGATCGGCAGAACTGCCGAGGCGAAATGCAAGCGGCCCAAAGCGGCCTCCCGATTGGCAGCGGGATGTTCATAAAATCGCGCTTTGTACACATTGAGAGTAAGCTTGTGATTGGGGGAGCTTCATGCCGAACGCAAAATCGCGCGTCACGCACAAGCATTTCCGCCTCGACCCGGTGAAGATCAGCCGCGTCCGCAAGGCCCTGCGCGCCTCCACTGAAACCGAGGCGATTGACCGAGCCCTCGACCTCGCCCTCGAGGAGCACCAGCGCAACAAGCTCGCCAGTCAAGCCCACGAACGCTTTGTGAAAAGCGGCGTTGTCATCCGTGACGTGTACGGCAAGCTCGACGGCGCGAGCTGATCCGCGGATGCCGCCCATCCTGTTCGACTCATCCGTCTACGTCAGCGCCTTTCGGCGTGGAGGCGATCCTTCACCGCTGTTTCGTCGATGGGCCGGCGACTCGCCCCTCTGGCTCAGTTCCGTCGCCCTTGAGGAACTTTACGCAGGCGCACTGCGCAGGGACCATCCCATCATCGAAAAGCTCGAACATGACTTCGCCGCGGCGAGGCGCATCCTCGTCCCGAATCTTGGCGACTGGACCCAGACCGGCAGAATTCTCTCGAGGCTCGCTCAGAAATATGGTTATGAAAGCATCGGCAAAGCGCGGCTCACCAACGATGCGCTTCTTGCCATGAGCGCAGCTCGCACCGGAATGACCATCATCACGGCAAACCAGCGCGACTTCGCGCGCCTCGCGGAATTCCGCCCTTTTTCCTGGCATTCCGCTGAGTCGAACCGCCTCTAACGCAAAATCGTAAATGCCCGCCGATTCTGCGGCCCGAAGCGGAAAATCGCAAAATGCTCATCGAGGGACGCCGCCCGCTCGATCCCCAGCCGGCGCATGACCGCAAAACTGGTCCGATCGACCAGCGAAAAATCCTGGTCTCTCCACGCCAGCCCGATCTGCCACGCAGCCTCCAGATCGGCTACCCCCACCGGCTCCAGCATCGCAACCCCACTGCGCATCCCGTCCCAGAATCGCTCCGCAGCCAGCCGCCCCAGACGATGCCGCAGCAGCGCGCACGTTTCCACCAGGACATGATCGGTGGTCACCAGCGATTCGCCCGCCTTCAGAATCGCTTTTGCCCGCCGGTTGCTCGCATCGCCTGCATCCGCTGCCGCATACCAGACCGAGGCATCGACGAAAAGGCTCATCGCCGCCCGTGCCGGCCCGCAGCGCCAAACGCTTCAGCGACCATCGCGTCTTTCTCAGCAGCGATGTTCGATCCCTCCGACCGCCCCAGATCGAAAACCGCCGCCGGATCGGCGCTGGTCTCCGGACGCGCCAGATCGCGCGCCACCAGACGCCGCACGTATTCCGCCATGGAAACGCCCAGTTCGCTGGCGCGTTTCTGCACCCGACACCGAGGATCGCTTCAAGCCTGGCTGCTCACTCGTCTCTTGCTCGTCTGTCACGCGCCTTTCGCTAAACACTTTTCGCTAAAAGTTCCTCGCTAAACGCACTTCGCTAAACGTCTTTCGCTAATCTGTTCTCAGGTCCAACCGCCATGTGCCGAAACATCAAAATCCTCTTCAATTTCGATCCGCCTGTCACCCCCGACGAAATCCGCGCCGCCTCTCTCCAGTTCGTTCGCAAGATCACCGGCTTTAACAAGCCTTCGCAGGCCAACGAAGCCGCCTTTCTTGCCGCCATCGAAGAGATCAGCGCCAGCTCGACGCGCCTTCTTCATTCGCTCGCCACCAACGCGCCGCCAAAAAACCGCGAAGAAGAAGCCGCCAAAGCCAAAGCCCGCGCCGCCGTCCGCTTCGGTGCCTGACTCGCGAGCCCTGGCGCGCCCGATTCTTTGGCGAACAGCTTTCGCTGGAACCACCGGCTACTGGCTACTGGCTTATACATACTCCCACTTGCGCGCGAACCATCGCGCCAGCACAAACAGCACCGCACCCGAACCCACCAGCACGGCGATCTCCGGCCCAAGGCTGCTGATGGGCTGATCGCGCCAGAAAATCTTCTGGTACCCCGAGATTGCCCACGAATTGAACGTGAAATACCCGACCTTAAGCATCGCGTCGGACATCAGGAACTTCGGAAACATGCTGCCGCCCAGCGCCGACATGGTGAGGATGATCAGGGTCGAAAACGCTCCCAGCTGCCCCCTCGTGCGCGTCACGCTCGCCAGCAGCATCCCAAACGACGCCACGGCGAACGACGTGATCGCCGTCATCACCAGGAATCCAGGAATATGTGTGAAGAAATCGAGGTGAAACACCAGCGCCGCCCACAAAAACATGAGGGTCAGCTGCGCAAACGCCAGCAGCGCCGAGTACGTCAGCTTGCCCAGCAGCAGCGTGGTCATCGTCACCCGCGCCGACAGCACGCGATCCAGCGCTCCGCTTTCCGACTCGTCCAGCAGGCTTCCGCCCGCCGCGCTCGCCGTGAACAGCAGGAACATCACTCCCACGCCGGCGGCGTAGTAGGAAATCATCGGGCTCTTCTTCTTCTCGCCCACCACATCCTGAATATCGACCGCGACCATCCCTCCGGAATCCGCCGCCGGACTCGCAGCGGCCGATCCTTCTGGCCCCGCATTCTGCTGGTCCTGCCTTTTGCGCAGCGCGGCCAGACCCTGGTCCATCTGCTGCTTCTGCTTCGGGGTCAGCCCGCCGATCTCCCGATCGAAATACTGCGATCCCACCGCCGCCATCGTTGCCGGCATCGACGTCATCACCGTCTTCTCCAGCATCCCGGCCACTACCTGCGCCGCAACCGGATCCGAGCTGTCGTGCAGAATGCGAAACTTGGCCTGTTGCGACCCGCTTCCTGAGCCCGGCCCAAACGCAATCGGATGCGCCCCGAATCCAGCGGGAATAATCAACGCCGCCGGCGCTTCGCCGCTGCGCACCGCGGCCTCCGCCGTCGCGGCGGTGTAGTCAGCCGGCGCAGGATTCTCCTTCGTCGCCCTCGCATGGGTCATCGCATCGAGCGATGGCTCCCGCAGCAGCCCGCGCACCAGGCTCTTCGACGCGTCGCTGTGGTCTTCATCGACCACCAGCACAGTGACCCGCGGCGTCGTGGAGCCCCGCATGCTCCCAAACACAAACCCAAAAATCGTGAAGAACCCGATCGGCAGAATGAACGACATCACGAACGCCCCGCGATCCCGACGCAGCGACCGGAAACTGGTCTGCAGAATCGCTCCGATCACGCTCGCAGCTCCTTTCCTGTCAGGTGCAGAAAAACCGACTCCAGATTCGGACGCTGCAGCGTCACATCCAGAACATCGAGCCCTGCCGCGCTCGCTGCTTCCAGCAGACCGGCAATCTCCGCAGGCTTTTCCACCGAGCAAAGAACCGCCGAATCCTGTGCCGTTCCTCCGCGCGACGCCGCCCATGCCGCGAGATCGACGCGCGTGGCCCCGAAGTGCATCGTCACCGAGCTGCGCGATCCGAAAGTCTGCGCCACCAGCGCCTCCTTCGTTCCCTGCGCGATGATTTGCCCGTGATCGATGATCGCGATCCAGTCGCAGAGCCGCTCCGCTTCTTCCATGTAGTGCGTCGTGTAGATGATCGTCGTGCCATTGGCGCGCAGCGCTTCGACCATCTCGAAAATCCGGTTCCGCGATTGCGGATCGACGCCCACCGTAGGCTCATCCAGCAGCACCAGCCGCGGCCGGTGGATCAGCCCCGCCGCCATATTCAGCCGTCGCTTCATGCCTCCCGACAGCGTCTTCACCGGCGATCCCGCGCGATCGGCAAGCGCTGCCCACTCCAGACACCACGCGATGGCGTCATCCAGCACCTTGCCGTGCAGTCCCTCGTATTTCCCAAACGCCTGCAGATTCTCGCGGCAGGTCAGTAGCGGATAGACCGCCAGCTCCTGCGGCACCCATCCCAGGTCGGCGCGCGCCGCCGTCGAGCTGACCGGATGCCCGAAGATCCTGATGCTGCCCGAATCGAGGCGAACCCGCCCAACGATGCTGCGGATCAGCGTCGACTTCCCCGCGCCGTTCGGTCCCAGTAGCCCAAAGCACGCCCCGGCTTGAATTTCGAAAGAAACGCCTGTTACCGCGGTGACCGCGCCAAAGCGCTTCGCCACGGCATCCACGCGCAAGGGGACTGCATGGTTCTGATCGCCAGACATGAGGCTCGCAAGTCTCGGAGAGCTGCCGAGAATCATAGCCGCTTTGCAACAAGGAGAAGTGAAATTCAGCGAGGCCGACAAAAAGCAAAGGCCCCCCGCGACGGGAGGCCCTTTGGATCACTCGAAAATTACTGCGCGGTTTGCGCCTGTGGCGCCTGTGGCGAAGCCTGCGGGCGCGGCGCCACCGGCTTCTTCGGCACTTCCCTCTTGCCGGGCGCCAGAATCGCGTGCAGCGTGTTGCCTTCCATGCGCGGCATGAACTCCACGATGCCGTTTTCGCCAATGTCCTGGATCAGCCTGTTGATGATGGCATAGCCCAGCTCGCGATGCGCCATCTGCCGCCCCTTGAACCGCAGCGACGCCTTCACCTTGTCCCCTTCCTTCAGGAACCGGATTGCCTGGTTGCGCCGCGTCTCGAAATCGTGATCGTCAATGGTCACCGAAAACTTTACTTCCTTGACCACGATCACCTTCTGCCGCTTCTTCGCAGCGCGGTCGCTCTTTTCTTTTTCGTAGAGGAATTTCCCGTAATCCTGAATGCGGCATACGGGCGGAACAGCTGTGGGCGAAACTTCCACCAGGTCGAGGCCGCGCTCGCGGGCGATCTTGAGCGCTTCAAACGGGGGGAGGATGCCGAGCTGCTCACCGTTTTCGTCGATCACGCGAATTTCACGGGCGCGGATTCGATCATTGATACGGACGAACTGCTTCGCGGAACGTTTATCGATGGGTTTTTCTCCTGTGCGCGGAGCAAACCGCGCGGCAACTTAGTATATCAACCGCCTGCCGCTTCGATGCGGCAGGATGCAAAACGCGTCGCCGGCCTTCGCGCCTAAATCGCTGTATTAGTGTTTGCTGCCGGCCCTGGCGTCGAAATCATGCATCCGGCTGGCCTCGAAGCTCACAATCTTCCATTGTCCCAGCCGCCGGTTATAAACCCGCGTATAGCGATACTGCCCGCTGATGTCGCTGGTGCCGTTGGTGCCCTCCACCTGGGCCAGTGAAGTGACCACAGCCGTGTCGCCGTAGACCCGCACCCGCGTGTCGGTCAGTTCGAGCCTTGTAATGCGCACCGTCCCCGCGCTACGCTGCGCCAGCGCCTGCTGCTTGTTTTCTACCATCCCGTTCGAACTGATGCCGACGTAGTCATCGGCCAGCAAACGGTTCATTTCCCCAATATTGTTGGTCACCGTGGCCTGCTGCCACTGCTCCTCCAGCGCCTCAATCTCCTTGTGGATTTCGCTCTTTTCGTGGTGCGGCAGCGACCACGCGGGGTGACACGACGCCAGCAGCAGGAGCGTGGCGACTGCTTGCGGTACGGGATTCCGGCACAGGGCGGAAGCCGGGCGGCGGCGCATGGTCGTACCGGATGTTAGCCCGTGTCGCCGCGGCGCGTCAAAAAAGATCTGCCGAAGTGCGCGCATTGGGTCCCGGAAGGTCATATGAGGCGGGGAGCGATTTCGCTCGCGCTTCCCACTCGAGCCTGCCCCTGCTCTCTCAGACGCGCTAAAGCTCCCGAGGATTGCATCCCCTGGATCCCGCCTTCGATCACAGGATCGAGACCAGATTCTCCATCTGGCGATCGAGCATCATCTGATAAAGGCCACCAACTACCCAATCCCTGAAGTGCTGCGAGGCACGGTGTGCCTCCACCGCCTTCTGATCCGCGTATTGCTCATAAATCACGACCGTGTCAGGTTCCCCGTCGACAGTGTGTGGAATGTAGCTCACGCAGCCAGGCTCCAGGCGCGACGCCTTCGCCAGCTCGGTCAGAAACTCGGCCACTCGCGCCCGGTCGTCGCTGCGGAATTTCATGCGGACAGTAAAGCTGATCATCGTAACCTGGGCCTCTGCTGAACTATGAGACGGCTATACTCCCGCAATCCGCTGCATCGCTGCGTGGAATTCCGGTAACTCGAGCGTCTGGTCCCGATCCGGCCCCGTGGAAACGATGCCGATCTTCGCGCCTGTTTCCTTTTCCATGAAGCGCAGATACTCCTGCGCCGCTTTCGGAAGTTCCTCGAAGCTCCGAACCCCTTCCGTCGACGTCTTCCATCCCTTCAGCCGAGTGTACACGGGCCGGATCGCCTCGATCCCGCGGACGTCCGCGGGCATCGTCTCGCACGGCTTGCCGTCCAGCTCGTACGCCGTGCACACCGGAATCCAGTCCAGATGGTCGAGAACGTCGAGCTTGGTGATCACCAGCCACTCCGTCCCATTGATCTCGTTCGAATATCGCAGCAGCGGCAAATCCAGCCAGCCGCAGCGACGCGGCCGTCCCGTTACCGCGCCAAACTCCTGCCCCCGTTTGCGCAGCTCCTCGCCGGCGCTGTCGTTGATCTCCGTCGGGAACGGCCCTTCGCCGACGCGCGTCACGTAAGCCTTAGTCACCGCGATCACCGTGCCGATGAGCGTCGGTCCCACGCCTGTCCCGGTCGACGCGCCCCCGGCCGACGACGACGACGACGTGACAAACGGATAAGTCCCGTGGTCGATGTCCAGCATCGTGCCCTGGGCTCCCTCGAACATCAGACTGTGCCCTTCGCGCAGCGCCCGGTTCAGCAGCAGCGCCGTATCTGTGACGAACGGGCGAATCTTCTCCGCGGCCGCAGCGTATTCCTCGTACATCTGCGCCGGATCCAGCGGCTCCGTGCCGAACAGCGCATGCGCAATCGCGTTTTTCTCCCGGCAGGCGTTCTCGATGTGCGTCTTCAGCAGATCCGTGTTCAGCAGGTCCACCACTCGCAGTCCGTTACGCGCCATCTTGTCTTCGTAGGCGGGTCCGATGCCGCGGCTCGTTGTGCCGATCTTCTGCCGCCCCGGCGCGCTCTCCGCCGCCAGCTCGATCATCCTGTGATACGGCAGGATCACCTGCGCCCGGTTCGAAACGAACAGCCGGCTATCCACGTCGATGCCCAGGTCCCGCAGGCGCCCCGTCTCCTTGAGAAACGCCATGGGGTCCAGAACCACGCCGTTCCCGATCACGCCACGGCATCCGGGCCGCAGCACGCCGCACGGCACCAGCTGCAGGATAAATTTCTCCCCGTTGATGACCACCGTGTGCCCGGCGTTGTGCCCGCCCGCATAGCGCGCCACCACCGAGAAGCGCTCGCTCAGCACATCGACGATTTTGCCTTTGCCTTCATCGCCCCACTGGGCGCCCACCACCACTGCCGACTTTGCCTGGGTCACCGGATTCCCTGCTTTCATTCATCTTCTGATCCGGCATCGCGGCACACACGTTCCCTCTTCGCTGATGAACCTTATGAAAATGAAGCTGTGAGGTCCGTGGGTGGGCCGGATGCGGTCAATCAGTCCATCCGATTCCCCATCATATATCGCCGCGTCTCAACCCGAAAGATGACCACCGGAACGTCTACCTGGTCGACTCACCCCCGCTGAGCCAGCCAGATTGTGTGGTCGCCGCACGACCGATCCGCTTCCACATAGGCCACGACCGCGAAACCGTTCTCCTCCAGCACCGCGCGATACTCGGCTGGATCGAGGCTTCCGTGGTAAAGCGGCTCGCCTTCAAACTCGCCCAGCACCTCACCGTGCTGAGGGCCGCTGGTGAACATCAGCGCGCAATTCGGCCCCGCATGCCTCCCGAAAATGGGAAACATATCGAGCTGGTCCTCCGGGCTCAGATGAAAGAAGCTGTCCCACGCCAGAATGCCGTCAAACTGCCGATCAAGCTCGATCGTCCGCATATCCGCGACCGCCCACTTCTGGCCAGGAAATCGGCCGCGGCACAACTCGACGAGCGGCCCGGACGTGTCCACGCCCGTCACAGCAAATCCGCTCTCGATCAAGTAACCGGAAATCGGCAGTCCAGCCCCACAGCCCACATCGAGGATCGAAGCACCAGGAGAAAGCAGCGCCCGGAACCGGTCCAGCCACGGCTTTTCAAACAAACTTCCCGGGCTCCGCAGCCGATCCCATACCGCCGCGTGCCGTTGATAAAGGCCAATAATGCGCTCTGACTCTGACGTCACTCCCAAACGCTACCATCGCGCCGCGCGCGCCTCAAGCGCGCGAATCGGTCACGGGCAGGTGAGCTGCGCCGTCCCCGAAATCGTGCAACCGCCTCCGCACACAGCAATCGCGTTGCAGTTGGCGCCGGTCGATCCCAGCGGTGGATCGTAAGCAAACACCGTGAACGTTCCCTTTGCGCCGCTGGCGCACTGCGCCGTACCGGTGGAGGAAACCGTCACCTCGGTCGTCGACGACTGCAGCACGGTATTGCCAGACACCTGCTGCACGCACGCGCCCCAGTTGGCCGCCTGGGGCGTCACCGAAACCGGAGCGGCACTCCAGTGGCCGGTCGCGGTGAACTGCACCGCCTGCCCCTGCGCGCTCGCCGTCGCCGGCGTGACGGTGATGGTCTGCAGTTGACGCCCCGACATGGTCGTCCCCATGCCACAGCCCAACAGAATCATTGCCGCTCCGATTCCAGTGGCGATCACCAAACATTGTCTGGCCTGACGAGAATTCCTCATGGCCCCCGCCTCCAGAATCCGTCCATTGGACGGCAACGGTTGAGCTTTGTTGCTTATTATGGCTCCATAATCGCGGCATCGCCATGGAACCCACACTCCCGCCTTCTTTTCCACCTCGCCCAACCTGCGATACTGAATCTTCCATGACCAGTGTCTGTATCAGGTGCGGCGGGTTGGGTGTGAAAGTAATCCCCTCCCCCAACGGCGGCACCACCATCGAAACCTGCATCTGCCAGACCGAGCAGCGCGTCGCCCGCCTTCTCACCCGCGCCGCAATCCCGGCCCGCTACGAGCACTGCTCGCTGGACAGCTATGATGCCACCTTCCCCGGCGCGGATCGCACCTTCGCCGCCGCGCACTTTATGGCTCGCCGCTTCGTCGACGACTACCCCGCCACCACCGGAGGACGCGGGCTCCTGCTTACCGGCTCCATCGGCGTCGGCAAAACTCATCTGGCGGTCGGCATTCTCCAGGCCCTCATCGTCGAAAAAAGCGTCCACGGCCTTTTCTGCGACTACCGCGAGTTGCTCAAGGAAATCCAGCACTCCTACAACCCCCAGGTCGCCACCACGGAGATGGAAATCCTCCATCCCGTTTTCGATGCCGAGGTTCTTGTCCTCGATGAGCTCGGCGCCTCCAAGCCCACGGACTGGGTCTGGGACACCGTCGCCCTCATCCTCAACACCCGCTATAACGACAAGCGCACCACCATCATCACCACCAACTACGCTGACCTTGCCCCGGGTTCCAACGGCAGCAACGGCGCGGGCCGCGTGATGCGCGACGAGACCCTTGGCGACCGCATCGGTGAACGCATGCGCTCACGCCTCGCCGAAATGTGCGTCGTCATCGAAATGCGTGGCGAGGACTTCCGCCGCACCGTCGGCCGCGCCCGCTTCGGCTGATCCGGAACCGAGAAAACCCGCAACAAGTTCACAACCCGCCGTATCGGCGCTCTGCAACTCCTTTCCATCGTTTTCCCATCCCATGCATCCTTCTTTATAGGGGTGGAGGAACCGCAATGGCCACAGAACAGACGCATCGCCCACGGGTCATGATTATCGGCGCAGGTTTTGCCGGAACTCACGCCGCCAAAGCGCTCGCGAAGCTGCCGGTCGACGTCACCGTGGTCGACCGCCGCAATCACTTCACCTTCCAGCCGCTCCTCTATCAGGTGGGACTCGCCGTTCTTTCCCCTGCCGACATCGCCTCGCCCGTCCGCACCATCCTCCGCCACGACGCCAACACCGAAGTCCTCATGGACGAAGCCGTCGCCTTCGACCTCCAGGGCCGTCGCGTGCGTTTCCTCAGCGGCGCTGAAATTTCGTATGACTACCTCATGCTGGCCACCGGCGCCACCCACTCCTACTTCGGCCACGACCAGTGGGAACCTCTCGCCCCCGGCCTGAAGACCCTCGAAGACGCCATCGAGATTCGCCGCCGAATTCTGCTTGCCTTTGAGCTCGCCGAGCGCGAAATGCTGGAAACCGGCTCCCACCCTCCGCTGAATTTCGTCATCATCGGCGGTGGCCCCACCGGCGTCGAACTCGCCGGCGCTATCTGCGACATTACCCGACGCTTCATGCGCCACGACTTCCGCCACATCGATCCTGCCACCTCGCGCGTGATCCTCATCGAGGGGGAGAAGCACGTTCTCTCCGCCTACCCTGAGGACCTCTCCATCAAAGCGGAGGAGCAACTCCGGGCGCTCGGTGTTGAAGTCCACACCGGTTTGCGCGTCACCGATGTGCAGCCCGGCTATGTCGTCGCCGGAGGTCAGCGCATCGATGCGGCGGTCACACTTTGGGCCGCGGGTGTGCAGGCTTCTCCGCTGGGCAAGCTGCTCGGCGTCCCTACCGACAAGCGCGGATGTGTGTTCGTGAACCGCACCCTCAACCCCGAGGGCCATCCGGAAATCTTCGTCTGCGGCGACCTTGCCCATTTCGAGCAGAACGGCCATCAGGTCCCCGGCGTTGCCCAACCCGCCATGCAGATGGGCGATCACGTGGCCCGCATGATTGCCGCCGACCTGAACCACCAGCCGCGCAAGCCGTTTCATTATTTTGACAAGGGCGATATGGCCACCATCGGCCGCCTCGCCGCGGTCGCCAAAGTCGAGTGGCCCTTCAAAGCCCACTGGAGTGGCTTTCCCGCGTGGATCACCTGGCTCACCGTCCACATTTATTTTCTGATCGGCTTCCGCAACCGGCTCGCCGTGCTCTCCCAGTGGATCTGGAGCTACTTCACCTTCACCTACGGCGTCCGCCTCATTTACGGCAGCCAGGCGTTACCGGGATGGACCGACCGGAGCGGCGCGGAAATCCATCCGGCAGGGCTCCAGCCAGCGTCGCAAAGCGCGCAGTCGCAAACGCCGTCGAAGCCCGCAGCTGCCGATTAAGCGGGTTGATCCACCGCCCATGCCGCCTGCGCGGCGCAGCTCGCATTCTCCGCGTCATCCGGAAGGCCGTCCTCCTGCTCGCCACACGGCATGACGGGATGAAGTGCGTCCCGGTCCCGAATCAGCGCTTCTGTCTGTTCTACGTCGGCGGGTTTACCGAAATAGAATCCCTGAACAAGATCGCAGCCGAGCGCCGTGAGCCGCGGCAACTGATCCGCCGTCTCTACCCCTTCAGCCACAACCTTCATCTTCAAAGTCCGGGCCAGCTGGATGATCGTGCGCACAATCTCCGGCGATCCGTCTTCCGCGCTCAGTTCGCGTGTAAACGAGCGATCGATTTTCAGTATCTGGAACGGAAGCCGCTGCAGATAACTCAGGGACGAATAACCGGTCCCGAAGTCGTCGATCACCATCGAGATCTCCATCCGCCTCAGGGCCCGCAAGGTCGCCAGAAGCTGTCCGGAGTCGGTGGCCAGGGAGGTTTCCGTCACCTCCAGCCGCAGGCGGCGAGCGTCCATCCCCGTCTTCGCCAACACACGCCTCACCAGTTCCGCAAACCCAGGGTCGCTCATTTGCCGCGCGGACACATTCACCCCAAGAGTCAGGGGCGGATCCGGCGCCAGCCGCTCCTGCCAATCCGCCATCTGCCGGCAGGCTTCGCGCAGCACCCATTCTCCCACTTCGAGGATCAGGTCCGATTCCTCGGCGACGGGAATGAATTCAGCCGGCGGCAGCAGGCCGCGATCCGGATGCTGCCAGCGCACCAGCGACTCGAATCCCACAATCCTCCGCTCCCGCAGTGACACCAGCGGCTGAAAACGCAGCCGCAGCTGGTTGGCCTCGATCGCGCGGCGCAGCCCCATCACTACGTCCAGCCGCGCCACCGCGCGTTCGCGCATGCTCGGGTTGAAGATCGAGAACTCCCCGTTCTCCTTCGTCGACGCGTTGTACATCGCGGTTTCCGCGTTGCGCAGCAATTCCTCTCCCCTGTCGTACGGCGATCCAAACGCGATTCCCATCCTCGCGCCCACCGGTAGCCGCCGTCCCTCCACGTAATACGGCTCCCGCAGCAGTTCCAGCGTGCTGCGTGCCACGCTCTCGGCATCGCAGGTTTGCCGCAGTTCGGTCAGCAGGATTCCGAACTCGTCTTCGCCGGTGCGCGCCACCACCACTTCCCGCCCGCTGGCCCGCACCATCGAGCGCAATCGTCCCGCTACCTGCGCCAGCAGTTCTTCGCTGGCTGGGTGCCCGAGGCTGTCGTTCACCATCCGGAAGTGGTCCAGACTCAGAACCAGAACGGCGTAATGCCTCTCCTCCCGGGGCCCGGCCTCCACCGCCGCCTGCAACTGGTCCAAAAAGGAAAGCCGGTTGCACAGTCCGGTGATCGGATCGGTGGTTTTTCTCTTTGTGATGTTGTTCACTGAGCCTGCCGCGCGCACAATCTGCCCGTTCTCGTCCCACACCGCCGTGCCCCGGGCCAGCACCCACAAATAACCGCCATTGCTGTGCTTCAGCCGGCATTCAATCTCAAACGCCGTCCGCTCCGACGCGCGAAACGCGCCAAACTCCGCGTGTACCCGCTCCCGGTCTGCCGGATGGATCATGCCGAACAGTTCTTTGGGGCTTTCCCATCGCTCCACTTCTCGCTCGCCCACCATGGCATTCATGCGCGCGGAGAAATAGACCTGGCCCGTTTCCAGCCTCCAGTCCCACAGGCCGTCGCTGGAACCGCGCGCGGCAATCGCGTACCGTTCCTCGCTCTCCCGCAGCCGGTCTTCGCTCGCCTGGCGCGCCCGTTCCTGCCTCTCGATCTGCGCCAGCATTTCATTGAAGGCATCGATGAGCACGCCGATCTCGCCCCCCGTTTGCCGCTCCGCCCGCACCGAGTAGTCGTGCCGCGACGAAACGCCGCGCGCCACCTTCGCCAGATAGCCCAGCGGATCGGTGACCATGCGCGTCAAACGCATCACCACGATAAGTCTGACGACAAACGACAACAGGAGCAGCCACAGAGCGACGCGAAAATGCTGCCGCAGCCGTGTCTGCGCGGTTGCGAGGTCGTACACCAGGGCGATGGAGCCGACTCTGCGGCCGCCGAGAAATATCCCGCCCGACAGGGTGAGAGCGCGGCCGTTCACCCGCCCACCATCGGCCGGCGGCGCCCGCGGCGTGCTCGCTGCATCATGCCCCGCTTGCCGGTATTCCGCGAAAACGGTGCCGCTGCCGTCATACAACGTGGCGGCCATCACCTGATTTTCGATGGACAGGGCATCCACCGCGGTCCCGGCCGCGCTGCGATCTCCCGCAAGAATGGCCGGCGCAACGTTTGCGCCCAGCGACTGCATGGTCGCGCCGCCTTCTCTCGCGGCTTCCATCTCGAGCGCATGACGCTGGTAGAGCACCAGAACGCTGGACTCAACTGCCATCCCCAGAACGCCAATGGAGAGGAACATCAGCAGGATCCGGCACCGCACCGGGAGATCCCCGAACCTGAGCCTGGCGCCGCCTCGCATCCACGTTCTCAGCAATCCCACCACCGGCATGCACGGTATTGGCTTCACGGGAGAATCCTGGCCGGCCCGCAGGCCAGGAAGCGCGCACGTCGGTGCCGTCGGCCCCTGCCCCCGCGCCAGAGCCGTCGATCCATCCCTCGCGCCGGTGCCCTCAGCCTGATCCCGCATGCGCAACCCGCCCGTCCAGGAATTCCCTGTGCATTCCAAACGGGCTTATCGGCACAGTCCGCGATGGCAGCAGGACCCCCGAAATCCCGGCGGCGTTGCTCCGATTGTGGTCAGCGTCTCCCCATGTCCTGTCTTGTTTGCGGACATTCAGTAGAGCGACGCCTCGCCCTCCGGCCGCGTCTTCCAGCGCCGATGCACCCACAGCCACTGGTCGGGATAGCGGCGAATGAATCGCTCAATGGCCGCCGTGAATCGTGCCGTGTTTTCCGCTACGTCGCGCTCGTCGTCGCCGCTCTCCACCAGCGGAATCTCGCGCCCGAAACGCAATACGTACTTCCCTTCCCGATCTTCCCGGACCAGGAATCCCGGCAGAACCGCCGCTCCCGTCCGCAGCGCCACCCGCGCCAGTCCCGACGCCGTGCACGCCGCGACCCCGAAGAACGGCACAAACACCCCCTGCGGCGGCGTCATGTTCGTGTCCATCAGAATCCCCATCGTCTCGCCGCGCTTCATCGCCGCCAGCAGCCCCCGCGCAAAATCGTCTTTGTGCAGAACCCGATTGCCGTGCAGGCACCGAATCTCATTCACCAGACGATCCACCCGCGGGTTATCCAGGCGGCGGATCACCATCGCCATGGGGTGCCCCATCAGCGAATGCCAGAAACTGGAAAGCTCCCACGCCCCCAGATGGCCGGTGACGATCAGAACGCCCCGGCCCTTGTCCCGCGCTGCCTGGTAATGCTCCAGGCCCTCATAACGGATCAGGTCCCGCGTGTTCTCTCGCGTGTAGCGCGGCATATGGCAGAATTCGCCCAGCTGCCAGCCGAGATGACGATAAACGCGCCGCAGGATCGACGCGCGCTCCGCCGCCGGCATCTCCGGGTACGCCAGCTCGAGGTTCCGCATCCCTGTGCGCTTCAAATGCGGCAGCACCCACCACGCCACCGCGCCCAGTCCGGCGCCCGCGCTCCGCGCCATGCCCCGCGGCAGGGCTCCCATCAGCCGCAGTAGTGTCCAGGCAAACGCATATTCCAGAGCTTCTCGCATCGATTGCGGCGAAAAGCCAGTGTAAATGGCGGGTGCACGATTGCAATGGGCGGAAATGCCGGAGAACTTCAGGACAGGGGCCGAGCAGGACGAGCCGAGCTTCCGCGCGTCCCGCTCCCGTGGCCCGCAGGTTTACTCGTTGGCTGCGTGGAAATACTTCACCACCGTGCGCACAAACGGCCGCGCATCCGGCGGCACCGGCACATCGCCCCGCAGAACATTTTCGAAGGTCTCCGGCGCGCCGTAGAACAGATCCGTGTCAGCATGATTCTGGCTCACCGCAACCCCGCTCAGGTCGACCCCGGCAAACAGCCCCTTGCTCCGCGACCAGGTCAGCAGCTCCGACTGCAGCCGCCAGTTGGTCGAAGCCTGCGCATCGCGCCCCACCGGGCCGGCAGCAGCCGAGGCATCGGCGCCAATTTTGAACTTGCTGTGCAGCAGGTCCTGGAATCCCTTCTCATTGACGGCTACCAGCACCAGATCCGTCCCCTGTCCGCCAATCTGAAAGCCCCACGAGCCGCCCTCCATCCGGATAAACACCGGCGCACTCCACCCGCGAGGGGTCCGGCAGGTGACGACACCCTGGCCGTATTCGGCGCCGAAGACAAATGCGCCCTTCAGCATGCCCGGCACCACGCCCACACACGTTGCCTGGCGCAGGATCGAATCCGGGATCTGCTTATCGGGGGTGGCCATAATCTGATTCAGGACGTCGCGTGCCGCGTCCAGGCGTGCGTCGATCTTGGTCTTGTCCTGGGCAAAAGCCGGAACGGTCAGGGCAAAGGTGCAAATCAGTGTGCAAAACAGAGCTGCAAGTCTTTTCATTTGTTCTATTTCTCCATTACAAAAAGATGATCCGTGGAACACTCGCTATACTACAGCAATTCGATGAACATCACGCGAAACCCGGCAAGTCAAGCGGGGGAACTGACAGCGAAAATCACGACGGCTCCTGGACATGCCGTCAATTCCGCGTAAGGGTCGGAATCCCGCCCCGGCACCCTTCAGACCCGCTGAATACGATGCACATCCGCTTCCCGGGGTTGATGACAACGAGGGGAATCCTGGGGATAAATGAAACAAAAAATAGGGGCTGCGGATGCAGTCGCCTGCCAGCCATCAGCCCCGTTCCCCAGATCTGCGTTGTAAGTGTGTTCAGTTGTAGCGAGGCGTGTCGTAATTACGCAAGATAACGGAAGTAGGCACAACTTTAGTAACCACCAGTGCAGGCCTGTTTACTCATCCAATAACCCCAGGAAAGACCCCACCCGCCTGCAACGCCCGCTGGAACTTTCTCCGCCACTGAAATAAAACGCAGGCCGATGGAGAACCCTGGATCGATCTCCTCGACATGCCGATAATGCCCCCGTCCCCCTTGTTCGCAGGAGCCGACGTAGGCGCTCCACCGCAGGTTTTCTGAGGGGCTCGAGCGTGCACTCGGCAAGCGCTCAGCGGCCACGCCGCAGCAGGTCACTGCCCAAGCGCTGCGGCGATTTCCTTTTCTCGGTCTCGGTTGAGCACTCCTCGGACGAAGCGCTTCAAGTCACCACGATCCTGATCCCCCATGAACATAAAATAGGCAAGCGTGAAATAAACGGCACAGAAAGAGAACCCTTCGATCGCGAATCCTCCGAAGTGATGCAAGCGGAGGTGAACGAAATGGTGCGCGACCAATCCTGCAGCCGATGCCGCTGCCAGTGGAATCACCGCCTGCAGCGCCCACCCGGCCAGCAATCGCGCAACCTGCAGATCGAGGTATCGGCCGATCTTGTGCATGAGGATCACGACCTGCGGCAAAAGTACAATCACCAGGGCAAGCGTAATTCCTCCAAGCCCGATCCACCGTCCCAGCCAGAAGCCCAACCCGAAGTTCGCGAGTCCCTGCAGAATACAGCTCACCGCCAGGAATCGTACCCAGCCAAAAACTACGGAATACTGAATTGCGATTCCCTGCAGCCCGTTCACAACGCAATAGGCGCTGAGAGCCACGGTCAGCAGCGTTCCCGCATACTGCTGCGGACCAACCCACGAGATGACAATGTCGTGGTTGAACAGCAGGACGCCCACGGAAAGGGGGAGAATCATCAGCAGCAGCACGCGCATGAGCCGGATGAATGTCTGACGGACGCGCTCCAGATCGCCCCGCCCATACAGCTCGTTCAGCGCCGGCATCGTGCTGCTGTTCATCCGGTTCAGCAGGTTGTAGACCGCCAGGGTCGGCATCTGCGTGGTGTAGAAACTGCTCGCGGCCCCGGCCCCATTGGTCATGCCGGCCAGTGAGTTTCCCGAACTAAACATGAGCATGGTACCGGCGTTGACCAGCGCGGAATGCCCGCCAAAGCCCAGCATTTCTCGCAGCAGAGCCTTATCCGGCAACCCCCAACCGGCCATCAACCCCGGATGCCGCTTCTTGAAGACCACGTAATTGAGTCCCGAGGCAATGGCCTCTCCGGTCGTGCCAGCGAGCATTAGGCCGAATAAACCACCGCCCGCGAGAACGAATCCCAGTGCCGCCAGAGCCCGTACCACCATGCCGAGCGCCGAGATCAAGTTCGCGACTGCTATATTCTGGGTCGCCATCAGGGCATTGTTGTAGGCAGACAGCGGGGCTCTCACGACTAAGGTCCAGACTGCAAGCACATAGAGCGCGCGCCTCGCATCAAGCGCAATTGCGGGCGAAAGATGAAAGAGACGGCCGACAAATGCGCTGAACAGCAGTATCAGGATTGCGTATATGGCGTTGAGTATCCAGTACACCGTGCGTGCCGTCGAAAAGATGTTCCGGAATCGTACGCCGCCGTCCTCCAGCCCGGTCGCCTGTCCCAAAAATCGCTCGAGCGACCAGCTACCCACAACATCGAGCATGGTCATAAACCCGAGCATTTGCATGATGGCGGCAAAAGCCCCGAGGGTTTCCCGCCCTGCGACCCTCAACACCACCGGGGCCAGCAAAACCTGCAGCAGCATCTGCGCACAGAACTGCACAACAGAAGCTGCAAATCCCCTGGCGGCTCTGGCACTGCGGCTCATTCGGTTCCTGTCTCTCCCGATTGCGGTTGGTCAGAGGAATCCGCTGGCGCAGGACCACGCCTCCGGCTCGGATACGGCGGTTCGCCGCTTCGGATCGACCAGGCTCACTCCATGTATATCATTCCGGCAAACGTTCCCTGTTGCACACGCGCCCGCACCCGGCCGGTATCCTATCCATCCGACCCGTTCGCTCCTGCCAGCTAACCGGCCTCGTTTACCACCGCCCTATCGGAGCGTTCCCTGAGTATTCGCTTCGCAATCGAAATTGTGAACAACCTGCCGCCGAGGCTCATGAAAAAGATCAGCCACCCCATGCTCCGCCCGAAGGAAAAGCACGATGAATCCAGCTCCCGTTCCACCCTCCGGAGATACCCGCTTCCCTTGCCTCGGATCAGGTCCTTGATGCCCCTGTCTCTCATCCGCGACGTATAGATCATCGTGGCCGCCAGACGGAGAAGCGCTGGCCTGTACCCTTGCGCGACCAGTTTCTGATACAGGGTCTCAACGACTTCCCGCATCTGTGGAAGCAATTCGCCCTTCCGGTTCAGCATCACCGAACCTTGTTCCGGATGGGAGCGGATGTGGGAAACATGGATTGGTGCTACTGCGAATGGCCGCTTGCGTCCCAGCCGGCTCCAGAACTCGAAATCTCCTGCATACGGCAGGTCGGTTCGGAACCAGCCTGCGCTCTGGACTGCCTCGGTGCGAACCGAGACATTCGAGAGATTACCTGGTATACACCCGAACAGGAAAAACATCAGATCGGACTCTTCAGGTCTGACGATCGGAGGAATCAGTCGCAGGAATAGGCATGGTGCCTTGCGATGACGTCGAGTGATTGATTAGCGCGCAGAAATGCAACCTCGTTAGGGAGCTGTGACCATCGCTCCACCAGCCGATTCAACGCGCCGCTGTCGACGAAGTAGTCGTCCTGGCAAAGAATCTGCGTGATCTCGTTACCGGCCAGCCCGAACAGAAAATTCAGATTGCCAAAGATCCCGAGATTCTTTTGCTGCAAGTGAACGTCGACACGCGGATCCCGAATTGTCGACAGATACTCCCGCGTGCCGTCTTTCGACCCATCGTCGCTGATAATCAGTTCCCAGTCCTGATAGCTTTGCGACAGCACCGAACCGATCGCCTGCTGCACGAATTTCATCCCGTTGTAGGTCGGCATCACGATCGATAGTGGCACATTGGCTCCGGTTGGATCTCGGCGAGGAAATCGTCTGTGGTTGTGCAATCGCGCAGGCAAGCCGCCATGCAATCAACCGCACTCAAACCTTCACTGCGACGATCACTGTCTGGTCGCCAAAAAGATTCGGCCAGTGACGGACACCCCATCCGTCGATAACCTTCGCCAAATTGTTGGGAATCACTCTTCCGCGCAGTAACGGCATCGGAACAAATCCGCTGACGGTTTTCCGGGTGAGCCGCAGATCGGGCGATCGCGACAGCAGGTATCGGTCGGTCGTGAAGTAAGTGTAGAAGTGCAGGTGGGTGTCGTCCAGGATCCCTCCCTCCGGCCGGTATTCAAAATCGCCACACAGAAACTGAAAACGCATTTTGATGAACATCACGTTCGGTACCGCGATCACCACCTGACCGCCGTTGCGCAGCAATTGCGACAGGCGCGCTACCACATCCGCAGGATCCCTCAGGTGCTCAAGCACGTGAGAGAAAATTAGACAGTCAAAACGCTCCTCCTTCAGATATGGCGGAATCTCGCCCTCGATGTTGCCTACCCAACACTTGACCATATAGGCGCGGGCGCGTTCCGCTTCTGCCTCGGACCGTGTAATCCCGAATACTTCGCACTGGGGTAGCTTTTGCTTCAGTAACGCAGCGTTGTCGCCGGCGCCACAACCAATATCGAGAACGCGCCGGCAGGAGGCATCCACCTGAGCGATAACCAACGGATTCCCAATATTCTTGTAGATCCGCTCCGATAACGACAGGCTTATCTGCTCCGTCGGCTTCCCCGCGCTCGAGGGGCCCATATTCGCGTTCTTGGCAACTATTGACGACATTGACTCCACCAATCTGAACTTCGCTGCTACGAACATCTCAGAAAATCCCGCCCACGATCAACTCGCGATCCTTCGTAAAGGGAATCGCCAAACGCTGTGCACATACCGCCAGCGCAGCCGCGATTTCCACTTTGAGAAAATGGAAAATCCTATTCAGCAAGATCACAACTAGGGAAGAAGCACGATGACCGGGGCCAGCGTAATTCCACCTGGACCCACCCATCGCCCCAAACAGAAACCGAGTCCAAAGTTGGCTACGCCCTGGATGATCGTGCTGATTGCCAGAAAACGCACCTAGCCGAAAACGGCTGAAAACTGCACGGCTATTCCCCTGCAGCGCATTGACGACGCAATATGCGCTCAACGCAACCGTCAGGAGAGTTCCGGCGTACTGCTGAGGGCCGACCCAGAAAGCCACACTGTCGCGATTGGATGACAGAACGCCTTCTGCCAGCGGCAGAATCAGGAGCAGTAGGATCCGCATCAGCCGCACAAGGTCTCACGAACGCGCTCCAGTTCCCCTCGCCCATACAACTCGGAGGGTTCGGGGGTCACGGAATTCGGTTTTTATCGGACGACACTAGACCGTTGCATCGTTCCCGCGCAAACGCCAGAAACTCATCGATGTCTTGATAGAAAAAGTCGATGTTCTTCACGATATCTTCTTCTGGCCAGTCCCACCATCGAATTTTCAGAAGCTCTTCGATTTGTGAATCGGAAAAGCGCTTCTTTATGATACGTGCCGGAGCACCTGCTACCACCGTGTACGGATCAACGTTCCGGGTGACGACCGATCCTGCTGCCACTACGGCTCCATCGCCGATGCGAACGTTTGCCAGAATCAGGCTGCGCCAACCAATCCAGACATCATTTCCAACGGCGATAGGCCCACGACAGCGTGCATCCGTATTCTCCTGGCCTGGCAATAAGAGGGAGCGCAACGGGAAGGTGCTGACTCGGGTTCAACGCATGATCTCCGGTAATGAATTCCACCCCGCTCGCAATGCTGCAGTATTTTCCTACGACGATCTGCTCTCTGCCGGTAGCCATATAAAAAGTGTGATCGTTGTAGCCATAGGTGTGGCTGCCGACAGAAACACCTGGCGGCATTTGCGTCGATAATGCCAGACAGCGGTCAATCCACCCGATGATTCTCCTGATGATTCTCCCCTGCTGACGAAGCACCGCTCTGGCGAGTCGCCTCGCGGCAGATCGCTTTCGTTGCGATGTTGAGGAGAAATGAAACATCTTTATGTTTCGGAGTAGCGATCCGGATACAACTGCACGAAAACAGGTCGAGAGGGTCAAGCCTGCCACTAAGCGTTGCTTCTCCACCAGAGTCACAGGGAACAACGGACGCAGCCTGGAAGATATCCGTCAAAACTCCACTGCAACCACGCCCACCTTCTTTATGATTCCAGAACAGAACAGGCCGCGGCTCAGCCAGTATACAGGCCTTGAATCGCCCTCCAGCCATGCACAGACGAAGACCGGTGGAACCGCCGCGGGACGCGCTCATATCCATCTCGACGACGAGGAACTACACTTGTTTTCGAATGAGATGCGGTCAGAGCGGCCCTTTGGCCTGAAGAACAATTACACTTGACGCAGCTTCATTCCGTCAGGCTCCGATCGGAAATGGCCAACGTCGTTATCGTCTCAAGTTCCGACGCAACGAAATTCGATCCCTGGGTTCACAGCGCAACGCTGCTGCTTCGTTACGCCGGTCAAATCGACGTCTTCGGTGTGCATAAACTCGTCGACGATCCCGAAACGCCGATCTTATTCTTTTTGCGGAAATGGCCGAGTGCGGAATGTTTGCGGAGCGTGTCCGGGCCCATCCGTATTACCAACGATTTCCGGAAAAATGCTTCCTCTTCGACATCTGGGACACGTTCAGTCCGGTGCTGCCTGGCATCTATGCATCGCTAACGCAGGACCAGTATCGACCCGATCATACGCGAACCGGGTTTTGGCTGCTCGTAACTGAGAATGTGCTTATCCAGCACCGGCCCCTGACCGGAATGGAGCGACACCTTGCCTGTTTCGTCGGCTCCGCCAGCTCACATCCGATCCGCCACAGGCTGCTTGAGCTTCGGGACAAGGACATTCTTGTGAAGGACATCTCCAGGCGCAGAGACGTGATCACCGATCTCGACTCTCCCCGAGAGCGCGAGCAATTCTGGTCGGAGTACGCCGACGGCATGGCCAGTGCACGGTTCTCTCTTTGCCCCCGCGGTGCCGGTGCTGGCAGCGTTCGCCTGTTCGAGTCGATGAAGATGGGCCGCGCGTGCGTTATCATCTCCGATGCATGGCAGCCGAACGAAGGCGTCGACTGGGAGTCTTTCTCGATCCGCGTCCACGAAGCCGAGATCTCTAGCATTCCCCGGATTCTCAAGCAGCATGCTGGCCGCGCCGCCGAAATGGGTCTGCGCGCCAGAAGCGAATGGGAGAAATGGTTCTCTGAGGGAGTGCGTTTCCATCGCGTTGTCGAACTCTGCCTCGACATACAGGGGGCACGCCGGTTTTCCGGCCCACTCCGCCGGCTTTACGATAAGCGACATATCCTGCTGCATCTCCGTCTCTATCTCCGCAGCAAAAAAATCCTGTACCACAGGCACCACCGCATCTACTGGTAAAATCTTTCCACCACGACACTACTGGTGATTTTGGACGTACTACGCCGACGCCATGGCCGACTCACAATTCGTCCTCTGTCCGCGGGGCGTATCCCCGAACACCATTCGGCTTTTTGAAGCCATGAAGATGGGCCGGGCCTGCGTGATCCTCTCCGACGAATGGCACAAGATCGACGGCGTGGACTGGGGTTCCTTCTCGATCACCGTGCCGGAGCAGGATGTCGACAAAATCCCGCAAATTCTCGAACGCGAGGCCCATCGCGCCAGGGAAATGGGCGAGTGCGCTCGCCGCGAATGGGAGCGCTGTTTCTCCGAAAAATCACGCTTTCACTGGGTCGTCGAGCAGTGTCTCGCCATCTGCGAACGCCGGCAACTCCACGGCCGGCTCCACCATTGGTACCGCCACGTCCAGCACCTGTGGGCGCCTCGAAACTGGCGAGAATCACTGAACAGTAAAGCCGTTCTCTACCGGCTGCAGGGCAGGATCTATTGGCACTAGGGGCGCTCTGTGGTCGCCGTCCCGCGGCTCAACTGCCGTTGCGCACGCGCCCGCTGACTTTGCCCGCAACCCGCCGCAGCCAGGATTTTACGATACTCCCTGCGCGGTAGACTCGAACACGCGCGACATAAGCTCGATGCCGGATCAGTTCCAGACGCAGACGCACCGGTCGGTCGCTGATAATGGCGGACCCGCGCTTCCCGAAACATCTGCTCGCCCTGGCGCTCGCATCAGCCTTCGCCGCGGGAACGCCTTCCAGCTCTTCGGCACCGCTCGCGGCTTGGCAATCCGATTAAAGGTTCCGCGATATAGGCAACGTCATACCTCTCTGCCAATCGCAGCCACATATCGACATCAGCCACAAAGCCAAAGCGCGGGTCAAATAATCCGGCCTCGAGATACGCTGAGCGTCTCCCCATCACCGTTCCCCACACCGGAGAACTGAAACGCCAGGAACGGAAATACATCTTTTCCAGCAGCACCGAGCCGGGCATGGATTGGGGACAGCGGCTCCCGCCACACCTGCTCCGTATTCCCCTTGCTGTCCAATTCTCGATACCCATTGAACACAAAGGCGGCCCGAGGATAGGCGTCCAGCGCTGCAGCTCCATTTCTCGATCAGCGTCGGATCGTATTCATCGCCATCGTGCAGATTGGCAACGTATTCACCCGAAGTCGCCAGAATTCCGGCGTTCAGATTTCCCGGCATGCCCACGTTCTTCGCGCCTCTTCGATAGCGCACCCGCGCATCGGATCGCTCGTACTCCCGGCCCACCTTTTCTGTCTCGTCGGGCGAACAATCGTCACTGATCACCAGCTCGAAATCCCTGAAGGTCTGCGCAAGGATGCTGTCGATGGTCGTCCGGCAGAAGGTGCGCCCGCTTGTACGTCGTCAGGACCACGCTGACTTTGGGTGTTCCTGGCGAGCTTCCGGCCGTCATCACACGCGGTCCGCCCAGCTCGGCGGCAGCTGATCCATGATCTCGATTCGCAAGGACACTCCGTGACCGCGGGCGCGGGATTGCATCTTGACCCAGGTTCGACCATCTGGCCGCAGCCCTTCCACGCGATTAGGTGAGATGTTGTTCTGAAGGTTAGGAAGGGTGCTCCGACCCGCGAGTGACCCGCTTGCGCATGCGCTACCCGTGCGCGCCGGCATAAATTGCAGGTTCTCCGTCCTGCCCAGAATCGCTGACCGCCGGCCAATGTCCCTCCTCCACGCCAGGCATTGACCAGCGTGCCCGGAATGCATGGCGCCGCTGCGGTTGCTGCCAAAGTGCGTGAGGAGGAGAAGCTCTGCGCCAGGCGAACCTCATGGCACCCCAGACCGGCAGCTCGTCGACTGCGCCATTCTGCTTTACTGCACTGTGCAAGATCCCGACGTGTCTGTTGCCACGGCATCGGAGATGTTCTGGTCGGGACCGGAAACATTATGGGGACGAAAGACGTATAGCCCGGCCGGTGACAATAGTCGTCAAAAACGCGGATATGGTTCTGCACGCCAGCTTCGCCACTCCGTACGGATCGCATGGGATGCACTCACTCCTCTTCGCTGAATCAGCGGCTTGAATGCCCGTGCCCGAAACACGGCAATCGGAAGACCGGTGGAAACGAAATGCGTGATCCCAGGCCGATATCCGGCGCCCAGAACAGTGGCAGTCATCCACCAGAATGTTCGTGTAGTTGAATACCGGAATGTGATGCGAAGCAGAGCTTCTCCGCCGCGTCCGCCGCGAGATGGTAGACAGCTCGATGATATGAATCGCTGAAAACGGCCAGCGTCGGTACCAGCGCTTCCGTGCCGGAATATCGTTCGAAACGCGCTGCCCACCAGCAGCGATTCCTTCGAGAAAGCCAGGGGCTGCATCCTGCTGCCCGCCCCCGCCGCTGGAATAATTCCCCTCATCCGTTCACCTCGACACCGTGGTCGATTGCCGGCACGCTTACTCCCTCACATCTTGTACTTCCCCAAATCCTCATCCCCCAAATTCTCCAGCCACCGCCGCACATCCTGCTCGGTTGGCTGCGTCTCCGCCGCACTGGGCAGCACTTTCGCCGCATGCAGCACTTCCTCGGACACGAATATCGGGCAGTCCGACCGCAGCGCCAGCGCCAGCGCGTCGGAGGGCCGCGCGTCGATCGCCACAATCTCTCCGTTCTGCTCCATCCAGATCACCGCATAGAACGTGTCCCCGCGCAGCTCCGACACCACCACCCGCTGCACCTGCGCATTCAGTCCCATCACCACATTCTTCAACAAATCGTGCGTCAGCGGCCGCGCCGTCGTCGCCTTCTCCACTTCCAGCTGGATGGCGTTCGCCTCGTACAGCCCCACCCAAATCGGCAGCACCGCCTCGCTCTTCGGGTCTTTCAGGATCACGACCGGCATATTCGTCGAAGGATCGACCATCAAGCCTCGAATTTTCATCTCCACTTCCATCGTGTCCCCCGGTTACTGAACTCGCCACGCTAAATGCACCTGGCTAAACGCACCTCGCTGGCTTCTTCTCCCACCAGACTGTTCGGAAACGCTTTTGTCACAAGCACCGGCACATATACGCCCGGCGCCGGAGCAATTGCCTGCGCCGCGGTGAAATTCAGCGTCTTGTTCTGTGACGTGCGCCCCACCACCTGCCCGCGCGACGGATTCATCCCTTCCACCATCGCCTCCAGCACCTGCCCCACATGCTTTTCGTAATTCACCCGCTGGATCTCCCGCTGCCGGTCCAGCAAAATCTGCAGCCGCTTCGACTTCTCTTCATCCGGAATCGAATCCGGCATCGACAGCGCCGGCGTATTTGGCCGCGGCGAGTACTTGAACGCGAACACGCCGTCGTACTGCACCTCATCCAGCAGCGTCAGTGTCTCCTCGAAATCCTCCGCCGTCTCGCCCGGAAATCCCGCGATCACGTCCGTCGTCATGCTGATCGTCCGCCGCGCACCTTTGATCCATTCGATGCGCTCCAGGTACTGCTCACGCGTATAGTCCCGCGCCATCATTCGCAGTACCTTCGATGACCCGCTCTGCACCGGGAGATGTACGTGATCGCACAGCGACGGCACCGCATCGATGGCCTCCACAATATCCCGCGTAAAGTCCCGCGGATGCGACGTCGTGAACCGCACCCTCCGAATCCCCGGCACCTCGCCCACGCCGGCGAGCAGCTCCGCAAAGCTCCGCTTCCCCTCCGGGTCCCGATATGAATTCACGTTCTGCCCCAGCAGCTGAATCTCCGTAAACCCCACATCCGCCATCCGCCGCGCTTCAGCCAGCACCGACTCCGACCGCCGGCTCCGTTCCTTGCCCCGCGTATACGGCACCACGCAATACGCGCAAAACTTGTCGCAGCCCTCGATGATCGTGATGTACCCGCGATGCGGATTCGACCGCGCCGTAAACTCCGTCTCAAACGTCTCTTCCGTTTGCCGATCGTCGAGCCCCGTCACTCGCGTCGCGCCCTGCTCAATCTGCGCCAGCATCTCCGGCAGCCGCCGATACGACGCCGACCCCGATACCAGCGACACAAACGGCGCCCGCTCAAAAATGCGCTCGCCCTCCTGCTGCGCCACGCACCCCAGCACGCCGAATCGCTTGCCCTGCTTGTACAGCGCCTTGGTATCGTTCAACCGGTGAAAAACCTTCTGCTCCGCCTTGTCGCGAATCGAGCACGTGTTATAGAGAATCAGGTCCGCTGCCTCTTCCGTCTCCACGCGGGCATACCCCTGCTGCTCCAGCGTGCCGATGACTTTCTCTGAGTCATGCACGTTCATCTGGCAACCGAACGTCTCCAGATAAAAGGTTTTCTGCCCCGCCATCCCCCGAGTATAACGGAGGACGCAAGTCGCTTGTCAGTACCCATTCGTCGTAATGGAATCACGATGACCGACGTCAGACCCACCACCGTGACCGATGATCGCGAGCGCTGGAACGCAAAATTCCTGGCGGGCGAAGCGCAATCCGTTGAATCTGATCCCCTGCTCGTCGAAGTCTGCGCACACATACCTCCCGGCCGCGCTCTCGACCTCGCCGGCGGCGCCGGACGTCACGCCCTCTGGCTCGCCCAGCGCGGATGGCACGCCGTCCTCTCCGACATTTCCGACGAAGGCCTCGCCATCGCCGCAAAACGCGCAGCAGACGCGGGCGTCGGGCTCACCATGCGTCGCGAACCCGCAGCCGCAACCGTGGCCTGGGCGAGCGCAACCGAGCGCTTCGACCTTATCCTGGTTTTCTGGTGTCTGTTGCGGGAAAACTTTCCCGCGTTTCCAGCGCTGCTCGCGCCCGGAGGCCTGCTCCTCTACAAGACCTACACAACCGAGCACGCCCGCTACACCGAGGGTCACTCGCTGTTCACCGCTCTCCATCCCGGCGAGCTCCGTGCAGCTTTTCCCGCCCTCAACACAATCTCCTACCGCGAAATCAAAGGCGTCGCCGAACTCGTCGCGCAGTCCGAGCAATGACCGCTTGTTGCTTTGAAGGGGCACAGCTTCAGCTGTGCCGTAACTGCAGCAAAGGAAATCCGGCTTCAGCCGCTGAGGGATGGTTTGCTCACTCCATAAGGCGCTGTCCTAACGGAATCTACCAGGATTGACGCGCCTCGCTCGGCCCCGTCCGCGCAAACCGCAGCACCGCCGCCCATTGCCCCTTGCGCTCCGCCCGCCACACCACTCGGCCTCCGAGCGCCCGCGCAATCATGCCCGGCGGCAGATCCCGATGAAAGTCGAAATACCGCGCGTCCAGTTCCTCATTGCGTTTGCCCAGACTCAGCCACAGCCGCGGCGGATCGTACTTGGTCGAAAAAACCAGCGCGGCCGAATAATCCTCCGATAGAGTCGCCGCCTTTGCTATTTGCTCTGCCGAAAAATTCTCGATCGCCATCACCCGCACCGGTTGCTGCACATACCCCAGCTCCGGTTTCGTCAGCTCATCCGTCGCAGGCCACGCCGTCAGCACCGTCGCTCCCGGCATCTGCGCCACAATCTCCGCTACCGCCGCCTCGTGCAAACGGATCACCGTCGCGTATTCCAGATTGTCTTCCGACGCAAACCGGTATGGCGGATTCACGAACAGTCCCGCCACAAACGCCGCCGCGCTCAGCGCCACCAGGGCCGCCCACTCCCTTAGTCGTCGCCGAAACGTGCTCACACACAGCAGCAGCACCAGCGGATACACCGGCAGCAAATATCGCGTCAGCAGCGCTCCCCCCAGTAGGGAGAAGAACACCACGTTGGCCGCGATCGTCACATAGAACACCGCCTGCTGCCCCGGCCCAATCCGTGCCCGTAACTGTGACGAATCCCCGACATTTTGGGTGCCCCGTATCTGCCCGCTTTCGGCAGATGCGCGTTTAGAATCCTCCTTCACCACCGGCAGCAACAAACACGCCAGCATCGCCGCCACCGGCACAAACAGATTCATATGCGCCGTCACATGCATGGTCCGATGCGCCAGCGCCAGCAGCACCCGCACCGGCGTCAGCGTCTCCGTCGCGTTGTAGCGTACATACTCCGCGTTCCCAAACACGAATCCCGTCTTCCGCCAGTGATACGCATACCACCCCGCCAGCGGAACCACCGGCGCCACCAGCGCCACCACACTCCCGATCCGTCCCTTCCACCAATCCCGGGTGCCCCATATCCTGGCCTGAGCGAATCTGCGGAGCAGATGAGCCGAATGGCTCTGCCCGGTTTTGGCAGATGTGGGAATGGCAGAAGTGGGAATCCTGAAAACCTCCCACACCGCCAGCGCCAGCGGCGTCACAATCGCAGTCTCCTTCGACAGCGCCGCCAGCGAAAAACAAATCGCCGCGAGCCAGATTCTCCCCTCCAGAAAAAAAGCCAGCGCCCAAAGCGTCCCCGCCGCTGCAAACAAATCCGCATGCGCCAGTGAGCTCTGCGCAAAGAACACGGGATAAATCCCCGTCAGCAGCACCGTCGCCGCTGCCACCTGCGCCTTCCCTGTCGTAATCACCGCCAGCCGCCACACCGCAGTCAGCGCCACCGCCGCCACCGCGCACATCGCCGTCCGCGTCACCACCGGCGCAAAATGAAACACCTCCCACCACACTGCCAGGTACACCGACGGCAGCGGAGGATGCGCATTTGAAAGTGTCGAATAAGGAACAAGCGCGCCCGTGCGGAAGAAATCGTACGCCGCGGGAATGTAGTACCCGGCCTCATCCCAGTAATAAGGCAGGTGCAGCAGCGCCGCATGCGCCGCCACCACAGCAACAAAGATCGCCGGCAGCACCACCCACACCGGAATCGCCCGCGCGGCCTTCTCTGCCGTCATCGCTGCTTAGTGCACCGGGCCCTTCGGCGCCTGCGGCTCCAGCGCCAGCGCCCCGAACGTCTGCTCGTACTGCGCCAGGTTCTGCCCCAGGATGTTCCACAGCGCCTTAGCCTGCTGCGGGCTCAGATACACGCCCAGCGCGTTCTTCACGTCCACCTGCTCAGCCGTCTCCTGATGCACCAGGCCGAAGACCAGCAGAAAGTCCCACACGGTGACCCGCACCTGCACGCTGTTGGAGTAAATTTCGCGATACTCATCGGTCTGGCTGAGGTGAATTTTCGGTTGCGGATGCGATGGATTCATAGTCCCCACCAGACTACCGCATCACCGCGTACGAAAGGGTTCCACCACCGCCGCAATATCCTGCTCGCCCAGCCCCTCGGCAACCGCGCGTTCGAAGACGCGCAACGCCGCCTCCCCCGTCATCGCGTCAACCCCCTGCTCCGCCGCTGCAACCGTGGCGTACTGCAGATCCTTCGCCATCAACTGCAAATAGAAATTCGGCTCATACTGCCGCTGCATCATGCGCGCGCTGATCGCATTCACCAGCGGGCTTCCCGGTGCTCCCTGTGTCAGCACGCCCACCGCCTTTGCCGGATCCAAACCGCTGCGCTCGATCATCGCCAGCCCCTCGGCCAGCGAAGCGATCTGCACGCCACACAGAAAATTGTTGATCAGCTTCATCCGCGCGCCGCTCCCCGTCGGTCCAAGATGGATCACATCCCTACCCATCGAGCGCAGCACCGGCGCAACCTTCTCCACCGCCACCGTTGCACCTCCCGCCAGAAACAGCAGCTGCCCCCCAGCCGCCTGTGCCTTGCTGCCCGTCACCGGCGCATCCACCAGCGTCAGCCCGCGCGCCGTCGCCACTTCGGACAATTCCTCAACCCAACTCACCGTCACCGTGCTGCACTCAACCAAAACCGCGCCCTCCCGCGCACTCTCGAGCGCTCCGTCTTCGCCCAGCCACGTTGCCCGGCAAGCTGCATCGTCGGCCAGCATGCTGAAGATGACGTCCGCGTTCTCCGCCGCCCCCGCAGGAGATTCGGCCACCGTCGCGCCCAGTTTCGCCAGCGGCGCTGCTCTTTCGCGCGTCCGATTCCAAACCGTCAGCGGATAACCGGCAGCCAGCAGCCGCGCCGCCATCCCTGACCCCATCAACCCCAACCCAAGAAAACCAATTTTCGTCGATTCCATCCTCTACCTCGTTTACCCGAGTGATCGAACCACCATCGGACGCTCTGCCCGCGCCTCCACCGACACTGGATTCCGCAGCGCGCGCCCAAACCCCTCGAAGCTCACTTCCATCGCATCGCCATCCTGCAGCCGCAGACCATCGCCAAAGCTCAGCGAATGCGCGCCGAGAAAATGGATGTGCACATCCCCCGGCCTGCGATGCAGCTCGAACTTGAAGTGGTGGTGCTCCAGATTCCGCAGGCTGTGGCACATCTCACGCTCTCCGGTCGCAATCTCCCGCGACCAAAGCACGCTGCCCTCGCGCACAATCCTCACCCGCCCCGCAACCGATTCGAACTTCGGATCCACCGTCAGCTCCGGCCCCAGCGAACAAGCCCGCAGTTTCGATCCCGCAAGATTCAAGTAGTTCCTCTTCTCAAACTGATGATCCGCAAATTCATTCCCCGGCGTCATCCCCACGCGATACGGCTGCCCATCGCGCCCGACAACATACACCGCCGCCATCTCCGCTTCTTCCCCACCATCCTCCGCGTACCCAGGAATCGTCAACGCCTCGCCGTGCGCCCGCACCGCCGTCCCGTTGCCCTTGTAGAACCACTCCGGCGCAACGCCAATCGCTCTCGCCGCCGGCCGTCCACCCTCCACGCCCGAGCGAAACATCTTCATGCTGTCGGTCAATTCCTCTTCGCTGTGCCCATGCATCGCGTTCCGATCCGCCGCGCTGCCCAGATGCGTCAACCCCGTCCCCGACACAACACACCGCGCCGGCTCCTCCGGATGATCGATCGCCGCCATCAACCGCCAATCTCCCAGGCCCTCGTAAACCGCGTCGTAGTCGAGCACGTCGTCGCCGCGATTCGCCTCCACCAGCGCAGGCAACCGTTCTCCCCGCTCGATCGCGGCAACCGCCAGCGCATATACCGACTCAAACCCGCGCACCAACCGCAGCGAAGGCTCCTCCACCACCGCCACCGCCCGCCGTTCTCCCGACCTCAACTGCACCAGCCGCATCAATTGCTCTCTCACGAAATAACCTTGAACTGCCCCAGCCGCTCCTCATTAATCGTCAAACCCAACCCCGGCACATCATCGTCCAGATCAATAAACCCGTCCACCGGCGTCGGCTCGCCGTCGAAGATGTACCAGAACAGCTCATTGCCCACCTCCACATCCACCAGCGGGAAAAACTCCGCCATCGGACAATTCAGGCTCGCCATCACCACATGGAAGTTGTGCATCTGTCCCGCATGCGGCACCACCGGAATGGAAAACGCCTCCGCCAGCGCGCAAATTTTCCGCGCCTGGCTAATTCCGCCCACGCGATTCGTGTCGAACTGGATGTAGTCGAGCGCATGCGCCTCCAGCAAATCGCGAAACCCATACACCGTGAACTCGTGCTCGCCGCCCGCGATCGGCACCCTCCCATACGAACGCAGCTCCGCATACCCCCGCACATCGTCGGGAATCACCGGCTCCTCCAGCCACCGCAGATGAAACGCCTCCAGCAGCGGCAGCATCCGCTTCGCATAATCCAGCGTCCACCCCATGTACGCATCTGCCATCACATCGACCTCGTCCCCCACCGCCTCCCGCACCGCGCGCACCAGCTCCACATTGCGCTGCATCCCCGCCGCTCCATCCGTCGGACCCCATCCGAACCGCAGTTTCATCGCCTTGTATCCATCGGCCTTGTAGCGCAGCGCCTCCGCCGCCATGTTTTCCAGCCCCGTGCTGTACAGCCGGCTCGCATACACCGGAATCCGAGCCTTCGTCCGTCCGCCCAGCAGTCGAAACACAGGTTGCTTCGCCGCCTTTCCCAGCAAATCCCACAACGCAATATCCACCGCGCTGATGGCCGCCATCCCCACGCCCTTGCGCCCAAACGCCATCGTGTTGCGGTACATGTGCTGCCACAGAAATTCAATGTCCCACGGATTCTGCCCCATCAGCAGAGGCGTCAGATACTGATCGATCAGCGCCTTCGTCACCAGCGGCGCCAGCGCAGCGTTGCCGATCCCGACCGTCCCATCGTCGGCTTCGACTTCCACAATCAGCCACCCATGAAACGCAAACGTCTTCATCGACGACTGCCCAAGCGCCAGCAAATCCATCGGATTCGTGCAAAAATGCGCCGGCAACGGCGCGGTCTCTCCTTGCCACTGCGCCACGCGCGTTCGGACCTCGCGAATTTTCATAGCTCGACCAACGCTCCCGTATTGCTGTTGAAATCACCCGCAAGCGGGCGCAGTTCTCCCGACGTGAGCAGAATAATGCCGAACGCCAGCAGGTGCAGGCTTCCCGCAATCAGGAACAACGTGCCGTACCCAGCACCGTGTTTCAGCAATTCTCCCGCAACCACGCCGAACGTCGCTCCGCCCACCGCGCCGCCAAATCCGATCAGCCCCGCCACCGATCCCACCGAACGCAGCGGAAAAACATCCGCGGGCACCGTCATAATTAAACCCGACCACGATTGCTGCCCGAAGAAAACCACGCTGAACAACACCAGCGCAAACGAAACCGGGACCCATGGAACCAGCATCACCGCAGGCATTAGCGCCGCGCTTATCCCCAGCGCCAGCTTGCGCGAAAAGTTCAGCGAATGCCCCGTCCGCATCAAATGGCTCGAGTACCACCCGCCCAGAAAACTTCCCGCCCCCGAAGCCGCATACGGAATCCACCCAAACGTGCTCACATGCTTCACATCGAACCCACGCGCGTCATACAAATACTTCGGCAGCCAGAACAAATAAAAGTACCAGGCGGAATCGCTCAGAAATTTTGCCGACGCCAACCCCACCACCCGCCGCGACCGCAGCAACCCGCTCCACGGAATCGAAATCTCCGTCGCCGCCGCGCGAGGCCCCGCCTCCTCACCGCGAAAAGACGCCAGCCACCAAACCGCCCACAGCAACCCCAGCCCGCCAGAAACGAAGAACACCTCCCGCCAGTTCCCCCGCCAGAGAATCAACCCAATCAGAGGAGGAGCCAGCACCGATCCCACCGCCGTCCCCGCGTTGATGATCCCCATCCCCGTCGACCGCTGCTCCGCCGGCAGCCATTCCGCCACCACCCGCGTTGCCGCAGGAAACCCGCCGCCCTCGCCCATCCCCAGCAGCAAGCGCGCCGTCGCCAGCAGCGGCATCCCGCGCGCCAAACCCTGCAGCGCACACGCCAGCGACCACCAGATCATGATCAGCGCAAATCCCGCCCGCGTCCCGATCGCATCCAGCAGCCTGCCTCCGCCCACATACATCAGCGCATAGGTCGAAAGAAACGCCGCCTGCAGCCACCCAAATTGCGCATCGGAAATGTGAATCGTGCGCGTGATCGCGCCGATCGCCACCGGCAGCGTCTGCCGATCGAAGTAGCTGATCGCGATCGCCGCCGCCACCAGCGCCACGAAGTACCACGCTCTGGAATTCCGCAGCAGTTTTCTCCTCGCAATGCGCTGTCAAACCAGCGCACTCCATCCCAGCCGAGGGTTACATCCTTGCTGTCTCTCTGTCCAGATTCGATCCCGGCCCGGACCAGACCCCGAGCGCCCCACGCTACAATGAACCAGGCGTCGCCTCATCCTGGAATCACGTGCGAAAGTGGCGAAATTGGCAGACGCACCAGACTTAGGATCTGGCGGGGCAACCCATGGGGGTTCGAGTCCCCCCTTTCGCACCATCTCTCATCGCGGATTTCTGTTGCAACCGAGGTCCCTCGACTTCGCTCGGGATTTCGCCAGCGGGCTCAAACGCCCGCTTACCGGCTCAAGTTCGAGCCCCCCTTTCGCGCCAAACCTTAGCACCTCACCCCTCACCCGCCGGCCACAAACTCGCCCCGCAGCACTTCCCCTGGCGTCATCTCGTCCACGTAACACCACACCCACGCCTCGCCTGGCTCAATCGATCGCATCAGCGGATGCTTCGTCGCGCGAAAATGCTTCGTCGCATGCTTGTTCTTCGACGAGTCGCAGCACCCCACGTTCCCGCACTCCATGCACAGCCGCAGATGCACCCACCGTTCCCCCATCTTCACGCACTCTTCGCACACACGCGTCTTCGTCGTCGTAATTTTGATCTGATTCAAATGTGAACATTCCGGCATTGTCGAATCCTCTCTTCACAAGCTTCTCGCTCACCCTTTGCTCGCAATCTGCTCGCCGTTCACTCGCCTTTGCTAAACGCTTCTCGCTAATCGCTTTTCGCTAAACGCCTTTCGCTAAACGTCTTTTGCTAAAAGCTTTTCGCTCGCCTTTCCCTCACCCCGTCCTCTCCAGCGCCCCCCGATCCCACTGTCCAAATCGTGCCGCCGCCTCATACGTGCTCCGGCAAAACTCCAGCAGAGCCCGGCTCGGCGACGCGCTCGCCCGCACATCGTCATACAGCAGCACAAATTCCCCCAGCCCCGTAGTCCCACCGCGCCGCGTCCGGTCGAACCCGCGCGCTGCTGAACCCCTCCGGCGCCGGAGCCGCATACGAATAAAACGCCGGCCCCGCAACATTCCCGCCGCCCGGCCACCACCCCACGCTGCTCACCTCATGCGAATACGCCTCGCGCGTGATCGGATCCGCTCCCGGTCGCTCCGGCGCCTTCCGTCCCGAAAACCGCGACACCGCCAAATCGAAACTCCCCCAGAAAAAATGTACCGGGCTCGCCTTCCCAATAAATTCTGCCCGGAATTGCTGAAACGCCGCATCCACCGTCAGCAAAATCCGCCAGAACACTTCCGCCTTCTCCGCGTCGTAGGACCGATGCACCGTGTCCTGGTCGAACGGGATCGGATTCGGCACCTCCACCGGCATGTGCCAGATCTTCACCTCAATCCCCTCGTCCCGCAGCATCGCCATGCAATCCCGATAAAAATCCGCCACCGTCTGCGGCTGCAGCGCCAGCTTTTTCACCGTCCCCTCGCTCGTTTCCAGCACCAGCTCCCGCGCCAGAAAATCGAACGTCAGCTCAAACGCCCGCGCCCCATACGGAATCCGCGACGTCGTCAGCCCCCGCGCCGTCACGTACAGCGGCACATTCCACCAGTGGTTCACCAGCGGAGTCAGCGCCAGCCGCACCTTGCCCACCACCTGCGTCCACATGTGCAGCGTCTCGCATGTGTCTTTCCACGAGTCGAACGGCAACGCAGGCCAGCAACGCGCCTCATCCGAAAGCTTCGCGGTCATTTCTCCCCCTTCACCGGCGCGCGTGGCTCCGTCACCTTCATGGGATCGAGCACTTCCTCGATCTCCGCATCGCTCAGCACCTTCTTCTTCCGCGCCAGCGCCACAATCGATTCTCCCGTCGCCACCGACTCCTTCACCAGCTCCGCCGCCTTCGCGTACCCAATCCGAGGATTCAGCGCCGTCGCCAGCGCAATCGTGCTCTCGGCATAATACCGGCACCGCTCCTCGTTTGCCTCAATCCCCGCCACACAGCGTTGCGTAAACACCCGCAGCATATTCGCGAGAATCGTCGTGCTTTGCAGCACGTTGTACGCCATCGTCGGCATCATCACGTTCAGCTCCAGCTGCCCCGCCTGCACCGCCATCGACACCGCCGTGTCGTTCCCGATCACCTGAAAACTCACCATCGCCGCCAGCTCCGCCATCACTGGATTCACCTTCCCCGGCATGATCGACGACCCCGGCTGCAAGCTCGGCAGATGAATTTCGTTGAACCCCGTATTCGGCCCCGAACTCAGCAACCGCAGATCATTGGCGATCCGAATCACCTCGAGCGCCAGCCCCCGGAGCGCCCCACTCAGCTGCCCCATTGGAGCCTGCGATTGCATCGCCCACCGCAAATCCTCCGCCGGAAACAGCGCCTGCCCCGAAATCCGCGCCAAATTCGTAACAGCCTTGGTCCTGTATTCCGGATGCGTATTCAGCCCCGTTCCCACCGCCGTCCCGCCCAGCCCCAGTTCCCGCAATCCATCGCCCGCCTGCCGCAAAAATTCGCCCGTTTTCCGCACCGCCACCGCATACGCCGCAAATTCCTGCCCCAGCCGGATCGGCACAGCATCCTGCATATGCGTCCGCCCGGCTTTGACGACTCCATCGAACTCCGCGCCCTTCCGCGCAAACGCATCGGCCAGCGCATCCAGCTCCGGATACAGCGTCTCCAGATCCAGCAGCGCCGCCAGCCGCATCGCCGTCGGAAAAACATCGTTCGTCGACTGCCCGTAATTCACATCATCGTTGGGATGGATGAATTCATACTCCCCCAGCTTCCCGCCCAGAATCTCATTGGCCCGATTCGCGATCACCTCATTCGCATTCATGTGGAAGCTGACGCCCGCCCCCGCCTGAAACACATCGACCACGAACTCCGCGTCCCACTTTCCTTCAATCACTTCCTGCGCCGCCGAGATAATCGCATCCGCCTGCTTCGGATCGATCAGCTCCAGCTCCCAGTTCGCCTCCGCCGCCGCCCGCTTCACCATCCCCATCGCCCGAATCAGCAGCGGATGCGCCCGCATCCCCGAAATGGGATAGTTCTCCACCGCCCGCTGCGTCTGCGCCCCGTAATACGCTCCCGCCGGCACCTCGACGAATCCCAGCGAGTCCTTTTCCTTACGCATCTCTGCCATCGCACCACCCCTCACCGGAGGATGCAGCGATTAGAAATCAGATTGCGTGTTTGTGCGCGGAGTCGTCGGCGTCGTGCCTTCGCTACCCGCTACAGGCTACCGGCTACGGGCTGGCCTTTAGGCCAAAATCGCCACCCCACCAAACTCCGCCTGTATCCGCGCCTTCCACTCCCGCGGCCCCGTCTCATGCACCGAAATCCCCTGCGCATCCACCGCCACGGTCACCGGCATGTCCTCGACCGTAAACTCATAGATCGCCTCCATGCCCAGATCCTCAAACGCCACCACCCGCGCCGCGCGAATCGCCTTCGACACCAGATACGCCGCGCCCCCCACCGCCATCAGATACACCGCGTGATTGTCGCGAATCGCCTCCACCGCCGCCGGCCCCCGCTCCGCTTTCCCAACCATCCCCAGCAGCCCCGTCTGCTCCAGCATCTGCCGCGTGAATTTGTCCATCCGCGTCGCCGTCGTCGGCCCCGCCGGCCCCATCACTTCCTCCCGCACCGGATCCACCGGCCCTACATAATAGATAAACCGATTTGTGAAATCGACCGGCAGCTTCTGCCCCTTGTTCAACATTTCGATCATCCGCTTGTGCGCCGCATCGCGACCCGTCAGCAATTTCCCGCGCAGCAGCACCACTTCCCCCGGCTTCCACGTCGCCACATCCGCCCGCGTCACCGTGTCCAGATTCACCCGCCGCGCCGAAGAAACGTCATAGGTCAACGTCGGCCAGTCCGAAAGCGACGGAGGCTGCAAAGCCACCGCCCCCGAACCATCCAGCACAAAATGAGCATGCCGCGTCGCCGCGCAGTTCGGAATCATCGCCACCGGCAAATTCGCCGCATGCGTCGGATAATCGCGAATCTTCACGTCCAGCACTGTCGTGAGGCCCCCGAGCCCCTGCGCGCCAATCCCCAGCCGATTCACCTTCTCGTAAATCTCAATCCGCATCTCTTCCAGGTTGTTCCGAGGCCCGCGATCCAACAGCTCCCGCATATCGATCGGATCCATCAGCGACTCTTTCGCCAGCAGCATCGCCTTCTCCGCCGTCCCGCCAATCCCAATCCCCAGCATCCCTGGCGGACACCACCCCGCCCCCATCGTCGGCACCGTCTTCAGCACCCACTCCACCACTGAGTCCGACGGATTCAGCATCGTGAACTTCGCCTTCGCCTCGCTCCCGCCGCCTTTCGCCGCAACAATAACGTCAACCTCGCCGCCCCGCACCATCTCCACGCTCACCACTGCCGGCGTGTTGTCTTTCGTATTCTTCCGCGCTCCCGCCGGATCGGCCAATATCGACGCCCGCAGCGTGTTATCCGGATCGAGATACGCCCGCCGCACCCCCGCATCGGCCATCTCCTGCACCGTCATCGTCGCGTCCCATCGCACATCCATGCCGATCTTCAGAAACACCGTCACGATCCCCGTGTCCTGGCAAATCGGCCGGTGCCCCTCCGCGCACATCCGCGAATTAATCAGAATCTGCGCCATCGCATCCTTCGCCGCCGCCGATTCCTCCCGCTCGTACGCCCGCCCCAGGCTCGTGATGTAGTCCACCGGATGGTAGTAGCTGATGTACTGCAGCGCATCCGCCACGCTCTGAATAAAGTCTTCCTGCCTGATCGTCGCCATCTGAAATCCACCTGCCTTCAGGTTAATCCCACCTGCAGATTCCTGACGTAACCCTTCATCGCCGAACCTCCGCCACGCGCAACGCTCTGCCAAATCTCCAACCGCTGATGGCCATCTTGCCAATATCTTCGCGCGCAGCCGCACACCGCGCGCCCCGCACATCGTGGCCTGAAAACACCATCGCCGGCCTTACCACAGTAAGCAGCGACAAGCCCGCTCCGAGCACTCCGCGCCCTCCCTTGACGATCGAACCCCGCAATCTTCACTAGTAACTAATTGTGCATAGATGCACCCCCGTCCGCGTATTAACTTGATGAACGGTGTGGCATCCTTCCCGCGATTTGTGCTCCACGGCACTACAATATTCACCGATGCTCAACACTCGCGATCGCGGGACCCTTGCACGATGCATCGCTGCGGATCACTCAGTAGCGCCCGTTGCCTCCGCATCATGCAGCTTTCTCGCTTTCCGGTTTTCCCCCCGCAGCCAGCGTCGCTCCCAACAAGCGGCTCCTTCGCTGACAAGTTTCGATTGAGGAGAACAAGCAAATGCATTCTGGAATTTTGAAGTCTGCTGGTCTCGTTCTGGCGTCCGCGTGTTTCGCCTTTCTCTCCACCGGCTGCAAAAAAATCGTGCCGGTCACGCTCACATGCAACGCCAGTGCCCCTTCCCTTTACCCAGGCGACCAGGAAACCGTCTCTGCCACTCCTGCCAACCTGGCCACGAAGAAAAACTGGGATCAGCTCTACACCTGGAGCGGCACCGGCGTCTCCGGTAACGGAAACAGCGCCACCGTCGCAACCGCTTCCCTCGATCCAGGCAGCTACACCGTGAAAGCTGAAGTGAAGGAAGGCAAAAAAGGTAAGGAAGGCTCCAAGCCCGGAGAAACGGCTGACTGCTCCGCCGACTTCACCGTCAAGCCCTTCGAGCCGCCCACTCTCAGCTGCTCGGCCAGCCCTGACACCGTTATGTCCGGCGGCACCTCCACCATCACCGCCGCCGGCGCCAGCCCGCAGAATCGTCCGCTCACCTACAGCTATTCCGCTTCCGCCGGCAACGTCAGCGGCAACGGAACCAGCGCGGTTCTCGCCACCACCGGAGCACCCGCCGGATCCATCACCGTCACCTGCAGCGTGCAGGACGATAAGTCCCACACCGCTTCCGCCACCACGTCGGTGAACGTCCAGGTTCCTCCGCCACCGCCGCCGCCGAAGTCGCAAACCCTCTGCGCGATCCAATTCGACCGCGACACCAAACGTCCCACCCGCGTCGACAACGAGTCCAAAGCCTGTCTCGATGACGTCGCGCTCAATGCCCAGCAAAAGGCGGACGCCACTCTGGTACTGGTCGGCAATTCGGCTCCTGTTGCTCCGCCGAAGGGTAGGCACCACAAAAAGGAAATGACCGCCGACGAGCTGGCAGCGCAGCGCGCCGTCAACACCAAGCTGTATCTCGTTACGGATAAGGGCATCGACGCGTCCCGCATCCTCGTGAAGACGGGCACCAGCGGCCAGAATGAAGTGGACGATTACCTCGTTCCCGCCGGCGCCAACTTCGACAACGATGTACCGGGCACCACCGTGATTGACGAGAACGCCATCAAGGCGCAGCCTCGCAACGCGCCCCCGGCCCATCATCACCACAAGAAGGCTGCTGCCGCTGCTCCCGCAGCCCAGTAACTCGGCCCGCAATTCCGACAAACGCCGAGGGCTGGTCCGATCCTGGACCAGCCCTCGGTCTTTTCCTGGAGCGTGTTTTAGAAACTCGGCTGTGTATCGCGGCACGATGTATCAGGCCACGCCCGGAAACAATCGCCCCCCTGCCGGAGCGCAAAAAAAGCTGCGTTCCGCCAGGTTCACCCCACAGCAAGTAGTCGACTCCTCTCCAATCCAACCGTCAAGGACTTGATGCTGAGCGGCAGCACGAAAGTAAAATCGTTTGCCATTATGGGAAAGCGGCAAAACCGGCAAAACCCCGCTGCGCCCCGCCAGGTTCACCCCACAGCAAGCAGCGGACGCTTTTGCCATCCGATGGTCAAGAACTTGATCCTGGGCCGCGACACGAAAGTACCTTGAATTACCACTTTGGGAAAGCACAGCTTCCACTCTGCCCCTTCGCCTTCTTCCAAAGCTTCCTCAGTCGCACCGAAACCCACCAGCCCTGGCGACGAGTCCCCCCGACTACCCCCCGCCTACTTTGGCGTGATATTGCTCACCGGCAAATCCCAGTGCCCCAGCAGAATTTCAAATCGCCGCTGCTCCCGCGCTCGATAATTGTCCTGATCCGGCCACAGCTCTTTGATCAGCGCCTCCTCCTCCGGATTCGCCGTCGTGGCTGCCGTCGAGTTCTTGAAGACGATCGTCACCCGATAATCCCAGCGCGCATCTTCGGTCATATGGTTGGCCGGCGTTTCAATCTTCACGGAAAGCATCCGCCCCGTCTTCTCGATCCGCTCGAGCAGCGGGTAGTGATACTGCAGGAAGAGATTCAGAAACTCCTGCTGATGCCCCCACTGCGTCTTGTAGTAGTACTCCATCGTGTAGGGCTGGTCCGCCGATCCCTGCGGTGGAGCTCCCTGCGCAAAAACAGGACCCACCAACGCCAACAGCAGCAATGCCGGTAATAGTTTTCTCATCGAATCCCCCCGTCAACCGCGCCCCGATTGTATGCCGCAAAGAAAATCGACCCGCTTGGTATTACTTTTGCTAAAATGTAATGGGAGAGCAAAATGCAGTCAGCCATCACCAGCAAAGGCCAGGCCACCATCCCTAAGCCGATCCGCGATCATCTCGGTCTCAAAACCGGCGACCGCGTCAAGTTTTTCATTCAGCCCGACGGCCACGTCGTCATGCTCCGCACGCTTCCCATAACGGCGCTCCGCGGGATCCTCCCTGCACGAAAAACCGTCTCCCTGGAGGAGATGGACGCTGCCATCGCGAAGGAAGCCACCCGCAGATTCATGCGCTCGAAGAAGAAATGATCGGCCTCGACACCAACATCCTGGTTCGCTATCTCACCCAGGATGATCCCGTTCAGTCGAAACAGGCTGCCGCAATCATGGAACGCCGGTTCACCCAGGAAGAACCGGGCTTTGTCAGTCTGGTCACCATCACAGAGCTCGTCTGGGTGCTCCGAAGCAGCTACGAGTTCACCAGTCAGCAAATCGCGACCGCTGTTGAGCGCATGCTCCGGACCCCTGCACTTTTCATCCAAAACGAGCGTGAAGTCTTCCTTGCCATCGACGCCCTCCACTCTGGCGCCGCCTCCTTCGACGATGCCCTCATCGGCGCCCTCGGCCGCTGGGCCGGCTGCTCCTCCACCCTCACCTTCGACCGCAAAGCCGCCCGCCTCAGGGATTTTGAATTAGCCTGATCGGCCCAGCCCGCACCCCGTCGCCCCCGCCCCATCGTCTAATCTATAAACCATGCCCGAAAGCCCCTCCCTGCCTGAAGTTTTCGACGTCCTCGTCATCGGCGCCGGCCCCACCGGCATGGCCTGCGCCATCGAAGCCCAGCGCGCCGGCTTCCGCTCCGTCCTCGTCGATAAAGGCTGCCTCTGCAATTCCCTCTTCCACTACCCCGCGCACATGACCTTCTTCACCACCTCCGAACTGCTGGAGATCGGCGACATCCCTTTCCCCAGCCCCAATGCCAAGCCCACTCGCAACGAGGCCCTCGAGTACTACCGCAAGGTCGCCATGCACTACCAACTCGACATCCGCCCCTACGAGCGCGTCGAAGCGGTCTCCGGCGAGGACCTGAACTTCACCATCCGCACTCGCGATGCCTTCGACCGCGAACATCGCTACGCCACCCGCAAAGTCGTCGTGGCCACCGGCTACTACGACCTGCCCAACATGATGAACATCCCCGGCGAAGACCTGCCCAAGGTGATGCACTACTACAACGACCCCCATCCTTATTACGGACTCGACGTCGTCGTCATCGGCGGCAAAAACTCCGCCGCCATCGCCGCCCTCGAGCTCTGGCGTCACGGCGCACGCGTCACCGTGGTCTATCGCGGCTCCGCCATGCAGCCTCACATCAAGTACTGGATTCTCCCCGACATCGAAAACCGCATTAAGAACGGCCAGATCGCCGCGTTTTTCTCGACCACCGTCACCCGCATCGACCCTGACTCCATCACCATCGAAACGCCGCAGGGCCCGCGCGTTCTGGCCAATGATTACGTCTTTGCCATGACCGGCTATATCCCCGATTTTGATTTTCTTCAGTCCCTCGGCGTACATATTGAGGGAGAATTCCGTTGTCCGGCCTGTGATCCCCGCAGTCTCGAAAGCAATGTCCCCGGCATCTACCTTGCGGGTGTCATCATCGCCGGCGACCGCACCAACGAGATTTTCATTGAGAACGGCCGCTTCCACGGCGGCCAGATTGCCGAGGACCTGAAACAAAAGCTGCATGACGCTGCTCCGGCGTTCACCGAAGTTTAGGCCCCGAGGTGTCCCCTGATTTTTGGCTCGTTTTAGCTTTTCTTTCCGCTCGCTTTCGCTGAACGCTTTTCGCTAAACGTCTTTCGCTAAACGTCTTTCGTTAAAAGTTTTTTTTGCTCGTCTTTCGCTCGCTTCTCGCTGGTCCTTAGCTCGTTTTCGACTCGTTTGTCGCTCGCATTTGTCTCGCTTTTCGCTGGTCGTTCGCTCGCTTCTCGCTTGCTTTTCGTCCGTCTTTTTATGCCGATGCTTCGACCACGATCGATTCGCGGCCAGTTCATGGCCGCCCTCATTCTCTTCGAGATCTTCGTTGTCGGCATTTTTACCCTCCTCCTCCTCCGTCAGCAGCGCAGCGAAATGAATCAGCGCATGCACCGCCGCCTCGAAAGTCAGGCCTTTCAGATGGGCGCCCTCGGCTCCCTCGCCCTCGCTGACCCCCGCCCTGGCTCCTTCTCCCGCGTCGTCACCACCGTCTCCAAATCCGCCAGCGTCAGCGCCGCCCAGATCACCGACCTCAAGGGCGTCACCCTCGCCAGTACCGACCCCACTTCCATCAACAAAATCACCCTCTCCCAGCGCGAACAGAGCTACCTCCGCCCCCTCACCCAGCCCGTCATGTTTCAGTCCGCCGACCACCAGTGGGAGGTCGTCACCCCCATCCTGCAGGACGGCAAGGTCCGCGCCCTCGCCTGGATCTATCCCAATAACCACCAGGACGTCCAGGACCTTCACGCCGTCCTGCGCATCACCGCCCTCTGGGCCGCCTTCGTCCTCGGCGCCTGCACCATCATCGCCGCCTTCCTCGCCGAGTCCATCACCCGCCAGCTCGCCCTCCTCACCCGCGCCACCCGCCACCTCATCCAGCATCCTGAAGACCCCGGCGAATTCCCTCTCTCCGTCAAGACCTCTACGGAAGCCTCCGAGCTCACCATCGCTTTCAATCGCATGGTCGCCGCCATGCAGGATCAGCGTGCCGGCCTCAATGAAACTCTGGCTCTCCTTGACTCCATGCTCGCCAACGCCCCCATCGGCTTCGCTTTCTTCGACCGCAAATACCGCTTCGTCCGCGTCAATCAGTTCCTTGCCGAAATGAACGGCTACTCCTTTGCTCTCCATCTCGGCCGCGGCATCGCCGGAATCCTCCCGCCCGCCACCGCCGCCAGGCTCGAGCGCAACATCGAATCCGTCTTCCAAAACGGCGAACCCGTCCGCAATCTCGAACTCACCTGGGAGCCCCAGCCCCACCGCCCGCGCAGCTGGCTTGCCCACCTCTATCCCGTCCGCACCGAAACCGACGCCACCCGCTGGGTCGGCGCCATTCTCGTCGACATCACCGAGCAGAAGCGCGGCGAAGAAACCCTCCGCCGCACCGAGAAGCTCGCCGCCACCGGCCGCCTCGCCGCCTCCATCGCCCACGAGATCAACAACCCCCTCGAAGCCGTCACCAACCTCCTCTTCCTCATCCGTCAGGAGCGCCTCACTCCGGAAACCGCCCGCTTCGCCGAGCTCGCCCAGCAGGAAGTCACTCGCGTCTCCGAGATCACCCAGCAGACTCTCCGCTTCTACCGCCAGTCCACGCTCCCCACCATCGCCAACGTCAGTGAGCTCCTCGACTCCGTCATCACCCTCCATACCGGCCGCATCCAGACCCTCCAGGTTCAGCTCCAGCGCGACTACCCCGCTCACCTCTCCCTCTTTTGCTTCGCCGGCGAGCTCCGCCAGCTCTTCGCCAACTTCATTGGGAATGCTCTCGACGCCATGACTCCCGACGGTGGCCGCCTTGTCATCCGCGCCCACAATTCCTGGCAGAACGGCGTTCTTGGCGTCCGCGTCTCCGTCGCCGATACCGGCTGCGGCATCTCCGAGGATGCTCGCCGCCACATCTTCGAGCCCTTCTTCACCACCAAAGAAGCCACCGGCACCGGCCTCGGCCTCTGGGTCAGCGATCAGATCATCCGCAAGCACCGCGGCTCGGTCCGCGTCCGCAGCCGCAACCATGGATCCACCACCGGCACCGTCTTCAGCGTCTTCTTCCCCGCCACCGGCGTCGAAGACGAAACCGCCGCCGCCGAATCCCCCAACCACCAGGAAGAAAAAGCCACCCGCTAAGCAACGATCCACCTGCGATCGGGGGCCCCACAACCTGGCCTGAGCGAGCGGGGCGAGTCGAATGGCTTCTTGCGTTTGGGGATGTGGAATCGCCGGCTGCCCCGGGTCTCGACTCTGAGACCCGGGAAATCGCGCAAAGCGCGACCTCTTTGTCTGTGCTCTTGCCTTTCGCTAAACGCCTGTCGCTAAACGCCCTTCGTTAAAAGTCTTTCGCTAATCGCCTTCGCTAATCGCCTCACGCTAATCGCCCTTCGCTAAAAGTCCTTCGCTCAACGCTTCTCGCTAACAGCTCCTCGCTCGCACCCTGTACCCTGTACCCTGCACCCTGCACCCTGTTCCCTTTGGAGGAACCCATGCTCCTGCGCACCCACCGCATCCCCGCGCTCCTTCTGCTCGCCACCCTTCCCCTCTTCGCCGCCGACAAAAAGAAGCCCGTCCCAGCCCCCGCAGCCGTCACCGACCCCAACGTCGGCCCCTGGTCCGAGCCCCAGCCCACCACCGAAAAGCTCGACCTCACCATGGTCGCCCGCATCCGCGAGGAAGGCCTCCTCCATTCCCATGTCATGGACTACGGCTCCGCCCTCGCCGACGACATCGGCCCCCGCCTCACCGGTTCGCCCAACATGGCCAAAGCCAATGCCTGGACCCGCGATCAGCTCACTGCGATGGGCTGCGTCAACGCCCAACTCGACGACTGGGGTGAATTCGGCATGGGCTGGCAGCAGCTCAACACCTGGGTCCGCATGACCGCCCCCGATACCGCCGTCTTCATCGCCCAGGCCACGCCCTGGTCCCCGCCCACCAGCGGCCCCGTCACCGCCGAAGCCGCCTTCGTCAACATCCAGTCCGACGACGACTTCGCCAAATATCAGGGCAAGCTCGCCGGCAAAATCGTCCTCCTCGGCGACATGCGCCCCGTTCCCCCCATCGAGCAGCCGCTCTTCGAGCGCTATACCGACCAGCAACTCGCCGACATCGCCAGCTACCCCGTCAACAACAACGACGGCCTTTCCCCCGAACTCCGTGAGCGCATCCGCACCATGGGTCAGCGCATGCGCCTCGCCGACAAGCTCGTCCAGTTCCTCGCCGACGAAAAAGTTGCCGGCGTCATCCGTCCCTCCCGCGACGCCCGCGACGGCGGCGGCGCTGGCGGCACCATCTTCGACGACAACGGAGCCGCCATGGGCCGCACCCCCTACATCCGCGGCCACGAAATGAAAGTCCCCACCGTCGTCATGGCCATCGAAAGCTACGGCCGCGTCTACCGCCTCCTTCAGGCCCACGTGCCCGTCTCCATCGAAATGGACGTCGAAGCCAAATTCACCGGCGACCACCAGCATGGCTACGACACCGTCGCCGAAATCCCCGGCACTGACCCCAACCTCAAAGATCAAATCGTCATGGTCGGCGGCCATCTCGACAGCTGGATCGCCGGCACCGGCGCTACCGACAACGGCGCAGGCGCCATCGTCGCCATGGAAGTCATGCGCATCCTCACCGCCCTCCACGTCCAGCCCCGCCGCACCATCCGCATCGCGCTCTGGTCCGGCGAAGAGGAAGGCCTCTTCGGTTCGCGCGGCTACGTCAAGGAACACTTTGGCTCCGCGCCTGTCTCCACCGCTCCCGACCAGGCCGCGCTCCCCGAATTCATGCGCCGCGCCTCAGGCCCGCTCGAACTTAAGCCCGAGCAGCGCCAAATCTCCGCCTACTTCAATCTCGATAACGGATCAGGCAAAATCCGCGGCGTCTATCTCCAGGAGAACACGCTCGTCGCCCCCATCTTCGCTCAGTGGATCGAGCCTCTACACGACCTCGGCGTCACCACCCTCACCCTGCGCAACACCGGCGGCACCGACCATCTCTCCTTCGACGCGGTCGGCATCCCCGGCTTCCAGTTCATCCAGGACCCGCTCGACTACGAAACCAAAACCCACCACTCCAATCAGGACGTCTACGAGCACCTCCAGCCCGGCGACCTGAAACAAGCCGCAACAGTAGAGGCGATCTTCGTCTACAACGCAGCCATGCGCGACCAGATGCTCCCACGCAAGCCATTACCCCACCCCGAACTCCGCCAGCAACAGGACGCGCCGCTGAAAAACCTCTTCCCCGACGCCGTCCCCGAGCAAACGCCGCAGACCCGCTGACCGGGCTTCGACTAGCGGGCGGCGATCTGGAGTAACTAAAGTGCGGTGGACCCCCCTCCCCCCCACCCCCTGGTGCGGGCCGGTGATTGATTTGGCTGGGGTTGGGTTGGGGGTTGACGAGCTCGACAACCTGCGCGTGGGTGCATGTATTTGAAAATGGATTAATTGGGAGACGGCCGTCCTTGTTACAGAGACGGCCGGGTTTGTTACACAGGCGGCTGTCTTTGTCATAGAAGCGGCTGCTTGTGTCACAGAGGCGACCGTGTTGGTGCACAGACGCGGCGGCGACGAGGCCGATGCGGGTTGAGCAGCCGAGTTGTAGTGGGACGGCCACGGGATTCCTCCGAGGACAGAAACGGCCGCGCTCGGGCGCGGCCTCTTTTATTTCTTATCCCCTATTATCAGGATACCAAGTCCAGCTATAATATCGGCCAAAATTCTTTGAGGTTATTGTGGTGGAAGGCTTGTGGAATGAGGAACAACACTTTAGTACCGTAGACGAAAAGCTTGACAGGTTTTCCACATTTGGGGTCGGACACCAGATTCCGGGCCGTACCCTGGCATTTCCTACGCTTGTGGCGTACCATTGGGGTTAGGTTTGGGGCGTATGTATGGAAATTATCGAGACGCCCGCATTCACTCGTTATGTCGATGAATACCTCGACGACGAGCAGTACCGGGCCTTGCAGACCGCGCTGGCTAACGATCCTGAAGCCGGGGATGTTATGCCGGGGACGGGCGGGTTTCGCAAGATGCGCTGGGCTGATCCGGGGCGAGGCAAGGGGAGGCGAGGCGGTCTGCGCGTTATCTATTACTACTTCGAGATGGATCAGCAAATCTGGATGATGACGATCTATGGCAAGAACGAGGCAGCGGACCTCAGTGCGGGCGAAAAGAAGGCGCTCAAGACGGCCATCGAGAGCGAAACAAGGCAGCGGGCAGAGCGACGCTCAGCGCGGCGGCGTTCGCACAAAAGATAACGACGGGGGTAGACATGGCGAAGCGCAAGCTTTTTGACGAGATGATGGAAGGCGTCGATGCGATGAAAGCGCATCGCGAGGGGAAGATCACACTGCGCACGTATCGCGAGACGCCCGCACCCCTACCGTCGCTCGACTCCGCGTTCATCCGCGAAACACGCAAGGAACTGCGGTGTTCGCGCGCTGTATTTGCCCGCAAGCTTCGGATCAACGAGCGGACGCTGGAGAAATGGGAGCAGGGACGGGCCAAGCCCAATCCGCAGGCCGCCGCCCTGCTGCTTCTGGTACGCAGGTATCCTGACACGCTGCAACGGTTGGAGAGCGTGGCTCAAAGCCGGGGCTGATTGGCGGCGTGCACGCGTCTGCGTTCGGGGCTCGCGGCACGGCTGAAAGTTGTGCCCTGACACAAAGCGGCAGATTAGGATATCGCTGACCCGCCCAAGCCAAAGGAAGGCTTGCGTGGGGTAACCGGCACTCGGTGAATGGCTCCCCATTTTTCCAGCCCTCCCCGCACCAATAGCAACGCACCCAACTTTCAGGGCAGTGGCACTTTGTAGGTCGGGTTGTGACCGTCGATAACATAGGAACACGCAGTCTTGACGGTGGCCGGGAACACCGTCCAAACGTTTTCCGGGAAGCTGACGGTTAGCTTTCGCGGTTCACCTCCGATACGAATCGTCGCGACTCGCTTTTGCACGTCTTTCTTGAAATAGGCATCTGGGATCTGAACCGCTAGCGACAATGGCCTATCCCAGCTGGAGTCGGCGCGCGCTTTTATTTTGACCTTGACCCCCTGCGCCTCCAGCGCGCCTTGCACGGCGTCGACCAACTTCTCCGAAATCCGATAGATGTTGAAGATGTGCCACCCAAGATCCCTCGCAAACGAAATTGCCCCTCCGTCCGGATGGATTTCGGGAGAAGGGCCCAGCTGTCCTTGGGCGTTGGGCCCTTCAAGAAAATATCCGAGGTGAACGCTTCCAGGGAACCACATCGCAACTGGACGGAGTCGACCCTGCTCGTGTTTTAGCTTGTTTGCGATTCGCAGGCTTCGTTTGTAATCGGCGATGGCGGCGCTGAATGTCTTTGCTCCGGGCAGTCCACTCTTGATGACGTATCTATCCGCGAAGAGTTCGTCTTTCGTGCCATTCTTGGGATCGACTAGGGTCTTGAGAGTCAGCCAACAGTCCTCCAAGTGTTCCTGGAGGCAGCGAAGAAGGTGCTCTTGGTGGGCGAGAAGCTCATTGATTTCAAATCCTGAGCCGGTGAATTCGCGAAACTGGTCCATTTTTTGGAGGCAAGTCTCGGCCACCTTGCAATACGCGTCGCCGACTTTCGCAAGCGATATCCTGTATATGGAATCCGGATGGCGGAGAAGATGCGAGGTGTGGAAGAGTTGCTGGATAGGCACTTGGTCCAGCAGGTTGATCGCCGCCGGACTAAGGTTCCCGTCACTTCCAACTTCCCTAGTGATAATCACGCCGATGCCACGCTCTGAGAGACCTTACTCCAGATCGTCGTCCGCCGCCGCGGCCACCGGAACGCCGCCTTGCCGCTTCATCAGCAGATACCCGCGGATGAACGGCTCCAGAAACCCGTCGAGCACCTTGTCGACGTCGCCCACTTCCACCTTGGTCCGATGGTCCTTCGCAATCCGGTACGGCTGCAGCACGTACGACCGGATCTGCGACCCGAAATTGATGTCGAGCTTCGAGTCCTCGATCTTCCGCGTCGCCGCATGCTTCTTCTCAAGCTCGTACTCGTAGAGCCGCGACCGCAGCATCTTCATCGCCTTCTCCCGATTCTTGTGCTGCGACCGCTCGTTCTGGCACTGCACCACGATGTTGGTCGGAATGTGCGTGATCCGCACCGCCGAATCCGTCGTGTTCACGTGCTGCCCGCCTTTGCCGCCCGACCGGTACGTATCGGTCCGAATCTCGTCGGGCTTGATGTCGATCTGGATCGAGTCGTCGATCTCCGGCGAAACATACACCGACGCAAACGAGGTATGCCGCCGCTTCGCCTGGTCAAACGGTGAAATCCGCACCAGCCGATGCACGCCGGTTTCGCCGCCCAGCAGCCCGAACGCATACTCGCCGGTGATGGTGAAGGTCGCCGACTTGATGCCGGCTTCTTCGCCGTCCTGGTAGTCGTTCATCTCGGTTTTAAAACCCTGCTGTTCGGCCCAGCGCAGATACATCCGCATCAGCATCTCGGCCCAGTCCTGCGATTCCGTCCCGCCGGCGCCAGGATGAACCGTCACGATGGCATTCAGCGGATCGGTTTCGCCCGACAGCATGGTGCGGAATTCAAGCTGGTCGACGTGGTCGCGCAGGCTCGTGATCTCGCGCTCGAGATCGGGCTCAACCGCCTCGCCTTCCCGAGCCAGCTCGAAATAGGCTTCAATGTCGCCGGTGCGCCGCTCCAGATCGGCATCGTCGGCCAGCTGGCCTTCGATCCGCTTCCGGTCGCGCATGATCGGCTGCGACAGCGCAGGGTTCGACCACAGCGCCGGATCGGCAAGCCTGGTTTCAATGGCAGCTAGTTCGGTGCGGAGACGGGGTGCGTCAAAGATACTCCCGCAAACCGCGGACTTTTTCGCGGACGGGAGCGTAAGCAAATTCAAGATCGGAGAGCATGACTAAGTAAAGTCTACTAAATACCGGCCCGCCACAAACCGGCCGGACACTAAACCAGCGGCCCTTCTCGTTCCGCTTTGCGCCGCGCCTGGTATTCCTTCCACCGCGGCTCGTACGTCTTCACGATCGCCCCAAGCACCACAAGGAAGCACAGCCACGCAAACACGTCGCCGAAAATGGTGTAGAACGTCCGCCGCTGGACGTACCCAAACCGCACCGCCAGCGAAGTAAAGACGTGCCGTTGCGCCGACTGCGTCACTCGTCCATAAGGGTCGATCGCCGCCGTCACCCCGGAATTGGTGTCTCGCAGCAGCCAGCGCCGGTTTTCAATGGCCCGCATTCGAGCCATATTCAGGTGCTGCCACGGAGCGCTGGTGTCGCCATACCAGCCATCGTCGGAAATGTTCACCAGCACTTCGGCGCCGCTTTTGGCAAAATGCCGAACCTCGTCGGCAAAGATGGATTCGTAACAGATGAAGACGCCAAAGCTGTGATTCCCCGCGCCGGTGTCGCCGGTGGAAAAAACCAGCCGCTTGATGCCCCGATTAAAATCGCCCACCTGCTGCGTCAAATGGTGAGCGAAAAAGAATACCTCGCGGTAAGGCACGTATTCGCCAAAGGGAACCAGGTGGATCTTGGAGTACACGCCACCAAATTGTCCGTTCGCTTCCCAGACCGAGGCTGCGTTGAACACGCCGATTTCCATGCGTTTATGAACGGTCACAGGCTCACGAGCAATGTTGCCGGCAACCACGGCCGCATGCGCCGACTGCGCCAGACCAGCCATGCCGAAGAAGAACCGCGGATCGGCAGTGCGGAAGGCGGAGGGTGCTTCGGGCCACGCAATCAGCGCAATCGAGCTGGCCGTGCATTCCGGATGATCCATGTACAGTGAGCCAGGCTGCGGCATCCCGATGTAGTACGGAGTGCAGGTTTGCTGGCTCGCGCTGGAATAGATCGCCATGTTGCGATCCCACAGCGGCACGCTGCGCTGCGTCTGCGGATCGAAAACATTGCCGACCCAGGAATTGTCCTCGTCGACGCTGAGGTTGTCCTGAAGCAGAACGGCAGTGGCCTCGACGGTCGCCGGCGCCGGCTGCATCCAGAACGCGTTCAGCAGGAAAGCAAGAACCGCGAAGCCGGAGACCATCGCCTTGAGCCGGATGCTGGCGCGGCGGCCCGGCATCCAGACCCCGACGAGCTGTACGTTGATGAAGACCAGAAACCAGGTAATGCCGTAAACGCCGGCCAGCGGAGCGACGCGCGTGATGAGAAAGCTGTCGACCTGGGAGTAGCCCAGCTGATCCCACGGAACGCTCGTAATGCGAGCGGCGGCAAGGTCGATGGCGACCCAGACAAAGGGCGCAAGCAGGATCGCCGGAACCAAACCGAGACGGCGGCGAAAGAAGGCGAGCAGGAATCCGAACAGGCCGAAGTAGAGGCCGAGCACCGCGCTGAACAGGAACACGATGCCGGCGGATCCAAGGGGAGGAATGTTGCCGTACAGCAGCATGGTCTGGTAGATCCAGTAGCAGTTCAGGATGTACCAGAGCAGTCCACAAAGATAGCCGGTGATCGCGGCATTGCGAAGATACTTCGGATGAGCTGCCGCACGCTGGTTGAGAAGCGCAATCAGCAGCGGAATCAGAGCAACCCAGGCAATGTAACCACGCCACGGAGGCATGGGACCGGCGATAGGAAAGCAGCAGTCCAGGAGAACGGCGGAGACAAGGCCGAGAAAAATGGAGACCGGCAGAGTGAACAGCGAAGAGCGAATCGGCTCGGTGGTCGCAGTCTCGACGGGCACGTGCGATGATCCGGGACTACTCTTTGCCGACAAGTTCGTTGAGGTCCTCAAAGAAGCTGATCAGGATGACCAGGAGAGAGCCGGCAATTCCCACAAAGAATATCCAGGTGAGGACGCTCATCACGGCGTGGGCAAAAGCGAGCACACGGGCATTGTAAATCAGGGTCCGGTCAGGGACCAGAACTGATCTGAAGCCCCGACAGATCATGGTAGGATGAGGCATTAGAAGGCCCGCGGAGCGTCGCCCGCTCGGGCACGGAATCACTGCGAAACCTGCGCCGACCGAGACTTGCGCGATTCGTTTCTGCGACGCAACCAGCGCTGCAAAGAGCCTTCAGAGGAACCCATGAGCCAGGGTATTTCCATCGCCGTCGTCGGGTCCGGATACGTGGGTCTGGTGGCCACCGCGTGTTTCGCCGAGATCGGGCACCGCGTGATCTGCGTCGACAACGACGAAGCGAAACTGCGGACCCTCGCGGACGGCGGCGTCCCGATCCACGAGGATTATCTTCCCGAGTTGCTCAGCCGGCATCGGGATCATGCCATCGAATTCACCAGCGATCTGCGCGCGGCAACCCAGGCCGCGCAGGCCATCTTTATCGCTGTGGGCACACCGCAAAGCCGCACCGGCAGCGCCGACCTGTCCTATGTCGACGCCGTTGCCAGCGAGATTGCCCGGTCGATTGACGAATATAAGGTGGTCGTCGAGAAAAGCACGGTCCCGGTTTACACCAACGAATGGATCCGGCGCGTGATCGAGCGGAATGGCGTGCCCCGGGAGCTGTTCGACGTCGCTTCCAATCCGGAGTTTTTGCGCGAGGGCACCGCGGTCGTGGACTTCCTGCACGCGGACCGCATTGTTCTGGGAGCCGACTCCGAGCGGGCCGGGGATCTGCTGAAGAAGATTTATGAGCCGCTGACCAGCGGGACCTATTATCAGTCGGCGCACGCCGTGCCAGGTCATCGCAGTCAGACCGACACGCCGCCGGTGCTGCTGACTTCAACCAAGGCAGCGGAAATTATCAAGCACGCGTCGAACGCATTTCTGGCCACGAAAATTTCCTTCATCAACGTGGTGGCCAACATCTGCGAGGCCGCGGGCGCCGATGTCGAAGCAGTCGCCCGCGGCATGGGCATGGACAGCCGCATCGGTCCCAAGTTCCTGCGCGCCGGCGTCGGCTACGGCGGATCGTGCTTTCCCAAGGACGTGGCCGCCTTTCGCTATGTCGCCGAACAGATGGGCGTGGACTTCGCTCTGCTGAAAGAAGTGGAGAAGATCAACGAGGAGCAGAAGCGGCGATTCTTCCAGAAGGTTCGCTCCGCGCTGTGGACCTTCCGCGGCAAGAAGATTGGCGTGCTGGGGCTGGCCTTCAAAGGCGGCACCGACGACATTCGCGAGTCGCCGGCCCTGGACATCGTCCACCAGATGCTGCATGAAGGCTCGATTGTGACGGCGTACGATCCAGCCGCCGCGGAACGGGCCAAAGAAGTGCTGGCTCCGGGAACGCATATGCGCTACGTTGACAGCCCTTACGCCGCCGCGCAGGATGCGGATGCGCTGGTGATCCTGAACGAGTGGCAGGAATTCGCCGACCTTGACCTCCAGCGCCTGCACTACACCCTTCGCTATCCCATCATCATCGATGGGCGCAACCTTTATGATCCGGCGGTCATGATGGAACACGGATTCACCTATCTGAGCGTGGGACGCCCAGGACTTTCGCACACCAGGGACGCAGCGGTGGGTCAGAGGCTGCCGTAAGAGCAAGCCGCACCGCAAAATCGTTCGCAATTTCATTCGGTCTTGCGATGGCACATCGCACCTGAAGGGCGGCAAGCATGTATATCGTGACGGGCGGGGCAGGCTTCATCGGCAGCAATCTGGTTCATGAACTGAACCGGTATGGAATTGCCGACATTCTGATCGTCGACAACCTGGCGGACTCGCGCAAACTCGTCAACCTGCACGGCGCCCGGTTTGTGGACTATATGGACAAACGGGAATTTCGCCGGGCGCTGGCCGCCAAGGCGCTTGGAATTCCGCGCGTGGAGGCCATCTTCCACCAGGGCGCTTGTTCCAACACGCTGGTAGACGACGGCGTCTACATGATGGACAACAACTTCACCTGCTCGAAAGAGATTCTCGGTTATGCCATCGAACAGGGAGCGCCTCTGGTCTACGCGTGCACCGCCGCGGTTTATGGATTAAGCGGTCCTGGCCATTTCACGCCCACGCTGGAGAATGAACGACCGTTGAATATTTACGGCTTCTCCAAGCTGGCATTCGATCATCATGTTCGCCGGCGCATCGCGGAAGGATCGCTGCCCATCACCGTGGTGGGGCTGCGTTACTTCAACGTCTACGGCCCACGCGAAGCCCATAAAGGACGCATGGCTTCCGTCATCCACCACTTTTCGAAGCAGATCGTCGATACAGGAAAAGTGCAGCTGTTCGAGGGGTCAGGCGGCTACGGCAACGGGGAGCAGCGCCGCGATTTCGTTTTTGTCCGCGATCTGGCGCAGTTGAACCTCTACTTCGCTCAGGCTGGACCCTGGGCGCCGAAGGCGGGGGAAAAGAGACAGACCTGGCAAGCCGTGGTGAATGCCGGATCCGGCCGATCGCGCAGCTTCAACGAAGTGGCCCGAGCCCTGATGCAGGTCCACGGGAATGCAAGGATCGAATACATCCCGTTTCCCTCTGACCTGGACGCGCGCTACCAGCACTTCACTGAAGCCGACTTGACCGGACTGCGCGAAACGGGATGCGATCTCCCTGCGACCTCGCTCGAAGACGGCGTGAGGGAGACGTTCGCTCAGACCGAGCCGATGCTGGTCTGAAGTTCAGGAAAGATACTGTTCCACAGCCTCCAGGAGTGAGCCGGACACAGCGTCCGCCAGCGCGGCGGCCTCTTCTGCCCCAGGTTTCCGGGTCTCCGGATCCCCCTGAATGAAAATCGAATGGATCCCGAGCCGGGTGGCCGCTTCAATGTCGGAAAGCGAGTCTCCGATCATGACGCTGCTGGCCGGTGAAGCTTCTTTGAAATCGCGGAATGCCTGCAGGAACAGACCAGGACCTGGTTTCCGGCAGTCGCACTGCTCCTTATCGTGTGGACAGTAGTAGAAGGCGTCGATCTTTGCGCCGTGGGTGCCAATGTGCTCCTGCAGCCGATCGTGAAGAGCGTGCACATCGGCGGCCGTGTAGTAGCCGAGCGCGATCCCGCGCTGATTGCTCACCACGATGACCCGCCGGCCCGAACGATGGAGCGTGGCAAGGGCCGACTCCGCTCCCGGAAGAAAATGGAAGTCGCTCCACGTGCTGATGTACGCGCCTTCGGGAGGCTTGCGATTAATAACGCCGTCGCGATCGAGGAAGACGGTTCGGATACCGGAAGAGGAGAAGGTCACAGGCTCAACGCTGTCCGCGCAAAATCAGGAGTGCAGTGGCTAGTATGATAGCGAAGAATCCATAGCAGGGCGCGGTTCCTCCCGTGACCCGGCCAGGAGGCTGTGCCCGGAAAACATGATTCAGGATCTCCATCGCATCGTGCAGCTTATCGAAGGGGAGTGGCGCAACACCCGTGTGCTGGTGGTGGGCGACCTGATGCTCGACCGCTACATCTGGGGAGAAGTGGAACGCATCTCTCCGGAAGCGCCGGTCCCGGTGGTGCGCTGTGGCCATCGCACCGAGCGGCCCGGCGGCGCCGCCAACGTCGCGATGAATCTTGTCGGCCTTGGCGCAGGGGCGACCCTCTTCGGGTTTTGTGGCGATGATGCCGACGCTCTCGTACTGGAGAAGAGCCTGCGCGAGGCGGGAGTCGAAATCGCCCTCACCGCGGTCAGTACCCATCCCACCACCAGCAAGCTCAGGGTCCTGAGCGGGAAGCAGCAGATGCTGCGCCTCGACACCGAGCAGACCAGCGGATACCCCGCGGAAGCCTATGCAGACCTGATCGGCAAGGTCGACGCTGCGCTGGCGACGGCCCATGCGGTAGTGCTCTCCGATTACGCCAAAGGGGTTTTGACCGAAGAAGTGTGCCAGCAGGTGATCCGGGCGGCGAGTCGTCGAGGCATCCCCGTGCTGGTCGACCCGAAGCAGCGGGACTTTACCCGGTATCGCGGAGCAACCACCATTTGTCCGAATCTCACGGAGCTATCGACCGCAGTGGGCGTCCCACTGCAGAACCTGGACGCGCTTCTGGCAGCCGGGCAAGCTCTGGTTTCCCAGCTCGACCTGCAGTGCCTGATCGCGACCATGAGTGAAAAAGGGATCGCGGTTCTGCGCGAACATTCCCGATTTATCGCTCCGGCAGCGGCGCGCCAGGTGTTCGATGTTTCCGGCGCCGGCGACACGGTGATTGCCACCGTGGCTCTGGCGGCAGCCAGCCGCCTCGAGATGGAGACCGCTGCCCAGCTGGCCAACGTGACCGCGGGCATCGTTGTCGGGAAAGTTGGAACCGTGCCCGTGGAGCGCGGCGAACTGCTGAGCAGCCTCATGCCGGAGATCGAGCTGCATGCGCAGGAAAAGGTCCTCACTCCGGAACAATTGAAGCTGCGTGCGGCCGCCTGGCGTTCGGCCGGAGAAAGCGTGGTCTTCACCAATGGCTGCTTTGACCTGCTGCACATCGGGCACATCACCCTGCTGGAAGAGGCGCGGCGCGAGGGCGGCAGGCTCGTGGTGGGGATCAACAGCGATGCATCGGTGTCTGGACTGAAAGGTCCCACCCGCCCCATCGTGGGTGAACGGGAGCGAGCCCGGATTCTGGCCGCGCTGGCGGCGGTCGACGCCGTGATCGTCTTCGACGACCCGACCCCCCTGCGGCTGATCGAAGCCCTGCGGCCCGACGTGCTGGTTAAAGGGGGCGACTACCGCGAAGAGACGGTCGTCGGGGCGGAACAGGTGCGCTCCTGGGGTGGACGCGTCAGGATCGTCCCCACCGTCGAGGGCTTCAGCACCACCAAGCTGATTGCCAGGGCGGTCTCTGAACCGGGCGAGGCGGTCCCGGCAGAAACTGAAGCGCCCCATCGATAAACGGCGTCACCCGGCTGCTGGCGTGGAAACCCCTTCGCGCTGGAACATCTGGCGAATGCCGCGCAAAGCCTGGCGGGTGCGCTCTTCATTTTCGATCAATGCGAAGCGGACGTGACCGTCCCCATACTCGCCGAAGCCGATGCCGGGGCTGACCGCAACTTTGGCCTCGTTCAGCAGCCGCGTGGAGAACTCCAGTGAGCCGAGGTGCCGCCACGGCTCGGGAATGGGCGCCCACACGAACATCGTCGCTTTCGGCGAGGCGACTTCCCAGCCGGCTTTGTTGAGGCCGCTGACCAGGCAGTCGCGCCGGCGGCAATAATTGTCGCGAATCTCGGCAACGCATTCCTGCGGCCCCTCGAGCGCAAGAATAGCGGCGACCTGAATCGGCGTGAAGGTCCCGTAATCGAAGTAGCTCTTGAGACGAGCAAGGGCAGAGACCAGTTCCGGATTGCCAACCATGAATCCGACGCGCCATCCCGGCATGTTATAGCTCTTGGAAAGAGTGAAAAACTCGACAGCCACTTCTTTTGCGCCAGGAACTTCGAGCACCGACGGCGCGCGGTACCCGTCGAAGACAATGTCGGCGTAGGCGAGATCGTGGACCAGCCAGATTTGATGCTGGCGGCAAAGCGCGACCACGCGTTCGAAGAAACGCAGATCCACGCACTGCGTGGTGGGGTTGGCGGGAAAATTGAGGATCAGCATTTTCGGCCGCGGATACATCAGCGGGATGGCCTGCTCCAGCTCGGCCAGAAAGGCGTCGGCATTGTGAATGGCGACGCTGCGGATGTTCGCGCCGGCAATGACCGGGCCGTAAATGTGAATCGGATAGCTGGGGTTGGGAACCATGACGACATCGCCCTGATCGAGGGTCGCCAGACAGAGGTGCGCGATGCCTTCCTTCGAGCCTATGGTGACGATGGCTTCCGTATCCGGGTCAAGGCTCACGCCATAGCGGGTGTCGTACCACTTCGTAATGGCGCGGCGCAACCGGGGGATGCCTTTTGACAGCGAGTAACGGTGCGTCTCCGGCCGGCGAGCGGCTTCGATCATCTTGTCGACAATGTGCTGCGGCGTCGCGCCATCCGGATTGCCCATGCCGAAGTCGATAATGTCTTCCCCCCGCCGCCGAGCAGAGGCCTTGAGCTCGCCGGTTATGTTGAAAACATAGGCTGGAAGACGGCGTATCCGCGGGAATTCGTGCATCGGTTTCCTCGGTGTTTCCGGTGGCGTGGCTTCGCTGCAGCCCGGAATCTTGTCCTCATATTAATGAAAGGCTGCAATCCGAAGAGCATACCAACCCACATTCAAGCCACTTTCGTCATCGACGAACCTTCAGGTCGTGTAGACAACAGGGGAGCAGCTTCAGGGCTCGGTCCCATGAAACCTTTGTAACGGGAGGTTCAAAGCGGGAAAAGGCGGCCCGGCCGACCGGGAAGTACCGCGGAAGCACCACAATTCAGTTCGACACAGTCTCGGTGACGATTCTAAGATTGAGGCAGCAGTCGTGCGCGCAGAAAGAGTCGTCCAGGGGTTCGCTTCAGCTTCACAGATATGCCGCCTCTGGCGTGACCAGCAGTCCATGCAAAAGCTGCCGAATTCATGTATGGTTCCTATATTGGTATTGGCAATAGTCTTTCTTTCTTCCATGGGGTTTGCTGCAGGGATACTGGATTCCGCCGGATCCGGCAACAAGAAGCAAAAGGTCGCAGCGTTGAGTTGCAGAAGCAACGTAAACCCTATTTACGCATCTGAGCTTCCAGGTTACCTCAGTCTTCCGTAGACATCCGTCCAGGATGCCGTTTTAATCACTCGTTCACCCTGCCGGAGCGTAATCCGGCCAGGAATCGAAGGACATGGCTACATCTGAATACCTGCGGAACCGTGAAGTAGCAAGAAAAACCCAGGCCCCGGTCTTGCAGCTCCCTGCTGCGACCCGTCGTACGCTCATTGGACCGGCAACGGTCGCGTCGGTGGTGATGATGGCCACCGATGCGGTCATGATTTTGCTGGCGTTTGGCCTGGCCCTGGCGCTCCGCGTGGCCGTCGTCGCGAAGTTCGGCGCTGCGGTCGGCGCTGCAAAAATCCAATACTGGCCGGCGACGCTTGACTTCTTTTTTCTGGGCTGGTTCATGCTGGCCTTCGTCCTGGTCGCGCGCCGCTACGGCCTGTATGCGGCCGTGCCCAACGGTAGCGGCACCCACGATTTGCGCCTCGTGATCCAGGGCTGCATGAACGCAGGCCTCCTGCTGTGCGGCGCCTTGTACATGTTCCACGCGGAAAGCATTTCGCGGATCCTGGTCATGTTGCTGGTCGGTACCGCGACCGCCGTGCTCTGCGTGCGCCGGGCGGTTTGGCGCTTTTCACGCCACCGTCAGTTCGAACAGGGCATCGAACTGCGCAACGTCGTCGTTCTGGGAACGAATCAGCTCAGCTATGCCTTGAGCCGCCAAATCCGCGATCACCGCCGCCTCGGCTATCGTTTTGTCGGTTTTGTCTCCGCGCCCGGATCTCCGGTGAGCGCGGAAATCGCCGCCGATCAGATTCTCGGTGGCGTCGACAAGATCCGCCAGGTATCCCGCCAGCACTTCGTCGACGAGCTGGTGATTGCCGAGTTCTACCCCACCGAAAACGCCATCCGCCTGGTGCAGGATGCCCGCGAGCTGGACATCGATGTGCGCGCGATTTCCGGCTACTATGGCGAGCTCACCACTAACGCGCCGGTCGAGTATCTCGGAATCTTTCCCGTAGCCCCGCTGCACCGCCGCGAACCGCGCGTGATTGGGCTCTTCTGCAAGCGCCTGGTGGATATCGCGCTCTCGTTCCTGGCTCTGGTCATCACCTCGCCGCTGACCCTGGCTGTGGCCATTGCCGTCAAGCTGGACAGCCCGGGACCGGTCTTCTACGTCTCCGACCGCATCGGCAAGCGCGGAAGAGTTTTCTCCTGCCTCAAGTTCCGCACCATGGTCAACGATGCGGAGAAGATGAAGAAAGACCTGACCGCCCTGAACGAGCGTGACGGCATCCTGTTCAAGGTGTCCAACGACCCGCGCGTGACGCGCCTCGGCAAATTCCTCCGCAAATACAGCCTCGACGAGCTGCCCCAGTTCCTGAATGTGCTGCGCGGCGAAATGAGCATCGTCGGACCGCGGCCTCCCATCGCTTCCGAAGTGGAAAAGTACGAGCTGGAGCATTTCCGGCGCCTCGAAGTGCTGCCCGGCCTCACCGGCCTCTGGCAGGTGCAGGCGCGCCACGATCCTTCATTCGCCAAATACATCGCGCTCGACACCGCCTACGTGGAAAACTGGAGCTTCTGGCTCGATCTCCGGATTCTCGTTCAGACCGCCAACGTCGTGGTGCGCGGCACCGGCGCCTAAGCCCAGGCCAAAAATCCTCCCCAACAGCCGCATCCCGCCCGTCTTGCGATAATTTTCGATCTGCGTGAGACTGAATCGCACCCTGATTCGTCACTGATACGGTTACGTCCGGCCGTTTCCCACGACCAATCGTCACAACTTTTGGAGGTCACGGTGAGCCAGTTTGAGCGCACGTTCTGCGCCCTTGTGTTGGGCGCTTTTTCCCTTGTCTGCACAGTGCAGTCGGTTCAAGCGCAGGAGCAGCAGCGCCCGCAGCGCCCCGATGAAGCGCGCAACGGCGATGCTGCCAAACCCGAACCACCCACTCCCCCCATTCCACCCGAGAAAAGTTCAGTCACCCATCACGATCTGACCCTTGACGGCAAAGACCTGCACTATACGGCGACCGCCGGAACCCTGCTGATCCGTGACGGCGAAGACGACCACCCCTACGGAAGCATTTTCTACGTGGCCTACACGCTCGATGGCGCCGAAGCGAATAGCCGGCCCGTCACGTTCCTCTACAACGGCGGACCCGGCTCGGCGACCATCTGGCTGCATATGGGTTCGTTCGGCCCAATGCGCGTGGTCACCGACAGCCCGGCTGCCACCGGTCCGGCGCCCTACCAGCTCGTGCCCAACCAGTCCAGCCTGCTCGACAAGACTGACCTGGTCTTTATCGATGCGCCACTGACCGGTTTCTCCAAGGCCGTGGGCAAAGGCACCGACAAGGACTTTCGCGGCGTGGATCAGGACATCAAGGCCTTCGACAAGTTCGTGCTCCGCTACATCACCGTGAACAACCGCTGGAACTCACCCAAGTATCTCTTCGGCGAGTCCTACGGCACGCCTCGCTCGGCAGGCCTGGCGGACGCGCTCCAGGAGGACGGCGTCTCAGTCAACGGAGTCATCCTGCTTTCGTCAATCCTCAACTTCGCCGTGGGGTCTCCAGGGCTGGACGAGAATTCCATCGGCACCCTGCCTTCCTATGCGGCCATCGCCTGGTACCATAACAAACTGCAGAACAAACCGCCGGACGTGAAGGCGTATCTGCAGGAGGTGCGTGCCTACGCGCAGGGCGAATATGCCACGGCGCTGCGCCTGGGCGACCAAATCTCGCCCGAGCAGTTTAATGCCGTAGCAACGAAGGTGGCGCAGTACACCGGCCTCAGCGTGCAGTACGTGAAAGACGCCAATCTGCGCATCAATCCGTCGCGCTTCCGCAAGGAGCTGATGCGCGAGGACGGCGACATTCTGGGCCGCTATGACGCGCGCTTCGAGGGAAGTGACGTGGACAATGCCGGCGAGACACCGGGTTACGATCCGTCCGACACCGGCATTGCGGGCGCCTTCGTCGCGGCCTTCCACAACTACCTGGCGAACGACCTCAAGTGGGACACGACGGATACCTATCACGTGTCATCGGCGTCGGAAGTGCCGTGGGATATGACCCACCGCATGCCGGGCGCGCGCTTCTTCGGCGGCGGCGGCGGACGGGGCGGATCGCCCTACCTGGCCGGTGACCTCGCCGACGCGATGCGCAAGGACCCGAAGATGAAAGTCTTCTCCGCGAACGGCTACTTCGACCTGGCCACGCCGTTCTTCATCACCGAGTACGACCTCAGCCACATGATGCTGACCCCGGCGCTGGCGAAGAACGTCGAGTTCGGCTACTACCCCTCCGGCCACATGGTGTATCTGAACACCGATGCGCTGAAGGAATTCAAGCACGATATGGCCGGCTTCTACGACCAGACCGATCACCACTGAGGCAGCCGGTCGCTAGTCGATATCCAGGGACCAAAAAGGCCGCGCGTCAGCGCGGCCTTTTTTCTGTCTTATCCCCTAAAGTCGCGCAGGGCTGAGGGACGCGTGACCCTGACTGGTGCCAGGATGGAACTTGCTTCCCGTTCCAGGAGGCGTCACACAAATACCGGCGCCTGGAGCGGTCGGCGACGTGACCCGGCGCTATGATCCAGGAGAAATGGCACGCTCGGTCGGAAAAGGTTCAGCAGGAAAAGTCCGAGCCGCGTGGCTTGCGGCGGCGGCTCTGATTGCGGTGCTGGCCTGGGCTGCAGTGGCCGGTCAGCCTGCCCCCGGCCAGTCTGCAAAGGCGGCGCCGGATGCGAAAACAGGCGACGACAGCCTCGGCAGCTATTCTCTGGTCACGACCGTCTTCGAGCCCTCGGCGGCGACGCACCTGCTGAATCCGCGTCCGACCATCGACGTGGACGGCGGAACGGAGCGCGCGCCGGGCGAATTCAGCGGGGACAAGACGGTTCCCGCGCAGTTTGCGATCGAGGGGTTCGGGAATCCGTGGTATGAGTGCGCAGCGACACCGGCTCCTGCTGCTGCCGCCCCTGCGGCTCCGGCTGCGACCGCGCTGAAGCTGCGGGGCTGCGATGCGCTCGATCGCGCGACCCTGACCGTGCGGGATGCCAACACGATTGGGTATCACATCGTCAGCCACGGAGCGGCGGTCGAGCTGACCGTCAACCTGGAGGTGCGCGACCTTCTGCCGGTTTCAACGGGGACACCGGAGACGCCGTGGCATGCCAGCGACGTGATCTTCGTAGCCGTTCCCAAAGCGACGCCGGTCTACCGCTTCTCCTCGGAAGTGCTCGTTGGAACCTGGAACGGCGAGGCCATCGTCTTTGAAGTGGGGAAAGATCTGCCGGCGAGCGCGAAGAAAGCCCTCGACGACCTCGGCGTCAAGCAGGACCTCGGCGACCACATGCTCTACAGCTTCCGAGTGAAGGCCCCTGGGAAAGACTAGCCACCCCGCGGCTGGGCCCAAAGCGAGGGCCTCTCTGGACTCGCCCATGACCTTCGTACCGAGCGCCCTGCCGATTTCCCTTGAACCCCCTCCAACCAGGGCCTACGCTAAAGCCAACAGAAGCTCTGGTCGCCCGGAAATCCATCCGGTTCGAACAGAGCTTTTCTGTTGCTGCCCATCCCTTAGTCTCGGAGAGCGGTACGGCAAAGGGTAATACCTGGTTTACGGTACCCACTCGACCCAGAAGAATGAATGACTTGTGACTCTGGGGGGGAGGGGGGTGGGGGGTAGGCCGCCGTGGCGGAGGTCTCAAACGCCCGGGTCCTTCGCCGCCGCGCTCCTCAGCGGCGACAACGAAAGCTAGTAGACGTCGCGAAGATACCGCTTCTGCTTCTTCAGCTCGGCGAGGAATTCCTGGGGGTATTCGGGACCGCGGCCGCTGTGGGCGGCGACAGCCTCAAGCAGAGCGGCTTCGACGTCGGGAGCCATGCGTTTGGAATCGCCGCAGACGTAGAAATAGGCGCCCCGCTCGAGCCAGCGCCAGAGCTCGGCTGAGTTTTCGCGGATGCGCTGCTGGACGTAGATTTTTTCCTTCTGATCGCGGGAGAAGGCGAGGTCGAGGCGCTCGAGCGTGCCGTCCTTCACCCACGCGAGGAACTCGTCGCGATAGAGGAAGTCCTGGGATTCGCGCTGATCGCCGAAGAAGAGCCACATGGGCCAGCGTCCGCAGCCAGCCTGCTTGTGCTGCAGGAAGGCGCGGAAAGGTGCCACGCCAGTGCCGGGACCGACCATGATCACGGGCACATCGGGATCGGCAGGCAGACGGAAAAGCTGGTTGGAATGAACGAAGAGCGGAAGAATGCCGCCCGGCGGAGTGCGTTCGCCGATGTGCGCGGAGCAGACGCCCTGGCGGGCGCGGCCGTGGCTCTCGTACTTGACGACGCGAACGGAGAGATCGATGCGGGTGGGATGAAGAGCCTGGCTCGACGAGATGGAATAGAGGCGCGGAGCAAGGCGCGGCAGGAGCTTGAAGAGCTGCTGCGGGTCGTTCAGTTTGGCGGGGCAGTGCTCCAGGAGATCGATGAACTCGCGGCCCCAGAGATATGCTTCGAGTTTTTCCTTGTTGCCGGGCTCGACCAGCGCGGAAAGGTCCGGGTCGGCGGTGTGTTTGGCCCAGCCGCGCAAAGTGGAGCTGGAAAGCTTGCCGATCATGAGCCAGGAGGTGAGAGCTTCACGCAGGGTGAGCGGCTTGCCGTAGAAATCCACGACGGGCTCGTCGCCGGCAAAGCCAAGACGCTCGAGGACAAGATCGACAGCGTCGCAGGTGTTGACAGGGAGAATGCCGGCGGAATCGCCAGGCAGATATTCGACGCCGGAGCCGGTGAGATCGAGCTCGATGTGGCGGGTTTCTTTCTCCGAGCTGGAGCCGGTGAGGAGACGATTTTCAAGGACGGTAGCGGGATACGGATGGTTGCGCGTCCAGGTGGTAGTTGGTGTTTCCAGTGTTCCCGTGCCCTCCGACTGCATTCTCTTTCAGCCCCCCAGCCAGCCCGTATCGCTGCTTCTATTGTAACGGGAGTGTGAAGACTATGACCGCGGCAGAGAAGGGGAAGCGGTGATGAAAATCACTGGTCATGGGTTGGGCGCGAGACGGCCAGCCACCCTGGAGAATGTTTGCGGGCGGCAAGTCGGCCAATAAGAAACCGCGGCGGTTACCTTTCGGTGGCGACCAGGTGGTGCGCGATGGCAAACATGGCCAGCTCGAGGCGGGTCGAAACGCCGGTTTTGTCGAAGATGTTCGACAAGTGGCGCTTGACGGTCTCTTCGCTGAGGCCGAACTGCTTGGCGATGTCGCGGTTGGAGCAGCCCTCGACGATGCAGCCCACGACTTCCATTTCGCGCGGAGTAAGGCCGAAGGTTTTGCGGTCGGGCACGGCGGCCTGCTGCATGAGTTCGTGGAGCGCGCCGACAAGGTTGACGACGCGGCGGCCTCCGATCCAGTAATCGCCGCCGGAAACAGCGCGGATGGCGGCGGTGATGTGCTCGGCGACAGCATCCTTAATGACGATGCCGCGGGCGCCAATTTGCAACGCCTCGATGATCTGCTGGGTGCTGATGGTGCTGGTGAGCAGGATGATCTTGACGGAGGGCGAGCCATTCATGATGGCGCGCATGGCCTCAATGCCGGGCAGGCGGGGCATATAGACGTCGAGGAGCAGAATGTCGGGCAGCAGCTCGAGCGTTTGGGTGATGGCTTCATCGCCATCGGAGCATTCGCCTACTACTTCGAGGCCCGGCTCGCTCTGCAGCATGTTGCGGACGCCGATGCGAATGACCGGATGGTCGTCGGCAAGGAGGATGCGAATGGCCGGGGAGGCAGTCTTCGCCGGTCGCGTTGGGGGGGCGGGACGAGCCGAACGGGTCTGGGAGTTCATGCTTTGAGCCTCTGTCTGAGGATAATCGTGGCGAAACGGGTATGGGCTTCCATCTCGTCGAGTTTGCGGGACCGATCATCAGGATCGTCAATACCCGATTCGATGGCGGCGGCAGCGCGGGCGATCTGCAAAGCACCCACCATGGAGGCCCCACCCTTGACGGTGTGGGCTTCACGGCGGACGGTTTCAGGATCGGCGCGGCGCATCACGGCGATGCGCTCGGTGGTGTCGCTGAGAAAGACGGAGAAGACCTCCTCGAGGCCATCCGGAGCGATGGCACGGCGGAGGCGCTCGAAGATCTCGGGGTCGAGGACGGCGGAGCCTTTGGGGCCCTCCTCGTGGAAACCGTTGGAGGACGGGGGCAGGCGCCGATCCAGGGCGGCGCGGAGACTGTCAGGCGAGAGTGGCTTTTTAAGGACGCCGTCGTAGCCGTCGAGGTGCGCCGGAGGGGTGGCGCTCATCGCGAGGAGCAGAGCCTGGGGCGCGGCCTTGCGGAGGGAACGGGCCAGATCGGTGCTGGCGAGCCCAGGCATGCGCAGGTCAGCGAGGATGCAGTCGAAGAGTTGGGAAGAGGCGAGGTCGAGGGCCTGGGAACCACTGGCAGCCTGCAGGACGACGCAGCCCTCCGCTTCCAGCAGCACAGCGGTGACTGCGAGGCTGACGGGGTCGTCATCGACGGCGAGAACGCGTCGGGGAGTGGGGGATGGCCCGGAAACCATGTCGGGACGATTTTACACACTGATTGTGACGGATTCACGCTCCATTTGCGCGGCTTTAACGGGCCTTTCGCCACCGGTGCCTTAGTTTCATGGGCATGAAGAGACAATTTGGTTTTTTCTCCATCCTTCTGGCAGGCCTGTTCTTCATGGGTACCCAGCTCGCGCACGCCCAGTATGAGGACGGCAGCCTGGTGGGAACGATCCGCGACTCCAGCGGCGCGGTCGTTTCCGGAGCATCGGTCAGCGTGACCAACACGGCTACGGGTATTATCGAAAAAGTAACGACCAGCGGCGACGGAAACTACGAGTTCCCTTCCCTGCGCACCGGCGTTTACACGGTCGCGGCTACGGCGAAGGGCTTCGCGCAGGCGGTTGCGCAGAACATCACGATTTCCGTGGGCAACCGGCAACGCATTGACCTGAAACTGGCGCCGGGCCAGACCCAGACCACGGTTGAAGTGACCGACGTGGCGCTGCAGCTGGAGACGGATTCGAGCCAGCGCGGGCAGAACATCACCAACTACGAGAGCGCGGCGCTGCCGCTGGTGAGCCGCAACTTTTCCGATCTGCTGGCGGTGGTGACCGGAGTGCGGCAGGCGCCCACCGCGGCGACCACCAGCTCCATCAGCAGCCTGGTGCGCGAGGGCGCCTACAACGTGAACGGACAGCGGAGTATGTTCAACAACTATCTGCTGGACGGAATGGACAACAACGCGTACGGGGAGAGCAACCAGGGGTTCGATAACCAGATCATCGCCATTGCGCCGGATTCGGTGGCGCAGTTCGATGTGGTCACCAACAATGAGAGCGCGGAATACGGGCGGTCGTCGGGAGCGACGGTCAACGTGGCGTCGCGCAGCGGGGGAAACCAGGTTCACGCGACGCTGTATGAGTTTCTCCGGAACACGGATCTGAACGCGGCGGGATTCTTCAAGCCGAATATCGTGAGCAACACGGGCAAAGTGACGCCCTTCAGGGAGCCGGCGTTCAACCGGAATCAATTCGGGATGAACTTCGGCGGCCCGATCCTGCGGGACAAGCTGTTTTACTTCCTGGACTATGAGGGGTTCCGGCAGACGCTGACGCCGCTGAGCGTGCTGACGCTGCCGACGCAGAACGAGCTGAACGGGGTGCTGGTGGTTCCGGTGCGGAATCCGGTAACGGGGACGACGTATGCGGCGGGGACGGCGATCCCGTCGACGGCGTTCGATCCGCTGAATGCCGCGGTGGTGAGCTACTTCAAAAAGATTCCGCTGCCGACGTCGGGGCTGGCGTCAACGGGGCTGAATTCGAACGATTATTCAGTGGAAGCGCCGTTTACGGATAACTCCGACAAGGGCGATCTGCGGCTGGATTATCAGCAGAACGCGAGCAGCTCGTGGTTCCTGCGCATCAGCGACCGCAAAGAGACGGGTGTGAACCACGTGACGATTCCGTTGCCGCTGGACGGGCAGACGAACGGCACGATTCGCATTCTGGACCAGCAGGCGGCGCTGGGGAACACGTATCTGTTCGGCCCCAACAAGATTCTGGATGCGCGGCTGGGGATTTCGCGGACCAAGGCGGGCAAGTACAACCTGTCGATCGGCGACGATGCGTTTTCGATTCCTGGATTGCCGTCGAACCCAATCGTCGCGGGAGGATTGCCTTCGGAGGGAATCACTGGCTTCACGGGGTTCGGCCGGCAAAGCACAAATCCGCAGTGGCAGAATCCGGCGCTGCTCGATCCCAAGGTGAATTTCACCTGGGTGAAGGGCGCGCACTCGCTGAAGTTCGGGTATGAGTACGAGCACATCTGGATGGCGGTGAACGACAACAACCCGCTGTACGGATCGTGGACGTATGGCGGCGGCTATAGCCTGTGCGACGCGGCGATCTCAGCCAACTGCGCAACGAACGCAAGCGGATCGGCAGCGCCGACGGCTCCGGTTTCCGACACGTACTGGGCGGATTTTCTGTTCGGCGCGACGAGCAGCTATCAGCTGGCCAACTACTTTGTGGTGCATCTGCGGCAGACGCTGGACAGCGCCTACGCGCAGGACGACTGGAAGCTGACACCAAAGCTGACATTGAACCTGGGGCTGCGCTGGGAGTACGGATCGCCGTATTCGGAATGGAAGAACTACATTTCGAACTGGGATCCCGCAGCGCAAACGGTGGACACGATCACGCCGGGCGCTGTGGCAGGCAACGGCATTACGCCAGTGACCGCCGACGGGGTCTACGGGAAGACGCTGATGAATCCGGACCTGACGGACTTCATGCCGCGCATCGGGTTGGCGTACGCGCCGTGGACGAAGACGGCGCTGCGCGCGGGGTTCGGGACCGGATACGTGCACTACACGCGGGCGGGATCGGGCGACATCCTGGGGATCAACGCGCCTCAGGCGCAGTTTGCGGTGGTGACGCAGATCAAGCCGACGACGACGAACCAGTGCAGCTCGCCGCTGCCGGCGCAGATCATTGCAACGGGCACCACGACGCCGAGCTGCTATGCAACGGCCAGCCAGGGATTCCCATCGGGCCTGGTGACCGCGTTCAACCCGGCGACGGACAACATTACGTGGGTGCCGAAGAACACGCCGGACAGCTATGTGGAGAATTACTTCCTCAGCGTGCAACAGCAGCTCGCGAAAAACTCGCTGCTGGATATCGCCTACGTCGGCAATCACGGACTGCATCTGCAGGGATTCCTGAACGGGAACCAGAAGAATCCGGCGAACGGATTTGCGCGGCCGTTTAGCGGCGTGGCCCAGCGACATTACCGAGGCGCTGAACGAGTTTTACTCGAACTACAACGCGCTGGAAGTGCGGTACGAGCAGCGCGCGGTGGCGGGGCTGACGCTGCTGAACTCGTTCACGTGGGAGCACTCGCTGGATAACGCGTCGGCGTCGCTCGAGGGGAATACGCCGTCGCCGCAGAATGCCTACAACCTGCGCGGCGATTACGCGCAATCGGACTACAACCTGCCACTGGAAAACGTGACCACCCTGGTGTACGAGATGCCGTTCGGGCGCGGCCGCCAGTACTTATCGGGGATCAACGGAGCGGAAGACGCGCTGCTGGGCGGATGGCAGGTGAGCGCCATCAACACCGCGCAGGCGGGCACGCCGTTCAACCTGACCTACACGCCGAATAGCGCGCAGCAGGTGTCGCAGCAGATTTCGGCGACGTATCGCGGTGCGAACGAATATCGGCCGGACGTGGTGCCGGGGCAGAAAGTGTCGCAGGGACGCTCGTCGCGCGCGGCGAATACCGGGTACGTGAACTACATCAACTACGCGGCGTTCGTGCTGCCGCCGGTGAAGGACGCGGGGGGCAATGCGCTGAGCCCGTTCGGGAGTGCGTCGCGGAATCCGGGGCGGACGCCTGCGTTCTACGAGACGGATTTTGACATCAACAAGCGATTCAACACGCCGATTGAGTCGATGAAGATCGAATTCCGGGCCGAGGCGTACAACGTCTTCAACCACACGAATTTGTATCTGCCGAACTCGATCAGCGGAACGCAGGGGACGACATCCTCGACGCTGGGCGTTGGCGCCACGCCGGGCTTGTCGGCGATCACCGGCGGCGTACCGAGCAGCGGCGGTCAGATTTCGAGCACGTTCGAGCCGCGGATCCTGCAGTTCGGGTTGAAGATTCTCTACTGACTGCCAGCTATTTTCTCCGTGGGAGCCGCGCCGGGTGCGGCTCCTTTTTTTTTGCGCGTGAGTTTTGGGTGGGTCGCGCTGCCGCGGCGGCGACATACGTGGTTGTGGAGTCGCCGTGGCGGGCAGTGTAAAGTGGGCGGCAATGGACCCGAGCAGCTCTGGAAGAGCAGATGGCGGCGCTGCGTGCGCGGGTGTGGCGGCTGGAGCAGACGCTCGCGGAGCACGGGATCGCGCGGTGTGGGAGGAGCCGGTAGCAGCCGGTGGCTCCCGCGCCGGTTATTGCGCCCGCGAGCGTCGCCAGTGCGGTATGCCGGCGGGTGCGGGCCCAGCGCAGGCTCCGGTTCCGGCGCATGCCGCTCCTGCACCGCCCCAGTTTGCGGCGGTGATGGCGGGTGCCCCTGAACACGAGGAACAGTCGCTCGAAAGCCGCATCGGGTCGCAGTGGTTCAACCGCATTGGCATCCTGGCGGTGCTGATTGCGGCGGCGTGGTTCCTGAAGCTGGCCATCGACAACCACTGGATCGGCCCGCTGGGGCGGGTGCTGATCGGGCTGGTCGCAGGCGCGGGGCTGATTGCCTGGTCGGAGCGCTTCCGCACGCGCGGCTACGCAGCGTTTTCGTATTCGCTGAAGGCGGTGGGTTCGGGCGTTTTGTACTTATCGCTGTGGGCGGCGTTTTCGCTGTACCACCTGGTCGACTCGTCGGTCGCGTTCGCGGCGATGATCGCGGTCACCGCGTTCAACGGATTTCTCTCATGGAAGCAGGACGCGGAGCTGCTGGCGCTGTACGCCATCGTGGGCGGCTTCTCGACGCCGCTGCTGCTCTCGACGGGCGAGAATCACGAAGTAGCTCTGTTCACGTATCTGCTGCTGCTCGACGCCGCAGTGCTGTTGCTGGTGGCGCTGAAGCCGTGGTCGCGGCTGCTGTGCGCGGCGTTTGCAGGCACGGTGTTCTTCTTCGCGGAATGGTCGTTTCAGTACTACGACTCGAGCGAATTTGGGACGACGACGTTTTTCCTGGGGGTGTTCTTCCTGATTTTTGCCTGGGCGCCGCGGCTGGTACGGAAGCGCGCGGAAGGCGGCGAGCCCCACGCTGGCTGGGACGGATTGGCGCTGGCGGTGGTGCCGCTGGCCAACGCGGGCCTTGGGTTTCTCGGGTTCTACCTGATGCTGGAGAGTGCGGGCAGTGGCGATGCAACGCCGTGGGTAGCCGTGGCATTCGCCGCGTTTTATTTATTGCTGTTGCGATTCCCGGCGCGGGGGGCGATTCACGGGAGCGCGGCCGCAACGTCGACGCTGCACCTGACGATTGCAGTGGTGTTTCTGACCATCGCGATCCCGCTGAAGACGCAAGGGCGCTGGCTGACGATCGGTTGGCTCGCAGAGGGCGGCGCGCTGGTGTGGCTGGCGCGGCGCGCGGAATCGAAACTGCTGGGCGTCCTGGCGGTGCTGTGCCTGGCGCTGGGGCTCGCCGCGCTGGTGATGGTGAATCCAGCGGCGTCGACAACGCCGATTTTCAACGAGCGGTTTGCGACGTATCTGTTTGCGATTGCAGTATGCGCTTTTGTTGCGTGGCTGGCGTCGCGGCAGGGGGTAGAGCCGGGACGCGACCTGTCGGTTGCGTGGCGGGAGATCGCGATTGCGGCGGGGCTGGCGGTGAATGTACTCATCCTGCTCGCGGTGGGCTGGGAGATTCACGCGTACTGGTGGTTCCTGCGTTATGGCGGAGATTGGAAACTGGTTCATGATTGGAGCCTGGTCCATGATTACCGGATGTACGCGCAGTTCACCTACTCGGCGTTCTTCATGCTGTTTGGCGCGGTGCTGCTGACGCTGGGATTCTGGCGCAGGGCAGCATTTCTGCGCTGGCAGGCGCTGGTGCTGCTGGCGGTTTCGATCGGGAAGGTTTTCACCGTCGACGTGAGCGAGTTGAGCCAGGGATACCGGATTCTGAGCTTCCTGGGGCTCGGCGCATTGCTGTTGGGGGTGAGCTTCGTGTATCAGCGGGACTGGCTGAATCTGCGCAAGGCGGAAAATAAGACGACATGAATTTCAGGGCCATGGTTTTGCTGCTGGCGGTCTCGGCGGCTATGCCGGAGATGCGGTATTTCCGGTATGAGCGGCCAGTCGCTGGCGCGGGATCGCGCGCGGGGCAAACGTGCGTGGCGCTCGATGGAGGGATTTTTGCGCATGCGGCGCCGGGAATGACGGATGTGCGGCTGTATCGCGGGACTAGCCCAGAAAACCAGGAGACGCCGTTCGTGATTCGCGAGGCTGCGCCCGTGGAGCAGAAGCAACGGGAGATTGCCCCGCTGAATCTCGGCAAGAAGCATAGCCAGACGACGTTTGAGGCGGCGATGCCCGAGGGGCGCTACAGCGATGTGGAGCTGGACGTTACGGCGAAGGATTTTATCGCGACGGTCGCGGTGACCGGGAGCCAGACGGAGAGCGGCACAGAGGGCACGGAGCTTGGGATGTTTACGATCTTCGACCTGAGCGCTCAGAAGCTGGGCCGGAGTACGGTGCTGCATCTGCCCGAGTCGGATTTTCGGTACCTGTACTTCGCGATTGCTGGGCCGGTGAAGCCGGAGGACGTGGCTGGGCTGTCGGTGGAGCGAGTCCCTGCGAAACAAACGTATGTCACCGTGGCGGATACGAATCGCGTCGTGGAGAAGGGGCACGAGACCACGGTGGAGTTCAGAGTTCCCGCGAACGTGCCGGTAGAGCGGGTGGAGTTTATGATGGGCGCGGAGCCGGCGAACTTCAGCCGGGATGTTACGGTTCGAGTGGAGCCGGCAGTCGCGGGAAAACAGACAACGGAGGGGGAGCCGCCGGCGCCGATCGAGTCGTCGGGGAATCTGCTGCGGCTGCACGCGACACGCGATGGGCATCGCATCGACGAGGAGCATCTGGCGGTGGATGCGCCGTGGACGCAATTTAGCGGGGAAACCTCGGCATGGACCGTGACGATCGACAACGGAGACGACGCGCCGCTCAAGATCACCGACGTGCGGCTGGAGATGGCGGAGCGGAAGCTGTGCTTCGACGCGGCGGCGGGGGCGAGGTACGCGCTGTTCCTCGGAGACCCGGCGCTGTCGGCTCCTCGCTATGACTACGCGACGCTGTTTGTGCCGGAAGCGGATGCGGCTCAGGCGACGCTGGGGCCGGAGCAGGCTAACCCGGAGTACGAGTCGCGGCCGGACGCGCGGGCATTTACGGAGAGGCATCCGGCGCTGTTGTGGGTGGCGCTGGTGCTGGTGGTCGTGTTGCTGGGGGTGGTGGCGGTGCGCACGGCGAAAGAGACGAAGGCTTAGAAATGTCCCTCAATTTCGACCACCCGGCGACATCGCTAGCGGTCGCGGTATTTGTCGTTTGTGGCGCAATTGTATTTGCACTCTTGTGCCTCGTGACCCCCCTCAGCTTTCGGCTGTGGGTTCGGCTCTTCTCCAGTCATCGTCGCGACCGCGATCCAAAGTCTCCGCGATTCTTTGACGATTCCGATCCCCGACGTCGCTGAGCCGGTTGTCTCTCAGCAAGCTCATCCCTAGCGCAGCGTCGGCTCGACTTCGTTCAGCCAGTCGGGCGGCTTGAGGATCTCGCGGGGTTTGGAGGCTCCTTCGGCGGGGCCGACGATGCCGTCGCGCTCCATCATGTCGATGAGGTGCGCGGCGCGGCCATAACCAATGCGCAGCCTGCGCTGCAGCAGCGAGGTCGACGCCTTGCCGAATTCGAGGACGAGACGGACGGCATCTTCGAAAAGGTCGTCGTTGGCTTCGTCACCCTCTTCCTCCCTCATTCCGGATTCGCCGGCGCCCGCATCTTTGGGAGCTTCGAGGAAGGCCTCGACGTATTCGGCCTGCCCCTGGCTCTTCCAGAAATCTGTAACAGCGGCGATTTCTTTTTCCGTAACCAGCGGCGCGTGCACGCGATGGAGGCGCGAGGTGGCGGGGGGCAGCAACAGCATGTCGCCGCGACCGAGGAGAGCTTCAGCTCCGTTGGAGTCGAGGATGGTGCGTGAATCGACCTTGGTGGCAAGACGGAAGGAAATGCGCGTGGGGACGTTAGCCTTGATGAGGCCGGTGATGACATCGACGGAGGGCCGCTGAGTGGCGAGCACCAGATGGATGCCGACGGCGCGCGCCATTTGCGCGAGGCGGGTGACGGATTCTTCGACGTTGGCCTTATCGGCCATCATCAAATCGGCAAGCTCGTCAATGATGATGACGATGTAGGGGAGGGGCTGCTCGTCCTGTGCGTCGTCGAAGAGCGAGGGCGTGGCGCCTTCGAAGAGCCGGTTGTATTGCTCGAGGTTGCGGACCGAGCGCGCAGCGAGGAGCTTGAGGCGGCGCACCATCTCGACAACAGCATTGCGCAAAGCGTTGGCGGCGAGTTTGGGCTCGGCGATGATGGGGGTGAAGAGGTGCGGGATGCCCTCGTACATGCCAAGCTCGACGCGTTTGGGATCGACCAGGATCAGGCGCACCTGCGCGGGCGTAGCCTTGTAGAGCAGCGACATGATCATGGCATTGATGGCCACGGATTTGCCGCTGCCAGTGGAACCGGCGATGAGCACGTGGGGCATCGTGGCCAGGTCGGCGACGACGATGCGGCCGTTAATGTCTTTGCCCATGGAGAGGGTGAGCTTCGAGCGTGAGGCGGCAAAGCTTTCCGACTCGACGATGTCGCGCAGCCAGATGGTTTCGCGCTCGTGGTTCGGCACCTGAATGCCCACGGTGTTCTTGCCGGCCATGCGCTCGATGAGGATGGATTCAGCGCGGGTGGCGAGGCAAAGGTCTTCGGCAAGGCCGGTAACGCGGCTGCATTTGATGCCGGCGTCGGGGCGGAATTCGAAAGTAGTGACGACCGGGCCGGGATTGATCTGGACCACCTGGCCGAGGACGTCGAACTCCGCGCATTTTTCCACCAGCGCCTGGGCTGTGGCGCGGAGATCGTCTTCACGGACCGGCGAGGGATCGTCGCTGCGATGGAGCAGGGTGCTGGGCGGGAGACGGAATCCGCTCACGTTTTTAGGAGCAACGGTGACGCTGCGTTGTTCGGTGTCGGCGCGCTCGCCGATGGAGGGACCGGCCGCAGCGTCACGACGCGCAACCAGCTGCGGGCGCGGCGGCGCGGCGGGCTCTGCTTGCGCCTCGATGGCAACCGTGCGCGGCATCTGATCCCACATGCCGGTGGTCTTCGATCCGGGGGTCAGGGTTTCGGCAAAGCCGTACTGGCGATGGGGAACGTCGTCGTCCTGCACTCCAGCGACGGGGATCGCAGGGTCCGCGCCGTTGCCGGCTTTCACGGCTTTTTCAGCAACTTTGCGGGCCTTCTTCAAATCCTTTTCGTGGATACGGTCGAGCCGCGCAGCGGCTTTGAGTTCGCGACGCTGGGCGCGGTCGCGGCGCCAGTTGGCGAAACGGTCGCGCCATGCGAGGAAGAAGGCGAGCTTGACGCCGAGCCATTCGCGCGCGGTATTGAAGCTGAACGTGGTGGAGAGATAAATGGCGGCGGCCACAAACGTGACGGTGACAATGCACGCGCCGGGGAAATTAAGGAAGCGCACGAGGAAGTCGGAGACGAGGCGGCCGGTGAGGCCGGCGACGGGCAGTCCGTAGAGGAAGGTGGGATGGCTGGGAATGAGGCCGAAAAGCGCAGGTCCGAAGAGCAGGCTCAGAACGACGCCGATGGTTTTGGAGCCGGGAGAACCGGCGGGGCGGGAGCGCATCCATGTCCAGCCAAGAGCGCCAAGCAGGATGGGCAGGATGAAGGTGGAGACGCCTTCGATTTGCAGCATGAAGTCGCTGAGGTAGGCGCCGGCGGGGCCGATCCAGTTGCGGACGGGGCCTGAACCGATGGTGTTCAGCGAAGGATCGGTGGGACGGAAAGAGACCAGGGAGAGAAAAAGGAGGACAGCGGAAGCGAGGACCAGCAGGCCAACCAGCTCATTGAGGCGGCGGTTGCGAGTCGGCGTAAGGACCAGACGGACGGGTTTCATTTGGGGCAGACAGGTCGCGTCTCGACCAACAAGAGACAGGCCGGAACCCCAGAGCAGGACTATTATCCCAGATCGCCGCTGCGGGAGGGGAGAAAAGGGGATGGGGAATCGAGGTGGATATGGAGAGGCGGCGCGTCAACCGGCCGTGAGGCGACCCATGTAAACGAGCAGCAGCGTCCCGAGGATGAGGCGATACACGGCGAAGAGGATGAAGCCGTGGTTGCGGACCCATTGCAGGAACCACTCGATGACGCCGAGAGCGACGAAGAAGGAGACGACAAAGCCGATGGCGAGCACGGTCCAGCCGTGGAGATCCATGTGGACGGGAGCGAGGGCGTTGTGCACGCCGGGAAGCGCTCCGGGTTTGGTCCAGCGGAAGACGTGGAAGGTGGGCCATACCGACTTCACCAGGTCGTAGATCGTGGCAGCGATCATGGTGGGAAGCGAGAGCAGGAAGCTGAACTCGAGCGCGGCGGACCGAGTCATGCCGGCGAGTTGTCCGGCGGCGATGGTGGACATGGAGCGCGAAGTTCCGGGGAAGACGGCGGAAGTGACCTGGCAGAGGCCGATCCAGATGGCCTGCGGGAGCCTCATTTGCTCGATCTCGGTGATGGAGGAATCATGGCGGACACTCCACGCGTCGACCACCCACATGACGATGCCGCCGACGATGAGGGCGATGGCGATAGCGCGCAGGCTCTCCAGATGCGAGCCGATGTAGCTGGTGAGCAGCAGCGAGGGAATCGCGGTGCAGACGAAAGCGACGGAGGTGAGAGTGAGGGGATGATTCCAGAAAGTGTGTTTGCCGTCTTCGCCGCTGGGGAAAGTGCGGATAAATTCTATGACCCGGCCGGAAAAAAGCAGAGCGAGAGCGAGGATGGCGCCGAGCTGGATGACGATGGTGTACATCTTCCAGTACGGGTCGTTGAGGCCGATATCGAAGAGGGCTTCGCTGACGCGCAGATGGGCGGTCGAACTAACGGGAAGAAATTCGGTGAGGCCCTCGACGATCCCAAGAAGTACGGAGATTACATAATCGTTCAATCTCGCTCCCCCGGGAGAGGAAGACAGCGGGGAATCATTCGCGGCTGCTGCCGTAGACCGCAATTCCCTGATCCACTTTATATATCAGACTGGCAGCGCGCGCCGTGAATGCGGAATCAGGATATTTCTGCTGGAGGCGGTCGAAGATGGCTTTGGCGTGGCCGCGGTCTTCGTCGGCGCGCTTGCCGTTGCCGTCGGCGGCCCACATGTCGCCGGCCGCGGCCTGGCGCCAGAGCGCATCGTAGAGGGCCTCGGCTGCGTTGGGCGCGGCGGCGTATTCGTCGGCATATTTCAGGTAGTAGTCAGTCTCCTGTTCGGGGCATTTCTCCGATCCCTGCCAGTCGCCGCAGAGCTTGTTGTCGATGAGGTCGAAGGCCGCCATGCCGGCCCACTTTGTGCCGGGAAAATACTTCAACACCTTGCGCATCTCGTCTTCATCCATCTGCTCGCGGAGGTAATTTTCTTTTTCGTGGGCGGAAGGCAGCGACGCGGCATCGGCTTTTTGAATTTGCCAGCGAATGTCAGCCGCGCGATACATGGCTTCGGCCACCCACGGCGATTGCGGGTACATAATGACGACCCGGCGGTAGAGGAGGCGGGCTTCCTCCGCGATGTGCGGAGGCGGATCGGGAACGGCGGCCTGCTGTTCGAGATTGTCGGCTGCGCCGAAGAGCACGAGGTCGCCATGCGGGGTATTGATGTCGACGACGCCTTTGTCGAGGATCCAGCCGGAGATAGGCTGGGCCTCGGTTTCGCTGCCGAAGACGGGGCGATCGGCCTGGCGGGTGTCGGGGACATCAGTGTTGGCGAAGACGCGGAGCCATTTGCCGTTGCGCTCGGCCACGACCAGCTCACGGCCAGGGAGGATGTCGGCGATGGGGCCGCCGCCGGAGTCGTCGGGGTTGGCGTAGAGGTTGGCCTCGCGGACGACCGTGGCGAGGGTGCCGTTGCGGGGCATCTGCTGGCGAGGCAGCGGCTTTTGGGCGGGCGCGGCGAGGGCCAGCAGCAGAAAACAGGCAGGGACGAGACGCATGACGAGGATAGGACGAGAGAAACGGGCGGTTCGTCTCAGATGGGCAGCCGGCGGACGCACACTTTGATGGGCGGGCACCGGTGGACTCCAGTTCCTGCGACAGGGTTCAGATAACGCCATGAAAGAAAACCATCCCTCGGCGGCTAAAGCCGGATTCAGTCGCAGGTTCGCACGGCACAGCTGAAGCTGTGCCCCTTCAAAGCCAGAACGTTTTCCGCTCCTACGGCACAGCTGAAGCTGTGCCCCTTCAAAGCCAGAACGTTTTCCGAGAGCCGTTTCGTTCACTGGGGGTCTTCCTCGGCGAGGACGGACTTGAGGACCGCTGGCTCAACGTTGCCGCCGCTCATGACCACCACCACTTTGCGGAAGGGGAGCAGTTGGTCGCGGTGGAACAGGATACCGGCGGCGGAGCAGGCACCGCTGGGCTCGGGGGTGAGGCGAGCGGAGTAGAAGAGGGTGCGCATGGCGGAGCGGATTTCGGCTTCGGTGACGGTGATGATGTCGTCGACGTAGGTGCGGATGTGCTCCCAGTTGAACTCGCCGAGGGATTGGGTGCGGAGGCCGTCGCACATGGTGCGGGTGGTCCAGTCGGCCGGCCAGGTGACGAGCTGATGCGAGCGGAAACTTTCCGCCGCGTCGGCGGCGAGCTCGGGCTCAACGCCGATGACGCGGACGACGTCGTTGGAGAGCTTGATGGCGGTGGCGACGCCGCTGAGGAGTCCGCCGCCGGAGACGGGGGAGAGGACGAGGTCGACGTCGGGAAGGTCTTCAAGGATTTCGAGGCCGCAAGTGCCCTGGCCGGCGATGATCTGCTCGTCGTCGTAGGGCGGAATCATGACGTAGCCGTATTTCGACTCCAGCTCTTCGGCTTTGGCTTTGCGGTCGGAGCTGGCGGGGCCGACTTCGACGATCTCGGCGCCGAGGGCGGCGGTGGCGCGCTTCTTCACTTCGGGGGCGTTGGAGGGCATGACGATCACGGCTTTAGCACCGACGGCACGGGCAGCGTAGGCGACTCCCTGCGCGTGATTGCCCGAGGAGTAGGTGATGACGCCGCGGGAGCGCTGGTCGGACGTGAGCTGGGCGATTTTGTTGTAGGCGCCGCGCAGTTTGAAGCTGCCGATGGGCTGGAGGCCTTCGGCTTTGACGTAGACCTCGGCCTCGTCGAAGCCGGGGATAAAGAGGCGGACCAGGGGCGTGTGGACGGCGACGCCGCGGATGCGAGTTTGGGCGTTGCGGAATGCGTCGAGAGTGAGGAGCGCGGGCGTGGTGGTGGCGGCCATGGATTTATTGTGGACTGTTTTGTTGTGAACTGGTGTGGACCTGGGGGGGTACCCCCCCCAGGGTGGGGGCTGTGGCAAGTGCCTGAGCCGATGAGGTTTGCCGGAGGGCTCTTTTGGACTGTGGCATCCTACTGAAAATACAGGGGATAAGGGGTGGGGTTTGGTCGGGGGGGGTGGGGGGGTAAGGGGGGGTACAGGGTACAGGGTACAGGGTGCAGGAGACAGGGTGCAGGGGGACAGGGCAGAGAGCGGCGAGGCCCGTGTACCTCGTGCCGCCATGCAAATCCGTCGCGTTCCCCATCTCTGGCCTGGACCTCCTTTCCAAAGGAAAGGCCGCCCAAAAGCGGCGGCCAGTTCCTGATCGATGGGGGCGGAAATTTTTCTTTGCCCCTATTATCAGGATACCAAGTCCAAGGGTAAAATCGGCCAAAATTCTTTGAGGGTATTGTGGTGGAAGCCTTGTGGAATGTTCGAGAACACTTTGGTACCGGAGGCGAAAAGCTTGACAAAATTTCCACATTTGGCGGATTTAAGAAATGCAGCTCGCGATGCGCGATTTTGCTGGGATGGGTTGCTCGAGGTGGATCATGAGGACGCCGGTTTGTGTCTGAAGAGCTTTGGGAAAATGATGAGAGGGGGGAAACCTTCCCTCCGCGGCTAAAGCCGGACTTCTCGTGCGCCCTTTACGGCACAGCTGAAGCTGTGCCCCTTCAAAACAGCGTGTTGTCTATTCCAAAACACCGTCTGAAGAGCTTTGGGAAAATGATGAGAGGGGGGGAAACCTTCCCTCCGCGGCTAAAGCCGGACTTCTCGTGCGCCCTTTACGGCACAGCTGAAGCTGTGCCCCTTCAAAACAGCGTGTTGTCTATTCCAAAACACCGTCTGAAGAGCTTTGGGAAAATGATGAGAGGGGGGAAACCTTCCCTCCGCGGCTAAAGCCGGACTTCTCGTGCGCCCTTTACGGCACAGCTGAAGCTGTGCCCCTTCAAAACAGCGTGTTGTCTATTCCAAAACACCGTCTGAAGAGCTTTGGGAAAATGATGAAAGGGGGGAACCTTCCATCCGCGGCTAAAGCCGGACTCCTTGTGCGCCCTTTTCGGCACAACTGAAGCTGTGCCCCTTCAAAACAGCGTGTTGTCTGTTGCAAAACACCGTATTGTCTGTTCCAAAGCAGCGCTTTGTCTGTAGCAAATCAGCATGTTGTCTGTTCCAAAACAGCTCGGTGTCTATTCCAAAACACCGTCTGAAGAGCTTTGGGAAAATGATGAGAGGGGGAAACCTTCCCTCCGCGGCTAAAGCCGGACTCCTTGTGCGCCCTTTACGGCACAGCTGAAGCTGTGCCCCTTCAAAACAGCGTGTTGTCTATTCCAAAACACCGTATTGTCTGTTCCAAAGCAGCGCGTTGTCTGTTGCAAATCAGCATGTTGCCCTTTCAAAACAGCGTGTTGCCTATTCCAAAACACCGTATTGTCTGTTCCAAAGCAGCGTGTTGTCTGTTGCAAATCAGCATGTTGCCTGTGGCAAAACAGCGTGTTGTCTATGCAAAACAGGCGTGTTGTTTGTAAGGTCCTGCAGTAGGAACGCTTCAGGGGTTGAGTGTGCGCCTTGCAGGCGTGTCGAAGCGGCGCACTGAAAACGTCCATGGCGCATCCATGAGAACATTTGGGAGACCGTCATGAGCGCCAAACTCACTTCCGCTTCCCTCCTGCTCGGCTTCGCGCGCGTCCCATGGTTTCCGGGCCGATCGCACGGGGGCAGGATGATCCACCCGCTGGCGACGCTGGTGGTCCTGGTTCTTGTTTTCGCGCTCCTCTACTTCGCGGTGCGCCGCAAACCAAACTAGCCACCGAATGCTGAGCGATGGCGGGTGGGCGTAAGCTGAGGGGCATCCTGGCTGGAGGAATGAAGGATGGGCACCCTGGGAGCGCGCGTGCTGATGGGGCTGGCGCTGCTGCTGGTTCTTCCTTTGGCGGCGCAGAATTCGTCCCCTCCACCATCTTCCTCACCGCAATTCGAGGTCTCGACCCATCTGGTGCAGTTCGGGGTGATCGCGCGGAATAAAGACGGGCCAGCCGACCACCTGACGAAGGACGATTTTGTGGTTCTGGACCGGGGGAAGCCGCAGACGATCCGGGTCTTTTCCGCGGATGCGAGCCGGGGCGCTTCGCAGCCCGTGACGCCTCTGCCGCCGAACAGTTTTTCCGATGAGTCGCGCTACGCGGGCGAGGCGCCGAGGACGGTCACCATCATCCTGCTCGATAACCTGAACACGGTGTTCGGGTCCGATCCGCAGCCGTATGAGGACACGCCGCTGTGGCTGGAAGATCACGCGCTGGGACTGGCAAAACAGCGCCTGCTGAGTTTTCTTCATGCAATGGATCCGCGGGACCGCGTGGCGATTTATGGGCTGACGGACCGGTTGCGCGTGTTGTGCGACTTCACCTGCAGCCGGGAGCAACTGCTGGCGGTGGTGGGAGCCTACGAGGCGGGCGCGAACACGGCGCGGGAAAGCTCCGATCCGCAGAATTTCCATTTGCCCAATGTGGCGCGAGCTTTCAACCAGGCAATCGACGAGGACACGCGGGCCCTGGCGGCGATCAACAATGAGCGCCGGGCGGCGCTGACCATGGCGGCCCTGACCGCGATTGCCGGGCACGTTGCGGATCTGCCGGGGCGGAAGAATCTGCTGTGGCTCACGGCGGACCTGCCTACCTCCGGCGAGGCGATCGCTGCGGTGCTGGCGCGCGGCAACATGGTCGCGTATCCGGTGGATGCGCGGGGGCTGCTGCCGACCGCGCCGGTGATCACCGTGAGCAACGACGATGTCTTCAGGGGCGGCAATGTCGCGGCTCCTCTCGGGCACGCATCGGTGCCTCCGGGGCAGGCTGCAATGGTGGATATGGCGGCCGACACGGGAGGGCATGCGTTCCTGAACACCAACGACCTGACGAGCGCGATTCGGCAAGTCGTCGAAGATTCGGCTGCGACCTACACGCTGGGGTTCTATCTGCCCGAGCGGGAGGTGGACGGCAAGTTCCACCGCATCACGGTGGAGGTGAAAGAACCGGGGACGACGCTGACGTATCCGCGGGGCTATTTTGCTTTTCAGGATGCCGGCACGAACGAGCACGACCGGCACAATGCATTTCTGGCGGCGGTCCGGAGCCCTGTGGATTCCTCGGCGGTGCCGGTGGACGTGCGACTGGCGAGGGTGGAGCAACCGCCGCATTCGGTGCAGGTGGTGGGGGTTGCGGGGATCCGGGGGTTGCCGTTCGAGCAGCAGGGCGGGGTGCGCACCGGGGCGCTGGATATTTATGCGATCGAGCAGGACGCTGCGGGCAACGTGCTGGAGCAGGTGAACCAGCAGATGAATCTGAAGCTCAGTGCGGAGCAATTCCAGACGTATGCGCAGACGGGCGTTCAGTTCCGCGGAGTCATTCCGCTGAAGGCCGGGGCAACGGTGCTGCGGATTCTGGTGCAGGATGCGGCGACGGCGGAAGTGGGATGCGTGATTGTTCCGCTGGAGAAGGTGCAGTGAGGCCCGGCGACACCCGATGGTTCACGCGCGTGCCAGAATAAGAAGACCCTTATGAGCGACGAAAAACCTGCTGAGCCGCTGGCCGTTGATCCTGAGCAAGTGAACCCCGACGAGAAAACGGACGCCGAGAAACCTGAGTCGTCGTTTGGCGAGATGCTCTCGCAGTTTGAGGAGAGCCATCGCAAGGAGCCGGGCGCGAAACAGCTGGAGGGGACGGTGATTTCGGTCTCGGCCGACGCAGTGTATCTGGACATTGGGTACAAGACGGAAGGCGTGCTGGCGCGCACGGCGTTTCGCGACAACGCGGAGAGCGTGAAGGCGGGCGACAAGTTTTTCGTGTCGGTGAAAGGCCGCAACGAAGAGCACTACTACGTTCTGTCGCTGGCGCGCGTGGCGCAGCCTCGGGACTGGACGCAGCTGGAGGAGGCGTTCGCACAGAAGTTGACGATTCCGGGGACGGTGACGGCGGTGGTGAAGGGCGGCCTGAGTGTGGATGTGGGCGTGCGCGCGTTTATGCCGGCTTCACGCAGCGGCACGCGCGATGCACGCGAGCTGGAGAAACTGGTGGGGCAGGAGATTACGTGCCGGATCGCGCAGCTGGATGTGGCGGACGAGAACGTGATCGTGGATCGGCGCGCGGTGCTCGAAGAGCAGGCGCTGGCGGAGGGGATGAATCAGTTTGCCGCGCTCAAAGAAGGCGACACGGTGAGCGGCAAGGTGAGCCGGCTGGCGAGCTTCGGCGCGTTTGTGGATCTGGGCGGCATCGACGGGCTGCTGCACGTGAGCGATATTTCCTGGAGTCGCGTGAACGCGCCGGAAGACGTGCTGGCGGTGGGGCAGGAGATCGAGGCGAAGGTGCTGAAGATCGACCGCGAGAACCGGAAGATTTCGCTGGGGCTGAAACAGCTGCAGCCGGAACCGTGGGAGACGGCGACGGAACGGTACAAGGCGGGCGATCGGATCACCGGGACGGTGACGCGGCTGATGGATTTTGGCGCGTTTGTGGAGCTGGAGCCGGGGATTGAGGGGCTGATTCACGTTTCGGAGATGTCGTGGGTGAAGAAGGTGAAGCGGCCCAGCGACATTTTGAAGCCGGGCGACACAGTGGAGGCGGTGATCCTGAGCGTGAGTGGGGCGGACAAGAGGATGGCGCTGGGGTTGAAGCAGGCGCTGGGCGATCCGTGGGCGGATGCGGCGAAGAAGTTTCCGGTGGGGTCGGCGGTCGAGGGCAAGGTAACGCGGATGGAGAAATTCGGCGCGTTTGTGCAGATGAGCGAGGGCGTGGAAGGGCTGGTGCACATCAGCGAGATTACGGCGGAGCGGCGGCTGGCGCATCCGCAGGACGCGCTGAAGGCGGGGCAGGTGGTGCGCGCGCAGGTGCTGGCGATGGACGCGGAGAAGCGGCAGGCAAAGCTGAGCATGAAGCAGCTGGTGCCGACGAGCCTGGATGAGTATGTGGCTGAGCACAAGGTGGGGGATGTGGTGTCGGGCCGCGTGGTGGAGCAGCGGGAAGGCACGGCGACGGTGGAGTTGGGGGAAGGGATTCGGGTGGCTTGCCATTTGCGTTCGGATGCAGTGGAGAAGGCACAGAGCACGGGTGCGGCGGATCTTTCCGCGCTGACATCTTTGTTGCAATCGAAGTGGAAGGGCAAAGCTGCTGCGGGTCCGGAGCCTGTCCAGGTTGGGCAGGTGCGGAACTTCAGGATTGTCGCGCTGGACAACGAGGCAAAGCGCATCGAGGTGGAGTTGGTTTGAGGCGTTTCTCGTGGCCGCGGGAACTCCAGGCCCCGGGGATAGCGTATTGCTGCTCTACGGGCTCCGGCAGCTTCGTTTTCCTGGGAGGATCCCTTGCATCCAGAATGGCCTTTGATCCTGCGTGCTCTGCTGATGTTGCACATCGGCTGCGGCGCGATTGCTTTTGTGTGTGCTCCGGTCGCACTGGTGACCGCCAAAGGCGGCAAGACCCACCGGCGGTGGGGGAAGATTTACTTCTGGGCGATGGCCGGCGTGGCGTCGACCGCGCTCATCCTGTCCATTGTGTTGCCGATTTTGTTTCTGGCTCTGGTGGCCGTCTTCAGCTTCTACGCGGCGTTTTCGGCGTATCGGATCCTGTCGCTCAAGGATCTGAACCGCGGCGGGAAAGCGAACTGGGTGGACTGGGCGGCGGCGGGGATCACGTTTTTATCGAGCGCGGCGCTGGCGGGCATCGGGATATTCCGGCCGCAGCTGGTTCCGGGCAGGGGCATCATCGCGGTGGTTTTTGGCGCCCTTGGCATGATGATCGCGGGGCGATCAATACGGACGTTCCTGAATCCACCCCTGGAAAAACAATTCTGGTGGTACCTGCACATGAGCGGCATGATCGGGAGCTACATTGGAGCGGTGACGGCGTTCACGGTGGTGAATCTGGGGCATTGGTTTGGGAATGCGTGGTGGGTGTGGCTGGGTCCGGCGATGGTGGGGGTCCCGGGCATTCAGATCTGGGTGCGGTATTACAAAGCGAAGTTTCGTGGCCGAGACAAGGCCGTTGGCGAGGCGGTCGCGGGGATCTGATCGGGTATCGCGGCGAGAGCTAGCTCAGGCCAACGCGATGGACGAGGTCCACGAAGCGGGGATCGCTGCGGATCGGATCGAAGTAGGGGTGGGTTTTGACGAACTGCAGGATGGTGGATTTTTCGCGGAAGGCTTGTTCGAGCCAATAGAAAGCCTGCTCGCGGTCATCGAGGCCGAGGTAGGCGTTGACAAAGGCGCCGGCCGGGATGTATCCGGCGGCCTTGCGGCGCTTTAAGGAAGCCAGAAGGCGGAGAGCGTCAGCACGCCGTCCGGCGTGGGCATACGCGCGGATGAGGACGCCGGTAACGGCGGGACTGCCATTGGAAAGAGCGACAGACTTTTCCAGCACGGGAACGGCCTGGGCGGCCTGATTGTCGGCGATTAGCGCGAAACCGAGGACCATGAGGGCGCTGGCGTCGTCCGGGTGCACGGCGGCGGCGCTGCGGGATTCGCGAACGGCATCGTCGAACCGGTGGGAATGGAAGAGGATGGAGGCGACATCGGATCCGGAGACCGCGACGGGGTCCAGTTGCCGGGCGAAGCGGATTTCCGAGATGGCTTCGTCCGCGCGACCCTCGCAGGAGAGCCAGCTGGCGAAGGCGGCATGGGCTGCGGCGTTGTTGGCATTCAGACCGAGGGCGCGGCGATATTCCGTCTCGGCTTCGGTCCAGTGCCATTCCCTCTGCAGACTGCTCGCCAGCAGGACGTGAGCCAGAACCAGATTGGGGTCCAGCGCCAGCGCGTGTTGCGCGTTCTGGATCACTTTGGGGCGGGTTTCCGCCGGGGATTCCCCAATGTAGACGGTTCCGAGATTGGCATAGGCGCGGGCCAGGCCGAGGTAGGCCGGGGCAAAATCCGGGTCGCGGCGCACGGCTGCTTCGAAATCCGTGACACTCTGCTCCATGGCCGCGCGCGTGTTGCCCTGATTGAGCAGGAAGTCTCCGTGCAGATAGCTTTCGTACACTTCCGGCGCGACCGGGCGCACGGCCGCCAGCCGCTGGCGTTCGTCGCCGCTCACGGTGACTTCCACCTTGTCCGCAATGGCCTGTGCGAGTTCGCTCTCGAGGGTGAGAGCGTCGCCCATCCCGCGATCATAGGTTTCGGACCAGAAATGCTCGTCGGAGGCGCCGCGAATGAGCTGGGCGGTGACGCGGATGCGGTCGCCATCGCGGATGACGGAGCCTTCCACGAGGGCGTCGACGCTGAGCATTTTGGCGATTTGCGGGGTCGATAGCTGGGTGTTACTGAAACGCTGGACGGAGGTGTGGGAGACGACGCGGAGGTTGTGAATTTCAGAGAGACTTCCGATGAGCGCTTCGGTGAGACCGTCGGCGAGATAGTCCTGGGAAGGATCGCCGGAGAGATTTCTGAGGGGCAGGACGGCGAGGGAGCGGATTCTGGCGGGGGCGAGCGCAGCGGGAGCGCGAGGGCGGAGGACGAGCCAGGAGGCTGCCGCCACGGCGAGGACGAGGGCAGAAATCAGAGCCAGGCGGAAAGGCGGGAGGGGGATACGGTTGCGATCGGCCGGGGCTGCGGCGGGGCCGGGAAGAACGGCTTCGTCGATGGGCAACCGGCGGCTCGCGACCCAGGCATCCAGCTCATGGGAGAGGGCGTAGACGGAGCCGCGCTTCGCGTGCAGGTGGCGGTGGACCGGCATCGCTTCCCGCTTTTCCCACCGCTGGACGGTGGTGACGTCGCGGTTGAGGTAGGCGGCGATTTCTTTCCACGAGTCGAGGCGCTTGTCCGGTGACCTGCCGGCGGATGGGATTTCGATCGACGTCTGGCCCATAAGGCTCTCCAGGGTGCGGGCGGCGCAGTGGAAATGAGGCGATTGTACGCCGTGACGCGGAGACGTCAAAAGGCGGCATTTGACGGCATGGGGCTGCTCCGCGTGTTGCCGGTTGACCGCAGGCAGCGCCACGGGCCAGTGTGGCTGGAGTTTCGGCGGGGCTTCGGCAGCCGCCTATTCCCAACTTCGGAGATACGGCTTATGAATCGCAAAACTTTGAGCTTTACCGTTTGCATGCTGTCTGCCTTTGCGTTGCTGGCCGGCGCCAGCGCCTTCGCGCAGGGCCCCGTGGACGTGCATTTCGCCGGCGTGGTGAACGACTACTCCCCTTCCACGGTCAAAGGCGGTCCGTGGGAAATGCATGGCACGTGGTCCCTCGACCTGCATGGAGCCTCGGGCAGGGCGAACTTTACGGCGGCGATGACGATGTCCGGCTACGGAAAGACGGCGGCTGGAGCGGTGGACCCGACCCAGGCAGGACAGGGCGCTCACACCCACAACATCGAGCTGACAAATGCCCGGGTCACCTGGAACATGACCGGCTGCCCGGTCTACAGCCCGGCAACATTGCAGGGCTTCCAGATCAACGGCACGGTGAGCCTGCTGACGGGGAATGGCAGCAATGCGCCGTTCGAGACGGCCCCACCGTCCTCGACGGTCCAGATTTGTATCACCGGGGGCGACGTGGTTCCTTACTCGATGCCGTACTCGAATATGTCGCTGGTATTCGGGGGACCGGCCACGACGCACTTTGGGACGCAGGCGATTCACGGCGACGTGCGCACGCTGGAATTGGTCGGCGGCTTCCGGTAAAGCGAACGGATACAGGAAGGCTGCGGGCCTTAGATGGGGGAGCCGATGAGTGTCGGCTTCCCTTTTTCATTGAGCGCGATGTGAGCGAAGGAGGCGGAGCTACTGACCGAGCAATGCGTCCAGCAGAGGATGCGTGGGGCGCGAAAAAGGATTGACGATTGTGACTCCTCTCCAGATAAACCCGTCCTGCATGTCTTCGGAGAGGAGGAGCCTGCAATTGGCCTCGGCGGCAGCGCTGAGAATGACCGCGTCCCATATGCCGAACTGGCGGGTTGCGAGATCGGCGGCAGCCAGCAGAATTGAGGTAGATGTTTCAACCAAATTGAACGCGTCGCTCCACTTGTAAACAGCAGTTCGGGCGTCAGCGGGTGAGAGGCCCGCCTTCCGTACGAGGACCTGAAACAGTTCGCCAAGCGCCTGGACAGGAACGACTGTGTCGTAGGGAAGTTTCTCGAAAAGATCCCAGGCCTTCCTTTTTTTCTCGGCGTCGTTAACGCCTTCGGCGTAGACAAGGATGTTCGTATCGAGGGCAGCTTTCATCGTTCATCCTCGTATAGTTCGTCACGGGTCCAGCGACCAGCGCGGCTGCCGGGTTGCATGCGCAGTCTCGTAAGAAGGGCCTTGCGGGCATCCGCTATCGTTTTCTCGGCCTTGCTGACCGGAGAAAGCCTCGCGACGGGCTGACCATGGCTGGTCACCAGATAAGTGCGACCGCGACGAACCCCCTCAAGGAGTCGGGAGAACTGGCGGTTGGCTTCGGTTGCGGAGATCGCTTTTTCCATGGCTGTCGGCCCGACGAATGTAGTGATATTCACTACTATACAAAACATCCAGGATCAAGCCAACACCGGCTTCCCTTTTTCATTGAGCGCGATGTGGGCGTACGGCGTGTGGTGGTCGTGGGTGAAGAGGACGAGCCAGTGTTCGGGGATGGCGCGCTGGTAGAAGCGCTTGCGTTCGGCGATGCAGCGAACGGGATCGAGATCGTAGCCCATGACCCAGGTGATGTCGAGATGGGCGCTGGTGGGGATGAGGTCGGAGATGTAACAGGCGTGCTGACCGGCGGACTCGATGTGGATGGCGAGCAGTTGCGCCGTGTGGCCGGGGAAACATTCGACGGAGATGCCGGGGACGATGGGGTGGATCTGACCAGGGCGTGTCGACGGATCCAAATTCAGCAGGGTCATCTGGCCGGATTCGATGAGGGGATCGTAATTGTCGGAGACGTAGCTGACGGCGTCGCGTTCAAGCTGCAGATGGCCGTGTTCGACTTCGCCGCGATGGGCGAAGTAGCGGGCGTTGGGGAAGGTGGGGACGATGCGACCTTCAGGCGTGCGCGTGGTGTTCCATCCGCAGTGGTCGAAGTGGAGATGGGAATTGATGACGATGTCGATTTCTTCGGGACGGATTTGGGCGGCAGTGAAGGCGCGCGGGAGCTGCTCTTTTGCGCCGTAGATGGCGCGTAATTTGTCACCGAGTTTGTTACCAATGCCGGTTTCGATGGCGATGGTCTGCTGGCCGGTGCGGACGATGACGGTGTTGAGTCCGAGGACGATGCGGTTCCGATCGTCAGCGGGCGCCCGTTTTTCCCAGAGCGGCTTGGGAACGACGCCGAACATGGCTCCGCCATCGAGGAAATAGGTGCCGTCGCTGAGGATGGTCAGCTCGAAGTCGCCGACGGTGGTGCGGCCGCGAATGAGGTCGGCGGAGTTGGGGCGCTCGGCTGGATACGGCATGTCAGGGTACAGGGTACAGCGTTCAGGGCTCAGGGCTCAGGGGACAGGAGAGGCAGGAACCAATCCAGTCGAATGGCGGAAACGCAAGGTCCTTCGCTTCGCTCAGGATGACAACTTTTTTTCCAAAATCAACCGCCAACTTTAATCCCGCATATCAACCGCCAACTTTAATCCTGGGGATCAACCGCTAACTTTAGTCCTGCGGATCTGCTCTCGGCTCAGGGTTTGGCGGGCGCTGCGGCGGGAGGGGCTGCGGCGGGTTTGCTCTTCAGATACAGCTCGAAATGCGAGAGGACCTTGCTGTAGAGCTCGGTCTGATCGTCAACGCCGGAGACGGAGTGGGTTTTGCGGGGATAGATGTTGTAGTCGTAGGGAATTCCGGCCTCGATGAGCTTCTGGATGTACTGCGTGTCGTTCTCGATGTGGACATTGTCGTCGCCGGTGCCGTGCAGGATGAGGATGTGACCCTTGAGGTCGGAGGCACTGTTGACGTCGGAATCGTCGTGGTAGTTCTGCGCGTCGTCGGTGGGCAGGCCGAGGTAGCGCTCGGTATAGATGGAATCGTAGTCGCGCCAGTCGGTGACGGGAGCACCGGCGACACCGGCGAGAAAACTGTCGCTGTGGGAAAGCGCGAAGAGGGTAAAGCTGCCGCCCCAGCTCCAGCCCCACCAGCCGAGGCGGTGCGGATCGAGCTGGGGATAATCGCGGAGGACCTGATCGATGGAGGCCATCTGATCGGCGAACTGGGGGGGGCCGAAGTTGTGGTACGCGACCTGCTCGAAGTCGCGGCCGCGGCCAGCCATGCCGCGGTTGTCGACGTGGAGGACGGCGAAGCCGTGTTCGGCGAGAACCTGGTCGAAGAGGAAATGTTTGGCGCCCCATCGGTCGCGCACAGAGGCGGCGCCCGGGCCGCCGTAGGGATTGACGATCAACGGGATGCTGTGGGGCGCGTCGTCGCCGGGAGGAAGCAGGAGCGTGCCGTAGAGTTTGGTGACCTTGTCGGCGGCAGTGAGCACCAGGGGCTGCGAAGCGATGAGATGGTGGCCTTCGATGGGCTTCGAACGCCAGAGGACGGAGCAGGAGCCAGCGGGCGTGCAGGCGGAGACGACAGGCGGGGCGAGTTCCTGCGACCAGGTGTCGATGAAGCTGCCGCCCTGTGCGGGAAAGCTGACATCGTGGAATCCGGTGTTTTGCGTGACCGGGTGCTTGCCCCCGCCGTCGAACTGGACGGCCCAGACCTGCTGCTGGCGTGAATCGCCCTCATTGGAGAGGAACCAGAGGGTCTGCGCGTTTTCGTCGACGCCCTTGACGGAAGCAACTTCGTAGTCGCCGCTCTCGACCTGGTTGGCGAGCTGAGCCAGGTCGCCAAAGGGATTATTGGGGTTGAACGTATAGCGGTAGATGTGGGTGTGGCCGTCGCGCCAGCTGAGGATAAGGAACTGGTGGTCGCCGACGAACTTCACGTCGTAGGTCAGGTTGAGGTACTTCGGATCGTACTGCTGGAGAACGCGGCGAATGTCGCCAGTGTGCGTATCGGCAAACCACAGGTCGAGGCGCTGGTGATTGCGAGAGAGCACTTCCACCCAGACGACGTGGGGATTGACCCAGCCGAAACGCGGGATGTAGTCGCTGCCGACTTCCATGGGAATTTTGAGCCAGCGGGTATTGCCGCCGCCGGCGCCGACAATGCCGACGCGCACGCCGGGATTGGGATCGCCGGGCTGCGGATAACGCTGCAGTTCAACGTTGGCATGGACGGGGATCCAGTCGACGAGCGGATACTGCGGCACGCTGGCCTCGTTCGTCTGGAGGTAGGCGACTTCGCGCGAGTCGGGGGACCAGAAGTAGTTGCTGCGGGCGTCGAGCTCTTCGAGATAGACCCAGTCGACGACGCCATTGAGCAGCGTGTCGTCGTGGGTGGTGGTCAGCTCCAGAGGAGGCGCGGTGCCGTCGGGACGCTGGACCCAGAGATTGCCGTCGTGCAGATACGAGACGAACTGGCCGTTGGGGGAAAATTTGGGATCGTCGCCGGACATCATGCCGGAGTTGCCGATCTGCACGCCGGTTCCGTTCTGCGGGGTGAAGAGCCAGAGCGCGCCATTGGTATCGAAAAGAAAGTGTTGGGAATCGGGCGCCCAGATATAGTCGGGCTCATCGTAGCGGGCGCGGTGATCGCGGTCGCGCTCGGGCATGGCGGCGTTGAGCAGGACAGAGATTTTTCCGTAGGGGATCAGCTTTTTAGGTTTGGAATCGGGAGGCTGGATGGCGACCAGGTCGCCGTTTTCGTCGATCCAGCTGGCGATTTTGCCGTCCGGGGACCAGCTGATGTTGTCGGGTGGATCGCCGGTGAGGCTGCCAGGGTGACCGAATATTTCCTGGACGGTCCAGGGATGATCGGCCTGGGCGCGCGCGGGCTGGGCCAGGAGAGCAAAGGCGGCGGCAACAACGATGGTGAGCAGGCGGGCATCCGAGCGGCGAACGATCTTGCTAAGCAAACGAGGCTCCAGGGAACCCGATCGGGGACGGAAAACCGGGCAATGTGCGTGAAAAGGAATTCTAAACCCAGGGGCGCTCTGATAAAGCGGTGAACCCACCCCTCAGGGGCTGAAGCCCACCTCATTTTGGGAGCTTTTACGGCACGGCTGAAGCCGTGCCCCTTCAAAACAGTGACTTAATCGGGGTTTCCCTCAGGGGAGGAAGGCGGGATTAATGCGCGGCGGCAGGGCCACCCTTGCGCTTTTTCATCAGGAAGATGAACGGGATCATGCAGGCGGCGCCGAGGGACAGAATGGCGACGACGTCAAGGTAGGCTAGCTGGGTGCTTTGGCGAATGAGCTGCTGATAGAGGCTGCCCTGCGCAAGGGCGCGCGCCTGGGCCGGCGATGCAGTGAGACCCCCGCCATGCTGGAAGTAGCGGGCGAGGGCATCGCGCTGGCGGATGAATTGCGGGCTGATGCCATTGAGGAACATGGAGAGGCGGTCCTGGTGCTCCTGGCTGCGGCGCGCGAGCAGGGTGACGAAGAAGGAGGTGCCGCAGCTGCCGCCGATGTTGCGGGCGAGGTTCATCAGGCCGGAGACATCGTTGTTTTTCTCGCGGGGAACGTCGGTGTAGGAAAGCGTGTTGATGGGGATGAAAAGGAAGGCGAGGCCACTGGCCTGAAAGATGCGCATCCATGCAACGTAAGCGTAGCTGGCCTGGGTGTCGATGGTGTGGAGCGCAGCGAGGGCGGCGGAGAGGACGGCGAATCCGAAGGCGATGAGCCAGCGGTTGTCGACGCGGCTGACGAGGAAGCCGACCAGAGGCATGAGAAAGAGAATGGCGACGCCGCCTGGAGAGATGACGAGGCCTGCCTGCTCGGCGGTGTAGCCCATCAATTGCTGGACGTAGAGAGGGATGAGGACGGTGGTCCCGAAAAGGGTGAAGCCGAGGACGAACATGAGCAGCCAGGAAACGCAGAAGGTGCGATTGCGGAACATGGTGAGGTCGAGGATGGGCCGGTTTCCGCGGCGAATCTGGGCAATTTCCCAGAAAATGAGGATGAGCAGCGAGGCTCCGCACATGAAGAAGAAGGTGGTGATGAGGTGCGAGCCGAACCAGTCGTTCTCCTGGCCTTTGTCGAGGACGAACTGCAGGGAGCCGAAGCCGATGGCGAGCAGGCCGAAGCCGGTGTAGTCAAGATTGAGCCCGCGTTTGCGCTGGTCGGCGACTTCTTTGCGGATGTGGGGTGGATCTTCAACGACGCGCGAGGTGAGGACGAGGGAGAGAATCGCGATGGGGACGTTGATGAAGAAGATCCAGCGCCAGGTGTAGTTGTCGGTGATCCAGCCGCCCAGCGTGGGGCCGATGGCGGGGGCGAGGACGACAGCCATTCCATAGACGGCGAAGGCCTGGCCGCGTTTGCTGGGGAGGGAAGGTGTCCGCGAGGATGGCCTGCTCGCTGGGCTGGAGGCCGCCGCCACCGGTTCCCTGGAGGACACGGAAAAAGATGAGCAGCGGAAGCGAGGGAGCGAGGCCGCAGAGCATGGAGCTGATGCCAAAGAGCGCGACGCAGATCATGTAGAAGCGCTTGCGTCCGAGGAAGGAGACGAGATAGGCGCTGGCCGGAAGAATGACGGCGTTGGAGACGAGGTAGGAAGTCAGAACCCAGGTAGCTTCGTCCTGCGAAGAGCCGAGACCGCCGGCAATGTGGGGCAGCGCGACGTTGGCGATGGAGGTATCGAGGACCTCCATGAAGGTGGCCAGGGTGACGGTGAGGGCGATGGCCCAGGGATTATGCTTCGGCTTCCAGTGCGCGTCGGGATCCGGTGGCATAGGTGGATAAATGGTTGGAGGCTGGGGGCTGGAATGAGGATGCAGGAAAATGGCGGGGCTGGCAAGGCGAGGGAGATGGGAATCTGAGTCCGGGGACGAGGGAAATCGCGTGGGAGCGGGTGATAAACTGCAAATTCCGACCATGCGAACTGAACTCGAGGCGCTGATCCGCCTGCAGACCATCGATGGAGAGACAACGAAGCTGCGCGGGGAGATTGCCGCGCTGCCGAAACGGCTGGCTGCTTTGGAAACCAAACTGGCCGCGGAGAAGTCCGCGGTGGAGCAGGCGGCGAAGGCGCTGAAGGACGAAGAGGCGCTGAAACGGCGGCTGGAAAGCGATCTGAAGGACCTGCAGCAGAAGATTGCGAAGCTGCGCGATCAGATGTCAAACGTGAAGACGAACGAGGAGTATCGGGCGTTCCAGCACGAGATCGAGTTTGCCGAGGGGGAGATCCGGAAGATCGAGGACAGTGAACTGGAGGGCATGGAGCGAGCCGAGCGGCTGGAGCAGCAGCGGAAGGCGGCAGAGAGCGAACTGAAGGACAGCGCGAAGGCCGTTGAGATTGAGAAGGAAGATGCGCGGGCAGCGTCGGCGGAGCAGCAAAAGCATCTGGAGGAGCTGACGAAGCGGCGGGCGAAGGAGCGGGCGCTGGTTCCGGAGGAGCTGTTGCGGATTTACGATCGCGTGTCGACGTCGTCGCGGGTGACGGGCGTGGCGTATGCGCAGGGGCAGCGGTGTATGGGCTGCCATATGGGGTTGCGGCCGCAGATGTGGAATCAGATTCGGAATGGGGAGATTATGACGTGCGAATCGTGCGGGCGGCTGCTGTACTACGATGTGTCGCGCGAGCCGCAGCCGGAGCCGGTGGTGGAGAAGCCGAAGAAGCGGGGGCGGAAGGCGCCTGAGGCTGGGGTGGAGTAGAGCAGGGCTCAGAGCTCAGGGCTCAGGAAACCGGCGGCGAGATTAGATGAGCCGGTAGACCTTCGCCCATAGCAGCAGGTACAGCGCGAACTCCAGAGCAATCCAGCTAATCTCGACCCATTGCGTTTCTGGTTGGGGCAGAGCTTCGGGGGATTCGATGGAGAGGGTGCCGTCGTCGCTGTACGAGGGCTGCTTCATCCAGGGAATGCGATTCCTAATTGCTGTAATTGCAGCACTCAGCATCGCGATGTGAATCACGAATTCACCGTACAGCGCTGTTCTCATCCATAACGGTTTGTCCTGCGACGCTGGCGGGGCGAAGCCGGGATACCAGTGCCCGACGGTGACATGGGCGGCGAGCATCGCGAGCGCAACGACGATCCAGAAGAGATTTGGGCCGGACCGCCAGAAATCATTTGATTTGCGCATTCGAGTTCGAGATGGATCCTACATCAGCCTGTCGATGAAGGCCTGGACAATGAGCCGCATTCAGAGGCCGAGTTTGCGCTGCGCTTCCAGCTCCTGATGAAGATCGGCCATGGTGTAGTCGAGCCAGATCCCGCAGTCCTTGAGGAACCCGTCTAACTGATAGCGGTCCATGCCCAGGAGCTGGGCAAGCTGGTGCTCGGTCAGGCGCTGCGCTCGAAATGCTTCGAGCGCCATGTTTTCCACCACGGCGCGCGCCGGGTTCTGGCCGGCGGGAATCATCTGCTGAGCCAGATCGTCCGGCAATTCGACGGTGATCCGCATGGCGGCAGGATACCATTCGAGCGCATGGCGTTAACCTCGCGGGACTTCCCCGCTCAAGCCAAAAGCGGCTTGAATGGGCCACCCATGCTCACATCAGCTCGTCGATGAAGCCCTGGGCTGCGGCGGGGTCGATGTGTTCGGGGCGGCTGACCATGGTTCCGTGTTGCGTGACCGGCTCGGCTTCGTGGAGCGAGGGCAGGTCGGTGCGCTCGAAAAATTTGCCGATGGGGATTTCGTCGCCCCACAGCGTCGACTTTTCTACAGCGGCGAGCCAGTGGGTTGGATCGTAGCTGGAGTCGTCTTCGAGTTTTTTCACGCGCGGACGGAACCACTGGAAGGTGTTGTCCTTGTTGTAGGTGACGCAGGGGCTGAAGACGTCGAGGAACGAGAAGCCTTTGTGCTGGATGGCCTGCTTGATCAGCTCGGTGAGGTGCTTCTGTTCGCCGCTAAAGCCGCGCGCGACGAAGGTGGCTCCGGCAGCCAGCGCCATGGTGATGGGATTGATGGGCGACTCGATGTTGCCGTAGGGAGCGCTCTTGGTCTTCATGCCAAGGCGGCTGGTGGGCGATGTTTGGCCGGTCGTGAGCCCGTAAATCTGGTTGTCCATGACGATGTAGGTCAGGTCAATATTTTTGCGGATGGTGTGGGTGAAGTGATTGCCACCGATGCCAAAGCCGTCGCCATCGCCGCCGGTGACGAGCACGGTGAGTTCATGGTTAGCCATCTTGACGCCGGTGGCTACGGGCAGCGAGCGGCCGTGCAGCGTGTGCATGCCGTAGGTCTCGATGAAGCCTGGGAAGTTGGAGGAGCAGCCGATGCCGCTGACCGTGACGATCTGGTGATTTGGAATCTGGAGCTCGACGAGGGCCTTCTGCACCGCGGCCAGCACACCGAAGTCGCCGCAGCCGGGGCACCAGTCGGGGTCGACGCGGCCTTTGAAATCGGCCGTTGTGAGCGGCTTCGGGGTTTCGACAATTGTCGCCATAACGCTTCTCCTTGGGAACTTCCCTCAGGGGCTAAAGCCCCTTCTACTCTCGATCCTGTTCGGCACGACTGAAGTCGTGGCCCTTCAAAACAGCTTCGTCCCTTACATCATTGAGTTCGTGCCCCTTCACGACGCAGGGGCTAAAGCCCACTTTTTTCCTGACCTGCTCGGCACGAGTAAACTCGTGCCCTGATACAAAACCGAGTCGGGGCTGAAGCCCTCTTTCTTCTGCCTTCATTCCCAGCCTGAGGGCCGCGGCTCTTACCGCTGCGCCGTTTCGCTGAGGTTGATGCACGTGTTTCTCCTAAACCATGATTTCGTGGGCCGGGACCGACAGCTGCGTGTCGCCGGCGAGTTGTTCGCGGACCGCCTCCACGATGTGGTGCGGCATGAAAGGCTCGCCATCGTACTTGCGGATGTGGCCGTCGGCGACGAAGCTGGTTTCGCTGCGCAGATAGCGGGCGAACTGGCCGCTGTAGTTGTTCTCGACGATGATGGTGCGCTTCGCGTTGCGCAACTCATCGAGGATGGCTTCGCCGTGCAGCGGGACGAGCCAGCGAATCTGCAATTGATTGGCAGTAATTCCCTGCTGCGCGAGCTGGGCGCGGGCTTCTTCAATGACGCCCTGGGTTGAGCCCCAGCCGATGAGCGTGACATCAGCGTCTTTCGGACCCTGGAGGCGCGGCGGCGCAACAGCAGCGGCGATGCGCTGCTCCTTGCGCATGCGTTTTTCCATCATGGCGCGGCGCTTGGTGGCGTTGGTGTACATGTCGCTGATCAGGACGCCGTCTTCGTCGTGCTCGTCGCTGGAGACAACGTGGGTGTAGCCGGGCACGCCGGGAATGGCGCGCGGGGAGACTCCGCTTTCGGTGATGAGGTAGCGTTTGTATCCGCCTTCGGCGTGGCCGTTGGGCGAGGTGATCATCTCGCCGCGATCGATGGGCGGGGCAAAGTCGAGGATCTTTGGGTCGACGCTGAGGCGGCCTTCGGAGAGCAGCAGATCGCAGAGGACGAGGCCGGGAACCTGGAATTTGTCGACGATGTTGAAGATTTCCGGGATCAGCGTGAAACAGTCGCCGATGTCGAGCGGGGCCGCAATGACGCGGGGATAGTCACCGAAGGCCGCGCCGAGCATTTGCCAGAGGTCGCCCTGTTCGGTTTTGGTGGGAACGCCGGTGGACGGGCCCGCGCGCTGGCAGTCGATGACGACGATAGGAATTTCGGCCATGGCAGAAAGGCCGAGGGCTTCGGACATGAGGGCGAATCCGCCGCCGGAGGTGGCGCACATAGCGCGGACACCCGCTTGCGCTGCACCGATGGTCATGTTGACCACGCCGATTTCGTCTTCGACCTGGCGGACCATGATGCCGGCTTTGCGGCCGTTCGCGGCAAACCAGTGCAGCACGCCGGTGGAGGGACTCATGGGATAAGCGCAGTAGAATTTGACGCCGGCCGCCGCGCCGCCCATAGCCAGCGCAGTGTTGCCGCTGAGGACCGCGTATTTGGTGTCGACGATGGGGAGCGGGTTAGCGAAGGATTTGAAGTTCTTCGTGGCGTAATCGTACCCCGCGCGGGCGACGGCGATGTTCTCTTCGGCGACGGAGGCAGCTTTTTTGCCGAACTGCTCGACGATGACGCTTTCGAGCGCGTTGAAGCCGATGCCCATCATGCTGAGAGCGGCGCCCATGGCGAGCGTGTTCTGGGCGACTTTGTTGCGAGTGATGTCAGCGAGGGTAGAGACGGGGAGCGGACAGAGCTGAACGCCTTCGGCTGCCTGGCCGGGCTTGATGGTATCTGCGTTGTAGATGCACGCACCGCCGGGGCCGAGGAGTTGCAGATGGCGGTCCATGGTGTCCTGGTTGAGCGGGATCAGCAGGTCGAGCGTATCGCCCATGTTGGTGACGGGCTCGGGACCGGTGCGGATCATGAGGAAGGTGTGGCCGCCGCGGATGATGGACTGATACGCGTTGTAGGCGTTGAGGTGCAGGCCGCGACGGCTGAAAATTTTGGCGAAGATGTCGCCGGGGGTGGCGACACCCTGGCCGGCAGCGCCGCCGATGCCGATGGTAAACGTGTGACTCATATCCGCTCCCGCAGAAGAACAGGACTTGGTTCGAGATGGTGCTGGGTTCAGCTAAACCAACACTCAGGCACACTTCAGCACGAATGTTGGGAGTGAGATCCAGAATACAACAGCGAGTAGACGATTCGACAGGGGCGCGGTGCGGCAGCGGGGATCAGGGCCAGAGGGCGTGGAGAAGAAATTCATGATTGCCTTCAGCGCCGGTGATCGGCGAGTCGATCGTGTCGAGGTTTGTGCCGCCGATTTTCTCGACGCAGGCGCGGACGCGATCGATGGCGAACTGATGGGCAGCGGGGTCGCGGACGATGCCGCCTTTGCCGACGCGTTCGCGGCCGGCTTCAAACTGCGGCTTGATGAGAACGACGGTTTCGACTCCCGTGGCGGGCGCCTGGAGAATCGCCTGAACAACCGGAGGCAGGACGAGCGTCGCCGAGATGAAAGAGACGTCGACAGCAAGGAAGGAAATGCCGGGTGGCAGATCGCCGGGGTTGAGAAGCCGGGCGTTGGTGCGCTCCATGAGGGTGACGCGCGGATCATCCCGCAGGGTTTGGGCGATCTGGCCGTAACCGGTGTCGATGGCAAGGACGCGCGCGGCACCGTGCTGGAGCATGCAATCGGTAAATCCGCCGGTGGAGCCGCCAACGTCGAGGCAGAAGCGGTGGCGGAGATCGATGTGCCAATGGGCGAGAGCGGCTTCGAGCTTGAGGCCGCCGCGGCTGACGTAGCGGAGGTCACTGCCGAGAAGGCGGATAGGCGCATCGGCGGGAATAGAGGCGCCGGGCTTGTCCTGCTTCTGCTCGCTGACGAGGACGCGGCCGGCGAGGATGAGGGCCTGGGCGCGCTCGCGCGTGGGAACGAGGCCGCGCTCCACCAACAGCTTGTCGAGGCGAGTTTTCATGGCCTGATCTTCATGGCCCGATTTGCATGGGCAAATTCTGTGTGGCGAGCGCGTTTTCCAGATTATGCTCCCCGCGCCGCGCCCTATCGTGATGCAACCGCCATGACGATAAAGTATTCGACGGCCTTTCACTGCTCCGCGATACACTGTTGCGGCTTGCGGACAGCGGCTTACGGACAGGGAGCGACAGGCTGGAAATGGAAGGGCGATGAACAACGCGAAACCGCTGGTCACACTGGCCGTGGATATTGGCGGCACCGGGCTGAAGATGCTGTGCCTGGATCATGAGGGTAAAGCGCTCACCGAGCGGCTGCGCGTGCCCACGCCGGAGCCGGCGACCCCGTCGCGGCTGCTGGCTGCGCTGGACAAGCTGCGGGCACAGATGCCGGCGTTCGACCGGGTGAGCGTTGGCTATCCGGGCGTGATCAAGCGGGGCGTGGTTCTGTCGGCGGCGAACCTGCATCCGCGGTGGATCGGGTTCCCGCTGCAGACGGCGCTGGAGAAGCGATGGAAGAAGCCGGTGCGCGTGGCCAACGATGCGGCGGTACAGGGGTATGGCGCGATCCAGGGACGCGGCGTGGAGATGATTATCACGGTGGGCACGGGGATGGGTTCGGCGCTGTTCACCGACGGGCGGCTTTGTCCGGGGCTGGAGCTGGGACATCATCCGTGGCTAAAAAAAACCTATGAGGATTACCTGGGCAAGCGCGGCCTGAAGAAATATGGATTGAAGAAATGGAACAAGCTGCTGCGCAAGGCGGTCGCGCAGACTTCGGCGACGTTCAACTGGGATCACCTTTATCTGGGCGGGGGCAACACGAAACTGGTGACGCTGCAGTTTCGGCCCAACGTCACGATCGTCTCGAACCTGGACGGGCTGCTGGGCGGCGTGGCGCTGTGGCGGGATGAGGAGTAGAGGCCAGAGTTTGGGGTTTAGCGGGCCGCCAGATGCTCGGCGTGCAGGCGCTGCAGCGGGTTGACAGTGATGCGGCGGCTTTGCAGGGCGGCGATGCCTTCGGCGGCAGCGCGAGCGGCGGCCATGGTAGTGATGGTGGGAATGCGCGCGAGAACCGCGGCGCGACGAATGGCCTTCTCGTCGAAGTAAGGATCCTGACCACGCGGCGTATTGACGATGAGCTGGATGCGATCGCCTTTGATGAGGTCGACGATATTCGGGCGGCCTTCTTTCACCTTATAGACGCGATCAACGGTCATGCCAGCTTTCTCGATGGCGTTGGCCGTGCCTTCCGTAGCGACCAGGTGAAAACCTAATTCCATGTACTGGCGGGCGAGGTTGACGAGGTTGGTCTTGTCGCGATCGCTGACGCTGAAGAAGACGGTGCCTTTGAGCGGAAGCTGCTGGCCGGCGGCAAGCTGCGCTTTCGCGAAAGCCTCACCGAAGTTGTCGGCCACACCCATGACCTCGCCGGTGGATTTCATTTCGGGGCCGAGGACGGTGTCGACGCCGGGGAATTTATTCCAGGGGAAGACGGGCGATTTGACGTAGTAGTGGGAGCCGGTTTCGAGGTCGGCTTTGCCGGAGACGTCGAGGAATTCGCGCAGGCGGCGCCCGGTCATGAGGCGCGAAGCAATTTTTGCGAGCGGGATGCCGGTGGCCTTCGAAACATAGGGCACGGTGCGCGAGGCGCGTGGATTGACTTCGATGACGAAGACCTTGTCGGCCATGCCGGGCCTGCGCTGAATAGCAAACTGCAGATTAACGAGGCCGATGACGTTGAGCGCCCGCGCGAGCCGGCGCGTGTAGCCGCGGATGGTGTTGAGGGTGGCGGGGGCGAGATCGACGGCGGGCAACACGCAGGAGGAATCCCCGGAATGGATGCCGGCTTCTTCGATGTGCTGCATGATGCCGGCGATGACGACGTCTTCTCCGTCGCAAAGGGCGTCGACGTCGACTTCGACCGCGTCTTCGAGGAAGTGATCGACGAGGATGGGACGCTCCTGGGAGTATTCGACGGCTTCCTTCATGTAGCGGGAAACGCTTTCGCCGTCGAAGGCGATGACCATAGCGCGGCCGCCGAGAACGTAGGAGGGACGCACCAGCACGGGATAGCCGATGCGTTCCGCGCCGGCGAGGGCCTCTTCAACGCTGGTGGCGATGACGCCGGGCGGCTGAGGGATTTGTAACTCTTCGAGTAGCTTTCCGAAGCGCTTGCGATCTTCGGCGAGGTCGATGGATTCAGGCGAGGTGCCGATGATCGGAACGCCCGCGGCCTTGAGGCGGAGGGCGAGGTTGAGCGGGGTTTGTCCGCCGAACTGAACGATCATGCCGACTTCGGCTCCGCCGGAAGCTTCATGTTCATAGACGGCGAGCACGTCTTCGAGGGTGAGCGGCTCGAAGTAGAGGCGGTCGCTGGTGTCGTAATCGGTGGAGACGGTTTCGGGATTGCAGTTGACCATGATGGTCTCGAAGCCGTCTTCACGGAGGGCGAAGGCGGCGTGGCAACAGCAATAGTCGAACTCAATGCCCTGCCCGATGCGGTTGGGACCGCTGCCGAGAATAATCACCTTGCGGTTGGGCGTCGGCGCGGCCTCGTCTTCTTCGTCGTAGCTGGAATAGAGGTAGGGCGTGAAGCTTTCAAACTCGGCGGCGCAGGTGTCGACGAGTTTGTAAATGGGACGCAGGCCTTGGCGGCCGCGGAGGGTGCGAACCTTCTCGATGCCGTCGTTGCCGGGGAGCGACCAGACTTCCGCAAGGCGCTCGTCGGAAATGCCGAGGCGCTTGGCTTTTCGTAACTGTTGCGGTGACGTATGTTCGGGATTTACGGGAAGCGCGGCAGTGGCGTCGGAAATTTCTTTGATCTGGTAGAGGAACCAGGGGTCCATCGAAGTCATGCGGGCGACTTCGCGGACGGAGTGGCCTTCGCGAAAGGCGAAGCGGATGTAGTTGAGGCGCTCGGGCTGCGCAGTGACGAGGCGCTGGGTCATGCGGCGCGGGTCGAGGACTTCGGAGCCGGATTTCCTGCCGGTTTCGAGCGAGCGCATGGCTTTCATCAGCGCTTCCTTAAAGGTGCGGCCGATGGCCATGACTTCGCCGACGGATTTCATCTGCGGGCCGAGGTTTTCGTCGGCGCCGGGAAATTTCTCAAACTGCCATTTGGGAATTTTGACAACGACGTAGTCGATGGTCGGCTCGAAACAGGCCGGCGTCATTTTTGTAATGTCGTTGGGGATTTCGTCGAGAGTGTAGCCCACAGCAAGGCGGGCGGCGATTTTCGCGATGGGGAAACCGGTGGCTTTGGAGGCGAGCGCGGAAGAGCGCGAGACGCGCGGGTTCATTTCGATCACAACCATGCGGCCGGTGTTGGGGTGCACAGCAAATTGCACATTGGAGCCGCCGGTTTCGACGCCGATTTCGCGCATGACGCGGATGGCAGCGTCGCGCATGGCCTGGTATTCGCGGTCGGTGAGCGTTTGCGCAGGGGCGACGGTGATGGAATCGCCGGTGTGCACGCCCATGGGGTCCATGTTTTCGATGGAACAGATGACGATGACGTTGTCGGCGAGGTCGCGCATGACCTCGAGCTCGAATTCTTTCCAGCCGAGGACGGATTCTTCGATGAGGCACTCGTGGACGGGCGAGAGGTCGAGGCCGCGGGCGAGGATTTCGAGCAGCTCTTCGCGGTTGTAGCCAATGCCGCCGCCGGATCCGCCGAGGGTGAAGGAGGGACGGATGATGACGGGGAATCCGATTTTGGTGGCGAAGTCGAGGCCGTCGCGGAGATTGTTGACGAGCGCGGAGCGGGGGACGTCGAGGCCGATGCGGGTCATCGCATCTTTGAAGAGGAGGCGATCTTCGGCTTTCTTAATGGCTTCAAGCTTGGCGCCGATGAGTTCGACGTTGTAGCGGTCGAGAATGCCGGCGTCGGCGAGTTCGACGGCAAGGTTGAGGGCGGTTTGGCCGCCGACGGTGGGCAGGAGTGCGAAGACGCCGCTGCGATGCTGGTCGCGCAGCATCTCCGATTCGAGGCGGAGGATCTCGTCGAGATATTCCTTCGTGAGCGGCTCGATGTAAGTGCGGTCGGCGAGCTCGGGGTCGGTCATGATGGTCGCCGGGTTCGAGTTCACGAGGACGACTTCGTAGCCTTCGGCCTTGAGAGCCTTGCAGGCCTGGGTGCCGGAGTAGTCGAACTCGGCGGACTGGCCGATAACGATCGGGCCGGAGCCGATCACGAGAATTTTGGCGATGTCGTTGCGGCGTGGCATTTCTGTTTAGGTCTTCCCTCTATTTTGGCGGGCAATAATCAATGGGATTGTCCGTCCCGTGGATCGTCGGCATCATCAGCAACTTGCAAATTGGCCCTGTGGCTTGGCAAACAAGTGATTTTGGCTGGTCAAACATTTTGAGCCTCTCCGGCCCTGATGGAGTGGTTTTCACAACAATCAATCGATATGAGCCTGTGGGCACTTGACCAAAACGAAATTCTCCATTCTCAACCGACGCAGATTGCAGGATCGCGCCACTTTTGGGCGAGCGGAGCTGAACCGCAACTCCCGTCTCGAACTTCGCGCCGCTCTGATCAGCGACTGTACCTTCTACAGACCTCGAATCTGACAATTCCAAATTCGCGGGAGCTCTTTCATCGGCACAAAGCCGTGTTTGCGCCTCGCGGCATTGTTCAGCGGTACCAGGGCAGATCGTTTGAGAAAAAAGAAGGCCGCTCGATCCCAAAACCGAGATCAGCAGCAGCCTGTTCATCCCTTCCACTCCTCCATCATTTTGCGGAAGTCTTTGAAGAGGTAGTGCGAATCGTGGGGGCCGGGGCTGGCTTCGGGGTGGTACTGCACGCTGAACAGCGGCAGGGTGCGGTGGCGGAGGCCTTCGAGGGTGTTGTCGTTGAGGTCGATGTGGGTGAGGTCGACTTCAGCGGGGTTGAGGGAGTCGGGATCGACGGCGAAGTTGTGATTGTGGCAGGTAATCTCGACCTTGCCGGTGTCGTTGCACTTTACGGGATGATTGCCGCCGTGGTGGCCAAACTTGAGCTTGTAGGTTTTGCCGCCGAGGGCGAGGCCGATGAGTTGATGGCCGAGACAGATGCCGAAGATGGGCGTGCGGCCGGCGAGGCGGCGGATATTGTCCTGAGCATAGGTGACGGGTTCGGGATCGCCGGGGCCGTTGGAGAGGAAGACGCCGTCGGGCTTGAGCGCGAGCACCTCTTCGGCGGAGGTCTGCGCGGGGACTACCGTGACGCGACAACCTTCGGCGTTGAGCATGCGCAGAATGTTCTTCTTGATGCCGTAGTCGTAAGCGACGACATGGAGGTCGTGGCAGCGTGATCGCGGCGGTTCGTCGAGCCGCAACGGATTGGGGCCATCCTGCTCCCACTCGTAGCGGTCTTTGGTGGAGACGACGCTGGCGAGGTCGGTGCCGTCCATTTTGCGAATGGAGCGAGCTTTTTGGACGAGGACTTCGGGATTGTTCTCCGTGGTGGAGATGACGCCGCGCATCACACCGTGGGTGCGGAGATGGCGCACGAGGGCGCGGGTGTCGATTTCAGAGATGACGGGGACGTGGAAGCGCTCGAGGTACTCGTCCGCGACTTGTTGTGAGCGCCAGTTGGAGCTGATGGGGGAAAACTCGCGGGTGACGAGGCCTTCGATGTACGGCTTCGCGGCTTCGTTGTCGGCGGAGTTGGTGCCGTAATTGCCGATTTGAGGATTGGTGAGGACGACAATCTGGCCAGCATAGGACGGGTCAGTGAAGATTTCCTGATAACCGGTCAGCGATGTATTAAAAACGACTTCTCCGCGGCATTCGCCCTGGGCGCCGTAGCCGTCGCCCCTGAAGATGCGCCCGTCTTCGAGCGCAAGGATTGCCTGCATGGAGACTCCGCAACTTGGACTGCTGTGATTCTATCAGGGAGTGGCGGGCAGTTCGGGCGGCAGGCTGAGCAAAAGTGGACTTAAACTCGGAGTAAGAAAAGGCCCGCTGCTCGACGCATCGGGCCTTTCATCGGTGAGAAAACCGCTCTAACGCTGCGGTGTTGTTTGCGGCTGAGGCTGCGGCTGGGTTTGCTGTTGCTCCTGTTTCTGGAGTTGTTGTTGCTGGGTGGGCGGCGTGACTTCCGGGCCCGCCTGCGCGGGTTCCAGGCCCGGAATTACCGGAGCGGTGTGGACCTGGCCGGTAGCCGCGTCAACGATGGAAATGCCGTAGCGATCGAGGGTGCTGGCGAGGGTTTCCTCGAACGCGGCGCGGTCAGTGGCGTAGCGGGCGCGGGCGGCGATGAGCTGCGCATCGGCGGCGGCGAGGCCCTTCTGCTGCACCAGCACATTGGCGGTGGTGGATGCGCCGAGGTGAAGCTTCTTAATTTCGGCGTCGAGACTCTGCTGATTGTAGTCGTGGTTGGAGATGGCGGAGTTGACCGCAGCGCGATCGTTGGTGAGCGCGTATTGCTGGCTGATGACGTTCATGCGGATCTGAATGTAGAGCTGCTGGAGCACCATTTGCGCCTTGCGATACTCGATCTGCGAACGCTCCTCCGCGGCCTGGGCGGGGCGATTGCGGATGGGAATGTTCATGGTGAAAATGACACCCTTGTTGGGCCCGGTGCTGTTGATGAGATTATTGAGCACGGTGCCGTAGCCGGTATTGCCTAAGAGGGCGCAGTCAGAGGGGGGAATGCCAAAGGAGGCGAGCGCTGCCGGGCAGCTGGGGCTGACCGCGCCGCCGAGAGCGCTGGCGCCGTAAAAGCCCTCGACATCGAGCGTGGGCAGAAGGCCGTTCTTAACTCCCTTGAGCGTAAGCTCGTCAATTCTAAGAGTGAGAACGGCTTGTTCGACGTCGGGACGATTGGCGTCCGCCTCGCGCACCAGCTCATCGACCGACATATGCTCCTCGGGAGTCTCGGCGAGGCTGACGCGATCGGTGGGGATGATAGGAGCACTGGCCAGAGCGGGATCGTCGAGATTGCGCGCAATGGCTTGCTTCATGACCAGCTGCTGGTATTCGAGCGTGTTTTGCGATGCAATGAGGGCCTGCTGATCGCTGGACATCTGGCTCTTGGCGTTGACGACGTCCAGCGGGGCCATGCTGCCGATCTGAAGCTGCTTTTCGTCGTCCTTCTCGAGGCTGGTGGATTGATCGAGAGCGCGCTGTTTGGACTGCACGTCTTCATAGGCGCTGACCAGGCCCCAGTAGATGTTCTCCACCTGATTGATGGTGTAGAGCAGCTGCTGGCGGAACACGGAGTCGGCGATGCGACGGTCGTTTTTCGCCTGCACGATAAAACGGCCGTTGACAGCGGTGCCGAAGCCCTGCAGCAGGTGCTGGGTGAGGGCAAAGTTGAAGCTGGATGCCAGCTGCGGGCTGAAAAAACTGAAGAGACTGTCCGTGGTGGTACGAGAATTGTCGAAGGCCACCAGCATATTGGTGCCGGTGATGAAACCTTTATTCAGGCTGAAGTTATAGGTATTGGTGTTCTGGTTGATCGAAGGCAGGCCGCCGGAAAAGATGGGGCTGGACTCAGGCTGAACCGTGTGATTGAGCTCAACGGTGCCAGTCAGCACAGGGTCGAAGTTTTCCGGAGTCGGACCGGAGCCGTTGGTGGAGATCGACAGGCCGCCGGGGCCGGTGCCGGCAACGCTGGAAGAAGAGCCGCCGCCAGGACCGCCGCCGACCGAACTGACAGACGCGGTGGTGCCTCCCTGGGTGCCGGTGACCAGGCCGGTGGGAACGCCGGCGATGCCGGCGGCGCCGGACCGTGCGCGCAGGAGATCGGTATCGGCAATGTCGAGGTTCAGGCGCTGGATGGCGATGTCGTAGTTATTCTGGAGGGCGAGGAGCACCGCGTCGCCGAGGCTGAGATAGATCTTGCCGTTTTTTACGAGGTTATCGAGCTGCACCGAATTGAGAAAATTTGCCGGCGGAACGGTGGTCGGCGAATAGGGAGCCACAATATTGGGCCAGTAACCGCGCGGCTTCGAGAAGTCGCGGGGGGTATCGCGCATGAACAGGGGCTGGGTAGGATTGGGGGTTGGCTCGGGCGGCAGGCCGGGAGCGGCGGGCGCCGTCTGCTGCGGGACCTGCGCATACGAAGGCGCGGTTCCGGCAAGAAGCATGGAAATCGCAGCGGCAGCTTTCAATTTGGCGAAGAAAGTACTGAATTTTTTCGCGGAAATATTGCGGGAAACTAACATTGGCCGTCTCCACTCCTCTGACAAGGCACTTGCAGGTCTAAGACAAACGCGCAATCTTCGCGCTCCGCATGCGGGGCGAAAATACGCACTCCAGGCCCTGGAAAACCGCTTTGGCTTCTCTCGAATACGCGGCAAGCCTCGGCCTGGTTCCGTAAACTCGTAACCACAATCAGGAAAGCTGAGTATATCGCAGCAGTTCGATGATTCCGGAGAAACCTCCGGTGCAACAAATGCGCGAAAAAAGTTAAGCCATGACGGCGGAACAGGGACTCCAACACGGTTCGAACTGGAAGCTGACGCTGGCATACGACGGCACGGATTATTACGGCTGGCAGGTGCAGCCGGATCGCGCGACGATTCAGGGAACGCTGGCCCAGGCGATCGAGCAGGTGACCGGCGAACGGGTGCTGCCGCAGGGGAGCGGTCGCACCGATGCCGGAGTTCACGCGCACGGGCAGGTGGCGTCGTTGGTTTTGAACGCAGCCATTCCGGCGGAAAATTTTCTGTGCGCGCTGAATCGCAGGCTTCCGGAGGCGATTCGCGTGTTGAAGGCGGAGCCAGCGGCGGCGGAGTTTCATGCGCGGCACTCGGCGCGGGCCAAGACGTACGAATACCGAATTTATCGAGGGGAAATCTGCCCGCCCTGGGTTGCGCGTTTTGCCTTTGCTCTCCACTGGCCGCTGGATGTGGGGCGCATGGGCGAGGCAGCGAAGCTGGTGATCGGGACGCACGACTTCACATCGTTTGCGGCGAGCGATCCGGATCTTACGGTACGGCGGGGACTGGGGGACGGCGAGGATGGGGCGCGGGAGGGGAATGTCAGAACGATTTTCGAGTCTAGCTGGACGGAGGATGGCGGTCTGCTGACCTATCGCGTCCGCGGAAACGGTTTTCTGCACCACATGGTGCGGAACCTGGTGGGGACGTTGGTGGATGCGGGGCGGGGGCAGATGGAGGCGGAGGAGATCGCTCGCATTCTGGAGGCTCGCTCCAGGGGCAAGGCAGGAGCGATGGCGCCGGCACGGGGACTGTTTCTGGAGCGGGTCGAGTATTGAGGTTGAGCAGCTTCACCACAGAGGACACGGAGAACACAGAGGAAGGTTTCATCGGGAGTCCTTCTCCTGGCGATGACGGCGCGCGCATCTGCGGGGAGGCCGCTGAATGCTACGCTGAAAGCTCCAATGGCTTCCCCGGCGCCCGCAACCGCATCGATCGCCCGGCTCGCGGCTGACCGCCGCGTGCACCAGGCATTCCAGTGGCTGCACCTGCAGGAGCAGAGAATCCTGCAATGGCAGGCGGAAATGGTGGTGGTGCCGGCGCCGCCGTTCGGCGAGCGCGCGCGGGCCGAGTGGTTGTGCACGCGTTTTCGTGAGCTGGGACTTGAGAATTCGCACATCGACCAAGTGGGCAATGCCATTGGGACGTGGCCAGGCAAAGGTTCCTGTGTGCGACGCGCGCTGCTCTCGGCCCACATCGACACAGTTTTTCCTGCGGGGACGCCGATTGAAGCCGATCTGCAGGGGACGCGCCTGTCCGCTCCCGGCGCCTGCGACAACGGCGCGGGCGTGGCAGCGATGCTGGCGACGGCGGCTGCGATGCGCCATGCGGGCCTGGAGACGGAGTGTGAGGTTCAGTTCGTCGGCAATGTCGGGGAAGAGGGAGAAGGCGACCTGCGCGGCATGCGGCATTTCTATCGGGACGCGAGCGAGGCGCGCGAGCGGATCGCGGGGCACCTTGTGCTGGACGGCGCAGGACATGAATCGGCGGTGACGCACGCGCTGGGGAGCCAGCGGTATCTGGTCGCGATTACGGGGCCGGGGGGACATTCGTGGACCGATGCGGGACGGCCGAATCCCATTGTGCTGTTGAGCCGCGCGATTCAGCGATTTTCAGCGGTGACGCTGCCGGATCTTCCACGAACCACGATGAATGTGGGCACGATCGAGGGCGGGACGGCGATCAACGCGATTCCGGAGCGGGCGGCGGCGCGGATCGATCTTCGGTCGACCGATCCGGAACAGCTGATTCGCCTCGAGGTGGAGCTCCATCGCGCGGTCGAAGATGCGGTGATGGCCGCGAATCATGCGCGGCAGGGTGAGGCGAGCAGCATTCGTTTCGCGATTGAGAAGATCGGCGACCGGCCGGCGGCCCGGCTTCCTGCCGATTCCGAGCTGATGGCGCTGCTCGAAGCGGTCGATCGCCACCTCGCGATTCGCACCGAGATGCGCCTGGCTTCGACCGATGCGAATATTCCGCTGTCGATGGGAATACCGGCGGTGAGTATCGGCGGAGGCGGCGAAGGCGGCGGCATCCACACCCATGCCGAGTGGTACGACGCGAAGGGCCGCGACCTGGGACTGCGGCGGATTCTACTTCTGCTGCTGGCGGTGGCGGGCGGTTAGACTGTCGGGGTGAAAACTCTCGGCATTCTGGTTGGGTTGGTTATGGCTGGTGCATCCGCGTTGGCGCAGGCGGGACCTGCGGCCGAAGCCATCTACTACCACGGAAATATTCTGACCGGCGCTGGTCTTGAGGGCGCGCATCCGGAGCGGGTGTCGGCCATTGCGGTTGCGCATGGAGAGATTCTGGCGGGCGGCGACGATGCCGGGATCATCGCACGGTTCAAGGGCGCGGGGACGCGGACGGTGGATCTGGGCGGAGCGTTCGTGATGCCGGGTTTCAACGACGCGCATGCGCATCTGGGAGACGCCGGGCACATCCTGCTTTCGGTGAATCTGATCGGGGCGCAATCGCTGGCCGAGATGCAGGAGCGGATTCGCGCAGCCGCGGAGAAAGCGGCGCCGGGGCAATGGCTGAGCGGAGGCGGATGGGACCACACGCTGTGGGCCACCGGGAAACTACCCGATCGCGCGGATGTTGACGCGGCGGCGGCAGGGCATCCTGCAATTTTTGTGCGGGTGGATGGACATATTGCTGTAGCGGATTCCGCAGCGCTGCAGGCGGCGGGAATTACGCGCGAGACCCCCGATCCGCAGGGAGGAAAAATCGATCGCGGACCCGACGGAGAGGCGACGGGGATTCTGCGCGAGACGGCGCAGGGGCTGGTGAAGGTTCCTCCACCAACGCCGGAGCTGCGGCGGAAAGGGCTGGAGTTGGCGATCGAGGACGCGGTCTCGCACGGCGTGACGACGGTGCAGGATTTTTCGGACTGGGACGATTTTCTGGTCTTCGAGCAGATGGAGAGCGAGGGCAAGCTGCCGGTGCGCATCGCGGAGTGGCTGCGTTTTGCCGATCCGCTGAGCATCGAGCAGCAGCAGGCCGCCCATCATCCCGCGACGGATCGCATGTTGCACACGACCATGCTGAAGGGATTCATGGATGGGTCTCTGGGGTCGCGGACGGCGGCGATGAATGCGCCGTATTCCGACGATCCCGGCAATTCGGGGATTCCGCGCTACACCCAGGACAAGTTGAACGCGATGGCGATGGAGCGCGCGAAGGCGGGGTTCCAGCTTGGGTTTCACGCGATTGGAGATCGCGCGGTGGAGATGGCGCTGGATGCCTATGCTGCGGCGGAAGCGGCGATTCGCCAGCCTGCTCTGCCTCCGCGCACGCGGGCGAACGGTCCGAGGTCAGAGATGGTGCCCATGAAACAAACGCCTCCTCACAATTTGCGCTTTCGGATTGAGCACAGCCAGGTGGTGAGTGCGGGAGACTTTAACCGCTACCAGCAGCTGGGCGTGATTGCGTCGATGCAGCCCAATCATCTGCTGACGGATATGGCATGGGCGGGAGCGCGGCTGGGGCCGGAGCGCGAGAAGTATGCGTACGCGTGGAAATCGTTTCTGGATGCGGGCGTGCCGCTGGCGTTTGGGACGGATTATCCGGTTGAGCCCATCACGCCCTATCGCGGCGTCTATTGCGGAGTGACGCGCGAAAATGAAGCGGGGACGATGAGCTTCCATCCCGAACAGAAGCTGACGATCGGAGAGACGCTGTACGCGTACACCCAGGGGTCGGCGTATGCGGAGTTTGCGGAAGGGTGGAAGGGCAAGCTGGCGCCGGGATACGTTGCCGATTTTGTGGTGCTGGACCGGGATCTGACGGCGATTCCGCCCCACGAAATTCTGGGGACCAAGGTGCTGCGGACGGTGGTGGGCGGAGAAACCGTGTATGCGAGCCAGTAGCCTGTAGCGGGTAGCGAGCGGCGTTCGGCAACGGTCAACGCCCGTTTAGGTTCGAGATGCCGCCGTCCGCTGAAAATCGGCGGGAAGCCTGCCCGGCCCAGATACAATCAAGGAGATACTGCTCACAGGAGATCCCTCGCATGGCAACTGCCACTGTTGGACGCAACACCGCCGCCTATAAAGTCGCCGACCTTACCCTGGCCGACTGGGGGCGCAAAGAGATTTCGATCGCCGAGCACGAGATGCCCGGGCTGATGGCGATTCGCCACAAATACTCCTCAGAGAAGCCGCTCAAGGGCGTGCGGGTTTCGGGATCGCTGCACATGACGATCCAGACCGCGGTGCTGATCGAGACGCTGAAGGATCTGGGCGCGACGGTGCGGTGGGCGAGCTGCAACATTTTCTCGACGCAGGATCACGCGGCGGCGGCGATTGCCGCAGCGGGGATTCCGGTCTTTGCGTGGAAGGGCGAGTCGCTCGAGGAGTACTGGTGGTGCACGCTGCAGGCGCTGAGCCATGCTGACGGCAAAGGGCCGCAGCTGATCGTCGATGACGGCGGCGACGCGACGCTGCTGATCCACAAAGGCTATGAGCTGGAGGATGGCGATAAGTGGGTGCACACTCCTTCTTCAAATGAAGAGGAGCAGGTGATCAAGAACCTGCTGAAAGAGGTTCACGCGGAAGACCCGCAGTACTGGCACAAGGTGGTGAAGGAGTGGCGCGGCGTTTCCGAGGAGACGACTACGGGCGTGCACCGGCTTTACAAGATGAAGGAACAGGGCAAGCTGCTGGTGCCGGCGATCAACGTCAACGATTCGGTGACCAAGTCGAAGTTCGACAACCTGTACGGCTGCCGCGAGTCGCTGGCGGACGGCATTAAGCGCGCGACGGACGTGATGGTCGCGGGCAAAGTTGCGGTGGTGTGCGGCTACGGCGACGTCGGCAAGGGCTCCTCGCATTCGCTGCGCGGAATGGGCGCGCGAGTGATCGTGACGGAGATCGATCCGATCAATGCGCTGCAGGCGGCGATGGAAGGCTTCGAGGTCGCGACCATCGAAGACACGCTGGGGCGCGGGGACATTTATGTGACCTGCACCGGCAACCTGGACATCATCACGCTGGAGCACATGAAGGCGATGAAGGATCAGGCCATCGTGTGCAACATCGGGCACTTCGACAACGAGATTCAGATGGACAAGCTGAACCAGGCTTCGGGCGTGAAGAAAATCAACATCAAGCCGCAGGTGGATCAGTACAACTTCCCGGCCGAAGGCAACAAGCCCGCGCACAGCATTTTTATTCTGGCGGAAGGGCGGCTGGTAAACCTGGGCTGCGCGACGGGCCATCCGAGCTTCGTGATGAGCAACAGTTTCTCGAACCAAACGCTGGCGCAGATCGACCTGTGGAGGAATCGCGACACTTATGGAATCGAGGTTTACACGCTGCCCAAGCGGCTCGATGAAGAGGTCGCGCGGCTGCATCTGGAGAAGATCGGCGTAAAGCTGACGAAGCTGACGCCGGCACAGGCGGAGTATCTTGGAGTGTCGCCGGAGGGGCCGTACAAGAGCGAGCACTACAGGTACTAGCGTTCAGCGGTTAGCGGATAGCGGATAGAAAAACGGAGCCGGGGATTGGCGAGTGCCAGTTCCCGGCTTTTTTATTTTTGCGTGCAGGCAGCGATGTGTCATTTTGCGGCGGCTTCGGCGAGGTGCTTTTTGTAGATCGGCGAAAGCTCACGGAGACGAGCGACAGCGGCGGGGACGAGTTCGAGCGCGGTGTCGATGTCGGCGTCGGTGTTCTGGCGGGTGAGTGAGAAGCGCAGGCTGGCGCGGGAGCGGGCCAGCGGCAGGCCCATGGCCTTGAGGACGTGGGAAGGCTCCGTCGAACCCGAGGAGCAGGCCGATCCGCCGGAAACCGCGAGCCCCTTGAGGTCGAGAGCGATCACCAGCGCTTCGCCTTCGAGATGATCGAAGTAGAGGTTGGTGGTGTTCGGGACGCGCGGCTGGCCGGCGCCGTTGACGCCGCACTCTTCGACTCTTGAAAGCAGGCCCTGCTCGAGGCGGTCGCGAAGGAGGCCGATGCGGTCGTCGGTGCCGTCAGTCAGCGCGGCGCGCGCGATCTCCGCAGCTTTGCCGAGCCCGACGATGCCGGGGACATTCTCTGTGCCTGCGCGGCGCTGGCGCTCGTGGGCTCCGCCGAAGAAGAGCGGCTCGAACCGCGTGCCGCGACGAACATAGAGAATGCCGATGCCCTGGGGCGCGTGCAGCTTGTGCCCGGAGATGCTCAGCAGATGGCAGCCGATGGCCTTGACGTCGATCGGGATTTTGCCCGCAGCCTGAACGGCGTCCGTATGAAAGGCGACTTCGGCTTCGGCGGCGATTTTGCCGATCTGCTCGTCGGGCTGAACAACACCCGTTTCATTGTTGGCCATCATGATGCTGATGAGTTTTGTGTTGGGCTTGAGCGCGCGGTAAACGTCGAAGGGATCAACGACGCCACCGGAGGAGACGGGAAGAAACGTGACGTCGATGCCGCGCTCCTGCGCCTTGTGGGCGGAGTGAAGAACAGCGTGGTGCTCGATGGCCGATGTGATGAGGTGATCGCCAGGGTGAAGGACGCCGAAGATGGCGGTGTTGTCGCTCTCGGTGCCGCCGGAGGTGAAGACGATTTCAGCGGGCCGGCAGTTGAGGAGCGCGGCAACTTGTTCGCGGGCGCGCTCGACGGCGGCGCGGGCATGCTGGCCGTGCTGGTGGATCGAGGACGCGTTGCCGAAGGTATCGATGAAAAAAGGCCGCATGGCCTCCAGCACCTCGGGAAGCAGAGGGGTGGTGGCATTGGCGTCCATGTAGATGCGGCGCATACTGCCATTGTAGCGGGGCCGGGGGCGGGCCAAGCTTCGCGCAGGGGCAAAAAGCGGCCGCAAGTACCCATGGGATTCATGCAAAATTAAGTGACGGGAGTCATCCTGTAACTATGCGGGCGCTGATCGTCGAAGACGAAGCTCGGGTCGCGGAGAATATCGCGACGGCGCTGCGCGAAAGCGCCGGCCTGGCGGTGGATGTGGCCGCGAACGGACCTGACGGCGTCGAGTTGGGGCGGCAGGCCAATTACGACCTGATTGTGCTGGACCTGATGTTGCCAGGCATGGACGGGCTGGCCGTGGTGAAGGCGATCCGGGCGAAAGGACAGACCGCGCCCGTGCTGGTGCTGACGGCGGTGATGGAAAAGGCCTCGATCGTGAGGCTGCTGAATGCCGGGGCTGACGATTATCTTGCGAAGCCATTCGATCTGGGTGAACTGCTGGCGCGCGCGAAGGCGCTGATCCGGCGCGGGAAGGGCGTGAGCCATCCGAGGATCGAGGTGGCGGATCTGGTGATCGATACGCTGGAGAGAACGGTGACGGTGGCCGGCAAGCCGGTGGAGCTTTCGCCGACGGAGTACCGCGCGCTTGAGTATCTGAGCCATCGCCCGCGTTCGGTGATCTCAAAGCAGGTGCTTCTGGAGCATCTCTACGACTACAACTGGGAACATCACTCCAACGTGATCGAGGCGCACATTTCGAATCTGCGGCGCAAGCTGAACCACGGGCGCGACGGCCAGTGGATCGAGACGCTGCGCGGCCGCGGATACCGGCTGATGTCGGGCGCGGCAGGGGGCGGCGCATGAAGCGTTATTCTCTTCGCCGTCGCCTGATCGCCGCCGTGCTGCTGCTGGAGTGCGCGCTGGTGGCGGGGCTGAGCGGCGCTTCGCTTCTGTATCTGTGGCGCGAACACATGCGGAGCTTCGATGTGATGGTGCGCGGGCGTGCCGATTCGCTGCTGGGCCAGGTGCACGATGCGGAGGATCCCGGGGACAACGTGGCCATCAATGCGGAGGCGCTGGATCTGCGCGGGCGCGATTTGTGGATGGCACGCGACGAAGGCGGGCGAGTGCTGGCGCAGTCGGCGGGGTGGAGCAACGACGTACTGGGCAGCATCGGCGCAAATTCCGTGGCGCATGATTTTCGCGTGCGGGGAAGGGTGTTCCGCGGGCTGGCGCTACATGGAATACGTCAAATCGACGCGGATGACAGCAGCCCAGGCATCGCACGGCCGGTGACGATTTTTTATGCTGCGCCGCTGGCGCCGGTGGATGAAGCGATTTGGCGGGCGGCGCGTTTTATGGCGGTGGCGAGTTCCCTGCTGCTGCTGCTCACCGCGGGAGGCCTGGCGCTGCTGCTGCGGCGAGGGCTGGCGCCGCTCGAAGAGCTGAGCGAAGCGGCAGCGAAGATGACGCCGATCCATCCGCGATTCCACGCTCCCAGCAGCGCTCACTCGACAGCGGAGCTGGCGGTGCTGGCTGGGGCGCTGGAGACCGCGACGCGGCGGCTGGAAGAGGCGTTCGTGCAACAGCAGGTTTTCGTAAACGATGCGGCGCACGAGCTGAAGACCGCTGTGACGATCATCAAGTCGTCGCTGCAACTGCTGGCATCGCGGCCGCGGAGCACGCAGGAATACGCGAGGGGCCTGGAAACCTGCATGGCCGACTGCGCTCGCATGGAAGACCTGGTGCAGCGGATGCTGCAGCTGGCGCGTTTTGAGCAGGAGCCGGCGAGCGGTCGTGTGCACTGCGATCTGTCGGAAGTAGCCCGGGATGTGGTGGCGCAGATGGGGAGGCTGGCCGAGATTCGCGAAGTTGCGCTCACCGTGCAGGCGCCGGATGCGGTAGCAGCGCCGCTGGACGAGGGTGCCTGCGCTTCCCTCCTGGCCAATCTTCTGCTGAACGCTGTGCAGCACACACCGGCAGGCGGTTCGGTGACGGTGGCGATCGTGGCCGCAGCGGACATCACGATGGAAGTGCGGGACACCGGCCGCGGCATCGCGCCGGAAGATCTTCCTCATCTGTTCGAGCGCTTCTGGCGCGGAGACCATTCGCGGGCGAGGAGCACCGGCGGAGCGGGGCTGGGGCTTTCGATTTGCAAGGCGATTGTGGATTCGTGCGGCGGGACAATTGCGGTCAGCAGCCAGCTCGGCGAAGGCACGTCTGTCACGGTGCGGCTGCCAAGGACGGCATCACCAACGGCAGTGCGCGAGCTGTCGGCGGTCAGTTGACGCTGGCTGGCGCGTTTCAGAGCGCGAGTTCGCCGCGGATGAGGCCCTTTTCCTCCGTGAGCGCGAAGCCCAGCTTGCGGGAGAGATTGCGCATGCGCGTGTTCTCCGGAAGAAAGTAGATGAGGACCTGAGCGATCCCCTCCAGGCCTGCCGCTGACAGTGCGCGGCGCATGAGCGCTTCGCCGAGCCCCTGCCCCTGAAAGTCGTCGGCGATGACCACGGCGAGCGTCGCGGAGCGCCCGTCGTCCTGGCGGATCATGCGGCTGACCCCGCCGATGACCGGGCCCGCGACCGGATCATTGGTTTCGGCGACGAAGGCCAGTTCGCGGTCGTAATCGATAAAGCAGATGCGAGTCAGCCGTTCGTGGGCGGTTCGCGCGTTGATATCGAGCGCGGTGAAGTAGCGTTGGACCACAGTGCGCTCGGAGAGACGATCGTGGAAGGCGCTGATCAGCGGCTCGTCCTCAGGCCGGATAGGCCGGAGCAGCACGCTCGACCCGGAGCGAGCCTTCCAGGGCGCCGCGTACTGGACCGGATAGGGGCGAATGGCTGGACGCGGGAGCTGGTCTTCGGTCGTGTCAGGCTCATGAAGAACAACGCGCGCGTCGAGAGCGATCAGGCCATCGGGGGATGCGAGCAGGGGGTTGATATCGATCTCTTTGATCCAGCGCTGTTCGACAACCAACTCGCTGAAGCGGACGACCAGAGCATCGAGCGCATCGAGGTCAACGGATTTGCGTCCGCGCACGCCTTTGAGGGCGGTGAAGATCTTCGTCTGCTCCATCTGATGGCGGGCGAGCGTTGCGGTCAGCGGAGGCAGCGCCAAGGAGCGATCTTTCCAGACTTCAACGAGCTGTCCCCCGGTTCCGAAGAGAAGCACCGGGCCAAGCTGCGGATCGATGCTGCTGCCGAGGATGATTTCGTAGCCGTCAAGTTTGGCGAAGGGCTGCACCGTGACGCCGAGGAAATGCTCCGCGCCAACTTTTTCGGTTACGGATTTTTGAATGCTCGTGAAGGCTTCCGCTACATCGGCAGCAGAACGCAGGTTGAGCTTCACGCCGCCGACGTCGGTTTTGTGAGTAATCGTTTCGGAGTGCAGCTTGAGGACGACGGGGTAGCCGATCTCAGAAGCTTTGGCAACCGCTTCTTCTGAGGTCTTCGCCAACTCGGTGCGGACCGTCGGAATGCCGTAGGCGGCGAGGAGCTGCTTCGATTCGTATTCGGTAAGGATGGTGCGGCGGCTGGCGCGGACCTGGCGGACGATGGTGTTGGCGAAGTCGCGTTTGGTATTGAGGATCGAACCGGAAAGCGCGGCAGGCGTTTCGTACAGGTCGCGCAGATTGCTGGTGTGTTTCCAGGTGGCGACGAACGCTGCAGCCGCGGCATCGGGGTACGGGAAGACGGGAATGCCGGCGCGGGTGAGAATCGACTCGCCTTCCGCAACAAAATCGCCGCCCATCCAGCTGGCGATGACGGGCTTGCCGGTAGAGTGGGCGTAGGGCGCGAGATGCTCGGCGACCGCGGTGGGATCGGTCATGCCCTGGGGAGTGAGGATGACGAGCATGCCATCGGTATGGGGATCCTTCGATGCAATTTCGAGGGCTCTGGAGTAGCGATCCGCTTCCGCGTCGCCCAGGATGTCGACGGGGTTGTTGTGGCTCCAGGCATCCGGCAGAAAGCTGTTGTAGGTCGCGATGGTATCGGGCGAGATTTCCGTTAGTTCTCCGCCGGCAGCGATGAGCGCGTCCGTGGCCAGAACGCCGGGCCCTCCTGCATTGGTGAGAATGGTCAGGCGCGGGCCTTTGGGGCGTGGCTGCTTGGCAAGAACTTCCGACACATAGAAGAGATCGCTGATGGAGTTGACGCGAAGGACGCCGGCGCGCTGGAAGGCCGCGTCGAGGACATCGTCACTGCCGGTGAGGGAGCCGGTATGGGAGGCTGCGGCTTTCGCGGCGGCGGCGGTCCGGCCGGCCTTGATGACGAGGATCGGCTTGTTGAGGGCGACGGCGCGCGCGGCGGAGAGAAAGCTGCGGGCCTCGCCAATGGATTCCATGTAGATGACGATCGAATCGGTGTTGGGGTCCTGGCCGTAATGGTCGATAAGTTCGCCGAAGCTGACGTCGAGCATGGATCCCGCGGAGACGAATCCGCTGAGGCCCACGTGCTCGCGAATGCACCAGTCCAGAACGGCAGTGCCCAGCGCGCCACTCTGACTGATGAAAGCCAGGCGTCCCGCCGGGACCATGGCCTTGGCGAAGTTCGCGTTGAGACCACCGACGGGATTCATGACGCCGAGGCAGTTGGGGCCGATGAGGCGGATCTTGCCCTTGATGGTTGCGGCGATCTGGCGCTCGAGCGCTTTGCCGGGCTCGCCGATTTCCTTAAAGCCGGCGGAGATAACAATAGCTGAGGGAACGCCGGCGTCGACAGCTTCCCGAATGATGGCCGGAACGGTGGCGGCCGGAGTGGTGACCACGATGAGGTCAGGAACGCCGGGGAGTTCGTGAATGGATTTGAAAGCAGGAAGGCCGAGGACGGCAGGGCGCTTCGGATTCACCGGCCAGACTGGCCCGCCGAAGGGGCTGCCCATGAGGTTCTGCAGCACGGTGCAGCCGACGCTGCCGGCACGATCGGTGGCGCCGATGACGGCGACCGATTTGGGCGTGAAGATGGAGGCCAGCGGACTGCGCCGGATGCTGACGAGATCGTGAGCCGGATCGATGATCAGGGGTGTTTCCGGGGCGACCGTAGCGGAAGCCATGAGGGAGTTCTCCTTTGAATCTCTTTCAGTGCCCATAGCCGGCTTCCGCGGTGACTTTACCACGGAAGAGCCAATAGGACGTGAAGAAGTAAGCCAAGGCCAGGACGAGGCCGAGAGACCACCAGACAAGGCCGACGTGGAGCGAATGCGATCCGGCGAGAGCGCTGGCGATGGTGATGCTGCGCGAGGCGTCAGTCGATGAGGGCAGGAGCGTGGGATAGAGTCCCGCAGCCGCGCCCACCAGCATGAAGACCAGATAGAGACAGGAGGAAAGGAACGCCGCGAGCGGCTTGCGCTGTTTCGTAAAGCTCAACATGCCCACAAGCGTAGCGACGACCAACGCGGGAATCAGGAACAGGATTGGGTACGCCTTGTAGTTCGCGAGTGCAGAGGGCCGCACAGCGATGGTAGCGGGCAGGCTGATGAGGGTGATGAGCAGCAGGGCAATCCACAATGTGGATGCTGCGCGACGAGCGCGAGCTTCCAGTTCGCCGGGAGCTTTGAGCACCAGCCAGAGCGCGCCATGCGTGGCGAGCGCCACCAGCGCGACGACTCCGCCGATGACGGTGTACCAATCGAGAATGCCGGGGTTCGCGCCGACGCGCCAGTTCGTCCAGAGCGGCAGGAAAAAGTAGTTGTCCGCACCGAGGGGCACGCCGCGGATGACGTTGGCCAGCGCCGCGCCGAAGAAGATGGCGAGCAGCGCGCTGGCAACGAAGAAGAGCCCGTCGAAGAAACTGCGCCAGACGTCGTGATCGATGTGCATGCGCAGCTCGATGCTCACGCCCCGCATGATGAGCAGCCACAGCACGATCATGAGCGGCAGATAAAAACCACTGAACGATGAGGCATAAAGCAGCGGGAAGGCGAAGTAGAGCGTGCCGCCGCCGGCGAGCAGCCAGACTTCGTTGCCATCCCACACCGGGCCGATAGAACGGATCAGGATGCGCCGGTCGTCTTCCCCGCGCGCGAGGAACGGAGAAAGGATGCCGACGCCGAGGTCGAAGCCGTCGAGCACGACGTAGGCGGCGATCATGACTGCGACAATCCAGAACCAGATAAATCCCATCGTGTTTCTCCTAGACCGCCGTCAGTGTTGGAGTTTCGACCGGAACGGCGACCGCAGCGGCAGCGGGTCCAGTGCGAATGAAGCGATAGACGATGACGATCCAGAGGATCGAAAGCACCGAATACATGCCGAGGAAACCGAGCAGCGTGAAGAGCGTGTTGCCGGCCGAGACGTGCGTCGAATAGCCCTCTGCAGTGCGGATGAGGCCGTAGACGAGCCAGGGCTGGCGGCCGATCTCCGCGGTCATCCAGCCAGCGGTGTTGGCGATGTACGGCAACGGGAAGCTGAGCAGGAGGGGCCAGAGAATCCAGCGCGCGGCGTAGAGCTTGCCGCGCCACAGCAGAAAAGCGGCGGCAAACATGAGCAGCAGGAACCACGTCCCGAGTCCCACCATGATGTGGTAGCTGTAATACAGCAACGGCAGCGCCGAGGGCCATTGGTCGCGAGGAAAGTCGTTGAGGCCTTTCACTTCGGCGGATGTGGTTCCGTAGAGCAGGAAGCTGAGGACGTCGTTGACGACCAGAGGATTGTCGATCTTCTGCGCGTTCTCGTCGGGCTGGCCGATGAGGACAACCGGCGCGCCCTTCTGCGTGTTGAAGAGGCCTTCCATGCCGGCAATGGCTGCGGGCTGGTATTTCGCAACGTAGCGGCCGTGAAAGTCGCCAGTGGGAAAAATCTGGACGACGCAGGAAATCAGCCCGGCGATGACCCCGACCTTGAGGAAGAGGCGGCCGAATTCCTCGTGACTCTTTTCGAGCAGGTAGAACGCGCCGGTGGCCGCAACCACGAAAGAAGCCGTGACCACGGCGCCGCACATATTGTGCGCGTATTGCAGCCATCCCCAGGGATTCAGCATGAATTGCCAGAAGCTCGAAACTTCATAAGCGCCGTTGGGCAGCAGGTGGTACGAGACGGGATGCTGCATCCAGGCGTCCGTGATGATGATGAAGAAGCCGGAAACCCAGGAGCCAAACCAGACCATGGTGGCCGTGCCTAAATGCGCGAGCTTCGACATGCGTTTTTCACCGAAGAGGAAAAGGCCAAGGAAAGTCGATTCGAGGAAGAAGGCAAAGACGCCTTCCATAGCAAGAGGCTGGCCGATCACGCCGCCGGTACGCCGCGCGAACTCCGACCAGTTGGTGCCGAACTGGAATTCCATGGGAATGCCGGTGACGACGCCGAGGAGGAAGTTAATCGCGAAGATCTTCGCCCAGAAACGCGCGGCCTGATTCCAGCGGTCGTCGCTGGTGCGCATGGCCATGAGCTTCATCACCACCATCAGCAGCGCCAGGCCCATGGTGAGCTGCGGGAAAAGATAGTGGAACGTGACGGTAAAGGCGAAGTGGATGCGGTCCAGCAGAAGGGCGTTCATACCACTCTCACGGTAATTGCGAGGGGCGCGGCGGCTCTGTGATCCTTGTCACAATTGCAATCCGGCCGGGAGGGAAGTCACACAAAAGAAACGGCGGCCCCGCCTGAACCTGCCGTCCCGCGTTTTGCCCTACTGCAAGTGCAGTTCGTTCTGCAGTTGGAGATCGTTCAGGACGCTGGGCTTGGTTTCGTCCACGGCCAGCAGGTTGTGGCAGAGGCTGCAGTCGTTGCTAAGCGTCTTGCCGTCCTTCGTGGTGTGGCTGCCGTCGTGGCAGCGGAAGCAGCCGGGATACGCCATGTGCCCGATGTTGTTGGGATACGTGCCCCACGTGACTTTCATCGATGGAAAGACATTCCGGTCGTAAATGGCGACGAGGCGGCGCGCGGAGGCATCGATTTTTGCGCGCTGCGCATTCCAGACGTCGGGATATTGCGTGCGGTAGAAGTCGTCGAGCCCGGATGCGATCTTCGTTCCGGCTTCGATCTGCGAGGCGTACGTCGCCTGAATCAGCTGCAGCGCTTCCTTGTGCATGAAGGGCAGATCGGGGCTGGGGTTGCCGTCGAGCATCGCTTCGTCGATGGCGTCTTCCGCAGTCTGGAAAACGTGGGTTGCCTGGTTGTGGCAATCCATGCAGTCCATGGTGCGGCGGACGCCCTGAATCGGGCCCTTTCCAGTCAGAGGTCACGTATTGCGCCGTCGTGCCGTCGGGATTCGGCGCGCTCACGGCAATGATGGTTTGCGCCTCGTTATCGGTGGCGACATATTCGAAATTGTTGAGATGGTGCCCGTGGATGCCGCTGCGGTGAGAGACGGAGTCAACGCCGCCGAGGTGCAGAACGAGAACGGTGCGGGTTACGGAGTTCTTCACGTCGTCGCCGAAAGTGGTTTTGACGAGTAGCTTCTCCCCGATGAAACGGGTGGGCGAGTGGCACTCCTCGCACGTCGCGCGGGCCGGACGCAGCTCGTTCAGTGGAGCGCGGATGGGCGTGGGCCAGGTGTGGAAGGTGACCTCGATCATCTGCTTAGTGCCGTTGACCTTGGCCTGGACGTAGGACTTCATGCCGGAGCCGACATGGCATTCGACGCAGTCGACGTGCGAGTGGGGAGACACCTGGTAGGCCGACCACTGCGGCGCCATCACGTGGCAGGACTCGCCGCAGAAGTGGGGCGAATCCATGTAGGCGACGCCGCGGTAGGTGGCCGTGCCCACGATAACGAAGTTGATGAACGTGGCCACAACGACGATTTCAATCCCGCGGCGAAAGACGGGGTTGCGCAGATCGATTTGCGGATAGACCGAAGGCACCTGGCCCGCGGCGATGAGCTGCCTGCGGCGCAGCCAGATGCCGATGGGAATAAGGACGAGTCCGAGGACGAAGAGTCCCGGCAGGAAAAGATCGAGAACAATGCCGAGATAAGGATTGGTGGAACCGCCGTGGCCGAAGATCGAAACGATCCAGAAACCGACGAGGACAAGGGCCGCCGCAGTGGTCAGCGCGCCGCCGATCAGGCTGGTCAGGTTATTGCCAAAGAACAGGAACGGCTCGAGCCACTCCTCCTTCAGTTTTCGCCACAGGGACATTGCAGCCTCTTATCCGGTGAAATACGCGCTCAGGGTCAGCACGAGAAGCGTCAGGCCAATCAATATAGCGGTAAACCCGACGACTCGACTGAAATTTATCAGCCAGCGTGGAGGAGCGTCTGTGATCCTTGTCGCAGACTTGCCTTCGCTGACCATGCGCTGGTATTCGTCCGGGCGGCGGTTCTTGAATTCTTCTTCGCTCTCGCGGCCGGTGAAGATGACCATGTCCATGGGAAAGCTGTCGGGGCGCAGGTGGGTATTCACGAAGTGGATGGAGAAGATGAAGAGGATGGCCAGCAAGCCTTCCTCGCTGTGGATGACGAGGACGGCATTGAGCGCCCAGCCGGGCAGAAAGTGCGCGAAGAAGGGAGCGAACCACATTGCATATCCGGAGAACCCAATGACCACCATGCCCCAGAACACGGCCCAGTAATCGAATTTCTCCCAGTAGGCATAGCGTTCAAACTTCGGTTTGGCACCGAGGCCCAGGAACCAGCGAAAGTGTCCGAGCAGATCCTTGACGTCTTTCCAGTTGGCCACCATGGAGGTGGGTCCCCAGAAGATTCCCTTTTCGCGTTTGAAAAGGCCGCGCGCCAGGATCTCACGCAGATGAATGACGAAAGCAAGAGTGAGGACCAGGGCGCAAAATTTGTGAAAGAAGAGGATGGCGCCGAATCCTCCGACCTGCCTGGCGAAGCGGATCGCCCAGGGAGAACCGCTGAAGCGCATCATGAGGCCGGTGGCCGCGAGAACCAAAAAAGTAGTGAACAAAACCGCGTGGAGGTAGCGCTGCGCGAGCGTGAAGCGGACGAAATAGCGAGGCTTCTCCGGGGCCGCGACGACGGCCGGGGTGATAACTTCGGTGGTCGGGGCGGGCGTGTTCAGCGTCTGATCAGGCATTTTTTTCTCCCGACGATTTGGTTTTTACCTGCTGGAAGCGGGACCGGACAAGCCACAGCCCGGTGTGCAGCAGGAAGAACGTGAGCACGCTGGCCAACAACAGATTCATGAACAGCCGGATGTAGTAGAGCGCCGGGTTCAGGTGGCGATTCCGCGCATTGGCGTGGGGCTGATACTCGACGAAGCTGGCATTGGCGCCCGCGTGGCAGCGGCCGCAGGTCTTCACCAGATTGGCTTTGTTGATGGGCGAACGCGGATCGGAGGCGGGGAGAATTTCATGCGCGCCGTGGCAATCCCAGCAGCGCGCCGTCTCCACGTATCCGCCCAGCAGACCGAGCTGCGAGTGGAAGGTATCGCGGTACGTGGTGAATTTGTCGCGATGGCACGAGCCGCAAATCGGCGTCGACTGCATGCGGAAATCCGCCGAGGTGGGTTCGACGATCGCGTGCGTAGTGTGGCAGTCGGTGCAGACCGGCGCGCTGGTGTTGCCGGCGGCGACGGCCTTGCCATGCACGCCTTTTTGATACTGCTCATTGATGCCGACGTGGCAGCTGCCGCAGGTACCGGGAATATTGGTCCGGTAGGTGGAGCTTTGCGGATTATTGTGGCTGAGAATTTTGTGCGAGCCGTGGCAGCTGGTGCAGTTGGCGGCGACCAGCAGGCCTTCTTTGCCCAGCGCAAAGCCGTGGATCGAGTCAATGTAGAGCGCGTAAACATTGGGCAGATGGTATTTCTTCGCCATCGCTTCGTTGCCGTGGCAGGAGCCGCAGGTCTTCGGAATATTCAGCGGATAGACGGGCGACTGCGGGTCGATCTTCGTGACAATGAGGTGCGCATCGCCGTGACAGCTGGTGCAGGGGTGATCACTCGCCTTGGCATGGACACTGCCGGCGAGAGCTGCGCCCTCATCGGTGTGGCAGGATTGGCAGTTGACCTGCGCGGGGTGGTCAGGGTGCGGATAATCGTGAATGTCCTTATGGCAGTCGTTGCACTTGAGCACGCCGTGAATGCTGGAGTGGAATTTGTCCCCGCTCACCCCGATCCTTTTGCCATTTGCATCCTGCAGCGTGGGATCGTTGTGGCAGGAGAGGCAATCGGCGTCAGCACGCGCGAGGCGTGGGCTCGTAGCCAACAGCAGCACTGACGTAAAAAGAGTCAGGCTGAATGAGGAGAAAGTCTTCATTGCAGCTCCCGGTACATCCCGCCGTTCGCGCGGCGACCGGAAGAGGCAGGCGATTGCTGCCCCTTCCCTCTTGCGCACCGCACCGATGACGGCCTTCGTTCCTCTCCGCTACTTCTGCAAGGTGCGGATGAAGGTGACGACTTCTTTGATCTGGGCATCGGTTAGCTTGCCGTTGTAAGCAGGCATTTTGCCCTTGCCGTCTTTGGTGGCGGCGATGAGCGCAGCGTCGGTCGCCTTGACCAGATCGGGATCCTTGAAGGACGGGATCTTCATCATCTTGCCCATCGGCGTTGCAGCAGTTCCGTCGGGACCGTGGCACATGGCGCACTTGGCTTTGTAGGTGTCGGCTCCGGCGCTCTGCGCAAAGGCAGGCGCCGCAATGGAAGCGGCGAGCAGGATCATAGCCGCGGTTCTGATGCGATGCTTCATAGTTGATGCTCCTTCAGGGGTCATTCGGTCCCAAGTCCTTCCCGTTGATACCGCGCGGGAAACAGCCCAGTCTGTGATATTCGCCACAGACCAAACGGATCGATGGTAGTCCCGCCGGGTCTCCGGTGCAGCGCAGGGGAGTTCAGTCGTGGCCCTCCGGCTGGGGATTCGGCGGGTTGGGCGCCGGGCCGCTTGTTGCTGTAGGGTTCTCGTTCGGAGGATCGTCTTCCTTCACCTCGCGCACCTCGTGTTCGGGCGCGCGGCCAGTCAGCGCAGTCCACTTCACCGGGTAAATGTCGGGATCGAACATGACCGCGTAGAAATGCCAGACAACGATGGCCAGCGTAGCCAGAATTGCCTCATAGAAGTGGATTGCCGTGCTCACAGCAAGAACAGCGGCAGGATGCGGAAGGTGAGCGAGGATCCAGTCGTTGAACCAGAGCACCACACCGGTGACCGCCATAACGGCGGTGCCCCACACCAGCGCCCAGTACTCGGCCTTTTCGACGTAGTTAAAGCGGCGGTAGAGGGGGAGCTGCTCGCGGCGGCCGAGATTGTACTCGACGGTCTGGATGGCTTCCTTCGCGTCGCGCACGTCGGGGAGCATGTCTTTGAACCAGCGCCGGCCGCTCTTCCTGATCGACAGATAAACGACGTGGTACACCGAAGCGCCGATCAGGACGACGCCCGCGATGCGGTGAACCCAGCCGCGGATCGGCAAGCCATGTTCCCAGCGAACCAAAGGCGCAGCCCAGAAGGAGTGGGGGAACTTGAGCGCAAACCCGGTGATGACCAGCACGATGAAACTGACCAACAGCAGCACGTGCTGCCAGCGCTCGCTGAGCGTAAGGCGGATTTGCCCGGGGCTCTGGCGATAGCGCGCGAGCACAGCGCGGGCCTTGCGCCGCAAATCGAGGAAATTGTGCAGCAGCATGAACCCGATCGTGACGGGGATGACAATGAAATAGAAAATCCTGACGAAATCGAGGATGCGCCCACCGGGAGTGGTCCTGGACATTGCGTGCACCGGCCCGATGGCGAAGCGGCTGCCCGCGTCGTTGTGGCACTGGCCGCAGGTTTTGCTCAGGTTGGCGTGATTGACGGTGGAACGCGGATCGCTGGAGGGATAAATGTTGTGAACGCCGTGACAGCTCGCGCAGTTGGCGACGGTCTGGCGGCCCTCGCGCGCGGCCAGCCCGTGATAGCTGTCCTCATAGGTGGGCACGCGGTCCTGCGGCATCGCGAATCCGGCCATCAGCGTCGTGTCGGCGTGGCAGCGGGAGCAGGCTTCCTGCGAGACGTTGGCCATGAAAACCGGCGAGCCCGGATCGCCGGGGGCCAGGATCTTGTGCTCGCTGTGGCAATCGGTGCAAGTCGCTGCCTGAAGAACACCCTTGGCGACGGCCTGTCCGTGAATGCTCTGCGCGTAGGTGTTGTAAACGCCCGCGTGGCACCGGCCGCAGGTCGAGGCGACGTTTTGCTTCCAGATTTTTGAATGCGGATCGGAGACGGGCAGGATGTCGTGCGTGCCGTGGCAGTCATTGCAGGTGGCAGCGCTTTCGTTGCCATGTTGGAGGGCGCGTCCATGCACGCTCTGCCGCCAGGCCTCGACAGGCCGCACTTCGGTGAACATATACTTTGCGGCGAGCTGCGGGTTGGAGTGGCAGGAGCCGCAGGTATCGGGCAGATGCTGCTTACTCACCGGCGATTGCGGATCGCTGGACGGCAAGGCAGCGTGCGCAGAGCCGTGGCAGCTCTTACAGGTGGGAACATCGGCGTTCCCGTGATCGAGCGCCCGGCCGTGGACGCTGGAGCGGTACTGTTCCACTTCGCTCGCGTGGCAGGTAGCGCAGAACTGCGGGCCGGCGACCGCCTTCGTCACGTTGCCGGTGCCATGGCAGGCGATGCAGGTTTGCGGGTCATTGGGATTGCCCAGCGCCGCGTGAGCACCCGCCGTCATCTCTTTGGCCGCGTCGGCGTGGCATGTAATGCAGGAAGCAGAGGCGGTTTTCGCGGTGTGCGATTGCGCGGAGGCTCCGCTGTGGCAATCGACACAACCCAGGATGCCGTGCGGCCCTTTCATGTGCGCCGAGGGATTGACGGTGATGTCTTTGCCCCGGGAATTCTTCAGGCCTGTGGAGGGACCGTGACACAGCAGGCAGTCGGAAGACTGTTGTGCTTGTGCGAGAGGAACGAACGATGCGGCGAAGAAGAGAACAAAAAGGAGACAGCCGATGGACAGGTGTCTGCGAGCCCGAACATCTGCGAAACATTCCGCAGGGTATTCTTCCGTGCCGGTCCCCATACTTCTTCTTCCGATTCCGCCGCAGAGTCGCTGGGGGTCTCCGTGTGGAATCTCCGCGCTGCAAAACGCCCCAGCGCGGTACTGCATGGCGGGTTCCACGCACAGGCGGTTTCCCGTGCAGACCCGCTCTCGTTGTGCTGCGCCGCTCTCCGCCTACTTCTGCAGGTTGCGGATGTAGGTGACGACGTCCTGAATCTGGGCGTCGGTCAGCTTGCCTGCGTAGCCCTGCATCTTGCCCACGCCGTCTTTGGTCTGCTTGAACAGGTCGGCGTCGGCGGCCTTCGTGTCTTCAGGTGATTTGAACGAGCGCACCTTCATGTTTTTACCGACGGGCGTGTTGCCGAGGCCGTCGGCGCCGTGACACATGGCGCATTTCGCTTTGTAGGTGGCTTCGCCGGTCTGTTGCGCCATGGCCGGGACGGCCAGAGAAGCACTCACCAGAGTCAATACCGCAATTCGGAGATTCGATTTCATGTTCGGCCCCTTGCTGCGATGGCCGAGGCGAACCCCGGCCACCGTTCACTGCGTCCCCTCAGAATTCGTAATGGAACCCCAGGGTGATGTTGTTGGCACGGAAGGGCCGCGGTGCGGTCTCGCCGGCATTCGTCAGGGTCACACCGGTTTGCAGGGCACCCAAAGAGCTGCAGGCGACAACCGGTGCGGCCGTAGTGGGCGTGGGATTGCTGGTGCTGCAGTACGCCGCGCCCGATGCCGGGCCCTCGGAGTAGCTGAAGTAGTTGTATTCCGCCTTCCACGTCCATCCCGGATGAACCGTGTAAGCCACGCTGGCAAAGGGAGACTGATACCTCGAGACCAGCGAACCGGCAACATCGCGCGGATCGTTGTAGAAGCGGCTTCCGTCCACGGAGTTGATGCGATAACCAATGGCGCCCTTCAGGGAAGTCGAAGGAGAGAGACGGAGCGCAGCCGAGCCCGCATTCGTCGGAGCATCGATGAAATCCTTCACTGGCCCGACCTCGTAGTAGGTCTGCCCTCGCACCGTCGCGCCCGGGCACGCCAAACCACTCGGACTCATGGCGCCAGCCTGCGTGGCGCTGGCCGCCGCGTCATAGCAGATGTTGGTGGCCGTATACACATCGCTGTAGGCATAGTCGAAGTCGAACCCATAGTGCTCGTTCGGCAACAGCTGCGCACCCATGCTGGCAATCCGGCTGTGCGCTACGTGATCGAGCGGACCCGCATAGGTAACATCTTTTGCCGCCACCGCCGCCTGATTGTTGTTCGTGTTGTTATGCAGTTCCATGTCGTTGTAGGCCCCGGAGAAGGTCGCCCACGACTTCGCCCTGTACAGGGTGTGCACTCTGTAATGCTGCAGCTGCCGCGGCGCCACAGGAGTGAATACGTTGTCCGCATAGAGCATCTCGGCGCTGCCATTGATATTCCAGTTGCTGGCAGGACGCAGAGCGACGCTGAAAACCCCGCCATTCTGGTTGATCGTGACCGTTCCGCTGTAAACCGCGCCTACCGCCAGCGGAGTGGTGTGGAACATGCCCTCCGCAATGGTGTGCGTCTGATAGCGATAGGTCAGCGAGACAGTGGCGCGCGACCAGCCATCCCACGTCGCCGTCGCGTTGTTGGTCACAAACCGCTGGCCCAGATAACCGGCCAGAGGCACTCCAACCGTCGGGCTGCCTTCGAATGTGGAGGCGCCCCCGGCTGCGGTCGTGCTGGTCAATGTGGTTGCATTGATCGTTTCATTGCCCGCCGTCGCAGGGGTTGACACCGTGGTCACGCTCGTCATGTTGGCGGTTCCCGGCTGGTGCTCGGTCGAGTAATTCACCTGATCGGAAACGCTGAATTTTTGCGCCGCCTGCCAGACGATGCCATAGTCGGCCGCCATGACTTCCCTCTTCGCCCTCGCGCTGCCGTCGTAGGTGAGCGAGCGAGTCGTCTTGTTCAGTCCCTGGAAGTGCTCGTAGTAGTCCGGCAAATTCATCTTCCCGTCGGTATAACGAGCATCACCGTTCATGGAGACGTTCCTGATGCTGGAACTCTGGAACCGGAAGATCTCCGTGGGATAGAGGAAACGCGTCGGCTGGGATCGCAGGTAGCTGGTCATGACTGCGCAGGCAGGGTTAATCACAGGCAATCCGCCCGGAGTTGCCGGCGCAGAAAGAATGGGAGTGGTCCCGACACTGTTGGCATTGCAGGCGCTCGCCGCGTAAGGCGTCAGAGCGTCGTAGTTGGCCAAAAGCGCTGCCCGGGTTCCATCCGCCTCCTGCACCGCCAGGTAGGCGGGATCCATGGTGAAGAAAGAGTCCGCTTTGTAGTGATCGATCTGCTCTTCCACCGTCAGCCGGGTCAGCGGCACGGGTTTCCAGTCGACCGCCCCAATGTAAGCGTCGGTGCTGTTGCGCTGGTGCTCCTCGAGCAGAACATCGTAGGAGCTGGCCACCTGATAACCGCTGGGGCTGAGGCTCGGCCCCTCAAAGACATTCTGCGAGTACCCGATACGGTAGCTCAGCTTCGCCAGGGGAAAGAAGGTGGCATTCGTATTGGTCATGCGTCGCACCGTGTTGTACAGAAACGCCGAATTCTCCAGCTGCGGCCAGGCCAGAGAGCCGGTGGGCGATGCCGTAGGGCCGATCGGAATCGACTGCCCCGATGGGATATTCGGATTACCGAGCAGATCGTAATCGAAGTACTGCCGATCCCGGCGGAAGAGGCCGGAGAAGTCGTACAGGTCCCCTTTGTGGAAGGCGATCCGGGCAAAGCTGTACGGGTCGCCGCCGAAGCCGCTGCCCGACGCGCTCAGGGAGTCGAATACCGTGTTCTTCGCTCCCGGCAGCGCCCGCATCTCAAACGTTTCACCCAGCACGCGCGGCCCCGACTGCACATTGACCAGCGTGTCGTACATCGCCTTGCTGCCCGCTACACCGGAGACGCGCCCGCCCAGATCGACAGTCTGATGGACCGTGTATCCACTCGGCGCATTGGTCGACGCCGGCTGCGCCTCGGGCGCCGGGGCCTGAGCGACAGCGAAGCCCGCTGTCATCGAAAGAATGGCGACTCCAATACCCCCGGCGATCCGCCGGATCAATCTGGGAGAGGGCTGTTGATTGGAGAGCCGAGGAAACCAGCCTGTCTTCGTCATAGGAAGCCTCACTTATGAAAGCAACGACCAAACCAAAATTCTTAAACCTGCTACCGCCTCCGGGCTGCGCTCGCCCCGTGCGAGCCAACGCAGCCCTGAGTCCGTGAACCCTACCTGAGAAACGCCTGGTTGATGTTCGACCCGTGAATGTAGGTGTGGCAGCTCGTGCAGGGCGCTATCTCCGCCGATGCATTCGCCATTCCGTGCACCGTGCCCGCCGACACCGGGCTGTGGCACTGGTTGCACAGCGTGTTGATCGACGGCATGTTCAGCATCCGGGCGTTCTGCGATCCATGGGGAGAGTGGCAACCCACGCACCCCTCCGCCTTGACCGCGGCATGCTCGAACACGAAGGGCCCGCGCGTCTCCGCATGGCACTTGGTGCAGATCATGTTCTGGTCGGCGGTGGACTTCAGGTTGTTGTTCCCGAAGGTTCCATGCGGATCGTGGCAATCGCTGCAGCTCACCGCGCCTTCGTTCACCGGATGATGGAACGGCATATCGAACGCCGGCTTGGTATCGGTGTGGCACTGGAAGCACAGCTTGGGCTGTTCGGCCTTCAGCAGATGTTCCGGCGCCTCCGGCGCGTGGACGCTGTGACAGCTCAGGCAACCAACATCGGCTTTGGCATGCGGGGAACGATCGAAGTTCGGGTGCGCGCCGGCGTGGCAGCCCAGGCAGGTCTCATCGGCCTCTTTGGCGCTCATCTTGCCGAGGCGGCGAATCTTCGTAATATCGCCACCGCCCTCGACGTGAGCCTTGCCCGGCCCGTGGCAGCTTTCGCAGGTCACGCCCTTGCCGGCATGTTCGAGAGCCAGACGAGAATGAGGATTGTCTCCGAATTTCTTCACGACGTCCGCGTGACAAGTGGCGCAGGTATCCTGACCGACGAAATCCGTCGCGTCGGCTGCCGCCTTCGGTTGGGAAGTTGACGCTTGCTGCTGGCCCCCGCCGGCAGCCCACGCCAGCCTGGTTCCTGCGAACCCGGTCAGTAGCAGAAAGCACGCCATGCTGGTTAGAAATCGACGCATGCGTATTCACCTCGCGCAGCAAGCGTAGCAGTGGTGTTCTTCGTTACCCTTCGCTCGCTGAAATTGCAGCTCATGTTCTCGTGGAGCATATCGGTGCCCCGCAACGGGACACAGTGATGCAAATCACACGGGGACATAACTTTGAGCGCTGTGATTTGAATCACTTGGCTTGCGGGCAGAAGGGAGGCGCCAGGAGGCGCGCAAAAGCGGCGGGCTGCGGGCCCGTGGCGTCTGCAAGTGCCCTGGAATCAGATACGCGGTATCCCAATTCCGTTTGCACGATGCAATGACCGATTGCAGAGGCGACCGTTACTTTTGTTCGGGAAAATCTCCGCGACGACGACGCAGGCAACCCCAGACCTGTTGCCGCATCAGGTTCGGCGCGTCAGTTTTGCTCCTTGCTGCGAGTTGCGGAGACAGCGCCCTGCCGGTTCCCGCGGCGTTCCGCGAGCCACTCCCGCCATGCGTCCATGCCTTTGCCGGTTGAGCAGGAGACTTCGATGATCTCGATTTCGGGATGGACCTGCCGCGCATTGGCCTTAGCGGCCTCCATGTCGAACGGCACATAGGGAAGCAAATCGACCTTGGTGAGGATCAGCAGTGCCGCCTTGTGAAAGATGGATGGATATTTCAGCGGCTTGTCTTCGCCCTCGGTCACGCTGAGCAGGACGATCTTCGCTTCTTCGCCGAGATCGTAGCTGGAAGGGCAAACAAGATTGCCGACATTTTCGATGAACAGGACATTAATGTCTTTCAGTGGCCACGCCTGCAGGGCGCGCTCGATCATCTTGCCGTCGAGATGGCAGACGCCGCCCGTGACGATCTGCTGCACCGGAAAACCGTAGCGCATCAGCCGCCGCGCGTCATTCTCCGTCTGCAGATCGCCGGTCAGAACGGCGATCTTCTCACCGGGAGCGAACGCCGCCAGCGTGCTTTCGAGAAGCGTGGTCTTGCCAGAACCGGGCGAACTGACGAAGTTGAGGCAAAGAATGTTGTGTTCTTCGAAGCGGCGCCGCAGCTCGAGCGCGATGCGCTGGTTTTCGTTCAGGACTTTCTCTTCGACACGAACGACGGTCATGGTTCCTCCACTTCGACAAAAGCGATGTCCAGCTGATCTCCGCTGACGAAGCGGGTGTGATGACTCTGGCAGCCGGGGCAGGGCGCATCGGTAAACGGCGAAAGCTCTGGCGATGCATACTCCCGCCCACAATCCTCGCAGCGATTCATGCGAGGGCAATTTTCAGCCGTGAGCACAACCTTTTCGTCCTCGGTTCCGGCCACGATGCACTCGAAAGCAAAACGCAGCGCGTCGACGTCGACGCCGGAAAGCACGCCCACGCGCACGCCGATTCCCATCAGCTTCGCTCCAGGACGCCGCGCGGTTTCGGTGCGGCCTGCCTCGAGAATCGAATTGGCGATGCCCACTTCGTGCATCAGCGCAGTCCTTCATTGATTCAGGCAGATGCCTGGATAAAAGTCTTTCATGGATTCCCCCGAGGAGTTGCTTCATGGCCGGGGTGGTGCTTCAGCTGCGGGCCTGCGCTAGTCAGCTCCGGCCGTCACCGGCTCCAGCGCACCGGCCAGGATCAGCCTCTCTGTGCGAGCCAGCTCGATGTCCTGCATCCACTCGCGAACCTGGAAGAGGGCGCTCTCGACCAGAACGGCCATGGCCGCCTGCACCGTCGGCGTAAGCTGGGTACCCCAGCCGATGATTTCCGGCTGAACGCCCAGCACAATAATCTCTGCAGGCGCGCCGCCGGTCAGGCGGGCCGCGCCGATCAAATCGGAGAATCCCAGCAGGTGTACGCTCTTCGAAATTGGCAGATCGGCAATTGCGTCATCGGCGAAGCGCAGAAGCGTGCCCGGCGTCGCGCCCGCGTCGATCGCATCGAGAGCCAGCAGATGCGTGACGCCGTCCAGCGGATGAAGCAGGTCGAGCCCCAGTGTGCCGCCTTCAATCAGAGAAACAGACCGCGGGAAGCGCGGATCGGCGCGCAGCTGCTGGATCGCCAGCATGCCGACGGCGTCGTCGGTGCGCATCAGGTTGCCGAGGCCGAGTACGGCGATGTGGGGAGAGTTCATCGATCCCATTCCCGGTTGCGATGGATTTTGCGCTTGCTGAAGAGTTCTCGGGGTTCCAGGCTGGCGATCTTCATTTCCTCGTCGATGGTCTGGTCATCCACGAACTTGTAACCGCTGAAGACACTTTCCATCTCCCCGTTGCGCTCCGTCATGGCCACCAGCACCGCGCTGTAAACGTGGTGGATGAAGAACGCCATCAGGAAGAACATGAAGAGGAAGTGGATCATCCGGATCCACTGGATATCGATGACGCGCGGAATCCATCCCACAAAAAAGCGCAGGGTGGGCGAGCCCTCGACCGTGGCAAACAGCACCAGACCGCTGACGCATTCGCACGCGATCAGAAAATAAACCACGATGTAGGTCAGGCCCGCCAGAGTGTTGTGGCCGATCTGCTCGAAGGGCTTGCGCTGCTGGAAGGAGTAGTAGCGCACCATCGCCTTGAGGCTGTTCCACCGGCGGCGAGTGAGCGGAAGGAACTGACGCCAGCGCGCCCAGTGATTGCCGGCGAAGAACCAATAAAAGCGCACGATCAGCGCGCCGATCAGCTCAAAACCGGCCAGCTCGTGGATGAACCGCACCGTTCCCATGGTCCAGGCGCGGGGGCCCGGGAAGATCAGGAACGGGTGATTCATGTAGAGGCCGGTCCAGGTGAGAACCGTAACCGCGGCCACGATGCCCCAGTGGGCCAGGCGGACGGGCAGCTCCCAGACGTAAACCGGAACGAGATGCTCTTCGCCGGCCGCGACATGCTTCTTTGGTGGAGCAGGACGAACAAGCGTGGCCATCACAGGCCTCCCTGCACCGCCACAACCTGCGCTTCAGGATCCGGAGGAAGCGACGTGGATCCCTCCGGTTCCGGCACAGCCACTCCGGCACGGCCGTAGCTGCGGCCTCTCCCGTCGACCACGTGCACGGCGCAGGCCAGGCATGGGTCGAAGGAATGAACGGTGCGCAGCACTTCCAGCGGCCGCTCGGGATCGGCGATCGGCGTATTGAGCAGCGCGGCCTCATAAGCACCTCGCTGTCCATGCGCATCGCGCGGACCGGCATTCCAGGTGGAAGGAACAATGCACTGGTAGTTGACGATCTTCTTGTTCTCGATTTCGACCCAGTGGCCCAGCGAGCCGCGCGGCGCTTCTTCGAGTCCAAAGCCGGCGCAGGATTTCGGCCAGCTTTCGGGATCCCATTTGTCGCCGTTGTGAATACGCACATCCCCGTGCGCCATGTTGTCGTCCAGCTGCGCGATCCACTCCGGCAGCTTTTCCACCACAATGTCCGCCTCAATCGCGCGGGCAGCGATGCGGCCGAGCGTAGAGAAGAGCACGGTGGGCGGAGCGTTGAACTTCGCCAGCACCGCGTCCACGGACTTCTTCACCTGCGCGTCGCCGGAAGCATAGGCAACCAGCGTGCGTGCCAGGGGACCCACTTCCATCGGCTTGTCGTCGTACCGCGGCGACTTCAGCCAGGAGTACTTCTGATCGGTGTCGAGGACGAGGTAGGGCGGTTTCGGCCCGGAGTACTTCGGTGTGGTCTCGCCTTCGGCGGGACGCCGGCTCGCCTGATCCCCGACCGAGTACTCGTACCACGAGTGCGTGACGTATTCGGCGATCTTGCCGGGATCAACCGGATGCACGGTGGCAAGATCGCGGCCCAGGATCACGCCGCGCGGGAAGAAGAAATCCGACGGGTCGTTAATGCTGCCCGACGGGAAATCGCCATACGCCATGAAGTTGCCGAGGCCTTCGCCATAGCCGAACCACTCCTTATAGAAGCTGGCGATGGCGAGGACATCGGGAATGTAGACCTGCTGCACAAAAGTTTTGGCGCGAGCCGCAAGCTCATTGAAGAGCGTGATGCGCTCCGGATTGATAACGGCTTCCGGCTCGTTGCCATCGATTGCGGTAGACATCCCACCCACCAGGTACGTCTGCAGGTGTGGATTTTTACCGCCCAGGACCGCGTGGATGCGAATAAAATCCCGCTGCATATCAAGCGCTTCGATGTAATGCGCGACAGCGAGCAGGTTCGCTTCCGGCGGCAGTTGGTAAGCAGGGTGTCCCCAGTCACCGCTGCTAAAGAGGCTCAACTGCCGGCTGGCGACCAGCGCCTTGACGCGGTCCTGGACACCCTTAAAATACGTAGCGCTCGACTTCGGCCACTCCGAAATAGACTGCGCAAGCTGCGAAGTCTTTGCCGGATCGGCCTTCAAGGCGAGGGTCACATCGACCCAGTCAAGCGCGTGAAGATGGTAGAAGTGAATAACGTGGTCCTGGACGTTCTGCGAGCCCGCGATGATGTTGCGGACCAGCCGGGCGTTGTCAGGAATGTCGATGCCGAGCGCGTTTTCGACCGCCCGCACTGAAGCGAGCGCGTGAACCGTGGTGCAGACTCCGCAGATGCGCTGCGCCCAGATCCAGGCTTCGCGCGGATCGCGGCCCCGCAGGATCAGCTCAATGCCACGGAACATGGTGCCGGAGCTCCAGGCATCCGTGACGCGGCCTCCGTTGACTTCCGTCTCAATGCGGAGGTGCCCTTCAATGCGGGTTACGGGATCAATGACGACGCGTGCCATCTCAGTGCACCTCCGTCGTCGGCTTTTCGGCCTTGGCTTCTTCGGGGGGAGGACTGTCTCCGTCGCCGGGGTGGAAATGATCGCGAACCACGTGTCCGACCGCGTGGGCAGCCGTCGCCGCTGCAACACCGGCGACAACGGTCCAGCCGATTTGGCCTGCGGTGACATCCACGCCAAACCCGGCCGGATGCGGCAGTCTCTCGTAGAAGGGTGATTTCGTATCCCAGAAGCGCGAGGAAGCGCAGGCGATGCAGCCGTGGCCGGACTTCACCGGCCAGCTGGTCGCCCCATTCCAGCGCACCGTCGGGCAGTTGTAGTTGGCCTCCGGACCCTTGCATCCCATTTTGAAGAGGCACCAGCCCTTGCGATGGCCTTCGTCGCCCCAGATCTGCACATACCGCCCAGCGTCGTAATGCGCGCGGCGCTCGCACTGATCGTGGATCAGCTGGCCGTAGGCGAACAGCGGCCGGCCCTCCGGATCGAGCGCGGGCAGCACGCCAAAAGTCAGGTAATGCACCAGCACGGCGGCTGTATTCACGGAATTGTGCGGGCAGCCGGGGAGATTCACGATGCTGATGCCAGGCACCGCTTCATGCAGGCCGACCGCACCGGTGGGATTGGGGTTGGACCGTACCAGGCCGCCATCCCACGCGCAGGCGCCGACGGCGATGGTCGCCGCGGCGCTGCCGCAAACTTCGCGCGCGATATCCAGGGCCGTGCGTCCGCCGATCGTGCAGTAGATGCCATCGTCCGCGGTAGGAATGGCGCCTTCCACGACGACGAGGTACTTGCCTTTCTCTTCATCGACCACCCGCTTCAGGGCTGCTTCAGCATGCTTGCCGTAGCCCGCCATGATGGTTTCGTGGTATTCGAGCGAAAGCGTCTCGAGGACGATGTCCTCGATGGTCGGGTGCGGCGAGCGCAGCATGGATTCGGTGTTGCCTGCGCAATCCTGAAATTCCAGCCATACCATCACGGGTTTGCGTTTCTGGCTCAACGCAGTTGCGATGGTCTGCGCATAGCCTTTCGGCAGCGCCAGAGTCGCGGCCATCGTGCCGCAGAACTCCATGAAGCGTCTGCGCGAGATGCCGCGCCGTCGACATGTGTCCAGAACTGACTCAACTGTGGCCATGCGGCCCTCCTGCCTGCATTCGAGGATCTGGGGTTTCGCAGACAGACCGTAACTTTGAAGAAAAACGCTTGTATGTGACTGCCATCACCGGTGGCGGAATCTTTGCTCCCGCTCCGGCTTAAGACATTAAGCAACAGCGGCAGCTCATTTGCTCGTGATGGCTGTCACAGCCGCTTGTGCCCACAGTCACAGCCACATCAATAGAGTGGCGGGAGACTCTCCGGCAGGAGGTTTTTCGCCATGAAAACCCTCGACGCGATTGCATCGATCAGCCGCAGCTTTGTGGTTCCGGAAAGGATCGTGGTCGCAACCGATCTGGAGGACTCGGAGTATCTGATCCCGCATGCCGTTGCTCAGGCGCGCGCCTGCGGCAGCGCTTTGACCCTGGTGCATGTGATTCCCCCAGGCCAGGCCATCCCCCTCGATGCCAGCGCGATTCCCTACCTCGACGTTACGGAAATGAAGCAGGAAGCCGAACAAACGCTGGAGCGCGTCGCCGCCCAGGCCCACGCCAGCGGTATCCCCTGCGACGTCATCGTGACCGAGGGCAATCCCCGCGAACAGATCACCGCATTGGCGCGAGAAGTGAAGGCCGGACGCCTGATTCTCGGCACCCACGGCCGCCGCCATCTCAAGAAATTCCTGCTGGGATCGGTCGCGCACGAGATTCTTCGCAGTGCCGAAGTCCCGGTCTGCACGATCGGCCCGCACGCGCACGAGGCTTCCTCGTTTGGAGCTCCACGCAGAATCCTGCATCCCGTGTCGCTGTGTGCAGGCTACGAGGACAGCGCCCGCATGGCCATCGAGATGGCGCAGTTTTACCGAGCAGACATCACGCTGCTGCATGTCCTGGCGCGCAACGTGAAGACCCAGCCCGACAGCGATCGCGTGGTGGAATGGACAAAGGCGGAGATGCAGCGCCTCATCCCCGAGGAAGCGCCGTTGTGGACGCAGACGACCGTTCAGGTGGAGATTGGTGATGTGGTTGAAGAGGTGCTGAACGTCGCGGCGGAGATCAACGCCGACCTGATCGTGCTGGGCGTGAACAGCGATGTTTCCTTCTGGCCCATCCACGGCGACGACACGGTCTACAGCATCATCGCGCAGGCCAAATCCCCGGTCCTCAGCATTCGCCACAAAACCGAGATCCGCATGTAGCGTGGCACGGGGCAGACTATCGGCCCAGCTCTGCCAAAGCTAAGGAACGCCTGATGAAGTCGCCGTTTTGAAGGAGCACGGCTTCAGCCGTGCCGAATACTCGCAAATGAACTGGGCTTCAGCCCCGGACGGGAGCTCCTCCGGACCCGCGAATACCAATGACCGAGAGCATCCGCCCGGTGTACCCCTGCTCCGCGCGATAAGAAAAGTAGCGGTTGTTCTGGCAGCGCGTGCAGTCCCCGATCACCGTGATCGCCTCCGCCCGCAACCCCGCGTCCAGCAGCTGGCGCCGATTGGCTTCCATCAGATCCAGGTGCAGCGACGGTCCGATATTGCTGTGCCCCGGCGGCCGCTGCGTGAGGAAGAGCATCGGGTACTTTTCGCGAATCGGATCCGAATCCGACACCTCGTGCAACAATTCCGGCGCGTACGAGAACTGGGAAACAAATTCGCTCCGCACCTCCTCGCCCACCGCATAGCAGCAGCAGCCAATCCCCGGGCCAATGGCCGCGATCAGATCCTCAGGACGGCTGCGGAATGCGACCCGCATTTTCCCAACCCCGTTCTCGACGATCCGATGCACGGTGCCCCGCCATCCGGCATGAAACGCAGCCACGGCTCTCTTCTTCACATCGGCGATCAGCACCGGAATGCAATCCGCCGTCTGAATCGCCAGCAGAACGCCGCGCTCGCCGGTCATCAGGCCGTCGCCTTTGCAGGGGTCCGTAGCCCCGTCGCGACGCCCAACCCACAGCACGCTGGAGGAATGAATCTGCTTGAGCGTCACCAGCTTCATCCGCGCCGACGCGCCCAGCGCCTCCAGAAATCGCCGCCGGTTCTCCAGCACATTCTCCCGCGTGTCCGACGCGGTGAATCCAAGATTCAGCTCGCCACTACGCTGTGCCGGCCGATACGCGGTGGTCACTCCCCCGGTACGGGTGCTGAAGCCATGCAGCAGCCACGGCCACGCCTCCCATCCCGGGGCCCGGATAATCTCGACCCTCGACTTCGCCACCCGCCTGGCCGGTTGCCGATCAATTTCCTCGTGACCGCTCCGCCTCGCTGGACGATCCCGCACGCCTGAACGTCGCGCCGGCGCGAGCCCCGCAGCGCGCAGCAGGTCGTCCGTGATCGCAGGAGAAGAAGCAGCGCGGGAACGCAGCATCGTGCCTCTATTTTATCTGGGAACAACGACAGGGCCGACGCGCTCTCGTCCGACCATCAGTGCGGTAATTCCGCCGCGTAGATGTTCGCCGTCGACATGCGCGCGCTCACCAGCGGCACATCGCCCGGAGCGAGCCCCGCAAATCGGTAGTCCACAATGTTGGCCGAGCGCAGGTCGTGAAAGTCCGCCACCCGCTCCACTTTTCCCGTCTTCACGCTCACTTTATAGATAGGCTGGTCGTCCTGGGCGAAGTCGTGGAAGAAAATCGCCGAGTCGTCGTGGGACCACACCGGGTCGGCGATATTTCCCTCCGCTGTCACCCGCCAGGTCTTTGCGGCCACGTCGAACAGCATCAGCTTTTTCTGATCGATCGAGAGCGCTGCAATATATTTGCCGTCCGCCGACCAGCGTGGGCTGAACAGGCCGTCGGATCCGGGCAGCTTGGTCATCGTCCTGGTGGCAAGGTCGACTGTGTAGATCGCCTTGGGCTGCGCCGCTTCCGCCATCAAATCGGGCAGCCGGCCAAACACCAGCGTCTTGCCGTCCGGGGACCAGTTGGCATCGGCCTCGCTGCGGTCTTCGTTCAGCACTTCCTGAAAATGCCCGCCGTCCGTGTCCATGGTGTAGATCTTCCAGGGCTTGCCCGGCTGGCGTCCCATCAGGACGATCTGGCGATCGTCAGCGGACCACTGCATGGTGAACACCTGAATCGGGCGCGCGGTGAGCTGCAGCAGCGCGGAGCCGTCAGGCCGGCTGCGCCACAGCGAGCGGTCGTCCTGGCGAATCCAGGCGACCCAGGCTTTATCGCGGGAGAACTCGACCCGCCGCGCGTTGCTGAGAGCCGAGGCGAAGGGCACGAAAATGCGGGCCGCGGCGTCATACCGAAGCACCGCGGACTGGGTGGCAAGTCCGATGAAGAAAGTCCGGCGCCCGCCGCGCTCGGTAATCGGCGCCTGATAATCGACCGGCCCATTCGTGATGGGAACGGGTGCAGCCGGACGTCCGAACCACCCGCCGTGTTCCGGAATCGCCCAGATGTTGCTGTTCGCGTCCCGCGCGGACTGGAAGACGTAGTAGCGGCCATCGTCGGTCCAGCTTCCGCAGCATTCCGCCGACGGGGCGCTTTTCCAGTTCTCGAGCAGCATGTGCGCCCCACTCCCGTCCACGGAGACTTCCCACAGCATCGACGTGTGCGTCTCGCTGTTGAGCAGGGTGAAACGCAGGCGCGAGCCGTCCGGCGACCAGCGCAGCCAAAAGGCACGGCCCGGCAGCGTCGCGAATTTCCGGCTTTCGGTCCCGTTGTCGCGCGCAATATAAAGGTCGTCGCCGGTGGAGTAAAGGATGCGCTGGCCATCGGGCATCCAGGTCGCGTCATGGGCGAGGATGCCGGGAATGCGGCGCGCGGTGCCACCGGTGGTGGAGACGATCCAGAGCGCCTGCTCGGCGCCGGTGGCAAGGTGGTTGCGCAGCAGGAGGCGCGACCCATCGGGCGAGATGTCGCCGAGCGAAGGCGCGGCCAGCTCATCGGGAAGCGGCAGCGTCGTGGTTTCCCCATCGGCGATCAGCGCCTGGGCCAGCACGCTGCGGCCATTCTCGATCTGCGGAAAATAAATGCGCGAGCCGTCGGTGGCTGTTCCTGGAAAGCTTTCAAACAGCGGATCGCCCGGCGAAACGCGGCCCGAGAACGTGACCTGAGTGACCAGCGGCGGCCCTGTCCAGGTGCTTCGCGTCCGCGAACCGGCCACAAATCCGCCCACAGCAACAAGAGCGGCGGCGATCGCAGCCACGGCAATGCGCAAGCGCGATGAATGCCGAGCAGGACCGGCCTTTACCTCGGAGGGCTGCCTCGCAGTGAGCTCGACAGCCTCGTGCCCGCTCGCATCCAGCTCCAGGACCCGGCCCCGCCTCTCCTCATGGTGGCTCCCGACCACCGTGACCGGCGCAATGAAGCGGTAGCCGCGCCGCGCGAGCGTCTCGATGAAGCGAGGATTCTCCGCCGAATCGCCCAGAGCTTCCCGCAGCTTGTTGATCGCCGTTCCCAGGCTATGGTCAAAGTCGACGATCGTGTCGTCGCCCCAGAGCCGGTGCTGGATCTCATCCCGCGTGATCACTTCGCCCGGCCGCTCCAGCATGCAAATCAGAACCCGGAAGGGTTGCGCCTGCAGACGAATGCGGATGCCGGATTTGCGCAGCTCTCCCGACTCGGAATCTGCCTCGAACAGTCCGAAGCAAAATCGGCTGGGCGTCTTTTCCTGATGCTCGACTGGGGCCGGCATAAGAAGGTCCTCGGTAGCGTGGGCGACATTACGTTGTACCCCCGTTGGGGGACGCCGGTCAATGCACGAAGGTCATCTGGCGTCTGATGAAACAGCGCTGCATGTTGCTCAAATTTAGAGTTTTGGCTGTTGATCGAGATTTGATCGAAAAAAGGCTTGCCGTGCATTGCGAGTCGCTGCCGCCAGCGAGTCTAGTTCACGCTGGCCCCGGAGCCCTTCGTAACGACAAGTCTCAATTCTGGGGCAGTTCCACCGTTTTGGGAGGCAACAAATGATCTCTACGTCATACAGACGCCGGAATTTCCTCACCCGGTGCTTCGCGCTCGTCATGCTGCTGGTCCTGCCCGCGTTCTTCGCGGCGCGGTTGAATGCGCAAAACGATACAGCCCAGATTCAGGGCTCCGTCCAGGACTCCTCCGGCGCGGTCATCGCTGGCGCCACCATCACCCTCACCAATGTCGATACCGCCGCCCAGTTTACCGCCACCAGCGACGCCGGAGGCAGCTTCGCCTTCAACGCCCTGGTGCGCGGGCACTACAGCGCGCGCGTCACCGCCAACGGATTTGAAACCGAGGTCCAGGATCTCACCCTGGACGTCTCGCAGCTCCAGGCTCTCAACTTCAAGCTCAAGGCCGGCGCCACCAGTACCACCGTCACCGTGACCGGAGCCGCTCCCCTGGTGCAAACCGAGGACTCGTCGTTATCGACGGTGGTCAACGACCGGCAACTGGTCGATCTGCCCCTCAACGGCCGCAACTTCAGCCAGCTCGCGCTGCTCTCCCCCGGAGTCACCCGCGGCGCCTACGGCGGCATCCTCCAGGGTACCGGCGGCAACGCTGAGCAGCTGCGCTACGGCGATACCGGCGGCATCGCCCTCACCGCCAATGGTCTCCGCCCCCAGGCCAACAATTACCTGCTCGACGGCGTCGACGATAACGAAGCCCTGGCCAACGGCATCAACATCTGGCCCGCCATCGAAGCCACCTCCGAATTTCGCGCCATCGTCGGTCTGGCTCCCGCCGAGTTCGGCCGCGCCGGCGGCACCATCGTCGAAGCTTCCACCAAATCCGGCTCCAACTCCATCCACGGATCGGCCTTCGCTTTCTACCGCGACAGCGTCTGGGGCGCCAACCCGAACTACTTCGGCGGCACTCCCACCAATTCTCACCGTAACCAGTTCGGCTTCAGTCTCGGGGGGCCGATCATCAAGGACAAGCTCTTCATCTTCGGTGACTACCAGGGACTGCGCCAGGCGCTGCCGCTGGACTTCTACGTCTCGACCGTTCCCACGGCGAAGATGCGCACTGGCGACTTCTCCGAGCTGCTCGGCGAAGGCTTGTCGGTGGTTCCCACCGTGGCGGGCGGAAGCGCGTACAGCCCCAGCGGCTGTGCCGCATTCGTGGGCGCCCACGGCACTTACACCACCACCGCTCAGCTCAACGCCAGCCTCGATAACGGCGCGATTTTCGATCCCACCACCTGCGCCCAGTTCGGACTCAGTGCCGGCGGGGCCGTCATCGGGCCGCTCAACGTCATTCCCGCGGCCCGCCTGAACAAAGCCGCTGTCAACTACCTCAACGCCTTTCCCGCTGCCAACCACACCAGCACCAACGTGCTCAATAACTACGGCCGTGAGCAGTTCGACACCAAGCGCTACAACGATTTCGATGTCCGCCTCGATTACAATGCGTCCGCCAAAGATATCCTCTTCGGCCGCTACAGCTATCAGATGGACAACGACACCAAGGACACTCGCTATGCGGGTCTGCCCTCCGGTTTCGGTTCCGGCGACAACGATACCCACCCCCGCGGCGTGGCCTCAGGCTATACCCACGTGTTTGGGCCCAACGCCGTCAACGAATTCCGCTTCGGATACGAGCGACCGTTCTACAGCTACATCAACCCCTACGAGGGCGTCCCTCTTTCCGCTGATTTGGGCATCCTCAACGCCAACCGCAATTCCCTGCTGGGCGGCGGCGCGCTGATCGGCGGCAACGACGGCGAGATCGGCTACACCGGCGACGGTGGCCCGTACGAAGTGCCGCAGCACGCCTTCCAGTTCCTCGACACCGTCAGCTGGACGCACGGTAAGAACACTTTCAAATTCGGCTCTAACATCATCTTCCGCGAAGTGGACTTCTTCCAGGGCGACTATCGCTCCAAGGGGTTCTTTAACATCGCGGGCAACGGCGCGGACTACACCGGCTACGAGATTCCCGAGTTACTCGCCGCCTTTGTCGACACTTACTCCATCGCCAATCCTCTGGGTTACTACCACACCCGCAGTTATGAGAATGGCTTCTACGGGCAGGATGACTGGAAGGTCTCGCCCCGGCTGACCCTGAATCTCGGCCTGCGCTATGACATTCTCACCTGGCCCTATGAGGAAGACAACCGGCAATCCAACTTCGACATTGCTACCGGCCAGCTGCGCGTCGCCGCGGTCGGCAATAACTCCCGCAGCCTGATCGATACCAACTGGGGTAACTTCGGGCCGCGGGTTGGTTTTGCCTATAACATTTTCGGAGACGGAAAAACATCCCTGCGCGGCGGCTACGGAATCTATTACTTCCTCGACCGCGGCGGCGTCGGCAATCAGCTCTCTGATAACCCCGACTTCAACGGCGCCTCCGCCTATCCCAGCAATCAGGGATACCGCGTCACCTTTACCGGGCAGAATTTCCCCATCAAGACTCCGCCCGACAACCTCAACACCGATGCCACCGCGCCCCTGCCTTCGGCCAACTTCGTCGTCAACGAAGCCGACCCCACCAACGTTCAGGTCATTTCCTATCCCCAAACCAACAAAAACTCCATGTTGCAGGAGTATTCGCTCAGCGTGCAGCGCCAGCTCGACAAGCAGACGGTGCTCACCGTGGCCTGGATGGGAACCAAGCAGGACCACCTCTATAACAGCGTCGTCTACACCGCGCCGCAACTCGGCACCGGCTATCAGTTCTTTGACAGCGGCCCGGGTGTCACCACCAATCGCGGCCTCAGCGTCGTCGAGGATGAAGACAACGGCACCGGCCATTACAACGGCCTGCAGTCCAAGGTCGAGCGCCGTATGTCCAATGGCCTGCAGCTCATCGGCACTTACACCTGGTCGCACGCGCAGGATAACTCCACTGGCCCATGGTCGCCCACCGGCGGCAACGGTACCGTCTACACCACCGCTGCCGGGCCGCAGTTTGACCTCAACCGCGGTAACACCGGTGACGATCAGCGCCATGCCTTCACCTTCGCCGGCATCTGGGATATCCCCGTCGGACGCGGCCGCCAGTTCGGCGGCAACATGAACCGCGGCATCGACGAGGCCGTCGGCGGTTGGGAACTCGATCCCTTCATTTACTGCGGGACCGGTACCCCCATCGACTTCTCCGTCAACAGTTCCTCGGGCGGCGTTTTCAGCCGTCCCGACCTGGTCGGCGATCCGCACTTCGGAACTACGAAGAAGAACGGCGAAGTCTACCTGTTCAACGCAGCGGCGTTCGCCATTCCTCCCACCAATGCCTCCGGAATCTACGATCGTCCTGGAACCGTCTCCCGCAATGAGTTCTACGGTCCCGGATACGACTCCGTCGATCTCGCCCTGCACAAGGTCTTCACCGTCACCGAACGCGTGAAGCCCGACTTCCGTGTGCAGGCCTACAACCTCTTCAACCATCCCCAGTTCGAGGGCGCCAACAACACCAACATCAGTACGTATCTGGTGGGTGGAGTGCCCAGTGGCCTGGGTGAAGTCGGTCAGAGTCTGCGTCAAGCCAGCGAGCGCGAGCTCGAAATGGCGTTGCGCATCACCTTCTGACCTGATGTGCTGTGCGCGCCACGGCGAGGCCTCCTGCCGTGGCGCAGATTTTTCGCCCATTTCCAAAAAACCGTTAGCCTGATCCTGCGAAAGGGGACGCCATGAAGGCCTCCGCGAGGCTCCTTGCTCTTGCTGCGCTATTGCTGGCCTGCGCCGGATCCGTGGCGATTGCCCAGCGACCGGATCTCCTTCTCCCGTCCTGCTCCGCGGCGGACGCGCCCAGCGCGCCGTGTATCGACAAAGTCGATCCGCCCAACTGGTGGATCGACTTGCCCTCCCCCATGCTTCTTGTGCACGGCGCCCACCTGACCGGAGCCCGCTTCTCCATCGCCGGCAAAAGCGTCTCGATCGCTCAATCCAGGGTGATGGAGAACGGCCATTACGCCTTTCTCTGGCTTGCGACCCGTGGCGCTGCGCCGCAGCCCATCCGCATTCGCGCGACCACGTCCGCGGGATCCACCACCGCGCCGTTTCGTCTCGAGCCACGCATCCCCGCGCCCCATGTTGGATTCTCCGCGTCCGACGTGATGTACCTCATCATGACCGACCGCTTCGCCGACGGCGACCCGTCTAACGATCCCCAGCCGTCCGAGCGGGATCTCTCCCGTGGCTGGCATGGCGGCGATTTTCGCGGGATCGAACAGCATCTCGACTATCTCCAGCAACTCGGCGTCACCACCCTGTGGACCACGCCGGTGTATGACAACGATGGCGGCTCCCAGGCTTACCACGGCTACAGCGCGACCGACCTCTACCAGACCGACCCGCATTTCGGCTCCATGGCTGACCTGCGCCATTTGTCTGACGCTCTGCATCGCCGCGGCATGAAGATGGTCCTCGATACCGTACCCAATCACGTGGGCGCTATGCACCCGTGGGCCTCCGACCCGCCCACGCCGGACTGGTTCCACGGAACCCGCGCCGACCATCGCATTGCCAGCGACCGGTTTCAGTCGGTCCTCGACCCCCACGCGACCGCGGACCAAAGCCGCGATGTCACCGAGGGCTGGTTCGCCAACGTGCTGCCCGATCTCAACCAGGAGAATCCTCTCGTCCGCCAATACCTCATTCAGAATGTGATCTGGTGGGTCGAAAACACCGGTGCCGACGGCCTTCGTTACGACACCTTCCCCTATGTCGGACGCGCCTTCTGGCAGTCGCTCGATCGGCAACTCCACGAGCTCTATCCGCACCTCACCACCGTGGGCGAGGTCTACAACGGCAGCCCGGTCGTCACCTCGTTCTTCGCCGGAGGCGTGGTCCGCGAAGGCATCGACACCGGCCTCACGACGCCCTTCGACTTCCCGGTATTTTTCGCGCTGCGCAACGCGCTTGCCCATTCTGAGGAGCCCGCGCGCGCCGGTCACGACGGCATGGAGACGCTCGAGGACGTGTTGCGCGACGACTGGCTCTACCCGCATCCTGAGCGGCTCGTGACCTTCATCGGCAATCACGACACGGCCCGCTTTCTCTCGCAGCCGGGCGCGAGCGTCGCCGATCTCAAGCTCGCCTTCGCCCTGCTCGCGACCCTGCGCGGCATGCCGCAGATTTACTCCGGCGACGAAATCGCGATGCGCGGCGGCGGCGATCCCGACAACCGTCACGATTTTCCCGGCGGGTTTCCCGGCGACGAGCAGAATGCGTTCGCGGCCACAGCAAGAACGGCGGAGCAGGCCGAAGTCCACGACTGGGTCGCCTCGCTCTTCCAGTTCCGCGATCGTCACCCTGCCCTGGCCAATGGCGAGCAGCAGGATGTCTTTGTCGACCCAACGGCCTTCGTCTTCGTCCGCACCGCCAACTTGCAGAAAGGCTGCGCCGCCGGCGGCAGCGAACACTACCTCGTGGCCGTCAACTCCTCTGACCAGCCGCAGGAAGTGAAGTTCCAGCTCAGCCGCACCGCTCTCGACGGCTGCAGCAATTTCACCGGAGTCATCGGGTCATCGGCTGTCCTTCACGCCGCCGGGTCGGAACTCACCCTCTCCCTAACTCCGAAGCAAGCGGAAATCCTGGAAGCCCACTAACACGAACCTCCCGTTATCGTCCGTTGGACGGATCAGGCGAACGGCTTGCGTCAATGTCGATATAAGTGCGTTCCGACTGCAGTAACTCCGGCGCATAACATCGTTCATCGGCCGCATAGGTTGGCTGGCAACCAGCAGTATCTTCAGGCCGACGCGGAGACTGCGCATATTGCCAGACCAGCGCGTTTCCGAGCCCGTTCTTTGCCAGATCCAGTTTCGCCGGTACAGAACAGCCCGGAGCCGGGGGGCACCGGTCGTCCCACACCCAAAGCTTTGCCTCCGGAAAGCGTTCCCCGATGTCCTGCGCTGTCGAAATCAACCTCGCACCCGAGGGCACAGCAATTCCGGAGCAATAAACCCCAGGCTTATACCTTGAGTGACGAACCGCCGCAATCCATGCCCCGATATAGGCCGCCTGCTCCGGCAACAGGCTCCCGCCCTCTTCCTGATCGAGAAAGATAATCGCGCCCGCCGGAAATCCCTCCTGTTTTGCAGCCGCAATCGCGGCCGATGCATCTTCACGTCCCAGTCCGGCCGCGTCCTGGCCCTTGAGCTGGGCATCCAGCCGCCCGTTGAACAAGACGAGAAACCCAAACCCTGCCGCCCGTATGACCCCGCGCTTCCCCGCCCACGGATTGTTACTCATCCCCGGTGGATTATTCAGCCAATAACCAGCGTAGGCAAAAGTCCGGTGCAAAGCGGGCAGCAGATCGTCGCCCGGATAGTCATCTCTTGTCGAATCCGAAGTAGGTACGCTGGCCCAAACCCAGCGGCCGCTACGGATACCAGCAGGAATCCGGCAATGCCTCTCAATAACTTCATCGCACTTACGACCGGATCCTCGGATTCACAACCATATACAAGACATCAGTCGCCAGGTTAGCCAGCACATACGTAAGCCCCACCGCCAAAATACACCCCTGCAGCAGCGGATAATCGCGATTCGAAATAGCCGAAACCGTCAGCCGTCCGATCCCCGGCCAGCTAAAAATCGTCTCCGTGACAATGGCCCCGGCCAGCAACGCGCCAAACTGCAGGCCGATCAGCGTCAGCACCGGGATCATCGCATTGCGCAGCGCGTGTTTGTAGACAACCGTCCGCTCCGGCAGCCCTTTGGCGCGCGCGGTGCGAATATAGTCCTGCCCCAGTTCCTCCAGCATCGACGTCCGCACCATGCGCGTCAGAATCGCCGCCAGCGCACTCCCCATCGTTACCGCGGGCAAAATCAAATGCCAAAAATCGCCTGCGCCCGAAACCGGCAGCCATCCCAACTTGATCGAGACCAGAAGAATCAAAATCGGCCCCAAAGCAAACGACGGGAACGAAAGACCCAGCAGGCTCACCACGCTCAGGATGTGATCCCGCGCCCGCCCGCGGTGCAGCGCCGCGCTGATCCCCGCCGGGATAGCAAGCAGTAAAGCAAGAAAAAGCGCCGCTGCCGTCAGTTCCACCGTGAAGGGATACCGCGCCAGCACAAGATGCGTTACCGAATCGTTGAGCCGGATCGATCGTCCCAGATCGCCGTGCAGAACGCCGCGCCAGTAGCGAGCGTATTGCGTTCCCAGCGGCAAATCGAGACCGTAAGCATGGCGCAGCGCCGACGATATCCGCAGGCCGCGCGCCCTCGCCCAGCATCTGCTCGATCGGATCGCCAGGCACAATGTGGATCAGCAAAAACACAACCGACACCACCAGCCACAGTACCGGCAGCGTGTAGCCCAGCCGCGTCAGCAGCGATCGCAGCAGCCGTCTCACCCCTGCGCCTTTTCTGCTACCGGCTCCAATTGCTCGATTCGCACCTTGCTGATGCGCCTCCCGCTCATCTCCAGCACCGTCAGCCGCCGGCCCTCATATTCAACAGCTTCGCCTCCTTTGGGAATCTTTCCCAGCCGCGTCAGCAGAAATCCCGCCAGCGTTTCCACGCCGCCCTCGCGCGGCAGGCTCCAGTTCATCTGCGTCTCCAGGTCGCGCAGGCTCACGCTGCCGTCCAGAACCATTCCGCCCGTTGCTGTCGCCAGCACCGTGCGGGCGCCCACATCGAACTCGTCCTCCACCTCGCCGATCAGCTGCTCGATCGCATCCTCCACCGTCACCAGCCCCACCGTCGAACCGAATTCGTCCACCACAATCGCGATCTGCCGCCGCCGCTGCTGGAACTCATGCAGCAGATCCAGCACCGGCTTCGTCTCCGGAACCACCAGGATTTCCCGCATCACCTGGTTCAGCCGCATATCGGTCAGCGGTGCGGTGGAGAAGCGCGTCGAGGCCGTGGCCCGGAAGTGCATCAGCCGGCTGATGTCCTTCGAATACACCACGCCAACAATAAACTCCGAACCCCGGGTTGGATCGTAGACCGGAATCCGCGAGTGCTGCTCCTCCACGATGCGCGCGCTGGCATCTTCGACCAGCATGTCGGCGGGAAGCGAAAAAATTCTCTGCCGCGGCGTCATAATCTCCCGCGTCACCACTTCGTTCACCTCGACGGCGCGGTGAATCAGGGCCTCCTGATATTCCGGCAGCATGCCCATGCGGCGCGCAGCTGTGGCAATCAGCTTCAGCTCTTCCGGCGAATGGACTGCGCCCTCCGTCGTCAGCGGTGCACGAAACAGCCGCAGCACCAGCGCCGCGGAGCGGTTCATCAGCCGCACCACCGGCCGCGCCAGGTGGATAAACACTTCCATCGGTCCCGCAATGGCGACTGAAATCTGATCGGCGCGCTGCAGCGCCAGCGCCTTCGGCACCAGTTCGCCCAACAGCACATGGAAATATGTGATGAACGCGAAAGCCAGCGGCACCGCGGCTAAATGCGCGTAGAGCCGGGCATGCGGCAGCGGTCCCATCGCCTGCTCAAAGATGCCCGCAATGGCTGGTTCGCCGATCCAGCCCAGCGCCAGGCTGCACAGGGTTACGCCCAGCTGCACGGCCGGCAGAAAATCCCCAAGGTTCTCCTGCAAGCGCCGGACAATCCGAGCCCCCGGCTTGCGTTCCGCGATCAGCTGCTCGATCCGCGTTTCGCGGACGCTCACCAGCGCGAACTCCGCCGCCACAAAAAACCCGTTCGCCAGGATCAGCACCACGATGGCGACGCCGTGAAAGAGGAGGAACTCCGACATGTTCCCCCTCAGTCTACCGGCATCAACCGCGCTCGCGGTTTACTCGTTCCCCGCCTCGGTGCCTTTAATGAACGCAGCCACCCGGTCGTGCAGCTGCTTCAGGCAGTCGTCCTTCACGTACACCATGTGCCCGGACTCGTACCAGTCGTATTCAATGTTGCTCGCCAGCTTATCGGCGATCGGCAGATGCTTGTCCTCATACATGGCGGCGTAGAACGGCGTTGCCAGGTCGTAGTAGCCGCCGTTCACCATCACCTTCAGCTTCGGATTCATGCTCATCGCTGCGGCCAGGTCTCCGCTCACGTTCAGACTCAGGGGATTGCCGTTGTGTTTCAGGTCCCACGGGAACCCGCCGCCGAAATCCGCTTCGGGCAGATACGTCTGTCCCTCGCCGTACTTCAGCGTCTGGCGCACGTATTGATTGAACAGCGAAACGTAGGCCGATGAGATCGCCGAGCTTTGCGGATCGTAATCCGAGCCCTCGCTCAGAGGGTCGAGCGAGGGTCCGCTGAACCGCGTGTCGAGGCGGCCTGTGGTGTCGCCGGTATCGTCCTGCAGGTTTTTCTCGAACTGCCCGCCGGCGATGCGCAACTCGCCTTTCACCAGATAGTCCACCGACAGCCCGGTGTACTCGTGCAGCTTCTCGGCAATCGCCCGCTTGTCGGTCGCGCTCAGGTCGGTGCCTTTCGCCAGGGCATGCGCATAGTCACCCATCGCGAACTCTTCGACCTCTTTCAGGAATGCATCCAGATCCGGATGCTCCTGCGGCAGTTTCTTGTGGTACCGCGCGGTCGCCGCATAAGTGGGCAGCGCCAGCTCATAGGTCAGGTCGATCCCCGGATTCGCGTGCGCTCCATCGATGTCCGTCGTGAAATTGAAAATCTGCGACAGGAGAATCACGCCATTCAGGTCGATGTCCTTGTCGTTCTCCAGCATGTTCGAGAGCACTGCGGAACGCGTCGTCCCATAGCTTTCCCCAAAGATGTACTTGGGCGAATTCCAGCGGTTGTACTTCGACAGAAACCGCGCAATGAACCGCGCAAACGCGTGTCCGTCTTCATCGATGCCCCAGAAGGATTTGCCCGCGTCCTTGCCCGTCAAACGCCCGAACCCAGTGCCCGGCATGTCGATGAACACCAGGTCGCTCACGTCCAGCAGCGAGTTGGCATTGTCCACCAGCTTGTACGGTGCCCCAGGCAGGTGCGTATCGCTGGCCGTTTCCACATGCTTCGGTCCGAACGATCCCATGTGCAGCCAAACCGTCGAGCTCCCCGGCCCTCCGTTATAGAGAAACGTGATGGGCCGCTGCTCCAGGTTCGCATCGCGCTTGAAATACGCCACGTAGAACATCCGCGCTTCCGCTGGTGCCTGGGTCGCGTCCTTGGCTGCGCCCACCGTTGCCGCCAGATCCGTATCAGGCAGGGGTTTGCCGTCAGTCCCCAGCTGTGCGTCCTCCGCGTCCGTTGCGCCCACGGTGATGGTGCCCGCAACCGCGTTGTACAGGATGTGCTGCCCGCCCGCATCCAGTGCGCCCTGCGTGGTCACTTCCTGGGCGGGTTTCTCCGCCGGCTTCTCGGCGGATTTATCGGCGGGCTTGTCATCCACGGCAGCGCGCGAGAAGACAGGACATAACGTAAAGGCGGCGGCGACGACGGCCGCCAGCAAACGAGTCGATTTAGGCATGCAATCTCCTGGGGAAAATGGAAGTGAGTTCAGACGGGGGGAAACGCAGATTATAGTGCCTGGCACCCTGAACTGTTCACGCAAAGTGACCAAATACGCACGTCAATAAATGCCCGGGATCAGCCGCTTCGTGGTGCGGCTGTACTCCGCATACTCCGCCCCAAAGGCGCCGAGCAGCGCCTGCTCCTCCACGTGGATCCGGTACAGCACGGCGAGCGTGGGCGGAATGAAATCGATCGCGAGGCAGGCCCACGTCCGGCTGTGCAGCCCCGCAGCGAGGAAGATGATCTCGAGTCCGAGATAGGAGGGATGGCGGACCAGCCTGTACAGTCCAGCTCGGTTCAGGGTCTGGCTCGCGCGCGTGGCGACGTTGGCGCTGAAGGCTCGGCCGAGGGTGATGATCGCCGTGGCGCGCACCGCGAGTCCCAGCACGAGCAGCGCGATCGAGAGCGGCACCAGAACGGAACCCCGGCCCGGCATGTCAAAGGGAAAATGGCCATGCATCCAGCCATTGCTCCAGAAGCAGCCGACGATGACCACCCAGATCAGGACCTGCGTGCCGCGGTCCTGCACCTTCCCCTCGCTCGACCCGGTGCGTGTAAACAGGGCGATGGCAATTTCCCCAACCACCCAGGCGGCGCCCAGAACGGCCCAAACTAAATCCTCGATCCGCACCATATTTCCCAGCATATAGCACATCGGAGCGGTACCATGCTTCGTCAGAACCGGGGGAGAAACCCATGAGCCACGCAAAACTGCTGATGATTGTCGGCGACTATGCCGAAGACTACGAAACCATGGTGCCGTTCCAGGCGCTGCAGATGGTCGGCCACACCGTCGATGCCGTTTGCCCAGGCAAAAAGGCTGGCGAGACGATCCGCACCGCGATTCACGACTTCGAAGGCGACCAGACCTACTCGGAAAAGCGCGGCCACAACTTCACGCTGAACGCGACCTTCGCTGAAATCCGCCCCGAGGACTACGACGGCCTCGTCCTCCCCGGCGGTCGCGCGCCTGAATACCTGCGCCTCGACCAAAACGTCCTGGCCATCATCTGCCATTTCGCCAACGAACAGAAGCCGATCGCCGCCATCTGCCACGCCGCTCAGCTCCTGGCCGCTGCCGGCGTTCTCAAGGGCAGAAGGGTCAGCGCCTATCCCGCCTGCGCGCCGGAAGTCGAGCTGGCCGGCGGAACCTACGCGCCCATTGAGATGACCGCAGCGCTAACAGATGGCAACCTGGTAACAGCCCCCGCCTGGCCCGCCCATCCCGCCTGGCTGGCCAAGTTCCTAACCGTGCTGAATGAGCATCTTGCAGCCAAATCAACCCCGGCACTCGCCGCTCGATGAGAGCGCCGTGAGACCCGAAACGACCCTGTACCAATTCGGCTCGAAACCGCAAAATATTCACTGTTTAGGCATTGACTGCCGAATCCTCCCGGGCTACTCTGGCCCCAACTTCAACTCATTTGTTGCCGACTGCCAACCCGCTCCCTTCTCGCCGCCTGAAGCATCCAATCAGCGTGGAGCGAAATCGGTTGCGGAAGCCGGCCATCCATCCCACAATTCAATTTGAGCCGCGGGTCGTGCGCCGACTCGCCTTCGGAGGTCTTTTCCTCGCCTGATGAGAAAGCATCTCGAGATCACTCCCAATCTTGAGCCCCTGTTCGGGACCCGCGACGAAAATCTCAGACTCATGGAGGACGCTCTCCATGCGCGCATCGATCTGATCTCCGATGCCGTCATGGTCGAGGGCTCCGACGAAGCCATCGCCCGCGTCGAGCGCATTTTTCAGGATTACGAAGCGCTCCGCCGCCAGGGAATTCTCCTGCAGAACGGCGAGCTCAACGGCATGCTCCGCCTCGTCACCGCCGATCCGTCCGTCTCGCTGCGCAGCCTCGCTGAAACCGGCAAGCAGCGCTCCGCAGGCATCAAGCGCATGGTCCAGCCGCGCTCGCTTAACCAGCGCCATTACGTCGAAGCCATCGAGCAGTCCGACATGGTCTTCGGCATCGGCCCCGCAGGCACCGGCAAAACCTATCTCGCCGTCGCCATGGCCGCGGCCGCGCTGCTCGCCAAAAAAATCAGCCGCATCGTGCTCGTCCGCCCCGCTGTCGAAGCCGGCGAGCGCCTCGGCTTCCTCCCCGGAACCCTCCAGGAAAAGGTCGATCCCTATCTGCGCCCGCTCTATGACGCGCTCTACGACCTGCTCGAGCCCGAGCGTGTCGACAAAATGCTCGAGCGCAACGTGATCGAGGTCGCTCCGCTGGCCTTCATGCGCGGCCGCACCCTCAACGACTGCTTCATCATCATGGATGAGGCCCAGAACACCACCAGCGAGCAGATGAAGATGTTCCTCACCCGCATGGGCAACAACGCCAAGGCGGTCATCACCGGCGACATCACCCAGATCGACCTGCCCAACCCGCGCAAATCCGGCCTCGTCGAAGCCATGAATATCCTCGAAGGCGTCGACGGCATCCGCTTCATCCGTTTCGAAAATGGCGACGTGGTCCGCCACCAGCTCGTGCAGCGCATCATCCGCGCCTACGAAGGATTCGGCCGCTCCCAGCCCGAGCTTCCCCTCGACATCCGCGACGACGACGAAGAGGTTCGCTTTTCCCAGCCCCAATAACCCCCCGCGTCACGCCGCCCTGGGAATGCAACGCCAGCCTCACGCGCTGTCATCCTGACGGCTCGTATAGCGAGGCGGAAGGATCTGCGGTTGCCTTTCTGCGGTCCACCCCAAACTCCGTATAGCCCGTCATTAGGCCAGGTCAGTGTGCTTCGAAGGGGCGCGGCTTCAGCCGTTATGGTTGTATCTGCCAGGTCGCGCCAGGCGTGGCCGGACTCCCGGTGGTCCCAATCGTCGTCCCGTTCATCAGCCAGATGTAAACCTGCTCCGTGGTGCTGTTCCGCCACAGGATGCCCGCTCGACCGCTGCCATCGTAGTCACCGGTTCCCTCCATATTCCATCCGGAGGAGACGTAGCCGAGGCTTCCGCTGCTGGCAATGTTGGTTGCGCTCATGAACCAGAGGAAGACCTCATCGGTGGTGCTGTTCTGCCACAGGATGTCGCTCGTGCCGTTGCCGTCGAAATCGCCGACGCCGGCAATCACCCAGTCGGAAGTCGGAGAACCCGGGCTGCCGGTGCCGGCAACCGTGGTCCCATTCATAAGCCAGATGTAGACCTGGCCGGTGGAGCTGTTGCGCCAGAGAATGTCAGCATCGCCATCGCCGTTGAAGTCGCCGATGCCCGCGATGTTCCATCCCGGGGAGATGTAGCTCACACTGCCGCCGCCCGCAATCGTGGTTCCGTTCATGAAGTAGATGTAGAGCTGACCGGTGGTGCTGTTCTGCCAGAGGATGTCGGCTTTACCATCGCCATTGAAGTCGCCGATCGCGGCGAAGGATTGAGGGTTGGGATTGGGGTTGGGATTCGCGGTCGAGCAGGCGCCGATGGCCTGCGACACCGTAACGGGAGCTGTGCCGGTGGCGCCGTTGTATGTCGAGGAGCTGTTGGAGTCCGGAATATAAGTGGCAGTTAGAGTATCGTCGCCGACGGCGAGCGAACCGGCCGGGATGGTGATGGTGGCTGAGCCGCTGCTCAGCACTGTGAACAATGATGTATAGCTGCCGCTGCTCAGGACGGCCGAACCGGTCGGTGTGGGGTTGCCATTGCCGCCGCTGACCGTGACGGTCACAGGCAGACGCTCTGCGGAGTTGATGGTCGACTGGCTCGGGTTGACCGTCACAGTGGGGGTGATCAGACTCTGCGCGGTCACAGTCACAGTTTGGGCGGTGGAGGTAGACGAGGGGTAGTTCGCGCTTCCCGAGAAGACCGCGGTCAGGGAGTTGGACCCGGTTTCGAGCGATGACCCGGAAATCGTGGCGGAGCAGGTTCCGCTGCTCAACGTGCAGTTTGCCAGGAGAGTGGCGCCCACCAGGAAGCGGACCGTGCCGGTAACGGGCGGAGGCGTGTCGACATATCCGGTCGGAGTTCCAACGGTGACGGTCGCCGTCAATTCCGTGGACTGGCCAGGGCCGATGGAACTCGGACTGGCTTCAAGCGATGTGCCGCTGGTGAAGGCTGTGTTCCAGTCGGCGATCAGATTGGCGACGTTGATGGAGCCGAGGCCGGTGGTCTGGTCAAAGCCGGGGGCGGACTGATAAGCCGGGGTCAGCGAGCCGGAGCCGGTAAGCGACAACATGCCGTAGGTTGCGCCGGAGTTGACATAGCAGTCGAGCGATCCCGCCTGACAGGGAACATCGTTGTTCCCGGTAGTAACGTCGTTGAAGATGCAGGCTGCCGCAGGCAGAATGGGCACGCCCTTGCTCGTGGTTGGAGTTACACCGGTGTTCGAGGTCTGGCTGTTTGCGTAACAGGCCGTTTCCGTGGCCGGCGACGTGTATTGCGCTTTAGCAAGTCCATAGAGAGTTGGATTGAGCACGCCCTGACGCGACCCGGTCGCGGTCCTCAGCAGACCGAAGACACCTGCCATGTAGGCCGAGACAAAGGATGTGCCTCCGCCTAGACCGAAATCGTAATCCGACGAACAGTTGGTAGTTTGCTCGTGCGAGTCGCAGGCGAGCAGGAGGTGGTACCAGAAGTTATCGGAAGCGAATCCTGCGATGTCGGGCTGGGAGCGATGGGGGTTGGAGTAGCCGGAGATACCGCTTTGCCAGGCAGGCGCAGCATAGTGCGTGCTGATGCCGCCCGAACCGCCGACGAGGTCGCCCGTGGTTTGCCCGTAGGGGTCGTTGGCGCAGTAGCCCGCTCCGGAATAACCGACGAAGGCCGCCTCGAGGCTGCCGGCACAGCTGGCGTTCCATGCCGTTTCAGGAACATAACTGAGGGCATCTTCCAAGAAAGGAGAATCCGTGTCAGACCAGTAGTAGCTTTGCGAGGTTCCTGCCTTGTAGTAGTCGTACTCGTCCTGGAAGTCAGTCCCGCCCGCCGCAGTCACCAGCGGAGAGGAGCTGAGGGCGCTCACATTGAACCCATTGGTGGCTGTGCCCGACGTGCCGTTGTCAGCAACGTCAGACCCCGCGTCACCGGTCGAAATCACAATGGACTGCCCCTGGGCGGCCGCCTGTTCGAACAGATTGTCGTCGAACGTATAGTCCGATGCCGTGTAATTCAGCTCACTCGTTCCATAGCTGAGGCTCATCACGTCGGAGAGATTGTTGTCGATCAGCGCCGCCATCGAATTGAAGACGCCCTGCTCGGAGTTCGTAGCGCAGGACATGAAGATGAGGTTGGCGGATGGAGCCAGTGCGCTGGCCCACTCGGCGTCCAACGAGGCCTCGAATTCATCGCCTGAAACGGTCCCGGGATCGGTGCAGGCGACCGTTCCGTAGCCGTGATAGACGTGCATGTTGAGCGTACCTGGCACGCCGAACACAGTACGGAAGGTGGCAACATCGCCCCCGGTCGCCGCCCCGGTGCTGGAATTCACAGTGCCGTAGACCATATCGCTCTGTTCGATGACCGCGACAGTCGCTGTTCCGGCCAGGTTTCCGCTTGTGAATACTGGGTTGACGTCGTAGATAACGTAGAAATCCTGCGGCGCCACATCGTAGCCGGGGCCGCCCGAGGCATAATCAGGCGTAACTCCATCGGCTCCCGCGGGATTCACAATGCTCCAGCGATGGGTGGCTCGATCCCATGCTCCCTGGCGTGGCGGAGTGTGGTTCGCATGGAGCGGAATCTTATTCAGCCCCTTGATGCCCGCTACCACGGGGGCCAGCGCGGCCGGAATCTGCAGATCCTGCATGAGTGCGGGGTATTTCTGGCCCTGAACGCTGACGTAATGCAACTGGGTGTGGAAGGCTTCGCGCACCTGCCCGGCGGTGGCGTCGAAGTCAATCATGCCGGCATTGTTCAGCACGCTGCGAATCCGAAAACCATGCGATTCCAACCACGTCGTGAGTGTGGCAATATCCGCGGGCGAAGCGCCAAAACGGGCGCCAAATTCGGCCGGCGTGAGCCACTTGTGATACTCCGGCGCGCCCGGCTGCTGCTGGCGCGCTATCAGATTCTCGAGGTCGGCCTGCTGCGCCGGAGTGCGCTGCAACAGCAGAAAGAGCTGCAGGGGCCTCGCGTCTTCTACCGGGCCAAGGTCTGGCGCGTGTGCAACGTCCTCGCGGACATTTCCTTGCAGGGTTGCCAAAACATGTTCGTCGACAGGCGCGCCACCAGATGCCGAGGCGCTGCGGGCCCGGTCTGCAATTCCGTCTGTGCCAGAAGCGGGGAGACAGACAGGATGCCCAGGAAGAGCGCGGCCAGCGAGAATGCGCCCGGCCTGATGAGGCGTGAGGAGATTGCCGCCTTCAGGGTGAATACCAGCGAACACACGACGGACGAAGTGCGCATGGGAGATTCTCCTGACAGAGAAACTCACCACTCATTCAGGGAAAAGGAGCGGCGGTCAGTGCAAAAGCGTCGACACCAGTAGCCGCGGGCGAAACATCCCCAAATCGGGAGGTCCTGCGCAAAGGGGCTTTGAGCGAGCAATTAGCCCCGCCCGGAGCGCATCGGAGTTTAAACAGAAAGAACGATGGTTCGATACAGGGGAAACGCCTTTAGTTAAACGTGGCAAGAGAAGGAAGTCAAGAAGAAGATGTCCGGCGCCGGGGCTGCAATCGGGACTTCGAAACCTGCCTGGCGACAGACTGCCGCCGGATAACCGGCACTCCGGAAGTCTCGGATGCGGAGACCCGCTTCCTTACTTTCGGCAATTAACCGCCGCACAAAATAGCTCCCTGGAGCCGGAAACCCCATAAGAGGTACCATCAATCTGGGGGGTGCAAGCCCTCCCGCGGTGTTTCGTGCGCCGGACCAATACGCAGGTCCTGCCGCACTCGACCATGATCGTCATCGACCCCACGATACAAGTCAGATTCGGCCGCGCCCTGCGGCGAAGGACCCTCGCCGCCTTTGTAACCGACGCAGCCAGGTCTGTCGGCCTCAAGGGAGAAGTTTCCATCCTCCTGACCGGCGACGACCACATCCGCCGCCTCAACCGCGAGTTTCGCCGCAAAGATCGGCCCACCGACGTCCTGTCCTTCCCCTCCGCCGCGTCGATCAACGGCCACCGCCAGCCAGCCGGCGACATTGCGATCTCCGTAGAAACCGCCGCGCACCAGGCCGAGGAATATCAGCACCCTCTCTCAACCGAGCTGCAAATCCTGGCCCTCCACGGACTGCTCCACCTCGGCGGCTACGATCACGAAACCGACACCGGTCGCATGGCCCGCGAAGAAGCCGCCCTCCGCCGTCGCTTTGGCCTTGCGACAGGCCTCATCGAACGCAGCACAAAGCCAGCCCGGAAAAAAGCGCACAGGAGCCGCAAGCCATGAGCATCGTCTCGGCCGTCTCCATCGCCCTGCTGCTGGTCGTGCTCACCCTCGCGTCCTACCTCGATCGCCTCTATGCCGAGATGGGCAAGTTCCTGGCCCGCGAGTTCCAGGAAAACATCGACCTCTGGGAGCAGCGCGTCGAACCGCGCCTTGGCATGAAGCGCGACAGCATCCAGCTCTCCGCGGCCATCCTCATGAATCTCTCCCTGGCCTGCCTGACGCTGATCTTCGGCATGCTCCTTTTCGAGCGCGCCCGCGTCGGCGACCGCGCTAGCTGGCAGGAGATCGCCCAGGTCGTCCTCGGCATCATCCTCGTCATCATCCTGTTCAATCGCCTCCTCCCGTACGTCTTCTTCGCCCGCACCCGCGGCGCGTGGATCGTCCGCTGGCGCTGGTTCTTGCTCCTGTTGCTGTGGCTCATCCTTCCCATCACCCTGTTCGTGCAGTTCCTGCTGTCCATCGCCGCGCTCGCCGAACCCCCCGCCAGCGTCCATGGCGATACCGCCGCGGCCGAAGCCGTCGAGGCCCTCATCGAGGCCGGCGAGGAAGAAGGCATCATCGAGGAAAGTGATCGCGAGCTGGTCCGCTCCGCCGTCGAATTCGGCGACAAAGTTGTCCGCGAAGTCATGACCCCGCGCCCCGCCATGTTCGCCGTTCCCGGTGCCATCACCCTTGAGCAGTTTCTGGAGATGATCCGCGCCCGCCCCTTTTCCCGCGTGCCCGTCTACAACGAATCCCTCGACAACGTTACCGGCATCGCCTTCGCCCACGACCTCCTGCAGATTTCCGACGCCGATGCGCGCTCCCGCACCGTCGCCGCCATCCAGCGCCCCGCCGCCTTCGTTCCCGAAACCAAAAAAGTCAACGAGCTCCTCCGCGAGATGCAGCGCGAAAAGCAGCACATGCGCATCGTCATCGACGAATACGGCGGCGTCGCCGGCCTGGTCACCATCGAAGATCTCCTCGAAGAGCTGGTCGGCGCCATCCGCGACGAGCACGAAGCCGAGGACAACACCTCCGTCATCAAGGAGCCCGGCGGAACCTGGGTGGTTCCCGGCAACCTCGAAATCGCGCGCGTCGAGGAGATGCTCGGCGGCGTGGAATTGCCCGAGGACCTCGAAGCCACCAGCGTCGGCGGTCTGGTGAGCGAAACGGCAGGCCGCATCCCGCAATCCGGCGAGGTCGTGGAGGGCTACGGCCTGCGCTTTGAAATCCTCGCCTCCACCGATCGCCGCGTCAACCGCCTGCGCGTCTCCCGCCTCGCCCAGGCCAGCTAACGGCTACAGAAGCGGTCATTCCAAATTTCATTTCCGTGACGCAACCAGGTCCCAGCCCAGCAGCCGAACCGCGGTCACCGCCAGAAGAATCCCCGATCCCAAATAAACCGCTCCCGAAGTCGCAATCGCTCTGCCCATCCCCAGACGACCCGCCAGGAAACCGATGGTCACCGGAGCGGCACCGCCTCCGATCAACCACCCGACACAGTTCATCAGACCGCTGACACTGCCGCGAGTGCGAATCGGGGCCACGTCAAAAGCAGCCGCGAAAATATTGGAGTCGTAGATGCCTTTGCAGAAGCCCCAGCAACTGAGCGCCACGATGACGCCGGTCAGGGAACGACTGATCCCGCTCAGCACCACAAAGGGCGCGCCAGCCAAAACGCCGCCACACTGAACCCACACTCGCGAGCGCGCATCGGAAGCGACCAGGGTGTCGGCAAGATATCCACCGGCGATCGATCCGGCGATACTGGCGATCTGCGGATAAACCGCAGCATCGAAGGCGGCCGCGGCGAGGCTGAGGTGAAATCGGGTGTAGAGATACATCGGCATCCATGTGAGCAGCACTAATGCCACGAAATTGGCTCCCGCAAACACTCCCATCAGAGCCACCAGCGATCGGATGCGCAGCAGCGACCCGATGTCGCGCAACGATACGGTTGCGCGCGACGGTGGGCCGGAACCATCGATGGGCGTATCGGCGCTTCCGCGTTGCGGTTCGCGGAGCAGGCGCATGAGCAGAACGCCCAGCAAGCAACCCAGCGCCCCGAAGAAAAACAGCGATGCTCGCCAGCCATGTCTCTGCGCAACCGCACCCGCCCAATAGCCGCCGCCCACCGTTCCCGCATAGACGCTGGTCTGCAGCAGGCCCATGGCGCGCGATCTGGACCCGGGCCCGTGATAATCGCTGACCATCGACAGGGCCGCGGGATAAAAAATGGCTTCGCCCAGTCCCTCCGCGGCGCGAAACAACAAGAGCTGGGTGAAATTCCGCGCCACAGCGGACAAAATGCAGACCATACTCCACAGCTCCAGCCCTCCCAGGGTGGCTGTCTTGCGCCGGACGCGGTCAACGATATAACCGGCAAACGGCCCCGCGATTCCATAGACCACAGCAAACGAGGAGCCCAGCATGCCCAGTTGCACCGTGCTCAGGCCCATGCCCTGGCGCATCAGCGGAAACACGGAGAAGAATGCCTGCCGGTCCGCGTAGCTGAAGAAACACACCAGCCAAAGCATGGCGATCGTCGGCCAGGCATAGTTTCCCGCACCGCGACCAGCTATGTTCGATTCCCCTGCGCCGAGAAGCGGGTTCCTTTCGTGATGCGCGCGGCTCATTCCCTTTCCCTCAGGCGTCCGGCCAGAAATGCGCAGGGCTCAGCGGACCAGCATTCCATGGCGGCTCAGGTGTTCTTCGATCTGGCGCCGCTCGGCCGCGCTCGATTCGACATACGGCCATGCTGGTGTGGCGCTGCAAAGCCCCAGCAGGTTCAGTGCGGTCTTGAGCCTGCGAATCGATCCCGGCCCTGCCTCGCCGGCGTTCCAGATCGGGGAACCGAGAGCGACCATGCGCTCCTGCAGCTCCTGGGCTGCGCCTTCATGCCCGCGCATCCACTCCTCGTAGAGGCGCACGGCCAGCTCGGGATAGAGGTTGGCTCCGCCTGGCACACCGCCGTGCGCGCCGCTCCGCAGTGCTTCCCACAGCAGGTGTTCCGGCCCCACCAGAACGGAGAAAGCAGGCTGACCTCCGACGCGGTCCAGAATTGCTTTCAAATAGCCCATGTCTCCCGAGCTGTCCTTGATCCCGGCAACATTGGGAATCCTCGACGCCGTCTCTACCGTTTCCGGACTGATGCTCATCTTCGTCAGTTCCGGCTGATTGTAGAGATACAGGGGAAGCACCGACTGCGCAGCTAGCCTCTCAATGAGCCGCAGCAGGTCCGGCTGGCCGAGCCTGAAGTAATACGGGGGCGCCACAACAATCGCGCTGGCTCCCAGTTCGGCGGCCCATCCTGCCATCTGCAGCATCTCGGCGCAGGCCGAATCCATCACGCCCACCAGCACAGGGACTCGTCCTGCCACCTTTGCGCAGGTGCGCCGAACTAGTTCTCGGCGCAACCTGTAACTCAAAGCCGGACCTTCTCCGGTGGTGCCCAGCAGGAAAAGACCGTGAACCCCGCCCGCCAGGATGTGATCGATCAGTCTTTCCAGTCCGCTCAGGTCCAGTTCATCCGGCCCTGCCAGCGGAGTCGCCATGGGAGGAATAATGCCGCGCAACGGTGGCTTGGAAACCTCGCCTGGCATGCTCTTCTCCTTCCCGCAAACGTGGTGGGCTCCATGCCCGTGAAAACGATTTCTCTGGTGCCGATAAAAATAACATCGCGCCCCGGTCTCTTGGCAATCTCATCAACACCTTGGAATGACCCCGGCATCTCGTCCGCGTTCATTTGAGATCGGACGATTTCAGCTCCCTGCGCGCGCCTTGGCGGATGCGAGCGGAGGAGCGAGTGTGCCGGCTCATCGGGGACTCCTTGCGAAGATTGAGGAGAAGGGGCCAACTGGCTTGAGCGCGAGGTCCCACTCAACAAAGGTGTTAGACGCCGGCCTGGCTAGTTGTAGCTGAGAATACACGTTGGTCATTGAAAGTGAATCCCTAAGGTGACCATCATCATTCATTGTTGCGAAGTACACCGGTTCACCGCAAAAGGGTGAAAGCGGGGTGTCGCGCCCTAAGTTTAAGTATGGTTGCAACCCGGCGGGATTCGATCATCGGCGGGAAAGGAAAGAAGAGTTTTCTCTAGTGGCAAAGGAAAGAAAAAATTACGGATTGGCCTGGGTATTTGCCGGATTGGGAGCGGGCGTTCTGGCCGGGTTCCTCTATCCGCCCAAACCCGCCCGTAAAAGGCGTGCGAACGTCCCCGACCCCCCCGAGGACACCGAGCCTCTGCGCGCCCGCGCCCGTCATGCCGAAGAAGCGGTCAGCGCCATCGTCGAGCAGAGCAAGCAGCAGGTGGCTGCCTTCGTGAACCAAAGCAAGGAGCAGGTGAACGAGTACGTGGATCGCGCTCGCCAGGCTGCGGGAGAGGTTGGCGCGATTGTTAACCAGAGCAAACAACAGGCGGCTGCCCTCGTAAACCAGAGCAGGGAGCAGGTGAACGAGTACGTGGGCCGCACCCGCCAGGCCGCGGACGAGGTGAGCACGGTTGCGGAGCAGAGCAAGGAACAGATCGCCGCCCTCGTAAACCAAAGCAGGGAGCAGGTGAACGAGTACGTGGGTCGCACCCGCCAGACGGCGGAAGAAGTGAGCGCGGTTGCGGAGCAGAGCAAGGAACAGATCGCCGCCCTCGTGAACCAAAGCAGGGAGCAGGTGAACGAGTACATGGGCCGCACCCGCCAGGCCGCGGACGAGGTGAGCGCGGTTGTGAAACAGAGCAAGGAACAGATCGCTGCCCTCGTAAACCAAAGCAGGGAGCAGGTGAACGACTACGTGGGCCGCACGCGCCAGGCCGCGGACGAGGTGAGCGCCGTAGTCGAACAGAGTAAGGAACAGGTATCTGCCCTCGTGGACAAGAGCAGGGAGCAGGTGAACGAGTGCATGGATCGCACCCGCCAGGCGGCGGAAGACGTGAGCGCCCTCGTGGACCGGAGCAGGCAGCAGATGAGCGAGTATGTGGATCGCATCCGCCAGGCCGGGGAAGAGGTGGGCGCGCTCGTGGACAGGAGCAAGCAGCAGGTGGGCGAGTACGTGGATCGCACCCGCCAGGCGGCGGAAGAGGTGAGCGCCCTGGTGGTCAGGAGCAGGCAGCAGACGAACGGGCATGTGGAACGCACCCGCCAGGCCGCGGAAGAGGTCAGCGCCAATGGCGAACAGGGCAAGCAACAAGTGAACGAGCAGGGGGATCGCAGGCGCGCGGAAGGGGATCGCAGGCGCGGCGCATGGGACGAGTTTGTGGCCAGTAATTACCCCATTCGGGGATCGCTCTTCTCACGGCTCACCTAGGGCCGATCGGCGGCGTGGAACCCGGCCAGACGCGTGATTCGCTAATCTATTCCCAGCGACCCACTATGAAGATGCGATCCGGTTTTGTCTCCATCATCGGGCGCCCGAACGCGGGCAAGTCGACACTGCTGAACGCGCTGATCGGCGAGAAGGTCGCCATCGTGACGGCGAAGCCGCAGACCACGCGGACGCGGATTCACGGGATGGTAGACGTGCCGGAGCGGAAAGGCAAGCATCCGGCCACGCAGATTGTTTTTGTCGATACGCCGGGGATTCACCGGCCCGCGTCGCAACTGGACCGCAGCATGATGCAGGAGATCCACGAAGCGCTGATGACGCGCGACGTGGTGCTGCTGGTGGTGGATGCGGTGCGGAGGCAGGCGCGGGCTGAAGACGCTCCGCTGAAGCTGGATCGGGCGAGCGAAGAGGCGCTGGCGTTTGAGATGATCCGCAAACTCGACTGCCCGGTATTTTTGGTGGTGACGAAAATCGATCTGGTGCCGCGGGACAGGCTTTTGCCGCTGATCGCCGACCTGAGCGCGCTGTACTCCTTTGCCGAGGTGATTCCGGTTTCAGCGAAGACGGGGGATGGGCTGAAGGTGCTGCTGCACAAGATTGCGGAGTATCTGCCGGAAGGCCAGCGCTGGTATCCCAAAGACCAGTTCACCGATCAGCCGGAACGTTTTTTGGTGGCGGAGCTGATCCGGGAGCGGATTCTGACCGAGACGGGGGAAGAGGTTCCGTATGCTTCGGCGGTGGTGGTGGAGCGCTTCGAAGAACCCGAGCCTGACAGCAAGAAGCCGCTGACGCGGATCACGGCGGCGATTTACTGCGAGCGGGCGGGGCAAAAGGCGATTCTGATCGGCAAGGGCGGCAGCAAGCTCAAGGAGATCGGCACGGGGGCGCGGCGGGAGATTGAGGCGCTGCTGGGGACGCGGGTGTATCTGGAGCTGCGGGTTCTGGTGCGCGAACACTGGCGCGATTCGCGGGTTTTTATCGAGTCGCTGGACTGGCGGAAACAGCTGACGGAGCTGGCGACGCGAGAAGGCGAGGAGTGAGTCTGGACTACGCGCCGGCTTCGCGAGCCATGCGGGTGCGCAGCGCCTGCACCTGATCGTGGAGGACCAGGGCGGCGGTTTTGCGATCCGGATACGCGCTGGGGTCGGGGAAAAACTCGACAGCGGCGACGATTCCGGCATGGGTCATGGTGCGGAACAGGTGGGGCAGGAAGGGCGCGTCGTCGAACCAGCAGAGCTCGCGCTCTGCGACGCCGGGCGCGCGGTAGCCGATGGCGGCGGCGGTGATCTCGGCGCTTCGCTCGACCGCGGCCTGGAGCAGCGTGGGATGAAAGCGCAGGACCGCGACGCCGTTTGTGCTGGTTCCTTCGGGGAACAGCAAGACGGCGACGCCCTGTTCGAGGACTGCGGCGATCTGGCGAACGACCTGATCCGCGCTGGCGCGGCTCTGACGGTCCACAAAGATCGTGCCGCCGCAGCGCGCGAAGAATCCGAAAGCCGGCCAGCGACCGACTTCGCGCTTGGAGACGAAGACGCAGGGCGCGACCGCGGCGTGAACCAGAATGTCGAGGTACGTAAGATGGTTGGAACAAACCAGGCCCTGCGCAGGGCGCGCGCCGCGGCACTCCAGCCGCATGTCGAGCCGCCGGAGAATGATCGAGCACGCCTGGTGCAGCGAATGCGCGCGATGCCAGAGTTCCAGGCGCGAGCCGTGACGCAGGCGAAGAAAGAGGAAGCGAATGGCAACGTCGACCAGGCTGAGGAGAAGGATCAGCAGCCGCAGGCCGGCTCGGAAGACGCCTGGAAGGCCGGCGCGTCGGGCAGGAAGCGGTTCCTGGCTGCGGGAGAGAGCTGGGCCAGATCGAGCAGCGTCAGAAAGTCGATGGTTCCGAATTCGCGATCCCATGCTGGTGCGCCGCAGATTCTGGCTCCCACAGCAATATACGTCTTCAGCAATTTGGGAACCTTGACGTCAACCTCGAGGTGCGCGGCCTCGGCGGGAAGTTCCCAGGAGGGAGCAGGGCGGGTGCGAAAGGATTCCGGGGCCAGAAATGCAGTTAGTTGGCGGAGCATCGACCAGCCCTCGCGGGGATCGCGCGAATTGAGCGAGGAACAGCCGATGAGGTAGCGGAGGTTATAGAAGCGGGCATATTGGACGATGCCGCGCCACAGGAGGGTGAGCACTTCGCTGGTGCGGTGCTCGCGGGCGATCGAGGCTCGGCCTAACTCGAGGACGTGGCTGCGAATGGATTCGTAAGGGGAAAAATCGAATTCCTGCTCGCTGTAGTAGCCCAGTTTCTGCGCTGCCGTAGTACCGGATTGCATGCGGTAGGTGCCGACGACCTCGCGGCGGGAGCGGTCTTCGACGATGAGGTGGTCGCAGAATAGGTCGAACTGGTCCTGGTCGAGGCCGGTTTGAAACGAGGATTCGAGCCCTTCACCCAGCTCGATATTGAAGACCCTGAAACGCAGGCGGCAGGCGGCTTCGCGCTCGGCGAGGGTTTCGGCGAGGCGGATCTGGTACTTGCCCAGCCGAATGGAAATGTGCAGGGACTGGGGGGCAAAAGGCGGTGCTGGTGAAACGGTACCCCCGGCTCGGCCGTCTATCGTACGATCCGCGACCGATACCAGGCGGCGCGGCGGCACCACACGTCTAAGGGCAAACACGGGTTCATCTTGCGGGAGGGGGGCGAACGGGAGCTTACAGGCAGGAGAAAAACGTGCAAATTCTGAGTTAATGTGCCATTTCAGAACAGTTAGGCAGGGGGCACCGGGCGGGGCTCCTCGAACTGCGGATTTTTTTGTAACAACCTGCTCAATTTGTTATGGTAGGCGGTGTTGCATCCGTTCCCTGGATAACTCGCTACAACCCTACGAGAGAAAAAATGACACGTGAAGAACTAGTTGCTGCAGTGGATGAAGAAATCAGCCGCCTCGAGAAAGTCCGTGCTCTGCTCGCCAGCACCGGAGGCCGGATTGCCACCACTTCCTTCGGTAACCGGCCACGGAAGAAGCGCTTCCTCAGCGCGGATGCCCGGGCGCGCATAGCTGCCGCGCAGAGGCGGCGCTGGGCCAAACAGAAGGCAGCACAGAAAGAAAAGAAATAGGCCGGCTCCAGCGGCTGCACAGCCCTGGCCTTCGGGTTCTTCGCAAATACCGGGCCCTCTCACGGGACTACGGACGCACGTTGCGTTTACCCCTGGCTCTGTCGACAACGCCTTCCGGGGCGAGTGAGCGCGGTTGTGTCCCTGCGGAGCGGCGCGGCGAGAAATGATCGTCCGCTGCGCGCGCAGCCGATGGTTTAGAATGCGTGTCGTCTGCCCGGAGACGGTTCGCACCAGATCCAACGACGGGTTCAGAGTACGGCGCAGACGCAGCGGAACCCAGGGGTTCTGGCGTGAGTTGTCCAGGGGTCTGTAGTTGGTTGCAACTCGCAACGCAGGCCTGGACTGTAATGACACCTGCGCACCAACTCACCTTCGCATTGCAGTTGCGGCCGGCGGGCGAACTGCTCGCTTCCCTCGCACGACTGTTGAGCAGCCCGGTGGGCTGGATCGCGGTGGGCTGTCTGGTGGCGATGGTGGTGGTGGCGTGGCGGCTGGCGTACGTGGCCCTCTCGCGGTCACTTTTGCGGGGAGCGGGAGAAAGCTTCCCCGGCGAACTGGCGATGCTGCGGGCGGTGATGGCCAGCGTGCCCGATCTGATCTACGTGAAAGATGAGCAGAGCCGGTTTCTGATGGCGAATCAGGGGACCGCGGATGTGATGGGCGCGTCGTCGGGTAAGGAACTGCGGGGCAAGACGGACTTCGATTACTTTCCGACCGAGATGGCGGCTGGTTTTTACCAGGATGAGCAGAAGGTGATCCAAACCAACGTGCCGTTGTTGAGCCAGGATGAGCACATCCGGGAGAGTGACGGGAGGGTTCGCTGGCTGCTCACGACCAAGGTGCCGTTTCGAGATGCCGAAGGAAAGACGGTCGGGATCATCGGGATCGGGCGAGATGTGAGCGCGCTGAAGGAGACCGAGGCGGAACTGAAACGTGCGCGGGAGAACCTGCACTTCAAGGCCACGCATGACTCGCTGACGTCGCTGCTGAACCGGGAGGCGATCCTGGATATGCTGGGGCGGGAAATTGCGCGGAGCACGCGAGAGAACGGCACCACGGCGGTGCTGCTCGCGGATCTGGATCATTTCAAGAGCATCAACGACCGGTTCGGGCACCCGATCGGCGATGAGGTCCTGCGCGAGACGGCGCGGCGATTCCTGCGCGCGGTGAGGACCTACGATCTGGTGGGACGCCTGGGAGGCGAGGAGTTTCTGGTGATTCTGGGAGGTTGCGCGGCGAAGGAGGCGATGGCGCGGGCGGATCAGCTGCGGCGCAGCATCGAGGCTTCGCCGGTTTCGACGGCATGCGGACCGATCCCGCTCACGATCAGCATTGGCGTACTTCCGGCGCGGGAGTGGGGCTATCCTCCGCGGGAGGATGTGCTGCGCCAGGTGGACGTGGCGCTGTATGCGGCGAAGGCGGAGGGCCGGAATCGATGCAGCCTCGCGGTGCCGCCGGAAGACGAATCTTTGAACTGATTCCCGCGATCTGACGCGATGGACGTGCTACTGGCCCGGCGGCGGGGCAGGCAGTACGGCTTCAGGGGCAATCGTGGAGAGTTTCCCCGAACTGACGAATCCCGGCAAGTTCGCAACCGGGGGTTTGAAATCAGGCTCGTAGAGAACCCAAACGGTGTGAGCGCGGGCCACGGGCGCGCCGGACACGAAGGCGTTTTCCTGACCATTCAGTTCGAAGGTGATGCGATTCAGGTGGACGCTCGCCTCGACCGCCCCCTTCATCGGTTCCAGGGAGAGCAGGTATCTGCCTTGTGGCGGGATGTAAACCTGAATCGCATCACCGGGAGCGGTCGCCCTGGCGGTGTCGCTCATGTCGGCAATCACCTGGTTGTTCCGAAGCAAAAGCGGCAAGACCAGGCGCAGTTCTTCGGCGTCAGGGTCCATGGTTTCGCCCATGAGGTTGGGATTGTGGTAGAAGACCGGCGTGTGATCCATCCACTCCCCGGTGACGACAAGGGTACCCACGTCCTGCATGTCAATCGTGAGGGTCTTGCCGGGCTCGAACCAGTACTGGGACTGGGGCTGGCTCCTCACTTCGGCGGGGCCCATCCGACCATGGCCATCAGCCGGAAAAGGGTTGGCTTTGGAGCGGAAGCCCAATTGGACGCGATCGCCGCTACGGGCCAGCAGCTCAAACTGAAATCCGGCGAGTTTCTGATTCATTCGCCCGATGACGGTCCAGGGTTGAGGGCCGCTTCGCGTCGTATCGAAGACACCGGTAAAAGGATGGTCTCGTCCTGACAGCTCAACATTGAGGACGAGTACATTGCCACTGGAATGGGCGCCGACACCAATGACAGTGAGTGAGGAGGCCAGGGTAATGACAGCGAAGAGCAGCAGGGCGAAAGCGAACTTTGGAATCTTCATGGTTTCCCGTCCTTTCCGCCAAAACGATTGAGGCTGGCGCGCCTTTGGTTCCAGCTGGAGCGATGGCGCTGGTTGAGCGGTCTCGATACTGGCGACGCGCCGGAGTTCCGCACCCATTTCGGCATAGTCGCGGAGAAGCAACTTGCATGCCTCGCAGGCACCGATATGCCTGGCCGCATCTGGCGGGATGATTTCGCCGTCGAAGAGGGCGGAGACGAACGCGGCGGCTTCGGTGCAGGTCACGAGCGGCCCCCTTTCGTCTGCGGCGCGCTGTGCCAGATTGCGCGCAGGGCCTGGCGGGCGGCGAAGAGGCGCGAACGGACCGTGCCGACGGGGATGTCAAGAATGGCGGCGAGCTCGGCGTAGGAGCGGCCCTCGATTTCGCGGAGCCAGAGGATCGAGCGCTCATCGACGGTGAGCCGATCAAGGGCGTCGGCGAGGATGGACCTCATTTCGGACAGCGGGGGTGAAGGTTCGCCTTCCATCGCCGGTTCATGCTGATCCATGGAGGCGGTGGGCCGCTGTTTGCGCCACCATTCAGCAGCCTGTTTGCGGGCGATGCCGAAGAGCCAGGCATGCAGCGTTCCGCGTTCGGGATCGAACTGCTGCGGGCGACGCCAAATCTGGGTGTAGATATCCTGCATGAGGTCATCGGCCGATTGGACTGAACCGGTACAACGATGAAGGAAGGCGCGCAGGCGCGGAGCGGTTTCTCGATACCAGGCCTCGAAAGCCTCGGCATCGCCTGCGGAGATCCTCTTCCAGAGCTCCCGGTCGTCGAGCAATTGGCGTCTCCGATAACTAATTCGGGCGAGAGGCGGAAAAAGTTCGGAACGAACGGAAAATTCTCGCAGATTGCTCGTGCGGGCCGTCGATGCTCTGAGGAAAGCTCCCGGCCTTGCTATTTCCTCAGATAGGCATCGGTGCCGGCGATCCAGTCAGCGCGGGGCGGGGTAAAGACGTCGAGGTCGATGGTGTCTTCGACGGCCTCGGCGCGATGCGGCATATGGGAGGGGATGACCAGGACCTGGCCGGCGCTGACGGTCAGCACGCGTCCATCGCCCAGGGTGAAGCGCAGCGCACCTTCGAGGATGTAGGTGATCTGCTCGTTCTCGTGGCTGTGCTCGGGGACGATGGCGCCTTTGCGCAGAAACAGACGGGCGAGCATGGTCCGCTCGCCATACACGAACTGGCGATCGATGAGAGGGTTCAGGTGTTCGACGGGAATCTTGTCAAAGCCGGTGTACTGCAAAATTTTGTTGTCTGCCAAATCGGTCTCTCCGGGGCCGGTTGCGATTGAAACCGGCCGTTGCTGCCTCGACTATCATAGGGCGCATGGACACGGGACTGAAAGGCAGAGTCGCCATGGTTGCGGGATCGAGCGCGGGCATCGGCAGGGCCACCGCTCTGGCATTCGCGGCCGAGGGTGCGCACCTTGCTTTGTGCGCGCGCCGCCAGGAGGAGCTCGATCAGGTCGCGGCGGACGCCCGGAGCCGCTTTGGCGTCGAGACCCACACCCAGGCCTTCGACGTCGCCGATCCCGCGGCGGTGCGCGCCTTTGTGGAGTCGACGCATGCTCGCTTCGGACACGTGGATGTCTGCGTGCCGAATGCCGGCGGTCCTCCTGCCAAGCCGTTTCTCGATACAACGCTGGACGACTGGGAGCGCGCCTGGCAGCTGAATTTGCGCAGTGCCATCCTTTTCTGCCAGGCGGTGCTGCCGTATATGCAGATGCAGCACTGGGGCCGGATCATCACGCTGACTTCTTACACCGTGAAGCAGCCGGTGCCGGAGCTGGTGCTCTCGAATACGATTCGGGCTGGGGTGATGGGGCTGGTGCGCTCGCTGGCCGGCCAGTTCGGGCGGGACGGCGTGACGATCAACAACGTTGGGCCCGGGTGGACCTCCACGAACCGCTCTAAAAGCCTGCTGGAGACGCGGGCAAAGAACCGGAATGTCCCTCTGGAGCAGGTTATGAGCGAACTGGAGAAGGAGATTCCGGTCGGACGCCTGGCGACACCGGAGGAAGTGGCGGCGACGATTGTTTGGCTGGCGTCGGAATCTTCGGCCAGCATTACCGGGCAAACGATTTTGGTGGATGGCGGGAGTTACAAGGGGTTGTAGCGCAGCTACTCGGGTCCTGACTCCAGTCTACTGATCTGTATCCGGCCGCTTATACGGGGTCTGGATCCAGTGCCGTGCCTCGTTCATCGCGCCCGCTGTGTTGTCGTTGGTCTGCAGGGCCTGGCGGTACTCCTGGATCGCGCGGTCGCGCTGTCCGGTCAGGTCAAAGATTTTGCCGACGGCGATGTGGCCCCAGACTTCGGTCCAGCGGGGTTCGTCATCGCCATTGAGGGCGTCACGATAGGCATTGACCGCGGCCTGGTAATTGCGCATGGAGAACAGCAACTCGCCAATGCGGTAACTGGCCAGGGAACTTTGCGGGTTGGCCTTGAGAGCCTTTTGATATTCAGCCAGCGCCCCGCCTGAATCGCCCTGGGCGGCGAGCTGCTGGCCGCGGAGAATCGCGACCCGCACCTCGAGGTCGGGGGTATTTTTGAGAACCCAGTCCTGGGGATCGATGGTGACGCGCCGGGGGCGGCCAAAGGTGTCGATGACATATTGCGAGTCAGTGCCCACTACGTCGATGCGCTTGTCCACCGTCTTGCCTTCGGTATCCACGCGCAGATCGACCGGCATGTTGAAGAGGTCCATATCGCCCTGGACCTCGCCGATGGTGCGGAAACCTTTGTTGTTGCCGAGCCGGTAGACCGCGTACTTGTCAGTAAACTGCGGCGCACCGGTGCCGTCGAGCCACTCGCTGAAGAAGGGCGTGAGCGCCTGCTGGGATTGCTCCTCGGCCACGCGCTCGAATTCCCCGGTCCGCACGCATTTGTCTTTGTATTGGGACAAGGCGGCGCGCAGGATTTTTTCAAAGCTGTCGTCGCCCACTTCCCAGCGCAGCATGTGGAAGACGAGCGCGCCTTTGTCGAGGGTCATGGACTGGAACTGCGGGGAGTACGCGGCCAGCGTGCCGGCGCTCGCGAGCGGGATGGTGTCGTAGGCCAGAGCGCTGGCGGCAATGTCAGGGAGAGCGGCTTCGAGCGCCGCGTGCCCGGCGTCGTCTTCCAGATACATCAGCTCTCCGTAGCGCGCCATGCCGTTGATGATCCAGGCATCGTTGAGAGAGCAGGGGCTGACCTCGCTGCCCCACCACTGGTGGGCGATGGTGTTGGCGAGCAGGCGAAAGTCGTTGCGGCCGCCGATGTGAGAGCCGGCCACCGCGGCGATCTCCGGGCCCCAGAACACGGGAACCGTGTCGTCGGGCAATTCGACGACGTTGAGCTGGGTCGATTCCGGAATCCCGAAGGTGCTGGTGAAGTAGGCGAGTTCGCGCAATGCTGTGCTTGCATAATCGGAGGCCGCTGCTTTGTGCGCCGGGGTGGTATAGACGTGAATATTGGGGGCAGCGCCGGAGACGGGCGCGTCGAATTTGCCGGCGATGATGGTGCCGGGGAACCCAGGCCTATCCCATTTGAAATTCCATTCCTGCTCGCCGCCTGCCAGTTCTTTCGGCTTGCCGGTGCTGCCGCTTCCGATGACCCGGATACCGGCGGGCGCCTTGACGTGGATTTCCGCGGTGAAGCGGTCGGTGAGATAGCCGGTCATGGGGAACCAGCGGCCCGCATACAGCAAATAGCTGATGGGGTCGCCTACGTAGGCCAGCTTCAGGCCTTCCACGGGACCGCCGGCATCGCTTTCCAGCTTGCCGGAGTAGTGAAACGTCCAGGTGACGGGCTGGCCCAGGGCCAGGGGCGCAGGAGGGGTCACGACCAGGGTTGCGCCCTGGCCGCGCTCGCCATTGAGGGGCTTGCCACCGGCATCGGTCACTTTATCGACGAGCAGCGCGCCGTGCAGATCGAAAATGGCGGAGGGCAAGTCGGCGAGGGGCGTGAAGGTGACCTGGGTGGTGGCATCGAGGGTGTGATCGCTGGGGCGAATCTCCGCGTCGATGGTGTAGGCGGTAATGTTCAGAGTCTGTTTGGGCGCGACGTTCTGCGCGGATGAAGGCAGTGCCGGCAGCAGGATGGCTGCAACCATCGCCGCACAAAACCAGGCCATGCGCGAAACACGACCGTGGCGCAACACGAAGTCAGGTGGGTGATTCTTCATGGAACGTGGCTCTGTCTTTCTTCCGGCGTGGATCTGGTTTGCAGCATCTCTGAAGTAATCCGGGCAACCCGGCCGGCGGCGCTTTGCTCGCTGCGCAGCATCTCCCCCACTTGCCGCAGGTTGGCCTGCATCCGCGCCCGCGCGTCTTCATTATTGAGCAGCGGCCTGAAGTGTGAGACTACATGATCGGCAGTAAAGTCACCCTGAATGAGTTCGGGGACGATGCGTTTTCCGGCAATCAGGTTGACCATGGCCACATGCGGGACGTCGACGACCCGCTTCGCCACCGCGTAGCTGAGCGGTGAAATCCGGTATACCACGATAAAGGGATTTCCGATGAGCGCGGCCTCGACGGTGGCGGTTCCGCTGGCCACAATGCTGGCGCGGGCGTGGTAGAGGACGGCGCGGGCGTCGTCGACGAGGGTGATGCGGGGCGGGATGGTTTGAGCAGCGACGAGTTGTGCCAGGAGTGCTCGGATGTGGTCGCGCTGCGGGCCGGTGAGCATGGGAGCGAGGGGCACCAGGAATTCATACCGGGGGCCGGATTCCTGAGCTGACTGCTGCGCCAGGAGGGCGGCCGCTCGCACCATTTCCGGCAGGTTGAGACGGATTTCTTTGCCCCGGCTTCCGGGGAGCAGGCCGATCCAGGTTTTGGCTGCATCGAGCGCGGCTCGGCGGGCGAAGTCCTCGCGGGAGATTCGCGGCGGGTCGGCCTCGGCGAGGGGATGGCCGACAAACTCCGCGGCAACGCCGTGGTCGTGGTAAAAGCGCTCCTCGAAAGGAAAGATGGTCAGCATGCGATCCACGTAGCGCTGCACGCTGCGGATGCGGTACTTCTTCCAGGCCCATAGCTGGGGGCTGACGAAGTAGATCACCGGCACGCCTTGCTGCTTCAGACGCCGGGCCAGGGACAGGTTGACGTCGGGGAAATCGATGAGGACGGCGGCGTCGGGTTTCTCTTCGACAATGGATCGCCGGAGCCGCCGGTATTCGCGGTAGATGCGCGGCATGTGGCGCACCACCTCGGTGATGCCCATGACCGCGACGTCTTCGGAGCGGACCACGGGGCGGAAGCCGAGGGCTTCCATGCGCCGCCCGCCGAGGCCAAAGAAATCGGCTTGCGGCTCGAGCTGCCCCAGCGCCTCGATGAGCAGCGTGCCGTAGTGCTCGCCGCTGGCTTCTCCGGCGGAGATGAAGATTTTCGGACCGCCGCTATTGGTCATTGCTCGCTTGCGTGCTCCCGGCCGACTCCGCGGGCAAGGGGACTTCCGATCCCATCCCGTATGCTGGCCCTATGCTGACTCGGCCGGATCTGCTGTTGCGCGTGGAAGCGTTGCTGGTGCTGGTAGGTACCCTGATCGCTTACTCCGTGCTGTTGCACGGATCCTGGCTGTGGTTCGCGGTGTTTTTCCTCGCCCCTGATCTCTCGCTCGCCGGCTACCTGTGGGCTGGACGCACGCGTATGGCGGCAGCCGTCTACAACGTGGTGCACAGCTATTCCCTGCCCCTCGTCCTCGCGCTGGTGGCATGGAGATTCAGCGCCCTTCACTACGAACAAGCCGCAGCGATCTGGATCGCTCATATTGCCTTCGACCGGTTCCTGGGATTCGGACTGAAGTATGGCCAGGCGTTTAAGCCCACTCATCTCCAGAGCGCCGCTGTGTTCCGCGCCTCGTAACCGTCGCTCGGCATCGAGAGAAGCCATCATCGTGCAACGCGGTTCCTGGCGGCTCAATCCATCGCCAGTGACGGCGTGAGCCCGGCCGCCGCCTCGCCCACTTCCTGGTCCTTGTACTGGAGCTGATACAGCTTCCAGTAAATCCCGTGGATTGCCAGCAGCTCCTGGTGCGAGCCCATCTCGCGCAACTGGCCACGATGCATCACCAGGATGACGTCGGCGCGCTGGACCGTCGACAGCCGGTGCGCGATCACCACCGAAGTCCGCCCTTCCACCATGCGCTCGAGCGCTGCTCGGACCAGGAACTCCGTATCGGTGTCGACGCTCGAGGTTGCCTCGTCAAGAATCAGAATGCCCGGCCGGTGCGCCAGCGCCCGCGCAAAATTGATGAGCTGCTTCTGGCCCGTCGAGAGCCCGGCTCCGCGTTCGCGCAGCGGCTCCTCATATTGCCCGGGCAGGGTGCGGATGAAGTCGTCCAGATTGACTTGTACCGCTGCCTCCCGCACGTCCTCGTCGGTGATGCTCTCGGTGCCCAGCCGGATATTGCTGGCGACCGTCCCGCTGAACAGGAACGGGTCCTGCAGCACCACGCCGAACCGCCGCCGCAGTCGCATCAAATCCTGCTTCCGCACGTCGACGCCATCGACCAGCACCTGCCCGTGCTGCACATCGTAGAAGCGCATCATCAGGCTGGTGATGGTGGTTTTGCCCGCCCCGGTGTGCCCCACAATGGCCGCGGTCTGGTTCGGTTCCACGGTGAAGGAGACGCCCCGCATCACCCACTCAATCCCCGCCATCGCCTGCAGGTCGGCTGCGCTCGCAACAGCAATGCGCGCGATGGTCTCCGCGTCGAGACGTTGATAGGTGAACCACACATCGCGGAACTCGATTCGTCCGGAGCCGTCGCCCCGCTCCGGATTGGCGGGCGAGACAATTTCGGGGGGCGTGTCCAGCAGCTTGAAAACCCGCTCGCTCGCAGCCATGGCGGCCTGCAACACGTTGTACTTCTCGCTCAGATCCTGAATCGGCCGGAAAAATCGCTGCGCGTATTGCATAAAGCCCACCAGCGTTCCCAGCAGGACCGTGCCGCGCAGCACGCCGCCGCCGCCCATCCAGATAATGATGGCGATGGCCAGGGAGCTGAGCAGTTCGACGACGGGATAGTAGAGGGCGTAGGCCAGGATGTTGTCTTTGAACGCCTCAAGGTGGATGCGATTGACGGCGGAGAAGTCCTGAAAGGCCCGCTCCTGGCGATTGAACAGTTGCACCAGCGACATGCCGGTGATGTATTCCTGGGTAAAGGCGTTGATGCGGGCAATCGCGGTGCGAATGCGGCGGTAGGATTCGCGGACATATTTGCGGAAGATGCGGGTCGCGAGCAGGATGAGCGGGAGGACGGAGAAAGCCATCAGGGCTAGCCACCAGCTCATGCGCAGCATGACGAAGACGATGCCGGCGAGAACGAAAACGTCCTCAAAAATGGCGAAGACGCCGGAGGTGAACATCTCGTTGAGGGCGTCGACGTCCGTCGTCAGCCGCGTCACCAGCCGTCCCACAGGATTCCGATCGAAAAAGCCGATATGCATGCGCTGCATGTGGCGGAATATCTGGGAGCGCAGGTCGAACATGACTTTCTGGCCGGTCCACTGCATGAGCCAGGTCTGGAGCGCCTCAAGCCCATAGCTGAAGAACAGGGCCACCAGCCAAATGAGGGTCAGCTCGGTGATGCCGGTCCACGCGCCGCCCGCGGCCCAGGGGCTGAGTAAGTGCGCGAGCCAGGGATGGCCATGCACGCCGCGCGCCGCGGCTTCGGCGGCCGCCGGGGGTGTTGAGGCCATGGCTGGGGTGAGATACAGGTCGACGGCGACCATGGTGAGGTAAGGGCCCAGAACATCGGCGCCGGCTTTGAGCAGGATGGCTGCAATGGAAGCGATGCAGGCCCACTTGTAGGGGAAGAGATAGGTGATCAGCCTGGCCATGAGCCGGCTGTCATAGGCTTTGCCGACGATGTCGTCGTCCTGCTGGACGGAAGCGGGTTTGGACGGGGGCCTCGGCTCGCTGGAGCGCGGAGCACTGTCTTTACGTGGCTGGGCCTCGGCGGCGGGCATGGACGTTGTTCCCATCTTACCGGGGCGGGTGATCGGCCCGCGACTGGGGTCTGGGGCGGCGGTTCCAGGGTACGGCGGGCTGCGCGGAAATGCGAAAATGGCCGGGATCATGAACAGCATTCGTCCCAGTCGTGACGAGGAACGCGGCGCGATCCTGGCGATCATCGACGCCGCCGCCGAAGCGTATCGGGATACGATTCCCGCCGACCGCTGGCACGAGCCGTACATGCCGCTCGATGAGCTGGAGGCTGAGATCGCCGCCGGCGTCGAGTTCTGGGGTTATGAACTAGACGGCGTGCTGACCGGGGTGATGGGAATCCAGCCGGTGCGGGACGTCACGCTGGTTCGCCACGCATATGTTGCGCCGGGGCACCAGGGGTCGGGGATCGGCAGCGGGCTGCTGCACCACTTGCTGAACCGGAGTACGCGGCCCCATGTTGGTGGGGACGTGGGCGGCGGCGGAGTGGGCGATCCGGTTTTATCAACGGCATGGTTTTGAGATGGTGTCGCCTGCGCTGAAAACTAAATTGCTGAAGACCTACTGGACCATTCCTGAGCGGCAGATTGAGATCTCCGTCGTTTTGGCAAACCCACCTTTCCCGGAAGCATGAAGACGCCATTTTCCCGATGGGATATACTTTTGTATATGCCAAGCCGCAGGGAAAGCAAACCGATGCGTCGCACCGCGAAAGTCTTCATGAACAACCGAAGCCAGGCCGTCCGTCTTCCCAAAGATTTCCAGGTAAAGGCTACGGAAGTCTTCATCCGCAGATCCGGTGAGGAGATCATCCTTTCTCCTCGCCCAACAGACTGGTCTGCTTACCTTGAGGAGGGTCCGTCGGCTTCGCCAACATTCATGAACAATGTTGAGGACCTCCCTGTTCAGGAGCGGGATGCCTAATGCCCCGCTTCATGCTGGATACAGACATGTGCTCCTACATTGTCAAGCGGTCCAGTCCTGTCCTTCTTCGCAAACTGCAAAGCGTGCCGGTCGGCGATGTTTGCATATCGGTTGTCACCAAAGCTGAGCTTCTCTACGGAGTCGAGGTTTCTCCCAGACGCCGCCAGGACGAGGCCGCCGTTGAGCTCTTCCTTCGCCACGTCGAGGTGATGGACTTTCCTGACGAAGCGGCGATTCACTACGCCAGGATTCGCGCCGACTTGAAAAATCGAGGCGAGATGATCGGCGCAAACGATCTGCTTTTGGCCGCGCATGCTCGGAGCCTCGGTCTGATTCTCGTGACCAATAACACGCGTGAATTTCGGCGAGTTCGAGGCCTACCCATCGAAAACTGGGCTCTGTCTCGCGCATAGAAACCATCCCCGGCTTCGAGCCTCACAGGCAGCCGGGCTTCTGCGCTTGACATCTTTCGTTCCAGCAAGCAAACTTCGCCTACGGGAAAAAGTCCCCCTAAAAGCGCCGCCATTCGCAAAGCGAGGAAGGGCATTTGACAGGACAGCAGGCAAGCCGCGTGACCTATACTCTGGATTCCTCGCTGGACAGCGTGAATAAAGTCGAGCAGACCGCCGAGCAGATGGCTCGCAAGGCGGGTGTGGATGAGGACGAAATCTTCCGCATCTCGATGGCGGTGCGGGAGGCGGCGGTGAACGCGGTCCTGCACGGGAACGCGTACGATCCGGAAAAGCGGATGACCGCGTCGTTTGAAAATACGGGATCGGATCTGGTGATCCGGATCACGGACGAAGGCAAGGGGCTGGACCCGTCGACGCTGCCCGATCCGCTGGCACCGGAAAACCTGCTGCGCGGCTCCGGGCGCGGCATCTTCCTGATTCGCTCTTTCATGGATGAGGTACACTTCAAGCAACTGCATCCGGGAACCGAGCTGACGCTCATCAAGCATCTGGGAACCGCTCCGACCGGCGCCTAACTTCCCCGCACAAAAAGTTTTTCCAAGGAGGAATTTCTCGTGAGCATGAAAATCAGCACCCGTCAGGTGGACGGGGTAACGATTCTTGATTTGGGCGGACGGATCACCCTCGGCGAGGGCAGCGTGCAGTTGCGTGATTCAGTCCGCGACCTGCTGGGCAAAGGACAGAAGAAGATTCTGCTCAATCTCGGCGACGTGAATTACATCGACAGTTCGGGCATCGGGGAGCTGGTGAGCGCCTACACGACTGTCCGCAACCAGGGCGGCGAGTTGAAGCTGCTCAACCTGACGCGGAAGGTCCACGACCTGCTGCAGATCACGAAGCTCTACACCGTGTTCGACGTGAAGGACGACGAGGCCAGCGCCATCGCCTCCTACGCGCACGCCTGAAGCACGGCTGAAGTTCAGGGAAGAGGCTGCCGCCGGGCAGCCTTTTTCGTTTCGCCGCTGAAGGCGGTCTCGCCCCACCCCCACGCTGTCCTTTCGACGCGCAGCGGAGGGATCTGCGGATTGCTTGCTCGTGACGCTAGCGCACCCGGCTCGATTCCAGCCCGTGAAAGAGCGCACACCATGGCCAAACCACCACGAATTGCTTCACAGGAAGAGCGGGGGCGTCAGCCAGAGGGTCCCGGACCGAAAGCGGAGTCTACATCGCGTCCGGACGATTCGCGATGTTAAGGTTGAGTTTCATCGCTGGCTGCTGGCCCAGATTGTAACCGCTGCACCCTGCCGCTCTCGGATGATGTGGTCGTGTGGTCGGCAAACGGGCAGCCCCCCCGACGCCGTGGCGCCGTTTGGGCCCTGAAAACACAATCCTTCGGCCCGCAAGTCCCACAAAAGAGTACTCCAAAGAGCCATTGACCCAATCCTGTGTTCCCCATATCTTGAACACCACGACGGGGGAAATTTTGTCCTTCGGGCGCCCCCGCGATGGACCTCATTCGGTCCGTGCACGATTCGACTTCAGTGAGGTTCAGTGGATGTCACCTGTCGCAACGTCCCCCCGTCTGTTCGCCTCCCGCGTTCTGCCTTTTCTCCTCGCTCATCTGGGTTTGTTCGCGCTTCTGCTTCTGGCGCCGGCGCAGAGTGCCGCAGCAGCAACGGACACCTTCTCCGTACAGGTGACCAGCGACGATTTCAGCGGGAGTTTCTCGAACCTCAGCGGGACTGCGGCCAACTGCCCGGCGAACGCGCCCGCTTCCAGCGCCAACTGCTCATTACGTGACGCCATTACGGCGGCCAACGCCGATGCGAACCCGGTGATTGTCGACCTGTCGGCCCTAAGTGGGACGATTACGTTGGCGAATCCGCTGCCAGGCGTGTTCCCGAACACCGCGAACACCATCACCTTTGCCGGCCCAGGTGCGACGACGCTGACGGTATCCGGGGCGAACGCTTACCAGGTTTTTCAGATTCTGAAAGGAACCGCGGCGTTCCATGACTTCACCGTGGCCAACGGCAGCGTCGTCCCGATCCCCAATGGGGGAACCTTCGGGCCCAACAACGGCTGCAGCTGCGATCCGGGCTTTGGCGGCGGCATCTATGCGTTCACGAATGTGTCGCTGACGCTGACGAACATGGTGTTGAACAGCAACCACTCGGGGTATGACGGCGGCGCGGTTCTTGCTATCGGCCCACTCGTGGTCACCAACACGACGTTCTCGAACAATTTCGTGGATCCGGGCTCGTACGCGGCCGGCCTTTACGCCCTGGGCACCCCGGCCACGGTAAGCGGCAGCAGCTTCTACAACAACAGTGCCTATGTAGGCAGCGCCATCTACGTCAGCAACTATCTTGCCGGCATGACGCTGACCATCAGCGACTCCACCTTCGTGAATAATTCCAGTTTGAGCGGGGGGACGGGGGCCATCTTCAACGCCTCCGGCGCAACGCTCAACATCCACGACAGCACCTTCTGGAACAATATTGCCGGAATCGGCGAAGGAGGAGCGTTCTATAACGCGGGCACGATGACGGTGACCGACAGCGTGGTAGGCGCTCCTGGCACTCCGACGGCGTTGCAAATGTGCTACAGCTCTGGCAGCTGCCCTGCGACGGGAGATGGCAACGGCAACGTGGTTGGAGGCGACACTCTGGACCTTTCGCCCTTGGGCAATTACGGTGGCCCGACCGAGACGATGCCGCCGGCGACTGGCAGCCCGGTGATCTGCGCGGGCAAGTCCGGCACGCCGTACGCGGAGACTGTGTCGGGGACAGCCCTGACCACCGATGAGCGCGGCATGCCGCTCGATTCCAGCTGCGGCGCGGGAGAGACGGACGCCGGCGCTGTGCAGGGCAGCAACCTGTGCAAGACGGGGAACACGAATCCCAATCCCAACCCGGCGATGTTTGCCGCGACGCAGGACTTCAACGGTGACTGCAAGAGCGACGTGCTGTGGCGCAACTCGAGCACACAGCAGGTCTACGAGTGGCTGATGAATGGAACGACGTTCACCAGCGGCAGTACCGGCTCGCCCACTTCGGACTGGGTGATCCAGGGGAGTGGCGACTTCAACGGCGACGGCAAGAGCGACATTTTGTGGCGCAACTCGACCACCGGACAGGTCTACATCTGGCTGATGAACGGGAGCACGCAGACGAGCAACGGCAGTCTGGGCTATGTCTCGCCGGACTGGACCATCGCAGGCATCGGGGATTTTACCGGGAATGGTAAGAGCGACATCCTGTGGTGGAACTCGAGCACCGGGCAGATCTACCTCTGGTACATCAACGGCACGACCATGTCGGGCGGGGCCAGCGTGAGCTACATCTCCGGCGGATGGACCATTGCGGGCATCGGTGACTTCAACGGCGACGGCAAGGCCGACATCCTGTGGCGCAACAGCTCGACCGGGCAACTTTATGTCTGGCTGATGAACGGCAGCACACTGACCAGCAGCGGCGGCATGGGCTCTGTCTCGTCGGACTGGGTGATTGCGGGCGTCGGCGATTTCAATGGCGAGGGCAAGAGCGACATCCTGTGGCGGAACTCGACCACCGGGCAGGTCTACCTCTGGTTCATGAACGGGGCCAGCCTTGCGAGCGGCGGGAGCGTCAGCTACGTTTCGCCGGTTTGGAACATCGAGGGTGTCGGGGACTACGACGGCAGCGGTCGCGCCGGCATCCTGTGGCGCAACAGCTCGACGCAGCAGGTTTACATCTGGCTGATGAATGGAACGACGGTTGGGAGCACCGGCACTCCGGGCACGCCGGACGCAACCTGGCAGATTGCTCCTTAGCTCCCTGGACTCAGGCAGAAATCTCGCTGATGCGAACCGGTCGGTGCTCGTCGCTCGACTTGCCCGCGGCGAGCGCCATGACCACCGGCATCCGGCTATCCGCGCCCGTGACCGGGATGGGCTTGTCCTCGAGCACAGCTTCAGTGAACGCCTGGATTTCGGCAGTAAAGCTGTCGGTATACCGCTGCATAAAGAAGTTATAGGGAAGATCAGAGTAGACGGTCTTCTCTCCGCTGACGACGACCTGGTTTGGGTAACGGTTTTCTGAGGCGATTTTGCCTTTGCTGCCGAGGATTTCGACGCGCTGATCGTAGCCAAAGGTGGACTTGCGGCTGTTGTCGATGGTGCCGATGGCGCCGCCGCGGAAGCGGAGCAGGACCACGGCGGTATCGAAATCATTCTCGTCGGCGAAGCCAGGATCGACCATCACCGCACCCGCGGCGAAGACTTCTTCCACCTCGTCGCCCATGAGGAAACGGGCCATATCGAAGTCGTGCACCATCATGTCGAGAAAAATGCCGCCCGAGGGCCGCAGGTAGGTTAGCGGCGGTGGAAACGGATCGCGGCTCACGATGTGAAAGAGATTGGGCGTGCCGATTTCACCGGACTCGACCGCCTGGCGCACACGCAGAAAGTTGGAATCGAAGCGGCGATTGAAACCCACCTGCAGCTTGACTCCGGCGGATGCAACCGCGGCGAGGGCGCGGTCGATTTCCTTCAGGCTGAGCGAAATGGGTTTTTCGCAAAAGATGTGCTTGCCGGCCTGGGCAGCGGCCACGATCAGGTCGGCATGGGTATCGGTAGGAGAGCAAATGGCCACCGCGTCGATGGCCGGGTTGGCGATAATCTCGGCGCCGGAGGAGACAATTTTAGGAATATTGCAGCGGGAAGCAACCGCCTGCGCGGCGGGCTGCTTCAGGTCCGCGATGGCGGCGAGCCGTGCGCGGGGCACGCGGAAGGCAAGGCTTTCAGCATGCACCGGGCCGATGCGTCCTGCGCCGATCAATCCAAAACGAAGTTCGTTTTTCATTGGGTTCTATTCTACGGATGAAGGGTGCGAGGCCGATCAGGAGCGGAGGCCGCCACGGCCGAGAACAGACGCCGGAATGCCGGCTGTTGGTCCATCGGGTCTGCTAAAGCCGAGGGTGCGGTCGCCTGGGACGCGAGGTCCTCAGCGCTTGAGCAGGTCGACCGGCTCATCGGCATCGGTGACGCGAAAATGCGGGGCGAGGGCCGGATGCTTCCGCTCAACGGCGCGATACATTTCCCAGGCAACACGCCGGTAGGAGAAATGTCCCTGGGCGGCCGAGCGCAGCTCGGAGATGTAGAGCGCTTCGGCAAAGTCCATCTTGAACAGCGCGCGCATCCGCGTGCCCAGCGGCAACACGTATTGCGCGGACTCGGACGCTTCGGGCGCAGAACCGCTGGCGAGCTCGGCGCAGGCGGCGTGGGCGGCGCGCATCGCGTCTTCGTAAAGCGGCTGCACGCCTGCTTCCGGGACGCCTTCGGGAATCGCGTAGCCGTGGGCCGCGGTGAATCCCTGCAGCACCTGGACGCAGCGGCGGTGGCGATGCATGTCGCGGAAGCCGCCGATGTCCATGAGGATGTCGAACCGCAGGGCGTGCCCGGCAGAAAATTCGCGCAGCAATTCGTCGTGCCGGCCGCGATGGCGGGTACCGACGGCGACGATCTCGTTGCGGCGCGCGTCGGACAAGGCAGCCACATGGCGGCGAATCTGCCGGTAAGGATAATGGCATTGGCCGTAGAGAAGGGTGGTGGCGAGGTCGATTTCGAGGGAATCCTCGTCATCGACCAGGTCGACCAGCGGCGCTGGCTCGATCGACTCGCCGTGGAGCAATTCTGCGGCCGCATGGCGCAATTCCTGGCGGGTGCGCGTCTGATATTCGCTGGGCGCGGCATATTTCACCAGGGTCGGCGCGGCCTTCACCTCGCGGGTGAGCAGCGCGGCGGCGCGTTCTCCGAGAGCGGGATCGAGGGCGGCAATTTCCCGCTGCAAAGCGGAGAGCTCCTCGCCATGAACATTCCACGCTGGGCCGGAAGCGGCCGCCTGCAGGCGCACGCCGAGCTGGCGCACCTCAGCCACCGGACTCGAGAGCAGCCGCGAAATCTGCGTCTCCAGCGTGCGCGCGTTCACGATTTGTCCCAACGAAGTGTTGGTGGCCAGAGGAAGCAGATAGCGCGCGACGTCGAAGGCACGAGCCTTGAGCGTGCGCTCGTAGGTCTCCTGCTTCATTTCTTCGGGCTTGTGAATCTGAGCGTGCAACGAGGCGAAGACGGCTTCGAAAATGCTGTGGTAGGCGGAGAAAAGCTGCTCGATGGTTTCGCGATAGCGATCCGCCGAGGCCGCATCGACGCCAAAATCCGGCATGTACCAGCCGCTCTTGCGGAAATTTTGGTAACGCGTGGAGCGCTCCTGGCCATCCCAGCGCTGCTCGTCGACGAGCACGATAGCAGCGAGCAGAGAAAGCCTTTCGACGGCAAACGCAACGTGCGCGAGGTCGGCGATGGAACGATGGCCATACTGGAAATAGAACGTGTTGAGGAACTGCTCGGCCCGCTGGCTGCTGATCTCGCGCAGCGACTCCTTCATCGACAGCGAGGAGCGGGAATACTTGGCCATCGCGTAGGCGAGGACTTCAGGGTCCGCTCCGTGCACGGCGAAAACTTCGGTCTGATGGTTGCGAGTTTCGGGCGCGACCGGCGCGACAGCAGGAGTCTCAGTCATGGAGGCCATGCAGGAATGCTAAACCCAAAGCTTGCGGAATTCGTGGCCGCATCTCTGTAGTCACGGGTCGACGGCGACGCCGTTATGCGCCTGCAATGAAAGAACGGATACCATAGGGATGTTTTTGGCTGACGCTTGCCGACCGACGTCTGTCGCGGAATGGCCTTTGGGCATGAACAAGATCCTTTCGACGACCGAGCATCGTCCGTGGCCGCTGCCGAAATCTCCGTGGGTGATGACCCAGCGGTGGAACGACCTGCTGTTCGCGCACTGGCCGATTCCCGCCGCTGAGCTGACCCATCTGTTGCCGGAATCGTTGACCGTGGACACCTTCGACGGCACCGCCTGGGTCGGCGTGGTGCCGTTCTGGATGGATCAGGTGCGGATGCGCGGGCTGTTTTCCATTCCCGGAGCCAACCGCTTCCCGGAACTCAACCTGCGGACCTACGTGCGCGAGCGGCACACGAATCAGGCAGGCGTATATTTCTTTTCGCTCGACGCCGCGAACCCCGTCGCCGTCGTAGCGGCGCGCATGTTCTACCGGCTGCCTTACTACTGGGCTCGCATGAAAATCGAGTCGGATACGGAGCGCCGATTCCACTACAGCAGCGACCGGTTGCTGAGCCGGCACGAAGCGCACTTTCGCGCACGCTATCGCAGCCTGGGGAAACCCTGCGTCAAAGGCGGTCTCGAGACCTTTTTCACGGAGCGGTATGCCCTGTTCACAGCAACGCGGCGCGGAGACCTGGCGCGGGTCAACATCCATCATTTGCCATGGCCGCTGGAGCTGGCTGAGGCTGAGTTCGAGGTCAACGATCTGCCCGAAGCACACGGCATTCGCCTGCCCGACACAAAACCCCTGCTGCAATACAGCCGCGAGCTGACGGTCTACATCTGGGCGCTGGAAGGATTGAGTTCGCGGTCGACGCGGCGCGCTGCAGCGCCGGTTCCCGCCGGACCGTGAGGACGGTGGCTGCGGTAGGCTAGAACCATGTCGTCTCTTGAGGGAAGAACCGCGGTGGTCACAGGCGCGTCGCAGGGGATTGGGCGCGCGTGTGCCGTGGCGCTGGGCAAAGCCGGGGCGCGCGTCGGACTGGCAGCGCGCAATGAAACAAAGCTGAACGAAGTGGCTGCGGAAATCGCCACGCTGGGCGGGGCCGCCGCCGTCTTTGCGCTCGACATCGCGAACGAAGAGTCGATCAAAGCCTGCGCCAAAGCGGCGATCGCGCATTTCGGCAGCATCGAAATCCTGGTGAACAACGCCGGCATCACGCGCGACACGCTGGTGCTGCGCATGAAGCGCGCGGACTGGGACGAGGTGATCCAGACCAATCTGACGGGAACGTTCCTGATGACGCAGGCGCTGCTGAGCCCCATGTTGAAGGCGCGCTGGGGGCGGATCATCAACATCTCCAGCGTGGTCGGTGAAACCGGCCAGGCTGGCCAGGCCAATTATGCGGCCAGCAAAGCGGGGCTGATCGGACTGACGAAGTCGCTGGCGCGGGAGCTGGCTTCGCGCAACATTACGGCCAACGCCATCGCGCCTGGATACATCGAGACGGCTATGACGGCCGTGCTGGACGAGAAGCAGCGCGAGGCGATGCTGGCGCACATTCCGCTGGGACGCGCAGGAACCGACGCCGACATCGCCAACGCCGTGCGCTTTCTCGCGTCCGACGAGGCCGCTTACATCACGGGCCACGTGCTGGATGTGAACGGCGGCATGTACATGGGCTGAAGAATCGCGTCTTCGGCTGCTATCGTGGTGGCGATGAAGATTCTGACCGCGGACGAAATGCGCACCGTCGATCAGCTGACGACGAAGCAGTTCGGCGTCGCCTCGATCGACCTGATGCGCCACGCCGGCGCCGCGGTCGCCCGCTTCGTCCAGCGTGAGTTCCCCGAGCGCCGGCACATCGCGGTTCTGTGCGGCAAGGGCAACAACGGCGGCGATGGCTTTGTTGCGGCGCGCGGATTGGCAGCTGCCGGTTGCGTGGTGCGGGTCCTGCTGCTCGGCTATCCCGCCGATTTGAAGGGCGATGCGAAGAGGGCGTTCGAGGAGATGGCTCTGGCTCCAGTGTTCGCGCCGGATGTGGCTGCCCTCGATTCACCGCCTGTCAAGGAGCTGCTGGATTCTGCCGATGTGTTTCTGGATGCCATCGTTGGAACCGGATTCAACCCGCCGCTGCGCGGCGTGGCCGCCGGGCTGCGGGATCGGGTGAACGCGCTCGGAGGGCCGGTCGTAGCTGTTGACCTGCCGTCTGGCTGGGACGCCGACTCGCGCGCGTACTCCGCCGATGGCGCCTTCCGCGCGAATGCGGTCGTTACTTTCACCGCGCCGAAGCTGGCGCACATGTTTGGGAATCTGACCGGCAGCACCAACGGTCCCATCGTCGTCGCGCCCATCGGATCGCCCGACGAAGCGATCCAGTCCGCGACGAATCTGACCTGGGCTGGCTCGTCGAAGGAGATTGCCGAGCAGCCGCGCACGCCCGACTCCAACAAGGGACTCTACGGACACGTGCTGGTCGTTGCCGGTGGACGCGGGAAATCGGGCGCGCCGGCGATGGCCTCGCTGGCGGCGCTGCGGGCTGGAGCCGGACTGGTGACCGCTGCTGTGCCGCAGTCGATTCTGCCCTCGGTGGCCGCCATTACGCCTGAGCTGATGACGCTGCCGCTCGACGAAGACGCGAATGGCGCGGTTGCGGGATCGAATCTCGATGCGAATCGGCTGCGCCGGCTCACGGAGCGCGCCACCGTGATCGCGGTTGGCCCCGGCATGGGCACCGAGCCGGAAGCGTTTGTGCTGGGGCTGATTGCAGAGACCACGCTGCCGCTGGTCATCGACGCGGACGCGCTCAACATTCTGGCGCAGCATCCCGACAAGATCGACGGCCGTGGCCGCACCGTTGTGCTGACGCCGCATCCTGGAGAAATGGCGCGTCTGGCCGGCATCAGCATCAAGGAGGTGCAGGCCAGGCGCGAGCCGCTGGCGCGCGAGTTCGCGGCCCGGCACAATGTGACAGTCGTGTTAAAAGGCTGGCGCACGCTTGTCGCCCATCCCGATGGCCAAATCGCCGTCAATACAACCGGCAATCCTGGCATGGCCAAAGGGGGCAGCGGCGACATCCTCACCGGCATTGTCGCGGCCCTGCTGGCCCAGTTCCCGGATCGTCCGGCCGAGGCCGTGGAGGCTGCTGTCTACCTGCACGGGCTGGCTGCGGACTTCGCGCTGCGCGAGCAGGACGAGCACACCCTGCTCGCTACCGACACGATCGGTCATCTTTTTCGCGCTTTTCACTTTCGTTCCTGGGACGAAGCGGGGTATGTTTGGTTGGAGGGAATGCCTTCCTCCGCAGCGAGGCCGAGATGACGCAGACGGCGGACCTGAAAATCCATCAGTTCGAAAGCCACAGCGGCAAGGAAACGATCGCTGTCGGGCACCGTATTGCGGAGCTGCTGACGCCTCCGAAATTTATGATCCTGCGCGGCGACCTCGGCGCCGGCAAGACGACGCTGGTGAAGGGCATCGCGGAGGCGCTGGACGCGGCCGATCCCGATGAAGTGACCAGCCCCACCTTCACGCTGATCCACGAATACGAAGGCACGCGCACGGTGAACGGGCACAAGGAACCGGTGATGCTCTATCACCTGGACCTGTACCGGATCCAGAACGAGCGCCAGCTGGATTCCCTCGGCCTCGATGAACTGATCGGACCGGCCAGCATCGTTCTGGTGGAGTGGGGCGAGAAATTTCCCAGCGTGGTCAAGCGGAGCCAGGGGGAGATTGAGATGCGGACTACGGGCGGCGATTCGCGCAGTATTACGCTGACGCTGAAAGATTAGCTGCCTGTAGCCGGTAGCCGGCAGCGCGTGGCCCGCGAGCCCGGTGGAAGCACGGCGACCCGCTTAGTTCCGCTTTTGCGTAGACTGCCTAAGAAACCCAACCCCCACATCTCTTTGCCACCTTCCAGCCATCACCTGTCTTCCGGAGAAGCAAGGCGTTGCCGTGGCCACAGAGCCCTCCGCAGACGAAGCTATAACTCACCACAGCATGACGATGTCTTTGTCGAAAACGATTTCAGACAATTCAAAGAGACCGCTGCTGATGGCCGCCCTGACAGACTGAGCCACCTGCTCATCCGTGACCTTCTGACCCGTAAGGCCCTTCCTGATGAGGTTATCGGGATCGTTCTCCCTTACCGTCTTCGGCTGCTGGTCGGGATCAACCAGGACGATTCTTGTGTTGGCGATTACCGTTGGGTCGATCACGTGAACGACGGACGCCGATGTCTTCATTGCATCCGCGTCCATCCCTCTGAAACACGTTCCATCAGACTCGTCTATCGGCTCGGTGATCTTTGCCAGATTCAGAGCACCGTCCGACCCATTCAAATAGTCCCTCAGCACGGCGCGGTAGACTGCGATCTGTTCAGTCGTCAGCGGGACATCACTCACTCTTGGTTTCGGCGCGTTTTCCTGCGCCACGCCCGTCGACGCGAGCACGAGGAGAATTGTGATTAGGTAGCAATAGCGCATTTCTTCCCCCATGAGCCACGCTATTTTAGACACTGCGTTGCGAGTCGATGTTCCCGGACAAGGTCTTGTTCTTTGAAGGCGATTCCGGGTGGATCGCTGGCAACTCGGAACTTTCAACCCTGTCGCCTTCCTCGCCCAGCTCATGACCTTCGTACCGCGCGACCCTGCGAATTTGCTTGAACTCGGCCCCGCAAAACTCCTAACCTGAATCCATTAGGAAAGCTCTGTCCGCCCAGTGACCGCCGGCCCGAACAGAGCTTTTCTTTTTGCCGCAACATCCCTTGATCCCGGAAAGCGGGACGCAGGAGGGTAATACCTGATTTACGGTACCTGATCGACGCAGCAGAATGAACCACTTGCCATACCGGGGAGGGGGGGTTGGTCCAGCTACCGGCTACAGGCTCCAGGCTCCAGGCTAGAAATGATGGATCTTCTCCGGCTGAGCGACTTCAACCGGACGCGCCGCTTCCCGCTCCAGCGACCGGCTGACCAGATCGCGGGAACCGAGTCCCACAGCAAGAGCGAGAGCGAAGACAATGCCGCCGAAGAGAATGCCGAAGCCCAGCTCGACGATCTCCCCACCCAATGCGAGATGATCGAGAACCATGGCGCCGGTCAGCACCAGGATCATCCAGCGCACGCCCATGCTGAGCAGGCGCGCGTAGCTGAGGTTGAGATTGACACCGGTAATGAGGACGCTGCGGGCCACGAAACGCGCCAGCACATTGCCCGCCAGCAGCAGGATGGCCGCACCGGCAAGGCGGGGAACGTAGCCCAGCATCCAGCCGGAGACGATGTGCTCGGAGGTGCCGAGGGCGGAAACGCCGACCACGACGCCGGCGAAGACGAAGCACCAGAAAACGACGCGGCCGACCAGCAGCGAAGGCGTCGCGCGCGGGCTCCATTCGGCGATAGCGCTGGCGCCGCCGCGCATGCGCTCGTCGAAATGCATGGCCATGAGGATGCGGCGTACGAGCATCGCGACCAGCCACCCGATGAGGAGGAAGAAGAGGAAGGCGACGATGAAGGCGAGGATGCCGGGGAGCATGGTGGCGATCCTGTTGACCACCAGGCCCATCGACGAGTGAAGCGACTGTTCCACCTGCTGCCACATAGGGTCTTCTCCTTCCGAAGCTCAGGGATTGAAGCGATCCGGCCATCTCCAGCGGGACAGCAAGTAGGGCTTCTTCTCTTCCCAGGCGCGGGCAAACTGCTCGAGGCGCTGCTCGACGGCGGCGCTGGTGAAATTGGAAACCTCGCGGACGTACGACGCAACCCAGCCGAGGTAGAGAGGGGTAAAGGCGCCGAGGACATGGACGCGGTTGATGGTGCGGAGGCGCCAGGCGAGGGCGAAATCGTAGACGATGCAGGCCCAGAGGTCGTCGGGCATGCGGAACTGTTCGGGAGGCAGCCTGGTCAGGCGGCGCAATTCGAGCAGAGCATTGGGGGGCAACAGCAATCTCCAAACTTCTTCGAGGCTTTTAGAGCCAAGCAGGAACGAATCGAGCATGGGCTGCGGGTCGATGGGCTGGCCATCGGGGCGGCCGTCGCCGGCGTTGCCCCACGCGGGCGTAGCCTGCGATCCGCGAATGCGCTGCCAGTGGGACGCGCACAATTCCATTTCCTGAAACAGCGAGCCGGCCAGCTGGCCGAGGACGGCGCTGAGCTCCAGGCCCTCAGCGGCTACCTGATGGTGCACATCGACGTGGACCTGGCCGACCGGAGCCTGGGGAAACTGAGTGGCGGCGACCGTGACCGGCCACAGCAACGAGCTGGCGCTGGCGGCGTGCGGGCTGGTACGCGCCAGACCCGCGCACAGAGCGCCGGAGACGGCGAAATCGAAGGCGAGGGGATAGTGAACGCGCTTGCCATAGAGCGCACGGCTCAAGGGGGAAAGAATTCCGCTGTTGATGAGGCCGTCGTATTTTGCCGCGGGATAGACGGGCATGACCAGCCCACACTGTCGATCGAGAACGGCGTAGGTAAAGAGCTGGATCAGGTTGGTGCGGAGAGCGGCGAGGTCAGAACCGACGACGATGCAGGCGCGCGCGTTAAGCGAGGCGGCCAGAGCGAGCACGGCGCGCTGGCTGGCGGAAACATCGGCCCACAATTCTCCCGTGCCCTGGGCAGGCGGCGTGAACGGGACGAGGGCGAGCGCGGAATTTTCGGCGGGTTCGGCTGCGCCGGCGGCTGCCTCGGGTGTGACGCCTGGCCACGCGAAGACGAAACGCAGCGAGGATGCGCCAGAACCCAGCTCGGAGAGAATCTGCTGAGCGCGAGCGCGGAGGTCGTCAGCAGAAACGGCGCCGGCAATGCCGACGACGACGTCAGCCTGGCCGACGCGCTCGGCTTGTTGCTTTGTTTCTTCCGTGATTTCGACGGCTGCCATTCAGCTGCTGGTCTGCTGCTTATCTTAGGGTACAAAGGGCAGAGACAATATGCCATACAGCGGAATGCGAATCCACGCCGGACGGTTGTTGAGCTCGTAGACCAGCTCGTAGAGCGCCTTGTCGAGGACGTAGACGTTGAGGAGCGCGTCGAATTCCTGCCGATCGGCGGGAACGATGAGGGAATCGGCGATCGTCTCGCGATAAGCGCGCAGGAATTCGGCGGAGACGGAGGCTTCCCAGAGGCGCGCCCAGGATTCCAGCTGCGCGAATTCTTCAGGACGGCGGGTGGTGTATTTGGTGAGCGCGACCAGAGCGGCGTAGCTGAAGGAGCGCAGCATGCCGGCCACGTCTTTGAGCGGCGAATGCCGGGCGCGGCGTTCGGCGAGGGGGCGCGCGGGTTCGCCCTCGAAGTCGAGGATGACGAAGTCGCCTTTGGAGCGCAGGATCTGACCGAGGTGATAGTCGCCGTGGATGCGCGTCCACTGGCCGACGTTGTGCAGCGCCGGAAGCGCGCGGAATCGGCTGAGCAGAAGGCCGCGACGACTGAGGGCCAGGCCAGCCGCCTCGACGGAGTCGTCGGGCAGGCGGGAAAGATTCATTTTCAGCAGGTCGAAGGCCCCTGCGGCATGCGCGATCAGAAGGTCGCGCATCGCTTCCAGGTCGGCGGGGCCGGGAACATGAGGCGCGAAGGCCGCGTCACGACCCGAGGCCAAAGCAAGGTGCAACTCGGCGGTGCGGCGGCCGAGGATCGCTGCTGCATCCAGATACAGGCCGGCGTGCGTGCGCGCTTCTGGCGAGACGGTGTCCGTTTCGGCGGCGGTTGGAGCGGCGGGAGACTTCACCGAGGCGGTGCTCTCGTAATAACGGTCGAGTTCGTCGAGCGTCCACTGCCAGCCGTCGCCTTCGTTCTGCACGAGGCCCTGGAGAAGCACAAGGGCGGCGGGTTCGTCGCCCTCGCGACGCACTTCGATGGATCCGCCGAAGGCCGGAGCGTTGGAGAAGCCGGCGGTTTCCGTGAGGAAGCGGCCGATTTCCACGTCGGGATTCTGTCCGGGCTGCTGACGACGGAACAGCTTGAGGATGAGGCGATCGCCGAGGATAGCCGAGGTGTTGCTCTGTTCCGCAGTGCTCGCGCGCGCGGTGAGGGGCTGTGGACCGCGCAGACTGGGCAGGATGACGCTCGGCAGGCCGACGACCGTGCCGTTGCGGGTGCGGAGTTCGTCGCCATTCGCGAGAATCTCGAGCAGGGCAGAGGGAGTGTTGCGCAGGAGGCCTTCGTGCAAAACACCGGTGAGCATGGCGGAACCAGCGGTGGCGAGAATCTGATGAGGAGCGGCTTCGCGCAACTGGCCGGCGGCCTCGCCGAAACTCATGGCCAGGCAGAGGAGCCAGGTGTCGGATTCGCCCTCGACGTAATCCACGCTGACCCAGAGGAGCGCGGAACGCTTGTCGTCGAAGAGGACCGAGTCGGCGATCCTGGCGCGCACGATGTTCCTCGCTTTGCCGCCGAACCATCGCTGCCGCTGGAGATACGCGGGGAGAAGGGCTTCGAGGCGGCGCACGCCGTCGCCCGAGAGAATGCTTTGCCAGTCGCGCTCGTTCTCGACGTAGAATGCCTGCTCGCCGTCGGTGGCGGCTTCCGCTGAGGCCGCGGTCTGCTGAATTTCGAGCCACAGGAAGCCGTAGGGGCCGAGCGTCAACGAGTACGGAGCCCTGGTGATTGGGGGAAATTCGACGTAGCCGAGCATCTCGACCGGGGTCATGCCTTCCATGCCGGACAGGTCGAGTTGCACCGGCTGCGCAAAGCGCGAGAGATTGGCGACGCAGAGGACGGTTTCATCCTGGTATTGCCGGATGTAGGCGAGGATCTTGCGGTTGGAAGCATCGAGAAAACGCAGCGAGCCGCGGCCGAACACCTGGAAAAGCTTGCGCAGCGCGATCATGTTGCGCATCCAGTTCAGCAATGAGGAAGCGTCGTTCTGCTGGGCCTCGACGTTGATCGCCTCGTAGCCCCAAACCGGATCCATGATGACGGGGCTGTAAAGTTTGGCGGGATTGGCGCGCGAGAAGCCCGCGTTGCGATCGGGCGACCACTGCATGGGAGTGCGGACGCCGTTGCGATCGCCCAGGTAGATGTTGTCGCCCATGCCGATCTCGTCGCCGTAATAAAGGATGGGAGTTCCAGGAAACGAAAAGAGGATGCTGTTGAGCAGCTCGATGCGGCGACGGTTATTATCGAGCAGGGGCGCGAGGCGGCGGCGGATGCCGATGTTGATGCGCATGCGGGGATCGGCGCTGTAGGCGAGGTACATGTAGTCGCGCTCGTCGTCGGAGACCATCTCGAGGGTGAGCTCGTCGTGGTTGCGGAGGAAGAGACCCCACTGGCAGTTGTCTGGGATGGCGGGGGTTTGCGCCATGATATCGGTGATGGGGAGGCGGTCTTCCTGCCGGAGCGCCATGTAGATACGCGGCATGAGCGGGAAATGAAACGCCATGTGGCATTCGTCGCCATCGCCAAAGTAAGGGCGGACGTCGGTGGGCCACTGATTCGCTTCGGCCAGCACCATGCGGCCGGCGTAGCCTTCATCGATCGCTGTGCGGATGGCTTTGATGACGGCGTGGGTTTCGGGAAGATTCTCGCAACTGGTGCCGTCGCGCTCGACCAGATACGGGATGGCGTCGATGCGGAGCGCGTCCACGCCCATGTCGAGCCAGAAGCGCATCACGCGGAGGACTTCTTCGAGGACCGCGGGATTGTCGTAGTTGAGGTCAGGCTGGTGCGCGAAGAAGCGATGCCAGTAGTAGGCCTGGGCGATCGGGTCCCAGGTCCAGTTGGATTTTTCGGTGTCAGTGAAGATGATTCGCGCGTCTTTGTACTTCTGGTCGGTGTCGCTCCAGACGTAAAAGTTGCGTTCGGTCGATCCGGCTGGCGCGTTGCGCGCGCGCTGGAACCAGGGATGCTGATCGGAACTGTGATTGATGACCAGCTCGATCATCACCTGCAGGCCGCGATCATGCGCCGCTTCAAGAAAGCGCTGAAAGTCGTCGAGCGTTCCGTAGCTGGGGTGGACGCTCATGTAATCGGAGATGTCGTAGCCATCGTCGCGCAAAGGCGAAGGGAAAAACGGCAGAAGCCACAGGCAGGTGACGCCGAGGTCCTGGAGGTAGTCGAGCTTCTGCATTAAACCGGGAAAGTCGCCGATGCCGTCGTTGTTGCTGTCGCTGAAGGCCTTGACATGGATCTCGTAAATGACCGCATCCTTGAACCAGAGCGGGTCGGCGACGCTGCCCGCTTTGCGGATGATGGTCTGGGGTGCCGGCATGTCGCGCGCGCTCATAGGTAGTAGTCGAAATCCCTTTCGGAACGAACTTTGCGGAGGATGCGAAAAATGTGCGCGGGGATTTTGGCGGGGGACAGCTCGACGTAATTGCGGGACCCCTGCCAAAGATAAGTCATGCCGGTGAGGTGGTCGAGGACCTGGAAGCTTTCGTCGGGACGCAGGCGGAGGCGGTCGAGGTCGAGGTAGATCCAAGTCGATTGGGTGTGGAACGAATCGAGGTTCACCACAGTGAGAACGATGTTGCCGCCATCGATGCTCGATTTGCTGTAGGCGATGAGGTATGGATTGTCGGTGGGATGGAAGAACAGGTTATAGGTGGTGCGGAGAGCGGGGTTTTCGCGACGGGCGCGGTTGATGGTGGCGATGGTGGAATCGATGCTGTGCGGGGCGTCGAGATTCCAGTGGCGAATCTCGTACTTCTCTGAATTGAGATATTCTTCGCTGCCGGGACGCAGGGGCTTGTTCTCACCCAGCTCATAAGCGGGGCCGTAGATGCCGTAGTTCGGTCCCAGCGTCGCGGCGAGCACGATGCGCGCGAGAAAGGCGGGGCGCCCGCCGAGTTGCAGCGTTTCGTGGAGAATGTCGGGGGTATTGGGCCACAGGTTCGGGCGCATATACTCGCGCACCTGGGTCTGCGTCAGCTCGGTGAAATAATCCGTGAGCTCCTGCTTCGTGTTGCGCCAGGTGAAATAGGTGTAGGACTGCGAGAAGCCTAATTTCGCGAGGCGCTGCATTACGCGCGGACGCGTAAAAGCCTCGGCCAGGAAGAGCACGTCGGGAAAATCGCGCTTGATCTCGGCGATGAGCCACTCCCAGAAGGGAAAAGCCTTGGTATGCGGGTTATCGACGCGGAAGATGCGCACCCGCTGGTCGATCCAGAAACGGAAAACGCCGAGCAGCGCGTCCCACAAGGCACGCCAGTCGCTGCTCTCGAAATCCATCGGGTAGATGTCCTGGTACTTCTTGGGCGGATTCTCGGCATACTGGATGGTTCCGTCGGGGCGCTTTTTAAACCACTGCGGATGCTCGGTGACCCAGGGATGATCGGGCGAACACTGGAAGGCGATGTCGAGCGCGAGCTCGATTCCCTTGCTCGCCGCGCGCTCGACAAGGCCGCGAAAATCGGCGAGCGTGCCGAGTTGCGGATGAATAGCGGTGTGGCCACCTTCTTTCGCACCGATGGCCCAGGGACTGCCGGTATCGCCGGGCTCGGCGGTTGGGGAATTGTTCTTCCCTTTGCGGAAGCTGAGCCCGATTGGGTGGATGGGCGGTAGATAGAGGACGTCGAATCCGAGCCGGGCGACGTAATCGAGGTGCGCCTCGCAGTCGCGGAAAGTGCCGTGGCGTCCGGGCTCAAGCGCGGCGGAGCGCGGAAACATCTCGTACCAGGCCGAGCAGCGGGCCTTCTCGCGGTCCACGGTGACGCGCAGCTCGCGGTCGTAGCGTGATTCCATGAAGGGATCAGGATAGCGGGCCATGGTTGCGGCGAGGTCCGGATCGAGTGCGGCCGTCTGCGCAGCGGGGATCACGCCGGTCTCTCGCAACAGGGCCGCCCAGCGCTGGAGGGCCGGCGCATCTTCGCCATCCGCACGCGCGGCCGCCTGCTCGACGAGCTGTGCGCCGATCAGCAGATCGACACGAATGTCCTGACCGGCGGCGATGCGCTTCTCGAGGTCGCTGCGCCACGTATCGAAGTGGTCGATCCATCCGGCGATGGTGTAGAAGTATTCGCCGACACTGGCGACGGGAAACTCGCCGTGCCAGCGGTCGTTTCCCAGAGGCTGCATGGGGACCGCGGTCCAGGAGGAGAGCGCCTGCGGGCGGTAGAGAAGGCGCGCGGTGACGTGATCGTGGCCGTCTGCGAAGACGTCGGCTTCGACCCGGACGGTATCGCCGGCGATGCGCTTGATGGGAAATCGGCCGGCGTCAATCTCGGGCGTCACGCTTTCGATCACGACGCGCTTGCGTCCATCCGCGGGTTTTTGCATAGCTGCGATCGGCTCTCCGGCAGGCCAGGAGCGCGAGGCGCCCGGCCGCACGCAGGCGGCTTTGGCGCGCGCGTGTCCGATACGGAATTATACGAACAACGAAATCGAAACTCCGCCAGGGCGATTCAGGGCCCGGAAGTCGCGGCTGACGGAAGGCTGGGGCCGGGCTCAGTTCTCCGGCAGGATATTGGATTCTTCCGACGCGCGCAGGCGCACGAGGCGATCGACGGTGTACGGGGCGCGTTGCGCGGCGGCATGGTAGTGCCGAACCTGCAGCTCACCCAGAAGGCCAAGAGCGAGCAGTTGCGTCCCGGCGAGAATCATCACGGCGGCAATGACGAACAGGGGCCCGTGCTGTTCCATGACGTGCTGATGGGTGATGACCTTGAGCACCAGCAGAAATACCGACAGAGCGCCGCCGCCAAAAATTCCCAGCGCTCCGATCAGCCCGAAGAAGTGCAGGGGGCGCGTCATGTATTTCAGCAGAAAACGGATGGTCATCAGGTCAAAGAAGACCCGGAAAGTGCGGCCGATGCCGTAGTGCGATTTTCCGCCCTGGCGGATGACATTGGTGATGGGGACTTCGCAGATGCTGGCGCCGTACCAGGAGGCGAGCGCGGGAATGAAGCGATGCATCTCGCCGTAGAGCGGAATGTTGTGGATGACTTCGCGCCGGTAGGCCTTGAAGGTGGTGCCGAAGTCGTGAATGTCGACGCCGGAGAGCCTGGCCATGATCCAGTTGGCACAACGGGACGGGATGCGCCGCATGACGAAGTTGTCAATGCGCTCGCGGCGCCATCCGCTGACGACGTCGTAGCCTTCTTCCAGTTTTTCCAGGAACAGGGGAATCTCGCCGGGATCGTGCTGGAGATCGCCGTCCATAGCGAGGATGAATTCGCCTTCGGCGTGATCGAAGCCGGCGGCGAGGGCCGAAGTCTGACCGAAATTGCGGCGCAGCTTGACGACGAGGACGCGGCTATCGACGGCGGCAATTTCTTCCAGCAGCCGGCAGGTGCGGTCGTTGGAGCCGTCATCGACAAAGACCAGCTCGAAGGGATCGCCGACATGCTCCATGACCTCTTTCAGGCGGTCATAGAGCGTGGTGACGTTCTCTTCCTCGTTGTGGAACGGAACGACGATGGAATACTTCGGCATCATCCTTAATTATAGACTTTGGATGCGGGGGAACCGTGATCACTCGGGCTCACTCGACAGCAATTTGCGAGCGGGCGATGCGGAGCGTTTATCTGGTTGTAACGATGGTCCTGGGCGGCGTTTGGGGCTATGCGGTAAGAACCTCGACGGCAACGCGCGCGGCCTCTTCGCAGGCGGCTCGGTCCACATCCCGGTGGGTGACGAAGCGAACACTGTGGCGACCGGTGGTGCTGGCCAGGATTCCGCGCCGCTTGAGCTTTGCGACGAAGTCTTCGGCGTCACCCTGATTGGGCAACGTGATGAGGGCGAAATTCGTTCGCGTGGCGTCGAGGTCGATCTCGACCGGCGCCTCGGCCAGTCTCTCTGCGATGAGGCGCGCGTTGGCATGGTCTTCGTGGAGGCGTTTGGGCCCTTCTTCCAGAGCGATGAGCCCGGCCGCGGCGAGGATGCCCGCCTGGCGCATGCCGCCGCCCAGTGCTTTGCGAATGTGACGCGCCCGATCCATCTGGTCGCACGTGCCGACGAGCATGGAGCCCACCGGCGCACCCAGTCCTTTGGAGAGGCAGAACATCACGGTAGAAAAGCCGCGGGTGAGCTCGCGGACGCCGATGCCGAGTGCGACCGACGCATTGAAGATGCGAGCGCCGTCGAGATGGACCGGCACACCTCGCCCCTGCGCTCCCGCCCAGATCTCTTCCATCACATCGAGCGGCGTCACGGTGCCGCCCGCCATGTTGTGGGTGTTCTCCAGCGCGATGAGGCCGGTGGGGGCGCGATGGTAGTGCTTGCCGGTGATGTGGGGCTCGATCTCGCGCCAGGTGAGGATGCCGCGGTGCGCGGCGATAGTGCGCAACTGGCAGCCGGAGAAGGCTGAGGCCATGGCGATCTCCCACTCGACGATGTGCGAGCGCGCGTCGCAGATCACTTCCTGGCCATGTTGAGTGTTCAGGCGGATCGCAGCCTGATTGCCCATGGTGCCGCTGGGCAGAAAGAGGCCAGCCTCGCGGCCGAAGATTTCCGCGGCGCGGGCTTCGAGGCGGTTGATGGTGGGATCTTCACCGTGGACGTCGTCGCCGACCTCGGCCGCGGCCATGGCAGCGCGCATGGCGGGCGTGGGTTTGGTGACGGTGTCGCTGCGCAGGTCGATCATGGCGACGGGCGCGGAGGTACGAGCGCGATCTTCGGTGAGGACAGCGGTCTCAGAGGACATGCACTTCTATTCTGCAACAACACGTGGGGAGGCCGGCGTTAGGCGACGGCCGGCTCCGCCAGGAATCGCCCAAAAACCTCGTTCGAGAGCAGACGTCCCTGCGCGGTGAGGGTGACGCGGTCGCCGCTGACAAAGGTGACGAGACTCTCGTCTTCAAGTTCGGCGATGGTGGAGAGGAATCCGCGCACGACGGAGGCTGAAAATTCCGCGCGCAAGGCGGCGAGGCTCACGCCCTCGTTCAGCCGCAGGCCCAGGAACCACGCCTCTTCCATCTCTTCTATGCGATCCAGGCGGCGCGGCTCGTTCCAGCTCGGAGACCCAAGATACGCATCGAAGTCGTCGGTGGTACCGAAGCGCAGCGTGGCGCCGGCGTGGGTGCGAATCATGGAATGAGCGTCGAGTCCGAATCCGAGATAAGGATGACGACGCCAGTATTTGAGGTTGTGCTGCGATTCGCTGCCGGAACGGGCGAAGTTGGAAATCTCGTACTGGGCAAGGCCGTGTCCGGCGAGATACGCGATCGCCTCGGTGTACAGATCGGCGATGAGGTCGTCTCCGGGGACTTCTTTGGCGCGGTAGCGACCGCCGTTGACGAGGAGTTCGCGGCCCAGGCGCGATTCGTCGTCCACCTCGAGCATGTAGATGCTGGCGTGATCGACGCCGGATTCGGCGAGAGCGCTGAGCGATTCATACCAGGAGTCCACCGTCTGCCCGGGCAGACCGGCGATGAGGTCAACGCTGACATCGTGGATACCGGCAGCCTGGACGCGGCGAATATCTTCAAGGGCGACGGCGCGATTGTGCAGGCGCCCGATGGATTTCGCTTCGCGGTCGACAAACGACTGCACGCCGAAGCTGACGCGCGTAACGCCACATTCCGCCAGGGTCTCGAGGGCCGCGGGCTCCAGTTGCCCAGGAGCGCACTCGACGGTGATTTCCGCGGTGGGCAGCACAGCAAACTCACGACGCAGGCTGGTGAAGAGACGCCGGAAGAGAGCGGGAGAGAGTAACGACGGGGTGCCCCCGCCGAGATAAATACTGTCGACAGCCTGAGGCAGAACAGCGCCCCACTTCTTCGCACGCTTGCGTGTGGCGCTGAGGTCCTGCTCGATACGCGCGATGTAGCGATCGTGATGGCTGGCTGGGAAAACGCCGGATGCAAAGTTGCAGTAGGTGCATTTGGAGCGGCAAAACGGAATAGAAAGATAAAGCCCGAGCATTTCCATATGTCTCTATTGTCCCACCCCGCCGGACCCGAGGCAGGGACGGTGACAAAAGCCATCTTGACAATGGCTTCCCGCTATGCATCGTTCACCGCAACAATTCGCGCGCATTTGCGTTCATTCCCTGCGAGAGACGATCCGGAGAAAGAGGCCGGATGAGAGGTTCCAAACTTCGAGAGAAGTTCGAAGCCGAACCCAGGAGGTCTCGTATGAAAAGCATTCTTCGCGCACTGGCATTGACCGGCATTATGGGTCTCGGCGTCGCGGGCGCGCAGGCTCAGCGCATCGTTGTCGGCGTTCGCGCTCCCGTCGTGGTCGCGGCCGTTCCCGCCTGCCCGGGTGTGGGTTACGTGTGGTCGGCCGGCTACTACAACGGTCCGGTTTTCGTTCCCGGCCGCTGGATCTATCGCGGATTCGATCGCCCCGTGGTTGTAGGCGGCTTCCGGCACGATTACCGGTACCCCGTGCGTTTTCGCCGGTAAGCCAACAAGATGAGGGCCGCGTCCCCAAAAACCGGCCCATGCGCACCCGTCGAAGCTCCCCGCTTCCGGGTGCGTTGCCGTTTTCGGGCGGCGAAAATCCTGCGCTGGGGCGCCGATTTCCGGCTATAGTCTCAAGGGAACGAGTTTCCAACCCGCTGCGTATCCTCTGACGGAAACCACGCGGAGGCTTCTATGGCCGGACTCATCGGCATTGCCGTCTACTTCCTGCCCTCGCTGATCGCGGCTGCCCGCCATACCCACAACACGACCGGCATTTTTCTGTTCAACCTTTTTCTCGGCTGGACGGGCATCGGCTGGGTGATCGCGCTGTTGATGGCCATCTGCTCCAGCCCCTGCTACTACCATCCCGCCTGGTATTACCCGCCGCCGCCCCGGCGCTGGTAGGCGGCGTTTTTCCGGGTTGCGGCCACGAAGAGGCTTGTAGTGAGGCTGAATCGTTTATGCTGCCCGGAACGTTGCAGGAATCGCCGCAACATTTTGCTGCGTCTAACGTTAGTAGGGATAGCGAAGCTTCCCACTCCTTAAGGAGAATCCGGGGGCAGCGTCAGATCGAGTAACAACATATTGAGGGCGGTCTGACAGGAGGTTCGAACATGCGCGTTCTGCGCTACGTTATGTTGATTGCATTGCTGGCAGCGCCCCTGGCATTGGCGAAGCCGGCACAGGCCCAGGTCGCGGTCGGTATCGGCATCGGCCCGGAAGTCGGTTATCCGGGTTACTACGGCATGGGCGGGCCGCCCGTCTGCGAGTGGGGCTACTACTCGTATTATCCATACGCCTGCGCCCCTTACGGCTACTGGGGTCCTGACTGGTTCTATGGTGGCGTGTTCATCGGCGCCGGTCCCTGGTTCCACGGCTGGTATGGGCGTGGATGGGGTTACGGCTACGGCCACATCGGCTACTACGGCGGATTCGGGTACCGTGGCGGATTTGGCAACCGCGGCGGCTACGGGGTTGGCTATCGTGGCGGATACGCGGGCTTCCGCGGCGGGTATCCTGGTGGATACCGCGGCGGGGCAGTGGGCGCCTATCGCGGTGGAGGGGAGTCGGCACCTATCGCGGTGGCGTTGGAGCCGGCGGGTACCATGGCTACGCCGGCGGGTATCGCGGCGGCTACTCGGGTGGGGTTCGCGGCGGCAGCGTTGGCGGCGGGTTCCGCGGCGGCGTTTCCGGCGGGTTCCACGGTGGTGGCGGCGGATTTCATGGCGGCGGAGGCGGTGGTTCCCACGGCGGTGGTGGACACCGGTAATCCTTAGCTGCCCAGCACAACAAGGCCTGCTCTTCGGAGCGGGCCTTCGTGTTTTTGGATGGGCTTAGCGGCTTAGAACGCGTCTTTGCGAAAATCGCGTCGGGCCAGGGCCATAGCCGTATCCGCGATGCGCTGGGCGGCGTCAGGATGGGCAAGCGATCGCGCGCTCTTAGCCATCGCGCGGAGTTGGTCCGGCTGCGACAGCAAGTCGCTGAGGGTTCCCCGTAACTGCTCCGGGGTCAGATCGGCTTCCAGCAGAACGCGCGCGGCTCCCGCCTGCGCCATCACTTCGGCATTCCTGCGCTGATGATCGTCCGCGGCCTGGGCAAAGGGGATGAGCACGGCGGGTTTTCCCGCGGCGGCCAGCTCGGCCACGGTGGACGCGCCACTGCGGGCAAGCACCAGGTCCGCGGCTGCAAATCGGCGCGGCATGTCGTCGAGAAAGGCCTCCACCTGCCAGCGATCCGCCGGCGCTCCACTGTCTTTGTAGGCAGCCTGCGTGGTCTCGGCGTGGCGTGCGCCCGCCTGATGCAGGATGGTGAGTCCCGGAACCGCCTCGAGCAGGGCGGCTGCGATCTTCGCCATAACAATGTTCAGCACGCGCGCTCCCTGGCTACCGCCAAAAACGAGCAGATGCGGAGGCGCTCCCGCCGGGCGCGAGGCAAGACGGAAGAAATCGGCTCGAACCGGGATTCCGGTGACGTGGGCATTGCGAAAATAGCGCGCCGCCGGCTCGAAGTTCACCGCGGCGGCTTTGACTCTGCTCCCGACCAGGCGATTGGCGAGGCCGGGAACAGCGTTGGGCTCAAAGGCCAGGGTCGGGATCCCGAGCAGGATCGCCGCGCCCATCGCCGGACCCGACGCGTATCCGCCGACGCCGATGACTACGGCGGGGCGGAATTGCCGGAGCAGCTTTACGCACTGCCAAAGGCCTGTGGGGAGATCGGCCAGGGTTTTGAGCCGGGTCGCGAGCGAAACATGATTGAGTTGCCCAACGCGAATTAACTCGAGCCGGTAGCCCGCCTGCGGGACCAGGCGCGATTCCAAGCCGCGGGCGGTGCCGACGAAGAGAATTTCGAAGGCGTGCCGGGCTTTGAGTTCGTCGGCAATCGCCAGGGCGGGGATGATGTGCCCGCCGGTGCCGCCTCCGGCGATAAGAATACGCGCTGGCTGAGCCGATGAGGTTGGTGTCGGATCACGGAACGCTGAACGCGGCACCCTGGCTCAATCCACTTCTCTGGTGATGTTCAGCAGCACGCCGAGCAGGGCCAGGGTGATGAACAACGAGGTTCCGCCATAGGAAACGAACGGCAGGGTGATGCCCTTGGTCGGCACCAGGGCCAGCACCACGCTGATATTGAAGAAGGCCTGGATGAGAATCGCAGCCGTGATGCCGAAGGCCATGAAGCGGGCAAAGGGATCCTGCGAGAGGATGGCCGCGCGCATGCCGCGCCAGCCGATGAAGACGAAGAGCCCGACGACGATGAGCGCCCCAATCAGTCCCAGTTCCTCGGCAACGGTAGCGAAGATGTAATCGGTGTGCGGCTCGGGCAGATAAAAGAGCTTCTGCCGGCCATCCATGTAGCCCACGCCGCGGAATCCCCCTGAGCCCACCGCGATGAGCGATTGGATGATGTGGAAGCCTTTGCCCAGCGGGTCTGATTCGGGATTCAGGAACGCGAACATGCGGTCCCGCCGCCACTTCACCCAAAACAGCATGAAGTAAAGGATGGGCGAGGCCGCGAGCGCCGCGTAGCCGAGATACTTTGTGTTGATCCCGGCCAGCCACAGCATCAGGGCCGTCACCCCCGCGCACACCAGCGCCGTGCCCAGGTCGGGTTCTTTCAGGATCAGCGCGATGAAAATCAGGCTGGGCAGCGCGGCGGGGATCAGCGTTCTGCGCCAGTCTTCCATCAGGTGCATCCGGTTCTGGAGGAACCACGCCAGAAACAGCACCAGCGCCGGCTTGGCGATTTCCGAGGGCTGGAAGGAAAGGGTGCCGAAGCGGATCCAGCGGTGGGTGTTATGGGAATCGTGCATGAGAAAAGCGCCGAGCAGCAGAATGATGGTGACGCCGACCACGGGAAAGACGACGGTGGGCCGGTTGTAGGTGCTGATCGGCACCTTCATGAGCAGCGTCATGGCGAGCAGCCCGAGCACCGCCCAAAGGGCCTGGCGAGCGACGAAGTAGTAGGGCGAGCCGAAGCGCGGCTCCCCAGCCATCACGGCCGAGGCGCTGAAAACCATCGCCAAACCGATGACCACCAGCACCAGCGCGGCGAAGTACAGCCACTTATCGACGCCAACTCGTTTCGCCATAAGACTCGCTTCTCTGCTTTAGGTTGCCGTGAGTGCGGTCAGACTCCGCCGCGCTAAAACCGTTTCCTTGAAGACCCGTCCCCGATGCTCGTAGTTTTCGAACTGATCGAAGCTGGAACACGCCGGCGCCAGCAGCACAATCTCGCCGGGCTGCGCCACTGCACCCGCCCTGGCAATCGCCTCTTCCAGCGTGCCCGCGCTCACGATGGGCGCCGCGCCCTCAACGTGGGTGTGAATCTTCTCGGCCGCCGCGCCGATGGTGTAAACGGCTTTCACGCGCTCCTGCAGCAGGGCCCGCATCTGCCGGTAATCGGAATTCTTGTCTTTGCCGCCCAGGATCAGATGAATTCCGCCAGGAAACGCGGCAATCGCTTTCATCGATGCATCGACGTTGGTGGCCTTGGAGTCGTTGTAGTAGTCGACACCGTTGATCTTCGCGACAAACTCGAGGCGATGCTCGACCGCGTGAAATTCCATGACCGCTTTGCGAATCGCCGCGGCTTCAACGCCCGCCAGACGCGACGCGCACACCGCCGCCAGGACATTCTCCACGTTATGCGCGCCTTTGAGCGAAATCTCCGCAACTTTCAGCACCGGCTCGGGCGCGGCCTGCTCCGAAGCTCGCCAGGTGATCACGCCCTCGTGAACGAACGCGCCCTGGCGCACCACGCGCGTCCTGCTGAACCAAAAGACCCGCGACTTCGCCCGAGCCGCGGCGCGCGAGGCGGCATCGTCGTCGGCATTCAGCACCAGAGCATCGTCCGCCGTTTGCTGCGCGAAAATCTTCTCCTTCGCCGCGACGTAATTCTCAAAGGTTCCATGACGGTCCAGGTGATCCGGCGTAATGTTCAGGATCACAGCAATCTCCGGATGAAAGTCAAAGGTCGTTTCCAGCTGGAAGCTCGAAACTTCCAGCACCGACCATCCATCGTCGCGCGACGATTCCACCAGAGCGATGACCGGCACGCCGATATTGCCGCCGACCTGCACCGGCAGCTTGCCGGCTTCGAGAATCTCTCCGCATAGCGAGGTGGTGGTGGTCTTGCCGTTCGATCCGGTAATCGCGAGCACTTTGCCGCGCAGATAATGCGCCGCCAGCTCCAGCTCGCCAATAATCGGCAGCCCGAATTTCCGCACCTGCGTCAGCTCCGGCGTGTCGACGGGAACGCCGGGGCTCACCACGATCAGGTCCTGGCGACGAAAAGTCAGCAGCCCGTGGCCGCCCGCCTCGACGGCGATGCCTTCTTCGATAAGCGCCGGGATCTCCTTCGCCAGGGCTTCGGCGCTGCGCACGTCGGAAACCGTCACCTGCGCGCCCTGATGCCGCAAAAACAACGCCGCCGCCAGTCCCGACTTGCCCAGACCGACGACCAGTACTTTTTTCCCTTTGATTTCCATGAAAACTCGCGAGCGCCGGCATGCTCATTGTGTCACGCCGGCTCTACCCTTTATCGCAGCTTGAGGGTGGTGAGTGCAAAGAGTGCAAACACCAGGGCCAGGATCCAGAAGCGCGCGATCACCTTGGACTCCGACCAGCCCATCAGTTCGAAGTGGTGATGCAGCGGCGCCATACGGAAAATGCGCTTCCCTCCGCGCAGCTTGTAGCTGCCCACCTGCAGAATCACCGAAAAAGCCTCGATGACGAAAACGCCGCCGATGAAGGGCAGCAGCAGCTCCTGCTTGATGATGACGGCAACGGTAGCGATGGCCCCGCCCAGCGCGAGCGAGCCGACGTCGCCCATGAAAATCTCAGCGGGATGGGCGTTATACCAGAGGAAACCGATGCTGGCCCCAGTCATGGCCCCGCAAAAGACGGTCACCTCGCTGACCATGGGCATGCGCTGCAGCTCCAGGTAGTCCGCAAAAATGACGTGGCCACTGACGTAGGTGAGCACCGTGAGGGCGCCGGCGGCGATGATGGTGCAGCCAATGGCCAGGCCATCCAGCCCGTCAGTCAGGTTGACAGCGTTGCTGGAAAACACGATGACCAGCATGACGAAGACGATGAACGGCAGAAACGCCAGGACGCCGAGATGGGGAATGTGCAGAAGGGCGGGAATGGAAAGCCGCGGCCGCAGCACTTTGACGAAGGGCACCATCAGCCGCGTGGAGTAGCTGCCCTCCAGGTCCATGAGCACCAGCACGATGGCGATGGCTGCCGCCACCAGAAACTGATACGTCATCTTGGCACGCGCGGTCAGGCCCAGGTTGCGGCGGTGGATCACCTTAATATAGTCATCGGCAAATCCGATGGCGCCGAAGGCCGCCGTCGAAAACATAACCACCCAGATAAAAGGATTCGACAGATCTGCCCACAAAAAGGTGGGCAGCAGTATGGCGATGCAGATGAGCACGCCGCCCATGGTGGGCGTGCCGGCTTTTTTCTGGTGGGCCTTGGGGCCTTCTTCGCGGATGTACTGGCCGATCTGGAACTCGCGCAGCTTCTCAATGACGAACGGACCAATGATGAGCGTGATGAGCAGCGCTGTGAGCGAGGCGAAGGCAGTGCGAAACGTCAGATACCGGAATATGCGAAAAGGACTGAAGTAGAGGTAAAGCTTTCGATAGAGCAGCCAATAAAGCAAACTTCCTCCGGCCCACCTGGTGGGATTTCCCGCTTATCTTATCGCGCTCCGCCCTGCGTACCGCTGTCTTTTTCCTGCGCCTGCAATCCTGCGAGTGCGCGCTCCAGCCGCACTCCGCGTGAACCCTTCAGCAGCACGGCATCGCCTGGCTCCAGATTGGCTCGCAGCCACTCACCCGCGGCCTCCGGCGTTTCCACAAACAGAGCCTCAGCCCCGCCCTGCTGCGCTCCATCGACGATGTTCCACGCGTTGCCCCGCACGCCGACCACAATGTTGACGCCCGCCTGCGCGGCAGCCTTGCCACACGCCGCGTGTAGTGCTGCAGTTTCGGGTCCCAGCTCCAGCATCTCGCCTGCAACCAGAATCCGGCGCCGCGCCGGCACGCCCGCCAGTGTCCGAATCATCGACTTGAGCGCCTCGGGGTTTGAATTGTAAGAGTCATTGATGAGGGTCGCGCCGCGGATCGTCAGCACCTGGCCCCGTTTTTCGTCGGGACGCAGTTTTTCGAGCGCCGCACAGCACTCCGCCAACGGGATGCCCGACTCCACCCCGACCGCGATCGCCGCCAGCGCGTTCGAGGCATTGTGCTCGCCAGGAAGGTACAATTCCACCTTGCAATGCTGTTCCCCGGCACGCACCTGCACTGTGAGTCCTTCCGCGCCCTGCGCCTGCATGCTCTCGATATGCGGATCGCCGCAGGGCCCGCGGCCGTAGTAGACGACCTTGCCCTGGAAGTCACGCCCGAACTGCGAAACGTAGGAGTCATCGCAGTTCAGGAAGGCCACGCCGTTGCGCGGGAGGGCGGCCACCAGCTCGTACTTGGCCCGCGCGACGCCGGCAATGCCGTCGGCGAATCCCTCGGTGTGGGCGTGACCGACGTTAGTCACCACGCCCCAGTCCGGCGCGGCGATGTGACACAGTGCCGTGATCTCACCGGCGGCCGACATGCCCATTTCGATCACCGCGACCTCGTGTTCCGGCTCCAGGCGCAGCAGCTGCAGAGGCAGGCCGTATCCATTATTGAGATTGCCCTGCGACTTCAGCACAGCAAGGCGCGTTGCCAGCACCTCCGCGACGGCTTCCTTGGTCGTCGTCTTCCCCGCCGACCCGGTAATAGCGACCACCCGCTTGCCCCAGTGGCGCCGCACCGCAGCCGCCAGCCTCTGTAGAGCCGCAAGCGGATCATCGGTGGTCAGAAGCGCCGCCGCACCGGACAGACCTGCGATCCGATCACGCGCAATCACTGCCGCACACGCGCCCCGCTCGAGCGCAGAGGCGACGAAGTCGTGCCCGTCGAAGCGTTCTCCGCGAATCGCGAAGAACAAGTCGCCGGATTGCAACGTGCGCGAATCGATGGAATATCCGGTAGCCATCGCCGAGTCCGCCCCGGCGACGACTTCCGCTGCAGACCATCGCGCGACTTGTTCGAGGGTCAGCTTCATGCCCGCGCTCCGGCTAAATCGCGAATGGCGGCCGCCGCGACTTCCGCATCGTCGAAGGGGATTGTGCCACTGCGCAGCACCTGCTCTTTCTCGTGCCCTTTGCCGGCAATGAGGACAATGTCCCCCGGTCGCGCGGATTCGACGGCCAGGCGAATCGCCCGAGCCCGATCTGCTTCCACCGCGAATTTCGTTCCCGTCGCCAGCAGCCCCGGCAAAGCATCCTGCAGAATCGCTTCCGGGTCCTCGCTGCGCGGGTTATCCGAGGTGAGCACCACGAAATCGCTGCCCTCGCCGGCCGCGCGCCCCATCTTCGGCCGCTTGGCCCGGTCGCGATCGCCTCCGCAACCGAACAAGGTAATCACGTGGCCGCGACCCGCCACGAACTCCCGCGCCAGCGCCGTCAAATTGCGCAGCGCATCGTCGGTGTGCGCGTAATCTACCACCACATTGAACGGCTGTCCCGCATCGACGGTCTGAAAGCGCCCCGGCACGTACGCCAGCGAGGCTGCGCCCTCGGCGATCTGGTCGAGGCTCAATCCGCGCGCGGCGGCTGCTCCCGAGGCGGCCAGCAGGTTGTAGAGGTTCACCTTCCCGGTCAGCCGCGTGCGAACTTCGATGACGCCCATCGGGGCGACGAGGCGAAAGTTCATCCCGGACGCACCCATCTGTGCGTTTTCGGCGCGAAAGTCGCCGGCGCTCAGCCCATAGGAATCAATCTGCGCTCCGGCCCCCTGTGCAATCTTCGCCAGCTTCACCCCATAGGGGTCATCTATATTAATGACCGCAACCCGCGGCGGCGCGCCCAGTTCCCCATCAAACAGCGCGCGCTTCGCGGCGAAGTAGTTCTCCATGGTGCCGTGATAATCGAGGTGATCCTGGGTCAGGTTGGTGAAGATCGCAACATCGTACGGAAGCCCGTAGACGCGTCCCTGGCCCAGCGCGTGCGATGAGACCTCCATCACTGCCTCGGTTGCTCCTGCATCCAGGCCTTCGCGCAGGAGCGCCAGCAGGTCGCGCGACTCGGGCGTCGTATGCGGGGCGGGCCGCACCGCTCCGGCCACGTGATTCTCAATGGTTCCTACCAGCACGGTTTTGCGCCCCACAGCATTGAGCATCGCATCGAGCAGAAACGCCGTCGTCGTCTTGCCGTTGGTCCCGGTCACGCCGGTCAGGGTGATCTGCGTGTCGGGCCGGCCGAAGAAATTCGCGCCGATCGCCGCCATGGCGCGACGTCCGCCACCGGCCGGGACTTCGGCGACCCCCACCTCCGCATAGCGCCTTGCTGTTTCGGCAAACGCAGCGGCGGAATCGGTGACCACCGCGGTCGCGCCCTGCGCAATGGCTTTGCCGATGTAACGATTGCCGTCCGTGGTTTCGCCCTGCATCGCCAGAAAAAGCGAACCGGGAGCGACGCGTCGCGAGTCGTACTCGATGGCTCCGATTTGTGGATCGGGACCGGCGCGGCGCACCACTTCGGCCCGGCTCAGCAGCTCTTCAAAGCGCATGACAAGCTGATTGTAAGGGGCTGGCCGCCCCGGCGGGCGCGCTTGAGATTGAACAGCTCGAAACGCGCCTATTGTGCGAAACGCACGACGATTTCCGTTCCTGCGGGAACCAGCGTCCCGGCCGCGGGCGCCTGCTCGCGGGCCAGGCCCGATCCGACGATCTGAATACCGAGGCCAATGCCGCTGGCCTGGACCACGACGTCGCGCAGGGATTTCCCCAGAAATGACGGGACGGCGATGCTTCGATTCAGAACCGCGACGGAGCCGTTGCGAGCTTTGGGCGCTGGTACGGGCGTCGATGCAGCGGGAGGCGCGGCTTGCGTGAGGGTGGGCGCCGGATGTTGCGCGGCAGGATTGTCCACGTCTTGCTGTGAAGTTCCAATTCCAGGCTCCGGCCCGCTGGGCTCTGAGCCCTGTGCTCTGAGCCCTGTGGAATCCGGCGACGGATTCCGTAATGGATCGTCCGCCGGCAAATGATTCACTTCCGCAAACAGCGATTCCAGGGCCTCCGCATTCTCCTGCGGAGCGGTCTCCGGCTGGGCCGGCTTGCTGTCTCGGGCCAGCGCCTCTTCCGGCTTCAGATCCTGATCGTGGGGCACGCCCAGGTATTCCAGGATCTGCTGCGCGAGATCGTGAAAAACCGGCGCGCTTGCGGCGGTGCCGAAATACGAACCCTTCGACGGGGAATCCATGATGACCGCGATGGTGATGGCGGGATTGTTGACCGGCGCGAAACCAACAAACGACGCCACATACTTCGTCTTCGAATAGGTGTGAGTATTCGGATCGATCTTCTGTGCTGTTCCCGTCTTGCCGCCCGCACTGTAGCCATCCAGTTGCGCAGGGCGCCCGGTGCCGAACAGCACGACGCCCTCCATCATTTTCCGCATCTGCGCCGACGTCATCTCGGAGATCACCCGATGCGCCCCGACTGGAAGCGGGTTGGGCAGCTCGTCTTCGGGGCGAAACGTCGTCGCCTTCAGATTCGCGCTCCCCTTCATCTCCGGTGTGCTCTCGAGCACGATATGCGGCGGCAGGTACACACCGCCATTTGCGATCGACGAGGCCATGCTCACCAGCTGGATGGGCGTGACCGCGATCTCCTGGCCCATGGGGATGGACCCGATGGTGGTCGGCTGCCAGCGCGCCGGAGGCTTGACCAGGCCGCGCGTCTCGCCGGGGAGCTCGATGCCCGAACGCAGGCCGAACCCGTAACCGTGGATGTACTGATAGAACCGATCCGGCCCCATCTTTTGCGCCAGCTCAATCGCCGCCACGTCGCTCGACTCCTCCAGCGCCTGGGTGGTCGTCAGCACATTGCTATGTTGCGCCTCGTAGAGAATCGCGTCGCGGTCGTCGTGCACAATGCGCCCCGCCACATTGATCTGCCCGCCCAGCGTGCGAATCGTGGCGTCAGGTGTCGTCACACCCTGATCGAGCGCCGCAGAATACGTCACCAGCTTGAAGGTCGACCCCGGCTCGTACACATCGCTCACCGCGTGATCCTTGAGCAGCGAGGGATCGGTGTGGCGGAAATTGTTCGGGTCGAAGGTTGGCCGGATCGCCAGCGCCAGAATCTGTCCGGTATGCGGATCCTGCACCACCACCGTGCCGTTCAGCGCGCCGGTGCGCTCCATGTTGCGATCCAGAGCCTGCTCGGCCATGAACTGGATGTTGGCGTCGATGGTCAGCACCAGGTTTGCCCCGGGCTCGGGATCGCGCTCCTCGCTGTCGAGCACATGCCGCCGCGCGTCGATGGCGGTCAGCATTCGCCCTGGCGTGCCGTGCAAATCGCGGTCGCGATCCTCTTCCACGCCGGCCAGACCATCGTCGTCCATGCCCACGTAGCCGAGCACCTGCGCCGCGAGATGCCGATCCGGATAGAAACGCTTGAACTCCTTCTGAACGTAGATGCCCTTCAGCTTCATGGCCTGCACGCGGTCAATGACGGCTGGCGTCTGCTTGCGCGCCACCCACGCAAAATTCCGCGAGTCCATCAGCCGCGCCAGAATCTGTTTCTCCCCGGTGAACCGGTCTTCGGGATCGGTGTGGACAACCCTCGCCAGCGCCTCCGCCGTTTTCTCCTTGTTCGCGCCAATCTCCGACGGAACCGCATAGATCGAGTCGGCAACCACCGTCATCGCCAGCTCGTGCAGATTGCGGTCGTACAGAATGCCGCGCCGCGGAGCCACCGTGAAGGTGCGTTCCTGCTGGCGTTCGGCGCGCTCCGCCCATTCCGCATGCTGGATGACCTGAAGCCACAGCAGCCGCCCCGCAATCAGGACGGTCCAGCCGAGAAAAATCCCCAACACCGCCAGGATGCGCGTCTGCCGCATCGGCGTTACCAGGAAAGGTTTGCTTTTGAAGCGAAAAGGAGAATCCCCATCACGCCGATTGCCGGCGTGATGGGGAGTTGTGGGCGTTGGATCCCATTCGCGTTCGCTGCCGGCGCGCTGGGGTGACGAGGAGAACGCACGAAGATTCACAGCGGGAACCGTCTCCTCCCTGGGGGAAACTTAGTGAACGGCCGGGACGGCGGGACGATTCTCCGCCATCGCGGGAGTATTGGCGTCGCTGGCCGCATTCGGATGGACGACCTGTCCGGGCCGCGGCGCCGACAATCCCAAATTGCGCGCCATCGCGTCGATACGCTGGGGATCGGCGAGCTGGGCTTTCGTCAGGCTCAGTTGGCGGTTCTGCTCTTCCAGCGATTGCATCTGCTGCTTCTCGGTTTCGATCCGATAGCCGCATTCGATGGCGCTGAAATGCTGCCATCCATAGCCCATAATCAGCGACAACAAGAAGGCCATGGCATAGGCGAAGCTGCGCATCTCGCGACCGCGGGCTGCGTCAATCGCCTTCACCAGGCGCGAATTGTCGATGCGCTTGGGAAACAGAGCCTCTGGCGTGGGACCGCGCCGGCCACGCAGCTGCGCCGCCAGCAACAATGCGTTATGCTCCGCAACTCGATCTGCGTCGCGACCCAATCCACCCATCACCGGTGCCGCTATCGCCTGTGTCGCCATCGTTCGTCTCCCCTCACCCTGACCTCAAAAATTGGCTCTGCCTGTCCTTGGCCCGATCTTCACCTGAGGTTCAACGCGTACGGCGTAAGGTGCGGCGGACCCGAATCACCACCAACACCAATGGCCACACCCTACCCCCTGCGCGCTTCCTCTGCCCTTCTCTCCGCAGCCCGCAACTTCGCGCTGCGCGACCTCGGATTGCGATCCGTCTCCTCCGCTTCCGCCGTCAACGGCTTCCGCGTGAGCACTTCATAAATCCCCTGCCGCGCTCCCTCGCGCAGCGCATCCTTCACCCGCCGGTCTTCGAGAGAATGAAAGCTGATCGCCACCAGCCTTCCTCCCGGCTTCAATACCTCCGGCGCCAGCCGCAGCAGAGCATCAATCTCGCTCAGCTCGGCATTCACATAAATTCGAAGAGCCTGAAAGGTCCTGGTCGCCGGATGGATGCGCTCGGATTTCATTGCCGGGGCAGCGGCCGCAACCACTCGGGCTAACTGCACCGTCGTGGTTACGGGCCGCGCCCGGACAATGGCTCTGGCGATTCTCCGCGACCTCCTTTCCTCTCCGAATTCGTAAATCAGGTCGGCGAGTTCTTTTTCCCCAGCCTGATTTACCACTTGTTCGGCGGTCACTCCCTGCCGCGGATTCATCCGCATATCCAGGTTGCCCTCCGCCTGAAAACTAAATCCTCGGTGCGCCTGATCGAACTGCATCGAGCTGACGCCGAAATCCGCCAGCAGCCCGTCGACCTTTTGCCCGGCCAGCATTTCGCTGGCCCGCGAAAACTCCACATCGTGCAGCACCACCCGCGGCATCTCCGCTCCCAGTTCCTCGCGCAGCGCTTCGAGCCTCTGTTTCGCCAGCTCCATCGCCTGCGGGTCCCGGTCGAAGCCGATCAGCGTACCCTCCGGCCCCAGCCGCCGAGCAATCTCGCTCGCGTGGCCTGCATGGCCAAGGGTCGCGTCTACCACGACGCCGCCCCGGCGCACATTCAGCATTCGGATCGCAATTTGTAAAAGAACCGGCACATGCCGCATGGTTTCCGTCATGTGCTCCCCCTGGGGGGTCTTGATTGCCTACAGCCCGTACTTCGAAATCTCCATCTTGTCTTCCGCAGTGATCGGGTTGCTCGCCAGATCCTGCTCGTACTGCTCGTGGTTCGAAACCTTCAGGCGCTCTTCGCTGCCGTGCACCACCACTTCGGCGATCAGGTTGGCCTTCTCCCGGAGAACCTGGGGCAACAGCAGTCGTCCCTGCCCGTCCATCTCCGTCTCCTGCCCGAAATAGTTAAACCGCATCAGCAGCTTCTCCTTCGCCGGGTGAGAGCTGGGCATCGCCGCCAGCTTCTTCTCATAAGCCTCCCATTCGCGCATCGGGAAAATCTCGGCCGTCTTTCCGTCCCGGCTGGTGATGTAGAACGGATCGTTCCCGTACTCCGCATCGATCTGCCGCTTGAACTCGGCCGGAAGTTTGAGTCGCCCCTTCTCATCGACCCGCGTAATGTGGCTGCCACGAAACATCGATCCCCGTGCCTAAAGCGGAACCCCCGCAAATTCGCCAGCTCCCGGCTACCCAAAAGGTGCTAATGTTGGGCGCTGGGACGCCATAAGGAGGGTGAAAGTGCCAAAGCCGCTTTGGACCAGCTTTTACCACTTCCTCCCACGCACGAATGTAACCGACATGGTTCTCCCTGCATAGTGGAAAATCGCGCCCCTCGCGATTCCAGACGCGCCCCTAAATCCCACAGGCAGCGCGAGTTACAGTAAAAACCTCACGACTTGGGTGTTTTTGAGCTTCCGACCACAAGATGTAGTAGTTATCCGGAGAGATACCCCAGTACAAAAGTTTTGTCTGGAGCTCTTGCAAGGAAGCGGGACTCGCGGTAGAGCTTTCGCCGGATGTTCGCCCCCGGCGTTCCCTAATTTCCCACTACGACGATTCGCCCACCGTTTCAGATACGGCATACTCCACCGCTACGATAGAAAAATGAACGGCGTTCGCCTCGACAAATGGCTTTGGGCCGCGCGCTTCTTCAAAACGCGCACACTCGCCGGGAAAGCGTGTGAACTGGGGCGCATCGAAGCCAATCATCAACCCCTCCGCTCCGCCCGCGAAGTCAGGGTCGGGGATCTTCTCGCGATTAAAAACGACGGCGGAGACTTCGAAGTGGAAGTCCTGGGCCTGAGCGACGTCCGCGGACCCGCGTCCGTTGCGCAGCAACTCTATCGCGAAACCGAAGCCAGCCGCGAAGCGCGCAGGAAATTTGCAGAAGAGCGCAGGGCCGGATTGCACTTCGTTGCGGCTCCGGCGGGTCGCCCCTCCAAACGCGATCGCCGCCGCATCATTCGTTTTCGTAGTGGCGACTGACCGCGTCGAATCGAATCCGGATTGCCATGTTCGTCCTCTGCCTGCGTTTTCAGGCGCTGTCCCAAACCCGCCGCTCATTTGGCGCGAAGAAAAAATTCGGGCGGAGCACGAAGCCAAAACTGCGCTTCGTGTTCCGCCCGGAGGACCGCCCTGCAACCTCTTGCGGGTGGTGCAGGATTTGAATCAGCAGCGACGCGTGAGCTGGTTAGCGTCGTCGCTACGGAATCGTCGCGGTATACACATTCGAGGGCGCGCTTTCCACCCCCGACGCATCCACACTCATCACTTCATAGCTGTAGTTCGCCCCGGCCTGCACCGTCGTATCGGTGTAGGTCGTTGGTGTGTTGAGAGACGAGGTCAGCAACGCATACGACCCGCTGCTCGTCGCCCGGTAAACGTGGTAACCCGCGGTTGGATCGCTGGAGCCGACGGGCGCATCCCAGCTGAGCTCGACCTGATAGTTGGCCGGAGCGGCTGCACCGGTGCCGGTCAGGGCGACGGTCATCGATCCGCCCATGGAGCAGTTACTGGCCAGCGCCACCGTGCCGGTCGCAGCGCCCGCCGCGGTGGGATCGAACTGGACTTCCAGCGACGAGGACTGGCCTGGATTCAGAGTCACGGGGAATTTCGCGCCGGGAATCGAGAATCCTGTGCCCGTCACCGATCCTGCGCTGATGGTGATGGGAGCGGTGCCGGTCGACGTCATCGTCACCGATTGCGTCGCGGGAGTATTGACGGTGACGGTTCCGAAAGCCACGTTGCTGGACCCGAAGGTCAGCGTCGGGGTTGTCGTGCCCAGGGTCAGGGTGAAGGTCTTCGAGATTCCAGCCGCGGTTGCGGTCAAGGTCGCGGTCTGAGCCGAGGTGACGGCCGTCGCCGTCGCTGTGAAGCTGGCGCTTGACGCCCCGGCGGCTATCGTCACCGAAGCCGGTACCGTCACCGCGCTGCTGCTGCTCGACAAGCTCACCGTGGTTGCAGTGGTCGTTGCCGACGTCAGCGTTACAGTGCAGGCGTCGGTCCCCGCGCCCGTCAGCGATCCGCTGCTGCAGGAAATCGCACTCAGCGTCGCCGCGGCCTGCCCGGTCCCGCTCAGGCTGATGGTCGCGCTGCCGGCGGAAGCGTTGCTGCCGATCGTCACCGATCCGCTGAAAGCCCCTGCTGTTGCCGGGTCGAAGCTAATCGTCAACGTGGCCGACTGACCAGAGTTCAGCGTAATCGGTGTGCTGATCCCGGAGTCAGAGAAGCCCGTCCCCGCGATCGCTACGCCACTGATCGTCAGCGCCGCGGTTCCCGACGAGGTCAGCGTGACCGTCTTTGTGATGGCCGTATTCAGTGCATCGGTTCCGAACGCCACGCTGGTGGAGCTCAGACTGAGCGCCGCAGTCGTCGCATTCAGAGTCAGGGAGAAGGTCTTCGAGACGCCGCCCGAGGTTGCTGTCAGGGTTGCGGTCTGATTCGTGCTGACGGCGGTCGTCGTCGCCCCAAAGGTGGCGCTCGACGCTCCAGTTGCAATGGTCACCGAAGCTGGCACCATCACCGCGCTGCTGCTGCTCGACAAGCTCACCGTGGTTGCAGTGGTCGCGGCTGCAGTCAGCGTCACCGTGCAGGAGTCGGTCCCTGCTCCGGTCAGCGAACTGCTGCTGCACGAAAGCGCACTCAGCGCCGGCGGCGTCGATGTCGTCGATGGATTCAACTGCAGCGTCGTCGTCTCCGAGACGCCGTTTGAGGTCGCGGTCAGCGTGACCGTTTGCGTTGCGCTGACGGATGACACCGTGGCCGTGAACGGATCGTTGGTGTCGTCGGTCCACACATACATCGACGAAGGCACCTGCACCGCGGCGCTGCTGCTCTTCAGCGTGACCTGGCGGATGCCGGACGTTTTCCGATTCATCGTGACCGTGCAGGTGGTCGAGCCGGCCTTAGTGAAGGCGCCCGGGCTGCACGACACACCGGCGAGTACAGCGGTAGCGCCAAAGGAAGCCAGCGGCAGGCAGGCAAACAACAGGCACAGCAGGCCGGCGCGGCGCCACCGCCGCGGGCCATCTTGGCGATCCGCCAGGTTCAGGCTCGAGGAAAAAGTTTTGTCATCCGCGCGATCGCGGCCGAAGGGGGGAGGAACAAGATAGTCAAACATCAGCGGCACCTCGGAGAGCGTCTTCGCACACCCCACCTGGGCACGCTCGCACGTACTTTGCGAGCACGCTGGGCCTAAGTCAGATAGAAGGTGGTCGAACGAAGGTTCTTGAGGCGATGATGATCGAAGGCGCACAAGTACTCTGTGAGAGCGATCACAATAGTGCGGAGTGCAGGTTACTTATGAGATAGAAATGAATAATTGCCGGTCATCAGTTCCATTTTGGAACACATCACGGCTGCGTTCTGACTAACTCGATGACACACATAACATACGGAGTTGATGCTACCAGGAGCCGAGCGCCGACGAGCTGACAAAGAACATGATTACCATGGAGCCATTCCGACAGGGGAGTCCGCGCGCGCCGCGCACAACCGCGGCGCGCCCGAACCATGGTTACCTCCGGGTGGAAGGCAACCCGGATCGCTCGGATCCAACACCCCATTTGCGGGTTCAACACTTCCGAGCGATCCGTTCGCGCGGGGCGAGCCATGCACCATCGTCACCGCATGGCCCGCTTCGCACCTGAAAATTCCCTCAGTTACCAGCTTAGGGAATCGTCGCAATGTAGACGCTGGACGGCGAGCTTTCCACGCCCGAGGAATCCACACTGGTGACCTCGTAGTTATACGTCGACCCCGCTTGCACTCCCGTATCGGTGTACGTGGTCGATGGAGTGGCCGATGAAGTCAGCAGCGTGTACGAAGTGCTGCCGCTGGGCGCCCGATAGACGTGGTAGCCGGAAACCGTCACGCCGGAGCTCGGTGGCGCGTCCCAGTCCAGTTCCACCTGATACGCGGCAGTACTCGTGCCCGTGCCGCTCAGCGCGATGCTCGCGGCGCCTCCGCTGGAAGCATTGCTGGTGAGGGTGACGGAGCCTGTATCAGCACCCGCCACGGTGGGGTCGAACTGCAGATCGAGCGTCGCTGTCTGCCCCGCGCTCAGCGTCAGCGGCGTCGTGACCCCGGTCATCGAGAAGCCAGTGCCCTTGATCGCCGCAGCGCTGATGGTCACCGATCCCGTGCCGCTTGACGTCAGCTTCACCGTCTGCGTCGCGGGTGAGTTGAGGTTGACGTTGCCGAAGGCCACAGTGGACGAGCCCAGCGTCAACCCAGCGGTTCCCGTGGTTGTCCCCGACGCCTTCAACTGCAGCGAGAAGGTTGCAGAGTTGCCGCTGGCCGAGGCCGTTAGGGTCGCGGTTGTTGCCGAACTCACCGCTGCCGCGGTCGCCGTGAAACTGGCACTCGATGCGCCTGCTGCCACGGTGACGGACGCCGGCACCTTGACGGCACTGCTGCTGCTGGCCAGGCTCACCGTCATCGTGCTGCTGGTGGTTGCGGTGAGCGTCACCGTGCAGGCATCGCTGCCGGCTGCCGTCAGCGCTGCGCTGGTGCACTTGAGAGCACTCAGTGCGTCGTGGGAGCCGCCTCCCCGGTAGCCTCTGTGCTGGCCGAACATCATTCCCGGCACGCTGCACAGCATCGTCACCATCGCGGCCGCTCGCCAGTATTTCCGCGCGCCCCAATCGCGCCTTTGCCCCGATCGCGCCTCGGACTGTGAAGAGTGGTTGCATTCAAATGCATCGTCAGCCGCAACTGCGCGGCCAAAGGAGGGAGGAATACGCCTGAAGTCCATGCGCTTGTCACCTGTCGAACGCCAGGACACACGTCAACTGTTCGCGCGCGCACACCTTCGGCGGCGTGAAGCTTTCCCGCAAAGAGAAAGGCGCAGTGGCTGCGTGTCGGCGTTATCCTGCTTCGAGCCGGCCCTGGAACTCGCCGCACACACAGCGACTTCCAGAGTCTCGAATCGAAACGAGACACTACCTTTCTCTCTCAGACTGAGATACCAGGCCCGGTGATATTTTGGGGGACCCTGCGACTCTGACTCGAGGCGACTTCCTGAAATCCAACAACGTGGAGACAACGGACTGCGTGGTGGTACTACGTGGTCACTTCTGAGCCCCTACCTCACAATTTGAAAACTAAAACTACAGTTGCGAACCCTCCGATCTAGTTTTCTTGCAGACAATATCGTTTTGGTATACCCAGAGTTGACGTTGAATGCAACCCTTTGTCTGAGGATTTTCCGCATCAGCTGTGATCCCTTTGCGCGGGATCAAAACGGTCGGCCACTCTCGTGAAACTGCACCGTATCTGCAGCACACCTATTAGCCGGAAACGCTGTCTGTTAGCCGAAAACGCTGAGCCTCGCCGCGCTCTTTCTCTTTCACGTGAGCGCCTTGAATCGCGCCTCGCGTGGCCACGCCCCGACCCTTGTTGTACCCTGTCGTCATGAAAAGTCAGGTCATCGGCACCACCATGCCCGTGCTCGAGTTTCTGCTCGAGCCCAACGACGCCATCATCTCCGAAGCGGGCGAGCTTTCCTGGATGTCGCCCAATGTGCAGATGACCACCCACACCCAGTTCGCTGGAGGCGGCGGTTTGCTGGGCGCCTTCAAACGCGTAGTCGGCGGCGGCAGCCTGTTCATGACCGAATACCGCGCCATGGGTGGCAACGGCGAGCTGGCCTTCGCCACGCGTGTCCCCGGCCACATCGTGCCTGTCGAAGTCGCGCCCGGCTATGACTATATGGTGCATCGCCATGGCTTCCTCTGCGCCACGTCTGCTATTCAGATCGGCGTCGGGTTCCAGCAGTCTCTCGGCGCAGGCATCTTTGGCGGCGATGGTTTCCTTCTTCAGAAAATCAGCGGCCAGGGCACCGCATGGCTCGAACTCTCGGGCGAACTGGTCATGCGCGATCTGCAGCAGGGCGAGACCCTGCTGGTCCATCCCGGCCACGTCGGCGCTTTCCAGGCCAGCGTGTCTTTTCAGATCACCATGGTGCGCGGGATCAAGAACCTCATCTTTGGCGGCGACGGTCTGTTCCTCGCGGTGCTCACCGGCCCAGGCCGCATCTGGCTCCAGACCCTGCCTATCTCCCGCCTCGCCCACCAGATCCAGGAATACCTGCCGCGGGAGCAGGCGCGCCAAACCACCGAAGCTGGAGTCCTGGGGGGCATTGTGGGGTCGGTGCTTGACAATATGAACCGGTAACCGTAACGACTGGCCGAGCGCAACGGGGATTTCTGCCTTCGCGTGAAGGCGGGCCCGGATTCCCTATCCGGACATTTGTCCATTACTTAAGTGGGCGACGCGCTGCTCGTAATCTGTCTTTCTTCCGCAACCCACCTTACGTTCGAACTTCGACTCGGTTGTCCCGGGCTTCTCCGTCCGCGCCATGTCCAGTCACTCGCCCATCTCCGATTACCCCCGGGTCTCCGCGATTATTCCCACGCGCGAGCGGCCGGCGCTGCTGGCCTGCGCGATCCGCAGCGCTCTGCGCCAGACCTGGCCCAACCTGGAAGTGATTGTTGTGGTGGATGGCCCCGATTCGGCCACGACAGCTTATTTGGAAACCTGCAGTGATGCCCGTCTCCGCGTCGTTTTTCTCGACGAGCGGCGTGGCGGCTCCGATGCCCGCAACGCCGGCGTCCGCGCGGCCTGCGGGGAGTGGGTCGCCTTTCTCGACGATGACGACGAGTGGCTCCCGGAGAAAATCGCCCAGCAGATGCGCACCGCCCATGCCATGCCGGACTGGTTTCCGGTGGTCTCCTGCCGCCTGATCGCCCAGTCGCCGACAACCAGCCGCGTTCTGCCCACCAGAACCTACGAGCAACCGCAGCCGATTGCCGATTTTCTGTTTTGCCGCACCAGCCTGCGTGACCCAGGAGGCGTGATGCAAAGCTCCACGCTGCTGGCCCCGCGGGAGTTGGTGGTCGCGGTGCCCTTCAAGTCCGGTCTGCCTATGCATCAGGACTGGGACTGGCTCATCCGGGTCGCTGCGCACAAAGGCGTCGGCGTCGCCATGGTCCGCCAGCCGCTGTGCATCTGGCGGACGGAGGACGCGCGCGCCAGTGTGGGCCGGGCCGCCAACTGGAGCTTCTCGTTGTCATGGATCCGGCAGATTCGCGACGTCATCTCGCCCCGCGCCTATTCGTGGTTCATCGCCATTCAGTGCGTCTGGCGCGCGCGCGCGAGTCACGCCGGCGTGCGGGCCCGGTTCGCACTTCTGCGGGCCTTCTTCTTCGAGGGGGACCCCGAGTTTCGCTCCTTGCTCAGTTTTTTGATTTTCGCGCTGGTGCCCGCTTCTCTGCGCCGCTCGATGCGCAAGGGCTTCTGGAAAACGCGAGACGGCGCGCCTGGACTTCGCCTGGTTTCCGTGCGCGACGCCGCCCTTCCCGTCCTGCGCAAGTCCTCACTGTGATGCGGAGCCGACTGTGACTGCGAGCGACTACACAACCACCTATCTGTCCGAGGTTCGCGAGCTCACCTCCCAACTTGACCCGGCCGTCATCGATCGCATGATCGAACTGCTGCTCGACATTCGAGCGCAGGGCGGCCGGGTTTTCTTTCTGGGAGTGGGGGGCGGCGCGGGTCACGCCAGCCACGCAGTCAACGATTTCCGCAAAATTGCAGGCATGGAATGCTACGCCCCCACCGACAACGTCTCCGAGCTGACAGCGCGCATTAACGACGATGGCTGGGAATCCTGCTACGCCAACTGGCTGCGCGGCAGCCATCTCAGCGCGCGCGACGCGGTGTTCGTCTTCTCCGTCGGCGGAGGAAATCCGGAGCGGCGCATCAGCATGAATCTGGTGGCCGGCCTCGCCCTGGCGCGTCAGGTCGGCGCGCGCATTCTCGGCGTCGTCGGCCGCGACGGCGGTTATACCGCCCAGGTGGCCGACGCCTGCCTCATCGTTCCCACCGTCTCCGCTGCAACCATAACCCCGCATACGGAGGAGTTCCAGGCGGTCATCTGGCACCTCCTTGTCTCTCATCCACGTCTGCGCTCGAACGAGATGAAATGGGAATCGGCAACTTAATTCGCCCGGTCGTCCGGCCCGCCGTTTTTCTGGATCGCGACGGCGTCCTCAATCCGACCATCCTCAACCCCGCGACCGGCCGCATGGAATCCCCACTCACCCTGCGGGATTTCCGACTCTGCGAGGGCGTGATCCCGGCGCTCCTCCAACTTCAAACCGCCGGTTATCCCCTCATTCTCGTCTCCAACCAGCCCAACTACGCGCTGGGCAAGTCCAGCTACCACACCGTCCGCTCCATCCAGCACAAACTGGAAAAGCAGCTGGCCGCCGCGGACGTTCACTTTACTCGTTTCTGCTATTGCCTCCACCACCCCAAAGGACTCACCCCCGGCTACTCCGAAAGGTGCGCATGCCGGAAGCCTTCTCCCGGATTTCTGTTGCGCGCGCGCGATGACTTCGCCATCACCCTGTCCCGGTCCTGGATGGTTGGAGACCAGCCCACCGACACGCAGTGCGGCCATGCCGCCGGTGTCCGCACCATCCGCATCGCGCCGCCGGAATCACGCCTGGGACCCGCCCTCCAGGTTGCCGACCCCTGCGCTGACTACCTCGCGAGCAATCTCACCGAGGCCGCCCAGATCATCCTCAGCAGCGCGGTTCACTGATCCGCCGCGGTTCCCTGCAACCGCGACCACGCGGCTGGTGTCGATCTGATACGCCGCCATGTGCGCATCGCGGTGAAACATTTCCACCGTCTCCAGCGAATACTCCGCCAGATCTTTGCCTACCAATTCCATCTTGCGCAGAATTTCCGGCGGCACGGTGATAATGTCGCATCCCGCTTCCTCCGCCTGAAAAATATTCAGCAGTTCCCGCGGACTGGCCCACAACAGCCGGGCTCGCGGCCGCCAGCGCAGAATCCGTTTGGCCTCCGCCATCATTGGTATAGGGTCGATGCCCGTGTCCGCGATGCGCCCCGCGAACACCGACACGATCGCCCACGTTTCCGGCTTCAGCGCGTCCGCCACGCGGCGCACCTGCTCCAGCGTCAGGATCGCGGTCACGTTGAGCGCCACACCCGCCTCGGCCAGCCTGCGAATCAGCGGCCCCATGAACACGCCGGCGCGATTGGTCACCGGAATCTTCACATTGACGTTCGCGCCCCACGTCGCCATGGTCAGCGCCTGCATCTCCATCTCCGCTTCCTCGTCGGCAAACACCTCCAGGGAAATGGGAAGGTCCGGCACCGCGCGCAGCAGCGTCCGCGCAAACGACTCGTAATCCTCTACACCCGCCTTGCGCATCAAGGTGGGATTCGTGGTGAACCCCCGAATCCACGGTTTCTCGTACATCTCCAGGATTCCAGCCAGGTCGGCGCCGTCGCTGAACAAACGGATCTGTAGTTCCTCAATCCTCTTCATGAGTCGCTCCCGCCGCCGGGAAGTTGGCGGCTTTCGCTGCGCCGTGCTGCCGGATCGATCGCCACAGGCGATCGAGCTTTCCGCGCGCCCACTGCCGCATCACCAGCAGCACGAACTGTGTGTTCCCGATCAGGTACCTTCGCCACAAACGCCGCGGCTCCATCAGCAAACGAAAAAGCCACTCCAGCGCGATGTGCTGCACCCATTGCGGGGCGCGCCGCCGCAGGCCTGCTTGTGTATCCAGAGCTGCTCCAACCGCCAGAATCGCTCCGACGTTCAGTTGTGCGCGATTCTCCTGCATCCAGATCTCCTGCTTTGGCGCTCCGAAGGCGACGCACAGCAAATCGGGCGCTGCTTCGGCGATGGCTTTCAGGATCCGGGCCCCCTCCGCTTCGTCCTTCTCAAAGCCCAGCGGCGGGCAATACATTCCGCAAATCTCCAGTCCCGGATACCGTTTCCGCAGATGATGCGCCGCCATCACCGCTGCGCCCGGCAATCCTCCCAGAAAAAACACGCGGAGACCATAGCGCGCAGCCTCCGCGCACATCCGCTCCATCAAGTCGCCGCCCGTGACGCGCTCCGGAATCGGAAGGTCCAGCACCCGCGATGCCATCACAATCGACACGCCGTCGGGAACAGCGAGGTCCGCATCCCGCATCGCCTCCGCGAAACGGCTGTCCCGCTCCGCCAGCGTCACCAGATGGGCGTTGGGTCCCACCACCGTCAGGGGCGGTAGTTCTCCACGATGCAACAGCGCCTCCACCATCAGCACCGCGGCATAATCCATCGCAATGCGGTCCACGGGTATTTTCCCCAAAACAAATCGTGGCGGCAGGGGCAGCCGCGCAGGGGAGGCAATCTCCTCATCAGCATTTGCGGTATCTTCCATCAGGTCCACAACACTTCCTTTCTTTCCCAAAACAGGAGCGGCGCAACGCCATTGGCGATGGCGTCGTGCCGGAATTCGTCCCGCAGACGCCGCAAAACGTAGCGCGGCGATGCGCAGATTGCCTTGGCCAGCGCGGCCAGGCCGCGCAGGCGCCGTTTCTGCGCCCAATGCATGTTCAGGTTCCGCAGTGCATCTTTCGCCCTCACCGCCGAAGGCTCGATCAACTCCTGCAGCAAAGGACCGACCTCCGCCACCGGGCGCGGGGTCAATCCCCATAGCTCCGAAAGCAGCAGATACTGCACGTAAAGCCCGGCGAGCTCCTGCTTGCCGGTATCTTCCGCACTCAGGCTCGCCCCATGCTGCCGAAACCCTACCAGCGGCTCGGGCACGCAAACGATCTCGAATTTTCGCGCCATCCGCCACCATAAGTCCGCATCCTCGGCGCGGATCCCTTCTCTGTATCCACCTGCGGCGCGCGCCTTCTCCACCTGCAATGCCACGCTGGAATGGCAGAAAGACAGCAGATATCCCCGCTCCACCATCGATCGCAACTGCTCGGGCGTTCCGCGTGAACAACGGAACCGGCCAGCGCAGCGCTCGCGCGGATGGTAGTCGGCCAGCGAATAAATCAGCCCTGCCTCGGGATGCGCCTCTATCGCCGCCTGCAGCCGCTCGATCCGGGTTGGGTACGACACGTCGTCGGCATCCATCCTCACCAGCCACGGGGTGCGCGTTTCCTCGAGCAGCCGGTTCAGCGCTGCCGTCAGACCGGCGCGCGGGCGCTCCACCACCCGCAGCCGGGGGTCGCGCAGCGTCCGCAGATACTCGGTGCTGCCATCGGTCGAGACATCTGCAACGACCAGGATCTCGAACCCTTCCGTGGTCTGCTGGAACAGGCTTTCCATGGCTTCGGGAAGCCAGGGCATGGCGTTCCATACCGGCATGCCCACTGTGATCCCGGATTCTGTTGTCGTCATACGTGGCCCATACCGGCATCCGCTGGGAGGCTCTGCATCGCCACCGCCGGCATCGATTTTCTCTGAGTATCCTGGAACTTATATCTCGCCGCGAGGGTCCGGACAGGCTGATTCTCGTAACCTCGCTATCACAGGTAATGACGCCGACAGGCCATAACTATGCCATTAACCTGACTTGGGTAACTACCACCACGACAGAAAAGATTGCCTTTCCGCAGGCTATCGACGAAGGATAGAGAGCATAGTTTCATTCTGGGCCACAAACCCCCAGGTCATTTTCCAAATCAGATTTCGCATTACCCGCGTGTAGTCGGGCCGAGGAATTGCCAATGCTCCTTTCGGAGGGAAGTTATTTCATCATCGGAGGCGCCGGCTTCATCGGCAGCCATTTCGCCGATGCGCTGCTGGCGTCGGACAAAACCCGCCGCGTCACCATCTTCGACAACTTCTCCTCCGGGCGGGAGTGGCATTACGAAGCGCACGTCACCGATCCACGGCTCAATATCGTGCATGCCGATGCCAGCGACATCGGCGCGCTCACGGCAACGATGGAGGGCCACGACTGGGTCATCCATCTCGCTTCGAATCCGGACATCGCGCTGGCCGCGGAGCGCCCGGAGGTCGACTTTTACCAGGGGACGCTGCTCACCAACAACGTGGTGGAGGCCATGCGCCGCGCCGGCCTGCACCGTCTCCTCTACGCCTCCGGCAGCGGCGTCTATGGCGACGCCGGCGATCGCGCTTTGACCGAGGACTACGCCCCCATGGTCCCCATCTCCACCTACGGAGCCAGCAAGCTGGCCTGCGAATCGCTGATTGCCAGCTACTGCTCCATGTTTGGGCTGCACGCCTGCGTTTTCCGTTTTGGGAATGTCGTCGGACCCCGCCAGACCCACGGGGTGGGATTCGACTTCCTGCGCAGCCTTTCCACCAAACCCAAACGCCTCCGTATCCTCGGCGACGGACAGCAGAGTAAGCCGTACATCCACGTCACCGATGTCGTCGAGGCCGCACTATGCGCTGCGAAGAAAGCGGTTGCCCCGTTTTCCGTGTTCAACGTTGCCACCGACGATTCCGTTACCGTGACCGAAATCGCCGACCTCGCCGTCGAAACCCTCGGCCTTTCCGCCAAACCCATCTTTGAATACACCGGAGGCCGTCGCGGCTGGCGCGGCGACGTCCCCGTCGTCCGGCTCGATTCCACCCGCATTCACTCTCTCGGCTGGTATCCGAAACGGAACAGCCGCGATGCCATACGCCAATCTCTGCAGGAGCTGACCGCCGATGAACGCACACTTAGCAACTGACTGCACCCCTTTCCCGCCGGTGATCAGCATGATGACCGCCTTCGGCGCCGGGCTTGTCTTCGACGACGACACGCGCGCAACGCGGCTTCCCGAAGAATGGGGCGAATCGCGCTGGCCGCCGCGTCTGGCGCTGCTCGCCGGCGGCCTCGCCACCCGCATGCGTCCGCTCACCAGCCTGATGCCGAAGTCGCTCATCCAGGTGGCGGGCGAGCCCTTCCTCGGTCATCAGCTGCGGCTCATCCACGCCGGCGGGATCCGCGAAGTGGTGCTCTGCTGCGGGTTTCTCGGCGAGCAGATCGAAGACTTCGCCGGCGACGGCAGCAAGTTCGGCCTCTCCATTTCCTACAGTCATGACGGTCCCGTTCCGCTGGGCACCGGCGGCGCCCTGCTCGCCGCACTGCCCCTGCTGGGCCGGCGCTTCCTCGTCATGTACGGAGACAGCTGGCTCACCGAGCCCGTCGAGCCCATCTGGCGCTCGTTTATCAATTCCCACAAGCCGGCGTTGATGAGCGTCTTCTGCAACCACAATCGCTGGGGCGCCAGCAACGTCGAGTTTCGCAAAGGCGCCGTTGTGCGCTACGACAAGCGCCATCCCTCCCCCACCATGCACCACATCGACTACGGGCTCGACGCCCTCGACGCCAGCGTTCTTTCGCACTGGACGGTCCCCGTCTTCGACCTGGGCGACGTCTGGTCCGGCCTCGCTGCCTATTCCCTGCTCGCCGGATTCGAAACCTCCGACCGCTTCTACGAAATCGGCTCTCTGCCCGGGCTCCGCGAGACCGAGGCGGTGGTCGCCGCTTCACCCCGGGTCCGCCGCATTCTGTCGTTCGCACGCTCCAGTGGCCCTCCCCCGCAGCGAGACACGCAGGTGGTGTGAAGTTGATCATGACTCGCACACCCCTGCGTATCTCCATTGGAGGTGGAGGCACGGATCTGCCCTCGTATTACCGTGAAAACGGCGGCGGCTTCGTCATCTCCGCCGCCATCACCAAATACGTCTACATCACCGTCAACCGCAGCTTCCTGCCCGGCTACTTCCTCAAGTATTCCGAAACCGAACACGCCGACACCTGCGACCAGATCCGCCACCCCCTCATGCGCGAGGCCATCAGCCTGCATCATGCCCCCTCGCCGCTGGAAGTGGTCAGCGTCGCCGACGTGCCGGCCGGCACCGGCCTCGGGTCGTCAGGAACATTTCTGGTCGGCCTCCTCCATGCGCTCTACGCGTGGCAGCGTGAACCCGTCACCGCCGAAACCCTTGCCCAGGAAGCTGTCGAAATAGAGATGAACCGCCTCGGCGAGCCCGTCGGCAAGCAGGATCAGTACATCGCCGCCTATGGTGGCCTTCTCTGCCAGGAATACTTTCCCGATGGCCAGGTCCGCGTCACGCCGCTGCACATGGCAGAGGAATCTCTGCGCGAGATGCGCGACTCCCTCATGCTTTTCTTCCTCGGCGAACTCCGCAGCGCATCCTCCCTGCTCGGCGAACAGAAGCGCCTCTCCGAGGCTCGCGATCCCGCCATGCTCGACAGTCTCCACTTTGCCCGCATGCTCGGCCGGGAGATTCGCACCGTGCTCGAAGCCGGCCACGTCACCGAGTTCGGCCGCCTCATGCACGAGCACTGGATGCGCAAGCGCGCCCGCAGCCGCTCCATGTCTACCAACCGCGTTGACTCGCTCTACGATTTGGCTCGCTCTGAAGGCGGTGCCAGTGGCGGCAAGCTGGTCGGCGCCGGAGGCAGCGGCTTTTTGCTTCTGCATACTCAGGATCGCCGCCGCCTGCGCGATACCATGCTCCGCGCCGGACTCAGCGAAATGGACTTCGGCTTCGACTTCGACGGATCGGTGGTCCTCCTCCGCAATGCGTAACCTCATCCCCATCCCGGAGACGCAGCCATGAACTCGACTGCCGCCCTTCTCTCGCGCCACGGGCCTCTCGATCCGCCCGTCGAGTGGACTCTTCTCGATTTCGCCGCCATCTTTACCCGCCGGCGCGCCTGGATCCTCTCGTCCCTCGCCGCTTGCTTCGGACTAGCCATCCTCTATTGGGCCTCATCCACGCCCCACTATCGCGCCACCGCGGTCATCGAGATTCAGAAGGAGTCCCACGGCGCCTTCGGACTCGAAGCCACCACCAGCGACCGCCCCGCCAGCGCCGTCACCGACCCCTTCGACGACAACCTCACCCTCCAGACCGAAGCCAGCATTCTTCGCTCCGACGCCCTCACCCTCGAGGTGATCCGCCGCACTGGACTCGAGAACACGCCCGACTACTTCGCGCCTCGCCCCCACGCATTTGCCACCCTCCACAAGCTCTACTTCTGGCGCAAGCCGCTCGAGCCGCTCTCCACTCCGCTCGCCGAAGCCCCCAATCGCCGCTTTGTCGCGCTCAAAATTTTCGCCCGCCACAGCAAGATCGCGCCCGACGCGGGCACCCGCCTCGTCACCATCAGCTATTCCGATCCCGACCCGGCGCGCGCCGCCCTCGTCGTCAACACCCTCGTCCAGTCCCTCTTCGACTACGGTTTCCAGTCCCGCTCCTCCGCCGCCGCACAGTCTGCTTCCTGGCTCTCGGCGCAGCTCGCCACTCTACGCCAGCAAACCGACGCGCTCGATGCGCGCGCTGCCGCCATGGACCGTGTCTCCGGAGCCTACGGCGACGACGATGCGCACAACGTCGTCCTCACACGACTCGATTCCCTCAATGCCGGGCTCGCCGCCGCGGAGTCCAGCCGCATCGTGCGCGAAGCCATCTGGCGCGCCGTCCAAAGCGGCGATCCCGAGACCCTCTCCGGGCTGGGTGGCAATCCCGCCGCCGGGCCTAACACGCAAAACTCCTTCGCCCTGCTCCAGTCGCTGCGTGCGCAGGAATCCGCTGCCAAATCGCAAATCGCCGAATCCGCCAATCGCTATGGCGAGAACTGGCCCGCCGTCGCCGAACAACGCGCCCACCTCGAAAATGTCCAGGACTCGATCCAGGAGGAAGTCCATCGCCTCGGCGAGCGCGCCCACAGCGACTACGACGTTTCCCTGCAGGCGGAGAGTGCCGCCCGCGACGCATTCCAGCAGCAAAAGGACCTGGCCTCCCGGCTCACCGGCACCGCCGTCGCTCTCCGGCTCGCCCGTCAGGAGGCCGACGAGAGCCGCGCTCTCTACACCAGCCTGCTGGGCCGTCTCCAGCAAACCGGCATCCTTGAAGGTCTCCACTCCGGCAACTTCGCCGTCGTCAGTCCCGCGCTCAGTCCTCCGCCGGACCACCCCACCACTCCCAGCCTGCCCTGGCTCACCGCGCTCGCGCTCACCGCTGGAGCCATCGTCGGATGTTCGGCCGCCATCGCGCGCGAACTCACTGACACCGCGGTCCGCACTCCCGCCGACCTCGAAGCTCTCCTCGACGCGCCGGTCTTCGCCGCTGTGCCGGAATACTACCTGGCCGAGCCGTGGTACCGCCGCTGGGTGCCCAATTCGACCCATTCCTTGCTCACGCTGCAGGCCAGCGCCGATTCCGACCTTGAGCTTCCCATGCAGGAATCGCCTTTCGTCGAAGCGCTGCAGTGCCTGCGCGCCTCCCTTCTGCTCTCCCACAGCGGCCGCGCGCCCCAGATCATCACCATCACCGGCTCCACTCCGGACCATTCCCACCCCCACAGTTCTCAACCACAGGGACCTCCCTTGGCCCTCAGCCTCGCTGCCGTGCTCGCCCAGCATGGCTCTTCGGTGCTCTTTGTCGACGCCGATCTGCGCTCCGCCCCCGCCGCCTGCCCCTCTGCCGACCCCGGCCTGACCGAAATGCTGTCCGGCTCCGCCAACCTGCCTTTCACCCAATCCATCGCAGGACTTCCGCTGCTCTCCGTCGTGCACGCCGGCGCTCGCCCGCCCTGTCCTTCCGAACTCATCGCCTCCACACGCATGGCAGGCCTGCTCGCCGCGTGGCGCGATGACTTCAGCTTCATCGTCATCAACAGCCCCGCCGCCGTATACGCCGACGCCCTCGTGCTCGCGCAAATGTCTGACGCAGTTCTGATCACTGCCCGGGCCGGTCAGACAAAACGCGATCAGGTTCTTCCTGCCTTCCACGCCCTCAGCCGCCAGGTCCCCGATCACGCCGTCCTCGGGGTCATCCTCCAGGGCGCCCCTCATGGAGTTGCCTGTGCGCAAGCCTGACCCTCTCCGGATGACCCGCGTCTCGACTGTGAGACCCGGGTTCACGCTCCCTCTTAACATCGGTCAATTCCTCTCTCGCCTGGCCCTCGGGGCTCTCCTCTGCTGCTTCTTCGCCGCTCGCGCCCAGCAGCCCGCCTCGTCCGCGCCACCCGAGTCGATTCCCTCTGCCGATCAGCCACTTGCTACGCCGCCAGCCACTGCGGACGCGCCGTCCCCATCTCCGCCAGCCGCGGATCCCAGCACGCCGCCCGAGAGTCTCCTCATCGGACCCGGCGACCTCCTCCGCATCACCGTTCTCCGCGAATCCGAGCTGGACCAGCACACCCGCGTCCTCGATTCCGGTGACATTACCCTCGCTCTCGCTGGCAATGTCGCCGTCCAGGGACTCACGCCCGCCGCAGCCGCTGCCCGCATCGCCGAAAAGTATCGCGAGGGCGGCTACCTTCTTCACCCTGAGGTCTCCGTCTTTGTCGAGGAATTCGCCACCCAGACCATCACCATTCTCGGCCAGGTGGCGCACCCTGGAACCGTGCGCGTCACGGCTCCGCGCTCTCTCATCGACGTGCTCTCTCTCGCCGGAGGGCTCACCGAATATGCCGATCGCCACATCGTCATCGAGCGCGGAGGCAAAGCCGGTGAGCGCATCCACGCTTTCCTTCCCAACCGCGCCGACGATGCCCTGAACGCGGACATCCTCGTCCGTCCCGGTGACACCGTCATCGTCCCCAAAGCAGGCATCGTCTACGTCCTCGGCGACGTTGCTCATCCCGGCGGCTACGTCATGCAGAACGATTCACAACTCACCGTCCTCCAGGCCATCGCCCTCGCCGCCGGCGCTTCGAAAACTGCCAGCGAGAAGAGTGTTCGCCTGGTGCGCAATATCGATGGCATCAGCCATGCCGCCGACTTGCCGCTCCGCGATATGGAGCGCGGACGCGACCCCGACGTCCCCCTGCAGGCCAACGATATTCTCTACGTCCCCTTCAGCCTCATGAAGAACATCTCCCTGGGCATTGCGGATATCACCGCCGCCGCCAGCTCCGCTCTCATCTACGCCGCGCACTGATGATCCCTCGCAGCTACCCCGCCGCTCGTCTCCCCCAAATCCGCATCCTCCCCGCCGAAGACCTTGCCTGCGTCGCACTTTTCGCCTTCTTCGCCATGCAGGGATCCATTCCCGGCATCGCCCCGGCGCAGGCTCTCGAAATGACAGCCTCGGCGCCCAGTGGCCTTACAACCATCGGTGGCATCGCCTCCCAGGCCATCGCGTACACCCTGATCCTTGCGCTCATCCTGCGCCGTCCGCGCCTCGTTCTGCGCCAGACTGCCCTGGTCCCCTGGGTCGGCCTCCTCGCGGTTCTTGCCGTCGCCTCCACCGCCTGGTCGCTCGACCCCGTGCTCACCCTCCGCCGCTCCCTGCCCTTTGCTCTCGCCGGGCTCTTCGGACTCTGGTTCTCCGCGCGCTTCAGCCGGCCGCGCCAACTGGCGATTCTGCGTCTCGCTATGATCGCTCTCGCCCTCGCCACCATCGCCATCGTTGTTCTCGCTCCTTCCCTCGGACTCGACCACTCCCCCGGCCACGCTGCCGACTGGCAGGGTGTCTTCACCCAGAAGAACGCCTGCGGCCGCATCATGGTCCTCGCCACCGCCGTCATCCTCTTTGGCGAGCGCATCACAGCTTCGCGCCTCGCGGCCTTCGTGCTGTTTCTCTTCGTGCTCGTCATGAGCGGTTCCCGGGCCGCGTGGATGATCGAAGCGGCTCTCCTGCTCCTCTGGCTCGTGCTGGCCATCGCTCGTCGCGCCGGTCCGCGCTTCCGCCTCGTCATGGCCGCCGCCGCGCCCCTCGCGTGCGTCGGTCTCGGCGCAGCGCTGGTTCTCGGCTTCCACCGCCTCGCTCCGTTCCTCAGCCGCGACCCCACTCTTTCCGGACGCACCGCCATCTGGACCCAGGTGGGGCATTTCATCGTCCAGCATCCCTTCCTCGGCTATGGCTACGACGCCTTCTGGCGCGGCACCGCCGGCCCCTCTCTCCAGATCGACAGCGCCGTGCATTTCTTTGTCGTGCACGCGCACAACGGCTTCCTTGAAATCGCCCTCGAACTGGGCGCTGCCGGGCTGGCCCTGTTCGCCCTCAGCTGGTTGCGCGCCTGGCGCAAGCTGGGGCCCCTCTGGCGTCGCGGAGAGATCGACCGCATCGCGTGGCCCCTCGCCGTCGTCATCCTCATCGCCCTCTACGACCTCGACGAGAATACCCTCCTCCTCTACAACGGCCTCTTCTGGATCCTTTACGTCGCCGCCCTCGCCGGTATTGAAAACGACCCACAGCCTCGAAGTCCGGCCTCCCTAAGCGCTTCCCTGTCCTTCCAGTTCCAAAAACGCCAAATGTGGAAAAATTGTCAAGAGGCGCACCCAAAAACCGAAGTAATGACGACTGACTTACAATGACTTACACCACAATGTCCTCAAAGATATTTGGCCGACTTACCCCTCCAGCGTGATATACTGAACTTATAGAGTAAAAAAAAGCCTCGCTCCGGCGAGGCTTTTCTGTTTGCGGCTCAGGCGCCAGGATCCCGGCTCGGAGCCCTGATCACGGTTCACTGGTCACGGTTCACTGTCTTCTGAAGCACTTTGGAATCAAATGCATTGACGACTTGTACTTTGAATGCAAATACATAACTCAGGGCCGTCCGCGGACCATAGTGCATCAATAACAAAACAAAATAGAACGCCCCAACCACTATGAAATGAAATAGATGAACGCTACTTCGAAAACCTCGAACCAATGGAATCAAATCGGTACGCGCTCTCACCCCCTTCCGGGGGAGGGGGGTGGGGGTAGGGATTCAAACGAAAGTACTGTTCTCATCGCTGGCCCTACCATCGTCAACCGGTTTTTCGCCAACAGCTTTTTCGCTAACCGCTTCATCCCTAACCGCTTCACAGCTAACCGCTGGATCGCTGTTGCGTGACCGCCATCACACCCTCGCAATGCAGGCTCATGAAATTCTGGCTGCAACCACAAAAAGAGCCCGGAAAAGCAGAATCCGGCGCTCGGGAAATCCCGTGAACCCTGCCGTCCTGATCTACCGCTCCGATCTCCTGCCCCCATCCGAGACCTTTGTCGCCGCCCAGGCCCACGCCCTGCGTCGGTTTTCGCCCTGTTTCGCCGGGCTTCGCCTGGTGCCCGCCGGCCTGCCGATGGACCCCTGCGAGACCATCGTTCTCACGCAAAACGACAATCTCTCCGACAAACTCCGCCGCCGGATCTACTTCCATACCGGCATCGCTCCGAAGTTTGTTCGCGCTCTTCAGCTCCGCCGCCCCGCGCTCCTCCACGCACACTTCGCCATCGACGCCGCCGCCGCCCTTCCTCTGCAAAGCCAGCTCAACATCCCCCTCATCGTCACGCTGCACGGCTACGATGCCACCAGCACTGACGTGGCCCTCCGCCGGACCGCGCCGGGCCGCGTCTATCTGCGCCGCAAAACGGAACTCCGCGCCCGCGCCCGCTTCTTCGTCTGCGTCTCGGAACATATTCACCATCAGGCTCTCGAGCGTGGTGTGCCCGCAGCGAAGCTCCGCGTCCTTCCCATCGGAGTCGACCTCAACTTCTTCACCCCCGACCCGCTTCGCTCTCGTTCCCTCGACCCTGTCGTCCTGTTCGTCGGCCGCCTCGTCGAAAAAAAAGGCTGTGCCCACCTCATCGGCGCCATGTCCCAGGTCGAGAACTGTCACCCCACGGCGAAGCTCCTCATCGTCGGTGACGGGCCCCTTCTCGATCCACTCCGCGCCCAGGCACGCGACTCCCTCCGCAACTGCACTTTCCTCGGATCGCAGCCACCCGGCGTTGTCCGCGATCTGATGTACCGCGCCAGCCTGCTCGCCGCACCCAGCATCATTGCCGCCAGCGGCGACAGCGAAGGACTCCCCATCACTCTTGCGAGGCCCAGGCCATCGGTTTGCCCATCGCCGGTTTCCGCGGACCCGGCGTATCCGAAGCCGTCGTCGAAAACGAAACCGCCCTGCTGGTCTCGCCGAGCGACGAGCGCGCTCTCGCTGAGGCCATGTGCCGTCTTCTCACCGACCCGGCCCTCGCCGGCCGTCTCGCCGCCGCCGGCCGCATCCGCGCCGAAACGCACTTCAGTCTCGAGACGCAGACAGCTCGGCTCGAAGACCTTTACACTGAGGCTCTGGAGTAACCGCCCAAGATGCCCGAAGAGTCCCTGCGCCGGGGTTCGCTGTGGATGATTTCCGGGCAGGCTGTCGCCATGGCCGCGCAGGCCGTCTACTTCGTCCTCATCGGTCGCGCCCTCGGCAGCCAGGAGTACGGCGCCTTCGTCGGCGTCGCCGCTCTGGTTGCTGCCCTCAGCATGTTCAGCACCCTCGGCATGGAGATGATCCTGGTCCGCAATATCAGCCGCGACCGCGCTTCCTTCTCCAGCACCTGGGGCCACGCGCTGGTGATCACGTCCATCGGATTTCTTCTGCTCCTCGCTGCTGCCATGCTCTACGCACACTTTGCGCTTCGCCCCGAACTCCGGCCGCTGGTCCCGTGGATCGCGCTCGCCGACGGGTTTCTCGGCAAGCTGGTCCAGCTCGCCGCCCGCGCTTTCCAGGGTGCAGGCCGCTTTGCCTGGACCGCTCGCCTCATGGCTCTTATCTACGTCGGACGCGCCGTCACCGCCGCTCTCCTATGGGCCTGGGCCCGCGCCCACTCCATCCATGCCACCGCGCTGCTCTGGGCGAAGGTCTACTGGCTTGCGACTTTACTCGTTGCTGTCTTCGCCCTTGCCCTCGCTACCCTCCGCCTCGGCGGCCCGCGCTTTGTGCGTATCCGTCGCGTCGATCTCACCGAAGGCCTCAGTTTTTCGTGCTCTTCCTCGTCCATCTCCGTCTATAACGACATTGACAAAACCTTCCTCGTCACGCTCGGCCAGACCTGGGCCGCCGGCATTTACTCCGCCGCCTATCGCGTCGTCGATGCCGCCAGCGCGCCCATCTATGGCGTCTACGCCGCCGCCGCTCCCCGTTTCTTTCGCGAAGGCGCCACCGGAGTCCGCCCCGCCCGCGCCTTCGCTCGCACCACGCTCAGCCGCACCCTGCCCTATTCCATCGGCGCTGCTGGGTTACTGTTTCTTGGCGCGCCGTTGCTGCCTGTGCTCTTTGGTCCATCGTTTCGCGGATCGGTCGAAGCTCTCCGCTGGCTCTCTTTGTTGCCCGTCCTGCGCGCTCTCCACTATGCATGGGGCACCACCATTACGGCCTCCGCTTCGCAGTGGAACCGCACCGCGACGCAGTTCGGCGCAGCCGCCTTCAATTTGTGCCTCAATTTTCTTCTGATTCCGCGCTGGTCCTGGCGCGGAGCCGCCGTCGCCAGCCTGCTCACCGATGGCGCTCTCGCGCTCGCCAGCCTCTTCGTCGTCAAGCACCTGCTGCGCCGCGAAGATTCTGCTTCTCAGGAAATTGTGGCTTCTGTCACCGAATTCTGAGCGTCAACCACGCCCAGCTCTCGCAACAAAAATACGTAGTCCAGCGCAATTTCCTTCAGATAGTCGTATCGCCCGGAAGCCCCGCCGTGTCCTGCCGCCAGATTCGTGTTCAGCACCAGATGCCGCGTATCCGTCTTTAGGGTTCGCATTTTCGCAACATACTTCGCCGGCTCCCAATACATCACCTGGCTGTCATGCAGCGAAGTCTTCACCAGCATTGCCGGGTATTCTTTCGCCTCGAGGTTGTCGTAAGGCGAATAGCTCAGCATGTACTCGAACGCCGCCTTCTCATTCGGATCGCCCCACTCCTCATACTCCGGTACGGTCAGCGGCAGCGTTGGATCGAGCATCGTATTCATCACGTCCACAAACGGCACATGCGCGATCATCGCGCGATACAAATCCGGCCGCAGATTGGCGATCGCTCCCATCAGCAGCCCGCCCGCGCTACCACCCTCCGCCGCCACACGATCCGCCGCCCCATACCTCTGCGCCACTAAATGCTCGGTGACGGTTACAAAATCGGTGAACGTGTTCCGCTTGTGCATCAGCCGTCCGGCATCGTGCCACGCTTTGCCCATATCCCCGCCGCCGCGGACATGCGCGTACGCCAGCACGAAGCCGCGATCCAGCAGGCTCAGACGATTGCTGCTGAACCCCATGGGCAGCGAATACCCATAGGCCCCGTACCCGTAAATCCATAGCGGATTCTTTCCCCGTTCCCGCTTGTCCCGTCGCCATACCAGCGAAACGGGAACCTCCACGCCATCGGCGGCCTTCGCGAAAATCCGCTCCGATTCATACTGCGTTCGATCGAAGCCGCCCGGCACCTCAACCTGTTTCAGCAACTTCGATTCGCCAGTCGCCACGTCGTACTCGAAGACTGAAGCGGGCGTCACCAGAGATTGATACGCGTATCGATACTTTCCCGTCGCGTAGACCCGGTTCGCATGCGGCTGCGTGCTGTAGACCGGTTCAGGGAATTCAATCTCGCGCCCGTCAGCCATCTCCGGCCCGAATCCAACGAAGGGAACCGCACGAACATGCTGTAGTCCCTGCCTGCGCTCCCACACCATCGCGTGTCCGGCGAACAGATCCACTTCCTCGAGCATCGCCTCGGCGCGCTGCGGGATCAGCTCCGTCCAGTTCTCGCGTCGCGGAACATCGATCGGCGCCGTTACCAGACGAAAATTCCTCCCCGTATCGTTGACGCGGATATAAAGTCGCCCATTGCGGTGATCGGCGTAGTATTCGATCTCGTCGCGCCGCGGCTCAATCAGCCGCCATTCGCCCCGCGGTTCATCTGCCCGCAGGAATCGCTCCTCGGTCGTCGTGTGGCTCGCGCTCTCCAGAATGATGTACCGGTCGTCGCGCGTCCGCCCCGCGCCGATGTTGAACCGCTCGTCCTGCTCCTCGTACACCAGTTCGTCTTCCGCGGGCGGAGCACCCAGCACATGCCGGTAGCACTGAAACTGCCGCTTCTGCTCCTCGTCTTCCACGGTGTAGAACAGCGTTCGATTGTCCGCCGCCCACACCACCGAACCCACACGGTCCGCGCGCTCCGGCAGCACTTCGCCCGTGCGCAGATCCTTCACGTACAGCTTGTATTGACGGAAGCCGCGGTTGTCGCACGAATATGCCAGCAGATTCCCATCGTCGGAAATCACCATCGTCCCCAGCGCCATGAACGACTCGTTCTTCGCCAGCTCATTTACATCCAGCAGAATCTCTTCGTCACCCTCCGGTGCCTCCGCCGCTCCGCGCTTGCGGCAGTAAATCTCATACTGCTGCCCCTGTTCGGTGCGCGAGTAGTACCAGTACTGCCGATCGCGAAACGGGACCGAGACGTCGGTCTCCTTGATGTGGCTCAGCATCTCTTCATACAGCTGCGTCTGCAGATCGTCGGTCCCCGCCATCACCGCGGAACACCAGGCGTTCTCGGCCTCCAGATAAGCCAGCACCGCGGGATCGTCTTTCTCCCGCAGCCACGCGTAGTCGTCCACCAGCGTGTCCCCGTGGACCGTTCTCTCCGTATGCTTCCGCGCCGCAACGGGCGGCTGAACGGCGATATTCGCGCTCTCTGTGCTCATGAACTCTCTTTGTTCAGGAATTGGGAGCCCGCGTCTGAATCGCCGCGAAGCCGCCTGTGCTCTGTGCTCTGAAGTTATCGCCCGGCTTCAGCTTCGTCCAGCATGGAATACAGCTTTTGGAAATCAATGACCTGTTTGAATCCGTGCTCCGTGACCACGAAAGCTGTTGGCGTCTCGTGAATGCCCATGCGATTGCCCAGATCCTGATCCGCCTTCACTTCGGCCGTGAGCTTGCCCTGCGGATCCATCACGAACGGCAGCCCCACCCCATGTTGCTGCGCAAACTTCATCGTGAAATTCTGCAAATCGTCTTTCGACTCCATGTTGGCCTGATTCGCAAAAACAGCGCTGCGATAATCGTCGCCCAGCTTCTTCGATTTCGTGTCAAACCAGCGCGCGTTCACCGCAGCCTGAAAGCTCCAGACGTGTTGCGGCAGGGGATAATCGTGCCACACCCGTGGCACGTGGTATTTCTCTTCCGCCTGCAGAAGCACCGGATTTTCCAGCGCGCACATCGGGCACTCCAGATCGGCGAACTCCACAATCGCGATCTTCGCGCCCGGCGGCGGATGCAGCGCCGTTGTATCTTTCGGATGCAGCATCTCCTGTTGCGCAGGCGCCGCAACCGCAACCAGTAAACCCATCCCAAACAAAGCAACTTTGTGAATTGCAGCCATATTTTCGAGTCTACCGAATCACCCCATATTTCCGAAAATGACGGGACGCGCCACGGCTACGAATGCCGCCGTCCCACTCAGGATGTCCTGCTCGGGACCTGGATCTTAACCCGCCACCCCTTTTGCCGCGCGCCACTTCACCGTGACGTATGCCAGATACGCCAGGTGAATCACGATTGTCGCCGCGTACGCCAACACCAGGTGCTGATGTCCCATGTCGCCCATATTCACTGCCTTCCTCTCGCTCCAGTGTTGCCGAGTGTCTAGCCCAGCGCCGCCAGCCCGGCTTGTTGATCTGCAATCTGGTCGCGATACTCCGACACATACCGCAGGCTCGCTACAAAGATTCCCCACATCAGCCATCCGGCCAGGTTCCACCACACTGCCGGCATCATGCTGGGATCGATCCCCGATCCCGGCGCGCCGCCAAACACCGGCGCCGGATGCTGCGTCCGCCACCACCGCGTCGACATATAGACGAGCGGCACATCCAGATATCCGAAGATGGCCATGACCGCCGCCAGCGTCCGCATCTGCGGCCCCGCAGCAAAACGCCGCAGCAGCAGGTACGCCACATAAATCAGCCACAGCACCAGCGTCGAAGTCAGCCGCGCATCCCACGTCCACCAGATGCCCCACACCGCGCGTCCCCACAGCGATCCTGTCACCAGGCCGATGAAGCAGAAGACCACGCCCATTTCCGCCGACGCCACCGCCAGCGAATCTGCTTTGATCGCCAGCGCCTGGTTCCGATTGCGCACCGCCAGATACACCAGCGAGCAGCCCAGGTTAATCGCGAAGAACAGCCCCATCCCCGCCCACGATGGAATGTGGTAATAAAAAATGCGCTGCACATTGCCCTGCGCTGAATCCGGGGGCACCACAAAGAGCGCTACGTGGAAGCCCTCGGCCAGCACTCCCAGCGTGACCAGCAGCCACAACCATCGCCACAACTTCATACCTTCTGCCTCTCGCCGAAATTTCGGCTTCTTCGCTCGTCACCTGGCAAACGCAACCCTCTAACGAGGCTTGGGCGCGCCGATCGGCGTTTGGCTGGTGGTCGTGCCACCGTTATAGACAAATGTAAAGCGCACCTTCACCTGCTCCACGCTGATCCCATAGGGATAGGCGCCATAGGGAGCAGACCCGGTAATGGCCGCCCACGCCGCCCGGTCCAGCGCAGCCTTTCCTGACGGCTGCTCCAGCGTCATGCCGGTCACGCGGCCATCGGTATGGACCCAGCAATCGATCTTCACCATACCGGGTGTGGACTGAGGCGGCTTCGCCAGCGCGGGCAGCGCGTGGATCCACTGACTGTGAGTCCGGTTTTGTACTCCCGCCCAATACGCCTTTAGGTTCGATCGGTCCACCGACGAGAGGGTGTCCACAGCTTCCACGGCCAGCGTCTGCTGATCCGCAGGCGCAGCCGCGCCGGGCGCTCCCTTCGCCGGAGGGGCGGGATTTTGCGTTCTTCCCAGCGGCGCACCCATCGCCATCGCAAGAAACGCCAGTGCCAGAATTTCCATGTGCATTCGCCTCATTCCCAACCCTCCTCACTGAGGAACATTGAACCATCCCCGCGCCTGCCCATCCCCAAAACCTTACTCCCAGCAGCGCCGCCGTGCCTCTTCCCGCATCTATTCCATTTAGGGTAAAAAGGTAAGACCATGGCCTGGACCACCCTCATCCTCGGCGCTCTCCTGATGGCGATCGGCATCGGCGGCCAGATTTTCGGCATCCGCAAAACGTCGGCCTTTACCCCCGGCGATCGCCGGATCCGTAACTGGATCTTCACGGTCGGCTCACTCGTGATCGGCCTCTGGGTTGTCGCCTTCTCCGCTGCTCGATTCCTCCATCACTACCACTAGGCCTCCGCCGCGACGGCCCGTCCCTCACTCCGCGTGCAGGATAACCTCGAACAGCATCATGCACACCGTCGTAAAAATCACGTCGTAAGCCACCAGCATCTTGATCCACAACACCGCATCGCCTTCGCCCGTCAGAATCGCCGTCGCCGACATCACCATGCCCAGCAGCGCCGGAATAAAGATCGGAAATAAGATCAGCGGCAGGAGCAATTCGCGATTGCGCGTCCGGATCGACAGCGCCGCGAAGAAAACGCCGTTCACGATCAGGGCCCATGTCCCCAGCGGCAGCACCAGCAGCAGCAGCCATGCATTGCCCAGCGCGTGCAGGTTGTAAAACATCACGAATACCGGCGCCAGCACTGCCTCCACTACCATCACGAACAGGAAATTTGCCAGCGTCTTCCCCAGGAACAGCGATGCCGCCGGCGCCGGGGTCATCCGCAGCGCATCCAGCACCTGGTTGCGCAGCTCCCGCGCCCACGCCTGATTCAGCGCGCTCACCGCAGCGAACATCGTCGCCACGCACAAAATCCCGCCCGCGATCTGCCGGCTCACCGCTCGCGTCGGGTCGAACGCCAGGCTGAAGAGCACCACCACCAGCAGCGCAAAGAACAGCATCGAGTTGATCGCGTCCTTCGATCGCCACTCCAGCTGCAGATCTTTTTTCAAATGCGTCAGGAAATAGGCCGACCTCATGCGTGCCCCACCTTGTCATCCCGACCGGAGCGTGCCGGATCATCGGCACGCGGAGCGGAGGGACCTGCTTTTTCTCTCGTCAGGTTCGCCACCGTTGCCTTCGCTGCCCGCAGATAATCCGCGGGACTTAGCACCACCTGCACCCCGCGCGTTCCGGCTGAAACCGAGACGACGTCGAACAGGTCCATCGTTTCATCCACGTAGACGGGAAAATCCTTCTTTGCCCCAAACACCGTCACCCCGCCGCGAACGTAGCCGGTCAGCGGCTGCACGTCTTTCAGCGAAACCATCTCCGCCTTGCGCGCTCCAGCGGCCGCGGCCAGTTTCTTGAAATCCAGTTCTGCGTCTCCCGGCACGACCGCAAACACATGCTCTCGGTCCGACGTGACGCATAGCAGCGTCTTGAACACCTGCTCCGGGGGTAGCCCGATCTTCTCCGCCACCAGAAGGGCCGAGAATTCCTCCGGCGCGACTTCGTACCCGCGAATTTCATACACAATTCCCAGCGAATCCAGGAACCGCGCAGCATTCGTCTTGTGCCCCGGCTTCGCGCTCGTGGTCATCGCAGCGACCCCGTTGCGCCCGTCACAGCCAAGGTCAAAGCACCTCGCTTCGCATACGGCCCCTCTTCCAGATTCACCACCGCCCCGGCTTGCAGCGTCAACACAAAATCCGCCAGCGGCTCGGCCAGCTCCCTCTGGTGCGTCGTCAGCACAATCGTCCTCTGCTCGGTGCGAAACGTCTCCAGCAGCCGCAGCATCTGGTGCGCGCTTTGAATATCCATATTCGAGAACGGCTCATCCAGCAGCAGCAGTTCCGGACGCGAAATCAGCACCCGCGCGAGGGATGCCCGCTGCTTCATTCCCTGCGAATACTGCCCAACCGGCCGCGCCAGCGCCGGATCGAGTCCCACGCTCCCAAGCGCCTCTTCCGGCGTTACACAGTCCCGGCCCCGATAGAGACTCGCAAAATACTGCAGATTCTCCCCGCCTGAGAACTCGTCGTACAGCATGGTGGCATGGCTCATGTACCCGATCCGCTCCCGCGCCTCCATCGGATCTTCCGCCGCACCATCAGCCCCAAACAACCGCACCTTGCCGTAGCTTGGCTTCAGCAGCCCAGCCAGCGTGCGCAGCAGCGTCGACTTCCCCGCCCCGTTCTCACCCAGCACCAGGTAGCACCGGCCACGCTCCAGCCGCGCCGAAACTTTGCGCAGCGCCGCGAACGTGCCGTACAGCTTCGATACCTCCTCGCACTCCGCGATGATGCTGGTCATAGTTGCTTTCCAGGCAGTCTACTCCCCCACACCGGCACAAACACACTTCGCCTGTTTTCAGCGCTACGCTTCTCCTGAACGCTGACCGCTATCCCCTGAACGCTGTTTTACTGTCCGCCGGTTGCCATGGCGGTCGATTCCGCCGCCCCAGCGGTCTTCTGCTGCCCCGGCTGCGCAGGCGCATACTTCGACGCGCACTTCGCCTGCAGTTGGGTCGCGTGGAACACTCCATCCCGTCCAAAAGTCCCAATCGCCAGCGCCTGGCTGTTGTCCTTGAATGTGTCCGGCGGCGGCTCCTCGCCGGTATAGGCAACTTTCAGCTTGCGGTCCAGTTCCACCAGCGTGAACGTCGCATGCGACCCATCGCGCACGATGCTCCCCGGCGCCACGCTCCCTGCCACCCGCAGGTTCCGCGTATACGCCTTCCCACCCATCGACTGCAGTTCCTGAATGGTGACGTAGTAGCTCTTGTTGGCCTCGACCCCGGTCACCGCCAGGTACGAAATCGCGCCCACGATCACCAGCACCGCCGCCGCAATCCGTACCGTCTGCTTGTTGCTGCTTTTCATGATGACCCTATTGTAAGCAGTCTGCCGGTAACCGCGCATGTGACAAATATCACCGTGCGCCGGCAGGGTCATTTTCCGGCCCCGGACGCGAAAACGCCCGGCTGTGAGGCCGGGCGTTTCCATTTCTGACAGTTCCTACGCCGTAACCGGCTGCTCCGCCCGCACCCGCACGGGCGTCAGCCAGCCAAAGCGATCCGGCTTCAGCCCGGACGCGATCCCCATGTACTCATCCTTCAGCTGGTTCGTGATCGGTCCCGGATTCCCGTCGCCAATCTGAATCCGATCCACCGACCGGATCGGCGTCACTTCCGCAGCGGTTCCCGTGAAGAACACCTCGTCCGCGATGTAAATCATCTCCCGCGGGATCTGCTGCTCCACCACCGGGATGCCAAAGTGCCGCGCCAGCGTTAGTACCGAGTCGCGCGTAATCCCTGACAGGACCGAGCTCGACAGCGGCGATGTATAAATCACTCCGTTCCGCACCAGAAAGACGTTTTCGCCCGAACCCTCAGAAAGATAGCCGCTCACATCGAGAGCAATCCCTTCCGAGTAGCCGTTAATGTCGGCCTCCATGCGGATCAGCTGCGAGTTCATGTAGTTCGCGCCAGTCTTGGCCAGCGACGGCATGGTATTCGGCGCCAGGCGATTCCACGAGGAAATGCACACGTCAGCCGCATCGCCGGCCACATACTTGCCCCATGGAAAATTCGCGATGTACACCTCGATCGGCACCCCCTTCGGGTTCACGCCAATCTCGCCATAGCCGCGCATGGCGATGGGCCGGACGTAGCACGGCGCAATATTGTTCGCCTCCACGGTCTCCACCACCGCCGAGCACAGCTGGTCGAGCGACCACGGCAGCGTCATGCGATAGATGCGCGCCGAATCCAGCATGCGCTGCATGTGCTCCGGCAGCCGAAACACAGCCGCACCCTCGGGCTGCGCGTAGCAGCGAATGCCTTCAAAAACCGAAGAGCCGTAGTGAATCACGTGGCTCATCACGTGAATCTGGGCCTTTTCCCAGGGAATCAGATTGCCGTTGTGCCAGATTTTGGCGGTTGGCTGGATGGGCATGAGACTGCCATCTCCTTTCGGCTGCAGAGTATTGATTATATCCGGTGGGGCGTGGATCGCTGCGATGGGAATCGAGTGAGGGAATGACGCGAAAGTACCAGGATTCAGGCCAGCGGCACAAACGAGCTGAAGCCCGTCCGCCGCCGAACGGGTCCACGCCCCGGAACAATCTCAGCTTCGCACCGCCAGCTCGGTCCCCGGGCCGGCCGCATCGCGGACACCGGTATTGCACCGGCACGGTATTGAGCATCTGGCTACGGGCGGCTCAGGAACCGACGCTGTTTTGGCTGGCAATGCCACAGCCCTGTGGTATCTGTCAGTGAGCGGCTTCTGCGTGATCGCAGATCGGAGACTGGATGCTAACTCCCCTGAAGCGCCTGCTCGGCTGGATCCTTGGCCCCCTCTACGCGCTGGCGATCGTTCTGGCAGTCTATTTTCTTGAGCGTAAAATCCGCCTGGAGATCCGTCGCAATCCGGCGTGGCGATCGCAAGAACAGCTTTGACTTTGCCCGGGTCGCCCGTTAGAGTCAGAGACGGCCCGCGTGCGGTCTGCGCCGCTTCAGGCGCTCGCCTTCTCAGCGTCCCCGTCGTCTAGCCCGGCCCAGGACACCGCCCTTTCACGGCGATAACACGGGTTCAAATCCCGTCGGGGACGCCAAAATAAAAAGGCCCCAGGGAACATTTGAGTTGCATCGCGCGAATGCATCGAGTTGGTGTATCGAGAGGCGAGGGTAGGCGCGCTCAGATCGGCTTCGACCTGCGGAACTTGAAAGATCCATTGGCAGCTATCTGAAAACCGGATTTCTCGTTTTTTCTCATGGCGCGGGATTCCTGAGGAAATCCTTTAGGATGCGGAAGAATCCAAACACGTTTCTCGATGACTATTCTGCGTTCTGGCGATACTGTTGCTCCGATTTTAAAGCGGGCTTTGCGGAACGGCGTTGCCTGCCTGATAACCGGGATTCGATCAAACCGCGAACGACCACCCAGCGTCCTATTTGGTGTTGCAACACTTTATGGCCAGCCACTCGACCCATAGCATCGAGGCAGTCACGGTATCGGCCTACACCATTCCTACCGACGCGCCAGAAGCCGATGGAACGCTGCGCTGGAACTCGACGACGCTGATCCTCGCCGAACTCCGATGCGGCGGCACAATCGGCCTCGGCTACACCTATGGAAATCGGGCAACTGCGGTCATGGCCGATGATCTGGGTGAAGTCTGCCTCTTGCAGCAAACACCTATGGATATTCCGCGCCTGCACGCCGCGATGCTTCGCGAGGTCCGCAATGACGGGAACTCCGGCATTTCGGCGATGGCCCTCTCCGCCCTGGACGTTGCGCTGTGGGATTTGAAGGCGAAAATGCTGAATTGCTCCGTCCTCGATCTCCTGGGCGGAGCCGATTCTTCGACCAGCGTCGCTGTATATGGCAGCGGCGGGTTCACTTCCTACTCTGATGCTCAGCTTGCCAGCCAGTTATCCCGTTGGGTGAACCACGGCATACGCGCCGTAAAGATGAAAGTGGGCACCGAACCGGATCGCGATCCCAACCGCGTGGAGGTCGCCCGCAGGGCAATCGGCGATGGCGTCGAGCTCTTTGTTGACGCGAATGGCGCCTACAGCGCGAAACAGGCCATCGATCTCGCCCGGCGATTCTCCCGGAGCCATGTCACCTGGTTTGAGGAACCGGTCAGCTCGGACCATCTCGCCGACCTGCGTCTCGTACGGCACGCCGTCCCGGTAGAAATGGAAGTGGCCGCCGGCGAATATGGATATAACCAGTTCTACTTTCGCCGCATGCTCGCGAGCCGCGCAGTCGACGTACTCCAGTTGGACGCGACACGATGCGGCGGATTTACCGGCTTCATGGCCGGCGCGGCGATCGCGGCGAGTTTTGGCTGTCCCCTTTCAGCTCATTGCGCCCCCTCACTGCACATGCACGTTGGCTGCTCGATCCCAGGCTTCAGGCATGTCGAGTATTTCCACGACCACACACGCATCGAAAAGATGCTCTTCGATGGATTCATCCCAGCCCGCGATGGGAAGCTGGCGCCGGATCGCAGCCGGCCTGGATTGGGGCTGATCTTCAAGCGGCGTGACGCCGAACCATACGCGGTGCGCTAACTTCTCTAACCCATCGGATTCGACGCAAGAGACCTTTGACCGACGAAAACCGGGCGAGATGGGTCACGGTTTTATCCTGGCCTTTTTTACAAGCTGGAGCGCGGTGCGCTCCCCTCTGCAGCCAAGCAGCCGGTACTTTTTCCCCTCAAGTTGGTGATAGTTGACGAAGAAATCCTCGAGCTCCCGAATCCACTTACCCGGAAGATCCTTCAGCCGGCGCACATTGGCGTACATGTGGTTCGCGTCGGCGACCGCGACCAGGCGATCATTCCGGTTCTTCTTCTTGCCCTCGATTTGCTCTCCTTCGATGACGCCGATCAGCCTGGCACGGACGGAGATTCCCGGAAACGCTGGCTCATCCATGAGCAGCAGCACATCGATCGGGTCCCCGTCGGGGGCGATCGTCCGGGGCAGAAAACCGAAATCGTAAGGAAATGTCATGCCCGCCGGCAGAACTCTTTTCAGGATGAAAATGCCCTGATCGGGATCAAAGGCGAATTTATTGCGGCTGCCCGCCGGGGTCTCGACGATCACCTGGACGGTGCCATCCTGTTTGTCGATCGGTTTGAGCCTGGTAGGATCGGCGAGAGATTTCATAGCGGCGAGAATGGGGCAAACGCGGTCAGCCCGCGAAACTACTGAATAGAGTGGGAAGACCGGAAGAACGTTGTCTGCCGCCATCGAAGCCCATCTCGCCGACTCATAGGAGGCAGGTTGCTGCTCACGTCAACGAGAGAGGCTTTCGTTGACAACCCGGTCTCCTAACCTGGTATCGAACCAATAGGCCGGTCCTTCCGGGGAGAAGACATGCAGAATGCATCCGATGTGCTCGTAGACCGTCTGCTGGCGTGGGGCGTCGATACCATTTTTGGTCTGCCAGGCGACGGTATCAACGGCGTGTTTGAAGCGCTCCGCAAGCAGAAGGAAAAGATTCGTTTCATCCATGTGCGCCACGAAGAGGCTGCTGCCTTCATGGCGTGTGCTTACGCCAAGTTCACGGGACGGCTTGGCGTCTGCATTGCGACTTCGGGGCCCGGCGGCATTCACCTGCTGAACGGCCTCTACGACGCGAAGATGGATCACGCACCGGTATTGGCCATTACGGGCTTACAGCACAGCGATCTGATCGGCACGCTCACGCAACAGGATGTAGCGCTGGACAAACTGTTCATCGACGTTGCTGCGTTCAATGAACGCGTGATGAATGGCGCTCACATGGAGAGTCTTGTCGATCTGGCGATCCGCACAGCGCTCACCACCCGCGGCGTCGCCCATATCACGATCCCCGTGGATGTCCAGGTTCAGGAAGTAAAGCAGGGGCGCTCAGACAGAAACCCTGTGCACCATACATCCGCGGTGCCTGCTTACTTCGAACAGTCTCCCTGTCGCATCGAACTGGAGCATGCAGCCGATATTCTGAACCGTGGCAAAAAGATTGCGATTCTTGCCGGGCAGGGCGCGCTTCACGCCACCGAGGAGCTTGAAGAAGTCGCGGAGATCCTCGGAGCTCCGGTCGTCAAAGCTCTTCTCGGAAAAGCGGCGGTTCCCGACGACAGCCCCTACACGACCGGCGGCATCGGGCTTCTGGGAACGGAGCCGTCTCAGGATGCCCTCGAAGATTGCGACACGTTGTTCATGATTGGCAGCTCGTTCCCGTACATCGAATTTCTTCCCAAACCCGGGACCGTCCGCTGCGTGCAGATCGACATCGACCCACAGCGCATCAGCCTGCGCTATCCGGCGGACGCCGGGTTGGTCGGCGATGCGAAGTCTACTCTGCGAGCGCTCATGCCGCTCCTCACCAAACATGACCACGGCTTTCTCAAGAGAGCTCAGAAGGACAAGGCTGAATGGACGAAGCTGATGGAAGAACGGGGCACGCGTGAGGATAAGCCGATGAAGCCTCAGGTGATCGGATGGGAACTCGGCAAAAGAATTCCCGCGAATGCCATCGTGACCTCCGATTCCGGCACGATCACTACCTGGTGGGCGCGCTACGTTCCGGCCCTTCGTGGACAGAAGCACAGCTGCTCCGGCAACCTGGCCACCATGGCTTGCGGGCTGCCCTACGCCATTGGCGCCGCTGTTGCTTATCCCGATCGTCCGGTCTACTGCATTATCGGTGACGGCGGCCTGAGTATGCTGCTCGGTGAACTGATCACGGTCGCTGCCTACAAGCTGAATATCAAAATTATCGTCATTAAGAACAACACGCTCGGTCAAATCAAGTGGGAACAAATGGTGTTCCTCGGGAATCCGGAGTATGCCTGCGATCTTTATCCAGCGGATTTTGTCACCATCGCGCGCGGTGCGGGTCTGGATGCGATTCGGATCGAAGATCCAGTCACATGCGGATCCCAGCTCGACGGCGTGCTTTATCGCACCGATCCCGTGCTCGTCGAAGCCGTCGTCGATCCGTTCACGCCTCCGATGCCCGCCAAAGTGAAGGCCTCGCAGGCTCTGAAGCTGGCCGAAGCCCTCGCGCGCGGCGAACCCAACCGAAGCAAGATTGTCCTCACAAACGCCTACGACACGGTACGGGAGCTGGTCTGAGTTCCGGCTCTGGCGATGGACCTCGTCGATCCAAACAAGCTTGCATCCGCGGTGACAAGCGTTTTGCCGAAAGGGGTGGACGGCACGATCGCCAACGTTCTCCGGCATATCGAGAGAGGGTGTTTCCAGCGCAGTCTCTGCCTTTTGGTTTCCGTCACCAGTGTGGCCAGCGGGCTGGAGGTGGGTTACGAGCATTACAAGGGCAGCTACAGCAACGGAGTGATGTATACCCCAGTTGCGCTCAGCGCAGCGCTGGCCGGCGCAGGACTCGCGGGCGTATTCAGCCGATGGGCCGCGTGCGTTGCCCTTCGTTCCGTCAGCGTAATCACGCTCGCTGATGGTGTGATCGGATTCTTTTTCCACGTGCGTGGCGTGGCGCGCAAGCCGGGCGGCTGGAAGCTCCCAGTCACCAACATCGTAATGGGACCGCCGATCTTCGCTCCGTTACTGTTCGGAACCAGCGCATGCCTGGGGCTGATGGCTTCTTATCTGCGCCGTGAGGAGGACCTGGGGGTTTCCGGGTGGTTAGAGGAAACCATCACTCCATCGACCTCTGGCCGGCGGCAGGATCTACGTTACGGCCGGTTTCAGAAGCATCTTTCCGGACTCACGATCCTGTGGGCGTTCTTCAGCGGATTCGAGGCGCTCTATTCTCATTACAAAACGAATTTTCGCTACCGGGCGCAGTGGACTCCGGTCATCCTCACCCCCGTCCTGATGGCAGCCGCGGCCGGCGCCATCAAGAATCGTCGCGTCGCAAAGACTGTCCTTCCGGCTGTCTCGGCGCTGGCACTCGCGGACGGAGCGGCGGGCTTTTTCTATCACGCCCGCGGCATTGCGCGGCGGCCCGGCGGACTGAAGAAGCCCCTGTACAACGTCCTCTACGGTCCGCCCATTTTTGCGCCGCTGCTCTTCGCCGCCTGCGGCTTTCTGGGGCTGCTGGCAAGCCTGCTCCGCCGTGAGAGAGAAAAATGAGCAAGCGTTCGTTTCCACTGCGCCCAACCGGCGCTGAGATTCGCAATCTGGAGCAACCCGGTCACTATCCCCAATTCAGCACGCTGCAACAGAAGAAGGCCTGGGATGAGACGACACGCCGCGTCATCGACCAACGAGTCAACGACACGCCGCCCATTCGTTTCTTTTGCTCACAGGAACAAGTAATTTTGGCTGCCATCATCGACCGCGTCCTGCCGCAGGACGATCGATCCCAGGAGCGCACCATTCCCATCCTTCCCGTCATCGACGAGCGGCTCTTCACGAACGCATTGAACGGCTTCCGGTATGAAGACATGCCGCCCGATCAGGAGGCATATCGGCTGGGGCTTCGCGCGATTGAGGAAATGTCTGCCGAAAGATTCGATGCGGCCTTCAGCGACCTAACCATCCATCGCCAGGAACTAATTCTCAAGTCGCTCCATGATGGCAAACCGGACCCGCCGCACGACGTCTGGACGCGAATGCCGGTTCACCGCTTCTGGGCGCTTCTGATGGAAGATTGCGTGACCGTCTATTACGCGCATCCGTGGGCCTGGGACGAAATCGGTTTCGGAGGACCTGCGTATCCACGCGGCTACATGCGGCTCGCAAACGGGCTGCCTGAGCCCTGGGAGACCGAGGAAGAGCGCTACGAGTGGAAGGTGCCGATCGACTCGCTCTCAGAATTGGAGATCGAAAATGCTCAGCCGGCAAAGGGCCCATTGCATGATCGCGGGGGCAACCACTGATGGTCTTTTCGTCGAACCACGGTTCCGCGGCGCATCACCTGGGTCCCATGCAAACCCTGCCGGCCCCGATGCGGACCTGGCCCGAAAACGAACCGGTGGATTATTGCGTCGTCGGCGTCGGCTCCGCCGGAGGCGTGTTAGTGCAGCGCCTCGCGCGCGCCGGTTTTCGTGTTGTCGGACTCGAGGCCGGCTCTTTCTGGGACACAGAGCGTGACTGGGTCAGCGATGAAAAGGGCTCGCATGAGCTTTACTGGAACGACCTCCGCATCACGGGAGGGACCCATCCACTTGCTCTCGGCGAGAATAACTGCGGTAAAGGTGTTGGCGGAGGCTCGGTTCACTGGGCGGCGTTTGCTCCGCGTTTTCACCCCTCGGATTTCCGCACTTACTCCGAAGATGGCGTGGGCGTCGACTGGCCCATGGCGTATTCCGACCTCAAGCCCTGGTATGAGCTGTTGGAGCGCGAGATTCCGGTCGCGGGTCCTGCCTGGTTTCCCTGGGGCGATCCTCATGGACATCCCTATGGCCCGCATCCGCTCGGCGGCGTGGGCAACATTCTTGTGCGCGGCTGTACAAAGCTCGGCATCAGCACCGTCACCGGCGGCCCGGTCGCGATCCTCTCGGCTTCTCATGGAGATCGTCCCCACTGTATCTACCGTGGGTTCTGTTTGCAGGGCTGCAAAGTGGGAGCAAAGGCGAGCACGCTCATCACCCATGTTCCGGATGCAATTGCAAACGGAGCTGAGATTCGACCGCACGCGATGGCTTCGCGGATCAACCTCCGCGATGACGGGCGCGTGAACGGGGTCGTCTATCTCGATCGCGAAGGCCGGGAGCATTTCCAGAAAGCTCGCGCGGTGATCGTCAGTGGATATGCAATCGAGACCCCACGGCTGCTCTTTAACTCAGCGTGTCCAGGGCACAGTCGCGGACTGGCGAATTCCAGCGGGACGCTGGGCAAGTACCTCATGGCCCAGGCGGGTAACGTGATTGCCGGCAGATTCGATGAGCTGATTCGTCTCTACAAGGCGCCACCCGCTCACGCGTTGTCAGAAGAGTTTTACGAAACCGATCCGCAGCGCGGTTTTGCCCGAGGCTTTGCCATTCAGACCGTGGGTCCCCTGCCGGTCGCGTTTGCCAAACACATGATTGCCGCCATGGGCGCGTGGGGATGGGGATTGCGCCGCGTCATGATGGATTACAACCACTGGGCAACGATTGGCGTGCTGGGCGAGATCCTGCCATGGGAAGACAACTGCATCGAACTCGCCGAGGAAAAAGACCAGTATGGTTTGCGCGTCGCGAAGGTGACGTTCAATCTCCACGATAACGACAAGAAGCTCATTGAATTCGGAAAGAAAAAGGTCATGGAAGTGATGTGGGCAGCAGGCGCAACCCAGGTCGCCCAGGAATCGCGTTTTGCCCACCTGGTTGGCGCGGCACGCATGGGCCGGGATCCTGCCATGTCTGTGGTGGACAAGTTCGGACGAACCCATGACGTCCCGAATTTGTTTGTCTGCGATGGCAGCATCCTGCCCACGCAGGGGTCAGCGAATCCTGGCCTCACCATTCAGGCGCTCGCCGCACGCACTGCCGACTATCTGATCAAACAGGGAGACGCGATCTTTTTCTCCAGTCGCCGCGATCTGCAGGAACCCCCAATTCGCTACGACCTCAGCCCACCCTTCACACGATTCAAGGGCAATCCCCGGATTGCCTAAGCCGAAAAGCTGCGGCGCAGAGCCAGGTATGCGCCGAGAACGCCGAGTCCTAGAGCGAACCAGACTCGGTGCCTGCTGAATTGAGCCTCGAGACTGAAGGGTCGCGACTGCTTGTCAAACGGGCCGTGCGTCTCAAACCCGTTCGTGACGGGCCGCCACAGATTGTAGGGGCGATCCGGCGAATCTTCTTCTTCTCTTTGCTGTGCGTCATAGCCTGTTCTTCCCAGATAAGCGTCGAGCAGCCCCGGCGCCACCTTCTGACCAAGAATCGCCTTGACCGTTGACCCCCCAACCCAATACTCCCTGCGCGGCGAGGGCGAGAGCGCTGCGTGAACGACCATGCGGGCGCCGACCTCCGGCTCGTAAATGGGCGGGACCGGCTGCGGGAGACGAGACAAACGGCTCTTCACCCACGTGAACTGCGGCGTATTCATGGCAGGCATATGTACCACAGTAAGCTTCACGTTGCTGTTGTCGTGGTACAGTTCGCAACGCAACGAGTCGGTGAATCCAACGATGGCGTGTTTCGAGGCACAATACGCGGACTGCAGCGGAATACTGCGAAACGCCAGTGCCGAGCCAATCTGGATAATGCATCCGCAATCGCGCGGCAACATGCGGCGCAGAGCCGCCAGCGTGCCGTGGACACAACCCAGATAGTTCACTTCAGTGACCCGGCGATACTCCTTTGCCTCCATCTCCCTGACCGGAGAGAAAACGGAAACCATTGCATTATTGACCCAGACATCGATCGGCCCCAAACGCTCCTCGATGGCCGCGGCTGCACTTTCGACTGCGGCATCGTCACTAACGTCCGCCGCAACAACTGCGGACTTGCCACCGAGTCTCTCGACTTCTTCAGCTGTTCTGTCCAGCGCATCCCTGTCTCGCGCGATGAGACCGACTCGGGACTTCTTTTCGGCGAACGCATGCGCGATGGCCCGGCCGAGTCCGGCTGAGGCTCCGGTAACAACCACTGTCGGCGGAATTCCCATTGTTTCTCCTTTGGCTCGCATCGTCTGCAATGGCGCTCTCCATCGGTTAGATGCACAAACGCCCTTGGCTTAATCGGGACTTGATCGGGCTTGGGGCATCGACTCTGTCACGAGCGAGCTAACGATCTCTCCTGCCCGAACTGGTCCGCTCGAGACGCCTGCAGCCGCGGGCGCCTGCGTGAGGAGTTCCTGGAAGCGCCGGCGCTCGATGCCGGCCTCCGCATGGAGCGGTGCTTCACGTTCCACCGCGCCAGTTCATCTGCCGATTCTTATCCCACACCGGAAAACCGCCGCTCACTTCCCTGCTGGTTTCGCACTCTGCACGCGAGGTTGTGGCGAACTCAAAAGTTGGCCCGGCACAGCGGTGTAATGGGAAGAGGCAGGCTATGAGCCCTCATCGGCCTGCCTCGGGCTCGTTTCAGCCCGTGTAATTTCAGCGATGCCCCGGGCGAATTTTCCCGATCGCTCGTAGAAAATTTGCACACGTTACCACGGGTTGCCTGAATTCCTCAGATTTTCTTTGAATCCAGTGAAAAAAAGCTTTGACATAGCTGGGAAATGTGTACCATGCGCTTAATAACTGACTGAAATCTTTCCCTGTCTCCCCGCTCGATGGCGACAGGGCGGACAAGGGCGACCCATCTCCCGTGTGCCAGATTCCGGGGCTTCGGTGGTGTGCGCTCGCGAGAGGCTGCACGGCGCCTTTTTGAGGCCAGTCTGCACGACCCATATCGACGCGTAAGGTGTAACCTTCATGAAATTACTCCGCAAGCTCTCCATGGGCTCGGCTCTGCTCGCCTTTCTGGCCAGCCCCGCATTCGCAGGCGTAACCGTCAACAGCCCCGGCAATGGGGCCCAGGTCTCATCCCCCTTCACGCTCTCCGCCACCGCCGCAAGCTGCTCTTCCCAGCCCGTCTCTGCCATGGGATATTCCTTCGACAGCAGCACGAATACAACGGTCATCTACGCAACCTCCATTGACACCCAGGTATCTTCGGCCACCGGATCCCACACCCTGCATGTCAAAGCGTGGGGCAATCAGGGGGCGTCCTGCGTCACCGACGTTGCCCTCAATGTTGGAAATGTCATCACCGACCTTCTTTCCATTCCCTCTCAGTCCATCGGGGTCAGCAGCATTCAGGCTCTCGGGGGCTGGATCGGGGTAAACGACACCGGTTCAAGCGGGAGTGCCAGCGGCTGGACAGGCATTGTCGGTTCACCCTCTCTGTTGGGAAGCACGCGCCAGTTCACCACCAATTTCAGTAACTCGGGCAGTGAGCGCTATTACGCCTCCTTTGGTGACGACACAGCCTCCACAAATTTCTTCTACGACGCCTATATCTACCTCAACAACACATCGTCTAAAATCGGCGTCCTGGAAATGGACCTTAACCAGGTAATGGCCAACGGCCAGACCGTGATTATGGGCTTCCAGTGCGACGGATGGACCAGCACCTGGGATTACACAGAGAACGCGGGGACTCCCTCCAAACCGGTGGACACATGGGTGCACTCGAGCAAGTACTGCAACCCACGCGGGTGGAGCATCAACGTCTGGCATCACGTGCAGATCAGTTACTCGCGCAACAGTGCGGGCCAGGTCACTTACCATGCCGTGTGGCTGGACAATTTGGAGATGCCCATCAACGCCACAGTCCCATCGGCCTTCGCGCTGGGATGGGCACCGGTCCTGAACACAAACTTCCAGGTCGATGGTTACGGATCCAGTGGCTCATCCACTGTCTGGCTCGACGGGCTAACCGTTTACCGCTGGTAGTTGAGAGCCCCGGGAAAAACCGCAGCCCGACGAGCAACATTCATCGGGCTGCGCGCGTTTTGCCCGGGTAATGCTGCGCCCAGGTCAGGCATGCTCGCCCGACCTTTGCCCTGTCATCCGGCGAGCGGGCGAACTTCCTGCTCCTCCGTTTCGTCATCAAGAGCCCGCAAACCAGCACCATCCAAAACCGCCGCAACAACGGCCGCCGTCGCCGAGGAAAGTGAGCGGGGCGGAACGATGGTCATGCCGCCGTGCAGTTCACTCAGGCGCATATAGGATTCGCGGCACAGGCGGAGAAAGCTGAGCGGATATTCGGGCTTGCGTGAGCGCGCCTGGATGGGGTCAGCATCGAGAACGAAAGCGACGCTGGGACGAGGAACGATCTTCATTATTGATCGCGCGTACAAACACTGGGAAAGGCTGAGCAGATTGAGATTGGCCAGTTCGTCGAAGATATAACGGTCGAAAATCACAACGTCGGCGCCGGAGCGAAGAGCGCGACGAGCCAGATGCCGCAGCGAAAGCGCGTCGAGCGCATACATGCCCAGACGAATGAGGGTCATCAGTGGCGAGCGAACATTTTTGTCACGGCGGCGGATGGGTGCTTCCGGCTTGCCCACTCCCCGGTCACCTTTGAAGATCGCGTGGCCCATGGTTTCGCGCAGAGGACGGAGTACCGCCGCGTCATCCCAGAAGGCATAGACGTGGCACCGCAGGCCGGCATCGCGGAGACGATCGCAGAGGCTTTGTATCTGCGTCGATTTACCGGCGCCGTCGATGCCGGAGAACGTAATCAGCAGTGGTTTTCGCCTCGTCACGTGCGCGCTCTTATTGCGATTGCGGCCGGGAAGGACTGCCCATGGATGCGGCGGCGACGGTTCCAAGGGCAATCCCGGCGGCCGCCAGAATCGCGATGCGGATGGTCCAGATACGGACACGACGCTGTTTGCCCGGAGCGATGGCGGCCCCGGCAGGACGCGAAGCAGGTACGCCTTCGGGCTCGATGGATGGCGCGGCTGCGGTGCCGACTGGCTGCGTCTGCGGGCTCTGCTGGCTGGCTGGCGGCGCTTGCTGATTCGTCGATGCGGGCTGCTGATTTGCTTGCTGCTGCGTCTGCTGCTGGAGGGTGAAGCCGGGGCTGTCGGGCAGCGCGGCAGAAGCAGCGGGTTGAGTTGGAGGCGCCCCAGATCCGAAAGGCGCAGCGGCCTCTGCGCTGGCCAACGGCGCCGAAAGGAGAAGGACCAGCGTGCAGGCGATCTGGCGCTGCATCCGGAAAACGGCCCTCCCGGTTCCCTTCTCCATATTCGGCATGTCGATCCTCCGAGCGTCTATCCTCAGGCAGCATTCTCCACTTCGCCCAAAACGGGGGCCTCCGCAGCCTGCGGTGGAATCACGGCCGCACTGCGTTTACGGTAGCTGTGCACCGCCTCTGCCGCGCTTGGGAATATCTCAAACAGACGATCGACGCCGGCAGCAGCGAGGGCAGCCTGAGCGGTTGGATGCAGCGCGGCCAGCCGGACATCGCCGTTCCGCTTCATGGCCTCTTCCAGACTCCAAAGCAAAACACGAAGGACCACGTTGTCGATCTGCCGCAGCGCGGAGCAGTCCAGCACGAAGCGCGGGCGGTCCGTCTCGAGATTCTTCTGGAGCATTCGCAGGAAGTTCTTTTCCTCCGAAGCGGCATTATTGTTCGGGACGGCGAGAACCGTCACCCGGCGCATTCCGATAAGCATTGAACGACGTCCCTCTCTGGAGCAAACACTCCCGTACTTCACGAGCACGTACGACAAGACCACAAGCAACTTTCCAAAGCAGGGCAGGAGCCCGTAGTGCTTTGCTTCCTTTCTTCCGGACTAACCGGGACTTTCGAAAACGCGGGTGAGATCAGTCTCCGGTTTTTGCCCTCCGCCACGCGTTCGCGCTGTGCGCAGCGCCCCGTGCAGAAAGGGAAGGCTCACCGCAACCAGCAACAGGATCATGAGCAGCAGCTGCACCGCGATGACCTGATGCAGGGAATCGTGAAACCGGCAAATGGCGGCAATCAGAACGCCGCTGAAAGCAAGCTGGACCCAGCTGGAATTGGCGATTCGATATGACATTTCCCACGTCGCGATGACGATGCTGAGCGAGTAAATCACGGTTGCGGCAGCGAACATCGCAAACAGATAAGAGAGGCTCCAGGGGCCGGAGGTTGTAAAGCGGGCTCCAAAGATGAAGCGCCACACGGCGGCGGGCATCAGGCGGAGCGCGACCACAGCCGCGACGCCGACGCCCACCACCAAAAAAAGCGCGGCGCGAAGAGCACGGCCGCTCCGCCGCTCCTCCGGCCGGGCGCCGGCGACTACGGGAAACATGCTGTTGACCACCGCGGAGGAGAATAAAAAGATGACGCGGCCCACCATGGCCACCGCGGCGTAAAGGCCTGCCTCGACCGGCAGCAGATAATGCTTGACGAGCACAATGCCGGAGTTATTGATGAGCACCAGGCCGGAATAAAAAACCAGCGCCTGCAGGACTTCGCGCGAGGCGCGGGGAAGGCGCAGTGCGCCGGCAGCGGGAGAAGCCAGAGAAGGCGCGATGGCGATCCAGCAGATTGCCACAGCCGCCGCGTTGGCGGCTATCACGCCGGCTACGCCGAAGCCCAGCCCGATGGCGATCAGTGAGCCAACCAGACGAACCGCGCCCTCCAGCGCGAGGTTGCCGGCGAAGCGGCGAAAGCTCAACGCGCCCTGGGCGTAGCCGCGCCGGGCGCCGAGCGGCACATAGAAAGCGACTCCCACGGCCAGCAGCATGACCAGCAAAGGCGTAGGCAGATGAAGCCAGGCCGCGATCCAGCCGCGCAGTACGAACAACGCGAAGGCGGCAAGCAGGCCACAACCCCAGGCGCAACGATGCAGGACGCGGTAGGCGGCGCTCTTCTCCTGAGGCGTGCTTTGCTGTGAAACTAATTTGGCGCAGACAATCTGGAATGCAAGCGTGGCCGCCGAGGCAAGAATCAGCAGCGTGTAGACAGCGGCAGCGTGACCGAAAGCGCGAGGCCCGAGCAGACGAGCAACCGCGACGTTATAGGCCAGGTTGAGGGCGGATGCAAGGCCGGATCCGGACAGCAGCGTCACGCTACCCGCAACAATGCGGGCCTCTATGGATCGATGGCTATCCGGCTGGTCACTGGGCACGTTTCTCAGGTCTCCGGTGAGCGAACGGCGAATCCCGCAGACCTGCCGCCACAACCACCCTGACGAAAGCCCGAACGAGATTCAGAGACTCGAACTGAGGCGTGCTTGCAGCCTCTGTTCTGTCTTTGATGCTCGAGTGGGTGGACGAGGTGCCCGCACGATCCTACTCGGAAGTGACCGTGATCGAGCTATTACGCAAGTGGTTAGGGCGAGGCTCAAAACGCCCGAAAAAAAAATGGCGCGCGATCAGACCGCTTTGTCCGCACGCAGAGCCAGATCCTCGTCCGGAGGCAGGTGCGCCGGCTGCATGGCGATAACCACGGCGGATGCTGCCTGCGGCTGTTCGTACGCCCGCAGCGCGCGCATCAGCTCCCTCTCAGGTTGACTGAAGCCGTAGCGCAGCAGATCGATGGCATAGTGGCTCAGCGTGTAGGAATTCGTGCTGTACCAGCAGCATTCCGCCATGCGCGGCGACAGCCCGCATAGGAAGCGCAGGCGGTCGAGCCGGCCGGCCAGCACGGCGCTGACAAAACGGTGGTTGCCGTCGATGATGGTAAGCGGGCCGTTTGCATCGACGCCAATAAGCAGCAGAGCGGGCGGACGGCATTGATCCTCGCTCAGGCTGCGGCGGATGGAGGCGATCTTGGCCGCGAAGGGATTGTGCGCGGGCCATCGCCGCGCGGCAACCCGCTCGGCCACGTGGGCGAGCTGGAAATCACCATGCGCGATGCGGCGCCAGTGGGCTCGGGCGAAGACGCGGATGGCAGAAATGTCCCCGGCACTGATTTCCACTTCGTACCATTGCGTATCCTCGGGAAGCTCGTTCCACAGAGCGCGGTGGCGCAGGAAGAGAAGCGCTTTGCGCACCTTGTTCGCCTCGCGGCTGCCGGCATCGGGATCGAAGACCAGTGGGTGCAGGGAGTGGCGATAGCGGCCATAATCGGGGTGATGGAGGTCGGCCTTCAGAAATTCGGAGATTGCTTCTTCCTCGGAAGAGGGGCGGACCAGACGAAAGCAGGGCGCCCCGGCGCCATCATCCTGGTGTGCGGAGTGCAGCGCTTCCCTGGCGAAGGGTGCGGCCACGAGCAGCAGCAGAAGAATCATGAGCACCAGCTGCACGAAGATGACCTGCTCCAGCGAAGAATGGAAGCGGCAGATTCCCAGCACCACAGCGGCGCCCCAGGCCAGCTGCAGCCAGCTCGTATTCGCCACCTTCCACGACATCTCGTACGTGACGATCACCGTGCAGAGCGAATAAACGATACAGCCGAAAGCCTTCAGCGAAAGCAGGTACGGCAGCCCATGATGCCCGGGCAGGGAGAAAGCGGCCCCGAAAAAGAGCGTCCAGATGCGCGAAGGCATCACCAGCAGGCCCAGTGCCATTACCAGACCCACAGCCAGCACCAGCACCAGCGAGGTAGCCAGCAGTGAGAGGCTGCGGCGATCCTCGTCGCGCGATCCGGCCACAACCGGAAACATGCTGTTCACCACCGAGGACGAGAACGTGTAAATCACGCGGCCCACCAGCGCGACGGCGGCGTAGATTCCGGCAACGGCGGGCACAAAGAAATGCTTGACCAGCAACATGTCCGCGTTGTTGATCACCATTTGTCCGGAGAAGAAAACGAGCGCCTGCGACATTTCACTCGAGGCATGAGCGAAAGTAAGCGGATTGAGCATGTCGGCCTTTAGTTTGGGGGCAATGGCCAACCAGGAAAGAACCGAGGCGGCAGCATTTGCAGCAATGACGCCGGTGACCCCGGCACCGACAACAACCATGAGAAACGATCCCGCGAGGCGCACAACCGCCTCCAGTACCAGATTAGTGGCCAGCTTGCGGAATCCGTACGCGCCCTGAATGTAACCGCGCCGGGCCCCGAGTGGAACGTAGAAAGCCGCCCCGACAGCGATCAGCGCGATCAGCAGCGGACTGGATAAACGCAGATATTCAGAGATGGCGCGCTCGAACAGCACGAGGCAGAGCGCCACCATTCCACCGCACACCCACGCCTGACGGCTGAGGCTGCGGCAGGCCGCGCCCGCATCCTCAGCCGTGCGCTGCTGCGCGACAACTTTCGCGGTAACCAGCTGGAAGGAAAGCGTGAGTGCAGAAACCAGCGTCAGCACCGCATAGATGACTGTGGCCTGTCCGTAATCCCGCGGCCCGAGAAAATGTGCGATGAGGACGTTGTAGGCGAGACTGAAAATCGTGGCCAGGGTCGATCCTGAAAGCAGCACCGCGCTTCCCGCCACGATCCGGGCCCGCAGCGCACCTGAACTTTCTGCTCGACCATCCAACACGGTTTGCGTCTCCATTGGTGGGAACGGGGTCCGGGATCCCGAAATCGAAGGCACCGAAGTTCAGCCTGTAGATTCGGGATTCATGCGAAGAGACATAGAGTGCGGCGGTCGAAAGCCACATTCTTACGATGCTGTTACAAATCTCGCAGGATGTCCCCGGCGGAACGTCGCTGCGGAGCGCCCTAGGGTGGCGGCCGGGTCGCCGCGATCTCTCGCAGAGACGCCGGTGGAGTTTCGCCGCACGCCGGGATTCCCGGTTCGATGTCGGTGCCTTCCTCATAGTCGTTCCATGTTTCGACCAGCACGAAAGGGATCACCTGGTTTGCGGGGAAGAATTTTCGCCACAGAGTCAGTGTGTCGCGAAGGCTCTGGCCGCAGCGCGCGGAGATGTGCCGGTTCAGGCCCCACGAGGCTCGATGATCGTCAAACTGCGACCATGCTCCGCCCACGATGATCTTGTCCGGATACTCCTTGCCCATAGTGCCGTAAAAATCGCTCAGATAATCCTCGCCCCAGTTAGCGCCGGAAGGCGACCAGCCCCTGGCTCCGGGGTGCACCCAGGCGTAGAAGCCATCGAATGCAGAAGCGTATTTTCCCGGCAGATTCTCCTGGATAAGAAAGGGCGCGGGCTTCCACTGGTTCAGCGCGGCGCGTACCTGGTCCCAGTTGGTGTAGTCGCCATGCGGAAAGACGAAGATCAGAGGCCGTCCGCCATACGTCAAATAAGCTTCGTGTCCCGGCGCATCGGGCGCCAGATACTTGTTGCGAAATGCTGTAAGGTCCGCGATCGCTTCGTCGGCCGCACCTACTTCGAGGTTGGTTTCGTCGTACATCATCGCAACGTGAAAGCCGTCCTTGGCCGCAGTCGTCTGCAGCAGCGCATAGCTCTGATCGATGTACGGCTCGCGGTCGCCGTACCAGTCCATCAGGAAGGCCGAGATCCCCAGCCCTTTGGCCTCTTCGATCTGCTGCTGGATTTTTGCTGGATCGTGCGACGAATATCCGACGGAGATATGACTCGGCAGCCCGAACCATCCTTCGTAAACGGCCATCAGTTCGGGCGCGGAGCCCGCGGCCGTGTACTGCAAATGCACCGGCCGCGCGCAGCCCGAAAGCAACAGCGACAAGCAAAGCGCAACCCAAAGTGCAGGCGAGACCCTACGCGGCATGGTTCCTCATGGCGAGGGCACGCCGGCTATCGGTTTCCTCAGCCACGGCTTCTCCACATCGGTAGACCTGGTTGACGATCGACATGGGCCGGTCCCGCACCTCGTCATACACACGGGCGAGATACTCACCCACAATGCCGAGACAAAACAGCAACATGGAACCCACACTGAAGACCGCCGCGGAAATGCCCAGAGCCGCCGCGGCAATGCCCCCGCCGACCAGCAACGATGCCACCCCAAGAGCGAAAACCAGAAATACCGAGAGGCAGGCCAGCGCGAAGCACAGGCGCAGCGGCTTGTAGCTGAAGCTGGCCACCGCGTCCATCGCATACTTGATACGGCTGATGAACGAGAGCTTGCCGTCCCCGGCCAGACGGTCGCGCCGGTCGTACCAGACAATCGCGGTCTTGCCGCCGATCCATGCGCGCAGCCCGGGCAGATAACGATTGCGCTCGCGCAGACCATTGATCGCATCCAGCGCCTGACGGTCGATCAGGCTGAAGATGCCGGCATCGAGCGGAATAGGGTAATCGGAAATCGCCGAGAGCACTCGATAGAAAAGCGGAAAAAGCTTAGCCAGCAGCCAGCGCCTTTCCTGGCGGCTGCGCCGTACCGCGACCACGATCTGCGCGCCGTCACGCCAGGCTGCGATCAGCTGCGGCAGGATTCCCGGCGGATCCTGGAAGTCCCCGTCCATGACAATGGCCGCGTCGCCAGCGGCGGTGCGCAGGCCTGCGTGGATGGCGCCCATGTGCCCCCAGTTGCGCGACAGATCGACAACCACAACGTGAGGATCATGTTGCTGCATCTCGCGGAGGATGTGGAGAGAAGAATCGATCGAGCCATCGTTGACGTACACCACTTCCCAGCTCTCTTCGATATCGCTCAGCGCCTCCACTACCGCGGCGTGAAACGTGGTGACGAGTTCTTCTTCGTTGTAAATTGGCACTACCACCGAAATCATGCTGCTCCTGGCCGGGCCTGACTGAGGAATCGTCTCGCTGAAGCCTCCTCATGAAGCCGCGTCCCCTGTGGGGTGCGCTGCGTCGTGAGCCTGTCCAGTGCAACTCGCCTCTTGCGAGGTCAGATCGCCGCTGGCGTCTGAGCCTCCGTCGGATTTGCGGACAGGTAATCGGAGTCCGTATGCTTTCCGAGGTTTTGGATGCGTGAAATCGCGGCTGCGTTTCCATCGGGTTGAGCCTGAAAGATGCGAACGGCCCAGCGGGTCTCCGTAGGCGTCAGCACAACCACATATTGCGCATGGACGGTCTGCGCTGCCAAAGTTCCATGAGCGTCGAGTGTCTGCTGATCGTACTCGACGTTATCGATGATTTCGAGCGATCCGCCGCCCGGCCTGTAGAAGACGATCCTCATGTCGTGGGAGCGGTCCTGGTAGTCCGTGTGCAAACCCAGCTTCGCCTGCTGCGCGATGGCAGCGTCCAGCACCTCATGGGCGCTGCCCACGAAACTACGAGAAAGCAGATCTGGACGATTCTCCTCGAAGGCCGCGTGGAAATTGCGCCATGCCTCGAGGTAGTCGCGTACAACCGCGGTCTGGGTCATACGGAAATCGTTGGCTGCCTGGCCGCTGAACGGCGCACCCGGCACTTCCGGCGGCTCCACGCGCACTGCGGGATTACCCTGAGCCCATGCCGCGGCCGATAGCAGCAGAACCCAGGTCAGGGCCAGGACGCGCCGGATCATGGACCGCTCCAGTGAATCTGGTTCCCGGCCACCACTCCGCTCGCGACAGAGATGTTCGCGCCCGGATGCGCGGGCATGGCGATGCTGGCCACATCCTTCTTCAACGGCACGTCGGCGGTGGTCTGCATTCCGTTGTAGCTCTCGGTAAACGTCACGATGGTGCCGTCGGAAACCGGATTGCCGCTGCAGTCGCGGACCGGCGCGGTCGCCACCTCCAGCATGTTGCCCTTTGGCGTCGCCGTCACTGACAAATTGCAGGGATCGCCGGGAACTTCCTGGATCACGCGCTTGTTCGATGCATCGCCAGCGCGAGCTAGAAACTCCGCCTTACCGGCGTGGGACGCGGAATCCATCTCCACCCATGCCACACCATCGTGCGCGGTCGTGGCGCGCGTCACCGGTGGACCGGAGGATCCCGACAGAGTGAACGAAACCGGGACCGGCGCGACGATCAGGTTGCGATGGGCGTCGAAGATATAGACCACTCCGCTGACCGCGACGGGCAGGCCTACCGGCAAGCGCGACGGCTCCGCCAGAAACGCGACGGATTTTGGCGCCGGCGCCGGGGTCACGACCAGCAACCCACTCTCTGGCGTCGAGCCTGTAAGGATCACGGAATAGATCCCCGCGTTGTTCAGCGTTCCCGCGGCAACCGAAACTGTCTGGCCGAGTTCCACCTCACGCCGCAGCACCTGACCAGGACCCACAATGAAAAGGTCGGCCCGGCCGCTTCCCGAGGTCGGTATCGCAAACGCGCTACCGGCAACCACCGGCGGAGCCAAGGTCATGCTCGCGCTCTGCGCCGCCATCGGCGCGACCGAGGCAAGAGCGCCAGCCAGCAGCAACATGGCCCGAGCTGTGATCACGCGTTGCCCCTCGCTACCCAGCTCGCCACCACCGTTCGTTCGCTGCTCACCTGGCTTGCAAGATCCTCGGGGACCTGAATGCTGAAATCAGCCGGGATCTGGGGACGCATGGCGTGATCGATATACTGGCTCGCGACCCACACAACCTGGCCGTTTTTATCGTAGAAGATCGACAGCACGTGAGCGATGTTGATGGTTTCGCCGCTCTCGTCGCAAACCTGACCGGTCAGCTCCGGCACAGGCGCAGTCACGAATCTCTGATTCTGTACTTCGACCACGGGGTCGGCCGATGCAGGAACGAGCGCGCCCAGCGGGTGCATCTGAATGCTGTGCACTTGGGAAAGCTGAACGCCAGGGAAGCGAATCAGGAAAGGCGTCACCTGTTTCGGCAGCAGCGTGTGCACGATCTGGTCGAAGGCGGCCTCTTCGCCCAGCGTTGCGCCATTGGATCCAACCAGGCTCGCGCGGACGTTGACGTACGCCGGCACCGTGTCGTCATCCATGAGTTCGCCCATCACGTAGACCCCGTCCGCGCGGTTAAGCGGATGCATGTCCACGATGCGGACATTCGGCCCCTGCACACTCTGTTCGCCCCAGTCGTCGCCAGGACCGGGCCAGATAATGTCCCAGCGAAGGAAGTTGTCAGCGATCACCTGAGGCGGAAGTTGTGGATTTTTTGTCAGCGGCCATTCCACCTGCCAGCGATCTCCGTTGCGAACGACGCGCAACTGCCGTGTAACCTCGACAGGACCGACGACGGTAGACAAGTGCATGCGCATTTCCACCTGAGCGTCGTCGGCGCTCTCACGCAGAGGCCGCGCGTCCACCGTGGTCAGGTCGGCATAGGTGCGCAGATCGAGCGTGTAGCCGGTCAGGTCATGCTGAAAATCCTGCTCGGAGAAATCGGCCTTGTTGGCCAGGCTATCGTAAGCCTCCTGCCATTCCTTCTGACGAATGCGGACGCCAAGGTCGTGGACCGCATCCTCCGGTGTGGAAGGCGCGCGCAGCAGATTGTCCTGGCTCAGGCCGGAGTTGTCTCTGCTATTGCCCGCAAAATATACCGCGGTGGGAACCGGATCCACCGTCCCCACGTAACACAGGGCTCCAGTAGCGGCAAAGACGGCGACGGCGAGAACGGCTCCGCCATTCATGACGCCATCCTCCCAAAAAGACTGAGCGGCTCGCTATCGCGGCTGGTTGGTTGTTCCTCGTCGTCCTCGCTGCGTCTGCGCTTTTTATCCGGGATGAACAACAGCAGCAAGGCCGCGATGCTGCTGCCGAACGGCAGCGTGCCCCACAGGATTCCCTCCCAGTGCGGCGGGATCAGCGATTGATTCAGCGGCGTGGCCGGAGGAATGCCATCCTTCGACCAGATGGTGATCGCGCCGTTATCCACCTCGTCCACCTGGCGCCAGCCCGCGAACTCCAGCAGCGGCTCGAAATACGGATCGCGCACGAAGACCCACTTCAGGCCGTAACGATAGGCGTGGTGCAGAATAGCCTCCAGCGCATTCATGCCGTTCTGACCGAAATATCTCGAGTTATTCAGCGAGCCTCCGCCGTACTTCATCAGCTCCGGCAGGCGCCGTTCGGAATACCACTCGCCGTCAACGCTGCTGGCGTCGGTTTGCATGGCGAGCTGCGAAAGCTTGTTGCCAATGCCCAGCGCGATATAGCGATATTTGTCGTGGCCGCCGCGGTTCAGCCACTGCGCCATCGGCTGCACGCTGAACTGCATCGTGTCGGTCGGTCGCAGTACAATCCAGCCAATCGCGCCGCCAAAACTGATCAAGGCCAGAATCGCCAGAGGAAAAGCCGCGCGCAGCCGGAAGCGATCCACCAGCTCCGCCGCCAGCATTCCGAGGATAGGCAGCGCCAGCAGTGTGGCCCAATAAGAAAAGCGTTCCATCGTCAGGACCTGGAACGCGCGCCCCAGCAGCCACACTCCCACCGGCGTGGTTCCTCCCAGCCCAAGGAGGAAGCACACCCAGAATCCGAGCATAAGCGGCCGCAGACGCGGAACCATCGAGCCTCGGATGATGATGAACGGCAGGGCGAGGATCAGCGCGCCATACGGGACAAGGAAATAGTTCACCGCCCAGAACGGGCTCAGAATAAAACTGGCGCGGCTGGCGTGCGGGATGGGCGTCTGTGTCACTGCGTAGCGGAGAAGCGACATCCAGAACGGCAGAAGAACAACCGCCACGACAGCGCCGACCACGATCATGATCCCAAGCCCGCGCAGAATTACCGCTCCCACGCTGGTTTCCTCGCCTGCCTCGTTTTTTCGATCCATCAGGGCCAGCGCCAGAACGGGCAAGGCGAACAGCATCGAGCCGAAGAGGAGCGTCAGGTGGTGTACCGACGCAGCTGCGGCGAACAGAACCGTCGCCTTCAGGAAAGGCCGAAAGCCGCCGAAGCGCAGCCATTCGTACAGGTAAGGGAGCGCAAGCAGATAGAGCGGGGCGGCGCAGGTCGTGCCAATCTGCCCCGCGTTGTAGACCAGGAAGCTTTCCGAACCAAGCAGTACGCTGGCCAGCGCGGCAAACGAGGCGGCCCGCGGGCTCACCCACAGACACGCAAATCGATAGCTGCCCACGCACAACAGCAAAATGCCAACTAGTTGCACCGCCATGTAGCCCATATTCAGGCCCATGACGTGCGACAAAACGGCGATCCACTGGTGCGGTAAGGGCGGATAGGTCGCTTGCGAAAAGCCGCCAAACCATTTGGGGTTCCACGGATCGAACCAGTGGTGCAGATAATGCGACGCAAAAAAAATATGGAAGTTCGTGTCGTACGACTTAAGCGGCAGCTCCATCAACAGCAGCGGCAGGTGAACAGCCAGCGCTGCCATCAGCAAAAGCGCCATCGGCAGCGGTCGCGAATCTTCTTTGAACGGTCGAGCCCTTTCCAAGTCCACCTCGCGGAATTCATTTGGATTCGCAAAGCGGAGACGCCGTTGCCCCCCGCGCTTTGATGAGAACGAAAGTGCAGCCAACACGCTTGCCGTCCGCGCGAATCATAGGAGCGAGGGTTGAAACAGCAACCTGGTGAATCTTACGGCAAGAAGTGAACAAGTAAAGATTGCGCTGGCATTTATTTTTTGCCTGCTTGTCTGCGGAGCACGCGCGCAGACTTACGAGGTAGGGCCGAACTCCACGGTGAAAAAGGAGACTCCGGCAAGCCAGACCGGACAGCAGCTGGGCTGGGGATCGAACATCCAGAACGCGCGACTGGCGCGTGCGGCGGAACTCGCCCTGCAGCACGGAGACCACGCCCATGCTCTCGAGTATGCCCAGCGCGCCGCACAGGCTTCGCCCACCGATCCGCAGATCTGGTTTCTGCTCGGCTACACGGCGCGTCTCAACGGCAGGTATGGGCAATCGGCGGAAGCCTTCAATCGCGGGCTCAAGCTGGCTCCATCGTCGCCCAGCGGCATGTCCGGGCTCGCCCAGACCTACAGCCTGATGGGCCGAAACAACGAAGCCCAAGCGCTGCTGAAGAAAGTTCTGGCTGTCGATCCCGGCCAGCGCGATGACTGGTTAGTCCTCGCCGACATCGATATCCACGCGGGTCACTACGATGATGCTCTCGATTCTCTTTCCAAAGCTGAGCGTCTGCGGCCCGACGCGCGCTCGGAGCTGCTGCTCGCCATCTGTTACGAGCACATGAAGCAGCTGGATCAGGCCAATCGCTGGCTGGAGATGGCAAAGCGGCGCGCTCCCAACAATTCCGACGTGGAGCGCTCGCTGGCCGGCTACTACCGCGATACCGGAGATTACGCGAAAGCCATCGATGCCCTCAAAGCCATCCACGATCCGCATCCCGATGTGGTCGCCGAAATGGCGTACACCAATCAGCTCGACGGACGCCTCGACGATTCCGCCCGGCTCTACGAGCACGCAGCCAACGCAATGCCGCACGACGTCAGTCTGCAGCTCTCCGCCGCCCAGGCGCAGGTAGCCGATAACAACATTTCCCACGCCGAGGATTTTCTGAAGCGTGCGGAGAAGATCGAGCCGAATTCCTATCGACTGCACACGATTCGGGGTGACATCGCGCAACTGCAGGATCACGACGACGACGCGGCCCGCGAATTTCAGCAGGCAGTTGCGCAACTGCCGGCGTCGCCCGTAGAAGGCCCTCTGTATCCGATTCAGTTACACATGAATCTGGATGGCGCTCTACCAGAATCTTGCCGAGTCCGGACAAGGCGCAGCAAGAACTCGCGATTGCCGAGAAACAGATTGCCGCGCTGAACGAGGAAGGGCCGGACCGCGCCGGCTTTCTGCGTCTGCGCGCGCTCATCCGCATGGATGCGGGACAGCCCGACTCCGCGCTCGCGGACATGAAAGAGTCGCTGGCCCTCAAACCCAACGATCCCAGCAGCCTCCAGCTCGACGGCGAGGTGCTGATGAAGATGGGCCGCACCAATGACGCAATCGCGGCTTACAAAAAGGCGCTGGCCATCGACGCGAAGAACCGCGCCGCGCTCATCTCCCTCGGCTATGCGGAGCGTGCCGCCGGCAACGATCAGGCTGCAGAAGACGATTTTCAGCAACTCGCCCATGACTATCCCTCCCTGTACGTCCCCTGGCTCGCGCTTGGAGATATGTACGCCGAGCGCCACCAATACAAAAAGGCGGAGGAATTCTATGAGCAGAGTTACAAAATCGCTCCGAAGAATCCGCTGATCGCCGCCGGCGGTATCAACGTGGGCGTTGAGCGCCACGACCTCGCTCTGGCCGGGGTCTGGGTGCATCGGGTCTCCGGAGCCATGGGAGACAATCCACAGGTCATGGCGGAAGAAGAGCGCTACTACCGCTTCGAAAATCAACCGAAAGTATCGGCGGACCTCGGCCGGCGGGCGATCCGTTATCTGCCCCGCAACCGCGATGTGGTCGTCTATCTCGGCTACGACATGCTGAGCCTCAATCAGTACCAGGACCTGCTGGCCCTGACCCAAAAATACATGGATATATTTCCTCAGGAACCCGATATTCCGCTCCTTGCCGGTTACGTTTACAAGCACGACGGCGACAACCAGAACGCCGTGGGCGCATTCAGCGAGGCGATCCGGCGCGATCCCTCTACCGAAACTGCCTGGGTGAACCGCGGCTACATCTATAACAATCTCGATGAACCGCAACTGGCCGCGCCGGATTTCGAGAAGGCTCTGACTCTGAAGTCAAAGGACGGCGAAGCACATCTGGGGCTCGCCTATGCCGACCTGGCGCTGAACCACAACTTCGCCGCGCTGCATCAGAGTGACATGGCGCAGGCAATCATCGGCGACTCCGGCGCACTGCACGCGATTCGCGCCACAGCCTATGGACGTGAGGGTCTGCTGGCCAAAGCCATCACCGAATACCGCGCAGCGCTCAAGTTCACCCCCAGCGACGCATCGCTGCATATGAGCCTCGCGAGCGTGCTCTTCTCCGAACGGCGCTATCGTGATTCGCTCCAGGAGCTGGCTGCGGCGGCTCGGCTGCAGCCGCGGAATCCGCAAACCTGGGCGCTTGAAGCGCGCGACTACGCCGGCCTCAAAGACCGCGCGGATACGGTGCAGAGCATTGAGCTGGCTGAGGGATACGCGAGCCGCATGCCGCCTCCCGCCACACCCAGCAGCCCGCGAGCCAGTGACATTTATCTCTCCACCGGCCAGGCCTGGAACACCCTCGGCGACGATAAGGCCGCGATGAACAGTTTCGGCAAGGCGCTGGTCAGTCCCGGCGCCGATCGTGTGGGCGTGCGCCTGGCTATTGGATCTCTCATGGCGCAGCAGGGCCGCAAAGACGACGCCGAACGCCAGATCGCGCTCGCGCAGATGGAAGCTCAGGGCCACGAGACCGCGGCGCCCACCGGCGCGGAGTACGTTCAGGCCGCCGGCATCCTGCAACAACTGCACGAGTACACTCTGTCGGAAACCTGGCTGGACAAAGCCCAGGCCGCAGGGGCATCGGACATCTCGGTGCGCGTCTCTTTGGCCAATGGCTACCTGGCGCTGGGAGAAACCAGCCGCGCCGCGGCGGAACTGGCCGCCCTGCAGCAGAGCGACGATATCCGCTCGGACTATGCGTATCTGCTCGCTGAAGCGAACGTCTACCAGCAGGAGCATCAGAATGTGCGAGCCATTTCCGCCTTCGCTCAGGCCGCCAGCGCCGCAGGCGACGATCAGACCGCGGAGCAGGAGCTCATCCAGACCGGCGCCAACGAAGGCTATGCCCTCAAGTCCGGAGTCAGCGTCCTCACCAACGTTCTGCAGCAGCCCCTGTTCGAGGACAGCACCGTCTACGAGCTCGACGCAAAAACGTTCGGCAATCCGCCCGCGGTCTCCGGAGCGACGATCCGAACAGCGGAGCTGCCACCGTCGCGCTACACCATCGACACCGAATGGACCACTGCATACCACCTGCATTTTGGTCCCGTGCCCACCGCCGGCGGTTTCTTTCAGGTTCGTAACGCGCGCGGGCTCATTTCCGTGCCCGCCATCGGCGTCGTGAATCGCGACACCAACGACTACAACTTCAACTTTGGCGTCAATCCAACCCTGCACGTCGGAGATGCCATCCTCACTTTCAACAGCGGCGTCCAGGGTACGGTCCGCCGCGATTCCCTGTCGCCGCGGGAGATGAACCAGAACCTAGCCCGGTTCTTTACGTACATGAACACCAGCTCCCTGTTTCACGCGCTTTCCGTCAGCGGCTGGTTCATCCATGACTCCGGCGCTTTCACCGAGCTTCCGCTCGATGAGAGCGCGGTTTCAGGGGCTATCGATTTTCGCGTCGGCTCTCCCTGGGGCAAAACGGCGCTGGTCACCGGATGGGGAATGAACGATCAGCATTTCACCTCGTCTTCCCTGGGAAACACGGAAAACTACTACACCTCGTCCTATGTGGGGCTCACTCGCAGCCTGCCTGCTCGCATCAATGTTGAAGGACTTGCCGAGTACCTGCGCAGCTGGCGTGTGGTTCCCTTTGCAACCGGACCGTCGCAGTTTGTCGTCAATTCAGGAACGGCCCAGGCCCTGCGCCCGGCCGCAACCGTCGACTTCTCCCCTGCGCCCGACTGGCAAATTCGCTTCTCGGGAACTTATGAGGACACGCGGAGTTTTCATTACTATGACATGACGCAAAACGGGATTGCCGTATCGTACATGCGGCCCTTCGGCCGCACCTTCAACGAAGACACCGGCGAAGTCCGGTTCCGCTACCCCGTCCGCTTTTCGGCCGGACTCCAGGAACAAACCTTTCTCAATATCACGCAGGGCCGGAACCAGCAGTTTCGGCCTTATGTAAGCATCACACTCTTCTAGGTGAGGGACACAATGAAAATCTGTCTGGTTGCCGCGTTTCCCCCGAGTCGACGGCAGCTCAACGAGTATTCGTTTCACGTTGCGCGCGAACTGCAGCGTCACCCGCATGTGAATCTCACCATCCTCGCCGACGAGCTGGAGGACTATGACTTCACCACCGGCGCCGATGGCCGGCGGATGAAAATGCGTCAGCAATCCGAGCTGGACGAATTTCACATCGAGCGCTGCTGGAAGTTTGGCAGTCTTACCACGCCCGTGCGTCTGCTGAACGCGGTGCGCCGCCACAAGCCCGACGTCGTCTGGTTCAACCTGGTTTTTTCCAGCTTCGGGACCCCGGACAATCCCTTCGCCGCCTTCGCCGGGCTGTCCGCCCCCGCGCTCACGCGTGCCGCCGGTTTCTACACCCATATCACCCTTCATCACATCGTCGAGCACGTGGATTTCTCCACCACCGGCGTGCGCCGCGAGAAACTGTATCGTTTTGGCACCGACGTGGCGACGCGCGCGCTGCTCCGCGCCCACTCCGTCTCCGTGCTGCTTTCCGCCTATCGCCGCACCCTGCTCAGGAAATACGCAGCCGACAATGTTCTTTTCGGAACCCACGGCACCTTCAGCGCTCTTACCGCGCCGCCCGATCTTTCCCTCCGCGGCAATCCCGAGCATCGCATTTTCGCTATCGGGCACTGGGGCACCTACAAACGCCTTGAGCTCTTGATTGAGGCCTTTCCCCGCGTGCTTGAAAAGATTCCCAATGCGCGTCTCATCATCGCGGGCGCCAATCACCATACGCGCGCTGGATACTGGGAGTCCGTGCGGGCCTCGGTTCCTGCGCACCTGCCAATCGAATTTCGCGGCTATGTCCCTGATGAGGAGCTGCCGGGTCTGTTTCGCTCCGCTTCCGTGCTGGTGATGCCCTACGATTCCTCCACCGGATCCAGCGGTCCCGCGCACCAGGCCTGCGAATTCGGACTTCCCATCGTCTGCGCCGACGTTCCTGACTTCATCGGCATGGCCGAAGACGAGGATATGGCGATCAGCTTTTATCGAAAAGGCGACGGCGCCGATCTCGCTGAAAAACTATGCGCCGTTCTCTCGTCTCCGGAGACGCAACAGCGTATGTCGGAACACAACTACGAGGCGGGCATCCAGATGACGATGGCCGCGGTCGTTCGCAATTACCTGCGCTGGTTTGACCTGCACCAGTGCAAGCGGGCTCTGGTTGAAAACGCGAACTCACCCCGGTTGCACGCGGAGCCATTGCGGCTCGGCGGGTTTGCCGGTCACCGCATGATGGATGCGGACCTTCTGCCCGGAAACGGTGGCAGCGACGATGCTGTGAGTTCGTAACGCCCCAGGGCGCCTCATAAACAACGGCCTCCGGATCGTTGCAGCCGCTGGACCCCTACGGCCCCATGCTCGTCGGCGTGCACGGGTCGTATCCGAGCGACGAAGCCGACACCGGCGTGGGCGGTGACGGCGGCGTGGCCCACGGAATGTTGTTGAAGTCGAAGAAGTCCAGCAGATTCGGCTGCGCCGCGTCACGCGCCGTCAGATGCACGCTCGATCCGATGAATCGGTTCTCGACAAACTTGATAATTGCCGTGTGATCCATGGGAATGTGCGATACATAATGTGCGCGCGTGAACGGCGAAATGACCATGTTGGGCACGCGGAACCCCAGTTGCGCCGCGAAGCCACTCACCGCCGGCGCATCGGTGGACACCGCCCCCGGATCGTTCGAATTCAGATCGCAGTGCAGAGTGGGCGTGCCATTCGCTGGCACACAGGGGTTGTAGCTGTCAGCGTTGACGGCAATGGACGAGATATCCGGAATGCTGGTCACCGCCGCTCCTCCCACCATGGAGTCGGTATTGTCGTTGGAATGGCCAGGTACGGGCGGCACGTGGTCGTACGGTCCACCCCCTTCGTCGTAGGCGAGGAAGAAAACCGAATCCTTCCACTCCGGGCTGGCCATGAATGCGTTCAGGATCGATGCGACCTGCGCCTGCCCGACGAGATTCGACTGTCCTGAGCCAGGGTGCTCGTCGTTGTTGCCGAAGCCCGGATCGATCCACACAAAGCTCGCCAGCGCGTTGTTGCTCATATCGGTGAAGAACTGCGAGAGCGGCGCAATATGACTTGGATCGATGCAGTACGAATTGGTGCTGTCTCCCACCACGCTGGAAGGCTGGGTGGGCGCGACGCATTGCGCCCCCGAAGGATTCTCGTACACGTATTTTGTGGAGTAGCTCAGGGCCAGAAAGTCCGTCGCCGGCAGTTTGGAGCCGGGGTCTGTGCAGTCGTCCGGATCCGTGCAGAACCCCTGCGTCACCGTGTAGTAAAGTTTCCAGGAAACGTTGTTCTGATCCAGTTCCTCGAAGATGCTGGAGATGTTCAGCTGCGGCAACCCGTCATTGCCCGGCGCAAACACCAGGCCCTGGGTGGTCCCACCCGTGATCGTGGCAATGCGGTTGTCCGTTGTGTATGTGGAGACCGGCGTGAACCAGCGGTCTGACAACGCGAACTGCGAGGCCATGTAGTAGTAGTAGTTCAGGAATCCCTGATCGTAGTAGCCCATGGCGCGCTGACCCGCCGTGTCCGTGAACTGGCCTGAACAAGCGCCGCTCGCCGCGCAGCTCTTCGCGTAACCCTCCGCCGTGTGCACGAAGCCATCCATCAGGATGGGCCGGTTCGCCGCGAAGTCATAGGTGTTCACATCGCCATAACTCTCCAGCCAGGCCGACGATGCGTCATCGATACAGGTCGTCTTGAATTTGAAGAGATTGAAAACCTGGCCCTCGTCGTTAGTGTTGCTTTTGCTTAGCTTGTCGTCGATGCCATCCACGGCATAGGTGTTTCCGTCCGCACCCTGCGTAAATCCATTGGACTGCCGGTAAGGGTTCAGCATGCCGAAGTAGGAGTCGAAAGTGCGGTTCTCCTGCATCATGAAGATCACGTGATCGATGGAGTCGAGCCCGGCGCTCGGTGTCACCGTCACTATGGCTGTCGCCGTGGTGCTTCCCCCCGGCCCGTTCGCGGTCGCTGTGTAGGTGGTCGTCGCAGTCGGACTCACGCTCTGCGTTCCGCCCGTGGCTGCCAGTGTGTAGCTGCTCCCGTCTGTGCCCGTCACCGTTACTGCATTGGCGTTTGTCGCTGTCACCGTCAGCGTCGAAGAGTTGCCCGCGGTGATCGTCGTCGGATTGGTAGTCATGCTTACCGTCGGCGCTGCCTGCGCGCTCACCGTCACCATGGCGGTCGCCGTGGCCGTTCCCCCAGGCCCGTTGGCAGTCGCTGTATAGGTTGTCGTTGCCGTCGGACTCACGCTCTGCGTTCCGCCGGCAGCTGCCAGCGTGTAGCTGCTCCCGTCTGTGCCTTGCACCGTCACCGTATTCGCGCCCGTCGCTGTCACCGTCAGCGTCGAAGCATTGCCTGCGGTGATGCTCGCGGGATTCGCAACGATACTCACCGTCGGCGCTGTCTGCGCGCTCACCGTTACTGTGGTCTGCGCCTTTGCCGAACCGTTCATTGCCGTCACCACGGCCGTATAGGTGGTGGTCGCCGCGGGCGTCACCGATTGCGTTCCGCCTGTTGCTGGCAGCGTGTAGCTGCTCCCGTCTGTGCCTTGCACCGTCAGCGTGGTCGCGTTCGCTGCCGTCACCGTCAGCATCGACGAAGCCCCCGCCGTCACCGTGGCTGGGTTCGCTGCAATGGAGACTGTAGGCGGTGGAACGGGAACCGTACCGGCATTCGTGCCGCATCCGGCAACCGAAAGCAGACAGGAGAGAACCAGGCAGATAAAGGCAGCGGCAATCGAGCGTGCCCCTGGAGTGCTACAACGGCGGATCGGCATTGCGTATTCCTTCGGCGCCTGGAGCCCTTTTGCGGCACAGCGCGCATGCGGATGAATTCGAGGAGCACAGACGTGGGCGTGGTTGCATCGTGGCGCCCCGCTCACTGGAGTGAAAGTTGGGTGGCGATGTAGTGGCGTCCGTCGAAGACTGTCGTCACGCGCACTTTCTCGTCCTGGTGAAGGTTCTGGATGATGGCAGGAAAACGCGACGGCTGGAAGTTAACCACGTAGCTCCGGCTGTCGCGCGGATCGACAATGGTCATGCGCCCGGCGCCCATATCCAGGAAGCTCAGTGACCCGGCAAAAACGTACGAGGAGCCCTCCGTCGCGAGCACATCCACCTGCGTCGCTCTCCCCCCGCCGTTATCTCCGCTGTTGAAGTGCACATCCACCAGCATCCCGTGATACAAATCCGCGGGACCCGACTGGACCGCAAGCGCAGCCTGGCCCACCGGCGCGATGGGCGTTCCAGGCGGAATAGTCAGTGTCACCGTGTCGCCGGAGGTAGCTTCATTCACTTTGAGCTCACGCGTGCGTGGATTGAAGCTGAGCACTTCGCCTTCGCACTCACCCTCCGGGAGCTTCGACAGAATGTGAATAGCAACGGCGTAGACTCTGCTGCCATCCAGCGTCGTCTCCACTGAGGCGTGATCCTCGGGCCGCAGGTCGAGCGCGGAAACGGCCTCGCCGTTGCGAAAAACCCGCGTCCGTGCGTCGTATTCGATGTTGTACGATGCCCCGCCGCCAAACACCTTCAGCGAGAACCGGTCGCGCACCGGATCGACGTTTCGAATCGCGCCGCCCATCACCGTTCTTGTCCCGCTGGGCAAAGCAGGCAGTGTGCCGATGGATGCTGACGATGTGCCGTTCACGCCTGCCGCCGGCTGCGATGACTGCGCAGGCGCTGTTTCGCTCCACAGCAATAACAACAGTACCCAGACAAAACTTTGCATCCTCATAATCGGCAGTGGCTAAGATGACGTTCTGCCGCTGGCGGTGGCCTTGCGCCTCTCGTATGACAGGCAATTCACCGTCGAGCCCGGCAACCGCGCCGTGCGTGCTTCGCATCCGAGTTAATGCCCGAAAGGCCGCAGCCTTGCAGCCGCGGATGGGCAGTCTGTTTGCGATCTCATTCTCATGCTGTCCACCAGGGTCACATCCTTCGCCGCTCTCGCTTTCGGAATCTGCATCGCAGTTCCGCCTGCTTTTTGCGGAGACCTGAAGATCGTTACCCCGCGGCGCAGCGAGTTCACCCCGGTGCAGCGCCTCAATCGCGATGGCGTTGAGGCCGTCCGCAAAGGACATTACGATCGCGCCGAAGCCCTCTTCTACAAGGCCTACCTCTTCGATCCATCCGATCCCTTTACGCTCAATAATCTTGGCTACGTCTCCGAACTGGAAGGTCAGCCTGACCGCGCTCTCAATTACTACAAGCTTGCCGGCCAGCAGGGCTGCGACGCGAAGATCGATCTGAGCAGCGCGAAGAGCCTCCAGGGCCAGCCCATGACCGCTGCCCTCCTGGACATGAAAAACGCACCCATGCGAATGGACCGGCTCAACGTTGAAGCCATGCAGATGCTCGAACAGAGACGGCCGTTTGAAGCCCAGGCTCTGCTGCGGCAGTCGTTGGCCATCGATCCCGGAAATCCTTTCACGCTGAATAATATGGGCGTGGCCGAGGAGGCGATCGGCGATGATGCAGCCGCCCTGGGCTATTACGACGCTGCCGCCGCCACGCGTTCCAAAGAACCCGCGACCATGACCCTGCGCCCAGGATGGCAGGGCCGATCCATCAGCGAAGTGGCCGCAGCTGGCGGTGACATGCTTCGCCAGCGCATGCGCTCCACCAACATGACGCAGGCCCGCGCCGCCATGCTCGCTCTCCAGGGCGTCACCGAGGTGAATCGGAACAACTGGGAAGCTGCAAGAAAAGATTTCCTGGAAGAGTACTCGCTCGATCCCTACAGCGCCTTCGCCCTGAACAATCTTGGCTATGTGGCGGAACGCGACGGCGACATGGAAACCGCCCAGCTCTACTATGCGAAAGCCCGCCAGGCCGCCGATGCCGGACAGCGCGTAGGGAAGGCCACTCGTCTTTCCGCACAAGGCAGATCGCTCTCTGCTGTGGCAACCGACAGCAACGTGAACGTCGACAACGCGCTCCAGACCTATACCCAGGAACGGCGACGGGAACAGGCTCCCATCCAGCTGATTCCCAGAGGGGACCCGTACCGCAATGGCAACGCGCCCCCATCAACTTCGCCGCAGCCTCAGCAGTAGCGAAAGGGCCTCGATGATGCCGGATGCGTTCCCGTTCCGTGGTGCCGCCCAAAACATGTCTGCGCTTTCGCGCCTGCTCCTCCTGCCGCATGCAGAGAAGACGGCTGCCTTCCTCCCCTCCATGGACCACACAACGTTTCGCGATCTCGAGCGCCTTGCCGGAACCAACCACGTCGTCGTACGCGCCATGCAGGCGCTCATCGACTGCACGACCGATGCTCACGATCATCGCCGCGCCGAATGGGCCGCCACCGCCCTGTCCGAAGAAAAGGCGAGGATCGCGCGCGCCGTCGAATCGCTGAACGCCATTTGCGCCGCTTTCGTGGACGAACGTCTTGACGTCACCGTCATGAAGTCTCTCGATCACTGGCCCGACCTCGGCAGCGATCTCGATCTCTATACCAATGCGCCGGTCGAGGCAGTCCGCGACCTGATGACGCGCCGTTTCGATGCCCGCATGGCTCCGCGTAGTCTGGGCGACCGGCTCGCCGGCAAGTGGAACTTCAACATCCCCGGCCTGCCCGAGCCGGTGGAAGTGCATGCCGGGCGCCTCGGACAAACCGGTGAGCAGGTGGCGTTCGCCTCGCGGCTTCCGGCCCGCGCCCGCACCATTGACATTCAGGGTCAACCGTTCCGCGTCCCCAGCATCTCCGATCGTCTCATCGTCTCCACGCTGCAGCGCATGTATCGGCACTTTTACTTCCGGCTCTGCGATGTGGTGGACTCGGCCTCGCTCGTCGACGCTGGCGCCATCGACTACGCCGACCTGCGCACCACCGCTCAGGCGGCCGGCGTGTGGGAGGGAACGGCCACCTATCTCACCATCGTTTCGGATTATGTGCGGCGCTATCGGGGTAAGGGGCTCGATCTGCCGGTGTTTGTGAGAGAGTCGGCCCGCTTCGGCGGCGACGACGTCTACTTCGCCCGCGACTTTCTCCGCGTCCCCATCGTTCCGCAGTCCGCCGGACTCTATCGAACCCAGTTGGCGGAAATGCTGCGGCGGCGGGAACTGCGCTGCGGTGCGCGCCTGGGATTACTGCCGTGGCTGGCCACGGCAGCCGCTCTGGGTCAAAAAATGACGGGAAGCGACAAAGGGATTTGGTAATCGCAAATCGAAGGGAACCGGCTGTCAATCGCCGGCTCCGCGCATCTTAATCAAACAGTCCCTGAAGGAGGGCCCGGGTTACTGCCACCCGCAAAATTATGGCTTACGCTGCATGGCAATCCCCTGATCTGGAATCCGAACGCCAACCGGTTGTCGTGCGGCCCGGCAAGACCCTCCGCATGCCGCCCCGAAGAGATGTTTCACTTTTCCTGCTGCCTGAGCAATCTCTCAGTTCAAGCCTGGCGAAGAACTTGCTGGATGCGTTTTTCCCTGCGCATCTTCCCCCACTTCGCCTCACCTCCCGGCCCGTTCGCGTGTCGGGCGAGTTGCGATTCCGGGGCAATCCCGGTTCCAGGGTGCTCGCCTTCCTGCTGCATGCCGGCGCCATTTGGCTCCTCCTGTGGGCAACTGCGCAAATGCGCAACGAACCCCGCGTGGCCGTGGAGAAGCCGGTCATCGTCACGCATTTGACCTACCAACCCTATATCCCACCCACTCCCCCTGCGCCAAAAGCCATGGGCGGAGGAGGCGGCGGAGGCGCACACCACATCATTGAGCCGATTCGCGGGCACATTCCCGTGGTTCGCACGCCGCCCATTGTTCCCCCGCAGATTCTTGTCATGGATCATCCCAAACTGGCCGCTCCTGCCGCCGTGGCCATACCGCAGCAGGTGAAGTTGCCGAACAACACAGCTATGCCAAACATGGGCATTCCTAACTCGCCCCAAATCGCGATGGCCTCGCAGGGCAGCGGCAGCGGCTCCGGCTTCGGCATGGGGTCGGGCGGCGGCATCGGCGGAGGCATCGGCTCCGGCGTCGGCCCGGGCAGCGGCGGCGGCTACGGCGGCGGCGTCATGAGCGTGGGCGGCGGCGTCACCGCGCCGCAGCTCATTCATTCCGTCCAGCCCGAGTTCACTGAACAGGCGCGCGCCGCACATTTCACCGGCGTCGTCTCCATCGGCCTCATCGTCGACGCGCAGGGCAATCCCCAGGCGATCCATGTCGTCCGTCCCCTCGGCATGGGGCTCGATCAGAAAGCCATCGAAGCCGTCCGCCAGTACAAATTCCGCCCAGCCGTCTTCAAAGGCCATCCGGTCTCAGTCCAGATGGTTGTAGAAGTGGAATTCCGGCTGTTCTGACAAGGCGAGTCATGCTGGCCAGGAGTGACTCAGGTTTCCCGCAGCGGGAGGTGCCACATCCTCTCAAGTCCGCATCTGAGTTCTTAGCGCGAGGAGTCCTCAATGGGCCCCCGGCTCGTCCTATGTTCGCAATGACCTCTGCACCAATGCGTTCGTTTTTCTGGAGCTCCGCTCTTGTGCTCTTCGCGATCGCTGGCGCGGTTCCGCCGGCGCAGGCCCAGTCCGCTCCGTCGCAGAGCCAGTCCAGTCCCGATCCTACGCGACGGGAGATCCAGCCCGATCTCCGCGTGGATCGCGATCCGGTAGCATCTCCCGACGTCGTCGTGAACGCGCCCGCCGCCCCCACAACCACCACTCCCGGACCGTTGGAAAAATCCAACAACATATATACCCTGCACGAAAACGTGGACGAAGTGCTGCTCAACTGCACCCTTGTCGACGAGAAGGGCCAAACCATCACCAATCTGGGTCCCCAGAATTTTCGCGTCTGGGAAGATGGTGTTCCTCAGACCATCGCCTCCTTCGAGCGCAGAGATGTGCCCGTTTCCATGGGCATTCTGGTCGACGATTCCGGTTCCATGCGCTTCAAGCGACCCGCCGTGCAGACCGCCGCGCTCGACCTGGTGCGTGAATCGAATCCGCGCGACGCGGAGTTCATCGTCAATTTCAACGACCGGGCTTTTCTCGATCAGGGATTTACGTCGAACATCTCCTTTTTGGAACGAGGGCTGGCCCGCTACGATGCCCGCGGCACCACCGCAATCTACGATGCTGTGGCCGCCTCGGCTGACGAACTCGCGAAGAACGCGAGTTGGCCCAAGCAGGTGCTGCTCATCATCACTGACGGCGATGACAATGCCTCCCACCTGAACCTAGCGCAGGCCGTGGAGAAGGTGCAGAGCCTCGGAGGTCCGGTGGTCTACGCCATCGGCCTGCTCTATGACGCGGAGAGCCCGGCAGAAGCGGGGCACGCTCGCGAGGCGCTCGAGACGCTGTCCGACGATACCGGAGGCTTGGCGTTTTTCCCCAGCTCCATCGATGAAGTCGATCACATCGCTCGCGAAGTCGCACTCGACATTCGTAACCAGTACACCATCGGCTATCACTCCACGCGGCCTCCAACGCAGGGCGGCTATCGCACCGTCCGCGTGGAAGCGCAGGCTCCCGGCCACACTCACCTGATTGTGAGAACGCGCCACGGTTACTACCCGCAGCAGATCCAGCAAATGCATACCGGCGCGAATGAATCCGCCTCCGGCACGCCGCGGTAAGTTCGGCTGCGAAAAGTGACGCGAGCGCCTGGGTCGGGCCTTCCCATTCCTGCTACTCTGCGGCCATGGCGGTTCGCAAGATCGTCCACGTCGACATGGACGCTTTTTACGCCTCGGTCGAGCAGCGCGACGATCCGAAGCTGCGCGGCAAACCGGTCGTCGTCGCCTGGCTGGGCAACCGCTCCGTCGTCTGCGCCGCCTCTTATGAAGCGCGCCGCTTCGGCATCCGCTCCGCTATGCCCGCCCTGCGCGCCGAGCGCCTTTGCCCCGACGCCATCTTTGTGCCCCCGGATTTCGTCCGCTATCGCGCCGTCTCTCGCCAGACCCGCGACATCTTCCGCTGCTACACCGATCTCATCGAGCCGCTCTCCCTCGACGAAGCCTACCTCGATGTGACCGAAAACAAATGCGGCTTGCCCACCGCAACCAAGGTTGCCAGCGCCATTCGCCGCCAGATCCGCGACGAGCTGCATCTGACCGCATCCGCCGGAGTGGCGCCCAACAAATTCCTCGCGAAGATCGCCTCCGACTGGCGCAAGCCCGACGGCCTCTTCGTCATTCAGCCTGAAGACATCGACACGTTTCTGCCGCCTCTGCCCGTCGAGCGCTTGCCCGGCGTCGGCAAAGTCACCGCGGAAAGACTCGCGCATTTCGGCATCCACACCGTCGGCGATCTGCGCGGCATGGAGCTGGCAACCATCGAGAATCACTTCGGACGCCACGGTCATCGCCTCCACGAGCTCGCTTTTGGCATGGACGACAGCGAGGTCGTGCCCGACCGCCCCACCAAATCCATCTCCGCGGAGGACACCTTCGAGCGCGACCTGGCCCTCGAAGACACCGAAGACGCAATCCGCCGCCTCGCGGAGAAGGTCTGGAATGCCTCGCGCAAAGAGACGCGTATTCCGCGCACCGTGGTTCTCAAACTCAAGACGGCCGAGTTTAAGATCCTCACCCGCAGTCTTACCCCTGCCGAGACGGTAGCGTCTTGTGAAGAGCTCACCGGAATCGCGCTCTCGCTCCGCCAACGCGTCGCCCTCGGCCCGGCGCAACGTTTCCGCCTCATCGGCGTCGGCCTTCACAACTTCCAGGATCCCGACGACACACCCGCCCAACCCATCCTTTTCGAATAACGAAGCATGGCTACTCGCTACGGGCTACTGGCTACCGGCTGTTTTTCTTGGCGGACGCACGATCAGCGGCACCACAATCGATACAAGCATGATCACTGCGATCACATGCAGCCCATACGCAAACGACGTGCCGCTCTGCCGCAGATGCGCAATCAGCAGCGGCCCAAACGCGCTCGCAAATCCCCACGCCGTCAGCATCAGCCCGTAAATCGGCCCGATGTTCTTCGACCCAAAATAGTCCGCCGCAAAGGCCGGCATCGTGCCGAATCCGCCGCCGTAGCACATCAGGATGATGAAGGTAACCACCGTCAGCATGCTCGCCTGGTTGATGTACGGCATCAGCAGGAAAAGTCCCGCCTGGCACAGATACATCACCACAAACGTCCAGCGCCGCGTAATCCCGTCGGAAACCCATGCCCAGAAGACGCGGCCCACCGCGTTGCCGATGCTCGCAATGCCCACCATGCTCCCCGCCACGATCGCCGTGACCTTCGCAATCTCCTGGAACATCGGCGATTCCTGCGAGATCACCGAAATGCCGGCCGTTGTATTCAGGAATAGCGCCAGCCACAGCGCCCACCATTGCCACGATCCCAGCGCGCTGCCCAGCGAGTAGTCCGTCGCCGCTCGCTGCGATTTCTGGGTGGCGCTCGGCGTCCATCCCGCCGGCACATATCCCGCGGGCGGATTCTGCATGAACCACCCTGCGATCATCGTCACAATCAGATAAGCAACACCGAGATACGCGAAGGTGTGCAACACGCCCACTCTCTGGATCAGCCGCGTCGCCACCGGCGCCGTCACCAGCGCCCCCGCTCCGAACCCGCCCACTGCCACACCGGTGATCAAACCGCGCTTGTCAGGAAACCACTTCACCAGCACTGCGATCGGCACAATATATCCAAAACCAAGCCCGATCCCGCCGATGAGCCCGTACGACAGATAAAGCCAGTGAAGATTGTTCGCGGAATGGCTGGCCAGAAAAACCCCGAGACCGTAGAGCAACCCGCCCGTCAGCGCCACCGGTCGCGGCCCTTTCTTGTTCAGCCACAGCCCACCCGCAAACGCCGCAAACCCCAGGACGAAAACGCAGATCGTGAACGTCAGCGTCACCTGAGAAATGGTCCACGCAAATTGCTTCACCAGCGGAGTGCGGAACACACTCCACGCATAGACGGCGCCCAGCGCCATCTGCATAAAAATTCCTGCGACAGCAATGCCCCAACGCCTTCCGTCTGACATGTTCCTTCTCCAGGGATGGATGTTTCCGGGCGCAACGTTTCACTGTTTCGGGCCGGGGGTACCCTTCATCTTCAGCTGATTGCCCAGTGATTCAAGAAATCGATTGATCAGCGCTACGCTGCGCCGTAGTTCCTTGCGGCGGAACTGCCCCAGCAGCGACAGCAGCCCGGGTGGTTCAATCACCGGCTTGCGCTCGCTGCTCAGCGTCTCTCCCACCGCCGTCGCGTAGCACTGCATCAGCTCCGGATTGATCGACCCCAGCATCTTCCCGAGGATGATCGCGTTCCGCAGCGCGCGAATCCCGTCGGGCGTCTGTGTCGCGCTCACGGCGGTCTCCACCACCTTATCGCTGGCGCTCAGAACCCCGCGCAGAACCTCAAACACCCGAGCCTCATGTAACTGCTGCAGCAGCTCGTAAGAATCGAGCAGCGCCTCCGCGTGTTCCGCGGGCGCGTTCTCCAGCCGCGTCAGCAGTTCCTTACGCGCGTCGCGCGGCGGAATCTCAAGAGCAATCGGTTGCGCCATCTCGTCTCTCCCGCACCGCAGCTGTACTCGTGTCCCAACCTCTGGTCATCTCCCGGCCCGTTCCCGCTTTCCTCTGTGATCTCCGTGCTCTCTGTGGTGAGAGCAAGGTGCTTATTCCCTGGCCGCCCCCGCCGTTCGAATCTGCACCAGCCCGTTACCCGGCTCGTGGTAATCCGCGCGCTTCCACTTGCGTTCTACTTCCACACCACGCTGCGGCGTCGGATGTCCGAATCGCGAATTCGTCCGCGGCAGCGGATTCTCCCCCTGCTCCGGCAACACCTTCATCTGCACCGACGTCTCTTTGTACGCCGGCGTATGCGTCACCTTATCGGTGTGGCTGCTTGTCAGCCGGTTCACCGGCTCGTCGGTCGAGTTCATCGGCATGTACAACTCCATGCCCATCACCCGCTCCGTCACCACCGCCTGTACCCGCACCTCACCATAGCGCGAGGTCAGCTCCACCCATCGTCCGTTATCAACGCCCCGCTCCTTCGCCAGTTCCGGCGAAACCTCCACAAACGTGGACGGCGTCTTCTCGCGAATCCCTTCCGTGCGATAGGTCAGATTTCCCTCGTGGAAATGCTCCAGCAGCCGCCCATTATTCAAATGCAGATCGTAGTTCGCATCCGCCTGGTCCGTCGGCTCCGACCACGCCAACGGGAAGAACTTCGCCTTCCCATCGGGGAACGCAAATTGCTTTGTGTACAGCAGCGGCTGATCGCTCCCGTCCGCCGCCACCGGCCATTGCAAGGTGCGATACCCCTCCAGCCGCTCGTACGTCACGCCCGCCATCATCGGCGTTAGCGACGCAATCTCCTTATAGATCTCCGAGGGATGCGCGTAATGCCACCCCGCACCCAGCCGGTTCGCCACGTCCATGATGATTTGCCAGTCCGGCCGGCTCTCGCCCAGTGGCTCAAACACCTCATACAGCCTCTGGATCCGCCGCTCCGTGCTCGTGAACGTCCCTTCCTTCTCCAGGCTCGGGCACGCCGGCAGGATTACATCCGCAAATCGGCACGTTTCAGAGAAGAAAATTTCCTGGATCACCAGGAAATCCACCTTCGCCAGCGCTGCGTCCACATAATTCGAGTTTGAATCCACCAGGCTCATCTCTTCGCCGAAGATGTACATCGCCTTCAGCTTCCCCTCGTGGATCGCGTCGATCATCTGGTGATTGTCCAGGCCCGGCTTCGGCGGCAGCTTCACGCCCCACGCCTTCTCGAACTTCGCCCGAATCCCATCGTCGGCGACGCTCTGGTAGCCCGGAAAATTATTCGGCATCGCGCCGTGGTCGCTCGCTCCCTGCACGTTGTTGTGCCCGCGCAGTGGATACGCCCCCGTCCCCGGCCGCATGTAATTCCCCGTCGCCAGCAGCAGGTTCGAAATCGCCGTCGACGTGTCCGATCCCATCGAGTGCTGCGTCACGCCCATCGCCCACAGCGCGCACACGCTCTTCGCCTCGACGATCATCCGCGCTACGCGCTCCAGCGTCTCCACCGGCAGCCCCGTCCGCTGGCTCGCAAAATCCATCGTGAACGACTCGAGGCTCTTGCGATACTCTTCGACCCCATTCACCCACTGCTGCAGAAATTCCGTCTTCGCCAGGCCGTTGTCGAAAATCCATCGCGTCACCGCAGACAGCCAGATCAAATCCGTTCCCGGCCGCGGGTGCAGAAACAAGTCTGCGCGCTCCGCCATCTCGTTCCGGCGCAAATCCGACACGATCAGCTTCTGCCCGCGAAGCTTGTGCGACTGCTTCACCCGCGTAGCCAGCACCGGATGGCTCTCCGCCGTGTTGCTGCCGATAATCAGCGCCAGATCGGCCTGCTCGATATCTGAGATCGACCCCGAATCGCCGCCGTACCCCACTGTCCGGAACAAGCCGATCGTCGCCGGCGCCTGGCAATAGCGCGAGCAGTTATCCATATTGTTGGTGCCGATCACCGCCCGCGCCAGTTTCTGCATCAGATAGCTTTCTTCGTTCGTGCACTTCGATGAAGAAACAAACGCCAGCGCGTCCGGCCCGCTCTCCGCCTTGATCTCGGCGAATTTCCGCGCCACCAGCCCCAGCGCCTCATCCCATGTCGCTTCGCGGAACCTTCCCTCCTCGCGAATCAGCGGCTTGGTCAGCCGATCCGGACTGTTCACAAAATCCCATCCGAACTTGCCCTTGATGCACGTCGAAATCCCGTTCGCCGGACCCTCCGCCGGCTCAACCTTTAATATGTGCCGGTCACGCGTCCAAATGTCGAAGCTGCATCCCACCCCGCAATACGTGCACACCGTTTTCGTCTTCTTCGTCCGCGACTCGCGCATCGCCGCCTCGACTTCCGACAGCTGCAGAATCGCCTCGTAGCCCAACTCCGGCTCAATTCCCTTCACTACGTCGATCATTCCGTCCAGGGCCGGCTTCGGCAGCGCGGTAAAGTAGCCTGCCTCGCCCAGCATCGATTTCTCCATCAGCGCGTTGCATGGGCAAACCGTCACGCAGTGCCCGCACGAAACGCAGCTCGATTCCCCAATCGGCGCGCCGCCATCCCACAGCACGCGTGGATGCTCATCCTCCCAACGGATCGTCAGCGTCTCGTTCACCTGCACGTTCTGGCAGGCTTCCACGCAGCGCCCGCACAGAATGCACTGGTCCGGATCGTAGCGATAGAAAGGGTTCGACTCGTCGACCGCGTAGGGCTTCGGCCGGAACGGAATTTCCTGGTGCTCCACCTTGAGCAGCTTCGTGGTGTTATGCACCGTGCAGTTGCCGTTGTTGTTGTCGCACACCGTGCAGTACAGCAGGTGGTTTCCAAGGATGCGATCGAACGCCTCGCGCTGCGCCTTCTGCGCTCGCGCTGACTCCGTCGCCACCGTCATCCCGTCCGTAGCCGGCGTCGCGCAGCTCCGCACCAGCTTGCCGTCCACTTCCACCATGCACGTATCGCAGGTTTGGATCGGCCCCATTTGCGGGTGATAGCAAACCTGCGGCACTTCAATGCCGGCACGGTTGATCACATCCAGCAGCCGCTCCCCCTGGGAGAACTCGTGTGCTGTTCCGTCGATGGTCGCTATCGCCATAACAAGCCGTTACCCGCTGGGCGAACGCGATGCTATCACGGAACTGTAACAGGTGGTGTTAATTTGAATCGCAGCTGCCGGCTACAGGCTGCCTTTATGGTTGTCCCTCCGGCGTCGGATTCCCCGCCGTGAATTCCGAGCAGCATGGCTTCGCCGCCGCCGAGAATTCCATCAGTTCCACCCGCGTCAGGTCCGGATCGTAGAAGTTGAACTGCCACTTCCCGTCCCTCCCGATTTGCGGACGCGCCGCAGCGTCGCCCAGGCGATCCTCCTCAAAAAGAGTCGTCACCGTCTTCTCCATATTCACCACGCCCAGGGAGAAGTGGTTCAGCACCCCCAGTTGCTGCTGCGAGATGTGATCCGGCGCGCCCTGGCCGTTATAGACCATATATTCCAGCCAGTCGTGCCCGTCCGGAACCTGCTGCGACACCCAATCCGTGTGGTCCGCGTGCATGCCGCCGTACCAGTAGGGCTTGAATCCCAGCAGTTCCCGGTAAAACTTATCCTCATTCTGCTGGCTCCGCACAAACATCCCCACGTGAATCATGCGCCGCCCAATCGGATCGCCTCCCGTCAGCGAATACAGCGCCGCCGTACTCTTTGTCGCCAGAATCTTCGCCGGCGGTTGCACGAATTCCACTTTGTTATTTTCCGGATCCTGCACATCGAACCACGCGCTGCCGTCGCTCCCGTGCTGCACCGCATCGGGAACGGTCACGCCATGCGCTGCCAGGTAAAGCCGCATCTGCTCCGCGCTCTTCGTCATATAAGCCAGATGGTCCAGCCGATTCGTGCCCGCGTCGCCAGGCATGGGCAGCACTTCGATGAACTGCTCCTCATTCACGTAATAGCGAACCCCGTCGCGGCGCTCGGGATCCTCGCCCTTCACCAGCCCGACATCGTGAACATAAAAGTGTTCCGCCTTCGCCGGATCGCTCGTGTAGACCGCCATATGCGAGATCCCGAGGATCGGCGGCCTGGTCTGGGCCGCACACGAAACCGCCATGAGAACAAAAGCCGTTAACGAAACGCGCATGAACTTCTCCCCCTGCCGACTGCGTATCAAGAATAACCCTGGAAGGTGAACCCTCCCCGGCCAAATTCCGCTCTGCCAATTCCCCCCTGGCGAGATACTATGTCCCCACGGATGAAACGTCGGAAGAAGCCCGTCTCACCCAACCTTTTGCGCCTTTTTCTGGCCCTGTGGATCATCGCCAGCCTCGGCTACTGGATCGCCGGCATGGTCGACCTCTGGGACGTCCGCGTCCATTGGGACCAGCGCGTGAATGTCCCCTTCCGCTTTGACCGGGATTCCCGCCGCGTCCACAAAGCTGGCTTGCAGCCCGAAGCAACCGCCGCCGGCCTCGTCCCCGGCGATCGCATCGAGGGCCTCAACGGCGCAGCTTACAGCGGCCTGGCCCAGTGGTCCGCCGTCCTCTCCGAAAGCCATCCTGGCGACATCCTCGACGTCGACGTCACCCATCCCAACGGCTCCCACGCCACGCTCACGCTCACCTTCGCGCACCAGCCCTATGTCTACGGCCGCATGACCCCGGTCATCGCCTTTTGGCAGGGCTTTTTCCTCGCCGGCCTTCTCACCCTCATCTGCCTCGTCATCGGCTACTGGGTCGTCCTCACTCGTCCCACCGATCGCAACGCCTGGCTCCTGCTCACCCTCCTCACGTTTCCCAGCGTCGCCTTTATCAATCCCGGCCTCGCCAGCGGCGTAGCTTTTTTCCTCCGCGAATTCTGGTATCAGACCCTCCAGCTTGCCGGTGCTCCCGCTTTGCTTCTCTTTGCTGTCTATTTCCCTGAGCGCTCCCGCATCGACGCCCGTTTCCGCTGGATCAAATGGGCTCTTCTTGCCATTTTCGGTGTTGCCGTTTGCTTCCTCTACCCCTCCATCTTTGTAGAGCAGTACGCCGGCGGCGACGGACCCTTTCTCACCCGCGCCAGCGACCTGGCCAGCTACGTCATCAACACCTTCAACCTCCTCTGCATCGTTTTGTTCCTCGTTCTCATCCTCGATAAGCTGCGCTCCGCCTCCACTGAAGATGCCCGCCGCCGCCTGCGCGTCCTCACCACCGGCATGAGCATCGGCATGGGCTCGCTCCTGTTGTTCTTCATCCTGCTGCCGCGCCTCGGCTTCACCACCAAAACTGCCACCTCGACCTGGATCATCTCCGCCGGCGCTTTCCTCTTCATGCTCGCGCCCCTCACCCTTGCCTACGTCGTTGTCGTACAGCGCGCTCTCGACGTCCGCGTCCTCCTGCGCATCGGCACCCGCTATGCCCTCGCCAAAGCCACCTTATGGGTCGTTCAGGCCGCCCTGCTGCTCGTCGTCGGCCTCCGGCTTTTCCTCCCCATGATCGAGCGCCGCGTCCCCCAACCCTCCGACATCTGGGCCGCCCTCATTTTCCTCGTTCTCTTCCTTGCCCTCCGTTTCGGCGTCGGCAAACGTCTCGAGCAATGGCTCGACAAGCAGTTTTTTCGCGAAGCTTACAACGCCGAGGTCGTGCTCAACGAGCTCTCTGATGAGGTCCGCCGCTTTACGGAAACCAAGCCTCTCCTCGAAACCGTCGCGCGTTGCATTTGCGATACGCTGCACATCCGCCAGATCGCCCTGCTGCTCCGCCGCGGCGATTCGTTCTACGTGGAGCAGGCTGTCGGCGTCTCGGCCGATGGCGCCCTCACCCTGGCCGCCCAGGCCTCCTCCATCCGCTACCTCCTCAATTCCAATGAGCCCGCGCGGCTCTACCGCAACGATCCCGATGCCTGGTACCTGATGGCCGGCACGGCGGAGCGTCGCGCCCTCGACCTGCTCAATGCCGAGTTGCTCGTGCCTCTGCCCGGCCGCAATCGCCTGATGGGTGTGATGGCTCTCGGCCCCAAGCGCTCTGAAGCTGCCTGGTCCCGCACCGACCTGCAGGTGCTGCAAACCGTCGCGCGCCAAACCGGCCTCGCTCTCGAAGTCAGCGAGCTGGCCCACTCCCTCGCCGCCGAAGCCGCCCAGCGCGAGCGCGCCGAACGCGAAATGGAGATTGCTCGCGAAGTCCAGGAGCGCCTCTTTCCCCAGGAGATGCCCAACATCGCCGGGGCCTCGCTGGCCGGCGCCTGCCGCGCCGCTCTCGGCGTGGGCGGGGACTACTACGACGTCTTCAATCTCGAGGATGGCCGCCTCGGCCTCGCCATCGGCGACGTCTCCGGCAAAGGCATCTCCGCGGCTCTGCTGATGGCCAGCCTGCGCGCCTCTCTGCGCGGTGTCTCGCTCAATACGCCGCGTAACTTCGCCGAGCTCATGCACAAGGTCAACGTGCTGGTGTATGAGGCCTCAGCCTCCAACCGCTACGCCACCTTCTTCTTTGCCGCTTACGATCCGCGCAGCCGCCGTCTCGACTGCGTCAACGCCGGTCACAATCCGCCCATCCTGCTGCGCAATGGCGAAGTCATTCGCCTCGAAGCCGGCGGTCCCGTGGTCGGCCTGCTGCCCTTCGCCCCTTATGTCGAGCAGACCCTCACTCTGGAACCCGGCGACGTGCTGCTCCTCTATACCGACGGCATCAGCGAAGCCATGACCCACGATGACGAAGAATGGGGCGAAGATCGCATGATCGCCGCCGCCCGCAAAGTCCGCGACCAATCCGCCGACGAAATCCTCCGTGCCCTGTTCGCCGCCGCCGACAAATTCACCGCCGGCGCCCCGCAACACGACGACATGACCATCCTTGTGCTGAAGCTTGACACAGCGCCGTTGTCATCCTGAGCGCAGCGAGGGACATCGCGTTTGTCCTTTGTATGGGCTCGCCACTTGCTACCGGCTACGGGCTACCGGCTACAGGCTTCCTTACAGCTTCGCGAAGAACGCCTTCATCCGCTCCAGCCCCTCCGCCACATCGGCATGCGACACCGCATACGACAGCCGAATATGCTGTGCAGTCCCGAACGCCTCGCCCGGCACCGTCACCACGTGCGCCTCGTGCAGCAGCCGCTTCGACAGCTCCATCGCCGTCGGCACTCCCGCTTTCCCCAGATACTTCGACACATTGGGATACACGTAAAACGCGCCTTCCGGCTTCGTGCACGTGATCCCCGGAATCTCCCCGAGCCGCGCCAGAATCCGATCCCGCAGCGTCAGGTAATCCGCCCGCATCTCGCCCACGCATTCCTGCGACCCGCGCAGCGCCGCAATCGCCGCCTTCTGCACCAGCGCGGTACTGCTCGACGTCGACTGGCTCTGCAGCTTGCCCATCGCCGCAATCACCGGCTTCGGCCCCAGCGCAAATCCCGCGCGCCATCCCGTCATCGCATACGTCTTCGACAGCGACCCCAGCACCACCACGTGCTCCTTCGCATCCGTGAACGATCCCCCGCTCACCAGCGCGCCGGTGTACTGCAGATAGACATAGCATTCGTCGAGCAGCACCCAGATCCCACGCTCGTGCGCCAGATGCACGATCCGCTCCAGGTCCTTCGGCGCCATCACCGCGCCCGAAGGATTCGACGGCGAATTCAGCAGGATCGCCTTCGTCTTCGGCGTAATGGCCCGCTCGATCGCCTCCGCCGTAACCCGAAAGCCTCGGCCTCGCTCGCTTCGACGAACACGCACGTCCCGCCTGCATACTGCACGATGTCCTTGTACGACACCCAGTACGGCACCGGCACAATCACCTCATCGCCGTGATCTACCAGTACCTGAATGGCGTTGAAGATCGCCAGCTTCCCGCCCGTCGAAAAAATCGCCTCGTCCGGCGTGTAGCTCGACCCGAAATCCGCGCCGTGGCGCTCGACAATCGCCTGGCGCACCTCCGGAATCCCGGAAACCACGGTGTATTTCGAGAAATTCGCCTGGATCGCAGCGATCGCCGCATCCTTAATATGCTGCGGCGTGGCAAAGTGCGGCTCGCCCGCGCCAAAATCCACCAGCTTCGCTCCCTGGGCGCGCAGCTTCGCGGCTTCCGCGGTCACAGCCATGGTGGCGGAGATTTCAATCCGCCCGATCCGGTCGGAAAAAATCGATGCAGCCGTTGTGGTCATGGCGCTATTTTTGCAGATTTTCCTGCCGGCCGCCGGAGATTTTCTGCACTCCCGTACCCAAATCTCCACAAGCCTGAACGCCGTGGCTCTGTCTGGACGCGAAAAATCCGAGGCTTCGAAGGGAACAACTTTCAGCCGTGCCGTAAAGATCGCAGAATTAGCGCGACTTTAAGGCTCGACAGGCATTCCAGAAAATGCCTTCTCTGCGCTCTCCGTGTCCTCTGTGGTGAACTTTCCTCACCCGAACGTCGCCATCCGCTTCGCCGCCGTCACCACATTCTGCGCCGAATCCACCACGTCCCCTACCGCCTCCTTGCCCCCCTTCAGATACTTGTCGGCGAAGTCCTGCACGGTGTCCGCCGTGTCCTGGATGAAATCCCCCGCATCCGATACCGCGCGCTTGATCTGCCGCCGCGTCCGCGCTCCCGACTGCGGCGCATAAATCAGCGCCAAGCCGCACCCGCCGCCAGTCCCACACCAAAGGCTGCCCAAAATTTCCATGTGCTCATCGCCGTACTCCCTTTCCTGCAGGTTTTTTTCCGCCTGATCCAATTCTGCTCTCTTGTCGGTCAGATACCGCCTGGTGTCTGTTGGTTGCGCGGATACCTTCCCTGTGCAAAAAAGCGCAAAACCGAAGTACCCACTCCATGACCCAAAAACGAAAAAGCCGCCCCTCAGGGGACGGCTCGTTCTAACTCCCCGTAACTTCGCCGCCCTTCATTTCTTCGCCGCCAGTTGCTGTGCCTGCAGCGTCACCAGCTCGCTCAGGTCCTGCTTTTCCAGCCCGTGCACCGTCTTGTTGAACTCATCCACCTTCGTCGACCAGTTCATCGAGCAGAACTTCGGCCCGCACATCGAGCAGAACGCCGCCTCCTTGTAGTAATCGTCCGGCAGCGTCTCGTCGTGCATGGCCCGCGCCGTTTCCGGATCGAGCGACAGCGCGAACTGCTTCTCCCAGTCGAAGGTGTACCGCGCGTAGCTGATCGCATCGTCGCGATCCCGCGCCCCCGGCCGGTGCCGCGCGATGTCCGCCGCGTGCGCCGCAATCTTGTACGCGATCATCCCGTCCTTCACGTCCTTCTCGTTGGGCAGCCCCAGGTGCTCCTTCGGCGTCACGTAGCACAGCATCGAAGCCCCATGCCAGCCGATCAGCGCCGCGCCAATCGCGCTCGTGATGTGGTCGTAGCCGGGCGCAATGTCCGTGACCAGCGGGCCAAGAGTGTAGAAAGGAGCCCCGAAGCAGTACTCCACTTCCTTGTCCACCTGCTCCTTGATCTTGTCCAGCGGCACGTGCCCGGGTCCTTCGATCATCACCTGGACGTCGCTTTCCCAGGCCTTTGCCGTCAGCTCACCCAGCGTCTTCAACTCGCTGAACTGCGCGTCGTCCGACGCATCGGCGATCGATCCAGGCCTGAGCCCATCGCCCAGTGAGAAGCTCACGTCGTACTTCGCCATCACCTTTACGATGCGGTCGAAATTCTCGTAGAGGAAATTCTGCTTGTGGTGGTGCGTCATCCACTGCGCCAGGATCGCGCCTCCGCGGCTCACGATACCGGTAATGCGCTTGGCCACCATCGGCACGTACTGGATCAGCACGCCCGCATGAACCGTGAAGTAGTCCACACCCTGCTCGGCCTGCTCCTCGATCACCTCAAGATAAACGTCAATGTTGAGGTCCTCGAGCCGCTTCACCCGCGCCAGCGCCTCATAAATAGGAACGGTCCCAATCGGCACCGGCGAGTGGCGCAGAATCGCGTCGCGAATCTCCGGAATCTCGCCGCCCGTCGACAAATCCATCACCGTGTCGGCGCCGTGCTGGATCGCCATATGCAGCTTGCGCAGCTCCTCGTCGATGTTCGACGTGATGGCCGAGTTCCCAATGTTGGCGTTCACCTTGCAACGGGTCGCGATCCCGATCCCCATCGGCTCCAGTTCGGGGTGGTTCACGTTGGCCGGAATGATCAGCCGTCCCGCCGCCACTTCGTCGCGGATCACTTCCACCGCCAGATCCTCGCGCTTGGCCACGTAGGCCATTTCCTCGGTCAGCAGGCCCTTGCGCGCAAAATGCATCTGGGAGAGGTTGCTGTCGCCGGTGCGCGCAGCTTCCGCCTTGCGGCGGACGACCCAGTCGGCGCGCGGTTTCAAAATCTCAAGCGTGGGATTAGAAGCAGCCATCGTTCACCTCTCGGGTTGGAAAATCGGCATCGCGCCTGGTGAGGAGCGGATCAAAATCAAATTATAGATTGCAACGAGAGACAGGACCGAGTTCCATCCTTTCGTACCGTTGTCCCACCCCCCACCCCCCCGGGGTGCTGGAGGCCGTGACTTGTTTTGATCGAGTTGCGCGGAGCGTGGTTGGAGCGAACGCGTTAACTGATGGAGAGGCAATCATTTTGGAGACACGCGCGATTGATTCATTCACGTATGCGAGTGCACTCAATGACGCTGGTGACGGGGTTGGATGATTGCTGTGGCGTCAGTTGAGTCGCGAGCATGGATGCATCCATGACGCGCGGCTTTGATGGTTTGGCGCGTGTGATTGATGCAAAGGCGAGTGCGATTACGGCATTCACGAGTGCGAGGACCTGAAATCGGCCGCCACGCCGGGAGGAATGAGGCCGTTGTTGGCGAAGGCGGAGATGAGTGCATTGGCTGCCTGGGGGTCGAGCTTGCGGCCCGGTCCGGGAAGGGCGGCGAGGGCGGATTGAAGATCCGGAGCGAGGCGCGAAGTGAAGTCCTGGGCCGGCACATGGTCAGGGTGCGGGAAAGGCACATCGCCGAGGCGATTGAGAAGGGCGCGCAGGAAACGACCGGCAGTCAGATCGGAAATCTCGCCGGAATTGAGACCGGGACCGCGATCGATGAGGGAGTCGAGAATATTGTGGATGTTGGTGGGAATTTCGTCGAGGGGGAGCCACGGAAGGTTGCGGCCGAGTTCACGCCAGCGGGCGAGGCGAGAATAGATTTGGCTTTTTGGGCGGGGCGAGCCGAGGACGGCGGGTTTGGGCGCGTGATGACGGCAGAGAGTGAGGTTGTGGTTGGCGGCGGCGCGGCATTTTTTGCCGTTGGGCAGGATGAAGGTGCATTCGGGAGCCATGGAGTCCTCGGGAGAGAGTTTGGAGTTTAGGGTTTGGAGCTTAGCGAAGAGCGTTTAGCGAGGCACTTTTAGCGAGGTACGTTTAGCGAAGAAGGAGCTAAAAGCGAGAGAACGACGAGTCAAAAGCGAGCGAACGACGAGTCAAGAGAGAAAACGAACGACGAGTCAAAAGCGAGGGAACGGGCGAGTAGAAAAGCGAGAGAGGGCCGGAGACATGGCGCAGAAAATGGAAAAGCCCCGCCGCAGTGGCGAGGCTTTTTTCTTTTCTTACCCTCTATTATCAGAATACCAAGTCCAGCTATAAAAGCCGCCAAAATTCCTGGAGGGTATTGTGGTGGAAGCGGTGTGGAATGAGGGACAAAACTTTCGTACCGAAGGGAAAAAGCTTGACAAGTTTTCCACATTTGCGGGAATTGCTCGCAAGCGTGAAGTAAGAGCGTGGAACGGGCTGATTGCGACGGGCGCGGGCGGAAGCAGAAAAAAACCGAGGGCCCAATGTGGCAGCCCTCGGGATGCCGGTCTCATACCGGAAAAATCGTTTGCTGGGGCCTAGAGGCTGTTGCCGATTCCGTTGAACTCGTTTGCAATTTGGTTGGTGAGAGAACCCATGGACACAATCGCGCCAAGCGCGATTAAGGCAGCAATCAAAGCGTACTCAATGAGGTCCTGACCGGATTCCTCGCTGAGCAGGGCTTTGAGGAGAGGGACAACATGCATCGCTTTCTCCTTACCGAGCCCCACGATTCAAATGAATCAATGCCCCGATCGTGGAGCGTTGTACGACTGTTGGATCATTGGAACCCGGATAGGCAACAGCAGCAATGACGCTGGAGTGGAATTACGTCAGGGTGGAATTACCGTAGCGTGAAGATGAGACTATCTCCCGGCAGCAGGACGCGATAACTTGTCCGGTTTCGACGCATGTTACTGCGGAGAAATCAGAAGTATCCAGGCTTTAACCTACTTTTGCGCGCTTCGTTTTGCGGGACCGTTCAGCCCACCATGCGTTCCATGTCGACCGGACGCAGGATGGTGATGGAAGCGCCGTGGCGGGCGATCACCTCGTCGCGCTCGAACTGGTTGAGCAGCCGGGTGACGGTTTCGCGCGACGTGCCGGCCATATTGGCCAGCTCTTCGTGGGTCAGGGCCATGGTGAAGCGCAGCTCGGGTTTGCCGCAGGAACTGGTGCGCGCCCAGTCGAGCAGCAACTGCGCGAGCCGTCCGGCAGCGGAGCCGGAGAGCGCGAGACGGCGGGCGTCGAGGAACACTTCGTGGTATTCCCGCGCGATGACCTGAGCGGCATGGCGGCTGACGTCGCCGAAGTGACTGAGGAACTCAAGGAAGTCGCGGCGGCGCACACTGCGAATCTGGCAGGGCTCGAGGGTTTCGGCAGTCACCTCGTAGGGCTGATCGTTGAGGGTGGCGCTGAGGCCGAGGACGTCGCCGGGCACGGCGATTTTCAGGATCATGGTGCGGCCATCGCGCGAAGTGGCGGCGAGCTTGATCTGGCCGCTGCACACGACGAAGATACCGGCGGCACGCTGGCCTTCTTCAAAGACGATGGAGCGGCTGGGGTAAGAAATCTGCATGGCGATTTCGTCGAAGCGCTCGATGGCTTCTTCGGGCAGGTTGCAGAACAGGCGTTCGGCGCGGTCGGTGCACTGGGCACAGCGCTCGGGAACCTGGCGGGCGGTGGGGGGCGTTCCGTTTTTTCCTGAGGCGGCCATTTAGCTCCAGTTTTCCGCCGGGGCCTTGCGGCTCCGGACGCGGGGAGATGCGGTGGGAAGACTCCCGGAAGGCCGCACTTGTTGTCCAGGCGGCCTCCAGGTCTCGACGGCAAACAACGAGGTGCAGGCGTCGCACAGCCAGATGACCCTCCGCCGAAGATTCTGGCATTCGCCCGCATGCTCGTCTGCGCCGAGGAAATCGACAGAATAGATTCCGCCGCTCCGCAGATAGAGGGCTTCAGTACCGCAGGCTGGATTCGCACACGTCATGCATCACTCCGAAGACTTGCACTTGCAACCTGGCGTTCAGCCGATCGCCAGGGGACTTGCGAGTTCCTTGTGGCCGGATCTTTCCTCGACCAGCGCCGGGCTGACTCTGAGGGAGAGGACCGGGCAGGGCGCGGAAACCAGAATCTTGTAGGCGGCAGGTTCGGTGCCGGGCAGCCAGCTGTGCGCGGGCGCGTGAACACCGAGCACGATGAGGCCAGCCTGGGTTTCCTGGGCCGCGGAGAGAATTTCCTGCACCACGTTGCCGGAAGCGACCTTGGCCTGCACGCGCACGAAAGACAGGGCCGGCCTGGGAACCAGCTTCTCCAGTTCGGCAGTGGCGGCGGCGATGGCGCCGGCGGGATCTTTGGTGACCGCGGGCGACGGCGTGATGACGTGGAACAGCAGCACCTGGGCCTGGAACTGCTGGCCGAGTCCGATGGAGAGTGCGGCGCTGCTCTCATGCATGCCGGCCAGCGAGACGGGATGCAGGATGGTTCCGGGAGTGTCGGGGGTTCTTTTGTGAGCGCGGGGTCCGACGGTGCAGACGGGGACGTCGATGGTCTCCAGCAGTTGGCGGGCAACCGAGCCGAGGACGAATTTCTTGAGGCCGCGGCGGCCATGGGTGCCGAGAATCAGGCGGCCGGCCCCAGAATTCTTCACCAGCTCGGCAACGACGTCGGGAACGAATCCGTGGCGGACGGCGGCGACACATTCGACGCCCTGGGTCCGGACATCGTGGGCCAGGCCATCGAGCATCAGGCGCGCGTCGCGATCCATGCGCAGCGGGTCGTAGTAGGGAATAGCTCCGGTTTCGACGGGCATCGACTCATGAGGCAGCACGGCGTGGGCAAGGATGAGAGAAGCGCCGCAGGCTTTGGCCTGGGCAAGGGCGTGCGGGAGCAGGTACTCCGCGTCAGTGAGATCGGTGGCAACGACGATTTTGCCGGGTGCGGTAAAGGTACTTGCGATTGGGTCCTTTGGAAGGGTCATGACGTCACCTGGCAGCGTTGCGAGCGCTTGCCTGACCCTAGTTTCGAGGGGGTTGGGCGGGGCGGCTGTGTCCCAACGCACACGGAGGTGTGATGGTCATCACAGTGGGATCAGGGTTTTGCGCGATTGTCACAAGGGATGGGTGGAAATGACGACTGCGAATGGGTTTAGGGTCGGCGAAATTGGACGGGCGCAATGCGGCAAAGGCGCGTTTTTGTTGGTTTTTCGAGGTTTGACCGGGTCTGCGGCGATTGTTAAGATAAGGATGCGGGGTGGAGCAGCCTGGTAGCTCGTTGGGCTCATAACCCAAAGGTCGGTGGTTCAAATCCACCCCCCGCAACCAACCGCTGGACCCTGTTTACCCTTCGGGTCCGCATTTCCCTTCAATCGAGCGAAATTCAGGCCCCGTGCAGATGTCGAGTTCTGTGGCGAGGGCTACAAAGTCTGCGCTCGCTCGTGCTGCTGCCCATGCCCGCTCATCGCTGAGAGTGAAGAGGAGGCAGCATTTCTGCGCAAAGAGGACGCCCGACGCAGCGATTACCATCCGCCCGCGTGTGCGGGCTGTCATGTGCGAGTGTCGGCGTCCGGTGTGGGGAGACAGGTTCGCAGGCTAAATCAGAAGTTGGCAATAGCCAGCCAAACAAGGAAGATCGCTGCTATGAGTGCGAAGCCGATGCTGAAATTCTGTGCATAGGTCCATTGCTTCTGAAGGCGCTCGGCAATCCTTTCGGTGTTCCTCAGAACGGGTTCCAACTCTTCATTGGCCTTCTCAATGTCCTTTGTGAATTGCGACATGTTGAAAGGTTTACCGGTCTGAAGAGCGATTATTGCGTCGGGATCGGCTTGATGATCGACCTCATAAAAGTTGAGCCTGCATTGCTGCTCAAAACGAGTACACCGAATGAACGAAATCTTGTGAATCTGCAAAACGTAGTTGGGATATCGGTAGTTTCGGAATAAGCCTGCGACCACGGTTAAGACGAGGGAGAGCAACGCACCACGAAATATCCATGCCGGGTGCAGCTTCGTAGAATGCACACCCAGAAACGAAACAAGAGCCGCGATTGTCGCCCCCGCTCCGAAAGTGAGCTTGTCATAAAAGTCGGCCCTTCCTTTTGCAGCCTCAATCTGGCTGCCTTCGATGTCGGAATTCACTTTTTGCAATTGCTTGTTTGCGTTTTCCCAGAGCACTCGAAGGCGATGATGTTCTGCGGGGTCCACCGCAACCGCGTGATGGCCTGCCATGAGTTCCTGAAACGGATCATCCAAATCATCCATCGGTTAATTCCTCTCCGTTTGCTGGCCGAATAGTACATCAGGAAGACGCAGCGCAATTGGGGCAGTTCAGCGGTGGAATGTTCGCTTTTTCTATGTCGCCAGGACGGGAGCTGAGGTGGCCCGATGGCGCGGGTGACCTGGTGGACGCGAAGGCCGAGGAGGGTTTTGCCGCTCCTGTTATTGCGTCAGAACTTCCTGGCCGTCGCGCTTGTAGACGACGCCGGCCTTCATCACGAAGCTGACTTTGCTCATCACGGAGATGTCGTCGAGCGGATCGCCGGGCACAGCGACCAGGTCGGCGTACTTACCCGCAGTCACGGAGCCTAACTCGTCGTCATGACCGAGTAACTGGGCTGCGTTGATGGTTGCCATCTGCAGGGTGTAGGCAGGGGGAAGGCCAGCCTTGACGAGATAGATAAAGTCTTCCCAGTTCTGGCCATGGGGATAGACGCCGGCGTCGGTGCCATAGGCAAACTTGACGCCGCCCTGGTAAGCGCGGGTGACAGTCTTCATGATTTGAGGGCCGACTTCGAGCGCCTTTTTCGCGACGGTGGGAGGATAGGCGCCCATCTTCGCCTGCTGGGCGACAAACTGGCCGGTGTAGACCGTAGGACAGTAGAAAGTGCCGTGCTCCTTCATGAGCTTGATGTCCTGGTCGTCCATGAAGGTGCCGTGCTCGACGGAATCGACGCCAGCGACAACCGAGCGACGAATGGCTTCGGCGCCGTGTGCATGGACAGCGACCTTCATGCCGTAGTCATGGGCGGTTTCGACGAGAGCGCGGATTTCATCCTCGCTCATCTGGGGACCGGAGCCGTTGGTACCAAGGTCCATGACGCCGCCGGAAGGCATGGCTTTGATGAGGTCGGCGCCTTCTTTGTAGTGGAGGCGGACGACCTTTTGCGCTTCGTCGGGGCCATTAAAGATGGACTGCAGCGGACCAGGATCGCCCTGCAGATCAAGGCTGAGACCATTAGACCAGTCGGCGTGGCCGCCGGTGGTGCTGATAGCAGGGCCGGCGGTGAAGATGCGCGGGCCGATTACGGTGCCAGCGGCGACGGCATTGCGCAGAGCGACGGTATCGTAGTCGTGGTCGCCGACGTTGCGGACGGTGGTGAAGCCGGCCAGCAGCGTGCGGCGCGCGTAGAGCGTTGAGCGCAGGACCATATCGGCCAGGTTCAGGTGCGCCAGCTCCATGTAAGTGTTTTTGCCGAACTGCATGTCGAGGTGCACGTGGTCGTCGATGAGTCCGGGGAGACAGGTCGCGCCGGTTAGCTCAATGACGGTGGCGCCTGCTGGACTTTGCATGCCCGACTCGACTTTGTCGAATTTGTCGCCGGCGATGAAGACTGTGGTTGGGCCGAGCATCTTTCCGGTGGCACTGTCAAAGAGCTTCGGGCAGTGGACGACGGTGACCGGGGCAGGCGCATCCTGCGAAAAGGCCACGGCGACGGGCAAACATGCGACGACAGCAACTCGCAAAGCGGCGCGAACCACGTTCATGGGTATTGTCTCCTTTTTTATAGCGCACCGGATTCAGCTACCGGGTTGTTTGAGTTACTCCGCTTTTTTGGACGGCAATAGCTGCGTTGCCTGCTTCAGTAAGTCAACTTCGTGCTCCAGCGCGGCGGAAACACGCCCGATCTGTTGATCCGCCTCCGACCATTCCTTTTGCTCGATGGCTTCGCGGACGCCAGGAATGGTCTTGACGCCGTAGCCGGTGTAGAAGCCAGGGGCATAGAGCAGGTGCTGGAACCACGGGCGGTTCGGGAGCCCCCGGTCGTCGGTAAGCAGGCGTTCGCTGCGGATCAGATCGGCGTTCAGACCGTCGGGAGCATTGCCGCCGGCGGCAGCATAGGCTGCGTCGAAGGCCTTCGCCGCGTCGGTCAAATCATCGGAGGCCTGATCGAGGGGCGCGAAATTCAGATAGGGCGGAATCGGCTCGACCGGCGGCGGGACCTGGTGCTTCTTCGGATCGTAGAGCGCCTGATAGACCCCGTCGGAAATCTCCTGATCGCGTTCCTTCGCTTCGTCATGCTTCTCGGTGGCCAGGGTCTTCAGTTGAGTGACGTAAAGGTGCACAGTGTCGGCGAGATCGGAAAACTGGAAGGGAAGAATATCCGCATCGGCCATGCGCAGCACCATGGTTCCGGCCGTCTGCGCCAGCGCTCGTTCGTAGTCGAAGGTGGTATCGAGAAAGTGCGTGTAATAGTAAAAGTCGTCGTAGATGGAGTGATACTGGCCGCCTTCGTCTTCGCCGCCGTAGCCGAGATTGACGCTGGCGACGCCGAGGTGGTCGATGAAGACGGTGTAGTCAGAACCGGAGCCGAGCGCGGGAATCCGTAGATCGGCTCGGGAGCGAATCTCAGTGCGGACCTGGGGAGTGGCGCGCGAAACGTCGACGAGGCGGACGCGCTTCCACACCGACATTTTCGTTTCCGGATCCTGGATATCCTTCGCGACATCGTTGACGAAATTTTCGAGCGAATGCGATCCCTCGGCGCCGAAGTAGCCGCGCCCGTTGCCGTCGGAGTTGAAGTAGGCGACAGCATGCTGCTTCAGCTCGTCGGCGTGGTATTCGGCCCACTCTGTCGATCCGAGCAGGGCGGGCTCCTCGCCATCCCAGAAGCAATAGATGATGGTGCGGGACGGTTTCCAGCCTTCCTTTAACAGCTCGCCGAGCGCACGCGCTTCTTCGAGTTCAGGGCTTGCGCCGGACAGTGGATCTTCGGCGCCGTTGACCCAGGCATCGTGATGATTGCCGCGAATGACCCACTCATCGGGAAATTTCGAGCCGGGGATGCGCGCGACGACGTCATTGAGCGGCTTGCGATCCCAGTTGAAGCTGACGGCCAGGTGAGCCTTTGCGGAGCTCGGCCCGACATGATAGGTCAAGGGCAATGCACCGCGCCACGCTTCGGGAACTGTTTCGCCACCGAGGGCCTTCAGGAACGGAGTTGCGTCAGCATAGGAAATGGGCAGGACCGGAATCTTCGTGATGGTCTGCACCTGATCGATGGGGATCAGCTTCACGCCTTCGACGGCGCCGACTCCGGGAGTTTGCGGATCGCCCGGGTAGATCGGCATGTCCATGACGCTGCCGCGTTGCGCGCCGTCGGGTGGACGCATCGGACCTTCGGGATATGTGTCGCCCTGGTAATAGCCGTCTTCGCGGGGATCGGAGTAGATAAGGCAGCCGACGGCACCGTGTTCGGCAGCGACTTTCGGCTTGATGCCGCGCCAGCTCGCGCCGTAGCGCGCGATCACGATGGCACCCTTGACGGAGACGCCCATGCGGTCGAGGACGTCATAGTCCTCAGGGCGGCCGTAATTCACGTAGACCAGAGGGGCGGTGACATCGCCATCGCGGGAATAGGCGTTGTACGTCGGCAACTGCTCGCTGGTTTGGCTGGAGGTGGGATCGACGCTGAGGGCAGGTTCCTGGAGTTTCGCCGTGAAGGGGGTGGGACCCAGCAGCTCGAGCTTGCGCGACTTCGGTGTGGGAAAGAGCGCGGAGAAGGTCTCGATCTTCGCATCGAGACCAAAGGACTTCAATTGTGCGAGGAGCCACTCAGCATTGTCCTTGTCGTAGGGGGAGCCGACGTGGTGCGGCCGCGCCGAAAGGCGGCGCATGTTTTCGCGGATGTGATCGCGGTCAGGGAGCTGGCGGAATTTCTGCTCCCAGCTGACTTCCGTGGCTGAATCTTCGGGTGTGTAGCCGCGCAGGGGATGACCGGCGTCCACGGCGTAAGCGGCGATGGCGAATAAGCAAGCAGCAGCGACGGGCAGGCGCATACGATGGGAACCTCACGAGTGTGGGTGATGAAGCTGCAGGGGAAAGCGGAGGCATTTGCGCGACTGCAACAATATAGCCTATCGGCGCGGATTCGCCGGACGATTTGAAGACGGGGGCAGAAAAATCCTGAGGCGCTGCCTGGGCATGGGGGAGGAGCTGGACGGGCAGCCAGTTGCGCCCTTCCGCGCCGACCCGCATCCTTATCTGTATGTCAGAGTCCCGGGACGCGCTGGCTGAACCGATCGACGCTTTGCCCGTCACGGAACATTTTCGCGATGGACGCTTTTTCAATCCGGCAGCTCAGGAACACGGCTTTTTCGAAGCGCTTAAGTGGATGCGGAACCGGAAGATTGGCTTCTGGAGGCCATGGATCGATTCCACGCCAGGCGAGAAGCCGCCCGATCAGGTCGACGGCGGCGCGCTGCGCGTCACCTGGGTGAATCATTCCACGGTCCTGCTGCAAACGGAGGGACTGAATTTCCTGACCGATCCGGTTTGGTCGCGGCGCGCAAGCCCGGTCCAGTTTACGGGTCCGCAGCGGCACCGCGCTCCCGGTCTTCGTATCGAAGATCTGCCCCCGATTCACTGCGTTTTGATTAGTCACAATCACTATGACCATTTCGACGTCCCTGCGCTGAAGAAGCTGGCGGTGGCGCATCGTCCGACGGTCTTTTGTCCGCTCGGGCTGGCAAAAAAACTGCGCGGCATCGGCTTTAGCGATGTGCAGGAACTGGACTGGGGAGAAGCGCAATCGTGGCGGCAGATGCGCATCCACTGCGTTCCGGCGCAGCATTTTTCCGCGCGCACGCCTTTCGACCGCAATCGGACCCTGTGGTGTGGATGGGTGGTCGAAGCGGCGCACGGCAACATTTATTTCGCTGGGGACACAGGCTTCGGCGATTTATTCGCCAGACTCAGAGAACGTTTCTGTTCCTTTCGGCTGGCACTGCTACCCATCGGCGCTTACGAGCCGGAGTGGTTCATGGGTCCGATTCACATGACTCCGGAGCAGGCGGTCGAAGCGCACGCTATCCTGAGCGCTTCGACAGCGATCGGGATTCACTTCGGAACCTTCGCGCTGGCCGACGATGGCGAGACCGACCCGCCCGAGCGTCTGCGGCGCGCGTTACAAGGCCGTAAAGACGCCGAACAATTCTGGCTTTTGGAGGAAGGAAAAGGTCGACTCATTCCCTGAGTCACGCGTCTAAGTTAGGTATAATCGACCCCGAATCGTGGAAACTTTCTTCAATCTGGCGTGGGTGGCGGTCACGATCATGCTCGGCGCAGCGTGGCTGGCTAACCTGCGAGGTCGGCGGGGAAAGTCTCTGCTGCCCGCCATCGGTGTGCAACTGGTCGCGCTCGCGGTGCTGACGGCGATTCTTCTCCCCGTAATTTCGCTCACCGACGATCTGCAGGCGAACACCAGCCCGGCCGAGACCGAGCGTGTCACGCGGCGTGGCGACCAACAGTTGTCTCCGGACCAGCCCCTGCACCGTTGGCCTGCAGTTCTCGCCCCATTGGTTGCGACTCCCATTTATTCGCAACTGTCAGTAACGGGATACTCGGCTGCCATGGCAACTGTTGAACGGCAGGCGTATGGATTTTTCCGCGCTTTCACGACGCGTCCCCCTCCCCTGGCCTGAGCAACCCCCCGTGTCGTTCAGCTGTTCCCCTCGGTAATATCGATCGCTCAAGAGCGATCAGTGGATGCTCAGCATGAAACTTCGGCTTTCCGGACCCGGATTGATTCTCGCCTTCTGTCTCGTGGCGCCGACTGCTCGCTCTCAGAGCGCACTGCCGCCTGCGACCGGGGCCGCTCCGCTGACGCTGGAGCAGGTGCTGGACATTGCGCGCGCGAAGAATCCTTCGTTGCTTTCCGCCGCGCAACACGTGGACGCGACCAGGGCTGCGGAAATTACCGCAGGCCTGCGGCAGAACCCCAGCTTCACGGTTTCCGGCGCGGACATCACGCTGGGGGCGAGCAACCCGGCGAGCCCGTATTCCTATGCAGCCAACGTGGCGCGCCTGTTCGAACGCGGACAAAAGCGGCGCTGGCGGCTCGACTCCGCGCGTTCGACCACCGATGTGACGCGCAGCCAGTACAACGATCAGGTGCGGCAGACGGTTCTGCAGATCGAGGACGCCTTCACCAACATGCTCATCGCCAAACAGGCGCTGCGCATTGCGCAGGACAATCTCGACAGTTATGGGAAGACTGTGGATCTGAGCAAGGCGCGGCTGAATGCGGGCGACATCAGCAAGACCGATTTCGAACGAATCGATCTGCAGCTCGCCGAATTCGAATCGGATTATGACAACGCGAAACTCGACCTCACGCAGGCAAGCGATTCGCTGCAGTTGCTGATGGGGACAGAGAAGGCGGCCGCCACGTTCGACATCACCGGAAATATTCAGGCTCCGGACATCACCATTACCCTGGCACAGGCTGAGCAGGACGCGCTGGCCGCTCGTCCCGATTACCTGGCGGCACGGCAGGGTGTAACTCTCGCGAATGCCAATGTGAAACTGGCGGACGCAGGGGGCACTACCGATCCCACGATTGGCGGTGAATACGAGCGCAGCGCAACCTACAACACCGCGGGATTCCAGGTCTCGATCCCGCTGCGCATATTCGACCGCAACCAGGGCGAGAAGGAACGCACGCGGTTCGAGGCGCAGTCCGCGCGCTTTGCGGAGATCGCCGCGCGCAACCAGGTGCTGAACGACGTCGATCAGGCCTGGGCGGCGTACGACGCGGCGCTGGATCTGGCGAAGCGCTATAACAGCCACTACACCGATGAGGCGGGGCGAGTGCGGGACAATCTTGAATTCAGCTATCGCCATGGCGGCGCCACGTTGCTTGACTACCTCGATGCGTTACGCGATTACCGCCAGGTCAATCTTGACGCGCTGGCCGCCAACCAACAGGTCTGGCTCAGTATTCACCAGCTCAGCTTCGCCGCAGCCACGGAGGTTGTCCCATGAAACGGCAAAACCTGTCCGCACTCGCCGTCCTCTTCGCCGCCGCGTTCGTTTTGCTGAGCACGACTGGGTGCGATCGCAATAAAACACCGCCCGAAACGGCCATTCCGAAAGAGCACGTTCTCGAAACGGTCACCGTTCATCAGCAGCCGGTGGCGAGCCAACTGGTTTTGCCCGCGCGCATCATGGCGAACCCTACCGCCATGGTGCATATTTATCCGCTGATCAGCGGACGCGTGCTTTCACTCAGCATTTTGCCGGGTCAGGAGGTTCGCCAGGGACAGAGGATCGGAACGCTGCAGAGCAGCGACGCAGCACAGGCGCGCTCCGACTTTGAGAAGGCGAAGATTGAGGCGGGTCGCGCGGACCTTCAGCTCAATCGCGCGAAGGAGCTGCTGCAGCACGACGTGATGGCGCAGAGGGACTACGACGACCTGAAGGCGCTGGACGATTCCGATCACTCGGAACTGGAGCGGGCCCGGCAGGCGCTGCATCTGCTGGGCTTCAGCGAGAACGATACTTCGGACGTCGTCCCGATCACCGCACCGATCTCGGGCGTGGTTCTCGATGTAGAAACCGGCCCAGGCGAACTGCAGCGCTCGCTCGACAACGCGACGGCGATCGCGACTATCGCCAACATCGACTCTGTCTGGGTCGTCGGCGATCTCTATCCGCGCGATCAGGGCTCGGTGCACGCAGGCCAGCAGACAGAGATTACCGTCAACGGCTATCCGGGTCTCACGCTGCACGGTCCCATTGAGAATATTTCCGACGCGGTCGATCCTGTATCGCTGACTCTCAAGGTTCGGGTGGTGCTTGCGAATCCCGGTCATCGCCTGAAGCCGCAGATGTACGCGAACATGACAGTGGCCGGGCGGCAGCGCAACGTCATCGTTGTGCCGGCGACCGCGGTGATTCAGAGCGGACACGACACTTTTGTCTACGTTGAAACTGCGCCCGGCAAACACGAGCGCCGCGCGGTCAGGCTGGGCGAAACCCATACGGATACCGATGAGATTACACAGGGCCTCAACGACGGAGACAAAGTGGTCAGCGCGGGCGCCGAACTTTTGCGCGCGGAAGAGGCGCAGTAATCATGCAGGGACTGATCCGCGTTCTCCTTCGCTACCGCAACGTCGTTCTCATCGTGTTTCTGGCGATGCTGGCGATTGGCGCCTACGCCTTCCTGCAGCTGGACATCGAAGCCTATCCGGATCCCTCGCCGCCGATGGTTGAATTCATCACGCAGTACCCCTCGTGGTCGGCGGAGGAGATGGAGCAACAAGTCACAATCCCGCTGGAGACGGGGCTGTACGGCACGCCGGAGCTGGATCAGATCCGGTCCATCAGCATTTTTGGACTCAGCGATGTGAAGATGTATTTCGACTTCGGGAGCGATTATTTCATCGACCGCCAGGAGGCGCTGAATCGGCTGCAACAGGTGACGCTGCCGAATAACCTGCAGCCGCAGCTCTCGCCGGAATCTCCGGTGGGGGAGATTTATCGTTATCAGCTGACGGGCCCGGGATATTCGCTGAACGAACTCAAGGCCACGCAGAACTGGCTGGTGGTTCGCGAGATCAAGCAGGTGCCTGGAATCATCGACGTGGCTACGTTTGGCGGCACCACGCGGCAGTATCAGGCTGAGGTCGACCCCAATAAGCTGCTGACCTACGGCATCACGATGACGCAGGTTGTGAACGCTGTGAGCAACAGCAACGCGAACGCAGGCGGTAACTATCTTACCGTCGGCAGCCAGAGCGTCAATGTTCGCGGCATCGGTCTGCTGCACTCGCTCGACGATATGCGCAACATTGTGGTGGCCGAGCGCAACGGCGTGCCCGTTCTGTTGCGCGACGTCTCCGATGTCCGGGAAGGCCATCAGCCGCGGCTGGGCAAAGTTGGACGCAGCGACTTCAACCACCACGACGACCCTGACATCGTTGAGGCCATCGTGCTGCTGCAGAAGGGGGCGAAATCGTTGCCCGCGCTGGCCGCGTTGCGGGAAAAGATTGACCGGTTGAACCACGGCAACCTGTTGCCGCCGGGGATGCACATCAGCACGATCTACGATCGCACGAATCTCATCCACATCACGACGACCACGGTGCGCCACATTGTCATCATGGGGCTGACGCTGGTCACTCTGGTGCTGCTAAGCATGCTGGGCGACTGGCGTATCACCCTGATTGCCGCGATCACGATTCCTTTCGCGGTACTGTTCGCCTTTAGCCTTATGGTGCTGACCAACCAGTCGGCGAACTTGATTTCGATCGGCGCCATCGACTTCGGCATTCTCGTCGACGCATCGATTGTGGTACTGGAGAGCGTTTACCGCAAAGTCTCGCGCCGTATTGAGGGCGAAGAAATTTTCGATCTCATTCTGGCTGGGGTCGCCGATGCGGCCACGCCAGTGCTGTTCGCCACGCTCATTATTCTGGTTGCCTTCATTCCGCTTTTCACGATGCAGGGCGTACCGGGCAAGATTTTCGCACCCATGTCAGTCACTTATGGATTCGCGCTGACGGGCGCCCTGATCTTCGCGCTTATCTTCGCTCCGGTGCTCGCCTCGCTCGCGGTTCCCAAAAACGTCACAGGCGAGGCGAAGGAAACCTGGCTAAGCAGCTTCTTTCGCCGCCACTACGATCGCGGTCTTAATCGCGCGTTACGCTTCAGCGGACTGACCTGGATTGTCGCCTTCCTCGCGCTGGGCTGCGCGGTCGTCATCTTCCACTTTGTCGGCGGGGAGTTCATGCCGGCGCTGGAGGAAGGCAACCTGTGGATTCGCGCGGATATGCAACAAGACATCTCGTTTCAGGCTTCGGAAAAGATGGCCGACGACATTCGCGCCACGCTGCGCGCCTATCCCGAGGTGACGCAGGTGCTGTCACAAATGGGGCGGCCGGACGACGGTACCGACGTGAGCACCTTCAACAACATCGAATTTCTCGCCGATTTGAAACCGGTAGGACAGTGGCGACCGCAATTTCACGGCAATAAGGACGCGCTCATCGCCGCGATCAGCCGCAGCTTTGAGCAGTATCCAGGCGTCGATTTCAATTTCTCGCAAAATATTCAGGACAATGTCGAGGAGGCGATGTCCGGTGTTAAGGGCGAGAATTCGCTGAAGCTTTTTGGCAACGATTTTGAAGAACTCACGCGCATCGCGAATCAGATTTCGGGAATCATGCAGAAGGTCCCGGGGATCACCGACGTCGGCGTCTTTGACGTTACGGGTCAGCCGAGCCTGCTGGTTTCCATCGACCGCACAAGAGCCTCGCGCTACGGCCTTCAGCCACAGGACATCAACAACGTGGTGCAGGCGGCGGTGGGCGGCGCGCCGGTAACGCAGATTATCGACAACGACCGGCGCTTTGACTTTGCTGTTCGCTATGCGCCGGATTTCCGCAGCACGCCGGACGAGATTTCCCGGATCCTGCTGCCGACGCCGGACGGCAATCAGGTGCAACTGGGCATGGTGGCGGACGTCAGCATTCGCAACGGCGCATTCATGATTTATCACGAAGGAGGGCGCCGGTACATTCCGATCAAATTCAGCGTGCGTGGCCGCGACCTGGCCAGCGCCATTCAGGACCTGCAGTCGCGCATGGAAGACCAGGTCAAATTGCCGTCCGGGTACGAGTACACATGGGCAGGTGAGTTCGACAGCCTGAAGAAAGAACAGCGCCGGCTCGCGCTTATCATCCCGGTGAGCCTCGCGGTTATTTTGGTTCTGCTCTACATCCAGTTCCGGACGTGGCGCGATGCGTTCATCGTGATCGGCACACTGCCCTTCGCGGCCATAGGTGGAATTCTCTCGCTGTTCCTCACTCGAACGGCGTTCAGCATCTCGGCTGCCGTGGGATTCACGTCGCTGACTGGAGTCGCTACCCTGGGGGCCGTGGTTTTTCTCTCGGGCATCCGCCGGGCACAACGCGAAGAAGGGCTGGAACGCGGGTTGGAGAAGGGCTGCCTCGACGAGATGCGTCCGGTAGTGATGGCGTGCATGGCGGCCGGCATCGGATTGCTTCCCGCAGCGGTGGCCAGTAGCATCGGTGCGCAGGCCCAGCAGCCACTGGCGCGCGTGGTGGTGGGAGGCATGGTCACGACCGTCTTCGCGATTTTGTTCGTGATGCCACTGCTGGTGCGCCGCTTCACGTCGAAACGGGACTTCGCCCGCGAGCTGCACAGGAACAATAACGAGGAAATCTGAGGTTTACTTCTCGCGCAGAAACGCCGGCAGGCGCTCCTCGCGGACATTGTCGTAGCACTGCAAGGCGGTGAACCGCGCGATCGACGCGGGGATTCCGACCGCCGTGAATCCCGGATGCCCGGTTGCAGGATACGGACCTCCGTGGTTCATCGCCGGGCTGACGGCGACACCGGTCGGCATTTTGTCGTCGAGCAGCCGCCCAACTTTGCGTCGCAGCACAGGCGCGAGCCGCGCATACAGCGCATCATCGGCGCCGGATGCCGACGAGTAAAAGCATCCGGTCAGATTTCCCTCGAGTGAATTGAGCGCCTCCAGCAGTTCGTCCGGATTAGCCGCGACTACCACCATGACCTCGTTGCCGAACGCCTCGCGCTGCAAGTCGTGGGGTGCGGAGAGAAACGTTTTGCCGGAAACACGCAGCAGCGAGCTCGCGTACCGATAGCCGTTTCCTGGCAGATTCCTGGCTCCGGTCACGACGACCGCGCCCGCGGCCTTCAACGCCTCAATCGAGTCGTTCAGTTGCTCACGGGACGAGGCCGATAACAGGGCATGTGGCTCGCGGCTGTTAAACGCAGCAGCAAGCTCGCGCAAAAAGGTTTCCGTCGCATCACTCGCGATCAGAAACACGACGTTCGGCCGCGTGCAAAACTGCCCCGCTCCGGCTGTGCAACTGTCGGCAAGGTCCTTCGCCCACTTTTGCGCGTTCTCCTTCAGGCCTGCCGGCAAAAAAACTACCGGATTCAGGCTCGACATCTCCAGATAAATCGGCTTTCCGGCCGCATCGGCGGCTTGCTTCAACTTCAGTCCGGCGCCTTTGCTGCCGGTAAAGCCCGTGGCGCCGACTCTGGGGTCGCTCACCAGCCGCTGTCCCGCCTCGTGATTCACCTTGTAGATCATCTGCACTGTCGCGGACGGAAGCCCCGAAGCTTGCAATGCCTTCGCTGCTGCCTCGGCCATCAGCTGCGAGGTGTATGCATGCAGCGGGTGGGCTTTGGCGATCACTGGATTGCCCGCGGCAATGGCCGCGGCAAAATCGCCTCCGCTCACGCCGTTGAATGCGAACGGAAAATTGTTGGGGCCGAAGACCGCCACCGGACCGATCGGGGCCAGGCACGAATAAAGTTTCTTCGCTCGGTCGATGGTGACGCGCCGCCAGGTTCCCTGTCGCGCCGCAGCGGCCGCCTGGCGAAGCTGATCCGTCGTCCGCGGCAGCTCCACATCTTTGAGCCGCGGCGATATTGGGAGCGCTGTTTCTTCATGCGCCGCCTGCACGATGGCGTCAGCATTCGCTTCCAACTCCGCCGCATACCTCTCGAGGAACGCGGCAATCTTCTCCGCCGGTACATGCTCCAGTTCGCGCGCAGCTTCCTGCGCTGCCGTCAGCGCGCGATCGCAGTCGCTCCAGCGGCTCACCGGAAATTCGCGCCCCAGCTTCTCGCCAGTCGCCGGATTTTCCGGCTCAAAGATGCCTTCCGCGTCGGACTCCCGCCACTCACCGCCGATCCAAACTTTCGCCGTTGCCACTGCCGTCTGCATCACTTCACTCCTTGCTTTATGGTCCCATCATTCGACCGGGTTCACCAGCTCTCCGATCCCGTCGATTCCGATGCGAACCGTGTCGCCTTTCTCCAGCGTAAACGAATCCGGTGGTACAACGCCGGTGCCCGTCAACAGGAAACAGCCGAAGGGGAACGTCTGATCGCGATACAGATAGTCGACCAGCTCCTGCGGGCTGCGTTTCATCTGCGCGAGCGTGGTTTCGCCGGAGAAGGCCGCGGACCCAGCGCGGATAATCGCAATCGAGATGCGGGTCTCAGCGGGGAGCAGTTCCTGCGTCACCAGGATTCCGGGCCCGAGCGCGCAGCTGCGGTTGTAGACCTTCGCCTGGGGCAGATAGAGCGGGTTTTGCCCCTCGATGTCGCGCGAGCTCATGTCGTTGCCGATGGTGTAGCCGACGATGCGCCCGGCGGGGTTGATGAGCAGCGCCAATTCCGGCTCGGGTACTGACCAGCGCGCATCGCTGCGCAGGCCCACGGCGCCGCCCGGCCCCACCACTTTGTGTGCCAGCGATTTGAAGAACAGCTCCGGACGCTCGGCCGAATACACGCGATCGTAGAAATCGCCTCCGCCGGCATCTTTGGACTCGGCTATGCGCGCTGCACGGCTGCGCAGATACGTCACACCCGCTGCCCAGACTTCCTGGCTGCCGATCGGCGGCAGCAGATCGGCCGTCAGAATGCGCCCCGCCATATTTCCCTCGCGGATCTGCTTGCTAAGAAAAGCATGTAAATCCGGACGCGCCACGAGCGAGTCCAGAGAACCTTCGACCCCATAAGCCTTGTTGTCCTCAACCAGGGTGAGACCCTCGGCGGTTCGATACAGAATCACGTTTGCTCCTTGCGTTCTCCAGCAATCGGTTGTTTCGCCGCGAGGGCGTTTTCACCCGCGAGCCGCGCGGCGATGGCATCGACATCGTAAACGCATCCGGCCCAGATGCCACCACTGGTCTCGACCAGGGCCGCCCAGAGCCGCGTGTCATCCGGCAGATGTGGGTGTGGCCGGAGATCGTCGCGCGATAAACGGAGGGCCAGGCGACCCGTACCTTCATCGCTGCTGAATCGATGTTCCTGGTCACCGACCAGATCCACCGACGCGTTGAGATTCCTGCGGTCGATGCGAATCTCGATCATGTCACCGTCGCGGAGTTTACCAATGGGACCACCCGCGAGCGCTTCCGGCGAAATATGGCCGATGCACGCGCCGGTCGAGACGCCGCTGAATCTGCCGTCGGTGAGCAGCGCTACGTGGCGGCAATGCGGCAGAGCTTTCAGCGCCGCGGTGATCTGGTAAATTTCCTGCATCCCCGCGCCTTTGGGCCCACAGCAAATCAGGACCATCACGTCACCGGCGGCAATCTTGCCTTTTTTGATCGCGTCAATCGCGTCGCTTTCCAGGGTGAACACGCGCGCCGGACCACGATGGAGGAAGACGCCATCCTCGCCGATGAGACTTGAATCGATCGCCGTACTCTTCACCACCGCGCCCTCGGGCGCGAGATTCCCCTTTGGAAAACACACGGTCGACATCAGCCCGGCCTGGCGCGCGCGATCGGGCGAAAAGATGACTTGTTCTGGATCGACCCCATCGCGCTCGCGCAGGTTCTGTCTAAGAGCGCGCCGGCGTTCGCTTTGTTGCCACCAATCGAGACATTCGCCGAGGGTCACCCCCGCAGCAGTCACGGCCTTTGTATCCAACAGGCCCGCGGTACGCAGATGCAACATCACCTCCGGCACACCGCCGGCCAGAAATACCTGGACTGTTGCGAAATTCTTCGGACCATTGGGCAGCGCGTCCACCAGGCGGGAGACTTCGCGATTCACGCGCGTCCAGTCCGCAACGCTGGGCCGCATTCGCCCTGCCGCGTGCGCGATGGCAGGCAGATGCAGCAGTAGATTGGTCGAACCTCCAAACGCCGCGTAGACCACCATCGCATTTTCGAAGGCGGCCTGGGTCAGGATGTCCTTCGTCCCGACGCGAAGTTCGCGCAGGCGCAGCAAAGCCGCCGCCGATCGTTTCGCCGCATCGAGCCACAACGGCTGGCCTGACGGAGCGAGCGCGGTGTGCGGCAGGGCGAGACCCAGCGCTTCCGCAACCACCTGCGAAGTGGCAGCGGTTCCGAGAAACTGGCAACCCCCACCCGGCGTGGCGCACGCGTGGCATCCTACTTCCGCGGCATACTCCAGCGTGATCTGGCCCTGGGCAAAGCGTGCGCCGATGGTCTGAACCTTCGCGGCGTCCTCTCCGTTCTCGGGCAACAACGTTACGCCGCCGGGGATGAGCACCGTGGGCAATTCGCCGGCCGATGCCAGCGCCATCAGCATCGCCGGCAGCCCTTTGTCGCAGGTAGCTATGCCCAAGACACCCGCCCGAGTGGGCAACGATCGCATCAGGCGTCGCAGCACCATGGCGGCGTCATTGCGAAAGGGGAGTGAGTCGAGCATCCCAGTCGTCCCCTGGGTACGACCGTCGCAAGGGTCGGTGCATGCCCCCGCAAATGGCACTGCGTCGAGCGCTTTCAACTCCCTCGCTGCCTCGGCGACCAGCAGACCTACTTCCCAGTGTCCCGTGTGGAAGCCGAGCGCTATGGGGGTTCCGTCAGGAGCACGCAAGCCACCATGGGTGCTCAGGATCAGAACCTCGGGTCCGCCCAGGCGAGCGGGATCCCATCCCATGCCGGCATTCATTGTTAGTCCGAACAAATTGCCCGAAGGCTGGGTGAGGAGCATCTCGGCGGTCAGCGGCAGCGAGCCGCTGGGACCACGCGCGTGGGTTGCCACGGCGCGCAGGTCCAAATCCTGCGACTCGAGAACCTCACCGACAGAGATTATCTTCATAAGCGGCTAACTCACTCCACGCTCACTCATTTTCCCGAGCTACACCAAGCGTCGGCGAGTAAGTCTTCACACTACCCACTTACTAACCCGCCCATCTGCTATTGAACATCGCCCTCGAGCCCCAGATGAGTTTTCTGCAGCGGCTTCACGGCCAACAGGAACCCTCCTGCCAGAATAAGGGATAGCGACATCAGCAGAAACCCGGCCGCGGAGCTGCCTGTAAAAGTCTGCAACACGCCGACGAGCCAGGTCCCGAAGAAACCGCCCAAGGCCCCGATGCAATTGATCAGCGCCATGGTTTCGCCGACGACGTTGCGGGGCAGCAGTTCCGGCACCATCGCCCAAAACGGCCCATAGGGCGCATACATACAGCACGCGGCAACAGTCAGGCAGGCATAGGCCACCGGGAACGACCGGTCCACGCTGAAAAATGATCCGGCCAACGCTATTCCGCCGAGCATGAGCAGGGGCCACACATATTTTTGCCGCTGGCTGCTGCGATCGGAATAATGGGAAACCACAACCATCACCACGACAGACACCAGATAGGGCAGCGCAGCGACTAAGCCGGTCGTACCCATTCCCGTCCTGGTTGAATTACGAATGACCACCGGGAGCCAAAGCACAAACCCGTAGATGCCGAGGCTCCAGAAGAAGTAGTTGACAGAGAGGCGCAGCACGTTCGGTTGCCGGAACGCTATCCAGAAATTGGCGAACTGCGGCAGGCGCCGCTGTTCGTGATCGAGCACTGCTTCCAGATCGGCACGCGCCGCGGGGCTGAGCCATCGGGCATTTTTCGGCCGATCGCTCATCAGGAGAAGCCAGAATCCGCCCCAAACCATAGCCACCACGCCCTCGAGGATGAAGGCCTGTTGCCACCCGCGCGCGCGAATCAGAAATCCCGTTACCGCGGACATCCAGAGCACAGTCACCGGGTTCGCCAGGATCATGAGCGAATTGGCGCGCGAGCGCTCCGACCGCGTGAACCAGCGGGTGAGGACGATCAGCAAAGCGGGAAAGACAAAGCTTTCCGCGACACCCAGCAAGAAGCGATCGAATGCCAACAGCCAGTAGGTGTGGATGACGCCGGTGAGCGCGGCGAAACCGCCCCATGCCACCAGGGCCAGGAAGATGAGCAGCCGAGCGCTGTGTCGCTGGACAAGAATGATGCCGGGAATCTGAGGCAGAAAATATCCCAGGAAAAACAGCGCGCCCAGCAGCGACGATTGATACCCGCTGATGTGCAGTGTCTGAGCCAGACCAGCGGCGGCGCCAAATCCGTAGTTGGTGCGATCCAGATAGGCGAGGCTGTAAGTGATAAAGACTGCCGGCAGGATGCGCGTCCAGCGCTTGCGCAAATCGGGTTCGCTGAGATTCATCGCGTCCATCGGCGAGCGCTTCCCGCGGGCAGGAAGGTTATCGCCCTGCCTCTTGAACTCCAGGGCAATCCAGTAGATCACATCCATCCGTTGGCCCGCTGATCCAACTTGAAGGCGGCGCAGCGACGGGATGCAGGCAGCCTTATGATCATTACGCCATGTCCTCGACCGGATCCTTCGCCACCTATCCCAGCCTGCGCGATCGCGTGGTCATCGTCACCGGAGGCGCGAGCGGGATCGGCGCAGCGATCGTGGAAGCCTTCGCCGCAAACGGCGCACGGGTCGCCTTCCTCGATGTGCAGATCGAAGCGGCGCAGCAGTTGGTCACGCGTCTTGAAGCAACCGGAGCATCCGCACCGCGCTTTCTGCCCTGCGATCTCACCGACATTGCCGCGTTGCAGAAAACTCTGGTGTCCATCATCGACGAGTTCGACACCGTGGACGTGCTGGTCAACAACGCGGGCGACGATACGCGTCACTCGATCGCAGAGGTGACGCCCGAATTGTGGGACAGGGGGATCGCCGTCAATCTGAAGCATCAGTTCTTCATGGCGCAGGGAGTCATCCCGGTGATGCAGCGGGCCGGCCGCGGTTCCATCATCAATATGAGTTCCATTGGATGGGCTATCCCGTCCATCCGCGTGCCGGTGTATGTGACCGCGAAGGCAGCCATCGTGGGAATGACGCGCACGCTCGCCCACGAACTCGGCCCATCGAATATCCGAGTGAACTGCGTCATGCCGGGCGCCATCCTTACCGAGCGCCAACGCCGTCTCTGGCTCACGCCGGAGTACGAGGCGGAGATTCTGACCGCGCAGGCGCTCAAGCGCCTCATCCTTCCCGAAGAAGTCGCGCGCCTCGTTTTGTTCCTTGCTGCCGACGACAGCTCTGCCATCACCAACCAGAGTTATGTGATCGACGGCGGCTGGGTGTGAGCTTGCGTTAGTCCTCGTCCCCCTCATCGGGCATGTCGTCTGGCGGCTTCGCGAGATTGATACGCGCATGATGTGCGGCCTCGAGCACCTTGTTCAGCGCAGGCAGCTGGTTCTCGCGGAAGTCGTCCCATCCGGGCAGAACTTCCTTCATTTCGTCGCGCGCGTGTGCGGCCGCCGCCAGCAGGGCTACGGTGGGAACGCCATCGGCCTGCTCCAGCTCGCCGTAAATCTGCCCCACTTCACCGTTCACTTCGTCGATGCCCGGCGTGTGCTTCGCCGGATTTCCAGTCAGCAACGCCTTTAGGGCGTCACTGTAGGGCGCCAGCTGCGTGGAGAGCGACGCATTGCGCGGCGAAGCGATCTGCTCGGCGACCGCATGCGCGGCGAGATCGGCCTTCGCTACGGTGTCCAGCGAGTCTGCCATCGTCACCTGCGCGGTATGCAGGGCCTCCAGGTCGCTGGGCGCAGTCTGAATCCGCGGGTCCATTTTCACCGTCAGCGTTTGCGACTCGCTGTGCCCATCCACGGTAAGCCGCACCGTGTAGGAACCCGGCAACACCAGCGGTCCCAGCGGCCGCAGCGGCGTCCGGTGCGGCACCGCAGAGATGGGATAGTCATAACGGGTTGCTGTGGGCGTGGTCGAGCGCAAATCCCAAACCCATCGATGCATGCCAGCGGCCACCGGCAACGGGCCGTGCAGCAGGGGCCAGTAGGGAGGAATCAGGTTCGTCTTCATCTGCTCGGGAGTCGGCGTCACCGGATCTTTGCTCGAGAAACTGCGCAGCGCTTTTCCATCGCGATCGAGCACCTCGAGAGTGACATCCTGCGCGTTCGAGGCCAGGTCGTAGTCGATGATCGCGCCATCGGGCGGATTCTCGCCCATGGGTTCATCGGGCGGCACCGGCGTATCGGTGTATTCGGCGCTGCGTACGCGCCACGCCGCGGCGGGCTTAAATAGCATTGCCGTCTTCTCGCCGGCGTCCGCCGCCATCTGCCGCAGCGGAGCCACATCATCGAGAATCCAGAACGAGCGGCCGTGGGTGGCGACGATCAGATCGTCATCTTTCAGGAGCAGGTCGCGCATGGACGTGGGAGGCAGGTTGTACTGGATCGGCTGCCAGTGCGCCCCATCGTCGAACGATGCAAAGACCGCGCGCTCGGTCGCCGCATAGAGCAGGCCGGGCTGCACGGGATCAGCGCGCACTGCATTGACAGGCGCATTGTCCGGCAAACCCGCGCTGATCGATTGCCACGACTTGCCTCCATCGTGAGTGCGAAACGCATAGGGATGCAGATCGTCGATGCGGAAGCGATTTACAGCCACGTACGCTGTCTCGTCGTCGAAGCGCGAGGCGTCGATCTGCGCGATCTTGCTCCACGGGCTTAACCCTGGCGGGGTGATGTTCGTCCAGTTCGTGCCGCCGTCGTGCGTGACCCACACCAGTCCGTCGTCAGTTCCGGCCCAAATGGTTTGCGTTGTCTTGTACGATGCGGCCACCGAATAGATCACGCCGCGCCGCTGCGCCTGCTGCTCCGCCGTGAGGGGCGGAAGCGATTCCGGCTGGCCGCTCTTTTCCTGGGTGAGGTCGGGACTGATCGTCTCCCAGCTGTGGCCGTAGTCATTGGTTTTGAAGAGATGGTTCGACGCGTAATACATCGTGTGCGGATCTACGGGTGAGAACAGAATCGGTTCGCTCCGATCGGCACGATAATCGCGCTTGCGCGTGGGCAGCGGGGTTACGTTCTGCACTTCGCCGGTGATGCTGTTGTAGCGCGAGACTTCGGTGCGGCCGGCTCCGTAGATGATCTCCGGATGCAGCGGATCGGGAGCGGCGTATCCGTATTCAATAATTCCCACCGGGTGCCACTCGCGGTAGCTGATGTATCCATCGTTGCCGCGCGTCGAGGTGCACACGGAGCCGCTTTCCTGCTGGCCGGCGCAAACGAGATAAGGAAATGTATTCGTCGCAGCGACGTGATAGAGCTGGGCGGTCGGCTGGTTATACCAGGAACCCCAGCTTTCGCCACCGTTCACGGTGATGACGGCACCCTGATCGCTTACCAGCAGCAGGATCTTCGGGTTCTTCGGATTGATCCACATGTTCTGGTAGTCGTCGCCGCCCGGCGCCCCGCGCAGACTGATCCACGTCTTGCCGCCATCGGTCGAGCGACAAGTAACAATGCTGGTGACATACACGGTGTCGGGGTCCTTCGGATCGACGACCGGAACCGAGAGGTCACCGCCGCCAATCTTCATCGCCGGGCGCGGATCGTCGGTGATCTTTTGCCAGCTTGCGCCGGCGTCGTCGGAACGATACACGCCAAGCCCTCTGCCGGACGCATAGCCACCCTCGGTCTTCGTTTGCAGCGTTGCGTAGAGCCTCTGTGGATTGCTCGCCGCGACCGCCACGTTGATCTGTACGAGTCCGTCGGGCAGGCCCTTCGTCAGTTGCTTCCACGTCGTGCCGCCATCCATCGATTTGAAAAGACCCCCGTGAGTGCCCGCATAGCTGTTCGCGTCTTCCCACGGCCCCAGCGTCTCTTCCCACATGGACGCGTAGACGATGCGCGGATTCTTCGGGTCGAGAACGACATCGGAGCCCCCGACGCGGTCGCCTTTGTAGAGCACCTTCTTCCAGGTTTTGCCGCCGTCATCGGAGCGAAAGATTCCGCGCTGGTCATTCGGACCGTAAGGATGGCCGAGCACTGCGGCGAACAGGTGGTCAGGATTGGTGGGATCGACGGCGATTGCGGGAATCTGCTCGCCTCCCTGCAACCCGAGGTGCGTCCAGGTCTTTCCGGCATCGGTCGATCGATAAATCCCGTCGCCAACGGAGAGATCAGGGCGATGGAGGCCTTCCCCGCTGGCAACGTAAACGATGTTACCGTTCGAGGGCGCAACGGCAATCGCGCCGACCGACTGTGTATCTTCGCCGTCGAAGATCGGATTCCAGGTGCGGCCGTAGTCGGTCGACTTCCAGACGCCGCCATCGACCTGGCCGATGTAGAAGACGTTGGGCTGATCGGGCACGCCGGCTACGGCGCGGGTGCGGCCTCCACGAAACGGCCCGATCATGCGCCAGTGCATGTCCGGCATGGGGCCGGCCTCCTGCGCGACGAGAACTGATGCGGGGAGCAAAGCCGCGCCAATGGCGGCCGCAACGACGAGAAGCTTCGAAACTGAAAACCTGGGCATGATGACCTGCTGTTCCTTTCAGGTTCAATGCACAACAGCGGCCATTGTAACCGCGATTGACTGCATTCCGGCTCATGCTGATCCGTTCCTAACTATTTTGATTTTCGGGGTTTTGCGCGAGTGAGAGTTGCCTATTCGCACGGAGCTTGCGCGTATTGCCGAGTCGCCTTCACAATCGATGCACCGATGAAAACCTGCTGCCTTCAGAGACTGTGCCCACTGGCTCTTCTGCTCGTTCTGGTTTCCCCGCTCGGCGCGCCACATTTCGCACGAGCCCAGCAGCTTTCGACGGACCTCTTCAGCGGTCTGCACTGGCGGCTGGTCGGACCCTTTCGCGCGGGGCGCGTAGTCGCCGTCAGCGGCGTTCCCGGCAACGCGACGACGTACTATTTCGGGGGCGTCGACGGCGGCGTGTGGAAGACGACCGATGCGGGCACGGTGTGGCAGCCGATTTTCGATCAGGAACCGGTGGCCTCCATCGGCGCGCTGGCCGTCGCTCCTTCCGATCCCAACGTGATTTACGCGGGCACGGGCGAGTCAGACATTCGCGCCGACCTGGCCTCCGGCGATGGCATCTATCGCAGTGACGACGCCGGCGCGACATGGAAACAAATCGGACTCGACGATTCGAGGCAGATCAGCCGCATCCTCGTCGATCCCAGCAACCCGCGAAACGTCTACGTCGGCGCGCTCGGCCACCCCTACGGACCCAACGACGAACGCGGGATTTACAAATCCACTGACGGCGGCGAGCACTGGACGCATGTCCTCACCAAAGGACCGGATATCGGCATTGCCGACATGGCGATGGCGATCGGCCAGCCGCAGATTCTTTTCGCCACGACATGGAACGCGCATCGGCCGCCGTGGAGCACCTACGCGCCGCTTGAAGGCCCCGGCAACGCGCTCTATCGGTCGAAAGACGGCGGCGAGCACTGGACGCTCATCTCCGGCCACGGCCTGCCCGACGGCCCCTGGGGACGCACCGGCATCGCGGTCAGCGCGGACGGTCGCCGCGTCTACGCCACCATCGACTGCAAAGACCACGCCGGCCTCTATCGCTCGGACAACGGCGGCGACACGTGGGCTCTCGCCAGCTCCGATGCGCGGCTGACCAGCCGCGCATGGTACTTCAACTCCATAGCGGTCGATCCCGGCAACGCCGATGTTCTTTACATTCCCAACGTGGCGCTCTACCGCACTGAAGACGGCGGCAAGACTATCGAGATCGTCCGCGGCGCGCCGGGCGGCGACGACTATCACCAGGCATGGATCGATCCGAAGGACTCGAATCACATCGTGCTTGGCGTCGATCAGGGCGCGAGCGTTTCGCTCGACCGGGGAAAAACCTGGACCACCTGGTATAACCAGGCGACGGCGCAGCTCTACCACGTCACCACGGATCATAAGTTCCCCTACACGATCTACGGCGCGCAGCAGGATTCGGGCTCCATCGCGATCCACAGCCGCTCCGATCACGGGCACATCGACATGCGCGACTGGTTCCTGCCTGGCGGCAGCGAAAGCGGCTACATCGCCATCGACCCTAAAGACGAGAACATTTTCTACTTCTCGGATACCTATGGCGGCGTCGGCCGCTTCGACAACCGCACGTCGTTCAGCCAGAACATCGCGCCATGGCCGCTCGGTGGCTTCGATGCGGAAGTCAACAAACGCCGCTACCGCGATCCCTGGACGCCGGTGCTGGTCTTTTCCGCGGCAGACAAGACGTCGCTCTACCTCGGCACGCAGTATGTGATGAAAACCACGGACGGCGGCCTGCACTGGTCGCAGATCAGTCCCGACCTTACGGGCTCGGTTCCGGGAACGAGCGACGACGGGCCGGCGACGCCCGAGAACGCGATGCAGCGCGGCTATGGCGTGGTGTATACGATTGCACCATCACCGCTCCGCGCCGAGGAGATTTGGGCGGGCTCCGATACCGGACGAATCCATATCACCATCGACGGCGGCAAGAACTGGCGCGACGTGACGCCGCACGAGGTTTCTGCCTGGAGCAAAATCTCGATGATCGAAGCGTCGCACTTCGATCCGGGGACCGCGTACGCCGCCGTCGATCATCATCGGCTCGACGATCGACAGCCGTATCTGTACATCACGCACGATTATGGCAAGACCTGGAAGCTGGCTGTCGACGGCATCGCCCCTAATCATTTTGTCCGCGCCGTTCGCGAGGACTCGGAACAGAAGAATCTGCTGTTCGCCGGCACCGAGTTTGGCATCTACGCTTCGTTTGATGGCGGCGATCACTGGCAGCCGCTGCAGTTGAATTTGCCGGTCACCTCGGTGCGCGACATGAATATCAATGGCAGTGACTTGATCATCGCCACCCACGGCCGGTCCTTTTGGGTGCTCGACGATATCGCGCCGCTGCGCCAGGCTGCCGCCGTGAAAGACGCGAAAGCATATTTGTATGCGCCGCCCACTGCGGTGCGCGTCGATAACGACGGGTTCCTGGGCACGCCGTTGCCGCCGGAAGAACCGCAGGCCGACAATCCGCCCAGCGGCGCTATCGTCGACTACTACCTCAGCAACGACGCCACGACAGTTACGCTGCAGATTCTCGACGCGCAGAGCCACGTCCTCCGCCACTTCTCCAGCGCGGAAAAAGAACCTCCCACGCGCCCGCTGCTTGCGATCGCGGAGCGCTGGTTTCCCAAGCCGGAAATGCTGGCGGCCGGTGCGGGCGAGCATCGCTTCGTGTGGGATTTGGCAGCGGGCGGCTCCAGCGCAGGCATGGGCGACGATGACGCCGACGATGCCATCGGCTTGCCGTCGGGTCCACGCGTGCCTCCAGGAACTTACACTCTGCTGCTTTCCGTCGACGACACAGCCCTGAACCGTCCCCTCCACGTGATCATGGATCCGCGCACGACAGCGACCCAGCAGGTGCTGGTGCAGCAATTCACCCTCGGGGAATCCATTTACACGCAACTCACAGCGAGCCGTAAAGCGATGGCGGAACTGGAGAGCGTGGAGAGCCAGCTGAAGAAACTTGATGCCAGCGACAATCCTGACTCGCTGCGCGACGCAATCCACAACGCGCAGGCGAAGATCGAGAAGATTCGCAGCGGCGAGCACGAGGCGACCGATAAGCCAGGCGAGCATGAGGCCGGACTAGCCGAGGCCACTACCGGGCTTGGCACGGTGCTGCGCATGGTTGAGAGCGGAGATCGCACGGCTCCGGCACAAGCGCTGGCAATGTTCGATCAGATGAACAAGGCATCGACCGCTGGCATTGCGGCCTGGGAGGGCTTCAAGAAAACCGACCTGAATACGCTGAATGCGACGCTGATCCTTGCTGGTCATGAGCCGCTGAAGATCGCGGCCATCGAAGAGCAAGTCCACTATGCGATGACGCGATGACAGCGGTCCTGCTCCAGCGCGCCCACCGGACCAAGCATCACTGGACGTCTGCCGACCGATCCCCCTCGTACTGCATGATGTGGTAGTACGCTTCCCACCCACTCCATAAAATGGGCGGCGCGATATGCGTCAGTGGATCCTTCAGGAACGCCGCGTACGCCTCGAGAGTCTGCTGGGTGCGATACACGCCGGTGAGCCAGTCGCCGCGATACCAGTTCTTCCACTTGCCGTACTCAGCCGCAGCCTGCGCCTGGCGAACCTGCGCGACGGCAGCCAGAGCATCGGCCACCTCCTGTTGCGCCTCGGCCGTCTTCCCCGCCTGAGCATCCTGGATCGACTTCGCAATATGCAGCAGCATGCGATTGCTTTCGCGATTAATTGTAACCATGGTCAGCACAGATGCCTGATAGAACTGCCGTCGTGTTGGAGGTACCAGAGCCTCCGCAGCGACCGCCTTCTTCCACACAGCATCCCAGCGCGGCTGTGCGTCGCCGCACTGCCGGATCTCCCGCGTCGCGGTCGTGCGCAGCCACTCCTCGCCGCCGAATCCCGGACCCGGTCCATACCCCTGGCCCACCAGCCGCGGCATTGTCCACTTCGGGGACTGCCCCGGAAGCGCATACAGCGGCGCATCGACCATGAAGGTCTGCAGCATCTGCCGGCCTTCCGTGTGGTACATCTGGTCGCCGTATTCGCGTGGCGGATCGCCCTGGTGTCCCGTTTCCACGTTTGCGGGCGCAGCAAAGTAGTCCTTATACATGTCGGCGATCGCGGGCGCGGCCTTTGCTCCGAATTCCTCTTCCGCGTAACGCCGGTAGTAGCCGGCCGGGGTTTCTTCCGCGCCAGGCAGATGGCCCAGCCACGCGTAGTCCATCACCGCGCGGATCGTCAACGTGTACGGGCGAATGTCGCTCGTGTTCACCAGAAAGTAATTTGTAGCTTTCGCGCGCACAAATCTCCCCAACTCCCCTGTGATTCGCTCGATCGGCACCATCTCTGTCAGCTGATTCGTGCGGTTGTTCATCATCGCGACGTGATAATAGGTGCCCTGTCCCGCGGCCACCTGTCCCTTGTCCTGGATGTAGCCATAGCCGTCATCCGCCCACACCGTCATCACTTCGGGAGGAATCTTCAGAGAACCCTCCTGCACCAGCCGCGCCCCCTCCTGCCACAGGTCCGTCACAAACTGCGCATCCGGATGCGCGGCGCGCACGATCTTCATCTGCTCATCGATCGCGCTGCTGATCCGCTTGCCCAGCAACGCATCGTTCCCGCGCACGCTGGGATCCATCGACGCGTAACTCGTGTCCGACAACCCGCGCAGCCCCACGGACCACAGAATCTCAGCGTCCTTCGGATACTCGGCGACCGCGTCTTTCCACGCTCGCTCCAGAATCTCCGGATGCGTTGAGTAGTTGTACTCGACGTCCTTCGGCCAGCGCGCCACATTGACCCCGAGCGGAATGGCGTGATGCTGCGTGACGATCAGCCCGCGCGCGGCGGCCGCTTTGATCTGCGGGTCGTCGGGAAAAATCCAGGTGCCTGGCACGATCATGTTGGCTTTCAGGCGAAGGCTTGTCTCGAAGACCTTGTTCCACACTTCCAGGGAAATGCCGGCATGGTCTTTCGCGCCCGGCGCCCAGCCCGTCAACAGGTCTTCGTCGTTGATGAAGAAGCCGCGGTATTTGAACGCGGGTGCGGGATAAACCTTGTTCAGCGTGGCGGGCAACGCGATGCGCGCACGGCGCAGCGGCTCGTGATCCGTCCAGTAGTACATGGGGTCGACGCCAAGATAATCCTGCGAAAACTGGTAGATCGCGTAAATGGTCCCCCGCATGTCAGCGCCGGACAGCACCAGATCCTTTCCGGATACGGCAATTGAGAACGACTCGGGATCGCTGACGTTCGCCGGCCGCTTGTCGTCGGGCAACTTTGCCGCTTCGCCAATCAGGACCGTCGCTCCCGTTACGCCGGCATGATCTGCGATTTTCGGTTTTGTCCCGAAGACCTTCTCGAAGTCGTTCGCCAGATCGTTCGCCGCCAAACGCACGGGCCCAGGCTCGTCCTCGTCGACGACAATCGTCAGGTGCGCATCGAGCGTGAGCGCATCATTCCCGCTTGCACCCGTGGCGCGGTGGCTCTGTGCAAAGGCGCACGGCATGAGCAGAAGAGCGACGACGATTCCAATTACGCGCGTCCTGACGAACGTTCCAGCAATTGCGTTTTTCTGAGGCATCCCAGTCACGATCCTTCGTTAGCGTTCGATTGAGCGGATTTCGTACGCGGCCCACACTTTATCGGGTGTCGCGTGGCCTGTCAACGAGCCAGTGGGCCGACAACGCGAAAAGGCTCGGCAAGGAGGACGCAATAGTCCAGCCCATGATTCATTGGCGGTGTGCCTGGATCTTGCAACTGGGTGGGCAGTCGCGGATTTTGTTTGTATAGCGAATCATTGTGCGCCAAATCTTGTTCGCACGGGAGCATAATGATCCTTCGTTCATATCTCTGCAGGAGCTGTGCCGTGAGATTCTTTTCCCGCCGCGACCTTGTCATCGCTCTTATTTCAATCCTGGGAACCTGCTGCGGGTTCGCTTTCGCCGGTCAAAAGCCCGCCATTCTCGGCTGGGCGGTCTACAACTGGAATTCCATTCCGATGACCAAAACCGACGTCGGCGAAGCCCGCCAGTTCTTCCGCGCACCGACGGCCACGCTGGATCAGCTCGAGGTCCACGCCACAACGCTGGAGCCAGGCAAACAATCCCATCCGCCGCATAAGCACGCCAACGAAGAGGTCATCATCGTCGACCAGGGGACTGTGGAAGCTTTTGGCGAAGGCAAATGGACGCGGGTCGGTCCTGGCTCGGTAATCTTCAACGCATCGAATACACTCCATGCTATCCGCAACGCCGGCGCGGGACCGGCCACGTATCATGTGGTCAGCTTTATCACGCCGGTCACGAAGCAGCTGGAGCGGGAGACGAAACCCTGACGGCCGACATGCGCCGGCGGTGATTCTCAGATCGACGGATCATGCGAGCATGATGACGGACCCCATTCGCGTGGGCATTGTCGGCGCCGGATTTGCGGCGCGTTTTCACCTGCACAATTTACGGCGCGTCTACGGCGTTCCCATAGTTGTCGCCGGCGTTACTTCGCGTTCGCCGCAGACCCGCGAAGCGTTTGCGCGGGAAAATTCAATTGCGGCCTTCGATTCTTTCGAGGCGCTCTGCGACGCGGTGGACGTGATCGACCTTTGCAGCCCTCCGTCGACGCACGAGGCGCTGGCCGTGGAGGCGCTGCGGCGCGGCCGGCACGTCATCGTCGAGAAACCGTTCACGGGCTTCTTCGGCTCTGGCGCCGAGGATTTCCGCGGCAACGCGACTCCCAAAGAGCCCATGCTCCGCCAAGCCATCGAAAGCTGCCGCCGCATCGTTGAAACCGCGCATGCCAGCGGCAAGACGATCTGCTACGCGGAGAACTGGGTCTACGCGCCGGCGATCCAGAAAGAGCGCGAGATTGTTACAAAAAGCGGCGCGCAAATCTTATGGATGATGGGCAATCAGTCGCACAGTGGATCGCATTCGCCTTACTACGGGCAATGGCGCTTCTCCGGTGGTGGATCGATGGTAGGCAAAGGATGCCATCCGCTGAGCGCTGCCCTCTATCTGAAGCGCGCCGAAGGCTCGGCCCGCGATGGAAGCCCCATCCGTCCGGCAACCGTGAGTGCGCGCACGCATGAAATTACGCGGCTACCGAACTATCGGGACGAAGGCCACCTGCGCCGCGGCTATCAGGACATCGAGGACTACGGACAGATGCACGTCACCTTCTCCGATGGCACCATCGCCGACATCTTTTCGTCGGAGTTGGTGATGGGCGGCGTGAGCAACTGGCTGGAGGTGATGGGCAATAATCACCGCACCCGCTGCCAGCTCAACCCGATCGACGCGCTCACTACCTTCAATCCGAAAGAAGATGCATTTCGCGAGGTTTACATCACGGAAAAAATCGAGACAAAACAGGGCTGGAGCCATCCCGCTCCCGATGAAGCGTGGCAGCACGGGTACCCGCAGGAGTTTCAGGACTTCATGGAGAGCATCGCCGCAGGCCGCGAGCCGATGGCAGGTGCGGAGCTGGCACGGGATAGCATGGCGACGATCTACACCGCCTATGTGTCAGCCGAACGCGGTGGCGCGGAAACGCAAATCCCAGAATAGAGGTCAGCGCTGGCGAGCCAGCACCAGCGTGACGTCATCGGGCTGCTCCTGCGCGCCAATCCAGCTGCGCAGGGTCTGGATCACCTGCTCCGAGATCGCTTCAAGGCTGAGGTGGCGATGGCGGCGCACCACTTCGAGCAGGCGCGCCTCGCCGAATTCTCCAAAGTCGTTTTCAGGCTCGGTGACGCCATCACTGTATGCGATGAGAATATCGCCGACGCCGAAATGGACGGTGGCCTGCTCCCACACCAGATCATCGAGCAGTCCGACCACCGATCCGCCGCGATCCAGGCGCGTGACCGAGTCGTTAGCGCGCAGCAGCAACGGCGGCAAATGACCGCCGTTGGAATACACCAGCCGCCGCGTCAAGCCGTCGTAGTGGGCCAGGAACAAGGTCGCGTACTTCTCCGGCTGCGTGCTGCGGTAGAGATGGCGGTTGAGCAGCGAGAGAATCTTCGCGGGCTCTTCGAAGAGCTCGGCACACTCCACTTCCTGCTCGCCCTCGTGACGCGTGCGCGGGTTGGAAAGCGCTACCGTGCCTTCCGTGACCAGCTCTTCGCCGGCAAATCGGTAGGCCCGCACAGCGGAGTGCAGAGTGGCCATGAGCAGCGCGGCGGAGATTCCCTTTCCGCTGATATCCCCAAGCGCGACGCCGAGGCCAGTGGTGCCAAACAGGAGAAAGTCGTAGTAATCGCCGCTCACTGTGCGCGCCGGGAGGCAGACGCCGTGCAACTCCAGCATGGGCAGCGCGATTCGGCCGTGCGGGAACAGGTTCGCCTGCACTTCCTGGGCGATTGAAAGCTCGTTCTGCAGGCGCTGCTTCTCGCGCTGTTCCACCAGCAGCCGCGCCAGTGATGCCGCCATGCTGTTGAAGGAGCGGCTCAGCGCGCCGAGCTGGTCTCTGCGCTTCACCTGGATGCGATGTTCGAGGTTCCCGCCGTCAATCGCCAGCGTGGCCTCGTACAGATCGTGCACCGACCGCGTGATGGTCTGGTTGAGGCGCACGGCTGCCAGAAACGCGAGCAGTTCCAGCACGCCGAAAGCAACCGCGATACCGATCAGCAGGTCCCGAATCACGTCTCCGATCTGCAGCGAGGCGATGAATAGCCGGTGATACAGCAGCGAAGGACGCGACGCCACGGTGGTATCGGTGTGCGTGGTGTGCCCGTTGGCCCAGTTATAGGTTTCCAGCGGCGCGTAGAACGCGACCGGAACATCGTAGAAATGCTGCGGCGGCGGCAAAGATCCGCCCACAATCGCGTACCTTTTGGCCTGGTCGAAATCCTGGCCGGCGATCTGAACGTGTACTGCTTCCACACCGTGGGAGGGCTGCGCGCCCTGCACCAGGGTGGTTCCCCCGTCCGGATAAATCGCCACCACGCCAAGGCCCTGGGCGAAGGCCTCGACGTTCTGCTTCTGGATGGGCACGCTGGAGATGACGACCGTTGTGTGACCGCCGATGGTCTGCAGATCGGCGGCCCTGAGCCAGAGCTGACCGCCATCCAGCACAAGACCGCGAAACGGGCCGTGCAGCCACGCGGGTACTGACAATGCGACGGGCGACTGAATCGCAGCCGGCGTGAGCGCCACCGGTTTGCCGTCCTGAAATGCGGCAATGGCAAGCCCACTGTACTCCTGCTGGGCAGGCGCGTTTCCTTCCTCCGGCAGCGCAACTTCGCGCAGGCGAGGATTCTGATTGAGCACATGCGCGATATGCATCGCGAGGCTCGAGTTCGTCGCGCCGATGTGCTCCAGCTCGTCATGCACAACGCTGGCGGCGGCGAAGATCGCAAACTGGCCGGAAAAGGCGTAGAGCAGAATCAGCGCCAGCGTGACGAAGAGGACGACCGGCGTTAGCCCCATCAGCAGGTAGGTCACGATCAGGCGGTTGCGAACTTTCCAGAGAAGCCGCTGAAAGATAAATCGCCACAGCAGCGGGATACAAAAAATGAGGAGAACAAAGAAGTCGAGGCCAGCGAGGTCGCTGAAGACCCGCCCTACGATGCCGGGCAGCCAGCCCGGAAGCGAAAGGACCAGATAGCCAACAAACAGCCAGAAGGCTCCGCGATGGACAAAGCCCTGCGGCGGGTCGCGGCGGACGAAGCGAAAGACCGCAACCTCAAACTTTCGAAACATTCCCATTTGTGGCCAGTCTAGAGCATTTTCATCCTGGGAAGGATGAACCTGGTCAGACCGCCGCGCCGGCTAGACCCGGATGAAGATCTTCCGGCGATAGAGAACGAACATCGGCAGCCAGCAGGCCAGGGTGAACGCGATGGAGTAGACCAGCGAGCCGACGCCGGGAGGGTGAATGTGCTCGAAGGTGTGGGCGTTGATCCATGCCCCGAGGCTCACGCGCGGGCTGACGCGAATGGCCCACAAGGGCGCGACCAGCAGATCGGACATGGCATAGCTGGCGATGGCGTTCATGCCAAAGACCAGCCAGAAAGTCCAGCCCTTTTTCCAGCCCTTGATTTCGATGAGCCAGATGAAGAGAGCCCACAGCACCATGGAGCAACCGCCCATGAAGAGGACGAAGGAGCTGGTCCACAGCTTCTTGTTGATCGGGAACCAGGGATGCCAGAGCTGACCGAGAAGGATCAGGACCAGGCCAGCCACGAGGATTCCGGCGCATTTGCGTTCGATCGAGCGGCTGGTACGCAGCCACATCCCTGTCAGCATGCCGAGCAGCGCGGTACCGATCGCCGGAAACGTGCTGAGCAGGCCTTCCGGGTCGCGGGTCTTTTCCCACAGCCGGCCGATGTGCATGGAGCGGTCGAGCCAGGCGACGATATTCGCATCCTTATCGAGGAACGGAATGTCGCGCCCCGGAACGCCGTAGCCAGGCACGGGCACAAAGCGCATCAGCACCCAGTAGCCAACCAGCAGAACCGCGAGCAGGACCACCAGCGGCGGGACCGGGTTCTTCAGGCGGCGATCCCACAGGTACAGCAAAGCGCAGACCAGATAGCAAAGAGCGATGCGCTGCAGCACGCCGTAGACGCGGATGTTCGACCAGTGGAAGAGCGGAAACAGCGCCAGAAAAACCCCCAGCGCGAAGAGGATGACGAAGCGCTGGAGAATATGCGGGACGAGCGACCGGGCCGTTCCACCCCGTTTCAGTCGCGACTCGGTGGAGAAGACGATGGTGACGCCGACGACATAGAGAAACGTGGGAAAGACCATGTCGGTCGGAGTCCAGCCGTTCCAGTCGGAGTGCTCGAACGGCCAGTATGCGTGCCAGCCGTTGTTGTTCACCATGATCATGAACGCGATGGTGACGCCGCGCAGGACGTCGAGCGAGACCATGCGCTGGGTGGCGGTTGCAGCCGGACTTTGAACGGAGACGGTGGCCATACAGAAGAACCCCAACAGCGTACTGCGGATTTCAATAACTGTACATCCGGCAGTTCCCCCTTTCGGGAATCGCTATGGCTCCTCAGTCACAAATGGAACGTTACCTGCCCGTGATCCTTTTTTGCCATTGCCTTTCGCGGACACCTCAGGCATCGTGTACGGAACGAAATGAGCCTGAGCCAACTTTCCAGGATGCGCGCCACGCTGCGACAACTGAGCCTCGTGTTGTTTGCGGCCGTGGCTGCCTCGTGGGCAGTCGCACAAACCGCGGCTCCTGCCGCCAGCGCAACCGAGCCGGCCGCGGAGCCAGCCCAGACGGAGTCATTCTCGCCCGCTTCTATCGTTTTCAGGATTCCGGCCAATCCGGAAACGGCGGCTGTCCCGCTTTCCGTCCGGCCGCTGCTCGGCTTCCGCGATACCGAGATCAAGTTCAGCATCACCGATCTGACGAGTGTTCTGCGCGATCACCGGCATGAAGGCTGGGTGCTCGCCGCGTATCCCGACCCGAAAACCGGCCGGCCGCTGATCGGCGCTGGATTCAGTCTCGATCTGCCGGAACGGCAACATCCGCAAAGCGACCCCCTCAATCCTCACTCCTTCGTCGAGCCGTCTTCCGCCGAGCTGTGGCAGGCTGCCGGCCTCGAACCTGCCCAGCTGCAGGAAGTGCTGGAGCAATTCCACGACAAGCTCGCCGTCTGGAAAGCGACCCGGCGTTCGAGACGAAGAATCTGGCCGCTCGATCCACAGATCACCGACGACCAGGCGAGCAATCTGCTCCGGATCGCCGCGATCCAGGCTATCGAGAACGCGCGCGCCTATTGCCGCAATTTCGACGAGCTCAGTGGGCCGCAGCAGATGGCGCTGAGCCAGCTGGTCTATCAGATGGGCGTGAACCTCGAGGAGTTCGGCAATTTCCTCAACCTGATCAACAACGAACCTGTTGAAGTTTCGGCCCTCACCACACCCACCGCTGACGACAACGGCTACTGGCAAGCCGTCCAGCACTCGCTGATGCAGAGCCAGTGGGCTCGGCTGTATCGGATCCGCGCGGTATCGGTGATCGCCATGCTCGACCCGCAGTATCTCGACGATCCGGCTGCATCGGAGCATCGAGTGGCCGCTGTGTTGCGTCCGATCGCGCACCGACGTCGTGGCCGCGCTCGGCTGCGCACCGCATCGTATCGGAGTCACCACCGTGCTGGCTCGACCATCGCCAGGAAAACGCAAAGTAATCGCGGCAAACAAAAAGCCTGACGGCCGGGCCAGCGCGACGCGCTCTAAATCCGCTTCTCCACCCAGCACACATCCCAGTAGCGGCCGAACTTGTGGCCGACTTCGCTGAAGGCGCCAACCGGGCGAAAGCCGAATCGTTCATGCAGCGCCGCCGACGCTGGATTGGGCGGAACGTATCCCGCGACGATGCGATGAATCTTCTCGCCAGCAATGGTGTCGAACAGCGCCGCGTATAGTTGGGCGCCAATGCCTCGGCCGATGGATTCGGGCGCGCAATAGATGCTGGTTTCTACCGTCGTGTCGTAAGCCGGTTTGGGACGCCAGCGCATGGTGCCGGCATAGCCGAGAATCACGCCGCCTTCTTCGGCAAGCAGCAGCCGATGCCGTCCTGTGTCGGCAAACTGACAGAACCATTCTCGGCGCTGGGCCAAGGTCTTGGGTTCCAGATCGAAGGTCGCGGGCGAATGGACGACGTAGTGGTTATAAATTTCGGTCAGACGAGGCAGATCGTCGAGACGAGCGGCTCGCATCAGAAGCGAAGACACGGAAGAATCACCTTTCCTACAAGCCCGCGGCCGCCTCAGCCCCTGATGCCCCGCGACGCCGGTGAGCTACGACCGTAAACACGACCCAGAACAAGCCGGCATACAAGGCCCAGTTTGTCCCAACGGAAACATCCATGTCCCGCGCAAACCCAGGAAATAATCCAGGCCCGTGTGGAGGAAACCAGCGGTCGAGCTGTTGCGCCAACACGTCGCCAGGCGAGAAAAGACTCCTGTACCATCCAGGCATTCGGACGCTATCCGACACGGACATTTCAAAAATGGCGACTGGCAATCCGAAACAAAGTGCAGCAAGCAGCCTTCGCATTTCTATCTCCGCTACTGCCGATCCGGCGTCACCTTCACGAACATTCCTTCGGGCAGCTCGCCTTCGAGCAGATGGACGACGCCGTTCTTTACGTAGCCCTTGAGCGGCTGCTGTTGCGGATCCTTCGCTTTCGCGAGATTCGGGCCCGGTTTGCGGCCGGTTCCACGATCCATCGCCGCGTTGGCCAGCCGATCGGCCTTTTGGTTTTTCCCGCGCAGGACGTGTTCGATCCGAAACGCATCAAGCCTTGCGACGCGGCGCTTCGCTTCGTCGTAGAGCGGGCGCAAATCAGGACTCGCAACCTTGTAGCGTCCCTGCATCTGCTTCACCAGCAGCTCGGAATCGGCCACGACCCGCAGCCGCAGGTGCCCGTGGTCGAGCGCCCACTCCAGCGCCGCGAGCAGAGCCGAATATTCAGCGACGTTGTTGGTCGCCTTGCCCAGATACTCGCTCAGCTCGGCCAGCCTGTTGCCGTCGGCGCCCTCGACGAAGACTCCGTAGCCGGCCGGACCCGGATTGCCGCGCGATCCGCCGTCGCAATACGCCGTCACCCACTCTCCGCCCGCATGGCCGGAGGAAAACAAGCTGTCGGTCTCACGCAACATAAAGCGAGTGTAGCGGATGAACGATGGCCGGTTTTGTTGGGGCCTGCAGGGGTACCCCCCCCACCCCCCTGCCTGGGTCGGTGACTTGTTTTGTACAGGTTCGGCGGTGTTGTCGAGTTTGACAGGGGAGAAGTGATCTGCGACCAATCAGATGCGGGACGGCCGAGAGTGACGCATGCTCGGCTGAGTTTTGATGCAAGCTCGGCCGAGTTAGGCGTGGATGATTGAAGGATGGTCACTTGTAACTCGGCTGAGTTTGATTCATAGTCGGCCGAGTTTGATGGGGACTCGGCCGAGTATGCGTCAGGGACGGCTGAGGTTGCGTCAAAGGCGGCTGAGTTTGATGCAGGCTCGACCGCACGGACTCGAACTCAGGAAAGCGCTGTCCGAGGGACTGGAGCAGCGAGTCAAGGAGGGCGGGATCGTAGACGCCGGGGTCGAGGGTGCGGGAATCGGAGAAGGGCGCAGAGGGGGTTGAGGGAGGGAGGCGCGGTTGTTCTGGTTGCGGAGCCGCGGCGTCCGGGTCAGGGATGGGAAAGGGAACCGAGCCGAGGCGGAGGAGGAGTCCGCGGAGGAGCCGGCCGGCTTCGCGATCGGAAATGTCGTCCTGGAGGAGGGAATAGAGGATGGTGAAGATCTCGGAAGGGATTTCGGCGGCGGCCAGCCAGGGGAGGTTGCGGCTGAGGTTGGTCCAGCGAGCGATGCGGGAATAGCGATCGCGTTTGGGGAGGGGTGGCGGGCCGGCGACGGCGGGTTTGGGAGCGTGGTGGCGGCAGAGAGGCTGGTTGCGGGTGGCGGCGGCGCGGCATTTGCGGCCGGTGGGCAGGATGTGGGAGCATTCGCGGGTCATGGGGTTCCTCCGGTAGGCAGTGGTCCATGGTCAGTGGTCAGGGAACAGTGATCAGGAAAAGCGGGCGACCAGACAATGAAAAAGCCTCGCGTGAGCGGGGCTGCTGGGTATAGCTGAAGCTTAGTCAGGCGGGGGAATTTCTTTTTTACCCCCTATTATCAGGATACCAAGTCCTGCACTAAAAACCGCCAAAATACTTTGAGGGTATTGTGGTGGAAGTGGTGTGTTATGAGGGGTCATTACTTTGGATTTTTGCTCCGCCTCTTGACAAGTTTTCCACATTTGGCCGTTTGGCGGATTTTCGTTCCTTTTGAGGGCGGGAGGCGGAGCGGCGATTGAGGGGCTGAGGGGCTCAAGGCCCGATCTGTTTTGGCAGGAGGTTAAGGATGCGCAAGAGAGCGCTGCGGTTGGTTCTTTTGTTGTTGTTCCCGATGCTGGCGGTTGCGCAGACGGCGGCCCAGGATCCGTGGGCCGGCTGGAAGTTTCTGCTGGGCGAGTTTGTGGCAGGCGAGAGCAGCGGAGTGCCGGGGTCGGCTTCCGGCGGCGGGTTCACTTTTGAGCGGGAGCTCGAGGGCAAGGTTTTGGTCCGCAAGAATCACGCTGAATATGCTGCGACGAAGGACCACGCTGCTTTCTCGCATGAGGATCTGATGATCGTCTACCACGAGAACGGCGCAACCAAGGCGCTTTATGACGACAGCGAAGGGCATGTGATTCACTACGACGCGACGGTTGCTCCGGACGGAAAACAGATCCAGTTTGTGAGCGGGCCGAGCGCGGGTGGGCCGCAGTTTCGACTGACATACGGGGACCTGGGCGGCGGGGTGGTGAGGGTGCTGTTCGAAATTGCGCCGCCCGACAAGCCGGGGGCGTACGCGAAGTATGTGGAGGCGACGGTACGGCGGAAACTGTGAGGCAGGAGTACGGCTGCCAGGCATTGGGGCTCGAGCCGGCATCTTTTCTTGACGGGTTCGTGGCTCGAGAGCGTTGTTCCAAAACAGGAATCGGAGGGTCGATGGAGGGTACTTTTGGGTTGGAGCGTGAATCAAGTTATCTTGACTATCGGCTGGCAGAAGTATCCGCTTCTTGCTGTGGGGTGAACCTGGCCGGGGGAGTGGTTTTTTTGCGCGTTTGAATATCGCCGTCGGGGGCCAGACGGCTCAGGTGTTGCCGTAGACGGGGATTGCGGCGCCATGGATGAGGCGGGCATCGTCGCTGGAGAGGAAGAGGATGACCCTGGCGATGTCTTCCGGCTGGGGCCAGCGGGCGAAGTCAGCATGGGGCATGGCGGCGCGGTTGGCTTGGGTATCGAAGATGCTCGGCACGACGGAGTTGACGCGGACGTTTTTGCCTTTGAGGTCGGCGGCCAGCGAGTCGATCATGGCGACGGCGGCGGCTTTCGAGGCCACATACGCCGCTGCGCCTGCAGAGTGGTCGAAGGCAGCTCGGGAAGCGATGTTCACGATGGAGCCGCTGCCCTGGTTCAGCATGACCGGAACGACAGCGCGGCAGAGCGCGTAGCCGGAGCGGAAGTTGAGGGCGAACATGCAATCGAAAACGTCGGGCGTGGTCTGCCAGAGAGGCGTGCCACCTGCGTATCCGCCAACGGCATTGACGAGGACGTCGATGTGGCCGCGGTCGGCGAGTATTTTGGCGATGAGCTGGCCGGTGGCGTCGGGGTCGGTGACGTCGGCCTGGTGGCCGTGCAGGCGCGAGGCGTGTGCACCGGCCGTGGCTGAAAGGCTGGCGAATTCTTCCTGACGACGCCAGGTAACGACGACGGTGGCCGACTCGTGGAGAAACGACAGGGCGACGGCTCGGCCGAGCGCGCCGGTGCCACCAGCGACGAACGCTACTTTGTTTTCGAATCGTCCGGTCATAGGGTTCGGTCCCGAGATACCGTCGGGCAGCAGCGCGGGATCTACGATGAGATTAAACGAAGCCGTAGCTGGACGAGCCAGGCGAAATGCGGAACAGGAGGAGGTGGGGGAAATCACGCCACGCAAACCATGGTCACGCGGCGACCCCTGGTTCACCGCCGAAGAACGCGAAAGAAATGGGAAGATAGACAACAATGGATCTGGTTTCAATCCTGCGATCGACGTTTGGGTTTTCCGGTTTTCGCGAGAATCAGGAAGCCGTTTGCCGCGCGGTGGCCGAGGGCCGCGACGTGCTGCTCGTCATGCCCACCGGTGCGGGGAAGAGTCTCTGCTACCAACTGCCCGCCGTAGCGCGCGGAGGGACAGCGCTGGTGGTGAGCCCGCTGATCGCGCTAATGGACGACCAGGCGGCCAAGCTGTCGGCCCGGGGATTGAAGGTGGCACGGATTCACTCGGGGTTGCCGCGCGACGCGGCTCGCGAGGCCTGCCGCGCGTATCTCGACGGCTCGCTGCAATTCCTGTTCATCGCTCCGGAGCGGTTGCGGGTGCCGGGATTTCCGGAGATGCTGGCGCGGCGGAGGCCGTCGCTGATCGCCATCGACGAGGCGCATTGTATTTCAGGATGGGGGCATGATTTTCGGCCAGACTACAGGACGCTGGGGGATTATCTGCCGCTGCTGCGGCCCGCGCCGATCATCGCGCTGACGGCGACGGCGACGCCGATCGTGCAGAAGGACATTGTCGCGCAGCTCAATCTCGCGGATCCGGCGCTCTACATCCACGGATTTCGGCGGGAAAACCTGGCCATCGAGGTCGTGGAGCTTTCAAAGCCGGAGCGCGCGGAATTTGTCGCGAAGTTTCTTGACAGTGCGGCGACGCGGCCGGCCATCGTCTATGCGCCATCACGCAAAGCAGCCGATGAGCTGGCGAGCCAGCTCAACGGGCAGTTCCCTGCCGCGGCTTACCATGCGGGACTGGAAGCGGGCACACGCGAGCGGGTGCAGCGCCAATTTCAGGCGGGGCAGCTCGAGGTGGTTGTCGCTACCATCGCCTTTGGGATGGGGATCGACAAGGCGAACGTCCGCACCATCGTGCACGCGGCGCTGCCGGGTTCGGTGGAGGCGTACTACCAGGAGATCGGCCGCGCGGGGCGCGACGGGCTTCCGGCGCGCGCGATCCTGCTGCACAGCTACGCCGATCGGCGTATCCACGAAAGCTTCTTCGAGCGGGATTATCCCGCGGTGGATGATCTGGATCGAGCGGCGCGGGTGCTCACCGGCGACTTCCAGAATCCCGAGGTTCTTTGCGATCGGCTCACGATGGACCCGGAAATCTTCAATAAGGCCGTTGAGAAACTTTGCTCTCAGGGCGCTGCGCAGCTGGACATGGAGGGCCATGTACGGGCTACCGGGATGAGCACGTGGCGTTCCGGATACAGGACGCAGCTGACTTACCGGCGCGCGCAGCTGGAGGCCATCGTGCAATTCGCGGAGACGCCGCAGTGCCGGATGTCGGCGCTGGTCCGGCACTTTGGCGACCATGCGGGAGCGAGCCGTCCGTGCGGCCACTGCGACTTCTGCGCGCCGCACTCGGCTGTTGCGCAACGCTATGCGGAGCCGACGCCAGCGGAAGAGCGCAACCTCGGCGCCATTCTGGCCACGCTGAAAGCCAACCGCGCCATGGCGTCGGGACGGCTCTTCGACGAGGCCGCGGTGGGCAAGGATCGGAAAACCTTCGACCGCCTGCTCGATGGGCTGGCGCGCGCAGGCCTCGTCACGCTGTCCTCGGAGGTCTGGACCAATCCTCTGGGCCGCGAAGTTACCTACAAGAAGGTCAACCTCACGCACGAGGGACGGGAACTGAGGGTTGGGGAGCCGCTCGGCGTGCTGTTGCCGGAGGAACGGGAGGCAAGAGCCGGGGTTCGCGCGTCGCGACCGGAACGGCGGCCTGCGAACGGAAGAGAATCGAATGGCGCATTCACTCCGGCGCAGGCCGAGCTGGAAGGCCGCCTGAGAAAATGGCGCAAGGCGGAGGCCGACCAGGCAGGCAAGCCTGCCTTTTTTGTTTTCTCTGAAGCGATCCTGCGTGCGCTGGTTCAAGCTGCGCCGAGGAGTATTCCGGAGTTGAGGACCGTACGAGGCATCGGCCCCAACAAGGCGGAGCGTTATGGAGCTGCGATCTGCGCTCTGTGCCGCGGTCAGGAGCCACCGGCCGTCACTGCTTGCTGTGATGGGGTGCGGTGAGTGGGCAAAATGTTCCCGCCAGGGGGCCGGGGCGGAGTGCCGTTTTGGTGCAGAGGCAGTACTTTGGAGTTGAGGTACGGAACTCCGTTGTATCGGAAATGCATGGTGTGAGCCGAAGCTTCTTGCTGTGGGGTGAACCTGGCTGGGTAGAACGGGGGTCAGGGTTCCCGCAAGGTCGGAAAAGTCATGCCCTCACGCGGCCACGGCGAAGGCAATCACGACTGGAGTGCCGTTTTGGTCCAAAGACGGTACTAAGGAGTTGAAGACCTCCATTTATTTGTATGGGTAGAGTGCGGTTTGAGGCTACGCTGCTTGCTGTGGGGTGAACCTGGCGCGGGGGGGGCAGCGGATTTTTCTATCAGGCAGAGGTCGCGGGCGGGGGCAAGGGCGGGACTGGGAGGGCGGGACTGGAGGGCGGGACCGGAAGGCGGGATCGGAGCGAAAACTGAGGTAATGGCGGGAGGCAAGGCCCTTCTGCTCACCAATTTCCGGCTGATGCGTCCTTACGGCAGCGTTGTCTCGCAACCCACGCCCCAGGAGTCCCAATGCCTGCCGATGCGCTTCGCTTTTTGTCCCACGCAAGGCCTTCCGCCGCCAAGCCTCGAATACAATCCTCGCGTATGCCTGGTCCTTTGCGGGAGAACCTTCCCGAAACCGATCTGATCCGCGAAGCGCAGGCAGGATCGCGCACGGCATTCGACGCTTTGGTTCGTCAATATGATCAGGCGGTTTTGCGGCTGGCCATGCATCTGACCGGCTCGGAGCAGGACGCGCAGGACATCCAGCAGGAGGCGTTCCTCAAGGCATACCGGTACCTGGGCAACTTCCGTTTCGAGTGCTCGTTTTACACGTGGATTTACCGGATCGTGACGAACCTGTGCCTCGACCATCTGCGCCGGCGCAAATCGCGGCGGGAGGATCAGGCGGTGGTGATCGACTCCTCGGGCGAGGAGATGGATCTGATGACGAATGTGTCCGACGAGCGGTCGGGCGCGAATCCAGCACGGGAGCTGGACCGGAAGTATCTGGGGCAGCGGATTTTGATGGCGCTGGATGAGCTGACGCCGCGGGAACGGATGGTGTTCGAACTGAAGCATTATCAGGGGCTGCGCCTGCGGACGATCGGAGAGATGCTGAACACCACCGAAGAGACAGCGAAGAACACGCTGTTCCGGGCGACGAAGAAGCTGAGGGCGAAGCTGGCCGAATTACGGTGAACAGTGGTCAGTGAGTCAGTGATCAGTGAACGGAGCACAGAAAGAGACGAAAGACCGGACGGGCAAGAGAGATCCGGGAGAGCAACCTGAATTTCAGAGGCGAAGTGAGGCACGAAAGACTATGAATTGCGAATTGGCACAGGAAGATATCGTCCTGTCAGTTTATGGAGAGTTGCCGGATGAGCGGGTCCATCGGCTGGAACAGCATCTGACGCAGTGCGAGCGCTGCCGTCAGGAGATGGAAGCGGTCGCGGCGCTGCAGAAGGCCATGTCGGTGCTGCCGCCGGAAGAACCTACCCCGAGCCTGATGGCGCGGACGCGGCTGCGACTGGATGAGGCGCTGGATGCGATGCCGAACGGCGGTTTTCTTCGCCGTGTGAGCCAACGTTTCCGGCGCAGCGTGGGATGGCTGCAGGGCGCGCCGGTGATGGCGAGCGTGCTGCTGCTGGCCGGGGTGGCCGGCGGCGGATGGGGCGGGTATCATGCGGCGCTGCGGACGATGCGTGCCGGGGCTGCGGCGCAGAACGCCGCGGCAGCGGTCCCGGTGGTAGCGGACATTAATGCGACACAGATTGCGGGAGTGAGCAGCATCACGCTGGAGCCGGGGTCGGAGAACGTGGAGGTGCGGTTCGATCGCGTGACGCCGGAGACGGCGTTTGGGACGCTGGACGATCCGCAGATTCGACAGCTTCTGCTGGTGGGGGCGCGCAACCGCGCGAACCCGGTGGTGCACGACGACTCCGTGAACCTGCTGGCGCAGGAATGCCGGGCCGGTCATGAGTGCTCGGGCGGCCCGATCCGCAATGCGCTGATGGTGGCACTGCGCTACGACAAGGATGCGGGGGTGCGGCGCAAGGCCCTGGAAGGGCTGGAGTCGTATGTCCCGATCGACACGCGGGTGCGGGACGCGGTGCTGGAAGCGCTGCTGCACGACCGGGATGCAGGGGTGCGGACGGAGGCGATCGGGCTGCTGGAGCCGGTGGAAGCCGACTCGAGCGTGCGCGAGGTGCTGCAAACGGTGGCCACCGAGGACGAGAATCCGCACATCCGGAACGTGTCGCGGCAGTATCTCGAGCAGGTAGCGCAAATTCAGTAGAGACAACCGGGCTGCCCCTTTCGTACCATGGAGAGCGGCAGCCGCCGGTTGACTTCCGGTTTCTCCGGTTCGTCAGACCATTGGGCAGAATTGAGGGGCTGAGTATGAACATTTTTTCGAGGCCGATGCTGAGGTTCGTTCCAGTCGCGGCGGTGGCGGCATGTTGCCTTTCCCTGCCGCACGTCGTCCACGGGCAACAGGGGCTGCTGGGCGCGGATGGATCGCCCATGGCGTCGGGCGAGCAGCACGTGACCATTCCGGGGCAGGACCCGGCGATGCTGAACCAGTCCCAAGGCTATCTGGGAGTGGGGATGCGCGACGTGGATACCGCCAGCGCAGTGCAGTTGAAGGTGAAAGAGGCGCGCGGCGTGGAGGTGACCACGGTGGACCACGACGCTCCGGCATACAAGGCGGGAATGAAGGTGCACGACGTGATCCTGGAGATGAACGGCCAGGCGATTGCGGGCGAGGCGCAGCTGACGCGGATGCTGCACGATACTCCGGCGGGGCGATCGGTAAGCCTGCTGGTGAGCCGCGACGGGCAGCAATGGGTGCTGACGGTGCAGCTGGCGGATCGGGCGACGATTGAGGCAAATGCGTGGTCGCAGCATATTCCGGTGCCGGATCCGGACAGCGACACGACCCAGGCAGCGGGAACTGGCAACAGCGTCGGCGGCGACGGCATTTTCTCTTCGCTGACTTCGAACCCGTTTTATACGGGGCTGGATCTGGACATGCTGGGGCCGCAGCTGGCGAACTATTTTGGCGTGCATGACGGATCGGGCCTGCTGGTGCGGCGCGTGGACGACAACAGCCCGGCGTTTGTGGCGGGACTGCGGGCGGGCGACGTGATCACCAAGGTGAACGGGCAGGCGATTGCGACGACCAACCAGTGGACGCATACCATCCATACCAATCGCGGCAAGCAGCTGCAGCTCACGGTGATTCGCGATAAGCACGAGGGCACGGTGAACATGGTGGCCGGGCGGGCGAAGAGCAAGAGCTGAGGAGAGCAGCCCGTAGCCCGTAGCCTGTAGCCGGTAGCCGGTAGCCGGTAGTCCGTAGTCCGTAGTCCGTAGCCTGTAGCCTGTAGCCTGTAGCTGGGAGCTGGGAGCCAGTAGCCCGGGTGCGCTGGGTTCGCTTCTGGTAGACTTCGCGCGTGCATCGGTACGCGGCGAGTCTCGTGGTCTGCGCTTTCTGCTGCGGCTCGGCCGCGGCCCAGGTGGTTTCGGTGCAGAGGCCGCCGCTTCCCGACTATCGTGAGGCCACCTACCTGGGCGAGACCAACTGCGCGCCCGATCCCTATCATGCCAACTGCAACCATCGCGGCGACAAATACTACACAATTCTGATCGATGGGAAGCCGTATCTGCTTCGCCCCGGATTCAGCGATGCGGGCCTTCTGAGCATGGTCTACGCGCTTCTCGCACCCCAGAATCACGCTCTTCTGCTGCTGCCAGGGAAGAATGTTCTGGCCCATCTGGCGCCCGATATCGGCATTCAGGTACACCTCGGGGGCAGGGGTGTGGATGTGCGGGTGCTGGCCCAATCGTCGAAGGGGCCGCGCTACATGGCGTCGCATTACAGCCTCGCAGCCCCGCGGACCGCAGCAGATTAGCGGCTTTTGATTCCCGTTCACTGCGTGCTAACCGCCTTTCAATCCATCAGCATCGCTCGGCAGGGGCGGGTATGTTCCAATAGAGAGGACATGGCCACGGCTCGAAAAATGACGCTGGTTCGCAGGGTGAAAGCCGTGCGGCGCAAGGTGCGGGAGATCGCGCTGGTCGGGCATGCGCTGGCGTCGACCCGGCATACCGTGATGGCGCAGATTGTGCCCATGCGGCGGTGCAATCTGAGCTGCGCGTATTGCAATGAGTACGACGATGTTTCGAAGCCGGTGCCGCTGGATGAGATGGTGCGGCGGATCGATCACCTGGCGCGGCTGGGAACGAGCATCATCACGATTTCAGGCGGCGAGCCGCTGCTGCATCCTGACCTCGACGAGATCATCGCGCGGATCCGGCATCACGGGCGGATGGCGGGAATGATCACGAACGGCTATCTGCTGATGCCGGAGCGGATCCAGCGGTTGAATCGCGCGGGGCTCGACCATCTGCAGATTTCGATCGACAACGTGCAGCCGGATGAGATTTCGAAAAAGAGCCTGAAGGTGCTGGACAAGAAGCTGGAGTTTCTGGCGGAGCATGCGGATTTTCACGTGAACATCAACTCGGTGGTGGGCGGCGGGATCAAGAATCCCGACGACGCGCTGACGATTGGGCGGCGGGCGCTGGGGCTGGGGTTCACGTCGACGATCGGGATCATCCACGACGGCACCGGGCAGTTGAAGCCGCTGGGCGCTCACGAGCGCAGCGTCTGGTCGGAAATGCGTTCGTGGAAGAAGAAGAATTATTCGCGGTTCAATCACTTCCAGGAAAAAATTGCGAACGGCGAGCCGAATGACTGGCGTTGCCGCGCGGGGTCGCGGTTCCTGTACATCTGCGAGAACGGGCTGGTGCATTACTGCTCCCAGCAACGCGGGTATCCGGGGGTGCCGCTGGCGGAGTACACGAAGGCGGATCTGCAGCGGGAGTTTCTGACGGAGAAGGGGTGCGCGCCGAACTGCACGGTGAGCTGCGTGCATCAGATTTCGTTTATTGATTATTGGCGCGCGCCGCAGCGGCCTGCTCCACCTTCGGCAGCGAATGCTGAAGGGCTGGTGAAGATCCAGCTATGAGGCGGCGGCTGGTACTCAGGGGCTGAAGCCCGGTCTTTTTTTGCGCTTTTTCGGCACGACTGAAGTCGTGCCCTGATACAAAAACTCTGGTGAGAGCGAACCGTGGTGGAATCCCACATCTGCCAACATCGGGCAGATGTGGGACACCCGGCTTTTCGCTCGCCTATTGCGGTTTGTCCAGGGGGTTGGGTTGATCCTGGCTCGATCCGCTTTGCGGCTGCTGGGTCGAGTTAGAGCTGCTTTTCTGCTGGCTGTTCGCGGAACCGGATTGCGGCTGCGACGAACCTGCGGTTCCGCTCTGTGGCTGCGGACACGGCGTCGAGCTCGAGGCGGACCCGGAACCGGACGCCTGGCCGGAGTTCTGCGTCGAACCGGTCTGGGTTGAACCGGTCTGGGTTGAACCCTGACTCGAAGCCTGGCCCTGTCCGGAACACGGCTTGGCAGAAACTGTGGGGGTGTAGCCGGGGTCGCCGGGTCTGCGCTGATCCGGCGGCATGTTTACGGGCTGCATGGCACCGGCGGGATTGGTGTGGTCGGCGGGCAGCTCTTCTCCGGGCTTGCGGAGGGTGGGCGCCGATCGCGGCGCGTTCTCTTCGCTGCGGTCGGCCTCGGTCGCGTCGCCCAGCTTTACTTCATGCTGATTGTTGGCGACGACGGGCTGATTGCCCCAGTAGTCGCCCATCTCGTTTTCGGTGCGCTCCTGCATGGGCTCGCCGACTTTGGCAAGCTCAACGCGGGTGACGAAGCTGCCCTCGAAGCGGACGAATTCGACGGGCTGGGGGGCCTCGCCGTAAATCCAAATCTCAAACGCTTTGCCGTCAGGGGAGGTCTCGCGCACTTTGCGGTTGGGCTGGCCTTTGGAGTAGACGACCATGTCGCGGTCCATGCCGACGAGGACGCGATGCTCTTCGACGGCCTTGCGCAGGAAATCGGGCAGCGACTCGGCGAAGGCTTCCGCAGGGGACTTCACGCCAAAGTCGACCATGGGCTTGAGCAGGGCTTCAAGCTGCTCGCCGTTGAGGTCGGGAACCCGCTCTTCAAACAGCAGGGTCAGGCGAGCGCCGGTGGGTGGGGCGCCGCTGTCCTGGGCCAGGGGCACTTCGGCAGCGCCTGTGCCGATGGAGATGTGGCGGAGATATTTGTGCTTGTGCTCAGGGCCGCCATTGAGGTCGAGCTCAATCGTCTTCTCGCGAATCCTGATGTCGGTGACGACGACGCGATCGCCGGGCTTGACGGAGACGCCCTTCTGGTGGAGTTCATCGACATATTTGTCGCCGGTGGGATCCATGTGCCCGTTGGCGTGCAGGGTGAGATTGGCGATGGGCAGGGGGCGCATGGCGAATCCCTGCTCGGCCTGCATGAAACGGACCAGCTCTTCGCGCCCCAGGGTGGTGATGGGGTCGGCGGGATAGCGGACGTGGGTGGGGGGGAACTCGGTGTAGTGCTTCTCGACGTGCTCGGCCTCGACGGTAAAGACCTGGGCGTGCAGGGGCACAGCCAGGAGGGGGAGCGCGCAGAACGCCGCCAGGAGGGGGGATCTACCGGGACGCATGGACCTGGGCATAAATCCGCCTATTCACGTGGGTGACAGACACCACCAGAATGGCCCCCTTTGAAGGAAAATTCAAGGGCATTCCCGGGACCATAACCACTCCGGACGGGGGGAAACGCGCGGAGCATGACCTGCGGAGGAAGCCCCTTGCTATTGACCCGCTGTGCTGGCGGGCGGAGCGTTTTTGACGTAGGTATTGAGCCAGTTGTTCATCTCCCAGAGCATGTGGAGCAGAGATTCGCGGGCGGCGTAGCCGTGGGCCTCGAGGGGCAGGAAGACGAGGCGGACGGTGGCGCCGTGACCCTTGAGCGCGTCGAAGAATCGCTCACTTTGGATGGGGAAAGTGCCCTGGTTGTTGTCCGCTTCGCCGTGGATGAGGAGAATCGGCGTTTTGATCTTGTCGGCATAAGAGAAGGGCGACATTTTGAAGTAAATGTCCGGCGCTTGCCAGTAGGTGCGCTCCTCATTCTGGAAGCCAAAGGGGGTAAGGGTGCGGTTGTAGGCGCCGCTGCGGGCGATCCCGGCTTTGAAGAGGTCGCTGTGGGCGAGGAGATTGGCGGTCATGAACGCGCCGTAGGAGTGGCCCATGACGGCGACGCGGCTGCGATCGACCACACCGAGGCGCGCGCCCTCGTCGATGGCGGCTTTCGCGCCGGCGACGAGTTGTTCGACGTAGGTGTCGTTGGGCTGCGCATCGCCTTCGCCGACGATGGGAATGGCGGCGTTTTCGAGCACGGCATATCCCTGGGTGACGAAGAAGACGGGACCGGCCCAGGAGAAGCGCGGGAACTGATACGGCGAGCCGGTGATCTGGCCGGCGGCGGAGCGCGATTTGTATTCGACGGGATAGGCTTCCATGAGGGTGGGCAGCGGTCCGTCAGAAGGTTTGTAGCCGGGCGGGAGATAGAGATTGGCGGTCAGTTCGAGGCCGTCGGCGCGTTTGTAGCGCAGGATTTGCTTCTTCGGAAGCGGGGTATTGCCGTAGGGATTCGGGAAATCGGTGACCTGGGTGAGTTGGCCGGCGGCATCGCGGAGGAAGTCGTTGGGGGGCTGGTCCTGGGACTCGCGGCGGAGGAGCAGGATTGATTTGGCGGGATCGATGATGGCGGTTGGGACTTCATAAAACGGCGCGGCGGAGCGCCAGATTTGCTCTTCTTTGCCGGTTGAGGCGTTCATGACAGCGATGAAGGGGCGATCGCCTTCAGGGCTGGCGCCGGGCGAGCTGAAGTAGATGCCGCTTCCGTCGGCGGTAAGTTCGAGCACGCGGTGACCGGAGGCATTCTCGACAAGGACGGCGCGGCCGGGGTCCTTGTAGCGATTCTCAGAGGAGCCTTCGTAGAGATTGGTGAGGCTGGGCGTGCTGGCAGATGGATCGAGCGCGGCGATGACGCGGCGGCGATGGGTCCACTCGCGCTCGTTGACCAGAGCCAGGTGGGCGTTGCCCCACTCGATGCCTGCAAAGCGCATGGGCAGCTCGGCAAGGACGCGGGGCGAGCCGGTGAAGGGCGCGTCGAGGAGATACAGGCGGTCGCGCACGGTGGCAGGCTTTTTGGGATCGCCGCCGTCGCCGGCTTCCGCCCACGATAGAGTTGCCGGAGCATCGGCGCGCCACTGGTAGTCGCGCGGGCCGGTCGCGACCGCGTCGTTGGCGATGGGGATGTTGTCAGCGAGGGGAACGTCAGAGATCTGCTTCTCGGTTCCGGTGCGGAGATCGATGACTGCGGTCTTCTTCGGGAAGTTTTCGAAGGGCAGCTCGTAGGAATACGGGTGATGGGTCTCGACGATGAGGGCGTAATGCCCATCGGGCGAGGGCTGGGCCGCATCGATGACGCCGGGTTTGCCGACGGCCTTTGAGGGACCGGCAAGAGGGACCACGCGAACCTGCGCGGTGGCGTAGTAATCGAAGAAGCGCTCGTCTTCGGGATTTTTCAGGAGGTCTTCGTAGGTGCGGGCGGGGGTGACGCGGCCCAGATTTTGCTGAACGGCGGGACCGGTGGGAACTTCAGAGGGCGTGGGGGCGGGGCCGCGGCTGGCGGGGACCGTGAGGCACAGGAGGCTGTGGCTATCCGGCATCCAGGAGCAGGGGGCTGCCATGGAAAACGGGTTGGTGAAGACGCCGTTGAGGGCGATGCCGGGGATGCGGGAGGCGTGGCCGGTGGCCGCATCGGCTGTCCAGAGGCTGAGGCCCGCGCCGGGATTGGCGCCGGTGATGACGACAAATGCCACGCGGTGCGCGTCGGGCGACCACTGCGCATAGACGATGTGGGGATGGGCGGGCAGACCGGCGACGGGAATTTCTTTGCCGGAGGGAAGCGCTTTGAATTTCAAGGCGACGATGTAGGGCAGGCGGCTGGGCCCGTTGGTGCGGGGATTGAAGCGGAGGCCGGCGAGGCGGAGCTCAGGCTGGGCCAGATCGGCAATGGTGAGCAGGCCGCCGGGCTGCTCGATGAGCAGGGTGCGGGGACTGCTTTTGACTTGAGGGGAAACCAGCACCAGCGGGGTGGGCGGGGCCTCGAGCAGATCGGCAATGGCCTTTGGCGGCTGCTGATAGGTGATGCTGCTTTGCCCCAGCGCTGAAGCGGCGGCGAGCACGCACGCGGAAAAAGGAAGCAGAAGGCGCAGGTTCACGGTGGATCCTTTCAAGTGGGGCGATGGAAGCTGAGGAGCAACGGGGCGATTGTAGCAACGGGCGGGCAGGCACGCAGGGCGCGCGTAAACCCAGTCAGAAATTCTCAGGCGTGGAGAAGGCTCACCGCGATGGGCGGGAGCTCACGCCGTTGCAACGGCCGATGCGTGCTCCACTTCGGGGGCGTGCTTGTCCTCTTCGAGGATGTCGAGGGTGTAGCGATGGTGGTGCTTCATGCTGACGGCGCCGAGGATGGTGCGGATGGAACGCGCGGTGCGGCCTTGTTTGCCAATCACCTTGCCTACATCGGTGGGCGCAACATGGAGGCGCAGCGCCGTGCTTTCGTCTTTCTCTACTTCTTCGACCTTCACGTCCGCGGGAATGTCCACCAGAGCCCGGGCGATTTGGGTTACGAGGTCACGCATGTCATCGGGTCTCTGAGGGGTCTGCATAATGCCACACCGTTGTTACGAGAATAGGCCCAGCTGCCGGATCAGTAGCACGAAGGTACTCCAGGATGGAGGGGATGGCTGTGATGGGGATCACAGATCCGGGCGAACTGTTTCAAAACAGGACGTTTCTGCACGCCGGTGGTCAGACCAGGAGGCTGACCGTCTCCCAGGCGCGGCCCGGCGCAGAGACGGCGTCCACGAACTGCGCTGCCGGCATGGGCCGTCCGAGGAGGAAGCCCTGCAGCGAGGTGCAGCCGAGGCGGGTGAGGTATTCCTGCTGCTCGCGCGTCTCCACACCCTCGGCGACGATTTTGAGATCGAGCGCCCGGCCCAGGGCTACGATGGCGGCAATGATGGCGGCGTCTTCGGTGTCGTGGGTGAGGTCGCGGACGAATCCGCGATCGATTTTGAGCTCGCTGGCGGGCAGACGCTTGAGATAAAGCAGGCTGGAATACCCGGTGCCGAAATCATCGATGGAGATGCGCACGCCCATGTGGTGGAGCTGCTCGAGAATCACCAGGCTGGTGTCGGCATCGCGCATGGCGGTGGACTCGGTGATTTCGAGGGTGAGATAACGCGGTTCGAGAGAGTGCAGCGCGAGGGCTTCGCGCACCATATCGATGAGGCCGGGGTGATTGAACTGGAGGGCGGACAGATTGACGGAGATGGTCCAATCGGTGTGGCCAGCATCGCGCCACGCGCTCATCTGGCGGCAGGCTTCGTTGAGGACCCAGTCGCCAATCTGGAAGATGAGGCCGGTTTTCTCGGCGAGGGGAATGAAATCGCCGGGAGGAACGAGACCGCGGGTGGGGTGGTTCCAGCGCACGAGGGCTTCGGCTCCGGTCATGGCCCCATCCCTGGCGTCGAACTTGGGCTGGTAATAGAGGACCAGCTCGTGGCGTTCCTGGGCCTGGCGGAGATCGTGTAACAGCTGCAGCTGGGTTTGGGCATCGTCACTCATGGACGACTGGAAGAAGACGTAGCCGTTGTGCCCGAGGGCCATGGCGTGACTCATGGCGGCGTCGGCATCACGGAGCAGGTCTCCCTGCTGCTGCTCGCGGCCATCGAACATGGCAATGCCGATGCTGAGGGAGACACGGAGCTGGCGGCCGTCGATGACGATGGGCTCGCGGACCGCGGTTAAGAGCTTTTCGGCGAGGCTGACGGCGTCGCCGGCCTCTCCGACGTCGGCGATGATGACGAACTCATCGCCGCCCAGGCGCGCGAGGGTGTCGCGGGTGCGAATGGAATCGCGCAGGCGGCGGGCGACCTCGACCAGCAGCGCGTCGCCGATGCTATGGCCCCAGGCGTCGTTGATCTGGCGGAAGCCGTCCACGTCCATACAAAGGACGGAAAAGCGGCTCTTCTCGCGGCGGGCATTCTGGATTTCCTGCTCGAGACGGTCATTGAGCAGGGCCCGGTTGGGTAATTTGGTGAGGCCGTCGTGGAGGGCGACGAACTGCAGCTCCTGTTTGGCGTCGGCGAGGCAGGAGGCCAGCACGGCGGTGCGTTGTTCGAGGCGGAGATCGAGGACGGAAGTGATGAGGGCGATGGAGAGCACGGCGCCGGCAAAGACGATGATGAGCAAAGCCAGCCAACCGGTGGTCACGCCGGATTCGGCCATGACGCAGTGGCTGTTGGCGGGAAAACGGGCGGCGGCCATTCCGGTGTAGTGCATGCCGGCAATGGCGATGCCCATGACGACGGCAGCGGCGGCGCGCAGGCGGCGCACACCGGAGTCGCCATTGCGCAGGTGGAAGGCGATCCACAGGGCAGCGCCGGAAGCGACGACGGCGATGACCACCGACAAGAGGAACAGGGGCGCGTTGTAGCGGATGGGCGGCGTCATGCGCATGGCTGCCATGCCGGTGTAGTGCATGGAGCAGACGCCGGCTCCCATGATGAGAGCGCTGGCGGCGAGGCGACGCCAGGAGAGATGGCTCTGGCAGACGATCCACAGGGCAAACAACGAGGAGGCAATCGCGATCAGGAGGGAAAGGAGGGTGATGGAGGGGTCATAGCCCATGGCAACGGGCAGACTGAAGGCCAGCATGCCGAGAAAATGCATGGACCAGATGCCGACTCCCATGGCGACGGAGCCACCGGCGAGCCACCAGAACGCGGCGCGTCCTTTGGCGGCGGCGACGCGGGCAGCCATATCCAGCGCGGTGTAGGAGGCGAGCATCGCCATCAGCAGGGAGATGATGACGAGCCCGAGGTTATAGGTCCCGGTCAGCATGGGGAGCGCTCTGCCGCGTAATCGGGCGGGTTGTTGGGCCCAGGAACCGCGTTTCGCACGCTCGTATGCCCCTCGTGGGACGCGACAACCCCGACGTGCCTGCGGTTGCCGAGTTCGTTACGACTGCGGGGAAGAGTAACAGTCCCTGGGTACCGTTCGCGTCCCACTTCCGGGGCATTACCCGTATCCCTGATTGAACCGTCTCGCGCGAGGCAGGTGGTCGGCTGAAAAACCGTTCCTCCGGTAACCGGATTTGCTTCCAGACCCCTTCTGCCCCTACATTGCTTGCTATGAATCCGAGCGACCGTCGCGCCTTTCTGAAGCGGACCGCCACCCTGGCGGGCGCCTTCTCCGTCAACAGCCTTTTCCGCCAGGCGCATGCTGCCGACTTTAATGCGGCGGCACACGGTGTGCGCAATCTGGCGCCGGCCGAGGTTGCGCAGAATGAGGACTACTGGTCGGTGATCCAGCGCGCGTACTCGGTGAACCCCGACCTGATCAACCTGAACAACGGCGGCGTCTCACCCGCGCCCATTGTGGTGCAGGAGGCGGTGCAGCGGTACAACGAGCTCACGAACGAAGGCCCGTCGTATTACATGTGGCAGATTCTGGACCAGGGGCGGGAGCCGCTGCGGGAGAAGCTGGCCGACCTGGCGGGCGCGAAACCGGGGGAGATTGCCATCGACCGCAACTCGACCGAGGCGCTGAACACGATTATTTATGGACTGCCGCTCAAGGCCGGCGACGAGGTGATCGGGACAAAGCAGGATTACCCGAACATGATCCAGGCCTACCGGCAGCGCGCCGAGCGTGACGGGATCGTCTACAAGCAGATCAGCTTCGATTTCCCCATCGAAGACGATGACGTGATCGTGAAGGCGTATGAGCAGGCGATTACGCCGCGGACGCGGCTGATCCACGTGACACACATGGTGAACTGGGTAGGGCAGACGATGCCGGTGCGGAAGATCGCCGACATGGCGCACGCGCACAACATTGAGGTAATTGCGGACGGGGCGCACAGCTTTGGGCTTCTCGACTTCAAGGTTCCGGACCTGCATTGCGACTATTTCGGGACCAGCCTGCACAAGTTTCTGTCGGCACCGATCGGGACGGGCATGATGTGGATCCGCGAGGACAACATCGAGAAGGTGTGGCCGCTGACGTGTAATTCCATGCCGCATTCGGCGGATATTCGGAAGTTCGAGACGCTGGGGACGCGGAGTTTCCCGCTGGAGCAAGGAATTGGCGAGGCGATCAACTTCCACGAAGGGATCGGGAGCCAGCGGAAGCAGGAGCGGATCTTCTACCTGAAGAATTACTGGGCGACGCGGGTGCAGTCGATGCCCAAGGTGAAGCTGCACACGTCGCTGCGCCCGGAGTACTCGGGTGCGATCTGCGGCGTTTCGATTGACGGGATGACGCCGGGGCAGGTTTCCGGGGCGCTGTTTCGACAAGTACAAGATCCACACGGTGGGGATTGTTTGGGAGAACATCAGCTGCGTGCGGGTGACGCCGCATGTTTATACACCGCTGCCCGACCTGGATAAGTTGGTGCGCGCGATCGGGGAGCTGTCGCAGGCGTAACTCACAGCGCGATGACGCTGGGAATTCATACCTCATGAAGAAGCGCCCTTTTGCCATCCTGGTTCTCAGCTGGCTTTTTATCGCGATCGGCGTGGTGACGCTGGCGGTGGACGTCCGCTTCGCATTCACGCGCGGTGGGGGAATCGACGAAGCGTGGATTTTCCTGGTCCATGCGCTGGCGATCATCGCCGGAGCGTTCATGCTGCGCGGCGCGGACTGGGCGCGGTGGCTGGCGGTGCTGTGGATGGCGTTTCACGTGGCGATCACCGTGATGAATGCGTGGCGAGGCTTCGCGTTTCACGCCATCCTTTTTGCGGGAATCACGTACCTGCTGTTCCGGGCGGATGCGAGGGCGTGGTTCGGGCGGGAAAAAGTGGCTGGCGACTGAAACGCTCCCATGGAAAGCTTCCAGGAATTCGCTGACATTTCGGGACAAGAGGCGGTGCGCGGATTTCTGCACATGCCGTCCGCTCCTGACGGGTCGGCGCTGGTTTTGACACACAGCGCGGGCGGCAACTGCCAGGCGCCGCTACTGGTGGCGGTGGCGGAGGCGTTCGCTGCGGCGGGAACGACGGTGCTGCGGTGCGATTTGCCGTTTCGCCAGGCGCGGGCGCACGGGCCACCGATGCGCACAGCGGAGCGGGATCAGGCAGGACTGCGCGCAGCGGTGGAGGCGATGCGACGGAAGCTGGGTGGCGCAGCGCGTATTTTCCTGGGCGGGCATTCCTATGGAGGACGGATGGCGTCGATGCTGGCGGCCACCGAACCGGGGCTCGTCGAGGCACTGCTGTTGCTGTCGTACCCGCTGCATCCGCCCCGGCAGCCACAGCAACTGCGGACGCAGCATTTTCGCGAAGCTGCAAACGGCGGCGCTGTTTGTCTCCGGCGCGCGCGACGGATTTGGCACTGTGGCCGAGATGGAAGCGGGGCTGCGGTCGATTCCGGCGCAGACGCGACTGCTGACCGTCGAAGGGGCCGGGCATGAGCTTCTGTCGAAGAGCAATGGTGAGGCGCTGCCGGGACTGATCGTCGGGGCGTTTCGCGATTTTGTCCGAGGCTGAGCGGGCTCATCGGGCTCCGCGAAATCCAGACCGCTACTTCCTTTTTGAGGACGAACATTTTCACTGTGGGTCGCAGTATGCCATCGAATGCCATGGCGTCCGCGGTAGCCTGGGAATTGAGGACCCGCTGGTAAAGAGCGAGGTGTTCGTCTCAATTAGGGACGGCAACCCAGCTGCCGTTTGAAATTCGGGTTTCGACCCAAAACGGATCTGACGGGTCGGCGCGGTCTGTGGGGCGAGTGGCGCGATTAAGCAGGAACGTATATCAACCTGATGACGTCCTCGCCGATTCGATCGCTGGACACCAGGCGGAGCGGCGGCCGGGGGCCGGCGAAGAATGGCGTGCCACGACCCAGAACGATGGGGTGGAGGTAGAGTCGATACTCATCGATCAGACCAAGATTGGTCAGACTTCCTGCCAGGTTTGGTCCTGCAACGTCAATCTCCCCATCCAACTGAGCCTTCAGCCCACGTATCGCCGCCTCGAGGTCATCGTCGATCAGTGTGGCGTTAGGGCCGACCGACTTCAACGAGCGCGACACAACCCACTTCCGCTGGCTCCGCCACACCGCCGCGAAGTCGCGATCCTCTGCGTCCCAGTCGGGAAGGTCCCCCTCCCAATAGCGCATGATCTCGTACATGACGCGACCGTACACCACGCCGGTCAGGCCGCGCGCCTGCTCAAGGAAATGACGAGAGAGCGCCGGACTGGGTGGCCCCAGTTCCATGTGGTCGACGTAGCCGTCGAGGGACTGGTTCAATCCATACACGAGCTTTGCCATGGTGCAAAATCCCCTCTCCGGGTTCTTCAGAATAGCCCAAGCCGACGTTCCGCTGAAACGAGCTGGTCGATCCGCGCTGCATTGTCGGAGTGACCCAAAATGAGGGGTTCGCTTTCCACCGAAGGCAGATATTCCAACCTGAGACACCGCCGAAATAGCTAACGGGCTCTGCTCGCCGGTTCCCCTGAGAGCCGCGTGCTCCATGGTCCGAGAGCGCTATGGAGCCTGCAGATTTACTCTGAGGTAACTCAGTACCGAATGATTAACACGCGTTCGGGATAGTAACGCCACCTTTCAGGGATGGGTCGTCGATGATGAGCCGGATACGCTGTGCGCGTAGGGTCTGACCTGCAGCGCGCTCATGGAACCCTGTGCGAGCCAGGAATCAGAGATCAGCTGGGTAACCGCGGTCAGGGGAGATTGAGATGCTTTGGGGAGTGACAGCAGGAGTGATTGGGATCGGGATCGGTCTTTGGGCGCTGGCTCGCAGATATAGAAGTGCGCGAGGACTCTGGGAAGAAGAGTAAGCCTCGGACAGTCCGGCTCTCGCGCGGAGAGGCCGGGACTCATTCTAAATTCGACACAACTTGAGCCAGAAGCGGAACAGATTTCCTGTTCTAGCTGCCAACTCTTGCGTGGCGACGCCTTTCGGCGGCTCGACGGTCGCCTTTGCGGGGGGGCCTGGCGGCCTTGTCGTGATGGTGCGGCGTGGCTTCAGTAAGGCGGTCGCCGAGGACGTGGAGGCGGAGGAAATTCGTCGAGCCGGAGCGAGTCTGCGTGCCGGCGACGATGCCGAGAATTTCCTTCGGCTTGACGAAGCCGCCCTGCTCGAGGGTGGTCTCTGCGTGGTCGACCATCTGTTCGGCGGTCTGCAGCTTGGGACATTTGATGGGGTGGACGCCCCAGAGCAGAGACATGCGGTGAATGACCGCGTCGACGCTGGAGAGCGCGTAGATGGGCGGCTTGGGGCGGTACTTCGAGAGCTGACGGGCGGTGGTGCCCGACTCAGTGAAAACGGCGATGGCGCTGACGTCAAGGTCTTCGGCAGCGTGGGCGGCTGACTCGCAGATAGTTTCCGCGATGGAAAGGCGGACGCGGTTATTGTGGTGGATCTCAAAGCCGCCCGAATCGCGGAGGTTCGATTCGGTTTCGCTGACAATTTTGGCCATCATTTTGACGGCTTCGACAGGATACTTGCCGGCGGCGGTTTCCGCGGAGAGCATGACGGCGTCGGTGCCGTCGTAGATGGCGTTGGCGACGTCGGAAGCCTCGGCGCGGGTGGGGCGCGGGTTCTCGATCATCGACTCCAGCATCTGCGTAGCGGTGATGACGGGCTTACGATATTCGGCGGCACGGCGGATGACGTGTTTCTGAATGGCGGGAACTTTTTCCGGAGGCATTTCAACGCCGAGGTCGCCGCGGGCGACCATGATGCCGTCGGCATTTTCGAGGATCGCTTCGAGGTTCTCGATGGCCTGGGGTTTTTCGAGCTTGGCGATGATCCAGGTTTCGAGGCCGAGGGCGGCGACGCGGAATTTGACGTGACGGACGTCTTCCGCAGTGCGGACAAAGGAGACGGCGATGGCGTCAACACCGTGCTTCATGCCGAACTCGAGGTCCTCCTCATCTTTTTCGGTAAGGGAGGGGACGCGGACGGCGATACCGGGAAGGTTGATGCCCTTGTGCTCGCCGAGCATGCCGCCGTTGATGACTTCGCAATCGACATCTTCACCGGGAATCTGGAGGACGCGGAGCTCGATGAGGCCGTCGGAGAGGAGAATGCGCGCGCCGGGTTCGAGGTTTTCGGCGAGGGTGGGAAAGGTGGTGGCGATGACGGCGGAGGTACCGAGGATATCGCGAGGGGTGATGGTGAGGCGCTGGCCGGCTTTGAGCTGAACGGGGATACGGTTCTTGAGGCGGCCGGTACGAATCTTGGGACCCTGGAGGTCGCCGAGGATGCAGACGCTGCGGCGCTCTTCGCGGGCGATTTTACGGACCATCTCGATGAGCTTGGCCTTTTCGGGAAGCGTGCCGTGGGAGAAATTGAGGCGTGCGACGTCGAGGCCGCCCCGGAGCAGCTCGCGAAAGATGGTTTCGCTGGAGGAGGCAGGCCCCAGCGTGGCGACAATTTTGGCGCGGCGCAGGCTGTCGCCTGCGAGGCCCGTCCCTGACGGCGAAAAGTTCATCCAACCCCCAAAACGTTTGACTGGAGAAGCGTGGTGCCTGGGTGGTACTGCTGGGGTCCCGAACCGATTTTACCGTGCGCCCGCGGATCGGGCAGCCTGGAAGGGGCCGGCCGGCGGATTTGCAGGGAGGAGGGAGGGGTCGCCGGGGAAATCGTCGCTGGTAACGGGGACGGGACGCAGGTCGGGAAAGGGGAAGAGCTGCGCGTTGAATTCAGCGCCAATGAGGACGCTGAGGGAGATCATGTAGAGCCAGACGAGGGTGGCGATGGCCGCGCCGAGGGACCCGTAAACGATGGAGTAGTTGGCGAAACGAGTGACGTACCAGCCGTAAAGGAGGGTGGCGAGGAACCAGCTGGCGGTGGCGATGGTGGCTCCGGGGAGGGTTTCGCGCCAACGGCCGCGGATGAAGGCCATCTTGCCGCCGCGCTCGGGATGCTTATGGCGGGGGATGCCGAAGTGGTAGATCAAAGCGAGCGACATGACGCTGGCGAGCAGCGCAATGCCCCAGCGGACGAGCCGCCAGAAAATGAGGACGGTGGAGTGGAGTTCATGGGTAGAGTTGTCGATCATCCAGAGCTCGATGAAGTGGCCGAAGGCGAGGAAAGCAGTGGCGGCGGCCATGGGGACCATGGTTCCGGGAACGAGAAGAATGGCGGCGACCCGCTCCTGCCAGAATCCCCAGACGCCGCGGGGGAGGCGGTAGGCGCGGCGGAAGCCTTCCATGAGGGAGAGCAGAACGCCCATGGCGGCAAAGAGGCTGACGAAGACGCAGCCCCAGACGATGCGGACGGAACGGGTGTGGTAGTTGATGAAGTAGTTCTGGACCAACAGCATGGTGTCGGGCGGGAGAACCTGCTGGAGGGCAGAGCGAATGATGCCGCGGACGTCGTCGCCGGAAGGCATGATGGCGAACAGGGTGGTGACCACGACCAGCGCGGGGAAGATGCTGAGCATGGCGGAATAGGCCGCAGCCTTGGCCATGGAGAAAGCGCTGTGGCCGAAGGAGGACCAGACCGCTTTCCGCAGATGGTCAAACGCGCGCAGCATACGATAGCCAGTTTACCTGCGGTGGACGGGGGAGAACAGCGGATAGCGGATAGCGTTCAGCGGATAGGGCGCGCACCGACCTTCGCTCAGAATGGGGGCGGTTATTGGCCGCCTTTGTTCTCCGGGCCGCCGGGCTTCCATTGCTGGAGGAAGTTGGTGACGGAGGCGGGATCCATGTGACGCATCTTCTCGAACTCGCCGCTTCGCTGACTGTAGAGGAGGCGACCGTGAGCGTCGAGCACGGCGAGGGCAGGGACGCCCTTCTTGAGCGGGACGTTGTACTGGTCGGCGATGTCGGTGTTGTGGTCGTAGCGGCCGATGTCGATGTCGACGAGGATGAAGCTCCGGTCGAGCAGCTGGGCGTTGGGCTGCTGACGAAAGTAGATGTCGAGGACCTGGCAGTCGCCGCACCAGTTGCCGCCGAAGTCGAGGATGACGCGCTTGTGCTCGCGGGCAGCGGTGGCCAGAGCATCGCGAATTTCAGCGTGGGCGTCGGCGTTTTCGTCGTAGATGTGGCGGGGCTGGAACTGCTGGGCGAAAGCCGGGACGATGCTGACAACTGCGAGGAGGGCGAGGGTGATTTTGCGTGTCATGTTGGCTCGGGGGAACTGGGGTCCCGTGGGTATAAGGATGCCACAGGCGGGGCGCAGGGTGCAGAGAACGCACACCCTCTCGACCGACCGCCGGCGGGTGAGCAGCGGCGTTACTGGTACTTGAAGGACTTATCCGGGTACGGCGGGTGCGCAGGCACGGGGCGGGGATCGTCTTTGATTTCCTTTTCGAGCAGTTCGATTCCGGCCTGGAGCTGCGCGTCGTTGCCTTCATAGGTCGCGTGGGGCAGGTTGTCGACCTCGACGTCGGGCTCGACGCCATGGCCTTCGATGAGCCACTTGCCTTCGGGGCCGTAGACGCCGGTTTCAGCGGCGGTGGCGACGCCTCCATCAGCCTGGCGGTTGCTGCCACTGAGCCAGATTTCGCCGCCCCAGGTGCGCATGCCAATGAGGGTGCCCATCTTCAGGCGCTTGAAGCCCTCGGAGAACGCTTCGCCGTCGGAAGCGGTTTCCTGATCGCAAAGCACGACGATGTGGCCGCGGAAGGCTTCCTGCATGTTCCAGGTGGGATTGCCGACTCGTGGCTGGAAGTAGAACCAGGCCTGGCGGAGGAGCTTGCCGAGCAGCCAGGAGTCGATGTTGCCGCCTCGGTTGTGGCGCACATCGATGATGAGGCCCTGGCGGTTGTAGATGGGATAGTAGTCCCGCTCCCACTGGGCGATGTCGTCAGGACCCATGGCGCGCAGGTGGATGTAGCCGATGGCGTCCTGGGATGCGGAATCGACTTTGAGGCGGCGGGTGTACTCCCACTCGCTGTAGCGGAGGTCTTCGTCGTCGCGCGCAGAGATGGGCTTCACGAGAACGTCGCGGATATCACCCTTTGCAGACTTGACGCGGAGCATGACCTGGAGGCCGGCCTTGCCGCGCAGCAGCTCGCGCTCATCGCGGACGCTGAGCGAGTCGACGCCGTCGATACTGACGATGGTTTCGCCTTCGGCGACCCGGGAGTCAGGCCGGGCCAGCGGCGGCGCGGTGTTGGGCAGGTCGGGATCGTGAAGGTAGATGTGCTCCACGACATAGCCGCCGGCCTTTTGATCGCGGCGCAGGCGCGCGCCCAGGGTGGCGACGTCGATCGAGTCCTCGGGCATGCGCTGGTCGCCGCCACGGACAAAGGTGTGGAGAGCGGAAAGCTCGCTGACCAACTGGGCGATGACATCGTTGAGCTCGTCGCGGTCGGAGACGCGATCGACGAGCGGCAAGATAGCGCTCGCGCATGGCGACCCAGTCGACGCCCTGCATGTGGCGGTCGTAGAAGTAGTCACGCTCGAGCCGCCAGGCATCGAGGAAGAAGCCGTGGAACTCCTCGCGCGGAGTGGTATGGAGGGTCCAGTGGGCGAGATCGAGTTTGGCTTTGCCGAGGGCTTTCGCGTCGGTGAGGCCGGAGGACTTGACGTCGGAGTCGAAGACGTAGAAGTCGTCGGCTTTGTGGATGAGAAGCTTTTTGCGGTCGAGGGAAATTTCGAAGCTTTTGACGTCGCCCATCACGGTCTCGGGCTCGTCGCCCTTATTGTCGATGGCCAGGCACTGGAGGGCGAGCTTCGGGCGCATCTCGTCACTCGCGCTCAGCCAGCAAAGGCGCTTCGCGGTGGCCTCGAGGTCGGCATAGTTGCCGGGAGGGGCGGGAACGTCGGTAAGGCGCGACTGGATATCGGTGAAGTCGATTTTGACTTCCGGAACCGGCGGCTTCTTTTCCTCGGAGGGCCTGGCAGCGGCGGATTGATCCGTCGATTGGCCGTCGGCGGGTTTGGCCGCGTTCGCGCTTTGCGAGCTGTCCTTCTCGCCGGGGGTTTTCTTCGGCTCCTCTTTGTCATCTTTCGCCGGAGTATCGGGGTGGAGTTCATCGGGGGGCAGGAAGGGTGAGCGAAGACCGGGGACGAGGGCGACCTCGTAGATCTTCATTCGGCGATCGAAATGCGGATCGGGCTGCCGAACGCCCCAGGGGCCGGGGACAGTGGTGTTGAGGGCGCGGTCGGAGAGGAAGTAGAGCCACTTACCATCAGAGCTCCAGACGGGGGTTTCGCTGTTGTAGCGATCGGAGGTGAGGGTCTCGATTTTGCCGGATTCGATGTTGAGAATTTTGACTTCAGCGAAGTGGTTATCGGCGTCCTCGACGAAGGCCAGCCAGCGGCTGTCCGGCGACCAGCTCAGGTCCTCGAAGCCGCTATTCATCGACGAGGCGATGAGCTTGTTGGCTTTGGATTGGGTGTCGTAGATCCAGAGTTGCTGATCCTTGTTGTAATGGGCGAGCCAGCGGCCATCGGGGGAAGGCATGCCATCCCAGCGGAGGACTTTGGCGTCCGAGGTCCACTGCTCGGGTTTGCCTTCACCGTCGGCGGGAAACTTCCAGAACTCGGTCTCACCGGTTGCCGTGGAGAGCGCCACGATGCTTTTTCCGTCGGGCAGGAAGCGGGCCGAGCGAAACCGCACGGCGGAGTCGGAGGCGACGCTGATGATGCGTCCGGTTTTGGCGGGGAGGGTGAAAACTTCGCCGCGCGCGGTGAAGACAACGCGGCTGCCGTCGGGTGAGAGGTGCGCGTCGGAGATGTAAGCGAGGGGTTTGGTGACCCAGTGCTCGCGGAGCTGATCGAAGTCCGATTCCAGCGTGATGGGGATGACGGCGTCGCGATCGGTGGCGAGGTCAAGCGACCACAGATCGGCGGCGCAGGCGTAGACAATGTGGCCCTGATCGAGCGAGGCCGATTCAACGTCGAAGATTTTCTGATGGCTTTCCTGTTTGAGGTCGTGGCCGCTCAGGTCCATCGACCAGACATTCATGACACCATCGCGATCGGAGAGGAAATAGACGCGGCCGTTCCAGAACATGGGATCGTGCGAGGTGCCGGCATAGTCCGCGGTGAGGGGAACGGCTTCGCCGTGGCCATCCCAGCGCCAGATGTGCTGGATGAACCCGCCCTTGTAGCGTTTGGTGTGGCTTCCCTGGTTTTCGAGACGGGTAAAGAAGAGGGTCTTGCCGTCGGCAGAGTAGCCTGCTTCCTCGCCGGTGGCCAGCGGCAGCTGCTCGCGCTCACCATGGCTGCCAACGAGCACGAGGCTGGGATCGGGCAGCGTGGCGTAGCGCGCGGTGGTGATGATGAGGCGGCCATTGGGGGCCCAGCCGACGGGTTCGGCGCCGCCATCCCAGGTTTGCCGCTGGGGAAGGCCGCCGGCGATGGGCATGGTGTAGATCTCTTCAGGGCCTTCGTACTGGGCGCGGAAGGCAACGGTGAGGCCGTCGGGCGAGATGGTGGCCATATCCTCCTTGCCGGGCGCGGAGGTGAGCCGATGCGCGGCGCCGCCATGGACGCTCACCGTCCACAGGTCGCCTTCAGAAGTAAAGACGATGGTGTCACCGTGGACGGCCGGGCCGCGGTAGTAGCCGATATGCGCGGCAGCGTTGTCGCTGGCGCAGATCGGCAGCGAGCAGAGAGTGCCAAGAGCCAGGACGATCGCGGAGCAGCGGAAACCTTTGGCGGAGAACATGCGGCAACACCTTTCGGTTCGAGTAAGCGACGGCGGACGAAACCGCGGAAATTCTTCGGGAAAATACGGGAAACGTAACTCTATCACCGGTGCCGGGGAACGGGGAGTGCAGCGCGGTCAGAAGAGCGGGGGCACGAGGGCCCAGGTTTCGCGGCGCCAGGAATCCCAGTCTGGGCCGAAGTTTGTGCTGAGGATTTTTTCTTCGAGACACAGCTTGCGCCAGTACGCCACCGCGATGATGAGGAAGCCCAGGAGGGCGTGGATCTGGCCGGAGACGAGCATGACTCCGGCATACATGGCGAGGACTCCGGTGTAGATGGGATGGCGGATGGTTTTGTAGGGACCGGAACGGACGAGCTGGTGGCCGGTGGCGATGCGGACTTCGCCGCTCCAGTTGCGGCCGAGATGGCGGCGGGCCCAGAAGGCGAAGAGGATGCCGGCAATTTCGATGGCGAGGCCGGCGACGGTGAGGATGCGGCTGGCGGGCAGGAAGCGGCGCGTCAGGCCCGGCACGGGGAGGATGAGGAGGAGCACAGCGGAGTTGAGGACGATGAGATGGAGACGCCGGGACCAGACGGATTCAGAGGACTGGGTGGGGGCGCTGTCTTTGGCGGCGGCGCTCCAGTAGATGCTGAAGAAGCAGATGAGGGCGATGGCGAGCATCATGCCACGCGGAAAAATGAGCCGGGTGGGGACGGTGGAGGCGGTGTGGTGGGCGACAAGTGTTCCCCCGATGATGCCGCCGACAGCGCCGGCGATGAGCATCTTGAGGAAGGTTTTGGTGGTTCGGGTCATGTCGCTCGAGGGGTACGCCTGCGTCAGCGGCGGGCGGACTCGATGGCTGCCAGCAGGTCTTCATACTCGAAGGAGCCGTTGTGGCGCTGGCCGTTGATAAAGAAAGTGGGCGTGCCATTGACGCCGCTGCGAACGCCTCCGGAAAAATCGGCACTGACGCGCGCCTCGTACTCCTTCCGGTTCAGGGCATCGAGCAGGTCGGCGCTGGAAAGACCCAGTTGCTGAGCGAGCTGCTCGAACAGGGCAAGGCTCAGGCGGCTCTGGTTTTCGAAGATCAGGTCGTGCATCTCCCAGAATTTCCCTTTGGCGGCTGCGAATTCGGCGGTTTCGGCTGCCGCTTCCGCGTGAGGATGGATCTGTCTCAGCGGGAAATTACGGAATACAAATCCAAGGCGCTTTCCCAGGTGGCGCTGCAGCCGTTTGACAATGGGATCAGCGTGGCCGCAATGCGGGCACTCGTAGTCGCCGTATTCCACGAGAGTGCATTCCGCATCGGCGCTGCCCTGAACGTGGTCCTCGGGTCCAATCGGAATTTTCAGTGTGCTCACGGCTACTCCTGCTTTGGCAGCCGTTCCAGGGCATCGAGGATGCCGTCGGCGCCGGGGTTGACCGCAATGGGCGAGCAATAACTCCAGGTAATGAGGCCCTCTTTATCGATGACAAACAGCGCTCGTTCGCAAATGCCGTCCTGTTCCCGATAGGCTCCGTAGGTCCGAGCGACAGCGCCTTTGGGTTCGAAGTCGGCGAGCAGAGGGAACCGGAGCTTCCGGTTCTGGGCAAAAGCTTCGTGACACCAAACGCCGTCGACGGAGATCCCCAGGAGCTCAGCGTGAAATTTCTGGAATTCGGGAAGGACTTCGTTGTACAGAGCCATCTGATCGCCGCAAACAGGGCTCCAGTCCGCAGGATAAAAGGCCAGAATGACGGGGTTCCCGCGTAGCTCGCGGAGGGCGAGCTTCTGATCGGGCGTGACAGGAAGGCTAAAGTCCGGGGCCAGGGTGCCGGGAGTCAGGATCGCAGACATCGATTCTCCAATAATGGGGAGATTGGGCGGGCCGGAATTTCGATTCTAACAATTCACGCGAGCGGGTTCAGACAAGCGGCGCGTGGGCGATGTCTTCGAGGATGCGGAGGGGGGAGATTTCCGGGCGAACCATGGCTTCAGGGCGGACGAGGAAGGTCTGCTCGAGGGCGTACTGGCCGGCGAGGACGGCGTGGGGAACGGTGTCGGTGTAGACCATCCACGAAGAACCGGACGGGAACTGGAAGGAATATTTGGGGCAGTGGGCCTGGAAGCGCGGATTTTCCTTCAGAAAATTGTGGAAGCGCATCATGAAGTCGTCGTAGGGCGATCGCTTCAATGAAGGGATGGCCCGGCCAAGCCCGATGGCGCGGGCCGTGAGCCTGGCGGCGCGTGAGAGCGCGGAGCCGGGGCGCGGTGCGATTTCCCTGGGGGCGAACTGGCGGACGGTGGCGGCGAAGGGATCGCTGACGATCCAGTCGCGCGTGCGCGCGGGATGGATGTTGTTAAAGAAGCGCAGAATGCGCGCGCCGTGCGTGGGGCGCGTAGGGAAAGCGTCCGTGTGGAGAAGGTCGTTGCGGCGGCGGAGCGGGAGGTCGCGGCCCTGTTCTTCCTGGGGGCGGAAGCTGGCGTAGTCGAGCTTCCAGTGCTGCTGGTAGGGCGCAAGGAAGCCGGTGAGGAACTGGACGACGGAGTTGGAGTAGGCGCGCATGATGCGCTGGAGGCGCTCGACGGCGGCGGGATTGGCGGTTTTGGCGTCGAATCCGCTGAGGCGATCGATGGCGGGCTTGTAGGCGATGTTTTTGTGGAGGGAGCTGTCGGCCTGCTGCTGGCCGAGGAGGAAGCTGGTGTCGTCGGCGGTAAGCGGGACCGGGGATTGCGGGAAATAGAGGATGTCGCCGGCCTCGAGTTGGGCGCACCAGGCGCGGGATTCTTCGGGAGTGGGAGTGAGCGAAGTGGATGAAATGGCGACGACGGGCATCTGGTACAGGGTACAGGGTGCAGGGTACAGGGTGCAGGGGACAGGGTGCAGGTTACATGGGGCAGGGTGCAGGTCAGTGCGAAAGCTTGCGGCGGAGCCAGGTTCCGGTAAAGAAGAGCAGCGCGACGGCCAGAACGATGAGGCCGATGGGAAAGGCGACGTAGAGGTAACTGTCGGCGTAATTGACCTGATGATGGCCGATGCCGTTCCAGACGAGCAGGGCGACGATGGCGAGAAAGAGGGTGGAGAAGAAGGCAAGGAAGCCGGAAGCGAGGGACAGGAGGAGAGAGGAAAAGAATCCAAAGTCACCGAGGGGGATGCCGAGGAGGCGGGCCGGCTGCGTGGTAGCGGTCATACTGCAACTCTCCGTCAGCTAGAATACAAGCTTATGGCTGGAGCCGCGCAAATCCCGTTGTTTTCCGCTGCGCAAGTGGCGCAGGACGCGCAGGTACGGGAAGCGAATAACGGCCTGTGCTGGGCGAGCTTCGGCGAGGTACACACCAGCACCGACGAACTGGAGCGGATTGTGCAGGCAGTGCCGGCGGTCGTTGCCGGGGCTCTGCGGCAGCGGGCGTGGTACTTTGTGCCGCTGGCGATCGGGGAGAACGACGATACGAAGGTGGCGGCGGATTACACGGTGGATCTTTCGGATCGCGCGATTTGCCACCGGAACGTGCGCTTTAGCGGGTCAGAGTGCATTTTTATCTCGACGCGACTGATGCAGGACCGGTTCGCGCTGGCGTTCGAGTTTCTGATCAACGTGGGGCATCAGTTTGTGGACGTGGTGGGCGTGCCGCAGAGCTTTGCGGAGCTGACGTGGTCGCAGGCGAGCTCGGATGTGCGGGGCGAGACCAGTCACGATGCGTGGGAGAGCCGGCGGCGGGCGCTGGACCGGAGCCGCGGGAATGAAGTGGATGAGCGGGCGAAGTCGAGCTTCTTCGAGTCGGCGTTCGCCGATGCGCTGGCGATCTACATGCTGTCACTGACGATCGATTTCGACTACGCGGACTTGCGGGAGCGGGAGTATCCGCTGCTGGCCGCGCCGGCGCTGGCGGAGCGATTGCGGCATGTGGCGGAGATGTTCCCTGCGAATGCGGGGTATGAATTTGAGATACGGTATCGGAGAAGAAGCTGACGACAGCCGGTAGCCCGTAGCCGGTAGCGCCGCTCCGACGCGAACCGGACGTCAGAACCATGGCTTGTACTACGCTTGAGGCGTGCCTTTCCGCGCGCGCAAGCCGGTTGCTCTGCTCGACGAAGATTCTCTCTACAACTATGCCGTGAAGGTGCTGGGACAGCAGATGCGCACCGTCGCTGAGGTGGAGCGCCTGCTGCGGAGGCGCGTCGAGACGGGCGAGACGGGCGAAGCGAAGATGGAGGCGGTGGTCCGGCGGCTGAAGGAGCGGAAGTACCTCGACGACGCGGGGTATGCCCAGGACTTCACGCGACTGCGGCAGGAGAATGCGAGCTTCGGGAAGCGGCGGGTGCAGCAGGATCTGATGCGAAAGGGTGTTCAGGCGGACTTGATTGGGAAGACGCTCGATGCGGCCTACGAGAACGTGAACGAGGAAGAACTGGCGCGGCGGCATCTGGAGCGGAAGCGGGTGAAGAAACCGGGAAACGAAAAGGAAGCGGCGCGGGTGATGCGGCTGCTGATGCGGGCGGGATTTTCGAGCGGAGCGATTTTCCGGATTCTGAAGAAGTGGGATGTGGAGGTCGAGGAGTTGGCCGTGCTGGAGCAGACGGGCGAAGAGTCGGAGAGCAGCGACTGAGACGAGGAGCAGGGCGGAGCGGGAAGTCAGCTGCGGAACCTGGGTGGGTGCCAAACCGAGTTCAGGCGGGCCGTTTCGCGGGCTTCACCTCGCGCAGGCTCTCTGCGCCGTGGAAACCCGAATACGATTCAACGAAGACCTCATGCAGGACGTCCTCGATGGCGTCGACGGCGCTGCGCACCGGATCGGTGGCGTGGGGATTGCCGGACCAGGTGAGGCATTCGATGGCCTGGAGCGAGTTCCGGATGCGGTCATTCATCCAGCGGATGCGCTCAAAGCGGCGGAGGATCTCGATTTTCCGCCGCCGGACGGAGCGCCGCCAGCGAAAGACGAAAACAAAGGTGAGGAACGCGGCGAGCGTGCTGCCGACGACGCGGAGAGAGCCGCGGTGCATCCAGTCGTCGTAAATGAGCCATTGCAGGAAGATAGCAACCAAAAAAATTGCACCAGCGGAAACAAGGGAAACCAGCCAAATCTGCCGGTCAGAGGAGACTTGGCGCACCAGAGGAAGTTCGGTCCTGGATCGCATGCAGGATTCTCCCGTTGGGTAACAGCACGATGTTCGACGCGCGGCGGAGGAGAGCGTCAACACGGAATCGCTACAACGATGAGCGGAACTGGCTTTGGAGGCGAGAATTATGGCTGCAAAGACCCGGGGCGATTGGCGCCTGATACGGGTTGCTGTGCTATTCTTCGACGTTCGTTATGAGTGAGCGCACGAGTCCAATCCGGGTGCTGGTGGCGAAGCCAGGCCTTGACGGGCATGACCGGGGGGCGAAGGTGATTGCGCGCGCGCTGCGCGATGCGGGGATGGAAGTGATCTACACGGGCCTGCGGCAGACGCCGGAGATGATCGTGAACGCGGCGATCCAGGAAGATGTGGACTGCGTGGGGCTGAGCATTTTGTCGGGAGCGCACAATGCGATCGTGCCGCGGATCACGGCGATGCTGCGCGAGCAGGGCGCGGGCGACATTCTGGTGGTGCTGGGCGGGACGATTCCGGAGCAGGATATTTCAACGCTGAGGGAAAACGGCGTCGCTGCCGTTTTTGGACCGGGGACGTCACTGGAGTCGGTGGTGCGGTTCATTCGGGAAAATGTCAAGGTGAAGGGCGTGGGGGTGTAGCCCCTTTCGGACCAGGAGGCGCGCATGCGGCTGGTGCGATTTGGCGGCGCGATGAGCCTCGACGGATACATCGCGGGGCCGCAGGGCGAGTATGACTGGATCGTCCAGGACCCGGAGATGGACTTCGCCTCGATGATGGCGGGGTTCGACACCTTCCTGATCGGGCGGAAGACGTTCGACACGATGGTGCGCGCCGGGCGAGAAAAACCGGTGAAGGGGATCGACTACATCGTCTTCTCGCGGACCCTCGAACCGCGGGATTATCCGCTGGTGCGCCTGGAGCGGGAAGCGGAGCCGGTGGTGAAAGAGCTGCGCGCGAAGCCGGGGAAAAACATCGCGCTGTTTGGCGGCGGGGAGCTGTTCCGGAGTCTGCTGCACGCGGGGCTGGTGGATCGCGTTGAGGTTTCGCTGGTCCCGGTGCTGCTGGGTGGGGGGATTCCGTTGCTGCCAGCGCCGGCGGATCGGGCGAAGCTGAAGCTGGTGCAGCAGCGGGTGTACGCGAAGACGGGGCTGGTGCGGCTGGAGTACGAGATTGTGAAGCGCTGACGCGCGGGTCAAGTTTTCCAGCCAGCAGCCATGCGTTCCTTCAAAATGCAGCGATCCATGACGACCTTGACGCCGGCGGCTTCGGCCTGAGCGGCGGCTTCGTCATGGACAACGCCTTCCTGGAGCCAGAGGCGCGGGATTTTGAGGCGGATGACGTCCTCAACGATAGCGGGGACGTATTCGGGGGCGCGGAAGACGTTGACCAGGTCGATTTCCGGGTGAGCGGCGAAGGCGGCGTCCAGGTCGGGATACGCTTTTTCGCCGAGGACGCTGTCGATGGCCGGATTGACGGGGACGATGCGGTAGCCCTGGGACTGCATGAAGCGGGAGACACCGAGGGAAGCGCGACCCTCGCGGTTGGTGAGGCCCACGACGGCGATAGTGTGGGCGCGGTCGAGGATCTCGCGAATGGTTGCCTTTTCGTTCATTCCTGTTCGATGCGCGAGATCAATAATTGACGATTTTGGCGAAGGACTGGGGGTCGAGGCTGGCTCCGCCGACTAAGGCTCCGTCGATGTCCGGTTCGTTCATCAAGGCAGTGGCGTTGTCAGGTTTGACGCTGCCTCCATAGAGGATACGGAGATGGTCGGCGGTTTCCTGTCCCAGGAGTTCAGCGACTTCTTTGCGGATGACGGCGTGGGCTTCGGAGGCGATCTGCGGGGTGGCGGTTTTGCCGGTACCGATGGCCCAGACCGGCTCGTAAGCGATGACGATGGGGACAGCTGCGCTCGCGGTGATGCCAGCGAGGACACCCCCGGTCTGACGGAGGAGGACTTCTTCCGTCTTGCCGGCTTCACGCTCGGCGAGGACTTCGCCGACGCAGACGATAGGGACGAGGCCGTGATGGAGGGCGGATTTTAGCTTCTTGTTGATGAACTCGTCGGTTTCGCCGAAGTACTGGCGACGCTCGGAATGGCCGAGGATGACATGCGTTGCGCCGATGGCTTTGAGCATCAAAGGAGAGGTCTCGCCGGTGTAAGCGCCCTCGTCAGCGAAGTGCATGTTTTGCGCGCCGATGGCGACCCCGGAGCCGGTGGCGGCCGCGATGACCACAGAGATCGAAGTAAAGGAGGGGCAAACGACGATCTCGTCGCGGTCGTGGTTGGCGACCAGGGGGAGGAAGTTCTTCATGAACTCCTGGGCCTGGACGGGGGTTTTGTACATTTTCCAGTTGGCGGCGATGAGCGGCTTACGCGGCATGGTGGGTGTGGCTCCTCAGGGTGATTGTAGAAGAGGGGCGGCAGGGCTACGGTGATCCTGGACACAGGGTGCAGGGATTAGCGAGCTGCGAGCGAAGGATGAGTGAGGGGCGAGCGAGCGCCCAGCGAGTTGCGGTCGCAGATGTGACAAGGACGAGGGGGTAGTTCGTGTATCGTGAATCAGGTTCAATAACCCAGGCGATGATGACGGCAAAGGCGGCGGCTCGGACGAGCACCGGGCGGGTGCGCAGCAGCAATGAAGATGCGTTTGGCTTCCGGCCGGAGCGCGGCATTTATGTCGTATGCGACGGCATGGGCGGGGCGGCAGGCGGCGAAGTGGCGAGCCGGATGGCCGTTGAAACGGTGCTGGAGCGGGTGAGCACCGAGGACGGGATTCCGGAGGGCGAGAAGCTGCACGAGGCGATCGCCGAGGCGAATCGGGTGGTGCTGGAGCGAGCCGAGAGCGAGCCGGGATTATATGGGATGGGGACTACGCTGGTGGCGCTTCTGCTGGGGGCGGATGCCGGCGCGAGTCCGGCGCTGATTGCGCACGCCGGGGACAGTCGCTGCTATCGGCTGCGCCGGGGGACTCTCCTCAGGATCACGCACGACCACTCGCTGGTGGATGAGCAGATGCGGCTGGGCACGATGACCCAGGAGGAGGCGGATCGGTCGCCGTTTCGCAGCGTGATTACGCGGGCGATTGGGACGCAGAAATCCGTTACGGAAGATGTGGTCGCACTCGATGTGGAGAAGGGCGACGTGTTTCTTCTGTGCTCAGACGGGCTGACGCGCGAGGTGAACGAGGAGGCCATCGGGCGGATTCTCGGGGCGGGCAGCGATCTGGAGCGGGCAGCGCAGAGCCTGGTGGACGCGGCGAACGAGGCTGGGGGGCGGGATAACGTCACGGCACTGGTGGTCCAGGTGCAGCCGGCAGCCGGTAGCCAGTAGCCAGTAGCCAGTAGCCAGCGAACGGAGACGTGGACGTGGGCGAGATCAAAACTGTCGGAGTAATTGGCGCGGGGACGATGGGCAACGGGATTGCTCACGTGTTTGCGCGGAGCGGGTTGCGGGTGCTGCTGTGCGAGGTGGAACAGCGGTTTCTGGATCGGGGACTGGAGACGATCCGGAAGAATCTGGGGCGCGAGGCGGAAAAGGGGAAGATTTCGCTGGACAGCGTGGACGACGCGCTCCGGCGGATTGAAGGGACGCTGGACCGGAAGGCGCTGGCCGAGGCGGATTTTGTGGTGGAGGCGGCGACCGAGCGGTTCGAAATCAAAAGCGCAATTTTTCAGGATCTGGATGGCATTGCGCGGCCGGAGGTGATCCTGGCGTCGAACACGTCGTCGATCTCGATTACCAGGTTGGCCGCGGTGACGGGCCGGCCGGATCGCGTGATCGGGATGCACTTCTTCAATCCCGTGCCGGTGATGAAGCTGGTGGAAGTGATCCGGGGGCTGCAGACGTCGCAGGAGACGTACGAGACGGTGGCGACGCTGGCGGAAAAACTGGACAAGACGGCGGTGGAGGTGAACGACGCGCCGGGGTTCGTGTCGAACCGGGTGCTGATGCCGCTGCTGAACGAGGCGATGTATGCGGTGATGGAAGGCGTGGCGACGGCGGATGCGGTGGACGAGGTGTTCCGGCTGGGGATGGCGCATCCGATGGGACCGCTGACGCTGGCGGATTTTATCGGCCTCGATGTGTGCCTGGACATCATGCGGGTGCTGCACGAAGGGCTGGGGGATCCGAAATACCGGCCGTGTCCGCTGCTGATACGAATGGTGGATGCGGGATGGCTGGGGCGGAAGAGCGGGCGGGGGTTTTACACGTACTGACTGGTGTTCCGTTGGGTACCTGGCGGGCTGAATCGGGCGTTCATTCCCACACGCATCGGGCGTATTCTCGGAACATGGTGCGGATGACGGTGCTGGCCAGCGGGTCCAAGGGCAACAGCACCATTGTCGCCAGCGCGACGACGCGGATTCTGGTGGATGCGGGGCTCTCCTGCCGCGAGCTGATGAAGCGCATGAAGGCGGCCGGCGAAGAGCCCTCGGCGCTGAACGCGATTCTGGTTACCCACGAACATCAGGACCACGTGCAGGGCATGGCGGTGACCGCGCGGAAGCTGGGGATTCCGGTGTATCTGACCGAGCCGACGCACCGCGCCTGGGTGCGCTGGATGACTCCGCAGAAGCGGATCACGTATGCGCAGTGGCTGGAGCAGCGCAGGGCTCTGAAAGACAGCGAACAGCGGACAGCGGACAGCGGACAGGAAAACCCGCAGGAGGCCGGTGGCAGGAGACAGGAGACCGCGCCGGGCGCGGAAGACAACGATCAGAAGACGGGGAGCGTGCGCTGTTCGGCGGATGTGTCTGCTGAGCCGGATGAGGAAGAGAAAGCGGCGGCCGAAGAGGTGCTGAGCGAGCCGGAGAAGGACCCGACTTCCCTTCCCTCTGTGGAATACTTCCGATCCGGGAGCGGGTTCAGAATCGGCGACATTGCGGTGACACCATTTACGATCCCGCACGATGCTGCTGATCCGGTGGGGTTTGTGTTTGAGGCCGACGGTGTACGCATCGCCATTGCGACGGATTTGGGCTACATGCCATCTAACGTCCATGTACACTTGCGGCGAGCGGACGTGCTGATGCTGGAGTCGAATCACGACGTGGACATGCTGCGGGACGGGCCCTATCCATGGTCGGTGAAGCAGCGGGTGATGTCACGAGTTGGACACCTGTCGAACGATGCGGCGGCGGAGTTTCTGGCCAGAGCCTACGATGGCGGGGCCGCTTATGTGGTGCTGGCGCATCTTTCAGAAAATAACAACCTTCCGGAGCTGGCACGAATCTCCGCGGAGCGGGCCCTGCGGGACAGAATGAGTCTGCTGGCCAACCACTTATTGCTCGCCGAACAGGATCGGCCGCTGGAAGCCATTGTCCTGTAAGCCAACAGGGCTATAATTATCTGGAGCCGCCCCTTTCCCTGGAATCTCACCTCAGGGCTGTCGGCCGGGCGTTGGCGAGGTGAGTGGAAAATGAGGACCTGAAACGATGAGCACCTGCACCGATTCGGTCGTCGGGGACATATTATCGAGCTGGCGTTATGACATTTCGGGGATTTCCCCCGAGATGCGCATCGATTACGAGGAACATCTGGCGACGTGTGCGTTTTGCCGGTCACGGCAGAGGCTGCACCGGACCATCGACGTTGCCCTGATCAGCCTGAGCACCCTGTGCATCGTGGCGTTTCTGCTGGCGCTGGCGGTGATCCACCACGTGGAGCCGTTGCGGAGTGCCGCGGTAGTGATGCATCTGGAGCACACGGCGGTGGTGTTAACGCTGCAGGCCGCAGCGATTCTGGGACTGCTGGCGTCGCTGGCGGCCTGGATTCTGGTGGCGATCGCGACCCCGGCGCCGGGGTACCTGACCGGCGTGGCGATGGAGCAGGCGCGGGTGCTGCAGGATCGGATTCCTGAAGAACTGCGGAGCCGGTTGCGGGCGTAGCGGGCGCATCCGTCGCGTCAGCGCCGACCAATCTTTCCTGTTGAAATGCAGACCTGGCCGGATTGTGGGCCCGGCAAGGGAAATGCGCTGTGCGTGAGCCTGGCATCGCTGCCATGCGGACTGGGGCAGGCCCGCAGGGCACCTTCCGGCATACAGGGTGATCCATGTCACAGGCAGGATGGGGTCGGCTCTGCGACCATTTTTCCATTGACCTGGAAGTGGGCGGGCGGATAGGAGCTGACCATGTTGATCTCCATCGATGTGATCCGTTACGGAGCAGGGTACGATGCGGCGGGCAACTGGCATGAGGCGAAGGCCGACTATGTAGCGCCTCAGGAACAGGAACAGGAGCGAGCCATCATGGCTCCGGCGCGCGGCGCGATTTGGGGGCTGGTATTGAGCGGAGTGCTGTGGGTCGGGCTGGTGGCGGCGGTGCGGGGCGTGCTGACGCTGATCCGCTAGCTTCGGTTTGGATTTGGAAGGGCGCCGTGACGACGGCGCCCTTTGTGCGTTTGGGCTCGAATCGGGAGGTGACGGAAACTAATGGCGGCTTTTTTCGCTGCTGGGCGGAGTTTCAAGAGGACCCAACTCATCTTTCGCCTCCACGACAGAGTCGTCCGTGGTGGGCCGGCCGTTGCAGTCGCTCTTGGCGCCGAGGGAGTTTTTGCTCCCGGCGGGAGCGGAGCGGTCAATTTTGGCATCGCACGTGTCGGAGCCGGGGCGGATGGTGCTGTTGTCCATGGGCTGAGTCTGGTTAGGGGCCATGATGGATTCTCCAGTTGTGACACAAGGTTGGATGCTTCCCGGGTTGTACGGGTGAGTCGGGCGCGTCGCGTCCGTTTGTTATACTTGCTGAGGTCGTTTGGGTGAGCGCAGCGGTTTTGGTTCGTGCTCCCCGTATGACCCCTCTCCTTGCTGGAACCCTCCGGCGGCCAGGTAGCTCAGTGGTAGAGCGCGGCCCTGAAAAGGCCGGCGTCGGCGGTTCGATCCCGTCCCTGGCCACCATTCCTGCTCCGACATTCGTGGTGAAGAGGTCCTTCGCTCCGCTCAGGATTTCGCCTGCGGGCTCGGACGCCCGCAAACCGGCTCAAGTTCGATCCCGTCCCCGGCCACCATATAGAGTCAACATTTCTAGTCCCAATACCCGCGCTGCTCAATGCGCGAAGAGCTTGAGGGGTATGGATTCGCCGATGGCGCGGTAGCCCGCGGGGCCCGGGTGGAGGTGGTCGCCGCAATCGTCGGCGGGGAGCATGCGATCGGGATGGGCCGGGTCGCGGACGACTTTGTCGAAATCGAGGACGGCGTCGAAGTGGCCGGGGGCAAGGATCCAGGCATTAATAGCCTGGCGGTCGGCTTCGGTCGCGGGACCGGGGTGGTAGTAGTCCGAGCCCGCGAACGGGGTGATGGTGGCGCCGATGACCTCGATGCCGTGCGCGTGGGCGCGATCGATGATCTGCTGATACGCGGCCAGGATACGCGCGACGAACGCTGCGTGTTCAGCAGGGGGAACATCGCCGAGGCGCGTAAGGCCACCGAGGTCGTTGACGGCTTCGAAGACGATGAGCCAGCGGACGCCGGGCTGCGCGATTACGTCGCGGTCGAAGCGGGCGAGCACGTTGGGGCCGAGGCCGTCGGTGAGGAGGTGATTGCCGCCGATGCCCTGGTTGAGGACTCCGATGTTGTGGGTTGCGGGTGAGGCCTGGAGACGCTCGCCGAGAACGTCGGTCCAGCGGTCGTTGCCGTTAGTGGTGGTGGCGTGGCCGTCGGTGATGGAGTCGCCGAGCGCAACAATGGAGCCCGCTGGGGGCGCGGCGAGGACGTCGATGCCGGACAGCTGGTACCAGTGGTCGATGCGCTTCGCGTCGGGAAGATTGGCGGCGGAAACGAAGTCGCCATGGAGGTAGTACGAGGTGGAGCGGGAGCCGGGGTGGCCGGTTTCGCGCGTGGGCGGCGCATCGAGGTGGAAAGTGATGGCGAGGTTCGAGAGCGCGGCGATGGGGTAGTCGATGGGGTCGGAGATGGTTTCGGCGCCGGCGGGAATGGTGACGTCGGTGGATCCGCCGAAGGTAAGGGGCTTGTCGGAGGCGGGATCGATGGCGGCAGAGGCGGGCGAGAGCGGGCGCGCGATATGGACCGCGGTGAAATGCAGCGAGTCGGCGCCGAAGGCGTTGGAGAGATGGACACGGAGGGTCACACCGCCCACGGAGATGCGGACGATCTGACGGAGGGTCGCGTCGCGCAGATCGTCGGTGGGAAGGGAATTTTGCGGTTCTGGAATTTGCTGCGAAGCCGCCCAGGTGCCGATCCAGATCTGGGTGTTCGCGGAAGCTTGTGCGGCGGCCGGCGCAGGAACCAGGGAGACAGCGAGAAGCAGGCCGACAGGTGCGAGGATTTTTGCTGGGTTCATTGGGGATGAACTAGTATGGGGGCCGAACTAATTCCTTTTATTGCGGGGCAAGAATAGCACCATGACGATTGCGATGCGTGTGCTGCGGATGTTGGTGGGGCTCTCGATGATCGCAGCTTTCGCTTTGGGCGGAGCGCTGGCGCAGAACTCTGCCGCGCCGCCGCCGGTGACGTTCACAGCGGAGCAGGATCACCAGAACATGATGAACCAGCTGGGGATCAAGGCACTGCGGCCGGGTCCGAGCGGAGACGAGAAGGCGCCGAACCATGCGAACTACGACGAGTCAAAGGCGAATCCGTATCCCAACGTGCCCGATGCCCTCACGCTGAACAACGGCACGAAAGTGACGTCAGCAGAAATGTGGTGGAAGCAGCGGCGATCGGAGATCGTGGAGGGGCTGGAAGAGTACGTCTACGGAAAGATGCCGAGGGACGTGCCGAAGGTGACGTGGTCGGTGACGGCGAGCGAGCGGGAGATGGTCGGATTCCATCCAGTGATGGCGAAGGAGCTGGTGGGACGGGTGGACAACTCGTCGTATCCGGCGATCAACGTGAATTTGCGGATGACGCTGGTGACGCCCGCGGATGCGAAGGGCCCGGTACCGGTGCTGATGATGTTTGGGCCGAGCGGATTTCCGTCGCCGGTGCAGCCTTCGCCGGCGGAGCTGGATCGCCTCAACACGGCGATGAAAGCGCTGCTGGTGCAACAGGACCCCTCGCTGAAGGATGTGATCGAAAAGCATCCAGGGTGGGACCCGATTCGGGCGGTGCCATTCACTTTTCCGCAGATGAATGCGGATGGCGATCCGCCGAATGAGTGGGAGCTGATTGCGGCGGGATGGGGATTCGCGAAGCTCGATCCGGCGAGCGCGCAAGCCGATGATGGAGCGGGCGTAACGCGAGGGATTATCGGGCTGGTGAACAAAGGCCAGCCGCGCAAGCCGGATGACTGGGGTGCGCTGCGGGCGTGGGGATGGGCTGCGGGACGAGGGCTCGACTATCTCGAGACGGATGCGGCGGTTGATGCGAAGCATGTGGGGATCGAGGGCGTGTCGCGGTACGGGAAGGCGGCGCTGGTGACGATGGCGTTCGATCAGCGCTTTGCTATGGTGCTGGTGGGGTCGTCGGGCAAGGGCGGCGCGACGCTGCTGCGGCGCAACTATGGCGAGGCGGTGGAGAGCCTGACGGGCGGCGAGTATTACTGGATGGCGGGAAACTTTCTCAAGTATGGAGCGTCGGAGGCGACCTTCGGCAGCAAGAATCCTGGGGATATTCCGGTCGATTCCAACGAGCTGATTGCGTTGTGCGCGCCGCGGCTGACCTTTATCAGCTATGGAATTCCGGAAAAGGGCGACGCGCACTGGCTCGATCACCAGGGCAGTTGGATGGCAACGGTGGCGGCGAGCCCCGTGTGGACGCTGCTGGGAGTTCCGGGCTTGAGCACCACGGATTTGGATTACCACACAGCGAAGATGCCCGCCGTGAACGACGGCCTGCTCGGCGGGAAACTGGCGTGGCGGCAGGATGACGGCGGGCATACCGATGCGCCGAACATGAAATATTTCATTCAGTGGGTGGATCAGAACATCGGCTACGGACATGCGGCCCAGTGACGGGCAGACTCGCCGCCATTCTCGATTGCTTCAATCCGCGCTGGATCAGCCGCGCCGCTCTGGCGCTTCTTCTGCTTCTTCTTGTCCAGGTGCGCGTGTTGATTGCGCAGCAGGTCTCATCGATGCCGAAGCTGGCTCACCAGCACGGCGCAACCCAGATCCTTGTCGATGGAAAGCCGTTCCTGATCCGCGGCGGGGAACTGGAAAATTCCTCAGCGTCCAGCCTGTCGTATATGGCGACGGTATGGCCGAAGGTAATCGCGATGCACTTCAACACGGTGCTGGCGCCGGTCTACTGGCAACTCATCGAGCCGCGCGAGGGGGACTTCGATTTTTCGACGCTCGATGGCCTGATCCAGGGCGCGCGCGAACACAAGGTGAGGCTGGTCCTTCTTTGGTTCGGAAGCTGGAAGAACAGCATGTCCAGCTATGTTCCGGACTGGGTTAAGCAGGACCAGGACCGCTTTCCGCGCGCGGCAAGACCAGACGGCAGCAGTCTCGAAATCCTGAGCGCATTCAGCTCGAATAATCTGGCAGCCGATTCGAAGGCATTTGTCGCGCTCATGAGCCATTTGCGGAATACCGATTCCGCGAATCATACGGTGATCATGGTCCAGGTTGAAAACGAGGTGGGCATGATCCCTGCAGCGCGAGACTACAGCGCCGCAGCGAATGCGGCGTTTCTGTCTCCCGTTCCGGCGGAGCTGACGAATTTTCTTGCGAGCCATCGCGACTCGCTGGCGCCCGCGCTCAGGACGGCGTGGGAGACACATGGATCGAAAACCGGTGCGAGCTGGCCGGATACTTTCGGCGCCGGACTCGCGACCGACGAGTTATTCACCGCCTGGACGGAAGGACATTACACGGGCGAGGTCGCGGCGCGCGGCAAGGCCGTTTACCCTTTGCCGCTGTCCGTCAACGCGGCGCTGGTGCGTCCGGGAAAATTGCCTGGGCAATATCCCAGCGGAGGCCCGCTGCCGCACCTGTTCGACATTTGGCACGCTGCAGCGCCCGCGATCGATTTCCTCTCGCCTGATCTTTACTTTCCCAATTTTGTCGAGTGGGCCCGCCAATTTGCTCTGCCCGACAATCCAATGTTTATTCCGGAGACGGGCCGGGTCAACGCTGCGGAAATGTCGGCCAATGCTTTGTATGCCTTTGGACAGCTGAATTCCATGGGCTACTCCGTGTATGCGCCGGAATTTCTGAAGGACGAAGAGCAACAGACCCTGGGGAATGCCTACGATGTCATTGGCCAACTGACGTCACTCATTCTCGATGACCAGGGCGCCGGACGCATGGTGGGGATTCGCGCTCCGGCCGATTTTTCCGGTAGCGTCGACCTTACTCCGCAACAGTTCACGCTGGGCAGCTACACCTTCACGGTTCACTTCAAAGAGCCGGCCCCGATCTCGACGGGAGCAAGCGCTGAACCAGAAATTCCTGGAGCGCATGGCGGCCTCATCATCCAAATTGGCCAAAATGAATTTTTTGTGGCTGGGGTCGGAATGGTGATCACGTTCGGAACCCACGGCGAACGCGATCCTCTCGCAGGAATTGCGTCCATCCGGGAAGGAAACTTCGTGAACGGTGTGTGGACGCCGGGCCGAGAACTGAACGGAGACGACGACAACCAGGGACGCTACCTGCGCATGCCGGCGAGAGAATTCACGATTCGGCGCGTTCGCTTGTATCACTATCATTAACACCCGCGTGGATTCATTTTTGCAGCGCGAATAGCTACGCGGCGTAATACCTGAGACGCTGGCGGCCATACATTCGCACCAGAAAGACGCGATACACTTGTGCCACAGTTGACCCTTCCTTCCCGAGGAAATCGAGACCTCCATGTCGAAAACTCGCCGTGCGTGCGCTTCTCCAGTGCTGGCTGCCTGTGTTCTCTTCTCCTGCTGCCTTCCGCTGATGGCCCAGGCGGCTGCCCCGATCTCGCCAGGTGAGGCGCGGACGGAGCGGGCGTTCGACGAGGCGAGGAAAGAAGGTCCGGCGGCGCTGCGGGGATTTCTAATCAGGATGCCGAAGGGCGGCGATCTGCATAACCATCTCAGCGGGGCCGTGTATGCGGAGACGTTCATTCGCGAGGCAGGCGAGGACGGCATTTGTGTTGACGGAGTGCGGCTGAAGATGGATGCCGAGCATCACACGCCCGATTGCCCGGCTGGCGAGCCCGCGGCGAAGGATGTTCCCGCAAACCAACATCTCTATGACGAACTGATCGACGCGTTTTCGATGCGGACGTTTGTGCCGGTCACGGGCGAGTCGGGACACGATCATTTCTTCGATACGTTTGGGCGGTTTGGCGACGATAAGCGATTCACCGGAGAGTGGATCGACGAAGTGGCCTCGCGGGCGGCTGCGCAGAACGAGCAGTATCTGGAACTGATGCAGACGCCGGGGTTCAGACCCGCGGCGGCAGCGGGAACACGCATTGGCTGGGATGGAGACGCGGCGCGGCTGAAGGCGGCGCTGCTGGCCGATGACGGATTTCGCAGCAATGTGGAGAGCGCGCGTGAGGAATACAGTGAGGCGCTGCGGAAGCGGACCGCAATCGAGCATTGTGGGCAGGCAGACGCACGGCCGGGCTGCAGGGTGACAGTGCGATTCCTGTTTCAGGTGCTGCGCGGATTTCCGCCCGAGCAGGTGTTTGCGCAAACGCTGCTCGGGTTCGAGGTTGCTTCTGCTGATCCCGATGTAGTGGGAATTAATTATGTAATGCCCGAGGACGGGTATATTTCGATGCGGGATTATGCACTGCAGATGAAGATGCTGGATTATCTGCACGGGCAATATCCGAAGATGCACATTACGCTGCATGCGGGCGAGCTGGCGGAGGGAATGGTGCCGCCGGATGGGCTGAAATTTCATATTCGAATGGCGGTGGAAGAAGGGCACGCGGAGCGGATCGGCCACGGCGTGGATGTGATGTACGAAGAGCGGCCGTGGAAACTGATGAAAGAGATGGCAGACCGGCACGTAATGGTCGAAGTGAACCTGACGAGCAACGACGTGATCCTGAACGTGAAAGGGAACGAGCACCCATTCATGCTGTACAGGAAGGCGGGAGTGCCGGTGGCGTTGTCAACAGACGACGAGGGCGTGTCGCGGATCGACCTGACCCACGAATATGTGCGCGCGGCGGATACATATCCACTGAGCTACCACGATCTGAAGCTGATGGTGCGGACCTCGATCGAGCATAGCTTTTTGCCCGGTGGCAGTCTGTGGGAGCAGGTGACGCCGGAGAAGCTGGAAACGCCGGTCGCGGCGTGCCGGGGCCAACTGGGCGCGGAGACGCCGGCGGGACAATGCGCGACGCTGGTCGACGGCAGCGAAAAGGCGCAGCAGGAGTGGGAGCTGGAGCGCAGGTTCCACGTTTTCGAGGCTAGCTTCTGAGCGAGACTGCGACCAACGCGCGATGAGAATCGTTTTTTCGACCTATGGCACCTTTGGCGATGTGAATCCTCTCATCGCCCTGTCTCTGGAACTGAAGCGGCGCGGGCACCGTCCCGTGCTGGCGGTGCCTGAGATGTTTCGGCCGAAAATCGAGCCGCTGGGAATTGGGTTTGCGCCGGTGCGGCCGGAGCAGGACCCGAACGACACGCGGCTGATCGCGATGATCTACGACATCAAGCATGGGACAGAGACGGGGCTGCGGAAATTCCTCTTCCCTGCCCTGCGCGAGAGCTACACGGATTTGCTGGCGGCGGTGGAGGCGGAGGGCGGCGCGGATCTGCTGGTAACGGGCGAGCTGGCCTACGCCGGGCCGATTGTCGCCGAGAAGACGGGCGTGCCATGGGCGTCGTATGTGTTGGCGCCTTTTTCCTTTTTTTCGGGATACGATCCACCGGTATTGCCGCCCTATCCCATGCTGGCGAAGATTCAGGAGGGAGTGCCTCCGCTGGGACATGTGGTGGCGCGCTTTGCAAGGTTTGTCACGCGGAAATGGCCTGAACCGGTGTATGCGCTGCGGCGCGAGCTGGGATTGCCGCGGGGGAAGGATCCGATTTTCGACGCGAAACACTCGGAAAGCCTGGTGCTGGCGCTTTACTCCTCGGTGATGGGGGCCCCGCAGCCAGACTGGCCGCCCTCGGGGAAGATCACGGGGTTCGCGTTTTATGACGGCACCGGGGACGAGGGCCGATTGCCGCCTGAACTCGCGGCATTTCTGGATGCGGGACCGGCGCCGCTGGTGTTCACGCTGGGCTCCGCGGCAGTGATGCACGCGGGAGATTTCTACGAGCAGAGCGCGCAGGCGGCAGAAATTATCGGGCAGCGCGCAGTGCTGCTGATTGGTGCGGACGATCGGAATCTACCGAAGCGCAAATTGCCGGAAACAATTTGCGTCGCGCGCTACGCGCCGTATTCTCAAATTTTTCCGCGGGCTTCGGTGATCATCCACCAGGCGGGGATCGGCACCACAGCGCAAGCTTTGCGCGCGGGGCGGCCGATGCTGGTGATGCCGTACAGCCACGATCAGCCGGACAACGCGCGGCGGGTGCGGAGGCTCGGAGTAGCCGAGGTGCTGGGGCGGAAACGATACAAGGCGAAGCCAGCTGCGCAGCTGATCCAGCAACTGCTCTCGGACAATGCGTATCTGTCGTGTGCAAGTGCGGTGGCGGCGAAAATCGCCGCGGAGAATGGGGCCGTGACAGCGTGCGATGCGCTGGAGGCCATGCCGAAACGCCGTTAAGGCGCGATCGGCTCGGTCGCCCAAACTGCGGCGTGGACGTCTTCCCCATCGAGATAAAACGTGGAGAGGCCGAGCATATCAGTCCGAAAGGTGCGCACATGCGCAGCCTGAAGCTGCTCAAGGACCTCATAGCGCGGATGGCCATAGAAATTGCGCCGCCCGACGGAAATTGCGGCCCAGGAGGGCGAAACAGCGGCGAGGAAATCGGGGGTGGTCGAGGTTCGGCTGCCGTGGTGGCCAACTTTAAGGAAATCGGAGCGGAGCCCGCCTTCGGCCAGCATGCGGTTTTCACTAGGCGCCTCCGCGTCGCCTTCGAGCAGCGCTGTAGTGTCTCCGTAGCGCATTTGTAACACCAGCGAGTCGTTATTGCCCGGCGTGGCGGCAGGGTGGTAGCCGGGTTCGGGAGCAAGGACGCGAATCCGGACGCCGTCGAACGCAAAAACGTCACCGGCGGTGTGACGAACGATGCTGGTGCCGGTGTTGTGGGCTTCGGCGAGGACTGCATCATAGAGCGCGGAGTGAGGATTGATGCCAATCCACAGCTCACGGGGGCGGAAATTCGCGAGAACCGCTGACATGCCTCCGATGTGGTCGGCGTGGGCATGCGTGATGGCAACCGCGTCGAGGCGGCGAATACCACGCGACCAGAGAACGGGGGAGACGACATCCTCGCCCACATCGAAATTGGAGGCATGGGCGCTGGGGTCGATGGCGTTGGGGCCATTGGCGCCCACAATTCCGCCGGCGTCGATCAGCAGGGTTTTGCCGTGGGGAGTGACGACGAGAATGGAGTCACCCTGACCGACGTCGATGGTGGAGACTTCGAGGGTTGCGGCGCGATGCTGGATCGGCCTCGGAAGTACTGTAACAGCGGCTGCGACAAGAAGGGCGGTAGCGGCGGCTGCGAGCGCAAAGCGTTTCAGGCGGATGAGCAGCAAAGCGGCCGTGGTGAGGACGATGATGGCGGCAATGGCGAGGGGTTGCGGCGGAGGAATGCGGAGGTCGCCGAGACGCATGGCTCCAAAGGCCAGAACGAGTGCGTGGACTCCGTGAAGCAGAAGCGCGACGGCCGTGGCGGGAACTATGGCGAGTTTGGGGAGAGTGAGGACCAGCACCAGCGTAAGGAGGGCGAGCGGCAGGAGGATTCCGAGCAGGGGAACGATGAAGATGTTGACCGGCAGAGCGACGGCGGTGACGCGGTGGAAGTAGATGGCCATGGGCAGGACAAGAAACATCTCGATCGCAAGGGAGGTGATGACGAGTTCGGCGATCAGAAGGAGGGTGCGAACCGTTTTTGGAAAGATGTGCAAGGCGAGCGAGTGGCCAGTGAGAGGCATCATCGCGGTCGCGAACATGCGGACGATCACACGGAATTGCGCGATACGCGGCGGGAGCGAAGGGTCAAGGGGAAGCAGCCAGAAGTCTTGCGTTGCGCGAAGGAATGGGCCGAAGGTCTTCTCAGCGACAGGAATAGCAATACCGGCAACGGCGAGTACCGAAAGCAGCGTCATCTGGAACCCGGCGTCCAGGATTGCCGCGGGGTTGACGGCCAGCATCACGAGGGCGGCAAATCCGATGGCGTTGAGCCGACGGCGTTCTCGCCACAGCATGCGGCCGCAAAGGTAAAGCGTGACCATCCAGAAAGCGCGCTGAACAGGCTGGCCGAAGCCGGTGAAGAGCGCATAGACGAGAGAAAGGCCAATGGTCGCGCAGGATGCCGCGTTGCGCGACAGGCGGAGGCGGCGGGTGATCCAAAATGCCAAACCGGCAAAGATGGCGAGGTGCATCCCGGAAACTACGAGAAGGTGGAAAGAGCCGGTGCGCTCGAAGCCGACGCGCAGGCGATGACCGAGGAGGCTGCGGTCGCCGGTAAGCATGGCGGTCAGCATTGCGGCGTCGTCGTGAGAGAGGCGGAAGGCCCCAGGAATCCTCGAAGAAACAGGTTGGCCGGCGAGGCTGACGAGGCGCTCGCTGGCCGCTTGCTGGATGGCATGCAAGCGGCAGGAGAACAGAGTGCGGGTTTTTGTCACAGCGACGGATACATTGTCAGCGTGGGCGCTGCCGAGGGCCGCAATTCCCTGCTCTCGAAGCCAGGCGGACGCGTCCCATACCCCGGGGTCGAGAAAGCGCTCCTCGGTGTGCATCGCGACGGGGCCATGAAGAGCCCGACCACAGGTGAGATTGGGGAAGGCGGCATCAGCGGACGCGTAGAGGGTCATGCGCAGGCCTTCTGGCGATGGGAGAGGTTGGCCATCGACCGCGATCACCCGAACGTCGATTTCCTGGCTGCGCTCGTGGCGGACGACGTCGGAGTATGGCGCGAAGGTGTCGATGAGGCGGATAGGGGTGGTGCGGATAATGAGGCCGTCGACGACGTGAGCGGTCTCGATACCAAGGCGGCGTATGGAGGGAGTCGACGTCGGTGTTGCAAAGGCGATGCGTTCGAGCGGCGTGGTGGTGGGAGGACGGGGCTGGATTTCGGCACAGAAGAAGCCGAGGATCAGGCAAAGAATTGTGGCGGGTAGCACGGCTACTCGGGCGGCGCGGAAGGCCGCAATCATCGCAGCGGTGAAGAGCAGAGCCAGAGCAACAAAGACATGGGCGGGCGAAAGCCAAAAACGCTGTGCGATCGCGTCACCGCAGGCAAAACAGACGGCCATGAACAGGGCTGGGGCCGTGAAGGGCGGAAGGATTGAAACGATTGCGGGCGGAGCTTTCGCCGGTGTCGATGTGACGGTGCTTTGCGGAATGGCGAGGGAGGTGGCCATCGCAGGGGCTCGCCTCCGATCAGCTCAGTCCAAAGACAGATGGGTCACGGACTCGATGTGATACGTCTGCGGAAAAAGGTCCAGCAGATGCATCTTTCTGAGGCGATAGCCGGATTCTAGCAACGCGGCGAGGTCGCGGCCGAGCGTAGCGGGATCGCAGGAAACGTAAGTAATCTTGCGCGGTCGGATTTTTCCGAGAGCGCTGGTGACGTCGCGCAGGAGACCAGCACGGGGCGGGTCAACGACGACGAGGTCGGGCGCGGCCTGACGATGCTGGAGGGCCTGGCGCAGGAAAGCAGCTGTGTCCGAGGCGATGACACGGTGTTTGGGTCCTCGGAGGTTTTCGCGGAGATCACGGACAGCGGAAGGCGAGGATTCTACCGCAGTGATCGCAGCAAACGTGTCGGCCAGAGGCAGCGAAAAGAGGCCGACTCCAGCGTAAAGATCCCATGCCTCACCGCCCGTTTCGCCGGCGGTGACCAGTTGGATGAGCGGATCGACGAAGAAGCGATTGACCTGAAAAAAAGAGGCCAGACTGACGCGATAGCGATGCGAACCGGAGGGATAAATTAGCGAGTCTGCCGCGGAATGGGCGAGAAGGCGGCTGGTGGTCCGGCCTTTTTCCATGGCGAAGATCCCGATTCCCTGGACTTCAGGGAGAAGTTGTCGCAAGTGCGGTGACATTTTATCCAGAAATGATTTTGCCTCGTCGACGGAACCGGCGGTCCAGAGGGAGATGAGCAGCGCAGGTTCATCTGGAGCGCTAAACATCTCTATTTCGGTTACAAATCCGGTGAGTCCGAGAGATTGCCCTTCCCGGCTGAGAGTCTCGATGGCGCGCTGGAGCGTTGGGATGGCGATGGAGCAGGCGGTAATGGGGAGATTCGTGTGCGATTTGCGAAATTTGTAACAGAGAGAGAACGGATCTGCCTGGATATGGAGACGAATACGATTGCGGTAGCCGAAGGGTTTGGCGGTGATGGCTTCGATTTCCGGAATTTCGCGAATGCGCGCGCGCTCCAGGTTTTCGCGGAGGATGGCACGCTTCATTTCGACCTGAGCCTCGTAGATCGCGTGCTGATAATGACAACCGCCGCATTGGCCAAAGTACGGGCAGGGCGGCTGAGTGCGCGCTGGGCTCGGTTCGAGAACGGATTGAAGCTCCGCGGTGGAAAACCCGCCCTTGTCGGCAACGATTTCCGCCTCGACAGTTTCACCGGGGAGAGTAAAGGGAACAAAGACAGCTTTGCCGTCGTCGTGGGAGAGGCCCGATCCGCCATAGACGGCTTTCTCGATGAGCAGCTTCACTCCTGCCTCATATAGAAAAGGCTCAGGCGCGGGAGGTTGTGCTTTTCGAGCAGGCGCTTGTGGAGGAATTGTTGCTCGATCTGGCGAATCTGGAGGGCCTGCATGCGACGGCGGTACGGCGCGAGTTCCTGAGAGCTCTGTTCGCGGAGAGCGGTGAGGTCGGCTTCAGAAGTTGTGGCGATGAGGGCGTTGAGCAGTTTTTCTTCGAGGACGGTGAGGTTGCGCTCGAGGTCCTCGAGGTTGGGCGCGGTCGCTGGCGGTGCAGCGAGGACGGTAAGGCGATCGGCGATTTCAGACGCAGTTTGCGCAGCGAGCCCAGTAAGGCTCGCGGACTTGAGCGCGACTGCGGCCTGCGTGAAATGGGCAGCGATGCGATCCCATTCGAGGCCGGCGCCGGCTGTTTGGGGCTGTGGTTTCGCAATCCCAAGGGAGGCTTCGCGCAGGTCCTCCGCAGCGGTCATCACTTCCTGAGCGCACCAGGCAAGGCCATTGATGCGGCGTACGGTGCGGTGCTTGCGTGCGTCGTATCGATCGAAGGCAGTATCGATGCCGCGCAGAACCGCTTCGAGGGGAATGCCGGCTTCACGCCAGGTTTCGATCAGAGCCCAGTCGAGCGTGGAGAGAAGCAGGACGGAACCACGGCGGCGCTGGAAGTGCTCCTCGATTTCAGTGAAGTAGTTGAAGTAGTTTTCCACGGCGTTACGCGCCGGAGGGGTGGGCCGGTTGCGGCTCGGCGTGCGCGGGGTTGCGGGCGGCGCGATTGCGATCGTAGATGAGGCGCAGGCCTTCGAGGGTGAGCCGGTCGTTGACTTCGGAGATGTACTTCGATTCGCGCGCAATGAGGTGGGCGAGGCCGCCGGTGGCGACGCACTTGGTTTCGGGGCCGAGCTCGCCCATCATGCGTTCGAGAATGGAGTCAACGAGGCCGATGTGACCCCAGAACAGGCCGATCTGGAGATTGTCGACGGTGTTGGTGCCGATGATTTTTGCGGGACGGCGAATTTCGACACGCGGAAGGCGCGCGGCGCGGGCGAAAAGCGCTTCGGCGGAGATGTTGAGGCCGGGCGCGATGGCGCCGCCCAGGAATTCGCCCTTCTTCGAGACGACGTCGAAATTGGTAGCGGTGCCAAAGTCGACGACGATGGTGGGACCTCCATATTTGTGGAACGCGCCGACGCAATTAGCCACGCGATCGGCGCCGACTTCGCCAGGATTGTCAGTAAGGATGGGCAGGCCGGTCTTGACTCCGGGTTCAATGAAGAGCGGCTTCTGGGCGAAGGTGCGCTCGCAGAACTGGCGGAGAATCCAGTCGATGGGAGGGACGACGGAAGCGATGACGACGCCGCGAATAGCGCCGGTCTCGACGTTTTCGTGCTGCAGAAGACTGCGGATGAGGATGCCGTATTCGTCGGCGGTTTGGCCCTGGCGCGTGCTGATGCGCCAAGTGGCGCGCAGGTCGCCGGTACGCCCGTCGGGGGTGAGCGCGTAGAGCGCGATCACTGTGTTGGTGTTGTTGACGTTGAGCACCAGAAGCATGGTTTCGATTTTATCCGCTCGCTTCGCCGGGTTCGCAATTACGGTCGGCCGGCTTCCCGGACGCCGCCTGATAAAACCGTGCGGAGGCCCTGGGGCGTGCGGACCAGGAGAAAGCCGCGCGGGTCGAGGCCTTCGGTGGTTCCGGTGAATCCATCGCCTTCATCGACGCGCACCCGCTTGCCGCGAATCCAGGTGGAGCTGCGCTCAAGACGGCTACGGATGCTTTGCGCGGCGGCCTGGAGGTCGGCGGGGGCGGTGAGGGCGGCGAGCTCTGCTTCGAGGGATTGCAGCAGGGCGAGGAGCAGGTCCTGGCGAGGCCAGTTGCGGCCGGTTTCAAGGAAAAGCGAAGTGGCGAAGGAGCGAAGATCATCGGGAAAACGGGGCTGGTGGACGTTGATGCCGATGCCGATGACCGCGTGGCGGACGCGGGTGACTTCAGCGTTGAGCTCGGTAAGGATGCCGCAAAATTTACGAGGTCCGAAAAGGAGGTCGTTGGGCCAGCGGAGATCGGGCTGAAGCGAGGTGACGGTGCGGATGGCGTTTTGCGCGGCGAGGCCGGCGGCGAGCGAGAGCCAGAGAACGTCGGCGGGCGGCATGCGAGGACTGAGGAGGATCGAGACGTAGAGCCCGGAGCCGGGCGGCGAGGTCCAGGCGTGGGCGCCACGTCCGCGGCCAGAGGTTTGCTCATCGGCGAAGTAGACGCTGCCATCAGGAGCGGCGCGGTCGGCTTGTTGCATCGCGTGGCTGTTGGTGGACGGGATAGAGGGAAAAAAGTGAAGTTTGCCGGCGAAGCGCGTCCCGGCGAGGGCAGCGTCGAGGGCGGTGAGGTCGAAAGGGTCGGCGGGGAAAGCGTCGGCAGTCGGGGCGGGCACTGCTTTAGTAGATCTCCGCGGTGATGCGCATGGAAAGGTCGACGGCGGGGGCGGAGTGGGTGAGTGCGCCGACGGAAATGTAGTCGGGGCCGGCGAGTGCGTATTTGTGAATGTTCTCGAGGGTAATGCCGCCGGAGGCTTCGACGGGAATTTCGAATCCGCGCTCACGGACGATGTCGACGGATTTTTTGACCTCGGCGGGGGTCATGTTGTCGAGCAGCAGGGATTCGGCGCCATGATCCAGCGCCAGGGTGAGTTCGGCGAGATTGCGCACTTCGATGTCGATGGTCTGTCCGGGCTTGCGGCGTTCTTTGGCTCGGGCGAGGACCTTCTCGATGCCACCACCGAGCGTGATGTGATTGTTCTTGATGAGAATGCCGTCGGAGAGATCGAGGCGATGGTTTTCGCCGCCGCCACAGCGAACGGCATATTTGTCGAGGATGCGGAGGCCGGGTACGGTCTTGCGTGTATCGAGGATTTTGGCGCGGGTGTCCCGGATCTCGTCAACGTAGCGGCGGGTGAGCGTGGCGATGCCGCTCATGCGCTGCATCAGGTTGAGGACGACGCGCTCGCAAGCCAAAATGACACGGGCGTTATGACGAATAACCGCGGCAGCCTGGCCTTTGCGCATGCGGACGCCGTCGAAAATTTCAGGATGGCTGACCACTTCGTAACGGCCGCTGGAATGGCCGTCGAGGCGCGCAAAGATGTCGAGGAAGCGGGGGATGCAGCCGAGACCGGAGAGGACGCATTCCTCTTTCGCGAGGACGGTGGCGGCGGCGCGGAGGCCAGGCTCAACGGTGAGCGACGTAGTGATGTCGCTGGTGGCTTTATCTTCGACGAGCGCCTGTTCGAGAATCGCCTCGATGCGGCGGCTTTTCCATTCCATGATCTATCCGGGGCCCTCCTGCGTGAGGTCGCCGAGGGCCTTGCGGGTTTTTTCGATGAGGAGGCGCGTGTCGGCTTCCATTTTTCTCAGGCCTTCGACCACGTGGGGCGGAGCCTTTTCGAGAAAAGCGGGATTGCTGAGCTGGCGTTCGGCGGAGGTCACGCCCTTTTCAAATTTGGCGAGCTCTTTGGAAAGGCGCTCGCGCTCGGCGGCGACGTCGATCGTCTTTTCGTAAATCACCTCCACGTCGAACTGGGGGGTGGAGCGGATCATCGCGCCTTCAGGCATGGTGCTCACTGATTCGACGCCGGAGACACGCGCCAGGCGCTGGATGATTTCAAAATTCCCCTCGAACGCGACCTGGTCGCTGAGGGTACGGATGCGGATAGGAACAGAGGCCTTTTCTTCGACGCCAAGGTCTTTGCGGAGCGCCCGGACAGAGACGATGAGCTCCTGGAGGAGAGCGAAGTCAATCTCCGCAACGTCGTTGCTGTGAGCGGCTCCGAGGGGGTAGCGCGTGAGAGCGATCGACTTCGCGGGCGGCTCGTCGTCGTAGAGTGCGTGCCAAAGCTCCTCGGTAATGAACGGCATGAAGGGCGAGAGCAGGCGCAGAGCGGATTCAAAGGTCTGCAGAAGCGTGATCAGCGCAGATTCGGTTGCGACCTTGTTGGCGGAGTCGGCGAAGTCGAGTCGGAGCTTGACGATTTCGAGATACCAGTCGCAGAAGTCGCCCCAGAAGAATTGATAAATGAGGTTGGCGGCCTCGTCGAAACGGTATGCACCGAGTGCCGTATTCACTTCCCAAGCGACGGAGTGGAGACGCGCGACGATCCAGCGAGCTTCGAGAGGCGCGCTGCCTGAGACGGTTGGCGTTTCGCCGAGCAGGGACAAATCGACTTCAATCCCAGCTTCCCTCGCGCGCTCGACGTTCATAAAGATGAAACGCGCCGCGTTCCAAATTTTATTGGCGAAAGCGCGATAGCCTTCGGTGCGGGCTTCGCTGAAGGCGATGTCCGTGCCGGGCGAGGCCATCGAGGCGAGCGTGAACCGCACAGCGTCCGTCCCGTACTTCTCGACGATCTGGACCGGGTCGACGACGTTGCCTTTGGTCTTGGACATCTTCTGGCGGTCGGCGTCGCGGACCAGCGCGTGGATGTAGACCTCGCGGAATGGAACGGTTTCTCTGAGCGGAGGCCTGGCGCCGTTGGGCATCAGAATGTCCCGACTGAAATAGCAGCCGAGCATGATCATCCGAGCGACCCAGAAGAAGAGAATGTCGAAGCCGGTGACGAGCAGCGACGTGGGGTAGAAGGCGTCGAGGTCGGGGGTCGATTGGCCCGGTGGAGGCGGCCATCCAAAGACCGTAACCGGCAGCAGGCCGGAGGAGAACCAGGTGTCGAGGACATCGGTTTCCTGGATGATTTCGGCGCTGCCACAATGCGCGCATTGGGTGGGATCATCGCGGCCCACTGTGATCTGCTGGCACGCGGCGCAGTGCCACGCAGGGATGCGATGGCCCCACCACAGCTGGCGCGAGATACACCAGTCGTAGATGTTGTTCATCCACTCGAGGTAGATCTTTTCGTAATTCTCCGGCGTGAAGCGGATGGGCTTGCTCTTCGGGTCGCCGGCGTGAGCCTCCTGGACAGCTTTCCTGGCCATTTCCGCCATCGAATCGCCACCCTTATTCGGCGTCTTGTTGACGGCGACGAACCACTGGGTGGAAAGGCGCGGCTCGACGATGGTCTGACAGCGGGCGCACTTGCCGATAGCGTTCACGTGATCGCGGACCTGGCCGAGGAGACCCTGGGCTTCAAGGTCGTCGAGAACTTTTTTCCGAGCATCGTAGCGGTCAAGCCCGGCGTAGGCAGCGCCGGCTTCGGCCGTCATGTGCGCGGTCTCGTCCATGACCGAGACAGACGGCAGATTGTGTCTCTGGCCGATCGCAAAGTCGTTGGGGTCGTGGGCAGGCGTGACTTTGACCGCGCCGGTGCCGAAGTCGGATTTGACCCACTCGTCGACGATGACGGGAATTTCGCGGTCGGTAAGGGGCAGCTTCAGTGTTTTCCCGACCAGATGCGAGTAGCGCTCGTCGAGCGGATTCACCGCGACCGCAACATCACCGAGCATGGTTTCAGGGCGCGTGGTGGCGACGGTGAGGAATTCGTCAGGCGAGCCAACGACGGGGTAGCGAATTTCCCAGAGCTTGCCCTGCTGCTCTTCGTGCGTCACTTCGAGGTCGCTGATGGCGGTCTGGCAGCGTGGGCACCAGTTGACGATGTAAGCGCCGCGATAGATGAGGCCGTCTTCGTAGAGACGGACGAAGGCTTCGCGCACCGCGACGGAGAGGTTCTCGTCCATGGTGTAGTACTCGCGTGACCAATCGACCGTATCGCCGATGCGTTTCATGGACGCGAGGATGGCGCCGCCGTAGTAACAGCGCCATTGCCGCACGCGCTCGACGAAAGCTTCGCGCCCGAGGTCCTGGCGGGAAGTGCCTTCGCTGACCAGCAGGCGCTCGACCAGCATCTGCGTGGCGATACCGGCGTGATCGGTGCCGGGAAGCCAGAGGGTGGTTTCGCCGAGCATGCGATGCCAGCGGACCAGGATATCCGACTCCGTATGCTCGAACATGTGCCCCATATGGAGATTGCCGGTGACGTTGGGCGGAGGCAGCAGGACGGTGAAAGTGCGGTCGTGCAAGCCGACCGGTGGCGTTTTGACCTCGAACAGGCGCTGCTCGACCCAGTACGCCGCCCAGCGCTCTTCGATGGCGGCGGGATCGTACGCTTTGGGGAGTTCGCGGCGCGGCTGCATTGCGTCGTCGCTCTCCAGAGTGGATTTGGCTTGCTGGGGCATTCCCTTTCACGATATAACGTTTGAATTTTCGATGCAGGCAGCAGGCGAGAGCCGCGCCGCCGTAAGCACAAAGGCCGCCCCGCAGGACGGCCTTTCAGAACTGCACCCGGTCTTTCCTAGAACGGGTTCACCTTGTCGAGCCCCGTCTTCTTCTTATGTTTGCTCGATGACTCGTCCTTCTTGTCGTAGGGGGCCTTCTTTTTCTTGTTGGATTGCTTGCCGCTGGCGTTTGCCCCGGTCTGGACTTGCGCAGGCGTGCCACCCTGCACCTGGTTGATTTGCTGCGGCGCTTCGGCGGGCTTGTCGATAGCGGGCAGCGGTTGAGCAACGGGCGTACCTACAGGCTTCACGAGGGGTTCAGCATTGCTGGGAACAGCCGCACCGGCGGGAGCGCCTTCAACCGGAGCCGGGGCGTTCGCGGCCCCAGGCGATCCGCCACCAGCCGGGGCATTGTCAGAGGGAACTTCGACCGTAACCGTGCTCCCCGGAGTTCCGCTGGCATCGGGCACGTCCTGGAAAGCCGCTTTTTGCGCGGGTTGCTCGGTGGTGGGCGGCGCGGTGCCGTTCTCGATCGCGGCGTTCGTTGCCGGCGCGGGGGGCGCAGCCACGCCCGTCACAGGCTGATTGTGCAGCGCCTGCTCCCAGGTGATTGCGCTTTCTTTTACCACATCCGGCGCGACAACCGGCGGCGGGCTGTTGAGAGAGGGCTCGCCCACGCGCGCGGCCTTGACGGTGTTCGGACCACGGCCCAGCAGCTGCAGGGTCCTTGAGCCGAGCTTGACGCTAACCCGGCTGTCTTCCTCCGCCTGGCTTTCGGCAAGGGCCTGGGCGCTGGGATCGGGAACCGGCTTGCCCATGGCAATCAACCGGTCCTTGGCGTCCTCGACGTGCGGGGCAAGAGGATAACGGGTGACGACGCGGGACCAGGACGCCGCGGCCCGGTCGTCGAAATAGCGGATCAGCTCGGCTTTGGCCCTGGGCGGAATTTTGGCGCGCGACATAACCTGGGCCTCGTTCGCGTAGGCATCGCCGATGGTGATGAGCGCCTGGTCGCTGTGACTGAAGAGCGGATAAGTGTCCGTGATGGTCTCAAGACGAGCAACGGAGGCGGCCCATTGTTCCCGCGAGGCGTAAAACTCGCCGATTTCGAACTGGCGCTGGGCCAGAACTTCCTGCACTTCGCGGAGACGCTGTTTAGCGCGCGGGATGAGCGGCGAATCCGGGAACTGCTCCAGCATGGTGCGGTATTCCTGCTCGGCGTGGACGGCATTCTGCGGATCGCGGTCCGGCTTTTCCATCTGCTGGAAGTAGATGTCGCCGACCTTCATCTGCGCCTCAGCGGCTTCCGGAGTGTTGGGGAAGAAGGTGATGAAGTCCTTGTATTCAGATTCGGCCTGGGTAAGCGCGGCCGAGCCACCCTCCTTGAACCAGGTATCGCCCACCAGCAGCTTGGAGCGCATCGCGAATTCGGAGTCAGGATAGGTGTTCAGCAGGGTCTGGAGGTCGAGGCGGGCCACGTCGTACTTGCCATGCTTCATGGCGTTGTAGGCCTTGTCGAACAACTCCTTGTCGGGCTGCTTCGAGTTGACGTTCACCAGGGGATTCGCGGTGAGGTCGACCTCTTTCTTTTTCTTATCGTGCTTCTTGGCGAAAGCGTTGGGGGATGAAAATGCGATCGCCATGCCCAGACAAACTGCCGATATACGAAGGACCAACCGATTCATAACACCTCGTGAACGCAGACGCCCCGTACGCTTGCGCCGGTGTGGGATGGCCTGCGATGACCCCGCTCCGGGTAGGAAAACTCTATGCCGCGGCTGACCGGGCTGCCCGCTGCGCCGCTTCGAGCAGGCTACGCGCATCCCGTTCCGCGTGGCCCTGGCCAAAAACCGCGTTGCCGGCGACCAGCAGCTCGGCTCCCGCTTCGACGACGCTCGCGACCGTGTCGTGAGCAATACCGCCGTCTACTTCAATCCTATAACTGAGGCCCAGTTCCCGTCGAAGTTCTTTCAGGCGGCGAATCTTGCTGAGGGAGTAAGGGATGAACTGCTGGCCACCGAACCCGGGGTCGACGCTCATCACCAGGACGTGATGCACCATGCCAAGGACCGGGATGAGCAGATCGACTTCCGTGTGGGGGTTGATGACGACCGCGGGCTCCATCTTGCACTGGGCGATGTGCTCGAGGGTACGGTGCAGGTGGCGGCAGACCTCGTAGTGGACGCTGACCCAATTGGCGCCCGCTTCGGCGAAGGCAGGGATGAATTCGTCGGGGTTCTCGATCATCAGGTGGCAGTCGAGGGGCAGTTTCGTGTGTTTGCGCAGCGACTGGACGATAGGCGGCCCGACCGTGATGTTGGGGACAAAGTGGCCATCCATCACGTCGACGTGGATGACGCTGCCGCCGCCGCGTTCGGCCGCGGCGATTTCGTCGGCCAGGCAGGCAAAATCCGCGGAAAGGATGGATGGGACGAGCTCAACCACTATGGAAACAGGGTACAGGGTGAAGGGTACAGGGTAAAGAGTGCAGCCCCGGTTTCAGGTCACGATGACTTCGGGTTCGACGTGGCTGGAGGTGGTGAGCACGAAGGCCGCGGCGATGATCAGCGCTCCCCCGATCCACGTGCCGGGACCGAGCCGCTCACCGAGAACCACGACCCCGAGGATCGACCCCAGGGCGGGTTCAATGTTGAGGAAGACCCCGGCGCGCGAGGCGGGGACACGATGGATCCCCCAGTTCCACAGCAGGGTGGCGGCGGCGGTGCAGAGCAGGCCGCTCGCGGCGACGGCGAACCAAACAGGCCAGCCGAGGCCGCGCACCGGCGGGAGGCCATCGCGCACGAGGACCCACGGAAAAAGCATGGCTGCGCCGGTGAGAAGGGTCCAGGAACTGACCGCGGAAGGGGAGCATCCCTGGGCCATGAGGCGCTGATTGATCAGCACCCAGCCAAGCGCGATGACCAGCGAGGCCACGACGAGCAGATCGCCCCACAGGTTGCCGCCGCGGATGCCTCCGTGACTGGCGCTCAGAACGATGAGGACGATGCCCGCGGTCGACCCGAGAAGAGCCAGCCACCCTTTGAGCTCGAGGCGCTCGTGCGCGAATAGCGTTGCTCCGACGGCGAGGATCACGGGCATGGTACCCACCATGAGCGCAGCATGGCTGACCGTGGTGAGTTTCAAACCCTGGAACTGAACGAGAAACTGCAGGGGGATGCCGAGGAAGGCTCCGATCAGCAGCAGCGTCCATTCGCGGCGGCTGAAGCGCGGCCTTTCCACAATGGGGAGCATGCCGATACAGGCGAAGAGGAAGCGATACAGAACGTAGTGGCCGACGCCAAGACGGCTGAAGGCAATCTTCCCGAAGAAGAAGCCGGTCCCCCAGCAGCATCCGGCGAGCGCGCAGGCGACGTAGCCGAAGCGGCGGCCGATCATGCGGGCGTGCTCAAGGCGCCACGCATGCGGCGGGAGTTGGGGACGCTCTTCTTTCACGAGGGAAGGCATTTCGCCATTGGATGACGGATCAGGACGATGGTCGCACGGATGGGTCCGGGGTTTCGAGGAGGCTGCGCCACGCGTCGCCGAGGAACAGGCGGATGGCAGCGATGCCTACGGCGCCGGCCTGGAGGCAGGCCGCGGCATTCTTCTCGGTGATGCCGCCGAGAGCCAGCACGGGAGTCGGTTTCGCGGCATCAACCGCGGCCCGCAGTGCCGCCAGTCCCTGACCGCGCGTGGTTCCCTGCTCCGTCACTTTCTCGAAAATGGGAGAAAACAGCAGCAGCGACGCCCCGGCGGCCTGGCGAATCTCTTCGGGGGAATGGCAGGCGGCGCTGATCACCGGCTCGCGGCTCACGCGGGCGTAGGCTTGCTGCGCGGCGCGTACGGCCGCGGGACCCGCGTTGGCGTGCAGATGCACGCCATCGGCGCCCGCGTCGAGAGCGACCTGAGCCGGACCGTTGACAAGGACGCGGGTATGACTTTTGGCGCCGCGCACGGCTTCAACGACGCGCGCGGCAAGAGGCTGCAATTCGGTGAGAGGAAGATCTTTTTCGCGGACCTGAATGGTGTCGACGCCGCCGCGAGCCCATTCCCCGGCGAGCGAAACCAGGCGAGCGCGCTTCGCGGTTTCGTCGCCGCCGAGCAAGCGTCTGTTGGTGATGGCGTAAAGAAGCATCTGCGTTAGTGTAAGAGTGTATTCACACGGCCTGTCATCACTGGATTGTAAGATGGGCAAGCGCCCGAGCATCTGGATCGTTGGCGCAGGTTTCTTCTACCCATGGCGAAATACGATTTGCTGGTCATCGGTTCGGGCCCTTCCGGTCAGCGCGCAGCGGTATCCGCGGTGAAGAGGGGCAAGCATGTGGCGCTTGTCGAAATGCGAAGCGTCGTGGGCGGCGTGTGCATCAACACGGGAACCATCCCCAGCAAGACGATGCGCGAGGCGGTCCTGCATCTCTCCGGTTATAACTACCGGTCCATATACGGGATGAACTACCGCGTGAAGGAAAAGATCACGATGGCCGATCTGGCTTTCCGCGTGCAGCACGTCATCAAAACCGAAATCGACGTGACCGAAGCCCAGCTCTCGCGGAACGGGGTCGAAGTTTTCAACGGCGTGGCGAGTTTTGTCGACGATCATCACGTGAAGGTGGACGGGCCGCGCGGGACCAACACCTACGAGGCCGACAACATCATCATCGCGGTAGGGACGCGGCCGGCGACATCGCCGAAAGTGCCGGTGAACGGCAAGACCATCGTCAACAGCGACCAGGTTCTGGACATGGTCGATCTGCCCAAGAGCCTGATTGTGGTAGGCGGCGGCGTGATCGGCGTCGAATATACCTGCATGTTCGCGGCGCTCGGTGTGCGCGTAATCCTGATCGAAAAACGGCCGCGGCTGCTCGAGTTCGCGGATCAGGAGATCATCGAGGCGCTGAGCTATCACCTGCGCGACGCCCGCGTGACCATGCGCCTCGGCGAAGAAGTGGAGAGCGTGGAGCAGCTGCCGGACGGAGCGGTGGTCGCGAATCTCGAAAGCAAGAAGAAGATGTCAGGGGACGCCCTGCTGTACGCGGTAGGCCGCCAGGGCAACATCGACGATCTCAACCTCGCGGCGGCGGGCATCGAGCCGGACAATCGCGGCCGCATTCCCGTAGACAAGGATTTCCGGACCAAAGTGCCGCATATCTTCGCGGTGGGAGACGTCATCGGCTTCCCGGCGCTCGCTTCAGTTTCGATGGAGCAGGGGCGAATCGCCGCGGCCCGCGCCTTTGGCGACGAGCACATCATTTCCAACCCGAGCTTTTATCCGTATGGCATCTACACCATTCCCGAGATTTCCTTCATCGGCAAAACCGAGGAACAGCTCACCGAAGAGGACGTGCCCTACGAAGTCGGCGTGGCGTACTATCGGGAAATTGCGCGCGGGCAGATCCGCGGCGACACGACCGGGCGCCTGAAGCTGATCTTCAATCGCGAGACGCGCCAGGTGCTGGGCGTGCACATCATCGGCGAGGGCGCGGCGGAACTGGTGCACATCGGCCAGGCGGTGATGATCCTGAACGGCACCGTCGACTACTTCATCGATACGGTGTTCAACTATCCCACCCTGGCCGAGTGCTACAAGGCCGCCGCGTTTAACGGCATCAACCGGCTGGCCCGCTTCGAAGGATAGTCAACCGAACTGCGGCGGAGGGTCCTATGTCAAAAACGGTAGGCGCAGTGCTCTCGACGCGGGTGGTTGCGGGATTCATCGAGGACCACAAGCTTCGCGGCGAGCTGCGGGAGTTTCCCGAGAACATCGACGACACGAATGGACTGATTGAAGTCCCGGCCGAAAGCCTCTGCGACATGATCTGCGATGCGATTGCAGGTCTGGTTCCCAAAGGAACAACGCTGGACGCCGCCGGCGTGGCCTTGCCCGGATACGTCCACCAGGGAGTGATGCTGGACGCGCCCAATCTGCCGCAGCTGAAGGGCGCGCAAGTCTGCAGCTCGATCCAGGCGGGACTCAAGAGGCGCGGGATCGATGTAAAGATGGCCGTATTCAACGATGCGGATGCAGTGGCGGCCGGGATCGCAGCCACGCGCGGGCAATTGGATCGCCAGGTGCGCGTGTGGACCATCGGCAACGGCATCGGCTTCGGGCGCTATCCGTATACCGAAGGCCCCTGGGAGGGTGGGCACACGGTCGTGACGCTCGACCCGAAAGAAACCTACTGCGGCTGCGGCGGCCGCGGGCATCTGGAAGGTGTGATGGGGCACCGCGCCATGCGGCTGCGCTTCCTCGATATGGAACCGGACGAAGTTTTCGCCGGGGCAAAGCAGGGCGACAAACGCTGTTCGGACTTTGTGGGGCGCTGGCATGCCGCGCTGGCGGCGGCAACGGCCTCGCAGATTCACCTGGAGGGCCCGGGGCGCTTCTACTTCACTGGCCGCGATATTCAGCGTCTGGAGCTGCCGCGCCTGAAGCAGCTTCTCTACGAGATGATCAAAATGAGCCCGCTGCAGAACTACAGCGTCGAAGTGCTGCCCGAGGATCCATCGCTGGCCGTGATCGGCGCGGGTGTGGCGGCGTTGGTCAAGAGCAATTGCTGAAGGTCACTCGCCGAAATTCACGCGCAAACCCACCCGCGCGAGCCGTGGCGTTCCCAGAGTGGTGAGCGGCGTCTTCCCCGCCTCAATAGCTCGATCGAGGAGATTTTCTCCCGAGGCGAACGCAACAACGTGCCGCCCGAAGTTGTGCTCGGCGCTCGCGTCAAGGCGGAAATAGCTGTGCAGCAGGTAAGCGTTGGCGTCATCGTCGAACTGGCGGCCTGTGAGCTGTCCCTGGACGCTGAGGACTCCAATGCGTGCCCGGGTAAGCCGAACCTGCGCTGTGGCCATATTGCGAGCGACCTGAGGAATCCAGTTGCCGACCAGTTGCGGCTCGGGGGCGAATTTCGTCACAGTGGCGTTGGCAAATTGATAGCCGCCTTCGACGCCGATCCATGAAACCGGCTGCAGGGCGTAGTCAAGGGAGACGCCGCGGCTTTCGATCTGGCCAAGATTCTCGCGCTGCAGCAATTCTTCCGTGGGAGTCACGCTGAGGGTGAGCGCGGTGATGGGCCGGTTGACCTGCGTCCAAAAATAACTCGTGCGCACGCTTGAGCCGTAACGCCGAATGTCGGCCTGAAACCCGGTCTCCCAGCCGCTGGCGCGCTCGGAGCGGAGATTGGGATTGGGCTCAGTGACCTGTTGCCCAACCTGGCCCGTGCGGTAAAGCTCATTCTCCGTGGGTGCGCGATAGGCACGAAAGGCGGAAGCGTTCCACGCGAGTGACGATGTAAGCCGTCGCACAATACCGAGACGCGGATCGAAGACCGTCTCGCTGAAATCCGGAAGCTGAACTGAAGAAGCCGAGCTCGAGAACTGCTGCGCGTTGAAGTTGGAAAAATGATCGACGCGCGCCGAGCCGCTCAGGGTCCAGTTGGCGGGCGTGAGCAGCGCTTCGCCCCAGACACCGGTCTGGCGCTGGCGCGCGGAAGTGTAAAGGAAACCACCAGCACCACTGAACAGCTGCTCGCTATCCTCGGCGCGCACATCGTGCGTATCGGCCCCAGCAAGAATGAGCGCGTGACCACCCATGGGCCGATGCCAGCGCAGTGCCGCTCCCAGCTCGTCGGCAGGATCGAACACGAAACGCGTTAACTTCTCTGAGGCGCGATTGGCGGCGATGCTGGAAAAAGTCTGGCGGTAGTGCTCGTCGTCCCCGTAGAGGCGCAGGGCGAAGTCGCGCCAGTCCGCCCCCGCTGCTCCTCGCCACAGACGGGTCGAATTCCACTGCGCGGGCGTGCCGTTGTGGCGGATTTCGTTCAGCACGTTGCTGCGGACGAAAATGCGACCGTCGCCGGGCAGCGCGCGGTCAACTTCCGCGAGCCCATTCTGCGCATGGACATTGGAAGGCTGATCGATAGGTCCGCGCAGATCGGGCGCGATCAGCGTGTAGCCGTCCGTCGCGATCAGGCCGCCGCTGGCGATAGCCGACCACGCTCCTCGCTTCAGGGTCGCGAGCGCGCCGTCGTCGAGAGTGCTCTCCGAGCCGCCACTGGTGAAGACCTGAACGCCTGACGTTTGTGGAGAAACCGGAATGACGCTGATGACGCCACCGATGGCGCTGGAGCCGTACAGGTCCGACGCGCCCCCGCGAACGACTTCGATGGAATGGATGGCCAGCTCCGGCAGTTCCTCCCAATGGACCCAGCCCCCATAGGGATCGTTGAGCGGAATGTCGTCGAGCACCACGAGAGAACGGCTGGCCGCCGTAGAACCGAGGCCGCGCAGCGAAACCCCCTCGGTTGTCGGATTGGCAACCAGAGAGCTGGAACGCCGGAAAAGGGTGAATCCAGGGACTTCGCGCAGCTTTCCGTCGAGCGAAGGAGAGGCCGCTTGCTGAAGCTGTTGCGTGTCGAGGACGCGGGTGCTGGCTGGACTTTCCGAGCCCCCCAGAGCGGAGCGATACGCCGTCACGACGACGGTCTCCAGGGGCTGGCGAAGAACAATGTTCAGGGATTGTCCGGCCGCAATGGTCACAACGGCGGTTACGTAATGTGCGGCCGTGACTTCGATCTGACCCGGAGGATGGGCCAGAGCGAACGTGCCGTCGGATCCTGAGACAGCGAGCGTATTGCCGGCCATGTCGGCGACGGTGGCGGAGGAGATGGGATCTCCATGCGCATTGCGGACGACGCCTCGCGTCTGGGCGCACACGGTTGCAGCCGATACAACGGCGAACGCAGCGAGACAAATCCGGCTGAGGAAAAACCGCATGAGCTTCTGATTCTAGTGTTGCTTTTAGTGTTGCGTCAGGGACGGCAGCTTTAGCACCGCGCCGGCGCGGTTGGGGCCCTCGCCCGGCAGCGCAGCCAGAAGTTCCGCCATAGTCTTGCCAAGAACCGGGTGACGGGTGTTGGGCGCAATCTCGCACAGAGGGGCGAGGACGAATCGCCGTTCCGCCAGCGCCGGATGGGGAAGGGTAAGCCGGGGAGAATTCACGACTCGATCGCCCAGCAGCAACAGGTCCAGGTCGAGGGTGCGCGGGCCGTTGGGAGTACCGTTCGCGCGATCCCGGCCATAACGCCGCTCGATGGCCAGCAGGCGATCAAGGAGGGTTTCCGCGTCGAGGTCCGTCGCTAATGTAACAGCGGCGTTTACAAATGGCGGCTGATCCGTGTAGCCCACAGGCTCCGTCCGGTAAAGTGAAGAGCGCGCAACGATGCTCCCGGCAGCGGCGAGGTCGCCCATGGCAGCCGACAGAGTCTGCTCGGGTTGGCCGGCGAACGACGGCAGATTCGCGCCGAGCGCGATGGCGGCGAGGGTGCTCACAGGCCCACACTACCGTAATTCCCAGAGTGACGCGCTATGCTCAGAAACAATGAGGATTGGCCTGTTTGGCGGCAGCTTCGATCCGCCCCATCGCGGGCACGTCGCGCTGGCGCGGCTGGCGGCCTCGCGCATGGGCCTTGGGCGCGTGCTGTTTGCGCCGGTCGGAGTGCAACCGCTCAAGCGCGATCGGCCGCAGGCGAGCTTCACCGATCGCGTCGCTATGACGCGGCTCGCGCTCGCGGGCGAGAAGGATATGGAGCTGTCGCTCATCGACGCCCCGCGCGCGGACGGACGGCCCAACTACACCATCGACGCGGTGCGCACGCTGAAGGCCGGGCTGGCCACCGGTGACGAGCTGTTTTGCCTGATGGGCGCCGATTCTTTTCTCAGCATCGGCAAGTGGTATCGGTCGAGCGATCTGCTGGTAGCGTGCGATTTCATTGTCGCCTCGCGCCCAGGATTCGACCTGAGCCGAGTCGCCGCTGCCCTGCCGCCGAATATCTCCGTGGCGTCTACCGATGCTCAGCAAGGCGACAACCTGGTCCTTTCTCTTCGGAACGCTGGACACCGCGAATCGCGGTTGTATCTGCTGCCCGATCTCGAGGAACAAGCGTCGGCCAGCGGCATCCGCGAGTCGCTGCATCACGGCGTCGAGTCGCGGGGGGAACTCGATCCCGGAGTGGCTGCGTATATCCGCGAGCACGGGCTGTACAAAGAAGACAGTGAGTTTTGAGGCATCCGCCGGTGCAACTCCAAAACCACAGTGATTTGCCGTACCATCGAAAGCGAGAGCGCTGAACCCCACGCATGACATTGACGGAAACCCGCAAGATGGTGCTGGTCGCGGTTGCGGCCTGCGATGAGAAAAAAGGTGAGGAGACGCGGGTATTGCAGCTGGATCCCGCCGACTCCGCCTTCACCGACTTCTTCCTGATCACCAGCACAGCCAACGAGCGGCAGTCGCAGGCCATTGCCGACGAGATTGAGCTGCGCCTCAAACGCGACTTCGGAACGTATCCGAACTCCGTCGAGGGCCGGCGGCTGGGCGAGTGGATTTTGATGGATTACGTGGATTTCGTGGTCCACATTTTCCTGCGTGATCGCCGCACGTTCTACGACATCGAGCGTCTCCGCAAATCGGCGCGGCACGTGGATGTTGAAGAGCTGACCGCCGCGCTGAAGGAGAAAACGCTGGCCGCGCGGAAGAAGACACCGGTAAAGCGAGCGGCGAAGAAGGCCGCGACGAAGAAGGCGACGCCACGGAAGGCTGCCGCGAAGAAACCTGGGAAAAAGGCGAAGAAATCTTCCGCAAAACGCGGAGAATAGGTTTGTGCCTAAGGCTGCGTTTACCTTTATCGACCTTTTCGCCGGAATCGGCGGGATGCGCATGGGGTTCGAGGCGGCGGGCGGGCGCTGCGTGTTCACGAGCGAGTGGAACGCTTTTGCTCAGAAGACCTATGCCGCAAATTTTGGCGAGCGCAAGCCGATAGCCGGGGATATTCGCGAACAGAGCGACGACGAAATTCCGGACCACGACATTCTGCTGGCCGGCTTTCCCTGCCAGCCGTTCTCCATTGCCGGCGTAAGCAAGAAAAATGCGCTCGGACGACCGCATGGCTTTGCGTGCGCAACGCAGGGAACGCTGTTTTTCGACGTCGCGCGCATTCTCGCGGTGAAGCGGCCGCGGGCGTTTCTGCTCGAAAACGTCAAAAACCTCCTCAACCATGACCGCGGGCGGACGTTTCGCGTCATCCGGCAGGCGCTGGAAGAGGAACTGGGATACCGCGTTTCCTGGCGCGTATTCGACGCCGCTTATTTCCTGCCGCAGCATCGGGAGCGAATTTTGATCGCTGGATTTCGCGAGGATACCGGATTTTCACTGGACGATGTGGCGTTGCCCAGCGCGGGTCCAAGGCTGCGGGCCGTATTGCATCCCGAAGACGGGAGCGAGGCGGCGGAGGATCCATACACGCTGGGGCCGCGGAGCGCGGTAAATCCGAAATACACGTTGACCACGAAGCTCTGGGAGTACCTGCAGGCGTATGCGGCGAAGCATCGCGCCGCGGGAAACGGGTTCGGGTTTGGACTGGTGGGCCGTGACGATATTGCGCGGACGCTCTCCGCCCGCTACTACAAAGATGGCTCGGAGATTCTGGTCAGCCGAGGCAGAGATGAGAATCCCCGCCGGTTGACGCCCCGGGAATGCGCGCGGCTAATGGGATTTCCGGACAGCTTCCGGATTCCTGTTTCCGATACCCAGGCGTACAAGCAATTTGGGAACAGCGTGGCCGTACCCGTGATCGCAACTGTGGCACGGGCGATGCGGCCGTGGATCGTTGGGCCGAGCATGGCCCGCCGCGGGATCCGGCCGGTACAGGGGCGACTTCCGCTCACCAACACCACTGAAACCGGACCCGCGCTCGTTCAGTCATGACCGATATTCACACCCGCGAGCAGCGCAGCCGCAACATGGCGGCGATCCGCTCCCGGAATACGAAGCCGGAAGTCCGGGTGCGGCGCGTGCTGCACGCGATGGGGTTTCGTTTCCGCCTCCATCGCAAAGATCTGCCCGGACGGCCGGACATCGTGCTACCGAAGTACCAAACGGTGATTTTCGTCCATGGATGCTTCTGGCACTGTCACCGTTGCAAATACGGCTCGGTGGTTCCCGCTACGCGTGCCGAGTTCTGGGCCGCGAAGCGGGGCGGCAACGTGGCCCGCGATCGCCGGCATGCCGCAGCGCTCCGCAGACTGGGGTGGAGAGTCGCGGTGCTCTGGGAGTGCGAGGTGCGGACCGACAACGCAGCCCGCGCAGCTGTCCGCAAGCTGCGCCTGGGCCGCTGAGGTAGCATCATCTCCAATGTCTGAGCTGGGAAATCTTCCGACGGAGGCGCGCAACCCCGCGTCCGATCACATCGACGAAGTGTCGACCCTCGAGATGCTGCGCTTGATGCACGCCGCAGACGAAGAAGCAGTGGCGGCTGTAGGGCGGGAGCTGCCGCAAATCTCCACCGCCGTGGACGCGATCGCGGCTCGGATCGCCCAGGGCGGCCGCCTGTTTTACCTGGGTTCAGGAACATCGGGGCGGCTCGGCGTGCTCGATGCGTCCGAGTGCCCGCCGACCTTCAACACCCCGCCGGAGCTGGTGCAGGGGATCATTGCGGGCGGAGACGTGGCGCTTAGGCGGTCGATCGAGCGGGCGGAGGATAATCCGTCGCTGGGGGCGCTGGACCTCGAAGAGCACGGCTTCGAAGCGGGCGACGTGCTGGTGGGAATTGCGGCGAGCGGGCGCACGCCGTATGTGCTCGGCGGCCTCGAGCACGCGCGCAAGCTGGGCGCGCTGACCATCGGGCTGACCTGCGTTCCGGGGTCAGCCGTGGCACGCACGGCAGAGATCGCGATTGTGCCCGCGACCGGGCCTGAGGTGGTCACCGGCTCGACGCGGATGAAGGCAGGAACCGCGACCAAGATGGTGCTGAATATGCTCTCGACCGGAGCCCTGGTGCGGCTCGAATATGTCTACGGCAATCTGATGGTGAACGTGCAGCCGACCAACACCAAGCTGGCCGATCGCGCCGCGCGGATCATTGCCACCATCACCGGACTCGACTACGACGCGGCTGCACAGTTGCTGGCCCGCGCGGAATCAGTGAAAACAGCGGTGGTGATGAACAAACTGGGGCTGACCCGCCGCGACGCCGAAGCCCGCCTGGCTGCGGCCCGTGGACGCCTGAAGGAAGCGCTCCGATGATCAGCGCCCTGCGCCAGAAAGAGACCGCATGAAAGCGACCCAGTTTGAATTTCGCTTCCGGTTCCTCATCATTCTCCTGATTTACGCGGTCGGCTTTTGGGCCCCATGGACGTGGACCAGCGGCCGATTCGTGCCCCCTCCGGCCACCGCATGGCTCGCGCTCGCGACCACGCTGGCGCGCTGGGGCTGGCTGCACCTGGACCTTGCGACCCTGTTGGTGACCGGACTGGCGATTCTCTTCGGTCTTCTGGGCGCGGTTCTGCGCGTTTGGGGCACGGCGTTTCTCGGAGCATCGATCGTGCACTCCGGGCCGATGCTCGCCGGCAGCGTGATGGCGGCGGGACCCTACCGCTACGTGCGGAATCCGCTGTACCTCGGCTCGTGGTTTCTCGGCCTGAGCATCGCCATCCTGATGCCGCCTTCGGGTGCCCTGGTGTTTGCCGTGCTGCTGGCGCTGTTCTACTTCCGGCTTATCCTGGGCGAAGAGGATTTTCTCACCGGGCAGATCGGCGCGGCGTATGTGGAGTACCGCCGCCAGGTGCCGCGTCTGATACCGACCCTGCGGCCTCGGATTGCGAAGTCCGCAGCGCGGCCCCAATGGCTGATGAGCCTCGTAGCGGAGTTTTTGCCGGTGAGCTATCCCCTCTGCCTGGCGGTCCTGGCCTGGCGCTACAATCCACTGCTGCTGATCCGGTGCCTGCTGATCTGCTTCGGGCTATCGCTGGTCCTGCGAGCATTTCTTCCCAGGAAACAAACGGCACCGGCATAATCGCCGGCCGCCGCCTCCCGCTCAGGAATCCTTGCCCGGCGTGCCCACATCCTGTTCTTCGGTGTCGGCGGTCGCGGTGTGCCCGTGGGTCGCCCAGAGGAGGCAGACAAGGAAAACGACGGCGAACAGCAGCATCAGGCCGATGGTGTTTGGGGTTCCAGACATAGTGTGACTCCAGTAAGCAGAGACTCACCTGAGTGGCCGCTGCGTTGCCCGGATGCGATTGAGGAAACCTTTTGCCCCAGCGCCGCGTCTGACGTGGGCAATACCGCACGCATGGATGGGAGAACTCCGATGAAGACCCCTTCCGCTTTCCTCGCCCTGGTTTTGTTGTCCGCCTTCACCTCAGTCGCCGCGTTTGCCCAGGATGACGGGCTCGGGGTGGGTCCTCGAGGCGGCAGCCTCTTCGCTGAATTCTCAGCCGCCCGGGTGGGACAAGGCGCAGGCGTGCTCTGGGGCGGAAGCGGCGGCGGGTACTTTCAGGGGCACGTTCTGGGATTTGTCGCGCGCGCTACAGCCTTGCCGGGCAACGCCAACCTCCGTGCCTACGACGCCGTGATGGGACCGCGTCTGGCCTTCAGTCTGCCTCTCGTCAGGCTCTTCGTGGAGGCTGGCGGCGGCTTAGGCCGCAGCGACTCCTACAACTCCGCGGGCCTGTTCGGCCCCTCGTGGGGTGCCGCGTGGCAGGTGAACGCGGGCGTCTCGCATGGCATCCTGCCTCGCCTCGACTGGCGCATCCTGGAGCTGGGATACGGCCATATCTATGCCGGCCAGGGCGTCTCCCCGGCCATGGCCAGCACCGGGCTCACGCTCCACCTCTGGTAGGCCGCTTCCCTCTTTTTCCTGTTAATCCCTGGCGATTGCGGCGAAGGCCCGTCGCGCCGCATCGACCGTATGGCGAATATCCGCCTCAGTATGCGCAGTGCTGAGGAAGGCCGCCTCGAATTGGGAAGGCGGAAGCCAAACCCCCGCCTGCAGCATGGCGCGGTGAAAAGCGGCGAAGCGGTTCGTGTCGGAGCGGGCCGCCTGCTCGTAGTTCGTCACGGGTTCCGACCTGAAGAACCACGTGAACATCGCTCCGACGCGGTTGGTAGTGAGGGGAATTCCCTGCTGAGTTGCGGCAGCAGCGACGCCGTCCGCGACCGCGGCGCTGAGTCTTTCGAGTTTGGGGTAGACGTTTTTGCGGTGGGCGCCCAGATAGCCCACGGTGGCGATGCCGGCGGCCATGGCCAGCGGATTACCGCTGAGCGTGCCCGCCTGGTAAACCGGCCCAAGGGGCGCGAGCTGGTCCATGATGCCGGCATGGCCTCCGAAGACGCCGACCGGCAGGCCGCCGCCAACAATCTTGCCCAGGGTCGTCAGGTCAGGGCGGATCCCGTAGAGCTCCTGAGCCCCGCCAAACGCCACGCGAAAACCGGTCATGACTTCATCGAAAATCAGCAGCGCTCCGTGCTTCTCGGTCAGCGTGCGGAGGGCTTCGAGGTAGCCGGGCGCGGGCGGAATGCAACCGGCGTTGCCGACGATGGGCTCGACGATGACGGCGGCAATTTCGCTGGGATGCGCGCCGAAGGCCGCCTCAACCGTGACAACATCGTTGAAGGGCAGCGCCAGGGTAAAGTGGGCCACTTCTTCCGGAACGCCGGCGGAGCCAGGGATCCCAAAAGTGGCGACGCCAGAACCGGCCTTCACCAGCAGACCGTCGGCGTGGCCGTGGTAGCAGCCTTCGAACTTGACGATGAATTTACGCCCGGTGAACGCGCGCGCGAGCCGAATCGCCGACATCGTGGCTTCCGTGCCGGAACTGACGAAGCGCATCTTTTCGATGGAGGGGAACGCGGCGCGGACCAGTTCGGCCAGATCCCCCTCGGCCCGCGTGGATGCGCCGAAGCTGGCGCTGTGCGCCGCGGCTTCCTGGATCGCTTCGACCACCGCCGGAAACGCGTGGCCGAGGATCATCGGACCCCAGGAACCAAAGTAGTCGATGAAGCGATTGCCGTCGGCGTCCCAAAGGTAGGCGCCCTCGCCGCGCTCCACAAAGGGCGGCGCCCCGCCGACGGCGCGAAAAGCGCGAACCGGCGAGTTCACTCCGCCGGGAAAGAGCTTTTCCGCCCGCCGGCGCAGCGCATCGGATCGCGTGAGAACGAGGGGCATGGTCTTCAGTATAGGGGGCGGCGGGATGACGGAATCGGAACCGATGACGGATACTAAATCTCGATGAAGAAGAAATCCGCCGCTGTTCTCCTGACCTGCTTTGGCCTGATGACGACAACCCCAGCCATGAACCCCGAAGCTTCCAATGCCGGCTCGCAGTTCCGCGCGCTGGCCGATCATTACTTCTCCGACGTGGTCTTTCACTTCGGGCCGACCAACGCGACGCAGATCGGCTTTCACCAGTACGACACGAAGCTCGAGGACTACAGCCGCGCGGGGGTTGAGTCGGAGATCGCCGCGCTGCGCGGGTATGAGCAGAAGTTCGACAGCTTCCCCGCGGCCGGTCTCGACGAGAGCACCCAGGGCGACCTGGCCATCATGCGCGACAACATCAAAGGGAACCTGCTCGAGCTGGAGACGATTCGGGGCTGGGAGAAGAATCCGGACAACTACTCGAGCGGGATCACCAACAGCGCCTTCGTCCTGATGGAGCGCGATTTTGCGCCTGTGGACGAGCGGCTGCGGTCGCTGATCGCGCGCGAAAAACAGATGCCGGCGGTTTTCACGGCGGCGCGGCAAAACCTGAAGAATCCTCCGCGCATTTACACAGAAATTGCCTTGGAGCAACTGCCGGACATCATCAGCTTCTTCCAGAGCGATGTGCCGGATGCCTTCAAGGGCGCTAAAGATCCGGCAACGACTGCCGAGTTCCGCAAGACCAACGGCGCAGTGATTGCTGCACTGGAGAACTATCAGGGCTGGCTAAAAAGCGATCTCCTGCCGAAGTCCAATGGCGATTTTCGCATCGGCGCGGACACCTTCAGCAAGAAGCTACTCTACGACGAAATGGTCGACACGCCGCTGGACCGCCTCCTGCAAATTGGCTACGACGACCTGCACAAGAACCAGGCGGAGTTCACTCGCATCGCGAAGGAAGTGGATCCCGCCAAAACGCCGAAGGAAGTGTTGGCCGAACTTGCCGCCATTCATCCGCCTCCGGATCAGCTGCTCCAGACCTTTCACAACACCTTTAACAGCCTGATCGCATTTATTCAGGCGAAAAAGATCATCACCATCCCCTCGACCGTACAGCCGACGCTGGAAGAGACGCCGCCGTTTATGAGGGCGACGACCCAGGCATCGATGGATTCTCCGGGGCCGTACGAGAAGCATTCATCGACGGCGTACTTCAACGTGACGCTGCCCGAGAAGAACTGGCCGGCGGCGAAGGTCGCCGACTACATGTCGGTTTTCAACGTGGGCACCGTCATCAGCACCTCCGTCCATGAGGCGTACCCCGGCCACTACGTGCAGTTCCTTTGGGTCAATCACACGCCGATGAGCGCCGTGCGCAAGCTGACCGGGTCGTCCACGAACATCGAAGGCTGGGCGCATTACTGCGAGCAGATGATGCTGGACGAGGGTTACAACAAGCCGGGCGTGGGCGCGAAAGACGAGCGCGAATCGCGCCTGATCCGCCTGGGACAGTTGCAGGATGCGCTGCTGCGCGACGCCCGTTTCGTCGTTGGCATCCGCATGCACACCCAGGGCATGACCCTCGCGCAGGCCGAGGATTTCTTTGTCAATGAGGGTTACCAGTCCCGGGCCATCGCCGAGGTCGAAACCAAGCGCGGAACCTCGGACCCAACCTACCTCTACTACACGCTGGGCAAGCTCCAGATCATGAAGCTGCGGTCAGACCTCCAGAAAAAAGAAGGGGCCAGCTTCTCGCTGGAAAAATTTCACGACGACTTCATGCGCCAGGGCGGCGCGCCCATCAAAATCGTGCGCAAGGCGCTGCTCGGTGACGACTCGCCAACGTTGTAGGAAAGGGTCGCATCCTATCCGAGTCTCGTTGTAGAATGCCCGGTTCGCGATAAGAGGCCCGCGACGTAAGGAAGGAATCCGAACTCACGCAATGTCCACACAAACGAAAGTGCGCAAGGCAATTTTCCCGGCTGCGGGTTTTGGCACGCGTTTTTTGCCGGCCACAAAATCCATTCCCAAAGAAATGCTGGCTCTGGTCGATAAGCCCATCATCCAGTACGGCGTCGAGGAGGCGCTGGCCGCGGGCTGCGATCAGATCGTCATCGTTACCGGCCGCGGAAAATCGGCCATTGAAGATCATTTCGACGTCAGCTACGAACTGGAATGCACCCTGGAAAAACGCGGCAAGATGGACCTGCTCGCCGTGAGCCGCCAGGTTTCGCAGATGGTGCGCCTCTCCTACGTCCGCCAGAAGGAAGCCATGGGCCTGGGCCACGCCGTGCTCATGGCGCGCGACCTGGTCGGCGATGAGCCCTTCGCCGTCATTCTCCCCGACGACGTGATCGATGCCGAAACTCCCTGCCTGAAGCAGATGATGGACGTTTTCGAGGAGGTGCAGTCCTCGATCGTGGCCACGCAGGTCATCGAAGGGGATGCGATCTCCGCGTACGGCGTGCTGGACGGAAAACAGATTCCGGGGAAGCCGCGGTTGTTCGGCGTTTCCGCCCTGGTGGAAAAGCCCAAGCCGGCGGATGCGCCCTCAAAGAATGCCATTATCGGCCGCTACATCCTCACCCCGAAGATTTTCGATCTGCTGGAGCACACGCCGCTGGGCACCGGGGGCGAATTGCAGCTGACCGACGGCATCAAGGGCCTGTTGGAGACGGAAAAAGTCTACGGATACAGCTTCGAGGGAGTTCGACACGATGCCGGCGACAAATTCGGCATGCTGAAGGCGACGGTCGAGTTCGCCCTGAAACGGGACGATCTGGGGCCACAATTCCGCGAATATCTGAAGACCGTCAAGCTCTAACCGCCTGGATTTGTCTTCCCTGCCCCATGAGGCGTATCGTCAGGAGTTGGTTCGGGTGGCATCCTTTGCATGCGGGAGGAGCCGCACTGGAGACAACATGAGCGTTTCGCAGTTCCGCAATGACGAGCCGGCATCCGCGCCGGTCCCGGTGACCTTCCAGACAATCCAGGAAAAGAAGCAGACGGGCAGGCCGATAACTGCGCTGACCGCCTACGACTACGCCACAGCACGGCTGGTCGACGAGGCTGGGATCGACCTGATCCTGGTCGGCGACTCGCTGGCCATGGTGGTGATGGGCCACGACAACACGCTCTCGGTGACGGTGGACGAAATGCTGCACCACACGCGCGCCGTGCGACGCGCGGTAAAGCGAGCCATCGTGGCCGCGGACATGCCATGGGGTTCGTATCACCTCGGCATCGATAACGCAGTCGCGAACGCGGTGCGCTTTGTGAAAGAAGCGGGCGCGCAGGCCGTCAAGATCGAGGGCGGTGCGAGCCGGGCTGAGTTAGTGGATCGGCTCACGTCGGCCGAAATTCCCGTGATCGGCCATCTGGGGCTCACACCGCAGTCGGTGCACCGCATGGGCGGCTACAAGGTGCAGGGAAAATCAGCCGCGGCGATCAACGAGCTGCTCCATGACGCGCACACCCTCGAGTCCGCTGGTGCCGTCATGCTGGTTCTCGAGGGAATGCCGCGGGAAGTCGCTGGCCGCATCACGACGGAAGTCGGGATTCCAACGATCGGCATTGGCGCGGGCCCGGATTGCGATGGGCAGATTCTGGTCTTCCATGACCTGGTGAATCTCAGCTTTTCCCAGCCTGCCAAATTCGTCCGGCAATTTGGCGATGCGGCGGCTCTGTTCCGGAACGCGGTGGAAGGCTATCGGCGCGACGTGGAAGAACGAGCCTTTCCCGCCGACAGCGAGAGCTATCATCTGCCCAAAGACGTGGCGGCGGCGCTGGGAACACCGGTGCTTCGCCACAAGGCCTGATTCGGCGCCATGCTGATTGCCAAAACCATTGCCGAGGCGCGAGCCGCGGTTGCGAAACTGCGTGCCGAACGACACTGGATCGGACTCGTACCGACCATGGGCGCGCTGCATGAGGGGCATCTCTCTCTGGTGCGCGCAGCCAAAGCGGCCTGCGGTGCGGTGGTCGCGACGATCTTCGTCAATCCCACACAGTTCGCGCCTGGAGAGGACTTCGCGAAGTATCCGCGTCGGTTTGAGGCGGATTCTGCTCTGCTCGAAGCCGAAGGCGTGGACGTGCTCTTCGCGCCGGATGCTGCCGAAATGTATCCGGAAGGGCTGAAGACCTTCGTCGAAGTTGCCGGAATCTCCGATCGCCTCGACGGCGTCTCGCGGCCGGGCCATTTTCGCGCCGTGGCGACCGTGGTAGCGAAGCTGTTCAATATCGTTCAGCCCGACAAGTCCTTCTTCGGCCAGAAGGACGCGGCTCAGGTAGCGGTACTGCGGCGCATGGTGCGCGATTTGAATTTCAACCTGGAGCTGGTGGTCTGCCCGACGGTGCGCGAGACCGACGGGCTGGCGATGAGCTCGCGCAATCACTACCTGTCCGCAGACGAGCGGCAGCAAGCGCTGGTGCTGAGTCGGACGCTGCGCCACATCGAAGCGCGCATCGCCGCTGGAGTGGTCGACTCTGCGCGGCTGATCGATGCGGGCCTGATTGTTCTGGCCGAAGAACCCGAGATCCGCCTCGATTATTTGCGCATCGTCGATCCGGAGACGCTCGAAGACGTCCCGGATGTCAGCGCTGGTGCGCTCGTAGCCGTGGCCGCGGTAGTCGGTCCCGCAAGGCTGATCGACAACGTCCTGATCGCGCCGCGCTGAGCGGATTTACTGCGGCGATCCAGCGCCCTCATCGTCGCCGGACGCGCGATGGCGCGGCTCAGCGACAAAGTGTTCCGGCATGGAGTGGCCGCGATGGCAGGTGCCGCAGGTGACGTGCTTGTCCTCCGGCTTCGCGTCCGGATCGTGCACCTGCGTCATGTATTGCTCATTGATGGTCTGGGTCATCAGGATCATAGTGCGGGCAATCGTCTTGTCGTCCTTCGCGTCAGAGGGAAAGTCCAGCTTGTGCGTCTGCGGGTTCCTGGCGTGGCAGAAGCTGCATTCGACGCCCAAAGAACCGGCATAGCCGCGCATGATTTTGATCAGATCCTCACGCGCGATGTCCTTCGGCAGCACTTTCAGGTTCACCGGCTTCGGCTGCGGCCGTCGCGGACGAGCACCGGATTGCCCCTGAAGCGTGTCCAAACCCGTGTTGGCGGGAGCTTGCTGGCCGAGGAGGGGCTGAGCGGCGACAGAAGCGGTCAGCACGGCAGCGAGGAACAACGAACTTCGCATGGGGCATTTCCTGAAGGGTTGGGATGGACTGCGGAGAATCTTCGCTCGTGAATCATGGTACACAAGCCGAATCGACGAGACTTTCCGTCGAGAATTCACTTTGAGACGAACCGATTGCCGGCGATGACGAATCGCAGCGGGCGGTCCGCCGCTTTGCGGATGCCAATGCGAGGGGAAGCGACGATCTGCGGCGGCGCTGAGCCATCGTCTTCAACATGCAGGCCCGAGCGAGCGCTGGTGACGTCGATGCCGTTGTGCGTTTCCCGCTCGATGTCCAGAGCCTGACAGAGGCGGCCAGGGCCGGACGTCAAAAGGCGTGGATTCGCGGTGGACGCGACTCCTCGCAAGCGCGCCATGGTCCTCAGTCCCTCCAGCGGCTCAAGCGCCCGCAGCAGCACGCCTCCGGGCTTGCCTTCGGGCTCACAGGAAAAATTCAGGCAGAAATGCATGCCGTAGATGAAGTAAACGTAGGCGAAACCAGGCGGCCCAAAAAGGACCTGGTTGCGCTCCGTCTTGCCGACGAAAGTATGCGCGGCGGGATCGTCGAGACCGAAATAAGCCTCGACTTCGACGATGCGGCCGGCGAGACGTTTCCCTTCGTAGCGCCGCACCAGGACCTTGCCGAGAAGCCCCTGCGCGACGACATCGGGAGGGTCCAGGTAGAACGCGCGCGGCACGACGGGAAACTTTGCCATCTACCTGGCCGGCAATCCTTTCAGCACCGCGAGCACCTCTTCAGCATGGCCTTCCGGCTTCACTTTGGGGAAGATTTTCAGCAGCCGCTGGTCAGGGCCGATGAGAAACGTGGTGCGCTCGATCCCGATCACCGTCTTCCCATACATATTCTTTTCTTTCAGTACGTCAAACTGTTTGCAAACGGTTTCGTCTACATCAGCAAGGAGGGGATACGGGAGATCGTACTTTTCGCGGAACTTCTTCTGCGCCGCGGGCGTGTCGCGGGAGATGCCCAGCACGATGGCGCCGGTGTTCTGGATCTTTTTGAACTGGTCGCGGAACCCGCAGGCCTCAATAGTGCAGCCAGGCGTATCGGCTTTCGGGTAGAAGAATAGAACGACCGGCTTGCCGGCGAAATCTTTCAGATGGATGGTCTTCTCCGAGTCGTTTTGGAGCGTAAAGTCGGCAACTTTGTCGTTGATTTCCATTATTTCCCTTCAAAAAAAGCAGATGAATGTCCGCGCACCGGCGGACGATTAAAATTGTCTTGTAGCAGTGAGGATTATGTCACGGGTTCGCACAAGATGTTTTGAATTGGCCTTGATCGCTGGGGTAGCCGCAGCCTGCGCTTCGCCCGCCTATGCACAGTATCCAGGGCATGTCGACGAAGAGAAGCAGCAGAACGGTACCCACCTTCGCGCCACGGCGATTCTGGAATACACCGGGGATCTCGGCAAAATTAAAGAGAGCCGGCTGGTACCGATCGTGGTGTGGGACGGCATGCAATATCAGCCCGGTGGGCTCTATCTGGCGCAACCCGCGCCGCTGGCCGTGCTCTCGGGCACGCAATACGAACTGGAAGCGGCGGGCAAACCGGCGGGTTTTTTCAACATAAAAGACTCAGAGGATCTGGCCGGGTTGTGGATCGGCGTGGGCAGCTTTGAAGCGCCGCCTCCGCCGAAGCCAAAGGCTTCGCCGGCAAAGAGCGGGCACACCTACGAAGTGAGGGACGTCGATCCCGACAAGCCGCACTTCGCCCACCGCCCGGCCGACGAACAGAACCAGGGCGGGACCGAAGCTGGCTCCGGCGCAAGCTCCCCAACAGCAACCAGTGCGCAGAATGCGCCTCCGGTCGATCCGGACCGGCCGACCCTGCACCCTCGGCCGAGCGGCAGCGACTCGGGGTCGGGCACCTCCGGCTCCACCCCTTCGACCTCGAGCCAGCCCGATGTCGACTCGGATCGGCCCACGTTTCACCGGCGGTCCAACGCCTCCGGTGAAATACCAACCACACAGCCGGCCATCGATCCGGATCGTCCGCGCCTGCAGTACACCGCGCCCGTAGATCAGGCGAAGCTAGCCCGGCCCGATGCTTTGTTCGGGCTGCCCCCCAATATGAACCAGATGGCCGGGATTTCCGACAATCGCGCCGAAGACACAGAGTCCTGGGCATTCACATGGTCGAATCCCGACGATGAAAACAAAATGAAGGCAGCGCTGGAGACGATCGCGCAGCAGGCGATGGCTCCTCCGCCCCCCGCGGCGGCCGCTACCGCAAAAACAACCAGCGCGGCCCATCGCAGGACGCATCCGGCCGCTGCACCGGCTTCGCCGGCGCTGGCCGACGAGAATTTCCGCTGTTACAGCCTGAGTTTCGGCGGCGGAGCCACCATGGTCCTCACCGCACGCTCAACCGGAACGCCGGTGAAATACGCCACCATCGTCGCGCAGCCCGATTTCTATGGGCAGCCCAAAGTCCTCCTGAAGCAGGTGACCAGCGATGCTCAGCTCGATATCGCACCGCGTTACCGGTTGGTGGACGCCGTGGATACCGAGGGCAATGGGCGCGCCGACCTGATCTTCGAGCTGCGCGGGCAAACCTACCGGCAATTCGCCATCTACCGCATTGCCGGTGGCACGGCGACGGAAGCGTTCTTGACGCAGCCGACGGCCAATTAGCTCAGCTGTAGTTACAGTTACAGTTTGGGCAGTTGACCGGTATCCCACCCGCCCCCCAGCGCGCGGATCAGCTGCACGCTGGCGACAAACTGGCGCGTCGCGATGTCCGCCTGGGTTCGCTGATCGGAGAGTTGCGCGGTCTGCGCGGTCAGCACTTCCAGATACGTAGTAACACCGCCTTTGTAGCGATTGGTGCTGATGTTCAGCGAGCGCTCGGCCGCCGCAACCGCCAAATTCTCCTGCGCGGATTCCTGATCGAGGATGCGAATCGCCGCCAGATTATCTTCCACATCCTGGAAGGCGGCCAGCACCGTCTGCCGGTAATTGGCGACTTGCTGCTCGTACGCGTCGCGCGCTTGCTGCGTAATGGCGTGGCGACGGCCCGCGTCAAAAAGAAGCTCGATGGCCGATGCGCCCAGCGACCACATCTCGCTCGGCCCCTGAATCCATGTGCCGGGGTTGCCGCTCTCAAAGCCGCCGCTGCCGGTCAGCGAAATGTTGGGGTAGTACGCCGCGATGGCCACGCCGATCTGCGCGTTGGCCGCGTCCGCCTGGCGCTCGGCCGCGGCAATGTCGGGCCGGCGTTCCAGCAGTTGCGACGGTACGCCGATAGGAACGGGCGGAATCTGCTGCCCCAGAGGCATCGCGGCAAGGCTGAAGACCGACGCAGGTGTCCCCACCAACGTGGCGATGGCGTGCTCGTACTGGGCGCGAGCAACGCCCACGTCGATGTCCTGAGCCCGCGTGGTTTCCAGCTGAGTCTGGGCCTGGGCCACATCGGACTCCGTCGCAACGCCGCCCTTAAATCGAACCTGGGTCAGTTGCAGATAGTCTTCGTAGGATTTGACCGTGTTATCGAGAAGCTCTTTCTGCGAATCAAGGCCGCGCATCTGGAAATAGTCGACCGCAAGTTCCGCGCGCAGGCTCAGTTCAACATTGGCCAGCAGAGCTGCGGAAGCCTGCGCGTTGGCCCGCGTCTCCTCGACCGTGCGACGGACCTGACCCCACAGATCCGGCTCCCACTGCGCCTGGCCGGCGACTGCGAACGTGTTGAACTGATAGTCGGTGAGCGACCGGTTGGTATTCGGCTGGTTGTACGACTCGCGCGTGCGCCCGATCGATGGCCCCGCCGCGAGCGTCGGGTAATACTGCGACCGAGCGACACGCACCTGCTCGCGCGCCTGAAAATACTGCTCCATCGCAGCGCGCAGGGTCTGGTTGGAGACCGCGACCTTGGCCTCCAGACCGCTCAGTTGTGCATCGCCGTAGAGATCCCACCACGGGCCGCGCAGCGTTCCATCGCTGGGCTCAGCCTGCTTCCATGTGCCGTTGGGAGGATTCGACGGCGGCACGGCGTTCTCTTTCCACGCGGGAGCCGTGGCGGCATCGGGACGATGGTAGTTCGGGCCCACCGTACAGCCGGCGAGCAGCAGCGCCGTTGCGGAAAGCGCAAGCGCCCCTGGGCGGATGCGAATCATGCACCCCCCTCCGGACCCTGGTTGCCCTGGTTTTCCTCCGACCCTGGCGCCCCGGGAACGCCGCCCTCGTTCGGCGCGACCACGCGGACTTTTTCTCCGTCCACGATGGAGTCAGGAGGATTGCGCACCACTTCATCGTGCGGCTGCAGGCCTTCGATCACCTGCACCACCCGGCCATCATCCTGGCCGATCGTGATGGGCACAAGCTTCGCAATGTCGCCGTCCTTGCCGTGAATCACGGTAACGACGCGCAGACCCTCCTGACGGAACATCAACGTCGATACAGGCAGAATCAGCGTCTGGCGGACAACTTTGAGCTGGAAATGAACTTCGGTATAAGCACCGGGAACCAGCGAACCGTCGCGATTGGGCACATCGACTTCCACCAGCAGCGTGCGCGAGGTCGGATCGATGGCGCGCGCCGTGCGCACCACTTTACCGTGGAATCGGCGGCCCGGATATTCCTCCAGGGTCAGCTCGGCGGGAGTTCCGGGCGTGCACGAGGGAGAGTCGATCTGCGGGACATTCACATAGACGCGCATGATGTGCTCGTCATCCATATGGAACATCTCGCGCCCGCCGGATGTGCCCGCCCCCGCGTTGATCAGCGTGCCGATATCGACGTCGCGCGCGGTGACCACGCCATCGAACGGCGCATAGACGCTTTCAAAGCCCGTGAGCTGCTCGAGCCGCTGGACGTTGGCCTGTGCCGATTTCACCTGCGTATTCGTCGATGCAGCCTGCGTGACGAAGTTCTCCGTGTCCTGCTTCGCCACCGCGTTGCTGGCCAGCAGATCGGTATAACGGCTGGCTTGCTGCTTCGCATAACCGGCGTTCGCTTCCGCAGTAGCAAGATCGGCTTTGGCCTGAGCCAGCTGCTGATCGACTTCGGGGCTGGCAATCGTCGCCAGCAACTGCCCTTTGCGCACGTGCGCGCCGATGTCGAAATACCACTTCTCCAGATAACCATCGGTCCGGGCATAGATGGGCGAATCGACATAAGCGAATATGTTGCCGGGCAGAACGATTTCCTGGCTGGGCTCGCCGACCCTGGGCTCCTCGACGGTGACGTTCGCCACCGCCAGCTCGCCGGTGCGCGTCTCCAGGGTCTTCTCCGCGCGCAGGCGCGGGATCAGTTCCGCAATCGCCACCACCGCAGCCACCACCAGCACGACGGTAAGCACCAGAATCGCCTTGCGTCCTGAAATTGGCGGCTGGTCGTCTTCGAACCCGTGCGTTTCCGGGCCGTGACTGTTTGGCTTCTGTTTGGGTTGGTTGGGTTCGGTCATCGCTTAACTCCCGGTCACGAGCTGTTGCTTGTGGGCGTGCTGGCGTGCTTCTCGCTCTCTGCGGCGGCGCTCCAGGCGTCCGTGCAGCACGCTGAAAATGGTTGGCACGAAGAACAGGGTTGAAACTGTGGCAAACAGCAGGCCGCCGATCACGGCGCGTCCGAGCGGCGCATTCTGCTCGCCGCCCGAACCGATGCCGAGCGACATAGGAATCATGCCGAGGATCATCGCGAGCGCAGTCATGAGCACGGGGCGGAAACGGACGAATCCGGCGTTGAGCGCCGAGAGCGAGGCGTCGCCGACCGTCACCTCCAGCTGCTCGCGGGCGAAACTGATCACCAGAATCGAGTTCGACGTCGCGACCCCCATGCACATGATGGCCCCGGTGAGCGCAGGCACACTCAGACGCGTGTGGGTCAGGAACAGGAACCAGACGATGCCGGAGATGGCGGCCGGCAGCGCGCAGACGATGATGAAAGGATCCAGCCACGACTGGAAGTTCACAACAATGAGCAAATAGACCAGAAGAATCGAGAAGATGAGGCCGCCGAACAGCCCTTCAAACGAAGTGCGCATGGTCTGCACCTGCCCGCGCACGACGATGTGCGAACCCCGCGGCAGATGCGCCTTCTCCTGGTCGACGATTTTCTGGATGCCTTTGCTTACGCTGGCCAGATCGGTACCGACGACGTTGCCGTAAATGTCGATGACTGGCGTGATGTTGTAGTGGGTCACGATCCCCGGCTCCGTGCCCGGAACGACCGAGGCGACGTTGCCCAGAATTTCGACGGGGGATCCGCCCACCGGACCCGTCCACGAGGATGGAAGGCCCGCCCCCAGCGAGCCGCTGTTGGCTGGACCGGCATCGCCAGCGCCGGCGGCTCCTCCGCTCGCCTGCTTCAGTGGGATGTTTCTCAGGTCCTGCAGCGTGTCGAACACATATTGCGGCGACTGCGCCGCGATGCTGTACTCCACGCCATTTTGAGGATCGAGATAAAACGTCGGCGATGTCTGGAAGCTGCCGCTGGAGGCGACCAGCAGGCTCTGCATCACATCGCTCTGGTGCAGGCCAATGCTTTGGGCCATCGATCGATTCACATTGACCGTCAAATTTGGGTTGTCAAACGGCTGCTGGATCCGCATGTCCGCGGTACCGGGAACGAACTTTACCCGATCGAGCAGATGCTCGGCGAACTCCCGGTTGGCCGCCTGATTCGGGCCCACGATCTGTACGTCAATCGGTGAAGGCAGGCCAAAGTTCAGGATCTGGGTCACCATGTCGACAGGCAACGCGTAGAACTCGGTGCCAGGAAAACGTCTGGGGAGTTCCTCGCGGAGCCGCGCCACGTAATCGTCGGTGGCATGGTGATGCTCGGTGAGCGAAACCTGGATGTCGGCGTCGGCGGGCCCAACCGGGGCGGAGTTCGAATAGGAGGTGTTGATCCCGGAGTAGGGCAGGCCAATGTTGTCAATGATGGTGACCAGCTCCCGCTTCGGAATGATTTCGCGAATAGTGTTGTCGATGCGGTCGCACAGCGCCGCCATATCTTCAATGCGTGTGCCGGTTCTTGCCCGGGCGTGGATCTTGAACTGGCCGCTGTCGACCGTGGGGAAAAAATCCTCGCCCAGAAACGGATAAAGCAGCGCCGCCGATCCCATCGTCAGTACGAAGAAAAGAACAATGAACAGAGCAGAGTGGGCGATGCACAGCTCAAGGATCCGACGGTAGCTGCGCCGGATTTTTTCGAAGCGGCTCTCGAAGCCGAGTTGGAAACGCGTAAAGGGATTCAGGCTCTGCCGTTTCCGTCCGCCTTCTTCCGGATCGTGCTCGCGCAGAAGATACTTCGCCATGGTCGGGACCACGGTGCGCGACAGCAGGTAAGAGGCGAGCATGGCGAAAACCACCGCTTCCGCCAAAGGTACGAACAGGTACTTCGCCACGCCGCTGAGGAAAAACATCGGCACAAACACGATGCAGATGGAGATGGTCGCGACCAGGGCCGGAACCGCAATTTGCGCGGCCCCATCCAGAATGGCCTGTTCGATGGCTTTGCCCTGCTCCAGATTGCGATTGATGTTCTCGATCTCGACGGTGGCGTCATCCACAAGAATGCCGACTGCGAGCGCGAGCCCGCCAAGCGTCATGATGTTGATGGTCTCGCCCAGCGCGCTCAGCGTCAGCAGCGAAGTGAGAATCGAGAGCGGAATGGAAACGGCAATAATCAGGGTGCTCCGCCAGCTGCCCAGGAAGATGAGAATCATGACCGCCGTGAGACAGGCGGCGATGATGCCTTCATGTACGACGCCGTCGATGGAGGCACGCACGAAGATCGACTGATCGGCAAGGGGCGTGATCTTCAGCTGCGGCGGAAGCTGAGGCTTGAGGCTGTCGACTTTGGCCAGGATGCCCTTGACGATGTTCAGGGTCGAGGCGTTGCCCGTCTTGATGATGGAGAGCAGTGAAGCGCGCTGGCCGTCGACGCGCACGATGTTGGTCTGTGGCGGAAAACCGTTGCGGACGTGGGCGACGTCGTGCACGTACACCATTGCGCCGTTCACCTGGCGAATGGGCAGATCGTTCAGTCCCTGGATGGTCGTCGGAGCGCTGTTGGTCTCCAGCTGGTATTCAAACTGCCCGATCTTGATGCTGCCCGAGGGGAGAATCAGGTTCTGTGCACCGATCGCACTGACCACGTCAGCCGGGGAGAGACCCTTCGACTGCAGCGCCGGCAGGTTCAGGTCGACCTGCACCTGGCGCTGCTTGCCGCCGTAGGGATAAGGAATGCCGGCGCCAGGCACGGTGACGAGTTGCGTGCGGATAAAGTTGAGGCCATAGTCGTTCAGCTGCATCTCCGAGAGACCCTGGCCGGAGAGCCCGAGCTGAATGATGGGCACGCTGGAAGCGTTGTACTGGATGACCAGCGGCGGTGTGGTTCCCTCAGGCAACTGATGGATCTGGGTCTGAGCGATGGCCGTGACTTGCGCAACCGCGTTGCCGAGATTGACGCCGGGCTGAAAGAAAACCTTGATGATCGAGCGGCTGTTTACCGACATTGACTCGATGTGCTCGATGTCGTTAACCGTGGTGGTGAGTGACCGTTCGCTGAGCGTCACGATGCGATCGGCCATCTGCTCCGGCGAAAATCCCTGGTACTGCCAGATGATGGAGACGACGGGAATGTTGATGTTCGGAAAAATGTCCACCGGCATATTCACGATGGCCAGCGGCCCGAGCACCATCAACAGGAGCGCGACCACGGCAAAGGTGTACGGCCGTCGCAGCGCGAGGCGGACTATCCACATATCGGTTCAGCGTCTCCTGCGGTGAGCGGCTTTCGCGGCCAGGATCCTGCAATGAAGAATGCGAAATGCCGGAGATCCGTCAACTCTGACGGTTGGGGGACACAATTCTCGTTGACAACAGTATCCATCCTTTGCCTGTTGGGAAGGAATTTGAAGCGTGACAACCGCTTTACGCTTGTGGAGACGAATGGACCAGCCAAAAAGACGACGAAAGCCGCCTATTCAGCTTTCCGTATAGATGTTATCGAAGCGGCACCCGATGCAGCTTCCCTCGCCAATCGCGCCCCAGCTACATATTCATCTTCTTGAATATGCGCCTCGGAATATTGCGAACCACCAGCATGATCAATGCCCAGAAGGGTGGGACGTAGGCCACGTCCCTGCGCTTCTCGATGGCCCGGATGATGTGTTTTGCAACCTGACCCGGCTCGGCGAACAGCGCGTTCCTGGGGATGTGCGCGGTCATCGGCGTGGCCACAAATCCCGGCTTGATGGTCAGAACGTTGACCCCGGCCCGGTCGATGCGGTTCCGAACGCCATCGAGGAAGATGTCCAGCCCGCCCTTCGAGGCGCCATAAACATAATTGCTCCTGCGGCCGCGGTCGCCGGCCACCGACGACAGAACCGCGATGGCCCCCCGACGTTCCGACTCAAAGTAGTTGGCCAGCCACGTCACCAGCGAAACCGCCGACAGAAAGTTGGTCCGCAGGATGGCTTCCGCCGCAGCGTAGTTTCTTTCCGCCTCGGACTGATCCCCGAGAACACCGTGGGCGAGGAAAGCCAGGTCAATCCCTCCCAGCGCCGTCGCCGCATGCGCCAGCATGGCCGGATGGGCGGCAGTGTTCTCCAGATCGGCGGTGAAGGTAGTCGCCGCGGTCGCTCCTCGGGTCAGCAGGTCGTTGCGCACCGCCGCCAGTCTTTGGGAATTGCGGCCGACGAGAAAAAACGTGGCGTGTTGTTCGGCGAGCAGGCGGAACGTGGCCTCGGCAATTGCCGAGGTTGCGCCCAGCGCCAGCACTCGCCTGGAGGCCGCGACCGTGGGTCCATCAGCCATCCAGAGGCCTCCGTCCGGTCACCCGTTGCCAGAAGGCCGAGTCGAAGCCCGGATCGACATAACGGGCAAAGTCCCGCCATTGCGGATAGAAGGCCTGGAACTGCGCAGGCGTCATGCGTGCGTCTTTCGCCGAATACATGCGCCCGCCATGCTCAAGCGTGATCCGCGCCAGCCGATCCACCAGCTCGAAGCTCACCTGCCGGCGAATCGGAAAATCGAGAGCCAGCATTACGCCCGGCACCGGAAAAGACATTTTGCCGACCGAAGGAACGTCGCCAAAAAACTTGATCACCGCCAGGAAAGACGCGAGTCCCGATTGCGTGATGGCCCTCAGGATTTCCAGCATGCCTTCGCGCCCGCCTTCGTGGGGCAGCACGTTTTGGAACTGCAGCAGCCCCTGTTTCCCGTACATCCGATTCCAGTGCTGCACCGCGTCCAGCGGATAGAAAAACGATTCGTAATCGACAGGGCCGATTTTTTGCTGCCCCAGCTGCTTGTGAAAGTAGAGCGAGTTAAACGCGGCCATCGAAAACCGGTTGAGCGCCAACGCGGGCAGCTCGAACGGAAACGTCAGCTTAGGCTCTTTGCTCCTCGTCAGCGGTCCGGGCGTTTCGGTGTGATCGCCCTGCATGAAGATGCCGCGCGCGAAGTTGCGGCCTCTGGAAATGCAGTCGATCCACGCTACCGTGTATTCGCTCGACGCCGCCTGGGATAGCGCGAAGAACTCGTCGATGCCGTGAAACTTGTCGCCGCGATACTCAATTTTGCGAGAAACGATGGGACGGAGATGAATCTCTGCCCACGTCATCAGGCCCGTAAGCCCCATGCCGCCAATGGTGGCCGCAAACCACTCGGGGTTCTCGATAGGGCTGCACACGAAGCGGGTTCCATCCGAACGCACCAACTCGAAGCGCAGCACATGCCGGCCAAAGGTGCCCGCCACGTGGTGGTTCTTACCGTGAATGTCGTTGGCGATCGCGCCGCCCACCGTTACATATTTCGTCCCTGGCGTCACCGGCAGAAAGAACCCGCGCGGAACCGCAAAATCGAGAATCTGCTGCAGCGACGCGCCCGCCTCGCAGCGCAGCATGCCCGTCGTCGGGTCGAAATGCAGCAGCCGGTCCATGCCCGCGGTTTGTAACAGCAGCCCATTCTCCAGCAGGCAAACGTCGCCGTAGCTGCGGCCCAGTCCAACCGGTAATTGCGGGGTGCCCGGGGCGGGCTTCAGCGGAAAGTCCGTGGCCCAATGCAGCGGAACCACCTCCGCGTGGAACTGAGGATAGCGGCCCCAGGATTCGAATTGTGGGGCTTGTTCCGCTTTGCTGTCTGCATTACCCATGGGTTCGTCGCTCTCCTGAACGCTACAGTGCTGCAAGGGCTGCAATCACCGCCACTGCGAGGCCGGTCAGCAGGCTCAGGGGATCGGTAACGGCAAAAATGACGGGGTCTTCGTCGAGCTGGCCCCGCGAGGCCAGCAGCCACACGCGGCTCAGCCAGAAAATCATCAGCGGCGTGATCAGCCACAGCCGGGTGGAGTGGATGTAGAGACTGGAGACGTCGTGGGCGCCGCCAATATAGAACGAAAACACAACAACCGCGGCGTAGGCGCTGGAAGTTCCAAAGCTCCGCAATTGTTCAATGTCGCCGAGCAGGTAGCCCCGTCCATTGGCGAGCGCCTGCCCGCGCGCCCGCGCATTCTGCAGCTCGCTGAAGCGCTTGACCATAGCAAGACTGAGAAACAGAAAGACAGAAAATGCCGCCAGCCACGGAGAAATATCCACCCGTGTGGCATAGGCGCCGGCCAGCATCCGCACCGTGTATAAGCCGGAAAGCAGGATGACGTCGACCAGCACCACCCGCTTGAGCACCAGCGAATACGAGAGCGTCGCCACCAGATAGAGAAGCAGCCACAGCAGGAAGCCGAGAGGCAGAAATGCCGCGGCGATCGCAACGCCTCCGCCCAGAAAGGCCACGCTGATCACCACCCCGGTTATCACCGATAGATCACCGGAAGCAAAAGGCCGCGCGCGCTTGGTAGGGTGTCGGCGATCCGATTCAATGTCCAGCAGATCGTTGGCAATGTAGGTGGACGAAGCGCACAGACTAAAACTGACAAACGCGATGGCCGCATCGCCGAAAACGCGCGCGTTGAAAACGTGCGCCAGCAACATCGGCAGAAAGATCAGCACATTCTTGGCCCACTGATGCAGCCGAATCGCTTTCAAAGCAGCCTTGGCCGGAGCCATGCGATCCCGAAATTCCCGGTCCACAGCCACGCCCCGCGAGCGCAGGCGCGCCCGCAGCGCCGGAGCCGGATTGGCGATCATCGCCGTTCCCGCATGCTGCAGCAGGGGAAGGTCGGGCCCGGCGTTGCCAATGTAGTCGTAGCCCTCATCGCCGAAAGTTTTGCGCAGCCCCTCGAGCTTGTTGCCCGCCGTCAGATTCGTCTTCCCGTCGCTGGCCAGCACCCCTTCGAACAAGCCCAGGTGATTTGCAATCCGGGTTGCCAGTTGCTCATCCGCCCCCGTCGCCAGATACAGCTTGCGACCCTCGCCACGCTCCACTTCGAGATATTCGATGACCGAGCGGTTGTAGGGCAGATGCCGCACATCCAGGGAGACCCGAGCGCCCACTTCCGCCTTGAACGCCGCTTTGCCCCGCAGGACCCAGAACGGAAGCTGCAGTGCCGCCAGCGGACGGCTGCGCACCAGCAACAGCAGCGAATCCATCAGCGTATCGCTTTTGACCAGGGTGCCATCCAGATCGACGCAGAGCGGCCGCCGGGAGACTTCCGGCGCCAGTTGCTCCACGGATGACTGGTTCAAAGGAATCTCTCCCATGGTTCCAACTGCAAAACTGAGTGGACAGAACCGCAGTGGCGCCTTTACGGCCGTCAACACTGGTGTGCACGAGATTGCAGAAACTCAGCGCAACTATAGCATCGCAGATTTGCGACGCCGGGACGAAGGAATCAGCGTCAATTCACGTTACTGGCGCCCCATCGAACCTCGTCGAATGGCCGCCCGATTCCTACCCAACGACCGTCTTCTCCAGATCCGGTTGCGGCGCTTCGGAAACCTTCTCCACCCGTTTCTCCGGGAAGTACGCATTGATGACGTACTGCTCCAGCATGCGCTGCGTGTTGAAAAACGATCCGTTCAGCGCAATCGTCGACCGCATGATCCGCCGCCATTGTCCTGTGTCTTTGCAGAACAGCGGCAGGATCAGTTTCTCCAGATGCTCGTAAAGAGATTTGGCCTCTCCTGGCTCGTCGTCGTGATCGTCGATGGCCCACCCGGTCACGCCTTCAATCCAGCCTTCAATCCACCAGCCGTCCAGAATGCTCAGGCTCGGCACGCCATTCAGCGCGGCTTTCATCCCGCTCGTTCCGGAAGCCTCGTACGGACGCCGTGGAGTATTGAGCCACAGATCGACGCCTCCCGTGAGCAGTGCGCCCAGCTTCCACTCGTAATTTTCAAGGTAGACGATGCTGAGAGGGCTTTCCCTCAGTTCTTTCGCCAGCTCGATCACGCGGCGAATTTTCGCCTTGCCCGGCTCGTCCGCAGGATGCGCCTTGCCCGCGTAGACCACCTGCATTCCCCCGAATTTCTCCGCCATGCGCACCAGCCGCTCAGGATCGGTAAACAGCAGATCGGCGCGTTTATACGTAGCGGCGCGGCGGGCAAAGCCGATGGTGAAGACTTCCGGCCGCATCTCCACGCCGGTGGCTGCCTTCACCGCCTCGATCAAAGCCTGCTTCGAAGCAGCATGCGCCTCCACGATTTCGTTCTCGGGAATGTCAATGGCGTAGCGCAGCGTCACATTGTCCTGCCGCCAGCGCGGAAGGTGCCGGTCAAAGACCGCCTGGACCGAGGGCGCCGTCCACGTCCCGGCGTGCACGCCGTTCGTGATCGCGTCAATCGTGTACTCGGGGAACATCTGCCGGGAGACTTTGCCATGCTGCATGGCCACCCCGTTGACGAAGCGCGAGAAGCGCAGCGCAACGTACGTCATGTTGAGCAGCCCGTCGTGGAAACAGCCGAAGTGCTCCAGCATTCCCGCGCGTTCCGCCCCAAGAATGCGATAAGCCTGCTCCCCGGAGAACCGATCATGTCCCGCCGGCACCGGAGTGTGCGTCGTAAACACGCAGCGCCGCCGCACCGCTTCAATGTTGCGCTCCGTAGCAGTCTGCAAACCGGCGCCGTGGAGTTCCTGCTCCAGCACAGGGATGGTCAGCAGCGCGGCGTGCCCTTCGTTCATGTGATAAACCGTCGGCTCGTATTCCAGAGCCCGCAGCAGGCGCGCCCCGCCGATCCCCAGAATCGCCTCCTGGCGCAGCCGATAGTCCGCGTCACCGCCGTAAAGGTGGTCGGTCAGGGTGCGATCAATCGGGTCGTTTTGCTCCAGGTTCGTATCGAGAAAATAAACCGGAATGCGGTGCCCGGTAACCCCCTCCATGTCGTAGCGCCAGGCACGGACCGCCACCGGGCGATTCTCAATGGTGACGCTGACGACCGGGTCTTCTGCCGCCAGAATGGTTTCCGGACTCCACGGCTGCGGTTCTTCGGTCTGCACCCCGGTAGCATCCAGATGCTGGCGGAAGTACCCCCTGCGGTGCGCCAGCGTGACCGCGGCCAGCGGCAAGCCCATATCGGCCGCGGCGCGGAGCGTATCCCCGGCCAGCACGCCCAGGCCCCCGCTATACGTCGGGAACTCCGGCATGACCGCGATTTCCATGGAGAAATAGGCGACCATGCCGCCTTCGCCTGGTTCCTCGGGGGATAGGTACTGGGAACGATTGATAAAACGCATCACTAAAACGTTTTCTCCGGCCTGCCCAGGTGCAACTGTCCCTTCAGGATATGACATCTTCCGTCAGGCACGAAGTCCCCCGTTAGCCCGTTGTGATTGTTACATCGGCCCCAAAACTGCCGGTATGGCTCTTCTGTGGAATATTCCCGTCCCATCAACATAATCCCGCTACGAGGGACGCTCATCGCCCGACGGCCCATAAATGGCCGGAACCTTGCTCCCCATCGGCCGCAAATATGTCGTCAGCTGCCCCCGATGATGAATCGCATCGAAGAAAATCATCCACAGGAATTGCGCCGCCGGCTGTTCTGACACCATTTGGCCGTTGTAATAGAACTTCGCTGGGCGGTTCCAGGCTTCCTCATCCATCGCGGCCACGCCATCGATCAGCTCCTTCGACCACTGCTCGAATAGCGCGATCATTTCCTCGAGCGCCGGCGCTGGGTCCGACTTCCACTCCGCCCGGTGCTCCTTCACCACATCCACCCCAGCCCGCAGCTCCGATGTCAGCGTCCACACCAGTTGCGCCGCCGACGGCGAGCGCTCGTGCGGCTTGTACTCCATCTGATCCGCCGGCAGCGCCTTCAAAACCTTCAGGAATACCGGCAACTCCACGCGCCGCCGTTCCAGATAAAACTCTCTCTGTGTCATCTTTCGTGCCTCTCTAAACTGCGTGCGCAGCGGCCGAGGCATGGCAGCGGTAGATTTCCGCGTCGATGCCCGTGCGCGCGCGGTATTCATCATAAAGGCGCGCCGCAAAGTCCTGGGCCAGGTCCGACTGCACCAGGTTCACCGTGCATCCCCCGAATCCGCCTCCGGTCAGTCGCGCCCCGATCAGCCCGGGTAGCTGGTGAGCGGCTTCGACCATGGCGTCCGCCTCTTCGCAACTGGCCTCGAAGTCGTCGCGGTAGCTCGCATGCGCCGCAGCCATCAGGTCGCCCAGCTTTTTCAGATTGCCCGCGGCCAGCGCATCGGCCGCAGCCACCGTGCGCAGGTTTTCGGTAATGATGTGACGGCACCGGCGCAGCACGTTGCCTGGCATCTCGTCGCCCCATTGCTCCAGATCCCTGGTCGTCGCGTCCCGCAGCAGCTGAATCTCCGGGCGATGTCCGCGCAGGATCGCCGTTCCCTCCTCGACCTCGGCGCGCCGGATGCCGTATTCGCCCCCGGCAATGGCATGCTTCACCATTGTGTTCGCGATCACCAGACTCACCGTTTCCGGAATCGGCGCAAGCCGGTATTCGAGCGACCGGCAGTCCAGCAGAAGCGCGTGATTCTCCGCTCCGCGGCACGCGATGAACTGATCCATGATCCCGCACGAAGCGCCTACGTAAACGTTCTCCGCGCGCTGGCAGAGCTTCGCGATCTCCTCGCGCGCCGGATCTGCCCTCGTCAAACTCAGAACCGCCAGCGCCGTCGCGACTTCGATCGAAGCCGACGAGCTGAGCCCCGCGCCCAGCGGCACATCCCCCTGCACGGTCAGGCTGAACGGCGGCACGGCGAAGCCCGCCTCGCACAGAATCTTGACCACGCCCAGCGGATAGCCCGACCAGTGGCCGCCCCCATTTTTAGGCAGCCCGTCGATCTGGTGGCTGATCTGCTCGTGGAAATTCTCTGACCAGATCACCACCCGCCCGTCACTGCGCGGAGAAATGGCCGCAAGGGTGCCAAAGTCGATCGCCGCCGGCATCACGAATCCGCCTGCATAATCGGTGTGCTCGCCAATCAGGTTCACGCGCCCAGGAGCAACAAACACCGCGGGCTCGGCGCCAAACCGCTCCGCGTGCTTTCCTTTAATACCGTTTACATCGAGCATGCAGGACCCATTCCCCTCCGAAAAAAGACCGGAAATCCCGAAATTCTGCCTTTACGGTAAAGATAGACGCATCGCGCGCATTCGCAAGGTCCCACGCCGAGATTCAGCGGCGATGTGTCCAGTCATAAGGCATTCCGCAAACGCCGGCCGATTTCGTCGACCCACGCGAGATGCTCCGGTTTCATGAGGACCGAGCGCAGACAGGTGACGGTACTCGGTTGATGCTCGCCCGTCCAGCCCGCTTCCGGAAATATGCGTGGCGGCATCTGTGCCAGCGCCAGGTGCAGGTGGTCCTTCGCCGCCCGGTCAAACACCTCCTGCGCCCGCCGTGACGACTCGGCGGGAGTCGCCGCACGCACCGCCCAAACCACAATGTCGAGGTCGGGCGCCGGCCCGAGGACAAACGATGCATCGGCTGCGATGATGCTCCGGAATTGCAGAGCCGCCTCCCGGCACTTCTCGAGACCCTTCGCGAACTCGCCGCCTCGCACCAGCGGCAACAGCCGTTGCGTCGTCCAAAGCGCGACCGCTGACGCCCCCGCGCGCGAGCATTCCAGGCTGATTTCTCCAAGATGCAGAGAGCCCTCGGCAAACAGCTCCGCGGCGAACGATGCAACCGCGCAACTGGCGCCCGCCTGCGGGGCCCCACCATGAATGTGCAGTTCCTGCGAGGTGAAATAGGTGCACGGCGAGTCGTGTTTATACCACCTCCCCATCGCCGGATCGCGAAACAGCACGCACCCACAGCCATAGGGTTGCAGCCCGTGCTTGTGCGGATCCACCACTATCGAGTCCGCCTCCGTGATCCGCTCGAAGGCGCGCGCCGCATCGTCGGCCAGATTCGAAGCCAACCGGAAATACCCGCCGTAGGCGGCGTCCACATGCAGCCGGAAGCGATATTTCTCCCGCAAATCCAGAATTGCGGGCAGCGAATCGACTGCACCGGCCCCCGTCGTTCCCAGAGTTGCGACGACCGTTCCCACTTCGCCCGACTCGAGCGCCGCCTCCAGATGCGTGAGGTCCATCCGTCCGTTTTCATCGCAGGCAATCGACGCGAATGGCAGCCGCAGCACCGCGGTGATTCTCTCGTGCGTGTAGTGGGCCTGCTCTGACGCCACAATCTTCTTCCCCGGCATCATCTGCCCGGCAACCCACAACGCTTCCAGGTTTGCGAGCGTGCCGCCGCCGGTCAGGTGGCCGATGAATTCGGACCAGCCGAACATCGCGGCGATCTCGCGCACCGCTTCCCATTCCATGCGCGAACTGGCCCGCCCGCCATCCAGGGCATGGTTGTTGGGGTTGAGCCACATCACCATGGCATAGGCAGCCCGCGCTACTGGATGCGGAGGCTTCAGCATTTGCCCGGCGTAGAGCGGATGGAAGTACGGGAAGTTGTCGCCCATCCGCCGGGCGGCTTCCGCGAGCACGGACGCCATGCGCGATTCGCCGGGAATCTGGGGCGCGGAGGCGGGCAGGCCGGAGAACTCCCGCTCGAGCAGGTCGAGGGCCTCGGCCAGCAATTCCGTGTCGTTTGTCACGCTCTGAGTCATCGAAACCACCAGCATACCTGCTTTGCGGCCCAACGGCGGCGCTCCGCTCACTCCATCACTTTTGCACCGCCTCGAAAAAATAACCGCATCCTTTTTCCCCATCCGTTCTCAAACGGGCCAGAGAGTTGAGGTTCAGAAAAGAAGCTGAAGAAAAGGAGGCACCCCATGAAAACACGGACGCGGTTTACGATGCGGTTCCTGGCGGTTCTTGCGATGTTGCCCCTCACCTGCGGCGTTGCCAACGCCCAGAGCCTGAAAGGATTCCTCGGACAGCAGGCAAAAACATTAGTCCAACAAGGGCAGGGTGCCGCTTCCGGCGTCGGCACCGTCGACCTGACCCATCCCACGCAAATCCTCGGGCAGCTCAAATCCAACGCGCAGACCGCCGGCACCCAGGTCGTCGGCCAAGCGGAGCAGACCGGCCTCGGCGATGCGCAGGGCGTCCTCGGCGCCGCGCAGGGCAAGATCACCCAGCTGCAGTCCCAGATCCCCCAGAACTAAGTGCCGGTCGAGCTGCGGAACGGTGGGTTCCGCAGCTCCCGCATGGTTCTCTCAATCCCGACGCAACTTCATTCGACGTACCGCTTGGCTGGCCGGGTCTCGATTCTTCAGACCCGGGAGTGCGCGAAGCGCCCCTTCTTGTCAGAGCAGGCGCGCGCCCAGTCGCCCGGCTCCCGCTCCACGCTCCCAGCTCCCGCTCGCAAAAGAAAACCGAAACCTTCCGCGCGATTCGCGGTTCAATCCAGTAGACAGATGAAGGATGAAAGCGCGAGGTGCGCGATGAAAAACACAATGAAAGCCACTTTGGTTCTCCTGGCGCTGTTTCCCCTCTTCACGGGAGCAGCCGCCTATGCTCAGGACGACGCCGCAGCCCAGGCGCAGATCGCAGCCGAGCAAGCACAACTGACCGCCCAGCAAATGATGACCAACGCCGACGTTTCTTCTCAGCAAGCGCAAATCACCGTCCAGCAAATGACCGCCGACCCCGACGACGCCATCGCCAATCTGCAAATGCAGATGGAGCAGAGCCAGATTGACGCCGAGCAGGCCATGGAGCAAGCGGAGGAAGCCAGCCAGCAAGCCCAGATCGACGCCCAGCAGGCCATGCTCGCCGCCCAACCCCCCGACTAAGCCCGTCCGCGAATCCCCCACCGAGCTAACCCTCCCCAACCGACCCCTCCCCCAGGGGGTCTTTTCTTTTTGCCCCCGCGTCTCTTCCCGCGCCCCGCAGAGCACTCCCCATGGATAGCTCGGTCTGTCCCTGATTCGGTCCTGCCCGGTCCCAAAAAACTGTATCCCTGGACACGCGCAATCGCGTATGCTTCCGCTAATCCGGCGAGCCGAATCGCAAGTCCAGACGCTGCTTCCCTCCCCATCGACGGACGCCGGTCAGATCCCGGAACGGAGGAAGACAACGATGGAATGGTATTCGATGGTGTGGCAGAAATACGCCCAGTTCGATGGACGGTCACGGCGCAAAGAGTACTGGATGTTCGTGCTCATTAACACGATCATTTACTGCGTGCTGTATATCGCTGGCCTCGCCATGCTGACGCGGAACACCAGCATCGGCGGTGCCATCCTCGTCGCCTGCGTGGTCTACAGTTTGGCGGCCCTGATCCCCAGCCTTGCCGTCGGCGTGCGCCGCCTCCACGATACCAACCGCAGCGGATGGTGGATCTTCATCTCCCTCATCCCGATCGTTGGCGGCATCTGGCTCATCGTGCTGCTGGCCACCGAGGGCGATCCACGCGACAACCAGTTCGGTCCCAATCCCAAAGCGCTGCCGGCCCAGGCCGCGATCGGCTGACCAGACCCCCGGCGAAATTTGGCCAATCTGGTACAATACGTTAGCGTTAGAACCGAACCGGGCAAGTGCAGTCTTTCGCCTCGCCCAACAAAGCAGGAAACAAGGGTCTGCCAGTTCGCTCCGATTCACTCCAGCGCAATTCAATTCAGGACATAAGCAACAAATGGAACAAGGTACTGTGAAGTGGTTTAACGACGCGAAGGGCTACGGCTTTATCTCGCGCCAGAACGGCGAGGATGTCTTCGTGCACTACTCTGCCATTTCCGCAAATGGCTTTAAGAGTCTGCAGGAAGGTCAGGCCGTGCAATTCAACGTCGTCAAGGGGCCCAAGGGCTGGCAGGCAGCTGACGTTCAGCCTCTGTAAGACGCAACCAATTTCAGAAGGTCAACAACGACAAAGGGCGAGCTTCGGCTCGCCTTTTGTCGTTGCGTTTGTAGCTGTTTTCCTGCTGATCCGGCGCCTGGTTTCCTGGCCGCATCGCCCGCAATGCCGTTTTCCTGGCGCTGGTGCTGGCCTTGTTCGGGGTTGGAGTCGGCATTTATCTGCTGTTGTTGCGATGAGCCCGGCTGGCCGCTATTCCCGCGCTCGAATCACGAAACCCATGTCTGTTCCATGCTCCTGGCTCCCAGCTTTCGAGGTTGCTAAACTGGATTTTCCATGGCCACCGCAGCCACCGTTCCGCCCGAAATCCGCGCCCAATACGAACCCGTCATCGGCCTCGAGGTCCATGTCCAGCTCCTCACCGAGACCAAGGCCTTCTGCGGCTGCGTCAACCGCTTCGGCTCGCCGCCCAACACCAACGTCTGCCCGGTCTGCCTCGGTTTGCCAGGTGCGCTGCCCGTTCTCAACAAACGTGCTGTCGAATTCGCCACGCTGGCGTCGCTGGCCCTCCACTGCCAGGTCCGCGAACGCTCCATCTTCGCCCGCAAAAACTACTTCTACCCCGACCTGCCCAAGGGCTACCAAATCTCGCAGTTCGACAAGCCGCTCGCCGAGCACGGTTACATTGAGATTCCCACGCCGACGGGCAAAAAACGCATCGGCATCACCCGCCTGCACATGGAAGAAGACGCCGGCAAAAGCCTTCACGACGGTTTCCCTGACTCGGCCACGCGCACCTACGTCGACCTCAACCGCTGCGGCACGCCGCTGATCGAAATCGTCAGCGAGCCCGACATGCGCACGCCCGACGAAGCGTACGAATACCTCACGCGCCTCAAGGAAATCATGCTCTACACCGGCGTGAGCGACTGCAACATGGAAGAAGGCTCGCTGCGCTGCGACGCCAACGTCAGCGTCCGGCTGCGCGGCCAGGAAAAATTCGGCACGAAGGCCGAAGTCAAAAACGTCAACAGCTTTCGCTTCATCCGCGCCGCGCTCGAATACGAGATCGAGCGGCAAATCGAGATAGTGTCAACCGGCAACCGCGTCGTTCAGGAAACGCGCCTCTATAACGCCAATGAAGGCCGCACCTACCCCATGCGTTCGAAGGAGCAGGCTCACGACTACCGCTATTTTCCTGAGCCCGATCTTCCGCCGCTGATCGTGCCCGATGCCTGGAAGTCCGAGATCGCGTCGCGCATGCCGGAGCTGCCCGAAGCCCGTCGCGCCCGCATGATCGCCGAATACGGCATCACCGAGCAGGACGCGCACACCCTGACCGCCACGCGCGCTTTCGCCGACCAGTTCGAAGCCGCCGCCCGCGCCGCAAAAAACCCGCGCCGCGTCGCCAACCTCGTGCAGAGCGAGCTCACCATGCGCCTGAAAGCCGCCGGCCTCGAGCTCGAGCAGTCGCCGATCTCGATGAAAGGTGTCGCTCAGGCCGCTGACCTCGCCGAAGACGGCCGGCTATCGAGCAAACAGCTCAAGCAGCTCTTCGATCTCAGTTTCGAGCGCAATGAGGATTTCCCCGTCGTCTACGAACGTGAAAAGCCGCAGCAGATCAGCGACGCATCGACGCTGGAAAGGATGATCGACGACGTCATCGCCGCCAATCCTGCGCAGGTCGAGCAGTACCGCAAAGGCAAGAAAACCGTCGCCGCCTTCTTCGTCGGGCAGGTGATGAAAACCTCCAAAGGCCAGGCCAATCCCGCGCTGCTGAATGAGCTGGTCACGAAGAAGCTCGACGCCTAGCTATTGGTTTTGTATCGGGGCTTATTAATACGCCTGACTCTTGCTTTTGTATCAGGGCTTATTAATACGCCCGGCTCTTGCTTTTGTATCAGGGCTTATTAATACGCCTGGCTCTTGCTTTTGTATCAGGGCACGACTTCAGTCGTGCCGTAAGGCTACTTAGAAAAGTGGGCTTTAGCCCCTGCGCTAATCGCCCGCTCCAATCGCAACCGGCGCTTCGCCTTTCGCGATCATCGCGCTCGCCAGCTTCCACATCCACAACACCGGCGTTTTGAAATACGTCGCCGTCAGCCTCGGAATCCGCTTCAGATCGGTGCTCAGCGAGTGCGATTCGTCGCCGACCAACAGCGCGCCGTTCCGAATCATGTGCCAGTGAAAGGTAGCCGACACAACCGTGAACACCAGCGCCGGAATTCCCAGCTGCAGCGTCTGCCGTCCATCGAGCCAGAAGTGCAGCCCCGCATCGCAGCCCAGCGACGTCAGCGGCACCACCACCACACAGGAGAACCAAGCCAGAATCTCCGACCGAATTCCCAGAGACTGCTGCTGCAGCGCCGAGAAAGCTCCGCTCGTCACCAGCACAAACGCCGCCTCCACCACACCGAAATGGTCGCGCGCATGCACTTCCATATGCCGCAGCGCCGCCACGCACGCCAGCCCGCGCAGCACTGCGGTCACCATCGCGACCTTCCAGTTCCAGTGCGTCAGCGGAAACAGCCAGCCGGCCGTTTTCGCGCCGCTCAACCACGCATCCGCGTCGCGTTTCATGGTCTGCAACTCTGGTGTTATGCGCTCCACGCTCGCTCCAGGCTTCAGCATTTCTCCTCTGATGCACGTTCGCATTGATTCCAGAAATACACCGTCAAAAGGGCATTACATTTCGCACAATTTCCCCCTCGCGGACCCCTCTCGACACCCACCGCCGACGCCAATTTCGGGAAAGTGTTACCAACGTGCTGAAAACTTTCCGAAACTTCGCCCCCACCCCTGTGTTCACCCTTGCGACGGCGAACTTCGCCGATCAATTTTCAACACCACCAGCGGTTCACGGGCACGCTTCCATCGCGCACTGCGACCGCCGCTTTCCGAGGATCACAGCCTGGCTGCACCGAGCTTTCGCGTCTCCTGCGCGCACCCTCCAACTGCATCCGGGCCCTGATCTTCCGTGATCGGCGCCGCGTTCTCGATCAGCTTCCCCGGAACTGCGGAAAGCGACTCCTCCCTATGTCCACCCACGCATGGCTGCGCTCGCGCATTTCCGCTTTGTGCCTCGGCGCCGCTCCCCTGCTCCTCTCTGTGTTTCTGCTCGTCGGCTGCGGCGACCAGATGACCCAGTCCTCCAACACCACCCCTAACACGGGCGCCGCTTTTGTCATCGGCACCGATGCACCCGTCGCCAGCGTTGTCTCTTTTAACGCCACCATCCAATCCGTCGACGCCATCGACGCCGGCGGCACCTCCGTTCCCCTGGTCAGCGGCAACCCGATGATCGACTTCGCCCGCTACAACGGCCTCCAGACACTCATGGACATGAATAACGTCCCGGCCGACACGTACACCCAGATCGCCGTCACCTTCTCCAGCGCCACCATTGGCTATCTCCAAACCGGCTCCGGGGCGCCCACGATTGCCACCATGCCGGCGACCTTCACTACCTCGACCTATACACAGACCCTCGCCAATCCGCTGGTGGTCAGCAGCGCCGGCCCGGTTGGCGTCCGCATGGATTTCCGGCTCGACAAATCCATCCAGGTTTCCGGCGGCCAGATCACCGGGATGGTCACTCCGACCCTGGACATCACCGCGGTTGGACCCAGCAATCCGGGTGGCTACATCGACGAGTTCATCGCCGGGGTCGTCAACCCCACTCTCTCCGCGCAGTCCTTCTCGATTCAGGGACCGCACGGCCGCACCTTTACCGTGAATGTCAACGGCCAGACCGAGTGGGACAACGGTGAGACCCTCGCCGACCTCACCACCACCAGCGTCGTCCAGATTTCCGGGACCATTGACCGCGCCGACTCCACCATCGACGCCGACGAAGTCGCCATCCTCACGCAGAACGGCTTCTACGCCGCCGGTCAGATCACCTACGTCCAGCCTTCCTCCGGCGTCGCCAGCGACTTCAACCTGTACGTCCGCGGCACCCTGCCCGCCAGCGGTGACGGCGTCACCGACGGCCAGATCGCCCAGGTGAATCTCAGCGGCTCGGAGAAATTCTTCATCTACTGGATGCACAACCCGTTCACGCAGTTCCTCTTCAACCCCTCATCGCTTCTGCCTGGGCAGCATGTTTCCGTGGGCGGACCGCTCTCGGGCGCAGCCAATGGCGATGCACTCAGCGTGAAACGCATCGTCCTCCGTAACTGGGGATTCAACGGAACCCTGGTTGCCAATTCCCTCAACACCGGCAACGGTACCTTCCAGATGAACATCAATGGATTCGCCGGCCTGCTGGTCCCGGGTCAACCGGTCACGGTCTACGTCGCGGATGGCACGAAGTTCCGCTACGGCTTCAACGCCCTCACTGACGTCAGCGCCAACATCCGCGTCGTGGGTCTGCTCATCAAGGACCCCACCTCCGGAGACTCGGTGATCCTGGCTCGCTACATCGACGACATGAATTAACCTCCCCAACGCATACCCACGAAAAAGGCGGCGCGCTCCAATTTGAGCCGCCGCCTTTCTTCCGTTCCCTGTTCCCTATTCCCTGTTCTTCTTACTTTCCCGTATATGCCGACTTGATGTATTTCCGTGCCTGATCGCCCTGCACCGTGTCGCTGCCCGCGCTCAGCACCGCCTCATACTGCTGTACCGCTTTGTCGTGCTCCCGCATCAGGTCAAATGTCTTTCCTGCCTCCAGTAGGCACCGCCGCTTCAGTTCCGGGCTGGTCGTCGCCTGATCCGCGCCTTCGCGATACGCCGCTACCGCATCGCTGAATTTCTTTTGTCCGCGCAGGCTGTCGCCCAGCCCGAAGTACGCCAGCTCCAGATGCGCATTCGGATAATATCCCGCCCGCTTCGCCATTTCGATCAACCCCTGATACGTTTCCACCGCCACCATGCCGTCGCCTGCGTCCTTCTCCAGGTTCGCCTCTTCCAGGCGAAACAGGTAGTCGTGCGGATATTCCTCTGCCAATCCCTTGGCGATCGCGACCGCCCCTTCGTATTTCGCTTCGCGCCGCAGGAACAGCATCATCGCTGTCCTGGCTTCGACTCGCGTAATCACCCCGCGCTCCGCGTCGTCCCGCAGCAACGCCAGCCCCGCGCCCTTCGACCCATGAATGCCCACGACCCCAACTACCACTTTGAACGGCAGCGACAGCGCACCCACCACATACTCATACACGCCCGTCACCAGCTCCGCGTCCACATAATTCGGATCCAGCTGCAGCACTCTGTCGCAGTCGCTCCGCGCTCCCAGCGCCTGCTTCAGGCTTCCCACAAAGGCCCGTTCCACTATCGCCGCATAGGTCGCCTCGAGGCTCCTTACCCATCCCCGCGCAAACAGCGCATTCACATCGTTGGAATTCGTCTTCAGCACCGCGTTCGCCTGGTTCACCGCCTGATCGCCCAGTGCCCTGATCCGATCCCGCACCTTTGGATCCTCGACCACCGTATGCTTCCCCGTGAGGAATCCGTCATTCGCGTAAAACGTCGTGTCCAGCAGATCCAGCCGGTTCAGTTCCCGGAACTCAACAGCATCCAGTAAATACGCCGTCGCCATCGGGTCGTTCGGATGTTCCCGCTGGATTTTCTCGAAACGCGGCAGCGCTTCGTCATAATCCATGTTGTAGAAAAGCTGGAACGCCTCTCGCACTTCCGGCTGCCGGTTCAGCGGATTCGTATCCACCGTCTCGGCCCGAACACACAGCGTTCCCGGCATCAGCAGCAGGACCCACACTCCCGTAGCGATGCTTCCCGTCAACGCGATACGCAACATACCTTCACGGATTGTAGACGCCGGTTGTCTGCGCGCAGTCTCAATTCAACCCGGCTGCATCTCCGCGGCCAGGGCCTCGATTTCCAAATTCGAGCCGCTTCTGCGCACGCCTATAATTCTGCCCATGCTCCAGTGGATTGCCTTCGCCGAACTGATTCTCTGCTGGATTGCGTGGTCGCTCGCCTTCGTGAAACCCAGCCGCCAGGCTGCCGATCGCAAAGAGGTCGCGAAATCTCCAACCTCGAAGTGGGGCATTCTCCTGGTCATGGTCAGCTTCGCTCTGGTATGGGCTTATGTTCGCCCTGTCGGCTTTCACAAATCCGCGCCGTCCCTGATCGCTTCCATGATCCTCGCTCCTCCTTCGGTCGCCCTGGCCTGGATCGCGGCCCGTCATCTCGGCAAACAGTGGCGCTACGCGGCTGCCCTGCGCGAAGATCATGAGCTCATTCAGACCGGACCTTATCGCTGGCTGCGCCATCCCATCTACGCTTCGATGTTTGGCATGCAGCTCGCCACGGGACTCTGCTGGACGTGGTGGCCCATGTTCCTCGCCTCCATCCTCTTCTTCCTAGCCGGCACTGAGATTCGCGTCCGTTCCGAGGAACGGCTCCTTGAAAGCCGCTTCCAGGATTCCTTCCGCGCTTACCGCTCCCGAACCCGCGCCTACATTCCCTTCCTTCGCTGATCCAACCATCCCGACGGCCGTGGTTACTAAAGATCATAGTGACGCAGCCACCATATTCTTCTGCAGGCAGTTGGATCCTCTCTAGTATCGACTTCGATAAGCAAGGATGCGAATCACCCTTAAGGCGCTCGATCCATCGACGAGCCTCGGCGATGCCCGCTCGCTGCGAAGGCACCCCTGACGCCCCGTTCGTTTGACGCCAACCATCTGCGAATCATGCAGCTGCGGCCAGGGCCTCCACGTTTCCAACGCACGCCCTGGAGGGCTCTGGAAGCGCGCTCCATCCTCTTTACGTTCAACGCGCGATCAATAAGCCAATCGCAATCAGCGGCTTATAGAAGAGGGAAACAGTCTTAACGGAGTAGTTATCTACCTTAGTGCTTGCCGTTCGATCATCACTCGGTCGGCGCACCCGCCTCGGCAACATCGCACGCTCTTTTTCCTCTTGCCTCAAACACCGCTTTCGGATTACCTTTGGGGCCACCGAGAGCGGAACCGCCGGGTATTACCTCCACCTCTCTCCACAAAAACTCCCATGACTCGCAAAGAACTCCTCCGCATCGTTGTCCTCCGCGCCCGCGTGCATGGCTTCGAATTCCGCCAATGGTTTCAAACCAGCCTCGAGTCGGAATGGCCCGGCTTCGACCAGGCCGTCGCCACCCTCTCCTCCGGCCGCCGCTACTACGCGCTTCTCTTCTCGCACGATTTCGCCAGCCACTTCTGGAAGAAAGGCACGCAGATCACCTTCCTCCTCCCCTCGCAGGAGTACACGCGTCTCGACGCGAACGGAAAAGTCGTCACCATCAAACGGAAATCCTTCACCCGCCGTTCTTCGCGCTCCACCTCCAACACCGTCTGGCAGTACCATCTCGAGCAGATGGCTGTCTGGGAGGAGCCGCTCCGCTACATCCGCCGCTTTGTCCTCACTGAAGAGGAACTGGAAGCCGCGGGCGAGCAGCCCGCAACACCCGCGCCGCCGCCCGAGTCCGTCGAATCCAAACAGTCCCACACCGTGCCGCGCCGCTCCGTCGACTGGTGCTGATCCGGCCCTCGGCGCAATCCCGCTCAACCCCTCATCTGGATTGATCCAACCCGCGCCGAACTGCTATCCTCGTAGAAGTCTGTACCACCTCTCACCAGTGCGCCCTTAGCTCAGTTGGATAGAGCGACTGACTACGAATCAGTAGGTCGGGAGTTCGAATCTCTCAGGGCGCACCATACCTTCAGCAATTTGCGGCACATCCCGCGGCCAACCCATCCGCACTTTTCCGGCCTCGAGGAGCACCATCCGCCGCGTTCTGGCGGACTCAAACGGGACCGTCGATGCTGTCCTGGAAAAACGGCTCGCCGCCCGAGAACCCAGCGCGTTCGCATCCCTGGCAATTCCTCCAGTCGCGCCGACCATCCTGATGCCCAGTGCCTTTCTTCGACGAAGAACAAAATACTCGCGAAAACAGAATTCTGTTCGGTATGATGCTCTTCTCACGATTCCCAATTCAACCATCGGGGCTTTTGCGCCCGTTTCGAGGATGATTTCAGATGACAGCAAGCCCCGTCGTCCTCCCTGTAATTCCGCGGGTCTCTGACTTCACTGACTATCTTGACCAGTCTCCCGAACTCTACAAACAGTTCCAGTTCCTGTCGCACGAGAACGCGGAATCGCTCAAGGCCTTCGATTTTGACGCGGGAATTGTCACCGAACCCAGCGATCAAAACGGTGGCCCCTCCCGGAGGATCCATGCGTGCAGCTGCTTCAGGGGAAAGTCCTGGAGTCTCACTGTTCGCCAGAAGCGCGATGATCGTCACTGCGATTTGAACCCCGCGCCGGCGGCCGGCAGGGCGACCAGCTTCGTCGCGGATTCCGAGGTTGGCTCCGCCTTCCTTAATTCCTTTCGCGATCTTTGCAATGAGCTTTATACCTTGATCTTCCCGTCAACGGATTCCAGGAAAACCGGCATCGTCTTAGTCACCGGAGGAACCGGATGCGGCAAAAGCAATGTGATTCGTGGCCTCATCGATCGTTACCTCACCGACACTGCCAACACAAATATCTGGCTCCAGGCTGATCGCCTGCCTCACGTCGTTACCTATGAAGACCCAATTGAAAAGCTACTGTGCGATAAGAACACCCCGTTGACCACACGGTGGCTCGACTATACCCCTCGCCAACGAACCGCCGATGTAACTGACATCAAGGATGCAATCAGGTCTGCACTTCGCCAAACCCCCGCTGTTTTCTATGTTGGTGAAGTAAGAGACATGAAGGAATGGAAGTCATTGCTGGAGTTTGCCGGCACCGGCCATCTCATTTTCACCACTTCTCACGCAGGATCTCTTGTTGAAGCCATGGGCAAACTCTTCGCCGCAACCCGCTCTCACACCGCGGCGCGACGCGCAATCATCGCGGACCGCCTCGTCGGGCTGGTTCATCTGAGGAAGGGTCAGGTGCGCCTCCATAGCCGGGACCTTGACTCAACATCGCTCTCCTCGGCCGGCGGCCCGGGTTCCGATGATCCCCATCCCCTTGTCAAAGATGTCATCGTTCCCTCATTGTGGCGACGCACGATGGTGGGAGCCAAGTCTCTCATGTCCGAGGGCCAGTCTTCGCTGGTTCCTCATACCGGCACGAAGTCTTCGCGGGTTCCTCATACCGGAACGAAACTTGATGAGCAAAGTTGCTTCGGCCGAACTTACTTCGGGGACGCGTTGTGGACACCGGCCGAGGAGCGAATCGCCGAGGCAGTTAGCCAGTGGCCCTCCAGCAAAGTTTCTCCAGCGGAAATGTTTCGACGCCGCCTTCATGAGTTGTGCGTCCAGTGGGACCTGGAGGGCCTGTGACCACCCTGCGATTTGGGATTCCCTCTCTTGATCGGCTGATCGATAACATTCAGCTAGACGGGAAAGATACTCCTGATACCGTCGCGAAAATCCATGAAGAACCCCGCCGCGTCACGCCGCCTTCAGGCACCAATCAGGACGATGCAGAGCCTCAAACCACCAGCATGTCGATTATCGGGCCCGATGGCACGGGGAAATCTGTTCTCGGGTTACACCTTGCTTCTCAATATTTGTTTGACCACGGGGCCGAAACGATAGCTCCCTCTGTCTTTTACGTCTCTACCGACTTGTCCTACTCCATGGCGCAGCAACGAACGTGGTTCCCATTTGCCTTAAATCGTCCTGGCAAACGAATGGTTCCCTTCGATGAAAATAGCGCCGAGAGGACGAACCCCAATGCATTTTCCGGTGAAATTACGTTACAGCAGCTCCAGCCTCTGGGCGCTGGCTCTGCCTCAGACGGCGAGCCCGTGGCCAGATTCCTCAGTTCTATTCACCATCAGGGCGCTCCGCCGAAAGTCGGCTTCGTCGACCTCGCCGCCAATACGGCTGGGGACGATTGGGGCTTCGTCAATCGCATGTTGGCGCTTCTCCCTCCTGTCGAAACGGCCCATCCCCACCTGGTGATTCTGGATGCTATTGAAGGATTTGAAACCCTGGTCGGGGACCTTGATGCCTATGGCCAGATTTCGACCAGACGCTCTCGCATCGCGCAGATCATGAGATCCGCTCACGGTCGTTGCCACCTCGTCTTCATCGCGGAGGAGCCGTCGGACGAGATGCGCATTCCCGAGCAATTTGTCACCGACGTTGTCCTCAGGTTGAGAAAGAAAAGCGTTGGCGACTACATTCGGCGAACCGTAGAAGTAGAAAAAGCCCGCGGCCTGGAGCACGTCAGAGGGATGCACCAGTATGTGATCCGCTCCGGAAAAGGCTCAAGCACCGGGGACAAAATAAATCTGGACGATCCGAAGGTGCCAGCGCCGGCTAACCCTTCTGAGCGGCGCCCCTCCACGCTGGAACCAGAAGATTTCCCCCGCGACGGTGAACAGAACAAGGCAGCACAATCGCCGCTCTTACGGCAGAGTTATGTTCACGTCTTTTCCTCTCTCCACTACAGTGCTCGTGCGCTTATGCACACCCCTAAGGAGAAGAGCCCCGCCGCGCCGAGGAAGAGATTTGCTGCGTTTGGCATTCGATACCTCGATAACATGCTCGATGGGATAGTCGCAAAAGACGTATCGTACATCGACGGGTTCGATTCCAGTGGCTTGCCCTGCGCCACCGTGACCGCGTTGATCGGGGATGCTCTCACCCAAAAGACCAGGCTCGGCCGGGCCTTTCTCAACCGCTGCTTTAGTCGCTACCCTCTGCGCCTCGTCGGGCTGGCGAAGGTATGCGCGGCCGGACGCCCGGCAATCGAACAATATTTAACGGAGAAGTGCAACGTCGCAGACCTGTCCCATGTGCCGAGCTTTTCTCTGCCTGACAACAGCAGTTACGCTGACCGGCTCAAGCTTGCAGCCGATATTCTCGCCGAGACGAAGGCCAATGCATCCGACGGCGTTGCTGTTCTCATTACCACTCACGACGTCGATGGCGCCATGTTGTCGAGCGATTTCTCCAACCGGCTGCTTCGCGATTCGGCCGTTTCCGCCGCGTTTGGAATCTCGGAACAAGATCAAAAGGCCGTCAAGGAGCGCCTCTTTGCTTACTGCGACAGCCGCACCATCTGTCGGCGTCTTGAGATTCACGATCTCTCTTCGTCGATCCTGATGCATATTGTGCAGTGTGCGGTGCGGGGAGCCCAATCCATCGCCATGGATCGAGATGTCCCGCTGGAACGAGAAGAGCGATTTGGGAGATCGCACCACATACGCGTTGTCATCGACGATTTCAGCGCCTTGTTGGCCACTTACCCTGAAGTTCGCAACGATCCGCTCTTTCTACCGGCTCTCCTCTTTCATCTGCGCCGCGAGGGAGTCACGAGCCTGATCGTCGATACCCACTCCGGACAACCCGACGCGCCACACGTCCACGCCATCGACAGCGAGCTCCGTGCCCTCGTCGATCAGCGCCTCTACACGTGGCACGTCCCCTTTTACGGCGAGAACCGAGTCGCCATCGCACCCATTCCTCCTTTATCGAATGCCACTGTGCGTGAGCTTAGAACCTCCGTTTCGGCGGAGGAAGACGAGAGTGACAAGGTTCTTGAAGTTGACCCTGAGTTCGAAATGTACTCGGGCCTTGAGGAGCGGCGGCCGCAACCAGTGCCCCTCGAGATTAACGTGCACGAGGAAACACCGGTATTCAGGGATTACATCGAGAGGGAGAATCAGTTTTATCGCAGCGTATTTGCGCCGAATACAAACCGTGCCGGAACGACTCGTGACATTATCGTTAGTCGCCAGCATTACGAGGGTCTTCAGGATTTGTGCTATCTGGATAACAACGTTCGACTCGATCACACCCTGGTATTTGAGCTGGATGAATTCTGGGCTTCCGGGCCGACTAACGCTTTGGCGAACCTCAGCCCCTATCTCCACGAAATAACCACTGGAAGTCAGGCAGGCAGCGGGGCAGGCGACCCTTTTGGGCTTTTTCAACCGACCTTGCTTCGTGAGGGTGGGCCGGTCAGCGCTTTTGCCAGGTACAAGAGCTTCCCTCAGTACTTCAGAGACAAGTCTCCTTCTGAGGAGCATGTCGACCGTGTTCCTTTTTGCTGGGATTTTGGCTTTCTCGTTTGTCGACAGCGGCCATGGGAGTTAGCCGCCAGCACAGACCCTCAGGTTAAGACGGTCTGGGACACATTGCGAAAAGTAAGTGATCCCAAGGTTCGGGATGACCCCAAGGTCCCGGACCCCAAAGTCTCGACTGAAACCCGATCCGAGCCGCCCGAGCGCACTCGTGATGATAAAGCCGCCCAGTTCACCTCTCCCATTGAGTGGAAAGACTTCTTTAATGCCTGCCGAAGCGTTGCTCGCGCCGAATCAGCCAAACATGGTGCGGTTGTCGCCCCTTTTGATTTGTCTCTGCTTTCACCAGAGTCTTTTGCCTGCCTCGTTTTGGAGATATGGTGGTCTGAGATTGCAAAATCCGCATTCCCACTGGGCCCTGAGAGCCGCCGCTGGGAAAAGAAGCGCTCAGAAAACGACCAGCTCGCGAAAGGATTGATTGAGTGGTTGGAGGAAGACGACTTCGACCATAAGTATCGGCAGTGGAAAGATGGGGATGACGTAACTTTCTCCGGGCACTGGCTTGCCCTTTATAAGGCCTGGCTGATGTTGGGAGAATGCCTGGAGCTATCGTCGCTCGCCCAGCCGTCGAGCTCGTTTGAGTTTTGCCGTCGTCCCTCCAATCTTTCGGCAGTGGCCACGCGGCAGTGGTACAAAACTGCGAGCGCCATGCCGAATTTGTACTCCGACGCGGATCCAACGGTGCTCGCTCAGTTACCTGGACGATACTCCGTTCGAGGCGACTGGTTTTTGGCCGCTTCCAGGAATAGCCGATCCATACGTCTGGCTCACCGCGCCATCGATATTCTCAGCAGCCGCAGAGGGAACATCAGCCGGCTCACTATGGGGATTGGCCTGCCCGTCCGCGATATTATGCCGATAGAAATAGACCGCCCGCTTTCAGAAATTCAGCCCAACAATGTTTTTGACGGCCCGCGAACCTGTTTGTTCAAGCCAGGACGGCAGGGGGAAAGACACACCGTGTCCTATGCGGATCTTCTCTACCTCAGCGCCGACAGTCACAACTCACCTCTCCATTGGTTATGGCGCAGCAGCTTGAAAGACTATGACCGGCATTCTCGCGTGTTCTGCCAATGGCTGTGCCGCATGATGGTGCTGATGCACCAACTCAAGTTGTCGCTCCATCGGGAATGGGTCGACAACTTCGCCGTACTTGATCTTCTGTCTAAAGCGGAAACTGATCCAACGAAACGCAGGGATTTCTTCGCGGGTACTGAGACAAAACGCGGGTGGAAAAGTATGGATGAGTTTGTTAAGCGCGTCCAGTTTCTGGTCACCGATCTGAAGCAGGCATCGTCCCGCTGATTTCCTCGCTTACCACTTTGTGTCCACGCCCTGGCTGTTCCGAGCGCCTGTCTCCCGCCGCTGGAACACCCTACTTCATATTGATGTAGTCTCGTTTGGGGACCGTTTATGGCATCTCTCACTCGCGAAGTTCCTGCTTCCTCACAGCAACCTGCGCCGGTTCATGATCCCATGCTGGACGACATCGGATACATGACCTGCATGACCCTGGTGCTGCTCGGGAACTACGCGCAGACCGGGCATCTGGGCGGACCGCTCGCCTACACCCCCTACAACGTTGCAGCCCATTTAGCCGGTCCTCAGAACGGCGGACTCCGTTACGATTACCGCCGGCCCAAGCATCCTTATGCCGACAAATTCATGATGGCCGCGGGCCACTCCGTCCCCACCTGCTATGCGCTGTGGATGATCATGGGGCAGGCGTTGTACCGCAGCTATCGGCAGACCAACGATCCACGCTATCGCGTCGACCCGCACGTTGCTATGCTGCCCATCGACGCCCTGGGATTCCGGCGCGGAGCGGGGGCGCTGAAAACGCTGCTGCGCGAAACAGGCCTGGAAGACCATTCCCTCTTCGCGCAGGCGAAAGGCCGCGGTATTCGCGCGCTTTCCGGCCACGCCGAAAGCACGGACTGCACCAACGACGTGAATGGCGGGCCCTCGGGCGTGGGCATCGCCACAGCAGCGGGCAAAGCCGCCTTCTGGGATGTGGCAGGCGCGGCCGAATCTCCGAAAATCATCGCGCTGGAAGGCGAATTTGCGCTCACTGAAGGCCACGCCCAGGAGCTGAAGACCCAGGCTCTCGCTCTGCAGGTGGGAAAGCGCCTCCGGGTGATGGTTTCCGATAACAACGCCGGCATCGATGACCGCCTGATGGGCGGCGTGATCGCAGCGCAGTTCGACGGATACGATCTGGTGAGTCAATTTGCGTCCTATGGATGGAACGTCTTCACCCTGGCGAACGGCAATGACTATGCCGAAGTAACCGCTGTGCTGAAGGCGATGGACGCAGTGGACCCGCACGACCGCCGTCCCATCGTCGCCATTGGTAAAACCGTGAAGGGCTACTGGCCCGCGGCCGTCGACGGAAAAATCCCCGGTTACGGCGATCAGTTAGTGAGTTACCCCAGCCATCCCTACGCACTCAAGATGAATTCGGAGTATTTCGTCGCTCTCGCCGAGACGTTCGAGAAACACTATGGCGTGGAATTCGAGGGAATTCGCAACGGCCCCGTCACCGACAACCGCGAGCGATTAATCCAGTTCAAAACGAATATCGACGTGGTGATGTCGCTGCTGGACCGGAACGGGCTGGGTGATCGCTTCGCCGATCGTCTGGTGGAAATCGGCGACACCGTCCGCGACGATCTAAAGCTGCGCATCTCCGCCACCAGCGATCCGTTCCTCGACGATCGGCTGCGCGTCGCAGCGCTTCCGGAAGATCCGCAAAAGGTCACGGTTCGCAATGCGGTCTCCGGCGCGGAGAAGCAAGTCGGCATCACGCTGTTCAAAAAACCCGGTGAAGTCGCCGGAGCACGACGCGCGATTTCCGAAGTCATCAAGTGGATGAACTACGTCACCGACGGTCGATTTTTTACCCTCGCCGCCGACCTTTCCGAGTCGATCAACGTGGAGCACGGCAGTTTGTGGGGACACTACAGCCCCATCGACAATCCGCTGGGCACGCGCCTGAAAGCGCCCATTCAGGAGGCAGGCAATGTTTCCACCGCCATCGGACTGGTGAGTCAAAACGCATCCGTCGATCCGGAAAAATTCGCCGGTGTCTGGGCCTTGAGCGGCACCTATGGAGCGTTCACTCCGCTGATGTACACTCCGGCGCGCGTCTGGAGCCAGCAAAACCAGGACAGCAAATTCCGTGTTGGCGTGCTGCATATCCTCACCGCCCACTCCGGTCCTGAAACCGCGGCCGATGCCCGCACCCACTTCGGCATCTTCGCGCCCCAGGTGTGGAAGCTGTTCCCGCGCGGTCAGGCCATCAACCTCAGCTTTTGGGATTACAACGATGTCGCCCCTGGCTATTTCGCAGCGGCGGAAATCGCTGCGCGCGATCCGCGCGTGGGCATCATCACCCTGGAAGTGGCGCGGCCCGACTTCGCGGTCGCCGACCGCAGCCGCTTCTCCGACTCCGATCTGCGCGCTGCGGCCAAAGGCCTCTACGTGATCCGCGACTTTTCCCCGGACCTGCCGCGGCACGGCTACGTGATCGCACAGGGGTCGAGTTCCACCGTGAATCTCGTGAAACTGCTGCCCCGACTCGAAGCGGCCGGGATCAACGTGAAGATCATCGCCGCGATCAGCGAAGACTTATTCGATCGCCAGCCGCAGGCGTATCGCGATTCTGTACTGCCGCCCGCGGCTCGCTACGACTTAATGGTGGTGTCCACCGGCACGCGGCGCATGTGGCCGCTGCGCAACCTCGGGCCACTCACCGACGAGTATTCGCTCACCTCGGACTTCGACAATGCCTGGAGAAGTGGCGGCCTCGAAGCAGAGGTGATCGCGGAAGCGCATCTCGATCCTGATTCGATTTTCGCCGGTGTCGAGCGATTCGCCAACGAACGCGAGCGCCGCATCGGCGACCAGCGCAGGATGATCGGTTAGTCGAGCGCCGGCGGTTTCCCCTCACAGATGCTTGCCGACCCACTCCTCGATCCACCCCAGTGCCTTTGTGATGTTTTCCGGCGAATTGGCAACGCTGAAGCGCAAATAGCCCTCGCCGAATTTCCCAAAGGCCGTCCCTGAAAGACAGGCAACGCCCGCTTCTTCCAGCAGCCTCGCCGCCAGTTCCTGCGACTTGAAACCTGTGTCTTCAATATTTGGGAAGACGTAGAAAGCGCCCTTCGGCGACGGGCAGCGAAAGCCGCGGATGCGGTTGAGGCCCCTCACCATCAGATCCCGCCGCTCGCGGAACGCCTCGCACATGCGCGTCACGGAAGCCTGGTCTCCTGTCAGCGCCGCTACTCCCGCCCTCTGGGTAAAGCTCGCGGTGCAGGAATTCGAATTGGTCATCAGACGCGCAATCTGTGCCGCCAGGTCTGTGCGCATCACTCCATATCCGAGACGCCAGCCGGTCATGGCATAGGTCTTCGAGAAGCCGTCGAGCAGAATCGTGCGCTCGCGAAAAGCAGGAATCGAAATCGGTGAGAAGTGGCTGCCCTCGAAGATCAGGCGGCTGTAAATCTCGTCCGAGAGCAGCATGATATTCGCGTCGCCGATCGAGGCCACCACCCCCCGAATGTCCTCTTCCGTCAGCACTCCTCCGGTCGGGTTCGCTGGAGAGTTCAGAATGATCAGACGGGTGCGCGGCGTGATCTTTGCCGCCAGTTCGTTCACGTCGAGCCGGAACTCGCGTTCCTCGCGAAGCCGAAGCGGAACCGGAACGCCGCCCACAAACTCGATCATCGACTCGTAGATCGGAAAGGAAGGATTGGGATAAATCACTTCGTCCCCTTCCCCCACCAGAGCCAGAATGGTAAAGAATAGGATCGGCTTGCCGCCGGGGACGACGACGACTTCCTCCGGCGTGACGGAAACGCCGCGCGTGCGGCCCACCTCCTTGGCGATGGCTTCGCGAAGAGCCGGCAGTCCCGCCGAAGGCCCGTAGTGCGTCCAGCCGCTGCGCAATGCGTCGACCCCGGCCTCGATGACGTTTTCCGGCGTGTCGAAATCCGGCTCCCCGATTTCCAGATGGACGATCTCCCGCCCTTTGGCTTCAAGGGCGCGGGCCCGCACCAGAACTTCAAAAGCAGTCTCGGTGCCGAGCCTCTGCATGCGGTCAGCGAGCCGCAGGGGAAAACGCGGAGCGTCTGTGGGGGTGTGAAGTTCGGGAGTCGTGGTTGTCATGGTGCGCCCATCCTGTTTGCAGCAGAGCCGGGCCCCGTCCAGCCGCGGAAAAGGTTCCGGGCCCGGATGCCCCGGCCAAGACTACCAGATTGTATCGAGCCAGCGTATAGGACCACGACGGAAAAGTTGCCGCGCCAGTTGGTGCGGCTCCGCATTTCCAGTAAGCTCTTTCGCATGTCGATGCGTTCGATCCTCGGTGTAACCCTGGCAATCTGTCTTGCTTCTGGAGCCATTGCGGCAGTTGGCGCCCAGAATCCGCCTGGCGGGCAGGATGCGATGGCTCTCCCCCCGGCTTCATTGACGCAAACAGAAACCGACGAATACACCCGCTATGAATTATTGGCGCCCGAAACGGCGAGCTTCAAAATCTATTACGAGGTAACGGCGACCACCGCCGGCGCAAAGGTCTTCTATAACCCGATTCGCAAAGGGAGCGTCGCGAGCGACGAAAGCGTTTACGACGCGATGACTGGCGCACCTCTGCACTTCGAAGTGGTGAGCGGAGCCGAGGCGCGCAAAGACCCGTTGATGCCGGACGCCGATCTCGATACGGACTACATCAAGGTCACTCTGGCGCGGCCGGTTCCGCCCTCCGGACAGGGCCGGATGGTAATCGTAAAGACTTATAAGGACCCGAAGAGCTATCACCTGGATGGGAAAGCCATCGTGTTCGATCGGCCCCTTGGGATCAGGCGGAACAAGGTCGTGTTGCCGCCTGGGTATGAGCTGGTGGGTCTAACCGTGCCGTCGCAGATTCTCACCGAGGCCGACGGGAGAGTCGCCATCAGCTTTATGCATGCCGGTGCGGGTGAGGCGCCATTGGTCCTGAGAGCCGTGCAGGATGCGGCGACGGGCGCAGCGGCGATACCGAAACCTCCGACCAGCGACCGGAGCTGGGAGTCGCCGTTTACAGGAGAGACAGAACGGGAGCGTTTGTCGGAGCGCGCCCATGAGAACCGGGATATCGTCTACTTCCTCCAGCAGCCGGAGACGCACGCGTTTAGCCTTTATCACGACTACACGGAAACGCGTGCGGGCGTAAATGGTTACGCGAATGTCGTTCGCGAGGGCAGCGTTGCCAGCCATCCTTCCGCTTACATTTTGGATACGGGAGAGCAGCTGAAAACCGAGGAGATGACCGGCGCGGAGATGGCAGCCTCCGGTATCAATACGGGCGAGACGGTGGACCCGAAGGCGCACGTCGTGGTGATCCGCTTCGCCGCCGTCCAACCCGGACAGACCCTCCGTTTGCGGATTACGGAAACCTACACAGCGCCGGCAAGCTACCGGCTCGATGGCGGTGAGTTGGTTTTCGACCGCAACCTGGGGCGCCCGAGGAATGCGGTCGTGCTGCCTTCGGGTTGGTATTGCACGGCCAGCGCAGCGCCCGCCACGGTCAGCCAGCTGCCGGACGGACGAGCACGGCTCGATTACTGGGACGATCGGCCGGAGGCGGTGGATGTTTTGATCAAGGCGAAACGTCGAGTTAACGTCAATTAGGCAGTGACTAACTGGATAAACCACCTGGCCCGCAAGCTCGGGCTCAGTTATCCGGAACAGTGGTTCTTCTTCGCGCCCATGGTGCTGCTTGCTTTCCTTATTGCTATCCGGATGAACCCCGGCACGGTCACCCTCTCCTGGGGGATTCAGGCGGTACTCATGATTCTGCTCGGTCTCGGCGTCCGCCAACGCTGTTATCGCATCAGCGGCCTTCTGCTCCTGGTTCTTTGCGTCGCTAAAATCGTCCTGCGCGACGCCTGGCGCCTCGACGAGCGCGACCGCTACATCACCTTCATCGCTCTGGGCGCCGCGCTCACTCTGGTTTCGACGCTGTATAACCGCTATCGCGAAGCCATACGGCGACTGCTGTGAAGCCGCTCCTCGCCCTCGCCGCCGTCCTGCTGATCCCCGGCGCGGCCGACCCATCTTCCTTTACGGAGATGATGCAGCGATCTGCCATGTGGCGTCGGGCGTGCCGGGGCTCCCGCTGCCCGTCAACGTTGTCCCGTTCATCAGCCAGATGTACACCTGCTGCGTGTTGCTGTTCCTCCACAGCAGGCTGGCCCGGCCGCTCCCGTCGTAGTCGCCCACACCCTCGATCACCCAGTCCGTCGAGACGTAGCTCACGCTCCCGCTGCTCGTAAACGTCGTTCCGCTCATGAACCAGAGGTAGACCTGCCCGGTCGTGCTGTTCCGCCACAAGATGTCACTCGTCCCGTTCCCATCGAAGTCGCCGACCCCCGCAACGCTCCAGTCGGAGGTGGGGCTACCGGGAGTTCCCATGCTCGCAATCGTGCTTCCATTCATCAGCCAGACATAAACCTGGCCCGTGGTGCTGTTCCGCCACAGGATGTCGGCCATGCCGTCGCCATTGAAATCGCCAAGACCCTGAATCACCCAGTCCGAGGAAACGTAGCTCACGCCCCCGCCGCCGTGATCGTCGTTCCGCTCATCTGCCAGAGGTAGACCTGGCCCGTGGTGCTGTTGCGCCACAGGATGTCGGCTTTCCCATCATCATTAAAGTCACTAACGCCCACAATGCATCCAATCAGAGGAGACGTAGCCGAAACTCGTGCTGCTCGTGGTGTGCTCCCGTTCATCAGCCAGATCGCGACCTCGCCAGTCGTACTGTTGCGCCACAGAACGTCACTCTTGCCGTCCCCATCGAAATCACCAACGCCCTCAATCACCCAGTCCGAGGTGAGCGAGCCTGGACTCCCACTGTTCGGGAACGTAGTCCCATTCATCAGCCACTCGTAAACCTGCTGTGTGCCCGAGTTCCGCCACAATATGTCACTCCGGCAGTCGCCGTTGAAGTCGCCCACAGCAGCAAACGACTGCGGATTCGGATTCGGGTTTGGGTTCGAAGTCGTGCAGGTTCCGATCGCCTGCGTCACCGTCACGGGACTCGTGCCCGTCGCACCGGTGTAAGTCGAGGAGCTGCCCGAATCCGGCGCATAGGTTGCAGTCAGAGTGTCGCTGCCGACGCCTAACTGCCCGGCTGGCACGTTGATATTCGCCGAACCCGCGCTCAGTGTCGTCGGTGAAGACGTGTAACTGCCGCTGCTCAGCGTCACCGAGCCGGTTGGAGTTGGATTGCCGTTGCCTCCACTGACTGTTACGGTCACCGAATCCGACTGCGCCGTCGTGATGCTCGATGCGCCTGGCGTCACGGTGACCGTCGGCGTGATCAGCACAGGAGTCAGTATCACAGGAGCCGAACCGCTCGCGCCGTTGTAGACAGGGGCACTGTCGGAGTCCGGCGTGTAGGCAGCGGTCAGCGTGTCGGTGCCGAGGCTCAGGGCTCCGGCCGGGATATCGATGGTGGCCGACCCGGCGCTGAGGGCCGTTGCCGGCGACGTATAGCCGCCCCCGCTCAGGATCACCGTTCCAGTCGGGGCTGCATTTCCCGATCCGCCGCTCACCGTCACGGTCACCGCGAGCATCTGTGCGATTGATAGGGTCGATGCGCCAGGAGTCACGGTGACGGCCGGGGTGATCTTCTGCTGCACAAAAACCTGGACCGAGGTCGGCACGGTTCCGTAATTGGTGCTGTTGGCGACGGCCAGCCCGAGTCGCCCATTGCCGTAGAAATCGCCGATGGCAATGCTGCTGGGTTCATCTCCCGCGCCCACCTGCACCTGGGGCTGGAAAGTGCCGTTGCCGTTGCCCAGATAGATAGAAATTGCGCTGGCGCTATTGGAAGCCTGATAGTTATAGCTATTGGTGGCGGCGAGGTCGAGGATGCCGTCGCCATTGAAATCTCCCAGGGTCAATCCGGTGGGAAACGGTCCGGCCGTGAGGGTCGAGCCCGCAGTGAAAGTGCCGTCTCCCTTTCCCAGAAGGATCTCAACGATGTTGTTCGAATTGGTGGCGGCGAGATCGAGGTTGCCGTCATGGTTAAAGTCGCCGGCGACAATTCCAAAGAATCCGGTATAAGCGGCGCCTGCGGTGGTGACGATGGGGGGACCAAAGGTGCCGTTGTTATTGCCCGGGAAGACCACCACGCATGTATCGTCACAGGCGGTTGCCAAATCCAGAATTCCATCGTTATTGAAGTCGCCCACCGTCATTGCGTTGACGTCGTAACTGCCGGGCGCATTCACGGTGGGTGCGGCGGTGAAGGCGCCATTGCCGTTGCCCAGGAGAATGGAAATCGTGTTGCTCGAGAAGTTGCCGACCGCAAGATCCAGGTTGCCATCAGCGTTGAAGTCGCCGGCTACGGCAGAGGTGGGACCGCTTCCGGCCGCGGTTGTGGACTTGAGCGTGAAGGTTCCGTCGCCATTGCCCGACCACAGCTGCACAGTGCCGGTCGACCCCTCGACCACGGCGAGGTCCGGAATGCCATCTCCATCGAAATCGCCGGGTACGATGGCAGTAACTCCAGCAAAATTTCCGTTGCTGACTACGACGTAAGTCGCTTTGGCCGTGAAGGTGCCGTTTCCGTTGTTCAACAGAGTTTCGAAGCTGACCGAACCGGTTCCTGTTGGGCTTTCATTGCCGACGACCAGGTCCGGCTTCCCATCGTGATTCCAATCGCCAACCGCAACCACAATCGGGGCGCCATCTCCGCCGGGTGAGAACGGCGAGCCGGGCGCATTGACATAATTGACTGCGGCGGTGGGATCGGTAACGACGAAGTACGCTGCGTTCGAAGTGCCACCGCCTGGGGTGGGATTCTTCACGGTGATCGATGCTGTGCCGGGCGCCGCGATATCCCCCGCCGGGACTGCGGCAGAAATCGAAGTGCTGCTGATGTAGGTCGTGGTTAGGGCACTGCCGTTCCACTGGACGATGCTGGCGGCGGAGAATCCCACTCCCGATACGGTGAGCGTGAAACCAGCACTACCGGGGATTGCGGCGAGCGGCTGCATGGACGGGGAAAGCGACGGTATGGGATACGTGGACGTAGCCTGGCCGGAGATGGGCAGCGATTGTGTGAGGGTGCTGAAGCTGCCGTTGAGCCGGCCGATATTGTCGTTGAGCGCCACGCTCGCGGACAGCAGTGAAGATGCGGCCGAAGGCACGAGGAATTTCACATCGATCGTGCACGACGCTCCCACTCCGACCGTGCCGCCGCTGTACGGGCAGGAAGTCCCGGTGGTGATCAGCGGAAAGTCGCTCATGTTTGTACCCGACAGCGTGACGCTGTTGAGGACGATTGGGACCGTGCCGACGTTGGTCAGCAGCGAAGACTTGGTGTAAGTTCCATTCACAAACTGATTGCCAAAATCCAGCGATGTGGGCACGAGGGTGGCCACGCCCGGCCCCAGGATGGCATTGCCGGAGAGGCTCAGCGTTTGGACGAGAGCGCTGGGCGCGATGCCGACCACGCCATTGAAGACGCCGATATTGTCGGTGAGCAGGATGCTGCCGGTGAGCGTGGCGGTGGAGGCTGCGGGCGCCGCAAACTGCACATCGACCGTGCAGGATGCGCTTGCCGCCAGGCTGCCTCCGCCATACGGACACGACGACCCCGTAGTGACCAGGGAGAAGTTGGGCGCGCTGCCGGAGCTGACGACGATGCTGCTGAAGGTGATGGCGGCGGTACCGGTGTTCGTCACGGTGGCCGACAGAACAGCGTTGGTGGCGGCCAATTGGTTGACATACGCGAAAGACGTGGGTGCGAGGGTGCCAATACCAGCCCCTAACCTCGCCGTGCCGGAAAGCGAAACGTAATTATTCCCCGCTCGGACCGTGGCTTCGCGAGGGCCCCCCTGGGTTGGCGCAAACTGCACATCGATGGTGCAGGACGCACTTGCCGCTACCGTGCCTCCGGTATAGGGACAGGAAGTGCCGGTGCTGACGAGGACGAAGTCGGAGGGATTGATGCCCCCGAAGACCACGGCGGGCAAGGTCGACGTGGTGCTGGAAATGTTGGTGTACGTGGCGGATTGCGTGGCGCTCGAGGTGCCTACAATCTGGGTGGTGAAACTCATGGTGGCGGGCGTCAGGGTCGCGTGCAAACTGCCGGCCAGCGCGTTGATCAGACTCTGCCCTTTGGGGCTGCCCAGCCCCGTCACCATGTCGTAACCCGTCCCTGCGTTCCAGGAGACACCCCAGCCGTCGTTGTTGTTTCCGCTGACGATGTCGTGAAAGTCGTTCGCATAGGTGGTTGGGTTCACAGCGAGCGGGTAGAGGACCGGGGCAAGGTTGCCGACCGTCGAGTTGCCGTTGGCCCTGCTTTGCTGATTCGCCAGCGCCATAAATCCAGCCCAGCGCGGCGCGGCAAAGCTGGTGCCTCCCCAGCCCCCGCTGCAGCCATTGCTCTCAACGCCGAATTGCGAGTAGGAGGTCCCGCAAGTGTAGTTGTCATTGTTGGCTTCCGCAGCCACATCGGGCGCATTGCGCAGGGTCTCAGAAGCCTGATTGGACCCATTGGCCAGCCCCTGTTGCCAGGGCTGCATGGGAAAGCCGTCGGGTGAGGGACCGCCGCCGCTCTTGTTCCAGGCCGTCTCCGATACCCATGACCCGCCCGGCCCGCTGGTGGTCAGGTCGGTTCCCCCCACCGTGACCACATAAGGGTCTTCTGCCGGAAAGTAAGAAGGGAAGGCGTCCACAAAAGCACCAAAATCGCCGGACGCTACGAACACGGTCTGCCCCTGAGCGGCAAACTCCAGGAAGATGGGATCGTCCGCCGTTGCATCCTCCGGGTCCCAGCCCCAGGAGACGCTCAGTTCTTTGGCGAGATTGTCGGTCGCCATGCGGTTGAAGATGTCGGTGTCGTTGGAGGCGGTATCCGTTAAGAGGGGACCGATATAAACGATGATCTGGTTCAGCCCTGGAGCCATCGCCATGACCTGCACGATGTCCAGGACTTGTTCCACATCGCCGTTGATGGTGTCGGTGGAAGCGCTGGCGCCGTCCAGCAGCACATTCTGGATAGGAACCGTGTAGGGCACTCCGGCGAAGGAGGCCGTCACATCGCTGGGTGTGTAGCCGTCAAACTCCAGTATCCCGACGTTCTCTAAAGTGCCTGTCAGGGGAGTAACGCCTTCAGGGACGGTGCTCAGATAGTAGGCAGCCCGCATGTCGCCACCCAGAAAATAGCCGTTGGGACCCGATCCTGCTGTGAACGGAATGGGCTCACCCGCTGCGGCTCTTGTGACCATAGGGCGCGGAATCGAAAAATTGTTCAGCCCGCCGATGTGCCAGATTGGCACATTCAGATCGAGCGACGGCTCGCGATCCGGCGAAAAGAAGGTGCGGTCTTCGGTCGGATGCTGATAGAGATTCATGTTCACGTGGAAGGCCTGCTCCACCTGCGCCGCCGTGCCTTCGATATCCACCACCAGCCGATTGACATGCTGCTGGGTCACAGTAAATCCGTGGGCCTGGGCGAAATTCACGACCGCCTGGTAGTCCTGCTGCGTCGGTCCAAACTGCTCCGTGAACTCCGCCACGCTCAGGTAGTGCCGATAGTCCGGGCTGTTGGGATCCGAGAGCCGAGTCAACAGGGCCGTGAGTTCATCCTGATTGCGCAGCGGCAACGTGATCGACAGCTTCATGCGCTGCGTGGCCGGCAGAGCCCCCACCCGACTGGCCTCCCCGTTCGCCACCACTGGCCGAACGTGGCTCCGCAGCACCTGCATCCCAGGCCCGGCAGGCGCGGCTTGCTGAGCCAGCGCCGCTCCCCCTGGCAGCATCGTTGACAGAATCGCAAAGCAGGCCACGCGAAACGAAAGCATCCGGCGGACGAAAGATCCAGGGGGCAGAAGGGCGAACAACATTTTCATGGTTAGGGTCTCCGACTTACACACAACTTCGTTCTGTTTGTCTCTTCAGCGCGTTTTCAGCGCGCATCCTTAGTTTTCCGGAGGCAGCGGATAGCATCGCCCACGTGGAGTCCGGCGTGCCCGGACTTCCGCTGCTCCCCAACGTCGCCCCGCATCAGCCAGATGTAGACCTGGTCCATGCTCGTAGTTTCTCCACAGGATCCCGGCCCTGCCGCTCCCGTCCGTAGTCGCCCACGCCCTCGATATTCCATCCCGAGACGTAGCTGACCGGGGCCTGCGGCGAGGGTGGTCCCGTCAATCGCGAGCCGCTGGGTGGCACCAGCGCGATCGAGACGAGGCCGAACTCGGATGTTCATATTGGTGAACGTCAGCGACATGGCCGTTACGGTGCCGGTGAGGCCGGAACCGGTTGCCGAGGAACCGACCGCCTGCCACGTGTTGGCGATGACGGTGATGCATGCCGCCGGTGATAGACGTGACCTGCGCCTGTGCCGCGAATCCAGGCGCAGCCCGGCTGCATGAGGATGAAAACAGCCCCGCGCGACCTTCGACTGGACCTCCATCGCGGCGGAGAAGACTCCCGCGAGCCAACCGTGATCTCGACATAGCCCTGTGCTCCTTCAATCGGTGGCGCTGGAAAAAAGGGGGAAACTGCGGAACCTTCCAACAAAATCCACAACGCACACAATGCATGGAAGGTGAAACGTAGGTGACTTCCAGGTGAGCAGGTTAAATCTCTGAAAATGGTGTAGTTGCGTCATGCGATCAGTGGTACCATGAGCCTCAGACTCCCCCTTCCAAGTGACCTGGCGTGCAGAATCGTCGTAGAAATTTCCGTTTTGGGCCCTTCCTGCTGGACCCGGTCGAGCGAACGTTGTCCAGCAATGGCACTCGGGTCGACCTCCGTGGACAGCCGTATCAGATCCTCGAACTTCTCCTCACTCGCGCCGGCCAACTCGTCACCCGCGACGAGATTCGCGACACCCTCTGGCCCGAAGAGACCTTCGTCGACTTCGAACACGGCCTCAATACCTCGGTCAAAAAGCTCCGCCAGATCCTCGGCGATTCCGCCGACCAGCCCGCTTATATCGAAACCGTCCGCGGATTCGGCTACCGCTTCGTCGCTCCCGTCGAAGTCGAAATAGTCGAAGCCCCCGAACCGCCCGCCCCGCTCCCCGAACAAACGCCCTCCCATAACGCCCGCCGAAGAACCGGGCAAGGCTCCCTCGCAGGCATGATCCTGGTCGTTGCCGTCCTCCTCGCCGGCGCTCTGTTCTATCTCTATCGCGCCCGCCAGCAAAGCAAGCGCCTCAACGAAACCGACACCGTCGTCCTCGCCGATTTCCTCAACAGCACCGGCGATCCCATCTTCGACGACACCCTCAGGACCGCCCTCCGCGTCTCTCTCCAGCAATCCCCGTTCCTCAATCTGGTCTCCGATGACACCGTGGCCCGGACCCTCCAGCTCATGACCCGCCCCGTCAACACCAAACTCACGCCCGATATTGCCCGCGACCTCTGCATGCGCGCCGGCAGCAAAGCCTGGATCGGCGGAGCCATCGGCACCCTCGGCAGCGAATATGTCCTCGAGCTCCGAGCCGTCAATTGCCTCACCGGCGACACCCTCGCCCGCGAACAGGTCACCGCCGACTCCAAACAAAAGGTCCTCGACGCATTGGGCGAAGCCGCCACCCGCCTGCGCGCCCGGCTCGGCGAATCCCTCACCACCGTGCAAAGGTTCGACGTTCCCCTTGAACAGGCCACCACCCCATCGCTCGAAGCCCTCGGAGCGCTCAGCCGCGGCACCGTTGCGACGGAGACGCAAGGCGTGACCGCTGCTCTGCCCTGGCATCTGCGCGCCATCGAGCTCGATCCGAATTTTGCCATGGGCTACAAGGTCGTCGGCGGAGACTATTACGCCCTCGGTGAGCCAGGCCGCGCCAGCCAGTACCTCACCCGCGCCTTTCAGCTGCGCGAACACACCAGCCATCGCGAAGAACTGGAGATCGCCTCCGCCTATTACCGCGATGTAACCGGCGAACTCGACAAAGGCGCCCAGGCGCTCGAGGACGAAATTCACAGCTACCCACGCTATTGGCGAGCCTACGGCACGTTGGCGACCGTGTACGTCGAGCAGGGCCAGTATGAAAAAGCCGCCCAGATCACGCGCGAAGCCATCAGCGTCACGCCGGACAAAACCGGATACGCCAACCTCGCCAACTGTACCCTTGCTCTCCAGCAACTGGACGAAACCAAAAAAATCATTCATGACGGCGAGGCGCTCAAGGGCCCCGACGACTTCCCCGTCCACGAGAGTCTCTACGCTCTCGCCTTCCTCACCGGCGACTCCGCCGGAATGGCACAACAGCACAAGTGGTTTGCCTCCAGCTCCCAGTTTGAGAATTTCGGGCTGTCCCTCGCATCGGATACCGCAGCCTATGCCGGTCATCTTGCCCAGGCGCGGGAGCTGACCCGCCAGGCGGTCGACGCCGCGGTCCGGGCCGACGACAAAGAGAATGGCGCGATCTGGGAAGCGCTCGATGCGCAGCGCGAAGCCGCGTTCGGATTTCCCGCCGAGGCCCGACGCATCGCAGCAGCAGCCCTCAAGCTCGATCCCACCAGCCCCGGCGTCGAAAGCGAAGCGGCCCTCGCCTTCGCCATGTCCGCCGATTCCGCGCAGGCCCAGTCCCTCGCGCGCGACTTAGGCAATCGTTTCCCCCTCGATACCCAGATGCAGTCAATCTGGCTCCCGGCCATTCACGCGCAGGCCGCCCTCGCCAACAAGAATCCGGCGGCCGCCGTCGCTGCCTTCCCGTCGCCTTCCCCGGTCGAGTTAGGCCAGATTCTCTTCGTCCTCAATATCTCCTGCCTCGATCCGGCGTATGTGCGCGGAGAGTCCGACCTGGCCGCGGGACAAGCCGCCCCCGCCGCTGCCGAGTTTCAGAAGATTCTCGACCACAGCGGCATCGTCTGGAACTGCTGGACCGGACCCATGGCTCGCCTCGGAGTCGCTCGCGCCAACGCCCTGCAGTCCAGAACCGCGCAGGGCCCCGACGCCGACGCCGCTCGCGCCCGCGCCATTGCCGCGTACAAAGATTTTCTTACCCTCTGGAAAGACGCCGACCCCGCCATCCCCGTCCTGCAACAAGCCAAAGCAGAATACGCGAAGCTGCAATAACTGCCGGAGAGCCAGGAGCGCAAACGTTGCGGAGGACCGGCCGGTCAGTCGTAACTTCCGAATTGCCGACATTAAACCAAAAACAACTTGGCGCTAGGGGCTGAAGATTGCGCGCAGCAAGGTTCTCCCCAAACCATAGTGGGCGATCGAGTAGAAGAAGCAACCGAGGCCGAGCACAAGAGCGACCACCTTAGCCCATGAGGGGAGCGCACCGATCAATTTGATCGATGTAGGAACTCCGGTCCACGAGCGTTGCTTGAAATGCGGCCTTTGGGCTGGCATGCAGCCATGATGCGTGACCGCTACACGAAATTCAATAGCTCAAAAGATGATACTTGCGCGAGTAACCAGCAAACCGGAAATCACGTATCGGTGCAGCTCGCCATGCATTCACTGCACGATCGCCGGCAAACCAGACGCCGTTCGGGACAATAGCCTCCATGGCATAGTCCGCGTCGGGTTCCCATCCAAGAGACGGAAAATCGCGTAACGTTACCCTTGCCCCAAAAACTGTCAATCCTAACGTTGGTAACTGTGCACCCTAACTCCTTTCCCTGGCGTGGGCATCAGTAACTCCAACCTCTCCAAATCCCGCATTTGTGTCCTTCCAATCTGATATTCTGAACTTAGATGGAAAAAGAGAAAGGCCTCGCTTCGGCGAGGCCTTTCTGCGTCACGGCTCACTGCCTGCGGTTCACGGATCACTGTCCACTGCCCACTGTTCACTGTCCACTGTCCACTGTCCACTGTTCACTGTCCACTGACACACAGCCGCCTCTGTTACACACACAGCCGCCTCTGTTACAAACACAGCCGCCTCTGTTACAAACACAGCCGCTTCTGTCACACACACAGCCGCTTCTGTCACACACACAGCCGCTTCTGTTACAAACACGGCCGCTTGTAATTAATACATGGCGGGCCAGTTAGCCTGTTGTCGATCTCGACAACATCTCTAACTCCAATGTAATCAAATACTCCATGAAAAGGGGGGGAGGGGGGTGGGGGGACCCACCATTCGAAAGTACCGTCGAGCCTCGCCGGAAGCTGTCGTCGCTTCCCTCCCTGGCGAGCCCCAAGCATTAAGCCGCGTCCGACAACGCCGCCTTTTCCTTTTCCGCCGTGCGTGTCCGCAGAAGATAGAACCCCACTGCGATCAGATTGCTCACCACCAGCGTGCTGAGAATCTTGATGGCATAAATCCGCGCGTTCACCACCGTCACGAACGGATAAGCGGAAATCAGCAGGCTGAACAACGTTGAAAGAAAACCCGCGACCGAAGTCCACTTGAGCCACCTCGGCAGCGAGCGGCGCAGTGCGGCGGCTCCGAACAGCGGCACCGCAAACATGGCAAGATAGGCCACCTCATAGTGCGTCAGGCTGGCGTTCGTCAGCAGCTGATAGGCCTCCTGCGCGTGCACCCCGGTACTGGCAAGGATCACCAGCGCAAAAACCAGCGCCGCAACGCACGCAATCGAGTTGGTCGGCGTCCGGCGCCGCGGATGCAGCCGCGTGAACCATTCCGGAACGAGGTGGTTCCAGCCGGCTGCCATCGGGAGCCGCGTGACTCCCGTGAACAGATAGCTCGTCGCTCCCAGCAGCCGCAGCTGCAGCAGAAAGATCGCCGCGATCGCAGCGACGTTGCCGAGTCCGGTCGCGCCCAGCGTCAGCCGCATCACCTGCGGAATCGGCGCAATAAAGTCGATCCGCGCGCGCGGCACCAGCGCCACAATCGACGCCGTGCCGAGAATAAACATCGCGCAGATCACCGGCGACGACACAATCACCGACTGGCCGATCGAGCGCGCCGGGTCGCGGCTCTCTCCCGCCAGAATGGCGATGTACTCGAGGCCGCACAACGCGCCGAAAAGCATCTGGCCGAACAATGCAAGGCTCCGCATATTCACCTGCGGCGCCGCAATCGAAAACGGCGTGTAGCGCAGAGGCGCATGGTGCGCCCACGCCCACAGCGGCAGCACGATGAGCCCGGCAAACACGATCAGCATCGCAATGCCGCCAATGTTGTGGATCCACTTGCCCAGCTCCAGCCCGCGCAAAGCGGCGAACATAATGGCTGCGAGCAGCGCCGTCACGATCCCCAGCGCGGCCAGCCGATTCTCCGGTAGCCAGGCCGCCGCCGGTCCAATCAGGTACGACAGCTCCGTCGGGATCGCGTACAGGATCGTCGCCGTCACCGCGATCCCGTAGACCCACAGATTCCATGCCGTGAGAAAGCCGCCCAGATCGCCGAAAGCTTCCCGCGCCCAGACGTAAAGACCGCCTTCCAAAGGCATGCGGCGGTTCAGGCAGATCACCGACGCCGCCATCGGCACATAGAACAGCACCATCGCGGCGACCCAGGTCAGCGACTGCGCCGGGCCGAGTCCGCCCGCCACGCCGACCCACGAACTCCCGACCACGCAAAGGATCTGCGCAAGCACCAGGTCGCGGAGCCCGAGCGGACGATGCAGACGGTGCTCGGCGGAATCCGGCTGGGCCATGGTTCAGCCATGTTGGCACAAAAAGCCGAACCCGGTCCGGGAAAAGTCAGACCGCCAGCGATGGGCGGCGGCAGGATGCAGACGGCTCTGGCGCTGACGGAGCCTGGACGGACGCTGGGTCATCGCCGGCATGCCCTCCGATCCCGACCTGAAACCTCTGCACGGCGATCCCCGCTTCGACGCGCTGCTCGCGTATGCTGTCAGCCATTCACCTACACCACCCAAACGTTAGGGGCCTAATGACAAAACAATTCGCCGGTGAGCTCATCTCCGAGGCCGTCGCCCTGGTCATCATCATTTCCTTCGGCGATTCCGTGGCCGCCATGGTTTCGCTCTACGATCCCAGTCCGTATCAACACGCCTACTGGGGCGTCTGCATCACGTGGGGTCTCGCAGTCACGCTCGCCATTTACACCACCGGCTCCGTCAGCGGATGCCACGCCAATCCCGCCGTCACCCTCGCCCTCGCCCTCTATCGCAAATTCTCCTGGAAAAAAGTTCTCCCCTATTGCATCGCCCAAACCATCGGCGCATTCATCGGCGCATGCATCGTCTGCCTGCTCTTCTCCCCTGTCATCGATCGCTTCAACCTCGCCAATCACCTCACCCGCGCAGGAGGCGGCGCGGCCGGCGTCTTTTTCACCCATCCCGCCGTGGGCATCACCACCATGCACGCCTTCGGCGATGAGATCGTTCTCACCGCCTTTCTCATCTTCGGAATCTTCGCCATCACCGAGCAGTACAACGAAGTCGCCCCCGGCGCCAACTCCGGCGCCCTCATCATCGGCTTCCTCGTCGCCGTCATCGGCGCATCCATGGGCTATCTCGAATCCTGGGCCATCAACCCCGCTCGCGACTTCGGCCCCCGCTTTTTCGCCTTCATCGCCGGTTGGGGTAGCTCTGCTCTCCCCTCGCCGGGAAGCTACTGGTGGGTCCCCATCGTCGGTCCCCTTCTCGGCGGAGCCGTGGGCGGCGCAGCCTACCAGCTGCTCATCCACCCCTTCCTGCCCGCACGCAAGCGCGCCCTGTCCACGCCCGGAAACTGACCGCAGACAACGACCCGCCGCTCCGTTGCCTCTTGAGTAACCTCCGGCAGCTCATGGATTGGAACAAATCGGGTGACCAACAACGGTTACGGAAATTAATCTGCGCTTCACCCCGCGCTGGTTATGATTTTTACCTGATACCAGCCAACGGATCGCTGTGAGAGCTGCTCATTTCCCCTGAGCGAATCCCCTCTCTGTGGCTCTGAAAGAAAAAGTTTGAGTGGTCCCAGGCCAATCTGCGTCATGAGCTCCCGCTCCAGGAGCTCCGGAGGAAATTTCGTGACCATCGCAAGGCCGAAGCAAACCCTGCTCTTCGTCGCGCTTCTCACCGCAGCCCTGCTCGCTCTTCCGGGTCGCAATGCCTCCGCCCAGCAGATCACCTACTACGACTTCAATACCCCTCAGGCGAATTCCAGCCAGTATTCCTACATGTGCTCCTTGGTTGCGGTGAACACCCCGCTCTTCTGTTTTAACTACCAGTACACCTCCGGCTACACGGACACCCTCAGCCCAAACTTCATCTCTGACACCTATCCGGCCAGCATCGATCCCATCCTCACCGACAATCCGCCGCAGTCCGGCACCTTCTACGCCACGCAGATGACCATTCCCGCCGCCGGCCAGCAGGCCAGCCTCTGGTTCTCTGTGCCCCAGGTCGTCGCCAACGGGTTCACCACCTGGTTCGCTTTCAAATTCACCCCGAATGGCAACAGCGGCAACACCGCCGACGGCCTTGCCTTCGTCGTTCAGAACGCCCAGGGCGTCCACACCTCTTCCGATCCCGTGGCCAACTGCTTCGCTGCCGGCGCCGGACCCACTGCGCTCGGCTCCGGTGGTGGTTGCATGGGCTACGGCGGCATCGACAACAGCCTTGCCCTCGAATTCGATACCTTCCAGAACGGCTGGGATCCGGTCGACATTTCCGGCAGCGGCAACGACAACCACATCGCCTTCCAAAACTGCGGCGCCGGCCTTCCCAATTCTCCCAACCATAACTCCTTCCTGATTCCTGACACCTCGACCACCACCACCTGTCAGGTCAGCCTCGGCGAACCGGCCAGCACCACCCTCCCCACCCTTACCTCCAATCCCCAGAGCAGTACCCCCGGCGGCGGTACCGTCACCCTCGCCGATGGAAACGTCCATCAAGTGGTGGTCGTCTACAGCGGTCCCAACGAAGCCACTCCCAATCTCCTGCAGGTTTTCATCGATCCGCCCTACGTCGCGGGCACTCACACCCCGTCGTCGAGCGCCATGCCCGTCCTCTCCGGCACCTACAATCTCGCCACCGCGCTCAACCTCCTCAACAGCGGCAGCGCCAACGACAGCGCCTATATCGGATTCACCTCAGCCACCGGTTCCGCCTTCGAGCAGCATGAGCTCATGGCCTGGACCTTTACTCCCCACGCCCCCGTCCAGCAAACCCAGCCCATCAACAGCAGCCCAACCAACCCCTCCACCACCACCTTTCTCTTTGGCACGCACAACTACTCCGTTACTTACCCGCCCAATACTGTTCCCACCGGCACCGCCATGACTGTCATCGCGACTCCGATTTCCCAGGCAGCGTTTGACTTCATCATCGCCGGTACCCCCTTCGCCGGCGCGAAATGCCAGGTCTATGACGACACCGGGGACAATTGCATCGTCTATAACGTCTCCTGCACCAACGCGGGCCTCCCCGTCGCATGCCCTGCTCCCAGCGGTGCCCCGCCGGATTGCGCTGCAGACCCCACCAATCCCAGCTGCCTCACCCTGACCACCGCTTACGACAATTCGACCCAGCCCGTCTCGGCGGGATTCCTGCAGGGCGACCCCTTCTACGCCCCCGTCAGCTCAATCCTCAGCACCGGCAACGCTGGCACGATCAACTGCTCGGGTGAATGCGCCGTCACTCCCGGCCAAACCGTCAACATCGTTCAAAATGACGGTACCCTCGTCGGTCAGGTGACCGTCGGCGCCGTCACTTTGACGAATCAGTTTCCCTTCACTAGCACTTCGACGATTCCCCCTGAACCCAACGGTGGCGTCTTCCTCACCTCCGTCAACGTTCAGAACATCTATACCGGCTATTCCACCGAAACCATGGACGGCTCGACCACGGGCAGTACCCACTCCTTCTCCGATTTCGTCGCCACCTCGACGACCCCCGCGTTCATCGGAACGCAATTGCAGCTCAGCGCAAACAACAACCCCGCGACCGACAATCAATCCGACCTGCTGACCGCCACCATCTCGGTTCCCAACACGGCTCTCATCCCCACAACAGGCGCAGGCACTGTGGCCACCGGCACCGTCACCTTCAGCGCCGGAGCCACTCCCATCTGCTCCGGTTTCTCTCTGACTCCAACCAGCGCCTCCACCTACACGGCGACGTGCCTCTACACCCCCACCACCACCCCTTCCGTTACGCTCAGCGCCAGCTACACCGGAGATCGCTTACTACCAGACCAGTTCCAACACCCTGATTCTGCCCGTCAATCCTGCCACGTATCTCTTGAACGTGGTTGCCGGCACAGGCGGCACCGTCACTGCAAATAACGGCCAACAACCGGCTCAGAGCGTACAGACCATTACTGCGACTCCCAGCGCCGGCTACTACTTCAGCGGCTGGACCGGCAGCACCGACATCGCCAATCCAGCTCTGGCCAGCACCACCGTGACCATGAATGGACCGGAAAACATCACGGCCAATTTCACCCCCAAAACTACGCCGACCATCACCTGGACACCCGCTTCGATTGAGCTCGGCTACCCGTTGGGCTCCGCGCAACTGAACGCCACGGCCAATGTTGCGGGAACTTCCTTCGTTTACACCCCACCCTCCGGCACCTTCATCACCAGCCCCGCCACCGGTCAGACGCTTTCGGTGATCTTCACCCCCAGCGATACGACCCACTACAACACCGCGATGAAGACCGTGCCGCTCACCGTTACCCCGGGTCCCCTGGTCACGGTCTCCCCAACCAGCATCCCGTTCGGCACTGGCATCTACCAGGGCTCCATCCTCGCCAAAACCGTCACCATCACCAACACCGGCAACGCCACGTTGACCTTTAGCGGCGATCCTCTCATCGCCATCCTGTCCGGCGGCAACTCGAACGAGTTCGCGACCGTCAACCTCTGTCCCAAAACCCTCGCCATCGGCAAAAGCTGCACCATGGTCGTCGGCTTCGTCGCCGGACCGTTCTACTCCGCGCAAATGGCCGATCTCAAAATCAACGACAACGCGCCCACCAGCCCGCAAATGGTGTCCGTCTCCGCGACGGTCATCGATCCCGTAGCTTCGTTCAGCGCAAACAGCCTCAGCTTCGGCACCGCCAAAGCCAACTCCGTCAGCGTGACCAAAACTATTACCCTCAGCAACCCCGGCGGCACCGCCCTCGGAATCACCGGCTTCACCTTCACTGGTGTGGATCCGCACGACTTCTCCGAAGCCAGCGCCTGCCCGGCCTCTCTCGCGTCCAAAGGCAGTTGCGTTATCACCGTCACGTTCAAACCCACGGCGAAAGGCTCACGCACCGCAACCATGGTCGTCACCGATACCGCCCAAAACAGCCCGCAGTCCATCTCCCTGTCGGGCACTGGAAATTAACCCAGCGACAGCGACAGCACGCCTCAACTCCAAAAAATGAAGATCCCGGTGGCCACCCACCGGGGTTTCTTTTCCAGGAACTACCCGCTACGGGCTACAGGCTACCGGCTGCCTTTCTGCGCCTCGCTGTAAATCCCTCTCAGATCCGCGCGATCCAGCACCTTCGACGAACCATCTTCCTTGCTGATGCCGTCGAGAATGCCAACCACCTGGCGGTAATGGAGGGCAGCGTCGCTGTTCTTGCGGTTCCTCGCATCCAGCGTTGCCTGCAGATAATCGGCCTTCGCCTGCAGAATCCGCAGGCCCAGGTTCTCGGCTCGCGCCAGCGTCAGCGGCAGCTGTTCCGCGGCTCCGTTGTTTCTGGCAGCGATCGACGCCTGCGCAAGATACACAGCGCATTCCACCGAAACTGCCTTCAGTCCCAGCGCATCCGCGTCCTGAGCCAGCTTTTTGAAGACGGGAATCGCGGCGGCGCTGTGGCCCAGCGCCAGATCGGTCTTCGCCAGATTCACCTTCGCCAGAAGTGCCGTCTCCTTGTCAGGCGTCTTCGCGGCGATGGCCAGCGCGTGTTCATACTGCTGGCGAGCCGTGGTGTAATCGCCCTGGTAGAAATAAGAATCGCCGATCCAGTTCGTCGCGATCGCCGTCCACGTATCGTTCTTGATCTGGTGCGCGTCGTTCAATGCCTCGTCGAGGCTGGCGCGTCCTTCCTGGCCGCGTCCCACCTGCGTCAGAACATCGCCCCAGCCGCCCACCGACTCCACCGTCAGCCATGTCATTTCCTTTGTCTGACGGACAATGGCGACTGCGTTCTTCATGGCATCGAGCGCGGCGCCATAGCGTCCCTGCGCGGCGAAGATCTTCGCCATCCCATCCGACTCGATTTCCACTCCGCGCTGGTCGTTGACGGTGCGGTACGTCTCGATCGCCTTCAGGTAATCGGAAAGCGCCGTGTCGTACTGGCCCAGTTTGGTGTTCACTTCCGCCAGATCGTGCAGCGAATCGGCGGTATCTTCCGGAACATTCAGCCTCTGCCGCAGTTCGTAAGCCTGCTCCAGATACGTGAGCGAGTCCTGATACACTCCCTGGTCCATTTTGATGGAACCGATGTTATGCAGGCACAACGCCTGCCGGTCCTGATCACCGAGCTGGCGCTCGATTGCGAGCGCCTCGGTGAAGTACTGCAGGGCCTGATCCGGCTTTCCCTGATCGTGATAAAAGCTGCCCGTATCGATGAGTTCGCCGCCGACACCTGCCTGGTCGCGGATCGCGCGGCTGATCTCCAGCGCCTGCTTAAATGCCGCCAGCGCCTCTACCGATTTCCCCTGGTGGTTCTGGATCTGAGCGATCTCGTTGAGGCTGGCTGCCTCGCCGCGCTTGTCGCCGATCTGCTGCTTGATCTTCAGCGAATCCTGGAGCTTCTGCAGCGCGTCGTCCGGCCGGTTGAGAACCTCATACGCGATGCCGGTCGCCTGCAGAATCGTCGCCTTCTCCTCCTGGTTGTTGAGTTCGTCCGCCAGCGTGTAGGCGCGATTCAGGAAGTCGAGCCCGCTGTTCGGGTCGTCGCTCTTAATGGCCACCCGGCCGCTGGCCAGCAGCGCCTGGACATTCTTCGGATCGTCGGCTAGGACCGCCGCCAGCCTCTGCTTCGCACCCGCAAAGTCGTTGGTCTGCTCGTAGAGTCCTGCCAGAGCAAACTGCGCATCGGTATCGGCCGGATTCGCCGCTACGATTTGCTTATAGGCGTCGATCGCCTTCTGCGTATTGTTATTGATGCGGGCGTCACTTGCCTCAATCAGATACCGTTCCTGGGCCGGGAGCGCATCGCTCAGCTCCATGGCTCGACGCGAGGCAGATTGGGCAAGGTCATCGTGTCCCGAGATTCGAATAGGTTTCCGCCAGCCGCGCATAGGCCAGCGCAAAATTCGAATCCGTCGTCGTCGCTGCCCGAAAATCCTCCAGCGCCTTGATATTGTCGCCCGCCTTCTCCAGCGCCACACCGTCTTCATACGACTTCAGCGCGTCCACCGATGTCGTCGTCGGACGTTCCGCGTGCGCCTTCAGATCGGTTACCACCTTCGGATCGGTCGTCAGCTTCTCGCGCAACTCGCCCGCCAGCTTATCCACTGACGTCAGCAGGTCCTTCTCCTCCGGCACATCCGTGATCACCACTGTGCGCGTATCGTGCGCCACGCCCATCACCGTCGTCGAAATCCGAATCTCGCTCCCGGCGCGGATGAACTGCCCAAAAATCACCGTCTGCGCGTTCGTAAACTCTGCAGCTCTCTTCAGCGTCGCCGCATCCACCTGCGAGTTCGCGGAAACATGCAGATCCGCCAGCACCTGCTGCAATCGATCCGGCGAGACCATGCGCACCCGCGATGACGCCCCAATGTCGCTGCCCAGCATTTCCGCCAGACTGGCGCCCAGCCAGTTCAGCGTCGTATCTCCTGATGCGTTATAGAAGGGCATGATGGCCAGCGAAATCGTCGGCGCGCTGGCCACCGTCGCAGCCGAGTGCGAACCGGAGAAATGCCGCATCGTCAGCGAAACCGTGGCCGCTATCGCGATCAGCAATACCGCTCCTGCAACCACCAGCAGCCAGTGCCCGCTCATCCCTGTGGAAGGCACATCCGCCGGAAAACGCAGGCTGGCCGCCGCCGTCTTGCCCCGCCAGGCTTCCAGATCCTTTAGAACCTCGCCAACACTCCTGTACCGCTGCTCGACATCGCTCTCCAGGCACTTGCTGATGATGCCGCTGAGCGCTCCCGGAATGTTCGTGTCCACTTCTACGCACGGCACGGCCCGCTCCCGCGTCCGCTTCAGCAGGCTGGCGATCGCGCTTTCCGCCTTGAACGGCATCTTGCCGGTCAGCATTTCGTAGCCCATCAGCCCCAGCGCAAAAATGTCCGACCGCTCGTCCAGGTCTTTCCCCAGTGCCTGTTCCGGCGACATATACTCCATCGTCCCCACCAGCGCGCCCGACTGCGTCATGCCGTCGCCCTCAATCGTTCGCGCCAGCCCAAAATCCATCACCACCACACGCCCCGCAGCTTCCCGCATCACGTTCTGTGGCTTCAGGTCGCGGTGCAGAATGCCCTCGCCGTGCGCGGCCTCCAGGGCAAGACAAATCTGCTGCAGAATATCCACAGCCTCGTCGGCAGGCAGCTTGTGCTGTTCTTCCAGAATCGTGCGCAGGTCCTCTCCTGCCACCAGCTCCATCGTCACAAAGCGCATCCCCGCGTCTTCCGCCAGGTCGTACATGCGGACGACATTCCGGTGCGTCACTTTGTGCGAGAGCCGCAGCTCCTGTTTGAACCGGTCGACAATCGCCGCATTGCGCGCCAGTTCCGGCCGGATCACCTTCAGCGCCACCTGCCGATCCAGCTCTCGGTCCTGCGCCTTATAAACCGAGCCCATTCCCCCCGTGCCCAGCACGCTCAGAATCTCGTAGCGCGCCGCCAGCACCGTCCCCGGTTCCAGCTCCGATTCGCTCCCGCTGCCTGCTGCCGGCGTTCGACCTGCCCGGCTCGAAGAAGCCGCCGCCGTCCCAGCCACCACCGTGGCTGCATCCGAACGCGACGCTGGAACCAGCGTCTCCTCCGCGCGCAGATTCCCATCCGAACTGCTCACACCGGTGGCCGTACCGAATTGCGTCGGCATCTCACTTGCCGGTGGTTTGGGGTTCTCTGCCATGCCAGTGCGAACCTGAGGAAAGCCAAACCGCGCGCCCGATGCGGTCGATGGGGATTGAATTGGGGAGCCCCGGAGGCTTTGTGCACAAGAATATAACGTCCCCTCCGTGCTGTCCTGACAATCTTGTCATGCACGCTTGCAGGCGATTCGGCAGCGATTGCATTATTTTGATTCATCAACCGAAAGTGCAGTTGCGATGCCTCATTTTGAGTAGTATGTTTGCTGAAACTGCTGGTTGGCAGAGGGCGTGGGCGACCTTGTATCGGTTTTCCCAGCAACAGGTTCCTGGACGCTCCACAGGCAGTTCAATTTGAAGGGATCGCTCTTTCCGGGTGCGTTCCTGAACCTGAAACGCTTTCGTCGGTCTGGCTACCACTCCTGTTACACGCCCACAACGATCCTCGATCGATCATGTCCGAAGCCGAAATCAACGGTTGCCTGACCGGGTATTATCGCTGCCCGGAAAAGTATGTGCGCCTCGCCCTGCGCCGGCGCGCTCCCACCGCTCCCGGCTATTTTCTCTTCGGCGAAGACACCACCTGCTACGGAACCCTGAGCGGGGCAACTCCGGCTCAGTCCATCGAAGAGCCCCTTCACGACGTCAGCGGCGAGGTGGAAACGGAGAATGGAACCGTCTTTCTCCCCTTCGATCCGGGCGAGGTCATCGCCAATCTCTATCGAGAAATCTATGTCGAAGACTGGCGTTCCGGCTCCTCCTCGGCCGTCGCCAAGCTCTATTACTTCCTCCGCCCCGGTCTCCCTGTGGCTCTCCGCAAACACCTGCAGAAATTCCACCTGAGAAATTGGGACAAGCAACCCTTCCCGCGCTGGCCCGTCGATTGTTCCGTCGATAATCTGCTCGAGAAACTCCTGCTCCTCTCGCTCCGCGAATCCGGCGTCCGTCGCATCCCCTTCATCTGGTTTTGGCCCGAAGGCAAATCCGCCTGCGCTCTCATGACCCATGATGTCGAGACCAGGATCGGAAGAGATTTCTGCTCCACCCTCATGGATATTGACGAATCCTATGGGATCAAGGCTTCCATGCAGGTCATTCCCGAGGAACGCTACAGCGTTACTCCCGAATTTCTTCAGTCCCTCCGCTCCCGTGGTTTTGAAATCGTCGTCCACGACCTCAACCACGACGGCCACCTCTACGAAAATCGCGAGCAATTCCTCCAGCGTGCCGAAAAAATCAACGCCTACGGCCGCCAGTACGGCGCTGAAGGCTTCCGCGCCGCCGTCCTCTATCGCAAACAGCTCTGGTACGACGCCCTCAAGTGCTCTTTCGACATGTCCGTCCCCAACGTCGCCCACCTCGATCCCCAGCACGGCGGCTGCTGCACCGTCATGCCCTACTTCATCGGCGATATTGTCGAGCTCCCTGTAACGACCGTCCAGGATTACACACTATTCCACATCCTCAACGACTACTCCATCGACATATGGAAGCGTCAAACCTCCATCATCGTCGCCAAACACGGCCTCATGAGCTTTATCATTCATCCCGACTACGTCATGGACGATCGCCAGCGCGCCATCTTCGAAGCGCTCCTCGATCACCTCGTCCAGCTCCGTCGCGACCAGAATGTCTGGATCACCACCCCCGGCGAAGTCAACCGCTGGTGGCGTCAGCGCGCCCAACTCCAGCTCGTCGAGAGAAACGGTGCATGGCAGATCGAAGGTCCCGGCAGCGATCGAGCCCGTCTCGCCTGGGCCAGCGAAATCGACGGCCGGCTCTCTCTTTCCCTCGATCCCCCATTGGTTACCAACCTGCACGCTCCAGTGGAAACTCAATCACCCGAAACTGGTATGTTTCCTTCGCCGCGGCCTCAATAGGCTGGTGTCCGGCACCGGCGTTGCACGGCTCCCCCCGGCAGGGTGCTTAGCCCTTGCCTGGGATTTGCTTGAGACCAGGCTGTTTATTTTCGTTGCTCGATCCTGAATATGTAGAAAATCGGACTCGTTCCGATGGGCCGCTCCCCCAAAATCCATTCGTTCGGCCGCGAAACATGGAGAGGTTGTGAAAGGTAACTCGGTTGATTGTGATGTCGCTATCGTCGGTGCAGGTCCCTACGGCCTCTCTGCTGCCGCCCACCTGCATGCCCTTGGGGTCGATACCCGCGTCTTCGGCGAGCCCATGCAGTTCTGGAACACCGGTATGCCCCCTGGCATGCTCCTCCGCTCGCCTCGCCCAGCCTCGACTATCTCCGATCCCGGCGACAAATTTACCCTCGAAGCCTGGGAAGAAGCCACCGGCACCAAACCCGTCAAGCGCGTCCCGGGCAAATCCTTCGTCACCTATGGCAGATGGTTCCAGAAGCAGATGGGCGCCAATCACGACCCCCGCCACGTCGCCAATCTGCGCCGCGAGGGCTCTCTCTTCAAGCTCACCCTCGAAGACGGCTCCGTTGTCACCAGCAACCGCGTAGTCGTTGCCGCCGGCATCGGCCCTTTCAGCAAAGTTCCCCAGGTCTTCTCCGATCTCTGCCCCTGCCGCGCCTCCCACTGCTACGATGGCAAGCGTTTTGCAGAGATGGGCAAGCGCGTCGCCGTCATCGGAGCCGGCCAGAGCGCCCTCGAATGCGGCGCCCTGCTCCATGAAGCCGGCGTCGACGTCGAAATCATCGCCCGCATTCCCGTCCTGCGCTGGATCGGTATGCACCCCCGCCTCCACCATCTCGGCGTCATCTCCAAAGCCCTCTACTCCAAACACGACATCGGCCCCATCGGCATCAGCCGCCTCGTCGCCTATCCGAACCTCCTCTACCACTTCCCCATGCGCTCGTTGGACAAGATCCGCACCCGCGCCGTCCGCGCCGCCGGCGCTCCCTGGCTCATCGATCGCCTCAAGGAAGTCAAAATCACCACCGGACGCAGCGTCTCCTCCGCCAAAGAAATCGGTACCGAAGTCGAACTCAAACTCGACGACGGCACCACCCGTCGCGTTGACCATGTCCTCTGTGGCACCGGCTATCGCGTCGATCTCGCCCGCTACGAATTTCTCGATTCCACCTTGCGCGACGATGTTCGCCAGCTCGACGGCTATCCCGATGTGACTGCCGGTTTCTGCACCTCAGTCCCCGGACTCCATTTCATCGGCGCTCCCGCCGCCCGCAAATTCGGCCCCCTCTTCTACTTCGTTACCGGTACCGAGTGGGCTTCGACAGAACTGGCCAGCTGGTTCCGCCACCACCGCAACTGAAACGGAGTCGCTGCTTTCCATGGGCACTGTGCTTCAATCGGAAGAAATGGTGAGCCCCGCGACTACCGGTGCAGCCGCAACCGCCGTCACCGGTGCCCTCGTCGTCGGCGGTGACCACCCCGGCCTCGGCGTTGTCCGCAGTCTTGGCCGCCACGGCGTTCCCGTTGTCGTCGTCGACGACCAGCCCTGCATCGCCCGCTTTTCCCGCTACGTCACCCGCGTCGTCACCGTTGAAGACATCCTCGACGAACGCAAGACCATCGACGCCGTCCTCGAAGTCGGCCGCCGCTTCAATCTTCGCAACTGGGTCCTGATTCCAACCCGCGACGAAACCGTAGCCGCCTTCTCCCGCTATCGCTCCGAGCTCGCTCCCTTCTTCCGCGTCACTACCGGCGAGTGGGACAGCATCCAGTGGGCCTGGGATAAAGCCAAAACCTACGAGCTCGCTGAAACCCTTGGCATCCCCTGCCCCAAAACCTTCGTCCCCAAAGATGCAAGCGAGCTGCCCTCGCTCTACTCGCGTCTGCCGCTCGCCATCAAGCCCGCGGTCAAAGAAAACTTCTTCTACGCCACCGGCGCCAAAGCATGGCGCGCCGATACGCCAGAGCAGCTCAACGAACTCTACGCTAAAGCCGCAAAACAAATCCGCGCCGAAGAAATTCTCATCCAGGAAATCATTCCCGGCGACGGTCTCCAGCAATATTCCTGGTGCGCCTTTGCCCGCAACGGCCGCCCCCACAGCACCCTCTCCGCCCGCCGCATGCGCCAGCATCCCCGCGAATTCGGCCGCGCCGCCACCTACGTCGAAACCATCGACGCCCCCGAAATCGACGACTACTCCGAGCGCTTCATCAAAGCCCTCAACTACCACGGCCTCGTCGAAATCGAATACAAGCGCGACCACCGCGACGGCCTCTACAAGCTGCTCGACGTCAACGCACGCGCCTGGGGATTCCACGCCCTCGGCCGCGCCGCTGGCGTCGACTTCGCCTGGCTCCTTTACGCCGACCGCATGGGATTGCCCATCGAGCCTGCCCGCGCCCGCCCCGGAATCGGCTGGCTCCGCCTCCTCACCGACATCCCCACTGCCTTCTCCGACATGACCCACGGCTACATCACCGTCGGCGAATACCTCCGCTCCCTGCGCGCCACCGGCATCGAATCCGTCTTCTCCTGGCGCGATCCGCTGCCCTCCGTCTTCGACACCCTCATGGTCCCCTGGGCCGTCCTCAAAAAATACCCCCAGATCTTCAAGCGCAAATCCTGATCCTGCGGTTAAGAGTAGAAGTGTCATCCTGAGCGAAGCATCCGAACACGTTGCGCCCCGCTCTTGGGCGCAACAATCAATTCAGACGCGAGTCGAATGGATCTGCGGTTCTTTGCCAGTCCGGCAGCAGAACTGGACACCCTGCACCGCACCGACTATCCGCTATCCGCTATCCGCTGTCCGCTAGCCCTTCTCCAACAGCCGATCCACTTCCCCACGCCGCGGCATTGAAGGCGCCGTCCCCGCCCGCGTCACCGAAATCCCCGCCACCGCGCACCCAAATCGCACCGCATCCACAATCCCGCGTCCCTCCGCCAGCGCCACCGCGAACCCGCCGTTGAACGCATCCCCAGCCCCCGTCGTCTCCAGCACTGGACCCGCATCGACGGCCGCCACATGCTCCCGCAGCTGCGCGTTCTTCACCAGCGCGCCCTGCGCTCCCAGCGTCACCACCACCGTCCCCACGCCCCGGCCCAGCAGCGCATCGGCTGCCCGCTCCGCATCCGCGAGCGAACCAACCCGAATCCCGGTCAGCACCTCCGCCTCACTCTCATTCGGCGTCAGATAATCGCAGTTGGGATAAATCGACTCCGCCAGCGAGCATCCCGGCGCTGGATTCAGAATCGTCGTCACGCCCAGGGAATGCGCCAGCTCCAGTCCAAACTCCACCGTCGGCAGCGCCAGCTCCAGCTGCGTCAGAAACACCGCCGACGCCGCAATCAATTCGCGAGCCTCCGCCACTTCCTCCGGAGTCAGCCCAAAACAAGCGCCCGGCACAACGATAATCGCGTTCTCCCCGCTCTTCGCGTCCAGAATGATCGCCGCCGCCCCCGTCGCCTCCTCTGTCTCCAGCAGATGCCGCGTGTCAATCCCCTCCTCGCGATACGTCTGCCGCGCGATATCCCCCAGCGCATCGCGCCCCAGCTTGCTGATGAAGCTCACCCGCGCTCCGGCCCGCGCCGCTGCCACCGCCTGGTTCGATCCCTTCCCTCCCGGACCCAGCCGGAATTCCTTCCCCATGTACGTCTCGCCCCACGCCGGCAGCTTCTCCGTGCGGAACGCCATATCTGCCACATAACTACCCATCACGGTTACAAATTTCATGCTCATTATGTTTTTTCACGTCCGGGAAATGGTATTCGTCGCAATCACGCGCACAAATTACCCCGCATAAGCTCTGGCAATCAGCACCAGCGCCAGCACGTACGCCGCAAACATCGCCGCCAGATACCCCTTCGCCCGCGCATTTGCGCCGCGAAATTCCTTCCACACAAAAACACCCCAGATGCACGCCACCATCGGCGACGCCTGCCCGATCGCGTACGAGATCGCCACTCCCACCAGCGACGCTGCGACAAAATTAAACACCGTCCCGCAGCCCCAGATCGCCCCGCCCAGCAACCCCAGCGCATGGTACGACCCCGAAACGCGGAAATACTCACGCGCCGCCACGGGACTCCCGGTAATCGGCTTCCGCATCAGAATCGTGTTGAAGAAAAAGAGGCAGACAAACGCGCCCAGCGTCAGGAATACCGCTGTCGTATACGGCGTCAGCGTTGCCCCCCGCGTCATCGCCCGCGTCACGAACGGAGCAAAGATTCCCATCAGGAATCCGGAAATCACGCACACCACCACGCCCCGCCGCGAAACTGTATCCCCCGGCTTACGCAGTGCGCCATACGCCTTCCCCACCAGCACCAGCGCCACCACCGCCATCAAAATCCCCAGCGTCAGCAGCACAGCATTCCCGCGCGGCTGCAGCGCATAGCTCAGCACCACGCCTTCCACCAGCGCAATCCCGATCGAGACCGGGTAGGCAATCGCCAGACCCACAATCTCAATCCCCGCCACCAGCAGCGTGTTCGCAATGTTGAAAATGAAGCCGCCCAGCGCGGCGTAAAACAGATTAATCCCGTCCGCGGCGTGCAGATTTGCGAGAAACGCCGTCGGCCCCCCCGCGTAACTGCCCATGGTGAAGGCCAGCACCAGCGAAATGAGGAGAATCCCCAGCCCGTAGTCCCAGTAGTACAACTCGAACCGGTAATTCTTTGTCACCTTGAACGTGTTTGCAAACGATCCCCAGCACACCGTGCTCAGAACCGTCATCAACAACGCAACGTGAAACGTGGTGGGAACGAACATGGCGCCAGGCTCCGTCCCGCGTTTGCGCCTTTGCTCCCGGCCAACGCAAGACCCTCGCCATTAAACCATCTTCACTTTTCCAGCGAAAGCACCAATTCCACCGGACCCGTCTGTCCGCTGTACCCTGTACCCTGTTACTCGAGTCCCAGCTCCATCCTCAACGCTTCAATCTGCGCCTGCTTCCGTGCTGGCATCGGCTGAAACAAAAACTGCACGCCGCTTTCCTGCCTCTCTACCAAACTGGCCGCGACCCGCAACGGCATTCCTTCCGTCCTCATCCAAACTTCCACCGTGGTCCCCGGCTCCAGCCGGCACTTCGTCTGGATCACGCATCCCGCCGGACTCAAAACTGCCAGTTGCCCCGGGTATTGCAGTCCCCGTCCCGGCAACACAATCTCCACATCGCTCGCCGATCCCACCCGCGGCGCTGCCTGGCTCGCCCCCGCTCCCTCACTCCGGGCCAGGGGTGGTCCCTCCCACCGTGTCACACTCGGTCCGTTTGACATGCTCCCGTTATCGGCCCACCCTCCAGGCTCATCATCCCTGCTTGCAAAAAAATTTGCCCCTCTCCTCCCCTCTGCCCAAAACGGTACAATCCCTCTTTCCCTCTATGAACCGATCGCCCATCCTCCTCATCCACGGCGGCGCCTGGGATATCCCTCCCGACCTCCTCGAAGCCCACGAACAGGGCGTCTTCGATGCCCTCCAGGACGGTTGGCGCGTTCTCGAGCACGCCGGCTCCGCACTCGATGCCGTCCAAACCGCCGTCACTTCGCTGGAAAACGACCCCGCCTTCGACGCCGGCCGCGGCAGCTTTCTCACCCGCGACGGCCGCGTTCAGCTCGATGCCCTCCTCATGGATGGCGCCACCCTCCGCGCCGGCGGCGTCGCCTGCGTCGAACGCATCCGTAACCCCATCCAGGCCGCGCGCCTCGTCCTCGACAAAAGCCCCCACGTCTACTTCGTCGGTCCCGGCGCAGAAGACTTCGCGCAATCCCAGGGCATGACCCTCATCGACAATTCCGAGCTCGTCCTCGACCGCGAACGCCGCCGCCTTGCCGAAGCCCAGGCCCGCGAACAAACCGGAGCACCCGACCGCACTTTCTCCGGACATCCGGAAGATTCCCCGCACGAGAATTCCCACGACACCGTCGGCGCCGTCGCCCTCGACTCCCAGGGCCGTCTCGCCGCCGCCACCTCCACCGGTGGCACCCTCAATAAAGATCCCGGCCGCGTCGGCGACTCCTCCCTCATCGGCTGTGGCTGCTATGCCGACAACGCCAGCGCCGCCGTCTCCCTCACCGGCTGGGGCGAGCCCATCATGAAATTAGTCCTCGGCAAGTGGGCCACCGACCGCGTCCTGGCCGGACGCTCCCCCGAGCAGGTCGCGCCCGAAGCCATGGCGTATCTCCTCCGCCGCGCTGGCGGACACGGCGGCATCATCCTGCTCGCTCCTGACGGCCGCTATGGCCTCGCGCACAATACTCCGCGCATGGCCTGGGGCGTCCACTCCATTGACGGCCCCCGCGTCGGCACCATCCTCCAGGACCAGGACGCGAACGAAGAATCCTGACCCTCCAACGCGCTCCCTGTTCGCTCGCCTTTCGCTCGCCTTTGACTCGCTTTTTGCTGGTCCTTTGCTCGCTTTTTGCTGGTCGTTGGCTCGCTTTTCACTCGCTGCACACTGGCCTTTCACTCGGTTTTGGCTCGCTTTTTGCTGGTCCTTCGCTCGCTTTTCACTCGCTGCACACTGACCTTTCGCTCGCTTTTGACTCGCTTTTCTCTCGCCCGTCCACTCCCTGTTCGCTGGCCCTCGCCTGGCTCGAGGCGATTCCCTCCCCACTCTGCCCGATTCGCTCCTATAATTCGCCCAAACCCATTCCAGGAGAACCCACATGTTCAAAGGCTTTCGCGATTTCATCCTGCGCGGCAATGTCATGGATCTCGCTGTTGCCGTCGTCATCGGCGCCGCTTTCACCGCCATCGTTAACGCCCTGGTCACCGACATCGTCAACCCCCTCATCGCCGCCGTCGTGCACAAACCCGACTTCTCCGCGCTCATCTTCGATCTCCACGGCGGCAAAATTAAATACGGCGACTTCATGAACGCCATCATCTCCTTCCTCCTCATCGCCGCCGTCGTCTATTTCGTCTTCGTGCTCCCCGTCAATGCCCTCATGAAGAAATTCCGCCCGGCCCAGGCCGCGCCGCCCACCACCCGCCCCTGCCCCGAGTGCCTCTCCGACGTTCCTCTCGCCGCAAAGCGCTGCTCCCACTGCGCCCAACCCGTAGCCCCAGCCACCACCTGATCGAACAGCCACCCAGCCACCAGCGCGTCCCCCCCGCCGTTTTTCTGTCCGCTATCCGCTGTCCGCTGTTTTTCTGAACGCTGACCGCTGGCCTCTGTGCCTTGTTTTTCCTGAACGCTATCCGCTATCCGCTATCCGCTGGCCTCTGTGCCTTGTTTTTCCTGAACGCTATCCGCTATCCGCTATCCGCTGGCCTCTGTGCCTTGTTTTTCCTGAACGCTATCCGCTATCCGCTGTCCGCTGTTTTTCTGCTGTACCCTGTACCCTGCACCCTGTCCCACCAAGGAGCCCTTCGCTGATGCCCTCGCGCGTCCCCGCCCTCTTCGCCTTCCTGCTCATCCCCGCCATCGCACTCCTGGTCGCGCAAACCTCCTCATCGACGCCCCCGCCGGCCCCCGTCTTCGGCTACACCGATTTCGCCGCTGAACAGGCGAAGACCGATCAGACCTTCCTCGCCGTTCCCGACGCGAAGCTCGCCGGCGAAGAACTCAAGACCCTCACCGCCGAGCCCCACATCGCCGCCTCGCCCGAAGACTATAAAACCGCGCAGTATCGTCGCCGAAAAATTCAAAGCCGATGGCCTCGACACCAGCATCGTCCCCTACAAGGCCTGGCTCAACATGCCCAAAGAAGTCAAAGTCCAGGCATACGACGCCGACGGCAAGCTCCTCATGACCGGTCCCGTCCCCGAGCACGTCGATGGCAACGAGCCTTTCCAGAACGATCCCCGCGTCACCCCCGCCTTCAACGGCTCCTCCCCCTCCGGCGACGTCACCGGCGAAGTCGTCTACGCCAACTACGGCCGCCCGGAAGATTTTCAGAAACTCAAAGACCTCGGCATCGACCTCAAGGGCAAAATCATTCTCGTCCGCTACGGCGGCAATTTCCGCGGCGTCAAGGTCTACATCGCCCAGCAATATGGAGCCGCCGGCGTCCTCATCTATTCCGACCCCTCCGACGACGGCTACTACCGCGGCGACATGTATCCCAAAGGCCCCTACCGCCCCGCCACCGCCGTCCAGCGCGGATCGGTCCAGTTCATGTTCAAGTATCCCGGCGACGCGCTCACTCCAGGCATCGCCTCTACTCCCGATCTGCCCGCCTCGAAACTTCTCAAGCCCGAAGACGTTGTGAGCCTTCCCAAAATTCCCTCTGAGCCGCTCTCGTACCACGATGCCTCGCCCATCCTCGAGCATCTCGGCGGCCCCGATGCTCCCCGCGAATGGCAGGGCGCGCTCCCCTTCACCTACCACGTCGGTCCCGGCGTCAAAGTTCACATGGTCCTCAAAATGGACTACCAGTACCGCACCATCTGGGACGTGATCGGTTCCGTCCCCGGCGCCGAGTTTCCCGATGAGTGGGTCGTCGCCGGCAATCATCGCGACGCCTGGGTCTACGGCGCGGTCGATCCCAACAGCGGCACCGCCGCCATGCTCGAAGCCGCTCACGGCGTCGGCGTCCTCCTCCAGCAAGGATGGAAGCCGAAACGCCGCATCGTCTTTTGCAGCTGGGACGCCGAGGAAGAGGGCCTCATCGGCTCAACCGAATGGGCCGAGGACCATGCCAACCAGCTCGCTCACGCCGTCGCCTACTTCAACACCGACGTTGGCGTCTCCGGCCCCAATTTCGAAGCATCCGCCGTCCCCTCGCTCAAAGAATTCGTCCGCGACGTCACCAAAGCCGTTCCCAGCCCCAAAGGCGGCACCGTTTACGACCAGTGGAAAAAATCCCAGGACGAACGAGCCAGCCACCGCAACACCAACGGCGTTGAAGAACACGCCGCCCGCGGCAATGCCCATATCGATCACGACGTCAACATTGGCGACCTCGGCAGCGGCTCCGACTTCACGCCTTTCATTCAGCACCTCGGCGTCCCCTCCACCGACATCGGCTCCGGCGGACCCTACGGCGTCTACCACTCCGTCTTCGATAACTACGCCTGGTTCGTGATGAACGCCGACCCCACCTTCGTCTACGAGCAGGAAATGGCCCGCGTCTTCGGCCTCGAAGTCCTCCACATGGCCGACGCTGACGTTCTCCCCTACGACTACGTCACCTACGGCAAAGAAATCTCCGCCTATCTCGACAGCGCGCAGAAAAAAGCCGAAGAAGCTGGCCTCACCGGCATCGACTTCGCCCCCGCCAAAACCGCTGCCGAGAAATTCACCCAGCTCGCGCAGCAGGTGAAAGACAAACAGGACCACCCCGGTTCGAATCTCGCCGCCTTCAACACCCAGCTCCGCCAGGTCGAAGGCGACTTCCTCTCCGAGCCCGGCCTCCCCAATCGTCCCTGGTTCAAGCACACCATCTACGCGCCCGGCGAATACACCGGTTACGCCGCGGTCGTGATTCCCGGCGTCAACGAAGCTATCGACGCAAAAGACAGCGCCCGCGCCCAGCAACAGATGACCGTCCTCACCGCCGCTATCAACCGCGCCGAACAGACGCTGGAGACCGCCGCCAAATAGCAACAGTGTTGGTCACATAATCTCCGAAGGTCTCAACCCTTCGTGATCCGTATTGTGTCAGGGCACGGCTTCCAGCCGTGCCGAAGCTACAGCAAGAAGAATGGGCTTGAGCCCCTGGGTACCATTCATTGCCATCCGGCACGGAACACTCTTGTCCACCTCAATCTCGGGTTGCCCCATCACCTTTCCCCCAGGGGCGCAACCGCCCACCCACCTGACATTTGTCACCTAACCCGCCTGACGAATCCCACTCCCGCCCCATCCCCAGGCACGCGATCATAACTTCCATGACCATCGCCGACGCGCAACGAGATGTCCGCACCACTTTCCTCGGAGGCTTCGCCGGTCAGTTCGTCTCCGGCCTCGTCTGGCTCGCCTCTGCCGCCCTCGCCACCTGGGCCTCGCCCCGCGCCGCCATCCTCATGCTCGTCTTCGGAGGCGTGCTCATCTTCCCGCTCACCCAGCTCACTCTCCGTCTCATGGGCCGCCCCGCCGCCCTGCCCAAAGGCCATCCCATGAACGCCCTCGCCATCGAGATCGCCTTCATCGTCCCGCTCTGCCTGCCCCTCATCGGCGCGGCAACCCTGCACCATCTTTACTGGTTCTATCCAGCCTTCATGATCGTCGTCGGCGCACACTACCTGCCATTCGCGTTCCTCTATGGAATGCGGCAGTTTCTCGCCCTCGGAGTGCTGCTGATCGCGGCCGGCCTGCTCATCGGCCTCTATCTGCCGTCGAGCTTTTCGCTCGGCGCGTGGATCGCTGCCGCGCTGCTCTTCGTCTTCGCCTTCACTGGCCGCAGCGTCGCCGCGGCCCAGCAGCCGGCTTAGTTTTCGCGACCACCCACGCCCCTCGACCCCGGCTGAAACTCCTCGAAGCTGGCCCGCCTCTTTTCCGGCTTCTCCCCCGATTCGATCCGCCGCCCGTGCGAGCTCGTCAGTGCAAAGGCCCCTCCGCCCGCGATCAGCAGAAACACCAGCCCCAGCGCCATGCTGAAATCCGCGCGCGCCTCGTGCAGCATCGCCCACACGCCCTGCTGATGCAGCATCGGAATCTTGGTCGTAACAATGGCCGTCCCAATCACCGCAAGCAGCGGAATCGTCGCCAGCCGCGTCCACAGCCCCAGGATCACCATGGCCCCACACACAATCTCCACCGTCCCCACCACCGGAGCCATCACGTGCGGATTAGGAATCCCAATCTTTCCGAACCGGTCCACCCCCAGCGCTGGAAACAGAAACTTCTGAATCCCCTCGGAGACGAATACCCAACCCACCAAAATCCTTATCAGAATCACCGCGCGCACCCATCGCCTCCTGCTCTGCTGTGATTGTCCTCCAGATCCTGGCGCCCCGGCGAGCATCTTGAGCTACGCGGACTGGCCTGGGACTCGATCTTGAGACCCGGACCGTCCGAAGCCCCGCTTTTGCCTTTCGTCTGCCCGGCATCACCCCATGAGGTTCGTATCAGGGCTTGACTTCACAGCCTTGCGGAAAAATTGCCCCCACCCCCCGCACCCTCCCGGCCAGGTTCACCCCATAGCAGCGCTTTTGTCTTCCGTCTGCCCGGCATCGCCGCGATGAGCTTCGTACCGAAGCTCGACTTCACAGCCCTCGCGGAAAAACTGCCCCCAACCCCCGCACCCCGGCCAGGTTCACCCCACAGCAAGAAGCTAGTGCTCCCTCCATCCGGTTTTCAATACAAATCCACCCCTGCTCCGCACCAAAGTACAGCTCCGACCCAATTCGGGAAAGCGCGCCCGCCCCGTCGCGCCTGCGTCTTCCGGGCTCAACGACCCTGAACGTCCGCCCTCCAACCCCGAATCTTGCATCAGCGCACGACTTCACTAGCCTGCCCCTGAGCGGGGCGTCGCCAGACGCTGAGTCGAATGGGTGCCGCAAAATTGCCAGAAGAATTGTGGGCTTTCGCCCCTGCGTCCCAACCTTGGCCATCCCTGCCCGCGAGCGAAGGCACGCTGACCCGATCGACATTCCTCAGTCCCGCGAACGAAGCCCGCTACTCCCGCTCGAACACCAGCACGTCCGGCTCTCTCCGCCCCGGCCCATTCACGGTCATCGTCAATGTTTTCCCATCGGCAGAGAGCCTGATCTCCCGTGTATCCGTGACCTTCTCGCCGCGTTTGTCTGTCATCTCCAAAGTGTTCTCGTCGACCCGCCGGATCGACGAGGTGGAACCCGGCCGCGCGTCCGGCCCCTGCGGATAGTCCTGGCCGTCGAGCTTCACCACGCTTTTCGTATCCTGCTCAGCGGGAATGGTGAAGGTCAAACCCTCGCTCTCGTACGCCTTCACCTCCAGAGTTAAAGACGAGTTCATCGTCTCCTTGATGCTGCGCCAGTCCGCGGCGAAACCCACTCCTTCCCCGCTGCGCTGGTAGACGTAATCCATGCTCACCGTCGAACCGTCCGGCACAAACTGCCGGTAATAGTCCGTGAGCGTACTGCCGTCCTTCGCGAGCTTCCACGTAGCCCTGAGCAGCAGCCGGCCGCCTTGCTTGCGCTCCACGATCCAGGTGTCGGGCGCTTCCGCCTTCACCGACAGCGTGGTGCCTCTTATGCCCGGTTGATCGGTCCCATCCACCACGATCGTTTCGTCCGTGCCGGCAAAATTGAATACATAGGTGTTGCCGCCCTTACTCGTAACCTTCATCTCGTCCGGTATTCTGCTCTTCGATGAGTCCAGCTTCCACTCGCCGATAAATGGATTCTCCGCCGCCCATGCCACGCCCGCAGCCAGGCTCGCAAACACCAGCGACATCAAAGTACGCTTCAGCACACAGTTCTCCTCGCGGCCCTTTCTGAACACGCGCCGTTCATCATAAGACCTCCCGCCAGCTGGTCCCGAGGAAATGTGACGACTAGGGTAACAAGGCTCGAGCGACGTCGCTCCACCGCCTGTTGCTCCAGTCCTCCCGTGGATCGGCAGCCGCGCGCGCGAAGGTCCACAGCCGTAGTCGCTCCGGATCGACCTCCGTCAAATCGGCAACTCGCTCGACCAGACCCGCGGGGTCCCCCCAAAGGCGTGTTTCGCAATTGATCAGGTGCTGGACAGGGTCGTAAGCGCGATCGCCCACGAATGGCTTGGGGTCAATCGCCAGCCAGGGTTCCCTCTGCGAGCGCAGAACGTTCCCCGCGTGCAGGTCGGTAGCCAGAATCGCATCGGTCGGGTCGGGTCGAGCGAGTTCCTTCATCAACCGCAGGCCCTCCTCCACGAGCCCTGCATCCGGCCAGCGGTCTTTTTGCGCCATCGTCTCTTCGCTCCACAGATCGATCATCCGCGACAATGGTCGAAAGCCAAATAGGCCTGCCCCCGCCGTCGTGGGTTCCCGGAGCCGCCTGAGAATGCCCGCGATAATCACATCCTGCGCCGGTTCCGGTTCTGATCGAAGAGTCGTCCCCGGCACGCATCGCTCCAGCAACATCGACCCGGATTCCTCGTCCGCCTCCAGTAACCGGACCATCGACCTCCCGCCCCAGTGCCGCAGTCCCTGGATCTCCTGTTCCCCTTCCATGTGAGGCATCGCAAGTTTCAGCACCGCTTGCGTGCCATCGCGCCGGACCGCCGGAGCGATCCACGAGCAGGTTCCGTGGTGATCGAGAGGCGGCTCCAGACGAAGAGACCACTCAGCTACTAACCTGTCAAGGAGCTGGGGTAGATTCTCCAGCCAGACCTCTCTTTCCGGAGCCTTTTGACAATTCGCAACCAGCTGGGAAGGGAGAATCATCGGCGCAGGCAGTGTATCAACGTTGTTGCCTGCTCAGTCCGTGACCGAACCTGGCCCGAAATTCGACAAATTCCTTCCAATCGCCCGAATGTGGAAAACTTGTCAAGAGGGGACCTCAAAATCCAAAGTAATGAGACTTGATTCCACGGTACTTATACCTTTATACGCTCAAGGTATTTTGGCGGTTTTATTCTCTCAGTATGATATTCTGAACTTATAGAGTAAGAAAAGAAAAAGCCTGCCATCGGCAGGCTTTTCTGTTTCTGGGCCCCAGATTTCGCGCTCCGTGCTCTCTGTGTTCTCTGTAGTGAGTTTCCTGGGTCTCTTAGTCTCGCAGCTATTTTGGAATCAAATGCATCGACAACTTCTACTTTGAATGTAAATAGATAACTGCCACCTGGCCACAACCTGCAATGCAGCCATCACAAAACAAAATACTTGCCCGCAAACTATCGTCGAATCAAATGCGTAACCGCCACCCAAAAATCGCCGCCCCAATGGAATCAAATGCGTACGCGTCGCCAGCCCCCAACCCCAGGGGGAGGGGGGTGGGGGTGGTCGAAACAAAAGTACCGTCATCCGGCGCCTGCAGCGCGAAAACCTCTACCGCCGTCCGGCCCCGCTCGACGTGGGATCCTCTTCCTCCACCACGTCTCCCTCGCCCGGCGCCAGAAACAGATTCTCTTCCAGACCATGCTGCCGGGTGTACAGGTCGTAATACCGCCCGCCCAGCGCGTACAGGCTCGCGTGCGTACCCCGTTCCACGATCAGCCCGCCTTCCACGACCAGGATCTGCTCCGCCCGGCGGATCGTCGACAGCCGGTGCGCAATTACAAACGTCGTGCGCCCCTGCATCAGGTAGCTCAGCCCATTCTGAATCATCGCCTCCGATTCCGAATCGAGCGAAGAGGTCGCCTCATCCAGAATCAGGATCCGCGGGCTCGCCAGAATCGCCCTTGCAATGGACAGCCGCTGCCGCTGCCCGCCCGACAGCTTTACCCCCCGCTCGCCGACAACCGTGTCGTATTGCTCCGGGAATCGCTCCGCAAACTCATCCACCCGCGCGATCCGGCAGGCACTCAGAAACTCCTCTTCCGTCGCATCCGGATGCGAGAACATCACGTTTTCCCGGATCGTTCCGTCGAACAAAAACGACTCCTGCAGCACTACACCCAGCTGCGAGCGATAGCTGTCCAGCCGTACTGTCGACAGATCGATATCGTCCACCAGCACGCGCCCCGAATCCGGTTTGTGAAATGCGCAGACCAGGCTGATGATCGTCGATTTTCCCGATCCCGACGAACCTACCAGCGCCGTTACCGTTCCCGGCTGCGCCTCAAACGAAATCCCGTGCAGCACCGGCTTGTCTTTTTCGTAAGAGAACCGCACATCGTCGAACTGCAGGTCGCCCACGATGGCATCGAGCGTCTCGACCCGTGCCGGATCGGCGAACTCATCTTTCTCCGCCAGAATCTCCATCGTGCGGTCGAGCCCAGCTACAGCCTCAGTCAGCTGCGTCCCGATGTTCACGATCTGGAAAACGGGCGCAATCATGAAGGCCAGAAATGCCAGATACTGCGTGTAGTCCCCGGCCGTCATGTGGCCGGCCAGAGCGCTGTGACCGCCCATCAGCATCACCAGGCCGCCCACTACGCCCAACACCGTCGTCGCCGCCATCCCCAGCAGGCTGGTCGCGGTCAGCGACCGCATCACATTGTCGAGCAGCCGCATCACGCCTTCCGTGAACACTCCGGCTTCCCGCTTCTCCGCGTGGTAGCCCTTCACCACCCGCACGCCGCCCAGGCTCTCGGTCAGCCGTCCCGTCACCTCACCGGTGATCTTGGCCCGGTCACGGAAGATGGGCCGGATGGTCTTGAACGCTCGCTGCAGGATCAGCACGAAGGCCCCGATCACCGAGAACACAATCAGCGTCATGCGCGGCGCCCGGTGCAGCAGAAAGAAGAACGCCATGACCGAAGTCATCAGGCCGCCAACAAACTCCACCAGCCCGGTGCCCACCAGGTTGCGCACGCCTTCCACGTCGTTCATGATCCGCGAAACCAGCAAGCCGGTGCGGTTCGCGTCATAGAAGCTCACCGAAAGCCGGCCGATGTGCTGCTGCACCTGCTGGCGCAGGTCAGCGATCATCCGCTGGGCCGCTTTGGAAAGCAATTGCGTGTTGGAAAAGGATGTGACCGCCTGCAAAAGGGTCGCCAGAAACACTTCCACCACCAGCCGCGGCAACAGCTCACCGTGATGTTTGGTGATCACCTGATCGACGAAAGGTTTGGTGAGAAGGGGCAGCACCAGCCCTGCCAGACGATTCACCGCCACCAGAGCCAGTCCCCCCGCCAGCAGCCATCGCCGTGGCCGGACCAGCTTCCAGATTTCCGGCATCACCTTCTTCAGGTCCGGCTTTTTCTTTGGCAAATCCGCGCCGGCCCGCGCTCGCGCACCTCTGCTTCCGCGCTCCGCATTCATCGCTGGCATCGAACCCATTCGCACACTACCCCGCTGCAAGCCGCCAGCCACCGACTACTGGGCGCCGACTACCGGCTGTCTCCTTGCCTTGATGAACGAGCGCACGCAAAGGAGCACATAAATCAGCAGCATGACGGACATCGCGGCCTTGTCCTCGACCGCAATCGGCCTCGCAAACACATGCCCTCGCTCCATCTGAATGAAGTCCCAGATCGATTTCGCTGTCGCCAGGAATCCCAGCAGCCCCAGTGTCACTGCAATATGCATCATCAGCATGCGCCGCTTCGGGCTTCCCTTTCGTGCCAGGAAACCCAGGATGGTGAACACAATTCCCACATAAGTAGGAATCAACGCGGTCGGCGCCTTCCAACCCGTGCCCACATACCCGATCACGCCCAGCATGATCAGCAGCAGACCGAACAGAATTGTCACCTTGGCCATGCGCCCTCCAGTCCCACCAGTCTACTGGAGGAAATCAAATTCAGCCTCAGCTGCCCGCACGGGATGCGAAACGTCAGCGACTCCCGCCGATGGTCAGCAGCCCACCGCTATTCTCTGGCGTCTCGCTCGTCTTTCGCTCGCTTTTTGCTGGCCTTTGCTGTTCGCCGTCCTCTACCGCTGGATCCGCGCCGATCCGCCCTTCGCAAAGGCCTGCACCTGATCCAGCGTCGCCATCGTTGTATCTCCCGGAAACGTCGTCAGCAGCGCCCCATGTGCCCATCCCAGCTTCACCGCTTCTTCCGGATCGGCGCCGGTCAGCAATCCATAGAAGAATCCCGCTGCGAATCCGTCTCCGCCGCCCACTCGATCATAGACATCCAGTTCCGCGGTCGGCGCCGAGTAGGTCTTCCCATCCACCCAGGCCACTGCGCTCCAGCTGTGCCGGTTCGTCGAATGCACCTCTCGCAGCGTCGTTGCCACCACCTTCACCTGCGGATGCTTCTTCACCACCTTGTCGATCATCCCGAAGAACACGCCCGGGTCGAGCTTCGATTTCGTCTTGTCTTCGATTTTTGGCCCTTCGATTCCCAACCCTTTTTGCAAATCCTCTTCGTTGCCCACCAGCACATCGACGTGTTCCACGATCCGTGCGATCACTTCCACCGCGCGGTCTGCTCCGCCACTCACCTTCCACAGCTTTTCGCGGAAATTCAAATCGAACGATGTTACCGCTCCAGCATGCTTCGCGGCCGTCATCATCTCCACCGCCAGTTGTGCCGTCGTCGGCGACAACGCGGCGAAAATGCCCCCGCTGTGCACCCAGCGCACGCCGGCTGCAAAAATCCCCTTCCAGTCGAAATCTCCCGGCTTCAGCTGCGCTGCCGCCTCATTGCACCGGTTGTAGAACACCACCGGCGCGCGCACTCCAAACCCGCGATCGCTGTACACCGTCGCCATATTCGGCCCAGTCACGCCATCGTTCTTAAAGTGCCGGTAGAACGGCCGCACGCCCATCGCCCGCACCCGCTCCGCAATCAGGTCGCCGATCGGATAATCGACCATCGCCGAGGCAATCGCTGTCTTCATCTCGAAGCAGTCGGACAAATTTGCGGCAACATTGAACTCGCCGCCGCTCACGTGGATCGCGCATTCCGTTGCCTTGCGAAACGGAATAATCCCCGGATCCAGCCGGTGCACCAGCGCACCCAGCGACAAGAAATCCAGCTCACCCTCTTTGCGGATCGTCAAAGCACTTCCCATCGTTCGTTCACCCCTTGTTATGGTGGTCAGACCACCACTTCCTGCACCATCATACCTTCACGAGCCCGCCAGCTTCCGCACATCCTCGAGCATCTGCTCCGGGGTCCACTCATTACCCGGATACCACTTGTAGATCTTTCCGTCCGGCCCAATCACCACCGTCGAAAGCGAATGCGTGATCGTCCCGTCCTTCTCCGGCGTTGCGCCCACGTCGAAGAATTGCAGCACCTTCGGCAGATCCTGCTCGGTTGGCGCGGCAAAATCCCAGTGCGTGAACGTCTCCTTCGTGTAATTCTCTGTATACGCTCCGCCGTAGCTGCGCAGTACCTGCGGCGTGTCGTATTTCGGATCGAAGCTCACGCTCAGCAGATGGGTCTTCGCGTACAGCTTGGGATCCTTATCGAGCGCCTTATCGATCTCGGCAAAATTCCGGCTCATGCGAACGCAAAAATTCGGCAGCGGGCACCGCGTGTAAATGAAAGTCAGCAGCACCACCTTTCCGCGCCATTGATCCAGCCGCACAATGCGCCCGCTCTGATTCAGAAAACGAAAGTCTGGAACGGGCTCACCCGGTTCCAGGTCGTTGTATGTCACCGCTGGCTTGTAATCGGCCTTCGCCTGCGCGACGACGACAACCTCATCCAGCACGTCCGCGTTCGCCGAAACGGTCAGCGTCGCCGTAATCGTATCGCCAGGATGCAGCTCGCTTGCAATGTTCGGCTGCGCCAGGGTGTACGGCATCGTCATCGCATCCATATAGCCGGGAATCGCGTCCGTATCGACCGTCACCGCGCCACTCTTCACGTCGCTCGAAACCACAATTCCGCGGATGTGATACTTCCTGACACCCGCTTGTTGCTGTGTCGTGCTCGTTTTCTCCGCGCTGCGACACCCCCCAAAAAACACAGCCACCGCCAGAACTGCGGCGGTGGAAATGTGGGCGCGAAGAGGCTTCACCCGCCAGTTTACACTTGGATGAAGATCCCCTATGACCCTGGCCCGGCCCATCGCGGATGCGCTCCGGCGCGGCGCCACCGTCGTCGCTGCCAGTCCCCGCGCGGCTCGCGCTCTCCACCTCCGATTCGCGGAAGCGCAGCATGCCGCAGGCCACACCGTTTGGCCCACCCCGGCGATCCACGACTGGGATTCCTGGCTTCGCAACCTCTGGCGCGACCATGCTTTCTCCACCGATGGCGCGCCCATTCTCCTCACGCCGTTGCAGGAGCGCACGCTCTGGACCCGCGCCCAGCGCGACGACGCTGCCCTCGTCATATCGCCGGACCTGATGGCCGCTCTCGCCATGGAGGCCTGGTCGCTGCTCTCCGCCTGGAAGGCCCACTCAGCACGCCAGCAGTCCTGGGGCTCGAACGAAGCCCAAAACGATGCCGAGCGCTTCCGGCACTGGGCCGCCAGCTTTGAGCGTGAATGTGCCCGCCACGGATGGCTCAGCGCCAGCGACCTCGAATCGACTCTGTCTTCGCTTCCTGGCAACGCCGCCGACCTCAGGCTGCCACCCGAAATCCTCCTCGTCGGCTTCGATCGCATCACGCCAGCCCAGCGCGATTTTCTTGCCGCCCTGGAATCCCGTGGCATCACCTTCTCTGATGCCGGATCCGAGCCTCTGCCGGCCCAGCAGGCTGCCAACCGCTCCTGGATCGTCGCTGATGATCGGCGGGACGAAGTTGCCGCCTGCGCTTCGTGGGCTCGTGATCTGCTGCTTGAGAATCCAACTACCCGGATCGCGGTTATAGTTCCCGGCGTCGCCGATGCGCGCGGCGAAATCGACCGCACCTTCCGCCGCATCCTCATCCCCGCGAGCGAGGACGTCCGCAACCTTTCGTCCCTCGTGCCCTGGGAATTCTCGCTTGGACAGCCACTCGCCGATGTTCCTGCCCTTCGCGCCGCTCTGCTGCTCCTGCGCTGGATCAGCACACCTCTCCATGAAGAAGAGATTTCCTGGCTCATGCTTTCCGGTTTCGTCGCCGACACCGTTACAAATCATCTTGGCCTCGCCCAGCATGATGCCCGTCAGCGCCGTTATGGCTTGCTCTCCCCGGAACGCTCTCTCGTCACCTGGCGCAATGCGCTCGCCGGAATCCCAGCCCTGCGCTCTCTTCACCTCCATTTCGGCGATCTTCTGCGCGCTGTGGAATCCAACAGAATCCACGATAGTCTCCGCCAACCCTCTGCCTGGGCCGATCTCGCGCCGCTCGTGCTCGATCGCGTCGGATGGCCAGGCCCGCGCACCGCTGATTCCGTGCAGTACCAGGCCCTCCAGCGCTGGCAACGCCTCCTCGACGAAATTGCCCTGCTTGATTTCGACGGCGCTCGCCATACCTACGGCGACTTCCTCGGTTTGCTCGAACGCCACGCCCGGGAAACCATCTTCGCTCCCGAGTCCCACGACGCGCCCATCCAGATCATGGGCCCTCTCGAATCCTCCGGCCAGCAGTTCGACGCCATTTGGTTTATGGGCACCGATGATGCCGCATGGCCGCAGCACGGCCGCTTGCATCCATTGCTTTCGCCCGCTCTCCAGCGCCAGTTGGCCATGCCCCACGCCACGCCGGACGACGACTGGAACCTCGCCCGTACCGCGACGTCGCGCCTGCTCGCGTCTGCGCCGCGGATCGTCTTCAGCTTCGCTCAGCGCGACAAGGACGCTGAGCTCCGTCCCTCGCCACTTATTTCCTCACTGTTTCCGGCCGATGCGTGTCCCCAATCGACTGCTACCTTGGGTCCCGCGCCAGAGCCCCTGCCTACACCATCACTTGTTACCGTCGCCGACGATTCCGGCGTGCTGCCGTGGCCCCATGAACAAAACGCCGGCGGCGCCGATGTTCTTAAACGTCAGGCCGCCTGCCCGTTTCAGGCCTTTGCCGCCAAGCGTCTCCGTGCCACCCCGCTCGAGGACACAGAACGTGGGCTCAGCCCTGGCACACAAGGCAGCCTGCTGCACGATGTCATGTATCGTCTCTTTTCCTCATCCGGACCGGAGTCGATCCGCAATCGCGACGATCTTGTGAACACCATCGCCGCAAAAACGCTTTCCGGCGCTCTCGAGGCCAAAATCGATGCCGCTCTCGCTGCACGGTTCGGCTCCGCTCCCGCCGATCCATGGCAGCAGGCCTGCCTCGCCGCCGAAAAACGCCGCCTCCTGGCTCGCATCGAAGAGTGGCTGGCAATTGAAGCCAGGCGTCAGTCCTTTACGGTGGAAGCCTGCGAACAGCGCCTCGACGATGTCCATATTGGTGACCTGCGCCTCAATTTGCGTGCCGATCGCATCGACCTCCTCCCCGATGGCGGCCGCCTGCTTCTGGATTACAAAACCGGGCGCATCTCGCCGGCAGCCTGGCAGGGTGATCGTCCCTCCGACCCGCAGCTTCCCCTTTACGCTGCTTACGGCAACGTCGAAAACGTCAGCGGCATTCTTTTCGCCCGCATCCGCGCCGGCGAAACTGAATTCGAAGGGCGCGTGCGCGACGCGCGTTCGCAGCTCCTGGCCGATCAGGGCGCAAGAACGGTGCTCGTCACGGATCCTTATTCAGACTCCATGCGGGACGAATGGGCCCGCGCCCTCGAAATCCTCGCTGAAGAATTTCTGGCGGGCGAAGCCGCAGTCGATCCCCGCCCCCATGCCTGCGATCTGTGCCACTTCCAGCCGCTCTGCCGCATCGCCGAACTCAATCTCGCGGCTATCGGCACCGCCGGCAACGACGACGAGGATCTCGATGACTAACATCATCGTCGACACACCGGCCGATGCTGCCGCGCGTGAAGCTGCTCTCGACATTCGCGGCTCGGTCATCGTTCAGGCCCCCGCCGGCTCCGGCAAAACCGACCTGCTTACGCGCCGCTATCTGCGCCTTCTGGCCGTGGTCGATGAGCCCGAGGAGATTCTCGCCATCACCTTCACGCGGGCCGCGACTGCGGAGATGCGTGGCCGGATCCTGCGCGATCTGGAAGCCGCCGCCGGCCGCCGCAACTTCGGCCCCGAGGACTTCGACCGCATGGCCGCCGCTCGCGATGCCCTGGCTCACGCCGAGCGCCGTGGCTGGAACATCCTCGACCACCCGGAGCGCCTCGCGATTGAAACCATCGACTCGCTTTGCCTCCGCATCGCGCACGACCGCCCGTTGCTGGCACGCCTCGGCGGCCGTTTTCAGCCTATCGATGAAGCAGACGCGCTTTATGCTCTGGCCGCCCGTCGCACCCTCGAACGCCTCGGGGGCACGGATAAATTGCTCGACGAGGCTCTCGCCAGCCTTCTCGATCTCCGCGACAACCGCCTCGCCGGCTGCGAGTCGCTCATCGCCGAGATGCTAAGGGTACGCGACCAGTGGCAGGACGTTTTCCCGCTTTCCTCAGAAATGAGCGAAGAGGACTGGGCCGATCTGCGCATCAAGCTCGAGGCTCCCTTCCATCGCGAGATTCACCGCGTCCTCACCGGAGCCTGGAGCCTTCTCAACGACCAGGAAGCCGTCGCCACACAGTTGCTGCAACTGGCCAACTACGCCTGCTCGCAGGGGAACGAGGACGTCGCTGCCCTGGCGGGCATCCAGGCGCTCTCCCCGGCGATGTCACGCGAACACTGGAGCAGCATCTGCGATTTCCTCCTCACCGGCGAAGACGAATGGCGCAAATCCGTCAACGTGCGTCAGGGCTTTCCCCCCAACGGCCACCAAGCCAGGCAGCGCAAAACCGATATGCAGAACCTGCTGCAGTGGCTGCAGCACAGACCGGAACTTCTCGCTGCCCTCGGCGCCATTCGCCGCCTGCCTCCCGCCAACTATACCGAAGCCCAGTGGACCACCCTTCGCCACGTCTTCACGGTCCTGCGCCAGGCCGTAGCCGAACTCAGCGTGGTCTTCGCTGAACACAATCAGGTGGACTTCACCGAGCTGAACCTCGCCGCACTCCTCGTTCTCGAGAAATCTCCGGAGCGCGTCGTCGACATTGCCGGCAATCTCCGCCATCTGCTCATTGACGAGTTCCAGGATACGTCGCGCCGACAGCACAAGCTGGTTTCCGCTCTCCTCGCCGCCTGGGATCCCGGCGAGCACCGTACCTGCTTCCTCGTTGGCGATCCCATGCAGTCGATCTATCTGTTCCGCCAGGCGGAGGTCGAGCTCTTTACCCACGTTCGCGATCATGGCATCGGCCCCGCCGGCACTCCCGTTCGCTGTCAGCCTGTGCAGCTCTCCGTCAACTTCCGTTCCCATGCAGGCCTCACCGACCCCCTCAACGCCATCTTCGACCTCATTTGCGCGGAAGAGGCTCCTCCCGGCTCTGCCTCGGTCTCTTTCGCTCGCGCTACCTCCTCCGCGGCCACCGAACCCCCACAGACGTCCTTGCGGGTTCACGCGCAGGTAATCGGCGCCGCAGATCATCGGCCCAGCCTGGCAGATATTATCAACGCTCAACAGCAGGAAGCTCTCGACGTCCTTCACATTCTCGAGCAACATCTCCCGGGCATCGCCCAGGCTGAGGCTGCCGGCGGCGAATATCGCGTCGCCGTTCTCGTCCGTGCCCGCGCGCATCTTGCCCAGATCGTTCCGCTGCTCCGTCGCAAAAAGATCCCCTTTCGCGCTGTCGATATCGAACATCTGTCCGAGCGCCAGGAACTTCTCGATCTCCTCGCGCTCACCCGCGCCCTGCTCCACCCCATGAATCGCATCTCCTGGCTCTCGGTTCTGCGTGCCCCCTGGTGCGGTCTCATTCTTTCCGATCTCTACCTCCTGACCGGCTCCGACCGTCCTGAATTCAAAGATCTGTCGATCCTCGAGCTCATCGACCGTCACCAGCATCTGCTCTCCGCCGACGGCCAGCAACGCCTATCCCGCACCGTGGAGATTCTCCACCGCGCCCTCGAGTTGCGCTGGCGCCAGTCTGAATCTCCGTCCTTCTCCTCCTGGATCGAACGCACCTGGCGCACCCTCGGCGGTCCGGCCTGCATCGATGCCGCAGCTTATGAGAACGCCCAGGTCTTCTTCTCGTTGCTGGACGCGGTCACGCCCGATGGCCTCGCTCCCTCCACTGCCGAATTCGACGCGGAGTTCAACCGCCTCTTCGCCCAGCCCGATCCCGCTGTCAGCGAACGCTGCGGCATTCAGCTCATGACCATCCACAAGGCCAAGGGCCTCGGCTTCGAAGTCGTCATTGTTCCCGGTCTTGACCGCAAATCTTCCGGCGATCCGAATCCGCTCGTCTGCTCCCTTGAACGCACCAGTCCCTGGAACTCGGACGAAAACGAATTTCTCGTCGCCCCCATCGGCCTTCACGGAGAAGACACAGAGCCCCTGTACGCATGGGTTCGCAATCAACGCCAGATTCGTTTCGACGAAGAGCGCAAGCGCCTCTTCTACGTTGCCTGCACGCGCGCGCGTCAAGAGCTGCATCTCCTCGGCACTGCCGTCGTCTCCGCTTCCGGCGTCCGGTACGAGAACAAGGACAGCTTGCTGGCCACGGCGTTTGCCGCGCTGCACGCCGAGTTCGAATCGGCCCTGCGCGAACCTTCAGCCGGGCTCCCCGCCCGCGTTCTCGCATTCCCCGCTCCCGGCGTTCTCGAAGAACTCGCCGCCGCCGGCGAATCGGCCCCTCGTCTCACCCTGCGCCGATTGCCGCTCGACGCCGCGCAGCCACCACCACCGGAAAATGTAACCGTGACCGGATCACTTTCCTCCACGCCATCGGATGCGCCGGAATTCCTGCGTCCGGAAGGCTCACGCCAGGCGCGCCTGATCGGTTCCGTCGTACATACCGTTCTCGAGCGGCTCGGTCCCGAGCTCAGCAGCCTCGACGCTGCCCAACTCCGCTCGCGCGTCGTCGCCCTTCTCCGCGCGTCGGCTCTCACCGGCGACTCCCTCAAATCCGTCACCGGCACGGTGACACAAATGCTGCTCGCCTGCGCCGCCGATCCGGTTTGCCGGTGGATTCTCGACCGCCACGCCGGCGCCCAGTCCGAAGCCTCATGGACCGGCGTGGTCCCCGGCGAATCCGGCTCTCGCCTCCGCACCCTGCGCGCCGATCGCGTTTTCCGCGCTGGTCCGGAACCGCTCGTGGAAGGATCCGGCTATTTGTGGGTGATTGACTACAAGACCAGCGGTCGAACTCCCTCTGGCGCGCTTTTCCTTCAGGCTGAGCGCGATCTCTATGCCCCGCAGCTCCTCGCCTATGCACGCGCGCTGCGCGCCCTGCACGGGCCGGAAACTCCGCTTCGCCTGGGACTCTATTATCCGGCGATCACCGTGCTCGACTTCTGGGATCCCGGCCCTGCCTGGGGCCGTAGTGTTCCGGCGCGATCCGCTTCCTGCCGCTAGCTGTTGCTGCCACGCTGATTGATGGCCGCGGCCGCGCCCACGTTGTGGCGCACATCCGCTCCCCGCACCCAGAAAATCACATCTTCGGCGATGTTGGTCGCGTGATCGGCCACCCGCTCCAGCGCTCGCGAGATCATCAGAGCGTTCAGCGCCTGCGGAGCCAGATTCGGCTCCTTCTTCATCAGGTTCAACAGCGTGTAATGCGCCGCTCCGTTCAGCTTGTCCACGCTGTCGTCCATCAAAAGCACCGCCTCCGCCATGTCCGGATCGCCTTCGATGAACGCCTGCAGCGACTTGCGTACCATCCCGCTCGCCAGGTTCGCAATCCGCGGAATATCGATGGGCAGCTCGGCCACCGGAAACGCCTGCAGCTCCCGCACACGATCGCTGATCACTCGCGCCGAGTCGCCGACCCGCTCCACGTCCGCGTTGATCTTGATGACCGACAAAATAAACCGCAGATCGATGGCCATCGGCTGCTCCATCGCCAGCAGGTCCAGCGCCATCTGATCAATTTCCCGCTCCAGACGATTGATTGCCATCTCGCCGCGATCCACGAGATCGCAGATGGAAAGATCGCGCACTCGATACGCCTCCACGGCGCGCTGGATCGACTGCTCGGCCATCCCCGCCATGACCAGCAGCTTCTCCTTCAAATCGTCCAGGTTCTGCTGGAATCGGATTCGCATTATCCAAACCTGCCCGTGATGTAATCTTCCGTCCGCTTGTCTCCGGGGTTGGTAAATATTTTGTGCGTCGAATCGAATTCGACAAGCCTGCCGTTCAGGAAGAAGCCGGTGCGCTCGGCCACGCGCGCCGCCTGCTGCATATTGTGCGTCACAATCACAATCGTGTATTGCACTTTCAGCTGAAAAATTAAATCCTCGATCTTCGCCGTCGACACCGGATCCAGCGCCGATGCCGGCTCGTCCATCAGCAGTACTTCCGGATCTACCGCCAACGCCCGCGCGATGCACAACCGCTGCTGCTGTCCGCCGGAAAGGCTCGCGCCGGATTTCTTCTTCAGTTCGTCCTTCACTTCGTCCCACAGCGCCGAACTCTTCAGCGAGCGCTCGACCACATCGTCCAGCACGCGCCGGTTACGATAGCCGTTCAGCCGCAGCCCGGAGGCCACATTGTCGTAAATCGACATGGTCGGAAATGGATTCGGCCGCTGAAAAACCATCCCGATCCGCCGCCGCACTTCTACCGCCGAGGTTTCGCTGTAGATATCCTGTCCCCCGACCTTCACTTCGCCCGTCACTTTTGCGATCGGATTCGTCTCGTGCATCCGGTTCAGGCAGCGTACGAACGTCGACTTCCCGCAGCCCGAAGGCCCAATCAGCGCTGTCGCTTCGTTCGCCGGAATATGCAGCGTGATGTCCTGCAACGTGTGGTTGGTTCCATACCACGCGTTCAGGTTGTTGACCTCGATGCTGACCCCCATCGCTTAACTTGCCCCTTTCAGCACGCCGCGCGTGGTCACAAAACGCACCAATGCGACGGAGACCACGATCAGAAAGACCAGAACCAACGATCCGGCCCATGCCAGCCGATGCCATTCGTCGTATGGGCCCAGCGCATAAACGTAAATCTGCAGCGGCAGCGCTGCGATCGGCTGGTTCAACGCGGTACTCCAGAACTCATTGCCCAGCGCCGTAAACAGAAGCGGAGCCGTTTCCCCGGCCACGCGCGCAAAGGCCAGCATACAGCCCGTAATCACGCCGGGCATGGCGGTCTTCAGCGTGATCGAGAGCATCGACCGCCAGTTCGGCACTCCCAGCCCCAGCGCCGCCTCGCGAATCGAATGCGGCACCATCAGCAGCATTTCTTCGGTGGTTCGCGCCACTGTCGGAATCATCATGATTCCCAGCACCACGCCCCCCGCGAAGGCCGAGAAGCCCTTTTGCGGTACAACGATCAGCCCGTACACCGCGATCCCCATCACGATCGAGGGCACGCCGTTGAGCACATCGGCGGTAAAACGCACGACGTTCGACAGCTTGGTGCCGCGTCCGTACTCCGAGAGATAAATCCCCGCCGAAATCCCTACCGGGACCCCCATCAGGCTCGCGAGCCCGAGTAGAAGAGCAGAGCCGACGATCGAGTTCGCCATACCCCCGCCGTTTTCGCCCACCGGCGCCGGCAGCTTGGTGAAGAAGTTCCAGTTCAGGGAAACGGCGCCCTTGTAGACCAGGTCGATGAAGATTGCCACCAGCGGCGCGATGACCAGAATGGTGCTGGCAACCGCCAAAGCCGATGCCGTATGGTTGGCGAACCATCGCCAGCGGCGGTTCGCGGTACTCGACTTGAGTTGGGTTGTCGCCATGTCGTCCGCTTTACGCTGCCCTCGCTGGTGCGCCACGCGTCACGGCCCAAACCAGCAGCCGCGCACAGGCGTTCACCACAATTGTGACCAGGAACAACGCCAGCCCAATCTCAATCAGTGCGCTCCGATGTACATCGCTGACCGCTTCGTTGAACTCGTTGGCGATCACCGCCGCCATGCTGTAGCCCGGCGCCAGCAGCGATCTCGAAATCGTCGGGCTGCTTCCGATCACCATCGCCACCGCCATGGTCTCGCCCAGCGCCCGTCCCAGACCCAGAATGATCGAGCCCACAATGCCCACGCGGGCGTTGCGCAACACCCCCATCCGGATCATCTCCCAACGCGTAGCGCCCAGCGCAAGCACTGCCTCCCGCTGCGTGTGCGGCACCGCCGTCATCACCTCGCGCGTCAGTGACGAGATGATCGGCAGGATCATGATCGCCAGGATCACACCCGCCGCGAACATGCCAATGCCGAAATCCGGCTGCACGAATAATCCGGTCCATCCCAGCAGCTTGATCAGGATCGGATCCACGTACTCGCGCAGCAGCGGAACCAGTGTGAAAACGGCCCACGTTCCGTAGACGACGCTGGGAATCGCCGCCAGCAGTTCCGTAAGAAACGAGAAGCTCCCACGGAGCGCTTTTGGACACATCTCGGTCAGAAAAATCGCCACCCCGACCGCCAACGGCACCGCCAGAATCAGCGACAGCGCCGACGACACGAGGGTCCCGAAAATGAACGGCAGGGCCCCAAACTCGCCGCTCACCGGGTCCCACGCGCTGCCCACAAAAAACTTCAGGCCGAATTTCGCCAGCGTCAGTTGCGAATGCGTCACCAACTCGACGGCAATGAGGCCCACAATGGCAAAAATGCTCAGCGCGCACAGCAGCATCAGCCAGCGGAAGGTCGAATCTGCCATCTTCGAGCTTCCCCGGCTCTGTAGAAATGTCCTGATCGCTGACGCGGGTGCGGGCACAGCTACCGGCACCGGACCACCCAGCGGGATGGCCGAGGCCGGTGCTTCTTTCGGTGTACGGGGTTCCTGAATGCGCAGGATCACGACTCGTTTACCCTACCCCGGGTTTTTGAACGCCACGTTAATCGCAATGAAAAACAAGGAAATAAACCATCCACACCGGGGGTCCGGCTCACCGATTCCAAGCTTTCCATCGTGGCATGGACGCCAAAAGGGCGCATCCGCGGATGCGCCCTGATTTTCCCTCTAACCCGTACCCTCAGGGCAGCTTGGAGACTGCTGAGCGTACCTTGTCCGCCACCGACCCTGGCAGCGGTGCGTAGTCCAGCGTCGAGACCTCGCCTTCGCCGTGATCCAGCATCCAGTTCAGGAAATCCTTAATCACTTTTTCCTTGGTCGCATCCGTCGGCTGCAGCGGTACCAGCAGGTACGTGAAGCTCGATATCGGATAGGCGTCTTTCCCGGGCGCATTCGTAATAGAAACGCGGAAATCCGACGGCATCGTCTTCAGGGATCCTGCCGCGTCCGTTACCCCCTCGATGGTAGCCTTCAGCCAAGTCCCCGCCGCATTGCGCATGTATCCGTAGGAGATGTGGTTCTGCAGCGCATAGATGAGCTCCACGTACCCAATTGCCCCGGGCATCTGGCGCACCAGACCCGCCACACCCTCATTGCCCTTACCGCCAATGCCCTTCGGCCATGCCACCGCGGAGTTCGCGCCCACGCTGCTCTTCCACTCCGGACTCACCTTCGAAAGGTAGTCAGTAAAGATAAACGTCGTTCCGCTGCCGTCCGACCGATGCACTACATAAATCTCCTGGTTCGGCAGCTTCACCCCAGGATTGTCCTTCGCAATCCGTGCATCGTTCCAGTTGCTGATCTTCCCCAGATAGATGTCCGCCAGAACATCGGGGGCAAACTTCAGGTCTGATCCCGCGCCCGGCACGTTATACACCGGCACCACCGCTCCCAGCACCGTCGGAATGTGGAGCAGTTTCACCTTGGATTGCGCCAGCATCCCATCGGTCATCGGCATGTCGCTGGCGCCGAAATCCACCGTCCCCTTGGTCACCTGCGCGATCCCGCCTCCGGAACCGATCGACTGGTAGTTGATTTCTACTCCCGGATGCGCCTTCGCATACTCGCTGAACCACTTGGAATAAATTGGGTACGGAAATGTCGCTCCCGCTCCATTCAGATGCTGTGCCTGAGCGGTGCAGGCTGCTGACACTACCAGCGCTGCCGCCAGAATCATGCTCTTTCTCACGGACTTTCCCCCTCGGATCAATCTGAGCCGATTCTTGTTCCCGATTGTTACAACCCGTTTACGCGGTCATGAAAAGCGGAACAAAGGCCCGGTCGATCCATCGAGGGCTCAAGAGTCCCTGGCGACGAGGAGCCTCAGTTCGCCGGCAGCACCAGATACTGCTCCAGCTTCCCATCTGGCTCCGTATACGTCGTGATCGTCACCCGCTGGCTGCTGTTCGGAAACTCCACGCGGAAAGAACGAAATGTCATCCCACCACGTAGCTCGTCCGCAACCTGCCTCACACTCGATGGCTTTCCCAGCGGCGCCAGACTCGATTGGAAATCCCCGAGCGCCTGCTCGCTGAAATACGCGTTACACCAGGGAGTAAACAGGTTCCGATCGATCTTTCCCTGCTGGAAGTTCTCGAATAGCTCCCGCGCCTGCGCCTCCGCCACGCTTGGACCCTGCGTCGTCACACCCAGCAGCAGCGGGGCCATCCCGCGCGCAATCACCCCCGCCGCTCGCGTCGCATCCTGATTGGTCAGCACTGCGATCGCCAGCTTTTCCTTCGGAAACACATAATTATCCGATGTGAATCCCATCACCTCGCCCGAGTGCTCCAGGTATCCGTGCCCGCTCAGATTCCCTATCCCCAGCCCCAACCCGTAATGCGGATCGCCCCCATCCTTGAGCTTTACCGAAGTAAACATCTCGTCGTACGACTTCGCCTCCAGCAGCGACCGGTTCATCACGCTGATGTCCCACTGCGCCAGGTCGTAGGCCGGCATCGCCAGTTCGCCTGCCGCAAACATCCACCCTGCTCCTTCTTTCTGCGAAGGCCGCAGCGGTCCCAGCGCGTACCGGCTGTATCCCCGGGCGTCGGTGTCCCCCAGCTTCTTCAAATCGGAATTCCATACCTCCTTCATCCCCAGCGGATGAAAAATGTGCTCCTCCAGGAATTGCATCAGCGGCTCTCCGCTGACCATCTCCACAATGCGCCCCGCGATCACATAGTTCGTATTCGAGTACTGCCACTTCGTTCCCGGATCGAAGTCCAGCGCCTTCTTCCCCCACGTATCCAGGATGTGCTGGCTGGTCGTTCCTTCCAGCATCGGTGGCATCAGGTAGTCTTCGGGCCAATAATCCTGATAGCCCGACGTATGCGACAGCAGCATCCGGATCGTTACTTCGTTCGCCCGCGTCAGGTCGGGCAAATACTTCCCCACCGGGTCGTCGAGCGACAACTTCCCCTGCTGCTCCAGAAACAAGATCGCCGCCGCCGTGAACTGCTTCGAGATCGACCCGATCGAATACCGCATGTTCGGCTCAGCCGCCTCGGGAGGATCCAGCCGCGCCTTCCCATACCCCTTGGTGTACGCAATCTCTCCATCGCGCACGATGGCCACCGATGCGCTCGGCACTCCTGTTTGCTGAAGCGCCTGCTCCGCCACCTGATCCAGCTTCTGGGCGACGTCCGGCGGCAGCGTATTCACCGTTAACTGCGCCCCGCATACAGTACTCGCCAGCGCGAAAACCAAACCCACCAAGCCTCTCTGAACCATTGCCGCCCCCCTCCGAACCAGCAAGATTAGCATCGCATCTCAGCAGGGCGGCGACCACGCGCTCCTGGGGTCACGAAAGAACCTGATTTGTCCGGTTTCAGCAAGACAAACGTACTACCGCCAGTGCTATGCTGTTTGTCCTGGAGCGCTTTCGATGCCTCTACGGGCCACCACCCCACTGGTTGTCCTTCTCTTCGCCTCTCCAGCTCTCTTGTGTCAGTCAGCGCCCTCGTCACCAATCCAGCCATCCCCCACCCAGGTCGCTGCTGCCTCTCCGCGCGACACAAAACCCGCCGCAGGCCCGGCCACCACCGGCGACAACCCTCCCGCAGGCTCAACATCGGCGCCCACACCCGTAACCGATTCCCGGGTCCTCTTCTATTACCCCGCTGCGCGCGAAACCGTAGAGAAAGAAGTTCACGACGTTCCTGCCACCGACGCCGCACGGCTTGACCGTCTCCGGGCCGCCTTCCGCGCTGCCGGTTGTGACGGCGGCCGGATGAAGGAAGAAACGATCACCGAAAAGCACGCGGCTGCCGGCGCTAACCTCATTTGCACCTGGCCGGGCCAGGAGGGAACTGGAACCGTCGTCATCGCCGCCCACTATGAACGCGGCGGTAAAGGCCAGGGTGCCGTCTCCGGCTGGAGCGGCGCGGCTCTTTTGCCCTTCCTCTATAAGGCTATTCAGGGCCAGCCGCGAAGACACACCTACATCTTTCTCGAAACCTGGAAGGGCGAGGGCGCCAACACCTGGATCAAGTCCCTCTCCCGCGATGAGAAACATGCGATTCGGGCCATGATTGACGTCGACGCCCTCGGCCTCGGCGTCACTCGTTACTTCACCACCTTCAGCGCTTTCGAAGACCCGGTACTCGGCTCGTCCCATCTCCAGATCGAATTGCTGTGGGCCGCCATCGATGACGGTCTGACCCAGGCCCCGGTGGAAACCAATCCCCATCACTGGCTGTCCGTCGATGACACCGATCCCTTCCGCGCCCTCATGATTCCGACCGTCGTCATCCACTCCGTCCCGCCGGAAGCCGATCGATTGCCAGGCTCGGCTGCGGATATCCCCGCAGCCGTTGATGCTGACTCCTACTTCAGGAGCTACCACCTGATGTGCACCTTTCTCGCCTCTCTCGATCGGGTCGCAACCCGGCTGAACCAGGACGACCCTGCGTGGAATCTCGGCACCAAAGCCGTCGATCGCCCCGACGACGGAAATCCCCGCGTCACCTTCCGTCAGGTGGGCGGCTGGAGAACCTCGCACTAGCTCGATTCTTTCGCCCTGCCCCGCAGTGCCGATTCCTGATGCCCTCGAAACACCGTGGCCTGATCGCCCTCCTTTGTTAACATGCCGTGCATGACTACACGGCGCCATTTTCTCTCGCTGGGCGCGCTCACCACCGCGAGCCTCACCATCCCCGATGCCTTCTCGCAGACCGCCGATTCCGTCAAACAACTCCAGCCTCCCGCAAAGCCCGTCATCGTCACCCGCGTCACCGGCGACAACGCCATCCAGGAGGCCTACCAGATGCTCCTCGATGGCCAGGACACCCTGGACGCTGTCCACCATGTCTGCCTCGGCCGCGAGAACGACCCCAAAGACCACAGCGTCGGCCTCGGCGGCCTTCCCAATGAAGAAGGCGTCGTCGAACTGGACTCCTGCTGCATGCATGGACCTTCCCGTTCCGCTGGCTCCGTCGGTGGCGTCCGCGACATCAAAAACGTGTGCCTCGTCGCCCGCAAGGTCTACGAGCACACCGGCCACGTCATGCTGGTCGCTGAAGGCGCCCAGCGCTTCGCCCTCGACCTCGGCTTCCCCAAAGAAAACCTCCTCACCGACGACGCCCGCAAAATCTGGATGCTCTGGAAAGAAAACAACTCCCAGATGGACTGGTGGGGCCCCGGCATGACCGAGCCCGGATGGAAAGACCCCTACGCCGGCAAACCCGCTCCCAAACCCACCATGGACCTTCATGGCCTCTCGTCCCTGCGCCAGGACTCACCCACCCAAATCGCTGCATCCCCCAGCAGTCAACAACTCCGTCCGGGCGTCGTGCCCCGTCACCCCACGCCAGAATGGGCAGAGACCATCCGCCTCCGTGCGCAGAAGCTAGTCCGGATGGCTGCCGACCTCGGCATTGCCCCCGACGATCGTCTCTACGCTGCCGAACAGATTCTTTGGCCCACCACCGGCACCATCCACGTCTCCGTCGTCAATACCAAAGGGGAAATTTCCGGCGCCACCACCACTTCCGGCCTGGCCTGGAAACTCCCCGGCCGCCTCGGCGACTCCCCCATCCTCGGCGCAGGCAGCTACACCGATCAGGATGTTGGCTCCGCCGGCGCCACCGGTTCTGGTGAAGAAAACATCAAGGTCGCCGGCGCCCACACTATCGTCGAGCTCATGCGCCAGGGGCGCACTCCCCAGGAAGCAGGCATCGAGACTCTTCGCCGTATCGTCCGCAACTACGACGGCGACATGACCAAAATTCGCCTTCTCGACATGGAGTACTACATCGTCCGCAAAGACGGCGCCTACGCCGGCTGCTCTCTCTGGAGCACCAGTCCCACCGGCCGTCCTCGCGTCTTCACCGTCCACGATGGAGCGGGCTACCGCGTCGAAAAATGCGCCGCCTTGCTCGAAGGCGGTTCGCTCGAGTGGCCTCCGTTCTGACCCCTCTCGCAAGGGCGCGAAGAATCGGCAATCTTCTGTATCCCGAGTCCTCCGCGCTGAATCCACTCATCGGACTTTCACTCGGAGGACCCATGCCTTTCGATCTCGACACCACCACTACGCTTCTCGCCCGCACGCCGGCTGCCCTTGACGCATTGCTGCGCGGCCTGCCCGATGCCTGGACACAAAGCAACGAAGGCGAAAATACCTGGACGGTGTTCGACGTAGTCGGCCACCTCAATCACGGCGAGCGGACCGACTGGATGCCACGGGTGCAGCGAATTCTCGAAGACGGAGAGACGCGGCCTTTCGATCCCTTCGATCGCTTCGCCCAGTTCCGCGAATCGAAAGGCCAGACCCTTGCGCAGTTGCTCGATGAATTTACCCGGCTGCGCGCGGACAATCTCGTTCAGCTCCGGGCGCTCGATCTGCAGCCTGCGGATTTCACGCGCCGCGGACGCCACCCCGCCCTCGGCGTGGTCACGCTGTCGGAGTTACTCTCGACCTGGGCCGCGCACGACCTGACCCACCTGCATCAGATTTCCCGGATCATGGCGCACCAATCCCGCGATGCGGTCGGACCGTGGAGCAAATTCCTGGGCGTCCTCCAATGCTCCGGCCACAGCGCTTCGTCGTGAGTTTTTGAAGGTCTGCTATTTCGCCGCAAGCAGCGCGTCGAGCACGTCGGCTGCGCCGTAACTCGTCCGCCGGGAGGCAGAAAACGCCCAACCTCCGTCAGATCGTCGCCCGCCGTCACCAGCGGTGGCTCGACGTGATGCCCACACCGCACCTGCTGATGACCGATGTTGGCCATCAGCGCGTTACAAAGGCATATGCGGCCGTCCGTATCCTCGGCCTTGCCGCCTTTCGCCAGGTAGGTCGACCGAGGCTCGGCCGGGCAGCGATACGCAATCTCCCCATCTTCGCCGCGATACATCTCGCGCAAAAATCCGAGGTCACAGATGCGTGGTCTCGCCGCGGCCACCACCTCTTCTGAACACGTACCTTCAAGGCACGCCACTTTGAACGGGAATCCTGCCGGCGACGCCAGAGGATCGGTGAACACCTGCGCCTCGCCCCGCTGGACCTTCTCGAGCAGCGCCTGCTTCAGATCCTCGCGCAGTCCCGATTCGCGCGTGAAGGCGAACGCCGTCCCCACCTGGACGCCGGCCGCTCCCAGTTCCAGCGCCTCGCGAAGCTTGGCCGCCGAACCGTAGCCGCCCGCCAGCCAGAAAGGCGCTCCCAATTCCCGAATTTTTCCCAGATCGATGGCATCGCGCTCACCGTAAATCGGCTCGCCCCGCGAGTTGAGCTGCAGCTTGCCCCGCGGCGGCGCATTGTGCCCACCCGCGGTGCGCGTTTCAATCACCAGCCCCTCCACTGTGCCATTGGCTTTGCGCAGCATGGTTGCCGCCAGCGTGTTCGACGACACGATTGCCAGAAACGCCGGCCGCCGCAGTGGCTCGGGCCTGCCCGTCACTGCGCCGTCCATAAACTCGCGCGGATCGAAGTGCATCGTCACATCGTCGCCCTCGCCTGCGCCGATCACGTGCAGCGCGTATTCCGCCTCCCGGTACTCAGCCAGCCGATCCAGCACTCCCGGGACGTGCAGTGGAATCCCGGCCCCCATCAGCACGTATCCGACCCCTGCCAGCATCGCCCCATACATCGAAGGCAAGTGCGGAATCTGAACCTTCTCCAGATAATTAATGCCTACCGGGTTCGTGTGCCCCTCGCGCGCCAGATGCACTTCGACGAAGTTGCTCACAATGAGCAACTCGGCGAGTTCCCGCGGCTCATCTTGTTCGTGGGTTGGCAGCGTCCGGTACGCAGCCGTGGCGGCTTTCCCGCCTGGAATGTAATACGCGCGCCAAATCCGCTCCGCCATGGCCGGAAAAGGAAAAGCATCGAGCCCTCGTCGCATGTGCCCGCCCGGATCGCCATCCTGCAGGCGCCGCACCAGAATCTCATCCAGCGCCGTCCCCGAAACCACTCCCAGCTGCCCCAGCCGTGAAACCGCCTGCGCCAACCGCCAGCTGGACACCCCCGCGCCCATGCCGCCTTGAATAATCACCGGATGTTGCTGCATACCTGGATCGATGGTTTCACTGCCGCCGCAGGGCTGACTGTCGCAGATTTGTAATTTCGATCCTGAGCGCCCGATTTCACAAACCTTGGTACCGTGAGGGGCCTCGCCCGTACCGTGCGGACTCATCCAACCAGCTTCCGGTCGCTTCTACTTTAGATACGCTCGCACCAGCTCGATCAAATCCTCCGCCAGCTCCGGCGGCGGCATCGATGGCTTTTCTCCCGCCATCATGTGGTTCCGAATATGATCCTCCAGCACCTCGGCCATCAGGCTGTTGATGCCACCCCGCACGTTCGCCAGCAGCATCAGCAGCGCCGCGCAATCGTCTTCCGCCGTCAGTGATCGCTCAATGGCATCCACCTGCCCCCGAATCCGGTGGATCCGCGCCACCAGCTTTTGCTTTTCCCGTTCCGTATGGCTCATCATTTTATTATATGGTAGGGGGGTATGTTATAACACTTCCAGCAAACTATACTCCGTTTTTCGCGCCGCGTTTCGTCGTGAACGGCTCTCCGCTTTTGTAACAAAACTGCAAAACTCCACGGCGAAGATCATCAACGTGTCTCAAAGCCCTGCAAGGAGGGGCGTTGCTCGGTGGTTATCTCATCCTTTCGCTCTTCCTGTGCGCTCCGCTCGCGGGTGCACAGTCGCGGCGTTCCTCCGCCGCTCTTCCTGATTCACCCGCCCCCGCGTCATACCTGCTCCGGCAACCCGCCCCCGCACCACAATCCCAGCCAACTCCGGCTTCTCACCCCACCGACCCTGGCACCCCAGCCGACGCCGCCCCCGACCTCACCATGTTTCCCCACAGCCAGACCGCGCGCTGGTGGATGTCCGGCCAAACCAACACCATCTTCCAGGCGAAGCCCGGCTTCCACTCTCCCTATCAGGGCCCCAACAGCCTCGATAACGCCGGCGAATACAAGACCTCCCTCGTCGAAACCCTCTACCTCGGCTACCAGCCTCACCGCAACCTCCGCTACAACACCGATCTCCTCCTCGATTTCGAGAGTGCGGGCGGCCGCGGCCTCGGCGAAGCCCTGGGCCTTGCCGGATTCACGAACCTCGACGTGGTCCGCAATCCCAACCTCGGCACTGCACCTTATCTCGCCCGGGGTGTCATCCACCAGACCTTCGGTCTCACCAGCGAGATGACCGAATCCGACCGCGACCAGTTCTCCCTGGCCACCCAGGTCCCGGTCCGCCGCTTCGAAACCCGCGTCGGCAAGATGGGCGCGAACGACTTCATGGATGTGAACGACGTCGCCACAGACAGCCACCTCCAGTTCCTCAACTGGACCATCGACGACAACGGTGCCTGGGACTACGCCGCCGATACCCGCGGCTACACCGTTGGCGGCCTTCTCGAATACGATGACCGCAACTGGAGCGCTCGCTACGGCATCTTCGCCATGCCTGTCGTCGCCAACGCCATCTCGCTCGACTGGGCCTTCTCCCGTGCTCACGGCCAGAACTGGGAATACGAGCTCCGCCGCTCCTTCATCCCCGGACGCAAGGGCACCACGCGCATCCTCGCCTTCGCCAACACCGCGCACATGGGCAACTACCGTCTGGCTGTGCAGGATTACCTCACCGGCCTCACCCCGAGGCCTGACATTATCTCCGTCGAGCGCTTCGGCACCGTGAAATACGGATTCAGCTGGAACAACGAACAGGACATCACCGAAAATTTCCGCATCGGCACGCGCTTCGGCTGGAACGACGACAAAGAGGAATCCTTCGCGTACACCGAAGACGCGCAGTCGGTGGTCATTGCCGGCGATTACTCCGGTGCGCGCTGGCATCGTCCCGCCGACAAAATCGGGACCGCCTTCGTCAGCAACGCCATCAAGAAGGATCACCAGAATTATCTGAAGTATGGCGGCCTGGGTTTTCTGCTCGGCGATGGACGCCTCAACTACGGCCGCGAGAACATCGTCGAAAGCTACTACACCTGGCACGCCTGGAAGGGCCTCTTCTTCGCCCTTGATGTCCAGCACATCGACGATCCCGGCTATAACCGCGACCGCGGCCCCGTTTGGGTCGAAGCTGTGCGCGGGCACATGGACTTTTGACTTTTTCGCCGCCCAACGTTTACTGTGTAGTAAACGCTTTCCGCGGGCTCGTTATCTGCGGCTAAATACCCCTGGGAAAATCAACTTTAAGGATCAGTGCTGTGAAGTCATCTGTTGTCCGAGTGCCGGGAGTGCTGCGGGGCATGGATCGCGAAGCCCACTGCACGCTGCTCACGTGGAAGGAAAGGTCCACCACGGGGCGGGTCTACACGCGATGCAGAATCCAGGATGAGCCGTCGGATCTTCCCGATGGACCCTATACCGTGTTTTTCTCCGGATACACGGTTGCCACCCGCAGGTTTGACCGCTGCTGGATGCTCACCTTTCTTCCGCCGGAAGTGGATCTGGAGCAGGCAGCCTGACCCAGGTCGGCCGCGCTCCAGCTGGTCAGGTCGAATCGTTCACTCCGTTCGCAGCGCCTGCATCGGTTGGATCCGCGTCGCGCGTCGTGCCGGTACCAGCGTCGCGATCGACGCAACCGCGCACAGCAGAATCCCCGCGCTCAGCAACGCCACGACACTGGTTCCCGTGGCGCCGATTAGCGAGTCGATCCAGGTCCGCATCGCGAATACCAGGCAGGCCCCGAATGTCACGCCGATCATCATCAGCTTCAGCGCGCCCGAGAACAGCAGCGTCATGATCGCGCCCCGGTCGGCGCCCAGCGCCATCCGGATCCCAAACTCCCGCTCCCGCCGGCTAACCGAATACGCAATCACACCGTAGACTCCCACGCTGGCCAGCAACAGCGCCAGTGCGCCAAGAATGCCGGTCACCATGGTCGAGGTCCGCTGTCCGGCGATCGACGCCTGCGCCAGCGCGTCCAGCGACGTGATATTCGAAACCGCCTGTTCCGGGTCGATCGAAGCGACTACCCTGCGCGCGCTCTCTCCCAGAGCCAGCGGATCGCCGGACGTGCGCAGGAGAAATCCCAGAAATGGCGCGGGATCCTGCCGCACATTGGTATAGATCTCGAAGCCGACCGGCGCGGCCGGACCCGCATAACGCACATCTCTCACCACACCCACAATCGTGTAGTTGTCGCCGCTGCAGCAGTGGATGTGTTTGCCAATCGCGCTCTGTCGAGGCCACAGTTTCTGTGCCATTCCCTGATTGATGATGACCACCTTCGGTGAGCTGGCCGTGTCCTGCGCCGTAAAGTCGCGACCCTCCACAAACGGCGTTTGCACCGTCGCAAAGAATCCCGGCGTCACCGAGTGCTGATCCGCAAACGGATTGTGATCCGCGGTTCCGCCTGGCTGCCCCTCATAGCTGAAATCTCCGTTCGAGTTTGCCCCGTTGAACGGTAGATCCACCGAACCGGCAACGTGGCTGACGCCCGGCAACGCCGCGAGTTTCTCCAGTACCGCGTCATAGAAGCGCCCCATTTGTGCCGAATCCGTGTACCGGGCCGGGGAAAGCGTAATGCCCATCGTCAGTACGTTCTGTTGGTTCACGCCGGGATCGACGCGCAGCAATCGCAGAAAATAGAACGCCATATTCAGCGACCCCGCCACCAGAAGCATCGAGAGTGCAATCTCCGCAACCACCAAACTGGAGCGCGTGAACTGGTGCTCTCGTGAGTCGGTTACCGAGCGGCCCTGCTGCATCGCTGCGTTTTCCCGCTGGCGCAGAATGCGCAGCGCCGGAATCATTCCGAACAAAAGCCCGGTCGCGAGGCCAAGCCCCAAAGTGAAGCCCAGCACGAGGCCGTCAAGATGAACGCTCGATGGTGGCTGGAGCCCCTTGGGCCACGCTGCCACCGGGATGTGGATCAGCCCCACCGCCAATGCCAGACCGGCCACCGCCCCGCCCACCGAAAGCAGCAGGCTTTCCGTCAAAGCCTGTCTCACCATCCGGCGTGGCGAAGCCCCGAGTGCCCGGCGGATCGCGAATTCCCGCTCGCGATCCGCGGCCCGCGCCAGCAGCATGTTCGCCAGATTCACGCACGCGATCAGCAGAATGAAAGCTACCGCTGCCAGCAGGATGTTCATGATCGATCGCAGGTCTCCGAACACTTCCTGCGAAAGCAGCTCGACGTCGACCCCGTGCGAGTTGTCGGGAAATTGCTTGTCGATCTGCGCCTGGATCCCGCGCAGCTCCGCCTGCGCCTGCAACAGACTCACTCCTGGCCGCAGCAGCCCCACCGTGAACAGATAATTCGTCCCGTGCTGAATGTATGGCGGCTGCAATTCCATCGGGTTCCACACCTGAACCGGACGAAAGCCCTCCGGCACCATCTTTGGCATGACCCCAATAATCGTGCAGGTCTTGCCATTCAGGTTCAGCGTCTTGCCCAACACCTGAGGATCGCTCCCGAATTGCGTGTGCCAGAAATCCGCAGCCAGCAGGCACACCGGCGCAGCGCCCTTTTGATGGTCGCTCGAAGCCAGTGCTCGTCCCAGAATCGGCCCGACGCCGTAGACGCCAAAATATCCATCGCTGGCCAGGCCTACATTCAGCAATTGTGGTTCGCCCGCCCCCGTCCACGTCGAGCGAACCGTGAACGTCGCCGCCAGCGCCGCGAAGCTTTTCTGCTGGCTGCGCCACTGCAGAAAATCCGGCCACGAATTGGCAAAATACGATCCCTGTGGATAGACGTTCTCCACCGCGACGATGCGGCTCGCGTTGTCGTACGGAAGCCGCAGCGCCCCGTGAATGACGCTATAGATCGCGGTGTTGGCGCCGATCCCGAGGGCGAGCGTGCACACAGCAACCAGGGTAAACCCGGGCGACTTACGCAGCTGCCGTAACGCGTAACGTAGATCCTGCCACAGAGTGCTCAAGGTGCCTCCGTTCGTCGTGAGTGCACTTTAGCCCGCACTCTGCATGCCACTCTCGCGGAAGTCAACGAACACGCCTTTTCATAGGGCTGCGCCGCGCCTCGTCTCCTCTTAGCGCGTTCCCTCCCGTCCAAAAGCGAACATCCATGTCCGCAACTGAACAGGCCCTGTCCTTTCAATCGAATACAGCCAGTCGTAATCCGTAACGATTCAGTTAACTTCAGTTTCTGCATCTTACTTCCCGAATCTCGCGTGGGCCAACCTGCTCGGCCGCCGTCGAGCACAACGCCGGATCGCCACCAGCGCAACTCTCGCCGCTGATTGCGAGCCGCCGAACTTCCGTAACTTCGACGAACCATTACATTCCTGGAAACACCGTAAGATGGAATTCGTCCTGGAGGCTTCTTTGCGCGTCGGTCTGATGACCCGAGAGTACCCACCGCTTGTTTATGGTGGCGCCGGCGTCCACGTTGAGTACCTCAGCCGCGAGCTCGCGAAGTCCATCGAGGTGGAGGTCCACTGCTGGGGCGATCAGTTCTGCGACAAAGGCAACCTCCATGTCCGCGGCGCCGAGCCCTGGTCCAAAATCACCGATGGCACGCGGGAAAAATTTAAGGCCGCTCTCGAGGCCTTCAGCCTCAACCTCGCCCAAATTACGTCGCTTTCCGCCATCGATGTCGTCCATACCCACACCTGGTATGTCGCGATGGCCGGACTCCTCGCCAAAAAGCTCTACAACATTCCCTTTGTCCTTACGACTCACAGTCTCGAACCCCTGCGCGCCTGGAAGGCCGAACAGCTCGGCAGCGGCTACGTCATGAGTTCCTGGATGGAGCGCACTGCGATTCTCGATGCCGACGCCGTGATCGCCGTCTCCCAGGGTACGCGGGCCGACATCCTCCGCGCCTACCCTGAGATCAATCCCAATCGCATCCACGTCATCTACAACGGCATCGACCTGCAGGAGTATCAAAAGACCGACCGCACAGCGGCCCTCATCGAGTACGGCGTCGATCCATCCAGCCCCTACGTCCTCTTCGTTGGCCGCATCACCCGCCAGAAGGGCGTCACGCATCTGGTCGACGCTATCCCTCATCTGCCGCCGCAAACGCAGGTCGTTCTCTGTGCCGGAGCTCCCGACACGCCGGAGATCGGAGCTGAGATGCGCGAGAAAATCGACCGTCTCCGCGCCGTCAATCCGCGCGTTATATGGATCGAGAAGATGCTCACCAAGGCCGAGGCCATCCAGCTCTACAGCCACTGCGGCGTCTTCTGCTGCCCCTCTGTCTATGAGCCCTTTGGCATCATCAATCTCGAAGCCATGGCCTGCCGCGCGCCCGTCGTCGCCAGCGCCACCGGCGGCATCCTCGAAGTCGTCGTCGACGGCGTAACCGGCTACCTGGTTCCGTTTGACCAGAACCCAATTACCAGCTTTCCTCTTCATCCGGAAAGGTTCTCGCGCGATCTTGCCCGCAAGATTTCCGCCCTGCTCGACGATCCTGAGAAAGCCCGCTCCTTCGGCGACGCCGGCCGTAAACGGGCCGAAGAGAAATTCTCCTGGTCCACCATCGCTGACCAGACCATCAAACTTTACCGTCGTCTCATCGACAGCCGCAATCCATAGCCGCGCCCGTCCGGCCGTTCTCTATTTCGGCGAGAGTCCCGTAGCTGGTTTTCCGGCTTCCCCATTTCCCGGTCCGCCCACAATCTGCAGCGTCGGAATGCGGTCGTCCATCGACGGCAGCGGTGGAAAGGGCATGTGCGGCTCTGCCTGATACCAATACGCTACCGAATAAAAGTTGTCCGAACGATGGTTGGCATGTCCGTGCTCGATCGTCGCTTTCATCGATTTTGTAAACGGAATTGGAGAATCCAGATGAAACCGGTAGAGGCTCCACCGTTCTCCCGCCAGTTCCTTGCCCACCATGGGCGCTCCGTAAAGCGAATAGGCAAACGGCCACCCTCCAAAATCCCATGCGCCCAGAAAATAATCCTCTGAACCGGTGCCGCCCGGCAGCATGGGCGTCTCCGCGTTATCGATGAAAAACATGGGGTCTCCCTCACCCCACCAGCCATCCTGATTCTGCAGCACCGACATCGTCACCCCGACAAACTGGCCGTGCCCTTTCGCTTCGAACCAAACATAGTTGTCTTTGGCGTCGGTGTTTCTGCGATAGTTCACCAGGGGATCGCCGTTTTCGTACCACTGGTTCGTCCAGCCGTGGTTCGGCTGCGCCTGCCGGTACTGGGCATGGAAATAGAGCGTTCCTGGCGGCAACGGATGCGCGTCGGTACGGTAGTCGATGTTGTAATACAGGTTCTGAACCGTCATCTTCCCTTCATTCGTGACGGTAATGCGCGCGTGTTTCTGATACGGCATGGGGAAGAAACAATTCAGCGCTTTTGTATTTCCCACCGAGAGCAATTCCGATTGCCAGTTGTAGTAGACCCCCAGCCCCAGGCCGAAGAAGTCGCCGATCGGTGTCTCCACGCTGGGCGTCTCTTCTCCATCCCAGTACATGCGCAGCACCATGCGCTTCAGGTGATACGGCTCCGGGCTGTCGATGGTGAACCAGATGTGCGAAATCTCACCGGGACCATCGGTATCCAGAACCGTCATGGTTTGTCCCGGCGTGACCGCCATGGCGTCTCGGTTGCCGCCCATGGGTTCTGCGCTCGATGCATGGCGCCACGTGTAGGTCTGTTGCTGCGTCACATCCGGCATCCACGGAGCGGCCTGCCCCCAGGCTCCTGCCGTGCAAACCGCCATCATTGTCGCTATCAGGGCTTCTCGCATCGCGCTGGTCTCCTTCGCTGAAGAAGCGCAGAGGTTGTTGCACCTCTGCAGGCTCGAGCGCCTGACGCTATGGAATGCCACGCCCGTGAGCCATCGTGCAGCATACCAGAGACCCTGGGCAACCAGATGGACTCTCTTGATGCGCACTCTCGGCAGGACGCGCCGAGGCAGACTCCAAAAACGCCGCAGGTCGTCTCAGGAATTTGATCCCGAAACGAGCCCCCCGTCCTTTTCTACTTCCTATTCCCTATTGCCTGCTTTTGGGAATCCGCAGATCCCCGCCCGTCATCTGCTTTGGCTCCGCGAGATTGAGCAGCCCCAGAATCGTCGGCGAAATATCGCGCAGCGATCCATCCGGCCGCATCGAATACTGCTTCGCATCCTCGCTCACAAAAATGAACGGCACCGGATTCGTGGTGTGTGCGGTGTGCGGTCCGCCCGTGCCCGGATCGACCATCAATTCCGCGTTGCCGTGGTCCGCCGTGATCAGCCACGCCCCACCGCCTCGCTGCTTCATCGCCTGATAAATCCGCCCCAGGCACGCATCCACAGTCTCCACCGCTTTGATCGTCGGCTCCAGCCTTCCCGAGTGCCCCACCATATCCGCATTCGCGAAGTTCACCACCACGACATCGAATGCCCGGTCGTTCACCGCCTTCACCACCGTGTCCGCGATCCCCGCCGCCGACATCTCCGGTGCCAGATCGTAAGTCGCCACTTTCTGCGACGGCACCAGGATCCGATCTTCCCCCGGGAACGGCTTCTCGATCCCGCCGTTGAAGAAATACGTCACGTGCGCGTACTTTTCCGTCTCCGCCACGCGCAGGTTCCGCAAATTCGCCTGCGCCATCATGTCCGCCAGCAGGTTCTCCATCGACTCCGGCAAAATCACCATCGGCAGCGTGAAATTCCTGTCGTACTGCGTCATGCAAACGTAGTGCAGCTTGCTCGGAATCTCGCTGCGCGGAATCGTCGCGTCCAGTTCCTCCCACGACGGCAGCTCCCGCCCCGCCTCTTTGCTCAGCCCGCTGTTCCGCGCCAGCACTCGCGTAATCTGCCGCGCCCGATCGGCGCGGAAGTTAAACATGAGGCACACATCCTCGTCGCGGATCAGCCCGTTCGGCTTCCCATGCTCATCTGTAACCACAAACGGCACAATAAACTCGTCCGTCGTGCCGTTGTTGTACGACTCCTTCACCCGCGCCACCGCATCCTTGTACGCTCCGCCCTCAGCCTGCCCCTTCACCATCGCGTCGAAAGCCTTCTTCTCGCGCTCCCAGCGCCGGTCGCGATCCATCGCGTAATAGCGTCCCGAAACGCTGGCCAGTTTCCCGCCAAACTCCCGCATCTTCTGTTCGAGTGCCGCCAGGTACCCTGCTCCGCTCGTCGGCAGCGTGTCGCGTCCGTCCATAAAGGCGTGTACGAAAACCCTCTCGACTCCCTGCTGCTTCGCCGCCTTCAGCAGCGCATACAAATGCTCCTGGTGCGAGTGCACGCCGCCGTCCGACACTAGCCCTAACAGATGCAGTTGCGTCTTCCGCGCTTTCTGCAACGCCTCGACGATTGTCGGATGCCGGAAGAATTCCCCGTTCGCAATCAGCGCGTCGATGCGCGTGATGTCCATCTGCACGATGCGCCCCGCGCCGATATTCAAATGGCCTACTTCGCTGTTGCCCATCTGCCCGTCCGGCAGCCCCACAAAGTGATCCGACGCATGCAGCAGCGTGTTGGGATACTCCTCCATCAGCTTGTCGTACACCGGCTTGCGCGCCAGCGCGATCGCGTTGTTTTCCGTCTGCGGGCGATAGCCCCATCCGTCCAAAATCGTTAGTACAACCGGCTTCTTCGAGTCAGGCACTCGGTCTCCTCTGTACGGTCCAGGCGCACACACGAAAATGCGGAGCCGTCGCTCCGCATTCCGTTCCCTTTACTTTACTGTTGCGGCGCCGTCGCTGGATGCTCCTCGTGATAAACCTTTGCCGCCGCGTCAATCTCGTCTTTGTGTCGCTGGATCACCTCGAACATCACCTGCTGTCCCAGCTCCGACCCCGCATCCTGCCCTTCATTCAGAATCCTCGGCATCACGCCAATCATGTGTTTCCCCGCCGGCGACTCGTAGAACGCGATGATCTGCGCAGCATCCTCCGTCGATAAATGTTGCTGAAACGACCGCACCATCGCCCCCTCAAAATCCGCCGTCCCCAGCGTCCGCTGCAGATCCGCCACCACATCGGCCGGCATATACGGCATCATCTGCTTCAGGTATGGCAGCATCCCGTCCAGCATCTCCCGTTGCAGCGTGTTCGTCCCTGTCAACCGCAGAATCTCGTGCACCTGCGCTGCCGTCACCGGATGTTCCGGCGCCAGGTTCTCGCTCGTCGCCCCTGCAACATTCGTCCCAACCCCGGGCTTCGCCGTTGTGGTACCCGCCCATACCGGCAACGTACCCAGTAGAAACAGCCATGCTATTTTCCGCATTTTGAGTCTCCTTCCAGGACATCTACCGCGATCCCGCAACCTTGCGGCATCCGATCAAATGTCTCGACGTGGAGACACTGCGTCTGAAGCATCCGCCGTCAGCACTCCGGCAATCGGAGCGCCCCAGCGGCAACCTGCCAATTAAGTCTTTCTAATCTCCGTAGTTCACGGCTTCGAGGCCCAGAAACTCCGCCGCCTGTCCCAGCTCCTCTTCAATCCGCAGCAGCTGGTTGTACTTCGAAATCCGGTCCGTCCGCGATGCCGATCCCGTCTTGATCTGCCCCACGCCCGTCGCTACCGCCAGATCGGCAATGAACGTGTCTTCCGTCTCGCCGCTGCGATGCGAAATCACCGACGTGTACCCGTACCGCCGGCCCAGCTCGATGCACTCCAGCGTCTCGCTCACCGTGCCGATCTGATTCAGCTTGATCAGAATCGAATTCGCGACGCCCTCTTCGATGCCCTTCTGGAACAACTCCGTGTTGGTCACGAAGATGTCGTCGCCCACCAGCTGGATTTTGTTCCCCAGCTCGCGCGTCAGCACCTTCCAGCCCGCCCAGTCGTTCTCCGCCAGCCCGTCTTCGAGCGACACGATTGGATACTGTCGCACCCAATCCGCATAGAAGGCCACCATCTCCTCGGCCGTCTTTTCGCTCTTGTCCGACTTCTTGAAAACGTACTTCCCCTTTTCCGTGTCGAAAAATTCGCTCGACGCCGGATCGAGCGCGATCGCCACTTCCTCGCCCGGCTTGTATCCAGCCAGCGAAATCGCCTCGAGGATCACCTCAATCGCTTCGGTGTTCGACTTCAGCGACGGCGCAAACCCGCCCTCATCGCCGACCGCCGTGTTGTAGCCCTTCTTCTTTAGCACGCCCTTCAGCGTGTGGAACACCTCCACGCCCCAGCGCAGCGCATCGCTGAACCGCTCCGCGCCCACCGGCATCACCATGAACTCCTGAAAGTCCACGTTGTTGTCCGCGTGCGCCCCGCCGTTCAGGATGTTCATCATCGGCGTCGGCAGCACCGACGCATTCACGCCGCCCAGATACCTGTACAACGGAATCTTCAGCTCGTTCGCCGAAGCCCGCGCCGCCGCCATCGAAACAGAGAGAATCGCGTTCGCCCCCAACCGGCCCTTGTTGTCCGTGCCGTCCAGCGCAATCATCGTCGCATCCAGCAGCCGCTGGTTCGTCGCATCCATGCCCGTCAGTTCCGGAGCCAGAATCGTCTCCACATTCTCGACCGCCTTCAGCACGCCCTTGCCGAGAAAATGGCTCTTGTCGCCGTCCCGCAACTCCACCGCCTCATGCTCGCCGGTCGATGCGCCGCTGGGCACAATCGCCCGCCCCATCGCCCCGCTCTCCAGAACCACATCGGCTTCCACCGTCGGGTTTCCGCGTGAATCCAATACTTCCCGCGCGTGAATCGCAACAATCTCCGTCATTTTGCTCCTCGTGATGTGGTGTTCCAGGCGGTCTTTGAGTTTCGGCCGTCGATCCACGCGAATCGCCTCCCCGGTGGTCGCGCCAATGGTTTCCAGAATCGTCATGGAAGGCCTTTCGCCTTCGCTTTCGTTGAGGGTTCCAACGCAAATTCTAGCAAAGCAACATCACAGCCCACGGTGACGGCCATCACGGCAATGAGAAGGGAACACCGCTTTCACGCCCCCACCACACCTGAACGCTGTACCCTGATCGCTGATCGCTGATCATGCTCACCCGACGCGACCACCTCCGCCAGCTCGCTTCCGCCGCTCTTGCCGCCACAACTCCGCGCTGGCTCCGCGGACAATCCTCAATCCAAGCCCACACTCCAGGCCCCAGCCTCCGCGAAGCCGCCGCAGCCGTCGGCCTCGTCTACGGCTCCTGCAGCGACATGCCTTTCCACCAGGCACCGCCCGCCTATCTCGATCTCTTCCTCCGCCAGTGCGCGCTCTTTGCGCCCATCCTCTCCTGGCAAGACGTCGCCCCAACTCCCACCTCCGAAAACGACGCCTTCGATCCCAATGCCGCCGTCGCTCTCGACCATGGCCTCCGCCTCACCGGTGCACACCTGCTCTGGTATCTGCGCACGCCGCCCTGGCTCGAAACCCTGCCACGCGCCCGGGCCGAGCAGGCCGTCGCCGCTCACATCGCGCACCTCGCCGGCTTCTATCGTGGCCGCATCTTCTCCTGGAACGTCGTCAACGAAGCCATCGAACCTCCGCAGCAGGGGCCCGACGGTCTCCGCATGAACAGCCCGCTCGTCCGCGCTCTCGGCACTGACTTCTTTTCCTCCGCCTTCCGTGAAGCCCGCGCTGCCGACCCCAATGCGCTGCTCCTCTACAACGACTACGACCTCGAACTCGATGTCCCCTGGCAGCAGGCCCGCCGTGACGCGCTCTTCCGCCTCCTCGATCGCCTGCAAAAAGCCGATGCCCCCATCGACGGCGTCGGCCTTCAGTCCCATCTCAAGTTCCGCCAATTTTCGGATTTCCACGAAAAGATCTACCGCCAGTTCCTCAGCGATCTCGCCGCCCGCGGCCTTAAAATCGTCATCACCGAGCTTGACGTCGACGATCGCGGCTCACCTGCCGACATCCCCACCCGCGATCGCGCCGTCTCTGATATCTACGCGCGCTTCCTCGCCGTCGCCCTCGACGAGCCCGCCGTCTGCGCTCTTGTCACCTGGGGCATTTGCGATCCGTACAGCTGGTACAACACCAGCTGGTTCCACGACTACGCCCGCCCTGACCACCTGCTCCAGCGCCCCCTCCTCTTCGACGCGGCCTTCGAACCCACGCCCGCGTTCTATGCCGTCCTCAATGCGCTCCACCACGCCCCGAAGCGGACTCCAACATCGCCGCGCCCCTGAACCGCAGCCCTGCCTCCACACCCGCGCCCGCAGTCGTGTTAACGTGGCTTCGCGGAAATCAGTGTTCACCGCCGAGGTTAGCGGCATGCTGTCATTGCGATGGTGCGGAAGATGGTCAGGCCCGTTCCTCATCGCCTTCGCTCTTTCCTCGTTCGCCCAGCAGATCACTCCCGCTGCGCCTGCGCCAGAACAGACCGCGCTGCCCGTCCCCAACGCCACCGTGCGCCTCATTCCCCGATCCGAGGCCGAACGCCAGCACACCAGCGAAGCCTCGCATCGCATCCTCCTCAACGTGCTCGTTACTGACGCCTCTGGAAAGCCGGTCGCCGGCTTGAACCCGGGCGACTTCACGATCCTCGACAACGGCCAGCCGCGAAAGCTCAGCTTGTTTCGTCCGCTCACCGCGAACGCTAAGGATCAGCCCCTCCACGTCATTCTCCTGCTCGACGCAGTCAACAACTCCGCAAGAAACTTCGCCGCCGAACGCAAGGCCGTCGAGAAATTTCTTGCCCAAAGTCACGGCTCGCTTCCATGGCCCGTCGCCATCGCGCACCTCTCCGACTTCGGAGCCGGAGTCAGTGCGCCTTCCCGCGACGCCAATGCTCTGCTCCTTTACCTCAGAAACCTGCCCAGCGACGTTCACGAAGCTGACTCCGCCAACGACCCTTACGACCGTGAGCTCTTCCCTGGCCTCCGCGGTTCCGGCACCCTGCCCACGGCCCAGCCCCGAACGCAAAAAGTCGACCTCCGATGGGAGGACCAGAATCAGCGCTTTCTGATGTCCATCGCGGCGTTGAACAAAATTGCCGTCCAGCAGGAGGACGTCCCAGGCCGCGTCATCATGATCTGGATCGGCCCTGGCTGGCCGTTGCTCTCAGGCTCCGGATTTCTACCCGATACTTCCGAAATTAAGAACAGCTTCTTCGACCACATCGCCGACCTCTCCACCGAACTCCGCGTGGCCCAGATGACGCTCGATACCGTCGCGACTCCCGATCTGCTGCATAGTGACGAACTGAGCGCCGACTATTACCGCCCTTTTCTCGCCCCCATAACAGCGTCCGCGCAGGCAGCCGCCGGCGATCTGTCTCTGCCAGTTCTCGCCACCAGGACCGGCGGCCAGGTTCTTGACGACAGCAAGGACATCACCGGCGAGATTGCCGCCTGCCTCGCCGATGCGGACTCCTGGTATGAGCTCTCCTTCGAATCCACTCCCTCTGCCCAACCCGATGAATACCACGGGCTTCAAGTCAAAGTGAACAAACCCGCTGTCACCACCCGAACCAACACCGGTTACTACGCCGAGCCTTGAATCACCTGGACTGTGCACAGAATGCTCGGCGAGTTGAGAAAAGGACTCGCCCTACCCACCACCCCTTGCATCGACCACCCCCGCGCATCCAAAATTGTGGTATCCGCTGAGGTCGTCTCATGTCACGCCGGGTCACCTGTTTCCTCCTCTTCCTCGTATTCAGCGCCGGATTTGTCTCCAGGCTGCGCGCCCAGGACTCCAGCGATCCCCTCACCGAGGACGAAGTCCAGCAGATTCGCGATAACAAGACCAATCCCAACGAACGCATCAAGCTCTATGTGAAGTTCATTGACGAGCGCCTCGACGCGATTAAACAACTGGCAGGCCCCGGAAAGTCCGCCGATGAAAAAGCGCAGGTCCGCGCCAGGTACGACGAATTCACCCACCTCTGCGACGAGCTGCAGGACAACATCGAGACCTACGATGCAGCCCACGCCGACATTCGCAAGTCTCTAAAAGAACTCGTCGCCGATACCGCAAAATGGCCGGCAGCTCTGAACGTCGTGGGCTCCGACCCCAGCTATGACTTCCCTCGCAAAACAGCAATCGAAGCCGCGCAAAGCGCCACCGACGAGGCGCGCCAAATGTCGATCTCTCAGGACGTCTATTTCGACGTCCACAAAAAGGAGCGAGGCAAAAACGGCACCGGCCCCAGCTAGCTCGCTGCCCGCGCCCGCAGCGCCTGCAGCAGCCGCCAAACATAAATCAGCAGATTCGCCGCGCATACCGCGATCGCGCAGCCAATAATGACCCCGACCGAGATGTTCGGATACACGATCCTGTCCAGGTAATGGACCAGAAAGTCTCCAGTATACGAATGCATCCCCGCGCCTGATTCCAGCCGCTGTTCCAGCATCGTCAGCGGGCACGACCACGGACCCACTTCTGCGATGATTCCCCACACAATCGAAGCAATGTGCAGTCCCGTCAGCCATGGCCGCCCGCGCGTCCACACCGCCCCGAAGATCACCCACAGAATCCAGGCCAGATGGAACGCCAGCACCAGCGCGGCCAGCAGCCTCATCCCTCGATCATAGAAGGCCGCGCCGCCGCAACAGCGGCCCCTCGCTTACACTGAGGAAAGCCCATGTTTTTTCGCACTGACGACCTGCGCATCAGGTCCACAAAAGTTGTTCTGCCTCCGGTCTTCCTGGAAGAGGAGATGCCCGTTACCGAAACGGCCTCCGCGACCGTCTTCCACGCCCGCCGCGAGATCGTGGACATCCTGCACCAGCGCGACCACCGGCTGCTGGTCGTCGCCGGTCCCTGCTCCATCCACGATCCCACCGCCGCCCGCGACTACGCTCGCCGCCTCAAAGACGTCATGATCGAACTCGCCCCCGAGCTCCGCATTGTCATGCGCGTCTACTTCGAAAAACCGCGCACCACCCTCGGCTGGAAGGGCCTCATCAACGACCCGTTCCTCGACGAGTCTTACCGCATCAACGATGGCCTCCGCCTCGCGCGCCGCCTCCTTCTCGACCTCGCCGAGATGGGCGTGCCCGCCGGCACTGAATTCCTTGATATGATCTCGCCCCAGTACGTCGCCGAGCTGGTCAGCTGGGGCGCCATCGGCGCGCGCACGACCGAAAGCCAGGGCCATCGCCAACTCGCTTCGGGCCTCTCCTGCCCGGTCGGCTTCAAGAACGGCACCTCCGGCAACGTGCAGATCGCCATCGAGGCTATCCTCTCCGCCGGTCACCCGCACACCTTCCTCGGCCACTCCAAATACGGACAGTCCGCCATTCTCTTCACCGCCGGCAATGCCGATTGCCACATCATCCTCCGTGGCGGGCGCGAAACCGTCAATTATGACGCCACATCGGTGACCGAAACCTGCGCCCAGCTCGAAAAATCCGGCCAGGCGCCTCGCGTCATGATCGACTGCAGCCACGCCAACAGCCGCAAAGACCACACCCGCCAGCCCGCCGTCTGCCGCGATGTCGCCGCTCAGATCGCCGCCGGCGATCGCCGCATCGTCGGCGTCATGCTTGAAAGCAACCTCGTCGCCGGAGCGCAGAAGCTCGTCCCCGGCCGTGAACTGGTCTACGGCCAGAGCATCACCGACGCCTGCATCGGCTGGGACGAGACCCGCACTCTGCTCACCGAGCTCGCGCAGGCGGTGCGCGCCGGACGCTCCGCTCAGCCGGTGCCCACCACCCATTCCGTCGCCACCGCGGGTTAGAGAGGCCTTCCTTGTCACGATTCGCGGAACCCATGGCGCGCCTCATCGAAGAGCTGCGCAAGCTGCCCGGCATCGGCAACAAATCCGCACAGCGCCTTGCCTTTCACATCCTGCGTTCCGACGATTCAGATGCGGAAGCTCTCTCCGCCGCCATCCGCGACGTCAAGGAGCGCCTCCGCCTCTGTTCCGTCTGCAACAACATCACTGACGTCGATCCCTGTCTCTACTGCGCCAGCCCCACCCGCAATCAGCGCCTCGTGTGCGTCGTCGAGGAGCCCACCAACATCGGCACCATCGAGAAGACCCGCTCCTGGAACGGCGTCTTCCACGTCCTCCACGGTACCCTTTCGCCCCTGCACGGCGTGGGACCCGAGCATCTGCGCACCGGCAATCTCGTCGCGCGCGCCAACCGTGGCGAACTCGACGAAGTCATCCTCGCCACCTCGCCCACCGTCGAAGGAGAAGCGACCGCCATCTGGCTGGCCGACTTGCTGCGCCCTGCTCAGGTGCGTATCACCCGCATCGCCACCGGCGTTCCCGCAGGCAGCGACATCGAGTACGCCGACGAGGTCACCATGACCCGCGCCCTTGAAGGCCGCCACACCATATAGCGCGACGATCCGGCTTAGCCCCCGCGCTTCTTTGCGGGTCGCGATTGGCGAGTCGGCGCGGCCTCTGCTTCCACCAGCCCTTTCCCAGCCGTGTTTCGCCACGCCGCGGTCAGCGCCTCGCGCACCCGTGTCTGGCTCGCCGCTTTCAATACGACGTTGGTAGCGCCTTTCTGGCCCCACCCGCCCTTCACCGGCGCAAACATCTTCGGACTCGCCGCCACGAACTCCGCCTGCTGATCAGGAAACAGCTTCACCATGCCCCAGGCTTTGTCCGGGTAGCCCAGAGTCGCAAAAATCTTTCCCCCCACCCGGAAATCCGGATGATGCATGTGCTCGCGCTCCTCCGCTTCCGGCAGGCTCAGCGCCAGACGCCGAAATTCCGCGGCGGTCATGACGGTTTCTGCGCCGCCATCGCCGCATTCATCTCTTCCATCGACACATCCTTAATATGCGTAGCGATGTACCACTGGAATCCAAACGGATCCTCGACTCCCGCCATCCGATCGCCATAAAACTGATCGGCGGGTTCCCGCACTCCCTTCCCCCCGGCAGCGACCGCTTGGCGGTAGACCGCGTCGCAGTCGCCCACGTAGAGCATCAGGCACGACGTGGCCCCTCCAAAATGCGCCGGACTATAGATTTTCCGCTCCGGATGCTCATCGGCCATCATCACCACCGAATCGCCAATCCGGACTTCCGCATGCATCAGCCGCCCATCCGCCGCCGGCATGCGCATAATTTCGGTCGCTCCGAACGCCTTCTTGTAAAACTCGATAGCCTGCCCGGCCCCACGAACATACAGATAGGGCTGCACGCTGTGGTAGCCCTCGGGTATTGCTTTCACTGGAGACATAATCCCTCCTGGGATGAGAACCATTCTGGCTCTTCATCGCTCACGGAGGATTGTAAAAATTTGAAGGGCGCTCTTGCTACGCCATCGGCACGTGGTTCAAATGCTCCGTCGCCAGCGCCAGATACGCCGCAGGCGTCAGTCCCGAAAAACCCTGGAAATCGTGAATGAAATGCGCCTGGTCGTAGTAGCCGCCATCCAGCGCCACCTGCGCCCAATCCACCGATTTCCGTCCACGCACGGACTCCAGCACCCGCTGGAAACGCCGCACCCGGCAAAACGCCTTCGGCGTCAACCCCACCTGCTCCCGGAATAACTCGATGAACCGCCTTTGGCTCAGCCCAATCCTCTCCATCACGCCGGACACCGTCGCGACCTGGGGCGCCCGGCAAATATGGCCGCGGGCAAATTCGATCGCCGGATGCAGTTCCAGCCCCCGCACCATCTGCGCCATCAGGGCCAGCTCCAGAACCGCGAACATCGCATCCGCCGAAGACGCCGCCAGCAACTGCTCGCGAATCTCCCCCGCCGCACCCCGCCACAGATCTTCAAGAGGCATCGAAAGATTCGCCACTTCCCCCGCTGGCTCGCGGAAGAACGGAAAGGTCCCGCCTGGCCGAAACTGGATCCCCACTACCCGATCCTCACTGGCCGTATCGATCGCAAAGCACTCGGTCCGCGCACCCGTCAGCCCGGCCAGCCCGCACGATACATAGCGGAAAGGATCGTCCGCGTCGTACAGACGCATCTCCTCCTCGCGCAGATTGAAGACAATCGACGCCTCGCCATTGGGCAGCAGCCTCTCGCGAGCATGCGGGCCTGGCGCCCCCTCCCAATACCAGAAGCATCGGATCAAAGAGCCCAGCGGCGCCGATGGTACGTAGAGGCGATGCATCATCTCACCGCCACCAGATTGCCGGAAATCGGCGGCCCCGCGCAAGCCGAGACCCCGCTTTTGCGAGAATTTAGCCCCTGTGTTTCGCTTTACGACGCCAGCATCGATGCAACCAAGGGAGCAATTTCCTCGGCCTCCTTCACGATAGAAGGTCTGGCCATCACCCGGATCGCCCCCTGCCCATCCTGCACCATCATCATGGTTTCCGAGCAACCTCCGCAGAGCCAATAGTGCTCCAGGCGGTGCAGGCGTTTCCCGCCCGGTTCTCTCGTGCCCACCGACGCGTCGAAAATGAAAATCCGCCCTTCCCGCAGATAGTGCAGGGGCTTGCCGCATCCTGAGTTCGCACAGTTATTCACCATCAGGGTGTCTCCCTTCAGCGGTTGCCAACAGTTGTTGGGTGTGGAGCCGCACGCCGCTTTCAGGACAGAAAAGGGAGAGGGGAGGTGTGCGGTCAGCCAGGGAACTCCGCATCCTTACCGTTTTCGCCCGCTGAACCCTTCAGCGTCTTGCCAACCAGTGGTCAGTGCCGCCTGAAAGCGGCGTGCGGTTCCATATATCCGTACGGGGAGGAAAGGTAAGAACAACCTCAGGCCCCAGCAAACGATTTGTCAGGTTTCGATTGTCGGAGTATCGGACGTAGGGTCGGAATTCTGTCAAGGCCTTAGACGACCAACTACCCCGAAAATGAATGCCCGATGGACCGGAAGTAATGTTGCATAAATCGGCTTCTTATCAGTCGATTATGGCCTGATTATTCGTTGAATAGTAACTTATCAATAATTGCCCATGGATCCTTCTTAACAAGGATAGCTGTCCCCATGCGCGCGGACCCCGCCTTTTCTCCGGCTTGAGCGTCAGCCCCATCGCATCCCCGATGCGCGGCGTCGCTAGTTTCTGGTCGGCGTCAGTTCCATCGGCTCCGTCAGGCTGAACACCAGCATCGATCCCTGCGGCAGATTGGCTGCCGCGGGCTTCGCCATCAGCATGTGGGCCGTCACCACACCCGCGCCCACCAGCGATCCCACACCCGCGCCCACCGGGCCCGCAATCTCGCCGCCGGCGACTGCGCCTGCGCCTGTGCCCGCTCCATATTCGATCGCGTCTTTCTTATAGTGTGGGCTCGCTGCAATCCCGCCCTCGTCCGTGGCGCGCGTCCCCGGCGCCTTCGACTGCACCGCTTCCGCGTACAGGTGATACGCCGTCCCATCCGGCAGCATCACCATTTCCGGGCGAAGGCGAATGGTCGCATGCGGGCCCAGATGATGTCCCTGCGACACGGCAACCACGCGACCCCGCAGCTCCGCCCCCGCCGGGATGATCACGCGCCCTTCCTTGTAAACATCTCGGTCCACAACCGCGTGAAAGGCCTCGCCAGGTCGCGCTTCTTTCGTCGAGAGATCCTGCGACAACCGCACCCGAATATTGGTGCCCGCCGCCAGCTCATTCGGGTCCGACGGAACATAGTTCACCATCCCGTCGTCGGGATTCCAGGATCGCTTCGTCAAGGCCGCGTCGGTCGGGCTCCCCGGAACCGAGGTGACCATCCCGTAGTCCGGATCGCCAGGCTGCGGCGTCACCACCGCCGGCTTCACCGGCGTCATCGGAATTGCTGCGGACGGTTTGGGCTTCGGAGCCACAACCGGCGGCGCCACATCCTCGTCCGCCTGGATCGTGTCATCCGCCGGGGGATTCGACACTCCGGTGTTTTGATCCTGAGCCTGCTGCTGCGGTTGCTGGTTCTGCGCCGGCGGCGTCGACTGCGCCCGCGCGGTCCATATCGACAGACAACTGGCGACCACCGCCAGAATGGCGAATCGTCCCGTGATGTTCATGAGAGACATCTCCTTGCTGGGTGCGCAGCCAGGCATGGCCCGGCTCTCAGAGCATTATTTCTGAACCCGCCTTGCGTGTTTTTGTCGCGATTCGGCGGTGGAACCACGGACCTTTGGGCCAAGCGGCTGTTGGTTCAGGATGTGGTCCCTTCCTGTTGACGAGCCTATCCTGGTGGAGCGGCTGCGCGCCACCGATTCGCGAACGTCTGCGAACCACAGCGGTTACCTCGCTGCGCAAGGCGAACGACCTCTAATGCGGGCTCTGGCGCGCCAGCCGCCGGTTGCGCAGCCACTTCGCCGCGCCCAGGGTGAAGAGCATCAGTCCGAAGGGCAGGCACATCAGCGCCGCCATCAGCGAGAGCCATCCCGCGTTCGTATGCGGACCCTGGCGGCTGATTCCGCCAAAGACCGTTGCAGTCAGAAGCGCAGCCGCCACCCCAGCCACCAGCATCCAACCGCCTGTTCGCAGCAGCGACCTCGTTCCATCATCATTGGCTTCCGCTGGGTTTGCGATTTCTGCCCTCTCGGCCATCGATTACCCGGCGTGTCCTGCGCCCTGGCGCAGCGCCGCCACCAGCATCACGCGCACCACCACGCCCGTCACCGAAACATACAGCCACAGCGGAAACGTGAACCGCGCCAGTTTGCGATGCGCCGCGAACCGCCGCGATAGCGACAGGTAAAACGTGATCAGCACGATGGGCAGCGCCACAATCGCCAGCAGAATGTGACTGATCAGAATCGGCAGATACGCGTCATAGTAGACGCGGCTGTGCACCGGATAGAGCGTGTCGCCATGCAGCGCGTGGTTGGCGACGTAGCACACCAGGAAAAGCGAGCTGAAGACGAAAGCCGTCATCATGCTGGCGCGATGCGCCGCAACCCGATGCGTCCGGATGAAATAGAAACCAATCAGTAGCGCAATGGCGCTCAGCCCGTTCAGCAGCGCATTCAAATTCGGCAGGAACGTGTAGCGCACCGCCGCCGCATCCGAGGCCGGATGCACATAGATCAGCCAGAACAGGAACAACGTTGCCGCCACGCTCACGCCGATGATCGCCGCTATCGGCGCCGACATCGACCTCGGCTTGGGAGTCAACGGACGATTTGTCGTTGCTGTTGGCACTCGAGGCTCTTCTACTCCCTATTCCCTACTACCTATTCCCTGTCACTTCGCATTCAGCATCAGCGCGGCCAGCAGCAGCGGCAGATAAATCACACTCACCTTCAGCAGGTCGCGCGCATACATTCTCGATTCGGTCTCGCTCCGCGCTCGCACGATCCTCGTAAAACGAATCGTGTAGCCGAGGTACACCAGCCCCAGCGCCAGCGCCACTCCCGCATAAATCTTTCCATCCATGTGCAGCCAAAACGGCAACAGACTCGCCGGAATCATCAGCACCGCGTAGGTGAGCGCCTCCAGCGCCGTCGACCAGCCATCGGGCTGCGCCACCGGCAGCATGCGAATCCCCGCCCGCCCGTAATCCTCGCGATAGAGCCACGCAATCGACATGAAGTGCGGAAACTGCCAGACGAAGAGGATCGCAAACAGCGCCACTCCCTGCCACTCGATCACGCCCCGCGCCGCCGTCCACCCCAGCAGCGGCGGCATCGCACCCGGAAACGCGCCTATAAATGTCGCCAGCGTTGTGAAGCGCTTCAGCGGCGTGTACACCGCCACATACAAAAACGCCGTCAGCAGGGTCAGTCCGCCGGTGATGAAATTTGTCTCCCGCGTCAGCCACAGCGTCCCCGCAATAATCGCCAGCAGTCCAATCGTGATGCCGTGCGCCAGGCCGATCCGCCCCGCAGCCATGGGCCGATTTGCGGTCCGCAGCATCTTCGCGTCCAGCTTGCGCTCAATCGCCTGATTCAGCGCAGCCGCGCCCGACGAAACCACGCTGATGCCGATCAGCGTCTCCAGCAACCCAGGCTGGACGCTGCTGATCCCCGACCGCATCGACCCCAGATAAAACCCCGCCCATCCCGTCAGCGTCACCATCAGCGTCACGCGCAGCTTGAACAGCTCGCGATAATCCACCAGCAGCGATGCCGTCTCGCCCGCTCGCGGCGCATGGAGGTGCGGATGGAGTCCGTCCCCGGTTCGCGGTTCCAGCGCAACCACACCCGGCTCGGCCGAAGTCACAGCCATACGATTCCTGGCTGGCTAGCATCGCGATGTTGAGGGCAAAAATGCATGAAGAAGGATTCCGCAGAACAGCGGGAAGACCTGTATTTCATGATACCAGGCGCGAACGCTCGCTGACGAGCCACGCCGAGCCTCGCAGAAAATCTACTCGACCCGCGGCGTAGCCGGCGCCGGATGCGGTTCCGCGATAATGCCCCCCTCTTCGTGCACCGCGTACTCATTCAGCACCACCGCGATCAGCACCGCTGTCGGCACCGCCACCATCGCCCCAATAATGCCTGCCAGCGCCGACCCGAGCAGCAGCGCAATCAGAATCGTCAGTCCCGCGAGGTCCACCTGCGTCCTCATAATCCTCGGAGTCAGCCAGGTATTCTCCACCTGCAGATACGCAATATAGAAAATCAGCACCCCCGCCACGCGTCCCCAGGAATCCAGCGCCGCCACCAGCACCACCAGCGAAACCGAGATCAGCGCTCCCGCCACCGGCACCAGATTAAACAGCCCCATGATCACGCCCAGCGCATACGCATACCTGATCCGCAACAGCGCGAAGACGATCGTGCTGCACACTCCCAGGATCAACATCAGCGTCCCCTGCCCCAGCAGCCACCGGCCCATGCGCGCCGAGGCCCGCGCCAGCGTCTGATCCAGACGCAGCCGGCGCTCCATCGGAAACAGCGAGAGAAACCACCCGTACGCCTCATCCCCTTCCAAAATGAAGTACACCGTCAGCACGATCCCCGCGATAATGCGAACCACCGTGCCCGCCCAGTCGCTCGCGAAGCGAACCACATAGGCCGCCAGATTGCTGGCAACGTCCTGTACCTTTTCCTGCAGCGCATCCAGATTGATGTCGCCCACCACCGGAATCTGCTGGATCCGTGCAAAAAACTGCGGCCCTCGCTGCGGCAGTTCCCGCACAAATTCCCGCAGGTCCTTGAACGCCGGCCGCAGTGCGAAGCCGAAGAAAGCGCCCAGGCTCCCCACCGTCAGTACCACAATCAGCAGCACTGCGATGCCCCGGCTTGGGTGCCATTGGCGGATGTGCAGCTTCATCACCCCCCGCACCAGCGGCATCAGCACCACCGCGAACAGCGCGCTGACGTAAATCACCACCAGCTCGTCGCGCAGAATGTAGGCCAGGTAAATCCCAATCGCCACCCCAAACGCGAACAGGACGATGCTGCGCGGATCCATCGGCTTCGAGCTGGTCATGCAGGCACTCCCGGCTTGCTGCGCGCGTGGCCCGCACGCCCGTTGGCAGACGGACCGCTCCCGATTCCTGGCTCAATTCTCTGCAGAATGGTTTCCGCCACAGCCTCCGGCGTAAGCTCCGCCGTGTCGACGGTGAGATGTGCCTGGCGATACCACGGAAGACGCGCGCTCCATCGTTCAGCCAGACGAGCCCGATCCGCCAGCACCGGCCGCACCGGGCCATCGGCATGTCCTGCGCACCGCGCCAACAACGTCTCCAGCGGCGCGTCGAGAAATACCACCAGTGCATTCGGCCAACCCGCCACCAGGTCCCGCGTTGCCGCCATCTCCAGCGCGCCCCCGCCCAACGCCACGACCAGGCTATCGGTCCGACGCTGTATCCCCGATCGCCGCAGCTTCCATCTCCCGAAACGCCGCCTCGCCACGCTTCTCGAAAATCTCCGCCACCGTCATCCCCGCGCGCGCTTCCACGATCGATCCGAATCGACAAAATCCCACCCAAGGCGCTCCGCCAGCAGCGCGCCCACAGTGGTCTTGCCCGCGCCCATAAAGCCGGTCAGGAGGATGCGCGAAGGATGTGCCGGAAACGAGGCCGAGCTCATGCTTGTGCTGATTATATGAACGCCAGGCCGGACACCTAGCGTTATTTCCGCGGCGCGGTCGCCGGCGGCTCGGGCTTGTCATGCCGAATCGCCTGCTGGATGTTGTCCCATACCGCGGGGCTGGGATCGTGAATCGGCAGCAGCAGTCTTGCCTGCGACGCTATGTATTCGAGGTCCCGCACCAGCGCCGCGCAGTTCTCGCAGCTCTTCAGATGCTCGTGGTTCGACAGGTCGCCCTGCGACTCGAACAACTCCGGAAGGACGTCCTGGAATTCGGCACAGGTCATCGTTTTATCCATGGCGCGCATGACAATCACGCGATCTGCTCCTTCCGCTGGCCCTTCCGCAACAGGTCCCGGAGTTTCATCCGCGCCTTGTGCAGCTGCGATTTGCTGTTCCCCGTGGAGCAATCGAGCATCTCCGCTATCTCATTATGCTCGTACCCTTCCACATCGTGCAGTACAAAAACCAGCCGGTACCCAGGAGGCAAATTCTCAATGGCTCGCTCCAGCGTCACCCGGTCGATCGACCCCGACAGCGTCAGGTCCCGTGCTCCTATATCTTTCCGTGGCCCGTCGTCCTGCGATGGCTCCAGGGTTTCCTCCAGGGATACCTGCGGCAGTCCCTTGCGCCGCAGATGCATCAGCACCACATTCACCGCCAGGCGGTGCAGCCAAGTCGAAAATGCCGAGTCCCCGCGGAAGGTCCCGATCTTGCGATAGAGCTGAAGAAACGCCTCCTGCGTCAGATCCTCCGCTTCGGCCACATTCCCCAGCATCCGCAAACACAGGGAGTAAACCCGCCGCTTATGCATCGCATACAGCGTCTCAAACGCGCGCCCATCGCCTTCGCGAGCTCGGTCGATCGCCTCCTGCTCCCCGGCAATCGGAGGATTGCGGCGCATGTGTTGGTTTGCCGGTCGCGGTTGTGTCGGTCCGGCCATCAGAACAAACCCTTTCGTGGCAATTGTTCCATGAGAAAACGCTCCTCGGGCTCTGCTGTTCGTGGTCTTCTGCGCAGTCAGACTCATAAGCAAACTTTTCCTGGGAAAAAGCAGTATGGGTCTACGACGCACTTCCGAAGGGTGGGGGTTGCTTCCGGTGGGAGCGAAAAACGAGCGGCGCAACGGCCATTCGCGCTCAGGACGCACAGCCAGACGCGTGCGTCCCAGGCGAATCAGGAGGGGTCTAGCGGCCGAAAAATGCCGCGTTCTTCTCGGTGAAGCTCTGCCATTTCTCCGGCACATCGTCGGCCGCAAAGATGGCCGACACCGGGCATACCGGCACGCACGCGCCGCAGTCTATGCACTCCACCGGATCGATGAAAAGCTGATCGGACTCGGCGTGTTTCGCCTCATCCTTCTTGGGATGGATGCAGTCCACCGGACACGCATCGACGCAAGCTGAGTCCTTGGTGCCGATGCAGGGTTCCGCTATCACGTAAGCCATGAATTCCTCTTCAGGTCTCGGAGTTCCGACAACGGATCATTCTAGCAGGGGAAGTCTCCGCGAAAACAAGCGTGGCCCGCAGGAAAATAACTTTAGGAATGTGTCTCCGCCGCCGAATCTCGTCGGTCAGATCGACCGTGCCGCCCGCTGCGCCGCAAACTCCGCTGGCGTCGGAATCGGGTGCAATCCCCTCCCCGCGAACATGTCGTCGAACTGCGCCACCAGCTCTGCGTGCAGCAATCCATTCGTCGCCAGTACCTCGCTGCTGTCCAGCCGGAACGGCGTGCCGTCGAATCGCGTAATCTTCCCCCCGGCCTCCTCCACCAGCAGCGCGCCCGCCGCCGTGTCCCATGGATTCAGATAGAACTCCCAAAACGCATCCATCCGCCCGCACGCCGTGTAGGCCAGGTCCAGTGCCGCCGAGCCCGCTCGTCGCACCCCGTGCGACCGCAGCGTCAGCTCCTGGTAAAAATGGATATTCGGGCTCGCGTGTCGCTTGCGGCTCGGAAATCCCGTGGCCAGCAACGCTTCAGCCAGGTCCTTCGTCCCAGAGACATGCACTTGCCGGCCGTTCAGCCACGCGCCCTGCCCCTTCTGCGCCAAAAACAGCTCGTCGCGCGTGGGATCGTAGATGACGCCCGCGATCAGCTCGCCGTCCTGCCCTGCTCCCAACCCTGCCTTCCGCTGTTCCAGCCCCAGCGAAACGCAGAAAACCGGAAAACCGTGCGCAAAATTCGTCGTGCCGTCCAGCGGATCTACATACCAGCGATATTCGCTGTCGATCCGCTGCCGCACTCCCTCCTCACCATAAATCCCGTGGTCCGGAAACGCCGCGCTCAACCGTTCCGTGATCAGCCTTTCCGACGCGCGATCCGCCTCGGTCACCAGATCCACGTCGCCTTTGTATTCGGTCGCGACGCCGCGCTCGAAATATCCCCGCGTCAGTGCTCCGGCTTCCAGTGCGATGCTCGCCGCTCGTCCGGCCAGCTCCAGGTTCTCGGGAACCCTGCCGTGCAGTGCCGGCTCGCTCACTGCCCGTCCTCGCCCGCCCGATCCGCGATCGGCTCCTTGCGGTTCCGCCGGCGGCCATCCCGCCCGTGTTCGGTAATTGTCCGAATCTGGTGCTTATAGATAAAAAGGTTGGGTTTCCCTTCGCGCGTCAGCCGGATCATCCGGTCGTCGAAATACTCAATCCACCCTGACACCGTCTCCCCGTCCTGCAGCTTCACGTGTACCTGAACCTGACGGTCGCTCAGCGAGCGAAGATACAGCGCTTCCTGTCCGGTTTCGCCAGGAGGTGGGGCTTTCTGCCGGCGGCGCGGAACATTATCAGACGGCATACCCCATTGTATCCAGGCCCCAGACCCCGCCCGCTCACCTGCCATTAGCTACCGGCCGCCAGCGTCTTCCTCGTATCCTGGTGGCCTCTTCTCGTTCGCCTGTTGCTCGTCTCTTTCTCGTTTTTCGCTCGCTTTTCGTTAAATGCTTTTCGCTAAAAGCCTCTCGCCAATCGCTCGTCGCTAAAAGTTCTTCGCTAAACGAAGTTCGCTAATCCTTATCCAGCAGCAGCGACAGCAGCATATGCAGCAGCGCCAACACCAGAGCCCCAATCAGCGCTGCGCCCCAGGTCGCAACAATAAATCCCGGAACCACGCCCGAAGCCAACTTCAAAACGAGTGCGTTGATCACCAGAAAGAACAATCCCAGCGTCAATATGCCCAGCGGCAGGGTGATGAGCTTCAGCAACAATCCCAGCGTCGCGTTCAGCAGCCCAATCACCAGCACTGCGATCAGTGCTGCCGCGATGCTCCTAAGGTGGAACCCCGGCACCAGCCTTGCCGTAACCAATAGAGCGAATGCGTACAACAGCCACTTCAGCAGCAACCGCACCATCCCGTCGCGCTCCTTCCCACCCGGCCTTGCCGGGAGTTGGTTCAGGTTACGCTAGGATCGTCTTACGAGGAAATATTTTGCGTTGCTTCCTCCACCATCCTCGCCCACATCGGCGGCTTCTTCGTGTCGCCGCGCTGCCCCTCGCACTCCTCGGCGCTCCGCTGGTCGCGTTCTCGCAGGCCCCGGACCCTCCCCTGCCCGACGTTCCCACCCTCATCCAGCAGGTCCGCGATCACCAGCGCCAGATGGAATCCGTTCAGGAGAACTACACCTTCCACGAAACCGACGTCACCCAGGAACTAAACAAAAACGGCAGCGTGAAGAAAACCGAGTCTCAGGAATACGAGATCTTCTTCGTCAACACCCATGAAATTCGGCGCCTGATCAAAAAAGACGGCAAAGACCTCGACCCGGATCAGGAGAAGAAGACCCAGGACCAGGTGATGAAGGAGGTCGACAAAGCCCAGCAAACACCGCCCGGCCAGGCCCCGCACGGCGATCAGTCCATCAGCGTCAGCCACATTCTCGCCATGGCCAAAGTCTCCGCACCCCGTCGCGCAATGATGGACGGGCGCAGCACCATCACCTTCGACTTTGCCGGCGATCCTCACGCCAAAGCGCACAACGTCGCCGAGGAAGCCGCCCTCCGCACCTCCGGCACCTTCTGGATCGACGAAAAGGATCGCCAGGTGCGCCGCCTCGTCGCCCAGCTTGACAGCAATGTCCACGCCGGCTTCGGCCTCTTTTCTCTTGGCAAGGGCAGCACCCTCACCTTCGATCAGAAGCTGGTCAACAACGAACTCTGGCTCCCCACCGGAGCCAACGTCAGCCTCATCGCGCACGCCATCGGCGTCATCGGCATTCGCGCCAACATCCAGGTCACGGATAATGACTACGAAAAATTTCACGCCACCGCGCAGCAGCAGCCCGGCACCACCGTCGTGCCCCCTCCGCCTCCTACGCACTAAGCCTGGCGTTGGAGCTTACCGCCTGTTCCCTGTTGCCTGTTGACTATTGCCTGTCGCCTGTCGACCACTCGCTGCAATCAGCGTCGCGCTTCCCCCCACTCCGCGTTAATCTCTGCCTATGACGCAACCGCACTCTGACAGCGTCGCGTACCGCACCTTTCGCCCTGGCGACGAAGCCGCCTTCCTTCGCCTCAATGAAGACTGGATCAGCAAATATTTTGATGTGATTGAGCCCGCGGATCGTGTGCTCCTCGACGATCCCAGGACGCACATCCTCGATCCCGGCGGTCAAATCTGCATCGCCGAACTCCGCGGTGAGACTATCGGCTGCTGTGCCCTTATCTCCATCGCGCCAGGAGAATTCGAGCTCGCCAAGATGACCGTTGCCGAAACCGCCCGCGCTGGCGGCATCGGCCGCAAGCTGCTCCAGTTCGCCATCAACGTGGCCCGCATCATGGGCGCGCGTCGCCTCTATCTTGAATCGAATACCAAAGCCGCCGCCGCCATCCATCTCTACGAGCAGCTTGGCTTTCGCCACCTGCCCGGCCCACCCCACGAATCGAAATACGTCCGCGCCAATGTCTTTATGGAATTGCAGCTCTGATCCACCACCCTCACGGCTCACCCTCGCCGCCACGAATCTCAGATCTTAGACCGCTCCGGAAAAGCCCCCGATAAGCCCCCGAAAACTCCCCGAAAACCCCGCTGACTCCGCCAGGTTCACCCCACAGCAAGAAGCTTAAGCCTCTCACCGCGTCTGCCTGCATAACTAATTTCCGGTTTCCAGCTCCTAAGTAATACCTCTGGTTCCAAATCGGGACGCCACCGGTTCCTGGCCCCGCTTGAAGCTCTTCCTAAGCGGCAATCCACGGTTTCAACAGACTGAGGGCAAAAACCCCGCAAAACCCCGCTGACTCCGCCAGGTTCACCCCACAGCAAGAACCGTAGCCTCCTACCGCGTCTGCCTGCATAACTAATTTCCGGTTTCCAGCTCCTAAGTAATACCTCTGGTTCCGAAACGGGAGGCAACCGGGTTCCTGGCGCCGCTTTGAAGCTCTTCCTAAGCGGCAATCCACGGTTTCAACAGACCGAGGGCAAAAACCCCCGCAAAACCCCGCTGCACTCCGCCAGGTTCACCCCACAGCAAGAAGCTTAGCCCCTGCCGCGTCTGCCTGCATAGCTAATTTCCGGTTTCCAGCTCCTAAGTAATACCTCCGGTTCCAAAACGGGACGCCACCTGTTCCCCAACAAGCGCCAAAGCTCGACTTCCAACCTCAGATTCGTAACAACCACCGTCACCAATGAAGAAGGCCGCCGCAATCGTGAGCGACGGCCTGCATTCGCACTCGTCGGTCAGCTATTCAGGCTGCGGTGCTCCGGTGGGCGCCTGATTCGTGCCTCCCATCCGTTGCTGCCGGCGCCCCTGCATCCTCGCCTGCAGCGCTTCGAACTGCTGTTTCTGCTGATCGTTCAGCGTGGCTTCCAGCTTTGTGCGTGTGTCTTCACGAATCGCCTGCGCTTTGCTGCGCCGATCCTGCTTCGACAACGATTCATCCTGCCACAGCGCCTGCATCTTCTGCTGGCGATCCACCAGAAGCGGTTTGATCTGAGACTGCTGGTCCGCGCTCAGATTCAGTGTTTTCGTCAGGTGCGCGAGCTGCCGGTCAGGATCCATCGTGCGCCGGTGATGCCCATGACCCCATTGGCCCTGCTGCTGACCGCTGGTAGCCGGTGCCTGCTCCTGCGCGTAAAGAGCGGCCTGCGCGCCAAGCGCGAGCATTCCGCCGAGTGCAATTGCAAATAGTTTGTGTTTCATTGGCTTTCTTTTGTCCTTCCTCCTGTTGCTGTTTCCAACCCGCTCCCATGCGCCGTGTTGCGCGGCGGGTGGCTCTGCACAGTTACGCCAACAGACGAGGATTATTTCGTTCAGGATGCGCCTCAGGAAAAAATTAATGCGTCTCCAGGGACGCCGCGTGCAGAGCCACCGGCGGCATCGGCACCGGTGCGGAGCGCAGCCCGCAGCGCAGCAAATCCGGCGCATGCTCTTCCGCGTTCGGCAGATACGCGTACGCGAACACCGCCTGGTACTCCGTCTCCCCCGGATAATTACACCGCGCGCAGCTCGGCTTGTAGTCGATCGCCGGATGATCCCGCATCGTCACCACCCAGTCCGCCGATTCATGCGCCGGAACCGTCAGATATTCCGCATGCTCCGGTGGCGCAGCAGGTCGATACGCAAACATCGGCCCGTTTTCCTCCAGTGCGTTCACCAGAGCCCCGCCTCGCCCTGCCGACGCGCGCCACAGCCACCGGATTCCCACCCGCGCGTACCAGTGCGCGCTCGAAGGCACCGGCTGCTCCAGCCGAATGTCCTTCCCAGTTCTATTCTCTATGTGAAATGAGAATCCCGGCCCCGCGTTTCCTCCGGTGTCGGCGACGTAGTTCGCCCGCAGCGTCACCCCCAAACAAGGAAGCACATACGGCCCCGGCCGGCGCGGCGAAACTGCGGAGACCGATCCCATGCTCCAGCAGAGCAGGAGGCAGAGCGGCAAAAGGCGCGAGAGGCGCGTCATCGTTGGGTGATTATGGCAGACCATTTGTCTGCTTTGCCTGTGTGAATCGTGGCGCCGCGAGCGCTCTAACTCCGCCCCAGCGCGTCCAGATCGATCGATTCGTACTCTTTGCGTTCGATGCCTTCCCGAATCTGCTGGGGTGTCCGGCCCAGTTTCGTCATCTTGTAGGCGTACGCCCCTTCTGCCGCGCAGGTCGCGCAGATCGCTCCGTGCGTTCCCTCGAAGCAGCTATGCAGGCTCGTGTGCCCCAGCGCCCGATCGCACCGGCAATAGCACGGCAGCTGGTACAGCACGCGCGGAATCTGCGCGGCCTCTTTGTAGACTTCCACCTGCCACTTCTCACGGAAGAACGGCCCCGTCAACTGACTCCCTGAGAGAATCGGCGGCAGCACCTGACCCTTCTCCGGCGCATCGGGGTGATAGGCCGGAATATCCTGCTGCGGGTCAGAGAACTGGGCGTGCACCGCGCTCGCGGCCCCGAAACTTGCCGGAATAGCGTAGCTGGCGACGATCAGCAGGGCGGCCAGAAGGCTCAGAACGGGTCGTTTCAACGTTGTGTCTCCGCGCCTATCGTAACAAGAGCGATTCCCCCGCCGCCACGCCGGCGAGTATCGGCTCCAAACGACCAAAAACCGGCGCCCCAGGACCTCAAAAGCAAAAAAAAACGGCACGAACGTTGATTTGTTCGTGCCGGGAGGCCAGTGACGCAACTTAAAAACTCGCTGCCAGCCGGGAATTCTCGGTCCCCGTTCCGGCTTTCAATCCCTCTCTAATTCAGATGCCGATCACCACCAACTCGAACAAAGAATTTTGCTCGGCTCGGCAAAACTGTCAATCTCGGAATCTCCCAAATAGTGTAACCCTGAACCCCATGATGCACAAGTCTCATACACAATTTAATATTTCCCAAGCAGCGGATAGCCCCATTTTGGGAATTCCGCCACCGCTCGTCCCATGCCGACTCAACCCCAGGATCCCGATCAACCCCAATCCGGTGCCAAACTCAAAGCCTTCATTACCGGCATGATCGTCGCCGCTTCGGCCCTCGTGGGCGGCCTCGCCGTGGTGCTCTGGAACCGCAAAGCCCTTTCCGGACTCCACCAGGCCGACCGGAAAAAGTCACCGTCCTCTGAACCAGACGCGGATGAAGACTAAAAGTTGCGCCCGGCTCCCGCTCCCTGACCGGTGCCTCCGGACAAAACCAGAAACGAGTCAGCCCAGGCTGTCAATCCCCGCAGCCAGATCGAAATCCCGCTCCGTCAGGCCCCCGGCATCATGGCTGATCAGCGCCAGCCGCACCTTGTTGTAGCGGATATCGATATCGGGGTGATGCCCAGCCCCCTCCGCCATCTCGGCTACGCTGTTCACAAACTGCATCGCCTCCACGAAGTTCTCGAACTCGCAGCGGCGCACCAGTTCGCCCTTCTCGAGGCTCCACAAGGGTATGGATTTCATTCTTGCCGTGACGACTCGCTCGTCCAGTACAGGCATGGCCGTCTCCACGCTGCTCATTTTCAGGCGGACCGTTTCCAGCTAGACTTTCAGATCTTCGATCGCCCCAGCAAATGATAGCGGAGAGAAGCGCGGATGGCGGGTCATTTCCGTGCGCAGGTCCTCCCATAGGCTGTCCGGCAGCCCCAGGAAAACCTCCACGATATTCGGATCGAACTGCGTCCCGGCGCACCGCTCCACTTCTGACCGCGCCACATCGTAGGAACGCGCCCGCCGATATGGCCGGTCGGAGGTGATCGCATCCACCGTGTCCGCGATCGCGAATATCCGCGCTCCCAGCGGGATATCCTCCCCCTTCAGGTTCCTCGGATACCCTTTGCCGTCGTAGTGCTCCTGGTGGCTATAAACAATATCTGCGGCTTCTTCGAGGAACGGAATCTTGCGCAAAATCTGGTAGCCGCGTGCGCAGTGTTCGCGCATCACCTGCTGCTCCTCCGGGTCCAGCTTCCCCGGCTTCAGCAGAATCGCGTCCGGAATCGCCATCTTCCCGATGTCGTGCAGAAACGCCCCGCGCGCGATCACCCGCGTCTGCGCCATCTCCACTCCGCAGTGCCGGGCCAGCGCAATCGTATACGCCGTCACCCGCCGCGAATGTCCCTCCGTCTCTGCATCTTTCAGATCGAGCGCGTCGCCCAGTGCCTCCAGCGTGATGTCATACGACCGCTCCAGATCCGCCATCGCCTGGCGCAGCATCTCCGTGCGCGCTGAAACCAGCTGCTCCAGATTGTGCCGGTACACCGAGTTCTGCTGCACCAGGCGCCGGTAATCCAGTGCTCGCCGCACCGTCACCAGCAGCTGCTCCTTCTCAAAAGGTTTCAGCAGGTAGTCGTATGCGCCCTTGCGCATCGCGGAAATGGCAACCCCAACGTCGTGGATCGCCGTCACCATCACCATCGGCGTGTCCGGCTGCAGTTGCCGAATCCGCTCCAGTAGCCCGATCCCGTCCAGGCCGTTCATCACAATATCGGAGAGGATCAGATCGTACGGCGGATCCTGCTCCAGATGCTCGATCGCTTCCAGGCCATTCGAGGCGAGCACCGGCGTGTAATTGGATTTCTCGAGCATCGCGGCCATGAGCGTCCGAACATACGGCTCATCGTCCACGATCAGGATCCGCTCTGACGCCACTACCCCTCCAGCACCAACTGCAGGCCCACTTCCGATTTTGTTTGCACCACGAAGAATTTCGCTCTATCGTATCCTGCTGGATTTGCCCCTACGACACAATTCCCGGAACGTGGACCCCCGGTGGACCATTTCGGGTCACCCCCTCCACGCTTTCCCGTCGCGAAAAACCAGTCCGCCCCAGGGGAACGCAGCTATCTGTCGCCCTCCCCGGAAGCCCTTATTTTCAGCCAACAACCACCCTCTGCTCCCTCCCCCAAACGGTGTAATCTTCTGTGGGTGGTTCGTGTTAAGCTTTTCCTGCGGGAATTGTGTCCTCAGAGCGGCCTCACGCATGTTGTTCGAATTCGATCCGCAAGCACCAAAAATGACGGCCCGGGAGATGGCCTCTCAATGCCTTGAAGAAAGGCAGCGGGACATCTACGACAGTCACCGCCATCGCGTCTTTTCCGTCTCCTATTACATGACCGGAAGCGAACTGGAAGCCGAGGAGCTCCTGCGCGGCGCATTCATTCGCGCCTTCCGCCAAAATGAGGAGCCCGACGGCGCCCTGATTGATGAGGCTCTCCTCGAACAGCTGCGCAATCGCGACGTCCTGCGCCAGGACCCGCCGCTCCCTCCGCCTGCCGCCGGCTACCTTCCGCAGCGTCACAACATCCTCCGCACCGAACTCGAGGAAGCCATCCGCTGCCTCCCGTCTTCGGAACGTATGATCTTCCTGCTGATGGATGTGGAGGGTTATCCCGCCGGGCGCGTCAGCGAGTTGCTGCACATCAGCACCTCCGCTGTGCTCCGCGCCGCGCTCACCGCGCGCATGCGCCTCCGTGCCGAACTGGCTGGCATCAGCCAAACCGGCCAGGAAGCCGCCTAGCTCCTCTTCGCTGGCTTTTCACTCGCAATGCGCTCGGTTTTCGCTGGGTTCTCGCTCTCGCTGACTCGCTTTGTGCTAAACGCCTTTTGCTAAACGCTTTTCGCTGATCGTCCTTCGCTAAAAGTTTCTCACCCGCCTTAGCTCGCTTTTCGCTCGATTCTGGCTCGCTTTTCGCTAAACGCTTTTCGCTAAAAGTCCCTCGCTAAAAGCCCTTCGCTAATCGTTTTTCGCTAGCTTTTCCCCGCCTTCCGCGCCTCTCGCTGCGCTCGCCGATTCTTCGCCCAGCCCTCTTTGTTCACCTGCTTGCCCCGTGCCACCGCCAGCGCGTCTGCCGGTACATCTTCCGTAATCACCGATCCCGCTCCCACATACGCGCCTTCGCCAATCACAATCGGCGCCACCAGCGCCGAATCGCTCCCAATGAATACCCCATCCCCGATCACCGTCGGGTACTTGTTCACCCCGTCGTAGTTGCAGGTGATCGTCCCCGCCCCGATATTCACCCCGCTGCCAATCTCCGCGTCGCCCAGATACGTCAGGTGATTTGCCTTCGAACCTTTCCCCAGATGCGTCTTCTTCGCCTCCACAAAATTGCCGATATGCGCCCCTTCGCCGATATGGCACCCCGGCCGCAGGTGCGCCAGAGGCCCGATCCGCGCTCCCCTGTCGATCCGCGCCTCTTCAATCACGCACGAATGCAGAATCGTCACCGAGTCCTCCAGCGTCGTGTTCTCCAGCACCGCGTACGACCGGATCCGGCAGTCGCTTCCCACCCGCGTCTTCCCCAGCAATTGCGCAAACGGCTCGATCACCGTGTCCGCACCCACCTCCACCCGCGCATCGATCACCACCGTTTCCGGCCGCTGGATGATCACACCGTTATCCATCAGGCGCTGCGCCGTCGCCGTGTTCAGATCCCGATCCAGCTTCGCCATCTCCGCGATGGTATTCGCGCCCAGCACCTCTTCGGGTTGCGCGGCCGCGATCGCTACCACCCGTTCCCCCGCATCGTGCAGGATGCGCGCCATATCCGTCAGATAAAGCTCCTGGTGCAGATTGTTGGCCCGCAGCTGCCCGATATGCGCAAACAGCGCCTTCCTTTGAAAACCGTAGATCCCCGAATTGATCTCGCGCACGCCCAGCTGTTCCGGCTCCAGCGCCTTCTGCTCCACGATCGCCACCACCTCCGGCGCATCGGGCGATTGCCGCAGCACCCGCCCGTAACCAAAAGGATCCGCCGGCACCGCGGTCAGCACCGTCATCGCCGCCCGCTCGCGCAGATGAAAATCCCGCAGCGCAATCACTGTCTCCGCTCGCAGCAGCGGCACATCGCCTGAGAGCACGATCAGCTCGTCATAATCCTGCGTACCCGGCTCTGCCGTCTGGATGGCGTGCCCCGTTCCCCGCTGCTCCGCCTGCACCAGGAAGCGCACGCCCGTGTCGCGCACCGCCGCCTGCACCGCCTCCGCCTGATGCCCCACGATCACCAGAATGTCGCTCGGCGGCACCACCCGCTCCGCGGCCGCAATCACATGCTCCAGCAGCGGCCGCCCCCCGATCTCGTGCAGCACCTTGGCGCGCTTCGATTTCAGCCGCGTGCCCTTGCCCGCAGCCATGATCACGATTCCCAGTCGCATGGATTCTCGAAACTCCCCGGCGCGCGTAGCGCAGCCGCTGCTGCGCGCAACCACGTCAGCGCCGCATCACCATTCTCTCAGACGCTACTTTCGCCCACTCCACCTGTCAATTTGCGAACCCATGCCAACTACGCGGTGCGTCGCTCCATCGTCGGCAGCCCTGTTCCGTCAGCTCTTCCGCCAGATGTTCCCCAGGATGAATTGCGAGTACCGCCATCAGCACCAGTCTAGCTCGCACCCAAATAATCCTCCCGCCTCTTGAACAGCGCCATCGTGAACACCACCACAATCGCCACCCCGACGACTCCGCCAATCACCATACCGATCCGCATGAACGGACGCATGTCCATCGCCATCGTGGCATCCGGAGTGGTGATCGCGAAACCCCAGTGGCTCTGCACCTCCAGCTCATACGCCGTAAACCGCGCCCACACGCCCGGCACCAGAAAGCTCAGGAAGACGGCGACGGTATAAACCTGCCATGCCAGCGCCGCGTACCACGCCGCTCTCCATTTTTTCAGCAGGCCAATACCCATATAAAGCATCACCGCGTACAGCGCCACCATCAGAGTTGTCCCCGCCGCTCCCCGCAGCACCACCCCAAACAAAAAGACCGGCAGATGCATCACCAGCACCATGGGAAGGCCCACAATGCTGAACAGCATCAAGCACGCCCACACGATAATCACGATCCGCCATCCCGGCGTCCCGGCTGGCGCCTGCGCCGCAACTCCCGGCGACAGCACCGGCACAGTCTCCATCGACGGCTGCCCCGTCCCCGCAAATGCCGCCCGCACCGGTGCCAGATTGAAATACACCAGCCACCATGCTCCGATCAGCGAGAAAACTCCGTAGACGGCCGCCAGCCCGAGGAACATCGACTGCAACGCGATCGGTGAAGCCGTCTCCGCCGTTGCCGGCGGCGGCGTATTCCGGACCAGAATCATCACTCCGCTCAAAAGTGCGCAGAAAAGAAACTCCAGCCCTCCGAGCGCCAGAATCGAGTACCGCGCCCACCGCTGCATGCGCAACAGGCCGACCACCGTCCAACCGCAGAACAGCGAGAAACAAAACATCAGGCCGGTGGTCAACACCATCACCGCCCGCATCCCAGGAACCGCGGGTATCGCCGGGTTGCTCTGCGTGAAGATGGTCACTGCCATCGACACCAGACTCCCGAAAATTCCCATCAGCGCCATCAGCCCCAGCACCACCGCCGCCACTACGACTCCCGCCGGCCTGCGCATACACTTCCTCCCATCGTCTCCGCAAATTGCGGCAACAGCATACTCCCGCTCAACACCAGCTCCGCGAAATTCCCATAATCCCCACACCCTCCTTGCGTATACTTTCCTGTCAGCAACCCGTCTGAGGCCCCGCATGCCCTGTCTCGAATTGAAAGTTGCGGCCATGCCGCACCCCGTCCCGGCCACCCGTCTGCGTTCCCTCCTCGAAAAACCCGGTGCCGCTGTGCTCCGCCGCAATTACGTCGCTGAAGCCACAGGTCACGACGACACCCACCTCCGCAATCGCATCCGCATCGCCGCCGTCCTCGCTGTCAACCTCTCCGATCCGCCCAAACCCATCGACGTCGCCGCCCCCGGTGAACCGGAGCGCGTCGACGACCCCTTTGCGCCCGTCCCCGCGGAGCCGGAAGTCGATCCCCTCGCCGGCAGCTTTGCCAAAGGCCTCGAAATCTGGTTTGCCGATGGCGAACGCGCCGTCTCTGTCCTCGCCGATGCCGATGAGATTCCCGGCGCCCTCGCCATGTTCGACGCCTGGCTTCGCCTCGTCCGCTTCCAGCCCGCCTTCCAGCGTCTCGATCAGCGCCTCGTCGGCCTCAATTACTGGTTCCGCGAAGGCCTCTCCATCGGCGTACAGGGCAGTCCCGCCGAAACTCCTCCTGAGGAAGAAACCTTCTTCGACTGCATTGCCCCAATTCCCGAAATCGACGACTTCCGCGAACCCCGCTTCGTCGTTCGTCTCCCCGACGCCGGCCTCGCCTGGTTTCACGACCTGCTCCGCTCCGCCGCTGCCTGGCTCAACGAAAATTCCTATCCCAATATCCTCGGCTCCAGATGAACTGCGCAGTAGTCGCCGGCTTCCTGGCGGCTCTCTTCCTGGCCTCCTGGCAGACGGCTCTCCCCACCCCGCAGCCCACCCACTCGCTTCCTCTTCCCAATACCGAGCGCATCGAGAGTGGCCTCGGACAGTCTCCCGACGGCAACGCCGTCCCTTACCGCATCCGCCTTCTGCCTCTCTCTTCTTTTCCTGACTTACCGCCCCTCATTGCCGCCGACCTCAACCGCCGCCAGTGCATGATCCCCCAGAGCTTCGAGGCCAAGCAGCCGGAGAACGTCATCCACGGCGCTTTTCACGCGCCCGGCAGCCGTGATTGGGCCCTCCTCTGCTCCGCCGGCGGCGTCACCACCTTGTACGTCTTCTTTGCCGGCGAGTTCGAAGTCCCCATCGCTCTCCGCTCCCAGCCCGACACCACCTGGCTCGGTGCCGAACCCGGCAGTGCCATCTTTGGTTCCTCCTGGGGCATCGCCGTCCGCTCTTCCGCCGAGCTTCGCGCCACGCCCCAGCTCCGCCACGCCGCCGTCATCGATCACGACGCCATCGACGATGCCCGCCTCGAGCGTTCCCTCGTCATTCACTATTACCAGGCGGGAAAATGGCTCAACCTCAATCACAGTGACGGCAGTGACTGACCCTCTCGCATCTGCCCGCAACGATTGTCATTTCTTCTTCACCGCCGCAACTAATCCCCTGGTTCCTTGTCTAATGCATCGCAGCGCCTGTGGTTCCAGCTTCTTTTTCCGGCTCCCGGGATCTCCCCCAACCTCGGGTCCGAAGCCGTCAACCTTGCCTGCGCTGAGGTCCATCGCCGCATGAAAACCCGCCGGTTTTTCCGGGGCTTGCGTTCGCCATGGCAGGGTTATGATGGAACGCATCGCAGCACTCTCCGCCGAGTTTTCTCCGTTGTCCCGCCGCTGCTCGTCGCGGCGTATAGATTTCTTCTCTTGCGCTTTACAAGGATGACCATGGTTCCCTCCTTCGCTTCTACGATTCGCTCCCTGGCAATCGTCTTCGCATCCCTCGCTCTCCTCGGCCCTGCGCTTCCCGCACAAACCAGCCAGTCGATCGTGCCCAGCCGCATCGTCGCGCCCGTCGATGAGAGCGCCCGCGTCATGCTCCACGGCTACGTGCATCCGCTCGCCAATGCCGCCAATGACCGCGGCGTCGCGCCCGACTCCATGCCGCTCTCCCGCATGCACCTCGTCCTCCGGCGCAGCTCGAGCCAGGAAGCCGCCCTCCGTCAATACATCTCCGACGCGCACACCCCCGGCAGCGCCAGCTATCACAAGTGGCTTACCCCCGCTCAATTCGGCCAGCAATTCGGTCCCTCCGACCAGGACGTTGCCACAGTCGAATCGTGGCTCTCCTCCCATGGCTTTGAAGTCGCTGGCGTCGAGCCCGGCAAGCAAGTCATCGAATTCACCGGCAGCGTCGCCCAGCTCCGCGATGCCTTTCATGCCCAGATTCACAAGTACCAGGTCAACGGCGCCCTCCACTATGCCGCCGCCAACGACCCCGACATTCCTGCCGCGCTCTCCCCTGTCGTCGGTGGATTCGTCGCCCTCAACAACTTCCACCTGAAAAGCCATGCTCGCCTCCTGGGCAAGGCCAGCTACGATCCGAAAACCGGCACCGCCAAACCGCAATGGACCATTAACGGTGGCGCCGGCTACCCCACCATCGGCGGCGTCAACTTCGCTCTCACCCCCGGCGACTTCGGCGTCCAGTACGACCTCCCTAACCCGGCACTCAATTCCCACTACACGGGCACCACCTACGACGGCTCCGGCGAGACCATCGCCATCATCAACGACTCCAACGTCAACATCGACCTCGTCAATCAGTTCCGCACCCTCTTCGGCCTTCCCGCCAATCCTCCCAACGTCGTCATCGATGGCAATGACCCCGGCATTGACGGCATCAACAATCCCGATGGTCCCAATTACGACTCAGGCGAAGCCTATCTCGACGTCGAATGGTCCGGAGCCGTCGCTCCCAAAGCCACCGTCGACCTCGTCATCGGCGCCGATACCGCACTCGAGGCCGGCTTCTTCCTCGCCGCCGAGCACGCCGTCTACAGCAATCTCGCTCCCATCATCAGCGTCAGCTTTGGCGAATGCGAGGCCAACCTCGGTTCCACCAACCAGTTCGTCGAACAGTCCCTTTGGGAGCAGGCTGCCGCCCAGGGCATTACCGTCATGGTCTCCACCGGCGACGATGGCTCCGCCGGATGCGACCCGGATTCAGAGGAGTACGCCCTGAACGGCGCAGCCGTCAGCGGCTTTGCCTCCACGCCCTACGACGTCGCCGTCGGCGGCACCGATTTCTACTACACCAACTACGCCAGCCTCACCCTTGCGAATCTCGCCACCTACTGGAACACCACCGGCTCGAACACCCCGAACGTTTCCCTGCTTGCCCCCATCGCCGAACAGCCCTGGAACAACAGCCAGTTCGGCCTCGATGCCGTGAATTATTACGACGTCTACGGTGCTACTTCCATCGGAGCCGGCAGCGGCGGTGCCAGCAGTGACGCGTACTGCGCCGCAGGTTACAACTCCAGCGGCGGCTGCGGAGGTGCGATCACCGGGTACCCCAAGCCCTCCTGGCAAACCGGTACCGGCGTTCCCGCTGACAGCGTTCGCGACATTCCTGACGTCTCCCTCTTCGCCGCCGACGGTCCCGATTACAGCTACTACGCCATGTGCTATGAGGATGGCGATTGCCAGCCCAACTCCAGCGGTCCCGTCCAGATCTTCGGTGTCGGCGGCACCTCCGCCTCCGCGCCCAGCTTTGCCGGCATCATGGCCCTGGTCGACCAGAAATATGGCCGCCAGGGCCAGGCCGACTTCGTCCTTTATCCCCTCAAAACCCAGTTCCCCGCCGCCTTCCATAACATTACGGTGGGCACCAATTCCGTTCCCTGCAATGTCGACACCATCGAACTGGGCACGGCCTATGCGCCCGTCGATTGCATCGCCGCCGCCAATCCCATCACCATCACCGATCCGACCTATGGCGTATCGGTGGTCGAAGGCCAGATCGGCACCGGGTCCACTCCCGAATACAACGCCGCTACCGGCTATAACCGCGCTACCGGCCTCGGCTCCGTCGACGCCAGCGTCCTCGTCACCAACTGGGGCAGCGTCACCTTCAAATCCACCTCCACCACCCTCACCCCGTCTTCCACCTCGTTCACCCACGGCACGGCGATTACCGTCAACGGATCGGTGACTGGCTCTACAACGCCCACCGGCAATGTCGCTCTCATGGCAGACACCACCCTCCCGGTACAGCAGGGCGTGGCCGTCTTCCCCCTCACCAGCGGCGCATTTTCAGCGAGCAACATCAATTACCTTCCCGGCGGCACCTACAACATCTGGGGCCAATACAGCGGCGATGGAACCAACGCCGCCAGCACCTCCTCGAAAACCCAAATCACCGTCGCCGCCGAACCCAGCACGACCGCCTTCAATGTCCTCAACGCTGCCAGCGGCTCCAGCGGCAGCACCGCCTTCTCCTCCGGGAACACCAGCGTTCCCTACGGAACCCAGGCCATTCTTGCCGCGCAGGTTTATGGCAGCGCCTTCTACACCAGCTGCGTCACCACCAGCAGTACCTCGGCGGCCTGCGCCTACTATGACTCGCCCACCGGCACCGTCGTCTTTGCCGACAACGGAACCACCATCAACACCGCTGTCCTTAACGCTGAAGGTGATGCGGAATTCAACGCTCCCTTCTCCATCGGCGGCCATTCCGTCACCGCCAGTTATGCCGGCGATGCGAGCTATCAAAAATCCTCCGGCTCTGCCATCACCTTTACCGTAATCAAGGACACCCCCGACATTTATGTCGGCGCCTCCAACCCCGGATCGGCGCAATTCAGTTTCGTGGGCGGCCAGAATACTTATCTCGACATCCTGATCGAAAACAGCGCCAACGATACCTCGGAATCCAGCTACAACACCTTCCTCAGTTCCGTCGTCCTGCCTCCCACCGGAGCCGTCACCGTCACCGGCCTGCCCGGCGGCTCTCAAACCGTGAATCTGGTCCCCGGCGTCGATCCATCCACAGGCCAGCCGAATGGCGTTGCCGTGGTCAACATCCCAGCCAGCACCGCCGCCGGTGCCCTCACCGTCGGGATCAGCTACGCCGGCGACGGCAACTATGCCACCTCCTCCGGCAGCGGAACCATCACCATCGTTGCCCCCACCCTCCTTACCTCGACCATTACCGCCAGCATGACCGGCAGCATTTCGCCCACTACCAGCATCACCGTCACCGGCACCGTCACTGGACAAAGCGGTCACCCCGCGCCCACCGGCTATATCTATGTCTTCCCCTCCGGCGAAGGCACTTCGGCTGAATTCTTCCTCGTCCCAGGCTCCGGCGACTCCTCCACCTATAGCGGCCAGTTAACCAGTCAGTCCCTCTTCCAGGGCGGCAACGTCGTCACCCTTCAGTACAGCGGCGACAAAAACTACAACGGCGCAGCGATCACCCTCAACAACGGAACCTCGATCTCCAACCCGCTCTCCAGCTTCTCCCTCGTCGCGTCCACCTCTCTCGTTGCGGTTCCAGCCAGTTCCAGCGGAACCTCCACCATCTTCGTCACCCCGACCAACGGCTTTACCGGAACCGTCAATCTGGGCTGCAGCGTAGTCGGAGCGCCCACTGGCGTTACCTGCTCGCTCAGTCAGAGTTCGGTCTCGCTCACCTCGTCCTCGAACGCCAGCCTTGAACGGCCGAACCGCCTCAACCTCTTCCTCACCGGAGGCAGCGCGGCCCTCGCCTGCGTCCTCCTTCTCACCTTGCCGGCCCGGCGCCGTGCCTGGAGAAATCTCCTCACCATGCTCCTCTTCGCCTGCATCATCGGCTTCGCCGCCGGTTGCGGTGGCGGCGGCAGTTCCGGCGGAGGTGGAGGAGGCGGTGGTGGTGGCGGAGGTGGAGGGGGCGGTGGTGGTGGCGGAGGCGGCGGATCCATTACGCCCAGCAACCCGTCTGTCTCCGTGACGCTGACGATCACGGCCAGCGGCTCGGCGACCGCCGGCACCTACGGCGTCAACGTGACCGGCACCGCAGGCAGCCAGATTCAAACCCTGGGCGTCACCGCAGTCGTCCAGTAAGAAGAAGTGGTCAGAGCAAGCAAGAAGTAAGGCTCCGTCGCCCCATCCGGATCGCTCACGCGATCCGGATGGGGCTTTCGTTTCCCTAACCACCCCAGCGTGCGCTCGCGTTGAGCTGCAAAAAAACCAACCCAACCCCGCGCCGGACAGCCAGGTTCACCCCACAGCAAGTAGCGGACTCCCCTTCGATCGAATAGTCAAAGGAATTGATTCCCCGCTCCAGCCGAAAGTACCGTGCCGGCCAAATCGGTTGGACCGTTTTGGGAATGACCCTCTTTCCGTAAAGCTCTTCCTCCGGGCCTCTGGTCTTACGGTTCACTAACCACCGACTGCTGACCACTGCACCCTGTCCCCTGTACCCTGAATCCGTGCCAGCCCGCCCGGACCTCGCTCCCGAAACCGAAGCCCCGCTGCGCCCGATTCTCGCCCCCCACGAGCTGCACTCCTCCAGCTTTCCCCAGAACGAAAAATCCCCTCTGCTCTGGCTCTACGCCATCTGGATCACGGGCATCTTCGCCCTCTTCGCGCTCCACTTTCCTCACCTCCTCGCCGACTTCCCCAACCACTCGCCCTGGCTCGACCCATCCAAATACACCGACGAGGGCTGGTACGGCAACGCCGCCACGCGCTGGTACCTCACCGGCCACTGGTTCCTCCGCGGCGACTTCAATCCCGCCATCGCGCTCCCCGTCTGGCCCCTGCTGCTCGCCGCCGTCTTCCACTTCACCGGTGTCAGCCTCGGCGCCGACCGCGCCCTCGACCTCACCGTCTTCGGCGTCAATCTCCTTCTCGCCTATTGTGTCGTCCGCACTCAGGCCCCGAAATGGGTCGCTCTCCTGGCTGTCACCATCCTCGTCACCAGCCCTTTCCTATACGCCTTCAGCCGCCTCGCCATTCTCGAGCCACCCCTGATCTGTCTTCTCCTGTTCTCCTGGCTCCTCGCGCTGCGGCTGCCCCGCGCTTCCCCGCGCGCGCAAACATTCCTGCTCGCCGTCATCGGGCTCTTGCTCTGCCTCATGGTCCTCACCAAAACCACCGCCGTCTTCATTCTTCCTTCCACGCTCTTCCTCATCGCCCGCGCATACCGCTTCCGCTGGACCCTGCTCCGCGCTCTCCCCACAACCATCGCCGCGGCCGCCCTGCCCTGGTGTGCCTGGTATTTTCTCCTCGTCCGCCCTCATTACCGCGTCGATTACCAATACCTCTTCGACGCCAACCACTGGCCGCAGCCCACTTCCTTCACCGGCTGGATCGCCGCCTTCTGGTACGCGCTCCACGGCTCGCTCTGGATCTCCGCCACCCTCTGCGTCACCGCTGCCGCGCTGCTTCTCCTCGCACTCATCCCCTCCCGCCTCGCAAAAACCGCCCAGGACTCCAGCCCACCCCCGCATCTCTGGACGAACCCCGTCTTCCTCGCCTCACTCCTTGCCGCTGCCGGATACGTCTTCTTCGCCGGCTGGCACAACAACCCACAGCCCCGCTACTACGAAGCCGTCATCTATCCGCTCTGCTTCGTCCTCGCCCTCGGCTCCGCCGCCCTCCTCGACCGTTCACGCCCATTTCTCCTCCGCCTCTCCGCAGCAGCCGCCCTCGCCGTCATCGCCACCGTCTCCGTTGCTGGTGTCTTCCAGATCGCCAGCTACCTCCGCCATCCCGACTACACCTTCCTCAACGCTGCCCGCGGTGTCACCGACTACATCGATCGCCACCCCGGCCCGCCTCGTCTCCTTCTCTCCATCAGCGGCGACAACATCCAGATGCTCACCCACCTCCCCGCCCTTTGCGACGACTACGGCACCTGGGATCTCCCCTACCGCATCCACGTCTATCGACCTGGCTGGTACGCCACCTGGAACGAAATGGATCCCGGCACCCTCGCCGATCTCCAGACCCAGTACTCCCTCGAACCGGTCGCCTCGTTCCCCGCCTTTGATGATCCCGACCGCAATCTCCTCGACCTCTACCGGATGATCCCCCTGCCTCCAGCGAAGCAAACCTACCTTGCCCAGCAGGAACAAGCCGACAACGCCGGTAAGTAATCCCCCTCCCGTTTGGAAAAATCACAACCAACCCCACGCTGCGCAGCCAGGTTCACCCCATAGCAAGTAGCGAAATCTATTGCCATCGGAATATCAAGAGATTTCATCCCGTGCTTCAGCCGAAAGTACCGTGCGGGGGAATCGGCCGGACCATTTTGGGATCCACAACGCCGGCAGATCTCATCACCGTTTAGAAAAAACAAAACCAACCCCACGCTGGACCGCCAGGTTCACCCCACAGCAAGTAGCGAAATCTTCTTTGCCCGGAGAATCAAGAGATTTGATCCCCCGTTCCAACCGAAAGTACCGTGCTGCTGAAATCGGTCCAACCATTTCGGGAAAACACCTTCTTCACCTCAAACTCTCCCTCTGCTCCCTGTTCTCTGATCCCCCGCGTCTCTCTCGGCTGTCTGCTTTTTGCTCGGTTCTCGCTCGTCGTTGGCTCGCTGTTCCCCTCTTGCCTACTCCCCTGGTCCCTGTCTTTTCCCCTTGACATACCCGCAACGAAGCCCCAATCTATAGATGGCTTAACGGCTATCGGCCAGGATGTTGTAGAGGGTTGGCATCCGGACCCAAGGGAGAAGGGTTCCCACGGAGGCAACCTAGGTCAGCCCTCCCCCACATTCAACGGCTCTCCGCAGAGGCTTCGTTTCCGAGACGAAGCCTCTCTTTTCTGCCCGACCTAACCTCCCCCGCCAACCTCGGCTCACGACTCCTGCCTCCGGTGCCCGGTGCTCGGCTCACCGGTGCCCTGTTCCCTGGCTTTCCGCACCCTCCACCCCGCCCTCAACATCCAAATCCCACACATGCCAGCTCAAAATCCCGCCAGCCTCTTCTCCTCCATCACCATCGGCGCCCTCACCCTCTCCAACCGCATCGTCGTTTCGCCCATGTGCGAATACTCCAGCGACGACGGTTTCGCCAACGACTGGCATCTCGTCCACCTCGGCAGCCGCGCCGTCGGCGGTGCGGCCCTCGTCTTCACCGAAGCCACCGCCGTCATCGCCGAAGGCCGCATCAGCCCCCAGGATCTCGGCCTCTGGAAAGACGACCACATCGCCCCGCTCGCCCGTGTCACCGCCTTCCTCCACTCCCAGGGTGCCCGCGCCGGAATCCAACTCGCCCACGCCGGCCGCAAAGCCAGCACCTGGGCACCGGGGCGCGGCGAAGGCGTCCAAACCCCTGCCAAAGGAGGCTGGGAGAACGTCCTCGCCCCCTCCGCCATCTCTTTCGCCCCCAATTACCCGCTGCCCCACGAGCTCGACCGCGCCGGTATCGCCGCCATCACTGACGCCTTCCGCGCCGCCGCTGCCCGCGCCGATCGCGCCGGCTTCGACGTCATCGAGATCCATTCCGCCCACGGCTATTTACTCCACGAGTTCCTGTCTCCGATTAGTAACCACCGCAGTGACGAATACGGCGGCAGCTTCGACAACCGCGTCCGCCTCCTCCTCGAGGTCACCGCCGCCGTCCGCGCAGTCTGGTCCCGCGAGCGCCCGCTCTTCGTTCGCATCTCCGTCACTGACTACACCGAAGGCGGCTGGGACCTCCCCCAGTCCATCCGCCTCGCGGCTCTCCTCCGCGACCGCGGCGTCGACCTCATCGATTGCTCTTCCGGAGGCAATGTCCTTGGCGCGGCCATTCCCCTTGGCCCCGGTTATCAAACGCCCTTCGCTGAAGCCATCCGTGCCCAGGCCGGCATCCTCACCGGCGCCGTCGGCATGATCACTGACCCCGCTCAGGCCGCGCACATTATCCGCACCGGCCAGGCCGACCTCGTCATCATCGCTCGTGAATTCCTGCGCGACCCCTACTGGCCGCTCCACGCCGCCGCCGCCCTCGGCGAATCCGCCTCCTGGCCCCCGCAGTATCTGCGCGCTGCTCCGCCCCAATCCCCGGCCCGCACACCTGTTGACGAAGAGAAGAACAAACCCTGATCCCTCATCTTTCTCTGCTCAGTCACAGTTACGTGTCCTATACTGCGACCAGAGAATCGCAGCAGTTCCCGCAGCAGACGATGCCCAAAAACGCAGCCCAGCGCCGTTCCCGCCACGAACCCATCATTCCCGACAAGCTTTATTTCCGCATCGGCGAAGTCGCGCGCCTATGCGGCGTCGAAACCTACGTCCTGCGTTTCTGGGAAACCGAATTCCCGCAGATGCGCCCCAACAAAAGCGGAACCGGCCAGCGCCTCTATCGCAAGCGCGACGTCGAACTCGCCATGCGCGTCCGCCGCCTCCTCCACGACGAGGGATACACCATCGCCGGCGCGCGCCAGGTCCTCGCCCTGGAAGCCCGCGAGCTCCGCTCCAAATCTCCTCAGTTGCCGTTGATTGAAGGTGGCGCGAGCAACACCCGCGTCAAAGCCAAACTGCAGAAGGTTCGCACCGAACTGCGCGACCTCCTCGGCATGCTCTCCGCACCGCCGGCGCGCAAACCCCGCATCGGTTCGCACGCCGACCGCAAGCTCTTCGAGTAAGAAGAGGCAGCGCGTCGAATGAGGACGCGCCGCGCCTCCGGTTCCAGGCTCGGCTCGAAGGCAGGCCCTTGGATCACCCGATTTGGAACCAGTACACCATTCCGCCGTCCACCGCCAAATTCGTTCCCTGGCAATATTCAGTGATATAGAACCCACCCGCGCCCCCTCCGAAATACATAGCGTCCAGAGGTACTGTCACATAACCCGCCGGGGGAACCGTCAGATTTGCCGTGACAATGGCGTAGTTGGAGCTGTCGGTCAACCAACAGCTGACGAGCTGCGCGTTCTTTGTGTCCGTGCTATAGACGGTCGTTGTGCCACCGAGAATAAACACCCCGCTCCCATTCACGCCCTGGTAATTCACCACGACCCCCGTGCTGTTGAGGGTCGGACTGCCCGTATAGTTCGCCCCGTAGCCCAGAACCCCACCCACGCCGGTTGGACCCTGAAGGCCTGTCGGACCTGTGGGTCCTGTAGCCCCGGCGGGTCCCGTAAGTCCAGTTGGCCCCACCGGTCCCATCGGCCCCTGCGGACCTGCGGGCCCTGTTCCCCCCGCCGCCATCACACTCCACACAGGATTCTTGTCCGGCGTAGGGCCGCTGGGGTTCGGTCCATTCGCCAGGATCGCGATGTACGACGAGCCGTTGTACGTCACCACATCGTTGGCCGCGTAGGTCGCATCCGGATTGTACGCATCGAGGAAAATAAAGCTCGTCCCGTTCGCGCCCGCCGGCCCCGGTGCTCCCGGCGCACCCGTCAGCCCACGCGGCCCCGTTGCCCCCGCCGGTCCCGTCGCCCCTGCCGGACCTTGCGGACCCGCTGCTCCCGCCGGTCCTGCCGGTCCCTGCGGGCCCGTCGCGCCGTAGTTCATGTTGAAATCCACGGCGTTTCCCTGGCTGTTCGTTACCACCAGGCTAAACGTCCCCGCCGCCGTGCCCGTCGGCAGCGTCGCCACCACCTGCGTGTTGCTGAACGTCCCCACCGTCAGCGCCGCTCCATTAAACGTCACCGTCGGCTTGGTTTTTGCCGGCTCGAACCCCGTCCCCGTCAGCGTGATCTGGTTAGTCTGGTAATTGATGGTGCCGCTGTTCACCACCGGCACGGCCGCGAAGGCAAACGTCGGAACGAAAAACAACACAACTGCGAACAGAACTCTGCGCACGGAAACCACCTCCTGAGGAGTCGAAGCCGCAGGGAATCCCCATCGGCTTCCGAGTGCCGCCGAGTGTCAGGCAAACCGCAGCCGCCCGGCAATGGCGAGGAGGTGAATTCTTTGGTGAACTTTTTAACGCCCCGGAATCAGCGCCTTGCACCCCGAGATGGGAGAATCTTCACCTCAGTCGCCGAGATCAGGAACCCGCCGTGCCCCTGGGTCGTCAGCTTCCTGAGCTAATCCTTCTCCGCCGTCAACCGTTTCGATCTGGCCAGCAAGCTCATGGCAACAACCAGCAACACCACCTGCACCCCAAGGCACACAAAGCCCATCCAGTTGGGACCATGCCGGAACGCCACCACGCTCACCGCTGACAAGGACGCGCACGACGCCGCTGCCGCCGCCCCTTGCCGCCGCAATCGCTCCGATTCAGCGGTCTTCATGCCGTCCAATCCATTCTGAATTTGCCCACGGCCCGGTTCCCAGCCGCGCCGCCCGGATCACGGTTCTCTGAGCACTGATCACTGACCACTGATCACTGACCACTGACCACTGACCACTGACCACTGACCACTTAAATCTGCACCCTGTGCCCTGTAACCTGTAACCTGCACCCTTCCCTACCGCCCCCGCATCCCCCCCAGCATCCCCATCGCCCGCCGCTGCAGCATCCCGCCGCCCTTCCCAATCCCCTTGAACATCTTCCGCATCTGCGCATACTGCCGCAGCAGCTGGTTCACTTCCTGCACCGTCGTTCCCGAGCCGTTCGCAATCCGTTTCCTCCGGCTCCCCGAAATAATCTCGTGGTGGTTCCGCTCCTTCTGCGTCATCGAGTTGATGATCGCTTCCACCCGCGTCAGCTGGCTCTCGTCCACCTGCCCCGCCATCTGCTGCAGTCCGCCCAGCGGCCCCGCCGACGGCAGCATCTTCAGAATGCTCTCCATCGATCCCAGCTTTTTGATCTGCCGCAGCTGATCGCGAAAATCCTCCAGCGAAAATCCATCCCCGCTCAGCGCCTTCAGCGCAAACGCCTCGCTCTTCTTCTTGTCGAGCTTCTCCTCCGCCCGCTCGATGAGCCCCATGATGTCGCCCATCCCCAGGATCCGCCCCACAATCCGGTCCGGATGAAACGGCTCAAACGCGTCCGGCTTCTCGCCCGTCCCGATAAACTTCACCGGCTGCCCCGTCACATGTCGAATCGACAGCGCCGCGCCGCCTCGCGCATCGCCATCCATCTTCGTCAGCACCGTCCCCGTCAGCGCCAGCCTCTTGTGGAACGCCTCCGCCGACTTCACCGCATCCTGCCCGGTCATCGCGTCCGCGACAAACAGAATCTCCTGCGGCGCAAGCTGCTTCTTCAGCAGAGCCATCTCGTCCATCAGCAGTTCGTCCACGTGCAGCCGCCCCGCCGTATCCACGATCAGCGTGTCGCACCCGGTAATCACCGCCTCGCGCCGCGCCTCTTTCGCAAGGCGCTCCACCAGCGCCGTCCCCGCCGCTTCGCCCTTCTCATCTCCTTCGTAGATGTTCGCCTTGATCGCCTTCGCCACTACCCGCAGCTGCTCGCGCGCCGCCGGCCGATATACGTCGACGGAAACCAGCATCGGACGATGCCCGCCCTTCTGCAGCCACGCCGCCAGCTTCCCCGCGGTTGTCGTCTTGCCCGACCCCTGCAGCCCCGCCATCAAAATCACCGTCGGCGGCCGTGACGCAAACTGGAACCGCGCCACATCCTTGCCCAAAATCGCGATCAGCTCATCCCGCACAATCTTCACCACCTGTTCGGTCGGAGACAGCGAGGTCATCACCTCCTGCCCCATCGCCTTCTCGCGGATGTGCTCGATCAGCTCCTTCACCACGTTCAGGTTCACATCGGCTTCCAGCAGCGCCACGCGAATCTCGCGCAGCGCCTCCGCCATGTTCTCCTCGGTGACCGACCCCTGCCCCCGCAGGTTCTTAAACGCGCGCTGCAGCTTATCAGTAAGATTCTCAAACATAGTCAGAAGCCCAGTTTACCGGACTCGCAGGCACCCGGTGCGGCGACCAAACACCACTTGAAGGGATCCGCGCAAGGCGCGTACCGCTCCTGCGCAACCCGCCGCCGTGGTTTTGTATCAGGGCGCGACCTTGGTCGTGCCACAACCGCCCTAAAATGATTCGGGCTTCAGCCCCTGCCGCGGTTTTGAAGGGGCACTGCTTCAGCCCTGCCAAAAAAAGGAAGTTGGCGCGCGCGATCCACCACTACCCGCTACAGGCTGCCGGCTACCGGCTGCAGGCCACAAATAAGGACGCCGCCCAGCGGCAACCCGTCACCAACCGCGGAATACGAGCGCCTCACGCCACCGTGCGCCCCGAATCGGGAACCCGCAGATACGAATGCGGCTCGTTGTCGTGCTGCTTCTGCGGCAGCAGCCTGCGCCCGGAATGATGGACGATCAGCAAGGCTGCGATGAACACGATGAGCAGGGCAACGCCGGCGGCAGCGACCACCATCGCGAAATTGGGGTCTTTGCCGTGGCCTGGCGGAACATGGGGAGCAGCTGGGTCGGGCATATCCAATGGGATGCGGAACACAGAATCCAGGTCCACATGCCAACTGCCGCCACGCCGGCCTCAAGGCGCTATGACGGCGATTCAGCCCTTTCCCGCAAAGCGCATCATCGATCCGTTACGCTAATTCCATGTCCGCCGTCGCCCTCTCGCTCGAAAACAAAGTCGCCCTCATCACTGGAGGCTCCCGCGGCATCGGTGCTGCCACCGTTCGCCTCTTCCGCCAGGCCGGAGCCCGCGTCGCCTTCAATTACCGCGCCGCCCAATCGGCTGCCGAAGCGCTCGCCGCCGAACTCGGCAGCCCAAAAGACTGCATCGCCTTCGCTCAGGACCTCTCGACGCCCGAAGACGGCCGCACCCTCGTCCGCCGCACCGTCCACCACTTCGGCCGCATCGATATTTTGGTCGCCAACCACGGTGTCTGGGAATCGCAGGACGCGCCTATCGCCACCATGTCCGATGCGCAATGGCGCACCACCCTGGCCATCAACCTCGACAGCGTCTTCGGCCTCATCCAGGCCGCAGCCGGAGCGATGCAGCAACAGGCTCGGACCAGAACGGCACCCGATCAGGCCGGCAATATTATCCTCGTCAGCTCCACAGCAGGCCAGCGCGGCGAAGCCTTCCACGCCGACTACGCCGCCAGTAAAGGCGCCATCATTAGCATGACCAAAGGCCTGGCAACCGAGCTCGCGCCGCACGGCATCCGCGTCAATTGTGTCGCGCCAGGTTGGGTCAGGACCGACATGTCAGCCCCGGCGCTCGGCGATCCCGAGACCAGCCAGCGTGTCCTTTCCCTGATTCCGCTCGGTCGCCCCGCCGATCCGCTCGAAATCGCCGGCCCCATCCTCTTTTTGTGCACGCCCCTTGCTGGCTTTATGACCGGTGAGATCGTCAATGTAAATGGAGGAGCCGTCCTGGTCGGCTAAGATCGCCTAATCAATGAGAAAGTCCCCGTTTTCGATCCTCGCGGCCCTGCTTCTGTTCGGCTCCGCTCTCGCCGTTCGCGCCCAGGCCGATGCGCCGCCGCCCAACTCAACCATCGCCGCGCCCACCACAGCCGAAGAAGACGCCAGCAGCAAAAAGGCTCGCGCCGCTCTCGACGCCATGGTCCAGGCGCTCGGCGGCAACCAGTGGCTCAACGCCCAGAACAGCTACGTCGAAGGCCGCATTGCCGGCTTCTTCCAGGGCAAGCCCACGGGCGCCACGGTCCGCTACTGGGATTGGCGCACGCCCGACGCCGAACGCATCGACCTCACCGAAGGCAAGACCGACAAGCACAACTGGACCCAGATCTTCGAAGCCAAGAACTGCTGGGAAGTCACCTTCCGCGGCAAGCTGCCTATTCCGAAAGAGCAGTGCGCTGAAGCCATCCGCCGCCGCGATCATTCCATCGAAGTCGCCGTCCGCACCTGGATGAAAGACCCCACTACCGTCCTGATGTATGAAGGCCAGTCGCTCGCCGAGCGCCATCTCGCCCAGCAAGTCACGCTGCTCAACGCCGACAACGACTCCATCACCATCCAGATCGACGCCATGAGCCACTTGCCCCTGCGTCGCACCTACTACTGGCGCGACCCGCTCTATAAGGACAAGAACGAAGAAACCGAGGAGTACGACGACTATCACACCATCGACGGCATCCAGACCCCCTTCACCGTCACCCGCCTCCACAACGGCGACATGACCGCCCAGCGCTTCATCTTCAAAGCTTCGTACAACGTCACGCTTCCGCCGGACGCTTTCAACGCCGACGCCGAAGCGGCGCGCCTCCACCACTGAATCGGCATCCAACACACAAAAGCCGCATCCGAGGATGCGGCTTCTTTCTCACAACTGGCCTTGCGCCAGGCGCTCTATTTCACCTGAGTCGTCGCGCTTTCCGACTTCGCGGCCGTATTTTCCTGCTGCTTGGCGGCGTCCGGGTTATCCGGCGAGCCCTTGATCCCTTCCTTGAATCCGCGGAAGGCTTCGCCCAGCCCTTTTCCCAGTCCCGGCAACTTGCTGGGACCGAAAATCAGTAGAGCGATCACCAGGATGATGATCAGGTGCTCGGGTTTTAAGAGATTGTCAAACATAACGGATTTCTCCCGGATCGTGCCCGAAACGGGCTTCGATCCGCACACATCCTATTGTCGCATAAGCGGCATCTGCCGATGACAAGAGGTTGAGCTCCCGGAATCGCGACCGCACGTACTTTAAGATGGATCGACCCGAAAACCCATGAGCAGCCCCGAAAAAACCATCTGCATCCACGGCCATTTCTACCAGCCTCCGCGCGAAAATCCATGGCTGGAAACCGTCGAGGCCCAGGAATCCGCCGCGCCCTGGCACGACTGGAACGACCGCATCACCGCCGAGTGCTACGCGCCCAACGGCGCTGCCCGCATCGTGAACCAGCAGAACCAGATCATCCGCATCCTGAATAACTACGCCCGCATGAGCTTCAACTTCGGGCCGACTCTGCTCTCCTGGCTCCTGCAAAATGCACCGCGCGTCCACGACGCCATCGTCCATGCCGACCAGCGCAGCCAGAAGCGTTTCTCCGGCCACGGATCGGCCATGGCCCAGGCCTACAACCACATGATCATGCCGCTCGCGTCCACACGCGACCGCATCACCCAAATTCGCTGGGGCATTGCCGACTTCCGCAGCCGCTTTCAGCGCTTGCCCGAAGGCATGTGGCTCCCCGAAACCGCCGTCGATTCCGAATCCCTCGATCTCCTCGCCCAGAACGGGATCCGCTTCGTCCTTCTCGCTCCCCACCAGTGCGCGCGCATCCGCTCGCTCGCCGCACCCGCGCCTGCGCCGGTCGTGAAAGCTACCGCCTCCGCTAAAGAACAGAAACCGCCTGCGGAGCCAGCCTGGACCGAAACTCCCAATGCCTCCGTCGATACCACCCGGCCTTATGTCGTTCGTCTGAAAGAAGGCCGCTCCATCGCCGTCTTCTTCTACGATGGGCCGCGCTCGCGCGCCATCGCCTTTGAAGGCCTGCTGAACAGCGGCGAAGGTTTTGCCCAGCGCCTCCTCAGCGGATTTAAACCCGACAGCCCTGACGCTCAAATCGTTCATGTCGCCACCGACGGCGAAAGCTATGGCCATCACCACCGCTATGGTGAAATGGCGCTCGCCTGGGTGCTCCACTCGCTCGAAGATCACAACCATAATCACGACTCTTCGCCTGGCGCTCCTCACCTCACCAATTACGGCGAGTTCCTCGAGCAGAACCCACCCCGCTTCGAGGCCCAGATTGTCGAAGACACGTCCTGGAGCTGCGCCCATGGCATCGAGCGCTGGCGCTCCGACTGTGGCTGCTCCAGCGGCCGTCCGGGCTGGAATCAGAAGTGGCGCACCCCGCTGCGCGAAGCCCTCGACGCTCTGCGCGATGCGGTCGCCCCTCTCTGGCGTGAAGCTGCCGTTCGCCTCTTCAAAGATCCCGATGCCGCCCGCAACGACTATATCGGCGTTGTGCTCGATCGCTCCCGCCCTTCCCGCGAAGCCTTTTTCAGCGCGCACGCCCAGTACGAGCTCAACGAAGAAGAACGCACCCGCGCCCTCATGCTCATGGAGCTCGAGCGCCACGCCATGCTCATGTACACCAGCTGCGGCTGGTTCTTCGACGACATCTCCGGCATCGAGACCGTGCAGGTCATCGCCTACGCCGGCCGCGTCCTGCAACTCGCCTCCGAGCTCTTCGGCAAGCGTGCCGCCACCCTCGAAAAGAAATTTGTCGACAAGCTCGCCACAGCAAAAAGTAACATCCCCGAACAGCAGGACGGCGCCGCCGTCTACAACCGCTACATCCGCAGCATGCAGGTCGGCCTCGAGCAGGTCGCCGCCCATTACGCCATCAGTTCCATCTTCACCAGCTATCCCGACGAGGCCGACCTCTTCTGCTACTCCGTGCGCCGCCTCGCCTGGGATTCGGTCATGTCCGGCCGCGTGCGCCTCGTCGTCGGCCAGGCGCTCATCTGCAGCAAGATCACCGAAGCCGCCGAAACCGTGGCCTTCGGCGTTCTCCACTTCGGCGATCAGAACATCACCGCCGTGGTCAAACGCTTCGATCCCTCGCAGTCCGCCGAATACGATCAGTTCGTCGCCGAAGCGCAGGCCGCCGTCAACCTCGCTGACTTCCCCGCAGTCGTTCGCTGCTTCGACCGCCATTTCGGCGCTCAGACCTACTCACTCCGCTCGCTCTTCCGCGACGAGCAGAAGCGCATCCTCGAAATTCTTCTCTCCAGCACGCTGGCCGAAGTTGAGTCCAGCCTCTCCGCCATCTACGAGAACCAGGCTTCGCTCCTCCACTTCCTCAGCCAGAGCAAGCTGCCTCGCCCCGAAGCCCTCACCGTCGCCGCTACCTTCGCCATCAATGCCGGCATGCGGAAGGCCCTCGAAGCCGAGCCCATCGATGCCAGCCAGGCCCGCTCCTGGCTCGGCTTGGCCAAGTCCGATCAGGTGCCGCTCAACAAGCAACTCCTCAGCTACATCGTCGACCAGAAAATGAAGCGCGTCATGCTCAGGCTGCACGAGCATCCCGACGATCTCCATTATGTGGAAGATGCGCTGCTGGTGGCGCGCACCCTCGCCGAGCTGCCCTTCGACGTCAACCTGTGGCAGGCGCAAAACCTCTGGTACGACACCTTCCGCGCTCACCGTGACAACCCGCCGTCCACCGAGTGGCTGGAGAAAATGAACGAACTCGGCAGTCAGCTGCACATCGACGTCGAATCCATCGTCGCCGAAGAAGCCAACGGAAACGGCAACGGCGCTCACCACGAATCCGGCGAGTTGGCCGAGGAAAGCGCCAGAACCAAGCCTGAGCCGCAATCCCTCACAAAGATGTCAGCGAGCCCGTCCTGAAGTCGTTTCCATTTTGCCGCCCGCACTCGCCTCTCACTCGCCTCTCGCTCGCCTTTCGCTAAACGCCTCTTGCTAACCGCTTTTCGCTAAACGCTTCTAGCTAAACGTCTCTTGCTAATCGCTTTTCGCTAAACGCCTTTCGCTCCCAGCTCCCAGCTCCCTTTCAGCTTCTCCACCGCAAAGTCACCGGCCCATCCATCGGATGCTTCATCGGCTCCCCTGTCCGCTCCGCATCCAGCCGCGCCTGCTTCAGCGCGAAGTACCATTTCGCCGGCTTGTCCGCATCGTCGATCAGCATCAGCGCCGGATCGTACCTCAATCCTTCCGCCTGTTGGATCATCGTCACCTGATCCTGCCGCACGAACATGTTCCCGAAAAACCGCAGGATCGACGTCATGAACGGCAAATGGTACAGCACGTTCCATGCGCCAAACACATCGATCCGGCAAGCGCTCGGCGTGGTCGGCGTCACCGTGGTCAGGCTCGAAAACCATTTGTCCCCGCACCGAATCGTCTCGTACCGCCGATTCGGCAGAACAAAATCAATCGTCGTCGTAATCGGCTCCCCGTACACCCCCAGCAGCTTATACGGCGCGCTGTTCGCCGATGGCGCGTGCGTTGCCATGCGAAACCCCTGCGGAATCGGCTCGAACTTCTTCTCCTTCTCGTGAATGCTCGCCTGCTTCCGCCACCACCACGCCTGATGCACAAACGGTCCGTGTGCCGGATCCATCAGCCCGATAATCCCGTGATCCACATTGCACGGCAAATCGGCCGTCAGATGCGCGCTCCGATACCGCGCCCCAAACTTCGGCACTTCCGGCACCGGAGACAACGCCGCATCCTCCGCCTTCACCCGCCCTCGTCCCGCTTCCGGCACATACACCCACGCATACCCATCGCGCTCGTCGCAGGGATACGCCATGCCATGCAGGTTGCGCGGAAAAGGATCGTCCTTCGTCAGCGAGGGAATCTCCATGCACTTCCCGCTCACCGGCTCAAACACCCAGCCGTGGTACTTGCACGTCAGCGCCTTGCCGTCGAACCACCCGCACGAAAGTGGAATGCCGCGATGTGGGCAAAGATCGCGCATGGCAAACAGCTGCCCATCTTCGCGCCGCCCCAGCACCAGCGGAATCCCCATCAGCATCGCCGTCGACATGCGCTTCCCCTCAAGCGCTTCGCTGCGCATCGCCGGATACCAGTCGTTGTAAATCAGCGTCGCCGGTGGCCCGGTCAACGGCACGGCAGCTGCAGAAATGGGCATAGTCGACCTTTGACCACTATATCGCCGGTAATCTCGACGACCCGCCCCATCCCGTATACGCTTATTCCATTGACGGAATATTCCTTATAGGGAATAATAGCCATGAGCTGGGAAGTCGAGGTCAGCGACGAATTTCGCGACTGGTACGAAGCGCTGGACGCCGGAGAGCAGGACAGCGTCACGTACTCGGTGGATCTGCTGCGATTCGGCGGCCCTGACTTTGGCCGGCCGCACGTGGATGTTGTCAGAGGATCACGGCACAGCAATATGAAAGAACTCCGTGTCCAGCATCGAGGCCGTCCGTGGCGGATCCTCTTTGCCTTCGATCCGCGGAGAATGGCGTATCTGATTCTGGCTGGCAACAAAACCGGAGATCCGCGCTGGTACGACGTCAACGTCCCGATCGCCGACGCGATTTACGATCGCCACCTGCACGAGATCGAGTAAGGGAGGACCGTAATGGCTCACCGATGGGAAGAACTCAGACACAAATCCTCGCCAGAGAAGCGCGCCGAGATTGCTCGCCGCGCCCGCGATGAAGTGCGCCGTCTCTCCCTCAACCAGCTCCGCGAGGCCCGCAACCTCACCCAGACCACCCTCGCCCAGACCCTCCGCGTCAACCAGGGAGCCGTCTCCAAACTCGAGAAGCGTGCCGACATGTACGTCTCCACCCTGCGCAGCTATCTCAAAGCCATGGGCGCCGAACTCCAGATCCGCGCCATCTTTCCCGACGGAGAAGTCGTCATCGAGCAGTTTGAGGACCTCGACACCGGCCGCAACGATCCCGCCGCCTAACGTCAGCAAAGTCCCAAATTCAGCTCTTTTCCAGCCCTCAAATCGTCCCCGGTTTTCCTCAGATTCCCGCCCCCAAAACAGCCCGCCTGCAACCCCCTGAATCCAAACGCCTAACCCCGCCTTGCCCCGCCCTAACTCTTCCCGTATCATAAAGATAAGTCCTCGGTAGCGCCTCGCAACCGAACCCTCCTGGCGCAACCCCCGGCCCTCAAAAAACTATGGCAGACGATCAGAACCCCCAGCTTCCCCTTCCCGGCGCCGACGGCAACGGCACGAATGGTCCCGGCGGTCCCACCGGCCCCGGCGCAGCGAATCTCGTCCCCATCAACATTGAAGACGAGATGCGCCGCTCGTATCTCGACTACTCCATGTCGGTCATCATCGGGCGCGCGCTTCCCGATGCCCGCGACGGCCTCAAGCCCGTCCATCGCCGCATTCTTTACACCATGCACGAGATGGGTCTGCAGTCGAACAAGAAGTACACCAAGTGCGCGAAGGTCGTCGGCCAGGCCATGGGCGTTTACCACCCCCACGGCGACTCCGCCATCTACGACGCGCTCGTCCGCATGGCGCAGCCCTTCAGCATGCGCTATCCCCTGGTCGACGGCCAGGGAAATTTCGGCTCCGTCGATGGCGATCCGCCTGCCGCCATGCGGTACACCGAGTGCCGCCTCGAAAAAATCAGCAGCGAACTGCTCGCCGACATTGAAATGGACACCGTCGACTTCGTCCCCAACTACGACGAGTCCACCTTCGAGCCCTACGTCCTGCCCTCGCGCATTCCCAACCTCATCGTCAACGGCTCCAACGGCATCGCGGTCGGCATGGCCACCAACATCCCGCCGCACAATCTCACTGAAGTCATCAACGCCGCCATCGAGATGGTCAACAATCCGCACGCCGGCCTGCTCGAAGTCCTCAAGCACGTCCAGGGCCCCGACTTCCCCACCGGCGGATTCATCTACGGCAAAAGCGGCATCGCCCAGGCCTACCAAACCGGCCGCGGCCGCTTCCTCGTGCGTGCCAAGTGTGCGACCGAGAACATGAGCCAGGGTCGCCAGTCCATCATCGTCAGCGAGATTCCCTACCAGGTCAACAAAAACGTCCTCATCAAGCGCATCGCCGAGCTCGTCAACGAAAAAGTCATTGACGATATCAGCGACGTGCGCGACGAGAGCGACCGCGACGGCATGCGCATCGTCATCGAGCTCAAGCGCGGAGCCGAAGCCCAGATCGTCCTCAATCAGCTCTACAAGCACACCCAGATGCAGGAGAGCTTCTCCATGATCTTCCTGGCCGTCATCAACGGCCAACCGCGCGAGCTCCCCCTGCACGACGCCATCCGCATCTTCATCGAGCACCGCCAGGACGTCGTCCGCCGCCGCACCGCCTTCCTCCTGCGCAAGGCCCGCGAGCGCGAGCATATCCTGCTCGGCTATCAGATCGCGCTCGACCACCTCGACAACGTCATCAAAATCATTCGCGGATCCTCCTCCCGCGCCGACGCCCGCGAAAACCTCTTCCAGTTCTTCTCCAACCGCAGGATCACCGTCCGCGATCAGGCCCTCGCCGGCGTCAAGCTTGATCCAGCGAAGTACGGCATCGATGCCGCCACGCTGATCAACGCTACCCTCACCCTCAGCTACCGCCAGATCGACGCCATCCTCGAACTCCAGCTCTATCGCCTCACCCAGCTCTCCATCGACGAGTTGCAGAACGAGCTCCGCGAAGTCCGCGACAACATCGCCGAGTACGAATCCATCCTCGCCTCGGAGAAAAAGCTCCGCGCCGTCATCGTGAAGGAACTCGAAGCCATCCGCAAGGATTACGGCGACGAGCGCCGCACCCAGATCATCGACGAAACCGCCGAGCTCCAGCTCGAAGACCTCATCGCCGACGAACAAGTAGCCGTGACTGTTTCGCATTCCGGCTATCTCAAGCGCACCCCCATCTCCACCTACCGCCAGCAGCGTCGCGGAGGCACCGGCCGCCTCGGCATGCGCACCCGCGAAGAGGACTTCGTCTCGCAGCTCATCGTCGATTCGACCCACGCCTACCTGCTCTGCTTCACCAACAAGGGCCGCGTTTACTGGCTCAAGGTCTACGAAATCCCCGACGTCGGCGCAGCCGGCAAGGGCAAATCCATCGCCAGCCTCCTCAGTCTCCAGCCCGGCGAAACCGTCCGCAACATCCTGCCCGTGCGCAACCTCGAAGAAGAAGGCAAGTACATCTTCTTCGCCACGCGCAAAGGCACGGTCAAGAAAACCGAGCTCAAAGACTTCTCCAACGTCATGGCGCGCGGCATCATCGCCATCGGCATCGACGACGATGACGAGCTGGTTGCCGTGCGTATCACCGACGGCAATCAGATCGTCTTCCTCGCCACCCACGACGGCCTCGCCATCCGCTTTGAAGAAGGCGACGTCCGCTCCATGGGTCGTCCCGCGTACGGTGTGCGCGGCATCGACATCGGCAGAAACGACTACCTCGTCGGCATGGCCGTCACGCCAAAGAAGAACGGCGCAATCCATCGCATCCTCTCTGTCACCGAAGCCGGCTTCGGCAAACGCACTGACGTTGAGGAATACCGGCTCCAGTCCCGCGGCGGCAAAGGCGTCATCAACGTCAAGACCACGACCCGCAACGGCAAAGTCGTCGGCATCCAGCTCGTCGACGACACCTCGGAGATCATCGTCATCAGCCAGTACGGCAAGATCATCCGCATCGACACGACGACGATCCGCGAAGCCGGCCGCTCCACGCAAGGCGTGAAGCTGCTCAACCTCGAAGAAGGCGACAAGGTAGCCGCAGCGGTCGTCATTCCGCCCGAAGAAGCCAAAATTGAACCCGAAACCGGAACCCTGCTGCAGTAAAGAGGTGTGAAACAATACCGCTATGAAGCGCCCATTTTCGGCAACCGTATCCCGAGAAGGTGACTGGTACATCGCCCAGTGCCTTGACGTTGACGTCGCCAGCCAGGGCGAAACCGAAGAAGAAGCGCTGGCCAACCTGAAAGAAGCCCTCGAGCTTCACTTCGAGCCACCGCTGCCCACGCGACCGGCCGAAATCCGCACCATTGAGGTTGAGGTTGGGGCGGCTTAATCCTCTCCCCTTTCGAGAGGTCAAGCGCCGGCTGGAAGCGGCCGGATTTCAAGAGGCCAGCCAAAAAGGCAGCCACGTGAAATTCGTTCGCCGTACCGGAGAATTCGTCGACACGGCCATTGTGCCGCGAAAGAGCGAAGTCGCAGTCGGCACCCTGCGCAGCATTCTGCGTCAGGCGCACATCGATCCAGATCAATGGGAACGACTCAGCGAATAGTTGCTTTCCCGTACTCTGAATCCGTGCGCCTCTCTCCACGCATCCACGACCTCGCCGAGCTCGCCATCGGCTACGGCCTCATCCTCGCCACCATCTGGACGCCCAACCCCACCCAGCGCATCCTCTACTGGACCGCCTTCGCCTGGATCGCCACCACCGCGTTCCTGCGCCGTAAAGAAACCGCCCCCAACGGCCTCGGCCTCCGCGGCCTCCTGCCTTCGCTCTGGATCGCCGCCCTCGCCACCGCCATTTTTCTAGCCGCCATCGCACTCGCCGAACACCTGCACACCCTGCACCCGCTCTACGGCCCCTTACCCGTCGTCGTTCACATTGCGGGATACGCCCTCTGGGCCCTCATGCAGCAGTTCATCCTCCAGGTCTACGTCCTGCTGCGCCTCCTCCGTCTCGGCATGAAACGTAATTCCGCCGTCGCCCTCGCCGCCGCACTCTTCGCCATCGCCCACATCCCCAATCCCGTGCTCGTCGCGCTCACCCTGGCCTGGGGCGCAATCTCCTGCCTGCTCTTCCTGCGCTATCGCAACCTCTACGCGCTCGCTCTCGCCCACGGCATCCTCGGCATGTGCCTCGCCGTCACCGTCCCCAATCCCATCAACCACCACATGCGCGTCGGCCTCGGCTATCTCGAATACCACCGCCATGGCAAGAGCAGGGAGTAGGCAGTAGACATTACCCGAGGATCGGGAAAGCGGGAGATAGACTCCGGCCACTTCCGCAGTGCCCCCGACTCGGCCATGCCTCCCGTCTCCTGACCACTGATCACTGACCCACCGTCCGCCCCAGAGCGGTCGTCGTCAATCTCCCAGCCGCCGGCGATCGCCTTCGCCACCCCATGCCCGTTCAGCATCGCCTTACCCCGGCCGAACGGCAGCTCATACACCGCGTTCCCATTCACCACGTGCCGCGCGTCCCATGCGCCGCTGGCCCGATCGCACGCCAGGCACATCGGATTCTGCGGCGAAATCTCATCGCCATCCCCGCTGCCGTTGGACCCGTTGTCAATCTCGTGCGACCACATATAATTCGCCGCCACCAGCAGCCCGTTCGCGAACGGCCGCCGCACCGCCACCGAAAGACCGTTGTACGAGCTCATCCCCACCGACCCCCGCCACCCAATAGCCGGAGCAAAGCTCGAATATTGCGCCACCCCCGTCGCCGGATTCGATCAGATTCAGCACGTCGGTTTCCAGCAGATGCACCCCATGGCTCCCCAGAAACGACGACCGTCCCCACGAAGTTCGCCCGCAACTCCCGCTGCGCCGATAAACTGCTCTGCTCCAAATACGTGGAACTTCGGTCAAGCTTTTCGGCATTCGGTGACAAAGTTCCGCCGCCGTACACCACCGGCCACGACAGCGGCGCGCTCGCACTCCCCGTCGCCGCAGTACGACGGCACCTCGTTCTTCGCCGGCAGATTCTGATCGTCCAGCTGTCCTTTTTCGTGGTACATCCCGAATCCGCGCGGACAATCGACCGCCTTCCACCGCGTCCACGCCAGGCCCACGCGAGGATCGATGTCCCCGTAGTTCTGTTCGCCGAAGCTCGCGCCCACACCGCAGTATCCCTGCGCTCCGCAGCGTCGCAAAGTCGAACGGATTAGCCTTCCCGTGCGCCTCGTCGAACAAATCGAAAATGCTGTACCGCAGCCCCACGTTCAGCACAAGATTAGGCCGCCACTTGTACTCGTCCTGCGCGTACACGAAGTAGTCGTTCTTGCGCAGATCGTTCACCGGCAGCGCACCCGTCAGCGTTGGCCTTCTTCACCGCATTCCACACCAGGCTCTCCACCGTGGAAAACGTCAGCTTGCCGTTTGCCCCCGAATTTTGGTTCAGTCTGGATCGACCGAAACTCCACTCCCGCTTTCAAGGTATGCCTGCTAATGTGCCCAGGTCAGGTTATCGATCCCCGAAAACGAGTTGCCCGCATACACGCTCGCGTAGTTGTAGTTCTCGTCACAAACCCCGGCCCTGGACCCGTTGCAATCGCAATCTGATAATTCGTTCGCGAGTCACTGTAGTTGTACTGGTTATCCGTCGACCGGTTGAACCCTGCCTCCGCCTCGTTCACCAAATGCGGATTGAAAATATGCAGCAGTTCCACCACCCCATTCACCGGCGCGGAAACCTTCTGCTGCAGATCCGTCGCCGATGCCGAAAGCGGCTGCGTATCCACCGATCGGTCGTAGCTGAAGCGCAGAAAGCCCGTTGTCCTTGCCGTGAAGTGCTGGTCGAGCCGCACCATCGCCGAGCTCTCGTCCACCACCTGCGTGCATTCGCAGGTCAGCAGGTCATAGTCCCCATAGTGCGGGTCGCCCGGATCGGTGGCCGGTGTCCACGGCGTCAGAATCCTCTTTGGCCCCGCTCCCGGAAATCCGTTCACCAGCGCATACACCGGCGAAGCTGCTCGGCACCATCGCTTTCAGCCGCCGCGCTGGGCACGTCCCCGCTCACCGGATAGCCCCAGTTCTGCCGATAAGCTTCCGAACCAACGAAGAAAAATGTCTTCCCCCGCACCATCGGTCCGCCCACCGATCCACCGAACTGGTTCAGGCGAAGCGGCTGCTCCGCCTCCCCGTGCGAAGCCCACTCCGGCAGCCGCGCGTCAAAAACATCGTTGCGCAGATACTCGAACAACCGTCCGTGCAAGCGGTTCGTCCCCGACGGCGAGCTAACGTCCAGTTGCGCGCCCCCCGTCGCCCCTTCCTCCGCCGTTGCCATCAGCGTATCCACGCGGAACTTCTGGATCGCGTCCAGCGGTATCGCCAGCCGCACCCACGCCGCTGCGTTTGGTTCACGATATTCGTCGCGTCCACGCCGTCGTACGTAAAGTTGCTGTCGTCCAGCCCCCGCCCCGCAAACCGAACCGTCCGCTGATTGCTGCCCCCGGTGTCGATCGCCCCCGGCACAAACGCCGTCAGCGCTGACCAGTCCCGGCCATTCAGCGGCAATTCATCCGCCTGCTCTCGCTGGGTCAGCCCGTACCGCGCTCGTGTTATGGCCACCAGCCCCAACCCAGGCGAAACCCGCCACGTGCGAGTTCTTCACCGCAAGGGCCACGCTGCAGCGCTCCACCACCCTCCGCGGCCCAGGATTGCCTGCTTCACATCGATAAACTCGAGCTTTTCAAATCCCGCGTGCTCGAAGGTGACCGTATAAATCCCCACCGGCAATTGCGGAATACTGTAGTCGCCCGTCGCGTCTGATACCGACTCCCGCCGCAGTCCCGTCGCGCTTTCCACCACCGTCACATGCGCCTGCGGCAGCAGACGCCCCGCGGAGTCGGAACCGCCAGGCCACTCAACCCCCTACCGATCCACCGCCCGTACCCAGGCCGCCAGAAAAAAAATGGCACTCCCCGCGATCAACGCACCAGCGCTTCGGATCCTGGCCGCCCTTCCGGCGAACTGGGCTTTCCCGCTCGACTCCCCACCCATGTTGCCCTCGGAAACTTCGGATTCATCTGCGAATATTAAGCGGTCACGATGGATCACTCATCAATGGCTGTGATGATCGATGGGGCATCGCGCCAGACTTTCGGGTCGGCGCTTGGCACTCGGCCCATCGACCAGGCTAGGCTCATTCTCCCGCACGAGGCTGTGGAAAACTTGTCAAGAGGCCCGCCCCGAAACTGAAGTAATGACCCCTCATTCCACACCACTTCCACCACAATACCCTTAATGATTTTTGGCGGTTTTTTGGGCTGGACTTGGTATCCTGATAATAGGGGGTAAAGAAGAAATTCTCCCCCTGGCAGTTTTGCGAATGCAGCTCTGCTGCCTCCCTCGCCCGCAGGGCTTTTCTATTGGACCCAGCAGAACTTTTCCCCTCGCGCCCAGATGACGCGAATCCCGCAAAGCGGGACAAAGGAGGGTAATACCTGATCCACGGTACCCGCTCCACACAATGAAATCAACAACTTGCATTGGGGGGGGGGGGGGGGGGGGAGTGCCTCCCCCTCACGCCGTAACCTGTCTCTAACCGCAAAGAAGAACGGCAACGCCGCCGCGCCCCTGGCAACACAAAACACCACAGCCGCCCGAACCGAGACGTCATACAGGAACCCAATGGCTGCGCTGCCCAGAAACCGGAATGTCCCGTACGCTGCCGTGAACAATCCATACGCGGACGGACGCCGTTCCACCGGAACCATCGCCGCCACCGCGGCGGGAATGATCGACTCATGCACCCCCATCCCCAGACCCCACAGCGCCGCGCCCGTCAGCGCCAGGCGGAATCCGCCCAGGAACACCAGCGGCGCCGAGGCAATCGAAAACAACGTCAGCGGGATCAGCACCGTCACGCCAAACCGGTCGAACAGTTTGCCAAACAGCAGCGAACCCGCGCCGCTGGTTGCCATCGCCACCGAATAGAAGATCGGAATCCAGATCGCCGACGCCACGCCGTGCTTCTGCAGGTGAAACGCAATCAGCTGGTAATCCGCAAACCCGGCAGCCACCAGCGCCGCACCCACCAGATAAATCCAGAACGCCTTGCCCAACCCGCCGGCATGGATCACGGCCGAATGCGGCTCCAGATCCTCCGGCCGCGGATACAGAAACTTCGTCACCACGATCAACACGGCGGTGATCGCAGCCGGAATCGCCAGCGTCGCGAAGGCAACGCGATACTCACCGCGATGGGCCAGAATCAGCGCCAGCACCAGCGGCCCGATCAGCGCACCGGCCTGATCGAGTCCCTCATGCAGCCCAAACGCCCAGCCGATCCCCATTTCCTTCCCGGCATGCGACAGCATCACGTCGCGCGGCGGATTGCGAATCGCCTTCCCCACCCGCTCCAGCACGATCAGCCCAGCGGCCATCTGCCAGTTTCCCGCCAGCGCCAGCGCCGGCACCGCCGCCATTTGCACGCAATAGCCGAACAGCGTCATCGGCCAGAACTGCCGCGTCCGCTCGCTGATGCGCCCGGAGAAAAACCGCAGCCCGTAACCCAGCAACTCGCCCAGACCCGCCACGACGCCGACAATCGCGCCGCTCGCGCCCAGCGTTGCAAGGAACGAACCGCTGAAGCTGCGCCCGCCTTCATACACAAAATCGGCGAAGAAACCACCACGCCGATCATCAGAACGAAGCGCAACGCCCTGCTGCCGGCCTGCGTCTTCGCCGATCCGCCAAAAAGCACCATTCGTCCCTGAGTTCCTCTTGTTATTGGAGATGCAGCACGCCCGCTGCAAGCCGGTTCGACCCCACCCGCCACCCAATCCTGTGAAAGTCCTGTAAACACCGAGGAAAAAACAATCCGCCGGAGTAGCACAAGGCGTATCAGATTATGTAGTCTAATCCGCACTGCGAGGTCCCCCGCTCGGGCGCTCCCCGGTATCCCCAAAGTCGCGCCTGGTCTGGTCCTCGAAATCCGATGGAGGAATGACAAATGAAGCAATCCTTGAAGACCATGATGGTCGCGGCAGCCGTGTCTGGCCTGCTCAGCGGCGCGACTGTGATGCACGCGTCCGTTCTCAGCTCGTCCAGCACAACGCCCATCCTGAAGGCGGGTAAACTGTCGTTCAGCGGCACCACGCTGGACAAAGCCCCCAAACACTCCTGTAAAGGCAAAAACGACTGCAAGGGCCAGGGCGGCTGCAAGAGCAGCGACAATGGCTGCAAACAGAAGAACAGCTGCAAAGGCAAGGGCGGCTGCGCTACCGACGGCTCCAAGATGCCTGGCTAGTTTCACCCCAGCGAAAGGGCCGCGGAATCCGCGGCCCTTTCGCATTCCATCCCCATCGAGGTTCTGAGGTGCCCGCAAACCGCTTCAACGGCTTTTCCGATTACGGCGTCGGCATCGGTCTGCGCATTCCGCATTACCAGCACATCCTCAGCCGCCATCCGGTCGTCGACTGGTTCGAGATCATCTCGGAAAACTACATGGTTGATGGCGGCCGTCCGCTCGAGGTCCTTGACCAGATCCTCGAGCAGTACAAAGTCGTCCAGCACGGCGTCTCGATGTACTTCGGCTCGGCCGATCCGCTCAGCCGCGAGCACTTGAAACGGCTGAAGCAGCTTGCCCGCCGAACCAAAACGCCATGGCTCAGCGACCACCTTTGCTGGGGCTCCGTCGATGGTCGCTACACCCACGACCTGCTGCCCATGCCCTACACCTGGGAAGCAGTCGAGGTGACCGCACAGAAAATCCGCCAGGTGCAGGACTTTACCGAAGTCCCCGTGGTCGTCGAAAACGTTTCGAGCTACGCCGAGTTTCACGCCTCCGAAATGACGGAGTGGGAGTTCCTCAACGAAGTCGTCGAGCGCGCCGACTGCGGCATTCTCCTCGACGTCAACAATATTTATGTCTCCTCGAAGAACCACAGCTTCGATCCGTTTACCTACGTCAACTCGGTGCCCGCGCATCGCGTCGCCCAGATTCACATCGCTGGCCACAGCAAGTTTGAGAAGTACATCCTCGACACGCATGACCATCCGGTGCTGCCCGCGGTCTGGCGGCTCTACGCGCGCGCTATCGAGCGCTGCGGACCGACGGCTACGCTGCTGGAGTGGGACGACAATATTCCCACCTTCGAAGAAGTCCACGCCGAGGCGCTGAAGGCAACAAGTTTCTGAAAGCAGCTGCCGAGGCCGCGCCCAACGGAACCGCTGCCGTCCCGGCCGCAGCGCTAAAACGCGCTGCTCGGAGATCTGCTTGGGAGCCGCCCGGTGAGCGCGCGCCAGCCAGCTGCACGAGATCCAGCGCCGCATGGCCGCGGCCGTCATGCATCCGCTCACGCGCAGCGAAACCATGCCGCGCCGCCGTCGCGATGGCGCTTCGAATTTGCGCGAGGCCGAGGCGACATCATCCGCCCCAACGACCGGCTCACTTCCTTCGAGCGCCTGGAAATTTACAACCGCCAGTACTGGTTCCGTCTCTACACCTGCTTCGAAGAGGATTTTCCCGGACTCCAGGCCATTCTCGGCCGCGCCAAATTCGACGCGCTCATGCGCGCCTATCTCACCGACTGCCCATCCGAGTCTTTCTCTCTCCGCAACCTCGGATCGCGCCTCGAAGCGTGGCTCAATCAGCATCCCGAGCACCTGGGCCCGAAGCCCGTCCTCGCCCTCGATATGGTTCGCCTGGAGTGGGCGCACATCGAAGCCTTCGATTCCGAAGAGCGCCCGCGCCTGGGCGCGGAAGCCTTCGCAGCCATCGACGAGAACTCCACGCTGCGGCTCCAGCCCTATCTGCGCGTGCTTGCCCTGTCCTACCCCGTCGACGATCTGCTCCTCCAGGTTCGCACGGAAGATGGGAGCAGCACATCCTCAGCGAACAGCGCCAGCATCTCGCGGAAACGCCGCCATGTCCGGCACGTCGCAGCGCTCGCGCCACGGCCGATCCATCTCGCCGTGCATCGCCTCGAGAATTCCGTCTGGTACAAGCCGCTGTCGACCGAGGAATTCGGCCTGCTCTCGGCCCTCCTCGCCGGCAACGCTCTGGGCGATGCCATTGACCTCGCCCTCGCCGCCAGCCCTCTCCCGGAAGACCAGCGTCCCCCATTTCTCCAGGAGGCCTTCGCCAACTGGGCTATGCTGGGTTGGTTCACCACCTGACGCTGCGCCCTGTCGCCGGAAAGAGAGGGAAAGAGAATCCGTGACTACGCCTGCCGCGCCCGCGCCACAGAAAAGCCTGGGACTGATCCCGCGCCTCTATCGCCGCTTCCAGATTGCCTCCGCCAGGCTGGAGTCGCCTTTCCTCCTCCTCGTCCGCGTGTACTGGGGGTGGCAATTCGCCCAGTCCGGCTGGGGCCGGCTGCACAATCTCGACCGCGCCACCGGCTTCTTTGCCAGCCTCGGCGTGCCCGCGCCAGGCTTCACCTGCGTCGCCATCTCGCTTCTCGAATTCATCGGCGGCATCTTGTTGATCGGCGGATTGGCCACCCGGCTCTTTGGCATGCTGCTCGCCGGCGATATGATCGTCGCCTTCCTGCTCGCCGATCATGCCGCGCTCCGCGCCATCTTCAGCGATCCCGGCAGGTTCTACGCGGCGGACCCGTTCACGTTTCTCTTCGCATCGCTGATCGCCCTCATCTTCGGAGCCGGGCGCTATTCGGTGGACTACCTCATCTGGCGTCGTCAGGGCTGTTAGCAAGCGAAACCCCTTTCCGGGTGCTAACGTCTAATGGTTGGTCGAACGACGCCCATGCGCATCATGAAGATTTCCACACCCATTCGCCTTTGCCTCGCTGCGGCAGCTTTTGCCGCCTTGACCTTCTTCGCAGCCCACGCTCCAGCCCAGGCGACCACGCCGGCCCCAGCCCAGACTGCGTCGCCGGCTCCAGCTGCCGCCGCGCCGGCCGCAGGAACGCCCATTTCGATCCCCGTTACCGTAGTCGACAAAAAGGGCGATCCGGTAAAGAACTTCACCGCCGGCGACGTCACGCTCACCGACAACGGCCACATCCAGACCATTCAGTCCTTTTTGCCCGCCCAGCCCAAACCTGTCACCTTCGGGCTTCTTGCGCAAACCAGCACCAACCTCCGCGGAGAGCTCGGCGATGAGCGCCTGGCCAGCGTCCATTTCGTCGATCACACGCTGCCCGGAACCGACGACAAATTCTTTGTCATTCAGTTCGCCCGCGAGGTCGATCTGCTGGAAGATCCCACCGCGACGCCGAACAAGCTCCACGACGCCATCACTCAGATGGGATCGCCGCAGTTCGGCAATCAGAACAGCAGCAGCGGCGACAGTACCGATCAGAGCTCAGGTGAATCTCATGCCGGAGCGGGTGGCGGCGGAACGCTCTATGACGCGATTTATCTCGCCTCGAACGAGATCCTGAAGAAGCAGCCTGGCCAGCACGTCATTGTTCTCATCTCCGACGGCATCGACCACGACAGCAAAGAGACTGTCAACGATGCTATCGACGCCGCCCAGGCCGCGCATGCAGCGATCTTCGCCATCTACTTCAAGGGCGAAGAGGAACGGACGAATAATCCCAATCAGAACAATGGCCGGCGTGGTGGCGGGGGCGGCTACCCTGGCGCCGGAGGTGGCGGGTATCCAGGCGGTGGAGGATATCCCGGCGGTGGAGGGGGTGGTGGCCGCCGTGGCGGACAAGCTCCGTCAGAGCAACCGCACGCGGACGGCAAACCGATTCTCGAGCACCTCTGCTCCGCGACCGGCGGGTACATGGTCGAAGGCAAGAGAGACAAGGCCGACGAATCCTTCGCTAAGCTCACCGCCCTGCTGAAAAATCAATACACCCTTTCCTGGACGCCCGATAAGGACGCCGCCGATTCCGTTTCCCATCACCTGACCCTGACCTCAAAGAAGAATGACGTTTGGGCGCTGGTGCAGCAGGACTACTCCACCGCCCAGTAGCAGCCACCTTCTCGTTCCGGAGGCGACTTGCCTCATCCGGTGCGACATGCCAGGATGTACGCATGCGACGCGCGTTCGCAGTGACGCTGGTGCTCGTTTTCAGCCTTCCGCTGATCGCGCCCCTGCTCGCGTCGACGCCCGATGAGTCGCAGCTGCCCGCCTGCTGCCGCCGCAACGGCAAGCATCATTGCGCGATGAGTATGGAATTGGGAAATATTCCCTCGCGCTTCCACGTTGTTTCTGAGAAGTGCCCGTACTCGCCTTTTGCCCGCACGCCGCTCCTGCAGCCTCATCCATTTACTTCGGTGAAGGCTCCCGCTGCTGCTGGTCTGGCTGCTGGTCCAGCGGCCATCGTTCGCGCGGCTGAAGCCGGCTATCGCGTTTCCGCCGATCGCGCCCGCCACAAGCGCGGCCCTCCACGGCTCCTCGCACTGTAACCCCGCAAAAGGAATACCGCAGCCTCGCGGCGCGCTGTCTCCCTTTTGCCACCATACCCGTTACATGAGCGAGCTTTTCCTCAGGAGCCTCTGATGCTGCGCAAGATCTTACTGTCCTTGTCGCCTTTGCTGGCGGTGCCTCTTGTCTACGCTGCCCTGCTGGGTCAGGTGCAGGGCATTGTCCACGATCCCACCCACCGTCCCATCGCCGGAGCGCTCGTTGTCCTGCGCGCCATCCACTCGGACCTCTCTTTCAAAGCCAAAAGTGATTCTGAAGGAGCCTTCTCGATTCCCGCCGTTCCTCCCGGCATCTATACCATCGAAGTTTCCAGCGACGGCTTCGCACCTGTGGAACAAACCATCACCGTGACTTCCAGCAGCTCCGAGATTCTGCACTTTCCACTCCAGATTGCTTCGGTCCGCCAGACCGCTGTCGTTCAGGCTCAGGCCGACTTCGCCAACCCGGACTCGGTAACGCCGACCACCCTGATCAGCCGCGCCGAAATCAGTGAAACGCCCGGCGCAGACCGCACCAACTCGCTCGCTATGGTCACCGACTACACTCCCGGCGCTTATATGACCCACGACATGCTGCACATGCGTGGCGGCCACGAGCTCAACTGGATGATCGATGGCGTCCCCATTCCCAACACAAACATCGCGAGTAATATCGGACCGCAAATCGATCCCCGCGACATCGACACGATCGAAATCGACCGCGGCAGTTACGGCGCCGACCTCGGTGACCGCACTTACGGCATGTTCAACGTGATCCCGCGTACCGGATTCGAGACCAGCCGCGAAGGTGAATTTGTAACAACGCTGGGCAGCTTTGACCAAACCGATAGCCAGTTGAGTCTCGGCAACCATTCGGAGCGCTTCGCGTGGTTCGCTGCCCTCAATGGCAATCGCAGCAACTATGGCCTGATGGCGCCCATCGAGACGCCCACTCACGACGCAGAGAACGGCTACGGCGGCCTGACCTCACTCATCTTCAATCGGAACCCGCACGACCAGTTGCGGTTCGTTGGCCAATTGCGTACCGACTACTATCAGATTCCGTACGACCCCAACCCCGGCGACTGGGAGAACCAGCTCTACGATTCCTCCGGCCTGCGCGACGGCGAGCACGAAACGGATGGCATCTCCGCGTTTTCCTGGATCCACACGCTCAGTCCGTCCTCCCTTTTTGAAATCTCGCCTTTCTACCACTACAACGACGCCAACTATCAGCCCAGCGCCAACGACCTGCCCACAGCAACCAACGCACGGCAAACCGGGCAATACACCGGCGCTCAGGCCTACGCTTCCACCACCATCGCGCGCAACTCCCTCAAAGCCGGCCTCTACGGATACGGTCAGCATGAAAACGACCTCTTCAGCACAGTCTTCAACGACGGCAGCGCGCCCAATTTCTCTGAGACATCACTGGTCAACGGCGGGGTCGAAGAAGCCTTCATCGAAGACAACTACCGTCCCACCTCCTGGCTCACTCTCATCGGCGGCGAGCGCCAGACCCACTTCCAGGCCGCAATCTCAGAAAACGCAATTTACCCGCGCATCGGCATCGCCGTGCAGATTCCGAAACTCGGCTGGGTCTTGCGCGGCTTCTACGGCCATTTCTACCAACCGCCGCCACTCACCAGCCTCTCCGGCCCCGCTCTCACCTATGCGCAGTCCAGCAACACCAGCTTTGTCCCGCTGCGAGGAGAACGCGATGAGGAGCACCAGTTCGGCCTGCAGATTCCATGGCGCGGCTGGCTCCTTGACGCTGACACCTTCCAGACCCGCGCCAACAATTTCCTCGACCACAGCAACATCGGCGAATCCAGCATCTTTATCCCCGTCACCGTGCAAGGCGCGTTGATCCAGGGATGGGAGCTCACTCTGCATTCGCCACGACTCTGGCGCTACGGCCAGGCCCACGTAGCCTATTCCAACCAGATCGCCCAGCAGATCGGGCCCATCACCGGCGGCCTCATCTGTTACCCACCCGGTTCACCCTCCTGTGCCGTCGCGCCCGGATATTCGGCCCTCGACCACGACCAGCGCAACACGCTGAACTTCGGCTTCGACGGGAGTCTGCCCCGCCGCGCCTACGCCTCTTTCAACGTTTATTACGGCTCAGGCTTCTCCAACGGATATTCAGATCCTCCATCGCCGTATTTGGGCGACTACCTGCCCGCGCACACCACATTCGACCTGGCTGCCGGCAAAGCGATAGGAGAAAACTGGTCGGTCGGTGTCAACGCCATGAACGTCGCCAACACCCGTGTGCTGCTCGACAACAGCCTCACCTTCGGCGGCTTCCATGAAAATGATCCACGCCAGATCTACGGGGAGGTTCGTTACCGTTTTCACTTCTAGAATTGAAGTGTGGCTCTCGCCGCTCAACTCCCCACAGTCGCCGAACGCCGCTCACGCCTGTGGGGCATCCCCGTTTACTGGCACCTGCTCAGTCTTGACGCGCCCACCGTTGCGGTGCTCTGGGCCTGGAGCTTTGCGCGCGCCGCCGCAATCCGTCCCTCCAGGTGCGCGCTCGCCGTCCTCGGCGTCGGAACCTGGCTGCTCTATGTGGCGGATCGCCTTCTCGACAGCCGCTCAGTTGGATATCGCCCGTTGCGCGAACGCCATTTTTTCCACGCTCGTCACCGCGGCGGTTTGCTCTTCGCTTCTGCCGGCGCGCTCACGCTTCTTCTCGGGCTCATTCGAGCCATGCCTCCCACCGCGCGGCGCGAAGACATCCTTGTCTTTGCCGCATCGATGCTTTACTTCGCTACCGTTCATCTTCCCGGCCTGCCGGTGGAGTGCTGGTTCCCCCGCGAACTGGCCGTCGGCGTCCTGTTCGCCTGCGCAACCGCAGTTCCCGCCTGGTCGGCATTCGGCCCAACGCATACAGTCCTGGCCCTGCCCGTGCTCCTGTTCGCGGGACTCTGTTTCCTCAATTGCCTGGCGATTGAAACGTGGGAGAAATCCGCTGCTCCGTCGCCGCGCCGCTGGGTTGTTCCCATCGCGGCAATGATTCTCGCTCTCGCTGCCGCCGTGCTCATGCTGATCCCGGAATTGCGTAGCATAGGCGCCTTCCGCCTTACCCTTTCGACGTTTTCATCGGCAGCCCTTCTCTTGATCCTCGATCAACTGCACCGCCAGAGAACGTCGCGTAATCCGGATCCGGCAACGATCACCAACTTCCTGCTCGCGCTGCGCGTTGCCGCCGATGCAATTCTCCTCACTCCACTCCTCTTTGTGCTGCCATGGCATCCGTAGAGCAACTTGCCGAAATACGCGATGCACAGAGCCCCCTTGACCCTCTCACCCAACCCGCCCCCTGCTTCAACCGCATCGCCCGCCTTTACCGCACGGCGGAATATCTCTCTTTTGGGCTCATACTCGAGCGTTGCCGCTTCCACTACATCCCCGCGGTCGCGCATTGCCACCGTGCTCTCGTTTTCGGCGATGGCGACGGCCGCTTTCTGGCTCGCCTGCTGGCCGTAACTCCGAATCTCCATGCTGATGCCGTCGACGCTTCGCCCGTCATGCTCCGCCTGCTCTCCACGCGCATCGCTCGCCTCGACGCGCGCTCTCGCCTGACCATAGCCTGCGCCGATGCCCGCACCTTTCAGCCGCTCACCAGCTACGACCTCGTCTGTACACACTTCTTCCTCGATTGCCTCACCCGGTCCGAAGCCGACCGTCTCATCGCCCGGCTTGGGCCCCATCTCATTCCCGGCGCGCAATGGCTCGTCTCCGAATTCCAGATTCCCTCCGGCAACCGGTACTATGCGCGCCTGGGCCAGGGCATCATCTCAGTCCTCTACGCCGCGTTCCGCCTGCTCACTGGCCTTACTGTCCGGCAAATTCCACCCTGGTCCGCTCTGCTCGCCCGACATGGCTTCCGGCGCAGTTCCTCTCGCTCCTGGCTCGGCGGGCTGCTTGTCTCCGAAGTCTGGGAGCTGCCGCAGGCAACCGCGCCGCAGGCCCGTCGCTCCCACAAGTGAGTGCCCATCCCAGGAGAATCCGCCATTCTGCCCATCCGGTTCGCTTCCATCCCGGGCATTGACCCCGGCCCGCTCCCGTCTCCCGGCCCGCCGTCCGCGCCCACACCCGATCCCACCCCCGGACCAGCACCCGAGCCCGATCCCGAACCCTACCCGGGGCCGATTCCCGCGCCACAACCGGTCACGCGCCACTGGGCCGTCGGTTTAACCCCCTGAACCCGGTCCGCAACGTCCCGCGAAATTAACATTCGACCCCCTGTCCGATTGTTACAATCTGGTTAAAGCCTCCCCTACCGAGGACTGGAGCACGCTTCCGGCATTCCACCCATGAATCTGTACATTCTTCGCCATGCCAGCGCGGGCACGCGCCGCGCCAACCCCAAAGTCGATGTCAAGCGGCCCCTCGACAAAGAAGGCAAGCAGCAATGCCTCCTCGTTGGCAGTTTTCTAAGCGCTCTGAATGTGCAGTTCGATCGCGTCGTCTCCAGCCCCCTCAAGCGGGCGCTGCAAACCGCCTCACTGGTCGGCACGGAAACCGGTTACGACAGCAAGATCGAAATATCCGAAGCTTTGGCGCCCGAAGCTGGCGTGCAGAAGTTTCAGGACCTCGTCCGCAACCTGATGAAATACGACAACGTCCTCGTCGTAGGCCACAACCCCAATCTCGCTGTCTTCTTCGGATCGCTGCTCGCCCCTGCCGGCCGCATCAGCACCCGGCTGCGCAAAGGCGCCGTCGCCCGCGTCGACTGCACCCGCCTGCCCGGCACGCTGCACTGGCTCGTCGATCCCCGGATTCTTCGCGGCATCTACGCCAAAGCAACAAAGAGGTCGCGCCCGAAGACCTCGCGGAAATAGCCCGCTTCCTTGCGCAGCGACCACAGCTCCAGCTCGGCCCCGGTACGCCCCGGCAAAAGCTCCATCAGCACCCGCTTCGGATACACGCGCACCCGCACCTTCAGCACGTCGCTGGCGCGATCCTGATTCAGCGCCACCGCCAGCCGCAGCAGCACCACCGCGCGCCGCACGTGCTCATAGTCCTCGGGAGGAACCTGGCGCATGGTGCGCCCTTCCGGCGAAGGCCGGCTCTTGCCCAGGTAACGCGCAACGGCCGACGTCACCACGCGCTGCTGCGGCGTGAACCCATACAGCTCCGAGTTGGCAATGATGTACTGCGCGTGCCGGTGATAGCCCTGGTGGTTCAGAAACTTCCCGATGTCCCGCAGCAGCGCCGCAGCCTCAACCCAGGTTTTGTACTCCGGCGGCAGCTCATGGACTGCCGCCAGATCGCGAAACATCTGCGCTGCATGCTGTCGCACCGGCTCCGCCTGTCGCGGATCGGTCCCATAGCGGCGGCATGCCTCCTCGACCGCCTGCCAGCGCTCTCGCTCGAACTCCTGATGCACCGAAGCCCGCGAATCCTGCTCCGCCAGCATCTGTGCCAGAATCCCGTCGCGTAGCCCCAGGGGGGAATAGCGAAACCCGGGCAGGCCAAACCCCTCGAGGATTTCCGCAAATACGTGCGCGCCCGCGACGATAATCTCCGAGCGCTTCGGCCCAATCCCCGGCACCGCCGATCGCTCGCCGGTCTTCATCTTCGTCAGCTTCGAAGTAAGCCGCCGCACTGTGCCGGTGGGAATCAGGTCCTTCGCTCCGCTCCCCTTGCCTCCGCGTCGCTTGCTCCAGGCCCGTCCCGCATCGGAAAGTGCCGCCGCCGTTCCGGAGGTCCCGATCACCAGCCGCACGCCGTCGGGGTGAATCCGGCGCCTCGCCTTGCGCAGCTCGCGGTCGATGAACTGCCGCAGCCGCCGGACCTCATCCTTCTCTGGCACCTCGCTGCCCACAAACTCCTGGGTCAGCCGCACCGCGCCCAGTGGCAAGCTGATCGTCTCGTGCATCCGCTTATGCTCAGAGAGCGTGATCTCGCAGCTGCCGCCGCCCACATCCACCAGCACACAGCGTCCGCCCGCTCCCGGCTCGTTTTCCACGATGCCGCGATGGATCAGCCGCCCCTCTTCGAGGCCGGAAATAATCTCGACGTCCCAACCCGTCTCGTCCCGCACCCACGCCTGAAACGCCCGCGAATTCCGCGCATCGCGCATCGCCGACGTCGCCACCGCGCGCACTTTGTCCGTTCCGTGTAACTGCACTGCTTTGTGGAACCGCTTCAGCGTCCGCAGAGTCGCCGCCATGGCCTCAGGAGAAACAATGCCCGTCGCGAAGACGCTGCCGCCCAGGCGCGTCACCTCGCGATCCTCGTGCACGATGCGCAGCCGATGCTGCACCACGCGGCCAATCTTCAGCCGGCACGAGTTCGATCCGATGTCGATGGCTGCGAAGGTCTGCATATTTGCCGAAAGACTCTGTCAATGCTCAGTTCGGAAAATAATTCATTCAGCACGATACACGAGCGCCGTTATGACATCGCGCTCCGCTGCTGCCCAACCGCGGGTCGTCGCACTGCGGTGCGCGCCGTCGGACGACGCGACGCCGCCAGCCACTCCCCCATCAACCGCCCGCGCAGTTTCGCTGCGGTCTTCATCGCGGCCACGAAATGCCGCTCGCGTTCTCCTTCCAGCTGCGCAATCAGTTCTATGGCCTTATCTCCCAAAGCGGTATGTGCTTCCTCGGCCAGCACCAGCCAGTCGTGCCAGTCACCGATCTCGTCCTGCAATTTCTTCAGCGTCTCACCCACCTGCCTCGCGTGTTCATCGCCCTGCGCCGCCAGCTCTGCCACGTAGCGAGCTTTCTTGGCTCCCTTGCGAAAATCGTGCAGGTTCCCCGCATCCAGCACCTGCATCTCTGACGCCAGTCGCGCAAAGCTGTCCAGAGCCACCACTCCCGGCGGCTTCTTGCGCGCTCGGCGGATTCCCCTGGCCTTCAACGCCCTTTCCAACTCCTCCACACGCTTGTCGAGCTTCCCCGTCAGATCATCGGCCTGCGCCTGCAGACCCTCCGCCAGCTCGCCGCGCCGCCGCTTCAGCCAGGCATCCAGATCGTCGCCCTGCTGCTCGATGTCGGTGGTCCGCAGGCCCGCCTCGGGAGTCTGAAGCACATCGGGCCTCCCCTTCTCGTCCATCCCCTCCGCAGCGGGATTCAGCGCCCGCTTCGTCAACTTCTCCACCAGCTTCCTGTGCACATCCAGGTCCCGCACCGGCCCTGCTTCGTGGCGAATGCGTTTCAGCAGCCGCATCGTCGCCGTCGCAGCGCCGCGCACCGGCTCGCCCCCGTCGCCCGCCGGGATTTCCCGCACCAGGTCCTCCAGCGTGGCCTGCAGCCGCCGCGTTCCCGTGCGCGTGTCATGCACCGGATCGACGCCCGGATCGTGCGAACACTTCACCAGATTCTCGCGCAGCTTTTTGGCCAGCCGCCGTACGCTTTCAAGATCGTGCGTCATCTCCCCGCGCCCACTCCCCATGGGCCCTCACTGTTATTCTGAACGTTCTCCCCGAGCTACGATCAAATGACTTTTCCTCCCCTGTCGAAAACTCAACCCGTAACCCAGCCCAGCCAGCCTGCGCTCTGCTCCACCCCGGCGCGAGCATGGACTCCGCTCCTGCTCGTCTTCATCGCCGTCTATTTTGCCGCCCTCTTCTCCCCCGCGCTGCTCGACGACGCCGACGCGACCCACGCCCAGGCCGCCCAGCATATGGCCACCAGCGGCGACTGGGTCACACTCTACGTCAACGGCATCCGCTATCTGGAAAAACCGCCTCTGCCTTACTGGATGGTCGCCGTCGACTACTACCTCTTCGGCTACAACGTCTTCGCCACCCATCTTCCCATGGTATTGGCCCTGCTCGGATGCGCAATCATCACATGGCTCTGGGCGCGTCGCGCCTGGGGGGACAGAGCTGCATTCTACGCTGCTCTGGCCATGCTCACCTCAGTAGGCGTGTTTCTCTTCACCCGAACCCTCATTCCGGAATCGATCCTCACCTTCTTCCTTCTCCTGGCCCTTTACGCCTTCCTCACCGGCATCGAGGATCGCAAACCAGCGCGCTTCTACCTCGCCTATGCCGCGCTCGCGCTGGCGCTTCTCGCCAAAGGACTCATCGCCCCCGTCTTCTTTGTCGCCGCTGTCGTTCCGTATCTCATCGTCACCGGCGAATGGCGTCGCTGGCGCCAGTTCCATCTCTTTACCGGATTGCTGCTCTTCCTCGCCATCGGCGCGCCGTGGCACATCCTCGCCGGTCTCCGCAATCCCGATCACGGCAATCCCGTGGGCAACGTCCCCACCCCCGGCCACGTCCACGGATTCTTCTACTTCTACTTCATCAACGAGCATTTCCTGCGCTTCCTCGGGCTGCGCTACCCCCACGACTACAACCGCCAGCCCTGGTACGTCTTCTGGCTCGGCCAGCTCATCTGGCTCTTCCCGTGGAGTCTCTACCTGCCCGTGGTTCTGCGCCGCGCCTGGCGCAATCGCCATCTCTTCTATTCCGACCTGCGCTACGATTCGACCAACACCATCCAGTTTCTTGACTCCAGGCTGACCGCGTACGAGTCGTCCGCGCTCGCCGCGCGCCTCCGTTTCCGCGCGCGCACCGGTCTCCTGCTCGCCCTTTACGCCGGCTTCATCCTCATCTTCTTCGCCATCTCGACCAACCAGGAGTACTACACCTGGCCCATGTATCCAGCGCTGCTCATGCTCATTGCCGGCGGCCTGTCGGTCATCGAAGAATCCCAGCCCGAGGGCCGCCGCGCCTCATCCGGTTGGCTCACCGGCGCGCAGGTCTTTTTCATGGTCATCGGCATTGCCGCCGCGGTCCTGCTCGCCTGGGGCCTGTGGGAGTCGCGTCATCTGCCCTTCATCGCCGACATCGGCACTCTCATGGCGCATCGCGGCGTGGGTGATTACACCCTCTCCATGTCGCATTTCTTTGACCTCACCGGCCCATCCTTCGCCGCCCTGCGCCTGCCCGCGATCCTCGCCGCCCTCGCCTTCCTGCTCGGACCCATCGCCGCCTGGCGTCTCCGCCGTCGTGGTCACGCCTTCGAATCCACCGTCTCCGTGGCCTTCACCACCGCGGTCATCCTCATCGCTGCGCACATTGCGCTGGTGCGCTTCGAACCCATGCTCTCCTCGCGCGCCATGGCTCACACCATCAACCGCATCACCGCCGCGCCCGCCAACGCCGATGCCCAGCTCATGCTCTACGGCGATCAGGCCGACGGCTCATCGCTGATCTTCTACACCCATCGCCCCGCCCTGCTCGTCCACGGAGCCACGCAGTACTTCTCTCCCGATCCCGAAACCAACAACCAGGTCTTCGGCTCCTCCATGATCTGGGGCTCCGACTATCCCGACGCCCCGCACATTTTCCTCAGCGATGCCGACTTGCTCCGCCTGTGGGGCACCGGCCCGCGTAAGCTGCTCTTCGTCCCCGGCGATTTTCACGATCACGTCCAGGCGCTCCTGGGCGCGCGCCTCTATCCAATCCAGGAACTCTCCGACAAAACCCTCTACACCGATCGCCCACTCTGAAAACTGATCCACTTTTCACTGACCACTACTCCCTATTCCCTATCCCCTGCTTCAGGGCAGTTTCTGCACCGGCGTCCCCGACGGAATCGTCAGCTGGAACTGATCGTCTGGCAGCGGCTGGTTCACTGCCAGTTTCTGAAACGTGATGAGAATCTGATACTGCTCCAGCGGGCGCTTGATAGTGATGGTCCCGGGGAAAAGCTCGGTCCCAAACGTCTGCATCGGCCCATACGTCGCAATCGTCTGAATCTGTCCATTCTGATCGTAAATATCTTCTTCCACCGGCCGCAGATCAATCCGGCTGAACTGGATCACCCGCTCCGCCAATTCCACATTGCTCTCGGCCTGGGGCCGCGCCACGGTCAGGATGTACTCCGGCCGGACCTCCAGTTTCCTGGTTTTGGGATTCACTGCAGTATCGTTGTCCGCCGTCATGATCAGCTTGTCCTGAGGCCCAATCTTCCGAATCAGCAGCGAATCGAAGAATATGTACGGCCGCATGTTCTCCAGCGAGTTCGGCGACGGCTTCGGCTCCGCGTTCGTTCCCTCCACAACCTTGTTTTTCGGCGGAATCCACAACTGAAAAGTCTTGCCGTCGCTCCCCATGTCAAACGCCCGTGTGTGCACCACCGGCAGGAACCCGATCACCCGCAGCGACTCCGGCTTGCGCAGCAGGATGTATCCGCTGAATGGGGTAATGGTCGTCTCTTTCCCCTTCAGCGTTCCGCCCTCGCTCGCCGTAAACGTCACCGTTGCCTTGATGGTGTCGATCGCGTCGTATCGTTTGTTAATCGCATCGACTAACTGCTCCGGATCAGCCGTCAACACATTCGCCGGCATCTTCGCCATCTGCACTTTGCGCGTATGCCACAGGCACCCATTCAGCGCCGGCAGCGCCAGCATCAGCGCAAAAGAAATCCTGGTTCGGATTCGATGCATTATCTTCAAGGCAGATTCATGCGAGTATATTCTGCCAACGCGACACCTGGTCCTGCCGCATCTCCACTGCCGCGTCGTGCTCATTCGGGCTCACTCGCGTGACGCACCGCGCGCCGGTACGCTTCCACATCCTTCGCGTGCTGCTCCAGCGTCGCCGAGAACCGCGACTGCCCCGCCGGATCCGCGCCTGCCGCCACAAAATATAAATAATCCGTCTGCGCCGGATGCATTGCCGCCTCCAGCGACTTCAGCCCCGGATTGCAGATCGGTCCCGGTGGCAGCCCTGCCCGCTTATACGTATTCCACGCCGAGCTGGCCTGCAGATCGGACTGGTAAATCGTGCCCCGATACCGCCCGTCCAGCAGCGCCGCGTAGATCACCGTCGGATCCGTCATCAGCGGCATGTTTTTCGCCAGCCGATTCTCAAAGACGCTGGCCACCAGCGGCCGCTCCGCATCGATCGGCGTTTCTTTCTCCACCAGTGACGCCAGGGTCACGGTCTGGTGATAGCCGGTGGTCAATCCGATCCCCTGCGCCGCCTGCCGAAAGCGCTTCACCATCGCCGCCATTATGTCCTGCGGGTCGGTGTGTCGCGCAAATCGATACGTGTCCGGGAACAAATAACCTTCAAGGCTCGGCGCCGCCGGATCCAGATCGCTGATCAGCCCTGTATCCTGCCTCGCGGCCGCGATAAACGCCTCCTTCGATCCCAGTTCCGCCGCCTCCACCCTGGCCGCAATGTCGAACAGGTTCGATCCTTCCGGAATCGTCAACGCCATCGTATAGACGTCACCCCGCCGGATCCGATTCCACACCTGGCTCATCGGCGCTGGATGATCGAACCGGTACTCCCCGGCCTTCAGCGTCCCGCCCTTCACCACGTGCAACGCCAAAAAGACGTATTCACTCCGGATGATCCCCTGCTGCTTTAACTGTGCCGCAATCTGTGTGCTCGACATCCCAGGCGAGATGTCCACGAAGGTTTCCTCCCGTGGACCGGCGGGGGCCAGCAGCGCCCAGGCAAGCGCGCCCGCTACCACCACAGCCATAAAAAAAAGTAAGAAAAAAAAGCGTCGCACCAGGGAGAGAACCTATTTTGACGGATGTCCCTTTGATTCCTTAACCCATTGTAAGATGCGGCTTTCTTCCCGTCCCAAGCTAAGATGGACACTGTGGAACCCCGCCTCCTGGGCCTCGACTTTGGAGATCGCCGCATTGGGGTTGCGGTTTCCGACGAGCTCGGCCTGACCGCTCAGCCCGTCCTCACCCTGATCCGCAAAAACTCGAAGCAGGATCTCAAATCCCTCGGCCGCCTGCTCCGCAAATTTGGCTGCTCAGCTATCGTCCTCGGCAATCCTCTCCACATGTCCGGCGACGTCAGCCCCCAGGCCACGAAAACCCACGCCTTCGCTGAAACCCTCCACGCTGCCTTCGGCCTCCCCGTCCACCTCTGGGACGAGCGCCTCACCTCGGCCGAAGCCCATCGCCACCTCCATGCTTCTGGCCGCCCCGCCTCAGGCCATCGCGAGGTCGTCGATCAGGTGGCTGCCGTGTTGATTCTGCAGAGCTTCCTCGATGCGCATCGCTCCCTGGAAGCGTCGTATAATCGGGAGTGAGGCGGTACCCCAGCCTCCGGATTCATACTCCTTTTCAAGGGCTCTGATCCATTTCGCTGCGGAGCGGAGGCGGTCTTACCGTTCCGTATTGCATTCGTATTGCTTGAGGAAAGCGCGTGATCGGAAACGGCCCCCGGAAGGAAATCGATTCATGCCCGAACACATCAAAAAGAAGCTTCTGGAAGAGATCAAAGAGCTCGAGCATGAGCTCACCCATGAACTACCTGCGGAAATCAAAAAGGCAGTGGCCATGGGCGACCTCAGCGAAAACGCCGAGTATCACATGGCCAAGCAGCGCCAGGATTTCGTTAACGCGCGTCTTGGCCAGCTGAAAAAGCGCATGGCGGAGCTTGCACTCGTCAACCTCGCCAACATTCCCCGCGACCGAGCTGCTTTCGGATCCACGGTCCTCGTCTACGACACTTCGAAAGATGAGAAAATCGAGTACAAGCTCGTGACCAGCGAGGAGTCGGACGTGAGCAAGGGCCTCATCTCCACTACCTCTCCCATCGGCAAGGCCCTGGTGGGCAAACAGGTGGGCGACATGACGACCGTGGTTACGCCGAACGGCAAGCGCGAGCTCGAAGTTCTGAAACTCGCTACCATTCACGACGACGAGACGCAGGCTGAGGCTTAAACCGGGTGAGCAAAGACACCCCCATCACGTGGACCCGTGCATTCGGCGCCGGTTGTGGCGTGATCCTGCAGGCCATCGTGAACGGGCTGGCCCTCACCCGCATCTCTCCCAACGTTCTCACCGGCCTCGGCCTGGTCATCAACACTGGCGCTGCCGTCCTCTTCGGCTTCGGCAATGCGCACAATTATGTCCGCATGTTTCTCTATGCCGGCCTGGTCATCATCGGCGCCGGCATCTTTGACATGGTCGACGGTCGCGTCGCCCGCCAGACCCACCAGGTCACCGTCTTTGGAGCCTTCTTCGATTCGGTCATCGACCGCTACTCCGACGTCGTCCTCTTCTTCGGACTCCTCGTCTTCTATGCGCGCGGCAATCGCCTTTTCTACGTCTTCCTCGCCGCCTTTGTCATGATCACCTCGCTGATGGTCAGCTACACGCGCGCGCGCGCCGAAGCCCTCATCGGAAAATGCAAAGTCGGCTTCATGGAGCGCCCCGAGCGCGTCGTCCTCATCATTCTCGGAGCCCTCTTCGAGCGCTGGGGTGTTATGGCGCCCGTCCTCTGGGTCCTCGCCGTCATTTCCACCATCACCGTCATCCACCGCATCGTCTACACCTACCAGCAGACCCGGCATCTCGCGCCCGTCACGGAGATTCGGCACGTCGTCCAGACGGCGGTGCAGCCCATCCAGCAGCCCATCGCTATGCGTGAATCCCGAGGGCCCGACCCACGCCCCGACCTGCCCGCCGCCAATGCGCCTCGGGCGTAATGATTGGAAACCCAGCCTTCCCGGCGTCAGCTATCATTAATTCGAAACCGCCCCGGCGAGACGAGCATGAGACCTTCCGCAGCCCTCGAACTTAGACGCGATGCCGTACGTGAGTCCGCCGGACGTTTTCGTGCGGCAAACATCCGTGTCTTTGGCTCCGCACTGCATGGCGACGATCACGAAGGCAGCGACCTCGATCTCTTAGTCGATGCGCTCCCTGGCGCGACCCTCTTTGACCTGGGCGGCTTGCAGGTGGAGCTCGAAGAGTTGCTCGGCGTTCCCGTAGATTTGTTGACCCCAGGCGATATTCCCGCGAAGCTCAGGGATCGCATCTTTGCCGAAGCGCGTCCGATATGAGCGATCGGTTCCCCGACTACCTTGAACATATTTTTCAGGCGGCGTCAGATGCCCGCAGCTTTGTTGGGGGAATGCGTAAGGAACAGTTCTTCGCCGATCGGCGAAGCCGACAGGCTGTCACCATGAGCCTCCTCATCATTGGTGAGGCTGCGGCGAAGATGCTGGAGCGCCACGCGGACTTCGTCGAAAGCCACCCGGAAATACCCTGGCGCAGCATGCGCGGAATGCGTAATCGCATTGTGCACGGCATTTCGATATTGACCTGGATCTGGTCTGGGAAACCGTGCAAACAGCCTTGCCTGATTTGCTGCAACGTCTGTCAGATCTCCGCAGTGCGTCAGAAACGTAGAACGCCCCGCGTACGAATCCCCCAATGTTCTCATCACTCCTTGAAAATCCCCTTCGGGCAGATCGCATGCACCCCCACATTCCCATCCACCAGCTGCGTGATGTCCACGTCCACCGCCACGCTGGTCAGCATGTACGCATCATCGCGCGAGAGGTGCTTCTCCGTCACCAGAAAATCGATCATGTTGCGCACCGCCATTTCCGTCGCCGTTTTCAGATCAGGGCTGAATCCCATGCTGATATAGCTGGTCGGCGTTTCTCCCCGCGGCCACAGCAGATGTTGATCCTTGTGCACAACAAACCGGAACGTCCCCGTCAGAAACGTCTCCATCGCCGTGATGTCCACCTCGCCATTGCCCTGCCCCGCGTGTCCGTCACCCACTTCAAACAGCGCGCCCTTCACGTGCACCGGGATGAACAGGCTCGTCCCCGCCACCATCTCCTTATTGTCGATGTTGCCCGCGTGCATCCACGGCGGCGCGCTGTCATAGCGTCCTGCTGACTCCGGCGGTGCATCGCCCATGCTGCCGAAAAACGGATGCAGCGGAATCTCGACCCCCGGACCGAAATGCCCAATCATTTTTTCCCGATCCAGCGGAATAATCTTTCGCCGCCCGTAAGGAAAATCGTTGGGCAGGAACCCGCGCCCCGCGCCAAAACCATTGCACGCAAACGGCGTGTCGATATCGATCTTCAGGATCTGCACCTCGAGCACGTCGCCCGGCTCCGCCTCGGCTATCTCCACCGGCCCGGTCAGAATGTGCCCGCCCGGTCCCTTATCCTTTACTTCCTTGTATATCGTGTCGTTGTAGGCAGGAATATCGGCCGCCGCGACGCCCTCTTCCTCCAGCCGCTCCGTCGGTCCGCAGGTCGAGAGCGTCTGAATCCGCACCGTGTCGCCCGAATGCACCGTCAGCACCGGCTTCGCCTTCGACCAGTAGTAGCCCCACGCCACCGTCGTCGGGCTTGCGTTCAGCACAATCGGCGTACTCTGCGCAGCCGCCATACCGCAAAACAAGAGCGACACCCCGGCCCAGGCGTAGATCCTCATCCCTGCCTCCATTCCCTGTCCAAAATTTGATTCAGCTTAGAAACATCCTAACCGCATTGCGGTTCGCTATCGTAGAACGTATGCGCAGCCGCGCGGTTCCAGCCATCCTGTTCACGCAACTCCTCGTCTCGCTCGCTGCCACACAGAATCAGACTCCGCCTTACACCCTCCGCATTCCGGTCGACGAAATCTCGCTCACCTTCCACGCTGCCGATGCCCACGGTAAGCCGCTCATCCATCTCACACGCGCGGACCTCCGGCTCTCCGACAATGCCAAGCCTCCGGCCGCCATCGTCATGTTGCAGGAATACGACGATCTGCCCATCCGTGCTGGTTTTCTCTTCGACAACAGCGCCTCCATGCTCGGCGACATCGCCTTCAACCGCGCCATCATTCACGCCTACGCATCGCAGCTTCTGCGCAAAGGCTACGACCAGGCCTTCGTCGAGCAATTCGACACCGAGACGTTTATCCGCCAGGACTGGACTGACAGCGACACCGCCATTGCTACCGGGGCCGCGGCCGTGGGCGACCTGCCCGGACGCCTCGATCCCCTCACTGCTATCTTCGATTCGCTCTACACCACCTGCCGCGACCAATGGAAGCCCGGCTCCGATCGAGAAACCGGCAACTTCATCCTGCTTTTCAGCGATGGCGAAGACGACGCCAGCCACGCTTACCTCAGCGAAGCCGTCGACATATGCCAGCGTACCCGGACGGCCATCTATGCCATTGTCACCAGCCGCCGTTCTCAGTTCTCCGGCGGCTACCGCACTCTCCAAAACCTCACCCAACAGACCGGCGGCCGCCTGTTCGTCAACCCACGCGGTGGTCAAATCCTTCAGGACCTGCAGATGATCGAGGCCGAACAGCGCAACCAGTATCGCCTCGTCTACAGGCCCTCAAACTTCAAAGCGGACAGCAGCTTTCACCGTATCCGATTGCAGTGTTCGATCCCCGGTGCTCGCATCGTCACCCGCTCCGGCTACTACGCCTTCGCTCGTCCATGAATCCGCGAAATCCGCGATCGCCGGAAGGATTCTGCACCCTGTACCCTGCACCCTGTACCCTCGTTCAGTTCTCGTGCAATGCCGTCTTCGGATCCAGCCCCGCCGCCCGCATCGCCGGCAGCCACGATGCAAATGCGGAGATCGCCAAAAAGACGACGATCATGCTCGCCAGGGTCACCGGATCGGTCGCCTTCACTCCCACCAGCATCGCCGTCATCACCCGCCCCAGCACCAGCGCCGCAATCAGTCCGATCACGATCCCGATGCCGCTCAGCCGCAGCCCCTGCATCACCACCAGCTTCACGATGTCCCCCCGCTCGGCGCCCATCGCCATCCGCACCCCGATCTCCGCGGTCCGCTGCCGCACCGCCGTCGACAGGACGCCGTACAGGCCTATACCCGCCAGCATCCCCGCAATCGCCGCAAACGCCGCGATCAGCAGCAGCGAAAATCGCGTGCTCGCCTGCGCATCGTACACAACCGTCTGCGCCGGTTCCATGTCTTTGATCAGCAGAGAGCGGCTGACGCCCGCAATCGCTTCTCGCACCTGGCTCTCGTATCCCGCTGGATCGCTGCCCGTCCGCAGCGCCCACGAGCGAACCACGCCCGAGCCCAGAAAAGCATCGGGAAAATAAATTTGCTCGCGGCCCGGTTCGGCCAGCGATTCCTCCCGCTGATGCCCCACCACACCCACAATCTGCACCCATTCCGCCTGCGGCGTCCGAATCCGTGTGAGAATCCGCTTGCCCACCGCCGATTGCCCCGGAAACGCCTTGTTCGCCAGCGCCTCATCGACGATCACGTTGTTGCGCCCCGGCAGATTGTCGTCCTCGGTAAACGTCCGCCCCGCGAGCAGCGGCGTCCGCATCGTTTCGAAATAGCCCGGCACCACTATCTCAAAATCCGTTGCCTGATATTTGCTGGGATCGGCCTGTGCCTCTTCCGTCCCCCACCGGATCGGGCTGAACTGGCCCGTCAGCGGAAACGGAAACGACGCCGTCACACTCTGCACGCCGGATATGCCGCGCAGGCTATCGTCGATCCTCCTGATCATTGCGGCCCGCGCCGCAGACCGCGCCTCGGGCGACGCGCCCGGTTGCGGACGCACCGCCTGGCCCGCGCCCAGCACCCTGAGGGTCAGCAGGTTGTGCGCATCGAAGCCTGGATCGATGCGCTGCAGATCCAGAAAGCTCCGGAACATCAGCCCCGAACCGACCAGCAACATAAACGACAGCGCCACCTCGATCATCACCACCGCATTGCGCACCCCCGCCCCGCTCGCCAGCCCCGAGGTGCGGCTGCTCCCCCGCAGCACATTCATCAGAGCCGGCAGCGTCGCGCGCCATGCCGGAGCAATTCCGAACAACAGCGCTGCCGCCAGTCCGGCCAGCGCCGTGAAGCCCAGTACTGTTCCGTCGATGTGGATCGAATCCAGGCGCGGCAAATTTTCCGGCGCCAGTGCCCGTAGTTCGCGAATGCCCGCCCATGCCAGCCCCAGACCCGCCACTGTCCCCACAATCGCCAGCAGACAAGCCTCGGTGAACAAGGGAAGAATCAACCGCCAGCGGTTTGCGCCCAGCGCCGCCCGCACCGCAAATTCCTGCTCGCGCAGCGAAGCGCGCACCAGCAGCAAATTGGCCACATTTGCGCATGCGATCAGCAGCAGAAAAATTACCGAACCCATCAGCGCCAGAATCGCTGGTCTCACTTCCGCCACCAGATGCTGCTGCATCGGCTGCGTGGTGATGGAATACCCCACCGACGCGGCCATCGGGATCGTCCGCCGGCTCTCCGCCGCCACCGCATCGGCCGCGCTCTGCGCCTGCTGGATCGTCACTCCCTCCTTCAGCCTCGCCACCGGCGCAATGCCAAAGTCGTTGCGGTCCGCGGCATCGTAGTCGAGCCGATTCGCGATCCACAAATCCGGCACGCCCTCCAGGTTGTCCTCGGGAGGAAAATACAGCCGGAACCCCGGCGCCAAAACTCCCACCACCACCGACTGCGGTCCGCCGACCGCGTTCCCCAATGTGTGCCCGATGACATCCGGATCGCCGCCATACCGGCGTCGGAAGTACTCGTAGCTCAGGATCGCCATCTGCGGCAGCGGAGGAGGCGCCGCCGCGCCTGCGGCTCCGGCCTGCCCAGGCTGCGGCTGCGGCGCCTGCGGAATGCCGTCACTCTGGTTGAAGTCGCGGCCGTACAAAATCTTCGCGCCCATCAGCCCGAAGAAATTCGTCGTCACCTGCGCCAGCACAATCTGCTCCGGCGTTCCGTCGGCTCGCTGCGCAAGGATCGGGAAGGAGAAGACTCCAGCCATATCTGAGAACTGCCCCCGCGTGCCGTTCTTCAGGTCGATGTAATCCGCATTCGAAAAAGGCAGCCCGTGGACGTTGCGCTTGCGCAGATCCATGCCCGCCACCACCAGTTGCCCCGGATCCTTGTACGGCAGCGGCTCCAACAGCACCGCGTTCGTTACGCTGAAGATCGCCGTGCTCGCGCCCACTCCCAGCGCGATTGTGACCACGGCAATGATCGTGAAAGCTGGATTCTTCGCGAGGATGCGGCCTGCGAGCAGCACGGTCTTCAACATGATCACCTCGTTCCCGGTGCGCGCGGGCGCCGGACTAGTCCGCCAGATTCTTCAGTCAGTCTTTGCGAGCCGGGAAAAGGAGAACTGCCGCCCACATGCCAGGCCGGCAGTTCCTGCGCACCATTATGACCTGGCCAACAGCAAAAAGGGAGCAGCCGCTCGCTGCTCCCCACCTTCAACCCTTTCCTGTTCCCTATTCCCTATTCTCTACTCCCTATTCCCTACTCCCTGCCTTACTACCACCGACCCCATGCCCGGCTGATGTAATCCGTCATGGTCATCGTGATAAGCACAATAAACGTGAAGAACCCAGCCGCAACCGTCAGCTTGGTCAGCTGCGAGCTGTACTTCACATGCATGAAAAACAGAACCACGAGCGTCATTTTCAGACAGGCAATCGCCAGCGCTACCACGGTGTTGAACGCGCCCAGGTCGATGTACGACACCCCTGCCGTCGTCCCTGTCAGAATCAGCAGGCACGTTCCGATGATCAGGTAAACCTTCGGGCTGACGATATGCTCTTCGTGATGCGTCGGCTCCGACGGCCCCGGCATATGCAGATGATGGTGATGTTCCTCTTCCATACTCAACTCAGCTCCCCGTACCCTGTTACCTGTAACCTGGCCACTGTTCACTGTTTTCATTGATGTCGACTAATCAGATACAAAAGCGGAAACAAAAAGATCCACACAATATCGACAAAGTGCCAGTACAACCCGAAATTCTCAATCGGCGCTACATGGCCGTTCACATATTTCCCGCGCCCCGCCTGGACCAGTAAAATGGTCAGCAGTGAGATCCCAATCACCATGTGCAGTGCGTGCATCCCGGTCATCGCGAAGTACAGCGAGAAGTACACCTGCGTCTTCTCCGCCATATCCAGCGGGAGTTTGTCGTCAGGGTAGTCTTTCGTTCCGTGCATGAACCCCTGCGGGCTGAAGTTCAGCCCCGGCACGTGGTGCTCCACCCATTCGTCGTGCCACTCGTACGCCTTGACACACAAAAAGCCGCACCCCAGAATAATCGTCGCAATCATCCAGCCCATCAGCGCCTTGCGCATCCGCGTCTCAGAGGCGTGAACGGCCATGGCCATCGTGAAGCTGGAGATGATCAGCAACGTCGTATTTAGCGTTCCCGCCCAGATATGCAGCGTATGGCTGCCCGCTACGAACGCCGGGTAATACCAGTTGCGGAAAATGAGATAGGCGCAGAAGAGGCCCCCGAAGAACATGATTTCCGTCAGAAGGAACAGCCACATCCCAAACGTAGCGGCCTCGCGCTGCTGGGGCACGTTCTCGAAGTGATGGCGCAGAAACGGCGGATGCTCGTGTTCGACGTGGACCGTCTCGGCCGTCTGAGCGGCAACTGTGTGGCTATCCAACGGTAGGTACCTCGCTCCCCTTTTTGCTTTCCAGCCACTCGTAGTCGTAAGCCTCGTGCGTCACGATCGGCGTCTCAGCGAAGTTTTCCGTCAGCGGCGGCGACTGAATCTGCCACTCCAATCCCGTCGCCTGCCATGGATTCGACCCCGCAATCTTCCCGTACTTCAGGGACCACGTCAGATACAGCAGCGGCAATAAGTATCCCACCCCCAGAACGCTCGCTCCCGCGCTCGAAAATACGTTCAGCACCTGAAACTCCGGCGGATACGCCGCATAGCGCCGCGGCATGCCCAGATAACCAAGGATGAACTGCGGGAAAAACGTCAGCACGAATCCTACAAATGTGATCACCGCCGCCAGCTTCGACACGCCTTCCGGATACATCCGCCCCGTGATCTTCGGCCACCAGAAATGCACGCCCGACAAATAGGCCATCAGCATCCCGCCCACCATCACAAAGTGGAAATGCGCCACGATGAAGTAAGTCTCGGTCAGGTGGATATCCATACCCATGGACCCGAGGAAAACCCCTGTTAGTCCACCGATGGTAAACAGGCCGATAAATCCGAACGCGTATAACATCGGCGTCTCAAACGTGATCGACCCCTTGTAAAGCGTAGCCGACCAATTGAAGATTTTAATCGCCGAGGGAACAGCCACCAGCATCGTCAGGAGCGAAAATACCAGCGCGGAGTAGTTCGAGATGCCCATGATGAACATGTGGTGCGCCCAGACAAAGAACCCGAACACCGCAATCGCCACCGACGAAAATGCAACCGCCGTGTATCCGAAGACCCGCTTTCGCGAAAACGTGCTGATCACTTCGGAGATCACACCCATTCCGGGCAGAATCATGATGTAAACCGCCGGGTGCGAATAGAACCAGAACAAATGCTGGAAGAGCAGCGGGTCGCCGCCCTTGGTTGGGTCGAATACTCCAATTCCGATCGTTCGCTCCAGGATGACCAGCACCAGCGTGATGGCCAGAACCGGCGTACCCAGGACCATCAGGATCGACGCCGCGTAGTGCGACCAAACGAACAGCGGCAACCGGAACCACGTCATTCCCGGCGCGCGCATCCGGTGAATGGTCACGATGAAGTTCAGCCCCGTGAAGATCGAGCTGAATCCCGCGATAAACACGGCTATTCCCGCCGAGATCACATGCGTATTCAGGTAATGCGTGCTCAGCGGCGTGGTGAAGGTCCAGCCCGTGTCAACGCCGCCGAAGGCCAGCACGCCGATCATCATGGTGCCGGCCGCCACATACAGGTACCAGCTCAGCAGGTTGATCTTCGGAAACGCCAGGTCTTTCGCGCCCACCATGATCGGGATACAGAAGTTTCCAATCGTCGCCGGCACCGATGGCACCAGAAACAAAAAAACCATGATGATGCCGTGCGCCGTGAACACCTTGTTGTAGGTGTCCGCGGCCAGCAGATCGCTCGGCGGGGTCAGCAATTCCAGACGAATCAGCCCGGCCATCGCTCCACCGATAAAGAAGAAAAACGTGATCGAGATGAAATACAACATCGCGATCCGCTTGTGGTCGCCCGTCAGCAGCCAACTCTTCAGCCCGTACTCTTTGTTGAGATACGAAACCCTCGGCAGCCTGGCCGTCGCCTGGTCCGGCAATGTGAGAATTGTGCTCATGGCTTCACCGCTCCTGGCGCAAGCACCGGGGCCGATGTCCCTGGCGGCGTCGCGCCCGTCTGTATCGACTGTGCTGCGCTGTTGTCGATCGTCTGCTCGATCCGGTATTGCGAATTTAGTTGCCGCATGTATTCCACCAGGTCGATCAGCCCCTCTTCACTTACCTGACCCTGGTAAGTTGGCATGATCGGCGCATAGCCCGCCACCTCGTGCATAGTCGGGTTCAGAATGGTATCCCGCAGGAACGCATCATCCACAGTTACAAACAACCCATTCTTCAGCTGCAGGTGCGATCCGTACACGTTGGCCAGATTCGGACCGTGCGCATTCGGCCCGCTGTTGTGGCAGGAATTGCATCCCAGGCTCGCGAACAGACGCTCTCCGTTCTGCGCGAGCGAGTTCCCGCTCGTCGATGCTGCAGCCCACGCCTCGTAATCCTCCGGCGTCATCGCCACCACCTCGCCGATCATCTGCGAGTGCAGCGTGCCGCAGTACTGCGTGCAGAACAGGTGGTAGGTTCCCACCTTCGTCGCTTCGAACCACTCTGTGTTGTAGCGCCCGGGGATCGCTTCGCGCTTCACCCGAAAGGCCGGAATCGAAAAACTATGAAAAACATCCTGCGAAATCAGCGTGATCTGGATCGGCCGGTTAATCGGAATGTGCAGCGCGTTAATCTCGTGCTGTCCGCCCGGATGCTCCACCTTCCACATCCACTGCTTGCCCACCACATAGATGTTCATCGCGTTGGTCGGCGGGCTGTAAATCCTGAAGTACAGTAGCGCCCCCCACACGAAACAAATCATAAAGAGGATCAGAGGAATGATCGTCCAGGTGGCCTCTAGCAACGTCGATCCCTCAATCGGCGTGGCCACCGGGTTCGCTTCCTTCCGGTACCGGATGGAAAAGGTCACGACCAGAAAAGCGACGGCTCCCAGGCCTACCACCGAAATCGCGATCAAAAAGAAGTAAAGCGCGTCCGCATACGGCGCAATACTCGACGCTTCCGGCGGGAAGATCGCGAAGTACGTAAGCCACTTAATTAAAAATTGCCAAAGTACCGGGCTGATGAAATGCATCGTCGCCTTTTATCCGTTCGCCAATTGTGTTTTCTGTGCTCGCGCTTCCCGTATATCGCGCCGAAAGTTCACTACAAGAAAAATCCCCAGAAACAAAACCGTCAGCACTCCACCCGCCTGGAAAATCCGCACATACAAAAGCGTGTGCCGGTTCATCGTTGGATCGTACTGGTAACAGTAAGTCAGCAGGTTTTCCACCAGCGATCCAATCGTCCCGTGTGATGCCTCCACCAACCCCAGTTGCAGGTCCTTGGGAGAAAACTCCACTCCCAGGTAGTACTGCGCCAGCCGCCCTTCCGGCGTCACCAGCTCAATCGCGCTCGCATGCGCAAACTGCGTCATCTTCCCGTCCGGCCCCTGCATCGGCACGTATCCAAATCCCACCGCACTGGCCAGCGCTCGGATCGCCGGCTCCTGGCCGGTAAGAAAATGCCAGCCGTTCACATCCTCCGGCCGCCCATACCGCTTCATGTAGTACGCCTTCTCCCGCGCCGCGATCGCCGGCGTCTCCGTCGCGTCGATGCTCACCAGTACGACGTCGAAATCCCGCCCTGGATTGAACTTCATCATCTCCAGCGCGCCCACCAGCCCGTCAATCTCTTCCGGGCAAAGAATCTTGCACTGGTAGTACACCAGTGAAAGAATCACCGGCCGCTTTCCGAAGTAGTCCCCCAGATGGACTAACTTTCCGCTCTCGTCGCGAAATTCCAGATTCAGTGGAATTTGCGTATTTAGCCGCTGCTGGATGCTGATCTTCTTCAGCAGTAACGGCTGCTGATCGGCGGGCGTTCCCGGCTTCTGCAAACCAAACCACTGGCTTTGCGCAAAAGCGGGCAACACGGAACAGCAGCACAGGATTGCGCAAGCCAGCGCCAGCCCCGCCGCCTTCGCCCATCTCCGTCCTGTCTCGTGGTACTGCATCTCTTCTAAACCTGCTCCAGCCAACCGGCTAACTCGCTGCCGTCCCTACTCCCACTCCCAATTCCTATCCCCTGCCACCTATTCCCTGCTTTCATTGGTTATTCGCCTTGCTCGATGTCTGCTCTCCCGCCTCCTTCTCCTCGCCGTGTAATTCCTGCTCGTATGCCGTCCGCGCAAATCCATCCGTCAGCGGCATCTGCACCAGAGGCTGCTTGTCTCCCATCATCAGCGCCTGATGCTCTGGGGCCGGCGCCACCGGCAGCCCGCGCTGCGCAGTCAGCTCCATTGCCCGGGCGATCGGAATCCTCACCGTGCCTTTGCTCCGGTCGATCCAGCTGTAGTAGTCCAGCAGCAGATCCTCGCGCTCGTGCAGATTGGCCAGGTCCTGATTGCCGTCGTCGGTCTCCAGCCGCGGCGTCGGGAACTGCTGCGTCAGCTTGGCCAGTTGCTCCTGCTCCAGCGCCGGATTCGACTGGATTGTCTTCCGCGGAGCAATCTGGTTCGGCGCGTTCCACTTATTCGCCTGGCCATCCGCCCGGTCCAAACCGTTGTTGATCACCTTGCCCATACCAAAGCAGAACACGAAAAACACGCCCACGGAAATGAACAGACCCACCAGAAACACCATGATGCCGCCGGTGTTTGCGTCCGTAACTTCGTAACCTTCCCGCACCGATGCGTCGTCGGCATGCGCCTTCGGGTCCAGCTTCGGGTCGCGTGGATCAGGCGTGGGCATAATCATGCTCCAGAATCTCCGCAAGATGCGGATCGTTGGTCGCGATCAGCGGACGCCGTTTCAGTTCGCTGAAGTAATAAACCAGCCAGAAGCTGAACAGCGCTCCCGGCACTGCGATGTATTCAAGAATCCCCCAGCTGAAATGCAGGTTCCGTGACGCGTCCCTGAAGTTCGGTTCAATCAGCCAGAATAAGTCCCAGAAACCCGCAAAAACCATCACGTAGCACACCACCTTCAGTCTGCTCTGGATGCGCTTCAGGTCCCGCGAGAGCAACAGGGCAAACGGAATCAACCAATGGAATATTACGTCCAGTGTTGCAATCACACCCCATCCGCCGCGGATGCGATCCAAATACCACGGAATTTCCTCCGGCGAGTTACCCGACCAGATAATCAGAAACGCCGCGAACGCAAAATAAATATTCAGCATCACCAGGGCGAAGCACAGCTTGCCCAGATCGTGTTGCTCGATGAGCCGGAAAGTGCTCTTGATCGGCTCCGCTTTCGATAAGCCGATCAGTGTAAGAATCGCCAGAGGCAGCACCATGAATGGCTGCCCCACGAGATACTGAAACCCGTAAATGGTCGAGTACCAGGTGGGGTCGAGCGACATGACCCAGTAGATCGACAGGATGAACAACAGCGCTGAGTAAAGCACCAGGCCGAAGCCGCTCAGGTTCTCAAACCTCGTGCGCCAGTGCGCTACGTTCGGCTCCGCATCGGCATCTCGCTTGACCGACCAGCGATTCAGCAGAGTGATATACAGCGCGAAAATCGCGAAGCAAACCAGCGAGACCACATAGAAGTCAGTCACGTTCAGCATCGGATGCTTCCAGTGAATGGCGTGCGCCTGGTCGATCGTGATCAGACCCTTATTTAGAGCGCCGACCCAATCTTCATACCTCGCCCAGATATACAGCTTGCCGAACGACGCTCCCAGGATCGCGACCGGCAGCCACATCAAGACTACGAGCGGCCAGGTCCGCGTCATCGCCTCCAGCGGCCGCCGCACGATCAGTCCCCACTTCCCGCCAGAGAGATACTGCACCATCAGCAGCGACATTCCCCCCAGGCACAGTCCGAAGCACCCAACAAATCCCTCCAGCCACCCCCGCATCACGTGGTCCCAGCCCAGCGCAGGTTGGTCCAGCTTCTGAGCAAGAAGCGCAAGGATCACAGCCAAAATGGAGAAGACCAGCCCCGCTCGCAGCGCGCGCCGCCGCCATAGATCGACGAAAGCCGGCGCTCCCACCGTGGATGGCAATCCCTTGCTGAATGATTCGTTCGCCATTATTGCTGCGCTCCCGATGGCTTCGTAACTACGTTCTTCGACGCCGGCTGCGTGGCAGGATTCTCCGCGGGCGCTCCAGCGGCGATGCCCACGGTCGGGGCGCCATAAACTGCCGTCGTCGGCATCGGCCATGGCCCCGCATAACTCGCCGGCTCACCCAGCCGCTCCGTGATGTCGCTCAGGTTCTCCACCTGCGCTCCCGTCGGCACATCGGACACTTTTGCGTTCTGGCTCAGTTGCAGCGCGCGAATATACGCCGCAATCGCCCACCGATCTTCCGGCGTTACCTGCGCTTTGTAATCCGGCATGGCGCCATAGCCGTTGGTCATCACATAAAAGTAGTGGCTCAGCGGTTCACTCAGTCGTCGCGCATCGTGCAAATTGCCCGCCGGCTTGTAACCCCGCTGCACAATCATCCCCGCCCCATTGCCCACCCGCGAGTGGCACGGCGTGCAGTACACGTTGAACCGCTCCTGCCCGCGCGCCAGAACCTGCAGGGTCACCGGAAACGGCATCATATCCGCTTCCTTGCCGTTCATCAGCCCCGTGTAGAAATACTCATTCTCGTAGAGCTGTCCCCGCGCCACCGTGTGCGCCACCTGCGGACGCACCGACCGCCCGTCCGCGAACAGCGTCGTCCCGCGCTGCGGAAACATTCTCGGCTGGTCCTGCATATCCTGCCGGCACCCGGCCACCAGCAGCAGCACACCGAGCGCGCCGGCGATCCTCAGAGTCCGCACACCGCGAACACCGAACGCCGAGCGCCGAACCCTGCGCCCTGTGCCCTGCACCCTGTACCCTGCGGCGCTAATACTCCACCTCCACCACTGAAACCGGCGATTGCGCTTCCAGAAAGCCACGCGCCTCGGCGGCATCGAACTTGGGATCCGTGGATTCCAGGCACAAAAAGAACTTGTCGGTGGTCGCTCCGCTGCGAAAATTTGGCGCGTTGAATACCGGGTGATACGGCTTCGGCAAGCCACACAGCGCCAGCATCCCGAACGCCGCCGAAAGACCCGCCCACAATATCGTCCACTCATACGCCGGAACCAAAAAAGCCGGCCACGAAAAATACGGCCGCCCCGCAATGTTCAGTGGATACGCCCATACCGCAATCCAGGTCTCCAGCCCGAACATCGCACCCAGCCCCAGCAGGCCGCCGATCAGCGTCACCAGCGACACCTCGTCGCGATGGAATCCAATCGCCTCCGCTGCCTCTTCCACCGGATACGGCGTATAGCAATCCATCCGCCGGTATCCCGCGTCGTGCGCCGCCCTCGCCGCGTGCACCAGCTGCGTCGGCCCTTCGAATTCAGCCATCAATCCGTACAATCCTTCGGGTAAAGGCATCAGTCACCTGCCTCCGGTAAAGGTTCCGCCTTCTCTCGCACCTTCGCCTGCGGCAGCATCAGCCGCAGTTCTGACATCGGGATCATGGGCAGCAGCCGGATGAACAGGAAGAAGAGAAACGTGAACAATCCCAGCGTTCCCAGAAAGGTCGCGTAATCCCACTTCGTCGCCCGATACGTGCCCCACGACGACGGCAGATAATCGCGCGTCATGCTGGTCACCACGATCACGAACCGCTCAAACCACATGCCGGTATTCACGATGATCGACATCAGGAACATCAGTCCCACATTCACCCGGAATTTCCGCAGCCACATCAGCTGCGGCAGCGCAATGTTGCACGTGATCAGCACCCAGTACGACCACCCCATCGGCCCGAACATCCGGTTCCACATCATGAAGTATTCCCAGTGGCTCGCCGAATACCACGACATGAATACTTCGGTCGAGTAGCCGTACGCCACAATCAGCCCGGTTGCCAGCATGACTTTCGCCATGTTGTCGATGTGCCGGATCGTAATCAGATCCTCGAGGTGGTAGAACTTCCTGATCGGGATCGCCAGCGTCAGCACCATTGCGAATCCCGAGTAAATCGCGCCGGCCACGAAATACGGCGGGAAAATCGTTGTGTGCCAGCCCGGCATCAGCGCTACCGAAAAATCGAGGCTGATTACGCTGTGCACCGAGAGCACCAGCGGTGTCGCCAGCCCCGCCAGCAGCAGCGAAGCCGTCTCGTACCGAACCCAGTGCCGCACCGACCCGCGCCACCCCACCGCCAGCAGTCCATAAGTGAACTGCCCCAGCCTGCTCGTTGAGCGGTCGCGCAGTGTTCCCAGGTCCGGAATCATGCCGATGTACCAGAACACCACTGAAATCGTCGCGTACGTCGAAACCGCGAACACATCCCACATCAGCGGCGAACGGAACTGCGGCCAGTAATTCATCGTGCTGGGATAGGGAAACAGCCAGTAACCCAGCCACGGCCGGCCCAGGTGCAACACAGGAAACATGCCCGCGCACACCACCGCGAAGATCGTCATCGCCTCCGCAAAGCGGTTGATCGAATTGCGCCAGCCCTGCTTGAACAGCAGCAGAATCGCCGAGATCAACGTTCCCGCATGGCCGATGCCGATCCACCACACAAAGTTGATGATCGCGAAGCCCCATGCCACCGGGATCGTGATGGCCCAGATCCCCACACCCTTCACGAACAACCACGTTACGGCGGTCAGCAGGATCCCCACCACCGAACTCGCTACCAGAAATCCGAACCACCACCCCAGCGGCGTGTGGCTCGTCAGCACGATCCGGGAAACCTCTTCGGTCACCGACTTGAACGTGTGTCCCGGCGCGATTACCCGGTATTCTCCCGTGACCGGATCCACCATCGGATTGTTGACGGGTGCGTCTTTCGTCGCCATCGTCTCTTTCGCCTTCGCCCTCGGAATCCTCTTCTACCGCTTGTTTCCTGCTGGCCCTTCGCTCGTCTTCCGCTCGCACTTCGCTCGCTTCATGCTGCCTTACGTCGAGTACTCTCCCAGCGCTTTTGCCAGCTCTTCATTGATGTTCAGCACGCCCGCCACATAGGTCGTACGCGGCCGCGTGTTAATGTCCGCCAGCACTCCGTAGGTGCGCTCCTGCGTCTTTAGTTGCGCCACCCGGCTCTCCCGATCGTTGATGTTGCCGAACACGATCGCATCCGTCGGGCACGACTGCTGGCACGCTGTCCGAATCTCCCCATCGCGAATATCGCGATTCTGCTTGTCCGCCTCGATCTTGACCGCCTCGATGCGCTGCACGCAGTAACTGCACTTCTCCATCACGCCCCGGCTGCGTACGCTCACGTCAGGATTGCGCATCAGCTTCAGGCTCTCCGTCTCGTAATCGGAGTAGAGAAGGAAGTTGAACCGCCGCACCTTATAAGGACAGTTATTCGAGCAGTACCGCGTCCCCACGCAGCGGTTGTAGATCATCATGTTCAGGCCTTCCGGCGTGTGCACCGTCGCGCCCACCGGGCACACTTGTTCGCAAGGCGCGTTCTCGCAATGGTGGCAGGTCATCGGCTGGAAGTGTGCTCGCGGCGCGGCCAGATCCCCCTCGAAATACGTATCGATGCGGATCCACTGCATCAGGCGGCCAATCTTCACCTGGTGCCGGCCCACCACCGGGATGTTGTTTTCCGCGTAGCAAGCCGCCACACACGCGTTGCAGCCTACGCATGAATTCAGATCGATCGACATCCCCCAGGCGTTCTTGTCGTATCGATATGCCGGGAACATGCTCTCGTCCGGCTCCGGCACATCGCGCCCTACACCCTCATGCGCGAATTCCGGATTGCTCTTGAACTCCTCCAGCGTGGCGTAGCGAATAATCCCGCGATCCAGCGATTCGTTTCCTTCAAGCGAATGCGTCCCCGAGCCGTCGCCGCCCGCCGATACCGCCCGCTGGTCGATGTGGTGACTCTTCGTCACGCAGATGTCGTAAATGTCGCCCGTCTTCCTCAGGCTTGCCCCCGTCTGCGCCCACGGCGTGGCCGACTGCAGGATCAAATACGCGTTGTACCCCACGCCGCCGGCTACCCGCCCGCTCCTGCGGCCCTGACCCAGCGCGACCACCACGACGCCATCTGCCTGCCCCGGAACCGCCAGCGCTCCGGCGATGATCTTCTTTCCACCCACCGTGATCTCGACCGCGTCGTTCTCCTCCAGCCCAAACTTCTCCAGCGTCGCGAAGCTCATCTGTGCCGCGTTATCCCACGACAGGTTGGTCACCGGCCGCGGAATCTCCTGCATCCACCCCACATTCGCGTAGCGCCCGTCGTAGACGTTGCTGTCCGGCCGGAACGCAACTTCGAGCGCATCGCCGCCCGATGGCGTGCTCGCCCCACCCGCTGCACCCTTCGCCGTCACGGTTTTCGGCGCGAACGCCGTGCCGTCGATCCATCCATCGTGCAGTGCCTTGCGCCAGTTGAACTCCGCATCGCCCTTCGCAAGCGGCCCGCCATTCGTCATCCACGTCGCGCGCACCGCGTCATAGGCCGAAATATCCGGCTCATCCAGCATCGACTGCACAATCTCATGCGCATTATGCCCGCCGTACAGCGGCTCGATCATCGGCTGCACGATGCTCACCGTGCCGTCGTACGCCCGCGCATCTGACCACATCTCCAGATAGTGCGCGTTGTTGATGTGCCAGTGCGCGATCTCTCCCGTCTCGTCCACATGCGATCCGAGATGCACAACCGTCCCCACCTTGTTGAAAGCACTCTCGAAATCCAGATCTGCCGGCGTCGCGTAAATCGGGTTCGAATTCAGAATCACCAGCCACTCCACCTTGCCGGCGTTCATGTCCGCAACCAGCGACTGCAAATCCGCATTCTGCAGCGAGGGCATCGGGTTCACCGGATCGGTGTACACCACCGTCTTGCCCACATTGCCCAGCGCCTGGTTGATCGCGAACGCCGCCAGATGCACTTCCGGCGGCGCAAACTCCCCAGGAATCACCACGCACTTCCCCGCATTCCCCTTCAGATCAGCCGCCACGCCCTGCAGATACTTCGTATCGTGATCCGACCAGTTCGCTCCGCCCGCGGCAGAACCCCCTCCGACAGTCGGGGTCCCCGACGAGCCCGGTGTTGGCTCGGTGGGGTGACCAACAGCCCCCGCGAGCGCCTGCGCAAACGCCGCCACTTCGCTCGGCTTCACCGCCAGTCGATGCTCCGCCTTAAATCCCGTCAGCGTCGTGACCGACTCCACCACGTACAGCCGATTCATCTGCTGCGTGCCCTGGAGCTTCCGCTTCTGCGCATAATCCCGCGCCAGCTTGTGGAATCCCGGGAACGTCGCCCCGCCCAGAAAATCCGCGTCCAGCGACACAATCACATCCGCCTGATCGAGGTGATACTGCTCATCCACGAAGCTCCCAAACGCCTGCTTCGCCGCCGTGTAGTGGTTGTCCCGATTCACCGGCTCGTACTGCACAAACTTCGCCTGCGGATAATTCTTCTGCGCCTGTTGCCACTGCGCCGCGAGCGTCGGCGACGTCACCGTCGTGCTCAGAAAATACAATCCCTGCCCGCCCGACGGCTTCTTGTCCGCCAGCATCGAGCGGAACGCCGCCAAAAACGCCGGCCACGGCCGCGTGTCCCCGCGATACAGCACGTGCTGCGACCGGTCCGGATCGTACAAATCCAGCAGCGTCGCCTGCGTCAGAGGATCCGACCCGCCCTTTGTATAAGGATGCTCCGGATTTCCATCTACCTTGATGGGCCGGTACGAATCGCTCTTCACCAGCACCGGCACCGCGCCCGATGCAAACGGAAACGCGGACGCGAAATAAACCGGCTTCCCCAGAATCAAGTCTTCTGGCGCGCTCACATACGGCATAATCGGCTCATCCGGCTGCTTCGTGCATCCGGCCAGCCCTGCCAGGGCCATCGACGCGCCCATCACCTTCAGAAAACTCCGCCGTGAAACCGGGTCGATCCACTCCGAAGCCTGCGAAGGAAATTCCTTCGCCACCAGCTCCGCGAACTCCGGCGTCTCCGCCAGCTCATCCACCGACCGCCAAAACTTCTTCCCCTTCTGATGCGCCAGCTTCGCCCGCACCTCCGCCAGCGTTAGCGGCTTCCTCGCTTCGATCTGCACCAGGCTCTCCTGGGCACCCACCCCAGCAGCAAGCACGGTCGACGGTTCTTCTGAACGCTGACCGCTGAACGCTGAACGCTGTCCCTCTGTGCCCTGCCCCCTGTGCCCTGTGCCCTGGCTCTTGTTCATCGGTGACAAACCTCGCAGCTGGTCAGCTCTCGCGGGTTGCGAATGTCATAGTGCTGCACCAGGAACTGCCCCAGCGCCTCCTGGCTCGTGAACTTCGTGTACTTCAACCCCGCGGGCAGTTGCACCGGCATCGTTTCCTCGCTGCCAATCCCCGTTCCCACCTGCGCAGGGACTCCCGTCACCGGCGCGCTCAACGCCGCCATCTGTACCTCGCCTCCCGGAGCCGTCTCCGTGCATGTCACCCCGCCCGCTGTCGGCGACCCCGTCGGCACATCCTCCGCCGCGCACCACACCGGCTTCAACTCCGATGCTCCCGTCCACGCCATGTTGTAAATCTCGCTCGTCGGCCGCAGGTTCTTCGCCGGATTCCGATGGCAGTTCAGGCACCACTCCATCTGCAGCGAATTCTGCATGTACATGATCGGCATCTCGTCCACCCGCCCATGACAGCGACGAGCACCCGATCCCCTTATTCACATGAATTTCATGATTGAAGAACACGTAGTCCGGCAGATCGTGCACCCGCATCCACGCAATCGATTGCCCCGTCGCCCAGCTGTTCCGCACCGGCTCCAGCAACTGCGCATCCGTCCAGATCTGCGCATGGCAGTTCATGCACGTCTTCGTCGGGGGAATCCCCGCGTAGCTGGACTTCTCCACCGTCGTGTGGCAGTACTGGCACTGCAGCCCCAGTCCCTCCACGTGATGCTTGTGGCTGAACGGCACCGGCTGATCCGCCCGCTGCCCCTGCCGCGTCACCCACGGAGACCGCTGCAGTTCATCGGCGGTCAACGCCAGGGCAATCACAATCAATCCCGTCAAAATCAGGCTCATCCGGGCCAGCGCGTTCGAACTGCGGTCAAAAATCTGCGCCATGAATGCGTCCTGCGTCTCCTCAGTTTCAGTGAATCGATGAATCGCTGCGGGTCGATGGCTGGATGTTCAAACCGGAGATTGCAGTTCTGTCGCCGCCAACAGCAGCTGGCGATGGACGTTCAACAGCTTTCCCCAAAATTGCCGCACTGCATTCCAGCGCCTGAAACTCGCCTTACCGGCCGGGCCTTTGCCCTGGGTTCGTCCTGATTGTGTTCTGGATCACAACCGATTGTGAGCTTCATCACAATTTCTGCGTAAACAAAAACTATAGCGGCACCATGCCGCCCTCTGCAAGCCACGCGCCCCTTATGAAGAAAAATTATTGACCGCAGTCACCCGCGCGCCAACGCATCCACTTTGTGATAAGAGGACCCAGCGACCGCATCCCGCAATGCCGACAGCGGAAATTCCACGCCGTCCTCGCTGTCCACAGCCGCATCTGTAACCGTGCCGGTAGCAATCTCCGGTGCCCCGTTCACGGCTCACTGTTCACTGTTCGCTGTTCACTGATCACTGTTCCCTGTTCACGATTCACGATTCACGGTTCACGGTTCACGGTTCGCGGTTCGCGGTTCACTGTGCACTGTACCCTGCACCCTTGACCCTGTACCCTGCTTCTATGGTTGATGGTCGCCGCGCCGTCCGCTACGATGCCGCCCTCGCCTGCCGCCTGTTAGCGGAAGCCGACCCCAAACTCGGCCAGCTCATGGCCCGCGTCGGCCCCTTCACCCTCAAACTCAAAAGCCAGCACTCCCCCTTCGAAGCCCTGCTCGAGTCCATCATCTACCAGCAACTCCACGGCAAAGCCGCCGCCGCCATCCTCAAACGCCTGCTCACCGCCTTCGGTGAACTCCACCCCGCGCCCGAACATCTGCTGGAAGCCCCCGACGACCGGCTCCGCGCCTGCGGTCTCTCCGCCTCCAAAACCAAAGCCCTCCGCGACCTCGCCGCGAAAACCCTCGACGGCACCGTCCCCACCCTCACCGCCATCCGTCGTCTGCCCGACGAAGAAATCGTCGCCCGCCTCACCGAGGTTCGCGGCATCGGCGTCTGGACCGTCCAGATGCTCCTCATCTTCCGCCTCGGCCGCCCCGACATCCTGCCCGTCACCGACTACGGCGTCCGCAAGGGCTTCGCCCTCACTTTCCTCCGCCTGCCGAAATCCAAACCCTTCGACGCCTCTATGCTCGCCACCATCGACCAAATCGAGCGCCGCGCACAAAAGTGGCTTCCCTGGCGCTCCGTCGCCAGCTGGTACCTCTGGCGCGCCTGCGACCTCGCCGGCAAAACGATGGTTCTCCCCGACTAGCTTTCTCCGCGCTCCACTTGTCACCGCAGTCCTGCGGGATCGGGAGACCCCGATGCGCGCCCTCGCCATCCTCACCCGGCAACCCGTAAGCCTCGCTGCTCCGGGCTCGAAAGGGAAGTATTGCCGACTAACCAGACCCTATGCAGATTAGGGGGCTATTTGCCAGGCAGCCGCGGGACTGCCGGGGGTCCCGCTGCTCGTCAACGTCGCTCCGTTCATCAGCCAGATGTAGACCTGCTCCGTGGAGGTGTTCCGCCACAGGATGCCGGCCCTGCCGCTGCCGTCGTAGTCGCCTACGCCTTCAATGTTCCATCCGGAGGAGACGCTGCCGACACTCGCGGTACTCGCTGTCGCGGTCCCGTTGATGAACCAGATGTAAATCTGGCCAGTGCTGCTGTTGCTCCACAGAATGTCGCTCTTGCCGTCGTTATTGAAATCGCCGACGCCTGCTATCTTCCAGTCCGAGGTGACGGAGCCGAGGCTTCCGCTGCTGGTCAAGGTGGCTCCGTTCATCAGCCAGATGTAAAGTTGGCCGGTGGTGCCGTTCCGCCACAGAATGTCGGCATCGCCATCGCCGTTGAAATCGCCAATGCCCGCAATGTTCCAGTCGGAGGAGACGTAGGTGACGCTGCCACCGCCATTCATCGTGGTTCCGCTGATGAACCAGACGTAGACCTGCCCGGTGGTGCTGTTGCGCCACAGGATATCGGCCTTGCCGTCGCCGTTGAAATCGCTAATGCCGGCAATGCTCCAGTCCGAGGAGACGTAGCCGAGGCTTCCGCTGCTGGTCAATGTGCTGCCGTTCATCAGCCAGATGTATACCTCTCCGGTGGTGCTGTTCCGCCACAGGATGTCGGCTTTGCCATCCCCGTTGAAATCGCCAGCGCCCTGAATGACCCAGTCCGAAGTGGGGCTGCCGGGACTTCCGCTGCTCGAATACGTGGTTCCGTTCATGAACCACTCGTAGACCTGCTGGGTGCTGGTGTTGCGCCACAGAATGTCACTCTTGCAATCGCCGTTGAAGTCGCCCGGGTTGGCAAACGACGCCGGATTTGGATTGGGATTCGGGTTCGGATTCGCACACGGCAAGGTCGAGTTCACGACCGTCACAGGAGCCGAGCCGGTGGCACTGTTGTAGGTCATGGAGCTTCCCGAGTCCGGCGTATAGGTCGCAGTCAGAGTGTCACTACCCACGGCTAATTGTCCCGCTGGTATGTTGATATTCGCCGAGCCGGCGCTCAGCGTTTTGGCGGACGAGGTGTAGCCGCCGCCGCTCAGCACGACTGAGCCGGTTGGGGTTGGATTACCGTTGCCACCGCTCAGGGCCACCGTGACCGAGAGCGCCTCTGACGTGGTGATCTTCGAGGAGGCCGGCGAGACCGTGACGGCCGGCGTGATCAGCGCAGCCAGCCCGGTGCCACTCAGCCCAATGCTCTGCATGGCATTCGCAACGTTCAGACTGTTATCCGTGTAAGTCGCCGATCCGGAGATCGACCCGGTGCTCCTGGGAATAAAGTCCACGGCCAGGCCGCAACTGGCTCCCGAGGCGAGCGTGCCGGCAGAACCCGAGCTCAGAACCTCGGGGCAGGTCGTCGCTGGGTCCAGGGTGAAGCTGGCGGAGACGCTGGGATTCTCGCCGGTTCCCGGAACCGGGAAGACGAGTGACTGATTGCCGATGTTGCGCAGCGTTACCGTCTTTGGGCTGTCGCTGCTTTGCGTCCCCATGTTGGCAGCTGGCAAAGCTCAGGCTGGGCGGGGTGGCCAGGGGCAGCTCATACACCGCGTTGTTACCGTAATCGGCGACATAGACGTTGCCGCTGGAGTCCAGGGCCACACCGGTGGGAAGGGCAAAGCCGCTGCCCAGCGTCGTGACGCAACTGGCGGAAGGACAGCCCGCCGGCATCTCCTTCACCAGGCTGTTGCCGCAGTCGGCGACATAAACGTTGCCGCTTCCATCCACCGCCACGCCAAAGGGCTGGTTGAATCCGCCGCCCAGCGTCGTAACGCAACTGGAGGAAGCGCAGCCGGGGGGCATCTCCTTCACGGCGTTGTTGCCGTAATCGCCGACGTAGATGTTGCCGCTGGCGTCCACGGCCACGCCGCGGGTTGGCTGAAGTCGGCGCCCAGCGTTGTTACGCAACTGGAGGTAGCACAGCCGGGGGGCATCTCTTTCACCGCGCTGTTGTTCGTATCAGCGACATAGACGTTGCCGCTCCCGTCCACCGCTACCGCCTGCGGACTGGCGAATCCGCCGCCCAGCGTCGTCACGCAGCTGGAGGAAGCGCAGGCAGGAGGCATCTCCTTCACCTTGCTGTCGAAGGTGTCCGCGACGTAGATGTTGCCGGCACCGTCGACGGCAACCCCAAAGGGATGGCTGAAGCCGCCGCCCAGCGTCGTCACGCAGCTGGAGGTAGCACAGCCCGCGGGCATCTCTTTCACCGCGCCGTTGCCCACATCGGCGACATAGACGTTGCCGGCACCGTCGACGGCAACCTCAAAGGGATCGAAGTCGCCGCCCAGCGGCGCGATAGTCGGATTGCTCGGGAACTGGATCTGCGGCCCCTGGCCGGTGCCGTAAATGAGTGCGGTCGCGATCACGCTCCGCGAGCCATTCAAGAGCTGCACCGCCCCGTAGCGCGGGCCGGCATACTTCGGCGTCAAGGTGACCTTCACCGAGCAGGTGTCGCCCGTGCTGTACGTATGTCCTGTCCCGTTGGTATCGCAGGTTCCGGTTCCCGCATCGGCGAAGTCCAGACCGCTGGCGCCCTCTGTGACCACGGTCGCGCTGATGCCGCTGCCGCCGGCCGTGAAGTAGAAGGAGACCGGCACTGCCGGCCCGGTGGACCGCACCGCGACGGCGTGGAGCCTGAGGCTCTGCGGGAAGAACTCATCCACCGTGTTGTTGTCGGCATTAACATCGGAGAAATACAGGATGCCGCTGGCGCTCACCGCCACGCCAACAACATCGGCGAACAGCGTGATGACACACGTGGACGCGGCACAGCCCGAAGGCATCTCCTTCATCACGTAGTTTCCGGTATCGCCGACGTAGATGTTGCCGCTCCCGTCCACCGCAACGCCAAAGGGCGAGTTGAAGCCGCCACCCAGCATGGTCACGCAACTGGAGGAAGTGCAGTCCGGGGTCATTTCCTTGACCGCGCCGTTGTTTTGCCCGTCAGTAACATAGACGTTGTCACTCGCGTCCACCGCCACCTCTGCGGGAGAGACGAAGCCGGCACCCAGTGGGGTGACGCAGGAGGACGAGGTACAGTTCGGCGTCATTTCCTTCACCGCATTGTTGCCGTAATCGGCGACGTAGACGTTGCCGCTGGAGTCCACGGCCACGCCCTGGGGATTCATGAAGCCGCCGCCCAGCGTGGTTGACGCAGGAGGACGTGGTACAGCCCGGGGTCATTTCCTTCACCGCGCTGTTGCCGTAATCGGCGACGTAGACGTTGCCGCTGGAGTCCACGGCCACGCTGGTGGGAAAAAGGAAGCCGGCGCCCAGCGTCGTCACGCAGGTGGATGTGGCGCAGCCTGGGGGCATCTCCTTGACCGCGCTGGCTTGTTCGTCGGCGACATAAACGTTGCCGCTCGCGTCCACGGCCACGCCGTAGGGCAATTGGAAGCCGCCGCCCAGAGGCACGGTATTCCCAACCGTGGCCGTCTGGGCGTGGAGGGGCGAGACTGCCAGGAGGCCCAGAAGGAGCGTGCCCAGCCCGTACCATGCGATGCGCCTCGCGCTTGTCCCTGCTGTCGTCGCGGGCCGGGGCGCGGCTTCCGGGCTCAGCGAGCGGGTGGCGGCTGCATGCTGGGCAAAAGCCGATTGCGGAAGGGCACAGAGGAAACGCACAACGGGACCGCTCTCCATGGAGAAAACTCCTGGTGACGAAGTCCGCTCGAATGGGGATTCAGGGCGGTGTATACCCAACGGCTTCAGCCGCCGCGCTGGGGACGCCGGCGACAAGACCGGACGTGGGGGAAAGGAGAAACCGGCTTCAAAGCCAGTTCAGGTCGGTAAGGACTTGCGGAGCATCATGACAGTTGGAACGGCTGAAAGCAATATCTATGACGTAAAGATAGAAGAAACTTCGATGGAAGACGGTCAGGGCAGATTCGCCCTGACTGTTGCGTCGGCGCGCAGGTCGTTTGCCCCAGAACGACAAAGGTCATCTCTTCGGCTTCGAGCGGGTCGCGGCAAATGCCGGGCGGACGCGCGACCGCTGCAGGACTGGCGACAGCTGCGCAGGATTTCCGGCAGGAGGACGACATCACGGTGCTCACGGTGGCGCGTTTGGTCCCGGCTGTATAAGTTGTCCGCCTAAGGCCGGTTAACTAGCAAACCGGAAGTTGGAGTCATTCAACCCGCCATCCATCCGCCGTCGCATACCACCCCTGACTTCCGTAACCCCCACTCTGCGCTTTTCCCTTGCCCCAGCCCAGGCCGTCCCGTAGCCTGATACTAGTTAGTAGGATCAGGTCCAGAAAAAGCCTCGCGGCGTCCGCGGGGCTTTTTAGTTGCGGGATTCAGCTTGGCCCGGTCTTTTTGAATGCTGATCGCTGATCGCTGAACCCTGTCTTTCCGAACGCTGAGGGTAATACCTGATTCACGGTACCAAATGGCTCTGCCGAATGAACCACTTGCCAGACCCCCAGGGGGAGGGGGGGTGGGGGGGTACCTGTACGCTGCCACCTGTACCCTGTACCCTCGAACCCTACCGCTGCTTCGGCGCCGTCTCCGCCTGCGCCTCTTCGATCATCGTGTACAGCCGCGACCGGTCGATCACCTCGACGAACGGTGTCCCGCTCCTCCGGTTCGTCACCACCCAGATCGTCGGCGTGTGCTGGATCCCGACGCTCTGCCCCAGCTCGGCATCGGCCTTCACCAGCTGCGCCAGCCGTCCCTGCGGATCGACGATAAACGGAAACACCAGTTTGTGATCCTGCGCAAATTTTTGCGCAAACACCTGCAATTCATCCTGCGAATGGATCGTCTGCTGCGCCGCAAACGTCGCATCGCGGAAATCGTCGCCCAACCGTTTCGATTTAGTGTCGAACCACCGCGCATCCACCGCGGCCTCAAAGCTCCAGGTGTGGAATGGCAGCGGAAAATCGTGCCGCACCCACGGAATGTGGTACTTTTCGATCGCCTCTTTGATCACTGGATTGGCGCGCGCGCAGTCCGGACACTCCAGATCCTCGAACTCCACAATCGCCACCCGCGCGCCCGCTGGCGGATGCAGCGGCGCCGCGTTGTGCACCGTCGTCGTCTGCGACTCCGGATTCGAAAACTGGCCGAAAGCCGGCGCAACCAGCGCAGCCGAAACGAGAAAACACGGAACCAAAAATCGTTCAAAATGATTCATAGCGATCGGATTCATTGTAGAACGCAGTCGCCCTATACTCATGGCCAGAAGTGCGCAATGGCCGCAACCAATCCAGACCGTAAACGGCACGCAGCCCGCATCGTGATCCCGCGCAGTTGGAAATCCACCGACGCCGCGGCTTCCGCGAAAGACTTCTTTACCAAACCGCGCAAAACCGCCGTCCGCGAACTGATCCGCGAGCTCTGCTCCGATGATCCCTTCGACCATCGCTGCGCCGCCGAGCTCGCTCGCCTCGTCAGCCGCCGCGAACCCGGCATTCTCGCCGCCCTCGGCGATGTGCTGGCCGAAGTCGCCGCCGCGTTGCCGATGGAAGAGTGGCAAGCCCGCGGCTACGTCCTCGTCGCCGCCGCGCATAATGCCTTGACGCGGCCGCAGCGCCTGCGCCTGCTGCCGTTAGTCCGTGCTCGGCTCGCCGAAAACCGCATCGCCGTCCGCGCGATGGCTCTCGAAGCCTTCGCCATCCTCGCTGCCGGCGAACCGGAACTCCGCGACGAAGCGATGCAAAAGCTCGAGGACGCCCGCCACAGCAGCGATTTTGCCCTGCGAGCCCGCGCTCGCCTCATGCTGCCCTTGCTCCTGCAGGCGGAGATTCGTTCGCGGCCATGAGGCCAGAAAGCAAAGGCCACTCGTTTCCGAGTGGCCTCTGGTCTTTCTGCACGTCTGCGAGCAAGGCAGATTGGTGTGGTGGTATCTCTTGCGCCGCCTGGACGGCTAGTCCCCCATGACGGGCTCTTGGGCCTTGGAAAGCTTCGGAGCCGGCGCGATGGAGTCGATGCGAAACCAGACCACCTTCGACCGGCTTCTCGCCGAGAATCTGTTCCCGATAGAGCTTCGCCATGCGAGCATTTTCCGCATCCTGCTTCAGTTTGGCTTCACGCGCGCGCAGCTTCTCTTCGCGTGCGTTTTTCGCGATGCCGCTCTTCTCGAACGTATCGTTCGCCGCCGCATCCACGTGCTCCTTGTTCAGGATCAGCGTGTGCTGCGGTGAATCCATGCCCACCTTCTTGCCGCCCGCGAAGATCTCATGCCGCCCATGCTCCTCGTACCACTTGGTGAGCGTGGACGTCATATGCATCTTCTCGATAATGTTCCGCCAGCCCACGCCCGTGTTGTACGCGCAGAAGCTGATCTCGCCCTTCCTGCGTCGCGTACGGAATAATGCACTGCTCCGTGCGCCGGAAGTCGTAGTTGAACAAATCCTGGAACCACATGCCCGCGATGAACAGGAAATTCCACCGGTCCGAGCGCCGCTTCTCGATGTCCGCCATCGTCCGGTCGCCCGTCACTTTGCCGTAGTTGCGGCCGGTGGCGCCGAAGCACTTATCGAATTTCTGCAGCAGGTCCATGATCCGGAAATGCGTCGGCGACTTCGTCGGATCGTAGTTGCGCAGCAGCGCCAGCGCCACACCCACAACCGAGAGGAACTTGCCGCGCGCAGCGTCGTTCACCTTCGCCACGTCCTTCGCCAGCCGATCGGCGTTCAGGAACGCGGTCACCGGAACGGCTTCCTTCGTTTCCTTGTCGATCATCAGCGCCATGCCGATCCCGCAGTTCGGATGGCATCCGCAGCTCAATTGGCCCCACTCGTGGTTCGGCCCGTGTACCAGATCGGCCCAGTCGGAGAAGGTGCTCATGAAGCTGATCGGGAACCAGTCCCGCGTCGGCTCGCCCAAACCCGTCTGGTTCTTCACGTCGTGCGCCATGTGGCTCAGCGTGTAGCGCTGCGCGAGGCGGCGCTCCTCGCTGATGCCCTCGTCGCGGCCCGTAAACGAAACCGGCTGGAAGCTGAGGAAGTTGATTTTCTTCGGATTGTCCAGCGCGAACTGAATGATGTGCCCGACCTGCTCGTTGTTGATCCCGTTGATAATCGTCGTCACCGGAACAATGTCCACGCCGGCTTCGTGCAGGTTGTGGATCGCCTGCAGCTTCACGTCGAACAGGTTGCCGACTTTGCGGTGCGAATTGGCCGCGTTGCCGATGCCGTCAAACTGCAGGTACGCATACCGCAGACCCGCTTCCGCAGCCGCCCGGCACAGCTCCTTCGACTTCGCGAACTCGATGCCGTTCGTCGCCGCCTGCACTGAGTTGTAACCAACCTTGCGGGCATACGCGACAGCGTCGAGGAAATACGGCGAAAGCGTCGGCTCGCCACCGGAGAACTGCACCGACATCTGCCGCTTCGGCTTAATCGTGATGGCGTTGTCCAGCATCAGCTTGATCTCGTCCCACGTCAGTTCGTGGACGAACCCAACCTGATTCGCGTCCATGAAGCACGGATCGCACATCATGTTGCAGCGGTTGGTCAGGTCGATGGTCAGCACCGAGCCGCGCCCGTGCGTCACCGTCGAGGTCCCATGGTTGTGCAGTTTGTCGTCGTTGTGCGCGCGAATATCGCGGCCCGGAAAAACTTCTTCCAGATGCTTGAAGAACGCCGTGTCGATCGACATCACGTCTTCAAAGTGACCGTGCTTCGGGCAATCCTTCACCATCAGGATCTTGCCGTCGCGCTCCACGATCTGCGCCTTGATCTCGCCCACCTTTTCGTTCAGCAGGATCTCGTGCGGCAGCTTGCCGTCAATGATCTGTTGCCGAATCTCCGGCACGCACTTCGGACACAGCGAGTCCGTCGTGCGCGGCCAGCCCAGCGGCGGCTTTTCTTTCTGCCACGATTTCAGCAGCGGCTTGTCGGACCATTTCGGCGTGAACGATGGATTAGGACGAATGCTGTTCAGCTTCTCGAAAACGGACCAGGCGCCCTGGGCCGTCAGGGTCACCGCTCTCTCGGCGTATTTGACAGCTTTTGACATTGGCAGAAATCTCCTGGTAATTAGGATGTCGTACGCAGCTCGCCCGGCCTGGGATGTAAGTCATTGCTCCGCCAGGGCTTTACCAGTTTCCAGCATACGGATACCGGGTGCACTGCAGGAACCCGCTTCGGTTAAAAGGGGAAAATCACAACCCAGGCGGCGATTGCAGCGGGTGAATGGCGCAAGTCCCTGAGCGAAATGGAGGTTCCGCCTCACCTGGTCCGGGCCAGAGAAACATCCCACGTCCCCTTCGCAGCCTGAATCCTGCCCATCGCTCAACCTATATAGGAAGCGGCGCGCCAGAGTGAAATGCACCCGCGCGGCCCAGGCGCCCACAGCAACCCACACAGAGTGCGACAATCGTCTGCGGAGATTGTTCTGGCCTGAGCCAGACCCTCCGAAGGAGTTTGTTCGCCATGAAGCGTTTCCTGATGTGTACAGCACTTCTTGCTTTTGTCTCCACCGCGCTTGCCCAGCAGAAACCTCCCGCCAGCCCACCAGAAACGGCGACCGGGGCGATCGGCGGCCACACCATCATCATCAAGTACTCGTCGCCCGGCGTAAAAGGGCGCGAAGGCCATATCTTCGGCCCAGGCGGCCTGATCAGCCACGATCCGCACTATCCCGTGTGGCGTGCCGGGGCTAACTCCGCCACATCACTCCACACCGATGCCGACCTCACCGTTGGCGACCTCTCCGTCCCGAAGGGTGACTACACCCTCTTTGTCGATATCTCGAACCCGGACCACTGGACGCTGATCGTCAACAAGCAGACCGGCGAATGGGGCTTGCGCTACGACGCCTCGCACGATCTGGGCAAGACCCCCATGACCATGAGCAAACCAGCCAGCATGGTTGAGAACCTTGGCTGGTCGATCACCGATTCCCGTGGCGGCAAGGGCGAACTCACCCTGGAGTGGGAAGACCACAGCGCATCGGTTTCCATTTCCGCCCACTGACACTGGATCGACGGCGCTGCTCTTCCGTGACCGGCATTCGCGTATTCCGCTCCCGCACGCGAACGCGGACCGTCCAACTCTGCGTCCAGGTCTGGGTCCAGGCCTGGACGGCCACTCCCCGTTACTATGGAACTGGAGGTTCTCCGCTCGCATGCTTTCCCGTAGCGCTTTGCGGTTCTTTCTGGCGTCCTTCTCTGTTTTTTTCCTTTGCTCCGCGGCCCTGGCCCAAAAGGCTCTCCGGAACGACGACGTATCCGTCGACGGCTTCTACCAGTTCACGCAGACGGCCACCGGCAACGGAATCTCCGACACCGCCACCAAATCCCTCGGCGGTGCAGCCAGCTTCCGCCACAGTTTCCACCCCCTGCTGGGCTTCGAAGCTGCCTATGACTACACGCGGTTCACCGAGTCCTATACCGGCCAGGCCTTCGGCTACCAGCACAACCTCCACGTCTTCAGTGGTTCGTATTACGTGCACGGCCTCAGCGCGCTGGGCCTCCAGCCCTTTGCCCTTGCGGGCATCAGCGCCGCGGTTTTTTCGCCGTCGCTGAATGGCGGCCAGAATGTCCCTTACCAGATTCGTCCCGCCGCGAACTTTGGAGCGGGCATCAACTATCCACTCCTCGGCAGCGCCATCGGCCTGCGGCTCGAGTATCGCGGTCTCTACTACCAGGCGCCGGACTTTGGACTACAGAAGCTCACCACCAACGCCTATCGCCTGACATCGGAGCCGATGGCCGGCGTCTACCTCCACTTCTGACGCGAGACGACGAGTGTGGACTGCATCTTCTGCAAAATCGTGGCCGGCAGCATTCCTTCAAAGAAGGTCCGCGAAGATGAGTCGTTAGTCGCTTTTCATGACATCGACCCGAAGGCGCCCACCCACATCCTCGTCATCCCGAAAAAGCACGTGGCGTCCCTCGCCGACGCGAAGAAAGCCGACGAAGCGCTGCTCGGCCGTTTGCTGATCGCCGCCGCCGAAATTGCTCGCGAGCACGGGCTCGCCAAAGGATTCCGCGTGGTCATCAGCACCGGCGCTGAAGGCGGCCAAACCGTCGACCATCTCCATCTCCACGTGCTCGGCGGCCGCCAGATGCACTGGCCTCCTGGCTAGCCCTCCCCAGGGTATCGAGTTTCCTATCCCCCAACACGGCAGAAGCCCGTATATTGATCGGCTAAAGCTTCGCAAACGCGATCGGAGAGGTGGCGCAGCCAGCCCGATCATCCGAGGGAACGCGAGGTGCTCCCATGCCAAAGAACATCGTGATTTGCTGCGACGGGACCGGCAACGACTTCAACCACCCCGAAACCGATTCGAACGTCGTGAAGCTGTATAACACCCTCCAGATTTGCGACCAGCAAATCGCTTATTACCACCCGGGCGTGGGCACCATGGGATCGCCGAACGCAAATGGCCATCTGGCCAAATGGTGGTCGAAGGTCCTGGGACTGGCCATCGGCCAGGGACTGCTGGACAACGTCGGCGATGCCTACCGCTACCTGATGAACACTTATAAGGATGGCGACAATATTTTTATCTTCGGGTTTAGCCGCGGCGCTTATACCGCGCGGGCGGTGGGCAGCCTGCTGCATGTCTTCGGGCTGCTGGAACCGGGCAACGAACAGCTCATCCCCTACATGCTGCGGCTCTACGTGCAGAAGGCGAATGCAACGCCGCAATCCACGATCCCCGCGGAAGACGCGTTTAAGTATGCTTTTTCGCGCGCCGTGGAAGTCCAATTCTGCGGAGTGTGGGACACAGTGAGCTCCTATGGATGGTTGACGTCGCCCATCAACCTGCCCTTCAACGGGCAGAACCCGATCATCCGCACCGGCAGGCATGCGGTTTCGATCCACGAGCACCGTTGCTTTTATCAGGACAATTTGTGGGGACTGGCCCTGGCCGCCACCGAGGAGTTTCCGGCGCAGGATATCCGCCAGGTTTGGTTTTCCGGTGTGCATTCGGACATCGGCGGAAGTTACGACGAGAGCGACGCGGGCCTGTCGAAGATCACCTTCGAGTGGATGCTGGTGGAGGCGAGGAAGCAGGGATTGCTGGTCGATGTCCAGCGCGCCGCGATCGTGCTGGGCGAGACGCCACCGCCGCCCGAATTGCCGCACTACGTCAAGCCCGATCCAAAGGGCATGCTGCATGTCTCGCTCAAATCGTTTTGGTGGATAGCGGAGTGCATTCCGCGGACCAGGAACGGACGTCTTTCGATTCCTATGGGCCGATGGTGGCGCAAAATCCCTGAGGGGTCCTTCATCCACGCGACCGTTCCACTCAGCGGGCAAAAGGTAAACTACCCGGCGCAGCATCAGACCGAGCCGTGGGTGAGGTTCGATGCGCCAGCGGCGGTGGCGCAGGAATTCGCGCTGTCGGCGCCCGCGGTGGTATCGCAGATGGCCGCTGCCGCGGAACCAGCGAAGATTCACCGTCTCTTTCGCCGCTGAGTGTCGCTTCGCTTAGTCCTTATCGGATTCGGCGAGCAGATCCGCGAGACGTTCGAGGCGGCGCTCCCAGGTCGTGCGGTGATCGCGAATCCACTGCTCGAGGCGATCGAACCCTGCATGGTGAATGCTGCAGGTGCGAATACGGCCCAGCTTTTCCGTGCTCACCAGACCCGCGTCTTCGAGAATCTGCAGGTGCTGCCCGACCGCCGTGACCGTGACACCGAGCCCCTCGGCGACACGCGTCGCCGAGGTCGGCGCCTGGCTGAGGCGGTCGAGGATCGCCCGGCGCGTGGGATCGCCAAGGGCGTGGAAGATACGATCGATGACAGGGTCTTTCTTTTTCACGATCCGCGTTCCCTCATTCCAGCTCTAACGGCTTAGATCCTCGGCCAGACGATCGAGAAGCTTGCGCCATCCGCCTTCTCGCATCTGCGGGCCATCGGAGCCTTCATAGAACGCACCCTGGTGCGTAAGCCGAAGTTCGGTTCCGGTTGCGATGGGCAGCAGCTCGAAGGTCACCAGCGACGTGGAGATGTGGCGATCGCCCAGCGTCATCGTGGATGCGGAGACAACGCGCTGGTTGGGGACGATGTCCTGAAAAGTGCCTTCGTTGGCGAGCGCAACGCCAGGAAAGGGCGTTCCCGGCCGGAATCGATAGAGAGTACGCTCCGCGCCGCCGACGCGAAAATCCATCTCATACAGCTCGACGTCGGTGGCGTCCCCCTCGGCGAACCAGCGGCGCTTCTTTGCTGGGTCGGAGAGCGCGGCATAGAGGCGCTCGGGCGGATAGGGGTAGCGGTGCTCAATGACGAAGGTGGAGTGGGTAACGGAGGGTTCCATGGGGATCCTGCTTTCGGTTCGAGATTAGTGAAGCAATCACTTCACTGTTGAAGTATGCCCCGGAACCCTGGCAATTGTCAAGTGAATACTTCAGTGTTGCTCGCCACACCGGAAATGGGGGCGATCAGGAAGGTGGTTGTTCGCCGAAGGGCAGGAAGAGCGTGAACGCCGTTCCCGATGGTTGTGGGGATTGACGGGACCGGACCCGGAGAACGCCGCTGTGGCGCTCCACGATTTCACGGCTGATCCAGAGGCCAAGGCCGGTGCCGGCAATGTCTTTGGTGGTGAAAAAAGGCTCGAAGATACGAGACAGAGTGCGGGACGACATGCCGGAGCCTGAATCGGCGACGGTGATCAGAACGCCGCTGCGGCCGGTCTTCCAGTGAGTCGCGGCGCGGCTGCGGAGCAGGAGCCGACCGCCGGTGGAGCGCATGGCATCGACCGCATTCCCGACGAGGTTGCTCAGGACCTGGCGGATTTCGCCGTCGAGGCAAGTCACGGGACGGGAGGTCCGGTCGCGGCGCGAGACCGAAATTTGGGCGTTGTTGAACCGGCCTTGAAACAGGGGCAGAGTGCTGTCGAGAAGCTCCCCGGGTGTGATGGCTTTGGGGAGGGTGGATTGGCGGTGAAACCGCAGGGTGCGGCTGGCGATCACTGAGACGCGCTGGAGTTCGGATTCGGCCAGGGACAAATAGGCTGCGGCGTCGCCGGGAGGGTTCGTGCTTTGCGCGAGATAAATAAGGTTGGTAATGGCTTCGAGGGGGTTATTAATTTCGTGGGCGATCGAACTGGCGAGGCGGCCGACTGCCGCGAGCTTCTCCGACTGCAGGAGGGCCTGCTCGGCGCGCCGGCTCTCGGTGACGTCGACGCCGAGTACGATGATGCCGGAGATGGATCCGTCGGGCTCGCGGCGGGGCTGATACACGAAGTCCAGATAGCGCGCTTCAAGCGCGGGCGAGCCGCTGCGGGCGAGCTGGATGGGGGTGCTTCGTCCGATGTGGGGAGTACCGGTTCGATAAACCGCATCGAGAAGGGCAAGGAACCCTTGTCCTTCGGCCTCGGGCACGGCCTCGCGGAGAGTCTTGCCGAGCACCGGGCGCTGGCCGACAAGATCCTGATACGGGGGATTGATCATCTCGAAAACGTGGTTCGGGCCCCGCAGCAAAGCGAAGAAGGCGGGGGCCTGCTGGAAGAGGTCGGCGAGGCGTTCGCGCTCCTGCTGCAACTGCGCTTTGGCAACGACCGTGCCTGTAGTTTCCGTGCAGACGACAAGCGTGCCGCAGACATGGCCGGCAGCATCGCGGACGGGGCTGTAGCCGTAAGTCCAGTAGACGTCTTCGAGCCGGCCATTGCGATAGATGGGAACAAGGTGGTCTTCGTGCCAGGAGGCCTCGCCGCGGGTCATGACGGCGTCGATCTGGGGGCCAATGATGGACCATATTTCCGGCCAGCAATCGCGACCGCGCTGGCCCAGCGCCCGCGGATGTTTGTCCTCGCGGATGCTCGGGCGGTAGGCGTCGTTATAGAACTGGATCAGATCCTCGCCCCACCAGAGAAACATGGGATGGCGCGAGGCGAGCAGGGTATTGACCGTGATGAGCAGCGCTTCGGGCCACTGCTCGATGGGACCGACCGGAGTGCGCGCCCAGTCGAAGGCGCGGGTGCGATCGGCCATCTCGCCGCTGCCGCAAATTGGACTGCGTCGTGTGAGAGATGGCAGGGAAGCCAGGGCTTCCATTTTCCGAAGCGGACCGACGCTCACAAGCTTGCCCCCGGGATGCGCGCTTCAGGTTGCACGGTCTATCTCTTCTTAGGCCGACACAGTCTCAGCGGGGTCTAACGGGCCTGGACACAGACTATAACGTTCCGGGCGAAGATGCGAAGTGCGCGGTCGCCGAGCGAGGGTCCGCCCATACCCCTCCGGAAATCCGTCGAAGCAGGCGCCCGATCCGTCAGTGGAAGAGAGACAAGTCGATCGCCGAACCCATCTTTTCGTAACCAGCGTCGCCAGGGTGGAGATGGTCGCCGGAATCGACAGCCGGATCAAAAACAGTGGGATTGGCGGAATCGCGTGTGACCTGATCGAAATCGATGACGCCGTCGAAGACGCCGCTGCTGCGGATCCACTGATTGATGGCTTCGCGCATCTGCTCCCCGGCCGGTGAGGCGTAGTTGGCGCCCACATAAGGAGTGAGCGTGGCCCCGAAAACTTTGATGCCGTGCGTGTGGGCGCGTATGACCAGCTGGGCGAGGGCGGAGGTGAGTTGCGCAACCGTCACTTCGTCGCCGGGCGCGCGGGGCTGCGCCGTGCGCCCGATGTCGTTGATGCTTTCGAGGATGATCAGGTATTTCACGCCGCTCTGCGCCAGAACATCGCGATCGAACCGAGCCAGCGCGTTGGGGCCGGTACCGTCGTGCAGAACACGGTTGCCCCCGATCCCTTCGTTCAGCACGGAGAGGTGCGCGGTTTTCGAATTTTCCTGCAACCGGCGCGCGAGAACATCGGGCCAGCGATGGTTGGCATCGCGGCTGGAGAGCGCGCCGTCGGTGATGGAGTCGCCGTACGCGACGATGGCGGCGGCTTTGGGATCGCGCGTGCTCACTTCAATGCCCTTCACAAAGCACCAGGAATAAATCGGGCGCGCATCGGTTACCGTTGCGGCAGTGGTGGTGTCGCCGACGGTGATGAACGTCGTGGAGCGCGCGTCCTGGTGGCAGGTGGTGTCGTTAATAGCCTGCTCCGGAAGAAAAATGCTGACCGCGAGGCTCGCAAGCGGGCTAACCTCGAGCGCCACGGGGTCGCTGACCATGAGAGCGCCAGGGGGGATAATGACCGACGCCTCTCCGCTGAATGTAAGCGCGTGGTCCGTCGTGGACTGGATCGACCCGGCGCCGGCGCTGACGGCGACGTGCGCGGAGCCGATGGTCAGAGCACGCGCGCCAAATTCATTGGTGAGCTCGACGCGCAGCGACGCCCCGCCGGCGCTGATGTGCACGATGTTCCGATACGTCGTATTCGCCGGAGAAGCCTGCCCCGGATTCACCGGCTCCCCCATCGGCGAAGCCGCCCAACTCCCCACCCAGCGAAGCGGCTCCTGCGCGTGGAGTGCTGGCGCCACGATCACCAACAGAGACAGAAAAAATCGACCGGCAAAACGGATCATGCGTGCTCCTCGGAATCGAATACCCTTCTACACCATTGTGGGATTGAAGATCGAGCGAACCGCCACTGGAATGAGGGTGAGGCAGCGGTTCCGATGATGGGGTCCCACCCAATGAACCTGGTAGCATTGATCGAGATGGACTCCGGTCCCCACCAATATTTTTCGCTCCCGGTGTACGGGGCTGCCGTGCTCTTTTATTCCGTGCTCGTGTTTGGCCAGCGTGGGCGCCGGCTTCCATTCGCGAAGCCCATAGCCGCTGTGCTGGCCACCCATTTGGCGTGTCTGGCTGCGCTTTGCGCATGGATCACCCTGACCGTCTTCAGCTATTCGTCGCTGCCGTCCTGGCTAACCGATGAGCGCTACGCCGGCAGGCTGGGGTTCACCATTGTGGAAGTCGTCTTTCTCGCAGCGATCGTTCTGATGCTGTACTGCGAGCGGCGGCGGATTTACGTGAAGGCCTGGAGTGCAGTGCCCCAGCAGCAGGGCGGCGACAACTCCTCGAGCTAAATCTTCCCCACAAAAAGGAAAGCCCCGGAATCAACCGGGGCTTTAATCCTTAACGACGGTTCAAAACGGCTGGGCGTATTCCGCTTCCTGCTCCTCGTCGAGGCCGTGACGGCGCAGCAGCGTCGGCAGGTTCTGCGAGAAGGCGGAACGCGGCATCACAATGTCGCACCCGGCCTCGACGGCCTTCGCCTTCAGGTCTCCCTGAAGGTGCGAAAGAAACCCGATGACCGACGTGCCCTTCTTCAGCTTCGATTTGATCTTCGGAATCAGCGCCATCGGCTTGGCCGCGGCGTTGTTCAGATCGAAGACGATCAGCGACGGCCGCTCTTCTTCAGGACCCTCGACGATCTTCGCGATCGTCTCGGGGTCGTTCTTAACGAAAGCGACCTTGATGCCCAGCTTGCGCGCCGTCTCGTTGATCTTCGCGAAGAAGAAGAGATCCTCGATGAAGAGGTAGATGCGCGTCGGCGCGTCTTCACGGACCGGCGGCGGTGGCGGCTCCCACGACGCGGCGTTTTCGGCATGGTAGCCGTTGCCGTTGAGATTGCCGTTCCGGAACTCGATCGTCGACGGCGGAGAGTCGGCGACATTGCCGTTGACCGTGCGATAGCTGTGGTCCATCGGACCCACGAAGACCCGCTCGCGACGCTGCTTGTTGCGGCGCCGTCCCCCACCACCCCCGCCCTGGTGCTGCCCGTTGCCGTTGTTCTTAAAGAAGCGAGTTTGGCTGGAGGGTTGCGGCTTCGGCGGCTTCGGCTTGTAGGGCTGCTGCTGGCTCTGCGGCTGGGCCTGATTCTGGCCCTGGCCGTTGGCCTGCGCGCCTCCCTTGTTCCGCTTGCGACGACGGCGTCGACGACGACCGCCGCCCTCTCCATGGCTTTGCCCCTGCGGGGCTGCTTGTGCCTGAGCCGGGACCGGATTGTCCGTCGGCGGCTGGTTCTGCTCTGTTGTCATGCCTGCACTTCCTGGTGCGATGAACTCTGTTCCTGTTTCCCGCCACGTCTAAAACCAGGCTGCCGTGAACTGCGATCCCTGCGGGACTGCGGCACGAAGCTGACTCGCGGGGAGTCAGGAACAGTGGAATTTGTTAGCTCCGGCCCACGACTTCTGGCTTATTGCAACCGATCGGGCCGGAAAGTTAGTAATGCTGTGCGACACCCATGAACACCGTTCCTGGGCCTCTACGGCTCCCGCCCTGCTGCCTGAGGAGTGAGACGGGGGAACGCAACCGAATGCCGCGCCGATCAACGGAACGTACTGGAGTTGCCCTCTGATTCTGATTCAACCTTCGCAACCGGGTGGTTTCTCCTCTGACGGCGCACGCGACGGCGGAGAAAAACTCCCTGGGGTGATTCCTGACTCTCGAGAAATCGCGGCGAGCCTCGCGCATAACCGGCGTGGCATCAGCCGCTCGATAGGCAAACACAATACTACCCCCGGAGCCCAGCGCTGGCAAGTCCCTTCCTGCCGTGGTCTGCCGCGCGACGCGAAAGAGTAACCCGCCGCCTCAGCAAAAAAGCCATCCGCCTGTCGGATGGCTTTTCGCGTGACGGCCAGTCACTGGCCTCCCTGAAGTCGCCCTATATCCTTAAAAGAACCAAGATGGATCAGGACTTTTTGCATCCCGGCCGGGGCAGAATCTCGAAGGATGATGCTCTCGGCGGCCGGAATCTCTTTTCGCACCAGCCCACTTTCGCGGGCCTATACGTCGCTGGCACTGTGGTGATTTGCAATTTTTGGGCCGTTCCTTTTGAGCCTTGGAATCAATGGCTTAACCTCGGTATCGAGCCCCCATTCATTCAGATTCCCGTAGAACTCCAATCCGCAAGGTCCGAAAATCCATAACACTGATGTGAGACTACTTTGGTCCCTGATTCCCCTCATCCTCTCCCTGCCGACCCGATCTTTGGCAATGCGGGCAAAAGTGAGTACCCCGTCCCCCCAAAACGATCCGCCGGATCGTCGTGCCGCACACCCGGCACGGCTCTCCTTCCCGTCCGTAAACCCGATGCTGGATCTGAAAAAAGCCCGCGACCCCGTCAGCGTCCACGTAGTCGGATACCGACGACCCCCCGGCGCGAATCGCCGATTGCAGCACAGCGCGCAGCGCCTTGCGCAGGCGCCCCAGTTCCTCCCGCGTGAGCCGGCCCGCCCTCCGGGTGGGGCGAATGCCAGCGCGGAAGAGGCTCTCATCGGCGTAGATGTTCCCCACCCCGTGCAGCAGCGACTGGTTCAGCAGCGCGGCTTTGATCGACAGCTTGCGGCCTTTGAACAACTCCGCAAAGTCGGCCGCGGAAATAGTGAGAGGCTCGCGGCCAGGACCAGTGAAGCCGCCCGCCTCCGCATCGAGCAGCGCAAGACGGCCAAAACGCCGCGGGTCCACAAAGCGCAGCTCGCGCCCCGAAGCAAGGTGAAGAACCGCGTGCGTATGCGGAGGCACAGGTACCTTCGCCGCCGAAACCAGCAGCCGCCCCGTCATGCCGAGATGAACGACCCACTGCGCGTTCCGCGGACCGGTTTCCCGGTTCGCCGAGGAAGGCCGGCGGCCGGAGCGAGCCTTTTCCAGATCGACGACGATGTGCTTGCCCACCCGCCGAGCCCCGGCGATCCGCAGCCCAGCGAGCGCCGCCGCCATTTCCTCAGGTGGCGTTTTGAACGGCTCCCTATAGTTGCTGAACCACGCCGAGACGATGCTGTCCCCGCGCACCCGCCGGTCAACACCATTCGCGATGGTTTCCACTTCAGGGAGTTCTGGCATGCCTTCTCGGCAGGCGATACTTTTTCAGATCAGCCTGATGCCCAGTCTAAATCCCCGCGACGCACCCCCAGACGGCGGCTCCGGAGCGACGCCCGCCGCTGCTCCACCAAAAGAAACTCCTCCCTCGCTTTGTTCTCCAGGTCTGCAGTACCCTGGTCCCAACCACACAGAGCACGAGAGTCAGGTTCCTTCCTGATTTGTCCGCTCAAGTCCGCTCCCAGGCGTGACCCCGGCGGCTGCTGTGACAATTTCGACTCGGTGATCGAGCCGGTTCCCCGCTGGCCTCGTACCAGGGGGAGTCTGCATGTCCGCATTCAGTCGAACCCTCCGTTGGGTTGTTCCGGCCATCATCGCCGTCCTGTTCGCTCCCGGATTCACGTTGCTCAACGCCTACGGGCAGACCGATCCCACCTTCACAGAAGCGAGCTGTCCGACCACGGCCACCCTTTTTCAGACGGTCGATCTGTATGCGACGGTCGGCGAGGACGACGGGGGCAACTACCTGTTTCCCGGGGCCGGGACCGTGGGTTACACCCAAAACGGGACCCCCATCGCCGGATGCAGCGCTGTATCCCTGATGTACGGCCCTCCCAACGCCGATTGCCAGACCTCCTTTACGGCAGCGGGCGGGTACACGATCAACATGAGCTACTCTGGGTCTTCGAGCTACATGTACGGGCCCAGCTCAGACTCTTGTTATCTTTCCGTCCAGGTCATCACGCCTACGGTGACAGTGACCCCGAGCCAGTCGAGCGTCACCTCGAACCAGTCGCTCCCCGTCACCGTCACCGTGAGCGGCGGCAACGGCAATCCAACCCCGACGGGCTCCTTCGTCTTGTCCAGCGGCAGTTATACCTCGCCCGCCGCAGCGCTCAGCGGCGGCTCGGCCACCATCCCCATCCCCGCCGGGAGCCTGGCCGCCGGCCACGACACCCTCACCGCGACCTATACCCCAGACTCCAACAGCTCCCCGATTTATAGCAGCGCCACCGGCACTGCGCCGGTCACCCGGGACATCGGATCCTGCTCCACCGCGAACCCCAACCCCAATCTGAATCCCGAGTCCTTTGCCGCCATCAACGACTTCAACGGCGACTGCAAAAGCGACATCCTCTGGCAAAACAACACCACCGGCGACCTCCAGGAGTGGCTCATGAACGGCGCCACCTTCTCCAACAGCCCCGATACCCCGGCCTTTGCCTCGGACTGGGTCATTCAGGGCGCCGGCGATTTCAACGGCGATGGCTTCGCCGACATCCTCTGGCGCAACACCACCACCGGCGAAGTCTACGTCTGGCTCATGAATGGAACCTCGATGACCATCGGCGGCAGCCTCGGCTACGTCTCCACCGACTGGAGCATCGCCGGGGTCGGCGATTTCGATGGCGATGGCCAGGCCGATATCCTCTGGTGGAACAGCTCCACCGGCCAGGCTTATCTCTGGCTCATGAACGGGACCACGGTCTCCGGCGGCGGCAGCATCAGCTACGTCTCCGGCACGTGGAATATCGCCGGCATTGGCGACTTCAACGGCGACGGCGATGCCGACATCCTCTGGCGCAACAGCACCACCGGCCAGGTCTATATCTGGCTGATGAACGGAACCACGATTACGAGCTCGGGAAGCCCCGGCACCCCGACCTCCGACTGGAGCATCGCGGGCGTCGGCGATTTCGATGGCGACGGCAAGAGTGACATCCTGTGGCGCAACAGTTCGACGCAGCAGGTCTACCTCTGGTTCATGAACGGAACCACATTTACCAGCAGCGGGAACGTCAGCTATGTGTCCTCCCCCTGGGTCATTCAGGGCGTCGGCGACTACGACGGCAGCGGTCGCGCCGGCATCCTGTGGCGCAACAGCTCGACGCAGCAGGTCTACGTCTGGCTCATGAACGGGACAACACTAACCAGCAGCGGCAGCCCCGGCACTCCCGACGCGACCTGGCAAATCGCTCCATAAAGCAGTCGAGCCAGGCTTTGCAACCCTTGTTTGCCGCTGCGGTCGTAACGACGCGCCAGGTCGGCAACATCGGGAAGATCGGAATCTGCTCTAGGGGTTGGGCGCGTAGCCGCCGCATTCGCGCGGAGTCTGCCAGTTCGACCCGTTGCCGACGATGTTCGCGTCTGCGCAAGCGAAGCCTACATCCATCGCACGCTGGTTATTCGCCATCGCGCTCAGGAACATTTGCGTCTCGTCCGGCCCGCCCAGCTCTGGCTGCGGCGCCGCCGAGGCCAGGGTCGTGTAGGGGGAAAACATCTTTTGCGCCCAGCCAGGAGCGATCTTGTAGCTCTTAAAAACCGCCTCAACCGCCGGCACACTCTGGACGGCTATGGCGTTCGGCGCCGATCCAATGATCAAAACGCTCTTGAAAAATTGCCCGCGGTCGTCCGGGAGCGAACAGAACAGACCCGTTCCCTTGGCCGGCGTGGCGACGCCGGTTGCCTCAGAGACAAACATCCCACATTGCCCCATGGCCGCCGGCACTTGCAGTGGTACCGCGTAAAGGAACTGAAATTGAGGAACCGGCTGTCCGTTCAGCCTCGCAATCTGCTGCAGAATCATGACGAGCTTGGCGGTCAGCTTGGCCGAGGAGGGCATCGTCATAAAAGCCCCTCCGGGCCCCTTCTGTCCCAATTGAAATGGTCCGTCGTGCGCGACAAATACATTTCCGAGGCTGATCCCTTCGCCCTGCGGTCCGGACATGACGATCGCACCGCCCACCGCGCCCGTCACTTTCCAGCCCTGCGGCACACCCGCCGAGGCGCTTTGATCCGGTGCGGTATAAGGCTGCAACTGCACTGGGCTCGACGGCGCGGCGGGTTTTTCCTGCGCCCCACCTGAGACAAAGGCCGGCATCAGGTTGATCGTCAGAATCGCCGGCGCGGCAGCGACCCGCAGAAATCTCATGGCACCGCAAACTCGCATGGGTGTAGTTCCCTCCACCGCGGATTGAGCCTCCTTCGCCTGGCGAAGGGGGCACGAACGCGGCGTGCGAATTCGGCTCAGTTCTGCGCTCGGTCTGCTCAGGGTAGCATTCGCTGGTGCCGGACAGCTACTATCTTTCAGCCCGAAGACCTCGACGTAATGAATCGCACGCGGACCCACTGACCTCCCTGCGAACCCCCGAGTCGAGAGCCTGCCTTCCCACCCAATCGGTCGTTCCGTATTACCGATCGCTTAACCCGGAACCTCGGGTTTCTCGCCCGCCGCTTCGCCCGACGATGCCACCACCCTGGTTCCGTCGGCCAGACCCAGGGTAACAACCGTGATGTCATCCTCCTGTCCAAAAGCTCGCGCTGCTTCCACCATTTGCTCGGCGTTCTTGCGACTCCATGCCTGTGCGCGTGTGAAGCCGAAAAGCTCGCCGGTGGCCGACCGCGCTTCCACCACTCCGTCTGTGAGCAGTGTGAGCTGGGCGCCCTGTTTCAATTCGAATTTGGTTTCATCATAAGTCGATCGAGCGTCAAGCCCCAGGGGTAACCCCCCTTCCATGGCCAGCTCCTCGCCGTCGCAATACGGCGGTATGTGCCCGGCATTGGCCACCGTCAGGGCGCCGTCCGAATCAGCCCGCAACACCAGGCAGGTCGTGAATCCGCCCTTGCTCCGTACCAGCATCCGCCGGTTCATTGCAGCCAGAATCTCGCCCGGACTCGCCGTGTAATGCGCCAGGGTCCGAAATGTCCCAACCAGCAGCGAAACCGTCATCGCCGCCGGCATCCCTTTCCCGCTCACGTCGCCTATCGCTATGAGAACCCCGCCACCCGCCGTGGCCAGAATCTGAAAAAAGTCGCCTCCCACCTGGCCGTCTGGTCGATACACGCTCTCGATTTTGAATCCAGGCAGGCTCGGAATCTCCTCCGGGATCAGCACCTGTTGCACCGCCCGCGCGGCTTCCAGCTCCGTTTCCGCGCGAAGCTGCAGCGCTCCCTCCGTGTTGATGTGCTTCGTCGTTACGAACGCGCTGGCCAGTGCCGTGACGAAGATCCAGAGAGCGTCGAAGCGGTACGCCCCGGCTGCGGTGGAAGTGGCCAGACTGCCGCGGTGCCAGTTGAGCATTGCGATTCCATAGAGAATGAAAACCGCGGGTACCACAAACAGTAATCGCTGAATGGGAGGCCGGTGGCGCAGCAATAGAACCACCGGACCACACAGGCCAAAGAGCAAAGCGAAAAGTAACACCACCGGCCGCGACATGGTTCCGCCGAGGCATATATCCACCAGGAAACCAACCGAGGCCATTCGAAGGAATCGCGCCGCCAGGAGATATCTGAGTCGGCGGACCGGCAAATCACGTAGATGGCTGCCGAACCAGTCCACCCGCATTCGTCCGAACAACAGCCAGACCAGCAGCATCATCGTCGCAACCCCCAACCCGATTGCGAGAAGTACGCGTCCTATCAACATCAGTCACTCCTCAAGCTGTTTCTACTTCTGCTGCCATCGCCCTTCGCCTATTGCTCACAAATCGCATTACCGGAAATAACTTCCAATCGTGGTGGATCGAAAGCTGTAGAAACACGTGGCAGAAACCGAGGGCAAAATCGATCCGTGACCGCCTTTGCTTCCCCGGCTCATGACCTTCGTACCGCCCGACCCTTCGAATTGCCTTGCATCTCCCCTGCAAGACTCCTAACCTCAAACTATAAGGAAAGCTCTGTCCGCCGGCGAACGCCGTCCCGAACAGAGCTTTTTCATTTCCGGCCCAGGCCGAATCGGAACCACCGCGCTCTTTGACATCGTCAACGCTCCCGGCTCCGATACAGCTACAGCTACAGGCTACAGGCTACAGGCTACAGGCTACAGGCTACAGGCTACAGGGAGGGTAATACCTGACTTACGGTACCTAATCGAACATGAATAATAAGAACTTACCAGACCCCCCCCAGGGGGGGGTGGGGGGTAGGGATGGTTCAGACCGGGCAGATGCCTGACAGATTGAACCGGGGGACCTACCTGATCGCTCGATTGATGCTCGCCGTTCGCTCGTTTTTCGCTCGTCATTCGCTCGATTGAAGCTTGCCGTCACCGCCGAATGAGGCGTGGTGACGTGGGAACGCGGCCATCCCTTGACGCCGCGCCCCGCCGGACCGGATAGTGGGAGTTTCCCATTCCAGGAATACGAGAGGCAACGATGAAGCGAAGTTCGATAGCGCTGGCGGGTCTGTTATGCGGAGCGATGTCGAGTGCGCAGGTTCCGTCGACCCTCCAGCCATTTGTAAAGATCGACGCGCCGGTCGTGGTGCTCGAGAATGTGCGGGTCATCGACGGGACGGGCGCGCCGGCGCAAGAAAACCAGAGGGTGGTGATCGAGCACGGGAAGATTACGTCGGTGGGACCGCAAACCACAAACGAGATGCTGCCGACCGGCGCAAAACTCCTCGATATGAGCGGCAAGACGATTTTCCCCGGCCTCGTCGGCATGCACGAACACCTGTTCTATCCGCTCCCCGATGGCGGCCCGGGATTGCTGCCGCTCTATGGCGAAATGGCGGACTCGGCGCCACGGCTCTATCTCGCCGGGGGCGTAACGACTGCGCGCACCGCGGGCAGTCTCGAACCCTACACCGATATTTCGGTGAAGCAGGCCATTGACGCCGGTCAGATTCCCGGCCCGAAGCTGTTCCTCACCGGTCCCTATCTCGAAGGTTCTCCGGCGATCGGGCCGCAACTGCACACGCTCACCGGTCCTGACGATGCGGCGCGCCTGGTGGACTACTGGTCGGCCGAGGGCATGACCTCGTTCAAGGCCTACATGCACATCACGCCGGAGGAGCTGAAGGCCGCCGTCGATCACGCCCACGAACACGGCCTGAAAATCACCGGCCACTTGTGCGCCGTGGGCTTCAAAGAGGCGGCGGGGCTGGGCATCGATAACCTGGAGCACGGGCTCGTGGTCGACACCGAGTTCTACTCGCAGAAGAAAACCGGCGTCTGCCCCGGACAGCATCCTCCCCAAGCCGAGCTGGCAAAGATGGACGTCGAAGGGCCGGAAATTCAGGGCACGATTAAGTACCTCATCGACCACCACGTGGCCGTCACGTCGACACTGGCGATTTTCGAGAGCTTCGCGCCGAATCGGCCGCCCATGAGCGAAGAGATGCGCGTGCGCACCTCGTTGCTGCCGGATGCGTGGGGCAGTTACACAACCACGCGCGCGGCCATCGCAGAGCGTGCGCAGGACGCGCCTTCGGAGAGCATTTCCGGCCGCTTGCTGAAAATGGAGGAGCGGTTCGAGCTTGACTTTGTAATGCAGGGCGGCGTGCTGATGGCCGGTTGCGATCCGACCGGATACGGCGGTGTTCTGCCGGGATTCGGCGATCAGCGCAATCTCGAGCTGCTCGTGGAATCCGGATTCTCGCCAGAGGCGGCAATCCACATCGCGACCCAGAACGGCGCGCAATGGCTCGGCGAAGACGCCCATTTCGGTACGATCGCCCCGGGAAAAGCCGCCGACCTGGTCATCGTCGACGGGAATCCCGCGAAGAACATCGCCGACGTCGAGAAAGTAGAGACAGTTTTCAAGGATGGCGTGGGCTACGATCCGCAAAAGCTGATTGCCTCCGTGCGAGGGCTGGTCGGATTGCGGTAGCGCGGTGCACCATTTCAGCAGCAAACCAGCCGAAGGGTAGCCGTGCTCCGACGGCGTTTACCATAACGCCAACATTTTCTTTCCTGTTGACCTTTGCCTCCGAATCAAGTATCCCTACGTTTCCCCCTAAAACTAAGAAAAGAAGGAGATCAATCAACATGATGGGACACGGGATTATTGCCTGGATCATAATCGGTGCGATTGCCGGCTGGCTGACCGGGAAGATCATGAAAGGTTCAGGCTTTGGCTTCCTGATGGATATGGTCGTCGGGATCGTTGGCGCGCTGATCGGCGGCTTCCTCTCCAGCCACCTCGGCCTCGGGGGAATAGGACAACACGGGCTGATCATGAGCATCGTGATCGCCGTCGTCGGCGCGATTATCCTGACGCTGATCATCCGCCTCATCTCAGGGAACCGCAGAGCGAACCTGTGATCGCAGGTTAATCGGACGCGCTGACGACAGAGAAAACCAAGCCGTGCAGGCACACGCTCAACCTGCACGGCGTTTCTCTTCAGGTCCCAATACCTACGCTTCCTTGTAAAGCGCTGCGCCCACCAGCGCCCCGAGCACACACCCAACCAAATTGCCCAGCGTTGTGTACAGCGTCAGGTGGCGCGAGAAGAGAGGCATGATGTACATGAACGACGTGTTCGGCAGCAGAAATGCGAGGATCCACGTCGCCAGTCCGGCATAGATCGCCGTCTTCGGCCCTGCGCCGAAGCGAGGACGGATGCCCACGTAAATCCACAACCCAACTAGCCCAACAACGATTCCAACCACGTTGAATTCGACGATCTGCGTCGAGTTCATGGCGTGCTGGCCGAGTCGCAGCAGTCCCTGGTTCCAGCGCGGCGCAAGCATCACGCCGTCCGTGAGGCTTCCCACCAGATCTCCCACGATGCCCGCAATCACCCCGCACAGAATCCAGCGGCCGGTATTGATTTTTCCCATATTGCCTCCTTGTTTTGGGGGATTGCGGAAGTATAGTGATGCACCACAATTTGTGCAATGAGAAACCTGCGGGGCAGATTTACTTTGCGTCGATGCGTTCTTCCAGCTGCACCGTCACCAGATCGCCACCGCTCTTCCCTATCGCTTTCAGGATTTCCGCTTTCACCGGCAGCTTGTGCCTGCCGTCGCCGAGCGCCATGAACGAGCTGCGGAAAGAAACCCCGTCGACCTTGCCGCGAACCTTCACCAGGCCGCGCGTTCCGAAGAACCTCACTGAATCCGGCCAGATCACATAGGTCCAGCCGCCTTTGCTGGGGCTCTTTTGTAGCTTCGCCGTGAACGATTGGTTGAGCTTCATTGGAAGTCTCCGGAGAGCCTATAAGGGCTGCATGCGATTCGCGGTGACCCGCAGATACTGGTTGCGAATCAGCGTGTGGTCGCGGGGGCCGGGCGCGACATTGGCCTCGGTCCACAGGGATACGAGATCCGCGGCATAGGCCTGCTGGCCGGCGGGGTCGAGGCGATTGAACGCGGTCTGGGTCGGGCCGAAGTATTTGCGGAAGAAGTCGACGGCGCCCGCAGGGCTAACGGGCATATCGAAGTCGATGGGGACGAGCTGGGTTTCGATGTCGATGAAATGGGGAGCGAGCCGCTCGCGCACCGTAGCTTCATCGCCCCAGAGGACGGGAGGCGCGATGCCGGGTAGCGCCGGAACGTGGCGGCTGGAGACTTTGAACATTGCGCCGGTAAAGCTGCTGGGGTTCCAGTTGGCCATCGCGAGCAGGCCGCCCGGCTGGAGGACGCGGGCGAATTCCGCGGCGACGACGGCGGGACGCGGCGCAAACATGGCCCCAAACATGGTGACGACGGCGTCGAAGGAGCCGCTGGCGTAAGGAAGATTTTCGGCGTCGCCTTCGTCGAAGGCAATGGAGAGCTTCTCGGCGGCTGCTCGTTCGCGAGCCTGAACCAGAAGGTTGGGCGCGATGTCGACGCCGGTGACGACGGATCCACGCAGGGCGGCCGGGATCGCAGTGTTGCCGGTGCCGCAGGCGACGTCGAGCACGCGCATCCCGGGTTGGAGGCTGAGGCCGTCGACGAAGGCGTCCGCACCAGCAGCAATGGTTTTAGCCACGACGCCGAAGTCGCCGGCCATCCAGCTCGCGCGCATGGCGGCTTTAATTTTTTCGATGGGCAGTTCGGTGGTGCTCATTGCTCTCTCCGCTGGAGCCAGGGTCAGGAGTCAGGCGCAGACAAGAGTGCCTGAGCGGGGAGGGCCGGGTCAATCCCAAACTCTTCGAGCGAGCTATTGCAACAGCGAAATCGCCACGCTGGTCATCGCCGTTACGCCGGTGCGGATCGTCGGCTCCGGCAGCGGTTCAAAGCGGTTGGTGTGCGGGCCGGGCAACTCTTTCCCCGCGGCGCGCGCGGCGGTCAGCTTCACCGGATCCATCGCGCCCAGGATGAAGTAGGTCAGAGGAATCTCGTGGTTCGGCAGCGCAAATACGCCCACGTCCTCGCTGGCCATCGCTCGCGGTATGTCGGAGACGTTGTCCGCACCGAGGGTTTTCACCAGCGTCGCCTTCACCATGGAGGTCTGCGCGGGATCGTTGTAGAGCACCGGCGTCGATTCGTTCTCGAGCACGGTGACCGTCGCGGCCTTCTCCGGCGGCAAGCCGGCAGAGGCGGTGATGCCGGCGGCCATCTGCTCCAGGCCCTTGATCACGGTGGCGCGGCTCTTGTCGGAAAAGGAGCGCGTGGTCAGCTCCAGCTTCACCTCGTCGGGAATGATGTTGCGCTTCGTCCCACCTTCGATGTGACCGACCGTGACGACGGTAGGATCCTGTGGATCCTCTTCCCGGCTGACGATGGTCTGAATCTGCGTGATGTAGAGCGCGGCGAGCGTGACCGGATCGCGGCCTGCGTTGGGAGCCGCGCCGTGCCCGCCGATGCCGCGTATCACGACGTCGATCGAAGTGGAACTGGCCGCCGATGGGCCGCTGCGCACCCCAACCGTGCCCGCCGCGAGAAAGCTGGTGTCGTGCAGTCCGATAATGCGGTCGGGGCGGCCGAATCGCTCATAGAGATGGTCGGCGAGCATCGCTTTGGCGCCGTCGATGGTTTCCTCAGAGGGCTGGCCGACCAGCATCAGCGTGCCGTGCCACTCCGATTTTATCGCGACCATGGCGCGCGCAGTGCCGATCATCACCGTCGTGTGCACATCGTGCCCGCACGCGTGCATCACGCCGACGGTCTGCCCCGCCAAATCTTTCATAGTGACGTGGCTCGCGTAAGGGACGCCGGTTTCCTCGACGATGGGCAGCGCATCCATGTCGGCGCGGATCATCAGCGTCGGTCCCGCGCCGTTCTTCAGGATGCCCACAACGCCGTACGCCTGCGAGCCGTCAGGATAACGGCCCACGCGTTCGGTGACGGTGTAACCGGCGGCGCGGAGAGCCTCAGCCAGGATGTGCGAAGTGCGCGCCTCAAAGTGCGACAGCTCCGGGTGCTCGTGGATGTCCTTGTAAGTGTCCACCAGCGCCGGCGTTTCGGAGTTGACGAAAGAGGGAATGTCCTGGGCGGCAGCTGCAGCGGCAGCTGAGAATGAGAGACATAGCAACGCTGCCATCGCGGAGGTTCGCACGGGTTCTCCTCTTGGGGAAGATTTTGGTGGCCAGTATAGCGTGAGGAGGCGAAGCCTACGCCTCAAATCGCCCCACCGCGAGCACCGCGTTCAATCCCCCAAACGCGAATGAACTGGACAGCCCCAACCTCGGACTCGCCGGTTCGTTGGCGAGTAGCACGTGGTCGAGGCCCAGTGCGGGATCGACGCCCGTGTCTGCCAGCCCTGCGTTCGAAGGCAACAAATTTGTGCGAAGGGCAAGCACCGTCGCCAGTAGCTCCATCGCGCCGGACGCGCCGATCGCATGGCCGTGCAGTCCCTTCGTCGAACTGATGGGGAGCGTGCGCGCCCGTTCACCAAACACCCGATGCACCGCCTCGGCCTCGACCCGGTCGTTCACGTCCGTGCCCGTTCCATGCGCGTTGATGTAACCGACGTCGTCCGGCGCGGCGTGTGCGTCTTCGATCGCGCGCAGCATGGCCGCAGCGGGTCCCGCCGGATTCGGCTGCGTGATGTGGTGCGCGTCCGACGACATGCCGAAGCCGACGACTTCGCCGACGATTTCTGCGCCGCGGGCCTGGGCTGAATCCAGTGCCTCAATGGCAAAGACGGCCGCACCTTCGCCCAGAGTCATACCATCGCGATCGGCGGCAAAAGGCCGGCACGCCGTCGGCGAGACGACATGCAGGCTGTCCCACCCTTTCAGAAACGCGTAGGTCAGCGGCGCCTCGTGAGCGCCCGCGAGCGCGGCTCGGACAGCGCCCGAGCGAACCAGCTGAAACGCGAGCCCGATAGCGTGCGTGCCCGAGGCGCACGCCGTCGTCACCGTATAAGCCGGGCCCGTGATGCCGTGCTCCATGGAAACCAGGCTCGTTCCGGCGCTGGCCATTACGCGCGGCACCGTGAGCGGATGAATCCGGCCGCCGGTGGTGTAGAGTTTGCGATACTCCTGCTCTTCCGTCGTGCGCCCGCCGGTGGAACAACCGAAGATGACGGCGATGGAGTCGCCCGGATAAGCCGCGACGATCCCCGACTGGCTTACCGCCTGGCGCGCTGCGGCAATGCCAAACGCCGACGAGCGCTCGGCGATCGGTCGCTGGCTGGTGGTGAGCCATTCCTCCTGGCGGAAGTCCTCGACGGTCGCGGTCCGGGTGTAGTGGAGTTCGGGCGGGCGATCCGTCATCTCCCGAATGCCACTACGGCCGGCGAAGAGATTCTCGCCGAAGCTAGCCACATCCTGCCCGATGGGCGTGATGCACCCGGCCCCGGTGATGACCACGCGCGTCATGCAGTTTTTGCGGGGTTGGCGTTCTTCCGGCGAACCGCTTCTTCGATCCCGGTCACCATGTCGTTCACAGTTTTGATCTGCCCCAGCTTGTCTTCGGGAATTTCGATGTCGTACTTCTCTTCGAGGTCGAAGGCGAGGCTTACGCGATCGAGCGAGTCGAGTGAGAGCTCGTCCAGAGTGCTGTCGAGGCGGATTTGCTCGGGAGCAATGCTCTTTTGCTTCGCGATGAGCGCAATGCACTCCTCGGCTATCGGGTTCATTCCGCTCTCCGTGCCTGCTGCGTGGAGGATACATGGTCAGGATGCCCCGCCAGGGCGCGCCGGATCAAACCGGCTGGCGCGAGGTCGAGTCGCAACGAAAAGCTTTGCAGAACCAGGGGCGAAGAAGAAACGAAGATTCGCGGTAGAATAGGCGGATGTTGTCGCCGGTGACCCCAGTCCCGGAGAATCTTCCGGACCTTTTCGTTCCCGAAAGCCTCAGGTGGGCCCACCCGCTGGTGCAGGAGTGGTTCGTGCGCCGCTTTTCAACGCCGACCGAGCCGCAGGAACAGGGCTGGCCGGTGATTCTCGCGGAGAGACCGGTGCTGATCTCCGCGCCGACTGGGTCGGGTAAGACGCTGGCCGCGTTTCTCATCTGTATTGACGGGCTGATCCGCAAGGCGATCGAAGGTCGCCTTGGTTGCGAAACCGAAGTCGTCTACGTCTCCCCGCTAAAGGCGCTCTCCAACGACGTGCATAAAAATCTCGAGACGCCCCTTCGGGAGATTCAACAGTTGGCGCTGGAGCGCGGGTATTTGTGCCCGACGGTGCGCGCAGCTGTCCGAACCGGCGATACGCCCGCAGCGGAGCGGCGCGCCATGCTGAAGACTCCGCCGCACATTCTGGTCACGACGCCGGAATCGCTCTACATCCTGCTCACCGCCCAGCAAAGCCGCGAGCACCTGCGCCGCGTTCACACGGTTATCGTCGATGAGATTCACGCCATCGCCGACGACAAGCGCGGCTCGCATCTGGCGCTGAGCCTGGAGCGGCTGGATGCGCTGGTGACCGGCGAAAACGCGCTGATGGTGGGCGCGAGCCTGCTCAGGTATCCGCCACCGTTACGAATTGGCCTGTCGGCGACGCAGAACCCCATTGAACTGGTCGCCCAATTCCTGGGCGGCACGCGCGGCGACGAAGTGGAGATTGTGCAGGCCGGGCAGCGGCGTCAACTCGATCTCGCCATCGAGGTGCCGACCGACGAACTGGGCTCCGTCGCGACCATGGCCATCTGGGAGAGCGTCTACACCCGTCTCGCGGAGCTGACGCTGGAGCATCGCTCGACCCTGGTGTTCGTCAACACGCGATCGATGGCCGAGCGGCTGGCGTTCCAGATGGGCGAACGCCTGGGCGCGGAGAATGTCGCTTGCCATCACGGGAGCTTGTCGCGCAAGCTCCGTCTTAACGCGGAGCACCGGCTGAAGAACGGCGAGATTCGCGTGCTCATCGCCACGGCGTCTCTGGAACTCGGCATCGACATCGGCACGGTGGACCTGGTTTGCCAAATCCAGTCGCCGCGGGCGATTTCTGTCGGCATGCAGCGCGTGGGCCGCGCTGGGCACTGGCGCGGCGCCACTCCCAAGGGGCGATTCTTTGCTCTGACCCGCGATGACCTCATGGAGCAGGCCGCTCTCATTCGCGCCATGCACTCGGGCGTGCTCGATCGGCTTGAGATTCCCATCAAGCCCTTCGACGTGCTGATGCAGCAGATCGTGGCGGCGTGCGCCGCGGAGCCATGGGAGGAGCGCACGCTGTTTGACGTCTTCCGCCGCGCCCAGCCGTATCGCGAATTGCAATGGGCGGAGTTCGATGAGGCGCTCGGTCTGCTGACCGAGGGGATCGAGTCGAGCCGCGGGCGCTACGGCGCTTATCTCCTGCGCGATCGCGTGCAGGGACGCGTGCAGGCGAGGCGAGGCGCGCGCACCACGGCGATCACCAATGGCGGCGCCATTCCGGATACCGCCCTGTTCCCGGTGATTTTGCAACCGGAGGGCGTACAAATTGCAACCCTCGACGAGCACTTCGCGGTCGATTCTTCGCCCGGCGACGTGGTGCAGCTTGGCAATGCAAGCTGGCGCATCCAGCGCATCGAGACTGCGGGGCGCGTGCTCGTGGAGGATGCGCACGGGCAGCCCCCAACCCTGCCGTTCTGGTTTGGTGAAGCGCCGCAGCGGACCCGCGAGCTTTCAGAGTTCGTCGCGGAGCTGCGGGAGGAGATCGATCGCCGGACCCGCAATGTGCTGCCGGGTTACGTGAGCCAGGCCGTCCCGGAAGTGGCGGGGGCTGCGGAGTTTCTGAAGGAGGAATGCGGCGTCGACGACGCCGGCGCGCAGCAGCTCATTGCTTATGTGGCCGCGGGACGCGCCGTGTTGGGCGTCGTCCCTTCTGTAACAACCATTGTTGCAGAACGGTTCTTTGACGAAGGCGGAGGGATGCAGCTGATCCTGCATGCTCCGTTTGGCGGGCGGATCAACAAGGCCTGGGGCCTCGCGCTCCGCAAGCGCTTTTGCCGTGGGTTCAACTTTGAGCTGCAGGCGGCCGCGACCGACAACGGGCTCAACATCTGCCTGGCAGAACAGCATAGCTTTCCGCTGAGCGATGTCTTCCATTTCCTGACCACCGAAACCGTGACCGAGCTGCTGGAACAGGCATCGATCGCATCGCCCATTTTCAAAACGCGCTGGCGCTGGGATGCGTCGCGGAGTTTGCAACTGTTACGGTTCCAAAAGGGAAAGAAGGTCGCACCGCAGGTGCAGCGCATTCGCTCCGACGATTTGCTGGCCAGCGTTTTCCCCCAGGCCGCGGCATGTTTTGAAAACATCGAGGGCGATATCCAGATTCCCGATCACCCGCTGGTGAAGGAGGTCATGCGCGATGTGCTGCAGGAAGCCATGGACCTCGACGGCCTGAAGGCGGTGCTGGCTGCCATGCATCAGGGTCAAATCCGCTGCGTCGCCGTCGATACAACCACGCCATCTGCGTTTGCGCACGAGCTCATCAACGCAAATCCCTATGCGTTCCTCGATGATGCGGGACTCGAGGAGCGCCGCGCGCGCGCGGTGCAGCTGCGAGGCGTGGTGCCGGATGCCGTACTGGGGGAGGCAGGACGATTGTCTCTGGATGCTGTCGCCGAGATTCGACAGGAGGTTTGGCCTGATATCCGCGATGAGCACGAATTGCACGATTTGCTCTGCGCGCTCGTCGTCGTGCCTGTAGAGGTGCTTTCCTGGAATCCTGCATGTCGGGATTGGGACGTTTTTCTGGCGCGGCTGGAGCGGGCAGGGCGCGCAGCCGTGGCCCGGAATAACGGTTTGGCGTATTTTGTCGCAACCGAACGAGCAGAATGGCTCAGGGCGCTCTGGCCGGATGTGGAATTCTCTGTGGAAATGTTGAAAACGCCCGGGCAAACGCCTGAGAACAGTGACGTTTTGAAGAAAACGCTACAGGGATGGTTACAAATTCTCGGCCCTGTTACGTCGGTGAACATCAGCAAACGGCTCGGGCTCGATGCGAACGAAGTTTGGAAACAGATGGTTCTGCTGGAATCGACCGGAACGATCCTGCGGGGCGTCTTTGAGGGCCAGCCGGGGCAGGAATCTGTGCCGGACGTTGAGATTGAATGGTGCGAGCGCCGGATTCTGCAGCGCATTCACCGGCGGACGCTGAGCACGCTCCGCAAACAGATTGAGCCGGTGACGCCGGCGGTTTACACGCGCTTCCTGCTCGACTGGCAGCACCTGGGGGAACGGCGGCAACTCAGCGGTGAACAGGGATTGCTCCAGGCACTGCGCCGGCTCGAAGGATTTGAAGCGCCGGCGGCGGAGTGGGAGCGCTCGATCCTGCCGCAGCGCGTGGCCGGGTACGATCCGCGCTGGCTCGACGCGCTGTGCCTCACCGGCGCCGTAGGGTGGGGACGGATTTCCCCGCACCCTGCATTTGCGGATGCCGCCAGCGGCGGCCCTCGCCGCGTGGTGCCGACCAGTATGGCTCCAGTGACTTTCTTCGTACGGGAAGAGGCGCTGTGGATGGATTTGTGCCTGTCGCAGCGACAAATTCCTGAAGCGAATCTGGCCGCGTGCCTGAGCGAGTTGGCAAACCGTGTGCGCTCGTGCCTGGCCGAGCGCGGCGCGATGTTTTCGGCGGATTTGATTCGCATGCTGGCCGCACCCCCTGAGGACGTACATCGCGCGCTGTGGGAACTCGTCGCAGCGGGGCTGGTCAATGCCGATGGATTTGACAGTCTGCGCGTTCTGATCGACCCCAGACGGAAGCGCGCCTTTGCCGGTCCCGGAAAAACCAAGTCCACAGGCCGCAACGCTTCGGGGCGGTGGGCGTTGCTCGTCGATCCGGGCCGACCGCTGCAATTCGGGGCATCGAAGCCGAGCGTTGAGGCGGCCGCACAGGCTGCGGCGCGGCGCGATGCTCAGATCGAGTCGGCCTGCCAGATGCTGTTGCGGCGGTATGGGATCGTCCTGCGCGATGTCCTGGCGCGCGAAACGACGGTTGCCCCGTGGCGCGAGCTGGTGGGGATGTTCCGGCGGCTCGAGGCGCGCGGCGTGGTGCGAGGCGGGCGGTTTGTCTTCGGGTTTGGTGGAGAGCAGTTCGCTTTGCCGGAGGCGGCCGACGCACTGCGGGCGAATCGGACGCGGACCCTGGCCAATATGCCTCCACTAACGATGGCGGCGGCCGATCCCATGAATCTCGTCGGCATCGTAATTCCAGGGGAGAGGACTGCGTCGATCGCGGGGAACACGGTAACGCTCCCGTTGCCGCCGACGGAGACTGAATCGCTGGTGGTCGAGATGCCGGTGGCGGCGACCTTTTCATTCGAAATTCCGCTGGAAGGCGGCGCAATTGCCTGAGCCGGGTTCAGACCCGCAGACGGTGCGGAGTCCCGAACAAGACTCGGTACTCAAACCACTCGTCGAAGGTGACGACTTCTATCGCGAGGGACCCTGCGTAGTGTTCACCGAGGCGTACCATCGGCGGCGCGGATATTGCTGCGGATCGGGATGCCGGCACTGCCCGTGGCGCGACGAGCCCAGTGCCGCGCCAACTCCTCAGAACCCCGATTCCCCCTGATCCCTACTGTACTTGTCCGATGTACACACCGTAGGCCCCGAGCTGAATCGATGCGAGGGACGCCGGGTCCGCAGCGCCGGGGGTTTTCATCATCGTCTTCACGTTCGTCCCGTGAATTCCTTGCCCCGACAAATCGAAGCTGACGCTTTGCGGCTGATCGGTAAGGTTGCAGGCGACCACGACCGCCTCCCCGTTGTCCGATTTACGCAGCCAGGAAAGCACGTGCCCGTCGCTGGTATTGAGCATGATCTCCGCGCCTTCGTGCAGCGCCGAATCCTGCTTCTTGAGCTCGATGATCCGTTGGTACCAGTGCAGCATCGAGTCCTGCTCGCTCTGTTCCGCATTGACGTTGATGGTCGTGTAGCTGGGGGGAATGGGCAGCCAGGTCTTCACGCCGGAGGGTGAGAAGCCAGCGTCAGGACCGTCGTTCCACTGCATCGGCGTGCGCTCGCCGTCGCGGCCCTTCTGCTTCGGCCAGCCGGTGATGCCTATGGGATCCTTCACATCTTCTTTGCGCGTAGGTGGCGTGGTGACCATGCCGATTTCGTCGCCGTAGTACATCATCGCGGTGTCGCGCGAGGCGAACAGCATCGTTGCGATGACGCGGCCAACGTCATCCTTGTGATCGCTGGTGATCCAGCGATCCCAGCGCGGATTGTCGTGGTTATCGAAAACGAAAAGAGGTTCCTCGCCGCCAATCCCGGTTTCGGCCTCGTTGATGCGCTGGCGAAACCAGTCGACGTTAGCGAGCGTGACGCCATACGGGGGAAAGCCGACCTGCATGTCCATGGGCAGGTCGAGTTCGTCGTCATGCGGGCCGTACATCTTGCGCAGATCGTCGACAGAGCGCAAATACGTCTCTCCGATGAGGACGACTTTGTGGCCCTGGGTCTGATCGGCCACCTGGCGCAGCTCACGCAGCACATCGTGGACCTCCGGCAGATTGTCAGTCTTGAGCGTATCCACCATTTTGTCGCCATAAGCGTTGATCTTCGGCTTGCCGTCGGGGCCGAGGACATAGTTTTCGTCGCTGAAGGTCGGATCCTCGAAGAGCGAAGTGATGGCGTCAAGCCGGAAACCGACAACCCCGTGCTGGATCCAGAAGCGCTCGACGTCGTACATGGCTTTGCGGACATCGGGGTTATTCCAGTTCAGGTCGGGCTGCTGAATGTAAAAGCGGTGGTAGTAGTACTGCTGCCGCGCCGGGTCCCATTGCCACGCCGAATGGCCGAAGACGGAGAGCCAGTTGTTGGGCGGCTCGCGGCGGCCGTTGACCATCTTCGGGTCGTGCCACATGTACCAGTCGGCTTTGGGATTGGTGCGGGAGCTGGCGGACTCCCTGAACCAGGGATGCTTGTCGGAGGTGTGGTTCAGGACCAGATCCATGATCACGCCGATATTGCGCTTCTTTGCTTCGGCAACGAGGCGATCGAAGTCCGCAAGGGTTCCGTACTGCGGGTCAATGTTGTTGTAATCGGAGATATCGTAGCCGAAGTCGACTTGCGGCGAGGGGTAGATGGGCGTAAGCCAAATGGCGTCAATGCCCAGTGCCCGCAGGTAGTCGAGGCGCGAGGTGATGCCGTTCAGGTCGCCGATTCCGTCGCTGTTGGAATCCTGAAAGCTGCGCGGATAAATTTCGTAGATGACCCCATTCTTCCACCAACTGCTCGGGTTCGGTTGGGCGGGGGTTGCGTCTTGCCGGGCACAGGAGATCGCGCTGAAGAGAACCAGCGCAACGACGACACACGAGAAAGTGCGGGCCGCTGCTTTCATTTTGTTGTTCACTCCCAAAGAAATGGCGTTGCGCTTTAGCCGCTCTTGCATGGCGACGTGCAAATCAATCAATGAAGCTACCACAAGAGAGGGTGCGCGGGCGTTGCCCCGGTCCCGCCCGCTGTACTCTGTAGGGCATGACCAAGCTTTCGCACTTTGATGATGCCGGAGAAGCCCGCATGATGGATGTGAGCGGCAAGCCCGCAACGCGCCGCGAAGCGGAGGCGTCTGTCCTGGTCTCGATGAGTCCCGGCGCGCTCGCCGCTCTGCCGCAGAATCCCAAGGGCAACCCCCTGGCCGTAGCGAGGATCGCCGGTATTCAGGCAGCGAAGCGCACCGCGGAGCTGATCCCGATGTGCCACCCGCTGCCGCTCAGCTTTGTCGATGTGCAGGTCGAAGTTGTGGACAACGGCGTCGCGATTCGCGCCACCGCGGCCACTACCGCCGCGACCGGCGTGGAGATGGAGGCGATGACAGCGGCAGCCGTCGCCGCGCTGACCGTCTACGACATGTGTAAGGCGGTCGACAAAGGGATCGTGATCCGCGATTTGCAGCTCGAACGTAAAACCGGCGGCAAGAGCGGCGATTACGCCCGAAATTTACCGCGCTGAAATCAATTCCCGGGCATCCGCCCGGTTACCTCAGTTCATCAATAAGTAAACAGGTGTTCCCTTAGCCGCGATGTCTGCGACCCGTCCGGGAATGTCGGGGCTGGTCCGAGGGGCGGATCCACCGGGAGGGGCCACATCAAGAGGCAAGTCCAACTTTTGTTGAGGATGATCCTTCCTGATGCCCCGGATATTGGTTACCGGAGGCGCTGGATTCTTCGGCGGAATCCTGAAGCGCCATCTCCTGCAACACCACTATGACGTGACCAGTGTCGATCGGGTACCCGATCCGAGCTGGCATCCGCGCCTCACAAGAATCACAGGCGATCTGCGCGACCCGTGGCTGGTGAACTCGGTCTTCGAACGGGCCGGCTACGATGCGGTGTTCCATTGCGCGGCGGTCCTGTCGCACGGAACAGCGCCCCGTGAGAACGACCTATGGACTTCCAACGTGAGCGCCACCCGCATGCTGGCGGAGGCGTGCCGCGACCACGGCGTCCCCAAACTGATTTTCACTTCGACCAATTGCCTGTGGGGCGGCAATCAGGGGTTTGCCGTCCGTGAAGATGACCCGCCCGCACCAACCGAGATTTATGGGGAGTCGAAGCTGGCGGCGGAACAGGTCCTCCGCCGCTATACGAGATACCTGGACGTCGTCATCCTGCGTTGCCCCGCCATCATCGATCGCGGGCGGGCGGGTCTGCTCTCCATTCTGTTTGAGTCCATTCGCAATGGCGAGGCGCTTTGGGTGGTGGGCGGCGGCGTCAATCGCTGCCAGTTCGTTTACGCCGACGACCTGGTCCGGGCGTGCATGGCCGCGCTGCAGCCCGGCGAATCGGATGTCTTTCACCTCGGCGCGTCCGGGGTCTTGCCGCTGCGCGACCTTTATCGGGCGGTCATTGACGCCGCCGGCAGCTCATCGAAGGTGCGATCCCTGCCTTTGAGGCCCGCGCTCGCCGCCATGCGCCTCGCGCATCGTCTGGGCGTCTCGCGTCTGGGCCCCTATCCGTACCGCATGATCGCCGAAGACTTTTTCCTCGATACCACCAGGATCCACGAGCGTTTGGGGTGGCAGCCCACGCTTACTCACGAACAAATGCTGGTGCTCGCCTACCGCTCTTATCTGGCGCGGCGCGAGGAGATTGGCCTGCCCCGAGAGGTCTTCGCGCGCTCACGATCCGCCCCGATGGGCCTGATCCGGTTGCTGAAGTGGGTTTCATGAAGACTGATCCAATCTTCTTTCCCCCAAAACGCCCCTCCACCGAGCACGCGCCCGGGGCGGACACGTCGGGCAACCTCGCGCTCCGCGTCGATCGCATCGCGTGGCCCGACGAGCTCCGCCCCGAGTTCGAAGTCGCTGGTCCGGTCATTGTCGAGGAGCGCCCGCCAACCGACGAACTCCGGCTGGCGCGGGCTGCCTGGATTCGGCAGTGCGTGCAGTTCGCCGCGCTCGCCGCTTATCTCGGTGTTGTCGCCGTGGGCATTGCGTGGCACGAGCCCTGGGCGGATGAAGGGCAGGCCTGGCTGCTGGCACGCGACCAGGGCTTCTGGCACATGATGCTCCACGCGCTGCATTACGAAGGTACTCCGGGACTTTGGCATGCCCTCCTGTGGGTGCTCGCGCGGGCCCACCTCGGCTATACCGCCATGCGCTGGATATCGGGCGTCATTGCGGTTGCAGGTGTTTACGTGCTGCTGCGCTGGTCACCGTTTCCGCTGATCCTGAAAGTCCTCTTGCCCCTCGGATTCTGGCTGGCGTATCAGGACGCTGTCGTGGCCCGCAGTTATGTCGTCTTTGCCGTGCTGGCGTTTCCCGCCGCGGCCCTTCTGAGAAGCATGAACGCCAATTACGGGCCCGTCCGGAAAGGACCAATGGTCTGGCTGATTCTCCTGCTCGGCCTCATGGCGAACCTTTGTGTGTATGGATTCGTCGCCTCCGTCGGATTCGCCGTGGTGGCGTTGGCCATTCTGCGCAGAAAGGCGCGTGCCGGGCTGCCGGCTCGGAAGGCGATTCCCGCGGTCCTTCTCTGTTGCTTCTGGATCTTTGCCGTGGCAACCGCGCTTCCCTCCAGCGATGTGGACTTTCCTGCGGGAAGAAACCTGCAGAGGTCCACGCAGAAAATCTGGGCAGCCCTCGGAAGCAAAACCGCTCGCGCGGAATTACAGGTGGAGTCCGCAACGGCCTCGGCTCCCCAGTCCGGCGGACTGTCCGTCCTGACCGCTCACCATCACCCCGCGAAGACTTTGGGGGAGCCTCGCTGGCACAGGGTCTATCGCGTTCTCGCCTTGCTGACATTCCCGGTTTCGAATTTCCGATGGCTGGCTCTGGCTGCCTGCGGCCTCGTCATCGCCCAGGCCATCGTCTTTCGGCCGAGCTATGGTCAGGTGGGCTGGATCGGCCTGATGCCGTGGGCACTCATGATTGTGGTCTTCACGTCGATGTACATGGAACCGCATCACGCCGGGATGCTATGGGAATCTCTCATCGCCTCGCTCTGGCTTACGTGGCCGGACGAGTGGGCCGCCGGCGGCCACGCCGTTTGGCTACAGCGACTCACCCTGGCCGCCCTGGTCCTGGTCGCGCTGAATCAGGTGCAGTGGACTGCACACTCGCTCGCAGAGGAGATTCGCAAACCCTATGCGGGCGACGAAGCCATGGCCAGGTGGCTTGAATCCACCCAGGCTGGCAAGCGGATCGCGGGCTTCGGTTTTTACTCCGTCGGAGTTACCGCGTGGTTTAATCATCCGATCTACATCAATCAGCCGACAGCGTACTGGATCTGGAGCCAGCAGCCCAGAATCGATGCCCAGGCCCCCCTCGCCCTTGCTGCCCATCCTGACGTCATTGTGGTGGGCGGAATGTACTGGGGCGCGCATAATTCTGACATCCGCTACGACTGGATCAGGCCCGACCTGAAGCCTGCTGAATCCCGATCCCCTCAACGATTCATTCCACATCGTCGATTACGCCGAGGCGCATGGCTATCGCGAGACCCATCGCTTCTGTGGCCATGCATGGATGCGCAGCGGATATGCCGAGGAGCTTTGCCAGGTGGCGCTCCAGCCCGTGCAGTAATCGGGACGGTTCTCGTCGGTGAATCGCGGTGGCCCGCCAGCTATTCGCGGTATGATCGAATCAGCAGGCAGACTGGACGGTCGCTGCCGCTGAGCGCGAGCGATGCGGTGGAGGAAAGTCCGGACTCCTCAGGGCAGTGTGCCGGATAACATCCGGGACCTGAGTCTCAAAGCTCAGGGACGGCGAGTGCCACAGAAAACAAACCGCCCGGGTTCTGAAAGGAACGAAGGGTAAGGGTGAAAAGGTGCGGTAAGAGCGCACCGCTCCGGCGGTAACGGCGGAGGCAGGGTAAACCCCACACGGAGCAAGACCAAATAGGGAACGAGTCCACAGCAATGTGGACACGCGCCGGCCCGGCGCGGCAGCCTCGGCGAGGCATCCCGCAAGGGATGAAAGTTCCGGGTAGGTCGCTAAAGGCGTTCTCTTCAGGGAACGCCCGTGAGCGTCGCAGCAATGCGGCGCCCAGAGGAATGGCCGTCCTCGACAGAATCCGGCTTACAGGTCTGTCTGTCACACATGGCCCCGGTTTTCCGACAAGGAGAGCCGGGGCCTTCAAATTCTCTCCGCGGATTTCCGGTAAGAGCGCGGCTCGATTTCCCGGAAATGTTCCCAGCCTCCTGGTTTTATGGGAATCTGCCTTCCGCCATGTGTGTTCAGAACGATCATCGGCTGACCGCGGCTGGACCTGCGCATGGTCCCGATGCGGTGAATCGGCACGCCTGCGATTCTGCGTGGAATATGCATCGAAGCGGGCGCGGTGAACAGCAACTCGTATTCTTCTCCGCCGTTGAGCGCGAGGCCCAGTGGATCCCGCGACTCCATAGCCAGCGGATGGATGGGCAGCGCGGTCTCGTCAATCGTTGCTGCAACGCGCGACTCCTGGCAGACGTGGGCCAGGTCCGTGGAGAGCCCATCGCTGATGTCGATCATCGCGTGAGCCAACGCGCGCAGACGGTGGCCGACCGCCAGTCGCGGCTCGGGATAAAAATGCGGATGCCCGCCCACCGCCCGCGTGAGCTTCGCGAATTTTCGCGGACTTTTTTCGAGAGCTCCTAACTCAGCCGCGGCTCCGCCCAGCGCGCCCGTGACATAAATCCGGTCGCCCGGTCGAGTGCTCAATCGCAGCAGAGCCTGGCTACGCGGCACCTGGCCTACCGCAACAATGTCAATAGCGATCAGGCCATCGCGACCCCGCGCCATCGCCGGCGACTCCGCCGTGTCCCCTCCGGCCAGCGGAACGCGGTATCTGCGAGCCAGTGAAAGAAATCCTTTCATGAATCTTTCGATCCACGCGGCGGGCAACCGGGCAGGCACAGCAAGCGAAAGCAAAACCGCCAGCGGCTCCGCCCCCATTGCGGCCAAATCGCTCAGCCCGCGCGCCAGACAACGATGGCCCACGGATTCCGGCGGATGCCACGCCCGCCGAAAATGCCTGCCCTCCAGAGTGAAGTCTGTGGTAACGCAAATCTCATGACCCGGAGAGGGTCGCAGAACCGCGCAGTCGTCTCCAATGCCCAAACGCACGGCGCGCGAGCCGGACCCGGCCCATGCGGCCTGACGCCGGATCATTTCGATCAGCTCAAGCTCACCGGAAATCATGCGGGATGGCGCCGGATGCCCCAGGAAAAATTACCTGCCAACAGCATACCTGCGCCTTTCTTACCTGGGCAAAAGTGCAATTTCTACGGCCTGACAGCGCTGCAGGCGATTGAACGCATCCAAACCTCTTGAATGCCCTGTTATCCACTTGATTTACACAAGAACCACCGAATGTAATGGGGGACCTGCCCGCACACGCGATTGGAGGTGTTTCATGGCTAAGGAAGCCTGGGTGGACAATACTCATGTACGCGTGACGTCTGAGGACGGCAGAACCTCATACCTTTACGAAGTCGATTCTGGGGGCGAGAGGACCTGCACCGAAATCGCCGAACGCAGGGCCGATGGCACCACCGATTCTCAAATCCCCTCCCGCGCCCTCGATGATCTCTTCTGGGGCGCCAGAAGCGCTCACAAATAACCTTCGCGTGGCCCCGGATCGCGCACCGCGAACCAGGTCTATTCTGAACAGACGAACATGTCTGATCAGATCGATTCGCTCAGAGCAAAACTCGAACAGTTCGCCCAGGCCGGCGGCGATGCCGTCGGCGATCGCGCGGCCATGGAGGCCTTCCTCGAACTACGTCTCCTGCTGGAGGCCGGCACCGTGCGCGCTGCGGAGCCGGACCCGTCAACCGCCACCGGCTGGCGCGTCAATGCCTGGGTCAAGCAAGGCATTCTGCTGGGCTTTCGCCTCGGACAACTGAAGTCGTTCGGCCGGGATCTCTCCTTCGTCGATAAGGACACGTTTCCTGCCCGCCACTTCACGCCGGACCAGGAAATCCGCATCGTCGCAGGCGGGTCTTCCGTGCGTGCGGGAGCCTACCTCGCGCGGGGCGTCATTGCTGTGCCGCCAATGTACGTCAATACCGGCGCGTATGTCGGCGAGGGCACGCTCATCGATTCGCATGCCCTGGTCGGCAGCTGCGCACAGATCGGCAAGCGCGTGCATCTGAGCGCCGCGGCCCAGGTAGGCGGCGTGCTGGAGCCGGTGAATGCCAGCCCGGTCATCCTCGAAGACGACGTGCTCGTCGGCGGCAACTGCGGCGTTTACGAAGGCACGATTATCCGCAGCCGAGCGGTGCTGGCGGCGGGCGCCGTCCTCACGCGTGGCACCCCCGTGTACGACGTCGTCCGCGGCGAGGTGCTCCGTGCCGACGCGAACAAGCCCCTGATCATCCCCGCAGGCGCCGTCGTGGTCCCAGGCGCGCGCGCCATGACCAAAGGCAAAGGCCGCGAGTGGGGCCTGAGCGTCTACACCCCGATCATCGTCAAGTATCGCGACGAGAAGACCGAACTGAGCCTGGCACTGGAAGACTTACTTCGCTAAGCCTGTTTCTCTTCCGCCTCGTGGAGAAACGCCAGCGGCGTGCCGTTGTTACTCGCCCAGCGGATACTCGCGATGAGGTTGCCCATGTTGGGAACCGTGACCCCCTGCACCGGTAGATACAGCCCGAGGCAGTTTTCGTTCCACAACTGGTTCGCCATCAAAAACAGAAGCTTGTAGCAGGAAGGCCATTCCGATTCCGGCATCTTGGGAGCGTCCGGATAGTCAACCGCCAGCCAGGCATTGTGACGGTCCCATGCACGCTGTCTCACTTGATTGGTTTCCGGCCCCGACTGGTGATAGCGGGCTCGCGAGGTGCTCAGTCCGAACAGCACATCAGAAACACGGATCAGCCACTTTTCCTTGCGCGGCCGGCTGGCGATGGCCGGCTGGCTGTCCGGTCCGCCCCATGCCTGCGCCGCCAGTTGCAGCGCTCCTTCTCGCGTCAGGTCCACCGGCGATTCCAGCAGCAGCACCAGAGATGGGCATGGTTCCTCCTCTACGTTGGGAGAGCCGGTCACAACGCTCCCCAGGAACCGAATCATTTTACGGATCATTGCGGCACCCATCTTACGATAAGCTGGGCCGCATCGCGCAAGAAGTTTCCGCCGTAACTACGATGGTAACTGGGCCCTGTTACTTCATAAGTAGATTACTGAGGCACTGGGTAAGTCGACTGCTCCAACCCCTACGCCACCGCACTTGCTTCGCGCTCGATTCTCTCATTGGTCATGAAGCGTTCCATGGCCTGCATTGCGCAGCCCTGACCACACAGATGGTGCATTTCGGCATTCCGGCTCTCGGCAAAGTTCCACGGCAGCAGCGTGAAGCGCTGCTTCGGCTGGCCCTCGTCACAGCAGTGAACATCGCCCAGCGTAAACATCCACCAGTGGTTGGAGTCGCCTTTCTTCTTGCCGCAGACGTCGCAGGTAAAAGACACGTCCCAGACCATGGTTACTCCCTGTGAAATGCGGTGTCCTTGCCAATATCCTTAAAAGTACACCGGAACCGGAGCACCCGGAGTAGCTCTTCCGTGGGACTGTGGACATCGCGCCACCAGGCTCGTATGGTGGAGCCACGATGGTTTGTCAACGCTGCAAGGCAACGGAATTCCGGCTCTCCGGCCTGCGCTTTCGCGACCTCGAGCACCTCGCTGTGCTGCAGTACCCGGTCCGCTGCCGGTACTGCCACCACCGCACCTACGGAAGCCTGTTGCTGGCCCTGGTTTTGTTCCAGTTGCGACGCCACCATTTCGGCCACAAAGAAACCGCGTAGCCCAGCTTACTGGGGAGCCGGCCCACGCACGATTTGCACCAGATTGTCCGGCTGAATGTGTTTCGCAAACGCCGCCTTTACATCGTCGGCCGTCAGCGCGGAATATTTCTTCGCCGCCACGATCGGCTCGTCCAGCGGCAACCCAATCTCGGCTCGGCCCAGCAGCCCTCCCGCCACCGCCTCTTCACTCGATTCGCTCAGCGGAATCGAGCGCAGCAGCAACGCCTTTGCCTGACGAAGTTCCGCATCGGAAACATTCTGCGTCCGCATCTGATTCAGGTCCCTCACGATCAGTGCCTTCGCCTTCGACACATTCGGCGGGTCGCAGCCGTAGGTCACCGAATAGTCTGCCCGTGTCTTCGAAGTGCTCATCCCCACGTCCACGTTGTAAACGTACCCCGCCACCTGGCGTAGATCGTGATACAAACGCGTGGCGTAAAAGCCCCCGCCCAGCACGTGGTTGCCCAGCTGTAGCGGGTAATAGTCCGGATCGAAGCGGTTGATGTCGATCTGCTCGGCCAGCGTCACCGAATCCTGCACCGCTTCGGAATCGGGCACCGTCGCAGCCGACGCTTTGTTCACCGGTACCGCCGGCAGCGTCGTGTTCGGCTTCTCGCCTGTGGCCTTCCAGTCCCCGAACCATTTCTCGACGACCAAGCGTGCAGCGGCCGGCGTCACGTCGCCGATCACAACAATGGTCGTCAGATCGGGGCGGATCGTCGCATCGTGATACTGCTTCACCTGGTCGAGCGTCAGCGTGCTGACCGTGTCCGGCGTAGCCTCCCTCAGAACCGGGTCACCCGCCGGCAGCAGCGCCAGATCCAGCGCCCGCCCGAAGCGGTACCCCGGGCTCTTCAGGTTTCCCGCGATAAACTGCGCCGTCTGCTGGCGTGTGATCATGAAAGCCTGCTCTGGCAGCGCCGGATGCAATTCGTTGTCGGCCAGCAGCTGCACGCCCCGCGAAAAGTACTCCTTCAGCACTTTCACTGAGAAGTTGTAGCCTGCGCTCTCGTTGGCGGCAATGTCGTCCAGCGCCTTCTGGTACGCGATCCGGTCCAGCGACGTGGTCCCGTAGGAATAGAGCTGATCCAGTACGTCGCCTACCCCCTCCTGTTTCGGCGGCGTCTGCAGATCGCCATCGTGCTTCACCACGCCCATCACCGTCACCGTCGGGCTGGTCATATCCGTGCGAACGATGAGCCGGATTCCGTTCGGCAGTGTCGTATCCGACACTGGAATGAACGTCGACGGCACTTCGAGCTCGGCCAGCGGCTTGGCCGCCCACTCCGGCAGGTCCACCGCTTTCGTCGGAGCCGACGTGACCTTCTCGCTGCCGCCGAATCCCTTTTCCGCGATCGGCTCACCATTGGGAGCCGGCTTCAGCGTCGCCGTAATGGTGTTGGCGTTCAGCAAATACTGCTTCGCAACTCGATTCACGTCAGCCAGCGTCACTTTTCGAATCGCATCGATGTCCTCATCCGGCGAGTTGCGCCCCTCGGCGGCCAGTGCGTCCGACCAAACCGCCGCCAGATCGGGAATCGAATTGCGCTGAAACTCCGCCTGAGCAATCTCCGCGCGCTTGGCCGCGTCCACCAGATCCTCAGGCACGCCATTGGCCGCGTACTTGTTCACGATCTGCCGCAGCTCTTCAAGCGGAGGCGTTGCATCCTGCCCCGCGGGGAGCGCCACCACGCCGTACCCCACGCTTGCCTTGGGATACGTCTCCGCCAGACCGAATTCCGCCGCCAGCGCCTTGCCCGCCGGCACCATGCCGTAAATGTCTGCCCGCTGGCTCGCCAACACATCCCCCAGAATCTGCAAGGCGGCAAAGTCGGGGGAGTCGCTCCCCGGCATACGCCACGCAATGAATCCCAGAACATAGGGCAGATTGCTGTCCAGCGTAAACGTCTCCGGCTTTACTGGCTGCAGATCGATCGCCGGATGTGGTGGCAGCACATGGCTGGGAATATCGCCGTAGAGCCGGCGAATTTTCTCGAGGGTTGCCGCCGGGTCAACATCGCCGACGATCACCAGAATCATGTTCGAAGGCGAGTACCACTTGTCGGCGAAGTCCTTGAGCATTGCACCCGTTGTCTTGTCAAACGACGGCCGCGTCCCCAGCGCATCGTGCGCGTAGGGCGTGCCCGCGAAAAGGTCCTGGTTGAGTCGCGCAACAAATTTGTAAGTCGGGTTCGATAAATCCCTCGACACTTCCTGCTCAATCGCTCCCCGCTCCTGATCCCATTCCGCCTGCGAGTCGTCGATCCCGCGCATGCACGCCGCCTCCGCCTGGAGCGCCACGTCCACGTCCGCCGAAGGCACCGTCTCGAAATACTGCGTGATGTTCTGCTGCGTATCGGCATTGTTATCGCCCCCCATCAGCGCGAAGATCGCCGAAGTCTGGTCGGCGGTCATGCCCTTGCAGCCGCGGAACGCCATATGCTCCTGCGCGTGCGCCATGCCCGGAAAACCATCGGGAGTCTCGTCGCCGCCGACCATAAAGTTCGCCTCCACTGTCACCACCGGCGCCAGTGTGTTGCGGATGATCACCACCCGCATGCCATTCGGCAAGGTCGCGCGCGTGGGCGGAGCATCGGCCGCCTGCGCAAAGGGGGCAGCGGTAACGGACAGGAACGCGATCAGAAAATACACAGCCAGGCAACGCTTCAAAACAACCCTCCGGGCAAAGTGATGCCCTGTTTGCGATGGTAAAGGATCGCGGCGAACCAAGCCCGCGCCGCAACCATCGAAGTGACGAATGGAGAGAATCTGTGAGGTTTGAATGGTCGGGACGGGCAGATTTGAACTGCCGACCCCTCGCACCCCAAGCGAGTGCTCTACCAGGCTGAGCCACGTCCCGACAACAGCAGAGGTCTGACGCCAAGTTTACCACCCGGCCCTCGAACAACGGCCCCATACCCCTATGAAGAAACTACCTCCGCCAGCGCCGCCAGCCCCTCCTGGCGCATCCGCAGTTCTCTCATCTCGTCCGGCCCCAGTTTCTCCGCGCAGCCGGCCACCGTGCGCCATCCGCGCTCCACCAATATCTGCCGGAACTCCGCATCCGGCGTTGACGCCGCGATGTCGCCCAGCGCCCGCAGTAGCCGCAGGCTCACCGCCACATCGCCCTTCGCGTACATGCGAATCTGTTCGAACGCCGCGTCCAGCAGGCGTGGAAACTGGATCCACCCCAGGCTGACCCGAATCACGCCCGGCGGATCGAACATCAGCTCATCCGGCGGCTGCCGCGATGCGAACCGAATCATGATGCGGCTCAGCTGATCCACGCAGTTAATGCCGGTGCTGGGATCGTTCACCGCGGGCGAAATCGCCTTCAGCGCGATATCCACGATCTGCAACACGCCGAACTCCACGTCCTGCTGCAGCGTCCTTGTCGGCCCCATGTCAAATGCCGACAGCAGCCGTGCTCTCCCGTCGTCGTCGAGCCGCTCCCCCTTCGCGACCATCGCCATTGGAATCCCCGCCGGAACAAAATGACCCACCCGCCGCAGCACGCGAATCCGCACTCGGTACTGCTTCGCCAAATCGAGGAGCCGCCGCGTGTCGATGAATCGGATGTATCCGGATTCCGGCGCCGCCACCGCAACCTCGTCCGGCGTCCGCGGCGGCGGGTGTGTCTGCTGCAACCGCTCCGGCCAGTGGGGCCACGGCATCACTTCGTCGATCACGCTCTCCGTCTCGGTCGCGATGCGGTCCACGATGTGGTTCACGCTGATCGCCTGCGAGATGTGGTGGATGAAAAACAGCAGCCAGCCCACGCAGGTCAGCGCCAGAACCATCGCGCCCAGCACCGTCGCCACCGGCGCAAACGGGTGCGGCAACGACCGCGCCGCCGGCAATGCCGCCATGCAATAGGAAAACGTTCCGAGGAAGACGCCCAGCGTCCACTGCGTCACCCGGTCTCTGGAGAAGCTCATGATGATCCGCGGCGAAAACTGCATCGACGCCAGCGTTAGCGTCATCAGCAGAATCGCGAACACGATGGAGACCACCGTCATCATCGACGCCGCGACTCCTCCCAGAATCACCTGCGCCACCTGCGGATCGGCATGCGACGGAAAGATCGCACGCGGAACCCACGCGCTCACCCCAGGAACCATCTCCTCCAGCCATGACAGCAGCGCACCCACGCACCCCAGCGTCAGCGCGATGATCAGCGGGCGGACGAGGAAGCCGCCGCGCAGGTTGTACATCGCGCGGCGCAGGATCAATGGGAAGCTCTTGTTCACGAATTTACCGCTAAGTATAGTGGCCAATTGCCCGGTGCCGTGGTGGGATCGTTGGCACCCGTGGAAGCGCCGAAGTATGCCCTACTGCGGCACCTGCCATCCCGCCCCCACCGTCGCCAGCGTCGCCTGATCCGTCGGCGCATCCCCCAGCGACTTCGCCAGTTGCGGAAACGCGCCTTTCACTTGATCCGTGCCCGCCCACACCGGCACCTCCCGCATGGCGTACTGGTAGGTCACCGTCGTCTCCGTGAAGCCGTTGCGCGGGCCCGGCGGCGTGAAGCTCACAATGCCCGTCACCTCGCGATGCCCATAACAGAATCGCGGCGCAAAACGGTTGCCCGCCAGATTCAGCGTGTACCGATCCACATGCATGTCGCGGTCTTCGAGGCGCGTCAGCAGTCCCGCGTCGGTCAGCGAATCCATCTCGCTCTTTTCTTCCTTCGCACTCGCGCCCGGCGCGACTTCGTAAGGGAACGTGTGCCCATGCGGGAAAAGACAGTCGTTGTGATCCGCGTAGTACGCGTTCAGCGTATTCGTGAAGTTTTCGTTGGTGGGCTTATTGGCCGATGAGCAACCAGCCCCAAGTGCAAGCACCGCGCAGGCTGCCAACCCCTGCATCATCGTTGTCTTCATTTCTGGTCGCTCCGCTGCTGCGATGCATCATCGTAGAGCAAAACAGTGCCCTGTCGCAGTGAAATCCCGGAAAGCCAGCGCTTTACTGCTCGGCAGGGTCCCCCGGCTGGCGCGATTCTCCTGCGCCGGTGGCAAGCAGAGGAAATCGCGAAAACCTGCGCCCCTGCCGTGATGCGCTCTGCGTTGCCTCGCGAAAGCTCCGCAGGGAGCCCAGGCGCCGGCGCTCCTCTGCCGCGCCCTGCTCACAATTAAGAAGGATGCCCTGCCGGACCAGCGGAGATGGCCGCAAACCCGCAATTCGCCCCTTCCCCAACCCCCTTGGTCACCAAAATGATGGAACCAAAAGCCGCCCCCAGGCGTATGGTTTCTCCATACAGGGAGTTGCCTATGCGAGTGCGCATATTGCCGGAAGCGCTGATCCTGGGAACGCTCCTGGGCACACTGCTGTCCGCCGCCGGCTGCCACGTTGAAGTCGACAAAGGGAAAAACGGAGAGGACAAGAACGTCAAAATTGACACCCCTCTGGGCGGTCTGCACGTCCGCGCCGATCAGACTTCGGCCGTCGACCTGGGTCTGCCCGTCTATCCCGGAGCCCAGATCGCTCCCGACCACGAAGGCGATAAATCTGCCGACGTGCACTTCGGCTTCGGCCAGTTCCAGCTTCGCATCAAGGTGGTCACGTACGAATCGCCTGATTCTCGCGATAAGGTCGTCGCCTTCTACAAGAACGCAATGGGCCGCTTCGGCGATGTCATCACCTGCGACGGAAATCATCCCGTCGGCTCCCCAACTGTGACCGGAGAAGGCCTCACCTGCGACGAAGAGCATCGCAACGTCCAGGTGAATGGCATCGGCGACGACAGCGGCTTTAGCCTCCGCGCCGGCTCGAAGCATCACCAGCACATCTTTGCGATCAAGAGCGGCGGAGAGGGAACAAAATTCTCTCTGGTGGAGCTGCAGTTGCCCTCCGGCCTCGAAGAGAGCGCGTCCAAATCCAGCGATTAGCAGTTTTTTTGGCTCCAAACTTTCGCGAGCAACCTCTGCCAATCTCGCATTGCACTCCCAGCCCGCGTGCGATAGGGTCAAGTTATGGACTCGTCGTGCCATCGCTGCGGAAACAGTCTGCATGAGGGAGAAGGTTTTTGCCCCCATTGCGGCGCGCCGCAGCTCATGGTCGACAACTCCGACGTCGGCAGCCCGCAGCAGCCGGCTCAGCGACTCGGCGTCGATCCCGGCCGCGTCCAGTGGCGCACCGCCATCACTTCAGCACTCCTGGTCTCGGTTCCCGTGGGCCTGTTGTCGGCGCTGGTTGGGGGAATCCGCACCCTCCTCGTCATCGCCGGAGGTTTTGCCGCCATCGCGCTGTATCGCAGGCGCAGCGACGCCGCGACGGATGGCCGCGTCGGTTGGCGGTTGGGCGCACTGGTCGGCGCCGCTTCGTCCTTCCTCGCCACCGCCACTTATGCCGTGCAGCTGATCGTCGCTCGCTACCTTCTGCACCAGGGGCCCGCGATGGACAAGGAATTTCAGGTGGCCGCGCAGATGGGCGTCGACTACTGGGCCAAAAACGCGCAACAGGGTCCCCAGCCTCCTGAGGTCGCTCATGCATTGCAGACCGTCACCAGCTTTATGCTCTCGCCCGATGGCCACGCCGCAGGCCAGCTGGCGGCCGCCGTGCTCATGTCGACAGGGATGATCCTCTTCGCCGCAACCGGCGGCGCCATCGCCGGACGCATCCTCTCCGCCCGCCCCAAGCCCCAGCAAACCCTCTGATCCCTGTCTGAGGAAAACGCGGCCGTAACTCATCGCACATAGTCTTGCGGCCCGCAAACCAGACTCGTATCATCGCCCTTACAGTTATGTCAGAATTGCAGGCTGTCGCTACGCCAAAATTGCGCGAGAAGGGGCGGATTATGTCCGCTTCGGAGATCGAGCGCACCCTGGTTCGTCTGGCCCATCAGATCATCGAGAAAAACAATGGCGCGGAGACCATCGGCCTGGTCGGCATCAAGCGCCGCGGTGTCCCCATTGCCGAGCGTCTGGGCGCCCTCATCGGCGGCATCGAGAAGCACCCGGTCGACACCGGCGTCCTCGACATCAGCTTCTATCGCGATGACCTCTCCACCCGCGATGTTCGCCCCGTCGTCGTCCCCGGCTCGCTCGGCTTCGACGTCAGCGGCCGCGACGTGATCCTCATCGACGATGTGCTCTACACCGGACGTACCATTCGCGCCGCCCTCGATGCCCTCTTCGACCATGGCCGCCCGCGCCGCGTCCAGCTGCTCGTGCTCATCGATCGCGGTCACCGCGAGCTGCCCATTGAGGCCACGTTCGTAGGGCGCGCCGTCCCCACTTCACAGCGCGAGATTATTGAGGTCAAGCTGAAGGAAGTCGACAATGACGAGCAGGTCTTACTCGTCGAGCGCGTGTAGGAAGGAACTACAGCGCTAGCCCGAACCGGATTCCGCCAGCTACAGGCTACCGGCCACAGGCTACCGGCTGTTTTAAGGAGATGGCGCTGACCAGGACCGCAGTCCGCAAACCACAGAAGTCTCCACCCCCTCATTTTCCCCAACCGCCCATCCATCCCGGCTCTGCCATCTCCGCCAGCGACTTCTCTGTCGCCGAAGTTCGCCGAATTCTGGAATCCACCGACGCGCTCGAAAAAGAAAATCCCATGCAGCGCGCCCATCGGCTGGAGAAGCGCCGCGTCGCCCTGCTCTTCTACGAATCGAGCACGCGCACCCGCACCTCGTTCGAACTGGCCGCGAAAGCCCTCGGCGCCGACACTACCCTGGTCAGCTCCCTTTCCTCCAGCATCGAAAAGGGCGAATCCCTCAAGGACACCGGCATCACCCTCAAGGCCCTCGGCGCCGAATGCATCATCCTGCGCAGCCCGTATTCCGGCGCGCCGTATCTGCTCGCGCACACAACCGGCCTGCCCGTGCTCAATGCCGGCGACGGCATGGCTGAACACCCATCCCAGGCGCTGCTCGATCTGCGGACCATCCTCCAGTTCCTCAGCATTCCTTCGTCGGCAATGAAAGACAATATCCTTCAAGGCATCACGCTCACCATCTGCGGCGATATTCTGCACAGCCGTGTCGCGCGTTCGAACGCACTGCTCCTCCCGCGCCTCGGCGCCAAAGTCGTCCTCTGCGGTCCTCCCGAACTGCTGCCCGAGCCCGCAACTGCTCTGGGTCCAGGCATCGTCATCGAACGCGACTTCGATGCAGCCCTGCGCCGCTCCCAAATCGTCATGATGCTGCGCATTCAGGCCGAGCGCCTCGCCGGCCTGCAAATCGACCTCGACGACTACCGCAGTCGCTACCAGGCCAACACCGAACGCATCGCCGCGCACGCGCCAAAAGCGATGATCATGCACCCCGGCCCCATCATTCGCGGTATGGAGATCACCGCCGAAGTCGCCGACGGCCCGCAGTCGGCCATCGCGCAGCAGGTGCACAACGGCGTGCCCATCCGCATGGCCCTCCTCGAACGCGCGCTGCAAAGCAATCCAGCCGCCGCCAAAAAGAAAGGCCCTCCCCAATGACGCCATCGCCGAAGCCTCTCCTCATTCGCGGCGGGCGCGTCATCGATCCGGCTACCGGCCTCGACGCCCCACGCGATCTGCTCCTGCGCGACGGCCGCATTGCCTCCGTCGAAAACGCTGGCCAGATCAAAGCGCCCGACGCCGAGGTCTTCGACGCCAAAGGCCTCGTCGTCGCGCCCGGCCTCGTCGACATTCACGTCCACCTCCGTGAGCCCGGCCAGAGCTACAAGGAGACGATCGCCACCGGCACATCCGCTGCAGCTGCCGGCGGATTCACCAGTGTCTGCGCGATGCCCAACACCGTTCCCGTCAACGATTCACCGGAGATCGTGCGCTGGATGCAGGCGCAGGAGCGCGGTGCTTCCGCTCGCGTCTTCCCCATCGCGGCGGCAACCCGCGGCTCCCTCGGCGAGGCGCTCACCGACTACCCGGCCCTCAAGGCCGCCGGCGCCATCGCTGTCACCGACGACGGCAAACCCATCCTTGACGACGACATCATGCTGAGGGCCCTCCGCTCCGCAGCAACTGTGGGGCTCCCCGTTATCCAGCACGCCGAAGATACGCGCCTCACCGCTGGCTGCTCCATGAATGCAGGCGCGCTCGCGTTTCGTCTCGGTCTGCGCGGCATGCCCGTCGAGGCCGAATCGGGTTTGGTAGAGCGTGACATCTCTCTCCTGCAACAAGTGAGGAACGGCCATCTGCACGTCGCGCACATTTCCACCCGCCGGGCTCTCGACGCGGTCCGCGAAGCGCGCAACCAGGGCCTGCACGTCACCTGCGAAGTCACACCTCATCATTTCGCGCTGACTGAGGAACGCGTTGGCCTCTACGACACCAATGCGAAGATGAATCCCCCCCTGCGCGCCGAAAGCGATCGCGCCGCCATGATCGAAGGCCTCCTCGACGGCACCATCGACGCCATCGCTACCGATCACGCGCCCCACGCCTCGCACGAAAAAGAGCAGGAGTTCGACCGGGCTCCCAACGGCATCACCGGCCTCGAAACCGCGCTGGGCCTTGCCATGCAGGTCCTCCACGTCCGTCACAAAATGTCCCTGGTGAAAGTACTGGCCCTGCTCAGCCAGCGTCCTGCGCTGGCCCTCGGCTTGAAAGCAGGCAGCCTCGCCCCCGGCTCGGCCACCGATGTCGTCGTCTTCGACCCTGCGGAGAAATGGGTGTTTCATGCCGGCGACTCCCTGTCGAAATCGAAGAACACGCCTTTCGAGGGCCGCGAGCTCCAGGGTCGCGTCCGACTCACGATCAGCGAAGGCCGCATCACGTACAGGCGCTAACGAATCGACCACTCACCCCGGCTTCCTCTTTTTCCCGAACTTCCGCGGCGGCTTGTAACGCCCACTGTGACTTTTCCCGGATTTGGCCGCCGCCTCTTTCCGCGCTGCCTTCGCCCGCTTCTCCTCCCGCCGCGCCTGCTTACCCTTTCCCGGCGTCCCTTCCTTCTCCGCTCTCCTGACTCCTGTCTCCTCGTCCAGAATCGAAAACTGCAGCCGCCTCTCCACCGCATCCACGCGATCCAGAACCACCCGCACCCGCTCACCGACTGAAAATTTCCGCCCCCAGCGGTCCCCGATAATCTGCCGCGTGTTTTCGCGGTACGCATAGCGGTCGTTGTCGAAGAGTCCCAGGCTCTGCAACGGCACCAGACCCTCGACAAACAGATCGTCCAGCTCCACAAACAGTCCGTACTTCGTCGCGTTCAGGATCATGCCACCGAAGGCCTCGCCCACACGGTCCCGCATGAACTTGATCTTCTTCCACTCCACCAGCTCGCGTTCCGCATCGGCCGCCCGGCGCTCGCTCTCGCTCGATTCTTGTCCGATGGCCGCCAGCTCGCCCTCCGCAATCGGCTCAAACCGCGGCCCTCCCGAACGCTGCTCCCTCTGCGTGGCCGGCGCCGCCTTGTGCCGCATCGTCGGCGAATGAGGTTCCCCCATCGCCAGCACCCCGCGCCCCTCGGCCCCCGCATGCAGCAGCTCCTTCGTAATCCTGTGCACAATCAGATCCGGATACCGCCGGATCGGCGATGTGAAATGCGTATAGCAAGGCGCCGCCAGCGCGAAGTGGCCTTCATTCTTCTCGCTGTACCGCGCCTGCCGCAGCGATCGCAACATTAAATAAGAAAGAATCCGCTCCTCCGGCTTCCCCGCTATCCTCTCCGTCAGCTTTTGATACATCCGCGGCGTGATGGGAATATCGCCCGCCACTTCATAGCTCCGCGGTGCGCGTCCCCCGCCATGTTTCTGCTCGCGGCGCTCGCTGCGCATCCGAAACGTCCGCACCGGCAGGCTCCCGATGCCCAGGGAATAACCAAACGCCGCCGCAATCTCCTCAAACTCCACCACCCGCCGCGGCTCCGGCTTTTCGTGAATCCGATACAGCGACGGCACCCCCAGGTTCTCCAGCCAGGAAGCAACACACTCATTCGCCGAGAGCATGAATTCCTCGATCAGCCGGTGCGCCCAGTTCCTCTCCGCACGCGTGACCGACTTCATCGCGCCAAACTCGTCGAACTCAATGAGCGGCTCCGGCAAATCGAAGTCAATCGACCCGCGCCGGTCCCGCTTGCGGTTCAGGATCCGTGCCAGGTCCATCATCCGATCGAACTCTGGCGCCAGCGTCGCAAACTTCGCCCGCGCTTCGGCATCGCCCGAAATAATCGCGTGCACCTGCGTGTACGTCATCCGCCGCGCCGAGCGAATCACGCCCTCCGTAATCTCGTACCCGACAATCTCCCCCTGCGCATCGATGCGCATCAGGCACGACAGCACCAGCCGATCCTCGTCCGGCCGCAGGCTGCAAATGTCCGTCGAAAGTTCCTGCGGTAACATCGGGATCGCCCGATCCGGAAAATAAACCGACGTCCCCCGCAGCCGCGCCTCCAGATCGAGCGCCGTTCCCGGCCGCACATACTGCGCCACGTCCGCAATGTGAACCTGCAGTTCCCAAATTCCGTCCTCGCCCCGCCGTACCAGCACCGCATCATCGAAGTCGCGAGCCGTCTCGCCGTCAATGGTCACAATCGGCAGTGTGCGAAAATCGCGCCGCCGCGCCGCAACCGCAGAATCGAAATGCGCCACCGCCCGCGCCTCCGCCAGCACTGCCTCCGGAAAAATCCGCGGCAGATGGTGCTTGCGAATTACCATCTCCACATCGACGCCAAAATCGTCCTCGGCCCCCAGCACCTCCAGCATCCGGCCCCGCGCAGCCCGCGTCGGCGACGGCCAGTCCGTAATCTCCACATCGACGACCAGCCCTTCAAGATCCTTAAAGTGCCGCGCCGCCCGTGCCTCCGCGCCCAGCACCCGATGCGGCGTCGGCGCACCTTCAGCCGCAGGCAACTCCGAGCCCAACGGAATCACGACCGGCTGCGTCATCCGCTCGTCGAACGGCACAACATAATTCCCACCCCGCCCCGTCTCGCCCTCCAGCCGCCGCGCGTAATGGAAAATCCCCACCACCGTCGCATTGCGCCGCGTCAGGATCCTCAGCACCCGCCCCGAGCGTCGCCCCTCGCGCTGGCCAAAGCGCGGCGGCGTCAGCTCCACCAGCACATCGTCGCCCTGCATCGCGCCGCCCATCTCCCCCGGCGGAATAAACACGTCTTCCTCGATCTTCGGCCGCGCGCCCGGCTGTGCCGGCGTCGGCCGAACAAATCCGTACCCGTCGCGATGCAGATCGAGCCGGCCCGCCACCAGATCCTCGCTGCGAAGCCCAGGCCGGCGACTCTCCGCTTTCCGCGCATGTTCCCGGCCCGCGCCGCTCTGGCCCGGCTCAGTCTTGGGAATCGCCCAGTGTTCGCCATCGACCTGCACCAGCCGCCGCGTGCCCGTGAGCCGCCCCAGCTGCTCGCGCAGCTCGCGCCGCTCCTGGCCGCCGCCCAGTCCCAGCTCGCGGATCAGCTGCTTATACCCGGCGCGCCCGCCCGGCAGCCGTTCGATATGGCGCAGCAAATCGCGGTCGTCCATTGCCCCGTCACCCATCGTCTCGACACGTGTTCGGTTCGATGGTACTCGACCACCAACCTCTGGCTACGGACCACCGGCGACCCGCTGCACTCCTCACTTCACCGCAAGCACCTGGATTTTGTGAATCTGCGGCGGCTCTGCCAGCAAATCGCCCGCCTTCGCCATCAGGGCCTTCGCGATCTCCCCATGCAGGTGCGCCTCGCGGCCGGCCTCATCGTTAAATGTGTCGAAAATCCCGTAGCGGCCGTCGTCCTCCTTGATCGCGTACCATGTCACCGTTCCCGTCTCCCTGCGCGCCAGCTCGGCGCCCTGCTTCAGAAAAGCCTCGACCTCGGCCTCTTTTCCCGGTTTTGCCTTCAACAATCCGTAAAGCGCCAGCTTGACCACGATGAGTCCTCCTCTTCGATTGGATGGCGGCGCCGTTCTCCGCGAGAATGCACGCGCAGCCCCCTCCAACAGATGCTTTCCGAGGTACCTGCCGACGCAAAAGTTCGCCCCTCCGGGTTTTCACAGCCAAACAGCACCCCAGGGGGATGCCAATTTCCTCCGAACGTGTTTAATATGCAGATAACGGCGGCGATTGCGCGGAGGGGGAGAGTGTTCTCCGAAGGCTTGAGGGTCGGCGCTGCACAGTTCTGCATGGGCCCACGCAACCATCTGGCAGGCCAGCTGCAGGGCGCCAATTTCACTAACCATCTTCAGAAGGAAGGAATCGTAATTTATGTGGAAACCCAATCAGCCCGGCACCGGCGGCGGACCTCTCAGCCCTGAACCCGCGCGTCCGGCCACCCCGGCAGCCCCCAATTTTGACGCTGGCACCCGCGTCGCGCCTCCTCCGGCGGCCCAGAATGCCGCCAGCGGCGAACAGGCCACCATCGGCAAGAGCCTCGTCATCAAAGGCGAGGTCACCGGTTCCGAATCCCTCTATATCGACGGCAAGGTGGAAGGCTCCATCGGCCTGCCTGGCAATCGGGTCACCGTCGGCCGCAACGGCCAGGTCGCCGCCAACATCTCCGCGCGCGAAATTGTCGTGCTCGGCAAGGTACGCGGCAATGTCACCGCCAGCGATCGCGTCGACATCCGCAGTGAAGGCTCACTCACCGGCGACGTCACCGCGCAACGCATTTCCATCGAGGATGGCGCGTTCTTCAAGGGCGGCATCGACATCCGCAAGCCCGGCTCCAATGAGAAAGCCAGCGAAGCGAAGGCCACCTCCAACGCTAACGCCGAGCGGCCGGTCCCGGCATCGGTTTAGCTTTTTCACGGGACGAACGAAAGGCTCCCGCGGCGATTTTCGGCCAGCAACATTGCCAGAACTCGCCAGCGGGAGCCTTTCGTTCTAGTGCCCGATCGGCCCCGTCCCCACTTCCACAACGAAATACGACGCCACCGTATCCCCCGCATTCCCCACCCAGTGCAGCGTGCCCGCCACCGCAATGCCCACGTCGCCACGGCTGAGAAAATGCGAGACGCCGTTCAGGTGCAGCTCCACCTTGCCCTCCCGCACCAGCCAGATCTCCGAATGCTTGTGCTTCTCCTCCGGCTCGTGCTGCGCGCCCACGGCGAGATAAGACACATGCGCCTCGCAGCCGATCTCCATCGGCAGCATGCCGTGAAAGAAACTATGCCCCGAGCGGCCGGTGAAAACTTCCGGCGGGTTGAAGCCAGGATAGACACCGGTCTCCACGGCAGCCGCGCTCACGGGCGAAGCCGGCGTTCCAGTTTGTGATTCGGCTAGAGCCGGCAATCCGGCGGCCAACGCGGGCAAAAGCGCGGCAAAACTGCGGCGGTTCATATGGAATCTCCTCAAGTCAGAGGTCTGACCACAGAAGTATAGCCGCGCAAAGCAGCCTGGCGCCCGCAAGGTCCGCTCACGATCCGGCCTTAACCATGGAACGTCTGAGCCGGCGCGAAGTGCAGCTTGAGCACGGTGATGTCGTCTTCCTGCCCGAACGATTGCGCGGCGGAGGCGATTTCTTCAGCGGTCTGATGGGAGATAGCCGCGGCTCGGTCGAATCCGAACAGCTCACCCGATCCCCTGTGCGCTTCGACGACGCCATCCGAAATAAAGGTGAGCGAATCACCCGGCGAGAGTTGGACTTCGGCCTCGTGGTATTTCCCGTCTTCCGTGATCCCCAGCGGCAACCCCGGGTCTAGCTTCATCTCTTCGCCGTTGCGATACGGCGGCAGGTGGCCGGCGTTCGCCAGCGTGAGCGTACCCGTCGCTGAAAGTTCCGCACACAGGCAAGTTGCAAATCCGCCCAGGCGCATCTTCGTCAGCACGCCGTTCAGGTGGTCCAGCAGCGCGCCCGGGGCATCCGTGTCCCGCCCCTGCGCCGCACCCAGCAATACGGCAGCCGCCATGGCCGCCGCCGCGCCCTTACCGCTCACGTCCCCCAGCAGGATCCGCTGGCGATTTCCAGGCAGAATCGAGCAGCTGTAGAAATCCCCGCCGACCTCGCGGATGGGATGAAACGCGGCCGCGAGCCTGATGCCCGGCGCCGTGTCCAGCACCGACGGCGCCAGAATGCGTTGGACCTGCTGCGCCGCCTGCATTTCCCCGGCCAGCACCGCCCGCTCGCGCGACGTCTGCTGCTGTTCACGAGACAACAGCGTCAGCAGACCGATGAGAACACCCAGCGTCGCGACGGCCTCGAAATCTGAGACCACATTGCTCCAGCGGCTTTGCAGGTTTGGCAGCCCAAGAAGCTGGGCGCCGGTGAATCGTACGAAGAAGAACACCATCATCGTGGCTCCCCACATCATGCAAAGCGCAGCCAGCGGCCTGATGCGCGACGAGAGCTTGCGCCATGGCCAGAAGGCGAAAAAGGGAGCGGTGGATTCCAGAACCGAAGCGAGCTGCGAGACAGCGCCAAACCGGTGCGCACGCAGCCCATCAAGCCAAAGCGATTGCGCCGGTGAGAGCAGCGGGATCGCCACCGTAATGAAATAGATCGCAGTCGCGGTAGCAATCAGAATCCAGAAAAACCAGGGAACGCGACGGCCGGCGAGTGCAAAGAAGAACAATGTGCGGCAGATATTGGTCGCCAGGGCGGGAACGGCCCAAAGAGCGAAGTAGACCCCAGCCGGGTAGGCCAGCAGACCCGCGATACCCACATAATTCAGATAAATCGGCGGAAGCGCGATGCAGTTGATCCCCAGCAGAAGCAGTTCGTATCGACTGCGATCGTTGAGCCAGAGGCCGAGAATGATCAGGCCGACGATGCCGACAATGCAAAAGCAAAGCGCCGGAATGAGAAAGGGCGTGCTTCCTGTGACGATCGCAGCACTGCGGTGATCGCGCAGGTTGTCGAGACTGCCACTCAGCAAATCCAGCGCAGGGTACGGGCCGAAGGGAACCGCCGAGGTATACCGCCAGGTCGTGCGCAGCGCGATGGTCGACGGCCCGGACGACTCGCGCGGAAGCGCCCAACTGCGAATGAGGTTCATGCTGAAACCGCCGCTCTCCAGATTCCCGGCGGAGCCAGTCAGTCTGCCATTCACAAACACTTGATAGGCGGCATAGAGCCGGATTTGCAGCGCCGGCTGCGCTAACCCTCGCAGCGCCGAAAGATCGGCATGGCAGCGAATCCAGATGTGCGGCTGAGCGGGACTCAGTTGCCAGGCGGAATACGGAATCCAGGCGGTCTCGTCGAGTGTCGCAGCCGCCCAGCCGGGGTCATCCCCGGCGCGCCAAACGCACGCGCCCGTCGGGATGTTCACCTCCTGCGCCAGGAGCACAGCAGGAAGAAAAAGCCACAGAAGAACAACGACCTTGCGCATGCGCCCCCATCGAAACTGGCCTGTGCTTCCGAGACCGCATTCTAGCCGCAGAGGCCGCTCTACCGCCCGCGTCCCAGCAGCCGCGTCAGCATCCCCATGCTGGCAATGCCCATCCATTGCGTCACAGCAAGATAAATCCCCGCATACGGGATCAGCACGCAGGGCCCGACCAGCAGCGGACGATGGAACGGCAGCACCACTTTGATCCCGTAACTCACCGCTGCCGCCGCCACAGCAACCAGCCACAGCCGCACAATCCGCGACGCGCCTGACGTGACCGCCCCGATGCGTTTGTTCATCGCGCCACGCAGCAGCAGAAACTCCAGCCAGCCAGCAAGCCCCGCCGAGAACGTCAGCCCCGCCGTCCCCCAGCGCTGGTCCAGTCCCAGCAGTCGCGGCAGCGGCAGCGCGCACAGATAGCCCAGCCCCAGCGTCAGCGCAACCCGCAGCACCGCGAAATTCAGCGGCGTGCGCGTGTCGCGCAGCGCATAGAACGCCGAAGAATACAGCCTTCCCGAGGTCGATGCCAGCAGCCCCACCGACGACCCCGCCAGCACCGCCCACACGAAAATCACATCTGCGTGCTGAAAATGGCCGGTGTGATAAACAAATCCGACGATGACGTCGCCGAGCAGCACGAAGCCGACTGCCGAGGGGACGACGAAATAGGCAATCTGCTGCAGGCCCGCTCTTAGCCGCCCGCGCAGAGCCTCCGCAATTTCCGTCTCGCTGCCCAGCGCCGCCGACATCGCCGGCAGCTCCGCCGCCGAAACCGCCATCCCGAACAGGCTCACAGGCAGCGTGTACAGCGTCTGCGCATATGCCAGCGCCGCGACTGCGCCCGTCCCCAAAAAACTGCCCAGCCACGAATCGACATATGCGCTGATCTGCACCACTCCGCGGCTCAGAAACACGGGAAAGAAGTTTTTGCTGACGGTCCGCACGTGCAGGTTCGCAAAACTCAGGCGCACGCGCAGCGGCCACAGGAAGCGCAGCACCGTCGGCAGCTGCACGAAGAACTGCAGCGCGCTGCCCACCACCGAGCCGATCGCCAACAGCACAGCCAGCCGCACTTCGTTGTGGTGGCGCCCTCCCCACAGCAACGTAGTGATCATCGCGATGTTCCACACCACCGGCGCCGCGTACGACAGGAAAAATTTCCGGTGGCTGTTCAGAATCCCCAGACACCATGCCGAAAACACCAGCAGCGCCGCACCCGGAAACAGAATCTGCACCAGCCGGATCGTCAGCAGCCGCTTGTCCCCGTGGAACCCTGGCGCGATCAGATCGATCAGCCACGGCGTGGCAAACACTCCGGCTACCACCAGCACCGTCGTGATCAAAAACAAAAGCGCAAAGATCGCCTCGGCCAGTTCCGACGCCTCTTCGTCCCGCTCTTCCGCTTTCAATCGCGCGTAGACCGGGATAAACGACGCCGAAAGCACGCCCTCGCCAAAAAGATTCTGCAGGATATTCGGAATCCGGAAGGCCGCGCGAAAGGCGTCCGCCGCGTCGGAGGCGCCAAAGTAGTGGGCGAACACCCGATCGCGCACCAGCCCCACCAGCCGGCTCAGCAGAATGCCGGAGGCTACCGCAGCGGCATGCGCCTTCGTCGATGTGCTGCTGGATTGAGAGGTCAAACCTGGATTATATGGGGATGCAAATCGCTTCCGGTCGAACCATCTCCGGCGCCGCGTCCATCCATCACGTGGGCGCACCATAGAATGACCGAATGGAGAACTTCCGGCTGAAGGTGTTTCGCACCGTTGCCGAGGAATCCAGTTTCCGTCGCGCCGCCGAGCGACTGCACCTGAGCCAGCCCGCGGTCAGTCAGCAGATTCGGGCTCTCGAAGAAGAGCTGGAAACCACGCTGTTCGATCGCGGCAAAGGCCGCGTCCGCCTGACACCTGCGGGCGCGCTCCTGCTGCCTTACGCGCGCAAAGGCGCCAGGCTTGCCGACGAGGCGCGAGCCGCCCTCGGACTCCTGCGCGGAGAAACCTCCGGCAATCTGCGCATCGGCGCTTCCATGACCGTCACTCAGTACATCCTTCCCCGCATGCTGGGCCCTTTTCTGGAACAGCATCCTCAGGTCGCGCTCCATGTCACCAGCGGCAACACCGACCAGGTCGTCGCTGCCCTCGCCAAGGGAAAAATCGATCTGGGGCTCATCGAAGCTCCCGTTTCCAGCCGCGAATTTTTCCGCCAGCGTTTCTTCGAAGACCGCATCGTGCTCATCGTCGGCCGCCGCTATCCCTGGCCGGCCAAAGCGGCGGTTCCGGTCAGCGCCCTCACTCAGGTTCCCCTGCTCATGCGCGAGCGAGGTTCCGGCTCCCGCCGCGTCGTGGAGTCGGCCCTGCGTCGTGCCGGCGTGCACATCAAGGATCTGCACATCGCTATGAGCCTCGACTCCATCGTCGCCATCGTCTCCGCCGTCGAGGCCGGTCTCGGTGCCGGCTTTGTCTCCGAGTGGGCCATCCGCAAGGAGCTGCGCCTCGGTACCGTGCGTGTTGTCCCCGTGGAAGGCCTCGACATGCGCCGCGACATGACGCTGATCCGCCGCCTCGGCACCGTCCCCGTCGGTCCTGCCGGCGCTTTCGAACGATTCGCGCTCACCGGGGTTGAGATGTCGGGTATTCTCCGGTAACAGATGGTCCCAAATCCCGATAAGCAAATCTTATCGCCCATCAAAACTTCCGTCTGGCCCTCCGCCTCCAGTCCCGTCATGCTGTACCTGTGGTGAAGAACCTCTTTTTCCTGGGCATTATCCTTGCCGCCAGCGGAATCCTCTCTCCACCCCTGGCCCTTGCCGCCGGCCTGGCCTATGGGCTATCGGTCGCCCACGGATACCACCTCGAAGCCCGCCGCCTTTCGAAATTTCTGCTCCAGGCCTCGGTTGTTTGCCTGGGATTCGGCATGAATCTTGCCGAAGTCGTCCGCGTTGGCCGGTCGGGATTTGTCTATACCGCCCTCGGCATCGCCTTCGCTTTGCTGCTCGGGACCACGCTCGCGCTGCTCCTGCGCGTGGGCAGGGTCCCCGGCTTCCTCATCTCCGCGGGAACCGCCATCTGCGGCGGCAGCGCCATCGCCGCGCTCGCCCCCGTCACCAACGCCAGCGAGGAATCGATCGCTGTTTCCATGGGAACGGTCTTCGTGCTGAATTCCGTCGCGTTGTTCATCTTTCCCGCCATCGGCCACGCGCTGCATCTTTCGCAGACCCAGTTCGGCCTGTGGTCGGCGCTCGCCATTCACGACACCAGCTCCGTCGTGGGCGCCGCGGCGCGTTATGGAGCCGTCGCCCTCGCTGTCGCCACCACCGTCAAGCTGGCCCGCGCCCTGTGGATCGTCCCCGTCTCCGTCGGCACGGCGCTCGTCCGTCGCAGCCGCGCCAGGATTCATCTGCCCTGGTTCATCTTGTTCTTCTGCCTGGCTGCGGTGCTCAACAGCTCCATCCCGTGGCTCCATCCGGAATATACGCTGCTGGCGCGCCTCGGCCGACTCGGCCTTGGCGTTACTCTGTTTCTGATCGGCACCGGAATCACCCGCCAAACCCTCAAAGATGTCGGAGCCCGCCCGCTGGTCCAGGGCGTGCTCCTGTGGGTCGTGGTCGGCACCGTTTCCCTGCTGATGATTCTGAGGGGATGGATTCACCTCTAGTGCAAACCAGCCAGCCAGGTCCGCTCGTCGCCTTCTATCGCGATGGCGCGCCCGACGACGCGGGACGAACCCTGGCCGAAATCCTCGCCTGGGACGACGACCACCTCGAAGCCATCCACGATTTCATTCAGTGGCTCTTCCCGCTGCCCGAGCCCAGCGGAGCCAATCCCGCCGCTCCCATCCTCGATCCCGCCACCATCCAAACTTTCCGCGCCTCTCTCGCCATGCGCGACCGGCTGCGCGCGTCCTATAACCGCATGCTGCGTTTCTACGGCCTCCGCCTCGTCCCGGGAAAATCGCCGCTCGTCATCGAGCGCGCCCCCGACTTCGCAGCCCGCGCCCAGAACTGGCTCTGGCCCATGAACCATAATCATCTGCGCCTCACCCGCATCCTGCGCTCCACGCTGCTCCTCGGCCTCGAGGCGGAATCGAAGGCCCTCTTCCACGCCCTGAACGCCATCTACCGCGAATTCCCCGACCGCATCCCCGCCCGCACCCACGCCTTTTGGAGCAACGCCGCTCAGTCCTAAATCGCGGGGGGGTACCCCCCCTCCCCCAGGGGTATCTGGCATCTGCTTCATTTCATTGGATCGAAAAGTACCGTGAGTTAGGTATTACCCTCCGGGCGGCGGTGACAGGTTACAGGTGGCAGGTTACAGGTGACGGGTTGCAGGTGCCAGGAGCGACCAATCTCTTCTTCCCATTCCCTGACCGAGAGATTTACGGCAAACAAAAAGCTCTGTTCGCGTGCGGCGGACAGAGCTTTCCCTAAGCTAGCGTAGGTTTTTTGCAAGTTAGAGGCAAGAAGATTCCGCAAGGCGAGCGGTACGGAAGTACCGAGGGCGGAATAGAGAGACTGCGCTGGCTGATGGAGGCGATGGCGGTCGAAATGTCTGTAGAGCCGAGAATCCGTTCAGTTCGCTGAATGCCAACTGCTAAACGCTCTCCGCAAGAAGTAGGCCAGCGGCCACGTCACTGCTCCCACTATGGCGTAGAGCAGTGCGTTTTCAGCGATAGCAACGGCATAAACGCTAATGACGGTCGAGCGGGCAGCAAGGGTTGGCGTATCGAGAGCCATGAACATGAGAGAGCTGGGCCATAGTGTGGCCGCGGTCTTTCCGAAGTTGGCATGGAAGATCAGGAAACACACGGTCAAGACGATGGGAACAACAACGCCTAGTGCTGCGAAAACCCCTGTCCAAATCGAGAAGAACCTGACTCCGCTCATTGGCCGAATCATACCGCCGCCAGTTCTGGCTGTAATACCGGCAACATTGAAGTTTCGATCCGCACCCCCTTCTGGAGCAACGCCGCAGGCCCGTAGCATAACGACAAGGAAGCTTCGGCGTGCATTCTGCATGTACCCTTGAAGTATGCACACATCCGGCAACATGAAGGACAAGCGCGGCGGCGCAGCACCTGCACCGGCGGCGCGTCGAAGAATACTGCTGTCGCTGGCAGGGTCGATCTCTTCGGAAAGCGCCGATTCTCTGCGCAAAACCCTTCGCAAACTACGGAAGCACCCACGCTGACTCTGGCTGATGCGCACACAACGCGCTCAACCCTTCCCGCCCGCACCCTTCCCTTCCTGGAGCAACCCCGCCCGAAGCAGTTAAACTGGCCCGTCTGTCCAAACGCCAACTTACCGATGAGGAAAACTGCATGCCCTCCGGACGCCGCCTCGCCGTTGCCCTTTCCGTTCCCGCCCTCGTCCTCTTCGCTGGTGCCTTGGTGATCGGAGCCCAGGATTCCAGTGACCCTGCGAAGACCATCGAAGGCGACAACGGCATCACCCTGCCCGCGCCTCCCGTCGCCACCGTCAACGTCGTCACCGACGACTACGACGGCACGAAGATCGAAGACCCCTACCGCTGGCTCGAAGACGCAAAAAGTCCCGCCACGCGCGCCTGGATCGGCGAAGAGAATGCCTACACGCAAAAGTATCTCGACCAGATCACCACCCTGCCGCAGATCGCCGCCCAGCTGACCTCCCTCATGCGCGTCGACCAGTACTCCACGCCGATCCTGCGCGCCGGAAAATACTTCTTCAAAAAGCGCCTTGCCGACGAGAACCAGGGATCCATCTACATGCGCGTCGGCTGGCACGGTGAAGATAAGCGCCTGATCGATGCCACCAAACTCAGCGCCGACCAGAACACCTCCGCCAACATGATCGGCGTCTCGGACGACGGCAACCTGCTGATCTACGAAATCCGCGAAGGCGGCGCCGACGAAGGCTCGGTGCACATCCTCAACATCACCACCGGCGCCGATCTGCCTGACGTCCTGCCCTCCGCGCGCTACTCCGGCGTCAGCCTCAGCCCCGACAACGGCGGCCTCTACTACGCAAAATTCACCCACCAGGGCACCAACGTCTGGTTCCACAAATTTGGCACACCCGTTGCCGACGACCCCAAACTCTTCGGCGGCGAATATCGCGGCAAGCAACTCGGCGAGCTCGATCTGGTCGGCGTCCACGTCACTGACAATCATCACTTCCTCATCGTCAGCATCGCGCACGGCGTCCCCGCCACCAGCGAAGACTTCCTCGTCAAGGACCTCCGCAAGCCCGACAGCGATTTCGTCCCGCTGGTCTACAACGTCGAAGCCCACGTCCGCGTCATCGACGCACAGGACCGCTTCTTTCTGATGACCGACTGCCAGGCCCCCAACACGCGCATCGTCGAAGCCACCCCCGGAGCCGATCCATCCTCCTGGAAGACCATCGTCCCGGAAGGCAAAGAAGTCATCGCCAACTACAGCATCGTCGGCGGCAAGCTCTTCGTCTCACGCCTGCACGACGTCAAAACCGAAACCACCATCTACACCCTGGGTGGCAAGGAAATCGGCAAGCTCACCTATCCAGGCATCGGCACCGGCTCGGTCGTCTTCGGCCGTCCCACCGAGACCGAGGGCTTTTATACCTTCGACTCCTTCATCATTCCGCCCACCATCTACCGCTACGACACAAAGACCGGCCACTCCGAAGTCTTCGCCGCGCCCAAAGTCCCCTTCGACTCCTCGCAGTATGAAGTCACCCAGGTTTTCTATAACTCAAAGGACGGCACCCGCGTCCCCATGTTCATCGCCGGCAAAAAAGGCCTGCCCCGCGACGGCTCCGCGCGCCTGCTCATGACCGGCTACGGCGGCTTCGATCTGCCCATGCTCTCCGCGTGGGATCCCGAATACGCCTGGTGGATGGAGCAGGGCGGCTTCTTCGCGCTGCCCAACCTGCGCGGTGGCAACGAATACGGCGAGGCCTGGCACAAGGCCGCCATGTTTGAGAACAAGCAGAACGTCTTCGACGACTTCGCAGGCGCGGCCGAGTATCTCATCGCCAACCACTACACCTCGCCTGAGCACTTCGCCATTCGTGGCCGCTCCAACGGCGGTCTGCTGATGGGCGCGGCCATGACCCAGCGCCCCGATCTCTTCGGCGCCATCTGGTGCGGCTATCCGCTCCTTGATATGCTCCGCTACCAGCGTTTCGAATTCGGCCGCCTCTGGACCACCGAATACGGCGACGCTGAAAACCCGAAAGACTTCGCGTACATCCTCAAATACTCGCCCTACCAAAACGTCCACAAGGGCGAGAAATACCCCGCCATCATGTTCTTCACCGGCGACAACGATACCCGCGTCGACCCCATGAACGCCCGCAAAATGACCGCGCTCATGCAGGCTTCCGCAGGCGGCGACCGCCCCATCCTCCTGCACTACTCCATCAAGGGTGGACACTCCGCCGGCGTCTCCATGACCCAGCTCGTCGACGACTACGCCGACGAAATGGCCTTCCTCTGGAACGAAACCAGCGGCAAGTAATTTGAATTGGCAAAGAAAAAGCCGGCCCCTTTGGGGGGCCGGCTTTTCTGCACTTTCCGCGCTTACGCCGCGGGCGCGATCAGCAAAGGCTCGATAGCCGGCGCGGCCACAACAGCGGGCAGCAGCACGCTCACGTACTTACCTCCCGCCACTTCGCTGAAAACCCGGTTCGTGGTGTCTTCGGTCCGCGTCGAGTCGATATGCAGCTTCCGCACCGCGCGCATCACCACCGTGGCCAGAAGAAAGCGGTTCTCTATTTTCAGCCCGGCGGAGTACACCAGATTCGATCGCATTCGCTTCGCCTCATTTCCGGTTATGCAACAGGAACAACGGAAGCCACGGCTCGCGACAGGAGAAATCCCCGAACAGCAGGCACGTTTGTCCGGAGAGCACCGATCAAGGACAGGCCAAAGAAATCCAAAAGAGCAGAATTCTCGCTCAAATCCGAGCATACGCTGCCGGCTCTGTTTTCCCTAATACAAAATCGCTTCCCCACCCTGATCATCCGCCGCGGTAACCCGCTTTCTCATCTGCCGTTTCTTCAGCCCGCAAACAACGCTGCATCAAGCAGTTGGCCCGCCTAAGCGCCAGGCAGCGGCAGCTCAATCTCCAGGCAGCCAAGCGTGAAGGCGAACGGGAACGGACCCCCACCGCCAGTACGGTAGAGTCCGTCGAAGAACACGAAAGCGTGGCTCGCATTCTCCTCGTCGAACGCCAACGACGGCTTCCACGGACCGCTGTGCCATCCCCGGTCTTCCGCAGTCATGATCGGCACCGGCTCGCTCCAATCGGACAAATTCCCTGACGGCGTATCGGCGCGGCACCACCAGAGTCCCGTCTCCGCCGTCGGGCTGCCCTCTGCAACCCAAACCCGCGCGAAGATCGCATCGAACGAACCGGCTCGCGCACGAACGCAGAAATCGAACATCTTCATCTCCGGCTGGGCGAAGACGCTGTCCCTGCTCCATCTGGTGATTCCGTCCTCGCTCTCGGCGTAGCCGTGCACCAGATAGTTTTCGTGGTTCGACCCCGCGACGTACCACATCTTCCACTTGCCATCGTGATAGATCAGGTTGGGCTCGTAGACGCTCCCGTGTTCCCACTCCTCATTCGCTGCAAAGGCAGGCGCAGCCTGATCGACCCACGCCTCTCCATTCCATTCCAGAAATCCAATCGTGTACGGTCCCCACAGGTTTTCCTGGGCCCCGGCGTAGTAGATCCGTTCCACCCACGCGCGCTTGTGCGGGTCCCATCCTTTTACGTACGAGGGGCAATGCCGCCCGCCCCTGCCGTCCCATGCGCGGCTCGCGGTCTGCCCGCCGAGCGGCGCCGGTTTGCCGGCCTCATCTCGGGTAAGGTTCCACCCCAGAGCGGAAAGGGGCGCGCCTGGATCGAGGGAGGCGCTGAACAACTGCGTGACGCCGCTTCCGCCTGCCTGCCCCGCGAGAACCATCCACCATCCGTCGCCGCGCCGGATCACGCTCGCATCCAGCACTTCCAGGCCGTGGTCGGCAGGATCGAAGACCTTCGTCTCTTTCCCCCGCACTACAGACTCCGCACTTCCCACGCCGATCTCCCTTCAGGATGAAATGCTCAAACGGTCCAACAAATTTTTACCGCATCGAAACCCTGCCGCTATTGACCAAATTTGCACAGGTCCCTCCCCACTTTCCCATTTTGGGACTCCTTCTCCACAACTCCCACACCCTTCCACCGAAACTGCACCATTTCCACCCCTTGCGCCCCGCCGCACCCTGCGCGTAGCCTCTCTCCGTGGCACGTGAATCACTCCCCAGATCCTGCCGGGGCGCGTCGTGCCGCGCGGCCCTCCTGAGCGCCCCGGCAGCGTTCAAACCCGCCATCCGTGCGGGTTCCAGCCATTCTCCACAACCAAAATCCGCGAATTATGATCCTTGATTCCCCCTTCCCCATCTGAAATACTAGATGTTGTGGTTTGGGCTTGACACACACCATTAACAGAGGTACTTTCCCTTCTGCGGCTCCAAAATATCCGATAAGGTTCTGAAAAGCGGTCGTCGCCTCCCCCATTAACTGGAAGCACACTCGCCTGAGGTCCTGCGGTTCTTCTGTCCGCCATTGGTTAGCTTGCTTTTGTCCTGCCACGATCAGGATCAGGAGGAGTGTTCCTCCTCTCGACCCCCTGTTCGTGGAAATCCAGTTTTTGCCCGGTGCCCTCGCGCGCCGGCCGGGGCCACGACGACGAGAAATACCAGCTGAACCCACGCGTTCAGCGTCATCATCCAGAAGAGAGGAACACCCATGGCCGAGGCTACCAGGAAATCCGTTACGCTCGCCTCTACCGACTCCGCTACCCACGGCGCCGGCCATCCTTCAACGTCCAAATCTGCCCCCCACACAGCGCTCCGCTTCCCGCGCTTCTTCTCCCGCGCCAACGCCTCGCCCTATGACGAGATCCAGTGGGAGCGCCGCACCGCCGCCATCACTGACGCCGGCGGCAAGACCATCTTCGAGCAGAAGGACGTCGAGATCCCCGTCGACTGGTCGATGACCGCGACCAACATCGTTGCCAGCAAATATCTTCACGGCCAGATCGGCACCGCCGAGCGCGAGACCGGCGTCCGCCAGCTCGTCGGTCGCGTCGCTGAAACCATCCGCGACTGGGGCCTCAAGGGCGGCTACTTCGCCACTCCTGAAGACGCTGCCGTCTTCCACGATGAGCTCGTCCACCTGCTCCTCACGCAGAAGGCCGCCTTTAACTCGCCTGTCTGGTTCAACGTCGGCTGCGATCGCCTCGAGCCCAAGTCCGATGCCCAGAACTGGCACTGGAATCCGCACACCTGCGCCGTCGAATTCTCCGTTACCGGCTATCGCTCGCCGCAGTGCTCGGCGTGCTTCATCAACGCGGTCGAGGACTCCCTCGACTCCATCCTGACCCTCGCCAAGACGGAGGGCATGCTCTTCAAGTGGGGCTCTGGGACTGGGACCAATCTGTCTTCCATCCGTGGTTCGAACGAAACCCTCTCCGGCGGAGGCACCGCCTCGGGTCCGCTCAGCTTCATGCGCGGATTCGATGCCTTCGCCGGCGTCATCAAATCCGGCGGCAAAACCCGTCGCGCCGCCAAAATGGTCATCCTCAACGTCGACCATCCCGACATCGTCGACTTCATCGAGTGCAAGGCCAAAGAAGAAGCCAAGGCCTGGGCCCTGATGCGGGAAGGCTACGACGGCTCCTCCGGCCCCGACTCCGAAGCCTACAGCAGCATCTTCTTCCAGAACGCCAACAACTCCGTCCGCGTCACTGACGAGTTCATGCGCGCCGTCGAAAAAGATGCCGACTTCACCACCCGCACCGTCAAAGATCAGAAACCCATCAAGCCACCTACAAAGCGCGCGACATTATGAAGAAGATCGCCGAAGCCACCTGGCAGTGCGGCGATCCCGGCATGCAGTACGACACCACCATCAACCGCTGGCACACCTCCAAGAACACCGGCCGCATCAACGCCTCCAATCCCTGCTCGGAGTACATGTTCCTCGATAACTCCGCCTGCAACCTCGCCAGCTTCAACCTGCTCAAATTCCTCACGCCCGCCGGGACCTTCGATATCCCCGCTTACCGTGCCGCCATCGACGTCCTGATCACCGCCATGGAAATCCTCGTCGATAACTCCGGTTACCCCACCGAGAACATCGCCAAAAATTCCCACGACTACCGCCCCCTCGGCCTCGGCTACGCCAACCTCGGTGCGCTGCTGATGGCCTTCGGCCTTCCCTACGACTCCGACGCAGGCCGCGACTTTGCCGCTACCCTCACCGCCATCATGTGCGGCGAAGCGTATCTGCAGTCCGCCCGCATCGCCGAAGCATGCCCTCCCCTCGCCTCCGCCACCCCGCTCACCGCCTCCGTCGATCGCGAAGGCGGAGCGTGCCCCGGCTACTACGTCAACCGCGAACCCTTCCTCGACGTCATCCGCATGCATCGCGCCGAGGTCAACAACATCGGCAAGTCCCCGACAGCACCGTCGGGCGACGAGCCCATTCGCCGTCCCCCAGTTCGACGACCTCCTCCAGGCCTCAAAAGAATGCTGGGACCAGGCGCTCGCCCACGGCGAAAAGCACGGCTACCGCAACTCCCAGGTCACCGTCCTCGCCCCCACCGGCACCATCGGGTTCATGATGGATTGCGACACCACCGGCATCGAGCCCGACCTTGCCCTCGTCAAGTACAAGAAGCTCGTCGGCGGCGGCATGATCAAAATCGTCAACAACACCGTCCCCACCGCGCTCTTCAAGCTCGGCTACAACAACGCTCAGGTCGACGCCATCGTCAGCTACATCGACGCCACCGGCACCATCGAAGGCGCGCCCGCCATCAAGCCCGAGCACCTCGCCGTTTTCGACTGCTCCTTCAAGCCGCGAAGGGCACCCGTTCCATCCACTACATGGGCCACGTTCGTATGATGGCCGCAACCCAGCCGTTCCTCTCGGGAGCTATTTCCAAGACGGTCAATCTGCCGCATGACTGCTCGCTCGACGACATCGCCGAAGCCTATCTCGAATCCTGGCGTCTCGGCCTCAAAGCCGTCGCCATCTATCGCGATGGATCGAAGGGCGCGCAACCCCTCAACGTCTCCGACGGCGCCAAAGCCAAGGACATCAAAGGGACCTCCGCCGAACTGACCACCACCGCCGATCGCATCCTCACCGCGATGGCCTCCGGTCACAAACCCGCTGAAGCCGATCTGAAAGCCCTCGAAGCCAAAGTTGCCGAGAAGGTCGAGATCGCTTCGAAATCCATCCTCGGCGCCAGCACCGCCTTCACCGCCGCGCTGGCCACACCCGCGCACGCGGATCCTGTTCCTGACCTCGACCATCAGCAGGGTCCGCCCCGCGCCATCCGTCATCGTCTCCCCGACGAGCGCGCCTCGCTCACCCACAAATTCGCCATCGCCGGCCACGAAGGCTACATCACCGTCGGCCTCTACCCCAACGGCCAGCCCGGCGAAATCTTCATCCGCATGGCCAAAGAAGGCTCCACCGTCTCCGGCCTCATGGACAGCTTCGCCACCGCCGCCTCGCTCGCCCTCCAGCACGGCGTCCCGCTCAAGCGTCCTGTGCGAGAAGTTCGCGCACTCCCGCTTCGAGCCCTCCGGCTGGACCGGCAACGAGCACATCGGCTACGCCAAGTCGATCATGGATTACATCTTCCGCTGGCTCCAGCTCCGCTTCCTCTCCGGCCAGCAGCTCACGCTCTTCGCCGGCATGATGCCCTCGCAACCCGCCCTCAGTTCGCCGGAAAATGAAGAGGGTGTCATCCCGAGCGGAGCGAGGGACCGCGCGTTTTCTCCAGAACAGCACTCGCCCACCAGAGGCATGGGATCCCACGACGCCCCGCAAGGCGGCATCGCCCCCGAGCAGGGTTCTCTATCCGCTAACCGCTATCCGCTATCCGCTAACCCTGTCGAAGACCGCGGCCTCTACCACCCCTCCGACGCCATGCGCGGCATGTACGACATGGGCGACGCCCCCAGCTGCCACACCTGCGGAGCCATCATGGTAAGAAACGGAAGCTTGGTAAGAACGGAAGCTGCTACAGATGCATGTCCTGCGGCAGCACCTCCGGCTGCTCTTAGTCAGAAAGTCCCTTGCAACCGTGTAAGAAGAAGGAAGAAGAGCGAAGCCCGACGTAATGTCGGGCTTTGCCCTTTTTCGAGTATTTCGCGATGTTTGATTCAATAACGATTGGCACAAACGGATCCCCGCACCCGAACGTCGATGCCGGCTTTCTCGCAGAATGCCTGCTGTTTTATCGAACGGTCAGGGTGGTCACCGGGGCGGGAGCCCTCAAAACTTTAGTTCGCACATGTGGAGCAAACGAGCTACTCGAACTATGCGAGATGGGGCGCTTGGAAATTGAGTTTCTGGACAATCTCACCGGCATCGTGACCCTGAATACAACAGTCGGTGAATGCCACGATCTTGGCCTAATTGGTTCTAACGCCATTCGATTTCCGCAAGTGGCAAGGCAGATAGCAGATGAGGAGGCCGGAAGCTCGGGAAAGAGAGCTAACGAACTGTACGCAAGGCTCAATCGGGTCGTAGTTCGATCAGAGTACGACGAAGAAATAATCAAAGAATCGAAAGAGGATCTCTTCAATCGGGGATATTTGGAGGAATCAATCAGGAAAGTTCTGTCCTACCTCGTTCCTGAGTACCCATTCCCGGACGCCTTACTTTTCCGTCCCCAGGTGATCCCAAAATTCGGCATCCACTATGAGACAAATCTGGATTTCAGTGAAATCAACAGTATCTATCACCGGCGCGTGTCACCGCAGGACGCATCCGTAACCCCCGCATACCTGCTCGCCCAAATTACTGGTGCTACGCCAGACATCATGATCGCCTCCCGCAATACGTCCGAGTTCGCGGTCGACCCAATTAAGAGTGCGATTGTTGCCAGCCGATTCTCGGAGTTGATCAAGAAGGCGTCGGCCGGAAAGGAAGCCCTTGAGTCGTTTAAGGAGGTCATAATCGACGACTCACGATCCATTCGAGAGGCCGTCAACAGAGGAGACCGAAGCTTCCGAGAGGTAATCAGCCTTATTGAGAACGCAGAGCGGTTCAAGGAATGGCTCCAAAATCATGGTAGCGGAGAAGACCTTCGAGCCGAATACTGCAAGAGCATCTCGCACGCAGGCTGGGCAGAGGCCTTGCCCGCTAAGTCGATCAGATTTCTCATAATGAGCGGCGCAGGCGTGCTGCTGGGCCTCGCGACCGGTCCCGTTGCAGGGGCAATCGGCGGTGTCGCCTTAAATGCGGCAGACTACTTTCTGATTGACCGACTCATCAAGGGTTGGAAGCCAAATCAATTCACCGAGGGTCCCTTGAAGGAGTTTCTGAACACAGGGACAACGTCTCCATAAGGGGCCACCAGTCACCACGGGGATACATAAGGCCTCGCGCAGCTAGTCGAACGGAGAAAGCCACGGCCGTGGAATAAAGGCCCCAAAAGAGGGAGGGCTTCAGCCCCGGGCCGCCTTTCTCGTATACTGAAGCCCCCAAAAGGGAGGCTTCATGAAGTCGACCATTATTGCTGCCGGCGTACTTTTAGCGAGCGTTCTTTCGGCATCCGCGCAGAAGTTAGACGTGAAGATAGTTGATCGACAGGACAAAGAAGACTCATACGACTACGCCGCTGTCTACAACAACGTCGCCGTTGGAAAAACCTTCACGGTTCACGGTGCCACATTCACACTGCAGCTTCCCGACGGTCGTCTCGTAATCGTCAACTGCGACAGCAAATTTGCAGAGCACATGGCCGGCGCCGCCGGAAACCATAGAAGTTGCCGCGCACCCGTCGTGGACAACATCGAAGCCGAATTCAAAGGCGACAACGCGAAGCTGATTTGGCCAGTGAGTCTGGACGGTAGGAAGATGCAGTCAGAAACCTACAAGATTCTGGGCGTCCTGGCTAAGCCGAATAGCAACTGACGCAGCGCTCAACGCTGCAAAACTCTGTGTCCCCCGACCCGCACCGCCGGGATCAGCTTTTGTATCAGGGCCCGAGTTCAGTCGTGCCGTAAAAAGCCGGCGCGCAGCGCCTTCCCTGGTTCGGTCGCTTCGCGCGCCACTCCGTGGCACGCCGACGCGACCGAACCCCACGCCTTTGCGCTGCGGACTCGCCTCCAACACGGTACCCCCGTACCCCGCTCCTCCGGCCTCCCTCACCAAACCACACAACTCGCCCAGAAGACGCGAGCGGCCCCAGGCTACAATCGTCTTGAGGCTCGGTTAGAATCATGGCTCAGGATGCACGGCTGGAGAACCTGCCTTTACCCCAACGGTCAGGGAGCGGAATCATGCGGGCGGCTCAGGACATCGCCAAGACGATCGAACACAACCGCAAGGCCGTTCTGGCCAGCCCGCTCGTCTTCGCTCTCCTCTTTGGCGCCCTCTACGTCTTCTGCGGCCCCCAGTTGCAGCGCGTGATCGACTTCATGGCTCCTGGTCACCTCTTCGGACGCTGAGCTCGCCCCCATGAAAAAGCTCCACCTCTTCCTTTGGGGCTGTCTCGGCGCCGTCCTGCCGGAGCTGTTGCGCTTCTTTCGCCTCGTCGCTGCGGGCCAGCCGTTGCCGAACCTGAACTGGCCCCTCTACGCCGTCGTTCTCGCGCTCTTTGTCCTGGCCGCTGGTGCCTTCACCCTGGCCTGGGAGGCGGACAGCCCCTTCAAGGCCATTTGGGTAGGAGCCTCTTTCCCAACCATCATCACCGCCCTGATCACGACCGCTCCGACCCACCTCTGAACATGCCCGGACTTACCCCGGAACCACCGAGATGAGGTTCGTATCAGGGCCCGACTTCAGTCGGGCCGCAAAAAAGCGGCGCTCAGCGCCTTCCATGGTTCGGTCGCTTCGCGCGCCACTCCGTGGCACGCCGACGCGACCGAACCCCACGCTTTTTCCCGCCGCCGGACGCTCTGCGGTACCTTCGTACCGCCAGCCCCTCCGAATCTCCTTGCCTCCTCATCGCAAAAAGCAGACCCTAACAATAGGGAAAGCTCTGTCCGCGCCAAACGCGAACAGTGCTTTTCTCTTGCACGGCATTCTGTCCTCGGCCCAGGCCCGAGACTCCGCTCTTTGAGATTCCTGCACGCGCCCCTCGCACCGGCGATGGCTCCTCGTCGCGACCGCCGAGGGTTCAAAACCCCATCCTGCGATCGCCGCCTTCTGCCCGTCGGCGACGGCTTCATCCCGCCCGGAGGGTAATACCTGTTTCACGGTACCCCAGGTCCCCATGAAATGAATCACTTGCCGCACCCCCTGGGGGGAGGGGGGTACCCCACCATCCTCGGGAGCAGAATGCCACATCGGCTTACTCCGGTAACTGCCTCTAAGTCTCGTTCGACCGCTGTGAATGTCGGGTCGCGGGCAGAAAGTTACTGAGGTTTTCTCCGCCCCTCGTTCGTGTGATTGGCGCATACCGATAACATCGCTTACTTTCTGGTCAACTTCACACGAGAAATGCGGATCGTGGAGACTCCTCCGCTCGAATGCCTCCGATCGACCTTCGGCATTCCGTCGCAGTAGTGTCTGCAAGCCCGACTTGACGCGCTCGAATTCATTCGCCGGGCTTGAACATGAATCTCCGCTGGATCGCTGCTTCTCTCTCTTTCCTCGTCTCCGCAACCCTGCTCGCAGGTTGCGGCTCGATCACCATCAACTCGGCAACAACCCAGGCCAATAACGGCTCCGGCAACGCATCCGGTTCCGCAGGATCCGGCACGAGCGGATCCGGCAGCGCTGGTTCCGGGACTGGAACTGGGACCGGTTCAGGTTCAGGATCAGGATCAGGTCCAGGCTCTGGTTCTGGTTCCGGTTCCGGTTCCGGCAGCGGATCGGGTTCGGGCGGCAGCGGATCCGGGTCCGGTTCAGGATCGGGCAGCGGTTCAGGCTCAGGTTCCGGCTCTGGTTCGGGATCGGGAAGCTCCGGAGGCGCGCTCGCTCTTGTCCCCGCGAATGCAGTCAGCCAAAATAACATCCAGGCGATGAGCACCTGGATCGCGGCCTATGACACCGGCACCAGCGGATCGAGCGGGAGCGCGACCGGCACGATGAGCCTTGTCGATGCGCCTTCGCTCAGCGGCCAGGCGCGTGAGTTTGCCACCAGCTTCACCAACAACAGCGGAGAGCGCTACTACATTGCGTTCGGCCAGGACACAGCCGCCACGCATTTTCTTTACGACGCGTGGGTTTATCTCGACGGATCCGCGGCGAATGTCGCCAACCTCGAGATGGATTTGAATCAGGTAACGGCCGACGGCCAGACCGTTCTCTATGGATTCCAGTGCGACGGCTACTCGAAGACCTGGGATTACACGACCAACGCGGGAACGCCCCTGATTTACATCGACCACTGGTTGAAATCGGATCAGGCCTGCGATCTCCAGCAGTGGTCCGTCAACACCTGGCATCACGTGCAGATCGCGTACTCGCGCGATGATGCGGGCAACGTAACCTACGAATCGGTGTGGCTCGACGACGCGGAGCAGGACATCAACGCGACCGTGCCGTCGTCGTTTGCGCTGGGCTGGGGTTCCGCGCTGGTGACGAATTTCCAGGTCGACGGATTGGGCGCGAGCGGATCGTCGACCGTAGTTCTGGATCAGCTGACGGTTTATCGTTGGTGATTCGCGTTCCCGATGTTCCAGGTCGAGCTCAACGCAGCGACGCCCGTCATTTCCAGACTTGTCGTGCGGTTTCCGCCACCAGCCGCAGTTTCGCCCATTGATCGTCCTCCGTGAGAAGGTTCCCTTCCATCGTCGAAGCAAACCCGCACTGCGGGCTCACAGCAAGCTGCTCGAGAGGCAGAATCTTCGCTGCCTCGTTAATGCGTCGCAGCAGATCCTCCTTGCGTTCGAGCTCGGGCCGCTTGCTGCTGACCAGACCCAAAACGACGGTCTTGCCTTGGGGAACGTACTTTAGCGGTTCGAAGCTGCCCGATCGCTCATCATCGTATTCGAGCAGGAATCGGTCGACGCTTAGCTCGTGGAAGAATCGCTCCGCGATCGCGTAATAGCCGCCCTCTGCGTACCAATGGCTCCGGTTGTTCCCGCGGCACAAGTGGATAGCAACCGTGACGCCAGGCTGGCGCGCGGCTGCGAAGCAGGCGTTGTCGGCGCGCAGTGAAGCAGTGAGCATGGCTTCGGGATCGACCCGCAGTTCGCTCGCCATCCAGCCGCGCCACTTCGGATCGAGGAAGTAACTGTAACGAGGCGCATCGATCTGCAAATAGCTGACGCCGGATTTAGCCAGATTCCGGATTTCATCCACCATGATGGCGGTGATCTCCTCCAGCATTTCGAGTGGATCGCGATACGCCTGATCCGTGATTCCGTACTTAAACGAGATGGCCGGAAACTGCGTTGCGCTCGGCAGCGTGATCTTGATCGGACCAGGCGCATGCTGGCGCATGTAGGGCAGTTCGTGACCCGTAAGCGGTTTGCGCTGGCGCAGGCGCGCGGTCACGATTCCGGTGACGCTGCTCACTGCTGTGGCTGCCGCCTTTTGACTGTGTTTCCGGTCTTCGTCCCACTGGCGAGCGACGGCGTCGCCGAAGTCGAAACCTTCCACGGCATCGGTGAAGTCGCTCATGAAGTTGCTGCGGCGCAATTCTCCATCGGTGAACACGGGCAAGCCGAGCTCCCTCTGCTTGTCCAGGACGCGGTCGATGTGCCGATCTTCGAGGGCATGCAACTGCTCGGCAGGCATCGCAGAGCGGCGCGCTTCCAGCAGATCGGCGGGTCGCAGGAAGCTGCCGACGTGATCGGCGCGAAAATTCGCGGACATGAGCTGATACTCCTTAGGAAGGAATTTCGAGGGGTAGACCCACATAGTTCTCGGCGAGCGCCGTCGATGCGGCGCGCGACGTTGTCAGATAGTCAAGCTCAGCAAGACGCCGCCGCGTTTCAAACGGAGATTCCTGCTCAGGCCGATGCAGCAGGCTGGTCATCCAGCAGGAGAAACGCTGCGCCTGCCACACACGGCGCAGACAGATCGAGGAATACTGCTCGAGCAATCTTGAAGTGTTCTGGCGATAGAAGCAGTCAAAACCGGCAGCCAGAACCGCAACATCGGCAATCGCAAGGTTCATGCCCTTCGCTCCGGTGGGCGGCACGATGTGCGCCGCATCGCCCGCCAGGAAAAGCCGGCCGAACTGCATCGGGTCAACCACAAAGCTGCGCATCGGCGCGACATTCTTCTGCAGAATGGGACCTTCAGCGGGCAGCCACCCATCGGCGTTCTCAAACCGCGCCAGCAGCTCTGCCCAGATGCGATCGTCCGACCACGCTGCGAGATCCTCGTCGGGCCGGCATTGCAGGTAAAGACGCGTGACCTGTTGTGAACGCATGCTGAACAACGCGAAACCGCGCTCGTGATGCGCGTACACCAGTTCATCGGAACTGGGCGCAGCCTGGGCCAGAACCCCGAGCCAGGCGAACGGGAAGCTTTTCTCAAAGGTTTCGATCGCCTGTGCGGGAATCGATGCTCGGCAAACGCCGTGGAAGCCGTCGCAGCCCGCGATGTAATCCGCAGCCAGCTCGATGCGTTTTCTCTGGTGATCGAAATGAACAGAAGGATGCAGGCCTTTGAGATTGTGGACCGTAACATCGGCGCACTCAAAGTAAAGATCACCGGCCGTCGCCAGGCGCCACGCGATCATGTCCTTGACGAGCTCGTGCTGGCCGTAGACCGTGATCGCGCGACCCTGAGCGAGCGAAGAAAGCGGGATGCGAAAGAGCCGCCGGTCAAAGGCCAACCGAATGCCGTGATGCACCATGCCTTCGCGATCCAGTCGCGCACCGAGACCCGTCGCGCGCAGCAGATCGACGGTTCCCTGTTCGAGAACACCAGCGCGAATGCGGTGCTCACAGTGTTCGCGGGAACGCAGTTCGACAATGACGGAATGAATGCCGGACCGATGCAATAGGTGCGCCAGCATCAGACCCGCGGGTCCGGCGCCCACAATCGCCACCTGCGTCTCGATCCGGGTCATCGCTTCGGTTCCGAGGGCTCCCCAAAAACTTCCTGCGCGAGATGAAAGGCTGCATTGGCTGCCGGCAGGCCGCAGTAGACGGCGCAGTGCAGGAGAACTTCCTTGATTTCGGACTGCGTCACACCGTTGTTCGCTGCGGCACGTAAGTGCATCCGGAGTTCTTCCGGGCGATTGAGCGCGACCAGCAGCGCGATCGTGATCAGGCTGCGTGTTTGCCTGGGCAATCCGGGACGCGACCAGATTTCGCCCCATGCATAGCGTGTAATCAGGTCCTGAAATTCAGCGGTGAAGGGATCCGTCGCCGCCTGCGCGCGATCGACGTGACGGTCGCCGAGAACTTCTCGGCGGATCTTCATGCCACTTTCGCGCCGGTCTCTTTCATCCATGACTAGTCTCCTGAAGAAACTCGCGTACCGCGCTGCTGAACGGGTCGGGGAGTTCCGCGGCACACAGATGTGCGCCAGGTAATTCAACGTACCGTGCGCCCGCGATGCCCTGTTGCAGTCGGCGTCCGTCTGCCGGCGTGGTCACAAGATCGCAGGCGCCGGCAACGATGAGCGCAGGCGCGTGGATGTCGGACAGATTCGCAATGAGATCGGCATCTCCGAGTGCAGCACAACTGGCAATGTAGCCTTCCTCCGACGAGGAGGCGAGCAGATGTGTCAGGCGAGTCACCTCTTCGGGGTGTGACTCGCGAAATGCGCTGGTGAACCATCGCTCGGCGGCGCCTTTCGCAACCTCGGCCATACTCGCAGTGCGAACGTCCGCAATGCGCGCCTGCCAGCCCTCGCGGGTGCCAACTCGCGCCGCGGTATTGGCGAGGATGAGCCGGCCCGCGCGGGTCGGCGCGTGGATGGCAATCCACATGGCGATCATGCCACCAAGCGATGTTCCGGCGAGATCACCCGAGGCGAGGTCAAGTGTGTCGAGCAATGCCAGCAGGTCATGCCCGAAATCGGCCAGCCGCCAGGGGCCCGAGGGAACGGAGCTGGCGCCATGACCACGCAGATCGAAACGGAGAACGCGATGATCGCGGGCGAGATTCGCAGCGACGCCGTCCCACATTGACAAGTCAGTGCCGAGCGAATGAATCAGAACCAGCACGGATCCATTCGCGGCACCTTCGATTCGATAGTGCAGCCGGACCGAACCGACCTCAGCGACCGCCATCGGAATCTCCAGTAACGCGGGCGATCCATGCGCGCGTGCTGCCCAGATACTGGCGTGGATCGAAAAGGCGATTGATCTGGGTCTCGTCAAGGCAAGCGCGAATCTCGGGAGTCTCGAACAGAATTTCGCGCAGATGCCGGTTTTCACTCTGCGCGCGTGCCACGGCTCGCTCAACGAGCGCATGCGCCTTGTCGCGATCCATCGTTGCGCAAAGAGCAACAGCAACAGCTTCCGCCATCACCAGACCGCGCGTTGCATCCATGTTGGCGAGCATGCGCTCCGGATGAACTTCGAGTCCGCCGGCGATTTCGATGCTCCGAGCGAGAGCGACGGCGGTGAGTCGAAAAATCGCCGGGACAGTCTCCCACTCGGCGTGCCAGCCGCCGAGACCGCGTTCGTGCTCCTGAATCATGGAAGTGAAGAGCGTAGACACGAGCCCGGGCGTGCGCGCCGCAGCTGCGAGAATGATGGCCGATGCCACAGGATTGCGCTTGTGCGGCATCGTGGAAGAGCCGCCGCGGCCTTCGCCGGCTGGCTCCAGCACTTCGCCCACTTCGGTCTGCATCAGAAGTGAGATGTCGCGCGCAAACTTGCCCAGAGTAGCGACCAGCAGCGCGAGGCACGAAGCCAACTCGACGAGATTGTCGCGATGCGTGTGCCAGGGAATTCGCGGCTCTTCGAGTTCGAGGCGGCGAGCGAGTTCCGCCGAGACGGCAGTTCCCTTATCACCGAGGGCAGCCAGCGTGCCCGTGGCCCCGCCAAACTGCAGAACCAGCGCGCGCCGTGCGGATGCGTCAAGACGCTCTCGGTGGCGGCGCAGAGCTTCGATGTATCCGGCAAGCTTCAGCCCCAACGTAACCGGCGGAGCATCCTGCAGCAGAGTGCGGCCGGCGAGCAATGTGTCAGCGTGGGTTCGGGTTTGGCGAAGAAGGTGATCCTCGAGTGAATCCAGATCGCGACGCAGAATCTCGAGCGCGTCCCGCATCTGCAGCACTAACGCGGTGTCGAGGACATCCTGGCTGGTGGCGCCAGAATGGACCGACGCAGCAGCGGCTGGATCGATGGAGCGAAGAGCAGCGGTAAGTTGCCCCACAAACGGAATGGCAAGATTGCCGGACCGCTGTGCGTCATGCAGTACAACCGGAATATCGACGAAACCCGCATCGAGCAAAGGTTCGAAGGCCGCTGAAGATCCTCGAGCGCCGAGGCCGTTGGCTTCCAGTGCTGCGCTCAGCGCCCATTCAAACCGCGTCATACATTGGAGCTGGCGCGTAAGAGAGAAGGTCCCATCCATCTCCTCCGTGGAGAATAGCGACGACAGTACCTCGGCTTCCTGCTTCTTACCAGGCAAAGAACACCGTCTCTTCTTCGCCCTGCAGGCGAATGTCCCACGTGAGCACTGCCGGATTATCCGGCTCCGGTTTCGCGATAAGAGTTGCGCGGCGCTCCGCAGGGACCGACTGCAGCACCGGATCGCTGTCGTTCCCCGGTTCTCCCGGGAAATACATCCGCGTGATCAGGTGACGGAGCAGCCCGCGCGCAAAGAAGAGGACAACAACATGCGGCGCCTGCATGCGGCCATCACCGGCGTCGACCCGACCCGGTTTTACGAAACAAAAACGAAAGGCGCCCTTATCATCTGTGGCAACGCGGATGAATCCCTGGGGAAGCAGCAATGCCTCCTTGTTTACCGAGGCATCGTCTTCCTTTTGACCTGCACGCCACAACTCCAGCATGGCGTCAGGCACGGGCTCCTTGTTGGCATCCAGCACGCGCCCGCGTACCGTCACTCCGCCTGAAACCGTGAGAGCATTCGGCCTGGCGCACAGATGTTCCAGGCCGATGCGAAAGAACGGACCGACCGTCTGCGATGGCGAGCACATCTCCCTCATCGGCGACCCGCCTCGAAAGGCGTCTCTTCGGGCCCCCGCAGAACGATGTCCCAGGAAAAAGCGAGAGCGAGACCCGGTTCTGTCCGATCCATGTCGAGACGCGCAATCAGTCGCTGCCGTCCGCACTCATCCGGGATGCTGTTCAGGATCGGATCGTGCGACTGCAGCGGATCGCCAGGAAAATACATCTGCGTCACAAGGCGCGAGAGAATGCCCGAGCCGAACAGCGAGAAGTGAATGTGCGCCGGCCGCCAGGCATTGTGGTGGTTCTGCCATGGATAAGCGCCTGGCTTGATGGTGCGGAAGCAGTAGTAGCCGTTGTTGTCGGTGAGCACGCGGCCGCAGCCGGAGAAATTCGGATCCAGCGGCGCGTGGTGCTGATCCACCTTGTGACGGTAGCGGCCCGCAGCGTTCGCCTGCCAAACCTCAACCAGAGCGCTGCGAACGGGCTGCCTGTTCTGGTCGAGCACCCGTCCGTGCACAACGATGCGTTCCCCCAGCGGATCTCCGTCATGTTGTGCGGTCAAATCCGAGTCTGAAGGAGAGACGATACCCTGACCGAAAATCGGGCCGGTTCGCTCTGAAACCGTGCGCAGCAGCGGAACCAAGGGCTGGCGAGGCGAACGCGCCACCGAGGAAACATACGGTGGATAGTGAAAATCCGGCTGTGTCCCCGCCGGCGGCGTCGCTACATACGCGTCACTCCTCATGCTTCCGCTCCTAAACCCGTTCCAACGCCACGGCGATGCCCTGACCGACGCCAATGCACATCGTGGCCAGTGCACACCGGCCGCCGGATTTCTCCATCTGATGGACGGCCGTCATCACCAGCCGAGCGCCGCTCATGCCCAGCGGATGACCGAGAGCAATGGCGCCGCCGTTGGGGTTCACGTGCGCCGCATCGTCGGCTAGTCCCAACTGCCTCAGACAAGCGACCACTTGGCTGGCAAACGCCTCGTTCATCTCAATCCAGTCGAAATCAATCACGCGAAGACCAAGCCTGGCCAGCAACTTCTGTGTCGCCGGCACCGGCCCGATACCCATGATCCGAGGTGCAACACCTGCACTCGCAAAGCCCAGAATGCGCGCACGCGGGCGCAGACCATGCAGCTCTGCGCCCTTCTCTGAGGCCAGAATCATCGCTGCCGCTCCATCGTTCACCCCTGAAGCGTTGCCGGCGGTGACTGTGCCGCCCTCATGCAGAGGTTTCAGACGGCAGAGCCGCTCGAGCGACGTTTCCGGCCGCGGATGCTCATCTTCGCTCACCGTGTGCGCGGCTTTCCCATTTGTAACCGGCACAGCGACACTTTCTTCGGCAAAGAAGCCCTGGCATCGCGCTTGGGCAGCTCGCTGCTGGCTGCGCAGAGCAAAGGCATCCTGCGCTTCGCGCTCAATCAGGAACTCGCGGGCCACGTTGTCGCCAGTTTCCGTCATCGTGTCCACCCCGTAGCGCGCTTTCAGAGCCGGATTGACGAACCGCCAGCCCAGCGTCGTGTCGTGGATGTGCGGCTGGCGGCCAAAGGCAGTTTCGGGTTTGGCCATCACGTACGGCGCGCGCGACATGGACTCCACGCCCCCGGCCGTCACGAAGTCTGCCTCGCCGACGGCGATCATGCGGGCCGCAACGGCAACCGCCTCCATGCCCGATCCGCACAGACGATTGACAGTAACACCCGAAACAGAATCCTTCAGCCCGGCCAGCAGCAATGCCATGCGGGCTACGTTGCGATTGTCCTCGCCTGCCTGGTTCGCGCATCCGAGAACCACCTCGTCCAATGCGCTCCAATCCGCCCGTGGATTCCGTTCGACCAGGGTTCGGATCGGAACAGCCGCCAGATCGTCGGCGCGTACACTCGCGAGCGCGCCGCCGTAGCGCCCGATCGGCGTACGCACCGCGTCGCACACAAACACCGCGTTCATCGGCACTCCCCTGCGTGCGCCGCCCTGGTTCGCTCGTGCAGATCGCGCAACGCCTCCAGTTCATGCGGAGCGGGCGGTGCGGTCCCGTGGCAATCTTCCGCGAAGCGCACCTTCCACGAAGTACTGTCCGCAATGTGCTCCCTGGCAATGCCCGGATGAATGCTGGTCACGATCAGCTCGTGCTCGGGTGGCCTGGGATGCAGAATGCATAAATCGGTAATCACGGCAGCTGGACCGCCGCCGCGAATGCCCGCGGCTTTTCTCGCATCACCTCCCGTGAGAAAGCCAACCGAAGTGATGAAATCCAGCTTCTCGACGAACGTCTTCCGCGATTGCCGCACAATGACCAAAACCTGTTTCGCATTGGAGCTGATCTCCGGCGCGCCACCCGCGCCCGGTAGGCGGACGGTGGGAGAGTGGTAATCGCCGATCACCGTGGTGTTGATATTGGCGAAGCGGTCGATTTGCGCCGCTCCCAAAAATCCAACATCGACGCGGCCCCCCTGAAGCCAGTAACGAAAAACTTCGGGGGTGGAAACAACGGTGTCCGCCGTCTCTGCCAGTTCACCGTCTCCGATCGACAATGGGAGAAGGTTCGGCTTCGCGCCGATGGGGCCGGACTCGTAGATAAGGACCACGTCCGGCGCATGGGTGAGACGCGCAAGGTTCGCCGCCGTCGACGGCAATCCGATTCCGACAAAGCAGATGGCGCCATTCTGCAGCATGCGTGCCGCGGAGACGGTCATCATCTCGTCGCTGGTATATTCCGACGGGCTCATCAGATCGCAACCTGCCTGCCCGATTCCGCAAGCACCCGCAGATACTCGTCAAAATTGGCTGTATCCAGGATGTGCTCCTTCACCCAGGCGCGGAACGATTCGCGCTCTCGGGAAATCGCGTCCCATCGCCGGTAGAACGCGTTATCGCGGCTGTAATAGCCATGCGCGTACGAGGGGCTTGCCCCACGGGGCACAAGGCACACCGCGTCGATCACCCAGCTCGGGAGGACGCACGCATTCGGAGGCGCATCCAGGCAGTCGACTCTCTCTTCCACCGTCACCACCGCGTGCTTCGCAGCCAGCACCGCTTCTTTCTGCACACCGAGGATCCCCCACAGCAATACGTTGCCTTTGGGATCGGCCTTCTGCGCATGAATGATGGTCACATCGGGCCGCACTGAGGGCGTGGCCGCCAGTTGCTCGCCAGTGAAGGGACAGGTGATCGCGCGAATATTCGAATTTACGCGCGGCAGATCGGAGCCGGTGTATCCGCGTAACACAGCAAAAGGAAGATTCGCCGCTCCCGCCACCCATGCGTTGGAAAGATCGCTGTGGCTGCGCTCTTCAATGGTCAGCGGCGCTGGCCATCCATTCTCTACGGCATCACGAAACCGGTGCAGCGAACCAATGCCTGGATTGCCTCCCCAGGAAAACAACAGCGATGACGCGCAGCCGGCCCCGATCATCTGGTCGTAGATCACATCCGGCGTCATGCGTACCAGCGAAAGATTGCGCCGCCCCTGGCGGATGATTTCGTGCCCCGCAGCAAACGGGATGAGGTGGGTGAACCCTTCCAGCGCAACGCAGTTGCCGTCGTGGACAAACGCGGCTACCGCTTCTGCAAGAGACATCCAGGACGCCATAGAGGATCAGTCACCCGGTTCGGATATTCGACGGTAATTTCGCCATTGTACAAACCCTCGTCTCATCACTTGCCCTCGAGCGTGATCGCGGCGCTCAGGGGCAGGTCACGGGACGAGCTGCCCGCCCAGATTTTGTATTCGCCCTGAACGAGTTGGAACCGGCTGCTGTCCACGCTGTAAATCGACAGAAACAACGGTTCGACATGGATGCTGACCGTCTTCGACTCGCCAGGCTCGAGCGCAGTTTTCTGCCATCCAACCAGCCGCCGGGGCGGTTCCCCCGCACTCTGCGGAAGAGTGGCGTAGATCTCCGCCGTCTCCTCGCCCGCGCGCTTTCCCGTGTTGGTCACGCGGAAGCTGACCTCCAGCGCGTCGCCGGGAGCAACCTTCAGATCGGAATACGCGAACGATGTGTAGGAAAGCCCGAAGCCAAAGGGAAAGAGCGGCGTCTTGTCTTCCGCGTCGTACCATTTGTAACCGACCTTGAGACCTTCGTCGTAATGCACGTCGAATTGCTTCGTGTTGACCTTGAATCCGGGAAAAACTTCGGTGCGCGGTCCCTCCGGCTGCTTCGTTTCCACCGGATGCGGCAGGTCCGCATCGGACTTCGGAAACGTGATGGGCAGCTTGCCCGATGGATTCACGTCGCCGAAAAGGATCGCTGCAATGGCGTTGGCCCCGCGTATCCCCGGATACCAGGATTCGAGCACCGCACTCACATGATCGAGCCACGGCATCGTGACGGCCCCGCCTGTTTCCAGCACCACGATCGTGTGCGGATTGGCAGCGGCCACCGCATCGATCAACGCATCCTGATCGTTGGGCAGCGAGAGGTTCGGCAGGTCGGAGCCCTCCGATTCATGCTGGATCGCGAAGACGATCGCCACATCGGACGACTTGGCCACAACGGCCGCTGATGCCGCATCCGTACCCGGATCGAAAGCGACCTTCGCCTGCGGAGCGCGCTCGCGAATGGCGTCCAGCGGCACGGAGCGGTGGTAAACCCATTCCGAGAGCAGAGACTGAATGTCTCCGCTGTGACCTCCGGGCGGCGGAACAGCATTGCCTCCAGCCGCATCCACCTGCGCCGAGCCTCCCCCCGAAAGCACACCAACATCGGCGTGGCCTCCAATGACCGCAATGGATTTAATGGACGCGACGTCGAGCGGCAACTGATCCTGAGCGTTCTTCAGCAGGACGGCCCCTGCCTCCTCGACCTGCTGCGCAACCTTGAAACCGTGCATCACATCCACCACCTTCGGCCGCGGCGGATCGTCGATGATGCCGGTGGCGAATTCAGTGCGCAGAACCCGATGGAGCATAGCATCGAGCTCACCCTGGGAGACCGCGCCGCTCTGCACCGCCTTCTTCAGCGGTTCGCCAAAGTAGTCGTTGCCCGGCATTTCAATGTCCAGCCCGGCCTTCGCAGCTTTCACCGTGCTGTGGGTTCCGCCCCAGTCGGATACCACAAACCCCTTGAACCCCCAATCCCCATCGAGCACATCGTGCAGCGTGTAGCTGTTCTCGCAGGCATACGTACCATTGATAAGATTGTAGGAGCACATCACAGCGCCGACGCCGGAGTCGCGCACGCCGATTTGAAATGCCAGAAGATCGCTTTCGCGCATCGCGCGCTTATCAATAATAATGTTGACGAAGTTGCGCCCTTCTTCCTGATCGTTCACCGCATAGTGCTTGATGTCACCGATGATGTGCTGGTCCTGCTCGCCTTTCATCTCCTGTCCAACCAGCGTGCCCGCCAGGATCGGGTCCTCTCCCTTGTACTCAAAAGTGCGTCCGTTGCGTGGCTCGCGCGTGAGGTTCACTCCCCCGCCCAGCGACATCGTGAATCCCTGGTCGCGCAGCTCGGTGCCGATCAACGCCCCGTATTCATAGGCGATTTTTGGGTCCCAGCTCGCAGCCTCAGCAACTGCCGAAGGGAGCGCCGTCGAATACCGGCTGCGCTGCCCGCCCCGTGCCACGCCCACCGCTGCGTCAGACATCTGCAGATCGGGAATGCCGAACCGCTTGATCCCCGGAATAAAGCCGGCGCCTCCCAGCGAGCGCACCGCCGGACCGGAATCTGTCCCCGCAAACAACGCCCGCCATCCCAGCCCGTGCAGCAGCTGAATCTTTTCATCGAGAGTCATCCGCTTGATGATCAGATCGGCCCGCTGATCCGGTGAGAGGCTCTTATCCTGCCAGGGCCCTTTGGGGGGCGGAGGTTGCTGGCGAAATTGCGCCTGCAAAGCGACCGGCATCAGCAGGGTTCCGGCCAGAAAGCCGCCCCACAACAGACGAGAGCTTGTCAGCAAAAACGTGCGTGCGTTCATTTGTTTGTCCCGATTTCTTCTGATTTTCTATTTGGTTCCGGTTTTTGCTGGGCCGGAAATGGCCTTAGCCGATTCCGCCGGTTTCACAGCCAGCTTCTCGATCAGGTCGAGCCGCCCCTTCCACGGATCGGCCTGCCCCACCGGACCGTCTTCGGTGAAATTCAGCAGCTCATCGCCCGCCGCGGTGTAGGCCGGCCAATGCGGCAGGCTCCCTCCGTTGGGGTCGCCGGTTTTCGCAAAGTTGATCCAGTACGCGTTCGCCTGTTTCGCAGCCGCTTCATCCGCGGGCGTCAGCGCGTCTCCATATTTTTCCTTGACAGTATCGAATACGAATGGAATTTCCGTTGCGTGCAGGGCGCCGGGCACTTTGTTGCGAATGGACCCGGCGACATACGAGAAGCGATATTCGTACGCCGGCTCGCCGGCTGCGGCAATCGTGCGGGCAACAAAACGCGCCGGCTCGATCATCATCGAGTCCGCGCCGATTTTCCATCCCACCATCATCACGCTGCCGGATTTCGCAGGGTCGTAGAGGCTGGCGGCTTCGCTGGCGTCCGAGCCAAAAGCGGCCCAGGTATCGGCCAGCGTCTTCCAGCGCGGGAAACCGATGTCGGAGCTGTTGGCGCCGATCATCAACGGCATTTTCCAGTAGCGACCGCTCATCAGCGCAGCTTGCGGAGTTTCGACCACGATCTTTCCGTCGATAATCGGCCCGCCATAGGTCTTGCTCTGCGGTCCCATGCTTGCCATGTTCAGGCCCGCGATCACTTTTTCCGCCGGCAGGGCGCGCAGAGCCGCGAGCGCTGCGTCATCCGTGCCCTCGATGCCCACGCTCTTCGCGAAAGCCACGCCGATGTCCTCCAGAGAAGGCAGACCGGCGGGCGAAGGCTTGTCGAGATAGCGGACGCCGAGCAACGAATCGCGCCCTCCGCCGGACTCAACAACAGCCCTCTCGAACAGCCCTTTGGTCAACGGCGAAGTGAGCAGCGTCAGCACCGAGCCGCCACCCGCCGATTCGCCGAAGATGGTCACGCTGCCCGGATCGCCGCCGAAACCACGAATGTTCCGCTGCACCCAGTGCAGCGCGGCAATCTGGTCCATATACGCATAGTTGCCCAACTCCCCGTTGGCGCCCTCTTTTGAAAGTGCCGGGAAAGCAAAAAATCCGAAGCGTCCCACCCGATAGTTGAAGCTGACGAAAACCACGCCCCCCTCGGCGAAGTGCTTCCCTGCGTACACCAGCGGCGAGCTGCCGCCGTTCACGAAGCCCCCGCCGTAAATCCACACCAGCACCGGTAGCTTTTCGTCGGCTTTGTGCGCCGGCGTCCACACATTCACGTACAGGCAGTCTTCGCTGGGCGGAGCCCCCAGCGGAGCTGCGTCCGAAGGAAACGGCAACTGCGCGCAGTCGGCGCCGTATTGCATAGCCTCGCGAACGCCTTTCCATTTCGCGACCGGCTGCGGAGGACGCCACCGAAGATTTCCTACGGGCGGCGCAGCAAACGGGATTCCTTTGAACGCAGTGATCCCCTGCTCCCGCGCACCCCGGACGATGCCCGCGTCCGTTTTTGCCTGCTGGATGGAATTTTGCGCTTCGGCAATGGGAAAGGATGCGAGCAGAACGATGAACGGAAGAGTAACCCTGAGCCTTTTCATGAACGATGGCCTCGTACTTTTGAAATCTGTCTTGCTGTGGTGGGGCACACAGAGTCACGCCCCATGATTGACATGCTACCCCTCCGAAACGGTTCGATTATCGCCCATGTGTTCTATAACTGCACACCGCAACCGGCCCGCAGAATAACACGTCGAACTGGATCCCTGTCAAAAAGAGGGCGACCCCGGGGATGACGCGGACCCATGCCAACCCTGCCGTCGCACTTTGACCTCTCTGTGTGCCCTTCCGCGGGGCCGGCAGTCACTGTAGGAGCGGCCCGTGTGATTTGCCCAATCGATTGATCAGAACATGACGATCTGACTTGCGAATGATTGGAATGCAGGGCTCTCATCGCCCGCACGATCCCGCGATACCGTGCTGGACTCTGTCCGCTTAGTGCGCCGCGTGCGAGAGCGTGCGGGCGGCTTCATGCAGAAGCCGCAGGAACTTCTCGACCTGCTGCCGCTTCACCCGCAGCGCCGGAGCCCCAATATTGATCGCCGCGACCGTACGCCCCTGGCGATCAGAGATGGGGACGGCCATGGATCGCAGTCCAGGCTCCAGTTCTTCGTCAACCAACGCGTATCCCGCGCGCCGAACGCGCAGAATAATTTCCTTCAACCGGTTCTTGTTCGTGACGGTTTTCGGCGTTCGTGCTTTCGGGCGAATGCGCTCCAGATACCGGCTCAGTTCTTCATCCGCCAGACCGGCCAGCAGAACGCGCCCCATCGACGTGCAGTAAGCCGGCAACCGGCTCCCGATGGAGAGGTCGACCGACATGATGCGATGCACGCTCGATCGCGCCACATAGACGATGTCATCGCCATCCAAAACACTCATCGAGCTGGATTCGTGAATCGTCTCGGTAATGTGATCCAGAACCGGCTGTGCCGCCGCGACCAGTGATGTCGACGAGATAAACGAAAATCCGAGACCCAGTACACGGCCGCGCAGCCGGTACAATCGCCCGCGCGATTCCGCATAGCCAAGCATTTCCAGAGTCATCAGCAGCCGTCGCACCGCCGCGCGCGACAAGCCCGTGTGCCTTGCCGCATCCGCCACCGTGATCCCATCTTTCTTTCCGTCGAAGCTCTCGATGACCTTTAGCCCGCGCGCCAGAGACAGAACGAAATTCGGGTCGCCCTCAAAATCATCCAGACGGGCAGCGGTTCCTTCCCGAAAGCCGTTTTGCGCGGCCGTGCGCCCACCGGTTTTTGTAGTGCCGGACATGCTGCATACGATAATCGCACAACAGTTTTGTGGCTCATCAGGGCCGCCCCTGCCCGCTTCAGAGCCCGCTCCAGCAGTTCTTTCACGCTGCTGTCCTTTGCTTTTCTATGGATCACAACAGCGCTTTCCTCTTGCGCACACAGTCACCCAAATCCCGCAAAGCGGGACAGAAAAGGGTAATACCTGATTTACGGTACCGACCCACAACAATGGAATCAATAACTTGCATACTCGGGGGGGGCCACCCCGGCTCCCAGCTCCGAGCTCTCCAGGCTCCAAGCTCCAGGCTCCAGGCTCCAGGCTGCTTTTTTTAACTCCACTCTCCGCAACCCGTCTAACCGCCATGCACCTTCGTTCCGCAGTCGCGATCGCAGCCCTTTGCGCAGCCTTCGCTTCCCTGCACGCCCAGCCATCCGCAGCCTCGCCGCAGCCGTCGCCACAAGCCACGGCCACCATCACCGTCAACGCGCAGCTTGTGAACTTGCCGGTGATCGTCCGTGACAAAAACGGTGCCCTCATTCAGAACCTGACCAAAGACGACTTCGCCCTCCGCGTCGACGGCCAGCCGCAGACCATCCGCTACTTCGACAAGGACAACGATCTGCCGCTGACCCTTGGTCTTCTCGTCGACACCAGCGGCTCGGTCCGCACCGCCCTTGACGACGAGCGCATGGCCAGCGAATCGTTCCTCGACCAGATGATGACCGCGCCAACGGGCCGAACGCCGGACCAGGCCTTTCTCATCCAGTTCGCGCACGAGGCCGACCTGCTCCAGGACCTCACCGCGTCGCGCCCTAAACTGCGCGCCGCTCTCGAGCAGGTCGGCGCAGAGGATCGCAACGATCAGGACCGGAACAACGGCAATTCAGGATACGGCGGTTACGGCCACCATCGCGGCGGCGGCTTTCACGGCGGAGGCACAACCTTATATGACGCCATCTTCCTCGCCTCCACGCAGCTGATGCAGAAGCAGCATGGACGCAAGGCTCTGGTCCTGCTTACCGACGGCGACGATCGCGGCAGCATGGAAACGCTCCAGAGTGCTATCTCCTCAGCTCAGCGAGCCGAGACTGTCGTCTACGCCATCTACTTCAAGGGCGAACAACACGGCTACGGTGGACATGGCGGCTACGGCGGTCACAGTGGCTATCCAGGTGGCGGCCAGCGCGGCGGCGAGAATCATGTCGACGGCAAAAAAGTCCTCGCGCAAATCACCGCCGCAACCGGCGGCCGCATGTTCGAGGAGTCAGACAAGCAGACCTTCGCGTCGATCTATACACAGATTGCCGAAGAGCTCCGCTCGCAATACCGGCTTGGCTACACGCCCGATGCTGCGCTCGCAGCCGACGGCTTTCACCGTATCGATCTGACCCTGGCGAAGGACAAGAAGCTCATCGTGCAGACGCGCGACGGCTACTACGGCGGTCAGTGAAGACTTACATCAGCCCGACGCGCTTTTCCAGCGCCACGTAGCGTGGATCGGACCGGATTTCGTCGAAGAATGGATCGTACTTCAGGTACAGAATCTGCCCTTCGTGCGCATCCGCGGATTGCACCAGTTGCGCGATAGCGTTGTCTTTGTCATGCAGCAGCGCATAAGCGATGGCGAACTGATACGCCGGAACCTGAAGCGCTCTCATCCGCTCGATTCGACCGAGCGCCTCGGATTTTTCGCCCCCGCACGCTGCCGCATAAGCCAGCGTCGCCTGACTAGCCGGCACGTTGGGATACATCTTGCCGAGATAGTCCGCGTGCGTGCGTGCCGTAGCGCAGTCGTGTTGCTCCACCGACATCACCACGGTCAGAGCATGCGCGCCCAGAAAGCTGGGATGCAGTTGCAGCATCTCCTGCAGAACCTGCTTCTGGCCAGGCACATTGCGCTCAAAGTTGTAGGCAAAAAATTCATCGAACGGAGGAATGACCGACAATGGATCCTGCTCAGCGGCAAGATGCAGTTGCTCATGCGCCTCGCCGAATCGGCCGCGCGTGGCCAACGACCAGCCATACCGCGCGCGCGTTTCCGGGCCTGCGCCCAGCTCAATCGCGCGTCGAAACTCCGCCTCTGCCGAATCCCAGTTCCAGTCAAACATGTACGAGACATCGGCCAGCAATCCATACGCTTCGCCCAAATTGGGATCGAGATCGATGGCCTTCTGCGCTGCCTGCCGAACCCGCGGCATTCCCTCTTCATTGGTCAGCGTCGTCATCGACACCGAGGCAATTTCCGTGCTGCCGATACCCAGCCAGGCCCGAGCGAACGTGGGATCTTTCGCGACCGCTGCACCGAACAGATCCAGCGCCTTCTTCATCGATTCGGGCGTATGCAGATTGAACTGGTATTCGCCCTGCAGATACAAATCGTGCGCCTCTGGATTCGCAGTCGAGGCACGGATCGGCGGAGGCGTTCCCCCTCGAATCTCGCGGATCGCCGCGGTGATCGAATTGGCCACCTGATCCTGCACCGCCAGCAGATCCTTCGACTGCGTTTCGTAGGAATGCGACCACAGGTGATAGCCGTCGGCGGTGCGATTCAGTTGCGCGGTGATGCGGACGCGATCGCCATCGCGCGCGAAGCTGCCTTCGAGCACCGCGTCCACGTTCAGCTGCTGCCCGATGCTGCGCACGTCTTCGCTCTTGCCCTTAAAGGCGAACGCCGAGGTTCGAGCCACCACGCGCAGATCGTGCCACTGCGCAAGGTCATTGGTCAGCTCTTCCGTCATGCCATCGGCGATGTATTCGTCCTGGTGGTTGGGCGAGTAGTTCTCAAAAGGCAGCACCACGATGGCACGGATCGGTTGCTTCGTAGCATTCAGGCGGACATGCTCGCGCCACAGCGCGAATCCGGCAACCAGAATCGGAGCCAGGCCGGCCAGAACCAACGCTGCGATCCGGAGCGCGGCGTGAGGAGCCGCGCGCGCGCCAGCCTGCACCAACTGCGGCGCGGCCACCGGCTCGGGAACCGCGGCCATCTCGCGAAATTCAAACGTTGCCGCATAACTGCGCGGCGGAAAATCGACGGCGATCCTGTCGCGGCGCCCTTCATCGGCGTAGTAATCCTTCAGCCGCTGGCGTAGCCGGCTGAATTCCGTCCTCACCACGGATTCAATGCGTGGATCGAACGACGTAGGCTTCTCGAAGACGTCGAGTCCGATCGCATATTCTGAGACCTTGTCGGCGTCGCCGGCCAGGGTGTGCTCCACCAGGTATTGCAGCAATTGTCCGCGGCGACCGGCGGCTGCGAACTGCGGCGTGGCCAGTAACTGCGCCACGTAAGCGCGGATTTCCTGTGTGCGCGCATCGGGAGCGCGAGAGGCAGCGTGGTTTTCAATGGTGCCCGGCATGATGGGGCGATACCGCGGAAATTGAGCGATTCTACCACGCGCGGTTACGGGCCGGACATGCCGAATCAGGCGGGGATCGGGCGACATGGTAGCTCTCTCGGTGCGGCGTGTCTGCGACGCAGGCGAGGGGGAGGAAGAGGGTTGTCGCGGGAAGCGAAAACCCTCTAAACCGATCCGCTGCGGTGCGCTCCAGGGGTCCTATTTGAACGCGAAATAGAAACCCGAGGCCCGCTGCCGCTGCGCCCGGCGCCAGGAACATGGTTCCAAGCGTATCGCGTCCGCTGGTGTTCGTCGTTTTGATCGAGAAGATATAGGCTCCAAAACCAGCGGCTGCGGCGCCGACAATGCCCAGAGCGATGAATCCGGGCCGAACCTTGTGCTTCTTCGCGGTGGTCGACGAGCTCGACACCGCATTGTTCTGACCGTCCGGATCGGCCATCAGGCCGAGGCTCGCCGGTGCAGCGGAGCTGGAAACTTCGGTCGCTGCGGGTGCGTCCGGCAGCGCATTCACGTCCGGGGTTGTGGCATCGGTGGAAATAAGGGGAAGACTGTCCGGAGCTGCCGACGTGGTTTCAAGCGTGGTTGCACCGCTCAGGTTGGTGGTGGCCGGCGCGCTCTGGGCGAACGTCTGTGTGGCCAGCAATCCCACCAGGATTCCTGTCACAGCACAGTGGCCGAGCCCGCGAACCTGCGTCCGAATCGCGAAGGGTACTTTCATTGGGTCCTCCAGAAATCTGAATTGAAATTTGTCGGCAGCACGATCCGGACAAATCGTGTCAGGGGCAAATCCGCCAAACCTTGCCGCCGCTTGCACGCAAGATTCGCCCAGCTTCGATCGGGAAAGTAGTCACAACAAGCTACATCGATGTCACAGGTCCGATTTATTCCTTTGTTATGAGCTGGTTATGGCGGGCAACAAAAGAAGGGGCAAAGCACTCGATCGAGAGCACCGAGCCCGGGAGGACGGGCGACCTTTGGACTTGCTTGAGGAATTTAGAAATGCTTAGGAACTCCTTAAAGGGTATGCGTCGGGCCGCCAGGGCTGTTTGGGGGCTCAATGTCCCATTGCATCGGCGCGCCTGTCAGCTCTCGCTTGCGAGCCGTGCACAGTTTTCGAGCGTTACTCGCGCCACACCAGGACGGTTCATGCTGTCCGCGAACACTCGAACCCGGTTGCTCCCATCGTCCTTGGCGCAGTACATCGCCGCATCGGCGTTCTTAATCAACGTCTCCCCATCTTCGCCCTGATCCGGGAAAACGCAGACGCCGATGCTGCAGCTCGTGCTCAGCATGTGGCCCTGGACGATAAACGGTCGCGTCATTGCATTCATCAGGCGGCGCGCGGCAAGCGCCGGCTCCGCGGCATAGTCCGCGCCGCTCAGCATGATCAAAAACTCGTCACCACCCAGACGAGCCACCGTGTCCTGCTCCCGCACGCTCTCCTTCAGCCGCTCGGCCACCACCTTCAGCAACTGGTCGCCAATGGAGTGACCCAGCGAGTCATTGATGTTCTTAAATCGGTCCAGATCCAGGAACAGCACCGCCAGCTTTTCCCCTCTCCTCCGTGCGCTGGCCAGCGCGCTCTCCAGCCGATCCATAAAGAGCGCCCGGTTGGGCAATCCGGTCAGAGCATCGTGGTAGGCCAGGAAGTTGACCTGCGCCTCGGCTGCCTTCCGGTCGGTGATGTCCTCAGCGGTCCCCTCAAACAGCACCACCTTTCCTGCCGGATCAACCACCGCCCGCAAATTCACCATCACCCAGAACCGGCTGCGATCCTTCCGGTAAAGCTCCACTTCCGCCCCGCGCACGATTCCCTGAGCCGCGGCCGCTTCGACCGCTTCCATCAAACGCTGCGGCTCGACAAACAGCTGCGCCGCCGCATTGGTCACCTCCGCGAGCAATTCCTTCGGCGAATCGTAACCGTGCATCCGGGCAAATGCCGGGTTGACGTTGATCGGCCGTCCCTCGGGCGTGTGCTGGAAGATTCCCACCACTGCGTTATCGAAAATGGCGCGGTATTTTTCCTCCGCCTGCCGGGCCTTTTCCTGAGCCCGCGCGCGCGCGGTCACATCGTAGGCGGCCACCAGCATCGCGTCCGATTCCTGAAACTTCAGGTCGTGGCATACCACTTCCACATCGATGATCGTGCCGTCCTTTCGGCAATGTTTCCAGACCTCAGGTTCCTGCAATCCGTGCCGTCGCCGCGCCACATCCAGCATCAGATCCGGAACCGTTTCCGTTGGCCGGATATCCGCGATCGTCATCCTCAAAAACTGCTCTTCGCTGTAACCGTACTGCCGAACGGCTGCCTGGTTCACTGCAAGAAAATGGAGAGTCTCCCGATGAAAAACCCACATCGGGATGGGATTGCTCTCAAAGAGCAGCCGATACTGCGAGTCAGACCCCTGAAACGCCCGGATCGCACCCTCACTGCCGGCGACTGGCGCCGTCGTCCATCCGTGCGGGCGAGTTCTGCTCTCTTCAACCGGTTTCACGATCGTATCGCGCGCGCTGCGTTGCAACCGCCATCGCATCGACCGCGCACCCTTATCCCGTCCGATCTCGTTCGCCTCGGTCGCATCGCTTCCAGCGCGACCGGAGCCCGAGCACAGCTTCGCTGGCAGAGGCCCCTGAGGGGAACAGCTCAGCCTGAGTTCATTAGGAATATCGGGTCAATTGGAAGGGTGCATTAGCTGTCTCGGTTGTGCCCGTCGATAGGTCAGCGCCCCCTTGAGGTTAACGTCCGCATCGGGATTTCCTGTATCTGCGGGAGGCGTTGCCAGGATTGGAGGAGGAGAAAGACCCGGATGCCCATCGTGGCACGTTCACGCGGGCATCCGGCAGACCAAAACCCCTTCATTGGCCCGGAAAGAGAACGGTATTCCCTGGTTGCGGGATCGATCGGGGGGAGGGCAGAACTGCAAATGCAATCGACAGGATAAGCGAGCCTGTTTCGTATCTTGTCACCGATTTGTCATCAGCTTGTCATTGTTTTGGCGAGAGGCACGGCGCTTTCGGCGAGCCTTCACAACGACAGGCGCCGCCCCGGAGGCAATTAGGTTCCGCACGCCCCTGTGCGGGTTCGTTGCCGCGAAGACGCAGCACATACATCCGTACAAAGGAGTGACAAACGGCTAACAAACAGGCCAGGCGATCTGCTCATACTCGCCCTCATGGCACAGTTCTGCCGTGAGAAGGATTTGAGAGACGCCTGTATGAAGCACTCCTATGCAAGACCCACGCTGATCGTTTTCATATTTGTCTTGTTGTTGCTGGCCGGGGCAGCGCTGGCGCAGACGCCGGGAACGGGCGCCATCTCCGGCACGGTGGAGGATCCAGCGCATCGGCCAGTGACCCACGCCGATGTGTTGGCGGAGAACGAAGCAACCCACGTTTCGCGCTCCGTGACGACATCCGCAGAGGGCGTCTTTCATGTTCCTCTGCTCGAGCCGGGACCGTACACCGTCACCGTGACGTCGACTGGATTTGCAGCGAACACGACCCACTCCATTCAGGTCGCGGTGAGCCAAACTACCTCCGTCAACGTGGCGCTGGCAGTGGCCGGGGACAACACGACGATCCACGTGTCGGGAAACGAGGCGGTTGCGGACCTCGAGAGCTCCACCCTGGGCGGCACCGTAGATCAGGCGGCCATCGCCGCGTTGCCGCTCTCAAATCGCAACTACACGCAGATTCTGGGCTTGTCGCCAGGCGTAGTCGTAGACCTGCCCAACGCTGCCGTGTTGGGATCGGGCACGCAGAATGTGGCCTCGGACGGCGCCATGCCCACCGCAAATAATATCCAGTTCAACGGCGTGGATGCGAACAACATGGCGGAAAACTCGGCCGCCGTCGCCGAAGACGTCATCGTGGGGACCGCCATCCCTGCGCCGGACACCATTGAAGAGTTTCGCGTGCAAACAGCGAACTTCGATGCGGCCTACGGACGGGGCAGCGGCGCCAACGTCGATCTGGTGAGTCGAAGCGGGACGAACCGCTTCCACGGAATTCTGTGGGAGTTCCTCCGCAATAATCTTTTCAACGCCAACGACTTTTTCTCGAAACTGGACGGTCAGCCGCGTCCCGACCTCAAGCAAAACCAATTTGGCGGAGCCCTCGGCGGGCCGATCCGGCCGGACAGATCCTTCTTCTTCGCGTCGTACCAGGGATTGACGGAAGTGAATGGCCTTGGCGATGAGCAGCATCCAACCCTGCCGCTCCTGACTTCGGACCGATCCGCAGCAACGCTCGGCGCGCAGTTCTGCCCGGCCGGCCACCTGGATGCGCAGGGACAGCCAGCGGCGGGATACCTGACCCAGGCGGGTGGTACGCAGGTGACCTGCGACGGATCGAACATCAATCCGGCGGCGCTCGCGATTTTTGAATGCGAAGCTGCCCAATGGGCAGTTTGCCGTCCCCAGCCCGCAAGTGGCGCTCCCCAACAGCGGCCCGGATCCTACGGATGAACTGCCGATTGGGCAGTCGACTTACGCGATCCCGGCGCATTATCGCGAAGACCAGTTCTCGGTGAACATCGACGAGAACGTGAGTACGAAGAACACGCTTTCGGGCCGCTTCTTCTACTCGCGCGCACCCACCAACGAGCCGTTCTCACTGAATGCGGCGAATGTGCCCGGTTGGGGAACGGACGAACTGAGCCGCAACACGATGTTCGTGCTCGCCGACACGCACGTCTTCAACACGAACCTGGTGAACATCGCGCGCTTTGGCTACATGCGCTTCGACGGAACGACGACGGTTCAGAATCCGTCTGACGGCGACTGCGCTGGGCGAAGGCACGCCGACCGGAGCGACCGGAGCAGGCCTCAATGCATTTGGGCTGACCGTCGGCGGATTCACCATCGGCGATGCCGGTACGCCTGCGTTCTGGCAGGTGACGAATTCGTTCGTGTGGCAGGACACGCTGGCGCTGACGCGCGGCCGAAACAACGTGCGGCTGGGTGCCGAGGTGAAGCGTCATGAGATGGACGACAACGCTCCCGAAGAAGTCGATGGTCTTCTGCAGATTGGCACCTTTGACGACTTTCTTCTCGGCGAGAGCGCCACGCAAAACGGGAGCCCCTTCGGCCTGAGCAATATCGGCACCAGCATTGCAGGTGGCGGCGTCTTCCGGAGGAATGAGCGCTACACCGACTTCGCGGGTTTTGAGCAGGACGACGTGAAGCTGACGCCGCGGCTGACCCTGAACGAAGGCGTGCGCTACGAAATCTTCGGCGCGCCCACGGAGACCCAAGGGTTGCTGGCGAACTTCGACGAGCAGATCGCAACGAAAGGACCGGTCCCGGCGGCGGGCACGTTCAGCGGATTCACGCTCCCGTCGAATTTCAAAGGGACGCTGCCCGACGGCTATCTTCGGACATCGTTTCCCAGCTTGTACGTGACGCCACATGGGGATATTTCGCCGCGTCTCGGATTTGTGTGGCAGATGACGCAGAAGCCGGTGCTGGTGCTGCGCGGTGGCTACGGCATTTATTATGACCGGCATTCCGCGACTCTGGCCGAACAGACCATTACGCAGCCACCGTTCGCGACACCGCAGTTCATCTCCGGCGATCCGAACGGAGCTGCGACGCTGCAAAGCCCCTTCGTGCCGCTGATTCCGCCGCCTTCAGGTTTTCCGATTTTCATGCCGCGCACGCCGACATCGACGCCATTCATCGGAGGCACCAACCCGCACATGCAGGACGGGCGCACGCAGGAATACAACCTGAACGTGCAGTATGCGCTGGGACACGGCTACCTGCTCGACGTGGGCTATGTCGGGACGCAATCTTCGCATCGGCCCGGGCAGGTGGAGTTCGATCAGGCACTGCTGGCGAGCCCGGGGAACCCGGTGAATGGGGAGACGACGAACTCGATCAACAACGTGACCGCGCGACTGCCAATTCAGGGAGTGGGCGAAGGATCGCTGTTCACCGATTCGGTTTTCACCGCCAACTACAACGCCCTCGAGGCCAGCGTCACCCGTCGCATGCAGCATGGGCTCGAAGTCCAGGGCAGCTACACCTGGGCGAAGAACCTCGACGAAGTCTACGGGGAATTCGGAACAGACGTCTTCGAGTTGCAATTGCCGACCGTCGATCACCCATTTCAGCTGACCGTCCGTGTAGTGCTGCACTTCAGCTGAGGCGAGTGATGGGATCGGCGGCGAAATGTGGTCGACAAACGGAACGCCCGTATTCTGCCCGTCCATCCCATGGCAGGCAACGCAGTAGTGGGAGAACGCCTCCTTGCCGTCCGCAATCACATCCGGAGTTGCGAGAAAGGGGTTCTTCTGCGAGCGATTCCCGACGAACACATGGTGCTTGGCCGCGGTCACAAACATTGTTTCAAATGCGCTGGGCGGTGTGGCCTTGCAACCGGCGGCAACCATCAGAACAAGGGCCGCGCCCGCGCGTGAAATCGTGCGAATCCGGCCCATGCTTACTCCACTACGTGCAGTGTCAGCTTCATCGACCCATGACCTCCACCGCAGAAAACGGAGCAACGGCCGACGAAATCGCCGGTCCTCTCCGGGGTAAACTGCACCTCGCTTGTGGCTCCCTTGCCGGCCCTCACGTCCACACCCAACTCGCGGAAGCGCAGGCCGTGTGCCACGTCCACGCTTCTCAGCACCAGCACCACCGGCTCCCCTTTCTTCAGCGTCAGGTCGCCCGGATCGAAAGAAAAACGTTTCGCCGTAACCTCTATGCGGCGCGCCTGCGGTTCCGGCACCGCACTCTGCACTACAAAAATTCCGCAAAAAATCAGAACCAGTGCTGCCGTGGCAAAGAATCTGTTCCTCATACCCCTCCACTGGGCACGGCGTTTTCGTCCGGCTCGCTGCTCCTGAAGCTAATTGGCCGAGACGATTCTGTGACAACTGCGGTGCCGCTTGAGCTGTCCTTATCCTGGCGATCGACGCGCGGCGGCTTGTCATGCCTCTGTCAAGGGATTGTCAGGAGACTGTTGGCAAACTCGCAGTCCGTGCACGAGCGAATCCAATATCCACATGAACCTTCGCATACGGACGTTGATGTTCGGGCCGCGATCACCGTCCCACGGCAGGATCCGGCGATTCTTCAGCCGCTTCCGCTGATCGCTTCCGGTGTTGCCAGGGATCGATTGGAAGCTCGCCGGAATTGGGGGCTGGATTCAATTCCCCGTTTGCGCGAGAATGACGTCCGATTATTGAGTCGATTCAGCTGCGGACTCAGCGCGTTTCGCCGTGTACTTCCGCAGGCGCGTCATGGTGCCACGCGGGAAGCCCGTCGACTCCCGCACCACCAGATGCGTGTCAATCGTGTATTCGCGCTTCGGCGTTGACCCTTCCAGATGGGTCCGAAGGGCGGAGACTGCGGCGCGTGCCAGGTCCGACCGGGACATCTGAATCGAGGTCAACGACGGAATCATCATCTCTGCCATGTGAATGTCGTCGAATCCAATGATGGAGACATCGCCGGGAACCTGAAGACCGGAACGGGAAAGCTTATGCAGGACTCCGATGGCCAGCATATCGTTCGAACACATGATCGCGGTTGGCAGATTCTTGTGCTCGAGAATGCGGGCAGCTGCCGCCAGACCGCCTTCCATCGTGTGGTCGCCCTCGATGATGAATTTATCCTCAACGGGAATTCCGCATTCCTGCAGCGCTTTTTTGAATGCAGCCAGCCGCGATTGCGCGGAGTGGAGGCGCTGGGGCCCAGCCACAAACGCGATGCTGCGATGTCCCAGTGCTGCCAGATGCTGTACTCCCTGCCGAATCCCGTGATGGTAGTCGACGCGCAGTACGCTCATACCCGGCCGATTCGGCGCCACGTCGACAAAAACCAACGGTATCTTGCGGTCGGCCAGCTGATCGAGAAGCGGCTGTTCGATGCCGAACGTCATAACCGCCACCCCTTCGGCATTCCGTTCGACCATGCGGCGGATGCAGCTTTTCATCCTTTCCGGGTCGTAGTTCGTCGAGCCGATCAGGACCTCGTATCCGTTCTCGACCGCTACCTCCTCGAACCCCTGAATCAATTCGGGGAAAAAAGGATTGGTAATTTCCGATACGATCAGCCCAAGCAGCCGGCTGCGTCCGGAAACCAGCGCGCGCGCCTGGGTATTGGGGAAATAGTCCAGTTCGCGGATCGCTTCCCACACCCGCTTGGCCATCTTCGGATTCACGGTGGGAATGTGATTGATGGTGCGGGAGACGGTGGCGATGGAGACATGGGCCAGCTTGGCGACCGCGTGAATATCCATCCGGTCGGATTTGGACGCCGAGCGCCGTCTCGTTCTTCGTACCTGACCAGCCATAGGCAGCCTGAAGAATGCGTTTACAGCATACCTCATTACCGGAAAAAGCTTGACATGAATTGAACCCGGCTCCTACATTTGCGGTAAAGGTTTACTGGTTTTGACAAGGGAATCCCGCGCCAGCAATCCCTCTTGCGGAGCGCCGGCCCAGGCACATCCGGCGGGACGCATTTGAGTGGCTGCTTTTGCCATTCGATTTCCTCAGCGCCCGAACACGGCTGACACGAATTGGCAGAGAACTCCAAGATGACGAAGCGATTGACATTCGGACTGATAGTGGGGAACCGGGGATTCTTCCCCGATCATCTGGCCAAAGAGGGCCGGGAAGAGATGCTGGGGGTTTTGGGGAAGGCGGGCATCAAGGCCATCACGCTGGCGCCGGAGCAATCGAAGTTCGGCTCGGTGGAGACACACGACGACGCGATCAAGTGCGGCGACCTGTTCCGCGCGCATCGCGACGAGATCGACGGGATTATCGTGACGCTGCCGAATTTCGGCGACGAGCGCGGGATCGCAGACTCGATTCGTTATTCGACGCTCGAGGTGCCGGTGCTGGTGCAGGCTACGCCGGATCGCCGCGACGATATGAAGATCACCGACCGCCGGGACAGCTTCTGCGGAAAGATGTCGGCGTGCAACAACCTGATGCAGTACGGGATTCCGTATTCGATTACGGCGAAGCACACGGTGCAGCCGAGCTCGGCGGAGTTCGGGAAGGATCTGGACTGGTTTGCGAAGGTCTGCCGGGTAACGAACGGGCTGAAGAAGCTGCGCATCGGGGCGATCGGCGCGCGTCCGCAGGCGTTCAACACGGTGCGCTACAGCGAGAAGCTGCTGGAGCGGTATGGGATTTCGGTGGTGACCCTGGATCTGTCGGACATCTTCGGCGCGATCGGGCGGATGAAGGACGATGAGCCGGACGTGAAGGCGAAGCTGGCGGCGATTCGCGCGTACGTGAACACGAACAGCGTGCCGGAAGCAGCGCTGATCAAAATGGCGAAGCTGGGGATCGCGATCGAGCGGTTCATGAAGGACACGCACTGCACAGTAAGCGCGGTGCAGTGCTGGACGTCGCTCGAGGAGAACTTCGGCGTCGTTCCATGTACCGTCATGAGCATGATGAGCGAAAGTCTGCTGCCGGCGGCCTGCGAGACGGACGTGATGGGGACAGTAAGCATGCATGCGCTGGCGCTGGCCAGCCAGACGCCGAGCGCGCTGCTGGACTGGAACAACAACTACGGCGACGATGAGAACAAGTGCGTGTGCTTCCACTGCTCGAATCTGCCAAAGCATTTTTTCCAGGATGTGGTGATGAACTTCCAGGAGATCATTGCCGGGACGGTGGGCAAGGAGAACACGTTTGGCACTTGCTATGGGCGGGTGAAGGCGGGTGCGATGAGCTACGTGCGCTTCTCGACAGACGATTATCGCGGCAAGATTCGCGGGTACATCGGGGAGGGCGAGTTCACCAACGATCCGCTCGAGACATTTGGCGGCGCGGGGGTGGCAAAGATTCCACACATGCAGAAGCTGCTGCATGAAATTTGCGAGCAGGGATTTGAGCATCACGTGGCAGCGAACTTCTCCACCGTAGCGGCGCCGGTGTATGAGGCGGCCACGCGGTATCTGGGATGGGAGATGCACTGGCACGAAAGATGAGGACACAAAGGCTGGGCAGGAATAGCCAATGACCATCGTTGCAGGCGTGGATTTCGGAACTCTAAGCGTGCGCGTGTCGATTCTTGACAGCGAGCGTGGGCGTCTCGGCACAGCGGTTGCCCAGTATCCTCTGCATCGCAAACGCGAGGACCCCGATTACGCAACGCAGTCCCACACAGATCACATGCGCGGGCTTGCGGAGGCGACGCGTGCAGCAGTGAAGGCGGCGGCAATCAGCGGCGACCAGGTGGCCGCGATTGCGCTGGACACAACGGGATCGAGCGTCGTCCCGGTCGACGCGCAGATGCAGCCGTTGAGCGAGTACTACCTCTGGTGCGACCATCGCGCCACCGCGGAGGCGCAGGAAATCACGGCGCTGGCGCACAAAGAAAACCTCGAAGCCATTGAGTGGTGCGGCGGTGTCTATTCGCATGAGTGGGGCTTTGCCAAGCTGCTCCATTGGCTGCGCCACAATCCGGAAAAGCGAGCTCAGTTCGCCTCTGCGTTCGAGCACTGCGACATGATTGCGGCAACATTGTGCGGAATCACCGATCCCCACCGGGCGAAGCGGAGCGTCTGCGCCATGGGTCACAAGTGGATGTGGAATCCAAAGTGGGGCGGGCTCCCGCCACAGTCGTTTTTGTCGAAGGTCGATCCGCTGATGGATGGCATTCGCGACAAGCTCGCCGGGGAGTATCTCACTTCCGATCACCCCGCCGGTCATCTTGCGCCTGAATGGGCCGGGAAACTCGGCCTGCGCGCGGGAATTCCCATCCCCGTCGGCGCGTTTGATGCCCACTGGGACGCGCTGGGCGCTGGCTGTCGCGAGGGCGATGTCGTCAACGTCGTCGGCACCTCCACTTGCATCATCGCCATGGCACACGAAACGCGGCTCATCCCCGGCGTTTGCGGCGTGGTGCCCGGCAGCGTGCATCCGCAGTACACCGGCATTGAAGCAGGTTTGTCGGCGACCGGCGACATCTTCGAAGCCATTGCGACGCGCGCGAGCACCAGGGTCGCCGAGCTCTCGATAGGACTCGAGAAATATCATGCGGGACAAACGGGTCTGCTGCGGCTGTCCTGGGATAACGGCGATCGCACCGTGCTGGTCAATTCCGAACTCGGCGGAGTGACCCTCGGCTGGAATCTCCTCCACACCGCGCAGGACGAGTTGTTCGCCGCGATCGAGGGCACCGCGTTTCACACGCGCATCATTTTGGAGCGCATGGCAGAGTATGGAACCCCGGTGGAACGCCTGATTAACGCCGGCGGCGTCCCCCAGAACAATCCGGTGCTGAACCAGGTCTACGCCGACGTGCTCAACAAGCCGGTCCTCGTCCCGGCAGAAATCCCAACCAGTCTTGGCTCGGGCATTTTTGCGATGCTTGCTGCCGGAGCATTCCCCACGATTGAAGCCGCCCAGACGAAGCTCTGTCCCCAATTCACCGTGTTCACGCCGAGGGCGGAAGCGGTCGCGGTCTACGAAAAGCTCTACCCGCTTTATCGCAAAGCGTACTTCGCACTCGGATCAAAGTCCGATCGGCCGGGAACGCTGGCCGACATTTTGCCCGAGCTGCGCAAAACCGCGAGCCAGGTGCGCGCGACTGCGCATTACTAGTCCGGTGCCGATCGGCGTCAGACCGCAACGTCGTGATAGAGCCGGTATTTCTCCCCTCCAATCGCCGGGAACGACCGGAATGCTGCCGTTCCTGCAGCCGATTGCACTAACCAGTCCGTCGATCCCGCGCTGCGCTGCTGCGCCGCCAGCAACTCCGTCCGCCTAAATCGGCTGTCCGGCGACTCCACGGCAAACAAAGCCAGCGGACCCGTGAGCAGGGCCTGCACTTGCGGATGCTCGGGGTCGATGGCCTCGAGGCGCAGTGGCATGTCAATGTGATATTCGATGCGATCGCCGCTCTTCCACTCGCGGCGAATCGCGGCGAAGGTCCCTGGACGCACCTCTGCGGAAAATGTGCGGCCATTGACAGCAACCTTCGTTCCCGGTCCCGCCCATGCCGGGACGCGCAACTGGACAGCGAACGTCTCCGGCCGATCGATCTGGAGGCGCAGCGTGACGTCGGGCGAATACGGATACTGCGTTTCCTGCTCGAGCACAATCTGCCCGCCGTTGCGCCGCCAAGTGACCCGCGATGGCACGAAGAGGTTCACATAAACCGCGGCGGGTGCGTGGAAATACGAACTGATCCCGTAGTCTGCCGTGATCTGCGGGAACGTCCCGGAGCAGCAGGGCCACTGCTGTTCGTAGTAAAACTTCGAGCCGGAGTTGTTGTAGTCCGAGTAGTAGAAGGTCCAGCCGCCGGGCTTCATCGGCTTTGCGCCCAGAATCGTGTTGTAGAGCACCTTCTCCATGCTGTCGCCGTAGCGGCTGTCACCCGTGATGCGCATCAAGTAGCGCGTGATCTTGAAGTGGCCGTACGATCCGCACGGCGTCTCAAAGCTGGAGTGCGTGTTGTTGAGGCTCGCGCCCATCTCGCCGCTGCCCGGCGCGCGGAAGGTTTCGTCCGGTCCCCACCCGCCGGTCGCGAATGATTGCGTGTCCACGACAAAACCGAAGCCGTTGCGCGCCGCGCGCAAATGCTTCTCGCTGCCCAGAACCAGGTACGCCTGAGACGCGGAACTGAGCGCATTGACGTGACTGTAAGCATGCTGGCCGGGCAGAACATTCCGCCCTTCCGCCAGCGGATTGAAATAGGTGTCATCCTGCAGGAATCGCTTCGCAAGCGCGAGATAGCGCGGGTCTCCGCTGATTTGATACGCGAGAAAGAAGTTCTCCGGCAGCGTATAGCTCTCGTCCCACGTGTAAGAAATGTTGGGGTGCGGGCGAGCCGCCATTTCCTGGCGGTTGAGCGCCTTCTCCGGAAGAAAAGGAAGCACAGCGTCCGTAGCATGGGCCAGAACTGCAAGCGCCTGCGGATCGTGCGCGAACCGATGCGCATCGATCAGGCCGCACGCGGTTTTGTCCGAGGTATACGCCGGTAGCGGATAGCCCTCGTAAAACTTCGGCGTGATGGCTTCGGCATAGCCGCGCACAAGGCGAGAGATTTTCTGCCGCGTAGCGTCGTCTCCTGTCGCGGCGAAAGCGCGCGCCAGTCCCGACATATATTGTCCAAACGTGTGCCCGGGAACGTAGCCCGTCATGTTCTTCGGAGGATCGAACTCCTTCGACCAGCTGTACCATCCGCCCATCGGTTCGCCCGGTGCGGGCAGCCCGGCCTTCTGCCGAAACGGCTGCAGCAGCGAATCGTCATTCAGCGCGAGAAAATAGGCATGGTTCGCGCGAAACTGCTCGAGCATAGGACCGTCGAGCAGGCGAACGTCGCCATAATCGAACTGCTCCAGCCGTGTGGAACCGGTAAGCGCAGGCAGAGGCGCAGCGTGGGCGCGCCGGCTGATCGCAGAAGCTCCAGCGGCGGCGAACGACGTGGCGAGGAACGTACGGCGAGACACTCGATGCATAGTTGATCTCCTTCGGCTGCGACTGGCCCGCTACGGTTCGAGAGCGACGTGCGGCCAGCCATCGCGCCACGCGATGGTGGATATTTGCAGCGCCGGTTTGCCGGTGCGCGCGTCATAAGCATGAAAGACGAGGATGTCCGGCCCCGGCGTTTGCATCAGTACCGATTCGCCTCCAGGGCCGAGCCAGCGCGTGTTGCCGCTCAGCAGCGGAGTGCCGCCGCCCTGCATCATTGGCACGCCATGGTCGTCCACGTAAGGGCCAGCGACCTGCGTCGACCGCCCGACCATCGTCCGATAATTGCTCTTCGCTCCGCGGCAGCAGAGATCCCAGGACACAAACAGATAGTAGTAGTCGCCACGATGAACAATGAAAGGTGCTTCGATCGCCTCCCAGTCGGGCGGAAGTCCCGGAGGAGCAGGAGCCGGGATTTCCGGCCGCCGCCGCGTCGCCAGCGCATAGATTTTCTCGTCGGAGGTGGACAACTTCCCGGTGCGGTCGTCGAGCCGGCGCATCTTGATGCCACTCCAGAAACTCCCGAAGACGAGCCACGCGTGATGCTGCCCGTCCAGCACAAAGTTCGGATCGATGGCATTGTAGTCGTCGGTCGCCGTGGACCGCAGAACCAGCCCGCGATCCTCCCATTTGTAATTGGGACTGGAGCGATCGAGCGTCTTGTTCGTGGCCAGCGCGATTCCAGAGATGTTCTTCCCGAACAACGAATATGCGTAGTAAAGACGAAATTCGCCGTCCTCAAACGAAATATCCGGCGCCCAAAGTTCCTGCGTACCCGGACTGTCGCGGCGGATCCAGTCTGGAATCTCGTCGAAGACGTGACCGCACAGCTTCCATGCATGCAGATCCGTGGAGCATCGAATCTGAAATTGCCCGCCGTCCTGCGCCTTGCCCGTAGCAAACACATACCACGTGTCGCCCGCCTTGATCACCGATGGATCGTGCGTGCCCCAAAAATCTCCGCTGAGCTCGAGCGCCTGTGGTTCCTGCGCGCGCAGAGCCTGCCCTGAGCCGAATATGCACAACAACATCAGGAATAATGGTGCCCGAAACTTCATCTCTCCTCGCGAGGTTCGATCGTCGGCTCGCCTCTCTTCATTGGACGTTTTCTCCAGTGGCACGTCAGCGCAAATCCAGCTCCATCACTTCGATCGTGTACGCAGGAATCCTGTGGTGGAACGTACTGCTCACGCCATGCAGAGCACTCTCTACCGGAACGATGGCTGTGGGCCGATCGATGGTGTTCGTCGCCTCCGGATCGTGCCCCGTCAGACTGATGAGTTTGCCCTCAGGCGCCAGGCTGCCTCCGGGCAATTTGATATCCACAGTCTGCGCGTCGGAGTCGGCATTCACCAGCTTGAGATACAGCCGCTTCTTTGCCGAATCCTTTGTTACGGAATAAAAGAATCGAGGCCCCGCATTCTCCACCGCCGACACCGGCGTTTCGTTGCCGATGTTGCCTCCGAACATGACCTGGGCGTAGTAACTCGGCGATCCGTAGCTCCGCATCGCGTCATACCCAATCAGATCCGTATCCCACTGCATGGCGTTGGGGCTGAGGTTCACCAGCAACGGCGCGTAACTCGCCATCACAATAATGTCGCTGTTGCGCTCGAGGCCGGTCATCCACGCAGCATCGCCCAGCGCGGCCCCCATGTTTGGCGTGGGCGTCCCCTCGCGCGTGGCCCACTCGCCGACGAAAATCTTCGGCCCGCTTCGGTCCGTCTTGTCGTAGTGCGTCGCGTCGTGGAAGAAATCTGTCGCGCGCAGATAATAGTGTTCATCGAGCACGTCGGGCGTCATGCTCTTGATCGGCGCCGTGGCAATCAGCTGCAAATCCGGATACTTCGCCTTGATCGCCTTGTAGAACTGGGCGTAGCGCGCATCGTAACTGCCCGACGTATCAAACCAGTCTTCGTTGCCAATCTCTACATAAGTGATGTGGAACGGCTGCGGGTGACCATCGGCGGCGCGCTGTGCACCCCACTTCGTATCCGTGCCGCCGGTCGCGTATTCGATCTCCTCGAGCGCGGACTGCACGTAGGGTTCAAGATCGGCGCCAGGGTTGATGTGTTCGTGCATCAGCGAGTACCCCGCATAAACGGCAAGCACTGGCTGCATGTGCAGGTCTTCGCACCATTCGAAAAACTCGAGCAAACCCAGGCCGTCCGTCGACCAGTAATTCCATGGACTCGGATGACCTGGCCGATCCACGCGCGGGCCGATCGTCTTCTTCCAGTCGTACCAGTCGGCGAGGTGATCGCCCTCGAGAAAGTTGCCGCCCGGGAAACGCAGAAACTGCGGATGCATCGCGGCCAGTTTCTCCATCAGATCAATGCGATTGCCATTGGCGCGTTCGTGATAGGTTGGCGGAAACAACGAGACGAGGTTCAGCCATAAACTGCCGGGATGCGCGACCGTGAGGACCAGATGGTTCTCCATCGAGGGCTCGATCGCGCCCGTCTTCAGCACAAATTTGTATTGCTTCCAGTCCGTCCCGATGCCGGAAACAACCGCGTTGGCCAGCACCTTGCCGCTCTGGTTCGCAACCAGGCTTGCGGTGACCGCACCGACCTCCGCCGAATCCTCCTTCGCGTAGAACGAACCCTGATAGCTCGTGCTCGCGCGCAGCGGAATGCCCCAGTAGCCGCCGTTCAGCACTCCCGCCGGGCTGGATGCGCCGGCCTGACTAACTTCAACGTGCAGGCTGTACGGAAGCGCCTGGCTCGGGCCCGTGGCCTTATCGAGGCTGATTTTTGCCTCCGAATTCCCATCCTCGACCAGGATCCAGTCATTCACCCCTGACCAGTCTGCGCGGAATGTTCCATTGCGAATCAGCTCTGCGTAGAGACCGCCGTCGTACGAATGGTTGATCTCCTCTGTCATCAGGCCGTACAGCGTGGGGCTGACCTTCGAGGCGGTCTGGTCGGTATGGATGGTCAGGATCGTCGGCTCAGCCGACTGTGCCTGAAGAATCGTGGCGGCGAAAAAACAAAAAGCCAAAGCAACGGGAATGACAAACCCTTTCGTTCTCATGAAGGACCTCGTTTTGCCGGCGGCAAATGCCGAGAAAACGTATACCACAAACCCTGGCTGTCGTGTCACCCCTTCCCCCACGCGCCCCCTTTTCAATCTTCGCGAATCCCTGGAAACTCGCCTAAAAGCTGCTCCAGACGCGGGGTTCCCTCACTTTATGGACCAGGCGACACGCAGCAATTCCACGCTCTCCCGTGGCAACTCGATCTTCACCGGCACGTCGCCACGTTCCACAGTCATCCAGTTCGGCGAGCCCACCGCTTGCAGTTGCCCGGCGTCCCTCAACCGCGCGGATTGTTCCGCGCTCGGCTCCTGCGGCGAGCCCATCTCCTTCCAAACCGCGAACGCGTTGCTGTGGCTCCCATCGATGCGATATTCCTCGATCAATACACGGTGAACCGCCGCCGGAATGCCGTGGATCGCCACGCGAACCGGCGCCGCCGCCCCTGCAATGTCGTCGTCCTGGTAATTCCACAGCAGGATCGCCGCGCCCTCGCCCGTTCGTGTTGCCAGCGCGTCGATTTCGGACCCCTGCCGGACTCCCGATGCAACCACGCTCTTCGCCGGAATCGCACCGTTGCTGATTGCCGCCACGTGCTCGTCGCCCAGCAATCCCGCTGTTCGAAAGAAGTTCAACTCCGGCTTGTCGATTCCATGCGTCGCCAGCGCGCGCTGGCCCCCAAACAGGGGCTGACCTTCGAACTCAAACGCCCACGTCAGAAATCCGATCAGGTTCACGTGTTCGTTTTGAGCCAACTCCAGCAGACCCTGCATCGCCGCCGCCGTATACGCCGGATACACTGTGCCATTGCGATATGCGTCCTCAGGATGCTGCTCCGGCGAGCACGCTCCGCAACCCTCCGGGTCGGCTTCGCTCAAAATGATGGGCAATCCACGGAATTTCTCAGAGGCGTGAACTATTTCGAAACCAGTCTCTGCATTCTGTAGCTCGCGTGCCAGCCCCATCTGCACATGGCCGTCCACAAAATGTGGACTTCCCTTAGCGTGAAACGAGATAAAGTCCAGCGGAATCGCCTTTTCGGTCGCTGCACTCCGATCCTGCGCGCAGTGCCGTAGAAACGCCTCGAGGAACATCGCGCTCTTGCTCCCCGGTGAAGGCCCCGTGGTCGCTGGGCCTCCGACCCGCGCCCCCGGAATCGCTCCCCTCACACCTGCGACGGCATAGTCATAGAGCTGGTCGTACTCCTTCTCAGTCCCGTGCCAGTAGAAAATATCTGGCTCGTTCCACACCTCCCAATACCAGGTCAAGACCTCCGCCATGCCGTAGCGCGCAACCATGTGCGCCGCGACCTGGCGCACCAGCTCCCGCCATTTCGCGTAATCCCTGGGAGGAAACGACCAACCCTCCACGTCTCCCGGCTTCGTCGGCCATGGGATATGGTAGGGATCCGGATGGCTCGACAACGCCTTCGGCATAAAGCCCAGTTCCACGAAAGGCCGTACGTGCGCGCCGACCCATGCGTCGAAAATCCGGTCGAGAATCGCCCAGTCGTAGATAGGTTTGCCGTTCGCGTCTTCGCTGTAAACGTTGCTCGAACTCCACTTCAACTCGGGTTTCCCATTGCCCGTCGTCAGAAGGAAATGGGCGCGAACATACACTGGCTGCGGAGTCAGATCGTGCAACTCATGCAGCAGTGCTTCGCCATTCTTCGTCGTCGTGTAATTCGACTCGTCGTAGCCAAACCAGCGATAGACCGGCGGGAATACTCCCAAGTCGCGCGTCAAATCCACTCGCACTTCGGTCGTCGACTGTGCCAGCCCACCGCCAACGGCGAACAGGAAAAATGCGAGGATCAACGTGCCGCACATATGTCTGATTGCTCCTCACTCAGGCAACATGAGCTGACCTTTAATGCTGAACTTTCCTGTGACCCCCGGCGCACCTGTGCCGGGCTGCCCGCCTCCGATGGTGATGGTGTACGGACCCTCTGCGATGATCGGATCGCCGGCCTCGGTCACCATGCTCAGGTCGCGATTCTTTAGTTCAAACTCCACCTTCTCGCTCGCGCCCGCAGCCAGATGCACGCGCTTGAATCCCCGCAGTGCCCGGATCGGTGCTCCAGCGACGTCAGGGAAAGTAAGATACAGCTCAACGACTTCGTCGCCGGCGCGACTCCCGGTGTTCGTTACCGTCACCTCGGCGTTGACCGGATCGCCTGCCGCCACGTCTCCAGTCGGCAGCGTTAGTTCGCTGTAACTGAATGTCGAGTAACTCAATCCGTATCCAAACGGATAAAGTGGAGCACCTTTGAAATACCGATAAGTCCGCCCTTCCATCGAGTAATTCTCGAAGTTCGGCAGCTGGCTGACATCTTTATAGAAGGTCACCGGCAGCCGCCCCGCAGGATTATTCTCCCCGCTCAACGTCTCGGCCACCGCGGCGCCGCCCTCTTCCCCCGAGTACCAGCTATCCACGATTGCGTTCGCATGCGCCTGCGCCCAATTCACTCCCAGCGCACTGCCGTTCATCAACACAACGACCAGCGGCTTGCCCGTGGTCCCCAGGGCTTCCAGCAACGCTTCCTCCGGCTCCGGCAGATCGAGGCTGGTTCGGTCTCCACCCAGAAATCCCGGCTCGCTAACCGGCATCTCCTCCCCCTCGAGCTCGCTCGTAATCCCCACCACTGCGATTACAACGTCGGCTTCCCGGGCTGCTGCCACAGCTTCCGGCGACGGCGCCGCGCTGTACCGGGCCCACAACAATTGCGCGTGCGGCTTGCCTCCGCCGAATTGGCCATACGTCACAGCGATGGATACTTTCTGGCCCTGCTCCAGATGCACCCTGCCCAGCTTTGCCTGCGCGCCCTCCATGCTGAACACCTGCGCGATCTCCTTTCCGTCGAGCGTGACCTGCGCAAACCCGCCCGCCGAGACGCCCAACAAATAATCGCCCGTTGCCGGCGGCGTCAGAAATCCTGACCACTCCACAGACAAGGAGGGCTTGCCCTGCGCCTCGGGCGGCAAATTGCTGTCCGTCAGGTCAAGGTTCGGCTCCACGCGGCTGGTGAGCGGAGTTGGCCTGGCGCCGGGTCCCAGTTCCATGCCGCGCCCCAACGCGTAGTCCGCTTTCAATCCTGGTTTTCCATCCGGAGTGGTCAGCAGTTTGTCCGGTACTGGGTCGCCGTCGTTCCGCAGGAACTGCGTGCCCGGCACAAACTTGATTTTCGCGTTGGGAAATTCAGCTTTCAGCCCATCCAGCACGCTCACCGAGTGCGTCGGCGTTCCGCTGTAGTTCCCCATCAGCACCTTCGTCTGATCCGCCAGCGGACCCACAACCGCAATCTTCGTCACCGAAGTCTTCAGCGGCAGTACGCCATCATTCTTCAGCAACACCATCGACTCGTCCGCCAGTTTGCGCGCCAGCGCCCGATGCTCGGCGCTGTCCAGCTCCTTCTCGTCGATCTTCGCATACGGAACCATCTCCGGCGGATCGAACATCCCCAGCTTCATGCGCGCGGTGAACAGCCGGATCAGCGCCGTATCGATGGCGCTCTCGCTCAGGTAGCCCTGCTGCACCGCATCGATGTACGGCTTGTAATCGTGATTGTCCTTTACCTTCGCGAAAAAGTCGGCGCACTCGTTGTCCATCCCGCGTTCCAGCGAAATCGCCGACGCCTGCGCCTGCGTCGTCCGGTAATGGTGCCCGGCGAAAATATCGATCACCGCGCCGCAATCGGAAACCACATAGCCCTGGAATCCCCACTTGCCTCGCAGTTGATCCTGCAGCAGAAACTCATTCGCGCACGCCGGCTGCCCCTTGATCGCGTTGTACGCGCACATCACTGACCCTGCGTGGCCTTCCGTTACGGCCGCGCGAAACGCCGGCAGATACGTGTCGATCTCATCGTGCTTGCTCACGTCCACATCGGCCATGTGCCGCGTCGGCTCCGGCCCGCTGTGTACCGCGAAATGCTTCGGAGTCGAAATTACCTGGTAGTATTTCGGATCGTCGCCCTGCATCCCCGTCACAAAGGCAACCGCCATCCGCGCCGTCAGGAAAGGATCCTCACCGTACGTCTCCTGTCCCCGCCCCCAGCGCGGATCGCGAAAGATGTTCACGTTGGGCGCCCAGAAATCCAGACCCTCGAAGATATTGCTGTGCCCCGCGCGCTCCGCCTGCACATGCTTGATGCGCCCCTCGATGCCGATGGCCGTCGCCATCTCATGAATGCCCGGCGCATCGAACGTCGCCGCCAGTCCGATCGGCTCCGGATATTCCGTCGTCCCGTTCACCGCCACGCCATGCAGCGCTTCGCTCCACCAGTCGTACGCCGGTACGTTCAGGCGAGGGATGGCCCGCGCCTGATTCACCAGTTGCGAAGCCTTCTCCTCGAGCGTCATCCGGTGCACCAGGTCCGCGGCCCGCGCCTCCGCCGGCAGATTCGGATTCATGTAGGGCAGCGTTGAAGTCTCCTGCGCTCCCGCCGTCAGCACCATCACGCCAATGCAGATCGCAGCTGCAATCCATCTGCGCATCCCGGATTTCCTCATATGCTTCCCCTCATGAACTCAGATTGAAGGCCACGCCCTCGTCCGTCAGCCGCCTGGTTTCCGTCCTTCGTGGCGACACCCCAACCTAATGCGTTCGGGATTAGGCGTCAATTCCAGGAAACGCTTCATCGACTCCCGCGTCCCCGGAATCCGCTGTGCCAAACCAGACGGCACACTGCGATGACCGTCACGGCAACGTTGCTTCTTCTATCCTGTAAACGAATTCTCACGGGAACGGAGTCAGAGGCGGATCGCCTGCCGAATGAGTCGCGCGCGCGCAAATCGAAACTGCACGAACCGCGATCTCTGGCGGTTGACTGCTGCTCTCTTCGTCCTCCCGCTGCTCGGTCTGTGCCTCGCGCAAATGTTGCCCTCCTTTGCTCAGGAAGAAACCCGGGCCATTGACTATCCAAAACTCATCGACATCACCGCTTCCACCGGAATTCATTTCGATCATCACTCCAGCCCCGAACAAAAGTTTATCGTCGAGTCGATGAGCGGCGGCGTGGCGCTCATCGACTACGATCGCGACGGCTGGCCTGACATTTATTTCACCAACGCGCAAACCGTCGAGATGGCGCGCGCCGGCATCAAGGCTCGCGGCGCGCTCTTCCACAACAATCACGACGGCACTTTTACCGACGTAACCGACAAGGCCGGCGTTGGCACTCCCTGCTGGGCTATGGGCGCGTCCGTCGGCGACTACAACAACGATGGCTGGCCCGACCTGCTGGTCACTTGCCTCTCCGGTGTCGTTCTCTATCGCAACAACGGCGACGGCACTTTCACCGATGTGACGAAAGCAGCCGGCCTCGCCGGCGATTCCATGTGGGCTACTGGCGCAGCCTTCGCCGACTACGACGGCGATGGTTGGGACGACCTTTTCGTCTCGCACTATGTCGATGTCGACTTGAATCACCTCGACGCCTTCGGATCGCGCGACACATGCCGATACATGGGCATCGACGTTCAGTGCGGACCGCGCGGCCTCCAGGGCTCGCCCGACAACCTCTACCACAACAACCATGACGGAACCTTCACCGACGTCTCGAAACGTGCCGGCGTCAGTGACCCCGAACATCGCTATGGCCTGACTGCAATCTGGTGCGACTTCAACAACGACGGCCAGCTCGATCTTCTGGTCGGCAACGACGGCCAGCCCAGTTACCTGTACCAGGGCGACGGTCACGGCAAATTCACCGACGTTGGATTTACGTCCGGCGTCGCGCTCAGCGCCAACGGGGCCGCGCAGGCCAACATGGGCATCGCTGTAGGCGACTACCTGCACACCGGCCGCTTTTCCATCTTCATTTCCCACTTCGACGACGAATATGCGGCTCTCTACCGCAACGACGGCGACATGAATTTTTCCGAAGTCTCTTCCCCATCAGGAATCGCCCGAGCCACCAGTGGCTACGTCGGCTGGGGCGACGCTTTCGTCGATTTTGCCAACAACGGCTGGCAGGACATTTTTCTGGTCAACGGCCATGTCTATCCGCAGGTCGACCAGATCCCCGAACGGGCCAGGTATCGCCAGCCGAAACTCCTCTTGCTCAACCAGCGCGACGGCACGTTTAAAGACATCAGCCAATCGGCCGGCGATGCGATCCGGATTCCGGATGTCAGCCGTGGCATGGCCATCGGCGACCTCTTCAACGACGGCCATCTTGAGGCCGTCATTGAAAATCTTTCCGGTCAGCCCCTCATCCTGCGTCCCGAAGGCGGCCCCCTCCACCACTGGATCAGCTTCCAGCTCGAAGGCGTTCGCAGCAATCGACTCGCCCTGAATGCCCGCGTTCGCGTGACCGCCGGCAACCTCACGCAGCTCGGTGAAGTCATCAGCGGCGGCAGCTACCTGTCGCAAAGCGACCTTCGCCTTCACTTCGGCCTAGCCGGCCACGACCGCGTCGACGCAGCCACGATTCTCTGGCCCGATGGCACAAAGCAGACGCTGAAAAACCTGGCAGCCGATCGCTTTTACACGGTCCGCCAGGGCGCCGGCGTGGTCGCCTCCGCAGCCCCGGCCTCGACGACGCCTCATCAGCCGTAGGATCGCTTTAGCGCGTCCGGACAAACGCGTATCTTCGCCGTGCCAAAGGACTACCCCAGGGTAAACGGTTTCACAGGGGATCGCTGCCACCCGGTCACTTCACTCTTGACAAGCCTTTTTTGAAAGAGTAATTGTTTTCTCGCCCGGTTTATGTGGTCCCTTGTTCTTCCGAAAAATTCCAGTATAAGAGCAGTTCAATCAGGTCAGAAAACGTTTGCTCACGGAGGCATCATGATTTCACTCGCTAATCCTTCTCCTCACCACCGCCCCTTCCGGGCGGGACGGGCGCTCTTCAAAGGCCTTCCCGGCTGGTTCGCCCTCCTCGGCCTCCTTCTCGCGCTCACCCCTTTCCTGCAAGCTCAGGAAAACGCCACCATCAACGGTACCGTTACCGACGCCACCGGAGCGGTTGTCGCCAATGCGCAACTCACCCTCACCAACTCCGCCACTGGCCAGGTGCGCACCGAGAGCTCCAACTCCGTCGGCGCTTACCGCTTCGGCAACGTCGGCATCGGCACCTACACCCTCGATGCCACGGCGTCTGGATTCCAGAAGTACACCAAGACCGGCATCGTGGTGAACGTAGCTGCGACCCTTGAGGAAGACATCTCGTTCAAGGTCGGCAGCGCCACCCAAACCGTCTCCGTTCAGGCCGAAGCCCTGCAAACCCAGACGGAGACCAGCGAGGTCAGCACCCTCATTAGCGGCCAGCAGGTCGAGGAGCTCTCGACCAACGGCAATAACGTCACCGCCCTTGCTGCCCTCGGCCTCGGCGTCTCCAACAACCTGCCGTCCTTCAGCGGCGTTGACGCGCTCACCTCCGCCAACGGCATCAGCTTCAACGGAACCCGCACGACGCACAACATCTACCTCCTCGACGGAGCCGAACAAAACGACCGCGGCTGCGGCGGCTGCTTCATGAACCTGCCTTCTCAGGAGGCCATTGCCGAGTTCCAGACCCTCGACAGCAACTACAGCCCCGATTACGGCATCGGTTCCGGCGGCACCATTCTCCTCGTGCTCAAATCCGGCACGCACGACTTCCACGGCGAAGTTTATGAGTTCAACCGCAACACCGACTACGACGCCAACGACTACTTCACGAAGAACGCTGGCCAGCCGCGCCCGTCCTTCCAGTTGAACGAGCCCGGTGGCAACATCGGCGGCCCGCTGTTTATTCCCGGCGTCTACAACAATAATCGCAACCGAACATTCTTCTTCTGGAATGAAGAGTGGCGCCGCCTCATCCAGGGCAGCACCCCACTGGTTGCCAATACCATCCCCGCCAACGACTTTCCGACCGCGGGCGCAAACCTCAATTACACTCTCTTCGGCGGCGGATCGGCTCCCATCGTTCCCCAGACCACCGATCCCGCCAAGCTGGCCCTTTATACCGCCGACGGATTAACCCCCGGCAGCCCCTTCCCCGGCAATGTGATCCCGGCGAACCTGATGGATCCGAACGCTTTGCTGGAGGTGAACGCCGGAACATTCCCCAAGCCGAACCTGGGCACCGGTCAGTACACTGCCTCGGTTCCCACCACCGACTACATTCGTGAAGAAGCCGGCCGCATCGATCACACCATCAACAGCAAGTTTCAGCTGATGGGTCACTATCTCCACGACTCCATGGCGAAGTCGTTCTATCCTCCGCTTTGGAACGACAGCTCCTACCCCACGGTTGGAACAGCGATGACCAATCCGTCCTACACCGCGGTCATCAAACTCACGCAGACCTATTCTCCGACCCTGCTCAATGAGACCGCTTTCCTGTACAGCGGCAATAAGATCACGCTGACCCCGCAGGCCGGGTTTGGCGGCACTTACAAGATACCTTCCGGCTGGTCCGCTCAGAGCTTCTTCCCGGTCTCTGACAATGTTGGCGACGACATGCCGGAAATCGACCTGCAAGGCGCGCCGCTGAATACCAACTGGAGCGAGTCCTACTACCCCTGGAAAAACGGCTACGAAGGCTTCGAGTACCGCGACGATCTGTCCTGGACCAAAGGACGTCACCAGCTCAAATTCGGCTTTAGCCTGCTGCACGATTACAAGAACCAGGATTTGCAGGCCAATACCCAGGGCACTGCGGTCTTCAACGTCAGCGCATTCTCTCACGATTCCTACATCAATTTCCTGCTGGGCGATGCATCCAGCTTTACTCAGCTCCAGTATCTGGCCGATAAGCATTGGGTCAACAACAATTATGGATTCTACGGCAACGATAACTGGCACGTCGGTCCGCGACTTACCCTGAATCTGGGTCTGCGCTACGACGGCATGCCGCACGCCTTTGAGCGCTACAACCAGTTCGCCAATTTTGTCGCCGCAGATTACGACTACTCTCTCGGCAATCCGGTCACCGCCGCTGGTACGTTGGACCCCGCTTCCCTGACCACATTTGACAACCAGCAGTTCTACCTCAACGGCATCAAGCAAGCCGACGTGGGCGGCTTCCCGCGTGGCGTCGTCCAGAACGACTACAAAACGTGGGAGCCGCGTGTTGGCTTCGCCTATAACATCAACGGCAACGGCAAGACCGTCCTGCGCGGCGGCTACGGCGTCTTCTACGAACGCGTCCAGGGCAATGATGTTTACAACGCCGCTCTGAACCCGCCCTTCGCCTATCAGCCATCCGCGACCAACGTCTACTTCTCGAACCCCTCCACCAGCGCCTTGACCGGAGCAACCACGACTCAGTCGTTTCCGTCGGTGCTGACCAACATCAACTACCACTTTCCCAGTCCGGGCACGGAACTTTATAGCCTGGGGATTCAGCGCGAACTGGCTCCCTCGGTCGTCGCGGTTGTTCAGTATGTCGGCTCTGATGGCTGGTCCCAGGACGACGACCGCGCCATCAACACGCTGCCCCTCGGCAATTTGACGAATCGGGAAGGCGTAGCCAACGGCAGTCTGAATGCGAACCTGTACCGCATCTTCCCCGGCTTCTCCGGGATTGAGCAGGAAGAGAACGAGACCAACTTCAACTACAACTCGCTGCAGGCTGGCATTCGCTTTGAGAATAAACACGGCCTGACCACCCAGTTGTCCTACACCTGGTCGCATAACGTCTCCATCGTCTCCAACGACCTCAACGGGCTGTCGGATCCATTCAACCCCCGCTATGACAAGGGATCGGATACCGGCTTCGACCGGCGTCATATCTTCAACGCCAGCTACGTCTATAAGCTGCCGTTCGGCCAAAATGGCAGCATGCTGGAACGCGACACGATCGGGGGCTGGACCATTTCCGGCATCACGACGGCAGAAAGTGGCGTGCCTCTCTACATCACTTATACCGGGCCCGATACCCTCGGTCTGGGCGGCGGCACAAACAATCGACCGAACCTCGCCTCCAAACCCTCCTACCCAAAGAAAGTTGGCGAATGGTTCACTCCCGCCTCTTATACCGACCCGGTCGCTCCGTGGAACGGTGGCCCGAATCAGGGCTTCGGCAGTGCGGGCAAGGACTCCGCCCTCGGGCCGGGCATCGTCAACTGGAACCTCTCCCTGTTCAAAGCCATTCCGCTCAATGAAAAAGGGACGAGAGTCGAACTGCGCTTCGAGTCCTTCAATACCTTCAACCACACCATTTTCCAGAACATCGATACCGGCAGCCACGACGGAAACTTCGGTGCCGTCACCGGCGACTACGGTCCTCGAACTCTGGAGTTAGGCGGTAAGTTCGTCTTCTGAACCTTCCATTTGGGCCTCCCTTGTGGCGCGGCGGAGACATCTGCCGCGCCTTCTTCTTTTTCCTCTGCACGATGCCCTCCTCATTGCACCGCACGATTTCGGCGGGCGAGAATGGTTGACATGCGCGTGAGTTGGGTCACGGAAACAGCAATTGTCCTCGCAGCGGTGTTGGCCCTTGCTGCTCCCCCCTGCCTCGCCCAATCCTCGGCTGCATCCTCAACCCAGCGCGACACCGCCTTTGCCCTCGAGCAGCAAGGTAGATTCGCCGACGCTGAAGCTGCCTGGCAATCCATCCTGAAGACTCATCCCGATAACGCCGAAGCCTTCGCTCACCTCGGCTTCCTGGAATCGCACCAGCAACACTACCCCCAGGCTGTCACTTTCTATCGAAGGGCATTCGCTCTCAATCCATCCATGCCCGGGCTCCAGCTCAATTTCGGTCTGGCCCTCTTCAAGGCCGGCGATCTCAAGCAAGCTGCGCGCGCATTCGAACCGCTCTACCGTAAGACCGCTCCCGACTCGGACGACGCGCAACGACTACGCCTCCTCCTCGGCATGGCATACTACGGTGCGGCCGAATACGCCGCCGCCGTTCCTTACCTGCGCGATGCCATGGCCCGCGACCCACAGAACCTTCCCTATCGTCTCGTCCTCGCCCACAGCTGCCTCTGGTCGAAGCAGTACAAGTGTGTGCTCGACGTCTACCATCAGATTCTCACCCTCAACGCTGAATCCGCCGAAGCCGACATGCTCGCCGGAGAGGCCTACGACTCGATGCTCGATCATGCGGACGCCATCCAGCAGTTCCGCAACGCTGTGAAGGCCGACCCGAAAGAGCCCGGTGTCCACTTCGGCCTTGGCTACCTCTTGTGGTGCCAGAGCCAGTTCGACGAGGCTGCTGAGCAATTCCAGCTGGAAACCGAAAACGCCCCGAACGATGCCGAATCGCTGGCCTACTGGGCTGATTCCAATGTCCGCCTCAATCGTCCCGATGTGGCTCGGCCGATCCTCGAAAAGGCTCTCCGTCTGAATTCCAAGCAGGAACTTCCCTGGCTCGATCTCGGCATCATTGACGCCACAGCCGGGCACAACGACGACGCCCTCCGTGAATTCAAAACGGCGGCGCGCCTCACGCCCGCAGATATCCAGGTGCACTGGCGCCTCGGTCGTCTCTATCAATCCATGGGCGATCGCGCCCTGGCCCAGGCGGAGTTCGCGAAGACAAAGAATCTCACCCAGGCTGCCGACAAAACTGTTATGGAAAAACTTCGCGCCAGCCATGCCCAGGACGCGCCCGCCAACGCAAACGCCGCTTCGTCGAACTCGCAACAGCCCAACCCCTGATGTGAGGTGGATGATGCGAAAGCTGCCGCTCGTTTTCCTCCTCCTCCAGGTTGCGCTGCCCGCCTTCGCCGCGAAGCGCATCACCGTAGCGCAACTGGAGCGGCTCGTCGCGGAGAACCACGCAAAATCGGACGCGAAAATCGCTCCGCGCTTCTACGATCTGGAACTCACCGAGCGGCTGAGTGCTGCCAAACTCGCCGCGCTCGAAACAGCCTTGCCGGGCCCCGAGTCCCGCCGTTCCCTCGTCGCGCTCGCCGATCAGGCTGCCTTTCTCGATCCGCCTCCCCCCGAGATCCCTGCCGCTACCCCACCCGACCCCGACACGCAGCGCCGTATGATGGCCGCCGCCGTCGACTACGCGACGAAGACCATGCATCAGCTCCCCAATCTCTTCGCTACCCGCGACACCATCCACTTTGAAGATTCACCCGCGGTCCAGAAAGACCTTGGCGAGGAAAACGTCAGCGGCACCTTCACTCCCTACCAGCCCCTCCATCCGGTCAGCCGATCCTCGGTCGCCGTCCTTTACCGCGACGGACAAGAAGTCGTCGACGCAGCCAACCGCGTGCCCTCCAGTTCGTCCAGCCTCACCTCGAAGGGCGAATTCGGCCCCATCCTTGCTACCGTCCTCGGAGACGCGCCTCAGGGCAACCTCATCTGGAGCCATTGGGAGCAGGGCCCCACCAGCCTGCTCGCCGTCTTCCGCTTCGTCGTGCCTCGAAGCAACTCACACTATCAGGTCGAGTTCTGCTGCATCGACAACAGCACCTTCCGCCGTTTCTCCGGCTATCATGGCGAGCTCACCCTCGATCCCGCCGCCGGAACCATCCTCCGCCTCACCCTCATGGCCGACCTCGCCAAAGCCGACCCTGTCGTCAAAGCCGACATTATGGTCGAATATGGCCCCGTCGAGCTCGGCAGTCGCACATATATATGTCCGGTCAAAAGCGTCTCCATCTTTCTCGCTCCCGAGCAACTCCCGGGGGTCACGCGCGTCACCGGCAGAGCCGGCGGCATAGCGCAGCGCCCCACCGACGTTGTCCATCAGGATCTTCACTCCGCCCCGCTGCAAACTATGCTCAATGAAGTCGTCTTCGACGATTACCACCTCTTCCGCGCCGACGCCCGCATTCTCGCCGACAACGCGATCCCAGCCGCCAACCAGCCCGCTGGGCAGCCCACCCCTTCTGCATCGCCGATTCCAGTTCCACCACAGCAGACTCTGACCCAGGAAAATCATGCCGCCGCCGCACCCGCGGAGACCACTGCCGCCGTTCCCGCTGCCGCCCCGATCCCATCGCCAGCCCCGGCACCGGCCCTTGCGCCCGAGGTTCCGGAAATCAGCATTGCAAAGACGAGCAGCCTGCCGGATGTTCCTCAGGCTCCCGCGCCCCCGCCCTCAGGATCGAACTTCACCCTGCGGGTCAGCACCCGCTTGGTCGATGTCGGCGTCGCGGCCTATGACAAGGGTGGCCATCCCGTCACCGGCCTCAAGCCGGAAGACTTCGAAATCGACGACAACGGACGAAAGCAAACAGTTCGCTTTTTCAGCGAGGCCGCTCCATCGACCGGCATTTCCGCCAACGCTTCTGGATCGTCCGCCGTCGCACTCGACCAACCGATTTATTCGAATCGCCCCGGCGCGATGGAAAGCGCGAACTCCCCACGAACTCCAGCTCCAGCAGGCAGCTCCACCATTCTTCTCCTCGACGCCAGAAGTCTGGCCTTCGCCGATCTCACCCTCGCTCGCCGGCAGTTGTTGAAGTTTGTTGCCGAGCTCCCCCCCAGCGAGCGTGTCGGTTTGTATGTGCGTATCAGCCAGGGATTCAAAATCCTGGTGGAGCAGACACGCGACCACGCCGCCCTTGTCTCCGCATTGCATCAGTGGATGCCCGAAGCCGCAGATCTGGCCCGCGCCCAGGATGAAGAACAACGCAACCGCCAGCAGTTCGACGACGTGCACAACCCCTCCGACATGCAGTACGTGAACGGAAACGCGGCAGGCGGCGGCGCGACTGCGCCCCCCAACATGGTTGATCCCAAACTGATGAACCAGGGCGACCATCCAGGCCGCGACGCGCTCACCCTGCTGGTGAGTGTTGCCGCCCACCTGGCCGAAACTCCGGGACACAAGAACCTCGTGTGGATTGCAAGTGATAACGTCCTCGCCGACTGGACCGATCGCGCCGCTGGCAGTGATCAAGGCCACGGCAGCGTAGATGCCTACGCGCTGCGTGCGCAGGAGGCTCTCAACGACGCGCACGTCAGCGTCTACCCGCTCGACGCTTCCCAATTGGAAACCAACGCCATCGATCCCAGCCTGCAAAACCCCAATGTGGAGCTGGAACAGCCGGTCAAAGAAGTGACTCCGGTAGCCTCCCTCGGCGATAACGCCCCTGGCGCCAGACCCGGCCGCATCACCGCTGCGATGCAGCAGGATACCCACCCGATCCAGGTCGCCGTCCAGCAAATTGCCCAGGCAACGGGCGGGCGAATCTTTCGCCGCTCCGGCAACATGGTCGCGGCTCTCAATAGCGTCGTCGAAGATGGCCGCGCCGCCTACCTGCTCAGCTTTGCCCCCGATTCCCCGCCCGACGATCAGTACCATCGCCTCACCGTCCGGGTCGCCACGCACCGCGGCATTACGCTGCGCTACCGCACCGGCTACCTCTACGCCAGGGAACCCGCCACGCTGAAGGATCGATTCGAGCGGGCAGTCTGGCAGCCCCTGGACGCAACCGAAATTGCCATCAGCGCCCATCCCGGTGCTGCATCCGGTGGCGCCGCTCTCACCCTCCGCATCGCGGCCACCGACGTCAGCCTCACCCGGCAGGGCGAGCGCTGGATCGGAAAACTTGACATCTTCCTCGTCCAGCGCGATGACACTGGCATTCATGCTCGCGTCAACGGTCAATCGCTCGTGCTCCGCCTAAAACCGGTAACGTATCAAAAACTCCTCAGCGACGGAATTCCCTTTGACCAATTCGTCGGCCAGCAACAGAGCACGGGCACTCTGCGCATCATTGTTGTGGATGAAAATTCCGGCCGCATCGGCTCCATCACGCTCCCAGCCGCGATCCTCAAACCCGCTGCCGGATAGGGTCCCACACCCGCACCGAATGAGCAGCCCTTACTTCCTGCTCGCGCGTTTCCGGGAACCTGGTTTTCCGGGAGCCAGCGAGCCCACCAGCTTCTCCAGGTCCGCGACTCGCCTCTTCAACTCACTCGCTTCCTCGGTCTCTGCCTCTACCTCCTCGCCGCCACGGCTGACCGGCTGAACCGGCTCGACCCGCGTCGACCCTCCCTCTCCACCCGCGCCCCGAAACATTCCAAAGGGATTCACCGCCGGCGACATCGCCCGGTACGTGTCCTGGTAAATGTCCAGCATCGTCTTCATGTAGCGCAGTGCTGTCTCCTGGCTCGCCCGCCCCGATGTAATGATCATTTGCCGCAGCAGATCCAGCGGAAACGTGGAATCCGCCGTCTTCGCGTCTTCGATGATGATCTGCGTGAGGATCAGCCGGGTAATATCCTTGCCTGAAGCGGCGTCGACCACCCGCACATCGTGGCCCTTTTTCAGCATCTCCGCCACGTCCTCCAGGTTCACGTACCTGCTGTTCGTGGCATCGTACAGGCGCCGGTTCTCATACTTCTTGATCAAAATGGCTTTCGTCGGCATGTCGGGCCTTCATTTTACCCCTTGACATCCCCGCACGATGGCGTAATATCTGCTCATGCTGCATTGCAGCATCCCATGCAGCGTGGAAAAGGCAGGAAGCCATTATGAGCACCACACAGAGAGTTCATCGGGATCCGGCAGCGCCCGAGCCGCCGGCCAAAATCGACTTCGGCGAGATCACCGGGCTGTTCACCGCTGGCGTCGGACGCATCGCCGAAATGCAGAAGAAAAGCATTGAGATTGCAGCGCAGCAAAACACCGAGCTTGTCGAACTGTGGAAGAAAACGCTTCAAAAGCTGCCCGGCGCGCCTGGCCTCTCTGTGCTCGAGCTGCAGAACAGTGGATTCGATCGCTATGCGGAAATCCAGAAGGTGGCCATCGACTTCTTCGTCGACCAGAGCCGCGCCTTCGCTGATCTGCTGAAGGAGCGCGTCACGGCAGTCGAGAAAGTCACCGAGGGCGCTGAGACCTTCGCGAAGAAGTCGATCGAGCGCGTTGTTGCAATGCAGAAAAAAGCCCTCGAACACTCCGCCGCTCAGGCGAAAGCCGTCCTGGAGACGTCGAACCGCCAGTTCGCCGTCGAAGGCGGCCCCGTAGAAGCCGCAGCCGACTCGATCCAGCGCGGATTCGACGCCATCGTCGATGCCCAGAAAGAACTGCTGGACATGGCTGTTCGCTGACCCCCACCTCGGTAATCGTTGCCCCGCATACGCGTAATGGCGCGATGCGGCACAGCCAGCAATGAAGAATAGCCCGCCCGCCTGGGCGGGTATATGCTTCGTGTGGCCGGAATGGAGGCGCCATTCATGAGCGAAACTCAGGAGAAAACCTCGAAACCAACCGATCCGCTGGAGCCTTTCCGCGCCATGCGCGACATCTACCTCGATGCCATGGCCAAATCGATGGTGGAGGCGGTCAACACTGACGCCTATGCCCAGGCGACCGGCGCCATGCTCGATGGATACCTGGCCGCCTCCGCGCCCATGCGCGAAGCCCTCGATAAATCCATGATCAAGGCGCTGCAGCAGCTCTCTCTGCCCTCGCGCCAGGAAGTCGCCGCCCTCGCCGAGCGCTTCACCAATGTCGAAATGCGCCTCGACGATATGGACGCCAAGCTGGATGCCATCGAAAAGTTCCTGCGCGCCGCAGCCCACCCGCCCGAACCACCCGCGCGAAAAGACTCCGCATCCGGCGCCGTGAAGGACCCACCCCACCCGCGCGGCTCGGCGTCCGTCGCCTCTGCCAGGCGCCCGCGCCGCAGAATCGGCCGGAGAAACACACCGAGGTAAGCCATGGAGCAGACAGTCATTGCATCGGATGCCTTCGTTGCATTGCAGCAGAGACTGTGGACCTTTACCCGGGTGCTCACAACGAAAGCACCGATTGCCCAAACGCCCAAAGAAATGGTCTGGGCCCTCAATAAGGCGAAGCTCTACCGCTACACCCCAGTGGTCCCCGCCAAAGATCGCCATCCCATCCCGCTCCTGCTCATCTTCGCCATCATGAATCGCCCCTCGATTCTCGATCTGCGCCCTGGCCACAGTTTCGTCGAGTTCATGGTCCGCCAGGGCTATGACCTCTACCTGCTCGACTGGGGCGTGCCCGGCTATGAGGACCGCCACCTCAAGCTCGACGACTACGCCCTCGAATATCTGCCCCGCGCCATTCGCAAAGTCAAAGCCATCTCCGGTTGCGAGCAGTTCAGCATGCTGGGCTGGTGCATCGGCGCCCTTCTCACCACCATCTACGCCGCGATGCGCCCCGAGGACGGACTGCGCAATCTCTTGCTCCTCACCGCGCCCCTCGATTTCTCCGACCGCAACGGCATCACCTTTGCCCACTGGACCGATGAAAAGTATTTCAACGTCGACCGAATCCTCGAAGCCTTCGGCAATATGCCTGGCGAGATGATTGACTACGGCGCCAAAGCCCTCAAGCCCGTCGAGAACTACATCACTAACTACTGCAAGCTTTGGGACAACCTCGACGATCCGCAGGTCGTCGAGGCCTGGCACGCCATGAATACCTGGGTCACCGACAACATTCCCATGGCCGGCGCAGCTTACCGCCAGCTCATTGTCGATCTCTACCGCAACAATCTCCTCATGAAGAACGAACTCATCGTCCGCGGAGAACGTGTCGACTTGGCAAGAATTCAGGCGAATCTGCTCACCGTGATCGCGCAGGGCGATCACATTACGCCCCCATGTCAGTCCGAAGCAATCCTCGCGAAGACCGGAAGCCAGGATAAGGAACTCTACCGCATTCCCGGTGGTCACATCGGGATCATGGCCGGCAGCGCGGCGCCCAGGACCACCTGGCCACATATCGACCAGTGGCTGAGCGCCCGCTCCCGCTAAATAGCAACCGCCAATGTTACATATAAATGCCCCCGTTGATGTTGATCTGCTGCCCGGTCACATAATCGCCGTCGCAAATAAGAAAAGCGGCGGCCTTCGCGATTTCCCGTGGCTCCGCGAATCGCCCGAGCGGGATCCGGTTCCTGATCTGGTCCTGGATCTCGCCCGGCACAGCGGCGAGCATATCCGTTGCGGTAAAGCCAGGTGCTACCACGTTGGCGGTGATGTTGTATTTCGCCAGTTCCAGCGCGAGCACCTTGGTGAAGGCGATGATCCCGCCTTTGCTCGCCGCATAATTCGCCTGGCCGAAGTTGCCGGCCTGTCCCGAGAATGATGCGATATTTACGATCCTCCCGTACTTCTGCTCGATCATCGCCGGTACCGCCGTGCTCGTGCAGTAAAAAATGCTGTTCAGATTCGTCTCGATCACCTCCAGCCAGTCACTGTCCGTCATCTTCCGGATCGATCGGTCGCGCGTGATCCCCGCATTGTTCACCAGGATGTCCAACCGTCCATATACCTCGATTATTTTCCGGATCACCCTCCGCGCGTCCTGCCGGTTCGAGACGTCTCCCTGCATCAGGCACGTTTCCCCGCCGCAATCCACTATGTCGTCTCGCAGTTCCTGAGCGCGGCCGATGCTGTTGAAGAAATTAATCACCACCACCGCCCCCCGGTCGGAGAGCTCTTTGGCGATTGCGCGCCCAATTCCGCGGGACGCGCCCGTCACCAGAGCCACTCTGCCTTCCAGAGGCCGGCTATATGGGATCTTCTGTTCGATCAATACTGCGGCTTCCATGTCCGCCTCCTTCTTCACCTAATTCACACTCTCGAAAATTGCGGCGATTCCCTGCCCGCCGCCGATGCACATGGTGACCAGCGCATACCTTCCGCCGATTCTCTGCAGTTCGTGCAGCGCCTTCACCGTGACAATGGCTCCGGTTGCTCCCAGCGGATGACCCAGCGAAATGCCGCTGCCATTGGGATTGGTTTTCTCCGGGGGGAACTCCAGCTCGCGTCGCACGGCGAGCAACTGCGCCGCGAAGGCCTCATTCAGTTCGATCACATCCATCTGTTCCGTGCTCAGTCCCGTCCGCTGGAACAGCTTGCGCACCGCCGAAACCGGCCCGATGCCCATCACCGCCGGCTCCACGCCCACCACCGCGTAGTCCACCAGCCTGGCCAGAGGTTGCAGTCCCCGCTCTTCTGCCGCCTTCTTTTCCATCAGCACCACAGCAGCAGCGCCATCGTTGATGCTCGACGCGTTGCCCGCCGTCACCGTCCCCTCCGGATCGAATGCCGGCTTCAGCTTCGCCAGGTTTTCCTTCGTGGCGTCTGCTCGCGGCTGCTCGTCCGTCACGAAGTACTCCGATCCCTTTTTCGTTTTCAGTTCAATGGGAACGATCTGGCTTTTGAATTTTCCGTTGTTGATGGCTTCCGTTGCGCGGCGATGACTCTCCGCCGCCAGCTCATCCTGATCGTTTCTTGATACTCCCCATTTCCGGGCGACGTTTTCCGCCGTGATTCCCATATGCACTTCGTCGAACGGATCGGTCAGCGCTGCCACCAGAACATCCACCGCAGTCGCATCGTTCAGTCGCGCTCCCCACCGCATCGATGGCAGCCAGTATGGCGCTCGACTCATTGACTCTGCTCCGCCCCCCACCGCCGCATCGGTATCCCCGTGCACGATCGCCGCGGCCGCCGTCAGGATCGCCTGCAACCCACTCCCGCACAGCCGATTCACCGTCAGCGCCGCCGCTTCCGCCGGTATGCCGCCCCATAGTGCCGCCACTCGCGCCAGATACATGTCCTTCGCATCGGTATGAATCACGTTGCCGAATACGACGTGGCCAATCTCGTTCGGCGCAAGACCTGAGCGCTGCACACTCTGGCACACAACTTTCGCTGCCAGCTCCGTCGGAGGAATATCTTTTAGCGCTCCCCCGAATTTGCCGATCGCTGTGCGCACCGCGCTCAGCACGACGACTTCTCGATTTGTCATGGTCCCCCTCCCCTCCCGCATCCGAAGATGCGTTGTTCCCGACTCAAATCTCCCGGAGCCCGCTGCAGGCCGAACCGCCCGTCGCTCAAGTTCGATCGGGAAGGACGATGCAAAATTGCGAATCAATCCAGACTCGGCGGCAGATGCCGTTCCGAAACCTGATCAGTTCTTTTGGGTGCAGTCGGGCGGCATGCGCAACTCTGCGACTCCGGCACGCAAGGTGAGCATGAACGCACATGGCGGCGCCACTCCCGGATAAAGCGAACATGGGGAGGCCGAGTCGTCCTGCCCCCGATGAGCCTTTCGAATTCCGCCGCCGCCGTGGGAGAGGAAGTTTGGAAGAGTACGAAGTTCGAGCGATCGGCGCCTGCGGAGATCGCCCTTCAATCTATACCTGTGTCAAAACAAATCGAGCCGTCCACCCGACGCAATCACCCAGTTATTGATGGGATCAAAACGAGGGTTCGCGACCAGCGCCCCGCACCCGCCAGCAACTCTTGTGACTCCCATCACAGCGCCGCTCCGCCGCTTGTGCTGTTCTGTTGGCCACTTCTCATTGTTCCGGACACCAACCGCTGCGGAGGCGACCATGCCAGCCCTTCTAGAACATGTCCCCCACATTCAGGAAAGACCCCACCCTGGCTCGCATGACTCCGGCCATGAACACAGTCTCGACCATTGGCTTGAGGTGTATTGGCTCGTCGAAGAGGACTACCTCTTCGCCAAAGATGTCGATCCGGAACCGCACACCGTCGCCACGCATGCCCCTGAACATCCCGCTAAAAGTGCAGGCCACCCCCACAAATTAGCACCTCACCGGTGACGTAATCCGACAGCGGCGAGCAGAAGAACAACACCGCCCCCGCCGCCTCTTCAGGTGTCCCTAATCGTCCCAGAGGACAGGCGCCCTTCACAGATTCCAGCAGTGTCGGCTGCACTCCCAGCCGGATCTGGTGTCCGTGCATCTCCATCTTCGCGTCCGGTGCATTCAGATCCTGCACCAGCCGCGTTTGAATCAGCCCGAATCCCACCGCATTCACGTTGACGTTGTATCGGCCCCACTCCTTGGCCAGTGTCTTCGTCAGTCCGATCACGCCCGCCTTGCCCGATGAATAGCCGGCCTGCCCCGGATTGCCGTCTGTCCCCGCAATCGACGTGATGTTCACCACCTTGCGCATCACCCGCTGCCCAGCCGCGATTTCCCGCTTGGCTGCTTCCCGGATAAACGTCGACGCCGCCCGCAGCAGCCGAAATGGCGTCACCAGATGAATCTCCAGCATCGCCATGAACTGTTCATCCGTCGTTTTCTGAATCACGTTATCCCAGCTGTACCCCGCGTTGTTCACGATGATGTCGATCGCTCCAAATGCGTCCAGCGTCGCCCGTACCACCGCGTCCGGCGTGCTCGGATCCGTCAGATCGCCGCGGACGTGCCGCACGTGTTCCGCATCCGCGAACTCAGCTTCCGATTCCCGCAGCATCGTTTCATCCAGGTCGTTGATCATCACCCTGGCGCCTGCCGCGGCCAGCCGCTTCGCGATTGCTCTTCCGATCCCGCGCCCCGCTCCCGTCACCAGCGCGGCCCGGCCTTCCAGCGTGAACGGTGGCTCCGCCATCACCTTCGGCTGTTCCTGCAAAACACTCGATTCCATTCCAGTCTCCTGCTTCCCCTCGAGGAAACATTGTGCATTGCAGCAAGAATACATGCTGCGCTGCAATATTTCCATACAACGTTTGTGTCTCCCCGGCAAACGCTGTCCCCTGCCGCTCCTGCCCGGCACCGGACTGCCACCCCAGTGGCGACAGGCCGCCCCGGCCAGCCCCTGCCCCTTGCGGTATCCTTAAACCAGAGGCTTCTCCAGGCAGCCCCGCCCAACGCTGAAAGATCGTCCCCTCCGCTGCGGCGCCGTTGTTGAGATATACCGTGCACATATCCCCTCTCACCTCCGTGGTTACGTCCGTCTTCGGAGCCGTCGCCGTACTCATCTGGCGCGTCCGCGAAGGTCAGACTCCCGTCACCCTCAAAAAAATCCTCATCCCCCCGGCCGGCATGGCCACCGGCTTCTCCATGTTCATTGTCCCCATGTTTCGCATTCCCTGGATGTGGGCCCTCGCCGCCTTCCTCACCGGCGCCATCTTCCTCGCCTGGCCGCTCCTGCGAACCTCACGCCTCCACCGCGAAGGCGGCGTCATTATGATGAAACGCTCCCAGGCCTTTCTCTTTGTCATCGTCGTGCTCGCCGCCGTCCGCTTCGCCGCCCGCGGCTACTTCAACACCATCATGTCCATCGAGCAGACCGGTGGCCTCTTCTTCATCCTCGCCTTCGGCATGATCCTCCGCTGGCGCGTGAACATGTACCTGGAATATCGAGCCCTCACGACCCTGCCCGACGGTCTCGACCAATCCGCCGCCTGACCACCGACCAGCACCTGTCCGCTATCCGCTGAAAGCGGACGCTATCTTCCGAGCCGCACCCGCACCTCAACGCCCCGCCCCATCGGCGTCCCGACGGCCGACACATCCACCAAATCGCCGTGCTCCCGCGACCGGTGATGCAGTACGTACCCGCCAATCAGCCATCCAAACGTGCTCCCCACCACCACATCCGACGGAAAATGCTGCCGCGCCAGTACCCGCGACACTGAAACCGTGCTCGCCACCCCGTACACCAACGCCTGGGTCGCAATCCCGTTATATTGTCCGGCCACCACGTGCGCGAAAGCCCACACATTCATCGCGTGTTCCGACGGCATCGATGGATTGTTCGGCCAGTTCTTCGGGCCGCCCGGCCAGAACCCGCCCTTCGCGTTCTCCGCCATCGGATACTCCCGGTCCAGCGCGTATTTCAGCCCTTCATCCATAATCCCCGCGTCCGCCATCGCCTCCGCCGACAGCACCGCCGTTTCTTTCAAATAATCGTCGTGCCGCACCGACCCCGCTCCATATCCAACTCCCGCCGCCGCAAACGGAATGTAGAGTCCCGCATAGTCCGACAGCTTGTTGAAATGATCCTCCCGCGTCGTATGCACGCCCAGGTCCTGCATCGCCTGCGTGTCGTAGTGAATCGCCACGCCCGTCGCTACCCCAAACGGCACGATCCACAGTAAGTTCTCCGCCGGCGCATGCAGCGGGCTCATCACAATCCCCTTTTCGTCCTCCGCCACATGCTTCACGCAAACCATCAGGGCATGCAGATCGCAAGCCCGCGCGTCCGCCGCGGAAGGCAAACCCTGCGAACTCGGTGCATTCGGAGCCGCAGGCAAACTCTGTGTCGAAGCCGCACTCGGCGCCGATGGCAGGTTTTGCGTAGAAGGCGAACTTTGCGCCGCACCAACAACACCGCTACCCAGCACAACCGCGCACAACAACAACTTCCCCATCTGCCCATCATACGAAAGCCCTCGGTGCCCTGTGCCCCAGCACTGCTTTTCCTGAACGCTGATCGCTGATCGCTGAACGCTGTCTTTCAACGGAACCACCCCGCATCCAACTTCGTATCCCCCTCAGAGGCTGACCCCATGCAGACCCTTCGCCAGGACCTCGCCTACGCTCTCCGCCAGATGCGGCTCTCCCCTGTCTTCACCCTCACCGCCATGCTCACCCTGGCCCTCGGCATCGGCGCCACCACCGCCATCTTCTCCCTCATCGACACCGTCATGCTCAAGTCCCTCCCCGTCGCCGACCCCGGAAGCCTCTACCGCATCGGCGTAGGCGACGACTGCTGCATCGAAGGCAGCACCCAGGACGACTGGGGCTTCTTCTCCTATTCCTTCTATCAGCGCATGCAGCAGAACACCCCCGAGTTCTCCTCCCTCGCCGCCTTCCAGGCCGGCGGATGGACGTACAGCGTGCGCCGCGGCGAAACCGACCGCGCCGCCAAGCCCCTCCGCGAAGAAATGGTCAGCGGCAATTACTTCTCTACCTTCGGCCTTGGCGCCTTCGCCGGGCGCGCCATTACGCCCTCCGACGACCAGCCCAACTCCCCGCCCGTCGCCATGCTCAGCTACCGTACCTGGCAGCAGCAGTACGGCTCCGATCCCTCCATCGTTGGTTCCACCTTCATCGTCAGCGGCCACCCCGTCACCATCATCGGCATCACCCCGCCCGGCTTTTTCGGAGAAACCCTCCGCAGCGATCCACCCGACCTCTGGCTCCCCATCAATCAGGAACCGGTCTTCGCCGGATCCAACTCCATGATCCATCGCTTCCAGGCATGGCTCCGCGTCATCGGCCGTCTGCGCCCCGGCGCCTCCGTTAACACCACCGGTCCGCGCATGACCGCCCTCCTCCGCCAGTGGCTCGTGAATGACAGCGGCATGCCCGCCGACTGGATGTCCGGCATCAAGGCCAATCTCTCCAAACAGAACATCCGCGTCATCACCGCCGGTATCGGGGTTGGCGAAATGAAAGAGGACTACGCCGACACCCTCCACATCCTCCTCGCCGTCTGCTGCCTCGTTCTCCTCATCGCCTGCGCCAACATCGCCAACCTCCTCCTCGCTCGCGGAGCCGCCCGCCGCACCCAAACCTCCATTCGCCTTGCCCTCGGCGCGTCGCGCAAGCGCCTCATCCGCCAGACCCTCACCGAAAGCATCCTCCTCTCTGTCTTCGGCGGCATAGCCGGACTCGCCGTCGCGTATCTCGGCGTCAAAGCCGTCGTCGCCCTCGCTTTCCACGGCGCAAAGTTCGTGCCCATCGCTGCCACGCCCTCGCTCCCCGTCCTCGCCTTTGCCTTCGCACTCTCGCTCGTCACCGGTGCCATCTTCGGAACCGCTCCCGCATGGCTCGCCACCCGCGCCAATCCCGTCGAAGCCCTCCGCGGCGCCAATCGCAGCACCCGCGACCACGCCTCCTGGTCCCAGAAATCCCTCGTCATCGTCCAGGCCACCCTCTCTGTCGTCCTGCTCACCGGCGCGGGCCTGCTCACCCGCTCCCTCACCAACCTCCAGCATCAGGACTTCGGCTACGATATTGACCACCGCGTCGTCCTCGGCCTCATCGCGCCCTGGCCCTCGTACTCCATGCCCCAGCTCGACGCCATGTATCGCGAGCTGCAGGATCGCCTCTCCCACATTCCCGGCGTTGAGCGCGCCGCCCTCGCCCAATACACCCCGCTCACCGACAACTGGGGCGAAATGGTCATCCGCCAGGGTCACGGCATGCCCAGCATGAACGACCCCGTCGGTTCCTCCTGGGATCACGTTGCGCCAGGCTACCTCGAAACCCTCGGCCAGCACATCATCCGCGGCCGTTCCATCTCCGCAGACGACACCGCCGCCACCCAAAACATCGTTGTCGTCGACGAAGCCTTCGTCAAGCGCTTCTTCAAACCCGGCGAAAACCCCATCGGCCAGTACTTCGGCCTCGATCTCCCCCGCTACAGCAGCACCTATGAAATCGTCGGCGTCGTGCGCAACGCAAAGTACAACGACCCCGCTGGCACCGAGCCGCCGCGTCCTATGTTCTTCGTCCCCCTCGCGCAGCACGCGAAATACGAAGACGACTCTATGATGGGGCGCATCGATGACATGACCCACTACATCGAAGGCGCTGTCCTCCAGACCCGCGGCAGCATGGACGGCCTCGAGCCCCAGATCCGCACCGTCCTCTCTGACGTCGACCCCAACCTCACCCTTCTCGATGTCCTCCCCATGCGCGAGCAGGTCGACGCCAATTTCGATCAGCAGCGTGCTGTCGCCAACATGACCGGCCTCTTCGGCATCCTCGCCCTCATCCTCGCCGCCGTAGGCCTCTACGGCGTCACCGCCTACACCGTCGAGCGCCGCACCAGCGAAATCGGCGTCCGCATGGCTCTCGGCGCTGACCGCCCCGGCATCGTCCGCCTCGTACTCCGCGGAGCCTTCCTGCAAATCCTCATCGGATTGCTCATCGGCATCCCCGCCGCCATCGGCTGTGCCCACCTCATCGCCGCACAGCTCTATCAGGTCAAAGGATGGGATCCCCTCGTCCTCGCTGCCTCCATCGTCACTCTCAGCGTCTGCGCCCTCATCGCCAGCATCATCCCCGCCCAGCGCGCCGCTTCCATCGATCCCGTCAAAGCTCTCCGCACCGAATGAACGGGGATCAGGTCGCCATCCCCCGTTGGCTCCTTTTCCAGCCAGAATCCCCGCTTCCGTGTTGCGATCGGACTCCGTATAGTAGACTCTCCGCCGAATCTCCCTCATAAAGGTCATCCGATGAGAAGACGATCCCGCGCGGCCCTCGTCCCGACGACGCTCGTTGCAGCGCTTCTTGTATCGCCTTGCCTGTTTGCGGCTTCCTCTTCGCCCTCCTTGCCCGCTCATCAGACCGGCCCCCTGCGCATCACCCTCGGCCAAGCCGCCTTTCCGCTGAATGGGCCGTGGAAATTCTCCGTGGGCGACTCGCCGCTCGACCCCGCAAACGGGGAGCCGTTGTGGGCCGAGCCCAGGTTTGACGATTCCAGTTGGGAGACCGTCGATCTGACTCCCGCGGCCGGATCGTATGAACCCATTCAGGGCATTCCCTCCTGGGTGCCAGGCTGGACGTCAAAAGGGCACCCCGGGTATTGGGGGTATGCGTGGTATCGGATTCGCGTCGTGGTGGATTGGCAAAACCCAGCGGAACACGGAGGCACGGGTCTTAAGCTGGCGCTCGAAGGTCCCATTGGTTATGACGATGTCTACCAGGTCTTCGCCAATGGCAATCTGCTGGGCGGCTTTGGGAAGTTCTCCGGCAGGAGGCCCGTCGAGTATTTCAATGTACCGAAGATGTTTCCGCTGCCACTGCAGAATTCGATTCCCGCCGCCGGCGCTCAGGACTCACTGCAGCAGGTGCTGGCGTTTCGATTGTGGATGGGCCCTGAAACCCTCGAGAGCGAACCCGAGGCCGGTGGCCTGCACGACCCGCCTCTCCTTGGCAAGGCCGCCGCGGTCCTGGCGGATTACAAGCTGAACTGGCTCGATCTGGTCCGTGCCGTGTCGCCGGCCGCTTTGCTCGCGATCTTTTATGCACAGCTCGCTGTCATCACCTTCAGCCTGGTTCTCTTCGATCGAACCGATCGCGTGTATCTCTGGATTGGTGCGGTGTTCCTGCTGCAGTCTTTTTATGGCGTGCTGGAGGCCGTGGACAGCTGGACGCAGTTCCTCAGCATCACCGCCGACGGCCTCGTTGGAGATTGCCTCATCTTCTCGCTCATTATGGCCTGCTGGACGATGGTGTGGTGGACCTGGTTCGGCCAAAAGCGTCCTGCCTGGATCCCCCACGCCGTGGTTGCGCTCACGGTGTTTTCCTTCATCTCTCGAGCCGTTGGTAACGATCTGCTGTATGGCCTCGTGCCGCACTCCGTCGCCGCCCACTTTTGGGTGTTCTCCCTGCTTGCCCGCGTCCTGTTCTTCGCACTCATGCTCGGTATCGTCATTCAGGGCATTCGCACCCAGGGTCTGGAGGGCTGGCTCGTGTTGCCCGCCGTCCTGCTGCGATCCATCGGCGTGTTTTCAGGAGAACTTCGGCTGCTGGGCATCCGCATGAGCGTGCATTGGCTGGGCGCAAACATTACCGTCAGCGAGATTGCGACCTTGCTGATGGCCCTCGCCGTCGCTCTCCTGCTGCTCCGCCGGCTGTTGCGATCGGTGAAGGCGCAGCGCCAGCTTGCCCTCGATGTGAAACAGGCCCAGGAGGTGCAACAGGTCATCCTCGCCGAGGCACACATGGCTGTGCCCGGCTTCTCGATTGAGTCTGTCTATCGCCCCGCGCGCGAGGTCGGCGGCGATTTCTTTCAGATCATTCCCCATCCCGCGGACGGCAGTCTGCTGATCGTTGCCGGCGACGTTGCCGGCAAAGGCCTGCCGGCGGGAATGATGGTCGCGCTGCTGGTCGGGGTCATTCGCACCGTGGCCCGCTTCGATCCCGATCCTGTCACCATGCTTGGAGAACTGAACCAACGGCTGCTGGGCCGCGGCGATGCTTCCGCCACCTGCCTCGCGATGCGAATCTCCCCCGATGGCGCCGTGACCCTGGCCAATGCCGGGCACTTGCCGCCCTGGCTGAACGGAAAGCCGCTGCCTATGGAGGGCGCTTTGCCCCTGGGTTTTTCCGCCGCGGCTCAGCCTTCCGTGACGCATTTTGCGCTCCAGCCGGATGACAAGCTGGTGCTCACCTCCGACGGCATCGTCGAAGCGATGAACCCCCAGGGACAGTTGTTTGGGTTTGAACGCACAGCGACCCTGCTCGGTCAGGCTGTTTCCGCAGCTTCCATCGCGGATGCGGCACTGGCCTTTGGGCAGATGGACGACATCAGCGTGATCTCCCTGAGGCGATTGGCAATCCCCGAGCCTGCCTGATCCATCCAGGAGTCTCGCATTGCACGGTAGATCGCGACGCTTTTTGTTTCCATTCGCGCCGCTTTGGCCGGTAGCCTATTCGCGCCGGTTTTAGCTTGAATGAAACCCGCGCGAAATTCGGTGTGGGTCGATTTGAATGAGCGCACTGTTTTCAATCCTGGCGAATCATTTGCTCTTTCTCCCTTCAGGCGGAGATTCTGCGGCAAGTGCAGGGCGGAGGCACCGTCTGCACTGACCACCACGTTGGATACGATGGCCTGAAGGCTCAGCAGTTCATCCACGAAACCAGTGACCCACTTGGATGAGTACGTTCGGGGCGAGGTCCACACTCAGGGAATCGAGAACTTTTGGTCATTGCTCAAGCGGACTCTCTCAGGAACGTTGCCGTGGAACCTTTTCACTTGGACGCCTGTGCCGATGAGCAGGCTTTTCGGTTTAACAATCGTGCGACCAAGAGAATCCGTTGACGATCAAGATCGTTTCATGCTGGCGGTATCGCAGGTTTCAGGGAAGAGACTGGCCTATGCAGAACTGACCGGCAAGGTGGGAGAAACGACGTTCTAGGAAGGGCTGGATCGTTCGCCAGAAGCGCCGGAAGCGGATTTAGGCGTTCACTTTTCGCGCTTGCCCGCTTCCATTCGCCGATTCAGTTCCTCTTTCGAGACAGTCAGAACCTCTCCCAAAAGATTCTCAAATCGCGTGTACTCTTCGGACTGGGGCTTTGGCTTCATATGCTGATCATAGCGCCGGAGGCCAAGAAATGAAGGACGGATATGAAGATTGCCGGCTAAAGATTCATAGGGCCAAAGAGCACGTCCAGGATTTGCAGACGCGCATGGCGAAGATCACCGCAGACGACAGTTACGTTATTACCGTCCAACCGGACCCGAATGGCGGTGACGATCTCATAAAGCTGTCGGCAGTTCAGGTTATTCCAGGAGAAATCCTCTGTGTCATCGGCGATGCGGTCCACAATCTCCGAACTGCGTTGGACTTCGCCATGAATCACATGGTCGGTACCCCCACAAGGTTCACCAAATTTACAGTTTGTGACACCCGGAATGAACTTATTGCCTCCGTAAATGGTGGACTGAACAATTACGCCTCCAAAGATGTCATCGACTTCATCGTGAATTTTGTACAACCGTACCAAGGAGGAAGAGGGGAGGCGATCTGGGCTATTCACGAGCTCGACATCAAAGACAAGCACGGCACCCTGATTGCCCATCGCGAACTCAAATTCGTTACCGGTATTAAGGGAATAGACGAGAGAAGCGAGGAATTTGAGGTCCCCACGTGGCTCATCGTGGACGGATTGGTCGCCACCGAAAAACTGGGGGGACACCAAAACGTCAAGATCACAAATAAGGGTCGCCCCTCCCTCCAGGTAATTTTCGGCAAGGGTATGCCGATGGAAGGTCATGCGGCGCTGCCAACGCTCGCCCAATTCGTACATTTTGTCGGCCAACTGATTGAGGACATCTCGATTGGATTTCCCGTTTGGCTGGAGACGAGTCTCTAAAGCCCCGTCACGGTGCTTCGAGCTTGTAGCAAGGGCAGTCGTTCGTCAAGTATGTTAGTGCCGCCTTCTCTTCCTTCACATTCTTTTGCTTCGCGCTGACGACGGATCAGATTTCATCAGCCTGAAGACGTTTCGCGGGGACGCTGTGCACATGGGCTTTGTGGTCATCGGCGCAGGCTTTGCCGAAATCGGCCAGCGGCGAGAGAACGTACCTTTTGCTGCGCCAGTCCTGCGGCAGGTTGCCCGAACGCTATTTCCTTTCGACAAGAGCGGAAACGATTCGAACCCTGTCAGCAACGCTCAGCAAATTGACCCACTATGCGAAATTCACTTGCCTTTCCACCGCCACCCATCGCAATATACCGGCAAGCTAAACCCATTGCGCGATTCGCCCTGCCCCCACCCTGCTCGCGGTCGAGTCGCCGCAAGAATGTGAATCCGGCATCACTCGCCCCTTGAGGGCCCTGCTCAGAGGGAGATAAATCAATGCGTCTCGTGGTGTGTTCCATCGTCATCGGCGCCGTCCTGCCCGTCGCTTCCGGCCAGGCCTCCAGCCCAACCTCGATTCAGACCCCGTCCCCCGTCCTCTCCGCCGTCGAAGCTGCTCAGCACGTCGGTGAGAACCGCACCGTCTGCGGCCAGATCGTGAACGAATACACCTCGGCCACCAGCCACGGCACCCCCACCTTCATCGATCTCGATCAGCCCTATCCGCACTCCATCTTCGACCTCGTCATTTGGGGCGACAACAAAGAAACTGTCGGCGCCTTCCCCAAAACCGGCAAAGTCTGCGCCAGCGGCCCCATCGTCCTCTATCGGAATCGGCCCGAGATTCTCCTCCGCGACTGGCACAGCTGGTACGTCCCCAGCGATACGCAGCAGCGCGCTTCCGTCCCCTAGCTCCTCAACCAAACCCACACCATCCCACGCCCCCCCCGGCCACCACCCCACTCACCACCAACATCGCCGCGAATCCGCCAGGTTCACCCTACAGCAAGAAGCATAGGCTCTCGCCGTGTCCTGCCCATACCCATAAATGCCCGCCTTCCACTCTTCGGTAACGCCTTTGGACCAAAATGGCACCGCCCCGCACGCACTTCCCTCTGGCACACAGGCGCCTCGGCAACAGGACGCAGCTTCACAGCTCGTCGCTCCTTCAACCCGCCCCAACGACCACCACCCCCACCCTGAATCCGCCAGGTTCACCCCACAGCAAGAAGCATAGGCTCTCGCCGTGTCCTGCCCATACCCATAAATGGCCACCTTCCACTCTTCGGTAACGCCTTTGGACCAAAATGGCATCGCCCCGCACGCACTTCCCTCTGGCACACAGGCGCCTCGGCAACAGGACGCAGCTTCACAGCTCGTCGCTCCTTCAACCCGCCCCACGACCACCACCCCCACCCTGGATCCGGCCAGGTTCACCCCACAGCAAGAAGCGTAAGCTTTCGCCGCGCCCTGCACAGACAAAGAAATGCCCGCCTTCCACGCTTTAGTACCTGCTCCCAAACCAAAACGGAACTGCACGCCCATCAGTTCCGCGTTGCAGAATTGCTGCAAGCATCGCTCGACTTCAGTTCCGGCGCGAACGCCCCCGACCACACGGACCCTGAAGCCGCTCTGTCGTTTTTGAAGGGGCACAGCCTTAGCTGTGCCATAAGGTTTATGAAAGGAAATCCGGCTTCAGCCGCTGAGGGAAGTTTTCACCCCGGCAGAACTGGCTCTCGAGTGCACACTCCGCGCGCCGCTCGCTCTCGTATCCACGACCGTACACTCACCGCATAAACCCCGATGCAAAACAAATTGGCGGGAATAAATCCAAACTGCGCCGTCCGCAGACCAATCACGCAAATCACCACGCTGTTCACCCCTGCCACAACCAGACCACTCCACAACTTCCGCCCCACCAGCACAGTGGAAAGAACCGTCAGAGCGCACGACAGCGTATCCAGGCGAAACATGGCCGTAACAAAGCCTCCTCCCCCAGTCTGCCGTCACCCGCCGCGAACTGCAGTGACCCCCCGCACACCCGGAGCAAAGCCGTCGGGAATCCCGTATCGATAGTCACGTGCCTCCGCACACCCCGCCCGCATGACGTTTGTCATAAGCGTTTCCTGACAATCGGCACTGCAACTCTTCACCCTCAGCGCCCACCATGAGATCAACGTGAAGAACCGAATTCCATTCCGCCTCTGCGCCATCGCGCCACTCCTTATCGCACTCCTGGTGCCCTCCTCAACCCGGGCACAGCACTGCGCCGACGGCCTCCGCCTCGAAGGAATCGTCCTCGACCCCACCGGCGCAGCCCTCCCCAACGCTGCCATTGCCGTCAAAAACGGCCCCGCCACCACCACCGATGCCACCGGCCACTACGTCCTCCCATGCGTCCCCGCCATCACATCGCGCATCACCGCCAGCGCTTCCGGCTTCGCCACCACCAACCTCCCCATCCACGCGCATGTCGGAGAAACCCTGCACCTCGATTTCCATCTCGCCCTCGCCACCGTTACCACCAACGTTCAGGTCGGCGATGACGACGACGGCGCCAGTCTCGACTCCGATCACGGCATCGGCACCCACACCCTTACCCGGAAAGATATACAGCAACTCGCTGACGATCCCGACGACTTCCAGCGTGAGCTCCAGATTCTCGCCGCGGCCAACGGCGGCGCTCCCGGCGCGGCCCGCATCACCGTCGACGGCTTTCAGAACTCCAGCGCCCTCCCGCCCAAAGGCTCCATCGCGCGCATCGTCACCGCACCTGACCTTTTTTCCGCCGAGTACGATACGCCTCCTTATGCTGGCGGACGCGTCGAGATCTACACGAAGCCCGGTGCTTCGACCTATCACGGCGCGCTTTTCTTAACAGACAGCGACAGCAGCTTCAATGCCACCGATCCCTTCTCCACCGTCGCCACGCCCGCAGGCAAGCGCCGCTATGGTTTCGAGCTCAGCGGCCCCATCACCAAAACCAAAAGCGACTTCTTCCTCGCCCTCGAAAAACGCGACATCGATGAATTCAACGTCGTCAACGCCATCACTCTCAACTCCAGCGGCGACCAGACCCCGCTGCACCAAACCATCCCCGCCCCCCAGCGCCTCTGGATCGCCTCCGCTCGCGGCGATTTCCAGGCCACAAAATCCGACATGTTCACCCTCTCCTTCGCCGCCCACACCAACGACCTCACTAACCAGGGCATGGGCGGCCTCGTCCTTCCCGACGCAGGCTACGACTCCACCGTCAGCGAGTACGATCTCCGCGCCACCAACACCCAAACCATCAGCGTCAACCTCCTCCACGAAACCCACGCCGGCTTTACCTGGAAAGATACCGCGCAATCCCCGCTCTCCACCGCCCCCAGCCTCAACGTCGCCGGATTCTTCCTCGGCGGCGGCAGCGCCGCGCAGCAGCTCAACGACCGCGAGCGCAATCTCGAAGTCGATGAGGACCTCATCTACACGCACAAAAAGCAAACCTGGAAAATCGGTGCGCAGTCTCTCGGCATCTTTGTCCACGAAACCGATCCCAACACCTTCAATGGTGCGTTCACCTTCGCCGGCGGCGCCGCGCCCGTTCTCGACGCCAACAACAATCCCACCGGAGCAACCACCACCATCAGCGGCCTCGAACAATATCGCCGCGCGCTCCTCAACCTTCCCGGCGGCACGCCCACCACCTACGCCATCACCACCGGCGTCGCGCTTGTCCCCGTTACGCAATGGCAACTCGCCGCCTACGCTGAAGACACAGTCAAGCTCAGCCGCCGCCTCTCCCTCTCCGGCGGCCTCCGCTACGCGCTCCAGACCGCGCCCTCCAGCTATGCCAACTTCGCCCCGCGCGCCGGACTCGCCTGGGCCCTCGACAAGCGTTCCAAAACCGTCGTCCACCTCCACGCCGGACTCTTCTCCTCCGTCCTTACCGACGCCATCGCCATCGAAGACGCCCGGCTCAACGGAACGCGCCAAACCGAATCCGTCATTTACTCGCCCTCCTTCACCACGCCCCTCGTCCCCACCAGCCAGTCGCTCGACGTCACGACCCTCCGTTTCGCGCCCCCATCCCCGGCCCAGGTCCCCTCCTTCCAGAGCGGCCTCGGCATCGAACACGATTTCCCCCACCACTGGCACGCCCAGGCCAACTTCTACTCCGGCGAATCGTGGAACCAAACCCGCGACCGCAACATCAACGCCCCCGAACTCGCCGCCACCGATAACACCCCGCCGAACCTCGCCTCCGCCCTCGCCGCGCCCCGCCCCATCGCTCCCAACGAAAACCTCTTCCAGTTCCAGAACACCGGCCACCTCAGCGGCAAAGTCCTCTTCCTCGGCCTCGATCAGCACAGCTACAAGCGCTTCGCGTTTTTCCTCGGCTATCTCAACTTCAACTTCACTACGGATACGCCCGCCAACGCAGGCTTCGCCCAATCCGCCTATAGCAATAAAGGAGAAGCCGCCGCCCCCGACTGGCAAGCCCGCCAGCGCCTCTTCTTCTTCGGCAATTACAACCTCCCCGAGAAAGTCACCCTCTCCGCCCAAATGGACGCCCAATCCGGCGCTCCGTACAACGTCACCACCGGCACGGACGACAACGGCGACGGCGTCTTCAACGACCGCCCCAGCTACGCCTCCGCAGCCGGTCCCGGCGTCTACGCCACGCGCTACGGCTTGCTCTCCACCAACACCATCAATGGCGACGTCCCCCGCAACCTCGGCACCATGCCCGCGCTCATCCACCTCGACACCAACCTCAGCCGCGCCTGGAAAGTCGGCCACAGCAAGACGGATACCGCCCGCACCCTCACCTTCAACGCCCGCGCCGCCAACCTCCTCAACCACACCAACGCCACCGCCGTCTCGACCATCGTCTCCTCTCCCGACTTCTCGCAAACCATCGCCGCCGAAAGTGCCCGCCGCCTCGAACTCGGCGTTCGCTTCGCCTTCTGACCCTCATCCCCGAAAGGACTTCCCCATGCCGCCCCGCAAAGCTCTGCTGGCCGCACTCGCGATTCTGCCCACTGCACTCGCAATGTTCCCCGTCGCCCTCCTCGCGCAGACAACACAAACCCTCCCCCTCGCCGGCGTCTACTACCGCTACTGGCCCGAACAAATCGTCCAGTGGGTCGGTCCCGAGCTCCCGTACTCCATGATCGTTCTCGATGTCGACGACCGCGCCAAACAGCCCGTCTACGATGTGCAGCTCATCCCCCGCACCGAGGGCAAGCCCGTCCACTACACCAACTCCGCCCAGGAACTCGCCATCGATCAGGCCACCGGCCAGGAAGCTCACCAGGTCCCCATGCAGTTCGACGCCCCCTCCGATCCCTCCAACGGCGCGCAATACCAGCTCCGCTTCAACACCGAAAAAGGTACGCCCGTGGTCTGGCAATTCGTCCTCGGCACCGATGTCTCCGAGCAGGGCAGCGGCCTCTCCCCCGTCCCCGCGCCCATTCCCATCCTTATGTATCGTGAGCAGGGCGGACTCGCCGGCCAGGGCACCGCCCTCCAGATCGGCGGCGTCACCTCTACCGCCGACGTCTGGAAAGAAATCGCGCAGCCTCCCTACTTCGTCCCCTATCGCGGAGCGCTCTCCACCAGCGTCCACATCCTCACCTTCGCCCCCGTCGACACCGCCTGGAAATCCACCGCCAACTCCCTCACTGACGCTCACGGCCGCTCACTCGCACTCACCATCACCAGCGGCGCAACTACCATGACCGACAAAGCCCTCGACGTCTCCGCCTCCTACACCGTCGCCGCCGGAGCTGTCACCCGCGTCACCTTCGCGCCCAACGGAGTCAAAGGCAACCACACCCTCACTCTCGAATTCACGCCCGCCCTCGCTCCCGGCAGTCAGAGCAGCTTCGAAGTCATCGTCGGCAAGAAAACAAAAATAGCCGCTGGCTCCGTCCAAACCTCCGCCGGTCCCAGCGTCACCGAATCCTGGACCTTCAATTCCCCCGACGCCCTCAAAAACCTCTCCGCCAAAGCCACCGCCTCCCTCCAGCCCTGAAACACAAGCGACAGGCTGGCCCGGAGCCTGGCCTGAGCGAGCAGAGCGAGTAATGTCACCCTGAGCGAGGCGGCGGAGCCACCGAGTCGAATGGGCGAATGGCTCTCGATTCTGAGACCCGGGATTCCGCGCAGCGCCGCTTTTGTCTCCTCGCCCTACGCCTTGAAACCGTGCACGCAGGAGCGAACAACGGCCCACCAAACCCTGGCTGGCCCGGGTCTCGATTCTGAGACCCGGGATTGCGCGAAGCGCCCGCTTTCCCTCCCGACCGTGCCACCACCGCTGTGAAAACCGTGCACGCAGGAGCGAACAACGGCCCACCACATCCTGGCTGGCCCGGGTCTCGATTCTGAGACCCGGAATTGCGCGAAGCGCCCGCTTTTCCCTCCTGACCGCCGCTTTGAAAACCGCGCCCGCACGAGCGAACGACGGCCCGGGGATCGCCACGATGAGGTTCGTATCAGGGCACGACTTCAGTCGTGCCGCGAATGCCCCAAAAGAAGCTGGGCTTGAGCCCCTGAGTACCGCCTCTCTCCTCTCGTTGCGCAGCGGACTCGCAGCCCGACAGCCCATCTCCGCCTGCGGCGTCCTGTATACTACGCGCCGAACCGTCGGCATTCCCGCAGAGAGGTCATCACAAAAATGATGCGAAGGTTGTGGGCACTTTATGGCGCGCTGATTCTTTCCACCCTGTTGGCCTCCACCTCGGGCGCAGCAGCGCAGGTCAATCCCAACCTTTACTCCGGACTCCAGTGGCGCAACGTCGGTCCCTTCCACGGCGGACGCATCTCCTCCGTCACCGGCATCATCGGCAATCCCGGCACCTTCTACATGGGCACGCCGGCCGGCGGCATCTGGAAGACCACCAGCGCTGGCGTCACCTGGTTCCCCATCTTCGATCAGGAAACGAGCGTCGACAGCATCGGCGCGATCCAGGTTGCTCCCTCCAATCCCAAAATCATTTATGCCGGCGCCGGCGACCCCATTGGCGGCAGCCTCGGCAATGGCATGTGGAAGTCCACGGATGCCGGCGACCACTGGCAGCACATCGGCCTCGACGATACGGTAAAAATCGACAGCATTCTCGTCGATCCCGCCGATTCCAACCTCCTGCTCGTCTCCGCTCTTGGCGACGCCACCCACCACGGCGGTGGTGTTTACCGCTCCACCGACGGCGGCCAGACCTGGACCAGCGTCCTCAAGCCCGCGGACTACGACGGCACCCGCGACCTGGAATACGCCTTCGATGACCCCACCGTCATGGTCGCAGCCACCCAGGGCACCGCCGGCTTCGGCGGCGGCGCTCCTCCCGGCAACGGCGGCAATCGCCCCAAGCCGAAGCCGGCCCAGGTTTTCAAATCCACTGACGAAGGCCTCACCTGGACCGAAATCAAAATTCCCCCCTTCCCCGGCCGCGTTGCCCTCGCCGTCGCCATGCACAGCAATGGCAAGCGGATCTACATCGTCGGCAACAACATTGAAAAGGGCTCCGGCCTCTACCGTTCTGACGACGGCGGCGACACCTGGCGTCACATGGCGGGCAACGATCTCCGCATCAGCAACGGCCAGGGAGCCTATAGCAGCGGCGTTTTTGTCGATTCGCAGAACCCCGACATCCTATATACGGTCAGCACTGCCATGTATCGCTCCACGGATGGAGGCGACACCTTTGAACCCTTCAAGGGCGCTCCCGGCGGCGAAGACTACCACAAGCTCTGGATCGATCCCACCGACGGAAAGCACATGCTCGTCGGCTCTGACCAGGGAGCCAGCGTCACCCTCGACGATGGAAAAACATGGAGCCTCTGGTACACCGAGCCCATCTCGCAGGTCTACCACATCGCCACTGACAACCAGTATCCGTATCGCATCATGGCCGCTCAGCAGGATACCGGCGCGGTCATGATCGGCAGCCGCGGCAACTGGGGCCAGGTCAACTTCACTGACTGGAGCCCCGTCCCTTCCTCCGAATTTGGCGTCATCACCCCCGATCCCCAAAATCCGAACATCATCTACGGTGTCGGCTATGGTCCGGGCGGTGGCGGCAGTGGCCTGGTCAAAATCGATATGTCCACCGGCCAATGGGAGAACGTCGCGCCCAACTTCGGCTCCGATGCCACCAAATACATTGCCGGCCGCGACTTCCAGAAAAAGTTCGACCTCGCCTTTGAACCCGGCGCTCTCTACGTTGCCTACCAGTGCCTGCTCGTTTCCCGCGACGGCGCCCATTCCTGGACCGCCGTCAGCCCCGACCTCACCACAGCAAAGAGCGCCCCTCAACTCCCCTGCGGCCAGAAGCCACCACAACCGAGCACCACAGCCAAACCCGCGCCCACTTCTGCACCCGCCGCAACGACGCCCGACAGCGGAGCCCCACCCCAACCTGCCTCCACTCCTGCGCCCGGTCCGCCGCCCCCACCCCCGCCCTCCATCACCGACTTCTCCATCTCCAAAATCAAACCCGGCGTCATGTGGACTGTGAGCACGAACGGACAGATCTACACCACCACCGACCACGGCAAAGTTTGGACCAACGTCAGCATCGCGGACCTGCCGCCCCACACCAACTTCAACACCATCGAGGCAGGCGATGACGTCAACACCGCCTACGTCGCCGGCCGCATCGGCGGCGGGCGCGCCGAGATCGTACCCCCCACGGAAGACTCTGACGTTCCGCTCATCTGGCGCACCACCGACGCTGGCAAAACCTGGACCAGCATCGTCACTGGCCTGCCCAAAGATGGGCGCACCGGAAGCTGGGTGAACAGTCTCCGCGTCGATCCGAAACAGCCCGGCCTGCTCTTCGCCGGCACTGAGACCACCGTCTACGTCACTTTCGATAACGGCGATCACTGGCAGTCGCTGCGCCAAAACCTGCCCAGCACCTCCATTCGCGATCTCGACGTCCACACCGATCACCACCAGAACGATTTGGTGATCGGCACCTACGGCCGCGGCTTCTGGGTTCTCGACGACATCACGCCCCTGCGCCAGATTGCCGCCAACACCCAGACCATCGGTTCCTCGCCGGTCTATTTCTTTGAACCCGAGGATGCCATTCGCGCGCGCATCAACAGCAACTGGGATCAGCCCTTCTCCATCGAGGTCCCCCACGCGCCCAACGTGCAGTATGGCGCGATCGTGGATTATTACCTCAGCCGCGAACCCACCGGGCCCATCCAGCTCCAGGTCTTCGACGAGCACGGCAATCTGATTCGCACCATGTCCAGCACCTTGCCGCCGCCCGTCGAAGGCGCGCTCTTTCCCCACTACTGGCTCGCCTCTCCCGAGTCCCGCGCTCTCAGCACCCACACCGGTCTGAACCGCGTCAACTGGAATCTGTACTACGACGACCCGCCCGCCCTGCGCCACGACCTCGAAAACGAAATGAACATGGTGCCCGGCTCCGCCACCCCCGGTCCCCACGGTCCCCAGGTAATTCCCGGCACTTATACGCTGAAGCTCACCGTCGACGGCCAGGTGTACACCCGCACCGTCACCGTCGTGAACGATCCGCGCGTCGGCCAGAGCCCCCAGCTCATGGCCGAGTTGCGCAGCCAGATCAAGCTCACGCTGCTCTCCGTTCAGGGCATGGAGCGGAGCGACCAGGGCCATCAGGAAGTCGAAGCCGTCAGAGATCAGCTCTCGGCCCTGATGCACGGCGACCTGCCGGCCGACGTGGCCGCGCAGGCGAAGACCCTCGACGCCAGCTTGAGGAAAATTGGCGGCGTGGTCCCCGCCCCCGGCAGCTTCGGCCCCGGCCGCCCTGCGATGCCCCTGCCCAACGCACTGAAGTCCTTCGTGGAGTTGAACGACGCCTCCAACGTCATGGTCAGCATGATGCAGGTCGGTCTCGATATGGCCCCCACCCCCACTCAAATCGCCAGCTGGGAGAGCGACTGCAGCAACTACAACCGCACCGTAGCCGCATGGAAAGACCTGCAGCCGCAGATCACCGCCTTCAACGCGCTGCTGGTCAAGAACCAACTCCACGAACTCACGCTTGCTCCCACCAAGCTCACCGACGCCTCCTGCAGCTTCACCGGCGAAGTAAGTAGCAAGGGAAGCAAGAAACTAAGTCAAAAGATAACTCCACGCTAACTGCGCAACCCAATCCCGCAATGATCAACCTCCGGCTGACAATTGCCTTCGTGGTAACCGCCATCGAGTTTCGTATCAGGTCTCGCGATCACCAGGTTCGTATCAGGGCCCGACTTCAGTCGGGCCGTAACCGCCTCAAAATAGATCGGGCTTCAGCCCCTGCGACCTCCCTTCTCGCACCGCAACAGTTGTCCTCAAAGCAAAAGCCGGATCGCCACAGGCCCCGGCTTCTGCATCCGGCCTGTCTGTAGAATTCCCCCATCACCCATCGCGATCAGGACCACGCGCTATGAACCTCGCCGTCAATCCGCCGCTCTTGCCCATGCTCGCGAAGCGTGTCGACGAGGTCCCCGCCGCCGGTGACTGGCTCTTCGAACCCAAATGGGATGGCTTCCGCACCCTCATCTTCAAAGACGGCGACGAAATCCTCATCCAGAGCCGCGATGAAAAACCTCTCAACCGCTACTTTCCCGATCTTCTCAACCCGCTCCACGCTCAGCTCCCACCCCAATGCGTCCTCGACGGCGAGCTCGTCATCGCGCGTAACGGGCGCCTTGATTTCGACGCCCTGCAGCTCCGCATTCATCCTGCTGCGTCTCGCGTCAAGCTGCTCGCCCAGCAAACGCCGGCCTCCGTCGTCTTCTTCGATCTGCTCTGCGAGGGCAATCACGACCTCCGCAGCGACCCTTTCGAAAAGCGGCGCGCCGCGCTCGAATCCCTGCTCGCCGCTGCCGCGCCGCCCATCCACATCACGCCAGCAACCCGCGACCGCAAAGTCGCCATCGACTGGTTTCGCCGCTTCGAAGGCGCTGGTCTCGACGGTGTCGTCGCCAAACCCATCGCCGGCGCCTACGAGCCGGACAAGCGCGTGATGCTCAAGATCAAGCACGAGCGCGACTGCGACTGCGTCGTCGCCGGTTTCCGCTGGTACAAGGAATGCAAAGGTTCCGCCATCGGATCGCTGCTGCTCGGCCTCTACGACGACCGGGGTGCGCTCCAGCACGTCGGCGTCTGCGCCAGCTTCACCAAAGAAAAACGCCAGGAGCTCGTCGAATTCCTCAAGCCCTGGCGCGAAAATGCCCTCGCGCATCATCCATGGAAGAACTGGGCCGGCGCCGACTCCGACAACGACTCCGACAGCGGCGACGGCGAACACCGCATGCCCGGCGGCCAAAGCCGCTGGAGTCAGGGCAAAGATCTTTCCTGGGAACCGTTGCGCCCCGAGCTCGTCGTCGAAGTCGCCTACGAGCACATGCAGAGCGGTCGCTTCCGCCACATGGCGCACTTCCGTCGCTGGCGCAACGATAAAAATCCGTCCGACTGCACCTACACCCAGCTCGAAGTCGTCCCGCCCCAGGAATTGATGTCCATCTTTCCGCGGAATCGTTGATCGCGGACTACAAGAGCAGAATCGTCCCGCGTCCGCGCACGACTTCACAGCTTGCCGAAAAACTCGGTTCTTTGAAAGGGCTCGACTTCACGGCTTGCCAAAAAAGGATTTTGTATCAGGGCACGACCTTGGTCGTGCCACAAAACGCGCAGATAAAGGTGGGCTTCAGCCCCTGCGGTTGATTTGAAAGGGCACGGCCTTCAGCCGTGCCGTCACAACAGCGAAATGAATCCGGCTTTAGCTGTGAAGTTTCACATTTAGCCCCCGTGCTCGTTTGCTGGCTAATTCTGCTTTTTCGTTCTCTTCCGTTCGCTCGTCCACCCCGGCGCATCGTCCGGGTCCGGCGTCTCTTCCCCCGGCCGCATCTCCTCTGGAACATGCCGAAGATTCACCCGAATCCGCGTCCACGTCGACGACCGCCCCCGCATCGAGTCCACCAGCACATCGTCCGCTGCCAGCAACTTCGCGGCCTCCGCATGCCGGTGTTTCCATCGCTCCAGCCCGGCCAGCGCCGCATCCTTGCTCGCCGAATTCGCGACCACAATCAGCGGCATCTTCTCCCTCGGCTTTTTCTCCCCAGCCTTCTTCGCCCGCGAAGGCGCAACGCGCGCCGCCTCGCCTTCCATCTTGCGAAAGTGCGGCGGCCATGGAGCATCGCCCAGCCCCTCCGCTTCATCTTGCGCCGCAAGTTCCAGCAATCCCTCCAGCGACCCCGCCGCCCTATCCATCCCCGCGTGCGGATCACCGATCTTCGCAAACCGCGCCGGCATCGTCAGCACCGTGAACTCCGCCGGATCGCATTCCGGCACCTCGTTCCACGTAAGCGGAGCCGAAACCCGTGCATCCGGCACCGGCCGCACCGAGTACGCCGACGCCGTGGTGCGATCTTTCGCGTTCTGGTTGTAATCCAGAAACACCCCGTGCCGCTCCTCCTTCCACCACTTCGACGTCGCCATCGCCGGCACCCGCCGCTCCACCGCGCGCGATAACGCAAGCGCCGCGCGCCGCACCTCTCCAAAACTCCACCGCGGCTCAATCCGCACGTTGATGTGCATCCCCCGCGATCCGCTCGTCTTCGGCCACCCGCGCAGTCCCGCGTCTTCCAGCGCCGCTTTCACTTCCATCGCCACCCGCTGCACATCGGCCCACGTCACCCCCGGGCCCGGATCCAGATCCACCCGCATTTCGTCCGGATGCTCCAGATCGCCCGACCGCACCGGATGCGGATGCAGTTCAATGCAGCCCAGATTGACGATCCACGCCAGTCCAGCCGCATCGTCCACCACCAGTTCCTCCGCCGTGCGACCCGAAGGAAACGACAGCGTCACCGTCCTCAGCCACGCCGGATGATCCGTCGGCGCGCGCTTTTGATAAAACGCCTCCCCCTCCGCGCCATTCACAAACCGCTTCAGGACCAGCGGCCGATCGCGAATCCCATCGAGCGCTCCCGGCGCAACCGCAAGGTAGTAGCGAACCAAATCCAGCTTAGTAAGTTTTGTTTCGCGGGAAAAATACAGCTTCTCCGGATGCGTGATCCGCACCTCGCGACCCTCAATCGTCAGCTGCTCAACCGCACCCTTCTCTTCTGCAGATTCACTCATCGTCGCAACGCCCCGCCCTGTCCCGCACCTCTAGGATGCGCTCAGCCCCGCAAATTCACGAATCCACCGCAGGCCAGCCCGGTCTCGATCTAAGACCCGGGATTGCGTGAAGCGCCCGCTTTCGCCTTCTGGCCGGCGCGGATCGCCGGGATCGAGGTTCGTATCAGGAGCACGACTGCACAGCTCGCGGAAAAAGACCATAGCTGCCCCCGAGCCTGGCCTGAGCGAGCGGAGCGAGTCGAATGGCTCTCGATTCTGATACCCGGGATTGCGTGAAGCGCCCGCTTTCGTCTTCCGGCCGCCGGGGATCGCCGCGATGAGGTTCGTATCAGGGGCACGACTGCACAGCTCGCGGAAAGAAAAGACCATGGCTGGCCCGGAGCCTGGCCTGAGCGAGCGGAGCGAGTCGAATGGCTCTTGATTCTTCAGACTCGGGATTCCGCGAAGCGCGCGCGGCCTTCTCCGAGCCAGTAACGAACCGTGCCCAGCCACGACTTCACAGCTTGCGTAAAAACTCGCTGCCCCCCGTGCCCTCCCGGCCAGGTTCACCCCACAGCAAGCAGCGTAAGCTCGCACCCTGCGCTGCCCGTACAACTAAATCCTGGCCTTCAACTCCTTAGTACTGTCTCCGGACCAAAATGGAACTGCTCCTCGCGCCTTCCGCCTGGGCCAACGGGCGGCAACCGCAACAGGGCACACCTTCTCAGCTCGCCGATCTCAGCGTCTGCCAGCAGAAAACTCGCCGCCCCCCGTGCCCTCCCGGCCAGGTTCACCCCACAGCAAGCAGCGTAAGCTCGCACCCTGCGCCGCCCTTACAACTAAATTCCGGCCTTCAACTCCTTAGTACTACTCCGGAACCAAAATGGAACGGCTCCCCACGCCTTCCGCCTGGCCAAACGGATGGCAACCGCAACAGGGCACACCTTCTCAGTTTCCCGATAATCAGCGTCTGCCAGCAGAAAAACTCGCTGCCCCCCGTGCCCTCCCGGCCAGGTTCACCCCACAGCAAGCAGCGTAAGCTCGCACCCTGCGCCGCCCATACAACTAAACCCTGGCCTTCAACTCCTTAGTACTGTCTCCGGACCAAAATGGAACTGCTCCCCACGCCTTCCGCCTGGGCAAACGGATGGCAACCGCAACAGGGCACAACTTCTGAGTTCACCGAAAATCACCCTTGTATCAGGGCACGACTTCATTCGTGCCGAAACCCGCACCAATTTCCCCCGGGCTTTTACCCCTGAGTGCCGTGCCATTTCCTCTCGTTGCACAACGCACTTGCAGCCTTGTCCTCCCATCTACGGCGTGCGAAGAGTCGGAAACTCCCCGGGGGCGTTCACCGCACTCAGCGCTCGAGGATCGCTGTCCCAACGCAGCAGCGCCACCCTTGCCTTGATCGCGACATGTACATCGGGGTCTTTCAGCATTGCAATCAGGAGCGGCACAACACGCGGATCGTTGAGTTCACCCAAACATTCCGTCTCTTCACCTCGCTCGAATGTGTTCGAGTTTTTCATCGCGGCGGCGAGCAGCGGGATGGCGCGCGCGCCAAGGTTCTCGCACAGGGTCTCGTAATTGAGACCAAGCGACCGAAAATCCGCGTCGCTCGCCACTCTCATCAGTGGCTTGATAATCTTCGGGTCGGGAATCTCACTGAGTGCCCAAAACACGCTGCGCCGGAGTTTGGGATCGTGGTTGGCAAGCGCGGCAATCAGGGGTTGCGCGGCGCGCCTGTCTCCGATTTGGCCTAGAGCATCGGCCGCGCTCACCTGTACCTCCAGGTCTGCGCTCCTCAGCGCTGCGATCAATGGCTCAACCGCGCGCGCGTCCCGGATCGAGCCCAGAGATTCGGCCGCGCACGCCTGCACTCGAGGATTACCCTGACGAAGAGCGCCGATCAATGGCTCAACCGCGGGTCCCTTGATCCCCGCCAATGTACCGGCCGCCCACGATGATCTGTTTTTGCCAGCCGCGCAGGCCGCGAGAAGCGGTTCCACCGCAGGTGCTCCGATTTTCTCCAGGGCACCCTCCGCTCGATATCCCAAATTGAAGTCGGAGTTCCAAAGCGCGATCAGAGGCCGAATAGCCTGCGGATCGCCGATGGCGCCCAGTTGTTCGGCCGCTATCGCTCGCAGTTCCCGGAAACCTGGGTCCTCGACCACGGCGATAAGGGCATCCACAGCGCGGGGATCACGGCTTGCACCCAGCGCCTTAACCACACCCTCCTGCACAGACCCGAGCTTTTCGTCCAACAGGGAAATCAGCGGCTCCACCGCAGGCGCACCGATCCGTCCGAGTGCGTCAATGCATGCACTGCCTGCGGCCGGTCTTATCCGGGCCATGGCGGCGAGGGCTGGTACGGCGCGAGCATCTCCGATCTTCCCTAGCACCGCAATCACCTCTGAGGAAAGGTCGGGGTCGGGCAGCATGGCAATCAGCGGCTCTACGGCTTGAGGATCGCCGATCTCGCCCAGCGCCTTCGCCGCCGCAATCCGCGACACTGGCTCCAGTTCGCTATCCGACAGCGCCGCGATCAGGAACTCCACGGCTCGGGGATCCTTCAGCTTTCCCAGTGCCTCCTCTGCCGATCGTGTGCAATGGCAGTCCAAATCCGATAAGGCCGCGATCAGCGGTTCGACCGCGCGCCCATCGCCGATCTCGCCCAGCGCTTCCGCAGCCCCGTCGCCGCTGCAGGACCGGTGGGCTCCCAGAGCCTCAATCAGTGGGCCGACGGCGTGCCTGTCTTTGATCTTGCCCAGAGAAAAGGCGGCATATCCGCCCGCGCACCAGCGCTCGTCCTTGAGCTCCGAAATCAGAGGATCGACGGCCCGCGGATCGGTGAACTGACTCAATGCGATCGCTGCCGCGCGTCCAGCCGCACGGGGTCCCGACTCACCAATTGCCGCAATGAGAGGTTCGACGGCGGGCAGTCCGATCTTTCCTAAATCGTTGCGTGCCTCCCAATGTCCATTTCTCAGTTCCGCGATCAATGGCTCAATGGCCCGCGGGTCCCGGATATCTCCCAAAGCATGCGCCGCAGCCGCGCGAAGACGGAGGTCCGGACTTTGCAACTCTGCAATTAACGGTTCAACGGCCCTCGGATCCGCGATCTTCTGCAAGGACGCTGTGACTTTCAATCGCACGCTCGAATCCTGATCGTTCAGCGATGCAATCAGAGGCTCGACCGCGCGCCGATCTCCGATTTTTCCCAGCGATTCAGCTGCCCTGCCTCGAACCTGAGGATCCGGATCGCCGAGAGCATCGATCAATGCCCTAATTCCCCGGCTATCCCTCAACTCTCCGAGCGCCATTGCAGCTGACCTGCGAACCTGAGCGCTCTTATCGTGGAGCGCAACAAGCACCGGCTTCAACGCCCGCGGATCGCCGCTTCTGCCCAATTGAAGAACTGCAGAGCTTCGAACGTCGGGGTTCATGAACTTTGACGTCAGGATCCATTGCTCCAGATTGCCGCTCTGCGCGAAGGCCGTTGGCGCGAGGCAACCTGTGCCCACGAGCATTCCACCGGCGACCCATCTCAGCGTTCGTGAAAAGCGGGTGTTGGCCGGCCGCCTCACCCCCGCCTCCGTCGAGTGAAACCGGGAGAGCATACCAAAATGTACGCCTCACCACAGCGGCGCTGTTTGCAACCTTGGCGTCACGTGCGTAGTTCCTATTCGCAGGACACATCCAGATAAGTAGACGTAGCGCCAAAGAATGAGCGGAACCCACGCCGGAACACACCCTCTGATACAGCCGCCTCCTCAAATTTCCCCGAAACCCTCAAATGTGGAAAACTTGTCAAGAGGGGACCCAAAAATCCAAAGTAATAACACCACATAACACGCCACTTACATCTTTATATCCTCAAAGAGTTTTGGCGGTCTTACCCCCTTCCATGTGATATTCTGTACTTATAGAGTTAAAAAGAATTGCCGCCTAACGGGCGGCCTTTTTGTTGCAGCCACGGGCGACCGGTCGCCAGCTAACCGGCTTTCCGCTGACCGGCTCATCGCTGACCGTTCCATCGCTAAGTATTTTGAAAACAAATGCATCGACAACTTCTACTTTGCTTTGAAATAGATACGTGCCACCCATCCGCGAGCCACCACGTTGGAATAACAAAACAAAATACATGCCCGCAAACCATTCTGGAATCAAATGCGTAGTCACCACCCAAAAATCGCCGCCCCAATGGAATCAAATGCGTACGCATCGCTACCCCTAAACCGGGGGGAGGGGGGAGGGGGTGTTTTCCCAGTCGTAACCGGCGCTACACTGGCAAAAGATGGTCTTCGTTCTCGACAACTACGATTCCTTCACCTTCAACCTCGTCCAGTACATGGGTGAGCTCGGCGCCGACGTCGTCGTCCGCCGCAACGACGAGCTCACGCCCGAAGAAGTCGAGTCCCTCAATCCCGAGCGCATCGTCCTTTCGCCTGGACCCTGCACGCCGCACGAAGCCGGCATTTCCATCGGCCTCATCCGCCACATGTCCGGCAAAGTTCCCATCCTCGGCGTTTGCCTCGGCCATCAGGCCATCGGCGCAGCCTTCGGCGGCAAAGTCATCCGCGCCCGCAAGCTTATGCACGGCAAAACCAGCCAGATCGACCACGACGGCCGCACCATTTTCGCCGGGCTCAACTCGCCCATGACCTGCACCCGCTATCATTCGCTCATCGTCGAGGAGAGAAGCCTCCCCGCCGAACTCGAAATTTCCGCCCGCGCTGCCGACGGCACGATCATGGGCCTGCGCCACCACGACCTTCCCGTCGAAGGGGTCCAGTTCCATCCGGAATCGGTCCTCACTACCGACGGCAAGCGCCTCATCCAGAATTTCCTGAATCTCCAATGAAGTCCATCCTCGCCATCCTGCCGCTCGCTGCGGCCTGCATCGCCGCCAGCGCCGTTGCGCAGCAGCCGACTCCGCCGCCCGCGACCCAGGATCAGACCGCCCCGCCACCGGCGCAGACACAGCAACCGCCCGAATCTTTGTCGACGGTGCTCACCGAATCGGCGCAACCCCTCAATCCCCCGAAACCGCAGCCCTCACTCGCCACCGTTTCTCTCGAAGGAGTCTCGCTCACCGGCGCCATTTCCGTCCAGAACGGCCTTGCCATCATCGGCAACGACGGCGCCATCACCGCGGGAGACAAAACCGCCCGCCTCGACCTCACCCGCGGCGGCAACCTCAGCGTCTGCGCCTTCACCAAAATCCATCTCTCCTCTGACAACACCATTGCCGGTGGCGGCCTCATGATTGCCATCGACCACGGCGCCTTCGAAGCCCACTACCCGGCCGGCCAGTTTTCCGATGTCCTGCTCACGCCCGACCTTCGCATCCTCATCTCGCCGCCTGGCCAGGTCGACCTCAGCCTCCGCGTCAATAATCAGGGCGACACCTGCGTTGACAATCACGGCGACCACGCTCCCTACGTCCTCGCCAGCAGTCTCTTTCAGGGCGGCGCTTACCGCGTCCAGCCCAACCAGCGTGTCCTCTTCGAGCACGGCAGCCTCGAGCAAGTCGTCGACGACGAAAAGGACCCCTGCGGCTGTCCGCCTCTCCCACCCATTCCCACCCCCACGTCGATCGCCGGCATCGGCGCCCCAGGCACGACCCTCCGCGCCACCAGTCAGCCTGCCCCAGCGCCCACCCCCGCCGCAGCGCAAAACCCGTTCCCTCTCGCCGAAAGCCAGGGATTGCAACCGCCGCCGGCGCCACCCAGCACCCCCGTCGTTCTTCCCGGAGAAGCCCACCTCCAGGTCACCGCGCCGCTGGCTTACAACGGCGAAAATCCTGAGCCTCTCCCGCCACCACCCGCTGCTTTGCCTTCGCCTTCTCCATCGGTGCCGCCCGCGCATGCCGCCTGCAGCAACGACCCGCTCTTCCCCGGTGTCGTCTGCGATTCCGCCAAATCTCCCCCCTCCGCGCCGGCCGCCTCCAAACCGGCCTGCGGCGACCCCTTATACCCAGGCTTAGTCTGCGATTCGGACTCATCACCCGCTCCACCATCACCACAGCAGGCCAATCCTCAGCCCGCTCCCACGAATGCGCCAAAGCCAAAGAAACCCTCCCACGGCATCGGCCATTTCTTCCGCAAGATCTTCGGCGGCTCGTGAACCCCTGCGGTGCGCCCCCGATCCCGCCTCCAATGGGTTCAGCGTGCTTGCGTTGCGACGGTATAAACGGCTCGGGTGATCGCGGCGATAACGTGCTCGCGAACCGCGGAGGGTGCTGACGAATCGGCGACCAGAATCGCGATGGCCAGCCTCTCCCCATCGGGCAGTGTGATGAGAGCAATGTCGTTGGTAGCGTTGGTAAAGTTTCGTCCCGTGCCCGAGGTCCCGGTTTTGCCCGCGACGACCGTTCCCGACGGAAGCAGAGCTTTGATCCGGTTGTCACCGGTGTGCGATGCCGTCATCCAGCCAACGAGCAACTGCGTATGTTCAGGCGACAGTGGCGAGCGGTCGGCGAGCCCCCGCAGCAGCGAAACCAGGGCGCGAGGCTGGGCCGAATCGCGATCCTCCAGCTTCACCTCGCGACCGAGGGCCTGTTCGGTATCGACAATGTGAATGCCGTCGATACCGAGACTGCGGACATAACCATCGGCTGCAGCCGGTCCTCCGAGAACCCGGAGAAGAATATCCGACGCCACACCGTCGCTCTCCTGAACCGCAAGCCGCATCAGCTCGTTCATCGGCACATCGGCGTTGCCGTGCGGGTGAGCGTCGCGCAGCGGGCTGTACTGGTCCGGCGAGATCAGGTCGGACGGCAGAAAGCGGATGTTTTGGTCCAGCCGGAACCGGCCCTGCTCGACGGCATGGAGCGCTGCCATCACGATGGGCAGCTTGTACACGGACTGCATGGGGAACGAGTCGGCGGCATGGAAGTTGCAGTCAAGCGGGCGGCCAGGCAGCGAACAAGCCACCCCCACACGCCCATGGGCCTGTGCGCCGATGCGGGCAATGTCGGTGGAAAGTTGTGCCTGAGCTGCAATCGAGAAAGCAAGAGAAAAGGAAAGAAAAAAGCGAGGAACCATTGCCAGCGATTTTAGCGGAGAACACCGTTGAGTTACGCCTTTGCCCATTCGCATTGAATTCGCTTCCCCTTCCCCGTAAACTTGCTATACGGGCGACTTATGCTCAGGCTCACCAAAAAAGCCGACTACGGCCTCATGGCGCTCAAATACCTCGCAGAGCACCCGGACGAGGCATCGCTCAGCGCCAGGGATATCGCCGAGGCTTACCACATTCCGCCACAACTGCTGGCCAAGATCCTCCAGCGCCTGGCCAAGGTCGGCATCCTGCGCTCCCACGCTGGCATGAGCGGCGGCTACACGCTTCTCAAGAGCCCGCGCGAAATCTCCGCCTTTGAAGTCATCCACGCCATCGATGGCCCGCTCTTCATCACTTCCTGCGGACCCAGCCATGACGGGTGCGACCTCACCGATTCCTGCACCATTAAGGAGCCGCTGGCGCGCGTCAACGACAGCATCTCCGGCCTGCTCCGCAGCATCAGCATCGCCGACCTCGCCGAACCCAGCGCCGACGCCGCCGTCCGGACCAAACGAAGCGCGGACCTGGTCACTATCCAGCTGTAATCTCGAAGCAGGCGGTTCGCCGATGAAGCTCCCCATCTATATGGATAATCACGCCACCACGCGCATCGATCCGCGCGTGCTCGAGGCGATGATGCCCTTCCTCACCGATGTCTACGGCAACGCTGCCAGCCGCAGCCACTCCTTTGGATGGTCCGCCGATCAGGCCGTCGAAGCCGCGCGCGCCCAGGTGGCGAAGTTGATCGGCGCTTCCGCTCGCGAGATCGTCTTCACTTCCGGCGCGACAGAAAGTGACAACCTCGCCATCGTCGGTGCGGTCCAGGCCCACGGCGATCGAGGCCACGTCATCACGCAGGCCACCGAGCACAAAGCCGTCCTCGATACCTGCGCCTGGCTCGAAAAACGAGGCTCCCGCGTCACGGTTCTCCCCGTGGATTCCGAAGGTCGAATCGGCCTCGACGATCTTCGCCGCGCGCTCGATGACGAAAAGCCCGTCCTCGTCACCGTCCTCTTCGCAAACAACGAAATCGGCACCATCCAGCCCGTCGCTGAGATCGGAGCCCTCTGCCGCGAGCGCGGCGTTCTCTTCCACACCGATGCGGCCCAGGCCGTTGGGAAAATTCCCGTCGACGTCAACCGCGCCAACATCGACCTGCTCTCGATTTCTGGCCACAAGATCTATGGCCCAAAAGGCATCGGCGCGCTCTACATCCGCCGACACAACCCGCGCGTCGAGCTAGTCGAGCAAATCCACGGAGGAGGCCATGAACGCGGCATGCGCTCCGGTACGCTCAACGTTCCCGGCATTGTCGGTTTGGGCGCAGCCTGTGCAATCGCCGGCACGGAGCTGGAATCCGGAGCGGCCCGCCTCACAGCGATGCGCGACCGCCTCCAGGCAAAGCTTCTCGCCGCCCTCGACCACGTCCGTGTCAACGGCTCGCAGCAACATCGCCTGCCCGGCAATCTCAACATGACCTTCGAGCATGTCGACAGTGAAACGCTCATGATGGGCGTGAAAGAAGTGGCCCTCTCCAGCGGCTCGGCTTGCACTTCGGCGAAGATCGAGCCATCGCATGTCCTCCGTGCCCTGGGCCTCGGCGAAGAAGCCGCCCACAGTTCTATCCGCTTCGGCCTGGGCCGCTTCAATACCGAGGAAGAAGTCGACTACGTGGCCGACCACCTCATCAACGTCGTCCGCAAACTCCGCGATCTCTCGCCGGAGTACGCGGACCTCACCTGACTCTCACTCCGCCTCAAGAATCACGCACTTCAAATATTCCGTCTCCGGAATATTCAGCACCACCGGATGATCCGCCGCCGCCCCACGCACCTCCACGAGCCGCACGCGCCGCCGCGCATCGCCCGCTGCTGCCCGCAGCGTCTCCATGAATTCGCCGAGCGAAACATGGTGCGAGCACGAGCATGTGACCAGCCTTCCACCCGGCCGCAGCATCTTCAGTGCCCTCAAATTCAGTTCCCGATAGCCCCGCAGCGCCCCCTCCACCGCCCGCTTCGTCTTCGCGAACGCCGGCGGATCGAGCGCGATGGTGTCGTAGACCGTCCCCGCATCGCTCCAGTCCCGCAGGAGGGCAAAAGCATCCGCCTCCACCCAATCCACTTCGGCCGCACCCAGCGCCGCGCGATTTGCCTCCAGGTTCCGCTCCGCCACCTCCAGCGCAGCCCTCGAAACGTCAATGCCTGTCACGCGCGGGCACACCCGCGCCAGATGCAATGCAAACCCGCCCTGGTACGTACACACGTCGAGAGCCTCGCCCCGCGCATAACGCGCCGCAGCGGCATAGTTCTCCCGTTGATCCAGAAACGCGCCCGTCTTCTGCCCGCTCGTCGAGTCGAAATGAAAGCTCAGCCCGTTCAACCGGAAAACTGTGCTCGTCACCGGCCGCTCCGCATCCCGCGCAAACAACGTCGCCGACGCTGGCGCGCTCAGCTGCTCCATCTCGCGAATACGCGGGTCCTCCCGCTCCAGAATCGTCTCCGGATCAACCGCCTCCCGAATCGTCTCCGCCACCGCCGCTCGCACAGCATCGTTGTCCAGGGCCTTATGCCGCAGCTGCACGATCACCAGCCCCGCATACTTGTCCGCAGTGATTCCCGGCAGCTCATCCGCTTCGCTGAACACCAGCCGGCAAGCATCGTTGTCTTGATCGAGCAGCGGCCGTCTCCGAGCAATCGCCGTCCTCAGCCGCTCGCGCAAGATCTCCAGCCACGCCGCTTCCTCCGTTATCTGCTCCCCGGACACCAGCCGCAGCGCGATCTCCGACGCCGGACTGTACAACCCCGTCCCTAACAAATCCCCTCGCCGGTCCGTCACCGGAACCAGCCCTGCGCTCAACTCGCCCGGCCACTCCTCCACGTCGGACCGATACACCCACACATGCCCCGCCCGCAGCCGATCCGCTGCCCGTCGCGAAATTCGAACAGCGCCGCGAATCCCCGGCTCCGAACCCTTTGCCAGCCATGTATCCGCGCGCCGATCCCCAGGTGCTTTCGCCGCACCGCGCACCGCAGGCTCCGCGCGCGACGCTTTTCGTTTAGATTTCGAGAGAGCTCCGCGTTCGGGTTTGTTCGGCATCGAAGTTATGCAAGGGTCTGTTCGGCCATCAAAGATGTGCCGAGCCGGCAACTCATCTTCGCACAGCGGAAAGGAGCGTACTTGTCAGGCCATCTCCGGCGCCTCACCCCATGGGTCCTGCTCTCGTCGCTCACAGCGACCGGCGCGTACCCACAAACGTCTCCCGCAATTCAAACACCACAACCCTCCCAGGCAACACAATCCGGGCACACCGCCGATGCCTTTCCCTCTCCAGTCCCGTCGGCGACTCCAGGCACCCACGCCTCGCCATCTCCGCCCGCGCCCATTCCCGCACCTTCCACTCCGCCCCCCGTTCCTGTCCAAACCGAAATCGGCAAAATCAGCGGCGCGTCCTTCCGCATTGACATCCCCAAAAACTGGAACCGTGGCCTCGTCCTTTACTTCCACGGCTACGAGCCGACCCCGCAGACCTTCGATCCCAAATACCCGCCCACGCGCATCCTCCAGGAAATTCTCAACCGCGGCTACGCTGTCGCCCGCTCCGGTTACGCTGTCGGCGGATGGGCCGTCCCCCAGGCTGCCGCAGAAACCGAGGCCCTCCGCCGCTACTTCCGCAAAAAATACGGCGCGCCCCACGAGATATTTCTCATGGGCCACTCCATGGGTGGCCTGCTCACCGTCATGGCTCTCGAAGAGGACGCGAAAGATTACGCCGGCGGCCTTGCCCTTTGCGGCGTCCTCGCCCCCGCCGACCTCATCATGCAGCGCGCCTTTGCCAACCGCGTCGCCTTCGACGCCTTTTTCCCGGGCGTCCTGCCCGACGTCGAGCACATCCCGCCCTCCTTCATGATGAACGACATTCCCACCATCACCAGCGTGCAGAAAAGCCTCGACGCGAATCCCGACCAGGCCGCGCTCGTCCGCGAGCTCGCCAACATCCACACCAATCGCGGCCTCGCCGACGTCCTCGTCTTTAATACCTTCGTCATCGAAGACCTCCGCCTCAAATCCGGCGGCAATCCCTTCGACAACCGCAACCTCGTCTACAGCGGCACTGCCAACGATGCCTTGCTCAACCAGCGCGTGCACCGCTACGCCGCCGACCCCAACGCCTATCGCTTCCTCGCCAACTGGTATTCGCCTAACGGCTACCTGCATCGCAAGCTCCTCGAGGTCCACACCATCTACGATCCGCTCGTCCCCGCATCCACCACTGGCTGGTACAACGAGCTCACTCGTCGCCTTGGCAACGGCGATCAGTTCGTCGAGCAGTACGTCGACCGCGACGGCCACTGCAACGTCACCGCCGACCAGACAGGCCTCGCCTTCGATGAGCTGCTCGCCTGGGTCCACAACAACCAGCGTCCCACCCCCGGCCTCCTCCCCGGCAGCCCACCGCCCCCCGAAAAGAACCCACCCAAACCCAAGAACCCCGGCAAACCCGAGTAACCTGGCTACGCGCTACCGGCTACTGGCTACGGGCTGGTCCATGGATGCTCCCCTTGCAAGTCCCGCATATAATGGGTCATGGCGAGTGTTCAGCCCACCACGCTCCCCGTTGAGCGGGTCCCGGACCTGTTCCGGGAGAAGTTTGGCCGCCTCGTCGACACCGTCCACGCCAACCGTCCCTCTGACGACATCGACATCATTCGCCAAGCCTGGAAGTTCTGCCTCGAGCACCATAACGGTCAGCTCCGCGCCTCCGGCGAGCCCTACGTCCTCCATCCGCTTGAGGTCGCCCTCGTCCTCGCCGAGATGAAGCTCGACTCCACCGCCATCGCCGCCGGCCTTCTCCACGACGCCGTCGAAGACACCCCCGTCACCACTGAGGATATCGTCTCCAAATTCGGCGAGCAGGTCGCCCACATCGTCGAGGGCGTCACCAAAATTGACAAAATCCAGTTTGCCAATCGCGAAGACCGTCAGGCCGAAAACGTCCGCAAGATGCTCCTCGCCATGGTCAGCGACGTCCGCGTCGTCCTCATCAAGCTCGCCGACCGCCTGCACAACATGCGCACCCTAGAGCATCTCCCGCCCGAGCGCCAGCGCGCCATTGCCCGCGAGACCCTCGACATTTACGCGCCGCTCGCGCATCGCCTCGGCATGGGCAAACTCCGCGGCGAACTTGAAGACCTGGCCTTCCGCTGGGTCGATCCCATCACCTGGGAGCAACTCCACGATGCCGTTGAAGCCCGCCGCTCCGAAGGCGAACAGTTCCTCGCCGGCGTCGACGGCCTGCTCTCCGAGCGCCTCCACGAGAACAACATCAAAGCCCGCGTCGAATGGCGCATCAAGCGCCTCTACAGCATCCACTCCAAGCTCGTGAAGTCGCAGACTTCTATTGACCAGGTCTACGACCTTCTCGCCCTGCGCGTCATCACCTCCAGCGTGCAGGATTGCTACGCCGTCTTCGGCATCATCCACAGCATCTGGCGTCCCGTCCCCGGCCGCATCAAGGACTTCATCGCCATGCCCCGCCCCAATTTGTATCAGTCCCTGCACACAACGGTGATGGGCGAAGGGGGCCACCAGTTCGAAGTTCAGATTCGTACCGAGGAAATGCATCGCATCGCGGAAGAGGGCATCGCCGCCCACTGGAAATACAAATCCGGTGGCTCGCCCGTCAGCGCCCGTGACGAGCAGCGCCTCGCCTGGGTCCGTCAGCTCGTCGAGTGGCAGCGCGACATGACCGACCCCAATGAGTTCCTGTCGACCCTCAAAATCGACCTGTTCCCCGAGGAGGTTTACACCTTCACCCCCAAAGGAAAGGTCGTCGTCGTTCCCCGCGACGGCACCCCCATCGACTTCGCCTACACCATCCACACTGAAGTCGGGAACACCTGCGTCGGCGCGCGGGTCAACGGTCGCATGGTCCCGTTGCGCACCAAACTCCGCAATGGCGACATCGTCGAGGTCATCACCCAGAACGGCCATACCCCCAGCCGCGACTGGCTCACCTTCGTCAAGAGCCCTCGCGCCCGCAACAAGATCCGCCACTGGCTCAACGAGCACCAGCGCGAGCGAGCTATCGAAATCGGCCGCAAGCTCCTCGAGCGCGAAGCCCGCAAGTACAAGGTCGGCTTGTCTCAGTTCGAAGAGTCCGACTACGCCCGCGTCGCCGCCGATTACAGCGTTGCTACGCCCAATGATCTCTGGTCGGCCATCGGCTTCGGCAAGTATTCCGCGCGCCAGGTCCTTAACCGGCTCGCCCCCGGCCTCATTCATCAGCCGCAGGAAGCTGAAGCTGCGCCCGCCACTCCCGGCGCGGATGCGGTCCGCCGGGTGGCCGCCACCAGCGGTTCCGATTCCCTCGTTGTCGAAGGCCAGAACGAGCTCCTCGTTTATCGCGCCCGATGTTGCAATCCCATTCGCGGCGAGGAAATCATCGGCTACGTTACCCGCGGCAAGGGCGTCGCTGTCCATGCCCGCAGTTGTCCCAATGTGCAGAATCTCCTCTACGAGGCCGACCGCCGCATCGCCGTCGAGTGGGCCCGCGCCGCTGACGACCCCGCGGCCGCCGCGAAGCAAACCTACCCCGTGCGCTTCACCGTCCATTGCGACGACCGCGCCGGCATGCTCAAAGAACTCACTGCCATCATCAGCGACGAGAACACCAACATCCGCACTATGGAAACCCATCTCGGCGATGTCGGCGACGCACAGATCGAATTCGTCATCGATGCCGAAGACGTCCGCCACCTTACCCGCCTTGTGCAGGCCCTTCGCCGCCTCCCCGGCGTCCGCGACGTCCAGCGCTCCCAAAAACTCTAAATCTGCGCCACCGGCGGAATCGCCTCCGCTGCAACTGAATCGCCAGCCGGCGGAGCCTTCTCCCTCCGCCCCACAATCCAAACCCCCACCAGCACCAGCGCCCCTCCCACAATTTCCATCGCCGACATCCGCTCCCCAAAAATCAACCAGGCAAACACCGCCGTCATCGGCGCAATCGCCAGCCACAGGATCGACGTCACCGTCGCTGGTAAATGTCCCAGCGCATACGTCAGCCCAAAATACCCGCCCACCTGGCAAAACAGACCCAGCCCCAACAAAGCCCACCATGAACCAGCCTGCGGCACGGCCAGCGAAATATGGGCCCCCACAGCCCAGATCAGCAGCGTGATCGCGCTCGCAGTCGTCGACAGCACCAGCAGCATCGCCGCATCGACCTTCTCCCGCAGCCGCCCCGTAATCACCAGAAACAGCGCGAAGCAAACCGCCGCCAGCACTGCCAGTCCATCCGCATACGAGCGAGAAAGGGCATGGCGCAGATCGCCTGCGACAATCAGGCAACTCCCCATCAGACTCACCAGCAGCGCCGCCCAGAATCTCCCCGACGGCAGCTTCCGCGTCAGGATCCAGGTGAAAAGCCCCACGAACAACGGAGCAATGTTGCTCAGAAACGTCGCGTTCCCCGCCGACGTATGCATCACCGCGACGTTCCAGAACCCAACATCTCCCGCGAAAAAAGCGCCACCGGCGGCCGCGATCCATAGCGTCCTGGCTCCCAGGCCCTGCGCCGATTTGCGAAAGAAAGGGACCAGCGGCCACAACACCAATGCCGCAATCGCCATGCGATAAAACGCCGAACTCACTCCCGGCATCCGCGCCCAGCGCACGAAGATCGCCGACCACGAAATCGCCACGATGCCGCCGGTCAGCCCCAACAGCGCGGCAAGCCTTCGCTCGGTCTGCATGGACCTATCGTATGCGAGTCGCTCGGTGCCGCCGCGCACCAGCCCTAATCTCTAATCTCCAAACTCTAAACTCTAAACTCTGCCTCACTTCCCGCCCTGCGCCCGCACCACCACCTCAATATTCCCCCGCGTCGCATTCGAATACGGACACGCCCGATGCGCCGCCGCCACCAGCTCCTCGGCGCTTGTCTGATCCTGCTCCGGAATCGTCACGTCCAGCTCCACGCGTAGCGTGAACCCCTCTCCCTGTCCCTCATCGAACGGCCCCACGCCCACGCGCGCCCGCACCGACACGACGCCCGTCTTCTTCCCTTGCTGCTGCGCCATGTACTCCACCGCGCCGCCAAAGCAAGCAGCGTATCCCGCGCCAAACAGTTGTTCGGGATTCGTTTTGTCGCCCTTGCCGCCCATCCCCGGCGGCAGCGCCAGATCCAGATCGAGCAGCCCATCTGAGCTGCGCACATGCCCGTGCCGCGCACCCTCCGCCGTCACATCCGCCGTATAAAGAACCTGCATCGCGATCGATACCCTCCACAGAGATTTTCGCTCATGCAACGCAAATGTCGTGTCAAACTACAGCGTCAAATTTCCAACAACGCTTCTCGTCCCTGCACGCTGTACCCTGCACCCTGTACCCTGCTTTACTCCGTCCGCAGCGCCTGCATCGGATCCAGCCGCGAAGCTCGCCACGCCGGCAGCAAACACGCCGCGATCGCCACCACCAGCAGCGTTACCGACACCACTACAAATACTGCCGGATCGAGCGGCCGCGTCCCATACAGCAGCGACGCGATCAGCCGCGTCACCCCCACGCTCGTCGCCACTCCCAGCACCAGACCCCACAGCGCCGGTCGTAATCCGTCACCCAGCATCTGCCGCATAATCTGCTCCCGCTGCGCCCCCAGGGCGATGCGGATCCCGATCTCCGTCGTCCGCTGCGCCACCATAAATGACAGCACCCCGAACAACCCTACCATCGCCAGCAACAGCGACAACGCCGCAAACGCCACCAGCAAAGTCGCTCCAAAGCGCGCGTCGTCCGTGGAGTGACCGACAATTTGCTCCATGGTCAGCACATGCGCTACTGGCAGGGTGGCGTCCAGCCTGGCAATCACTTTCTGCACCGCCAGCGCCATCGCCGCTGCATCGCCCCGGCTCCGCACCGCCAGCATCACTGACAGCTCGCCGCCAGCGTACAGCGGGTAGTAAATCGTCGGATACGGCGGCGCGGCCACGTCGTAGCGTGTGTCGGCGGCCACGCCCACGATGCGCAGCGGCATCGGCCCGAACATCATATCCGTCACCACATGCCTGCCCAGCGGATCCTCGTTCGGGAAAAACTGGCGTACGAAGGCCTGGCTCACCACCACCTCCTGCGCGTCCGGCCCGCGCTCGCTCGGCAGCAGCGCTCGCCCCTCCACGATCGGAATCTCCATCGCCCTGAAGTAATCCGGATCGACGGATCTCGTCTGCGCGTCGAGCACCTGGCCCTGGGCCAGCGCCGGATGTTCTGAAATGATGAAGACATCGTCGCGCCGCGCTTCCTGGCCAGGCAGCACAGTCGAGAGTCCCGCGTCGGCCACGCCGGGCAGCGCGCGCACCTGGTCCGTCAACTGCTCAAAAAACGCAATGCGGCTCACATCGGTCCGATACCGGCTCTTCGGCAGGTGGAGCTCCATCGTCAGCACGTTGCTTGTCGCGCAGCCCAGGTTTACCGAGCGCAGTTGCCAATAGCTCCGCAGCAGCAGGCCCGCCCCAATCAGCAGCACCACCGTCAGCCCCACCTCCAGCGCCAGCAGCGTTTGCCGCAGCCGTGCCCGCCCGCGCCCTCCGCTGTGCGAGCGCCCCGACTCCTGTAGCGCGGTCAGCACCTGCGTGTCGCGCGACGTCAGCGCGGGAATCAGTCCCGCAAGCAACCCGCACCCCAAAATCGCCGCCAGCGCAAACGCAATCACCACCCAGTCCATGTGGATCGCATCCGCGCGCGGTATCTCCTCCCGGGTGCTGATCAGCCAGTGCACAATCCCGTCCGCCACCAGCAGTCCCAGCAGCCCGCCCGCGCACGATAACAGCGTGCTCTCCACCACCTGCTCCCGCAGCAGCCGCATCCGGCTTCCCCCCAGCGCCGTGCGAATCGCTCCCTCTCTGCCTCGCGCAGCCGCCCGCGCCACCAGCAGATTCGCGATGTTCAGGCACGCGATCAGCAGCAGGCAACCCGTCGCCCCCAGCAGCGCATACAGCCCTGTCTTCATCCCATGCGTCTGCGCATCCAGCAGCGGTCGCAAATTCACGGCATCGTGCACCGGCCCATCCGGATGCACCCGCCGAATCTCCCGCTGCATCGCGTTCAGCTCGCCGCTCGCCTGCTCGATCGTCACTCCGGGCCGCAGCCGCCCCACTACATCGAAGCTGTGCGCCACATACATCTGCATCACTTCCGGTGACTTCTCGTGATACAGCGGAGTCCATAGCTGCACCGAGGGGTCCGGCCAGGTGAACCACGCTGGCAATATGCCGATAACTGTGTACGATCTCGCGTCGAGCAGGATGCTCCGTCCTACGATGCCGGGATCGCCGCCGTAGCGGCGCTTCCACAACCCCCACGACAGAACCACCGTCGCATTCACGCCCGGCCGATCGTCGTCCGCCGTGAAAAGCCGCCCTCGCGCCGCCTGCACTCCCAGCAACGGAAAAATGTTCCAGCTCGCCATCTGTGCTCCCACCACTTCAGGAAGCTGGTTGCCGGAACCGCTCAGGTCGTAGTCTCTCCACTGCTTGATGGCCAGTTGCGAAAAGCTCCCGGACTGGTCCCGCCAGCTGGAGTAGCTCCCACCCGCCACGACATTGTCCTGGAACGCGCCGTGAGCATCTGCCTCGTAGACCTCCACCAGTTGGTTCGCGTTAGGAAACGGCAGCGGCCGCAGCAGTACGCCCCGCACCAGCGTAAACAGCGCCACATTCGCGCCGATCCCCAGCGCCATCACCAGAATCGCGGTCAGCGCGAAGCCGGGCGATCGCAGCAGCGTGCGTGTCCCGATGCGTACATCGCGCCCCAGCGCCTCCAGCCCGTTCCAGCTCCAGCTCTCCCGGGCATGCTCGCGCAGCACCGCCGGATTCCCAAAGCTCCGCAGCGCCGCCTGGCGCGCCTCTTCCGCGCTCATCCCCGCTGCCTGGTTCTCCGCGGTCTGCTGCTCCAGATGAAACTCCAGCTCCGCATTCAGCCGCCCAGCCTCACGGCCGCGATGCAGGAACATCTGGTACCGCATCCGTAACTTTTCCACCCACCGCATCGCTTGTCTCCTGATGTCTATTCGCTGAACGCTGAACGCTGGGTCTTATGCTCCCGCAATCACCAGATCAATCGCCGCCGACAGCCGGTTCCAGTTCGCCGTCTCTTCTTCCATCTGCTTTTTTCCCGCCGCCGTCAGCGCATAGAACTTCGCCTGCCGTCCCGTCTCGCTCTCCGCCCACTTCGCGCGAATCCATCCCTGCTGTTCCAGCCGGTGCAGCGCCGGATAGAGCGATCCCTGCTGCACCTGCAGCACTTCATGTGAGATTTGCTGGATGCGTTTCGCGATTGCCCAGCCGTGCATCGGCTCGGGCGCTATCGTTCGCAGGATCAAAAGATCGAGCGTGCCCTGCACCAGATCGTTCGGCTTCGCCATACTATGATTATCTACACAACCAGTTGTAGATCGTCAAGGTATCAGCGCTGCGATCTGTCGGACCGCTGGAAGTCCCTTGTAGTGGTTTGCTGTGCTCGGTGCTCGGTGCCCGGTGCTCGGTGCCCTGCCTTACTCCACCTGCCCTGACTCAATCTCCCGCAGTACCGTCTCCAGCTCTTGGGGCAAGGGCGAAGTCAGATGCACCGTCTCACCAGTCCGCGGATGCGCGAATTCCAACTCCGCCGCGTGCAAAAAATTTCGCTCGAGCGTCAGGCAATCCGGTTCCGGATACGTTCTCTGCCGTGAAGGCATCACCGTCAGCCGCGCCGGCGCTCCGTACAGCGTGTCGCCGACGACAGGGTGCCCCAGCGACGCCAGATGCACGCGAATCTGGTGTGTGCGGCCCGTTTCGATGCGCACCGAAACCAGCGTGTATTGTCCGAAGCGCGAGCTGATCCTGCGCATCACCGTGTAGTGCGAAACCGCCGCGCGTCCTCCCGGCCGGCGCGTGGTCATCCGTGTGCGCCGCAGCAGGTCCCGTGCAATCGGCGCATCAATCGTCCCGCGATCCTGTTTCAGATGTCCGTGCACCAGCGCGATGTACGTCTTGCGCATCTTTCGCTGCGCGAACATCCCCGCCAGCCGCGCGTGCGCCGCGTCGTTGCGCGCCACGATGATAAGTCCGCTCGTTTGCTTGTCCAGCCGATGCACAATCCCCGGCCGCTGATCGCCTCCCACCGAAGAAAGCGTCTGGTACCGGTGCAGCAGCGCGTTCACCAGCGTGCCGCCTTCGCTTTCCAACGCGCCCGCTCCGGCGTGCACCGTCATCCCCGCCGGTTTGTCGATCACCGAAAGCTCGTCATCCTCATAAACAACCTGCAGCGGAATGTCCTCCGCAATCGCCTTTAGCGGCTTTGGCGTGGGATCGCCCAGCACCTCCACAGCTTCCCCGCCCCGCAATCGATACGACGCGCGCGGAGTCGTGCCCAGGCTGCGGAAAAGGATGCGAACCTTGCCCTGCTCGATCAGCATCTGCACGCGCTCCCGGCTCACCCCGCTCATCTGTCCGGTCAGCCACGCGTCCAGACGCTGCTTCGCCGCTTCTTCCGGAACCGTATAGGTAATCGCCATGGTTACGATTGACCGCTGGGCTTGCCCGGCCCGTTCAGCCCCGGAATCCAGCTCGGCAGATTCGGCGCAGGCGGTGGAGGAGGCGGCGCGGTCGACGGAACCCATCCCCGCTGTACCAGCCAGTTCCGCAGTAGCGTCGGCCATGTTAAGAGCGGCACAAACGAACCGCACAATCCGCAACCATGATTGGCGAAATCGTAGATGTGCAGCTCCGCCGACACATGCGCCTGCCGAAGCGCTCGATAAAAATCCTCGCTGTTCGCCACCGGAACCGTCGGGTCATTCGTCGTCGCGAACAAAAACGTCCCAGGCGTCTCCGCCGTCACCGCTCGCTGGTTCGAGTAGCGCCGCTCCAGCGCAGGATCCACCACCGGCCCCAGCAAATTCATCCGCGACCCGGCATGCGCCTCCGGCAGCTCCATGCTGATCACCGGGTACGACAGCACCATGAAATCCGGCCGGCAGCTCTCGGCATCTGTTGGGTCGGGCGCCTTCACCGGAACCGCGTCCGCGTCGCAGTGCGTTCCCAGCGTCGATGCCAGATGCCCGCCCGCCGAGAATCCCCACACGCCCACCCGATGCGGATCGATCCCGTACTCCGCCGCATGCGCGCGAATCAGCCGCACCGCCCTCTGTCCATCTTCGATCGGCACAGGGTAGTGATACGGGGCAACCCGATAATCCAGCACGAACGCCGGAATTCCCTGCGCGTTCAGCCACGCCGCGATCTGCACCCCCTCATGCCCGATCGCCACATGCTGATAGCCCCCGCCCGGAATCACCAGCACCGCCGTACTCGTCGAACGCGTCGCCGGCAGGAACGGATAGAGCCGCGGCCTGTCAGCCTCGCTCTCACCCAACGCATCCGGCGCGCCGTGCAGCCACAGAAATATCGGCTGCGGTATCCCTGCAGGCAACTGCGCCCGCAGCGTCAGAGAAGCCACTATCAGCAATAACCAAACATGCAGTCGCCTCTTCATTGCGATCAGTATATGCAGCCCAGCGCAGTACCGGCGATCACACCCTCCGGCAGCCGGCTTCCGAAATTCTTCTGTATCCACACCCGGAGCCGGCGCAAACCCAGGCGTAACGCTGCCAGTCTGGCGTCCTCGTCGCTCAGTATCTCTCCGGCTCTTCCCATCTCGGCTCCCGCTTCGCCGTGGCTCCCAGCCACAGCGCCCCGCCCAGGATCACTCCCGCCACTGCCATCACCTGCGCCAGGGTCACCGCACCACTCAGCAATGGATGCCGCGCTGCATCCCCACGCAGAAATTCGACGAAATAACGGCACACGCCGTACAAAAACATCCATGTGCCGGCAATCTCGCCGTTCCGCTCCATCCCTCTGCGCACCATCCACAGCAGCAGTACGAAAATTCCCAGCGAAGCCGCTGCATCGTACAGTTGCACCGGATGCAGCTTTACCCCCAGCGGCACGTGATACCACAGGTACGCCACCGCGCTGCGATACGTCACGCCCCACGGCAACCGCGTCGGCGTGCCCCACGCTGCTCCGCCGCAGAAAGCTCCAATCCGGTTGACGCAAAATACCAGCGCCACCGCTGGAGCCATCGCGTCCAGCGTTGCAATCAGCGGCAACTTTTCAGCGATCGCATATTGCACTCCCACCAGCATCCCGATCGCGGCGCCGCCCAGCGCGTACCAGACATTCGGCAGCGTGATCAGTCCCAGAAACCAGAACGGATGCGCGTGATACAGCCACGGGTGCCCGAAAACCAGCACCAGCCGCGCCGTAATGATCGCGGTCAGAATCGCCACCAGTTCCAGGTTCCACACCTTTTCCGATCTCAGTCCCATCCCCTTCGCTGTCCGCACCGAGAGAATCATCGCCGCCAGCAAACCCAGCGCCGTGCAAACACCATAGGTAGGAATCGCTACGTGGCCGAAATGGAAGAGAAGAGGATGCACGCGTCAGCGGAAGAGCAAAGAACATGAACGGGGGAGGGAAGAAAAACCGGCGCTCCCTTTACGCTCGTCCTGGCGTGCTCGGGTCCTTTACCGGGGCCCTCAGCGCGCCCGTATTTGGCGCGGTGAGATAGAAGACCGGCCCGCTGGGCCGTGGGACGATGCGCCGGTGAACCCGTCCTAAGACGGTGGGAACTCTCCGCGGCTCTTTAGGCATTCCGAACTGGCGGACACTGCACACCGAGCCGATTTGTCGAGTCGAGCTCCCTGTTCAATGAATGTAGGTTCAACCAGCGTTGACCGCCCTCACCTGCTTTGCAGGCCGGTCTCTTGACTGGATGCTAACGGCATCTCGCCAACTTGGCAAGCCGACGCCGCTCCCACCGGCGGGTCACTGCGGCTCCCGTCGGTGGGATGCAGCCAATCGCCCCCGCGGATCCATGAACCCGTCTTCACCGCAACCGTCATCAACCAGCGCCTCCCTTGCGTGATACTTTGGTCTCGCGCCGTCGAGGCGCTCAGTCCCGAAAACAAACACATTCGCACTTACAAAATCCCGGGGAAGATTGCAATGAATGCAAGACGCGCCTTTCGCACCATCCTGCTCGTGGCTTTCTCTGCGACCGTTGCCCTTTATGCTGTCCCAGCTCGCGCCCAATCTGATGCGTCCCTGCCCCAGCGCATCCAGAGCATCATGGCTCGTCCGGAGTTCGCGCACGCCCGTTTCGGAATTGAGTTCATCGCGGCGGATACCGGCAATGTGCTCTACCAGCTGAACCCGCAGGAGCTCTTCGTTCCCGGTTCCACCACCAAGTTGCTCACCGAAGGCACGGCTCTCGAGCTCCTCGGGCCCGACTATCGCTTCCATACCCGGATCTACCGCACCGGACCCATTGAGAAAAACGGCGTGTTGAAGGGCGATCTGGTCCTCGTCGCCAGTGGAGATCCCGATCTCTCCAATCGCATCCAGCCCGACGGCACCCTCGCCTTCGAAAATGAAGACCATTCCTACGGCGGCCCGGACAGTCAGGGGTTGCCTGGCGATCCTCTGCTCGTCATCCACGAGTTCGCGCAACAGATCGCCGCCAAAGGAATCAAACGCGTCGAGGGAAGGCTGCTGATCGACAACACCCTGTTTCCGGAAGGCGAGCGTGAACTGGGCACCGGCGTCGTCATCTCCCCGATCGTGGTCAACGACAGTCTCATCGACGTCGTCGTCAGCCCTGGCGCCAGCGAAGGCGCTCCCGTGCAGTGGAAGATTGCCCCACAAACCAGCTACGTCACGTTCGTGAATCACGCCAAAACCGGAAAGCCCGGCTCGAAATCGACTCTGGATTACGAGGAGGAGCGTCTCAACCCCGACGGCTCGCGCAGCGTCACCCTCACCGGCAGCCTCGCCCTCGATGCGAAACCCGCCATGGCTTCCTACGCGGTTCCCGAGCCCAGCCGATACGCCGCGACCCTTCTGATGGAGGCGCTGCGCGAGCAGGGTGTGCGTTGTACTCTCGCCGCGCCTGCGGAGTCCCTCGACTTCAAGACACTCGCCGCCAACTACACGACCGACAAACTCGTCGCCGAACACATCTCGCCACCCTTCCGCGAAGAAGTGAAGGTGACGCTCAAGGTCAGCCAGAATCTTCACGCCTCGACCACCCCTTACCTGCTCGGCGCGCTCGTCGCCCACAAAGATACGCAGATCAAGCAGGCGGGCTTCGATCAGGAGCGTGCCTTCCTTACCAAAGCGGGCCTCGATCTAACCGGGGCCGCGCAAAGCGATGGAGCCGGCGGCGATGCGTTCTTCTCGCCCGATTTCATGGTCCACTACCTGCGCTTCATGTCCGCGCAGAAAGATTTCGACCTCTTCTATCGCTCCCTTCCCATCCTCGGCAAAGACGGCACGCTGGCCAAAATCCAGGTCGCTTCTCCCGCCGCCGGCCACGTGCACGCCAAGACCGGCACCTTTTCCGTCTTCGACGCTTTGAACAAGAGACTCACCGTCACCGGCAAAGGTCTCGCCGGCTACATGGATACAGCGACCGGCCAGCACCTCATCCTCGCCCTCTACGTCAACATGGTTTCCGTCTCGCTTGACGACCCCGACGCAACCCAGAAAATTGCCGGAGAAGCCCTCGGCGCCATCGCCGCCGCCGCATACGACGTGCCCCTGCCGGCCTCATCAACCCAGTAGCTCCCCATTTGACCCGCCCAGCCGCCCGCGCTACACTCCGCACCATCGAAAGGTGGCCGGCATGTTCGTTGCGGCTCGCGCGATCACATACGCCACGCTGTTCATCGCGTTCCTGCTCATCTGGCTTCCGGCGCGCGTCCTGTCCTGGTCAGGGCTCGGCCGCCCGCCGTTGATCGAGGCGCCGCAGATCTTCGGCATGCTCGTCGCCGCATGCGGCGCAACCGTCGCCCTCTGGTGCATCTTCACCTTTATATGGATAGGGAAGGGCACGCCGGCCCCCTTTGATGCGCCCCGCCTTCTGGTCGTCCGCGGCCCTTACCGGTTCGTCCGCAATCCGATGTACATCGGCGCCACCCTGGCCCTCGCTGGCGCTGCGCTGTTCTTCCGGTCAGCCGCTCTGCTCGCCTACGGCGCGGCGTTCATCCTCACCTGCCACCTCTTCGTCGTAACCTACGAAGAACCCACCCTCCGCCGAACCTTCGGCCCGGCGTACCAGACGTATTGCCACCGCGTGCGAAGATGGTGGCCAACGACGCACCCCAGTTCATAGCGAGTGGATGGCGCCTCACCGACCCGACCGCAACTGCGCCCGTTCGATCTTTCCCCTCACCTGATCCGCGTCGAACACCGGCGAGGAGCACGCCGTCGCCGTACACAGAAACAGCGCCGGACGATTCAGTTGCGGATACGTGACTTGCGTCGGCAGCGGCGAGCGATCCGCGGGGTCCCGAATCTTCGATCAGCTCATGCGAGGCAATCGACCGCAGCGCAGCATCATGCAAAGCCATCGCCTCTCGGCTCGACGCGGATCCGACCACCGTCACGTGAATCGGTGCCTCGGTCGCATCCTCGTTCGCCAGCAGGATGCCCGCCGAAAGCGGCTCAATCGCAATCCGCTCCGCCGCCAGATACCGCATCGCTTCGAGCCCCATCGCATGGAAGCGTTCCTCCCCGCTGGCCAGCGCCAGCATGCTGGCAAACCGCACCAGCGCGATGTTTTCGTCGCGATCCGGGTGTGGCCGAAACGCCGCGTCCGTCGCTGTCGCCGACGTAACAAATCCGGTTCCGCGGCCAGCGGGAGCAAAATGCGTGGCAATGAATCCGCCCGCGGCCGTTGCCGCCCGCAGATCCTCGCGGTCACCCGTCACGTTATAAAGCTCGAGGAAACCCTGCCCCATCGCCAGCGTGTCGCCCAGATACCGTCCCGCGGGATCGGCCTCCCCATGCCGAAATCCGCCCCCAGGCAAGCCACGGTGCGCCGCAATCCAGCGTGCTGCCCGTTGCGCCTGCGCCAATGCTGCGCCATCGCCCGAAGCCGCGTAATACGCGCACAGCGATCCGATCATCCATCCGTTTTCGCGCGCATAAACGTGCTGATCGATCCGTGGAATCCCCTGCTTCCGGCGATCCCCATCCCCAAGTTTGAAGTACGGCTCGTTTTCCTGCCCGTCGTGTAGATCGGCATCCTGCGAAACATAGAACGCGCCGCCGTCAGGGGACATCAGGAAGTTCGTCATATACCGATGCACCGACTCCGCCGCCCTCAAATCTTCCCGGTTCTGCGTTTGTGCATACGCCAGCGAGTATTCCCTCAGCGCCACCGCCTGGATCGAAATCAGCTTCTCAAAATGAGGCTCCGTCCACACCCCATCCACTGAATACTGATACATCCCGCCCCATACCGGATCGATCAGCGCCGTCGCATCGTGCAGCGAATCGGCGGCGCGCCTCGCCAGAACGGCACTCCCGCGCGCGCCGAGTCGCATCGCATACTCTACCGAGTCGCTGTCAAGAAACTTGTGCCCAAGCCCCCACCCCGCGGCAGCCTTGTCATATTGCTTCTCGTATCCGGCGCGCACGCGTTCGAGCAACGCCGCCGGGATCGCCGAAGTCGCGGCCGGATGAAACGCCGCTTCCTTCACCGCGCTGGGTCCTGGTGACGGATCGTCGATGATCGCCTGCAGCATCGACGACATCGTCCGCGGCGGAATGTATCCCTGCCGTTTGACGATCTCCGAACCATCCCCGGCGAAAACCACCGTCGCCGGCCAACCGTAATCCTGGTAGCGATTCGAAATATCCGGCCGCGCATCCTGATCGACCTTGACCAGCAAATAATGTTCGCGCAGCAGGCGCACGACGATGGGATCCTTGTACGTCACGTCGTCCATCACGTGACACCAGTGGCACCAAACCGCCTCCAGATCCAGCAGCACGAACTTATGCTCCGCCCGCGCCTGCGCGAACACCCCATCGGACCACGGTTGCCATGAGAGCTGTGGTTCCTGCGCCTCCGCCAGCGCCAGCCCGGCAAGAAACAGCGTCAGCAGCACGGCGAGAAGAATCGAGCGCGGTCGCATACTGTCAGATATACGACTACGCCCGCGCGATCGGATTGCGCCGCGCTCGAAAACAGCTTCCTATTTCACGCCCTTGCTCGGGTCCCACACCCCCTCCAGCTTGCGGACATAAAGGATCTGCCCGATGTGATACGCATTGTGCATCGCCACATGCTCTACCAGCGACGCGTTGGCCGCCAGCTTCGCATCGTCCGCGCCCTCGACGGCCCTTTCCCAATCCACCTGCACCTGATCCAGCTTTTTCACCAGATCGTCCCATTGCGCCGCGGTGAAGTTGTTGAAGGTCTCGTCGTTATTGCCGTCATACGGTCCCGGCTTCACGCCGTTGAAGCGGTCCAGCGCACGGCTGTCCCAATACCACAAGTGATACGCCAGCTGCCCCACCGAATGCCCGCCGTGTCCCGGGTTCCACATAGCCTGATCCGCCGTCAGTCCCGCTACCGCGACCTTCGCGGGAACAAACCAGTCTTCTTTGTCATGCGTGGTCTGCAGTTGCTCCAGCAGAACGCCGCGCAGCGTCGTCGGTGGTTGCTTGCTCTGCGCCAACGCACCGGCCGAAAGACTCAGAACCACCAAAAACACAATTCTCTTCATGGTGCCAATCCTTTTGCAGCGAAGGTCCGCAAAATATAGCACGCTGCTGCATTCGGCTCCCATAGCCGCTTGTCACAAATACTGCGTCGGTGCCTCAGTCCACGTGGTTTTCGCTCGCGTTCTCCAGCAGCCCAGCAGGATACCGATCCCGATCGCCGCCGCCGCTCCACCAAACCCGAGGCGCTCCAGCAGCCGCGAGTAAGGGCAATTCCGGATGAAGCGCCACAGGACGTCGTCGCGGTCCAGCAGACACGTGCCCCAGCCGATCAGCAGCACCAGCCCGTGAATCAGAAACGGCCGCCGCAACTCCACCGCGTTCGTGCGAGTCACTTAACCCTCTTTTTGCCGTGAATCGGGGAAAGCCTGAAGGAAACCTTGAACCACAACAGGAGTTGCCGCAGCTCCGAGCACTGGCCCCTGATCCCTGATCACTGATCACTGATCACTGATCACAGATCACTGACCACTGGCCCCCGTCTCACCCCGCCTTGCGCTCTTCCCCCAGCACCTCGTCCAGCAGCCCGCTCAGCGAATGCGCCCGACTCCGCATCGAAGCCACGCTGTCCCCGGCACCCACCGCCGCCGCCGATCGCTCCTCCAGCCGCGCCAGCTCATCCGCCAGGTTCAGTGCCGCCAGCACCGCCACCCGCAGCGAATCCACCGTCCGTCCCTGCGATGCAACCGCCCGCATCTTCGCGTCCACCGTCGCCGCCAGCCGCTCCACGTACTCGCGATCGTTGCCGTGCAGCCGGTACGTCTGGTCGTAAATCTCCACCGTAATCGCGTTGTCGTTTTCAGCCATGGTTACGCAATCTCGTCGATCTGCTTCAGCAACCGTTCCACCCGCTGCCGCACCTGCTCGCGCTCCCGTTCCAGGGTCCGCAATTGTTCTTTGGCCTGCTCCAGCAGCGCCGCCTGCGCGTCCATCAAACTCTGCAGGCGCGCCGCGCCCTTTTCCGCTTCCGCCCGCGCCGCGCGCTCATGTTTCACCAGCTCCACCGCGCGCACAATCCGCTCTTCCAGCGCGTTGAAGTCGTCCGCCGCCAGGGGCAATTCTGCTTCCTGCACGCTCAGCGTTGACATTTTTCGATCACCTCGACGTTTCTCCGCGCAGTATAGCGCCCTCGCCACAGGAAAACCCGGCAAATGCTCCCCGCTCACCGTTCCCGGCTAAGCGCTTCTCGCTGAACGTCTTCGCTAATCGTCTTTCGCCAATAGCTTTTCGCTAATAGTCTTTCGCTAAAAGCTTTTCGCTAATCGTCTTTCGCTGGCAGCTCTTCGCTCGCCTCAGTGCAGCATCGGCCGCACTCTGACCAGCAGAAACACCAGCATCCCGACCAGCGTCACAAACAGCAGCACCAGAACCCCCAGCGCCACCTTTACCAGCGAACGCATCGACCGCACATCTTCGGCCAGCTCCGTCACTTCCGCCGCGTTCCGCTCGGACGCCTCCCGCGTCCGCGTGATCGACTCTTCGATCCGCTTGATCTCCACCGTCTGATCCTGCACCGCCAGCCGAAGATCCCGTTGCGAAGCTTCCAGCACCCCCACACTCTGCCGCATTTCGTTCCGTAATTCGGTCGAAACCGCCGTCGACTGCTGCGTCGGGCTGCTCATCTCCAGCAGCCGCGCGATATACGGCAAAAACGCCCGAAACTGCAGCAGCGCTTTCCACATAGGATTGTGCTCCAGCTCTCTCGCCGACGGCAGCCCAAGCGGCAACGTCTCCAGCTCGGTCCCTTCGTCGCTGGCGCCCGCGCCCGCCCTCGCTGGCTTCTGCTGCGCCAGCGCGATCAGCCGGTCGACCGCCGATTCGCTTGCATTCCGATTCATGCGCGAGTCCTCCGACCACTATAGTCAAAGGATCGTGCGCATTCCAAAGTTCTTTTTCAGGACTCGATCAGGAGTACCCGACTAATCCAGCCCCCGCATCCCCCTCTGGCTGTCCCCGCATTCTGCACCGCCAACTCCCTCCCTCCCTGGTGCATAATGACAGCAGGGGCGCATCCCGCGTGAACCTCCCCAATTCCATTACGATGGGCCGCATCTTCTGCATTCCTGTGCTCATCTGGATGCTTTCGCCCCGTTTTCCACACGGCAGTTTCCACGGCGAACAGGAGGTCATCGCCTCCCTGTTTTTCATCCTGCTTTCCATCTCCGATGGCGTTGACGGCTACCTTGCCCGCCGCCGCGGCCAGATCACGACCATGGGCATGCTCCTCGACCCCCTCGCCGACAAGCTGCTCATCACCTCCGCCTACGTCGCTCTCGTCGAGTTCAACCCCCACGTCGTCAAAGCCTGGATCGTCATCGTCGTCATCGGGCGCGAGTTCCTGGTCAGCGGCCTCCGCTCCATCGCCTCCACCGAGGGTTTCACCATCGAGGCCAGCGACGTCGGCAAACTCAAAACCGTCATCCAGATCGTCTCTGTCGTCGCCGCCACTCTCGATCACGCCTGGTACTCCTGGCACATCGGCTGGTTTGTCGTGCCCGTCGACCTCTTCGCGGTGGTGGGCATCTACTACACCGCTGCGGTCTCCATCATCTCGGCGATCGACTACTTCGTCGCCTTCTGGCGCAGGATCGATAAAGCCGCTGCCAGGCAGCGCACCCGCGACAACGAGTTCGTGCTCAGCCGCCGCCAAAAGAAGAAGAACGCTGCTGCAGCAGCGCGCAACGTAACGCAGCCTTAATCGTCGTCGTACCGGCCATCGGTACGGAACCCAGCTGTCCCCGGGGCCAGGGCAGCACTCTTTGTTTCTTTCCGTGGGATGTCAACATCCAAATACCTCAGGAGCACCAATGGACCACCCTAAGAATCCCCTCTTAGACGCCCAGCAAGCCGACGCCAACCCAAATAAACCCACCGAAGAAAAGGACCGCGAGCCTACCCTCGGCAAGTTCTCCCGCCGTTCCTTCCTCGCCCAGCTCGGCGCGGCCGGAGTCGCCGCAACCGCTGGCCCCATGGCCCACGCGACTGAAACAGAATCCGCCGATACCCAGGCCGCCGCCCCTCCCGGCGCAGTCCCCGTCACTCTCACCGTCAACGGTAAGGAATATCGCCTCCGCATCGAGCCCCGTGTCACCCTCCTTGACGCCCTCCGCGATCACATCCAGCTCTTCGGCACCAAGAAAGGCTGCGACCACGGCCAATGCGGCGCATGTACCGTCCACGTCAACGGACGCCGCGTCAATTCCTGCCTCAGCTTCGCCATCATGCATCAGGGCGACAAAATCACCACCATCGAAGGCCTCGCGCAGAACGGCCAGCTCCACCCCGTCCAGCAAGCCTTCCTCGAGCACGATGGATTTCAGTGCGGCTACTGCACCTCCGGCCAGATCATGTCCGCTTCCGCGCTCCTCCACGAGCCCATCGGCCCCGGCGACGATGCCGTCCGCGCCGCCATGAGCGGCAACATCTGCCGCTGCGGCGCCTACAACAACATCGTCGCTGCGGTTCAGCAAGCCCGCGCCGCCAAAGCCACCTGAACGACGTCCGATCGAGTCTATGTCTTGAAGGGGCACGGCTTCAGCCGTGCCAATAACAACCAAATTGAAGTGGGCTTCAGCCCCTGAGGGATGTTTCGACGGCTGATCAAAGTTTCGCCAAGGAGTTTCCCGCCATGCAGGTTTTTCGCTACTCTCAGGCCCGCACCGTTGACGCCGCCGTCGAAAATGCCGCCCGCTCCGGCAGCGCGTTCCTTGCTGGCGGCACCACCCTCGTCGACCTCATGAAGCTCGACGTCCTCACCCCGCGCTCGGTCGTCGACATCAACGCCCTGCCCCTCGATCGCGTCGATTCGCTCCCCGCCGGCGGACTCCGCATCGGCGCTCTCGTCCGCAACAGCGACCTCGCCAACCACGCCGCTGTCCGCCAGCAATACGCCGTGCTCTCTGAAGCCCTGCTCTCCGGCGCATCACCGCAACTCCGCAACATGGCCACCACCGGCGGCAATCTTCTCCAGAGAACCCGCTGCTACTACTACCGCGATACCAACTACCCCTGCAACAAGCGCCAACCCGGCTCCGGCTGCGCCGCCCTCGATGGATTCAATCGCATCCACGCCGTCCTCGGCGGCAGCGACCACTGCGTCGCCACCCATCCCTCTGACATGGCCGTCGCCATGATGGCCCTTGAAGCCACCGTCCACACGCAGGGCTCGAAGGGCCAGCGCGCTATCGCTCTCGACGACTTCTACCTCGTCCCCGGCAACACGCCAGACCGCGAAAACGTTCTCCTTCCAGGCGAGCTCATCACCCACGTCACCATCCCCGCGCTCCCCGTCGGCGCCCGCTCCCACTACCTCAAGCTCCGCGACCGTGCCCAGTACGAATTCGCCCTCGCCTCCTCCGCCGTCGTCATCAACGTAAGCAGCGGCCGCATCCAGCGCGTACGCATCGCCCTTGGCGGGGTAGCAACCAAGCCCTGGCGCTCCCACGAAGCCGAAAAGATTCTCGAAGATCAGTCCCCCAGCCCGGAGAACTTCCGCCGCGCCGCCGAGGCCGCCATGGCCAATGCAAAACCCCTCAAGCACAACGCCTTCAAAATCGAATTAGCCAAACGCGCCCTCATCCGCACCCTCGAACAATCCACCCAAACTGCCTGAGGGAGACAATCATGAGCACATCCATCATCGGCGCACCCGTTACCCGCATTGACGGCTCGCTCAAGGTCACCGGAGCCGCCCGCTACGCTGTCGATCACCCCTTCGACAACATCGCCTTCGGCGTTCCCGTCGCCTCCACCGTCGGCAACGCGCGCATCGCGAACATCGATACCTCCATCGCCCAGCGCCTGCCCGGCGTCCTCGCCATCATCCATCACGGCAATACCGACCAGCTCTTCCGCCCTGCCGCCCAATTCGAGCCCCTCAGCCGCGCCGGCGAAGTCCGCCCTCCCTTCGAGGACGACAAGGTTTACTACTATGGCCAATATGTAGCCGTCGTGGTTGCAAATACCTTCGAGCAGGCCCTGGACGCGGCCTCCAAAGTCAAAGTCGACTACGAAAAGCTCCCCAACATCGTTGACCTCGCCGCGGCCCCTCCGCCGCAGGGTCCTCCGCGCATCCACTACACCCGTGGCAACGCCGATCCGGCCTTCGACGCCGCCCCCGTCAAAATTGACGAAACCTACGTTATCCCCGTCGAAACCCACAATCCCATGGAGATGCACGCCACCACGGCCAAATGGGACGGCGACAAAGTCATCCTCTACGAATCCTCCCAGGGCGTCGTCAACCATCAGCACGTGCTCTCTGAAATGCTCGGCATTCCCATCGACAAGGTCCAGGTCCTCTCGCCCTTCTGCGGATCGGGCTTTGGTGGCAAGCTCTTTCCCTGGCCCCACTCCCTACTCGCCGCCATGGCCGCGAAGCGCGTCAACCGCCCCGTTAAACTTGTCGTCCCGCGCAGCCTCATGTTCACTACGGTCGGCCATCGCCCGTTCACCCAGCAGCGCATGCGCCTCGGCGCCACCCAGGACGGCAGGCTCCTCGCTGTCCAGCACGACGTCCTGCAACCCACCTCCCTCGTCGATACCTACGTCGAGCAGTGCACCGGCGTCACCACCATGCTCTACAGCTGCGACAGTGTCGCCGCCAACCAATCCCTCGTCCCCATGAACATCGGCACGCCCACGCCGATGCGCGGCCCCGGCATCGTCCCCGGTCTCTTCCCGCTGGAATCCGCCATGGACGAGCTCGCCATCAAACTCAATCTCGATCCCCTCGATCTGCGCCTCAAAAATTACGCCGAGCAGGATGAAAGCTACAATCCCGCTCGACCGTTTTCCAGCAAGCGCCTCCGCGAGTGCTACCAAACCGGCGCTGAAAAATTCGGCTGGTCCAGGCGCACGCCCCAGGTCGGCTCCATGAAGCAGGGCGACGAAATCCTCGGCTGGGGCATGGCCAGTGCCACCTGGCACGCCGGCCGCGGCTCCGCCACCGTCCGCGTGCGCCTCAACGCCGACGGCACTGCTCGCGCCAGCTGCGCCACCCAGGACATCGGCACCGGAACCTACACCGTTTTCGCCCAGGTCGTCTCGGAGAAAACCGGCATTCCCATCGACAGAATCGAGGTCGTCCTCGGCGACACCTCCCTCCCTGACGGCCCCACTTCCGGCGGTTCCACCGTCACCGCCACCATCCTGCCCGCCGTCTCCCAGGCCACCAGCGGCGTCATCGACCGCATCATCGCCGCCGCGCAAACCCTCCCATCCTCGCCCTTCAAACGCGTCGGCGCTGGCGACGATCCTCCAACATTAAAGATGACTGCGGGCCGCATCCACGCTGCCGATCAGCCGCCCGAATCCGGCATGCCTTTCCAGGAAGTTCTCGCCCAGAAGCGCCTCGCCGCTCTCGAATCGGAATCCCGCACCGCACCCGATCCCACCACCGCACATCAATTTTCCGCTCACTCCTTCGGTGCGCAGTTCTTTGAAGTCGCCTGGGATCCCGGTATTGCCCGCCTACGCGTCACTCGCGGCCTCACCGTCATCGACGCCGGCAAAATCATCAATCACCGCACCGGCCGCAACCAGATCCTCGGCGCCGTCGTCATGGGCATCGGCATGGCCCTCTTCGAAGAAACCCTCTACGACGCGCGCAACGCCAAGCCGCTCAACAACAATTTTGCCGACTACCTCGTCCCCACCAACGCCGACATTCCCAGCCTCGACTGCATTTTTGTGGAGTATCCTGATCTTCACCTGAACGAATATGGTGCGCGCGGCATCGGCGAAATCGGCCTCGCCGGAGTAGCTTCGGCCTTGACCATGGCCGTCTACCACGCCACCGGCGTCCGGGTACGCAAACTGCCCGTGCGCATCGAAGACCTGATCGCCGCGCAGCCCGTCGTCACCTCGTAAGCATGTCAGAACTTCGGCAAATCCTCGACCTGTGGAAGTCCGCCAGCACCGCGCGGGAAGACGTTTGCCTCGCCACCGTCGTCGCCATCGAAGGCTCCGCCTATCGCCGCCCCGGTGCCCGCATGCTGCTCACCTCAACGGGCCGGCGCGCCGGAACCATCAGCGGCGGCTGCCTTGAAGCCGAAGTCGCTAAAAAAGCCTGGTGGCTCACCCAGCAGGGACCGTCCCTCCAGCGCTACTCAAGCTTCTTCGACGACGACGGCGACATGCCCTACGGCCTCGGCTGCGGCGGTACCGTCATCGTCCTCCTCGAACGCGGCGAGCCCGCCGTCCACGTCCTCGATGCCCTCCGGCGCAGCGTCGATGAGCGCACCGCCTCCGTAATCGTAACCAGCACGAGCACAAATTCCCCGGGCACCGCACTCATCGTCAACGAAGCAGGCGAAGTTCTCTACGCGCGCCCACCCAATTCTGACCTCGTACCCCTCGCCCGCGAAGCGCTCCAAACCGGCAAGTCCTCGCACACGTCCGAATACTTCGTCGAAGCGATCGCCCCACCCCCCGCCGTCTTCATCTTCGGCGCTGGCGATGACACGCTACCCCTCGCGGATTTCGCCTGGTCCCTCGGCTGGCACGTCACCATTGCCGACAACCGCTCCAACCTCGCCCGCCCGGAGCGCTTTCCCCGCGCTGAGCGTGTCGGCACCCTCGATGCCGCCGTCGCCCACATCGCCCCCGCTGACGCCGCCGTCATCATGACCCACAGCTACGAGCAGGACCGCGAAACGTTGCGTGCTCTGCTTCCGCGGGACATTAAATATATCGGCCTCCTCGGACCCCGCCGCCGCACCGACCGCCTTCTCGACGAAATCGCCCCCACCATCGGCCTCACCGTCGCCGAATGCATGGCGCGCCTGCACACCCCCGTCGGCCTCGACCTCGGCGGTCACTCGCCGGCTTCGATCGCCCTCGCCATTGCCGCGGAACTGCAGGCCGTCTTTGCCGGACGCGAGGCGCGCATGCTCTCGTCGGCCCCCGCCCTTCATGCCTGACTTTCGCTGCGCCGCGGTCGTCCTCGCCGCCGGTGCTTCCACCCGACTCGGTCAACCCAAACAGCTCGTGCGCATTGACGGCGAATCGCTGCTCCACCGAACCGCTCGCCTCGCTCTCGAAGCCGGCTGCTCTCCCGTCCTGGTCGTCCTCGGATTCGAAGCAGACCAGCTTCAGCGCGAACTCCAGGGCTTGGCCGTCGACGTCGTCGTCAATCACGAATGGCGAGAAGGAATGGGCGCCTCCCTGCGCTCCGGCATGCAAGCGCTCCGCAAGACGGACCTGCAACCCCAGGCAGTATTAATTCTCGTCTGCGATCAGCCCCGCTTGACCGCGGATCATCTGCGGACCCTCCTGGCCCGCCATCAGTCCGCCCGTCGCATCGCTATCACCGCCTCGGTCTATGCCCGACGAGCCGGCGTCCCCGCCCTGTTCTCCGCGAAGGTCTTTTCCGCGCTCCTCGCCAGCTCCGGTGACCGTGGCGCAAAGGACCTCATCCGCATCCACGCCGCTCAAGTCCAGGGAATTCCCTGGCCCGCTGGCGAGCTGGACCTCGACCTTCCCGAGGACCTCATCACAATTGAGCGGTAATTCTAGTCCTTCGAACGGCAAAAGTGAGCACTTGAATTGCTCGCTTCATGCAATCAATATTTATTCCATAATGTCAACACCACTTTCGATCCTACCGCTAACCATCGTCATCTTGCCCCGCGCGCCTGTTGCCAGTCGTTTACATGCGGGGCTAGCATACGTTGCAGTTCAGTCAGTTCTAAAGAAATACTGCCATGTCCATCCCCACAACGCTGATGTTCCCACCTCTTTCCCAATCCAGCATGCGGAGCGACCCAATATGGCGTGGTATGCCTACTGCATAACCGAAAGACAGGCCTTTCCCGAACTGCTTCGTCACCGTAAGCCAATTCCAATGGAAGCAGTTACGGGAATCCAGGGCAATCAAATTTTCCTCTACCCAGCCAGTGATCTAGCCGTTATCGTCAGCGAATACTCTCCCGCGGAGAACCTCACCCAGCAAGCCGGCGTCGAGCACGCCCGTGTCATCTCCGACTGCTTCAAAACTTCCACCGTTTTGCCGTTCCGTTTTGGAACTGTCTTTGCAGACGATGAATCCCTGCGCCGGTCGATCCGCTCCAACCAGCGCCAGTTCATCACCAACATCGAACGCCTCCGCGGCAAGGCCGAGATGCACCTCAAAGTCATGCTCGACGATGGCTGCCGTGAACAGGTCCGCCGCTATTCCGCGGAACCTGTACCCACTGTGGGCCGGGCGTATCTCACCAACCTGCGCGAAAGCGCGGCCCTGCAGCGCGAGCGCCAGACGAAAGCCCGCGCCGTCACCGTCCAGATGCATCGCATGTTCCTGCCGCTGGCCGAAGAAGTCAGCTGCCGGCGCATCGACTCCGGCAAGATGCTGCTCGACATCGCCCACCTCATCGACTCTGCGGGCGTGGAGCGTTATCAAAACAAATACTCCAGCGCCAGCATCCTCATGAAAGATTGCCAGATGCAGCTTTCCGGCCCCTGGCCGCCTTACCACTTCGTGCACCGGCTCACGCACCACACGCCCGCTGTCGCGAACAGTGCGGCGCGGACTCCGGCCCACCTGGCTGCCTCAGCCTAGCTTTGCAAGTCTGTTCCAGAAGAAAAGCCCCGGCGGACCCACGAACCACCGGGGCTCTCATGGAGGGCAGCAAGGGGCGTGAGCATGTTGGTGCAGCGCCCCAGGCGCCTCTCGTCTTATAGACGCACCACCCCCCCGGAAAGTTAAATCCTCATTTCAAAGAGTCGCCGTCCCTGCTGGACCGCGTCCTGTCACGTTCCCAGCCCACGCTGACCTGCTAATCTTCCCTGAGTCATGACCAATTTCGCCTTCCTTTTTCCAGGACAAAATTCCCAGTACGCCGGAATGGGCCGCGACCTCGCCGGCAAGTTTCTCGTCGCCCGCCGCACCTTCGAAGAAGCCGACGAAGCCCTCGGCTTCTCCATTTCAAAACTCTGCTTCGAAGGCCCCGAAGATCAGCTCAAGCTCACCGAATTCCAGCAGCCCGCTATCTGCACCGTCTCCGTCGCCGCCCTGCGCGTACTCGCAGAAAAGGAAATAACGCCCGCCTTCGTCGCCGGCCACTCCCTCGGCGAATACGCCGCCAACGTCGCCGCTGGCTCCATCGCCTTTGCCGACGCCGTCCGCACCGTCCGCCAGCGTGGCCGCTTCATGCAGGAAGCCGTCCCCGCCGGTCAGGGCGCCATGGCCGCCGTCCTCGGTCTCAGTTCTGAAGACGCCGCAAAAGCCTGCGAAGACGCCGCTGCCATGACCCACAAGATCGTCGCCGCTGCCAATTTCAATTCGCCTCAGCAGACCGTCATCTCCGGCGAAGCGCCCGCCGTCGAACGTGCCGCTGAAATCTGCAAAGAACGCGGAGCCAGGCGCGTCGTTATGCTTCAGGTCAGCGCGCCTTTCCACTGCGCGCTCATGCAGCCCGCCCAGGATCGCCTCGCCGAACTGCTCCGTGCCCTCACTTTTTCAACGCCGAGTGTTCCCGTCGCGGTCAACGTCGACGCGGCCCTCGTTACCGATCCCGATCAGCTCCGCGAAGCCCTCATCCGCCAGGTCACGGGAGCGGTCCGCTGGGTCGACTCCATCCGTCTCCTCACCGCGCAGCAGCCCACCCACTTCATCGAAGCCGGCCCCGGCACCGTTCTCTGCGGCTTAATGCGCCAAATCGACCGCACCCAACCCTGCCACAACGTAGAGGACTCCGCCAGCCTCGAGAAGACGCTGCTCACTCTCTAAACTCTGTACCCCGTTCCCTGTTCCCTGTTCCCTGCGCTTAGGGTCCCGAGTACAGCTCCACCGGCGAGAACCCAATCGTCTTCGCCCCGCTGTCTACTCGCAGGAACAGCGGCTTGCCCGTGTTCCCGTTCACGTAGATCCCTACAATCACGCCGTTCCCGACGCGATGCGCAATGAAAATCTTGTGGCTCTTGATTGTGCCGTAGTCGCTCCCTGGTCCCCAGTCCTTCGTGAACTGGTCGATTCCGTACGGCTGATATTGCTGCGGATGCTGCTGCCAGTTCGGATCGTGGTTCCACTCCCCGTACGCCTTGTTCAGGTCGCCACTCTCCACGCTCCCCATGAATGTGTTGATCGCGTGGTCCGACGGCCAGTGCCAGAACCACCATGGCATCTGGAGAATCCCCAGCAGCGTGCCGATAATCGCGATCACCACCACCACCACGCCCACAATCGAAAGCGTGCGTATCGTGTTCGCCCGGCGCGCATCGTACTTCGGAGCATCCAGCAACGTCATTCTGTGCGACTCCTTTCAAACCCGAGCCCCCGCCCCATCGGCAAGCGCTCCCCTCTATTCTGACACCCGCCATCCCGCCACAGTTCCCCGAGCCGAACACGCTCCCAGTCGGCTCGTCTTTTGCTCCCAGCTCCCGGCCCCAGGCTCCCAGCTCCCGGCCCCAGCTACAGGCTGTACTTGTTCCTGTCTTTATCCGCCCGCCGCTCCATCCCCAGCCCAATCAGCCGATCGATCAGCTCCGGATACGCCACACCCGTCGCCGCCCACAACCGCGGATACATGCTGATCGAAGTAAACCCAGGCAGCGTGTTGATCTCGTTCACCCAGATTCTTCCGGTTCCGCCCCGCCCCGACTTTCCCGGCTCCATCAGAAAATCCACCCGCGCCAGTCCCGCGCAATCACACGCCTTGAATGCCGCCACCGCCATCTCCCGCACCCGCTTCGCATCGGCCTTCGACAACTTCGCCGGCACAATCAGATCCGACCCTTCGCTCAGATACTTCGCCTCGTAATCGTAGAACTCCTTGCCCGGAATCACTTCACCCACCACCGAAGCCTCTGGCTCATCGTTCCCCAGCACCGCCACTTCCAGCTCGCGCGCCTTCCCCCGCCCGCCCACACCCTGCTCCACCACAATCTTCCGATCGAACTGCGCTGCCATTTCAATCGCCGGCCCAAGCTCCTTCGCATCGTGCGCTTTTGAAATCCCCACCGACGACCCCAAATTCGCCGGCTTCACAAACACGGGATACCTCAGCGCCGCCTCTACCCGCGCGCGAATCTTCTTCGGCGACTTCTCCCACTCCCCACGCAAAAACGTCACCCACTTCACAATGGGCAGCTTCGCCGATTGGAACAGCCGCTTCATCGTGTCCTTGTCCATCCCCGCCGCCGAGCCCAGCACCCCCGAACCCACGTACGCCATGCCGGCCAGCTCGAACAGCCCCTGAATCGTCCCATCCTCGCCAAACGTCCCGTGCAGCACCGGAAATATCACGTCGACACTCAGCACCTGCTCCGGATTCGACGTCGTAACTTCGCCTGCCTTGCGCTCGAACGGAACCAGCGCCTCACTCGGCATCGGCGGCACCAGCACGCTCTCGCCTTTCCGCAGCACCGCAGCCGGCCCTGTCGTATCCGGATCGCCCGCCCGCAAATGCTTCTCCGATTTCCCCCCACCCAGCAGCCGCTCCGCATGACCCGCCGTCACCCATCGCCCCTCTTTCGTGATGCCGATGGGCACAACGTCATACTTCCTCCGATCGATCGCCCCCAGCACCGACGCCGCCGACAGCAGCGAAACCTCATGTTCGCCGCTCCGCCCCCCAAACAGAATCCCAACCCGTATCTTTTTCATGTGCGCCCCCGCCATTCTAAAAGGTGGAGCGGCGTCCGAACTGCGGAAACCACCCCAGTGCCCCTGGAGTACCGGGCCAGACCCGAGGGCGACCACCCTCACTGTTCGCAGGCTTCCTTCAATGTAAGGCCATTGTTTTCAATACGCCGCCCTCAACAACTCCCGTCAACCGGCCCCCGTCCGAAGAAAACCCGCAAAAAAGACCCCCCTCGGTCTTAAACCATTTACGATGGCAGCAAAGATTGTGCATTTAGCCTTGCATCGAGGGCCAAACCTCTTTAATATGCGTCAATTGCGGGTATGAAAGCAGGCACGGCGGCGGCGCGCGCCACACCTTCACGCGTCGGCGGGCCGAAATCCGATGGTTTGAAGGGCTCCTCGCCCAACTCCGGTACGCCGGGGCCACGCCCCGTTTCCGCGCCCACCAACGGCAATCCGGTGCGCGAAGGACCCGCAGTCGCCTCTACCCATTTCATCCGCTCCCGCATCGGAAAAATTTGTGTCGCCATCACCGGCTCCACCCCCGCCGACATGATGCGCAATGCCGAAGAAATCGTCCGCGAAAATCATTTCGTCGAATTTCGCCTCGACTATCTTCCCAATCCGCTCGCCATCATTCCCAGGCTCAAGCAGTTTCTCTACGAGCGCGGCGAGATCACCGCCATCGCCACCTGCCGTCGCGCTGCCACCGGCGGAAAATTCAAAGGCACCATCCCCGCTGAGCTTGAAGTCCTCGAGAAGGCCGCCCAGGCCGGCTGCCATCTCATCGACATCGAACTGCAAACCGCCGAGCACACCAAGCCCGCGCAGATGAAGAAGCTTCGCTCCTTCGGCGCCGCCCTCATCATCAGCCACCACGACTACGAAGCCACCAGGAATCTCGACGCCGTCTTTGACCGCATCCTGCCCTTCCAGCCCGAGTTCGTCAAAATCGTCTCCACCGCCAAAACCCTCGCCGACAACGTCACCATGATGCGCTTCCTCGATAGTCGCCGCGACGAAGCCAACATCATCGGCATCTCCATGGGCGAGCAGGGCATCATCAGCCGCGTCCTCGGCCTCCGCGCCGGCAGCGTCTTCACCTTTGCCGCTGCCCACGCTGGCGAAGAAACCGGCCCCGGCCAGATTGAAGCCCGCACCCTCCGCGAAACCTGGCGCATCGATCACATCGACGCCTCCACCAAAGTCTACGGAGTCGCCGGCAATCCCGTCCGCCACTCCCTCTCGCCCCTCATGCACAACATCGCCTTCCGCCGCGAGACCGTCAACGGCGTCTTCCTCCCGCTCCAGACCACGCGCCTCAACGATCTCCTCACCCTCACCCGCGAAGTCCCGCTCCACGGCCTCGCCATCACCATGCCCTTCAAGACCGACATCATCAAGCACCTCGCCAAAACCGATGTCCTCTCGGAAAAAATCGGCGCCTGCAACACCGTCGTCCGCGCCCAGGATGGCAAGCTTTACGGATTTAATACCGACGTCGCCGCCGTGGTTCGCCCGCTCGAACGCCGCCTGCCCCTGCGCGGCGCAAAGATCCTCGTCCTCGGCGCCGGCGGAGCAGGCCGCGCTGCCGTCTTCGGCCTCGTCGAACGAGGCGCGGAAGTTTTCATCTGGAATCGCACCGCCGAAACCGCCAAAAAACTCGCCCGTCAGGCCAAAGCGAAGACCATCCGCCGCGAGCAAATCATTAAGTCGAACTTCGACGTCATCATCAACACCACCCCCGTCGGCATGCGCGGCGTTAAACCCGCCTCGCTCCTCGAACCCAAAGAGCTGAACACCCGCCTCGTCTTCGACCTGGTCTACAACCCCATCGACACGCCCCTCATCCGCATGGCCCGCGAAAAAGGCCTCCCCGTCATCACCGGCGTCGAGATGTTCGTCCACCAGGGCGCGCGCCAGTTCGAAATCTGGACCGGCAAGCCCGCCCCCGAAGAAGAAATGCTCCGCGTCGTCATCCACGCCCTCCGCCAGGAATCCGCCAAAGAGCGACAGTAGACCTTCTCACTGCCCAGCTGCTGAACGAAAAAGAGGGAGCACGACCACCCATGCGAAACATTCTGTCCCTGGTTTGTATCCTCGCAGCATCCTGCGCCCTATCCGCTCAAACCCATCCTTCCTCCTGGGATAATTTGAACGCCCTTCATCCCGGCGAGAGAATTCAAATCGTCGACACAACCTCGCAGAAGCATGCCGGTGCTTTCGTCAGTGTCTCCAGCACTGCAATCGTGCTCACGGAGTCCAAGGGCGATCAGACCCTGCAGAAGCAGGATGTCCGCAGCGTCAAACTCACCAAGGGCGGCCACCGTCTGCGCAACAGTCTCATTGGAGCCGGCATCGGCGCTGGCGCAGGAGCAGGCATCACCGCGGGTGCGTGGGAGTCTCATGGATTTCTCGGCGGCAAAGGGGCCGGTGCCGCAGTCGGCGCCGTCATCGGTGGCTTTTGTGGCGCCATCATCGGAGCCGTCTTGCCCTCCCATACCACCCTCTACCTCGCCAGTCCACGCTAGCCCGTCACGAGCCGAGCTTTTCTATTCCCTATTCCCTATTGGCTACTCCCTGCTTCTCTACCACCGTAACCGCGCGCTCACCTGCATCAGCCGCGGAGCCGCCGCCGAAACAATTTGCCCAAAGTCCGCGCTCCCCACATTCCCTTCCACTGATCCCGGCCCAAAGAACTGCGCATGATTGAAAACGTTGAACGCCTCCGCCCGCACCTGCAGCTCTTTCCCATCCAGCACCGTCGTCGACTTCGCCAGCGCAAAGTCCGTATCGTCCGAGCCCGGCCCGTGGAAGAACCGCCGCCGCGCATCCCCAAACTCCCCCAACGCCGGCACGCTGAATAACGCCGCGTTGAATCCCGCTCCCGCTCGCGGCGTCCCCTTCAGTTCCAGCGGCCCCGCCGCCACATTCAACTCATCCGCTCCAACGTTGTTGACCCCATTCGGCTGCGTACCCAACAGCGAGCTGTCGTTGTTGTTCACGAGCGTCACCGGAAATCCCGTCGTCAACCGGGTCAGCCCGAAGCCCTCCCACCCGCCCGTCAACGCCTTCGGCCCACCGCGCCAAACCTGCCCCACCGCCAGCCGATAGTGATAATTCGCCACAAAATTCTGCGTCAAATCGAACGCCGACAATCCCCGGCTCACACTCGCATCAACCGGGATCCACCGGATCCGACAAACTTGAACTCTGATCGATCGACTGGCTCCACGTGTACGCCAGGTTGAATCCCAGCGGCCCCACACTCGCCCTTCAAACTCACTTCAAGCGCATTATCGTGCGAGTTCCCCATCGTCTTCTGCCAGCTCACGCTTCCAAACGCCGGCGAAAATCGCGTCCGCGTCCCGTTCACCACCGTCCCGTCCGCCCGCGTATACGTCCCGCTCTCGCCGAACGGCCCGCACGTCGCCGATCCCGCCGCAACCTCACTCTCCTGGCTCAGCCCCAAACACAATCCAGGATCGCCCGGGTTCGCCTCGAGCAGCGTCAGCAAATGATGCGCCTGCGTCCCCGCATAGCTCACATCCAGCACCGTCCCGCGCCCCATTTGCCGCTCCACCGAAACCATGTAGTCCTCGGCATACGGCGTCACGTTTCCCGGAGCTACCGCCGGAATCCCCGTGAACGGCTCAAACTCCGCCCAGTTCACGCTCCCCACCGGATGCGTCCGCGAAGCCCCGTACGGCGTCTTCGCCAAAGGAAATCTCGCCTGCCCATTCGCCGCCAAACTCGATCCATCCGCCGCCGCCGTCCACGGCGTATCGAACAGCGTCGGCACCGCGCTCGTGTACGTAATGCCATATGGTGGATTCCCGCTCATCACCGCCGGCGACAATCCCTCCACCGGCGTATAAAACTGCCCCCAGCTCCCGCGCAAACTCGTCTTCCCCGCACCCAGCCATCGCGGCGACCACGCCACACCCACCCGCGGTCCAAAATCCGTGTACTGCGTCGCAGCCAGCGTCCGCGGCACTCCCGGATCGCCCGGAAAAACAATTCCCTCCGGCGCATTCGGAAACACCACGCTCTGCTCGCCCGGAACCAGCGTCTGCAACTGGTTGTACTTCTCGTACCACGACGGCAGCCGGTCCCACCGCACTCCATAATTCAGCGTCAGCCCCGGCCGCGCCCGCCACGAGTCCTGCGCGTACGCCCCAGCCAGCAAATTCCGGTTGTAGAAGTGCTGCGCATCCCCCTGCGTGAAATTCGAATCCACCCCCAGCAGAAAATCCGCGAAGTCCAGTCCCGTCTCGCTCCCCGTAAACGCAAAGCTTCCGTTGAAGTACACATCCGGGTGATTGTTGATCTGGTCCCCGTGCACATCGGCGCCGAACTTCAGATTGTGCCCGCCCATCACATGCGAAAAATCGTCGCTCCCCTCCACAATGTTTTCCGCCTGGAACAGCGCCGTCGTATCCACGCCCATCGTGAAGTCGTTGAAGATCGTGTTCTCCACGCCCTCGATCTTTGCGTCCTGCACCGCGATCCCCTGAAATCCCTGCGACGCTACCGATGGACCCACCCCGCCCTGCGGCACCCCCACATTCGCCGCATTCCGCATATAACTCACCCGCGCCAGATTCACCGTGTTCGCCCCAAACGTCTTCGTGTCGCTCAGCGCCAGCAACTGTGCCCGCCCAAAATTCAGCGCGCCGAAACCCGGCACACTCGCCCCACCTTCGCCCGTCGGGTAAGGATCGCCCACGCGGTAATCGTCGAAAAAGTAGTACCCCGCCACCGAGCCCAGTCGCGTGTTCCAGTCCACCCGCAGCCCACCCTTGTCATCGCGAATCTGCTGCTCCGCCGCCGACGTCGAAAACGTCCCCGCGACCCCGTCGTTCCCGAGTCCGTTCGCTTGCGGCACGTACGCCAGCAAATGCTGCGCCGCCCCCGACCACGCACTCTGCGGAATCCGCGCATTGGGTAACACGCACTGTGACGAATCAGCGCACCCTGCCGCGTAATAAGGCTCACCCGCTGTTACGTTATGGCCCAGCTTCTGCTTGAGCAGCCCCGCCAGATACGGCCCGCTCACCCTTCCCGTCAGCGCCCCCGCGCTCGCCGAAAAATCCCCGCTCCGCTCCGCCGCCGTCGGCACCGAAATCAACCCTGTATCGATCCCCTCCGCCACCCGCGTCCCCTGATAATCCCCAAACACAAACAGCCGATCCGTCCTTACCGGCCCGCCCAGCGTCGCTCCAAATTGATTCTGGTGAAACCCCGCCCGCTCCTGCGAAAAATAATTCCGCGCATCCAGATTCGTGTTCCGCAAAAACTCAAAACCAGACCCGTGCCACTCATTCGTCCCGCTCTTCGTCACCACCGCGAGCTGCCCGCCGCTCGCCGTCCCATACTCCGGAGCAGCGTTCCCCGTCACTACATTCAGCTCCGCAATCGAGTCCAACACCGGCACAATCGCCACGCCCATGTTCACGTCTTCCTGTGCATCGGCTCCGTTCACACGAAAACTATTCGCCGTCTCCCGCTGCCCGCCAATCGAAAGCGTCCCCGCATCCAACTCCCCTGACGGAGGCGTGCTCGCCACCCCGCTCATCACAATCGCGTTCGCCTGTGATGAACTCGCTGGCGTCACCCCCGGCTCCACGGCCAGCGCATCCGTAAAGCTCCGCCCGTTCAGCGGCACCGATTGCATTTGTTTCGCATCCAGCGTCCCGCCCGTTGACGTGTCGCTTGTCGCCAGCGCCGCGCTCGTCGCGCTCACTGCCACCGTCTCGCTCGTCTGCCCCACCTTCAGCGCCAGCGTTACCGTCACCGCCTGCGTCCCCACCGTTACCGTCTGCTCCGCCGGAGCAAATCCCTGCGCGCTCGCTGCCACCACGTACTCGCCCATCGCGAGACCCGCGAACCGAAACGCACCCTCCGCATCCGCAACCGTCTCGGCCTCGCGTGCGTTGCCAGCCGGGCTCGCCGTCACCCGCGCGCCAGGAATCACCGCTCCCGAAACATCCGTCACCACCCCGCAAAGCGCCGTCGTCTGCTGCGCCGTCGCCGCCAAAGCCAGCAGCACAAAACCCAGCGCCACCACCAACCACGTCCCCCAGCGAACTCTGCTCTTTCCCGTACTCACGGACCATCTCCTCAATATGCGACTCGGATGGTCCGATTTAATCCCAAACAAAACCCTCCCTCTGTGACCCCCATCACAGGTCCAAAACCTCTACGGAATTTCTGGGCAACTCAATGTTTTGAAGGCGTACGGCTTCGGCCGTGCCGTGAAAGCTTGAAAATGTATTGGGCTTCAGCCCCCGAGGGTTGGTTCGGCCGCCTTATCTGAGCCTCTCTGAGCTTCGCAAAGCATCCGGCCCTTTCTGTGCCCTGTGCCCTGTACCCTGTACCCTGTCACTGAACCAACGCCCCATACACCGCCGCATGGCTCTTATACAGCAGCGTGTGATTATCACTCCCGCCCCGCCGCTGGATCATCCCCACAAACACCACATCGTTCGTCGGATCCACCCAGAACCACGTCCCCGCCGCGCCGTCCCAGAAAAAAGTTCCCTTCCCGTCCGGCAGCGCCGCCGCCGCAGGGTCGAATACCACCGCGCAGTTGAACCCGTACCCAAATCCAGGCCGCATCACATGCTGCCCGATCCCCCACTGCCCCGTCAGCAATTCCGCCGGCAGATGATTCGACGTCATCAGCTTCACCGTCGCCGGAGACAGCACCCGCTCCCCGTCGATCTCCCCACCATTCGCCAGCATCTGCGCGAAGCGGTAATAATCCTCCGCTGTTGACACGAGTCCTCCGCCCCCTGACGGCATCGTCGGCTCCGTTGCATAATCCGTCGGCGCTCCGCCCCCTTCCTGCGTCGGCGTCAAATGCCCCTGCGCATCCGCGCTGTAATTCGTCGCGAACCGCGCCCGCTTCTCCTCCGGCACAAAGAATCCTGCGTCGTTCATCCCCACCGGCTCAAAAATGTTCTTCCGCATGAATTCCGGCAGCGTCATCCCGCTCAGCTTCTCCACGATGTACCCCTCAATATCCATTGACGCCGAATACATCCACGCCTTCCCCGGCTGATAATTCAGCGGCAGCCGCCCCAGCCGGTAGACCATCTCCTGCAGGTTCGGCGCCTGCATCGGTTTCACTTCCTGGTACATCGCATCCACCGGCCCGTGCCCGTTCCCATACGAAAATCCCGCCGAGTGCGACATCAGCTCCGCCATCGTCGGCGCGTGCGCCGGATCCACCAGCACCATCTTCCCGTCCTTATCGAACCCGTCAAAGACCTTCAGATCCTTGAACGCAGGCACATACTTCGCAATCGGATCCTGCGGCAGCCACCGCCCCCGCTCGTACAGGATCATCATCGCCACGCCTGTCACCGGTTTCGTCATCGAGTAATCCCGGAAAATCGTGTCCTTCGTCATCGGCGCATTCGTCGCGATGTCCCTGACCCCATACACCTGGTAATCCACCACCTTCCCATGCCGCGCCAGAATCGTCACCGCCCCCGCCAGTTCCTTCTGGTCGATCTCCCCCTGGATCAGCCGATGCAGATTCTCCAGCCGCGCCGTCGAAAACCCTTCGCTCTCCGGCTTCACCACCGTCATCTCCGTCTCCGCCCCGGCAGCACTCGTTCGAGCCTGCGCCGCCCCAGCCTTCCCCTTCGCCGCTTTCTGCGCATGAGCCACGAACCCCGCCGCGCTCATCGCAACCCACACCACCACGAACGCCGCCAGCCACCTGCCGTCTGCTCCCATCGTCCTCATCAATCTCTCTCCATTTTTCGGCACCCTTTATACCAGACCGGCGCCGGCACCGAATTCAGCACCGCAACCAGGGTCTTCGAGGTACCCGCCCCAGGTCACCAATGACAGTTCCCAACGGGGCATCCCGCAATATTGCGCGAGATTTTTGCCCCGACCCCACGCAAAAAAGGTAGAGTATTCCAACCTCCTCAAGATTGAGCTCGCTCATCGCTGATGCTCCGGCGTGTGCTCGGAAAGGAAGCCAGGGGAAACCCCATGGCCACCAACGCGGTATTGCCCGTTTGCCCCCAGGGACACGGCGCCGGAACCCCCGGATCAAAATTCTGCAAGTTTTGCGGATCCGCCCTCGTCGTTCCGGCCGCGCCCGACCAACCGTCGCCCGCCGCGCCCCTCCCCAACCCCATTCCCCAGCCGCCTCCTGTCTGCAAAATCTGCGGCGGCCTCGGCGCCGGTCTCAACCCCGCCGACATCGTCTGCTCCGGTTGTAGCTGGCTCCGCCCCTTCTATCCCGGCTACCAACTCGATCGCTCCGTCTTCCTGTGGGCCCAGGACGGCCAGGCGATGACCCGCCTGCAGCAGATTCCCGCCCTCCACACCGTCGTCCGCACCGCTTCTGACAAAGTCGGCCGTCCGTGGATCGAATCCACCTTCAACGGCATTCGTCTCGGCCCCCGGCAGTTGCCCGAAATCTGGAAGCACGCCGTTCTCGCCGCGCGCATCCTCGGCCTCGCCAAAATGCCCGACGTCTACGTCGCCGGCGATCAGCAGTGGAACACCTACACCTTCGGCTCTGACACCAGCGCCTTCATCGTGCTCGGCACCGCTCTCCTCACCAACTTCCAGCACGAAGAACTGCTCTTCCTCCTCGCCCGCGAGATGGGCCACTGCGCCGCCGGCCATGCGCTTTGGAAAACGGCCACGCGCTTTCTCACCGGCGGCGATGGTACCCACAGCGGCCCCCTCTCCGGCGGAATCATGGGCGCCATCAGTCCCACCAAATGGCTCGAGGGCGCGGTCGATATTCCGCTCATGGCCTGGCAGCGTCAAGCCGAGATCACCGCCGACCGCGCCGGTTTGCTCGCCGTTGGCAACGAGCTCCTCGCTCGCCGCGTTCTGCTCGGGTGGTCCATCCATTCCGCCCGCTTGCTCAAGCAGGTCAACATCGAGGAATGGATGAAACAGGAAGACGCCAGCGACGACACCGTCACCCGCCTTTCTGAAATGACCACCTCCTCCTCGATGTACACCACCCGTCGGCTGCGCTTGTTAGGACAGGCCGCCAAAGAGACCAACCTCATGGGTTGGAGCCAGAGCATCCAGGCTGCCCGCAGGCAACTCGCCCCTGCTCCGCCGGCCCCTCGACCCGCCGCGCCCGCTCCCGCAAAAATTCCCGCCGACTCCCTTCGTGTCGTCTGTAATCAATGCCAGACCCCGATGCGCGTTCCCTTCGCCGTCCTGCGCGGCAAATCTTCCCTGAACGTCCGCTGTCCCCACTGCCAGAACGTCCTTACACTGCGCCCGAAGCCGGCTGCTCCCTCTCCGGCTCCTGCGGGCGCGGAAACAAAACCAGCTGCCCAACCGCCCGCAGCCTCCGCTGCGCAAACGTGATTGGGCCGACCACCCAGGAGAGGTTGAGCCATGCCAGACGACAACGCCACGAATTACGAAGTCGGAAGCTACGACCCCGACGCCACCACAACCGATGGAGCCATCGACAACGTCGACTCCGACACCCAAACCGCGATCGATTCCGCCACCACCGATCAGGCCTCCGCCACCGCTGCCGCCGCTTCGGGCGATTACGCGACCGCCGCCCAGGATGAGCAACAAGCTGAAACCGAGGCCGGCCAGGCCGGCGACAGCAGCATGCTCACCGGCTCCGATTCCACCCAGCTGCAGGCCGCGGCCGACGACCAGCAAACCGCGCAGCAGGATGAAACCGCCGAAGGTCAGGCTGCCGCTTCCGGCGATTACGCCACCGCCGAGAACGATGCCACCCAGGCCTACCAGACCGATCAGAGCGCCGACGACAATGCCGGTGGCGCCGACTCCACCTCCGGCACCGCCTACGACGAGCAGCAGAATGAAAGCTGGGCCAACTGGGATCAGCAGACCGCCGACCAGGATTCCGCAACCGCTCAGAGCTATGCCGATTCCGGCGATTCGAACGCTGCCGGTGTCTACTCCGCCGCCGCCGACAACGAACAGGCGAATGCCGACACGTCGGGTGAATTGGGCGAATACGGCGACCCCCTCGCCGAAACCGACCCCTCTTCCGCCGTTGCCACCGATACTCCCGTCGACGATGCTCCCGTCGACGACACTGCCGCGGCCGTGGACGATTCCGCTCCGGCGGTCGATGACTCCGCCCCGGAAGTCGACGACTCTGCCTCTACCGTCGACGACGACGCGTCCGCTGCCTGATTCGCATGAAAGCCGGATCGCCTCCAGCGTCCAGAAAGGGCGCTGGGGGTCCGGTCCGCGCAGAGCTTCCCCGCAACCCGCTACCGTGATCCTGCTTCAATAAGGATCATGCCCCAACTCACCATCGCCTCGCACCGCAAACGCCAGATCCTCGACATCACCGAGCAGGTCGAATCCCACCTCCCCGGCGCGACCGGCATCGTCTGCCTCAACATTCTGCACACCACCGCGGCGCTCACCACCGCCGATCTCGACCCCGGCACCGATCTCGACATGCTCGACGCCTTCGAGGCCATGATGCCCAAACTCCGCTACCGCCATCCCCACAATCCGGAGCATGTCCCCGATCACATCCTCTCTTCACTCATCGGAACCGCGCTTACCCTCCCCGCCGAGTCGGGCTCGCTCGTCCTCGGCACCTGGCAGCGCGTCGTGCTCGTTGAGCTCGACGGTCCCCGTCCCCGCAATCTCACCCTCCACCTCCTCAAAAGCGCCTGACCAGTCGCGAAAACCCCTGAACTCCCAAATGTGGAAAATCTGTCAAGCTTTTCGCGCACGGTACGAAAGTTTTGTCACTGATTCCACGCCACTTCCACCACAATAACCTCAAAGAGTTTTGGCCGATTTCTAACCTGGACTTGGTATTCTGATAATAAGGGCAAAGAAACTAAACTAAGGCTGCCAGCTGCTTTTGAATAGCTCCTGGCTCCCAGCTTCTGCTGCTTTTGGAAAGCTCTGCCGGCTTGGCCCGCAGGGCTTTTCTATTGTCAGAACTGGGGGAGGGGGTGAGGTGAACGCTGAACACTGAACACTGAACACTGAACACTGCCTCGAAGGGTAATACCCGACTCACGGTACCCCATCACCACAATGGAACCAACAACTTGTCAGGACAGGGGGGGGCTCCCAGCTACCGCCTACAGGCTACGGGCGGCCTTTGGCGTCCCAATCAAATACCGGACAGCCACCCGTCCACCGCGCTCGTCGCCGATCTGCCATTCGTAATCCGGCGCCGACAAGCCCGCCGTCAACTCCCGCAAATCCTCGAGCGAATAGCTCCGCAAACACGACAGCAATCCATCGACCCACAGCACCGCCGGAACCACCGGAACCACGCAGCTCCACAGGACGCGATCCCAGCGCACCGGTCGCGCTCGCACCGCTTCCCGAAATCCCAGGAAAGGAACGGCCGTCACCGCCAGCATCGTCCACGCGCCGCGCGTCGCGCCCTCGAAAATGCCGATCCCCTGCCGCTGCTCGAAAGCATCGGCCAGCATCGCTCGCGCCGCCTCAGGATCGAAATGATGAAAGGAGGAGAAGATCGTCCGAAACCCGCGCAGCTCTGCCGGCACATGCCGCGCATCCACGGATTTCTTCCATGCCGTCACTGCGCCGCCGGCAGTCCGGCACAGCGTGCGCGCATTCGGATACACGTCCGTTAGGCACAGCGTGATTGGCTCACCACCGACCATTTCCTCGTACAGTCCAGCCCACGGTCCGCCGCCGCCCGAGCACAGATCGATGATCCGATGCGCGCCTGAGCGCCGCACCGCTTCGCGCAGCCGCTCGGCAATGGGATGGTAGACCCGGTTGGCGATCCACACCGCTTCCAGCGCCTCCGTAGTCAGGTCGCGGAGAAACGTCGGAAACCAGGCCTGGTCGTGGATCTCGAACCAGCGCTGCCGCTGCATGCCTTATTTTGCCGGAATCACGAACGAGTCTCGCGCCTGCCACTCCGGTGGCGTCCCAATCGGCAACCCAAGCCGATACATGGTCGCCTTCAGCTGCTTGCCGTCGAGGTGAAACAAAATGTAATGGAAATTCGGAAAATCGGTCGCCTGGTACTTGTCCTGCGGCGTCCGATCCACCTCATATGGATGCGCACCGCCGCCGCCGGAAACCAGATAGGTCACGCCATCGACTTCGGCTCGCTCGTAATTATGAATGTGTCCCGAAGCAACAATAAGCTGCGCGTGCGACTTCGGCGCAACTTGCGACAGATAGTCGCGCAGCGCAATCTCATTGGGCCGCGGATTGTGATCCACGTGCTCTTTCGTCTGAATATCCGCAACCGGAGGGTGGTGCATCGCCAGAATCACGAACTCGACCTTCGGCGACAGATGCTGGATCTGATCCTCGAGCCACGTCCGCTGCGGCGTGCCCGGCGTCAGATCGGCGTCGCTGTCCAGACACGTCAGATAAACGCGGCTACCCAGCGCCACCGAGTACCACCGCCGGTTTTTGAGCTCCGGAAACGCCGACCACCAGTCCTGCAACGGATCGTCCGTGCCCTTGCCGCCGAACTCATGATTCCCCAGCGCCGGATACACGCGCAGGTTCTCCGTGCGCCAAATCGCGGTTTCAAGCCTAAACTCGGCGTAATCCGCCGCAAAGGTTCCGCGCCATGGAACGTCGCCGGTCAGAATCAGGGCATCCGGATGCACAGCGGCGATCTTCGCCACCAGCGCCTTCCGTGCATCGGGATCGGCCGCCGTCGTATTCGACGGATCGGTGAACCGCATATCGCCGTACACGATGATCGAGAAATTCCGCGGCAGCTCGGAGTCCTTCACCACGAAATTCGCACCCGGCTGGCTGATCAGTCCGGAATTGCCGGGAGCCTGACCCTGCGCCACAACCGGAGCGGCCAACAGAAAGAGGGAAAAGAGGAAACGAAGCGGAACAGCCAGTTTCGAGCGCATGGAAACCAGTGTAGTGAAAACTACGTTACTGCAGGATCAACCCGGCCCACCTCCTTCGAACCACCCGCTCCTGTCAAACCGTGAGCGAAAACAGCGTATCCTCCGTCTTTAGGGCAGACGTGATTTCCTCGAGCCGGGTCGAACCCGGCATAAGGATGCCAGGATCAATAAGGATGAGTTGCTTTGAAGGCCAGCTCGCCTCCTGGGTGGCGCCTGCTCCCGAACGAACCGTGGATAGGACCCAGACGATCGCCCAACTGGTGGCCGAGTATTCGACCGCGCTCTACCGCGTAGCCTTTTCGGTCACGCGCAACGCCGCCGAAGCCGAGGACGCCGTGCAGGAAACTTTTCTGCGCGTGCTTCGCCACGAATCGCGCCTCGCCGAAATCCGCGATTACCGCGTTTGGCTGGTCCGCATCGTTTGGAACATCGTCCTCGATAAGAAACGCCGCGCCAAAACCCGGCCCGAAGGCGAAGACATTGCCGACCACGCGCGCGCCCTGCCTTCCAGCGATCGCCCGGCAGACGACGCGGCAATCTCGTCGCAGGAACGCAACCGGATTCTCGCCCTCATTGACCGTCTGCCAACCCGCGAGCGCGAAGCCCTGCTTCTCTCCGCGGTCGAAGAGCTGACCACCGCTGAAATTGCCGACGCTCTCGGCACGACCGAATCTTCCATCCGCTCGCGCATCTTTCGCGCCCGCAAAGAGCTCGCTGTTCTGCTCGAGAAAGAAGGGATTCCGCGATGACCGCCGACAGATTCAAAGACGCAATGAATTCCGGAACCGATCCGCGCACCGCTGCCACCATGGACGCTGCGCTGCGCAGTGTCGGCTCGGCCACACCCGCAGCAGGCCTCGAGGGCCGCATCCTGAATCGTCTGGCTTCCGAGCGCATGAAACTGGAATCCGCGCCTCGCCTCTCGCCGCTCACTCGCTTCAGTCGGATGCATCCTTTTCCAGCCCGTGCGCTCGGCCTCGTCACCGCCTGTCTTCTGGGATTCGTGATCGTCACCGGTTCCGTTGTGCATTCGCGCAGGATCAAGCCCGGAGTCGTCGCGCCGCCCGTGCTGGTGTTGCCCGGCAACGGCATCGGAGCTGCCTCAGCCGTTCATCCTGCCGCTCCGGCTACCGCGCCCGTTCCCGCAGGCCAGGGCTCGCGCGGCCGATCCACGCGCCGGACCGGTCCGGGGCGCGCACGCATCGCACCTCATTCGCGCAAGGCTCCAGGTGTCGCCGTTCCCGCTCCATCGTCAAACGATCCTAACAACTGACTCATAGCTATACTCTGTTTTGTGCGAACGGTTCTCACCGCGACTCGTCTCCTCACGCCCGATCACGTCGTCGAGCGGCCCATCGTTGTCATCGAAGATGGCATCATCGCAGCCATCGCCTCGCAATCCCACGGCGAGTTGCCATCCGGACAACACGTCGAGCTGCTCGACGCCACGCTGATTCCCGCGCTCTTCGACGTGCACATCCACGGATCCGGTGGTCACGACGTCATGGAGGCAACGGACTCCGCCCTGAACCACATCGGCGCGTTCCTCGCTCGCCACGGCGTCGGCGCGTACTGCGCCACCACTGTCACCGCGCCGCTCGACTCGCTCCTGCGCTCGCTCAGCGGCCTCGCAAAGCTCCTCGACGCGCCTCTGGGCGGCGCGCGTCCAGTCGGCATTCATCTCGAAGGCCCGTTTCTCTCGCCGCACAAACGCGGCGCTCACGCGGAGAGCCAGCTGCTCCCACCTTCTGTCGCATTGTTCGACCGCATGTGGCAGGCTTCCGAAGGCAACATCCTCGTCATGACCATCGCTCCCGAATTGCCCGGAGCCGAAGAGACCATCGCCCACGCCGCGAACCTCGGCGTCCGCGTCAGCCTCGGTCACAGCGATGCCGATGCCACCGCCGCTCGCCGCGGTGTTCTTGCCGGAGCCGTCACCGCAACCCACACCTTTAACGCCATGCGTCGCTTCGACCATCGCGACGCCGGCCTGATCGGGGAAGTCCTCACCAACGACAACCTCTTCGCCGAGATCATCTGCGACGGCCTGCACGTCAACCCGACCGTCGTGCACCTTTTCTGGAAGGCCAAAGGACCGGAACGCGCCCTTCTCATCACCGATGCGATGGCAGGCACCGGCATGCCCGACGGAACCTACCGGCTGGGCGAGCTCGAAGTCTGCGTGAAAAATGGCCGCGCCATCATCGGCGAAGACACGCTCGCCGGCAGCACTCTTACCCTCGACCGCGCCGTTCGCAATTTTGCGGAGTTCACGGGAGCCGGCCTCACCGCGACGGTTCCGCTGGCAACGCGGAATCCTGCCCGCATGACCGGACTCGACACCGAAATCGGAATCCTCGCACCGGGCCGCTCCGCAGACATCGCCGTGCTCTCTCCAAAACACGAAGTGATCGAAACGTTTCTCCGCGGAGAACCACAGATGGCGCCATCCACACAGGGCTTCTTCAACGGCTGATCTTCAGCCGCCGCGCCGGCCTGGAATCACTGCGCGGCCTGCGCGGTTAGCACACCCGCGAGCACGCCAAGGCTGCCGTCGACTGGCGGCGAATCCAGCCCGAGCAATTTCACCAGCAGTGGATACACATTCACATTTTCAAATGGCTTCAGTTTCACGCCTGCGCGAATATCCGGCCCTTCCGCATAAAACACCGCCTTCATGTTCGGCATCATGGTCGGGTCAAATCCGTGATTTCCCAATGTCGGCGCTTTGTCTTCGCGATCCGGCGGCGGCGCATGCGCCCGAATCGCATACGGCCCGCGCGCCACGATGATCGGATCGCCCTCGCGCGCATTGCTGTTGAAATGCAGTTCCGCCGGCACATTCGCCCGGCGATACACCATAAACGCCGCATCCGCCGCCTTCAACTTCTGATACGCCGCGTTCGCCGCCTCTTCCGTCGGCGCATACAGGTACTGTCCCACCGTGATCAGATCGCCCAGCGGCGCATATTTATCCAGATCGATCCAGCCGCCCTCGATTTTCTCCATCCCATGATCGGAGACGATGACCAGATCGACGGGCAGATGCAGAGCCTTTAAATCCTCTTCCAGCGTTCCCATCAGCTCGTCGACGTGCTTCACCGCTTCCGCCGTCTGCGGCGTATCCGGGCCATATTCATGCCCCGCATGGTCCACGTTCGAGTAGTACAGCGTGATGAAATGCGGCCTCTGCTCGGGTGGCAGCTTCAACCACGCAATCACCTGATCGATGCGCTTTTCATCCGGATACTGATTGTCGAAGTGCAGATAATACGTCGGCCGCTCGCCGGCAATCTCCGCTTCCGATCCCGGCCAGAAGAAACACGCGCTGCGCATCGCCTGCTTCTCCGCAAGCGACCACAGCGGCGTACCGCCATACCAGGAGCCGTCCGCGTTCGTCTTCGGATCGGTGTAGGAATACCGCTCCTTGCGCGCGGGATCGTAAAACGAATTCCCTACGATGCCGTGATGCTCCGGATACAGCCCCGTCACCAGCGTGTAATGGTTCGGAAACGTCAGCGACGGATACGCCGGGATCATTCCCTCGGGCACGCTCGCGCCATGCGCGGCGATGGCCAGCAGATGCTTCGCCCCATATTTCCGCGCGTAGTCGTAGCGGAACCCGTCGAGCGAAACCAGCACCACATAATGCTTGCTCTGTTGCGCCTCCGCATTCGGCCCATGATCGACGGTGATTACCGCCTGCTGGGCCTGCGCTCTGCCAAGCAGACCAACGAACAACAGCGCCAGCAACCACGCTCTTCGCGCCATCTACACACTCCAACCTATTCGCGATTCAGCTTACCTGATTGGCTACGAACCGGCTCCGCCGCTGCCGGCGAACTCACGCATAAGCGGCGCTCATCGTCTGGAATTCCTCGCCGATCCACTCCGTGAATGCTTCGCTGGACTGGCTGCGTCCCAGGAATCGCTGCACAATTTCCTTCCCCGGCATCGACCCGCCCGGTTCCAGCACCGTCCTGCGATACCGCATCGCCGCCGGCGAGTCCAGCAGCGCATGCCGCGGAAACTGCGCGAAGAAGTCCAGCGCGATCACCTTGTCGTAGAGATACGTGTAGTAGTTCGACGAGTATCCGACGAGGTGGGTGAAGCTCGCATACATGCGATTGCCATCGATCCACTCGTACGGCAGGAACCGCTCGTAGAGCCTGCGGAACAGCGCGTCCGGATCAAGCGATGCCGGATCGAGCCGGTGCGTTTCGAGCGAATACGTCGTGTAGAAAAGCTGGCTCCGCACCCAATCCGCCCGCCCAAATGCTCCGGCGCGATTCATGCGCAGCACCAGCTCCGCCGGAATCGGCTCGTTCGTTTCGTAGTGCAACGCGAAGCTCGCCAGCAGCCGCGGATCCCGGAAGAATTCCTCCAGCATCTGCGACGGCACCTCCACAAAATCGCCTTCCGTGGCGATACCGCTGATCCCGGCCCACGCCTGCCGCCCGCCCAGCAGCGCATGCATCAGATGGCCGAATTCGTGAAAGAACGTCACTACGTCGGAATATTGCAGAAGCCCAGGATTGCCTTCCTTCGGCTCAGGAAAATTGCAGATCAGCGCTGCTTCCGGCAACTGCCGATCCCGAATGCCGGGAATCAGCGGATGCGCCGAGAACCACTTGTCCTTGCCCTCGCGCGGATGCATGTCGAGGTAAAACCGCCCCGCCACTTCCGCGCCGTCCCACACTTCCCAAGCGCTCACCGACGGATGCCACACATCCGGATTCTCGATGCGCCGGAATTGAACCTGGAATAGCTTCTCCGCCGTCGCCAGCACGCCGGGCTCGACGCGCGTATACGGAAAATACGGCCGCACCGCTTGCGAATCGAAGTCGAACGCCGACCGCCGGTATTGCTCCAGCCAATACGCCCGGCTCGCTGCATCGATCTGCCTCAGGCCCGGCTCCCGCGACTGCGCAAACTCGAGGATCATCGCGTATTCCTTCTCCGCTCCGCCCTTGCTTGCATGATCCAGATCGTCAAGGAACGCCTGCATATTCGCCGCCGACTCCATCATCTGATCCGCAGTCGCCAGATCGGCCCAGTGCGCGAAGCCCAGAATCGTCGCCACCTCCTGCCGGATCCGCAGCAAATCCAGCAATAGCTGCCGGTTCGCTGGATACGCCCGCGTGTTGTACGCGAGAAACATCCGGCGCCGCAAATCCGAAGACCGCGCGAACGTCAGCACCGGCAGATAATCCGGGAAATCCGTGGTCAGCGTAATCTTTCCGTCTTCTCCCGGCTGGTGCGCTTCCAGAAAATCCGCTGGCAGCCCGTCCAGCTCCGCCGCATCCTCCACCGTGACCGTGTTGCCGCCCTCCTGCACGTTGCGCCCAAAGTTCAGCGACGTCAGCGTTGCCTGATCCTGCAGCTCCTTGATCTTCGCTCGCGTCGCATCGTCCTTGTCCACGCCGGCCAGTCGATACTGCAGCAGCGTGCGGTCCAGATAATGCCTCGTGGCTGCGTCTGCCCCGCTCGCATCGATTTTGTCCAACGCCTGATATACCTCGCGATTCAGCGAAAGCTCAACCCCCGCCTGCGAGATTTTCTGTAACAGTGCCTGTGCTGTATCCCGCACCGTCTTCTCCGGGTACACGCTGTGCACCAGCCCCGTCAGCGATCCCACCGCCGCCAGCTCGGCCACCGCGTCGTCGTAGGCGCGCAATGTGCCCTCGATCGTGCGCGGACCCTCCGCGGCCAGCAGCCGCCCAATCGCTTCCCGATGGCGGCGCAGACGATCCTCGACCCAGGCCTCCAGACCCGCAACATCGACAGAGCCGCTTCCGGCGGGGTTCCAGGGATGGATCAAGGCGGACGAGACTGAATCGGAAACCGGCACAGACATGAAAAATCCTTTCACTGGCAGACTAACGCACAGCGGCTTTCGCCGGCGGCGGACTTGTTTTTTTGGGAAATGATGCAGCCTTAGCTGCCGACCGCTTCCTGGCCCCTGGCCAACGCCGACGCGGCAATCTCGCGCTCGGCCACGGATGGCGTCCGGCCCTTTTGCCGGTACAGCCGCACCAGCAGCGCCACGTAATCGATGGCCACCCGCACCGTAGCCTTGCTGGCGCCCGCGTAGCGCCGCCCAAAGTTAAACGGTACTTCCACCACCGAGCGAATCTCCGCACGGGCCAGAATCTCGAGCAGAATCTTGAAGCCGGATTTCTGCAGCTCGACGCGGTCAATGCAGGCGCGCCGCACCATGAAGAACCCCGACATGGGATCGCGCGCGCGAATGCCGGCCCGTTGTACCGGCAGCGTCATCCATATCGCGACTCGCGAGATCAGCTGGCGCACCACCTTCCATCCGCGCATGCAGCCGCCGTTGGCGTAGCGGCTCCCCACCACCAGATCGGCGCCGCGATCCAGCTCGGCCCACAGCTTCGGCAGCAATTCAGGAGGATGCTGCAGATCCGCATCCATCACCGCGAGCAGTTTCGCATCGCTTTCCGCCCAGCCCCTCAAGACTGCGCCGGAAAGGCCGCGCTCGCTGGTCCTCACGATGAGCCGAATGCGAGGGTCTTCGCTGGCCAGCTCCGCAACGATCTCGTCGATCCCGTCGCGGCTGTCATCGTCCACTACAATCACTTCGTAGGCAATTCCAGACGGGTCCAACGCGGCCCGCACCCGCCCCATCAGCGGCCGGATATTTCTCGCTTCACGGAGGGTCGGGATGACAAGAGCTAAGGCCGGCGAGCATGGGATCGCTTCGCGAAGCTTCGCCTTTTCTCCGCTCTGCACCAGAAACGGAGCATCCTTCTTGCGGGAATTCATGCTTACCTGGAGTGACGCTAAACGGTTTTGAAAAGTTGCTCTCAATACAGGAACTTCATCCTGCTCTCATCGATTAGCGCCGCTGCGCTGCTCGTCGAAGGATACCACCCCGGTGTGGAAGATGACGCCGTTTACCTTTCCGCGATTCAGCACCGTCTCCACCCCGCGCTCTATCCCCACGACTTTCGCCTCTTCACCCTGCAGATGCAGGCCAGCATCTTCGACCGTCTCATCGCTGCCTGGGTTCGCCTCACGCACATCCCCGTCCCGGTCTCCGAGATGATCGGCCAGTGCCTTGCTGCATTTTTTCTCCTCTGGGGCTGCTGGGCACTCGCCCGCCGCTGCTTTTCTACCCCTGCAGCACAATGGGCCGGCGTTGCTCTCGTCGGCGTGCTCTTCACTCTGCCCGTCGCGGGCACGGCACTCTACATCTTCGATCAGTACCTGCATCCTCGCGCTATCGCGACGGCATTCATCCTATGGGCCATCCTGCTCGTTCTCGATCGCCGCGTGGTTCTTGCCGGCGTCCTGCTCACCGCCGCCGTTGTGGTCCATCCCATCATGGGCGTTTTCGGTGTCTCGTTTTGCGCGATCCTGTGGATCGACCCCGTCCGTTCCCGAAGATTCATCGATCAACCCAGCGCCACGGCCGTCGCCCTCGGCATCGTGCCCGCATGGATCTTTGAAGGCCCTTCAGGCGCGTGGAAACAGGCGCTCAATACGCGCGACTACTACTTCATCTCACGCTGGACCTGGTACGAGTGGCTTGGCGCCATCGCGCCTGTCTTCATCCTCTGGTTCATCGCCCGCTACGCCCGCCGGGCCGACCGCGCCGTGATGGCGAGATTAGCCGGATGCGCCGCCGTCTTTGCGGCCTTCCAACTCACAGCCGCCTGCGTCGTGTTGCTCACCCCTGCGCTCATCCGTCTCACGCCCATGCAGCCCATGCGCTACCTGCACCTGGTCTACATCTTCATGGCTCTTCTCGGCGGTGGCCTCATCGGCGAAAAGCTACTCCGCGGCCACATCTGGCGCTGGTTCGCGCTTTTTTTGCCGCTTGCCCTCGGCATGTTCGTCGCTCAGCGCTCGCTTTTCGCAGGAACCGAACACATCGAGTTGCCCGGCGTCGCCTCCCACAATCCATGGCTGCGCGCCTTTGCGTGGGTGCGCGCCAACACGCCAGTCGAGGCGTACTTCGCCCTCGACCCGTATTACATGCAGCTTCCCGGCGAGGATTATCACAGCTTCCGCGCCCTCGCCCATCGCAGCGAACTCGCCGATGCGGTTAAGGACGCTGCTGTCGCCACCCAGGTTCCCGACCTTGCCCCGCTCTGGCAGCAGCAGGTTCAGGCTGCATCCGGTTGGCAGCATTTTCACAAAGACGACTTTCTCCGCCTCCAGCAGCAATTTGGCGTGAATTGGATCATCGTCCAGCGTCCCCGCGTCGAAGGACTGGACTGCCCCTATAAAAATGAAGCCGTTGCCGTCTGCCGCCTCTGAATTGTAGCGCTGCCTGTTACAGAATTTTCTTCCCGAACGCAGAAGAAATCAGCTCCACCGCCAGATCCGCCGTGCGGTTGTGTTCGTCGATCACCGGATTCACCTCGACCACCTCCAAAGACACCATCCGTCCGTGGTCCGCGATAATTTCCATCGCCAGATGCGCCTCTCGATATGTCGCTCCGCCCCGCACCGGCGTCCCCACTCCCGGTGCATCTTCCGGATCGATCCAGTCCATATCCAGCGACACGTGGTATCCCGCCGTGCCGCGTCCCGCCGCGCGAAGAGCCTCCTCCATCACCGACCGCATCCCGCGCTCGTCGATGTCGCGCATCGTATAAACCTCCCTGATTCCAGCACGCCGGATGTTCTCCTTCTCCGCCGGATCGATGTCGCGCACCCCAATCAGCACTGCGTTTTCCGGCTGCACCTTCGGCGCGAATCCCAGAATATTGGCAAGCGGCTCCGGCTCCAGTCCCAGCAGCGCCGCGAAGGGCATGCCATGCACGTTGCCGCTCGGCGAACTCTCCGGCGTATTCATGTCCGCGTGCGCGTCAATCCAGATCAGCCCAATCTTCTGGTTCTGCTTCCGGTAGAACTCAGCCACACCGGCGACACTGCCCGCCGCTACCGAATGATCGCCGCCCAGAATCACCGGCGTCATGCCTTCCGTCAGCGACTTCACGACCATCTCCGCCGCGCGCGTGCAGGTGTCCGTAATTTCCTTCAGATACCGCGCACTCTGGTGCCCTGACGACTTCGTCTCCGCGATCGCCACGCTGATGTTCCCGCTGTCGCGCACCTCGTGCCCCAGCGCCTCCAGCCGCGCTTCCAGCCCCGCCACCCGCACCGCCGACGGTCCCATGTCCACGCCGCGTCGCGACGCGCCCAGGTCCAGCGGTACGCCAATCACTTTGATCTTGCGTGGCGGCAGCGTCTGCACGCCGCCATACACGGGCGCAGCCGAAAGCTTGGAAGCCGGCGATCCGGCCATCACTGATGTCTCATTTTGTCTTGGCATAAAAGAGCTACGGATAGATGCGATTCAGCGTCCGGGCAAAGGGAATTGTCTCCCGCACGTGATCGAGCCCGCAGATCCATGCCACTGCGCGCTCAATCCCCATGCCAAAGCCCGAATGCGGAACCGAACCATACCGCCGCAGATCGAGATACCACTTGAACGCATCGATTGGCAACTGGTGTTCCTCGACGCGCTTCTTCAGCAGCTCGTACGAATGAATACGCTGCGACCCGCCGATCACCTCGCCGTACCCCTCCGGCGCCAGCACATCAACGCACAGCGCATACTTCGGATCAACCGGGTCCGGCTCCATGTAGAACGCCTTCACCGCCGCGGGATAGCGATGCACCATCACCGGCCGATCGAATTGCGACGAAATATACGTCTCATCCGGCGACCCGAAATCGTTGCCGTACTCGAACCCCTGCTCCAGCTCGCCCTTCGCGTGCGCGTCGTTCAGCATCTTCACCGCATCGTCGTAGCGCAGTCGCGGGAACGGCGGCCGGACCGCCTCCAGCTTCGTCGTGTCGCGGTTGATCGTCTTCAGCTCGGCTGCGCGTTTCGCCAGCACCTGCGCCACGATATAGCTGATGAAGTTCTCCGCCAGCCCCATCAAATCGTCCAGCGTGGCAAACGCCCACTCCGGCTCGACCATCCAGAACTCCGTCAGGTGCCGCCGCGTTTTCGATTTTTCCGCGCGAAACGTCGGCCCAAACGAATAAACCTTCCCCAGCGCCAGCGCCGTGCTCTCGATATACAGCTGCCCGCTCTGCGTCAGATAGGCCTGATCACCAAAGTAGTCGACGGGAAACAGCGTGCTCGTCCCCTCGCACGCCGCCGGCGTCAGAATCGGCGGATCGGTCAGCACAAATCCGTTGTCGTCCAGATAATCCCGCGCCGCTTTGATAATCTCCGCGCGAATCCGCAGAATCGCCGCCTGCCGCGGCGTTCGCACCCACAGGTGCCGATGCTCCATCAGAAAATCGGTGCCGTGTTCCTTCAGCGAGATGGGAAACGGATCGTCCTCCGGCACGCGCTGGATGACCTCGACGGTTTGCACATCCAATTCGTAACCGCCGGGCGCACGTTTATCGGCCCGCACCTTGCCCGTCACCACGACCGACGATTCCTGGGTCAGCCCTTTGATCGTCTCAAAGACTTCCGGCGTCACCGCTGCCTTCGGCACGATGCCCTGAATCGTCCCGCTGCCGTCGCGAAAAATGGGAAACAACAGTTTTCCGCTCTCGCGCAGGTTGTACAGCCACCCGTGCAGCGTCACCGTCTGCCCTTCGTGCTCGCCGATATGGGCAATCGTCGAAAGAGGAGCTTCTGTCGCCGTCTCCGTTACAATTTCCGCACTTTCGTCTGCCATTGCTTTCCCAGCCTCAACTAACCCCTGGCCGCTTCCATCTTCTCGAACGCCCGTTTGGCCTTCTCTTCCACCGCCTCGACGGAATCCCCCAGCAGGTAATGAATCTCCAGCACGCCGGCCGGCGTCTGTGGAGCCGCCTTCAGCCCGCTCAGCGCCTCATCCCAGTTGATCGTCCCGTCGCCGGGCCACAGGTGGGTGTCCTTGTCCCGCTTATTGTCGTGGAGATGCGTAGAGCGAATGTGCGCGTTCAGCTCCGAGAGAGCCGCCGCCACGCCTTCGCCCAGATGCGCATGACCCACGTCGAAGCACACGCCAATGTCTCGAAAATGTCCCGCTGAAAGAATCTCCACCAGGTGCTCGGGCCTCGCCACGTCGCCCTGCAGATTCTCTACCAACAGCTTCACCCCCAGCGGACTCGCAAAGGCGCGCAGATGTTCGAGAGCGCTGATGGAATGCTCCAGCGCCCGCGGACTCCACATGTCATCGCGTTCGCCCAGATGAAGAATCAGAAACCGGAACGGGATCTGCTCGGCAACCTCAAGCGCGCGCTTCACCTCATCCATCGCGTCGATGCGACGGCTCTTTTCCGGATGGATCACATTCACCGCCGGCGACCCGCCCCGCCCCATCTCCGCGTCGGAGTAAAGCGGAGCGTGCATCGAGAATGCCTCGGTCGAATTAGCGCGGAACCATTCCGCGAGTTCGCGGATGTGCGGGCGGCTTGTGTAATCGAAGTGCTGCCGCGCGGCAAACAGCTCCACGCCCTGCGCTCCGGCGCGGGCAAAAACATCCAGCAGCCCAGGATGCAGCCGGTGATCGAGAAAAACGTGCGAAGAAATGGCCTTTAGCATGGATGAGAACCGGAAATTGGCTATGCTCCTATCTTCTCACCCCACGCGTGTCGTCCCGCAACGCCTGACCGGCAATGCCCGCTCAGGCCTGCTCCCCAGCCGCTTCTTCGCCCTTCACCGTCACGCTGATGTGCGCCGTCACTTCGCGATGCAGCTTCACAGGAACGTGAAATTCCCCGGTGGACTTCAGCGGCTCGTCCAGCTGCACCTTGCGCCGGTCGATGGTGAAGCCTTTCGCTGCCAGTCCCTGCGCGATGTCCGACGAAGTCACTGAACCGAACAGGCGGTCGTCTTCGCCAACCTTGCGCTCGAAGACCAGCGCCACGGTATTCAGCTGCGTTACCAGCTGCTCCGCTTCCGCCTTTTCCTTCGCGGAACGCCGCACCGCCGCTGCCTTCATCTGCTCGATCACCGCCTTGTTGGCGGGCGTGGCTTCCATGGCCAGGTTTTTCGGAAGAAGAAAATTGCGGCCATATCCATCGGCGACCTTCACCACATCGCCGCGGTTGCCGAGGTTCGAGACATCTTCTCTGAGAATCACTTCCATTGCACAATCTCCTGAAAAACAGCTGGCCGTTCCTCGAGAGGTTCGGCTCTCAGCCGAGCTAGAACCTCGCCGCAAACGGCAGCAGAGCAATGTTGCGCGCCTGCTTGATCGCCTTCGTCAGCCGTCGCTGGTGCGTGGTGCACACGCCGGTCAGTCGCCGCGGCACAATTTTGCCGCGCTCCGCCACAAACCCCTGCAGCAGCCGCACGTCGCGATACGAGATGGCGTCAATCTTCTCCGTGCAGAACTTGCAGACCTTCTTCCGCCGGAAAAATTTCCGTCCGCCAGGACCTCCCGGCCCGCCAGGGCCGCGCCCGCCTGGTCCGGAAGGACGTCCAGCCGGTGCGTCCGGCCTTGAGGGTGTTGTCGTTGCTTCGTCAGCCATATTCATTCCTCCGGCTGGCCGCCGCTGTGGGCGCCAGCCCAATTTCTCAAATCCTTAAATCGTGCCGAACGCGATTAAGCGCTGGCCGGTGTCGCTGTTTCTGCTGCCGGTGCAGGCGCAGGCGCCGCTTCAGGCGCCTCAACCGGCGCGGCAATCGGAGGAGCAGGCGGAATCGCGCTTAGTTTCTTCTTGGTCGCCCGAATCGCCCGAACCTTAGCCAGCCGCTTTTCCTCCTCATCCATGCGCACGGTGATGAACTTGATCACCGGCTCTGAAACACGCAGGCGACGCTCCAGCTCCGCAATCAGCACGCCGTCCGCGTCGATGGTCAGCAGCACGTAGTTGCCGTCGTTGAATTTTCGCACCGTGTACGCCAGCTTCCGTTTCCCCAGCTTCTCCGTCGAGCGAAGCTTGCCGCCGCCGCTGCTCACCGTCTGTTCCAGACCGGCAATCAGCTTGTCCAGATCCTCGTCCGCCACATCGGGCCGCACGATAAACATCACTTCATAGAAACGTTGCATCATCTGCTTCTCTTCCTTCCGAACCCGTGGGCCCGGCAACAAATTCGCGTCCGTCCGTCTTTACTTCTCCGCCGGAGTGTTCCCGGAATCCTCCGGATCCCGGCGGTTGAACTCGTTCATGGCGGCCGAAATTCCCTTCGCCACCACCATCTCAACGGCGCGTGCCACTCGATCCAGCACCGGATCGATCGCCGCCAAATCCTTTTTGCTCATCGGCGTCAGCAAATAATCTTTGCCCCGCCGAAAAGCTTCCTGCTGCACTCCGGATTCCGGTCCCACTCCAATCCGGATCCGCCACCACTCGTCCGTTCCAAGACCGCCCGAGACCGAACGCGCTCCGTTGTGTCCCGCCGGATTGCCACGCTCCCGAATTCGTAACCGCCCCAGTGGCAAATCCAGCTCGTCGTACACCACCAGCAGGTTTGTCGGCAGGGGGGTGTCCAGTTCGTCCACCAAAGCCCTGATGGCAAGCCCGGTCAGATTCATCCAGGTCTCCGGCTTGGCCAGAATTACGTCCCGGCCCGCCATCTGAATCCTGGCCGTGAGCGCGCGGCAGCGGCGGTTCACCACCTCTGCGTTGTGCTCACCGGCGATGCGGTCGATCGCCAAAAAACCCGCATTGTGCGGCGTGAACTGGTACTCGATCCCCGGATTCCCGAGGCCCACCACCAGAAACGCGCCGCCTTCCCCCGACACTTACTTCTTGCCGCCCTTGTCGCTCTTCTCTGCGACAGGTGCAGCGGCAGCAGGAGCCCCTTCGGCGGTTTCCTGCTTGCCCTTTTTCAGTACTTCCGGCTCCGCAGGAGCCGCTTCCACAGCCGCAGCCTCGGCCTCTGGCGCCGCAACCACTTCTTCCTTGATCGAAATCACGTGCGCAACCGGTTTGTCCTCGGAAGTGATGAATCGCAGCTTGTCGCTGTGCGGAAGATCGGAAACCCGCAGCACCATGCCAAACGTGAGATTCGAGACATCCACCGCAATGCTCTTTGGGATATCGCCCGGGAGGCACTCGATCTCCACCTCGCGCAACATCTGGTCCAGGATGCCGCCCTCGGTCTTTACGCCCACCGCAACTCCCGTGAGCTGGATCGGCACTTCCACCCGAATTGGCTTGTCCAGCGCGATCCGCTTGAAGTCGATGTGGATCAGCTTGCCCTTGATGGGCTCGTACTGCCAGTCCACGATCATCACCTTCGCCGTCGACCCTGAAACTTCCAGATCGAAAATCGAGTTGTGACCGGTTTCCGAATGCAGGATCCGCTGAATCTGCTTCGGGTCCACTTCCACCGCTACGGCCGGCTCCGCCGCCCCATACACCACGGCGGGCACTTTGCCCTTCGCGCGCACGCGGCGGGCTGCGTTCTTGTTGAACTTGCCCTCGCGGGGCACTGCGCTGACGATTTCCTGTGTACTCATGTCCTCTTCCTTCGGGCACGGGCGACCAGCGGTTAGCTCTTAGCCGTTATTCCTGGCTACGAACTGCGTCCTGATGTCCCGCTCCCTTTGCGAAGCAATCTCCCGATCGTTCGCGGTTAACGTTGCAAATCACGGAGCCGAAGCCCCAATCTTGAATCCCCGTTATCGCCCCATGATCACTGATCACTCGTCACTGATCACTCGTCGCTGATCACTGCTCACTGTCTTCAACTAAACAACGAGCTGACGCTCGTCTCCATGTGGATGCTCAGGATGGCCGCGCCCAGCAGGCCCGCCACCGAAAGTACCTTGATCTTTCCCGACTCCTTCAACCCCTGCGCCTCATCGCGCAACGGGATCGAATCCGTAACCACCAGCTGCGCCAGTCGCGAGTTAGTAATGCGCTCCACCGCCTCGCCCGAAAGCACCGGATGCGAAGCACCCGCGTACACCCGCGTCGCGCCTTTCTCCAGCAACGTATCCACGGTCTTCACCAGCGTCCCGGCCGTGTCGATAATGTCATCGACGATCAGGCACGTCCGTCCCCGCACATCGCCGATCACGTTCATCACTTCCGTCACATTGATGTCCGTCCGCCGTTTATCCACGATGGCCATCGGTACGCCCAGCTTGGTCGCGATAAACCGCGCCCGCTCCACGCCGCCGGCATCCGGCGAAACCACCGTCAAATCCGGCAAATTCAGTTCCCGGATGTAGCCGATCATCACCGGGCTTGCAAATAAATGATCGACCGGTATGTTGAAAAACCCCTGAATCTGCGCCGCGTGCAGATCCATAAACAGCGCCCGATGCGCCCCCGCCGTTGTCATCAGATCGGCGACCAGCTTCGACGAAATCGCTACGCGTGGCCGGTCCTTCCGGTCCTGCCGCGCATATCCGTAATACGGAACCACCACCGTGATCCTTCCCGCCGACGCGCGTTTCAGCGCATCGATCATGATCAGCAGCTCCATCAAATGCTGGTCGACCGGCCAACAAGTCGGCTGCACCACGAAAACATCCGCTCCGCGCACGTTCTCCAGCAGCTGGAAATACACCTCGCCATCGGCGAACCGCGTCATCCGGGTCTCCCCCAGCGTCACGCCGATGTGCTTGCAGATTTCCTCGGCCAGTGCGCGATTGGCTGTGCCGGAGAAAACCTTGAACCGCCTGTCCTCATTCGATACCCGCGAACGCCGCGCCTGCGGCTTCGCCTTTCCGCTTCCATCTGTCTGTGCCGCCGCCAGATTCGGCGTGGCCACGCCCACTGCTTCAATCGTGTCCGTCATCACAAGATCCTCCAGGCTGGTTTGCATGGCATCCTGTTACACATTCGCGGCGCTGCTGCTGCCGGGCCTACTTCCACACTTTGGCTGGGCGACCAGGATTCGAACCTGGACAAAGTGCTCCAAAGGCACTTGACCTACCATTAGTCGATCGCCCAGTAACTCAAATCTCTGCTGATCGCCCAGTACTTGCTAATCCTCGCTAATCGCTTTTCGCTAACCGTTCTTCGCTAAACGCTTTTCGCTAAACGCCCCTCGCTAAACGGTCCTCGCTAACGCCTTCCGCTAATCGCCCTTCGTTATCATCCCCCGCCAGTATTCTTCCCGCGGCAGCGTCACCGTCCGCAGCGTTCGAATCCCAGCTTCCCTCAGCCGTGCCTCCGCCGCTGCCGCTGCCTCCGCCGTTCCGTACAGCCCGAACAGGGCCGATCCGGAGCCCGAAAGCGCCGCGTAAACGGCCGCCTCCTCAGGATTGCCGGAGCCCGCAAGAATGCGCTTGATATTTCCGAGAGAGGGATACTGCCGGAAGACGACCTCTTCGAAGTCGTTTTCGATCCCGGTTCGGACAAGCGCGAGAAGCGGATTCTGCTCCGTTTTCCCGGCCAGGCCTTCGCTTATCGCAAAGACACCGGAGGAGTGCGCGCCAACCCCGGCGGACATTCCCCCCGGAGGCCCCGACCCAAACGCCGAGGCAAGAGCTCGACTCAACACACTCAGTTTATCGGAGCCGGTAGAGGCGGTCAATTCGTTCGCTGCTCTCCGCCGCATATCGCCGGACCCTGTACCCTGTACCCTGTTCCCTGTCCCCTGCAAAGCGTCCCAGTCCCGATACGCACGCGGCGTTGAAACCCCCACTTCCGGCAGAGCCAGCACGCACTCCGTCGGCGGAATATCGGTGAGGGGCGACACCTCTTCGCCGCGCCCCACCCCCAGCACCGTCCCGCCCACCAAAAACAGCGGCACATCGGATCCTACTTCCGCCGCGATCCGCAGCCGTTCCGGTTCCCCCAGCGCCGCTACCCCAGCCCGCGCCAGCTCCCGCTCCAGCCCAATCAGCGCCGCCACCGCGTTTGCCGATCCCGCTCCGATCCCGCCCTGCACCGGCAGCCGTTTCTCAATGTGGATAGCAACTTCGGCGTGCACCCCCAACGCTGCCAGCGCCCGCTCCACCATCTTCCACGCTGTATTGCTTGTGTCCGCCGGAACCCGCTCGTCGTTGCTGGTAATCCGGAGGCTCGTCTCCGCCGCCGGCCGCGCCTCGACCGTCACCCGATCATGCGCCGCCAGCGTCTGATAGCACGTCGTCAGCGCATGAAACCCATCCGCGCGCACCGGCCCAATCGCCAGCCCCAGATTGATTTTGCAGAATGACCGAACGGTCGTAGCCATCGCTACGATTGTAGGGGGCGGCCAGAACCTTCGCCGTTTTGGCTAACCGCTTTTTAGCTAACCGGTTCTCAGCTGACCGCTTTTTCGCTGCCCTACAAGATATACCGCGAAAGATCCTGGTTCTTCACAATGTCCGCAACCATCTGGCGCACATATTCCGGATCGATCACCATCACCTTTTCCGTCCCGTTCGCCGTTTCGCGCTCGATCACGGGCAGCGGCGCCTTGGTCCCCTCGCCCACCGCAGCCAGCTCCACCATCGTTCCCTGATCCTTCTGGTCGCCCTTCGGCTGTGCGCGCGTCAGGTCGGGCGCGGAGAAGCTGATCTCGTCCAGCACCTTCTCCATAATCGTGTGCAGCCGCCGCGCTCCAATATTCTCCGTCCCCTCGTTCACGCGAAACGCAAACTGCGCCATCTCCGCGATCGCTTCCGGCGTGAATTCCAGCTTCAGCCCTTCGGTTTCGAGCAGCGCCGTGTATTGCCGTACCAGTGACGACTTCGGTTCCGTTAGAATCCGCACGAAATCCTCCACCGTCAGCGACTGCAGCTCCACGCGGATCGGAAACCGGCCCTGCAGCTCCGGAATCAGATCGCTGGGCTTCGAAACATGGAACGCCCCGGCCGCGATGAACAGGATGAAGTCCGTCCGCACCATCCCGTAGCGCGTGTTGACCGTCGTCCCCTCCACGATCGGCAGAATGTCCCGCTGCACGCCCTCGCGCGAAACATCCGGTCCGTGCCCGCCTTCGCGCCCCGCAATTTTGTCGATCTCGTCCAGGAAGACAATCCCCGAGCTCTCCACCCGCTCCACTGCCAGCCGCGTCACCTGATCCATATCGATCAGCCGGCCTTCCTCTTCCTGCACCAGGTACTCGAACGCGTCCGACACCTTCATCTTCCGCTTGCGCGTCCGCTGCCCAAAGATGTTCGGCAGCATGTCCTTCAGGTTGACGTCCATCTCCTCCACGCCCTGGTTGGAGATGATCTCGAACGATGGCGAATTCCGCTCCCGCACATCGATCTCCACCTGCCGGTCGTCCATCTTGCCTTCGCGGAACTGCTGCCGCAGCTTCTCCCGCGTGCGATGGTGCGAGTCGCCCGACCCGCCCGGGGCCGGCAAAGTGATGGTGTTGCCGTCAATCACGGTGGAGTTCCCGCCGAGCCCCTGAGTCTGTCCCGCCGCGGCCGGTGCCTGCACAGGCGGAGGCAGCAGCACATCCAGCAGCCGCTCCTCTGCGTTCATCTCCGCCCGATCCTCGACCTCTTCCAGCTTCTCCTCGCGCACCATGTCGATGGCGATCTCCACCAGATCGCGCACGATGGAATCCACATCGCGCCCCACATACCCGACCTCAGTGAACTTCGAAGCCTCAATCTTCAGGAACGGCGAATTCGTCAGCTTCGCCAGCCGCCGCGCAATCTCCGTCTTCCCCACGCCCGTCGGCCCAATCATGATGATGTTCTTGGGCATGATCTCGTCCGCGAGATCGGGCGTCAGCTTTTGCCGCCGCATGCGGTTGCGCAGCGCAATCGCCACCGCGCGCTTCGCCGCCTTCTGTCCCACCACATACTTATCCAGCTCGCTCACGATCTCCCGCGGCGTCAGCTCTTCCAGCGACAGCTCCTGGTCTTCCGCGGTTCCCGGTAAATAAATCGCCATAATTTGCTCTGTTCCCCGCCCCCAATGCCTGTTTTTAGCTACCGGCTACTGGCTACCGGCTGCACCGTGCAGCTCTTCGATCGTGATCTTGTCGTTCGTGTAAATGCAGATTTGCCCCGCAATGCGCAGACCCTTCTCCGCAATATCCCGCGCCCCCATCTCCGTGTTTTCCATCAGCGCCCGCGCTGCCGCCAGCGCGTACGATCCCCCGCTGCCGATCGCCGCAATCCCCTCATCCGGCTCGATCACGTCCCCCGATCCGCTGATCAGAAACGTCTGGCTCAGATCCGCAACCACCAGCAGCGCCTCCAGGCTCCGCAGCATCTTGTCCGTCCGCCAGTCCTTGGCCAGCTCCACCGCCGACCGCCCCAGGTTCCCGGCATACTGCTCCAGCTTGCCCTCAAAGCGGCTGAACAGCGAAAACGCATCCGCCGTCGACCCCGCAAATCCTGCCAGAATCTTGTCCTGGTAGAGCCGCCGAATCTTCTTCGCCGTGTGCTTGAAGACCGCCTCGCCCATCGTGACTTGCCCATCGGCGGCCATCACCACATCGGTGCCCCGTCGGACGCAAATCACCGTCGTCGACCGCACCCGAATTCTTCCCGGTGGACCCACCGCGTCCCGTCCGCCCGTACGCCCAGTACGCGTGCTGACGGAAAAACGACCGCCCGAAGCGGCCGTTCCTGAAAACCTGCGATTCACCATGTCTTCAGCGAGTATAGCGCAGCCTAACGTTACCGCTTTGGGGCAAATCCCCATTCTCCAGGCTGCAAATCCGCCAATCTGAGCTATCCTGCATGTGTCGGCGCACCTTAACACCCCGTCCTCATCGGAGCCACCGGATGTTCGGCCTTTCACTGCGCGATCCCCATGTGTACGGGTCGATTGCCGTTGCCCTTGTATGCATTGGCGCGGTGACCACCTGGCTGGTCATGCGCCGTCGTCCCACCGCGGAAGAGATCGAACGCGAGCGCCGCGCCCAGCTCGTCCGCACCGGCCGCATCATGGATGGCACCATCCTCGACATCACCGAGCTGGAAACTCCCGGCGAACCCGATCACCCCCGCGAGATTCGCTTCATCCTCTACAAATATGAAATCGGCGGCGTGGCTTATGAGTGCTCACAGGAAGTCACCGCCTTGCGCGACTACGTGAACCCCTCCGAGTTGCGCCTGAGCTTCCCCTGTTCGGTCCGCTACGACATTCACCGCCCTGAAAACAGCATTGTCGTTGCCGAGAACTGGAGCGGCCTCCGCACCACCGCTGACTCCGTCCCTGCCCGCCCCGCGACCAGGCAGCGCAAGCCCCAGGCTTCCGCCCCCGTGCAGTGAACCACCGTGGCGCGGCCTGGATAAACTAAACCTGTATGCATGTTCATGGCGCCAATACCGCGGCCATGCAGCGGGTGCTGCGCCTCTCCCTCATCGCCACCATCGCCTACGTTGTGGTTACGCTCCTGGCCGGCCTGCGCGCCCACTCCCTCGCCCTCGTCTCTGAAGCCGGCCACAACGCCTCTGATGCCCTCGCCATCGTGCTCTCCTTCGTCGCCGTCTGGTTTCAGACCCGCCCTGCCACTGATCAGAAGACCTTCGGCTACCAGCGCGCCGGCGTCCTCGCCGCCTTCCTCAACGCGCTCACGCTGATCCTTATCGCCGGCTGGATCGCTTTCGCAGCCTTCCAGCGCATCAGCCATCCCACCCCTGTCCAGCCCCGCATCATGATGTTCGTGGCCGCCGCCGGTGTGCTCATGAACGGCCTCATCGCCGCCATGCTCTGGCGCGTCAGTCACGACGTCAACATCCGCAGCGTCTTCATTCACATGCTCGGCGATACGCTGTCCACCGCCGCGGTCATCGTCGGTGGCCTCGTCATTCTGCTCACCGGACGCACCTGGATCGATCCCGCGCTTTCTCTCGCCATCGCCGCGCTCATCCTCTGGTCATCCATCGCCATCGTGCGCGAGACCCTCAACATCCTCCTCGAAGGCACGCCCCGCGGCATCTCCCTCGTCGAGATTCGTACCACCCTCGCTGCCATCGAAGGCGTTGAAGACGTCCACGACCTGCATGTCTGGAGCCTCGGCTCCAACACCCACGCCCTCGCCAGCCACATCACCATTGCCGACATCCCACCCTCAGAGAGCAACCTCATCCTCGACCGCATCAATGTGGTGCTGCGCGAACGCTTCCGCATCCACCACACCACCCTGCAGTTTGAGCATGTCGTCTGCGAAGTCGCGCACGGCTGCCTCGTTTCCCTCGAGCAGCCCGAGCCCCATCATCACCACCACGGCCCCGCGCACTAATCTCACGCGGCAACGCGCGCCCGGCACCCCCAGCCTGCTTGCCGGCACAGGCGATCACTCGCCCGCCTCTCTCAAAATTTCTACGCTTGAATCCCGCTCAGGCCGCCGGTTGCCCCACCGGCCGAGCCAGCGTGCGCGCCGGAAGAAAGACCTGGATGCAGGCCCCCGGCATCTCGGGATCGTTGCTCTTTGCCACAGTGATCGCTCCCCCATGTTTCTCCACGATCCCCATGCTCACCCACAGGCCCAAACCCGTCCCCTTCGCGCCTTTCGTGGTGAAGAACGGCTGGAATAGCTTCTTCGCATCGTCGGCAGGAATGCCCGGTCCGCTGTCCGCAACCTCGATCATGGCTCCCGCACCGCGCAGCTCCCCGCCATCCGCTTGCTCCATGCGGATCCGGATGCGTCCCCGGGGTCCGGCGGCCTCAATCGCGTTTGCCACCACATTCGTGAACACCTGCCGCAGTTCCGCCGGAAATCCCTCCACCGCCAGCTCGCCGGTAATCTTCGTCTCCAGCTGGATTCCCTGATGCTGCAGCTGTCGGTCCAGCAGCAACAGCACCCCTTCGATCAACTCCCGCAGATCGATCTGGACCGGCGCCTTCGGCTCCCGATACAAACTCAGCATTGTCCGGCTGATCTGCATCGTCCGTCCAAGTTCCTGCTGCGCCAGCCGCAGATATTCCGTCTGCTTCTGCGGATCGGTCTCGCTCTCCAGCAGAAAATGCAGGTTCGCCACAGAATCCAGCGGGTTATGAATCTCGTGTGCGATGCTCGCCGCCAGCCGCCCCGCCACCGCCAGCTTCTCTGACGCCACCAGCGCCGAATGAATCCGCCGCTCCTCGGTTACGTCGCGGAACACCAAAACCACCCCGATCATCTCCCCTGCCCCACTCATAATCGGCGCGGCGCTGTCATCGATAAGGAATTCACGGCCATCTCGCGCAAGCAGCGCCGTGTGGTTCGCCAGCCCCACCACCTGCCTCTGCCGGCGTACTTTCTCCACCGGATTCTCCGCGATCTCCCGCGTCTCCTCATTCACAATGTGGAACACCATCTCCAGCGGTTTTCCCTTCGCATCGCCCAGCGGCCAGCCCGTCAGATTCTGCGCGACGGCGTTCATAAAGCTCACCGCCCCGCGGTTATCGCACGCAATCACCGCATCCCCAATCGATTCCAGCGTCGTCTGGAACCATTGCTGGCTCTCGTAGAGCGCCTCCGACCGATCCGTGATCTCCGCGATGCGCCGCAGATAACTGTCCGAAATGGCATGAACGCGTTGCCGCGTGAACGACGCCAGAAAGATTCCCACCACCACCGCGGATACCAGCAGCGAAAGCAGCTCCCGTCCCTGGAGCTCCCGCGCGTAGCTGGACCGCGCCGCGCGCAGGTTCTGCTCGTGGGCCAGCATCGTTGCCGTCGTGGTCCGAATGCCATCCATCATCGCCTTGCCCCGCTGGTTCATGCCCGCGGCATTCAGCGACGTTGCGTTTTGATGCAGCACCGCCTCAGCGAATCCCTGCCATTCGCTGTAGCGCTTCTGCAGGTCGTCCACCGACTGCAGCTGCGCCACGTCCCCCGCCAACAGCAAACGCAGATCGACGAAGCGGATCTGAATCGGACCCGCCGCCGCCTTCCACGGATCCAGCATCACCGGATCGCCCGTCAGCTGAAATCCCCGCAGCCCCGTCTCCTGATCGATAAAGAGGTTTTGCAGCTCCTGCAGCTGCGCCGTCACCTGATCGCTGTGATCCAGCGCCCTCTGCGCCCGCGTGGCCGCTACAATCTGCCACAACAAAAAACCCGCCATCATGATCAACAGCACGATGGGCAGTGCCACCAGCTGGCGCAGCGTTCGATTGAATTCCGGCGGCCTCAAGCCGTTCCTCCAGGCGCGCGCCCATCGCCGCTCTTCTGCCCATCCGGTTTTCCGATCATCGACCGCAGCTTCTCCAGCAGCTCCTCCGGGCCTTCGCCCTTCAGCAGCGTCACATCCACCAGCGCGACGACTTCAGTTGGCAAATTGATATAGGCAGAAAGCAGCATGATCGGTATTTCCGGCCGCTCCCGGCGCATCGCTTCTGCTACGGCGCCGCCGTCCATCTCAGGCATGTAGTAGTCCAGCACCACGCCGTCGATCGCATTGCCGCGAAACAGCGATAACCCCGTGGCTCCATCCACGGCCGTCAACACCCGATATCCCGACCTCTCCAAAACCGCTTTGCGGATTTCGAGCCCGAGCGCCTCGTCGTCGATACACAGAATCGTCGAACCTGACACGAGCTTTCTCACCTGCCGCCCTGGACAGACGGTCGATCGTGCTAAGCGTTGGGTCCTGGGGTATTCGGGGAACAAACTTCGTTCGCAGTATAACATCCGAAAACGACGCAAACCGCACAATCCGAAGGACGAACCCACAGCAATTCTTTCGCCGCGATTCGCACCCAACTGCTTCGCGAAACCCTCGCCTTCGCCGCTTCCCCCCGCCCGAATTAACACAACTTTTGCATTCTGTTTGCCCGCTCCCGTTTAGGCTGGGGGCGGAACGCGCCACCCACTCGGTTCCGCCGAAAGGACCCTCTCACTTGAGCCAGACCGTCTTTGTGCTTGAGGATGACGCCGATATCGCGCGCCTGATCCAGCATCACCTGGAAGCCGCCGGCTTTCCGGCCCGCATCTACCCCACCCCCGCAAGCCTCATCCCCGACGCCGAGCGCCAGGCGCCCGCCCTCTTCCTGCTCGACATCATGGTTCCCGGGGGAGACGGCCTCGACGTCTGCCGCCGCCTGCGCAATCACCCCGCCCTCAGCGCCATCCCCATCATCTTCGTCACCGCCCGTGCTGGAGAAAACGACCGCGTCCTCGGCCTCGAGCTCGGCGCCGACGACTACGTCACCAAGCCCTTCGCTCCCCGCGAGTTGCTGGCCCGGGTCAAGGCCGTCCTCCGCCGCTTCGAGCGCCCCACCACTCCCTCCGCCATTTCCTTTGAAGACGTCGAGATCGATGCCAGCGCCATGCAGCTCCGCGTCCGCGGCAATCTCACCACGACCACGGCCACAGAATTCCGCCTCCTCGACTACCTGGCCCGCCACCCCGGCCGCGTCTTCAGCCGCGATCATCTCCTCGACGCCGTCTGGGGCGACGCGCGCTTCGTCACCCCCCGCTCCGTCGACGTCTACGTCCGCCGCATCCGCGAAAAGATCGAAACCGATCCCGAAAATCCCCGCTATCTCAAGACCGTCCGCGGTGCAGGCTACCGCTTCGAAATACCCAAGGCCGGCGAACGCGCTGCCGCCAGCTAGCCCCCTGTCGCACAAGAGAATCGGAAAGGTTTACGCTGGGAGCCATGACCATCCCCGAGCTGTTTCAGCTGGAGTTTGACGAAGAGGCCCCCGCCACCCGCCGTATCCTCGAGCGCGTGCCTGAAGCCAGTTTTTCCTGGCAGCCTCACGAAAAATCTATGACCCTCGGCCGTCTCGCCTCGCATGTCGCGGAGTTGCCCGCGCGCTGCGCCACCATCATCACCACCGAGCAGCTCGTCCGCCAGCCAGGTACCGCGCCCTGGGCCGCCGCGTCCACCGCCGAGCTCGTCGAGAAATTCGACAAAAGTGCCGCTGAAGCCAAAGCCGCCCTTCTCACCCTCCGCGACGATCAGCTCGCCGCCGTCTGGTCCATCAAAATGGGCGACCGCACCCTCGCCTCCTTGCCCCGCGTCATGGCGCTTCGCCGCGTCTTCATGGACCACCTCATCCACCATCGTGCTCAGCTCGGAGTCTTCCTGCGTCTCCTCAACGTGCCCCTCCCCGGCACTTACGGTCCTTCCGCCGACGATCAGCGCTGAGGGGCGTTTTCTCGATCGCAGCAGCTATCGGCCGAATGCCCGCGAACCGGCATCTCGGCTGAACGCTGTACGCTGAACGCTGTACGCTGGACTTCACCGTGACCGGCAGAGTCTTCTCCAAACTCCTGCTCTCCTTTGTCTTCGTGCTGTGCATCGCCACGGCGGTCCTGGACTTTTCCTTCCGCAACATCGTCGCCCATTCCCTCCACGAAGAAGCCCGCGTCGCCTCCCTCGGCCCCGTGCAGCAGGCCGCCGCGCTGCACATCCTGCGCCGCGATCTTTTCACCGCCTCCCTCATCTCCCTGGTGCTGGCCATCCTCGCCTCCGCCCTGCTCGCGCATCGCATCGCCGGCCGCCTGCGCCGCATCGTCGATTTCTCCGGCCGCATCGCCTCCGGCGATTTCACTGCCCGCATCGAGCAGGATGGCAGCGACGAAATCGGCGAAGTCGCGCGCGCCCTCGATGCCACCGCCAGCCGCCTCGAACAATCCTTCCACGCCCTCGAGGACAAGCAGCGCGAGCTCGCCGCCCTCCTCGACTCCATGCAGGAAGCCGTCGTCGCCGTCAACGCCAGCGGCCAGGTCAGCTGGTCGAACTCCGTCATGCAGCGCATCGCGCCCGTCCGCCCCGGTCGCTCCCTGGTCGTCAGCATTCGCGACCCCGAGATCCTCAGTTGCGTCGACGCCGCCCTCCGCGAGCGCCGCATCGGCGTCGGCCGCGCCATCTCCGTCGTCCCCGGCCGCGCCTTTGAAGTCAGCGCCGCGCCCACCCCCGATGGCGGAGCCGTCGCCGTTCTCCATGACGTCACCGAAATCGAGCGCGCTGAAAAAACCCGCCGCGACTTCATCGCCAACGTCTCCCACGAGCTCCGCACCCCGCTCACCTCCATCTCCGGCTACGTCGAAACCCTCCTCGAAGACGAGATGGATCTGCCCGATCACGCCCGCGAGTTCATGGCCATCATTCTCAAAAACGCCCGCCGCGTGAACCGTCTCACCGAAGACCTGCTCGCCCTCGCCCAGGTTGAATCCGGCGAGCACAAGCCGCGCCTGCAGCCGCTCCGCGCCTCCATGCTCGTCCACGATGCCGTCGAGTTGCTGGCCGGCATGGTCGTCGAATCCGGCGTCGCCCTCGAGTCCGGTGAAACCACCGACGCCCTCGTCCTCGCCGACGTCGACGCCATGACCCAGGTCTTCGGCAACCTCATCGAAAACGCCATGAAGTACGGCGCTTCAGGCCGTCGCGTCGTCGTCGGCGCGTACGCCCTCGAAAACGCCGTCGAATTCTACGTGCGGGACTTCGGCCCCGGCATGGCCGAGGAGCACCTCAACCGCATCTTTGAGCGCTTCTATCGCGTCGACAAGGCCCGCTCCCGCGAATCCGGCGGCACCGGCCTCGGCCTCGCCATCGTCAAGCACATCGTCCTCGCCCACGGCGGCACGATTCGCGTCGAAAGCGAACTCGGCGCAGGCGCCACCTTCCTCTTCACCCTACCCCTCGCCCCCATCGCCTCACCCACTCCCGCTCCCGCCGCCGAAGAAATGCCAGTCAAAACCAGGTAGCGAAATACGAACGGGCACCCATTCAGACCTTTTCTGGCGCGGTTTTCAATGCCAATCTCGCATCCTTCCGCCGACTCTTCAGGCCATGCCGCAACGTCAATCAAAAAAACAAATGTCATCCTGAGCGAAGCGCCGCCACAAACTTCCCCAGCGAGAAATGACCCCTTCCCGGCGCGCAGTCGAATGGACCCGCGGTTGCCTTTGCTCGATCGTGAAGGCCTTTTCTGCTTTCCCTCGCAAATTCAAACCCACCGAGGACGCTCTCGCATCCTTCCGCCGACTCTTCAGGCCATGCCGCAAACGTCAATCAAAAAACAAATGTCATATGCTTTTGGTCCTGTAACAGGGCACGACTTCAGTCGTGCCGTACAGAGCCCAAAATCAAGCGGGCTTTAGCCCCTGCGGGCTGTTCTTCGAAGTGCTTCGATTCCTCGAGCTATTCTCTGAATTTCCGCGACACAACCCTAAAGCGCTGTCGCCGAACCCTTCAGGCTCCGATTCCTTTCCCGATGAGGACAACCCGGCCAACAACAAGGCCTGCGCATTCCTTCCTTCAGCTCCGAGCACACCCGCTCGACATGCTGCCGCCGCGTCTCCGCTTTCTTCACCGAGAGTACCCAGCAGATCCATTCATTGCGCGCCAGCGGAGTAATGTCCTCCCACTTTGCCCGCGCCGCCGGATCGGAAACAAGGGCTTTGCGCAAATCCGCCGGCACGGTATGGACCACGCCCGTAGAGAGCTTTTCCGTCACGCCCTTACCTTACACTCGATGTCCGGTAGCGGAGGGTGCTGTCGGCCGTCGGGAACCGCGCTCGGGCACCTGAAAGGGTGCGACAAGCCGGTTGCGAAGGGTGTTGTTGGCCGTCGGGAACTTTCCCGACACGCCAGCCCCGCTTTGCTGGATGGAATACCACCAACCTGACCTGTCATCCGGGCTCGAAAGTTCCCTGTTGCCGATTACTTTGCTGCTAGTTAATCGTGATCTCCAGAGTGTTGGAAGCTGAGGCGCCGGGGTTGGTCGCCACCAGCGACCCGGTCCCCGCGCTTGCCAGATCGCTCGCCGGGATGGCCACGTTGACATGGTTCGCGTCGACGACGGTCGTCGTCCGGTAGTTTCCATTCCAGGTAACAGCAACGCCGGGCAGGAAGTTCGACCCGGTCAGCGTGAGCATCGTGTTGCCCGCTCCATGCGTAATCGTGCCCGCAGAACTTGAGGTCAGAGCCGCGGGCGTGTCGGTGCCCAGCTCCTGCGGCGCCACAAACGGCCCACGCAGCAGAACCATTAATGAAGCGGGCCCGCTCTCGTTGTATTGGTTCACCGTGAGCAGGGCAATCCCATCCTGACCGTAGCGCACCATCGTCCATCCGGAGTCCACCGCCGCCAAAGATGAAGGCAGGGCCAGGGCTGATTCCGGCAGGTAGCTCGTCAAATCGTAGCGCACCAGATCATAGGCCGAATTTCCGCCGAAGTTATTGAGCATCAAAAACTGCTTCTGCAGGGAAGGATCGGCCACAGATCCCTCCACCTCTCCCGCCTCGTCCGAGCCAGAGAGCTCGATCGCCGGAAGAGTAGCAATCTGCACCGGAGGCGTCGGATTCGGGTTGATGATGCCCCCGTCGCCTCCATAGATCAGACCATTCGCAATCTGAAACTGTCCGTTGTAGCCGGCGAGACCCTGGAGAGCCGTCGAGTCGATCAGAGTAACGCCGTTTGCATTGACCGCGTAGCGATAGAAGGTGTTGCCATTCTCGGCGTACACATCGGATGCATCCGCGAACTGGGGATTTCCTGCCTCAGTGTATCCAGACATGTTCGTGCGGAACGTCCCGTTGCTGCCCGATATGTCGAAGATGCCGAAGCTGTCATAGCCATTGTTGATGGTCATGACCAGCGTCGAATCCGTCCCTGGCATGGCCGCCATCGACGTCGCCGTTGTCAGGCCGAGGGTGATGGTTGTCACGAGGCTTCTGTTGAGCAGATTGAACTGCGCCAGGCCGTAGGAGCCGGTAATGGAGATGTAGAGATAATTGCCGTCCCCGGTCTCGGCCATCACCGTGGGCTCGCTGCCCACCACCACCGGTGTGCCCACCGCCCCCGTGACCGGGTTGACCGGCGCAACTGTATTTCCGTACGCCACCGTGCCCGGAACCGTGACATACAGCGTTTGTCCCCACGGATCGTACAACATCCCGCTGGCCGTCACGCCGACGAGGTCATAAATGGTGAGCGGCACGATCTGCGACAAACCACCCCCGGGCATGGGATTGGAAACCGTCACGGCCTCCCACCCGTAGTTCGCAACTTCCCCCGCTGTCACGTTTGCGGTGAGCTGGGTTGGGCTCACATACGAAGTCGTCAGCGCCGTCGTGCCCAGGTTCACCGTGGAGTTCGGATTGAACCCAGCTCCGCTGACCGTGAGCGTGAAGGCAGCCGAACCCGCCTGCACCAGGTTCGGAGAGATGGAAACGATGCTGGGCGTCGCGCCGTACTCGCTCCCCGTGACGGTTGTGCTGGTGGTCGCCTGGTTATTGCTCAGGATTGGGTCGTAGCTCACCGAGGTAACAGTGCCAATTCCCGCCAGCGTCGCCGCATTCGTCGGCGTTGCGCTCACCGTCACCGTCGCACTGCCCCCGTTGGCCACCGAGCCCAGATCGCAGCTGAAGGCCGCGCCCGTACCGCACGACCCCTGGCTTGCCGTGATGCTGTTGATGATCAGCGACGAGTCTAGGGTGAGTGCCACCGTGGCGTCCTGCGCCGCATTGGGACCGAGGTTGTTCACCGTAGCTACCCAGTTGATCGCCGTTCCGGTTGTGGCCGTGGCTGGTGCGGTGAGCGATACTGACAGATCCGCCGGCGAAGAAGACAGATCCTTCACCAGAGGAGCCTGGAAGATGAAAATCTGCCCTACCGAACTGAATGGGCTCGGCGCTGCACTCACGGCCAGCCCGTTCTGCCCCCAGCGCACAATCTTCTCGAAGGTGGTCGAATAACCATTCGTCCCGACGTCGTTGACCGGAATGCTGCCCAGCTGGGTAAAGCTGGTTTCATCGAACGCGAACAATTCATAGCCGCTGTCGATATAGGACGAGACGGCCATGAAGGCGCGCCCCAGCGTCGAGTCGGAAACGATGGGCCCATTCGCCGCAACCGTTGGTGTGTTGTAGAAGGTTCCGGCCACCGCGCCCGTTAAGGCGTTCAGTACCTGTCCGTTGGAGAGATAGATCTGGCCGTTGTCGTACTGCAGGCTGATCAGATTCTCGCCGGCGCTGGCATCGAGGGTGCTTCCTCCGGTGATGCCCGTGGCGCCGACCGTCATCGACACCACGCCTGGGGAACCATCCATGTACAGGGTCGATGCGGAGGAGCCAAAGCTGAGCGGACCTTCGCTGTAGTTGAGGGAAAGGGACGTGTTCGCGCGCGCCACTCCGGAGTCGTAAATCGTCACCTGGGAGCCTGTAGTCGGAGTGCTGGCCACCGCTACTGAGTTGGGCATTCCCGGGACCGCGGCAAGATAGGTTTTCAGGTTGCTGTACGGCGAAACGCTGCTCACGGGAAACTGATTCACAACGGATCCGCTGACCAGATTGATTTGGGCCACATCTCCAGCGCCATCCAGGGCGACAAAGAGCTGGGTTCCGTCCGTCGATAAGGCCATCTGGTCTGGATTGCTGCCGGCAAAGATGGTTCGCGCGATGTTGCCGGTGGTCGGGTCGATACCGACCACGGAGTTGCCCGGCCCTCCCAACGCTTCCGGTGGCACCGAGGCGTACAGCAGACCATCCGCCGGGTTGTAGACGATGTCGTTATTGGGAATGCTGATGAAGGTTGTGAAACCCATCGGCGTGCTCGTGCCACCCGGCGTCGTCACCGTGACGTTGAAGTTCCCTGGAAATGCCAGAAGCGCGGCCGGGATGGTCGCCGTGATCTCCGTTGTGTAGACAACGCTGGAGGGAACCGTCTCCCCGTTAACCGCAACGGTGGAACCGGTGGTGAAGCCGGTGCCGTAAATGGAGATGGCTGCGGCAGTGTTAATCGGCCCCCCGCTCGGATAAAGCTCCGTCACCGTCGGAACTGGCGGACTGGTGATACTCAACGTTACCGCGTTGGACACCGACGGAAAGGAGGTGGGCGTGCTCACCGTCACCGATGCTGCGCCGGGCGTGGTCAGGTCGGCTGCCGGCACCGTCGCGTAGAGTTCCGTTGAGTAGTAGGCGTAGGTTTCCAGCGGTGTGCCGTTCCACTGCACCACGGAGTTGGAGGTAAAGCCGGTTCCATAGACCGTGATCTCGGTGTCTGCCGCTCCTGCTGCCACCGAGTTGGGACTCACCGAGACGACCACCGGAGCTGTGGTCGGTGGTGTTCCCTGAACTCCGTTCGCAATCTGCCAGGTATTGTCCGGGGTGCCCGGGCTCCCGCTGCTCGTCAGCGTCGTCCTGTTCATCAGCCAGATGTAGACCTGCTCCGTGGTGCTGTTCCGCCACAGGATGCCGGCGCGGCCGCTGCCATCGTAGTCGCCCACACCCTGAATGCTCCAGACCGCAGGGACATAGCCGACGCTCCCGCTGCTTGCCGTCACGCTCCCGTTCATGAACCAGAGATAAACCTCTCCAGTGTTGCTGTTGCGCCACAGGATGTCGCTCTTCCCGTCCCCATCGAAATCTCCGACCCCCGCTATGTTCCAGTCGAAGGTGGGGGTGCCCGGGCTGCCGCTGCTCGCAATCGTGCTTCCGTTCATCAGCCAGAGGTAAACCTGGCCGGTGGTGCTGTTCCGCCACAGGATGTCGGCATCGCCATTCCCATCGAAATCGCCGATGCCCTGAATGATCCAGTCCGACGACACGTAGCTGACGCTGCCGCCGCCCGCGATCGTCGTCCCATTCATCAGCCAGAGATAAACCTGTCCGGTGTTACTGTCGCGCCACAGAATGTCGGCTTTGCCGTCGCCGTCGAAGTCGCCAACCCCCGCAATGCTCCACTCCGGAGAGACGTAGCCGAGGCTCTCGCCAATCGGTATTGCGGTGCCGTTCGTGATCCACAGGTAGACCTCACCCGTGGAGCTGTTCCGCCACAGGATGTCGGCCTTGCCATCGCCATTAAAGTCCCCCACGCCCTCAATGATCCAGTCGAACGTGGGGCTGCCGATGCTCCCGCTGCTCCCAAACGTCGTCCCGTTCATGAACCAGAGGAAGACATCTCCGCTGCCGCTGTTTTGCCACAGAATGTCACTCCTGCAGTCGCCGTTGAAGTCATTCACCGCCGCAAACGACGCCGGGTTTGGATTCGGGTTCGGGTTCGCAGTCGTGCAGGTTCCGATCGCCTGAGACACAGCAGCACGGGCCGAGTGACCCGCAGCCAGGACCAGACCGCCCAGCAGCAGCGCGCCCAGCGCTCGCCGAGACCCCTTCCTCCATGCTCCTGCCCCCTGTTTCCGGTGAGCCGCAGGTTCTGTGCCGATTCTTGTGGATACACCTGAAGAGACTCCCGGGTGCAGGCCGGACGCCATCGAACCGAAGACAGAAAAAGGGTACACGTGAGAATCTCCTTGCCAGAAACTCACCACTCAAATGGGGGCAAGGAGCAGCGTTCACTGCAAACTATCAACGCCTCCCGGCTTGAACTGAGAGCGCGATGGTTCGATCCAGAGGGAAGAGTATGCCTTCAGATAACTACGGTAAGTGAAGAAAGTCAAGCAGAATGTCCGATGCGGGGGCCGTTCCGGGCGGGCTTCTAAGTCGAAGCCGCATGGGGTCTTCCGTGACCGGCTGTGAGGTCGCTGTCATCTGGGTATTCTCCCGGTTAGTCGGCCATCCGGAAGTTTCCCTGATCCATAAACTCTAATCCCTAAGCTCTACCCCCGACCTGCACAGTACCTCCGTACTATCCGCCCCTCCGATTCCCCTTGATTAGCCCTCGCAAAATTCCTACCCTAAGAACAAGGGAAAGTTCTGTCCGTCCGGTTTCCATCGGGTCCGAACAGAGCTCTTTCCTTTCCGGCCCAGGCCGAAAGAGAATCAACGGCGTTCTTTGAAATCGCGATCGAGCCTCCCGCTTGTCCTCGCTCCCAGCTCCCGGCTACCGGCTACCGGCTACCGGCTACCGGCTACCGGCTACCGGCTCCGAGGGTAATACCTGACTTACGGTACTAAATCATCCCGCGGAATGAGGCACTTGCCACACCCCCGGGGGAGGGGGGTACCCCTTCCCCCGCTGCAAATCGAGAACCCAGCTCCCATCTCCCAGCTCCCCGCTCCCCGCTCCCCGCTACAGGCTACCGGCTACAGGCTACCGGCTCCCGGGGTAATACCTGACTTACGGTACCTAATCACCCATCAGAATGAGGAACTTGCCACACCCCCCTGGGGGAGGGGGGTGCCCCCCGCTGCAAATCGAGCTCCCAGCTCCCGGCTGTCTCGTCTGAACGCTATCCGCTGTCCGCTGTCTTTTCTCAGTCTGAACGCTATCCGCTCTCCGCTGTCCGCTGTCTTTTCCTTCTACCCTGCACCCTGAACGCGGTACCCTGTCGCTATGCCCCGGACCGTCCATGCTGTCTGCTCGCATGACTGCCCCGACTCCTGCGGGGTCCTCATCACCATCGACGAAACCGGCCGCGCCACCAAACTCCGCGGCGACCCCTCGCATCCTGTCACCCGCGGCTTTCTCTGCGGAAAAGTGGCGAAGTACCTCGACCGCGTCTACTCGCCCGACCGTCTCCTCTATCCCATGCGCCGCCGCGCTGGAGTCCCCAAAGCCTCGCTGCCCCACGGCCGCGAAGCCGAATCTTTCGAGCGCATCTCCTGGGATGAGGCCCTCGTCGACCATCGCCGCCCGCCTCGCCGCCATCGCCCGCGACCACGGCCCGGAATCCATCCTCCCCTACTCCTACGCCGGAACCATCGGCGTCCTCAACTACGGCTCCATGGATCGCCGCTTCTTCCACCGCCTCGGCGCGTCGCAGCTCGACCGCACCATCTGCTCGGAAACCGGCGGCCAGGCCCTGATCTCCGTCTACGGCCGCAAGCTCGGCACCGACCCTGAAGCTTTCCCCCACGCGAAGCTCATCATCGCCTGGGCCGCCAATATCCACGGCAACAATATTCATCTTTGGCCTTTTGTCGAAGAAGCCCGCCGCAACGGCGCAAAACTCGTCGTCATCGATCCCTACGCCACGCGCACCGCCCGCGCCGCGGATTGGCACATTCCCATCAATCCCGGCTCGGACTCCGCTCTTGCTCTCGGCCTCATGCACATCATCGTGCGCGACCGCCTCTTCGATCAGGACTACGTCGCCCGCTGGACCTGCGGCTTCGATCAGCTTCGCGAGCGCATCGCCGAATATCCTCCGGATTCCGTCGCCGCGCTCACCGGCATCTCCGTCGCCGACATCGAGCGCCTCGCCCACGATTACGCCACCATCGCTCCTGCCGTCATCCGCCTCAACTACGGCGTGCAGCGCAGCGACAACGGCGGCGCAGCCACGCGAGCCATTGCCATGCTGCCCGCTCTCACCGGCGCCTGGAAACATTACGGCGGCGGACTCCAGCTTTCCACCAGCGGCGCCTTTCGCTGGGATAAAGCCACCCTCGAGCGCCCCGATCTCATGCAGGCCAGCCCTCTCGGCCGCGAAGCCCGCGTCGTGAACATGTCCGTCCTCGGCCAGGCCCTCACCGAACTGGGAAGCAAGCAAGACGACGGCCCTCCGGTTCACGCGCTCTTCGTCTACAACTCCAACCCCGCGGCCATCGCGCCCGACCAGAATTCCGTCCTGCGCGGCCTCGCGCGCCCCGACCTCTTCACCGTCGTCCACGAGCAGTTCTTCACCGACACTGCCGACTACGCCGACATCGTGCTGCCCGCGACCACCTTCTTCGAGCACAAGGACGTCCAGGGCGCTTACGGCCACTATTACGTCCAGCTCTCTGAGCAGGCCATCGAACCCCTCGGCGAAGCGCGCCCCAACGTCTGGCTCTTCTCCCAGCTCGCCCAGCGCATGGGATTCACCGAGCCCTGCTTCCTCGACACCCCCGACGACCTCATCGCTCAGGCTCTCCGCTCCAACGACCCTGAGAAGCAGCATCCCTGGTTCGCCGGCATCACTCCGGAGACCCTCCACGCCGCCGGTGGCGCCGAGCGCCTGCGCTTTGAAGAAAACCCTGACCAGCAGCACTTCCTTCCCTTCGCCGAAGGCCCCTTCGAAACTCCCAGCGGCCGAATCGAGTTCTACTCCGCAACCCTCGCCGCGCAGGGCATCGATCCGCTCCCAGCATTCCGTCCCGCGCCGGAATCGCGTCACGCGGCCGCCCGCGAACGTTATCCCCTCGAGTTCCTGCCCCGCAAGGGCGACAACTATATGAACTCGACCTTCTCCAATCTCCCCGTTCACCGGCAAATGGAGTCCGCCTTCAACGGCGTCCTCGAAATGCACGCCCACGACGCGACCGCCCGCGGCATCGCCGACGGCGACACCGTCGACGTCTTCAACGACCGCGGCAGCATCGCCCTGCGCGCCCACGTCAACGGCAGCGTTCGTCCGGGCGTCGTCGCCGCCCGTCTTAACTGGAATAAGCTCTCTGCCGGCGGACACAACGTCAATCTGCTCACCTCCCAGCGCCTCAACGACATCGGCGGCGGTCCGGTTTTCTACTCCGTGCTCGTTGACGTTCGCAAAGCGTCCGCGTCTACTCCAAACGATCTGAATCCCAGTATCGCCCGATAGCCTGGTCCAATTGTTATGCCTTTCCTCGCCAGGCTTAGTCGGCAAGGCATGAACACGGATGAACCAGAACCAGCAGACAAGCACTATAGATCGGAATTGGACCCGTCCATGAGCAGCGTACAAATCGAACAAAAGAGCTATGAGATGCCCCCGCGCGGCGGGTTCACCGTCACCCATTTCATCACCGTCGCCGACATCGACCGATCGGCTGATTTTTATGAAAAGGTGTTCGGCGGCCGCATTCTCAGCAGAGGCGACAGCAAGGGTGCGTCTGGGCACATTCAGATCGCGAATACCTGGCTGATTGTCAACGTCGGCGGCGGACCCACCCCGGACAAACCGTCGGTTACGCTCAGCGTCCCCGTCGACCCGGATAAGGTCAGCAGCTTCCTGAATATGCGCGTAGCGGATATTCAAGCGTGTTATGCATTATGGAAAAGTCGAGGAGCCGAGTTCATCACCGAACCGAAGGAGAAGTACGGGGAGATTCGCTGCTACATCCGCGATCCCGACGGTTACATTATCGAGGTCGGACAGACCACCGACCCCACGTAAGCTGATGCTCGGCCAGGATGGGACGCGATCTTCGATAAACTAATCGCAATTCTCTCCGATCGCATCGTCAGCCTGCGCCATTCGTTCGGGACGGCAGGCCCGGTTTTCTACTCCGTACTCGTTGACGTTCGTGAAGCTTTCGCGTCCACTCCAAAAGCGATCCGATTCCGATAAACTGATCGCAATTCTCCCCGATCACATCCTCAGCAGGCGCAGCCGTGCGGGATGGGAGAGTCCCATGACGTTGCCATCCATGTTTCCGCCGGAATCACGCGTCACGCCCGCAGCCGTCACCGGCTCTCAACTCGCGACCGAACCCGTCCCCCGCGCGAATCGCGCTGATATAATCGCCTTTTCCCAACGAACGGCCCGATTTTGAGCAGTGAGGGTGTGCATATTTTTTCCGTGATCTCCTGGAGCGCTGGCTCCCCGCACGTACCATGCAGGAATCTGCGCCGGCTCCTGAGGCGCTCCCTGGTGTTGGTTCTCCTGCTGGCCCCTCTCCTTCCATCCGCGCCGATCATCGCCCAGGTAGCCACCCAGCCTGCCGCTTCCAGCGACGTCGGCCAGAAGATCCTCGAGATTCGCGTCATCGGCAGCCGCCGCATTCCCAAAGAAACCGTCCTCGCTCGCCTCTTCAGCCACGTCAACGATACCTACGACCCCCTCACCGTCGAGCGGGACTTCAACTCCCTCTGGAACACCGGCTACTTCGAAGACGTCCGCATCGAGAAAGAGGACACGCCCCAGGGCATCATCCTCGACGTCTACGTCCGCGAAAAACCCACCATCCGCGACATCACCTATAAGGGCAACAACTCCATCACGAATTCCGACATTCTCGACCGCTTCAAGAAGGAGAAGGTCGGTCTTTCCGTCGAAAGCCAATACGACCCGGCCCGCATTGCGCACGCCGTCACCGTTATTAAGGAAATGCTCGCCGAGCATGGCCACCAGTTCGCCATCGTGCGTCCCGAAGTCAAAGCCATCCCCCCGGCTTCCGTTCAGCTCAACTTCATCATCAAGGAAGGCCCCACCGTCAAGGTTGGCAAGATCAGCTTCAGCGGCAACCAGCACGTCAGCTCCCGGATTCTGCGCGAATCCATGCGCAACCTGCGCCCCATCGGCGTCCCTCACTCCCTGATCCTCGAAAACATCTTCGCCCGCACCTACGACGCCAGCAAACTGGATGAAGATACAGAACGCGTCCGTCAGGCTTATCGCGACCGCGGATACCTCCGCGGCGGCCCGATCGGCTCGGCCGAAACCAAAATCCGCAACGAATCCGGTCTTTCCTTCTTCACTTTCCGCCCCCGCAAAGGCAAACGCATTGACATCCACATGAACATCGAGGAAGGCGAGCGCTACCGCCTCGCCGGAATCAACTTCACCGGCATGAAAGGCAGCGTCAATCTCAAAGCTCTGCGTGCCATCTTTACCCAAAAAGACGGCTCTATCTTCAACCTGACCCTCTTCCAAAAGGACCTCGAAAACCTGCACAAGGCCTACGGTCAGAACGGCTACATCAACTTCAGCCCCGTACCCACCCCCACCTTCGACGACGTGAAGCACACCGTCACGTGGAACGTCGACATCGACGAGGGCAAACAGTTCACCGTCTCGCGGATCGAGTTCCAGGGCAATACCGTCACCCGCGACTTCGTCATCCGCCGCGAGCTGCTCCTCCAGGAAGGCCAGGTCTACAACAGCCACCTGTGGGAGCTCAGCCTGCTGCGCCTCAATCAGCTCGACTACTTCAATCCTCTGCGCGTCGAACAGGACTCGGAAACCCACCAGAACACTGAAGCGGGCACCGTCGATCTGCTCCTCAAAGTCCAGGAAAAGGGCAAAAACTCCATCGGCCTCAACGGCGGCGTCAGCGGTCTTTCGGGCGCTTTCCTCGGCCTCAACTACCAGACCAACAACTTCCTCGGCCTCGGCGAAACACTCAGCGTCCAGGCCAACGCCGGCAGCCTGGCGCGCAATCTGCTCTTCGCCTTCAACGAACCGTATTTCCGCAACAAACCTCTCAACGTCGGCTTCCAGGTCTTTGACCGCAAAACCGATTACAATGCCTCCAAGAGCTATTCGCTTACCGGCGGCTCCAACCAAAACGCCGCTGTCTCTTCCCTGCTGCAGAATTACAACCAGGGATCGAAAGGCTTCACCCTCTCCGCCAGCTATCCCCTCCGGCATTTCAGTCTCTTCGGCTTCTCGCGCGTCGGCGCCACCTATTCCTGGGACAGCTCATCGGTCCGCGCGTTCAGCCAGGCCTCCAGCAACCTCTTTCAGACCCTCGCCTTCCGCAGCGGAATCCAGGGCCAGAACGCCCTCGAGGGCATCGTCACCAGCTCGGCGATGTTCAGCTACAACTCCAGCAACGTCAACAGTAACTACCTGCCCCACAGCGGCCAGTCGCTCGCCGCAACCGTGCAGTTCGCCGGTATTTGGGGCAGCGTGCGCTACGTGCGCCCGGTTGTCGAATACAAGCGCTACTCCCCCGTCAAGGGCTTCTGGTTTAATCCCGCCGGCCGCAACACCTTCGGCATGCGCCTGCAGGCCATTTACATCACCGGCTTCAGCGGCGATGTGGCTCCGCCTTTTGACCGTCCCTCGGCTGGCGGTGAAGCCGATATTCGCGGCTTCGACGTCCGCACCGTCACCCCCTACGGATTCGTCCCTACCCGCGTGATGTTCGCCCTCACCAATCCCGACGGCACTCCCGTCCCCCGCGATCCCACCAACCCCAATCTCGGAGCCATTGAGGTCCCGCTGCCCGTTTACGGCATCGCGACCATCGGCGGCGATACCAGCTTCACCGCCAACTTCCAGTACATGATCCCCATTTACGGGCGCACCGTCGGCTTCAACATCTTCGACGACTTCGGCATGGACGTGGCCCTGCGCAACAGTCAGCTGCGCCAAAGCCCCGAAGGTATCGACGCCCTCGATTCGCCGCTTTACGGCTGCCCCAACTACGTCAACGGCACCTGCCAGGGCGGACAACAGATCAGGTTCAGCCCCACCATCGATCCCATTCCGGGCACCAACTACGTCCCCCGCGATTCCGCCGGCGGCGAGCTCGACGTCATGATGCCCATCATCAACGCGCCCTTCCGCATCTATTACGCCGTCAATCCCCTCAAGCTCTTTGATACATTCTCCCGTCAGAACCTCATCACCCGCAGCATGTTCCCTGCCGGTGGCGCCGGCGACTACTCCTATGCCGCGGCCGAGCAGTTCTACAACGGCCTCTACGTCCTGCGCGAGCCCAGCAAAACCTTCCGCCTCACCGTCGCCACCACCTTCTAGAAGCCAAACCCCGTGGGTACTGCGTTCCCACGGTCTTTCCTCTGTGCTCTCTGCGCTCTCTGTGGTGAAGAGCAACCCATCCCGGCCGCTCCGGGCAGGCCCCGCAATCCCCGCCTGCTGCTGAGGATTCGTTTGACGGCTCCTCCCCCCGGTCCTATAATTTGCCCAGTTCCTGAGATATTCTCTCTGTCCGCATCTTTGCATTCCCGGGCAAGAATCTGAGCCCGGACCCGCTCCGGTAACTGAGGAAAAGGATTTTTTGAGAGCGAGCATGCGGACCAAGCCACCCAGGAAACCGAAGGAGTTCTTGAAATCCATGAAGCGTTCGTTGTCACTCGTTTGCGTGCTCGCGTCCGGCATGGCCGTCGCTGCCGCTGCCCAGGCCGCTCCACCCCCGGCGGCGGATCCCGCTCCCAGCGCCCCGGTCGCCATTACCGGCGCCACTAAGATTGCCGTCATCCAGTTTCAGTCAGCGGTCACCGCAACCAATGAATTCCAGCGCGACGTCGCCGACCTCCGCAAAAAGTATGAGCCTCAGGAATCGAAGCTCCAGACTCAGAATCAGGAGATCGAGACCCTGAAGAAGCAGCTTCAGGATGCCGGCCCCAACGTCAGCGACCTCGATCGCCAGAATCGCATGCGCGTCATCGACGACAAGACCAAGAGCCTGCAGCGCCAGGCCCAGGACCTTCAGGCCAGCGAGCAACAGGATGGCCAGGAAACTTTCCAGCAGGTCGGTCAAAAGGTCTTTGACGTGATGGTCAGCTACGCTCAGTCGCAGGGCTTCGGTCTGGTCCTGGACGCCAGCCAGCAGAACAGCGGTGTGTTGTGGCCCTCGCCGCAATCCGACATCACCAAAGTCGTGGTCCAGGCCTACAACACCAAGTCCGGAATTCCGGCGCCCGTCAGCGTTCCATCCGCTCCCGCTCCACGCTCGACGCCCGGCCCCGCCAGAACGCCGCAACCTCACCAGTAGGATCGGCGCGAACTCTTCGAGGTGGCCCTTTCAAGAGGGATCAAAGGGCCGCCGCACCCTCCTTCGACAGCCTCCCAGTCCGCCCGCGTCGAGCTGTGGAAATTTCTGTGGAAGATTCTCTCCTCGCGGGCCATGAACTACATCATCACGCGCCCTTCACGCCCGGGAAACGCGAAGGGCCAATCTATCTCTCAATTTCTGATATGGTTACGTTGGTTGATGCCAGTTATACTCCTCCGTAACCATCAACTGTGCACTCTCTCTTGTTTTCCACAATGCGCATGAGGATGCGGTAAATAACCGCTCTGGCGACCGACTATTGTCCAATCCGTTTGCTTAGCGAATAATCCCTCTTTGCGTCGTCTCGACGAATTCCACCAGGTACCGCACATCCTCTGACGTCACGCCTTCCGCTCTGAGCTGATCCACCGCCTGGCCCGTGTTCATCTTCCCTCCGCTCAGCAGACGAAACGCGTGATGCAGCGCCCGCAATCGCTCCCGATCGAACCCCCGCCTCTCCAGACCAACCTTGTTCATCCCGAACGCATGAACCTCCCGCGTCGCCGACGTCAGCGAGAACGGCAGCACATCCTGGGTGATCACCGTCCCCCCGCCGATGTACGCGTGCTTCCCGATCCGGCAGAATTGGTGAACCGGACACAAAGCCCCCACCGTCGCATAATCTTCCACGATCACGTGCCCTGCCAGCGTCGCGCTGTTCGCCAGAATGCAGTGGTCGCCGATCACGCTGTCGTGCCCGATGTGCGCATAGGCCATGATCAAACAATGGCTGCCCACTCGCGTCATGCCTCCGCCGCCCGTCGTTCCCCGCGATATCGTCACGCACTCACGGATCGAGTTGTCGTCGCCCAGCGTGACCCCAGTTGCCTCGCCCTCGTATTTCAGATCCTGCGGTTCCGCACCCACGCTGGCAAACGGAAAGAATCGGTTCCTCGCCCCGGCGGTCAGATGCCCGTCGAGCACGACGTGCGAAATCAGCTCGCATTCGTCGCCCAGAATCACATGCGGACCCACGGTACACCATGGCCCCACCGTGCACGACTTCGGGATCACCGCGGTTGCGGCGACAATCGCCGTTGCGTGAATGCTCACCCCGTAGTCACCGTCCCGCCCGCCGGCCCCGATTCCCCTGCCGCGCCGCCTTGTCCTTCCCGGACCCGCGGCACCAGCGCGCACATCACCGTCGCCTCGCAGGCCAGCTTCCCGTCCACCGTCGCCCGGCCCTCCAGCTTGGCGTAGCGGGGCTTCCAGTTCAGCACCTTCACTTCGATACGCAGCTGATCCCCCGGCACGACCGGGTTGCGAAACCTGGCCCTCTCGATGCCGGTAAAGACCATCAGCTTGTTGTGCGGATCCGGAACCTCCGGCATCAGCAGCGTCCCGCCCGCCTGCGCGATCGCCTCCACCACCAGCGCCCCAGGCATGATGGGATAGCCCGGAAAATGTCCCTGGAAGAACGGCTCGTTGATGGTCACGTTCTTGATCGCCACAATCCGCTTCTTCCGCTCGATCTCGACCACCCGGTCGATCAGCAGAAACGGGTAACGATGCGGCAAAATGCTCATGATCTCGTTGATCTCGAGCACTTGCCGCCCTTCCAGAATGCAGTCGGAATTTTCCATAGCGGGCAGCGCCGATTATAAACGCCCGTCGGCGAGTAGCTGTTAGAGAGGGACTTTTAGCCAGGGGTTTTTAGCAAGAAGCTTTTAGCGCAAGGCGTGCGAGATGGGCTTTTTGCTAAACGCACCTCGCTAAACGTCTTTCGCTAAACGCCCTTCGCTAGGCGCTTCTCGCTCTCTTCACCCCAACGCCACCAGCGCCAGCACCAGCGCCACCGGCATCGCCACCACTCCAACCTTCAAAAACTCCCACCCCGTAATCTCCGCGTCCTCCCGGCGCAGCGCGATCAGCCAAAGAATCGTCGCCAGCGATCCCGTCACGGACAAATTTGGCCCCAGGTCCGCGCCGATCATCACCGCATGCGCCAATACCCCGTGCTGCCCCATCTGCCGCAGCGCCGTCCCCGCCGCCAAACCCGCCGGCAAATTGTTCGTAAGGTTCGACAGCATCGCCACACCGAACCCACCCACCAGCTTCCCCACCCCATCCGGCGCCGCAGCCAGCCATGCCAGCCCCAGACGCGTCAGCCGCATCATCCCCGCCCGGTTCAGCGCTTCCACAATCATGAAGAGCCCCGCCACCAGCGGAAGCACGCCCCACGCCACGTTCCGTACCGCATTCTTCGGCGCGCTCCGATCCTTCACCGCCACCAGCACCAGCGCCAACACCCCCGCCCCGCACGTCGGCGCGCCCAGCGGAATCCCCAACCCCGACGCCACCAGCAGCGCCACCACCGCTACTCCGATCCCCATCACCGCCAGCCATCCTGCAGCGTCCAGGCGATACCCCTCCTCCACCGGCGCAGCCACTCCAGCCAGCGCCCGCCGCGAAAGAAGCCTCAAACAAACAAACGTCGCCGCAATCGACGCCACCGACGGCAGCAGGAAGATCCGCAGCCACGGCCCCAGCGCCGGCAAATGATCCCCAAAAACCACCAGGTTCGCCGGATTCGCGATCGGCAGCAGAAAACTCGCCGCATTCGCAATCAGAGCGCACGCCAGCAGATGCGGCCGCGGTTCCACCTTCGCGCGCCGCACCACCGCCAGCACCGCCGGGGTCAGCACGACCGCAGTCGCGTCGTTCGAGAGCAGCGCCGTCACCACCGTTCCCACCAGGTAAACCCACAAAAACAGCCGGCTCGCCGACCCTCGCGCATGGTGCACCGCGATATCCGCGACCCAGTCAAACACCCCCTCCTCGCGCGCCAGCTCCGCCAGAATCATCATCCCGGCGAGAAACAAATAGACATCCAGGCCCTCCCGGATCGCATGCACCGCATCGCTCACAGGCAGCAGCCCAGCGGCCACCAGCACCACCGCCCCGCACCCGATCCACACCCACTCCGGAATGCCGCGCGGCCGCACCAGCATCAGTGCAATGCTGGCCAGCGCCACCAGCCAGATGAAAAAGTCAACCATGGCAGAAATGGAGATCCTCCATAGTTCCCGCTAGCGGCTTCTCCGCTAACCGGTCTTTCGCTGACCACCTCATCGCTACCGCCTTTTGGCTGGGGTTCCAAATAATCGAGACAGTTGGATGCGCTCGCACTACACTAAATCGGGACTGCCCCCGGACGTCCCCGTTTTTTGACCAGGCGACCTCCCCTAGTCGCCGGGCCAGGAGTAAGAGAATGCCTGTTGCCGAGCGGCTTTATTACGCCGATTCTTTCCTGAAATCTTTCCCCGCCGTCGTCGCCGACGTCCGCGAGCTCTCCCGCTCCGGAGGTGAATCCGTCTGGCAGATCGCCCTCGACCGCACCGCTTTCTATCCCACCAGCGGCGGCCAGCCCAATGATACGGGCCGCCTCCGCGCCACTTCGCCCGGTGGCGCATCCCTCGAAATCCCCGTCGACTCCGTCGAAGAAGACGAGCACGGCCAGGTCTGGCACTTCGTCCGCAAACCGCTCTCCGTTGGCGCTCATGTCGAAGGCTACATCGACTGGCCTCGCCGCTTTGACCACATGCAGCAGCACACCGGCCAGCACCTGCTCTCCGCCGTCTTCCTCAGCGAGCTCGACGCCCCCACAGTCTCCTTCCACCTCGGCGAAACGGCCTCAACCATCGATCTCGCCAGCGGCCCCATCGCCCATCGCCTCGAGCACGTCGAGGACCTCGTCAACGACATCATCGCCCAGGACCGAGCCGTCTCCGTCCACAACGTCTCCCGCCCCGAAGCCGAATCCATGCTTGCCGCCGGCAACCTGCGCAAGCTGCCCGAGCGCCCCGGCGACATGCGCATCATCGAGATTGCCGGCATCGACCGCAACGCCTGTGGAGGAACCCACGTTCGCTCCACCGGCCAGATCGGTTCCCTTCTCCTGCGCGGAACCGAGAAAGTCAGCCGTGGCTATCGCGTTGAGTTCGCCTGCGGCCTCCGCGCCGTCCACGCCGCCCGCGCCGATGCCGCCATCCTCGGCCAGGCCACCGCCGCGCTTTCCGTCGGTGCCCCCAACATCCCCGCCGCCGTCGAGCGCCTCAAATCCGACTCTAAGGCCGCCGCCAAAGACCGCTCGCGCCTTCGTGAAGAGCTCGCCGACTACCACGCCTCCCGTCTCGCCGTCGAAGTCCAGATCGACGCAGGCCTGCGCCTGGTCGATCGCGCCTGGAAAGATCGCGATCCCGAATACATCCGCCTTCTCGCCTCGCGTCTCGCTTCCGCCGCCCCGTCCACCATCATCTTCCTCTGTTCCGAGATGGCCGATCCGGTTTCCTTCGTCTTCGCGCGCAGCCTCAACCTCAACCTCGATTGCGGCCGTATTCTCAAAGAAGCGCTGACGCAGCTCGGTCTCCGCGGCGGTGGATCCGCAGAATTCGCTCAGGGTGAAGTTCCCTCGCTCCAGTTGCCCGCCCTGCGCGCCTCTCTCATCAACGCCGTCCGCAGCGCCATCCCCCAACCCCGTTAGCCAGCCACGCGACCGGCTGGCCCGGGTCTCGGCTTTGAGACCCGGGAAAGCGCGTGAGCGCCCCCCTTTTCATGTCGGGTGCGATCCCGGTCGGGGCGGGCCTTCACAGTTTGTGGGAAAATCCGGTTTTGTATCAGGGCACGACCCTCGGTCGTGCCATAACCGCTGCAAAAGGATTCGGGCTTTTAGCCCCTGGGCCGCTTTGAAGGGGCACGGCTTTTCAGCCGTGCCATAACCGCAGCAAAATGCTTCCGGCTTTAGCCGCTGAGGGACGGTCTTTGCCCCTCCCCGTGGTCAACCAACCAGCACGCCCGTAACTGGCGCCCTGCCCCGCTCTACCGTAAAATTGAAAAAGCCTGTGGGGCTATAGCTCAGTCTGGGAGAGCGCCTCGTTCGCAACGAGGAGGTCGTCGGTTCGAGCCCGACTAGCTCCACCAAAACATCCCCCCTCACTCCCCGATCCCATACTTCTCTTCCAGAAACCTCCGCACCCGCCCCGGCAGCCCCACCCCAAGTTCCTGCCACGTCACCAGTCCCAGTCGCGTCCGCAGCGCCGCGTCCCTCACCGCCCGCATCACCTCGAACCATTGCTCGATCAGATCCCCCCTTCGCCCGTCGCACAACACCAGAAACGATCCGCCGCTCGCATGCGCCGCCAGCACGCACCGGATCAGCTGATACGACCGCACCACTCTATCAACCACCGGCAGCCGCTCAACCTCGAAAACCTCCTCCAGGTCCCGATACCGTGTCAGCAGCCGCATCGGCGCGCGCTGGAAATCCCCCTCCGTCAGCTTTGCCTCCACCAGCAGACCGCCCAGCTTCATATCGATCTCCGTCCGGTCGCTGCGCCCGCTCAGGGGAATCGCCGGCCGATATCCAAACTCCGGCCGCAGCCTCGTCTCCACGCCCAGCAACCCGCAAAAATTCGCGCTCCGCAGCAGCCCCGGGTAACAAAAAAGATTCATCAACAGCGCATCCGAGCTGCTCGCGCATTCCAGCTCGAACCGCTTCCGATCCCCGGCCCGCGCCACAAACCGGCTCGCCGTGTAGCTTTTCTTCAGCCGCTTCTTCCACTCCGGATTCGCCACAATCCGCGCGTACGACGCCGCCAGAAAATTCCCGTGTCCCCCATCCGTCTCCCGGTAAATGACACTCTGCGACCCTCCAAACGAAACCTCAAATTCGCCTTCATCGCGCACCAGATTCCGCGCGCTGATCTCCCGCCGCAGCTGTGCCGAACTCAGAATCTGCCTCTCCGCCCGCTGTCGACCCATAACCCGCATCCCCATCCAACATATCGCCCCGCGCCGCCAAAAAAAATGCCACCCGGCCAGGGTGGCATTGGAGGCCTGCAAAAATGCGACGACGGCCCGAAGGCCGCCGCCGCGCTCGCTAAAAGTTGATCTTCCCCGACAACACGATCTCCCGGCCGGGATTCGATCCATCCAGCAGACCGAATAACCCCACCGTTCCCGCGCCGCCCCCGAAGTACCCCGTCGTGCGCACACCGTTGCACGCTCCGCACGAGCTGTACTGTCCCCACCAGCTGGCAGGCACGCTGAAGATCGGCGTGTTCGTCAGGTTTACGAACTGAGCCCCAATCGCCACGTTTACCCGCTCTGTCACCGGAATCTGCTTGGTCAAATTCAGATCCGCTGTCTTCAGCGCCGGCCCGCGCAGCGACCCGTTCTGGCAGTTCCCGTACGTGTAATTCTGCACCTCGGTCACCGCCCCGGGATTCAGGTTCGTCCTCCCGATGCTGCTCCCGATCTGCACCGTCTGCATGGCTTCGGATCGTGCCACTCCCGCCACGCAATCCGGCCTGGGCTGATACGAACCCGTCAGCGACGCGGCCGACAGCGGATTCTCGTCGCCCATGTACGCACCAGCGAACGGCGTGATCGCAAATCCGGACCGGAAACTGAGATCCAGCGCCGTCTGCCAGCCCCCGATCACCGAATCCACTCCCCGGCTTACGTTGCTCGCAATCGTCTTTCCCCGCCCGAACGGCAGGTTGTAGACCCCGTATCCCTGGAAGTTCTGCGCGGTATCGATCGTGCACCGCCCATAATCCCCCAGTGGGTTGTATTCGTTCTGGAAGAAGTTCTGCGTAGCCTGTGTCTGCGACTCGCCCGCGCCCTCTTCATCACCGTACGACCCGAAGTAGCCCAGCGAGTTTGCCAGGCACTTCGACCACGTGTACGCAGCCTGCATGTCGAGCCCGTGGTAGTTCCGCTGCGCGAACACCGCCTCCAGCGCGTTATACCGCGAGATGCCGTCCGATGCGTTGTACCGCGCCTGTGCGCCTGCCGTCACAATCGGCTGCATGAATGGTCCTGGCACCACCGTGTTGTTCGACGTCAGCACCTTCTGGTTGTAGAGGTAAATATCCGACATATGGTCATCCTTGTTCCCCACATATTGGACCGTTGCCGTCATGTTCGCCCTGAACTGGTGCTCGATCGCCACGTTCCACTGCTGATCGACCGCCGGCTGCAGGTTCGGATCCGTCGCATGCGCCTGTCCGCTGGCGAAGCATGCCGCAGCGAACGCCATCAGCTGCGTCGGAGTGCACGCCGCTGAAAACGGCGTGTATCCCTGGTCCAGCGTCGTTGCCGGATACTCCAATCCAGCTCCCGAGTTGTTGACTTCATTGTGCAGCTCCACGTTGGGCGGATTGACAACGGCCATGTTGTTCACGCCGTTGCCCTCCATATACGTGGAAATGTCATATGCGCCGCGGAAAACCGTGTTCGGCCCCAACGGCTGCCACGCGAAACCGATCCGCGGCTGCCAGTTATCCCACCCTTTGTAAGTGTTGTAATTCGTCCCGATCTCCGGTGTTCCCGTCAGCAGATCGAAGTTCACGTTGTTCCCCGGGGTCTTGTCGCCCCGCGGTGTCGTCAACTCATACCGCAGCCCCAGGTTCAGCGTCAGCGCGTGGGTCGCCCGATAGTTGTCCTGCGCGAAGCCCGCGAACAGGCTGTTCCTCAGGTGGAAGTTGAACGGAACCCCCTGCTGCACGCCATCCGGCAACCCCAGCAGGAAATCCGCGAATGCGTTTCCGTAATTCCCGTTGCTGCCCGTGTACTGCCCGTTGAACCCGAACGATCCCGCCGCGCCCTGGTTCCCCGCGTACACGTCGTTCATGATGTAGTGGTAGTACTCGAAGCCGCCGTGGATCGTGTGTTTGCCGTGCGTCCACGTCAGCGCGTCCTCTGCCTCAAGCGTCGTGTCGTGGAAAATCTCCACGCCGTCCGAGCTCCCGATCCCTTCATACCCAAAGCTCATCGCCGGGAGAATATTCTCCTGCACCCCCGGAAGATTGAACTCCTGCGGCAAATTCCCGCTCACCGGGCTCGCATAGATCTGGTCGTTCGCCGGGAATATTTGGATCCCCGCCCGGGCGTCATTCACCAGCGAAGGAGAAATCGTCCGCGCATAATCCACCACGACGTTCTTCAGCGGATATTCCCGCGTCAGGTTCGGCGTCAGCTGATCGATACCGTTGCTGCTCGTGTTGATCGTGTACATCTGCGAGTAGCGGCCCGTGATGTGATCGCTCTGCGATGCCTGCCAGTCGATCTTCATGTCGCCCTGGTACGAATGCACGTAGCCGCTCGTGAAATAGGTCGGCGTCTCTTCCTGCGTCGTGAACAGTTTCGACGCCACCAGTGACGAAGCCACCTTGCTGTTGATCGGCACCTGATTGTTCGGGAACGGCTGCCGCGAGGCCACCGGCGCCGGCTGTCCGGCGTTCGGCCCGCTCAGATAGACCGGGCTGTACAGTTGGTACGCCGTGTTCGAGCACACCCCGCCCGCGAACGTCGCCCCCTGGCTGGTGCACAGCGCGCTCAGGTCGCCCGTCAAAAACGCCGCCGGCAACACTGTGTTCGTCTGCGCCGTCCGCGGCGTGTTGTTCAGCTCCGTTTGCTCGTCGGCAAAGAAGAACAGCTTGTTCTTGATGATCGGTCCGCCGATCGTGCCGCCAAATTCATTCCACTGCAGCACCGGCCGCGGCAGCGTGGTCGATGTCACCATCGGAATCACCAGGCCGGCGTTCGCCTTGTCCTGCCACGAGTTCGCGTCCAGCGCCGTATTGCGCACGAACTCGAACACGTTGCCGTGGAATTGATTCGTTCCCGACTTCAGCGTCTCCACAATCACGCCGCCGATGTAATTCCCGTAGTCCGCAGGCGCGTTGCTCGTAATCACGTTGAAATTGCCCACCGCGTCGGGGCTCGGCACATACGCCACGTCGTTGTTGTCCGGCTGATTCACGTCCATGCCGTCCAGCGATGCGTTGTTGTCCTGCTCGCGCGCTCCATTCACATACGGGCGGCCCGTGCCGAACGTCGTCTGCGACGATTCAAACGCGAAAATGTTCGGGCTCACCACCCCCGGCACCAGCAGCGTCAGCTGGTTCACATCCCGCGTCGCCAGCGGCAGCGCCGTCACATCTTCGGCGTTCAGCACCGTCCCCACTTCCGTCGACGACGTCTGCAGCAGCGGAGGCGCCGCGTTCACGCTGATCGTCTCGCTCACCTTGCCGACAGCCAGCGCGAAATCCACCTTCGCCACCTGGTTTACTACCAGCGCGAACGCCGCTCGTTGCTGTGCGGCGAACCCAGCCGCCTGCACCGTCACCGTGATGCTCCCCGCAGGGATCTGCGGAAATTCGTACACCCCGGCCCCGTCGGTTTTGGTCGTCCAGGTCGTTCCCTGGTTCACATCGCTCGCGGTGATGCTCGCATTCGGCACAGCCGATCCGGACGGATCCGTCACCGTCCCCGTAATCGAGCCAGCCGCCTGCTGCGCCCACGTTGTCAGCGGCGCGCTCAGCAACAGCGCCACGAAGCACGCAACTCCGAACACAAACGCCGAAATCTTTTTCGAGTTCACTGGATTCTCCTTAATGCGGCCACAAAACGTCGTGGGGGATTTGCCTGGCTGCAATCGCGCTATATAGCACGTTGATTAATGCTATATAGCTTCTGACCTCCAGATGTCAAGGAAGCCTTTGCCGCGCTCCTGTGGAAATCCCGCCTCCGGCGCTCCTCCGCCGGCCGTTTTTCAAGCCCTGCTCGCTGGAAACTGGCCCTGCAATGCCCGATTGATCGGCTTATGCGGCACATAAACCGCAGAGAAGGCCCCGTGCGTCCGGCAACCTCCCCGCGCTGGGCCCTTCGTCATGTTTACAGATTGCCTGTACCGTGGTATTGTCCGCTCTATAGCAGTCTGTCTATAGCGCTGCGATACTGCTATAGCAGTCCCATTTTCCCGATCGGGTTCTGATATGGTGTTCACCAAACAGCTGGCCCAACTCGCTGATACGGCTACAGATTCCGGCCGCAACGGAAATTCCAGTACGATGGCAAAGCGCAGCGACGAACCGGCTTATCGCAGGATTCAGAACGTCATCCGCCGCCGCATCGACTCTGGCCAGCTCAAGCCCGGCAACACCGTCCCTTCCGAGCGCGAGCTCGCCCGCATCCACAACGTCAGCCTCATGACCGCACGCCACGCCCTCACCGAGCTGGCCCGCGATGGCATCGTCGAGCGCCGCCATGGCGCCGGCACCTTCGTCGCTCCTCCCAAGGTTCACTTCAACAAGCTGCTCGGCTACACCGAACAGATGGCCTCCCTCGGCCTCACCGCACACTCCAGGATCGTCTCTTCCTCGATCGTGAACCGTGAGCATGAAATCGCCGCCCGTCTCGGCCTGCCGCCCAACACGCGCCTCGGACGCCTCGAGCGCGTCCGCCTCGCCGCCGATGAACCCGTTGCCCTCGAAGTCTGCTACTGGTCCGCCGAGGAATACCCCGCGCTCATGAACGCGCCCCTCGACAAAGTTTCCCTCTTCTCCGTCCTCGAGCACGAATGCGGCGTCGAGCTCGCTTACGCCGACGAGGAAATCGACGCCACCGACGCCGATCCCCGCATGGCCGAGCTCCTCGTCCTTCCCAAAGGAACGCCCCTGCTCCGCATGCGCCAGCTCATCTTCTCTTCCACCGGCCGCGCCACCGTCTACGTCACCGGCTTCTACCGCTCCGGCCGCCACACCCTCCGCATCCGCCGCTTTCGCTAGCGCCGCCCGTCCCACCGTCTGCGACATCCGTCACACATCCCCCGCCGCGCCCCAGTCTAGAATGGATCAGCTTCGGTCCCCTCCGAAGAAATCGCCCGCCCCTGGACCCGAGCTTCGCCATGCCCACAGCACTGCGCAACCTCTTCAACGACCACGCTGATCACGTCCGTGGCAAGGTTGCCGGCATCTACGCGCTCCTCATCCTCATCAACGCCGCTGCCTGGCTCTGGGCCGTCGCCGCTTTCCACCACTTCCCCGTCCTCCTCGGAACCGCCTTCCTCGCCTACTCCTTCGGCCTCCGCCACGCCGTCGACGCCGACCACATCGCGGCCATCGATAACGTCACCCGCAAGCTCATGCAGGAAGGCAAGCGCCCCGTCGCCGTCGGATTCATGTTCTCCCTCGGCCACTCCACCATCGTCATCATCGGCTCGCTCCTCATTGCCGCCGCCGCCCTCGGCCTCCAGCAGCACATTGACCACTACCGCTCGATCGGCGGCGTCATCGGCACCTGCGTCTCCGCGCTCTTCCTCCTTGCTATTGCCATCGTCAACATCGTCATCCTGCGCTCCGTCTACTCGACCTTCACTCGCGTCCGCCGCGGCGAGCCCTACGTTGACGAGGACCTCGACCTCCTCCTCGCCAATCGCGGATTCCTCGCACGCATCTTCCGCCCCATTTTTGCCATGATCCGCCGCAGCTGGCACATGTATCCGCTCGGCGTTCTCTTCGGACTCGGCTTCGACACCGCCACCGAAATCGGCCTCCTCGGCATTTCCGCCGCTGAAGCCTCCCGCGGCCTTTCCCTCTGGTCGATCCTCGTTTTCCCCGTGCTCTTCGCCGCCGGCATGTCGCTCATCGATACCACCGACAACATCCTCATGCTCGGCGCCTACGGCTGGGCCTATATCAAACCCATCCGCAAGCTCTACTACAACCTCACCATCACATCTGTATCCGTGGTTGTTGCATTAGTCGTCGGAGGCATCGAGGCCCTTGGCCTCCTCGGCGGCCAGCTCCACCTGCAGGGTGTTTTCTGGGGATTCATCGTCCGCCTCAACTCCAACTTCGGAGTCCTCGGCTATTGCATCATCGCCATCTTCGCTCTGGCCTGGATCGTTTCCATCGCGATCTACAAGCTCCGCCGCTTTGAAGACCTCGAGCTCAATCCTGAGTCGTAGTAGCGCCCTAAACTCCAAACTCTAAACTGTGTCTAACAGCCGCGCGCGCCAGCAGTCGGGTCGAATCCAGCGTCGGCAGCGGCGAGTTGCCGTCATGCATGCTCAGCGGAATCTCCGTGCATCCGAGCACCACCGCGTCACAGCCTTCGTCCTTCATCCGCTCCATCGTCTTCTGGAAATACGTCACAGCCTCCGCCTTGAAAACCCCGCACACCAGCTCCTCCATGATGATGCGGTTGATCTCCTCGCGTTCCGTGTCGCTCGGCCGAACATACTCGATCCCGCGCGCCGCAAGCTGCTGCGGATACACCTCACTCGTCACCAGCCATTTAGTCCCGGTGATCCCGACCCGATGAAATCCCCGCCGAACCGCCTCCTCCGCCACCACCGCCGCGATGTGCAGCCACGGCCGCGGCGACCGTGCTTCGATGAACGGCAGCCCCTTGTGGAAGGTGTTGTCCGGGCAGATCAGCACTTCCGCACCCGCCTCCGCCAGCGTCTGCGCCGACCGCAACAGCAGTTCACCCACTCCCGCCCAGTCATCGCGGTTGACGCACACCATGTAGTCGGAGAACGGAATCGAGTCCATCGTGACCCGCGGGTGCGCGTAGAGGCCGAGTCGCTGCTCGCCCTCATGAACGACGGTCCGATAGCAGAGAGCGGCTCCTTCCGCGGAGCCGGCGACAATTCCAATATGCATGACTTCAGCCTATCGCGGTCAGTGATCGTTACGGCGCCGCGCTGACACTAGCGTCGAAGATCCCCGTCTCCACGGTCGATGCGTGCTTCATTTGGACAAAAATCCTGTAGCGGCCCGGAGTAGGAAATCCATAGGGAAAACTCACCGAGCTGGGCAGGTGCCCGCCGTTCATCGTCATCCCGGGCATTTGCACCATGACCGCAGCCGCAGGCGCCGGCGCGGGTCCGGACGAAGACAGCGCGGCATTCTCGCTCTGCGCGATCATCAGCGCCGCCATCGAGGCGGTCCCCGAAGGATGAATGTGCGCGAACACCGTGCCATCGGTTTTCACGAAAGCCGCGTGCCCCAGCATCCCCATGTAGAGCACGGTATCCTCCGCAGGATGACCCGCGCGATCGAGCAGTGTAAAGCTAAAGTCCGTCGGCTGGCGCGCCACAAGCGCCGCCGGCTTGTTCCAGACCATCGTGTAGCCATCCGGCAGCGAGAACCGTGTCGTCCCAGAGCCGGTGCCCGAAACCGGAGTTCCCTGGCCCTCGGCATCGTCGCCGCTCAGCGGCCGCCCCGCGATCGCCGGAAGATTCGCAGTCGCGACCATCGTCTCTGGAAATCCGCTCGCGTGTACCACGTCCGCGTACAGGTGATAGTCGCCCGCGGGAACCGTTGGCAACGGCAGCGTGAATTTGTCGCCGGAAACCTGATCCGGATGCAGGTGGAACACCACGTCCATCTGTGGCCAGCGAATCATATAAAGATGCATCAGGTGGTTGTGGTCGGGGATGAAGTTGCCCGTCCGTCGCGCGCCCAGCCAGCCCGGATCCTTAATCTTCAGGTCCAGCACATTCCCCGCCGTCAGGCTCGCGTCCATCCCCAGCGGCTTGTACACCTCGGCCGAATAATCGGCGGCTTCTGACTTCCACCACCAGTTGCCCAGGATTGCGCCCCCCACCAGCAGCGCAAACGCAACCGTCATCGCGGTCACTGCGCTGCGCCGGCGTTGCGGCGATGCGCTTTCCCCCGGAGCGAGCTGCGCCTCCCGCGCAGCCGCGCCCACAATCCCGGTCATGCCCAGAATCAGCACGACGCCGAGAATGCTGAGGAAGATCCCGAGCCCGCGCTGCATCCGCCGCGTCCCCATTGCCGCGGCAGGCAAAGGAACGCTCCAGACGCCGTGTCCCTGATCGCCATCGACCGTGAAGCGAATCTGCCACGAACCCGGCGCCATGATCCACAGTTGCCCGGTAAAGTAGCTCGGATCGGAAGTGGGCACCTTCATCGCATCCGCGGTCGGCGGATGCTTCGACGCTTCACCCACCAGCGCCAACGGCGTGATGGAGATGTTCCGCACGCCGGCAGTCTGCGCGCGCACGTCTACCTCGGCAACCCCAGGGATCACCAGCGGCGGACGGATCACCACCGACAGCTTGTACGGTCCCGCGTTGCCCTCCGCATAAACGTCAGGGCTGCCGACGTGCGCGTCCAGCTTTGGGGCCAGCGCCAGCATCGCGAACAGCAGCAGGACCGGAAGCCCGATGCGCCCTCGCGTCATCGCTGCACCTTCCGCATCCAGTCTCCCAGCAGCAGCCCGAGCCACACTGAGATGGCCGCGTACAGCATCGCCATGGCAAGCCCGCTCCACAGCGCCAGACCGTGCTGCGGGCGCAGGAAATGCCGTGTCACGTCCAGCGACCACGAAGGTGTCCCGTAGTCGACATACCCCGTGCCAAAAAACCGATTCGCCGACGCCTTCGACATCAGGAAGTCCGCGAACGGCCACTGCGCGGCGACCAGCGTGAGAACGAAAAGCGGTCCGCTTACCAGCGAAAGGAGAATCTTGTTGCCTTCCCCGAAGCGCCGCCACAGCAGATCCAGCGCGATGGCAGGCACAATCAGCAGGATCGGAAACTTCGGCGGAATGAACTGCGTCACCGGAGTGAAGACCGGTCCCAGCTTCGGCGCTGCCGGAAACAGCGGCAGGATCAGGATGAACGCGATGATCGCCAGCGAGTAGAATCCGCAGATCAGCGTGCACGCCCAGCGATGGCGGCAAGCCTTCCACATGGCCGCGAAATACAGCGGCACGCCCAGCGCAATCGAGATGTAAGCGCCCGCGTTATGCAGCTCGATGTCCCACGTGTATTCCATGCGGAAGAACATGGTGAGCACCAGCATGAGCCCGAAGATGTACATCATCAGCCACTGCAGCGGCCGCGAAAGCGACGCATCCGCGCGTTGATCCCGGTTCATGCGCGCCAGAATCAGCAGCAGCGCGCCGATTTCCACTCCAAAAATTCCGAGCATCAGCAGCGTGTGCGGCGGCGAGACGATTTTCACGTCCAGCCCGTAGGCGTTGTGCCACCAGTTGTCGAACGGCGCAGAGGTCAGCATCGCGATCCCGCCCCACGCCGCTATGAACGCGCCCAGCGGGCCGCGGAATCCAAACACCCGCACCGAGTCCGCATTCGTTTCCGCGGTCGGCGCAAAGGTCGCCCGCAGGATCAGATAACCGCAGCAAATCCCGGCCAGCACGCCGCACAGGTAGATCGCCATGTGCGCCGGTGTCCAGAACGTGTCGCGCCCGATTGAGCGGTGCCACGAAACATCCCAGTGCGCGCCAATGGTCACCGAAGTGACGGCGAGCGTGGCGCACCACAGATACCACGGAATCGCGCCCTTGCGCCGTGTGGTAACAGCCGGATCGTAGCTGATTGCCGTGGCCATGGCGGAACCTCCGGCTCCAGACTACCAGGCCTCCCGGCTCCAGGCTACCCAGCCTCCCGGCTCCGAGCTGCCCTTTCACTCCGGCAAATGAATCGCCCCATCCTCCGCAATCGGGAACGATGGATTCCACGCCACCTCCCACGCAAAACCGTCCGGATCGGCGAAGTACCCCGAATAGCCGCCCCAGAAAGCCTCCTGCGCAGGTTTCAGGATCTTCGCGCCGGCAGCCTCCGCTTCGGTCAAAACCGCATCGACCTCGGTGCGCTTCCGTGCGTTGTAGGAAATGCTGAATCCAGGAAATCCCTGGCCTTCCGCCGCAGTGCCCGCATCCTTCGCAAGCTCAGCGCGTGGATAAAGCGCCAGAATCATCCCGCCGGTCTGGAAAAATGCAATGCCCTCCGAACTGGCGCGCGAAGCGCGCCAGCCCAGCCGCTCATAAAATTTCCGGCTCCGCTCAAGGTCCGCAACGCCGAGCGTGACAATGCTGATGCGTTGTTCCATGCCTGCAGTCGATTCTACGATCCGCCGCGGTTCTTTCCGCTGAGCAACGGCCAGCTTCAGGCTCCCAGCTGTCTTTCCCCGGCATCCACGTGGGGCAAACCCTCATCCCACAGAAAGGCGCGTATCGCGGAGCCCATCGGCTCTCGCAGTGCATTCCCATCCACCCAGGGGAGGAAAAGTCATGAAGAAATCCATCGCATTATGGGCCGCCGCGATGCTGGCGGCTGCCACCAGTGTGCCCGCGTTCGCGCAGGCGAAGGCGGACATGGAGCTCGATCAGGCAAGCCAGATCATGCAGCAACTCACCGGACCGCAATCCACCGCGGGCATTCCCGACGCGGTGCTGAAAGACGCGAAATGCGTCGCCGTGATCCCGAAAATGATCAAGGGCGGCTTCGTCGTCGGCGCCCAGCACGGCGACGGCGTCGCCACCTGCCGCCTCGCCAACGGCCGCTGGAGCCCGCCCGCTCCCTTCCAGCTTTCCGGCGCCAGTTTTGGCGCGCAGATCGGCGGGGAGGAGCAGGGCTACGTCATGATGGTGATGGACCACAACGGCATGCAGGCGCTGCAGTCCGGTCACTTCAAACTCGGGGCCGGGGTTGACGCGGCCGCCGGTCCGGTGGGCCGCGAGGCTTCGGGCTCGGCGGGATGGAAGGCCTCCATCCTCAGCTACTCCAACGCCAAGGGCGCGTATATCGGCGCGACCATCAATGGCGCGGAGCTGAACCAGGACCACGCCAAGACCAAGGCCCTCTACGGAAGTGAAGTCCCCTTCGCGTCCATCCTTCACGGCGAAGTGCACATGCCGCCCGAGGGTCCAGCACACGCCTTCGTTGAAACCGTCAACCACGCCGTCGAGCGCGCCAGCCGTTAGACTCTGAACAATTCGGCTGCCCCGGGTCTCGATCTGAGACCCGGGAGAGCGCGCCACTCCCAGCTCCTACTGCCTACTTCCTACGCCGATCTCCACCGTCCCCAACCGTCCGCTGGTCGCGTCCCTGACGCCCATCCGCACATAAACATCCCCGGCCGGCAAATCAATCTCCTCGTGCACGGGAATCCCCAGCCGCATGGCGCGCGCCAGATCCTGCGCGGTCAGATCCACTTCGAGCCCCGTGTCGCTGTAGTTCACGCGCTTCCCATCCACGTCGTACACCGCCTGCGCCACTTCCAGCTCCGCGCGCAGCTTCCCATCAGGCAACTCCGCGAACGCCAAACGATGCGGATCGATGGAGTAGTCGATCATGTACCGCCGCACCGGCTCCTGCAGCGGTTTCTCCGGCTTCCCCGCCGGTCCCGCCGCAGGCTGTACTCCATGCAGCGCGGGATCGCCCGCCGGCAACACGCGCACTTCAAAAATCACCTGCGATAACGGCAGCGACCCATGCAGCATCCCGCCCGTCACCGGGCTGAGCCTGGCCGCATGCAGCTTGTCCACCTTCGCTGGATCGACCGCATCGTACCCGCGCCGGTACGACACGTCGTACTCCTTCTCTTCCAAACGCACCTCGATCTTCCGCAGCCCTCCGTTGTAATTCTTGTTCGTCGGAACATATCCCAGCGTGTAGTAGTTCGATCCATCGGCAATGGCCGATGCCACGGCCTGTCCCACCGCATTCGTGTTGTAATACGCCCGTCCACCCGTTTCCTGGGCCACCTGCTCCATCGTCTGGTGCGATTCCCACCACTTCTGCGGTTGCCCCTGATCATTGGCCAGACCCTGCGCCGCCGCGCCCTGCAGGCTCAACCGTTGGCCGCCGGCTGCATCGTTCGCCAGGTTCGCATTCGGCAGCGTCATCAACGCCCGCGCATCCACCGGATACACAGCCACGCGCGCCCGCGCCAGCAGTTCATCGAGGGCTGCAATATCCGCCGCATAGTCGCGACTCTCGCCATCCAGTTGCGAAGGATCCAGATCCAGGCTGATGGGAAAACTTCCTGTGGACCAGATCAGATTCTTGCGCCCCGGCACCGTGCTGAGGAACCGCCCCAGCTGCTCCAGCGCGGCAATCGTCATGCGCTTGCGGACGTCGATGGTGAAGGTTTCCGTCTCTTTGCTGAATGCTGCCAGCGCCGACGATGTCGGCCCCGGCAGTGCTGAGCCAAATTCCGACAAGCCCGAGGTCGATTCGACGTCATTCTGATCCACGATCCGGGAGGTCTCCGCCGCTCCCCGTTTGCCGTTGATCGCTGCCGCCACCGCGCCCTGATCCGTCGTGAAACCGCGGATCATCTGCAGCTTCGACCCCAGGGTGAACACCGCGATCCGCGCTCCGGGCGGAATCGTGTGGAGGTACCTGATCATCTGCGCGCGCGCATACTTCTGGTCGTTCAGCGGAGTATTCAGCGCATCCAGCAGCAGCACGTTCGCCGCGCTGGTGATCGCATACTGCGGAAAATCGCTGTACACATGCGGCGGCAGCGCCGGAGCCTTGCTGGCCAGGATCGTATCCGTGGCCCGATGCTCTTCGAAAACGGTCAGCGCCTGTTGCTGCCCATCCTCAAAGGCCTGGAACTCTGATTTCTCGAGTCCCTCGACCGGCTTCCCGCCTTTTTTCTCGCGCACGACCACGTCGACCAGGACCAGATCGGCGTTGGTTCGGAATACTGGCGTCTGTTGGGATGGCTGCGGTTGCGCCGCCGGTGCTGGTGTTGGCGTTGCCGCACCCGCCTGCGCTGACGCCGGCACCGCAATCAAGGCCAGCGGTAGGGCGACCATCAGCAACGGCGTCTTCAAAAGTAAATTGCACCGCATTCCGAACATGCTCCCATATTCCCTCACAGATCGATAGCCCAGGCCTCGAGGCCGGGAAGACCAGCGGCGTGCCGGAACGTCGCATCGCTGCTCACCAACACGGCGCCCACCGCGATGGCATGCGCAGCAATCTCGGTGTCGAGGGGCCCCAGCGGTCGCCCGATCGCCTCCTGCCTGGCGCGCAGCACGCCGTAAGCTGCGGCCTCGTCTCTGCCCCATGGCAAAACTCGAATCCGGCCGAGAAAGGATTCGAGCGTTATCCTCCTCCGCTCGCCGCCGCCCACGCGCTCCAGACCATGCCGGAGTTCTCCTTCCGTGATCGACGAGAGGCACGCTACTTCCTCCGGCCCCAGCGCTGCAAGCCGGTTCCGCGCCGCGGCGGAGATTCCTTTCAGGATGTAGCTCACCGTATTCGTGTCGAGCATGTATAGCCGGGTCATAACGGCTCGCGCGTTTCGGCCACTCCCTGCTCACGCTCCGCCATGAATTCCGCAGGGAACCCAGCCTCATCGAGCGCGGCATAGATCTCCGCCCAAGTCGACGGAGCCTGCGAGAGGATCAGGTCCCCGGTCTGCTCATCCCGCCGCACCCAAACTTCCTCGCCGTCGAAGCGAAACTCGGCTGGAATCCGGACGGCCTGGCTGCGCCCGCTCATAAAGACCCGCGCCTTGCGCAGTGTGGCCATCGTGTCGCTCCCTTTGGTCTGATATATATCATGCTATATATCACCGCGTGGGTCAATGCCGGGGATGTAGCCGGTCGCTAGCTGGGAGCTGGGCGGCGAGGCCCGCACCCCGTACCCACCCCCCACCCCCCTCCCCCTGGGGGTCTGGCAAGTGGCTCATTTGGCGGAGTCCTCTGGGTACCGTGAATCAGGGATTACCCTGGGACCGGGATCCGGGCACCGGGAGTCGGGCACCGGGTCGGGATCGTTGGTGGAATCCGTGTCGAGGTTCGCGAGGCTTGAATTGCGGAGGCGGCGGCAGGATCGGCAGGCGAATTCGGAAGCGGGGCCGAGGCAGGTGGGATTGCCGGATGGGCAGAGGGGATTGTCGATGGGCTGCACGGATTTTTTGCGGGGGCGGACTTCGAATCTCCGGATGTGGCTCTGCAGGCGCTCCTCGCAGGGGGGACAGTGACAGGGAAGACCGGATTCGTGATTGGGCCGGGGCACGGGCGGAGGAGGCGGGGGAACGTTGTACTGGGCGGGAATGGGCTGGGGCGGCGGAGCGCAATGCCAGGGATCGATGTAGCGCTGGTCGATCGGGGGCTGATTGACGGAGTGGGGAGTGTCCAGGGTTTCCCAAATTTCATCGGTTGTCGCGGGAGCGTGGCAGAGGTAGTTGAGATTGGCGAGGTTTTCGCCGGGAGCCGTGTCGGCGGAGATGAGAGATTCGTGATCGAAGCCGATGCGGTGGACGGGATCGCCCTGAGGCTCGGGATCTTTGAGGCGGGCGGGGCGCGGGAGGGTATAGGCGGCGACCTGGGCGGCCCAGATGGCGGTGCGGGCGCGGGCGGGGTCGAGCTTATTGGAGAGCAGGCCGTGGGCGACCTGGGTCATGAGGAGCTGGATAGAGGCTGCGTCTTCGAGGAGGGGGACGGAGAGGTGGTCGGGATCGGCGAGCGACGGAAAGCGGTGGTGGTAGTGAGCGTAGCAGAGATGGAGGCCAGCGAGGGCGATGCCGCGGCAGCGGTGGCCGTCAGTACGGATGGCGCGGCACTGGGGTTTGGGCGTTGGCTGGGTTGGGATGGCGGCTTCGGGGGAGATGGTGATGGGTTCGGGCATTTCGATCCTTTCGTAGACAGGGCACAGGGCACAGGGTGAATCCCACATCTGCCAAAACCGGGCAGATATGGGGCACCCGCAATAAAAAAGCCCCGCGGACGCCGCGAGGCTTTTCTGGACCTGATCCTACTAACTAGTATCAAGCTACGGGGCGGCCTGGACTGGGGCAAGGGAAAAGCGCGGGGTGGGGGTTACGGAAGTCAGGGTGTTTATGCGCTGTCATTGAGACGGTGAGCTTCCGGCTTGCTTTTGTAAAGTGGTCATATTATTATGGTCATATTGGTGGAGTGTGTCTCGTGCAGAAGATTCCGGCTGCTCAGTTCAAATCACAGTGCCTCGCGGTGATGGACCAGGTGGCCGAAACGGGCCGGCCGGTGGTGGTGACCAAGCATGGGAAACCGGTAGTGCAGATCGTCCGGGTTGAGCGGGATGAGGACGAAATCTTCGGCTTTCTCAAAGGAAAGGGCCGCATCGCCGGGGACATCGAGAACACGATTCCGGTCTCGGACTGGAATCTGCCGGAATGATTCTTCTCGACACGCACATCGTGGTCTGGCTTGCTTTTGAGCCGGACCGGCTTTCGAAACGCGCCAGGGAGGCGATCCGCGCGGCACGCGATGAAGGCGGACTGGCGATTGCCGGAATCTCCCTTCTGGAGCTGGCCTGGCTGGGTGAAAAGGGGCGGGTGGAAACCACGCTGAGCGTGGAATCCTTCGTGCGGCAGTGCGCTCGAAAAATGACCGTGCTTCCCATCACGCCGGAGATCGCGGCGCGGGCGGTCAGTTTGCCCGATTCGTATCCGAAAGATCCTCAGGACCGATTGATTGGGGCTACGGCCCTGGTGGAGGGGATCGAACTGGTGACGCGCGACCAGCAAATCAGGAAGTCGGGCATGGTTCCAGTGATCTGGTAAGGGCAGGGCCTTTCCTGTGTCCCGTTCCGGGCTGCTGGCTGCTTCAGGTTTCGAACTGCGCTGAGAACTGTAGTTCCCGCGCCGGCAACGGATTGGTGATCCCAGCCAGGGGCGTTCCAGGACGGCGAAGACTTTAGAACGTCGCTCGAACGCCGAGCTGGGCAGCGAAGGGAATTCCAACCGTTGTGCCGGGACCAAAGAAGTCGCCCAGAGCGCCCTCGGGAATCTCAAGCTGCTTCAGACTGGTGATGGGTTCGGTCTGGGAGCAATCCGCAACCGTGCACGTGAGGGTGACGTTGGTGATGCCATTTTGATTGGGCTGCATCTGCGCCGCGGGGATCGGGAGCTGGGCCACGTTAACGGCAAAATTGGCGCCGGGATTGTTGCGGTTGAAGAGGTTGAAAAACTCGGCAAAGGGGTCGATCTCCCAGCGGTCGTGGATCCTGAAGGGCCGCATGACGCGCAGATCGGCTTGCATATACGGGGTTCCACGAAATTCGTCGAGGCTGGTATAAACGCCGTTCACCCAGATGCGCGCGGTGTTGTCGGCATTCGTGATGGTGATGGGGCGTGCGCTCTCCAGCTGCGTGATACTGCTGACATCAAAGCCACCGGGGAGATGGACCGTTCCGGCAAGCACGAAGCGGTGGCGGACATCTTCGCCGGAGGGTCCGTAATCGCCGGGTCCGAAAGCATCGAGCTGACCGGCATTCGGACCGGTCTGCAGGGTGCAGACGCCGTCCACATAGTCGAAGAGTTCGCCGAGCAGGCAGCCCCAGGTTTCGGCCTTCGAGAGGTTGTAATTGGCGACCAGACTGAACCAGCGCATATTGCCCTGCGCATGCACCATCAGCGCGTTGAAGCTGGAGCGATTGTCGGACTGAAAGACGTTGACGTTGGGCACCACGTTCGCCTGATCGGTGGCGTAGTCCGGATCCGACGCGGGGATCGCCGGAGACAACAGGTTGACGCCGCCGGCCCAGGGGAAGGCGCGGTAACCGTGATTTCCCTGCTCGTGGATATAATCGGCGCTGGCCGACCACTGTTTGTTGAAGGCGTGCTGTACGCCTCCGGTGATGTGAATGGCATAGGGAGTCTTGTAGGGCGAGCCGACGAGGTTGCCGGTGGCTGCGGAGCCGCCCTGGAGGCAACCCGCGCCGGTGAGCGCGTAGGCGCCCGGGCCTCCGGTGAGAGCGCAGGTTCCGGTGGTTGCGTTGGTGTTGTTGATTCCCTGAAACGCGGTCGCCCAGCCGTTCTGGGCGAGGTCGTCATAGTACAAGCCGAAGCCGGCGCGCAACACGGTGTTCTCGCTGCGCATGGGCGAATAGACGATTCCGAGCCGCGGCGCAATCTGCGTGCGGTCATCGTGGGGCAGGCTGGGGACAATCGGAATCTGCAACGCCTGCAAGGTAATGGCCGCACTATTCTCAGCCTGGGTTCGGCCAGAACCCTCGAAGAGTCCGAAGGTGGTCTGGTAACGGAGGCCGTAGTTGAGCATGAAGTGATGCGAGACGCGCCAGGAATCCTCGCCGTAGAGGGCCAGCCGCTGCACGTTCTGGGAGAAGCTGCCGTCGCCGGCCGGAGTGTAGGTGCAAGTGATGCCGGAGGACGGATCCGGTGCAGGATTGCATTGCGAGGCAGGCGAGGTGAAATAGAAGGGCAGAGGGGTGGTGATGCCGCCGCAGTCAGCTCCGGGCGGATTGACGTAGCAATCGGGATTGGAGGGGTACTGGATGAACTGCTCGGCGGTGGAGGCGAAGGCGCCGCTCAGAACCGGTTCGTGGATGAAGTCGACTCCGAACCTGACCGCGTGGCTTCCTGCAACATGGCTCAGATCGTAACGCAGCTGGTATTTCTCCTGGTTGCGCAGATCGGGGAAAAGAGTGATGGGCGTGGCGAACTGGTTGTCGCCGAAGGTTTCGAATCCGGAGATGGTCAAGGCGGTTGAACTGAAGGGAAACGCGAGGGCAAAACCCAGGTCGGAGTTGCGCGTCTGGGTGAGGTGCAACATGCTGGCGCCGAGAACCAGATTGCCCAACCAGCTGGGACTGAAAGTCCAGGAATTGCTGATCACGGCGTTTCCGTAATTGTTGTGGGTAATCAAACCGGTGGAGGGGAGCGTGCCCTGCTCCACCAGCGCGTTGCGGGTGAGGTAGGTGTCTTCTGAGGCGCGCAGGAACCAATGCGACGTGGGAGATTGGGACCAGTCAAACCGCACAGTGCCGAGGTAGTCGCGGAAAGGGATGGGAACGGTGGCCGGAACCGGGATGGCCGGGACGCCGGAGATGAGGCCTTGCGAAGCAATTGCGCTCAGCGCATCGAATTGTTGGGTGCTGGCGGGGCTGTAGGCAATGCTGGCGTTTTCATGAACGTTCTCAAAGGAGGAGAAGAACCACACCTTGTCTTTGACCAGCGGACCGCCCAGAGTAGCGACGTAGTTCTGGCGGGAGAAGGGCTGTTTGGGATTGTGTACGCAGGATGTATCGGTGCAGGTTTCCGCAGGGTTCTCAATGGGGAAACGAGCATTGAGTGCGGCAGCCCGTTCGTAGAAGGCAGCATCGCCGTGCCAGTCGTTGGTGCCTCGCCTGGTGGTGATCACTACAGATCCGGCGGTGGTCCAGCCCGTGTCGGCATCTTCATTCGAAGTGCGCACGGCAAATTCCTGAATGCCATCGGGCGAGAAGTTTTGCAGGAATCCTCCGATCCAATCGTCGGAGTTATCCGCGCCGTCGACCGATAATTCATTGTTCAGGCCTGAACTTCCGCCGGTGGAAACCGCGGTGATGCGAGCTTTGGTCGGGTCCGACGGCTCGACCGGCTCGGTTCCGGGCACAAGGTAGGCAATGTTGGCAAAGCTGCGTGCAGGGAGGGGAAGAGATTCGAGGTCTTTGCTGCCGACTACCCCGCCATGCACAGCGCTCGAGGTGTCGATGGTTTCACTGGTAATGGAGGACGGATTTCCCTGGACCGTGACGGTCTCTCGTCCGGCCGCCGGTTTGAGAGTGACACTGATATCGCGCACGAGGCTAACGGCGACGTCGACGTCGGCCTGGGCCTCGGCAAATCCCTGGGCCGTGACGGTGACCGTGTAAGAGCCAGGCAGCAGGCCCTCAATGCGAAATTCTCCGCGCCCGTCGGTTGTCGCAGAGCGGTTCATGGAAGAACCGGCGGCCTGCACGAGCACCCGGGCACCCATGACGCGTGCTGCGCTGGAGTCCTGGACCTCTCCCCGCAGTGCGCCGCTGGAATTCTGGGCATGCAGAAGACAAGGTACGGAGGCCAGCAGCAACAGGAGAGTGGGGGGAACAGCGGTGCGGAGCAGCAAGAATGGCCGGCAGAAATTAGACATGGTTCTCCAGGATTTCCAACACCTGCTGATGGGGAAAAGGCTATCCAGTGGGCGAAGAGAGAATGACGTTCATGATTAGCACTACGGCAATATGCGATCTACTACCAGAGGTAGTAGTTTGGAATGCGCAGAAATTTGTACAATGCCTCCAGCCCGCCGGTTGCTCGGTATTCTGTTTCGCTGAAACGACGGTTCCGGCTTATCATCGAAGTCACTTTGCAGCGTTAGTGCATGACCGATCCAAAAACATCTCGTGGGACTGCTTCGCAGCAGGAGCCGGCTGTCCTTCCGGATTCCGCTGCGGAGAACAGCCCATCCGCGCCGGCCTTCAACGGGCTCGCGCGGCGAGAGCGGGAAGTGATGTCGGTGCTGTGGGAGCTGGGCGCGGCGAGCGTGCAGCAGGTTGCCACACGCTTAAGCACGGGTCTGGCTTACACCACGGTGATGACCACACTCGATCGGCTCTTCAGAAAAGGTCTGTTGCGCCGGGAGAAGCAGAATCGGGCGTTCATCTACTCGCCCGTCCTTTCGCCCCAGGACGTCGCGGGGCGGCGGGCAGCGGAGATGATCCGGCGCTTTTTCACTGAATCGAATATGCAGCCGGAGGTCCTGATTTCCTGTTTGGTCGACGCGGTTCACCAGTACGACACAGAACTGCTGGATCGTCTGGATACGAGGGTTCGCTCTGCCCGCGCTCAGATCGAGCAGGAAGAATCGGATCCGGAAAAGGGAGGATCGGCATGAACTTTCCTTACCTGCTGCGTCTGAGCTGCCTTCTCGTGGTGGTTGTCGGACTGATCCAGATCCTTCTGCAGTTGTTGCTGGGGGTGAACGCACGTTTCATTTTGCGACCCCTGCAAGCGGCGACCGCAAGGCAGCGGGAACGCACGCTGTATCTGCTGCAGGTGGGACCGATATTGATCGCGCTGCTATTTGCGACCGCCATTTGTTTTCCTCAGTACCTTCGCTTCGAACCGGATGGTGGAGCCGAGCGTGTGGGCTGGATCAGCATTCTGCTGGCCTCCGGTGTGCTTCTCTGGTTCGGAACCGCGACGGCCCGCGGCTTGCGGATCGCGGTTCGAACGCTGCGGTTCCTGCGCGCCGCCAGGATCGCCGGCCAGGATTCCGGACTTCGCCGCGGTGGGATCCCCGTGATCTCTCTCCCGAACGACAGCCATGTCGTCGCTCTCGCCGGTTTTCTGAACCCCGTGATTCTTGTCCCCAAAAATCTTCTGGAATCCGGCGCTCTGAACGAGCAGGCTCTGGGACTGGCTCTCGATCACGAGCGCGCCCACGCCGCTCGGCGGGATAACTGGAAGCTGCTGTCGCTGAGCTTTTTGCCGCGGATTCCTGGGGCTCGCGCGGACCCATGGTTCCGGCAGTGGCAACGCGCGGCTGAATGCGCTGCCGACGACGACGCCGTCCGCGGCGACCACGAACGCAGCCTTGTGCTGGCCGATGCGCTGCTGCGGATTGCCCGCACCGCTCGTCCTCTGTGCTCGCCCATGATTTTTACGGCGTTGATCTCCACGAGCGAAGAACTGGCAGCGCGGATCGACCGCCTGATCCGGAAACCTACCTTGCCCTCCGCATCGCAACGCTCCATGCTGCTGCCGTGCATCGTTGTCTCGCTGGCGGTCATCGGAGCCGCTGTCGCGATGTCCCCCTGGGCCTACGGCATTTCCGAGCTGATCCTGCATCTCGGCTAACGAGCACGTTCGAATCGGGGCCCGACCGCGCGGCCCTCGAAACAAGATTCGCCACAAACCGTCGCCGAAGAAATCTGTTTGCTACCCACCGGCTCTAAAAGGTAGTCTTACTCGGTAACCGATAGGAGACCGCGTGAGCAAGCCTTCCGAACTCGTGCAGGGCACCCTCGACATGCTCCTGCTGAAGATCCTGGCCCTCGAGCCCCTCAACGGCTGGGCGATCAGCCTGCGCCTGAAGCAAATCTCCGGCGACGTGCTTGGCGTCAGCGTTGGCTCGCTCTATCCAGCGCTCCACAAGCTCGAACAGCGCGGCTGGATCCGCGCGGAATGGGGATCGAGCGCCAACAATCGTCGGGCTCGCTATTACTCCCTTACACGGCTCGGCCGCACGCAGCTGGGAAAAGAAGCGGCCGCCTGGAATCGCCTCTCCGACGCCATCTCCGCCATCGTGAACCTGACCGAGGCCTGACTATGACCTGGCTCTATACCCTTCGCCTCCGCTGGCTCTCGCTGTTTCGCCGCGAGCAGATCGACCAGGAAATCGACGACGAGCTGCGCGACCATGTCGAACAGCAAATCGCCGCCAGCCTCGCCGCCGGCATGTCTCCTGAGCAGGCACACACTCAGGCTCTTCGCGCCATCGGCGGCATCACTCAGGTCAAGGAACAGTGCGCTGAGGCGCACCGCTTCAACGCCACGGAAAACTTCGCTCAGGATTTGCGCTTCGGGTTTCGCCAGCTCCTGCGCAATCCTGGATTCTCCGCCCTCGCCATTTTCTGCCTCATTCTGGGCATCGGCGCGAACGCTTCGGTTTTCAGCTGGCTCGAAGGCATTCTCTTCCGCCCTTACCCCGCCGTCGTCCACCAGGAGCGCCTCGTCGCCCTCGCTGGAACCTCCCGCGGCGAAACTGGTCCTACCGAGATTTCCTGGCCTGACTTTCAGGCTCTGCGCCAGAACTGCACACAGTGCGACAGCCTCTTCGTCAGCAAAATCACCTCCAGCACTCTCAACATCGGCGCACGCGCGGAAGCCACGATCGGCAGCATCGTCTCCGCCAATTACTTCGAGGCCATTGGTGTTCGCCCGGCCCTCGGGCGCGCCTTCGAGGCCGGCGACGATACCGGCAGCAACGCCCATCCTGTGGTCGTGATCAGCGATCAACTCTGGCACCGCCGTTTCCACGCCGATCCAAACATCATCGGAAAAGTGCAGCGCCTCAACGACGTCCCGCACACAATCATCGGAGTCGCCCCGCCAGGCTTCTACGGAACCTTCGTCGGCTGGGCGATGCAGTTCTGGGTTCCCGCCTCGATGGAGGAGACTTTCGAAACCGGCGGCTACAAACTCGAAGACCACAGCGCGCGCTGGGCTGAAGCCTATGTGCGTCTCAAGCCTGGCGTCACGCGCGCCCAGGCTCAGCAGGAAGTTTCCGCTGTCGCCGCGCGCCTTGCCGCCGACTACCCCGCCACCAATCGCGGCCGCAGCCTGCGCCTCTGGCCTCTCTGGCAAACGCCCTTCAACAACGCGGGGACGCTGCTCCCGACGCTCGAAATCATGATTGTCGTCGTGGCCTTTGTCCTTCTCATCGCATGCGCCAACGTCGCCAATCTTCTCCTCGTTCGATCCCTCGGCCGCCGCCACGAGATGGCTCTTCGTCTCGCCATCGGCGCCAGCCGCGTCCGCCTGCTCCGTCAACTCCTCACCGAAGCTTTGCTGCTTGCCGTTATCGGCGCCGCCGGCGGATTGCTCGTCGCTCTCCTTTGCCGCCACGCCCTCGTGCTCCTGCTGCCCACGCGCTCCGGCATCGCCATGTTTCTCCCTGGCCAGGTGGACTGGCGCGTGATGCTGGTCAACGGCGCCATCTGCCTGCTCGTCACGCTCATCGTCGGACTGGTGCCCGCGCTCCAGGCCCGCGACATCGAAATTGCCGGCGCGCTCCGCTCTGAATCTCCCTCCGTCGTCGGCACACGCGGCAAGGCGTGGATGCGCTCCGGCATGGTCATCCTGCAGGTTTGTCTCAGCTTCATCCTGCTCGTCGGCGCGGCGCTCCTGCTCGAAAGCCTCCACAGGATCCGCACCACAAGTCCCGGCTTCTCCACCACCAGCGTCGTGCAGACCGGGGCTTCGCTTGTTGCTGCTGGATACGACGCTCCCCGCGCCCGCGACTTTCAGGACAACCTCATCGACCGCGTCCGCGACCTGCCCGGCGTCGACTCCGCCGCCTTTGCCCGTCTCTCTCCGCTTGGCTACGGCTCGTACTCCTCCACGCCCATCGCCGTCGATGGCTATGACGTTCCCCTCGAGGATCAGCCCACCGTCGAATACAACCAGGTGAGTCCCGGCTACTTTGCAACCCTCGGCATCCCGCTCATCTCCGGCCGCGAATTTACCCGCAACGACAAGGAGAACGCGCCGCTGGTGGCCATCGTGAATCGCACGATGGCCACGCGTTTCTGGCACGGTCAGGACCCCATCGGCCGCCGCGTCAAAATCAAAGCCGGGTGGGCCCGCGTCGTTGCAGTCGCCGCCGATTCCAAAGTCGAAAGCATGCGCGAGGATCCCACCCCGTTCTTCTACGTGCCCCTCCGTCAGGATTTCGTTCTGGCGCCCATTTTCTATCTCCGCACCACCCAACCGCTGCCAGCCGTGGCTGCGGCGCTTTTGGAGCAGGTCCACGCGCTCGACGCCAACGTCGGGCTCTATGAGCTCATCACCCTCCAGCAGCAGGTCGATCGCTCCACCTCGCCGCAACTCGTCGCTGTCACTCTGGTCGCGCTGCTCTCGTCGCTCGCAGTCATCCTGGCCGCCGTCGGGCTCTACGGCGTCATTTCCTGGTCGGTGGCACAGAGCACCCGCGAGCTGGGTCTGCGCATGGCTCTCGGCGCCGGCGCTCCGCGCCTTTTGCGCATGGTCATCGCGCGGGGCCTCCGGCTGACCGCTGCCGGCATCCTGCTCGGCGCTGCTGGGGGATTCGCCCTCACCCGGCTCCTCGGCAACATCCTCTTCAACGTGAGTCCCCACGACTTCACAGCGTTCGCATCGGCACTACTCACGATGACGATCATCGCTATTGCCGCCTGTTTACTCCCGGCCTGGCGGGCCACGCGCGTGGATCCCACGCAGGTTTTGCGCAGCTGAGAAAGAAGCACGAGCCGGTAGTATGGTGGACGGTGCGCGGAGGCAAGGCCATGACCATCGCCCGAACCTGGAAAATTCTGCCGCTCGTTTTTTTCCTGCTCGTCGCTCCATCGTTCGTCTGCGCGGAAACCATCCCGGGTCTGGGCACGGCCAACTTTCCCACGTCAACGCACTCGCCGATGGCGGCCCACGATTTCATGCGTGGCCTGCTGCTGCTGCACGTTTTCGAATACGACGACGCCGCCAACTCGTTCATAGCCGCGGAAAAGGCGGACCCCGGTTTTGCCATGGCGTACTGGGGCGAGGCGATGACCTTCAATCATCCGGTCTGGAACGAGGTTGACGTCCGGGCTGGGCAAGCCGCTCTGGCCAAATTTGCGCCCACGCCGGAAGCGCGCGCCCAGCGCATTGCCGATGCACGCGAACGCGCGTGGTTCAGCACGGTTGAGATTCTCTACAGCGGCGACGGCAGCAAGCCCGAGCGCGACGCCCGCTATGCCGAGGCGATGCAGCAACTGACCCGCGCGTATCCGAAGGACGACGAAGCACAGCTCTTCTACGCGCTGGCACTGCTGGGGAAAAGCGAGGGGGTGCGCGACGTTCCAACCTATCTGCAGGCTGCGGCGATCGCGAAGGCGGTCTTCACGCGGAACCCCGATCATCCCGGCGCGGCGCACTACTGGATTCATGCGATGGACGATCCGCAGCATGCCGCCGGAGCGCTGGTGGCCGCACGCGCGTTGTCGAAAATCGCGCCCGATGCGGCGCACGCGCAACATATGTGCTCGCATATTTTTTTGGCGCTGGGTATGTGGGGCGATGTGGTCGAAGCCAACCTCGCAGCAAGCACCGTAGCGAACCAGCAGGCTGCCACTCAAGGAAGACCGCCCGGACATTGCGGCCACGGCACGTACTGGCTGGAATACGGCTACCTCGAGCTGGGTCGGGTTGGAGCAGCAAAGCGCGTGGTTGCGGGTTGTCGCGAGGAGGCAAGGCAGCCGGGAATGGCGGCCCAGGCGCGCGGTACCGTCGATCCTGACGATGCCAGTGTCGGCTCTTTCGTCGAGATGCGCGCACGCTATCTCGTCGACACCGGTCGCTGGCAGGATGATGTGGCCGGATGGAAAGTCGACATGGGGGAGGCGCTGATGCCGGAAATCAACGATGCCTTCGCCACAGGGTTTGCGGCCGCTGAGCGGGGCGATCTGCCGACCGCCGACAAGGCTCTGGCCGCGATGTCCGAGCTTGTGCAGCAGGCTCCGGCGGTTTTCGATCGAGCCGGTTCGCCGCCATCCGATCCCATGCGCCAGGTTCCGCAGATTCAGAAGCTGCAACTGCAGGCTGTCCTACTGTCGGCTGAAGGTCGTGGAGACGAGGCGATCGCGATGGCACAGCAAGCGGTAACCGCTGGCGAAAAGTTGCCGTATGCCTTCGGGCCTCCCAGTCCTGAGAAAGCCCTCATACGAGCTATTGGGTGAGCTACTCCTGAAAGAGAACCGGAATGCGGCCGCGCGGGAGGCATTTGAAGCGTCGCTGCAACGCGCTCCGCAGAGAACTGCATCGCTGTTGGGTCTGGCGCGCGCAGCAAGCGCGATGGGAGACAAGACAGCGGCGGCCGAGGCTTACCGTCAGCTTCTCAGAATCTGGAAGAATGCGGACTCCGACTACGGGCTGCGAGACGACGTTCAGCGCAGCCTCTTAGCGCTGTCGCACGCCGCGAATTAGCCTGATCCTCTGGCCGCGCCGGTTCAGAAGCTGAATTTCAGCGCGCCCTGCAGAATCCGCGGCGGCGCGGCGCTGACGACGTTGCCAAACGTCGAGCTGCCGATGTCTCCGTCCACCGCGGTTGGACCGTTGAATTGCGCGTGATTGAAGACGTTGAAAGCCTCCACGCGAAAGAGCAGGGACTTCGACTCGGTGAGGCGCAGATTCTTTGCAAGCGCCATGTCGTAGTTGTCCGCTCCCGGACCGTAGAAGAACCGCCGCTTCGCCGTGCCCGCCGTGCCCAGCGGGTTGTTGGCCAAGGCGGCGGGAGCGAAATAGTTGTTGCTGTTGGTGCGTGGATTGCGACTCAGGTGCAGCGCGCCTCCGCTGTAATCTGGCTCATCGATGCTGCTGTTATTCACGCCGTTGGGATTGGTTCCAATCAGCGAGTTGTCGCCGTTGTCGATCATCGTGACGGGGAAACCGCTGGCGAAGCGCGTGATGCCGGAGAGCGACCAGCCATTCGTCAGCCGACCGGCATGCAACCGGCGGGCGAGGTATCGATCGGGGGGAAGCTGGTACTCATAGCTGACGACAAAATTGTGCTTCACGTCGAACGCGGAGAGCGCATAGCTGAGCGACGGGTTAAAAGGGTTGACCTCTTCGCCGATGTTCGACGACTGATCCATCGATTTGCTGTATGTGTAAGCGGCGGAAAACTCCAGCCGCCCGGTGGTGTGGCGCGCGCTCAGCTCGAGTGCGTTGTAATTCGCATGGCCGATGTTCGACTGCAGCGCGTTGCTGCCGAAGTTCGATCCCAGCGGCCCGCGGGTTCCGTTCACCTGGCCACCGCCGATGGGATAGTAGACGCTGTCCTCTCCGCCCGCGCCGCAGGTGATCGTCCCTGGCATGACTGCGCTGGGCTGGCTCAGGCTCAGGCACAGAGCTGGGTTGCCAGGATTCGATTCGATCAGCACGCGCTGCCGATGCGTCGACGTGCCGACGTAATTCGCTTCAAGAACGGTGTCCGGACCCGCCTGCCGCTCGATCGACAGCATCCACTCCTCGGTGTAGGGGGTGCGGTTGTGGATGTCGTAGCCAGGAATGCCGCTGATCGGCTCGTAGCTCGACCAGTCGATGCTCGAATCGGGATTTTTCGCCGAAGAATTCAGCGGGGCAAATTTGTAGGGGAAGGGCTGACCGTAGTTGGTTCCATCCGCGGCGCTGATAAAGGGCGTGGCAAACAGCGGAGGGGCAGGGCTGGTCCAGGTGGTGCCGTACGGGGCGTTGGCGGCGAGGACGCTGATCGCAGCCGCATCAATCGCCGTATAGAAATTGCCAAAGCTGGTCCGGATGCTGGTGGCTCCGGGAGCGCCCAGGACCCGCTCCAGAAATGGGTTGGACGCACGGGGTGACCAGGCCAGGCCCACCCGCGGGGACAGATCGAACTTATCGACGGGGGCGAGCGTGTTGGGAATGCCAGGATCGCCAGGATAAAGAATGCCCGCCGGCGCGCCGGGGAAAACAACGGACTGGGCCCCCGCAACAAACGTCGAAATCTGGTTGTACTTTTCTGACCACGGCGCGATCCGATCCCACCGCAGTCCGTAGTTGAGCGTCAGATTCTCGCGCAAATGCCAACTGTCCTGCGCAAACAGGCCCGCATATTTGTTGCGTGCGTAGAACGGATTGAGCTGGCTCTGGTTGAACTGGCTCGGAACCCCAATCAGAAAATCGGCAAAATCGACGCCCGTTTCCGCGCCCGAAAAAACAAAGTTGCCGTTGAACTGCGCGATCGGCGCCGCATTGATCTGATCCGTGTGAAACTCCGCACCGAATTTCAGCGTGTGCCCGCCCACCACTTTCGCGAAGCTGTCCGAGATTTGAATCGTGCTGTTCACCTGGATCAGCTGGTTCGCGGCCGCGCCCGTTGAGTAGCCGTTGAAGTTCAGGTTCTCGACGCTCTGCCCCTTTGGATCGAGTGCTACGATGCTGGACGTGCCGTCCGGATTGGTGAAACCCTGCGTGGCGAGGCTCACGTTGCGTCCGCCCACCGGCTGGCCCAGATTTGTGTTGTCGCGCATGAAGCTCAGGTGCAGCTCGTTCACCATGGTCGCGCCCAGCGGCTTCGTATCGCCCAGGGCCAGCAGTTGCGCGCGGCCCGTGGTCAGCGCGTCAAAGCCGGGCACGCTGGCCCCGCTTTGCGCCACCGGATAAGGATTGTTCAGATTGAATTGATCGATGAAGTAGTAGGCCGAGAGATAGCCCCAGCGCGTGTTCCCATCCAGCCGCGCGCCCGCTTTGTCGTCCTGCACGGTCTGGTTATAAGCCGAAGTAGCAAAGCCCCCAGAAGCCGTGTTGGGCGCCGGGATGTACTGGAGCATTCGCTGCGCCGGAACCGACCACGCCGCCGCTGGAATCACCGCGTTCGGGAAAACGCACGTGGCCGTTGTGCAGCCAGGCTGGTAATACGGTTCGCCGGCGTTGACGGTATAGCCCAACTTCTGGGTCAACCAGCTGGCGAAATACGGGCCGCCAACTGCGCCGGTCAGCTGGTTTCCGTTCGGCCCGGTCGTGAAGTCCAGCAGATTGCCGCTGCGATCCGCGGTCGACGGCACGGGAATATTGCCGGTGTCGATGCCCTGCGTCTGCCGAGTTCCCTGGTAATCGGTGAAGAAGAAAAGCCGGTCGCGCCGGATCGGGCCGCCCAACGTGCCGCCAAACTGGTTCTGCCGAAACGCTCCGCGCGTCGGGGAAAAATAATTGCGCGCGTCCAGATCGGTGTTGCGCAGAAAGTTGAAGGCGTCGCCGTGGAAAGCGTTGCTGCCCGACTTGGTGATCACGCTGATCTGGCCGCCGCTGTACTCGCCATATTCGGCGTCGTAGTCGCCGGTGACGATGCGAAACTCCGCGATCGCATCGAGGTTCGGGATGATGGCCGTGCCCGCGTTCACGTCCTCTTCCGCATCGCTGCCGTTCACGCTGAAAAAGTTTGCGGTCTCACGCTGGCCATTGACGGAAAGATTGCCGGGGTTCAGCGTGCCCGAAGGATTCAGAATCGTCGCGCCCACATCCTGCACCGTCGACGAGCTGATCGCTGACGACGGAGACACGCCAGGCTGCAGCGAGAGCAGGTCCGTGTAGCTGCGGCCGTTCAGCGGAACCGCCGTCATCTGCCGGCCGCCAATCACCTGACCCATCTGGGTGCTGGCGGTTTCGATATGCAGGGCGTTGTCGGCCACCGTCACCGTTTGCCGCACGGTTCCCGGCTGGAGCGTCACGTCGATCGTGAGCGCCGCGTTCGTGTCGAGCACGATGCCGCTGCGGAGATACGCTTCGAATCCCTGCGCTTCGGCCCGCAGCTCGTACCGACCCACCGGCAGCACCGGCAGCGTATAGAAACCGCGGCTATCAGTTTGCGCGGAATACGACAGACCGGTATCGACTTCCCGCAGCGTGACGCTGGCATGCGGAAGCACACTGCCCGAATCGTCACTGACCGTGCCGGCAACGCTCCCGGCGACGCTGGCCCAGAGGGCAGTCGTTGGAGACAGGAAAAAGACGAAGCAGGCAAAAAGGAAGGGGAGCTTGAAGTCTGGCTTACTCACTGCGGCAATCCTTCGATTCCTGGGATTTGGCTGGCTGGGGGCGGGGGTCGAAACCGGGGCTCCCAATCCAGGACCAATCTGGTCGTACTTAATATACGACAAATTAAGTCGGGGTTGTCCAGCAGTGATCTAAATCACACATCATCAAGGGCTCCGGGGCGGGGACCTGTTCCGCCTAGCGGAGAAATGGGAGTGGGAGCGGACCTGGTGTTGAATCAGGCGGGGTTGCGTCGCGCGGTCTTGTTCCAGATTTTCCAGGTGGCCCAGCCGCAGATTGCCGCTCCTGCCAACCCTGCCGCGATCCCCACTCCCGCGGAAACGAACCCGCCGAGAATGGCGCCTCGACGATGCGCTTCTTTGCGCTCGCTCACATGTTCCGGACGGACGCCCACGCCGACCGCGTATCCCAAAGCCCGGTGAATGCCAGGGATGTGTTGTACCGCTTTCATCTGCCAGGGCGCCTCGATGGGACCTGGATTGTCAAAGACGTAACGAATGCCGCGATGAGCGCCTGCCTGGATAGCCTGGGTCACGCGGGTGGGAAAGACGCGACGGCGTTCGACGGCGGCCAGATCGCGCTCACGGAGATTTCCGTGCTGCAGCGGTTCCGCCAGCAGGTTGGCCGCCGCGACGCTGTCCTGAATGGCAAGGTTGATGCCGACGCCGCCGGCGGGAGACATGGCGTGGGCCGCGTCCCCGATACACAGCAATCCGCGCCTGTGCCAGTGCCGCAGCCGATTGATCTGCACGGTGAGGATTTTGATCTGCTCCCAGTCGCGCAGTTCATTCACGCGCTCGCCGAGCCAGGGAACGACTTGAGTAATGGATGCGCGGAATGCCTCCATGCCGAGCGCCTGGATCTGCTCATAGGAGCCCTTGGGGATGATGAGGCCCGCCTGGAAATAGTCGGAGCGATCGATGAGGATCAGCGCTTTTCCGTAGTTGACGTTGCCCAGGACCTGAGCCGGGTCGCCGGGCCTGCGACTGATGCGAAACCACAGCACATCGATGGGGACACCATGCTCGATGACTTCGAGGCCAGCGGCCTGGCGCGTCACCGAATGCCGCCCGTCGCAGCCCACCACGAGATCGGCGCGCACCTCGACCTCACGGCCGTCGTTGCGGGCAAGCACGCCGACGATGCGCTTTCCGTGCCGAAGGAGGTCCACCGCTTCATGCTTCATCAGCAGTTGAAAGGCTGGAAACCGCTTGGCATGGTCGGCAAGGAAGTTCAGGAAATCCCACTGGGGCATGAGCGCGACAAATTTGCACTGCGTGGGGACGTGGCGGAAGTCAGCGGCGTTGAAGGTGGAATTTCCGAGGACGATTCCCACCGACTCGACCTTCTGATGGGGCAACTGGAGGAACTCCTGGAGCAGCCCGAGTTCCGCGAGGACTTCGAGTGTGGAGGGGTGAACGGTGTCGCCGCGAAAGTCGCGGAAGAAGTCCTCGTGCTTTTCCAGCACCGTGACGTCGACACCCTTGCGCGCGAGCAAATACGCGAGCATCATGCCCGCAGGGCCGCCGCCCACGACACAGCAACGTGTTTCCACAACCGATGACGCCATGCAGTTATCCGTCCGTTCTTTGGTTACATTGGATGCGATCGAGGACGCATCGACCGGCGCGCAGCCCGGCATCCACTTCTCTTAACCGCCAAAAATCGCGTTTTCGCGCTCTGCGGGGAGGTTCACGCCCGTCAGCTACAGGCTACAGGGTATGGGCCACAGGCGACGGGCGACCGGCGACCGGCTGCTTCCAAAGGCTGACGATGCAGAACAAAACCGCCTGCGCGGTCAGCGCTCCGCAGAAATCCAGCGCCACATCGTGAGCCGAGCTGGTTCGCCCGGGGAGAAAGCTCTGGTGCCACTCGTCCCAGCTGGCCAGCAGCAGCGTGCACAGCAGGGCCAGACCCGCGGCATACCAGAAGCGCACGCGAAAAGCAGGCCAGCGGTGCTCGAGGGTCACGCGCCAGGAGTCAAAAAAACCAAGGCTGACCGAGCCATAGCCGACAAAGTGGCCGGTCTTGCGGATGTAGTGGTGAACGACGGCCCAGTGGGCGGGGCTGATGGGTCCAAACAGCTTGATCCAGAGGGGCAGGAGCCATCGGCTGGTGTTCTCGGCTGACATCATGACGGTCGATTCCACCACGATGATGGCAATGCCGATCAACGCGGGAATCCAGTGCAGGAGCAGCCTGAAACGAGGGTTTTGCACGCTACTTTAAGGATACAGGACGTTGAATTCGCGCCGAATGGCCCAAGCCTGGTCCGGGATGGCTCAAAAGTGATACAACAAACGGTGATCCCCCGCGTTGACCCCGCAAACATGGCAAGCCAGGAAAAAGTCCTTATTGTGGAAGACGAGCCGCATGCCCTTTCGGGCCTGGCGGAGCTGGTTTCCGGATGGGGTTATCGGACAGAAACCGCTCGGGACGGCCTGGAAGCGCTTGAAAAAGTGAGCTCCTGGCAGCCCGGAATCGTAGTTTCGGACCTCAAGATGCCGCGCATGGATGGCCTGCAACTCCTTGCCCGTCTTGGAGAAAGCAGCGAAAAGATTGCCGTGGTGATGCTCACGGCGCAAGGCTCCATCGACTCCGCGGTGGAAGCCATGAAGAACGGCGCCTACGACTTTATCCAGAAGCCGGTGGATTCGACGCGGCTGCGCACGATCCTTGCGAACGCCTCGCGCCAGCGGGACACGGAGCGGGAGCTCGAAGTGACCCGCCGGAAGCTGCGGGAAACGGGCGTGCTGGGTTCTCTGGTGGGGTCGTCGAAGAAAATGCAGGAAGTTTTCACGCTGATCGAGCGGGTGGCCACCAGCAACGTCTCGGTGCTGATCACCGGGGAAAGCGGGACGGGCAAGGAACTGGTCGCGCGCACGCTGCACGATCTGAGCCCGCGACGCAGCAAGCCGTTTGTGGCGGTCAACTGCGCGGCCATTCCGGAAACGCTGATCGAGAGCGAGATTTTCGGTCACGAAAAGGGAGCGTTCACGGGCGCGATCGAGCGGCGAGCGGGCTGCTTCGAACTGGCTGAGGATGGAACGCTGTTGCTGGACGAGATCGGCGAAATGCCGATCGCCACCCAGGCCAAACTGCTGCGCGTGCTCGAGGATCGCAAGCTGCGCAGGCTTGGCAGCAAGGTCGAAACGCCGATCGATGTTCGGGTTCTCGCCGCCACCAACAAGAATCCCGAAGAGGCGGTCGACGACGGCCATCTGCGCGGCGACCTGTACTATCGGCTCAACGTTTTCAATATCCACATGCCGCCGCTGCGGGAGCACAAGGAGGATATTCCTGCGCTCGCCGACGCAATGATCGGGGACATGAACCAGAAGCATTCACGGCGCGTCTCGGGGATCGACAGCGAGATGCTGGCGCGGCTGGTAGCCCACGACTGGCCGGGCAACGTGCGCGAGCTGCGCAACACGATTGAGCGCGCCATCGTTCTTTGCGCCGAAGGCCAGCTGCAGTCACGGCACCTGCCGCCTGGCTTTGGAAGCCGACCGGTGCGCGCGGTAAGCGAACTGCCTCCGAATGCGATTCAGCTGGAAGTAGGCGCCACGGTCGACGACGCCGAGCGCATGCTGATCTTCAAGACGCTGGAATCGACGCACAACAACAAAACGCGCGCTGCGGAAATTCTGGGGATCAGCCTGAAGACTCTGCACAACAAGCTGCGCGAGTACGGAAGTTCTACTGCCTCTGGGGGCGCGCTGGAAGAATAATGTGGCGTGGGAGGGGCAATGCCGGTATGCTCCCATTAACTGATCCCTAAACGTTGAGCGCCGTCCCCCGACCATGCGGCTCAAGACCAAACTCGTCCTCGCCATCACCGGCCTGGTGTTTTCGGTCGTGGTGGTTTTCTCCTGGATCTGGCTGAGCCAGCTGCTCCAGCAGAACATCGAGCAATCCTGGAACGCGACCGACTACCTCGCCCACAACGTGCTCTTCCAGATGCGCCAGACGCTGGATACGGGCCTGCGTGACCGGAAGTTCGATCCGAACAATCCTGCTGAGGTCCGCGCTGCCGTAGCCGACTCGCTGCGCAAAGACCCAGGCCTGAACTCGCAGATGACGGCCATCGTCAACTATTCGCCGACTATCCTGGACGTGGCGATTGTCGATCGCCAGAATCGGGCCATCATTGCGGTTCCTGACTCTTCGCTCGACGACCAGGTGCTTCCGAATCGTCCCGACTACTCGGTGCTGCGCCGTCAGTCTTTGGTCCGGACGTTCCGCATCGTCTTCGGGCCGCCGCAGGTTTATAACGTCTCGCTCGGCCTCGACCGCAACGACCAGCCGTTCCTGACCATTCGCATCGGGATTCGCACCACCTTTCTGGGCCACGCTTTTACTCCGTGGCTGATCGAGTCATTCAGCTTTATGGGACTGGCGATGATCATCTCGCTGATCGTCGCCGCCTTTGTGGCGAATTTGGCTCTGCAGCCGATCGAGCAGATCAGCCATCGCCTGGACACCCTGGCCGCGCAGGAGGCGCTGGCCGATACGGCTGCAACGCGTGAGCTGCGGCGGGTGGTGGAACCGGAGTTGATCGGACCGCAGCTTCCGGCTCCGGAACGGGAATCGAGGCGCGGCGACGATGCGGTCGCTCAGGTTTCCGGGAAGATTGAACGGCTTGGCCAGCGCATCCGGAACGTGGAGGAAGTATTCTCCGCCCTGCGCGAGAATCTCGATCAGATCCTTTCCAATCTGCAGGACGGCATCATGCTGTTCACCCGCGATGCTCGCGCTGTCCTGGTTTCGAGCGCAGTGGAGCGCTTCCTGAATATTGGCCGCGAGCACATCTTTGGGGCGGAAGTCCGCGAGATTTTCGACCGGAATACGCGGCTGGGGCGCATCGTTCGCGACGCATTTGAGGGCGGCATGTCCATCGTCCAGGAAGAAGTCACGACGGAAACGGGCCGGCATGTTGAAGTTTCGCTCGATTTTATCCACGACTCACAGTCCCGGGACCGGCATTCTCTGGGCGCATTGCTGACGCTGCACGACCTGGAGTCGGTCCGGGAGATCGAGACGGAGCTGGAGGTTTCGCGGCGCATGGCCTCGATCGGCCGGCTGACGGCGGGAGTCGGGCACGAGGTCAAGAATCCCATCAACGCCATCGTCGTCCATCTGGAGCTGCTGCGGAACAAGGTTCACGCCGGCGGCGACGCGTTGCGGCATCTGGACATTATCCAGAGCGAGATTCGCCGTCTCGATCGTGTCGTGCAGACGCTGGTGGATTTTTCACGCCCGGTGGAGCTCCAGCTCAAGGATCAGGATCTGCGAGCGGTTGTGGCCAGCGTGCTGGGGCTGGCGTCGGCGGAGCTGCAGACGCGCGGCATTACCGTCGAGAGCCAGTCGCCAGCGCGGCCGGTCTTGTGCCGGGTGGACGCCGATCTGCTGGAACAGGCGCTCCTGAACGTGGTGCTGAACGGGGCGCAGGCGATGGCATCGGGCGGGCTGCTGGAGGTGCGGCTGGCCGAAGACAGCCGCTGGGCGTATATCCGGGTTCGGGACCACGGAGAAGGCATTCCAGACGAAATCCGGGCGCGGATCTTCGACCTTTATTTCACGACCAAAAAGGAGGGTAGCGGGATTGGCCTGGCCATGGCCTACCGGATTGTCCAGATGCACCATGGCCAGATTGACGTAGAATCAAAGACGGGGAGCGGAACCACATTTGTACTGCGGCTCCCGTTAATTTCTGCCGGTTCGGGACAGCGCGTAATTCCGGAATCTACGGGACACGCGATTCCCAGCGAGCTTGCTCGCCAGGGTGGTGAGACCCAGCCAGAAAGGTCCGGACCATGAGATCCGGAAAGGGCATAGCCGCGTTTGCGGTGATGCTGGCGCTGCTGACGGGATGCGGCCATCAAGAGCCGATGGCCGTGGTGTCTCCGGCAGCCGAGGCGGCGCCGCTGCCTCCGGCGCAAATGGTGGCTCTGCTATCGCCAATGCCGCCGGTAATGCCGGCAACGAAAAGACCGCTGATCAAGCTGGATACCAACGCGCCGGCCGAAACGAAGGTGGAAACGGCCAGCTCAGAGCCCCACCGTTCGACGAAGCACCACAACCGGCCGACGGGAGCACCGGAGACCGCGGAAATACCGAAAGCCGCTCAAAACGCGACTCCCTCCGCAACCCAGAACTCGCAGACAGCGAATGTGCAGCCTTCGGAAATGTCGCCGATCGGGCAGCTCACGAGCGCGAACGACAACTCGAACACCGCCGATCGCCACGCAATTTCCGACGTCATCGATTCCACGGAGAATGGACTGAATGCGATCAAGCGTCCACTGAGCTCCGATGAGCAGAAGACCGCGACACTGATCCGCACCTACATCACGCGAGCGCGCGATGCGTTGAAGGCGGATGACCTCGACGGCGCTCGGAACCTGAGCAACAAGGCGCACCAGTTGCTGGGAGAACTGACGAAGCCGTAGCTGTGTTGCGGCTGTCGAAGTTCGGATGCGCCGGTTTCCGCTGCTTTATTTCTCGCCCCATTTGAGCTTCGAGCGCAGCACGTCAAAGAACCCGTTCTTCGCCAGGCGAAGCAGTTTCACGGAAAGGTCGGAGCGGCGGCAGCGCAGCTCGTCGCCGAGGCGGAGCTGAATGGCCTCCTGGCCGTCGACGGTAAGAAAAGTCTGGTCAGGGACGCCCTCAATGCGCACCAGAATGCGGGACGCGCCGGGCAGGACCATGGGGCGCAGAGTGAGCTGATGAGGACAGATGGGCGTCACCACCAGGGCGTCGACGCTGGGGGTGAGTACCGGTCCTCCAGCCGCGAGAGAATAGGCGGTCGATCCGGTGGGCGTGGCGACGATGACGCCGTCGGCGCGAAAAACCGCGGCGACCTGTTCGTCCACTTCCACGGCGAAATGTCCCATACGCGCGATGGCGCCCTTGGCCACGACCACGTCGTTGAGGGCGTCGTGCTCACAATTCAGCTTTCCGTCACGCCAAAGTTCGCTGTGCACCATCGCCCTCGACTCGATGCAGCAGGCGCCCTTGTTCCAGGCTTCGAGGTGGGTATAAATGTCCGCCAGGCGCACCTCAGTCAGGAATCCAAGGGCTCCCAGATTGACGCTGAGGATGGGGACCGCGGTTCGGGCGAACACGCGCGCCGCAGCCAACAGGGTTCCATCGCCTCCAAGCACGATCACCAGATCAGGATTCAGGGTGGAGAGATCGGGGCGCGCATAGACCTTCTCGTCCATGACGTAGTTGGCGCTCACCGGGTCGAGCAGGGGCTCGTGGCCATGGGATTTCAGCCACAGCACCAGTTCCGGCAGCAGGTGGCGCAGCTCTTCCTTCTGCGGTTTGGAGATGATGGCGATGCGCGGCATGGGTCCTAGTGTAACGCCCGATGCAAGCAGCCGGATGGAGCGCCCTTGCGCTCAAAAGGAAACGGCCAGCGTTGGCTGGCCGCAATCCTGGAGAGCCGGCGGCGTTACGTCGTCGGGCGACTCTTCACGGCGAGGAACTGCGCTGGTACGGGGACGCCGTTTCCATTGGTGAGTGCCGGATTGATGGTCTGCGTATCGGTCAAGGTGGTGGTATCCACCAGGTGGACGAGATTATCGCCGGTGGTGCTGGTGAAGAAGATCGCACCGTCGGGGCTGAAGACGCCCGCAATCGGCGCGAGCGCACCGGAGGAAAGCTGCACAGTGCCGATGGCGCCGAGAGCGCCTGGGGTGGACGAAGGCTTGTAATACGGCAGCAGCCCGGTCGCCGTGCCCGCGTTGTAAGTAATGAAGGACACGGAAGAATCAGGTGACGAGGCCACCTGGTCGACTTCGGAAGGCGACACGGGGATCGTCCCCTGCGCAAACGACGTGGTCAGCGTCAGCGGTGCTCCGGCATAGGCTGGGCATGCCCCAATGGGGACACCAGGGGGTCCCGACGGCGTACTTCCCTGGAAGAGCCAGATGTCGGAGAAGGTGGTTCCGTCAGTCCCCAGAATGTGGTTGCCATCGGGAGTCGCGGTCAGCTGGCTTGTTGTGACACCGACGTCGGCAGCGGGCGGATAATACGGCGGGGTCGCGCTGCTGTTCGGACAGAAGCTCCTCGCGGCGGTCGAGGTTCCGCTGAGGAAGGTGGCGACGCTGGGAACGGTGATGGTGAGCGATGGTCCGCAGAAGGGGTCCCATGAGGGGTTGTAGGCGGGCACCGCGGCGGAGCCGGCCGCATCCAGAGGACAGCCGTAACTGGGCTGGTTATTCAGCGGGTAGCTGGACCAGCCGGAGCTGTTGTTGTTCACGAAGAGCGTGTTCTGACCCGTGGAAGGGTCCTGTCCACTGATATAGACGGTCGTGCCATCCGGCGAATATTGAGCGCGACTGGCAACTCCTCCAATACTGGTGTAGGTGCTGGCGGTGGTGCTGTAGAGATAGATGACCTGGCGCAGCTGATCGTCGATGACGACGGTCGATCCCGTGGGTGAGACCGCCAGGACCACGCCCGGCACAGACGGGACCTCCTTCGAAAGCGAGTTGGCGAGGGTGCTGTAGATCATCAGTTCGTGATAGCTGCCGAAATAGAGGCTGGTGCTGGCCTGGTTCGCCACCATCGAATTGGGCGTGTAGGGGAGCCGGACCGGGGCGGCCGCTCCTCCGGTGGTCAAATCGACTTCAGAGAAATAGGGCGACTGTGAGGAAGCCATCCAGATCTGATTGCTGCTGGGTCCGGGGGAGTCGACGGTGACGATGTTGCCCGTGACGGGCATTCCGTTGCCCAGGGTTCCAATCAGATTCACCGGGGCGGGATTGCAGGTCGTGGGCTGGCAAATCGCGGTCACCGTGGCATGACTGGGGAAGCTCGCGGTGATCAGGCCCGTACTGCTGACGCTGAGGTTTTGCGGCTCGGTGGAGCCGTAGCTCAGACTCAGGCCGTTAATGGTGGCGCCATTCGTGTCAGTGACCTGGGCCACCACCGTCTGGGGCGAACTCGGCGTGACCGTCGCCGAAGTGGAGCCATTGATGTTGAGCTTGATGGTCGCGGGAGGGCAGGTGGAGAAATAACCGGCAGCAGAGGTCACTTCCGAGGTGGAGGCATTGACGACGGTGGAGCCGGGCAGATTCGCGGTGGCCGTTCCATTTGGATTTGGAGTGGTGGTGGTGGGGGCACCGGTTACCGGATTCGTGCTGGTCGGGTTCGTGGTGTTGTTGATGGTGACGACGCTCGAGGTAACCGGGTTATAGGTGATGGTTCCGACGTTGGCATTGGGAACGGTGCAGGAGATGGTGCTGGGACTGCACAGGGTCACGCCTCCTGGCCCGGTCACCGTGGTCTCAGCCAGCAGCGACGTGGCAAGCGTCTGCGTCTGCGAGATGCAGGCCGTCTGGTTGGGAATCGTCATTGAGGTGATGGGCGGATGGACGTAGATGTTGACTGGATTGCTGGTGACGGCCGCGCCGGTAGCGGTAATCTGCACGACGCCGCAGGTGGTGGGGGTGCACCCGGAGAAGGAGGACAACGAAGAACCGGCGGGCGGAGTGCAGATGGTGAAGTTGGAAACCCCGCCCGGACTGTTGCGATTCCAGGTGCCAGCGCAGATGGCGCCGGAAGGCGATACGTCGGCAAGCTGGAGGTTGGAACTAGCGAAGGTGTACTTGCTTACGCTTTCAGCACCGCCGTTGCAATTGAAGGCCTGCGGGGCCCCAATATTCCCAGTCTGTCCCCACGCCAGCGAAACTCCCGTCGTCTCCGGCTGCAGCGTGACATAGACGACCTGGGTGGTCGTAATGCCATAAGCATGGCCGTTCTTAACGCAGTAATTATTGGGATTGTGGCCACAGCCCGCGATGGAAAGACCAGCCGGAAGCGAACACAACAACAGAACTACAAAAGCAAGGAACCGCCGCATGAAACCTCCCCGTTTGAGCAGTCGGGCCGCTCAAACGGTCCAAGCACGTGAAAATTCCGTGTGCGATCCAGAATAACAAAGGACAGGGGACAGAGCACACATGACGAGCGTCCCGGGGTAAGCCCCAGGGCGTCCCGCCCTGGGGTTGGACGGTGCAGCCGCCGATTCGCTAACAAGGCTGGCCGCTTTTCCGGCAGCCGCCCCGGGGGCCTCAGGGCATGTACTGTTCGAACCATCCCAGCGCCCGCTCCAGCACGTCGCGCCGATGTTCGGGGTTCACGAACCCGTGGCCCTCGTTGGGATAAACCACCAGCTCGGTGGTGTCGCCGAGATCGCGCAGCGCATGCCAGAACTCGAACGACTGCGGCGCCGGACACTCGCCGTCGCGATCCCCGACCACTTCCAGCACCGGCGTCCTGACGTTTTTGATGAAGTTGATGGCCGACATTTTGGCGTAGACGGCCGGATCGTCATAGACGGACGCCCCAAAAAACGGAATCATCCACTGGTCGATGGAATTCTCCCCGTAGTAGCTCTGCCAGTTCGAAATCCCCGCGCCGGCGACAGCTGCTTTGAAGCGATGCGTCTGGGTCACCGCGAACATGGTCATGAAGCCACCGTAGCTCCATCCCGTGAGGCCCACGCGCGCGTCGTCGACGGGATACTTCTTCTCGACCGTGTCCACGCCGGCGAGAATGTCGCGCAGATCGCCGTAGCCGAAGTCCTTGCGATTGGCCTGGGTGAACTTCTCGCCCTCGCCGTAGCTGCCGCGGGGATTCGGCATCAGCACGAAGTAGCCGAGCGCGGAGAACGGAACGGGGCCATAGCCGACGCCGGGCCAGCGTGGCACCACGGCTGAAGAAGGGCCGCCATGGACCTCAACGATGAGCGGATACTTCTTTTCCGGATCGTAGTGCGCCGGGAGCAGCAGCCAGCCCTGCACGTGGAAGCCTTCGTTGTCCCACTCCACCGATTCCGCCTTACCCCACAGCGGCTTCGCCTCGTCGTTGATATGGGTAATCTGGCGCAGGTTCATCAGCTCGCCAGCCCATACTTCCGGAGGGCTGTCGAAGGAAGAGCGAATGAGCGCGATGTTGTTGGTGTTCGACGTCGCCACGCTCATCATCAGCCCGCCGGCTCCCACCGCACCGGGCAGCGTCAGATTGAAATCCGTCGACTCCTGATGAGTCGTGATGTCGTAAACAAAAAGGTGCGAAGCCCCATCTTTGATTTCCGCAACGCCCATTTGCTTGTCGTCGAGCCAGGCAAACCAGGCGGGACTGGCAGCGCGGTCCGGGGTCACGTCCTTTGGCTCTCCGCCGGTCGCCGGCATCACGTAGATGTCGCCTCCCGTCGAACCCTGATCGGACATCAACCCGCCGATAAGGGCGATCTGCTGCCCATCGGGCGACCAGCGCGGCACAGCAATTTGCAACCCGTGCAGCGAGCCGGTCACGGTCGACGAATCGAGGATCGCGGTTAGCTCACCATCCACCGGCTGCGTATAGAGCTTCGCCACCCACCAGTTGTTCTCGCCAGGAGGCGGCGCGGCCACATACGCCAGCTTTTTGGAATCCGGCGACCAGTCAAACTCAAACACGTGGAGCTTCGGAGGCGTAATTTGCGTAAGCTGCCCACTCGCGGCGTCCACCACTGCCACGCGCTGCACTTCCAGCCCTTCTACGCCAATGACTCCAGACGGCAATTTCTCCGCGGCCAGCGCGCCCGACGGCCTGGTCGCCCCCTCTACATAAAGGAAACTCAGCCGCTTGCCATCCGGCGACCACTGCATCTCCTTGGCCAAGCCGTTCAGCTCTACAAGCTGATGCGGCGCTGCCGAGCCCGCGGGGTCGACGATGAAGATCGCCATTTTGTGATTGGCATTGCAGTCGGAAAAGAACGCCAGCTGGTGAGAATCGGGGGAGAAGACCGCGTTGCTTTCCATACCTTTCTCTCCGCCGCCACACCCCGTGATCCGCTTCGCAGCCGTCGGATTTTCGAGAGGAGCCAATTCAATATCCGACCCGCCACGCCCACCCACACCCCACACGATGAACTTGCTATCGGGGGACAGTGCCGTCTCGCGAATCGTCTTCGCCTGGTTCAGCGATTCGATCAGCGGGCCGATGCGGGGATCGTGCGCCGGAGCGGCGGGTTGATCGGCTGCAAATCCCGGTGTTGCGGTCAGGATTCCGGCACAAAAAACGAAGGAGAGAGAGAAGGAGGCGACTTTCGTCATGGGCGCTTTTATATCAGGTCCTGCGAAGGCGGCGAAACAGAACCAACCGCGTCCGCCATTATCATTGCCGATATGGCGACCATCCGGCCGGCGCAATTCGGTGTTCCACACGACGACGCCGATCTTTGCCGGATCCTGATGCGGGAATACGCGCAATTCCTGAATGAGTCGGTGGGCGGTGAGCACATCTGCGTCGAAAGCCTCGAGGAGGAACTCGCTGGTCTGCCGGGCAGCTATGCTGAGCCTGGCGGTGCGGTGCTGCTTGCCTTTGAAAACGATGTCGCTGCTGGATGTGTGGCTCTTAAGGCTCTGAAGCTGGCCTCTCGTCCCGAGGAGCGGGCCTGCGAGATGAAACGGCTCTGGGTGCGTCCGGCGCAGCAGGGAACCGGCCTCGGCCGGCAGCTGGCGCAATCAATCCTCGATGTTGCGCACGAGCGCGGCTACACGGCGATGTACCTCGACACCATGCCGCAATCGATGCGGGCCGCGTATCGCCTCTACTGCTCCATGGGCTTCACTGCGGTCGATCGCTACAACCAGAACCCAGTGCTCCTGCAGCAGGACTCGCTTGAAATCGCTTTTCTGCGCAGGGACCTGTGATGGCGAACCCACTGCCCATCCTGAACCAGCCGCGCCACCCGCACGAAGCGTTTCAATCGGCGCGTGAACTGGAATCGAAGCTTCGTACCACGGTTCGCGGCGAGGTTCGCTTCGATCAGGCCTCGCGTGCTCTTTACGCCGCCGATGCCTCGAACTACCGTCAGACCCCTATCGGCGTTGTCCTGCCTCGCGACACCGCCGATGTCGAGGCCACCGTCGCTGCCTGCAGCGAACTCGGGGCCGCGGTCCTGCCTCGGGGGGCGGGAACCAGCCTCGCTGGTCAGTGCTGCAACGTCGCCGTGATCCTGGACTTTTCGAAATACATGCGGCGGCTAGTGTCGCTTGATGCGGACCAGAAGCTGGCTATTGTCGAGCCGGGCATCGTGCTCGATCGCGTGCGTGAAGCGGCCGAGCAGCATCACCTCACATTCGCGCCCGATCCGGCCACGCACAGCCGCTGCACCATCGGCGGCATGATCGGCAACAACTCCTGCGGGACGCACAGCGTCATGGGCGGTCTGACGGCCAACAACGTCCGCTCGCTCGAAATTCTGCTCTACGACGGCACGCGCATGAACGTCGGCGCGACCACGGATGAGGAGTTCGCAGCGATCCTTGCTCGCGGCGGCCGACCGGCACAGATATACGGTGGCATGCGCCGCTTGCGCGATCAGTATGCGGAGGAAATCCGGCGCCGCTTCCCGAACATTCCCCGACGCGTCTCCGGCTACAACCTTGATGAACTGCTGCCCGAGCGCGGCTTCCACGTCGCCCGCGCGCTGGTGGGCGGGGAAGGCACGCTGGTGACGGTGCTCAGCGCCACGCTGGACTTGATGCACAGTCCGCCCTGCCGGCGTCTCGCGGTGCTTGGCTTTCCCGATCCGTTTCTTGCTGCGGATGCTGTGCCCGAGATTATTCGCCGCAAACCCATCGGCCTCGAGGGCGTCGACGCGATGCTGCTCGATTTCATGCGCCGCAAGAATCTCGCTGTCGACGATATGAAGCTGCTGCCGGAGGGCGGCGGCTTTCTGCTCGCGGAGTTCGGCGCTGACACCGATGCCGAAGCCGAGGCGCAAGCGCGCGACCTGCTTTCCAGCGCATCGCGGCTCCCTGGATCCCCCACCGGACGCATCTGCACTCCCGACGAAGCCGCACGCATCTGGCGTATCCGCGAGTCTGCCCTGGGCGCGACGGTTTTCGTTCCCGGCGAACCGCACGGGTGGGAAGGCTGGGAAGACGCCGCCGTGGCTCCAGAACAGCTCGGCTCGTACCTGCGCCAGCTGTGGGCGTTGATGAAGGAATACGACTATCGCAGCCCGATGTATGGCCACTTCGGCCAGGGATGCGTGCACACGCGCATCAACTTTGACCTCGAAAGCGAACCCGGGATTCGCAAATTTCGCACCTTCCTCGATCAGGCCACGGACATCGTGATCGCGCACGGCGGCTCCATCTCCGGCGAGCACGGTGATGGGCAGGCGCGGGGGGCACTTCTGCCAAAAATGTTTGGCCCCGAGCTGATGCAGGCTTTTCGCGACTTTAAAACGCTGTGGGACCCCGACAATCGCATGAACCCCGGCAAGATGATCGATCCCACCGGCACCGCGGTCTATCAGCCTGACGAGGATCTGCGCCTCGGCGCGGGTTATCAATCGAAGCGGCCGGAGACGTTCTTTCAGTTCCCCGACGATCACGGCTCTTTTGGCGAAGCGACGTTGCGGTGCGTTGGCGTGGGAGCCTGTCGCAAAGATGGCACGGGCACCATGTGTCCCAGTTACATGGCGACGCGGGAGGAGCAGCACTCCACGCGCGGCCGCGCGCACCTGCTCTGGGAGCTGATGGAGGGCAAGGTCCTCGACCCCGGTTGGCGCAACGACGCCGTTCGCGAGGCTCTCGACCTGTGCCTTTCCTGCAAAGCCTGCAAGAGCGAGTGCCCGGTCAACGTCGATGTGGCGACTTACAAAGCCGAATTCCTCGCCCATTACTACGGCGACCGCCTGCGCAAGCCGCAGCACTATGCCTTCGGATTCATGGATCGCCTCGCACGGGTCGCATCCCTGATCCCCGGCATCACGCCGCGGCTTGCGAATCTTCCTCTTGCGATTCCAGGCGCGTCGCAGGCGATTAAAGCCATCCTCGGAGTCGCCCAGCAACGGGCGCTCCCGCATTTCGCAGCGCGCAGCTTCCAGTCTTCATGGATGAGGCTCTCGTTTAAAGCCCGCGCTGGACGCGCAGTCCTTCTGTGGCCGGACACGTGGAACAACTACTACCATCCGCAATCACTCCAGGCCGCCGCCCAGGTGCTGCAAACCGCAGGTTTCGCCGTTGAGGTCCCGCGCCAGCACGTTTGCTGCGGCCGTCCGCTGTACGATTTTGGATTCCTGCAACAGGCCCGAGCCTATCTGCGCAAAGTTCTGGTCCAGTTTGCTCCGCAGATCGACGGTGGATTGCCGTTCGTCTTCCTCGAGCCCAGCTGCGCCAGCGTCTTTCGCGACGAGCTGGTGAATTTCTTCCCCACTGACGAGCGGGCCCAGCGCCTGCGCGAACAGACCCTTCTCCTCAGTGAATTCCTGGCTCAACACACCCCGGATTTCCAGCCGCCGCAGCTCTCCGGCAGGAAAATTGTTCTCCACGGTCACTGCCATCACAAATCTCTGATGAAGATGACCGACGAAGTCGCGATCCTGCGTCGTACCGGCGCCGAAGTCGAACTGCTCGACTCCGGTTGCTGCGGCATGGCTGGTTCCTTCGGCTTCGAGCGCGAGAAATTTGCGGTTTCCCAGGCGCTCGGCGAACGCGTGCTGCTACCCGCTGTCCGCGCCGCCGCTTCCGAGACTATCCTCGTCGCCGACGGCTTCAGCTGCCGTGAACAGATCAGCCAGAACACGAGCCGATGCGCGGTCCACTTTGCCGAAGTCATCGCGGCTGGCCCGTCGGGCAGTTGACATCGCGGGTTTCCGCATCCTATGGTGGACAGAGATGCAGGTTCGCGTCCACCATCGTCATCACCACCATCATCACGTGACGAGCGTGCCGGTGAACTTCCGCATTCCAGGGTAGAGAACAAGACACCAGGATTCGAGAAGAGCCCGCCGGCGCAGAGAGCGCTGACGGGCTTTTCAGTTTTCCAGCCAAAATATCGAGGAACAGATGACCGAACCAACAATCGATTTCGCCAAGATGGATGGACTCACCCCCGGCATTGTTCAGGACGCGCGCACCGGGCAGGTGCTGATGCTGGGGTTTCTGAACGAAGAAAGCTGGCGCAAAACAAAAGACACAGGCTTTGTTACATTTTGGAGCCGCACTCGCCAAAAGCTCTGGATGAAGGGCGAAACGAGCGGCAATCGGCTGCGCATCGTCGACGTTGCGACCGACTGCGACCAGGATGCGCTGCTCTTTCGCGTTGAGGTGGAGGGTGACGGCCTCGTCTGCCACGAAGGCACCGTGAGCTGCTTTACGCGCCCGCTAATTGCCGGCGCTGCGGTGCGGGCATGAGCAACAAACTCCGCCTCGGCATTCCTAAAGGCAGCCTGCAGGATGCCACCATCGCGCTGTTCAAGCGCGCGGGCTGGAACATCTACGCCGACGGCCGTTCCTATTTTCCAAACATTGACGATCCGGAAATCGAGTGCATGCTCATCCGCGCGCAGGAGATGGCGCGCTACGTCGACCATGGAGTGCTCGACGCCGGCCTCACGGGCATCGACTGGGTGGTTGAAAGTGGCCTCGACGTGGAGAGCATCACCAGCCTCGTCTACGCCAAACAGAGCCGACGCCGCGTTCGCTGGGTTCTCGCTGTGCCGGAAAGCTCGCCCTGGCAGCGCGCTGAGGACCTCTCCGGCAAGATCATCGCCACCGAGCTGGTCGAGGTCACGAAGCGCTATTTCGCTGATAAAAATATTCCCGTCAAAGTGGAATTCAGCTGGGGCGCGACCGAGGTCAAGCCCCCCACACTGGCCGATGCCATCGTCGAGGTTACGGAAACCGGCAGCTCGCTGCGCGCCAATCGACTCCGTATCATCGACACGGTGATGGAGAGCGAGACGCACCTCATCGCTAACCGCGCTGCCTGCGCCGATCCATGGAAAAAGCAAAAGATCGATAACCTGGCTCTTATGCTACGGGGCGCCATTGACGCGCAGGGTCAGGTCGGCCTCATGCTCAACGTTGAGAAAGCGCACCTGCCGGCGGTGCTCAGCGTGCTCCCCGCGCTCAACTCGCCGACCATCTCCGAGCTGAGCGACGCAAACTGGGTTGCTGTGAACACCATTCTCGAGGAGAGCACCGTCCGCGAGGTCATCCCGAGACTCAAAGCCGCCAGAGCCACCGGAATCGTCGAATACCCGCTGAACAAGGTGGTCCTGTGAGATTGCTGCGCACCTCCGGGCGCGGTGCGGAAGCGGTTGCTGCGCTGGCCGATCGGCGGAACGCCTCGTACGAGCGCGTTCTCCCCCAGGCTCGGCGGATCGTCGAATCCGTGCGGCGCGGCGGCGATGCGGCGCTTCTGCGTTTGCGCACCAAACTTGACCACATGTCGCCACAGTCACCGTTACGACTTCCCGAGGTTGAACTGCAGCTTGCGTGGGAATCGACGCCGGAACCGGTGCGCCAGGCGCTGAAGGCCGCCGCTCGCAACATTCGCGCCTTTGCCGCGCGGCAGCGCCCTAAGGATTTCGACGTCAAGCCTGCGCCGGGAGTGACAACCGGCCAGCGCGTGATTCCCCTCGCCTCGGTCGGCTGTTACGTGCCCAGTGGCCGCTACCCGCTGCCTTCCACGCTGCTCATGACCGTGATCCCCGCGCAGGTTGCCGGCGTCGAGCGCATCGCCGTTGTCTCGCCGCATCCTGCAAAGGAAACCCTGGCCGCCGCGTTCCTGCTGGGTATCACCGAGTTTTACCGCGTGGGCGGAGCGCATGCCATCGCCGCGCTGGCCTATGGGACTGAAAGCTTGCCCCGCGTCGACAAGATCGTCGGTCCCGGCAACGCATGGGTTACGGCCGCCAAGAAGCTCGTCGCCTTTGATTGCGCCATCGACATGCTGGCCGGACCCACGGAGATCGTCGTCACCAGCGAAACCGGGGATCCAGCTTCGATCGCCGCCGATCTTGTTGCGCAGGCCGAGCACGATCCGGACGCCGTGGCCGTTTTCATCACGACCAGGGCGCCTCTCGCCAAGGCTGTGATCGGCGAAGTGAAACAGCGCGCGCGTGGCAACCCAATTGCCACAGCGTCGATTACACATCACGGCCTGGCGATTGTTGCCCGCAGCATGGAAGAGGCTCGCGCCCTCACCAACCGCATCGCTCCCGAGCATCTGACCGTAGACAGCGCGGCAGACCTCGTCTGGGTTCGGAACGCCGGCTCGGTTTTTATCGGCCGGTGGTCCGCGCAGCCCCTCGGCGACTACATTTCCGGACCAAATCACACGCTGCCGACCAGCGGTCAGGCGCGGGTGCGCGGCGGCCTGAGCGTGCTGGACTTCGTCAAGCTGATCACGATCCAGGAATATTCGGAGCAAGGCGTTCGGCAGCTTGGCCCGGTCGCTATCCGCCTTGCCAACGCGGAGGGGCTCGCCGCCCACGCGGATGCGATCCGCGCGCGAGGCGCCCGTGGCTGATATTCAACTTCAAGGCCCGCAGCCCTCTGCTGCCGTTCGCCGCATGAAGGAGTACCACCCGCCCCTCGGCGACCGCAGCGGACTCCGGCTCGACTTTAACGAGAACACCTTCGCCTGTTCGCCGCGGGTGCTCGAGGCCCTGGGCGGCATTTCGCGCGGAGATCTCACCCGCTATCCCGAGCGCGAGCCGGTGGAGCGCGCGGTCGCCGAGCACCTGGGCGTCAAGCCACAGCAACTGTTACTCACCAACGGGGTCGACGAGGCGATTCATCTGCTTTGCCAGACCTATCTCGATGCCGGCACTGAGGTCCTGCTCCCGGTACCGACCTACACCATGTACGAGGTCTACGCGTCGGGCACGCCGGCACAGGTCATTCACGTCCCCGCGGATGACGGCTTTCGCTTCCCTGCAGCGAGGCTGCTCGATGCCATAACGCCAGCGACGCGCCTCATCGCTATTGCCAATCCCAACAGTCCCACCGGCCAGGCTGCGCGGCGTGAAGACCTGCTGCGTATCGTCGATGCCGCGCCACGCGCCGCTGTGCTGGTGGACGAGGCATATTTCCATTTCTTTGGCGAGACGGTCATCGATCTTGTCGGGCTCAAACCAAACGTAATCGTCGCGCGCACATTTTCGAAAGCCTACGGCCTCGCCGGGTTGCGCCTGGGAGTTCTGGTTGCGGCTGAAGAACAGATGCGCTGGATTCGGCGAGCTGTCTCCCCGTACAGCGTCAACTCCGTAGCGTTGGTCTGTCTCGGCGCCGCGCTCGATGACGAAGAATATCTGCGCTGGTACACGGATGAGGTCCGGGCGTCGCGGCCTTTCTTCAAAGCCGCATTGCAGCGCCTGGGCGTCCCCTATTGGCCGTCGCACGCGAACTTCGTCCTCGTTGACATCGGGCCAAAACATCGCGCGTTCGTCGAGGCCGTGCGAGCCCGCGGCGTCCTGGTCCGCGACCGCTCGGCCGACCCCGGCTGCGAGGGGTGTGTGCGCATTACGCTCGGTACGCATGAGCAAACCGAGCGGGGCATCGCCGCACTCGAAGAGTCGCTGGCTGAAATCGGATGGTCCCGATGACAAAAACACGTATTGCGAAAGTCAATCGCAAAACCGCGGAAACTGAAATCCACCTGAAGCTGACCATCGAAGGTTCGGGCCGGTACAGCGTGTCCACCGGCATTCGCTTCTTCGATCACATGCTGGAGCTCTTCGCGCGCCACGGAGCCTTCGATCTCGACCTGCGCTGCAAGGGCGATCTCGACGTCGATCAGCATCACACCGTCGAAGATGTTGGGATTGCGCTCGGCGAGGCCTTCGATAAGGCGCTCGGCGACAAGCGCGGCATTCTGCGCGCCGGGTATTTCCTCATGACCATGGATGAGACCCTCGGCCTCGCGGCTGTCGATCTCAGCGGCCGGGCCTCGCACGTGGTCGAGACTAAAGTGCGGACGCGCCTTGTCGGCGATCTGCAGGCGGAGTTGGTGGAGGACTTCTTCGAAGGGTTCGCGCGCGGAGCCCGCGCCAATGTCCATATGAAGACGATGTACGGGCGCTCGAACCACCACAAGATCGAAGCGCTGTTCAAGGCCTTCGCTCGGGCGTTGCGCTTTGCCTGTTCGCGCGATCCGCAACTGAAAGAACAGCTGCCCAGCACCAAGGGACTTTTGTGATCGCGGTCGTCGACTACAAAGCGGGAAACCTGACTTCCGTGATGAAGGCTTTCCGCGCGGTGGGTGCAGACGCCGAGCTGACCGACGATCCCGCTGTCGTCCAAACCTCCGACAAGATCGTTCTGCCCGGCGTCGGCCACTTCGCAGCCACACGATTTCTGGAGGAACGAGGGCTGAAAGCCGTCATTCAGGAAAGAATCGGTACCGGCGTGCCCTTCCTCGGCATTTGCGTCGGACTGCAATGGCTTTTTGCCGGCAGCACGGAGGCTCCCGGCTGCGCGCGGCCTCGCAGTTTTTCCGGAAATTTGCGACCGCTTTGCGCCAGGTAAGAAAATTCCGCATGTGGGGTGGAATTCGCTGGCCGTCCGTCCCGAATCCAGACTTTTCGCAGGCGTTTCCGACGGCAGTTTCGTCTATTTCACCCATTCGTATCGCGCTCCAGTCACAAAGGCCACGGTCGCTGTTACAGAATATGGCGAGCCGTTCAGCGCGGCCGTCGAATCAGGCAACCTGATGGGGGTACAGTTTCACCCGGAAAAATCGGGCGAAACCGGGTTGCAGGTTCTTCACAATTTCCTGGAGTGGAAGCCATGCTGACCCGGCGCATCATCGCCTGTCTCGACGTCAACGCCGGCCGCGTGGTCAAGGGGGTGCAGTTCGTCGACCTCGTCGATGCCGGGGACCCCGCGGAACTTGCTGCCCGCCACGCTGCCAGCGGCGCCGACGAAATCGTCTTTCTTGACATCACGGCGACCCACGAAGCCCGAGGCACGCTGCTCGAAACGGTCCGACGCGCGGCGCGGCAGCTCTTTGTGCCGTTCACGGTGGGGGGCGGCATCCGCACTGCGGACGAAGCTGCTGCGGTTTTCGATGCGGGCGCGGACAAAGTCAGCATCAACTCCGCGGCGCTGGCGCGGCCGGAGCTGATTGGCGAAATTGGCGCCAAATTCGGCGCGCAGGCCGTGATCGTGGCGATCGACGCGCGCCGCACTCAAAGCAACGCGGCCCCCGACTATGCTGGGGTCTTCAGCGCCGGTGGCCGGACGCCGACCGGCAGGAATGCCGTGGAGTGGGCGCGCGAGGCGGAGGACCGCGGCGCCGGCGAGATCCTGCTCACCTCGATGGACGCCGACGGCACGCGGGCGGGCTTCGACTGCGAACTGACCGCTGCCGTGAGCGAAGCGGTCCAGATTCCCGTGATCGCCTCGGGCGGGGCAGGCAATGCGCACCATTTCGCCCGGGTCTTCAAGGAAGGCAAAGCCGATGCAGCGCTTGCTGCCAGCATTTTTCACTTCGGCATTGCCGACGTGCGTGCGCTGAAGGAAGAACTGCACCGCGAAGGTATTCCAGTGAGGCTGCCGTGCTGATTCCTTCCATCGACCTCATGGGAGGCCGCATCGTGCAGCTCGAGCGCGGGGAAGAGCTGCGCCTGGCTTTCGACGACTTTGAGTACTGGATTACACGTTTCTCCCATTTCCCCCTGGTGCAGCTCATCGATCTGGACGCTGCCAAAGGGGAGGGACACAACCACGCCATCATCGAACAAATCGCAAAGCGCCTGCCGGTGCAGGTGGGCGGCGGCGTCCGATCGGGGGATCAGGCTCGCGCGCTGCTCGAGGCCGGAGCGCGCCGCGTCATCTTCGGGTCGGCGCTGTTCCGCGACAACGGAATCGATCTGGAAGCCGCGGCAGGGATCGGAGCGCAAATCGGGCCCGAGCATTTTGTCGCAGCCATCGACACTAAAGCGGGTAGAATCGCCGTTCGCGGCTGGCGTGAGCAAATTGCAGTTACGCCTGAGCAGGCCATGCGGGCTCTTGAGCCGTATTGCGAGGCGTTTCTCTACACGCACATCGATTCCGAGGGAACAATGAGCGGCTTTCCCATCGAGATCGCCCGCACCCTGCGAACCCTCACCTCGCGCCAACTGATCGTCGCCGGCGGCATTCGAACCCAGGAGGAGATCGACGCGCTCGATGCGATCGGCGTCGATGCTGTCGTCGGCATGGCCGTGTATTCAGGGATTCTTGCGACCTAAGATCGAAAAGCCTCGTGATTTCCGCACTTCGCACGCAAAATGCTCTAAGCTGAAACGTCCGGATCGGCGGTTGCGCTCCAATGACCAACAAGAGTAAACGAATCCATATCGCAAAACGTCTCGATGAGGTCGGGTTCTCCGACATCGTGCAGATCCGCAACAAGGTTCTGGAGCTGCGAGCGGCAGGCAAGCCGGTCCACGCCTTCCATGGCGGCGAGCCGTTCTTCGAAACGCCTGACCCCATCAAGTACGCGTTGCTGAGAGCCGCCGTCGAGAATCGTACCCGCTACGCGCCCTCTTCCGGCATCGATCCCCTGCGCGCCGCGATTGTCCGCAAGCTGCAAACGAAAAACCACATCGACGCCGGCATCGAGGACGCGATCGTCACCGTCGGCGGGGCGCACGCGCTCTACGCCGCGTTTCAGACCGTGCTGGATCCTGGCGACGATATGCTTCTGTTCGCGCCGTACTGGACGCCGATTCGCGACATGATCACCATGGCGCAGGCCAGGCCGGTCATGGTGCCGACGTCGACCGCGCGCCGCAACGGCCTGACCGCGACGCTGGAGCAGTTCTCGACGCCGGCAGCTCGCGCCATCTACTACAACACTCCGCAGAATCCGTCGGGCGTCGTGTTTACTCGCCAGGAAGCTGAGGAAGTCGCGGCCTTCGCCATCAAGCACAACCTCATCGTGGTCGCCGACGAAGCCTACGAGGACCTGGTGTACGAGGGCGAACACTTCTCCATCGCCTCGCTGCCCGGCATGGCCGAGCGGACCATCACCGCGTACACCTTTTCAAAAACCTACGCCATGACCGGCTGGCGCGCCGGATATGCCGTGGCCAAAGAGCCGTTCATGACTGGACTGCGCAAACTGGTGCTCTACTCCACCAACGGCGTTTCGACGCCGACGCAATGGGCGGCGCTTGAAGCGATGGCGATTCCGGAAGACACAATCGCCGCGCGGCGCGAGGAGTACCGTCAGCGCCGCGATCTGCTGGTGACAGGCCTGAACGAACTTGGCCTGGCCTGCGATCTGCCTGCCGGGGCCTTCTACGCGTTTCCCTCGGTCACAAAGATTCACAAGGACAGCCGCCGCGTCGCCACGATGCTGCTGGAAAAGGCGAGCGTAGCCACGATTCCGGGCGTCGTGTTTGGTGCCCAGGGCGAGGGGCATGTGCGTTTCAGCTATGCGGTTTCACCCGATGCTATCGCCGCTGGCCTCGAAGCATTGCGGAAGGTCCTCCACTAGCAGGCATTGGCGCACAAAAGCCGTGCAAATGAAGAAACCGTAATTTCTGTATCCTTCCGCCCTCCTTTTGCGTCCATTAGAAGCACTTGTAATTACAGACCAGGTAGTTTCTGCATCTATGCGCATATTGTCCCCCTCCCCCGCAACGCGCTGGCTGTTTCTGTTTGCTCTCGCTGGCTTGTCGACGGCGTGTGCCTTCGCGCAGTCGGATGACAACAGCGCGCTTCCTGACGATCCCAGTTCCGCGTTCAGCCAGAGCGCCAATGCTCCGTCGGCTCCCTCTGCGGCTTCCCAGTCACCGCAGCCTGCGCCGAAGAGCGATGCGCAGAGTGGCAGTCTCGAGGGCAAGCAGACCAAGCGCATCCTCGGCATCGTCCCGAATTTCCGTTCCGTGTCAGTGGATGAGAAGCTGCCGCCAGAAACGGTCAAGGACAAATTCAAAGAAAGCTCGGAGGATGCTTTCGACTACTCCGACTTTGTTTTTGTCGCGCTTCTGGCAGGCGTGGACCAGGCTGAAGGTTCGTATCCTGAGTTCCATCAGGGAGTGGTTGGCTACGGACGCTATTACTGGCACTCTCTTGTGGATCAGGTTGACGAAGATTATCAGGTGGAATTCATTTTCCCGGCAGCTTTGCATCAGGATTCGCGGTACTACACGCTCGGCCATGGTGGTTTTCCCAAGCGAATCTTCTACGCGTTCAGCCGTATTGCCGTCACCCGTAACGACAAGGGCGACGAAACGGTCAACACGTCGGAAATCGTTGGAGCCGGTGCAGCCGCAGGCATCTCAGATTTGTACTATCCCTCGCGCGAGCGCACGTGGACCAAGACCGGCCAGCGCTGGGTGCTCAACGTAGGCCTCGATGGCGCAACGTTCATGTTCAAGGAATTCTGGCCCGACCTCAACAACAAGTTCTTCCACCAGAAAAACTGACTCCGACGCGGTCCGAGGTTCCGTGAATGAACCCGCGACGCGGTAGCATCGAAGCATCTCCCGAGGAACCCGGAGCCGTCTTCCATGCTCAAAGTTGGAGTGCCCGAGGCTGTCGATCCGGACTTGCTCCGCCTGCTGCCCAAAGGCATTTCTCTGGAACTCATCCCGGTCCAGCCGGAGCGCAAGGTGGAAGTCGAATTCTGGATCATTCCGCCCTGGACTCATCAGGCCGAACAGCAGTGCCGGTTTCTTCAGGGACTCCGGGTGGCTCAGGCCACGGTTGCCGGGGTCGATGGTTTGTTGAAGCTCATCCCTCCCAGCGTGGTTCTCTGCGATGCGCGCGGCGTCCATACCATCCCGACTGCGGAATGGACGGTCGCCGCCATCCTCGCCTGGATCAAATATCTTCCCTTGTTCGACGATCTGCGGCATACCGGCGTCTGGACTCGCCGCAAAGAGGCTCAGGAGCGCTATTACGCGCTGCATCCGCCGGTGAAGCGCCCTTACCCGCACATCCTGTGCGAAGAACTCCACGGCCAGCGTGTCCTGATCGTCGGCTACGGCGCCATCGGCCGCGCGATTGAAGAGCGCCTCCAGCCCTTCGGCGTCCAGTTTGTCCGCATCGCCCGCACGGCGCGCGACGGCGTCTTCGGCGTCGAGAAACTGCAGGACCTCCTGCCCTCGGCAGATGTCGTCGTCCTCATCGTTCCCTTCACCCGGGAGACGACCCACATGATCGGGGAGCGGGAACTGGCTCTGATGAAACAGGGTGCGCTGCTGGTGAACGCGGCCCGAGGCCCGGTCGTCGAGACTGGCGCGCTGCTGGCCGCGCTGCAACAGGGACGCATCCGCGCCGCCATCGACGTCACCGATCCCGAGCCGTTGCCGGACGGTCACCCACTATGGAGCGCGCCCAATCTCCTCCTCACGCCCCACGTGGCCGGATCCACGCCCATGTTTATGGTCCGCGCGATGGAGTTTGCCGCCTCCCAGGTTGGCCGCTATCTTCGCGGGGAGCCGCTGGAAAACGTGGTCAGCGGCGAATACTAGCGCTGGAGGCCGTGACTCCGTTTCTTGACCCACCTATTTTGCAAACCTACAATCTAAAGAGGAGCAATTTACCTTTTTCCGGGTGTTGCGGGTGGTTCTGCATGGGTTCTGAACTGCGACTGAGTCCTCGCGAACGAGCCGTCCTGACGGCCATCGTGGAGACCTACATTGCAACCGGGGAACCGGTGGCGTCGCAGGCCCTCGCCCGTCATTTTGGCAACAAGGACGGGATGAGCTCGGCGACCCTTCGCAATGTCATGGCCTCGCTTGCTGAGGCCGGCCTTCTGGATCAGCCGCATACCTCCGCGGGGCGTATCCCCACGGCTCGGGCGTTCCGCTTTTACGTCGAGCTTCTCGGCGGTCCCCAGGTTGCGATTCTTGCTCCCGAACGGATGGAGCAAATCGAGGAGAGCTTTGCCGGAATCGGGACCAGCCAGCAGTACCTGGAGCGTACTTCGCACGTCCTGGCGTTGATTTCCAGCGGACTTGGCGTTGCCCTGGCCAGCACCCAGGAGCTCCACACGCTGGAGCACATCCATTTTTCGCGGGTGGTCGCGGGCCGCGTGCTGGCCGTAGTGATTACCAAGGCCGGCACGGTGCTGGATCGCGTGCTGATGCTCGATCACGATCTGACGACGGCTGAGCTGGAAACTGCAGCGCGCTTCCTCAATGAGAATTTTCACGGCTGGTCCATCGAGCGCATCCGCACCGAGTTGGCGCGCCGGATCGAGGCGGAGCGCAGCGAGTATGACCGCCTGATGCAGTCCCTCGAACAGTTGTACAGCAAGGGCGCATTGGCGACCGAGAGTGGCGCGACTCCCATCATTTTTGTCGAAGGCGTGGCCAACCTGCTGGCGGGGGAAACCGACCGCGAACATCTGCGCACCATGTTGCACGCGCTGGAAGCGAAGGAACGGCTCATCGAGCTCCTGAATGCCTACGTCGATGCGCGGCAGCGCACGGTTCGCGTGGTGGTGGGCCTCGAAGACGCGATTCCGGAGCTCAAGGACTTCGTCCTGATTGGCGCCACAGCGCGGCTGGGAGCGGAAAATCTGGGTACGGTTGCGGTCATCGGTCCAACCCGCATTCAATATCAGGAAACTATCAACGCAGTGTCCTACATCGCACAGCTTTCCGGCAGGATTTTCCAGCCGCCGCAATAAGGGCGGCGTGGCGGCGCGCCGGAATCACCAACAGCAGGCGCCGCGCCTGCCATCGGAATCGAGTCTGAAATATGCGTCGAATTATGGTGGAACCAAGACATGCCGCCGGAAGCAGGATGCAGGCGGCTCAGGGAAATGATGCTGACAGCGGCGCGAGTGCGGGCGTGAACGACGGAGACGAGGCAAAGGAGCCGCTGGTCCCGGTCGAAACCGCGACCGTGCCGAAGGAAGAATACGATCGTCTGAAAACGGAGCGCGATCTGCTCTTCGATCGGCTGGCGCGGCTGCAGGCCGACGTCGAGAATTCCAGGAAACGGGAAACCCGCGAACGCACCGAGTTTCGCGACTTCGCCGTCTCCAATGCCGTGGAACAGTTTCTCCCTGTGCTGGACAATTTCCAACTGGCGCTAAAGTCAACCGGATCGACAGACCAGCTCCGTACAGGGGTCGAACTCATCGTGAAGCAAATGGAAGAGGCGCTGCGTTCGCTCAACGTCCAGCCGGTTGAATCGGTGGGCGCAACGTTCGATCCACGCGTGCACGAAGCCCTCGAAATGGTGGAACGGAAGGATCTGCCCGACCATCAGGTATTCGAAGAGGTACGCCGCGGTTATCGGATTCGTGATCGCCTGTTGCGCCCGGCCCTGGTCCGCGTCGCCAGTAATTCCCAGCAGAAGGAAGCATGAGCAGAACCGACAACGTGATTAAAGCCGATTACTACGAAGTCCTTGGGGTTTCCCGCACAGCGTCCGATCAGGAGCTGAAAGCCGCGTATCGCAAGCTGGCCCTGCAGCATCATCCCGATCGCAATCCTGGAAATTCCGAATCGGAAGAGCGCTTCAAGGCGTGCAGCGAGGCCTATCAGGTGCTCAGCGACCCGCAAAAGCGCGCCGCCTATGATCGTTACGGCCACGCGGGCCTCGGCGCAGCGGGCTTCGACGGCAATCCTTTCGGCGCCCAGGACATCGGCGACATCTTCGGGGATCTCTTCGGGGAGATGTTCAACATCGGTGGCAACCGCCGTCCATCGCGGGTCCAGAAGGGCCGCGACGTCCGCCATGACCTCACGATCGAGTTTGAAGAGGCGGTCTTTGGCAAGGAGACGAAGGTCACGGTGCGCCGCATGGAAGCCTGCAAGGACTGCCGCGGCGCCGGAACGGCTACCGGACGCGGGCCGTCGACCTGTCCTCACTGCCAGGGGCGCGGCCAGGTTCGCTACCAGCAGGGCTTCTTCTCTATCGCCCGTGCCTGCAGCGCGTGCGGGGGCACCGGGACCGTGATCAGCGATCCCTGCCGCACCTGCCGCGGCGAAGGACGCGTGGAGCGCCAGCACGAAATTTCTGTGAGTATCCCAGCGGGGGTGGAAGACGGCACGCGCATTCGTTATCAGGGCGAGGGCGACGCAGGCCGCTTCGGCGGACCCGGCGGCGATCTCTACATCGTGCTCAGGGTTCGTCCGCACAAATTCTTCGAGCGTGAAGGGAACGACCTCCATTGCCTCATTCCCATTTCCTTCCCTCAGGCGGCACTGGGTGCGGAGATCACCATCACCACGCTGGATGGCGAGGCGAAGGTCAGGATTCCCGAAGGAACGCAGAGCGGGCAGGAGTTTCGCATTCGCGGCAAGGGCGTTCCTCACCTGAACGAGTACGGACGCGGCGATCTGGTCGCGCAGATCATCGTCCGCACACCTGGCAAGCTGAACAAGGCGCAGAAGGAACTGCTGCGGCAACTGGGGGAAACCATCGTCGTGGAAAACACGCCGACCCCGCGCAGTCTGCTCGAGAAAGTGAAGGAGATGTTCTCCTGAGAGCGCAGCGAACCTCTGGACTGTGCCTTACTCCAGTAATGCAGCCGCCACGGCCATCGCGGTGATCGCGGCGGTTTCCGCGCGCAGGATACGCGGCCCAAGACTCACCGGCTTCCAGTCCTCCGCGTCGAAGAGCGCTTCCTCCTCGGCCGTCCAACCGCCCTCGGGACCGACCGCCATCCGGATCGCGGGCGCATCGTCACCCGCAGCGTCCAGCGCCTCGGTGAGCGCGTGGTACAGCGTGGTGGAGCGCTCCTGCTCCGCGAGCACGAGGCGCACCGCCTGAGCGCCGTCCTGCACGGCCGTCTTCAGCGGCAGCGGGGCCTCAATCCGCACAACGTCAGACCGCCGCGCCTGCTTCGACGCTTCCAGGGCCAGCCGTCGCCAGCGCTCTGCGCGGCCCGCAGCGGCCTGTGCGAGATGCTTCTCGCTGCGACGGGCGATGACCGGCAGGATGCACTCGGCCCCCAGTTCGGTGGCTTTCTCGATCGCCCACTCCATGCGATCGAACTTGAAAACGGAGAGCAGCAGCGTGACCGGCAAAGCGGGGTCCGCCTCGACCTCGGCGACCAGGTTGAACCGGACGGAATCACCGGTGATTCCCGCGATCACGCTGTGCCACACCCGCCCGCCTGCCACAACATCGAACTCCATCCCCGGCTGTGCGCGCAGCACGCGGATCAGGTGTGCAGCCTGATTCCCCTGGAGCAATGCGGTTGCTTCATCCCACGTATCGGCGATCCAGCGGCGGCGCGTCACAGCTTCCAGCCTACAGCGCAGCGACGGGTGCGACGAAATCGTCGCTCGCGGCGCGGCTGTTTTGATTGCGAGAAAAACAGCCCCAAAAACATCGGGGGGACGCTTATCGCGTCCCCCCGAGGTCTTGCCGATGTCCTCTTACTTTTTCTTTGAGGACTTCTTGGCTGCCTTTTTTGCACCCTTCTTAGCTGCCTTTTTCGTTGCCATGTTTTCTATTCTCCCTTTTCGATGTCAACATCGAAGTCTGCAACATAAAATGCTGCAGTTAACGAATGTATAGAGTTCCGCGCATACAGTGTCAAGGAAAAAATTCAGTTTTTCTCTACAACTTTTTTCTCGCTGAGTCGCGCGCGGCGCAGAACCGCGCAGGGCATTTTCAGAACGGATGGAAATGTCGCAGCAAGGCAAGCATGATTCCACTGAAAATGTCGTGCCACGCATGCGCGATCATCCCCGGCCGAAGACTGTTGCGAGCAAGCACCAGCACGCAGAAGAGCGCGCCGTACGCGGTGATGGCGATCATCCCCGCCGCGCCTTCATAGCCGTGACTCACGCCGAACAACAGCGATGAGCACACCACGCCCATCCACAACCCCGCGCCCACAGACGAGAACTGCCGCAGAAAATAGCCGCGAAAGACGAACTCCTCGCAGAATCCCGCTGACACGCTGAGCCCGATCCACAACAGCAATTCAGCCGGAGTGCGGGGGGCAATCGCCATCATTGTCTTCTGGGGCGCAGCAAGATGCAGCGCCCGGAGCAACAGGCCAATCGCCACCAGGATGATCGCCGCGCCGACCCAAAATGCGGCTGCCACGCCAATATCTTCTGCGAGCGCTCGCCAGCCGCGGCGAAATCCCAGCATCCCCGTGAACGATGTACGCCTTAAACGGAGCCCCCACCAGACAAGCAGCAGAAGCCCCCACTCGGCGCATATCCCAAAGAGATAGCGCTGAGCATGGTGCGCGGCCAGTGCGTCGCGGTGCGCGGCTCGCGTGCTCAACACCGATCCGCCCAACAGCAACAGACGCGATCAGCGCCGCGTGCCACCATGGAGCCACCGGTCCACCCGCGCGGCTCTGCGGCAAAGGCGTTGTTTCTGTCGGCACATCGTGCATCGGGTCCCTGCTCTCTGTTATCTTCCTCTGGATTCTAAAGGCGGGCTCGCGCATCAAATTAGTTAAGGGAAGAAAATGGACGAAATTGTGATTGTCTCCGGCGTACGTACGCCGGTGGGGAAGTTTCAGGGTTCGCTCTCCGATGTCTCCGCACCGCGCCTCGGTGCTGTGGTGGTGCGCGAGGCGGTGCAGCGCGCGCACCTCCAGCCGGAGCAGATTGACGAGTGCATCATGGGCAATGTTGTGTCGGCGGGACTCGGGCAAAATCCCGCGCGCCAGGCTGCGTTGTTCGGCGGCTTGCCTCCTGAAGTCAGCGCGGTCACCGTCAACATGGTCTGCGGATCGGGCCTGCGCGCCGTTGCGCTCGGCGCGCAATCGATCCAAACGGGCAACGCGGAGATCGTCGTCGCCGGCGGTATGGAGTCGATGACCAACGCCCCCTACCTGCTTCCGCAGGCGCGCAGTGGCTTCCGCATGGGCAACGCCGTCGCGGTCGACAGCATGGTCAACGACGGCCTCTGGGACGTCTACAACGACTTCCACATGGGTCATACCGCCGAGCTCGTCGCCGAGAAGTACGGCATCAGCCGCGAGGATCAGGATTGCTTCGCGCTTCTCTCGCACCAAAAAGCCGCTGCAGCGTGGCGCGAAGGCCGCTACGCCCCCGAAGTCGTGCCGGTTGAGATTCCCGCGAAGAAGAAGGGCCAGCCGCCAATATTGTTCGAGCGCGATGAGTCCATCCGGGAAGACGCCAGCATCGAAGCGCTGCGCGCTCTCAAGCCCGCCTTCAAAAAGGACGGCACCGTTACGGCCGGCAACGCTCCGGGCGTCAACGACGCGGCTGCCGCTGTCGTCATCATGTCCGCAACGAAGGCGCTCGCCCTCGGCCTGACCCCGATGGCCCGCATCGTCGCCCATGCGACCAGCGGCGTCGATCCCAAATGGGTCATGATGGCGCCGGTCAGCGGGGCGCGCAAAGCCGCCGCAAGAGCCGGCTGGAGCTTCGACTCGATCGACCTCTTCGAGTTCAACGAAGCCTTCGCCGTGCAGGCACTCGCCATCATGCGCGAGCTCGGCATCCCGCCGCAGAAAGTCAACGTCAACGGCGGGTCCGTCGCTATCGGTCATGCCATCGGCGCAAGCGGGGCGCGCGTGCTGGTCACCATGATGTACGAGATGGCTCGTCGCAACGTCCACCGCGGCCTGGCAGCTCTCTGCCTTGGCGGCGGCAACTCCGTCGCCATGTGCATCGAACGATAGCCGCTGCGGTGGCCGGTCGCCACGAGTGCTTCACCCGCGTATGCCGCCAACCTCGGCGGCATTGCACTCCTGGCCGTTCTACTATGGATGGGGTTCCTGCCAGGAGGCGCGAAGTGCGAATGGGTCGCACCATCGATCATCTGCGGAGATTGCTGGCTTTCGTTGTTGTGCTGGCCTGGGCGTCGAGCTGCACGGCTGGCGCACAAGTGACCATCGACCGTGAGGCGTCCGGAGTCGTCATCCACAATGGATCGGAGACGGTGCACATCACCGTCTGCGCGGTTGACATCATTCATGTCGTCGCCGGCCCCGGAGATCCAACTGGCGCTTCACCGGTCACGCCATGGATTACGCATCCCTGCCAGGCGGACACGTTCGACTACCAGATTGATGCCAATACCGCGACCATCAGCACGGCCAGGCTACGCGTCCGTATCGACAGGAAGAAGGCAGCCCTGCGTTTTGAGGATGCCTCAGGCCGCGAGCTGCTTCAGGAGTTCGCCAATCGCGAGCCGCGGCATTATGTGGCGGACGAGGTGAACGGGGAAAAGGTCTACCACGTCACCGAGCGATTCATGGCGGACCCGCTCGAAGGCATCTACGGCCTCGGCCAGCATCAGGCCGGCGTTTTCAATTACCGCGGCGCCGTCATCGAGCTGGCGCAGGCCAATACAAACGTCGCCATCCCGTTCCTTGTCTCGACCAACGGCTACGGCCTGATGTGGAACACCGCCTCGCGCTCGCTCTTCGACGATCGCTTCTTTCTGGAAATGAAGCTGACCGCGAATGCCGCCGACGCCATCGACTATTACTTCATCTACGGGCCGGAAATGGATCAGGTCATCCATGGCTACCGAGACCTGACTGGACACGCGCCCCTGTACGGCCGCTGGGCCTACGGCTTCGTGCAGTCGAAGGACCGCTACAAGTCCGCGAAGCAGCTTCTGGACATTGCCCAGGAATATCGCGACCAGCACGTGCCGCTCGATTTCATCGTTCAGGACTGGTACTGGTGGAAGCTGCAGGGCGATCCCGAATACAATGACGATTACCTTAAGCCTTGGCCCAGGGTTCCTGATGCGCTGGACAAACTACACGCCGAGCACGTCCACGCCATGATCTCGGTGTGGGCCAAAATGGATCCACGCGCACAGAACTGGCAGGAAATGCAGCAGAAGGGTCTGATCGTTCCTGATACCGACCTGTACGACGCTACCAACCCGGTGGCTCGCGATTTCTACTGGGACCATCTGATGGGGAAGAAATTCGCCGAAGGCTGGGACGGCTTCTGGCTGGACAGTTCCGAGCCAGAGATCCGGGACGGCTTCAGCGACGCATCTCTCGATGAAAAGCGCCTCTTCATCGGCAATGGAGCGCGTTACACGAACATTTTTCCCCTGATGCATTCAGGCGGCGTCTACGACCATTGGCGCAGGACCACGGACCGGAAGCGGGTCTTCATCCTCACGCGTTCCGGTTTCCTCGGCCAGCAGCGCAACGCCACCACGGTGTGGTCGGGCGATGTCATCGGCACGTGGATGTCGTTCCAGCGGCAAATTCCCGCAGGACTGAACTTCGAGCTCTCCGGGCTCCCCTACTGGACCACCGACATCGCAGGCTACGGCTGGCCGTACGAGCGCGACACGCGCGATCCGGATTATCAGGAGCTCTATACACGCTGGTATGAGTTCGGCGTATTATGTCCCATTTTCCGCACGCACGGGCACCGCTCAAACGATACCAACGAAATTTTCTCCTATGGCCCGCAAACCCCGACACTCATCGCCTACGATAAGCTGCGGTCGCGCATGCTGCCTTACATCTATTCTCTGGCGTGGCGTGTGACCAGCGAAGACTACACGATGATGCGCCCGCTGGTGATGGACTGGCGCGAGAACCAACAGGTGCGCGACATTGGTGACGAATACACCTTCGGCTCTGCGCTGCTGGTGAGCCCGGTGAGCCAGAAGGGGGCAACCAGCCGGCCAGTCTATCTGCCTCCTGCGGCTGGGTGGTATGACTTCTGGACCGGTGCGCAGCTCAAAGGCGACCAGCATGTCGAGGCCCAGGCGCCGCTTGACCGCATTCCGCTGTACGTCAGGGCTGGCTCGATTCTGCCCCTCGGCCCGGAGGTTGAATACGCAGAGCAGTCGCCGGATGCGCCCCTGGAACTTCGGATCTATCGCGGAGCCGACGGCAGCTTCACCCTCTACAACGATCAGGGCGACACCTACGCCTATGAGAAGGGAGCGTATTCCCTCATACCCATCCACTGGGACGATGCTTCGTCAACGCTGACACTGGGAGAACGAACCGGAAGCTATCCCGGCATGCCGATCCAGCGGGGCTTTCGCGTAGTCCTCGTGCGCCCGGATCGTGGCGCCGGTTCGCAGATTGCAGCCTCTGTGGATCGCGAGATCACGTACAACGGACACAGCGTGACGGTGGTTCTGAAGTAGCGGATTCGGAGCAACTCGGTCGGGTCGCGTCCAAATTATGCTGTCGAATCCAACAGAGCGCTTCACGGGCCGCGTCGAGAGCTACCGTCGCTATCGCCCTGGGTATCCATCGGCGATCGTTGATCTGCTCCGCCGCGAGTGCTCCCTGACCTCGGACTCCGTCGTTGCCGACATTGCGGCTGGTACCGGAATCTTCACCGAGGTCCTGCTGGCCGCGGGCTTCACCGTCGCCGCCGTCGAGCCCAACGACGAGATGCGCGCCGCCTGCTCCGGGCTTCAAACCAGCTACCCGGGCCTGCGCGTCATCTCAGGGGTTGCAGAAGCCACCGGCCTTCCCGGCCAGTCCGTTGACCTCATCACTGTCGCCCAGGCCATGCACTGGTTCGATCTGTCACGCACCCGCGCCGAGTTTGCTCGCATCCTGAAACCCGGCGGCTGGTGCGCGGTCCTCTACAACAACCGCCGCCTGGGTGGCGATGCGTTTCATGAGGGCTACGAACGCCTTCTTCTCGAATTTGGCATCGACTACTCGGCCGTGAAGCAACAGCATGTCGGCCGGAAGCGGCTCGCGGAGTTCTTCTCGCCTTCACCCATGACCTGCGCCATGATCCCCAACCCTCAGCCGCTGACGCTCGAAGTCCTGGAAGGGCGCATCCTCTCCGCGTCCTACATGCCCCAACCCGGCCACCCATGCTTCGACGAGATGCGCGCCAGCATCCGGCGGCTCTTCGAAGGAACCGAATCAGACGGCACAGTGACCATGCAGCAGGACTGCCTCATCTGCTGGGGCCAGCTTGCCTGACCCAATAAGTCGTGCGCGGGGCGCCTTCGCCTGGACGGCCCAGTCCTCAGCACTCGATGACGTTCAGAGCCAACCCCGCCAGCGAAGTCTCCTTGTAGTGAGATTGCATATCGAGCCCGGTTAGATACATCGTCCGAATCACCTGATCGAGCGAGACCTTGTGCCCCTCCGTCTCGTTCATCGCGATCCGGCACGCCTGCACCGCCTTCACCGCGCCCATCGCGTTGCGTTCGATGCACGGAATCTGCACCAGCCCGCCAATGGGATCGCAGGTCATGCCGAGGTTGTGCTCCATGCCGATCTCGGCCGCGTGCTCTATCTCATCGTTCGTCCCGCCCAGCGCCGCGGCCAGCCCGCCTGCCGCCATCGAGCACGCAACACCCACCTCGCCCTGGCACCCCACTTCTGCCCCGCTGATCGACGCGTTCTCCTTGTACAGAACCCCCACCGCCGCCGACGTGAGGAAGTAGCGCATGATCCCTTCCTCGTCCGCGCCGGGTATGAAGTCGCGATAGTAGCGCGCGACCGCGGGAATCACGCCTGCCGCTCCGTTCGTGGGCGCAGTCACCACGCGCCCACCCGCGGCGTTCTCCTCGTTCACCGCCATCGCGTAGACCGTTACCCAGTCCAGCGGCGCCAGCGGATCGACCGAACCCTTTCCGCGCAACCGCTCCGTTAGCCGCATGGCGCGACGCCGCACCGCAAGCCCACCGGGCAAAATCCCCTCCGTCGTCATCCCGCGCTCCATGCACGCCAGCATCACGCTCCAGATATGCAGAATGCCCGAGCGCACATCTTCCGGCTCCCGCAGCGCGCATTCATTCGCCAGCATCACTTTCCAGATCGGCGCGCCCAGTTCTTCGGCCATGCGCAACAGCTCCGCCGCGCTCGAAAACGGCCAGGGCATCGCCACGCCTGCCGGAATAGCTTTCGGTGCAGCATCCTCTCCATCGGCAACGATAAAACCGCCGCCAATCGAAAAATAGGTGCCGGTCATCAGCACATTTCCCGCCGCGTCGAACGCGCTGAAGCGCACGCCGTTCGGGTGTTGGGTCACAGCACCCGGCGGAATCATCTGATCGCGATGGAAAATCAGGTGCTCGGCTTCACGAAATGGAACCGCATGCGACCCCAGAATCGCCAACTGTCCCGAGCTGCGAATCGCGGCCAGTTTTGGCTCGATGCTGGCCGGATCGACCGTCGCCGCCTCTTCACCACTTAATCCCAGCAGGACTGCTCGATCGGTGCCGTGCCCCTGCCCGGTCAGCGCCAGCGATCCGTAAAGATCGACACGAACCTCAGCCACCCGCGCCAGCACGCCTGCCGTCTCGAGCTCGACGGCAAAGCGGCGCGCGGCCCGCATCGGCCCCATCGTGTGCGAACTCGAAGGCCCAATGCCGACCTTGTAGAGATCGAAGAGACTCGTTTTCACGCGCTTGATTCTAGTCCTGGGAGTTCCCGACGCGACACCCGCCGCTTGTGCGGCAGTTCTAATCCCTGGTCTCTAATCCCTGTCGTTACGTTCCCGCCACGTAAATGAAGCGCGCCAGGAACAGCACCGAGAGCGTGTACAGCAGCCAGTCCCGACGATTGAATTTCCCCATCGCCAGATGCAGAGCCGCGTAGGCAATAATCCCGAACCCCAGTCCATTCGCAATCGACGTGGTCAGCGGGATCAGCACCAGGGTCAGGAATGCGGGGAACGCTATCAGCGGCTGCTTCCACTCGATCTCGCCGAGTGTGTGCAGCATCAAACTGCCCACCACAATCAGCGCCGGAGCCGTCGCCGCCGTCGGCACCATGCTCACGAACGGCGCGGCCACCAACGAGCAGAGAAACAGCAGCCCGGTCACAATCGCCGTGATACCCGTCCGTCCACCGGCCGCCACGCCCGCCGCCGATTCAATGTAGCTCGTCACCGTCGACGTTCCCACCAGCGACCCCGCCACCGTCGCGGTCGCATCCGCGAACAGGATCTGGCTCAGCCGCGGAATCTCGTGGTCCTCGCCGATCAGCCCCGCATGTTTGGTCACGGCTACCAGCGTGCCCAGGTTATCGAACAAATCGACAAACAGAAACACGAAGACAATTTCGACCAGCCCGATGTGCAGCGCTGCCGGAATATTCAGCCGAAAGGCCGTCTGCGTGATCGCAGAAATGCTGTAAGGCACAGGATTCCAGTGCACGAGCCCAAACGGAATGGCGGCCAGCGTAATCGTGATCACGCCGATGAGAATGGCACCCTTCACCCGCCACGCCAGTAGAGCCGCCATCAGCAGCACGCCCAGCAGCGCCAGAAACGTCGCCGGCTGGCGCAGATTGCCCAGTGTCACCATCGTCGCCGGATCGGCCGCTACAATCCCCGCATTCCTAAATCCGATAAAAGCGATGAACAGCCCGATCCCGCCAGCGACCGACGAATACAGCTCATGCGGGATGCTCTGCAGGATCGCCTGTCGCAGCCCGGTCGCCGTCAGCAGCAGAAAAATTACGCCCGAAAGAAACACCGCGCCCAGTGCCGTCTGCCACGGCACGTGCATCTTCATCACGACCATGTAGCTGAAGTAGGCGTTCAACCCCATGCCGGGCGCCAGCGCCAGCGGATAACGCGCGATCACGCCCATCAAGATGCTGCCGAATGCCGCGGAAATGCAGGTTGCCGCCGTCACCGCCGGAATCGGCAGGCCCGCCTTGCCCAGAATCGAAGGATTCACCACGATGATGTAAGCCATCGTGACAAACGTCGTCAGGCCGGCGAAGATTTCCGTCTTCCAGGTGGTCTTCAGCCCGGCAAAATCGAAATACCGTTCCAATCGGTCGCGCATGTTCTCCGGGGTGACTGCAGGGTGGTGTGAGTGCTATGAAAGCACAGCCCTGGCGGATCACCGAGAACTTTTTTCGCGCGCCGATTACCGGCATGCCGTCGTCGTCGTGCGATGGGCTCGAATGCCCTTGTTGACTTGATATTCTTGAGAGCAGGTGGCCCCGGTTTCGGCCACATCGCATTGATGAAACTTTTCGCCCCAATCGCGGGTGCGCTCCTGCTAACAGTAGCCTCGACCGGCTGCTCACGCTCGGCCCGTCATCCCGCCACCGCCATCGAAGCCGCCGCTGCAGCCCGCAAGCAGGCGCTCGAGAAGGCTCGCGCCGCGTCCGCAGCCCGCGACCAGGATCGCCAGCAGCTGGATAGCATTCCCCCGCCCTCCAAAACCACCTACATGGCCATCCACACGCGCCAAAGCTGGGCGAATCCGTTCCTCACGGTCGGCAAGTCCACTGTGAACCTCTCCATCATGTATCCGGATCTCGCCCCCGCCAACACGCCCGGCAGCGATTTTCTGCATCCAGCAGCGGCGCGTCGCCGCGTGCTCGACCTTCGCATCTCCGATTTACCCGAAGCTCTCGCGGCGCTGCCTGAGAATACCTGGCCCTACGGCCGCGTCGTTGCTGTCGAAGAAGATCCTCTGGAGCAGAAACAGGACCGCGCGCAGGTGCGCCGCAACGTCGAGGCCACCATGCAGGTGCTCAACGACCTCGGCGTGGTCATCGACGAATGGCCCCAGTCCAGCGCACACTGACCGCGCCGCTCACGACTCGTGGCCTACCACTTCAATCGCAAACGGAATCTCCGCCTCTGCTTCCAGCGCGACATCCCTCATCCACACAATCCGCCCCGTCCATTCGAGGATGGGCCACGCCCTGCGCGCCGCCGCATCGATGTTCATCCGCTCGAAAATCTCCTTGAAAGACTTCGCTCCCCGGGAATGACGCAGTTGCGCGCGATCGCCCGGCCGAGGCGACCGCAGAATCGCCGGCGTCATCCCGGCATCACGGTGCGCGCCTGCCGTCATTGTCAGCCGCAGTCTCACACCCAACCCCTCAACCTCGCCTGGAATCGGAGCCTCAACGGGCTCATGCGTGAGACACTTCGCTGCGGTCCCCGTCACCCGTAGCAGCCTCAGTTCGCGCGCCGTTCTCTCCGCTCGCAGCTCCGCGGCCAGCTGCGCTTTCCGCGTCCCCTCCGGCTCGCACATCGCCATCAGCCGTTCCGTCTGCTCGAAGTTCAACCCGCACCCGAGCTGTTTGGCAGCCGCGCGCAAAACGCGCCGCCGCACCGCTGGAACCAGCCCACGCAACCGCTCCAGTTCCATCCCCGCGCTGCCCTCATCGGGATGCGTCGACACGGCCCGCCCACCACCGCGCACCGGCCGCCCCGGCAGCACCACGGACGGGAGCAATCGCCCCAACTCCTGCTCCCACCAGCTCTCCTCATCACGCGCTATCGTCGCCATGCGCGCAAACTGCTCCGCGATCTGCGGATTGAACTCCGCCAGCCGCGGCAGAAGTTCATGGCGAATCCGATTCCGCGTGTGTGCCGTATCCGTGTTCGAAGCGTCCTCGCGCCACGCCTGCCCAATCTCACGCAGCCACGTCTGAATCTCCGCGTGCCGTACCTGCAAAAAAGGCCGCAAAATCGCGCCGCCCTGACCTGCGATCGCGGGGTGAATCCCGCCCAGACCCTCGCTCCATGCGCCCCGCAGCAGCCGATGCAGCACCGTCTCCGCCTGATCGTCCAGCGTATGGGCTGTGGTCACCGCGTCCGCCCGGCCCTCGCTCAGCAGCTGTCGAAACCACCCGTAGCGCAGACTCCGCGCCGCTTCCTCCAGGGTCTCGCGCTTCTCCCGCGCTGCCGCTGGCGTATCGACCCGATGCAGATGCAATTCCAGCCCGAGCCGCTCTGCCAGCTCCGCCACAAATCGCGCATCCTCATCCGCCTCCGCGCCGCGAATCCCGTGGTGAACATGGGCGACCGCGAGCACCAGCCCAATCCCGGGCGCGGCCTCGGCCATGGCACGCAGCAATCCCACCGAATCGCTTCCGCCTGACACGGCCACAGCTACACGCATCCCAGCGCGCAGCCCGCTCGCGTCGATCTCCGGCGCTCGTGTCACGTTCACATCGTAAGTCTTATACTGCTGATCATGCTGAAAACCAGGCTGGCGACGGCCGCCGACGCTCCGCTCATCACCCGTCATCGTCGCCGCATGTTTGTCGATGCCGGACGCCGCGACGATCAGGTGCTCCAGCTCATGGCGCAGGCCCACGAGCCGTGGGTCGCACAGGCCATCACCGACAACCGCTATCTCGGCTGGCTCACCGAAGACGACGGGCAGGTTGTCGCCGGCGCGGGCTTGCTTTTGCTCGACTGGCCCCCGCATCCCCTCGATCCGCGCTCCACCAACCGCGGCTACCTCCTCAACGTTTACGTCGAGCCGGACTATCGCCGACGCCGACTCGCCAGCAATTTAATCGAGCTAGCACTCGCCGAAGCCCGCCGCCGCGGCATCCGCGTCGTTGCGCTGCACTCCACGGAAGAGGGCCGCCGCCTCTACGAAGCTGCGGGCTTCCGGCCCACCAACGAAATGTTCTACGTTGAGCCGATCGAACCGTGACGGATCCGCAACAGCCACCGCACCCCCGGGTGGAGACCGATAGTCGATGAACCCGAGAAATCCGCTGCTCCGCATCGCTCTCGCTCTTTTCGCCGTCGCCTCGCTACTCGCGCCACGTATCGTGCGGGCCCAGCTTCACTCACCGTGGGATGGTCGCACGATCATCGCTACCGACGCGCCCTATAACTGTCCTGAGCCCCCGCCCTTCGAAAAGACCATCAATGCCGAGAGCTATTACGTCGACGCGCACCACTCCATCATCGACCCGGTGAAAAAGGCCGCCGAAGAGAAGGCCACCGCCGCGCCCACCCACCTGGGGCAGTGGTCCACCGAAGCCGCCGACAAGTACCTCACGAAGGGCAGCCGCGCCGCTGCTGTCTGCGTCTACTCCCTGCTCGATGCTGCCGCGAAGGCCCACGCCTGGTCCGGCGAAATGCCCACCGGCCAGGGTCATTACGAGCAGAAATGGCTCCTCGCCGGCACTTCTGTCGCGTATCTCAAAGTGCGCAACAGCGGCGTCGGTACGCCAGACCAGGACAAAGAGATTCAGCAGTGGTTCATCTCGCTTGCCAACCGCGTCACCGATTACGTCGACAGCAAGAAGGCTAACCCTGGGAGCGATGCGTGGAACAACCACCGTTACTGGTCGGGGCTCGCGGTCGTCGCAGCCGGCATCGCCGCCAACGACAAGAGCGACCTTGCCTGGGGCGTCCAATCCTACAAGGCAGGCGTGGACCAGATTCGCCCGGACGGCGCGCTACCGCTGGAGATGAACCGCGCTGGCCGCGCCCTGCACTACCACCTCTACGCGCTCGCGCCCCTCATCATGATCGCGGAGCTCGCCGAAGCCAATGGCATCGACCTCTACAGCTATAACACCGGCGCCATCCATCGCCTCGTCAAACTCTGCGTCGCCGGCCTGCAGAATCCAGATATCTTCGCCAAAGCCACCGGCGTTCAGCAGGACATCGTCGCCGGTCAACATTCCGGCTCCGACATTGGCTGGGCGGTGCCGTACATTAAGCGCTTCCCCAACCCGCAGCTCTCCGCCTGGATCGCTCAGGCAGGCAATGTCAGTTTCTGGCAATGGGGAGGCCTGCCGCCTGGCGCTGATTTGTAATGGTGGTGGTTGCTTAAAAGTGCTCCGGGGGTGCGTCTAGCGCAGGATAGGAAACGCGCTCTGCGGGCCGCCGTAGTCGAGATCGAACCCCAGCTGCAGCTTCGCCGCCTCTGACATCCTTGCGGGACTCCAGGGCGGATCGAAGACCACCTCCACGCGCACTTCCTTCACCTCAGGCAGCCGCGCCAGCTTTTTCTCCACATCGGCCTTCAGCACATCCGACATGCCGCATCCCGGCGCCGTCAGCGACATCGCCACGTCGATCTTCTTGCCGCCCTGCTCGTCATCCGCAATGGCGCACGAATAAATCAGCCCCAGATCGACAATGTTCACCGGAATCTCGGGATCGTAGACCGTCTTCAGCTGATCCCATACCATCCGTTCGCTGAACGTTGGAGGCGTGTGCGCCTCCGCAGCGGGCCCGCTCAACCCCAGCGCGTCCGCATCCGTTCCTTCGATGCGATACAGCATTCCATTCGCGGAAACCGTATAGCTCGTCCCCGCCGCCTGGGTGATCCGCACCGTCGTCCCGGCGTTGAGCACCTGCCGGGTGCCAGCGGGAATCGCAATGGCCGGGCAATCGCGCTTCAGGGCAACGGTTTGGTTGGTGATGATCATCGTTTTCGCTACCGGCTACTCTGTGGAGACCTTTTGCTGCTGACCCTCCAGAGCTGCCTCCAGCGTGTGCCACGCCAGCGTCGCGCACTTCACCCGTACCGGAAACTCCGAAACTCCGGAAAAAACCGCCAGCTTGCCCAACTCCGCCTCATGGTCGTGCGAATGTCCGGTCACCAACTCGTGAAATTGCTCGAAGATTTTGTGGGCTTCGGCTTTCGTCTTGCCCTTGACCGATTGCGTCATCATGGACGCCGATGCTTTCGAGATCGCGCACCCCGCACCCTGGAATCCAATATCGCGGATCGAATCCCCGTCCATTTCGACATAAACCGTGAACCGATCGCCGCACAGCGGGTTGTAGCCCTCGGCCTTGTGGTTCGTCCCCGCAGGCTCCTTGTAATTCCTGGGCGCCTTGCTGTGCTCCAGGATCACTTCCTGATAAAGATCGCGCAGCTCCGGCATCAGGCAAAAACCTCCCGCACTTTGCGGATTCCCCTTACCAGCGCGTCGATTTCCGCCTTCGTGTTGTACACCGCGAACGACGCCCGCACCGTCGCCGGAATCTGGAATCGCTCCATCACCGGCTGCGCGCAGTGGTGCCCGGTGCGTACTGCAATGCCCTGCTGATCCAGAATCGTCCCGATGTCGTGCGGATGCACGTCGTCCAGCACAAACGACAGCACGCTGGCCTTCTCCCGAGCCGTCCCGATCAGCCGCACGCCGGGCAACGCGCCCACCACTGCCGTCGCGTATTCCAGCAGATCGTGCTCGTGCACGGCAATTTTCGCGATCCCGATCCCGTTCATGTACTCGATGGCCGCCTTCAGCCCTGCCACGCCCGCCATATCCGGCGTGCCCGCTTCGAATTTGTGCGGTAGCTTGTTGTACGTCGTCTTCTCGAAGGTTACTGAGCTGATCATGTCCCCACCACCCTGGTAGGGCGGCATCGCATCGAGCAGTGCATATTTCCCATACAGCACGCCAATCCCGGTCGGCGCATACATCTTGTGTCCGGAGAACGCGTAGAAATCGGCGTCGAGGTCCTGCACGTCCACCGCCAGGTGCGGAACCGCCTGCGCGCCGTCGACGACCACGGGAATCCCTCGCGCATGCGCAGCCGCAATCATCCGCTTCAGCGGATTGATCGTCCCCAGCGCGTTCGAAACATGTGCAACCGCGACCACCTTGGTCCGCGGCCCCAGCAGCTTTTCGAATTCCTCAAGCACCAACTCGCCCGCGTCGTTGATCGGCGCGACCCGCAGCTTCGCGCCCTTTTCTTCGCACAGCAGCTGCCACGGCACGATGTTCGAGTGGTGTTCCATCGCCGTGATCAGTACCTCATCGCCGGCTCCCACGTGCGTGCGCCCGTAGGTCTGCGCTACCAGGTTGATGGCCTCCGTCGTCCCACGCGTGAAAATAATCTCGCTCGCCTGCGCCGCGTTCACGAAGGACCGTACCGTTTCTCGCGCTTTCTCGAACTCCTCCGTCGCGATCTGCGACAAATAATGCACGCCGCGATGAATATTCGCGTTTTCGCCCTCGTAGTACCGCACCAGCGCGTCGATCACCGACCGCGGTTTCTGCGATGTAGCCGCGTTATCGAGATAAACCAGCGGATGCCCATGCACCTTCGTGTGCAGGATCGGAAAATCCTTCCGGATTCTCTCCAGGTCGAACTGCTGCACGATTCTGTCGTGAATCGGCACTGCGGCTGCGGCGCTCATCCAACTTCCTCCAGCATTCTTTCCTCAACCAGGCCCGTCCCGACCTGCGGCGTAATGCCTTCAGTGAACAACAAATGTTGGCTCACCAGCCGCTCGATATGTTCCCGCGCCACCGTTGAATGCATGCGATCCACGCACTCCTCGGCAAACGCCATCAGCAACAGCTTGCGCGCTTCCAGTTCGCTGATCCCGCGGGACTGCAGGTAAAACAGCGCGTTCTCCTCAATCTGCCCAATCGTGGCGCCGTGCGTGCACTTCACATCGTCGGCGTAAATTTCCAGTTGCGGCTTCGTATCGATCTGCGCATCGTCGCTCAACAGCAAATTCCGATTCGTCTGCTTTGCATCGGTCTTCTGCGCGGCCTTATGCACCACGATGCGCCCGTGAAACACCCCATGCGCCTGCCCGTCCAGAATGCCGTTATAGAACTGCCGGCTTCCACAATGCGGCGCCGCGTGCTCCACGTGCATGTAGTTGTCCAGATGCTGCCGTCCCGTGCCCATGAACAACCCGTTGATCAGGCACTCGCCGCCTTCGCCCGCCAGCACCGGATGCACATTGTTCCGCACCAGCCCGCCGCCCAGCAGCACTGAGTGCGACGCCACATTCGCGGTCCGCCCCTGCTGAATCCGCAGCGTCTGCACGTTGAACGCCTTCAGGTGTTCCCGTTCGATCAGATAATGCTGCGCCACCGTGCTCTCGCCCGCGACCAGCTCCGTGACCGCATTCGAAAACACCACCGACTCGCCGCCCACTGATGCGTAGTCTTCGATCACGGCAACCTGGCTCTGGTCCTCCGCGACAATCAGATTCCGGGGATGCGTCATCGACGGCGCGCTTTCCCGTGTCGAGAGATACAGCAGATAGATCGGCCTATCGACGACCACCCCGCGGGCCACATGCACGTATGCCCCATCGCCGATGAACGCCGTATTCAGCGCGCAGAAGGGATCCCGCTGCGTGTCGGCATACTGGCCCAGGTGCGCCTCCACCTCGTGCGGGTGCTGCTCGATCTGCTCCCGCAGGCTTGCCAGCGTCACGCCATTCGGCAGCCCGTCGACCTGCGAAAGCTCCCGCGCATACCGCCCATTCACGAACACCAGTTGCGCCGCCGCGCCCTCGAGCCTCCACGCGGCCGCATCCTTCAGCTTCGCCGCACTCGCCGGCCGAAACGCCGTCCGCGCAATCGCCGCCACATTCGTGAACCGCCAGTCCTCATCCCGCGTCGTCGGAAATCCCGTCTCGCAAAAGCGCGCAAACGCATCGGTGCGCAGTTGCCGCAGCCAGGGCAGTTTCTGCCCCGCCGCCGTCCTCGTGAACTCTGTGAAGTTTTCCAGCCAGCTCTCCAGCTGTTCCACCGTCGCCACTGCCGTTTCCCTCACGCCCGCGCTCCAACCGGCTGCCGCGCCTCGTGCTCCGTCCAGCTGTAGCCCTTCTCTTCCAGCTCCAGCGCCAGTTCCTTCCCGCCTGAGCGCACGATCCGCCCGTCGACCAGAACGTGCACGAAGTCCGGCACAATGTAATTCAGCAGCCGCTGATAGTGCGTTACCACCACCATCGCCCGCTCCGGGCTGCGCAGCGAATTCACGCCGGCCGCCACAATGCGCAGCGCGTCGATGTCCAGCCCTGAATCCGTCTCGTCCAGAATCGCGAGCTTCGGCTCCAGCACCGCCATCTGCAGAATCTCGTTGCGCTTCTTCTCGCCGCCGGAAAAGCCTTCGTTCAGCGAGCGATTCATCAGCTTGTCGTCCATCTCCAGCAGCTTCAGCTTCTCGCGGAACATCGGCAGAAAATCCATCGCGTCCATCTCGTCCTGCCCGCGGTGTTTGCGCTGCGCATTCAGGGCCGAGCGCAGAAAATAGGTGTTCCCGATGCCCGGAATCTCCACCGGATACTGAAACGCAAGAAACAGCCCTTCGCACGCCGCTTCCTCGGGCTTCATCTCGAGCAGGTCTTTCCCTTCAAACAGGATCGAGCCCTCCGTCACGTGATACGCATCGCGCCGAGCCAGCACCTGCGCCAGCGTGCTCTTGCCCGATCCGTTCGGCCCCATAATCGAGTGGACCTCACCGGCGTTCACCGTCAGATCGATCCCCTTCAGGATCTCGTTATCGTCCACCGTTACATGCAAATTCCTGATTTCCAGCAAACTCATCCGTTCCCCTCGCCTCCCTAAGTTCTTTTCTGAACGCTAACCGCTATCCGCTGCTGATGGCGCTCGCGCCATCAACCCACGCTGCCTTCCAAACTCACGGCCAGCAGCTTCTGCGCCTCAACGGCGAATTCCATCGGCAGCTCCTTGAACACCTGCTTGCAGAATCCGTTCACAATCATCGATACCGCATCCTCGGTCTTCAGCCCGCGCTGCTGCAGATAAAACAGCTGATCCTCGCCGATCTTTGACGTCGCCGCCTCATGCTCCATCCGCGCCGAAGCATTCTTTACCTCGATATACGGAAAGGTATGCGCGCCGCACTTGTCGCCAATCAGCAGCGAATCGCACTGCGTGTAGTTGCGCGCGCCCTGCGCGCCTTTCATGATCTTCACCATCCCGCGGTAGGTGTTCTGCCCGTGCCCTGCGGAGATCCCCTTCGACACGATCGTGCTCTTCGTGTTCTTCCCCAGGTGGATCATCTTCGTCCCCGTATCGGCCTGCTGATAGTTGTTCGTCAGCGCCACGGAATAGAACTCGCCCACGGAGTTATCCCCCTGCAAAATGCAGGACGGATACTTCCATGTAATTGCCGAGCCTGTCTCCACCTGCGTCCACGAAATCTTCGAATTGCGCCCCAGGCACTTCCCGCGCTTGGTCACGAAGTTGTAGATCCCGCCCTTGCCGTTCTTGTCGCCGGGATACCAGTTCTGCACCGTTGAGTAGCGAATCTGCGCGTTGTCCAGCGCCACTAGCTCCACTACCGCCGCGTGCAGCTGATTCTCGTCGCGCATCGGAGCCGTGCAGCCTTCCAGGTAGCTCACGTACGCGCCCTCATCGGCCACAATCAGCGTTCGCTCGAACTGCCCCGTCTCCGCCGCGTTGATACGGAAGTACGTTGACAGCTCCATCGGGCAGCGCACGCCCTTCGGCACATACACAAAGGACCCATCGCTGAACACCGCCGCATTCAGCGCCGCATAAAAGTTGTCTGTGTGCGGCACCACCGACCCCAGGTATTTCTTCACCAGTTCCGGATGCTCCAGCACCGCCTCTGAAAACGAGCAGAAGATCACGCCCGCTTCTGCCAGCTTCGCCTTGAAGGTCGTCGCCACGCTCACGCTGTCGAACACTGCATCCACCGCAACATTCGCCAGCAGCTTCTGCTCGGCCAGCGGAATCCCCAGCTTCTCGTACGTCCGCAGAATCTCCGGGTCCAGTTCGTCCAGGCTCGTTAGCTGTTTCTTCTGCTTCGGCGCCGAGTAGTACGTGATGCCCTGGTAGTTAATCGGCGGGAACGTCACGTTCGCCCACCTTGGCTCCGCGTCCGCCTTCTCCTGGCTCGACCAGTAGCGATACGCGTTCAGCCGCCATTCCAGCATGAACTCCGGCTCCTTCTTCTTCGCTGAGATCAGCCGGATCACGTCCTCACTCAGGCCCTTCGGAATTCGATCTTCCTCGATCTGGGTGACGAATCCCCACTCATATTCTTTGCTGGCCAGATCGTGGACGACATTCATATCGGTGCTCATGCAGCTCTCCTGGATTCTCTATCCGACCGTCAATTTTGCTATCTTCGCCGCCGCGCCGCTCTCCAGCCCCCTAAGGCCGGCAACGCAATATGCGACCAAAGCGGTCCTATATGAGTGTACCCCCTGCGACGGGGCCTTTTCAACTACGCCTGCACAGATTGCTCGTCTTGTTAAGAAGATGCGGAGCCTTTCAAACAGGCTCAACCGAAAAAACGCCCGGGTTGAGCCGGGCCGGCATCCCATAAAACGTCGTGGAGCATAAAACTCCGACCTTCGGCACCAAAGAAGTCGGGCTTTTTCTTCTTTGGATCGCCATCATCGCGCTGGCAGTCGGCGCCATCGTCTTGATCATCTGGCACGCTCCCGGGCGCCAGCGAATCCAGCCGCAACCCACAGGCGCCTCCGTCCTCAGACTTGCTCCGCTAGCCAGGGCCTGATTGCAGGGACGGAGCGCCTCTCTCCGCAGTTCGTACCGCAAAACAAAAAACAGGCGGGTTACTCAATCACCCAGGCTCGATGCCTTACCGTTGGAGCGTTGCCTTGCAACTTCACCGCAACGGCCGACGTCGACGCGTAAGAACCCGAACTGACATTGTCGACAAGCCAGCCCAGATTGTAGGTGCCTGCTGTCGGGGCATAAGCATGACAACTTCCATCGCCGTTGGAATAGACGTTCCCGTCGCTCAGCCCGGGGAAGGACGCAAAGTCGTACGTCGAGTTAATCGTGTCCCAGTTCGGACCATTGCCCTGATTCATCGAACAGAAGATGATTTCGTTGGCTTGCGACGTCGTGATGGCTGGATAGGGAACGTAATTGCTGGGCCAAACACCCGTCCCCGACGCAATCGAGCTTAGAGGGGTCGTACCGAACTGTCCGCGCGTCACCGTAATACTGGTTGTTCCGCCGCCGGCCGTCACCAGGACCACTTCGGAAGAAAGCATGAGATATTCGCCGTTGGAGATTCCGCCGGCTGCAGCCAGCGACAAGGATGTCTGTGTGCCGCCGGTTACCGCCGCAGACAGGGTTGTAACCGCTCCGGCCGAGAAATTCGCAGATGCACCGGTATCGACCGCTGGAGAGCTTGACGCGCCAGTTACTTCATACACCGTCACCCTGGTCACATCGCCGTTCGCCGGGCTTCCATGTTCGAAACCAAAAAGCTGCCCGTTGCAAACTGCATTGGTCGTAATCCAGTACTGCGCGAAGTCTACGCCTCCATAGTTGTAACCAGCATAGGTATTCCCTGCGGCGTCGCCCATCGCCGTCACATTGGTTCCATCGATGCCTACATTATTCTCGTAAGTGAACACAAGCAGATTCCCGGAATCGCACGGAAACACCCAGTTCATGGATGGGACACTCTGCGGAACCCATGTCTCGAGCATGCGTAAAATCCTGCCTGTAGACCGCGCCGTGCCCGCTCCCGCGGTAGTCTTAAACGCGACCGTCATATAGGCGTAGGGATCCCAGGAACCCTGAACGAAGGTCATCGAAGGCTTGATCAGGCCGCTATTCGGCTGGACGATCGCCTGCGCCGCTGCACCGTACTGCATCTCTCCAAACAACCCGGTGTAGCCGCTGCCAAAAAGAATGTCGTAAATAGCACTGTTGTTGCCGAATCCATAACCCGAGCCTTCGTCAAACACCGCATTGACAACCAGATCGCCGTCCGCTGTCGTGGTCGTTCCCGTGGGATCGGTTACGTTTCCGATCGTGACCGCCGATGGCCTTAACTGACTGCCACAGGACGGCGTCCCATCCAGAATAGAGCCGCTCGTCGCAATTCCGGAGAATTGATGGTGCGCCTGAGTGAAATCTGTAATCGGCGCATCGAACGTAAAGGTCAGCGTGGTCGCACCCGCGGTGAGATTCTGAATGTAGTAAGTCGCAAAAGATAGCCCCGGAGAAACGATCGTGTCATTGCAGGAAACGGCCTTTGTAGCCGTGTCCCCCTTGTCGTCTACGATGGACAGCGTGCGCGAGGGGCTGTAGTTATAAGCAAGATAGATAATTTCTGTATTTCCTGCGAGAGCCGGATCCATCTTGAACCGATAATTGTTACCCGGATTGGCTTCACTCGCAGTGTTGGCTGCGCCGCCATCGCCATTCACCAGCTGGGGAATCACAGGTGGATTCGTGGGCGGGACAAGGACTTCTACTGACACGGCGATCCAGTTTTCCGACGCTGCGTTGGTACAGGTTGCCGCGCTCCAGCTCGCCACAGTTCCGTTCGTGTCGAACACGCCTACGTCCCCAGTGGTGGCTGCGCTGACCATGGTCATGTTGGTGGGCGTGCACATGTCGGCGGTCCCGCCCGCGTTGAAGATTCCGCAAACCACCCAGGAAGTTCCCGCGTTATTCGTTAACGTAAGCGCAGGACAGCTCGGCGTTGTACTGCTGCCGCTGGTGGAGGCGGTGGCGCCAATCGCCACCCCATTCGTGGCGCAGTCCTGCACGGCCCTTGCGCCCGTACCCGTGTACCCGACAAGCCCGACATTGGCCGCGCTGCTGAAGGTACCAGTCGCCACCGCGGTCACCGAATAATCCACGCGGCACTGCACGCGCATCGCGCTGCTGGTCCCGGCTTTCGTCGTGACGCTTGTCCAGCCCGAGGCCGCGCTCGGCACCGTCGTACTCGTGTTCACCGCAAAGGACAGGTCAAGCTGGAAATTCGCCGTCGAAGAGGGCGTGCAGCTGGTCGTGCCATCGCAGGCCCCGCCGTGCGCAATGGCAGCCCAAACGGGCGATACCCAGCTGAGCGACAGGAACAGAACGAGCCATTTCATTAGTAGGTGTACTCCACGATCATGGCAATGCTTGTCCCCGTCGGTGTTCCGCCCATCGCCGGATCGATCCCGGTTCCAGTGATCCAGCTTGCGGTGATGATGCTCCCGCTCGCCGAATAACCGTAACTGCTGCCACAGGTGAGAGCCGCACTCAGGATTGCTGTCCCGGTCCCGTTCGAGCCTAAGGAGGGATTGATCGTGGTTTTGTTGCTGACATTATCGCTGCGGCACTTGAGCGCCGTAATCGTGCGCGTCACGCCGGAATCGTTGTAGCAGGTGTTGTTGCTGATCGCGTCGTCACCCAGTTGTAACGCGTTCGACGCACCCGTACCGCCCCATATTTCAACGCAGCTGCCTCTGCTGTACTGGGGCCCAAGCTGGACCGCGGTTACGGAATTAGGAGCAATCATCGGGCCGGAGATATTGGCAACGGACAGCGCCCCTCCATTGTCATAAAGAACGCCGGTCGCGCCGGTCATCGTCGGCAGCGGTGCTCCGTTAAGTTTGGATACAGTGACCGAGAGCGAGCCGCTCGATCCGGCCAGATCGCCCGCCAGCGCGGGAAACTGCGACGGGGCGAGGGTTGGCTCAGAGCCGAGAACACCGCCCGCAGCTGTCACCAATCCGCCCGTTGCCAGGGGCATGGTGACCGTACCCGTAAAGACCGGTGAGGCCTTCGGAGCCAAGCCAGAGAGTGGCGTCCCGCTGTCCTGAATTCCGGAGCTTGTTCCGGAAAACGTTGGAACATCGCCCGCCGTCCCGTTGAAGCTTGCCGCGCCACCCGCTGCCATCAGCGTCCACGCAGTCGGGTTGGTATCCGGCGTTGGGTTGCTCGGTCCCTGGTTCGCCGCAATCGCCACGTAGGTGGATCCGTTGTAGGTCACCACGTCGTTCACCGCGTACGTCGCCGACGCGTTAAACGCATTCCGGAAATTGAATCCGCTTCCCTGCGGCCCCGCTGGTCCCACTGGCCCCTGCGACCCAGCCGGTCCCGACGGTCCGGGCAATCCCGGCGGCCCTGAGGGGCCCTGTGACCCAGCCGGACCTGCCGGTCCGGTCGAACCCGCTGGCCCGTTCGCGCCTGCCGCTCCCTGCGGTCCGGCTGGACCAGCAGGCCCTGCTGGTCCCTGCGGCCCCGCTGGTCCGCCACTCGGTCCCGCTGGTCCTGTCGCGCCTTCCGCTGCCATCACATTCCACGCCGCATTCCCATCGGGCGTCGTGTTGTTGGGTCCCTGGTTGGCAGCGATTGCGATGTACGTCGATCCGTTATAGGTCACGACGTCGTTCACCGCATACGAAGACGACGCGTTAAAAGCATTGCGAAAATTAAATCCCTTCCCCTGCGGCCCAGCCGGACCCGCGGGCCCTGCCGCTCCTGGTGCACCGGTAGCTCCAGGAGGTCCCGTCGCACCCGTCGCCCCTTGTGGACCCGAGGGTCCTGCTGCTCCGGCAGGTCCCGTCACTCCTGCCGGTCCTGTTGCCCCGGTTGGCCCCAGCGGACCAGCCGCCCCAGCCGGTCCGATGGGCCCCGTCGCACCTGCTGGCCCTTGTGGTCCCGTTGGCCCGGTCAACACGATTTCCAGTTCCGGCTCGTGGCTGGTATTCGTCGCTTCCTTGCTGTCGAACGAGAAGTTTCCCGCAGTTCCGGTCAGCGCCAGCGCCACGCCTTCATTCGGTTCGGTGCCCTCCACCCACTCCTGCACCAGAGGCGTGATGTCGATGACCACAAACTGATTCAGACTCGCTGTCGTCAGCGCGATGGGATGGCTCCCCGTCGCCGATGCTCCCAGCCCGGGCTCGGTTCTCTCCGTCATCGTGTTTTCGGACCACGTCCCCGTGATCTGGTACACGTCGAAGCTGCCGGCCGTCGACACCGCATCGACATACAGCCGCAGCGTTGCCTTGCTCACCGTCGCTCCGGTGGGGAGCGGAGCCAGATTGAACTGAAGGTAGCTCTTCTCAGTCGACGCGACCAGGAGCGTCGTTCTGGTTCCGTAGTTCGTCCCTGTCGACGCCGTCGACGTGTACGTATCCCCCACCGGCGGTACCGATTGAGCCAGGCTGACGCTGGAGGCGAACAACAGCGAGCACACCGCAAGGAAGGAAAACTTACACAACAGGCGCTGCAGCATGGCACCTCTCGGTACTGCTGAGGAATGAGGAACCAGAATCTACTGCTGAGGAAGGGGCCTGCCCGGGTAGGCGAGGCAAGAATAGCGGATCGAATAGAGGAAAACGTGTTCACCAGGTAGCAGAGGAGGTACCTTAGTTTGCCGGCCCATGATCAGGAGATGGACCAGACCTGTCACCGCCCAGGGCTCCGCGGAGCCAAAGGGTTTCCCGGTTCTCTCGGAACGCAGCCGATTCCCTTGATTCGAGCGCCGATGGAGCCGGTCCGAGAAGCGTTCGACTAGGATAGGAAAGAGCCTGGATGGCGGAAT
>CAWEWI010000003.1:0-440746 GCA_963812685.1 uncultured Acidobacteriaceae bacterium
GAAAAACTGTCAATCCTTACGTTCGTAACTACCCATCCTAACTCCTTTGATTGGTTTGGGCATTAGTTCTACCAACCCCTCCAAATCCTGCATTTTTATTCTTCCAATCTGGTATTCTGAACATAAGATGTAAAGAAGAAGATTTTTGGTTTTTGGGATCAAACAAAAAAGAAAGGCCTCGCTTTCGGCGAGGCCTTTTCGCGTCTCTGCGGTTCACGGTTCACGGATCACTGTCCACTGTTCACTGACACTCGGCCGCTTCTGTTACAAACCCGGCCGCCTCTGTTACAAACGCAGCCGCTTCTGTTACAAACACGGCCGAGTTTGTTACAAATACGGCCGTATGCAATTAATTCATCCCAAACGAGTTAGCCTGTTGTCGAGCTTGTTAACATTGCTAACTCCAATGCAATCAAATGCCCCACGAAAAAGGGGGGGAGGGGGGTACCCCGCCATTCGAAAGTACCGTCGAGCAAACTCAGGGAGCGATCTGCCAGGTCGCCGCCGGGGTGCCCGGGCTTCCGGTGCTCCCAATCGTGGTCCCGTTCATCAGCCAGACGTAAACCTGTTCGGTGGAGCTGTTGCGCCAAAGAATGCCGGCTCGGCCGCTGCCGTCGTAGTCGCCCACGCCCTGAACGCTCCAGGGGGAAGAGACGAAAGCGATGCTTCCGCTGTTCGAGAACGTAGTCCCGTTCATGAACCAGAGGTACGCCTGCCCCGTGGTGCTGTTGCGCCACAGAATGTCGCTGGTGCCGTTGCCATCGAAATCGCCAACCCCGGCAATGGCCCAGTCGGAAGAGGGTGTTCCGGGGCTGCCCATGCTGGCAACCGTGGCCCCGTTCATCAGCCAGACGTAGACCTGGCCGCTGGTGCTGTTCCGCCACAGGATGTCGGCGTTGCCGTCGCCATTGAAGTCGCCGATGCCCTGAATGACCCAGTCCGAGGTGACGTAGCTGACGCCACCGCCGCCCGCGACTGTCGTTCCGTTCATCAGCCAGAGATACAGCTGGCCGGTGCTGCTGTTCCGCCACAGAATGTCGGCGTTGCCGTCGCCATTAAAGTCGGCCACGCCGGCAATCGTCCAGTCAGAAGAAACGGAGCCGAGGCTCACGCTGCTGGTCATCGTGGTTCCATTCATCAGCCAGATGACGACCTCGCCGGTGGTGCTGTTCCGCCACAAGACATCGGCTTTGCCATCGGCGTTGAAGTCGCCGGAGCCCTGAATAACCCAGTCCGAGGTGAGCGAGCCAGGACTTCCGCTGCTGGTAAACGTCGTCCCGTCCATCAGCCACTCGTAGACCTGCTCGGTCCCGCTGTTGCGCCACAGGATGTCGCTCCTGCAGTCGCCGTTGAAGTCACCCACCGCAGCAAACGAAACAGGATTCGGATTGGGATTCGGGTTCGCCGTCGTGCAGGATCCAATCGCCTGCGACACTGCCACGGGAGCCGTTCCGATGGCGCTGGCGTAAGTCGAGGAGCTGCCCGCGTCCGGCGTGTAAGTCGCAGTCAGTGTGTCGTTGCCCACAGCCAGGCTCCCGGCTGGGACAGTAATAGTCGCCGACCCGGCGCTGAGCGGCGTGGCCGAAGACGTATAGCTGCCGCTGCTGAGTGTCACCGAGCCGGTCGGAGTTGGATTGCCGCCTCCGCCGCTCACCGCCACCGTCACCGACAACGACTGTGATGAGTTGATGCTTGATTGGCCAGGCGTCACGGTGACGGTCGGCGTGATCGTTCCAACTTGCTGCCCTCCACTGAGCGTTCCCGTGCTCGAGTTGTTATTTGCATCGCCCGAGTTGGTCGCCGCGATCGTATCGGTCCCTGGCGCCAGGGAGGTGGTCATGCACTGCGCCTGGCCCGAGGACAGAATCACCGCCGAGCAGCCGGCAATGGGTGCGCCGTTCGATGTGAATTCTACGGATCCCGTCGGCGAGTAGCCGCCGCTGACCACAGCAGTAAGGGTGACGGACTGCCCATAGTTCGAAGGATTCTGGTTCGACGTCACCGACGTCGCGGGTTGCGCCTTGTTCACAATGAAACTCTGGCAGTTGCTGCTGGAACCCTGATAATCGCTGTTGCCGGAGTAACTCGCGGAGAGAGAATATGCGCCGGCCGCCAGCGGACCGAAGTTACTCGATTTCGGCGCCACGCCGCTGGACAGAGTTACGGTCGAAGTACCACTGCTGCTGGAACAACTGCCACCCGTGTAGAACGTATAGGTAACGGTGCCGGTGGGTGTTGGCCCACCGCCGCCTGGCGTGACGCTCGCAGTCCCGTAGGCGCTGGCGCCCGCTACTTCGGTACCACTCCACGGGCTGGACGTGCCGGCATCGTCGACCGCGGCCGAGGTCGTCGTGCCCCCCACGACATCGATGGTGACGCTGGCGGTCTGGTTATCGACGGTCGCAGTGCCGCTGCCCGCGCCGGCAGTCGACCCCGCTGTGTAGGTGGAAGTGGCCGTCCCGCTGGTGAGGGTGGTACTGCTGGGATTGACGCTGCTGTCCAGCGTGCCGCCGAACGTGACGGGGGTGCCGGTGGGAACGCTGAATCCCCCCGCCGCGGCCGAGTTGTGAGTCAAATCCGCAGTTAGGCCGGTAGTCCCGCTGGCGTCGACCTGCGTCGATCCCGCAGTGATGCTGAGCACCAGCCACGGATTGAAAGTACCCGAGCCGCCACTCGCGAAGTCGAAGACGACGGTGTCGCAGCCGCTGGCGCCGGGACCGCCGTTGCAGCCCCACCAGTTGTTGGTAAGTGTGTTCGTCAGGCCAACCGCGTAGTAGCCGCTGGCGACAGCGGAAGACGCGCTAACGCTATTACCGACGATACGTGAGTTACTCAGTGAGAATGTGGATGCGCCTCCGCCGGCATCGATGCCACCCCCGGTTGCAGCGCCGGTTGAAGCAGTAGAAGAGGCGGTGTTTCCAGTGAAGGTCGAGCCCGTGACCGAGGCGTTGAAGCTGGCGCCTCCTTCGAAATAGAGGCCACCGCCGTTGGCGTTTCCGTTATTGCCACTGATGGCGGAATTGCCGGTGAAACTCGAATTGGTAATGGTCACCGAGCCCGACACCTCGCTCCCGTTAATGACATCCTCAACCTGGAGGGCCCCTCCCTGGGCGCCCCCTGTGCCAGAGGCTGTGTTTTGGGTGAAGGTGGAACCTGAAATGGATAACAAGGACCCTGTATATTCAACGGCGCCGCCCAACGTGCCCGCGGCGCTCTGCGTGGTGTTGTCGTTGAAAGTCACGTTGGTGATGGTGAGTGTGTCACCGGTCGCCCCCCCGGCGAGAATTGCGCCGCCGCCATTGTCGAGGCAGTCAAGGCCGGAGTCGGTGCAGTTGCCCAATTGCAGGCTTAGGTTTTGGACGGCCAGCGGTTCGTTCCCAGCCAGTTCCTGGTCGGCTTCGATGATGCGGCTTCCCGAAGCGGTCTGCTGGATGATGGTGCTGCCGGCTCCGGCGCCGGAAATCGTGATGTTATTCCCGGACTGAATGCCGACCTGAAGTTCTGGCGAGGAAGATGCCGAATCGTTGCCGCCGAAGGTGCTGATGGCCAGGTCGTAAGTCCCGGCCGGCAGATTGATGACGCTGGTCGCGGCCCCGCTGTTGTTGGCCTCGCACACCGCCTCGCGCAGGCTCAGGGTTCCCGCGCTGCTCGTTACGGTCGAGTTCTGGGCACAAGCGCCAACCGTATCGATATCCGCGGTCGTGTTGACGTCGTACGTCGGATCCGGCGCATCTTCGGTCACTATTGGCTCAACCGCGCTGGAGGTCAGCACCACCAGGTCGCGCCCTCCGTTGATCTTCTGCGGCAGCGCCACCGCCGCCACCGGCGTGCCGGAAAACGCGATCGTCGCAGTGGCATTCGCCGCCTTGCCCGAAGTGTCGAGCAGAGTCACCTGGGTCTTTCCCGCATCCAGCAGCATCAGGTCCTGCGTCCTGGCTGCGGCCAGACGCGGTGAGCTGAACGTCGATCGTGACGCCGGACCAGCCGGAGTTGCCCCCGTAGCTGGCAGTTGCTTCGCCACCGTCCACGGGCCCATCGCCATGGGACTCCGCATTTCGCTGGGTCGTGCTCGCAGCGCCGCGCGCCGCCCCGGAATATCGGCCGCCGTCAACGGACGCGTATCGAGGCTTCCGTGCTGCAGAATGCGCACCGCGCCGTCGCTGCCCAGTACCGCGATTTCCTGTCGCCCATCGCGATCCCAGATGTAATCGCCCACCGCCAGCGCTTGCACGCTAACAGGCAGGGTCACCGTTTCCGTCTCAGGATTGCTGCCCAGCGGCCCGTAGATCAGCATCACGTTGTTGCCCGCGCCCACCGCCAGGTCAAGCCCGCCTCCCAGCGATCCCCAGGCCAGCGAAGTGGCCGGCGCCGGTGTTGGGTAACTGCCAACCTCCGTCAGCCCGTGCGTACTCGGCGCCAAAATCGCAACCCGGAGTCCCACGGAGCCTTCCAGGCTCACTGCCACGTAGCCGCCGTCGGAGACGTCCATGGTCCGCACCGCACCGCTCAGCGGCACCGCCTGCGGAGCGCCCAGCTTCCCTTTCCCATCGCCCGCGAGCAGGTACAGCCCGCCCCCGTTGGTGCCCACCAGGAGGTCTCGGTAGCCATCGCGATCGAAATCGCCGACGGCGAGAAAATCGGGAGACGCCGGTACCGCGTACGCTGTTGCCTCGTTCAGAAACGTCGGGGGAACCTTGCCCTTGATTGCGGCCGGATAGAGCGTCGGGTCCCTGGGCGCGAAAGCGTCGGGATTGCCGCGCAGCAAGGTCACAATTCCACCGCGGGCCGATTTGTAACCGCTGACCAGGTCCGGAGCGCCGTCCGCATCAAAATCCCCGACCGCCAGAGTCGTCCCCGTCGCGCCCGCCTTGAGCGCGGCGACCCCATCGGCGCTGCCGTTGTAGTCGATCCTGAGGCCCTGCGGATTGCGCAGCTGGACCAGTGGCCTGCCATGGCTGGGCGCGATGGTCGCAACGGGAACCTGGCCCAGCGTCCTGGCCTGGGGGACGAAGACCACCACGCCACCCAAACCGAGAGTCGCGACTACACAAAACCACAGTACGCGGGAAAACCGGCGAGACGTCATGGGAGTTGGCTCCAGTTCCGGACCGGGGACAGGGCGACCGCACTACAGCGAGCGAGTGACGGCTAAGCCACACCACTTTGCCGGTTTCTGCAATGGCCAGGCCCTTCGTTGAGTCGAACAGCGAACCACGGAGTTGCCTGAGGGGAGGTCTGTATAGTGGCCGTTGTCTCGGAGCGATGTCAAGAAGGAATCAACATTGCGCTTGCCCTTCGCCGCCTGGAAGGATCCGAGGTCAGGTCAGGAGGAATCCGGTCCAGGGCACGATAGTAGCCGGCGGTGTGGGGGGGCTTCCCGAGAGCAAGAGGCACACGTCAGCGACCCGTTTCTGTTTCCGGTCGGGCTCACCCTCCGCAAACCCAGGCGCTGGAACAAGGGAACCAAAGCATTGCGATTAATTCACGGAGATCAGGACTGCACCATTTTCACCGCAGACGCGGCGTTCTCGCACAGCCAGGACCATGGCGCCGCATGCAATGACGGCGTGTGCAAAGCTCGTTCGCCGACAGTGGGAAAAATTCGTCGCTACTTTGTAAAGATGTTGTCGTGCTGTTCGTCGTAAACCTGTTCCTCTTTTCCAGCTTTCTCCGCAGCTTTGTCGGCCATGGAATCCAGTTCCTTTTCCTCGACGCTTGTGGGATTGCGGCGGTCTTCTTTTTGTTTCGAACCATCTGGATTACCGGGTTGACTGGACATGGTTTTCGCTCCTTCCAAAGGTCTGCGTTCAGAATCTGAATGAGTACTGTTTGGGCGCGTAGACTTCCCCGGCTCCCCACAGGACCATGACTCAGTTTGATGCATTTCCAAGGATCTAGGGTAAAAGTGCATTCTTTTTTTGTGACGCTTTTGATTTGGGAGAAGGACAACCGCAGATGCGATTCGACTCGCCGGCTGCGCTAACTCGCTCAGGCCGGGAGTGGGCCCGAACCAGAAGCCTGCTGATATGCTGGCAGCGTTCCTTTTACATCTGCCTTTTGTGATTCCTGGGAGCGCCCTGACTGCATGGAAATACTGGTGGAGCTGGACAATGTTTCAAAATCCTACGAAGCGAAAGCGGCGGTTCGCGATCTGAGTTTGAAGATCGAAGCGGGCAGCATGTTTGGGCTGCTGGGACCGAACGGCGCGGGCAAGACCTCGACGATCCGGATGATGATCGGGATCACGCTGCCGGATGCTGGGAAGGTATCGCTGTTCGGCAAGCCGTTTGGCGGCGATGCGCTGAAGCGGGTGGGGTATCTGCCGGAAGAGCGCGGGCTCTACAAGAAGATGAAGGTGATCGACCAGCTGGTGTTTCTGGCCGAGCTGCGCGGGCTGGGGGCGCTGGAGGCGAAGCGGCGGGCGAAGCAGTGGTGCGAGCGGCTGCAGATGGGCGATTCGATGGACAAGAAAACCGAAGAGCTGTCGAAAGGGATGCAGCAGAAGATCCAGTTCATCGCGACGCTGCTGCACGATCCGGAACTGATCATCATGGACGAGCCGTTTTCGGGGCTCGATCCGGTGAACGCGGTGCTGCTGCAGGACACGCTGCTGGAGCTGAAGAACCAGGGGAACGCGGTGCTGTTTTCGACGCACCGGATGGATCAGGTGGAGAAGCTGTGCGATTCGATCTGCCTGATCGACAAGGGCGCGGCGGTGCTGGCCGGGGGGATGCGGGAGGTGAAGTCGCGCTACGAGCGGAATCGGGTGATTGTGCAGTATGAGGGCTCGGACGGGTTTCTGCAGCATCCGGCGATTGCGGAATACAAGGACTATGCAGGGCACGCGGAAATCAAGCTGAAGCCGCATGCGGACGCGCAGGATCTGCTGCGAACGGCGGCAGCGACGGCGACCATTACGAAATTCGAGCTGGTGGAACCGTCGCTCGAGGAGATTTTTATTGAGACGGTGGGAGGGCGCTCCGATGCTTAGCGGAATGCTGAGGAACACGCTGCTGATTGCACGGCGCGAGTATGTGGAGCGGATACGGAGCCGGGTGTTCCGGATCACGACGCTGCTGGTGCCGATTGGGATGGGGGGGCTGGCGATACTGGGCAGCTTCAGCGGGAAAAAGATGGAGGGGGTGCAGAACATGGCCATCGTCTCCAGCAACCCGGAGCTAGCGGAAGAGGTGAAGGCGGCGCTGCTGGATGGCGAGCTGCCTCCGAAAACGGTGGAAATTTACGCGCCGGCGACCAATGACGATCTGGTGAAGCTGAACAGCGAGGTTGCGGCGCACCGGATTGGGGGATATCTGAGGCTGGATCCAGTGGCAGGCGCGGAACGGCCGCAGGTGACGTGGATTTCGGGGAGCTCGATCAACTTTGTCAGCAAGGCGCAAATGGATGCGGCGGTGAGCGCGGCGCTGATCCGCGAGCAATTGCTGAAGAGCGGCCTGCCGGAGAGCCGGGTGGAAGGGCTGATGAAGGACCCGAAGCTGAACACGATGCAGGTGAAGAACGGGTCAGTGGTGGAGGCGAACTCGGAGAGGAATTTTCTGGGCGCTTATGTCCTGATCATCATCCTGTACGCGTCGGTGCTGATTTACGGGATCAACATTGCGCGGTCGGTGGTGGAGGAGAAGACGTCGCGGATTTTTGAGGTGCTGCTGTCAACGGCGTCGGCCGACTCGCTGATGCTGGGCAAGCTGCTGGGCGTGGGCGCGGTAGGGCTGACGCAGATGGCGATCTGGGGCGCGCTGCTGGTGTTCTACGCAGGGTCGGCGATGGCGGCGGCGCAGGGGGTTCACGGGCTGGCCTCGCTGGGGATTACGAAGGCGGAGCTGGGGTATTTCGGGATTTTCTTCCTGCTGGGATTCTTTTTGTACAGCGGACTGGCGGCGGCGCTGGGATCGAGCGTGAGCGGCGAGCAGGAGGTGCAGCAGTTCAGCTTCATTCTGATTTCGCCGCTGGTGGTGAGTGTGGTGCTGCTGCCGTTTGTGCTGGGGAACCCGAATTCGACGGCGGCGATAGTGCTGTCGCTGCTGCCGCCGTTTACGCCCATCATTATGTACATGCGGATCTGCTCACAAACGCCGCCGTTGTGGCAAATATGGCTGTCGATCGCGCTGCTGACGGGATCGGTGTGGGCAATGGTATGGCTGGCGGCGCGGATTTACCGGGTGGGCGTGCTGATGTATGGGAAGCGGGCTACGCTGCCGGAGATGATTCGGTGGTTGAGGTATAGCTGAACGGAGAGCGAGATCGAGCGAACTGCGAGCGGAAGGCGAGCGAACGCCGAGCGAGAAGCGAGCGAACTGCGTTTAGCGAAGGACGATTAGCGAAAGGCGATTAGCAAGAAACTTTTAGCGAAGAACGATTAGCGGCCGGATATCGGGGACGGATGCCACCGGGCTCCTGGGGGATTCAGCCGGAGCGCCGGGAAAATTGGCAACCTGAAGCAGGTATTCTGATCTAAACAGAAGACTCTTGATGGATTCGGGGATGATGAAGAAGCTGGTTGTGGGGCTGGGTGCGCTGCTGCTGGGAGTGGTGACCGCGGCGTGGGCGCCGGCGCAAAGCAATCCTGAAAATTCGGCGGCGAATCCGTATGTGGGCAGCGTGCAGGCCGTGGCGTACACGGCCGAGCCAAAAGCGCTGTCACTGGACGATGCGATCCGGCTGGGGATTGAGAACAACCTGGCGCTGACGCTGGCGCGGGAGCAGCAGAAGCAAGCGGACGCGGAGAAGCTGCAGCTGGTAAACGTGCTGCTGCCGGATCTGACGCTGCACGGCGAGACGGGGGTACACCAGTACAACCTGGAGGCGCTGGGATTTCACCCTTCGCTGCTGCCAACGTTTTTGCCGCTGCTGCCGCCAGGGACGAGCCCTTCTTCGTTCCACCTGATTACGAAGGTGGACACGACGATTGGGCAGGTGAATTTCTCGCAGGCGCTGTTCAACTGGGCGGGGTACGACGTGTGGCGCGCGTCGCAGGCGCTGCAGAAGGCCGCGTATTACAACGCGCAGTCGTCGCGCGGGCTGGTGGTGCTGAACGTGGGGAACACGTATCTGCAGGCGCTGGCGGCGAAGGCGCAGGCAGATTACGCGCGGGCGTTGCTGAAGACGGATGAGACGGTGTTCAATCAGGCGCACGAGGAGCATCTGGCGGGGACGGCGGCGAACCTGGATGAGTTGCGCGCGAAGGTGCAGCTGCAGAGCCAGCAGCAGACGGTGATTGCGGCGGAGAACGATTTCGAGAAGGCGAAGATCGCGCTGAATCGGGAGATCGGGCTGGCGCCGGAGCAGGCGATCACGCTGACGGATTCGGCTCCGTACTCGGAGCTGCATCCGATGGATTTGCCCGACGCGCGCAACGAGGCATATGCGAATCGGCAGGATTACCAGATGGCGAAGCAGGAGCTGATCGTTGCGGACCGGGAGCGGAAGGCGACGACGCACGAACGCTTTCCCACACTGACGTTTGGCGGGAACTGGGGCGTGACGGGAATTTCGGGTGGGGTCTATCACGAGACGTTTGCCGCGGTGGGAACGCTGAGCGTGCCGCTGTTTAAGGAAGCGGAGTTTCGCGGGGATCGCGACGTGGCGGAGGCGCAGCTGGAGGAGATTCGGACACGGCTGGAGGATCTGAAGCAGAAGATCGACCAGCAACTGCGCGACAGCCTGCTGGATCTGGAAACGGCGACGGAGACGGTCCAGGTGGCGAAGAGCAATGTGGATCTGGCGACGACGGCGCTGGATCAGACGCAGCAGCGGTTCGAGGCCGGCGTTGCGGACAATTTGCCGGTGGCGGAGGCGCAGTCGACACTGGCCCAGGCGCAGACGCAGTACGTGAACAGCGTTTATCAGCTGAATGAGTCGCGGCTGGGGCTGGCGCGGAATCTGGGGATCATCGATACCGAGTACAAGCTGTATCTGCAGGGTGGGATGCCGCCAGAGGTGAAGAGCGACAAGGCGGCGGGGGAGCCGAAGGTGCAGTAGCTGCTTCAGCGTCTCGCAGGCAGCTTTTCTCGTCTAGTGTCCAGCGTTCAGAAGAATGAGCGCGCGGGCCGTTGACCAGCAGCCGGCTTGAGATCACCGTCCAGGATTTTTTCCAGCGTGAAGTGGGAACAGGCAAGTCGAACCGCGCAGTACATGGCATTTTTTCGAGCGCTGGAGTCGGTTCGGCGGGAGGATCGCCGAATCGTCAGCGATCCTTTCGCGCAGAGTTTTACCCGTAAGGGACTGCGGAGGGCGGTGCAGCTCTCGCAGTTCCGTCCGATCGGCGCAATGGTGAGCTGGTATGCGGACCAAAGGCTTCCGGGGGCGCGCACATCGGCTATCGCGAGGACGCGGCTGATCGATGACATTCTGGCGGCGCATTTGGAGGAGAATCCGCACCAGGTAGTGATTCTGGGCGCCGGCTACGACTGCCGCGCGTACCGGCTTCCCGTTCCGAACACGACGACGATATTTGAGGTTGATCATCCATCGACGCAGGCCGCAAAGCTGGAGCAACTGCGGACGATGATTCCGAGGATTCCCGACAATGTCCGATTCGCCGGCATCGATTTCAACCGGGAGAGCCTGCCGGAAGTTCTGCTGCGGACCGGGTTCTCTCCATTGTTGCCGACGGTTTTCCTTTGGGAGGGGGTCAGCCATTATCTGACCGAGGAGGCGGTGGACGGGGTGCTGGGCTACGTGGCGGGTTGCGGTGCGGGCAGCTCGCTCATCTTTACGTACGTGCACTCCGGACTGGTGGATCGGTCGATGAAATTCGATGGCGGCGAGCGCATCCTTCGCGATGTGGCGAGTTTGGATGAGCCGTGGACATTTGGGCTGCGGCCTGAGACGCTGCGCGATTACCTGGCGCGGCGCGGGCTGGATCTGGAGAGCGATGGCGGGGCGAGAGAATATCGCTATCGGTATTACGGCCGGGCTGCGGTCCGCATGAAGGGGTACGACTTCTACCATGTGGCGGCGGCGCGTGTGGCGGGCGGGTGCTCCGATCGTCTCGGGCAGGACTGAGACGTGCGATGCTGGATGCGTGGAATCGGTGGAAGCGGTGTATCGCCGTTTGCTGGTGGAGAACCGGGTTCGGGTGGAGCGCGAGCGCAGACGGCATCTGTGGCTGGGCTATGGTAAGCTCGCGGATTTCTTGTTGGGAGTGATTGCGGCCGGCGTGCTGGTGCACACGCGCGGCCCTTTTCTTCTGCTGCTGATTCCTCTTGCGATTTTCATTGTGCTGATCGTGGTGCACGACCGCGTGCTGCGACGGCTGGGACGTTATGAGCGGGTGACGGACTTCTACGCGCGAGGGCTGGCGCGGCTCGAGGACCAGTGGGCAGGAACGGGAGAAACGGGCGATCGATTCTTCGACCCGGCGCATCCGTACGCGCGGGATCTGGACTTGTTTGGGAAGGGATCGCTGTTCGAGCTGCTGTCGACGGCGCGGACGCGGGCGGGCGAAGAGACGCTGGCGCGCTGGCTGCTGGCGGCGGCGGGACCGGACGAAGTGCGGGCGCGACAGGCGGCGGTGCTCGATATGAAGGACCGTGTGCAGCTGCGGGAGCGGCTGTTTACGGCGGGAGAGCATGTACGGGCGGGGGTGCATCCCGAGGCGCTGGCGGCATGGGGCGAGGGCCGGGCGAGTTTCACAACCGGGCAGTTGCGGTGGCTGCCGTGGGTGCTGGCGCTGCTGGCTGTGCTTTGGGTGGCGTCGATGATGGCGTGGATCGCGTCGCTGCTGGCCGGAGATGTGACGCGGAACCTTGACCCGGCGATCCTGATGTCCCTGATCAACTACTCGGTGAGCAAATGGCTGGAGCGGCGGGTGAGCGCGTCAGCGGACGCGGTAGAAAAAGCAGCTGAGGATCTGAGGGTGCTGCGGGAAGTGCTCGAGGTGATGGAAGGGGAGACGTTTGCTGCAGATCGGCTGCTGGGGCTGCGAGCTTCGATGGAGGCGGGGCACGGGGCGCCTTCGGTTGCGGTGAAGAAGCTGGAACGCATCTATGACTGGCTGGAGGATCGGCGGAACAAATTTGTGCAGATCTTCGATGCGTTTGTGTTTTATACCGCACAGTTCACGATGGCGGCGGAGCGGTGGCGGGCGCAGTATGGGCCGGCGATTCGCGGATGGCTCGAGGCAGTGGGCGAGTTTGAGGCGCTGGCGGCGCTGGCCGGCTATGCGTACGAGCATCCGGCGGACACGATGCCGGAATTGGTGGAGGAGAGGCCGTGGTTTGAGACGGAGGGTTTGGCGCATCCTCTGTTGCCGCTGGAGAAGGCGGTGGGAAATGATTTGCGCCTGGGGCGTACGCCGCAGCTCATGATGATCAGCGGGCCGAATATGGCGGGCAAGAGCACGTTTCTGCGCGGGGTGGGGCTGAATGCGGTGCTGGCGCAGTGCGGGGCTCCGGTGCGGGCGAAACGGCTGCGGATGTCGCCGGTCACGGTGGGCGCGTCGATCTGCGTACTGGATTCGCTGCAGGGCGGAGTTTCGCGGTTCTATGCGGAGATTCAGAGGTTAAAGGTGCTGTCGGATTTGGCGGATGGTCCGGTACCGGTGCTGTTCTTGCTGGATGAACTGCTGTCGGGGACGAATTCGCACGATCGGTTTGAGGGAACGCTGTTCGTGGTGCGGGATCTGGTGAGCAAGGGGGCGATGGGGCTGGTGACGACGCACGATCTGGCGCTGACGGCGATTCCGGAGACGATGGGGGGCGCGGGGCAGAACTGGCACTTCGAGGACTCGATCGAGGATGGAAAGCTGAAGTTCGATTATCGATTGAAGCCGGGGATTGTGCAGACCAGCAATGCGCTGAAGCTGATGAAGGCGGTGGGACTGCGCGTAGGGAATAGGGAGTAGCGTTCAGCGGTCGGCGGTCGGCGTTCAGAAAAGGCGGGCGAAACCGGGCGAAAGTCGAGCAAACAACGAGTCAAAGCCGAGAACCGCCGATTCCGGTTGCGATGGGCTTCAGTTCTCTTCTGAGAGGAGTTTGGCTAGGGTTTTGGGGTGCTTCAGGCCGCGTTTGGTTTCGCGGGCGGTGTTGGGGATGACGCGCTCGGGTTTGGGCTGACCGACGCGTTCGCGGGCGTTGGCTTTGACGGCCTTGACGGCGGAAAAGGTCTGTTTTTTGGCGCGTTTTTTCGGCATCTATGTCTCAGACGGCTACAAATCCACGGCTTCTTAGGGGCTTTCGGGCGGAATCTGCCCGTTCCGCGCAAGGAGATGACCTACAAATTAGCACTTCTGACGCGGGTCAATGTGAAATACTTCCCTTGGAATCTTTGGATTGGAGTCAGGGCCAATGGAAGAACGCGAATTTTTCGATGAAAAGTCGGAGTTGCGCAAGCATACGCTGTCGTGTCCGCATTGCGGCCAGGCGGGCGAGTACGAGGTGCGCTGGCTGGTGAGGACGCGGAAGGCGGCACTGCCGCGGAATGCGGACGAGCGGGACCGGGCGCGGTTCGCCAAGGCGCAGTCGTATATGGTGCGGCAGGACGACCTCGTGGCCTGCAGGAACATCCGGTGCCGCAAGCGGTTCGAGGTGACGAGCCTGCAGTCGGTGGCGTTTCTGCAGTCGGCGTGAAGCGAGCCCGTAGCCGGTAGCCAGTAGCCGGTAGCGAAAGCAGAAGCATGAGTCACGAAGGGATTCGCCTGGTCAGCCAGGAAGAGGCGCGGCGAGCGGACACACCGGAGTTGCCGCGCGAGGCGGTGACGCCGGCGAAGGTGCGAGTACAACAGTCGACGGGCGAGGGGCTCGAGATCGACTGGAAAGATGGACATCGCAGCCGGTGGAGCTTTGCGTGGCTGCGGAATGCCTGCCCGTGCGCGACCTGCCACGAGGAGCGCGAGGCGCAGGGGAGGCAGCCGGGCGAGGGGAAAGCGAAAGCGGCTTCTCTGTTGCCGATGTATCAGGCGCCGGCGCGGCCGGAGTCGGCGAGCCCGGTGGGCAACTACGCGATCAGCTTCAAATGGAATGACGGACACGCGAGCGGGATTTATTCCTGGGATTATTTGCGACGGCATTGTGTTTGCGAGGAATGTCGCGGGCGGAACTCGTAGCGGCCTCGCAGCCATGCCGACCGACGAGGAACTCTACAACGAGCTGGCGTACTACACGCTGGCGCATCCCGATCCGGCCTTCATCCACCAGCTGTTGGTCGACGCGTACACGGCGCAACATGCCGACGCGAGCACCAAGCCGATCGCGATAACGTTCGCACTGATTGGGCTCTATCTGGTCGTGGAGAAGAATTTTACGGGCAAGCAGGTGCAACGGGTGCACATGCAGCTGGCGCGGTCGCGGAAGGTGTGGCCGGCATTGAGCCTGCCCGTCGAACCTGGAAAGATAACTGTTGCCGATGTTGCCTCGGTGCTGCCGGGCGCGGAGAGAGATGCGGCGATTCATCAGTGGTGCGCCGCGGTGTGGGAGACGTGGCGAGGAAGCCGGGAGCCGATTGCGGAGTTGTTGCGGAGGGAGCTGGATATTCGGTAGGCGCAGTCGCCTGGACCAGATTCAGGGAAGCGGCTCCCTTCCCTGCCGCGCTTCGAGGGCTGCAGAGACCTTGGCGTAGAAGGCGGCGAGGTCTTCTGACGGCCCGATGGTGAGGCGGCGGAAGATTTTGAGGAGTGGATAGACGTGGGAGCCGGCAGCGTCGAGGGCGGGCATGGCCACGTCGGCACCGGCGTCGGCCCGGCCGGCGTATTGCGGCGTGGGATAGACGGCCATGATCCATTCGGCGGGATAGCGGCGGCGGAAGACTTCGCCGTAGTACGCGCCCCAGAGGCGGGTAGCTTCTTCCTGCTGGGAATCGGGAACAGGGGTGCGGGCGGCGAGGACGGTTTCCAGGAGCGGGATTGACTCGGGCGTGTAGTCGAGGGTCATGCCGTGGTCGGCGGCGGCGATGCGGACGGCTTCTTCGGCCCAGGCTCGCATCATGGCGTCGAGAGAGTCAAATTCTTTGCTGGAGAGAGTTGGGGCGGTGCTCATCTTTCCCCAGAGTACAAGAATGGGCGTCCGGGGACAGAATGCGGGTTGCCCATGTATCTTTGAAGTTTGCGACACAGGATGCAGAGTTTGCACGGATTTGCTGGAGGAATTGTTTGTTGAAGAGGATGTGGGTGGTACGCGCGGGAGTGGCGGCGATGGCCGCCGGGATGTGGATGATGGGAATGACGGCTGCGGGGCCAGGTGGTCAGCCCGCCGCCGAATCCGCAATTGCCGCCGCCGGCGCCGCTGGCGGGCGTTCGATACGACTATCCGTGGGAGATTTACGGAGGGTTCGCGTATTCGCACTTCGACGCGGGACCGAATTTGCTGCAGGGGGCGAACCTGGGCGGGTTTGATGCGCGGGTGGTGCGGGAGTTGGGAACGCGGTGGGGCGTGGGCGCGAACGTGCGCGGATATTACGGGACGAGCGGGGTGGCTCCTAACTGCGGAAGCTGCACGGGCAGCGGGCCGAACGCGGGGCCGATCACGGGACCCTTTGTGAGCGAGCATATGTTTTTGGTGGGTCCGGAGTATCGGCTGGCGAGGAACGAACACGCGGCGATGATGCTGCATGCGTTCGTCGGCGGGGCGTATGGGAATTTCGAGAGCGCGCTGGGTGGGGTGAATCCGGCGTCGCTGGGATTGTTTGCGAATCAATTTACGGTGGCGGGGGCGATGGGCGGGTCGATTGACTTGAACCGGTCGCCGAGGCTGGTGTTTCGGATCGCGCCGGACGCGACGCTGACGGACTTCGGGCACAACGGATTTGCGGAGCAGTTCGCGATTTCGGTGGGCGTGGTGTACCGGATGGGACACCAGTTCAGGAGGTAAGACAGAGTTTAGGGATTAGAGTTTAGGGATTAGAGTTTAGGGATTAGAAAGGCGAAAGCGCGGTGCGGGGGAAGACTTCTTCTCCCGCATTTTTGTTGGGGGATTACTTTGCGGTCGGGGCGTCGAGGACGGGGTGGTCGAGGCCCTGCAGGGTTCGGCCTTGCTCGCCATTGAGATCGAAGAGGACGACTTCGTTGCGGCCGGGCTTGAGGAACGGCGCGGGCAGGTAGAGCGCTTTTTGCGGGCCGACGTTCCAGAAGCGGCCGAGGGGGCGGCCGTTGATCCAGACCATGCCTTTGCCGAGTTGGCTGGTGTCGAGGAAGGTGTCGGCAGGGTGGTCGATGGTGAAGGTGGCGTGATAGAAGCAGGGGCCCTGGCAGGGCGGGCGCCACTGGAGTGTTCCTGACGAGAGCATGGGCAGCGAGTAGTTGTCCCAGCCGGTGAGCGGACGGCCGGCGAGGGTGACTCCGTTGAGGAGGCCGACGCGCTCGCCGGGAAGCGCGGAGCCGAAGTTCACGCGGCCGGTGTTTTCGAGGAGGATGTCGAGGCGGGCGCGGGGGCGATCGAGGTGGACGGGGAGCGAGGTTTGGTCGAGGCGGCGATCAATGACGCCCTGGAGTTTGCCGTCGATGTAGACCTGGGCGTAGTCGTGGACCGCGCCGATGGCTAGATTGCCGCTGATGGGGCCGTGGATCTGCGTGCGGTAGAGGACGTAGCCGTAGGACTGGTCCATCGCTTCCATGGTGAGAGGCTGTTCGGAGTGAACCGGCGGAGGCAGGTTGTCCCAGAGGGATGCGACGCGGTCCATGGTGAACGCGGAGATGGCGATGGGTGACGGCGCGGATGGGACGGGAGGCGGCGTGATGCCGGTGTCGCGCGCGATGACGTCGCGGAAGAGGAAGTACTTGGGCGTTGGATGGCCGGATTCATCGAGGGCGGCGTCGTAGTCGTAGCTGGTGACGTCGGGCTCATAGTTTTTGCCGTTGGAGTTGGCGCCGTTCATCCAGCCAAAGCTGGTGCCTCCGTGAAACATGTAAATGCTGATGGAGTAGCCCTGGCGGAGGATCCAGTCGAGGTCGCTGGCTTGTTGCTGGGCGTTGGTGTGGGCGTGGGGCGCGCCCCAGTGATCGAACCAGCCATCCCAATATTCGCCGTTCATGAAGGGGCCTTCGGGGCGGAGCTTCTTTAGTGTGGCAAAGGAGCGCTGCGCCTCGCCGGGACCGAAGTTGATGACGGCGGGGAGCTCAGGCAAGGCTGCCACGCGGGAGCTTCTTCTGCGCCGTCGGCGGTGTAGAGCTGGGATTGGGTGAAGCCAGCGTCGACGAGGATCGTGGTGGATGTCTTCCATGTACTCATGGTCGTCGCCGTAGGAGCCGTATTCGTTTTCGACCTGGACCGCAATGATGGGGCCGCCGTTGCCGATCTGGAGGGGCGCCACTTCCCTGCCGAGACGCAGGAGCCAGGCGCGCGCGGCGGCGAGGAACTGCGGGTTGCGGGAGCGGACGACCATGGTGGGATCTTTGAGGAGCCACGCGGGAAAGCCGCCGAATTCCCACTCGGCGCAGGAGTAAGGGCCGGGACGAAGGATGACGTAGAGGCCTTCCTGCTGGGCTTCACGGACGAACTCGGCGACGTCGAGGTTGCCGGAGAAGTCGTAGACGCCGGGGCGCGGCTCGTGGGCATTCCAGAAGACGTAGGTGGTGACCGTGTTGAGGCCCATGGCTTTGGCCATGCGGAGACGGTCGCGCCAGTATTCTCGGGGAATGCGGGCGTAGTGCATTTCGCCGGAGATGATGCGGAAGGGTTTGCCGTCGAGGAGGAACTGGCCATTGTCGGCGCGGAAGGAGTGGGGCTCAGTGCACGCCGGACGAATGGCGAGAACGGCGAGAAGCGCGAGGGCCGCGGTTGCAACGGCGAGGCGAAACGAGACTGATGGGCGGAGCTTCATGGGGCGCAACGTCACGGATTATATTTTGCGAGCCAGTCGGCGAGTTCCTGCATGACGTCGAGGCGCTGCTCCCAGAGGATAGGGAAGTGCGGCGAGCTGGGATAGGTGACCATGCGGACGGTTTTGCCGCGGGCGGCGAGGATCTGGAAATATTCCGTGCCCTGGAAGGTGGGGACGCGGCGATCGGCTTCTCCGTGGAGGATGAGCAGGGGCGTGGTGACGTTCTTCGCAAAGTCGACGGCGGAGAACTGGGAGAAGGCCTGCGGGGCTTCGTCGGTCCAGCGCTGGTCGTAGTCGATTTGCTGGATGTCGCTGGTCCAGAGGAAAGGGGCCCAGTCGGTGATGCCTGCACCTTCAACGGCGGCTTTGTAGCGGTTGGTTTGAGTGACGGTCCAGGAAGTCATGAAGCCGCCGGCGCTCCAGCCAAAGATGGCAAGGCGGTTGGGGTCGGCCCATCCCTGAGTGATGGCGTAATCGGTTGCGCTGTCGACGTCGTGGTAGGCGCGGTCGCCGAAGTGCTGGTAAATGGCGGCGAGGAAGTCGGCGCCGTAGCCTGTGGAACCGCGGTATTCAGGCTGGAGAACCACGTAGCCGAGGCCGGCGATGGTGCGGGAGAAGGGATCGAGGGAGAGCTGGTCGTTGGCTTCGGGACCGCCGTGGGGCAGGACGAGGAATTTGTATTTCTGGCCTTCGACGTAGCCGGCGGGGAAGGTGGCGATGCCTTCGAGGGCGATTCCCTCTTTGCTTTTCCAGTGGACGACGCGAACCTGGCCGAGATCGACCGAGGCGAGCTGGGCGTCGCCCTCATGGGTGATTATGCGGAGGTGGTTGCCGTCGGGGACGGCGACGTTGCGGGTGTGCTGCGGATCGCCGACATTGAAGGCGACCTGTTGGCTGGTTCCTGTGTAGGGAGAGCTGACGGGCAGGCCGGCGACCACGCCGTCGGGCCACTGGAAGACGATGGTGAGACTGTCGTCGTGAAATTCGTCGACTTCGGTGCGAACGCCGCGATTAACGAGGACCAGGACGCGGCCGCGGACATCGCCTCCGAGGGAGGCAGCGGTGGCATCGAGGTTGGGGGTGCGGTCCTGGGCTGTTCCGCCGGAAGCGGAGACGGTGTAGAGGTGTTCGGGGGTGAGGACGGCGGACTTTGTGGAGAGGAAGGCGAGGTCGTGTCCGTTGTCGGCCCATGCCAGGCCGGTGACGGAATTGGCAACGTCGGTGACGTGGCGCGGACCGGAGGCGGAGCAGACATCGATGGCGGTGCTGACATCGTGGTGGCCGATACGGGGCAGGCTGGAGAGGACGGCGAGGGATTGGGAATCAGTAGACCAGGCGAGTTCGCCGGAGAGGTTCCTGAGGGTCGGGCACCACCAGGCGCCGTTGGTTCCGTCGGCGTTGACGATATAGAGGCTGGACTGATCGGGTTCCTGAACATGGCGGACATCGTCGAGCGGGTCAGGCGGACGCGGGTCGGCGACGATGGCGAACTGGGTGCCCTGCGGCGAGGGCTGGGCGGAATCGATGCCGCGCGGGAGGAGAACGACGGTGGAGGGAACGGCGGCGGCTTTGTTGTCGCTGATGGGAAAGATGGCGAGCTGGCTTTTACCGTTGACTTTCCACGAGCCGTAGAGGCCGTGGCCGTCGCGAGTAAAGCCCATGGGCAAGAAGCCTTCGGGGAGATCGAGCTTCGCAGGGTTCGAGCCGTCGGGGGCGACAGTCCACCATTCCTGATGGGTGGGGCCTTTTTCGCCTCCGTGGGAAACCTGATAGAGGATGTCACCATTGGGAGAGACAGCGGTGACGCCGGCGGAGTGGAGGGCGGCCCAGTCCTTCGCGGTGAAGGGATGTTTCGCGGGGGTGGTTTGAGGGGAAGAGGTGAGGGCAAAAAAAAGAATTGCGACAGAAATGGAGTAGCTTCGCATGAGTCGATCCTTATGCCATGCAATTTTCGAGAAAAGGAGTGGAAATGGCAAAATGCGCCCCTCAGCGGCTAAAGCCGGTTTCATTTTGCAGCTTTCCGGCACGGTTGAAACCGTGCCCCTTCAAAACAGTCGCGTTTCCTGGCGGCGGTTGTGGGGCAGTCCCCAACCAAACAGCAATATTGGCCCGTTAGAACGCGAGCAGAACTTCGCGGAGAAAGTTGATGGCGGGGGCAACGATGAAGCCGACGACGCGGCCGCCCAGGACGAAGATGAGGAGGAGGCTGATCAGCCCCATTGAGTCATAAAAGCGCAGGGCCTTGTAGGGGAGCATGTGGCGAAAGACGTGGGAGCCGTCGAGCGGAGGCAGCGGGAGCAGGTTGAAGGCCGCGAGGATGAGGTTGAGGATCATGGCGAGATAGAAAAGAAAGACGAGCGGGTAGAGCACGGGGCTGGAGGTCATCAGCGTAGGATCGAGGCCGCCGGTGGCGGCGATCTGATGGACGATGTTGGCGCCGCTTGCGCTGCTGCGGGAGAGGAGAAGCATGAGCAGCGTAGCGCCGATGGCCGCGAAGAGATTGCTGCCCGGACCGGCCACAGTGGTGAGGATGTCGTCGCGGGTGATGTTTTTGAAGTTGCCGGGGGTAACGGGCGTGGGCTTGGCCCATCCGAAGAGGAATCCCGTGTTGACGATGAGCATGATGATGGGCAGGATGACGGTGCCGAGGAGGTCGATGTGCTTGATCGGGTTCAGGGTGACGCGGCCCAGCATACGGGCGGTGGGATCGCCGAGGCGGTTGGCCATCCAGGCGTGCGCGGCTTCGTGGAGGCTGAGCGAAAAAAGGAGCACAGCAAACTCGAAGATGGCAATGATGATATGGGTCTGATCCATCGGAAGTTGGTTCGATGGTATCAGGAGGGCAGCCGGGAGCCGGAAGCGTGGAGCGGGTAGCCGATCAGTCGTTGGGGGGGAGTTCGGCGCAGGGGCCGGGACCGTCTTTTTCGCCGAGGCGATGGGCGTCTTTCTTGCTCATGATTTTGCGGCCGGGAATGCCGCCGACGATGGAGTGCGGCTCGAGGTTGTGCGTAGCGACCGCCTGGGCGCCGAGCATGGAGTCTTCTCCGACGCGGACGCCGGGCATGACGAGGGAGCGGTAGGTAACGCGGGCGTTGGGTCCAACTTCAGTGCGGCGATGCTCGATGATGCAAGCTTCGACGGGATCGTGGGCGTGGGAGAAGACGGCGGCGTATTCGGAGATGGAAGAGCCTTTGCGGATGACCAGCTCGCCGCGGTCGTCGAGAAGGACGTGGTTGTGGATGATGACGTCGTCTTCGAGGGTGAGGTTGTAACCGAAGGTGAACTCGACGCCGTGGTAGATCTTCACGTTGTTGCCGATGCTTTTGAAGATGTGCTTGCCGAGCATGGCGCGGAGCCGGAAGCCGAGCCAGAGATTGAGGGCAACGGGGGAGCGATCGAACATGCGCCAGAACCAGATGAGGGGTTTGATGAGGGCGTAGCGTTCGGCATCGACGTCGCCGTAGTACTCGGGCTCAAGGGTGACGTTGGCGGGGTCGAGCGAGAGCTGAAGGACATTGAAGGGCAGCTCGGTGGCGAGGGTGAAGTTGAGGCGGCCGCCGTGGGGGCGCCCGAGCAGCAGCTGGTGGAGATTGTCGCGCACGATTTCGCTGCGCAGGGCGACGTTGGAATGGCGGGAAAACTCGTCATCGAGGTAGTCGACCCAACGGTCGAAGACTTCTTTGGCTTCGCGGGTCGGCTCGATCTCGCGGTATTGGAAGCGGGGCATATGAGATAGATTATCCGCCGCCGGGAGGAGTTGCGGAAGAAGGGTCGGGACAAGAGTGGAGATTGCAGTGCAGGCGATCCTGGGATACATTGCGCAACAGTGGTACCCGAAAGGGCGAAGAGGCAGACATGGACGAAACAGCGGAAGTGCCGGAGCAGAGGAGTTACTCGGGATTATTTATCGGGGTGCTGGCGGTTGCGGTGCTGTGCGCGATCGCAGGGCTGATCTGGAGTTACACGCTGGCCGGGCGGCTGACGCACGCGGAGACGCAGCTGGCGACGGCGCAACAGCAGAATCAGAAGCTGGCCTCGGCTCTGGATCAGACGAATGCGCGGCTGAAGGTGACCACAGACACGCTGGGGCAATCGCTGGGGATGACGCAGAAGCAACTGGAGGCGAAGGCGCAGGATCTGCTGAAACGGCAGCAGGCGGATTCGCAGCGGCTGGCGCAGGCGCAGAGCCAGATCGCCTCGGTAACGAACGATGTTTCCGGCGTGAAGACCGACGTGGGCGGGGTGAAGACGGACCTGACCGCGACGAAGACGCAATTGCAGACGGACGAAGCGTCGATGCAGGCGATGAAGGGCGATCTGGGTCTGCAGAGCGGGCTGATTGCGACGAATGGGAAAGAGCTGGAAATCCTAAAGCACATGGGTGACCGCAACTATTACGAATTCACACTGGACAAGAACCAGAAGAAGGCTGTGGCGACGGTCGCGCTGGAGCTGAAGAAGACCGATCCGAAGCACAGCAAATTTACGCTGGTGGTTTATTCGGACGACAAGGAGATCCAGAAGAAGGATCGCAATCTCGACGAGCCGATCCAGTTCTACACGGGCAAGGATCATCTGCTGTACGAGCTGGTGGTGAACAACATCGACCACAACCAAATCAAGGGATACATATCGACACCGAAAAACGCGCCGGTGCCGGTGTCGACGTCGGGCGATTAAGAGCCGTTGTGAAGTGGGATCAGGACGCCGGAAGGACGGTCACGGTGATCCAGGTATTCTGGCCGATGGTCTGACTGTTGGCGGCGGTTGAGGTGAGGACCTCGAAGGCCTGGGTGCCGGGCGGCGTGGCGGTGGACGCGGCAGGCGTGGTCTTCGCGCTGCTGCAGCCAGTGAGGGTGATCGAGCCAGTTAGGAGCAGGGCCAGCATCAGCGTCGAGACGAAGACGTCGGCGAAACGGCGGCGCAGGCGCAATCCCAGAGGAAAACACAGGAAGAGAAACGACGCGAGGGCGGGGCCTTTGCTGGCGAGGCGGCGAAAGAAGTAGCCGCGGGCGGAGGCTGTCGTTGTGCCTGTGGTAGCGATGGTCAGCACTGCCTGGCCGTTTCCGGTGACGCTCGCAGGACTGAAGGAGCAAGTGGTGTAGGTCGACGGTGGGGGAACGCAGCCGAAGTCGACGATCGTGCTGACTCCGGTACCGTCAGCGACGGTATAGGTAAGATTGCCGGACTGCCCCTGCGTGAGGGTCAGGGTGGTGGCGCTGGGGGTAATGGAATAAGCCTCGATGGCGATGGTGGTCGCGGCGGAGGTCGCGGCCTTGAAGTTGGCGTCGCCGGAGTAGAGCGCGACGATCGAATGCGATCCGGCGGCGAGGCTCGTGGTGAAGAATGTGCCGGTGGCAAGGCCGAGATTGGTATGGAGCGTGGCGTCGCCGATGGGTGTGGTTCCATCCTCAAACGTGACGGTGCCGGTGGGGATGACGGAGGTGGGCATGGCGCTGGAGGGCGTGCCCGATACGGTTGCTGTGAAGCTGACGAGGGCACCGGCCAGCGCCACGGGGCTGGAGGCAGTAAGCGTGACCTGGGTCTGGGCGGCGGCGCAGAGTGCGCACGCGAGCAGCAACAGGAAGATCACGAGGCGTTTCATGGTGCCCAGCCTGACGCGGGAATCCAGGGTCAAGACTATCTTCGCCGATGATGCGGGCAACGCTGTAGCACGATCGGGGGAGCGCAGCGTGACGATGGTGCGCGTTTGTTGTGACCGTCGTGGGAGGGCGGTCGGGTTTGGCGGAGTTGGCGGGGAGCCCAGGGGCAGTGGCTACAATCGGTAACGTGAGCGAGAGCGAGAACGGGCGCTTTACTTTTGGACAGCGCGTGGCGCTCTGGGTTGTTCCGAAGCTGACGGCGCTGTTGCTGGCGATGGTCGGCGTGACGCTGCGGTTCGAGGTGATCGCCGAAGACGGTGTTGTGCCGGCGACGCTTCCCGCGCGCGGGATTTTTTGCTTTTGGCATCGCTGTACGCTGCCGGCGGGATGGTACTTCAGGAAATTTCGCTGCTCGATTCTGATCAGCCAGAGCTTCGACGGGGAGCTGATCGCGCGGACGCTGGGGTTGCTGGGATACGGGAGTGTGCGCGGGTCGAGTTCGCGGGGCGGCGCGGCGGGATTGATGGCGCTGCGCGAGGTGCTCGGCCGAGGGGAACCGGTGGTGTTCACCGCGGATGGGCCGCGGGGGCCGATTTACCAGACGAAAATTGGGCCGGTGAAGCTGGCGGCGATGACGGGCGAGACGATGGGGAGCTTTTATCTGCTGCCGGAGCGCGCGTGGGCGATGCGGTCGTGGGATCGGTTTCTGGTGCCGCTGCCGTTTTCGCGCGTGTTGGTGAGTTGGGCGCGGACCGTTTCAGCGCCGGAGCCGGACGCGGATGCGGCGGTGCTCGAGGCGAAGCGCGTGGAGCTGAACGAGGCGCTGGAGCGGGCGCGTTTGCGGGCTGAGGAGCACATCGCGAAGAGACGGCGGAAGTAGAATCGGCGGAGTGCTGGTTTCGGATTTCGATTTTGATCTTCCTGAAGAATTGATTGCACAGGAACCGCTCGCGGATCGCGCGGGGGCGCGGATGCTGGCGCTGAGCCGGGCTACGGGGACATGGGCGGATCGGCGGTTTCGCGATTTACCGGAGATGTTGCGCCCGGGGGATTTGCTGGTGCTGAATGACAGCCGCGTGATTCCTGCACGGCTGTTTGCGCATCGGGCGGGATTGCACACGCAGGCGAATCATCAGACGGCCGGCCGGGTGCAGGTTTTGCTGGCGGAGCAACTGTCGGAGTGGGAATGGAAGGCGCTGGTGCGGCCGGGGCGCAAGGTGCTGACCGGGGAAGGGCTGGAGTTTGGGGACGGGGCAGCTGCGGGCTGAGGTCGATCGCGCATGGGGAGTTTGGGGAGCGGACGCTGCGGTTCGAGCCGGTTGAGGATTTTTTGGGCGTAGTGGAGCGGCTGGGGCACATGCCGCTGCCGCCGTATATCCATCGCGAAGATCGGGCGGGCGATCGGGAGCGGTACCAGACGGTGTATGCGCGGGAGCGCGGGTCAGTGGCTGCGCCGACGGCGGGGTTGCACTTCACGCCGGCGATCCTGGACGAAATTCGGGCGCGCGGCGTGGAGATTGCTTCTGTGACGCTGCACGTTGGGCTGGGGACGTTTCAGCCAGTGCGGGTGGAGCGGGTGGAAGATGTGCGGCTGCATGCGGAGCGGTACACGATTTCAGAGGAGACAGCGGCGGCACTGAACGCGGCACGGCGCGAAGGGCGGCGGATTGTGGCAGCGGGGACGACGACGGTGCGGACTTTGGAACATTGCGCTCTGGGCGGCGGGGAGTTTTCGCCGCATTCGGGGCCAACGAGCATTTTTATTGCGCCAGGATTTGAATTTCGCGTGGTGGGGGCGTTGCTGACGAATTTCCATTTGCCACAGTCATCGTTACTGATGCTGGTGAGCGCGTTTGCGGGGCGGGAGCGGGTGCTGGCGGCGTATCGGCATGCGGTGGAGGCGAGGTATCGGTTCTTTTCTTATGGGGACTGCATGTTTGTGTGAGAAGGCCCTGGGCTAAAGCCCAACGCTCGGCATCCCGGCAGAAGGCCAGGCTTTTCCCGGCTGCCGGTGCAGCACCGAAGGCTCAGCGACCCGGTTCCGATAACCACGTTGCAACGCACTTCACCAGATTTTGCAGACTTTCGCAGCGACCATGGGCTGGCCGGCTTTGCAGCCAAAGGCCTGGGCGAACTGCGGCAGATCGGCGACGATGCCGTTGACCCGGTACTTGTCAGGCGAGTGCGGGTTGAGCATGGCGCTGACGCGCAGATTCTCGGGGCGCTGGTTTTCACAGGCCCATTGACCCATGCCGATAAAGTAGCGCTGGTCCGGCGTGAAGCCGTCCTTCGATTCCAGATGCATCGCGGCAGTTTGCTTCTTCCAGGCGAGGTAAGCGAGCAAGGTGCCGCCGAGGTCTGCCGTATCTTCGCCGCTGGTCAGCTTCGAGTTGATGTGGATGTCGTCGACGATGATGTAGCCGGCAAACTGATCGCGCAGGCAGTTGATGTGGTCTTCGAAGCCTTTCGCGTCGGCGAGGCGTCCACCAGTCGCGGAGATTGCCCTGGCCGTCAAACTGGCGGCCCTCGTCGTCGAAGCCGTGGGTGAGCTCGTGCCCGATGGTCGCGCCGGTATCGCCATAGTTGGGCGCGTCGTCTTCCTTCGGGTCGTAGAGGGGCGGCTGGAGCACGCCGGCGGGGAAGTTGATGTTGTTCATCTGCGGGTCGTAGTACGCATTCACCGTGGGCGGCGACATGAACCACTCATTGCGGTCGACCGGCTTGCCGACTTTGGCCCAGTCGCGCCTGTCGTTGAAAATGTGGGCACGCTCAACATTGCCGAAGTAGTCGTTGCGCTCGATGGTGAGCGAGGAGTAGTCGCGCCATTTGTCGGGATAGCCGATTTTGTTTTGAACAACGTGCAGTTTGGCGATGGCGGCCTGTTTGGTGGCGGGACTCATCCAGTCGAGGTTCTCGATCTCCTGCTGCATGGCCTGCTCAATCTGGTCAGTCATGACGACGACTTTTTGTTTGGTGGCGGGCGAGAAGTTGCGCGCGACAAACTCCTGGCCCAGAGCCTCCCCGAGATAGCGATCGACCTGGCCTTCGCAGCGCTTCCAGCGGGCCTCAATCTGCGGGATGCCGCGGAGATATTTGGAATAGAAGTCGAAACGGGCATCTTCAAAATTGCTGGAGAGGCTGGACGCGGCGCCGTTGAGCGCATGGATGCGCAGATAGGCTTTGAGATTTTCCAGCGGCTCGTTGGCAAGTTCGGATTGCAGCGCAGAGAGAAACTTTGGCTGCGCGATATCGACGTTGGTGAGAACGGATGCGGGGACTTTTTCCTGATTGAGATATGCGCCGAGTTCGAGCGTGGGCACCAGAGCTTCCACGGCGTCGATTTTCATGGGGTGGTAGACGTTGTACGGATCGCGGCGCTCGACGCGGGTGAGCGATGCAGTGGCCAGCGCGGTTTCGATCTTCATGGTGGAGGCGGCTTCCTGATCGGCCTGGGCCTGCGGCTCGCCGGCGAGCACCAGCAGATGGGCCATGTAGACGACGAATTTCTGGCGTATGTCCTGACCTTTCGCGTCGGTTTTGGTGTAGTAGTCGCGGTCGGGCAGTCCGAGGCCGCCGGCCTCCACGCCCACGATCATCATGCCGGCATTCTTCGGATCGGGTTCAGCGCCCGCGTTGAGGAAGTAGAGGCCACGCTGATCGGCGCCTTCGCGGAGGAAGGCGGCGAGCTGTTTGCGATCCTGAATTGCGGCGATGCGGTCGAGTTCGGGCTGCAGGGGCGCGAGGCCACGCGTATTGATCGCATCGGTGTTCATGCAGGCAGCGTAGTAATCGCCGATTTTCTGCTGCGCGGGAGTGCGGTGGGCGGCCTTCGCGTCTTCTTCGAGAATGCCCCAGAGGTACTGGCGATTATCATTCTCGAGCTTCGCGTAAACGTCCCAGGAGGCTTCGTCGGCAGGAATCGGATTGTTCTTCATCCAGCCGCCGCAGACATATTGGTAGAAGTCGACGCAGGGGTCGGCAGTACGATCCATATCAGCGAGGTCGAGCAGGGCGAATAGGGCAACGCGGTGAGGGGCTTGTCAGCGGGGTCAGGAGCCGATTGGGCAAAACAGGAGGGGAACAAGGCCGCGGCCAGAGCCAGCAGCAAAAGGCGATGCGTCATGAGTGGTTCTCCGTTCGGGGAATTATAGCGGGAGTTGTTTGGGGCGGGCGCGGCTGGGATCGGGGCTCGGGAGCGCAGGAGTGAAGCGGTACACTCAACTTCGTGCCCGGAGACGCGAACAAGCCCACAATTTTTCTGCTCGACGCGATGTCGTTTATTTTTCGCGCGTATCACGCGATGCAGCGGTCGAGACCGATGTCGACGCGGACGGGCGTGCCGACGGCGGCGACGTATGTGTTCGTGAACATGATCAACAAGCTGCGGCGGGATTTCGAGCCGGAATATTTTGCGGCGGTCTTCGACGTGAGCGGGCCGGTATTTCGCGACGAGCGGGCGCGCGGGATGACGGTGAAGAAATTCAGCGCGGAGACGCAGCGGTTCGAGACGGTGGAGACGGGCGGGTACAAGGCAAATCGCGAGGCGATGCCGCCGGATCTGGCGCAGCAGCTGCCCTACGTGCGGCGGGCGCTGGAGGCGTTTCGGATTCCGATTCTGGAGGCGCAGGGTTTTGAGGCCGACGATGTGATCGGCACACTGGCCGCGAAGGCCGCGAAGCTGCGGGACATCCGGTATTAGTTGTTTCGAACGACAAGGACATGATGCAGCTGGTGAACGAGCGGGTGAAGATCCTGAATCCCGTGAAGGACAACCTGGTGCTGGATCGCGAGAAGGTGATCGAGACTCTGGGTGTGCCGCCGGAGCGGGTGGTGGATGTGATGGCGCTGCGGGGCGACTCGGTCGATAACATACCGGGCGCGCCGGGGATTGGCGATAAGGGGTCGGTGGAGCTGATCCAGCAGTTTGGAAGCGTGGAAGCTGCGCTGGACCGCGCGGACGAGATCAAGGGGAAAAGGTATCGGGAATCGTTACAAAATAACCGCGAGGCGGTATTGCTGAGCAAGGAACTGGTGACGATTCATTGCGAGGTGCCGCTGGAGTTTGAGCCGGAGGCGATGCGGACGCAGGCTCCGGACACAGCCGCGTGCCGGGCGCTGTTTACGGAGCTGGAGTTCACGACGCTGTTGCGGGAGCTGGCTCCGGCGGTGCCGACGACGGCGGTGGATTATGTACTGGAGCCAACGGCGGAGCAGATCGCGGCGTTCGTCGCGCAGGCCCGCAGGGATGGGTTTGCGCTGGCGCTGGCGGCGTCGGAGCTGGCGGCGGCCGCGGAACAGGTGAGCGAGGCGGAGTCGGAGGCTCTGGAGGAACGCGAGCCGGAGTTGAAGACGATGTCGCTGTTGGATCTTGTCGATGCGGCGGAGGCGGTGTGCGAGACGAGTCCTGCTGCGAAGGAATGCCGGATTGGGGTTGCCGTTGAGGGGAGTGGTGCGCTGCTGGTTCCGCTGGATGCAGTGAAGGAGCTGCTGGAGGATGCGGCGGTTCCGAAGCGGGTGCACGATCTGAAGGCAGCGTTGCGGGTTCTGGAGTCGCATGGCGTCGCGCTGTGCGGCGCCACGGACGATGTGATGCTGTACTCCTACCTGATTAATCCAACGCACGCGACGCATCGGCTGGGGGATGTGGCGGCGCGGTTTGGCGGCGGGCCTCCGCATGAGATGGGGGATCGGCAGGTGACGGAGGCGGCGCATTTGACGCATGCTTTGGCGGCGACCATGCGCGAGGAGGTGGATACGCTGGGCGAGCGGCGAGTGTATGAGGAGATCGATCTGCCGCTGGTGCCGGTGTTGCTGGGGATGGAGAAGGTGGGGGTGAGGATCGACCTGGGCGTGCTGGAGCAGATGGCGGATCGGCTGGCCGCGGATATGCAACGGGTGGGAGAGGAGATTTTTTCGCTCGCCGGGCAGCGGTTCAACATTAATTCGCCGAAGCAACTGGGCGATGTTTTGTTCAACAAGATGGGGCTGCCGCGGCCGCTGAAATACGGCAAGGGGAAGGTGATTTCGACGGCGCAGGATGTGCTGGAGGAGTTGGCGGCGCACAACGATGTGCCGCGGCTGGTGCTGGAGTATCGGCAGTTGACGAAGTTGAAGTCGAATTACGCCGATTCCCTTCCCTTGCTGGCGGACAGCGACGGGCGCGTGCACACGACGTTTAATCAGGTGGGCACGGCGACGGGGAGACTGTCGTCGACGAATCCGAACTTGCAGAACATTCCGATTCGGACGGAGCTGGGGCGCGAGATTCGCGCGGCGTTCATCGCTGCGCCGGGATGCGTATTGCTGTCGGCGGATTACTCGCAGATTGAGCTGCGGCTGCTGGCGCATTTCTCGGCGGATCCGCTGCTGGTGAAGGCGTACCAGACGGGGCAGGACATTCACACACTGACAGCGGCGGAGGTGTTCGGGGTTCCGGCGGAGACGATGAGCAAGGAGACACGGAATCGGGCGAAGGCGGTGAACTTTGGGATTGTGTACGGGATTTCGCCGTTCGGGCTGGCCGCGCAGCTGGGGATTGAGCAGAACGAGGCGCGGCTTTATATCGAGACGTACTTCGAGCGGTATGCGGGGGTGCGGACGTACATCGATCGGATGCTGGAGGAGACGCGGCGCGAGCAGATGGTGCGGACGGTGTTTGGGAGGGTGCGGCCGATTCCGGATATTCAGAGCCGCAATGCGAATCAGCGTGGGTTTGCCGAGCGGACGGCGATCAACACACCGCTGCAGGGAACGGCGGCCGACCTGATCAAGCTGGCGATGATCCGCATCGATCGACGGCTCGCGGACGAGAAGCTGAAGACACGGATGACGCTGCAGGTGCACGACGAGCTGGTGTTCGATGTGCCGGAAGATGAGATTGAGCCGGTGAGCGCGATGGTGCAGCACGAGATGGAGCACGTGATGGAGTTGAATGTGCCACTGGTTGCGGACGTGGGGACTGGGGCAAACTGGCGGGATCTACAGTAGGTCAGGCACCCAGTTCGGCGCGGATGGCGGCGGCGATGCGGTCGGCGTGGCGGTTCATGGCCTCCTCGGATTCGGCCTCGATCATGACGCGGGCGAGAGCTTCGGTGCCGGAGTAGCGGACGACGACCCGGCCGCTCTCGGCCAGCTCCGCTTCGGCGGCAAGAATTGTATCTTTGACGGTTGCAATTTCGTCGAGAGGCTTCTTTTCGCGCACGCGAACGTTGACGATGACCTGGGGAAAGACTTTGAGGTCGGCGATGAGTTCGTGCAGCGGGCGGCCGGAGCGGCGGATGACGTCGAGGACGACGAGGGCGGTGAGGAGGCCATCGCCGGTGGTGGCGAGATGCGGGAAGAGGATGTGGCCCGACTGTTCACCGCCGAGCGAAGCTTGCTCCAGCTGCATGCGCTCGAGAACATATTTGTCGCCGACGGGAGCACGCAGCATGCGGATGCCATCGCGGCGGAGCGCTGCCTCGAGGCCCATGTTGGACATGGTGGTTGCGACGACGGTTCCGTTGCGGAGGAGATCGCGCTGCTTCATATCGCGAGCGGCCAGCAACATTACGGCGTCGCCATTGACGACCTTGCCGTTGGCGTCGGCGAGCATGGCGCGGTCGGCGTCGCCGTCGAAGGTCACGCCGAGGTCGGCTCCGAGCGATTTGGTTTCCGCGGCGACGACATCGGGGTGCAGCGCGCCGCAGTTCGCGTTGATGTTGCGGCCATCGGGAGATGCGTGCGTGAGGTGGATGTTTCCGCCCAGATGCTCGAAGAGTTCGGGAGCGATGGCGGAAGCGGCTCCGTTGGCGCAATCCAACACGACACTCAGGCCTTTCAGATTCAACCCAGGAACGGCGGAGCGCAGGAAGCGCTCGTACTCAGCGCGGTACTTGTTATTCACCGCGGGCGCAGAACCAGGCTGGGGGGCTTCGACCTTCTCGAGACGGCGAAAGATTTCCGTTTCGATGCGAAGCTCGGTTTCGTCGGGTAATTTGTAACCGTCGTTGCCGAATACTTTGATGCCATTGTCCTGCCAGGGATTGTGGGAGGCGGAGATGACGACGCCTGCCGAAAAGCCGCGCTGTCGCGCGAGGAAAGCGATGGCAGGGGTGGTGACGACGCCGGCGTTTTCCACGTGAGCCCCACCGTCGGCGAGGCCAGCCGCGATGGTTGCGGCGATCCACTCGCTGGATTCACGCGTGTCCATGCCCAGCAGAACGCGCGGGTGGGAGTGCGAGCCGTTGAGCTGGTGCGCGAGCGCGAGTCCCACGGCGTAGATCGTTTTCGCATCCAGCGGAGCTTCTCCAGCAACCGCGCGAATGCCATCAGTGCCAAACAGCTTCCTCATGAGCCCTGTGTTTCCCTCTCGACTTCGCTAACCCGGCTGCGAATGCGACCGCGAGCGAGCCGGGTAACGATGGACTGGCCTTCTGTCACGCTCTCAGTATCTTTTATCAGCGCACCGTGGTCATCGTACACCAGCGCATAGCCGCGACTGAGAACGGCAAGCGGAGAAAGCGCGGTGAGGTGGCGAGCGAGGCCGACCTGACGGTCGCGCAGGATGCGGAGGTGGTCGCGTTGAGCGCGAAGGGTGCGAACTTCAAGAGCAGCGAGGCGCTCGCGTGCGACGGCGATGCGGGATACAACGTCCTGGCGCAGGAGGCGGACGGAGATCCGCTGGAGTTTGTCGGCGAGGCTGCGATGGCGCGCACCCCATTGCGATTCCATGCGGAGGGTGAGGTCGTCGACGCGCTGCTGGCGACGGCGGAGCTGATCGCGTTCGCGGGCAAGGATGGATTCGACGCGCACCCGAGCCAGAGCACTGGACGCCTGCATGAGGCGATAGCGGGCTGCGCGCTGGAGGCGATGGTCGAAGGTCTGGACGCGATCGGCGATGTTGTGGAGCGCGGCGGTGACCAACTCGGCAGCGGCGGAAGGCGTGGGGGCACGCAGGTCGGCTACAAAGTCGGCAATGGTGAAGTCGGTCTCGTGGCCGATGGCGGAGATGACAGGGAGCTCGGAGGCGGCAATGGAGTCGGCGAGGAATTCGGTATTAAAGGGGGCGAGGTCTTCGAGCGAGCCGCCGCCGCGGGCGATGACAATGAGGTCAGCGTGGCGGGTGCGGTTGAAATAAGCGATGCCGGCCGCGACTTCAGCGGCAGCGGTTTCTCCCTGAACAAGCGCGGGGTAGACGAGGACGTGGAGGCCGGAATGGCGGCGATTCACGATATTAAGGAAATCGCGGATGACAGCGCCGGTCGGCGAGGTAACGATGCCGACGCAGTGCGGGAATGCGGGGAGCGGCTTTTTGCGGGCAGGATCGAAGAGGCCGCGCGCTTCAAGGCGCTGTTTGAGCTGCTCGAAGGCGATTTGCAGCGATCCGGCGCCGACGGGCTCGAGGAATTCGGCGACCAGCTGCATCTGGCCGCGCTGCTCGTATACGGAAATCTTGCCGCGGAGCAGAACGTGCAGGCCATCAGCGGGGCGGAAACGCAGGAGCGACGCTTGCTTGCGGAAGAGGACGACAGGAAGCTGGGCGTCGCCGTCTTTGAGCGTGAAATAGACGTGGCCCGAAGGCGCGGGGCGTAGGTTGGAGATTTCGCCCTCGACCCAAAGATCGCCGTACTCGCGCTCGATGTGGAGACGCACTTCGCTGACGAGGTCGCCGACTCTCCAGATGTGGCGCGTAACCGCCGAGGCAGCGGACTCGAAGGAAAGGCCAAGCTGGCGACCGGGCTTCTGCGGACTGGGCGGCGTGCTCACAATTGCAGAGTATAGAACTGCGTGGATTTGAATTCCCTGCTCTGCGCCCGGATAATGGGCGAATCTTGAACATCTGAGGATCGTGATGATGCAACGTCTCGTTGTGGCTGTTTGCGGTTTTGTGTTGAGCGCGTTCGCCGCCGTATCCGCTGGCGCGCAGAGCTTCACGATCCAGCAGGTGCTGAGCGCGCCGTTCAGCTCCGGATTGCAGGCGGCGCCTGCTGGCGGGCGGTTTTTGTGGATTGCCAACCAGCAGGGAAAGCGGAATATCTGGGTGGCGGAGGCGAGCGGCTCGGCCTACACGGTGCATCGGGTGACGAACGACGATGCGGACGATGGCATCGATGTTGGGGATATCGCGTGGACGCCAGATGGCGAGCACATCGTTTATGTGCGCGGCGGCGATTTTGAGTTTCCCGAGAAGCCGTCGCCGAATCCGGCGATGCTGCCGCAGGGTATCGAGCAGGATATCTGGATGGTTGGCGTGCATGGCGGCGACGCGTCGGAAGCTGGCACAAGGACGAGCGCCAGCGGTTTCTCCGGATGGGAACACGGTTGCGTTTCTGAGCACTGACCAGATCTGGACGCTGGATTTGCGGGATGCGAACGCTAAACCAGTGCAGCTTTTCCATGGGCGCGGCGGTTTGGGGTCGTTGGAGTGGTCGCCGGATGGAAAGTGTCTGGCGTTTGCGAGCCGGCGCGGCGATCACGGGTTTGTTGGCGTTTACTCGTTTGCGGATCAGTCGCTGAAGTATCTCGATCCGTCGACCGAGATCGATCGTGAGCCAGTGTGGTCGCCGGACAGCCGGGCGATTGCGTTTGTGCGAATTCCACCGGATACGTCGGGCGTCGACTTTAAGCCGCGGCGGAGTGCGCAGCCGTGGTCGATTGTGGTGGCGGATGTGGCGACGGGTGATGGCCGCGTGGTTTGGCATGCACATGAGGGGCAAGGCAGCGTGTTTCATGAGACGGAGTCGGAGAAGCAGTTGTTCTGGAGCGCGGGAAACCACGTTGTTTTTCCGTGGGAGGGAAATGGGTGGGTGCATCTTTATTCGGTGGCGACGAGCGGAGGCGATGCGACTGAACTGACGCCGGGCAACTTTGAAGTGGATTACGTCGCGTTCAGCAAGGATCGGAAGACGCTGGTCTATTCGTCGAATCAGGACGACATCGATCGGCGGCATTTGTGGCAGGTCGCGGCGGATGGTGGATCGCCGCGGGAGCTGACGCAAGGCGAGGGCCTGGAGATCATTCCTGTGGTTGGGCCGGATGGAACGGTGGCGGTGCTGCGGTCGGATGTGCATGTTCCGATTCGGCCTGCGGTGGTCGGACGTGGAGGTGAGCTGACGGATTTGGCGCCGCAGATGGTTCCGGCGGATTTTCCGGGAGCGAAGCTGGTGACGCCGCAGCAGGTGATTTTCTCGGCGGCGGATGGGATGCAGATTCATGGGCAGCTGTTTTTGCCGGCTTCGGCGAGCGATGGGAAGAAGCATCCGGCGATTGTGTTTTTTCATGGCGGTTCGCGGCGGCAGATGCTGCTGGGCTGGCATTACATGGACTACTACTCGAATGCGTACGGGATGAATCAGTATCTGGCGAGTCTTGGTTACATTGTGCTGTCGGTCAACTATCGGAGCGGCATCGGGTATGGTTTGAATTTTCGTGAGGCGCTGAATTATGGTGCTGCCGGTGCAAGCGAGTTCAACGACGTGCAGGGCGCCGGTTTGTATCTGAGGAGCCGTGCCGATGTGGATGGGGCGAAGATCGGCGTGTGGGGCGGTAGTTATGGCGGCTATCTGACCGGGCTGGCTCTGGCGCGGGCTTCGGACATGTTTGCTGCCGGTGTGGATTTTCATGGCGTGCATGACTGGAACCTCGAGCTGGATAACTGGCAGCCGAATTACAATCCGGATTCCGATCCGCAGGCGGCGCGGATTGCGTGGGAGTCGTCACCGCTGGCTTCGGTGAAGACATGGCGGTCGCCGGTGCTGCTGATCCAGGGCGACGACGATCGGAACGTGCAGTTCTCGCAGACGGTGCGGCTGGCGGCGGCGCTGCGGGCACAGGGGACTCCGTTTGAGGAGCATGTTTTTCCGGATGAGATTCACGGATTCCTGCTGGAGCGGTCGTGGATCACGGCGTATGGGCTGACGGCGGATTTCTTCAATCGGCACCTGAAGGCGCAGTGACATCCGGGTCGAGTTTGCGGCCTCCGATTTGGTAGGCGGCGCGGATTTCGTCGTTGCGGTGCAGGGTGACGAGGATCATGCAGCGGCTGATGACGATGGGGAGGATTGATCCTCCCTGGAACTGCTGACCAGCGGCGCTGCAGTGGAGGTCGCGATATTTGGTCCATGCGTCCTGGGCGGCTTTGAGGTCGAAGAGGGCGGTTGAGTCATAGCTGAGCTGGCTTTCGTCTTTGCGCTTGTGGGCGTCGGCGATGTCCGTTTGAAAGGCGAGGAGGACAGTGCGGTAAAGGCGGTTGAGGTCCTGATCGGCAGCTTTGAACTGGTCGGCGTAACAGGTGTCGAAGTCAACCTTCATGGCGTTGGCGAGGCAGGGGTCGGCGTAGGGCGAGGCCAGGGTTTGCGTCGGGTTGGGAATGAGGACCGGACGAGGCGGCGGTGGCGGCGACTTCGGGATCGGGTTGGGCCCGGCGAATTGGGCGAGGGCGAGCGGGGAGCAGAGCAGGAGAAGTGCAGGCAGGATGCGGTTGCGGGTGGGCATGACTTTAGTCCAATCCAGTTATACCCCCACCCCCCTGGGGTGATTTTTGCATGAATTTGATTCTTCAGGGGTTAAGTGATGTTGACTGGGTCGACAACTCCTAAGTATTTCAGAATGCAACAGTTCGAGACGGCCGTGTTTGTTACAGAGACGGCCGCTTGTGTCACACAGACGGCCGAGTTTGTCACACAGACGGCCGAGTTTGTTACAGAGACGGCCGTGTTTGTTACAGAGACGGCCGGGGTGGTGATCAGTGATCCGAACCGGCGGCAGCGAGATTTCAAAGAGTGTGAAGTGCTTCCGGCCTGGGCCGGGAACGACGGGGTGCAGGGTGCACGGTCGAGCATTCGATGCATGGCGAGAAGCTGCACCCAAGAGAGAAGGCCGCGCTCGGCGCGGCCTTCTCTGTTTTTGAGAGTCGGTTGAAGGGGGCAGAAAGCTTTTATTACCCCCTATTATTAGGATACCAAGTCCGGCACTTAGAACCGCCAAAATACTTTGAGGGTATTGTGGTGGAAGTGGTTATAAGTCAACGGTCATTACTTCGGTTTTTGGGCGCGCCTCTTGACAAGTTTTCCACATTTGGGGGTTGGGGCTGTAAGTTGTTGAAGGTTCGTGGAGGCAGGAGACAGGAGGGGGGACGAGGAGACAGGAGACAGTGAAGCAGGAGACGGGGCGCGGGTCAGGCGACGTGTTCTTTATTGGCCGGCGTGACAGAGAGGCGCAGACCCAGGGCGTGGACGACGCGGAGAACGGTGGCGAATTCGGGGTTGCCGTCGGCGCTGAGGGCGCGGTAAAGGCTCTCGCGCGAGACGCCGGCTTCGCGGGCCACTTCGGTCATGCCGCGGGCGCGGGCGACGACTCCGAGAGCGTCGGCGACAAAGGCGGGGTCTCCGCTTTCGAGGGCTTCGGTCATGTAGGCGGCGATGGCCTCGCTGTCGTCGAGGTATTCTGCGGGATCGAAGGGTTTGGTTTTCGCTTTGGTCATTCTGTCTGCGCGGAAATTAGTGTGGCTCATAGGTTACACCCGTTTCCCTCGTCGGAGGTGCTGGATCGCAGGGGCTGAAGCCCGAATCATTTTAGGGCGGTTGCGGCACGAGTAAACTCGTGCCCTGATACAAAAACTCCGGGCCTAAAGGCCTTTCATTCCAGGTCCTGAATCCCCGGCCTGAAGGCCGGGGCATTCGCCGTCGTGCCGCGTTGCGGCACCTGGGTTTCGGGAGTTGCGGTGAGGGATGCGCGGAATCCCACATCTGCCAACACCGGGCAGATGTGGGGCACCCGGCGTTGACGGTGATGGTGCCGACGTGGGACGGGAGGGGTCGTCGGGTATTTACAATGTCGCCAGATGCTGACTTGATGAGGAATGATCGCGCAATGCGGCCTGTATTCAACTTAGGTTCAACGGTGGGAATAATCGCGATTGGATTCAGCCTGCTCGCTGGCTGTTCAACCGCGCGGGCGCACGGCCCTTCGCGGCAAGCCGAAGTTGGGCCATCGCCGACTGTTCGATTACCCCTTAAAGCACATGGCCTTCCGGACAATTTCTTTGAACTCGGTGCCGATACAAAGTGTTCAAGCCAGATCATCGGGTATCGCTTTGTTGTTTGGTTGAATAGCGACGCTGTTGCAGTCGGTTTTAACACCAGCCCGAACTGTCGGCGTTCGCCAAATGAGTCGGTTAGCGGTGCTCTTCGCGTACTGGTCTTCGATTCGAAGGGCGCGTTAAAAGCGAGCCGGGAGCTGCCCTATCTTGCTGATGGAAACGGTGAACTTGTGGCTGATGGTGAAGCCATGCCGGGACCGGGCGGTACGCTCCTTGTGAGAATTGAATCTGTCAACCTCGACGGGGAGGGTCGACACGAGTCCAAATCCGGGGTCCGGCTACTTGATGCGAATCTAAAGGACACCGCCGAAATCGATGAATTTCTGGAGCAGACAACCTTTGTGGACCACGACCTTGTCTTCCAGAATGGTTTCACGCTGAGCGGACCGAGAACATACTCGACATTTGCAGGGGCCGCGGCGAAGAAGATTAGCGAAGGGGAAATCAGTTGGCCAACCGGCGCTATGGACCGCCGGTTTGGTGAACATGGTTTTGCGTTCATGTTATGCAGTCAGGAACTGCGCCCGGGCACCCAGGTGACCACGAATGTGGTTCATGTGGGTGCCAAGTTCCGATGCTCTTTGAAGGCCTTGAACGGTGAGGAGAAAAATGAGAACGGGTGGGAATTTGCCTTACAGGACGGCCAAACTGCAGCGCTGGTTGGAATCCTTGCCGATGGCAGTGTTGCGGCCTTGGTTCACTCACCAGGCTCAAACGGCGAGCAACTGACCGTTTTCGCCGAGGGTGGTCGATCTTCAATAAGGCCGTGGGTTCCGGCCGGTTACGTTGGGACCGTCGATGCGGCTGTCTCCGATCTTTCCAGATACAGTTCCTTTGCTACGAATGACGCGCGGCCCTGCAATCCTCTTGTGAGAGCCCTTGGAACCGGTTGCGATGAGAGTGGCGATGGCCGGTTGTTCATATTTGACAAAGGATCGCCGTCTCCGCTTGTCAGCCGGACGTTTCCCAAGAATGGGCGCGCAGCTCTATCGCCCGATGGCCTCCACTATGCATCTTTTGAGGCCGGTGAACTCCGCTTGTATTCACTGCCGGTGGGTCACTAGCCTACCGAATCAACGACGATTACCTCAGTAAAAGTCGTGGGAGTGGATTTGTACCGCCTTATCGTCGAGGGGGGTTAGGCGGGCGGCTTTGACGTGGATGACGTTGTCCTGGTTCTGGAGGGGGCCTTCTACCAATAAGAAGCGCGAGCGGGTGACGGTGACCTGGTTCTGTTCGTACATCTGGGGCGTGATGATGATGTTGGCGATGCCGGTTTCGTCTTCCATGGAGAGAAAGACGAAGCCCTTGGCGGTGCCGGGGCGCTGGCGGGCGATGACGCAGCCGGCGGCGCGGACCCATTCGCCGTCGCGGCGGGTGCGGAGGTCCTGGGCGGAGAGGACGTTTTGGCGGCGGAGCTCTTCGCGGCGGTAGCTCATGGGATGACGGCCGGTGGTGAGTCCGGTGCCGGAGTAGTCGGCGACGAGGCGCTCTTCGGGGGTCATTTGGGCGAGGGGGGAAACGTCGGGTGCTTCGGAAAACACGTCGGTGGTGAGGACGCCGGAGTGGGTGAGGAGCGGGCCTTCGGGTTTGCCTGCGCGTTCGACCTGCCAGAGGGCGTCGCGGCGATGGCCGATGCCGGCGACGTGGTTGAGGGCTCCGATGTTGGCGAGCAACGTTATTTCTTTTTTGTTCAAATCAGACACGCGCAACGCAAGATCATCGACGGAACGAAATGCTCCACCAGCGCGTCGCGAAACCGTTATCGCCTCCCCCACCTGCTGACGCAGCCCGCGGGCATAGCCCAGCCCCAATCGGAGCACCGGCACGGTGTCAGCGGATAGCGGATAGCGGATAGCGGATAGAAAAGCAGGTCCTTCATTAGCGGACAGCGGACAGCGGATAGCGGATAGGCGGACAGCGGACAGCGGATAGCGGATAGAACCGCAGATCCCTCGACTGCGCTGCGCTCCGCTCGGGATGACAACTCTTTTTTATTTGTCACAGAAGAAGTGCCGGATTCCAATTCGTCAAAAACCGGGTGGGCATCATGCGTTCCCACATCTGCCAACACCGGGCAGATATGGGGCACCCGGTTTGTTCCGGATGACACGGCTTCTTCGTGTTCGACGGTGCAGGGCCAGTCGGATTGCTGGATGTCGATGGGGCGGACTTTGAGGCCGTGGCGTTGGGCGTCTTTGACTAATACCGCCGGCGCGTAGAAGCCCATGGGCTGGTTGTTGAGGATGGCGGCGGTGAAGGCGGCGAGGTATTTGACTTTGAAGTAGGCAGACGCGTAGGCGAGGAGCGCGAAGCTGGCGGCGTGGGACTCGGGGAATCCGTAGAGGGCGAAGGAGCTGATGGCCTGGACGATTTCGTCCTGCGTTTTCGGGGGCAGGCCGTTGGTGGTCATTCCTGCGCGGAGCTTGACTTCGAGGTCCTTCATGCGCTGCCAGGAACGGCGCATGCCGACGGCGCGGCGTAGCTCTTCGGCTTCGGCTCCGGTGAAATTGGCGACGGTCATAGCAATGCGGAGAAGCTGCTCCTGAAAGAGCGGGACGCCGAGGGTGCGCTTGAGCACGGGCTCGAGCGAGGGATGCGGGTAAGTGACGGCTTCCCTGCCCTGGCGGCGGCGCATATAAGGATGCATCATTTTTCCCACGATGGGGCCGGGGCGGATGATGGCGACCTGGACGACGAGGTCGTAGAAACGGTCGGGGCAGTTGCGCGGGAGGGAGGCCATCTGCGCGCGGCTTTCGATCTGGAACATGCCGACGGTGTCGGCGCGCTGAAGGACTTTGTAGACTTCGGGATCTTCGGGGAGGTGGGCGAGGTCGATGGGGTCACCATAGTGCTGTGGGATGAGGGTGAGGCAGTCTTTGATGACGGCCATCATGCCGAGGCCGAGGAGGTCGACCTTGATGATGCCGAGGTCGGCGCAGTCTTCTTTATCCCACTGGACGACGGTGCGGCCGGGCATGGAGGCGCGCTCGAGGGGGACGATGTGGTTGAGTTGGCCCTGGCAGATGACCATGCCGCCGGAGTGCTGGCCGAGGTGGCGGGGGAGATCCTGGAGGCGGACGCAGAGCTCGAGGTATTTGGCGATGCGCGGATGTTGGACATCGAATCCGGCGTGGTGGAAGGAGTTGGCCATGGTGTCGGATTCACCGCGCCACTCCCATTGCGAGACGAGTGAGGTGAGGCGGCCGAGGGATTCCTGATCGAAGCCGAGGGCTTTGCCGACTTCGCGGGCCGCGGATTTGCCGCGGTAGGTGATGACGTTGGCGGTCATGGCGGCGCCGAGTTCGCCGTAGCGCTGGTAGACGTACTGGATGGCCTGCTCGCGTTTTTCTTCGGAGGGGAGGTCGAGGTCGATGTCGGGCCACTCGCCGCGATTTTCGCTGAGGAAGCGCTCGAAGAGGAGCTCCATGCCGACGGGGTCGATGGCGGTGATTTCGAGGGCGTAGCAGACGGCGGAGTTGGCGGCCGAGCCGCGGCCCTGAATGAGGATGTCGTTGCGCTTGCAGTACTGGACGATGTCCCAAACGATGAGGAAGTAGCCGGCGAAGCCGAGTTTGGCGATGAGGGCGAGCTCGTGATCGACCTGTTTACGCGCGCGGGCGAGGAGGGCGGGATCGTTTTTGGGGCCGTAGCGGCGGAGAACGCCTTCGTCGGTGCGTTTGCGGAGGAAGGAGTCCATGGAGTCGGAGTCGGGGACGGGGTAGTGGGGGAATTCGTAGCCGAGGTCGCTGAGCTGGAAGTGGAGGCGCTGGGAGATTGCGAGGGTGTTGGCGAGGGCGTCGGGGATGTCGCGGAAGAGGGCGGACATTTGGGCGGGGGAGCGGAGATAGCGGTGGGAATTGAGGGCGAGCAGACGGCCGGCGTGGTCGAGGTCGGTGTGGTGGCGGATGGAGGTGAAGAGGTCGAGGATTTCGCGGTCGCGGGGTTGGGCGTAGCGGACGCCGTTGGTGGCTACGGTGGGGAGGTTCATGGAGCGGGCGAGGCGGAGGGCGGCCTGGTTGCGGGATTCTTCTTCGCGCTCGTGGTGGCGCTGGAGTTCGACGTAGACGTTGTTGGGGCCGTAGAGGCGGATGAGTTGTTCGAGGAGGGCGCGGGCGGCGGGTTCGCCGCCTGCTGTGAGTGCGGAGGCCAGGGGGCCTTCGTCACCGCCGGTGAAGCAGAGGAGGCCGCCGGAATATTGGGCGAGGTCGTCGTGGGTGGCTGCGCCTTCGGCCTTGGTGGGCTCACGCATTTTGAACTGGGTGATGAGCTGGCAGAGATTTTGATAGCCGGTGCGGGTGGCGCAGAGGAGGGGGAGACGACTAGCCGTCCAGACACACGCGCCTCCGGCGCCACACCTGCTCTGATGGGGGAGCCAGGGGGCTGGAGTGAGGCGCGGGCCGAATGCGGAGGTGGAGATTTCTGCGCCGACGTGGGCGCGGATGCTGTTGCGCTGGCCGCTGGTGTGCATGCGGGCGGAGCCGTAGAAGCCGTTGCGGTCGAGGAGGGCGACGGCGGGGACTTCGAGTTCGAGGGCGCGGGCGATGAGGTCTTCGGGCTGGGAAGCGCCTTCGAGGAAGGAGAAGGCGCTGGCGGCGTGGAGCTCGACGTAATTTGTAACTTTATCGGTCACATATTTTTCTCAGGGGCTAAAGCCCCCTTTCTTTTGCTGCGGGTACGGCACGACTAAAGTCGTGCCCTGATACAAAAGCGGCCGGTGAGGATTGTGCATACCCACATCTGCCAGAACCGGGCAGAGCCGTTCGACTCGCTGCGCTCGCTCAGGCCAGGTTATGGGGCACCCATTGAGTCGTGCCCTGATACAAAAGCGTTCTGATCAGTCATAGAGCTCCTCGAGGCACCAGTCGTGTGTGGCTGCGGGGCGCATGGGATTGCGAGCGATGGAGCAGCTGATTGTGGAGCCCGAGTCGGTGCGGGCGACGAGGTCCCATTTTTCGATGGACCAGCATTCGACGCCCCACCAGTTGCCGGAGAAATACCAGGGGCCCCAGGCGCGCTCGACAGTGTAGCGCTGGTTGCGGAAGACGAAGCTGGTGGGGCGGCGCTGATGCAGGGTGACGGTGATGGGTTCGGGGGGACGGAGGCGGCGACGCGCGGAGCGGGCCTGCGCTTGCGGGATTGGGACGGTGATTGGAGTGGCGGGGATGACGAAGGGTTCCATGCGGAAAGCGTCGGGGCGGTGCGTGTCTTCGAGGACGGCGCGGCCGATGCGCTGCTCACTGACGAAAGAGCGGATGCGGGCGAGGGTGACGTCGAGACGCGCGGGCTCGGGGAGCTGCGGGGAGAAGAGGCCGAGCTGGACTTTGCTTGTTGCTCCGGGATCCGCGGTGAGGGTGATGGCGAGAATGGCAGCAGAGGGCGGGTGCGCCTGCAGATCGAGATGAAGGAGACGGAGCCAGAGGCGGCGGTCGTTATTGGGGAGCGCGGGACGGACGGTGCGGGCGTGGGTAGCGCCGCCTTCGAGCACGAGCGTGACGGTGACGGAGGCGAGGGCGAGAATTTGCGCGGTGGCGCGGGCGATGAGGTGATCGAGGAGGACGCCGAGGACGAAGAGGAGTGAGTCGAGGAGTTCTACGGGAGAGTCGAGCTCGATGCGCTCTTCGAGGTTGAAGGCAGGTTCGGCGGGGACAAGGAGATGCGGGGCCTGGCCTCGGGCGAGCTGACGCAGGCGGCGGCCTTCCTGGCCAAGGCGGGCGATCAACTCTTTTTCCGGCAGCGCGGCGAGAGCGCCGAGGGTGGAGATGCCCCAGCGGGCGAAGGTTTCTGCGTGTTCGGGGGTGAGGGTGAGGACGGAGAGCGGGAGCGGGGCGAGGGTTTTGGCTTCTTCGCCGGCGGGGATGATGGCGGTGCGGATGGGGAGATTGCGGGCGAGGCAGAGGGCGGCGTCGAGGTTGGCGCTGACGACGACGGTGGCGTGGATGCCGAGAACGCGCACACTGTGCAGGAGCTTTTTTGCGAGTTTTTCTGGAGGGCCGAGGAGTTTTTCGGTTCCAGCAATGTCGAGGATGGCGCAGAAATGCGTGTCGGACGTGAGGAAAAGCAGGTCCCTCGACTCAGCTGCGCTTCGCTCGGGATGACAATGTGTCAGACATTCGACGCGCGGGGAGAATTGGCCGGCGCACTGGAGCAGCGCGGCGCGGGCGCTGGCTTCTTCTGCGAGGGAGCGCGGCAGGAGAGCGACGGAGGGGAAGACTTCAAGCTCGGCGCGGGTGAGGCCGGCTTCGATGCCGAGGGCGGCTGCACGGGCGTTCAAGGAGCAAACCCACTGGCGGGGCGCGGTTCCTACGAGGACGGCGACGGGACTTTCGCGCAGCTGTGGACGGAGGCGCAGCATGGCTTGCGCGGGAAATTCACGGACGTAGAGGCAGGCGTAGAGGGCGGTCATTGGCGGGCTGCCTTTTCGGGGGTGAGTGGGCGGGTGGCGGACCAGGGAGTGTGGGATTGCCAGAGAATGTTGTGGTCGCTTTGGGGCGGCTTGCGGCGGTCGAAGTCGACGACTTTGGTGAAACGCTCGCGGGTGATTTCGACGCGGTGGTTGGCGCCGGTGAGGACGGTGGTTGAGTCGGGGTCGATTTGGCTGGGCCGGCAGTGGAGGACGAGGCCTGCACTACTTTTGGTGCAGGCGTGCTGGGTGAGCAGGAGGACGCTCGCGTGAGTGCGCTCGGCGGCGGCGCGGTAGCGGAACCAGGTGGCGAGAGGAACGCGGAGGGCGAATTCGGGGGCGATGGAGGCCATGTCAAGGACGATGGCGCTGAATCCTCCAGCCTGGAGGAGCAGGTCGGTGGCGCGGAGGGCCTGGTCGAGGCGGGAGTACTCGCGTACGGCCAGGGGCCGCTTCGCGGCAAAAGATGCAGGGCGCGGGGGACGCTGGGCAGAGCTAAGGTCAGGTAACAGGTGACAGGGGACAGGTTGCAAGGGAACTGCTTCCTTGCTGTGGCGTCGGACTTTTGGCTGCGGCTCGGCGCAGCGGGGCTGCACAGAGCTCAGAGCACAGGGCTCAGAGCTCAGGAGAGGCGGCGCCAGCTTCACTTTCGCAGGTTGGGAGGGATGGTTTTCGGGGCCGAAGCCGGGGAGAGTAAGTTGCTGGGGTTGCGGGCCGCAGCGGATCCAGAGCAGGCGGTCGAGGTCGACGCCGATGGCGGCAGCGGATTCGGGATGGAGCGTGTCAGAGACGTCGATCCAGGCGCAGACGCGGCCTGCGTGGGTGAGGCCGGCGATAAAGGAAAGCGCGAGAGAGGTGCGGCCGGAGCATTCAGGTCCGGCGAGTTCGGTGATGGCCCCAATGGGGAGTCCGCCGCTGAGGGCGTCATCGAGTGTTGCGATGCCCGTGGGCGCGGTGGGGCGGACGACGCGCGGCGCGGGGGTGAGCGCGGAAGGGATGCGGTTGGCGAGGGCAGCTTCGATCTGTTGGCGGAGGGCGGCGGCGGAAGGCATACGGCTACTTTCGCCTTATCTTCGCCTATCGGGAGGGGCGGGGGCAAGGGGGATTTGCACAGTGGGCTAAAAGGCGGTCAGCTACAAGAGCGGCCGGCTCAGAACCGGTTAGCGATGAAGCGGTTAGCGGAAATACGGTTCGTAGACGGCGTATTATTTTGCTGAAATTACCTTGCGGAACATGAGCCGACACTGGACATTGGGTCTCCTCACCTGTGGGCCATTTGCGCTCGCGCTGATTGCCTGAGCGGGCCAAATCCTGCTATGGCGGAGACAGAAGCCGGGATGGATGACCCTGCTTGCGCTGGGTCTTTTTGGCGCGAGCGCATCGTTGGCCGCATGGACCTTCTTTTCTTACGATTTCAGACTGTCTTCCAATCAGGCGCCGTGGAGGGACCCTGAAATTCTCAATTTTGGCCTCTTATTTTTCCCGGTTCTGGTTGAAATGATCCTTGCCTTCGGAGCGATTCTACGTGGTGCGCCGAAATCGATGATGGCGATGGTCGGGATCGGATCGCTGCCGTTGCTGTTTCTCAGCGTCATGGCCGTTGGGGCCTTTTGACTGACGCCGTGGAGGGTTTGATTCCAAAAAGGGAAAGCCCGGTACTTCTGACTGAGGCGGGAATCGAAATCGATTGATAATCGGCCGGCAAAGGTATCCGCTACTTGCTATGGGGTGAACCTGGCCGGCGGAGTGGTTTTTTTGGCGGGTTTGCCGGGGGATCAAACAGCGGGCTTCTTTCTTCTTTCCCAAAAAGGGAGAGGGCGGTACTTCGGGACTGAGGCAGAGATCGAAACCACTTGATCATCTGCCGGCAAAAGTATCCGCTGCTTGCTATGGGGTGAACCTGGCCGTCGGAGTGTTTTTTTACGGCTTTGCCGATTCAAACAGCGGGCTTCTTTCCCAAAAAGGGAGAGGGCGGTACTTCGGGACTGAGGGGGAGGTCGAAACCGCTTGATCATCTGCCGGCAAAGGTATCCGCTGCTTGCTGTGGGGTGAACCTGGCCGTCGGGGTGTTTTTTTGGGCGGGTTTTGCCGATTCAAACAGCGGGCTTCCTTCCCAAAAAGGGAGAGGGCGGTACTTCGGGACTGAGGGGGAGGTCGAAACCGCTTGATCATCTGCCGGCAAAGGTATCCGCTGCTTGCTGTGGGGTGAACCTGGCCGTCGGAGTAGTTTTTTTTGCGGCTTGCTGGACGCCTGGAGGAGGCGCATGCTTACGTTCCAGCAAGCAATGCTTCATGCCGCTCTGAGTGCAAATGCTTTAGGATCGCTTGCAGTGCTCACGCTTGAAACTCCCGTCCAGTTTGTGAAAGGCATCGGCCCTGCAATCGCCAAAATGTTGGGAGAAAAGGGGGTTGCGACGGTCGAGGACCTGCTGCTGCACCTGCCGTTCCGGTATGAGGACCGGTTGAATCCGCGAGCGCTGAACGAACTGAAGCCGGGCGAAATGGCGAGCGTGATTGGCGAGGTGCGCGGCGCGACGCTGCTGCGGACCAAAAGGATGCCCATTTTTGAGATGACGGTTGGGCAAGGCATCTCCTCGATGAAGTGCATGTGGTTCAACGGCTCGTATCTCGAAGGCAGGTTCAGGCCAGGACAGATGGTGGCGCTGTTTGGGAAGGCGGAGCCGTCGCGTTCGGGACGCGGCTTCAAGATGATCCAGCCGCAGTTTGAGGTGCTGCCCGATGGGCACGACGATGCGCTGGATCGGATTCTGGAGGTGGGCCGGATCACGCCGGTGTATGAATCGCTGAGCGGGAGCAAGCTGGCGTCGCGATGGATCCGGCGGACGGTTTGGAATGTGCTGGAAGAACTGAAGGGGATTCCGGAAACGCTGCCGCGCGAGATGCCGGAATCGGTTCTGACGCGGTTGGACTTGCCGAGCCGCGAGCAGGCGCTGCGCGAGGTGCATTTTCCTCCGGCTGGTACAGCGATGGCACAATTGCAGGCTGCGGCAACGCCGGCGCATCGGCGGCTGATCTTTGAGGAGCTGTTTTACCTGGAACTCGGCCTCGAGGTGAAACGGCGGCGATTCCAGGAGAAAACGGGGATCGCGTTCGAGACGAGCGAGAAGGTGCGCGCGGCGCTGCGTGAGATTCTGCCGTTTCATCCAACGGCGGCTCAGAAACGAGCGCTGGGCGAGATTGCGGGCGACATGCGGCGTGGCGCGCCGATGCGTCGGCTGCTGCAGGGCGATGTGGGTTCGGGTAAAACGATCGTGGCGCTGCAGGCGATGCTGATCGCGATTGAGAACGGACATCAGGCGGCGCTGATGGCGCCGACGGAGATTCTGGCGACGCAACATTATTTGTCGGCGAAGAGGGTGCTCGAAAGGGCGCAGCACAAATATCGGATCACGCTGCTGACGGGGTCGCTCGATGAGGAGCGGAAGCGCGCGGCGCGGCGCAGGATTTTTCAGGGTGAGACGGATTTGATCATTGGGACGCATGCGCTCATTGAAGAGAAAGTGGAGTTTGCGAAACTGGGCCTGGTGGTGGTCGATGAGCAGCATCGATTTGGGGTGCTGCAGCGGTTTCGGCTGATGAAGAAGGATGGCGCGGAGCCGGATGTGCTGGTGATGACGGCGACGCCGATTCCGCGCACGCTGGCGCTGAGCTTGTATGGCGACCTGGACCTGAGCGTACTGGATGAGCTGCCGCCGGGAAGAACGCCGATTGTGACGCGGCAGGTAACGGATGAGCGCGCGGATGAGGTTTGGGAGTTTGTGCGGAAGCAGGTGGCGAAAAAGCACCAGGTATATGTGGTGTATCCGGTAATTGAAGGTCCGAAGGACGATCAGCCGGAACTGGATTTTGCTTTGCCGGATGAAGTTCCTGAACCGGAGAAAAAGAAGTCTGCGAAGAAGGCGGCGCAAACAGAAGCGTTGTTTCCGAAGCTGCCACTGAAGTCGGCAACCGATATGTATGAGCGGCTGCGGACGCAGGAACTGGCCCGTCTGCGCGTTGGCTTGTTGCATGGGCGACTCGACGCGGATGAGAAGGAAGTGGTGATGCGGCGTTTTCAGCGCGGCGAGATTGATGTGCTGATTGCGACGACGGTGATTGAAGTGGGCGTGGATGTGCCGAATGCGACGGTGATGGTGATCGAGCATGCTGAGCGGTTTGGGCTGGCGCAGTTGCATCAGTTGCGAGGACGCGTGGGTCGCGGCGGCGCGAAGTCGTACTGCATTTTGATGACGGGCGGAAAAATTTCTCCGCACGCCGAAGAGCGGCTGGCGGCGATGGTGCGCACGCAGGATGGTTTCGAGCTGGCGGAGCTGGATCTGGAGCTGCGCGGACCTGGCGAGTTTTTCGGGACGCGGCAGGCGGGATTGCCGGATTTTCGCGTGGCGAATCTGGTGCGGGATCGCAAGCTGCTGGAACTGGCGAAGATCGAGTCGGCGCGCTTTGTGCAGAACGCGAACGAAGAGGCGACTGCGGAAGAGCGAGCGCGCGTTGCGGCTCGGCTGAAGGATACGTGGCAGCGACGGTATGGTTTGGCTGAGGCGGGGTGAGGCCGCTTCCAGGTTACAGGGTGCAGGGTACAGGGTACAGGGTACAGGGTACAGGTTAAGAGTTACAGCTGGTAGTAGCAGCGAGGGCAATGTAGCGCCTGTTCTTCGCGCCGACTCGCTCTGGGTAAGGGTTGGTCGTGCCACAGCGAAAGCGAGGGCTAGAGCAGATCTTTCGCCGCCAGCCGGCGCTGCTCGACGTCGCGGTAGCGCTTGAGGATGACCAGGGAGTTGGCGCCGACGACCAGGGTGCCGATGGCTCCGGGGAGGAGCAGGCCGTACCAGACACCCCAGGGCTGGCGGCCGGCGAGCGCGACGAATCCGGCGATGAGCAGGGCGACGGCGACGAGCCAGAGCGCGCCCCAGGCGCGGAGGATGAAGTTGCGGGCGCGGCCGCGAGGGACGAGCCAGGCGACGAGCGCTGCCATGAGGCCGGCGGCGAGGGCGTAGACGGTGCCGGGAATCCAGGCGTAGTGATTCGGATCAAACCATGGGTCGATCATTGGGTTACTTCCTTTCTTCTTCCGCGACGGCGCGGTGGGCTTTCCAGAGCTCGCGGGCGAGCGCGGGGTTGATTTTTCCGTCGGCGACCAGGACGTGGAGTTTGCGCTGGAAGGAATCGGCGGCTTTGGCGTCGTCGGCCGCCTGGACTTTGGCGATGAGGCGGTCGAGGCGGGCGCGGAGGGTGGGATAAGAGACGTCGTACTCCTCGCAGAGGGCTTTGAGGGAGCCGGAACTGAGGACGAAGCGGCGGAGGAAGTGGAGGTCGTCCTCATCGAGGGCTTCGAGCCAGGCTGGGAGGGACGGTTGCATAAAGTGAATATGCACTTTAATTTTGTTGAAGTCAAATAAAATGTAGATTGGGTTGAATAATATTAAAACGGGAGGCCCGGATCGCCTGGTTCGTGGGCAGCCCTGGGGGGTACCCCCCTCCCCTATGGGGCTCTGGCAAACGGCTGATTCGAGGCGGGTTGCTGGAGGGCTGTTCGGGTATCCGGCAAACCCTTGAAAGCAGGCGGCTTGCGGGGGCCATTTGGCGCGGTACCCCGGGGGTTACCCTTCGCGACGGGGTGCTGGGCGCGGAGACTTTCGGCTCGTTCGGCGCGGGCGGGTCTCGATTCCGGTGCGACGGTTTTCTTCTCAAAGAGTGGGTGTGCTTCCGACCCGAGCCGGGCAAAGAAAAAGCTCTGTTCGCGATGGCGGACAGAGCTTCCCTTGTTTCCAGTTTGAGGTTTTTGAGATGGGAGGGCAAGGGAAATCGGAGGGTCGCACGGTACGGGAGTACTGTGCGGAAGCTGGGAGCCAGGAGCTGGGAGCCGGTAGCCGGTAGCAAAGAGGCGGCCGACGGAGATCGTGGTATCCCACATCTGCCAACTGCAGGCAGAGCCGTTCGACGCGCGACTCGCTGCGCTCGCGGCTTGCTCAGGCCAGGTTATGGGGCACCCAGGGGTGTGGTTATTTTGGGCGGAGGAGGGGATGGAATTCGGGGTGGGTTGCGAGGATGTGTTTTGCCACGGGGCACAGGACATCGACGCGGAGGTTATGGTCTTGGGCGTACTGGAAAGCCGTGGTGACCAGTTCGAGGGCGAGGCCGCGGCCGCGGAGTGGCTCGGGGACTTCGGTGTGCCAGAGGGTTAGCCAGCCGTGGTTGTCGGTTTCGAATTCGAGGTAGCTGGTTTGGCCGTCGTGCTCGATCTCGAAGCGGCTGCGGGTGACCTGGGTGGGGTTGGGCACTCTGGGCTCCGTGGGTGTGATGATAATAATCACGGTCGGACGGGTGGTGCTGGATTGGGACTGCAGTTCAGTTTGAATCGGATCGACACTTTGCCGGTCTTGCCCCATGCCGGTTCTGGAAACTTCCATTTCGAAAGGGCGTCACTTACAGCCGGCTCCAGCAATCGAACTCGCGGCTCGCTTACGAATTCGATATTCCTCACGAGTCCGTCATCGCCGACCTCGAAGGTTGCCTCGACCAAGCCTTCGATGTGGGCCACCTTTGCGATTGGCGGATATTTCGGCAGTTCTGTGGAAATGGGCGCGAGTGGACTGATGCTTTCGATTGCTATTGTGGGCGGGGGCAGTGGGCCGTTGGCTGCGGCCTGCGCGATTTCCGAAACCTTAGCTTGCTCGGCGAACAACGAATCAAAGTCTCCCGTTTCAATTCGCTGCACGAGACCCGCTCGCGGCGGGACTGAGCATTCGGAATTGCCAAGCGAGAATATCGGCTTTTCCATTACTCCGGGACCGAGCGCGGTATCGAGTTGCTTCAATACCGTCATGCTCCACGAGGTATTCTTTGGTGTGCCTGCGGCGGGGTCGAACAGATCGCGATCCAGGATGTCCATGCGAATCTGCCGGTCTTTTCCGCCACAGCTGAGTTGCATCGTCACATTCACACCGCTGAAGACCAGGCATTTCTTACAGCGTTTTCGCTCCCGGTGCAGATCTTTCTCGGGAACGACGCATGGGTTCTTCGAGGCGAGTAGTTGTTCCATCGTTTCGTGAAGGACACCGGAGGAGAGTTCGATGGTCGGCGGCTGCAGACACGCCTGTCCTTGTGGCGTCACCAGGGCTCTTTGAACCGACAGGTCGTTGCCGTTGGGGTCCACCTGGATGATCTCGTAGAAATCATTCGGGGGACCGAAATCAAAGAAGGTGTGGCGGGCGATGGTAAGACTCTCGGGCATTGACGGCGATGCGGACTGGGCGGCGGCCACGGTGGAGACGATCAAAAGAGCTCCAACAAGTCGCATTGACCTGTGCGGCATGGCTGGGATTATAGGCGGCTCGCGCTTTTGAGCATGTGACTTCGGTTTGGCGTGCAGCGGGGTTTTGTTTCAGGGCATGACTTCAGTCGTGACGCCACGGGCGTACAAATTGAGAAGGCTTCAGCCCCTGTTATGGCCGCTCCCTCGCGCAATTCAGACCTTAAAAAGGTCCCGCAGTACCGGCGCACGTTCTTCGTCACAACGAAAACGGACCAAGGGCGCCGGTTGCTGCAGTGGGATCGCTTTGCCGGGCTTCTCGTCGATGTACTGCGTTCGTGCATGGCAGCGGGCCGGTTTCAGGTTCACGATTTCGTCGTGATGCCGGATCACGCTCATTTGCTTCTTAGCGTCGACGGCGATGTTTCGATTGAGAAGGCGATGCAGTTCATCAAGGGCGGTTTTTCGTATCGGGTGAAGAGGGAGTTGGGTTATGCCGGAGAGATTTGGCAGCGAGGGTTTTCAGAGGTGCGGATCGAGGGCGAGGAGAGCTTCGAAGAGCATAGGAAGTACATCGCAGGGAATCCGGGGCGGGGAGGGTTGGTAAAGGCGGGAGAAGAATATGCGTGGTGTTTTGAGACGCTGCGAAAAGCAAAGGCGCAGGGGCTAAAGCCCATTTCCTAAAAGGGGCATTTTTCGGCACGACTGAAGTCATGCCCTGTTACAAAGCCTCTCATCCCACCAGGGACGACCAGTCTCATTGAGCAAACGAAAAGCCCGGCGGGAACGCCGGGCTTTGGTCATCAGAAGCAGATCCCTCCGCTGCGTCCGGCGGAAGCGCCGGACTCCGGTCGGGATGACAAGGCTTATTCCGCTGATGGAGATTCTTCCGTCTGTTTGGTTTGGGCTACGGTCCAGGTTGGGTCGCCTACTTTGAAGCGGGCGAATCTGCGGACCGTTATGTTCTCGCCGAGTTTGGCGACCTTTTGGGCGATGTGCTCCTTGATGGAGACCGACTGTTCCTTGATGAAGGGCTGCTCGAGCAGGCAGACTTCCTCGTAGAACTTGGTCATCTTGCCTTCGACGATTTTCTCGACAACGTTCGCGGGCTTGCCCATGGCGGCTGTCTGGGCGCGATAGACGTCTTTCTCGCGGGCGAGGTCTTCCGCGGTCACGTCTTCGCGACGGATGTAGCGAGGGTCCGTCGCGGCGATGTGCATGGCGATGTCTTTGAGGAGCTCCTGGAAATCCTCGGTGCGGGCGACGAAGTCGGACTCGCAGTTGACCTCGACGAGGACGCCGATTTTGCCGCCGGCGTGGATGTACTGGCCGACCGCTCCTTCATTGGTGGTGCGGGAGGCTTTCTTCTGGGCGGAGGCCATGCCGCGCTTGCGGAGGATGACGAAGGCCTCTTCCATGTGCGCCTTTGGATTCCTGGAGAGCTTTGAGGCAGTCGCCCATGGGGGCGCCGGATTTTTCGCGGAGTTCTTTTACGAGCTTGGCATCGATCTTTTCAGTCACCGTAGACATCCTTGATTCACCTTTTCTTTCATCTTTTCATCCCGGGCGAGGTTCCGCAATGCGCGGAACTTCGATTGACGGGACGATTGTTCATTCATTAAAGAACTCCGGTACTCGGGGGCTAAAGCCCCGTGATTCGGGAGCCTGTTGCGGCACGAGTAAACTCGTGCCCTGACACAAAGCGTTCGTGCACAGAAAAAGCGTGGTCCCGGGTGACGGCGACCACGCTTGCGCATGCGGGACCGTCCCCGCTGATTCCTTAAAATCCGCTTTCGGCGGCCTCGGCTTCTTCGAGGGCGGCCACGATGGCGGGCGCCTTGCGGATGCCGCCGCCGAGCGCGGCTTCGAGGTCAACGACTTCGGTGGGTTCAGCTTCGGCTTCCGGAGCAGCGGCTTCGGCGGACGGCTCGGCTTCGGCCACGGCCTGAATGTCTGCGGTGACTCCGGCGACTTCAGCGACAAACTGCTTGTCGGTCGCGGCGGCAGCGCCTTCGGCGATGGAGTCGGCGATCTTCGATGTGAAGAGCCGGATGGCGCGGAGGGCGTCGTCGTTGCCAGGGATGACGTAGTCGACGACCGTGGGGTCGCAGTTGGTATCGACGACGGCGACGACGGGGATGCCGAGCTTGCGGGCTTCCTTGACGGCGATGGCTTCGTTGGAGGAGTCGACGACGAAGATGGCGTCGGGGAGGCGGCGCATGTTTTTGATGCCGGCGAGATTGGCCTGGAGGTGCTTGCGCTCGCGCTCGAGCTTGATGACTTCCTTCTTGGTAAGGAGGTCGTAGCGGCCGTCGGTGGCCATCTCATCGAGTTCCTGCAGGCGCTTCACGGATTTCTGCACAGTGACCCAGTTGGTGAGGAGGCCGCCGAGCCAGCGCTGGTTGATGTAGAACATGCCGCAGCGAGTGGCTTCTTCGGCGATGGCGTCCTGCGCCTGGCGCTTGGTGCCGACGAAGAGAATGACCTTGCCCTGGGAGGCGAGTTCGATGACGAACTTCGAGGCCTCTTTGAACATCTTGAGGGTCTTCTGCAGATCGATGATGTAAATGCCGTTGCGCTCGCCAAAGATGTATTCCTTCATCCTGGGATCCCAGCGCTTGGTTTGGTGCCCGAAGTGGACTCCTGCTTCGAGCAGCTCCTTCATGGTGATAGTGGCCAAACGACCTCCTTATTTGGACTGCATTCCGGCGGTGGTGCGGTTTGGCCGGAATTGAATGCTCGGGGTTGGCGAGCAGATTTAACTACCTAACTTCAGCCAGTAGCCTGTAGCGGGTAGCTTGTAGCTTTTGCTACTTGCCACCGGCTACGGGCTGCCGGCTCGGCGAAGCGACTAGCGCTTCGAGAACTGGAACCGCTTGCGGGCGCCTTTCTGGCCGTACTTCTTACGTTCCTTGACTCTTGCGTCGCGGGTGAGCAGACCTTCGCTCTTGAGCGTTTTGCGGAGCTCGGCGTTGAACTGGAGCAGGGCACGGGCGATGCCCATCTTGACCGCGTCAGCCTGGGCGGCTACGCCGCCGCCGGAAACCGTGGTGACCACGTCGAAGGTGGCGCCGTGTTCGGTGAGGACCAGGGAGCGCTTCGCGGCGACGCGTTGCTGCTCGGTGACGAAATAGGTATCAAACGTTTTGCCGTTGACGGCAAACTCGCCGCTGCCGGGGCGGAGATAGACGCGGGCGATGGCCGATTTGCGGCGTCCCGTTCCGTAATACTGAACCTTGTCTGCCATTCGTTATCCTTAATTTTCCTTCGTGCGACGCCGGGGCTAAAGCCCCGGAAAACTTGTGCCTCGATCGGCACCCATTCGACTCCGTACCTTCGGTACTCCGCTCAGGGCAGGCTCTACAAGTCGTGCCCTGTTACAAAAGCCCGGGGCTAAAGCCCAACATCCCGGTGACCCTTTTTCGCCGGGTTAAAACCCGGCGCTTTTACCGCCGCGCTGGTGCCGCAGCGCAATCGGTTCAGTCTTGTTCGGCCTGCCAGCGGCTAAAACCGAACCACTTCTGCTGACCTTACTCTGCTGACCTTACTCAGCACAGCTAAAAGCTGTGCCCTTTCAAAACTTACGCCGTTAGTTCCAGCGGTTGGGGCTTCTGGGCCGCGTGCGGATGCTTGTCGTCGCGATAGACGTTGAGCTTGGTGGCCATTTTGCGACCCAGCTTGGTCTTGGGCAGCATGCCTTTGATGGCTTCTTCGACGATCTTCTCGGGGCGGCGCTCCAGGAGGCGGACGAAAGACTCCTCGCGCAGGCCGCCGGGAAAGCCGGTGTAGCGGCGATAGGTCTTGCTCTGGCTTTTGAGGCCGGTGAGCCGCACCTTGCTGGCGTTGATGACGATGACGTGATCGCCCATATCGAGGAAGGGGGTGTACTTCGGGTTTCTCTTGCCGCTCAGCACGCTGGCGGCCTCGGTGGCGAGGCGGCCCAGGGTTTTGCCGCTGGCATCGACAACGAACCACTTGCGGTCGATGGTGAGCGCGCTCGGAATATAGGTCGACATCGGTGTTCTTCTCTCCAGGCTTAACCTGACCCAAAATTGCCCACGCAAGGCCCATCCACGGAAATTGAACTCTTCCGCGGCTTCAGGATGCTGTACGCGTGAGTTGGCGCAGAATTGTGGAGGTCCCGGGTCCTGAACGGCAGATTATCCGGATGCGACCATCCCCGGCTGCGGCGCAAACGCACAGACGCGAGGACGCACACTGCGCAAGGAGTTCAGGATACGGGAATTGGGGGGTGGAAGTCAAACTTCGGTGGAGGGCGTTTTCGGAGGGGAAACGAGGGTGGGGAGATTGGATTCGGGTGGTCGGGTGCCGTTTTGGGACGGACATGGGCAATGGTACTGAAGCCCGGGTCGGAAAGTGTGGACTGTCGGCTCAGCCAGGAGCACGCTTCTTGCTGTGGGGTGAACCTGGCGGGGAAATGGTTTTTGGGGGGGCCTTTTGGGGCGGCTTTAGTGGCCTATGGGGTCGCCCTTCGCGGCATCTCGAAGGCCTGGCTGGACCTTTGGGGTTTGCCCCGTTGCGGGTCGGTCACAATACCGTTTTGGGACGGAAACGGGCAATGGTACTGAAGCCCGGGTCGGAAAGTGTGGACTGTCGGCTCAGCCAGGAGCACGCTTCTTGCTGTGGGGTGAACCTGGCGGGGAAATGGTTTTTGGGGGGGCCTTTTGGGGCGGCTTTAGTGGCCTATGGGGTCGCCCTTCGCGGCATCTCGAAGGCCCGGCTGGACCTTTGGGGTTTACCCCGTTGCGGGTCGGTCACAATACCGTTTTGGGACGGAAACGGGCATCGGTACTGAAGCCCTGGTCGGAAAGTGTGGACTGTCGGCTCGGCCAGGAGCACGTTTCTTGCTGTGGGGTGAACCTGGCGGGGGAATGGTTTTTGGGGTTGGAGGCCCAAACCGCGCCTGCTTAAAACTGCGCTCGCTTAAACCCGCGCTTGCTTAACACTGCGCTTGCTTAACACTGCGCTTGCTTAAAACTGCGCTTGCTTAAAACTGCGCTTGCTTAAAACTGCGCTTGCTTAAAACTGCGCTTGCTTAAAACCGCGCCTACTTAAAACTGAGCAGTGCCCGCTTATTAAAGGTAAGCCGTGCTCTTCAGAACAGACTGGCCCCTTTCCGAACACATTTGTGCCCCTTCCTACAAACTGTGGCCCGTTCATACGAATGCCGTGACCCTTCGAAACACCTGTCGCGCCCCTTCAAGCCGTCTCGCGAGTCATCCCACTCATTCTTAAGACACGGAGTCGCCCTGCTCATCACCGTGGCACTGAGGCCCGTGGCCTGGGGTGCAACCCAAGGCACTCCGGGGGGCTCCAATGCGGGGCGCTGGGTTGTGCTGGGGGCTCGGGCGCGTCACACTATTGATGAGAGATAGCTGGGAGCTGGGAGCCGAGAAGGAAGCGGATGCGGGACACCATCATGACGATCGCGGAGCAGCGGGAGGCGTTTGGCGCCCCGGCGGCCGGATCGGTGTTGCTGCATGCAGGGCTGGTGGGCGCGATCGCGCTGCTGATATTCGCGAACGACCGCTTTCATCACAACCAATGGGGGGTGAACGGGCCGGAGGCCGCGATCCAGGCGAATCTGGTCAATTCCGCACCCTCGATTCCTTTGCCACAGATTGCGCCGCCGACTCCGAACGTGCTGGCGACGGATCTGCCCAGTCCGGCGCCGGCTCCGCCGACAAAAGAGACGATTCCGATCACGCCGCCGGATGCGATTCCGCTGGCCTCGCACAAACCGAAGCTGAAGCCCGTGGAGAAGCCGCAGCCGGCTTCGCCGCAGCATGCGCAGCCGCTGAACGAGCCGAATCGGGCCAGATTTGGAGAGGCAGCGCCGACACAGTTGACGCACGCGATGAATAACGCGCCCGTCCGCAGCAATACGCCGGTGACGGTGGCGGGCGGGGATTTCGCGGCGCGGTTTCCGTGGTACGTGGACAAAATCACGCGCCTGGTGAGCCAGAACTGGTACACGTACCAGATCGATTCGAGCACGCATTACGGGAGCCAGGTGTCAGTGACGTTCACGATCGAGCGCGATGGGAGCGTGAGTTTCACCAGCATCACGCTGCCGCAGCCGAGCCCATCGCCGTCGCTGAACAAGACGGCGCGGGAGGCGGTACAGCGGGTGGGAAGTTTTGGCCCGTTGCCTGATCAGTACACAGGCAGAAGCGTATCGGTGGAGTACACTTTTACCTACGATCAGCCATCGCACTGAAGTGCGGGCGGGTCGTCTTTGATGTGTCGATTCATCGATTTCCCAAGACGGCGAGCAATCCTTCCAGGAGGGCGGCGCTTCCCACACGAGAGCGCACCAGGCCGCCAGCCGCCGAACCCGGCCACAGTCAGCAGTTGATTAACATCAAGGGAACGGAAAAAGCATGATCGTGAGTCTCCCCCGGCAATCTGCAGTGCTTCGCATTTCACTTTTTATCGCGTTGATAGGCGTCTCGTTTTCGGGGCTATGGGCCCAGGACTGGGTGCGCACGGGAACGAATCTGGGTGTTTCGAAGATTCGCATCGCGGCGGCCGATCTGAAAGCGGGAACGCCGGATGTGCAGACGAGCGGGCTGAAGTCCGCGTTCGACCAGACGCTGTATAACGACCTGCGCTACGCGGGAATCTTCGACGTAGTTTCGAAGAGCATGATTCCCAATGCGATGCCGGGGTCGCCGCAGGAGCTGAATGTGGCGCAATGGACCGCGGAGCCGGCCAATTCGGCGTACGTGGCGTTTGGGGCGATGTCGGCGGCCGGCGGGCATCTGACGGTGCAGGGCTTTTTGTACGACACGCACAGCACGCAGAATCCGCAGGTGCTGGGCAAGCAGTATGGCGGCGAGGTGACAGCGGATTCGGCGCGGCAGATCGCGCATCGTTTTGCAGACGAGATTATTGAACGGCTGGGCGGAGTACCGGGGATCGCGGAGACGAAGATCTATTACGCATCGGGGCGGGCCGGCGGGGACAAGGAAATCTGGGTGATGGATTATGACGGCATGAACGAGCGCCAGCTGACCCACCTGGGGACGATTTCACTGTCGCCGCATGTTTCTCCGGACAATTCGCGGGTGGCGTTCAGCTCGCTGGGCAAGAATGGGTGGTCGATCCGGATGTACTCGCTGGATCTGGGGCGGTTGACGGCGTTTCCGGCGTGGGGAGGGACGACGCTGTCGCCGGCGTGGTCGAGCGACGGAACCAAGCTGGCGTTTTCTTCGGATCGGAGCGGCGACCCGGAGATTTACGTAAGTGACCCGGGGGGATCGGGAGCGCGGCGGTTGACGGCATTTCGCGGACCGGATGTTTCGCCGGTGTGGAATCCGAAGACGAACGCGCAGATCGCGTGGGTGAGCGGCCGAACCAAGCTGCCGCAGATTTACATCATGGATTCGGACGGGGCGAATATCACGCGGATGACGGATGGCGGGTACGCGACGTCGCCCTCGTGGTCGCCGAGCGGACAGTTTCTGGCGTTTGCGTGGAACCGCAGCTATGGGCCGGGAGCGCCGGGCGGCGAAGACATTTATGTGATGGACATCGCGAGCAAGCGGTGGACGCAGCTGACGCACGATTCCGGGGCGAACGATTTTCCGTCCTGGTCGCCGGACAGCCGGCACATTGTTTTTCAGCGGGAGCAGAACGGACGGACAGAGATCTGGATGATGCTGGCCGACGGCACGGATCAGCAGCAGCTAACCCACGGTGGGGGCAGCAACACGATGCCTAACTGGAGCTGGAAATGAGACGTTGAAGTTCTTGCGGGCCGGATGAACTGACCTGCTTTGCCCTGGATAACCCTGAGAAACGCTCCTTAAAGGAGGAGAGACACGTGGAATATTCGAAGAGAAAGTCGCTGGTCGTGGCCGCAAGTCTGGCGGCGTTGCTGACAGTCGCAGGATGCCACAAGAAGAACCCGGCGCCTCCGCCTCCGCCCGCAGCTCCGGAAACCGCACCAGCGCCGATGGCGACGATCACAGCCAATCCGAGCACGATTACGCCGGGCGGCAGCTCGGTACTGACATGGAAGACGACGGACGCGACGAACGTATCGATCGTGGGTCTGGGGCAGGTGGCGTCGTCAGGAACGCAGACGGTGCAGCCCACGCAGACCACCAGCTACCACTTGATCGCCCAGGGTGACGGCGGGAACGCCGACGCGACGGCGACGGTGACGGTGGCGACAGGCGCTCCGCCGCCGGCTCCCATCACGGAGTCGGGCATCGACGAGAATGCCTTTGAAGCGGCGGTGAAGCCGGTGTTCTTCGATTACGACAGCTACGACATTCGCCCGGATGCGACGACGACGATCTCGGCGGATGCGAATTTCCTGAACCAGCATCCGGAGCTGAAGGTGGTGATTGGCGGATACTGCGACGAGCGCGGGTCGACGGAGTACAACCTGGCGCTGGGCGAGAACCGGGCGAATGCGGCCAAGCAGGCATTGGTGACGGCCGGCATCAGTCCGGACCGGCTGCGCACGGTGAGCTACGGCAAGGAAAAGCAGTTCTGCACCGATCACACGGAAGCGTGCTGGCAGCAGAACCGGCGGGGACAATTCACGCTGGACCAGTGAGGCCAGGGTACAGGTTGCAGGGTACAGGTTACAGGTTGCAGTGCAGATCGCGGTCCTATTGGCCGCGGTCTGGGACCTGAAGTACAGGGAGTAGGGAATAGGGAATAGAAGACAGGTTGTCGCCTGTCGCCCGCCTTCTGCCGAGTCTGGCTGGGGATACGGGTTCGCGGCGCAGGTCCTGTCATGGCGCGCGTCCTGTCATAATGAAAGGAGCGCTTCCAGCGCTACAGCGGGATGGTTTTTATGCGAAAGATAGTGGCTTCGCTCTCGACTCTTTTCCTATTCGTCCTTCTCTGCTCGGCTCCTCCGGCACATGCGGTCAGCAAAGAAATGGTGCAGCTGCAGACGCAGGTGCAACAGCTGCAGGATGCGCTGCAGCATCTGCAGGAGACGCAGGACCAGCAGATGAGCGTGATGCAGCACGTGGTGCAGCAGATTGCGGACAGCGTCGGGCACATCAGCTCGACGATGACGACGCTGCAGCAGCAGGTGCAGGCGCAGAACGAGTCAGGGGGCGGGAAGATCGATCAGGTCTCCGGACAGATGCAGGGGATCAACGATTCGGTGGACGCGCTGCGGACGCGGATCGACAAGCTAAGCGCGCAGGTGACGGCGATCCAGTCACAGCTGCAGAACATTGCGACGCAGGCCGCGGTGCAACAGCAGGGAGGGCAGCCGGGACAGCCGGGCACAGATCCTAACCAGGCTCCGCAGCAGCAACAACAGCAGCCGCAGGCGCCGCCGGTGAACGATTTGTACCAGGGCGCGCTGCGGGACTACAACTCGGCGCGGTACGATCTGGCAGCGGGGGAATTCGGCGACGTGCTGAAGTATTATCCGCAGGACGATCTGGCGGGCAATGCGCAGTTCTATCTGGGCGAGATTGCGTATCGGCAGGGCAAGTACGCGGACGCGATCAAGGCGTACGGGGTGGTGCTGCAGCAGTTCGCGGGGAACTCGAAAGCGCCCGCCGCGCAACTGCGCAAGGGCGAGGCGGAGCTTTCGCTGGACCAGCGGGACAACGGCATTCGCGATCTGCGGGAGCTGATCGCGCGGTATCCGCAGACGCCGGAAGCCTCGCAGGCGCGGAGCCGGCTGAACGGGATGGGCATTCGTCCGACGGCATCGAAGCCGACGGCGTACCACGAATGAGCGGCGCACCGGACTGAACGTCGGAAGCGAGTTGCGCGGGATTTTTTGCGCTGCGTGACGCTTCGAGGAGTACTGGCACTGCACAGTGCCAGGACTGCCGCCGATGAAAAACTTTTTTCTCTTGACAGGTGAGAGGCGCGGAGTTAATCCGCGCGCAAGCAGCGTGAAATGGGCTTTTCACGAAGCGTTGACAAAGAGCATCGTGAATCGCACAATCGGATTTCAGCTTGATTCCGTCGTCTCCTCCGAGACTCGCCGCTGGGACCCACACGCACCGTTCGGCAACAGCCTCGACGATTGGCGTCCTGCGAAACAACAACGGCTCACGATACGTTCAGAAGCCGCGGGAAAGGTTTGTCGCATTGAAAGCGCTGCTCGAAACTGACTTCCGCAATCTCACTCTGGTGGCTCGCGGCAAGGTCCGCGACATTTACTCGCTGGGTGAGTATCTGCTGATGGTGGCGACGGACCGGATTTCAGCTTTCGATCACGTTCTGGCGACGGGAATCCCTGGGAAGGGGATGATTCTGACGCAGCTTTCGCTGTTCTGGTTCGACCTGCTGCGGGAGATTGTGCCGAACCACGTGGTGGCGTCGAACGTAAAGGAATATCCAGAGGAAGTGTGGAAGTACCGGAAGGATCTGAAGGACCGGTCGATGCTGGTGACGCGGGCGCAGATGTATCCGATCGAATGCGTGGTGCGGGGCTACCTGGCGGGGTCGGGCTGGAAGGATTATGTGGCGACGGGGATGGTGTGCGGAGTAAAAATCGAGCCGGGATTGCGGGAGGGGGACCGGCTGAGCCGACCGATTTTCACGCCGGCGACGAAAAGCTTTCGCGGGACGCACGACGAGAACATCACGTTCGACCAGATGGTGACTTTAGTAGGGGGTGAGGCAGCGGAAAAGCTGCGCGACATCAGCCTGAGCCTTTACAATCGGGCGGCGGAGCACGCGGAAAGCCGCGGCATTCTGCTGGCAGACACAAAATTCGAATTTGGGTCCACGCCGATCGGAGTGGTGCTGGCCGACGAAGTGCTGACGCCGGATTCGTCGCGCTTCTGGGTACGGGATTTGTATTCACCGGGCCGATCACAGCAATCTTTCGACAAACAGTACGTTCGGGACTATCTGGAGAGCATTCACTGGAATAAACTGGCACCTGCACCAGCCCTCCCCGAAAATGTGGTGAACCGCACGCAGCAGAAATATCTGGATGCGTACCGTCTGCTTTCGGGCAGACCGCTGGCGGTGTAGGTGGAGATTGGAATGGCCATCGTCGATTGGGTAATCCTGATAGTCTTGATTCTTTCTGTGGTGTCGGCGGCGAAGGCGGGTTTGATTCTGGAAGTTTTCTCACTGGCGGGGCTGGTGCTGGGATTGCTGGTGGCGAGTTGGGATTATCAGAAGCTGACGCCATGGATGGGACAGTGGATTCATTCGCCGTCGTGGAACCAGGCACTGTCGTTTATCGTGATGGCACTAGGGGTGATGATTGCGGCCGGCATCGCGGGAAGGATCGTGCGCTGGTCGGTGAAGTCGGTGGGGCTGGGTTGGGCGGATCGGATGGCGGGTGCGGCATTCGGTCTTTTGAAAGGGTGTGCGCTGGTGACGATCGCGGTGATGGTGATTGCCGCGTTCTGGCCGAGCGCCACGTGGTTCCGGCAGTCGCGCTTCGCTCCGGGGTTCCTGGCGATGGCGCGGCGAGCCGCGGATGTGGCTCCTGCCGAACTGGGAGATCGGATCAGGAGCGGTGTGATCGTCCTGCGAAAGGCGCAACCCGAGTGGCTGAGGCCGGCTGCATGAAACGGATTGCTGTGAAACATTGGAATATTGCCCCGGCGAGACCGGGATCGGGAAAGAGGTTCCTGTGAAACGCGAGCTGGACAACCTTGTCACCCAGATGCATGCAGGCGGCATCACCTACGACGAAGCGGTGCGGGAATTCAAGAAGCGATTTATCCTCGAGGTCCTGTCGGGTCACAGGGGCAACCAGTGCAAGGCGGCCAAGGAGCTGGGCGTGCATCGCAACACGCTGAGCCGTATTCTGGCCGAGTTGAACATCGATCCTGCGCTGGTCCGCACCGGGCTGCGGCGCCCACCGCGCAGCGAGCGGGGGACCCTGGACGCGAACCGGCAGCGCGGCGAACGCGCCTGATCCCAATCCGGGATCGGGAATTTATGATTCGAGATGCGGATTTTGGTGTGCGGCCCATGCGCCGCACCCTGCCCACCCTATAACCTGTAACTATGAGCACTTCGCCGGAGGCGCGCGTCTACCTCTCCGAGGGGTTTCGCTGGGACGAGCAGCGAGCTTATCTCTTCGATATCGATGGAACGCTGCTGCGGCACCGCGACCGGGTTCACGTCGACGCGTTCCACGAGAGCGTGCGCGAGGTGATGGGGCGGGAGCTGCTGCTGGACGGGGTCACGCTGGCGGGCAATACCGACCCGGGGATTCTGCGGGATGCTTTCGCGCGGGCGAGCATCGAGGACAGCGTGTGGCGGCCGCATCGCGAGGATGTTCTGCAAGCCATGTGCGCTCGTGTTGCGGCGCGGCGCGCGGAGCTGCTGCCGACGATCATGCCGGGAGTGGAGACCGTGCTCGCGCATCTCGAAGGCAAAGGAGCGCTGCTGGGCGTGGCGACGGGCAACCTGGAGCAGATTGGCTGGCTCAAGATTGAGAATGCGGGTTTGCGGCCGTGGTTCCGCTTTGGCGGGTTCTGCGACCGCTTTGAAGCGCGGGCGGAGATGATCGCGCATGCGGCGGAGCAGGCGCGGGCGATTCTCTCCTCTACAGAACCAGGAATGTCTCGCCTGGCGGGGACGGTGTGCGTGGTGGGCGATACGCCTTTCGACGTGGAAGCGGCGCGGGTGAACGGACTGCCGACGATCGCTGTGGCAACGGGGCGGTACAACTTTGAGGAGCTGATGGAACATGAGCCGGCGGCTTGCGCGTCGACGCTGGAAGCGCTGCTGCTGGCGTCGGACATCCCCACGAAGGCGGCGGAACATGCTACGTAGCGGAGTTTTGATTGCCGGCGCTGGGGCTAGCGCTGGGTACTGTGCAGGCGCAGGAGGGGGCGGCTCCGGCTGGGGTGGCACAGGCGCCGTCCGCGCCAGCCGGCGCACAGGCGACGGGCGCGGCGACTCCGCAGGTTGCCGCGGGACATCGTCCGACGAAGAAGGAACGAGACGAGGCGCAAAAGCTCTTCGTTGAGGGCGCGAAAGACATCGACCACAACAATGTTCGGGCGGCGATGGATTATTTTGTGCGAGCGGCGGAGCTGAATCCGGAAGAGAAGAAATATGAAATGGCGGACCAGATTGCGCGGGAGCATCTGGTGACGGATCTGATCCAGGGGTCGGACAAGGACAAAATCCTGGGTCATTTTGCGGACGCGCGGGCGAAGGTTGCCGAGGCGTACAGCGTGGATCCAGGCAGCCCGGTGGTAGCGCAGCATATGGACGAGCTGGCGTCGGACACGGTGGCGGGTGAGCCGGCGGCGCGTTCGGAGGCGATCGCGGGGGCTCCGCCGATTGAGTTCGAGCCGAAGGCCGGGGTGCACAGCTTTCATATTCGCGCGAGCATGCGCAATGTGCTCTCGCAGGTGCTGCCGGCGTACGGGATTCAACCAACGATGGACGACTCCGTGGGCTCGGAGACGATCCGCTACGACGTGGACGACGCGGATTTCGTGACGGCGGAGCGGACGTTGCAGCTGGCGACGGGAACATTTTTCGTTCCGCTCGATCCAGCGCGGGCGCTGGTGGCCAAAGACACGCGAGCCAACCACGAAAAATACGAGCGCCAGGCAGCCGAGACGGTGTATCTGCCGGGGATGGCGGCGGACCAGATCACGGAGATCACGAACATCGCGAAGAATGTGTTCACGCTGCGCACGGCGAGCGCGGACGTCGGCCAGAGTGCACTGACGGTGCGCGGACCGACGGCCGATCTGAATGCTTTGAATAAAACGCTGACGACTCTGCTGGAAGGCCGGAGCGAACTGCAGCTCGACGTGCGCATGTACGAGATCGACCGGACGAAGGCGGTCGATCTGGGGGCAATCCTGCCCAACCAGACGAGCGTTTTCAATGTGTATTCGGAGGCGCGGAACATTCTGAACAGCAACGCGAGCCTGGTGCAGGAGATCATTTCCAGCGGGCTGGCCGCGCCGGGGGACTGGGAAGCGATTCTGGCCATTCTGATTGCGTCGGGGCAGATCAGCAACAGCATTCTGACGCAGCCGTTCGGGGTTTTTGGAGGCGGACTGTCGCTGACCGGCATCGCTTACCAGGGCGGATCGGTGAACATGCAGCTCAACTCGTCGGACGTGCGGGCGATCGACCAGATGCAGCTGCGAGTGCTGGACCGGGAAGAGTCGACGCTCAAGACCGGAGAGCGTTATCCGATCGAGACCTCCAGTTTTTCCAGCCTCGGATCGGCGCCGCTGAACATTCCTGGATTGTCGACTGCGGGGCTATCGAGCACACTGCAGGGCCTGGGAATAACACCGGCACAGCTGCAGGCGGCGGCGACGGCGACGATTCCCCAGGTGCAGTATCAGGACATCGGACTGACGCTCAAAGTAACGCCGAGTATCGAGGGGACGAACCGAGTCTCGCTGAAGTTCGACCTGACGCTTTCGTCGCTGGCGGGGGCATCGCTGAACGACCTGCCGCTGCTGAATAACCGCGAGTACAACGCGATTACGTCGGTGCGCGTGGGGGAGAGCGCGCTGCTGGTGAGCTCGCTGTCGCGGCAGGAATCGAATGCGGTTACGGGGATTCCAGGGCTGAGCGAGTTGCCGGGGTTCCAGAGCACGACCAACAACAACAGCAACCTGAACGTAGCCGAACTGGCGATCGTGATCACGCCGCATATCGTGCGGGCGGTGCACCAGGGGGCGCAGGAAAAGATGATCATGCTGCCCAAGGGGCCGTGACGGGGGTCACTTTTTGGCTTGTGGGATCGAAGGTAGACTAAGGCCTGTGATCGGGTTCTTCCATCGTCGGACAAGCAGAGTGCTGGCGCTGGCATTGTCGGCGGTTTGGATTGCGACGCTGGCCCAGGCGGATACCGCGGTAACGCCGGCGATGCATTGCCAGCGGGGCCACATGCCGTGCTGCCCGCGGTCGGGCAACGGCGAAAGCTGCTCTTCGGCGAGGTGCACGGAGCAGGTCCCGGAGAAAGCCGAGACTCAGGTCGTCAAGGCGAAAGAGGGCGAGGCAGTTGCTCTGCCGCCGGTCCGGACCGACGGGATGGGGCGTCCAGCCGCGGAGCCGATGCGCGAGCTGACGTCGGGGCTGCGATTCAGCGCGGCAGTTTTCCGTCTCAAAGACGATTTGCGGATCTAAATCTTTCAGTGTGTGACGTGTGTCTTCGCGTGCGTTTTTGTGAACTTGCGCGCAACCGTCCCTTTTCACACTGAAAGGAAATTTCCATGAAAACGAAACTGATTGTTCTGATCGCAACGTCGTTGTTTTCGCTGTCCGCACTGGCCCTGACGGGCGCCTCGATTGCGAAAAGCAGCACGAGCTGCCCAGGCACATGCTGTGGCGGAAGCTGCCCCGGCGGCGACTGCTGCAAGTAACAGCCTGTAGCCGGTAGCCCGTAGCCAGGGCACACGGAAGCGGGCTTCAGCCAGGAATACCCACTTGCGGGGCACTTCGCGTCTCCATGTTTTATCGGGGCGCGGGGTGCCCCTTTTTATTTGCGGTCGAAGCGGAACTTGAGCGCGAGCATGGCCAGGGAGAGAACCAGGCTGACGGCGTTGGCCAGGATGACGGGGACGGAGTGGATGAGGATTCCGTAGAACAGCCAGAGGAACACACCGAGGGAATAGACGAGGAACATGGTGAGCGAAATTTCGCGGGCGCTGCGCAGGCGCCAGATACGGATGAGCTGTGGGACGAAGGAGATGGTGGTGCAGACGGCAGCGATGAGTCCGATGGCGTTGACGGCGGGCGAGACGGCAGATGCGGTGGTCACATGGCCTTCCTGTGGAGGAAAAAGTAGATGGCGATGGAGAAGCCGAGGACGATGATAATGGGCCGCAGGATGCGATCGCTGATGCGGCGGGAATTGCGCGCGCCGGTATAGCCGCCGGCGGCGCAGGCGATCATCATGAGCCAGCAGAAACGCCACTCGACGGCTCCTCCGATGATGAAGGTGATGACCGCGACGCCGTTGGCCACGGTGGTGATGACAACTTTGAGGGCGTTGATTTCCGCGATGCGTTCGACGCCACAGAGGGCGAGGGCGGTCATGGTGAGCAGGCCGGCGCCGGCTCCGAAATAGCCGATGTAGTAGGTGATGGCGAGCAGGGCAGCGAGCAGCGGCACCATGGCCACGGGATGGCGATGCTCGGGGTGAATCTCGTGATCCTCCATGCGGCGGCGGACCATGCGGGAAACGGGACCGCTGAAAGCAAAAGTGATTGAACCCAGGAGGAAGAGAAACGGGACGAGGCGCAGGAAGGAATTTTGGCTGCCGCGCAGGAGTGTAAGCGCGCCGGTGAGGCCGCCGACGAGGGCGACGATGCCGACAGGAATGACGAGGCGATGATTTTTGCGGAGGTCTTCGCGGTAGCCGGCGATGGAGGTGAACTGGCCGGGCCAGAGGGAGACGGTGCCGGTGGCGTTGGCCTGGATGGGAAGCAGGCCGGCTTTGAGGAGCGAGGGGAAGACGAGGAATCCGCCGCCGCCCGCGACGGCGTTGATGAGGCCGCCGAGTCCGGCGGCTCCCGCTAAGAAGATGTAGTGGAGGGGCGTGGCGAGCACTGTTTACAGGGTACAGGGTGCAGGGTGCGGTGCAGAGCACGAGCACCGGGCACCGGGATCCGGGCACGGCTCGCCATGCGAGCCCGACTTCGCTCAGGGGGACAACTCGGGGGTGGTGGCGACGAGCTGGCGGGTGTAGTCGTTGTGCGGGGATGCGCAGACCTGGTCGCGGGTGCCGAGTTCGACCAACCTGCCGCCGCGGAGGACGGCGATGTTGGTGGAGAGATAGCGGACGAGCGGCATGGAATGCGAGATGAAGAGGTAGGTGAGGGAGAAGTCGCGCTGGAGGTCGCGGAGGAGGTTGACGATCTGCGCGCCGACGCTGACGTCGAGGGCGGAGACGGGTTCGTCGAGGATGAGCAGTTCGGGGCGCAGGGCGAGGGCGCGGGCAATGTTGATGCGCTGGCGCTGGCCGCCGGAGAATTCGTGGGGATAGCGGGGCATGGCGGAGTCATCGAGGCCAACCTGGCGGAGGAGTTCCTGACAACGGCGGCGGCGTTCGGCGCGGGAATGCTTTTCGTGGATGACGAGCGGCTCGGTGACGATTTGCTCGACGCGCATGCGGGGATTGAGGGCGGCGTAGGGATCCTGAAAGACGGGCTGCATGCGGCGGCGGAGGGGACGGAGCTGGGATTGGGGAACGCCGGTGACGGGGTGGCCGTCGAAGGAGACGGAGCCGGAGGTGGGTTCGACGAGGCCGAGGACGATGCGGGCGATGGTGCTCTTGCCGGAGCCGGATTCGCCGACGAGGCCGAGGGTCTGGCCGCGCTCGATGGAGAAGGAGACGCGGTCGACGACGGGAGCGGCATTTTTCCCGCCATAGATTTTGGTGAGGTCGCGGGCGGCGAGAAGAGGCACATCAGCAAAATTAACAGGCTGGCTGAGCGATTAAAATAGAGGAGAGCCAATCCCTTGCAGCAACTCCTCCAGAAACTCAATCCGCAGCAGCGCGAAGCCGTCGAGGTCCTCGATGGACCGGTGCTTATTCTGGCGGGCGCGGGGTCGGGGAAGACGCGGGTGATCACGCATCGGATCGCGTACCTGATCGAGCAGCGGGGGGTTGCGCCGGATTCAATTCTGGCGGTGACGTTCACGAACAAGGCAGCGGGCGAGATGGCGGAGCGGGTGGAGCGGCTGATGGGGCACGCGTCGCTGGCCAAGCCGCTGATTTCGACATTTCACTCCTTCTGCGTGCGGCTGCTGCGGCGGGATATCGAAGCGCTGCGGATCAACAACGAAGGGCTGACCAAATCCTTTGCGATTTACGACGAGGCGGATCAGCAGGCGGTGGTGAAGACGGTGATGCGGCGGATGGGGCTGGACGATAAGCAGCTGACGCCGCGGGTGGTGCTCGGCGAAGATTTCGTGGGCAAAGAACCACATGATCGATCCGCAGGAGTATTTCCTGCAGTCGGCGGACCCGATGAGCGAGCGGGTGGCGCACATTTTCGAGGGGTATCGCAAGGAGCTGCGCAAGGCGAACGCGCTGGACTTCGACGATTTGCTGCTGGAGGCGGTGCGGGTGCTGAAGGTGTCGTCAGAAGTGCGGGAACGGTACAACCGGCGGTACCGATGGGTGCTGATCGACGAGTATCAGGATACGAATCGGCCGCAGTACGAGCTGATGAAGCTGATGGCGGGCGAGGACAAGAACGTCTGCGTGGTGGGCGACGAGGATCAGAGTATTTACTCGTGGCGCGGGCGCGGACATTCGCAACATTCTGGAGTTCGAGAAGGATTTTCCGGGAGCGAAGACGGTGCGGCTGGAGCAGAATTACCGGTCGACGCAGATCATTCTGGAGGCGGCGTCGGCGGTGGTGGCGCGCAACGCGATGCGCAAGGGCAAGCGGCTGTGGACGTCGCGCGAGGGCGGGGCGCTGATTGGATACTACGAGGCGCCGGATGGGGAAAACGAGGCGCTGTTCATCGCGGACTCGATCCAGAAATATTTGCGGAAGGCGGGCGAGGAGCCGGACGCGGCGAAGTGCGCGGTACTGTACCGGACCAATTCGCAATCGCGGCTGGTGGAAGAGGCGATGCGGCGGTATGGGATCGCGTACACGATGGTGGGCGGGTTTTCGTTCTACGAGAGGGCGGAGATTAAGGACCTGCTGAGTTATCTCAAGCTGGTGCAGAATCCGCACGACTCGATTGCACTGCAGCGGGTGGTGAACGTGCCGGCGCGAGGCGTTGGCAAGACGACGATGGAGACGCTGGAGCGGATTGCGCTGGAGACGGGGTTGAGCGTGTGGACGGCGATCGATCGCGCGCTCGATCAGAAGCTGCTGACATCGCGGTCTCTGGTGGCGCTGGATGGGTTTCAGCGGATCATTATGGACGCGCGGGCGATGATGTTGGCGGGATTTGTGGAGAAGCTGGCGGCGGATGTTGCTCCGGGGGTGGATTCAGCGGCTGCCGATGCGGATACGAGCTTTGATTTTGGTGCGGCACAGGGACGGCTGGCGCTGACGCATGATGATAGCGGCGACGATTTTGTGAGCGAGGGCGGGGATTTCGATCCTGCGCGCTTTGCGCCTTCTGATGAAGAGGCAGCAGTGGCGCATGCTGCGGCGCCAAAGCAGGGCACAGATCAGGGTGCAGGGTACAGGGTACAGGGTACAGAACAGGGACAGGGCTCAGAGCTCAGAGCTCAGGGCTCAGGACAGGCTCAGGACACAGGCGACGGGGCAGCGGGAACAGATCAGGAGGCGGTTCCGGGTTTCCGCAAGCCGGGGGGCGCAGCGACGCTGCCGGAGCTGATCAAGTTCATCATCGATCGGACGGGATACATTCGGTCGCTTGAAGAGGAAGGGACGCCGGAGGCGTTTTCGCGGATTGAGAACCTGAAGGAGCTGGCGAATGCAGCGCAGGATGCGCAGGAGCGCGGGGAGACGCTGGCGGAGTTTCTGGATCACGCGGCGCTGGTGAGCGATGCCGACCAGTTCGATCCAGAGGCGCGGGTGACGCTGATGACGCTGCATTCGGCGAAGGGGCTGGAGTTTCCGCTGGTGGTGTTGGCGGGGCTGGAGGAGGGATTGTTCCCGCACTCGCGAACGCTGAACGATCCGCCACAGATGGAGGAGGAGCGGCGGCTTTGCTATGTGGGGCTGACGCGGGCGATGGATTCGCTGGTGCTGACGCGGGCGCGGTATCGGCGGCGTTACGGCAATGACATGCCGGAGGCGTCGATTGCGTCGCGGTTTCTCGAGGAGATTCCGCAGCATCTGATCGAGGACCTGAGCGGCGGGCGGACGCGGGCGACGAGCTGGGGCGGGTACGCAGCGAGCTATGCGGAGCAGCCGTCGCGTTTTGGCCGCAGCGGTGGTGAGGATTTTGGCGGGCGGCACTACAGCTATGAGGACGAGGACCAGAGCGCGTCGACATCGGACGGGGCAGCCGAGGCACGGGACGGCGGGTGGTGAATCCGCCGGCGGGCGCGGCGGACAACATTGCGCGATTTTTCTCAGGACGCGGGGGCGCGCCGGGGAAGGCGGCTCGGCCGAAGCTGAATGTTCCGGAGCCGACGGGAGCGAAGGGATTCAGGAGCGGGCAGCGGGTGCGGCATCCGAAATACGGCGAGGGAGTTGTGTTTCGGCGCGAGGGGGACGGGGAAGACGCGAAGATTACTGTACAATTTTCAGGATTCGGAGTGAAAAAGCTGGTGGAGAAATTCGCGCAGCTGGAGCGGCTGTGAAGGCCGTTGTTCGCACTCGGAAAAGGATTCTCATGGCAAATACAAAAGCGATGGAAGACACGCAGGAACGGAAGAAGCTGAAACGCGCGGCCCGGAAGAAGGCCGCCCCCAAAGCAAAGCGCACAGTACCGCGCGGGTCGCAGAAGAAGAAGGTCAGGAAGCTGGCGCGCGGCCAGAGCAAGCGCTAGAGGCCGCGAAGCAACAGGCAAAGAACGCTCGGGGCTGGCGAATTCCCTTTCGCCGGCCCTGGGAAACCGCTACACTTTTCGAATTCCATCCTCCCCGCAGGAGCTGTCGTTGGCGGATCAGCCCGCGCACCCATCTCGGCCCGAAGGGACACCCAAGTCCCAGATTTTCGCACGCAAGTCGATCGACAAGCTGATCAGCGATTCGGAGCGGCCGGAACATGCGCTAAAGAAGACGCTGGGGCCGGTTTCACTAACGGCGCTGGGCATCGGCGCGGTGATCGGGTCGGGGATCTTCACGGTCATTGGCACGGCGATCGCGGGGCAGCAGTTCCCTACCGCTTCGATCGAGAACACGCCGCTCATCGACTATTTCATCCGCCACACAGCGATGGTCGGGCGGCCGGGCTCAGGGCCGGCGCTGGCTTTATCGCTGGTGCTGGTGGCGATTGTGTGCGCGTTTACGGGGCTCTGCTATGCGGAGCTGGCGTCGATGATTCCGATTGCGGGGTCGGCGTACACCTACACCTACGCGACGATGGGCGAGCTGATCGCGTGGATCATCGGGTGGGACCTGATCCTCGAGTACGCATTCTCCAATATGTCGGTGAGTGTGGGGTTCGCGGCGCACGTGGTGGATTTGCTGGACTGGTTCGGGATTCATCCGGGGCTGAAATGGATTTCCCCGGCGTATCTGCCGGAGGGTTTGCAGGACCTGGCGGGGCATGATTTATATCCGCCGGGGTGGCATTTCGGGTTCAACATACCGGCGTTTCTGATCGTGATGCTGCTGACGGTGGTGCTGGTGCGCGGGATTCGCGAATCGGTGGAGACGAACAACATCATGGTGGTGGTGAAGATTGCGGCGATCCTGATTTTTGTGTCGTTCGGCGCCAGCTTCATTCAGCCGAGGTACTATCACCCGTTTTCGCCGAACGGATGGTCGGGGGTGCTGACGGGCGGGTCGATCATTTTCTTCACGTATATCGGATTCGATTCGGTCTCGACGGCAGCCGAGGAGTGCAAGGATGCGCAGCGGACGGTGCCGATTGGGATTCTGGCGACGCTGGCGATCTGCACCGTGCTGTACATCGGCGTGGCGGTGGTGCTGACCGGGATAGTGCCGTGGAAGTCGATGATGGGGGACGCGGCGCCGGTGGTGAATGCGCTCAAAAGGCTGTCGGTGCTGCCGGGTGGGCATCGACTGCACTGGGTCCGGCTGTTTGTGGTGCTGGGCGCGCTGACGGGAATGACCTCGTCGATCCTGGTTTTCCAGTTGGGACAGGCGCGGGTGTGGTTTTCGATGTCGCGCGATCGGCTGCTGCCGGCGGTGTTCTCCCATGTGCACCCGAAATACCGGACACCGGCGGTGGCAACGTGGGTGGCGGGATTGGTGGTGGGGATTCCGTCGGGGCTGCTGGATATTGGGACGGTTTCGAATTTGTCGAATATCGGAACGCTGTTTGCGTTTGTGCTGGTGTCGGCGGGGGTGCTGATCCTGCGCTATCGCGAGCCGAATCGGCGGCGGGGATTCCGCGCTCCGCTGGGCCCGGTGTTCCCGGTGCTGAGCATTATTTTTTGCGTGGTGCTGATGATGGGGCTGGAAGTGATGACGTGGATCCGGTTTTTCGTGTGGCTGGCGATCGGCCTGGTAATCTACTTCACGTACAGCCGGCACCGCAGCGAGTTCGGACGCGGGCAACGGATCGGGTGAGCCAGCAGAGTGGCGACTGCCTAGTGACGAATCGGTAAACCTTTCAATCCGAACCACATCGGCTCGATGGTCACACGCGTCGGTAACCAAGGCGTGTCGTGGGCCACGCGCATCGGTAATTCTATTTGCGCTGCGCAGTCACCGAGTGCCCTGACTGAAGAGCCATGAATTCCCTCCCCCTCCCGTAACTTATTGTAGGTACGCAAGATAAGTACACGGCTGAAGCGATTCCGTGCCACACTACACCATCTTATGAATTGCGGGTGTGGCGTAAAAACGCTCGGCGTCACGGAGTACACCGCACACACGAGCCTTTACTCCGATTGCACGGCTTGCTGCGTTTTCTGCTTCTCTCTCGATCACAACTTTGAATTTTTGAACGCTGCTGCCGTTCAGTCGATTAGGGATAAAAATGAAGATCCCTTCTTTGGCTGCACTGTTTCTGCCGGTTCTCGCTTTCACTTGCGCCGCACCATGCCCGGCGCAAGACGCCCAAACCGCCATGCTGGTGAACGCCCCGACGCCGTCAGTGACGGTGACGCCGGCGGCACCAGCGGACCCCGGCAGCAGCTCCGCACTGGGTGTGTTCCCGGTGCAGAGTCCAGGATACAAGGAGCCGCGGCCGGGGATGGGCTTTCTGGACTGGAGCATGCTGGGCGCGGCGGCTACGCTGCGGGTGCTCGATTACACTTCAACCGAAAAGGCACTGAGCGAGCCGCAGAACTTTCATGAGGCGATGCTGCCCGATGCTCTGGTGAAGAATAAGCCGGCGTTTGCGGCGTTCCAGGCGGGCACGGTTGGATTGAATTATATGGCGTATCGATTCCTGGTGCGCCATGACAAGCGCTCGCTGGCGCGAGCGTCGCAATATCTGTATGTGGGCGTCATGACGTTCCAGGTATCGCACAACTATCAGCTGCTGGGGAACGCCCCGGCCAACTGAGGTTGCGGCGATCCTGCTGCACGGGCGGCGCGGACCCGCGGTTGACAGCCGCCCGCGCCTGGCCCTAGGCTGTAGTTAACATGGTTCTTCTCTCTATCCTCTGCGTGTGCATGTGCTGCTGCTGTTGCTGCTGCGCCCGCCGGGTGTGTGTCTGAGAGAAGCATAATAAGTTTCGGAGTCGCTCAGAACCCACCCGCCGCCAACTGGCCGGGTGGGTTTTGATTTGCGCCGCACTTCACAGGAAAACGGGAGACCCCCAGGAGGAAGATTTCATGACGTTACGCATCAACGATGTTGCCCCTGACTTTACGGCGGATAGTACACAGGGAGTGATCCGCTTCCACGAATGGATCGGCGACAACTGGGCAGTGTTCTTCTCGCACCCCAAGGACTTCACGCCGGTCTGCACCACGGAGCTGGGCGCGGTTGCCGGGCTGGAGAGCCAGTTTGCGCAGCGCGGCGCGAAAGTGATCGGGCTGAGCGTCGATCCAGTTTCGAGCCACGGCAAATGGGCTACGGACATTAAGGACGTGGGCGGGCATGCGGTGAACTATCCGCTGATCGGGGATCCGGAGCTGAAGATCGCGAAGCTGTACGACATGCTGCCGGGGGATGCGGGGGAGACGTCGGACGGGCGGACGCCGGCACAGAATGCACCGGTGCGGACGGTATTCGTGATCGGACCGGATAAGCGGATCAAGCTGACGCTGTCGTATCCCATGTCGACGGGCCGGAATTTTGATGAGATTCTGCGCGTGCTCGACTCGATCCAGCTGACGACGAAGCACAAGGTATCGACGCCGGCGAACTGGAAACAGGGGGACGACGTGATTATCAGCGGGGCGGTATCCAACGAGGAAGCGGACAAGATTTTCCCGGGCTACAAGACGGTGAAGCCTTACCTCCGCACGACCGCGCAGCCGCAGTAAGTTGGGCGCTTCGCGTGCTGACAGCAAGAGAGAAACCTCCGCCGTGCCCCAGGGGCGCGGTGGAGCGACGACGTAAGACGGGCACCGGTGGCGAAGGGGCTAACGCGCTGGTCTGCAAAACCAGTATTCGCCGGTTCAATTCCGGCCCGGTGCTCCAAAAAATGTGGACCAACCTCACCATGCGAGCCGCGTCGGGTGCATTCGACGCGGCGGCGGAAGGTCCCTGTCGTAGGGTGGATTGAATACTGCAGAGACCATCCTAAGTTAATTACTTTACTAATACCGTTATGGTTTAGTTCGGGTCCTGACGATTTGGATTCTCGTTACGGGGCTCCATAATCGAGCCGTCAACAGCGTCATCGATCTAACTAAATCCGTGATAAGGCTGGCTTTGTCGATACCCCTGAGCGGCACTGGCCATGGCGGCGCTTGTGAGCCGGGAGGAAGTTCTGAGAGGCGGCTTTCCGTCGCGGGATACCTTCGTAAGCAGCTAATTCCATTAGGGTACTACTCGAAGCCAAAGTTGTATGGCCGAAGTGTTCGCTACCGAACCATGATTCACGAATGGCCCGCAGCGGCGTCGCCGGAACCAGGATCGCCGCGATCCTGGCACCAGTGCTGGGCGCAGGAATCATCTGCATCGCACTCTGGCAGTGGTCTGTTTTATCCCATCACAATACGATCCAGGAGCTGCAGGACTTACCGGTTCAGTCGGCGGTCCACCTTATCGGTGTAGTTACCTACGTCGATGAGCCGGGAGGACGCTTCTGGATCCAGGATGAAACCGGGGCGATACCGATCGCGGCGAGCCCGGCGCAGGCGGGCCTGCACGTTGGGCAGACGATCTCGATCGACGCGACGAAGACGAGTTCTTATGATCGCCGCAGGGGTCCGATCAGCGTGGGATTGCAGGGGATCAGCATTCATCCCACCGCGGCGCATGTGCGGTTGCCGCAGCCGTATCCGGTGACTCTGGCGAATTTCCCTACCCCGGAGAAGAATGGCATTCGAGTGCAGATGACGGCGGTGGTGGAGGACGCATCGCTGGATGGGAAGGGACGCGCACATCTCGCGGTGGCGGAAGGCGGACCCGAAATCGAATTGATCGTGGCAAGGCCCGGCAGCGACTATGCGAGTTGGATCAACAGCAGAATCCGCATCGTGGCGTTGCCGGAGCAGGAACGCACGCCGCAGGGCGCGCTGGTTCGCAACCGGCTGTGGGCGCCGTCGGGGCAGGATCTGCAGGTCGAGGAAGCCGCTGGGGAGCAAGCACCTCTGTATTCGATTCGGACCCTTTACAGCGAAAGCCATGCGGGGCACGGCCATCGCATCCGGATTCGCGGCCGGATCGGGGCGGTGACGGCCGATTCGATCCTGCTGGAGGATCGCTGGGGCGCGACGGAGTGTCACCTTGCTGTGTCGCAGCTGTTGAAGACCGGATCGCCGGTTGAGGTGGAAGGTTTCCCGAGCCGCGCCGGCCTGCGCATCGACTTGTTTCATACCCAGGTGACGATGCTTTCGCCCGGAGAGATCGCCGACAGTAACGAATCGAGCCTGATTCCGCAGCCTATGACCAGGGTGAGCGCGGTGCGCGATCTGACCGCCTCGCGAGCAGGGGAGGCTCTGCCTGTCGATATCACCGGAGTCGTCACCTATGTCGACTCCCAATGGCGCCAGATTTTCTTTCAGGACAGGACCGGCGGCATTTATGTGAAGTATTCGGGCGATCATGCGGAACTGGCCGTGGGTAGGCGTGTAACGCTGACTGGAATCACGGGTGCGGGGGATTTTGCTCCGGTCATTGTTGCCCCGAAGTTCCAGTTTGACGGCGCGGCCCCTTTGCCGACCGCTGTTCCGGTGACGCAAAGCAGAGCGGCTGCAGGGTCGCTGGATTCGCAGTACGTGAGCATCGAGGGCGTGGTTCACCCGATGAGGGTGGGAGAGGAATCCAATCACACCTCGCTGACCTTCGATCTGCTGACGGCGGTGGGACAGATTCACGTTTACACTTCGCCACTTTTTCCTGACGCCGAACAGGCGCGAAGCCTCGAAGACGCAACCGTGCGCATTCGCGGTGTATTTGGAACCGTCTTCAATTCGCGCCGACAACTGGTTGGCTACCAACTGCTGGTGGAGAGGCGCTCCGACATCGATGTGCTGGAGCCGGCGGTTGCGCATCCGTTTGCGATGGAAGCGACGCCGATCGGCTCGCTGCTGCGCTACTCGCCGAATGCCCGGTCCGGCCATCGCGTGAAAGTGGAAGGCACGGTCACACTGGTGGAGCCGGACTACCTGTACCTGCAGGACGCGACGGACGGCGTGGAGGTACGGGGCGACACGCGCTCCCTGCAGGTGGGCGGGGTCGTGGATGCTATCGGCTATCCCACGCTGGTCGGCAGATATTCGCCGGTGATGACCGACGCTACGTTCCGCCAGGCCGATCGCGCCGCAGCGGTGACGCCGAAAGCGGTAACAGCGGAGACGCTGCTGCAGGGGCACGAAGACTCGATGCTGGTGACCGTGGAAGGCAAGCTGCTGGCGGCGCTGGACGAACCCGCCCGCAAGAGGCTGGTCCTGCAATCGGGGGTGCGGACGTTTACGGCACAACTGGATACATCGGACCTGGGAACGCCACCGTGGCAGCTGCGAGAAGGGAGCGTGCTGCGGCTCACGGGGGTTTCGTCGGCGCAGGTGGATCCGGGCAAGCTTTATCGGATTCTGGAAGAGAGCCCGGCCAGCTTCCAGATTCTGCTGCGCTCGCCGCGGGATCTGACCGTCATCCGGCCCGCGCCGTTCTGGAATCTACGGGCAACCCTGGTGCTGCTGACGGTTTTGTTACTGCTGATTCTTGGGATCCTTATTTGGGTGAGCATCCTGCGGCGGCGGGTGCGCTCGCAGACGGCGGCTCTGAGAAAAGCTTCTGAAACGGCCCAGGCCATCACGGATCTATCGAGCGCGATGGAGCAGGTGTCGAGCCAACAGCAGTTCGATACGCAGGTTTCGGTACGCGGCAGCGAAGAGATTGCGCATCTGGTGGTGGGATTCAACACCATGCTGTCGGAGCTGGGGCAGCGGGACCGGGCGAAGAAGGAGGCCGAAGCGCGGATGCAGCATATGGCGCTGATCGACGATCTGACGGGATTGCCGAACCGCCGGCTGCTGGCGGATCGGTTATCGCAGAATCTGGCGAAAGCGCGGCGGGAAAACCGCAGGGTGGCGCTGCTGTACATCGATATCGACGGGTTCAAGCTGGTCAACGACAGCCTCGGCCACAGCATCGGAGATGTGCTTCTGGGACAGGTGGCGCAGCGGGTGATCTCGCGTTTCCGGCAATCGGATACGCTGGCGCGTATTGGCAGCGATGAGTTCACGCTGATTCTGGATCATGTTCAGTCCTGCCCCGACGCGGAAAAGGCCGCGGAGAGCATTCTGGACGAGCTGAAGATTCCGTTTGAAATCGAAGGCCACACCATCCGGATTACAGCCAGCATCGGCATCAGCGTCTTCCCGGATCACGGCAGCGAGGGCGGACAGCTTCTGCAGCAGGCCGATTGCGCCATGTACGCAGCCAAGAAGAAGGGGAAAAATCGGGCCATCCTGTTTGGCGACGATCTGGGCAATGCGGCGCGGGAGCGCCTGACACTGGAAGGCGAGTTGCGGCGCGCGATCGAAACCGGAGAAATTACGGTGCACTACCAGCCGGAGTTCGACCTCGACACCAATACGATCGTGCGTTTCGAGGCACTGGCGCGGTGGTCTCATCCGAAGCTGGGAAGCATTCCACCTCTCACTTTCATTCCCATCGCCGAGGAGACCGGGTTGATTGTTCCGCTGGGAGCGTATGTGATGGAGCGGGCCTGCACGGACGCGGTGATATGGCAGCGCAGAATGAAGCGGCCGATTCAGGTAGCGGTCAATGTATCCAGCGTACAGTTTGCGCGTGACTCGTTCATTGAGGAAGTCGAGGACATCCTGCGCCGGACGGGATTAAAACCCAGCCTGCTGCAAATCGAACTTACTGAGTCGGCGACCCTGACGGGGGTCGAGCGCACCGCCGAAATGATGCGGCGTCTGAAGAGCAAGGGCATCAGCGTGGCGATGGACGACTTCGGGACGGGATATTCCTGCCTGAGTTATCTGCCCAAGCTCTGCTTCGACGCGCTGAAGTTGGATCGTTCCTTCGTCAACGAACTGGTGGTGCATCCGGAAACGCGGGCGTTCGTCCAATCAATCCTGCTGATGGCGCACAACCTCCACATGAAGGTAATCGTCGAGGGGATCGAGACCAGGGAACAGCTGGATCTGATCAAGGCGCTGGGCACGAACGAGGCGCAGGGATACCTGCTGGGCCGGCCGTCGCCGAATCCGCTGGAACAGCTCAGCTGGAGCGCGGATATTGCGCGCGGGACAGAGAACCTGGAGGCGGTTTCGTAAGGGCGGAGGTCCCTTCTCCACGAGTTCTACTTCCGCCAAGTGCCACGGCAGGCAATGGCGCCTCGATAAACCCAATAAAATCAGAACGGACGGGTTGAGGGCTTGTTGCACGGCGCGAAAGGGTGGTGGTTCAGGCCATTCTTGCACCGGAATTGAGGCAGACGGATTTCGCCGGCGATTCCCTGCGTAAGTCTTCTAATTCCATTAGGGTAGGGCCCGGGACCCAAAGTTGTATGGCCGAGGGACGGGTCGGCAACCGATGATGCTCGAATGAGCCGCAATGGCTTCACGGGGATCAAGTTAGCCGCGTTCCTGGGAGCGGCGCTGGTCGCGGGAACGATCGCGCCTGCGTTCTGCCAGACGTCCGCCTTATCGAAGCACAACACCATCCAGGAACTGCGCGGTCTGCCGGTTAACTCGGCAGTACATCTTATCGGCGAAATCACGTATGTGGATGAGCAAGGGAAGCTGTTCTGGCTCAAAGACGAAACGGGAGCGATGCCGATCAAGGCGAATCCGATGCCGTCAGGAGTTTTGGCGGGCGAAGAGGTCGCGATCGAGGCGTTCACGACGCTGGACGCCTCGGGTGGACCGAGCAGCGTCGGGCTGCAGAAGATTCGGATTCATCCAACGGCAAATAAGAGCATCCTTGCGCCGCAAGAAGTCCTGACAAGCGCTGCGACCGCTCCGATGGACGGCGCCAATTCAGGGAACCAGGGCCGGACGCCAGCGGATCTGACGATTGTCCGGAGCGCGCCCTCGTGGACCCCGCCGGCAATCGCGGTGATGACGGTCGTGCTGGCGTTTTTAGTTGTGGCAATCCTGATGATCCTGGCGCGTGTGAACAAGCTCCGGCGCCGGTTGAGCGAACAGGCAGAGGCTCTACGGAAGGCGTCGGAAACGACCCAGGCCATCAGCGATCTATCCCGCTCCATGCTGCAGGTAGCGGCGCAGCGACCGTTCGACCCGCAGATGCCGACGCGTGGAACGGAGGAGATCAGCGAGCTGGTAGACGGATTCAACGCAATGCTCTCGGAGCTGCAGCGGCGGGACCGGGAGAAGCGTGACGCCGAAGCCAGGCTGCAGCATATGGCGCTGGTCGACGATCTGACGGGTTTGCCGAATCGCCGGCTGCTGACGGATCGGCTGTCGCACAGCGTGGCCAAGGCGCGGCGCGAGAACCGGAAGGTAGCGCTGCTTTATATCGATCTGGATGGATTCAAGCTGGTGAATGACAGCCTGGGTCACAGCGTGGGGGACGTGTTGCTCGGCCAGGTGGCGCAACGGATGAAGGCGCGGTTTCGGCAATCGGACACGCTGGCGCGCATCGGCAGCGACGAGTTCACACTGATCCTGGACAATGTGCAAAACAGAGCGGATGCGGAGAGGGCGGCGGAGAGCGCGCTGGAAGTCCTGAAGGATCCGTTCGAGATTGAGGGCCACTCAATCCGGATGACAGCGAGCATCGGGATCAGCCTTTTTCCGGACCACGGCAAAGAGGGTGGGCAGATGCTGCGCCAGGCCGACTGCGCAATGGTCGCGGCCAAACGGAACGGGAAGAATCGCATCGTGGCGTTCGGTGACGGACTGGGAAGCGCGGCGCGGGAACGGCTGATGCTGGAGGGCGATCTGCGGCGGGCCATCGAAGAGGGTGAGATCAAGGTTCATTACCAACCCGAGTTCGACCTGGCCACGAATACGATTGTGCGTTTCGAAGCACTGGCACGCTGGGCTCATCCAACGCTGGGGCCGATTCCTCCTCTGAGCTTTATCCCGGTGGCCGAGGAGAGCGGACTCATCGTTCCCCTGGGCGCGTATGTGATGGAGCGGGCGTGCGCGGACGCAGTGACATGGCAGCGCAAGGCCGGGAGGCCGATCCAGGTGGCAGTCAACGTTTCCAGCGTGCAGTTTGCGCGCGACTCGTTTCTGGAAGACGTGGAGGAGGTTCTGCATCGCACCGGGCTACGGCCTACGCTGCTGCAGCTCGAGCTGACTGAGTCCGCGACGCTGACAGGCGTGGAGCGGGCCGCCGATCTGATTCGCCGGCTGACTGGCCGGGGCATCGGCGTAGCCATGGACGACTTCGGGACTGGGTATTCCTGCCTGAGCTACCTGCCGAAGCTGTTCCTCGATGCGCTGAAGCTGGATCGCTCGTTCGTGACTGAGCTGGCGATGCGCCAGGAGACGCGGGCCTTCGTGCAGTCGATTTTGTCGATGGCCCACAACCTGCACATGCGGGTGATTGTGGAGGGCATCGAAACCCGGGAGCAGCTGGAGCTGATGAAGGCGCTGGGCACCAACGAGGCGCAGGGCTACCTGCTGGGCAGGCCGACTCCCAACCCCATGGAGCAACTGGCGTGGGGCGCGGGAGCGGCGACAACGCGCGAACGCGAAGTGGAGGCGGTTTCGTAGGACCGTGAACGCTATGGTCCTGATCCCACCAACCCGGCGTGAAAGGTGCGCACGGAGCGCGACTCTGTGGGCCGCGTCGATCCTCGCGGCGGCGGTTCTGGCCACGCAGAGCGCGTTTGCGCTGGATCCAGCCAAGGCGATAACCCAGTACATGCAAACTTCCTGGACCAGCGAATCCGGGTTGCCGCAAAACTCTGTCCAGGCCATCGCGCAAACGGCGGATGGTTATTTGTGGTTCGGAACGCAGGAAGGTCTGACGCGCTTCGACGGGGCCCACTTCACCACCTACACACGGCACAATGCGCGCGGTCTGGCGTCGAGCTTTATTCAGGCACTGGCAGCCGGGCGGGACGGGAGCCTGTGGATCGGAACCGACAGCGGCCTGAGCCACTATCAGCCGACGACTGCCGGGGGGCCGGAAGGCGTATTTACGACACTGACGACGAGGGATGGCCTGTCCGGCAACAGCATCGTGGCTCTCTGCGAAGACCGCGAAGGCGGTCTGTGGGTGGGCACCAGCTTGGGACTTAACCGGGTCGTGAATGGGCACGTGCAAAACTGGACAACCAGCGACGGCCTGGCCGACGTCGCCATCCGCGCGATGACGCTGGACGCGGGCGGGACGCTCTGGGTGGGAACGGCCAAGGGTCTGTCGCGGTTCGAGCGCGGGCGCTTCCAGACGTTTACCACTCGGGACGGGCTGCCGGGTGATGACATCGTCGCGCTGGCGCCGGCTCAGGATGGCGCACTCTGGATCGGGACGCAGGCGAACGGGCTGGCGCAAATCCACAATGGCCATATCTCGGTTTTCCCGCAACGTCTGCCGTGGAATGAAATTGCCGCGCTGCTCGCCGATCATGACGGCGCGCTGTGGATCGCTTTCGACCGGCATGGAATCGCACGGCTCTACCGCGGCAAGCTGGATTTCTACGATGTCTCGCGCGGGCTGCCCAGCGACCGCTGCGACCATGCTCTTTTCGAGGATCGTGAAGGCAGTCTCTGGGTTGGATTCCTGGACACCGGGGCGGCGCAGCTGCGGGACGGGAAATTCACCGTCTTCGGTACACCGGAAGGGTTGTCAGGAAACTACACCGGCAACGTGCTGCAGGCACAGGACGGCACCATGTGGATCGGCGCGGACGATAACGGCCTCGATCATCTGCTCTCCGACGGGCGGGTGGAGGTTTGGGGACCGCAGAAGGGTCTGCCCAATCAGGCTGTCTATTCCATGTTGCAGACACGCGACGGCGATCTGTGGGTTGGATACCGGCGCGGCACGCTGGCCCGGATTCACAAAGGACAGATTTCGATCTATCACGACCCGCAGGCCAGTGATTCTTCGGTGAACTCGCTTCTGGAGGCCCGTGACGGCACTCTGTGGATTGGATTTGAAGGAAAGGGACTCGCCCGCTTCGATCACGACACGATCCGGCACGTGACCGACTCGGGGCGCATCGCCTCGCTGGCTGAATCCAGCGACGGCGCGCTCTGGATTGGCTTCGATGGCGACGGCGCTGAGCGTCTCTTTCATGGCGTGACGACGACCTTCACGACTGCCAACGGCCTGCACAGCGAACACGTGATGAGCCTGTATGCGGATCCCGATGGCAGTATGTGGGTGGGCATGCAGAGTGGCGGCCTCAGCCATATTCGCGACGGCCACGTGATCACCTGGACACCGGATCAGGGCATTCCGGATACTTCGATCGGCTCGATCATCGGAGATGACAGCGGCAACCTGTGGTTCGGAGGCGATACGGGCATCTTCCGCATCGCGAAGACCGAGCTGAAGCAATCGGAAGGGCGCCACGACGCTGCGTTGCATCCCGTGCTGTACGGAACCGCCGATGGTTTGCGCTCACGCGAGACGCTGTACGGCAGCATGCCGTGCGTGTGGAAAGGGCGCGACGGCCGCCTTTGGTTTGGAACGATTGAGGGCGTCGCGGTCATCGATCCTGCTCACATTCCGGTGAACACCGTCGTGCCACCGGTGTGGATCGACCGCGTCAAACTTGACTCCCGCACCATTCCGCTCACCGACCACATCCGCCTGGGCCCCGGCTCGGGCAATCTGGAGGTTTCGTTCAGCGCTCCGAGCTTTGTGGCGCCGCAGCGGGAACATTTCCGCTATCGGCTGATCGGCTTCGATCCGGACTGGAACTATTCTGGCGGACGCCGCAATGCGTGGTACACCAACCTGCCTGCCGGTTATTACACGTTCACCGTGCAGGCGGAAAACAACGACGGCGTCTGGAGTCCGACCGGAGCGTCGTTCAGCTTTTCGCTGCGGCCGCCTCTGAGCCGCACACCCCTGGCTTACGCGTTTTACGCGATGCTCGCTCTGCTGCTGACGTGGGCGGTCATCGCCTTCCGCACGCGCAGTCTGATGCGCCGCCAGCAGGAGCTGACTCGCATTGTGACTGAACGCACGGCCCAGCTGGAAGCGGAAAAGGCGGCTCTGGAAGCCACGCGGCGGGAGCTGCACATCCAGGCGACACACGATTCTCTGACCGGGATCTTCAACCGTGCGGCGATGCTGGAGCATCTGCAGCGGGAGATGGCGCGCGCGACGCGCGATCGGACTCCGCTGGGCGTCCTGATTGCGGACCTCGACCACTTCAAGAGCCTCAACGACAACTACGGCCATCTTTGCGGCGATGATGTTATCCGCGAATCCGCAGACCGGTTCCGCAGCAGCATGCGCGGGTATGACATTGTAGGGCGCTATGGCGGAGAGGAATTTCTCATCCTCTTTCCCGGGTGGGATCCGACTCCGGCGACCGGCCGCGTCGACGATCTGCTGGAATCGATCCGGTCCCGGCCCTTTGAGATTGGGGAAAACAGGATTCGCCTCACCTGCAGCATCGGCGTGGCCACTTTCCGCCCCGAGATGGATCCTCCTTCGATCCGGGAAGTTCTCAGCCGCGCCGATACAGCGCTCTACGTCGCCAAGAACTCCGGGCGCAACTGCGCGAGCTTCGAGGTCCGGTCACAGACCAGCCGCAGGGCGCGCGTCGAGACCATCCACAGCTCGACCGTTGGCAGCGAAAGCTAAATCCTCACGACGAACTTACCGTTGCCCCTTTGGGGTTATTTGGTTTTCATGAGCGCGGTGAGGCAGACGACTGCCTGATCGAGTTCGGCGAGGGGAACACATTCGCGATTGCTGTGTGCGGTGCGCATATCGCCGGGACCGAAAACGATGACTTCCTCGGCAAGCGGCGAGAAGATACTGGCTTCGGAACCGAAAGGGATGGAGATGGCGGACCGGCCGGTGAACACTTCCACAGATCGGACCAGTGGCGCATCGGCGCTGGTTTCGAAGCCCGGCTGCTGGCGCAACAGCTTGATTTCAGCGCGGAACTGCGGAATGGACCGTTGCAGGCGGCCGATGATTCTTTCAGTGTCTTCGAAAACGGCGTTGGGCGACTGACCGGGAATGGGTCTCCACTCCAGTTGAAATCGGCACACGCCAGGAACAATGTTCTTCGCCGTTCCGCCCTCAATCGTGCCGATATTCACCGTTGTGAAACCGGGTTCGAAGAAGCTGTGCGTCTCCGCTGCAAGCTGCCCTGCAAATTCCTCGATGGCCGAGATGAGGCGAGCGGCGTTGTAAATCGCCGATACTCCCTGCTGCGGGTGGGCGCTGTGCGCCTCTTTGCCCCACACTGTGACTTCGGCCAGGCAATAACCCTTGCCGGCGCGAGCAGGACGCAGCGAAGTCGGCTCGCCGATGATCATTCTGCGCGGCCGCAGTGCGTTGTCTGCCACGAGCCGGGCGGCGCCGATGCAGCCAATCTCTTCTTCCGCGGTCAGCACGAGGCGGAGTCCGTCTGGCGGCTGCGTGGAGTCGCCTTGGGAAATCGCGGCGAGCAGGCAGGCGAGAAATCCCTTGACATCGCAGGCTCCGCACCCGTGCAGGTTTCCGTCTTGCAGGGTCGGTTCCAGCGCGGCTGTCCAGTCTGGCGCGAACGGGACCGTATCGGTATGACACATGAAGACGAGGTCGACGTCACGGTTCGCGGCGTCCTGACCGGGCGGGGCGGCGATCAGGTTCACCTTCTCTATGCCTGCGGCATCCTCATAGGGCAACTCGCGCACGGACCAGCCCGCGCCGTGCAGGACGCGCGTTGCATACTCCACGAGCGGTCGATTGGAAACGGCTGAATTGGAAGGGATGCGAATCAGGTCCGACAAAAGCTCGACGACGGACTTCATCGCCCTGCACCATCGGCGTCGCGCCAGACTTTCGTGTGAACCTCCTGGTAACGGGAGACGATTTCCCCCTGCGCCGTGTGTCGGCCATCGCGGACGACCAGCTTGCCGTTCACAGCAACGTCGCGAATGGCGGTGCGGTTCATGCCAAAGACGATGAGGGGCAGCAGATCCTCGGCGGAACTACCGGCGATCGACGCGTCACGGAGATCGATGGTGAAGAAGTCGGCGAAGGAATCTGCAGCCAAAGTTCCCGAGGGCACAGCCAGCGCGCGGGCTCCGTTGACCGTCGCGCAGTCGAAGAGGCGCGCCGCCAACCCCTGCCCACCGATCTGATCGAGAATGGCGCGCTGTTGATGCGTCAGACGCAGGTGGTAGTCCAGCTCGCGCGCGTCTTCCAGCGGATCGATTTGCGCCTGGCTATCGGACCCGAGCGCCACGCGAACCCCGGCCTTCATCACGTGGTCTGCCGCGAGGATGCCGTCGCCCAGGTTGCGCTCCGTGGTCGGGCAGGAGCAAATCGTGGCGCCTGCATCCGCCAGCATGACGGTTTCTTCGGCGGTGATGTGGATGGCGTGGACCGCGGTCCAGTCGGACGCCAGCAACTTGGCTTTGCCCAGGAGCGCAACCGGTGTTGCGCCATATTCCCGCAGACAGGCCTCGTTTTCCGCCACCTGCTCGGCCATGTGCATGTGCAGCGGCAGCTTTCTGTTGCGAGCCCACGCTGCGATTTCGCGGACGTCGTCGAGGGGCACAGCACGAATACTGTGCGGCGCAACCCCGAGCCGAACGTCGGCCGAGCGGGCCGGATAATCCCGGGCCAGCGCATCCATATTGGCAAGGAACTCCGGCGTGGTCTCAAAGAATCGCGTCTGACCCGGATCGCGCGGTAGTTCAAAACCGGAGCGCAGATAGGCACTGCGCAACAGCACGATGCGAATGCCGACCGATTGTGCCGCCGCGATTACCTGCTTGCTGAGCAGATTCGGATCGTCATAGGGCCGGCCATTCGGGGCTGTATGCAGGTAATGAAATTCGCCGACGGTTGTCGTACCGGAGAGAACCATTTCCAGGAAGGCCATGCGCGCGACGTCGTAGACCTGCTGCGGGTCAAGCTGTGCGGCTGCGTGATACATGGTTCCGCGCCACGACCAGAAATCCTTGCCGCTGACGGCTCGCGATTCCGATTTGCCACGAATGAGCCGCTGAAACGCATGGGAGTGCACGTTGACGAAGCCGGGCAGAAGCGCTTTGCCGGGCAGTTCGACCACCGTGTCCGACGGCGTGTCTCCCGCGGTGATCGCGAGCACCTGCCCCTTGTCATCCAGGAGCAGACCGGCGTTGCGCAGGAAGGCGCCGTTGGCGAACAAAAGTTCAGGGCGATAGAGGGTCGTCATTGCGCCGCCCTTCCCAGTGCGGACTCGCTCCTCATGACGCCACCTTTTCACCGCCGATCCAGACTTCGCGGATTGGATTGGTGCCGAGGGTGTAGGCGAGCTCGCGCCAGTCTGACCCGTGCAGTACGAGAAAGTCTGCCGGGAGTCCCGGTTCAATGCGTCCGGCGTTCGTCAATCCCAGCGCGCATGCGGCGTTCACGGATCCCGCGACCAGCGCCTCCTGCGCCGTGAGTCCATTCAGGCGCACCGCGAGTGCCAGTGCCATTGCAGAGGAGAACAGCGGGCTCGACCCAGGATTGAGATCCGTTCCGACAGCGACCGCGGCTCCCGCATCGATCAACGCACGGCCTGGCGCTGGCGGCAGACCCAGGTGGAGCGATACTCCCGGAAGAATCGTGGCGATGGTCGGGCTGTCAGTCATGGTTGCAACCTGCTCGGCACTGCACGCCTCCAGATGATCGACGCTGAGCGCACCGAGGCGCAAGCCAAGTTCGAGTCCACCAACGCGGTTGAACTGCTCGGTGTGGAGTTTGACGGCCAGGCCGTGTTGTTGGGCGCAGGTCAGCATCGTTTCCGCTTCCGCGCTGCTCCAGGCTTCTTTTTCGACGAACACGTCGACAGCCCTGGCAAGCTTTTGCCGCGCCACTTCCGGGATCAGGGTCTGACACACGTCCGACACATAGGCTGCGCGCTCCGACGGGTTTTTGGGAGGAACATGAATCAGCAGCGTAGGGGCGATGTGCGCGCGCGTACTGACGGCCAGACTGCGGATGACCTGCAGCATCGCGATCTCGGCCTCGGGCTTGAATCCGTAACCGGACTTCACCTCGATGACCGTCGCGCCGGATCGCAGGAGAGCATCAATGCGCGGCTTGGCGAGCGCGAGCAGGTCCTCCGGCGAGGCTGCCGCTGTGGCGCGAATCGTGCTCCAGATTCCGCCACCCGCCGCCAGAATGCGTTCGTAGGGCACGCCGGAAATGCGGGCTTCGAAGTCTGCCAGACGATCCCCCGCCCACACAGCGTGCGTGTGCGGATCGACCAAGCCCGGAACCACGGCGCGGTGTTGTGCGTCGAAGACGGCCGCGGCTTCCCCGTTCCAATCGGTTTCAGGTCCGACCCAGAGAACCTGGCCGCCGGCGATGGCCAGCGCCGCCTGCTCGACGACTTTGAGCTGTCGCATCGCCGCGCCGTGTTTCGGCCCGGGGCCCTCCGCCGTGACCAGCTGCGCAATGCCTCGGAGGAGCAGATCGGCTTTCATGGGAGGCTTGGCATATCCACGCCGCGCTCGCGGGCGACGCCGATCGCACGCTCATAGCCAGCGTCCGCATGGCGCACCACGCCGAGAGCAGGATCGTTGCGCAGGCACAGGCGCAGGCGCTCGTCGGCTTCGTCGCTGCCGTCGGCCACGGCGACCAGGCCCGCGTGCTGGCTGTAGCCCATACCGACGCCGCCGCCGTGATGGAAGCTCATCCAGGAAGCGCCGCTGGCGATGCCGGTGGCGAAATTGAGCAGCGGCCAGTCGGACACAGCGTCGGAGCCGTCGCGCATCGCCTCCGTCTCGCGGAAGGGGCTGGCCACCGAACCGGCATCGAGATGGTCGCGTCCGATGACGATGGGAGCTTGCAGGCGCCCGTCGCGCACCATCTGGTTGAAGAGCAGCCCGGCGCGATCGCGCTGCCCATAACCGAGCCAGCAGATGCGAGCCGGTAATCCCTGGAAGGCGATTTGGTCAGCAGCGTAGGTGAGCCACTGCGTCAGACGCTGGTCGCCGGGGAAAAGCTGGAGGAGAGCCTGGTCGGTCTTCGCGATGTCGGCGGGATCGCCCGAGAGCGCGACCCAGCGGAACGGTCCGCGGCCTTCGCAGAAGGAGTCGCGAATGAAGGCGGGCACGAAGCCAGGATAGGAAAAGGCGTCGGAAAGCCCGGCAAGCTGCGCCTGGGTGCGCAGATTGTTTCCATAGTCGAACGCGACCGCGCCTCGTTGCTGCATCGTGAGAATCGCCTGCACGTGGGCCACGATTGAAGCCCGCACACGCTCCATGTAGCGATCCGGCTCCTTGGCGCGCACGGTGTTCAGATCCTCATCGGCGCGGGCAATTGGCAGGTAGCCCCACAGAGGATCGTGCGCGCTGGTCTGGTCGGTGACCAGGTCGGGGGTGAATCCCATCTCGACCATCCTGGGCAAAACCTCGGCTGCATTGCCCATTAGCCCAATGGATATCGCCTGTCGCGCGGCTTTCGCCTCGCGGGCCATCGCTATCGCCTCGTCGAGAGAGCCGGTGGCTTTGTCGAGATAGCGCGTCTCGATCCTGCGCTGGATGCGGGTCGCATCAACCTCGACGCAGATGCTGACGCCGCCCGCAAGTTTCACGGCCAGCGGCTGCGCGCCGCCCATCCCGCCCAGCCCCGCGGTAACGGTGATGGTGCCGGCGAGCGTGTTGTTGAAGTGGCGCTCGGCGGCGCCCTGAAAGGTTTCGTAGGTTCCCTGAAGAATGCCCTGGGTGCCGATGTAAATCCACGATCCGGCGGTCATCTGGCCGTACATCATCAGGCCGGCGCGATCGAGCTTGTCGAAGTGCTCCCAGTTAGCCCAGTGCGGCACGAGATTCGAGTTAGCGATAAGAACGCGCGGAGCCAGCCGCTGCGTCTCCAGCACAGCAACGGGCTTGCCGGATTGAATGAGCAGCGTTTGGTTGTTCTCGAGGCGATCCAGGGTTTCGACGATTTTGTGGAAGCAATCCCAGTTGCGGGCCGCCTTGCCACGGCCGCCGTAGACGATCAGCTCGGCGGGCTTCTCCGCGACTTCGGGATCGAGATTGTTCATCAGCATCCGCTTCGCGGCTTCCTGAATCCAGCCGCGCGCGGTTCGGGTATTACCGCGCGGCGCGCGAATCGGTTCATGCTGGGTCATCGAGGTCCTTTGTGAACATGACCATTCTCGGGGGTCCAGGAAGCACTACGCAAGTCGGACGCGCTATTCCGCCTGCTTTTCCTTTTGATCCTTTTGGTCTGCGGACTCCGGCTTCGCGAATGGTGGCTGATCATATTTGTAGAGCGCATTCATGAAGAATTTGTAAGTCCCATGCGATTGAGCCCGCCACTGTGGCTTGAATCCATAGAGAAAGATGCGTCCGCTCCCATAGGGCACTTCGAGCGCGGCGATCTTGTCCTCGATGGCCTCCGGATGAAGCAGCAGCCCGCTTTCCAGCGGATTGCTGTCTTTCGGATAGCGGGCCAGCACCGCGCCGTGGAATCCCGCCTGGGTTGTGAAGGCCGGACCCTGCTCGAACATCACAATGGGCTCAGTGGGCAATCCCCAGGTCACGGGCCGATCGCCGGCGCCGAGTTCTACGCGAAGCAGGGCCCCGGAACAGAAAAACTTGTCGCTTTTCAGGTTTTCGAGCGCGTTGGTCACGGGCAGCGACAGCAGCGGAACCAGGGTTGCCGCCGTCTGATTGAAAGCTACCAGGGTTCCGCCACGACGGACAAACTCCCGGAGATTGTCGATCCCCTCGTCGCCGAGTCCTCCCGCATATTGTCCCGGGACAATGCCTTCGCGGAAGCCCTCCAGCAACTGCTGGCGGCGCATATCCGGGAGGATGATCACGTCTACGCGATCGCGCAGGCCGCCTGAACGCATGTCAGCGTTGTAGAGACTGATCGGCGCATAACCGTACTGCTCGAGAATCCAGCGCGTCCAGCCTTCGTCGATCGAAGCATCCCATGGGCGATACAATCCCACGCGCGCTTTGTGGACGGCGATCAGGTGCTCAGGGGCTTTATCGGCAGCCACGGCAGAGATGGAATATTTCTTCGATAAGTCGCCGATGCTGGCGCGACTGATCCCACTTACTACGATGGCGCCCTTTTCCATACCTTCGGGTGTCTTCACTTCATCCTGTGCGAAGCTGACGGAACCGCCGGCGGCCAGCACGTCATTGATGACCCGGAAACTCGAGTTGGACTGATGACTCAGAACAAACGCGGCGCCGCTTCCCTGCACCTCCGCTGGAGGCGCGTCCAGGTCAGTTACAACCTTCAGGTGAGCCAGTTGCTCGTCGGTAATTGGGTCGGTAATCGGGTCCACGCGCACGCCCATCTGCATGGGCAGCGTCCACCCGGTAACGTCGTAGGGCAAATCCACCGGCTTTTGGCTTTCGGTGAACAGGGCCGCCGGATATCGCTGGACCTCGAACAGTTCCTTGGCCATCGAGGTATACGGCTGGTTCATGAGGATGACCCAGGAGCCGGCGGGATAATCGCGGTCGTTGGCATGGAAACCTGCCTGCGACTCGCGAATCTCGATCCCGTTTTCCTGCATGATGCGCGCCAGCAACTGTCCCTCGGGGGCGTCGGTTTGCACGTTGGGAATCACGTAGGCAAACGGGGGGCCCTGTTCGAATCGCTTAATGTTGTCGCGGGCGGCCTGGTAACGGTTATAGAGCAGCGTCTCGCGATAGCGAGCGGCCGTGTCCAGCACGGACATGGAGCCGGCCACCATGTAATCGACAGCGTCCTTCAGCCGCCACCATCCACCCTGCCAGGGGGTGGTATACATAGTGAGCGCCTTTAGATCCTGCATGTCTTTGGGAAACTCATCGACGGTATAGAAGCGCGGGGTAGCATAACGATAGAGCGCAGTTTCTGTAAAAAAGGAAATCTCATTGCGAAACGACCCGGCGTAGTCGACGAAGCCCGGATACCAGTTATCGAACTGCGACTCGCTGATCGCCCCCGGCATCTGATGTGCGTCGAGATACGCGGTCATGTTTGTGCCGATAACATTGAACCAACTGCGAACATAGGGGCTGATGTTGGACGAGATAGGGTCAGAGAAGGGCGGAATCCAGATACGAGCCGGAAAAGGCGCAGTCTGGTGCTGGCAGTAGAAAATGACCGGCGAATATTCTATCTCCGCCTTTGTGACGACCTGCGACTCTTTCATGTTGAGCATGTAGCCGTCGCGGTTGTTGTCGTGCCCGACGTAATCCTGGAAAAGCCAGGGCATGGGACTGACTTCGAAACGGGTTCCCAGATTCTTGCGGTACCAGGAGACGACCATATCCTGGCCATCGGGATTCAGCGTCGGCCACAGGACCAGGATCACGTTGTCGAGAATGTTGTCGATCTCGGGGTCGCCCTGCGCGGATGCCAGTTTGTAGGCCAGCGCAATCGAGTGCTGGCCGCCGGCGACTTCGCTGGAGTGCAGGCCGCCATCGATGTGCACGATGACTTTGGAGCTGCGGGCCAGTTGCAGAGCCTGTGCGTCGTCCAGCCCCTGCGCGGTAGCCAGTTTCCGCGCAGTCGCTTTGTACTCGTCCAGACGCGCCAGGTTCTGGGGCGACGAGATCACCGCAACCTCAATGTCGCGCCCCTCGGTCGACTTCCCTACCGTGAACATTTTCACGCGGTCGGAGTGCGCGGCCAGCTCGTGGAAGTAACGAATTGAGTCTTCGTAATTCGCCAGGTAGTAGTCATCGCCCGGCGTGTGGCCGAGAACCGAAGCCGGAGTGGGCGCCTGGGCCTGCGCGGCCAGGGTAAGGAGGATGGAGGCGGAAGTGAGGATGAGGCGGTGCATGTTCCCTCTCTGAGCTTTCAGGACGAGCGCAATTTTGGCACCCGTCCGGCCTGAACTTCTTTGGTGAACGAGTAGTGTAATCACAATTCGCGGCGCAGCAAAAAGCGCCGGGAACTTTTTGGTCCCCGGCGCTCGTGATGCCGACCAGGTTAGAAGTCGTACCGAAGCGAGAACTGCATGCGACGCGGTGCCACGAGGAGGCCGCTTGCGACTCCGAGGTTGCCGCTTGTCAGCCCCGATCCAATGGAAGCGGGGTCGAAGCGAACGGTATTGGTAGTGTTGTAGGTTTCCCAGGCAAACTTGAGCGAGCCATCTTCGCGAATATGCCAGGATTTGTTGAGGCCGGTGTCGATGTCGAAGAAACCATCGCCGCGGAAGTTGTTGCGCTCGCCGGCTTCGCCCGGATAAGGGAGGCGTACGGGCGATCCGGTGTTGACGCCGCCGTTGATGCCGCTGCCTGCGGTATCGCAGGAATCACCGGGACTGGCAAAGAACTGCGGGTCGCCATTGCAGTCGAAGTGGCGGTTCATCTTGATGGGAGCGGTGGTAACGGCGTAGCTTTCAATCTGCCAGTCGGTAGTCCAGCCGGGTTCGAAGAGCGAGAAAGGCAGACCGGTGGTGGTGCGGTTGATGCCGGAAAGCGCCCAACCGCCGACCAGTGCGTTGACGAACCCATTGGCGCCACTCAGCATCTGTTTTCCCCTGCCGAAGGGGAGTTCGTAGACGGAGTCGACGGTGAGTAACTGGTGAGTATCGAAATCTGAGACCCCTTTATTAAGGTAGGGTCTCCAGGTGTTGAGGATGTCGCTGAAGGAGCCACCGGAGCCGCTGGTGCCGAACTCGGTACTGCGCTCCGCATCCGATCCGTAGTCGATGGACCTGGAAAGGGTCCATGCGACGTCTAACTGCAGACCATGAGCGCTGGGGTGACGCAGAACCAATTGGCCGGCGTTGTAGTAACTCATGCCAATGGTGGACAAGGCATAGAGCGAGGAAAACTGCCCTTGCCAGAAATGCGGCTGGTAGCCGGCAGGCGCCGGATAGAAGCCGATGAGAGGACCATAGAAATCAAGATCGGCGAGGGCACTGGTCGCTCCCAGGTTAGAGCGATAGGGAGCCCACTCGTTGGTGTAGATGGCCTGGGTTGCGCTTTCACCGGCGTAGTCATAGCCGGCCATCCAGGGAAAGACGTCTTCGAAGTACTTGATGGCGGGAACGGAGGCGGAGTTATCGCCGCCGTTCTGATCGACCAGACGCGAAAGCTGGGTACCGGCACTGTAATAGTCGCCGCCGCCGCTCGGGTCTATATAATCCACAGGTTCGGCGAGGTCGAGGCTCTGGATCAGATGCCGTCCCATGTTGCCAACATAATCCGCTTCGAGCGTCCATCCCTTTTGAAACTGATGCTGGACGGAAAGATTAAAGGCTTCGGTGTAGGGGGTCTTCAGCTTGCTGTCGAGGCCCCAGGTGATCGAGAAACCATTCAGTCCGCCGGGGGGCGCGTAGGGAAACGTCGATGTCTGCGGCGGTGTGCCGTTGCTGAAAGGCAACGTGGTGCGACTGACGTAGCGCGGTGAGCTTTCCGAGCTATAGACTCCGGCGGGATTGCCAATGGAACTGCTGATGCCGTAAGCGCCGTGCTGATCGAAGGCATTGACCAGGGCTTCACCGTAGTGGTCGTAGTAGATTCCAGCGCCGAGGCGGATGGAGGTCTTATCGTTGAGTGAATAGGCAAGAGCGAAGCGGGGAGCGACGTTGTTCTTCGCTTTGGGCCAGAAGCCAGCTTTGCCGTAGAAGGGACCGGTAGGCGCAAAATACAAGGTTGGCTCGTAGACCTGGCTCTGCAGGGCTGCAGTTTCGCGTTGCTGGAACCAGGTATGCGTGTCGATGGTGGGAGCGACCTGCTGGCCGCTGGTTTCCCACGGGGTCTGCAGCAGACTCTGGCGAATGCCGAAGGTGAGGATGAGTTTGGGCATCGGCCTCCAGGCATCCTGCAGATAGTACTCGTACTCGTTAGCGCTGAAGTGACGGGCGATGGGGGCGCCGTCGCCGAGCAGCGAGGCCTGGGTGGCGCTGGTGACCTTGTAGTTAAACTGATCCCCGACATAAGGGACAGTGCCCACGAGGTTGGCATAGGCAATCACGTAATCGTTCGTAAATCCGCCAGGCACAGCCGGGGCACCGATGGTGGTGGGATCGGGCGGGCTGCCGCCGAGCCAGTAAGGATTGGTGCTTGCACCGCTGTAGGAGTTGTCATCGGAAGAGCGGTTTTGATGGACAAGACGCCAGTTACCGCCGACCTGGATGCTGTGCTTACCTTTGGTCCAGCTGAAGTTATCAATGATATTGGTGACTGGAACCGACTGGACGAGACTGCGGGTTTCCGCGGTGGGAGAGGACAGGAAGCGGAAGTCCACGAAGTCGGTGGTGCCGAGACCGCGGAGGCTGTTGCCCTGGCGGACGTAGCCTGCGCGAATATCATTGACCATGTTGGGAGAAATGGACCAGGTATCGCCGCCGATGACGCCCTTGGTGTTGTCTTCGAAGTTTTGTGAAGGAGGCTGGCCGGGAAATTGTTCGGCATAGCCAGTTGTGTCCTTTTGCAGCCCGCCGCGCGCGAAGATGCGGTGCTTTTCGCTGGGGGTCCAGTCAATGCGGCCGATGCTGGTATTCAGAGTGACGGGATTCGGCGAAGCGAAGGTATAGGAACCTGAGTTAAAGCCGCCATCCCCCTCGGTCTCGCCATTGGCAATGGGCATCGATTTGAAATAAGCAAGAGCGTTGGGATTCGGCCCGGGACCCGGCGCATATTGGGCGGTTTCGCAGCCACCGGCGGAAACACAGGGAGCATCGAGCTGCGCGACCTGAGCCGGCGTCAGCGATCCGCCACCCGGGTAACTGAGGACTCCCGCGTCATAGGAAGCGGTTGGAGTGGTCTGGACAACAACCTGATCCTCCGCCTGGCGGTTGCCTTCATAGTTGCCGAAAAAGAACAGCTTATCCTTAATAATTGGTCCGCCTACCGCGCCGCCAAAGATATTGCGAATCAATTTGGGCGGGACGTTGGGCAAACTGCTGTTCAGCTGCGCCTGCTTGACGAACCAGTCGTTCGAGACGGTGAAGGTGGGACGGTTGTACTCGTAGGCGGCGCCATGGAATTTGTTGGTTCCCGACTTGGTGATGAGGCTGACCTGAGCGCCGGCGGAGCGGCCTTCGTCGGAATTGGTATTCGAGGTCGCCACGCGGAATTCTTCGACGGAGTCCTGCGTTTCCCGCAGAACGCCGGTGAAGGCGTAGCCGAAAACCTGGTCGTTGTCGTCGACGCCGTCGATGGTGACGTTGCCCTGGTCGGAACGAATGCCGTTCACCGCGCCGCTGCGGCTATCGCCGCCGGGATTGCCCTCGGAGGCGCCGAGGGTGGGCAGGTAGAGCACGCCGGGCTCGAGCGAAAGCAGATCGGGCACGTTGCGCGTCTCGCTGGGGAGCGCCTGGATGAGCGCATTGTTCATGGCGCCGCCGAGCGACGCATCCGTGGTATTCAGCGTCTGTGCCTCGGCACTGACGTTGACGACCTCGGCAAGCGACTTGACGGTCATGGTGAAATCGATGGTGGCGGGTTGGTCCACGATCAGCTCCGCGGCTTTTTTCTGATCGCCGAAGCCCGTCGCGATCACGTCGATGGTGTAGTGCGCGGGGGGAATCTGGGTAAAGGAGTACTCGCCCGCCGCATTCGAAGTGGCGCCGATAACCTGGCCCGTGGCCGCGTTGGTAAGGGTGATTTTCGCATTGGGAACAACCGCGCCGCTTGGGTCTTTCACGACCCCGCGCAGCGACGTTGTAGCGATCTGGGCGAAGCTGGTTCCGGCCAGGACCAGCAGGAACAGGAACACAGTAACTGGGAAAAGGCGTCTGGTCACGTTTCCTCCAAAAGGGACTTGCAGGTGCCGCGTGGGTCGGTACTTTTATTTCGCTGAATTTGTGACGAGTTGCGGAAAAGGCCTGATGAGTCATCCATTTTGTGGCATGAACGGTACAAGTTCAAGCGGAAACCATAAAAGAGTTCAGGAAACTTCGATCTCATAAACGATCTTTCTTCGCGTTATCAACCGTGCGATTCGAACCTGGGATGAAACGCGAAGCTGCCCGTGGCGGGACGCAGACTTTGTGTGACGCGGGACGAGACGCCCCAGGAAGGGACCTGTTGCTGCCTTCGACCGCGATCCTGGCTGGGCGGCAGGTTTACGGCGTAACGCCGCCGGAGCTATAGTGTCCCCATCGGCACTTCGAGAACCGGGAGTGCCTCCCGCCGATTACAGGAGCAGTCCCATGCCCGATCCCAAAGGGTCCCATCCTCAGACTCCAGACGAACATTCGGAACCGACCACGATGCCTGATTCCGCTCGAAGCGGTATTACGCGCCGCGGCTTTCTGAAGGGCGCGGGGCTGACCGCAGCCGGAACCGCTCTGCTGGACGGCGTTCAGGCGTTCAGCAGTGAAACCGCGGCCTCCACGAAGGATGGAGTGACGGAGTTCGGGCCCGGTCCGGTGCCAGTTCGGCTGCACGTCAACGGCGCTGAGCACACCGTCGAGATCGAGCCGCGCACCACGCTGGCCGAGGCGCTGCGGATTCAACTCGGCATGACCGGTACCAAGATTGTTTGCGACCGCGGCGTGTGTTCCGGCTGCACAGTATGGCTGGACAAAATGCCGGTGAACAGTTGCATGACGCTGGCCATCGACGCTGCCGGGCATCACGTGACGACCATCGAGGGAATTTCCTCGGAGGACAAGATGCATCCGCTGCAGGCGGCCTTCGTGAAGCACGACGCCATGCAGTGCGGGTTCTGCACCCCGGGGATGGTGATGAGTTGCGCCGCGCTGCTGGAGCGCAACCCGCATCCTTCGGAGCACGAAATCCGCCACGCCGTTTCGGGCAATCTGTGCCGCTGCGGCACATATCCCAAAATTTTCGCCGCCACCATGGATGTGGCGGGAACCACGCGCAACGCATAGCGGAGGAGCACGATGACGAAACCGCCCATGAACGACGCGCTGGTCGCGCAGGCTGCTGCGCCGGCGAAGAAGACGGTCCAGATGCCGATTGGCGTCCCCGGCTACACTCTCACTGAGGAATCGCGGGACGTGCCGGTGACCGAGCCGCCGGTCTGGCCGATCAATAAGGATCTGAAGTATGTCGGACAGTCGATCGAGCGCTACGACGGACTGGCCAAAGCCACCGGACGCGCGCGCTATACGTCGGACGTCCAGTTGCCCGGCATGCTCTACGCAAAATTCGTGAATGCCTCCGTGCCCCACGCGAAGATTGTGTCCATCGATACTTCGGCAGCGGAGAAATTGGCCGGCGTCCGTGGCGTGCACGTGATCCAGCATGTCCTTGGGAATGCTGTTTTGCGGAATCCGGCGCTGGACCCGGCGAAGTATCCGGTGGTGCGCTATGCCGGGCAGCCTGTGGCAGCCGTGGCCGCGACGTCACCGGCCATTGCGGAGGAAGCCGCCGCGCTGGTCAGGGTTCGCTACGACGCGAGCCCGTTTGTCGTCAACTTAGACAAAGCCCGCGCCCCCGACTCGCCGCAGGTCTTCCCCGGCCCGGCAGACGAAGAAGGCAGTGCAGGTGGCGGGGGTGGTCCCCGCAATGTAAGTCAAACCGGCAACATCCACGGCCCAGCGATCCATCGTCGCGGAGAAACCGACCAGGGCTTTAAAGACGCCGATGCCATTGTCGAAGGGCATTACGTCACCCAGGTGCAGACGCACTCGGCGCTGGAAACACATGGCGTAGTCGCGGACTGGAAGCCCGACATGCTGACGGTGTGGGCATCGACCCAGGGCACGTCCAGCGTGCGCGAAGAGCTGGCCGGCTTCTTCAAGATTCCGCTCACCCAGGTACGTGTCATCACGGAATTCATGGGCGGCGGTTTCGGCGCCAAGTTCGGAGCGGGCAATCCCGGCGTGGTGGCGGCGGCGCTGTCGAAGAAAACGGGCGCACCGGTGCGGCTGATGCTGGATCGCGAAGAAGAGCATCTTTCCGTCGGTAATCGTCCGAGCTCCGACCAGATGCTGCGCATCGGAGCGAAGAAGGACGGCACCATCACGGCGATCCATCTCATCGCCTACGGCACGGCGGGATGCGGTACCGGCGCGGGCTGCTCCGGACCGGCCGCGAACCTCTACCAATCCGCTTCTCTGCACACGGAGGAGAACGACGTTTTCATCAATGCGGGTCCCGCGTCTGCCATGCGCGCCCCCGGTCATCCGCAGGGCGCCTTTGCGCTGGAGCAGACCATCGACGATCTGGCGGTCAAGCTCGGGATGGATCCCATCGATCTGCGCGACAAGGCCGACAACCACCCGGTCCGTCGCGTCGAACGCCAGATGGTGCGCGATAGCGACATCTGGAAGTCACGCAATCCCGTTGCCGGTGCAGACCGCGGTCCTGTTAAGCGTGGCGTCGGACTGGGACAGTCGGTGTGGTATCGCTTCGTTAGCATGAGCTCCTCCGCCGAGGTGCGCATCCACAAGGATGGTTCGCTGGAAGTGCTCTCCGCTGTTCAGGACATCGGCTCTGGCGTAAAGACAGTCATGGCGCAAATCGTCGCGGAGCAGTTTGGCATTCCTCCCGCGCAAATCGCCGTCAAAGCCGGCGACACCAATTACCCGCAGGGACCCGATTCCGGCGGCAGCATGACCACGCTTTCGCTTACGCCCGCCGTGCGCGACGCGGCGTGGCAGGCCTCGCAGAAGTTTCTGGCGGAGATTGCCCCGGCGCTCGGCTCAACGTCCGACGACCTGGTGCTGGTGGATGGCGAGGTTCGCAGCCGGTCTGGCAAGTTCGGACCGATCAGCTTCCGGCGCGCGGCGGCCAAAATGACCACTTCGCAAATCGCGGTCCAGGCGAAGCGCATTCCTGACTACGACCCAAAGAAATATCTCACCTATGGTGGAGTCGATTGTGCCGAGGTCGAAGTCGACACGGAACTGGGGCGGATCCATGTCCGCCGCGTACTTTCCGTCCACGACTGCGGCCGCCCCATGAACCCGACGCAGGTGATCAGTCAAATCAACGGCGGCATCATTCAGGGGATTTCCTATACGCTGCTGGAGAACCGCCTGCTTGACCCGGTGTATGGACTCATGGTCAATCCCGATCTGGAGCAGTACAAGATCGTCGGCTCGCGCGAGATTCCCGACATCGATGTGCGGCTGGTCGAGGCGTACATCGGACAAAGTTCCACCGACGCTTCGGGCATCGGCGAAGCCGCTGGAGTTGTCTCGATCGGGGCGGCTATTGGCAACGCTGTTTACAACGCCATTGGAGTCCGCGTCCGACGAACGCCGATGACTCCGGACGTGGTTCTGGCTGCGCTGCGCGCGCCCGCGCAGGGAAAGGAGATGGCATGAACCGCTTTTCCATCGCTGACTGCTCCTCTGTCGACGGGGCGCTCTCGCAGCTGAAAGATGGCGCAGTCGTCAAGGCGGGCGGCGTCGATCTGCTGGACCGGATGAAGGACGGCATCGAGCAGCCGACGCGGCTGGTGAACATCCGCAATATTTCCGGGCTGCGCGGGATCCGCGAGACTGAGCAGGGTCTGACGATCGGCCCGCTCACCACGCTTGCCGAAATCAGCGACTACAGGCTCATCCAGTCGCAGTATCAGATTCTCGCCGACGCCTGCGGCCACGCCGCCACGCCACACATCCGCAACATGGCGACGGTCGGCGGCAATCTGCTCCAGCGCGTCCAGTGCTGGTACTACCGCTCGTCGGACTTCCAGTGCATCCGGAAGGGCAAGGATCTGTGCTTCGCCTTCGATGGGCTGAACCAGTACCACGCCATCATGGAGTATGCGACGTGTCCCTCGGTGGCGCCCTCTTCAGCCGCCGTGGCGCTGCTGGGCCTGAATGCGAGTGTCGAGTTGACGTCGACGAAGCGTGGGAAGCGGACGGTCGGCATCCGGGAGCTGTACGTTGTGCCCGACGCCAACCCGACGAAGTTCACGGTGATTGAACCCGACGAACTGCTCACGGCGATCGTGATTCCGAAACCTGCGCCCGGCACGCACTCCGCCTATCAAAAGTATGGCGAGAAAGAGAGCTTCGACTGGGCCATTGCCGATGCCGGCGTCGTACTGGAAATGGATGGCGATGTCTGCCGCCGCGCTGTCATTACCATGGGTGCGGCATCGCCGGTGGTGCGCCGCTCAGCCCAGGCGGAGGCCGCTCTCGCCGGCAAGCCCATCACCGAAGAAACCGCTCGCGCCGCGGGTAAGGTCGCTGTAGAGGGCGCGCAGCCACTTTCTGGCAACGCCTACAAACTCGACCTCTTCCCGGTCGCGGTCTATCGCACCATTTTGCTCGCCGCCGGACAGAGAGATCGCGATCCCAGCGCGGCAGGATAACGGAGGTCCACCATGAGCACAACGAATGCAACCCAGCCCTGCCAGTGCCTCCGCACCAAGAACCCCTACGGAGCTACGCCTCAGAATGCCGAATCGTGGCTGCCCGGCATCCACGCCTCGTCGAGTTACTGGTGCCTGCGGACCATGAGCCCCGCCGGCCCTGACGATCACTATGTGCATCTCGCGCGCTGTGTGCCAGGGCGGCCCTGCTACGAGGAGCGCGAGAAGTAACTCCGAGCCTCACATCTCATTCGGACTCGGTGCCTTTCCTGACTGTTGCTGGAACGAGCTCCACTGCGCGTGCTCCTGCGACACAAGTGACTCCACGCGCTCGGCGAGCAGGCCATGCGGATCGGGCACGCCCGCATACGGTCCCGCGTTGGCCAGGTAAGTGTATTTCTCGTGCTTCAGCGCCTCGCACGTGGATCGATACGTATTCCAGAGTTGCTGATACTGGTTCAGGTGCAGGATGCCTTCCAGAATGGTGATCAGGACGCCGAGACCGGCGGTCGTCATTGTGACCAGCGTCGCCATCTCATGGTGGAAATTCATTCCGGAATTGATCGCGGCCAGAAAAGGAATCACTGCGGCGGCAATGATCTCGACAATCTTCATGCGCTTGAAAATCCGCTGCGCGGAGCGGCTTTTGCGGTCGTACCAGTCGATCTGATCTTCCAGACGCGCATAGATCGGATCCGTGGTGGTCAGGGACTCCGCCGTTTCGGGCATAACCGGGTCTCCTCGTTCTTCTGCTTGCACTATACAATCGCCGCTCGGAATTCGGGTCAGCCGCTGTTACGCGTTTTGAGTCCCCGGGTCTCTGGCATTGAAGAGCGCGGCCTCCGCCTGGCGCCGGCGCAGCAACCCCGCCACCACCGCCCCTCCGGCCCGATCCCAAACTTCAAACTGAACAGCCGCGGCAGCAAAGTTGCCGGCGTTCAACTCGCGCAGCAGCGTGGATCCCTCGAGTCTGCCCCGGCCCAGGTTGAAAGCGAAATCTACCAGCGCGTCGAACTCCTCCTGGCTCAGCGCCACTGCAACCACATTGTTCACGAACGAGGCGGCGGTATGAATATCCTTCGCCAGCAGGTTCTGCGCTTCCTCCATCGTGATGGTTGTTCCCCTCAAAACCTCCGGCCCGGTGTGGCCGTAACCGATGGTCCACACTCCCACCTGATCCTGATACGCCGTCAACTTGCAGCCTTCAAACTGTTCCGTCAGAGCGAGCCCTTTACCGCCATACGTGAGGTTGTTGACTCCCATCTGCGCACCTCCCTGCTGATCACCATCGGCTGGCTGATCGTTGTGTGTCGTTCGTTCCGTTGCGCGGAAGCCATCTTGTCATCGCGCGACTGCCCTGGTCAAATCTGTGATTCTGCCAGTGCGCGATGATCGACGACCCGTTCTGTTGCCCAATTTGTTCGTTGCGCCTATTCTGGCAACGGCTGAACAGCAACCGATTTTCATCCTGGGGGGCTCATGGGACGCGCAATCTTCATCAGTTATCGCCGTGACGACACGGAAGGCGAAGCGGGACGACTGTTCGACGATCTGGTGCGGGCCTTCGGCGACAACTCTGTCTTTATGGATGTAACCGGGATCAACCCAGGGATCGATTTTCGTAAAGCGATTGATGACAACGTTGCCACCTGCGGCGTGCTTCTCGCTATGATCGGGCCCACCTGGGCCACCATCACGAACAGCTCCGGAGAGCGCCGCCTCGATGACCCCAACGATTTTGTGCGTCTCGAGATCGGCTCCGCGCTGGGCCGCGACATCGCCGTCATCCCGGTGCTGGTGCACGACGCAAAGATGCCCCGGCCCGATCAGCTTCCCGAGAACCTCAAGAATCTTGCGTATCGCAACAGCGTGGAAATCACGCACGCTCGCTGGAACTCTGACGTACAGCTCCTGACCCAGGCGTTGAGCCAATACGTTACCGCGACGAGTTCCACCGACAGAGAACCGGTGCACGCCACGGTCGCCGTGCAGCTTCCTCCGCCGCACTCCCACGAACCGCATCCGCCTCCAGCCAAATCGTCGAAGATGCCGTTGCTCGTGGGGATCGGCGTCGTTGTCGTTCTGGCGATTGTCGGTATCATCTTTTTCGCGATGCACCATTCCGGCGGAAACGCCGCCGCCACTCCGCCAATTCAACCCGCGCCCGCGGCCGTCCCCGTTCAGGCCAGCTCGCTGCAGGGAAGGTGGCAGAATTCGGCGAACGTCGAATACAACGGGCTGGACTATCTCGACATCACGGCGTCGGGCAATCAGCTATCGATCGAGGCATGGGGAAACTGCCAGCCGAAGGACTGCGACTGGGGTGGGCAGACAGTGAACTTCGACGGGCAGAAGGCCACTGCGACCTGGAACTTCACGCAGGCGAAGAAAAGCGGCAAGGAAGAAAACCGCGTGGCAACCTTGACCATCACGCCCGCCAATGGCGGTCTTCAGGTCACTGTGGACAGCACAACAGGAGGGAAGCCCGAATCCCAACATCAGTTTACTTTCACGCACTCACAGCAGACGACTCCGTAAATGCCGAGGTGCCTCTCGCATTGCCTCCGCCTTAAGCGATGAGGCCTCTAGTTACGCCTGAGACTGTGCTGTGCGACTCTCCTCCGATGCTATAAGGGTGCGATACTGCCGCCCGTCTGCGCTGCTATTTTTTGTCCCGTGAAAAGAGGGAACCTATGAAGCTGCTGGCCAAATTCAATCTGATCCTGCTGGTCGTCTTCGGCGTTGGGGGGCTGATCATCTCGCAGCTGGCCCACTCGTGGCTGCAGACGGACGCGAAACAAAAAGTAACGGACCAGGCAAAACTCATGCTGGCCAGTTCCAAATCCATCCGCGATTACGTCGACCACGATATTTCCCCGATTCTGGTGCCCCTGGAACAAACCAGGTTTCTTCCGCAGAGCATTCCCTTCCGTGTCGCTAACTCCACTTTTAGCTATCTCCACAAAACCTATCCCGATTACACCTATCAGGAAACCGCGCTCAATCCCACTAACCCAGAGGATCGCCCCGCCGATTGGGAAATCGACGTTATCAAGGACCTGCAAAATAATCCCAGCGAAACGGAGATTTCGCGCGAGCGTCCGACGTCCATGGGTCCATCGCTTTTTATCGCCCGTCCGATTCACGCCATGCCGGAATGCCTGGAGTGCCATGGCAGCGCGTCGTCTGCGCCGAAATCCATGCGTGATCGCTACGGCTCGGACAACGGCTTCGGATGGAACCTGGGGGACGTCATCGGAGCGCAAATCGTAACCATCCCGATGTCCGTTCCCATCCAGGAGGCCAACCGCGCATGGCTCCAGTTGTTGCTCTTCCTCATCGGCGTGATGATCGTCGCCATTCTCGCTCTGGACGCCGCCGTCTACTGGTTTGTGATTCGGCCGCTGAAACTGGTTTCTCAGACCGCCGATCGCGTCAGCCGCGGCGAGAAAGATGTGAATCCGGTGCGGGTGAGAAGCAAAGACGAGATTGCCAGTGTGGCTTCGTCGTTCAACCGGATGCAGGTAAGTCTGACGAAGGCGTTGAAGATGGTCGAGGAGGACTAATAAAGCGCGGTCCGAAGCGCTAACTTCGGCTGGATTTCAGAAATCGCGCACGGTCGGCCTCGTTCTCGATTTCGTTCGCCACGCGTTCGTAGAAGTCTTCCACGGAGGAGCAGCGCTTCGCTGCCCGCCTCACGACGACCTCGGCGATCGGTCCAATGTGCACCGCAAGCGCCCTCGTCACGCGCTCCAGGGTTGGCGCGTCGATGGCCGCGACCGCTGCCGGCGCGGAGGCATTTTTCGGTGCCGGCTTCGCTATGGCTTCCCTGCCCGGCTCGCGCGTTTCCTGAGCCTGGCGATCGCCGCCTGGCTCGTCCATGTACGGCCGCAGCGCCCGAATCAACACCTCTACATCCGATTTCCAGCGCGCATGGGTTAGCTCCACTGCGTTTCTGAAGGCCAGTTCCTTCAGATCGTCGGGCAGTTCCTCCGCAGTCGGCATCTTCGCTCCGCGCACCAGCACGGGCACCACTGGAATATCCCGCCGCAGCGCAGACGCCAGCTCGATTCGCACGAAATCATTGGCGTCTTCCAATCGCCTGTGCCCCTGCGCGCCTTTGGTGTTCAGCCAATCCTGCCCGATCATCGCCAGAAGAACGCTGCACGACGATACACTCTCGTCGATCGCCTTGCGGAAATCGCGCCCCGGCTCGATCGCTGAAACATCCATGAAGACGGAGTTCTCGCCGAACTGCTTTGCCATCTCATCAAAGAGACGCCCAGCCTCACCCTCGGAATCGTTCCTTCGATAGTTGATGAAAACGGACCGCAGAACCTGCCTCCCGGACGAGAAAAAGCTAACTGAAGACGACTAAGTCGCGGGGTTCAGTTAAAGGAGAGGCAAACCCAGCCTGCTCTCCCGTGCAGAGCCGGACACCCCGAGCTCCTCTTCCGTATCATGGCACAGTGGCCGGTACGAATGATCTCCCCCGGTGCCACTTCAGTTATCTCTTTTTGAACGCCGCGCTGCATGCGGCTTCGCGTTGCCCGCCCTGCTAGTCTGAAAATATGGACGCAACACCCGCGGCAGACATGGTCACTCTCCATCCTCGTGGCATTCTCTTCGATATGGATGGCGTGCTGGTCAGCTCCATCGGCTCTGTCGAGCGCACGTGGGAGGCATGGGCCAAAGCGCGCGGCATCGATCCGGCAGTGGCCATCAAGACCGCGCATGGCCGCCGCGCCATTGAAACCGTTCGCCAGCTGCGTCCGGATCTGAACGATATGGAAGAGCTCGCGTGGCTGGAACGCATGGAGATCGCCGACAACGGCGGCCTGGCCATGCTGGACGGCGTCGAGCGCATTCTGGAGAATCTGCCGGAGAAGTACTGGACCGTCGTCACCTCCGCCACCGAGCCCCTCGCGCGCAGCCGCATGGAGTACTGCGGAGTCCGCGTGCCCTCGCACATCGTATCTGCCGACGAAGTGACGCACGGAAAACCACATCCGGAGCCCTATCGCAAAGGCGCCGCACTGCTCGGTCTGTCTCCCGCGGAGTGCCTGGTGATCGAGGACTCGGCCTCCGGCGCGAAAGCCGGACACGCCGCCGGGTGCAAAGTGTTGGCCACGCTTTATTCTCATTCTCCGGCCAGCCTCAGCGACGCCGACTGGATTGTGCATTCTCTTAACGATGTTCAGGTGCGGGTGACGGGCGATGCGCTCGAAGTGCGATTCACGCCAGTCGAGCGCCAAACCTCTGTTACCGCCGGCTGACACCGCGTAGAATTGCCCGGACCACCATGGTTCTTTCTGTTCGAGTCGAATACGCGCACCAGCGCAAGATGCGAACGCGCAACACCGCTCGCTATCGCGCTGCGCACTGGCCCATCTGGATCTGGGTCTTCTTTCTCGCGCCCGGCCCGCTCACCTTCGATCTTTTTGCACGCGGCGGCAGCAGGAACAACCTCCTCTGGCTGGGCGCCGTTCTACTGGGCACCGGCATCGCCGCGCTGTTCGGCCAGCTCCCTGGCGCCGAACCCGCGCCCTACATCCTGCGCTTCACTGAAGACCGGCCCAACCCGCGCTATCGCCGTATCTGCTACACCTTCGCCTGGAATGCGCTTCTGAATTTCGCGCTGCTCGACCTTGCCGGACTCGCGTGGGCCGCATGCACTGGGGAATGGCGAATGAAGCAGATCTACACGCACGGCTACACGCCGCTGCTGATCGTCATTCTGCTCCTGGGTGCGCTGGGAATTCTGCCGCGCGTTCGCAGTTCCACGCAGGGCGAAGGCTCGGAGCGCCGCTATTTTTATGGAACGGTTTGGTCCGTCACTGCGGCGCAGACCGTGCTCCTGATCCTATGGAAGGCGCTGCCGAAGAACCACGCTACGGACATCGCGAAGCTCGCGGTCTATTGCGCGGTGCTGATCGGCATGGGCGTTCTGGCCGCTTACGGAGTGTTGCCTCGCACGCGGCCCATTCTTCCCGGCGAACTGATGGTCGCGGACTGAAGCGTTTATGAAGTCTTTATAGATTTCTTGCACGACTATTGTGCCAGCTCCTCTGCAATTGAGGCAGGGGTACAAACAACGTGTCTACGACCCAGATTGCTCTATATTTGTTGGCCGCCACTATCTTCGCAGGCATCGGCTTCCTGATCTGGACGCTGATACACCTCTTCCTTGAATCGCGGCGCGACAGCCGTTCGCAGCCGGCATATCAGAGGCGGTGGCGCTATCGCATGCGCCAAAGTTAGAGGTTTCCGCGCGCCGCCTGCTCCCGTTCGATAGCCTCAAAGAGCGCCTTGAAATTCCCTTTGCCGAAACTGCGGCTGCCTTTGCGCTGAATAATCTCGAAGAACAATGTCGGCCGGTCCTCGACGGGCTTGGTGAAGATCTGCAGCATGTAGCCCTCGTCGTCGCGATCGACCAGCACGCCGAGCTTCTCCAGCTCCGCGATGGGCTCGTCGATCTTCCCCACGCGGCCCTCCAACTCTGTGTAGTACGTGTGCGGCACGGTGAGGAACGCCACACCCTGCTCCTGGAGCTTCGCCACCGTCGCCAGAATGTCATTGGTCGCCATCGCGATATGCTGCACACCCGGGCCGTGGTAGAACTCCAGATACTCCTCGATCTGCGACTTCTTCCGCCCCTCGGCCGGTTCGTTGATGGGGAACTTCACTCGCCCGTTGCCGTTGGCCATCACTTTCGACATCAGCGCTGAATATTCCGTCGAAATGTCCTTGTCGTCGAAGTGCTGGTAGAGCGAGAAGCCCATGATCTGCGCGTAGAAATCCACCCAGCGGTTCATCTCGTTCCAGCCCACGTTGCCCACCATGTGGTCGACATGGATCAGGCCCACGGGCCGTGCCAGAGGATCTTCCGGCATGGCGCGATAGCCAGGCAAAAACGCACCCTTGTATTCGCTTCGCTCGACAAACGAGTGAATCGTGTCGCCATACGCGGCGATCGAGGAGATTCTGACCATCCCCTGTTCATCTTTCAGCTCGAAGGGCTCGCGAACGCTGCGCGCGCCACGTTTGGTCGTCTCCTTCCAGGCCTGGCGAGCATCGTCGACCCACAAAGCCACATCGCGCACGCCGTCGCCGTGCACGCGCACATGCTCGGCGATTTCGCCATCCGGACGCAGCGGCGTGGTGAGAACGAAGCGGACTTTCCCCTGCTCCAGCACGTAGGAGGCGCGGTCGCGGACGCCGGTTTCCGGCCCCGCATAGGCCACCAGCTTCAGGCCAAAAGCCAGCCGGTAAAAGTAGGCGGACTGGCGTGCATTGCCAACGTAAAACTCAACGTGATCGGTCCCGTTGAGCGGCAGGAAATCCTTCTGGACCGCGACTTCCGATTGCACCAAAGTGGACATAGCAAAACAGCTCCTGGGAATTACAGTGCATGCCTCCGAAGACTGCGACGGAGCACACAGCGAGCACTACGATATACCCCGGCCAACAGATTTGGCCAGTGAGGAAAGTGCATATTTCCATGCAACCCGTGGCCCAAAAGTGGCAACAGCCGGTGCTGCGGAGCAGGATTCCGAAACCCGCGGCGTAGTAACCTGATCGCGCCAGCTTCCACCAGGAGCGCACCCTCGGAATGACGGACCTTTGGCATCATCTGGCACCGTTTGCCGGCACATTCCACTACCTGATCGCCGCCATCGCGGGCGCGGGGGTCGTCGCAATCCGCAAATACGTGCAGCGCATCCGCGAGAACCGCGCCGCCATGTGGCCCAGCGCGGACGGACAGGTGCAGACCGCGTCCGTGAAAAAGTCCCAGTACGGCACCTGGGTCGAGGTTTCCTACCGCTATTACGCCCAGCAGCAGTACCGCTATGGCAAATACCGCCGCCACTTCGCGCGCAAAGCTGCCGCCGAGGCCTTTGCCGCAGCCATCCGCGGCCGCAGCGTCCAGGTCCGCTACCGTGATGACAATCCCAGCGAGTCGATTCTGCTGGAGCAGGACCTGCAAATGACCGGACTGCTGCAGACGGGATGAAGGCAGCCCGCGCCGCCGCGCCGGAATCCGAACTTCCAGATGCCGAAGAAAACTGCCAAACGCGCAAGCAAACCGTCGTCAGCAGCTGACGCCGTCGATCAGCAGCTGGCCCGCTATCGCGCCATGCGCGACTTCGCCATGACCGCCGAGCCCAGCGGCTCCTCCAGCGCGAAATCCAAAACGAAAGCGGACACTGGCCTCCCGTTCGTCGTCCAGAAGCACGCCGCCACCCGCCTCCACTACGATTTTCGCCTCGGCTGGCGCGGCGTTTTCAAGAGCTGGGCCATCACCAAAGGTCCCAGCTACGTCGTAGCCGACAAGCGCCTTGCTGTTGAGGTCGAGGACCATCCCATCGAATACGGCGGCTTCGAGGGAACCATCCCCAAAGGCCAGTACGGCGGCGGCACGGTGATGATCTGGGATCAGGGCACCTGGGAGCCCGTCGTCGATGTCGACGAAGGACTACGCAAAGGGCAGCTCAAATTCATCCTTTATGGACAGAAGTTGCACGGGCACTGGGCGCTCATCCGCATGAAGGGCGACCGCTTTGGCGATAAAGGCAAGAACAACTGGCTGCTCATCAAGGAACACGACGAATACGAGCGCACCGCTGACGATCCTGCCATCACGGACGAAGCACCGGACAGCGTGGTCACCGGCCGCACCATGGAGCAGATCGCGGCTGCGGGCGATCACACCTGGAATTCTTATGTTCCGGAGAAGAAGGCGCCGGCCAATCGCTCTCTGCTAACAAGAAGGACCACCGCGCCGAGGGGGCAGTCGCCTGAACGGCCAGTCACTTCAAAGGATCCGCCCAACCCTGCGAGCGTGCTGGTGCCGGATCGTGAAAGTCTGCTGCATGACGCACCGCGCGAGAAGATGCCCGGCTTTCTTTCCCCTGAACTGACCTCCTCCGTTGAAAAGCCGCCCGAGGGTGAGGACTGGCTGCACGAGCTCAAGCTCGACGGCTATCGCATTCAGGTTCACATCGACGAGAAAGATGGAAAGCGCCGAGCGCGGCTCTTCACGCGCAAGGGTCTGGACTGGACCCATCGCATGCGTGAGGTGGCCGAAGCCGCCGCCGAGCTTCCCGTCCATGCCGCGATTCTGGATGGCGAGGTGGTTGTCCTCAACGAGAAGGGTGGAAGCAGCTTTGCCGATCTTCAGGCTGCATTTGAGGAAGGCGCGGCGCACCCGCTGACCTATTACGCCTTCGACCTGCTCCACCTTGACGGCCACAACCTGCGCAATCTTCCGCTCGAGCGGCGCAAGAGCCTCCTTGAAGGTTTGCTTCAGGAACACGGCGACGGCACACTGCGCTACAGCAGCCATATTCGCGCCCACGGAGGCGCGATGTTTCGCCGCGCCTGCGAAATGGGGGCTGAGGGCATCGTTTCCAAACTGGCCAGCTCGCCGTGGCGCTCGGAGCGCTCCCACTTCTGGCTCAAATCGAAGTGCGTCCTGCAGCAGGAATTTGTCGTGGGCGGATTCACGCCGCTCTCCACTGGCGGCCACGGCGTCGGGTCTCTGCTGCTCGGCTACTACCGCGACGGCGACCTCATCTATGCGGGCCGCACGGGAACCGGCTTTACCCGCAAGACGCATGAGATGCTGCGCGACCGGCTCGACGCATTGCGCCAGGCAAAATCCGCGTTTCACGTGGTGCCGGCCGACGCGAAGAGGGACGCGATCTGGGTCAAACCCTCCACCGTCATCGAGGCGCGCTTTGCCGCGTGGACCAGCGACCATCTCGTCCGCCAGGCGGCGTTCCTCGGTCTGCGCGAAGATAAGGATCCGAAGGAAGTCGTTCGCGAAACGGCGGGACCCGTGCCTAAGTCGTCAGGAAAACACCAGCGCGAGGAGAGACCCGCGGTCAAAGCCGCGCATCATCCCGCTCCCTCCGCAACCGCGGCCAAAATCGAAACGCGGCACCCCTCTAAATCGCGCAACGATCGCGCAGAGGTCGCCGGCGTTTCCATCAGCCATCCCGACAAGATCCTCGATGAAGAGAGCCGCCTTACCAAGCTGCAGCTCGCGGAGTATTACGATGCCGTCGCCGATCATCTGCTCCCGCACATTGCCGACCGGCCGCTGAGCATCGTGCGCTGCCCGGAAGGCAGCGGCAAGCCCTGCTTCTTCCAGAAGCAAATTGGGAAGGGCATGCCCGCAGGCGTCGACAGCGTGCCGGTCCTGGTGAAGAAGGGCACCAAACCGGAGCAATACATCACCGTCTCCACGCGCGAGGGTCTCGTGGGTCTCGGTCAGATGGGTATGCTCGAGCTGCATCCGTGGGGTTCGAGCAATAAAACCCTCGAGCGGCCCGATCGCCTGATCATCGACCTCGATCCCGACCCCGAACTTCCGTGGAAGCGCCTGGTCGCCAGCGCAGTCGAGGTCCGCGAGCTGATGAAGCACCTCGGCCTCGAAACGTTCGTCAAGTCCACGGGTGGCAAAGGGCTCCACGTGGTCGCGCCGATCGAGCCGCAACACGAGTGGCCGACGTTTAAAGAATTCGCGCACCACTTCGTGCTGATGATGGAGCGCGCCAACCCGAAGCTCTACCTGACCAAAATGACCAAGTCTGCGCGCACGGGCCGCATTTTCCTCGACTATCTCCGCAACGAGCGCGGAGCGACCGCGGTGGCTCCCTATTCGCCGCGCGCCCGTGCCGGCGCACGCGTCGCCGTGCCGCTCACCTGGGCGGAACTGGAGCGCACCGATCCAAAGCAGTTCGCCGTCGCCAATTTTGACAAGTGGAAGGCGCGCCTGAAGCGCGATCCCTGGCTCAGAATGAACGACGTGCAGCAGCAGCTGAGCGACCGCGCGATCGCCGCTGTGACCGAAATGGCCGGCAAAAAATCAACGTAGGCGCCGCACCGCCATGCGCGCTGCGTGATAGCCGCACATCCCATGCACACCGCCGCCTGGCGGCGTCGACGACGAACACAGATACAGATTGCGCGTCCCGGTGTAGTAGCCGCCCAGCGCCGGACGAAAAAGAAATTGCCGCAGCGAAAGTTCTCCGCCGGCAATGTCGCCGCCGATCAGGTTCGCATCCATCGACTCCAGCGTCGCCGGCGTGGAAACGCGCCGCTCCAGCACGCAATCCTGGAATCCCGGCGCAAAACGCTCCATCTGCGCCTCGATGCGGCTCGTCATGTCCTCCGTCGTTGCGTTCGGAACATGACAGTACATCCAGGCCACGTGCTTTCCCTCAGGAGCACGCGTTGCGTCGAACAGCGACGGCTGCGCGACCAGCACAAACGGCTTCTCGGCGATCGTGCCATGCGTTGCCGCATACTCCGAACGCGCGATCTCCTCCAGCGTTCCGCCCAGGTGCACCGTAATCGCTCGAAAGCATTCCCGCGCTGTCCACGGAATCGGCGCCGAAAGCGCGTAATCGATCTTGAATACTCCCGGACCATAGCGAAATTCGGTCATCGCCTTCCGGTAGGTTTTCTGCAACTGCTCTCCGGCAATATAAAGTAACTGCCGCGGTGTCACATCGCACAGCACCGGACCTTCTTTGGGATCGGCTTCCTCGAGCGACATGATGCGCCGGCCGGTGTGCACGGTGGCGCCCAGCTGTTCCAGATACCCGATCAGCGCGTTCGTAATCGCCTGCGATCCGCCGCGCGGCACCGGCCAGCCCACCACATGCGCGGCGGCGGCCAGCACCAGTCCAACAGCCGGACTCAGCGGCTCATCAAGACTCAGGAAGGAATGCGCCGCCAGTCCAGCGAACAGCGCCCTCGTCCGTTCGCTGCGAAATCTCCGTTTCGCCAGCTTCATTGCCGGCTGCATCGCCATGCGTCCGAAACGCAGCATCAAGAACGGCCGTCGTGGAATGTGCGTTACCGGACCCATCACATCGGCGGCGAAATCCTGCCAGTACGTCACCATCGGCTCGAACATCTCCCGCCATGCGGCGCCATCTTCGCCGAGCTGCCGTTCCTGATCCTGCAAACTGTGTTCCAGCGTCACCGCGGTACCGTCGTCCAGCGGATGCGCCAGCGGTGAAGTTCCATGAACCCATTGCAGCCCGTGTTCCGCCAGCGGCAGCGTGGAAAAGAATGGTGAGCCTGCGCCCATGGGATGCACAGCGGAACCGAAGTCGTGCCGGAATCCCGGGAGCGTTAGTTCCAGGGTGCGCGCTCCGCCTCCAGGCTGGGCCTCGGCCTCATACACATCGACCTTCAGACCAGCCTGTGCGAGCACAATGGCCGCCGACAGTCCGTTCGGACCCGATCCGATTACGCAGGCGCGCCGCATTGTTTATTCTCAGTCGAAGCGGGCCGCACAGCTCACGCAGCTGCATCAAGCCCTCCCACTGTGGCGCAGCCGCCGTTCGCGCATGCGGGCTTGCACGTAGTAGATCAGGTAGACCACCACCGCAACGTTAATCACCGTCAGCCCGAGGCGAATCCATGTGGCGCGCCGGAAAACCTCGAAGAATTCCCAGGGTAAGAATGAAGCCGTCAAAATCAGCGTGACGAACTCCGCCCACGACTGCTCCAGCACCAGTCCTGTGCCCTCGATGATATCCAGCGCCGCGATGCCGAAGATGGCCGCGCTGATTTCCCGCAGCCGGTGCGGATCGATCATCGCCACCTTCTCCAGCAGGAGGTTGACGAAGTGTCCCTCGGGATTGAAGCGCATGGCCAGGATGAAATGCTCCGTCACGCCGATCAGATCCCGATGCAGCAGGCGAATCGCGCCAATTCCCAGCAGGATGAAAAGCGCCGCCTGCGCCAGTTTGAACACGCCAATGGCGATGATCCACCGATCGTGGTGTGACCTGACGCGATTGCTTCGTAGCTGCACGGAAGAGGCGGACATAGCGCGCGAACAGAAGCCCTCTTCGCATCTTCCCACACCGCGTGGGAAGGGTGCCAGAGAAGCCTCTACATCTATTGCGCCACCAGCCTGGGCGCGCCTCGCTTGAGCCAGGGCGCAAGTTTTTCGATCGCTGCTTCCACGCTCACGCCGTGCCGCGCTCGCAGTTGATCTACTTTGCCGTGCTCGATGAAGCGATCGGGCCAGCCAATGCGGATCACCGGTGTCTCAATGCCCATCTCGCTCAAAGTCTCCAGCACCGTACTGCCAAAACCACCCATCAGCACATGATCCTCGAACGTCACCAGCGCCGTGGCTCGTTTCGCGTAACGCGCAATCAGCTCGCGATCGAGCGGCTTGATGAATCGCGGATTGATCACCGCCGCCGAATATCCCTGCTGCTCCAGCGCGCGCGCCAGGTCCTTTGCCATCGGAAGCAGCGCACCCAGCCCGAGAATGGCGAAATCGTCACCCTCCTGGATCACATCGGCTTTGCCGATTTCGAGCGCCTGCGGATGCTGCTTCATCTTCGCTCCCGGCCCGACTCCGCGCGGATAGCGAATCGCGCTCGGCCCCGAATGCAGCATCGCGGTATACATCATATCCGCGAGCTCGTCCTCATCCGAGGGCGCCATCTGCACGATATTCGGCACGCCACGCAGATAAGCAATGTCGAACAACCCGTGATGCGTCGGTCCATCGTCGCCGCTCAGGCCGGCGCGATCCATGCAGAAGACCACCGGCAGATTCTGCAGGCAGACATCGTGCACCACCGGATCGAACGCCCGCTGCAGGAACGTCGAATAGATCGCGCAGTAGGGCTTGAATCCCTGCGTCGCCATGCCTGCCGCGAAAATCACCGCATGTTCTTCGGCAATGCCTACGTCAAAATACTTCTTCGGATGATGCGGACGAAACAGATCCAGCGCGGTCCCGTTGGGCATGGCCGCGGTAATGGCGACAATCTTCTCGTTTTCGTTCGCCAGTCTCACCAGCGTCTCGGCAAATATCTCCGAATAGGTTCGCTGCCCTGCGGTTTCGGTTTTTCCCGTTTCCGGGTCGTACGGACCCAGTCCGTGAAACTTCTTCTGCTTGTCCAGTGCCGGCTGGAATCCGCGCCCTTTCTGCGTAATCGCGTGCAGCAGCACCGGCCGCTCCTGCTGCTTCAGGAAGCGGAAGGTCTCAATCAGCTGCCCGAGGTTGTGCCCGTCGACCGGTCCGTAATACGTCAGGCCAAATTCCTCGAAAAGGAACGACGGCCACAGCATGCCCTTGGCAGCCTCTTCGGCGCGGCGCACCACGTTAAGCGCGCCCTTGCCTCCAACCCGCGCCAGCAGCCGCGCAGCGCTGTCGTGCAGCTGGCTCACATGCTGGTTGGTCACGATCTTGTGCAGGTACTTCGCAATCGCCCCCACGTTGCGGTCGATCGACCACTCGTTGTCGTTCAGCACCACGATCAGCCGTTTGGTCTGATCTCGAATATTGTTCAGAGCCTCGAACGAAATGCCGTTGGTGAACGCCGCGTCGCCGGCCAGCGCGATCACATGCTCGGTGCCGCCGGCCAGATCGCGCGCCACCGCCATGCCCAGCGCCGCGGACAGCGCGGTGCCCGCGTGTCCCGCACCGTAGCAATCGTGCTCGCTCTCCGTGCGCAGCATGAATCCGTTCAGGCCGCCTGGCTGCCGCATGGTGTCGAAGCGGTCGCAGCGGCCGGTCAGCATCTTGTGCACGTACGCCTGATGGCTGACGTCGAAGACAAACTTGTCTTTGGGCGTTTCGAAGACGGTGTGCAGGGCCAGCGTGAGTTCCACCACGCCGAGGTTCGGGCCCAGATGTCCGCCCGTCTTGGAGAGCGTGACGATCAGCCGCTCACGAATCTCCTGTGCGAGGGATTCCAGCTGCCGGACTGACAGTTTCTTTAAGTCTGCGGGTGAGTGGATGCTGTCGAGAAGATTGCCCATGAGAGTCCAGAGGAGTCCGACTGTTGGAACACGGCAGAATGCGGACTAGTTGCCCAGAATCAAAAAGACCCACCATGGGGCCTCTCCATCCGGAACTCCTCTGAGTAAGGAGTATACCGATTTATGTGCAGGGCGTCCGTCAGCCAATGCCACAGTAACCTCGGCATCAGTTAATCTCCCGCTTCCAGCGCAGAACGGCATCCGCCATCTCCGCTGCTCGTTGCTCCCAGCCTTCCGCGCTCTCCAGCATCTCCGCGCGCAGGGCGGGATCGGTGACTTCCTCGGCCGCTGCCCGCACGCGGCGCGAGAGTTGCAGCAGCGACGCCGCCAACTCGTCCAGCTTGCGAATCAGGTCCATCGGCGCGTCGGTCATCGCAAGTCCCTTCGGTCAGCCGGAAACAGAAACCGCAGCATCGGTCGCACGCGCTCGGCCCAGGAAGGCTCGTCGTGCGTACCGCCCGCGGCTTCTTCAAAATGCAGATCCACATCCTCGCGCCAGCCCAGCGCTCGCAGCCGCGCATCGAGTGCTCGCGTGTCCGACAATGTCCGACGGCCTTCCTGATCGCCGACGTCGAGCCAGATGCGGGGCCGACGCACCAGTCCCGGAGCAACGTCGTTCAGATACGCGAGGATGAACCGGTGATTCCACCAAACCGACGGCGACAACACCGCCAGCTTGCCGAAAATCTCCGCGTGGCGCAGCCCGATCCACAGCGAAACCAACCCGCCCAGCGACGATCCGCCGATGCCGGTGTCAGCGGCGCCTGATCGCAGGCGGTAGTTTGCGCGCAGGAACGGCAGCAGCTCGCGCGTCACCATCAACGCGTACTGGCTTGCGTCGCCGCCGCCCAGTTTCATGTCGCGGCTGGGCGTGTATTCGGCCAGCCGCCGCTCGCCGGCGTTGGCCACGCCCGCAATCACCAGCGGCTGCACTTCTCCGGCATCGATGGCGTCGTCCGCAGTTTCCGCCACGCGCCACGTTTTGCCGCGAATGAAGGAGGTTTCCGGGTCGAACAGATTCTGGCCGTCCTGCAAAATCAGCAGCGGATACTGGCGCTGGCCGTCGTTCTCGTAGGCTGGTGGCACGTAAACGCTGATGTCGCGCTCGCCCTGCAGGAACCGGCTCGCGAAGCCGGTGTGCTTGTGCACCCGCGGATGCGGCTCGCTCGGCGTTGGAACGGCCTGCGCTTGCGCCTGACTCTGAGTCGCCAACCGGTTCTTCCCTTTGCTGGTGTCTGCCTGCTGCGTCGCCTGAGCCCTCGCGCACGATGAGATTCCGATGCTTTACGATACCGTAACGGCTGCGTGGACAAACGATGAACCGCGAATATCACAAGTGGTGGTCCTGGCGACTCGATCGCGATATGGAACTGCTCGTCTTCGGGCACAGCGGCGTGCCGATTGTCGTCTTCCCTTCTTCGCAGGGGCGCTTCTTCGAGTTCGAAGACCGCGGGCTGATCGGGGCGGTCGCGCACAAGATCGATGCGGGCGAGATTCAGATGTTTTGCGTCGACAGCGTCGACGCCGAGAGCTGGTACAACCGCGATGTTCCGCCGCGCTGGCGCATCGCGCGCCACGTGCAGTACGAGAACTACGTGATGGAAGAGGTGCTGCCGTTCATTCGGCTGCGCAACTTCGACCCGCATCTCGTTTCTCTCGGCTGCAGCTTTGGCGGCTATCACGCGGTCAACATCGCGCTGCGCCATCCCGACCGCTTTACGGGATTCCTCTCCATGAGCGGCGCGTTCGACCTGAGCAATTTCCTCGGCGGCTATTACGACCAGGATGTTTACTTCAACATGCCGCCGCACTACTTGCCGAACCTTGGCGATCCGTGGTTTTTCGATCGGTATCGGAACAACACCTACATCCTCGCGAGTGGTTGGGACGACCATTGCCTTGGGCAGAGCCAGAACCTGGCGCGCATCATGGGCGAGAAAGGCATCCCACTTCATCTCTACATCTGGGACTCGTGGAACAGCCATGATTGGCCGACCTGGGCGCGGATGATGAACGAGTATCTGTAGCTGGGAGCCGATAGCCCACCCCCCCACCCCCCCTCGCACCACAAGTTATTGGTTCCATTGGGCCGATTGGGTACCGTAAGTCGGGTATTACCCTCTTTTGTCCCGCTTTGCGGGACTCGGGTGAGCTTTGATGTCCCAATAGAAAAGCCCTGCGGGGCTCGAGGCGCGCAGAGCTACACTTCTCCACTTCCAGAATGGCAAAGCAAAAAAATGATTGCAAGGGAAAAACGAGGGTGCGACGGTACGGAAGTAAGTGAGGGCACGGAGCGCAGGGCACAGAGCACAGAGCTCAGGAGACGCGAAATTCGGTTCAACGTTGCCGATAGCGTGTTTGGCACGGGAACAATCCGCAATTTTGTGCGTCTATCCCACCAGCGCCCGTCGTAATTGCTTTTAGGAGGTGCGCGTGCTCCTGCGCAAGCTTGTTTGTGTTTCTCTGCTTCCTCTTTCTGCTTTGCTCGTTGCTCAAACCTCAACCGAACCCCATGCGCAGCTTCCGGTGCGGCGGGTCGTGCTCTACAAGAACGGCGTCGGCTACTTCGAACATGCGGGGCGGGTGACCGGCAATCAGGCGCTCACCATCGATTTCACCTCGTCGCAGCTGGACGACGCGCTGCAGTCGCTCACCGCGCTCGACCTGGGCGGAGGACGGATCACCGGGGTCGGGTACAACTCCACCACGCCGCTGGAGCAGCAGCTGAAAAACATTCCGCTGGGACTGGACGACCAGCCCTCGACCGAGGAACTTTACGGCGCCCTGCGCGGGGCGCGGGTGGAAGTGTCGGGTCCGGGCGAGGCGGCGCTGGCCGGGCGGATTGTGAGCTACGAGACGCGTTCGCAAAAGACGACCGCGGGCGATACGGTGGAGCGGGCCTTTCTGACGGTGGTGAGCGATGCGGGCGCGGTTCGCACGTTCGAGGTCGGCGGAACGACCAGCGTACGGGTTCTGGATGGCGGCCTGCGGCGCGACCTTGATGAATACCTCGCGCTGCTCGCCTCCACGCAGAGCCAGCAGGTGCGGCACCTGACGTTGCAGGCGCAGGGCACGGGCACGCGCGACCTGCGCGTGAGCTACATCAGCGAGGTGCCGGTGTGGAAGAGCACGTACAGGATTGTTTTCCCGGAGAGCAAATCGGGGGGAGCAACGTCGGGGCCGGAGACGGCCATCCTGCAGGGATGGGCGGTGGTCGACAACACCGTCGGCTCGGACTGGGTCAACGTGCAGCTTTCGCTGGTCGCGGGCGCTCCGCAGAGCTTTATTGAGCCGCTTTCGCAGCCGATTTACACGCAGCGGCCGGAAGTGCCCGTGCCGGAAGCCGCGAACATTGCGCCGGTCATGCATGAGGGGGCACTCGAGGTTCCTGCTCCCCCACCGCCGCCGGCGTCTGCTTCCCAGAGCGTCATGGTCAACGGCGCGAATCCGGGCCAACTGGTAACGCAGCAGGCGCTTGGTCGCGCCCAGATATTTGCGAGATTACAGCCTGGCGTCGCAGGTGGCTCCGGAACCGGCGGCGGCACCTATAAGAAATGGCTCAATGAGGACGTCCGCTACCTCCAGGACGAATCGGCGAGCGCGAGTTCCGGCAAGTTCGACGACTACTTCGAATACACCGTGGCGCAGCCGGTGACGATCCACAAAAACGAGTCGGCGCTGGTTCCGGTGCTGCAGACGAACGTCCAGGCCGATCACGTGACCCTTTATAACGCCGCGAGCCCGGTTCCACTGCGCGCGCTGTGGCTCACCAATTCCAGCAACCTCACGCTCGATCGCGGCAGTTTTTCTATCTTTGAGAATAACGAATTTGCCGGCGAGGGACTCACGGACACGATCCACGCGGGAGAAAAGCGGCTGCTGTCGTATGCCGTGGATCAGGCGGTACACGTGACGACCGAAGGCCATCTGAACTCGACGCACCTGCACCATCTCACCATCCATGACGGCATCATGACCGAGCGCAATGAGGAGATTCGCGAGGTCACGTACGTGGTCCACAACGCCGCGTCCGACAGCCGCAACGTGATCGTCGAGCACCCGGTGCAGAGCGGCTGGAAGCTCACCTCCGAGGTCAAGCCTGTCGAGACGTCGGCATCGTTTTACCGCTTCAGCGTCGCGGCCCAGGCGGGAGAGACGGTCCGGCTGCATGTGGGCGAATCGTACACGCAGGGGGTGAGCTATCAGCTCACGGGCGTCGGCGACGATCAGATGGAGGTGATCCTCAACGGCAGCGGTGATCGGCTGGCGATCCAGAAGGCGCTGGCGCCGGTGCTCGCGGCACGAGCCAGGGTGCATGACCTCGATACGCAGATCGACGTGAAGCAAGCGGCGATCGACGATCTGGCCGCGGACCAGAAACGCCTGCACGATAACCTGGCGGGATTGAAGGACAGCGCGGAAGAGCGCGAGCTGGCGCGGCGCTACGCCGGGGAGATGAACACGGACGAGGATCAGCTGCTGATCGCACGGAAGGACCGCGCGGTTCTGGACCAGCAGCGGAAAGAGGCGCAGCAGGCGCTGGACGCGGCGATACGCGCGCTGGATCTGGATCAAGACGTATAGCGGAGACCTTATTTCCCGGATTCGCGGATTTCTTCCACATCAGCGAGGTCGCGCGTGCGTCCGGCGGCCAGGCCTCATCGAAGTGAACCCGTCAATTGCCGGGAGAATATCCACTGCGACCGGAGGCTCACCAAAGCGGATGAATTTTGACGGATTCGCGAGATCGGCAACAGTAATCCCCTGGAGTGGAGCGCCGAAGGCAACAAGCGCGGCCCAGGCCGCCTGCGCATTCGCCGGGTCGGCTTTGATCAGTATGTCGAGATCTTTGGTGGCGCGGGGCTGCGCATGAAAGGAAACGGCGTAGCCGCCGACGATCAGGTACTTAACGGCGTGGGCGTGGAAGGACCGCAATAGTTCTTTGAAGTCGGGGAACATCCGGCAGGGCCTCTTTCAGTGACCAGGCCGCGCGGGTGATCTCAGAGACAGCGGCCATCCGCTCATGGACCGGGCGGCTCCGCCAATAGCGATATTCCGCTGCCTTCATTTCCGCAAAGCTGTCGAACACGCGGACCGTCTTGTCCATGCCTCTTTGTAGCACCTGTGGAAGGCCTCTTCAACCATCGAACGTTAGTTCAACCTCTAGGGCGCTTCGATGAGTTCCATCTTGCCGTCGCGTTTGCGGTGCAGGACGCAGAGAGTGCCCTTCTGATTGCGGAAGACGAAGACGTCGCGATCGCGAAATTCGGCTTCCTTGACCGCTTCTTCGATGGTCATCGGGCGCAGCGCGACCGAATCGAGAGAGCGCACCACATGGGGCTCGGGAATGGGGCGCGTCGCCGGAAAGGTGTGCACGGTCACGGGCACCATGATCCTCGACGGACGCTTGCCGTTTGACTTCACAGGGGATGGGGGTTCGGGTTCAGCGGATTCCGCGCGGGTCCGGCTGGCTCTGCGGGGCCGCACCGGCAGGACTTCACCCTGTAGCTTCTCTTCCTTGGGCTGGCGCTTGATCGCGTTTTGGCGCTTCCGATAGCGGATGGCCTGGGTCTCGGCGCGGTCCAGCGCTTCGCGCAAGGCTGTTTCCGTGTTGTTCGACTCGGCGAAACCGACAATCTTTCCGGCCCGCATCTTGACCGCGACGTCGGCGGTCTTGCGGTATTTTTCCGAGGTCAGCACGATATGCGCGCCCACGACTCTGGGCAACACTTTGGCAATGCGCTCGATCGCCTCATCGCCCATCCGGCGCAGCGCCTGGGTGATGGTAACCTGCCTTCCTGTGTACTCAGCCTGCATGGGAAAGCTCCTGTCTGTGAGGGAATGCGCGATTGGCTTCTAGCCGCGAACGCGCCGCTGATGGGTACTGGGAATCCGCAAATCTTCGCGGTATTTTGCCACGGTGCGCCGCGTGACGTCGATGCCCTGCCCCTGCAGCATGTTGGCAATCTGATCGTCGGTGAGCGGCTTGCGCGGGTCTTCGTCCTCGATAAGCTTTTTTACTTTGCGCTTGAGCAGCATCAGCGGCGTGCCGGCTCCCTCAGGACCGTTCACGCCTTCGGAGAAGAAGAAGCGCAGTTCATAGACGCCCTGCGGCGTATGCACGTATTTGCTGGAGACGGCGCGGCTGACCGTGGATGGATGGACGCCGATTTCCTCGGCGACTTCCTTGATCATCATGGGCTTGAGGGCGTCGACGCCTTTTTCCAGGAATTCGCCCTGGCGGCGCACGATGGCCTCGCAGGTGCGCAGGATGGTGTTCTTGCGCTGCTCGATGTTGCGCATCAGCTGCAATGCGGAGCGGTAACGCTCCTTCACGTAGTCTTTGACGTCTTTTTCCGCGCCATCCTGGGTGAGCAGACGGCGATAGCCCTGGTTCAGGCGCAGCGTGGGCAGAGTCTTCTTCGTTCATGGCGACGACCCACTCGTCGCCGCGCTTGACGAAGGCGACGTCCGGCTCGATCAGCCTGGCTTCGGAGCGGTTGTAGCGCTGGCCGGGCCTGGGATCGAGGGTGCGGATAAAGTCGATGGCGCGCTGCGTCTCCTCGACAGATTTGCCGCAGACTTTGGAGAGCTCGCGCGGATCGCGCTTCTGCAACAGCAGCATGTGGGTGTCGATGATCTGCTTCGCCAGCTCGAAAATCAGCAGCCGAGTATTTTCCTCCGAATGCGGCCCCTCGGGCTTTGCGCCGTTACCATTCGCAGCGGGGTGGGCGGCAAAGTGGGTTGGGTAGCCGGCGCCGGTACCGTTGAGGCCGTTTGACTCCGGGGCGGGCTGCGGGATTGCGGCGGGATGGGGCTCCGCCGGTGGCTCGGCTGCGACGGGCCTGGGCGCGCTCTTGTGCCGGCGAGCACCCACGGTGCGCTCGAAGATCAGCTCGAATTCTTTGCGCTGCGCCTCGACCTGGACGAGCAAGCATTCGCGCAGATCGCGCGTGCCGACGCCGATGGGATCGAGCTGGCGCACGACATCGAGGGCGGTGGCCAGATGACCTCGGGCGCGCTCGGCCATGGCGGGAGGCAGCTCGGCTACGCGGGAGTAGACGTTTTTGGAGGCGTCGCCGGTGTCGGGCTCCATCTGCTCGCGGAGATAGCCCGCCAGCAGTTCCTCGTCGGTCGCGGTCAGGTAGCCGTCTTCGTTGAGATTGCCGATGATGTACTCCGCGGCTTCGCGCACGGCAGGAGAGAGGCTCAAGGAACCCAGCTGCCAGATGAGGTGATCGGTCAGCGTCATCGGCGCGGAGAGGAAATTCTCAATCGAGGGCTTCTCGATTTCCTCGTAATTGTTGGGGGAGCGGAAGCCGGGGTCGAGGTAATCCTGGAAATAGGAGCCGAAGTCGATTTCGTCGAAGGGGTCTTTCTCTTTTTTCTCGCCTTCGGTGACGGGCTGGGTTTCGACGGGGCGGTCGCGGTCTTCTTCTGCGCGCGCGACATCGTCGAGCAATGGAACGTTCTCTTCCAACTCTTCGAGAACGGGATTCTCGGCGATTTCGGCCTGAATCATTTCCTTCAGCTCCAGCTTGTTCAGGGCGAGCACGCTGACCATCTGCATCAGCCCGGGCGTCAGGATCTGACGCTGTGCGACCTTAAGGCTGAGTTTTGGCTGAAGAAGTACCATTCATCCTCAAAAAAAAGGGCCCGTAGCCTCCGAGTTTACTCTCCTGAGCCAGGGCTGGATAGCAATTCCACTGCCGTAACCGTATGTTCATGGTTCCGCAGGTAATAGCCGTCGACCCGGAGGGGATTAACCCAGGGAAAAACTCTCTCCCAGGTAGACGCGGCGGACCTCTGGATCGCTACCCAGCTGCTCGGGAGTTCCATGTCGAAAGATGCGTCCTTCGTTGATGATGTAGGCGCGATCGGTGACGGAAAGGGTTTCGCGGACATTATGGTCGGTAATGAGAACGCCAATGCCGCTGGCCTTGAGGTCAAAGATGATTTCCTGGAGGTCGAGGACCGCAATGGGATCGATTCCCGAAAAGGGCTCGTCCAGCAGGATGAACACGGGTTGGATGCAGAGGCAGCGGGCGATTTCCACGCGACGCCGCTCACCGCCGGAGAGGGCGTAGCCGCGCGTCTTGCGGATGTGGCCGAGGTTGAGCTGCTCGATCAGTTTCTCCGCGCGCGCTCGCCGCATCTCCGGGACGATAGGCTGCACTTCCAGAACGGAGAGGATGTTCTCCTCGACGGTGAGCTTGCGGAAGACGGAGGGTTCCTGCGGGAGGTAACTGATGCCATATTGACGCGCCCGCAGATACATGGGCACGTGGGTAATGGCTTCGTCGTCGAGGAGAATTCGGCCACCATCAGGCTGGATGAGCCCCACGATCATGTAAAAGCTGGTGGTTTTTCCCGCGCCATTGGGGCCAAGCAGCCCGACGACCTCGCCCTCGGTGACCTGGACGCTGACGCCGTGAACCACCTGGCGCCCTTTGTAGGATTTGCTGATCTCGTCGGTGGACAGCTTCCGCATGACTCTTTGATTAGCTTATAGGGCGAAAAGGATCGCGCGCAAAACAGGAGGTGGAAAAAGGAGCCTGGGGTTCCTAACAATGTACAAACTCTATTTTTTCGCGCGTGTTTCGGTCACGGCGCTCGATTTTCCGCCGCTGACTATGATGCTGTCGTCCTGGCTGTTGAAAGTGAGCGCTGCCCCGGTGGTGGTGCCATGGACGCGGTCCCAGATCTGCGGAGGGGCAGCCTCGGTTCCGGTGAGCACGTACAAGCCGTCGCTGGCTGTGTAGAGCAGCTTCTCGCCGTTCCCTTTGCGTCCGGGCTGGGTGAATACCACATGGCCGGTGGCGATCATGTGGTCGAGCTGGCCGGTGCCGCCGGCAGAGCTCGGGCCGGCCGGCTGCTGCGATCCCGGCTTTGCGACTGCTGCCGGTTTCAGGAACAGCAGCGCATCGTCGGCGTGAATGACTTCGTCGCTCTGTTCCGCCGATACGGCGCCATGAAAATCGCCCTGGCGTTCCTTATCGGAGTAGACCAGGGTTTGACTGCGCACGCGCACCACGCTCTGCTGGTGGCTCGCTCCTGGCGCGGAGGTGAAATTCGCATTGACGACCGGGGCGGCGCCGGTGCCCTCACCGCGGGCTTTGAGCAGGTTCTGGTTGCGATCAATCTCGATCAGGGGAGCGAGCAGCGAGTCGGCATCCTGCCACATGCGCGCGGGCGAGTGTACGGTTCCGTAGAAGAGATTCTGATTCGTGGCGTGCACCAGGGACGCGCGCTCGGCGATGACGTGCACCGGACTGTTCCCGCCCCCGGCGAATCCGACCGCCGGCGGCGCGCCTGCGCTGTTCCTTTGCTGCTGTGTGTAGGTGGCTTTCACGTTGCCGCTCGCGGTTGCGTTTTGGGTGTCACGGTGATAGTCGATCGACTCGGCGGCCATTTGCATCGCCTCACCGTCGGTGATCCGGGGACCGCCCGTGAGGTGCAGGACCTGGTCAGAAGCGTGATACTCGGCGTGCTGGGCCCAGCCGGTCAGGGTTGCGGGCTGGGCGGTCGCGCCGGGCTTCTTCGCGGGCGTCTCGGTAAGCACGACGTTGCCGTCCTGGATGGCCGTCTCGAGGGCGGTCTGCATCTTCGGGCCCTGATCTTTTTCCCTCCCCGTTTTGTGCTGGCTTGCATTCGCCTGGCCCTGGCCCTGATTTTCCGGAACCGCCCGAGGCCGCTGGATAAAGGTCGCATGCAGGAGATCGCCCTTCGTCGTATCGTGCGAGCCATCGGTTGCCGACTGCACGATCTGTGTGTTCCGCGTTCCATCCAGCTGGCGCAGGGCGTTTCCGGTGTCGAGGGTGGCCACGAGCTGATCGCCGCTGATGCGCGTGGTTTGCTCCGGCCCCTTCGACGGCGTCTGTCGCGAGGTCACCACGGGACTGCCGTCGGCAATCGCCTTGCGCGCTTCGACGGACTGCCCTGCCTTTGGCGGCGCAAACTCCACATCTACCTTTTCGGCGTGGAGTTGTTTCTCCGCATGCCCGCGCGGATCTTTCGCGAGGCCAGTCACTTCTTCATCGAAACTGACGTTCTGGCGGAACTCGCCATGACGCAATCCCGTTTGGGAGTGCGGCCCGATGCTTACGGTCTCGAAGAGCAGCGTTCCGTTGCCGGCGGACCCGCGCAGGGTCTCGTCATCTCGCGCCGATGCAAATTGCACGCCACCGCCCAAATCGGCCTGGGTCGGCTGGCTCTTCGCGTCCATCCAGATCCGCGCGGTCGCCGCGTCCAGGGTTGCGCCGGTATCGGTCTTCATCCGCACATGACCCTGCGCGTCGATCTTTTCCGCCGTGCCGTCTTTGCGGAAATACACGATGGCCTGATCCGCACTGCCATTCTCGGTTTCGTAGTTCAGGGTTGCATTCGCCAGCAAAGCCTGGTCCGAAGAGCGGAGCAGCGTGGCGCGCGCGGCCTCAACCACCGCGGGCTTGCCGTTGCTGCTGGTGGTCATGTGCACCTGGCTGCTCAGGACCACGATGCCGGTTTTCGAGTCGTAATCCGCGCCGAGGGACGTGCCCGCGCCGCGCGGCAACTGAAACTCCACCTGCTGCGTTGTGAAAGCCTCCCCGGTTTTTTGGAGGAACGTGAGCCGGTGGGTTTTGACGCGGATGGTGTTGCTGTTGGTGTCGGTTGCGGTGGCGTTCGAAGCGGGCGCGGGAGCCTGGGTTCCCTGCAGTTCGATGGTGACTTCGCCCTGGCTGGTGATCACCCCGTTGCTTTGGTCGTAATCGAAATCGCTGCCGAAGATGCGATCGGTCCGGCCCGATCCCGGCGGTCCATACAAGGTGATGTCGACATCGTGCAGGAGGACGTGCCCGGACTTCATCTGCAGTTCCTTCGACGCCTTGAGAGTGAAAAGCGCGTGTCCCTGGCTGGTTTGCGTGTAGCTGAACCCGTTCGCCGTCTGCTGAATGTTCATGCCCAGACGGGCGGGCAGGTCCTTTTCGATGTGCCGGAAACGATTGCGCCCGTAAATGATGAGGCCGGCGACGAGGGCCAGCAACAGGGCCGCCGTCACCACAATCCACCGGCGCAATCCCTGGACGGTTACGCGCATACCTGCTTTATCTTCTCACTCCGGGCTGCGCCGGGCCGGGTTGCCTCACTCTGCGCGCAGGGTCTCGGCGGGGTCGATGCGCGCGATGCGCAGGGCCGGGAGCAGGCTGGCGGCTGCGGCAATCGCGATCAGCAGCAGCGGCACGCTGACCAGTGTTAGCGGATCGTAGGTTCCCACGCCGTAGACGGCGCTCTTCATGACGTGCAGTACGAAGACGGAGCAAACCAGGCCGGCCACCACGCCGGCGCAGGCCGCCAGGACGCCCGAGGAGGCGATGTGTCGCATGGCCTGTGCCAGCGTCGAACCGAGCGCGATGCGGATGCCGATTTCCCGCGTTCGCTGGACGACCAGGTTCGACACCAGCGCGTAAATGCCGACTGCGGACAGCAGCAGCGCCAGAACGGCGAGCGTGCCAAGCAGCGTGACTTCGATGCGCTGCATTTGTAACTGCTGGTTGAGCACATCCTGCATGGAGTAGAAACCGGAAAAGGGGAGCCCGGGATCGACGCCGGCGAGAGCCTGCTGCATCTGCCGGGTCAACTCTCCCACGGGTCCGTGCGAGCGCACAATCCACGAGGGCTGGAACCACATATTCGCCAGATTCACGATGGCCTGATTCACCTGGGCGGCCGGCACGTAAAACATCGGTTCTGTGGCGAGCGGCGCGCCCTGAGTCATGCCGAGGCTCTTCACCACGTTCCCCACCACGCCCACGATGGTGTAGGAGGTGCCCTCCGAGGTGAAATGCCGCCCCACCGGGTTCGCATCGTTGTAGAACGTCCGCCCGAAGTCCGCATTTACGACTGCGACTGGCTCGCTGGTCTCCGTATCGCTGTCGCGGATCGCGCGTCCGCTCAGAATCGGGATACGCAGGGTCTCGAAAAATTCCGGCGTCACCCATGCCTCGCTCGATCCGTATTCGAAGCCGGCACGGTTCCCGTCCAGAGTTTTCAGTCCATCGTTGAGCCCTCGCTCGTAAGGCACGCTGAGCGCCACCGCTGCACTCTCCACGCCGGGAATCCGGTGCATCGCCTCCAGGCTTTGGCGGAGCAGCGTATGAAACTTCGCCGCATCGTGGTAGCGCGCATCGTCCAGCGACGCCTTCGCGGTCATGACGTTGGCTGGGTCAAATCCAGGCGGCAGGGACTCCAGATGGGCGACGGTCCGCACCAGCAGCCCCGCAGCGGCGAGCAGCACGACGGTCAGTGCGACTTCCGCGCCGATCAGCCATTGCCGGACGCGACCCGATCCGCCGACTACGGACCGCGTTCCCGACGCAATCGAACTGCGCAGGTCCACGCGGCGTGTTTCGAGCGCCGGCAGAGCGCCAAACAGCAGGCTGGTGGCGACTGAAATTCCGAGCGCAAAGGCCAGCACCGAGCCATTCAGCGCAAATCCACCAATGGGAATCATCTCGTCGGGCAGCAGCTGCTTTATGACGGGAAACAGCGCGAGGGCCAGACCCACGCCACACGCGCCACCGGCCAGCGCCAGCACCAGGTTTTCCACCCACAGCTGGCGCAGGATTCTGCCGCGCGAGGCACCCAGCGCCATGCGCGTGGCCATTTCCGGCACGCGGCGATGGATGCGCGCCAGGGTGAGCCCGGCCAGGTTCGCGCATGCGATCAGCAGAATGAAACTCACTGCGGCCATCAGCGCCTGGGTCTGCTCGCGCATGGCATTGCCGGCATAAGCATGGAGAAGGCTTGGGAAATACCAGACCTTCGCTTTGCTGAGATCGGTGTTGCGCGGGGGCGGCATGTGCGCCAGTTGCGCGCGCACCTGATCCCACGTAACGCCCGGCTTGAGCCGCATCAGGATGAGGCAATTGTTCCCCACGCAGACGCCATGGGGATCGTCGGGCATCAACGGCGTCCACACGTCGGCAGGATTGGGCATCTGCGCGCCCCGCGGCAACACGCCCACCACCATGTACGGCTCACCCTTCAGCGAAATCGGCTTGCCCAGGATGCTCGGATCCTGGTGGAAGGCCGTCCGCCACAGACCATAACTGAGCACCACGGCCTTGCCCGCGCCGGGCCGATCTTCGTCTTCGGTAAATTCGCGCCCGAGGAGCGGCGAGATGCCCAGCACCTCGAAGTAATGCGCCGAGACTCTGGTGTTGTGCACGTAGCGGACCGCGCCCCCCTGCGCCGCGCCTGCTTCCAGATTCACACCCTCCGTGTCGCCAAAACCCTCGCCCGCGATCGCGGCCGTCACTCCGGGCACATCCTGCCTTACCGCGCGCCACGCCGCATTGTCGGAGGAATCGTCATCCTCAAAGCGCGCGGGGTTGCTTTTCAATTCCCGATGCGACACGAGCGCTGCGATTCGTTCCGGCTGCGGATACGGCAGGGTCCGCAGCAGAAAGCCATCCAGCAGGCTGAAGACGGCGGTGTTGACGCCGATCGCGAGCGCCAGCGTTACCACGACTGCTGCCGCGAATCCAGGACTCCGGTGCAACTGCCGCAAGGCGTACTTCAGATCTTCGAGCATGTCCTCTTCATACGAAGGACGTCCGCGACCAGTTCCCTGTAGAAGGTTGCTTACTCCGTCCTGAGTGCCTCCATGGGATCGACGGCCGTCGCGCGGCGGGCGGGCAGCGCCGAGGCCAGCACCACCATCACCGCGGTTAGCAGCAGTGCGGCGGCGAGGGTCACCGGGTCCCATGTGCTGACACCGTAGAGCTGGCTGCGGAAGAAGTGCGCCAGACCCACGGTCGCAGGAAGCGCAACAAGGGCAGCGAGCCCGGCGATCCATGCCATCTCCCGCACGACCAGGGCGACCAAGGTGTGACGCGGCGCGCCGAGGGCGAGACGGACCCCAATCTCGCGCGTCCGGCTCTGCGTGGAGTACGCCAGGACCCCGTACAGACCCACCGCGGCCAGCAGTGCGGCCAGCGCGGCAAATCCAATGGCCAGCATCGCCAGTGCCCGCTCGTCGGAAGCGCTCATGTCCACCTGGGCTTCCATCGTCCGCAGGCCGTCCACCACCAGGGTTGGATCGAGGTCGTGGATCGTTCGCTGGATTCCTGCTTCCACCGTTTCCGGATCGCGCGCGGTGCGCACGTAAATCTGCAAGCCACCCGGATGCGGGGTCTGCGCGTACGGCCGATAGACAGCGGGACCAATATCGTCGCGCAGGTTCTGGTGCTTTACATCGCCCGCGACGCCCACGATGGTTGTATCCGGCTTATCCCCTTCGCCAATCACGCGCCCCAGCGCGTTCGGCGCGGAACCGTAGAACCGCTTCGCAAAGGCTATATTTACCACCGCGACCTTCGGCGCGTTTTTGCCGTCTGCCTCATTGAACTCGCGTCCGGCCAGCAACGGCTGGCGCATGGTGGCGAAGAATCCCGGGGTAACCCAGGGGCTCTCAAAGCCCATGCTCTCTCCTTCGGCGGGCTTGTATCCCTGCACGGTAAAACCGTTGGTCTCCGAATTGCCCATCAGCTCCGGGTCGTCTGTGCCCGCCGCCATCTGCACGCCCGGGACCCGCTCGAGCGCGTCGAGGGCGGCTTTGATGATCAGCGGTGTACGGTCTTCGCCGTAGCCGGAGATGGTTGGATCGAGGCTGAAGTTCGCGACATTCCTCGTATCCCAGCCGACTGGCTGATCGCGGAGGTGCTGGAGGGTACGGACAAACAGGCCGGCTCCGCCCAGCAGCAGAACGCTGAAAGCAATTTGCACGCCCACCGCGGCCTTGCGGAAATATTGGGAACTTTTTGACGCTGTCCCTGTGCTCTGGCGGAGCGCGCCGGCCAAGTCCGGCCGCAGGAAGTGCAAGGCCGGCGCGATGGAGAACAGCAGAGTGACCACCACGGAGAGAGTCAGCGCAAACAGCAAGACGCGCCCATCCACGCTGGCTGAATACGGTTCGTGTCCGGGCTGGGCGCTGGTCATCAGACGCACCAGTACGATGGCCAGCACCGGCGACAACGCCAGGCCGCCCGCCACGCCAGCCGCGCCGAGCATTCCTCCTTCGATTACCAGTTGCCGCACGATGCGGCTGGTCTTCGCGCCCAGGGCATAGCGCATGGACATTTCCCGCACCCGGGCCGCCGAGCGGAGCAGGAGCAGGGTCGCGACGTTGAGCGCGCACATGGCCATGAGCAGACCCGCCATGCTGAGCAGGATCACCAGCGGCGTCTTCAGGTCCATCCGACCCGGCGAGAAGCCGCGCGAATCGTCGATGACTTTCATGGTCGTCTTATCGAGGAATCCGGCTTTGAACCGGGGCGAGGCTTGCTTGTAGAGGGTCAGCTCCTGCGCACGCAGCGAGTGCCACAGCGGGGCCAGGCTGGCCTGTGCCTGGGAGATCGTGACGCCGGGCTTGAGCCGGGCCACCACTGTCAGCCACAGCGACAAATGGTTGTCGAGGTTGTGCCGGGATGTAGTCCACGGCATCGCGACCTCCGACATCGTGACGGGCACGAAGATGCTCGGCCGATAGCCGCCGATGGCGGTGTGAAAATTCTCGGGGGCAACGCCGACGATCGTGAACGGATGGCCGTTGATCCGCAGAGTCTGCCCGATGACCTCGCGCGACGCCCCAAAGCGGGTCCGCCAATAGTCGTAGCTCAGCACCACGACGGGGTTGGCATCCTTCACCGTCTCATCCGACGCGTTGAACAATCGCCCCGCGAGCGGTCTGAGCCCCAGCACCTGAAAGTAGTTGCCGCTGACGATCTCGGCGCGCTCGTCCGCTGCCTGGTTCTGCCAGGAGACGCCCACGCTGGTCCGCATCGTCGCCAGCATGCCGCTGAACACCTGATTGCGGTCGCGCAGATCTTTGTACATGGGGTAGGAGTAGTACTCCCCGATATCCCCGCCAAAAGTGTTCGCCGATCCGGAAAAACTCCCATGCCAGTTAAGGCGCACCAGTTCCTGCGGCCGCTCCACCGGCAGGACGCGCAGCAGGACCTGGTCGAACATGGTGAAGATTGCCGTTGTCGCGCCAATCCCAAGCGCCAGGGTCACGATCGCGGTCGCCGCAAATCCTGGCGACTTCCACAGCTGCCGCCACGCATATTTCAGATCACCGAGCATTGCACACTCCCGACTTGGATTTTTTCGATCGCCGCATCATTACTCCGTCCTTAGCGCCTGCATCGGTTCTACGCTGGCTGCTCGCCGCGCGGGCAGCAACGCCGCGGCCAGGGACACGCCCACGACCCCCAACGCCGCAGCCACAAAGCTCGCCGGATCGTGCGCCGGCAGCTTGTAGAGCATCGTCGCCATCAACTTCGATCCGAACCACGCCAGCGGCAGACCCACGGCGAGCCCTGCGGCGATCAGAATCAGGCTGTCCTGCAGGATCATCCACAGCACCTGCTGCCGTGCAGCGCCCAGCGCCATGCGCACGCCGATTTCGAGCGTCCGCCGACTTACACGATAGGCCAGCGTCCCGTACAGGCCCACGGCCACCAGCAACGCCGCCAAGCCGCCGAAGAACGCACCCAGCCGCGCGAAGAGCGCCGGCATCAAATACGTTTCCTCAAACTGCGCGGAGAGCACCATCGGACTCTGCACCGGCGCATTGGGATCCAGATCGCGCACGATGCGCCGGATTTCCGACAGCAACGCCAGTGGATTGCCCCCCGTCCGCACCTCGACATCCATGTTCTCGAGATTGGGAATCTGCTGGTAGCTGTACCACGCCATCGGTATCGGGTCTTCGTCCGCCGAGTTGTATTTGTTATCGCGCACCACGCCGACAATCGTCAGCTGGTATTTCGCGCTGCCCATCGTATGCCCAAGGGGCGATGCACCCTTCAGATAACGCCTGGCCAGCGTCTCGTTCACCACGGCAACGCCCATCGCGCTTTTCGTGTCCGCTTCGGTGATGCTGCGGCCCGCCAAAATCGGAATCCCCAGCGTCTCAAAAAACTTTGGCCCCACCTCGTTGCTGCGCAGCATGTTTTTCCCGTTATCCCACGGATATAAGTGCCCATCAACGGTCAGCGGGTTGTTGTCGGTCCAACCCGAGCCCGGCCGATTGGCTACCACCGTAACGGAGCGAACGCCAGGCAGCGAGCTCACCCGCCGCATCAGCTCAGTGTAGAAAGCCAGCTTCTGCGCGTTATCGTCGGCGCCCACCGGATGGGCCCCAAAGGCGAGCACGTGATCCGCCTGCATGCCCAGGTCGACGTTCTGATAATTACGCAATGTGCGAATCAGCAGCCCCGCGCCGAACAGCAGCGCCACACAAACGGCCATCTGCGCCGCGATCAGGACTTTTCCCGTGAATATCCGGCTGCGGCTCTCCGACGCGTGCCCGCCGGTCGACTTCAGCACCAACGCCACCGGCGCATTGTTGGCTGCGCGCAACGGCGCCAGTCCGAACACCACCGCGGCCAGCACGGAAAGCGCCAGCGTAAACAACAGCACGGGCGTGTCCGGCGTGAGACTCACTTCAATCTCCGACCACAGCGCCAGCAACTTCGTGGCCTCGACGGCGAAGAACCATCCCAGCACGGCACCCGATCCCACCAGCAGCAGGCTCTCTGCGAATAGTTGCCGGAAGAGCGGCCAGCGTCCCGCGCCCAGCGCCAGGCGCATGGAAAATTCCCGCTCCCGCGCGGCGTTCCGCGCCGCCAGCAGCATCGCGATGTTGACGCAGACGATGACCAGCACCAGCGCGACCATTCCCATCAGCACGCGCAGCCCGTCCCGATACTGCCCGGTCGCGGTGCCCAGCCCACGCGCCGGAACCAAACTGAGGCCCATGTTGACCGATTCCCGCTTCACTTCCTTGCCGACTGTCTCCCAGGCCGCGTGCTCGAAGAGCGGCTCCATCTTCGCGAGCGCCTGCTTCCGGGAAACCCCATGTCGGAGCCGCGCCATGAGCATCAAATTCCACCAGTTCGGATCCTTATAGAGTGTCTGCCCGGTCGCCGGCATTCCCCAGGAATTCAGCTCCGGCCGGTTCTGCAGCGGAATCCACAAATCCGTCGCCGACCCGCCGGATTCAACGCCGAAGAAACGCGGCTCCGCAACGCCCACCACGGTCATCGGCACGCCATTGATGTAGATTGCCTTGCCAATGACCCCAGGATCGCGCTGAAAGCGCCGTGTCCAATAGCCGTAGCTGATCACCGCCAGCGGAGAATGCTTGTCTTCATCGTCTGGCGCGAAGGCCCGCCCTGCTGCCATCTCCACGCCCAGGGCGGAAAAGAAATTCCCGCTCACCTCGTCGGCTTCAATCTCCTCCGGTGCATCACCATACCGCGCCGCGACCTTGTTGAACGACAGCGGCACGTACGCAATCAAATCAGAAAAGACAGACCGATCCTCGCGCATCCGGTCATAGACGTTGATCCCAAACGTATCGGGGTAGTTGCCGGTGCTGCCCACGTCAGGTCCGCTCACGTGGCTCAGGTAGAAAAGCTGTTGCGGATCGTGCACCGGCAGCATGCGCATCAGCACCGCGTGCATCACGCTGAAGATCGCGGTGTTCGCGCCGATGCCCAGCGCCAGGGTTACGACTCCAGTTACCGCAAACCCCGGCGACTTTCTCAGCTGCCGCCACGCATATTTCAGATCAGCGAACATTCTGTTCTCCTGACGGTTACGTTTTCCCTCATCTCTGTACTCTGTCCTAGTCCATGCGCAGCGCCTTGACCGGATCGACGCTGGCCGCGCGCAGAGCCGGGATCAATCCCGCCACAACGCCTACGGCAAGCAACACCACCGACGACAGAGCGAGCGAGGAGAAGATGCCCCCGCCAAAATCGGCGAAGGTACTGCGCAGGATCGCGGAGGCTGCGGCCGACAGCACGGCTCCAATGCCCAGGCCGATTCCCACTAACAGCAAGGCGTGCCCGAGGATGAGCTGCACGACATCGCTGCGCTGGGCGCCGAGCGCCATGCGCACGCCGACTTCATTGGTGCGCTGTGCTGTTACATAACTGATGAGCCCGTAAATCCCCACCACCGCCAGCAGCAGCGCCAGCCCTCCAAAGACTGCCAGCATCTGCACGATCAAACGGCGACCAGCGAGCGAATCGGAGACCAGGGTCTCGACCGGCACCAGCGTCCCAACCGCCTGTGACGCATCGACCGACGCTACGGCACGCTTCACCGCGCCCGCCATCTGATTCGGGTCTCCGTCTACGCGCACCAGAAAATCCGCTGAGGCGTTGGTTCCCTGCGCGAACGAGTAATAGCGCATCCCATCGCTGGTGTCGTCCTCAAGCGAGCCCAGCCGCACCGTGCCCACGATCCCGACAATGGTTGCCGGCGCCTTGCTGTCGCCGCATTCGAAGGAGATGTGCTGCCCAACGGGATTTTGTCCGGGCCAGTATTTCTTTGCCAGGCGCTGATCGATCACGACAACTGGCTGCCCTCCGGCTACGTCGCCGGCATTGATCCAGCGCCCGGCGAGCAAAGGAATCTGCATCACGCGCAGATAACCCGGAGTCGCGAGGGTGAGCTGGCTGTGGGGTCCGGGATCGTTGGGAGCCTGCGGACGACCGACAATGTCAAAGGAGCAAGAGCCGCCGTCGTTGGGATCGAAGGGCAGCGGCGCCACCGCCGCAGCCGCCTGCACACCCGGCTGCGCCGCCAGGTTCCCCACCACTCCCGAAACGAACACCGCCTGGCGCGGCTGATTCGTCCTGAGGTCGTGTCCCGCATACTGCACCATTCCCGCCATCACGCCGCGCGGATTGAATCCGGGATCGACCTTCTGCAGCTTCTCGAGACTGGCCAGGAACAGCCCGGTGCCCGCCAACAGAAAGAAGGCCGCCGCCACTTCTGCAACCACGAAAGCGCTGCGCAGCCGCTGTTTTTCCGCCGACGCGGTGCCGCTGCGCCCGCCCTCATTGATCGCCATACGCGCGCGCGCGCGCAGCAGGCCGAAAGCCGGGCCCAGGCCGGCAATGAGCGCAGCCAGCAGCGCGACCGCTGCCGTAAACGCTAGCACTGCTGGATCGGTGCGGACCAGGAATCCGGCCGCGAGATTGTGCGGCACCAGATGCAGCAGGAGCCTTCCGATCAGCGGACCCGTCAGAACGCCGGCAACGGCGGCGGCCCCGGCCAGCAGAGCCGTCTCCACGAGCAATTGCCGTACGATGCGGCCCGCGCTCGCGCCCAGGGCGGAGCGAATCGCAAATTCCCTGCTCCGCGCCGAAGCCCGCGCCAGCAGCAGCCCCGCCACATTCGCCGCCGCAATCAGCAGCACCAGCGCCACCACGCCGCACAGCACGAACAGCGGCGTGCGCAGCGACCCAGCGGCGTACTCCGTCAGCTGGGTTGCGTAGATCCCCCACCCGGAACTGGTTGCGTAGTCCGCAGCTTTACCGGCACGGCGGATGTTTTGCCACATGGTTGCGCCCAGAGCGGCATTGAATTGCTGTACCGAGGCACCCGGCCGCAGCCGCGCCACAGCGGCATAGGTCTCGTTGAACACCTGGTTGGGCTGGAGCGCGGCAGGCGCCAGAGCCATAGGAACCCAGACGTCCGCCCTGCGCGGCCAGGCAAAGTCGCTGCGCATCACGCCGACGACGCGATAGGGCCGGCCATCGAGCAGGAGCGTTTGCCCCACAACATCGCCCCTTCCTCCAAAGACCTGCTGCCAGGCTCCATAACTCAGCACCACAACGGGACCCGCATTCGGCTGATCTTCTTCGATGGTGAAGGTCCTGCCCAGGATGGGCCGCGCGCCGTAAATCTGAAACCACTGCGACGAAACGCGCGCCGCCGGGATGTGCTCCGCATGTCCGTCGCGGGTGATGTTAAAGCTGGCGGGCCGTTCGACGGCCGTCGCCTCGACCAGGCCACTCATCGAACCGGCGGTCCCATACGTCGGCGCCGACACAAAGGGAATATCCAGCGTGTACTGGGTGTACCGCGTATGCAGCACGGCCACCTGCTCCGGATGGTCCACGCCCGCCGGATGCCGCAATACTGCGTTCACCACGCTGAAGATGGCCGTGTTCGCGCCGATGCCCAGCGCCAGGGTCACGACGGCCGTCAGTGCGAACGCGGGAGAGTTCCGCAGCTGCCGCCACGCATATTTCAGGTCAGCGAGCATCGTTTCCTCCTCGGTTCGGAAGCTGGGGACAGAGAGAGCCTGGGTATCCGGACGGCAGTTGCCGTGCCAAAGCGGTTCGCCTGAAAAAAGAGCGATTAGAGTCGTCCGCGAACGGACATTCTGTCCGCAATCGCAATAGATTGTTCGGAAATGGACAGAAGGCGGATGGCTATCGGCTACAGGCTACCGGCTGCCTTTTCACTTCTTGCCGCGCCGCAGATCGTCCATCAGGATGATGGCCTCGGCAATTTCCTTGAGTGGCTTGCGCTTTTGCCGGCTCTGCTTCTGCAGCATCAGGTAGGCGGCTTCCTCGTCGATGTTCAGCTCGCGCTGCAGCAACCCCTTCGCGCGCTCCATGACTTTGCGGGTCTCGAGCTGATCGGCGAGCTGCGACTTCTCGTACTCCATGCGGGCCAGTTCCACCTCTGCGCCGACGAGGTAGCCGATCATGGTGATCAGCTTGATCTCGCGCTTCGAGTGGTGGTGCGTCTCGCGGTGCTGCATGTTGATGGCGCCGACCAGCTTGCCGCGGCACAGGATCGGCACGGCGAGAAACGCCTCGAAGCGGTCCTCCGGCAGGGCGGGAAACCGCGCGAATCGGGGATCAGTCCACGCTTTCGCGGGGAGGGCCACGGTCTGCCGGTGCTCCGCCACCCACCCTGTCACACCCTGGCCAATGTCGACGACCAGCCGGTCGACCACGTCTTCGTGGGGATTCTTGGAGGCGCGCAGCACCAGCTTTTCTTTTTCCAGCACGTAGATGAAGCAGGAGTCGCAGCGCACCGCGGCGGTGACCATCTCGATCACCCGCTCCAGCACCTCGTGCAGGGGATCGGCGGCCGCCATGCGGCTGCCGATATCGTGGAGCAGATCGATATCGCTGGTTTCGTCGTGTGTGGGCACTAACTCGTCCAAGTTTCGGTGCTCCCTGCGGGCTTGTGCGCGTCTACTCTGGTGGTGAGCTGCGGCTGGCGCTGTTTGCAAGGCCGAGTGACAATTTTATCCTGACACAAGATCAGCCCCAGCGCCGCTCATTCGCTGCATGGGCATCTGGAGGGACCGATCGGGAGCTGTTTCACGCTACTCCGATCCGGACACGCCCGGGGTTATTTCGAATGAAACTTCTGCCAGAGGCGCGAGATTGGATTGCCTGCGGCAGGTTTGGCCGCTGAGGGTTTCGGCAGCGGCGTAGTTTTTGGCGCGGTTTGTGCCGCCCCTTTTTGAGCCGGACTACTCTGCGCCGGAATGGTTTGTGCCGGAGCTGACCGCGACGCACTCGGTTGCGCCTGGCTCGCGCCATTCGTAGCCTCGCCGGACTTTGCGGGTGCGGTCATTGCTGTTGCCGGCTTCTGCGCCGCAGTTCCCGGCGCCGGAACCTCGTGCGACGGGACGTTTTTGCCTGGCTCAGCGGCTCCTCCGACCGCGCCCGGCGGCCCTGCTGCAGGGTTCGCGGGAACCGGCGGCGCGTCTACTGTTAGATACTGCACAATCAGCGAGATTCTGCGGTTCGACGGATCCATCGGATTTGAGGGGACGCGCAGCTTCTGGTCCGCGTAGCCGCGCACCTGCGAGACCTGATCCTTCCCCAACCCCGAGGTTTGCATCAGGCGCCGGGCCGCATTCGCGCGATCAGTCGACAACTCCCAGTTCCCGTATCCGTCTTTCGACGCGTAGGGTTGCGCGTCGGTGTGTCCCTCAATCGAGACGCGATTTGGAATCCCTCCCAGCTGCCCCGCCAGCATCTCCAGGAGCTCGCGCCCGTTCTGATTCAGCGTCGCGCTACCCGTGTTGAAAAATGTTCCATCCTTCGTTTCCAGCAGTTCGATGCGCAGGCCTTCCGGCGTAATCGTAATCTGAATCTGGTTTTCGAGCGCCTTCAGGTCATTCATCTTGTGAATGGCCTCTTCGATCTTCTTTTTCAACTCCGGGATGTTCTTCTCCGTCAGCGCCAGGTTGTCGCTCGAACCGGACTGATCCGTCCCGGTCATCGTCGACTTTCCCCTGGGATCGTTGAAGTAGCCGGCGACCGCCTGGCGCACTTTCTGGCTGGTATTCATCAGCCACAGCACGATGAACAGCGACATCATCGCGGTTACGAAATCGGCATAGGCCACCTTCCACGCCCCGCCGTGGTGGCCCGCGTGGCCTGACTTCTTCTTAATCACGTAGATGGGCTTGTTCTGGGACATCGAGAGCTGGTTCCTTACTCCACCGCGTCCTTGGCCGGCGCCGCGGCTGCATTACCCTTATTGCGGCAAGCCTCTTCCACCTCCGCGAACGAGGGCCGCACATGCGAAGGAATCGCCCTCCGCCCGACTTCAATTGCGACCACGGGCGGCTGCCCGCGAATAAAGGCCAGCATCAGCACCCGCAGGACATACAGATAGGCGTGCTCCTCCGCCGCGCTCTTCGCCATATTCTGGCTTACGGGCCCCACCAGTCCGTAACACAGCAGAATGCCGAGGAACGTGCCCACCAGGGCCGCGGCCACCTTGCGCCCGATTTCTTCCGCGGGTCCGCCCAGCGCACCCATGGTGATGACCACGCCGAGCACCGCGGCGACGATCCCCAGCCCGGGGAGCGAGTCCGCCATGGTCGAGAGCGCGTTGACGGGCTCTTCGGTGTCGTGGTGCTGGACCTCCATGTCCAGATCCATCATTTGATCCATATCGAAGGCTTCCACGCCGCCGGTGATGACCATGCGCATCGTGTCGCAGACAAAATCCCGCACGTGATGATCCTTAATGAACTCCGGATACGCGTTGAGCACCGGACTCTCTTCCGGCTTCTCGACGTCGCCCTCGATGGTCAGCATTCCGCCGCGCCGCGCTTTTTGCAGGAGCTCGTACATCATGCGCAGCGTGGAGAGATAGCGCTCTTTCCCAAACTTCGACGCTCCGATCGCGCCCATCACGCCGCTGACGATTTTCTTCAGGGTCCGCAGTGGATTGGCGACCAGCAGCGTGCCGGCGCCGGCGCCGGCGATGATGAGCAACTCCGCCGGCTGCAGGAGCACGGCAATGTGTCCGTGCTCCATCAGATATCCGGTTAACACCGCGCCAAACACCACCAGAATGCCGATGATCACAAACATGGGGTTTCGAGCATCCTCCCGCGCCGATTCTTGCGCGCAGATCTCCCGCGCACAGCCCTCCGGCGCCGCTCGTGGCACGAGCTTCTGTCCTCCTCATCGGCTAAATTTCCTCCGGCTACAGGGCTACGGACCGGTGGGAAACTTGAGCTTCATCACGCATCTGTTGCGGAACCAAACCGCCTGCCGCGGTCGATGCCCGGAACTGCGACTCGCCCCGTTCCGTATCTGAAACCACGCGTGCTGCTTTACCCTTAACCCATCTCAATCAGGAGCCCCCCGTGCTGCGTGATCTGAAGATTGCCTATCGCCACCTCTCCAAGTCTCCCGGCTTCTCGCTGACAGCGGTGTTCACCCTGGCGCTCGGCATCGGGGCTACCACGGCGATCTTCTCCATCGTCGAAGGCGTGCTGCTGCGCCCCCTGCCCTTTCCCCATCCCGCGCAGCTGGTCGTGCTCTCGGACACGATTCAGGGTGCAGAAATCAACGGCCAGAACGAAGCCGGCGTCACCGGACCGGACATCGTCAACTACACGCGCGACACGCACAGCTTCTCCGCGCTCGGCGCTTACACGCAGCCTGCCTATGAGCTGTCCGGCATCGGCGACCCCGCCCAGGTGAACGCGGCGCGTATGAGCCCGGGTGTCTTCTCGGCTCTGGAAGTCGAGCCGCTTCTCGGACGCGTGTTCACCCAGCAGGAAGACGATCAGAAGCAGCAGGTCGCCGTCCTCAGCTACGCGACCTGGCAGAGCCGCTTCCATGGGGACACGGGCATCCTCGGGGAAAAAATTCTGCTCGACCGCAAGCCCTACGTCGTCGTCGGCGTCATGCCCCGCAATTTTGAATTTCCACTCGTGCCCGGCCACCTGAACCGCAGCGAGCTATGGATCCCCCTGAGCCTCCGTCCTGAAGAGTTGGCTGGCGGCGCCCAGGCGAGCTGGAATTATCAGATGATCGGCCGCCTCAAGCCGGGGGTGACAGCGGCGCAGGCGCGTGAAGACGCCAATCGCGTGGCGAAGGAGACGATGCGCAATTACCCGGCCTTCATGGCCAGCCTGAAAATCAGTCCCATCGTTCCCGGCCTGCATGAGGACACCATCGCCCAGGCGCGTCCGCTGGTTCGCACTTTGTTCCTCGCCGTGGCCGTTGTCCTGCTCATCGCCTGCGCCAACCTCGCCGGACTTCTGCTCGTGCGTGCCATTCGCCGCCGGCGCGAAATCGCCGTGCGACTCGCGCTGGGATCGAGCGCAGCAACCCTGCTCCGCCAGGCGCTTCTGGAAAGCCTGGTGCTCAGCGTCACTGGCGGCGTGATCGGTCTCATGGCGGCGGTCGTTGCGCTGCGCGTCGGCACCAACCTGCTGCCGGAGACCCTTCCCCTCATCAGCAATATCGGTCTCGACTGGGTCGTCGCCGCCTTTGCGCTCGTTCTGGCCATCGTCACCGGCGTGGTTAGCGGGGTCGCGCCCGCCTTTGCCGCCATCCGCACCAGCGTCAACGAGACGCTGAAGGAAGGCGGCCGCACCGGGACCTCCGGCGCAGGACACGCGCGCCTGCGTTCCGGCCTGGTGATTGCGGAAATCGCGGTTGCTCTCGTCCTGCTCGCCGCCTCGGGCCTGCTGCTGCGCAGTTTTGAGAAGATGCGCGAAGCGGACCTCGGCTATCGGCCCGACCACACTGTCGTCGCGGCATACAGCCTCCCGCGCAAGCAGTACAGCACCCAGCCCGCTGTTGATCAGTTCAACCAGGAACTGCTCCGCCGCCTTGCGGCCCTCCCCGGCGCAGCCAGCATCGGGCTCACGTCGTTCCTGCCCGCTAACGGAATTCAGGGCAACTCGGCGATCACCGGCGACGGCTACGTTCCCGCCAAGCCCGGCACGCTTGACCTGGCCACGCCCATCCTGATCGAAGGCGACTACTTTCCGGCCATGGGCACGCCTTTGCTCCGCGGCCGCGCTTTCACTCCGGCTGACAATGCCAAGTCTCTGCTCGTAGTCCTCGTCAACCATGCGCTGGCTGAGCATTTCTGGCCGGGTCAGAGTCCCATCGGAAAACGCATGCGCATCGGCACCTCGGAAATGGTGACGCCCTGGGCGGTCGTGGTCGGTGAAGTGGCCGACGTCAAAGAAGGCTCACCCGACGCCCTTCCGCGCCTGCAATACTACGGCGCCGTCGAACAGGTTGAAAACTTCCTCGGCTCGCTGGCCAATCCTGCCACCGACCTGAACGGCAACGGCGGCTACATCGTCCTTCGCACCAACCTGCCGCCGGAGCTGATGGAGAACCAGATTCGCGCGACCGTGCGCTCGCTCGATCCGCAGCTGCCGCTGACCCAACTGCAAACCATGGAGCACTCCATCAGCGACTCGGAAGCGCCGCGCCGCTTCAACACGGTGGTCATCTCGTCGTTCGCCGCGGCGGCGCTGCTGCTCGCCATCCTCGGGATCTACAGCGTGATCGCCTTCACCGTCGCGATGCGCGTCCACGAAATGGCCATCCGCATGGCGCTGGGATCGCAACGCTCCTCGATCGTCGGCCTCGTTCTCGTCTCCGGCCTCAAACTCGCCGCCGCCGGCAGCATCATCGGATTGGCGGGGGCGGTTGCCGCCTCTCGCCTGCTCAGGACCTTCGTCTTTGGAGTTAGCACGCTCGACCCGCTGGTGCTGGTCGTGGCCGCGGTGCTGGTGCTCCTGCTGGCGATGGCAGCGTCCCTGCTGCCCGCCCGCCGCGCCGCCTCCATCGATCCCATCCAGGCCCTGCGCGCGGAATAACCAGCAATCCAGCCGCTAATGACGACACCCGTCGAAGTACAATCATCCCAACCGGCGGAGACCGCAAGCTCCTCACCGCGCGGCTGAGGGTGCGTATGGCAGCGGAGACGGTCTATCTCTTTGTGTTCACCACCATGGCGGACTGGGAGCCGGCTTTTGCCATTGCCGGCATTAATAATCCCCGCTTCCAGCGCGAACCCGGGCGCTACCGCGTTGCAACCGTCGGCATGAACACGGAAACTGTCACCACCATGGGGGGCGTGCGCATCCAGCCCGACACGACCATCGACGCGATTTCCCCGGTCGACAGCGCCATGCTGATTCTTCCCGGCGGCGACGCGTGGGAACAAGGCGAGAACCAGGCAGCCATCGCAAAAGCCGCGGAATTTTTGGCGGCTGCCGTTCCCGTTGCTGCCATCTGCGCCGCAACCCTGGCCTTCGCGCGGGCAGGGTTTCTCAATAATCGCCTCCACACCAGCAATGCCCCCGAATACCTCAAAGCAACAGGCTATCGTGGCAGCTCTCTCTACCGGAACATTCCCGCGATCGCCGACGGCAGTCTGATCACCGCCTCGGGTGTGGCGCCGGTCGACTTCGCTTACCAGATCTTCGGCATGCTGCAGCTCTACGAGGACGACGCGCTTGACGCATGGTATGCGCTCTTCAAACGCGGCGACGCGTCGAAGTATTACGCGCTCGCCGGCGCAGACTGAATCTCTGCTGAAGGCGCCCTCGCCAAAACGCATTTCTGGTCGCTACACTTTTTCTATGGCGCTTCAATTCACCACCTCGTACCTCGAAGACTCGCTCACCCTGTTCGCCTACTACAAGAAGCTCGCCGAGCGCGCTATGGATCAGGTCACCGACGAGCAGCTCTTCGCGACGCTCGACGATCAGGCCAATTCGATTGCCATCATCGTCAAACACATGGCCGGCAACATGCTCTCCCGCTGGACCGACTTCCTGACCACTGACGGCGAAAAAACCAACCGCAATCGCGACGGTGAGTTTGAAGAGCCGCCCGCGACCCGCGCCGCGCTGCTCGCTACGTGGGGGGCCGGATGGGCGTGCCTTTTCGCCGCGCTCCAGCCCCTCACCGACGCTGACCTCACCCGCACCGTCACCATTCGCGGCGAAGCTCACTCTGTGATGCAGGCCATCAACCGCCAGCTCGCGCACTACCCACAACACGTCGGCCAGATCGTCCTGCTCGCAAAACATTTCGCCCATGATCGATGGCAATCGCTCAGCATCCCTCGTAAAACGTCGTCGGAATTCAACCGCAAAGTGGCCGCAGGCGAGGCCAGCCAGCGCTAGGGCTGCCCGCGTCCGGGTGTTCCGGCCTCGACCCCTGGGTTCGTCACAGTCCCCTGTCTCCTGTTCCCAGTACCCTGTACCCTGTTTTCATGCAGACGCTCCTCCGCGACCTTCGCTTCGGCCTGCGCATGCTTCGCCGCAATCCCGGCTTCACGCTGGTCGCCGTTTTCACGCTTGCCCTCGCCATCGGCGCCAATACCGCCATCTTCTCCGTCACCAGCGCGCTGCTGCTGCGGCCCTTTCCCTACCGCCAGCCGCAACAGCTGGTCAGCATCCGCTACGCGGACTCGGACCAGCGCCCGCTCACCCTGCTCCGTTACGAGCTGCTGCGCGACCATGCGCGCACCTTCGAAACCGCCGCGTGGGCCAGCGACAACTTCAACCTCACCGGTGTCGGCGAACCGGTGCAGGTGCCCGTCGCCCGCGTCTCACCGAATTTTTTCTCCATGCTCGGCGTCCGCCCGGCGCTGGGCCGCACCTTCACGGCTGAGGAAGGCCGCCCCGAAGGCCACCCCGTGGTCCTGCTTTCGAACACGCTCTGGCGCACTCGCTTCAATAGCAATCCCGACATTGTTGGGACCGTCATCTCACTCGATGGAACCCCCACCACCGTCATCGGCGTTCTACCCGCCGCCGTGCAGTTTCCCTTCGTTGGCAAAGCCGAGGTCTGGACCCCGCGCTACTTCGAGCTGACTCTGATGCCCGCGGCGCGCATTCGCATGGGGGTCGGCTATCTCGGATTTGCCGCGCGTCTCGCTCCCGGCGCCACGCTGTCCCAGGCCGACGCTGAGCTCGCCGTCCTCGATCGGCAATACCGCGCGGAAAATCCCACCGCGCCTGACGCGAGTTCCTCGCGCGCCATGATCGTCACGCCTCTCCGCGACATCGTCGTGGCCGACCTGCGCTCGAAGCTCTGGATTCTTTCCGCAGCAGTCGCCGTTCTGCTCCTGATCGGCTGCGCGAATGTCGCCAGCCTGCTGCTCTCCCGCGCGCTGGCCCGCCGCCGGGAACTCGCCGTCCGCGCCGCTCTGGGAGCCAGCCGCTCTGCCGTGATCCGCCAACTGCTCACCGAAAGCATGATCCTCGCCTGCGCTGCCGGCATTCTGGGGGTTGGACTTGGCTTCGCTGCCGATCGTGCGCTTACCGCCTGGGGCGCCACACAACTTCCCGATGGCATTCCCGTCACTCTCGACGCTCGCGTGCTCCTCTTTGCCGTCGTCATCTCGTTCCTTACCGGCATCCTGACCGGCCTCTTCCCTGCTCTGCAAATCGCGCGCACCGACCTCAACTCCACCCTGCGCGATGAAGGCCGCGGTCTCTCCGGCAGCCGTTCACGGGGTCGCGTGCGCAGCCTGCTCGTGGTCGGCCAGGTCGCGCTGTCGCTGCTGCTGCTGATCTGCGCCGGCTTGCTGGTGCGCAGTTTCGACCGCCTCCTGCACGTCGATCCCGGCTTCGACGCCCGCAACGTCCTTAGCATGGGGATCGCTCTGCCTACTGAGAAGTACGCAAAGCCCGATCAGCAAACCGCCTTCTTCGATGAAGTGCTCCGGCGCGTTTCCGCGCTGCCCGGGGTCCGCAGCGCTGCTATCTCGGCTGCACTGCCGCTCAGCTTCACGCGCGTCACGCCGGTTCTGCCGGAAGGCCAGCCCGCCGTCCCGCTGGCGCAGCGTCCGTTCATCGACATCGAGGCCATCAGCCCCCAGTGGTTTGAGACGATGCGTGTCCCGCTGCTCGCCGGCCGCACCTTCACCGGCGCCGACGACGGTCAGGCGCCGAAAGTCGTCATCGTGAACCAGAGCTGCGCGCGCCGCTTCTGGCCTGGTCAAAACCCCATCGGCAAGACGTTCATCGTCGGGCGCGGCCCGATGGCATCTGAAGTCGTCGGGGTCGCTGCCGACATTCGCAACAACGGCCTCGCGGCCGACACGCAGCCGCAGCTTTATCTGCCGTTCAAGCAGCTTCCCTGGGGCGAGATGAATCTGCTGGTGCGCACCGCTGTAGCGCCGCTGCAGATGGCAGGCGCGGTTCACGCGCAAATCTCCGCGGTCGATCCTGATCAGCCCGTTACTGCCATTCAGTCTGTCGACGACCTGATGGATGCCGGGCGCGCTCAGCCGCGCTTTACGATGGTCCTGCTCGCGGTTTTCTCCATCACCGCGCTTGCGCTCGCCGCCATCGGCCTGGCCGCGATGCTCGCGTGGACCGTGGTCCAGCGCCGCCAGGAAATGGCCATTCGCCTTGCCCTCGGCGCCGAGCGCAACGACATCCTCTGGCTGGTCGTCCGCCACGGACTCGTTCTCGCTCTGAGCGGTATCGCCCTCGGGCTGGCTGGGGGATTCCTGCTCACGCGCCTCATGGCGAGCGTGCTCTACAAAACCAGCGCGCACGACCTTCGTACCTTCGCCCTCGCGCCGCTGGTTTTTCTGCTTGATCGCGTGGCTTGCCAGTTATCTCCCCGCCCGTCGCGCCACCAAAGTCGATCCTTTGGACACCCTCAAGGCGGGATAACCGCGGGTGAGATCTGCCATGCAGCGCCGAGGGGCGGCACCGAATCGTCGTTTCAAAGAAGCCCCAACCGCAGGTACTCGCCGTTGACGACCTCGTAGCACTCGCACGCAGCCCTGACCAGTCCCGCGCGATCCTGAATCGTCATGCGGCCGCGCTTCCATGAGATGAATCCAGCCTTCTGCAGGACGCCGGCTGCTACGCTGATCGAGCTGCGCCGCGTGCCCAGCATCATGGCCAGCATCTCCTGGGTTACCGGAGCTTCGCCTGCCCCGATCCGGTCATCGCACATCAGAATCCACCGCGCCAGTCGCTCCGGCAGCTCGTGCACGCGGTTGCACGCCGCGGTTTGCGCGGTCTGTATCAGCAGCGAATGCACGCTGCGCAGAAGCCAAAGGCGCAGCTGCGGCGACGCCTCCGAATGCTCCTGCAGGATTTTGGCCTTGATTCTGTAGCCCAGTCCCGGGATCACCATGAAGCATCGGTTCGGCGTGTGAGTCGCGCCCAATATCGCGGCCAAGCCCACAAATCCATCGCGGCCGATTCTGCCCACCTCCACCGTGGCGCCGCTGCTCATGGTCACGACCATGGAGCAAATGCCGTCCTCCAGAAAGTACACGGATATCCACTCTTCCCCCGGCATCGTGGAGGGTTCGATTCACGGGCAAGTCGACAGGCGTCAGATGCGGGGTTAGTTGTTCAATCACAGCTGCCGGCAGTGAAGCCAGCAGGCGGTTTCTATAGGATCTCCGGACAGAACTTGAGTGCAAAGGCGCCTCCCTTGGTTACAACCGAGCCGCATACCGCACCTGATTGCGCACAAGGGATCGCACCGGTACCCAACATGACCGATACTGGGTTGCGTATTTTGAGATGCGACCTCATCCTACGCTTCTGTCGGCCAGACCATCGTCGATGTTATTAAGTCGATCACACCAAAGTAATGTCGTCCAGCCAACATATATCTCTCTCTTATGTTCGATAAACGATAGACGGTCCGCCCCGCATGCGTTGACTATCGCTCATTGAATTGCCCTGAAGCTCCGTGAAAGGGCCTCTGGTCCAGCGGAGCACGTCGCGCTCGCGAGGTGATCGTTGCGCTTTTCAGGAAATCAGGGCATGGGCCTCTGCTTCACTCCCCTCCTACGGCTGCTCGCATTCTGGAAGCCAAGTCCGGCCACACGGACACGCTGCTGATTTTCGCCCATTGCTGGAAAGGTGAGCCTGCAACGAGCGGCACCCGACAAGGAAACCGGCCCGGCTAACCAACGTGTTATCCGCACTTAGCGCACTCCAACAGCCTGCGACCGCAGGCTCTAACCCCGCCTTTCCCCAAAACGGAGGTGCTTATGTCCATCATCGTCGTTCTCGCAGTTGGCCTCGATTCCAATGTGCTGAGAACTCAGAATTCAGCCCTGACATCCGCCGGGTACATTATTAAAGCCGCAGGCTCCATCCGCGAGGCAATCGAATGCTTTCGCGACGGTGATTTCGATCTGGTGCTCCTCGGCCCTGCGATTCCCGCCGAATCCAGGCATGAATTCACCTTCCTCCTGCGCGCTTTGGGTTCCAGCGTGCCCGTGGCCCTGCTTGCCCGATCCGCCGACGATTGCGATCCGTTTGCCGACGCAACCCTCAAAAACCAGCCGATGGATGCGATGCTCGCGGGCATGGCCGCCCTGGTGGCGAGCCGGCAGGGGGTCTGGCGATGAACACCGGACCCCCGTGCGCCATCGGCCTGCAAGACTCCCGAAAACGCGACCCGGAGCCGTCTTCGAGTTGCTCACCCACTGATCCCGGAGATAGAGCCATGGAAACCTCGCCACCGATCTACCCGCGCACCGCGAAGAGGCCTCCCACCGAACTTTACGCGCCACACGGCGAAGAACACACGCCGCATGGCGGTTCGCTCATCAGCTTCCAGTCCCCTTTCACGCCGTTGCCGCGGGTCGAATGGGACGACCCGCGATGGCTTGCGTCACGATCCGGAGAGTTCTTCCGGAGTCTGCCCGATCGGGCGATGAGTGAGCTGGCATCGCTGGCTGCATGGTTCAGCTGCCAGGGTAATACCGTTCTGTTCGCGGAAGAGCAACCGCCCCGCGCGGTCTTTCTGCTGCTGGTGGGAAGGGTCAAACTGTGCATGAACTCCATCGAAGGGCGGCGGCTGATCCTGGGCATCGTGGGGCCGGGAGAGATTCTTGGCCTGACTTCGGCAATTTCCGGCGCTCCCCACGGAATCACGGCTGAAACCCAAATGCCCTGTGTGATGGCGTCCGTCCACCTGCAGAGCTTTCTCGACTTCCTATTGAGCGATCCGGTGGCGAGCCAGAATGCGGCCCGCCAGCTGAGCCTCGAAAACAGGCGCAACTGCGAACAGTTGCGGACCGTGGGCCTCGCCTGGACGGCCGCGGCCAAGCTCTCCCGCCTCCTGCTGGAGTGGTGTGGCGAGGGCCGGCAGACGGATCGCGGCATTCGCTTCCTGTGTCCCCTCACCCACGAGGAGATCGCTGAACACATCGGCGTCTCCCGCGAAACGGTCACCCGCACACTGCATGGCTTTCGCAATCGGAAGCTCGTCGAACAGCGCGGGGCGGCTCTTTTCGTCTCCAATCTTCGCGGCCTCGAAATCTACGCACAGGCCTCTTTCCCTGATCCGATGCGCACGCTCGCCCCACCTGGCCGCCTGCCGCCGGACTCCTGTCCCTCCCCGGCGCCAGCGGGGTCGATCCGTCTCAGCATCCTCAGAACCGGCTGATCGCGTCGTCACTCCCCCTGACTCCGCTCCCCTTGCTTCACAACGCGTCGATGGCCCTGGCCGCCGCGTTGATCGCCTCCGCAATCTTTCCGATCTGCTCCGGGGTCGCGCTTTCGCCACGGGATACGCGTGCCACCACCGCGGCCCGCAGGTTCATGAACGCCTTCATGATTTCGGGCGACCGTCCCCGCTCGAAGCCCTTCCCCGCCTCCTCCAGTCGCGCGAAGAGCTCGTCGATGCGCTCCTGGTTGGCCTTCAGGAACTCGATCCCCAACGGCGTCACCGTGTAGACCTTCTTGTTGTCCGGTGAGGTCGAGACCGTCGCCAGCCCTTCCTCCTCCAGAAGCGTCAGCGTCGGGTAGATCACCCCGGGACTCGGCGCATAACCGCCCGACAGCCGCTCCTCCATCCGCTTGATGAGCTGATAGCCGTAGCCTGGCTCCTCGGAGAGCAGCTTCAGGATCACCAGCTTCAGATCGCCGGCATCGAACAACCGGCCTCCGCCGAATCCGCGCTCCCACCGGCCGCGCCCGTGTCCGCCAAACCCGTGCCGTCCGCGCCCTTCAAACCCGCTTTCCGTGCTGCCGTAGAACCCGCTCTCAACCCTCTCAAACAAGGCCTGCGGGCTGCGGTGTTCACAATGATGTCCTGCAAAGTGGCGTCTGCGGCCACCCCGATCTTCTTTTCTTTCAGATATTTGGTTAAACATGTTGAATTCTCCTGGAGACAATATATCGTATGATATATCTTAAGTCAAATCGAAAGATATGTTTTCCGATGGGCTACCTCAGAAGCCCGCCCAGCGGAGATCCCTCCACGGGGAAATCGGTGTCGACACGGCCCACCGCACGCCGGCTCGGTTCCCTCCTCGCGCGACCAGGGTTAATACGGGACGGCGATCACTTTGCCTTCCCACACGAATACAACGTAGGGACCGGAGATCGCGCCGCCCGAGACGTGAGCCCCGGAGTAAGGGCTCGTCCAGGTCGCCTGTCCCGTGGAGAGGGAATAAATAGCATTCTGGTTGGAGGAATAGAGCAAATCGGAGGTGATGGGCTGAATGCCGGTCAATTCCGGCAAGCCCGGCGAGACAAGAGCGGCACCCGCCGGACTATAGATCTCGCAAGAGGTATAGATTACGCTCATCGGGTCGCCCGGTGCGATCCCATAGAAATTGAACAGCAATCTGCCGTTGTCAATCCAGCCCACCAGGTTGCCCTGAATGACTGCTATCTGTTGACCGTTCTGGTAGATGGTGGCGTAGTCACCCGAACCGTATGTCGGGTTGGTGGTGCCGGCATCGAGCGCGATCATCGTTGCATCCGGCGAAAGAGCCGCCCAGCCACTCGCCGATTGGGGAGTGATGGACCAAAGAATCGGGCTGCCCGAGAGAGGGGTGACCTGCACGGTTGGATTCGATCCGATAGTGTAGGAGAACCGCGCCAGGACCGTGCCGGAGGCAGACAAGGAGAAGCCGGCCAATACGGTTTCCGGCGCTGCGGGCCCAGCGGATCCATAAGAGAAAGAATCGCTGAGCGATCCTGAAGGCAGCGAATAAATGTTGAGCACCGTGCCGTGCTGGGAGGAGGCGGCCAACACACTCCCGTCAGAGGAAAGCTGGATGTTATAGCTTGCGAGGCTAATCGAGCCCGTCGGCATTGTGTCGGCAGGATCGAAATAGAAGATTGTGCCGCCTTCTGTGGCAATGGCCGTGGTGCCCGTGGCGCCGGCGATGCGTGGTGCAGGTCCTGTTCCGATATACCGCGGGCTGCCCGACGGCAGGCTGGCTCCATCGAGGATCATGTCGTCAAACCCCGCTACCCACTCCGTGCTCGAAAGCGCCGCGAAGGGGAACACGAGCGACAATCCGTCGATCGGTGGAGGGAGTGGAGAAACCGTCTGGGCGAGGTTGGCACCCGACAAGTCGACGACGGTCATCGTTGTCGGCGCAGGGGCGCCGAGAAACATTCCGGAACTGTAAACATTGTTGAGGTTCGGCACCACCAGCGCGGGCGTGGCACTGCCAACCGGGTAGATATTTAAAGTGAAAGTGTCTGTATCGCTCCATATCACGGTCCAGATCCAGGCACCCGCCGCACCTAAACCTCTCACCGACAGGCCGCCAGGTAATTGAACCGATGCCTGCAGCACGCCGGCACTGGAATAAGTCAGGGTGGCATCGGCCTGACTGGTTAGAAAGAGGCCGCCGTCGGTCGACCAAGTCTGAAATGTGCCCTGGTAAGGGGGGCTGATCGTGGAATTGCCGGTGGCGACGGCAATTGTCTCGATGGCGCCTGGGCCCGCCGGTCCATTGGCCACCTGCAACTGTCCTGGTGCGGCGAAGACGATTCCGCTGGAGTAAGCACCGGGCCGCGAGCAGAGAAGTTGCCCACTCGGCGCATAAAGGAACACTCCAGAAGGAGTTTCCACCGCAATGTAGCTGCCATCGGAGGCGATTTGCCAGGTGCCTGTGTCGGCGAGCCCCCGGGTAGGGTCGTAACTGAAGCCGGGGGAAACAATGGTGCTCACCAGGTGTCCGTCGGAGGCAGCCCGAACCTGAATTCCCCCGGGGGTCCCGATGGCGAGGATCGAGCCGGCCATCTCCGCGTGTTGACTGGAGATGAAGCTGATTAGATTCTCAGCTCCGTTCAGGGCATCGCCACTGGCCAACAGCTTTCCTGTCTGGTAGTCGAGCAGGCTCCAGAAGGCCAGGCCGTCCTGGAAAAAGATACGGGAATTCGCGAATTGCAACTGTTCAACTCCATAGGGGTTGATCAACTGCAGGAGCACGTTTGGCGCCGGAGTGACCGCAATCGTGGGATTGACGGCGGCCGTGACGCTGCCGGTCGCATTGGAGCCCTCCACTGTGTACGTCGCACTCGCCGCAACTGCAGTCGGTGTTCCCGAAATTACGCCCGTGTTTGGGTCGATGCTCAAACCCGGTGGCAGCGTGGGGTTGACGGTGTACGAGGTAATCGTGCCTGTGGTTCCGGGAATATCCGGTGTAATCTCCTCGCCCACATAGGTGCCAATCGTGGTTTGCGGATACGCGAGCCCCGTGGGTGCTATTGCGACCGCGATCTGAATCGTCGTTATGGTCGATCCGCCGAGGTTCGAAGCCGTCACCGTGTACGAAGCCGCAGGCGAGACCGCCGTCGGCGTGCCGGAAATCGTGCCTGTCGTACCATCCATGTTCAGCCCCGCTGGCAGCGCGGGGCTGACGGTGTACGAAGTGACCGTCCCCACAACCAACGGGGTATCCGGAGTGATGGCCTGATTCACGACCGCAGCGATTGACGGCCAGTTATACGTCAGGCCGAAGGGCGGCACCATCGTGACCGTGATCTGGATGGTCGTCGTGGTGGAGCCGCCGGAGTTCGACGCCGTCACTGTGTAGGAAGCCGCCGCCGACCCGACTGTCGGCACGCCGGAGATCATGCCCGTCGTACCGTCGAGGGTTAACCCCGCAGGCAGAGCCGGGCTGACGGCATACAGGCTCACTGTGCCCGTCACCGACGGAGTGTCGGGAGTGATGGCCTGATTCATGGTGGCAGTGATGGCTGTCTGGCCATACGTCAGATGAGACGGCGGGACGACGGGCGGTGGACTGCTTTGGCCGCCTCCGCAGCCCTGAACGATTCCCGAGAAGGCAAGCAGCAGGAGGATGACGGGAAAACCAGGACCCTTGTGAGTCGGGAAAGAGGAAAGGGACCGCCAGGCCGAACCCGAAGCAGCTCGCATACACGCCTCGCTCTGTCTCCGGAGGCACTGCGCGGCGGTCAGGGGCCCAGACGTGGTGGCGTCCCGGGAAGACTCAACAGTATAGGTCGGCTTTTGGGACCGACCTTGCCAGCTGACGGTGACACCGCGACCCGTATTCATGCTTTGCGCGCAAAGGGTCCTGCAGCAACGCTAGCCGCGCGTTACGTTCGTACCGTCCTGCCCTCAAATTTTCCTTGTCAACATTTTTTCCGTTTGCCGTGATCGCCTCGTTGGCGAATACTAAGCGTGGGGCAACTCCATCAGGACTTCGCCATGGCCATCATCCGGAACTGTCCAACCTGTGGCAAGCGCAATCGCATTCCCTCGCGCCACCTCTCCGACACGGGACGATGTGGCGGCTGCAAGGCGCAGCTACCGCCCACCGCCGAACCCATCGCAGTCGGCCCCGAGGAGTTCGACGAGATTATCCGCGACAGCAAAGTTCCAGTGCTGGTTGATTTCTGGGCGGCATGGTGCGGCCCCTGCCGGATGGCTGCGCCCAACGTCGCTCAAGCCGCGCGTGAGCTCGCCGGCCAGGCAGTTGTGCTCAAGGTGGATACCGAGCAGCACCCGCAGCTCGCCGCGCGTTATAACGTGCAGGGGATTCCGAACTTCGCCGTGTTCTCGGGCGGGAATCTGCAGTTCCAGCAGGCCGGTCTGGTGGATGCGAACACCATGAAGAGCTGGCTCACCCGCGCCGCCTGAGTCTCGGGTGCTTCGGCTGGCGTTTGCTCGCCTCTCGCTAAATCGCTACCGGTTACTGGCTGCCTTCGATCGGCAGCTTCACCACGAATTCCGTGTTGCCGGGTTCCGAACTAAATCCGATCGTCCCGCCATACTGCGCGGTCACAATGCGCTTCGCGATGTCCAGCCCCAGGCCTGTTCCCACGCCGGGCGGTTTGGTCGTGTAGAACGGCTGAAAAACCTGGTCCCGAATTTCCGGCGCAATGCCTGCTCCCTGGTCGGCGATGCCCACGCACACCAGGCCGTTCTCCGCCCATGTCCGAATCCGCACCTTCGATCCCTCGGGAGCCGCATCGGTCGCGTTATCCAGCAGGTTGGTCCAGACCTGGCTCAGCCCGGTACCCCGCGTCTTCACCTGAGGCAGGTCGGCGGCAAAATCCTTCTCCACCGTGAGCTGCTTGTAGCGGAACTTGTGCCCCAGAATGAGCAGCGTGCTGCGAATGCTCTCGTGGACATCGATCAGGTGCTCGCCATTCTTGTCCTCGTAGGCGTATTTCTTGACCGCAATCACCAGATCGGTCACGCGGCTGATGCTCTCCTCGATTGTGGTGAGTTGCTGCATTGCGGAGATCAGTGCCTCCAGCCAGTTCAGCGCATCCTGCAGCGTCTCGGCGGGAAACGCCTCCTGCGCGCATTCGATGTCGTGGCGCCGCCAGCCCGCGGCCACCAGCGTGGGGGCCAGCTTCCACGCGCTGTTCACGCCGATGCTCTCCAGCCACGCGCCCAGTTCCTCTTCGGCATCGGCTTCTTCCAGGCTGCTGGCCGCCTTCTTCGGCTTGCCCTGCCCCAGCACTTCCTCCTGCATGTCGCGCAGGCAGGTTCGCTGTTCCTGGGTCAGCGGGGAAACGCAGAAGCGCATGCTGATCTGCTGCAGCCGGGCCAGATTCTCTCGGAGCTGGGCGGCCGAGCGTTTCGCTGCCGAGCCCGGATTATTGAGCTCGTGCATCAGACCCGCGGCCAGCGTGCCGAGCGAAATCAGCTTCTCCCGGTGCAGCGTCGTCGCCTGGAAGGCATGGATCCTCTGCGCCGCGTTGGCCATGATGCCCTGCCGCACAACCGGGCAGGTGGCCATCAGCCTCCAGAAGCCCTCCGCGTCCACACGCAGCATTCGCACCGGTTTGGTGACCAGGCACTGCACTCCGCTCATCTTCGCGCCGATCAGCAGCGGTGCCTCGCCAAACGTGTCCCCATCGTGGAAAATCGCGATGGGCGTCTCGATGCCGTTGGGCTCGATGCGGATGGTGCGGATTTCGCCCTCGAGGATCATGCAGAACGCCGGGGTGCTCTTCCCCTGCTCGAACAGCAGCGTTCCCGCCGGAGCCTCCAGCAGCTCCACGTCGCCCATGCATCCCAGGTCTTCTTCTTTCAGTTTGCTGAGAACGGGCACTCGCCGGACGAGCTGTGACAGCTCCTGCTGCGTGATTGTCCTCGCCCGGGCTTCGGCCGTCGTGCCTTCCATCTGCTCCTGACCCTTAGAACTGCGCCAAATATTGATGCATCAGCTGCACCGCCATCGAACCTTCGCCAACCGCTGTCGCCGCCCGCTTCACGGAACCGTGCCGCACATCGCCTGCTACAAAAACTCCAGGCATCGACGTCTCGAGCAAATACGGCTCCCGATCCTCTTTCCATGTGCGCGGGAGCTGTCCGTCGATCCGCAGGTCGCGCCCCGACAGCACAAATCCGTTGGGATCGCGCATCACCTTCTCGGGCAGCCAGTCGGTCTGCGGAGCCGCGCCGATGAACAGGAACAGCGACGAGGCCGGCCTCACCTCTTCCCCCTGCGGGTTCCGGATTTTGAGCTTCTCCAGGTGCGTCTCGCCCATCGCTTCCACGATCTCGCTCCTCGTCTCCACCGTTATATTCGATGTTCCAGCGATCTGATCGATGAGATATTTCGACATGCTCCGTTCGAGGCCATCCCCGCGCACCAGCATAGTCACCTTTTTGGCTACCCGGGAGAAGTGCATGGCCGCCTGGCCCGCCGAATTGGCCCCTCCCACAACGAAGACCAGCTCATCTTTGCAAGCTTGCGCCTCGGCCAGCGACGCCCCGTAATAGACCCCTGAACCTGTCAGCCGCTCGATCCCCGGCGCCTCAATTCGGCGATAACACACCCCCACCGCGATCAGGCCTACTCGACACGAAATGTCCGTACCATTCGCCATCTTCACCTTCCGGTACTGGCCTTCGCCATCGATGCTCGACGCCCGCTGCGTGATGAACTCGGCCCCGAACTTCCGCGCCTGATCGTAGGCATCGCGCGCGAGGCGTTCGCCGCTCACGCCGCGCGGAAAGCCCAGGTAGTTCTCAATCTTCGAGCTGCTGCCGGCCTGCCCTCCTGGAGCTTCAGGCTCCAGTACCAGGGTCTTCAATCCCTCTGAAGCGCCATAGACGGCGGCCGCCAGCCCCGCCATGCCCGCGCCCACCACCACCAGATCGTAGAAGTCCTGCTTCGCCTGGGTGCGCAACCCCACGCGCTGCGCCAGCTCCTCATCGCCTGGCTGCACCAGAGATGTCCCGTCGGGAAACAGCACGACCGGGAGCTTGCTGTCGTCCACGCCAAACTTGCTCAGCAGCTCTACCGCCTGATCGTCCCGCTCCGGATCCAGCCACACGTACGGCACCTGGTTCCGCGAAAGGAAATTCCGCACCCGGTAATCCCGCAGCCCGTACCGCGGCCCCACCACGCGGATTCCCTCGAACGGCGGCTTGTATCCCTGGTTCCAGTCTTCGAGCAGATCGTCGAGCACCGGATAGAGCCGCGTCTCGGGCGGATCCCACGGCTTGGTCAGGTAGTAGTGAATCCGCGCCGTGTTGATCGCTCGAATCGCCGCCTCGGTGTCCGCATAGGCCGTGAGCAGCACACGCCGCGCCTGGGGGTAGCTGTCGAGGACCTTTTCCAGCAGCTCCACGCCGGTCATCCCGGGCATGCGCTGATCGCTGACGATTAGCGCCACCACGTCCCCGCGCTCCTTGAGCTGCGCGCACGTATCCAACGCGGCCTGTCCCGACCCGGCGCGCAAAATCCGGTAATTCTGCCCGTACTTGCGGCGCAAGTCCTGCACTACGGCTTCCAGCACGCTGGCGTCGTCGTCTACCGCGAGGATGATTGGCCTGGCCATACCGTCTGCTCCTCTTCCTGGGCCCTGTTACTAAATTACAAGCCCTTCCCGGTTCCGGCGAATCGGGCGCGGCGTCCCGAATCGGTGCAGATCCCAAAATGGCCTTCGCCTGCGCCCGGGCCTTCTTTTTGTTTCCACGGCCGTTCCAAGAGGGGTGACGTACGTCACAGGACCTTTGGCTCTTTGGGGGTTACTTTTGTCCTGAATGATGGCAGGTACTCACAGGTCATCAACGACAGCTTTCCGGTTCCCACATCCGGAAACACCATCATTCACCCGGCGCCAGGCAAACGTGTGCAGCCAGGCACACGCGGAATGGATTTTCTTTGCCGGTCCGATGGCCACTGCGGCGCGCTGCAAATCAGAACGCGCTTTTTGTTAATTGTCTTCGGGGTCACCCGGCGACGCACCATTTCGAGGAAGCGAACAATGAACAAGCTGATTCTCGCTGACAATCAGGCCATCTACAGAGCCGGAACCGCCAAAATCCTGGCCATGGAAGATGACTTCCGTATCATTGCACAGTGCGCTGAGGCTGACCGCCTCTATCCTGCTCTGGACACCTTTCGTGGCGCAATCCTGGTATTTGCGTCGGCATTAAAACTCGACACGCAGGCCCTCATCCCGCGCGTGCTCGCCGCCGGCAGCCGCAGCATCGTCATTGCCGAGAACGGCGAGCCCGTGCAGCCGTGGTTTACCGCCGGCGTCAACGGCGCCGCTCACCGCAATGTCAACGGCCCAGCCCTCATCGATTGCGTCCGCCACGTCGGACAGGGGGACCGCAACGTCCGCGCCGCAGGCATGGAGGCTCCCGGCCTCGACGAGGACTCCGTCGGTTCCCGTGTTCGCGACCGCCTCACTCCCAAGGAGCTGAAGATCGTCGCGCTTATCGTCCAGGGCTGCAAGAACAAGGAGATCGCTATCCGGCTCAGCACCACCGAGCAGGTCATCAAAAACTACCTGCGCAGCATTTACGACAAGACCGGGGTCTCCGATCGCCTGGAACTGGCTCTGTTCACGATTCACCACCGCATTCTGGCCGAGGCCGCGCAAGTGGTCGGCGACCAGATCATGGCGGGTCTGTAAGAAACTGCTCGTCGCTGATTCGCTTCCTTTGGAGGCGCCGCTGTTCCCTGTGGACGGTCGCGCCTTCCGATCTCTTCGTCGCGGGGGGGAGCCGCCTCGTCAGGGCCGGATAGCCCTCTGCGGATCAAGATCCGCCTGCCAATGCACGTGCAGATCGGGCAGCGCCGTTACGTCCAAAAGCGCGTAGCCGTGTCTATCGGCGGTTTTTCCGCCTGGGAGTACGTTCGCGTCCTTTTGGATCCCTTCGAAGGAGAAGCCAAGTTTCTTCGCGATGAGTTGGCTGGCATCATTGCCGGCTGAGAACGTGAGACCGACTCGCCGCATTCCCAGCGCACCGAAGGCATAGCGCACCATGGCGTTTGTCGCCTCGGTTGCGATGCCGCGGCCCTGAGCGCTTCTGCGAACCCAATAGCCGGTATCGCACAGACGCCCATTCCAGTCGATGTCATGGAGCCCACACCAGACGACCGCGGCGCCGGTGGCGGTCTCGATGCCCAATAGCTCTATGCTTTCACGCAGAATAAAGCTCGCCATCACCTGACGAGTCCTGATTTCCATGCGTTCCGCCGTGAATCCATTCGGATTTTCAGCCCAGCGCATCCATTTGTGCAGCTCGTCCCAGGTCTCAGCGACTGCGGCCGCCGTGATTGCCCCGTCGCCAACTTGTTTGGGACGAAGCAGCAGGCGAGGGGTACGGATGGGCATCGGGAGGTCGATGAGTACCGGGCTTATCGGGGGCATGCTGAACCATCTTAACGAAGGCGTGCGAAAGCCCGGGTCGAACTCAATCGCGCAGTGTGGTACTGCCGGCCACCGGCTGAGCAGCCGTCAGAGCTTCTCCGCCACCGACTTCGCCTGCGTGAACAGATACAGATAATCCGGCCCGCCCGCCTTTGAATCCGTCCCCGACATGTTGAACCCGCCAAACGGATGCGCACCTACCATCGCTCCGGTGCACTTCCGGTTGAAGTAGAGATTGCCCACGTGGAACTTGCGCCGCGCCTTCTCCAACTTGACGCGGTCGGTCGAATACACCGCGCCGGTGAGACCAAACTCCGTGTTGTTCGCAATCTCCAGCGCGTGGTCAAAGTCCCGCGCCCGGATCACCGCCAGCACCGGGCCAAAAATTTCCTCCTGCGCGATCCGCGCCGTCGGCGCAACATCCGCGATGACCGTCGGGGCAACGTAGTAGCCCTTTTCCGGCGTCTCCACCGCCTTGCCGCCGGCCACCAGCCGCCCTTCTGTCTTCCCGATCTCCACGTAGTACAAAATGCTCTTCATCGCCCCTTCGTTCACCACCGGGCCCATGTTCGGGTTCTTCGCCGGATCGCCGACCGTCAGCTTCTCCACGCTCTCCCGCAGCCGCTCCACAAACGCGTCGTAAATCGGCTCCTCAACAATCGCGCGCGAGCACGCTGAGCACTTCTGCCCGCTGAACCCGAACGCCGACGCCACCACCCCCGCCACCGCCGCGTCGAAATCCGCGTCCGCGCTGACGATGATCGAGTCCTTCCCGCCCATCTCCAAAATCGTGCGCTTGATCCACACCTGCCCCGGCTGCGCCTTGGCCGCGCGCTCATGAATATCGAGCCCGACGTCCTTCGATCCGGTAAACGCGATGAACCGCGTCTTCGGGTGAGCGACCACCGCGTTCCCAAACGACGCGCCCGACCCCGGACAGAAGTTCACCACTCCCGGCGGCAGCCCCGCTTCTTCCAGCACCTCCATATACCGCGCCGCAATCGTCGGTGAATCGCTCGACGGCTTCAGCACTACGGTATTGCCGGTCACGATCGAGGCCGCTGTCATCCCGGCCATGATCGCGAACGGGAAATTCCATGGCGAAATCACCGCGCCTGCGCCGAGCGGGATATACAGCAGCTCATCGTGCTCGCCGGGCAGCTGGATCGGCGTCGTCGCCCCGGCAAGCCGGCGCGCCTCCCGCGCATAGAACTCCAGGAAGTCAATCGTCTCGCCCACATCGGCGTCCGCCTCGGCCCAGTTCTTGCCCACCTCGTAGGTCAGCCACGCACAGAAATCGAACTTCCGTTCGCGGATCAGCTCCGCCGCGCCGAGCAGCAGCGAGGCGCGCTCGTCCGGGGCCACAAATTGCCACGTCTCAAACGCAACCAGCGCCGCCTGCACCGCGAGCTCGGCGTGCTCCGCGCCGGCCTTCTGGTGGAGCCCGACCAGCTGCGACGGCCGCGCTGGGTTGCGCGACTCGATCTTCCTGCTGGTCTTCACCCGCTCCCCGCCGATGATCAGCGGATACTCATGCCCCAGCCGGTCGCCGACGCGCTCCAGCGCCTCGCGCATCCCTTGGGCGTTGTGGAGCTGCGAAAAATCGATGAACGGCTCATTCCGAAAAGCGCCCTTCGGCGCACGCGGGAGGATCACGGTGGGTTGCGTTGCAGTCGCCATAGCCTTGTTAGTTTAGTTCAATTCGCCCCGCCCGTCGCTGGCCGCATACGCTGCATCGACTCCGGGGTTGTGACCACTGCGACGAGGGAGTCGGCGCAGCCGTAGTACAAAAACCAGCGATCGTGAAAGTACACCAGGCCCTCGGCGAAGGTGGTGCCGGCGCTGTATTGGCCCGTCTTTTCGTACGGCAGCATTGGCTGCAGTACAGGATCTTCGGTTCTCGCCAGAAGCTTCGCGGGATTCTTCGCATCGAACAGCGCCTCGCCCGCCGCATAGGTATTCGGGGCCAGATGCGGATCGCCTCCTGAAGCGGCGTTCTTGCCGTTGTAGATGATTACGATTCCACGTTGCGTAAGCACCGGCGGCGGTCCCGTCTCCGGAAACGAGCTGTCGAAACGCCCCGCGCGTGGCCGAAGCACCTCGATGGGTTGTCCTCGCACGTCTTCCACGGGCGTCCAACGAATCAGGTCAGAAGAGGTGGCGAGGTGAATCGCTCCCTCGCCCCAATACATCCAGTACTTACCCTCAAGGCGAGCGGCGATCAGCCTCCCGTCGTGCAGCACAGTAACTATGCCGGATGACTTATATCGCAGTTTCGCGTACTTCCCGTTCTCTGCTTCGAGAAACGCAGGGCCGGCTTTTGTCCAGTGTTCCAGGTCCCGCGAGGTCGCGATCCCCACGGAGTAAGTCACTCGGTTCCACTGCGTGTAAGTGAGCACATAGGTTCCATCTTCACGTTCAACAATGCGCGGATCTTCGACGCCGCCCGGCCATTCGCGCGACTGCTGGCCGTCATCGGCCGGATAGAACACGGGGGTGGGACGGCGCGTAAAGTGAATGCCATCGGTGCTCTCTGCGAGCCCCAGGCGCGAGGTGTGCATCCCGATCTGCCTGGCGCCGGTATCGTCTTCAGCGCGGTAGAGTACGTCGACAACGCCGTTCCGCACCACCGCCGCGGGGTTGAACGTGTACAGCGCTTCCCAGCGCACCGGAGATTTGCGAATTGGATCGGCAAAGACGGACGCGGGATTGGGCACTATGACCGGGTTGCCGGATTCTGGCCGGACGAACGGGCCAATCTGCCAGCAGGTATCCGCCGACTTCGCTACGACCACCAGGGCACACGCGAGAAGCAACGACGCTCGACGCAGGACTATGGTCAAATCATGGCTCCTCGCTGCTGCGGTCAGCGTTTCGCGCACTTCTTCGAGCCGGTGGAAAGTGCCAGCAGGAACTTGCGCGCCGCATCGTTGTCCGGCGCGAAGAGCAGCACTCTTCTGAGTGTTTGTTGAGCAGATAGTGCGCTTTGGTCCTGGCACTGCGCCACAGCAAGATCGATCCCCGCCGCGCTGGCTCCGGGATCGTGTTGAAAGACCCCCAGCCATAATGGCAGAGCCGCAGCCGCGTCGCCGCTTTGTGCGTCCAGGACAGCAAGATCGCTTGCCGCAGTTTCGTTGTAAGGATCCACGTTCAGAGCTCTCTGATATTCGGCCTTCGCTTTCGTTGGGTCTCCATTGATTTGTTCCAGGAATCCGAGCTCCATGTGCAGCTCGGAATCGGATAGTTGCTCAGGGTCGGACGCCTCGGCCTCGCCCAGCAGCCGCATAGCGCGCTCACCCGCCGCCCGATCGCCGCGTAGCGCTAGTTGCGCCCAGGCAAGCCCTTCATCACGAGCGCCGGGATGAACGCCGCCAATCGGCACCAACGCCGCGGCAGCCACCGGGCTTACAAAGGGTTTGGAGACGATCTGGATCCGATGATCCGTCACTTGCTCGTGCGCGATGTCCTCAGTTTCCTGGCGCGGCATGTGGCATGAAGCGCAATCCGGATTCTGCGAATGGTGTCCCGTGGCCAAAGCCGCATGACACGCGAGACATTTGCTTCGATAAAAACTGACACGTTCATCGGCAGCCGGCGAGGAATGGGGATCATGACACGTCGTGCAGGTGAGGCGGTCACCGCTCGCGCGCCGGCATGCGCTCTCCAGCAACGACTCCCACTGGCTGGTGGCGCGGCCGCCGGGACCCGCTTTCCGGCCATCTTCGAAATAGACGGCCTCGTCGAACAGGTCGGCGCCAGGGCGAAACGCGTTGAGGCGTTGTCCGTTTCGGATGACGGCAACCTCACCTTCGAGATGGCACTCAAGGCAAATGGAATCGCGCAGGACAGGATCGAGCCTCGCCGGATTAATGATGGGTCCCTTGCCATGGTCGGCCAGATGGCGCAAAGGATCGCCATGGCAGGAAGAGCAGAGAATTCCTCCTCGCAAAAATGGCGATCCGGAGAAATGATTGCGCGCGTCGGGCAGCGACTCCTGCACGTAACTGGCATGGCAGTGCAGGCAACCGGGATCGACGGGCAGCGTCAGGGGCATATCGCGCGTATCGAGAAAATTGGGGGTCATATCCCACAGGTGTTTCTTCGCGTACCAGTTAATCGGAATTTCGTACCAGTAACCCTCACGTTCGAAAATCCACGTGCGGCCACGCCGCCCCGATCCGAGATAGTATCGCAGTTCTACTTTTCCACTAAGAGCGCGATCGGGCGGCGCATTCGGCCGTTCATAGGTGAGCCACATCTGTCCGGCGTCGATAACCATGCGATAGCGCACCCCTGACGGAGCGTCCATAAAATCGGCCGGGATAAACCCCTGAGCCGCAGGCCCGCTGGCGTTTGCCATCGGTGTGCGCTTCCACGACTCATAGATTTGTCGATGACACGTTGCGCAGACAGCATCTGGATCCTCGATCTCGAGCGCGGATCCGGCCCTCGCTTGTGCATTTGCGCCGCTGCCGGCGGCCATAGCGGACGCCGCGAGCAGGAGAGCGCAGAGTCGGCGCACTTCAGATCTTCCTCATGGCAGGCAGTAAGTACACCGTCGGTTCTTTTGCTCCCTCTTCCACGACGTACAGCCGATCCCCCGGCAAATCCCTGAACGTGTCGACCTGGCCCGAAGGCCAGCGGACTTCGAGCACGTCCAGGATCTTTGCCTGATCGAGTCCGAAGTGCAGGCGCAAATCGCTCTGCGAGAAATAGCTGCCGCCGCTGCGCACCTCATCGATCATCACCAGGGGTTCCGGCTTGTCTGGGTGAGTTCGAGCTACGACCCGCACACGGGCGCCAATCCCGGTGCGGTTGGATTTCGTGCCGACGACCTTCACTTTCACCCAGTGGCGACCCGTATGCGCGTCGCAGCGCAGCAGCTGGGGCAAGCTGTTCACGCAGTTGACGACGACGTCGACATCTCCATCGTTGTCGTAGTCTCCGAAGGCACAGCCACGCGCCGGAACCGCTGCTGTAATGCCAGGTCCGCCTTTCGCGCTGACGTCCTCAAAGCGCCCGTTCTGCAAATTGCGGTACAGGTATTTGTGTTCCGCATACGGCGCTTCGATTTTCACGGTGCTGACTTCCGGATAGACATGGCCATTGGCGATGAATAAGTCGAGCCAGCCATCATTGTCCATATCTATAAAACCTATTCCCCAGCCGAGATAGCGTGTGTTGACACCGAGCCCAGCCTGGTACGTCCGGTCTTCGAAGTTGCCGCCACCTAGTCCGGCGTACAGCGAGTCAGTGTCGCCGGCGAAGTTAGTCTTGGCAATGTCCAGCCAGCCGTCCCGGTTATAATCGCCCACGGTCACGCCCATGCCCGCCTGCGGATGTCCATCGGGGGACAGCGCCACGCCGTCCTCAATAGCAACGTCGCGAAAGGTTCCATCCTTCTGGTTCTGGTACAGGGTCGCGGCGGTCGAGTCATTCGCAACATAGATGTCCGGCCAGCCATCGTTGTCGAAATCCGCGACCGCGGCGCTGAGCGCGTAATTCCCGAGCGTTGTCCACATGCCTGACTTCTCCGAGACATCGCTGAAAGTTCCGCCCCCGTTATTGTGGTAGAGAATGTTCTTCCCTGGCGCCAGGCCCGGTGGTCCGCATGCAACTAAAATGCCTTTGTACAGGCACGGCCCCGACTCCGGCAGCGGCGCGGTCTTCAGATCGAAATCGATGTAGTTGCCGACAAACAAATCAAGATGCCCGTCGCGGTCGTAGTCGAGAAAGGCGCAGCCGGAATTCCATCGTGTCGATGGCTGGAGCAGTCCAGCCTTCGCCGTCACGTCGGTGAAGGTGCCATCGCCGTTGTTCCGGAAGAGCACATTCTGACCGTAGTAGGTGACGAACAAATCGTCCCAGCCGTCGTTGTCATAATCGCCAACGCAGCAGGCCTGACCCCAGCCGCTATGGCTGACGCCTGCCTTTGTGGTGACATCTGTGAAGGTCCCGTCACGATTGTTCCGGAATAAGTGACACGAGGGCTGTGCCCCATGCGGAAAACCCTCCAACCTCCAGCCATTCACCAGAAAAATATCGAGCCATCCGTCCTGATCGTAGTCGTAGAATGCGACGCCGCAGCCGGTCGTTTCTAACAGGTACTTATTTTTACCTTCTCCGCCGAAAATCGTTTTCGCGTTCAATCCGCTCTGCGTCGCCACATCGACAAACTGGACGCCCAGTGGAGTTCCCGCAATCGGCGAAGCGGGTCCCGGCGGAGGGGGCATGGGTTTCGCGTCGTAGGACTGCTGCGCTCCGGGCCGGGTCGTCGGTGCCTGCTGAACGGCCGCACCATGGCCCTTCCATGGCGGGGTGCCCAGCCGCAGCACATCTGCGAAAGAAAGCACCAGGGCGCTGCGACTGAGAGAGGACAGAAATTGCCGTCGATTCATCGGGAGAAACCGAACACAAGGCTCCTATGGATTTTTGGCAGCGAGAGCGTCGGCCGTTTGCCTCTCGGCTGCCGCTTCGGTGATGCGCCCCTGCTCCGTCAGCGCTGCTGCCAGCCGGCGGTGCGCTTCGGCGTAGTTGGGATCGCTGCCGATCGCCTCCTGGTAACGCGCAATCGCGTCGGTGATCCGTCCCTTGCTGAGCAGAGCATTTCCGGCATTCGTCGCGAACATGGCGCGCTGGCGATTCACAGCAACACGCGTCAGATCTGCCGCAGTTTTCCGTTCTGCCGCCGCCTCGTCCTGTTTCCCTTCCTCCTGCAGAACACTGGCCAGCGTGATATGCGGGCCCGGCTGCTGCGGGAGAAGCTGGATAGCTTTGCGCAAAGCCGCAGCTGCGTCGTCATTTTTTCCCTGCTGACGGTAAACGCTGCCCAGGATCGACCAGCCGTCGCCGTTCTCCGGACGCAGTTCAAGCGCGGTCCGCAGATTGCGCACCGCATCGTCGAAGCGGCCCTCCTGCATGTAGAGGATGCCAAGCGTGTAGGGCGCATCCGGCGACGTGGGATCGATGTGCAGCGCTGTCTCCAGCTCGGCGATAGCGTGGGGCAGATCGTCTTTCAGTTTGTAACCGAGGCCCAAATCATAATGCAGGTGCGGGTCCTGCGGTGCGAACCTCAGCCCCGTCTCAAATTCGCGGATCGCATCGTCGACATTATTCTCCTGCAGATAAGCCGCGCCCAGATCTTCGTAGATCGTCGCATTCTTCGGCGTCAGCTTTGCCGCCCGCAGATACAGCGGAACCGCCTCCTTCGCGCGTCCGGTTTGCACCAATGCCAGGCCGAGGTTGGTGAGCGGCTCGGCCTCTTTTGGACGCGCGTCCACAACCGTTTGCAAAACCGGAATCGCCTCGTCGCCCTTTCCGGCGCGCTGCAGGGCCAAACCCAGCTGATAATCCGCGTCCAGCATTTTCGAGTCAATCTCGATGGCCCGCTGAAAATGCTCGATCGCCTGGTCGTCGTTGTTGGCGGCAACCAGCGCGTTCCCCCATTCGAACTGCACCGTGGCGTTGTGCGGATCGAGTTCGGCAGCGCGGCTGAACTCCGCCGCGGCGGCGTTCATTTGGTGGTCGTGACTCAGCACCACGGCGAGGTGCATGTGCGCCGATGCAAGCTGACCGTTCAGTTCGATGGCCTTGTTGAAGGCTGCTTCTGCATCCGGCCACCGGCTCGCCTGAGCATCGAGCGACCCCAGTTGATCCTCCATCATCGCATTCCGCGGATCGGCCTCTACTGCCCGCTTCATGATTGCAATCGCATCCGTCGTTCTGGGAATGGCCGCCAGAGCCCGCGCCCACGCGACCAGCAAATCGGCGTGGAGCGGAGCCTGGCCGTCCATTTTCTCAAACACCGCGATGGCCTCACGGTCCGAGCCGGATTGGCTGTAGGCCTGTGCCAGATTCTCCTCCGCGGTGCGATCCTGTGGTTTCAGTTTCAAAGCAGTGTTTAGTTCCGCGATGGCGTGCGGGTAGTCGCCCAGAGAGCAGAGCACAACCCCCAGGGCGCTGTGCCCTTCTTCGATCCCCGGCGCCAGGCGCACCGCCAGGCTGAACTGCGTTCGCGCCGTGCTCAGGTCGCCGCGCTGGTAAGCCTCAGTTCCTTCGCGAAAAGCCTGGCTCGCCTGCCGTATGGCGGCGGTCTGCGCGGTACCCAGCGGCAATCCCCCCAACAGCAAAGAGGCAAGCGCCAAACGTCGCATCCACTTCAATCGCATCTCCGGCACTCACGCTATGGGTTCGACGATGCAGGCGCGCCCTGGAGCTTTTGCAGCGCCTCAAATTCGCGGCTGGCGTCATCCTTTCGTCCCGCAGCGGTGAACGCGCGGCCCAGCAGCATATGAATCATCGGATTTGAGGGATCCATCTTCGCGGCGCGCTGCAGATACATCGCCGCCGTCGCCGGATCGTGCTCCTCCAGCAGCGTCCTGCCCAACAGAATATAAGGCCCGCTGGCGTTCGGCTCCAGCAGCACGGCGCGATCCAGCACCTGTTGCGCCTGTGCATACTGTCCGTTGCGGATGTATGCGTCTCCCATCCGGTCATACGTCTCCCCGTCCAGCGGATTGACCTTCACTTCCTGTTCCAGTTCCGACAGCGCGCCCGGCACATCGCCACCCGCCAAATCGATTTCGCCGAGCAATCGATGCGCGAGCGGTATGCGGGGATCGAGTTGCACTGCCTGATGCGCTGCAGCCGCAGCTGGGGACGCCAATTCCTGACGAAAGAGCATGCGTGCGGTCACCAGCCACGCCGCGGCCGAATCCGGCGCGAAGTCGTACTGCGCCGCAAACGCGCGACGGGCATCGTCGTAGCGCCTGGTGCCGATGTAGCAGAGGGCGAGAACATAGTTGGGATCGGCATTGGCAATCGGGCCCGCGGTATGCGCCTTCTCCAGAAGCGGAATCGCTTCCTCCGGCTTTCCCATCCGGTAGAGGGTCACGCCGCGCATCTGCATGGACTCAAGATCGGACGGATCCTGTTCGAGCGCCCTGGCGAACGACGCTTCGGCTTCCGCCATGCGATTGTCTTCATAGCCCACGATGCCACGCAAACGCTCCACACCAGGCGACTCCGGCTGCGCGGCGGCCAGCACATCCAGTTCGCGCCGCGCATCGTCGAGTTTGCCCTGGGCCATGAGTGCGCGCACGGCGGCGACCGACGGCGGCCCCGCCGCGGCATCATTCTGGGCGAACATACTCACAGCAAGCAGCGAGAGGGCACAACACAGGGGAGCCCGGCACATAATGCGGGAAGTTTACTCCTGCAGGGCGTCCGGAGGGGAGACGTGCTCCCCTCCGGAACGGGGGACGGAGCCAGATCAGAACTGCACGCGCAGCGAGAACTGCATCTGGCGTGGGTTAGTGTAAATGCCCAGCGCAGGCTCGCTTGTGATCGTCCCGTCCGACCCCGTCTGGGACGTCGACGGGTTACCCGGGTTGATGTGGTTGAAGCCGTTAAACGCATCGACCCGGAACTGCGCCAGAATCGCCTCATGGATCGGGAAATTCTTTTGCAGCGAGAGATCGCCGTTGAAGTACCCCGGTCCGAAGTAGCTATTTGTCCCTCGGTTGCCGATCTGGTCCAGTCCCGCCTCCGTGAAGCCGCTGGTCGACGCAGCCTTAAAGAATGTACGCGAATGCGTAATCGGGTTAAAGCTGGTCAGATTCGTGTGCAGGCCGCCCTTGTCGCCCACCGGATAGCAGGGCGCGCTGCCTGGAATGGAAGCTCCGCACCCCCCGCCAAGGCCCAGGCCGAACGGCAAGCCATTGGACCAGTTGAGCACTGGACTAAACTGCCATCCGCCGATGACCTCGTCTTCCCAGCGCGGCACGCCGCTTCCCCACATCTGGTTTCTGCCAAACGGCAGTTGGTACAGACCGTAGACGACGAACTGTTGCGTTCGCAGATCGCCGTCCGAGGCCTTGGTCGCCGCTTTGTCCCAGGTGGCATAGCCGGAGTTAAAGTAAAACGCCCGTTGCCACGCATACTGCGCGTTGAACGACAGTCCGTGCGTATATTGCTTGGCCACGGTGGCATCCAGGGCGTCGAACTCGGTATCCTGGTCGTCCCCGTAATAATTAATGCCCTGTGTCCAGCCGCACATACCGGGGGTGATGAAGGCCTCTTTCTGTGCCATTAGCTGCGTTTCGTAGCTTGCATTCGTACAGGCCGCCGCCCCGCCCCCATAGAAGCGGGAAAGGAAGTTCGAAGTGGAAGTTCCACCGTTGGATGCAATCACGCCGCCAGGCACGCTGCCGTCATAATGCAGCGTCGAGCCATTGACACTGTACTCCGGAGGCAGAAAGATGCCTGCCTCGTTGGGGTTGGTGTTGTTACCGTCCCCTCCGCTCAGAGTGTGCGTGCCCTTATTGCCCACGTAAGCGAGGGTTACGGAAAGCGTAGGGGTGATCGCCCGCTGGACGCTCAAATTCCATGCATCGAGGGTGGGCAGGCGCAGGGTGTTGGGGCGGGCCTTGGGGCTCACATTAAAGGCAGGCGCTGCCAGCAATCCGTCCGATGGAACTGCGGGAAATACATTGGCCGCTGGCCCGGTTGCCAGGGTAAACGCCGAAGTCGTAGTGGTTGGCGCGCTTAGCGACTGGTTCGCCAACACCGGCAGGTTCTGCGTGACCACATGTCCAAAGATCGACCCGAACACGCCCAGATCGAAGCTGCGCCCGTAACCCGTCCGAACCACGGTCTTCGAATCCGGCGACCAGGCGATCCCGATGCGGGGATTCCAGGCGTTGGTAGCGGGGCCCCACCCCATGTTGCTGGGAACGTTCCCATAGCCCGCAACCCGCAGGTAGCCATCGGTCGAGTATCCTCCGGCGCCTCCGTTCAGTTCCATCAGAGCACCATTGCCCTTGCCGTTCACCGACTCAGGGAAATATTGCTCATAGCGCAAGCCATAATTGATCGTGAGCGATGGTCTGGGACGCCAGGTATCCTGCGCGTAGAAGAAGTCGCGCTTCTGGAATTCCTTGGCATTGGTGGAGACGCTGACATAGCGTTGGAAGCTGCTCACATCGCCCAGCAAAAAGCTGGCCATGCCCAGCCCGGCGGTGCTCCCTCCGTTGGAAGTCGGTCCCGGATCGAAGCTGAGAATGCCCGCGCGGTCACTGTCGGAGGGAACGCGCAAGTTGCGCCCATAGCGCAGATCAACACCGAACTTGTAAGCGTGATTCCCGGAGAGCTTGGTCCAGTTATTCACCAGCTGGAACTGATCTTCCCGCTCGATCAGCGGGCAGTTGCAGCGGGTGATATTCAAAGCCGATCCATACTGCGCGCCGCCCCCTGTCGGGTTGTTCGGCCCCTGGTTCCCGGACCGGTCCGCGTCCGCGATGTTGAACCCCGGCGCCCCACTTGTGAGCGAGTCGCTTGCAATATTAATACCTGGAATACCGAGTTGGTTCGCAAACTCCGTCGACTGATCGTACTTGTGGTCACCGATGTCGTAGCGGTAGTAGCCAATGCGCCAGTCGGTCAGCAGTTTGGGACTCACCGCGATATCCATGCCCGCTGCAAGACTGTCGTTGGCGCCCTGGGAAACACCGCCGTAGCCGCCGATGCCGAAACCCGGGCCGCCTGCCGCACCAAACATCGTGGTTCCGGATAGGGTGTCGGTGAACCGGCTGAAGCGCGTGAACGCGTGCATGGTCTGCGAAATCGTGTCATCCACGCGCAAATCCCACTGGTTGTTATTAAAGAGACCGGTGCCGCTGGCCGAATAGTTATCCTTCAAACCATTCAGGCTCCCCGCCGCAACCGTACCGCCGGTATTCGGAGCATAGGGTTGCAGCAGTTTCAGCAGAGCCAGAGCCTGAGACGAAAGCTGGGATGCCGGAATGACGTTGCCCGGATACGGCACCGATCCACCCGACGTCTGCTGGTAAATCAGAGGGGCAGTGGTGCTGCCCAGGATGCCCAGCGCATATTCGCTAAAGTCGCAGCCGGTAGGGCCAAGACAAGTCGATACGAGGTGCGCCGTCGGAACGGTCGCATTGTCCGCCGTTCCTACCTTCTGCCGCACGCCTTGATAATCGAAGAAGCCGAACAGCCGGTCTTTGATGAAGGGTCCGCCGATCGAGCCGCCAAATTGGTTCTTGAGCCCCGGAGGGAACGTCGTGCCTGGAAATTGCGTGTAGGGATCGGTGCCGAGGTTCGCGCTGCTCTCGCGATAATCGAATGCGCTGCCGTGGAAGCTGTTGGACCCGGATTTGGTCTGCGCCGAAATGAAGGAGGCGACCGCCTTGCCGAACTCCGCGTCGAAGTTCTGCGTGGTGATTTTCGTTTCCGAGATTGCATCCAGCGGCGGATTGATGACGATAATGCCGAGAATCGGATCCTGGTTGTCGGTGCCATCCAGCTGATACGCCACCCCGCCGAAGGCCTGGCCGTCCACCTGAATTTGCTTGCTGGCCTGCGGGTTTTCATCCGCTGCGTGGTTCCAACTCAGCGATTGCGCGCCGGGCAGCAATAGCTGCAGGTTGGCGAAATTCCGATCCGGAATCGGTAGGTTTTCCACCTCGCTGGTCGTGAATTCAGTCGCCACATCCGCGCGATCCGTCTTCAGCTCCGGAATCGTATCCGCGTTCACGTTCACGGTCGTCGCCATTGCGCCGACCTTCAGAGAAGCGTCGATTTTCGGGGATGTATCCGCCTGCACCAGAACCCCGGTGGCCTCGAAGGTCTCAAATCCCTGCGCTTCCACCTTCAGGTTGTAGGTGTCCGGAATGAGATGCTCGACAAGGTATTCACCGGAGGCATTGGATTTCACCGCAATCGCGGTTCCCTTGGAAACATCAGTTACCGTGATGGTCGCGTTGGGAACGACCGCCCCGGTGTTATCGGTCACTGTTCCGTTGATGGAGCCATAGACTGCCTGCGCTTTCACTTGGCCGGAGAAACACAAAGCGGCGGCCGCCGCACAGGCTACTGCGAGCCTTGCGAATTTCATAAATGCCTCCCAAAAAAGCAACTACCGGGGAGCCTTGCGCTCCCGTCCCGATTGTTTTGCAAATGGCAATGATGACGGCAAATGCAGCGTTATTTTTTGGTACAAAAGCCGAAAGCGGCCTCTCAAACCTGGAGATGGCCGCGCCTGAATTGCTGACTTGCTTACCGCTGTTGCGGATGCGTTAGCGTTCTGAATGCGGCTTGCGGCAAACGTTCAACCGCGGGGAGCTGGGGAAAAAAGCCGCAGGACTCAGTAACTGACTTCCTGACTGCGGGAGTGAATGTAGGCAAACGGAATAGTCGTTGTCAAGTCGCCGACTCCGAAACTGCAAACGGCTCTGATTCTCTTTGCGCCCTGAGAGGACGTTAGCCACGAATATCCCGGCGTGTGAATCGATTGAGCGATCCAGGAGTTTCCATCGGAGAATTCCATCGTGCTACCGTGGCAAAGATGGCGTTGCGCGCGTGGATCGTTTTGCTTATCTGTGGTTCGACCTCTGCGTTTGCGGCGCAGCCCTTCGGTGTCGATCTCGCTGGCCGTCCCGTCGATCGGCTTGCGCCTCCCGGAGCGCGGGCGATTGTGCTGTTCTTCGCCGCCTCGGATTGCCCGATCTGCAATCGCTATATCCCGGAAATGCAGCGGCTCGATCGTGAGTTCGCGCCGGCCGGCGTTCGCTTCTGGTGGGTCTATCCCAATCCCGAGGACACACCGGAAGTGGTTCGCCGCCATCAACAGCAGTTCGATATTCGCGGCGACACGGTGCTCGACACCGAACAGCGCCTCACCACCATGGCACACGCGACCATTACTCCGGAAGTTGCCGTCTTTGTTCCCGGAAAAGACACGCTGCGCGAGGTGTATCGCGGGCGCATCGACGATCGCTACCTCTCGCTGGGGCAGGAACGCCCTTCCGCCGACAAACACGAGTTGGAGATCGCGCTTCGCGCTCTCACTGCCAATCGTCCTGTCCCCGCGCCGGGTGGACCACCGGTCGGCTGCTCCATTGTGCCGCGCAGCGAGCCATGAGAGCTCTCCCCTCCGTTTCGCTCGTGCTGGCAGCCTGTACCGTTGTCGTGTTGTCCTCTCCTCCACGTCCGATGCGCGCCGCCGAAGCTCCTGTGACCTGGAGCCGCCAGATTGCGCCCATCGTCTACCGCAACTGCGCGATGTGCCATCACCCGGGCGGAGCCGGACCCTTCAGCCTGCTCTCCTGGGCAGACGCGCGCCGTCACGCACCGCAGATACTCGATGTCACGCAGTCACGTTACATGCCGCCCTGGCTTCCCGCTCCTGGCTACGACAATTTCTCTGGCGACCGTCGTCTCAGCGACGAAGATCTGGCGCTGATTCGCAAATGGGTCGAGTCCGGAACGCCGGAGGGCAATCCCTCCCAGGCGCCGCCACCACCGCATTACGACGCAACCTGGCAGATGGGCAAGCCCGACCTGATCCTCTCCATCCAGCACCCCTGGATCCTGAAAGCGTCCGGCACCGATGTGTTTCGCAACTTCGTCCTGCCCTATCCGCTCGCCCAAACCCACTTCATCCGTGCTCTGGAGATCCTGCCCGGGGCGCCGCAGGTCGTCCACCATGCCAACGTCCTGATCGACCGTACCGCATCGTTCCGCCGCGCGCACCCCGATGCCTGGAAGGACGGAGTGCCCGGCATGGAACTGGATCTGGATAGCGGCAACACGTTCGATCCCGACAGCCATTTTCTGTTCTGGAAACCGGACACGCCCGTGCTCGTGGAGCCAGCCGGAATGCCGTGGCGCCTCGATCCCGGCAACGATCTCATCCTGAATATGCACTTGAAGCCCAGCGGCAAGCCGGAGGTCATCGACGCGCAGATTGGCTTGTATTTCACTGACAAGCCACCAACGACTCATCCGATGCTGCTGCAACTCGACGGCGATAACCAGCTCGACATTCCCGCAGGCGATCGCAATTTCGTTGTGCAGGACGAGCTGCGTTTGCCGGTCGACGTCGAGGTACTGGGCATCTATCCCCACGCGCACTACCTCGGCCGCGAGCTGGAAGCGTGGGCCATTTTGCCCGGCGGACAAAAAACGTGGCTCATTCGCATTCCCAGGTGGGACATCGATCGCCAGTCCGTGTACCGCTATCGCACTCCGGTCTTTCTTCCGCGCGGATCCGTGCTGCACATGCATTATGTCTACGACAACTCGGATCAGAACATCCACAACCCTAACTCGCCACCCATTCGCGTGCGCGCCGGCAATCGGTCCGTCGACGAAATGGCGCATCTTTGGGTCCAGGTTCTGCCCGTCATTGTTCCTCAGGGAAGTCCTGATCCGCGTCTCCTGCTCGAGCAGGCGTGGATGGAGCACCGCGTTCGCGTCCAGCCCGGCGATTCGATCGCCCTTTACAACCTGGCGTCAGCGGAGGCGGGGCTCGGCCAGAATACGCAGGCGGCCGATACGTATCGCGCCATTCTGCACGACCATCCCAACGATGCCCGCACTCTGAACAGCCTCGGTGCAGTGCTGGCGAAATCCGGAGACACGACCGACGCCGAACAATCGTTCCGCCGTGCCCTTGTTGTAGAGCCCGAAGCCTGCGATCCACGCTTCAACCTGGCGAGCCTGGAACTGGATCGTTCCCGGTGGAGTGAGGCCGCTGGCGACTTCCGCGCGCTGCTCCAGCATTGCCCCACGGATCCGGCGGCCCACAATGGAATCGGCCTCGCGCTGGCTGGCGAAGGAGACAACGCATCCGCCGCGTCGGAATTCAATGCCACCTTGGCGCTTGATCCCCGGAATTTCACCGCGCACTACCACCTCGGTGAGATTGCGATCGCTTCAGGCCGACCCCAGGACGCCATCGGCCCTCTCTCCGCCGCTGCCACTGAGAATCCCGGCGACCTCGACACCCGCGAGCGGCTCGCCCTGGCCTTCGCACAGTCTGCGCATCCCGATGAAGCAATGCAGCAGTTGCGCGAAGCCGCAAATCTCGCGCCCAACGATGCAGTCCCGCACGCCCTGCTCTCTCAGATGCTGACCGCCGCCGGCCGCCTGCAGGAAGCCATTGCCGAGCAGCGCACTGCCCTGCGCCTCGCGCCCCGGGATCCCGACGGGTGGAATAATCTCGGCGTCCTCGAAGCCCGCGCCGGAAGAACCGGCGACGCGCGAGCCGATTTTCAGCATGCCTTGCAGCTCGCGCCCGATGACGCGCAGGCTCGCGCCAATCTCGCCCAGCTGCCACCGCATTAACTCTGCACATTTCCGCAGACCTTCACCAGCGCAGCGTCAGGGTCTTCTCCGTGTACCCGTCGCTTTCGGGGAATCGAACCTGCAGGGTCCCCAGTCTGCCTTCTGCCGCACTCAGTTCTCCATCCTGCGTGATGAGTTTCGGCACCGGAGCATTTTCCCGGATGATCAGCGTCTGGGCGCTGCCACCTGGAGCTGAAAGCCGCAGGGTTAGCTCATGATCGCCGTAGCCTTCTTCGAGCACCTTCATCTGTTGCGTCTCAGCCCCGTATTCGGGCGGTTGCACGGTAATCCCCACTTCGACCGCGGGCAGCGGAATATGCAGCACGCCATTCCTCGCCTCGGCCCCCGGAATCCGCGAACCCAGATGGATCTCCGGATCGCTTGCCTGCACCAGCATTGCGCGGCCTTCGCGCCGGAACGCCACATCCACCGTCTTGCTGCCGAAAGGCAACCTCTGGATCGCCGCCTGGTTCCATGCGGCCGGCAAATGTGGCGAAATCATCAGCGTATCCCCCGCCGCGTCCCACTCCAGTCCAAACATCCCACGCAGCACCGGCGAAATCACCATCGCCGACGACCACAACTGATGCGCCGTGCTGCGCCCCAGCACCTGATAGAAACGCCCCGACAGCAGCTCCGTTACAGCGCCAGGATCCTGCGCCCATGTCAGATTTGCGTTTTGCATCAGGTGCGCATAGCCGGCCAAGTCGTGCCCTGCGCGATACTCGGCCACTGATACCCATCCCGTGTACAGCGGCCACACCGTTCCCTGGTGATAGCTGATCGGATCGTAGAAACTCGTCTGGTCGCTGATGATGCGCGTGCCCCAGTCTGTCGAAATGTGGCTGTCCGCCCAGCCCCCCATCATCGGGTCGGCGTGCTCCAGACCATATGTCCCGTCCCACCACGCCACCGCCGGAAAAATGCTCTCCGTCCGGTCCACACCGTCGCTGCCATTCCAGCCAAAGGCGTACCTCTGCGCGTCGGGGAGGTAGTACTCGCTCTCGATCGTCTTCGCGATGCGCGCCGCCCGCTCCTGCGCCCCTCCGGCCGGATCGCTGTGCCCGGTCGCCCGAGCCAGGCCGGCAAATGCCAGGCTCGCCTGTTCATCCAGCGCCGCCAGATAGATTTCCTGATGCGGCATCTTCGGCACCCACGACTCCACCCACGCCGTACCCTGCGCGTTGTCGTAAATCCCGTCCCCATCCGTGTCGTGCGTCGTCTCGAAATTCCACGCCCGCTCCAGGCCCGGCCAGATCGACGCGACAAACTGGGTATCCCCGCTCACCTTCAAATAATCGTTCACCGCCATCAACAGCAGCGGCGTCGAATCCGCTGCGGCAAATTCATAAGGCAGCGTCTCCCAAGGCACCAGACCCGCCGTCTGCGAGCGCTCGTGCATGATCTTCCCATCGGCGCGCTGATGCCGCAGCAGAAATTCGATCTCCTGCCGCGCCGTCTCGAAATCGCCGTAACTGTACACCGCATACAGCGACCACAAAGCGTCGCGCCCGAAGAACCATCCGAATCCCGGGCGCGTCACGTCGCCGGAGCCCACAAAACCTGCCGTCAGCGCTTCGTCCTTCGCTCCGGGAGCGGTTTGCACTCGCAACTGATCAATCGCGATCTCCGCCCACGAAAACGCTGCATTCAGGTTCACATCGGGCGTCTCAATCGCCGTCCACTGCGCCAGGAAATTCGCATAGTAGGCGCGATTCTGCTCCCCAATTGCTCCAGCCTGGCTCTCGAGATCGCTGAGGCTCTGCCCCAGAGATGCCTTCGTCGCCGTCTTCGTGGAGTTGGCCAATGCGATCAGCAGCGGAAAAGTCTTGTTCCCGTCCTGCTTTGGATCGAAGTGCAGCACAAACTGCAACGGCCAGGAACTCGGCCGCTCCTGGTACGGCGGCAGGATGCCGGGCTCGCTCCCCGGAATCGCCAGCGCCGCAGCCTGATCGGGAAACGCCAGGTGCAGGATGTAGAATCCCGACCCGCCGCTCTTCCTTACCCATTCCGGCGACGGCGGCGGCGGCGAGTCCGCCGGCCACATCCGCTGCATCACCGGATCGAAACTGAGCGTCACCGTCATCGGCCGGATCGCCTGCATCTGATAAACCACCATCGCGGCCGCGTCCCCTGCCTTTGGCGCCAGCATCGTCTGGCGAATCGTGAAGTTCGCGTGCGAGTACACCACCGTCGTGTGGTCCGGTTCCACCTCCATCTCCGCCGCCTGCGCATTTACATCGATCGGCACCGGATAATCCTGCATGCGCACCGACATTTTCATCTCGCTCAGAATCTTCCAGGGAAACAGCCACAGCTCATAGGAACCGTCCTGGCGGCCGAGGATCGCGCCACGCGGCCCCACCACCGAGAACGGCATCTCGACCAAGGCCGGACGCTCGATGCTCAGCGCGGCAGTTTGCGCGGATCGCGACCCGCTTGCCATCGGCGGCCGCACCTGTGCCCCAGCCGCCCCGCAACTGATGCCGAGACCTGCGACGATAGCTTCCACCTTCCGGAGCCGCCCCCTCAAACGCCTGTTCTCTCTGCGCATCGCACTCCTTTTAGACGATGCCTCTCTCCCATGCACGTCGCGAACCGTCCCCGCACCTCAGTCAGGAACGGAACAGACCTCCCGTATATCATGCTCTTGCAAACGATGGAGAGGAACTTCGCGGCGGCGGCAATGATGATCATGACCGGCGCTGAGGCGAACCTGAGCAGAGGCCGTTGCTCTATGCCTGTTCAATGCCCTTTGTAGTCGACGAACAGCTCGGGAAACTGCTCCTTCAACGCTTCGATCTTCGGTCGATCGCAAACCAGAATGTAGGGATTGTCAGGATTGTGCAGCGCGTAGTCCTGGTGATAATCCTCGGCGCGATAAAACGCTACGAGGGGAGTCACCTGGGTCACGATTGGTTTGGGAAAAATCTTTGCCGCATCGAGCTGCGCAATGTAGGCCTTCGCAACGCGCTTCTGGTCGTCGTTCACATAGAAAATGACCGACCGATACGAAGTCCCAACATCAGGACCCTGGCGATTGAGCTGCGTCGGATCGTGCGCTACCGAGAAGAAAATTCGCAACAGCTGCCCGTAGGTGATCTTCGACGGATCGTAGACCACCTCAACCGACTCAGCATGACCGGTCGTCTCCGTCGTCACCTGATCGTACGTTGCCGTTTCCGCTGAACCGCCCGAATAGCCAACGGTGGTCAAGAGCACGCCTTTCACCCGCTCGAAGACGGCCTGCGTTCCCCAAAAACAGCCGCCGGCAAAAACGGCCTTCTCTTTTCCGGATTTCGTCGCCAGCGCAACATCGGCATTCGCTGCGGGAATTGGCGCTCGACCGGCAGCCGATGCTGAACAGGCAGCAAGAGAAAGCAGGCATCCAACGGCCAAAGAAGAACGCAGCACACGGGCCACGGACAATCGGGTCAGGCGCATGAGGACCTCCAGAGAAGCCATTGTATGAGACGTGCCGATGAACGGTTCGCTGCAAATTCGCCCTCAATTGAAGTCGCCGTAACCCGCTCCACAAGGCCAGGCGTGGATGATGCGAGGAAAGCTTGCGGACAGCAACATGAGTTCTGCGAGCAGGAGGATCACAAAATGTCAGAGCAGGCAATACACGAACATCGCCACGCAGCCCATCATCACGGCATGGCCGCGCATCACCACTCAGAGGCCGCGAAGCACCCCGAGGCGGGCGATCACCAGAAGGCCGCGCATCACGCGCACCTGGCGCATGCGCATCATGTTCACGCCACCGGGCACGCGGAGCATGCCGCGCGCCATCACCTGGACGCCCACGAACAGTAGAGCGCTCGCTGTTGCTCGAACGGCCAGCAAACGGCGAAATCAGCCGCTACATTGGGCGCCAGGTCGCGTCGACCGTGACGGGAATCTCGTTGCGGATGGGAACCGTCAGGAACGACGGCCGATCGATTTTGAAATCGGAGCAGGTTGCGGGGACCGTGCCTGTAATCTCGACGTCAGCGCCGTGCATCGTGCGCTGCAGTGGCACGTGGTTGTAATGAACGGTTTGACCGGCGAATTGAATCTCGAGATCGGCATCGATCGTGGATGCATTGAGCGCCGACTGCGCCAGGTGCGTGCGCACGATCACCATGGGAAACTGCGCGCCGCGCACCGTCTGCATCATGTGCAGATCGCGATTGCTGTCACCGGAATCGAACGTCTTCAGCGGAACCGCCATCAGAAAGTCGCAGCCTGCAGTGTTGCAGTTGCCTTTGCCTTTGGCGTCGTGACTGGTGCCGTCGACTTCATGCACGGGATGTGTGATGTGCCAGGTGAGCGTTGACTGCACCAGAACCCATTGACTCGGAGTATCGCTTTGGGCAGAAGCGGATAGCGGCAACGCGATGAGCAGCAGGGTGGCGGCAAACTTCATCGCTTCTCCCAGAATTTCAGATGAAGCGGCCACGAGACGGCGATGATCGAAGCACCGTACGCGCCGACCGTGGTCCACGCAACATACGAATGCGCCGAAGCGATGCCGTGAACCTTCTCGCCGTTGTTTTCCTGACTCAGCGCCATACCACCAAGAATGGGGGTGAGGACCATGCCCGGTGCGTGAATCCATACCAGGTCGCGATGCAGTTTGATGGCGCCTCTGGGCTTCACGCCCGGAATTCTGGGAGCGGCGATCGCGTAGTACGCCGTGAAACCGTACAGGGCTGCCGTGCTCGCGCCAAGCGCCGCATGCAGATCGATCGCCCCGGAACTGGGCGCAATCGGCGGACCCGTCGGATCGGCTCGGTTGCGTTTGTCTTTCGCGCCGCCGGCAACAATCACTGTTGCGCACAGCGGAACCACGGTGACCAGACCGAGCGTCTGATGCACCTTGAGGTCGTGCGTTCGCTTGTTCAGTTTCCGCTGCAGATCGGCGTTGGCCAGCGTCTGTTGCGGTGTGAAGCCGAGATCGCCAAGCGTGGGAGCGTTGCCAGACTGTGGTTGATTGGGTTTTTGATTTGGATTCTGGGCTTGTGTCTGGCTCTGGCTTGGGCTCTGATTCTGCTGGGCCGTGTTCGGATCGGGAGCGTCGGGCAGTTCGGTCACGCTCGATGAAACGAGGGACGAACTTGATGTGGGGCTGGAAGAAATGTCGTGAGGATGACCGGAAGCTTGCGAAAATGTTATCAACGGAACCAGCACCACACAGAAAAACACGATAGCCGTTCTTCCTGGAGCGGTTCCTCTCAAAACTTCTGTCCAGCCTTTCTGTGATGGCACTGAATGCGTCCGATCATACGCTCACTCGATGCGGTTGCTCAATGCCGCGAGAACTGAATGTCAGGCTGCCCAGGTCAATCGTGACGGCTGCCAGGGCGAAGGCGCAGGAAGACCACGATACCCATCGGATCACTTCCGTAAACAGTCTTTAGAATCGAGCCTGACTTGTACGCGGTCACCTGCGCTCCAAGCGCGGTAGCGAGATGCAGGAAGCGCCCGAGGTCACGGTCGTATCCGAATGTGTACGCCTGAACGCGGCCAGCGGGCTCTTCGTCAAAATCGGGCGGCAAGGTCTGCTCACCGAGAAGCAATTCGCTGGTGCGGTTGACATTTTCGATCCTGGTGAAGGCGTAATTGCGGGTGCGGAAGCGCAGGGTGGATTCGAGCAGATAGCTGTTCCCAATCAGATTGTTGGGCAGATCGCGCGTTCTTCCCCACGCAAGCGTGTTGGCCCAGTTGCCGGATCCCTTCTGGCGTGATGGACGGTTGTACATGAGCGACGCGGTCATGCGTTCCTGATTGTCCGCGGGGAAAAGAGCTTCGGGACTGTGCAGGCGTCCGTAAGAATATTGGCTGCTCCAGTTTTTGCCGAACTGCAGAGTCACGCGCGCAGACCAGGAATCGATTGCGCCCTGCTGCATCTGCCAGCGATGCTCGTTCGGCTCGCGGCCGTGAAAGCCGCTGGCTTCGAGACGCAGCCAGCTGTGCGTCAGGCCGAGGGTCACAACATCATCGGAGATGTGGGTGGAGTCTTCCTGATGATGGCCCAGCGTACCGACAGGGCTCTCGATGGCGGACGCGCGATGCGGATAAGCAGTCGGGCCGATCGCCGGATCGCCAACGGGCGCGGCGTAGAAGCTGAGCAGGGTCTGGTCGCCGAGATGCAGGTCGTACAGCGCGGCAAGTTCCATCACAAAGTCATGCGGATGCTGGCCATCGGCAATGGGCTTGCCGTAAGCCGTTTCACCTTGCTGGAAGAGGAGAGGATACTGACGGCCGGTGACGGTCGCGGGCTCAAGGCTGAACATGGCGCGCAACGTGAGCTCACCGTGCCCGACATCGCGTTGTGCCATGGGCATGACCCAGTTGGTTGAAAAAAGCTTGTCGGCGCCGCGAGGACTGGTTTGCTGCGTGTCCGCCACAAAGCCGTTGCCGTGAAGCATCAGCATCCACGCTCCGCGCATGGTCATCAGCATTGGCACTGGCGTGGAATCAGGCTCAGCGCTTGTGCCGGATGTTGTGTGCGCCTCAATCGCCTGAGTGAAGTTCTCAGGCGCGCTCATGTTCATCTGCATCTGCGCACGCGCAGTTTGGGAGAGGGTCGCGGCAAGGAGAAGGACAGCGGAAAAACCTGTCCTGAACGTGGAGGAGCGGCCCACTTTTCGATCCTACCATCGGCACGAGCGGACCCTGAGAATGCACCGCGGCGTTACTCTGTCCGGAATGCGGCTTTTCATCGGAATTGCGCTTTCGCCGGAAGCGTCGGACGCGCTTAGAAGCGTGCGGATAAGGTTTGAGCCAGGATCGGCCGATCTGCGCTGGTCGCAGCCGGAAAGCTGGCACGTCACGCTGCAATTTCTGGGGTCGACCACCGAGGCGCAGTTCGCGTGCGTACAGGAAAAGCTGGCCGCAGTGAAGGCCGCAAAAGTTCCGGTGCGAATTGCAGGCGTGGGATTCTTTGAGCGGACGGGGATTTTCTGGGCTGGCGTCGAACTCACACGCGAACTGCTGGTTCTCCAGCAGTGGGTGACAGCGGCGACCCGACCGTGCGGATTTGTGCCGGAAGAGCGGGCCTATAACCCACACATCACACTGGCGCGGACCAGGGGACGCAACGGCTCCAGAGCTTTGGGTCCTCTAAAGAAGGAGGTGGAGCGGAGCAAGGTCGGACTCGATACGCGGTTCACAGCCGACGAGTTTCTCCTGTACGAATCATTTCCTGGACCCGAAGGATCGCGGTACGAAGTCAAGGCGCGTTTTGGTTTGGAGTGATCAGGCCGGTTCTGGGATGACGCGCAGTTTGCCGAGGCCGAGAACGTAGCCGGCGATGCCGACGGCGAGAACAACGGCAGCCAAAGCGAAAGAACCTCCGAAATTGTGCGCTCTGGCGAAATAACCGGTGATCACCGGCGCGGAGATGGCGGCGATTTGGGTGACGAAGTTCATGATGCCGCCGACGCGGCCGACGCTGGCGCGGGGCGCGATGAACGAGGGAATCGACCAGCCAACCGGCGCCATCGCGCCCAAACCCGCCATGCAGACGCTCATCCACGCGACGGCCACTGCAGGCGTATGGGCGAATCGCGCGCCATAGATGCCCATACCGAAAGCGAGTCCGCCAACCAGAACGGCCTGACGCACCAGCCACGGACGCGCCCCGCGACGCACGAGAGCATCGACCATCCAGCCGCCTATGAGCAAATCGGTGACGGTGGCCACCATCCACGGGATGCTGGTGTCGAGCGCAGAGTGCAGCAGATCGACGTGGAGGCTCATGGAAAGATAGCTGGGCAGCCAGATGAGCACCAGATAGAAAACATAGTTGTACGCGGCAAAACCGATGGTTGCGCCGATGACCTGCGGCTGACGCAGCAGATACAGCAGCGGAGCGCCGTGCGCGTGCCGTGCCGGCGCGGATTCCGGCTGAGCATTGCCTTCGGCCATGAGATTGCGCTCAGCAGGACTGAGCCGTGGATCTTCACTGGGATTGCGATACACGCCACAAAAAAGAAGGAAGTAGAGGAAACTGACGAATCCGGTGAAGATGAAGCTCCAGCGCCAGCCGAACCGGATCACAAAAAGGCCGAGGATAGGTACGCCGATGGCGGAAGCGAATTTGGCGGCTGCATCGTTGATGGAAGTGGCAAAGCTGCGCTCGCGCTCGGGAAACCAGTAACCGACGGCTTTGGCATTCGCGGGAAACGTGGGAGCTTCGCCGATGCCAAGCAGCAGGCGTGCAGCGAAAAAGCTGTAGATGCCGGTCGCGAGGCCAGAGGCAAACGAGGCCATGCTCCAGAGGAAGGTCGCGACACGCCCAATACGGCGGACACCCCAACGATCGAGCATGACGCCGATGGGAATCTGCAGCAGCGCGTAGGTCCAGTTATAAGCACTGGCCAGATAGCCGAACGTGACGGCGGTGATGCCCCAGTTGGTGCGCAGCGCGTCGTAGGCCACCGAGATGTTGACGCGGTCAAAGAAGTTGACGAGAACGCCGATGCCGAGGAGAACCGCGATGCGCCAGCGGCGATGCGGAGCGTGCAGGACAGAATCAGAAGCGGAGGAAGGCATCGGCTTCCCGCATTGTAGATGGCGCGGTCATGCGACTCGGGGTGAGCGGGATTTGTACCCGTGGCAGATCTTTATTCGACCGCCTGCACCATGCCGCGACCCAGCAGCAGCTCGGCTTTGTCAATGAAGGCGCGGTCGGCGGCAACGGTGATGCCTTCTGGTTCCATGACCACGCAATATTGGCCGCGCTGTTCTACGTTGAGCATCAGGCGCGCAGGACCCGGCGCGGAGACGACGAGGTCGTGCAATTCAACGAGCGTGGTTTCGCTCACGCGATCGAGCGGGATGCGGATGCGGACGTTGTTGGGCAGGCGTACCTTCACGTCCTCGAGGGCCTGAATGGCGGAGACGCAGAGTTTGGGCGCGGCTTCCTCTTCGGCACGCAGCTGGCCCCGCACCAAAACCGGGACCTCGATGCGCAGCGACTGTGCGAGACGCTCGTAATCTTTGGGGAAGCAGATAAGGTCGATCTTGCCGCTGGCGTCTTCGAGTGCGGCTTGCGCGTAAAGTTCGCCGGAGCGCTTCGCTTTGGCGACCTTGAGGCCAAGGATGACACCGGCGACGGCAATTTCATTTTCCGGCGCCTGGCCGCGACGGCCGTTCGAAGGCGCGGGTTTCATTTCCAGCGCGGCCGCGACGTCGACCACGCCAGGCAGGTTGCGTAGCTTCTCCGCGTACTTATCCAGCGGATGGCCGGAAACGAAAAAGCCGAGGACTTCTTTTTCCGCTGCGAGGCGTTGGCTCTCTTCGAGGTCGGGGACGTTGGGGAGGTCGTCGCCTTTCGCGCCATTGGCAGGAATGTCGAAGATGCCGAAGAGCCCGGATTGGCCGGCAGCTACGTCGCGCTGCGCTTTCTGCGCTCGCTCCATGGTTTTGTCGACGGCGGCCAGCAGCTGCGCGCGACGGCCGAACGAGTCAAGCGCGCCCGCCTTGACCAGCGATTCAATGACGCGCTTGTTCAGCAGCCGAAGATCGATCTTCTCGCAGAATTCCTGGAAGGATGCGAAGCTCTTTCCCTCCGCAGCGAGCTCCGCGCGCGCCGCCAGAATCGTTTCGATGGCGTTGCGCCCGACGTTCTTGATGGCCGTGAGGCCAAAACGAATAGCGTCTCCGTGCGGCGTGAAATCCGCGTCGCTGAACCGGACGTCGGGAGGCTCGACGGCGATTTCCATCTCGCGGCATTCTTTGATGTACTTCACAACGTTTTCAGGCTTGGAGATTTCCGAGGTCAGCAGCGCCGACATGAATTCGACCGGATAATGCGTCTTCAGATACGCCGTCTGATAGGCGAGCAGCGCATAGGCCGCGGAGTGCGATTTGTTGAAGCCATACCCCGAGAACTTCGCCATTTGATCGAAGATCTCGGCCACGGCAGCCTTCGGGTGACCCAATGCAGCTGCACCGCCCATAAACCGTTCCCGCTGCGCCGCCATGGCCTCAGGACTTTTCTTGCCCATCGCCCGCCGCAGCAAATCGGCTTCGCCCAGGCTGTAGCTCGCCAGCACGTTGGCGATGCGCATCACCTGTTCCTGATACACGATCACGCCGAGGGAATCCTTCAGGATTCCCTCCAGCTCCGGCAGCAGAAACTCCACCTTCCGTCGACCCCACTTGCGCTCGATGAAGTCGTCGATCATGTCCATCGGCCCAGGCCGGTAAAGCGCATTCAGAGCCGTCAGCTCTTCCACCGTATCCGGTTTGTACCGCCGCAAGACATCCCGCATGCCGCCCGACTCAAACTGAAATACCCCCGATGTCAGGGCCGTGTGAAACACCCTCCTGAACGTTTCAGGATCGTCCAGCGGGACCATCTCGATGTCCAGTTTCTCGCCGCGCGCCTGCTCGATCAGCTTTACGCAGTCAGTGATCACCGTCAGCGTCGCCAGTCCGAGGAAGTCCATCTTGAGCAGGCCCATCTTTTCGACCGCCTTCATATCGTAGGCAGTCACGATTTCTTCGTTCTTTGTCCTGTTCAGCGGCACCAGCTCGGTGAGCGGACGCGGCGCAATCACCACCGCCGAGGCATGAACACCGGCGCCCCGTATCAGCCCCTCGAGCTTCTTCGCGGTGTCGATCAGCTCGCGAATCTGCGGATTGCCCTGGTAAGCCTCCTGCAGCGGCGGCGAATCCTTCAGCGCCTGATCGAGGGTGACGCCGATGGTTGCTGGCACGAGTTTGGCGATGCGGTCGACGTCGCCGTAGGGCATGTCGAGCGCGCGGCCTACATCCTTGATGGCGGCCTTCGCGGCCATGGTGTTGAACGTGATGATCTGTGCCACCTGTTCGCGACCGTACTTGCGCGTCACATAATCGATCACCTCGCCGCGCCGGTTCTGGCAAAAGTCGACGTCGATATCCGGCATCGTCACGCGTTCGGGGTTCAGAAACCGCTCAAACAGAAGCACGTTCTGCATTGGATCGATGTTCGTGATCTCCATTGCGTACGCGACCAGCGATCCCGTTGCCGAGCCGCGCCCCGGTCCGACCGGAATCCCATGTTCCCGCGCATATCGGATGAAATCCCACACAATCAGGAAATATCCCGAGTACTTCATTTGCCGGATGATGCCGATCTCAAAGTTCAGCCGCGACTCATACTCGTGCACCGGCGTGCGCAGCACACCGCGCAGTTCCAGTTGGCGCACGGCCGTTTCCAGCCGCTTCTTCAGGCCTTCGCGGCACACCTGCTCAAAATAGCTGTCGATCGTGTGCCCCGCCGGCACTGCGAATTCCGGGAACGGATTGTCCACCGTGTGAAGTTTCAGGTGGCATCGTTCCGCGAACTGCATCGTGCGGCTGACCACTTCGGGCGCATGGGCGAAGAGCCGCTCCATCTCTTCGGCGCTCTTCACATAGAACTGATCGGAGTCGAACTTGAAGCGCTTCGGGTCATTGATGGAGGCGAGGGTTTGGACGCAGAGCAGTACCTCGTGCGCGTGCGCATCGTCCTCGCACAGATAATGACTGTCGTTGGTAGCGACGAGTGGGATGTCGAGGTCCTTCTCGAGGCGGAACAGGTCGGCGTGAATCTTTTTCTCCAGTTCGAGTCCCTGGTCCTGGATTTCGAGGAAGAAATTCCCGCGGCCGAAGATGTCCTGATACTGGCCGGCGGTGGCACGAGCAGCTTCATACTTGCCGGCCATCAGGTTTTCGCAGAGCTCGCCGGCCAAACAACCGGAAAATCCGATCAGCCCCTTCGCGTGCTCGGCCAGATATTTCTTGCTGACGCGCGGCTTTTTGTAGAAACCGTGGAGCGATGCCTCTGAGGTAATCCGGACGAGATTGCGGTAGCCTTCTTCGTTCTCCGCCAGAACCAGAAGATGGTTATAGTCGTCGCCCTGCGGTTCGGCGCGATGGTCATCTTTCTGGCAAATGTAGAGCTCGCAGCCAAGGATCGGATGGATGCCGTGGCGCTTCGCCGCTTCGAAGAAATAGACTGCTCCATAAATGTTGCCGTGGTCCGTAATGGCAACAGATTTCTGGCCGATGCCGGCGACGCGTTTCACCAGCTTTTCGACATCGCAGGCGCCGTCGAGCAGGGAGTAATCGGTGTGGAGGTGCAGGTGGGTGAATTCCGCCATGGGCTCTTCTTCTATTTTAGGTCGACAGCGCCCACGACGTTCGGTAACTGCAGATCCCGCATGAGGAAAAGAAGGGACAAATCTCTGTCGCGCGGCTGGCGTACGATGTCGATTCTCGGAGGGTTTCGTTTCTATGGACAGCGTTGTGACGTTTCTGATGACGCAGAATCCGGAGGCTGCGATTGCCTTCTATCGCGATAAGCTGGGGTTGAGATTTTTACGCGACGACGGATTCGCGCTGGTTTTCGACATGGACGGCGTGATGTTGCGGATTGCCAAAACGAAGGGATTTGCGCCCGCTCCCAACACGGTTCTGGGATGGGAAGCGCGCGACATTGGCGCGGCGATGAAGAAGCTGGAGCAGCAGGGAGTGAGCTTCGAACGCTATCCCAACATGGGCCAGGACGCGCAGGGCGTCTGCACATTTCCGACCGGGGACAAGGTTGCGTGGTTCAAGGATCCCGACGGCAATGTGCTGTCCATCTCCCAACATGCAGCGTAGTGACCGGCGCGGTAGTCAGCGCGGCATGTCGCGATGCGCGGTTTTGACACCGTAGCCATGCCGCGCCAGGCGGCGGGCGATTTCCTCGGCAATCATCACCGAGCGGTGCTGGCCGCCCGTGCAGCCGAACGCCAGCGTGAGATAGCTCTTGCCTTCGTTAATGTAGTGCGGTAGCAGGAATAGCAACAACTCCGTAACCCGATCGAGAAACTCCCGCGTTTGCGAGAAGCTGACGATGTAATTCTCGACCTTCGGATCTTTGCCGGTCAGGTTGCGAAATTCCGGAACGAAGTGCGGGTTGGGCAGGAATCGTACATCGAAGACCAGATCCGCGTCGAGGGGGACACCCTTCTTGTATCCAAAACTGATGGAGGAGATGACCAGGCTCTTGCCATCGCTCTCGCGCATGAATTTGCCCTGAATGTAGGCGCGCAGCTCGTGGACATTGAATTTGGTAGTGTCGATGACGATGTCGGCGACTTTGCGGATTGGCTCGAGAAGATGGCGTTCCTCCTGCAGAGCGCCTGTGACGCGGGCCTCGCGGCCGAGAGGGTGGGGGCGGCGGGTCTCGGAATATCGGGCAAGCAGCGCGGCTCGCGAGGCCTCGAGGAAAAGGACCGTGGTAGACAGAGTGCGCCGGATATCACGCAGCATCGAGGGGAATCTCTCAAGGCTCTGCCCCTCGCGCACATCGACGACCAGCGCCGCACGGTGAATGTCGCGCGAATGCGCTACCAGCTCGGCGAAGGGCGGCATGAGCGACACCGGCATGTTATCGACAGCGTAGAATCCGAGGTCCTCAAAGGCTTTGAGCGCCGAAGCTTTGCCGGAACCAGAGAGGCCGGTAATGATGACGAGGTCGCGGGGAATGGCGGAGGATCGCGATCGCGTTTTCGCAGCGCCGGCAGCACGCCGCCTCGTCGTCTTTCGGCCCGGAGGCATGGCCCATCGTAGCACTTGCCTATCCAACAGAAGATGACGCCTTCTGGGGATGGCAGTTACGTCGGAGACTGGGTTTCGGCGCGCAAAACGCTTTTAAGGACTCTGCAGACGCGCCCTGTCTGGTCCTCGGTGATGCGGTTGAAAAACGGCAGGGCGAGGGTTCGGACCGCCACGGATTCAGTGACCGGGAGATGGGCAGACTCACGCCAGGCTGCGTATGCGGGCTGCAGATGGATCGGTGCGAAATAACGACCCGCAGCGATGCCGCGCTCAGCGAGGCTGTTCATCACGCGATCGCGATCGGCGCGCGAACAGGCCTGCGCAAGCCGAACTACGAAGACGAACCAGCTCATACTCTGGCCGGAAACATCTGTGGCGGGCAACAGCAGATGCGGAGTTCCGCGCAACAAATCGCAATAGCGGCGGGCAATGTCTTCGCGACGCGCGAGGATGGCGTCGATGCGCGCGAGCTGCGCCAGGCCCAGCGCGCACTGCATTTCGGAAAGGCGGTAATTGAACCCGAGTTCAGCGTGTTCCAGCCAGGGGTCGGTCGACTCCGCGGCAGGGTCCCGGATGTCGGGTTCGGATTTGAAGCGGCCATGGTTACGCAAGGCGCCGATGCGCTGCGCGACTTCCGAGTTGCCGGTAACCACCATGCCGCCTTCGCCGGTGGTGATCTGTTTGTTGGGGTAGAAAGCGAAAACCCCGGCATCGCCGAAGGTCCCGACGCGGCGTCCGCCGATTTGGGCACCCATGGCTTCGCAGGCGTCTTCGATGACGAGCAGGTTACGGCGCCTGGCAGTATCCAGAAGCGCAGCCATCGGGGCCGGGCGGCCGAAGGTGTGAACGGCAATCAGCGCGCGGGTGCGAGGGCTGACGACCGTTTCGACGCTCGCCGGATCAAGGTTCAACGTTTCAGGGTCAATATCCGCGAAGACTGGTCGTGCGCCGACGTACCGAACAGCATTGGCAACCGCGATGAAGGTAAACGACGGGACGATGACCTCGTCGCCATGGCCGATGCCCAGCGCCAGCAAGGCGAGATGCAGACCCGCAGTTCCGGAGCTGACCGCGACGGCGTGGGACGATCCCACGTATTGCGCCATTGCGGCCTCAAACTCCGCCATTTTTGGACCGAGGCTGAGGCGCGATGAACGCAGGACGGAGACAACGGCTCCGATTTCCGCCTCGGTGATGTCGGGCGCGGAGAGAGGTATGTCGATCCGGCTCATGAGGCGGCTCTGTTCACGACGGGTTGCGCGCGCTTGATGAGCAATTTCTGCCCGAGCGGAGCGGTTGTCAGCACTTCGACGATGCGCTCGGCCGCGTGGCCGTCGCCGTAAGGGTTGGTCATACCATCCAGCGACGCTCGGAATATAGTGTTGCGCGCTTCATGGATGCGCTCGAGAATGGAGGCGGCATTCGGCTCCGCATCGAGGACGTTGCGGCCGCGCTCGCGGCCTTTCTGCCGCAGGCCTACGTTCACGGTGGGTATGGCGAAGGAGGCGGATTCCATGATGCCACTCGAGGAATTGCCGAGCATCACGTCGACGCAGCGCAGAAGACTCCAATACGTAACGGCGTCAAGATTGACGAAGAGGTTGCAGGATGGATAGTGCTCGAGAAAGGCGCGAGTGCGGACGAGCAGCGACCGGCTGCCGGCATCGGCGTTGGGATAGCAGAAGAGGATCTGCATGGTTCCCTGGCTGGCGATTTCGTCTAATGCAGCGAAGAGAGCGTCGGCTTCGCAAGTCGTGTCGCGCTCCAGCGTCACCGGGTGGTAAGTAACGAGCAGAGCCGGTATGTGGAAATCGAGGCCGCAGGCAACTTCGACTTCGCCGCGGGTGAGCAGTTGGCTGCGGCGCAGGTGGTCGAGGGAGGGCGCACCGGCTCGATGCACGCGCCATGGCTCTTCGCCCATGGCAATGACGCGTTCGCGTGCGGCTTCCGTCGATGTGAAGTGGATGTGACTCATTTTGGTAAGCGCATTGCGCACAGCGTCGTCGATCGCTCCCTCGCTGATCTCGCCGCCTTCAATGTGCGCGATGGGAATGCGCAGGGAGAGCGCGACCGAGGCGGGCGCGAGCATCTCGTAGCGGTCGGCAATGAGCAGCAACAGGTCGGGGCGCAGTTCGCCCAGAGTGTCGGCGAGCGAAAGCACAGCGACGCCGATGCTTTTCGCCATGCCGACGTCAGTGTCGGAGCTCAGCAGGGTTTCAATGCGCGCGGCAAGGGGGAATCCGTCCTTCTCAATTTCGCGGATCGTCGCGCCAAATTCCGGCGAGAGATGCGAGGCCATCGCGATCAGACGCAAGTCGACCTCAGGGCGCTCCGAGAGCAGCTTCAGCGGCCAGTAGAGATGGCTGTAGTCCGCGCGTGACGTGGTGACGACCGCAATACGGCGCTTCATCGGACGGCGAGTTCGGGAGCGGGCTGGCGCAGCAGGATGCTCGGCTCGTAGTCGGGCACAATGCCCTGGACGAGGCGCAGCAATTGGGGCAGATTGCGCGCGGCGATCGCGGTTTCGAGGGCGCCGATATGCGTTTCAAGGTCCGCAACTCCGGCGCCTGTAACTCGGCGCAGGCCCGGACTTGCGTGGCCATCGCAGCATTCGTTTGAAGAAACCAGCGACTCTTCAAGTTTGTCTCCCGGCCGGGGTTCGGTGAAAACAACACGAACGTCGCGGCCACTGGCTACGATCATGCTCCGGGCAAGGTCTTCAATGCGAATCGATTCTCCGGGCTCAGGAACCAAAATGCCGCGCACCGATGTGTCGACGGCTCGCGCCAGCAGATCAACGACTTCGCGCAGAGTCATAAAGAAACGGCGGGCATCTCGATGGGTGACGGTGACCGGACCACCAGCGGCGATCTGTTCCGCGAAAAGGGGCACCACGCTGCCGGGCGAACCGATGACGTTGACGAGGCGCACGGCGGTTGCGAACTCGGGATAGGAGAGTACGGCCAGCTCAGCGATGCGCTTCGAAGCGCCCATGATGCTGTGCGGAGCGACAGCCTTGTCGGTTGAAACCAGAATCATTTGCCGGACGCGATGCTCCGCTGCGATTTTCGCCAGCCACCAGGTGGCGACGCCGTTGATGGCGACCGCGGCAAAGGGATTGCGCTCCATCAGCGGGACATGTTTGAGCGCAGCTGTGTGGAGGACGACTTCGGGACGGTGCTCGTCAAAGAGCGCGGCGAGAAGCGTGCGGTCGCCGACGCTGCCGAGGATCGGGATGCAGCGATCACCATCGCCGCGTGCGGCCATCCTGGCATCGACAGCGAAGAGCGCCTGTTCGGCAACTTCGAGAAGGATGATCGTCTCGGCGCCGGACGCGGCGAGGGTGCGCACCATTTCCGAGCCGATGAATCCGCCGGCCCCCGTAACGAGGACGCGCCGGCCAGCAAAGCCCGGAATAAGGGTTGGGTCGCTACCTGCCGCCGTGCGACCGAGAATTGCCGCCCAGCGATCCAGGGACGTGCACTGCGAGGCGTCGGAGAAATCAATCTGCACTTTGCGAAATTATAATTGCGACAATCCCATCCATGCCCGTCACCCTTCTTCCCGCTACAGAACAGCTCGCGATGTTGCGCAAGGGCGCGATCGCGCCGCTGGAGCTCGCCGAGGAGCACATCCGGCAAATCCAGCGACTCAATCCAACGCTGAATGCTCTGGTCGATTTCGACGCGGAGCGAGTACGGGCGCAGGCGGCACAGGCGCGGCCGGGACCGCTGTCAGGATTGCCGGTCACCGTCAAGTCATCGATTGCAGTCAAAGGCTACCGTTGCGAGATCGGCAGTGCGCTCAATCGAGGGTCAATTCCCGAGACAAACGCTGTTCTCGTAAATCGGGTGATCGAAGCGGGTGCTGTGATTCTGGGGACGACAAATTGTCCCGAGTTCCTGATGGCCTATGAAACGGAGAATCTGCTGTATGGAGGCACGCGGAATCCGTGGAATCTGGATTACACGTCCGGAGGATCGAGCGGAGGCGAGGCAGCGGCCATTGCAGCGGGAATGTCGGCGTGCGGGCTGGGCAGCGACAGCGGCGGGTCGGTGCGCGAGCCCGCCCATTTTACCGGCATCTGCGCGCTGAAACCGACGGCCGGCCGATTCCCCGCCGCAGGCCATCTGCCGCCCTGTCACGGACCGTTTTCATTCCTGGGATCGATCGGGCCGATGGCACGCACCGTCGGCGACCTGGCTCTGCTTTTTGAGACGCTGGCAGGGCAGGACATCGCCGATCCGAACAGCGTGCCAGCCACGCATCGAACCGTATCGCTGAAGGATGCGAAGCGGGTTCCGATTGGATGGTTTGAAGACGACGGGCTCGTTCCTGTGACGGCGGAAACGCGCGCTGCCGTACAGCAGGCGGCCCGGGCTCTGGAGCGGCAGGGGTTCACGCTCAAGCCCTTCCGCCCTGAGGCACTCGAAGCGGCGCGAAAACTGTGGTGGAAGTTTTTTGTCCAGTGCGGCGCGATGCTATACACCCCGACGATCCGCGGGCACGAAGACGAGTTGAGCTCGACCTTTCGCGATTTTCTCGACATCGCGCGTGCAGAGGCGCCCCTCACAGCCGATTCGCTGCTCGATGCATGGGTCGAGTCAGACAAGGTGCGCGGACGGCTGCTGGAGGAGATGCGGGAGTTTCCCATTTTACTGTGCCCGGTGTGCTCGATTCCCGCGTTTCGCCCCTTCGAACGCAGCTGGAACGTCGAGGGCGAGGGTGTCGCGTATCTCGACGCCATGCGATACACGCAGTGGTTCAACCTGCTGGGCGGACCGGCCGCCGTCGTGCCGGTAAGCCGTTCGGCCGAAGGACTCCCGATTGGCGTGCAGGTCGCGGGGCGCCCGTTCGCCGATGAACTGGTGCTCGCAGTCGCCGCCGCAGTGGAGAGCGACTTTGGATACCAAGCGCCGCCGCTGGCTCTCTGAGCAGAATCCCGCACGGAATCAGGGCCCTCCCGCCGCAGCAAAAACAAAAGGTCCGCGCAGTGCGGACCTTCATTTGACCTGAAGAACCCTGTTACGGCTTGAGGCGCGAGAAGAGATTCAGCTTGGAGACGTCATTCACCATAATGAAGGCGAAAAACAGGATCAGCATGACGAAAGCGACCTGATATACACGCTCCTTGAATTCCTGCTTCAGATCGCGCCGCAGCAGGCCTTCGATGCAGAGCAGCAGGATCATGCCTCCGTCGAGGATGGGGATCGGCAGCAGATTCATGATGCCAAGGTTGAGGCTGATCAGGGCAGTCAGGCCGATGATCGGCTCCCACCCATGCATCTCAGCGGCTTCGCCGGTCATGCGCGCCATGCCGATAGGACCGCTAAGCTGCTGCATCACTGCGCCGTGACGCGTAAACATGCGGTGCAGAATGTCGAGAATCAAGCCGGAGTAGTGCAGGTTGTAGCTCACGGAGCGGCGCACGGCCTGGGGCAGCGGCAACTGCTCAACGTGGAATGGCGGCAGTGCGGGAGCCAGGCCGAGGCGGTAGCCTTGCTCGCCGCTGCCGTTGTCGGCCCAGACGGGCTGGATAGTCACGCTGAACTGCTTGCCATCCCTCAGGATCACCAGATTCGCCGGCTTATTGCCGGCCTCATCGAGAACCGCGATGACGGCGCGTACTCCATGAACCGTCTGGCCATCCACCGATACCACGCCATCACCACCTTTAAGACCAGCCTTAATGGCAGGGTAGCCGGGCGTGACATCCTCGATGATCATGGGGCCGTCCTGCTCCTTGGGAAGCAGGCCCAGCGATTCGATTTGAAAGTCCTGGCCCTTGGTAGGGTCGGCGAGCAGAAGCTCGGTGCTGAACTGTTTGGTTTGTCCGTTGACGGTGCGCTCCACCGTGATGGGCACGGTGCTGTTGGCATCGAGCGAGGCCCGTTCGCCCAACCTTTCCCAGGTTGGATTCTTCTCGCTGTCGAAGCGGATGATGTGATCGCCGCTCTGCAGGCCCGCGCGGCCTGCGGGCGAATTCGGCGGCACCACGTCGAGGACCGCCGGCGAGTCGAGATATTGCTCGACCTCGTTGTGCATCATGTAGAGGCCGGCCATGAGCACGAAAGCCAGAATGAAATTGGCGACCGGACCGGCCAGGGCGATCAGCACTCGCTGCCAGCGCGGATGCGCACTGAATTCGCCGGGATCGCCGGTAGTTTCCGAGCCCGGGGCTTCGCCGGACATTTTCACGTATCCGCCCAGAGGCAGAGCGCTCACGCGATAGTCGGTGTCGCCCCACTTCACGCCAAACAGGCGCGTCCCAAAACCGAGGGAAAAAACCTCGACGCGGACTCCGCAGAGCTTGGCAACGGCGAAGTGGCCAAACTCATGCACCAGCACCATGACGCCCAGCACGAGAAGGAAAGAGACGGTCGCGATAACGGCAAAGGGCATATTCAGTACTTCGGCGAAACTCGTGCGAACTTCGGCAGCATACCGGAGAAAACTTAAACCTCAGCGATGATGCGATGCTTCCCGTCCCGCCAAAGCCTCCCGCGCCAGCTCGCGCGCCTGGCTGTCCAGCGCGAGCACTTCTTTTATGGTCGCCGGATGCGTCTCCGGGGTGGTCTCGAGTACCTGCTCTATTGTAGCCGGAATCCCGGTAAATGGAATGACCCGATCGAGGAACGCCTGGACGGCAATTTCGTCGGCCGCATTGAGGGCAATGGCGTGGGCTCCTCCTTTCTCTGCGGCCTCATACGCGAGGCGCAGACAGGGGAACCGCTGCAGGTCCGGCGGCTCGAAATGCAAGTCGGCAAGCGACGCCATGTCGAAGCGCAGGTCAGAAGGCACGCGCTCCGGATAGCTGAGAGCATAGAGGATGGGAAGGCGCATATCCGTAACGGAAATCTGCGCGAGCAGGCTGCCGTCCACGTATTCAACCAAAGAATGGACCGTGGACTGCGGGTGCACGGTGACCTTAATCGCGGAGGGCGGCAGGTCGAAGAGGCGGCACGCTTCGATGATCTCCAGGCCCTTGTTGAGGAGGGTCGCGGAGTCTATCGTGATGCGGCGTCCCATCACCCAGGTGGGATGATGAAGCGCCTCTTCAACAGTAATCTTGTCGAACTTCTCGATGGGCAGCGCACGGAACGGGCCTCCCGAGGCGGTGAGCCAGATTTGCCGGACCTCGCTCCGCCTTCCCGCCCGCATGCATTGATGGATGGCATTGTGTTCGGAGTCGATGGGCAACAGGGCAACGTTCTTCTCGCGCGCAGCCGCCGTGAGAATCTCTCCCGCCGCTACCATGGCTTCTTTGTTGGCAAGGCCGATGGTCTTGCCAGCCTGAACAGCTGCAAAAGTCGCTTCGAGTCCGGCGACGCCAACGATGGCCGACACTACGAAGTCCACATCGGGCAGCGTCGCGACGCGGACCGCGCCCTCGCTTCCCCAGACAACTTCGGTGCTGGTGACGCCTTCTTTGCTGAGCCGTCGCGCGAGATCAGTGGCCAGTTCTTCGGTCGCCAGCGAAACCACGCGCGGCCGCCAGCGAAGACACTGTTCGAAAGCGGCATCGATATTGCGTCCAGCTGCGAGCGAGGCGACCGCGAAGCGTTCCGGATAGGTCGCAAGAATGCTGAGGGTGCTCTGCCCGATGGAGCCGGTCGATCCCAGAATGGCGATGCGTTTCACGGGATGTCCTTCGTCCTGGCGGAATCAGCCACGCCAAAACCACGCTCAGGATGGCTGTTTATGAACAAGCTAACGAAACACCCGGCTCAGAAGGACTGCTGCGCCAACTGAGCGTACCACAGCACCGGCGCGGCCAGCAGCAACGCATCGACACGGTCGAGGACGCCGCCGTGGCCGGGCAGCAGTCGTCCGGAATCCTTGACGCCGGCGCCGCGCTTAATAGCGGACTCGACCAGATCGCCCACTTGCGCGGCGATATTCAGCAACACGGCAAGGCCGATCCAGTGGACGTACCCGCCCGGATAGGAAAGATATTCGACCCCGCGCGCAGTCAGGATTCCGGCTAGCCACACCAGCAAAACCCCAATGCCCACGCTGGCGGCTACCGAGGCCACCGCCCCTTCCCAGGTTTTGTTGGGGCTCAGTGTCGGGGCCATAGTCCAGCGGCCGAAAGCACGGCCAATATACAGCGCGGCGATATCGCCAGCCCACACCACCAGGAACAGGAACAGCAGCAGGGACGGCCCGTTGTCCTCAGCCGACAACAGGTAGAGCGTGGCCATCGACAGTCCTATATAGAGGAGACCGAATACCGAATACGCAGCGTCGGCCAGGACGCGATTCACCGGCGAGCGGAAGGTGCAGACGATAAGCAGCGCCAGCGCAAGCGCCCCTGTGACCGGAGCGATCAGGTCCGGCCGGCGGAAAATCGCTGCCAGCAGAATGATGAGGCAGACAATCACTACCACCCGGGGAGTTTTTGCGCCCATCGCGGCGGCCAGGTCCAGATACTCCCACAACGCGAGAGCCGCAACTGCGAAGACGACCCCCATGAGCACCAGGGGCCACCTGGGTGACACAAAGATCACCAGAATCACGAGGGGAACCAGCACCACGGCCGTGAGCACGCGCTTCATGTCAGGGGCCAGAATACACGCTGCATTGGTAATGAGGACCTTCCGAATCAGAACACGCGTCTCTGTAGTAACCGCCGCCGAATTCAGGCCGCGAGGTCAGAAAACGGGCGGATTTCCGCGCCTCACTTCGCATTCGGGATGCGCGTAGCCGGCATATCGCGGAGAACGATGAGCTCCTGCTCAACCTTCTTCCACTGCCCAGGATGCTTCTTTGTCTCGATGGGCGCGTTGGGATCGGAGTAGAAGGCCAGAATGTTCTGGCGGAGTCCGAGGGGCGGCACCGCGTTGTGAGTGGTCACGTGTTCCAGGAGCTTCGCATAGGTTCGGTCGGTGAGACGGTAAGCACCCGGACGGGTGGCATATCCGGTGTCGAGATCCAGATCGGGGACGGTAAAGCCGTCGTGACCCTTGTCCGCGATCTGGCCCAGCAGCTGGAGATACCGGTCGGCGGACTGGTTGACGCCCTCGATGTACTTCTCTTCCGAATCCCGGTCGGGGCCGCGGATGGCGAGGTCGGAAAGAACTCCCACCTTGGGCACGATCGCGATGAGTACCGCGACGACGCGCGTTCTGAAGCTGGGTTTGCGTTTGCGAAACGTTTCCCATCCGTTGCGCGCGGATGTCTCTTTCAGCCGCTGCTCGAACTTGGGAAGGCCGGGCAGGTCCCCGTCAGGCGGGAAGCTCTTGCGGTGCAGCAGCGCCTCGGCGTAGGCAACGCGGGGCAGGAACTGGCGCACGGACCAGTCGTAGCTGCTGATCGCGCGCGATTCATCCCCCATGACGCTACTCAGGGGAAGACCGTACGTGACGTAGAAGGCGCGCTCCAGAAGGTCGCGAGAAACCGTGAAGCCGACGTGGCGGAGATACGAAGCCGGCGCAAAACGGGAGTGACTGAGCTGGTCGATATCGAAGGCGAACTCGGTGCGGACGTGGGCGTGGGGCGACTGCTCGTAAGTGACAACCGGGCCGAATTTCTGAGCGAGCTCCGGAAACTCGACCGCGACCGCGGGATTTACCGCGTCCAGATGACCCATGGTGTCGCCGACATAATGCGAAAGCGCGCCCAGGGCGAAGGCCAGCTCGTTCACGTTGTGGGCCTCGCGGATGAGGTTGGCGATGAAGTCACCGGTGCGCACATAGTGCGTCAGGTTACTGAAAGACGGGCTCCCAAGGGGATAGTAGCCGGCGTCCTGAATCACGGAGCCGCCGTAGGCGTACGCGTGCGCCATGCGGAGTTGGTCCGGGGTCGTATCCGGATACTCTTTAAGGAGTACTGGCTTGATGCCGGACTCCCACGCCATGTCGATGATGGTCTCGTGGGTAAGAAAGGACCAGGCGAAGCACACCGGCGCAGCCAACAGGCAGAACAGCACGGCGATTGCGGATTTCCGCTTCATTCCTGCCAGCATTCCTCTCGGTTCCGGGGCCGATGACGTAACGCGGTCCTTACTCGTAGCGCAAAGCCTCGGCAGGCAGAACACGCGCCGCCGAGCTGGACGGGTAGAGCGTCGCCAGCAGCGAGACCCCCAGCGACAAGGCCGTAACAATCACGCCATGTAGGATGCGCGGAGCGAAGGGGAGATAGTCCAGAGAATAGACATCGGCGGAGAGATGAATGAAGCGGTAATGGCCGCCAGCCCAGGCAAGAACGTAGCCGAAAATGAGGCCAATAATCGTCCCGATGACGCTGATCAGCAGGCCCTGAAATAAGAAGATGCGGCGAATCTGACCAGGCTGCACGCCCATCGACAGCAGAACCGCGATGTCCTTCGTCTTCTCCATCACCATCATGGTGAGGGCGATCAGGATGTTGAGGGCCGCGACGCAGACGATGAGCCCGATCACGATAAACGTGACGATCTGCTCCAGCTTGAGGGCGCGAAAAAGCTCGCGATTCTGCTCCATCCAGTTCGTGGTCGTGAAGCCCGGGCCGGCCGCGTCCTCGATCTCGTCGCCAATCACGTTGGCGCGGTAAAGATCGTCGACGCGGAACGAGATGATCGAAACCAGATCGGGCTCACCGAAGAGCTTCTGTGCGTCGGAGAGGCGGATGAAACCGTAGCTCGAGTCGTACTGATAGAAACCCGAGTGAAAGATCCCGACCACCCGGAAGCGCTGGTACTTGGGAACGACGCCGTAGGGCGTCAGGTCGCCTTGCGGGCTGGTGACCATAACGACATCATTCAGGCTCGCACCGATCGAGTCGGCCAGATCCGTCCCTATGACGATGGGCGGCGTGGGCGAACCATATTGATCTTCGGAATTGGCGACCTCGCTGAGAGGGGCGATGCTGCCCGCCTTGAGGTCGGCGAGCATATCGGAAACCGTGCGCTCCTCCGCGGGAATAATTCCCTTCAGCATGGCGCCGCCGGCACGCGCCCCGTTGCGCGAAATCAGCACCGGCTCATACAGACCGGGTGCGGCTGCGACCACGTGAGGAAGGCGCCGCAGCCGATCTACAAGAGGACGCCAGTCGCGAATGCCGTCGCTCATGGTGCGCATCAGGTCCACGTGCGACGTGGAACTAAGGAGGCGATCCTGCAGGTCGCGCCTTGTGCCGTTGGTGATCGCCAGGGCGAGGATCAACGACGCAACCCCGACCGCGACTCCGGCGATCGAGATCCAGGTAATGACGCCGATGACGGCCTGGCGGCGTTTTGCCCTGAGGTAGCGAGCGGCGACAAAGAGCTCAAAGCGCATATCAGAGCCTGACTGGAATCTCCATCAATGCACCACTGCTTTCACCGTCACCACATTGTCGTAGCGGTCGAAGACGCGGATGGAAATGACGTGTTCGCTGCGATCGACAGGCGGATCCGCGTCGGGACGCGGCGCGGGCACCGGCGCGTCGAAATCGAACTGCTCGGTCGGCGAGTCTGCAATCCCACCCACCGGCGCGACATACTGCCAGCGGCCCGCATCGATCGAATACTCCGCGTGCGTGACTGGCGAAGTGGCATCGGCAGCGGTAAACGACGCGTGAATCTTGCCGGCGGCCAGATGCGCTTCCACGCTGGAAACCACGGGCGGCGTCGTGTCGACGACGAACTCATCGCTGACGCGTTCCCCGGTGAGCGCCTCGCCAGGATTATGCGAAAGCGCATCGCTGGCGACCACTTTGACGCGGTAATGGCCGTCGGGCAGTTGCGATGAATCGAAGGAATAGAAGCGCTCCCGGATGTGGTCACGCAGGAACTGCCAGTTATGTTCGCCTTCTCCGCGGTAATAGAGAGCGAAGCTCAGCTCATCGCCGTTATCGTCGTGTGCCGCCCAGCGAACCGTCACCGCGGTCCGGTCCCGAACCGCGGATAGTGGTTCTCGCCCCGGTTCCTGGCCGAAGCTGATTCCGGAATTCTGCGAGGAAGGAAAATTGATGGTGACTTGTTGCGGCTGGCCGGGCTGCTGCTGGATGGAGTTCGCTCGCGCACCCGGCGCCACCATGATTTCATCGACGATCGGCGGCAGGTTTACGGGCAGATAATTAATGGCTACCGCGCCCACCACGCTGCCCGGATGTTCCACCAGCTTCCACTGCATGAACCGTGACGCGTCGATGCCGATAGCGCCTGTATTGGGCGTCAATTGCTTCCAGTCGCCCCACGCGCGCTGCGGGTTCTCGACGTTTCCGGCCCGAGCGTACATCTGAATCGAAGTCGCCGGCGTTGCGCCCAGCTCCACCTCCGCTCGCCCCCATTGTGCGAAGGCCCCGGCATCGAAGACTTCGCTGAGGTAGGTCCCTTGGGCGGATTCACCGTGGCTCAGCAGGAACAGCTTGCCTGCATTGGCGGTGCTGACGTAGAGGCCGTTGGCTGAATCGGCGAATCCGGTCACCTGCGATGCCTCGAGGTGCGCAACATCCGCCCAGGTACCGTCGTCGTGGATGCGATAGATCCGCCCGCGATTGCCCGTGGCCGCCAGCACTCCGTCCGGCGTCCACGCCAGCGAATAGAGAATGTCATCGTGGCCGCCCCATATCTTCCGCGGCGGCCCGTCCCCATGGGGAATCTCGTACAATTCCGAGCCTTCCGGGATCAGCGTGTTGCCGTTGAATGCCTGTACGGACCCCGGCGTGATGATCGTGATCGTCGCGGTTACCTGCCCCGTGACTGGCAGAGGCGGCAGGTTGTTCCTGCCCTTTTCACCGACACCGGCGGCGTAGATGCTGCCGTCAGGCGCGACGATAACTGAGGTGATCTCCTTCTTCGGCGCGTCGTACAGAACAAATGCTTTGCCTGCGGGATCGATGCGATAAACGAGGCCCGTGCCGTCTGAGCCGGCGATCAGATTGCCGGCTTTGTCGAAGGCGATCGAGCGGATATGCTCTTCATCGCTCTTGTAGAACAACTCCGCCTTGCTCGGGCTGTTCCCGGCGCCGCCTCCGCTCACGCGATAAATAGCCGCCGGTGCGCCAGTCGCGATATAGAGCCGGCCCCGCGCATCGAATGCCAGATCCCAGACGTATTTTGGCTTTTCCTGAGTTCCGGCGGGATCGAAAACGACTGCGGCGGTTTCGTCCGTTTTGTTCTCCGCATGCGGATCAAGCTTGTAGACCTTGCCCGAGGGCAGCGTGGCCGCGTAGATCGCGCCGTCGGGTCCGATCCGCACCACCTGGACGCTCATGTCACGCGTGGTGAACAGCGTCGTCGATTTCCCATCCGGACCAACCCGCAACACAGTCGCTGGAGTTCCGGTCGCAAGATAAGCGTTGCCCTCATGATCCGCCGCGACCGACCACACGTAGGTGGAAGGCGTCGTCAGGATCGCCTTGCTTTCCGGTCCGGGGATGAGATGGCCATCGCTGGTTATCGCTACGCCATTGGGCGTGCCACGCTCCAGTTCCTCAAAACGCGATTCACTCCACAGGCGCGTGCCCTGGGCGTGCGCGGGAGGAGACAACCACAACAGGCGGGTTGCAAAAAAGGCCAGTGCGAGGAGAAATGCAGGCGATCCGCGTCGACGAAACCGGCTTGAAATCATGCTGAATTTCAGTCTACAGAAAGCTCTTCGCCGAGGCGCGCAGGCCGTCGAACCCTGCGGGTAAATCGCCTGACACAAATCGCGTTTCCTCGCCTACACTGGGGTTTCGCTTGCTCCTCTGCCCGTCTGAGCCGGCAGGCTCGGAATCCCGCGAATTGAGACTGCGCCGACATGCTGAAACGCTGGAGAACCCGGATACTGCTCTTCCTCGCCGTGCTCGGTCCGGGTTTCATTACCGCCAATGTCGACAACGATCCCAACGGCATCTTCACCTACTCCCAGGCCGGGGCGCAGTTCGGTTACACGCTGCTCTGGACCATGATTCCGGTCACTCTGGCGCTCATCGTCGTCCAGGAAATGTGCGCGCGCATGGGCGCGGTAACCGGCAAGGGACTCAGCGACCTGATCCGCGAGGAATTCGGCCTGCGCATCACGGTGATCATCATGGTCCTCCTGGTGCTGGTCAACTTCGGCAACGTCATCGGCGAGTTTGCCGGCATTGCGGGCAGCCTCCAGCTCTTTCACGTCTCCAAGTACATCTCGGTTCCGATCTGCAGCGCACTGGTATGGCTGCTGGCGGTGCGGGGCGACTACAAAAGCGTCGAGAAAATCTTCCTCTTCGCATCGATGTTTTACTTCACCTACATCATCGCCGGAGTGTTGGCGCATCCGGGCTGGCACGATGCCATCGCCGCCACCATCAAGGTGCCGCGCATGTCCGTCCTGCGCGATTCAGGCTATGTCTTCATGGTGGTCAGCGTCATCGGCACCACCATCGCACCGTGGATGCAGTTCTACCTGCAGTCGTCCATCGTGGAGAAGGGCGTGACCGCCAAAAGCTATGCCGGCTCGCGTCTGGATGTGATTGTCGGCTCCATTTTCACCGACGTAGTGGCGTGGTTCATCATTGTGGCCTGCGCCGCGACGCTCTACGTGCATGGCCTGGGGTCCATTCAGGAGCCTGCGGATGCAGCGGAAGCCATGAAGCCCCTGGCCGGCTCGTACGCTTTCATCCTTTTCTCCTTTGGCCTCTTCAATGCCGGCTTCTTTGCCGCCTCTGTGCTGCCGCTCTCCACCGCGTACGTGGTCTGCGAGGGCCTGGGCCTCGAGTCGGGTGTCGATAAGCGCTTCCACGAAGCACCTTTCTTTTACTGGCTCTACACGCTGCTCATCGTCGGCGGCGCGGCGGTGGTACTGATCCCCAATTTTCCCCTCATCAAATGGTCGATCGAGTCGCAAACGCTGAACGGCATTTTGCTCCCGGTGGTGATTGTCCTGATGCTGCTCCTCATCAATCGCAAAGATCTGATGGGGGAACACGCGAATTCGCATTGGTTCAACGCCATCGCGTGGCTCACGGCCATCATTGTCAGCGCCCTGTCGCTCATCTTGATGGTGCAGCAGTTCCGGCCCGGGCATCACTAAAGAGCGCCCGTCACCAGGAGGTGTGAAGATGAAAATCCTGACCGAAACAATGCGTGGTTGCCGCAGGGGTCCCGCCGATTGGTTCACCGGTACCGTGTGGATCGACGAGGTCGTCACCGCAGGCGCGCCCGCCCGGTTCAAGTCCGCCCGCGTCTCCTTCGAACCCGGCGCGCGGACCGCATGGCATACCCATCCGAAGGGGCAGGCGCTCCATGTTCTGTCGGGGGTTGGCCGCGTCCAACTGAAGGGCGAGCCTTCCCGTGAAATTCATTCTGGCGACACGGCCTGGATCGAGGCCGGGGAAGTGCACTGGCATGGCGCCGCTCCCGGACGAACCATGGTGCATCTGGCCATTCAGGAAGCCGACGAACAGGGCACCGACGTCGTCTGGCTACAGCACGTCACGGACGAGGAGTACTCCGCGAATCCCGAGTGAGCGGCAACGGGAGCTAGGATCCGCGGAACCTCCCGCAGGAAATATTGCGTCACTTCCTCCCACTCGAGGGGCTGCAGCATCAGGGGCATCGGGTCCTTTTCAGCATCCGCGAAAAACACGAGTGACTTCAGGATGTGCGTTTTGCTGTAGTGCACCTGCGCATACTTCCGTTCGAAGAGAGCCAGCAGTTCGGCGAGGCCAAACTTACGAACACACAGATGCAGATCCACGAAATCGCGTTTTGTTCCCCGGCTGGCGATGGCGCTGATCTTCATGCACGCAATATCGCGAACGTCAGCGACGGCGATGCGCAGGAAACTCCGCAGCGGGAAAAGCAGGGGATATTGGGATCCGAGAAAACTGACTTTTGTTTCCCCGATCGTCGCGTGAAGGGTGTAGGGAGCTTTGGCAACAAGCGAGAACTCGCGCGCCGACTGTACTCGCTGGAGGAAAATCTCCTCGTCGAAGTGTCCCTCGGAGAAGAAGTCAAGATCGCGCGACAGCCTGTGTCCGAACTGCAGGGCCAACCCAGTGCCGCCCGCAAGATAGAAACTGCTCAGGATCCCGGTATCCCGAAGACTCGTTACGGTCGTCTCCGATGAGGCAGGAATCACCTCGCCGTGCCACGTTTCCGATTCTGGATTGGTCATGGCCGTTTTCCTGACTCCCCGCAGAACCTGGCCTTACTGGCGCAGCGCGACGACTTCCTGGGGTGCGAGCCCGGTAAACAAGAGCCCAGAAATTTGCTGATTTTGGCGAGAGGCGATGTTCGGAGCAAAGCACTTTGCGAATCTCAGCCTCGGAGAAAACGTTCCGCATCCAGGCCACAGCTTCTTCATTCCCGAATTCCAGCACCCGAAAAATGGTGTACTCCGGATAAGCCTGGGGGCGAAAAGCGTCCAAGTTTGTATCCCAGAATAGCACCTGTAAGTGTCTGGGAATCATATAGTTATATTCTACGCCGAAGGTAGGGTAAGTCAAGCTTCCCGGACCAGACCAAGGCACAGTGCCCTAGAGCAGCTTCCCCGCCGCCAGATCCCGTACCAGGTCGCGGTCCGCCGCGAGAAAGTCATATTCCGGCAGATCGCGCAGGGGAGCCCAGCGCACGTCTTCGAAGATCTGATTGACCAATTCGCCCTCAAAATTGTGCACCGCGAAGAATTGCAGGTCGACGGCGCCCCCGTTGCGGTACGTATGGCGCAGATGAGCGATGCGCGTGCCAATCGAGGCCTGGATGCCGAGTTCCTCGTCCAGCTCGCGCTTGAGCGCCTGTTCCGGCGACTCTCCCGCCTCGATCTTGCCGCCGGGAAACTCCCACTTCAGGCCCATGGGAGAACCGGCCTTCCGCTGGCAGATCAGCACTTCGCCGCCACGCAGGATCAGCGCCGCCGCCACGAAGCGGAGCGTCTTCTGGTCCCTGCCGTTTTGGACGGTATCCCCCATATCGCCCCACAGTTTAGACGCAGGTGGAAGTGGTTCGACTCCGGTCCAGGGCACGAATCCCGTCATTGGTACCGAAAACGTCAGGATGCAGCCCGGAAGCGATGGCGCGCAGGCCATCGATCAGCGTAGGCGCGGGAGTGTTGAGCAACTCGTCGGCAATACAGTACAGCCGACCATTCCGCACGGCGCGAATTTGCTCCCAGCCCGGTCGACGGACCAGTTTCTCCAGCGGAACCCGATCGCCGGCGCCGCACCATGCCGCGAGGATGACGTCCGGATTGGCCTCGGCCACGGCCTCGGCGGTGGTCACCGCACCCGGCTCGCCCAGAAAAACACCCCCAGCCGCCTCCACCAGCTCCCTGACCCAGTGCTGCGAGTGGATCAGCGGCTTGCCCCACTCCTCGCAGTAGACCAGCGGCTTGTTGGGCAGCTCCGCCGCTCTCCCACGCACGTCAGACAAGTCCGCACGCATTCCGGCAATGACCTCCTCCGCCTCGTCGCCTGCGTGGGCAACGGCCCCGATCAGGCGGATGTCCTGCTCGATGTCAGTCAGGGAATGCGGAGCAAGCGCCAGCACCGGGCAGCCAGCCTTCAGGATGGCAGCCAGAGATTCATTCCGATAAGGAACCGATGCAATGACCAGATCGGGCCGGACCGCGAGCAATTCTTCCGCGGACGTGGACCAGGAGTCCCGCACGACGGTCAGTTTTCGCTCCCGCAGCACAGGCACGGCGGCAAGACAGTAGCGCGTGCAGGCGACGAGGCAGTCGAGACGGCCGAGTCGCTCGAGGATGATGCTGATGCTCGGCTGCAGGGATGCGATTCTCACGGGTTCATTTGGTGTGCTCGGCCAGCACAGCTTCGGGGAAGAAGACGCCCCAGTCGTGCTGGCCCGCGACTTCCACCAGAGCCGGCGAAGGGTTGACAGGGAAAGCGCGCTCCGCGATCTCCAGCATGGCGGCGTCGTGAATGGAATTACCGAAGACCACATCGGGACGAGGAAGTCCGACCCGGCGCAATGCGACAGCCTTGCCCTCGTCTGTAGGCACATCGACCAGATCGCTGGTGATCAGTCCGTCGTTCACGCGCACGCACGCGGCCAGCACGCGCTCTGGCCCGATGCCGAACCGCCGCCCCCCTTCTTCGACCACCCAGATATTCGTTGAGCTTACAGCCCAAATATCTGTTCCCGCCACCCGCAGATCGGCGATCAGTGACTGCATCTCAGGAAAAATCTGGGCCTCAACGTGTCCGGCAAAGTAGCGGGCAGCCGCGCGGCGCAACTCGTCGTCACGGAGCCCGGCGTAAACCTGCACCATCTCCCCGCAAATCGTCACCTCTGAGACTTCGCCTTGCCGGTAGAGACGGTGGCGAGCATCGATCCACGCGCTGGCATCGCGCGAAAGCAGCCCCGCCTCCATCGACCACGTCATAAACCCGAGACCAGCGTCGCCGTTCCAGAGCGTGCCGTCGCAATCGAAGACCGCGATGCGCGGCGGGGGAGACAGTGCGGAGCGGCGGAATTCCTCCAGGCTCAAACGCACCGCTGGTTCCGCCTCCAGTGACATAAACGACCAGCCCCTCCATCCCTACCGTATCAACTTTTGCGCCACAACCATGAGGGGATTACCACTCTGAGTATTGTCACTTCCTTATCGCAACCAGTTCAAAAGCTGACTTGCGCGGCTTTTTTGCAGCTCCCCGTCAAAAGATTTCCACAGAGGAAGACGCCGCATGCCATCATTCCCATTTCGGGAATGACGTGGCGCATCCGCCCCAAAATAGGGGACATAACTTTAGGTTCACCACTTAAGTAAGTTACTGTCAGAAAAGTAAGTTACTATCAGAGCCTGATTGGCCCCCCCTCAATTAGATACTCCTTGACGGTTTGCCGTATAGCATGGGTATCCTCCGAAAGGCATCCGAACATGCAGAGCGATACCCACCAGGCACGAGTGCGCATCTCCCTCGGCGATCCGCCGCTCGTCCTTTCGGTCTGCGACTCCATAGAATCATTGACCGGCTTTCCTCCCCAGGAGTGGCTATCTTCTGGTATCTGCCTTCGGGACAGGGTTCATCCGTCCGATATCCATCTCCTTAATTCGTTCCTTTCTCCTGACTTATCGCGTCCCTCCGGATCGGCCAGCATTCGCATCCGGCACGCCGATGGCAAACTTCGTTGTCTCCGCGCCGACTATTCCAAGGCTCGTGCAACCGAGAACGAAGCTGTCATCCTCGATCTTGTTCTGGGAGGCCCTGGTGATGGCATCAATCCAGCCCTCCGAAGCGCCATCGATGGCGTCGGGATGCCGATGGATCGTCCCCGGGAATCCGTATCCCTTAGAAGTCTTGATCATCCGCTGGTCGAAGGGCGGGGTTCCAACGGGATCCAGCGCTTCATGGCGGGCAACGGCTGGATCGAGAACCGCGAGCGACCGCTCAGAACCCCGGACGGCGAGATTCCCGTTGTCTTCGGCGTTCGCCCCGTTGCCTCAGAGGCGGCCAACGTAAAACGCAAACTGAACGAGAGCAGAGAGGTTCTCCACCTCTTCATCGAACATGCTCCGGCTGCGTTGGCCATGCTTGACTGCGACATGCGCTACCTCGCGGTCAGCCGCCGCTGGCTCCGCGATTTCGGGCTCCCCTCGGGTGTGATCGGCCGCTCTCACTACGAGGTATTTCCCGAGATCCCCGAGCGCTGGAAAGCGCTGCATCGCCGCGCCCTGGCCGGGGAAGACCTGTATTGCGACGAGGACCGCTTCGTCCGCCCCGATTTCTCGATCCAGTGGCTTCGCTGGGAAATCCATCCCTGGCGGACCGGGAACGGCGGCATCGGCGGCATTGTTATCTTCACCGAGGACATTACCCAGCAGAAAAAGGACAAAGAGAATCTTCAGCTGGCCGCCAGCGTGTTTACCAACGCTCGCGAGGGCATCCTCATCTGCGATCCGCACGGTTCCATCCTCGACGTGAACGAGATGTTCACGCGTATCACCGGCTACACTCGCGCAGACGTGCTCGGCCGGAATCCCCGCATCCTGAAATCAGGTCGGCAAAGTGAGGCGTTTTATAGCGACCTGTGGCGGGCGCTGGGCGAAAGCGGTTACTGGTCCGGAGAAATTTGGAACAAAGCCAAAGACGGCAGGATCTATCCCGAGACTCTCACCATCAGCGCTGTCTATGATCGTGCCTCCAAAGTCCAGCATTACGTGGCTCTCTTTTCCGACGTGACCGAGGCCAGGGAGCAGGAGCGTCAGCTGGAACGCATGGCCCAGTTCGATGCGCTGACGAACCTCCCCAATCGCGTCCTGCTCACCGACCGCCTGCAGCAGGCCATGGCCCAGGCGCATCGCCACGGACAAATGCTGGCCGTGGCCTGCGTCGATCTCGACGGCTTCCGCGCCGTCAACGACCAATACGGCCAGGAGGCCGGAGACCAGCTGCTGATGGGTGTAGCGCGGCGTATGCGGCGGGTATTGGGTGAGACCGACACCTTGGCCCGTATCGGCGGCGACGAGTTCGTTGCCGTTCTGCTCGATCTGGCCGACGTGGATGCGGTTCGCCCCATTCTCGAAAGCCTGCTGGCCTGCGCGTCGCAGCCCGAAGACTGCGGCGACTCGAGCGTTCAGGTCTCCGCCAGTATTGGCGTGGTCTTGTATCCCCAAACCGAGGAAATCGACGCCGACCAGTTGCTCCGCCAGGCCGGTCAAGCCATGTACCAGTCCAAGCTGGCGGGAAAGAATCGTTATCAGATCTTCGATCCCACCCGCGACATCACCATCCGCACGTTCCATGAAGACCTCGAACAAATCCGCCGCGGGCTCGTCACCGGCGAGTTCCTTCTTTACTACCAGCCTCGCGTGAACATGAGCACCGGCGTCCTGGCCGGCGCCGAAGCCCTGATCCGCTGGGACCATCCCACCCGCGGACGCCTGCTGCCCGATCTGTTTCTGCCCGTCATCGAAAACCATCCCCTCATCGACCGCATCGGCGAGTGGGTCATCGGGAAGGCCCTGCAACAGCTGGAGAGCTGGTCTGCCGCCGGCCTCAGGATTCCCGTCAGTGTCAATATCGCCGCCCATCAACTGCAACAGCCCGGCTTCGTCGATCGCCTGCGAGATTTGCTTGCCGCGCACCCTGACATTCGCCCCTCCTTCCTGGAACTGGAGATCCTCGAAACCAGCGCCCTGCGCGACGTGGCCCAGGTCTCTCATGTGCTGACAGCCTGTCGTGAACTTGGCGTTTCGATCGCTCTGGACGACTTCGGCACCGGTTATTCATCGCTCACCTACTTCAAGCGTCTCCCCGTCAATCTGCTCAAAATCGACCGCAGTTTCGTGCGCGATATCCTGGATGACCCTGAGGACCTGAACATTCTGGAAGGCGTGCTGGGCCTGGCAACCGCCTTCGATCGCGTGGCCATCGCGGAGGGCGTGGAAACGGTGGACCACGGCCGCCTTCTGCTGCAGCTCGGCTGTGTCTACGGGCAGGGAAATGGTATTGCCTGGCCTATGCCCGGTGAGGATCTGCCGGCATGGTCGGCGGCCTGGATTCCCGATCCGGCCTGGGCGCAGGTCGTGCCGGTGGCGCCTCGTAAACGCTCTTTGGTGCACGCCGCCGTCGCCCATCGCGCCTGGATTGCGGCCATGGCATCCTTCCTCCTCGGCGGTCGCCGCCTCCCGCCGCCTCTCGATCCCCATCGCTGCCGCCTTGGCCACTGGCTCGACAGCGAACGGTCCAGTCCCCTCGGGGCCACCGCCCCCTTTGCGCAGATCGATCTGCTTCATTCCCAAATCCACGACTGCGCCGATCGAACCGCAGCTCCTGATGCACCCCAGCTGAGCGGAAATGCCGAAAGTGAGGTTCAGGAACTCCACCATCTCCGCGATCAGCTTCTGGAACAAATGAATCTCTTGTTGCAGGATGCCGTGTCGTAGTCTTCCGCCGTCAGGCGACGTGGTCCTTTTTCAGCAAAGGCAGTGCCTCGACAACTACCTCCACCTCGGACGAACCACGGGGTCGACTCGCCCGAGGCTCGATCTGCAACGAACTCGTGGCGTCCTCGGGAAGCCACAATCCGCCTTCCTTCCTCGCTGCAACCACGTAACCGTTGAAGGCGACGGCGTACACACCGTCAGGCACGTCAAACGGTGCATCAATGACGCAGCACTGGGAGTAAACGGCCGGGCCCGTCTCCGAAGTCGCGTCTTTCATCGCCAGCATGTCGCAGGGTGCTTCCCGTCCCATGCCCTTCAGCAACCCGCGGATCAGAACCACTGAGCGCATCGTCTTGGCAGGACGCTTTTCGCGGCCTCTCCGGGTGTTGTCAGCCAGGATGCCCGTGTTCTTTGCAAAGTTGGCCGCGGGTTACGAGAGTTCGCCGACGGCCAATGTGACTGTGGGCACAAGGGTCCCCGCGGCTTCGCCTACCATAGAAGCGTGAGTTCTCTGGCCGAACGACTGGCGCACATCGAAGAGCGCATCGCGGCGGCGTGCCATCGCGCTGGCCGCTCTCCCCGGGAAGTACGGCTTATGGGCGTCTCCAAAATGCATCCCGCCGAGACTCTGGCCGAGGCGGCACGGGCAGGCTTGACGCTCTTCGGCGAAAATCGTGTGCAGGAGTTCGAAGCCAAGCGGCGCCGGCTCGACGAGCTTCACGTCACCGGCGCGGAGATTCACTTCATCGGACATTTGCAATCGAACAAGTCGGCTAACGCTGCCGGGATCTTTTCGGCTATCGACAGTGTCGATTCTCTAAGGCTCGCGGAGCGGCTGAACGATGCGGCCGGCAAGCTGGGCAAAAGAATGCCTATCCTGCTCGAACTGAAACTTAGCGCGGAGCCAGCCAAATCGGGTATCGAACCCGACGGCGGGGAGTTGCGTCTCTTGCTCGAACGGCTCCCCACCCTTGAACACCTCACCATGCGCGGTCTGATGACCATTGCTCCGTTTGACGAAAATTCTGAGACCGCGCGGGTCTGCTTCCGGCGCTTGCGCTCGCTGCGCGATACCCTCGCGCGCGAGAATCCACGCATCGACTTTCGCGAGCTCTCCATGGGCATGTCGGGAGACTTCGAGATTGCCATTGAAGAAGGCTCGACCCTGGTCCGCATCGGAACCGCGCTGTTCGGCGAGCGCTCCGCGGCACGATGACCGGTCCAGTTGTTGTCCGCGACACGCGGGAAGGCGCCAGGTTCCAGGTGCGGGTGACGCCGCGGGCAAGCCGCACAGCCATCGTCGGCGTGATGGGGGAGGGCGAGGACGCTGCGCTAAAAATCGCGCTGCATGCGCCACCCGTGGAAGGTCGCGCCAACGCCGCGCTCATCGAGTTCCTGTCCGATTCGCTGGGAACGCCGCGCTCGGCCATCGAGATAGCCGCCGGTCAGCACGGGCGAAGCAAAACCATCATCGTCCACGAACGAAGCGCCGCGGAAATCTCAGCATTATTGGAGAAGATCCTGCCACCCACTCCAAAGGCTCAGATCTGACGCCGCTTTTCGCTGGCCTTCAGCTCGCCTTTCATTAGCTTTTCGCTCGGTTCCTGCTCGCTTTTTGCTCGCCTTCAGCTTGCTTTTCGCTCGCTTTTAGCTGCGCTCAGCCCTCTCGTCTCTTCCGCTGAGCCACCGCTCTCTGGGGCGGCTTCTTCGCCGCAGCCGTTCCCTTTACCTCCGGGGGCTGTCCCATACTCTTGCGCAGCGCCTCCATCAGGTCGATCACCGGCGCCAGCTTGCGCTTCGGCTGCTTCGCGGGCGCGTCCGCCTGACCCTGCTTGCTCTCGATCAGCTGTTCGACGCGACCCTCGTATTCGTCTTTGAACTTCTCAGGTTGAAACTCTCCGGTGAGTTGCTTCATGAACTGCTCGGCCAACTCGACTTCCGCCTTCTGCACTTCCACTTCCGGCTGATTGTCGTATTCGGCGACGGCCCGGATTTCTTCCGGGTAGTAAAGCGTGTGCAGCACCAGCCCCTTTTCAAACGGCCGGATCATCACGATCTGTTCGCGCTGATGCAGCGTGATCTTTGCAATCGCGCCCAGCTGCAGCTGTTGCATGCCCTTGTGAATCAGCGAGTACGCGCGCCGGCCGGGGTCTTCGGCCACACTGAAGTAGGAAGTCTGGTAATAAAGCGGATCGACCTCGGGCAGCTTTACGAATTGAACGATCTCCATCGTCTCCGACGACTGCGCTTCAAGGGCCTTCAACTCCTCGTTCGAGACGAGCACAAAGTTCTCTTTGTCGATGGGGTAGCCCTTGGCGATCTCGCTGCGCTCCACCACGCGCTCACAGTGCGGGCAGTAGATCTGCTGCTTGATGCGTGTGCCGCACACCTGGTGAATCTGGTTGAAGCTGATGTGTTGCTCGCGCGCAGCAACAAACAAACGGATCGGCACCGAGATCAAGCCAAACGAAATGTAGCCTTTCCAGACTGTCGAAGCCATAGGAAGGCAAGAATATCGCACCGAAAATCGCAGGAAAATGAAAAACCTCAGCAGGAATCGGGGCAATAACTCCCCATTTCGCCCTATCTTCGCCCCTCTTCGGGGTTTCCTACTTCGCTCTCGGATGCGTGCGGTCGTAGACCTCGGCCACCTGCCCGACGGTTAACTGCGTGTATCGCTGCGTCGTAGAGAGCCGTTCATGCCCCAGCAGCTCCTGGATCGCCCGCAAATCGGCCCCCTCCTCCAACATGTGGGTCCCGAAAGCGTGCCGCAGCGTGTGCGGATGAACATCCGCAGCCAGCCCGTGCGCCAGCGCGATGTGCTTCACGATGCGCCCGACGCTGCGGGCAGTGAGCCGCCCATCGCCGCGCAGCCGCAGATTGAGCAACAGCGCTGCCGTTGACTTCCCTGCTTCAGCGAGCTTCCCCTCGCGGAGAGGCAGATAGGCCCGCAGCGCCTGCGCGGCCGCATCACCCAGGGGGACGTAGCGTTCCTTCCGTCCCTTGCCGCGCACAAGGATCGCTTCGTTCGCCCAGTGAATATCCCCGAGGTCGATGCCCACCAGTTCCGCGTTGCGAATCCCGCAGCCATAAAGCAATTCAAAAATGACGCGATCGCGTTCCGGCCACGCTGCGGCTTCGTCCGCGGCGCTCTCCACCACGCGGTTCATCTCTTCGATCGTCGGCACCCGCGGCAGATGCTTCGGCAATTTCGGAGTGGCGACCAGTGCGGCGGGACTCTGTTCCACCATCCCCTGGCGCGCCAGCCATTTGAACCAGGACCGAATCGCCGCCAGTGCCCGCGCGACCGAAGCCTTCGACAAGCCGCGCCCATACAGCTCTCCGAGATAAGCCCGGATGTCCTGATGCTCGATGCGATCGACCGCAAACTTCGCGCCCAGTCTCGCCAGTACAAATTCCCCGAAATTATGCAGCTCACGCTCATAAGCGCGGACCGTATGGGGACTAGCCTTCCGCTCATGCGCCAACATCGAAAGAAATGCATCGACATGCCGCACGATCGGCAGTTCGCCGGTCGTTCCAGCCGGGTTCTTCGGCCGGCTCACGGCGCCACTCGCTTCGCCCGCGGATGATGCTCCCGATGCACAGCCTTCAGCCGTCCCAGCGCCAGGTGGGTATAGATCTGCGTCGTCGCAATATCCGCATGGCCGAGCAGCGTCTGAACCGTCCGCAGATCCGCGCCCCTCTCCACCATGTGCGTGGCACAGCTGTGGCGCAGCATATGCGGGCTGGCCGCGCGGTTGCTGTGCTTCACCAGATGCCACACCCAACCGCGGCCCAGCGGTTGCCCTCGCTCCGACAGAAACAGCCCTCCCGAGGATTGTTTCTCCAGCGCCGGTCGCCCGTTCTTCAAATACTCTTCAAGCGCCTGGATCGACGCCCTCCCCAGCGGAACGATCCGTTCCTTGTCTCCTTTGCCCCGTACCAGCGCGCGCCCGGCCTCCAGCGAAAGATCGGCGATGGTCAGCCCCGTCAACTCCGACACGCGCAGCCCTGCAGCATACAGCAGCTCCAGAATGGCGCGATCGCGCAGCGCAGTGGCATCCACCCGCGGAAGTTCCGCCGCCATTGCCGCGCGATCCAGCATCGAGTCGACCTCCGCTACCGCCAGCGATTTGGGCAGCACCTTCCACGTTGACGGTGATTCGAGATTCAGCGTGGGATCGCGATGGATCCGCTTATCGAGCAGCAACCAGCGATAGAAACCGCGCAAGCAGGAAAGTTTGCGTGCCGCCGAACGTGACTCCACGCCATGTTTTGACAAATGTTTCAGGAACCCCGCCACCAGGGCCTGAGTTCCATTCAGCAGGGTTGCGGACTCACCCTCCAGAAACTCGGCAAATTGCAGCAGGTCGCGCTCGTAGGCTTCGCAGGAGAGCGGGCGCAGCCCCTTCTCGACGCGCAGGTAGACGAGATACTCCTGAACCAGTCCCGAATTGCTCGGCCCGGTATTCCTCAGCTTCGCTTTGCGAGCGGCGGCCACACTTTCATTATCGAAGAGACGGGAACCCTCGCTCAGTACCCAATCAGGTTCACTTGCGGCTGGCCGCACCGCCTCCCGGCGCCCCGGATTCAGTTGACTTCTCCCCCGCAACCCACTCCGCCAGCTTGGGCTCCTGGTCGGATCGCAGTTCGATACAGGCTTGGATAGCGTCCTTCGCACGCTGCAACGAGTGGCTCGATGCCGCCACCGGATGCGAAGCGAAGAATTGCTCGACCTCGCCGCGCCTTTCCACGCTGCAGAAAGAGCCAGTCCCGCCGATCAGATAGCCACCCATCGCCGTAGTGAACTCCGCCTGCACTTTGCCCCAGTTCTCCTGTATGAAGCTCCACGCCAGCTCGCGGGTCTCCGGATCGCGCATCGGAATCATCAGCTGGAAGGTCGCGTCCTGGTTGCGCACCTTGCCCGAAACCGCATATTCGAGCGAGCGCCGCTGCAGTTCCGGGTCGCGGAACCGGGCGAGAAGCCGCAGCGCATCTTCCTGTCTCTGAGGATCGCTTGCGGTTTCATAAGTGTGTTGCAGTTCGTTGAATAATGCTGCGTCCCCATTGCTCGCGGCGATATCGGTGGCCACCAGAGCCAGGCCCGGCTCGACCGATCCCGGGTTGCTCAGAGAGCGCTCGGCAAGCGCCCTGGCTTCCGCGATGATGTCAGGATCGTGGCCAACGGCGCCCAGCAAGTCGAAGAGCGCGGCGCGCAGCCCGATCCTGCCGGGCGATTCGCTTTGGGTTGGAGGGCCAAGCTTGCGATACGCCGGCTTGAACGTGTAGTCGACCCACGCGGCCAGTGCCTGATGCTGTTCCGGAGTATTCGCGATGTGGTCGTTGATGGTAAAAAGCGGCCCCGATAGCGCGGCGATGACGTCAGGGTTTTCGTCGTCCCTTACCGCCGCAACCAGCTTGAGATAATCGCCCACGGAATCCTTGTTGGCGCGAACCCCAGCCCACTCATCACCGAGAAGACTGATGCGCTCCTCCGGTGTCAGCGCGGTTTCGACACTGGCAGCGATCTTCGCGTACACCTCGTCCGGCAATGCGTAGCGATAGTAGCCTGCTCCGCCGGCGTCCGGGAAAAAGATGCCCCCTTGCGGCACAGTCAGCGAACCATGCGCTGCATCCAGCAGTGCGCATTGCTGCTTCTGCTTTCCGGTCGTAAAGCAAACCGGAATCGACCACGTTTGCTGACTCTGTTCCTTGACTGTGGGATCGAGGAAGAATCGATCCTGCCGGACGTCGACCCTGCCATTCACCGGATCGCCGAACGTCAGCAGCGGAACACCCGGCTCCGATACAAAACTCGATAGAATCTTGTCGACCGGCTGGTGGCTCACCTCCGCCTGCGCGTTCCAGAAATCTTCCGCGGTGGCGTTCGCGAACATATGCGCTGTCAGGTAGTTGTGCACACCTTTGCGAAACGTCTCCGCGCCCTCGTAACTCTCCGTCATCTGCAGCACGGCCCCCGCCTTGCCATAGCTGATCGCGTCGAACATCTGGTTGATCTCATCCGGCGTATCGGCCTTTGCGCGAATGGCCCGCGTCACGCGTTGCGCATCGTAGTCGAGCGTGCCATTCAGTCCGGCAGCGTCATCCTGCGGAATGTACCACTCGGGATGCCACACCGCGATTGGCTTGGTCTCCATCCAGGTCGCGAACCCCTCGTTGAGCCAGATGTTGTCCCACCACTGCATCGTCACCAAATCGCCGAACCACTGATGGGCCATCTCGTGCGCAACCACCTCGCCAACTTCCTTCTTCGCGCTGATGGAAGCCGTCTTCTCATCGATCAGCAAATCGGTCTCGCGATACGTGATTGCGCCAAAGTTTTCCATCGCCCCTGCTTCAAAGTCCGGCAGAGCGATCATGTCGAGCTTGGGCATCGGATAGCGAATCCCGAAGTACGTGTCGTAGTAGTGCAGAACAAACTCCGCTGCCGAAACTGCGAACCGACCATACTGAACCTTATCGGGCGTAGCGCAGGCGCGGATCGGTACTCCATCGCTCTCCCCGGAGACGCACTGGAAGTCGCCCACCAGAAACGCGACCAGGTAGGTGGACATTTTCGGCGTCGTCGCAAACCGTATGGTGTGGACTCCCACCTCCGGGCCCGGCGTGTCCGAGACGATGTTCGTGTTCGAGATCACGGTGTCACCCTTGTCGACCACCAGAGTGATATCGAATGTTGCTTTAAAAGCCGGCTCGTCGAAGCTGGGGAACGCCCGGCGCGCGTCAGTAGACTCAAATTGCGTTACAGCATAGTTACGTTTCGCTGTCTTTGACAGATAGAACCCGCGCAGCTGGTCGTTCAGAATGCCGCTGTATTCGATGTCGAGCGTGGTGCGCCCCGCTGGCAGCGCCCGATCAAAGTTGAACGTTACCTGTTCCTTCTGGGGGTCTTCTGTGACGCTGGCCTTCAGTTCCCTGCTGTTAATCTTCGTGGTCACGCTCACGAACTTAATCTCCGCTGCGTTCAGCGTGATGGAATCCGACGGCTGCTTCAATAAAACGTCGATCTTCTCGCTGCCGGCGAAGGTCGCGTTCTTCAGATCGGGCGTTAGCGTGAGCGCGTAGTGTTCCGGAATTACCGAATCGGACAGGCGCTGGCCGTGGGCGGATGCACCGAAAACGAGGACCAGACAAGTGAAAGCCGGGCGGAGCCGCGAAAAAATCATTCCGTACCTCGGTAGAACTGAACCCTTCCTACGATAACCCAGCGATCAAAAAGCCTGCTCAGGATTCGCGGTAATTGAGTAGCAGCAACCCAATCAGCACAAGACAAGCGGGCCAGACCCACGCCGCGATTCGCCTCGGGCGTGACTCCTCAACGTCGGCCGTCCGGTCATCAAGTCGAAGTTCCAGCCACCGTCCCCAGCCGGCTACTGCTCCCAACAGCGCGATCGGCGTGTGGCTCAGTTCCGCATAGACCTCATCGGTTCCCTCGCCGAGCGCGTGCGTGTGCGTCAGCAGCAGCGCTCCTCCGGCCGCGCACAATATGGGAAAAACAAATCGGGCACGCTTCCAGCGCAGCCGTCCCGTTCGCACGCCCCACTCGAAGATCGAGAAGATCGCGATAAGAACGGCGTAGACGCGGTGCTCCAGCACATCGGGTGCGGTGAAGCTGGCCCAGAAGGGGCGCGGCCCCAGCGGCCAGCATTCGGGATCGGCGCGCAGCAGGACAAAAATCGACAGCCCCAGAAAAAGCAGCGGCCAGTGCCGCGCCCATGCCTGGCGCGGCAGGCGCGAGACCAGAGCCAGAGCGCCGGCAGCGAGAACGATCAGCCCAGCCCAGTGGTGGTTGTATTCCGACCAGGTGCGATCGTTAGCGTCGCTGGCGCTGCCACCTGTGTATGTCGCTTCGCGCACAGCAACACTCAGCGGTGTCGGCGGCGCGAGTTGCGAGAGCGCCGGCGTATGGAAGCTCGGCCAGCGCCACTCCATCCGCTCGATCACCTGATGGCCTGTGAGCGTATCCTGCGGTGTCTCATCCACCGAAGGCGACTGCGCGGTGAGAGAGGCTGCCGCGAGAATCACCGTGAATCCCAGCCCCAGTTCGGTCTCGCTGAAGCGGCGCAGACGCAACAGGAGTGGCGCTGGTTCGCTGTCTACCCGGCGCAGCAGGAAGAAGTTCGCGGCTCCGAGTGTCAGGATCAGCACGGTCAACACGATCTTCGCGGAAAGCAAAAGGCCATACGAAGTGCCGTACATTCCCCGCCAGGAACCCGCATAAAACCAGGAGAGCCCCACACCAGCGGCGATCAAAGTCGCCACGCCGATCACGGCCATCGTGGAGAAGCGACGCGCCATTCTCCGCGAAATCTCCACATCCCGATTCAGCCGAAGTGCGAGCAGCAGAAACGGCATCGCTCCGATCCACGCGGCCATTCCCAGGTGATGCGCTGCCGTCAGAACCAGCAGAAGTGGCCGATGATCCATGCGGGATGCGGCATGACTGAGCGAAACCGAGGCGTCGAGTGCAATCAGTCCTGAAAGAGATGCCAGTACCAGCTTCGATGTCAGCCGAAGCAGCAGGAACAATGCCAGGGATGCAGCGATAAAGATGGTCCCGGCAACAAAGTACGCAGCGGAAATCACATCGCGCAGGCCCATGCCCGAGCTGCCCATCAGAACAGCCGATGTGGCGGCCACCAGGCTGATTTGCGTCACAGCCAGCGCCAGAGCGAACCCTGCGGCGGCCCGCCGCAGTCGCGCCTGCGATCCCGTATCCAGATTCGCAGGGCGCGCTGCGAAAAGCAGGAAGAACACGCCTCCAAACGCCAGCGCCTCCAGCGCAAACGAGAGCGCCCGCAACAGGAGCGAGAGCAGATCGAAGTCGCGAACGAACCAGATCAAGTTGTCTTAGCGTACCGTGAACGGGATTTCGCCGCGCGTGATGTGTCCGTCGGTGGAGAGCGCCTGCCAGCGCAGCGTATAACTTCCTGGCGTCAGCCTCGCGTGTGCATTCAGATTGTTATCCGCGCTCTGGTTATCAATAGTCAGCGCCACGCTGCCATTATTCGTCACCAGCGAGAGAACGGAGTGGTGCCCATCGACGCGGGAGTTGAATCGCAGCTCAATAGCAACAACGGGACCATGAACCGTCGCGGTTGCCGCTGGTGTGCTGGAGAGAAGGTGAGCGTGGGCGAATGCCATGCATGGCAGGAGCAGCGCGGCACACGCGACGAAGACAGCGATTTGTTTCATGCGCATAGCTTAAGAAATACTTCGTGCGGTCTACCGCGACGCCGCCCGCACCGATTTGCCGCTGATTTCCGCGGCACGAGCCTCTGCATAGGCTGCAGCGCCCATCAGCGCAGCGCGGCTCTCCAGGATAATGTGCACCGGCGTGTGAATCAACAATTCGCTCAACCTTCCCTTGTCGATAAAAGCCTGCATAAACACCCCGCTGCGCATGGTCTTTAGCATCTTCGGAGCAATGCCGCCTCCGACATACATTCCGCCCGTACCCAGCACTTTCAGCACCATGTTGCCGGCCTCCGCACCATAGGCCGCTGCGAAAACTTCCAGTGCCTTCGCGCACAGCTCGCTCTTTCCCTCCTCGCCCACTTCTCCGATCACGGCGTTAGGATCCTCAACGACCATTCGCTGCCGCAACCACTCCGGTTCCTCCATGTGCTTTTGATCGCGCAGAAACGTGTAGATATTCGTGAGCCCCGGCCCTGAAACAACCCGTTCGAAACTAACCCGGCCATCGAATTTGTGCATCAGCCACGTGAGCAGCTCGATCTCCAGCGGATTGCGCGCAGCATAATCGCAGTGCCCGCCCTCTGACGCCATCGGCACATGCGTCTTGCCATTCCACACCAGGACCCCTTCGCCAAGCCCTGTGCCCGCCGACACCAGCGCGCGATTCCCCACCGCGGCCGGATCGCCCTGATTGAGCGTGAAGATCTGGTCCGGCGTCAGCTCCGGGACGCCGTAGCCGTTCGCTTCAAGATCGTTGATCAGGAAGAGATGCGTGATGTTGAGATTGGCGGAGAGCTCCCGGGTGTCCAGCACCCACGGAAGATTGGTGAGCCGCAGGCGTCCCCCGCGCACCGGTCCCGGCACGCCGAAGCAGGCGGCCGTAATCTCTGGATTGGCACTTTCGCTCAGAAAGCGGCGAACAATTTCCTCCAGCCCGTTGAATTCGTGGGCCGGATAGCGCTCGTCGCGAACGAGCACCAACTCGCGGTGCTCGAATGCGTACAGCGCCAGATCGACCTTGGTCCCGCCCACATCCCCGGCGAGAATCATCTTGCGAGCTCCAGTGTTCCCGTGCCATCCGCGTTGGGCGGGGGCAGATGCGCCGCGGCAGCGCTGTCCAGCAGGAATAGCAGCCGGCCGTCTTGCGGCTGGATCAGTTGTGAGGGCAGCGTCTCAGGATCGTAGGGGCCCTGCAGCACACGCCCCAGCGGATCGGCTTTCGTTGCGCCATCGATCATGAAGAAAACATCGCGCGCCGCGTTGATCACTGGCCACGTGAGTGTTATGCGCCAACTTTGCTTCTGTTGCGGCACATGGTTCGCGACCGCGATCCGAACCGTCTCATGCAGAGCAGCGCTGTGCGGGAACAACGAAGCGCAGTGTCCATCGTCCCCCATGCCCAGCTGCAGAACATCGAAGATGGGGACCTCGGCGCCCTCCAGACGGAAGTGCCCGCGAATCGCTGACTCGTACCGTGCGGCTGCCACCTCGGGATCGAGCTCTCCCTCGATGCGGATCGCATGATCCGGCGCCAGTGGAACCTTGTCGAGCAGGAGGTCGCGCGCCGCGCCGAAGTTGCTGTCCTCATTTTCCGGCGGCACGCAGCGGTCATCCACCCAGAAAATCCAGAGTCGATTCCACGGAATGGCCTCCCGGTAAGGGGCCTTCGGATCGGCCAGCAGCGCGAACACCGGTTGCGGACTGGCCCCGCCGGAAATTGCGATGCGCGCGATGCCACGTGCAGAGACCGCCGACTGAATGCCCCTCACAAAGTGCTCGGCGGTCGCGCGCGAAAGAACGTCCAGTTCCTGAAAAACGCGATATTCAACGTGCATTCTCTTTGTCATTCTCCAGCTCGTGACACAAAACGGCATTCTATCTCCGCGCTGGCGAAGGTGAAAGCCGTGCGATTTAAGGCTTCAGTGATTCCGGCACACCCTGCCACGTGTACCCATCGCGCCCAATCAGCTCGTCGCCGCACTCCGGCCCCCACGTGCCGGCCGCGTAGTTGGGGAAGGTCTGCGGAAATTTCTTCGCCCACGCATCCAGGACCGGCGTGTACAGCGCCCACGTCGTCTCTACGCCGTCCCGATGCGCAAACAGCGTCGCATCGCCCAACATTGCGTCCAGCAGCAAACGCTCGTATCCGTTCGCCGAAGAAGCGCCAAAAGACTGTGCGTAACTGAAATCCATAATGACCGGGCAGACCGACATCTGCGGACCTGGCACCTTCGCGCCGAAGCGCAGCGAGATGCCCTCGTCCGGCTGGATCCGCATCGTGATGATGTTGGGCTGTATCTCGCAGCCGCCCTGCACGGGCGCGCCAAAAAGCAACATCGGCGGCTGCTTGAACTGAATCGTGATCTCTGTCACTCGGCTGGCAAGACGCTTGCCCGCGCGGAGATAGAAAGGAACTCCCGCCCAGCGCCAGTTGTCGATCTCCAGACGGATCGCGGCGTAAGTCTCGGTTTGAGATTTCGGGTCGACGCGGTCTTCTTCGCGGTACCCTTTGACCATCTGATCGTCCACGATGCCCGGCCCATACTGGCCGCGCACGCAATCGAAAATATTGATGGGCTTAATCGAGCTCCACAGTTTGATCTTTTCGCGCCGCACCGCCTCGGCTGCAAAACTAGCCGGCGGTTCCATGGTCACGAACGACAACAGTTCCATCATGTGGTTCTGCACTACATCCCGCAGCGCCCCGGCCTTCTCGTAGAAGGGCCCGCGCCCCTCGATGCCAATGCTCTCCGCCGCCGTGATCTGCACGTGATCGACGAAGTTGCGATTCCAGATGGGCTCAAAAATGCCGTTGGCGAAACGGAAGACCAGCACGTTCTGAACCGTTTCTTTGCCCAGATAGTGATCGATCCGGAAAATCTGACTCTCGCTGAAGACCGTGTCGACGTCATCGTTCAGCTCACGCGCGCTTTCCAGATCGTGTCCGAATGGCTTCTCGATGATCACGCGTACGGTCCCGACTTCAGGCTTCGCCATCCCGTGCGCACCCAGACGGTGGACAATGTCGGCGAAATAATCCGGCGCAGTCGCAAGATAGAAAAGGCGATTGCCGCGCGTGCCGTAATCGCGGTCGTATTGTTCGAGCAGCTTTTTCAGCGCGTCATAACCCTGGTCGTCGTCGAAATTCATGGCGTGATAGCCGATTTTTCCGACGAACTCGTCCAGCTTGGCCGCGCCCTTGTCGACGCCCCCGAACGCAGTAATCCCCTCACGCATATCCTCGGCGAACTCCTGGCCGAGATCGCGGCGCGCCACGCCGACCATGCGAAAGTGCTCGGGCAGCAGGCCCGCTTGCTCCAGATGAAAAAGCGCCGGCAGCAGCTTGCGCTTGGTCAGATCGCCGGACGCGCCGAAGATCACCACCACGCTGGGCTCGGGAATGCGCTCGTGTACCTGGGACGCGGCCTGCTTCACGTCCTCTGGAGAAATTCTCACTTCCGTAGTCGCCATCGGTTAGCCTCTTTCCCGCGATGCTTCCCCTCGTCGGCTTACAAACCCACACGAACCTCTATGCCGCCTCTTCCTTTTCGGTCTTCACCGCGTGGCCCCCGAACTCGCTCCGCATGATCGCGAGCATGCGATCGGTAAAGTTGTACTCCTCGCGGCTGCGAATTCTGCGCAGCAGCGATTCCGTGATCACCGGCGCAGCAACATTGAGATTGATCGCCTCGAAGACCGTCCATCGGCCCTCGCCCGAGTCCTCAACGTAGGGTTCCAGTCCCTTCAATTCCGGATTCCGACCCAATGCATCGGCGGTCAGATCGAGCAACCAGGACCGAATCACGCTGCCGTAGCGCCAGATCTGCGCCACCTGGGCAAGGTCGAGATCCATTTCCTCTTTCTTCTCCATGATCGCAAAGCCCTCCGCGAAGGCCTGCATCATCCCGTACTCGATCCCGTTGTGGATCATCTTCACAAAGTGCCCGGAGCCCGCTGGGCCCACATGTCCCCATCCTTTATCTTTGGCTGGCGCGAGCGTTTCGAAAATCGGATACAGATGCTCCACGGCATCGTCATCGCCGCCGATCATCATGCTGTAGCCCTCCTTCAGCCCCCAGACGCCGCCAGAAGTGCCCACGTCCACGAAGTTGAATCCCTCAGGCTTCAGTTCCCGATAGCGGCGCTGGCTGTCCTGGTAGTTCGAGTTGCCGCCGTCGATAAAGGTGTCGCCCTTCTGCATCAGCGGCTTCAGTTTCTCGATCGTCTCGTCAACCGGCTTCCCCTGCGGCACCATAATCCAAACCGCGCGAGGAGTGGCCAGGTTCTTCACCAGGTCCTGCAGCGTCGTGACACCGATCGATCCAGAGTCGTTCAGCCGCTTCACCGCGTCTGCGCTGTAATCGAACCCGACCACTTTGTGCCCGCCCAGCCGCAGCCGCTCGGCCATATTTCCGCCCATCCGGCCGAGACCAATGATTCCCAGTTCCATGCTTTTCCTCCCTGTCCTCAACCCTCGAGTTCGAAAACCGTCAAGCCTCGTGTACCCTCAGCTCCCGTGCCGGCAAAACCCCAAGCCGCACCAGTTCGCCGCCCAGTTGTTCCGACCCTTCGTAGCGCACCCCATGAATTCCCAGCGATGTCGCCGCCGCCACGTTCTCCGCGCGGTCGTCGATGAAAACTACTCTCTCGGGTTCGCGCTGGAGCACATCGAGCGCCACCTGATAAATCTTTCGGTCCGGCTTGCGCACTCCCAGATAGCACGAACTGAAGAACGCATCGAACTGATCCAGCAGACCGAACTTGACAAGCCGGAATTCGTTCATCGCGCGCGACTCATTGTTCACCGTCGCCAGCACATATTCTTCCGATGCTGAAACTTCGCGAAGGATTCCCATGGCGCTGTCAGCAAGCGGTGTGGACTCTGCGTACATCGCATCGAGAAATTCGTCCTGGGTAAAATTGCGCGGCTCGAAAAACACCGTGTGCCGCAGATATTCATCCGCTCCGATTTCATCCTTTTCCCACGCCTGATCGACCTCGGCATGGCGGCGCTCGAAGTCCGCTTCGTCCAGCCCAAACCGCGCCACCACAGCATCTCGCTGCTGGCGATCCCAGCCGTTCGTAAGCAACACTCCACCAACATCCCACAGAATGGTGCTGATGCCGTCCATGGCATCTCCTGGCATGCTCTGACCTTGCTGAAACGAGTCCGGGGTTCCGGCTGATTCTACGGCTTGTTTATGTTTGGCATGTTACGAGCTTCGATGGCCAACACCTTATTCAGCCTGCGCACGTACCGTTCCACCTGTGACTGGAAACGAGCTTCAAGAAATGCGGCCACCAGATCGTAGGCCAGTTCCTCGCCGATGATCCGTGCCCCCAGCACCAGCACGTTCATGTTGTCGTGTTCAACGCCCTGGTGTGCGGAATAATGATCGTGGCACATGCAGGCACGAATCCCGGGCATCTTATTAGCGGCTACGCACACCCCCACTCCGCTGCCGCAAATCAGAATGCCGCGTTCGGCGCGGCCCGCCTGCAGCGCCCTGCCTACCGCTTCCGCAAAATCCGGATAGTCCGAAGGCTCTGCGTTGAACGCCCCCAGGTCGATCACCTCGTGCCCGAGCTGCTCCAGATATCCCCGAACCTCTCCTTTAAGAAGAAACCCAGCATGATCTGCCGCGATTGCAAGCTTCATGGTTACTTCCCCGCCAGCGCCGGCTCGGCTTTGCGCGACCGCTCGACCAGCGCCTTCGCCCGGGCCACCACATTGTCCGTGCCAAATCCGAGTTTCTCCAGGGCAATCGCGCCCGGCGCTGAAGCCCCAAAACGATCCAGCCCGATTACATCGCCGTCGCGGCCTACATACTTCCACCATCCCAACGTTGCGCCCGCCTCGATCGCCAGCTTGGGCAGGTGATCGGGAAAGATTGACGCCTTATAGCTCTCTGGCTGCTCATCGAAGAGGTGCGTACTGGGCATGGAAACAACGCGCGTCACGATGCCTTCCTTCTTCAGTTCCTCAGCCGCGCGAATCGCCGGCCATAACTCTGCTCCCGTGCCCACGATCAGCAAATCGGGCGAATCGCCTCCCTGCTCCACGATGTAAGCTCCCCGCCGAACTCCTTCAAAGACGCGCTGCTTCACGGGATCGAGCAGCGGCAGATCCTGACGTGACAAAGCCATGAACGACGCTCCCTTGCGCTCCAGCGCTAAACCCCAAACGGCCGATGTCTCGTTCGCGTCTGCTGGGCGAAAATCCGTCAGATGCGGCACCGCCCGCAGCATGGTCAGCTGCTCCACCGGCTGATGCGTCGGGCCGTCCTCGCCCAGCGCGATCGAATCATGCGTGAAAACGAAGAGCGAATGGATCTGCATCAGCGCGGCCAGTCGGAGCGCCGGTTTGGCATAATCCGAAAAACAAAAAAACGTCGAGCCATAGGGAATAATGCCGCCGTGCGCGGCCATGCCGTTCACCGCGGCACACATTCCGAATTCGCGGACCCCGAAATAGATGTTTTCCCCTTTGGGATCGATGTGGAAATTCGCACTGTCCTTGATCACCGTCTTCGTCGACGTCGAAAGATCCGCCGCGCCGCCCAGCAGTTCCGGCACGTATTTCACCAGAGCATTCATGACCGTGTTGCCCGCGTTCCTCGTCGCAACCGGCTTCCCGTCCGCCGGGAACCGCGGCAGGCTCTGCTCCCACCCGTCTTTCAGGCGGCCCGCCTGCACGCGCTCGAATTCTGCCGCTTCCCCCGGAAAAGCCTTCCTATAACTCGCGAACAGCGTATTCCAGTCCGACTCTTCCTTCGCACCCTTCTCCACCGCCTGCAGCCAGTTCTTTGCCGCGTCCTCCGGTACATAAAAAGTCTTGTCTTCCGGCCACCCCAGATTTTTCTTTGTCTGCTTCACCGCGTCCGGCCCCAGGGCCTCGCCATGGGCCTTGTTGGTTCCCGCCTTTGGGCTGCCGTAGCCGATCACCGTCCGCACAGCAATCAGCGAAGGCTTGTCCTTCACTGTCTGCGCCGCTTCAATCGCCTTCGAAATCCCCTCCAGATCGTTGCCATCCTCCACAATCTGCACATGCCAGTGATACGCCTCGAAACGCTTCAACACGTCTTCGGTGAACGAAAGCTCCGTCGGCCCATCCAGCGAAATCAAGTTGTCGTCGTACAGGAAAATCAGCTTGCCAAGTCCCAATGTTCCCGCCAGCGATGCCGCCTCGTGCGAGACGCCTTCCATCAGGTCGCCGTCGCCGCAAAGTCCGTACGTGTAGTGATCCACGATGTCGAAGCCCGGCCGGTTGTAAACCGCCCCCAGATGCTTCTCCGCCATCGCCATCCCCACGGCCATCGCGAACCCCTGCCCCAGTGGGCCCGTCGTTACTTCTACACCGTCCGTGTCGCCATATTCCGGATGCCCCGGCGTCTTCGATCCCCATTGCCGGAACTGCTGCAAATCCTCGATCGACAAATCGTATCCGGTCAGGTGCAGCGCACCGTACAGCAGCGCTGACGCATGTCCGTTCGAGAGCACGAAGCGGTCGCGATTCGTCCACTTTGAGTGCTTCGGATTGTGACGCATGTATTTGTGGAACAGCAGATACGCAATCGGCGCGTCGCCCAACGGCGCTCCCGGATGGCCGCTGTTAGCTTTTTCTACCGCATCGACAGCAAGAAACCGCAGGGCGTTGATCGACAACTGGTCGAGCTCGTTCATAATTCTGGCCTCTCCTCCTGGGTTTATTGCCTTGGGGGCGATGCGGACAACTGGACGGTCAATCCTGATTCTCGCTCCGTTGATTAGATGACGCAAACAGGCGAGCCGTCTCAGGAAGGTGGTTCGAGGGCGACTTCGAAATTCTTGCCTTCCCACCGGTTCTCATCCGGCCAGAACAGAGTAAAGGAAAGCGCGCCGGTTTGCTCCGGTGTGGTCGGCAGGTCCGCGTAGGAACCGGCGTAGCCTAGCTGCGTGCTTTCGACCTCATTCGTGGTTCGCCAGTTGTCCGGCGTCCACTTCACGCGGAATCGCGCCGCGGACGTGATGCGCAGCGATTTCCCCGCAGCCATCACCCGAATCTGCCGGCGCGACACTTTGAAAACCTCGATGTGACTGGGAGGATGGTTGCCCCGCGCGTAGCGATCCTCCACGATTGGGATGCAATCATACACACGGCCGTCATAGGCCGACCGCAGCAGCTTCAGATACTCCGAATGCGCCCACACCAGCGGCATCGCCGAGCCCGCCGGACCTCCGAAGACCAGCCCATCCTTGTCCGGCTCATCCCAAATCTGCTCCGGCAGCATGCCGCCGCTCGAGGCGAACTTCTCGATGGTTTCAATCAGCTCACCAACGTCGCGCCCCGCAGCCAGCTCATAATGCGCCCGTTCCCCGGTCAGCAGCGGCCACGCATGGCCTTTCCCCCATCCGAGAAATGGCCCTCCGTCAGCGCGCTGTCCGTAGCCATCGTGGTTGTAACGCAACCAGCAGGGCCCTTTCGGAGTATCGACTTTCAGCACGTGATCCACCACTTTGAGTGAGTCCACAATCAGTGGATCATCGGCGGCCCGCACACCATAACGAACCAGTTCCAGAAAACCGGCATCGATGATCTCCCGCGCTTCAAAATCCGACTGCTCGCCGGGGGGAAGGTTGTTGATGTGCACCATCTCGCGCCCACACTCCTCATGGGCGTACGGATCGCCGCATTCCGGTGGCCGAATCCGCATGTAGTGCCGCTTCACCTCTGGATCCAGCACCCCATTGTTGGTCACCGTCCAGTCTTCCAGATGGCTCTCGCCCCAGTCCGCGTGTTCCTCAAGAAAGTGCGCCAGCTCCGGCGAATCGTGGGCCCGCGCCAGGTCCGCGGCGCAGATCAGTCCTGCAATCACCGCTGCCAGAGTCGAAGGCGAGTAGCCCGCGGTCTCCTCCCATCGCTCCTGCTGCGTCACCGGAGCGTAGCGCACCAGGAATCCTGCCGCGCGCTCCACAAACGGGAACACGTTGAATTTTCCCAGCGCATCCTGCTTCCACAAACGCCACGCCAGGATGATGGGAAAGGCCACCTCGTCCAGCTGAATGCCCGTCCAGTACGGATCCCCGTTCACCCAGAAATTCTGCGAGAAACCGCCGTCCGGCTTTTGTGTGCTTGCCAGATACACCAGCGCGCGCAACGCCGTCTCCAGCCGCCCGCACGCCATCAGCGCCGTTGCCGTCTGCACCATGTCGCGCGTCCACACCAGGTGGTATCCACCCAGATCGTCGTCGCCCTTCGCGTAGCCCCACGGAATCGACGCCGATGCGATAAACGCTCCCGCGAAAGTCTTGTCCTCATGCGCCAGCACCACGTTGTGGCTGATCTGCAGCAGCCGGCCGTCGTCTCCCGAGTGTCGCGCCAGATGCCGCGGCGTGGCCGCACGATGCCACTGCTCGATGAAACGCTTAAGGTGACCCTCAAATGGCTCCGCCAGCGATCCCCCCATGGCAGCCAGCGCCGCATGATGCCCTTCCCCGAAGCCGATGCCCAGCGTGAATTCGCGCGTGCTCGTCATCGGAATCTCACCCATGATCGCGATGTTGCCGTCCAGCGCCGAGCCGAATTCCCAGTCCATTTTGAAGTTTTGCTTCAGGTCCTGCCAACCATCGCTCGCCCCCACATACCCGCAGCTCGCCCGCGAGAATCCGCAGTCCGCCGACAGCGTCAGCGATATCTCGTCTCTCCACGCAATCACCACCCGCTTCCCCGCAACATCCGCCACCCGCGCGGAGTTGCCCATTCCCCCGCCCTCCAGATGCGGCGACAGCAACGCATAAACATGCAGCCGCGAGAGCAGATCCTCATCCCCCTCCAGCCGCACGTGCACCAGCACCACCGGGTAATGAGGATCGCTGATCATCTGCCGCACCAGTGTGTATCGGCCTTCGCGATCGCGATTGTGCACGCAGACCGCCAGCGCGTCGCTGTCCACGTAGTCGAATTCGTGGATCAGGTCGCGGCGCTCTTCATGGAAAAACGTCTCGCCATCCGTGATCAGAAACTCCATGTCGCGGATCTGCGGCCGATCGATGGTGGGATAGTAAATCTCGTTCAGGATCCCATGCGAAACCGTGAACCACACCCTGCTCGACGCCGCATAGGCCGTGCCGACCGTGTCTTTCGCGCTCGATGTCCATCGCGGCTCCAGCCCCGGCGCGCCGAAAGCCAACCCCTGCCCCTCCAGCCATCTGTAACGCGAATTCGAATCAGTCATGCGTCAGCCATTCTCTCTGAATTTCCGGATTTGTGCGTTAGGGAAGAGTGAATGCGCCGGAAACCACAGCCCGGCGCCCTCGGCCGGCCATGAGTTTCCCTCGGCTATCCATGGGTCCTTCGCTTGCACGCCAGATGATCGGACGGTATCCAGTCGAGCGCCGCCGTCTTGCTGATTTGCCAATCGACCGTGAACGTATCCGGACCCGTGATGGAGTAAAGAAAGCGATTCGCAACGTAGGCCGCCGTCGGATCCTGCACTACCGGTGAGACCATCGTCAGCGTGCCGTCCCGCCACCCTGCCTCGCTGGAGTAGGTCGCCGCGCCAAAGTTGTTGGCGTCAAACTCCACCAGCCGCTTTTGCTGCGCGTCGTACCCGATCAGATACTTTGCGGTGTATCCCGTCGCCGGAGCAACATCCTGTTCGCTCAGTTCAATCCACTTTCCGTCCAGGATCATCGCACCCGTAAAGACTGATTTGTGCTCCTGATGATTACGAAACGCCCCCTCACAGTCCCATGAGCCGGTGAATTGAAAACCCTGTGGCGGAATAGACGAAGGCGGTTTCGGATTCTGCGCACCCGCGCCAAACCCGGAGACGATCAGACTGCAAAAAACAAGGCACTTTGCGAACAAGCGCATGGCTGGGCTCCGAACCAACATCATAAGCGGATGGACACCCAAACTTCTTCCCCGTCACATCATCTGCGACATCGCATCCGGATCGGGATGGAACTGCACTTCGCTCATGGCGTGGCCGATCTCGTGGTTCTTCATGAATTGCTCCCACACAAAGCCCGTGCGCAGGTTCTCTGCCATCAACATCGTGATGCCCTGGTCGATGCCAAGAATATCCGGCGCGAACCAGTTCGCCTTCGGCTGGAACGCATCGACGAATCCATATCGCGTATAGACCCTGTCGTTGAACTGCTCCTTCATGCTCTGCAGCACGTGTGAGCACTCCGCGGGCAGGAAAATCAGCGATCCCCCCGTAGCGCAGGGAACCAGCGTCCCGTCAAGCGGCCCCATGGCCGGTGGCCCTCCCCACACCCGGTAGCCCTCGCGCGAGTCGGACGCCGTTATTCCCCATAAGTTCTGGTCGAACCACGGAAATCTCCGGCTCTCTGTCAGACACCAGAGCTGGTGCGCCCGCGTCGCAGCCACCGAATTCGTGAAGTAATTCGCATGCAGATCAGCCACATTGCGAAAATCGCACCACGCGTGCGCGTACTGGTGGATGAACAGCGGCGCCACCCCGCTGATGTAATCGACGCCGCCGAACTGCACCACCGGCCTCTGCAGATCGTTCCAGTTGGCGGCGGTAATCGCATGCGTCGGCGAGCCGATCGCCAGCAGATACATGGTGAGCAGCTCGGAATAAATATCCCAGCGGTGCTTTAAGAATCCCTGGTCCGGCAGCCATCCCATCGCCAGCGTTTGTCCGCCGTTCAGCATCCAGTCCCAGTCGATGCGCCGATAAAAAGTCGTCGCCAGGCCCTCAATCCGTGGATTGCCCGCGAAATACTGCCGGCAGGTCAGCACACCGCACAGCAGCAGCGCCGTGTCGATCGACGACAGCTCGCTGCCGAACATCCGCTGCCCGCTCTCCATGTCCACAAAATGGTAGAGAAACCCATGCTCGTGCGGGCAGTCTTCCAGCAGAAACGCCAGCGTCTTCTCCACCCGCTGCTCGCAGTCGTAAGCACGCAGGTAGTTGCGCTTGTGCGCAATGCACAGCGCCGTCAGGCCAAACCCCGTCGCGGCGATGCTCGAAACCCGGCTCACCGAAAGCCCCGCCACTGGCGCCCGATCGCGCACCATCCCCGTGCGCGGGCTCGCCTCGTTATAGAAAAAATCGCTGGCTCGCCCTTCCAGATCGTCCAGCAGCGTTTCCGCAGCCGTGGTGATCTGCGTAAGCGGTCGATTGATGAAAACACCAGGCGGGTGCGCATATTGCTGTGCCGCCTGCGATTCCGGCGTCGGCTCCTGCCCCGGCTTTACCTTCGGCGCCTCCGTCTGATTCTGCGCCAGCACGGTCGACCCCAGCGCCAGCACGCCCGTGGCTCCGGCTCGCTTCAACAGCTCTCTTCGGGTTATCGCGGATGGAGCCAACGTGAGGTGGGTTCTTCTCTTCTGGATTCTTCAGCAGACTAGCGGCCCCTCAGGAGGTAGACGCCGCTGTCCCTCCTGAAGATGCCATCGGATCCGGCAACGATCCTTCTCCCAATGTAACGGACCCGCACCGGGAAAATGCAATCCCACTGCCGGTGAGGTCAGATCACCGGTCAATCAGGGTGACGTGCTGCATGAACTCGCTGCCCGCCAAATGACGGATCGCCCGATCCAGCGTCGCCAGCGATCCTTTCCGCTCAATCGCCAGCCCCAGCAGACACGCATCTGTCACTTGCTGGTGCGAGTAAAAGCGGGGTTCGAGCGGCTGGACTGCCTCCAGAAAGCCTCGTGTCATGGGCCAAAATCGGTACCCCTTAATCTGCCCCAGGCGACCAAGCGCCGCCTTCGCTTCGAGCATCTCCACCTTTTTCCCCGTAAAGGCCACATTGGTCAGGATTCTTATGAACCCTGCTTCCGTCATCGGGCAAAGCGCGAAGGACTTCTCCCCCTCCCGCTCAAACCATTCCATCGCCGCACGATGCGAATCGTGGCCCGGCCAGTGAAGCGCCAGCAGCACGTTCACGTCCAGCAGATACGGCCTCAAAACTCTTCGGCCTCGAACCGCTTCACTTCTTCCGTCGTCACCCGGCGACCGCCCGGTATGTCGAACACCGCGATTCCATTCACCAGCTTGAATCGCGGCTTGATGCGGGTGCTGCGCTCAATTAAATCCGACACCGCACGGCTCAAGGACACCCTCGCGCTCTCCGCGTAGGCCTTCACCAGCTCGGCTGCTTCATCAGAGAGGGTCACTGTGGTTCTCATACTCCGAAATGATACGATTACCGCTAGTTTGATGCAAGTTTTCCACAATGATGCACAATCGACTCCAGAGCAAGCGCGTTCCTTCATCACCGCATGCTTCATGCACCCTGCCCCCGGTCTCCCGCATCCAGTATGATCGAAGGCGCAAATAGCAGGGGCAGCTTGCCTTTCGAAAATCGGACCGCGCCACCCCTCGGAATTTCCATCACTCACTGCCCGCAAGGAGGAATGCTTTGGCATACGAAGTCCCACCTCTTCCCTATGACTACTCCGCTCTGGAGCCGTACATCGACGCCGAGACCATGCATCTGCACCACGACAAGCATCACCAGGCCTACGTTACCAATCTCAACGGCGCCATTGAGAAGCACCCCGACCTCGGCAAACACTCTGCCGAAGACCTGCTCCGCAATCTCAACAGCGTGCCGGAAGACGTGCGCACCGTCGTTCGCAACAACGGCGGTGGCCACGTGAACCACTCCATGTTCTGGACCATCATGAAGCCCGGCGGCGGCGGCGAACCCACCGGCGCCATCGGCGAGCAGATCAAAAAAGACTTCGCCAGCTTCGACGACTTCAAAAAGCAGTTCAACGACGCCGCTGCGAAGCAGTTCGGCTCTGGCTGGGGCTGGCTCATCTGGGATGGCAAATTGAAAATCGTCACTTCGCCGAACCAGGACAGCCCGCTCTCCCAAGGCCACTACCCCATCCTCGGCAACGATGTCTGGGAGCACGCCTACTACCTCAAGTACAACAACCGTCGCCCCGAATATCTCGCCGCCTGGTGGAACACCGTCAACTGGGCTGAGATCAACAAGCGCTTCGAGCAGGCAGAGAAATAGCGGCGGCAGACATCGGGCGGTCAGCCGGAGGATGTGCCTGTCTTCCTGTCGCTGACCGCTCACGCCTTGGTCTCCCACACTCCCATTTGAGAGAGTCCCGAAGCGCGGAAGCCCGCCCTGAACAAGCGCCGGACGATGTGAGGTGCGCAACCAATGAGCCTGCGGGAGCCGGCCGCCGAGTCCTTTGCCAAAAACCCGTGTTTAATGGGGCAGGAAGGTTTCTGCAACCATGCGCTTGTCCCTGCTTTCTGCTCTGGCTCCTGTCCTTCTTGCAGGAGCCGTTTTCGCGCAGGCCCCCGCCGTCCCAGCGGGCCAGTCCCACTTCACCATCGTCCAGGCCAATGACGGAAAATCCGTCGGCTCAGCCGATTGCTCCGTCGCCACTGCCCCAGACGGCTATCAGATCACTTCCCACGGCGAATTGAAGATGGCCAAATTCACCTACACCTTTACCAACGAGAATCGTCTCGACAACCAGCTCAACATCGTGCACGACCAGTTGAGTGGCACCGTCAATGGCGCCCAGGTCACGTTTCACCTCGGCTCCGATCCTTCCGGCCGTCAGTTCCAGGTCAACATCGACGCCAGCGGCAAAACCACCACCAACACCTTCGACCGCCATCAGCACACCACGCTTCTGCCCGATCTCGACTCGGCTGCCTACACTGAAATGGTTCACTTCGCGATCGAACGTCCGGCCACCACCTGGATCGTGATCCCCAAGCAGAATGGCCTGCTCGTACCGGCGGAATACACCCCGCAGCCTGACGTCCATGCCACGTTTCACGGCCAGCCCGTCGACGCGCACCACACCACCGTGATCGTCAGCGAGCAGAACGGAATCTCAGTGGAGCTGTATTACACCAGCGAGGGAGCGCTTCTCGAAGCCGATCTGCCCGAGCAGAACTTCTACGTCATCCGCGACGACTTCAAGCTTCAGAGTCGCCCCCATTACACGCCACCCCGTGGGGCTGCGCCTCCGGCCAACCAGGGTCAGCCCCAGGGTCCAGGACAGACGCCCCCGCAATACTCTGCCCTGCCGCCGGGAGGAGCCCCGCAGGTGCAGCCCCAGGCCCTGCTTCAGTCAAACTAACGAACGCCCGTCCAGCCAGGCAGGCCGCTCGATGCGAATTATGCCTTTGCGGAATATGCCGTGACCAGGTTGGTCACCAGACGCAGCGCGCGCGGAACCGCCTGCCGCAGCGGCCCTGAGATTTCTTCTCCGTAGCCAAAGTGGCCCGCGCCGATGGTCAGCGCAAAGGCCCGTGCAGGAGCATGCCCGCACAGTGATTGCGCCATCGCCATCAGCGCCGCAGGATCCAGCCGATGCGTTTCCGGTGATTCGTCCCGCGCCGCGACCGGAATTACGCGAATCGCCCCCGGCTCATCGACCGCGGAGGCATCCACAAAAATCACCAGCTCCGTCGCCGCCAGCTCCGCGGCCATCTCCGGCGTGAATTGCTGGGCAGCCACAATCCGCAGGCGCGAAGCAGGGAAGAGTTGTTCCGCCGCCTCCGCGATCCGCAAACCTACGCCATCGTCCTGCCGCAGAGAATTCCCGCACGCCAGCAACAGCGCCGGACCGTAGTGAGCTGGCGACGTTCGCCCCGAAGACGCCTTTGCCCGAGCGGCCTGCATCGGTCAGCCCCTCCGCACTTCCCTGATCAGCGATCCATCCGGCGCACGCAGCTCCACTGCCAGGGGCATCCGCCCGATCGCGTGGGTGGAACAGCTCAGGCACGGATCGAACGTCCGCACCACCGCTTCTACCCGGTTCAACATGCCTTCAGCGACCTGTTCGCCGCGTACGTAATGCCGCGCCGTTTGCAGAATGCCCCGGTTCATCGCAGCGTTGTTGTGCCCGGTCGCGATCACCAGGTTCGCCCACGTGATCAACCCGTTCTCGTCCACCTTGTAGTGGTGGATCAGCGTCCCCCGCGGCGCTTCCGCCACCCCCACGCCTTCGAGGTTGTTCACGGACGCCGTCGCTCGCACGTGCTTGTCCAGAATCCCCTTGTCGGCCAGCAACGACTCGATCGTCTCCGTCGCATGCAGCATCTCGATCAGCCGCGCATAGTGGTAATGGAACGAGCTGAGCACCGGCTTCGGCGACATCCCCCGAAACTCTCGCCATTCCACGTCCGCCAATGGTGTATTGCAGCGATCCGCCAGGTTCAGCCGCGCCAGCGGTCCCACCCGATACGTCCCGCCTGGATACCCCAGCGGCTTGTAGTACGGAAACTTCATGTATGTGTACGGCTCAACCGCCTCGCCAATGTATTCCGCGTAATGCGCGGGATTCAGCCCGGCAGCAATGATATTCCCCTCCGAGTCGATAATCCGCAGCGATCCGTCGTAATACTCCGCCAGCCCGTGTTCATCGACCAGCCCCATGAACAGCGTCGGAAAATTCGCGAATACTTCGATCTCCGCGGAAAACTTCTCGATCGCCCCCTTGAACCACCCCAGCGTCCGTTGGATCGCCGCACTCGCCGCCGGAATCATGCCCAGGATCTGATCCCGTTTCTCTGCGCTCAGTGGCTCGTTCACGCCCCCCGGCACCGTCCACCCCGGATGAATCCGCCGCCCCGCCAGCATCTCAATAATCCGCTGCCCAAACTGCCGCAACGCCACGCCATCGGCCCCAATCGACGGATGCGTGTGCGCCACATGCAGGATGCTGCGCTCTTCCGCCGGTGCGTCCATCCCCAGCAGCAGATCGGGCGACGACAAATAAAAGAAGCTCAGCGCGTGCGACTGGATCAGCTGCGCCAGGTTCATGACGCGCCGCAAATCCGCCGCCACCGGCGGAATCTTCACTGCCAGAATCGCGTCGCACGCCTTCGATGACGCCACCAGATGGCTCACCGGGCAGATGCCGCAGATGCGCGCCGTGATGTTCGGCATCTCGTAAAACGGCCGCCCCTCGCAAAACTTCTCAAAGCCGCGCAGCTGGGTTACGTGGAACGTCGCATCCTGCACGACGCCCGCCTCGTCCAGTTGCAGCGTGATTTTCCCGTGCCCTTCCAGCCGCGTGACGGGATCGATAACAATGGTCCGAGGCATATCTCCTGCCTTCCTGTTCTTCTAGCCGAAGTGGGCGACGCCGCCCAGCGACGGTACGCGGCCCGCCAGCAGTTCCGACAGCACCTGATAAATCGTGTCCGCCGACGGCGGGCATCCCGGAACAAAAACATCCACCGGCACAACCTCATGTACTGGGCACACCCGCTCCAGCAGTGCCGGAACTCCAACCGTCGGCATTTGTTTCTGCAGAATCCACGTTCTCCTCGTAGACCCGCAGCAGGACCGGCTGCACTCCGCACGTATTGCGCATCGCTGAAACGTTGCCCGTCAGCGCGCAGTCCCCCAGCGACACCAGCACCCGCGTGTGTTCACGAATCTTGCGAATCTTCTTCAGATCGTCGACGCTCGCCACCGCCCCCTCCACCAGCGTCACGTCCACCCGATCCGGAAACGTCTTCCGATCCACCAGCGGCGAGTACACCAGCTGGAACTGGCTGCTCAGCTCGATCAGCCTCTCATCCATATCCAGCAGCGACATATGGCAGCCGGAACATCCGTCCAGCCAGACCGTCGCGAGTGTCTTGACGTCGCTCATGCCTGATCCTCCTCGCGCATGATCCGCAAGTACGGCAGGAACTCCGGATGCTTCCGCGCTTTCGTGCCCACACTGCTCTTCTCGAACAGCGCGCCCGTCGGGCATACCTGCACGCACTTACCGCAACTGGTGCACGTTTGCGAATCGCCCCACGGCTCCTTCAGATCCGTAATCACCAGTGACTCCGCCCCGCGCCCCATTACGCCCCAGGTGTTCGCCCCTTCAATCTCCGAGCACACTCGCACGCAGCGCGTACACAACACACAGCGGTTGTGGTCCACCGTGAACCGCGGATGCGATGCATCCACCGGCAGCTGCGGATACTGGTAAGGAATCTCCACGTGCGTCATCCCCAGCGTCAGCGCCAGGCTCTGCAGCTCGCAATTCCCGTTGGCAACGCAGATCGAACAGATGTGGTTCCGCTCCGCGAAAAACATTTCGAGGATCATCGTCCGGTAGCGGTCGATCTTCGGAGAATGCGTCGTGACCTCCATGCCCTCCGTAACCTGGGTCACGCACGCAGGCAACAATCGCCGCGCCCCCTTCACCTCCACCAGACACAACCGGCATGCCCCCACTTCCGACAGCCCTTCCAGATGGCACAGCGTCGGAATCCCCACGTTGTGCTCCCGCGCCGCTTCCAGAATGCTCTGATCGGCGCGCGCGCTGATCTCCTCGCCATTGATCGTCAGTGTGCGTACATTCGCTTCGCCGCTCATGCGCGCACCCCCCTGGGAGCATCCACCGCTGCCGCACTAAACTCGCAAACCCCCGCCGGACATCGCTTCTCGTCGATGTGCGCCAGGTATTCGTGTTTGAAATACCGCAGCGTGCTCAGCACCGGATTCGGCGCCGTCTGTCCCAGCCCGCACAAACTCGTCGCTCCCACCACCTCGCACAGTTCCGTCAGCCGATCCAGGTCCCGGTGCGTCGCCTCGCCTTTCGTGATCTTCGTCAGCAGCTCGTACATTTGCACCGTTCCCGCCCGGCATGGAACGCACTTCCCGCACGATTCCGTCATGCAGAACTCCATAAAGAACCGGGCGACGGAAACCATGCAGGACGTGTCGTCCATCACGATCATGCCGCCCGAACCCATCATGGAACCGGCGCTGATTAAAGCGTCGTAACTGATCGACAAATCGAGGTGCTCCTCCGGCAAACATCCGCCCGAGGGTCCGCCAGTTTGTACTGCCTTGAATTTCCTTCCGTCCGGTACCCCGCCGCCGATGTTAAAAATAATCTGCCGCAGCGTCATCCCCATCGGCACTTCCACCAGGCCCGTCCGCTGAATCTTTCCTGTCAGCGCGAAAACCTTCGTCCCCTTGCTTCGCGCCGTTCCCATCGACGAAAACCACTCCCCGCCATGCCGGATGATCGGCGCCACATTGGCGAATGTCTCCACGTTGTTGATCAGCGTCGGATCGCCCCACAGTCCCGATACCGCCGGATACGGCGGCCGTGGCCGCGGCGTCCCGCGCTTCCCTTCAATCGACGCAATCAGCGCCGTCTCCTCGCCGCAGACAAACGCGCCTGCTCCCAGACGAATGTCAATGTCGAAGTTGAACGTCGTCTCGCAGATCGCATTCCCCAGGAATCCCCGTCGCCGCGCCTCCCGCAGCGCCACGGTCAGCCGCTGCACCGCCAGCGGATATTCCGCGCGGACATAGATGAACCCCTTCGTCGCGCCGATCGCATACGCCGCGATCGCCATCCCTTCAATCACCCGCTGCGGATCGCTTTCCAGCACGCTGCGATCCATGAACGCCCCAGGGTCTCCCTCGTCGCCGTTGCAGATCACATATTTCTGCGTGCCTTTGACCTTGGCAACCGTGTCCCACTTCAGCCCCGTCGGATAACCGCCGCCTCCACGCCCCCGCAGCCCGCTCTTCGAAATCTGCTCGATCACCGACGTCGGGTTCATATCCGTCAGCGCCTTCACCAACCCCTCATACCCGCCGCGCGCTATATATTCGTCGATCTTCTCCGGATCGATGTGCCCGGAATTCTCCAGCACCACATGCGTCTGTCCATCGAAATACCCACCCAGATGCGGATCGAGCCGCGCCACCGGCTCCTGACCCAGCGAGCCGACCAGTTCCTTCGCGTCCCCCTCATGCACGTGCCCGTAGCGAGTCTCCGCCGGCTCCATCAGCACCATCGGCCCCGCCGCGCACAATCCCATGCACCCCGTGCGGCGCACGTGGCACTTCTGCCCGCAGCTTGCGGCCTCTTTCTCGATCGCCGCCTTCACCTTGTCGCTGTGCTGCGAAAGACACCCCGTCCCCATGCACACGTTGATCTCGTAGTCGAACTTCTCCCGTTCCTCTACGGCGGTGGCGGCAATCTCGTGCAGTTCCTCGACGTTCATTGCGTCGTCCACCTTTCCAGCTGCTTCGTCAGCTCAGCCGCTTCAATCTGCCCGGAAAGCTCACCGTCCAGCAGCACCACCGGCGCGCGCCCGCAGGCCCCCACGCAGCGTGCCGTCGTAAACGACACTTCGCCGTCCGGCGTCGTCTCTCCCGCCTGGATGTGCAGCAGTTTCTCTGTCTGCGCCACCAGCTTGTCCGATCCCTTGATGTAACAAGCGGTCCCCAGACAAATCGTGCAGGTGTGTTTGCCCGGCGGCTTCAGGCTGAAGAAGTGGTAGAACGTCACCACGCCGTACGCCTGGCTCAGCGGCACGCGCAGTGACTGCGCCACGAACCGGATCGACGGCTCATCCAGAAATCCAAACGACGACTGCACCGTATGCAGCGTTTCGATCAGCGCGTTGCGCGAGTAGCCATGCTTGCGCATCGTGCCGTTCACAATTCTCCAGCGCTTGTCGTCGGATGGCAGAGGCGGGCGTTCTGCATAGAGCGGCATGTCGTTCTCCCCGATTGCTCAGGCAATCGCAGGCCAGGGTTCCCAATTTTCACCCGGAGCGTGCAGACGATTCTACAGCCACAGCGGGCGGCGACCATTCCTTCACGCACCAGCCGCCGGCGAATTCCCTGTACGCAAGAACCGGCAACCAACACATGCGTCAGGTCCAGATTGCAACCCGATGCGCACGATTGTCGGTGACACTCATCACTGCAGGCAAGTTAAATGCTCTGTTACTCACACCTTCCGTGAGCGATGGCAACATCGACGAAGTCCTGCGTCATCCTTATGATGAAACCGGCTCCGCCCCTGTGACACGAACTCGCAACGCAGAAGCCGAGTCAGGAGATCCCGGCCCGAAGGAGACCTTCCATGTCCGCTCCCGCACCTTCCCGCCTCCGCCTCGTCGCGTACTGGCTCACCACTCTGCTCATCGCCTCGGAAATGGCCCTCGGCGGCTATTGGGATCTGGCCCGCACGCACTACGTTCGCGCCATCATGGACCACCTCGGCTACCCGCTCTACATGCTCAGCGTCCTCGGCTTCTGGAAGATTGCCGGCGCCTTCGCCATTGTCATTCCTCGATTCACGCGCCTCAAAGAATGGGCCTATGCCGGCATGTTCTTCAACTACTCGGGCGCTGCCGCGTCCCATCTCCTCGCCGGCGATGGCCCCCGTGGCTGGGCCGGCCCCGCCCTCTTCGCCCTCATCAGCGTCGCCTCCTGGGCGCTCCGGCCGTCCTCCCGCGTCCTCGGCGGCTCGCTCTTCGCTCCCGCCAATCCCGTCACATCCGCGCCTGCCCACGCCTCATCTCTTTGAGCGAGAATATTTCAAACCAGGAGGTCCCCCATGTCGGCTCTTGCAAAAACTCAGGCGCTTTCGGCTCACCCAACTGTCGATGAACCCTTTCTAACCCCCATCGAGCACCCCCGCGGCCTCATGCTCCGTCTCGTCTATTCCATGTCCCGCCGCCAATTTGGCAAAGTCATGACTCCGCTCAAGGTTTTTGTCGCGCGCATGCCCCTCGCCTTCGGCCGCTTCACCGGCAAAATCAGCCAGCTCGACAAAAAGCTCTCCCTCCCCAGCGAAACCGTCATGCTCGTCCGCGAACAGGTCGCCCACATCAACGTCTGCCTCTTCTGCATCGACATCGGTCGCACCTTCACCATCAAGGCCTCGATGAACCAGGCGAAATTCGACGCCCTCGAACACTACGCCGCCAGTCCCCTCTTCACTGACGCCGAGCGCGCCGCCCTCGACTACGTCACCGAGCTCACCCGCGACAAGAAAGTCGACCCCGCAACCTTCGCCCGCCTCGCCCGCTTCTGGTCCGAACGCCAGATCTGCGAGATCGTCTGGTGCATCGCCAGCGAGCACGTTTACAACATCACCAACATCGGACTCAACATCCATTCCGACATGCTCTGCGACATCGCGAAAGCGGCGGGCCGCGCATCCTGACGCCGCTCCCTGAGCAGGCCGCGTTTCCTGACGCCGCTCTCCCTGATTGGTGCCATTAACCCGCGCCGTACGAGCTCGGGCTCCTGTACCTGGCACCCGCCCGACCCTCCCCCGGCCAGGTTCACCCCATAGCAAGAAGCTTGAACTTAAATCGCACGCCGCCCGTACAACTAAATCCTGGACTTCAACCCATTAGTAACGCCTCTGAACCAAAATGGCACTGCACGGCTGCCGCTTCCGCTCGCCAACCGCCGGCAAACCTAAGGCCCTATATCGCAGCCTGCAAAGAAAGCTGGATCCGGCCAGGTTCACCCCACAGCAAGAAGCTTAGACTCGTCCAACTCCGCTCAAAACAACTTCCTCCTGGGTCTCAACGCCTTAGTAACGTATGTAGTCCCAAAACGGCACAACATGCGCGATCCCAGCCCCTGAACCCTCCGTTACTTGCGCGAAGCGCCAACGCCGGACGGCTAGTCCTCCCCAATATCCTCGTTCCAGATCTCCGCCTGCTCCCGAATAAACGCGCTCATCATCGCGAAGCACTCCTCGGAATCCAGATCGATCACCTCAACCCCCAGCGACCGCAGCCACTCCAGCCCGCCCTGAAACGTCCGGCTCTCCCCCACAATCAGCGTGCGAAATCCAAATTGCCGCACCAGCCCGCTGCAGTACCAGCACGGAGCCAGCGTTGTCACCATAATCAGATCCCGGTACGAACGCTGCCGCCCCGCATTGCGAAAAGCATCCGTCTCGCCATGCGCTGATGGATCGCCCTGCTGCACCCGGCGGTTGTGCCCTGCACCCTGCAGCCGCCCCTCACGCGTGAAGATCGCCGCCCCAATCGGAATCCCACCCTCCGCCCGCCCCTTGCGCGCTTCCTCCAGCGCCGTCTCCAGCAGTGCGCGCGGGTTGAATCCGGAATCCATTCGGTCCAAAATAGCAGGTCAGCGCAACCCAAAAAGACCTGAAGCAGCGCGGACTCGCCACCGCGCATCCATTCCACGAACGCTCCACGCCATCACCCCGGGGAGAACCCATGAAAACCAAAGATGCTGATGCGCAGAAGGGCGCAATCGAAGACACAGCCCCGGAGTCGATACATCGGCCCTCTTCTCAACAAGGCGACCTTCATGACAGCCTCGCCGACCAGCTCCCGCATCGCGAGACCGACGAGGACATCAAAGACAGCGACTCCGACTTTCCCGAACCCGGCTCCAGCCCCGAGCATTCCTGACGAAACCACCGATCATCCGCCAGCAATCGATTTCGGCTGACCCGCCCTGATCCTGGCTGCTATCATCGGGCGCCCGCAGTCAACCTCGCTTCGCCTGGACAATTTCACTTGCAAATTCCCGGTTTACCGGTTTTGCCCCACACCCTGCGGCTTCTGATTGTGCTTTCGCTTGCCTTCGTCGTCGGCAGCCTCGCAACCGCCCGCGCCCAGGCGCCGGCTCTGGCCGATACGTGGCATCACCTCGCCATCTTGCAGCCCGGCACCCGCGTCCACATTTCCTCGGATAAGAAAGGCAAAACCTGCTTCTTCGCCTCCGTCGACGATGCCACTCTGGTCTGCTCACGAAGACCCGCGTCCGGAACGCACTACACCTTTGCCCGCTTAGAAGTTCGCTCCGTGAAGCTCACCCGCTATACACTCTCCACCCTCGCAGGCATGGGTATTGGTGCCGGCGCCGGGCTCGGGATCGGCGCAGCGCTAGGTCCCGCCGTGGCGCCCAAAACCAACTCCTTCCTGGACTTCTCCGGCATCGGCCGCGATGTGATCCTGGGCCTCGGTGGCGCGATCGGTTTTATCGCCGGCGGCGCAATCGGCGGTCCCTCCGATTTTCTTCGTGGCCCCACGATCTATCGAAGACAAGGGCTTTGACGGTCGCCGCTCCCCCGGCCCTTTTTGACAGGTGTCCCTTCGCTTGCATCGTCAGAGGTCTGTTCCCGCTCTGAAATAATCTCCCCATGCTCGTCCTCGCCTCCGCGTCGCCGCGTCGCCGCGACCTCCTCGCCCAGGCCGGATACGCCTTCGAAGTCCTTCCCGCCGACATCCCCGAAGACCCGCTCCCGAACGAACCCCCCATCGCCTACGTCCTTCGTCTCGCGCGCGAAAAAGCGGAAGCCGTCGCCGCCTCGCCCGCGTTCGCCGCTCTCCCCTGCGCTTCCGCCGAACCGCATCTGATCCTCGCCGCCGACACTACCGTCGTCGCCCCCAACGGCGCAACCCTCGCCAAGCCCGAAAACGATGCCGACGCAGCCCGCATGCTGCGCCTGCTTGCCGGCGCCACCCATCGCGTCATCACCGGCGTCGCGCTCCTCGCACCCGCGCCCACCAGTCCCCTCACCGAAGTCGCCGCCGAAGTCACCTGGGTCACTATGCTCACCCCCACCGAAGAAGACCTCGCCCGCTACATCGCCACCGGCGAGTCCCGCGGCAAGGCAGGCGCCTACGCCATCCAGGGCATGGCCGCCCGCTGGATTCCCCGCATCCACGGCGACTATTTCAATGTTGTGGGATTGCCCCTGGCGCTGGTCGCCAGCATGATCGAGGGCGTCGAGTCCCGCCTCCGCGCAGCCAAAGAGCTACAGCTTCAAACTCCAGCCGCTCCATCCACCCGCTCATCGATTCCCGCTTGCGGTTAGCTCGAAATCGGCTCGCTTTTCGCTAAAAGTCTTTCGCTAATAGCTCCTCGCTAAAAGTCCTTTGCTAAAAGTTTCTCGCTAATAGTCTTTCGCTAATCGCTCTTCGCTAGTCGCTTCTCGCTCGCAGTTGGCTCGGTTTTGGCTCCCGGCTCCCAGCTCCCAGCTGTCTTCTCTCAGCTCGCCTTTGGCTGCTGCACTTCATCACTCGGCTCCCGCGCCCCGATGGCATGATCCGAAACCGGCGGCGCTTCCGGCTGACCCGCCACCACCAGACCAAGAACGATCAACAGCGTTACCGCCAGCAGCGCGATCTCCATCAGCTTCAGCATCCGAATGTCCCCTCAGGTCCCTCGAATCATCTCCGCGAGCAGTGCCGTCCTCGGGATCAGCGACTCCAGCACCACCGACTCATGAGATGCGTGTGCCCCTTCCCCGACTGCACCCATTCCGTCGAGTGTGGGCACTCCCAGCGCCGCCGTAAAGTTACCGTCGGAACCCCCTCCTGTGGAAGCTTCCCCCAATTCGAACCCGATCTGTGCTGCCAATGTCGCGGCCCGGTGAAAAAGCGCAACCGTGCCCCGGCTCCGTTCCATCGGCGGCCGATTCATCCCGCCCGCCACATGCAGGACGCAGCCGCGGTCCCGAACGCGCAGCGACCGAAACTTCTTCGCGATCCTCGCCGCGTCCTTCGCCTGCGCAACCCGCACGTCGATCTCCGCCTCCGCCTCGGCCGCAATCACGTTCGTTCGCGTCCCTCCGCGAATCACCCCGGCATTCACCGTCAGTCCGCGATCGAGCTCCGTGAATCCCCGCACTTTTTCCAGTTGCCACGCCAGCTCCGCAATTGCGCTGTGCCCTCGTTCAAAATCCACTCCCGCATGCGCCGCCACACCCGTCACCCGCACCGTGTAACCACCCACGCCCTTGCGCGCCGTCTTGTACGCGCCCTTCAATCCCTGCGCCGGTTCCAACACAAATACCGCCGAGCACTCCCGCGCCAGCTTCTCCGTAATATCCCTTGAGACCGTGCTCCCCACCTCTTCGTCACTGTTCAGCAGAAAAATCACTTGCCGCCGCAGTGCGTCTTGCTCGCGCAGCATCTCAACCGCCGTCAGTCCCATTGCCACGCCCGCCTTCATATCGAGCACGCCCGGACCCCAGGCGCGTCCCTTCGCGATCCGGAACGGCATGCTGGTTAGTGTCCCCAGCGGCCAAACCGTATCCAGATGTCCCAGGAGCATCACCGGCGCCGATCTCCCCGCCGATCTTCTCCCGTTCCCGAACCGCAACTCCAGCACATCGCCAAAATCCCGCTGCCGATGCCGCCGCACCCGTCCGCCCACCTCCTCCGCCATTTCCACAACTGCATCCACGCAGCGATCCACAGCCTTCTTGTCGTCGCTGGGCGACTCGATTGCAACGAGCTGGCGTATCCGATCCAGCAACGTTCGCTCCTTGGCGGCGACCCCACTTTGCAGCGGATTATTACCATAAGCAGCTTTTTTTGTGTTGGTTGCCATAGAGATATTCTTTCCGGATGTTGTGACTTTTGTGACGTTAGTGTGGCGTTTTTACCACACTACAACTTTCCGAAGTCAGTTGTAGTCTATGTCTTCATTGAGGAAAACGCTTGGCAGAATCATCGCACCTGGAAAATACGATTTCCTCCCCGATTGAGTTCTCCGGCGTTGGCCTTCACAGCGGCGCTCCTGTGCGTATGCGCCTGCTCCCCGCGCCCGCAGGTTCCGGCGTCGTCTTCCGCCGCACCGATCTCGATGGATTCGAAATTCCCGCCACCGGCCGCAATGTCGCCAAGGTCAGCTACGCCACCAGCCTCATGCGTCAGGGCGTCCTCATCTCCACCACCGAGCATCTGCTTTCCGCTCTCCTCGGCTCCGGCGTCGACAATGTCCTCATCGAACTCGACAACCTCGAGCTCCCCATCCTCGACGGCAGCGCACTCCCCTATACCGAGGCCTTCCGCGCCGTGGGACTGAAAGGCCAGCGCCGCCGCCGCGAGTACCTCCGCATTCTCAAGAGCGTCGAGGTCCGCGAGGGCGATAAGTTCATCGGAGTCTATCCGGGCGACGGCTACTCCGTCTCCTACAAAATCGACTTCCCGGCCCCCATCGGCCGCCAGGGATACATCGTTGATCTCGCCACCGGCGCCTACGAGCGCGAAATCGCCCCCGCCCGCACCTTCGGCTGGCGCGAAGACGAAAAGAAACTGCGCGACATGGGCCTCATCCGCGGCGCCACCGAAGAAAGCGTCATCGTCCTCTCTCGCCACGGCGTCCTTAACGGCAACCTGCGCTTCCGCGATGAGTTCGCCCGCCACAAGGTCCTCGACCTCATCGGCGACCTCGCCCTCGCCGGCCATCACATTCTCGGCCATGTCGTCGCTGAGCGCGCCGGACACGCCATGCACACCGCGCTGGTCTCCCGCCTCCTCCGCGACCGCTCCGCCTGGCAGCTCGTCACGCTGGAAACCGAAAAAGCAAAATCGAAAATCAAACCCGCCCCCGCCCGTACCCCCACGCTCGTCACTGCTTAGTTTTTCTTAGTTCGCCGGCTCGCCCGTCGGCAGAAACCGCACCCCCGCCACCATCGTTCCCGACGCCAGCACATCCCGCACCTTTTCCGGATTGTCCCCGCTCACCCGCGCCGCCTCCGTAACCAGCAGAATCGCCTCTGCCTCCCCCGCGTCCGCCGGCAGCCGGAAAATCCACGGCACATTCGTCGACGTCAGCGCCTTGTCGTCACTCAGCGCCACCACCGGCACAAAAGTCTTCAGCGACAGTTGCTCCGCAAGATGCGCGCAATCTCGATCCAGCGCGATAACAGCCAGCACATGTTCCTCCATCAGCGCATGCACCAGCTCCGTCGACGCCTTCCCCCAGTTCTGCCCGCTGTCGATCGCGATCACACCCAAACCTCCGCCCGTCCGGCCAGAAGCCGCCCCCGGCCCAAACACCACAATCTTCGCCTCGCCCTGCGGAAGGTCCGCCTCATGCGGCCCGGCATACCCCACCCCATCCTCGCCGACCCGCGCATAGGGGCACGAATCCGGGTGCCCCATAACCTGGCCTGAGCGAGTCCCCGAAGTGGGCGAGTCGAACGGCTCTGCCTGCTGTTGGCAGATGTGGGATACCACTTCCGCCTGTCCTCCGCTGGCAGCCGCCGGTTTTTCTGCAGCAGCACCCATCCCCGCGACTCGATACGTAATCTTCCCGTCCCGCACCGTCCCCAAAAACATCGGGCTCACGTTCTTCTGGTTCGGATCGAATACCATCCGCCCCGTCACGCCCTCGTACTCCTCGATCTGCGCCAGCGCATCGTGGATCCGCGCCCGATTCAGCCCCGCTTTGCAGATCGATTCCAGCAGCGCATTCATCGCGTCGTACGCCAGCGACGCAAATTGCTCCGGCCTTTCCCCAAACTTCGCCGTATACCGCTCCTCAAATCCCGTCCAGCGAGGATCCGCCCGCGTCGGATCATAAGGGAATACCGCCTCGAATCCCTCCGCCGCCGCTCCCGCCTGCACCAGCAAATCATCGCCCAGCGTTCGGTAGCTCCCGAACACCCGCTGCCTCATCCCCATCGCGCGCATCTGCTGCAAAATCCCCGCCGCCTGCGCTTCGTCTCCCCAAATCACAATCCCGTCCGTCCGCGAATCTCGAATGATCCCCAGCGCCCTTCGAAAATCCGAGTCTCCCGGCAAAAATTTCTGCTCGATCACCACCGGATGTCCCAGCCGCCGCGCCGCATCGCGAAACTTCACCACCCCCAGCCGCCCATAGCGATTGTTCACCCGCAGCAGCGCCACCCGCTTCAGTCCCAGCTCCGTAAAAATCCGGCGCGCCAGCGTGTAACACTGCACTCGGTCGTCCTGAATATCCGTGAAGTACCAGGGAATGTACGTCTCCGGAATCGTCGGATCCGTCGACGCCGAATTGACGATGGGAATCTCCGCCCGCAGCGCCACCCGCAAAATAATGTGCGTCGACTCCGAGCTGATCGAACCGAAGATCGCCCAGTCCCTCTCGTCATACGCCATCTTCACCGCTTCGTCCGAAGCTGACCCCCAGATTGCCGGCTCCGTCGGCCGCTCCGCCCCGGGCTCCGCGCCGAACTGCCAGTTGTTGTAGTCGTCGTGCACCATCAGCCGGAACGGCTTGCCCCCATACCCTCCCCGCGCGTTCGCTTCCTCAATGGCTAGCTGCGCCCCGTGCAGCATGCGCAATCCAAAAACCTGGTCCGCCTGCTTCTCGATCGGCCCCAGGAATCCAATCCGCACTTCGCTTACATCCGTCGGATCCGGAACATCGCGCCCCGCCCCCGAGTAAACATTCGGACTCATGTAGTTCTGAAAATATGGCGTGGCAAACTTCCCGTAAGGCTCCAGATCCTTCGGCGTCCCGGCGTAGGGTTCCACCGTTCGATCCGGCGGTGGCCCCGGCGGATGCGCCCCGCAAGCGCACCCCGTCCCCGGCGTCGCCGATCCCGGCCCGCTGCTCTGCGCGCAGAGATTCCCCGCGAGCACCAGCATCACCGCCAGCCCGCCAACCGCCCTCCTGCACCCGCCCGCCATCGCCGCTACCCCTCTTTTTCTCCGTCCGAAACATTCCCGGGTGCCCCGTATCTGCCTGACGTTGGCAGATGCGGGATACCACCGCCCTCGCCCGACCGCGAAAATCTCAGGCTTTCTCCGTCCGAAACATCGCTATCGCCTCAATCTCGATCAGCAACTCCGGCCGGCACAGAATCGCCTGGATCCCTGTCGACGCCGGCACCGGATCGAGTCCCTCTTCCGCGAAAAACGCCGTCCGCTCCTCGTTGAATGACTCGTAGTCCCGCTCGATGTCGCGCAGATAGCAACTCGTCCGCACAATGTCCTTCCACGTCGCGCCTTCGCTCGCCAGCAACCCCGTGATGTTGGCAAACGTCCGCCGCACCTGCGCCCGCAGATCGCCGATGTGTACGCTCCGCCCCTCTTCATCGATGCTCGCCGTCCCCGAAATCAGCAGGATGGTCAGTCCGTTCAGGTCGATTCGCATCCCCCGCGAAAACGAGCTCGGCTTTGCATACGCATACGCCTCGTTCAACACTCCGTGATTCGTGATCGCGCGCTTCTTAATCGGTGCGTGCGCCAGACCTGCCAGCAATTCAGCAACTGCACTCATAAAAGCCTCTCCTTATGGTTGATAAACCCCGTGACTCAATCCCTTCGCCGTCGCGACCCAGATGTCGCGCCCCTGAAAATCGATTCCCAGAACATAGTTGTGCGCTGGAGCCGTCTCCACCGGAACCTCGGTTACATGCCCCGCCGCATCGCGCGTAGTCATCTCCGGCTTGCCTGTTTCCAGAGCCGGCCGATACACCGCCCAGTTCGTCCCGTCGTAATACGCCAGCCCCTTATCCGTGCAGAACCACGCCCGCTTCCGGTCCACTCCCTTTATAAAGTTGATGAAGTTACTCGGCAGCCCACTATCCTTCGTCAGAAAGTTATGCCAATAGCGCCCGTCGTAGTGACTCGCGCCGAAGTAAGTCGCCGCCCACACCACGCCGTCCGTATAACTCACCGACGTCACAATCTCGTGGATCAGGCCCTGATCCTTCAGCAGCACAATCTCGTTTTCGCCATCCGGATCGTCATACTTATCCCAAACCCCGGTCTTCTGGTTCAACTCCAGCAGCCCGCTCCCCCAAATCGCGTAATACACCTTGTCCGGAGCCGCCGAAACTCCATACGCCCAGATCTCGATCATCGGCGTGTTGCGCTCGTTGTACAGCGACCACTCCCCCGTCCGCGTGTTCAGCCGGCATGCCCCCGCCGCCGTCGCTACCCACACGTTTTCGCCTTCAACCGAAACTCCATACACCACGTCGTTGCTCAAGCCGGAATTCAGTTGCGTATACGTGTCGATCCGTCCCGCCGAAATTCGGCTCAGCCCGCCCATCGTTCCCGCCCACACATCCCCTGTCCGCTTGTCCAGCGCCAATGACAGCACCGCGCGATGCGCCAGTCCATCCGCCGTCGTGTAGGTTTTCCAGTTCCCGTTCTCGTAGACCCCAAGCCCGTTGTCCGTCCCCGCCCACACGCGATCACCATCCACCAGCACTGAGTACACATGGTTGTCCGGCAGCCCATTCGCTGTCGTGAAGTTCTCGAAGCGAAAGCGCGGCATGGCCGGAACGCCCTCCGTCTGGGCAATCGCATGGACCTGATGCGCAGGCCGCTGCCCCTGCGCTGCCGAGATCACCGCCAGCATTGCGGTCAGTACAACGCCGCGCAGAAACGCCCTTTTTCCGGGTCTGTGACCTCTGTGCCCTCTGTGGTAAGTCATCGCGTCCTCAGATACTCCACTAAGTCGTTCAGCTCATCCTTAGTCAGATCATTCGTCCGCCCATGCCGATCGTGCGGGTTATAAACCGTCCATATCTCTTCGAGCGACCGAGCCGAACCATCGTGCAGATAGGGCGCCGTCAGCGCCAGGCTCATCAACTGCGGAGTGTCCAGCAGGCCACTGTTGTCCGTCGCCTTCCCCGTCCCCACATCGAACGATTTTTGGCTCGTCCCCTTCGGCCCGCTGTGACAAAAGCCACACCGGTTGCTCTCGGGTATCGGCTGCCCCAGTTTGTCCGCTGTCCGATAGAAAATCGCCCGCCCCCGCTCCTGCGCCGGCGTTAGTTCCCCATTCGCTGCGCGCCATCGGTTCGGCCGCGACGGCAAACTCCGGATGTACAGCACCAGATCGGTCAACGTCCGGTCGTCAAAGGTCTGCGACCGCCAGAAGTACATCTCCGTCCTCGGCCCGCACTCTCTCACCAGCGTCGGATTCCCGCCGTTCCACTTGAACGGCTCCGTCCCGCGTAAATCCTCGATCAGCCGGTTATCGACAATGTCCTTGCCAAACCCATCTGGCTCCAGATCCCACTGCAACCCGTCAAACGTCGAGTCGATATGGCAATTCGAGCAGCCAAACTGCCCCTGAAATGCATACTTCGCCGTGTAAAACGTCTGCTCCCCGCGCCGCAACGGTGAAATCGTCTTCGGCCCCGCCAGTTGAATCGTCTGAATCACCCGATTCTCCCGCGTGGAGATCACGCTGATCGAGTCATCCAGCCGGTTCGCCACATATAACCGCCCGCCATCCCGGCTTAATATCAGCCCGCGCGGATTTTTTCCCACCGCAATCCGCACCACTACGTAGTGCGCGCTCGCCGATAAGTCCTCCGCAAACGGATCCGGATGCGTGCGGATGTAACTCAGCATTCGTCGCGCATCGATCACCGTCACGCAGTCCGACCCACCATGCGTTACATAGATGCGTGACTTATCCGGACTTATCGCCACCCCAAACGGCATCGCATAGTACCGATCCAGCTCATCCAACGGAACCTCAACCGGCTTATTCCCCACATCCGCCCCGAACACGGTCAGCGTATCCACGAACGCCCAACCATGCTCCACATGCGCCAGAGGCACCAGGTTCTTCGGGTGCAGTTCCGCCGCCACACCCAGCCGCCCATCCCGCGACAACGCCACATGAAACACGCCGGCAATATCCGGCAGCGTCATCCGATCCACCACCCGCCCCCGCGCAGGATCGATCACCGTAATCTCCGACCTCGGCGGCGTCCGGTGCGGTGTGGGGTTGGGATACACATGCGTCGCGTACAACCGGCTCCCATCGTCCGACAACGTCAGATAACTCGCCCCGCGCCCCGCCTCGAGCGTCAGCTTCTCCACCCCCGTCGCCGCGTCCAGCACCGTAATGTCGTTGCCAATCCGATCCGCGACATACAGCGTCTTCCCCGCGCGATCCTCCACCACGCTTGACGGCTCAAATCCCGCTGCCCACGTCGCCTGCACCCGTCCCGATTCTGTATCAATGACGGTGACAGTATCGTCCCAGGAATTCGCCACAAACAGCTGCCGGCCATCCGCCGAAACCGAGAACCCCCGCGGCACGTGCCCCACCGGAATCGTCCGCACCACGACCCCCGTGGCCGCACTCAGCACCCGCACCTCATCCGCCCCCTGGCACAACACGTACAGCCGCGTCCCATCCGGCGACAACAGCAATTCCAGCGGTGATGCATACCGCTCCTCCGCGGTTGGCGAGGGCTGCGCACACACCGTCCTCAGGCCCGGCTGCCAGAGCAATCCCAGACACAATCCCGCTGTGCCAATCGCACACGTCAGCAGGCGTGTCACTGAGGCTCCTCCACCGTCAGCACGCGATCCACGTCCACACCTTCCAGCGTCTGCACGCGCCCGCTCGGCCAGTGCACGACAATCTTGTCCACCTTCGTCGCCGCACCCAGCCCAAAATGCAGCCGCCCATCGTCCTGCGACAGATACCCCGACGAAGCCACCCGCTCTGCCACCTGTTCGTGCGTACCCGCCCACACCTCCACGCGCGCCCCGATCCCGTCGCGATTGCTCCCGGTGTGATTCTTCTCGGTCCTCGCGCCTTGCAGCCGAATCGCAATCCAGTGTCCCGTCCCACTCGACACGTTATGCAACAGCGTCCCCTTCGCCCCCAGATTTACGACAAACGCATCCACCTTCCCATCGTTGTCGTAATCCGCGAAGCACGCCCCCCGCGCCACCGTCCGCATATTCACCACGTCGCCCGCGCCCTCCGAAACATCCTCAAACCGCCCGCTGCGCAGCCCCCGAAACACCGAGTGCTCTTGCGGGATCAGGTGAATCAGCCCGCCGTGAAACACCATGATGTCCAGCAGCCCATCGTTATCGAAGTCGTAGACGCCCGTTCCCCAGCTCACATACTGCGCATTCGCCTGCGACAGCCCCGACGCAATCCCAATATCGTCGAACCCGCCCTTGCCGTTGTTCTTCATCAGCCGGTTGTAGTGCGCGTCGCTCACCCACAAATCGAGCAGCCCGCTCCCGGTGATATCCGCAAATACCGGCCCCATTGACGATGTCGCCTCGCCGTTTTGTCCGTACGCCACCCCAGCATCCCCGGCAATCTCCTCAAACGTCCCGTCATGCTTGTTATGAAAGAGGAAATTCTCCGTCCGATCATTCGCCACATAGATATCCGGCCACCCATCCCCGTCGAAATCTGCCGCCGTCACGCCCATCGTCCGACCGATATAAGCGCCGATCCCCGACTTATCCGTTACATCGGTAAACGTCCCATCGCAGTTATTGTGAAATAGCTTGTTGGTCTCACCTTCGTAGTCCAGCGGACCCGGATAGTTATCCGCTGCATAATACTTCCGGTACTTCGGGTCGAACTTCACATACCGCCCGACAAACAAATCCACGCACCCATCCCGGTCGTAGTCGAGCCAGGTCGAGCTGATCGCCCATCCCTCCACCTTGATCCCTGCCCGAGCCGTAACATCGGTGAATGTCCCATCGCCGTTGTTGTGGTAGAGAATTGTCTTCCCGTACCCCGTCACCACCAAATCCTCGTACCCGTCGTTGTCGTAGTCCGCCGCCGTCACCGCCACGGCATACAGATCCGGATCGAGCCCCGCCTTCTCCGTCACATCCGTAAACGTCCCATCGCCATTGTTGCGATACAAGTGATTGTGCGGCGGAGGTTGCGGCTTATCCTTCAACGGATACGGGTGCATCGAGTCGTCCAGTGGCCGTCCACTCAGTACATACAGGTCCGGCAGACCATCGTTGTTGTAGTCGAACCATACGCACCCCGACCCCGTCCCCTCCAGCAGCGACCCCAGCTTCGCCGCTCCAAAACTGTGCGTGAAATCGATTCCTGCCTTCGCCGTCGCGTCCTCAAACCGAATCGTCGACTTCGCCTCCGCCGTTTGTGACGCACGCAATTCCTGCGCGCTTCGCACCGGATGCCCCCCCGGCTCCACCTGCCCCATCGCAACGGAAGCCAATCCGAAAACAAGTAACAGCCGCAGGTTCATTTCAATGGCCTCCCGTGGTCGCCGTATCCGCTGTGCCCGTCAGCGCCACCGGCGTCGTCGTCCGCAGCAGCACCTCCGGCACCCGATTCTCCGGCGCCCGTTCCGGCCCCGCATGACAACCCACACAAATCCGTTGCTCCCCGCGCCGCACCCAGAACCACCCTTGCTCCCGTCGCAGCGTCCTGCCCTCCGCGTCCAGCAAAATAAACCGCAACGGCTCGTCCCCCGCCGCCTGCACAAAGAACGATCCGTCCTTTTCCACCGGCGCGGTTCCCAGTGAAACCACGCGTCCGGCGCTGTCCATCGTCTCCGCCCGCACCGCGACCGGCGTCCCCGCAACCACCCCGCTCCGCGACTGCCGCGCATCCAGCGCCAGCAAATTTCCGAAGGCCCAGGGGTGCAGCGCCGAAGGATGCCGATTCGGAACCGCCCGCGGCACAACCACCACCGGCTCCGCCAGGTCGCGCCCCGCATCCTCCGCCAGCGCCATCATCTCCGCCCTGCCTGGCTTCCACGTAGCCAGCGCATAATGTTTCGCGCCCGGCCTGCGCACCGACACCACCCACCGCCCATCCGGCAACTCCGCCACATCACCGGCATACTCGCCCACCGGAGCCGCAACCGCGGCTTCCTCCGCCAGCGCCGAAGTAAACCGCGCCAGCCCCCGCCCCTGCGTGAACACAATGGCCCCGGCGCCCGCGGCCCCCGAAGTCAGGCTCATCTGCCGCCCATGCTCCCTCCCCACGCCGTGATCGCAGCGAACCGACTCCACACCGCTCCCATCCGCATAGACCAAAAACATTTCCGGTGTTTTGCCCGCACCCAGCGGAAATCCCGACTCAAACAGCACCCGCCCGTCGCGCAGCACATCGTCAGGAATAAAGCTCCCTGGCAAATAACTCAGCTTCTGCGGACCCGCACCATCCAGCCCCGCCGTCTCCAGCGCAAATCCACCTGCCCCCCGCCGCGCATAGACGAACCGCCCCTCCGGCATCCACAGCGGTCGAATCAAATCCGTCGCTCCCGCCAGCACCGGCCGCGCCTCCCCACCCTCCACCGCAACTTCCCAAATCCCCCACGGGTCGCCCGCGCTCTTCTTCCCCGCAAACAACACCGTTTTCGCATCGAACGAAACCGCCGCATCGGCGCTCGCCGCGAAACCCGCAACCAGAACCTCCATCCGCCCGTCGCGAAGCACCATCAACTGCGCGCCCTGCGGAAACCGCTCCCCTCCCCGCAGCGCCGCCAATGACGCATACACCGGCGCCACGGTAAAAATCACCGGCGCCGTTTCAATTTGCCTTTGAACCGCGCGGCCATCCCGCCGTGCCTGCTGCGGTGGCAATCCGTAGACCAGCGCCGCCAGCCAAATCCCGCATACCGCGCTCGCCACCGCCGCGCCCCGCCTCATACCATCGTCTCCATCACGCAGTTGCGAGCACCTCGCAGCTCGCACCATGGAGCCAGTTCCGCCATCATTCCGTCAAACTCCGCAAACGTCAGCGACTGCTCACCGTCGCTCCACGCCTTGTCCGGATCGGGATGCACCTCGACCAGCAGCCCATCGGCCCCCGCCGCCACCGCGCTCCGCGCCAGCGCCGGAACCAAACTTCGCCGTCCCGCTGCATGGCTCGGATCCCCAATCACCGGCAGCCGCGCAATCTCTTTCAGCACTACGATCGCGCCCACGTCGAAGGTATTGCGCACCGACGTCTCAAACGTCCGAATCCCGCGCTCGCACAAAATCACATTAGGATTTCCGTAACTGATCACGCATTGCGCCGACCGCAGCAGGTCCGCCACCGTCGCCACCATCCCCCGCTTCAGCAGGATCGGCCGTCCCGTCTTCGCAGCGGCTTCCAGCAGAGCGTAGTTCTCCATGCTCCGCGAGCCAATCTGCAGGATGTCCGCGTATTCGGCCACCATCGGCGCGTCCGCCGCCGCCATCACCTCGGTCACGATGGCGAGGCCGGTCGCCGCACGCGCCGCCGCCAGCAGCTTCAGTCCCTCGAGTCCCAGCCCCTGAAATGCGTACGGCGAACTCCGCGGCTTGAACGCCCCTCCGCGCAGCACCCTGGCTCCCGCCGCGGCCACGCGCTCCGCTGTCTCCATCAGCTGCCGCTCGGTTTCCACCGAACAAGGTCCAGCCATGGTGACAAATTCGTCGCCGCCGACGGCAACCCCGCCCACGCGCACTACCGTTTTCTGTTCAGCCGCGCTCTTCAGAACATCCGGAGCGTCCGCAAACTGCTCAATCCACCCTCCGCCCACCGGGGCTCCACTTCTCTGGGGAACAGGTGAGACTAGTCCCCGCGGCCCCTCGCCGCCTCCATCGAAAGGTGGAATCTCGCCGTGCCCCTGGTCACCTGCGCCGCGCACCAACGGGTCAACAGCTCGCCCTGCCTCTTCTGCTTCCAGGCTCTCGTGCGGCCGACTTTGAAAATTCTCCGCCATGCTCGCACTCGACGCGCTTAGCGCGGATTCGCCCCGCTCGCCGCCTGGGTCCGATACCGCTCGAGGTTCGCTTCCAGCTGTGCCGCCAGCCCTCCATTCTGCTGCTGCCGCGCCAGATCCAGAGCCGCCTGCGCCGTCGCAACCGCATGCGCAAACTGTCCCGTCTCTGACTCCATTGCCGCCAGCATCTGCAGCACCGCCGGGTCCTGCCGGTTCGTCAGCCGCGCCGCTTCTTCAAACTGCGGCAGCGCCTCCGCAAAACGGCTTTGTGCCGCCAGCACTCGCCCCAGGTTATAGCGATAACCCGCATCCTGCGGCGCCAGTTCCACCGCCTTCAACAGGTGCGGCGTTGCCTCTGCCAAATTTCCCTCGTGCGCCAGCGCCACGCCCAGCCCGTTCTGGCCCTCCGGAGAATTCGGCGCTGCCTCCAGCCCCTTCGTCAGCAGCGCGATCGCCTCCTGCGTGTGTCCGCCCTCCGCCGACAGCGCGTTCCCCAAATTCACTTCCGCCGACGCATTGTCCGGATTGATCCCCAGCGCCGTCTCGAAATGCTGCCGCGCCTCTTTGAGATTCCCCTCCTCCGCCAGCGCGCTGCCCAGGTTGTTTTCCGTCTGCGAGTTGTGTGCGTTCAGCGCCAGCGATTTCCGATACTCCTCCACCGCCTCGCTCACCTTCCCCGCTCCAGCCAGCGCAATCCCCAGATTGTTGTGCGCCCGCGCATCGTCGGGATCCATCGATACCGCTTTCTCCCACGCTGGAACCGCCACATTGAATTGCTTCTTGTCCGAAAGCTGCACCGCCGCATCGAACATCCGGTAAAAATCCGTCGCCGGCGTGTCGATCCTCTCCAGCCCCCCGCGCGCTACATTCACGAACTCGGGAATATTCACCGCCCGGTTCGATGCCGTCGCATTCTCTACCAGAATCGCGGGGCTCGCGTTGCCCTCCCCATCGATGTGCGTCAGATATAGCTCCGTGTAGAGGTACGGAGTCTTCGACGAAAACGCCAGCCAGTGCCCGTTCGGCGACCACGTGTGCCACGAATTCATCACCGCCAGATTCGAAGCCAGAGGCCGCGCCGTCCCTCCCTCGAACGGCACGATATACAACTTGCTGTCTGGCCGCATCAGCAGCCCGTTCCTGCACTCCACATAAACAATCCACTTCCCGTCCGGCGAAACCTTCGGGAAGTTATTGCTCATCCCGTTTTCCGACGCGCCTACCACCCTCTCCGGAGTCCCGCCCTTCCCCTCGTTGAACGGAATCCGATAGAGGTCGTACTGAATCTGCGTTTCATTAGGATCGTTTGCGTACGTCGCCTGCTTTTGCCCCGGCGCGTACGGATCCTTCGCCGCCGCCCGCGAGTACACCAGATACTTCCCGTCCGGGCTCCAGAACGCGCTCGTCTGCACGAAGTTTGGATCATCCGCTCCCGGCAGCGGCGTCAGCTGTCCGCTCTCCTTGCTGTACCAGGCCAGCACCCCGCGCGTCGGAAAAAACACCTGCCCAAATCCGTAGTTCCGATAGAACCCGTTGTAAAGTCGATCCACCACGCGCGTCCCATGCGCATGCGGCACATCGATCCCGGTGATCACGTACTTCCCATCCGGCGACACTTGCGACATGAACCCGAACCGCTTCTGCGCCCGCTCCTCGCTGAACGCGCTCCAGTGGATCACGTATTCGTTACTCATCGTGCTCACCGGCTTCACCGGAATCAGTGCGTACAGCCCCTTATCGTTCTGCGGCCCGTCCACATCGATGCCCAGCGTCTTCCCGTCGCGCGACAGCGAGTGGCAGTTCGCGCACGTCGGCAGCCCCGTCATCACCGTCTTGCTGTCGGAATCCGAAACGTACCGCAGCTGCCACTTGATCATCGGCAGCACTGAATCCGGCAGCGGCTTGATCACTCCCCGCTCCTCGCTCTCCGGCGGCGGCGGAATCAGTGGCACATCCCGATACATAATCGGCGCTCCCACCGGATCGGGCGACGTCGCCACCGTCACCACGCCCGTCGACACCGCCTGCTTGTCCGATTGATTTCTGTAACCCGTGAGCCGAACCGTCACCGGCGCGCGCTGCGAATGCTTCTTCATCTCCTCCCACGTCTTCGCATCCGGCCGCCACGTGTGCGACGCTGCCTGCTCCGCGGTCAGCGTCGGCTGCACAAATCCCACCAGCGACGCGTCCACCGGCCCGATCTGCATCTTCTCGCCCGCAGACCACACCTTCATCCGCGGCTTCCGTCCCGGCTCGCTCACTTCAACGCGCCACACCGTCGCCTCGGAACTCGCATCGCGCCACTGAAACAACGGTGCAGCAAAATCCAGGGGAAATACCGAGCCCTCCCGGGGGTAATCGACCGTGATCGTGGTCAGCGCTGCGTCCGCGGCTCCCAGATCAGCCCGATGCTCCGTCAAAAACTGCCTGAAATCCGCAGTCGCCGGATTCGCGCGCGCCGCACTCTGCTGTCCATACGCCTCGAACAAACCAACCGCCACGCACGACACAACCACGCACTGGATTGCCGTTCTAATGGGGAACCCCTCGGCCGGGCGCTCGGAGAACTTCGCATCCTTATATATAGGCAGCGCCCGGAGACTACTCGAACTGTAGCGATCCCCCGAAAGCCTTGGCTGTGAGCCTCGTCACAAAATCCCAACACCGCGCCCCACCCTGCATCCCCGCCTCCTGCCCTGCATCTGCATAAAGAGAAGCCTCAGAAGGGAGATTGGCCCCCATGAAAGCGATTCGCCTGCATGCCCGCGGAGGGCCCGAACAGCTCGTCTATGAAGACGCTCCGCAGCCCTTCTTCGCCCCCGGCGACGCCCTCGTCCGCGTCTACGCTACCGCCATCACCCCCACCGAACTCACCTGGGACCAGACCTACCAGTACCCCGACGGTTCGCCCCGACTCCCCACCATTCCCGGCCACGAAGTTTCCGGACTCGTCGAGTCGCTGCCTCCCGGCGCAACCGGCCTCGCCGTCGGTGACGCCGTCTACGCCCTCGTCGATTTCCCGCACGACGGCGCCGCAGCCGAATACGTAGCTGTCCCCGCTGCCAATCTCGCTCTAAAGCCGCGCACCGCCGACCACATCCACAGTGCGGCACTCACGCTCTCAGGACTCACCGCCTGGCAGGCCCTCTTCACCCATGGCGATCTCCAACCCGGCCAGCGTGTGCTCATCCATGGAGGAGCCGGCGGCGTCGGTGTCTTCGCCGTACAACTTGCCCATCGGACGGGCGCGCATGTCATCACCACCAGTTCCGCCGGCAACATCGATTTCCTCCGCAGCCTCGGCGCCGACGAAATCATCGACTACAACAAAACGCGTTTCGAAGACGTAGTCCACAATGTCGATCTCGTCCTCGACACCGTCGGTGGCGACACCGTCGCGCGTTCCTGGCAGGTTCTCCGCCCCAACGGCATACTCGTTTCCATCGCCAAATTCATTCCGCCGGACGAGCCTGCAAAACACGGCGCGCGCGGCCTCTTCTTCATCGTCGAACCCAGCCGCGATCAGCTCGACCAAATGGCAAAACTCGTCGACGCTCGCGCCCTCAAAATCGAAGTCGCCAATGTCTTTCCGCTTCCCCAGGCCCGCGCCGCTTTCGAACAAGCACTCAAGGGCCACAACCGCGGAAAAATCGTCCTCGAAGTGCGCAAGGGCTAGATATTCCCACTCAGAAATAGAACCGCCCCAAAAACCCCGGCCTCGCCAGGTTCACCCCCACAGGGCCACAACCGCGGAAAAATCGTCCTCGAGGTGCGCAAGGGCTGACTGTTCCGGCCGGGAAATACAGCTCCTGCCCGGAAATACAGCTCCCGCATACAGCCACTCCAAAAACTTCGGCCCCGCCAGGTTCACCCCATAGCAAGAAGCGGATACCCTCGCTGCCCGTTTGTCAACCCATTTCACCCTGTCACTCAGCCCAAGGTACCGTTACCATCGTCCTCGGCTTCCCCACTTCCGGCACCGTCAAGCGGAGCCCGTGCCCGCCCGAGTCTCACCTGAGTGGGCTAGTGATTACATTCGACTTCGCTTCCCGCTCCTTCTAGCATCGTCGTATGACGGCCAACGCCCCCGACGCCTCGGTCCACGAAAAAGTCCAGGCCCAGTTCGGCGCAACTGCCGCCGCCTACTCCGTCAGCGCCGGCCATGGCGACACGACCGCCCTCAACACCCTCGTCGCCCTCGCATCCCCAAAGAAAACCGACGCCGTCCTCGACATCGCCACCGGCGCGGGCCATACCGCGCTCGCCTTCGCGCCCCACGTCGAGCGCGTCGTTGCCTACGACCTCACCGAACCCATGCTCGCCGAAACCGCGAAAAACGCCGCCCAGCGTGGACTCGCCAACATCAGCACCCAGCAGGGCCCAGCCGAGAAACTTCCCTTCCCCGACGCCGCATTCGACATCGTTACCGTCCGCCTCGCCTCGCATCATTTCGCCGACAACGCCGCCGCCGTGCGCGAGATGGCCCGCGTCGCGAAATCAGGCGGCCGTGTCGTCGTCGTCGACAACTACGGCCCCGAAGACGAATCTCTCGACGCTCAGCTTCAGAACATCGAAAAACTCCGCGACCCATCCCACGTCCGCAGCTATCGCCTCAGCGCGTGGCGTGCCTTCCTGCGCAACGCCGGCCTGACGATCCAGCGCGAAGTGACCGATCACTACAGCGAGAGCAAGCGCGGCATGGACCTCGACGACTGGGTCCGCCGCTCCAAAACCCCGCCCGACCGCACCGCGGAATTGCGCCGCCTCTTCACCGCCGCCCCACCCGATCTCCGCGACCTTCTCTCCATCCAGCTCGACAGCGATGCGATCTGGTTCCGTCTCCCCCAGGTTACCTTCATCGCGATGCGCTAACCAGCTCTCGCGCGCCTTTCGCTCGTTTCTTGCTCGTCTCTCACTCGCATTTCGCTAACGGGATCTTCGCTAACCGCTTCTTAAGCGGCCGCCTCTCAGCTCGCCCGCCCCACTTCACATCAGCATTTCGAAATAAATCAGCGGAGCACCCCGGTAGGTCGCGCGGCCCACCTCCTGGAATCCGCTCTTCCGGTAAAACTCTCCGGCTCCCGCCTTCGTGTCGTACGCGTCCAGCCGAATCGCGTCCCCCGGCCATTGCCCCGCGATCCGCCGCGCCTCGGCGATGCAGCTCCTGCCCAACCCTCTGCGCTGCCGGCCAGGCTCCACCGCCATGTTGGTCAGGTAGAGCGGCCTCTCGCTCTTGCTGAAATATTTTGCGTCAATCGCCCACGGCTTTTTCGTTGCAAGCGTCAGCGTCGCCACCAGCTTCTTCCTGTGCCTCGCAACATAGACCTTCGCATTGCGCATGCCGAACAGCGCGCCCTTCTCCGTCGGCCTCGACAGCCAATATCCCGCGCCATACTCCTTCGCAAGATGTTCGTTCACTGCGATCCGCAGCGCAACCAGTTCCGCAACATCTTCGGCCGTGGCCAACTGGAGGTGAATCCGCATGCTTCCTTGTCTCGTCCCCCCGTCTCGCGACCGCGCCCCGGTTGCTTCACGCTCGCTTTTCGCTGGCTTTTCGCTGATCGTTTCCTTTGCTAAAAGTCCTTCGCTAAAAATCTCTCGCTAAGAGCTTCTTGCTAACCGAATTTCGCTCGCCTCTCGCTGCCCTTCGCTCGCCTTCCGCTCGCTTCCGCTACTTCGTCCCCGGCCTCATCTGCTTCACCAGACTCTGATCTTCCTTCTCCCGCAGCGCCCGCGCCTTCACAAACTCCACGTTCGCCTCCTCCGTTTTTCCCATCGACCGGTACAGTCGCGCCAGCCGCCAGTGCGCGTCCACCCCATTCGGATCCATTCGGATGGCCTGCTCAAAGTCCTGCACCGCCTCGTCGTTTTTCCCCGCGTCCGCCAGCACGATCCCCAGGTCCAGCCACGCCAGTTCAATCGCCCCCGGCTGATGCAGCGCCCGCCGCAGATCCGTCTCCGCCTCCGCCGCGTGCTCCAGCTTCATCTCCGTATCGCCCAGATACGCCAGCGCCTGCGCGTGCGTCGGCTCGTTCTCGATCTCCAGCTTGAACTCCCCTTCCGCCTCCTGGTAGCGATGCTGCTTCCACATCAAATACCCCAGCCCGAAATGCACATTGGGCTCCGTCGGCGCCGCTTTCTCCGCAGCCTGAAACTCGACAATCGCCTCCTGCGTCCGCTTCATCGCATCCAGCGCCTCGCCCGCCAGCATGTGCGCCGGCGCCGACTCCGGATTCGCCGCCAGAATCTGCTTGTACTCCTCCAGCACGCAGTTGTATTGCTTTGCATTCAAACAGCTCTGCGCCAGCACCCCGCGCATCTCCACATTCTCAGGCGCCTTCTCCAGCGCCAACCGCAACTGCGGAATCGCCGCCGCATACTGCCCCGTCCCGTAGTAGCTCATGCCCAGCAAAATCCGCGCCTGCGCGTTCCCCGGAGTCTCCGCCGCCGCCGTCTTCAGCGGCCCTATCGCCTCCTCCAGTTTTCCCTGCTTGAAAAGCGCCAGCCCCAGATCCAGCTGTACTCCCGGCACCCGTGGGTCCAGCTTCAGCGCCCGCCGATACTCCTCCGCCGCCCCTGCGTAATCCGTCTCCCGCGCCAGCACCAGCCCCAGATGCGCCGTAGCCGTCGCATCCCGGGGGTTCTGCTCGATCACCTGCCGCCACGCCGCCTCAGCATCTTTCCACGCTCCCTGCTGCTCCAAAGCCAGCGCCTGCTGCGTCCCCGTCGATCCGCGCGCGCCGCCCGCTTGCGCCGCCGCGACTCCACTCCACGCACACAGCCCCCCCAACAGCAGCAGCAGCGTCCATCGCCAACCCGGCAACATCTTCAAATCTCGACCCTCAAAAATCATTAGACCATTCCAGCCCAACGGGCGGTCTCCACGCTCGCCGCAAAGAAAAAGCGCAGTGGAGCATTGCCCCACTGCGCTCAGTTTTGCTGCAGTGAATCTAGAAGAGGATCTTCGCACCGAACTGCAGCTCACGCGGATCGTAAGTACTGGTGACCTCGCCAAAGTTGCCGTCGGTAAATCCTGTATCGACTCCGTTCCACTCCGTGTGGTTGAAGGTGTTGAACGATTCAAACCGGATCTCAAGCCGCGCCCCTTCATTGGGTGCCAGGGCGAACGACTTGAACAGGCTCAGGTTGGTGTTCTGCAGTCCGGGGATGTAGACGGCATCTTTGCCGGCATTACCCCAGCCGTTGTTCCCACCCCCGGCCCAGGGAGCCAGAGGAGCGGAGAACGCGCTGGTGTCGAACCATGACTGACGTGTCCTGGGCTCGCCCACCTTGCCTGCCACGTTGGGACGGTTGGAGGTTCCACCCCCGAGGCCCAGGGTATCCGGACCATAGCTGACGGTCTGCGGGAACCCGCTTTCCGCCGAGGTAATACCGGAGATCACCCAGCCTCCCAGCACGCTGCGTTCTACCATACTGCCGGTGTTCAGGAAGAACGGCAGGTGGTAGATGTAGTTAGCGGTGAAGTTATTGCGCCGGTCATAGGTTCCCGATCCGCGATCGTACCTCGCGTTGAAAGGATCGGAGAGGTTGCCGCTCAGATCGTCACTCTGAACGTCGATCTCATGCGCCCAGGTATAGCCCAGGTGCAACGTGAGACCGTGCTTGTTTTCGATGCCTACGGCCGCTTGCAGAGAGTTGTAGCTGAAGTTAGTAGAGTTGTCGTCTTCCGTGATGCTGGAAAATCCAGGGTAGATTCTGTACAGGTTGGCGTTGGCCCCCTTGTTGACGGCTTCGCGATCGGTGATATCGCTCAGCGGCAGGGTATCGATCTGGCGCTTGACGTCCTGGTTCCAGCCACCGGACCCCACATACTGGACCGCGAGCACCACAGCTGGCGCCAGCTGGTGCTGAACGCCCACACTGTATTGCAGCGTGCCCGGGTTCGGATAGTAGTCGGCAAGGGTCCCCATGCTCGCCGGGAAGACGGGCAGCGAAGCCTTCTGACCATTGATGGCGCTCACCGAGGGGTCGCTGAAGTACACCTGGTCCGCCAGAGGCTGGTAAGCGAAGGGAGGATTGGTGTCGGTGCCGTAGATATCGTTGCCCTGCACGCGCTCGTAGAAGATTCCGGCGCCCGCGCGCAGTACCGTTTTGCCGTTCCCAAACAGATCGTACGCGAAGCCCAGTCGAGGTTCATACGTGAAGTAATCGTTGTTGACCAGACCGCGCGGGAATCCGTTTTTCCCGGCTAGCTCCACCCCATCCAGATAGAACGGCGCCGGAGCATTAGTGGGATTCGAGAACCCCGGCCCACTCGGATTCATCTGCCCGGTGACGGCATTCGGCACCTGCTCGTTGCTGGTGCTGAAGGCCGAAGGCACAAAGTTAGCCGTCATGTCTTCTTTGTTGTAGACATGCGGCAGCCCGTCGTAGCGCAGCCCCAGATTCACGGTTAACCGATTCGTCGCATGCCAGTTGTCCATTCCGTAGAAGGAGTAGGTGTTGTTGATCCAGTGGAACGTCTCGATGCTCTCCAGCTGCTGGAAGCTGTCCGCATCGCCCAGCAGGAAGTTCACATACGCATCCCCGGAAAAATCCGTGCCGAAGGAATAATCCCCCTGCGTATCCGCCTGCTGTTGCTGGTTCTTGTCGTTGCGCATATACGCGAACCCGAACTTCAGAGCATGCCGCCCCTTGGTCCAGGAAATGTCGTCCCGCGGCTGCCAGTCGAGGAAGGAGTTCTTCCACGGCCAGTAGTTGATCGTCCAGTTGGTGCCGTACGGCGTGCCCAGATCCACCGACGGCATGCGCTTGTCCGTATTGTTTCCAGCTGGGAAATAACCCGTCTGTGTCCATCCCGACGGCTGCGCGTAGATTCCTGCCGGCGTAATCGAAATGGTGTTGCCGTTCACGTTGATCGAGGTTTCGTTGAGCAGAGTCGGCGAGATCGTCTGGGTCAGCTTAATCACCGTGCCCCAGCTGGGATTCCCGAACACGTTGCCGGTGGTCGGATAGGTGTCGTTGCTCCACATATCCGGGTAGTACGTCTGTGACATCGCATCGTGGATCCAGTGACCCATCAGGTGCAGTCTGTCGGTGATGTCGTGATCGATGCGCACCACGTCCTCGCGCACATACGTTGGCTGCCGCGAGGATGCCACATACTGCGGCGCCCCGTTGGCTGCCGTCGTGTTGGACGCCGGAATCGCTCCCGTCTTCATGAACAGCACCGCGTTGGGATCGATCAGATTGGCCGGAATCGTGCCCCCAGGAAACGAATTGCCGATGGTCAGCCCGTCGGTCGTGTACAGCGCCAGTTTGGCTGGATCGGAGGTGTTCGGCACGCACGGCGCTGTTTGCCCCGTTGCGCACACTCCGGTGTTCGGCGCTTCCTTGAAGCTGGGAGGCACCTTATAGTTCAGCGCCGCACCGGCGGTCGGAATGTCATACGCCGGCACCGCGTTGGCTGAGCTGGGATTCGATCCCTGAATCAGCTTGCGCCATTCCTCGGTCCAGAAGAAGAAGGTCCTGCTCTTCTCCTTCGGATAGATCCCGGGAATAAATACCGGGCCCGCCGATGTCGCCCCCGAAAATATTCAGGCGCAGCTCCGGTGTGGCCGTACTGCGACAGCTTCGAGAAATAATTGGCCGCGTCGAAATCGTCGTTGCGGTTGAATTCCCACAGCCCGCCATGAAACGATTTGCTGCCCGACTTCAGCACCACCGTCACCGTGCCTCCCGACGCGATTCCATAATCCGGCTGGTAGTTGCTGTCCAGCGTCTGGAATTCCGCCAGCGCATCCGGGGATGGCATCACTCCCAGTCTCCCGCCGCTGCCGCGGTCATACACTTCCCCGCCGTCGATCAGAAAATCGTTGTGCCCGGGTCGCATCCCGTTGAAGCTCACCGAACTGCTGCTGCCCTGCGCCGCGACCCCGTTGAAAGCCGGCAAATTCGATGAGACGCCGGTCCCCAGAGTGGTCAGCGAAGTAATGCTGCGGCCGTTGGTGGCCAGCTCCGTGATCTGCTGAGACGTGATCAGGTTGCTCACATCGTTGGTTTCCGTTTGCAGGTGCAGCGCATTGGCCTGCACCGTCACCGTCGTGGTGCTCGCGCCCAGGGCCAGAATCACGTCTTCCCGCACCGTCGCCGCCACGTCCATCACGATCCCGGTCTTCGCGTACGCCTCGAACCCCGTTGCCGTTACTTTCAGGTTGTACGTTCCGTTGTGCAACGCTGGAAAATCGTACATCCCCGCGCCGTTGGTGGTGCCGGCTCTCACTTCCGCCGTGCTGGCGTCGGTCAGCGTGATCTTCGCATTAGGAACCACCGCTCCGCTTGGATCCTTCACGGTTCCTGTTAGCTCCGCGTTCTCCTGCGCACTTGCCATAAAGGTCATGCACAAGGCCACGGTGCTTAGACACAGCAGTCGTTTCCACAGTGTCACTGAACACCTCCCGCGTCCCGCGACTTACGGCTGCCAGCTGTTTGAACAGAACAAATGAGCACCGAACCGCACTACTAAAGAGTTTTAGCTGGCACTCAGCCGCAGCACTGGTACGCGTCAGTGGTTTACCACCCGCCCTGAGGCGAGTCAACGATCATCTGCCCTGCAACGCCTCATCCCAGTACCAGTCAGTTATCATTGTTGGCGACTGAAGTAATACGCGCCCCTCGCCCTTGCGGCCCCTGCACCATCCCAGCGCTTCGCATGAACTCCCGAGTGCAATCAGTTACATGCCGTAATTGCGCGGGTTTCGCTCTCCTCACCCACCTCGCCTGCCTGCAACTGCAGCCGTCCGGCGCCATTCCCAGACCACGCAATTCCGCCCTCGCACCCCACGTTACTTTGGTTATGTGCACATCGGTCAGTATTCAACCCACACCCTCTGATTTCGCTCGCTAACCGCCCGCTCTCACTCGCTGTTCACTCGTCTCCCACTCGCCCTTTCACTCCCAGCTCACTCGCCTTTCGCTGGTCTCTCGCTCGCCCTTTCACTCCCGGCTCACTCGCCTTTCACTCGCCTTGCACTCGTCGCTCACTGGCCTCTCCCTCGCGTCTTCTCGCTTTCCGCTAAACGTTTTTTGCTAAAGGTCCCTCGCTAATCGCTTTTCGCTCCCAGCTCCCGGCTCCCAGCTGCTCTAAAACAAATGCTCCTCGTCATGCAGCACCACCGCGCTCGCAATCGGATTCCCCGCCTCCGCCGCCTCTCGGACCTTCGCTACCTTCAGCCAGTTGTCCTTCGTCGGATGCTCAATAAAAAATGGCGGCAGCGGCATCACCAGATACCGGCTCAGCGCCTCGGCATACCCTTCGTACAGCTGCCGCAGCTCCTTCAGCCGCGCGCCGCTCTGCGCGTCCCGGCACACTTTCACTCCCGCCGCACACAGCTTGTCGTAAATCAGCGCATACTTGTCCACCGGCAGCCGATCTTCCCCCGCCGCCACCGGCTTCTGCGACAGGATCTGCGACAGATCCACCAGCGCGTGCCGCGCCACCGCAAACGTCAGCTGCGCCTGCCGCGCGCTGTGCTCCTGCACGCTCGCAATCAGCACCGAGCACGTATCCAGCATCGCCGTCAGCGCGCTCAGCCAGCTCTGATTCGTGTGCTGCGACCGAAATAAGGCACAGCAGCGGATACGAAATGTGGCTCTCCAGCAGCTCCGCCGACCACCGCTCCCACTCCTCCAGCAGCACCACCAGCGCCGCGCCGCCTCCCTCGAACGAATGCCGCTTGATCAGCTCGTACGCCGTCGGCGGCGATCCCGCCCGCGCATCCAGCAGCGCAATATTCACCTCGCGCCGCGAAAACGCCCCGTACAGAACCGGAAAATATCCGATCACCAGCGCCACAAATCCCAGCCCGATCCCCGACTCCAGCACCACCAGGCATCGCACCGCCACAATGCGCGGCACCACGTCCCCCAGCCCCAGCGTGAAAATCGTCGTTCCGCTCGCGTACAGATCCGTGACGAACGGGTGCCGCAGCCCATGCGGATCGGCAAACGGCGCAGGAAACCCAAAATAAACCAGCCCAAATCCCAGCATCAGCGTCGCCGCCCATCCCGCGATCAAAAACACCAGCGACAGCGGACCGTAGAAGCTCAGCATCGTCTCGCGCTTCCGCGGGTGGTGCACCCGCCGCGCCACCCACCGCCACGGCCGCCACGTCACGATGTAGAACAAACGCGTAAACCGGAACCGCCCGTTCGCGCGCCGCGGCAGAATCACCGTCTCAAACGCGTCCAGCAGTCCGGAAAAAATTAACGCAATCCCGAGAATTAGTGGCAGTGGATGCACTCCGCCAGCAAATCAGGAATCCCACCCCGCCGTCAAACGGCGCGCCCTCCCCACGCTGCGTCCGGCCCGGCTCCCGCCTTCTGAATTATCCGATGAACATGCTGGCGTCCCCCTCGACTCCGGAGGTAGAATTCCCGTCCATCCCCCAAAAAAAGGAAAACTCCATGGAAGACACTCCGCGTCGTCTCATGTGGCATGGCATGTTCCTCTTCCTGCTGGGTCTGCTCACCGGCTTCCTCGAGCCGCACTTCGTCAACATGCGCATGGGGCTCGCAGCGCACCTCGAAGGCGTAATGAACGGAATCTTTCTCCTCGCGCTCGGCTGCGCCTGGACCAAAGTCAGGCTCGCGCCCACGGCCCTCGCCGTCGCCTTCTGGGCCATGCTCTACAGCGCCTACGTTAACTGGCTCTGCACCACGCTCGCCGCCCTCTGGGGAACCGCTGCGCTCTCTCCTGTCACCGGTATGGCGCACCCCGCAAAACCGTGGCAGGAAATGGTCGTCACCGTCGGATTGTTCAGCGTCGCTCTGGCCTTGATCGCCGGCACCATTCTCGTCCTCTGGGGCCTTCGCCGCGCAAAATCATCCGCCTGACCGCCCGGCATACATCCGTGATCGGCTGTCAGCAATCGGCAATCATTGTGGCACCACAAACAGCGTGATACTCCCAGCAGGAAACGAATAGTTGGATATCGTGCTCGTCGTGCTCCCGCTCCCGGGCGGAGTCACCGCCACCCCCGGCATGGCCACAATCGCCGCCAGATTCGCCCCACTATATTGATAGACCGTCGCGTTCCCGCTCGCCGTTACTCCCTCCAGCGCCAGCGAACTCGTCAGCGTCCCGATACGTCTTGTTGATCACTACCACCGTCACCGCCTGGTCTGACGTCCGCAGCGCCCCGTAGACTGACAGCTCTCCCTGGTTCGCGCTCGTCGACTGCAATGCCATGTCCCCAAACGTCGACTTGGCCCCGTCATAGTTCCGATAAACGGCAAATGCCAAGTTCCCCGGACCCTGATCCGCCCACGTCGTCGTCGGCCACAGCGTCGCAAGGTCCAGCCCGTACGCGCCGAAAATCCCCAGAACATCGGCCTGCGTCAGCGCCCCGTTCAGAGCCTCGAGCCCGCCAAAGTTATATTCGTCAATCGCCGTCTTCGTTCCCGGATAACCGCTCGCCACCCACGCCTTCAGCATTGGAACAGCCTGCGGCGCCTGCAGCGGCGTCGTGCAGTTCGACGTGTAATTCGCATCCGTCGTGTAATTCGGCTGCGGATAGTTAGGATCGGTATAAGTCGGATCCCACAGCGCCCGCGTCGAGTTCAGCCGTACCTGTTGCTCCACGCTGTCCCCCGCCGGCCCCAGTCCCACCGAATTTCCGCTCCCCGCCGGATAATCCGGCGCGAAGTATCCGTGGATATCCAGGTAATCCAGCAGCCGCATCCCATACGTCGCCTGCGCCGCCTGGAATTGCTGCAGGTAGTACTCGATCATCGGGACCCCGCCGTGCGCCTTCCGATCCACCGGATTGCCCCACGGCTCGTAGCACGGCCCTCCCGTGCCCCATCCGCTCTCAATATCCTTCTTCGAATAAAAATAGTTCCACCAGTAGTCGATCACCGGCCCGCTCACCAGCGCCGTCGGATCCACCGTCTTGATCGCCAGCGCCGTTCCGATTCCGCCCTGCGTCACTTCGTCATACGTCGAAGGAACCGGATGCACATCCCGGTGCACCGCATCCCACCACGCCGGTTCATTATCCAGATCCCAGATCGAAACCCCCTGTCCCGGACCCGACGCTGGATTCCCCTGCCCGTACGCGCTCACTACCGAGCTCACCCAGCCCCCGCTCCACGTCCCCTTCGCCCACGTGAGCGTCGCCGCGCCTGCTGCCGGCGGCGTCGGAGCAGCCGCCGCCACGCTGGTGATCGCCGGTGTCGAGTCCGTCCCCAATATCGCGCACCCGCCCGTCGTCGTGCACCCGCCCATTCCGTTCGCGTATTCCCCGTCTCCGCAGCTCCCGTTGTAGCTCACCTGCCCCGGATACGTGGACTCCGGAAAACTGCATGCCCCCGGCGTGTCGTTCGAAACCCAGCCCAGCACCGGCACGGTCCCCAGCGCTTTGATTCCGAGCGCGCTGTTCGCCGTCACGAACTGCGTGAAGTTCACGCTGCTTCCCGCGGCCGACAGCGCCTGCCCTTCTCCCGTGAAATTCTCGAAGTAATAATCGCTCGCCGAGTTGGTCACGTTGGTCTGGTAGTTGTACCGGGACGTGGCATCGCCGCCCCATCGTGTCACCGTGATGTTCGCGTTGGCCGCCGTCGCCGGATCCAGCAGGAACGCATTCATCCCGTAAATCAGCGGGCTGATCGCGTGCGTCTCATTTGCCGCGTCCACCGTCAGTGCCGGACCCGCGGCCGCAGCCGGAGCCTGCAACGTCACCGTTGCCGTCGCGCTCTTCGTCGCATCCCCCGCCGCATACGCCGTCACCGTCGCCGTCGGCGGTGCCGGAAACGGGCTCTCGTACAATCCCGTCTTGTCCACCGATCCCGCGCTCAGCGTCCAACCCGTCGGCCCCGTCACCAAAAACGTCACCGCGGGATTAAACGTCCCCGTCCCCTGCACCGTCGCCGTAAACTGCACCGTCGTCCCAATCGTCACCATCGGCGACGCTGGCGTCAGCGTCACCCCCGTGATCGCGTTCTGCACCGGTGGGGTAATCGTGCTCCCTCCGCCCCCGCATCCCAGTACCAAAGCAGTAACAGCGGAACACCCCAGCCCCGCCCAACCCCGCAATTGCCTCCGCATAGTCGCACCTGTCTCCTGTTGTCGTCACTTCTGACGGCCAAAATTCTACGCCACCCCTCCCCCCAGCAACATCCCGTTTTCCGGTCAACCCACACTGCCGTAACCCGTTCCGCAACCCCTCGCTCCCCAATATGTCCCGAAACGCCCTCCCTTTCCCCGTCATTTCTTCGCGCCCACCCCGCCCCCGGTGGTACCCTTCTCCCCACCCGGACTGCAAGCCGCGCCGGCGCTCCTCACGTCCCCTCGCGCGCTGGCACCGCCAATCCCGCGACCCCTTTGGAGGACGTGCCATGCCCACCCGCCTGCCAGCCCCGCGCCGACCCTGGACCCTCACCCGCATCGCCGCCCTCGCCCGTACCCTCACCTCGGCATCCGCCGCTGGCGCAGGCCCCCCAAACCGTGCAGCCCTCCAGCCAGGGCACCAACCAAAGCGCTCCCCAAAACACACCGCAGCCCTCGCAACCCGGCTCGCCCCAACCCCCCGCCCAAACTCCGCCCCCCACTCCGCCCCCGCAAGGCCCACCCGCCCCTCTCGTGGGCCCACCCACGCCCGCTCTCGCCCTGGCCTCCAGCCAGCCCACCACCTACACCGCGACTGACGGCTCCGCCTCCGTCCTGCTCCCCGCCGGCTGGCAAGTCGTCGCGGGCAGCGAAGGCCTCATCAAAATGACCGGTTCCCAGAACGGCGAAGTCGCCATCCTCGGCCGAGTCATGGGCGCCCACAACGCACCCTACAACGCCAGCCAGAACGGCGCCAACAACACCGGCATGTCCATGCCCTACGCCTCCACCTTCGAGGACAAGGTCGCCATGATCTACGACCGCCTCGTCGTCGTCAACGGCGCAACCGTTCCCCAGGGATCGGTCACCTCCGTCACCCCCATCCCCGTCGGCCGCGCCATCGGCCAGTGCGCCCGCTTCACCGGCGCTATCACCGCCACCACTGGCAATTTCAGCGCTGCCGGCATCCTCTGCGTCGGGTCTCTGGAAAACGCCGGCGACTTCAAAAACATTCTCTGGATCGTCCAGGTCCCCGCCTCCGAAGCCGCCACCCTGCCCCAGCTCGCCCAGCAGCTCATCACCAGCTACAACGCCCCTATCGCCACCCTCCAGGTCCTCCTCAAACCCTGGGACCAGATCGCCGGCCGCCCCGTCGTCCTCATGGACGCGGGCGATTCCCAGTGCTTCGAGCTCGCCGTCATCCACCTCACCCCCTCCGCCCAACTCCCCAGAGCCTGCGGTGGCACCGCCCCCTAAACCAAAAGTCATCCTTCGCGAAGCGAAGGACCTCGCGTTTGTTTTTTGGTTGTCGTTCTGAGTGACGCGAAGGACCTTATGTTTCTCTTTGGTTGTCATCTCGAGCTGGCTGCCCCACATCTGCCCGCAGTTGGCAGATGTGGGAGACCGCCAATCTTTCCCCCTGACTCCTTCCCAGCAACGCACCCTGAAAAGGCACGACTCTCCACCGGTCACGTTCTTCGCTAAACGTCTTCGCCAAACGTGGTTGGCTAAACGTCTTTCGCTAAACGCTTTTCGCTAACATTCCTGGCTCAGCATTCCCGCATCCAAGCAACAGCGGTCCCGCCAGACCTCAACCAGGGGAGAACGCCGCCATGCAAATCGCTCAGCCCGCCAAACTCAAACAGATGCCCGCCCACGCCAGGGCCAAAGCCAAAGTCACCGTCGAAAGCTCCCAATCCACTCCCTGGGACCCATCCAATCCCGCCCTCATCGAAATCCATCTCACCGAAACCTTCACCGGCGACCTCGACGGCCAATCCCCGGTCCGCGCCCTCCAGCTTCTCCGCGACGACCACTCCGCCACCCTCGTCAGCCTGCAACGATTCACCGGACTCCTCAACGGCCGCCGCGGCGCCTTCGTCCTGCAAGGATCGGAAACCGTCGAGAACGGAAAAATCCGAGCCACCTGGTTCGTCGTCCCCGGCTCCGGTACCGGAGCCCTCACCCACCTCCGCGGCCAGGGAGGCTTCGAAGGAACCTTCAACCAATCCTCCGAAGCCTGGCTGGATTACTGGTTCGAATGACGCGCCGCCCTTCGCTAATCGCTTTTCGCTAAGCCGCGCTGACACCACCACAATGTCCGACAACTGCTCCTGCAGCCGCCCCTTCTCGTCAAAATAAGAAAGACCCCGCGCCCACCCGCGCTCGTCCGTCAGATCGAAATTGCTCCCTCAGGCACTCGTCTGTATGGTGGAATTTCGCAGCCGGGATGAGAACTACATGAAGCGAAGAGATTTTGTACGGCTTGGATGGGCCACCATCGTCGCGGCCGGGGCAGGAGGCCTCCCCGCGCCCGGAGAGTCGTCAGGTCCCCGGCAGATTCAGGGGTCGCCCCAGCGACGGATGGCGTCGACCGGAGCGAAGGCCACCAACCGAGCCGCGGATTTCACCCTGCAAATCGCGCCCACGCTGGTCGAGCTGGCCCCGCAGGTTGTCATCAGCACCATCGGCTACAGCAATCAGGTCCCCGGTCCCCTGCTGCGGATGCGCGAGGGTCAGCACGTCACCGTCGAAGTTGTGAACCACACCGACGTTCCCGAGTACGTGCATTGGCATGGCCTGTTCGTTCCGCCGGAAGTCGATGGGGTGGAAGAAGAAGGCACTCCCCCGGTCCCGCCCCACGGCAGGCGGCGCTATGAATTCGCGGCCACCCCGGCGGGTTCGCGATGGTACCACTCGCACACCGCGGCCATGATGGATCTGCATCGCGGCGCCTACACCGGCCAGTTCGGGTTTCTCATGATCGATTCCGCAGATGACCCCGGACGCTACGACCAGGAAGTCTTTCTGGCGCTGCGTGAATGGCAGTATTTTCTGTCTCCGGTGGATCAGGACGAGATGGCGGCGAATCCCAGGGACCCGATGCCGGAAAAACCGGCCACTCCGGACCTGCGTCCGAACGGACTCGAAGTCAGCGCTCCTCTTTATTCGATCAACGACAAAATACTCGGGGCCGGGGAACCCCTCCGCGTGCAGACGGGTCAGCGCGTCCTGATGCACCTGCTCAACGCGAGCGCGGCGCAGATTCATCGCGTGGCTTTGTCTGGCCACAAGTTTCATGTGATCGCGCTCGACGGCAATCCGGTGCCCACGCCACAGCCGGTCGATGTGATTGTGATCGCCCCGGGCGAGCGCGTGGATGCGATCGTGGAGATGAATAACCCGGGCGTCTGGATTTTGGGGGAGATCCGCGACGTGGCGAGGCAATCCGGCATGGGCATCGTGGTGGAGTACGCCAATCAACAGCAGAGCGCGCGCTGGGCTCCGCCTCCGAGGTGGCGCTGGGACTACACCCTCTTTGGCACGGCCGCGCCGCATCCGGCGCCGGACCAGACCATCGATATGGTCTTCGAAAAAGTGCCTGGCGGACCGAATGGCGTCAATCACTGGCTCGTCAACGGCCAGGAATATCCGCATGACCGGGAATTCGTGTTTCAGAAGGGACGCCGCTACCGGCTGGTGTTTCACAATCGCAGTGACGACTCTCATCCCCTGCATCTCCACCGGCACAGCTTCGAACTCGTCGAGCTCAACGGCATGCCGACTGCCGGCATCAGGAAAGATACCGTGATCCTTCCCGCCTACGGACGCGCCACCGTGGATCTGGTCGCCGACCATCCCGGCCTCACCCTCTTTCACTGCCATATGCAGCAGCATATGGACTTTGGTTTCATGGCGCTGTTTCGTTACGCCTGAGCACGCGCGGCATCCCCCATCCTCTCTGTCACGGCATCTTCACAGATTTGAAACACAAACGAAATCTTGACGAGATACAAGGGGGTAGTTTGGCAAGTATCGCCATCCCAACCCCAATCCGAAACGTGAGGACTGTATGGAGACGACGCAAGGCAGGATTCGTGCGGCTGTGCTTATGGGCGTGGTCGCCTCGGTGTTGGCATTTGCAGCCGGGGCAAATGCACAGAATCAGAACCAGCATCCCAATCCGTGGACCAGCAGCCGAGGCTGGTCACCCTCCAATTGGGTGCCGAACGACAATCCCTGGCCGTACAACAAATTGCAAAATCCGCCCGTGCTCGGGGTGGTGGGCGACGTCGCCTGCCAGCCAGGCGAGGAAGAGAGCGGGGAGAAGGCCGGTGAAAACTGCAGCGGGGACACGGCTCAGAATCTGGTCGAAAGCCAGGCCGCCACTGCCCAGCAGATTGAGAACATGAAGCCTGACCGCGTTGCGCTGCTCGGAGATGAGCAGTACCAGGTCGGCCAATATTCTGACTTTGAGAGCTCCTATGAGTTGTCGTATGGCGCTTTCAAAATGATCACCCGCCCCTCGCCGGGCAACCATGAGTTTTATACCGAGCACGGCGCCATCGGCGTTGCCGGCTACGGCTACTTCTCCTACTTCAACGGCGTCCAGCACAACACCGATGGCAGCATCATGACGGCCACCATTGCCGGCAATCCTGACACCGCCGGTACCTTCACGCAACCCGTGCCGTATTCGGATGGACAGGCGGGGCACTTCGCGCAAACCGGCGGACTGGGAACCAACATGGGAGGCGGCCCGGTCGGAGTCGGAAATGGCTGGTACTCCTACGATCTGGGCTCCTGGCATCTCATCTCGCTGAATATCGAGTGCGAGACCCAGCCCGGCGGTTGTTCACCCACCGGCCCCTGGTTCGCCGCCGAACTGGACTGGCTGAAGAAGGATCTGGCCGCCAATCACTCCGCCTGCACCCTCGCCTACTGGCACCAGCCCACCTTCAGCCCTGCCAACGGCCTCGGCGAAGAAGGCACCACCGCTGTGGCCTTTTGGCAACTGCTCTATCAGTACGGTGCCGACCTGGTGCTCAACGGACATGACCACCTCTACGGCCGCTACCGTCCCCTTGACGCCTCCGGGAATTACGATCCAAAGAGGGGCATACGCGAAATCGTCGTGGGCACCGGCGGCGAGACACTCGATACGGTCGTCAATACCACTGTGACCTCCGGCTCAGGCGAAACCAACCTGGAGGATCCCAGCGGCAATCCGAACTTCAACGCAGAGAATCTCGAAGCGGCAAGCGGGGAATTCTGGGGCGTGATGGGCCTCACGCTGCTTCCGAACGGCTACGCATGGGATTACGAGTCGGCTCTGAAGGATCCTGCACAGACAACCGGTCCGGGGAGTTACAGCGACAAGGGCGTGGGCACCTGCCATGATCCGGTTAACAGGTGGTGACGGATCGTCTTCGCCACCTTCGGCTCGACTCGCTCCAGTAACCCTGTACCCACCGACTCGCCAACCGCGCCCGCACCGAGCGACCGCCCAGGATCGCCGCGATGAGGTTCGTAGCAGGGCCCGACTTGAGTCGGGCCCCTGCCCCTTTGCAGTTCTGAAAGTGGAGAAATGGTGCTCTGCCGGCTTCCCGCCCGCAGAGCTTTTCTATGGGTCCGAGGAGAACGTTTCTGTTGCGCGTGAAACGGGTTGGGCGCTTCTGAACGCCGAACGCTGAACGCCGCTTCGCTACCGGCTGCCGGCTACAGGCTACCGGCTAGCTAGTGCGGATCCGCCGCCGCTGCCTCGCCTTCACTCGCCGGAGCCGTGGTCGGCACTTGCTCCTGCAACCGATATCCATCGCGGGTGCGCACCCGATACTTTTCCAGATCCTTCCCCACCAGCCTCACCGATATCGTCCGCCAGCCCCGATTCGGATTCAGTTTCGGGTAGTAGCTGATCGTATAAAGATGCGCCAAATCTTCCCGGATCGATGCGAACGCCGTGCTCTCGTCGCGCCAGTCTTTCGCAAAATACGCTTTGCCGCCTGTGCCTTTGCTCATCCTCTCGAACACCGCGCTCGAAATCGGCTCGTCATGCGCCAGCCGCGTGCTGATGATGTAAATAATCGTGCCCGTCGATTGCGCCAGCTCCTCCACATCTTCCGGTGGAACCGAACTCGCGTTGTCAGGGCCGTTCGAAAACACCACGATCGCTTTCCGTCCCCGTAGCTGCGCCGCATCGCGCACCGTCAGCAACAGGCAGTTATAAAGAGCAGCGTCGTCGCCGGCCACTGTGCTGCGCACACCCTGCATCACCGCCGTCCGATCCGTGGTCAGCGGCGTCGCCCGCGAAAGATTCCGGCTGTACGAGTAGAACGCAATCTTGTTCGCCTCTTCCATCGACCGCACGAACCCGCCGATCGCATCCTGCGCGAACACAAATCCCCGGTACATATAGTCGCTGGTGTCGAACAGGACAAACACGCTGGCTCCGGCCAGCCGCGAAACCGAAGGCGGCGTCGAGGAGACACTCGAAGTCTCTTCGCTCGCCTGGGTTGCCGGTTCGCTTGCCGGCGCGGTTGCCGCCGGCGTTCCCGCTGATGTTCCGCCGTCCGCGGCCGTCGCAGGCGCCGCCACGCTGTTCTTCGCCTCCATCGCGCCACGCGTCGCGCCTTCGGGCGCGCCGCCTTCTTCAAACGACGCGACCTTCTCCGGAATCCTGTCCTCCGTCACCAGAAAGTTTTCCGGACGCAGGCCCGTGATGTAGTTCCCGTTGTGGTCGGTCACCGCAACGTTCAGCTGCACCAGCACCACGTTGACGAAAATGCGGTTCGATGGACCCTGTGCCGTCATCGCTGGACCGCTGGCCACGGCGACAACCAGGCCTGAACACAACACGACGAACAGAAAGAATCTCATTGCCATACTGTTCCCCTGCCCTGCCTCAAACGCGAACTAATGTTGCGCAATCGTACTCGCAGCCGCCAAATGGATGCCACCGCGTCGAAACTCATCGCCGGTCTGCTCCATCGCCCGCAAAATCGCCGGCCAGTCTTCGATATCCGTCGCGAAGATCTTCGCGATCATATGCCGGCTCAGTTCCGGGATCAGCAGATTCAGCGAAACCGGCGGATAACCCATTTCATCCGCAAGCCGCGCCCAGTAAAGATTGCTCGATTCCCAGCTCTCGCCCACCAGACCGTAGTCTTCGCCGGAAAACGCTGGCAGCGGTTTCACATTCATGATCGCCAACGCGTTGGTTTGCTCCAGAACCGGATGCGGCACGCCGAAGTCCTTCGACAGCCGCGCCACGCTGGTTTCCGATGGATTCCCCCGCGCCAGCGCATCCAGCTCCTTGCTCGCTGCGCCCCACGTCGCTGCCTGCTCCGGATACAGCCTGCGATATTCCGCTGCCAGATAGAACTTCTCCGCCGGCGTAATCTGCGGCATGAACGCCGCCGCATCCTCAGGACGCTGCAGCGCCTGGTTCGTCAGTTCCAGCCGCCGCGGCATCATCAGGTCCGACAAAACCGCCGTCACTCGTCCCCGCAGTTCTGCGTTGCCCGTCGCGTCCATCAGCAGTTCTTCGCCCATTCGCTGATACAGCGCCGCCGCGTGCAGCTCCGCAGCGCTCACGTCCCACCACCGCGGCTGGATCGCGTCCACCAGCAGCGCCGGACCTGCAGCCTGCCAGATCAGAGCCTGCACGTTCTCCGGCGCGATGAAATCCTCTTCCGCCGTCGCCAGCGCATAGGGCAGGTTAGCCAGCGACCCGATCAGATACGCGCCCCCGCCTGCCGTCACGCCGATCCCGACCAGCGTCGGAGCATCCCAGACCTGCCCGTATCCCAGAATCGAGTTCCCCGAAAAATCGTGCGACCGCACAAACAACGGATTGTTGTGCAGCACCTGCGCGCCCGGTGGCTCGTAATACGCATAGTTCAGTCCTACCAGCGTGTCGCGCAGAAATGGCGTCAGTTGCCCGCGCGCCGCTTCCAGTTGCGCCGGCGAACTCGACGACTGGATCACGCGGGTCAGATCGGTCCGCACCTGCAACTCCGCATGCCGGCTGCTGTAAATCGCAGGCGCCCAGGCTGCCTTTTCTCCCGGTGAAAAAATGGCCCGCGGCATTTCAAATTCCCGCAGGCTCGCGGCCAGCGGAATCAGCTGATCCTTTACCGCCGATCCGTGAGCCATCTGATCCAGGCCGTCATACAACCCGAACAGCGTATCCAATGACACCAGCCGCTGATCGTCCAGCACCGATCGCATCCGTTGCGCGATCTCATCGTGCGTCCGCTTCCCCGCAAAGCTCTGCTGCGCAGGTCCCGCCATCAGCTCGATGATCTGATCCTGCGCAAGATTAGCCTCGCCCGATGCCGCGCCCAGCGTCGACCGCAGCGAGGCGCGCGTCGCCTCGAACAGCGGACCCGAAGCGGAAACGCCGATAAACGGCTGCACCACGCCCTGCCAGGACGCATTCATCTTCGCTTCCGGAATCTGCTGCTGGCGCGCCAGTATCTCCCACAGCCCGACGTTCGCCTGCAAAGCGCCCATGGCATTCGAGCGCAGCGCCGGATTGGAAATCCCGCTCACCGACTCCGCGGCATTCAGGAATTGCGTCGCCGATGTATCGTTCAGCGCCGGGAATTCCGAAAACGCCAGGTACCAGCTGTGGAACTCCGTAAATTTCGAGGCCATCAGCTTGACCGTTGCTTCGGATAACCGCGCGTCCGGCGCGCGCGCGCCATCGATCGCGCTCAGCGTCAGGTAAATCTGCAGCGGGCCGTTGTCCGTCGTAAAGCATGAAGACGCCACCAGCGTCATCAGCAGTTGTTCCGGGCTGTCCCAGCCGCGCGCGACTCTCACCCAGTCCCGCACCAGCTTCGGTGTGTAATTCTGGCTCAGAATCTCCTTCCATACTGCCAGGCTGCCCGGTATATACGGACTTCCATCCGCCTGCCACTGCAGCCGGTTGAACAGTACCAGTAGATCTGCGTTGCGCGGAAACACCCCCCGCGTTGCGCTGGAACCGTTGCCCGCCCGCCGATACACGTCATACAACTGCCTCAGCCGCGTCCCGGAAGTCAGGTGAACCTGCTGCTCGTGGCTCACCCGCGAGAGCGCGTCGAAATACGCCGCCAGCCATCCACGATCCTTCGCGCACAAATGCTCGACGAACTCTCCTGGAGAATTCACGCTCGCCCCAACCAGTTCTTCCCAGCCTTTTTCCGTTTCCGGGCCACCGGGGACCACAACTCGTCCCGCCCGCACTGAGACCTGGCTTCCATAAAACTCCAGCGCCGGAGCCAGCGGCAGTAACGACCGCAGCCCGCGCGATTGGCGCAGAATTAGCCGTGTCTCCTCATCGTTCTTTGACAAAGCCCAGTACAGCCGGTCCAGTTCCTGGTCGTGCAGCATCGCATCGACCAGAGTTATTTCTCCCTTGTGCCGCCAAATGCTCGCCGACGTCCAGTCCTGCGACCGGAACAGCACCGGCACTTCCGTCGCCGGAAACGCATACGTGAAGGCTGTGTGTTTCTCCAGTGCATCTTCCAGCCTGGTCAGCGGAAACCCCGAATCGATGGTCAGGAACGCCCGTTCCGCGTTGGCCGTCACCAGGTACGCGTTCTTTTCCCCGCATGCCGGAGCGAACTGGTACCCGAGTACCTCCACCAGCTTCGCTGCTTCTTCGCAGTTGTCCACATGGATCGTGTTCTGCGCGTCCGCCAGTTGCCGCAGGTCCTGGGCAAACTGTACATAGCGCCGTAGCAAAACCAGATACTCCGTCTCTGCCCCCACTTGATACCCGTGCAGCGACACATTGCGCGCCAGCAGCGGCAGCATTTCCTCCGGTGTCGCCTCCTGGCTGATGCCCGCCATCCGCATGAACGAACGCAGCGGCCCTGGAATGCTCACCATCTGCGTGGTCCCTGCCGCCGCGCCGTGCGCCAGGTCCGCATCCCCATGTTCGCCGCCCGAACTCCATGCATGCGCCGGAATGCCGACGCTCAGACAGATCACCGAAGCCGCAATCAGAATCCACGGACGACGAGGAAGCTTCATGGCTGAATATCCTCCCGGATCACCAGGACAGAGCAACACCGATACGCGTGCGAGTGCGTGCGAGCAGCTTTGGGGCGGAAACCTAACCGCAGTCTCCGGGGAGTCGGGTCGCCTCGTATCGCCCCTTTACTGTCCGGGCGGACGCATCCCACTCCCGATCTTTTGTGCGCTTAGTAGGTCAGAGAATAACCCGAGATGGGTCGCTCCGCGACTCGATTCTTGCGACGCACCGGATTTTTGTCCGAGACCTGCGCTGGCGGCGAACCATTGTCGCAAATCTTTCCCGGTTTCTGCCACCTTTGTTTGGGCCCATCGATTCATTCCGCGTTCACGCGCCCAAAATCGCGCGCCCGACCTACGGTCCCGCCTGCAACTGGTCGAGTTTTCGCTTCAGATCCTCGAGCTTTTGCCCTGCCTCTGCCAGCTTTCCCTGCGCGGTCAGGCTCTGGTAATCCTCCAAATCCCGAGCCGCCGCCGCAATCAGGGACTTCCGATCACCCGAGCCGCCTGCGGTTGCCGTCGTCGCGGTAGGACCGGGTTCCGGCGTCCCAGCCGCTACTGAAACCGTCGAACCCTCGCCCCCGAACAGCGCCGCCATCGCCCCTTCAAACGTGGGCGCGTAAGCCAGCCGATCCTGCAGCGCCAGCACTACCAGCCGCAGTTCCGGCATCGGGCTCTGCGCCGCCTGCAGATAGATCGGCTCCGCATACAACAGCGCCTTCCCGCATGGAATCACCAGCAGCGTGCCCCGCCGCACATGCGAACCCTGCTGGTTCCACAACGTCAATTGCCCTGAAAGCTGTGCATTCTGGTCGATCCGCGCCTCGATCTGCATCGGCCCGTCCACCAGCTTCGTCTTCGGGAAGTCGTAAACAATCGCCGTCCCGTAATTCGCCCCGTCGCTCCGCCCTGCGATCCACCCAATCAAATTGTTCCGATTCGCCGGCGTAAACGGCAGGATCTCCACAAACTCCACCGCCGCCTCTCCCGGCAGCTTCATCAACACATAATTCGGCTCCATCGCCTGCGCCTGCTGCTCCCCGGTCTCGCTCATCCCCAGTTCCGACGCCACCGTCCACAGGTCCTCCCGGTTGTAGAAAACCTCCGGGTCGCTCATGTGATATAGCCCGTACACTGCCGCCTGCTCCTCAAACAGCAGCTGCGGATACCGCACGTGCCGCCGCAAATCCGCCGGCATCTCTGCCGCATCCCGGAACAGCGACGGAAAAATCCGCCGCCAAGCCGCCGAGGATCGGGTCCTGCGTATCAAATACATAGAACCTCGTCGTCCCGTTATAAGCGTCAATCACCACCTTGACGCTGTTCCTCATGTAGTTGATCTGATCGTCGCCCAGCGCATAGTGGCTTGAATACGGATAGCTGTCCGACGTGGTGAATGCGTCCAGCATCCAGTAAAGCCTCCCATCGTCGCTCGCCACCACATAAGGATCGGCATCCCAGGTCAGGAACGGCGCCAGCGCCGCCACCCGGTCGCGAATATTCCGCCGCATCAGCAGCCGGCTTTCCGCCGTAATATCGTCGCTGAACGGCACTTTCCACAAATCGCCGCGATCAGCCGCAATCAGTGTCCGCCGCAGCAACCCGCCCAACACGATCCCGCCCGTCCCCTCATAAGAAGTCAGATTATTCGTCTGCCCCTGCGGATAGTTGAATTCCTGCTGCTTCGTCTTCACATACACATCGGTGTTCGTCAGCTGCCCAAAATAAATCTCCGGCTGCGTGATCGTCAGACTCGGCACCGTGCTCTGCACCGGCATATTGCTCAGCATCAGCGTCGGCAGCCCCTCCGTGGTAAACCCGTTCACCGGATTCATCGTGATCCCGTACCCATGCGTGTAGATCAGCTTTTCGTTGATCCAGTTCCGGCTGCTCTCCGGCAGTTTCTCGATGTTCAGCTCCCGCGCCGCCAGCATCACCTCGCGATTCTCCCCGTTGATGGTGTACCGGTCGATATCAATATCCGGAAAATCGTAGTACGTTCGAATCTCCTGGATTTGCCGCAGCGTATCCTGCAAAGCCCGCCAGTCCCACAGCCGAATATTCTTCAGCGTCGCCTGGTTCTCCGCCGGATCGGCCGCATCCGCCGTCGTCTCCGCCGGAAATTCCTGCTGCGCCAGGCGATCCAGCCCCCACGCCTGTCGCGTCCATTCGATATTCCTCGCAATGAACGGCCGTTCCCGCTCCAGCTGATTCGGCTTCACAATGAAGCTGCTCACATACCAGCCCACCACCTGCACCGCCAGATAAACCACCACCGCCGGCGCCACCGCGACCACCAGCCGTTGCGCCTTGGGCCACTTCAATGAATTGACAGCCGCGATCGCCGCCCCAATCACCAGCGCTGCCGCCACCACCAGCTTCCCGGTAATCAGAACGTGCGCCTCGGTGTAGTTCACGCCGCTGAAAATCGTGTGCTCGTCCAGCAGCATCGTGAACCGGCTGATGTACTCCTGCGCCGCCAGCATCACCAGAAAAAACGCAAATGCAATCGACGATCCATGCCATGGCAGCGGCCCGGTAATGCTGTCGCGCTCCCGCGCCAGCGCCCGGCTGCTCCCCGAAACCAGCAGGAATCCCACCGCCCCCACGCACGCGATCACCGCCATCGCCAGCAGCCATCCCGTGATCAGCTGCCACGCCGGCAGCGTGAAGAGATAAAAACTCAGCGGTTTCCCGAATACCGGATCCACCGCCCCACCCGCCGGAGCCCACCGGTACAGCGCAAACGTCGGCCACTCCGCCATCATCGTCGCGCCGCTGATCGCGCCAATCACCAGCGCCGCCACCAGACCCAGCCACCGCAGCACCCGCCGCAGCGGCAGGTTCACCGCCTGCCCGCCAAAGAAAAAGTTCCGGTCCTGCGGCAGATCCGTCTGGTGCATCCGCCACAGCACCAGAAACCACCCGTAAAGAAGGATGAACGTCGCCGCAAAGAACACCGCGCAAACGCTCCACTCCAGCCCCCAGCTTTTCCAGAAAACCTGCGCGTAGCCGAGCGAACCGAACCAGAGAATCTGGACGTAATACGACAACACCGTATTGCTGGCGACGAACACCGCCAGAATGAGCGCAGCAATCAGCAGGAACAGGATGCGCCTCGGACGCCTCTTCCGCCTCGGAAGATCGATGATCGGTTGCGGCACGCGTTTGTCCTTCTCTCACCCCTGAATCGCGCCGAGTGAGGCCGCACGTATTCTACGCCGCGTGCGCGCGCAAGCTGCCTAGCTCGCCTTCTCCTCTGCCTCGCGCCGCCGGATCGCCGCTCCCGCAGGGTCGGTGATGATATCCACCCACTGCGGAGCCGGCGCGGCGGCCTCGGCCTCATAATTATCGTGCCAGTTCCACCACTTGTACGGCGCCGTCTGCGGATAACCCTCCGGCGAATCCTCCCAGCTTTCCTGCCGCCCCAGCGCCGTCATATCCAGGTAGCTCCACACGCTCCCCATCGCCTCGTCGCCCCGGCTGTTGATGAAGTACGTGCGAAACACCCTGTCGCCGTCACGGAAGAAAGCATTGTGCCCGTGCCACTGGTCCACGCCAAAGTCCACGTCAAAACCATCGAGCATCGTGTACCACGGCATCTCCCAGCCCATCCGCGCCTTCACCCGCGCAATGTCCGTCTGCGGCGCGCGCGAAGCCCACGCCAGCGTCGTGTCGCGCGCGTTCAAATGCGCCACGTGACCGACCTGATCGGCGCCCAGCGAGCAGCCGCGGCAAGCATGATCGCGGCCAGCCAAACACCCCAGGCTCAAAGAAAGCCCGATAGACGATCAGCTGCCGTCGCCCCTCGAACAGATCCAGCAGCCCAACCTTCCCCTTAGGCCCGTCGAACTCATACTTCTTTTCCACCAGCATCCACGGCATCCGCCGGCGTTCGGCAGCCAACGCGTCACGCGACCGGGTCACAGCCTTTTCCGTCACCAGCAGCTTCTGGCGCGCTGCCTCCCACTCCTGCTGCGACACGACTTCGGGCATTTTCATCGCTGAGTGTCCTTTCTGTGTTCTCTCTCTTTGCTGGTTGCCATCTTAGTTCTCCTTTGTCTTCTCGAACAGACCCAGACGATTCAAGACTGTCAATTCGCGCGATCACACGAACCGAAAGCGGTTTTGTATCAGGGCACGAGTTCACTCGTGCCGTTACGGCACCAAAAGGAAGCGGGCTTTAGCCCCTGCGCTGAACGACGCCGGCTGCCCACACCTGCCCCGCCGTTGAAAAGACGTGAGGAGCCGCGCCAGATCCGCCTTCTCCACACCAGCCGCGAACCGTGTAGGGCACGACTTCGCTGAGCCTGCCCTGAGCGAGGCGTCGTCAAGACGCCGAGTCAAATGCGTGCCGTAACGATCCCAAAAGGAACCGGGCTTTAGCCCCTGCGCTGAATGATCGTCGCCCTGAGCGCAAGAAAATGATTGTCATCCTGAGCGAAGCGCCACCACGAAATCTTCCAGCGGTGAATCCGCTCCCCGGCGCGCAGTCGAAGGATCCCCCGAGCTGAGTATGTTTCACCGCCTAAGCTCTCGGTGCGAGGGGAATCGGTCGCCCCGCGACCGAAAGGACCCAAAGCGGTGCAGGAACACCGACTCTTTCCACTGTAAAGGTCCTCCCCGAGCCAGAAAATGCGCTTTTGTATCAGGGCACGACTTCAGTCGTGCCGAAAAATAACGGCGCGCAGCGCCTTCCTTGCTGCCGCAGGCCGTGGGCGGAGGCGCAAAGCGACCGCAGCCCACTCGCTCGGGAAACACCAGCGCCTCAAACCTCAGCGATCCTCGCGCGACACCGATTTATCTCACTCTCGCCGCCGAAGCAACACCCTCCATCCAGCCCGCTGACCGATCTCGTGGAAGCAACTCGCGCGACCAATCAGCAGCAGCCCTCTTTGTGAGAATCGACATTGATACTTCTATTCGACCTATCAGGACCTCTACAATTCCGGATAATCGAGGTCTACCCTTGGGAATTCAACTTCTTCCGGAAGATATTAGAGCTACGTACCAAATCGAAGAACGCCACCACGCGCGTGCGCGATCTTGAAGCTCGGCTTCCCGGCGACGAACCCAAACAGACCGAGCAGGGCACTGAACTACCACAGCCGCCACTACGGAGACGCTCGATATGCAATTGGCGTGCGACTTGAGTGTTGCATCTGCGTACAAAAGTCCGTCGCAACGCGCCCGGGTAATTTCTGAGACGTGGTTCTCCCAAAACATCTATTGCCTCGCTTGCGAATCAAATTGCGTCGCGCGCACTACACCGAATACGAGGGCCACGGATTTCTTATGCAAGACCTGCGGCCACCGATATGAACTCAAGACCTTCACAAAACGCCCTCCCAGATCGCTCGTCGATGGTGCCTACGCTTCGCTCATCGCCCGCGTCAACGCGAGCACAGCTCCCACGCTCTGCCTGTTGGGGCGCAGCGAGTCATGGCAAGTACAATCGCTCATCGCCATCCATTCCAGCTTCCTCACGCCGTGGGTGATCGAACGGAGGTCTCCGCTTAGCCAGAACGCCCGCCGGGCGGGATGGGTCGGATGCAACATCCGACTAGATCGCATCCCGCCCGATGGAGAGATCGCCGTCATCAGCGAGGGCGTCTGCCTCCCGAAATCCGAGGTGAGAAGGAGATTTGAGCGTTTCCTGCCCTTGGCGAACCTATCGGCAGATCAGCGGGGCTGGACGACACTGACCCTCTCGATTATTAGAATGCTCGGGAGAAACAAGTTCGCGCTATCCGATTTATACGCGCGGGAGCCGCAGTTCGCCGAGACGTATCCCGGAAATCGCCACGTGCGAGCAAAGATCAGACAACAACTCCAAGTATTACGCGATCTCGGCGTTCTGACTTTCGAAGGCCGCGGACAATATCTCCTCCTCAACTAAACCCTGCCGTTTGGGCGCGAGTGTCGAGGACCGGTTCCTCATATACAAAGAACTCAGTAAGATCGGAATGCCCCTCCATTTCGGCATTACATCGTGGGCACCGATCATTGCAGTCCGCACACCAAATGTCCGACCAGCTCTCACCACACATGGAACACACAAACTCGCGCCTAAAGAAAACAATGCCCTCATCCGCAGGGTGGTAATCCTTGCAAAGAGGGCACCTGTCCGGCGTCATTCCGATCCCCAGCGGTGATACTTTCGCCGCAATTTCTCGGCCCTGGTCCATACCCCTCATCGTTGCATTTTCTTCGCCCTGTCGCAATTGACTGACTGTGGACAACACGGGTCAAATTCCCAAACCGGGACACTATGGCTAAAGAGCCCGAAACCGTAACCGGCCCAATCATATCGGGCCCGGACCCACCGAAAAGGAGACAGACCTGCCCCCTGAAAACTCAGGGACGTTTTTGAGCTCCGGACCCGAATTTCTAATGAAACTATCTTCGCTGCTGCGAGGCAGCTGGATGCGTCATCAATTCCCTGGGCCGGCCCCCTTAGCCGTCTCTTCAAGCCCATTTCGTCTAGCTCTGGACGTGGGCAGCTTGCCCGCCCAATTCGCATTCCCCCAAAACCCCGAGATATCCACAGATCTGTCAACCCCCCGTGCAAAATCCAAAGTAATGACCCAACATTCCACACCACTTACATCTTTATACCCTCAAAGTATTTTGGCGGTTTTATTCTCTCCATCTGCTATCCTGAACTTATAGGATAGAAACAGAAAAGCCCGCCAATGCGCGGGCTTTTCTGTTTTCGGAGAGGAGAGAGCCGATGCCGCAAACCCACACCCCTTACTTAGGTCATCCCCAGGCCGCCTGCCAAAACCCCCTGGCCAAAGCTCGCAGTTACAGCAACTTGCCACAGTCCAAAAGAGCCCTCCAGGAACCCCTCCGAATCGAGCCACTTGCCACAGCCCCACCCCAGGGGGGAGGGGGGTCCCTGCCCAGTACTTTCGTCCCGAACCGCCCCATCCATCACTACCCCGGTTTTTCTATTCCCTATTCCCCACTCCCTATTCCCTGCGACTCATCAATACAGATGCGGATCGCCCTCAGCCCTCGGACCATGCACCAGCAGCCCCAGTTCCCCGGCCATCCGCTCCAGAAACGCCCGCGTCCCCGTCGATACCGGAACCATCGGCAGCCGATACTGCTCCTCCAGCCTGCCCATCATCGCCAGAATCGCCTTCACCGGTCCAGGGCTCGTTTCCTTGAAAATCCCCTGCATCAGCCGGAAATACTTCCGGTTGATCCGCCGCGCCGTCGTCCACTCATTCCCCAGCGCCGCCTTCACCATCTCCGCCATCTCTGCTGGAATAATGTTCGACACCACCGAAACCAGCCCCGAGCCGCCCACGCCGAGCACCCCCAGCGTCATTCCATCGTCGCCCGAATAAACCTGAAACCCCTTCGGTGCCTGGGTGATCAGCTCCGTGATCTGCACCAGGTTCCCGCTCGACTCCTTCACCGCCTCGATGTTCGGCGCCGCCTCGATCAACCGCAGCACCGTCGCCGGCTCCAAATTCACCGCCGACCGCCCAGGAATGTTGTAGAGCACCACCGGCAGCTTCACCCCATCGGCCACCGCCCTGAAGTGCTGGAACTGCCCTTCCTGGGTCGGCTTGTTGTACCAGGGATTCGCCGTCAGGATCGCCGTCACGCCCGGCACCTGCGCCGCCGCCCGCGCCCGCGCCACCGCCTGCTTCGTCGCATTGTGCGAGCAGCCCGCCCAAACCGGCACGCGGCCAGCCGCCGCGTCCGCCACAATGCGGATCACTTCCAGCCACTCCGCCTCGTCCAGCGTCGGCGTCTCGGCCGTCGTCCCGCACGCCACCAGCCAGTCGATCCCGCTCTCCACCTGCCAGCGCGCCAGATCGTACAGCGCCCGCTCGTCGATGCTTCCGTCCGCCCGAAACGGTGTCACCAGCGCCGTCCCGCAGCCTTGCAGATTCATAACAGGTCGAGTCTACACCGCGCTCCAATGTCCGACGCCGTCGCCAATGCTCTACACTGCACACGATGCCTCCGCCCGTCCAGGATCTGAAGAGCTTCGTCCTGCCGCCCAATTTTCGCGGCCGTCCCGCCTGGTTCGTGCAGCTTTGGTGGCTCGTCCAGGCCACGCTCTTCCGCTGGTCTCCACAGGTCTTCTACGGATGGCGTCGCTTCCTCCTCCGTCTCTTCGGAGCCAAAATCGGCCGCAGCGTCATCATCCGTCCGACCGTCGAAATCACCTACCCCTGGAAGCTGACCATCGGCGACTACAGCTGGATCGGCGATTACGCCACGCTCTACACGCTCGGCGAAATCCGCATCGGCGACAACGCCTGCGTCTCCCAGCACTGTTACCTCGCCAGCGCGTATCACGACTACACTCGCCCCACCTTCGACATGATTGGCAGCTTCGTCGCCATCGAGCCGGAAGTCTGGCTCGCCGCTCGGGTCTTCGTCGGCCCCGGCGTCACCGTCGGACGCGGCGCCGTCGTCGGCGCCTGCAGCGTCGTCCTGAAAGACCTTCCTTCCATGATGCTTTGCGCCGGCAACCCGGCGAAGCCCCTGCGCCCCCGTCCGACCCCGCCCGACAACGCTGCCCGCTAAGCGCTTCTCGCTACAATTTTTGGCTAAAAGTCCCTCGCTAAAAGCTTTTCGCTACCCGCTACAGGCTACCGGCTACCGGCTCGCTTGATAGCTGAGAAACAATCTCCTCGAAATCCCAGCACCCCGTCTTCCCCGCAATCCACTCCGCCGCCCGCACCGCGCCTTCCGCGAACCCGCGCCGCGAGTGCGCCTCATGCGTCAGAGTCAGGCAATCGTTGTCCGACTTCGCTTCGATCGTGTGAATCCCCGGCGCGTCGCCCTCCCGTTTCGACACAATCGGAATCTCCGCACCCGGCAGCGCCGCCGTGAGAATCCGCTGCAGCGACAACGCCGTCCCTGAAGGCGCATCCTTCTTCGTCGCATGATGCGTCTCCGCAATGCTGAATCGATACCCCGGTACAGCGGCGGCGAGTTCTCGCGCCAACTTAAAGAGAGCCTGCACCCCAACCGAAAAATTCGTGCTGTACAGCAGCGCCCCGCCTCTCCGCGCGCACAGCGCCTTCATATCCTCCAGGTGCGAATACCACCCCGTCGTCCCGACAACCATGCGCGCGCCTGTCGCCAGGCACGCCCGCATATTCTGCACCGCCGCTTCCGGCGTCGTGAAGTCGATCACCGCGTCGAATCCCGCCAGCACCGGAGCCGTCAGAGCCGACGCGTTCCGATTCTCCTCCTCGCCCACCACCCGCACGCCGTGGCCGCGCTCCTTCGCCACCTGCGCCACCAGGCTTCCCGTCCTGCCCCGCCCCAACACCAGGAAAAGCATTTTCTCCGCCCTCAATCCGCTGCACTCTGGCCGTCGCTACCGGCTACGGACTACAGGCTGCCCATCGCTACCGGCTACAGGCTGCCTTTTCGCTTCCACATCAAAAATCGCCGGATCCGGATCCCTGAAGAATTCCGCGTGCAGCGACCGCACCGCCTCTTCCGCATCATCCTCCTCGACCATGAAACTCATGTTGATTTCCGACGCCCCCTGCGAAATCATCCGCAGATTCACATGCCGAATCGCCTGAAACACCCGCGCCGCGATGCCGTTCTGCCCCCGTATATCTTCCCCCACCATGCACACCAGCGCCTTCCGCCCCTCATACTTCACGTCCGCCAGCTTGCTCAGGTCCGCCGCAATCGCCGGTAGCTTTTCGTTCGAGTCCAGGCTCAGCGAGACGCTCACCTCCGACGTCGAAACCATATCAATCGGACACTTGTGCTTGTCGAACACCTCGAAAATCGCCCGCAGATACCCGTGCGACAACAGCATCCGGCTCGCCACGATATCCATAATCGTCAGCCGCTTCTTCACCGCAATCGACTTGAACGGGCTCTTGCAATGCGTGGCCAGCGCTGTAATCCGCGTCCCGCCGCTCTCCGGATTCTTCGAGTTCAGCACGAACACCGGAATATTCTTCCTCACCGCCGGCAAAATCGTCGCCGGATGCAGCACCTTCGCGCCGAAATACGCCAGCTCCGCCGCCTCCTCAAAGCTGATCGTCTTCACCCGCAGCGCATCCGGGCAAACCCGCGGGTCCGCCGTCATAATGCCGTCCACGTCCGTCCAGATTTCAATCACGCCCGCATCGATGCCGCCACCCACCACCGCCGCCGTAAAGTCTGACCCGCCGCGCCCCAGCGTCGTTGTCACGCCCGCCTCGGTCGCGCCGATAAATCCGCCCATCACCGGCACGCGCCCCTCCGCCAGATGCGGCACCACATGCTGCTTCAGCCGCGCTTCCGTCGCAGCATCCTGCGGGAATCGCCTTCCCGTGCTGCGCGTCCGTTACGATGCACTTCCGCGCATCGACATATACCGCGTTCAGCCCGCACCGCGCAAACGCCTCCGTGATCATCCGGCTCGATACGCGCTCCCCATACGACACGATCATGTCGCTGATGCGCGGCGTCAGTTCCCCCACCACCGCCAGCCCGCGCAGCACTTCTTCGAGCCCGTCGAACTCCGCCTCCATCCACGCGTGCGTCGCGGCGAGTCCATCGTCCTTCCGCACCGCCGCCATCGGATCCTCGCGCAGCGCCGGGCCCATCGCCAACTGCGTCGCCGTGTCGCAATGCCGGATCCTCAGCCTCTCCGTAATCGCCAGCGCTGTGGCCCGATCCCCCTTCGCCGCCGTCGTCGCCGCGGAAATCAGCAGGTCCGTGACCTTCGCCATGGCGCTCACCACCACCACCGGCTGCAGTCCCTGGCTCACCCGCCCCGCCACAATCCGCGCCGTCCGCAGAATCGCGCTCGCGTCCTCGACGGAGGTCCCGCCGAACTTCATCACCACCAGCCGATTCATGCCGGCACTGCCACCGGATCGAGCTTGCCCAGCGATACCAGCAGCTCCGCGTTCAGCAGAGCCGCGCCCGCCGCCCCGCGGATCGTGTTGTGCGACAGCACCGTGAACTTCCAGTCCAGCAGCCCGCAAGGCCGCAGCCGTCCCACCGTCGCCGCCATCCCCGCGCCCCGCATCTTGTCCAGCCGAGGCTGTGGCCGATCCTCCGCCGTCACAAACTCCACCGGCTGCGCCGGAGCGGTCGGCAGATCCCTTCCCGCCAGCGGAGAAAACTCCGCCCACGCCGCCATCATCTCCTCGCGCGTCGCCTTCTTCCCCAGCTTCACGCTCACGCTCTCCGTGTGCCCATCCTCCACCGCCACGCGATTGCAGTGCGCCGTCATCTTCGCCGCCAGCGGTTCCACCACCCGCCCGTTCAGCCGCCCCAGCAGCTTCAGCGTCTCCGCCTCCATCTTCTCTTCTTCATTTTTGATGAACGGCACCACATTCCCCAGGATGTCCAGCGACGCCACGCCCGGATACCCCGCGCCGCTCACCGCCTGCATCGTGCTCACAAAAATCGCCTCGACCCCGAACCGATCCACCAGCGGCTTCAGCGCCATCACCAGCCCAATCGCCGAGCAGTTCGGATTCGTCACGATATACCCGCCCGACTCTCGCCGCCACGTCTGGTTCTCCACCAGCGCCAGATGCTCCGCATTCACTTCCGGAATCACCAGCGGCACCGAGGGCTCCATCCGGAACGCGCTCGAGTTGGTGATCACCGCGCATCCCGCCGCCGCAAATTTGGGCTCCATCTCCCGCGCGATATCCGCGTCCAGCGCGGCAAAAATCACGCGCGGAGCGCCCTCCGGTGTCGCTGGAGAAACCGGCATCGTGGCCACCCGCTCCGGCAGCGCCGTATCCAGCTTCCACCGCGCCGCCTCGCCGTACGGCTTCCCGCTCGACCGGTCGCTCGCCGCCAGCCACCCCACCTCAAACCAGGGATGGTTCTCCAGCAGCTGAATAAACCGCTGCCCCACCATCCCGGTAGCCCCCAAAATCCCAATCTTCTGCCGCATCACCGTCGCCTTCGCCGTTCGCCCAGATACACCACAGGCCAGCCTGAGAAAACTCCGCCCTGCTCGATGGCCGTGTCGATAGTGTAAATGCTCACGCCGCGCTCCCTGAGCGTTCAAGTCCCGCATGACATCCCAAACGTCACTCCCCTCGTATGCGATGGGGGGACGCAACTTCCTCTGCAAAGGCCGCCCCTGTTTCAGGCGGGAGCGGATGCTGTCGCCTTTACTATCGATGAGCTACGATCAATGGCGATGGCACTCAACCCCGACATTTTGGCTTGGGCGCGCACTACAGCGGGTTTATCCGTCGATGAGGCTGCCCATGCGCTCGGGTTCAGAGACACCCGCGACAGCACAGCGGTGGAACGCCTTCAAGCGCTGGAAGCCGGGACGGCGGAGCCGTCGCGGACGGTTCTGCGAAACATGGCACGGACATATCACCGCTCTTTGCTCGTTTTCTATCTGAGCGAACCGCCCCGCAAAGGAGACAGAGGCCAAGATTTCCGCAGGGCTCCCGGTGAGAAACCCCCAGAATATGACCCCACACTTGATGCCCTCATCCGCAATATTCGCGGACGCCAGGGCATTGTGAGAGACCTGATCGAGCAAACCGGGCCCAGGAGCGTGGATTACGTCGCATCGGTGACAATGGACGTACCACCCGCAGAACTGGCGAGGCGGATGGCGGGCAGACTCGGCTTCTCGCTCCCCGAATTCAGGCAGCAGGCGACCGTGCAAGCGGCGTTCGGCTATTTGCGCGAAAAGGTTGAGGAGTCAGGCGCATTCGTATTGCTCCTCGGGAATCTGGGCAGCTATCACACGAACATCCCCAGCGGCGTTTTCAGAGGCTATGCGATTGCCGATCCCGTTGCGCCCTTTATCGTCGTCAATGACCAGGACGCCCCGGTGGCGTGGGCCTTCACAACCCTTCATGAGCTAACGCACCTGTGGCTCGGGACCACCGGCGTGAGTGGCGGGAGCGCCGACTCGCAGCTGGAGAGCTACTGCAACAGCGTCGCGGGAGAAGTGCTGCTGCCCGAATCTGAGATGAACGAACTGCGATTTCTGCGCCGCGCTTCACCTCAGGAAACTATCGATACGGTTGCTCGATTCGCCAGTGTGCGAAAAATCAGCCGCGCCATGGTCGCTTACAAGCTCCTACGCGTGGGCGTCATCACTCTTGCCAGATGGCAAGACCTGGCCAGGCACTACGAAGATGAATGGGTCGCGGCACAAGCAGAGTCAGCAAACAAAGACACCGGTGAGGGGGGCCCGAGCTACTACGTTCTGAGGCGGCATCGTCTCGGGCACGCCCTTTTGGATCTTATAAAGAATTCGCTTACCGAGGGGTTCCTCACACATACGAAAGCCGGACAAGTACTTGGCGTCAAACCTCGAAATGTCGACCCTTTGATTAACGTGGCGGGAATGCGAGGCGGCCATTAAGTGATCTACCTCCTCGACGCAAATGTGCTCATCACCGCGAACAGCACCTATTACCCGCTCGATCAGGTGCCCGAATTCTGGAGTTGGGTTTTCTTTCAGGCCACTTCAACCCAGATCAAGATCCCGCAAGAGATCATGGAGGAGATAGAGGCCGGAAGAAAGGACGATGATCCGCTGCTCGATTGGATTCGCACTCCTGAAATCAAGGATGCTTTATTGCTCGATGAAGCCGTTGATGCTGCTCTTGTTCAAAGCGTCGTTTCTAAGGGTTACGCACCTGACCTTAGCGACGATGACATTGAGAAGCTTGGCCGCGATCCGTTCTTGATTGCGTACGCGTTCTCTGATCCAAAGGACAGAACGGTTGTGACGACCGAGGTATCGAGGCCGTCAGCGCAGCGGGCCAACCGCAAGGTGCCTGACGTGTGCCAAGACTTAGGTGTATTGAGCTGCGGGCCGTTTGCGCTCAACAAAGCGCTTGGCTTTAGTACGGGATGGAAAAAATCCGGCTGAACTTGCACCGCGATCCCGCGTATTCAGCCAAAACTCTATAACTGCACCCATCTCAATACGTGAAATCCTGCGTCACCGTCCCCTGTGCCGGTACCGTCACCGTCGCCCTCTGCTGCCCCATCTGCTCCTGGTCCGCCACCACCGTATACGTTCCCGGCGGCAATCCCTTGATCATGTATCGCCCCGACACGTCCGTCACCGCATAGAACGGGTTCGCCGACACATTAATGAACGCCTGCATCCATGGATGGTTATTGCACCGCACCGGAATCATCAGCTCCGCCTTGGCAAACGTCCGCTCGTCTTGGGGCCCGTTCGCCCCACCCGCCGGCGCCTGCGAAATATCCACCGTCGGATTCCCCTTGACCGTCGGCACCATATGAATGTTGTGCATGGTCGGATCGCTGTTCGTGAATCGCACCGGCTGCCCCACCATCACCCCCACCACATGCGGAATGTACCGGCAGCCCTTCTGGTCGATGTCCACCGGAGTGGCCGGCGCCGCATACACCTTATTCCCCAGCCCATCCTTTATATAGATGAAGACATTCTCAAACCCGCCTCCATTGCTGACCACAATCTGCTCGCTGTACACCGTCGGCCCCAGCGTGCACGCCGGATCCTGATTCATGTCGATCTGCACCGGCATCGGCGGCGCCTTCGAGTCGTGCACCGTCCCCTGAATCGCGCCCGCCGTCGACCAGTCAATCGTTGTGTACACCGGCGCCGCACTCGTCGCGCTCTCCTTCTTACACCCCGCAACCCCCAGCACCGCCACGCAAGCCGCAACAATTACGATCCATCCAGCTCTCATTGCCACCTCTCCTGAAACCGCCAAAACTTGTCATCCTGAGGACGCAGCGACGAGGGACCCTGCGTTTCTCTGCGTCCTCCGTGTCCTCTGTGGTCCGGTCCTACGCCATTTCCGCAATCACCGCATCCGCAAACGCCCGCGTCCCCGCTTGCCCGCCCACATCCCGCGTCAGCGTCTTCTTCTCGGTATAAACCTTCTCCACCGCCGCTTGCACCCGCTCCGCCGCTCCAGACTCGCCCAGATGCCACAGCATCAGCACTGCCGACAACAGCAGCGCCGTCGGATTCGCCACATCCTTTCCCGCAATATCCGGCGCCGATCCATGCACAGCCTCAAAAATCGCCGCCTCCGCTCCCAGATTCGCTCCCGGCACCAGTCCCAGCCCGCCCACAAACGCCGCGCACAGGTCGCTCACAATATCACCGTACAAATTCTCCAGCAGCAGCGTGTCGTATTGATACGGATTCATCACCAGCTGCATGCACGTGTTATCGATAATGTGCTCCCCGTACACAATATCCGGAAACCCCTTCGACACGTCCCTGGCGCACCGCAAAAACAGCCCATCGGACATCTTCATGATGTTCGCTTTGTGGATCGCGTGAATCTTCCGCCGCCCATGCTTCGCCGCGTACTCAAACGCGAACTTGGCTATCCGCGTCGATCCCTTGTCCGTGATCACCTTCAGCGACTCCACCACCCCCGGCACCACTTCGTGCTCCAGCCCGACGTATTCGCCCTCTGTGTTCTCGCGAATAATGATCAGATCCACGCCCGGATAGCGCGTGTCGAGCCCCGGCAAATTCTTAATGGGCCGGAAATTCGCATACAGTTCGAACTTCTTCCGCAGCGTCACGTTGATCGACGGAAACCCTCCGCCCACCGGCGTCGTCACCGGCCCCTTCAGCGCCACCCGGTTCCGCTCGATCGACGCCACCAACTCCTTCGGAAGATATTCGCCATGCTTCTCGAACGCGCCCGCGCCCGCGGCAAACCGCTCCCACGCGAACCCGACGCCCGTCGCCTCCAGGATCCGCACCACCGCGTCCGTCACTTCCGGCCCGATCCCATCCCCCGGAATCAGCGTAATGGTATGCGTCTTCCCCACATCTCTCCCGTCTTGGGTGCCGCTTTTCGCTCGCTTTCGGCTCGTCGTTCGCTCGCCATTCGCTCGACGTCGACTCACCGTTGCTAAACGTCTTTCGCTAAAAGTCCTACGCTAAAAGTCTCTCGCTAAACGCTTCTCGCTCGCCCTTCGCTCGCCTCTAGCTCGTCTTCCGCTCGCCTTTCACTCGTTTTTCGCTGTGGTGGCTCAGCAACTGCTCCAGCTCATCCTTGAACTCCCGCACATCCTTGAAATCCCGATACACGCTGGCGAACCGGATATACGCCACCGTATCCAGCAGCCGCAGCCGGTTCATGATCTGCTCGCCAATCTCCGCTGTCGTCCGCTCGCGCTCCGTCGATTCGGTCACGTACGTCTCAATCTCATCCACCAGTTGTTCCATCTTGCCCGCGGAAATGGGCCGCTTCTGGCACGCCGCCAGCAGCCCGTCCAGCACCTTCTTGCGCTCGAACTTCTCCCGCCGCCCGTCCTTTTTCGCCACCATGTACGGGATTTCGTCGATCCGCTCGTACGTCGTGAACCGGCGGTTACACTTCTCGCACTCACGCCGCCTGCGGATCGAGTCGGCTTCCCTGCTCTCGCGCGAATCGATCACCCGGTCCTGCCCAAACCCGCAGTATGGACATTTCATCGTTCCTCAAATTCTAGCAGCGCACCAACCGTCATCCTGATCTCCGCACTGCGCGGCCCACGCTCTTCGTGACCGCCCCCTCTCGACTTCCGCCACACGCCTGGTGCCCCAGGTCTCGATTCTGAGACCCGGGAATCGCGCGCGGCGCGCCGCCTTTCGCTAAAAGTCTTTCGCTAAACGCCCCTCGCTAATCGTTCCTTGCTCGCTTCTCTCTCGCTTCTCCCTCGCCCCTCTCTCGCTTTTCGCTCGCTTTTTGGACTATCCTCATCCCGACTGCCTATGAGCACGACCACCACTCCCCGCAAGCGCAGCATCGCCAAAGGCCTCTTCGCCGGATTCCTCGGCGGCCTCGCCGGCGCCGGCGCCAAGATGATCGCCGAAAAAATCCTTCCGCCCCGCGTGGAAGGCCAAACCCCGCCGCCCGTTGTCCTCGCTGAAAATGTCGCCGGCCGCCGTCTTCCCCCTGACCAGCGTGAGCTCGCCCTGCAGGGCATTCACTGGATCTTCGGCGCCCTCGCCGGCGCGGCCTACGGCGCTCTGGTCGAGATCGAGCCCTCCTTCGCCGCCTGGCACGGCGCGGCTTTCGGCATCACCCTCAACCGCATCACCCACGAAGCCCTGCTCCCCAAACTCGGCCTCGCTGCCCCTCCCGGACAGCAGCCCACCCAGGAACGCATCAGCGAATGGGTCACCCACGCCGCCTACGGAGTCGCCACCGACTCCGTCCGCCGCGCCGTCCGCCGCGTGCTCTAACTCGGCAGCGTTACGTCAATTGGCCACAAGCCACCGTGCATAGGCCGACATGTCGATTGCCCGGCGTTGTAGCGAGGTAAAAACGCCCGCGTGCTGTAGCCTTTCTCTGTCCCCTGTCCCCTGTCCCCTGTACTCTGTCCCCTGTAACCTGTCTCCTGTAACCTGTCTCCGCATCCCACCCAGCAAGGAGCAACCATGCCTGCGCGTCCCACCTGGTCCGGTTCCATCCAAATTTCCCTCGTCTCCATTTCCGTCCGCATTTATCCAGCCTCGAGTCCGCCGCGCCAGGTCGAATTCCACCAGATCGACCGCAAAACCCACCACCGCATCCGTCACCAGAACGTCGACGAGGGCGAAGTCGTGGACAGCGCCGACATCGTGAAAGGCTTCGAGTACGCGCGTACCGCATTACATCGAAATCGACCCCAAAGAGCTGCAGGCCCTGCGCCTCCCCACAGCCACCACCCTCGACATCCGCCAGTTCGTCAAAACCAGCGAACTCGGGCCGCAACTCTACGACCGCCCCTACTTCGTCGCACCCAAAGACGACGCCCAGGCCAAAGCCCTCTCCATCATGCGCCGCGCGCTCGATGACACCGAAAGCTGCGGGATCGGCGAAGTCGCCTTCAGCGGCCGCGAGCACCTCGTTGCGCTCGCTCCGCCTTCCGACCCAAAGCAAAAAGGACTCATGCTCTACGTCCTGCGCTACGCCCAGGAACTGCGCGACTCGAAAACCGTTCTTTCCGGCATCAAGGAACCCTCCGTCAGCGCGCAGGAGCTCACCCTGGCCAAACAACTCATCAGCGGCAGCACCTCGAAGTTCGACTTGGCCGCCTACAAAGACGACTACGAAGCAGCCGTGCTCAAGCTGGTCAACGCCAAGCGCAAAGGCAAGCACCTGCCCGAACCCGAACCCAAAAAACAGCCCGCTAAAGTCGTCAACATCATGGACGCGCTGCGCAAAAGCCTCGAAAACGCCGGCCCCTCCAAAGGCCGGCGACCCAGTTCCCGCAAACGCGCCGCGTAACGGGTCGCATGGCGCGACAACCGCCACGAAGTTTGTGTCTTCGTGCTATGCTCCCCTCGTGGCAGCCACTGCCTCCCCACCCAAACTGCGCACCCCGCGCCACGCGGCCATCGTCCGCGTCACCCACTGGATCACCGTCCTCTGCTTCTTTGCCCTCCTCATCACCGGCGGCGAAATCGTCATCTCTCACCCGCGCTTTTACTGGGGCGAAGTCGGCAACGTCATGACCCGTCCCCTCTTCACCATCCCCATTCCCTCCTCGCGCGATACGGTGCCCACCGGCTACCACTACGTCATGCCCGACCAGAACGGCTGGAGCCGCGCCCTCCACTTCGAAGCCGCCTGGCTCGTCCTGATCGCCGGCCTCGTCTACGCCCTCTACGGCTTTTTCACTGGCCACTTCCGCCGCAATCTGCTCCCCGAAAAAGGCGACCGTTCCTGGAGTTCCTTCCGCCGCGTCTTCGCCAAATCCTTCCGTCGCGCGCCGCCCGGCGAGCCTGGAGACCACGCCTACAACGTGCTCCAGCGTACCGCCTACATCGCCGTCATCTTCGTCCTCTTCCCGCTCGTCATCTGGACCGGCCTCGCCATGTCGCCCGCCTTCACCGCCGCCGTTCCCTGGTCCGTCGTCCTTCTTGGAGGCCGCCAGACGGCCCGCACGCTGCACTTCTTCATCTCCGGACTGCTTTTGCTCTTCGTTATCGTCCACGTCACCATGATCGTCCTTGCCGGTTTCAAAACCCGCATGCGCGCCATGATCACGGGCCGCGTCGTCGAACCCACCCCCGCGCGCAGGAGGACCGACCGCCGATGACTCCCATCTCACGCCGCCAGCTCATCACTACCGGAGTCGCCGCCACCGCAGGCGCAGCTGGCCTCACCGCCGCCACCCATATTGCCCGTCGCTATGGCCTCATCCCGCCCGACCACAGCTGCCTCTACGGCGCTGGCGAAACCCTCACCTACGCCGCGCAGCGCCTCCTCGCTTCCCACGCCCCGGCGCGCGAATTCCCTCGCAGCATGATCTCCAAAGCGCCTTTCGCCAACGAAGTCGCGCCGCCCAGCGACGCCTTCAAGCGCCATCAGGCCACAGGATTCTCCGACTGGCGCCTCACCGTCGACGGCATGATCGCCCACCCCGCGTCGCTTTCGCTCTCCGATCTCAAGAGCCTCCCCTTCCGCAGTCAGATCACTGAAGTCGCCTGCGAAGAAGGCTGGTCCTACATCGCCGAGTGGATCGGCACGCCCCTCAGCGAAGTCCTCAGCGTCGTCGGCGTCCTGCCCCAAACGCGCTATATCGTCTACCACTCCATCCAAACTGACTGGTGGGACAGCCTCGACATGGCGGACGCCCTCCATCCCCACACGTTCCTCACCTGGGGAATGAACGACGGCGATCTCCCCGTCGGGTTCGGTGGACCGCTGCGCATGCGCGTGCCGCGCCAGCTCGGCTACAAGAGCATCAAGTACATCACCCACCTCACGGCGACTGACAACATCAAAGCCTTCGGCAAAGGCCTCGGCTCCGCGTCACCCGAAGGTGGCTACGCCTGGTACGCCGGCATTTGACACCCAAACACAGCCGAGCAGCCGCGCCTCTCACCCGAAGCGCGGCCTCTCGAACAACTAAGCAGCCACCCGCTCCGCTTTCCTGAAGTACGCGAGCAGATCGGCGTTGATCTCGTCCGCGTGCGTGGTGAACATCCCATGCGGGTAACCCGGATACACCTTCAGCGTGGCGTTCTTCACGATCTTCGCCGACATCAGACCCGAAGCACCGATCGGCACAATCTGATCGTCATCGCCGTGCATGACGAGAGTCGGTACCTCGAACTTCTTCAGGTCCTCCGTGAAGTCCGTTTCCGAGAAGGCCTTGATGCAGTCGTAGTGCGCCTTCATCCCGCCCATCATTCCCTGGTACCACCAGTGGCCCCGGATCCCTTCCGAGATCTTCGCCCCAGGCCGGTTGTATCCGTAGAACGGCAGCGTGGTGTCCCAGTAAAACTGCGGCCGATTTGCGGCAAGCGCCGCCCTCTGCCCATCGAACACCGACAGCGGCGTGCCGCCAGGGTTCTTGTCGGTCCTCAGCATCAGTGGTGGCACCGAGCTGAGCAGCACCGCCATAGCAACCCGCTTGTTCCCATGCCGCCCGATATACCGCGCCACCTCGCCGCCGCCCGTCGAATGTCCCACATGGATCGCATTCCGCAGATCGAGCTTTTCCGTCAGCGCCGCCAGATCGTCGGCATAGGTGTCCATGTCATTGCCGTCCCAGGTTTGCGTCGATCGCCCGTGACCTCTGCGGTCATGCGCGATCACCCGATAGCCGCGCTGCCCGAAAAACAACATCTGCGTGTCCCAGTCATCGGCGCTCAGGGGCCAGCCATGGCTGAAGACGATCGGCTGTCCCTTGCCCCAGTCTTTGTAGAAAATCGTGGTACCGTCTTTGGTCGTAATGGTGTACATAAGCTCTCCTCGATGGTTCTCTGACGAGCGAGATCGCTCGCAGGATTGGGTTGAATAAACAAAATCCGGTTAAACCAGGCCCGCTGCACCAGCAGCCATTTCATGAACGAGAATGAGCGATACTCTCCCGTTCGCGCGACCCCAAAAGCCCCAGTTTTCTGACTGCGTTTTTGTGCAGGCAGATCCGCAGCAGGTTAGCGTCACTCTCCCTGACAAAACTGGGCCGGATTGCCCGGACCACAATAAAACAACGAGAATCAATATCGCAAACGTGGAGACCACGCGATGAAAACCTCAGTCTTCTGCGGTGTGAGTGTCGATGGCTTTCTGGCTCGGACCAACCACACCTTCGATTTCCTGGACAGTGGCGAGAAGGAGCCACACGGCTTCGATGAATTCTACGCAGGCGTCGACGTCATTGTGATCGGGCGCAACACCTACGAAGTCGTGCAGACCTTCGGCCAATGGCCCTACGGCAAGAAGCCCGTGGTCGTGCTGAGCAGCAGCCGCCCGCTCGATCTCTCCTCCGTCCAGGGCGTGGTCGAGCAGATGTCCGGCTCGCCCGTCGACATCGTCGCGCGGCTCAGCGCCCGCGGCTGCCAGCACGCTTATATCGATGGCGGCATCACCATCCAGCGATTCCTGGCTGCCGGACTCATCGACCGGATGATTGTCACGCGCGTGCCCGTCCTCATCGGAACAGGCATCCCCCTGTTTGGCCCGCTCCCGCGCGACATCAGTTTGCACCACGTCGCGACCCGCTGCTATGACGGCGGCCTCGTGCAGAGTGAATACGAGCCAGTCGCCGCGTCACCAGCTTCGACAGAAAAATCCGCAGGTTAAAGTGGATCTATGCCACTTTGCGGCGCGCGGCAGAGCCAATCCAGCGCCGCCTGCACCACCGGATCCTGCGCTGGTGGCACGATCGCACTGGCACTCGGAAAAGCCACATCCGGCGCGAGCCCGCTCAGGTACTGCTTGCCGGTCCGGTCGGCCTGCACTCCAATCGTCAGCCACATCGAAGCGCCGTCCGACAGAGCAAACGTCTCATTCACCGTCGATGCACCCTGCGTGTGTTCGCCAAAAAAGCGCGTGTGCGGACGCCCGCGAAACGCCACAGCCATCGCCTCGCCCGAGCTGCCCGTGCTGCGGTCGATCAGCACCGCGACCTCAGGCGTGCCCGCGAGGTGGTAGGCCTTGCCCGCAACGGCCGGGTACGCGTCCGCTTTGCCATTCTTCACTTCTGCCGCCACGCCGTCCCGGTATCGCCAGAACGAGTGGCCATCGGTATCGAAAAACTCGCCCAGATCGTCGCCCTCGCCCAACACCGGACCGATGCCCGCCAGCATCGGCCACATATTCCCTCCAACATTCCCGCGCAGGTCTACGATCCAGCCCGATGGATGCGAAGCATCCAGTTCCGCCACAGTTTTCTGCAGATTGGTTTCAAACGCCACGAAATCACTGTCGTTCTCAGGAAAGCATTTCGTCACCACCACGTACGCAATCGTCCTGTCTCCGCGGTGCTCCAGGTGCCCTTCCGGCCCATAACGCCCGACATACGGGCTGAAGCTTTCAGGGTTCGAATCGGGCGCGTGTGCCCCATGCTGTTGCGACTCCAATGCTTCCAGCGCCGGCGTCAGGTGCAGCGAGCTGTGGTGATCGCCAAGACTCTCAAGAGCGAATCGAATCGCGTCGTACGTGCCCACCGTATCCGTGGCGTGAGCCGCGCGAGCCATCGCTTCGGCACGAACCCTCGGCCAATCCACGAAACTCCGTCGCAGCGCGTGCGCCTGCATCTCGTCGAGCGCGCGATTCAGATAGGCGACCGGATCCGACTGGATCGACCCCGCGACCGCCGCAGTCTGAGCGAGACAGGCCGTCGCGATCGATAAAGAAAGAACCACGCACGCAGAACGCAGGACCATTTTTTAAACCCTCCACTTGCGAAGGCATTGCTTGGAATTGTAGTGTTACGTTGTGTAACATATCCATGCTCTCCCCGACAAGAGCCCCGCAACGCCGAGCCTCCCCAAACTCACCACTTTTCAAGCAATTCCGCAGATACGCACAAGAACTCACCCGTTTTCACACACTTGTGTTTCAAAGAAGGGGCAGGGGAAGTCACTGTCCTACGCTCCGCGAATAGCCTCTCGCTAACGTCTTTCCGCTAAAAGTTCTCCGCTAAAAGTTCTTTGCCAAAAGCTCCTCGCTAATCGTTCCTGGCTCGGATCAGCCAGCGTGCCGATGCGCCAGCTCTTCGCCAGCATGCTCGCTCTCTTCGGTCACCTTCTTCAGTGACACATGCTCGAAGCGCGCCCAGATCAGCCCAATCGGCACGATGCCCAGAAACGTCACCAGCAGCAGCGTCGCCGCGCAGCTGATGGCCGGCTCAGCGTCGGCGCCGAAGAACTTCGAGATGGCCGCAGCCACCAGGCCAATCTGGGAGAACCAGCCCAGCACCGGCAGCTGGATCGTACTCGCTGCGCCGCTGAATACCATCATCAGGACGCTTTTGGCAGGCGTCATATCTGCCAACTGTGGACTGGCCACGAAAGCCAGCATCGTTTCCAGATACGCAAGCGCGATCAGCAGCCACATACCGAGCGAAAGCGCCGCGGCCACCGAGAAATCGGAGAGCGAGCGAATCGTATCGAGGCCCGAATGAAAGGCGCGAATCTTGTCCGCCACAGCGTGGCCGACGCGTTGCGAAAACAGGCCAAAGGTGCGCTCGAAGAACGCAGTCACGGCGTCGCCGTTCAGCCGCACGACGATCAGAAACGAGGTGCCCAGGATGGTCAGCGCAAGACCCCAGTATGCGGCTTTGCGGACCACTTCGGCATGCGGCAGCGATCCTGACGGCGACAGCAAGATGACAGAGGAGGTGATCAGCGCCATCGAGCCGGCGTCGAAAAGCCGCTCTACAACGTACACAGCAATTTGCGAACTCAGTGGCAGCCCCGTTTTTTTTGAGACGAGGTACGGACGCACCAGATCGGCAAAGCGCCCGATCAGCGCGACCGCGGTAAAACCGATCACCTGTGTACCCAGCAACGACAGCGGAGCCAGTTTTTTCTTGTGCCGGACCAGCCAGACCCAACGCACCGAACGCACCAGATAGCCGGCGTAAATGCAGCCCAGCGCAAAGAAGATTTTGCCCAGGTCTGCCATGCGCAGCTGTTGTCCGAACGCGTGCCAGTCGAAATGGATGCGATGACGGCCGAACCAAACCAGCGCGACCACAGCCAGCACGATCACAACCGCGGCAATCCGGTTTCGGTTCGATTTCAAATCAAATCTCCAGGGAATGGAAGAGAGCGCGCGAGCACGTCAGCGCGCAGCGGAAGACCGCAATTGGGCCCGATGCCGCAACGCATAGCGGCGGTTGTACTCGTGGATGACGCGCGCGACATAGGCGCGAGTTTCACGATAAGGAGGAATGCCGTGCCAGCGATCGACGGCCGCAGGACCAGCGTTATACGCGGCCAGCGCCAGCGGCAAATTGTCGTTGTACTTCTTCAACAGCGCATCCAGATACGCGGTTCCACCTCGAATGTTTTCGCTCGGCGCGAAGCTGTTCCTCACGCCGAGATCGGAAGCTGTTCCTGGCATCAGCTGCATCAATCCTTGCGCGCCAGTGCGGCTCACAGCACGCGCGTGACCACCGCTTTCCGCGCGCACCACACTGGCCAGCAAATCGGCATCGAGGTCGTGCGCAGTTCCGGCTTGCGCCAGCATCGGCTGCAGATCGGAATCCGAAAGCTTTTCTACGCTCGGGATTGCAGGTGGAGCGTTCGTGGCCGCTTTCGGCGGATCGGCCGCAACCGGCTTCGGCAAATCCACATGCTCGGTCGAAACAATGTCAGAAGCATTTACTTCGAGGAAGCTCGAACCGGCCGCATCGACGTAGAGCCGCACTTTTCCGGCAACCGTTTCGCGATGATCGCAGATGAGGTCGAATCCGTTCTTGAGTGTCACGTGTTCAGCCGCATGCGCAGCCGAAACAAGGCTGCTCATCGCCAGCACAGCGCACCAGAAAGGGGTGGGAACGCGAGGCATTTCTTCTTTACTCTACCATTCCAGACGCAGCAGCTGGTGAAAGCGTTCAGCGCGCTGGCTGCCACTAAATGGTTATAGATGTGGAGTTTGCGAGATGCTGTGATCGCGCGCACCACCACGCAGCGGCAACAAAATGCCGTCGATGATCTGGGCAACGCCGTCTTCGTCGTTGGCAGGCGCAATTTCCCATCTGCGATTGCGCGCCAGTTCTACCAAATCAGGCGCGCCATTCGCCACCACCACAGCGCGACCGGCGAATTCCAGCATCTCGAGGTCGTTCCAGTTGTCGCCAATGGCTACAACTTCTTCGGGCATCAGGCCGCGTTGATGCGCCAGCTTGCGCAGCGCTGCGCCTTTCGAGCAGCCTGGCGGCAAAATGTCCAGGATGGTCAGATCGCGCGATGGATACTCGGTGCGATGCAGTTCAACTGAAGCGGACAGCTCGCTTTCCGACAGCCATTCTTCTGCGCCACGCATTTCGTCCACGCTGCCACATACCATGCCTTGCACAGGCGCTTCACCCTGATCGAAAGCTCGTTCCAGCGGTCGAACTTCCAGAATCCACGGACGATTGGCTTCCACCCACAACGAGACGCGCGCCTGCAGAGCTTCGACCGATTCGAGCACCAGTTCGCCAGGACCTTCGCGGTCGAACGTAAAGACAGTTGTGCCGAAAGGCCGCAATGCCGGAACCAGAGCGCGCGCCGTTTCCACTGGCAGCAAAAAGCGATCGATCGGCTGGCCAGCCATCGTGCGCATCACGGTTCCATTCGAGGTAATGAGCACCGTTTCCAGTTTCAATCCAATGGGCTCGATCAGCGGAACGGTATACGCCTGACGACGACCAGTAGCGATGACGATTTCGATGCCAACCGCTTCGGCGTCGCGCAATGCGCGGCAGTTGCGCCGGCTCACGCCAGTTCCAGGCGCAGGCAACAGCGTGCCGTCAATGTCGACGACGATCATTTTGATGGGAGGCATTGCTTCCAGTGTAGGCGAACCAGATGGATCGGCGATATTTCAGCGGCGCTCGCGGAAGAATCCGCGTAGCAATTCGGCACATTCTTCGGCCAGAATTCCGGATGTCACCTTCATCTGGTGATTCAGCCTCGGATGATTCAGCACTTCGAGCACCGATCCAGCAGCGCCGGCTTTGGGATCGGCAGCGCCGTAAGCCAGCCGTCCAAGCCGCGCGTGAATCATGGCACCGGCGCACATCGCGCACGGTTCCAGCGTGACGTAGAGCTCGCAGTCAACCAGCCGATAATTGCTGATCGACTGCGCTGCTGCGCGCATCGCTACCATTTCCGCGTGCGCAGTCGGATCGGCGTCGCGCAGCACGCGATTCTGCCCCCGCGCGACAATCGCGCCGTTGATCACAACCACAGCGCCAATGGGAACTTCGCCGGCTTCGGCTGCAGCGCGCGCTTCAGCCAGCGCAACACGCATCAGAGTGTCATCGGCTTCGGTCATGGCGTTCTCAGCGCGGCAGCTTTCGGTTGCTGCTGCGTCATGCAATGGAGAGCGCCAAGTCCCCAAATCAGGTCGCCGCAGTAAATGCCGACCACCTCACGCGACGGAAAAGCGTCGGCGATAATATTCAGAGCGGTGCGATCCGTGGAACGGTTCATGGTCGGCACAAGCACCAAACCATTGGCGATGTAGAAATTCGCGTAGCTTGCGGGAAGACGCTGTCCCTGAAAAACGACAGGTGGAGGCATCGGCAGCTCGATAATCTCAAATGGTTTGCCGCGCAGGTTGCGTGCGGACTTCAGCCGGTCCAGATTTTCCGCGAGCGGCAGATGGTTCTCGTCTTCACGATTCGGCTCAACCACGGTGACAATCGTATTCGGGCCGACGAAGCGCGTGATGTCGTCCACGTGTCCGTGCGTGTCGTCGCCGGCAATGCCGCGGTTCATCCAGAGAACCTGGTCGATTCCCAGGTAATCGTGGAAAACGCGCTCCAGTTGCTCACGGCTTACGCCAGGATTGCGCTGCTGGACCTCGCTCAACAGGCACTCTTCGGTGGTGATCAGTGTGCCTGCGCCGTTGACATCGATTGAGCCGCCTTCCAGAACGACGCGATGCGGACCAGCAGCCGTCTCGACGATGGGCGTCCATTGCGGCATTCCCAGAAGTTTGGCGACGCGTTGAGGGATTTTGTCGTCCAGGTGCCAGTCAGGATACTTTGCCCAGGCATTGAACTTCCATTTTGTAACGGCGACAGTATCTTTCCCGGGTTTTGCGTCGCGCTTTCGCAGGAAAATCGGCCCTGAATCGCGCGTCCACACGCGATCCGTTGGCCACTTGTGAAAATACACTTGTGCCGGATTCACGCCCGTTCGTTTCAGAATGCCGCGTGCACGCGTTTCTGCGGCTGCATCATCCACCAGAATGTGCACTTCCTCAACCTGCGCCAGTTGTCCGACGATTTCGGCATAAACCCACGGAATGGGTTGAAACTTTCCTGGCCAGTCTTCAGGGTTGTGCGGCCACGCGATCCAGGTCGCTTCATGCGGCTCAGATTCGGCCGGCATGCGGTAGCCCAGTTCACGCGGCGTTTCCTTCGGCGAAGAACCCTTCATTCGCTGTCGCCGTCCAGGAAGCGGTTGACGATGGGTCCATACGCATCAATGCGTCGGTCGCGCAGAAACGGCCAGTTGCGGCGCGTGTCTTCCATCTGGCGCAGATCGATCTCGCCCATCAGAATCTCTTCGCGATCATGGCTGGCTTTGGCGATCACGCGCCCAAATGGATCGGCGAGGAATGATCCTCCCCAAAACTCCAAACCAGGCCCTTCGACGCGATTGCCGCGCACATCGCCATGCTCTATACCAACGCGATTGACAGCCGCCACGTAAACGCCGTTGGCAATGGCGTGCGCGCGCTGGATCGTCTGCCAGGCGTCGTATTGCGCGGTGCCAGATTCTTCCTTTTCGCTCGGATGCCATCCGATCGCAGTCGGGTAAAACAGAATGTTCGCGCCCTGCAGCGCCGTAATCCGCGCACCTTCGGGATACCACTGATCCCAGCACACCAGGGTTCCAATTTTTCCCGCCGAAGTGTCGAAGGCGCGGAATCCGAGATCGCCAGGCGTGAAGTAAAACTTCTCGTAATAAAGCGGATCGTCCGGAATGTGCATTTTTCGGTACAAGCCGGCAATGCGCCCATCCTTTTCGAGGATCGCCGCGGTGTTGTGATATAAACCGGGAGCGCGCCGCTCAAACAGCGATGCAATCACCACGACTTTCTCTTCGCGCGCAACCGCGCCCAACTTTTCGGTGCTGGGGCCTGGAATCGTTTCGGCCAGATCGAACAGCCTGATGTCTTCGCGCTGACAAAAATACTGAGCCCGAAACAGCTCCGGCAAACACACAACAGCGGCTCCCTGACGCGCGGCCTCACGCACACGCTCGACAGCCTTCTCTAAATTGGCGTCTGGATCGGGTCCGCAGCTCATCTGTACGAGGCCGACACGAAATGTGCTGTTATCTTCCATATTTGTGCCTGCTCTGGTTACGAATGGCGCGGAAACAAGCAAAAGGCGCAGGCCTTTTGGCCCACGCCCAACTCGTTTCCGCTCCGATTACTCGAAAATCAGGATCGCCGCCGCAATTGTGGTCGTCCAGAGCCCGCGTTTGTCTCCGATAGCCGACTGCGTCACGTTTGCGGTGCGGACAATCTTGTTGGAAATGCGATAAATCTCCTTTTTCTCATCCCAGCTCTTGTCGGGATCGAAATCCACGTCGAGAGTTGTGGCCAGCATTTCCGCCGCGAGCTCTTCGGCGTATTCTCCAGCCTGATCCTCGGTCTCTCCGAAGCTGTGGTGCTCGCTTAAGTAACCGTAAGTGTTACGATCACTCGGAATCGCCACGCCGATGCTGGACGCAACCAGCCGGTGCGGCTCGCGCGTCGAGTTCTCGGCGACGACTGCGAAGACCACTTCGCCAGGACTCAGGTATTTCAGGCCCTCTTTGCGCCCAATCAGCTTCGCCTGGGGCGGGAAAATCGAAGAAACGCGCACCAGATTGTGCGCCGCAACGCCGGCATCGCGCAGTGCCAGCTCAAAGGAGGTCAGCCGTTCCTTGTGTTTACCAACGCCCTTGGTAAAAAACAGCCGCCTGGGGACCATGCTTTTTCCCAATTCTCAAACCCTCCACTGGTCTGATTTCCGGAGCCTTCATCGACCCAAAAAACTGAATCCCGCTGCAAGTTATCACACAAGTGATGCCGCCGCGGACGCCGGTTGAATGAATTCACGCTGTTTTCAATCATACGGTACTGCGGCCTCGCGATCCTGCTTCGTGATCGCGTTTTTTGAACGGCTCGGTGGCGATTTCCAGAAATTCCTTTGCCGCCCGCGACAGCTGGCGATCCTTGCGGAAAACCAGCGCCAGATCCCGCGCAAGACGAACTCCGTCGAGCGCCAGAAGGTGGAGAGCTCCGGTGCGCTCCTCCTCCGCGACATTGGTGCGCGGCAGGAATCCCAGGCCCAGCCCCACACTGACATAGCGCTTGAGCATCTCGCTGGACTCCACTTCCATGGCCACGCGGGGGACAATTTCGCTGACGCGAAAAAGCTCATCGAGCTGCTCGCGGCGGCGTCCGTGAGCCGGCAGCAGCAAAGCATATTTGGCGACCTCCTGCAGCCGCACGGCGCCCCGACCGCCCAGCGGATGGCCCCTGGGCGCCACGAGCGCGAGCTCGTCGCGATGGATCGGCTCCACAGTCAGCCGCGGATCGCGCACCGGCATGGACACGACGCCGAAATCCACTTCGCGGTTGACCACATTTTCGAGCGTGCGCAAACGCTCCGCGCGGACCACGCTGAGCATGACCCGCGGATACTGCCGCCGAAACTGCGCGAAAACCTGGGGCAGGACATAAAGGTGGGTCGCCTCATTCGCGCTGATGGCCAGCTCGCCCCGCGGCGAGCGCTCCTGCTCGGCAATGGCCAGCAGTATGTGCTTCTGCCTCTCGACGCAATACTCGGCAAAGGGCTCGAAAAGGCGGCCCGCGGCCGTAAAGGTGACCTTTCCGCCGTCGCGATCGAAAAGGCGCGCGCCCACCTCCTGCTCAAGTGTGCGAATCTGTGCCGAGATGGCCGGCTGGGTGCGGAGCAGCTTCTGTGCGGCCCTGGAAAAGCTCTTCAGGCGGCTCACTTCCAGAAACGTCCGAAGATTTTCAAAGTCCATTGTTAGTCAATAAGGATATGCGGGGCAGGCATCCCCCACAAGCATTTTCACAGCCTGTTAATGCGCGGCCAGTTCCTCAGGCGCTGGCTGCCTGCGCGGCGGCCGGCGCATGATGAACGGGAGGGGAATGAGGCAGGCGATGATCAGGGCGAGCCCCCAGAACGCATTTTGGTAACTCAGCATCTGCGCCTGGCGGTTCAGCGACTGCCAGGCATTCCCGATGGCAAACTGTTTTGCGGCATCGGGGCTTTGCCCCAGCCGCTCGAGCGCTTGCCGGGTCGCGTCAACGAAGCGCGAATACTGCAGGCTGCCGGCGACGGCATGGGAGCTGAGGCTGGAAATATGGGTCTGGCGGGTTCGCTCAAGAAATGTGGTGAGCAGGGCCGTGCCCACCGATCCGCCGATATTGCGGGCAAAGTTGGAGAAGCTGGAAATCTGATTGTTCTTGTTGCGGGGAACGCCCAGGTAGTTGAGGGTGCTGATGGGGATGAAGACGAAGGACAATCCCATGACCTGGTAAGCGCGCCACAAGGTGATTTGGCCGAAGGAGACCCCCAGGTCGAGTCGGGTTAGATTGAACAGGCCCACTGCGGTGATGGCATAGCCGATGGCCACCAGCAGGCGCGGGTCGAGCTTGCCGCTGCTGACGAGGCGACCGGCAATCGGCATAGTCAACATCAGCACCAGGGCCCCGGGCGACAACACCATACCGGCGCGTTCGGCGGTGTAGCCGAGCAGCACTTGCAGGAACTGCGGAATCAGCACGGTCGTCCCAAACAGCACCATGCCCAGAACGAATTGCAGAAACACCGCGGTGCCGAAGTTGCGATTTTTGAGCAACCGGATATCGACGATGGGATCGTCGTGCCGCCATTCCCACCAGACGAACACCAACAGCGTGCACGCCGCGATGATCGCGAAGGCGGTGATTTTCGCATCGCCGAACCAGTCCTTCTCCTGCCCTTTATCCAGCACAAACTCGAGGCAGCCCACGCCGACGGAAATGAGCCCCAGCCCCATAAAATCCACGCGCCCGGTGACTTTTTGCTCCTCCTTCAGGTAAGGTGGGTCTTCGACCATCCGCTGGGTGAGGAAGAGCGACAGCAGGCCGACAGGAAGGTTGATGAAGAAGATCCAGTGCCAGTTGAAATTGTCCGTGATCCATCCGCCCAGGGTGGGCCCGATGGCCGGCGCAACGACGACCGCCATTCCATAGACCGCGAAGGCCTGGCCGCGCTTACTGACGGGAAACGTGTCGGCGAGGATCGCCTGCTCGCTGGGGGCCAGCCCCCCGCCGCCCACGCCCTGCATCACGCGGAAGAGCACCAGCAGCGGTAGGGATTGCGCGAGGCCGCACAGCATGGAGCAAATGGTGAAGAGCATGACGCAGGTCATATAGAAGCGCTTGCGGCCCATGCGCGCCATCAGCCAGCCGGAGATGGGCAGGATGACCGCGCTCGAAACCAGGTAGCTGGTGAGTACCCAGGTGGCCTCCTCCTGGCTTGCGCCCAGGGTGCCCGCCATGTGCGGCAGCGCGACATTGGCGATGGAGGTGTCCAGCACCTCCATGAACGTCGCCAGAGTGACGGTGAGCGCCACCAGCCACGGATTATGGCTTGGCTTCCAGTTCGCCTCGTCGTAATGCAGTTCCGCCAAGTGACTCGTCCATGTGGTGCCGTGATGTTCGCCGCTGATCCCGACGCGGTGCCGCGATCCCCGGGCCTTCACCCAGCGCGGCCGCAGAGCCACGAAGGCAGGGGGAGATGAAATTGCTGAATGGGACAGTGTTTAGATTAGCAGCAGGGCAGAGGGATTCCAGAGCCCACCTCTGAAGGCGCGGCCGGGGCCGACGCGATCTGTAAGCCCCCGCTCAGCGATGGTTCGATTACTTCTTGTCGGGCGCGGTTTTCTGCTCGACAAACGCGATTTGCCGCTTGATCAGCTCCGCGTCGGGCCCGGCCGGCAGATAGGTCAGGCTGTTGCGCAGGTGGTTCAGCGCCCCTGAATAATCGCCCTTGTCAATGAGGGTAAGGGCGAGAACATCTTCCGCATTCTGGACGTTGTGTTCGGGATCCATGGCCAGCGCATGCTCCGCGCTGGTGCGCGCAGCCTCGTTCTTGCCCAGCCGGTAATCGGCGACCGCGTTTTCGTACCAAATCCGCGGTGTTCCCGTGGGATCGAGTTCCAGCGCCCGCGCAGCCCAATGACTCACTTCCTGCCAGTTGCGCTGTTGAATCGCGATAGTGGCCAGCCAGACGCAGGGCGGGACGAACCGCGGATCGGCGGACTGCGCCTGCTCCAGCGATGCAGTTCCAGCCTTCAGATCGGACACCGCTTGCAACCGGCCCAGCAGATACCAGGCCTCCGCGAACTTCGGATCGATTCTGACCACTTCAGCGAGATCGGCTTTGGCAGCGTCGGCCTTGGCATGCATCCACTCGTCGTGCGCCTTCTGGAAATCTCTCTCAGCTTCAGGCGACGGGGGGCCGGTGACGATGCTGATGTCGGTTCCCGGCGCATTCTCCACCGGGGTCAGAACGATGTCCTGAAGAAACGGCTTATCCCGCAGAACCGCCTCGGTGATGGTATCCGTCGTCGAACGATACCCAGCCACTTCCCCGCGAATCGTGCACCCCTCATAATGTTGTGCCATCTGCCGGCTCACATCGCCATCCAGCGTATAGGCCTTGGGGAGATTCACCCGATTGATGACGAACTTGCCGTCGGGGCCAGCGCTCGTAGTCAGATCGGTCTTTCCGGTCGCGCAGGAAACCACGACGGTGATCGGCTCCCAGAGAAGCGGATTGCCGTCGACCGCTACTTTGCCCCAGAGTCCGGCACCGGCGGCCACGCCACCAGGGGAATTGGCCATGTAGCCCATGTAGCCGAGGTCCTGGATGGAATCGGGCCTCGTCTCGGTACCGGCGCCGCCCCCGGAAGGAATACTGCCTTGCCCAAGAGCGGCTTTGCCGACAAACAGCAGGATGGAGAAAAGCAGAAGGAGGAAGAGAGCAGGTTTCGTTTTCATAGCAGGTCCGGCAAACCCCTTATTATCGCGCAATCGCGCTGGCGATTCCAGGCTATTCTGGGGGCGATGCGTGTTGGTCCAGTCCCTCTGGTAATGCTGCTCTGCGCGGCGATGTTCGGGCAGGACACTTCTCCCGACCAGCTTTTGAGCCGTGCTATTGAGGAGCAGCAAAAGGGCGATTTTACGGCCGCCATTCGCGATTACCAGGCGCTTCTGGCGGTACGGCCGGAGACTGTGGCGGCGCGCGTGAACCTCGGCGCGGCCCTGGCCCACACCGGACAAGTCGATGCTGCGATCGCGCAGTATCAGGCGGCGCTCAAGCTGGCCCCACAGCTTGGCTCGGTGCATCTGGATCTGGGTCTGGCGTATTCGCGCAAAGGCGATTTGCCGGACGCGCTGGACCAGTTCGAGGCGGCACATCGCGCCGACCCGCGCAATGTGCGGATTGCGATCCTGCTGGGAGACGCACAGGCTCGATCGGGCAAAGCCCCCGATGCGATCGCCATGCTGACACCCCTCGAAGCGGAGAACGCCGCCAATCCGGACTTTGAGTACGCGCTGGGAGAGGCTCTGATCCGGGGCGGACACCCACGCGACGGCGCCACGCGCGTGGAGAAGTCCGCGGCGTTGAGCAACGCCGCCGATTCCTGGATGCTGGCGGGCTCGACGCTGCTCGGACTGAACGAATTTTCGCAGGCGCGCCGCGACCTCGACAACGCCATGCGCCTCAATCCGTCGCTGCCCGGCCTGTGCACCCTCGACGGCACGGCGCGTGACAAGGACGGGGATTCGGATGCGGCAGTACCCGCGTTGCGCGCTGGATTGCAGCAGAATCCCGATGACTTTGAGGCCAACCTCTACCTGGGAGCCATTCTGCTGAAGCAGCGCAACATGGTCGAAGCAAAGAAGTATCTGGACAAGGCGCTCGAGCTGAATTCGCGATCGACCATGGCTCGCTACGAGTCCGCAATGTGGAAGAGCACGTCGGGCGATTATCAGTCCGCCGTGGACCAGTTGGAGAAGCTGGTGGTCGACGATCCGCAGTGGCTGGAGCCTCATGTGGAACTGGCGACGCTTTACTATCGCCTGCATCGCCCGGCTGATGGGGCGCGCGAACGCCAGATCGTCGACAAGCTGACCGCACAGCAGCAGCAGCAGGGTCCCGGCAGGTAGCGCTCTACTTTGGGGCGGGAGATTGGGCCGGCTGGTGAACGCCGGCCACGCCCGGTTCCGTGACCCTCAGCACCTGATCGGCCTGCACGTTGTTCAGCGTCTGCATCGTGCCCGAGGGCCATTGGATCTGCACCGTCTCCGCCTTTGCGTCCGGCCCGAGCCCAAAGTGCACCGGCCCGTCGCTTGAGGAGGCGTAGCACACGCTGGTGGTCATGTGGTTGTACTGCGCGCCAACCGTCGCGCTGACCACTTTAATGCGGGCCCCGATCCCGTCCCGATTGCTGCGGACGCCGTGCAGTGCGATATCCAGCCAGTGACCGGTATGCTCGCTCCGGTTCATCCAGATCTCCGCAGGCGCGGACAGCGCCGTCGCCACCACGTCCACGCGGCCGTCGCCGTCGAAGTCCCCCAGAGCGCAACCGCGGTGCCGTGCCTTCGGAGCGGCATCCAGCCCGGCTTCTTCGGTCAGCGCCGCCCATTTCCCACTCGCTCCCAGATTGCGAAAGACGGTGTTGTATTGGGAAATTTCGGTGCCAGGCAGCGGCTGCGACTCCACGTGCCCGCGGGTGACAAAGAGGTCCTTCCAGCCGTCGTTATCGAAGTCGTAGATGGCGACGCCGTAGCCCGACATCCTCATGCTGAGATCGCGCATGCCGCTGGGGGTTGTGACTTCGCGGAAGTCGCCTTTGCCAGTGTTGAGGAAGAGCGGGAAGGTCTGGTTCTGGAGGGCGACAAAGGCGATATCCGGGTACCCGTCGTTATTGAAGTCGCGAAAATCCAGCCCCATACCCGAGATGAACTGCCCGCCTTCCGGGAGCGCGACCCCGGCGTCGAAGGCGACCTCCTCAAACTTCTTCCCCAGATTGTGAAAGAGGAAATTGTATTCCGCGTCGTTGGTCACAAAGAGGTCCTGCTTGCCGTCCAGGTCATAGTCGGCCATGCCCACGCCCATGCCCTTGCCCACCTGATCGCGAATCCCCCACTCCTTCGAGACATCGCGAAAAGTGCCATCGCCGTTGTTGAGGAAGAGACGGTTCGGCTGGCCCTTGTAGTATTTCGGATGACAGTAATCGGCAACGTCGCCCATGTGGCACAGCGCCTGCGGGCCGTACTTCCATTGCATATAGTCGACGATGAACAGGTCAAGCAGGCCATCGTTGTTTACGTCCACCCACACGGCCGCTTCGGCCCAAAGAGGACCGTACTGGGGGTCATTCGAATCTGCGAGACCCGCTTTCTCGGTCACGTCAGTGAAAGTCCCGTTGCAGTTGTTGCGGTACAGCGTGTTGCGATACACGCCCGCCACGAAGATGTCGGGGCACCCGTCGTTGTTGTAATCGGCCACCGCAACGCCGATGTCGTAACCCGATCCAGCCAGACCTGCCGCATCCGTTACATCGGTGAAGGTGCCGTCGCGGTTATTGCGGAAAAGGCGGTTGCGATACTTCGGATCGTCTTTCTTCAGTGTCGCAATGTTGGCGCCGTTGGTAAAAAAGATATCCGGCCGGCCGTCCCCGTTGTAGTCGAAGACCGCGACTCCGCCTGCCATGCTTTCGGGCGCATTCTTTCCCGGCGTCTCGCTGTTCTCAAGACGGAACGGGATCTTCCTCAGTTCGAAACGAATGGGACTGGGCGCGGGGGTGGCGTGCAGAAGAAGAAGGGCGGCGGCCGCCAAAGATACAACCAGCGCGACAGGCCGTAAAAATCTGGGAGAGAACATGTTCTTGCAAACTATATAAAGAAGGGGTGGCTTTCGCCACCCCTTCTCGTCAGCACTGCACCCTCTCTCAGAAGTAATACTTCGCGGAGAAGGTCATCAACCGCTGGCCGACCGTATGGAACGGTTTGCCGGTGACCGTGGTATTGGTGTTCGGACCCCCAATTGCGCTGAAGTCCACCTGAATGTCGTCGTTGTTGCCATCCAGGTTGAATTGCGGGTTCGGGTGGTTGATGAAGTTCTGGCCCTGGACGCGCAATTCGATTCTCTGGCTCTCCCGGGTGGGGAAGCTCTTGAAGATCGAAAGGTCGTTGTCCAGATAGCCCGGATAGTGCATGTACGGCATCTGCAGGGGGCCTTCCTTCCCGATGGTGCTGGGGGCGGAGAAGCAGTTCGGGTTGAATCTCTGGCCCGACTTGAGCCCTGCGTTTGGATTACAGGTGACCAGCGGCATCAACTGGGCAACCGACGACGTTCCCAGCCAGCTGGCTGAATTCATGCTCTGCGCAATCTGGCCATTGGGCATGGTGAACAGCCCCGTGGTCGAGCTGCCGCCTGGCATGCCTGCGTTCAGGTTGCCGTTGGTATTGGACTGGATCGGAGCTCCCTCCTGGTAGGTGTTCCATCCGGAGAGCTTCCAGTCGTTGATGGCCGTGGCCAACATCCGATTGCCATGGATCGGCCGCGGCAGGTTGTAGATGTACCAGACGTTGAAGATCTGGGTGTGATCGTAGTCGAGTGGCCCGTAGTTGTCGCCGAGCACAAACGGCCAGACCGTGGTTCCGTTGCCGCTGCCGTTCGAGGTGTCGCCGTCCCAGATCCCCATCACCTTGCTGAAGGTGTAGTTCGCCTGGAAATTCAGCAACGCACCGTTCTTCCTCCACGACGCCTGCAGAGAGTTGTACTTCTCATAGCTCTGGTGCGTGAGGAGATAGACGTTGGTGTACTCGTGCATGGGCCGGAAGTCATTGGCGGTGCAACCAGTTTCGCCGGTGATGGCCGATGCCGAGCAGGCCTGACCCGTAATCGGATCGGTCGCCGCCCACATCGCTCCCAGCGGAATGTTATTCAGGTTGTTGATATTGCCGTTCCCGCCGTTGAATTCCTCGCCGGTGGTGTGGTTGCCCACATACGAGAGTTCCACGATGGATTGCCACTTGGTTGCCTGGTCGACTGAGACGTTCCAGTCAAGCGTGGTTGGAGTGCGATCGTCGCCCAGCAGATCCGCGCCGACGCTGTTGCCGCAAAGCCAGCAGTTTTCCTGGACTCCGGCCGGCGGGCTGCCCGCAGACGCGAGATTCGCCATTCCGACGAAGGAGTTAGGCGTGGAGTAGTTGATGATGCCCTTGGGACCATCGGCTACGTTATCGGTCGTGGCTTCGTTGACGGAGTCCTGGTAACGATAGGCTCCGAAACCGGCCCGCAGAATCGTCTTGCCGCCGCCGAACAGGTCATAGATCAGTCCGACGCGCGGATCGTAGTAGAACAGCGGCGACTTGAATCCCGAAAGCGGAACGTTCTTGTTGGTAGCGTTCCACTCCAGACCGGTGTTGGCCGGCGCTGTCATGGAATCGACGTAGGTCGACTGCACCCAAACCTGCTGCCCCGCCGGTTCACCGTACCACTGGCCGATGTGTTCGGCACGCAGACCAAGGTTCAGGGTCAGCCGCTTATTGGCCTTCCAGGCATCCTGCGCCCAGATCGCCCACTGGTTCATTTTGATGTTGTCCAGAGGAACGCCGCTCAGCTGTTCATAGCTGGCGACGCTGCCCAGCAGGAAGTCGGCGGTGATGTTGCCGGTTCCATAGTTGGCCGGCCAGCCGATGTTGAACTGCCCCTGGTCCTCGGCGCCGTCGTCACTGCCGCTGGACTGGCTGTTAAAGGGCTGCGCCCAGTAGAAGCCGGCCTTCGCGGTGTGGGTTCCGATCACCTTGCTGACGGTGTCGTAGAACTGAGGCACCCTGGCCAGCTTGCCGAATCCGCCGCCGGCGAACGTGCCGTCGAACGGTTCCTGATCGATGCTGGAAAGGCCTGCTCCCCAGGAGTTGTTGTTGATATTCGGCATCTGCGTGGAGGTGTGGCCGAATAGTCCCGGAATAGCTCCCATACCGATCGTGCTGCGGTTGGCGGCAGTGTTCCCGACCGTGTTCGGGTTGATGAACCGTGACAACGTGAACACGGCCTCGTTGGTGGTGGTGGCGTTGAACTGGTGCGTGAAGTTACCCAGGATAACCTGGGCATTCACGTCCGCCGATACCGGCGCCGGGTAGGGCAGAGTTTGCGGAGGCGCCCACCAGATCGTGATCGGGCGCTGGTCCACTTCGCTCTGGTACGCGTAGGTTCCGCTCAGCTTCGTGTTCTCGGTAATCGCATAGTCGAGCTTGCCTGTGGCTTCCCACCGGTTTTGCGGGATAGTGGGGCCATAGGCGTAGTTACTGTAGCCGTTGTTCGCGTTCTCGGTAATGTTGGGCAGCGGGTAAGCGGACTTCAGGACGCCGGTGATGTTGGGATCGAAGTCGGTGGTCGGAATATGAACTCCGTCCGTCGCTTCCACCCAGTTCGCATCGGCTGCAACCGGGGTTCCGCCAGGGCCGGTCCGGGGCGATGGCGTGTAGTACGCGTAGCCCACAGTTCCGGGATCGGCCTTTTCCGCCGCCGCGAAATTGTCGGTCAGCGGGCTGTTAGAGCAAAGTGAAGTGCCCGGGTTGTTGCCCGCCCCATACGAACCGCCGCAGGCAAAGAGGCCGTTGCGTTCGTCCGAAGTCGGCTCGTGGTAGTACTGCACCTGGTTGGCGGGGTGCTGGATCATGTACTCATAGCCGCCCCAGAAGAACAGCTTGTCGTGATTCTTGTTGAAGTGCGGGAAGACAACCGGTCCGCCCACGTTGCCGCCCACGTAGTAGTAGTACTCGTAGGGGAAGTCCGTAGCCGCCAGCGATTGCGCAGCCGCTGAATTGATGGCCGATCCTACCGTCGAGAGATACGACTCTTTGGTGTAGGAATCCCAGGAATTCAGTGACGAGTTGCGCGCGTAGAGGTAGCCTTCTCCGTGCAGGTTCTTGCCGCCCGATTTGCTGAAGGCTTCAAAGATCACCGGGCCATACGCATATTCCGCGCCGTAGCTGCCCGAGAGGACTTTGACTTCCTGCACCATGTCGGTGTTGATGTTGGCGATCTGCGTTCCGGCGTTGCCCGGGTCGACCAGGTTGGCGCCGTCCAGCATGTAGGCCATCGAGCCGTACGGCTGGGTGCCGTTCAGCGAGTAGTTGCCCACCGGACCGCTGTTCGTGCTGGTGATCTTGGGATTGAACGCCGAGCCCTGCGAGCCACCGTTGGTGAAGGCCGCACCCGGCATCATCTTCAGCAATTCGCCCGCGTCGCGTCCGCCCAGCGACAGATCTTCGATCTGCTCGGCATTCACGGTGTCGCTGACTTCCGGCGTGTCCAGAGGCACTTCGACGTTCTTGTCCGCCACGACTTCCACCGTCGTGTTGCTCTCGCCGACCTTCAGCGCGATGTTCGGCACCGTTCTGGTATCGCCGAGGTTCATCACGATGCCAGTCAGTTCCCACGTGGTGAAGCCCTTCGCGCTCACCGAAATGCTGTAAGTGGCAGGCTGCACCGCCGTAAATGTGAAGTATCCCGAAGCGTCGGAAACGGTGCGTCGAATGTCGCCGCTCGCGGAGTTCTTCAGGGTAACGGTGGCCCCGGGAACGACCGCGCCGGACGAGTCATATACCGTCGCGCTCATCGTTCCGGTCAACTGCTGAGCATGGCTGGAAATGGCGGTGAACATCACCATCCCAACTATCAGCAGTCCCGAGAGGATAACCAGCGAGCCTGGCAAACACACTGCTGCCAGTCGTCTGATGGAATTCATACGTGTGCCTCCTGTGAATCGTGCATGGACCTTGCTATCGTTGTTGTTTTTATTAAGCCGGATTTTCCCCGGCTTATCCGTACTCGAGCGCCCAAAACTAAACTGCACACCTGCACATCACGAAGGCAGGCTGCGGTTAAACGGTTTAGCCCGATGCTGACCCGCTTTTTTACGCCCCTGCAATTACCATTGTCAAGGGAAATCTCGGACCGGCCTTAACTGGCCGGGATACCACCTGTTAGCCTTGTTAACCAACCGCTAAACTGCCCTAAATCTGGGGCTTATCGGACCCCTGAACCGCACCGGCCGCGCCCTACTGCCGTATGCTACGATCACCCAGCAAACGCGTATTTTGAGCGCTCAGATTCGTCAATAGAGGAGGCTTTCCGGAGGTGTTGTCAGTGGCCCGCGCCGTCCTGGCTCGGCGAAGCCGAAGCCGTCATCGGGTTATCGCGCAAACCCTCGCCACACTGGCCCTTGCGGCATCGGTCGCCGCCACTGCCCCAGCCCAACCGTCCCCGCAGCCTTCTCCGGCAACCTTTGACCAGCTGAAAACCGATGCCGATGCCGCTCGTCAGGCCGGCGATATTACGCGCGCTTCCGATCTCTATATGCAGGCCCTGCGCCTCAACCCGTCATGGCCCGACGGCTGGTGGTATCTCGGCCAGCTCCGTTACGGCGCCAACGATTACGCTCAGGCCGAAGACGCCTTCACTCACTACCTCAGTCTGGTGCCCGATGCCGCGCCGGCAACCGCCCTGCGCGGGCTTTGCGAATTTGAGCTTGGCCAAGATGAACCGTCGTTGGGCGATGTCCAGCGCGCCCTCGCTCTGGGAGCCGCGGACGATACCCGCAACTCGCAGATCCTCCGCTACCACGAAGGACAGCTACTTACCAGACTGGGGCGATTCGAAGAAGCGCTCACCGCTTACGGCTATTTCGCGCACCAGCATCTTTCCAGCGACGAACTGCTCGTGGCTGTCGGCCTCGCGACGCTGCGCATGCCTCAGTTCCCGAAAGACGCCGACCCCGCCCAGCGCTCCATGATCGCCCTCGCCGGCAACGCGACCTTCCTTCTTCTCACCGGCGATCAACAGGCTGCGGCGCAGGCATTTCAAAACTTCTTCCAGCGCTATCCCGCTGCCTCGAATATTCACTACACCTGGGGCTACCTTCTCTATCCCACTGATCAGGACGCCGCGATCGCGGAATTTCGGCGCGAGCTCACCGTCGATCCAGCCAACGCCGTCGACCACACCATGCTCGCGTGGGCTCTGTTGATGGATAACAGCCCCACCGAAGCTCTCCCCGAAGCAAAGAAGGCTGCCGAAGAAGCGCCGACGCTGCCCATGGCCCAGCTTTCTCTGGGACGCGCTCTGCTGGAAACGGGCGACGTGAAGTCCGCTACTACCAGCCTCGAGAGCGCGCTCGCCCTCGACCCGAAGAACGTCGAGATTCACATCGCGCTGGCTCGCGCTTATTCGGAGTCGGGACGCGAAGAGGATGCTCGCCGGGAGCGTCTCGCCTGCCTCCAGCTCACCCAAACCACAAGCAAACCCGCCCCTGCCATGGGACAACAGGGGGCGCCGCCTGCGCAATAACTCCGCACCGCTTCTGCGATTCGTGCGCCGCGCGTTTCTTCCTGCGCTCGCGTTCGCCTGCTCCGGCGCTCTGGCACAAAGCCACTCCAGCGGAACCACCTGCGGCGGTTGCCATCGCGGCCAGGCGATGCAGCCCGAAACGCCCATGGCCCACGCGGTTGAGCTGCCAAACGCAAACCCGGTCCTCGATGGCCATCCTCTTCTCAGCTTTCACATGGGTGCGTACACCTGGACCGTTGAAACCCACAACGGGCAGAGCATCTATAAAGTCACCGACGGCGCCAGCACCATCTCGATGCCCATTCACTGGAGCTTCGGCGCACAGGCACAAACGTGGGTCTTCGAGCAGGACGGCAAGTTTTACGAGAGCATCGTCAGCTTTTATCCCTCGGCGAACGGACTGGGCGTCACCACGGGCGACGAGCGGCTGACGCCGCAAACGCTTCAGGAAGCCATGGGCCGCGAGCTCACCCCCATGGACACAAAGCTCTGCTTCGGCTGTCATGCCAGCGATGCCGTCACATCGCACAAGCTCACTCTCAACACGATCCATCCCGGCGTCACCTGCGCGCACTGTCACCAGGGCGCTCTCGACCACGCGGAGGACGCCGCTGCCGGCGATTTCAGCACGACCCCGCCGCGCCTGCAGGACATGACTTCTGAATCGCTCTCCAACTTCTGCGGACAGTGCCATCGCTCCTGGGAAACCGTGGTGCGCAATGGCTGGCGAGGATTATTCGACGTCCGCTTTCAGCCCTACCGCCTCGCCAACAGCCGCTGCTTCAACGGCACCGATCCGCGCATCAGTTGCATTGCCTGCCACGATCCGCACAAGGACCTTATCCGCAACGACGCTTCGTACGACTCCAAATGCCTGGCCTGTCACGCAGCGTCCGCGCGCCCCACCAGCACCGGCAAAGCCAAAACCTGTCCCACCGCGACAGCGAACTGCGTCAGTTGCCACATGCCCAGGGTCACTCTGCCAGGCGGCTATCTGCACTTCACCGATCACCAGATTCGCATTGTGAAGGCCGGCGAGCCATTCCCCAACTAGCTGGTATCCCCTTGCCCCTGCGCCTTTCGGTTGAGTATCGTTGCTTCTGGAGATCCTCGAAAATCCCTCGCGCGATGTCTGCCTCCCGCCATTCCTCCCCGGCTCGCCCCACCCCTTGCAGCCGCCGAACATCGATCCTGCTGATCGGCCTTCTGGTGTGGGCGATCCGCGACGGCCTGTGCGCACCCGCGGCCCCGGCCTGTACAAAACCACCAGCCATCGCCAGCCGGCTCCAGGCGCATCCTGACGCGCAAACCTGGATCGAGCTCGGCAACTGGTTCGGCGATCACCGGCAGTTCCAGTGCGCGCAACAGGCGTTTCGCTCCGGTCTCCGCCTCGATCCCAATTCTGCCCAGTTGAATTATCTTCTGGGTCTCAGCCTCTACGAGTCGCAGGATTTCAAAGACGCAGTCACTCCGCTCCAGCGTTCCATCCATGCCGACTCCACCGTTCTCAAGCCGCATCTCCTCTTCGCGTCGATCCTGAGCCGGCTCGACCAGCCCGCGGATGCGGAAACCGAATGGCGCGCGGCGCTCCAGATCGATCCCACCTCAGGCCTCGCACTTCACAGCCTCAGCCAGTTGCTGATTGCCCGCAAAGCCTGGACCGACGAAATCATTCTGCTGCACGACGTCAGGCTGGACGAGGATCTTGCCATCGATCTCGCCGTTGCCTATGCCCAGGACGGCCAGCCGGTCGATGCGGTCGTCACCGTCGAGAAGACAATGCAGTCCTTTCCCAACTCTATTAAGCTTTCAAACGCGCTGGTCGCGCTTTACACCAGGGTTTCGCGCACATTCGATGCGGAGCGCCTTGCCGAGAAGACCTACCAGGCCCACCCGGACGACATTACCGTCCAGACTTCGTACCTGCGCACGCTGGTCATCAATGGCGACTGGGGCCCTGCCAAGCCCGTGAGCGCGAAGCTGCTGGCGGAAGCGCCGCACGCCTATGACACCCTCTATCTCAATGGAGTGATGGAGCGCCAGGCCGGCGATTTCGCCGCCGCTCGTGACCATCTCACCGAAGCGGCTGCCATCCGTCCGGGCCAGCAAAGCGTGGAAGCCAATCTGGGCATTGCTCTGTCGCGCCTGCACGACCCCACGGATGCAAAAGCCCATCTGGAGAAGGCCCTCGAGCTGGGCAATACCGAGCCCGAAACGCGTTTCGAACTGGCCAGCGTCCTGCGCGCGCTCGGCCAAACCGACGAGGCAAAACAGGAGATACTGCGGTACCAACAGGCAGTGAAGGACAGCAACAATGCCTCACTTGCCGTCAGCAAAGCTGCGGAGGCAGCACAGGCATTGAGCAAGGGTGACGCGCAGCGCGCCGTCCAGCTCTACAGGGACGCCTTCGACGCCACTCCCGGCAACGCGTTGATCGGCTATCGACTCTCCACCGCTCTCGATCAGGCCGGTGACGTGGACGGCGAACAATCGGTGCTGGAAAAGGTGATCTCGATCGATCCCACCATCGCTCTGGCGCAGAACCAGCTCGGCTATCTTGAATCGCGTCGCGGCGATTACCCTGCTGCCGAATCGCATTTCCGCCTGGCCGTTGCCTCCGCTCCCGCATTCACGCAGGCCTGGATCAGCCTCGCCGCCACGCTCGGCATGGAATCGAAATTCCCCGAGGCCCAGCAGGCGGTGGCCAGCGCACTCCGTCTCGAGCCACAGAACAGCGAAGCGCAGCAGCTCAGCCACGACCTGGCTGCCGCGCAGAGCCAGCAACCGCACAACTGAAAAATGTCCGCCCAATTCGCGACCCGATGACGAGCTTCTGGACAAGGCGACGCCTGCTCCGCATGCTGCCCGCGGCTCTCACCCCTGCGCTTCTGCCACGCAGCCTGCGCGCCGCAACTCCACCCGCAGCTCCCTTTTCCCGTTTCGTCGATGTGGGCCCCGCCGCCGGACTCACCCACCCCACCTTCTACGGCGAAGACGAAAAATCCGACTACATCCTCGAGGTCATGGGCGCGGGTTGCGCCTTCATCGACTACGACAACGATGGCTGGATGGATATCTTCATGCTCACCGGCCGTCACCTGGACAGTATTCCTGCCGGAGCCAGCAATCGCCTGTACAAAAACAACCGCGATGGCACCTTCACCGACGTCACCGAGAAAGCCGGGCTTGCCGATGCGGGCTGGGCCATGGGCGTCTGTGTCGGCGATTACAACAACGATGGCTTCGACGACCTTTTCGTCACCTACTACGGCCAGAACCGCCTTTACCGCAACAACGGCAACGGCACCTTCACTGACGTGACAGAGAAGGCCGGCCTCCTGCAGCCGGGCATTCGCTACGCCTCCGGATGCACCTTCATCGAACGCAATCGCAACGGCCTGCTGGACCTTTTCGTCGCGAACTATCTCGACGTCGACCTCGTCCACGGTCCGAAACCTTCGATGAAGATTCCCAACTGCAACTACGAGGGCCTCCCCGTCAACTGCGGCCCCATCGGGATGTCTCCGCTCAAGCAATACCTCTTCCGCAACAACGGCGACGGCACCTTTACCGATGTCTCAAAAGAATCCGGCATCGCCGCGCTTACCGGATCGTACGGCCTCACCGCCGTCGCGTTCGATGCCGACGAGGACGGCTGGACGGACATCTTTCTGGCCTGCGACGCAACGTTCAGCTACCTGCTCATGAACAACCACGACGGCACGTTCCGCGAGGAAGCGTTGCTGCGCGGCGTTGCTACTTCCTCCGATGGACAGCGCATGAGCGGCATGGGCGTAGGTGTCGGCGATCCCACGCTCGACGGCCATCTGGATATCGTCCGCACGCATTTCTACAATCAGTCCACGGGGCTCTATCGCAACGACGGCAAAGGGAACTTCGACGATGTGTCGGTCGCTGCGGGCCTGGCTGTTGAGCGCCGCTACATCTGCTGGGGTACCGATCTGATCGATTTCGACAACGACGGCTACCCCGACATCCTCATCGTCAGCGGCACCGTCTATCCGGAACTGGAGAGCGTCTTCCCCACCCGCTTCCCGCGCCGCACTCCCCGGCTCCTGTTTCGCAACCAGGGCGACGGCACGTTTAAGGAGCTCGGCGACGAGGCTGGGCCCGGCATCGCCGCCCGTCATTCCTCGCGCGGCGTGGCGTTCGGCGACTTCGACAACGACGGCGACATGGATGTGCTCATCATGAACCGCAATGAGCCACCGTCACTGCTGCGCAATGACGCGCCTCCCGGCAATCACTGGATCAAGATTCGCCTCGAGGGCACAAAGAGCAACCGCAGCGCGATCGGCGCGCGTGTGCTCGCTCACTATGGCGGGAAGGTGCAGGCGCAGACCGTCACCAGCCAGATCAGCTATCTTTCCGCCAACGATCCGCGGCTCCATTTCGGCCTCGGTGCCGCCACCAGCGCCGACATCGAGATTGATTGGCCGAGCGGCGTAAAGGAAACCTACAAAGATCTCCCGGCCAACCAGCTCCATACCATTAAAGAAGGAACAGGCAAAATCCCCAGCCGTCCCTTCGCCAAATAGCAGCTGTGTACTATTCCCTGTTCCCTGTTCCCTGTTCCCTGTCTCACTGCGCCCCGTTCCGGAAGACCTCTTCGGCGTAATAATTCTCGACACGCGCCTGATCGCGCAGCATTTCCAGAAACGCATTCTTGAGCAGCTGCTCGCGGCTGTCGCGCAGCTGCTGGCGGATCGCCTGTTGTACCCGCGGATCGTTCAGCTGGCGCTGCCCTGCCACCTCCCGGTCGATCAGCTTATAGATCGCATAGCCGACTGCCTGCCTCGAATTCGGCGCGCCGAAAACCGGCAAAACGTCGGTAATCTGTCCCGGCTTCAGCTTCGCGATTGCGGCATAAACGTCGGGATCGCCGCGCAGCTGCGACTCCGAAACGAACCCCATATCCCCGCCATTTCCTGCTGTATTTGGATTCTCTGAGAAATTCATCGCCAGCGCGCCAAAATCTTCGCCGCTCTCCAGGCGATTGTGCAGCATGTCGATCTTCCGTTTTGCATCCGCTTCGTTCATCGCCTTGCTGTTCTGCAGATTGCCTACCTGCTGCGGTGGCATCGGCGCGGCGGTCACGATGATCTGCGCCAAATGATAATTCGGCTCGATCAGATTGAAGTCCGCCTTGTGCTCGTTGTAGTAGCTGGCGATGTCCGCATCTGTGATGTTGATGCGCGACGTAATCTCCTTGTTGAACAGCTTCTCTTCCGTGCGATTCCTGCGGATCTCCCGCTTCAGATCGTCCAGCGTCAGGTGCTGGGAGTCCAGCCGCTTCTGGAATTCCTCCTGGGTAAACGGGGCTTTGATCTCGTTCAGCCGGTCCGCAACTTCCTCATCGGTCGCCACCAGGTTCTGCTTGGCCGCGCGCTGCATCACGATTTCCTCATCGATGAGCTGGCGCACGATATTCAGACGCATGACCTGCGCCTGCAGGTTCGACGGCGTCTGATGCGACTGGCCCAGGTTGTTCTGGAAGATCGTCTCCACTTCCGACCGCTGGATGGCTTTGCCGTTCACCGTCGCCACCGTGTTCGCGTCGTGGGCCTTCTGGCAGCCCGCGCACAGAGCCAGTGCGACCGCCAGTCCTGCGAGCCTGAATTTGCAACTGGAAAAATCAGCGCCCCACGCGCTCGATGAATCCGATTGAGAGGTCAAACAATTCTCCCTGCTCCGACGCCGCAAATCGGGGAGCGGCGCTGACGTTTCAGAATAAATGCGGCCCCCGCGCCCTGCATAGAGTTCACTTCCCCGGTTTCGCGGAGGGCTCCGCAGGCGCCGCCATCGGCATCGGTCCCGGCGGTTCAATCCCCTGCTCTTTGAGCGCCCGATCGATCATGATCCACACCTGATGCTCTTCCAGTTCGCCAGCCCAGCGCTCTCCACTGACAAAAAATGTGGGCGTCGCATTCACTCCGGCTTTGTCCCCGGCTTTCATCTCCGCCACGATTTTCGTGTCATCCTGCTTCGCCACGCACGCATCCAGCTTCGCCGCGTCCAGACTGTCGCGCGCACCTTCCTGGTCCGCCAGCTTGTCCAGCATCGCCGTCGACTTCGCCACGTCACGATCCGGCCCGCTCACGTCCTGCCCGTGCGTGTGCAGATAATCGACGTAATTCCAGTATGCCGTCCCGTTCTGCGCCGCCAGGCAGTTCGCGTTCACCGCCGCATGCATCGCCCACGGATGAATCTCCACCAGCGGGTAATCCATGTAGACGAACTTCACCAGGCCTTTGTAACGGTCCAGCGTTGCCGGGAAGAACTCGGCATTCATCTGTGCGCAGTAGGGGCACTCCAGATCGTCGAAGTTGACGATCGTTACCTTCGCCTCCGGGTCCCCACGCACCGGCCGGCCGCTGGTGGGCAGCATCGCCGCCGGGTCGGGTCCGATATCCCACTTCGAGAGCCGCGCCAGCGTGCTCGAATCCTTCGACAGCAGGAAATTCACCGTCTGCTTCCGATCCGGCTGGCTGGGCAGCAAAAATGTCACCGCGATGGTGTCGTATCCATTCACATCGCTCTTCTGCCGTGGACCAATCGTGATCTCGTATTGCGGCGGCACGGCGAGCTCCGCGCGGATCATCACTTCGATCTTGCGCTCGAGCGCCGGCACCACGCCGGAAGCCGCATCGGCCGGAGTGTCCGCTGCTACGGCAGCCGGAGTCGTGTTCGCCGGTGTCGTGGCCGCTGGTGCCGGGTTGTTCGCCGGAGTTTGCTGCGCCCCACAAATCGCGGCTGCGACCACCAGCCCGCAGCCCGTAAGAAATACCTTCCTCAACAAGAAAACCGCCTTCTTCGCCCAAAATGCTGTTCAAACACAGTTGCTTTTCTTATTATCGCAGTTCGCGCGGGCTCGCTGCCTCTGTGCCCTGTACCCTGCGCCCTGTACCCTGCCGTTCAGAACAGGCTGATCCGGTGCGCCAGATCCCCGACATTCGAGAAGCCCGCAAAATTCAGGCTGTAGAAGTATTCCGTGTCGTCGCGAATCGAACCCAGAGAAAACCGCCGGTACTGAAAATCGAGCCCACAGCAGTTTCGCAGGTTGTACTGCACCTGCGCCGCCCCGTATTGCAGCTGCTGGTGCACCAGGTCGTAGGCCGCGTTCAGCCCAAAGCTCGGACCCAGTTTGCTGGCCGCCCCATAGATCGCGGCCATATGAATCTGGTTGTACGGGTTGGGCGCGTTCGGCGACGCCGGCGGCGACGGTGTCGTGCTCAACGGCGTCGTACCCAGCGGCACATTCACGTAGGAATCGCCGAACTGCAGACGGTAAAACCCATGTTGATACGCCGCAAAGATGTTGCTCGAAGTGATCTTCCCCACCTTCGCGTCGTAATCCAGATCCCACTCCAAATCGGACGCGGTGGTGGTGCGCATCCGCAGCCGCGAAATCACCGGCGAGTTGTGACGATCCTCCGTCAGGAAATCTATGCCCGTAAAATCCAGCGTGGTCTCCAGCGGATTCGGTGTCCCGCGCGTAATGGCGCGATCGAAGTCTGGCTCGAAGTAATATTTCTGTGCCACCCGCCAACTAATCCAGTCCCTCGTCCCTCCGCCGCACATCGTGCTTGGCCCCAGCGCCTCCTCCCCCTTGCATGGATGGGCAGGGAGATTCCGCAAAAACAACCGCTGCGTCAATCCGTACTCCGCCTCGTTCGTATTACTGGCAACGTCGGTTTCGTCGAAACGCAGAATCTGCTGGAAATTGTTAATCCCCGTCACGTAGCGGTAGCTCACATCCGGCTCAATCGTGTGGCGCAGATCGCCGCCCAGCACATGCCCCAGCCAGGGCGCGGAGAAATCCCGCTCCAGCACCGGCGGACGAAAATCGAACCCCGTCTCCACATCCGTCCGCGTGGTTCCCGCGCTGCGTACCACCGGGATCTGTTCCAGGCCCGCCGGGAATTGACTCTTCCCATACCAGGTCTCGCGCACCGCCGCCTCCGGCCGAAATGACCAGCCGTCGAAGTGCAGCGGCATCGACAAACGCGGATAAAAATCCACACGCGGCACTTCCGCCGAGGTCCGAAAGCTCGGATAGTCGTGGCGCGACAGCAGGGCCGCCGATCCACTCAACCCCCACCACACCGGTGAAACACTCTCCGTCCCGCCCAGCCGCCGATCCGCCGCTTCCACATCGATCTCCGGCAGGTGCAGAATCCTCACCTCGTCGCCCGGTACGCTCGAACTCTGAAAGTCCTGGTACCGATTCATCCGCAGGCTCTCCCAAATATCGCGATCCTCATGCGTCGCAAACGCCTGGGACTTCACCTCGGAATTGATCGCGATCGCATAATCCTCCTCGAACACCAGCCGGTACACGTAGGAGCTCAGATATTCCGCATCGACGACCCCCGTGGTGTGCGGCGAAAAATCGAAGCGCCCATCGCCGTTGATGTCGATGCCCCCCTGATTGGCGCGCGTCCCGTTCGACAGCGGCAGGCCGCGATCCAGCAAGCTGTGAAAGTGGACATTCGCGAAGTCCTCGCCCAGCCCGCGGTAACGGAACATCCCATTCGGCGCCCACCCGCGCTTTGAAAAATACTGTGAAGCAATGGTCAGGTCGGCGCTGCGCCCCAGTGTCAGATAAAAACCTTCCCCTAAAATCAGCCCCTTGCTGGTGTTGTTGCCGATGTAAGGCAGCAGAATTCCCGTCTCGCGCTGTTCGGCTATCGGATGGGTGACGTACGGCAGGTACATCACCGGCATGCCGAACAGCTCGAAGAACCCGTTGCTGGTCTTTGCCACGCCGTTGTTCAGCTCGATCATCTGCGAGAGAATCCGCCAGTCCGGCTTCGGCATCCGGCACGACGTCATCGTGCCGTGGATCACCCGGTACTTTCCCTGCCCCAGTTGCAGCACTTCGCGGCCCGTCACCGCAAATGGATTCGGCGAAGTGAAAACCATGCGACCGCGCGGATTGCGCTCTACCCCCAGCGTTCCTTCCACGTCGAAGAAATCGCCGGTGTCCGCATCCACGTTGATGGTGCCGTGATCCGCCAGGAAATGCTCATTGTCAGGACCGCCGTCGATCATCATGTGGCCGCGCGCATCGATCTCCCCGGTTCCGTCGTTGTACGTCGCATGATCCGCGTGCACGATGAAGGTGCGGTAGTAAATCACCACATCGCCATCCAGCGTGTAGAGATTCCCGTGCGGCAGCGACTCCCGCTTCTGATACTTGTAAACCAGCTTCACGGGAACGCCCTGCGGGGTCTGCGGCACCACGCGCGCTTCAGGAAGTTGCAGGCTGGGATCGTCGGGCAGATCGTCGACGCTCGCCCGGGATGCGGTCGTACTTGCGTTCGATTGCGGAGGGGGTAGCTGCGTGGTTACCGTCTGCGCCCAAAGCCGCGGATGCAACAGCAGAGACAGCGTGATACACCAAAACAGACGGGTTCTCATCGCGCGCGGCAACTCCAGCATAACAAAGTGGAATGCCGGCGTTCCGGCGCCCAACTCCACACGGGAGGCTGCCGCGGTGCATGCGCCGTGGAACAACCGACTTTTTCCCGCTTGCCTCTGCTGGCCACAGAGCGATTTCTTGCAGCCTTGTCTTCCGATTGCGGTTTCTGCCTCAATAACTCACAGACGCGCTTTGGCTGGCATAGTTTCGCCGCCGATGCAGGCAGAACAGAGCAAGAGGATTCGTTGACCGGTTTTATTCCTAATTCGCCGTCGTTCTCGCCGAACGAACCGGGACGCGGAAATCCCGAGTTTGCAGCCCCACCGTGGAGAAACGAAGTCACGGCTCGTGTGCGCGCCCATCGCAGTAGAACCACCCGCGTGCCCGCCAACCAGCCCTCGTTGCCCGGAATGGAGGATTTCCATGCACCTGCCTTGGTGGCCGCGCGCGTCGCGGAACGTTATGCGCGCCTGCCCTCCTACCGCGAAATGCTCGAAGCCCAGGCGGCAGCGGCGAAAAGCGCCGTCGATGAGAGGATTGCCGCTGCGTCGCAACCGCGCGACGTCGACCCGGTTCAGCCCACCGACGCAGCCGCTCCGGCGCAATCCGAACCGTTCGTCGAGCCGGACCCGCACCAGCCCGCCCTTCTCCGCTATTCCGTCGCCAGCGATTCCCTTCCCCCGCCGCGCCTCACTCCCGCGCAGGCTCGCGCCGACGCGGCGCCTCCGATTTCTCATGCCCCGGACTTCATCGATCCTCTGGAAGCAGCACTCGTCGAACCCGCATGGCCGCTGCCCGCCAGCCTTATCACGCATCCGCGCGAACTGATCGCCCCCCGGAAAGCCCGGCCCCGCCTCGCGGAAGGTCCCTTGCGTGAGGACTTCGACGCGGTCGCTGCCGGAAGCGAGAACCCGCAGTCGTCGGCGTTTGCCGAAGCGGAACACCCCGTGTCACACTCACCAGCGGGAGATGCCCAGCTCCGGATTCCCGAAGTCGGTCCTGATGCGTCCCTGGAACCTGCGCCCGCATGGCGCTCGATCCACCTGGACGCGGAAAACCCCATGCGCCAGTCAAAGCAATCCTCATCCCTTCCCGACGGTCCTCGCCTCCAGGTCGCGTCTCTGGAGGACCGCGCCCTGGCTGCTCTGGTCGACTGCGCGTTCACTCTCGCGGCGTTTCTTCTCTTTGCACTGGTTTTCGCCGTCTGCTCCACCAGCCTGCCTTCGGGCCGCGCCGCTCTCATCGTCGCCGCTGTGACTCTTTTTGCGATGTGGCTGATGTACCAACTGCTGTTCTTCACCCTTACTGACGCAACCCCGGGCATGCGCTACGCCAAAATCGCCCTCTGCACCTTTGGCGATGAGACTCCCAGCCGATCCACCCGGCGCGGCCGCATTGCCGCCCTGCTGCTCAGCGCCCTGCCCCTGGGGCTCGGCTTTCTCTGGGCCGTCTTCGACGAGGATGCGCTGGGCTGGCACGATCGCATCACGCAAACCTACCAGCGCAGCTACAAAGAACAGTGAACAGCTGTTCACTGACCACTGTTCACTGAATCGGCTTCTCCGCCGCCGGCCGGTAATCGAAATCCCACTTCTGCTCCCGATTCCCCGACTCAAACCGGCTGTTCCACTCCAGCCAATAGCGATCCGCACCCGGCGCCTCCGGATAATGCTCGGCCACCGGATACGGATACCGGCTCATCCCGTGGAACGGCATCTGCGCCACCGTAAACGGCGACGCCTCCCACCAGTCCATGTCCTTCACAAAACCGTTCGCATAGAAGAAGTAGTCCCGCTTCCAACCCGCAGGCAGCGCCGGCAGCCCACCCGCCCCAAACTCCGCATCGATCTCCTCGCCCGTCCCAAAAATCACATACCGGTTGTCAACGCGCTCGAGCAGCGGTGTCACGTCGCCATACCGCGTGTAAATACCGCGAGCCCACAGGAACGGTCCCGTCGCGCTGATCTGGTTGTAGTCGTAAGTCAGTTCGCCTGGCGTCGCGCCTTCAATTTGCTTCGGATAACCCCGGAACGCCAGTTGCGCTGTCGCCAGTGGAACCTCCGTCCGCTGCACCTGGCTCGCCACATCCGGCCCGTTATCCACCCGCACCCGATCCCAGTAAATCTGCAGATTCGTAGTAATCCGAATCTTCCGCGCACCCGCCGGCAGCTTCCCCGTCAGATCGACCACAATCGTCCGCGGCAGCCCCGCCGGGAATCCCATGTCATCAACGATCCGCTTCCATCTGCCATCCGGCATCTGCGCGTCCACCCGCGGCGGAATCGGCTGCAACCCCGCCTGCCACGCCGCATACATCGAGCTGGCGCTGAAGTACTCGATATACCCATCGAGCAGCAGACGCAGCGGCCTCTGCGGCGACCACGCCCCCACATTCAGCGTCAGCGTGTGCAGGTTGGAAAAGCCCGCAAAGCTCAGGTTTGTGAAGTCCCGCACATACCGGTGATCGCGCTCCGCGAGCAGCTCCCGCACATCGTTGCCCTTGTCATCCCACGCGCCCGCCACCGGACGCGGCGCAGCAACCGCCACCGTCTTCCCCGACGCAAACGGCGGCTCGTTCAAAAATCTCTCGTCGGGATAAACCTCGATCCCCGCCGGATGATCCACCGCCACCAGCCGCAGCTGGTCGATGTAGTTGACCTCCTCCATCGGCTCGCCAAACCGCAAACTCAGCAGCCCGTTCCGCGCCTGCAGCTTCTCCCCATCCACCTTGATCCACTCGTCGGGATCGTTCCGGTTCGTCGCCGCCGGCGCCACCCAGTGCCCCACCACCGCCGCGCCAATCACGTCCGACACAAACTCGTACCGCTTCCCATCCCACGCAAACAGCGTCGGACACGAGCTCCCCCGCCGATCCAGCTCCTTCAGCGCCAGCTCGCCATGCGGCAATTTGCCCGCATCGATATCGATCTCGTCCTGCGGAACCCCCGTCGGCCACAGCAGCCGCACCACATCCACATGCTCCGTCTGCCCCAGCCCGGCAGTTATTTCCGTGGCCCCCTGGCTCAAATACCCCGAACCACCCGCAACCTCAAACTTCTGCCATTGCCCGCCCGCAAAAACCTCCACCTTCGTCCCAATCGCCGTCTTGTTGTCCGCCAGCCCGGTAAGCGCGATGCGCAGCGAATGATTCTTGTTCCCGCCAACGTTGCGCAACACTACCGGTGGCGCTGCAGCCTGCGTCACAATCAGGTCCGCCGCCCCATCCTCATCCACATCGGCGGCAATCAGTGACCCCGGCTCGTGCAGTGCCAGCTTGTCGAGACCGAGCGCGGTGCTCACGTCTTCAAAACCCTTCGGCCCGAGATTCCGAAACACATGCAGTTCCGTCTTCCCGCCAATATCCAGAATCGCCGCCAAATCGATCCATCCATCGTTATCGAAATCAATCGCTGTCACGCCATACGCACTCGTCACACCTGCTGGCAACGGTAGCGGCGCTCGCTCGAATCTCTTCCCCTCCACATTCCGCCACAGCGTCAACCCCGGCGCACCCGCGTGCGTCACTGCTACATCCATCCATCCGTCTTTGTCGAAATCGAATGCCGCAACCCCTCGCGTCGCCGGGAGGCTCACATCGTCGTACAGAGGCATCGCCTTGAACGCACCCTCGCGCTGGTTCAGATAGATCGTCGGCCCGCCCCCCCCAGCCGTTCCCCTCCCGGTCACCACGAGATCGACCGCGCGATCGTTATTAATATCCGACAAAATCGGCTGCGTCGTGCTTCCGCTTCCCGCCAATCCCGTCGGTCCGGTCCACTCGGTGAACGTCGAGTTGCCGTTATTCCGCCACATCACGTTGGGACCGGACTTCCCATCCGCCGTCGCCGCGCCCGTCACAAACAAATCCAGATCCCCATCGTGATCGAAATCAATAAACGTCAGCCCCGCGGGCTTATTCAACTGCCGGATCCCAACCTTCGCCGTCACATCCGCAAACTTCCCCCCACCCAGGTTGTGAAACAGAATCACGCGGTCCGCCAGAGCCACAGCCAGATCCGGAAGCCCATCGTTGTCGAAATCCCCAACAGCGCACGCGATGCCCGCTCCACTCACGTCAAGTCCCGTTTGACTCGACGGGATGGGCTCATACGACCCATTGTGCAGATTCCGATATGCCCAGATCGCGTTCCTTCCCGGCCCGAAGGTCACCAGGTCCTGCGAACCCGGCCCTTCGATATCGATCACGCATGCGCCGACTCCCGGCCCCAGCCAGCTGATGACCGCTCCGCCATCCGCCGCGCCCGGCAACTCCTGCGCCTTAAACTTCACCGGAATCATCGCCCCCACCGCCGCCAGCGGCACCGCCATCTCCTCCATCGTCGAGTAATGCCCCCGCTCGCCATATCCCACGCTCAGCGGCGCAGCAATCTTCTCCTGCGTGTAATGCTGGAAAACCTTCAGGTGCTCGTGCGCCTCATCCGTCCTACCGGAACGCTGCAAAGCCCGCGCCAGCCCAAATTCCGCCGACGCATGCCGCGGCTGCACCTTCAGCGCCGCCTCAAACTCCCCAATCGCCCCGTTCACGTCGCCGAGCGTCATGTCCAGCGATCCCACAAAATAATGCGCATCCGCGTCGTTCGGGTCGACCCCCAGCACCTTCCGCATGTCCTCGATCGCGCCCTTCGGATTCGCCTCGTCCATCTCCGTCAACCCCAGGTTGTACCAGGTCCGCGGATTGTCCGGCGCCATCGCCGCCGCCTGCCGCAGCGTCTTCTCCGCCTCCGGCAGCTTCTGCAAATACAACTGCGCGATCCCCTCGTTCAGCACCGGGATCGCCGACTGCGGATCGGCCGCGTGCGCCGCTTCGAACTTCGCCGCCGCCTTCTCCGTCAGCTGCTGGTTCATCAGCGCCACGCCAATCCCATTCAGCCGCGCTGCTTCCTTCGAGTTTTGATTTTCGGCAGCAGGACGCGCCGTCAGCCCGGTCAAAGCGCCGAGGAGCACAAATCCCGGCACAACAGAATGAAAGAAACCAAGTTGGACCTTGCGAATGGAGATCAGAGGAGCTTTCCTGGATGGCATGGTTCGCCGTCCATTATAGGGATCGGTGCAGACGCCCCGACACCGAGCGGGAAGCAGCCAGTTTACTGAACGCTATCCGCTATCCGCTGAACGCTGTCCCTAACCGCCGATGTGCACCATGCTGCGTGACGGCTTCAAAAATCCCGGCTCGCCAATATGATGCCGCGCTTCCTTCTGCTCGATCGTCCGCCGGATGAACTGCACCATGTCGTCGTCGCTCCCGCCGCGCTCCATCACCCCATACAGGTCATGATCGCTCTGCGAAAAAAGACATGTCCGAATCTTTCCGTCCGACGTCAGCCGCACCCGGCTGCATTGCCCGCAAAATGCCTGAGTCACCGGCGCGATGATCCCAATTTCTCCCACGCCGTCGTCGAAGGTATACCGCACCGCCGTTTCGCTCGGCGCATTCGGCGTCATGCGCACCAGTGGCCGATAGCTCCCCAGCGCCTCCACAATCTCCTTCAGCGAAACCACCGACTCCGCCGTCCACAACCGGCCCTCTTCGAGCGGCATAAACTCGATGAACCGCACCACCACGCCTTCGTCCCGCGAGAACTGCGCAAACGGCACAATCTGGTCCTCATTGAATCCGCGCAGCAGCACGCAGTTCACCTTCACCGGCGCAAGGCCCGCGCACTTCGCCGCCCGCATCCCTCCGAGCACCCGCTCGTAGCTGCCCGGTACCCGCGTGATGCGCGCAAATCGTTCTGCATCCACCGCGTCCATGCTCACCGTAATGCGGTTCAGACCCGCCTCGCGCAGCGGTTCCGCCATCTCCTCCAGCAGATGCCCATTGGTGGTCAGCGCCAGGTCCGGCGCGGAGCCACTCAGCGTCCGCAACCGGCTCAGTTCCCGCACCAGATCCGTCAACCCGCGGCGCAACAGCGGCTCGCCGCCCGTCAGCCGAATCTTTTCGATGCCCAGCCCCACAAACACCCGCGCCATGCGCAGGTAATCCTCGATCGGCAGGTCCGCATACGCCGCGCCTTCGTTGCCCGTCCGGCAATAAACACATTTGTAGTTGCAGCGATCCGTGACCGAAATCCGCAGATCGGTGATCGTCCGGCCGTGCCGGTCGATCAGCCGCTCGGCCTTCCCTGCGGCACTCTGGATGGAATCAAGCACAGTCGCCATGAGCTTCTACTGTATTCGATGCACTCTGTCGTCGTCAGCCGCACCCTGTTGCCAGAAACCTACTTCACGGGCAATACCTCAGGATGCCTCCAGGCGTAGAAGCGCGTGTCGCACATCAGGCATCGGTAGGCCCGCATACCCACCACACGATACGGAAGGTCATACCAGCGCCCCCGCGAGCGTCGCAGCCCACTTTCGTCGTGACACGCCGGGCATCTTAACGTCTTTTGAGCCAAGCGAAACTCGCTTCCCGCCCTCCGCTCCGCGGAAAGCCCCTTTAACCTCGGGCAATATCATGCCCGGGCTCGTTGGAAGTTGCGGATCTGCGGGCGTCCCAGGAGAAACGCGGAGAGCGATTGGGACCCCTCAGGAAATTCCAGGAGTCAGACCCGAAGCGGAGCATGTTTCATCCGCTGCACCTCTCTCACCATCTCACGACGATCCCACTCGTCGCAAGCAGACTGCCCTCTCTTAACCGCGCTTACATCCCGTCGTAATTCGGGCCGCCGCCGCCTTCCGGTGGAACCCACGTGACGATCTGGTACGGGTCCATAATGTCGCACGTCTTGCAGTGAACGCAGTTGGTGAAGTTGATCCGCAACTCCTTCGCCGAGCCGCCTGCGCCGTCCCCGTGCGCGCCGTCTACCATCTCGTATACCGCCGCCGGGCAAAAATACTGGCACGGATTCCCATACTCCTTCGTGCACCGATCGCTGCAGATGTTTAGATCCTGCACTACCAGGTGCACCGGTTGATCCTCATCGTGCCGGGTTCCCGAATGAAACACATCCGTCAGCCGATCGAAGGTCAGCTTGCCGTCGCCCTTCGCATTTCCCACCATCGCCGCCCGGTCCGCGTGGGCCGGACCCAGCGTGTCCAGCTGCCTCATCTGCTCGTAGCCCGCATGATTCTTCGCGTCCGGCCCCAGATTCCCGCCGCGCATCACCTGCTGAATGCCCGCCTTCATGAATCCTTCCAGCCGTCCATCCTCGAATCCCTGGTGAAAATTCCGCACCCGCCACAATTCCTCGCGAATCCAGCTCTTGTCCACAGCCGCCTTATATTCACTCAGCGTGTCGGCAGAGCTGTCCCCCGAAAGCAAAGCATCGAACGCCGCTTCCGCCGCCAGCATGCCGCTCTTGATGGCCAGATGAATCCCCTTCAGCCTCTGTGAATTCAAAAAACTTGCCGAATCGCCCAGCAGCATCCACCCATTCCCGTATATCCGCGGCATCGTCAGCCATCCGCCATAGGGCAGACTCTTCGCGCCGTAGCGGATCATCTTCCCGCCTTCCAAAATCCGTCGCGCGAATTTGTGTTCCTTAAAACTCTGAAACACATGATGCGGATCGATCCGCGGATCCTGATAATCCAGCCCCGTCACGTAACCCACTGACGCCAGCGTGTCCGTGATCCCGTAAATCCACGCTCCGCCGTATTCCCGGCTCGTCAGCGGATAACCGAGCGTGTAGATCACCTCGCCCTTCGCCACGCGTCCCGCCGGAATCTCCCACAGCTCCTTGATGCCCACGCCGTAGGTCTGCGCGTGCTCCGGGTCTTCAAGCCCCAGCCGCCCAATCAGCTCCTTCGCCAGACTTCCCCGCGTTCCCTCCGCCAAAATCGTGACCTTCGCCCGCAATTCGTATCCGGGCTCAAAATTCCCTTTTGGCTGACCCTCCTTATCCACGCCCTTGTCGTCGGTCAGCACGCCTTGCACGCATGCGGTCTCGGGGTCGCGACTGTGGTCATCCGCCCAAAGAAGCTCCGATCCGGCAAACCCGGTGAACACCGTGATCCCCGCTTCTTCCACCTTCTGCCCCATCCACTTTGCAAACTTATTCAGCGAGACGACGTAGTTCCCGTGATCCCGCAGCGGCGGCGGCACAATCGGAGCCTTATACTGCCCACCCTTCGTCAGAAACCACACCGATTCCTTCGTGACCTCGGCATCGAGCGGCGCTTCCTTTTCGAAACCGGGCAACAATTCCTTCATCGACCGCGGATCGAGCAGCCCGCCCGACAAACAGTGCTGCCCCACCTCGCGTGACTTCTCCAGGACGTAAATGTTTTCCTTCGAGAGCATCTCGTCGACGCCCGAAGCATTGTGCTCGTCGATCAGCTGCGCCAGCCGCAGCGCGCACGCCATCCCCGCCGGCCCGCCCCCGACAATCACCACGTCCGCCTCCATCTGCGGCCGCTCAATTCCCTCGATTGGTTTACGAAAAACAGTCATAGGAGACCGACTATCTTAACAGCCGGAAAGATGCATCTGCGGGGTACTCGGGTTTCGATTCTGAGCCCGGATTGCACGAGCCGCCCAGCTACCGGCTACTGGCTGCCCTTAGCCTTCTTGATCTCCTCCGTCAGCGCCGGCACCACCTGGAACAAATCCCCCACCACCCCCACATCCGCAATCTCAAAAATCGGCGCTTCCGGATCCTTATTAATCGCCACAATCGTCCGCGCGCCCTTCATCCCCACGATGTGCTGGATCGCCCCGCTCACCCCCAGCGCGATGTACAGCTTCGGCGCCACCGTTTGCCCCGACGACCCAATCTGCCGCTCCAGCGGCAGCCATCCGTTGTCGCAGATCGGACGCGACGCCGCCACTTCGCCGCCCAGCGCCGCCGCCAGATTCTCAGCCAGCGCCATATTCTTCTGCTCTTTAATCCCCCGCCCTACCGCGACGATCACTTCCGCCTGCGACAGATCGACCGTCTGCTTCGCCTCCTGAAACACCTCATGCGGAACCACCCGCGCCGGCGTATCTGCCACCGCCGCCGTTACATTTTCCACCGCAGCCGACCCCGCCGCAGCCTGGTCCCCGCGAAACGCCCCAATCTGGATCGTCGCCATCCACGGCGCATCCCCGCCAAACGACACGTCCGCCGCAAACTTCCCCTGAAACATCTGCCGCGTGAACCGCAGCGCGCCGCCCTCGTACTTATAGCCCGTCGCGTCCGAAATCAGCGTCCGATCCAGCGCCAACGCCAGCCGCGGCGCAAAATCCCGCACCTGGTAGGTGTGCGGAAACAGCACCAGGTTCGGCTGCTTTGCCTGGATGAACACCTTCAGCGCATGTACGTACGCGTCGGACGTGTACGCCGCCAGCGCCTCGGCCTCCAGCGCAGTGACCTTCGCAACCGCCTTGCCGGCGAGTTCCTGCGCCAGCGCCGCAATTCCGCTGCCCGGCAGCACCACCTCCACCGCCCAGCCGGTTTCCTTCGCGATCGCCTGCGCCGCAGCAACCGCTTCGAACGAGACGCGATTCAGCTTCCCGTCCCGCTGCTCCGCCACCACCAAAATCATGTCCGCCATACACACGTTAGGGGAGCCGCAGCTCCCCCTGAATTCCTTTCTGAAAAAACGCCACTGAACTCCGCAGCTGCGCCTGTATATCGCTATCCGCTATCCGCTGCCCTTCAGTACTCGTGCACCCGCCCGCGCCGCAAATACGTTCCGTAAATCCCGAACACCACCGCCACCACGCCCGTCAGTAAGTTGTAATAAAACATCGGGTGCACCCAGCCCGGCGAATACTGCAGATCCTGCCCCGTCCACACCAGCAGCAGCACCGCGAAGAATGCAAACTGCCCGGAGAGCACCTGGAATACCAGTCCCCATTGCCGGCGTTTATCCAGCTGAGCCACCTGCCCCGGGTTCAAGCTTCGTTCTTCCGCTGGAATGCTCATGTTCGCCATCGCCCGTCCGTCTCCTTCGCTTTTTTCTTCCCTCAAATTATAGCCGCGCCGTTCCACGCGTTCTTGATCCTGGTTTCCTATTCCATATTCCCTATTGCCTATTTCCTGCCTCTACAACACCCGCGCCTCGTTCTTCAGATACTCCACCAGCTGCTTCGCCGCCTCGCCCGCCGGAGCCTCGATCTTCCGCGTCTGTTTCTGGCTTCCCGGCACATAAAGCTTCTCAATCTTCTGCACGTGCTTTGACAGCTTGCCTTCGACCTCCGCCCACGCCACTTTCCGCATGGGCTTGTTCTTTGCCTGTTTGATGCCGATCAGCGTCGCATACCGCAGTTTGTTGATGCCGCTCTGAATTGTCAGCACCGCCGGCAGGGTCATTTCAATGTGCTGATAATGTCCCGCCTCCAGCTCCCTCTTCAGCTTCAACCCTGTGTCCGTCTTCTCAATCCCGATAATGATCGTTGCGTGCGGAATCCCCAAAATCTCCGCCAGCAGCACGCCCGTCTGCGCCGCGCCGAAATCGTCGGACTGCAAACCCGTCACGATCAGGTCGAAACTTTCTCCCGCAATCGCCGCTGCAATCGCCCGAGCCGTGTTCGCCGCATCCATCTGCGCAAACCGGTCGTCTTCAAGATGAATCGCCCGATCCGCGCCCTTCGCCAGCGCCTCGCGCAGCACCTGCTGCGATCGCGCCGGTCCCGCCGTGATCACCGCGACCTCTCCACCGTGCTTTTCCTTCTGGCGCAGCGCCTCTTCCAGCGCGTAGGCATCCGGCTCGTTCGTTTCCCACGAGACGTCGTCCCGAATCCACGTTCCCGACTCGTTCAGCCGCAGCGGCGCGTCCTTCTGCGGAACCTGCTTGATGCAAACCAGAATCTTCATCGCGAAGGCAAAGTATATCGGACCCCACGCGTGCCAGGCCACCGTCGCCCGTCACCAGAAGGAAAAACACAGAACGAAGTTTGCTACGATCTTCGTGTTCTCGCGCCCTGGAATGCTCAAACCGCTCCCACCAGCCGCGTTTTCCCGAAGGAATTCCGATGAGCACCATCCGCCTCTGGGCCGTTCACCCCACGCTCCGCGCTACTGACATCCGCAAGCTCGCCGAGTGGTACCGCGATTTACTCGGCTTCGAGATTCGCATGCTTTATGGCGATCCCGCCACCCACGCCGTCATCCGCCGCGATGAGGTTCGCCTCAGCATCGCCCCCCGCGATGCGAACTTCGGCCCCGTCAGCGCATACGTCATGCTCGACGGCGTCGACCAGCTCTACGCCGAGTTTCTCGCCCGCAACGTCACTCCGAATCGCCCGCCCGAAGTGACGGATTACCGCATGAAGGACTTCGACCTCACCGACCCCGGAGGCAATCGCCTGTGCTTCGGCGAGCCCACCGAATAGCAGGCCCGCAAGTCTTCCTGTGCCCTGTACCCTGTGCCCTTATTGAGGCTGTACAGTCAGCTTCTTCCTGGGCGCAGGCTGCGTGTCGCCCACCATCCCATCGTCCGGATTCGCGCTCGCGGCCGGGTTCTCGTTCGTATTCGCGTCCGCCATCGACGTCAGCTCCGACTTCCGGTACTTCGGCGCGTTCACGTAGCCGTGAATGTGATCCTTCGTGATGTCGTTGATCACAATCTGTATCGGCTGCTCGCTGTCCGGCTGGTAGTACATCACCGGCTGATCCAGGTTGACGTGCTTCTGCACCAGGTTGCGATCCTCGACCATCAGTTGCAGGTCGGCAAACTGGTGCTTCGTGTCGGCCTTCCTCAGGCTGATCCCGATCGGCCCTTCGTGCTGGAACTGCTTCGACTTCTGAATGTCGAACTCAAAATAGTTCCGCTCCCCCTTCTTCTCCAGCACCACCAGCTCGTCATGCGTCTTCGCGATCGACCCCGTCAGCTGCGTCGTCGCGCTGCTCAGATCGCCCCGCGTCTCCGCGATCTCCTTCCCCTGTGCGTCCAGCTGCGCCTGCATCCGGCTCAGTCGCCGCTCCGCCGCGCGGCTGGCTCGCGGTTTGGCTCCGCTGTGCGGAGTCATCGTCGCCGCCACCGGCGCCGGTTGTGCGGTCGCTTGTTGCTGTGCGGCAGCTTGCGCTTGTGCCGCCAGCGCATTCACCTTGGCGTTCAGATCGCTCAACTGGCTCCGCGTCGCGCTCAGTTCCGCCGTGGCCTGTTGGTTTTGCGCCGCCAGCGACTGCGCCGCGTGATGCTCGTGCACCGCGTATACCGTTACGCCGCCCAAAATCGCAATCGCCGCGACCAGCGGCACCACGAATTTCACCACCGGCGATACCGTTTGCATCGGGAACTCTTCCATGCTGCCTCCTGAAGACACAACTGCATCTGCTTCCATTGCACGTGCCGTTCCACCGCTCACCTAAGCTAACTGTCAGATTCTTAATACCTTGCACCCGGGCAGGATCAGGTTACCAGTCAGAAATTCGTAACCACCGGAAAATCTTGCTCGAATCGGCTGGCCTTCGCACCCGGTTCCTGTGAGAAGCACCACGGCCCTGCCAGGCAGCCCGCGCTGAGCCCGCTCTGCGCGAACCGCGAATCCCCGGACGGCCAGTCCCCGCATCCACTAAAATGGAAGTACCCCGTTTCTATTGAGAGCTGCATGATCTCCGTTAGCAATGTCACCATGCGCTACGGCGCTAAAGTTCTGTTCGAGGAAGTCTCGACCACCTTCACCTCTGGCCGCCGCTACGGTCTCACCGGACCCAACGGCTCCGGCAAATCCACGTTCATGAAGATCCTTTCCGGTGATCTCGACCCGCAGAAGGGCACCGTCGTCCGCCCGCGCAAGCTTTCGGTCCTCCGCCAGGATCAGTTCGCCTTTGACGCCCAGCGCGTCATCGACACGGTCATCATGGGCAACCGCGGCCTGTGGTCGGCGCTCGACGAGCGCGAGCACATCTTCTCCAAACCCGATTTGACCGACGCCGACGGCATGCGCCTGGCCGAGCTGGAAAGCATTGTCGGCGAAGAGGACGGCTACACCGCCGAATCCGACGCCGCCGTTCTTCTGCAGGGCCTCGACATTCCCGATGAGCTGCACGAGCGCAAAATGTCGGAGCTGCAGGGCGGCCAGAAAGTCCGCGTGTTGCTGGCCCAGGCGCTGTTCGGCAAACCACAGGCGCTGTTGCTCGACGAGCCCACCAACTATCTCGACCTCGACTCCATCCACTGGCTGCAGGATTTTCTGTCCCGCTTCGAAGGCACCCTGATCACCATCTCGCACGACCGCCATTTTCTCAACAGCGTCTGCACCCACATCGCCGACATCGACTACCAGACCATCATCACGTACACCGGCGGCTATGACGACATGGTTCTGGCCAAGACCCAGATTCGCTCCCGCCTCGAATCGGAAAACGCCCAGCGCGAAAAGAAAATCTCCCAGCTCAACGAATTCATCGCGCGCTTCTCTGCCGGAACGCGCTCGTCGCAGGTGACCAGCCGCAAAAAAGAAGTGGAGCGACTACAAACCACTGAGTTGGCGCGCTCGAATATCGCACGCCCGTACATTCGCTTCGACCAGAACCGTCCTTCCGGCAAGTACGTTCTCGAAATCGATGGCCTGCGCAAGACCTACGGCGACCTCACGGTCATCGATGGCTTCAGCGCCGGCATCATGCGCGGCGAAAAGATCGGCCTGATGGGCCGCAACGCGCAGGGCAAGACCACCATGCTGAAGTCGCTGCTCGCCAACCAGCCCGACTACGCCGAAAAAGGCTTCCTCCTGGACGCCGGCAACGCGAAATGGGGCCACGAAGTCCAGATCGGCTACTTTCCGCAGGACAACACCGGCGTCATCGAACCTGGTGTCACCATTCTCGACTGGCTCCGCCAGTTCGACGCCAAAGCCACCACGGAAGACATTCGCGGCATCCTCGGCCAGATGCTTTTCCGTGGCGAAGAAGGACTGAAGCTGACTGAAGCGCTTTCCGGCGGCGAAGCGGCCCGCCTGCTTTTCTGCAAGCTGATGCTGCAGAAACCCAACCTGCTCATCCTCGACGAGCCGACGAACCACCTTGACCTCGAAGCCATCAACGCACTCAACATCGCTCTGCAGCGCTACGAAGGCACGGTGCTGCTGGTCACGCACGACCACGACCTGCTCGACGAAGTCGCCACGCGCATCTGGCATTTCGAGCACGGCGCCGTCGAGGACTTCAAAGGTCCTTACGAGGAATATCGGCAGGCCGCGGCTGCTGCGCGCTGACTAGCTCCACGCCCTCTCTTGCCAGGTGGCCTTTGCCTCGCCTCCTTCTGGTACAAAGGTTTCCGAAGCGGAAAGGACCTCGATGCTGCGAAACCTGGTCGTGCTGGCAACCGTTATTACAGCGCAAAGTTTTGCGCTCCTGCATGCCGCGGACTGCGCCGCGCTCGAACACCTGACGCTGCAGGACGCCACCATCACAGTGGCGGAGCCGATAACTTCGGGAACGCTGGCTCTGCCCGGCGTCGCACCCCTTGAGAGACTGCCGGCTTTCTGCCGTGTTGCCGGCGTGCTGCGACCCACCAGCGACTCCGCGATCCACTTCGAAGTCTGGCTGCCCGGTCAGGATTGGAACGGCCGCCTTCTCGGCGCGGGCAACGGTGGCTTCGCCGGTTCCATCGGCGTGCGCCAGATGGCCGGTTATCTCATCCGCGGCTTTGCAGTCTCCGGTTCCGATGCCGGTCATCGCGCCGAAGCAGGCGATGCCAGCTGGGCCTTTGGTCATCCTGAGAAGGTGAAAGATTTCGGCTGGCGCGCCGTGCATCTCACCGCCGAGTTGGCGAAGCACATCGTCCTGGCGTACTACGGCAAGCCCCAGTCGAAAGCCTATTTCGACGCCTGTTCCGATGGCGGCCGCGAGGCGCTGATGGAGGCACAGCGCTTTCCTGAAGATTACGATGGCATTCTCGCCGGCGCACCGGCGAACAACTGGTCGCGGATGCTGGGTGCGGGCGTCGCCGTCACACAAGCCCTGACCGGCGATCCGCGAGCGTACATCTCCGACCTGAAACTGCCGGCCATTCAAAAAGCCTCGCTCGCCGCCTGCGACGCGCTCGACGGACTGAAAGACGGCATGATCGCTGATCCGCCCAAATGCCATTTCGATCCCGAGGTGCTGCTATGTACCGGCGAAGAGTCGACCGATTGCCTCACCCAGCCGCAGATTGATGCGCTCAGGATCATCTATGGCGGCGTGAAAGACAGCCGTGGCGCGACGATATTTCCGGGTCTGACCATGGGCGATGAAACCGGCTGGAGCATCTGGGTCATCGGCGAAGGTCCGGGTGCTTCGGCGGACGCGCAATACATCCAGAATGACTTCCGCTACCTGGTCACCGGCGATCCCAAATGGAACCCGCTCACTGCCGATCTCGGCGCTTCTCTCCAGCAATCCACGCAGAAAACCGCCGCCGACCTCGATTCCACCGATCCGGACCTGAGCCGCTTTGCCGAGCATGGAGGCAAGCTGATCCTCTATCACGGATGGAACGACGCCGCCATTTCGCCGTGGAACACCATCGCGTACTACCAGAGCGTGCAGCGGCAGATGGGCGACGCAAAAGTCGATTCGTTCGCCCGACTCTATATGGCTCCTGGCGTCGAGCACTGCACCGAAGGTCCAGGTCCGAGCGCCTTCGGACAACTCGGAATCCCAACTGCCAAAGGTTCGAAGTTCGGACTCTTCGATGCGCTCGAAGATTGGGTCGAGAAAGACACTCCGCCGGGAGACATCTTTGCCACGAAGTACGCGCAGGAAAACGGCGTCAGGAAGGCCGCCATGACCAGGCCGCTTTGCCCATATCCGAAAGTGGCGAAGTACAACGGCACTGCCGATCCCAACGATGCCGCCAGCTTCGCCTGCGCCGTTCCCTGATCGAGCTACGCCTTCCCCAGCGCATTGATATCCCGAACTTCCAGAATCTGCTTTGCATATCCCTGCGTCACGCAACGGATCATCGCTCGTCCCACATCTTCGAGCGTGCTCACCTGGTTCGGCGCCACGGCGCGCGCCATCGGAAACAGCCAGCCCAGCGCCTTATACGACCCCGGCAAATTCCTCTGCCCCGGCGTAGCCCGCATAAATCCCGGCCGAAAACTATACGCAGCGCGAAAACCCACCCGGCTCAGAGCGTTCTCGGTCCGCCCCTTCACCCGCGCCCACATCATCCGCCCCTTCTCCGTCGAGTCCGTCCCCATGCCCGACACATAGACGAACACCATCTTCGGATTCACCCGCGCCACCGTCTCCGCAAAATGCAGCGTCGTGTCATACGTAATCGGCGTGTAGTCCGCCTCGCTCTTCCCTACCGAGCTCACGCCCGCGCAAAAGAAACAAGCATCGTAGCCCTTGAGCTGGTCTACCGCTGCATCCAGCTGCATGAAATCCGGAACGATGCATTCCTTCAGCTTCGGAAAAGAAGCGCCGTACGGCCTGCGGCTGACCAGCAGTACTTCGTCGACCGCTGGATTCTCCAGGCACTCGAGCATGACGCCTTCGCCCACCATGCCGGTAGCGCCCGTGATGATGACTTTCAATTGTGTCCCTGCACTTTCCGGCTGTCCTTCAGCAAACCCAGCTTCACAAGGCTCTCTGCCGTCGCGGCGATCGCATCTTCTCGCGAACGCGGTTCCCAGCCCAGCAGCTTCCTGGCATGTTCGCTGGTCGCGTTCTTGCGCTTGCCCAACTCAGGAGTGACCTGCCTGACCGCGGGGTCGCGCAGCGCGGCCAGACGGACTACGAAGTTCGGGATCTGCCACGTGCGCACACGCTTCGCCCAAACCCCCATGCGGTTCTTCAGCACCTTCGCCATTTCGGCCACCGACATAAAATCGCCGGAGACAGCGAGAAACCGCTCGCCCACGGCTGCGGGATGGGTCATCGCCCGCAGGTGCAGGTCGGCCACGTCGCGCACGTCGACCACGCCGAAGTAAATTTTCGGACATCCGGGCAGCGCCCCATCCATCAATCGCTGCACAACGATAATCGACGTCGAGTAATCCGCGCCCAGCACCGGCCCAAAAACTCCCACCGGATTCACGACGGTGAGTTCCAACCCGCCGCGCTCACGGCCCATGAAGTTCCACGCCTCGTGCTCCGCCAGGGTCTTCGACTTGGCATACGCCTGCACGCCTTTGGCTCTGGGATTGGTCCAGTTCATCTCCGTGAACGGCTCCGTCTGCGGCTTCTGCCCATAGCCGATCGCGGCAAACGACGAGGTCATCACCACACGCCTCGCGCCCGCATCGCGCGCCGCCCGCAGCACCCGCAGCGTTCCCTCGCGCGCCGGGACAATCAGCTCGTTCTCGTCTTTGGGCACGGTCTGCGGAAACGGCGACGCCACATGCAGCACGTACTCGCATCCCTTCGCCGCTTCCGGCCAGCCCACATCCTTCTCGAGATCCGCCTCGACAAACGACAGATGATTGCCCGGTTCGGCGCCACCCACTTTCAGCATCGCGCGCACATCGGTCTCGCGCGCCATCGATCGCACCGTGGCCCGCACCTGATGTCCCGCCGCCAAAAGCTGCAGGATGCAATGACTCCCGATGAACCCCGATCCACCCGTCACCAGGACTGTGCTCATCCTTCTCTTTTCCCTGTCATGGTTGTCCTTCGAGGATTATCTAACGTCCGGGTGAAATTCAGTGTGTGCGATTACCCCGTCGCCTCCCGCCGTTGATCACAATACGCTGCATCGCCTGGCTTTTAGCCGCAATTTGAAACCTTCGTCCCGTGGCGTTGGCTGCGTCCTTTATTACCGCCCGCATGCCTCCCGCGTCGATCCCGGTCGCGCTGCTCTAGCCGCTCTCCAACCTGCCTGACCGCCCTGCCTGCCGAAGACGCTCCGTTGGAGCGTCTTCTTTTTTCTCGCATCGCTGTTGTACAGTGGCAGGCACTGTCCTTTCCGGAGTTTCCCTCATGCTCAATGGCCGTGCTCTGCTCTCCTCCGCTCTTGCCGTCGTCTGCCTTGCCCTTACTGGTGCCGCCTTCCACGCCCAATCGCAATCCTCCGAAGACAAATACATCTGGCTGGAGGACGTGAACAGCCCCCGCGCCATGGAGTGGGTGAAGGCGGAAAACGCGCGCTCCGCGAAGATTCTCGAAGCCGATCCGCGCTTCGCCACCTGGCAGGAAGAAGCGCTCAAGGTCTCCGCGGACCCCAACCGCCTGCCCATGCCCGATCTGCGCGGCAACGACGTCTACAACTTCTGGAACGATGAGAAGAATGTGCGCGGCCTGCTTCGCAAAACTACGATCGCCGACTACGCCAATCCGAATCCGCACTGGCAGACCGTCCTCGACATCGATGCACTCGGCAAGGCGGAAAACCAGAGCTGGGTTTTTCACGGCGCGTCCTGTCTCTATCCGGGCGACGAGTATTGCATGTTCGATCTTTCCGTCGGCGGCGAAGACGCATCCACGTCGCGCGAATTCGATCTGAAATCCGGCAAGTTCGTCGATGGCGGCTTCGTGTCGCCCCACAGCAAGCAAAACAGCGACTGGGAGGATAAGGACACCTTGCTGGTCGAGCGTGACTGGGGCGCCGGCACCATGACCAAATCTGGCTATCCCTTCGTCGTCAAGGAATGGAAGCGCGGCACTCCGCTCGACAGCGCAAAGGAAGTCTTCCGCGGTGAGCCCGACGATATCCGCGCCTACGGCGGCACGGATCACGACGCCCAGGGCGACCAGGCGACGCTTTTCGCCCGCGGCGTTTCGTTTTTCGAAACGCGCTGGTGGATCAAAACCCCGTCCGGCCTCAAAGAGCTCGGCATTCCGCCCAAAGCCAATCCCGCCGGCCTGCTCGACGGCCGCATGCTCATCGACATCCGCCAGGACTGGACGCCCACGCCCGGCGGACCGGCGTTTACCCAGGGTTCCCTGCTGGCCGTGCGTCTGGCCGATGTTATGCGTGACCCCGCGCACCTGCATCCCACCGTGGTCTTCGCGCCCACCTCCGACGAATTCCTCAACGGCTACGCCACCACCCGTTCACGGCTGGTCGTGGTGACGCTTAAGCACGTCCTCGGCCAGGCTTACATCTACACGCCGGTGGGCAAGACCGGCTGGACTCACAAAGCCCTCGACGTGCCCGAGAACAGCGCTATCGAAATCGCGACCGCCAGCGATACGAGCGATGCTTTCTTCCTCAGGTCGGAAAGCTTCCTCACCCCGCCCTCGCTCCTCTCCGGCGACGCGGCCACCGGGCAGCTGACGCTCTCCCGCGCCGAGCCCGCGCTGTTCGATGGCTCTCAGGACACCGTCGAGCAGCTTTACGCAACCTCGAAGGACGGCACCAAAGTCCCCTACTTCGTCGTCCATCGCAAGGATATGCAGCTCAACAGTCAGAACCCGACGCTGCTGAACGCTTACGGCGGCTTTGAAATTTCCGAGACCCCCACCTACCAGGCTGTCCGCGGCAAGCTCTGGCTGGAAAAAGGCGGTGTGTTTGTTCTGGCCAACATTCGCGGCGGCGGCGAGTTCGGCCCCGCATGGCACGAAGCCGGACTGAAGACCCATCGCCAGCGTATCTACGACGACTTCGCAGCCGTGGCCGAAGATTTGATCGCGCGCAAAATTACCTCGCCCCGCCACCTCGGCATCGTCGGCGGCTCCAACGGCGGCCTGCTCATGGGCGTGGAGATGACCCAGCATCCCGACCTATGGAACGCCATCGTCATCCAGGTTCCGCTCCTCGATATGCTGCGCTTCGAGCAGATCGCCGCCGGCGCCAGCTGGGTCGGCGAATACGGCTCGGTCACCGTGCCGGAAGAGCGCGCTTTCCTCGCTTCGATCTCGCCGTATAACCAGCTCAAACCCGATGTGAAATACCCGGAGCCGCTCATCTTCACCACCACCCGCGACGACCGCGTTGGCCCGCAACACGCGCGCAAGTTCGCCGCGAAAATGGAGGAGTACCACGAGCCCTTCCTCTATGACGAAATCACCGAGGGCGGCCACGGCGCGGGCGCCGATCTCAAGCAGCAAGCCCGCACCCAGTCGGAAATGTATGTCTATCTGGCGGAGAAGCTGATGGATCGCGGCGCATCCACGCAGTAACAGACAGCCGACTCCGTCTTCTCCTGGTTTCCCCTCGAAGATCGGCGGAATTTCCCATGTCCCGCCCAGCGGAACGCCGGCAGCTATTTCTCAAGCACCCTGCTCGACTCGCCAACTTAAACGTTTTATCTTGACGAAAGTTCCACCGAGCCGGTAGCATTTCCCGTTCCTTTGAGGTGACCTCATGCAGTTCTTTCCGCTCCCCACGCAACGCCTCCTGCGCTGCTTTTCTGCCGCGTTGTTTCTTGCAACGCTGTCCCTCTCCGCCCAGATGGCCCCCTCGCCTAAACCCGACACGCGCCCGTGGATGAATCGCTCGCTCTCTCCGGATCAGCGTGCCGATCTGGTCATGAAGGAAATGACCCTCGACGAAAAAATGAATTTCGTCCACGGCACCGGCTGGAACGGCCTTCGCGCCGACGCTGAAATTCCGAAAGGCTCCCTCGGCGGCGCAGGCTACGTGCAGGGCGTCCCGCGCCTCGGCATTCCCGGCATCAACCAGGCCGACTCCGCGGTCGGCATTCGTCTCGCCGCGCAAGGCAGTCACTACGCTACGCTGCTGCCCTCGGTGCTTGGCGCCGCGTGCAGCTGGGATAAAGATGCCCTCCTCCTCTTCGGCTCCGTGCTTGGCCGCGAGCTCCGCGACATGGGTTACAACATGTCCATAGGCGGCGGCGTCGACCTCGCCCGCGATCCCCGCAACGGCCGCAATTTTGAATACGCCGGCGAAGATCCCGTTCTCGCCGGAACCATGGTCGGCGAGCTCGCCAGCGGCGTCCAGTCCAATCAGGTGATGGGCGACATCAAGCACTACGCCTTGAACGACCAGGAAACTGGCCGCACCACCGTCAACGTCAAAATTGACGAGCGCGCTGCCCGCGAGAGCGACCTGCTCGCGTTCCAGATCGCCATCGGCATGGCCCATCCCGCCGCCGTCATGTGCTCCTATAACCGCGTCACCGTCACTCCGGTTGAGTCCACCCCCGACTGGGCCTGCGAAAGCGACTACCTCCTCAACCAGGTTCTCAAGAAAGACTTCGACTTCAAGGGCTTCGTGGTTTCAGACTGGGGCGGCACGCACTCCACCGTCAAAGCCGCGCTCGCCGGCCTCGATCAGGAGCAGCCTGGCTCACAATATTTTGGCGATCCGCTCAAAGCCGCGGTCGAAAGCAACCAGGTCCCCATGTCCCGCCTCGACGATGCAGTCCATCGCGTCCTGCGCAGCATGTTCGCCAACGGCGTCATCGACAATCCTCCCGTCACCCAGGTTCCCGATCCCTTCCGCGGCCGCGACGACGCCGAACACATCGCTGACGAGAGCATCGTCCTGCTGAAGAACACCGATCACGCTCTTCCCCTCAACGCCACATCCGTCGCGTCCATCGCCCTCATCGGCTCCCATGCCGATGTCGGCGTGCTCTCGGGGGGCGGCTCTGCGCAGGTCGACCCACCCGGCGGTAACGTCGCTTCTGTTCATCCGCACCCCGGCGGCGCCTACTGGATGGAGACCGTCTACTTCCCCTCCTCGCCGCTGAAAGAAATTCGCAAACATGCGCCCAGCGCGAAGATTGAGTTCGATCCAGGAACCGATCCCGCAGCGGCCGCGAAGCTGGCCGGCACCTCGCAAATCGCCATCGTCTTCGTCAACCAGCCGATGAGTGAGGGCAGAGACGCCAGCACCATCGCGCTACCCGATCACCAGGACGCCCTCGTCGATGCCGTCGCCGCGGCCAATTCTCACACCATCGTCGTGCTGGAAAATGGCGGCCCGGTGTCCATGCCGTGGGCCGATCGCGTGCACGCCATCATTGAAGCCTGGTATCCCGGCATCGGCGGCGCGCAGTCTCTCGCCAACATCCTCTTCGGCGACGTGAACCCCTCCGGCCGCCTCGCCATCACCTTCGCGAAGACCGACGATCAGTTGCCCCACCCGGAGGTCGCCGGGATGGACCTGATCGCGCATCCCGCCACTGCCGGCCGCCATCGCCCCGGTGAACTCCCGCTCTTCGACTACGACGCCACAGAAAGTGTCCGTGTCGGTTACAAATGGTTTGAGTCCGAGCACAAGGATCCGCTCTTCCCCTTCGGCTTCGGCCTCTCCTACACCAGCTATGTGTACTCCGGCCTGAGCGCTTCGCAGCACGAGGTCAGCTTCACGGTGCGCAACAGCGGCAGCCGCGCGGGAACCGAAGTCGCCCAGGTCTACGCTGTCCTGCCTGCCTCAACCGGCGAGTCCACTTTCAAGCGACTCATCGCGTGGGATCGCGTCGCACTCGCGCCCGGAGAATCGAAAACCGTCACCCTCAAGCTCGACCCACTCTATCTCTCCATTTTCGACCTGGGCAAAAACGCCTTCACCCTCGCGCCCGGCGATTACACGATTCTCGCCGGCTCCTCCTCTGCCGATACGCCCCTCACCGCGACGGTCCACATCGACTAGCAAACTCCACACCAAAGGAAAACGGCTCCGCATCCCGACCAGGATACGGAGCCGCCATCGTTTTCGCACCGGCTCGCTACAGGCTACCGGCTGCTTTTTTAGTTCGCGCCGAAGAGCGGGCTGGGCGGGGTCGCGGGCACCGCACTCGCGGGAGGATGAGCAGCTATCCCGCCCCTCCCCGCTTCTGTTGCCGCCGTGCCATCCAGTTCCACTTTGCCCGAGAAGACCGCGTTGTCTTCCACCGACAGGCGCGCCGCGCGAATGTCGCCATTCATGTGACAGCCGTTCCGCAGCTCCACTCGTCCCGCGGCATGGATATCTCCTTGCAGCGTGCCCTGCACCACCACATCGCGCGCCGTCACATTGGCGGTTACGCGCGCATTCGCGCCCACCGTCAGCTTGTGTTCGTTCAGCGCAATGGTTCCCTCCAGAAGACCCTCGACAATCAGGTCCTCGTTGCCTTTCACTTCTCCCCGGATCTGTACCGACTTCCCGATAACCGCTGTTGCTTCGACCGACGCCATGCGCAGAATCTCCTCTTTTTCGTTGCTCTTCCGCTTTGTCCGCAATATACGCAACGCCACGCTTCGCCGCAACCAAATTGCCTCAGAATTACGCTGTCCGCGCCTGTTTTCCCGCCCCCGGCCACAACTCCGCCTGCACCGGCCAAACCGGCTTGCCCTCCCGCTCCGGTACTTCGTTGTACCGGTGCTCGAGTCCGTGTTTCTTCACCACCGCCCGCACCAGCGCCGTCACCCGTTCCTGATACGCCTTCGTCACGAAGGCCCGGTCTCCGTAGCGCGCCGCGTACGCCTTCTCCAGTTCCGGGAAATTCTCCTCGATGAACTGCAGAAACACCGGCTTCGAGCACGGCTTCAAAAAGAGCGGCTGCGCGGAAAAGAAGCTTGCCCCCGCTTTTTTCGCCCGCCGCGCCATCCCCTCCAGCGCCCTGGGCGTGTCGGTGATGCCCGGCATCAGCGGCGAGCACAGAATCCCCACCCGCAATCCCGCCTCCCGTAGCCTTTCCACCGTGCGAAACCGCAAATCCGGCCGTGGTGCCCGCGGTTCCAGGATCCGCGCCAGCTTCGCGTCCGGCGTCGTGATCGTCAGGTGCAGCGTCAGCCGATTTTGTCTCGCGATCTCCACCAGCAGATCGATGTCCCGCTCGATCAGCGTCGACTTCGTCACGATCCCCAGCCGCAGTCCCTGCCGCTCCGCGAACACCTCCAGCAAACTGCGCGTCACCTGCGCGTCCCGCTCAATCGGCTGGTACGGATCGGTCGCCGTTCCCAGCGCAATCTGCTCGCCCGGCCGCACCTGCCTCAGTTCCTGGCGCAACAGCCACGCCGCGTGCTGTTTGATGTAAATCTCCCGCTCAAACTGTTCCGGATCCCGCTTGTCCATAAATTCATGCGTGTACCGCGCGTAGCAGTAACGGCAGCCGAACTCGCATCCGCGATAGGGATTGATGCTCCAGTCGAAATAAATCCCCCGCTTCGACACCACGCGATTCAGCAGCGAGCGCGGCTTCATCATCCGAAACTGGACCAGATGGCCGGTGCCGGCGTTTTCGCCCTCAGCCGCGAGCCGCGCAATCCCGGTCGGCCCCTGCCCCAGGATCGGGAACAGAGTGTCCGTCGTCTCTATATTCGCTTTTTCTTCGCCCATGACAACAAGGTAATCCCAACCGCATGGACCGTCAAGCCGCCGCCTGCTTGCTGGCGCCTCCCGTGCCTGTCGACGACGTCGGACACGTCTCCCTCCGCCCCGTTGTGACCCGCCTCACTGACAGCCCTGTTTTTTCGTGTAACCCTGCTGTCGTCGAACGACTACGGGAAAATTCTCGCCCTGCCGCCTTGCCGCCGTTTGCGGAGGTGCCGCATGCCCACCACCGTTCTCGTCACCTGGGCTACCCGCTATGGATCCACCGAGGAAGTCGCTCACGCCATCGCCGACGACCTCCTCAAGCAAAAATTCGCGGTCACCGCCCAGCCCATGAGCGAAGTGGGCAGCCTCGATCGCTACCAGGCCGTCGTCATGGGATTTGCCCTCTACATCGGCCGCATCCACAAAGATGCACGCCGCTTTCTCGGTGCCCATCAGGGCCAGTTGATGCAGCGGCCCGTCGCGCTCTTCGCCCTCGGCCCCGTTCATGCCGAAGAAAAGGAATTTGTCGAGGCGCGCAAGCAGTTGGAGAAGGAACTCGCGAAGTTTCCCTGGTTCTCTCCCGTCGCCCGGCAGGTCATCGGGGGCCGATTCGACCCGCAAAAGATGCGCTTCCCATTCACTTTCCTCCCCGTCCTGCGCAACGTCCCCGCCAGCGACGCGCGCGACTGGGACGCCATCCATGCCTGGGCCGGCAACTTGCCCCCCACCCTCGTCGCTGCTCCCACGCGTTAGCTCCCGCGCCGAGTCCCGCGCCGACCGTCGTCCCTTACGCATCTCATCCCAACGTGCGACCATAATTTCCAGAGGAGTTGACTACCCTATGGCCGATCTCAAAGGCACATCCATCACCTGGCTCGGACACGCCACCGTCCTCATCGTTACCCCGAAGAAAACCACCATCCTCATCGACCCCTTCATCGAGCACAACCCGAAATATCCCAAAGGCTACAAGCTTCCCGACAAGATCGATCTCCTCCTGCTCACCCACGGCCACATGGATCACATCGCCGACGCGGTCCCCGTTGCGAAGAAGCACGGCCCCATCGCCATCGGCATGGTGGAGTTAATCGGCTGGCTGCACTCAAAGGGCGTGAGACCGGAACAGGGCATCGGCATGAACATCGGCGGCTCGCACCAACACGCCGACGTCACCCTCACCCTCACTGAAGCGCGCCACTCTTCCAGCATCGAGGATGGCGGCCAGACCCTCTACGCCGGCGAGCCCACGGGTTTCGTCATCGCCATCGACAACGGCCCCGTCCTCTACCACGCGGGCGACACCACCGTCTTCTCCGACATGCAGCTCATCCGCGACCTGTACCATCCGGATCTGGCCATGCTGCCCATCGGCGACCACTACACCATGGGACCGAAAGGGGCCGCGTTGGCCGCGAAGTTCCTCGGCGCGAAGACCGTCCTGCCCATCCACTTTGGAACATTTCCGCCGCTCGTCGGAACACCCGCGCAGCTCGAAAAAGAACTAGCCGGATCCGGCGTGACTGTCATCCACACCGACCCCGGCCAAACCCTCACTTAGTGAAACTAGGAAGGGTGGTGGCCCATATCTGCCCGGTTTTGGCAGCTGTGGGATCTCAGCTCGCGTCCCTGCATTTCCCGCTCGCCGTTCGCTCGTTTCTCGCTGGCCGTTCGCTACAGCCTACCGGCTACAGGCTACCGGCTGCCTCTCACGCCGTCGCCACTTCCTCAATCAGTTCGTCGGCGTACCGCTCCCGGCTTTCCGGAACGATCAGCACCGGAACGGAAACGCCGGCAATCACCCGCGCCACCGTGCTGTGCTCCAGGTCGTGTTCCTGGTGGGCTGGCGAGGGCGCACCCATCACAATCAGGTCCGGCCGCAGCTTTTTGTTTGCCTCCACGATGGTCGCGACCGGATCTCCGCCCGTCACCAAATGGTCCACTGGAATCGTGTGCGATTCGTTGAACGGAGCAAGGAAACGCAGCCGCTCCAGACAGTTGGGGCAGTCCTCGTGACGTCCGCAGCGTGTGGAGTGCAGCACGATCAGATGCCCGCCCGCCACCCTCTGCGCATAATGCAGAGCGCTCAGTGAAGCCAATGAAAAATCCGTCGCCGCCAGCACATTGTTCCATTGTCCGAAATTCCGCGGCCGCTTCGGATTCTCCGGCGGCACGGTCAGGATCGGGCACGGCGAATGCGCCAGCAGCTGCCGTGTCACCAGCCCGAGCGCCACGCGCCCCGCTCCCGTGATCGCCTTCGTACCCAGCACCAGCAGTGCCGCTTTGTGATCCCGCAGCGACAGCAGGATCCGCTCACACACAATTCCGGTTTCCACCCGCGAATGCACCGGGATTCCCTGCTTCCGTACTTCGGTCTCGATTTTGGCCAGCTCTTCCCGCGCGGCCTTATCGTGATCCACCGCCGGCGGCGCGCCTCCGGGGAACGCATAGCCTACCGGATCGATCACGTGGATCAGCAGCAGCATCGCGTGCCGCATCCGCGCCAGTTCCTGCGCGCAGCGCAAGGCGGCAGACGATTCCTCAGAGAAATCGATGGCCGCGACTATCGTCCTGAACGGGAACTGCTGCGCGGCATGCAGGTACGTGGTCTTCCCCTCTTTTTCTAAGCTGTGACCTTTGGAAGCCGGCATGGCCGATCGCCCTCTCTTTCCGCTAGTTGGGCTTGGTCTGACCCTACGCTGCGCCCCAGGGCGAATCGGTGACGAAGGTCACCCCATTTTGTGACATCGAGCACACAAATGGACGGAATCAGCGTAAGCGCCAGGCTGGCTGCTGCGCTGCTGGCGCGGCTCCGCTACTGCCGCGGCGGCGTGAACGTCAGCACTACATCCACAGCATGCGCATCCCGGTCTTCATTCCACCGCGCGTCGAAGCTCCAGCCGCGGATCGATTGCAGTTGTTCAGCGCGCGACTTGTGGTAGTCCGCCATGAATTTTGCGATCAGATCTGCATTGAACACATCGCCCTGCTTCATCTGCCAGTACGGCATCACCTCAGCCTTCTGCGCGGCGCTCAGGTTCACCAGCATCAGCTTGCCCATGTGATACACCGCCCCCGGCTCTACAGTCGCGCTGTAGTCCACCGTGTGTGCGGCGCGGTCCAGCACCGGCACGGAGACGATCCTCGCGTCCAGATACCCATGCGTCCGGTACGGCGCCGTCACCATATCCTGAATCTGCTTCCACTCATCCAGATTCGCCACATCGCCGGGATGCAACTGCGCCCGCGCCGCGAACTGCTCCTCCGTCATGAAGATGTCGCCCTTCAGATGCAGCCCCGCAACCTTGTACTGGCCGCCTTCCGAAGTAATCGAGGCGCTGACCGGAACCAGGATCCTGCCGCCCGCAACCTTCGGCTGTCCCCACACCGGCGTCGTCATCTTCATATCGATGAAACCGAGCCGGCCGTAGGCGGCGCGCACCGCATCGCCGAGCTTATCGCGAACCGACCCATCCACTTTCTCTCCCGCTGCTGCTTTCTCTACCTCCTCGATCGGCTCCGTCCAGACCCCGCTGTAGTCGTAGACATGAAACGCTTCTACAACCACCGGTGGTGCGTCGATGTGATAGCGAATCGCCACTTGATTTCCGTCCTGGTCTCCCACGGGTGACGTCGTGATCGTTGCGCCCTGCACGCCCTTCGCCGTCAGCAGCGCAGCCAGCGCCGCGCTCACCTCGTCCCGCATCGGCCCGCCCGGATAGAGCCCTCCGTGAAACAGCGGGACCTGTCCGCCCACGGCGGCGTTCAGCGCTTTTTCCTCCCACCACGGAAAGTTGTCGTACTGCACCGGCACCACGCCAGGCGAGGGCTTCAGCTCGAAGGTCAGCGTCTGGCCATCGAACGAAAAGCGCGCGTCGGTGAACAAGCCTGTCGCGGTCAGCTTGTTCGCAGCCGCCTGCATCTGATCGCGCGCCACCGGTTCACCCGCGCGCAGGCCGGTGAACGCCAGCAGCTCCTCCTGGCTCAACGTCGACCCCGAGAAGGTAATGGCCTGAGGGGCGTATGCCTGCCCGAATCCCGATACGCAGCAAGCAGCAATCGTCAACGGGCCCAGGAAAAGACGCGCCGAAAAGCGAACACGCATGCTCGCACCATAAACTGCGAAGCCGGTCTTCCGCCAGCGCCGCGTCTTCCGCCAACTATAAATTTTGAAGTTCGCCTCGAACTGCGGTCACACCCGCCGCTTCAGTTCAGCGGACCACCCGCCCGGAACGTCACAACCAGATCCACAATGTGCGAGTCCTCATGCTCATACGCCTTGTACGACGCCGACCACCCGTCGAGCGCGTGCAGCTGATTCTTGTACTTTGTGAGGAACTGCGGAACCAGCACCGCGTCGTAAACGTCGCCCGCCCGCAGCGGCCAGTATTGCAGCACCTGAGCCTTCTGCTGGTCGTTCAGGTTCACCAGCGAAAGCTCGCCCATGTGAAATACCGGCCCGGGCGCGACGGTAATCGCGTAATCGACGGTGTGGTTCGCCGCGTCCATCGTCGGTGCGGCCTCGATCTTCGCGCGCAGATAGCCATGCGCCTTGTACGGACCCGCAATCGCCGCCAGCGTCCCGCGCAGCAAATCCTCATTGGCGATGTCCCCCGGATGCAGCTTCGCCGCCTTCGTGAACTCCTCCGGCGTCATCAACACGTCTCCGGTCAGATGCAGACCCGCCACCTTGTATTGCCCGCCTTCCGCAATCGTGGCGCTCACCGGGACCATCACCTTGCCATCGATCAACCGCGGCTCACCGTGCGCGTAGCCGGTCATCGCCACATCCAGATAACCCTGCCGGTGATAGATGGCCCGCAGCGCCGTCGCCAGCGTCGCCTCGGTCGCGGGATCGAAGTCCTGGCCCATCGCCGCCTTCTCGATCGCTGCCAGCGGATCCGCCCACGCGCTGCCGGCCCCGGTAAATGTCACCACCCCAATCTCCACCGGAGGATCATCGACGTGAAACTCCACTCCGGCGTCCTTCATCGCTTCGTCTTTCGCCGGAACCGCGCTCACCGTGGCCTTCACACCCTTTTCCGCCAGCAGTGCCGTCAGCGCCGTGGCCACCTGCTGCTGCATGCCGCTCTCCGGCGGCACCGATCCGTGAAACAGCGGCACCTTCGCCGCCACGGCTGCGTTCAGTGCCCCGTTATCCCACCATGGAAAATTGGCATACGACACCGGCTCCATATTCGTGACGGGCTTGAGCGAATAATTCAACTCCACGCCATCGAAGGCAAACCGCACATCGGTAAACAGGCCGGTATCGATCAGCTTTTGCGCCGCGGCCTGGATCTCCGCCTGCCCCAGCGTGTCGCCAGGCTTCAATCCAGAAACCGCCAGCAATTCGGCCTGGCTGGCCGCGGTGCCGGAAAAAACGATCTTCTTCGGCACGTATTTTTGCGCGCGGGCCAATGGAGCCGGCCCGCACAGCAGCAGGCAAAGTAACAGTATCCAACGGGACATGCTCGCAAGATAAATCCGAACCGCCCCGTCTCGCCAGAAAAAATTTGCCTACACCCGCTCGATGACCACAGTCTCCAGCACCACCGGCTTGACTGGCTTGTCGCTCCGCGTCGACACCTTCGAAATCTTGTCCGCGACCTCCTGCCCCTCCACCACTTCGCCAAAAATGGTGTGCTTCCCGGTCAGCCATTCCGTCGCTGCCACCGTGATAAAAAACTGCGAGCCGTTCGTGTTCGGCCCTGCATTCGCCATCGCCAGCTTGCCCTTCTTGTCGAACCGGTGCGGCGACCCCTTCGTCTCATCCTCAAACTTGTACCCCGGTCCGCCCATCCCCGTGCCCGCCGGATCGCCCCCCTGGATCATGAAGTCCGGAATCACCCGATGAAATATCGTTCCGTTGTAGAGTTTGTCCTGGCTCTTGTTCCGGCTCACCGGATGCGTCCATTCCCGCGCCCCTTCGGCCAGTTCCACAAAGTTGGCGACGGTTTTCGGGGCCTCCTTCTCAAAAAGCCTGCAAATAAACTTCCCTTCACTCGTGGCGAAAACAGCATAGGTTCCTGGCTGACGGGGCATAAGCACTCCTGCGTGGGATTTATGAAATCTAGCTTTGCGGTGGCTGCTGCGCTGCGGGCGCCGACGGCGGAACCGGCTGTCCCGCCGGAATAATCGTCACTTTCTTCAGCACCACCGGATCAATCGGCTTGTCCTTGCTGTCGCGATTCACGCGCGCAATCGACTGGACCACCAACACACTCGAATCGTCGCACTGTCCAAAGATCGTGTACTTCTGGTCCAGATAATCCGCCGGCGCTTCCGTGATGAAGAACTGCGACCCGTTCGTATCCGGTCCCGAGTTTGCCATCGCCAGCCGCCCCGCCACGTCGAAATTCAGCGCCGGATCGAACTCATCCTTAAACATGTAGCCGGGATCGCCCTCGCCCGTGCCCAGCGGATCGCCGCCCTGAATCATGAATCCCGGAATCACCCGATGGAACGTCGTCCCGTCGTACCAGGGCTTCCCGCTCACCTTCTGCTTCGTTGCAGGATCGGTCCACTCCTTCGTGCCCTGCGCCAGCCCCACAAAATTCGCGACCGCCTCCGGCGCCTGCTTGTCGAAAAGCCTGCACGTCATGCGTCCCATGCTCGTGTCGAACAGCACCGCCGCCCCCGTCGGCTGCGGTCCGGTATGCGCCTGCGCCCCCGGGGCGTCCGGCAGGGCCTGCGTCGGCGGCGCGGTCTGTGGAGCGGTCGGTGTCTGGGCGCTCGGGGAATCGGGCAAACTCTGCGTCGACTGCTGCGCGAATGCGGACCAGGAAATCAGGAAAGCGACGGCCAAAAGGGGAGTACGGAATCGATGCATACCAGAAAACAGATTATCGCAACGCGGCCTTCTGTGTTTTCGCCACGTCGCGCGCGGCTCGCCCGTTACCGGCCCCCGCTCTTCGGACTCGACCGCGTCCCCGGCCCCCGCTTGACCGCGACCCGGTTGCTCCCCGGCAACAGCACGAACAGAATCGCTACACCCATATAAGCCAGGTCCCAGGTCGGCACAATTTTCCGAAAGTAATAATGCAAACCCAGCGCCAGCAACCCCGCCAGAAACGCCATCTTTCTCCAGCGCAGCAGCGGAGCCAGCAACGCCAGCGCGTCGCACGTCACCAGCATCGACCAATCCTGGGTCACCCGCGACGGCATCAGGTAATTCGGAAAATCCGCCAGCAGCACCGGCAGCGCAATCCCCAGCAGCGCCATGCGGCAAATCACACTGTAGACCGCGCGCAGCGTCTGGGTTTTCGGGTCTTGCACCGGTCCAGACTACCCTGGACTTCCCGCCCCCTCACTTCCCCGTATAGGTCACATGCCAGATTGAACCAGACCCGTCATCAGTCACGAACAGTGAACCGTCGTTCGCCACCGTCACCCCCACCGGCCGCCCCCACACTTTCCCGTCCGCGCGTACAAATCCGGTCAGGAAATCCTCGTACTCCCCGGTGGCATGCCCGTCCTTCATCGGCACGCGAATCACCTCGTACCCCGAACGGTTCGCCCGGTTCCACGACCCGTGCTCGGCCGCGAATCCATCGCCCTTGTACTCCGCCGGAAACTGCGACCCCTCGTAGAACAGCATCTCCAGCGACGCGAAGTGCGGGTTCACCAGCACATCCGGCGTAATCACTTTCCCCGCCAGTTCCGGATGCTTCCCCACCTGGCGCGGATCCTGCACCCCGCCGTTCGTGCTCATGTAGTACCACGGCCACCCGTAGAATCCGCCCTCCTGCACGTGCGTGATGTAGTCCGGCACCAGGTTGTCGCCCAGCATGTCCCGCTCATTTGTCGAGCACCACAGCTCGCCCGTGATGGGATTGATCGTCTCCCCCACGCAGTTCCGAATCCCGTACGCGTAGATCTTCACAAACTTCCCTTCAGGCGTGAACTCCAGCACGTCCGCCCGGTCCTTCTCCTCCGGATGCGTATCCGCGTCGTCGTCGTTCGAGTGCGATCCCACCGAAACGAACATCCGCTTGCCGTCCTGCGAAAACGCGATGTCCCGCGTCCAGTGCCCGCCCCCGCGCAACCGTCCGCCGCCTGGCAAATCCGCCAGCTTCTCCACCGGCCCCGTCGCCTTCATGTCCCCCACGTGATACGGAAAGCGCACCACCGAATCCGTGTTCCCGATGTACACCCACTTCGGATCCGTCGCCGGATAAAACTGGATCCCGAACGGCTGGCTCAGCCCATCCGCAAACGTCTCCACCTGTTTCGCCTTGCCGTCCGCACCCACGCCGCGAAACACCATCACCTTGTTCTGGTAGCTCAGCGCCACAAACAGATCGCCGTTCGGAGCCGTCCGGATCAGCCGCGGCTGATCGAGCCCCGTGTAGTAGAGAGTCACCTTGAAACCCGCCGGAGCCTGCGGCCACATACCGTCCGGCCGCTCCACCATATCCGGCCCATTGTCCACGCCCTTGGTGGCGTATGGCTCTGGAAGATCGGCGACGGTCAGATGCCGGCGAACCCCCGGCTCTTCTTTCGTGTAATTCGTGAACGCCGCCTGGCCGGTCAGAACTTTGTTTTGCGCGAACAGAGGTGCAGCCAGCAGCAGCATCAGAGCCGCTGTCAACAGAGGGGCAGAAAACTTCCGCATGAGTCCTCCAGATTTCGTCAATCAGGAATAAGGATAAGGCTGAAAACTTGCCGGGCGCACTTCCGCGCCTGATCTCCTGATGCGCGCAGTCATGCGCCGGATACTCTTTGCTTCGCCCGCCCTAAGGCTTCTTCCCGCTATTCGGGACAGGCAGCGAGTGCAGATTCTGCGGGCTGCTCATCAATTCCTGCAGCAACCCCGTCGGAACCGTTGCTGTCACCACCGCCTGATTGCGCCGCCGCTCCACCTGAATGCTGTTGATCAGCGTGCGTGCTTCGCTGTCGTACGGACCCGCCGGGCCCGTGTTCGCCATCGACTTCACCAGAACCAGAATCGTCTGCAGCGATTCGGTGGTGTCCGCCGCAGCCGCATCGCTGGGCGCAATCTCCTCCACGCGCAAATGGATCTTCCCGATCCACGTCAGCGACGCAATGAACGTCGCATCCACCGGCAGCGGCAAATGCAGTCCCATCACCCGCGCACCGCCATTGCTCAGCGGCGCGCCTATCTGCCCGATCCCCCACGCCACCGCCAGCAGCGGCACCTGCGAGTAATACTTCGACAGCAGCGACGACCCCGAAAACGGCAGCGCCGCCGTCCGGTACCGGTCGATCATCGAATGGATCTGTTCCTCCGATGGCGTGTTGCTGGCCGCGACAATGTCGTACCCCAGCAGCGTCACCCGTACCGTTCGCCCCTCGCTGGGAATGTTGTAGATCGTGTGCCCAGCGTAGTCTTCCTGCGAAGTCGCAAGGTGCCCCAGATACTCTGCGAGTCTGCGCCCGTCAAAATGTCCGACAAAGACCTCGCTGAAGGCCATCGCCCCATTCGCGCCGTGCGGATTCGGCATCCGGTGCAGAGCGAACGCCGCCTCATCCAGATCCTTCTCCACCTGGATCCCGGTCGCGTCGATGAATTTCTGGTACTCCGGTGAATGCTGCACCGGGTGCTGGTCGAAATGTGTCGCCGAGCGCAGCGGCCGTAAGTTGAAGTAAACGATCCCGTCCGACTCCGGCAGCAGCCGTGCCGCTTCCGGCGGCGCTTCTTTGCGTAGATAAATCGCCCCCGCCAGCAGCAGCAGGACGACAAACACAATGGCGATAGAGAGCTTCGTGCGCCGGTGGGTCATCTTCAATTGCGCCTCCCGCTGTTCCGGAAAGCAACGCTCTCTATCTTCTCATCCGCTCCCTCTTCCCGCACATGGGTGCCCCATGTCCCTGCCGTTGGGGACATGGGTTGCGGCCTCTCCCTGACTCTTTCCCGCCGTCCCAATGTGTCGTTGCCGCCCCCTCCTGCGTATGATATTTTCAATGCTGGACCTTCCGAAAAGGGATGCATTCGTGCGTCTGGCCGCGGCGGGTCTGGAATGGTCCGGGCTGGCGTAGCTCAGCTGGTAGAGCATCTGATTTGTAATCAGAGGGTCGGGGGTTCAAATCCCTTCGCCAGCTCCAGTCTTCCCTCCTCGGACTTTCAGGCACTCCCTTGGTAAGCGGAGCGGCAGCGTCGTTAGACGCGTGGCCGCGACACAATTTAGAGGCTGTCACCGGCTCGGTCTTTTTATCCCGGTCTTCAGCTCCAGGCTTTCCGCACAGGTGGCCGAGTGGTTAATGGCAGCAGACTGTAAATCTGCCGCTCTTTGGAGCTACGGAGGTTCGAATCCTCCCCTGTGCACCAGTTCTGAACGCGCCGCAGAAGCGCGATGGATTTTCGGGGGTTGGGGATGCAACTGGCAGGCGCAAAGCGCAAGATCGCAGCGCTGGCATTCCTCGCCATCCTCGCGGCCCTCGCATGGTATACGCTGGACCCCGGCAGAATTCGCCTGGTAGTCATGATCTTGTTGGGCGGCTTCGCCCTGCGCATCGCATTAGCCACCAGGGTCGCGCAGGACGAAGGAGAAGCCCAAAGCAGTCGCTAGGTTTTGCTGTCGTCTCGCTTTTCGCTCGTCGTTAGCTCGGTTTTGACTCGGTTTTTCACTCGATTTTCGCTCGTCGTTGTCTCGGTTTTCGCTCGTTTTGTTTGCTCGGTTTTCGCTCGCTGTTATCTCGGTTTTCGCTGTTGTAGCAGAGAGCTGATGTAGCTCAGTTGGTAGAGCACTCCCTTGGTAAGGGAGAGGTCACCGGTTCAATCCCGGTCATCAGCTCCAGATTTCAGCTTTTAGCTATCAGCTATTGGCGTCTAGCCCCGGTCGCTGCCCGCCAGCGACCGTTTCCATGAGCGGAGCGATCCGCAAATGTGGCTACATGCTACCGGCTACAGGCTACAGGCTGTTTCAAAGGCGGGAGTAACTCAGTGGTAGAGTCACAGCCTTCCAAGCTGTTGGTCGCGGGTTCGATTCCCGTCTCCCGCTCCAAAGTTTTTGCCCGGGCCACGTTTTGGGAGGGGCACGGCTTGCTGGTTTGCTGAAAACGTGTCCGGGGGATCGTACCGTGTCAGGGCACGAGTTTACTCGTGCCGTAACCGCCGCAAAAACGTTCGGGCTTTAGCCCCTGCGGCAACTTTGACGGGGCACGGCTGGACAGTTGCAGAATGCTCGGTTTTGTATCAGGGCACGACCTTGGTCGTGCCGTAACCGCCGCAATAAGGTTCGGGCTTTAGCCCCTGCGGCCGTTTTGACGGGGCACGGCTTCAGCCGTGCCGTTGGGACGCACAGAGAAACGGGGCATGAGCCCCTGAAGGAATCTTGAGACCGATGTTTGAGCAGGCCACCATCCCGATTCAGGACGAGAAGACCTTCGCCGAGGTCAAGAAGGCCATCGACGAGGCCTTTGCGCCCTCCACCGTCGCCTCCTTCCTCCGCCGCGTCGAAGGCGCCCGCCTGCGCGTTCGCCAGTTTGAAGCCGTCCTGGCCCATGGATTCCTCGGCGCCCAGGCCCAAAAAAGTTATGCCGCTCTCGGCGACGCCGACCGCGGCCAGATTCGCGAGCAGTACCTGCGCCAGGTGGAGCGCGTCGCCCCCGAAATCCGCCAAAAGTTTTTCCGGCTCTACGCGAGCTACTGAGACGCCGGAGCAAGATTCATCGATTCAGAGAACCTAAGAGGGTAGAACCATGGCGAAGGAAAAGTTTGACCGGTCGAAGCCGCACGTGAACGTGGGAACGATCGGGCACATCGATCACGGCAAGACGACGTTGACGGCGGCGATCACGAAGGTGCTGCAGAAGCACAATCCGAAGAATCAGTTTCGGTCGTTCGACTCGATCGACAACGCGCCGGAAGAGCGGGAGCGCGGCATCACGATCGCGACGGCGCACGTCGAGTATGAGACGGCCAACCGGCACTACGCGCACGTGGATTGCCCGGGCCACGCCGATTACATCAAGAACATGATCACCGGCGCGGCGCAGATGGACGGCGCGATTCTCGTTGTGGCCGCGACCGACGGACCGATGCCGCAGACCAAGGAGCACGTGCTGCTGGCGCGCCAGGTCGGCGTGCCGTACGTGCTGGTGTTCCTGAACAAGTGCGACGCGGTCGAGGATCCGGAGCTGACCGATCTGGTCGAGATGGAAGTGCGCGAGCTGCTGACCAAGTATCAGTTCCCGGGCGATGACGTGGCCGTCGTGCGCGGCTCGGCGCTTGGAGCGCTGAACGGCGAAGCGCAGTGGGAAGCGAAGATCGACGAGCTGATGGAGGCGGTGGACAAGCAGGTGCCGCTGCCGAAGCGCGCCATTGAGCAGCCGTTCCTGATGCCGATCGAGGACATCTTCTCGATCTCCGGACGCGGGACTGTGGTGACGGGCCGCATTGAACGGGGCAAGGTGAAGGTGGGCGAGGAAGTGGAGATTGTGGGCTTCCGCGACACGCGCAAGACGGTGGTGACGGGCGTTGAGATGTTCAAGAAGCAACTCGACGAAGGCATGGCCGGCGATAACGCGGGGCTGCTGCTGCGCGGCATCGCGAAGGAAGACGTGGAGCGCGGGATGGTGCTGGCGAAGCCGGGCTCGATCACGCCGCACACGAAGTTCAAGGCAGAAATTTACGTTCTGTCGAAGGATGAGGGCGGCCGTCACACGCCGTTCTTCAACGGCTATCGTCCGCAGTTCTATTTCCGGACGACGGACGTGACCGGAGTGGCGAAGCTGCCCGAAGGCACTGAGATGGTGATGCCGGGCGACAACGTTTCGCTGGAAATCGATCTGATCACGCCGGTAGCGATGGAGAAGGGCCTGCGCTTTGCCATCCGCGAAGGCGGGCGGACGGTGGGCGCAGGGACGATCAGCGAAATTATTGCCTGAGGACTGGCCGTTCAGGCGGACGCGCCTCAAGGCGTCAGGCCATGACGACAGCAAACTGGAAGGGCATCAGGGCACGCGTAGTCGTGCCAAACGGGGACGGAGGGAGTCAGTGCTCCAGCCCCGGGTTTTGTATCAGGGAACGACCGCAGTTGTGCCGAACTGGGTCGCAGGGAATCAGTGCTCCAGCCCCAGGTTTTGTATCAGGGCACGACTTCAGTCGTGCCGAACGCTGGTGAAATTCAGGGGCTTTAGCCCTTGAGGTTTGTATCAGGGCACGACTTCAGTCGTGCCGCCAGGGTCACAAAAAAACGGGGCTTTAGTCCCTGTGGGGCCTTCAGGCCCCCCCTGCAAACGAGAAGTACCGGAAATTCGGAGAAATCAGGTAGGATAAAAGGATGCGGGAAATTGTTACATTGCAGTGCGGCGAGTGCAAAGAGCGCAACTACTCGACGACGAAGAACAAGAAAACGACCACCGGCCGTCTCGAGTTCTCCAAGTTCTGTAGGCGTTGCCGGAAGCACACTGCCCACAAAGAGACGAAATAAACGCAGGCGGTAGGCAGGCGGGCGGCAGAAACATCGGACCGGCGTTTCTGATTTTCTATTCCCTACACCCTATTCCCTACACCCTGCATTCAGGGGCGTAAGCTCAACGGTTAAACTGCCGGTCTCCAAAACCGGACTTGGGGGTTCGAATCCCTCCGCCCCTGCCAGATTCACCAGCACCTTGAGGAGCAGGGCGGCGATGCCTGTAGCCGAGAAAAGCGCGGAAAAGAAGAAGAGAATTATGGCCAAAGCAGCAATCACCAATATCGAGCAAGGCGTTCCCAACCGCGCCCTCAGTGTTTTCACTCGCAGCCGCGATTTCCTCCGCGACGTCCGCTCCGAGATGCGCAAGGTGGTCACCCCGTCGTGGAAAGAAGTGCGGTCCACCACCACCGTCGTCATCGTCTCCGTCTTTATGTTCGCCGGATTCTTCTGGGTCGTCGATGCGGTGCTGGGCAACGCCGTGAAATACATCTATACCTGGATGGGCGCTCTGCAGTAACGCGACGCTCTCAAGAGGACTGAATGGTAATGGCGGAAGAAACGCAGAACGAACCGCAGAACGAAACACCGATCCCGGCCGAAGGCGCCGAACCGGCTCAGCCGCAGCTCGCGCCCCCCGCGAACGAGCGCTTCCGCTGGTACATCATCCACGCCTACTCCGGCTTTGAGCGTAAGGTCCGCGAATCCATCGAGACCCGCGTCCAGGCCTTCGGCCTTCAGAACCGCATCGGCCGCGTCATGATCCCCACCGAAGCCGTCACGGAAATCACCAACGGCAAGAAGCGCACCGTGGAGCGCGTCTTCCTCCCCGGCTACGTCCTCGTCGAGATGGATCTCGACAACGACCTCTGGCACGTCATCAAGAACACCCCGCGCGTCACCGGCTTCCTCGGTACCGGCGATAAGCCCGTCGCCCTCACTGACGATGAAGTCGGCTCCATCCTCTTCCGCAGCGACAGTTCCAAAGAGAAGCCGCGCCTCAAGGTCAAATTCCAGAAGGCCGAGTCGGTCCGCATCACCGAAGGGCCATTCGCCAACTTCAACGGCATCGTCGACGAGGTCAACGAGGATCGCGAAACCCTGAAAGTCATGGTCACCATCTTCGGCCGCTCCACTCCGGTCGAGCTCGACTTCGGCAAGGTGGAGAAAATCGCCTAGCGGGCAAAGGCCGCAGAAGCGAACAGGTTTTGTAATCGGGGCACGACTTCAGTCGTGCGGAACAGGAACGGGGAGAACCGGGACTTTAGCCCCCGAGATTCCCAATCCAATTTCGTGGTGGGCTTCAACCCCCGCGAAGTGGTAAAAGCCCCGGGCTTTAGCCGGGGAATAAGGCTCAGAAATTCATGGGGTTTTGGCCCCGGGATTCACGAAAGGTTCAAAAGAAATGGCGGCACCGACAAAAAAGATTTCCGCGCAAGTAAAGCTCCAGATTGAAGCCGGCAAAGCCACGCCCGCGCCCCCCGTCGGCCCCGCGCTCGGCCAGGCTCAGGTCAACATCATGGAGTTCTGCAAGCAGTTCAACGCCCGCACCCAGGCCAAAGACATGGTCGGCCTCATCATCCCCGTCGTCATCACCGTCTACGCCGACCGCACCTTCACCTTCATCACCAAGACGCCTCCCGCCTCGGTGCTCCTGAAGAAAGCCGCCAACCTTGCCAAGGGCTCCGGAACGCCTAACAAAGATAAGGTAGGCAAAGTTTCCGAAGCTCAGGTCCTCGAGATCGCGAAGCAGAAGATGCCCGACCTCAACGCCGCCTCCGTCGAAGCCGCCGTCAGGAGCATCAAGGGCACCGCCCGCTCCATGGGCATCGACGTCGTCGCGTAAGCTCGCGGACAAATCTTCACCCTCGCATCGGCGCGACAAATCAGGTAAAAAAGGGCGTACTGTTTCCCCCCGGAAAGAGGCGCCCCTCCATGCAAAGACGCACCCGCGGCCTTTTGCTCTTCGCTGTGCTCGCAGCCGTCAGCCTGGGCCTGGCCCACGCGCAGCCCGCCATTCAACCCACCGTCGACATCACCCAGGTTCCGCCCGCGGCGCAGCCCTCCGATCACTTCGACCCCGACGCCGCCACCGAAGCCTACATGGCGATGATTCCTCCCGCCGCCAAGGCCCGCTCCGACGCCTACTTTGAAGGCGGCTACTGGCTCATCCTCTGGGATTTCCTCTACGCCTCAGCGATGATGCTCCTTCTCCTCAATCTCCGCTGGTCCGCAAAAATGCGCGACCTCGCCGCCCGCATCACCCGCTTCCGCTGGCTGCAGACGCTGCTCTACTGGGTGCAGTACCTGGTCGTCATCACCCTGCTCGGCTTCCCCCTCGAGTTCTACGAGAGCTACGTCCGCGAGCACAAATACGGCCTCGCCACGCAAACCTTCGGCCCCTGGATGGGCGACGAGCTCAAGGCCTTCCTCGTCAGCCTGGTCCTCGGCGCCATCGCCGTCGTCATTCTGTTCGCCATTGTCCGCAAGCTCCCGCGTACCTGGTGGATCTGGGGAGCCGCCGCCACCCTCGCGCTCACCATCCTCTCCGTCGCCATCGCACCGGTCTACATCGTTCCCATCTTTAATAAGGTCCAGCGCCTCAACGACCCCAAAGTGACCGCACCCATTCTGCGCATGGCGCACGCCAACGGCATCTCTACCAATGACGTCTACGAGATCGACGCCAGCCGCCAAACCACCCGCATGAGCGCCAACGTCAGCGGCTTCGGCAACACCATGCGCATCACCCTCAATGACAACCTGCTCCGCCGCGGCTCACCCGAGGAAATTCAGGCCGTCATGGGCCACGAAATGGGCCACTATGTCCTCAACCACATCCCCAAAAGCATTCTGTTCATCGCCATTGTCGATGTGCTGTCCTTCGTTTACCTGTTCTACGGGCTGCAGTGGGCGCTCGGCCGCTGGGGCGACCGCTGGCAGGTTCACGATGTCGGCGATCCTGCCGTCCTGCCTCTGGTCATGCTGCTCGGCGGCATCCTCTTTTTTGTGCTCACGCCGGTACTGAACACGCAGACCCGCGTCCAGGAAAAAGAAGCGGATATGTTCGGCCTTAACGCCAGCCGCCAGCCCGACGGCTTCGCCCAGGCCGCTATCCATCTCGGCGAGTACCGCAAGATGCGCCCCGGCAAGCTGGAGGAATTTATCTTCTTCGACCACCCCAGCGGCTACAACCGCATTCACTCCGCGATGCTCTGGAAAAGCGAGAACCTCGAACTGTTCGAAAAGAAGGATTGCGGAGGCCCAGCCTCGCTGGCGAGCCAGTAAATCTTCGAAGCCGCCAGGAACATCAAGGGCACTACGCGCTCCATGCCCTCGACGTCACGGCGTAAAATCGGCGCAGGGGGTGCGGCATGTCCGCAAATCCAGCACTTCAGCCCACAAAATCAACTCGCGTGGACGAGATCTTCGCCTCGACGAACATTCTCCTCCGCTCGATTTCGTTTCCGATCGTGCTCCGCACTCCAAAACCGCTCGACGACGTCCAGTTACTGGAGTTTTGCGCCGCAAACGATCCGCTGCGAATCGAGCGCAATCCCGCTGGAGAATTGATCGTAATGACTCCCTCGGGCGGCAAAACCTCGAACCGCGAAGGCTATCTTTCCCGCGAACTCGATATCTGGGCCGAACAGCATGGCCGCGGCATCGCCTTCAACGCCAGCGGCGGATTCTCTCTCCCGGATGGTTCCGTCCGCGCCGCAGACGCCGCCTGGCTTTCCCTGCAGAAATGGAACAGCCTCTCTTCTGACGAACAGAGCAAGTTCCTTCCGTTCTGTCCCGAATTTGTCATTGAGCTCCGTTCGCCCAGTGACAGCATCTCCGAACTCGAGCAGAAAATGAAGGATTGGATCGCCAACGGCGCTCACCTCGCCTGGCTCATCGATCCCATTCGCAAACTCGCCATAATCTACCGCAGCGGCAAGGAACCCGAAATCCTCCTCGCAGCCCGAACGCCTGCATGGCGAAGGTCCCGTCGCCGGCTTCACCCTCAAAATGCAGCGCCTCTGGGAATAGTGGGCGTGGCCGGCGTTTTCCCCGACTTTCGGATCAAATCGCGAATCCGCCCTCGTCCGCGATCGCGTCAACGTCACGCGACCCATGCAGGACGCGCACAATGATGATTTCGTCTACACGCGGAAGATAGTAAATCGCATACTTTTCGCAGAACGTCACACGCAGATCGTCTGCGAGCTCTCCACGTGAGGAGCCGGACAGCGGAAGTTTCAATAGCTGATCGAGTCGCCCCTCGAATCGATGGAGGAATCTCGCCGCAACTGCCTCGGAAGCCCGGTCCGCCAGATAGCTCCAGATCAGAGCCAGGTCTATTTTTGCTTTTTCCGTGAAGCGGATTTTGCGCGGTCGGCGGATAGTTTTCTCCCCAGCGCAATAATGCTCTCGGGATCGAACTCCGTCAGCCTGCCTTCGGTAACATCCACCATGCCGCGGTCAATATCAGCCTTCAGTTCCGCGAACCTGCGCCGCTGCAGTTCGCGCTTCATCTTCCACTCGCGCAGGGCCTCGCGGATCACCTCGCTGGTGGAAGCATAATCGCCCTCATCCACCACGCCCTTCACCATTCCCGCCATCTCAGATGGAAGCGTAATCGTCAGCCGTTCCACCGCTGCCATAGGCCTGTCCTCGCCCCTCCATTGTGCATACTTTATCATACTTATGAAGCAAACCTCGTTCGCGGAAGACTCGATGCCAACGTGAACCCACTGCTTTCACCATAGAATCCCATCATGCCGCGCGCGCTTCCCCATTCCCTCCTCACATTTCTAACGTTGATCTGCTCCGCCGCCGCTCTCGGCCAGCAAACCGCAGTCCCCTTTCAATTCCAGGACAACCTCGTTCGCGTCCCCGTCACCCTCAACGGCCAGATCTTCGACGCCGTCCTCGACAGCGGCACTGGTGGCCTCGGCATTGACTACGCCTTCGCCCAATCTCTGCATCTCGACATCGGCGCCTCCATCGGCATGGTCCCCGGCGGCGGCCAGCCCGAGCCCATGTACCCGGTTATTCTCGACCACCTCGACTTCGGCCCCGAACATCTCTCCTTCACTCCCGCCGTCGCCGTCCATCTCAGCCATCTCACCGCCTCTGCCGGATTCCCCGTCCACCTTCTGCTCGGCCTTCCCGTTTTCCGGCAGAACATTCTTCGCGTTGACTACCCCGCTCGCACGCTGACCTTTCTCGCCGCACCGCCGCCCTGCACCGATCCCATCCCCTTCACCCTCTATGGCGGAACCCCCCTCGTTGCGGCAACCGTTGTGGCCATGGCCGGTGGCGCTCCCCGGGCCCTCCATCTCATCGTCGATCTCGGCACCCGGCACGCCGCCGTGTTGCTGGGCGGCCCATTCCTCGAAACCGCCGATGGCCAGACGCTGCAAGCCGCGGGGCACGCCGCCCAGCTGGGCACCGGCACGGGCGGCACAGTCATGGGAACCTTCGCGTCCATGGCGGGCCTCACCGTCGGGAACCACCACTTTTCCAACGTCGCCATTGCCCTGACCCACCAAGTCGGCATTCTCGAAAAGGGCGTCGCGGACGGCACCCTCGGCGTCCCCCTTTGGCAAACCGGCTCCATCACCTTCGACTACGTACACACCACCGTCTGCCTCGACCTGCCAAAATGAGCCGCTTTTCTTGCCCTCCTCGTCATTTCCGTAGATAATCAATATCTGCGCCCCCCAAGGCGCGGTGTCACCAGCACCACGGCCGGCATGCATCACCGCCGCGCGGTGGGAGACGAGGAAGTATGGCAAAAGAAGGCAAGAATATTGAGAAGGCGCGCGCCCAGGTGGAAAAGCGCCCTTACGCCCTGCAGGATGCCGTTCCGCTTCTGCAAAAAATCAAGTTCGCCAAGTTTGATGAGACCGTCGACCTGACGCTGCGTCTGGGCGTCGACCCGCGTCACGCCGATCAGATGGTCCGCGGCACCGTCGTCCTGCCCCACGGCCTCGGCAAAACCAAGAAGGTCGCCGTCGTCACTACCGGCGACAAGCAGCGCGAAGCCGAAGCCGCAGGCGCCGACATCGTCGGCGGCGACGAACTCGTCGAGAAGATTCAGAAAGAATCCTGGACCGACTTCGACGCCCTCATCGCCACCCCCGACATGATGAAGTCCGTCGGCCGTCTTGGCAAAGTTCTCGGGCCCCGCGGCCTCATGCCCAACCCGAAGACCGGCACCGTGACCAACGACGTCGCCGCCGCCATCCGCGAAATCAAGGCCGGCAAGGTCGAGTTCCGCACCGACAAGACCGCGCTCGTCCACGTCCCCGTCGGCAAAATTTCCTTCCCCGCGCAGAAACTGGTCGAGAACGCGATCACCGTCATCACCAGTGTGGTGAAGGCCAAGCCCTCGGCGGCCAAGGGAAAATACATCAAGGGCATCACCATCAGCTCCACGATGGGCCCCGGCATCTCGCTCGACAACGCAGTCGCCGAATCGGCCGGTAAGGCAGAGAGATCGGCCTGAGACAGGTTTTGTATCAGCGCACGATGAACGGTTCAGCACGATGAACCGTTCAGGGCACGATGACAGGTTTTGTATCAGGGCACGATGAACCGTTCAGCACGATGAACCGTTCAGGGCACGATGACAGGTTTTGTATCAGGGCACGACTTCAGTCGTGCCGTAAAGGGCCCCCAATGACTGGGCTTTAGCCCCTGCGGGCCAGGATGAATTGAGGAATTGAAATGGCACTGAGCAGACAAAAAAAGGCGGAGAAGGTCGGCGAGCTCGCCAAAGAGCTCGAGCAATCGACCAGCGCCATCGTCGGCACCTTCACCAAACTCACCGTGGCCCAGGATTTCGAGCTGCGCAAAACTGTGCGCAAAGCAGGCGGCCGTTATCGCGTCCTCAAAAACAAGCTCGCCGGTCGCGCCGCGAAGGGCACAAAGATTGAAGCCGCTCTGCAGGGACTCAAGGGCGTTTCCTCGGTCGCCTACACCAGCGGCGATCCCGTCGCGCTCGCCAAAGCGCTTTCCACCTGGGTGCAGGACAACGCGGAGTTCACCTTCAAGCTCGGCATCATCGACGGCAAAATTATCAACGTCGCCGAGGTCAAAGCTCTGGCCACCATGCCCGGCAAGGACGAGCTCTTCTCGAAGCTCCTCTTCCTCATCAACTCCCCGGCGCAGCGTCTGGTCACTGTGCTCAACGCTGTGGGACGCGATCTCGCCGTCGTCATCAACCAGGGCGTGAAAGAAAATAAGTTTGCCGGCGGCCCGGCCCCTGCAGCGATCGAAGCACCCGCCGAGCCCGCAGTGGAGAGTGCAGAACAGGCTTCGGCCTGAAGTTTCAGGATTCGCTTCCTCAGCCTCCGTTCGCCGTGGAAGCGGCCATTAGCTAAAAGCTGATGGCGAAAAGCTAGTAGCTGTTCCATCTTCCTCAAGGGGTGCCTGGTCTGGGGCACATCGGAACCCTCGAGGCGGTCCGAAACGGCAACCACCGAGCGCAAGCGACGTGGCGCATCACAAAATTCAGAGATTCACGTGGAGAACACAATGGCAGATCTGCAGCAGCTGGAAGAACAGATTGTCGGGCTCAGCCTCCTCGACGCGGCCGCCCTCGTCAAAAAACTCGAAGAGCGCCTCGGCGTTTCTGCCGCGGCGGCCGCCCCGGTGATGGTGGCCGGTGGCGGAGCGGGAGCCGGAGCAGCAGCCCCGGCAGCCGTCGAGCAAACCGAATTCACCGTCATCCTTAAAGATGCCGGCGCGAATAAAATCAATACAATCAAGGCCGTACGCGAAGTCACCTCGCTCGGCCTCAAAGAAGCCAAGGACCTTGTCGACGGCGCTCCCAAGACCCTCAAGGAGAACATCAGCAAGGACGACGCCGAGGCCATCAAAAAGAAGTTCGACGGCGTCGCAACCATCGAGGTCAAGTAGCCTTCCAGGGTTCGGCAAGCAACTTGCATGCCAAAGCGGAACGCGCTATCATGGTTTTTGTGCGTTCCGCTCGGTTGCATTCCATCTTGCCGGTCCCGGGGCGCAGTTCCGTCCACCTGATCATCCACAAACCGTAGTAACGCCCGTCATCGACGGGCACGGAAGTTTGTGCGCATGAAACGGCTCGACGGAGGATATCTCCGGCAGACATTTTGCCGGGCGTAAGTGCAGGCCAGGCGGCGGACCTGTTCTTACGTGAGATGTGAGTTGTCAGGCGGCGCGGGCGAAGGTTTTTAAGCGGCGGGAATCGAACATTCTGTCACTGTACAGTGCACAATTCGGTTGTGGCGCTCGTGGGACTTGCTGTCTCCGCGAGCGTGTTTCGTTTTCCCCGGCGCTTTCCTCTCGTCTCGCTTCCTCTTCTCCTCCGCCGCGTGTTCGATGCCCCGCCCCGTCTCTCTGTTGACGGGCACCGGCAGGCAAAACCGGCAACTCCACGGGCGATCCAGAGTGCCCGCATAGCTGCCCAGGCAAAGCGGAAGCGTAACCCCCTTACGCCCTTCCGCGCAAGAGAAAAACGGCACTGCACTTCACTTTTTGTGCCGCCGTAATCGCTGGTCCCATTCCGAACGAGGCGGAAGGCGCCCAGCCCAGCCGAACCCGGCAATCCAGAGCGTGCAGCGTTGACCCGGACTGCTCGCTCGTATCTTCCTCGCTTTACGGGTCCTGAGGAGTAACGAATGCCTAACGAGAACCGCGCGGTCCGCAGCCGTCTCGACTTTTCGAAGATCCCAACCGCTATTCGCATTCCCAATTTGATCGAAGTCCAGCGCCGTTCCTACGAGCGCTTCCTCCAGATGGATAAGCTCCCATCCGAGCGCGACGACTCCGGCCTGCAGTCCGTTTTTACCTCGGTCTTTCCCATTACCGATTTTCGCAACATCTCCCAGCTCGACTTCGTCGACTTCGCCATCGGCAACTGGGAGTGCAAGTGCGGTCACCTCAAAGGTCTCCATCACCTGCGCACCACCTGCGTCCATTGCGGCGCCATGGTTATCACCGACCCCTTCCACCCCGGCGACGTGCTCTGCCAGAAGTGCGGCACCTATAACAAGAACACGCCCGACTTCTGCAATAAGTGCGGCGACCCTGTCGGCCTCCAGCTCAAATACGACCAGGCAGAGTGCGAAGAGCGCGGCATGACCTACTCCGCCCCGCTCAAAGTCACCGTCCGCCTCACCATCTACGACAAGGATCCCGAGACCGGCGCGAAATCCATTCGCGACATTAAAGAGCAGGAAGTCTTCTTCGGCGACATTCCGCTCATGACCCAGAACGGCACCTTCATCGTTAACGGCACTGAGCGCGTCATCGTCTCCCAGCTCCACCGCTCCCCCGGCGTCTTCTTTGAGACGGCCAACAACCGCACCTACTTCCTCGGCAAAATCATTCCCTACCGCGGCTCGTGGGTCGAGTTCGAGTACGACCAGAAGAACACCCTCTACGTCCGCATCGACCGCAAGCGCAAATTCCTCGGCACCATCTTCCTCCGCGCCCTCGGCCTCAAGTCCGACGAAGAAATCCTCCGCACCTTCTACACCATCGACAAAATCGCGGTGAAGGACGGCAAGCTCTTCTGGACCATCGATCCCAACGCCGAGAAACCGACCCACCTCCTCGGCGCCAAGCCCGCGCACGCCATCGTCGCGAAGGGCGAAGAAATTGCCCACTCCGGCCGCAAAGTCACGCCTTCCATTATGAAGGCCCTGCGTGCCGCGAAAATCGCTCAGGTCGAAGTCGAAGCCGCCGAGCTTGACGGTGCCTTTACCGCTGCCGACGTGGTTGACACCTCCACCGGCGAAGTCTTTGTCGAGGCCAATCAGGAGCTCACCTCCGACAAGCTGCACAAAATTGTCGAAGCCGGCATCCCCTCCATCGAAGTCTTCTTCCCCGAGCGCGACGACATGGGCAACGTCATCACCAACACCCTGCGCCGCGATTCCGTCCGCAAGCCGGAAGAAGCCCTCATTGAGATCTACCGCAAGCTGCGCCCTGGCGATCCGCCCACCCTCGACACCGCGACTGCGCTCTTCGAAGGCATGTTCTTCGATCCGCGCAAGTACGACTTCTCGCGCGTCGGCCGCCTCAAGTTCAACATCAAGCTCTACGAGAATCAGGACGCCACCTCCCTCGACCATCGCACCCTCACGCCCGAAGACTTCTACGCCACCATCCGCTACCTGCTCAAGCTGCGCCGCAACATCGGCAACGTCGACGACATCGATCACCTCGGCAACCGCCGCGTGCGCGCCGTCGGCGAGCTCATGGAAAACCAGTTCCGCATCGGCCTGGTCCGCATGGAGCGCGCCATCAAAGAAAAAATGTCCGTGTACCAGGAAATGTCCACGGCCATGCCCCACGACCTCATCAACGCCAAGCCCGTCATGGCCGCCATCCGCGAGTTCTTCGGCTCCTCCCAGCTCTCGCAGTTCATGGATCAGACCAACCCGCTCTCTGAAATCACGCACAAGCGCCGTCTCTCCGCGCTTGGGCCGGGCGGTCTTTCCCGCGAGCGCGCCGGATTCGAAGTCCGCGACGTCCACCCCACTCACTACGGTCGCATCTGCCCCATCGAGACGCCGGAAGGCCCGAACATCGGCCTCATCAGCTCCCTGTCCTGCTTCGCGCGCATCAATGAGTACGGCTTCATTGAGTCGCCCTACCGCAAGGTGCGCGAGAGCCGCATGCTTGATTTTGTTCAGGTCACCAACGCCGGCGAAAGCGGTATGCGCGTCGGCGATCACCTTGAGAAGACTGAAGCCCTCAAGCTCAACGAGAAGCTGCGCAAAGAAAAGCAGCGCCAGATTGAGTTCGAGCCCTACTCCTTCTATCTCTCTGCGTGGGAAGAGGACAAGCACACCATCGCCCAGGCCAACGTCGAGCTCGACCAGAACGGCAACATCGTTGAAGAGCTGGTCAACGCCCGCCGTCAGGGCAACTTCGTCCTCGTCAATCGCGGCGAAGTCGACTACATCGACGTCAGCCCCAAGCAGCTCGTCTCCGTCGCCGCCTCGTTGGTGCCTTTCCTCGAGCACGACGACGCGAACCGCGCGCTGATGGGCGCCAACATGCAGCGCCAGTCCGTGCCTCTGCTCGTTTCTGAGGCGCCCCTGGTCGGCACCGGCATGGAAGGCGTCACCGCCCGTGACTCCGGCGCCGTCATCCTCGCCAAGCGCAATGGCCTCGTCGATTCCGTCGACTCCGAGCGCATCATCGTCCGTGTCGAAGGTGAGCACCACCCCACGCAGCTCTCGCGCGAGGTCGGTTCTGACATCTATCAGCTCATCAAATTCAAGCGGTCCAACCAGAACACCTGCATCAACCAGAAGCCGATCGTCCATCAGGGTGACCGCGTCGTCAAAGGCCAGGTCATCGCTGACGGTCCCTGCACCGAGCAGGGCGAGCTCGGCCTCGGCCGCAACGTGCTCGTCGCCTTCATGCCGTGGCGTGGTTACAACTTCGAAGACGCCATCCTCATCTCCGAAAAACTCGTGCGCGACGACTACTACACCTCCGTCCACATCGAGGAATTCGAGATCGAGGCCCGCGACACCAAGCTCGGTCCGGAAGAAATCACCCGCGACATCCCCAACGTCAGTGAGCACTCGCTGCGCGATCTGGATGAGAGCGGCATCATCCGCATCGGCGCCAAGGTCCATCACAACGACATCCTCGTCGGCAAGGTGACCCCGAAAGGGGAAACCCAGCTCACCCCGGAAGAAAAACTGCTTCGCGCCATCTTCGGCGAAAAGGCCGGCGATGTTCGCGACGCTTCCCTCACCTGCCCTCCCGGCATCGAGGGCACCGTGGTCGACGTCCGCATCTTCTCCCGCAAGGGTCAGGAAAAAGACGAGCGCGCCCGCCAGATCGAAGCCGAGCAGATCGCTCAGCTCGAGAAAAATCTCTCCGACGAAATCCGTATTCTCACTGACGAGCGCCTCAAGCGCCTCGAAGGCATCCTCGGCGCAAAAGAAGTCCTCGCCGACCTGCACGACGAGCGCACCAACAAGCGTCTCCTCGCCAAGGGCGCCATCCTCGATCGCGACGCCATCGAGCGCATCTCCACCCGCAATCTCAAGCGCATTCGCTACAACGACAAAGATCCGCGCGTGAATGAGCAGATCGACGAGATCGAGGAGATGACTTCCCGCCAGATCGATGTCCTCCGCAAAATCACCAACGAGAAAATCGGCAAGCTGCAGAAGGGCGATGAGCTGGCTCCCGGCGTCATCAAGCTGGTCAAGTGCTACATCGCCATGAAGCGCAAGCTCTCCGTCGGTGACAAGATGGCGGGCCGTCACGGCAACAAAGGCGTCATCGCCCGGATCCTTCCGGAAGAAGACATGCCCTACCTGCCCAATGGCACGCCCGTCGAAATCGTCCTCAATCCCCTCGGCGTTCCCAGCCGTATGAACGTCGGTCAGATTCTCGAAACCCACCTCGGCTGGGCCGCCCACGATCTCGGCCAGCAGATTGCCGAGCTGGTCAAGAAGAATCAGGACGCCAACGAAGTCCGCAAGGTCATCACCCAGAAGTTCGCCAACACCGCTGCCCTGCGCCAGCTCACCGAGCTCGACGACGACCAGCTCATGCGCGTCGCCGCCGGCATGAAGAACGGCATCTGGTTTGGCACCGCGGTCTTCGATGGCGCTCGCGAGAGCGAAATCAAAGCTCTCCTCACCGCTGCCGGGCTCCCGACTTCCGGCAAGACCGAGCTCTTCGACGGCATGACCGGTGACGCCTTCGAGCAGCCGGCCACCGTGGGCTACATCTATATGTTGAAGCTCTCCCACCTGGTCGACGACAAAATTCATGCGCGCTCCATCGGCCCCTACTCGCTCATCACCCAGCAGCCGCTGGGCGGCAAAGCCCAGTTCGGCGGGCAGCGCTTCGGAGAAATGGAAGTCTGGGCGCTCGAAGCCTATGGCGCCGCTTACATCCTCCAGGAGCTGCTCACCGCCAAGTCCGACGACGTCTTCGGCCGTACCCGCATTTACGAAGCCATCGTCAAGGGCGAAGCTGCCATCGAGCCTGGCGTGCCCGAATCCTTCAACGTGCTCATCCGCGAGCTGCAGTCGCTCTGCCTCGACGTTGAGCTCATCAAACTGGCCCCCGGCGAAGGTCCCAAGGACGCGAAGAAACAGCCCGTCCCCGAACTCGCCGCCGCCGATTAAGAAGCAGCTCTTAGCCGCCAGCTTTTAGCTTGAGGCTGCGGCGGGAGCGGGAAAACGATAGCCGAGGGGCTTTAGGCCCTCGGCGTGGTAAAAGCACCGGCCTTGAGGCCGGTGAAAAAGGGCAGGAGAATCGGGGGCTTTAGCCCCGGCCATCCCGCCGAACTGAGAGTTATGGCAGCGCAAACCATCGCGTTGCAACGCACATAAGCTGAACCGCAGTGCTGCCGGCTACCCGCTACAGGCTACCGGCTGCTTCTGCCAGGGAGGTTGACCTTGTACCGTTCCAGCCCGTTCGAAATGACCAGCCCCATCACCGACTTTGACGCGATCCGCATCTCGCTCGCCTCGCCGGAAAAGATTCGCAGCTGGTCGCATGGCGAAGTCACCAAGCCGGAGACCATCAACTACCGCACCTTCAAGCCGGAGCGCGACGGGCTCTTCTGCGCCCGCATCTTCGGCCCGGTCACCGACTGGGAGTGCCTCTGCGGCAAGTACAAGCGCATGAAGCACCGCGGCGTCATTTGCGACAAGTGCGGCGTCGAAGTCACCGTCTCCAAAGTCCGCCGCGAGCGCCTCGGTCACATCGAGCTCGCCTCGCCCTGCTCCCACGTCTGGTTCTTCAAGGGACTTCCCTCGCGCATCGGCCACCTGCTCGATATCTCCCTCCGCGACCTCGAGTCCGTTCTCTACTTCGAGAGCTACGTCGTCGTCGATCCCGGCGACGCGCCTGTTCGCGAGCGCGAGATCATCAAGGACGAAACCAAGTTCCGCGAGATGGACCAGCAGTACCGCCCCACCGGCTTCAAAGGCATGATGGGCGCCGAGGCCATCAAGGAACTCCTCAAGCGCGTCAATGTCGACGAGCTCTCCATCGAGCTCCGCGAGCGCATGAAGGCCGAAACCTCCCTCCAGAAGCGCCTCAAGTTCGCCAAGCGCCTCAAGGTTGTTGAAGCTTTCCGCAAGTCCGGCAACAAGCCGCAGTGGATGATCCTCGACGTCATCCCCGTCATTCCCCCCGAGCTGCGTCCCCTCGTGCCACTGGACGGCGGCCGCTTCGCCACCTCTGACTTGAACGACCTCTACCGCCGCGTCATCAACCGCAACAACCGGTTGAAGAAGCTCATGGACCTCCACGCGCCCGAAGTTATCGTGCGCAATGAAAAACGCATGCTCCAGGAAGCCGTCGACGCCCTCTTCGATAACGGCCGTCGTGGTCGCGTCCTGCGCGGCGCTAACAACCGCCCGCTCAAGTCCCTCTCTGACACTCTAAAAGGCAAGCAGGGCCGCTTCCGCCAGAACCTCCTCGGCAAGCGCGTCGACTACTCCGGCCGCTCCGTCATCGTCGTCGGACCCGAGCTCAAGCTCCACCAGTGCGGCCTTCCCAAAAAGATGGCCCTCGAGCTCTTCAAGCCCTTCATCTACCACCGCCTCGAACAGACCGGCCACTGCACCACCATCAAGCAGGCCAAGGAAATGGTAGAGATGCAGGAGCCCATCGTGTGGGACATCCTTGAGGAAGTCATCCGCGATCACCCGGTGCTCCTCAACCGCGCCCCCACGCTTCACCGCCTCGGCATTCAGGCGTTCGAGCCCGTCCTGGTCGAAGGCAAGGCCATCAAGATTCACCCCCTCGTCTGCACCGCCTTCAACGCTGACTTCGATGGCGACCAGATGGCCGTCCACATTCCCCTCTCGCCTGAGGCTCAGGTCGAAGCCAGCGTCCTCATGCTGTCTTCGCATAACATCCTCTCGCCCGCGTCCGGGCACCCCATCACCGTCCCCACCCAGGACATGGTGCTCGGCCTCTACTACCTCACCAAGTCCAAAAAGGGTGCCACGCGGTGAAGGCCGCGTCTTCGCCAACATCGAAGAAGTCCTCATGGCCCTCGAAGCCAAAGAGGTCGAGACCCTTTCCCCCATTCGTCTCCGCTACACCGGCCCCGTGCTTGAAATGGGCACCGCCTACGACGATCAGGACCTCACCCACACCGAGCCCGTCCAGTACGACCGCCAGTACATCACCACCACCGTCGGCCGCGCCATCCTCAACGACGCGCTCCCTCAGGAGATGCCCTACGTCAACGGCCTCCTCAAGAAAAAGGGCATCGGCCAGCTCGTCAACTACTGCTACCTCAACCACGGCCTCGAGCTCACCGTCACCATGCTCGACCGCATCAAGGACCTCGGCTTCCACTACGCCACCATCAGCGGCCTTTCCGTCGGACTCGATGACATGGTCATCCCCGAAGCCAAGTACGCCACCGTGCGCGATGCGGAAAAGCAGGCCATCGGCGTCCAGCAGCAGTATCTCGACGGCGCCATCACCAACGGCGAGCGCAACAACAAAGTCATCCAGATCTGGTCGGCAGTCACCGAGCGTGTTGCCGACGAGATGTTCGACAACATGAAGCGCGCCGACAAAGAAGGCGCCATGAACCCCATCTACATCATGGCCGACTCCGGCGCTCGCGGTTCCAAACAGCAGATCCGCCAGCTCTCCGGCATGCGCGGTCTGATGGCGAAGCCATCAGGCGAAATCATCGAGACCCCCATCACGGCCAACTTCCGTGAAGGCCTCACCGTGCTGGAGTACTTCATCTCCACCCACGGCGCGCGCAAGGGCCTCGCCGATACCGCCCTCAAAACCGCTGACTCCGGCTACCTCACCCGCCGTCTCGTCGACGTGGCCCAGGACGTCATCGTCAGCGAACGCGACTGCAAAACCGTGGAAGGCATCTACGTCACGCCCATCGTTGAATCCGGTGAGATCATCGAGCCGCTCCGCGACCGCATCGTCGGCCGCGTCTCCCTCGAGAAGATCAAGGACTACGAAGGCAGCGTGATCGTCGACGTCAACCAGGAAATCACCGAAGACCTGGCCTCCGCCATCCAGGCCGCCGGCATCGAGCGCGTCAAGATTCGCTCCGTCCTCACCTGCGAATCCCGCCGCGGCGTCTGCGTCCTCTGCTATGGCCGCAACCTCGGCTCCGGCCGCATGGTTGAACTCGGCGAAGCCGTCGGTGTCATCGCCGCGCAGTCCATCGGCGAGCCCGGCACCCAGCTCACCATGCGTACCTTCCACATCGGTGGAACCGCTTCGCGTGTCAATGAGCAGTCCCGCCTCGAAGCCAAGAACAATGGCTCCGTCCGCTTCATCAACCTCGCTTCGGTCCGCTCGCAAGGCAGGGCGATCTCGTCGCCATGAACCGCTCCGGCTCCATCGCCGTGGTCGACGATCGCGGCCGCGAGAAGGAGCGCTACCAGGTCGTCTACGGCGCGCGCCTCAAGGTCGAAGAAGGCCAGAAGGTCCAGCTCGGCCAGGTCATGGCCGAGTGGGATCCCTACACCTTCGCCATCCTCACCGAAATCGGCGGCACCGTCCAGTTCAAGGACCTCCAGGAAGGCATCACCCTCCACGAAGAAGTCGACGAGGTCACCGGCCTCTCCCGTCTCGTGGTCGCTGAGGCCCCCGACGAGAAGCGCCAGCCCGCCATCGTCATCAAGGGCGCCAAGGGCAACAAGCGTTACCTCATGCCCAGCCGCGCTCACCTCATGCTCCAGGACGGCGACGAAGTCTTCCCCGGCGACATCCTTGCCAAGATCCCGCGCGAAACCACGCGCACCAAGGACATCACCGGCGGTCTGCCTCGCGTCGTCGAGCTCTTCGAAGCCCGCAAGCCCCGCGAAACCGCCATCATCTCTGAAATCGATGGCGTCGTTCGCTTCGGCGAGGTCTCGAAGGGTCAGCGTCGCGTCTACGTCACTGCCGACAACGGCGAGGAGAAGGAATACTCCGTGCCCCGCGGCGTCCACATCAACGTCCAGGAAGGCGAGCGCGTCCGCGCCGGCGAGCCGCTCATGGATGGTCCGCTCAACCCGCACGACATTCTCGCCGTGCTCGGCGAGAAAGAACTGCAGGCGTACCTGGTCAACGAAATCCAGGAAGTCTACCGTCTCCAGGGCGTGGCCATCTCTGACAAGCACATCGAAACCATCGTCCGCCAGATGCTCCGCTGGGTGAAGATCGAGGAAGTCGGCGACTCCAGCTTCCTGCTCGAACAGCAGGTCGATAAGTTCCGCTTCCGCGAAGAGAAAGACCGCGTGATCGCCAACGGTGGCCGTCCGGCTGTCGGACGCCCGCTGCTCCTCGGCATCACCAAGGCCTCGCTCTCCACTGAATCCTTCATCTCCGCGGCGTCCTTCCAGGAGACCACGCGCGTGCTCACCGAAGCCAGCATCAACGGCGCCGTCGACAACCTGCGCGGCCTCAAGGAAAACGTCATCGTCGGCCGACTCATCCCCGCCGGAACCGGCATGGAATACTACCGCAACGTCCAGCTCTCACCGGAGCTGGAAGAAGCGGCAGCGAAGATCCAGCAGGAAGTCCAGACCGCCTGGGAAGAAGCCGAACGCGAACTCGAAATGATGCGCCAGGAAGGCGAAGCCGAAGAAATGGCCGCCTCCGAATAAGCGCGCAACAGCAGCAAACAAAGACGCCCGGTTCAATACCGGGCGTTTTTTGAGTTTGTCATCCCGACCGAAGCGCTCCCGCAAGGGAGCGCGCAGCGGAGGGATCTGCTTCTCGACGATCTCGACGTCAACCCCAACAGAAAAGCCCGGCTCCAGCCGGGCTCTTTCTTTCCCAAAAAAAAACGAATGTCATCCTGAGCGAAGCGCCGCCACTGCACTGCCCAGCGGTGCAACATGTCCCCCGGCGCGCAGTCGAAGGACCCCGCTCGCACGAACTGTTCCCAGCCCCGGTCTCACGCGAGCGGAATCGGTCGCGAAGCGCCCGAAAAGGATCTCAATCGGTGAAGGAAGGGCTTGAAGAGCGGAGTTGCTCGTTGCAATGGCCAGAAAAAGCGGAAACCCGGCTATTTTGCGCCGCCGTGCTCGAGGACATTCGCGATCTGAACAAGGCGACTAACATTCTTGTTTAGAAACCGCAATTCTTGGAGGATCTGAAACAGCGTCCACTCCGCCACCCTCTCCTTCTTTGGCAGCGCGACGCCCGGGTGCAGCGTGGAATGCTCCTCCAGCTGCCCCTTCATAAAATTGCTCAGTACTTCCTCTGGTTTCTGATGCATTTCGGTCCCTCGCACAAATGCTAGGCGACCGCTCATGCGGTCGCAACGGGAAAAAGCGGCGGAGGGTACAAATCGACGCGCTAAAATCGCATCGCAGGGGAATCAGCGATGACAAGAACGGCATTGCTCGCGACAATAGCTTGGGCATTGTGCGCAACGGCGCAGAAAACACAGGTGCCGGCGCAAAAGCCCCAACAGGTCTCATTTAGCGCAATAACGGCAGAGGACCTGATCGGCTTATGCAAAGGCGTCCAGGCAGACGGATCGTCGACAAGCTCCACGGCTTGCCTTTCATATATCGCCGGCTTTACTGACGGATATGGCGTCGCCATGGCGCGGTTTAACCATGAAAAGCAGTCGGCGTTTTGCCCGCCTCAAGAAGTGACGCGCCAACAAATCGCAAAAGTAATCGTGAAGTACGGCGATGACCACCCAAACCTTCTTTGGACGGGTGGCGCGCTCTTTACCGCACTCGCTCTCAAAGATGCCTACCCGTGCCAGGAATGATGCCCACCAAAGCGTTTCGTGTAGACAGCTTGACGTTTTGCGCTGATGCTTGATTTCAAGGCGGTGATCGCAATGGACATCAAGGAAAAGCTCCACCTGATCGTTGAAAGAATTCTGCACGACGCGGAAAGTCAGCAAATTGATTTCGCAGATCCTGTCAATGCGTTTACCGTGTGGGCAGATTTTCGGAACGTAATGAAGCATTGCGGAAGCACCAGATCGTTGAACTCCGCGCAATTACTCGCTGCCCAGCACGAGAGATTGAAAGATCTTTATATCCTAAGAGAACCGACCAGAAACTGGGCGATCATGAAATTTGAGAGAGGATGACGGGCTGACCGGCCCGGGTCTCGATTCTGAGACCCGGCATAGCGCGAAGCGCCCGCCTTTCGCGCCCATCACACGCCGCTTGCGCCCAGCGAGAAACAGGGCTCATCCAATCCCTCGCGCCAGCGAGGGAGACGGAAAAAGCGCCGGGTTTGGCGGGGTCCCCAGCAAGCCGCTTTTGCTTGCTGGGGTGACTTTCAACCCGGCGAAACCCCACCCCCAAAACGAGGGGCCTCAGCCCCGGCGCACTCCCCGCACCACAGAACGAATCGAAAGAGAGCGCACCCCACCGGCTTTTGTATCAGGGCACGGCTTCAAGAGCCTGCCCTGAGCAAGCACTGAGCGAAGCGAGGAGCGCGTCGAATGGGTGCCAAAAAAACAACCGCGCCGCAGGCGCTTCCTTGCTGCCGCAGGCCGTGGGCGGAAGCGCGCAGCGCCTGGAGCCCACTCTCTCCAATTTCCCATTTCGGGAACCCGGCGCACTCACTGCGCAAGAAGGTAAGCTAAGAGGAAGTCTATGAAGAACCCGCCCCACCCCGGCGATTTCATCCGCACCGAGATCCTCTCGCCCGCCGGCCTTACCGTCACTGCCGCAGCAGCCGCTCTCCGCGTCTCCCGCCCCACCTTGTCCAGCCTGCTCAACGGCAAGGCCGGCCTCTCCGGCGACATGGCCCTCCGCATCGAAAAAGCCTTCGGCGTCAGGATGGACACCCTCATGCGTATGCAGGCCTCGTATGACATCGCCCAAACCCGCAAACGCGAGCGCGAAATCAGCGTCCCTCGCGTCTCGATGCTGACCGCTGGCCGCTAGAGTCACCCCCAGAGCCCCCACGCCCGCCCCCTCCGCGCAAATTTCTCCCCCCATTCACCCCCGCCAAACAACGCCACCCCCCTCCCGTGAATCCAACTCCCGAGGAGTCAACATGAACAAGTTTTGCCAAGCTCTCGCAGTCTCCGCTCTCGCTCTCACCCTCACCGGCCCGGTCGCCCTCGCCGCCCAGGACCACCCCGATCAGGAGCATCATCAGCAATATGTGAAGCACAATGAGTGGCACAAAGGCGCCAAAATCAAGACTGAGGACTGGGGCCGCGGCGAGCAGGTCGACTGGCACGCCCACCATCTCAGAAAGCCCCCCGCCGGCTACGAGTGGCGTCAGGTCGACGGCAACTTCGTCCTCGCCAACAACGACGGTCTCATCTTCTCCGTCGTCATCCCTCACTAAACTGTGCCACCACAGAAACTAACGAAGACAGGTCGGCCTTTTTTCCCTCTGCCCTCTGTGTTCTCTGTGGTGAACGGTTCATCCGGCTGCCCCGGGTCTCGACTCTGAGACCCGGGAGAGCGCGCAGCGCCCGCCTTCCCCCCTCAGCAACCGATCGCCAACTCGCGCCCAACAACCCTTATCCCCTCCCTTGAAGTTCCTCCGCCCCTCTCCGTGTCCTCTGTGGTGATGAAGTCTCCGGAACCCCCCGAAATTCGCCCTCCGCGCCCTGTGAGCTTTTTTTGTCAACCCCCGCACCTCTTCACCAAAGTAATGCCCTCTCATTCCACACTATTTCCACCACAATACCCTCAATCATTTTTGGCCGATTTCTTATCTCAATCTGATATTCTGAATATAAGAGTCAAAGAAGAAAGTTTTTCCCGGAGTTAGTCAAAGAGTAAGAAGCCTCGCCTCACCGCGAGGCTTTTCTCTTCTGCAGAGGAGAACCCATCCGCCCAACAAGCCGCATCGCGTCAGCCACCGCTGCATCCCTCCGCAGAGCGCGAGCGCCAGGGCACCCATCAACTCGGCCGTCGTTGTAACAAACTCGGCCGCCCTTGCGTCAAACTCGGCTGACGATGCATCAATCTCGGCCGAGTCGCCGTCATACTCGACCGTCTTTGCGTCAATCTCGGCCGAGACGCAACTAACCATCCTTGTATCAAATAGCCCCAGCTCAGCCGAGTCTGCATCAAACTCGGCCGTCCGTGCTGCAAACTCGGCCGCCTTCTATCTGACTGGCCGGAAATCACTTAGCTGTTGTCGAGTTCTTTAACCCTGGATAACTCGCTGAAAACAAGTTACCGCCCAACAAGGGGGGAGGGGGGTACCCCCTTCTCCGAAACCGAAAGTACCGTCTGCCCTACCAGCGCCCGCACATCGTCCGGTCCCGCAATTTTTCCCTGCAGCATGCCCGACAGAATGTCGTACTCCACCAGTTCCGGCAACGGCTCCAAAACCTCGCTCCCCGATCTCTGCCCGGCAAAGTGAATCATGAACACCGGCCTCGGATCGAAGCGGCCTCCCGAGACTCGCTCCTCCTCGGCCGACCAGTACATCGTGTGCTGCCACAGCGGAACCCGCCACGAATGATCCGACGAGACAATCACCGTCGTCGCATCCGCCCCCGAAGTTGCATCGATCTCCTTAAGCAGTGTGCCCAGCAGATCGTCGGCCAGCGTCAGGTTATCCAGATAGTTCCCGCACGCGCACCACGCATGGGTCCGCCGATTGTAGACGCCGGGCGCATGCGGCACCGGCAGGTGAAGATACACAAAATGGATGCGCTCATCCCCGAGCGTCAACTGCATCTGTTCCATCAGCTCTCGATCATCGTTGATCGCCGCCTCCAGACGCTTCGCGTCGGCCTGCCTGCTCGAATGCGCCTCGGCCAAAAAAGCACGCGGCAACCCCCAGGCATCGGAAAGCATGGAATCGCCTCGCGCCACCCACGGCTCAAACGACAATTCGCCGGCCACGCCTGGCTGCCAAAAACACCGGGGCAGAAAACCGGCGAAGATCCGGCAATAGGGAATGCTCCAGCCGACAACGCCCGGGCTCCACCCATAGGCCTGTGCTGTCGCAAACAGGGTGTGGCTCGCATCATACGCAACCCAATCCTTCCGCCCCTGCTCCTGAACCACGAGCTGGCCCCGCGGTGTGCTGCGGATTTGCTGGATCTGCCGCCTCGCCAGCAGGGATGGGATAACCAGATCGGTATAGTTGCCCACCGGCTCCAGATTCCCGAACGAGACGCTTTCGGAATGCAGCCTCTCGAGATTCGGGAAATGCTGGCCTGGTGGCGGCTTTACCAGCGCCAGCTTGTACGAAAGCTCGTCGAAAAGGATCCAGACAATTCTCACATTTTTCGCCGGCAGCGCTTCCGCTCGAGCGGCAACAACCGGGAGACCTTCGTGTGCTTGCAGAGCCAGATATGCCAGTTCCGGGACAATCCACAGCGTGCAGAAGGCAACCATGGCCAGAGCCAGCCGGGTTGCGCCGACAATCGGGCGCGCCATCTTCGGCCTCAGCCAGGCCAGTGCGCCCAGCAGCAGCGGCACAGCCACCACCAGACGGAAAGCCCATCGATGCCACCATAATTCCAGCTCCGTCAAAAACGGCGTCCTCGGACGCAAGCCGTTCAGCAGAATGTACCCGCAGTACGCCAGCGTCCAAAGGAACATTCCCGCCAGACAACCGCCGATAACTCTGCGGGCCCCGGCGGGGAGCCGCCGCATCACGGCCAGAACAACCATACCCGTGATGGCAATGACAACGAAGTCCAGCATGAGACCGCCCATTAGCTTGGTTAGCGGCAGGCGATGATGATAAACAAACCGGTAGCCCGGTGTAACCACGGGAGTAACCACCGGGAACAGCAGCAGCAGAGTAGCTCCAACCGCCTCGAGCACCCAACGCACTTTCATGCCAGGCTCCGTGGTTCTGCGCAGGACGAGTCCTCCCTGACGACGCAGCCACTGCAGGGCAAGGATCCTGGTGAACTGGCGAAATCCTATCTCGATGACTCGTGAGTTGGCTAGAAGAAGCGGGCGATCCTCGGTTACTTAAGTGGGTCCGTCAGGGCTGGAGAGCCGCTCCCATTCCCGAACCAGTTTCATGCCGACGCGCAACTGCACCACACGTCCGATCACAACCAATGTCGGCACCGCGTCGGTGATCCACGCCAGGGTATTCGGAGAAACCTTCATCGTCGCATACAGCCAACCGTCCAGCATCGCCAACGCCAGATACAGAACCACGCTGGTCCTGGGCATCCGCAGCACGACTGCCAGGCACACGCAACCCGTCAAGTCGCCGAACAGCACGTTCACCAACCACGGACTCACATAACCCGCGCTGGCAAACTCGATCAGATTCGGGATGCCGTAGACGATCAGCACAATCGCCAGAAACAACAGCGGCGCCGACCATCGTTGCGGCCCGTGCAGAACTTCCGCAAACCGCCCGCTTCGGCGTATTTCGGCAGTACTGTGCTCCGCGTAACAGCGCAGCGCCGCGTCACTGAATTCCGGCCGAACGCGCGCTCCGCAGAGGTGCTGCCTCTCCAGCTCATCCGCAACCGCAAGCGTGGCCGCGGTTCCCAGCGTTGCGAAGCAGCGCGTGCACACAACAACACATCGGGCATCCGCGTAATAGCGGCGATAGAACTTCATAGCATGTCCGGCTCAGCGGGGAACGAGCGTTCTCTGGTGTCGATGCACGATATGTATCACAACCCGCAGTCACCATGGACCCAACCCATTAGTAACGAAAACCCGTAATCTCGTCCCATCGTTTCAGCCCAATTTCCACACGAGGGCCTCATCTTCTCGGTCGTCGTCAGTCACTCAACTTCAGCCGACCCGGGTCTCGATTCTGAGACCCGGGAGTACGCGAAGCGCCCGACTTAAGGATCCGCCACTCTAAACGCTCTACGTCGGCTCTTCTATTCCCGGTTCCCGATTTCCTGTTCCCTGTTATTAGTGCTGCTTGTGCCGCCAGTCCCAGTACGCCTTCTTGTCCGCATCGTTGCGCCTGTCAAATTCCACGTGATCTCGATGCGTATCATGCTCCCATCGCTGGTAATAAACCGTCTCTCCGCTCCACACGTGATAATCCCCATAATACGGATCGTAAACGCGCACGCGCGCCGCGCATCCTGTCGTGAACAGCGGAAGAGCAAGCGCCGCCGCGAACACAATCAAAGTGATCTTCCGAGTCAATGAACCCATACCGTTCCTTTCTCTGCATCGGGTCGACCGAATCTCAGCTTGCCCGATGTCAGCTTGCTGCGGTATATCAGCTTGGCTGGATGCGCACCCGGCAAGGCCAGGTTGCTCCCCTTTCGCTGTCCTGCTTCCCCTTGCCGGCTTCTCCGGGATCGCCATGCAAACTCAAATTTTGGCCGGAACCTCGCAAACTCTGCCCAATTAACCGGGTTTCGCGGTACTATCGCTTCACCCTCTCCAGATCTCGCCGCACGCAGACTCACAATACAGAAAGGAACCTCCTGATGGGTCGCTTGCCGACTTGTTCCTTTGTCATCTTCACTGGACTTTTTCTATCGCTCAACACCGTCGCGCAGCAACTCGACCGGGCTAATGCCAAAGACATGCTCGACAAGCTGGGTCACGCCTCCGCTACGGCGGAGTTCGTCCTCACGCCAGAGCAGGACCAGCGTCTCCACGCCCTCGGCAAAGATCTGCTCGATTCGCTCGCCATCCAGAGCGAAAGCCCGTGCCTGCTGAACGGGCGCGACCCGCGCGTCCACTCGCACGAGTTCGTGGTGTGCAACGGCCTGTTTCCTCCAGGCCTGAACCCGCAGCAGCCTGCGCTTGATATCAAGCTCGGAAAGACCTTTCCCTGGCACATCCTTTCCCTCAACTTTCCTGACGAAGCCAGCGACAATCCCCAGGAACAAGAGGTGACCTACACATGGGAGTACGAATTCTCCAGCTTGCCCGCCCAGCTCCAGGAAGTTTTGAAAGGAACGCCTCGTCCCGGCCGCTCGCTTTTCCGCCTCGACGGCGGCGCCTGGCACTGGGTCGCTTACCAATAGGAAGCAGCCCTCTACGAAGGCCCAGCTGAATTTCCTGCAATGTCGCGCGGTGTCAGAAATTTCACCTGGCCGCCAGAAAAAGCCGAAGGGGCGAGTTCCCTTTCGGGTTCTCGCCCCTTCTTCCGACTTATCGAAGATCTGGCTTCGGCTACCTGATCACGCCCTGTTGCTGCCGGTTTCACCCGAGCCTGCGAGGTTGCCCCCGCGCTCCCGAACGCTCCCGTCAACCCATCATGCGCGTGAGCATCTTCACCGCCATCCTGAAGCTTGCCGGTTGCCCGGCTGCCTCCTGAAACCCCCGGTTTCCCGTGAGCTTCCTGAGCCGCGTTGCCGCTTCTCCTGACCGCTGTGTTCTGCTCTCTTCTTCGGGAGGATTGCTCCTCCGTTGAAAGAATCATCGCACAAAATATCGACGCCGCAAGTCCCCGCAAGTCCTTTATTTCTGTGCAAATCGCGTACTTTCTGTGCAAATTCCCGGCCGCAAATCCACTTTGCACCACCAATGCAGCAGATCTCCAGCCGCCGCGCTTCTCTTTCTCCAAAATCCGCGCCCCGGCGCGCGCAATCGTCTATTTGTAACTGTACAAGTTCCATATTCGACGCTCGGCTCGCGCTCTGCTCGAAGTTTACTCGCGCTTCACTCGCCGTCCGCTCGAAATTCGCTCGCCCCCGCTCGTCTTCGGCCAGCTTTCCCCCTCACTGCTTCGTCTCCAGCGGATGCTTCGCGTCCTCGTAGAACTGGTTCTGCAGCTTCAGGCTTTCGTCGTCCGCCTTCACCGCCCTGATCGCCGCCGCCAGATCGCTCACCCACGCTTTCATGTCGTATTCGCCCAGCGCCAGCGTCGCCTTGCTCCCGTCCCCCGAGTAATGATTCGGGAATCGCGCGTACCACCAGATTCCCGTGTACACGTCTTCCGGCAAATGCAGCCGCGCCTGGTCGGCGCCCGACTCCTGCCCTGCGCGATCCATGTGCACCAAATCCGGCCGCGTCACCAGCGTGTGCGACGTCTCACTCTCGCCCGCGTGCATATCCACCGTCGTCTGCTGCTTCGGCCGTCCCTCCTCGCCACGCCGATCCCACCAGTACACATACACCACATAATCGTGCGGTTCCTGCAGCTCCGTCTGCGCGAAATACGGCAGCAGAGACAGATTCCCCCCGTGCCCGTTCACGATCAGGATCTTTTTGCATCCGTTGCGCGCCATCTCATCCGTCGTTTCCTGCAGCAGATCCAGCTGCATGTGCCGGCTGTACGCCACCGTCCCCGGTTCATGCCGCGCCTCATCGATCTGCCCAAAGTAGTACGCCGGAAACACCACCGCATACTCCTCTGCAGCGCCGTGCAGCGCTACCCACCGCGCGTTGATCAAATCCGTTCCCAGCGGCATATGCGGCCCATGCTTTTCCAGAATCCCAAACGGCAGCAAGCACACCCCCTGCGCCTGGTGGATCGCCGTCACAAAGTCCGCCGCCGTCAGTTCCTCCCATTGCGCCGACAAATGCGTTGACGGTTGCGACGCTGCCTGCGCCGCCGCCCCGCACGCCCCCGCCAACAGCACCACCGCCTCCAGCCAACCCCATTTCCGCATAGCGCCGTCCTCCACCGAGCACTCTATACCCGACAAGCTTTGCGCGGAAAACGGTACGAAAGGTCCTGATAAATCGATTTGCGTGCCTCCTCATTCCCGAGGCGCATACAATGTTCCTTCGTCTTTTCTCGCATTTCATTCGTCCTGGAACCGAGGCGCATCTGCATGGCAATCGAACGACTGTCTTACATGAATCTGCCCGGCTGTATCAAAATCTCCAACGGAACCGTCGACCTCATCGTCACCACCGCGGTCGGCCCCCGCATCCTCTTCTATGGCCCCACCGGCGGCCAGAACCATCTCGGACAATTCCCTGAAAATTCCGTCAAGACCGGTCTCGGCGTCTGGAAACCCTACGGTGGCCACCGCCTCTGGGTCTGGCCCGAGCTTTTCCCTGCTACCTACGCGCCCGACAACTCCCCCATCCAGCATCACGCGCACGGCGACTTCAGTCTCACGCTCCATCAGCCCGTCGACGGCGCTGCGATCGAGAAGCAGCTCCGCATCACCCTCGCGCCTTCTGGCTCAAAAGTCCAGCTCCAGCACACCATCACCAGCCGCAACCTCTGGCCCGTCGACATCGCCGTCTGGGCCATCACCGTCATGCAGTCTGGAACCGGCATTATTCCCCGCGTTCCTTTCCAGACCCACGACCACTACGCGCCCGTCACTCAGCCCCTCGCCCTCTGCGCCTTCACCGATCTTGAGGACCCGCGCTTCACCCTCGGCCTCAAATACATCCTTCTCCGCGCTGACCCGGCCCGCGCCAACCCCCAGAAGATCGGCTTGCGCAATAAAGAGGGCTGGTGCGCCCACCTCCTCGGCGAGGAGCTCTTCCTCAAGAGTTTCACCCACGAAAACCGCGCTGATTATCCTGACTACGGCGTCAACACCGAGGTCTATGTCGAAGGCGCTTTCCAGGAAGTTGAACTGCTCGGACCCCGGCGCGTCGTCTGGCCCGGCGAGTCGCTCACCCTCAGCGAAGAGTGGCATCTCTTCAGCGGCATTAAGGTCGACTCCGGTGCGACCAACCTCGACCAACTCGACCGCGCCATCACTCCCGCCGTTCAGTCGGTTCTGAATCAGTAAAAAAACCGTTGCTCTGACACCACTCCCGCGGTAATCTCCGGCAATCGAGGTGCCAGTCGTCCCTCGACGAATGGCGCACCCTACTGTGCCCTGGAGAAAACCGGCCCATGCGATTGCAGGTCGTAGCTTTTCTGAGCCTTCTTCTGTCCATCCCCCTCTACGCTCAATCGCCCCCGACCCCTTCCGCGCCCGCCGCTTCCGACGAATTGCCCGCCGCGGCACAACAAAAGCTCGCCAGTCTCGAGGCCAAGCTCGCCGCCGCAAAAGCTGCAAACAATCCCCATCGCCAGGCCGACGCGCTCAATCAAATCGGCGACTTTTACATGGGCATTTCCCGCTATCAAAAGGCGCTTGACTCCTGCACTCAGGCGCTCGCGCTCGCCCGTGCCGCAAACGATGAGAAGCAACAAGCCGCCATCCTCAACGGTCAGGCCACCGCATGGCGGCGACTTGCTCAGAACGATAAGGCCCTCGCTGCTTCCCACCAGGCGCTCGCTCTGGCCACGCACGCCGGCGACCTGCTCGATCAGGCCATCGCCCTCACCGGCGTCGCCTCCGCCGACTTCATCGCCGGCCAAAACCAAAAGGCCCTCGACCTTCTTAACCAGGCTCTGCCCATCGCGCAAAAGAGCGGCGACCAGAAGACCGAAGCCATCGTCCTGCGCAGCATCGGCGTCGTCGACATGGACCTGAGCCAGACGCAGCCCGCCATCGACTATCTCAATCGTTCGCTCGTCATCTTTCGCCGCATCGATGACGGTCACGACCGGGCCGTCACTCTCAACAATCTCGGAAACCTCTACAGGGAGGAGAGTGACTGGAAGCAGGCTCTCGACGCCTTTAACCAGGCTCTCCCCTTCTTCCACGACGCCGGCGATCTGGATGGCGAGGCCAACATCCTCGCCAATACCGCTACGGTTTACAGGCATCTCGGCCAGCCGCAAAAAGCCATCGATCTCTGCAACCAGGCCTTGCCCGTTTATCGCCGCTTCGGCGATCTCGACGGCGAGTCCGCCACCCTCAACAATCTCGGCAACGTCTACCTCGGCCTGGGTGAGTCGCAGAAGGCGCTCGACGCCTATAACCAGGCCTTGCCTATCAATCGCCAGCTCGGCAATCGCTTCGCTGAAGCCCAGGTGCTCACCAACATGGGTCTCGTCTACGAGGCAACCGGCAGTCCGCAAAAGTCTCTCGATGTTCTCGAGCAGGCCCTGACCATTTTTCGCCAGGTGGATAATCCGGCCGCTGAAGCCGGTGTCCTGAACAGCATCGGCATCGCTTACGAGGACCTAAGTCAGCCGCAGAAGGCGCTCGACGCCTATAACCAGGTGCTCACCGTCGCGCGGCAACTGCACCGTCGCAATCTCGAAGCTCTCTCCCTGAATAATCTCGGCGTCGTCTACAAAAGACTCGGCGAACCGCAAAAAGCGCTCGACTACGACAACCAGGCCCTCGCCGTCAATCGCGAGATCGGCGACCGCGCGAACCAGGCCTCTAACCTTGCCAATATCGGACTGAACTACGTAGACCTCGGCGATCCCCAAAAGGCACTCGATTACGATAACCAGGCACTCCTCCTCAGCCGTCAGGTCGGCGATCGGAACGACGAAGCCGCAGTCCTGGTGAATATGGGAAATATCTACGGCAAGTTGGGCCAGCCGCAAAAGGCACTCGATTATTTCAACCAGGCCCTGCCCGTCCAGCACCAGATCGCCGCGCGGGACGATGAAGCCCGCACCCTGAATAACATCGGCCTCGCGTATTCCGATCTCGGAGATAAACAGAAGACCCTTGACTACTACGGCCAGGCCCTCGACCTCTATCGCCAGGTGGGCGATCCCGACGGTCAGGCCGACGTGCTCAACGATCGCGGTTTTGCCCTGACCGGACTGGGCGACCCGCGGAAGGCCCTCGATGACCTGAATCAGGCCCTGGTTCTTTACCGCCAGGCGGGCGACCTCTCCGGCCAAGCCAATACCCTCACCAACACCGGCGTCGCTTACTCAAAGCTCGGCGATAAACAAAAGTCCCTTGATCACTACGCCCAGGCCCTTCCCCTTGCCGGAGAAATCGCCGATCCCTTTCTTCAGGCACTCATCTGCTACTACATGATGGACGCGCACTCCGCCGCCGAACCCGCACTCGCCATCTTCTTTGGCAAACAGGCGATTAACTACCTTCAGAAGGTGCGCGGCAACCTCCAGGGCATGGATTCCGGCCTCGAAAAGAGTTTTCTCACTTACAAAGACAGTTACTATCACGACCTCGCCAAACTCCTCATCGACCAGGGCCGCCTGCCCGAAGCGCAACAAGTCCTCGACCTCCTCAAACAGCAGGAGTACACCGAATATGTTCGCGGCGCCTCCAACGATGGAGCCGGCGCCGTTTCCCTCACACCCGCCGAAGAACAAGCCCAGGCCGATTACGAGAAAGCCACCGCTCAGCTCGTCTCCGTCAGCGATCAGTGGTCGCAGCTCAAAAAACTTGCCGCGCGCACGCCGGATCAGCAGCAGCAGTATCAGCAGCTTTCTGATGCGCTCGCCAAAGCCAATCAGGCTCTCAACGATTACTACGCCCGTCTCTACAAGCTCTTCGGCCAGGGCAGTGAAGCCAACAAGCAGGTCGCCGACGTTAAGGGCGACGCCGCCACCCTCCGCGATCAAATCGCCCACACTCCGCACGCCGTCGCCCTCTACACGGTTCTTACTGCTGACCGCTACAGCGTCCTCGTCATCACCGGCAATGCGATGGTCGCACGTGAATACGCGATCTCCGAAGAAAACCTCAACCAGAAAGTCGCCGCGTTTCAGCAGGTGTTGCGCGATCCCCGCTCTGACCCGCGTCCGCTCGCCCAGGACCTCTACACAATCCTCATCGGCCCCATCCAGGCCGACCTCGATCAGGCCCACGCCCAAACCCTGGTCTGGTCCCTCGACGGAGTCCTCCGCTACATCCCCATGGCGGCTCTCTACGACGGCAAGTACTATCTCGTCGAGAAGTACGGCTTCGTCTCCATCACCCCTGCCAGCATCGGCCGTCTCGCTGACCAGCCGCGCATGGCATCCGTCAAAGCCGTCGCCATGGGCATCTCGCGCCAGTATGAACAGGACCTCCAGCCGCTGCCCGCCGTCGTCGGCGAACTCGACGACATCGTCCGCGATCCGCAGGTCGACGGCGCGCACGGCGTTTTGCCTGGTTCCATCCTGCTCAATGGCCAGTTCACTGAAAAAGCCATGGAGCGCCAGCTCGACGCCGCCCACCCCATCGTCCACATCGCCAGCCACTTCGTCTTTCACCCCGGCGACGACAGCAATTCCTGGCTCCTTCTTGCCGGCAAGGACGCGGACACCAGCGGCTACCACCTCACCGTCGCCGAGTTCCGCGACAATCCCAACCTGCGCCTCGACGACACCGCCCTGCTCACGCTTTCTGCCTGCGAGACGGGTGTCGGCGGCAACGCCGGTAACGGCCGCGAAGTCGACGGCCTGGCCATGACCGCCCAGCTCAAAGGCGCCCAGGCCGTGCTCTCTTCCCTGTGGGAAGTTAACGACACCAGCACCGGACAGTTGATGGCCGACTTTTACAAGCGCTGGGCCGGCGCCGGCGGCAACACGATGAAGGTGGACGCGCTCCGCAAGGCCCAACTTGACCTGCTCCGCGGCAAAGCAACCGGAAAGCAGAAAGCCGCCGGCAGAGGCGTCCAGGCCATAGATGCCGGCCCGCAAGCGCCTGCCGGTTTCGCCCATCCTTATTACTGGGCCCCGTTCATTTTGGTCGGTAACTGGAAATAGACCCGCCGCCCGAAGTCCAGCCTGTGGACCTCTTTGTCTGCGCTCTTCGCTCTTTTCTCAGCGCTTCCCGCTAAAAGTCTTTCGCTAAACGCTCTTTGCTATACGTCTTTTCGCTAAACGCCCTTCTTTGCGTTTTTTGTCAAGTTTCCACCGCTTACCCAAAGTAACTTTTGTTGGTAGCAAGCCACTTATGTCAAATATGTTTTGGCCGATTTATTCTCTCAATGTGATATTCTGAACTTATAGAGTAGAAAAAGAAAAAGCCGCCACGCAGGCGGCTTTTTCTTTGGAGAGGAGAAGAGGAGAAGCCCGTGACCATCACCCTGCTTGCAACACAATCGACCCGCATGCCTGGCCGCCTTTCTCCCGGCCGCCTGCACCTTGCCAACTCGGCCGCCTCTGATGCATACTCGGCCGTCCTTGAGTCATTCTCGGCCGAGTCCCCCTCATACTCGGCCGCCTGTGCATCAAACTCGGCCGAGTTACAAGTGACGCGCCTTCAATCATCAAAGGCCAACTTGGCCGAGGTTGACGCATACTCGACCGCCTATGCATCAAACTCGGCCGAGTCCGAATTAATAGATGAGCCGTCAGTTAACTGTTGTCGACCTCGCTAACAAAGCAAAACTCAAATGGAATCAATTACCGAACCCGAGAGGGGGAGGGGGGTGGGGGTCCTCCAGTCGGCGGCCAGGGCGATCCTTCCGGCACCGGCTCAGGACTCAACAGCACCGCCACCGGCTTCGACCCGGGGGCTGCTCGCGATGGCCGGAGTCGTACCTTCACCAACGCCAACGCGCGACAAGCTCGGTTATTATGCCTGACTGCTTTTTCCAACTCCCACAGATCGTTCACACTCACCAATGCATCACGCATGCGCGCGACGGCGTCATTGGAGCTCCTCAATGACACATTTACGTGCATGTGCAGCAGACTCGCCCTCAATCACCTGGCTTCCTCATGTGCGCGAATGCATCAGTGGCGAGTGTCATTGCGTCATTCACACGCGCGAGTAACTGACCCATTGCGAATCACATCCCGCAATAGCTTTTCTAACGCGCTGAAAACAGGTCATAGAGCCCCAGGGGAGGGGGCCCTGGGAAATAAACCAAAGTACCCTCGTATGGTCCAGCATTCCCAGCTCACCGTTTGCCCCAGCCACCACCACCAGGAGTCTCGATCCGCAAAACGTCGCCGGCTTCAAGATGCAAACTGCATTTTCCGGCTAGCTCAATTGGCTCGCCGCTCACCTTGATCACCGTCGCTCGGCCGGCTGAGCCGTCTTCGCCGCCCTGCAAACCCCAAGGCCGAAACTTCCTGCGCTCCGCCAGCAGCGTAACCTGAGCCGGCGCAAGCAGTTCGATCTCGCGGATGAGCCCGTCGCCACCGCGAAATTTCCCTTCGCCACCGGAACCGGTTCGGTACGCATACCGCCGAACCCGAAACGGATACGCATACTCGAGTGCCTCGATCGGCGTGTTCAGCGAATTGGTCATATGTGTCTGCACGCCGGGAATTCCGTCGAGCCCAGGCCGAGCGCCCATGCCGCCAGCAGTCGTCTCGTAATAGGTAAACGGCTGGCCGGTGCGCGGATCGACGCCGCCAATGGTCAGGTTGCTCATGGTCCCGGCGCTCGCCGCCGGAATGCGATCCGGAATGGCCTGCGCCAGCGCCCGGAGCAGCACATCGACGATTCGCTGCGAAGTCTCCACGTTGCCGCCCGCAACCGGAGCTGGCGGCCGAGCATCGACGATGCTGCCTGGCTCAGTAACCAGCGTCAGCGGCCGCAGAATGCCGGCTGTCGCCGGAGCGTCGCGCTCCAGCAGACAGCGCAGCACGTAGAAACAAGCCGAGAGGGTAATGGCCCGCACCGCATTCACGCTGCCGGTAACCTGGGGCGACGACCCTGTGAAATCCACGTGCATCGACTCGGATCGGGGGTCAGTTTGAATTTGAACGCGCAGCTTGATTGGCTTGTCATCGACGCCATCATCATCGAGCCAGTCTTCGGCAGTGAATTCGCCGGCTGGCATGCGCCGCAGTTCGGCGCGCACCAGCCGCTCGGAGTAGTCCAGCAATTCACCGGTAAGAGCGCGCAGCCGATCTTCGCCGTATTTCGCGACTATTTCAAGGATCCGCTGCTCACCCACACGGCACGCGCCGATTTGCGCAGCCAGATCGCCTTCGCGCTCCTGCGGCGTGCGCACATTCAGCAGGATCAGGTCGAGCATCTCGCGATCGATCTGACCGCCGCGCACGATGCGCACAGGAGGAATGCGCACTCCTTCCTGATAAATCTCGCGCGCCGGTCCCATCGAACCCGGAAATGCGCCGCCAACATCGGCGTGATGAGCACGCGTCGAGACATAAAAGGACGGCTGATCGGCGCCAGGAAGAAAGACCGGCATCACCATGGTGATGTCGGGCAAATGGGTTCCGCCTGCATAGGGATCGTTCAGCACCGCGATGTCACCGGTCGCAAAGTGAACAGCCGCAACCGCGGCTGCGACCGACATCGGCATCGATCCCAGATGCACGGGCATATGGTCGCCCATCGCGATCACGCTTGCCTGTCCGTCGAAGATCGCGCACGAGTAGTCGCGGCGTTCCTTAATGTTCGGGGACAGTGCCGTGCGGCGCAGCGCGGCGCCCATCTCTTCCGCGATCGAATGGACGCCGCTGCGAAAGATGGCGAGTTCGACAGGATCGACAGCGCTCATGCGTCTTCTCCAACCGCGATCACGAGATTCTCGAAGGCATCGACGCTGGCCCGTGAACCCGGTGGCAAAATCGTGGCCGAAGTGTACTCCGTGATCATCGCGGGACCGTCGATCGCATCGCCAGGACGGAGTTGCTCCCGATGGTAGAGCCGCGACAGCAAAACACGATCGTCGAAAAAGATCTCGCGCTCAGCATAGCAGGCCGCGCTGCCGTTGCCGGGCACAGGCTCACGTCGAACCGGAGCGTACGGCTCGGCGCTGGCTGTCATGCGCAGACGGAGGTTCACAATCTGCAAAGGCTTTTGAGGATCGCAAAAGCCGTAGCGCTGCCGGTGGGATCGATGAAATTCCTCGATCGAGTTCGCGGGCATCCGCGGATCCCAGGGAGCATTCAATTCGTATCCCTGGCCGCTGTAGCGGAGATCGAGCGAATATCCTGCGACCCCTGTCAGTCCTTCAGCAGCAAATTCAGCTCGGGCCGTCTGCTCCAGTTCAGTGAAAAGTCGCTCGAGTTCATGGATGGCATCTTCTGGCAGCATGACCGTGCGCGCATGATCACGAACGACATCCGCGAGCAGAATGCCGAGAGCGGAGAGCGCGCCTGGCATGGCGGGAATGAACACAGTTGGAATGCGCAGGGTGCGCGCCAGAGAACAAGCATGCAGCGGACCGCCTCCGCCAAAAGCCACCAGCGTAAATTCGCGCGGATCATAGCCCTGCTCGACAGAAATGACGCGAATCGCCTTGTCCATTTCCGTCTCGACGACGCGCAGAATGCCGGCGGCAAATTCCTCGACGGATGGAAAAATGCCCTTCTGCTCACGCATCAGCCTGTCGGCCCGCTCACGATGAAGGGGCACGCTGCCGCCCAGGAAACTGGCAGGTTCGAGGCGTCCGAGCAGCAAGTTAGCATCCGTGACCGTCGCGATGGTTCCTCGGCCGAAACAGATCGGCCCGGGCTCGGCGCCGGCGGATTCAGGACCAACACGCAGCATGCCGCCCTGATCGAACCGGGCAATCGATCCGCCGCCCGCGCCCGCGGTGTGGATCTCGAGCATGGGCACGCTCACCGGTACGCCTGCTACAACCGATTCCCGAGTTCTCCGCACGCCGCCACGCGCAGCGTCGGAAAGGAACACGTCAGTGGAAGTTCCGCCCATATCGAGCCCGATGATGCGGTTAAAGCCTGCCCATGTCGCAACTCGACAAGCGCCGATGACGCCTCCAGCTGGCCCCGAAAGAACAGTTCGAACAGGTTCCTGGGCGGCAACGCGCGCGGAGATGATGCCGCCGGAAGATTGCATGACGTCCACGCGGCCGCCCTGATGTTCCGCGGTTACCCGCTGTTCGAGGTGCAGCAGGTACTCCTGCATGCGAGGCGCCAGATAGGCGTTCACCACCGTGGTCGAAGCGCGCTCGTACTCACGGAACTCGGGCAGTATCCGATGGGAGGTCGAGACCGGAATACCGAGACCTGCGAGCGACGCCTCGATGCGCCGTTCTGTCTCGGGATAGGCGAAGGAGAACAAAAGCGAGATGGCGACGGACTGCGCTCCGCTGGCACGAACGGCGACCGTGAGTTCCGCCATCTCCGCGTCGGTCGGTCTGCGCAGAATCTCTCCTTCCGGGCTGACGCGTTCGGCGATGCCGAATCGCAATTCACGCGGCACGAGACATACGGGAGCGGATGCGAACCAGTCGTACAGAGAACTGCGCGTTTGGCGGCCGATGGCGATCGTGTCCTCAAAGCCTGCGGTGGCGACAAATGCGACGGACGCGCCACGGCGCTCCAGCATGGCGTTGGTGCCCAGTGTGGTGCCGTGGCGCACGTCGATGGCTGCGCTCGAGCCAATCCGCGAGAGAACATCGAGGACGGCCAGAGCCGGATCGGCAGGTGTAGAGAAGAGCTTGAGGACGCGCAGCTCTCCGCGGTCAAGATAAACGCAATCGGTAAACGTGCCGCCAGTATCAATCGCCGCGCGCAAAAGGTTGTGCTCTCGTATCGTAGTATGACGGTTTCTGACGCCCGATCTGCCGCATTCCAGAACTGTAAAGCAACTGGCCAATAAAATCTGAACGGAATTTGCGGCAGTCGATTGGGAGTTTCCGTTGAATCTCCGGGAATCCGCGTCGTTCTCGGCATTCCCGCATCTTTAGCATGTACCCTCAACATTGGAACAACTATGAAGATTGGAATCACCTGTTATCCCACCTATGGCGGCAGCGGCGTAGTTGCCACGGAACTGGGCATCGAGCTGGCCGCCGCCGGACACCAGGTTCACTTCATCGCCTATTCACAGCCGTTCCGCCTTCGCGGCCGCGAGCAGGACATCGCATTTCACGAGGTGCCGGTTTCGAATTATCCGCTGTTCGAGTACCCGCCGTATGACCTGGCTCTGGCCACGCGCATGGCCGAGGTGGCCGCTTACTACGAACTGGACCTGCTGCACGTCCATTATGCGATTCCGCACTCCATATCGGCGTATCTGGCTCGGGAGATGCTCGCTCGGCAAAAGCGCCGGCTACCCTTCATTACAACGCTGCACGGGACAGATATTACGCTGGTGGGACTCGACCACTCGTATCTGCCCATTACCCGCTTCGGCATCGATGAGAGCGATGGCGTGACCGCCATTTCCACTTACCTGAGGGACAAGACGATCCAGGAATTCCATCCGTTGCGGGCGATCCACGTCATTCCCAATTTCGTGAACTGCGATGTTTACATGCCACTGAGCGAGACGGAGCGCGCGGCGGGGCGCGCTCGCTACGCGGAGCCTGGCGAGAAGATCCTGGTGCACTTGTCCAATTTTCGGCCGGTCAAGCGCACGGGCGATGTGGTTCGCATCTTCTCGAAGGTCGTCCGCGAGTTGCCGGCGCGCCTGCTGATGATTGGCGACGGACCCGATCGTTCGGCTGCCGAATGGATCGCCCATCGGGAGGGGATCCAGGATCGCGTGCATTTTCTGGGGAAGCAAAGCAGCGTTTCGGAGATACTCCCGCTGGCGGACCTGCTGTTGATGCCAAGCGAGCTTGAATCCTTCGGGTTAGCCGCGCTGGAGGCGATGGCCTGTCGTGTACCCTCAATCGCCACACGGGTCGGCGGAGTGCCCGAGCTGATCGAGGACGGGATCAGTGGGAGGCTGTTCCCGGTCGGGGATATTGAAGGTATGGCCGCTGCGGCCGTGGAACTGCTCAGCGACTCCGATCGCTTTCTGGCGATGGCGGAAGCTGCCCGCCGCACCGCCCAGACCCGCTATTGCGCTTCGAAGATTGTTCCGCTTTATGAACGATTCTACGAAGACGTAGTGAGCGGGTCCGCGGCTGCGAACGGTTAGTGGATCATGTTGAGCGTGTCCTGGGAGATGGTGTCGAAGGTTGTGATCGCCTTGGAACTCGCATCGAATGCCTGCTGTTCCACGATCAGGTTCGAGAATTGCGTCGAGATATCGACGTTCGATTCCTCCAACGCCTGGTCCTGAATCGTACCCAGCCCGGCCGACCCGGCAACGCTGACACTCGCCGTGCCGGAGGACAGAGTGGTCTGATAGTTGTTGCCCGCGGACATGATGAGACCCTGCGGGTTGGTAATGTTCGCCAGTGCCAGTTGGCCAACCGGCGAAGTCATCCCGTTGGTGAACTGAGCAGAAATCACACCGTTCGAATCGATCGTAAATCCGTTCGATTCTCCGCCGGCATAACCGTTCTGCGTTGTTCCCGAAACGGCGGAGGCAGACGCAACCTGGCTGACCGTGGGCTCGCCATTCGATCCGTAAAGATTCCAGGAGAAATTCAGTGGCGTAGCACCATCGCTAAGCCCGGTGAAGTTGATGCCACTGAGATTCCCGGAAGGCGAGGTCAGATCCCCGTTTCCATTGAACGTGAGTGTGCCCGAGTTATTCGTTTCAACGGGCTCCTGCACCACATTGCCGGCGGTCGAAAAACTGGCGCCGGAAATAACCAGCGTATTGCCGCCTGCACCCACGCTGACCGAAGCGCTGGCGGGGGTGATGCCCTCGATACCCAGTTGGGTGGTCAGGTCGCCTGCATATGTTGCCAGGGACTCCCCCGGCGCAATTGGAGGAGCGGTGATCGTTGCAGACGCGCCGCCTGCGGTCAGCCCGGATATCGTAAGGTTGGTCGAAGGATCTACTGTCCCGATCGCGTTTCCACTCTGCGCAAAGGTATAGGTGTTAGTCATCGTCGTGACCGGTGGGTTCGCCGCAGATGTGTTGCTGACGGAAGCCGGTGTCAGCGTATCGGGCAGCGAGATATTGTAGGTCCAGTTGCCGCTGCCCTGATTCGTGAAATTGATCGTGGCGACATGGGATACACCCAGGGAGTCGTAGATCGTCACTTGGGCGGGTACCACGGTCCCCACCGAGGCTGACACATCAAGGTTTGCCGTCATCGACAGCGACGTGGTTGCCTGCGGCTGCTCGACAGCATTCGTCGGAATCACAATGGGGACCAGGGGAGCATTCGTATCCACGGCCCCGTTGACCACCGGGTAGCCCATCACCTGCTGACCACCCTGGGTAGTCAGAGAACCATCCGCGCCCTGGGTAAAGTTTCCGGCACGCGTGTATTCCGTTGTATTACCGTTCTGCACGACGAAGAATCCGTTGCCGTTCAGGTAGACGTCGGAAGCATTGCCGGTTTCCTGGATGCCCCCCTGTGAGAAGTCCGTCTCTGTCGCGGCAGTCTGCGTTCCCGCGCCAACCTGCAGCGGATTGCCGGAGCCAGTGGTTCCCACCTGCTGATAGAAGAGGTCGCTGAACGTTACGTCCTGGCTCTTGAATGCGGTCGTGTTCATGTTGGAAAGATTGTTGGCGATGGTGTCGAGCGCCTCGGACGAAGCTTTGAGCCCGGTCAGCGGAATCGAAAAAGATGACATGGTTCCTCCGTGAGATAGCCGCGCGCGAGTTTAACGCGCCGGATTTGAAGTGGTAGTGTGCGCGTGCTGCGCGCGGTTCCTCAGCGTGCTGAGGACGGAATCGAGTGGGCTGGCCGAAGAACCGGGTGCGAGGCTCTGCGCCGCGCTTTCCAGGGCGCTCGCAATGCGCGACGCGGAGCCGGTAGTCGGAGCACTCAGATTCCCGGGGGCGACGGTTACCGCGTTGTTTGGCGCGCCGGTACCGGGCACCTGACCACCGGAGCCGCCGGACACGCTGCCCGACGAGCCGCTGGTCCCCGATGAGGATGTGGGCGTCAGATCCTGATTAATAGAAATGAGCTGCTCAAGACTGTTCACCTGGACGAGCTGGTTAATGTATTCGTTGGGGTCGGTATCGGCGGTCGGGTCCTGATTCTTCATCTCTGAAACCAGGAGTTGCAGGAAGTCGTTGGCGCTGATTGTTGCTGTATTGGAGGCCGACGCTGATGAGGTTGAGTCAGAGCTGGACGAGCCGACATCCTCCGGCTGGACGGACGCCAATGCGGGGGTTGCGGCGGAGTTCGGGAAAATTTGCATATCCTTCCTTTCGGCGGTCTGTTTGCATCAGACCCGCACATTGATGTACGACAAACCGTCCTGGTCTGCATCGGTGACCGATGCCCTCGCTGGAATGGCCTCTTCAGCGACTTTCGCGGTACGAGCCCCTTCATCATCACGGGACTGGTCCCCCGAAGAGGCCTCCCGACGGTCCGACGACGCGGAGAAGTTCTCCGACGCCAAGTGGTCGACGCGCACCTGCTGCGCGGCGAGATATTCCCGCATCGAAGGTAGCTGTGCTGCAACCGCGTTGTGAGATTCGATCGAACCAGTCGTCAGGGTTGCGGAAACTTGCCCCGCTGCGTTGCTTGTGCGAATCTCCACCCATCCCAGATCAGCGTTGCGAACCCCTACCGCCAGGTGCCGCGATGAGTTTTCGATCACCTGCGGCGCAGCTGCCGAATCCATCCGCTCAAATGCGGCGCCGATCGGAACGTGGGACGGATCGGTAGAAGCGGCGGGCAGCCGCGTGGCGATCACAGCGCTCGCTGCATGGCTTCCTGCGATTGAAGCAGCGCCAACAGACTGATTCAATTCAGAGCGCGGGCTCGACGGTGCATGAACCATCGAATCTACCGTGGCCACCGGCAATCCGACGTGTTCCAATTTCGTGTTGAGGCCGGCCTTCAGGTGATCGGCCGAGTCCGGCTGGATTGCGGGGGCGACGGCTGAGGAGCGAGAGAAGCTCTGCTGTGCTCCGGATGCGCCGGATCCGGACGGGATAGCCCCGACGTTGGCATTCGCCTGCGTTTTTCGCGATTCACTGCGCGGGCTGGCGACGGAGCGAAGGGGCCGCACGTTGGTGTCCAAATTTGGCTCCGGCGCCGCCATGGGCACAACCGTCGCAGCGAATAATTCGGCCGATCGGCTCACCGATGTCGGAGCCTCGGAAATCGTCGCAGGTAGATTTGGCACGACAGAAGATTCGTGCGATATAGACAGATTTGTCTGGGGCTTCTTCGCTCCCCCGGAAACGATAGCTGGCTTCCCCGGCATCGCCCTGGCTCCGGTGGACGCGTTTGGCGCAGACCGTTTCCCATCATCAGGCACGAAAGAAGATTTCCCAGGCGAGGCAACCGGCAGTGTGGACGAGTTTGACGCAGACTCCTTTCCGTCGCCCGGCAGGACAGCGGACTTCGCCGGCGGAACCACTGGCGATGGAACCGAATCCGGTTCGGAACTCCTTGGTCCGCCAAATACGGTCGCACCTGAAACGGCTGGCGTATTCCCGTCGGCTGTCTTCTCACCTTTCAACTGTGGCGAGGAGGGATTGGCTCCCATGGTGACCGGGGTTAAGCCGGAACCGGCCCATAGGCGGGAGACTGAGGACCTTGCCCCTTCCGAAGCATCGCACTCCGAATCGGCGCGAAGTGCATTGCCCGACGAGGAACTTCGGGACGCGGGAGGCGAAATTGTCTCCCTGATGGCGGCAGGACTCACATTGAGCTTCCGCGCCTGCATCGCATCGTGGGAAGATCCTGCAGCAGCCTGTGAACCATCCTCACGACTGGTCGCGGCGGAGGATCTGATCGCCGTCGCATTCGGTTGAGACCCAGCAACGTTGGGGCCGCCGGAATCCTCACCGATCCATGGCGGCGAATTTGCATCCCCGGAAAGATTTGCGACTTCGGGTGCGCTGTGGGAAGAGCCGGCTGAAAGCATCTCCGGAATGACCCTCTCCATCGTTTGGGGGGCGGGGGTCTCGCGCGGGGATGTCGGTGGCGTGGGGATGAAGTCCATTTCTGTCCTCCGAGTTGTGCTCAATGGCTGCGAGGGTGATTCTTCGCTGGTCAGAACTTGCTGTCGAATCAGAGTGCCGAACCGCAGATCGCCAGCCGGCATCCGGCTCGGCTGTGCGACGTCCAGCGGGGCGCTTTGGCTGGCTGGCGGATTCAGAAGCGGCGCGGCAACAGAATGCAAGGCTGATTCCTCCGCCGCAGATACTGCAAGGAGTTTGCCGAACGAACCCGGCGAAGATGAGACGGTTCTTACCTTCTTCTGGGATCTTCGCGCGAGCGCCCGCTCTGGTACCAGTCATCGGTGAGATTCTGTTCCCGGCGGACCTGTCCCTTCTTCTCCTCGCGCGCTGCAGTCGCAAGCAGAGCTTCCACCTGGCGGCGCTCCAGACGACGAGCCAGCAGTGCTTCACGTGCCTCGCGGACGGCTCCCTGACTTTCATCCGCGAGAGCTTCGAATCGTGCCTCTTTCCAGTCGAGGATTTCAGCGTCGGCGATTCTCATCGGCCATGATTCACGCCTGACGGATTGGTCCTCTTCCAGCATTTGCAAAGCATCTGCGCGCAACGACCGAGCCAGATGCCGCTGCTGTTCCGCAGCCATCTCCAGAAAGCGCATGTTCGCGATCTTCTTCTCAAATTCGAGACGCGAGAGGTCTTCCAGCAATGCCCGTATGCGCAACACTCGATCCAGTTTTCGCTTCATGACACTGCGGTGGCATTGTTGGTTTCGATGGACGCAACCAGCCGAAGAAGCTGGTTCCGCGAATCGGCAAAGGTCTCCGGCTCGCGCGGGCTTTGCACCAAATAGTTCCGAATGGCAGGAAGGAATCGCAGAGCGCGGTCGATATTTTGATCGGTGCCCGGTTTATAAGCGCCGATCCTCACCAGGTCCTCAGAACGTGCCCAGGTAGACAGAAGGCGACGAACCGTTGCGGCTGCTCTGGAATGGTCGTCGGTTACCACCAACGGCATCAGCCGACTGATCGATTCGATCACATCGATGGGCGGGTACCAGCCATCGGTGGCGAGGGTTCGAGCCAGGACGATGTGACCGTCGAGATAGGAACGGACCGCGTCCACCAGCGGGTCCTGCAGATCGTCGCCCTCCATCAGAACGGTGTAGAAAGCGGTGATGCTGCCGGTGCGGAAGCGGCCGGCGCGTTCCACCAGACGCGCGAGGCGACTGAACACCGACGGAGTGTAGCCACGGGTCGTTGGCGGTTCGCCCGCTGCCAAACCTACCTCACGCGCGGCCATCGCAAATCGGGTGAGCGAATCAAGAACGAGCAGCACATGCCTTCCTGTGCCGGCGAAGTACTCCGCCACACTGGTAGCCGCCAGCGCCGCCCGCATGCGCAACAGGGCCGACTGATCGGAGGTCGAAACCAGAACAACCGCGCGCTTCCTGCCCTCAGGCCCCAGGCCCTGCTCGAGAAACTCCCCCACTTCCCTGCCCCGCTCTCCCACCAGCCCCACCACGATCACATCGGCATCGCTGTTGCGCGTCATCATTCCGATCAGCGTGCTCTTGCCCACTCCGGATCCGCCGAAAATGCCCACCCTTTGGCCGCGGCCCACACTGAGCACACCATCAATGGCGCGGACCCCGGTCCCCAGAGCCTCGCGTATCGGCTCCCGATCGAGGGGCGCAGGCGCCGAGCGCTCCAAAGGGACCAGCGACTGCAGAATTGGTCTGCGCATGCCATCGAGCGCTAGCCCCATGGCATTCATCACACGACCGATCAGGGCTTCGCCGACTTCGAGGCGCGGCATGACGCCGGATGCGGAGACTGGGTCTCCGTACCGGATTCCATCCGCTGCATCCAGAGTCATGGAGAGCACATCGGGGCCGCGGAAGCCAATCACCTCCGCTGCATGAACCCTTCCCGCTGCGTCATGAATTTCGCAGCATTCGCCTACCGAACAGGGCGGCCCTTCCGATTCGATCGTCTGCCCGGAGGCTTTGACCACGCGCCCGCGCCAGCGAAACGGCTGTCGCTGGCGCAGGCGCGAAAAATAGGTTCCGAGCAGATCCACTCACCCCCGCTTTCCGGCGACTTCCGGCCGATCCGTCTCCAGGCCGTTCTCGCTGGGAACCTCAGGCAGATCGAAGAAGCTTCGTTCTATTTCCCTGAGCTGCGAGCGTACGCCGAGGTCGACGGTGCCCAGGTTGGTTTCGAGAACCGCTTCGCAGGTGTGCATCTCCTGATCCGCCCGCACCTCCGGGCGAAGAGGCAGCCCCGGCATCAGGCGTACCATTTCGGCCCACATTTCCTCCTGGGCGGCCGGCACCCGTAAACGAACCTTCGTCGACTCCGCCAGCTGGCCCAGCGCGATGCGCACGGCTCCGGAGAGCAACAGAGGATCCATCTGTGATTCCCGGTGCAGGATCCTTTCGGCAACGGCAAGCGCCAGGCGCACCACCTCGTGTTCAACGCGGTTGAGATACTCGTCTGCGTGACCGCGAAATTCGCCAATCGCCGCGGTCAATTCCGCCGCGCACTCCTGGCGCCATGCGGAGTGTTCGCTGCTTGCCAGTTCCTTGCCCCGCCCCAGGGCTTCCTTCCGCACGCTCTCCAGGGTCAACGCAAAATGCTTCTCCTTCTTACCAATCTCTTCCTCCAGCTCGCGTATGCGCTGCTCCGGGTCCACCGGCGATGCGAGATCGATAACCGGCGAGGCTCCCGCAAGGACCGGATATTCCATCGGCCGGTATTGACTGTCGAACTTGCTCGGCATAGGTCTCCGTTCGCTATACCACGAAGTCATCGCCCTGTTCGAGCTTGAGGATAACCTTGCCTTCGGCTTCGAGGTTGCGGGCCAGGGCCAGGATTTCGTGCTGAGCGCCAGCTACCTCTCGAGCTCGCACCGGCCCCATGACTTCCATATCTTCCTTCAGCATGTCCGCGGCGCGAGAGGACATCGCGGCAAAAACATGGGCACGCAGATCCTCGGAGGCCCCCCGCAGGGCAAGGGCCAACTGCCGTTTATCCGCGGCGGCTACAATCTCTCGAATGCTCGCGGGAGGAATGGTGACCAGATCGTCGAACGTGAACATCAGGTTTCGAATGTTCAGAGCCATGGCAACGTCGGCCGCCTCGATCTCATCCAGAATCTTCTTGGTTTCTTCCGATTCCATGCGGTTCAGGAGATCGGCGACGGCTTTGAACCCCGAATAGGCCTTGCGCCCGGTGTCCCCCATATTTTCGAGCCGGCGGTGCAGGATCATCGCCACGCGCTGGGCCATCTCCGGAGAAAACTGCCGCATGGCCGCCAGTCGTCGGATCGCCTCGACCCTTCGTTCCTCGCTGAGGCTGTCAATGACCGTGGAGCCCCGTTTGGCGTCGAGATGGGCCAGAACGACGGCGATCGTCTGGGGGTGCTCGCTCTCGAGGAACTTGCCGAGCTGCTGGGGATCGACTCGCTGCAACACCGTAAGATCGCTCTGGCTCGCTTCCTGCGCTCGCTTGACAAGCCCCAGCAGGTCTTCGGCGCGCTGTTGACCGAAGGTGTCGACCAGCAGCCTGGTCGCATAGTCCAGCCCGCCATGAATCATGAACTGCTGGGTTTCCAGCATTTCGTGAAACTCATCGATCACTTCGAGCGACAGATCGGGCGGTACGCCGCGCAGATCGGCGATTTCCTCCGTGAGCTTTTGCAGATCGCCCTCGGCGAGATTCTGGAGGATTTTCTTTCCCAGGTCATCGCCCACCGCCACCAGGAGAATTGCCGCCTTGCGCACTCCGCTCAATGAGTGGTGAACAGCTCCGGAATTGGAGGCAGTAGCCATATCGGTCTACTCGGAACGAATCCAGCTCTCCAGAAGGCGTGTGCTCTGCGCTGGATCGCGCTTGACCGTTGCGGAGACCTGCTCGAAGACGTTCTGGGCGTGTATCTTCTGTTGCTCAGCAGCCTGTTGCTCGGGAGACAGTTCCCTGGGCTCGGGCGCAGAGGCAACGCGAAGCGGCACGCCAGGATTTGTTGGCGATGCGCGGCGGGCAGGCGTTGAGGCCAGAGAACGGAGCGTGGGGCGCGCAACCAGGAGGAAAAATGCCAGAAGCGCCGTCAGGATGGTCCCATACCGCAAGAGGGACTCCGACTGAGCAGCCATCACCAGCACTCGCTCCCCAAGAGCCGGTTGGGGAGCAACAGCATCGTCATCAAAAGCCAGTTGTTCCACGCTGACCTGATCTCCGCGCGACGCGTCGAAGCCGACCGCGGACTGCGCCAGGTCCGCCAGACGCTTCATCTCCTCGGCGTCGCGGGGCTGCCAGGTTATCGCCTTTCCCTCGGTGGTCCGACGATAGTTAATAAGAACCGCTGCTGTAACCCGGCGAACCCGGCCAGGGGCTTCGACGCTGTGCCGGACCTTCCTGGACACTCCGTAGGTCGCACTCTCCTGCTTCAGGTTTTGTCCCGTTTCGTTCTGCGCCGGATAGAGCGGCGGCCTGGCGTTGGGTGTATTACTCGCGGTCCCTGGAATGCCGGAAGCCACGGGTTGCCCGGAGGCTTGCTCGTTACGCTGCATCGAGAGCGTCGCAGTCTGCGCGGGATCGTAGGTTTCGTCCAGCTCATCGGCTGAATTTGGATCGTAATCGACATTGACCGAGGCGCGAACATTGCCAGGACCTGCCGCTGGTTCGAGCGTCTCGACCAGTTTCGCGGCGAGCTGTTGCTCGTGAGAGGCGAGGGCTGCATCGCCGGTGCGGCGGCCCAGCATACCGCCTCCCTGCGCATCGACCAGCACAACGTTTTCCGGACGCAGGTCATCGACTGCGCTCGCCACCAGGTTGGAAACCGCCTCCGCCTCGTCGCTGGAAAGGGTTCGATGACGGAGCCGCAGGACCACCGATGCCTTCGCCTCACGCTGTTCCGTTGTGAAAAGGGAGTCGTGGGGCAGCACCAGGTGCACGCGAGCCGATTGCACGGAACCAAGGGTTGCAATGGTGTGCTCCAGCTCCCCTTCGAGGGCTCGCTGGTAATTCACCTTCTCGTCGAACTCCGAACCCATCCAGTTGGGCTTGTCAAACAGTTCGAATCCCATGCGCCCACTCTTCGGACCGCCTTTGGCGGTGGTCGCCAGTCGCGCCTTGTCCAGATCCTGCGCGGGCACTCGAAGGCCGGACCCATCCGGCGAAACATCAAAGGGGATGCCTGCGGTGCTCAGTTCCTGACCCATCTGGCGTGCATCCTCCGGATCGAGTCCCGCATACAACATGCGCCAGTCTGTTCTTGAGACGTACCAGAGAAGACCGCCAAAGCACGCCAGCAAAACCGCCGCCGTCATGACCAGGCGGCTGCGGCGACCAGGATCGAGAGCGCGATACCGGGCCGCGGCCTCGGCAACCAGAGCGCCAGCGCGTTGCTGTACGGTCAATGCGGTCTGCGGTTTTTCAGGTCTCTCGGCCATTTTGTCTCACTGGGTCTGCCGCTCAGAACTGCATACCCATCACCTGCTGATACGCGGCCACGGCTTTGTTCCGCACCGCCAATGCCAGTTCGAAACTCATGTCGGCCTTCTGCGTGGCAATCATCGCGTCGTGAACATCGACGCCGGTTCCGGTTAATAAACCCTGCACGGCGGCCGAGGCCTGCTGCTCCAGACTATCGACGCCGGTGACGGCGTCTTTCAGCAGATCGCCAAACGGGGCCGATCCCGGAGCGGCAACCCCGGTCGGTCCAGCTACCGGGAGTACGGGTGGCACGGAAAACGACGGAACAGCCACTGCATGCATCGATCAACCCCCTATTTCAAAATGTCCAGCGATGCCGAGAGCATGCCTTTTTCCGCCTGCACCGCCGAACTGTTCAGGCCGTAGGCTCGCGTTGCCCCCATCAGGTCGACCATCTCCGTGAGCGGATTGATATCCGGATAGGACACATAACCCTCTTTGTCCGCGTCCGGATGGCCTGGGTCATAGCGTCGCAGCGGGGCTCCCTGATCGGGGACGACTGCCGCAACGCGAACACCTCCGATCTGCGGACCTGTTAGGCTGCCCTCCCCAAGAAACTGGCTGGCGAAGCTCGGCGGGGCATCGGAGGAAAACACGACATGCTGGCGCCGATAAGGACCGCCATCCGCGGTGCGCGTCGTTTCCGCGTTCGCCATGTTGGCTGCTACCACCTCGGCCCGTATGCGCTCGGCCTGCAACGCCGACCCGCTGACTTCCATCGCGCCAAACAGATTCATCCTGGCCTCTCTTTCCCGTCGAAGATTGCCGAGCCTCACTTCTGGTCTTCGTGAATAGCATCCGCGACACGCGAGAATTCGTGCTTCAGCAGCTCCACTCCGGTCCGGAACTGGAGCTGCGCCTCCGCCATCTTCATTCCCTCGCGGTCCATCGAAACGTTATTCCCGTCCGGACGTTCCAACAGACCGCCGACAGGGCCGAGCTGCGGCACCGGAGCAGATTCCGCTGCTGCCCGGCCCTGCTGGTTGAGCGAATCCACCGACCGCGACATTTCCGCGGCAAAATCGAATCCTGTGGTCCGATAACCCGGCGTGTCAATGTTCGCCATGTTCTGCGCTGTCACCTTCAGTTCAAGCGAGGACAGGTCCAGATATCGGTTCAGCACCTCAGCCATCGGTGTCGCCATTTGCATCGTGGTGCTCTCCGGAAAAATCTCCACCAGAGTCGTTGCAGGAATACTTCCGGCGCGACCCCGCCAACATTAGAAAATCTTCATTGCGGATCGTCGAATTCGATCTCCCGGAAATCAATTTGCGGCCGATCTTCGGCGAGAATCCAGCCCCGCTCGAGCACATGTTCCAGCTCGCGTACGTTTCCGGGCCAGCCGTGAGCGACCAGCCGCGCCAACGCCAGTGCGGTAATCTGTTTGGCCGGGCTGGTTTTCGCAAATTCCATGAGGAAGTGCCCTGCCAGCGTTTCAATATCCTCGCTGCGGCCCTGCAGCGCCGGCGTGCGGATCAGAAAGACAGCTAGCCGGTAGTAAAGGTCGGCACGGAAACCACCCTCCGCCACCAGCCTCGCCAGAGGCCGATGCGTCGCTGCCACGATTCTCACATCCACGTGGACGGAACCGTTGTTTCCCACGCGTTGCAGTTCGCCGCTTTCCAGAAACCGCAGCAGCTTTGCCTGCAACCCCAGGGGTATCTCGCCGACTTCATCAAGGAAGAGCGTACCGCCATGCGCGGCTTCAATGCGTCCGGTGCGGCCTTCCACAGCGCCGGTGAAGGCGCCGCGCGTGTGGCCGAAGAGCTCGGCTTCGAGAAGGCCGTCGGGAATGGCCGCGCAGTTCAGAGCGATCAGCTTGTGCCCTGATCGGTCGCTCAGCCGGTGCAACGCGCGGGCCACAAGTTCTTTGCCGCTGCCGGTTGGACCTTCGATCAGCACAGGCGTCGTCCGCGCGGCGACCAGACGAATTCTCCGGCTGACTTCGAGGATGGCAGGATGGGAGCCGACAAATTCCGGAAGAGCCCGTTCGCTCGCCGGGAAATTCCCGGTTGTCGGACTGGCCGCGGCAGGCGCAGGGCCGGAAGGGGTCGGAGGCGCGGAATTGCGCTTTGGCGAAAGTGGCGCAGGCGCTTCGGCCCACGCGCCGGTCGTCTTCGGGGTTCTGGCCAACGCGCCTCCCGGCGCAGTGCTCCAGATTGCGCCATCGGTGGCCTGCGCCCGGCGAAGGGCGTGCAGAACCTCGTTGCGGCGGGGTCCGCGGTATTCAGTTCCAGCGGTGATCGAGGCATCCGCCATGATCAGATCAACACCGGGGTGGACTCGCTTGAACTCGGCCACAAACTCATGAATCTCCAGATCTGGCAGCCAGGAGTCGAGCACCACTGCTTCGGCAGGAGCCGCATCCAGACAGGCCAGCGTCTCCGCACCCCCCTCGGCCTCGCGCACCTGCCAGCGCAGATCGGCCAGAGCATCCCGGACCCTTTTGCGAAACGAAGCATCAGCACTCGCCAGCACGGCAGTTCGGGCGATTGAGGAAACCCCGGATGTCGCTGTTGTTCCCATAAACTTGCTCCTCTCCTGCTGCAATTGTCCCGTTACAATGCCTGGATCAGGCGCGGATACCGATGCTGTACCCGACGCCACGAACGGTCCGAATAAGAGGCGCTGAAGTCTCGGCCCGGCCCCCGGTCATATCCCCGCTGTGCGGCCTGGGCGCATCGTGCAGCTTGCGACGCAGATAGTTGATATAAACATCCACCACATTCGTTCCCGCGTCCGCGTTCATGTTCCAAACCTCCTGCAGCAGAGTTGCGCGAGATACCGGCCGGCCGCGATGCAGCATCAGGTATTCGAGCAGTGCAAACTCCTTACCCGTCAGGGTTATGGGCTCCCCTTTGCGGGTGACAGTGCGCTCTACGCGCTTTAACTCCAGATCGCCCTGGCGCAAAACAAGCCCTGGCGTCCTTCGCCGCATCAACGCGCGGCAACGTGCCCGGAGCTCGACAAACGAGAACGGCTTCTGCATAAAATCGTCCGCGCCCATTTCCAGACAGCGCAGCCGGCTCTCGGGCTCCTGACGAGCGCTGAGGATGAGAATGGGCAAATCATCCGTGAGGGAGCGCAGGAATTCCAGCACTTCCGTCCCATCTCGCCGCGGAAGATTCAGATCGAGGACGGCCAACTCGGGAATGTCATTCCTGGCGGCTTCCATCGCCATCTCCCCGTCGGTCGCCATGATGACCTCGTGACCATCCTGCTCCAGACCGCGAGCGAGGAATGTTCCCAGCGCCCGGTCGTCTTCAGCGATAAGCAAACGCATGTGAGATTTCTCCAACTCTCCACCATCTCGCGGATGTTCTGCGAAGAGGAGCCTAATCATGGGAAAAAACAAAGAGTTGTCCCGGAACGGAATCGCATCGCGACCTGATGTCAAATCAGGAAAAGAGAGGAATGTTGCGCTGATTCGCCTTTTATTCGCTACAATGACCTCTATGGCCATCACTCGGCGGCAAAAAGAAGTGTTGGACTTCATCTCCGGCTTCGTTCAGAAAAACGGCTATTCCCCGTCATTTGAGGAGATCGCGCGCGGCCTCGACCTTCGTTCGCTGGCCACGGTCCACAAACACATCACCAATCTGCAGAACAAAGGATTACTGGCGCGCGCCCACAATCGCAGCCGCTCACTGGACGTGTTGCCGCCACGCGCCAAAGGCCGGGGAGTCGAACGACTGCCGCTCGCCGGACGCATCGCTGCCGGTTATCCCGTAGAAACCGCCGAAATCCCGGAAAGCATCTCCCTGGGCGATATTGTCGGCAACCGTGATGTTTTCGTCCTGCAGGTGCGCGGCGAGTCCATGCGCGATGACCACATCCTGGATGGCGACTATGTGCTTGTGGAGCGCATCAATACGGCTCGCTCAGGAGAGATCGTAGTGGCCCTGGTCCGAGGCTCGGAAACCACCCTGAAGCGATACTACCGGGAGGGCTCTTTGGTCCGGCTCCAGCCCGCGAATGCCGAGATGGACCCGATCTTTGTTCCGGCTGCGCAGGTTGCTATTCAGGGAAGAGTGCTTGGCATGCTGCGAAAATATTAGGCTTCCGTCGCGTCTTCGAATCGCCCCTACCCGATCACGCGCGCGATACTCCGTGCAATGGTTTCCTTGGGGACGTAACCGACAATCTGATCTGCAACCTTGCCGCCCTTGAAGATCAGCAGCGCTGGAATGCCCCGAATCCCGTACCGCATGGGGGTCGCCTGGTTGTGGTCGACATCCATCTTGGCGACCTTCAGGCGTCCACTAAACTCAGTCGCTACTTCATCCACGATCGGAGCCAGCGCACGGCACGGCCCACACCATGTGGCCCAGAAATCAACCAGCACTGGCTGCTCCGACTGAAGCACCTCCTGATCGAATGTAGCGTCACTCACTTCAGCAATTCCCACTGCAGCCATCTCGTTCCTGTCCCCTTTGGGTGCCTGATGCACTCCCCAGTCTACCTGATGTCATTTAGATGCAAGAGGAATTGGAGAGTCGCAATACGGAGCGCGGCGAGGTGAGACCCGATCGCCCAAAAAAATTAAGGCGCCCGGATTCTTATGCAGAATCACGGACGCCGGAGCAGCCCTCCCCCAGAACTGCCCACAGATGCGAACATAGGGCCTCAGGTGGCTTGTGTAAAGCAATCTTCAGTAATTTTTGGTAATGCGGTATTTGAGTTACCCACGAGATAAGTTTTGCATTACCAACGGGGCAGAGGCGTGCTCGCGTTGCGAAAGAGGGAGCGACTCAGAACGACACCGGCTTGTTCTCTAACTGGCAGGTGAGGAACTCGACCCTCCCCAGCCCCTCAACCTGATCGGCCGCGAGGATCCGAGCTTGTTCGGCAGCGCTCTCTGACACCGTCAGAAGCAGCACCGCCGGGCCCGCGCCGCTGAGAGCTACGCCAGCGATGCCGTCCCTCCCGGCAAGCGGAAGAAGCCTCGGCAACAACGGACACGCGTCGCTTCGAAACGGCTGATGCAGGCGGTCACCCATACCAATGACCACGGCATCGGGCTTACCTGTTGCAAAAGCGGCAGTTAGCAATGCCACCCGCTGCAGATTAGCCACGACATCCAGACGCGGCCAGGTCGCCGGAAGCACGGCGCGTGAAGCCGTCGTCGCGAGAGGCTGATCCGGCATAACAATGACTGCGCGCCAATTCGGAGGCGGAGCGATCGAAATAGCGTGGATCAGGCCTCCGTCCACAGCGCTGGCGACGAACCCGCCCAGCCAGCAGGCAGCCGCGTTGTCCGGGTGACCCTCCCGGCGCGAGGCCTCTGCAAGGATCCGGTCACGGCTCCAGGCGAGGTCGCCGAAATGCGAGGCCAGGGCCACAGCCGCCAGCCTGACGGCCGCTGAGGAACCGCAACCCATCCCGAGGGGAATCTCATTGTGCATCCCCACCTTGAGGGGAACCCATGCACGATTCTGAGAAGCGAGGACCTCAGTGTAGGTGCCGATAAGCAGGTTGTTCTCCGAGGCGCCGCAGATCTTCGCGTCGCGACCGCTCGCTTCGATCGTGAATTGCTCTGACGGCTCGGCGTCGATGTGAAGGTAGAGCTTCAACGCCAACGCCAGCGAATCGAAACCCGGTCCGAGGTTCGCCGAAGTTGCCGGGAGTCGCAGATGGACCTGTCTCATCTGCGAGCACGCTCCAGTTCACGTAAAACGTCATCGGCAGATGCTTCCACTTTGATCGAATTACGGCGGGTCCTTTCTATCTCAGGGGCAAGCGCGGCGCTCTCCTGGTCAGTCAGCAACTCACTCCGATGGAACCGAAGGGTGTAGTCAGTGTCTTTGAGCGTGTGACCGGTGAGGATCAGGACAACGGAATCTTCATGGCGAACCTTTCCGCGTTGCAGCAGCTTTTTCAGGCCTGCCAGGGTTACGGCTGAGGCCGGCTCACAACCGATACCCTCCGCGCCAATTTCCGACTTGGCGATCGCAATTTCCGCCTCGGAAACCTGCTCCACCCACCCCCCGGTCTCCTGAATCACATGCACCGCTTTTCGCCATGACGCGGGGTTGCCGATACGAATCGCGCTCGCCCGCGTATGCGCCTCAACCCGCTCCAGCTTCTCTCCTCCGAATTCCTTTATGGCACGCACCAGCGGATTCGCACCCTCCGCCTGGATGACGGAAATCCGCGGAACCTTCGCCGTCAGCCCAAGCTGCTTCATCTCGAGAAAACCCTTGCCCAATGCCGAACTGTTGGCGAGATTGCCGCCTGGAACAACCACATGATCCGGAACCTGCCATTCGAGTTGCTCCGCGATCTCGAAGGCGGATGTCTTTTGGCCCTCCAGCCGGTAGGGGTTGACCGAGTTCAGCAGATACACCGGCGCGCGGTCTACGACTTCGGAAAGGACTCGTGCGCAACCGTCGAAATCGGTGTGCAGTTGCAGAGTGAGTGCGTCGTAGTCTATGGCCTGCGCCAGTTTGCTCCAGGAGATTTCCCCCTCTGGGAGCAACACAACGCTGCGAATCCCTGCTCGTGCCGCGTAAGCGGCCATTGATGCCGAAGTGTTTCCCGTCGATGCGCACGCGACCCATGCTGCGCCCTGTTCGCGCGCAACAGAAATCGCCGCGGTCATTCCCGTGTCTTTGAAAGATCCGGTTGGGTTCATGCCCTGATGCTTGGCGCGCAGTTGCGACAAGTTCAAGCGCTTTGCCGATTGCGGCAAATCGTAAAGAGGCGTGTTCCCTTCACTGAGAGAAACGATGTTGTGCAGGGAACTGAGGATCGGCAGCATCTCTCGGAAACGCCATACCCCGCTGCGATCCGCCAATTCCTGTGATGATCGTCGCTCCCTCCACAGCCAGCGAAGTGCGCCCGGGTTGGGCGGCTTCTGACTCGGGCCGTTCCACCCGGGATACTGCACTTCGAACAATTCATTGCAACGATCACAGCGGAAATTGCCACGCAGAGCCGACGGTGCGATTTCCTGGGCGCAGCCGGTGCAGCGCAATTGGTAAATTTCATTCATCGTCAGCCAGGTTGATCTCAGCCTAACACCGGCCTCAAACCCTACCGGATCGTCTATGGTCGCTTATTCCCAAGCCAAATTTCGTCTAAAATCGTTTAATGGTTCCTCTTTTGACCCCGCGCGATGCAGCATTGAGGCTTGGCATATCCTATGCGGCGATCAAGCAGTGGATTTATCGCGGCAAACTGAAGGCGATCAAGACGCCCGGAGGCCATTACCGTATCCCCGAATCCGAACTGGATGCCCTGCTGTTTAAGGCGAAACGCCCGGAGACACCGAAACGCCAGATGATGCGCACCGTGAGCGGGCGAAACCAGCTGGTCGGCCGCATTGTGGATTTGAAGATCGAGGGCTTGCTGGCTCAGGTTCGTCTCTCCATCGGAGGCCAGATCATCACGTCCATCATCACTGCCGATGCCGCTCGCGAGATGCGCCTGAAGAAAGGTGAAACCGTAGCAGCTCTGATCAAATCGACGGAGGTCATGGTGCTCCGTGTGTGACCGACGGCTGCTCTTCAGCGCACTCGTAGTGTTCGTTTTCCTGCATGCAGGATTCGCTCAGCAGAGCGAGCCCTCCGGCCAGCCCGACGCCGGGAAGAATCTGCGCATCGCGGCGGCCGCCGATCTGCAGCCGGTGCTGCCGCCGCTGCTGCGTCAATTCGAGCAGCAAACCGGGATTCATGCCGAGGCCTCCTATCAGGCTTCGGCAACGCTGGCGACACAAATCATCGACGGAGCGCCATTCGATCTCTTTCTCGCCGCCGACTTGTCCTTTCCGCAGCGGGTCATCGATGCAGGGCGCGCGGAACAGGGCGCGCCGCTTCCCTATGCTCGCGGGACGCTGGTTCTCTGGACGCGGAACGATTCCGGCGTGGCTGACCTCTCTCTTGAAGCATTGCGGAACGCGGCGGTGAAAAGCATTGCCATCGCCAACCCCGATCATGCGCCCTATGGACGCGCCGCACAGGCCGCTCTGCAACACACGGGGCTGTTGAACGTGCTGCAGCCAAAGCTCGTCATCGCCGAGAATATTGCCCAGGCAGCCCAATATGCCGACTCCGGCAATGCTCAGGCCGGGTTTATTTCGCTCACGTCAGCCCTGACGCCGCGCCTCCGGGCCGATGGTCACTTTGTTCAGGTGCCCGACGAAGACTATCCGCCCATTCTGCAGGGCGGCATTGTGATTCGAGGAAGCCCGGGAGCTGCTGCGGCCCATCGTTTCCTGGAATTCCTCCAGAGAGGCGACATCCAGCAGACGCTCGCCGCAGAGGGGCTCAAGCCGATTCATTGATGGACCTTCAGGCGCTCTGGCTAACCGTGCGTCTTGCAACCGCAACGACGCTGGTCCTGATGGCGGTCGGGATTCCGCTGGCCTGGTGGCTTGCTTCTACGCGGGTGCGCTGGCGCCCGCTCGTGGAAGCCCTGACGACGCTCCCCCTGCTTCTGCCCCCGACCGTGTTGGGTTTCTACCTTCTGGTTCTGTTGGGTCCGCGCACAGGCTTCGGGCGCGTCGCGTCCCGGCTTCTGGGACATCCACTGGCGTTCTCATTTTCGGGCCTCGTGATTGGTTCTGTTCTCTACAGTCTCCCCTTCGCAGTGCAGCCTCTTGCCGCCGGTTTTCGTTCCGTCGACATCGCTCTCCTCGAACAGGCTCAGTTGCTGGGAGCAGGCCGGTTCCGCACCTTAACTGCCATCTTGCTTCCGCTGTCCGCCCATTCCGTTGTTGCGGCCGCAGCTCTGTGTTTCACGCACACAGTCGGTGAATTTGGCGTCGTGCTGATGATTGGTGGCGACATTCCGGGCGCCACGCGCACGCTTTCGATTGCGATCTACGACCAGGTCCAGGACTTTTCCTACGCCGCCGCCAATCGAACTTCGCTCTTACTGCTCTGTTTCTCGGCTCTCGCGCTCGTTCTGCTTTACATGCGTAGAGACAGGCCTGGAGGCCCCCATGCCTGACATCAGCGTTCACCATCGACAGGGGCGATTCTCTCTGGGAGCGGAATTCTCTCTGCAGAATCAGTGGACCGTCGTCTTTGGCCCTTCGGGAGCCGGTAAAAGCACGCTTCTGCGCATTATTGCGGGTCTGGTCGAACCAGCCTCAGGCCGGATCCGGCTCAACGACAGAACACTGCTCGATACAAACAGCGGCGTCTCAGTTCCCGCGGGACGGCGCTCGATCGGATTCGTTACGCAGCAACCAGCCTTGTTCCCGCATCTGAACGTGCGAGATAACGTCGGATTTGGCATCCGGCACTTCAGCCCGGAGCGCCGCGCGGAGCGCATTGCCGAAATGCTTCAATTGCTCGGAGCAGAGGCGCTCGCCGATCGGCCTACGCTCCAGCTTTCCGGCGGCGAGCGCCAGCGCGTCGCCATGGCGCGGGCCCTTGCGCCGGCGCCGCAGCTGCTCCTGCTCGACGAACCGCTCGCAGGGCTCGATGATGCATCCGCGCACGACATTTTGTCGCGACTGCTGTCTCTCCATATGCGCGTGCTCTATGTTTCCCACGATCTGGCCGAAATCTGGCGCGTGCCCGCCGAAGTGGTGCTTCTGGATGGGGGCCGCGTCACGGCGATCGGGCCACTCCAGCAGGTACTCGCCGCCTACCGAGAACGACTGCTGGAGCAACTCAACTTCAATCCTTTTTGACCCAGACACTCTGCAGAAAAAGATACCTGTCTCGATGCTGATCGGCCCCAGCTTGGGAATTCACATCGAGATGCATCATCTGCCAACCATCCCCGGTGTTGTACTGCGGCCAATCCGGTGCTCCCGTTCCGTTCGGGTTGCCGGTGCGCGCGAAGTTGGTCCAGTAGGTCTCAACCTGATCGCTCAGTTTCTGATCCTCGGCCTGCCAGACCGCATCCGTGCGTGCGTTAATCGTGCCAAAGACATAGTCGATTTCATCGGAATGGAACGCCCCTGACCCAGCCGGATGAAATTTATCCGCCGGAGCCGGCCGTTCGAAGTGGTACCGATAGACCGCCGCGCCACCGGTCGCAACCTGCGCCTCCAGCCACTCCCATGTGCCGAATGCGATGAAGCTGTCGCCCGCAAAATCGATCGTCGACCGCACCGCCTCCGCATCCGTCGTTGCCGCATATAGCTTTAGAAACTCCGCTGCCTGATCCCCAAATGTCTTCTGCGCCATCGCCGTGAAACTCGCCACCGTCGCCGGCTGCGGATAATTCGCCACCAGCCCGCTCGGCTCATCGCGATTCCACCCCGCCAGCAGCGGCACGTGCGCCTGCTTTCCCTCCGCGTAGATTTGCGCCACCGGCTCTGGCAGGAAATACCCGTCCACAACCGGCCAGAACGCCGGCCCTCCTGGCCCCCTGTGCGCTGTCACCTTCGCCACCAGATCCTCGGCGCTCATCGCCCGCAGCGCCGTCACGTCGTTCGTCCCGAACGCCGTCGCCGCCGACGCGGCTTCCTCCTTCTCCGCATCAGCCAGTGGCCTGAAGCCCTCTCCCCGCTGACCCGGAAACGCCGCGCCGCTTTCGCCAATCGCATGCGCGAACAGCCCCTGCGCCAGCGGCGACGCCATCTGTGCGCTCACCGAAAACGAGCCTGCTGATTCTCCAAAGATCGTAACGTTGCTCGGGTCGCCTCCGAACGCACCGATGTTGTGCTTCACCCATTGGAGCGCCGCGGTCTGATCCAGCAGGCCGTAGTTCCCCGCGGCGTGCTGCGGCGACTCCTCCGCCAAACCCGGCAAGGCCAGGAATCCAAACACTCCCAGTCGATAGTTCATCGATACGACGATCACACCTTTTGTCGCCAGGTGCTGGCCGTCCTGGCGCGGCTCCGATGTCGCACCCGACGTAAACCCGCCGCCGTAAATCCACACCATCACCGGCAGCTTCGCCTTGTTGTCCTTTGCGGGTGTCCACACGTTCAGGTTCAGGCAATCCTCGCTTTGTCCCGGATCGCGAAAAAGCATGTCGGGAAACGGCGAGGTCTGCATGCACCGCGACCCGAACTGCATTGTCTCCTTCGCGCCCGCCCATTTAACCGCGGGCTGCGGCGGCTTCCAGCGCAGCGGTCCAACCGGCGGAGCGGCATAAGGAACACCCAGGAATATGCGCACCTGACTGTCGTCGCTCAGCTTGCCGTGGATTTTGCCTTTATCCGTTTCGACGGTGAGATGATCGTCGGCATTGGCGAACACACCGAAGGCCACACAGCACACGCATGTAATGGCCCACGCGGATTTTCCACGAGAGAGCATTTCTTACCTCCGTCTATCCGGAAGTCCTGATCGGGAAGACTCACCAAAATATCAGAGGAGCGACCCTTCGCGCTCCGGCGCAAGCATATCTTCCACGGTTTCCCTTCGCCGGATCAGGCGGGCGCCCCTCCCTTCGACCAGAACTTCCGCCGGACGAGGGCGCGAGTTGTAGTTCGAGGCGAGGGACATTCCGTAAGCGCCGGTATCGAGGATCGCCACCAGATCACCCGGCTTGAGTGCAGGCAGTTCCCGGTCGCGAGCGAAGAAATCCCCCGTCTCGCAAACCGGTCCCACAACATCCGCGGGAGATTTCCGCGATCGGCGCGGCGTCACCGGGATGATTTCGTGAAATGCCTGGTACAGCGCCGGCCGGATCAGGTCATTCATCGCCGCATCGGTGATCACGAAGGTCTTTTCGCCGTTTTTCTTAACGTAAAGCACGCGCGCCAGTAAAGCCCCCGCCTGAGCTACCAGAAAGCGCCCTGGCTCAAGGAGCAGCGTGAGGCCGCCTGTTGATTCAACGATCGGCATCAATGCGGCGGCATATTGTCGGGCCTTTTCCTCGGGATCAAAGGGACGGTCAGAATGATACTCGATGCCGAGCCCTCCACCCACATCCATGAATCGAATCGGGTGACCGTCCTTTCGCAGATCAACGATCAGCTTCGCCACTCGTTGCGCCGCTGCGCCAAAAGGTTCCGCACTACGAATCTGTGAGCCAATGTGAACGCTGACTCCGCACGGCAGGAGGACCTTGCCGGCTTTTCGGTACACGGCTCGTGCTTGACGAATATCGATCCCGAATTTGTGCTCGCGCATTCCCGTCGAGATATACGGATGGGTCTCCGCGAACACATCCGGGTTGACCCGCAGCGCGATTTGGGCCCTTTTGCGAAGTTTCGCGGCGCGTTCGGAGAGCAACTCCAGCTCACCCTCACTCTCGACATTAAAAAGGAGAATTCCGGAGCGCAGGGCCAGATCCATCTCCGGAGCCGTTTTGCCGATACCGGAGAAGACGATCCGCTCGCAGGCCGCACGGTCAGCGGTCAGTACACGCTCCAGTTCACCGCCGGAAACGACGTCGAAGCCCGCGCCCCGGCGCGCCAACATCTGAAGAATTGCCAGAGTTGAGTTGGCTTTCACCGCATAACACACTAAATGCGGAATTGAGCGGAATGCCTGCTGGAACAGCTTCAGTCGCTCAGTAATATGGCTGGCCGAATAAACATACAGCGGTGTTCCGAACCTGCGCGCAAGACTCTCCACGCTGACGCCGTCGCAGCGCAGCGATGTTCTGGCGTCGGGGTAGAAAAACGGACGGCTGGAAATCGAAGAACCTCGACAGGTGGATGTCCCTGAGATTATCGGGCTTCACCCACCTCGTAAAGCAATTACGACTTGGCTTCGTTGTGGCTCGTGCGGCCCCTTATGGATGCGCGTCGAGCTCGAAGTTGAGAGTAGCGTCGCCGGTCGCCGCTATCACCAGCAGCCGCGATGCCTGATCAGTGGCCGATAGTGGCGTCAGGGTCACCGAACCGTCGATCCCCGAGATGGCCTGGACACTTTGCTGAGCGAGAACCGGCGCCGGATCGCACTTCCCCTGAGTTGGGCACGGCTCGGTCCAGCCGTCGAGCGTCTCGGCGAAGGTAACGGTCGCTCCTGCCAGCGGATTGCCGAAGGCATCGGTCACATGCAGAACAACGGGAGCAAATGTCTGGCTCGCATAGATGTACTGCGTCGTTCCACTCCACGGCGCCAGGGCCGCGCTCTCCGGATGCACGGGCGTGACGGTAAACGTGGCGCAATTCGCGGTATTTGCGAGGCAGGCGCTCGCCAGCGCATTGACGCTGTCGGTGAACGGCCCGACTGAAAGCTGCCCGGAGACAAGCCCATTGGCGTCGCTGGTGTTCTGCCCTGTAGTGACGATCACTCCCGAAGCCGGGGACAGCCAGGTAACGGCTTGGCCTGCTACAGCGACCCCGGACGAATTCAGCACCAGCGCCTGCACTGGCCACTGCACGGTAGCTCCCAACGTTATATAGAGGTTGGGCGTCAGAACCACAATCGACGGGGGTGCAGACCCGGTGAATTCGGCGGTTACGCTGCTTCCACTCGTGAGGGAAGCCGTGATTTGCGCGAGCGCCGTTGAACTTGCCATGACAGGCAGGGTCGCAGTGCCATCGGCGGCGGTGATCGCACTGCAGGTTGTTTGCCTACAGCCCATCGCAGCCGCGCCTTCAGTCAGAGCATAGGTCACCGTTACACCAGCGGCAGGCGTCTGAGTGGTCACGTTCGTAGCGCGCACCGTGAAGGGTTGCACCACTCCGACAGGGACCGAACCCATCGGCGCAACAAGGAGCGAGAGCGCATCATCCGGTGCAGCATCGTAGCTGACGCCACTGGCGATGGCCGCAACGCCGAGGGTTTGCATGTCCTGGATTTCTACCAGGACGTCGCCGGTGACGCCGGCAGAAGCCGGAGCTGTGGCGACAATCACGCTGGGCGTCACACTGATGACCTGGGCCGCAACGCCGTTAACGGAAACGGTGACGGAGGGCCGAAAGCCCATCCCCTGAATCACCATTTGTCCGCCCTGAACCGGCAGACGAGCGGGAATCACGCTGTCCGCGTAGAGAATGCGGCCATGGTAGCCGTAATCTGGACGCCCATCCCCTCGAAAATCGGCCAGCCCGATGCGAACCTCGCTGTCGGCGACGGTCAGCACCGGAAGCGTCGTCAAGCCGGCGGCGCTGCCGTTGAAGGGCTGCACCGTTCCGGTGACAGGAGCGACGCCGACATCATCGGTGCCGTTCCACGCTCCGACGACGATCTGCGCCTTGTTCTCCGAATTTGCTCCGGTCTCATCCAGCGCCAGGGCTTCGATCGTAAACTCACGCCCACCCTGTGCCCAGAACTGAAACCAGCCGGAGTGTCCGTATGCGGTGATTCGTCCGGTCCATTCGCCGGTGCACTGGTCGTTCATGGTCGGCGAGATCGCCATGTACTGCTTCGTGGTCTTGATTATCACCGGCGTCTACCTGGCCTTGTTCTACATCCCGTCCAGACGCGATCGTGATCTACCACGGGCCTTACAAGCCCCTCGACGGCCAGTCCATGACCGAGGCCTTCGCATCGGTGCATCAACATCTCGTTCAGCGTCCGGGTCGGCCTGGTGATGCGCCAGGCGCACCACTGGGCCGCCAACATATTCCTGGCGGCAGTGGCGTTCCACATGTGCCGGATATTCTTCACCGGGGCCTTCCGCAAGCCCCGGGAGATCAACTGGATCATCGGGGTGACGCTGCTGATCATCGCCATGCTCGAGGGCTTCTCCGGCTATTCGCTGCCCGACGACCTGCTGTCGGGCTCGGGCCTGCGGGTCGTGTTCTCGATCGTGGAGTCCATTCCTCTCATCGGCACCTGGCTGGCGTTCAACGTCTGGGGCGGCGCTTTCCCGGGCACGCGCCTTCTTCGCGAGGTTGTTCGTCATCCACGAGTTCCTGTTCCCACTTGCTCTTGCAGGCCTGCTCGCCGGCCACCTGGGGATCCTCTGGCACCAGAAGCACACCGACTTCCCCGGTCCGGGCAAGACCGAGCACAACATCGTCGGGCAGCCGGCTCTGGCCGCAGTACACGATCAAGTCCACGGCCCTGCTGATGTTCATGCCGCCGTGATCTTCGGCCTGGGCGGCCTGGTCCAGATCAACCCCATCTGGATATACGGCCCGTTCGAAGCGGCCGGGTCGGGCCGGCACTCAGCCCGACTGGTACGTGGGGTGGCTCGACGGCGGCTTGCGGCTGTGGCCGCACTGGGAGTTCCGCAGCTTCGGCCACGAGATCCCCAACCCGTTCTTCCCCGGGCATCGTCCTGCCCGGGATCGTCTTCAACGTCATATATGCCTGGCCCTGGATCGACAAGCGGCTTTTCAGCGACTACGAGGAGCACAACCTCCTCGACCGGCCGCGGGACAAGCCGTTGCGCACCGCGATCGGCGTGGCGGCGCTCCTCTTCTTCTTCGACCTCACCTTCGCCAGCGCCACCGACCTCATCGGCAACGACCTGCAGATGTCGTTCGAGCTGCTGATCGAGATCCTCCAGTACGGCTCGTTCATCGGGCCGATAGTGGGCGGCGTCATCGCCTACCGGACCTGCCTCCTTCTGAAGAACACCAATGCGCATCCGATCCAGCGGCCCGTCGGCGGCATCATCGATCCGCGACGCCGGGGCGGCTACCACACCCTCGGCGCCTCACACGATGGCCATGACGGTAGCGACGGCCACGTGGGCAACGGCCACGAGGGTAACGGGCATGACGGTGACGGCCACAGCGAGGGATCGGCCCTCGAGCGAGCGGCCGGCGGGCACTCGGGCGAAGACTAACTAAATGCGTCGGCTTGGAGCCCGGGCTCTTTGCGGGCTCTTCAAGCCGACATCGGTGAAAGCCTGTCGAGCAGAGCCACTTCGTCGGTGGTCAGGGACCACCCCCACAGGTCGAAGTTCTCTTCGATCCGCTTCGGGTTCGACGACCTAGGGATGACCACCACTCGGTGCTCGATGTGCCACCGCAGCACAACCTGGGCCGGGCTCTTCCCGTGCTGCCGGGCGACTTCGACCAGGCGCGGGTCCTCGAGAGGCGTTGCGCGCAAGGGGCTGTAGCCCTCGAGGACGACCCCCCGCTCGGAGCTTTCAGTGGCGAAGGCGGGGTTGTAAATAGCCGGGCTCCAGCGCACCTGGTTGACTGTCGGGGCGTCCCCGGTAGCTGCGATGAGCTCGTCAACCTGTTCCGTCGAGTAGTTGCTCACGCCGGCGGCTCGCGTCTTGCCGAGCTCGCGCTGAGTGAGGACCTGCTCCCAGGTCTTGGGGCTTGCGCGCCCGCCGGGCGGCCAGTGGATGAGCCACAGGTCGACGTAGCCCGTGCCCAGGCGGCGCAGGCTTGCGTCGATCGCTGCGGCTGGGTTGTCGGCATCGTCTTGTAGAAGCTTGGTGGTGAGGAAGATCTCCTCCCTACCGAGCCCGCTGTCGCGCATGGCCTGGCCGACTTCGGTCTCGTTGCCGTACATGGTTGCAGTGTCAAGGTGGCGGTAACCGGTGGCTAGGGCATGCAGCACAGCCTCGTAACTGTTGCGGCCCGACAGGCGCCAGGTACCGAAGCCAACGAGCGGTATAGCCCCGCCAGTCCGTAGCGGGACAGCTTCTTGGCTGGGCAAGGTCATGGTTCATTATGCCTAGGAAGGGGTGTTGCCGAAATTGTCATTGGGCAGCGCCAAAGGCGGCGAACGTTGCCTGTCGTGGCACTAGCGTGGCGTTGTGGCGCGAGTGCTGTCCATAGTCCTCGCAGGAGGAGAAGGCAAGCGCCTTCTCCCGCTGACCCTTGACCGGGCAAAGCCGGCGGTGCCCTTTGGCGGCCATTACCGCCTCATCGACTTCGCGCTTGTCCAACCTGGCCAACGCTGGCCTGTTGCGGGTCGTTGTCCTGACCCAGTACAAGAGCCACAGCCTCGACCTGCACATCACGCGGACCTGGCGCCTCTCGACTCTCCTCGGCTACTACGTAACCCCGGTGCCAGCCCAAATGCGCCGGGGCCCGTGGTGGTTCTCCGGTTCGGCGGACGCCATCTATCAGAACCTCAACATCGTCGGCGACGAGCGCCCGGACTATATACTGGTGTTCGGGGCAGACCACATTTACCGGATGGACCCGCGCCAGATGCTGGCGCAGCATATCGAGACCGGCGCCGCCGCCACGGTCGCTGCTATAAGGGTGCCGCCGGCGCAGGCAAAGGGCTTCGGCGTGATCGAGCCGGGCAAGGGGACGCTGATCGAGCGCTTCATAGAAAAGCCGCCCGACCCCGTGGCTCTCGCCGCCGGGAGCCCGCATCTTTTTGCCTCGATGGGCAATTATATTTTCAACGCGAATGCCCTTAGTGACGCGTTGCGCGAGGATGCTCAGGACTCCAATAGCCGACATGACATGGGCCGTGACGTCGTCCCGCGCTTCGTCGAGAGCGGCGACGCCCATTTCTACGACTTCCATGAGAACGACGTACCGGGCTGCACTGACCTCGACCACGGTTACTGGCGCGATGTGGGGACCCTCGACAGCTATTACGAAGCGAGCATGGATCTCGTTGCAGTACAGCCTGTTTTCAACCTCTACAACACCGAGTGGCCGATTTTCACTAGCGCTCCCCAACTGCCGCCCGCAAAATTCGTCTTCGAGGAGCCAGGCCGTGCGGGGCTTGCTTACAATTCGATCGTATCTGGCGGCACCATAATTTCTGGCGGCACGGTGCGGGGTTCGGTCATTTCGCCGGGCGTGATTGTGCAACAGGGCGCCCTCGTCGAGGGCTCGGTCCTCATGGACAACGTCCGCATCGGTGAGGGTGCAGTCGTGCGCCGCGCCATCATCGACAAGAACGTGACGGTAGAACCTGGTGCGCAGGTCGGAGTCGAGCCGGACATCGACGCCAGCCGCTTCACCATTTCTGCGAGAGGCATCGTCGTAATCGGCAAAGGCGAAAAGGTCGTCGGTTGACCCGTGTTGCCCTTCTTACAAAGGAGTACCCGCCCGAGATATACGGGGGGGCCGGCGTTCATGTGGAGCACCTCTCCCGGGAGCTTGCCAAACTGCTCGATGTAGGCGTGTACTGCTTCGGGGCGCCCCGGGACGACCCGCTCGTGGCGGGCGCCTACGAGCCCTGGGATGCGCTCGGCCAAAGACGGCAAAGGGACGGCTCTGCGGGCGCTGTCGGCCGACCTCTGCATGGCCTGCCGACGTCGCGGGCGCCGACCTGGTGCACAGCCACACCTGGTACGCCAACTTCGCCGGCTACCTGGCGCACGTCCTCTACGGCGTGCCCACGTGATGACGTCGCACAGCCTCGAGCCGCTGCGCCCCTGGAAGGCGGAGCAGCTCGGCGCCGGCTACCGGCTTGTCGAGCTGGGTGGAGCGCACGGCCATCGAGAGCGCCGACGCCGTCATCGCCGTGTCCAGGGCGATGCGTGACGACATCCTGCGGGTCTACCCGGCGGTCGACCCTGCGAAGGTGAACGTGGTGCACAACGGCATCGACACCGACGAGTTCTTCCCGGACCCGGCCACGGCTGGCCTCGAGAGCCAGGACATTGACCCTCGACGTCCCCTACGTGCTGTTCGTAGGGCGGGTGACCCGCCAAAAGGGCATCACGTACCTCCTGGAAGCGGCCAGGTTCTTCGACCCCGCCGCCCAGGTCGTGTTTTGCGCCGGCGCCCCGGACACACCCGAGATCGAACGGGAGGTGCGAGCGCAGGTGGCGGAGCTGGCGAGAGGCGCAAGGGGGTCTTCTGGGTCGAAGAGATGGTAGCCCGACCCGAGCTCGTGCAGATCATCAGCCATGCCAGCGTGTTCGTGTGCCCTTCGATATACGAGCCCTTCGGGCTGATCAACGTCGAGGCCATGGCCTGTGCGCGTGCCGGTCGTGGCGAGCGCGGTCGGCGGGGTGCCCGAGATCGTCGTGGACGGCGAAACCGGCTTCCTGGTGCCGTTCGTGCCCAGCGGCGACGCCTTTGGCACGCCCGCAGAGCCCGAAGCGTTCTCGGCGGCGATCGCGGAGAGGGTCAACCAACTGCTCTCGGCGCCGACACTAGGCAGGGCGTTCGGTGCCGCCGGCCGGGAACGCGTGCTCGCCCAGTTCACTTGGAAGGCGGTGGCCCGCCAGACGGTCGACGTATATGACCAGGTCACAGGCGGTAGCCTGTTATCCTGGGCTTTTGGCCGCTATGCTCGATTAGTGCCCATTGTAGGATCTAAAGCCGGCACATCAAACTTATGATCCGGTTCAACCAAGTCACCAAGACCTACAAAGGGACCGTCGCGGCTTTACGCGAAGTCTCGGTGGATATCAAGCGCGGGCGAGTTCGTGTTCATTGTCGGGCCGTCTGGGTCTGGCAAGACTACGTTTCTTCGGCTCGTGACAAAAGAAGAACGCGTCTGATGCTGGTGAGATCTGGGTGGCGGGCAAAGAAGTTGGTTCGCTCGCCCCATGGAAAGTGCCCTACTTGCGCCGCAACATCGGCTGCATCTTCCAGGATTACCGGCTATTGCCAGAGCGCACGGTGTACGAAAATGTCGCCTTTGCTCTCGAGGTCATCGGGCGCTCCAGGAGTTTCGTGCGTTCTCAGGTACCCCAGATCCTCGAGCTCGTCGGTTTGGGCAAGAAGATGGAGAGCCGCCCCAATGAGCTCTCCGGTGGCGAACAGCAGCGTGTTGCCGTCGCGCGGGCGTTCGTCAACCGCCCGTTGATACTGCTCGCTGACGAGCCGACAGGGAACCTTGACCCGGGTACCACGGCCGGCATAATGCGGCTCCTCGAACGCATCAACCTCTACGGCACCACGGTGGTCATGGCGACCCACCAGCAGGATGTGGTCGACGCCATGCGCAAGAGGGTCATCGAGCTCGACAGAGGGAACGTTGTGCGCGACCAGGCAAGAGGCGTCTACGGCATGGTCGACGCCTGAGGGGCCCGGCGGGCCTGCGAGATAGGAAAAGGGGCAACCGATGACGATGGCGAGCCCGTATGTGCTGCGCGAGACCGGGGGTAACCTTCTCCGCAACGTGGTCATGACGGTGGCTGCGATCGTAACGATGGCAGTTTCGCTCACCGCGTCTGGGCGGGGTCCTGATCATGCGCCAGGCCGTCAACACTGCGACGGTCCAGTGGCAGGGCGGGGTCGAGATGATCATCTTCATGGAGCCGCGAGCCAGCGCCCAGGAGATAGCCGCCATCAACCACGAAGTTGGCAGCATGACCCGACGGAAATCACGAGCTGCCGATTTCTCGACAAGGACCAGGCGTGGGCCAGTTCAAAGATCTCTTCAATGGCCAACCGGAACTTGTCAAGGTAATGACAGCATCCGCGATGCCTACGTCGTTCCAGTGCGTGCCGGCCAAGGCGCAGAGCATCACCCAGCTGGCCAGCGAGTTCCGCGACCAACCGGGCGTTTACCAGGTCGGTTACCCGGGGCAAATAATCGCAGAAACCCTTGCCCACTTCTCCGCCCTAAGGACGGTGGCCTTGATCGTGGCCGGCGGTGTGATGCTGGGGGCGATCGCCCTCGTCGTGAACACGATCCAGCTCGCGATCTTCGCCCGCCGGCGCGAAGTCGCAGTAATGAAGCTCGTCGGGGCCACCAACTGGTTCATCCGTGTGCCGTTCATGCTGGAAGGGCTCGTGGAGGGGCTGCTCGGAGCCGTTATAGCTTTCCTGATCACATATTTCGCCCGGGCTACGTTCGCCTCGTTCACCGGCAGCAACCCGATCGACGTGAACCAACCCCTCTACGTCAGCTCCCACGCGGCCTTGCTGACCGGGCTGTTCATCGTGGCCGTTGGCGCCCTGGTCGGTGCGCTGGGCTCCGGTTTCGCCGTGAGGCGGTTCCTGTCGGTTTGACCTAAGGCGGCGAGCGACGATCTCGCGGCTGCTCCCGGCGCTGAGCGGGCCACCCTAGAATTTGTCGGCGTGAGCCAGAAGATCGAAGACTATGCCCTGATCGGCGATACTCACACGGCCGCTCTCGTCGGCCGTGACGGTTCGGTCGACTGGTTGTGCGTGCCGCGTTTCGACTCGTCAGCATGCTTCGCCGCCCTCCTGGGTACTGCCGACCACGGCCGATGGCTGCTGGCACCGCAGGGTGGAGCTCCTGCTACCCGGCGCGCTTACAGAGGTGGCGCCCTCGTGCTTGACCAGGAATGGGACACGCCAAGCGGCACGCGTCCGAGTCACCGATTTCATGCCGCCGCGCCACCACCAGCCCCAGGGTGTTCCGGATGGTGGAGGGCCTCCGGGGAAGCGTGGAGATGGTCACAGAGGTGGTGGTCCGGTTCGAGTACGGTTCCCAGGTCCCCTGGGTGGTCCAGACCGAGCACGGTATCCGGGCAGTGGCCGGCCCGGACGCGATCGAGCTGGAGAGCCCGGTCCAACTGAAGGGCGCGGATATGCGCCACACGGCGACCTTCACCGTCAAGGAGGGGGACCGGCTCGGTTTCAGGCTGCGGTGGGCGCCTTCTTACGAGGACCCCGGGAGGGACTTGGACTGCGAGACGGCTCTGGCCGACACCCTGTCGTACTGGGACGACTGGTTGGGCCGGTTGAACAAAGTGCACGGCGAGTGGGAGGACATGGTCCAGCGGTCTCTCGTGACACTGAAGGCGCTCACCTATGCGCCTACGGGGGGTATCGTTGCCGCCCCGACCACCTCGCTGCCCGAAGCCCTTGGCGGCCCCCGGAACTGGGACTACCGCTACTGCTGGGTCAGGGACGCCACGCTCACTCTCAACGGTCTTATCGAGGCTGGTTGCCGGGATGAGGCCGAGGCATGGCTGTGGTGGATGGTCCGGGCGGCAGCTGGCAACCCAGCGCAGATTCAGGTCCTGTACGGGGTGGCGGGGGAGCGCCGGCTCCCGGAGCTCGAGCTCGATTGGCTTCCCGGGTACGAGTCCTCGGTCCCGGTGCGGGTCGGTAACGCGGCGTCCCTGCAGTTCCAGCTCGACGTCTACGGGGAGCTGATGGAAGCCGTACACAGGCGCGCGTCCATGGGATTTCTGCGGCCGGCGCCATCTGGGATCTCCAGCGGGCCCTGGTCGGGTTTGTGGAAGCCCACTGGGACGAGCCTGACCAGGGCATCTGGGAGATGAGGGGACCGCCACAGCGCCTCGTCTACTCGCGGTGATGGCCTGGGTAGCGCTGGACAGGGCGGTCAAAGCGGTCGAACTGCACGGGCTGGATGGTCCTGTCGACGAATGGCGCAAGGTGCGCGGGCCATCCATGACCAGGTCTGCACGCAGGGCTACAACCCTGAGCTCCGCTCTTTCACCCAGGCCTATGGTTCCAAGGAGCTCGACGCCAGTCTTCTGTTGGTGCCGGCCGTCGGTTTCTTGCCGGTCGACGACGAGCGAGTGGTCGGCACCATAGAGGCGGTGAAGCGGGACCTGATGGTGAACGGGTTCGTGGCGAGGTACAACAACAGCTCCGGTGTCGACGGTTTGCCGGGTGGCGAGGCCACGTTCCTGCCCTGCTCGCCTGTGGCTCGTCTCGTGCTTGGCGCGCCTCGGCCGTGTCGACGAAGCACGCGAGATATTCGAGCGAGTGGCCGCCGTGGCCAATGACGTCGGGCTGTTCTCCGAGGAGTACGACACCGACAACCCAACGCCTCGTCGGCAATTTCCCACAAGCCTTTACCCACGTTGGGTTCATCAACGCCGCCCGCCTGCTTGCGGCTGCGATAGAAGCCCAGCCAGCGGGTACTGAATGAGTGCCTAGGGGAACGGGTTGGCGGGCGAGCTTACGCCATCCCTGGTTGCCTGAAGTACGCCTGGGCTTCTTTGACGCTGTCAACGATTGTTACAACCCGGGGTATGCCCACCAATTGGAGGACCCTGCGTACCGACGGCCGGGCGGCGCACACAACAGCCCCACCACGCCGGTCGCGGATACGTCGCACGGCACCGATAAGGGCTCCGAGCCCCGCCGCATCGACGAAGGGAACTGCGGACAGCTCGAAGATGACCCTCTTCGTCTTGCTCAGGTGGGCGACAGCTTCCCGGAACTCACCTACGCTCGCGTGGTCGAGGTCTCCGGCCACGTGGCACACCACGCTTGCTTCGGTTTCGTCGCAACTGACTAACACCTCGGGCTCCTTTCGCCGGACCGGTCTTGGGCGGCTCGTCGTCATTGAATGCTGCCTCGTCAATCTGAAGAGCACCGCGACTCAATCTGAAGAGCACCGCGACTTTTGCAGCTCTGTACCGCTGGACTTCACGTGTTCAAATCGTCGGTGCTGTTGACCATGTGGTTGGCGGCAGCCTCGAAGTAATTGAGCAGCTGGGCTTTCTCCAAAGCGCCGAGACGAGCCTCACTCCACGGCCGCGCGCATATGACCCAGCCAGCGGTCGCGTGCGTCTCGGTCGATCTTGAACGGCATGTGCCTCGCGCGGAGGCGGGGGCTGCCACGCTGTCGTCGTAGGTCCGCGGCCCTCCCCAAAACTGAGCCAGGAACAAGCACAGGTGGTAGCGCGGTCCTTCGAGATCTTCTGGGTACATCGGGCGCAACACCTCGTCTGTGGCGACGCCTTGGTAGAAGCGCTCTGTGAGAGATTCGAAAAAAGGCATCCCACCGAGCCGTTCGTACATGGTCGTTGCGGGCACCGTGCTGTCGATGTTAGCTCTGCCTTCCAAGGGACCTTTGTTCGTCGTGGCGCTAGGTGTTGATGGCTGAGCCACCCGGAGCAGCTCTCGCGAGGATCCCGGTCTGTGCCGTGGCGCTTGCCGCTAGCTGCAGTTTTGGTGGTCGCGGCCACAGCCGCGGGATGCGGGAGCCACTCCTCGACAAGCCCGGCCGCCGCTCAAGCATTTGTCAACTCCGTTTACAGCCAGGCTCCAGATATCGGTGGTTACCGGACGGGGCCTCAGTTGCTCAGTTTGGGCCAGGCGATATGCGCCGACCTTGAATCTGGCGCCACCGTGGAGGAAGTGGGGGACCGAGTGCCACTGCTCGAGGGGAACGAGCCGCTACCGCCTGACGACCTCGGGGTCGTAATTTCGGCAGCCGTGAACGAGTTGTGCCCTAAGTTCCACGACTTG
>CAWEWI010000004.1:0-859461 GCA_963812685.1 uncultured Acidobacteriaceae bacterium
CAGTGCACACGCCCCGCACCTGCCGCAGCCGAATCATCCGCCATCGTCATCCTCCTTGCCCCAGGCCATCCCATGGTCCGCGATGCAGACCCGCCGCGGATTGTAAATATTATCCGTGCCATTCGCCGCAGCGACCCGCCATCAGCGACCGGCTATTCCCTGCCCCACGCCTGTATTACAATGATCCTTTGCGGCGGATGCGCGGCATCTGTCTCCTCTGCCCGCATTCATTTCCGAAAGCGAGATCCGATTCACCCATGGCGAACCACGTCTCTGCGCTCAAGCGCGCCCGTCAGACCACCCGAAAGACCGCCGTCAACCGCGCCAACCGCACTCACTTCCGCTCCACTCTCCGTGCCCTGCGCGAAGCTCTCCAGAAGGGCGACTCCACCGCCGCCAACGCGGAATTTCGCGCCGCCGTTTCCGTCATCGACAAGAGTGTACAGAAGGGCGTTATCCACGCCAACACGGCCTCCCGTTACAAGAGCCGCCTCAACGCGCGCGTCAGGGCCATCGCCGGCAAGCCAGCCCCGGCCACCAAAGCACCGGCAAAGAAATCCGCCCGCTGATCTTTATGAATTGTCTCTGGAATTAACGGAGCAGCCCCGCGTCTGCTTCCAATGTGAGCGCTCGCTTTTGGCTCGTCTTTCGCCGGTTTTCTGCTCGCCCCTTGCCAGCTTTTAGCTCGCTTCTTCCCAACAGTTTTCTCGGCCCCTGCTGCCTTCCCGCTCGCCTCTCGATTGCTTTTCGCTAAGAGCCTCTCGCTAAACGTCTCTTGCTAAAAGTTTTTCGCTAATCGCTTTTCGCTACCCGCTACAGGCTACCGGCTACAGGCTGCCCTTACGTATTTTCCGGCTCAATGCTCACAAACCCCGTCGGCACATAGCTCGTCGAGATCACCCCGTTGTCCACCATCATGAACATCACGCCCTCGTGATCCCCGTACTGGGTCCCGTGCCACCAGTTGCCGCACACCGCGCCTCCAGTCACATACTGGATCCCATGCCGGTGCACGCATTCCACGATGTGGGTGTGTCCCTGCAGCAGCGCAATCACGTTGTACTTCTCCAGTATCGGGACGATCGCATCGGCGTTGCTCACCGGCTCGTATTTCTTGTCATTCGATCCCGGCCCATAGCTGGCCATGCTCGTCACCAGCGGCACATGGCTGATCACAACCTGCGGATACGCTGCGTTCGCCGCCAGATCCCGCTCCAGCCACGCAAGCTGCCGCAAATCGATCTCCGGACGCCAGTCCCGCCCCTCCACCAGAATGGAATCCAGAACAATGAAATTCACGCCCTTGTGCTGGAACGAATAATAGGTCGGCGTTTGAAACGTCTGCTCGAACATCGCCTTGCCATAAATCGCATCGTGCGAGCTCATGTCCGTCTTCAGTCCCGCCACATCGTGATTCCCCAATACGTGCCGCACCGGTATGCGCAGCGTCTTCTCCGCCTGCGCGTACAGCTCGTACTGTTCGATAACCCGTTCCTTACGCGAGCCCAGCGCGTCGAATACATGATCGCCGCCGCAAATGGCGAACTCCGCGTCCGATGCATTGATGATCTCCATCGCCAGCTCGGTGCCCTGCGGCGCATCCATCTCCGGCTCGATGTGAACGTCGGTGAAGAACGCGAACGTGAAGCTGCCCGCCGCCACCGGTGCCCGTTTTTCCGTTTCCTGCCCGCGCGCGTGCACCCCGCCCAGCGCACATGCCGCGGCGGCCAGCCCGGAACCCCTCAGAAAATTCCGCCGATTCATACCGCCCGTCCTGGTTGCAACCTTATGGCCTAACGCATCCCCGCGCCATTCCATAGTGGTAATTAGCTTGTAGTACTGTCGAAAGTACCCCCCTCCCTCAGAAGCCACTGTGAGCTTCATCACAGTCCCCGTCCTGATTCCACTCGGACTAAAATCGGCCCGCCGCCGGTCCCATTTGAGGAATCGCCACAGGGGCACCCCAGGGACGTTGGAACGCTACACCGGAAGCGCGCCGCTCACCGCGGAAAGCTGGTCTGCGGTACCGATTTCCCGACTCTTTGTTCTTGCTTCGGTAAAGTTCCCTCCCGGTCGGTTTTGAACTGACCAAGTGGCCGGTTTTTTTTTGTGAACTCCGAGGCCCCGCAGCCGATATAGGTTCTGGCGTCATTCGCCGACAGAACTGGAGTTTGATTTGGCGACCATGCTGTGCGCTCAGCCGGTAACGGAGATCGAGAAGGCCCTGGCCCGCAAGGGCCCTCGGCTCCGCTTCGCTCCCCCCCTGGAGGCGGAATACCAGGCGGCTCGCGGCAAAAGCCGGAACCGTGCCGTTGCCCAGTATCTGGTCGTCTACCTGGCGGCCAAGCTGCTGTTCCTGGTGGCTAATTTGCAGATCGGCTCCCAGGTATTCCGGGTCTCCATGACCCTGCGCCTGGGCATTGTTCTGCCGCTTACCGTCATTGCCGTGATCCTGTTGCTGCGTCCCCTCCCTTCCTGGGTCCATGGCGTGGCGGCCTTTACTCCGCTGATTGCGGAAACCGCGCTGGTCATGCTGCTAGGCCGTCTCTCCGGATCGGCCATCGCCACCCGCTATGTGATGGCGGCCGGCATCGGGATCTTCGCCCAGACCCTGCTGATGCGCGCGCCCTTCCGGCAATGCGTGGACGGGTTGGTGGCCGCGCTGGCCGTTTTCTGCGCGCTCGCCCTGGTCCCCTGGCCGGGACATTTTGGCCCACCCGTCTCCGGAGACTACCTGATCTTCGTCATCGGCTTCAGCCTGCCTGCCCTCTATGAAAGGCACAGCCGGGAGCGGGCCGACCGGCGAGAGCATCTGCTGAGCGAATCCAATCGCCTCCGCATGGACGACATTCTGCGCATGAACGTGCTCCTCGATCGGCTCTCCACCATGGACGCCCTCACCGGGGTCTTCAATCGCCGCTACCTCGATGCTGCCCTTTCCCGCTTATGCGAGGTGGCTGTGGACAGGCAGCGTTGGATCGGCGTCCTTATGATCGACATCGACCATTTCAAGTCCATCAACGACACGGCCGGCCATCCGTACGGCGACTACTGCCTGGAACAGGTGGCCCAGATGCTGCAGCGGAGCGTCCGCGCCGGCGTGGATACGGTGGCGCGCTATGGCGGAGAAGAGTTTGTCGCCATTCTTCCTGACGCCGACGACCGCCAGACGATCGATACTGGCGAGCGCATCCGGCAGTCGATTGAAGCCGCGGGCCTGCCCGCTGCCCAGGGCAGGGTGCTGACCGTCAGCGCCGGGGCCACTGCCCTTCGCGGAAAAGCGGGCGCCAGTTTCAGCGCCGACGATCTTCTGGCCATCGCCGATTCCGCCCTTTACGCGGCCAAAAAATCGGGACGTAATCGCGTCATCTATTCCGCCCTCCAAGCCGCCCCGTCAACGCTGGCTCTGGCTGCTGAAGGCCACGACTGAATTGTTTTTCAGAATTCGGACCCTGTCGGAAGGAGGTATTGAATGCGCACTCCGTTCGGCCGCTTCACGCAGTTCCTGTTGCTGACCATATCGACTGCTGTGCTGCTTGCGCCGCTCCAGGCCAACGCCCAGTCCTCACTGCCCGATGTGGTCAAACCGCCATCAGGAATCAACCTGGGAAGCACCAGCTTCTACGACGGCTTCGGGCGCACCCGGCCCGGCGTCACCGTGCTCGAGTACTTCCGCTGGGCGCACATCGCCGAGATCAGCGGCGCCACCGGCAGCGAGAACCCGATTTTCACCGCGCCTCGCATCAATGCCTTTCCTGATCTGATGCAAGTGATTGTGGCTACCCAATGGCGTCCCTTCGGCGGCACTGCCGGTTTTTCGGTGCTTGTGCCCCTGGTGGAATTGCAATCCAGCTTTGCGCCCGATAGCCCCAAAACGCTGTCGAACAATGGATTCGGCGTTGGCGACATCATTGCGGGTCCCATCTGGCAATCGAAAATCTTTGACGGTGAGGGTGCGAAGGATTCTTCGCCCAGGCCCGCTTCGCGGCGGAACCCCTATTTCGCTTATCGCTTCCAGTTTCTCGTCCAGGTTCCGAACGGCAGCTTCGACCCCACCAAAAGTCTCAATCAGGGTTCCGGCTACTGGGCGCTCGCTCCTTACATTGCCGCCACCTTTCTGCCGGTCCGAGGGCTGGAGATGAGCACCCGCCTTCACTACCAGTACAACCTGGCCACCGACAAGATTCCCAATCCGCCGCCCATCCCGCACCTGACGTACACGAGCGGGCAGGCTGGACAGCTTCTCTACGACAACTACACCACCTCGTACAGGTTCACCAGGAAGCTCTACATGGGCGCCAACGCCTATGGGCTGTATCAGCTCAGTCCGGACAAGACCAACGGCGTGAACGTGGGCGGAGCGCGCGAGACCCAGTTCTACCTTGGACCAGGCGGCGGCTACGACTTCCCCAGGTCCAACACGCTCAACGTCAATCTCTATCTGAAGATGGAGGCGCACAACACCGCCAGCGGGCCGTCGCTGCAACTGCTGTTTATTCATCGTTTCTAAATCCGTTATGCGGCGCGGACCGGTTGGGTTATAGTCCGCGACTACTCCGACCGCAGCGCCTCTACAGCATTCACCCGCGCGGCGCGCGCCGCCGGCACTGCCGAAGCGATCACCGCCGCACCCAGAATCACCACCGCCGAGGCCACAAATGACAGCACTCCCGGCTGATGGATGGCCGCCACGTACCGCCCTGCCACCTGGGTGAACAGAACTCCCAGCAGCAGCCCAGCGCCCACGCCAATCCCCGCGATCATCAGTCCGTCGTACAACACATCGGTCAGGATGTTCTTCGGCTGCGCGCCCAGAGCCATGCGAATCCCAAATTCCTTGGTCCGCCCGCTCACGGAAAATGCCAGCACGCCCGCCACGCCCACCACAGAAATCAGCAGCGCCACCGCGGCGAATCCGCCAAACACAATCGCGTTCAGCTTGTCCGGCGTCAGCACCTCGGCGCGAATATCCTCCAGCGTGCTCGCCCGCTCCACCGGCTGGTCCGCCGCCATCTCGTGGATCGTCCGCGTAATCGCCGGCACCAATGTGTACGGATCCGCCTGCTTGCTGCGCACGAACAGCCGCCCGTACCATCCCTCCTGATCCGTCGGCTGGTAAATCGTCATCTGCGGATTCGGAATGATGTTCTCATCGTCAAAATCCGGCACCACGCCCACAATCCGCCGATGGTCGTAGCTGATCCCGATAAATTTCATCACCGGGTCCGTCCACCAGATCTCGCGCCCGATCGCTTCCTGCCCAGGAAACAATCGCTTCGCCACGCTCTGGCTTACGATCACCACACGGTCCGCGCCCTCTTTATCCGTGTCGCGAAAATCCCGTCCCTCGGCCAGCGGCACGCCCAGCGTCTCGAAGAATCCTGGCGAAACTGACCGGTAACTCGCCTCCAGATCCTCCTGCCCGTTCTTCCTCGTGGCTCCTTCCGCCGCAAACGCAAACATGATGCTCAGCGCCCGATCGTCTCTCCACGGCACGCTGAACCCCGACGACGCGTGTTCCACACCCGGCAGCGCGCTCACCCGCCGTGCCGCTTCGCGATAAAAATCTCTCACTTGCTGTTCCGTTCGCCCATAGCTCATCACCGGCAGATTCACCGCCAGCACCTTCGCTGTATCGAACGGCGGACGTTCCTCCTCCAGCGTGAACAGCGTCCGCATCAGCACGCCCGCACCGGCCAGCAGCAGAAACGACGCTGTGATCTGCGTGATGGCAAAAATCCGCAGCCGCCGGTTGCTTCCTGAAGCCGTCCTTGTCCCCCCGTTGTTCAGTCCCAGCCCGCGCGACGTATCCGAAGGCAGACGCGGAATGTACGCCAGAAATACCGACGCCACCAGCGCCAGAGCAATCCCGAACCACACCAGGTTCGAGTCCAGCGCCAGCCCGTCCGCCCTTACCGAAAACCGCGCTGCATATCGTCCCAGCACCGCCACCATCGGCCACGCCAGCAGCAGTGCCGCCAATACCCCCGTTCCGCACAGCACCATGCTTTCCGCCAGCAGCGACTTTCTTAAGGCCGGCGCCGTCGCGCCCAGCGCCGCGCGCACCGCCAGCTCCGACTCCCGCCGCACCGTCCGCGCCAGCACCAGATTCGCCACGTTCGAGCACGCAATCACAAACAGCAGCCCCGACGCCGCAAACAGTACCCACAGAATCGTGTTGGCCCGCGCGTTGATCTGCTCGTGCATCCGCCGCACTGCGATCTGGTAGTGATCGTCTGCTTTGTACACCTCCGGGTGCGCTGCCAGGATCGCTGCATACCGGGTCTTCAACTCCGCCCGCGCCTGCTCCAGCGTCGCTCCTGGCGCCAGCCGCGCAAACACCTCCGTCATCCGATGCGAGCGCCCCGTCACCATCGTTGCCGACAGATGATGCGGGCTCGTCACCACATTCGCGATAATCTCCGTCGCCACCGGATACGGCACGGATGGCTCCAGCACTCCGACGATGACCGCGTTCCGCGAGCCGCTGACGCTGTCCAGCCGCACTGTCTTCCCCAACACGCTTGCGTCGGACTTCAACGACGTCTTCCAGAACTTATAGGTCAGCACCACCGCGCCCGCGGCATTCGGCCCATCGTCGCCTGGACCCAGCAGCCGTCCCAGAATCGGCCGCAGTCCCATCACCTCGAAATAATTCCCGTCTACCACTCCAGCCGGAATCTCCCGTGGTGTACCCAGCCCCTGGATCGTGAAGTCGATCTCCGAAAACGTTCCCAGTTTGGTGATCGTCTTCAGCCCTTTGCCCAGATCGTCGATCTCCGGTATCGAGAACGTCGTGTTCGCCTCCCCCAGCCCCGGCGCGCTCTGCCGAAGGTAGAGCAGCCGATCCTCGTCCCGATTTGCCAACGGCCGCAGCAGCACCGCCCGCACCACGCTGAAGATCGCCGCGTTCGCCCCAATCCCCAGCGCCAGCGTCAGCGCCACCGTGATCCACAGCGCGCGAACGCGCCCCAGCGACCGCATCGCAATTCTCAAGTCACGAACAAAGGACATTTCGCTCCTCCACCCTTTTTTTCGCCCTCAGAGCCCTCACTGCCTTTCGCGGCTTGCTCCCTCCAACCGCACCCACCACCTTCACCGCACCATCCACGCCTCGAGCAACTTGATAATCAGCGGCCACCCCGAATCCCGCGCGCGCATCGCCTCGCTGGTCAATCCCGAGTGCGTCACGCGCACCCTGGTCGCGCCGTCCTTCTCTTCCAGTTCCCATCGCACCACGGACTCCGGCCACTCTTCGCCGTCGCGCTGCCACGTGAATTCCACCAGTCGCGGTGCTTCAATCCTGCCGTAGACCCCGCGCACCGTGTGCACCGCCCCGCTCCCCGCGCAGTCGCCTTCCACCTGCATCCACCACGTCCCGCCCGGCCGCACATCGCACTCCACCGCCACCGCGCGGAACTTCCCCTCCACAGCCCACCAGCGCAGAAGCTCTTCAGGCCTCGTCAGCGCGTAAAAAATCCGCTCCGCCGGAGCCTCGATCGTCGTTTCCTCCACAATCGCGTCATCCGCAACTACCGCTGTCATCGCCCCTCCTCGACGTAGCGCTTCAGGCTCTTCAGCGACGCACTCCAGAACGCCTCATAATCGCGGAGCCATGTGCCCACGTCCCGCAGTGGTTTTGCATTCAAATCGCAGACCGTGGTCGTTCCCTCGCTGCGTGTCGTCACCAAACCCGCCCTGTGCAACTGGCGGATGTGTTTCGAAATGGCTGGGCGGCTCATCCTGAAATTCCGCGCGATTCCCCCCACCGTCTGCCTTCCGCCGCGCAGGATGCCCAGAATCTCCCTCCGCGTCGGATCCGCCAGCGCTCTGAAAACCTCGTCCCGGTGCCGGTGCTGAATAGAAACCATATGGTTACGGAGCATCGTAACTAACAGGTTTCCATCTGTCAAGTTTGCCGGCGACGTTGCGTCCCGAACTTCCATTCTGCCCTGGCTTCCCGTTCCCTGTTCGTTTTCCCTGGGGAGGGATTGACAATATATGTTGATATCAACGTTAATAAGGATATGTCAAGAGCCGCGACTCCCCTTCCCTTTGCAACCACCCTCCGGGTTCGCGACTCCTGCCTCTGTCTCCACCTGCAGCGCGCCGCCCGGGTGTTAGCTCGCCGCTTCGACGACGCACTTCGTCCCCTCCAACTCACCAACGGTCAATTCTCTCTGCTCATGTCCCTCCATCGCCCCCATCCACCCGGCATGGCGCCCGTTGCCGCTCTCCTCGGCATGGATCGCACCACCCTTACCGCCGCCCTCAAGCCCCTTGCGCGCCGCGGTCTGCTCAAAATCACCCCCGATCCTTCTCACCGCCGCAGCCGCCTCCTCCACCTCACCGCCCAGGGCAGGAATCTCCTCGCCCGCGCCGTTCCCCTCTGGGAGCGCACCAGCCGGGACGTCGAAACTCTGCTGGGCAACAGCAACCCCGACCGCCTCCGCAAAAACCTCCGCACCCTCTCCTGATCATTCCTCCTGTCTTTTCCCCTTCCGCCCCGTGTAAACTTCAAACCACTCCGCTACCCTCCCAAAGTTTCTGAGTGCGAGGTCATCAGATGCTCGGGCCCTCTGTCTTGTCGCGACCCTTCGCCCGCGCTTTCCCGCTGGCTCTCGCCGCAACGTTGCTCCTGCTCTTTCCTCTCGCCGCCCAGACCAACCCATCCCCGCAACCGTCCGCCCAGGCCCCGGCCCCTCAGCCGCCGCCCACGCCCTTGTCACCTGATGATCAGGCCCGCGTCACCCAGCTCCAGGCGTCCCTGCAATCGGCAATGGCCGCCCGCGACGCGCACGCTGCCGCAAAAATTCTGAATCAGCTGGGCGACCTCTGGCTGGCCGGCGCCAATCCTCAGAACGCCACCGACGCTTACACCCGCGCCGTCAACTCGGCCCGCCTCGCCCAGGACGCGACACAAGGCATCGCCGCCCTCAACGGACTCGGCAACGCCGCCCGTGTCCAAAACCATCCACAGGACGCCGCCCAGGATTACCAGCGCGCCATCCAGGTCGCCACCGCCCAAAATCTCCCCGCCGGCAAAGCGGACGCGCTCAACGGACTCGCGCTCCTCAGCGCCAGCCAGAATCAGAAGCAGCAGGCTCTCGACTATGCCAATCAGGCGATCGCCATTCGCCACTCCCTCGGCGACCGCACCGGGGAGGCCGCCATCCTCGCCGAAATTTCCACCGGTTACGCCAGCCTCGGAAACTGGCAGCAGTCGCTTGACTACGCCCAGCGCGCACTCGACTTATATCGCGCCGCCGGCGATCATGAGCACGAGGCCACCGCCCTCGTCGGTATCGGCGACATCTACGCCACTCTTCGCGACAAAAAATGCTGGGACAATTACTCCCAGGCTCTCGCCATCGCCCGCCAATTCAACCTCCCGCTCGTTCAGGCCAACGCCCTCAACCGGGAAGGCCTGGTCCAGCTCGCCGTCGAGCAAAACCAGAAGGCCCTCGACAGCTTCAACCAGGCTCTTCCCCTCTATCGGCGCCTCAACATGAACGATGCCGCCGGTCTCACCCTCAACAACATCGGTCTCGCCTGGTCCGGTCTCGGCGAGATGGCCAAATCCCTCGACTTCTTCAACCAGGCTCTGCCCATCCTGGTCGCCTCCAGTAACGAAGATGGTCAGGGCATCGCCCTCTGCAATATGGGACTAATCCATCAGTTCCTGGGAGACTGGAAAACCGCCATCCAGTACTATCGTCAGGCTCTCCCTCACCTCATCAAAGCGCAGGACGCCGCCAACGGCCTCATCGCTCTCGACAACGCTGGCGCAACCTATGCGGCGCTCGGCGATTACAAAACGGCGCTCATCGTCCTCAACGATGTCGTTTCCGTGCAAAAGGATATGCCCAACCACGAAAGCGAAGCCCTTGCCCGCATCGTCATGGGCTTCGTCTACCACAAGATGGGCGATAATCAAAAAGCCATCGACTCCCTCAATCAGGGCCTCGAGCTCATCAGCCATCTCTACGACCCCGCCAACGAGGCTCGCGCCCGCACCGCCCTCGCCAAAGTCTACTCGGACATGGGAGACACTCCCAACGCCCTCGCCAATCTCAATCAGGCTCTCCCCCAGGCCGAGGCCGCCAACGATCCTCTCATCCTGTCGCCCATCCTCTACGGCATGATGATGCTCCACAAATCCCAGCCCGCCCTCGCCATCTACTACGGCAAGCAGTCGATCAACCTGCTCCAGCAGGTCCGCAGCAACATGCGCGGCGTCGACAAGCAAATGCAGACCGCCTTTGTTTCGTCGAAGGAAGACTTCTATCACGACCTCGCCAGTCTGCTCATTGCTCAGGGACGCCTCCCCGAAGCCCAGCAGGTCCTCGATCTCCTCAAGCAACAGGAGTATTCCGACTATGTCCGCGGCGCGGCAACCGATTCCCTCAGCCCGCTTTCTCTCACTCCGGACGAACTCAGGGCCCAGCAGGATTACGACAAATCAACCGCACAACTCGTCGCCGCCGGCGAGCAGTGGAACGAACTCAGGGGATTGCCCACCCGCACCCCCGCCCAGGAGCAGCAGCTCAAGGACCTTTCCGATCGCATCAAACTGGCCAACAAAGCCCTCGACGATTACTACGCCCGCCTCTACGCCCTCTTCGGCAAAGACAGCAATGCCGCCAATGATCGCCTGAAAAACGTCAAGGGCAACGTCAGCGCCCTGCAGGATCAAATCGCCGAGTCGCCCCACACCGTCGCCCTCTACACCATGGTCACCGCCAATCACCTCAGCGTGATTGTCATTACCCCCAACACCACCGTCGCCCACGACGTCACCATCGCCGCCGCCGACCTCAACAAAAAGGTCGCCGATTTCCAGCAGGTCCTCCACAACCCCGCCAGCGATCCCAAACCCCTCGCCCAGGACCTCTACAACATCCTCATCGGCCCCCTCCAGGCCGATCTCGATAATGCCAAAGCCGAGACCCTCGTCTGGTCCCTCGACGGTGTGCTCCGCTACATCCCCATCGCCGCTCTCTACGACGGCAAACAATATGTAGTGCAGAAATACAACACCGTCACCATCACCCCGGCCAGCATTGACCACCTCGAAGACAAGCCCAACGTCAGCAACCTCAGCGTCGTAGCCATGGGCATCGCCCGCAAGTACGAGCAGAATCTGCCCCCGCTGCCCGCCGTCGCCACCGAACTCGACGACGTCGTCAAAGACGCCCAGGTCCAGGGCGCGAATGGCGTCCTGCCCGGAACCATCCTCCTCGACGGTCAGTTCACTGAAAAGGCCATGGAAGACCAGCTCAACTCCCGGCCCAACGTCGTACACATCGCCAGCCACTTCGTCTTCAGCCCCGGCGACGACAGCCAGAGTTATCTCCTCCTCGCCGGCAAAGACGCTCCCGGCGCAGGATTCCACTTAACCGTCGCCGAGTTTCACGAGAATCCGAATCTCTCCCTCCGCCACACCGACCTGCTCACCCTTTCGGCTTGCGAAACCGGCATGAGCGGCAGCGCCAGCGATGGCCGCGAAGTCGACGGCCTCGGCACCACCGCCCAGCTCAAAGGCGCCAAGGCTGTCATCTCCTCGCTGTGGCCGGTGAATGACGCCAGCACCGGCCAGCTCATGAGCGACTTCTACAAGCGCTGGGCCGACGGTGCCGGTAAAGTCACCAAGGTGGAAGCACTGCGCAAAGCCCAGCTCGATCTGCTGCTCGGCCAGGTGAAACCGCAAGGCGCCGCAACCGGCCGCGGCGTCGTCGTCGAGAACGAAACCCCCAACGCTCCCACCGGCTACGCCCACCCCTTCTACTGGGCGCCCTTCGTCCTCATGGGCAACTGGCGCTGATCTCCATCAGCCTCAATCGCGCAGTCCATCGCTGCCCCAACGCGCCCCCCAAAACCCCTTTTTGGGGGCCGGCCAGGTTCACCCCACAGCAAGAAGCGGATACCTCCGGCAGCGGGTTTTCAAGGCATTTCGCTCCGCGCTCCCTTCCCGAAGTACCGTGTCTTTCGTTCTCGCGTTGCCATTTTGGGAAAACGGACGGTCCTCAAGGCCGCCTCTTTCCCCACCCGCTCTCAGTTCGTGCCCAAAAAAAGTGACCACCGGCAACGACAATAGCGGCCCTCATGCTGGGGGTAGTACCCTCCGCCATTGTGGTTCGTGAGATTCAACCGTTTTCTGAGAAAACTTCCGTACCCATAACCATTGACGCGTTTTACTCCATCCGCAAAGCCTGCATCGGTTCCACCCGCATCGCCCGCCGCGCCGGAATGTAGCACGCCAGCATCGCAATCCCTGCCAGCAGCGCCGAAACCCCCAGATACGTCATCGGATCGCCCGGGCTCACCACAATCATGCTGCGCAGCAAATGCGCCACCCCAAAGCTCGCCCCCAGCCCCACCGCCAGCCCGATCCCCACAATCCACAATCCCTGCTTGTAAACAATCCGCAGGATGTCTCCGCGTCCCGCGCCCAGCGCCATGCGGACTCCAATCTCGCTCGTCCGCTGGCTCACCACATACGAAAGCACCCCGTATACCCCCACCACCGCCAAAACCAGGCCCAGCGTCCCGAGCACGCCCGCCAGCGCCGCCGCAATCTGGTAGATCAGCAGCCCGTTCAGCGAATACAGCGCCTCATGCAGCATCTTGACCTGAAACACCGGGAGCCCAGGCGTCATCCCGCGGATCGCCCCCTCCACCTCCGCGATCATCCCCGCCGGGTTTCCAGCCGCCTTCACTTCCAGCGTCTGCAAAGTGTTCTGCACATAGTGCTGCTCGAACGGCACGTAGAAGTACGGCGCTATCGGCCCCCTGAATCCCGAATAGCGCGCATCCGCCGCCACTCCTACAACCTCGATCGGATGTGACGGATCGCTTCCCATCGTGAATTTCCGCCCAATCGCGTCCTCGTGCGCCCAGTATTTCTTCGCCATTGCCTCACTCACGATCGCAGCGTATGGATGTTTTTCGTCATCGCCTGCGTTAAAGTCCCGCCCCTCGCGCAGCGGAATCTCCAGCGTCTGAAAATAGTCCGTCCCCACGACGTTGTAACTCACCGACGCCGAAGTCTGCCCCACCGGCGGCTGATACCCGTTCACTACTACCGTGTCTCCGCCGTTCCCCAGCAACCCCATCGGCATCGACTGCGCGGTCGTCGCTAACTGCACACCCGGCAGCGCGCGCACTCGCTCTATCAGATCGCGAAAGAAATCCCGCGACTTGGGATCGCTGTACCCCAGTTCTGCCGGATCCATCATCATGGTCAGCACGTTCGTCGCATTGAACCCCAGATCCGTATGCTCGCTCTGCTGCAGGCTCCGGATAAACAGCCCCGCCACAATCAGCAGCGTCAGCGCGCTCCCCACCTGCACAATTACCAGCGCGTCGCGGAACTTGTGCCCTCCGCCCGCCACGCCGCGCCCCCCTTCCCGCAACACCAGGTTCAGATTTGCCCGCGCCAGCCGAACCGCCGGTACGATCCCCACCAGCGCTCCCGCTGCCAGCGCCACGACCGCCGAAAACGCGAACACATGCCAGTCATTCGGGAAATCGAAGCGGATCGGCAAATCCGTATTCAGGCTCACCGTGCCCAGCAAATGACTCCCCCAAGTCCCCAACCCGATCCCCGCCGCTCCCCCCAGCATCGCCAGCACAAAGCTCTCCGTCATCATCTGCCGGATCAGCCGGAACCGCTGCGCCCCCAGCGCCGACCGGATCACCATCTCCCGCTCCCGCACCGTCGCCCGCACCAGCAGCAGGTTCGCCACGTTCACGCTCGCCAGCAGCAGCACCAGTCCGGCCAGCGCCAGAAAGAGCATCGCGATCGTCCCCAAATGAGCTTCAGGATCGAACCCGTTTCTCCCCGCCGTTGGCGCAAACGTCTTCACTTCCGCATCCTTCTCGGTGCCTGGATCCGCAAGCACGAAGCGATGCGCGATCACCCCCAGCGTCGCATCCGCCTGCTGCCGCGTCACCCCTGGTTGCAGCCGTCCGTAGACCCACAAGCTGCGATTCGACTGCTTGTGAAAATCCGCTTCCGACTGCGCTTCCAGCGGTACCACCATCGCCAGCGGAAAATAGGCCTGCGGACTCAGCGCCGGATTCATCCCGCGAAAATCGCGCGGCCCCACTCCCACTACCGTGATCGGATGATTGTCGACCAGCACCTGCCGCCCCACGATGTTCCGGTCCGCGCCGAAATGCTGCGTCCAGTACGCGTAGCTCAGCACCATCACCGGATCGGCGCCCGGCGTCTCGCCCTCGCCCGCGTGAAAAAACCGCCCCATCAGCGGCTCCACGCCCAGCATCTCAAAATAATTCCCCGTTACATACGACGTGAACACCCGATCCGGCTTGCTCCCCTCCATGCTCAGTCCATCGAGGCCCCACTCATATCCGACCGTCTCCGAAAAACCGGCTTTCCCCTCGCGACCAATCTCCTGGTACTCCGGCAGCGACAGGTTCGGCTGCCAGTCCGCCCCTTTTTGCCGGAATCCCAGCTCCACCACATTGCTCTGGTTGCGGATGTGAAACGAGCTGAACAGCAGCCCATTCGCCACGCTGAATATCGCCGTGTTCACCCCAATTCCCAGCGCCAGCGTCACCATCGCGATCGCCGCAAACCCAGGACTGTGTTTGAGCTGCCGGAACGCATAGCGAATATCCCGCCCCAGATCTTCCACCGACACAAAACTGTTCATCTTCCAGATCTCCTCGCGTATCACCGTCGGATTCCCCAGCTTCATATAGGCCCGCCGCCGCGCCTCTTCCCGCGTCATGCCCCGTGCCACGTTATCGTCGGTTTCCTGGGCGAGGTGCGCTTCCAGTTCCCGCGCCCGCTCCTCGTCCCATATCCGTCGCCGCAGATAACGCCGCAAACTCATGCCCTTCCCCTGTTCACTCGCCTCTTAATGGCATTTCGCTCGCCCTACGTTCGCACTTCACTCGCTTCTCGCTCGCAGTACGCTCGCTTTTCGCTGGTGGTTCCCTCGCTCTTTGCTGTCTTTCGCTAAACGTCTCTCGCTAAACGCTTCTTGCTAACAGCCTTTCGCTAACAGCTTTTCGCTAAACGCCTCCCGCTAAGCCCGCTTCGCCTGTCCCAGCACCCGCCCAATCGCGCCCACCATTTCGCTCCACCGATGCGTCTCCACCTTCAGCTGCTTCCGTCCCGCCGCCGTGAGCCTGTAGAACCGCGCCCTCCGGTTGTTCTCGCTCGCGCCCCAGTACGACGAAACCCACCCGCGATCCTCCAGTCGATGCAGCGCCGGATACAGCGACCCCTGTTCGATCTGCAGCACATCCTCTGACGTGTGCTCGATCACGTGCGCGATGGTGTGCCCATGTGCCGGCCCCATCACCAGCGTCCGCAGGATCAGCATGTCCAGCGTCCCCAGCAGCAACTCCTGTTCTTTCTCTGAACGGCTCAAGCATTCCTCCCATAGAACGTCTTCCCAACGTCCCCAAGAACATCTATGGGAAACCACCATACACCAATAGAACTTCTATGGGAAGCCCCCCGGAGCGAAAACCTCGCCCCGTTGAGGCCGCGGCCAGGTTCATCCCACAGCAAGTAGCGAACGCTTCTGGCCGTCGCTCGTCAAGGATTCCACTCCCCCGTTCCACTCTGTAGTACTGTATTCAGCTTTTTCCGGCCCATTTTGGGAAAAGCCTCCTCCGGAACACCGAGTTTTGCCAATAGAACTTCTATGGGAAGCCCGAAAGAATGAGTACGCGCCGCCCCTCCTCCTGGTTCCCGGAGATGAGGCGTCCGCCTCCGCACTAAGGATTCTTCGCCTGGCCCTTCGACAGGTCCATGGTCGTATAACGCTCTACGTCCTGGGTGTCGCCGGCAACATCCGCCCCGCTCGCCGACTCCAGTCCGCGCGTGGCCACGCTCACCGGCGACAAAAGCCGGTAGTTCAGCGTTGGCGATGCGATGAAGTGGAACTCCTGCATCTCCAGCTCTCCATCCTGCAGGAACCACGTGCTCGGCTGCGTCTCGCCAGGACCGATGCCTTTCGTGAGAATCTCTCCCGGTTCCAGAGGGGAAAACGGAAAGATCCGTCCGTCCTGATCTATCGCCATCGCGTACAGAAAGATCGTTTGCGAGGAATGGTTCGTAATCTGCCAGCGAAACCGGTTGTGCGGCCTCACCGGATAGGCATCCACATCTCCCAGCTTCACCTTCTCCACCACGGCCGCTTTGTCGGACGACGGCCCCGACTCCATCCGCATCGTAAGGGGAAAGTCTTTCCCAGGCAGAACGAAGACAGACTTCCAGTACGGAAGCCGCTCCTTGAGATTCCAAAGATCGTCGCCCGACAACGGAATCTGCCCTGCCGGAGGATTAATCTCGATCAGCTTCCCCACCGCGCTCACCGCCTGGTCGATATCGTTGTCCAGCATCGCCGCCCGGTACTGCAGATACAGTGTCTGCGGCGCGTCCGGGTGCATCGCCGCCGCTTCGCCTACTAGTTGCCGAAAGCGCCTGTACTCCGCCCACCGTAGTGCGCCGTAAGCCTGCGTCGTGATCCCTGAATACGTGTGATCGTTCAGCGGCAGCACCAGCTCTCCGCGATCGTCGAAGTAGAACGACCCGAAATCCGGTGTCTGCTTCGGTCCCGGCGAAGACCCCACAGCCTGCTGCAAATAAAGCCCCAGCTCGGAAGACGTCACTACGCCGTTACCGTCCAGATCCACCTTCCCCCATTCCAGCCCCTGCAACAGCGTCCCCATAAACAATGAGTGATCCGGCACCGGACCTGAATCCCGCGCCAGTTCCCCTTCCTGGGCCGATGTGATCACTTTCCTTGCCACATGCGCCGCCAACGTCTGCTCGTAGCGCGGAGCATCGCGCGTCAGCTGCATCGCCTTCCCCAGCGCAAACCCGCTGTGACACGCATCGAGAATTACCAGAATGTGCTTCGCCGGAAGCCTGGCGATCGCCTCCAGCAGCTGATCCATCGGTATGTAATCGCTCCACTGTTCCGCCGTGCCGGGAGCCGACGCCTCCACCGGAACCAGGTACCCCGACTCGATCTTCTCCCCGCCCACCTCATCGGTTCGCGTCGTGCCATGCCCCGCGAAAAAGAAAATCACATCGTCATCTTCCTTCAGGTTCGGCTTGCGCAGCCGGTCGTCGACCAGCGACATGATGTTCGATCTCGTGGCCGCGCCGTCGATCAGCGGTTTCTCGATCTCCTGGAAACCAAACTTGTCCACTAGCAGTTGGGAGAATGCCGTGGCATCCGACACCGCCGTCCCCAGCTTCGGCCAATTCTTGTATTGATCGATGCCGATCGCCACAATGATCCGCCGGCCCGTGGGCGTGTTTGCTGCGGAATCCTCTTCCACCGAAACCCCACGCGTCGGCCCCGGCCTGGCTTGCACCTGCCCGACCGCCGTGCCTACAGCTCCGGCCGCCACCACAAGCATCCCCGCCAGGCATTTCCCGCACATCCACCGTGCGCGCATATCATCCTCCGCCCAAACTGTGCACAAAGGCTTGCCCCTGAGAATAATGCAGTATCACTGGTTGCGCACGTCGGCAGCCACGATCAGAATCCTGCGACCGAACAGTGTGCAAAAACAAAACGGCACGCAACCCAGACCAATCCCAAAAACAAATGCGACCCGGCCAGGTTCACCCCACAGCAAGTAGCGGACACTTTTGGCATCCACTCGTCAATCGATTCGACTCACTTCTCCCACCCCAAAGTACCCCCTGAACCCATTTTGGGAAAAGCCACAGCCCCCAACTCCCCACCGTGTTCTATCCTGCAAGCTTCGGCGCCGTATCCCAGCTGCACTTCTGCCTCGCTCTCCGCCATTCCCTCCTATTGACATTCGATACGTCCCGTATCACACTCATATCGACAAACGATAGGAGCCCCATGCCCAGCCAGACCAACCTCCTCCAGGGAACCCTCGACCTCCTCATCCTCAAGGCCCTCGGCGCCGGCGAGTTCCACGGCCTCGGCATCTCCCGCCGCATCGAGCAGATCACTCACGGCACATTTAACGTCAAGCCCGGCTCGCTCTTCCCCGCCCTCCATCGCATGGAAGAAGCCGGCTGGCTCGCCTCCGACTGGGGCGAATCCGAAAACAACCGCCGCGCCCGCTTCTACCGCCTCACTAAAGCAGGCCGCCACCAGCTCGGCACCGAAACCCAGCAGTGGACCAAAGTAGCCCTCGCCATGGCCAACGCCCTCAAAGCCACCTAAGGAGAAGTGCGATGACACTCCGATCCTGGCTGCGCTCCGCCGTCCGCAACCTGCTCCACAAGCAGCAGGTCGAGCATCGCCTCGATGCCGAAGTCCGCGCCTACGCCGGCCTCCTCACCGACGAACGCATCGCCGCCGGCATGTCCCCCGAAGAAGCCCGCCGCACCGCCCTGCGTGACTGCGGCGGCATCGAGCAGGTCAAGCAATCCGTCCGCGACCATCGCGCCGGGGCCGCACTCGAAGCCTTCTCCCAGGATCTCCGCTACGCCCTCCGCCAGCTGCGTCGCAGCCCCGCCTTTGCCGCTCTCGCCATCCTCACGTTGGCCATCGGCATCGGCGCCAACACCGCCATCTTCAGCTTCGTCAACTCCGTTCTCCTCCGCCCGATGCCCTACCCCAGCGCCGATCGCCTCACCATCCTCTACTCCGGCCTCGGCTACTCCAACCGTGCCCCCTTCTCCAGTTTCGAGCTCTACCACTTCCGCCAGCGCACAAAACAATTCGATCAGGTCGCCGGCATCTGGGTCACCAACGGTCCCCTCCCCGGCGAAGGCGATGCCGAGCAGATCAAAGTCGCCGACACCACCTCCAACTTCCTGCCCCTCGTCTCGACCCGTCCCGCCCTCGGCCGCTTCTTCGGCCCCGAAGACGATCTCCCCGACGCCCCCAACGTCATCATCCTCTCCCACGCGGTCTGGGTCCGCCGCTTCGGCTCCGACCCCGCCATCATCGGCAAGCTCGTCCGCTTTCGCCGGAACAAAGCCACCGTCGTCGGCGTCCTCCCCGCAAACTTCCGCCTCCTCTTTCCTGACGACGCCAGCGTCCCGCCCAATCCCGACGTCTATGAATCCATCCCCGTCGGCGCCTGGGATCCGCAAGGCCCCGCCTTCCTGCATGTCATCGGACGCCTCCGCAACGGCAGCACACCCGCCCTCGCCCAGGATGAAGCCGACAACATTGCCCGCCAGATCAACGCCCTCGACGGCCGCGCCGCCATGGCCAACTTCCGCCTCTACCTCTTTCCCCTTCAGGCCGACGACGTCCGCGAAGTGCGCCGCACCCTCCTGCTCCTCTTCGGCGGAGTCGCCCTCGTCCTCCTCATCGGTTGCGCCAACATCGCCAATCTGCTCATGGCCCGCGCTCGCCAGCGTCTCCGCGAAACCACCATCCGCGCCGCCCTCGGCGCATCGCGCTCGCGCCTGGTCCGCCAGCTCCTTACCGAAAGCCTCGTCCTCGCCACCCTCGGCGCCATCGCCGCAGTGGCCATTGGATGGGCCGCCATCCACGCCATCCTCGCCGCCCGTCCACCCTCCTTCGTCAATCTCCCCGACGTCACCCTCGACGCGCGCGTCCTCTCCTTCACCGCCGCCATCGCCCTCGCCACCAGCATGCTCTTCTCGCTCGCCCCGGTCATCGCGCTCCGCCGCCTCGACCTCACCCGCAACCTCAACGACGCAGGCCGCCAGTCCGGCTTCCGCCGCCGTCGCCTCTCCAGCCCCTCGTCTCCGCCGAAGTCGCTCTCGCCTTCGTCCTCCTCCTCGCCACCGGCCTGCTCACCCGCACCTTCGTCAACATCCTCCGCCTCGATCCCGGCTTCCACGCCAAGAACGCCGTCACCTTCCGCATCTCTGTCCCGGGATACGCCCCGCTCCGTCAGCTTCAGCACAACCTCGCCGCGCTTCCCGGCGTCCAGTCCGTCGCCGCCATCTCCCATCTCCCCCTCGACGACGCCGGCAACTGGTACGACTACTACTGGAAAGAAGGCGCGCCGCCCGAGTTGCAGAACACCGTCATGGCCGACCATCGCAGCATCCTGCCCGGCTTCTTCTCGACCATCGGCGCAACCCTCGTCGAGGGCCGCGACTTCACCGAAGCCGACGACGCCGACCATCAGCACGTTGCTATCGTCGATGACGTCCTCGCCCGCCAGCTCTGGCCCAACGCCGACCCCATCGGCCAAAAGCTCAACCTCTCCGACTCCCCCAAAGGCTTCTACCAGTTTCAGCGCGACTGGGCCGTCGTCATCGGCGTCGTCCGCCACGTCCAGTACCACTCGCTTACCGCCATCGTGCGCCCGCAGATTTACGTCCCCTATCCGCTCGCGCCGCGCCCCTCCATGTCCTTCGTCCTCCGTACCGCGGCGCCAGACTCGAACCTCGCCGCCGCCATCCGCCAACAGGTCGCCGCCGTCAGTCGCGACATGCCCATCACCCGCCTCGAGCCCCTCTCCACCCTCGTCGATCGCGCCCACGCTGACAGCCGCTTCGCCTCGCTCCTCGCCACGTTGCTCTCCGCGCTCGCGCTCCTGCTCGCCTGCATCGGCATCTATGGAGTGCTCTCGTACTCAGTCGCCCAGCGGACCATGGAAATCGGCATCCGCCTGGGCCTGGGCGCGCAACGCTCCCACATCATGAAAATGATTCTCAAAGATGGCCTCGCCTGGGTCCTGCCCGGCCTCCTCGCAGGATTCCTGCTCTCGCTGGCGGTCACGCCGCTCCTCGCGCGCCTCCTCTTCGGAGTAGAGCCCGGCAGCCCCGCCAACTACGCCCTCATCTTCGCTGTTGTGCTCTGCGTCAGCGCCCTCGCCGCCTGGCTCCCCGCCCGCCGCGCCATGAACATCGATCCCCTCACCGCCCTGCGCTACGAATAAAACCGGCCGCCCGGATCGATGAGTGCCTCGGCGCTATAATCCGAAGACTGGCTAGCAATGGGGTGAAGCACGAACACGCTCCCCATCACTGAGGTCGGACATGGCGAGATCCGGTAACCCAGCGAAGGAAGGCAAAGACAGCTTCGATCGAAGCGATGCCTCTTCCGGACTGACCCGCAGAGCATGGCTCAAGCTCGCCGCATCGGCGGGCGTCATGGCTCTTTCCACCGACCCCATCGACACTCTCGCCTGGTCTGCAACACCTGCTACCGCCGCCGCCAAATACCCGACTCCTTCCGAATGGACCGGCCATAACCGGAAACTGGGCGAATATTTCCTCGCTCCGGGCTATCCCACGTATGAGCCGCATCCGCGTTACCTGGGTGAACTGCACGGTTCCTGGTCTCAAATCGGCAGGCAATATGGCGAACGGGCCGGCGACCTTATCCGCCTCGTGTACGAGGGATGGTACCGGGAGCTTCTGCCGATTCAGGGGAGCAGCGAAAGCATAGCTGCCTATTTAATTCAGCAGGAGCGGTACTATCAACTCCTCGTACCTGAAGCGCTTGAAATGATGAACGGGATCGCCGACGGCGCAGCGACCGAACTCTCCGCTTCAGCCTTTCCCCGAGAGTTGAGCCACTTCCACAAAATCCTGATGATCAATAGTTATTACGGCCTGAAGGGCAAACCGCCGGTCTCTTCGACGGCGGAGCTGGCATCGGCCGACGATGACATCCACTGCTGCAGTGGCGCCGTCATCCTCGGTCCGGCCACCCGCGACGGCAAGGCAATTCATGTCAGCTCAGAGGACCAGCATTTTTTCCCGCAGGAATATCTTGTCACTTTCATTGTCAACCCGGCAGATCGCCGGGCGGTTCGCTATACAGTCACCGACTCCGCGGGCGAGATCGGGAGCGAGCATGCGCAGAATGATCGCGGTGTGACCGTGAGCGGATATGCAGGCGGGAGTCTGGGCATCCTCGGGCCGACACTGGATGCTCCCTTCACGGGCTATCGCAGGCCGGGTCTGGACTGGCAGTTGGGAAACTTCTACGCTGCAGCCTTCGCCCAATCCGCCCGGCAGGCTGTCGAGCTTCTCACGGTTGGCCGCGCGGAATACCGGGCCAAATCGGAACACAGGATCGTGATCGGGAAATGCACACGCGGCGTGAACTGGGTCGTTTCCGACCGTCGCGAGGCATTTGTCCTGGAGAGCATTCCAGCCGATGAGAAGGGCGTAGCGCGTTACGCGATTCGCCTCCCGGGCGCAATGGGGGAGACCGGCAGTCACTACGTGGTCTCCACGAACAATGTCGAAGCGAAGGACAGCTACAACGAAAACAACCTTCACGACCCTGGCCATCCGATGAGCCAGCATGGAAACGGCGCACAAAACCCAACCCATTTCGGGCTCAATGGTACCGGCACGCGCTTTTGGACTCTCATGTGGCTCATCCGGAGGAATTACGGCCACATCACCGTCGAGATGGTGCAGGAGTGGCGCAGAACGCATTTCGTCTACGACGCGTCGGGTACCCGTCACGACTACGTCGAAGATGGCGGCAATCGAATTCCGGTCCACCTGGTTCCCGATACCGCAAATCTGTGCCGGCACAGCTCCGGGCCAGTTGGGGTGGACACCAACGTCGGAATCAACACCTACGTCAGCCTCTCAGTGGCGGACGACCTTACATCGTTCCGGACCAAGGGCAGACCCTGTGAGTGGGACGGCCCCTGGGATCGTCTGTCGCTGGACGCTCCGCCACGCGCCACTTAATGACACTGATCTGCTTCTTGATCGAACCGAGGTCGCAGAGACATAGGTCGCGACGGCCGTTTCAATTATTGGATACACGCGATCTGAATCTCTCACCCGCCCAGCCAGTGCCCACCCGTTCCCAATCCCCAGCCAAGTGCCGTCCGGTAGCCCCTCCGCCGCTTCCCCTGAACGCGGCAGCCTCTTCTGACACTGATCACTGACCACTGTTCACTGACCACTGCCCCCTGCACCCTGTACCCTGTTCTCGTGATTCCCGACCTCCGCCACGACTTCAACACCCGCTTCCGCCCCGAAACCTTCCGCGCCATGCTGCACTCGCTCGACGCCATCGCCCGCACCCACGTCGCCTTCCCCGTCGCCGAGACGCCCTGCTTCTTCCCCGCCTCCATGCTCGATGAAATGTCCCGCATCGGCATCGACCTCACCCTCCAGCTCGTCAACGATCCCGCTTACCTCGCCCGCTCCCTCACCGCCATTCCCGAAGCCTGGCGCGCCGCCGATCAGAACGCGCATCCGCATTTCCTCACCGCCGACTTCGGCCTCGTCCGCGAACCCAGCGGCCGCCTCGCCCCCCGTCTCGTCGAGATGCAGGCCTTCCCTTCCGTCTTCGGATTTCAGTGGGCCGTCAGCGAAGCCTACCGCTCCGCCTTCTCCCTCGATCCTTCTCTGCGCTATTTGCTCGGCGGCCTCGACGAAGCCCAATTCTGGAAGCTCCTCACCCGCACCATCGTCGCCGGCCACGATCCCGAAACCGTCGTCCTCATTGACGTCGATCCCGCCCACCAGAAAACCCTCCCCGACTTCCACATCACCGCCGACCGCCTCGGCATCCGCATCGTCGACATCGCCGCTCTCGAAGTCCTCGACCCCGCTCAAAATTCACCCACGCATCGACCGCGTCTCGCCTACCGCAATAACGGCCGCCTCATTCCCATTCGCCGCATTTACAACCGCGCCATCGTCGACGAGCTCGTCCGCAAACAAATCCCCCTCCCCTTCGACTACCGCCAGTCCTTCGACGTCGAATGGGCCGGCCATCCCAACTGGTATTTCCACGTCAGCAAGTTCTCCATCCCCTTCCTCGACCACCCCGCCGTCCCGCCCGCCGTCTTCCTCGACGACTGGTTCCGCAATCCGGCCTCCCCGAACTCCAAAAACTCCGCCCGTCTCCCCACCAGCCGCGACCATCTGATCCTCAAGCCTCTCTACTCTTTCGCCGGCCAGGGCATCCTCTTTGCCCCCACCGACGACCAGCTCGCCGCCATCCCCCCCGCCCAGCGCCCGCACTATTTGCTCCAGGAACGGGTCACCTTCGTACCCATTATCCAGACCCCATTCGGTCCCACCCAGGCGGAGATTCGTATCCTTTATGTATGGCCAGACGGCGGTCAACTCACCCCTCTCCTCTCCCTCGTCCGCCTCGGCCGCGGCCAGATGATGGGCGTCGACCATAACAAAGGTCAGTCCTGGGTAGGTGCCTCCGCCGCCTACTCCCCCTCCTAAACGGTTACTCCAAAGTAATTTACCCTCGAAAATCCACAGATTTCCCCGATTCCCACAGATGAACCCCTATCCTGCCCCATTTTGGTCATTGCTACCCACCTTTTAGTCGTTTACAAATGGGAACGAAGATGTAAACTTTGGTAATTGGCGAGCACAGCCGTTTACGGGTACTGTAGGGATATTTAGAAGTTGAGCCACCATGGAATTTGCCCTATGCTCTACTCCCGGAACCCGCGACGGACGCTCCCATCGAGGCGCTGTCCGCTATCCGCTGCAGTTGCGGGTAACCGTACTCGCCGAAGGTCAGGATAACGAAGCGCTCACCGAAGATTTTTCCGCCAGCGGCATTCTTCTCCGCCTGCCGGAGCCTCTTCGGGAAGGGACGCAGATTGAATTTCTTGTGGAGATTCCAGCCGGCACGCTGGATTTCTCTGTGACTGCGGCGGTGCACTGCTCTGGAAGAATTGTCCGTTCTTATTGGAACAATGGTCAGCCCTTCGCCGCTGCGGTAATCGACGAGTACAGGTTCCAGTAGTCGGACTTCCCTTATGACGCTTAGCAACGGCAGTAACGGTAACGGCAGTGGTGTAACTCCTCCGGCGGCGGCACAGCCCGCGGCGGAGGTTCGTGTCATTCTCGCTGACTCGCAGGCGATCTATCGCGTCGGTATGCGCAAGGTCTTCGGACCCGACTCCGGCGTCGCCGTCGTCGCTGAGGCCGATAACCTCCAGAGTCTCCAGGACACCGTCCAGCGCGTTCCCGCCGACGTTCTCCTTCTCGAAGGCGCCATGATCACCGGCACCGCCAACGCGGTTCCCGCCATCGTCCGCCTCGCCCCCGATCTCAAGATCATCGTCCAGGCCGCCTCCACGGACGAGTCGCACACCGTCGACCTCTATCGGCGCGGCGTCCGCGGTATCATCCCCCGTTCCATCTCGCCCGATCTCCTCGTCAAGTGCGTGCGCAAAATCGCTGTCGGCGAAACCTGGATTGACAATCAGTCCGTCACCTGGGTCATTGAAGCCTATCGCTCCCAGGCCGGCAATCTCTCCAACTCGCGCAATCAGCCCCGCCTCAACCAGAAAGAGATGCTCATCATCGCCGGCATCACCCAGGGCAAGCGCAACAAGGAAATCGCCTACCAGCTCGGCACTACCGAGCAGGTCGTCAAAAATTATCTGCGCAAGATTTACGACAAGCTCGGCGTTTCCGATCGCCTCGAGCTCGCCCTCTATTGCCTCCACCACCAGCTCCACAAAAACGCTGCCGAAGCTGACACGCGTCCCGTGGAGATTGCCGCCCAACCCTAATCGCATTGCGTGCCCCATGTCCCTGCCTTTGGGGACATGGGATTCCACCGCCCCCGACACCGGTTCAGCGTCAATTTCCGTCATGGACGGCTTGCCCTGGTGAATGCCAAGTCCCCTGCTTCTTCCTCCGATGGCACCCAGATCGCGTTCTGGCGCGAGGGTTCCGGTCCCCCACTGCTGTTGGTTCACGGCGGACTCTGCGATCACCTCGCCTGGTACTTCGTTACCCCGCTGCTCGCCCGCCACTTTACCGTGTGGAGCTTCGACCGCCGCGGCCATGGCAAAAGTGGAGACACACTCCCTTATTCAATTGACCGTGAGGTAGAGGACATTGATGCCCTTTTGCAGATCATTGCGGAACCGGTCTGTCTTCTGGGACACTCTGCGGGAGCGATCCTGTCTCTCCTTGCTGCTCTTCGCGGCACACATTTCCTCAAGCTGATCCTTTACGAGCCACCCTTCATCGTCGATAACGCAAGGAGCCGCCCCGCCCCAGACATCCTGCGCGAGATGCAGCGCCTGCTCGCGGAGGGCAAACCAGACGATGCGCTCCGCATCGCCATGCGTGAAACGGTGGGGCTCTCCGATGCTGAAATCGACCGCATGCGGTCCCAGCCCGGATGGGAGCATCTGCGGGAATCGGCGCGTGGCATTCCAAACGACTGGAAAATCTGGGATCAGCCATTTCCCGAGAATCTGCGAGACCTACAGACACCGACTCTCCTGCTGGAGGGGACCGAAAGTCCGGCGTGGATTCGCACCAGTACCCAAGCTGTCCGCGACGGACTTCCAGCCGCTGCCTTAGTGGAACTGGTAGGCCAGGGGCATTCCGCTATGGTTACCTCTCCCGAGACCTTTGCAGTAAAGGTGCTGGAGTTTGCGTCACCGATCGACTGACGCGGGCTCCTGTGGGTCATTGCTGTTTCATTCGCACAAGACTTTTTACGCGTTTTGGCGGTCCCCGAGGGTCGCACACGTTTACGGAATTCAGTCGCTCCCGCTGTGCGTCTTCTCTTCCCCGCTCCGGCCTTCGCTCGACGGTTCAGGCTCGTGCTTCGGCGGATCCACTGAGAACGGCATCACCGTCGCAAACCCCACCATCTCTCCGTGGCGCCGCACCTGATACCGCACGTAGCCCGGTCGCCGCTCGATGATCGTCAGCGCCAGCTCCGGCCACGTCCACCGCTTCATCAGCGTGCTTAATTGCGCTTCGAGGTTGCGAGCTGCCGCAATCGCCTCCACAAAGGTGAGGGTTGGTTCTCCCTCCTTGTCGAATGGATAACGATACAGTCCCGGATGTGCCATAAGTTGGTTCTATTCTTCGGGACGCAATCAAATCAGTCACTTCCCCATTCGTTCCGCGCGCCCACTTCTTGGTAACGCCCCAACGCCACCTGTCGGAACCCTTCCCGAGTACTGTCCGCGGAACTTCTCTCACCGCGGCAAATCCCCTTCGCGATGCACAGCACCTGCAGCAGATTCCGACCTGGACCCGCTGCGCCGCCACCACGCTCGTCCCTCACGTCCCCTTTCGCCGGTGAATTCGCCCACCTCACCTGCCAATCGTGAATCCGCCACTCCCACCGTTTCACCCCGTTGTAAAATTCCCCGCGACGGGCCCGAATGCTGAACGCTGCTCTCTGCTACCCTCCTGCCAGACACTCCTGGGATCCATCATGCGACTTCCCTCTCTCTCCGCCTCTGTACTCCTCGTCGCTGCCCTTGCGGCTCCCGCCCGCTGCCTCGCGCAAACCCCGACCAGCACAGACACCCGCCAGTTCGAGCAACTCGAACAAGTCTGGAACCAGGCCCACATCGCAGGCGACGCCGACGCCCTCGATCGCCTCTGGGCCGACGACCTCGAAGTCGCCGTCCCCCATATGACTGTCATGACCAAACCCGAGGCGCTCGCCTTCGCACGCTCCGGCCGCATGAAGTTTCTGCGGTACACAACCTCTGACCTGCGCATCCGCGTCTACGGCGACGCCGCCGTCGTCACCGGACGGCTCCAGCGCACCCGCTCCATGAACGGCAAAGAGGTCTCTGACGACTGGCAGTTCACCAAGGTCTACGTTCGTCAGGGACAGCGCTGGCGGGTCGTCTCCTTCCACGCTTCCGACTCTCCTCAGCCCTGATCTCTCATCCTCACAACACGAAACCCCGCAAACCGCCCTTCAGCGTTAACCTCCAAGTCACCGCTACCCCAGTACCCACACTCGCAGTAAATGGTAATGGTTCCTTGCGCTCGCTTCGCGAAAGTGTCAGGATCATCTCTCAGCGCGTGTCTCGGCATTTTCATCGCGTACGAGATGCGACAGCAAAGAGCAACACGGGCCCTTTTGGAATTGATTGGCATTGTTTCAACTTCTGCTTTGGAGCTGGTTCCATGACCTCGATCACCATCGTTGTACGTCGGCGTGAGCCGGACGGCACCCGGACCCCCATCTCCGCCAAACAGTTCATGATCGTCGGCCCTACCGAGAACACGGCTCGGTCGGTCCACAGCGCGGAGTACTCGGAAGACGAAAAAACCCTCGCCGAGCGAGTTTTCCTGTTCCTCGATCAGCGCGGTGCCTAGCGACGACTTGAACCGAGAGACCGCCCCACGCGCGTCGGTGGGCCCGGTCCGACTCCGCCTCTATCGAGCCCCGTGGTCGGTACCCATAGCCTTCCTCCCTCGACCCGTGACATACGGGGTGATGGCGGCCAGGTCCAGGTTGCCACTGGTGCTGACATTGGCTGCAAGTACGGATTGCGCGACAGAAGCTGCAGGCAAATCGGCGCCAGACGCCCTCGCGGCATCCATCACCAGATCCATGTCTTTGCTCATCAGCCGCAGCGGAAACTCCGGAGAATAGTCCCCCTCCCTGATCTTCCGGAACTTCCCCCCCATCGCCGGAGCGACGACCGCGGTCTTCGAAAGGACATCGAGCAACACGTTCCGATCGAGCTGAAGGTGCTCTCCGAGCGAAACTGCTTCTGCGATCGCCTCCATGTCCAGCCCGAGCAGAAGATTGACGACCAGTTTCATCTGGACGCCGGAAGATCCTGGACCAATCAGGAACCACTGCCTGGCGATCGATTCGAAAACTGGGACGCACTCGTCAAACGTCTCTTTGTCACCGCCGGCAAGCAGTGTGATCGTTCCGGCATCCACCGCCGGCGTTGATCCGGAAATGGCCACATCGAGGAGTTTTATGCCCCTTCTGCGGGCCTCCTGATGCAGGTTGCGCGACAGGTCGGGCGAGATCGTGCTCATTTCGAGGATCACGGTTCCCGGCTTTGCCGCGGAAAAGACGCCTCCCTTGTCCCGGTAAACAGATTGAACGGCTGCATCATTGGCCAGGGAAGAAAGAATCACATTCGAATCCGCTGCCAGCTCCCCAAGGGAGGGCGCAATGGCGATCCCTTCCTTCCCGATCTCAGTTGCCGCCTGTGGGCTGCGATTCCATGCGCGAATATTCCACCCGGCTGTATGCAGGCGCCGCGCGAGCCGGCTTCCCATGAGCCCTAGGCCAATGAAGCCAGGTTTTGCCGTGAGTTGATCGAGTCTTGTTGCTGGCATGAGTATCAGTTCTCTCCTCGTCTTCCGACTGCCGTTCGCCTCTGTCGGAGGTGAATTGGTCCAGAGTCATCTATGGCACGTATCTTATCTGATGACTTCGGGCCGATTGGGAGTCAGCTCGATTCAGTTCCGGTTGCCCCAGCGAGTGGTCGGGCCGCACCCCAAATCCTCAAAACCGCCAAATGTGGAAAACTTGTCAAGAGGCGAGCTCAAAAACCAAAGTAATGACCGCTGACTTACAACAACTTACACCACAATGTCCTCAAAGAGTTTTGGCGGTTTTAAGTCTCCGGTATGATATTCTGAACTTATAGAGTTAGAAAAGAAAAAGCCTCGCTCCGGCGAGGCTTCTCTGTTTGCGGTTCAAGCGCGCAGCTCCCGGCTCCGAGCCCCGATCAATCTTCACTGTTCACTGATCACTGTCTGCTCAAGTACTTTGCAATCAAATGCATCGACAACTTGTACTTTGAATGCAAATACATACATCGCGGCCGCCGCGGGCCGCTGTGTATCAATAACAAAACAAAATAGAAGTTGTCACCTATTGCGGAATGAAATAGATGCGCGCCGTTCCCAAAATCTCGCACCAATGGAATCAAATGCGTACGCACGCTTACCCCCTACAGGGGGTGGGGGGGAGGGGGGGATAACTCAAAACAAAAGTACCGTGCGCTACGGATGCTCGGCCAGCCACTGCTCAATCCGCTGCGCCTCGGCATCGCTCAGCCGGAACGTCGCCGCCGGCATCACGCCGTCCACCTGGTCCGGCCTGCGAGCGCCGACAATCGCCGCCGTGATCGCCGGATTCCGCAGCGTCCACGCAATCGCCACCACACCCGGCTCAACACCGTGTTGTTTGCCGATCTCCCGCAACACCTCGACCAACGCCAGGTTTCGCTCCAGCTTCGGCGGATTGAAATTCGGGCTCCGTTTCCGCCAGTCGTCTTCCGGCAGATTCCGCGCCCGCTCCGCCGTCATCTTCCCGGTCAGCAACCCGGAAACCATCGGCGAGTAGTTGATCACGCCAATGTTGTTTTCCCGGCAGAAAGGAAAAATCTCCTCCTCGATGGCCCGCCGCAGCAGCGAATATGGCGGCTGCAACGAAGTGATCGGCGCAATCTTCAGCGCCCGCTTCATCTGCGCCACGTTGAAGTTCGATACGCCGATAAACCGCACCTTGCCCTGTTCTTTGAATTTCGCCAGCGTCTCCCAGCCTTCCTCAATCTCGTTCTCGGGATTCGGCCAATGGATCTGGTACAGGTCAATCGCATCCACGCCCAGCCGCCGCAGCGAAGCTTCTACTTCCTCCTGCAACGACCTGGCGCTAAGGCTGTGATAAATCTGCCGATTCGCGTCCCACCGCATCGAGCACTTGGTGAACACCAGCGGCTTCTGCGCCCGGCCCTTCAGCGCTTTGCCCACCACCTCTTCCGAGTGGCCGAGCCCGTAAATCGCTGCCGTGTCGATCCAGTTGATGCCGCTGTCGAGCGCCCGCTCGATCGCCGCAATCGATTCGTTGTCGTCCTGCGCGCCCCAGGCAAACTCCCAGCTGCCGCCGCCAATGGCCCACGCACCGTAGCCGATCGGCGTCAGATGCAGGTCGGAATTGCCCAGAACACGGGTTGCAAACTTAACAGGAGATGTTGTCGTCGCCATGGTTCCTTCGATGCACGCAGAAATGCCAAAGCTTCACAAACCGTCACGGCTCCAGCAGAAATTTACCTTCTCGCATAATCGGTTCGTCTTCGATCCAGATGTTGAATCGCAATCCGACCACGTCAATATGCGTCGACGAGCGCCAAGGCGCACCGGTGTGCTCGCCATACGGATTTCCAAACGCTATGTGAATCCCCGGAAACTTCTCGTCCTGCAGGATGTTGCCGATCACCCGTTCCACGCCGATGTTCGTCCCGATCGCAAACTCGCCCACTCGATCCGAATTCTCGTCAGTGTGCGTGTAGGTCTCAAAATCCCTCTGCAGTTCTTTGTTCTCCGAACTGCAAACCACAATCCGATTCCCCCGTACCTCAATCGTCAAAGGAGCCGATTCCAGCAACCCATACTGAGCGCACAAATAATCGCCGACCACCCCATCGACCACAAAAACGCCGTTCACTTCGCCCGGTGTCGTGAAAATTTCCCCGCCCGGCAAATTGCCCCACTTGTCCCGCGAAATAATCCCAGACGTCTTCAGCCACTTGTATTCGGGATTCATCTCCGCCCGAATATCCGTTCCCGCCGCCGTGGTCGCCCGAATAAACCGCGCCTGCTGCGCCTTCTCGATCACCTTCTGCGAGAGCCGATCGACCCGGTCATAATCGGCCCGCATTCCCTCGCACATAATCTGCGGCGTGATGTTCACCATGTGCGCATGCCGCATACGCCGCCGATTCACCACCTCCGTCATCTGCATCCGCGAACGCAGCTCGTTGCGCTGCACCTGCGCCGCAAACAGGCTCACGTCCGACGTCTCCATATCGGCCAGAATCTCGGCCGGCATGTCGGTCAGCGGCCGCGCCGCCAGGTCTTCGAGCACGAACGCATTCCACCGGCATCCATTGCCGGCGAGCTCCTGCGCCAGCGACGCCGCAATCGGCGCCGTCTCACGATCGCAAATCAGCGTCACTTTCTCCGCACCCTCAACCCGCAGACAAGTGCGGATCGCCGCCCGCGCTCCCGGCCCAAACTCAGCCGGAAACGGCAGCCCCAGCAGCATCGACCGCGCAGAAGAATCAGAAGAGAAAAGGACAGGAGGAGACGTACTCACCCTTTCAGGCTAAATGAAATGTTCTCGAAGCAAAAATGTGCAGAAACGACGGACTCACGCCACGCTTTTCGACGCCGCCGGCACCGTCTCGAACAGCCCAGCCTTCGTCTCTTCGGCCATGTAATCCACTACCGCCTTCAGATCGCCGGTCTCTTCGAACTTCCGCAGCTGCCGGTCCGCGCCCGTGCCCGTTTCCAGAATCGTACGGATGGACTCGATCGCATCCCGGCTCTCCAGCTCCTCGACCTCCGGCTCGATCAGCGCCAGATACTCCTCGATCAGCTCGCGCTCCGGAATCTCCTGCTGCTTGCCGAAGTCGATCAGCATGCCATCCAGGCCGTACCGCACCGCACGGAATTTGTTCTCCATCAGCAGCGGCCGCGCGTACTGGCGAAAGTCCTGGTTCGCCGCATGCAGACGATACAGGGTCGCCGCAGTCGCCTGAATCAGCGCTGCAATCGCCACCGTCTCCTCAGCCCGCAGCGGAATGTCGCAAGCCCGCACCTCGATGGTGTTAAAAAACGGATGCGGACGAATATCCCACCAGATCTTCTTGGCGTTATCGATGCAGTTCGTCTTCACCAACAACGCAACATAATTCTCAAATTCCGAGTAACTCGAAAACGCATCCGGAATCCCAGTCCTCGGAAAATTCTCAAACACCTTCGCCCGATAGCCCTTGTACCCGGTGTTCAGCCCCAGCCAAAACGGCGAATTCGTCGCCAGCGCCATGATGTGCGGCAAAAAGTAGCGCATCGAATTCATGATGCGAATCGCCGCCTCCCGATCCTCGATGCCCACGTGCACGTGCAGTCCGAAGATCAGGTTCGACCGCGCCACCAGCTGCAGATCCTTTACCACCTGGTGATAGCGCGGGTCGGGGTAAATCTCCTGCGTCCGCCAATCCGCGAAAGGATGGGTCGCACCCGCCACCAGTACCAGGTCGTGCTCCCGGGCCAGCTTGATCATCTCCCGCCGCAGCTCGTAAATCTCTTCTCGCGCCTCGCCGATCGTGCGGCAAACCCGTGTGCCCACCTCAACCACCGAAGTGTGCATCTCCGCCTTCACCCGCTCTTCCAGACGCATCTTGCCCTGCGCCAGCATCTCCGTAGCAATGTGCGAACGCAGATCGCGTGTGACCGGATCGACGGTCTGATACTCCTCTTCGATCCCGAGCGTGAACGAAGGCCGCATGGTGCCTACCGTTGTATGACGGGAGCGCCCGCCGAGGCAATACCTTTTCCCGCCTTTTTTGCCTTCTTCCCCACGGGCTTGGCCACCACGGCCTTTGCCGATGACTTCGCTGCCTTCGTCTCCCCAGCTTTCGCCGAAGCCTGCGACGCTGCTCCCAAATACGCGCTCCAGTGGAACTCCGGTACCTTCGCCTTCGCCGTCCTCGCCTTCTGCACCGCCAGATCGGCAACCGTCTCCACGATCCACTCGAAGTTCTCCTTGCCCACCGAATGCAGATCGGCGTCCGGCGCCGGATTCATAAAGTCAATCGCATACGGAATCCCATCCTCCACCGCAAATTCCACCGTGTTCAGGTCGTACCCCAGCGCCCGGCAAAGTTTCAGCGCATCCTGCTCCACCTTATCCAGCAACTTCTTCGGCGCCGGCGCCGGATTCACCACATACCGCTCCGCATGCGGCCGCCGGGGATCGTAGTACATGATCCGCACCTTCTCCTGCCCCACCACATAGCAACGAAAATACTCATTAAAGTTCACCGCCTTCTGCAGCATCATGCACAAGTCGCGGCTCTGGTCGTACGCCTGAAAGAACTCCTCCCGCGAATGCACGTGATACACATCCCGCCAACCGCCCCCGTTCACCGGCTTCAGAAACGACGGAAACCCGATGTACGCAAACACCGCGTCCCAATCCAGCGGAAACTGCAAATTCCGCATCGACCGCTCCGTCGTTCCCGCGGGATAGTGCTTGTGCGGCAGAATCACCGTCGGCGGCGCGGCCACGCCCAGCTTCGCTGCCAGCGAATAGTTGAAAAACTTATCGTCCGCCGACCACCAGAAAGGATTATTGATGACCGTCGTCCCGTGCAGCACCGCGTGTTTCAGAAATGCCCGGTAAAACGGAATGTCGTGCGAGATGCGATCCACAATCACCGACCACGCCGGCGGCCGATCCAGTCGAATCGCCCCAATCTCCACAAACTCCGCCGTAATCCCGTCCAGATTCTTCCCGTTGATCTTTTCCACCAGCGCGCCGGGAAAAGTATTCTCCATGCCGAACAACACGCCGATCTTTTTCACGAAGCACCTCTCTTCAGGTTGTACAAAGAGGGTGCGCGCCCACGCTCGCTCTGGTCGCGCCTCAGGGGATGGTTCCACATTAGCCGACCTCCACTGCCCTTGCAAAAAGCCGGAGTGGAAAAGCCGGCCTCGCCGAGCGCCTGGATTCATCGCCGCTTCAGCGCTTCCAGTTCGTCCAGCGTTCGCGGCCAATCCTGCTTCAATAGCCGCGACAGTCCCCGATCCGCCAGCAGCTTTCCGTCCGTCTGGCACCGCGCACAATAATCCGTCTCATTGTCGGCGTAACGAATCCTCTGGATCTTCTCCCCGCACCGCGGACACGGCTGCCCGAACTTCCCATGCACCGCCATGCCCTTGCGAAACGCCGTCACCTTCTCTGGAAACCCATCGCCGGTCTCCGCGCGCAGCCGCTCGATCCACAGTTGCAACATCTCCTGCGTCGCCGAAAACAGCCGCTTCCACTCCTCATCGCTCAGCCGATGCGTCAGCGTTACCGGCGAAAGCTGCGCCGCATGCAGAATCTCATCCGAATACGCATTCCCAATCCCGCTCACCAGCCGCGGATCGGTCAGCGCCCGCTTCAGCGTCCGATTCTCCGCCGTCAGCGCCCCCCGAAAGGCCGCCAAATCCGAACCCATCACGTCGATCCCGCCCGGATCCACCGCCTGCAGCGCCTCCTCTCCGGCAAAAACATGCAGCGACGCCCGCCGCTTCGACCCCGCCTCCGTCAGCACCAGCGACCCCGTCGCAAAATCGAACGCCGCCAGCGCATTCCGTCCCGCCAGCTTCGCGCCCGCAGATTTCCAATGCAGCCGCCCGGCAATCATCAGGTGCAGAACGAACCAAAGATCGCCCTCAACCCCAATCGCAATCCTCTTCCCGATGCGCCGCAGCTCGCGCACAACGCGGCCCTCCACGCTCTTGAGCGGAGGCTCGACCGTCCGCAAAAGCGTAAAGCTGGCCAGCCGAACCTGCTCCAGCTTTTGCCCCAGGATGCGCGTCTCCAGTGCACTCAGGTAGGCTGTGATGTCGGGTAATTCAGGCATCTCTCAAATGGTATCTCGCGTCCCATCCGCCCGCGGCACGCGAACACTGGCAGAAACCACAGCACCGGTTTGCATCTAAGAAAGTCAAATGATGGAATTCCACATCTCCCGTGAGGCCCGCGACCGCTATCAGGTCAGCGACGCACTCTTCAATTTCGTAGGCAACGTCATCTTCGCTGACCTCGGCTCCTGTCGCGAGATGGCCCTGCGCATGACCGAGATTCGCACTGCCTCCGGCCTCGACCCCATCAACCCCGGTGCGCTCTTCGCTATGGGACTCATCGACGAGGTCAGCCATTTCCTCGTCGCGCAATATCGTCACACCCGCGACCCCCAGGTCACCCAGGCCGCCCTCGACTGGTTCGCCGCGCGCGTCGGCGAAGACAACGTCGACAAGCTGCTCCGCACCTTCGTGCAGGAATTCCCCAACTCCGCTGTCTACCGCGGCGAAACCACCATCGACCAATGGCTTCAGGGATCAACCGATGGCCTCGCTCATCGCGAAGCCGTCCTCGAAGAGTTGATGCTCCTCTGGCTTGCCAATCAAAATCCCGCCTTCCGCAGTTTCCGCGAGCTCTACGACGACACAAAGCTCGCCGAAAGCACCGCCTACAAGCAGGTCACCGCCGAACTCGGCAGCTACTTCGCCACGCGCCCCGACACCGGCATGGGTCGTGGCAATCTCCTCGACCTGCTCCGCGCGCCCATGGAAGCCTCGCCCGACTCCCTCAGCGGCCAGCTTGCCTGGATTCGCGAAAACTGGTCGCAGTATCTCGGCGAAAACCTCCGCAAGGTTCTCCTCGCCGCCGACGTCCTCAAGGAAGAAGAGCGCGCCATCTGGATGCGCTTCCATCCAGGCTCGCGCCATCGTCACCACGATCCCCTCAGCGACACCCACCACTCCGAGGTTCCCGACTTCCGCAGTCACCCCGGCGACATCGAATACGAGCGCTTCAGTCCCGATCAGGACTGGATGCCCAATGTCGTCATGATCGCCAAGAGCACCTACGTCTGGCTCGCCCAACTCTCACGTCAGTACGGCCGCGCCATTGAGCGCCTCGACCATATTCCCGACGAAGAGCTTCAACTCCTTGCTCATCGCGGCCTCAACGCGCTTTGGCTTATTGGTGTATGGGAGCGCAGCCGCGCCTCCCAGGCCATCAAGCGTATGCGGGGCCAGCAGGACGCTGTCGCCTCCGCCTATTCCCTCTACGAATACAGCATCGCCGGCGACCTTGGCGGCGATCACGCCTACCGCAATCTCCGTGACCGCGCCGCCCGCTACGGCATCCGTCTCGCCAGCGACATGGTCCCCAACCACATGGGCATCGATTCTCCCTGGGTCATCGAGCATCCCGAGTGGTTTCTCTCTCGCCATGACCGCCCCTGGCCTTCCTACCACTTCAACGGACCCGACCTCTCCCACGATGGCCGCGTCGAAATCAAAATCGAAGACCATTACTACGATCAGTCCGACGCCGCCGTCGTCTTTCAGCGCCGCGACAACGCCTCCGGCCACACCGAGTACATCTACCACGGCAACGATGGCACCAGCTTCCCCTGGAACGACACCGCCCAGCTCAACTACCTCCGCGCCGATGTCCGCGAGCGGGTCATCCAGACCATCCTTCACGTTGCGCGTCTTTTCCCCATCATCCGCTTCGACGCCGCCATGACCCTCGCCCGCCGCCACGTGCAGCGCCTCTGGTTTCCCATCCCCGGCAGCGGCGGATCCATTCCCTCCCGCGCCGAGTTCGCCATGACCCAGGAAGAATTCGACGCCGCCATGCCTCACGAGTTCTGGCGCGAAGTCGTCGACCGCGTAGCAGCCGAAGTCCCTGGCACTTTGCTTCTTGCGGAAGCCTTCTGGCTTCTCGAAGGCTACTTCGTCCGCACCCTCGGCATGCATCGCGTCTACAACAGCGCCTTCATGAACATGCTCCGCGACGAGGAAAATGCGAAGTACCGCTCCGTCATCAAGAACACTGTCGAGTTCGATCCTGACATCCTCAAGCGTTACGTTAATTTCATGAGCAATCCCGATGAACGTACGGCGATTGATCAGTTCGGCACCGGCGACAAATACTTCGGCGTTTGCACCATGATGGCCACCCTCCCCGGGCTCCCCATGTTCGGCCACGGCCAAATCGAAGCCTTCACGGAAAAGTACGGCATGGAGTACAAACGCCCCCGCTACGACGAGAATCCCAACCAGCACCTGGTCGACCGCCACCAACGCGAGATTGCTCCTCTCCTCAAGAATCGTCACGTCTTCGCGGAGAGCGCCAACTTCGCCCTCTTCGATTTCTGGCGCGACGACGGCAAAGTCGATGAGAACGTCTTCGCCTGGTCCAATCGCTCCGGCGACCAGCGCGCGCTCGCCATTTACCACAACAAGTACGCCAGCACCACCGGCACGCTGCACCGTTCCTCATCCCGCACGGACAAAGGCAGCGGCTCCCTCTACAGCGTCCAGATTCACGAAGCTCTCGGGCTTCCCGGCGACCATCAGGCCGTCCTCGCCTACCAGGACAACGCCACCGGCCTTCACTACCTCCGCAGGCTCGGCGAGATTCGCGAGCGCGGCCTGCATCTCCATCTCGGCGCTTACCAGTACCACGTCTTCCAGAACTGGCGTGAGATGCACTCCACCGCCGACTATCCATGGGACGCGCTCTGTAGCGACCTCAACGGTACCGGTGTCTGGAGCCTCGACGACGCCCTCGCTAAATTCAAGCTTCGTCCTGTCCACGAAGCCCTGCGCGCCGCTCTCCACCCCGATACCCTCCGCTGCTACTCCGATCTCATCGAAGCCGAGGCTTCCCATACAACAGCGCCGCTCACCCGCGCCAGCCAGGCCCCCTGCAGTCGCGAAGAAACCCTCGCCACCCTCGAGGAAAACGCCGAGCGCTTCTTCCAGGCCGCGCTCGAAACCATCAAAGATTCCTTCCCCTCCGAAAAACCAACCCCCGCCCAGCCACAGCAAGGAGCCGCATCGACCAACGGCCCTGAACCTCTCACCGTCCCGCCAACAGCCACCTCGCCCAAGCCGCAAACTCCAGAAGAGCGAGTTGCCTCCGCCCGCGATCGCTACCACGCCCTTCTTCTCGCTGCCGCAAAACTGCCCGCGCTTGAAGCCTCCTTCGCCCACGGCTGGCCGCCCGACGCCCGCATGGTCCTGCCCAGCCACAGCCCGCAGACCACCGCCGTCATCGTCTGGGCTCCGGTCCTCGCGTGGTGTTTGCTCCGCGCCTTCGCCGATTCCTTGCCGCCCGACGCGAACCTCGGCGAAATCTTCGACCGTCTCTATCTGCGTTCCGCCCTCGCTGACGCATTCCATCCCCTCGGCCTCGACGGCGATGCTGCGTATCGCGCCGTGGCCCGCATCCGGATTCTCCTTACCCGAATCCAGGAACCCGAACCCGCGCCCGTCCCCTCGTCCCGTGCCTGGGACGACCCCGATATCGTCTGGTTCACCGGCCTGCACGAAGCCCAGGGCCATCGCTACTTCAATAAAGAAGCGCAGGAGCAGCTGCTCTGGTGGTCGGCGCTCCCCGATCTCATCGCCACGGCGGAAAGAGATCCCGCCGCCAAAACCCCAGCCACGCAAAAAGCTCTGCGGACCTTCGAACTCGAAGCGCAGACCGCGATCGCCGCCGCGGAAAAAGCCGGCTATCGTCTCGACGAAATGCTCAAGCCCGCGAAACCATCCCTCACTCGGAATCTCGACCTCTGGACCGCCGGCAAAGCCGATCTGCACACACCAACCACAACGCCCGCGCCGACGGAAGACCCCGCCAACCCGCCTCCGCGCAAGCGATTCACCGGTTAAGCCGCGGCCCCACGGGGGCGATATACTAACCGCTGCCCCTCCCGCGCCGGGATGGCGGAACTGGCAGACGCAGCGGACTCAAAATCCGCCGGCCCTTGCGGTCATGGGGGTTCGACCCCCCCTCCCGGCACCATCCAAAGAAAATGAAATGACTCAGATGCGTCTCCTCCGGATGGAGCATTGGAGGCGTCGGCGACTACGACGGCCGCGGTCGAGCCCGCATCCTGGGGCGTGGCACTTCCACGAAGCAGGTCTACATCGAGCTGATGAATGGGGCGATGCTCATCAGCAGCGGGAGCTCAACTGTTCCTGACAGCACCCGTCAAAGGGCTCCCGAAGACGCGTCGGCTGCCCCGGGTCTCGATTCTGAGACCCGAAATTCCGCGAGCCGCCCCCTTTGCCCCAACTACGTCAGCCCCACTCTGCTCCTGCGCCCGCATCGCCCACACACCTCCGCTCCCGTCCTGTGGCCATCGCCTGTGCTACAAAGTTTTATGCCTCGGCTCATGCCCCGCTCTCTTCAGCGCCCATTCGATCCATGCGTCGTCCCCGTGCTCGCTCTCGCCCTCGCCGCGTCCAGCGTCTTCGCCGCCGCACCACCTTTCGGCCAGTCCGATCAACCCAGCGGACCGATGAAAACCATCGCCCAGCGCACCATGTCGATGCACCACATGCCGGGCCTGCTCCCGCTCGACTGGGACGCCAAATCCGGTAAGCTCTACCTCGAAGTTCCCCTCGCTGCAAACGCGGATCACACCCGTTCCGACGAATACATCTACACCCACTCCCTTCCCTACGGCATGGGATCGAACGACGTCGGCCTCGACCGCGGTCAGATTTCCCGTGGCGCTCTCGTCTATTTCGAGCGTTCCGGCCCGAAGCTCCTCCTCGTTCAGCCCAATGAGGTGTTCCGCTCCTCCTCCGACGATCCCGCCGCACAAGCCGTCGTTCGCCAGTCCTTTCCTCAGTCCGTCCTCGCCGGCTTCACCATCGACGCCGAGAGTCCCGACGGAACCGTGCTCGTCGATGCAACGTCGTTCTTCCTGTCCGATGTCCATCACGTTGCCGAGGCCCTTGCGCGAACGGGCCAGGGTGCATGGCATATCGACCTCGCCCGTTCCGCCATCGCGCTCGACCGCACCACAGCTTTCCCAAAAAACACTGAGGTGGAGGCCGAGCTCACCTTCGTCCCCCGCGAAGAGAACGCCGTGCATCGCGCCAAATTCGTTGACGACGTCACGCCCGATCCCGGCGCCATGACCGTCCGCGAGCACCAATCCTTCATCCAGCTTCCGCCTCCCGGCTTCACCCCTCGCCGCTTCTCGCCCCGTGCGGGCTACTTCCCCTTCGCCTGGCGCGACTACAACACACCCCTCGGCGAGCCGCTCGCGCAGGAGTTCATCATCCGCCATCGCCTGATCAAAAAAGATCCAGCATGCATCGACGCCTGCGAAGCCGTCACTCCCCTCCAGTACTATGTCGATCGCGGCGCGCCCCCCGTCATCCGAGACGCCCTCGTCGAAGGAGCGCGCTGGTGGGATCAGGCTTTCCAGGCCGCCGGCTGGGCCCCCGGCACATTCCGCGTCGACCTCCTCCCTGAGGGCGCCGATCCCATGGATATCCGCTACAACATCATCCAGTGGGTCGATCGCTACTCCCGTGGATGGAGCTACGGCGCAGCCGTCGTCGATCCGCGCGACGGGGAAATCATCAAGGGCAATGTGACCCTCGGCAGCCTCCGTGGCCGCCAGGATTACCTCATCGCTCAGGCCCTTCTCGCGCCCTACGAAGAAGATAAACCCACACCCGATCCTGCCCACGATCCCGCGCTGCAGATGGTTCTCCAGCGCATCCGCCAGCTTGCCGCCCACGAAACCGGCCACACCCTGGGCCTCGCCCACAACTTCGCCGCCAGCAGCTTCCCCCACCCACTCGATCAAACCGTCTCCGTTATGGATTACCCGCACCCGTGGGTCACCCTGAGCCCCAACGCTTCGATTGGAAAACTCATGCGACCGGGTCAGCCCGACCTCGCTCATGCCTACCCCGCCGGCATCGGCATCTGGGATAAGGTCGCCATCAACTACGGCTATCGCGAGTTTGACCACGACCGCCAACCCGTCGAAGATCCCGCTGCCCTCAACAAAATCCTTTCGGACTCTGAGAAGACCGGCCTCACCTACATCACCGACGAAGATGCCCGCCCACTCGGCTCCGCTCACCCCCACGCGCACCTGTGGGATAACGGCGCCGATCCCGCCGCCGAGCTGAACCGCGCCCTCCAGATCCGCGCCGCCGCCCTCGTCCGCTTCGGGCCCGACGCCATCCAGCAGGGCATGCCCCTCGCTCAGCTCGAAGACACCCTCGTCCCCCTCTACCTCTTCCACCGCTACCAAACGGAAGCCGCCGCAAAAGAAATCGGCGGCCTCGACTACCGCTACAACGTCCGCGGCGATGGCCAGATGCTCCCCAGGACGGTCTCGCCCGCCGATCAGCGCGCTGCCCTCGAGGCCGTTCTCAGAACCCTCTCACCCCCAATCCTCACCCTGCCTGACTCCGTCCTTAAATATCTGCCGCCGCGTCCCCCTGGCTTGCCCGCCACGGAGGAAAGCTTCCCCTCCGCCACCGGCCTCACTTTCGATCCCATCGATGCCGCGGAATCCGCCGCCGACTTCACCCTCGCCCTCGTCTTCAATCCGCAACGCGCCAACCGCCTCGTCGAGTATCACGCCCAGGACAGCGCCGAGCCTTCGCTCACCGACGTCATCGATGCCACTCTCAAATCCACTGGGTCGCCGGACAGCTTTTCCGGCCTCCAACTCCAGGTCAAGTACGCCGTTGACGAACGGATCCTCGAAGCCCTGCTCGCCCTCGGCGCCAACCCTGAGTCGTCTGCGATGACCCGCGCCACGGTTCGCGCCGCCGTCGCCTCTCTCCGCGAGCAGCTCCGCACCTCCGGCTCCCAGCAGGATGCCGCTTTCCACCAGCTTGAAACGTCCCGCATCGACCAGTTCCTCAACGATCCAGCCAAATTTGTTCCGGCCCAACCGATTCCGGCTCCGCCCGGCATGCCCATTGGCGACGATGCCGACGAATAATCTCGCCTCGACCTTGCTGTACGTCATTTCTGTGAACCGCATCCTTGAGCGATGAGCAGCGAGGAAACGCCTCTCTCCGAATTCAGCTCTCGCCCGTTATTGACTTTGGTCAGCTTCGAAATTTGCTACTACTGCCAGTAGTAGTTGTGCTAAACTCGCTGGCGTTCCTCAGTTCCCCAACTGATTCGCACCCCAATCACATCGAGCCCGGCTCCCAGGGTCGCGCTCGCGCGCGAGGCGTTTGCCACACCGCTGAACCTATGCCCTGGGCATAGGACCAAAGCAGTCTGCAGTCAGTTTCCAAATCAGTACCCACTCCGGGGGTTGCCATGTTCGTTTCTCGCCTCAGTTTCCGCTCTTCCTGTGGAATCTCTGCCGCCATTCTTGCCGCCGCCTTTCTGGCGTTTACCGCCGGCTCGGCCCTCGCGCAGGAGGCGCCTCCGCCGCAGCAGCAGCCGGGACATCCGATGAATCCCCCGGCGCTGCCGAGAAACAATCCCTCCAGCCAACCTGTGGCTCCCGGAACCATTCCTGCACCGAACGAGTCAAATATTCCTGGGCTCAGTACGTCCACCTGGAACCCCATCGGCCCAACCCCTCTGGGGACAGGCAGCGGCGCGGACAGCGGCCGTCAAACCGGCATCGCTGTGGACCCTACGAATGCGAACAATATCTTCATTACGGCGGCTGGTGGTGGTGTGTGGCAAACCACGAATGGCGGCACGGCCTGGACGCCGTTGACAGATACTCTGGCACTGGCGATAGGCTCCATCGCGATGGCTCCTACCGATGACCAGAAGCTTTATGTGGGGACTGGCGAAGCCAACAACTCGCTGGACAGTAATCATGGAAACGGCATCCTGGTCTCCAATAACGGCGGCTCGACCTGGACGCTCGAAAACCCGAGCGGCGTCTTTTCCGGAGTCACGATTGGCCAGATCGCTGTCGATCCGACCAACGAGAACACTGCATACGCCGCCGTGGGTGGCTATGGCGAAAACGGCAATGACTTCACCAACACCGGGATCTGGAAGACGACAGACGGAGGCACCACGTGGACGAACATGACGTCCGCGGCATCTTTGACCTCAGAGTTTGCATGGTCGGCGGTTGTGGTGGACCCGAACACCCCAACCATCATTTACGCAGCGCAGGGCGACATTTTCTATGGCGGAGCTGTGTACCGCTCGGAGAACGGCGGAACTACGTGGACTGAGCTCACTAACGCTCCAAACGGCACCAGCGTCGGGAGAATCGCCCTGGCGGTTTCCCCGGCGGCAAATACATCAGGCCAGCACGTCCTATATGTAGTGGTCGAGGCCGGGACTGCTGGCACCTTATCGTACTTCGGGCGTTCGGATAACGCGGATGCGGCGACGCCGACGTTTACCAACCTGACCTCGGGCACAGCGAACTTCCTGGGATCCCAGGGCTGGTACGACATCGGCCTCGGTGTCGACGCGACAGGCGTGGTTTACGCCGCCGGCGTCAGCTACGGCTCCAACATTCTTCGTTCCACCAATCTGGGCGTCTCCTGGAACGACATTACTGTCATCAACAACGTCTCGCCCCACACCGACCACCACGCCATCGTCTTCGACTCCAGCAATCGCATGCTCATCGGGAACGACGGCGGCATTTGGCGCTACGATTCGACGGTGCCCAGCTGGACCGACCTCAACGGCAACCTGGATACCATCCAGTTCCAGGGAATCGGCCTGCACCCCACATCGGCAACCACGGTCGTGGGCGGCAGCCAGGACAATGGCACCGAGCTCTATACCGCCAACCCGGACTGGGCATTGACCGACGGCGGCGACGGTGGGTTTGCCCAGTTCAGTCAGACCAATGGCTCCGACTGTTACTCTGTTCATCCCGTCGGCAGCTTTGGCTCCGCCGACTTCTTCCAGTCCGCCACTGACGGCTGCGCGGGAATGTGGACGGCGGCGACCACCGGCTTTGTCAACACGAACGCCAACTTCTATCCGCCGTTTATTGTGGATCCTACCAACGGGAATCACCTGCTGATTGGCCTGGATCGCGTGTATGAGACGACCACTGCGGCCTCTTCGTGGACCCCGATTAGCACTCCCGAAACCAATGGGTTCAACAACGTTGTGAACGGGACCACCTACAACGTCAATACCGTCGCGCTGGCTCCTCAAAACGGATCCAACCCCGCCGTGATTTATGCCTCCACCGGCGGAGGCTCTCCGAGTTTGATTTTTGTCACCTCCAACGATGGCTCCACGTGGGCCGCGCGCAATCTGCCCACCTGTACGGCGACGAACCATTACTCCGCCAGCTGCACCGTCAACGACATTGCCACTGATCCCAACGATCCCACCGGCAATACTGCGATCGCTGTCACCAGTAACTACACCGGAGGCGGCCTGCACGTATATAGAACGACCAACGCGGGCACCAGCTGGACCGATATCAGTGCTAGCGGTAGCGGCTTTCCCGATCTGCCCACCTGGTCCGCGCAGGTCGATACGGATCCGAGCCGCACGCTCTATGTTTCTACCGAAACCGGAGTCTATGCATCGGTCAGCCCCTATTCCACGTGGACGGCCTATGGCAGCGGCTTACCGAGCGTGCAGGGCCTCGACCTCGAGCTCAACCGAAGCCTGCATATTCTTGCCGTGGGAACTCACGGACGCGGCGCCTGGGAGATCCAGACTCCCGCCCACGTCACCAATGTGAGCACCACCACCGCGAACGGCAGCTACGGTACAGGCACCGTAATCCCGATCATCGTCACCTTCAGCACCGCAGTCAATGTGACCGGAACGCCCCAGCTGACCCTCGATACCTCTCCGAACGCGACGGCGACCTATGCTTCGGGATCGGGCACTACCGCCCTGACCTTCAACTACACGGTGGCGAGCGGACAAACCACAACCGGCAATTCCACCGGCGGTCATCTCGACTACACGTCGACCGGCGCTCTGGCTCTAAACGGCGGTTCGATTATCGATACCAGCAGCAAACTCGCCGTGCTCACGCTCTACGCACCGGCAGCCGCCGGCTCGCTGAGCGCCAACAGCAGCATCGTAATTACGGGAACCAGTTCCAAAATCACGCCGACGGTCACGGTGACCCCGGCCTCCTCCCAAATCACCACGGACCAGTCCGACCAGGTGACGATCACCGTGAACGGCGGCAACGGGAACCCGACGCCTGCCGGCGTGGTCACCCTCACCAGCGGCACTTACAGTGGGGGAGCCGATCTGAACAGCGGCTCGGCGAGCATCACCGTCCCGGCCGGCGCGCTGGCCGTCGGCAGCGACACGCTGACCGCGAACTATGGAGGCGACACGAATTACAACACCGCCACCGGCACGGCTCCAGTAACCGTGGTGCAGGCGATCGGCTCCTGCTCAACGGCGAACCCGAATCCCAATCCCAATCCTGCGTCCTTCGCCGCAGTGCGCGATTTCAATGGCGACTGCAAGAGTGACATTCTGTGGCGGAACAACACCACCGAGCAGGTCTATGAGTGGTTCATGAACGGCACCACGTATTCGAGCAGCGGGAGTCCCGGCAGCCCCACCTCGGACTGGGTCATTCAGGGCGCCGGCGATTTCAACGGAGACGGCAAATCCGACCTCCTGTGGCGCAACACCACGACCGGCCAGGTCTACATCTGGATCATGAATGGCAGCACGCTGACCAGCAGCGGCAGCCTCGGCTACGTCTCCTCCGACTGGACCATCAAAGGCATCGGCGACTTCAATGGCGACGGCAAAGCTGACATCCTGTGGTGGAACAGCACCACCGGCCAGGTCTACGTCTGGTTCATCAATGGAACGACGATGTCCGGCGGCGGCAGCATCAGTTACGTCTCCGGCGGATGGAACATTGTGGGCGTCGGCGACTTCAACGGCGACGGCAAAGCCGACATCCTGTGGCAGAACGGCACTACCGGCCAAATCTACATCTGGCTCATCAACGGCAGCACGCTGACCAGCAGCGGCAGCCTCGGTTCAGTCTCTTCGCCCTGGAGCATTGCGGGCGTCGGGGATTTCAACAACGACGGCAAGAGCGACATCCTGTGGCAGAACAGCACTACCGGCCAGATCTACATCTGGTTCATCAACGGCACAACCACCGCGAGTACCGCGAGCGTCGGCAGCGTCTCCTCCGGATGGAACATTGAGGGCGTTGGCGACTACGATGGCAGCGGCCGCGCTGGCATTTTGTGGAGGAACAGCACCACGAATCAGGTCTACATCTGGCTGATGAACGGAGCCACGATTACAACCCAGGGCAGCCCCGGCGCCCCCGACGCAACCTGGCAAATCGCTCCCTAACATCCATCAGGCTGGTTGATCGCCAATTCGGAAAGGACCAGGCTGGTCGGCGGTGCGCTAAGAATCTGAGATTCGGCGCACCGCCGTCGCTGGTCCAAACCCTGGGCCGGACCGCCGGAGCCACCCCACGCGCATATCCCTAAGCCCCCGATCCTCCCTGGCGGCAGTATCCTCTTTACATCGACTTCTTCCAGGCGGAGACCTTTACCATGGCCCTCCAATCAACGCCATCCGCGCACGACGCCGCCCACGCCCCCCAATCCCCTCCCGTGGTTCTCAATGGGCGACTTCTCGAGGGCAATCGCCGCATTCCTCTCAACGTCGACTGGGTCGACGAGGTCCGCGTCAACACCAGCGCCGTCGAGCGCCGAGCCGCCACTCACGTCGCGCGCCGCACCGTCAAGAAAGAGAATCAGGCAGCGTGGCTGCTTCGTGCTATTGCCTGCATGGATCTCACCACCCTCAGCGGCGACGATTCCGCTGACCGCGTCCGCCGTCTGTGCGCCAAAGCCCGCAATCCGCTGCAGCATCATCTGGTTGATGGCCTCGGTATCGAGGAGCTGCACCTCACCGTCGCCGCCGTCTGCGTCTATCACGCCTTCGTGGAGACCGCCGTCAAAGCGCTCGAGGGATCCGGCATCCCCGTCGCTGCCGTCTCCGCTGGATTTCCCGCCGGCCTCTCGCCCCTCGCCGAGCGCGTCGAGGAGATTCGGCGTTCCGTCGAAGCCGGCGCCTCGGAAATCGACATTGTCATCACGCGCGCCCACGTCTTCAACGGCGAATGGCACGCTCTCTATGACGAAGTCGCCGCTTTCAAACAGGCCTGCGGTCCCGTACACATGAAAGCCATCCTCGGCACCGGCGATCTGATGACCCTGCGCAACGTAGCGCGTGCCAGCTGGGTCGCCATGATGGCTGGAGCAGACTTCATCAAGACATCGACCGGCAAAGAAGCGGTGAATGCCACCCTACCCGTATCGCTGACCATGGTGCGCGCCATTCGCGACTACGCCGATCGCACCGGCATGGCAGTCGGTTTCAAAGCGGCTGGCGGCATCCGCACCGCAAAACAGTCGCTGGACTGGCTCGCGATGATGAAGGACGAACTCGGCCGCCCCTGGCTCGAGCCGTCCCTGTTTCGTTTCGGCGCCAGCGGCATGCTCGCCGATATCGAGCGCCAGCTCGAGCATCATCTCACCGGTCGTTATTCCGCGGCGTACCGTCACCCCATCGCGTAGTTGCTTTCGTTCTCTGGAAGGAGACGCTGTGAGCATTGCCGAAAAGTTCCGCACCATGGAATACGGAGCCGCGCCGGAAGATCCGAAAGAAGCGGTGCAATGGCTGGAGCGGCATCACCGCCGGTTCGATGCGTTCATCGACGGCGCGTGGGTCAAGCCCGCCAGCGGCGAATATTTCGCGACCAGCGATCCTTCCAGCGGCGACGCCATCGCCGAAGTCGCACAGGCGAATGCCGCCGATGTGGACGCCGCCGTCGCCGCCGCGCGCAAAGCCCTGCCCGCCTGGCAAGCGCTTACCGGAAACCAGCGCGCCCGCTATCTCTACGCCCTCGCGCGCCAGATCCAGAAACATTCCCGCCGCCTCGCCGTGCTCGAAACGATAGACAACGGCAAGCCGATCCGCGAGAGCCGCGACATCGATATTCCCCTGGTCGCGCGCCATTTCTACCACCACGCCGGCTGGGCCCAGTTGCTGGAGTCGGAGTTTCCCGGCTACACCGCCTGCGGCGTGGTCGGCCAGGTCATCCCGTGGAATTTCCCGCTGCTGATGTTTGCCTGGAAGGTCGCCCCCGCGCTGGCTGCGGGCAACACTGTCGTCATCAAGCCCGCGGAAAATACCCCGCTCACGGCCCTCGCCTTTGCCGAGCTCGCGATCGAGGTAGGTCTGCCGCCCGGTGTTCTGAATGTGATCAACGGAGGGCCGCTGACCGGCCAGACCCTCATCGAACATCCCGGCATCGACAAGATCGCCTTCACCGGTTCGACCGAAGTCGGCCGCATCATTCGCAAGGCCACCGCGCAATCCAACAAGAAGCTCTCTCTCGAGCTCGGCGGTAAGTCGCCTTTCGTCGTCTTCGATGACGCCGATCTCGACTCCGCCGTCGAGGGCCTCGTCGACGCCATCTGGTTCAACCAGGGCCAGGTGTGCTGCGCCGGATCACGGCTCCTGGTTCAGGAACGAGTCGCAGAGACCCTCTATTCCCGCATCCGCACGCGCATGGAAACGCTCCGCGTCGGCCATCCGCTCGACAAGGCCATCGACATCGGCGCGATTGTCTCCCCGGTCCAGCTCGAATCGATCCGCCGCATGGTCGACGCGGGGGTCGCCGAGGGCGCTCGTTGCTGGCAGCCGCGCAATCCGCTCCCCGAAAAGGGTTCGTACTTCCCGCCCACACTGCTCACCGATGTCCAACCCACGGCGGCCGTGGTGCAGGAAGAAATTTTCGGCCCGGTGCTCGCTGCTATGACCTTCCGAACGCCGACAGAAGCCGTGGAGTTGGCCAACAACACCGTCTACGGGCTCGCCGCCAGCATCTGGAGCGAAAACATTAATGTTGCCCTCGATCTGGCTTCCCAGGTCAAGGCTGGCGTGGTCTGGGTTAACTCCACCAACCAGTTCGACGCAGCCTGCGGATTCGGCGGCTATCGCGAATCCGGGTATGGCCGCGAAGGTGGACGCGAGGGCATGTTCGAGTACCTGACGCCGAAATGGCTCTCCACTTTGCCCCCCGCCCGATCCGCACCCAGTCGCACCGAGGCTCCCGAAGAACAGGAAGACCTTGCTACCGCTAGCTCGCCCATCGACCGCACCTTGAAGCAATACATCGGCGGAAAGCAGGCGCGGCCGGACTCTGGCTACTCCTTCCCCGTCTTCGGTCAGAAGGGTGAGTTACTCGGCGAAGCGCCTCTCGGTAATCGCAAAGACATCCGCAACGCGGTGGAAGCGGCGCGTGCGGCTTCCGGCTGGGCACGCACCACGGCGTCCCTCCGCGCTCAGATCATCTATTACATCGCCGAAAACATGATCCAGCGCCGCGACGAAATCGCGCACCGTCTCGCAGGGGCTGTCGGCGAGGACCAGGCCGCGGTCGAAACCGATCTCTCCATCGAGCGCATTTTTACTTATGCGGCGTGGGCCGATAAATACGAAGGAGTCGTCCATCATCCACCTGGACGCAACATCACCATCGCCATGCCCGAACCCGTGGGGACGATCGGCATTCTCGCCCCCACGGAAGCTCCCCTCCTCGGCTTGCTCTCCCTCGTGCTGCCGGCCATAGCAGTGGGTAACACCGTGGTCGCCGTGCCCTCGGAACGCTACCCGCTCATCCTCGGAGATCTGTATCAGGTCCTCGACACCAGCGATCTGCCCGGCGGAGTCGTGAACCTGGTAGCAGGCAGGCCCGCCGAGCTGGGCAAAACCCTGGCCGAACACGATGGCATCGACGCGATCTGGTGCTTCCGCAGCAATGAGGAAGCCGCGATGGTGCGCACTGCCTCCATCGGCAACATGAAGCAGGTATTCGCCAACGATGGCCACCAGTACGACTGGTTCAATCCCGCGCAGGCCGAAGGCCGCTGGTTCCTGCAACACGCCACACAAGTGAAAAACATCTGGGTTCCCTACGGAGAATGATCCCCGCAATCGCGACCGGCCCCGCAAGCAAATCGGCCGGCAGGAGCACCCCTTGAATCCCGCTTTCCCAAGCGCCCTCCCGCGCCTCTGCATCGCCGCGCTGCTGCTCACCCTCCTCGCCTCTCACGTCAACGCGCAAACACCCGAGCACGCGCGCATTCTCGCCGCCTCGAATCGCACCATGTCCGCAACCCTCACCCTCACCCCGGGCAAACCCCCACTCGAAATCCAGGATCTCCCCGCCAAACGCACTCTCACCCTTCCCCAGCTCTTTACCATCACTCTGGCCAACGGCTCGACCCTCCGTTCTTCGGACCTGCACCCTGATGGAAACCCCACCGCCATTTCCAACCCGACCGAAAAGCATCTGTGTGCCAACAGCGACGACCTCACCTCCGGCGCGCACTTCCACTGGTGCCTGCTCGTCCCCGCGAACGGCAGTTACATGCGCGCACAACTCAGCATCCACGCCGGCGCGCGCGAGCTACCCATCGCTCAGCTGCACTTGCTCCAGTTTGAGGATCTCCAAGCCCACGTCGTCGGCACCGTCAAAGGATCTCCCGCCGCCGACGACAGCATGTACTTCGCCTTCGAGCACCCTCTCTCCCTCACTACCGTCGACCACGGCGCCGTCGACGCCTCTATCTCCCGCGTACTTCCCTTGCAGGCCAATCAGGAAGTCACTTACTCGGCAGTTATAGGCGCTTACTCGCCAGGACAGTTGCGCCGCGATTTTCTCGCCTACATTGAGCGCGAACGTCCCCGCCCCTACAAGCCGTTCCTGAATTACAACACCTGGTACGACATTGGCTACGAGAACCGCTACTCCGAATCCGGCGCCCTCGATCGTATCCACGCCTTCGGCACCGAACTCGTCGAGAAGCGCCACGTCCAGCTCGACTCCTTCGTCTTCGACGATGGATGGGACGACCCCACATCCTTCTGGGGTTTTAATCACGACTTACCCGACGGATTCACCCGTATCGCCCAGCAAGCCGCGACTTACAACGCCGGCATCGGCGTCTGGCTCTCTCCCTGGGGTGGCTATGCCGACCAGAAACGCGAGCGCATCGCCAACGGCAAATCTCTCGGATACGAAATCATCGCCAGCGGTTTTGCCCTTTCCGGTCCTAAATATTTCCACGACTTCTCCACCATCTGCTCCACCATGATCCAGAAATACAACGTTAACGCCTTCAAAATCGACGGCACCGGCAACGCCGACCGCGTCTTCCCCGGCTCCGTCTTCGACAGCGACTTCGATGCAGCCATCCATCTCATCCACCAAATCCGCGCCGAAAAGCCTGGCATCTTCATGAATCTCTCCACCGGCACCTATCCGTCTCCTTTTTGGCTCTTCTATTCCGACACCATCTGGCGCGGCGGCGACGATCACGATTTTGCCGGTGTGGGCAGCCAGCGCCAGCGCTGGATCACCTACCGCGACGAGCAAACGTATCGCAACGTCGTCCAGACCGGCCCCCTATTCCCCCTCAATTCCCTCATGCTCCACGGCATGATCTTCGCGCAACAAGCCGAAGACCTCGGCACCGATCCCCGCGACGATTTCCCCAGCGAGGTCCTCTCCTTCTTCGGTAGCGGCACACAGTTGCAGGAAATGTACGTCACGCCATCCCTCCTCACCTCCACCGACTGGGACATCCTCGCCAAAGCCGCTCGCTGGTCCCGCGACCACGCCGCCATTCTCCAGGATATTCACTGGATCGGCGGCGATCCCGGCAAGCTGCAAGTTTATGGATGGGCCGCGTGGAGCCCGCACGGCTGGATCGTCACCCTCCGCAATCCTTCCGCACAGCCACAGACGTTCAACCTCAACCTCGCTGCCGCCCTTGAGCTCCCCGCGCAACAGCGCCGCACCTTCACCGTCACGCAGCCCTTCGCGCCCACCCTCGCCCCGATGCACTGGCACTCCGATCAAAACGGCGCCCTCCCCCTCCAGCCCTTCGAAGTTCGCATCTTCGAATCTGCCCGCACGCCCTAACTCCCCGCACGCTGAAACAAGCGAACCCACTGCCCATTTCCGAACACCACCCTCCACTTCCGAACAGCTGCAGCCCTCTCCCGTTCCTGCAACCAGCCAAAATCCAGCCACTTCTCCGCGACCTTCGTCCACCGACCCGCGGCGCTACAATTGCTGATCCTCCTGCAGGAGATCCGCATGACCACGGTGGCCCAGGACCTTCGTTTCGCCCTGCGACAGCTCCGAAAATCCCCGGCCTTCACCCTCACCGCCATCGTCACCCTCGGCCTCGGCATCGGCGTCAACGCCGCCATGTTCTCCGTCATCGAGCAGGTCATCCTCCGCCCGCTTCCTTACGCCAATGCCTCGCGTCTGGTCGCCATCGAACCCATCAAGGGCACGAACTCCACCACCTTCTCCCTTCCCGATCTCCGCGATTACGCGGCCCGCAGCCATACGCTCCAGGGCCTCGCCTGGTACATCTTCCAGCTCCCCACCCTGGGAGGAACCGACAATCCTCAGCTCACCCCGCAAATCGTCATTACTCCCAACCTCTTCGACGTAGTCGGCATCCATCCCAGGCTCGGCCGTGCCTTCACTCCCGCTGACGCGCAGCCCGATCGCGATCGCGTTCTCATCCTCAGCGATGGCGTCTGGCGGAAGTTCTACCATGCCGACACCGCCATCATCGGCCGCATCGTCCCCATCAATGGCGTTCCCTACACCGTCATCGGTGTTATGCCTCCGGACATCTCCTTCCCCATGGGCGCCGGCGACGAAATCTTCAGCCCCCTCAACAGTGACGACAAGAACCTGCAGGATCGCGGCTCCCGTGCCCTGGTTCCCATCGCTGTGTTGCGCCCCGGCGTCTCCACCATCGAGGCGCAGTCCGAACTCGAAGGCATTCATCGCCAGCTCATCCACGACGACCCCAAAGATGAGGACACCACGCCCCTCCATGTCCTCGACTACCACGACTCCATCACCATCGGCTCCCGTCCTGCGCTCTTCGCTCTCGATTGGGCCGTTCTCGCCGTGTGGCTCATCGCCTGCGCCAACGTCGCCGGACTGATGCTCACCCGAACCAACGGCCGCCGCCGCGAAATCGCCATCCGCGGCGCGCTCGGGGCTCAGCGCAGCCGCATCACCGGTCAGTTCCTCACGGAAAGCCTGTTGCTCGCCGTTGCTGGCGCCGCCGCCGGCCTCGGCATCGCCTTCGTGGCTCTCCGCCTGCTCCAGAAATACCTGGCCGGTACCTTGCTTTACGGAAAAGATATTCACGTCAACGCCGGCGTCTTCGCCTTCCTCCTCTTCGCCTCCAGCATTTCCGCGCTGCTCTTCGGCCTCGCCCCTGCCTGGCACGCCTCCAGCGTCCCCGCCCAGGAAGGCCTCCGCGAAGGAACCGCCGCCGCCGGCACCAGCAAACGCCAGGCCCTCTGGCGCGATGGCCTCGTCGTCACTGAAATCACCCTCACCCTCGCTCTGCTCATTGCTGCCGGCCTCATGATGCGCACCCTCCTCTCCCTGCGCAATGCCGAGCTGGGCTTCGCCGCCGATCACGTCGTCACCGGCTCCATGTTTCTGCCTACCCACGGAGCCTGGTGGACCCCGGTTCCCAATGCGACGAACGCGCCTAACATCGTGCAGACCTTCTACGACCCGCTCGCCCAGAAGCTCCAGCAAATTCCCGGGGCCGAAGCCTTTGGCTTTAGCACCGTGCGCCCCCTCAACAGCAACGTTAATTTCAGCTCCTCCGTCAAAATCAGATCGCACCCCGGCGTCTCCCACGAACATCAGCCCGAGGCCCAGGTCCGCGCCGCCACCACCGGCTATTTCCACGCCATGGGCATTCGCCTCATCGCCGGCCGCTTTTTCGACTCCACCGACACTCCCGATACTCCCATCGCTCTTCTCGTCAACCAGGCTCTCGTCCGCGCCGCCTTCCTCAACGAGAACCCCCTCGGTCAACAAATTGAAGTCGGCGATGAAGGCAAGCCGCGGGAGTGGGCCACCATCGTCGGCGTCATTGAAGACTCCCACCAGCGCACCGCTGGCGAATCTCCGCTGCCCGAGTTCGACGTCAACCTTGAGCAACTCGCTCCCGCTGATGACCTCTACACCATCCTCGCCACCTTCCATGCCGATCTGGCCGTGCGCGCTCGTGTCGCTCCCAACATCATTGAAGACAGCATCCGCCATGACGTCCACGCCCTCGAGCCGGAAATCGCTATCCAGGACCTCGAGCCTATGCAGCAGGTCGTGGATGACTCCCTCGGCGATCAGACCCTCGCCGCTCGCCTGCTTGCCATCTTCGCTCTGGCCGCCCTGCTCATCGCCGTCGCCGGCATCTACGGCCTGCTCGCCTACTCCGTCAGCCAGCGCACCCGCGAGCTCGGCGTCCGTCTCGCCCTGGGCGCGCAGCGCGGTGACATCGTTTGGCTCATCCTCCGTCACGCTCTCGTTCTGCTCGCTGTCGGAGTCGCCGCCGGACTCGTCGTCGCCTGGGCCGCCAGCGGTGTCATGCGTTCCTTCCTCTACGGAGCCGCAGCATGGAATGCCGCCACCATTCTCCTCGTCGTTCTCGCTCTCGGTCTTTGCGGAATCACCGCCAGCTATCTGCCCGCCCGTCGCGCCGCCGCCGTCGATCCCGTAGAGGCGCTCAGAACCGAATAACTTTCCTATGGAGGCTGCATCATGATCTCGCCTGCACAGGACCTTCGCTTCGCGCTCCGCCAACTCCGCAAGTCCCCCGGCTATGCGCTGGTCGCCATCATTACCCTCGCCCTCGGCATCGGCGCCAACACTGCCATCTTTCTCCTCACGTACTCCACGTCCTCCGACAGCCTCCCCGTCCCGCATCCCAGCCAGCTTATCCGCTATACCTTCCGCAAAGGCGACAGCGAACTGGGCCTCTCCTATCGCCAATACCAGGCGCTGGAGCAACAGCAGGGAGTCGCTACCGGTTTATTTGCATGGAGTGACGGTGACGCGGTTCTCGAGCACAACGGCCAGTCCCAGAAGATTCCCATTGCTATGACCACGGGCTCGGCCTTCAGCGTCCTCGACATTCGCCCCGCGCTCGGCCGCGGTTTCGAGCCCCGGGCCGGTGAACCCGGCGCGCCCTTCGTCCCCGAGGCGCTGCTCTCCTGGGATTATTGGCAGAGTGCCTTCCATGGCGATCCTTCCGTCATCGGCCAGACCCTCCACCTCAAAGACGTCTTTGTCCCTGCGGGCGGCAGCGTCTCAATCGTGGGTGTCCTGCCCCAGGGATTCACCGGCGTCCGGGCTGGACAAATTCCCGACGTTCTCCTCCCTCTCTCCTTCGACCGCATCCTGCACAAGAACGCCATGATCGACAACCCTTCCGGCTCCTTCTGGCTCGTCGTCATGGGCCGCCTGCGTCCCGGAGTCACGGCCCGCCAGGCAAAGGCCAACCTCACCTCCATCCGGCCGAGCGTCACCGAAGCCGCGGACCCGTCCCACCAATTCCTGAGTGGCGGCTTCTTTTCCAGCTACCAACTCGATGTCGAGTCTGGGCGCAGCGGCCAGTCCTGGCTTCGTTTCCGCTTCAGCAAGCCCCTGCTCGCTCTGGAAGCCCTCTGCGGCCTCATGATGCTCCTCTGCGGCGTCAACATCGCGCTTCTCGTTCTCTCCCGCGTCAGCGGACGCCTGCACGAATTCGCGATGCGCAACGCCCTCGGCGCAACCCGCGCCCGCCTCATCTCCCAGGTCCTCACCGAAACCCTGTTGCTCGGCATCGGCGGCCTGTTCGCCGGTGGCGTCCTCGGCTGGCAGCTGGCCCGCCTGCTGGTCAATATGATTGCCGAACCGGGTTCCCCCACGGCGGTCCATCTCGACGCCGGCGCAGCCATTTTTCTCTTCACCGCCGCCATCAGCCTGGGCGCGGCTCTGCTCGCCGGTCTCTGGCCCGCCTGGCGAGCTTCCCGCACTGAAGCCGCCCTCGACCTCCGCCAAACCGCCTCCGCCCGTAACGCCGCCCACCTCGGCCGCTGGATCCTCCCCGCTCAGGTAGCTCTCGGAGTCGTCCTGCTCTACGCCGCCCTTCTGCTGGCCGGCACTCTGGAGAATTACCTCCATCAGCACTCCGGCTTCGCCGCGGACCGCGTTCTCATGGCCGAACTCGACTTCAGCAATGTCGGTATGCCCCAGTCCGATCAGCCCGTCCGCAACATCGAATTCCTCCGCCAGGTCCAGGCCACGCCCGGCGTCCAATACGCCGCCCTCATGGCCCTGGCTCCCATCTCCGGCGGATTCGCTGCCAGCGACTACTACACCCGCGATGCAAATGGAAACCTCCGCCTCAACCAGCAGGTGTGGCCCGAGCAGGTTTCCGTCGACTACTTCCGCACCATGGGCACCCACATCCTTGAGGGCCACAGCTTCACCGCCTCGGATGCCTCCGGCGATCCAACCTGCATCCTCAGCGCCGGTGCCGCAGGGTATTTCTTCCCCGGCCAGACGGCGCTCGGTCGCTTCCTCAATTCTGGCAACGGAACCGAAAAGCCGGGAGATCAGCAGCACTGCCGCGTCATCGGCATCGCCGAAGACGCGCATCTCGCCAGCCTTCTCCAGCCCTCTCCGCTCACCGTCTACCTGCCGCTCGAAGCCGAAAAACGTTCCATGTCCTACACCAACCTCGCAGTCCGCGCTGCCTCCCCGCAAATCGCTGCAACCGCCATCCGCACAGCCTTCGCTCACGTCTTTCCAGGAATGCCGCAGCCCCGCACATGGCTCTTCCGTGACGCCGTCAACTACAACCTCAGCCAGCAGCGCCTGCTCTCCAGCGTCTCCGGTGGATTCGCCCTCCTCGCCCTCGCTCTCGTCGCCACCGGCCTCTACGGCATCCTCGCGCGCAGCGTCGTCGATCGCCGCCGCGAAATCGGCATTCGCATGGCCCTCGGCGCCCAACGTCAGCAAATCGTCTCGAACCTCGCCCGCACCGCCGCCCTCCGCATCGCCATCGGCGTCCTCGCCGGAGCCGCCCTCGCCGCCATGGCCGGCCGCCTGCTCCAGTCCCTTCTCTATGGAGTCACGCCCGGCAGCCCCATCATGGCCGTCGCCACCCTCGCTGTGCTCCTTGCTGTTCTGGTTTTAGCCTTCGTCTTTCCCGCTGGACGCGCCGCCTCCATCGATCCCATGGAAGCCATCCGCGACGAGTGAACCGGCGTGATTTCTGCAACCTGTAACCTGTCAACTCGAATTCGGGAGGAATGCGATGTTCTCGTTTGCTCAGGATCTTCGCTATGCGCTGCGCCAGCTCCGCAAGTCACCCGGCTATGCGGTCGTCGCCCTCGTCACCCTGGCTCTTGGCATCGGCGCCAACACCGCCATCTTCCTGCTTACCTACTCCATCCTCCTCAAGAGCCTCCCCGTTCCTCATCCCGGCGCGCTCGTGCGTTACACCTTCACCGCCGGGCCCGATCGCGACATCGACTTCGACTACGTCCTCTATGAAGCTCTGCACGCCCACCAAACCGGCGCTGGCGTCTTCGCCTCCAACGATAACGACGTCGCGCTCCAAAATGACCACGGCTCCGCCGAATCCATTCACGCCGAACTCGCCACCGGCAGCATCTTCCGTGTTCTCGAACTCCATCCGATTCTCGGCCGCGGTTTCGCCGAGTCCGCGGGCGAAAAAAACCAGCCTCTCCAACCCGAAGCCCTCCTCATGTACGACTTCTGGCGCACCCACTTCAATGCCGATCCGCACGTCCTCGGCCGCACCCTCGTTCTCGGCGCCCAACACAGCTCCGTCACCATCGTCGGCGTCCTCCCGCCGGGCTTTGATGGAATCTCCCCCGACAGCCACAACGACATCCTGGTCCCGCTTTCCTTCGACCGAATCTTCGACCCGCCCCCGTTCTCCATGATCGATCAGCCCGGTGCCTTCTGGCTCACTGTCATGGGCCGCCTCGCCCCCGGCCAGTCCCTCGCCTCCGCCCAGGCCGCTCTCGCCGCTTCCGCCGCGCTCATCACCAACGAAGCCGACCCGCAGCACAAAGTCCTCAATGACCATCTCTTCGGCGGCGGCTACAAGCTCGCCCTCGAATCCGGACGCACCGGCGAATCAGGCCTGCGCAGCGAGTACCGCAAGCCTCTGCTCGCGCTCGAATCTCTCTGCGCGCTCATGATGCTCCTCTGCGCCGTCAATACCGGCCTGCTCATCCTCTCCCGTGTCAGCGGCCGGCTCCACGAATTCGCCATTCGCAGCGCTCTCGGTGCCGCGCGCAGCCGCCTCATCTCCCAGGTCCTCACCGAAACCGCGCTCCTCGCCTCCGCCGGACTCTTCCTCGGTGTCTTCGCCGGATGGGAACTCGCTCACGCCCTGGTCGCTCTCATCACGCCCGCCGGCGACCCCGCCGTCCTCAGTCTCAAGCTCGGCGCGGCCATCACTCTCTTCGCGGCCGTTCTCACCATCACCGCCGCAGCGCTTGCCGGACTCTGGCCCGCATGGCGCGCCTCCCGCACCGCTCCCGCTCTCGATCTCAAGCAGCTCCACGCCATGCGCAAAGCCGGCGGCCTCGGCCGCTGGATCATCCCCACCCAGGTCGCCCTCGGCCTGGTCCTCATCTACTCCGCGCTGCTCATGGCCGGCACCCTGCGCAGTTATCTCCGCGAATCCTCCGGCTTCGTCGCCGCCAACGCCACCTTGGCCGAGCTCAGTTTCCAAACCGACAATCCTCAGGACAAAGTGCAGCTCGCCAAAAGCCTCCAGGTCGTCGATGACCTCGAAACCCAGCCCGGTATTCAGGCCGCAGCCCTGCTCTCCATGCCGCCTATGCATGGCTGGCTGCAGACCGCCAACTACTTCACCCGCGACGCATCCGGCAATCTCCACAAAAACCCACAGGTCTGGAGTGAAGGCGTCACCCCTGACTACTTCCCCACTGTGGGAACCACTATCCTCAATGGTCGCGGCTTTACCCGCAGCGACATCGCCGGCGACAAGGTTTGCGTCATCAGCCGCTCCGCCGCCAACTTTTTCTACCCTGGTGAAAATCCCATCGGCCGCTTCATCACCGCAGGAGACGGCACGCCTCCCAAACCCACTTCTGGCGCCACGGCCCCGCCCCCTGCGTATCGCATCGTCGGCGTCGCTGAAGACGCCCGCATGCAGAGCCTGTTGAAACCCGCTCCCTTTGTCCTCTATCACCTCATCCAACAGGAAAAAAACGGATTCATCTCTGCCTTCCTCGCAGTCCGTTCCGGTAACCAGCGTCTCGCAGCCGCAACCATCCAGCGCACCGCCGCGCGCATTCTTCCCGGAGCCGAGCCGCCCAAAATCTACACCTTCGACCAAGTCGTCAGTGACGATCTCAGCCGCCAGCGCCTTCTCTCCAGCGTCTCCGGTGGATTCGCGCTCCTCGCCCTCGCCCTCGTCGCCACCGGCCTCTACGGCATCCTTTCCCGCACCGTCGTCGAGCGTCGTCGCGAAATCGGCATCCGCATGGCTCTCGGCGCGCAACGCCAGCAGATCGTCTCGAATCTCGCCCGCACCGCCGCCCTCCGCATAGCCATCGGCGTCCTCGCCGGAGCCGGTTTAGCCACCATAGCCGGTCGCCTGCTGCAATCTCTCCTCTACGGAGTCACGCCCGCCAGCCCCATCATGGCCATCGCCACGCTCGCGGTCCTTCTCGCCGTCCTGGCCCTGGCGTTCGTCTTCCCCGCAGGCCGCGCCGCCACCGTCGACCCCATGGAAGCCATCCGCGACGAATAATAAGGACCAAGTTCCCGATTCATGGAAATGTGGGGTTCGTTGTCGTCGGGCGTTCGATCTACCTCAAGGATGAGGATGGGAAGGCTCACAAGCTCGCGTTCATCAGTAAGCAGCTGCCGCAGTGACGACGGAGCATCACATTGGTGGTGCGTCAGGTATGTTCTTACCAAAACTTCACTGTGGAAAGCTTTTGGGCCCAGCCTTTCCACAGGACGCCTGTGGAAAACACGTCCGTCCAGCGCGTCAGAAACTCCCGCTCAATTGTCAATCTGTGGAAAACTTAGCCCGAACGCGAGCTTTTCCCGCTCGCACTCCGCAACCCTGTCCTACAACGAGTCGGGCTGGGAAACCGGCGGGACCATCTGCGCCGTCGCGCGTTCTGCCGCGACCTGGCCCGCATGCTGCCGCAACTTCGCAAACGCCATACGGCAAACTCCGTACGCAACCAGAACTCCGAAAGCCAGCGACGCCAGCGCCGCACAGATCAACATCAGCATATTCACTGCATCCTGCATCTTCCTGAATGCTCCCCCGGGTTTCCGAGGGCCCCTCACCGGTCGAAATTAAGATGCGCTCTCGCGCAGATTCGATCCTCTTTCCTTCATACTCATTCGTAACAGAACTCCGACACGTTGACCCGCTTTTCTGTTGCCGAATAAGATACGAAAGTGTTGATCTTCCCGAATTCTAGCCCGAGTGTCCCATTTTGCAACTGGCACTAAAGCGCTATCCCTCCATATTGTCCATTTTTTGATTTACAGCGATTTCCCCCTGTGCTATGGCCATCACCCAAATCACCGTCCGCGGCGCCCGTCAGCACAATTTGCGTGACATTAACGTCCAGATTCCTCGCAATGCCCTCACTGTCGTAACCGGCCTTTCCGGTTCCGGGAAGTCTTCCCTCGCCTTCGACACCATCTACGCCGAAGGCCAACGCCGCTACGTCGAAACCCTCTCCGCCTACGCCCGCCAGTTCCTCGATCAGATCGAGCGCCCCGACGTCGACTCCATCGAAGGCCTCTCGCCCGCCATCTCCATCGAGCAAAAAACCACCAGCCGCAGCCCTCGCTCCACCGTCGGTACCATTACCGAAATCTACGACTACCTCCGCCTGCTCTACGCCTCGGTCGGCGTGCCGCACTGCCCTCGCTGCGGCCGCCAGATCTCCCGCCAGTCCGCCGAACAAATCGTCGAGCGCATCCTCGCCTTCGCTCCCGGCGAGCGCGTCACCATCTTCGCCCCCGTCGTTCGCGGCCGCAAAGGCGAATTCAAAGACCTCCTCGACAAACTCGATCAGCAGGGTTTCCGCGCCCGCGTCGACGGCCAGATCCTCGACCTCGCCGACCCGCCCAGTCTCGAGAAACGCAAAAACCACACCATCGAAGCCATCGTCTACCGCGCCGTCCTCAAGCCCGGCATCGAAAAAGCTCTCGCCGCCTCCGTCGAAAAAGCTCTGCAGATGGCCAACGGCCTCGTCCTCGTCGGCACACAACACGACGAGCAGCTTTACTCCTCCTCCATGGCCTGCCCTGACTGCGGCCTCGACGTTCCCAAACTCGAGCCCCGCAGCTTTTCCTTCAACTCCGCCTACGGCGCGTGCCCCGAATGCCATGGCCTCGGCAGCATCTACGACTTCGACCCCGCCAAGATCATTACTGACTGGTCCAAGCCCCTCCTCGACGGCGGCCTTGGCCCCGGTTCCGCCTCCCAGTACCTCATCCGCCTCATTAATCTCGCCGCCCAGCGCTACAAAATCGACCTCAAGCTCCCGTTCGAACAGCTCACCTCAAAGCAGCAGGAGCTGCTCCTCTGCGGTCCACCCCAGGCCGAAGCCCCGCGCACTGGCTTCCACGGCATCCTCGCCTGGCTCCGCGATTCCCTCGATGAAGCCCGCTCCGACACTTATCGCGAGTGGATGATGCAGTACATGTCCGCCTCCGAGTGCCCCGTTTGCCACGGCCGACGGCTGCGCCCTGAATCCCTCGCCGTCAAAATCGACGGCATGTCCATCGCCGAATTCACCGCGCTTCCCATGGACCGCGCCCTCGATCGCGCCCGCGCCATCAGCTTCACCGCGCGAGAAGCCCTCGTCGCCGAACGCCTCCGGAAAGAAATTGTCGAGCGCCTGGAATTCCTTAACGCCGTTGGCCTCAGCTATCTCGCGCTGGACCGCAACGCCGCCACCCTCTCCGGCGGCGAAGGCCAGCGCATCCGGCTCGCCACCCAGATCGGCTCGCGCCTTCGCGGTGTGCTCTATGTCCTCGACGAGCCCTCCATCGGACTCCATCAGCGCGACAACCAGCGCCTCATCTCCGCGCTCGAATCCCTCCGCGACCTCGGCAACACCGTCCTCGTCGTCGAGCACGATGAAGAAACCATCCGCCACGCCGACTACGTCCTCGACCTCGGCCCAGGCGCCGGCCGTCTCGGCGGTCAGGTCGTCGCTTCCGGTACACCCGCCGACATTATGCACGCGTCCGGCTCGCTCACCGGTCGCTACCTGGCCGGCGAAATCTCCACCCTCCACCGCCTCGTCCCGCGCCCACTCTCCGGCAAATGGATCACTATCGAGGGCGCAAAAAGCCACAACCTCCAGGACCTCACCGTCAAATTTCCCGTCGGCGTCATGACCGTAGTCACCGGCGTTTCCGGATCCGGCAAAAGCACCCTCGTCAACGACACTCTCTACCGGGCTCTCGCTCGCGAACTATACGGCTCGCGCGAAGCCCCCGGCGAGTACGCGAAGATCAAAGGCTTCGACCTCCTCGACAAAGCGGTCCGCATCGACCAGTCCCCCATCGGCCGCACCCCGCGCTCCAACCCCGCCACCTACACCGGCGTCTTCACCGCCATCCGCGACCTCTTCGCCATGCTCCCTCAATCCCGCGAGCGCGGCTACAAAGCCGGCCGTTTCTCCTTCAACGTTCAGGGTGGCCGCTGTGAAGCCTGCCAGGGTGAAGGCCAGCGCCGTATCGAAATGAACTTCCTCCCCGACGTCTACGTCCAGTGTGAAGTCTGTAACGGTCGCCGTTACAATCAGGAAACCCTCGCTGTCAAATTCAACGGCTACTCCATCGCCGACGTCCTCGAGCTCACCATTGAAGACGCGCTTCCCGTCCTCGGCGACATTCCCCAGGCGCGCCAGAAACTCCAGACCCTGGTCGACGTCGGCCTCGGCTACATCCACCTCGGCCAGTCCGCCACCACCCTCTCCGGCGGCGAAGCCCAACGCATGAAGCTCGCTCGTGAGCTTTCCAAGCGCCAGACCGGCCGCACCCTCTACCTCCTAGACGAGCCCACCACCGGCCTCCACTTTGACGACGTCCGCAAGCTCCTCGAAGTCCTGCACCGCCTCACAGACCTCGGCAATACCGTGATCATCATCGAGCACAACCTCGACGTCATCCGCAACGCCGACTGGATCATCGACCTCGGCCCCGAAGGCGGTGAGGGCGGCGGCCGCGTCGTCGCCGAAGGACCCCCCGAACAGGTCGCTTCCATCCCCCAGTCGTATACTGGCCAATTTCTGCGCCCCCACTATGCTGGTTCCAGCGTGTTCCATGCCGGCAGCCCCGCAAACGGAAGCCGCACCCGCCGCCTGAAATCCGCCGCCAAGGAGCCCGGGAAGCCAACCATCCAATGAGCGACTCCGACAGCTTCAACAATTCGCCCGGACCCGAAGTGGCCCGCGAGCCAGCCCCGGCTGCCACCGCGTCCCTTCCCACCGATCCACCCGGCTACCTCTGGCACCCCATCGAGCGCACTCCCCCGCCTCCGCCGCCGCTCGAGCTCGTACCCAAACCCGCCGCCTCGTCTCATCCCCAACATCGGACACGTCCTCGTTTTCATCCTGCTCCTTCTTCCCGCCCTCATCGGCGGTTACCTCGTCGCCCTTTTCTCCATTTACGCTGCCCATCCGCACGTTCGCCTTCCCGTGCTCATGCAGCAAATTGGCCGCAATGTCATCTACGCCATTTCCATGCAGGCGGCCATCTACATCGTCCTCTGGGCGCTTGCCGCTCTCGTTTTCACTCTCTGGTGGGATCGCCCGTTCCTCCAGGGCATCCACTGGAACTTCCCTATCGCCCTCCGCTGGTCTCTCGCGCTCGCAGCTCTCGGCGTCTTCACCGGCCTCGGCATCACGCTCGCCGGAAACTTCCTCCCCATGCCCAAAGCGCCGCCCATTCTCGAGGACCTCACCAAATCCGCCGCTGGTGCCTGGACCCTCATGGCCTTCGGCGTCACCCTCGCTCCCCTCACCGAAGAGCTCGCCTTCCGCGGATTCCTCCTGCCCAGCCTCATCAACATCTTCCGCTGGTTCCAGCGCAAGCAGATGATCGGCGAAGCCGCGGTCCGCACCTTCGGCATCCCGCTCTCCATCCTGCTCACCTCGATCCCCTTCGCCCTCATGCACGCCCAGCAGGTTTCCAACTCGTGGGGACCGGTCCTCCTCATCGGCTGCGTCAGCATCCTCCTCTGCGTCATCCGTCTCGCCACTGACTCGGTCGCCGCCGGCGTCGTCGTCCACGTCTGCTACAACCTCACCCTGTTCTCCGGCCTCCTCATCCAAACCGACTGGTTCCGCCACCTCGACAAATTAAAAACGTAACTCAGTGTCCCCTGTGGTGCAGCGGAAGGGCTCAGCACAACCCCAGCAACGCAACACCCCCTTGCAAAGAAACCCGCACCTCAAAACCAAGCCCCGGCCAGGTTCACCCCACAGCAAGAAGCTAGCTCCTCGGACCATGCAACAGTCCAGCTAATCCGCTCCGGCCTCAACACCGAAGTACCGCGCCCCCAAGGCGCCCGTCCCGTTTTGGCACCAGCAGAACTCTCCAATCCCCGCTAATCCCCGCCATCCCCACGACACTTCAGCGCCGCCCCTCACCTCCCGAACCGCCACGACCGAACCGCCCTTTCCGCGACCCCTGGTAATCTGTTTCCATGCCCAGCCGCCTCGTTGGCTCCTCCGCGAATCGCACCGACCTCGGCCTGCTCGCACTCCGCCTCATCGTTCCCACCGCGATCTTCCTCCGGCACGGCCTCGAGAAAATCCAGAACTTCCACGCCATGTCCGCCCACTTTCCCAACCCCCTCCACATCGGACCCCTTCCCAGCTTCGTCTTCGCCTTCATCGCCGACGCGGTCTGTATGCCGCTCCTCGTCTTCGGCATCGCCACCCGCTGGGCCGCGCTCTGGGCCTTCATCAATCTCTTCATCGCCTGGGCCTTCGTACACCATTTCCTCTTCTTCGGCCGCGGCGCCGACCACGGCGAGCTTATCGTCAGCTACCTGGGAGTCATGCTCACCCTCCTCATCGCCGGCCCCGGCCGGTACTCCATCGACGCCCGCCGCTAACTCTGAATCGCCGAGCTACCGGCTCCGGGCTACTCGCGGTTCGCCGGCCCCTCCTTCGTACCCTGTACCCTGTACCCTGCTCGCTGTACCCTGCACCCATGAACGACATCGCCCGCCTCTTCCAGGCATTCGTGGCCCCCGCCATCTTCTTCTCGGCCACCGCGCTTTTCATCCTCTCTATCAATGTCCGTCTCATGGGCATCGTCACCCGCCTGCGCCAATACGTGCACGCCCGCAACGAGGCGGTCAAAACCGCCCAGCTTGTCGAAGCCGAGGCCTGCACCACCCAGATCGAATCCATGGAACGGCGCGCCGAGATGATCCGCCGCACGTTTCTGCTGAGCCTGATCGCGCTCGTCGGAACGCTGCTCTCCTGCCTGCTGCTCGGCCTCGGACTCTACTGGGAGCCCGGCGCGCTCGTCGCCGCCGCTGTGTTTGTTGCTGCCATGATCGCCCTGCTCAGCGGAGTCCTCTACTACATCCGCGAAGTCACCGTCGCCCTCAGCTCTGTCCGTCAGGAGGCAGCCGACGAACGTTTCGCCCATCTGGAATCATCCGAGGACCGCGACCACACCCTCTTTTGAGTGAGAGACCATCACGGTTGCGCCGCGGTGCCGCTAAAAAAGCGAGCGTTTCATTCCGGTGGGCAACGTTGCGCAAACCTCCGCCGCAAACGAAGGGCGGTCTCCCCTCCGAACTCCGTGCATCACTCCAATCCGGACCGGTTCTCGAGGTCGGTCATCCGCTCCACTTATTCGCTGGTATTGGCGCCTGGATTGGCGTGGTCAACCGCGCTGCCACGCGGATCCGGTTTCACCGTCACTGGTTGCGTGTAGCTTTGACCGTCTACCGTCAGGCGCACCGTGTAATCACCCGGCGCCAGCACCACCGGTCCCCTGCGTCCGGGACGAGCTGGACGCGCCGCTGGTTGTTCGGTCCCTTCTGGCGGCGAGCAGGCGTCCCGCGCCGGCTTTTCTCCCGACGGAGCACCGAAAAACCGCTGCTGCGGAAGATCGAGCGCGTACCGGTGCATACCGGGCTCCGCGGACGGCGGCAACTGCGCCGGCTTCTCCCAAATCGCCTGTACGTTGATCTTCTCCGTATCCACCGGCGGCACCGGAGTATCGCTCGCCCCACACGCCCGCACATGTCCAGCGCTGTCCACCAACTCCAGCTTCACGGGTTGGCTCGCTGCACTTTTCAGCCAGTAGTAAGCCAGCACCCCGGGCGGTGGATTCAACTCCTGCGGCTCCTCATGCGGCAGCGGGGTTCCATCCTGGCTGCTGGCCGGAACCGCCAGCGCATCGCTCGGCTTGAAGAGATACGCGTGCGCATCAGCAATCTCGCTTCCCTTGCCGGCAATCTGGCGCAGCGCGCTCATCTGATCCATCACCCAGAAGCCGCGCCCGTGCGTCGCTACATCCAGGTCGTCGCCGTGCACCACGATGTCGCGCACCGACGTCACCGGCATATTGTTCTGCAAGGGCTGCCAGTGATCCCCGTCATCGAACGATACGTAAACGCGCAGCTCCGTCGCGGCGTACAGCAGTCCCTTTGTCAACGGGTCTTCTTTCACAGAATTGACGTAAGCCCCTTCTGGAATCCCGCTGACCACGTTCTGCCACGTCTTCCCGCCGTCGTGCGTGCGATAGATATACGGCTTGTCGTCCGCCAGACGATGCCGATCGACCGACGCATACGCCGTGTCTCCATCGAAGTGCCCAGCCTCAACCTGCGAAACTTTGCTCCACGCTGTCATCGCCGGCGGCGTCACGTCGTTCCAGGTCTTGCCATCGTCGCGCGTCACCTGGATCAGACCATCGTCCGTGCCCACCCACACCGTGGTCGCGCTCAGCGGAGACGGGCCGATCGTGTACACCACGCCGAACCGAGTCGTCATGGTTTCGTCGATATCTTTCGCGGTCACTGGATCCAGATTCGCCGGGCATCGGCGGATTCACCCGCGTCAGATCCGGACTGATCTTCTCCCATGTCTTTCCGCGATCCCGCGTGCGAAATACAAATTGATTGGAATAGTAGAGCGCCCCATCTACCGTCGAAAAAACTTCCGGCAAAGTCCACGTCTTCCGGTCAGGATCGTTGGGATCCGCCGCCGGCAGCGCGCCACCCAGCGAAGCCGGGATATTCAGCGCCTGGTTGCAGCGCCCCGCTCCAGCACCGTACAGAATATCCGGCTCCGTAGGATCGGGCACCACCGTGTCACTCTCCCCCGCCAGACAGATGGGCTCCCAGTTGCGGAAGTCCAGAGTGCCTTCCTTTGACCACGTGCTCACCCGCACCGCTCCGCTGTCCTGCTGCGCCCCGTACAGCCAGTAGGGAAACTGATGGTCCGCGGCCACGTGATAGATCTCCGCCGTCGGCTGGTTATACCAGGTGCTCCAGCTTTTTCCGCCGTCCACACTCACGACCGTGCCCTGATCGCTGCTCAGCACCATCCGCTGCCCATCCCGCGGATTTACCCACAGCTGGTGATAGTCATCGCCTCCGGGTGCGCCCTTGATCGGCGTCCACGTCTTGCCCGCATCCGCTGTCACATACGTCGCAGTATTGATGACATATGCCTTGTCCGGATTGTCCGGGTCCACCGTCACCGACTCGAAATACCAGCCGCGGCCCCACAGCCGCGTCTCGTCGTTCACCAGCCTCCACGTCGCCCCCGCGTCGTCGGAAAGGTAAACGCCGCCCGGCGGCTTCGGAGCCGGCTTGCTGGGAGCCCCTGGCGCGAATCGCAATGCGGGGGCAACGCCGGCGCCCACATCGTCCACCACAGCCCACAAGCGCCGCGGATTGCTCGGCGACACACCGATCCCGATCTTGCCCACAAAGTTGTCGTCCGGCAGGCCGCCGCTCAGCTTTGTCCAATGGTCTCCACCATCGGTCGACTTATAGAGACCGCTGCCCGGCATGTACGAAGGCGCATACACGGACCACGGCGGCCGTCGTGTCGCCCACAGCGAGGCATACAACACCTTTGCATCTTTCGGATCGACCGCAATGTCGATCGCGCCCACATCGTTTGGATCGGATGCGTTGAACAGCACTTTCTTCCAATGCGCGCCGCCGTCGGTCGAGCGATAAACGCCGCGCTCCGGGTTTCCGTCATACACGTGCCCCAGCGCCGCTACATACACGCGATTGGGATTCGAGGGATCGACGACGATGCGCCCGATCTGGCTCGTTTTTTCCAGCCCAATCGCCCGCCACGTCTTGCCCGCATCGACTGACTTAAACATCCCGATCCCATACGAATGCTGCGCGCGAATATCCGGCTCGCCGGTTCCCACATACACGACGTTCGGATCGGACGGAGCTACCGCCACCGCTCCAATCGATCCGATGGGAATTCCCTGGTCCGAGGTCGGCGTCCACGTCCGCCCCGCGTTCTCCGTCTTCCAAACCCCTCCGCCCACCGCTCCGAAGTAAAACGTGTCCGGCTCACTCGGAACGCCGGCCACGCCAAACGACCGCCCGCCGCGCATCGGTCCCACATCCCGCCAGTGCAAACCACTCAGCAGGCTCTCCGGATACTCGCCACCTGAACCCGACTCCTGTGCGGGGCTCGAGAACCCGAAGAAAACCCCCAGGCCAAGCGCGATAACAGACACAAACCAGCGACACCGCAAATTCATCGACATGCTCCTGCAACGAATCAAATGTGGAACAAAACGAAAGCTCAAGTTATCACGTCATCTACGTACAAAACCCAGCGCCGCGCCTGTGGACAGAATTCAGGCCCGCTGATTAAGTCCCTGCTATTCTTCCCCAAACGCGATGGCCACGCCACCCCACCATCCCCACCCCGCCCGTACCGCCGCTCTCGCGCTCTTTCTCCTCACGACTCTCAACCTCTTCAACTTCATTGACCGCTACGTGCTCCCCGGCGTCCAGCCCCTCATCCAGCGCGAATTTCATATCAACGATGCGCAAACCGGGCTCCTCACCTCTGCATTCTTCTTCACTTATATGTGGATCGCCCCCGCCACCGGCTGGCTCGGCGACCGTTTCCCTCGCAAACCCCTCATCGTCGCCGGAGCCCTCATCTGGTCCGCTGCCACCCTCCTCACCGCCACCGTTCACAACTACCACACGCTGCTCATCCGCCACGCTGCCGTCGGCATCGGTGAGGCCACCTTCTCCATCTTTGCCCCCGCCCTCCTCGCCGACTTCTATCCGGAAGAAGATCGTAACCGTGTCCTGAGCATTTTCTACGTCACCATCCCCGTCGGCGGAGCTCTCGGCTATCTCCTCGGCGGCGTCCTCGGCGAACGCTACGGCTGGCGCATGCCCTTCTACGTCGCCGCCGCTCCCGGCGTCCTCATCGCCCTCGCCTTCTGGCTCTTCGTGCGCGAACCAAAACGCGGCGCCGCGGACACCCTCCAACCCACCGCAAACCGTACCAGTTTCACCGGCCTCTTCCGCAACCCGGCCTTTTTCACCGCCACCCTCGGCATGGCCATGTGGACTTTCGCCGTCGGCGGCATCTCCACCTGGCTCCCCACTTTCTTCCGCCGCTTCGCCGGGTACTCCGTTGCCGGAGCAGGCCTCACCGCCGGTGAAATCACCGCCATCGACGGCCTCCTCGCGACCATTGCCGGCGGCTGGCTCGCCCAGATCTGGCTCCGCCACAATCACCGCGCTCTCTATCTCGTCTCCGCGTGGAGCGCCCTCCTTGCCATACCCTTCGCTCTCGCCGTCTTCTTCGGACCCGTCCGCAATCTCCTGCCCGGCGCGTATGCCGCCGAGTTCTTCCTCTTCCTCAGCACCGGCCCCCTCAACGCCGCCATCGTCAACTCCGTCGCCGCCCCCATCCGCTCTACCGCCATCTCCGTCAACCTCTTCATCATTCATTTCCTCGGCGACGCGTTTTCCCCCGGCTTGATCGGACGCATCTCCGACAAAACCAACCTCCGCGTCGGACTTGCCGCCACCCTCGTTTCCCTTACCCTCTCCGGAGCCATCCTCTTCTACGGATCTCGCTTCGCCCCTCGCCTCCCCGACCTCGAATGAAAGACAAATTCTCCCAAAAAAAGAGAAGCGTCCGCCAGCTGCACGCTCGCGACCTCGAGCGCATCAACGCCGCGGAATCCTCCCTCAACCGCGAGGCCCTCGACGTTCTCGACTATCAGGCGTGGCCCTCGATCTGGACTGGCTTCCGCGCGCCTCTGAAGAGTGATTCAGAATCGGAGCAATAAACGTCGTGTGAGAAGCGGTCGTAAGCATGGCCGGCTTTCTCTGCGAAACTGATTCTTCCCACCCATGCACGTCCTCTCCATCCTCGCCCTCGTCCTCGCCTGGCTCATCGCCCTCCTCTGGACCCGCGTCACCCTCACCGCGCTCTACCACCTGCCCCGCATCCCCAACCTCCTCGACCCGCGCTACGATCCGACCCCCGAGCCCGACCCCGCCACTCCACAAATCACCGTTATCGTCCCGGCCCGCAACGAAGCCGCCAGCATCGAAGCCACCCTCCGTTCCCTCCTCGCTCAAACCATCCCCGTCGCCATCATTGCCGTCGACGACCGCTCCACCGACTCGACCGGCGCCATCCTCGACCGCCTCGCCGCCGAACCCGTCCCGCCCAACAAATCCCTCACCATCCTCCACGTCGAAACGCTCCCCGAAGGCTGGATGGGCAAAACCCACGCCATGGCTCTCGCCGCCCGCCAAACCGCAACCCCATGGTTGCTCTTCACCGACGGCGACATCCTCTTCGGTCCCGACACCCTCGAGCGCGCCCTCCGCTTCGCCCACGCATCGAACGCCGATCACGTCGCCCTCGCCCTCACCCTCATCCTGCAATCCGCCGGCGAGCGCATGATGACCACCGTCTTCGGCCTCTTCACCCTCCTCTCCTTCCGTCCCTGGAAAACCCCCGACCCCGCCGCCAAACACGATTCCGTCGGCGTCGGCGGTTTCAATCTCATCCGCGCCTCCGTCTACCGCGCCATCGGCGGCTTCGAAGCCCTCCGCATGGAAGTCCTCGAAGATCTCCGCCTCGGATTCGAAGTCAAGCGCCAGGGCTACCGCCAACACGTCGTCTTCGGCCGCGACCTGATCCGCGTCCACTGGGCCTCCGGCGCGCTCGGCATGACCCACAACCTCTCCAAAAACTTCTTCGCCATGTTCCGTTTTCGCCCCGCGGCCCTTGTCGCAGGCGTCATCATCCTCGCCCTGCTTTTCTTCGCGCCCTTCGCCGGCCTCTTCGCTCCATGGCCCATCCGATCCGCCAGCCTCGTCGCGCTCGCTATGATCGCCCTCGCCCACAGCTACTCCTCGCGTCACTTCACCGGCATCTCCATCCTTTATCTGTTCACCCTGCCCATCGGAGCCGCGCTCCTCGTCTACGCCCTCCTCCGCTCCATGATCCTCACCCTCCTTCGTGGTGGCGTCGTCTGGCGCGGCACCTTCTATCCCCTCCGCGACCTCCGCCGCCACGCCGGCCCTCTCCGTTAGAACATCCCAGGCAAATCCGATCCTCCCCCACCTTTGGGGCATGGAAACTTCCCTCAGAAGACCGATACTTACCGGCAAGAATTCCAGGAAGATACCTCCCATGCCCTTCCCCACAAACTCCGATCCAGCTAACTACACCGGAACCCTCCCGAACCAGCAGCGCACCGCCAACACCACCGTGCTCACCCTGACTGCCTTCGCAGCCACGGTTCTCGCCACGCTGGCGGCCCACTGGATCGCAACGCAGTATTTCCCCGCCCACCAGGCGCTCATCACCCGCGTCGCTGGAGCCGTCTCCGGCGTGGTGCTGGTCTCCGCCATGGCCTACTTCCACCGTCAAGCCGGCGCTGTCTCCGTTCCGGCAGCTTTCGAGGACGCGCAGGGACATACCACCCCTCAGGGCATGCACCGCAAGGTCCGCAGCGCCATCTATATTTCCCTCTACGCCGCCGTCCTTGTTGCGGTGATGCTCCAGCCCCTGCCGGTGCGGGCGAAGACGTCGATCCTGCGCGCTCAGGTCGGCGTGGTTCTTCTTTGGGCGTGGGGCCTGCGCCGGATCAAGCAGCAGATCTACGTCCTCGGCAATCGTGGCGAATACGACCGTGCCCTGCGTCTCGACCGGGCCTGGTCCGCAGCTCCTCTCTACGGTTCCCCTCTCGCCGGTTCCATCCTTTTCAATGCAGGACGCTACCGCGAAGCCCAGGCGTATCTCAAGCCGCTGGCTTTCGATGCGCAGGGCAATCCGAGGCTCACCTCCGTCGAGCTCTATACCTATGCGCTCGCTCTGGTGAACGACGACCGCACCGCCGAAGCGCAGGGTCTGCTCGAAGCAGCGGCCCAGGCTTCTCCGAACCCGGGTCCTCTGCAGGTGGCGCTGGCCACCTGTCTGCTCTCGCAGGGCAAGGATCCGCAGCGAGCCTGCAGTCTGATGGAAACAGCCATGGCCGGCTCGCAGAAGGACGCTTCCACGTATCTGGGCCGCGCCGATCAGGCCCGACGCATCGCCCGCTACGCCTGGGCGCTGGGCGCTGCCGGCCGTCGCAATGAGGCGCAGGCCAAAATCGACGAAGCCCTCACGATGGCCAACGACCTCCGCCCGGAAGATGCAGCGGGCGTGCAGTACTTTGTCGGCGAAGCCTGGCGAGCGCTGGGCGATAAGGTGAAAGCCAAAGCAGCCTACGACCAGGCCCTCACCCTGGGTCCCGAAGGGGTCACCGCCCTCAGCGTCCGCAAAGCCATGGCGAAGATGGCGGCCAGTTAGCCGAACACCCCAAATGCAAAAACATCCTGAGCGGAGCCGAGTCGAAGGACCCCCAGACGTGATCTGTATCACTGATGGCCCGCCATCGCCGGTTCGATACTGGAAGACCGTAACCAGGAGGTCTGTCCTTGAATCGTTTCGGTGCGCGCATGTTCGGTCTCACCCTGTTCGGCTTTCTCGTTTTGGCGATTGCCGTCCAACCTGCCATGGCTCAGCAGGATCAAGCCACGCATGTCTTCCATCGGCTGATTCCAGCCGGGGATACCTGTTCCACCTGTCACCAGGGGATCTATGACCAATGGAAAGCCAGCCCGCATGCCGCTAACGCTGTCGAATGCACCGTGTGCCATGGCGAGACAACCGCAAAGGACTTCGCGGGCATGCCGGCGTTAAGCACCTGCGACAACTGTCACGCCGATCAGGTGGCGCAACTGAAGTCGGATCCATTCATGAAGGGCAAGACGTGTGTGAGCTGTCATCAGGCACACACTTTCCTGGAGCACAAGAAGGCGGACAAGGCGGCCCCGGCAGGCCAGTAACAACAATTGCCAGGCGTGGCACTCTCGAACGGCTCGCCCGGTGCGGCCGGATGATGTAACTGCTCTCAGTGTCCGCAAAGGTCATAGCGAAGTTGGCCCCCAGTTAGCCCTTCGTCCAGCCACTACACAAAAGTAAAGTAAGGGGGACCCCCACCCCCCTCCCCCCTGCTACCCCCTGACCGTGTGCATGTATTTGATTCCATGGGGTCGCGTTTTTTCGCGTCCGGGACATGCATTTGATTTTGCAATGGTTGCGGCTTTCTATTTTGTTTTCAAATGCGTACGGTATGGCTCGGAGTAGGTGGCACGTACGTATTTGCATCGAAGGTGGAAGTTGTCAACGCATTTGATTCGAAAATACTTAGCGGAGTGGCAGGGGACGGCCGGTGAAAGGCGAGCGAAAAGCGAGCATACAACGAGGGAGAAACGAGCCAGAGACGAGAGAGAGACGAGCCAGAGGCGAGAGAGAAACGAGGGAGAGATGAGCCCGAGCGAAAAGCGAGGGAGAAGCGAGCGGTCGGGGAGTCGGCGGAAGAGCGGTTGGCGAAGAGACGGCCTGCTGGTTGCGCGGCGTTGAGCATCGATTGGGGCATGGCGGGTCTCCCTCTCCAAAACAGAAAAGCCTGCCGGGGTGGGCAGGCTTTTTCTGTTTTCCTACTATAAGTTCAGTATATCACGCTGGAGGGGGTAACCCGGCCAAATATGATGCGCTGTAAGTGGCTTATCATCACCACAAGTTACTTTGGATAAGTGGTGGAAACTTGACAAGGAAAGACGATTCAGTCGAAGTGATGGGTGGCGACCCAAATGCCCACCCACAGGCCGAATCCAGCCATCAGGAGCGCCAGGATCAGGGCGTGAAGAAGCTCCCAGCGTTTCCAGCGAATTTGGGCGACGCGCTTTTTGCTTCCGCGCTTCCACAGATGCACCGCAGGCATAGAACCCTCCCCCGCGGGCGGGAGACGCCCGAAAAAAGGATCGCCTCCCGCCGCCGTCCGCTAGAACGACAGTGAGATCTGGCCCGTGATGGCGCGCGGCGTTACATAGTGTGTGCCGCTGAAGGTGGAGAGGAAGTTATAGAGCGCATACTTATCGGTCACGTTGATGGCAGTGACCTGCGCGCCCCACTTGTAGCGATCGCCATGGAAGAGGTCGTTTTCGCCCAGCGCCATATCGAAGAGGCTGCGGGGCTGAATGCGCGGGGGATCGTGGTCGTTGTCGCCGGCGCCCGGCGCGGGGATACTGACCAGGGTCGACGTGTACTGCGAGGCGAGGCAAGCGGTGGGCAGCGCCTGGGTGGGCGTGGCCCTCACGCCGTTGCAGGCGAGCCCTGCTTCGAATTCCTGATCGGCATCGAGGCCGCTCAGGTCGACTGCGGGTTGTCCGTTCAGGGTCGTCGAGGTGGGATCGCAGGCGCTGTTGGCGTCGTTGGAGAGCGGGTTGTAGCAGGGCACGGCACCGGCTACGAGGCCGCTGTCGAATCGCCAGTTGAAGCTGTACCACGGGCTGTGCCGGCCGGGGATCTGATATTGAAAATGCGTCGTCTCGTTGAACTTCTCGTCGTGGTCGATGCGGAAGGGCAGCCCGGTCTGGCCGACGGTGGCGCCGGCCCCCCCGATCTGCGGCGGGAAGAAACGCGCGGCCACCGAAGACATGACCGCATAGGCGCTGAATCCATGCACCGGCGTGACGTTGGCGCGCAACGCGTAGCCCGGAATTTTAGAGTTATGCCACTCGACGGGGAAGGTAATGGGGGTATCCCCGAGGACGCTGAAATCGTAGCCGTTGTGGGTATATTTCCAGATGTACTCGCCGCTGACGACGAAGTGCCGGCCGACGACCTGCTGCAGCCCGGCGTGAAATTCATTGCGGAAGCCCGGGGACAGGGCGCCTGAATCGCCCGCGGAACAGAGCAACAGCGGATTGACGACGTCATTGAGGCAGCCGCGGCTGGCCAGGACCAGGTTTTCATTGAAGGGGGTTTCCAGGGTGCGCGCATAGGAGGTGCGCAGGACGGTATTGGTCCGCTTTATGTTGTAGGAACCGCCGAGGCGCGGTTCCGCCTGGCTGGCATCCGACAAGCCGTTGTACAGGTCGCCGCGGATGCCAAGGTTGAAGAGCCAGTTGCCGGTCTTGATCTGGTCTTCGAGATAGAGGGCCAGCTCCTTGACGTCGGTGTGGCCCTGAAAAACGAAATAGCCGCCGCCCCGGGTCAGATCGTAGGGATACAAATTGGTGCAGGGAGCATCGAGGGGCACATCCGGCGTGCCGCCCGACATGCAGGGATTTCCGTTCGCGTCGGTGAGCGAATCCAGATAGCCGGGGTCCACGATGCCCAGCGGATCGCTTTCGTTCAGGAAGGTCTGTTCATACATTGCGCCGAGCTTGACGTTGTGAATGCCCTTAACCCACGAAATATCTGCGTGAAGGCCGTCGTTGGCAAGGCTGCGATCCTGGGCAATGGTCTCTTTCTGGATCGGGCCCAGGTCGGCGAACGGATCCGCGCTTGGAAAGTAGTGGTAGTTATCCTTGCGCAAATAGACGCCCACGTTTAACACCGAATACTGGTTGATCACCCTCGTGTAGCTCGGGGCAATGTTGAAGGTGCCGATCTTCGATCGCTGGTCGGTGGGTCCGGTCACTGCGGTGCCCGCCAGGTTCACGTCGCCGACGTTGAGGTTGTCGTACGTGTTGGGGGTCTGGAACCAGGAGCGGGAGTAGTTGAGATTGAGGTGCAGCGAATCGGCCTTGTCGAGCTGATCGTCAATGCGGTCGAAGACGTTTTCCTCATTGCCTTTGTCGTGGAAAACGGCAAACTCGGGCGGATCGAGAAAGCGGCTGGTGTTGAGGCCGTCGACGGAAATGAAATTGCCCCAACTTTGCTTTCCGTAGCCCACATTGAAGCCAGCGGACGACGACCCGAAGGCTCCGTAGGAGGCGTAGATCGAGCCCGTTGGCTTCGTCACTCCCTGGCCGGAGCGGGTGGTGACCTGGATGACCAGGCTGGTTTTGTCGCCGTACTCGGCCGGGGGCGCGCCGTCGATCACATCCATGGACTGCACTGCAGCGTTGGGCAACTGGTTGGAGAAGACCTTGCTCTGCTGATCGGTGATGGGCTGACCATCGATCGAGAATGAGTTCTCCGCGTGATCGCCGAGGCCGTGAAAGAGCCCGTTGGAATCCGCGGCGACTCCAGGGGTCGAGAGGGTCACCAGCGAACTGAGACCGGAGGACTGGCTTTCGAGCGGAATCTCCGCAAACGCCTTGCGGTCCATCTGGGTGTCGAGGCTTGCCGCATCATTGACCAAGTCTTCGCCATTCACCTGCACCGTTTCCGCAGCCGCACCCAGCTTGAGGCTCACGGCGGCGTTCACTGGCGTGCTCGAATGCACGTCCACATCGTGGACATAAGCGCCGAAGCCGGTCGCCGTCACGGTCATGTGGTAGCTGTTGTAGGGCACATTGGGGAACTGGAAATGTCCCAGGCTGTCGGTCTGCTCCGTGCGTTCATATTGGCTGACGGGGTTCTGAATGGTGACGGTGGCGCCGCGAACGACCGCGCCGGTGGGATCGGTCACGGTGCCGGTTACAGTTCCTGAAGTGGCTCCCGCCTGCCCTGCGGCGGGCAAAGAGCAGGAGAAGACAGAGAACAGAGCAATGCAGATGGAAAAAACCGCGCTACGCATGCACGTGCGCATAGACGACCTCCGAATAGTGATGGATTGTCCCTGGGGTTTCCGCCTGGGGGCGGAATTCTGCTTAGGCGAAAGCAGGCGGGAGGGGCGGAGGCCGATTGGCGAGCTTCAGGACGAAGCGCTGCCGGGGAACGGGGGTAAAGGTTACAGGAACGAAGCGGGCGATCTGGCGCGAAGTAACGGCGAGGGTGACCACGACCACGGCCTGCACCGCATGGTGGGCCGTGACGCACAACGAGCAATCGTGATCGGGCTGGCCGGAGGGATGCGAGTGGGTGACCTGCAAAATGCCGGTCATCAGCACCAGCGCGACACAGAGGATTCCCAGGAGCGAAACCCAGGAAAGCCGCGTTCCCCGCTGTGCCGTTACAAAACGCATGTTCTTTCGACTATAACCCGGGTGGGTCGTCACCGGCAAAGGTGCCCAAGCTCTTCAAAGCTGGGAGCCGGGAGCCAGAGCGCCCTGCCCTCACACCCCGCCGCGCAGCCGCTCCAGCAGTTCCTTCGGATGAATCGGCTTCACCAGTAGCTCGAATTCGTGCCCGCGTCCCCGAGCTTCCTTCAGCAGATCGAGCACCGTCGCCTGGCCTGAGAACAGCACCACTCGACACGCCGGCAGCATCGCTCGCACTTCGATCGCCGCCTCAATTCCATCCAGGCCCGGCATCACCACGTCGCACAGCAGCACGTCCGGATTCCACGTACGCGCCCGCTCCACCGCCTCGAACCCGCTGTACACCGCCGCCGCCTGAAACCCATTTTGCGCAAGGATGATCTGCAGCGTGTCCGCGATCACGCGTTCGTCGTCGGCAATCAGAACCCTCTGGGCAGGAGTCCGGGAGAGTTGGAGAAGTTGGTTCACATCTTCCAGCCTTCCGATTTTCAAATCTTCAGCAGCCCGAGTTTTCCCATCTGCGGGTCCGTCAGCGCCAGGTCGCCCACACAGGCAATCGAACTCTTCTCCGGGTCGATCATGCTCGGGGAACCCGTCAGGAAAACCTCATATTCGAAGTTGCGAATATTATGAATTACTGCATATATAATAGATCATATGCCTGATTCTCTGCGACAGTTCAAGGCGGAAATCTTCCAGGCCCTTGCTCATCCCACCCGCATCGCTATCGTCGATCTTCTCCGCGAGGGCGAGCTCACCGCCGGAACCTTCTCCGAACACCTCGGCCTCGAACAGGCCAACCTCTCGCAGCACCTAGCCGTCCTGCGCGCCCGCCAGGTCGTCACCGCCCGCCGCGCCGGCAACCAGGTCTTCTACTCTGTCCGCGATCCGCTCATCTGGAAAATGCTCGACCTCATGCGCCGCTATTTCCAGAAGCAGGTCGGCGAATCCATGGCGATGCTCGAAGAGCTGGAGAAAGCCGAGCAGAACACTTAGTGGTCCTCCCCGAGCAGTGGCTCCCCCGATCCGTCACCGCGCTGCGCAACTATTCCGGGCGCCGCTTCACCCACGACCTCGCCTCCGGGGTCACCGTCGGCCTTGTCGCTCTCCCCCTTGCGATGGCCTTCGGCATCGCCTCCGGGGTGACGCCCCAGGCGGGACTCTACACCGCCGTCGTCGCCGGCTTCCTCATCTCCGCCCTCGGCGGCTCGCGCGTCCAGATCGGGGGACCCACCGGCGCCTTCGTCGTCATCGTGGCCGGCATCGTCGCCCGCTTCGGCATCGCCGGCCTCTCCCTCGTCACCCTCATGGCCGGCGTCATCCTGCTCATCATGGGCGTCACCGGCCTCGGCTCCGCCATCAAGTTCATCCCTCGCCCGATCATCATCGGCTTCACCAACGGCATCGCCCTGCTGATCGCCTCGACCCAGATCAAAGACTTCCTCGGCCTCAGGACTCCTCCCGTCCCCAGCAGCTTCCTGCCCCGCATGAAGGTGTTGGCCGAACACATCGGCACCGTCCAATGGCCCACCGTCGCCATCGCCACCGCGACCCTCGCCATCATCTTCATCTGGCCGCGCATCAATCGACGCATACCCGGCACCATCCTCGCGGTCTTTGCCTGCACAGCCGCCGCCGCCCTGCTCCATCTCCACGTCGAAACCATCGGGTCCCGCTTCGGTGGAATTCCCCGCGGCCTGCCGCACCTCACCCTGCCCCACCTCCGCGCGGAGCACATCCTCCCCCTCCTCCCCGCAGCCTTCACCGTGGCTATGCTTGGCGCGATCGAAAGCCTGCTCTCCGCCGTCGTAGCGGACAGCATGGCCGGCGACCGCCACAACTCCAACGTCGAGCTTATCGCGCAGGGCGTCGCCAACATCGCCTCGCCTCTGTTCGGTGGAATCCCCGCCACCGGCGCGATCGCCCGCACGGCTACCAACATCCGCTCGGGCGCGCTCACCCCGGTCTCCGGAATCGTCCACTCGCTCACGCTGCTGGCCATCCTGGTCGCCGCCGCGCCGCTGGCGCGCTTCATCCCGCTGGCCACTCTCGCCGCCGTCCTCTTCGTCGTTGCCTGGAATATGGGGGAGTGGCGCGAGATCGGCGGCGTCCTGCGTCTCGCCAAAGCCGACGTCGCGGTCTGGATGGTGACTTTCGCCCTCACTGTCATGGCCGACCTCACCGTCGCTGTCGGCGTGGGCATGGCGCTCGCCGCGCTCCTCTACATCTACCGCATCGCCGAAACCACCACCGTCGCTCCGGTCACCGAACAATATCTGCGGGACGGCCAGGCCCACATCCTCCAGGACAAAGAGATTCCGTCCAGCGTCGCCATCCTCCGCATCCACGGCCCGTTCCTCTTCGGAGCCACCCAGAAGCTCGAAGAAGCCACCGAAGACCTCAGCGTCTTCCCGGCCATCGTCATTCTCCGCCTCCGCAACATGACCGCTCTCGACGCCACCGGTCTCTACGCCCTCGAAGTCTTCGCCGATCGCCTGCGTGAAACCGGACGCACACTCCTGCTTTGCGGTGCACGCGACCAGCCCGCCGAGCTCCTCGCCCGCACCGATTTCGTCCAGGAAGTGGGGCACGACAACATCCTCCCCAACGTCCAGGCCGCCCTTGCCCGTGCCCGCGCAATCAGTGGCGGCGTCAGCACCCTGCCCCAGGACATCGCCACCGATCTCGCTCCCGAAATCGCCCGCGACATGGAAGCCATGAAGATCTGACCCCACCCTCCAATTGCCGCCTTGAAAGGATTCGCGCAGCAGGAAGCGAAAGGCTCGTTGTTCCGGCGACCTCTACCGGTCCAGGAGCGTCCTACCCCTCACCCACGTCTGGTTCGATGGCAGCCGCCGTCGCGCAGTACCATAGTGGTGAGGTTGGAATGAGTTCCTGGAAGTCTCTTCGCTGGCTGGTCCGTGTCTCCGCAGCAGGCTCCGTCGCTTTGCTCGCCCTGGCCAGTTGTGGAAAGTTCTTTCCTCCGCTCACCAGCGGTGGAGGAGGAGGCGGCGGAGGAGGTTCGACGGCCGGCGATTATCTCTTTGCCGGCAACCTCGGCACCAGCCCGCCGACCATCGCCGGCTTCACCATCGCCAACAGCGCCCTCAGCGTCACTTCGGGAGCGCCCTGGCAGGTCAGCCTTGAGCCCACCGCGCTGGCCGTCACGCCCGACGACAGCTATTTGTATATGGGCAGCGCGGCCGGCGGCATCTACGTCTACACGATTGGCTCCGGCGGGGCGCTGACGATCGGGAACAACGGCACACCCGTGGCCACCGGCGTCGCGCCCGGCATCCTGCGCGTGGATCCGAGCGGCAAATGGCTGCTCGGCGCCGACGCCCTGGCCGGAGAAGCCTACGTCTTCCAGATCGGCTCGGGAGGAGCGCTCACTTCGATCAGTTCCTCGGTCGTCACGCTGAACGCCACGGTTGCGGCTACCGATCTGGAAATCACGCCGAGCGGCAACTACGTTTTCGTCGCAGACGGCACGGCTGGAATCTATACGCTGAGCTTCAACTCCACCACCGGCGCGCTGGCGCAGGTGAACAGCGTGCTGAGCCCGAAGCAGAGCGGCGACGCTGATTACGGCATGGCCATCGCGCCTTCGGGCGGTTTCCTGTTCGCGGCCGAAACCGGCATCGGCGCGGTGCGGGTCTTCTCGATTTCGTCCAGCGGCGTGCTCGCCGAGACGGCCGGCTCGCCGGTCTCGACGGGAACCGGCCCGTTCGCCGTGCTGGTCGACTCGACCGGCAGCTACGTTTATGTGGCGAACCGCACCCCGGGCACGATCAGCGCTTTTCTGCTCTCGAACTCGGGAGCGCTGACGGCGATTGCCGGCTCGCCCTTTAGCACCGGCAGCCTTCCGGTGGCGATGGTCGAGGACAAGAGCCACACGTACGTTGCCGTCCTCTGCGCCGGGGGCAATCCCGATCTGCAGGTTTTCAGTTTCAACACGACGACCGCGGGGGCACTACAGAGTTTCGCCACCGCGAAGACCGGGACCGACCCAACGGAGGCTTCGAGCCTCGCCGCCACGCATTAATCTGCGGACCGTGCGGCCGGGAAAAATGTAGCTGCCTGCAGGCTGTACCCTGTACGCTGTACCCTGTTTCCTGTTCCATCCATGACCGATCCCAAGCCTCCCGATCACCAAAAACTTCAGAATCGGCTCACTTCAAAGCTGGACCTGAACCAGCCGCGCCCGCAGAGCCACGCTAAGAAGATGGCTGCGCTGCTCGAGACCATCCGTGCCCAGGAAGACGAAATCAGAACCGGCGGCGGGGCTAAGGGCATCGAGGCCCAGCACGCCAAACAACGCCTGACGGCTCGGGAACGCCTCAACCTGCTGCTCGACCCGGGAACGACGTTTTTTGAGCTGGGACTCTTCGCCGCGTTCGGGATGTATGAAGAATGGGGTGGCGCACCGTCGGCCGGGGTCGTTACCGGCCTCGGAACCGTCGCTGACCGGTTGTGCATGATCGTCGCCAACGACGCCACGGTGAAGGCTGGAGCGTTCTTCCCGATGACGGCGAAGAAAGTTCTCCGCGCGCAGCACATTGCTATGGAGAATCGGATTCCGACGCTTTACCTGGTCGACTCGTCGGGAATTTTTCTGCCTTTGCAGGAGGACGTGTTTCCGGATCAGGACGATTTTGGGCGGATCTTTCGCAACAACGCCGTGATGTCAGCACGGGGGATTCCGCAGATCACCGCGATCATGGGGATGTGCGTGGCCGGCGGTGCTTATTTGCCGGTCATGACGGATCAGGTGCTGATGACGGAGGGCAGTGGGCTTTTTCTGGCCGGGCCGGCGCTGGTCCAGGCTGCTATTGGACAGAAATATTCCGCGGAAGAACTCGGCGGCGCCACGATGCACAGCGAAATTTCCGGCACGGTGGATTTCAAGGAGCCGAACGACCATCTGTGCATTGCGCGTCTGCGTTCGCTGGTTTCGAAGTGGGGGCACTCGGCGCATGCGCCCTTCGATCGCATCGCATTTGACGCCGCAAACGACGGCCCGCGCTATCCGGCCAGCGAGTTGCACGCGCTGCTCGATCCCGATCCCGCGAAGGCAGCGGTGAACAGCTATGACATGCATGACGTGATCGCGCGCATCGTGGACCGCAGCGAGTTTGACGAGTATCGTCCTTCCTATGGACGCACCTTGCTGTGCGGCTATGCGCGCATCGGCGGCATGGCTGTTGGTATCGTTGCGAACCAGAAGCTGTCGCAGCCGCAGACCAGCCACACCGGCGAAAAGCGGGTCGAGTTCGGCGGTGTGATCTACGCCGAAAGCGCCGACAAAGCCGCGCGCTTCATCATGGACTGCAACCAGAACCTGATCCCTCTGATCTTCCTGCACGACGTGAACGGATTCATGGTGGGCCGGGATGCGGAATGGAGCGGCATCATCCGTTCCGGGGCGAAGATGGTGACGGCCGTCGCGAATTCGGTGGTCCCGAAGATCTCCGTCATCGTCGGCGGGTCGTTTGGAGCGGGCAATTACGCCATGTGCGGCAAAGCGTATGATCCGCGCTTCATTTTCGCCTGGCCGACGGCTCGCTACGCCGTCATGAGCGGGGATTCGGCGGCCAGTACGCTGGTTGAGATTCGCATCCGCCAGCTCGAACGCGGCGGCCGGCAGCTGAGCGACGAGGAAAAGAAGGAACTGGTCGCCTCCATCAAGTCCACTTATGAAGCCCAGACCGACTGCCGGTATGCCGCGGCGCGCCTGTGGGTGGATGCGATCATCGATCCGGCCCAAACCCGCGATGCTCTGCTGCTGGCGCTGGAGGCCGTCTCGCTGAATCCTGACGTTCCGAGGTTCAATCCGGGCATCCTCCAGACGTAACCTGTCCAGGCCACATTGGCCTCTTTTTCTTGCTATTTAGGGAGTATTCTCAAACCATGGCTTCATCTTCCGCTGCGACGGCCCGCAGGAAGCGCGGGGGACCGAAAATCCGCGGCGGCTGGAAAATGTGGTGGCCGCTGCTGGCCGGCATTGCCATTACGCCGTTCACGATCCGTCTCGCCAGCATTCTGTCGCTCGAGGGGCCGAAGGCCTTCGCGCTCCTGTATCCCTGGGTCGATGTTCTTCGCAGCCGCGTGCTCCACACGCCCGCTGACCTGGTGGGCCATGCGTATCAGAAGATGATGTACATCCAGTTTCCGCTCTACGGCCTCCTCATGACCCTGACCTTCCGCGCCGGCCGGCATCTGCGAGCCGTGATCATCGGGCTGAGCGTGCACTTCATCGGCCTGCTTCTGGTCGTGATTTTGGCGTATCTCGGGCAATTCCCGCAATGAGCGGCACCGGAAAGCGAATCACTCCATGACGCGGCGGCGGATGTTCGCCCACATGCTCGTCACCCAGATCCGCCTGCGCTTTCTGGTTGCGCTTCTCGCTCTGATCCTGCTCTGCATCGGGCTTACGTTTCTCTTCCTGGTTGCCTGGCATCGCCGCGGAGACACTTTCGCTCTGGCGCTCGGCGCGCTGCTCAGCTTCTTTGCTTCAGTGATCACGGCCATGGTGACGCTGATGTACCTGCACGTCTCCCGCCGATCGCTGGCCGCTGCCGAAGCGGCCATCGCCCTGCAGCGTGAGCAGTGGGAGGCCCGCCTGACGGTGCAGCCCCGCTTCTGGATGGGCATTCGTTCGGAAACGACGGACCGCTTCGCCCATCGGCCGCTCACCGTCACGTACCGTCGCGACCGCCCGGAGAACGGCCAGCACTACTACGACTCCATCACCTGGCCGCAGTTCGTCGTCGATGTCTGGAACGACGCCGAGCGCTCCTTCCGCCTTGGAGGTTATCGGCTGTGGGTCCGCGACGAGGATCATATCGCTATCGAGCGTCCGCTCTCCGGATTCGTTGTACCGCCCAACGAGCTGCGCTCCTTTGCGGTGACCCAGGAGCTGATCGCCCTCACCGTCCGGCAAAGGCAGTTTCAGGAACGATATGAGCGCCCTCCCTGCGAGGAAAGTGCCATCGGCCTGCGTCTTCACTACTCCGATTGGCGCGAGGATAACCGTTCCAGCCGCGACGATTATTATCTTCTCCTCACCCCGCCACTTTCGCAGGAGTTGTGCATCCAACGGATCGAGCGTCATGTCTGAGACTGTCGCCCGCCGATCGGACCGTTCCTTCTTCGTCCTGCTGACGCCGCTGTTTGCCGCGTCGCTGCCCTCACTGATCTTCTGCGCACTGGCGTTCGCCTTCTGGCTGCACGGCATGCCCGCGCATAGTCCCGTTGTGCTGCACTTCCCGGCTCGGGGCATCTGGGACCAATTGCTCGCGCTTGAGTTTTCTGTCTACCAATGGGTTGCGCACTGGAACTCCGACATTACCCTGGCGGCTACCGCTTTGTTCGTCTGCACTTTGCTGTTGCCTCGCTGGCGCCACTGGATGGGATTCGCCCTGATACCCTACGGCTTGCTGCTGTGCGCCGACTTCACGCTGCGTTGGCGCTGAAGCCCCGCTGCCATGAACGCTGCCGTCAAGATCGTCGAGTGTCCGCGGGATGCCTGGCAGGGTCTGCCTAAGCCCATCCCTGCTGAGATCAAGGCGGATTATCTGCGCACCCTGGTGGCCGCCGGCTTTCGCCACATCGACGCAGTTTCCTTTGTCTCGCCCCATGCCGTGCCGCAGATGGCCGATGCCGAGCAGGTGCTCGGCTTTCTCGATCCGCCCGACGATGTGGAAATCATCGGCATTGTCGTCAACGCGAAGGGAGCGGCGCGCGCGATTGAAACGGAGGCGGTTGCCACCCTCGGGTTTCCGTATTCCATTTCGCCGGAGTTTCTCCACCGCAATCAGAACCAGACTCCTGAAGAATCGCTGGAGGCGCTGGAGGCCGTCGGCCAGGCGGCTTTCCAGGCCGGCCTCGGCGTCGTCGCTTACATTTCGATGGCTTTTGGCAATCCTTACGGCGATCCATGGAGCGTTGACGAGGTCGTCGCAGCCTGCGATCTGCTGACGGATTCGGGCATCACGCAGATTTCGCTGGCGGACACGGTGGGGCTGTCCACCCCGCAGCAAGTTGCTGACATTGTCGCTGCGGCCCTCGGTTCGGTGGATAAGAGGATTGAGATCGGCGTCCACCTGCACGCTCGTCCGGAAGACGTCGCGGCAAAAATCGCCGCGGCATACACGGCTGGCTGCAGGCGCTTCGACATGGCGATCGGGGGATTCGGTGGTTGTCCGTTTGCTCAGGACGCGCTCGTCGGCAACGTCGCAACGGAACTGGCCCTTGGCGAGTTGGGGCGGCTGGGGGCCGAGCTGCCCAGGCTGCTTCCGCTCGACGGCCTTCGCGCCGCCGCTGGGGAGATCGAACGCAAGTACTCCCACGCGATCCAATAATCGCGGGGGCCCGGTCGCGGAGTTCTACGCTGCCGCTCCCTTGTGGTCCTCTGGCGCGCGGGCTTCGGTGTCGACGGTGCCCCGCTCCCGAATCAATCTCTGCACGCCGCAGGTCAGGCACTGCCAGGGATAGTAACCAAAGAACGGAAGGATCCGCCGCTGCCAGAATCCCTCACGGGCACCACGTGCCAGCGAAGCCTGGCCGCAGTTACGGCATGGCAGCAAGGTCCTCTTCATATTTCGGTTCCGCGCGTAAGCGAAATGCATGGGCTTTTGCTTCCTTTGATCCACATCGCCGATAAGAGGGTTGCCCGAGGAGTCTTCTTGCTATGGCGTCGACGCTTCTCGCCCCCTCCGCGAGCCGTTACACTGGAAGCGATGATCCCCACGCTCGAATGGACCATGGACGGAGTCCGCTTTCTCGACCAGACCAGGCTGCCGCTGGAAGAGGAGTATGTCCTCGCCACGACGTATCAGCAGGTGGCAGAGGTGATTACGACGATGGTGGTGCGCGGCGCGCCGGCGATTGGGGTCTCGGCTGCGATGGGCCTTGCGCTCGGGGTGAAGAACAGCCCCGCCATGACGGTTCCGGCGCTGGCGGCTGACTTCGAGACGATGGGCAGGACGCTGGCGGCGACGCGGCCGACGGCGGTGAACCTGTTTTGGGCCATCGAGCGCATGAAGCATCGGTTCGCTGAGCTGGCTGCTCGCACCGGAGCCACGCCGGCGAGCCTTCGCACGGGCCTGATCGCCGAAGCGCAGCGCATGTACGACGAGGACATCGCGGCCTGCCGCCAGATGGGTTCCCATGGAGCGGCGCTGCTGCCGAGTTCTGGCGGCGTGTTGACGCATTGCAATGCCGGCGCGCTGGCCACGTGCGGATACGGCACGGCGCTCGGCGTGATCCGGTCGGCGGTCGAGCAGGGGCATCAGATCCATGTCTACGCCGACGAAACGCGGCCGTTTCTTCAGGGCGCGCGGCTGACGGCGTGGGAGCTGATGCACGATGGCATTCCGACGACGGTGATCTGCGACAACATGGCGGCGAGCCTGATGCGGCAGGGCAAGATCCAGGCGGTCATCGTCGGCGCCGACCGGATTGCGGCGAACGGCGACGTCGCCAACAAGATTGGAACGTACGGAGTCGCGGTGCTGGCCAAAGAGCACGGCATTCCGTTTTTCGTTGCGGCGCCGTGGTCCACGATCGACCTTAAAACGGCGACGGGCGACTCGATCCCGATCGAGAAGCGTCCGGAGATCGAGGTCACGCATCACGGCGGCAAGCAGTTGACCCCGCATGGCGTGGGGATCGAAAATCCGGCCTTCGATGTGACGCCGGCCCGCTTCGTGACGGCGATCATTACCGAGCGCGGGGTGTTGCGGGCGCCGTACGCCGATTCGCTCCATGGGCTGGAAACCGCCGCAATCGTTTAGTCGGGATGCCCCGGGCTCCGGTTAACCCTGTTCCCTACTCCCTATTGCCTGCTCCCTGTTCTTACGACGCCTGCAGCCAGCGCGCGTAGGGATACAGCAACAGGAAAACGATCAGGGCGAGGGCCAGCACGTCGGCGTACAGCAACAAGAGGACACCGCCGTGGTAGAAGCTCCAGCGCGGGCGCAGGCAGCGGCTGGTTTCCCAGGTGCCGTAAGCAGCGAGGAAGACGGGCACGATGAGCAGGAGCGAGGCGTGCACATTGGGAAAGCCGGCCCAAACCATTGCAAGGACGACACTGCCGATTACCAGCACGGTTCCCCGCAAGAGCGAACGGGCTCGTATATTGAAGACGGCGTACTGCATGGGGGCAGGCGCGAGAAAACTCATGACTACTGTATCGAATGTATCGAACTCGGGGGCATCTTCGCCGGGGGCGGTCTCGGCCGCAGAAAAACGGGAACGCATCGTGAAGCGGGTGGCGCGCGAGCTGCGCGACGGCTACTACGTGAACCTCGGCATCGGGTTGCCAACGCTGGTGGCGAACCACGTTCCGCCGGGCATGGAAGTGGTGCTGCAGTCGGAGAACGGGATGCTGGGAGTGGGGCCGTATCCGCTGGCCGGCGAAGAAGACCCGGACCTGATCAACGCGGGCAAGGAAACGGTGTCGGCGCTGCCGGGGACGGTCTACTTTTCGAGCGCCGACTCCTTCGCGATGATTCGCGGCGGGCACATCGACCTGAGCGTGCTGGGCGCGATGGAAGTGGATGAGGAAGGCACGCTGGCGAACTGGATGATCCCCGGCAAAATGGTGAAGGGGATGGGCGGGGCGATGGATCTGGTGGCGAGCGCGCGGCGGGTGATTGTCGCGATGGAGCACTGCACCAAAGAGGGTGCACCGAAAATCCTGAAGAAATGCACGCTGCCGCTGACCGGGGTGCGCGTGGTGGACACGATTGCCACGGAGCTGGCCTGGATTCGCGTGACACCGGAGGGTTTGGTGCTGGAGGAGATTGCGCCGGGGGTGAGCGTGGAAGAGGTGCAGCGGGTGACGGAGCCGAGGCTACGGGTAAGCCAAAACCTGAAAGAAATGGCCTGCTAGACGGCAGCGGTTATCCGGCGCGTGCTTCGCCGCGCGGCCGCCGACACCTTTCCCTGGCGCGTCCGCGACGCCTTTGGACTCAATGCGATCTGCGTCTCCAGGTGCAGCCGGTCTGCATACCGCAGCAGTTTTTCGATGCTCACTTGCGAGATTCTTCCCTTCAGCAGGTTGCTCACGGATGGCTGGTACTCGTCCAAAAGATCCACCAGCTGGGCCTGCGTATAGCCTTTGGCCCGCACATTCTCAAGAATGGCGGAAAGAATCTCCGCCTTCACTTTCAGCGCGCTTGCCTCGGCCGCGGAAAATCCCAGCGCATCGAAAGATGTTTCCGTTCAAGATGTGGGTTGGCTTATTCTCGACTGCGCTTTTCATGTGCCCTCTGCCCTGCCGGTTTGATTATCGCAAGATTTGTTTCACGCCGGAGCCGTCACACCCGCCCCTAATTCCCCTGGAAGGGGCATTACCGGCGGTCAAACGAAAACCCTTTGTCGCCGATGGTGGGCCGAAGCTGATCTTAAGTTGTATAGCGAAGTGGGCTCCTATCACCGATGATTCCTGTGACAGAACGACGCGAGACGGCCGCGAAACCCGCATTTGACGCGGTCGCTGATGACTACGGTCATCGTGTCCATCCGGAAGGGCTCATCGCCTGATCCGGCTGGAGGACGGCACATGAGGAGGGTGCGTCAGCCAGACTGACGCAAGGTCTATGCACGCTCAACACGTGGGGCCCGACGGTCAACCTCGACGGACCGATCAGGAACGAGAGCCGTTGCCGTCTGATGGATTGCCTCTGGCATGCGCGCGCCGTTTTCTCCCCGGCCTTCTCACCTTCGCCCTTCTCGTCTCGATTCCGACAGTCACCTGTTCGGCCTTCACCTCACTGGGACCAGCCGGCCATAACGGGCCAGCGCAGAATTCGGCCACGGGGACGAAGCCGGCTTCGGAAACGCATCTCCTGCTGGCCAGCGCGGATCACCCGGCCACCGCGGATTCCACTCACAGCAAGACGAATCGGCCGCGGGCCCTGATCGAGCAGGTGCGCTTCAATCAAGTGCCCATTACTTTCGAAAGCGGAGTGTCGGCGGGTCCTGGAGCCGGCGATCTGGAAATTCAGTTCGCGCCTCCTGAAACCCCGGTGCCCGATCATCTGCGCTACCGGCTTCTGGGCCTGAACGCAGCGTGGACCGAAGCGGGCAAAGAACGCGAGGCCATCTACTACAAGCTGCCCCCGGGCGATTACCTGTTCGAGTACGAAGCCACAGAAAGCGGCAGCGTGCGTGGCCTGGGGATGGCCAGCCTGCAGGTCACCGTGATCCCGCTTTACTGGCAGACGGGATGGTTCCGGAGCATGTGCGCGGCTTTCCTGGCGGTCCTCGGTTTCGCACTGTACAAGCTGCGGGTTCGGTACCTCGTCGCGCATGGCCGCAAACTCCAGGAGCAGGTGAACCAGGCCCAGGCGGAACTGCAGCTCGCGATCAAGGTCGCCAACGACGCGCATCGCACCGCAAAAGAGCGGGCGATGAGGGACAGCCTGACCGATCTGTGGAACCGCAAGACGATTTTCGAGATGCTGGAGAAGGAAATTTCGCGGGCGCAGCGCGACCAGATGCCCATCGCGGTGGTGATGATCGACCTGGATCACTTCAAGCTGGTCAATGACACGTATGGCCATCTGACCGGGGACACGGTCCTCCAGGAAGCGGCAAAACGCCTCGCGGATCTGATGCGCCCCTATGATTTTGTCGGGCGCTATGGCGGCGAGGAATTTCTGATCGTCCTTCCGGGGTGTTCGAGGACCAACGGCGTGCATCGCGCGGAGGATTTCCGGCGCGCCATCGCCGACGCGCCGGTGGCCACGGCTTGCGGACCGCTGTCGCTCACCTGCAGTCTCGGCGTGGCATCGCACGATGGGACCCTGCCGGCCGAAGAGCTGATCAACCAGGCGGACGAGGCCTTGTACCGCGCGAAGCGACTGGGCCGCAACTGCGTGAGCGCGGGCGCCTGGAAGGATCTTGAGGGCCCTGCCCTGCCGGGCCTGGCCGACCAGCCACAAAGCCTGAACTGAAGACACCTGAACGGCGTCGCTGGCTCGAAGCCGGGAGCGAGACAAGACGCCCGTCGCGCCTCATCCCGCTCCGCTTCAGCCGCATTACGCCCTAGCGGGGATGTCCGCCGCGAGGAGCGCCGCCGCGATACCCGGGAAGAGCATGTTCACCGCCCGCTTCATGGCCCGCATTGCCGACGTGGCCGCGTCCATCGCGCGCCTCGTTGCCCTGGAAGTGATAGAACGGTCTGGCTCCGCGAGGCGGCAACGGTCCGTGGTAGCCGTTGTGAGGATCGTAGCGGTTATCGACATGACCGTAGAAGCCGCGAGGTCCGTGGAACCAGGGGCCGGCTCCGATGAACACGCCTCCTGCAAACCAGTCGGGCCCGTAATAGCCGTAGGGCGCGCAGTCATAGGGAGGGTAATCGAAGTAGCCGTAAGGACAGATGGGAGCCGGCCCGATATTCACGCCGATGGAAACCTGGGCCGGCGCATGCGCAGGCGCGACGAGGGCGCAACTGAGCAGCAGAACTGCGGGAGCTACGAACGCAAGAGCTCTGAATTTGAACATGGTGTCTCCTTGATTGGTTCAGAGTGGGAGGGTGAGCGGGGAGTTGCATCTCCGGTGCACCGTTGAGGCCCGGAATATAGATGCGCGCATTCTACGCCGATCTCGTAGTCACCGGGGCGTTTGCGGTCGAGGCCTTTCTCCCGTTAGCATTTCCTTCGAGGCAGCTCGCCTTTCCCGGCCCCGGAACAACACAAGTCCCAGTGCTCTCATCTGAATCCGCGTCTGCCTACGCACAAAAAAGGAGAACGCATGCCCGACAAGAATGCCGCCAAGCCCCATGACCAGGCTGTGAAGGAGTTGATCGACGCGCTCAACGAGGATCTCGCTCGAGAATACCAGGCCATTATCGCCTATACCGTCTACAGCAACGTGCTGTCGGGCGCGCAGTGGATGCATATCGCCGGCGAGCTGCAGAAACATGCCGGCCAGGAACTCGAACACGCCATGACCATCGCCGATCAGATCGATTATCTCGGTGGCATGCCGACGGCCACGCCCAAAACCGTAAAGCTCTCGAAGAAGGCCGAAGACATGATCCGCTTCGACCTCGACAACGAGACGGAGACGATCCGCGCTTATCGCCAGCGCGTGAAGCAGGCGGAAGCCATCGGTCATTACGCTCTGGCCGAACTGCTCCGCCAGATCATCAGCCAGGAGCAGGACCATCAGCACGATCTGGCGACCGCACTGGGCATCGAGGTGCCGAAGGTTTTCGACCAGGGAGCCTGAGACTCACACGGGCTGGCGCGGCGGCGGGTGAGCGAGGTCTCACCCGCGCGGCCGGCCGTTTACGGCTTGATCGAATAAGCAGGTGACATCACGGTTCGAGGATATTGAAGGGCGATGGCAGGGGCTGCGATGCCGCCCGGGGAATATGACCGCCACGCAGGCGTTTCCACTGCTTGCCCACGTGATCGGATGCCAAAAACAAGTGCCCTGCCGTGAGTCCTCCCAGGACCCGGTAGTGGCCCACCGCTGCAAGGGCCATCGAGGCAATGCAACCGCACTGAGCGCAGTCGGGATCGCCCCCGAACTGGCACGGCGTGATGCGCGTCTGCAGGTCGGCGCTGATCGTCTGGGTGGTGCGCGCAAAAATGCATTCGCCAGGACTTGCCGGTGGACGCTCCAGTTCACGCAAAACAGCCTCCGGCATATCGAGAAAAGGATACTGCGGGCCCAGTCGCCGGATGGTGTCAATCGCCACAGCTCTTTGGTGCGGGGTGAGAATCTCGGGGTCGCTGGCCCCGCGCTGGGGCGTGAACAGGCTGAACCACACCTTGGCAATCTCGGGATGGGCGCTCCAGAAACGCAGGAATTCCTCCAGGTAGCCCGGACGCCCGGCGATTTGGGCAGTGATGGTGCAATGAATCGTGACGCGCGCCCCCCGGATATTTTTGAGGATGCGCTCATAGGTTGCGGGCTTGCGCCGGGCGTCGTGTTCGGGCTGCAGGCCATCGATCGAAACCACGACGTTCAGCTTCCTGAACTTCGACCAGCTGGCTGGAATAGTGCGAAAGGCGCTCGTAACCACCTGGGTGTGGATGCCCCGTTGTTCGATTTGTGGAATTAGCTGCTCCAGTTCGCGGTAACGAACCAACGGATCGCCGCCGACGAGGGAGACGTGGAGCGGTTTGTGCTCGTCGAGGAGGGCGAGGACGCGTGAAACAAGCTCGTCGCCCCGGAAATCCGAAAGTTGGCGCAACTCTCCTGCGCCGCCCAGATGTGCCGCGTCGAACGCGTAGCATCCCGGACACTGCAAGGGGCATTCTTTTGTGATCTCGATCGAAAGCGACGGGGCACGGCCCGCCAGAATTCTGGCCCAGGCGTGTAGCACTTCAGACTTCTTCATAGACTCTCCGCAACTGCCGTGAACGGACTGGCGTCAGGGAAACCGGGGACGACGCTTCGAGCGCCACCAAAATGACGTGACCGCGATGTGCGGGACTAGATTCGCAGACGAGTGAGGAATGCGCCGCTCGATCGATGGTTTTGACGGTCGGGAGACGCCACTGTGAGCCCACCGGCCCACAACGGGTTGGGGAAAACGTCGCACAGGCGCGGGATCCGGAAAAAACGCTGGAGGGCCAGGAGAAACCGAATCCCCAGACGGCAATGCTGGGCGCGCAGAAGAACGAGACAAAGGCAACTGACGATAACGAAGAGGCCGAGTTCGAAATCCTGACCACCGTGGAAAAAGCGATCCCACGTCCAGAGGTGTTGCGTGAGGGGCATCGTAACCAGCTCAATGGCGGCCAGTGCCAGAAGCAGGCGGCTGAGCCAGGCGCAGACCTGAGTGCTGTTCGCGAACGCGAATTGACCAGGCCACATCGAGATCGCTTTGGAATTCACCGTCACTCGCCCTGTCTCGATCCTACGCCCACAGGCCATCCCGCCCAAACAGATCATCCGCCGCAAAGTTCTGCGCCGAAGGGAGTAGAATTCAGGCCGCCCCGCGTTTCCGGAGGAGCAGGCACCTGAAGTCCCGGCCCCGCGACGCCGGATCTCGGACGAGGCGCAGGAGGTGCGGTATGAAGCTGGCCACGCGGCTGTCTCTTCTGCTCGCGGCATCGGCCTGTGCGGCAGCCCTGGTGGGCTGCGCTCGGCACAGCAGCGCGGAGCATTATTACCTCGTTGCTACCAACACCAAACTTAGTTATTGGCAGTCGGCCTCAGCGGGACTGGACAAGATCGCCAAAGATTGGGACGTGCACGCGGATATGCGCGGCCCCAGGGACTTTGACCCGCAGGGAGAGGCGGATGAGTTTCGCGCGGTCGTCGCACTCAAGCCCGCCGGCATTCTGGTCTCCGTCGTCGACTCAAAGCTGATGCAGCCGGAGATCGACGCGGCCATCAACGCGGGCATTCCCGTCATCACCATCGATTCCGACGCTCCTAACAGTCGCCGCCTCTACTTTATCGGCACGAATAATCGTCAGGCGGGGCGACTCGGTGGCCACGCGCTGGTCCAGAAGCTGAACGGTAAAGGCAACGTGGTTTTCTACACCATGCCTGGACAGCCGAACCTGGACGAGCGGCTCGCCGGATATAAGGACGCGTTGGCGGACGCGCCGGGCATCCACATCACGGAGGTGGTCGACATTCAGGGCCAGAGCACGATCGCGTTCGATAAGACCGAAGCGTATGTGCCGAAGACCGGCAAGGATCGCGTGGATGCGTTTGTCTGCCTCGAAGCTTCGGCGGGCAAGGAAGTCGGCGAAGTCCTGCGCCGCGGCAATACAAAAGATCGCGTAGTGATCGCGATGGACGTCGACAAAGATACGCTGGATCTGGTGAAAGCTGGGGTGATCGCCGCGACGATTGCGCAGAAGCCGTTCACCATGGCCTACGTGGGCGTGAAGATGCTCGACGACCTGCATCACTATCCGCTGGCATCGCTGACGAAGGATTACGCTGTGGATCCCTTCTCGCCGATTCCGGCGTTTATCGATACCGGCTCGGCGCTGGTGGATGCCAGCAACGTCGATCAATTCATGCAGGCCCAGCAGGCCGCACCGGCGCCGTAATTCCGCCGCAAATCGGTCCTGGTCTACTCGATGCGCAACGCCGTCATCGGCTCGACACTGGCGGCGCGCTGGGCGGGGATGACCGCCGCAAGCAGCGCGGCAACCGCCAGGATCACCGTGGTCGTCACCAGCACCACTGGGTCCCAGGTGCGCACGTTATACAGCAGGCTCGCCATGTAGCGGCCGCCAAGAATGGCTGCGGGCATGCCAATGGCAAGTCCGACTGCCGCCTGCAGGAACGCGCTGCGCAGCACCATCTGCACAATGCCGGCGCGATCGGCCCCCAGCGCCATGCGGATGCCGATCTCACTGGTGCGCTGGGCTACGGCGTAGGCGGTTACGCCGTACAGTCCGATGGCCGCCAGAGTAAGGGCGAGGAAACCAAACACCGACGTCAGCTGGACCAGGATCTCCTGCTGCTGAAACTGGTTTTTCACTTGATCGGCAAAGCTCTCAAACTGAATCATGGTCAGGTTGGGATTGACCTGGTTCAGCGCGCGCCGCACCTGCGCTTCCAACTCCGGGACATATCCCGCCGTCTGGATCTCGATGGAATCCATCTCGAGATGCGAGACGTTTTCGAACATCACTTCTTCCTTATCGTCGTATTTCGCCCACTGCGGAGCCGCGAGGAAAAACATGGGACGAATCTTGCTGTTGGGGTCCCAGTACTGCGTGTCCTCGGTGACGCCGACGATCTCGAAGTTGCCCGCGTATTTCTGGTCCAGATCGCCAAAGTGGTGGCCCAGGGCGTCGCCATTCTTGAAGAAATGACGGGCAAATGTCTCATTGACGACGGCGACGTTCTGGGTGCCGGCGGCGTCCTGTTCGGTGATGCCGCGCCCTTCGATGATTTTGGTCCCAATATTTTCGAAATAACCCGCGCTCACGCGATCCCATGAGGAGTTGTTGAAGTTGCTGCCCGGAGGCGGCGGGGCCTGGCCTTCGATGTACACGCCGTTGCCCCAGTTATTGCCCTCCATCGGACTATAGAGCGACCAGGTCACCGCCTTCACGCCTGGAATGCCGGTCAGCGTGTCGTGAAGCTGGCGGAAGAATACGTCGGCCTGATCCGCCTGGTAGCCCGCCATTTGCGGATCGACGTGCAGCACGTATCGATTATGCGTGTCGAAACCGAAGTGCTGATGCTGCAGGTTGGTAAGGCTGCGGATCAGCAATCCGGCCGCGCAGAGCAGGGCCAGAGAGACAGCAGCCTGCAGCACGACAAGAATCTTCTGGGTCCACAAGCCGCTGTGTTTGGTCGAGCGATTCGCGCCGCGCAGGGCCTCGATGGGGTCGGCGTGCGCGGTCATCCACGCAGGAGCGGTGCCAAATAAGACGCCGGTGACCAGGGAAATGCCGAAGGCAAATGCGAGCACAGGCAATGAGGGCGCAGCGCTGATGGGCAGATAGCTCTTGCCGGCGACAAGATGCACCAGCAGGCGCGCTCCCGCATAGGCAACCACCAGGCCGGCGAGACCGCCGAATACCGCGAGAACCACGCTTTCCGTCAGAGCCTGGCGGACCAGCCGGCTGCGCGGCGCGCCCAGAGCGGAACGAACCGAGGTCTGCGCCTTACGCGCCGTGGCCCGGACCAGCATGAGGTTGGCGAGGTTAGCGCAGGCGATGAGCAGCACAAACGCTGAGATCCACATGAGCAGGTGTAGACCGTCTTTTACCTGGTCCTGCATTTGCTGAACGCCGCCGCCCCCAGGAGACAGGTGCAGTGTCTGCTTCGGAATCAGGCTGGCCTCGCGTTTTTCCAGCTTGCTGGCGGGGCTCAACAGGAACTGGCGCAGTTCCACCTGGAGCTGGGCCTCCATCTGCTTCGTGTTCGCGCCTGGCTGCAGCCGCCCGATGAGATTGAGCCACTGCAGCTCAGGACTGTCCAGCACATTGAAGCTTCCGGATTCAATGATGGGAGAATCGTCGAGGGGAATCCAGAACGACGCCGGATCGCTGGTGAGGCGTTCGCCGAAAAACCCTGGCGGGGTGATGCCCACCACCGTAAACGACTGGCCATTGATCAGGAATGACGCGCCCACCACGGTGGGATCGCTGCCGAATTTCTGCTGCCATGTGCGGTAACTGATGACGGCAACGGGAGGCGCGCCCTTCGCATCGTCGGAAGCCCGCAGCAGGCGTCCCATCCACGCGCTGATGCCAAACGTGTCAAACGCATTGCCGGAAACGAATTCCCCCTCAAACGGCTCGGAGGGATGATCGCTGCCCTGACGGCGCACACCGATCTCGTATCGGCCCGCCTGAAACGCGGCAAGGCTCGCGAAACCCGGCGTATGGTCGCGGAATTCCCGGTACTGTTCCGTCGAGAAGAGCGACCAGTCGTCCGGCATGCCCTTGTTGATGCAGCAGTCTTCGATGTCCCCAATACGAATCAGCTCACTGGGACGCGCGACGGGAAGCGACTTGAGCAGCACGGCGTGGATCAGCGTGAAGATGGCCGTCGTCGCCCCGATCCCCAGCGCCAGCGTGAGGACGGCAGTGATGGTAAAGCCGGGGGCCTTGAGAAATTGCCGCAGGGCGTAGCGAATGTCTTCCAGCATCGGGGCGCAGAGACTCCTGGGGTTCCAGATTAACGATACGGTATCGCAGGCCGCTGTGTTCCCGCGAGTTTCGGGACGAACCGCATCCCAGCAGGGACGAAGCGGGTCAGTCCCACGCGTCCACCGTGACGTAGCGAATCTTCGCGGGCGGGTAGCGTTCGAGAATGAGGCGCGTGGCTTCGACGGACTGCGATCGATCCGCGCCCATAGCAAGATGACTGCCGTCGTGCAGCAGCAGATTCGATCCGCGCCCGCGCCGCTGGTTCCGCGCGATCCCGCGTTCAAGATGGGCGGCAATTTGCCCCGCCGTTATATTCGTCCGCCAGTCATAGCCCATCGCGTTCCACATCACCGGCGTGAGCCCGAGGTCACGCGCCGCTCGCAGCACATCGGGACGGCGCGACCCATGCGGCGGGCGAAAAAAGCGAACCGGCTCCCCAGTCGCGTCTTCGAGGGCAGCGTTGCAGCCGGTGAGCTCTTCGCGAACGCGACGCGGGCTCTCGACCGCCAGCCACGGATGGGTGACGGTGTGGTTGCCGATCCGATGCCCCGCGTCGCGAATCTCCCGTACCAGATCAGGCCGCTGCCGAACATACCGGCCGATCAGGAAAAACGTCGCGCGCACGCTGTGCCGCGCGAGCAGATCGAGCAGAGGCGAGGTCCACGAATCATTGGGACCGTCGTCATAGCTCAGAGCAAATTCGCCAGGATCGCGACCGGCGATGATCGTCCGGCCGAACAGCTGCGACTCGGGCGCTGTCGAAGCATACGCACAGCCGCCCGCAGCCAGAATCCCCGCGGCGCCAACCATAGCAAGAGCAGCAAGCATGCGGTTTCCAGTGTAAGCGGGTTTGCTTCGCGGCCTGGCCGTGGTATGTTCGTATTTCCTTCGCTGACCTTTCCTGACCTGTGGCCAAGCTCTTCGAACAACCGCGTTTTATCGCCGTCGAAGGCCCGATTCGGGCCGGCAAATCGACCCTGGCGCAGGTCCTGGCGGATACGCTGCACGCTCGCCGTATTGCCGAGCCGGAAAACAATCCCTTCCTCGACCGCTTCTATCAGGGACAACCGGGCCAGGCCTTCGCCACGCAGATGTGGTTCCTGATGGAGCGCTACGAGCAGCAGCGCGAGCTTGAAGATTTCAGCACGCCGCTGGTCGCGGATTACCTCTTCGAGAAGGACAAGATTTTTGCCTACATCAATCTCAGCGACGCCGAGCTGGACCTCTACAACCGCTACTATCAGATGTTTCGCGCCGACGTGCCCACGCCGGAGCTGGTGATCTACCTGCAGGCCTCGCCCGAGGCGCTCAAGCAGCGCATCCGGCGCAAGGGCGTCCCCGGCGAGCGCGCCATCAGCGACCGATACATCGAGCAGGTGGCCACCGCCTACGAACATTTCTTCTTCCACTACTCGGCCAGCGATCTGCTGGTGGTGAATACCAGCGACATCGACTTCGTGAACAACAACCGCGATCTCCAGCTGCTGCTCAAGCGGCTCGCGGAGCCGGTCCACGGCACACAATATTTTCTGCCGCTGGGTTAAGGAGCAGATTTGTGCTTCCCGCCGCTTCGCTGTTTCATCGAAATATCGGGCCGGCAGCATTTTTGCTGGCGGTCATCGCGCTGCCCGGCTGCCATCGGGCTCACGAGGGTTCTATGTCGACGAAGGAACAGGCGCGCGCCATCGCGAAGCTGCGCAGCGCTTACGCGGCTTTTAATCGCGACGACATTCCCGCTGCCGTCGAGGTTCTGGCTCCCGACATTGACTGGAGCGAGCCTGTGGAATTCCCCGGAGGCGGAACTTACCATGGACGCGCGGAAGTAGCGGGCTACCTGACCCAGTCACGCGCAGGGTGGGCAGAGGGAAGCAGCGAGCCGGCGCAGTTCATCGTTCACGGTGACCGCATCGTCGTCTACGTCGATGCGCATTTCCGGCCCAAAGACAACGCCAGCTGGACTGATGTGCACCTGGCCGACGTCTACACGTTTCGCGCCGGCACACCCATCGCGATGCGAGCCTTTGCCGATCGCGCCGAGGCGCTGCGCTGGGTGGGCGTCGAGAATCATTAGCCCCTTCGCCGGAACCACCGCACCTGCCGGCTCTTTTCCGCCGACTGGAAAAGATAAACGCCGAGAATCGCGATGAGCGGCTCGAGCGGATGGCGAAAGCGCGCATGCACGGTGACGAAATAGTAGGTGAGCGGCAGCAACAGGAAGGCCCAGAAGAACAGCCACGCCGCGGGCATGTGCCGCCGCAACGCCAGCGCGAGTCCGAACAGGCCGACGATGCTGGTGAACTGAAAGTTCAGATTGCGGCCGTACTCGTTGAGAAAGCCTTCGTCGCCGGGATGCGGCACACTGAACCAGAAATAGTAGATGCGCCGCAGGCACAGTACGGCAAAGCGTCCCGGCTCGGCGCGAATGACCCGTTTCGCCATCGCGCCGCGCATCTTCACGTACGCAATCTCGCCCATCTGCCGATACAGGCGTAGCTGGTCCGGCGCCTGGAAGGGGTGGTTGTATTCCATCAGCAGGCCGGTAGCCCCAGGACCATTGCCCAGATACAACTCCGCGCCGAGGTTTGCGCGGATCGGCACGAATTGGTGAAACACGCGCCAGTTGCGAACCGTCCACGGGGCGAGGCAGGCGACAAAAATCACAGTAGCCAGAGCTACCGACGCAATCTGTCGCGGCCACCAGGCACGTCGAGGCACACCCGCGAGAATCCAGAGACCGCAAACCGGAAGAAAAAGTAACAGTGACGGATTCGTAAGCGCGAGCAGCCCCCACAGCAATCCGAAGAGCGCCCACTTCCCTGCTCCCGGCGTGGGCGCAGCATCGTCCGCTTCGCCGATGTTCCGCATGCGCAGCGCGAGTACCAGAATCCAGGAGAACAGAAACGCCGTCAGCGTCATCTCCCACACCCATTTGACCGCGTACTGCATTGTCGCCGGATACAGCGCCCACAGCCACGCCGACCACAGCGCCACTCTACGGTTGAAGCAGCGCGCGGCGATTTCCCAGGTCGTGCACACCATCAGCGCGTTCAATACGCAATCGAAAGCAAGAATCATCCACGCAGCCACCGCCGTGTAAACGCCAAAGAGACGAAAGTCGAGAGCGAGGATCCACGGATAGAGCGGCGCAACCCAGGCGGTGGGTCCCGTATGGCCGGTGAATGGATCCGCAAAGCCGTAGCCGGTGACAAGCGCGCGCGCGATGCGGCCCATTTCGTATCCGAACGCGAACTCGCCTTCGTAGGGACGCATGTGCCACATGTGCGCGAATGTCATGTAGGCGATGCGGATCAGCAGCGCAACCCAAAAAATCGTCCACGGAGCCTTTGGGGTTGCGGTGGATCGTGCGTTCATCGAATCGGCAGCAGAATCGGGCGCGGTCACAGCTTCCTGACCTCCTGGCCGGTCTGCTCCAACTCTGCCCTCACCAGCGCCTCGGGGGTCAGCGCATCGGCGCGCCGCAGGCTGGGAAAGAAGACGCTCCACAGTCCCGTCACCGCCAGCGATCCAATGCCGCCGATCACCACCGCGCGCACCGCTCCCCACCATTGCGCGGTGAGGCCGCTCTCGAATTCGCCCAGCTCGTTCGACGCGCCGACGAAGAGCGCATTGACCGCGCTCACGCGTCCGCGCATCTCCGCCGGGGTGGCCAGCTGCAGAATCGAGGAGCGGATCACGACACTGACCATATCCGATGCACCGACGATGAACAGAGCAGCCAGCGAAACCACCAGGTTGCGCGAGATGCCGAAGAGCACGGTCGAGGCTCCGAAAATCGCAACGCAGATCAGCATCCTCGCGCCCGCGTTTTTCCGAATCGGCCGCACCATCAGCCACAACGACACAGCGAGCGCACCCAGCGCCGGCGCAGCGCGCAGCAGGCCCAGTCCGCGTGGACCCGCATGAAGAATATCCTGTGCGAAGATGGGCATCAGCGCCACAGCGCCGCCCAACAGCACCGCGAAGAGGTCGAGCGAGATCGACCCGAGCAGCACCTGGGTTCCCGCCACGTAGCGGAAGCCGGCAAGGATCACGTCCTTCGAGATGGCGCGATGCTCCATGCGGCCCGGCCGCACATGGAGCGATCCGACCAGCGCCAAAAACCAGATGATGCCGAGGAAGGCAAACAGATAGACAAGGCTCGCACCATGCAGGCGCTCACGCAGCGGCAGCGTGAACAGGATGCCGCCCACCGCCGGCCCAACGATATTCGCCAACTGAAAGATGGCCGAACCCCAGGTAATCGCGTTCACGAAGTGTTCCTGCGGCACCAGGTGCGGAACCAGGGCGGAGCTGGCGGGCCCGCTGAACGCGCGACCGGTTCCCACCACAAAAAGAATCGCGAAGATCGGCCACACGCGATCGATGCCCATCCACGCAAAGCGAAAAAGCACGACCGTACAGACCGCCTGCAGCGTGTAACAAACAAGGATGACGTGACGCCGATCGAAGCGGTCGGCGACGTGGCCAGCGGGCAAAATGAAAACCAGCCCCGGCAGGAACAGCATCAGCCCCGTATACCCCAGATCGATGGCCCGATGCGTGATCTGGAAGACCTGCCACGCCACCGCCAGCGCCTGCGCCTCCGCGCCGATGATCACGACGACGCGCGCGAGCTGATAACGGAGGAAGTCGCGAGAGCGAAACGCGGCTGCGGGCTCGGCCATGCCTCCCTTTGTTATACCGGCCCTCGCTGGCCCGTTGCCAGCACCACTCCGGAAACCATTTTGCAACCTTTTCCAGACCCGCGCCCGGTTAGTCTTGCCAGGTGGAGTCTTCTCTGCCTTCGTCGAAGATGGCCGCCGCGAATCCGGCCGTAGCCGTCGTGGAGCCGCAGCCGCAACGGCATATGGGACTGCGCCCGATACGTCCCGTCGCCGCAGTTTGCCTCTGCGGCGTCTTCGCGTTTCTGAATCTCTACGCCACGCAACCGCTGCTGCCCATGCTCACGGCCATCTTTCACGCGACGAAGGCAGCCGTCGGCCTCACCGTCAGTGTCTCCACCCTTGGAGTCGCCCTGGCTGCGCCCATTCTTGGTGCTTTGACCGAGCGCGTCAGCCGCAAGCGCGTCATCGTGCTGTCGATCGTGGTGTTGGCCGCGCCCACCGTGCTCGCGGCGACCTCGCCGGGCCTGCGCACCTTGCTGTTTTGGCGTTTCATGCAGGGGCTTGCCATGCCGGGAATTTTCGCTACGGTCATCACTTACATCGGCGAAGAGTGGCGGCGCGAATCGATCGCCCTGGTCATGAGCCTGTACGTCAGCGCGACGGCGTGCGGCGGATTCCTCGGCCGTTTTCTCACCGGGCTCATCGCGGAAACACTCAGCTGGCGCTGGAGCTTCGTCGCTCTGGGCGCGCTCACGCTGCTCGGTGCCTGGTTCGTCGCTCGCTGGCTTCCACCGGAAACGCAGCGACCTCACCAGGGCGACGAATCCGTCCCCGGCTTTTGGATCGCGCTGCGACACTTTCGGAATCCGCGCCTGCTGGCCACATTCGGCGTCGGTTTCGGAACTCTGTTCACACTCGTCGCCACCTTCACCTACAGCACCTTCTACCTCGCCGATCCGCCTTTCCGTCTCTCAACCCTGGCGCTCAGCTATCTCTTTGCAATTTACCTTGTCGGCCTGGTGGTCACTCCCTTTGGCGGATATCTCGTAACCCGCATCGGCATGCGGCGCGGCATCGCGGTGGCCATCGCTATTTGCCTCACCGGCGAAGCGTTCACCCTTAGCCACCATCTTTGGGTCGTGATTTTCCCTGGACTCGGCCTGCTCTGCAGCGGCGTCTTCATCGCGCAGGCAACAGCAACCAGCTTTCTGCGCATGGCCGCGCCCGCCGGAGGCCGCACCTCCGCCGCGGGACTCTACCTCGCCTGCTACTACGTTGGCGGCACTATCGCCGGGGTCGCGCCCAGCTATCTGTGGAGCATTGGAGGCTGGCCCGCCTGCGTCGCGCTGGTGGAGGCGGTGTTACTGGTGATGCTCGTCCTCGCCTGGATCGGCTGGCGCAACGTGGGCTGGTCCACGCACTGACCAGATCCGCCCAGTTCTCTCCGGCTGGCTTTACCGGATCGAGAATCACTGCATATAATAGACAAATAGCGATTGCAGTCGTACGAATCCATACATTCCCTGGAAAATAATGTCCCCCAGCCGTGTTTACCTGTTGCTTTGCCTCGTTCCCCTGAGCGTTGCGGCTCAAAACTCATTCATTTCCACCTGGCAGGCGCGTGCCACACGTGCGCAGTCCGAACAGCCGCACTGGGTCACGCCCCTCGCCACGGTAACGCCCCGTCTGGAACAGGAGTTTCGCACCGACTTCGTGCGCCAAACCACCCCGAGCCTGACCGAAACCTGGATCTACGACAACGGCAAAGGCCTCGAGCTGATTCCGACGACGCGCACCGAGATTCTCATCAATTTGCCGCCCTACGTGACCCACAGCACGCCCACCGGTAAAGACGGCGCCGGCGACGTCTCCTTCCTCGGCAAGTGCCGTATCTTCGCGGGCAATGAGGAGCACGGCAATTACATCCTCACCGCGTTTTTGGGCGGAGCCATTCCGACCGGCAGCTATACCAACGGCGCGCAGGAGCCGGCCATTAATCCAACCCTCGCCGGCGGCAAAGGCATCTGGCGATTCGACGTGCAGTCCACGCTGGGTGCGACCCTTCCGCTTGCCCGAGGCACCCAATACGGCCGCCCCATCGCATGGAATACCGCATTCCAATACAAGGCCGGCGGCAGCACCAAGCCCGGCTCGCGTACCCCATCCATCTGGCCGGAGGTCGAGTTCAACAGCACGTTTTTCAAAGGCGGCAGCAACGACGGCAAGACGCAAAACTTCGCCACGCCCGGTCTCATCGCCCGCTTTCCGATTCACCACCGGCTTGGCCTGGTCTTCGGCTTCGGCGACCAGATTGCCACGTCGCGGTTCCACAGCTACAACCACGGCCTGCTGTTCACAGCCAGAATGCCGTTTTGAACAAGCGCCCTATTCCCTCACCACCGCCTTTACCAGATTCCGCGGCGCGTCGACATTCACCCCACGCTGCACAGCAATAAAGTAAGCGAGCATCTGCAGCGGGACCACCTCGAGGATCGGCAGCAGAAATTCGTCGACCGCCGGAACCGCGACCGAGTAGCGGCAGAGTTTTGCCGCCTCAAGGTCGCCGTCAATGTGAATCGCCAGGATCTCGGCGCCCTGCGTATGCATGTCGCGCATCAGTTGCAGAGTCTTTTCGTAACGCAGCGTCGAATCGGGATCGTTGCGGTCGCGCGTGGCCAGCATCACCAGCGGCGCCTCCGGACTCACAAGCGCATTCGGTCCATGCTTCAACTCGCCGGCCGGCAATCCTTCAGCCTGTACGTACGCTGACTCCTTCAGCTTCAGCGCTCCCTCGCGCGCAATGGCGTAATGAATCGCGCGCCCCAGGTAGAGGAACGTCCGCGCCTCGCTCAGCTTTTGCGCAACCGCAGAAACCTGTCTTTCCCATCCTTCAAGTCTTCCCTCAAGAAGATGCGGCAAGCGCTCCATTTGCTCGCAATGGGCAGCGACCGCTCCGGCTGTCATGCGCCCCCCAATGCGCGCCAAAAACAATGACAGCAGATACAGGACCGTGAGCTGCGTCGTGAAGCTTTTCGTCGCGGGCACGGCTACTTCTCTGCCCGCCATGGTCGGCAAGGCCGCATCGGCTTCGCGCGCCATGGTCGAGTCAGGATCGTTCACGATCGCCACTGTCGCCAGCCCACGGGCCTTGGCCTCGCGCAAGGAAGCCAGCGTGTCCGCCGTCTCGCCCGACTGCGAAATGACCACCACGCCCGGATCGTGCAGTGTGTGCGTGGAGCGGTACATGTATTCGCTGGAGTATTCCACATCGACAGCGAGCCCGGCGTAGTCCTCCAGCATGATCTCCCCGGCGAGACCGGCGTGGCGGCTCGACCCGCTGGCGGCGATCACCACGCGCTGGCGTCCGCGCAGCGCATCGGCCACAGCAGCAAAGACACCGCCATCCAGCGTTCCAGTCGGCGCATAGCGGGCCATCGTGGCCGACAGCGCCTCCGGCTGCTCGTAAATCTCGCGCAACATGGCGTGAGGATAGGTGCGTGTTGCTTGCATAGACATTCTGATCTTAGCGGAAGCGCCGACTCTGTTTGATGAGCGCCACAGCGCCCCGACTAGAGCACTTGAGATCGGCCAGGTTCGCTCAGACCAAAAACCCCGCACCAAAGCGGGGTTTTCGCAAACTTCGAGTCGAATACCTGGTCAAAGCACTTTTCGCAGAAAGTTGATCTTCTGCCCATTCTCGTAAGTCTGTTTCTCTGCGAACTCTGTGTTCTCTGTGGTGAAATTCTGTGGCTTACTCCCTGCTCTTCCACCGCAGCACCGGCTTCCGTGCCGCGGTCGTTTCATCGAGCCGTGAGACCCGCGTCGAGTGCGGAGCGTCCAGCACGATCTGCGGATTCTCCTCCACCTCGCGCGCGATCTGCCGCATCGCGTCGATGAACAGGTCCAGTTCCTCGCGTGACTCGCTCTCCGTCGGCTCAATCATCAGCGCGCCATGCACGATCAGTGGAAACGAAACCGTATAGGGATGGAAACCGTAATCGATCAGGCGCTTGGCAATGTCGCCGGTCTTCACGCCATTCCTGGCCTGTCGGCGATCGCTGAAGACCACCTCGTGCATCGACGGCGTGGTATACGGCAGCTCGTAGAGGTCCTCAAGCTTTTTGCGGATATAGTTCGCATTCAGCACTGCATCTTCTGTCGTCTGCCGCAACCCATCCGGCCCATTCGCCAGAATGTACGCCAGCGCGCGGACGAACATCCCGAAGTTGCCATAGAACGCCCGCACGCGTCCCACCGATTGCGGTCGGTCGTAGTTGAGATGCAGCTGCCCGTCCTTGCCCTCTTCGACCACCGGCACCGGCAGAAACGGCTCCAGAATCTTTTTGCACGCCACCGGACCCGATCCCGGCCCCCCGCCTCCATGCGGCGTCGAAAAAGTCTTGTGCAGGTTCAGATGCATCACATCCACGCCGAAATCGCCCGGGCCGCGTCTTGCCGCACAGCGCGTTCATGTTCGCGCCATCCATATAAAGCAGCGCACCCTTCGCGTGGAGAATGTCGGCGATGCGATGAATCTCGTTTTCAAAAACGCCAATCGTCGACGGATTGGTCAGCATCAGCGCTGCCGTATCTTCGTTCACCGCCTGCGCGAGCGCCTCCACATCGATTCCGCCCCGCTCGTTCGACTTGAAATTGACGACCTCGTAGCCGCAGATGGCCGCAGTGGCGGGATTCGTCCCGTGCGCCGAGTCGGGGATGATGACGTTGCGCCGCGGATTGCCCCTTGCTGTGTGATACGCGCGCGCCAGCAGAATGCCGGTGAACTCGCCATGCGCGCCTGCAGCCGGCTGCAGAGTGATCGCCTCCATTCCGGTGATCTCGAGCAGGCACTTCTGCAGCAGCCGGATAATTCCCAGCGAACCTTGCGACAATTCCTCAGGCTGATAAGGATGCGCCTCCGCAATCCCCTCCAGCCGCGATACAAATTCATTTACCCGCGGATTGTACTTCATCGTGCAGCTGCCCAGCGGATACATCCCCAAGTCGATCGCGTAATTCCAAGTCGAGAGCCGCGTGAAATGGCGAATGATCTCAATCTCGCTCAACTCCGGGAGCTGTGCAGCTTCTTCGCGCGCATTTTCGCCCAGCAAATTTTGGGCATCGACCTCTGGAACATCGAGGGCCGCCAGCCGATACGCCTTCTTCCCCGGCGCCGACTTCTCAAAGCTCAGCCCCTCATTCTGCGTCAGGTGCGCGGTAACTTTGCGCGTCGTCCCCACGAATTTCTCTTCTGTCGCCATCTCTGATCCCTACCGCAGCGCCGCAGCCGCAGGAGTCTGCGCCAACACGCCCGCCGCCCGATCGATCTGTTCCCGCGTGGTTAGCTCCGTCGCGCACCACAAGCTCGCGTTGCCAAGCTCCGGATACCACTTCTTCAGCGCGACCCCGCCAATAATCTTGTGCTCCAGCAGCCGCTCATTCAGCGCGTCGGGAGTTTCTTCCGTCTGCAGCACAAATTCGTTAAACCGCGGCGACCCTCCAAACAGCAAACTTCCGCCCGCCCCCAAGGTCTTCGCGGCGTAATCAGCCTTCGCCAGGTTCTGCAACGCCAGCTCTTTGATCCCTTCCTTGCCGTAGACCGTCATGAACACCGTGGCCATCAGCGCCACCAGCGCCTGGTTCGTGCAAATGTTCGAAGTCGCCTTCTCGCGCCGGATGTGCTGTTCGCGCGTCGACAAGGTCAGTACAAACCCGCGCCGCCCCTGCGAGTCCTTCGTTTCGCCGACGAGTCGCCCCGGCATCTGCCGAACGTACTTCTCTTTCGCCGCGATCACCCCGCAGAATGGCCCGCCAAAACTCGGCGCAACACCAAACGACTGCGCTTCCATGATCACGACGTCCGCCTCGACTGGCGGCCGCACAATCCCCAGTGAGATCGCTTCAGCGATGGCCACCACCAGCAGCGCGCCCTTCTTCTGCGCGATCTCCGCGATCGCCGGAATATCCTCAATCACGCCAAAGAAATTCGGCGACTGCACCAGCACGCATGCCGTCTGGTCATCCACAGCCGCGTCGAGGGCGGCCAAATCGATGCGCCCAGCATGACTCGTTCCCTCGGGGCCGTAGCCGATCTCCTGCGTCGCATGGCCGGAACTGGCTTCGCGATGCTGCGCGTAGGTGCGCATCACCTCGCGATACTCCGGATGCACCGTGCGCGCTACCACCACCCCATCGCGTCCCGTCACGCGCATCGCCATCATCGCGGCCTCGGGCGCCGCTGTCGAACCGTCGTACATCGACGCGTTCGCTATATCCATGCCTGTCAGCTCGCAGATCATCGTCTGAAATTCGAAGATGGCCTGCAGCGTCCCCTGCGTGATCTCCGCCTGATAGGGCGTGTACGAGGTAAGGAACTCGCCGCGTTGCACAATGGCGTCGATCAGCACGGGCCGGTAGTGCCGGTAAACCCCCGCGCCCAGAAAGCTCGCGTAGCCGTTGGCGTTCTTCGCCGCCGCGGCTTTGAAGTGGTCGACGATCTCCGACTCGCCCATCTGCCGCGGAATCTCCAGATCGCGCGTGAGCCGATACTCTTCGGGAATGATCGCAAAGAGATCGTTGATCGACGATGCGCCGATCTCGCGCAGCATCGCCGCGCGTTCAGCATCGGATTTGGGTAGGTAACGCATGGGAATTTTCAGAATATCAAGAAGTATCAGGCTGGCTGCAGAGGTCTTTGCTGAACGCTGAGCGCTGACAACTGAACGCTATGAATCAATGCCCGGTCTCTTCCTTCACGTACGTCTCGTAATCCTGCGCCGTCAGCAGCGAATCGACCTCGCTCGGATCCGCAAGCTCGATCTTCATGATCCACGCCGAGTGTGCATCGGCGTTGATCTTCTCCGGCGCTGTCGTCAGTTCCTCGTTGATCGCGGTCACGGTTCCCGTCGCCGGCGAGTACAAATCCGACACAGCCTTCACCGACTCGACGCTGCCGAAGACCTTGCCCTTCTCCACCTTGTCGCCCACCTTGGGCAGCTCGACGAAGACAATGTCGCCCAGCGAGTCCTGCGCGTGGTCGGTGATCCCAACCGACGCCGTTTTCCCGCTGGCCTCAATCCATTCGTGCTCGCGCGTGTAGCGGTAGTTCGTGGGGTAAGCCATGTCTTAAAGTTCTCTCCCTCATTGTAAGGGCTGCGCTAACTCGCGCTCTGCGCCACTTTCTTTGGTTTCTTGTAGAACGGCAACGGCACTACCTGCGCCTTCACCGGATTGTTGCGAATCTCGACCGCAACTTCGGTTCCCAGCTCCGTAAACGCCCGCGGAACGTACGCCAGCGCGATGTTTTTTTTCAGAAATGGCGCGGGCGACCCGCTGGTGACGCTGCCGATTGCGTTGCCGCTCAAATCGAGCACGCGATACCCATCTCGCGCAATGCCTCGCTCCACCACTTCCAATCCAACCAATTTCCGCTCCGGTCCACCTGCTGACTTCACCTTGTTCAAAGCATCCGATCCCAGAAACGATCCCTTCTCCAGCTTGCAAAACCGATCGAGCCCCGCTTCAAACACGTTGATGGAATCCGAAATCTCGTGGCCGTACAGCGAAAGCGCCGCCTCCAGCCGCAGCGTGTTTCGCGCGCCCAGCCCGCACGGCAAGATGCCAAATTCCTCACCCGCCGTCATCACCTCGTTCCACACCCGTTCGCTTGTAGCTTCATCGGAGGGAACATAAATTTCAAAACCGTCTTCCCCTGTATAGCCGGTCCGCGCGATCAGCGTGTTCTCGAGGCCGCACACCGTGCCCCACGTGAACCAGTAGAATTTCACCGCCGCAAGATCGGCGTTCGTCAGCTTCTGCAGCGTCTCCTGCGCGCGTGGGCCCTGGATCGCCAACTGCGTGTAGTAGTCGCTGTAGTCGCTCACGTGGCAACCGGAAGCGTGCGCCTGGCTGCGCACCCAGTTGAAATCCTTCTCGCGCGTGCCCGCGTTGATCACAAACAGATAATCGTTGTCGCTGAGCTTGTGGACGATGATGTCGTCGACAAACGTGCCCTCCGGGTACAGCATCGCCGAGTACTGCGCCTGGCCCACCTGCAACCGCGACGCGTCATTCATCGAAATGTGCTGTACAGCCTTCAGCGAGCCGGGCCCGCGCAACTGAATGTCGCCCATGTGGCTCACGTCGAAGACGCCCACGCCCGTCCGCACCGCCATGTGTTCGGCAATCAGGCCCGAATATTCGACAGGCATATCCCAGCCGCCGAAGTCGACCATCTTCGCGCCAAGCCGTCGATGCAGGCTGTTCAGTGGAGTTTTGCGGAGTTCGACCGGTGCCGACACAGAGCCTCAAACGAACGCGGAATTCTTGCAGAACACGAACCTCTAACGTTACAACCCGTCTGGGTGCGGGTCAATCGTCGCAAAGCATCGGCAACGTCATGTTCGGGATACCAACTTGATTTCGGGAGCGAGGACTCCGGCGAGCCCCGGGCGCCTTACCGCCGTATCAGCCACATAATTCCGATCAGAACCAGCACGCCGGCAATCACCACCACCCGGATCGTCTGGAAGCGACCCATCCACCTGTTTTGCATCGCCGCACCTCGGCCCGATTATAGCCCGTCGATCCCCCTGCGCTCTCGCGGCAGCTCCGGTGCGCCACGCAATTTACGATAAGAGCGTGCCGTTCCCTTTCCCCGTCGTTCCGGCCGCGATCGCTCTGGTGCTCCTGCTCGTTCCGCTGTTTGCCTTTGCCTTCGCGGGCGAACGCTGTGTTCGCGCGGCGCAATCTCTTCCCACCGCTCTGCGCCTTGCTGTTCCTGCGGTGCTGGCGATTCCCTGGCTCGTTGTCGCTGCCGGCTCGCATCGGCTCGACGTCCGCTGGTTGCTGTTCTATCTGCTCGCTCCCGTCCTCATCGCTGCGCTTGAGTGGCTGGCGGCAACGCTCGACCCCGCCCAGCGCGGCCACCTGATCGACTTTCTCGTTCTCATCCCGCTCGGCCTGGCCGTCGATCTGCGCTGGCTGGAGCCGGCATGGCCCCACAAACTCGCTCTCCTGGGCAAACTTACGCTGCTCGATGCCGGCCTTTATGCCTTTCTCGCAGTGCGCTGCCTTTCCGGCGTCGGATTCGACCTGCGCCTGCGCGGGCGCGACTGGCGCATCGGCCTCCGCGAATTCGTCTTCTACGTCCCGCTGGCGATTCCCCTCGGCCTCGCGCTTGGTTTCCTTCATTTCCATCACCGCATCGACCATCCCTGGCTGATTCTGCCCGCCTGGATAGCGACTTTCGTCGGCGTGGCACTGCCGGAAGAAGTCTTCTTTCGCGGCTGGATCCAGAACCTCCTCGAGCGCCGCATCGGCCGTATCGCCTCGCTTCTCGTCACCGCCTGTGTTTTCGGGCTGTCTCATTTCAACAAGCGAACGCTGTCTTTCAACTGGCGCTACGTGGTGCTCGCCGCCCTGGCCGGCATCTTTTACGGACGAGCGTGGCGGCAGGATCGCCGCGTCGGCGCCTCCGCCATTACCCACGCTACCGTCGACACCATCTGGGGCGCGTTGCTGCGCTAGCAGCGCGACGGGTGCCCTGGGTCTCGACTTTGAGACCCGGGTTTACTGCGTAAAATAAGGCTGACACGCACCATGACCGCAACTCCCCTCGATACCCGCACCGACACTGAGTCTTCGCAACTGCGCGAACAGACCTTCGATGCCTTCCGCCGCTGGGGCTATCTGCAGGCCCATCTGGATCCCCTCGATCAATACCTCGCTCCGCTGCCCCTTCCCGAACTCGACCTTGACAATGAATTCGCCGCCGAAGCGCGACGCTTCTACTCCGGGACCATCGGCGTGGAGTTTATGCACCTTCCCTACCGTGAACGCCGGGAATGGATCGCGCAGCGTCTCGAAGGTCCGGCTCCGGCCGTTGAACAGAACCACATCCTCCAACTCCTCACCCGCGCCGACGTTTTCGAGCATGTGATCCAGTCACGCTATCTGGGAACCAAGCGCTTCTCCCTCGAAGGCGTCACCGCCCTCATACCCTTCCTCGACGAGCTTCTCAACCGCTCCGCCGAACTCGGCGCCGAACGCGCCATCCTCGGCATGAGCCACCGCGGCCGCCTCAGCGTCATGGTGAACACGTTCGGCAAATCGCCAGTGGATATCTTCGCCCGCTTTGAAGATGTCGATCCACGCAGCATCCTCGGCGGTGGCGACGTCAAGTATCACATTGGAGCGACCGGCGCATTTGCCGCCCGCAATGGGAGCACCGTCGCGCTGCACCTCGTCTCGAACCCCAGCCATCTCGAGGCTGTCGATCCCGTCGCCATGGGCCGCGCCCGCGCGCGCCAGGATCGCTACGGCGGTGACGGCATCGACCGCGTCCTGCCCATCGTGATTCACGGCGACGCTGCTTTTGCCGGCCAGGGCATCTGGGCGGAAACCATGAACCTCGGCTCCATCGATGGCTACTCCGTCGGCGGCGGCATTCACATCGTCGTCAACAATCTCATCGGATTTACCGCCGAGCCCGAGGAGACCAATTCCACGCGCTTCTCCACCGACCTGGCCAAGCGCCTCCCCGTCCCCATCTTCCACGTCAACGCGGAAGACCCCGCGGCCGTCGTGCGCATCGCCACCCTCGCCGCAGAATATCGCTATCAATTCCACACCGACGTTGTCATCGACCTCATCGGTTATCGCCGCCACGGACACAGCGAAGTCGACGACCCCACCGTCACCCAGCCCTTGCGCTACGCGAAGATCAAAAACCATCCGCCGCTTTACGAGCTCTACGCAAAACAAATTGGCGTCGACGTCTCCGCGACGGTGAAGGAACTCCAGACCGAGTTCGCCGAAGCGCAGAAGAAAGCCGCCACCGTCCGCAAAAAGCCCGTTCTGGTCGAGATGCCCGAATACTGGAGCCGCTACCAGGGCGGCCCGTATCGCGCCGATCTCGAAATTGATACCGGTTTAGATCGCGACACGATCCAAACCATCGCCGACAAACTCGCCTCGTATCCCGCGGACTTCCACATCCACCCCAAAATCAAAAAGCTGCTCGAACAGCGCGCCGCCATGGGCCGCGGCCAGCATCCCTTCGACTACGGCATGGCCGAGACGGTCGCGTTTGGCTCGCTGGTAGTCAGCGGCACGCCTGTGCGCCTCAGTGGGCAGGACTCGCAGCGCGGCACCTTCAACCAGCGTCACAGCGTCCTCATCGACATCGAAAACGAGCAGCACTGGATCCCGCTCAACCACATCGATCCAAATCAGGCGCGCTTCAGCGTCTACAACTCGATCCTCTCCGAAGCCGGCGTGATGGGCTTCGAATATGGCTACAGCCGCGACTACCCGGAAGCGCTGGTGCTGTGGGAGGCGCAGTTCGGCGACTTCGCCAACGGCGCGCAAATTGTCATCGATCAGTTCATCGCCGCGGCTGAGGACAAGTGGGGCCTGCTCAGCGGCCTCACCTTGCTGTTGCCCCATGGCTACGAAGGTCAGGGCCCGGAGCACTCCAGCGCTCGCATCGAGCGCTACCTCCAGCTCGCCGCGCGCGACAATATTCAGATTTGCCAGCCCTCCACCGCGGCCCAGTATTTTCACCTGCTGCGCCGTCAGGCGCTCCGCTCCTGGCGCAAGCCGCTCATCGTTTTCACACCCAAGAGCATGCTGCGCCATCCCGACGCGATGTCGCCCCTCCAGGACCTTTCCCTGCCGCACTTCCAGCCCGTCCTGCCGGAAACCCAGATCGAAAACGCGCAGCGCCTCCTGATAGCAACCGGCAAAATCGGACACGAGCTGCGCGTCGAGCGCGCGAAGCGCAAGGACACAGTTACGGGCATCCTCTTCCTCGACCAGCTCTACCCCTGGCCCGAAGCCGAGCTCAAAGCCGCTATCGAAGCCCATCCCGCCGCGCGCGAAATTGTCTGGGTGCAGGAGGAGCCGGCTAACATGGGCGCGTTCTCCTTCGTCATGCCCCGTCTGCGCCGCCTCGCCGGTGACCGGCAAGTGCTCAGCGTCAAGAGATCGGCCGCCGCCAGCCCCGCCACCGGCTCCGCCAAAGCCCACGAGCTGGAGCAAAAGACCCTGATCGACCTGGCACTGAATAGCGGTTCCTGACATTCCTGCCGGCAACGAAAAAGCGGCCGGACTCCCGTCCAGCCGCCTATCGGTTTTCGCTACCGGCTACCGGCTACTGGCTGCCTCTCTCGTGCCAGTGCATCTCCCATCCCAGATACCGGGTGGCCGCCTCATACACCGGCGCCGCTACCTGAGAGAAGTTCGCCGCCACATGGTGCTCAAATCCCTGCTCGCAGATTTCGTGCAGCAGCTTCTGCATGTGCGGAATCTTCGCCACCCCCGCGCCGCCAAAAGTCTCCAGCGGATCGTTCGTGAACTCGCCCTCCCCGATGTACCCGCGAATCTTGCCGCGATAATCGTCTGTCGAGAAGCGCACGTAGCTCATCGCCCCCGCCTTCACCCGCCCATAGCAAGTGCCAAACGTGTTCTCCTTGCCCACCGTCCCGGCAATGATCTCCTGGAAGTTCATCACCACATCCTGGAAAAAATGCTTTGGCAGATTCGAGCAGTGGAAGCATACGCACTTGTTCTCATCGTCGCCGTAGTTGTTGTTCCAGTCCAGCAGCGCGCTCGGCGTCTGGCTGGCCAGCGCCAGCGCATGCATGCTTACTGTCCCCATCACGTCCGTCTCGCAGGCCGCCGGCAGCAGGCTCTCGCTCATCATGCTCATCACGGTACATGGAACGACGCCAAAGTTTTCCTCGAGCGACGTCCAGCACTGCACCGCGCTTACTGTGCAGTGCGTGTCTTTCATGAACCGCTCGATCGCGATCCCCAGCTTCGCCATTTTGATCAGCGCTGCTTCCGGCACGCTGTTCGTGTTCACGTACGCGCGAATCGCCGCCAGCTTCGCCTTCACGTCCGGCTCATCGTCCTTCATCCGCCCGATCGCGCCGAAGATGTCCGACAGATCCAGGGTCACCACCGAAATCCCATACCGCTCCAGCAGCTTCTCGCTGTAGCGCACCGTGTTGAACGCCTGCGGACGCGCGCCGATCGCCCCGATGCGCAGCTTCTTCAGCCCGTTCGTCACCCGGCAGACCTTCGCAAACCAGTCCAGGTCTTTTGCGAACTCCGCCGAACTCGGCTGCACCGTGTGCTTCGCCGTGATCGAATACGGAATCCCGTATTGCATCAGGTTGTTGCACGTTGACATCTTCCCGCAGAAGCTGTCGCGCCGGTCCGTGATCTTCATGTCGTCGCGCCGGTCCGGCGTGGCCTGCACCAGCACCGGCACCTCGAGCGTCGAATACCGAATCGAGTCCGCGATCCCGCGCTCGTCGCCGAAATTCGGCAGCGTCACGATGATCCCGTCGATCTCGTCGCGATGCGCGCGGAACAGATCGCCGCATTTGATCGCGTCGTCGTGCGTCTCCACCGAGCCGAACTTCGATTGCTCCGGCGCCAGTGTGATGGCCTTGATGCCCGCCTTCGCCAGCACCCCCAGCATCTCTTCCCGGCCCTCTTTGGCCAGATGATCGGGGAAAAATCCCCGGTTCCCCACAATTAATCCGAATGTCAATCGCTTCGTCATAAGTGAATTTTCTCAGATGCTGCAAATCAATTCGTTTCTGTACCGTTAACGGGGACGAAACCGCACCGTGTAGAACACCCCCCCCACCACCATCATGGCGCCCCACCAGATAGGCGCGTGCAGCTGCCAAAGGACCGTTTCCTGAGACGGTGGATGCCCGAGTTCCCACAGCCCCGTGGCGCAAATCAACACGCCATAAGCAAGGAGCAGAATGCCGCTGAAGAACCAGATCTGAATATGCCCGCGCATGCGTTGCCTCCTACCAGAAGATGATGTTCAGCACCACGAAGACCGCTGCGATCGCGCTCGCCCACACAATCGGTTTCTGATACCAGTGGTCGTCCTGCTCCTTGGGAACATTCGACGCTCCGTACACCAGGCCTGCCAGCTCCGCGATCGGCCGCGGCTTGGTCACCAGGCTCACCACCACCGTCACGATCACGCACACCAGGCAGGACCACAGCGCCCGGTACATGTCCTCGGCCATCACCTTGGCATCCGGCGAAAGCGCCACGTAGCGCAGCGCCGCAGGATTAAAGTGCACCCACAGGAACAGTCCGATGGCGGTGCACGTGCCCGACAGCAGCCCCCAGAAGCCGGCCGCTTTCGTCGCCCGCTTCCACAGCATGCCCAGCAGCACCGTGCCCAGCAGCGGCGCGATAAAGAAGCTGAACAACGCCTGCACATAGTCCATGATGCTGGCCGCATGCTGCACCAGATACGCGGTGCCTACGGAAATCAGCACGCCGATGAAGGTGCACCAGCGTCCCATCGAAACATAGTGGCTGTCGCTGGCTTTCTTATTCATAAACGCGCCGTAGATGTCGTAGGTCCATACCGTGGCAAAGGCGCTCACGTTGCCGGCCATGCCGCTCATGAAACCCGCGATCAGCGCCGTCACACCCAGGCCCAGCAAGCCCGGTCCGCAATAGCGCACCAGCATCAGCGGCAACACCTCGTTGTAGCTGTGCTGCCCGGTGGCCACAGCAAGGTTCTGCGGAACCAGATGAAAGGGCAGCACGCTCAGCGCCAGCAGTCCAGGCAGGATCACGATGAACGGCACCATCATCTTGAAGCCGGCTCCGATGATGGGAGCCATGCGCGCCGCGCGCAGATTGTGCGCCGACAGCACTCTCTGCACCACCAGAAAATCCGTGGTCCAGTAACCACAACTGATGGCGATGCCCAGCCCGAACACCAGTCCCGTCCAGTGAATCCCCATCGGGTTGTCTTTAAAGTGCGCGGTGGTCGACCACAGGTGGGTGTACGCCATGGTGCCCATGCGTTGGGCGATCTGCGCCTTCAGGTTCGTCCATCCGCCTGCTTCAATCAGCCCCAGGATCGGTATCAGCAGCGCGCCCAGCCAGATCAGCAGGAACTGCAGAATCTCATTGAAGATGGCCGATCGCAGCCCGCCCAACGCCACGTAAATGGCCACCGTGATCGAAGAAACCCAGATGGAGAAGTTCAGATCCCAGCCCAGCACTACCTTCATCACCAGCGCCATCGAGTACATATTGATGCCGCTCATCAGCACCGTCATGAACGCGAAACACACCGCCGACAAGCCCCGCGCCCCGTCGCCGTAGCGCAGTTTTAGATACCCCGGCACCGAGTGCGTCTTCGAAATGTAATAAAACGGCATCATCACGATGCCCAGGAACAGCATTGCGGGAATGGCGCCGATCCAGTACCAGTGCGTTGCCAGGATTCCGTACTGATAGGCCGAGCCCGCCCAGCCCATCAGCTCCAGCGACCCCAGGTTCGCCGACACGAAGCTCAGCCCGGCGATCCACGCCGTCATCTCGCGCCCCGCCATAAAGAACTCTTCGCTCGTGTTGGCCGCGTTCTTCAGGTAGAACCCGATGTAGATGACCATCGCGAAATAAATCGCGATGATGGCGATATCGATTCCGCTCAGGTGAACGAGCGACTGCTTGACCGGCGTCTGAAAAAAAGCAGCCAGTGATGCGGCGGGTACCGATGCGAGTGACATTCCTGGTCGATCCTCGGTGTGCCAACAAGTGCGGGAATCAGAGCGAGGGAATCTCTGCTTCCAGGTTCACGTGCCCTGCCCGTAAGTGGCCTTTGCGCCGTGCTTACGGAAATGATGCCGATCCAGCAATGCCTGCGAAATGCCCGCCTCGTCCGGGTTGAGGGTCGCCGTGTAGAACGCCATCCGCGCCACGGCTTCCAGCACCACCGCATGATACGCGGCTTCCATCGCGTCCTTCCCCCAGGCAAACGGCGCGTGTCCGGCTACCAGCACCCCAGGCACGGCTACAGGATCGAGATCCCGGAATCGCCGCACGATGGCTTTGCCCGTGTTGAGCACGTAATCGCAGCCCACTTCTTCCGCGCTCAATTCCTCAGTCAGCGGCACCGGCCCGTAAAAATAATCGGCGTGCGTGGTTCCGTACGCCGGAATCTCCCGGCCCGCCTGGGCCCACGCTGTCGCAAATTCCGAGTGCGTGTGGACCACCCCGCCAATCATTGGGAACGCCCGGTACAGCTCCAGATGGGTATCGAGATCCGACGACGGCTTGAGCCGGCTCCCGACGATCTTGCCTTGCAGGTCGCTCACGACCATGTCGTCCGCCGTCAGGCTCTCATATGGAACGCCGCTTGGCTTAATCGCCACTAACCCCAGTTCCCGATCGATGCCGCTGGCGTTGCCAAAGGTGTAGAGCACCAGCCCCCGGCGGACCAACTCGAGGTTGGCTTCGAGAACCTGCGACTTGAGGGTCTCCAGCATCGATGCTCGCGGCTCCCGCAGCCGCTCGTACAGATGCGGCAAAGAGGAGCAAGCGGACATTCTACCAGCGCGGTTTGTTTCCGGGAAATCGTTTACCGGAAACCGCGCCTTCCTCCTTCAACCCCGCTTCACTTCGCCACCGTGAGCTCGATCGGCGTGCTTGCATCTACCCGCGAACCCGCCGACGGGTTCTGCGCGATCACCGTTCCCGGGGGAACCATCTGCGGCGGGCTCGCCGGGACGGCGCCCGCAACCACCGGCGTCCCCATGTGCATGTCCTCCTCTTTCACCGGCGCCAGGCGCAGGCCCATCCGCGTCAGCATCAGAGCCGCCGATGTGAACACCTGCCCCTCCATATTCGGCATCACCAACCCGCCCGCCTGCTGCGATCCGCTGTCCTCCGACGCCACCAGCAGATTCATCACCGGGCTTTCTACGCCCGAAGCATTCGGTTCCGGGCTCTGCGCGATCACTGCGCCGGGCTGCGCGCCCGGCCACGGTATTTCCGCCACCGTGCCTGTCTGGAATCCGGCGCGCCGAATCTCAATCGTCGCAAAGCGCTGGTCCCTGCCCTTCACATCCGGAATCGCCAGCTTCTGCGGACCCAGGCTCTCCGTCAACCACACCCGCCATCCGCGCCGCACAATCGTGCCTGCTGCGGGCGACTGATTCGCGACCCGCCCCGCCGGCACATCCGCCGAATACAGGCGATTCTCCACCTGCATCGTCAGCCCCAGCGACGCAGCCCGCTGCCCCGCATCGGCGACGCCCATTCCCTTCAGATCCGGGATCGAGACTTCCCCGCCGTGAATCGCAAAGTGCATGGTCACCAGCGCCGACGTCATCGCCACCACCGTCAGCAGCAAAATCACCAGCACGAAGCGGAAGAATCCAATCATGATTCGTATTCGATCGAGTACTCGATTTTCGCCGACTTCTCCAGCATTTTCGAAACCGAGCAGTACTTGTTCTTCGATAGCGCCACCGCGTCCTCGGCCGCCTTTTGCGCGACCTTCCCGCGAATCCGGTACGTCAGATGGATATGCGTGAAGACCCGCGGAGGCTCCGTCGCCTGCTCTGCCTTTGCTGTCACCGTCAGCCCCTCGAGCGCCTCGCGCTTCTTCTGCAAAATGCTCACCACGTCCACTGACGTGCAACCGCACAACGCCGTTAGCACCGCTTCCATCGGACTCAGCCCCTTTGCATGCTCCGCCGTTGCGTCGAAATGAACCACATGCCCGCTCTCCGACTTTCCGTCGAAAAGCATGCCCTGCTTCCACTCCACGCTGGCAATCACCGGAACCTCCTCACTGCCGATGCTGATTGTCCGACGCCGGCTCCGGATGGATCAGCACTCGATCCACCTCTGGACAGTCCAGCTTAAAGCGTTGCTCCAGCTCCGTAATCGTCTCGTGCACGCGCCGCATTTCCAGGGCATCGGGCAGTGTGCAATGGCACGTCACGTGAAGGTGCTCGCCTACGCGATCCACGTTGACCTCGTGAATGTCGACCACCTCCGGCACATTCGCCGCAGCATCGCGCAAACGCTCCTCGATGCGCCGATCCTGCTCGATCCGCACCGGCGCTTCGATCGTCGCCGGCTCGCTTTCGATATGCGTCAGCACCGAACCCACCTGCGGCAGCTCGCGGCGAATCTGTTCCTCGAGCCCATAGACAAAGCGATGCGCCTCCAGCAGCGGCATCGTCTCCTTCACTTCGATGTGCTGCTCCACGTGCAGCCCGTCCGCAAAGGACTCAATGCTCACATCATGCAGCAACGCGTTGTTGCGCGCGGCCACCGCCCGCACCTTGTCAAACAGACTCTCCGTCACCGTCGATCGCGGCACAGTATGAATCACCACATCGGCGTCCGGCAGCACGCGTTGTACCGCCGCGGTCGCATCGCGTACCAGCTCCTCCGTGCGCTGAAACGTCAGCTGTCGAGGCAGCGACAGTGTCACATCGGCAAAATACGCGCTGCCCGATCGCCGCACCCGCGCCTGATCGATGCTCAGCACGCCATGCGTCCGCCGCACCTCTTCGAGCATCTTCGTGTGCAGTTCGGGAGAAACCGCGTCGGTTAGCGCGCCCACCGCGCGCCACGCCAGCCTCCAGCCCAAAACCAGAATCATCGCCGAGACCACCAGCGCCGCTCCAGGATCGGCGAAACGCAACCACGCCACATGCTCCACCGTCCCCAGCCATGACGCGCACAGGCCGACGATCACCGCGACGCTCGTCCATATATCCGACGCGAAGTGCAGCGCATCCGCCTCCAGCGCCTCGCTCCTGTAGCGGCGCGCGACTTTGCTCAGCCGCCGCGACCGCCACAGATCCACAACGATGGACGCGCCCATCACCACAAACGGCCATATCGAGTACCGCAGCGCGACAGGATGAAAGAAGATGCGGCTGATGGCTTCGCCTGCAATCCACAGCGCCGACGCAGCCATCAGACCCGTCTCCACGAAAGCCGAGATGTTCTCGACTTTGGCGTGACCATAAGGATGGTCCCAATCCGCCGGACGGTCCGACACGCGCACCGAAAGAAACGTCAGCATGGCGCCGATCAGGTCAAGCGCGGAATGCGCCGCATCCGACAAAACTCCCAGGCTGCCGGTAAGAAGACCCACCGTCGCCTTGAGCGCGGTCATGGTCAGGGCCGACGCGACCGACACCAGGGTGACCGATCGCTTCTCCGCGCTGGCTCGTGACGATCCCGGAATGGTCGCGCTCGACATTCTCAGTTCCAGCCTACAGCTTCTCCTCCAAAACTCTGTGTCCTCTGTGGTGAGCTTCCTTCATCGGCGAATCCTCACCTCGGCTTCACTCCGCGCCACAGCCCCGCAATCCCGAATGTGTAAGGCGTCCACGACACTTCGACGAACCCCGCACTCTTCATCAGCCCCAGCATCGCCGGCGGCGCCGGAAATTTCTCCACGGAACTCGGCAAATATCCGTAAGCAACAGCGTCACCCGAGATCCTCGACCCAATCGCCGGCAGCAAATGCCGAAAATAGAACCTGAAAACCTTCCCCATGATCCCCAGCGGCTCGCTGAAGTCCAGAATCCCCACTTCCCCGCCCGGCGTCAGCACCCGAAAAAACTCCCCCAGCCCCGCCTGGTAATTCGCCAGATTCCGAAACCCGAATGCCGTGGTGATCAAATCGAGCGACCCATCGGCCATCGGCAACCGCAAAGCGTCGGCCTCAACAACCTCCACTCTCCGCCCCGCCAGCTTCTTCCTCGCCCGCGCCAGCATCTCCTGCGAAAAATCCGCCGCGATCACTGGCTCCCCGTTCGCAGGCCGCCGTCGCAGCAATGCCAGCGTCATATCGCCGGTGCCGCAGCAAATATCCAGCACCCGCGCTTCGGGTCGCACCAGAATGTGCCGGAACCGCCGCGCCGTCCGCCACCACCACGTCCGATCCACGTTGCACGAGAGCACATGGTTCAGCAGGTCATAGCGTGGTGCAATCCGATCGAACATCGCCCGCACCGCCTGCGCCGAACTCGCCTCATCGCTCGCTCCCGCCGGCCGCGAACCCGCGTCATGACCTGAGTTTCGCAAACGTCAGCATATCTCACCGTCTCGCTCTCAATTTCCCGGCGCACAGGATTAAACTGCGCGTATGCTCCGCTCCCATCGCTGTTCCGTACTCCTGCTTCTTGCTTCCCTTTTTGTCACTCTTCCCGTCATCGCCCAGGACGACACCGCTCAGAACACCCTGGCCTTCGCTCGCGCGCAGCATCTGCAGCACGGCATCAACACCAGCATGTGGTTTGCGCAGGCCAACGACTACTCCACCCATCGCCTCGAGACCTTCACCACCCCCGCTGACATCGAGCTCATTGCAAAGATGGGCTTCGACCACTGCCGCCTCTCCATCGACGCCGCCCCTCTGGTCGCGTGGCAGCATGCTGGCGCGGATACGCCTTTTATGACCGAGCTCGATCGCGTCGTCAAGGTCATGCTCGACAACCATCTCTCCGTCGTGATCGACATCCACCCCGGCAGCGAATACAAAGCCGAGCTTTTCCAGGGTTCAGCCGGCGTAAGCAGTTTCGTTTCCCTGTGGCGCGCCCTCGCCGCCCACTTCGCGACCGCCGATCCGGAGCACGTCTTCTTCGAAATCATGAATGAGCCCGAACAAAACGACCCCTACCGCTGGCACGGCATTCAGGCCGCGGTCGTCGAGGCCATCCGCCAGGCCGCCCCCAACAACACCATCATCGCCTCCGGCGCGCACTGGTCCGGGCTCACCGACCTGCTCGCCCTCGAGCCCCTCGCCGACCCCAACATCATTTACACCTTCCACGATTACGAGCCGTTCCCCTTCACCCATCAGGGAGCCACCTGGACCAGCTCTGAAGTCCGCCCCGAGCGCGCGATTCCCTACCCCTCAACGCCCGAAGCCGTCGCGCCGAAGCTCGACGAGGAACCAACGCTGGCCGGTCAGTTTTTTCTCGATGAATACGGCGAAGGCCGCTGGGACGCCGCCCGCGTCGAGAACATGATCGACTTCGCTGCGAAATGGTCCGCCCTGCATCACGTCCCGGTCTACTGCGGCGAGTTCGGCGTCCTGCGCCTCTACGCGCCGCCTGCGGATCGCGCCCAGTGGCTGCACGACATGCGCGTGGCGCTGGAGAAAGATCACATCGGCTGGGCGATGTGGGATTATCAAACCGACTTTGGCGTCGTCACCAAAGCCAACGGCGTCACCACCCCCGATGCGGACATCGTCAACGCCCTCGGCCTGCATTCGCCAGGCCAGTAAGCGTCGGCTCTGGACCAGCATTGGCCGGCGACCCCGAACCGATCAGCCTGTCTGCGGAATACTCCGGTCCGAGTATTATGGTGAGCCGGATGGCCAGCACCCCTATGCATGGAACCATGACACACAGCCGCAGAAACCGAGTCGCCGCGACCCCGCTGATTTTTGCAGCGTGCACGCTGCTATGGGCCGCTCCTCTGCACGCGCAGACCAACCCGGATCAATCCCGCCAGCCCGTGATGCCTGCGCACCTTCCCGATCCGCTGGTGTTTGCCGATGGAACCCCGGTCGCCACGCCCGCTCAGTGGCCCAGGCGAAGGCAGGAACTGCTGCACCTCTTCACCGAGCAAATGTACGGCCGCATGCCAGGGCGTCCCACAGAGATGCGCTTCCACGTGCTCGACCTCGACCGCCACGCGCTGGGCGGCAAAGCGACTCGCGAGCAAATCTCAATTCTGTTCCGCGGGCGAGAAAACGGACCGCGCCTTGATCTGCTGGTTTACGTGCCCAACCACGTGAAGCACCCGCCCGTGATTCTGGGATTCAATTTCTGGGGTAATGAAACCGTCCATCCTGATCCGGGGATTCGCATCTCCGATCGATGGGTCGAGTCCGGCCCCACCTCCTACCTCGACTTGTCGTGTGTGAAGAACAATCGCGCCACCCAGGCGTGCCGGGGCATCGACGCAGGCCGCTGGCCGGTGGAAAAGATTCTCAACGCCGGCTATGCGCTGGCCACTGCGTATCGCGGCGACGTGGATCCGGATCGCAAGGACGGCTACAAAGAAAGCATTCGCAGCGCCTGGCCCGAGCTCTCTGCAGGAGGCAATAACTTCTCAACGATTGCCGCGTGGTCCTGGGCCATGAGCCGCGCACTCGATTACCTGGAGCAGGACCGCCTCGTCGATGGCCATCGCGTCGTCGCCTTCGGATGGTCGCGCCTGGGCAAAGCCGCCCTCTGGGCCGGCGCCACCGATTCGCGTTTCGCCGCCGTCATCAGCAACGAGTCCGGCGCAGGCGGCGCCAAGCTGTTCCACGACGTGCACGGGGAAACCGTGCAGATGCTCAATGTGAGATTCCCCTACTGGTTCTGCGGCAATTTCAAGCAGTACAACGGCCGCGATGCGGACTTACCTTTCGACCAGAACGAGGTGCTGGCGCTCATCGCTCCACGCCCGCTCTATATCGCCAGCGCCATCCTCGATGAAAATGCCGACCCCCAGGCCGAGTTCCTCGGCGCGCTCGCGGTCACACCGGTGTATCGCTTCCTGGGAAGCACCGGTCTGCCCGCCGACACGTGGCCTTCAGTCGACCAGCCCGTCCTGGGCCGCGTGAGCTACCACGTTCGCAGCGGCGTGCACAGCGTGACCGATTTTGACTGGGAGCAGTATCTCCGCTTCAGCGATGCCTGGGTGAAACCCGGTCCCCGGTGATCACGTCCTCACGTCCCGAACTGGCTATGCTCATTCATCACAATTGGCTATGGCCGTTTGCCTCCCCGTCGCGTCAAACTACAACCAGTTGTCCGAGGAGCGTGAAACCGTGAGAACCCCAGGTCTCTTCCCCCGACTCTCTCTCGCCGCCGCCGCCGCCCTGCTTCTTCTTCAGTCCCCGATCGCCAGCGCTGCGTCGATCGCCCAAAACACCTCCCCCGCCACTATGGCGCTGTCGTCTCTGCCGCCCGAGGAACGCGGCGATCTGCTCATGTTGCATCAGCAGTACCTCGCTGCCATCGATGCCTATCGCCAGGCCCCCATGGACGCGCAAACCCTCAACAAGATCGGCATCGCCTACCATCACCTGTTCGCCATCGACGAAGCTCGCAAGAGCTACGAGAAAGCTCTCCTCATTCGCCCCAATTACCCCGAGGCCATCAATAATCTCGGTGCGGCCGACTTCACCCAGGGCAATTACAAGCAGGCCGTCCGCCTCTACCGCAAAGCCTTCAAACTGATGCCCCACTCCGCCGTCATCGCCGCCAATCTCGGCACCGCTTATTTCGCTCGCGGCAAATACAGCTCCGGCCTCGAGGCTTACCAGGACGCCTTCCGCCTCGACCCCAACGTCTTTGACGCCGATTCGCCCGCGATCATCCAGGGACCCGCCAATCCCGGCGAGCGCGCCCATCAGGACTTCTGCATCGCCGAGCTGTTTGCCGAAGCTGGCAAGGACAATCTCGCTCTCGACTATCTGCGCCGCGCCCTCAACGACGGCTTCAAGGACCGCAACCGTATCCTCCAGGACACTGAATTCGCCCAGCTCCGCAAAACGCCGGAGTTCGCCCAGCTCATGGTCGAAGAAAAGATCCACTAACGCGGCCGCGAACCCGCGCCTCACTCGCTCCAGTTGGCCAGTGTCAGCGGCTGCGTGATGCGTTCATAGTGGCGCGTGTTGTTCGTCACCAGAGTCGCGCCCGCGGCGAGGGAATGCGCCGCGATCATCATGTCGAGTTCCCCGATGGGCTGCCCGCTGCTCACCAGCTGATGCCGGATTTCCGCGTAATAATCCGCCGCATCCTCGCCCCATGCCAGCACTCGCGCCAGGCGCAGAAATCTCCGCACCTCAACCTGCAGCCGATGGTTCTGGGGCAGCCGCCTCAGCCCATACAGCAGCTCCGCCCGTGTAATCACTGAGAGGCAGACATCGTCCGGCGCCAGCGCGGACAGTTTCGCCTGAATCCCCGCCGAACGGTTGCGGATGATGTAGCTGCAAATGTCCGTGTCCAGCATGTGGAGCATCGCCCAACCTCAATTCCTGCTGCCCCTCTTTGGCTTCTCTTCCTCACCAAAGATCGCCCGCTCCCTGGGGATGCGGTTCATCGGCCGATCCGCCATGAATTCCTTCGGGATCTCCACCGACCTGAGCCGCCCAAAGAATTCCTCCCAGTGCTTTGCACCCGGGCGAGTGGAAAGCACAACATCGCCCGTTGCTTCGTTCTGTGTCGCGTACACCGTCTTTCCGGCAAAACGGAATTCCGCGGGCAGCCGAACCGCCTGGCTGGCGCCATTTTTGAAAAGGCGGACAAGCTTCGTTCTTGGCATCGCTGGGCCTCCCGTCTATACTGTAGTATATACGATGCTGACCACGCGCTCCCCCCGGACCCATTCCGATGAACTCCTGCGCGTGACAGACGAGTTGCTGACCGCCTGATCGCCCCCGCCACACTCACAGGCTCAGCTCCAAAACTCACTCCCCATCACCCCTCATCCCACCCCAGTAATTGCAACTCCGGTACTCCTGTACCGCTTTCGTCCGCTGTTGCGTCCAAAGGGTAACTCCCATCTTCCTTTTTGGGAGCTACAGTGGTACAGGTAGGTATGGATACCGTTCCCGCCTCTGCAATTCCCGCAACCCATCCCGCTCCCGCCGGGTTGCGTCCTTCTGCGGGCTTCGATCATCCAATCCTTATCAGCGTCAAAAACCTTCGCAAGGAATACTCCACCGGCCACGGCCGCCTGATTCTTTTCGACGCGCTCAGCTTCGACATCGCGCAGGGCGACATGCTCGCCGTCGTCGGCCAGTCCGGTGCCGGAAAAAGCACGCTTTTGCACATGCTGGGGGCTCTTGATACCCCTTCCGCCGGGGACGTATACTGCGCCTCAACTCTGTTGCGTACTCTCTCTCCCGGACAGGCCGCCACTTTTCGCAACCGCGAAGTCGGCTACGTCTGGCAGTTCCATTACCTCCTGCCGGAATTCACCGCGCTGGAGAACGTCGCGATGCCTCTGCTTGCCAGGGGTGAATCGAAGGCTGAGGCCTTCAGAACCGCGGAGCACTGGTTGAACGAAGTTGAACTTGGGCGCAGGACCACCCATCGCGCCGGCGAACTCTCCGGCGGCGAGCAGCAGCGTGTCTCCATCGCCCGTGCCCTGGTCACGCAACCCAAACTCCTTCTCGCCGACGAACCCACCGGCGACCTCGACAGCCTCACTGCCGACATGGTCTTCTCGCTCATCGAAAGACTGCACCGGCAGCACCACCTCACCTCGGTCATCGTGACCCACAACATGGCCATCGCCCGCCGCTGTACCAGGATTCTGCGGCTCGACAACGGCCTTCTCGACGAAGTTTCTCCGCTGGCCGTCTAAGCAACGGAGAGTTGGAACCTGGGTTTGTATGTGCAGGAACGGGATCGACCTCGATAGCTGGAAATGGATGGATCGGCGTTGACCTCGCAAGTGGGATGGATGCGGACGAACGCACCAGCCTCAGGGCCGCCCGCGATTTTGGCCCTTCGCTTCTTGCCATGGGCGGCGGTTCGAGCTTCAGCCGTTTTGAAGCTCTCATGAACGAAGAGTCCCGATCCCCCGGGCTTGCCGGCGCAAACGACTGGCATCCTGGACGGCAATCGGAGCCTCTCAGAGGAATCATGTTCGAACGCTATACAGAAAAAGCGCGGCGCGTCATCTTCTTCGCCCGGTATGAGGCCAGCCAGTTCGGCTCCCCTTACATCGAGACCGAGCATCTCCTGCTCGGGCTCCTCCGCGAAGACAAGGCACTCACCAACCGCTTTCTTCGCTCGCACGCTTCCGTCGAGTCCATCCGTAAACAAATTGAAGGCCACACCACCATCCGCGAGAAGGTCTCGACCTCCGTCGATCTCCCTCTCTCGAACGAGTGCAAGCGTGTGCTGGCCTATGCCGCGGAAGAGGCCGAGCGCCTCTCCCACAAGCACATTGGCACCGAACATCTGCTCCTCGGCCTCCTGCGCGAAGAAAAGTGCTTCGCCTCCGAAATCCTCCACGAGCGCGGCCTGAAGCTCCTTGCTGTGCGCGAAGAACTCGCCCGCGCCACCCAGGAAAAAGCTCCCCAGCAGCAGCGCAACCGCGAATCCTCGCTCCTCGCCGAGTTCTCCCGTGACCTTACCCAGGCCGCCATGGATTCCCAGCTCGATCCCCTCGTCGGCCGCGATCAGGAACTGGAGCGCGTCGTCCAGATTCTCTGCCGCCGCACCAAAAACAACCCCGTCCTCATCGGCGAACCCGGCGTCGGCAAGACTGCCATCGTCGAAGGCCTCGCCCAGCGCATCTCCGACGGCGACGTTCCCAGCTTCCTCGCCGATAAGCGCGTCCTCGCTCTCGATTTGTCTCTCATCGTCGCCGGCACCAAATACCGCGGCCAGTTTGAAGAGCGCCTCAAGACCATCATGAAAGAGCTGATGGAGAATCAGAACTCCATCATCTTCATCGACGAGCTCCACACCCTCGTTGGCGCCGGCTCCGCTGAAGGTTCCCTCGACGCCGCCAACATCCTCAAGCCCGCGCTTTCTCGCGGCGAAATTCAGTGCATCGGCGCAACCACGCCCGCCGAATATCGCAAGTCCATCGAGAAGGATCGTTCCCTCGAGCGCCGCTTCCAGGCCGTCAAGGTTCCGCCGCCCAACGAAGAAGACGCCATCAAAATCATCAACGGCATCAAGGACCGCTACGAGAAGTTCCACGCCGTCAGCTACACCGACGAAGCCATCAACTTCGCCGTCGCGCATTCCAATCGCTACATTTCCGATCGCTTCCTCCCCGACAAGGCTATCGACCTCATCGACGAAGCCGGCGCACGCGTGAAGCTGCGCCAGACTTCCCTGCCCGAGGAGATCACCGAAGTCCAGAAGCGCATCAAGTTCATCGTCCATCGCATGGAAAACGCCATCGCGAACCACGAATTCGAGAAGGCTCGCTTCTACTCCGACGAAGAACGCAAGGAACGGGATAACCTCCGCGCCCTCCGCGACAAATACCACCTCGACGACTCGACCGCCGGTATCGTCGGCCGCGAAGACATCGAAGACGTCGTCAGCCGCTGGACCGGCGTCCCCATCACCTCCATCAAGGAAGAAGAAACGCAGAAGCTCCTCCGCGTCGAAGAGGAACTGCACAAACGCGTCATCTCCCAGGACAAATCCATCTCCGCGCTCGCCCGTGCGATTCGCCGCTCGAGGGCCGGACTCAAATCGCCCCACCGTCCCATCGGATCCTTCCTCTTCCTCGGCCCCACCGGCGTCGGCAAAACCGAAATGGCTCGCACCCTCGCCCAGTTCCTCTTCGGCAGCGAGAAATCTCTCATCCGTTTCGATATGTCGGAGTTCATGGAGAAGCACTCCGTCTCCAAGCTCATCGGCTCGCCTCCGGGCTACGTCGGCTACGAGGAAGGCGGTCAGCTCACCGAGCGCGTCAAGCGTTCTCCCTATTCCGTTGTCCTCCTCGACGAAATCGAGAAGGCCCACGCCGACGTCTTCAACATCCTGCTTCAGGTCTTTGAAGACGGTCAGCTCACGGACGGCCTCGGCAACACGGTCGACTTCAAAAACACCATCATCATCATGACCTCCAACATCGGCGCCCGCCATCTCCAGCGCAAGCAGGGGCTCGGCTTCCAGAGCGACCGCGAAGACCTGGTCATGGAGAAGATCGAAGACCTCGTCAAAAACGAGGTCAAGCGCACCTTCAATCCCGAGTTCCTCAACCGCATCGACGAGATCATCCTCTTCCAGTCCCTCACCGATGCCGACCTGATCCAGATTCTCGAGCTGCTCGTGCAGCAGCTCAACATGAACCTGGCGCAAAAGTCCATCACCATCGCCGTCAACGAAGACGCCAAGAAGTGGATCCTCGAAAAAACTCTGGTCGATCGCAGCTATGGCGCTCGCCCGCTGCGTCGCGCCCTCCAGCGCTACGTCGAAGACCCGCTCTCCGAGGCCCTCATCGCCGGCAACATCAGCGAGCGTCCCGCCTTCCTCGAGGTCTACCTCGACAACAACCAGCTTTTCTATCGCCCTGTTGTCAAAGAAGGCGAAGACAAAGTCAGCGAAGGCATCCTTCTCGTCAGCTAACCAACCTTCGTTCCAACGAAAAGGCTGCGGATCACTCCGCAGCCTTTTCACTTCGCTTCCGTAATAAAAATGGCGTTAGTCAGGAAGCAATCTTTGAGCGAAGCCGTCTCACGAACCCGCAATCCTTCGGAGCGAGAATCACGTTCAGAACAAATGGACGACGCAACTCGCTACCAAAAACAGCTCGAAATTCTCAATCTTTTTGGAACCATCGACTACGATCCCGACTACGACCCCATCAAACTCCGCGAAGCCGACCGCCAGCGCATGAAGGGGCTCCTGGCAAATCGCCCCTAATCCACCCGCGTCGCGGTCAGTTCCACCTGCATCTTCCCTTTGCTGTCCAGGTCGTCGGCCGAAAAAACCACCGCGGGCCTTCCCGGCGCGACCAGTATGTCCGACGACCACTTGTTTTGTCGCACCACCGGATGGCTCGTGTTCCCCGGTCCGCCAGCGGTTGGCGACGCCAGGCTGCTGATGTCCGCGGTCAGATTGAAGCTTAGCTTCTCCCCCACTTCCTTCGGTTCGAACACGTCGAAATTGATCCCCACGTCCATGTACTGAAACTGGTTCTCCGACATAGCTACAGGGATCTTAGCGCCGGTGCGAATTTGCTGTGGCCGGTGGGTCGCCACTTCGATCGTCTCTTCGTAGGTGCGGCTATTTGTCACCTTTCCCGCCTCGTTCACTTCCTCCACAGTGAAGTTCAGCTTGTAGAAATGATCCGGTGCCGCTGCTTTCGCCGGTGCTTCCGCTTTTTCTCCCGATGCTTCCTGCGCCAGAATCGTCGTGGGCCCGCACAGCACCAGCATCGCCAGGACCGCTGTCCACCCTACCGCCTTTTTCATGTAGCTCACCTCTCCTTGTTGGAATTCTGCTTTCCACCACTCTCCAGCGGTGCAATCTTCAACTCCGCGATCGAGATCGGATCGCCCAGATGCTTCTCCGCCTCCACCACCTGTTTCGTCACCTCGGGCGTCGCCTGTTCCGTGAACGCCATCAGCGCCTGCTCCTCCGGGCTCAGCGGCCGCGGCGTAGGAAACACCTTGAGCTTCGGCAGCCGCGTTCTGAATACCCGATCCATGCCCGGCCCGTTCTCCGCCCGCCGGGACCCAGATTCCGCTCGACACGGTTTTGTATCAGGGCACGACTTCAGTCGTGCCGTAAACGTGCCTGAAGAAACCTGGGCTTTAGCCCCTGTGCGGATATCCTTGCCGGAATCCGTAACTCCCGGCGCCTTCGGTACCCACGCAATCTCCGCAACCCGCGACCCCCGCACCATCCAAATCGTCCCCGCCAGCGCAGCCAGCAAACACGCCGTCGCCGGAACCACCACCGCCCACCACCACAATCTCCTCCGCCTCTTCGCCGCCCGAGCCCGCTCCATCACCCGCGCCGCCACTACCCGCGCCGCCGGAATCTCCCCCGGCTCCGCATAACTCCGCAGCGCCGCATCGATCAACGCATCCGTGCGGTCGCCCGCCAGCCCTTGCCCCTCGAAAGTCCGCTCATCCCCGTGCATAGCGCTGTTCCTCCATTGCCACCATCTTCTCCCGCAGCATCTGCCGCCCTCGCATGAGCCGCGTCCTCACGGTTCCTTCTGCAATCCCCATCGTCGCCGCAATCTCCCGCGAGTTCATCTGCGCTGAAAGCGCCAGCGGCTGTCGCAAATCCTCGGGCAAGCTGTCGATCAACCGATGCACCGCCGCTTCCCAGTTCGCGGCCACAATCTGTTTCTCCGGGCTCAGGCCCAGGGCAGCGATGTCCTCCATCGCCCGCTCGCGATCCGAAGCCCGCAGTTTCTGCGCCGAAGGCGCGTGTGCCTGGACGGCCAGTCCATCCACCGCGGCCCGCCACGCTGCCCGCGCCACAAACGCCCGCTCATCCCGCAATCCGCGCCACGCCCGCGCTCGAAAAATCTTGAGGAACGTCTCCTGCGCCGCGTCTTCCGCATCCGCCCGATTCCGCAGCACCGCCCACGCCACCCTGTAGGCAAACCTCCACTGCCGCTCGACCAGACCCGTGAACTCCGCCTCGTCCTCCGGTCGCACCCGCGCGGCTCCTGACGCCTTCATCCGCAAAGACGGCTCTCGCGCGCGCACTGTTCAGTTTTTTTGCGAATTTCGACTGCCCCGGTCCCAGCCCACCCGCGAGCCGAACCCACCCCATCACCCCGGCGGCTGCTTTCCCTCTTGCCTCCACTCCCGCTCTCCGCTAAGCTGGCGCGAAACCGCTATCTCACCGCCCGAGGTGCACCGTGATTGACCCGCACACCATGCACATGCTCACCGCCATGATGGCCATCATGCCGATTTTCATCCTCATCGGCGCCCTTCTCTGGATCCTTCCGTTCTGGTTCATCTTCAAAAAAGCAGGATTCTCTCCCTGGCTTAGCCTGCTGTTGTTCCTGCCTCTCGTGAACCTCGTTATGATTTACATCCTCGCCTTCTCAGAGTGGAAGGTCGTTCCCGTCACTCAGGCCGCGCCCTACATCCCTCCGCGCATTTAGGAGGAATACCCCTCACACTGCCGCGGCGTGCTCCAGGCGCGCCGCATTCGTTGCATCTCCCACCCGCGGCTTGCGGAACGTCAACGCATACAGCCGCCCGTTGAAGATCGATTCCACCCGCACCTCCTCCATCTCCGCCGGCACCAGCTCTACCGGCGCCCTTACCGCCTCCGTGCGCCCCTTGTAAAACTCCCGCGTGTACGGAATGTTTTCATACGCGCCCTTCACGTGCTCCTCGGTCTCGTCGACGATCAGGATGAGGCTCCCTGCCCTAACTACACGAATCATTTCCCGGATCGCCGTTGCGCGATCGCTGAAGAAATTAATCCCTCCGGTGTGAAACACCACGTCGAAGCTCTCATCGGCAAACGGCAGCCGCTCCGCATTGCCCAGGAACAGCTCCGCGTCCATTCCCCACCGCCGAAAATTCTCCTGGCCAGTGGCCAGCATGTCCCACGCGAGGTCCAGCCCGTACCGCCGGATTGCCCGCGGCAGATATTTGAAATTCAGGCCTGTCCCCACTGAAGTCTCCAGTACCTTGTCGCCCGGCCTCAACTCCAGTTTGCCCAGGTAGCTCGTCATGTACGCATTGCGATTCATCCCGGCCAGCGCCATCCCCACGCGCTGCGTGTCGTCGTAGAATCCGCCGATCGTCTCGTACAGACGGTTGTATTTCCCGTTCGCGCCACTCAAATCCTGCGCGGTTCGAAAATCCGGCACTCCATGGCGAATCGGGAACTTCTCCCCCGCCGCGCTCACCAGCGTTTCTCCGCCGCGCTCTTTCTCCAGACCTAATGCGCTCCCGCTGGACGGACTGCGCAGCATCGCGATTGTCTCCGTCTGCATACTCCGGCTTCTCCGCTCTTTCACGGCCTCAATCGACGCCCACACGCTGAGCGCCAGTACCGCGCCCACACAGATCCATGCAAACGTCGCGCCGGTTGCGGTCAGCCCTCGCGCGCGGCGCATCTCCCCCTCCCACACCACGCCCACGAACACCGCCGCAAACCCTGCCAGGCCCAGCGCAAATCGCGGTACGCGAAATTCCCGGTTCCACATCCAAACCACCAGCGCCGCCAACCACAACGTCGCAAACGTAACCGCCACCGTGCCAAAATCCGCGCTCAACTCCGCCAGTACTCGGTTTTTCTCGGTCCCATGGAACGCGAAGCCCACCGCCTGGGCCGGCAGCCACTCCAGCGCCGCCATCCTCACTGCAACTCCCGCTATCGGCAGCGGCAGGGTCTCGAAAAACGGCAACCGCGGGCTCACCACTCGATGAAACACAAACGGCAGCACCACCATCACTGACGCTGCCAGCATCCACCCCACCATTTCCAGCCCCTGCACCGGAGCCGTCCACGGCAACCTGTGCAGGTTCGACAGCAACATGGGGACGAAGGTCAGCAGGAGGAGCCACACAAATCCCCGCCGCACCCGCTGCGCGCAAACCAGCCACGCCCCCAAAATCGGTCCCGTCCAGACTCCCACCGGGCCGTAGAAGAATCCAGCCGCGAACACGGCCAGCAAAAACCAGCTCAGAACCTGCCATCCCCGCCGATGAACCACGCTTCCCGCCATCTTCCGCCTTCCTTTCCGCGCGCGCTTGCCGTCCACGCGCCACTCACGACCGCGCCTTTGCCCTTTTCCGCGCTTTCTTCGCTGGCCGTTTGTCCGTTTCCTTTTCCATCGACTTCAACGTCTTCAGCGCCAGCTCGCTCCACGCCAGCGCCGCCCTCATCTGGGCGACCCCATAGTCGAGCGTCAGCATCCAGTAACGAAAATGCGGGTGCCGGGCGTTCCGCTCCCGCCCCAGGCGCCCAATCTCCTCGATGGTCGCCAGCACCCGCCGGTTCTTCTCCTGAAACTCCCGCACATGCCGGACCAGGACGCCGGGCGCGGCCTCCCGCCCAAAGAACAGCTTCAGCAGAAATTCATCTCGCGGCGGATCCATCCGATACGGCAGCGCCAGCCAATCCCGCAGCTGCGCGTGTCCGGCAGCGGTCAGCGAATACGCCCGCCGCCCGCCTCGGCCCTTGCCGCTCGCTCCGCTCTGCGCGATCAGTCCCTCCGCTGTCAGCCGCCGCAGCATGGGATAAATCTGCCCGTAGCTTTCCCCCCAGAAATACCCGACACTCCCCTGAATGGTTTTGCGCATGTCGTACCCGGACTGCTTCCCCTCGATGGAGAGCAGTCCGAGAATCACCCAGGCGGTCTGACTTTGCATAATCTATCTGCAAGATACATCTGCCAGATACTTTGTCAAGCGGAAACGCCCACGCGGACGTTCCCACCGTCACATTGACCAGATCGCCCGCACCTCGACCGATCCGTGGCTTGCCGCCGGACATTTCGCCGCCCACGACAGCGCCGCGTCCAGATCCGGCACATCGATCAGGTAATACCCGCCCAGCTGCTCCTTGGTGTCCGCAAACGGCCCGTCCAGCACCTGCGTCTTCCCGTTCACCGGCCGCACCGTCGTCGCCGTCGCCACCGGCCGCAGCCGATTGCTCCCCGCCAGCACTCCAGCCGCCTTCAGCGCCTCGCTATACGCCATGTACGCCGCCATTCCCTGTTGCTGTTGCGCCGGCGTCATCTTCTCAAACATCGATTCTTCACCGTAGATCAATAGCAAATATTGCATCGCGCTCCTCCATCCTCATCCTGAATTAGGCGGCCACAATGTTCCGCCACCATGATGACGGCCCGCACCCCGGCTCTTTGGACATTGTTCGAAATGTTTTTGTGCGAATTCCGGGTGCCCCGGGTCTCGCTTTTGAGACCCGGGTCCAGCGTCCGCCCCAATGGCTAGGCCCCGAACTGCCGCAGATGATGATCGATGTGTTTCCAGCTCAGCGCGTTCCACTGATCGTTGGTGAGCGGCCCCAGCAAAAAATGCGTCGCCCCCATCCCCTTCGGCCTCGCCGCCACCCGCTCCATCCGCTCCAGCACCCCTCGCCGGTCCGCCTCGAAATCCCCCGGTGCCCGCGCCAGCAATTCTCGCGGAGCCTTCGCCCCCTTCGGCATCGGCACCACGTACACCGCCAGGTGCTTCACCGGAAAATGCCGCATCATCCACGGCCCTGACGGCGGCACTTCGAGCACTCCCAACCCCTCGTCCAGTGCGGACGACAAATGAATCATCATCCGTGGCGCATCGAAACTCCCCCATTGCCCCTTCGCATCCGGCCGCATCTGTCCCAGCCGCTCCACCAGCCCTTTTCGATCCGCTGCATTCCGCAATGTCGGCATCGCTCTCTCCGCAACTGAATCTTACCGGCCCCGCCGTTATAGTGTCTCCATGCATCGCGCCGCCCTCTCGATTGCCGCAGCCCTCCTCATCCTCGCGCCAGCCCTCGCGCAAACTCCAGCTCAGGCCGCCAACCAATACACCACCGCCCACCGCTCCCCCCTCACGCAAAGCTTCTCCAGCTTCCTCTCCATTCCCAACGTCGCCGCCGATCCCGATGGCCTCCGACGCAATGCCGGCCTTCTCATTCGCGAACTCCAGCGCCGCAACGTCGATGCGCGCCTCCTCGAAATTCCCGACGCTCCGCCTGTCGTCTATGGCCGCATCGACACTCCGGGCGCAAAGCACACCATCGTCTTCTACGCCCATTACGATGGCCAGCCCGTCACTCCTTCGGAATGGGACATCCCCACGCCCTTCACCCCGACGCTCCGCACCATCGACGGCGAACAGCGCATCTACGCCCGCTCCGCCGGTGACGACAAAGCGGCCATCTTCGCCCAGCTCACCGCCCTCACCGCACTCCGCGCCGCCAATATTCCTCTTCACGCCAACATCCGGTTCGTCTGGGAAGGCGAAGAAGAAGCTGGCTCCCCGCACCTCGAACAAATCCTCACCGCCAACTCCGCGCTCGTCCACGGCGACGTGTTCCTCATCTGCGATGGGCCCGTCGACCAGTCCGGCGCGCAAACCGTCGTCTTCGGCGCGCGCGGCGATACGCACCTTGCAATCACCGTCTACGGCCCGCATCATGGCCTCCACAGCGGACACTACGGCAACTGGGCGCCCAACCCTGCTCTCATGCTCGCGCAACTCCTCGCCGGCATGAAGGACGCGAACGGCCACGTTCTCATCCCGCATTTCTACGATGGCATCGCGCCGCTTTCGCCCACCGAAAAAGCCGCCCTCGCCCGCGCCCCGGTCAACGACCCCATGCTGATGCACGCCTTTTGGCTCGGCCACACGGAAAACGCCCCCGCCCACCTTCTCTCGCTCCTCAATCAGCCTTCGCTCAACATCAACGGCCTCTCCTCGGGCGCCACCGGAGCCCACGCCGCCAACGTTATACCGCCCACCGCCACCGCCGACCTCGATCTCCGCCTCGTTGTCGGCATCGACTGGCGCGTGCAGCAACAGCGCGTCGTTGACTACGTGCGCTCCCGCGGCTACTTCATCGTCGACCAGGAACCCACGCAGCAAATCCTCACTTCGCATCCGCGCGTTGCTATGATCCTCCGCGACCAGGCCAGCTATAACGCTGTCCGCACTCCGATGGATCTGCCCATCGCGAAGCAAGTCATCGCCGCTGTCCAATCCGCCGCCACTGAAAACGGCCGCGGCCAGGTCGTTCTCTTACCCACCATGGGCGGCAGCGTTCCTCTCGGCGCCATGGAGCGCGCCGCGCGCACCCGCACCATCACCGTCCCCATCGCCAATTACGACGACAATCAGCACGCCGCCAACGAAAACCTCCGCCTCCAGAATCTTTGGGACGGCACCGCCACCATGGCCGCCCTTCTCGCCATGCAATAGAAACGGACCGCCGCTCCCGTCACCGCGAAGCCAGCACGCGAATATGTGCCATCATGCCGCTGTCCTGATGCTCCCCGATGTGACAGTGATAGACGAAGTCGCCTGGCTCTGAAAATGGAATTCTCACCACGACGGTCGCAACCCGGCACCGTCCCGCGCGCCATGTCGCCACCGTGCCGTCGCACGCAGCCCCGCCGTTGGGCAGCGCCACGCTATCCATCCTCTCCCCGCCATCGCCCGGTGGAGCATTTTGCGCCAGAACCGTGAAGCGGGCCTGGTGAATATGGAAATTGTGCGCCTCGGCGGAAACGTTCACCAGTTCCCAATCTTCCGTGACCGGCGTGTCATGGGGACCGAGCGGCAGACAAACGCTGATCACCGATGGATCGAAAGCCGCGACGTCCCGAAATGTCCCCGGCACAGGCTGGTCCTTCTCATCGACCTCCTCATACCCGAGCCCGTACGCATTGCGATTCGACGAAGGTACTCCGAAGAAAATGCGCCGCCGATGACCCGGCGGAAGAGCCGTGCAGCTGGTCTCGGATCGCAATCCATCGTGAACGCGACTGTCCTGGCGGTTCGAGCCCTCGTCTCCGCGTGTGTTCGCTGCGACCGCCCGCACATCGAGGAGAGCAGGAACCGCAGCCGGCTGCCCCGCGACAATGCGCGCGAGATTCGCCTGAGGCCACCGATCCCCTGCCGGTCCCGTGGCGATCATCTCGGTCAACAACGTCGCCGAATGAGCCTGTGGAGTCACCCAGATCTCCGCGCGCGCGCCTGGAAACAGGACCAGATGCGTTGCGCAAACCGGCTCCGTGGATCCAGTTGCGTGACCCTGGCATGGGACCGTGCCCGCTGCATTCGTCGATGCGCTACGCACTCCGACCCCTACTGTTCCCGCGGGCGGACTCAGCGCAGCACCGTTCAGCGCAATAATTTGAAACGGAATGAGAGCGTGAGTCTGGTCGTCGCGCAGCACCAGATCGTAAGTCCGGCTCGCGCCGGCATTCAGGATGCGCCACAACTCCCCCGATCCCGACGGCGCAGGAAGCCGCGGATCAACCTGACCATTAATGGTGAAGTACCAGAGTCCCCCGGTATAGTCCGCGCCCGTGCTGCCGAAATGATGCGCCCCCGCACCGGAACGAAGCGCGCTCAACGCTCCAGGAGGTGGACGCAGATCGCCGTCCGTCCCGGAAGTGTTGCGCCCCTGGCAGGAACCATTGCGCTCGACCTGCACATAGTCGTAAGGCGCGCAAAATGTTGAGTCCTCCTGATCGACAACCGCGCTGTTGCCCATCACCTGCATGTCTTTCAGGATCAAATACCGTTGCGGGATCTCCGACCCGCCCGGCGCGGAAGCATAATCGGCCACACGGCCGATGGTGATGATGCCGGAAAGTCCCTCCGAGAGCTGGTTGATGTTCAGCCCGTGCACATGCGGGTGGAACCAGTAGAGTCCCGAAGGGTGATCGCGCGGTATCTCGATGTCATATTGAATCGGCTCGTCGGTCGCCGTCTCGTCCGGAGACACCATGCGCGGCAGCTTCCCTGCCGGATATCCCAGAACGTAAACATCGTCACCCCAGGTGGGATCGGCCGCGTCGGCTTTCCTCGGCGCAACGATCAAACCATGGGTATGGATGTTCACGGGATTCTCCGCCAGCATGGCGTTCATCATCGCGTCGCTGCCGTGCGCATTCATGGCGTCAGCCGGCGCGGGCGGCAGGCGATTGATCAGCCGTATCCGCAGATGGTCTCCTGGATATAGCTGGAGACGGATGCCGCCGTAGGGTGCGAACGTCCGTGAGTCTGCCGGGCACTCATCCTTCTGCGCCACGGCTCTCCTGCACATGGCGAAGACCCACGCCACGGGATGGCGATCGCCGAGAGTGATGGTTGCAGGTTCAGCGATGGCCAGAAGATCCAGCACATGGTGGGCGCTGGTGAATACAGGAGGCTCAGCCGGCTCGCTCGCACCGGTATCTCCGAAACTGCGCAGCAGGACCAGAGAACTCAGGCAAAAGAATCCAGCCAGCGCAACCACGGCACGCTTCATGGGGTATCGCACCTTAGATACAACTTTGCGCCGCAGTGGTTGTATCTCGTTGCGTGTGACGACAGGAACGGAATGAACTGTGCAAACCAGCCCCGGATCGCCGCGCATCTAACCCCGCGTCCTCCCCTGAGAGGACCGGAGTCGACATGCAAACGGCTGCCCCCGCAAAGTGTGCTCTCACTCTCTCTTCTCTGGCCCTGCTCACATGCGCGCTTTGCGGTTGCGGATTCGACAACGGCAACAAGCAATCGAGCGGCGGTTCCGGTTCGGGAGGCGCAACCGCCGGCCTCTCCTCTATCAACCACATCATTTTTCTCTCGCAGGAGAACCGTTCTTTCGATCACTATTTTGGAGCGCTGCGCCAATACTGGGCGCAGAACGGCTACCCCGATCAATCCTTCGATGGGCTGCCGCAGTTTAACCCGACGTCGGGCACGGCGCCGCTGGCCGGTCCTGCTCCGTCGATTCCTGGATGCGACCCGAGCCAGCCTCCGCCGGCCGACTGCGCTTTCGATGCCAACAATCCCGTGACCTCCTTCCACCTGCAGACGGTCTGCATCGAGAATCCCAGCCCCTCATGGAACGAAGGACACATCGACTGGGACTACAACGATCCCACCGGTCAAAGCGCCGCAACGCTGAACGGGTTCGTCTACACGGCAGGACACGATGCCCGGAACAACGATCCGCCCTTCTATGACACGGACGGGATCCGCGCCATGGGCTACTACGACGGCAGCGACCTCAACTACTACTACTTCATGGCCTCGAACTTTGCCACCTCCGATCGATTCTTCAACCCCGCCCAGACGCGCACCCACCCCAACCGCGAGTATCTGATCGCCGCAACCTCGGGAGGCTACGCCTATCCCGAGGGAACCGACGCTCAGGATTCGACGCAACTCAGCCAGACTACGATTTTTCAGGAACTGCAGGCTGCGGGCATCACCTGGAAGATTTACGTTGACCCGACGAACAGCGGCTGCTCCGGGCCACCCTATGCCGCTTCCTGCCTGATCGGCCTCAGCTATATCTCAAACTTCACCTTTGCCAACACCATCGTGTCGCAGTATCCCCAGAACATCGCACCGATTTCGCAATACTTCACCGACCTGCAGAATGGCACGTTGCCTCAGGTGGCGCAGATCGAGCCTGCCACCGATGCAGGCCTCGATGAGCATCCCTCGGACTCCGATACTGCTCCGAATGACATCCAGCAGGGAGCGGCCTACGTCCAGTCGTTGATCGACGGGCTCATGCAGAGTTCTTCCTGGAAGGACTCCGCTTTCATCCTCACCTGGGATGAGAACGGCGGCCTTTACGATCACGTTTCGCCGCAGCCGGCTGTGAGCCCCGATGGCATTAAGCCGTCGGATCTGCTGCCGGGCGATGTTTGCACGACGACCAGCGGGCCCACCTGCGACTTTGTCTACACCGGATACCGCATTCCGCTGATTGTAGTGTCGCCCTACACGAAGAAGAACTACGTATCGCACACCGTGATGGACGCGACCGCGATCCTGAAACTAATCGAAACCCGCTTTAACGTCCCGGCCCTCACCAAACGAGATGCCGCGCAGCCGGATATGACGGAGTTCTTCGATTTCAGCAACCCGCCCTGGATCACTCCGCCGACGCCGCCCGCGCAGACTACCAGCGGAGCCTGCTACCTCGATCATTTGCCCTGACCGATCAACGGCCTCCGCGAATCCGCTACGGCAGCTGTGCTTCCAGCGCGTAAATCTCCTCGAGGCTGATGTCCCGCACCGCCAGCAACGATCCATCCGGCGTCAGCCCCGTCCACTGCCCGAACGCCCCCGTCGCCAAAGGCCCCAGCTTCGCCAGGTTCACCACCAGCTCCGTCTTGCGATCCTTGAGGCACACGCGATACACGGGCATCCTCACCTCGAGCGAGTCGTTGAACGTGACGCATTCTCCATCCGCCGACCAGTTCGGATAACTGGCTGGGGTCTTCGTCAGCTCCTCCCACTTGTTGGTGCGCGTGTCGTACAGCACCAGTCCCTCCAGAACGCCCTGCGCCGCCAGCAGCCAGCGTCCATCCGGCGACCATTGTGGCGCATAGTATCCGGCCGAATCCGGCACCTCCGTCACCGTCCTGCTTTTCAGCTTCAGAATTTCTATCGGATGCTTCTTCTCCGACATGGTCGCCGTCGAAGATCCCCCATACACCAACGCATCGCCGCTCGGTGACCAGGCTGGATACAGATCGTCATTGTCGCCCGACGTCACCCGCTCCGGATTGCCTCCCTCTGCCGGCACGATGTAAACCTCCCAGCTCTTCCCCGGTTCCCTGCCCGAGAACGCAATCTGCGTCCCGTCCGGCGACCACCGCGGCAGCCCCGCCTGCATCGGCGCAAACGTCAGCTCCCGCCGATCCGTCCCGTCCGCCTTGCTCTCCCACAGCGTTCCCTCCGGCACCGTCGCGTACGCCATCCTCGCGCCATCCCGCGAAAACGCCAGCCCCTCCGCCGAAAGTCCTGGCAGGTACGGCACGAAGACCTTCTTCCCCGCATCGAAGCGTTCCAGTTCCCCCCTCGGACTCGCGCCCACGAAAAATATCCGCTTTCCATCTGTGCTCGGCAGCGGCGCCTGCGAGCTCATCTGTCCCACCGTCAGCCGCACCGGCTCCGGATTCGTCTTCCGCCACCAGTCCCGTTTCTCCCGAATCGCCCACAAATTCCACGAGCCGCCGCGCGCCGATGCAAAAATGAAATATCTCCCGTCCGGCATCCACGCTCCGCAACAGTCGTTCGGCTGCGGGTTCCAGCCGTCCAGCAGCCGCCTCAGGTGGGTTCCGTCTGCGCGCGCCTCCCACAAACGATTCGTGTTCAGCTTCTCATCCCAGCTGGTGAATCGAATCATCCCGCCATTGTGCGAGAAACGAATCCAGTACGGCTGCCCAGGCACCCGCAGAATCGTCCGCGCCTCGCTGCCATCGCTCCGCGCCACCCAAATTTCCGGACCCCGCGCGTAATAGAGCGAGTTTCCACCCGGCGCCCACGTCGCATCGAACGCCATCAGATTCCCCACCCTTCGCGGCTGTCCCCCCGGCACCGCCATCGTCCACAGCGTTCCCGTCGCCAGACTCGTATCGAAGGGCGGTGTCTGGAACAGCAGCTCCGACTTCGCTGCCGACAGGTCGATCAGCCCCGCCATCTGGAATGGAAGCCGCACCCGCTCCGCTTCCCCGCCCTCCGTCGACACCTGCATGATCGCCGCCTGGGAGAGATCCGCCACCTGGTAGTACACCCGCAGCCCATCCGTCAGCATGTCCCCCTGCGGTTCCGATCCCCCAGGCAGCTTCGACGTCTCATCGTGCGTCAGCTGCGTTATGCTGATCACCCGCGGAGGAGGCGCCGTCGGCCGCATCAGATAAGCAGTCGCCAGCACCGCCACCAGCCCCACAACTCCCGCCAGCATCGCGACCCGCCCGCCTCGCCGCGACCGAACCTCCGCCCGAACGCCCGACCCAACCGACGCCGGTTCCAGATCCCGCACCAGCCGCCGCAGATCGGTCGCCATATCCGACGCCCGCTGATACCGCAGCCCGCAATCCTTCTCCAGCGCCCGCCCCACAATATGTTCCGCCAGCGCCGGCGCATCCGCGCGAACCGAGCGAACCGCCGCATACGGCTCCGCGGTGATCGCATGCAGCACCCCAATACTGCTCTCCCCCTCGAACGGCGGCCGCCCCGTCACGCACTGGTAATACACCACCCCCAAACTCCACAGATCCGTCCGCGCATCCACGCTCTTGCCCAGCGCCTGCTCCGGCGACATATATAACGGTGTCCCCATCAGCCGCCCCGTCTCTGACACCGACAGCGTCGAATCCGTCCCCAGCGCCAGCATTTTTGCCAGCCCAAAGTCCAGCACCTTGGCCTGCCCCTTCGCCGTCATCATCACGTTGGCCGGCTTCAGGTCGCGATGGATCACGCCATGCTCGTGGGCTTCCTCCAGCGCCTCCGCTACCTGCAGCGCGATCGCGGTTGCGTCCTTCACCGGCAGCGCGCCCGCCTTCAGCTTCGCCGCCAGCGACTCGCCCTCCACCAGCTCCATCACGATGTAATCCGCGCCGTCCTGCTCGCCCACGTCATACACCGCCGCAATCCGCGGATGATTCAGCTTCGCCAGCGCTCTTGCTTCTCGATGGAAATGCCGGCGCGCCTCATCCCCGCTCAGAACGCCCGGAGCCAGCATCTTGATCGCCACGACCCGATCCAGCTTCTCGTCGCGCGCCCGATACACCACTCCCATCCCGCCGGACCCCAGCGGTTCGATAATCACGTACCGCCCCAGCCGCGTCCCCGCCGCCAGCGACCCAGCCGCCACCGCCCCATCAGCAGCCGTCGTTCCCTCAGTTTTTCCGTAAGGTGAATCCGACAAAAACCCGCTCAGCCGATCGTTCTCCGCGAGCAGTTTCTCCACCGCGCGCCGCACCTCCGGCGCTCCCCGGCACGCCTCATCCAGAAACGCGCTCCGCTCCGCGCGCGGCACGTCCAGAGCCTCCCCGAAAATCTGCTCCGTGATGGACAGCCGCTTCTCCATCCCGCTCCTTACCAATGGTGACCCGCATGGGATTTTCGCTTCACCGTATCACGCCGCCCGAACCCCGGCCACACCCAAAAAATAACTCTGAATCCCGTTGCCCCTTTTCCCGCTCCACCCCGCGTTCTCCAGTGAAGGCGTCATCAAGACCCCTTCCCCAGGAGGAACCACCATGAAATCCAATTTCCGCACCATCGCTCTGGCCACCCTTGTCGCCATCGCGTCTCTGTCCTCGACACTGCACGCCCAAACCCTCACCACCGGAGTCCGGGTCAACGTCCCCTTCTCCTTCGACTACGGCTCGAAACACTTCGGCCAGGGCGTCTACACCCTCAACAGGGACGGCGAGCACTTCCTCGTCCTCCGCGGCAACTCGAGCGTCGCCACCGCGATGATCCAGGCTGCCTGGGATCGGACGCCTGCGAAAAACAGCGTCGTCGTCTTCAAAAAGTACGGCGACCGCTACTTCCTCGACGAGATCTCCATCGCCGGCGCCGCCACGCACATCGACGTGCTTCAATCGGGCGACGAAAAACGTGCCACTCGTGAGCTCGCCTCGCGCGGAGAAAACGCCACCCAGGTTGCCCTCGCGTTCCTCCCCGAGCGCAGCAACTGACCGCAATCGCGGGACCTCAGACATTGCCTCTGTTCGGGGTAGCGGGACTCATACGGCCCGCTACCCTTCTTTTTGCCTGTTGCTTTTATGGCAGCTCGACGTCCAGCGCGTAGACCTCTTCGATGCTGATGTCCCGTATGCCCAGGATCGACCCATCCGGCATCACCCCGGTCCAGTAATTAAACGTCCCCGACACCAGCTGTCCGCCGTCCGCCAGGCTCACCAGCAGTTGCGGTTTCCGGTCCGCAAGACAAATCCGGTAATACGGCAGTCTCGTATCGTTCGCCCCGCTGAAAACGATACATTGGCTGTCCGGGGTCCAGGCTGGATAACTGCCCCCAACCTTCGTTAGTTCCTGCCAGCTGTTATTGGCGAAGTTATAGAGCTCCAGCGCGAATGTATCCTCATCGAGGGCCAGCAGCCACCGCCCGTCAGGCGACCACCGCGGGGAAAAGTAGTGGGTTGATCCCGGCAACGTCGTCAGCGCCCGGCTCTTCAGGTTCAGAATCCGGATCGGATGCTGTTCCCTGGAGAGGTCGGTCGGGTCGCTGACGCCAAAGGCCAACGCATCGCCCTCTGGGGACCAGGAAGGATCGCCGTCGTTCAACCCGCCCTGGGTCACCTGCTCGGGAACGCCTCCCTGAGACGGCACGATGTAAATCTTTGAGGGTTTTCCCGGCTCTTTCCCAGCGAATGCAATCTGCGTCCCGTCCGGCGACCACCGGGGCATCGAAGCCTCCATTGGTGCAAAAGCCAACTCCCGGCGATCGCTCCCATCTGCCTTGCTTTGCCACAGCGTGCCTTCCGGCACCGTCGCCCAGGCGACCCTCGATCCATCCCGCGAATACGCCAGCCCCACCGCCGATAACCCCGGCAGATACGGCACGAATAGCCGCTTCTGCACGTCGTACCGCACCAGCTCCCCGCGCGGCGTCGATCCGATGAAGAAGATTGTCTTCCCATCCGCGCCCGCCAGCGGGCTCGTCGAGCTCATTTGTCCCACGGTCAAGCGCACCGGCTTCTGCTCGCTCCTCCGCCACCAGTCCTGCCTTTCCCGCATCGCCCACAGATTCCAGCCGCCCCCGCGCGTCGACGCGAAGACGAAGTACTTCCCGTCTGCCGTCCATGACCCGCAGCACGCGTCCCATCCCGTCAGCACCGGCTGCAGGTGACTTCCATCGGCTCTCGCCTCCCACAGCGTGTTCAGGTTATGAGTCTCGTCAAAAGAGGTGAATCGTATCCTCTGGCCGTCGTGCGAAAAACGAATCCACTGCAGCTGGCCCTGGGCGCTCAGAAGTTTCCCGCGTTGGCTTTCATCGTTGCGCGCTCGCCACAGATCCGATCCAATCGTGTAGTAGATCCAATCCCCATCCGGACTCCATGCCGCATCGAAAGCTGCTAGCTTCCCCATACTCTGCGGCTGTCCGGCCGGCAAAGGCATCGTCCACAATACTCCCAGGGTCACGCTCGAGTTGACCGGCGTTTGCAGCAGCATTTTCGATTGCGTTCGATCGAGGTCGGTCAGCCCCGCAACATCGAAAGGTACCGGCACCCGCTCCGATTCGCCTCCCAGCGTCGACACCTGCATCACATTGAGCCGCGCAGAATCGGATTCCTCGAAGTAGACCCGCGCCCCGTCCGTAAACATTGCACTTCCGGCAGAGGCTCCAAGACTTCCCGCAGAGTCTCCAAACAGTTTGGGCATTCCATCGTGCGTCAGCTGCCTCATCCCCGCCAGCCGCGGAGGTGGCACGCTGGGCCGGAGAATATATGCCACCGCCGGCAGCGCAATGACAGCGGCAACGCCTGTCAGCAGGATTGCGCGCCGCCGTCCGCTGGACAAGCCTCGCTCGCCGCCCAGGGCTGCCGATGCCCTTCCCGCAACCCCGGCCGACCGCGGCTCCAGATCCCGCACCACACGCCGCAGATCCGTCGCAAAATCTCGCGCATGCTGGTACCGCAGTTCCCGGTCCTTCTCCAGCGCCCGCATCACCACCTGCCCCGCCAGCGCCGGCGCCTCCTGCCCGTTCACTCGCACCGCCGGCACAGCTTCCGTGGTGATCGCCTGCAGAATCGCCAGATTGCTCTTCCCCTGAAAAGGCGTGCGCCCTGTCAGGCACTCGTAATACAGGACTCCCAGGCTCCATAAATCCGTCCGCGCATCCAGGCTTTCCCCCAGCGCCTGCTCCGGCGACATATAGAAAGGTGTCCCCACCAGCCCCCGCGTCTCCTGGAGCGACACCGTCCCATCCCCGCTCCCAGCCACCACCTTCGCCAAACCAAAGTCCAGAACCTTCGCGTTCCCCTTCGCCGTGATCATCACGTTCCCCGGTTTCAGGTCCCGATGAATGATCCCCCGCTCATGCGCCTCCTCCAGCGCCTCCGCCACCTGCATCGCGATCCCCGTCGCCTCTCTCACCGGCAAAGGTCCCGCCCGCAGCTTCGCCGCCAGCGATTCGCCCTCCACCAACTCCATCACGATGTAATCCGCGCCGTCCTGCTCGCCCACGTCATACACCGCCGCAATCCGCGGATGATTCAGCTTCGCCAGCGCCAGCGCCTCCCGCCGAAAATGCCGCCGCGCCTCCTCCCCGGTCAGCACCCCCGGCGTCAGCATCTTGATCGCCACCACCCGCTCCAGCTTCTCGTCCCGCGCGCGATACACCACCCCCATCCCGCCCGCGCCCAGCGGTTCGACGATCACATACCGCCCCAGCCGCGTCCCCGCCGCCAGCGTTCCAGCCGCCACCGCCCCATCTGCCCCAGCAGCGCTCGTTCCCGCCGCGGTCGTTTCTTCCGTTTTTCCGTAGGGTGAATCCGACAAGAATCCGCTCAGCCGATCGTTCTCCGTGAGCAGCACTTCCACCGCGCGCCGCACCTCCGGCGCTCCACGGCATGCCTCGTCCAGAAACGCGCTCCGCTCCTCGCGCGGCACGTCCAGAGCCTCGCCGAAAATCTGCTCCGCGATGGACGCTCGCTTCTCCATCCCGCTCCCTTATAAATCGTGGCTCCCGAGGGTTTTTCGCTTCACCCTATCACGCTATCGGAGGTACCAGGAAATCCAGCCGCCTCGCCAGTCTCGGCGAACCCCGCCTTTCCCCAAACAAAAATAATTCCCAATTCGCTTGCCCCTTTTCCCGAGCCGCCCCGCGTTCTCCAGTGAAGGCGGTCATCAAGGCCGCTTCCCACAAGGAGAACCGCCATGAAATCCAGCTTTCGCACCTTCGCCCTGGCCGCCATCGCGGCCGCCTCGTTCGCCGCCTCCACCCACACCGCCTCTGCGCAGGCCTATTCCCGCAACGCCAGCGCCGACTATCAACTGGAGGCGAGTGGCTACGTCACCGTTAATGCCCTGATCCTGGGCAAGACCGGAGCGTTTACCCTTGGCGGTCAGCAAACGTTCGTCAATCAAGGCACCCAGCCCGTCTATGTATATTGCTGGTTGTCGACCGTGGCCGGCAGTAACTCGCTGCTGCCCTACGGGCCGCTCTCCTCGGTAACGATTGCTTCCGGAGCGTATGCCACGCTGCCCCTCAACGGCTTTTACACCGCCGGGGCCACGGAGATTTACGTTGTCTGCCGTGCGACGAACCCCTCGGGAAGTGTCTTGTCACTTTCCGGCAACATCACGGCAGCCTATGTACCGTAGCTTTGCCGCCGCTTCCTCCTGAGGGGTGGCTCCTGATCGGAGCCGCTCCTCGGACTTTTCACCGGCTCTGAATTTCCCGCCACCAACACCCCCTCCCCATTAATATGCCTTCAGCAGGAGGCCGATTGTGGAGTCAACCCCAGGCGACGTCACCCAGCTCCTCAAAGCCATGCACGCCGGCGACCCCGCCGCCGCCGACCGGCTCCTCCCCCTCGTCTACTCGGAGTTGCACCGCCTCGCAAAGGCCTACATGCGCCGCGAGCGCCCTGACCACACCCTCCAGGCCACCGCTCTGATCAACGAAGCCTACGTCCGCCTCGCCGGCGAAGATATCGACTGGAACAACCGCGCCCACTTCATCGGCCTCGCCGCCCACGTCATGCGCCAGGTCCTGGTCGACTACGCCCGTCAGCACAACGCCGAGCGACGCGCCGGAGGCCTCCATCGCGTCGAAATGAACGACGACCTCGCCGTTTCCCCCGACCGTCTCGACGAAGTTGTCTCCATCGACCAGGCCCTTACTCGTCTCGCCGCCCACAATCCCCGCCAGGCCCGCGTCGTCGAGCTCCGCTACTTCGGCGGCCTTTCCGTCGAGCAGATCGCCGCCATCCTCGAGGTCGCCCCCCGCTCCGTCAAACGCGACTGGTCCCTTGCCCGCATCTTCCTCGCCCGCGAGCTCAACCCCAGCGCCGCCCTCATCCAACCCGATTCTGACGCAACGGAATAGCCAGGCTCCCCAACCCCAACCCCCATTTCCCCAGCCAGGTTCACCCCACAGCAAGAAGCTTGGACTCCTGCCACGCACGAATCCACAGCCAATTGCCGGGCCTTCACTCTCCAGTACCGTATCCGTCCCAAAACGGAACTCCCGCGCTTGACCCCTTTCCCTCTCTTTCCATTCCTATGCCTCGCCCGCACGACTCAACCCTCCCGCTGGCAGTCTGCAGAAGCACAATGACGAAAGCTGCCGAGCCCCCAGCGGGTCCGAAAAACGATTCTCACCCGCAAAACGACCCCGGCCAGTTCACCCCACAACCCGATTCTGACGCAACGGAATAGCCGTCATCCCCAACCCCACCCCCTCTTTCCCCAGCCAGGTTCACCCCACAGCAAGAAGCTTGGACTCCTGCCATTCGCCTTTCCACAACCAATTGCTGAAGTTCAACTCTTCAGTACCGCACCCGTCCCAAAACGAACCTACCGCCCTCAACCCCCTTTCCTATGTTTCAGCCCCGCACAATCCCACCGAACACCTGCGGGAACGCTTCCCTCTCGATCCCTGGGCTCCGGAGCCCCGCCCCCTCGGCTCAGGAAATGCCGCTAACAAAAAAAGCGGGGAGCCCCACCCAATTCCGGCAAGCTGGTTATAGCTTGCCGGAACTGGGAAGACTCCCCGTTGGTGTAACTTTTCAGATTGGATTACTGCAGTAGCTTGGTCACCATCTGCTGCGTGCTGTTGGCCTGCGCCAGCGCGCTGATGCCCGTCTGCGTCAGAATCTCGTACTTCGACATGTTCGAGGTTGCTGCCGCATAGTCCGTCGCCGAGATCGTATTCTCCGCGGCTGTTATGTTCGTCATCTGCGAACTCGCGATGTTCGACGCCGCCGTCAGCGTGTTGATGTTCGCCCCCACCTGCCCGCGCATGTACGCGATTCCGGTGATGGCGTTGTCCGCGGTTGCCAAAGCCGCTTCCGCATTCGCCTGGCTGTTCAGGTTCGAGCCCACCAGGCTCGTGCCCGCGCCCGCCCCCGATGCCACTCCTCCCATCCCCACAACGTTCCCCACCGTCGCAGAGATGTCTTCCCCCATTGCAGAGTCGGTGGGCGATGTGCCCACGCTGGCGTCGGACAGCGCGCCCACCGTCACGTTGTAGTTCTGGCTCCCTGTCGTGGTGCCGTCGCTCGTATAAATATCCACGCCGCCGTTGATCGGAGTCTCCTGCGATGCCGCCGCCTGCGTTGCCTCCGCCACCGTGAACCCCGTCACCCCCGCTGCCACTCCCGCTGACGACACTGCGATGTTCAGAGCTCCCGTGAGCGCTGAGTACGATACCAGATAGTCCGCCCCCAGCGCCGTCTGCACCGAGCTTGCCAGCGTCGCCGGTGTCACTCCCTGCAGGCCGACGTTAACCGCCGATCCTGTTCCCGCACCCGTGGTCGGTGTGACGGTAAAGTTCCCCATCACCGTGTTCACCGCGCTGACCACGCTCACCGCGCTCGTTCCCTGCGACAGGGCATTGTTGCCGCTCCCGTTCGCAATGCTGACCGAGTCCACCCCATCCGTGTTCGCTGCAACGACCGCGATGCTCAGCTTGTTGTTGGCGTAGCCGACGGTGTAATCCGACGCCGCCGAACCCAAAGCCGAGTTGACCGCCGCTATCACCGCTGCGCCCGAGTTGGCCGTGCTCACGCCCGCAAGATTCACCGTGGTGATGCCCGAGCCGCTTGCTGCTGATCCGTTAATGGTTGGCGTAATCGAGAAGCTGCCGCTCAGCGTATCCCCGGCGGCGAAGGTGATCGTAGCCGCTTTCAGCGCAGCTGCGGTAAGCGCGTTGCCCGAGTCGTCGCTTCCCATCAGCCCCGTGATTTTATCCGTCCCCGCCTGAGGAGAGGCCAGGCCCACGGTCAGTGTGCCGGCCGAGTAGCTGACGGTGTAGTCCGGAGTCTGACTGGTTCCATTCAGATCCGTACCCACCACGCTCGCCAGGTCCGCCGTGTTCACGTCGGACAGAACGATGGACGCCGGCAAGCCGCTCGCGCCGGAGCCGAATCCGGTCAGGTCGATCGTGCCGCTGACCAAATCTCCGTCGGTGACCGCCATGGTGAAGCCCGTGGGCGCCGCCTCTGTGGTGTCGGCCGAAGTGTCGGTGTTGATTTTCGTCACGGCGTCGGTAGGACTTCCGGCAATGCCAATGATGACCTTGTTGTTAGCGCCTGCGGAAACGGTGTAGTCTCCGCTGGCCGCCGTGTTTAAAGCGGCCTGCAAACTCGAGACCAGATTGGCCTGCGAGCTGTTATCCAGCTTGCTCTCGTCGATGCTGATCGCAGTGGGCGAACCCGAACTCCACGTCGGCGTGAACTGGAGGGTTCCCGCCAGCTTGTCGCCCGGAGTAAATGTCGCCGTCAGCGTCGTGCCGCTGCCGCCGCTGGCCCAGGCCACGCTTGCCGGCGCGGCGTACGTTTGTGTCACGGTCGGCGCGCTCCCCGCTGTCGTACCGCCCGCAACGATGCTCGAACCCGCAACTGCTGCCGCCGTGGCTGATGCCGAAGCCGCCGGCGTCCCCGCTCCCGCCGCCCACGTCAGCTGGCTGGTCGTCTGATCCCCGCTGAATACCGCGATCCCGTTGTATTCCGTGGTACCGCCGATCGTTCCGATCTGCGTCAGAATGTCCTGGTACTCCTGGTTCGCTGCGCCCATCTGCGAGGCTGACAACGTTCCCCCGCCCGCCTCCGTCGCCAGCGTGATCGCGCTGGTCAGCAGGCTCGTCACCTGCGACAGCGCGCCGTCCGCCACCTGCAGAAAGCCTGCTCCTTCGCTGGCGTTTGCCGATGACTGCGTCAGAGCCGCTGCGTTCGCCGACAGCCCGTTGGAAATTGATAGACCCGCCGGATCATCGGCCCCGGAATTGATCCTCGACCCGGATGACAGTTGCGTGAGTACATTCTGCAGGCTCGCCTGCGTTTCGTTGAGGTTGTTTTCCGCGTACACCGCCGAGATGTTGTTCAGGACACCTAAAGGCATGACCGTACTCCCTTTGTGAATTTGGTCCCTGCACGATGCATCTGGCCTTAACCATCACACCCGGGAACCTTCTTGATTCACATGCCTCATCGGCGGACACCCTCATGCCCTGCAGTTTCCCGTCGAACTGTGGAACACCGCGTGCGCACCCCCTCCTCGCCCCCCCTTGCCCTTCCCACTTCAGGACCAAACCGGCCCCCGCCTCCATAACCGCGCCGTTACCGCCCCAAAAAGAAACCCGCCCACATGCGCCAGATACGCCACGCCCCCCGTCTGCACATTGGCCACCGCCCCCGCGTTGAACAGCTGGATCAAAAACCAAATCCCAATCAGCAGCGCCGCCGGAATCATCGTGATGCGCACGAAGATAAAAATCCACAACACCGACTTGATCCGGTCCCGCGGATAGGTCACGATGAACGCCCCCATCACCGCCGCGATCGCCCCGCTCGCCCCCAGCGTCGGCACCAGCGACCCGGGACTCCCCGCCACCTGCGCCAGCATCGCCACCACGCCCCCCACCAGGTAGAACACCACGTAGCGCGCGTGCCCCATCGCATCTTCCATCTGCGGCCCAAACGCCCACAGGAAAACCATGTTCCCGATGATGTGCAGCCAGCCCCCGTGCATGAACATCGCCGTGAAGATCGTTACCACCCCGTGCGCCGTGAAAATCGTCGCCGGAATCGCCGCCCACTGCGCCACAAAAGCGTTGCCCCCGATCAACTCCCGCACAAACACCAAAGCGTTGACCACGATGATCAGCAGCGTCGCCACCGGAAACGTCCGTGTCTGTCGCGAAGCATCTGACAACGGAATCACTGTACCCACTTTGCCTCCTCTCGTTAACCGAGCCCGCGCACAACACTACCCAGGCCCTCAAGTCCCTGCATCCACCTGAGGCGCCAGCCCCCGTCCTCATCTCAGCCTAAACGTTGCGCCCGTTACGCCGTGGCGACCACCCGCTTCGCCGCCAGCAGCAGCATCAGCCTCGAGCTCCCGCTGAAAATCATACTGATCCCCAGCAGCGTCCCGATCACCCACGGGCTATTCGACGGCCACGTGATCCAGACCAGAACCGCCAGAATCAGCGTTACGACTCCATCCACCATCAGCCACCCTGTCCCCGCCATCGGCCGCATCCGCCACGACAGCGCGAATTCCAGAATCGCCTCCATAAATAGGTACGCAGCCAGCGCCAGCGTCAGCCCCGCCAGTCCCGCCATCGGCCGCATCAGCATGTAGATCCCAACCCCCGCGTAGACCAGCCCCAGCAGAAGCCCCCAAACGGCCCCGCCTACGGTGCGCGTCTGCCACCCGAACACCCAATGCAGGACGCCCATCACGATCAGCAGCCATCCGATCAGGATGGTCGCCGCAATCCCCGCCGCCGGCGGCACCACAATGGCCAGAATTCCGGTCACGATCATCAGTACGCTCAAACCGATCGACCAGCCGATCGATTGCTTCGCCATCGTCACGATGGATGTTGTGCTCACAGTGCTCCTCCTCCTTCGTTTTCTTCCTTGCTGTTGCTGGATGATTCTTCCCCGCGCGATCGCTCTGGAACGCCGCGTTCCTCTGCAATCGCTCGTGAAGATTCGCGCGCTCCCGTCCGAGCGTCCGCGCACTCGCCCGATCCGGATACGTCACAGCCTATGATCTTTCGCTACAAGGTCCCGGGGCCCTGGGGCAGGTGGAATGCCTGGTTGAAGACCTGGTTGAATGGCCTGGTTGAAAGCGTCGCGGGCCCGTATCAAGCGGCGTTCATCACGGACAGAACGGCAACCCGACTCTACTCCAACCCTGCGCGGCGAAACAACCCCAGGCCCAAACCCTGCTGCCGCGGCCAGGTTCACCCCACAGCAAGCAGCGTAAGCTCACACGGTGCCCTGCCCGCACAACGAACTTCCGGACTTCAACACTTCAGTACTGCGCCTGAAACCAAAACGGAACGCCGTGCCCCGCCCTGCTTCGCCCTGGCAAACGAAATAGAAGAATGCCATCCTGAGCAAAGTGCCGCCACAAAACGTTCCATCGTCGGCTTGCTGGGGTGACTTTTAACCCGGCGAACCTGCGCCGTGCAAGGAGGGCCTTCAGGCACGGGCATCGTGCCCAGGCGCACGCACTACGAAGAAAAGCCGGGATGAGGTTCGTGTCAGGGCACGACCCTTCAGTCGTGCCATACAAAAAGCGGCGCGCAGCGCCTTCCCCGGTTCGGTCCCGGAAATTACGACATGGTTAACTGAGGAATAGGACGTTAACGCAGCCGTTAATATCTGGCGAATATCTATCTCGAAAGTGTCATTGATACGCCTGATAGGCCGCGACTAATGTCGTCTCCGTTTTCGGGGTTCTGCTTCACCCCAACTGAAATCACTGACCACGGGTCTCATGATCAACGTCTGCTACAACTCCGAGTGCAGGAAAGAGCTGCGCTACCTGCGCGACGGTCGAGTTGTGAGGATCATTCACGGCAACGGCGGTGAGGCGCGGCTGGAGCATTTTTGGCTATGCGGTGCCTGCAGCAGTGCATATGAGTTCGTGTTTGAGCCGGACGGCTCCGTTAGCTTGAAACATCGTCCTGGCGCGCGATCCGCGCTGGCTGCGGCCTGAACCATCGTCTGAGATTCGCGCAAAGACAAAGAGCCTGCTCTGGAACGCGGTCTCGGAGGCACTTGGTACGCTGTTGCCGCCTTGTCGGGAGAGAGTTTTCAGACTCTGGAGGCCTTCAATTTCGAGCCTTCAGATTTCGTCCCGAAACTTACCCTTTTTCAGGCGGTAGGGAGATCATGCGTTGCCCGAATGGGCTATCGTTGTCCATGCCCAACAACAATTGTGAACACTGCGGCAGCTCACAACTCATCAGCGGTCTCACTGTTTCTGCCTCCGGTGGTGGTGGAGACGTACATCCCGGCCTCCTCTGCAAACCGAAAGAGAAAGGCTTCTTCAAACGAACCGAAAGGGCGAAAAGGGAGACCCTTTTTGCTGACCTGTGCACCTCTTGCGGCACTGTAAAACGTTTCTACGTGAAAGACCCGAAACGTGATTGGGTCGTATAACTCACTTTCACGGTTTCAACCGGCACTGGCCCCGGCCCAATGGGCGCAAAGGACCCCTTTCGGGACAGGCTGCTTCCACCTGGCCGCGGAATGCGCGAACCGGTGATGTATCTCCGATTGGTATTCTCGACCACGATGAGTATCGATAAACGCCGATGTGGCCCGAAATCCTCGAGGAGTGCATAATCGCCAATGCACTCGTTGAATGCCGAAGGGGGCAGATTTCCGCATGTTGGACGCATCACCGGCAATGCGTCCATATCGATTTTTATAGGGCGATAAAAGTTTGAAATGTCCGTATGGCCGACCACACGGCAATTTCGCCAGACCCAGCTCACTGTCGGTATAGGAATTCCTCCGTGGCCAAGAGGCCGCCCCATGGTTGTTTCTCGCCCACAAATGCCTCGGCTTTCATCATTGAAGGTCGAGTACTGATCGGCGCATTCAGACCGGACATCGTAAGCACGAACTGTCTCCCATCGGGATCAACAGCGTAGTAGACAATGCCGGGCTTTTCCGGACTAGTCGCGTAGGGAACGCCCCGGTTCAAAACAAGCTCCAGGTCGAATGCGATCGTTTTTCCACCCTGTTCGTAGGGAGAACTCTCGAGAGCCAGGCTCCCGATAGCTTCCTTTAGCTCAGCCTCGGATGTCGGAAACGCCCCCGCATCATTGCCGACCTTCTTCAGTTGTGCGTCGATGTGTTCCAAATGCACCAAGTCGGCTGCGCGCTCTGCATCGGCGAACGGTAGCTCCTCCAGACCGAGAAAGCCCCCGCTTCTGGAGAGCGACGGCGCCGAGACGCAACTCACAGGTTCGATGACGAGAAACGAAATGAGCACGATTAGGGAGAGGATCGGCCATCGCCGAGCTAGTGCAAGGGCGGCCAAAGTACAGGCAATCCAACAAGGGGCGAACAACGCAGATACCAACGTGTAGCGGGTCGCCCAGTGCGACACAAGAAAGTCGGTTGGCCCGGCATGTGCGATTCGCCACCAGTAATGGACTGCGGAGATGGTTTCATCCGACTGCACAACGGAAATCACGAGAAGAATACCCGCAATCAGAAAAGCCGCCTTTTGCTTGCCATTTAGTCTCACTTCTCTGGTCCTGGGGCTCCGATACGCAAGTGTAGTTCGACCAGTTCTCGCGAGTCTGGCCTGTGTTGCCGTAAGAGCGGCAAACCGGAAGTTTCGAGGCGAAGAGAAGGCAAAGTTCCGGGTTGCCGACCTTTCGGGAACTCGCAGACCGGCTTGTTTGCCTTTTGTCACGCCACCGAGCTTATCCTCCTGGCATGAGTCCCAGATTGACCCACATTTTTCATGTTGCAGCTTGGGCGGTATCTCTCACTGCGATCTGTTTCGATTCTGCGCGTTGCGCATCTGCTCAGCAGCTCTCTCCCGTAAGCATTGCGGGGCGGTGGCGATCGCTGGAAACCTCGAAGGGTGGAATCGGAACAATCATTGAGTTTCGCCCGGACGGAACCATGGATTTCAGCATAGGCGCTGTCGTGGAGATGCGGTGGCGCATCGAAAACACCCAACTCATACTTCCTCCTGCCACAAGTGACGGCCCTGAGCAGAAGTACACCCTGAAGTGGCTGGGCAAAGATAAGCTCAAATGGGAAACCAAAGCAGGCGCTACCGAACTCGCACGTGTCGGCAATTCTCCTGACGCAGGCAGCTCTATTGTTGGAGAGTGGACCGAGAACCGTGAAATGGGCGGAGTCCATGTGGTAGCCCGCTATTTGTTTTACGCCCGGGGTGAACTATTGCTCCTCATTCCTTTCGCAAATCAGCACGGTTCGTACACAATCTCCGGCTCCTCGCTTCAAATGAAAATGCCGAGCCGAGACACCGAGGAGAAATTCAAACTGGAGGATAATCACTTAACTCTTTCCGACTTGCAAAGCGGTCGAGAATCCCACTACGCCCGGTACTGAGCGATTCTGGCCGAAAAACCAGCAAACCGGAGGTTTCGCTCAGGACTGACGACTCCAACCCTGGTCACTCATAAAGAGCCTCCGCGACGCCTCAAGAACGGGACCTCATCTCCCTACTTCACCCCCACCCGCCAAACCACTCCCCCCTCATAATCCGTCAGCCAAACCGTCCCCAGCCCCACCCGAATACTGTCCCCACCCTTCCCCACCCACTGCGCCGTCACTCGATTCGTCCCCGCATCGATCCGCGTCATCGGAAATCCCTCCAGCGTCGCCCACACCGCGCCCGCTCCGTACGCAATCTCGCCCCCATGCCCGGCCAGCCCCGCAGTCAATCGTCGCCGTCACCCGCCCGCTCTTCATCGACACGCGCGACACCGTCCCATCTCCCTGGTTCAGCGTCCACACACTCCCCGCGCCCACCGTCAAAAACCGCGGCCTCTTCCCCACTTTCGTCTCCGACACCACCTTGTCGGTCGCCGCATCCACCCGCGTCAGCACATCCTGCCCCGTCGACGTCACCCACACCGACCCGCCCCCAAACGCCGCCGCATACGACTCCCGCCGGAACCCGAATCCGCGCCACAACCTGATTCGTCCGCGGATGAACCCGCACCAAAACCCCGTCCGGCCCGCTCTTCGCATCCGCCATCATCCAAACACTGCCCGCGCCCACTGCGATTCCGCCCTCGGAATCCGCCGGCCCCACCGCAATCCGCGCCACCACCTTCCGCGTCCGCAGATCCACCCGCACCAGGGCGTGATCCCCGCAGCTCGGCACCCACAAACTCCCAAACCCCGCCGCCAGCCCCGAGCAAGGCTTCGCCACCGTCACTTCGCCGTCCACCTTATTCGTTCGAGCATCCAGCCGCACCACCCTGTTTCGTTCACCCTGCGTCACCCAAACCGCGTCCGCGGTCACCGCCATCCAGTCCGGATGCCCGCCCACCCGAAACGTCGCCACCGGCCGCAAATCCGCCATCGCCCGCCGCACCCGGCCATCCCTCACTCCAGTAGCCTTCGGAACCGCCGCCGGCGTGGGAGCCTGCCCTCCAACACCCCACCCGCTCAGCCCCACCATTCCAACCAAAACCATACCCGCAATCCGTCCCACCAGTCCTCCTCCCGAACCTGCGAAACGCCCTCCTCTGGATGCTGTTTTTCTGAACGCTATCCGCTGTCCGCTATCCGCTGCCTTTCTGAACGCTATCCGCTATCCGCTATCCGCTGTCTTTCTGAACGCTATCCGCTATCCGCTGTCTTTCTACTCCCTATTCCCTATTCCCTATTCCCTGTTTTTCCTGTCAAGCATCCACCACTTACCCAAAGTAACTTTTGGTGATAACACACCGCTTACAGCCAATCATATTTGGCGGGTTTATTCTCTCAATGTGATATTCTGAACTTAGGATAGAAAAAGAAAAAAGCCTCGCTCCGGCGGGGCTTTTCCATTTCTGACGACGAAAGGAGAAGCCGTGCGACTAACTGGAATCATGTCACCCTCCATGGCAGCGCGCGAAGCGCCATCGCTTGCCTTCCTCTCGCCCGTCTCCCATTTTCACCATCAACGCGGCCGTATTGGTTACACAAGCGGCCGTCTTTGTGACAAACGCAGCCGTCTGTGTAACAAACGCGGCCGTGTCGCATCTGACTGGTTCCCAACCCCATACCTGTTGTCGAGCTCGCCAACACCATCGAACCCCCGCAGAATCAATCACCATCCCGCACTGGGGGGGGGGTGGGGGGAGGGGGGTGGGGGGAGGGGTGGTGACCATCGTACCGCGTTAAACTCACACCTGGTCCCGATGACATCGAACCCCACGCCTCGCGTCCGCTTCGCTCCGTCACCCACCGGCTACCTCCACGTCGGCGGAGCCCGCACCGCCCTCTTCAACTGGCTCTTTGCCCGCCACTTCGGAGGAACCTTCATCCTCCGTATCGAGGACACCGATTTCGAGCGCTCCTCCGAAGCCATGGTCGACGGCATTCTCGAAGGCATGCGCTGGATCGGCCTTGGCTGGGACGAAGGTCCCTTCTTCCAGTCCCAGCGCCTGGCCCTCTACCAGGCCACAGCTGCAAAACTGGTCGAACTCCGGCCACGCCTACTACTGCTTCTGCACAAAGGAGGAACTCGAACAGCGCCGAGCCAAAGCCACCGCCGCCGGCAGACCACCCATGTACGACCGCCGCTGCCGCTCCATCGACGCCGCCACCGCCGCCGCTCGCAAATCGGCCGGCGAAGCAGCAGCCGTCCGCTTTTCCGTCCCTGACGGCGGCTCAACCGCCTTCGACGACGCCGTTTTTGGCCGAGTCGAATTCGCCAATGCCGAAATCGAGGACTTCGTCCTCCTTCGCTCCGACGGCATTCCCACCTATCACCTCAGCGTCGTCGCTGACGACATCGACATGCGCCTCACCCACATCATCCGGGGAGCCGACCACATCTCGAATACGCCCAAGCAAGTCCTGCAATATCATGCACTTGGAGCCGCCATGCCGGTCTTCGCCCACGTCCCGCTCATCCTCGGACCCGACAAAACCCGCCTCTCGAAACGCCACGGAGCCACCTCCGTCATCGCCTACAAAGACCTCGGCATCGTCCCCGAAGCCTTCCGCAACTTCCTCGCTCTCCTCGGCTGGTCACCCGGAACCGCGCATCGAGACCGGGAAATCTTCTCCTCTAACGACCTCGTCGAGCTTTTCACCCTCGACGGCATTTCCAAATCGAACGCCGTTTTTGACAACGACAAGCTCGCCTGGTTCAATACCGAATACATCCGAGCCTACGATTCGGAAAAGCTTCTCCCACTCATCGAAACCGAGTGGAAAGCCGCCGAATTCATGCCCACGCGCTCTCAACCGGAAATCCTGGCCGCCATCGATCTCCTCAAACCTCGCGCCCGCAGTCTCAAAGATTTCGCCAGCTCCTTCCGAGCCTACTTCGGTGACGACTTCGAATACGATCCCGCCGCGGTTACAAAATTCCTCAGCGATCCGGCTCTTCCTTCGCTCCTCCAGGAACTGGCCACTCGCTACGCCGCCGCTCCTGCATTCACTGAAGCCGGCGCCGAGGAAATCCTCCGCGCCTTCGCCGCCGAGAAGAACATCAAAGCCGGCGCTCTCATCAACGGATCCCGTGTCGCTCTCACCGGCCAGGCCGTCGCTCCCAGCCTCTTCGCCGTCATGGCCGCCCTCGGCAAAGACCGTGTCGTCCAGCGCCTCTCCGCGGTCGACAAAGTCCCAACGTCGGGCTGACCGATGCATTTGGCTTTGCTACAGGCTACGGGCTACCGGCTCGTGAACGCTGAACGCTGTACCCTGAACGCTGTTATTGCTACAATCCAAACAACGGAATGGTGACAGTTCCGTGGTTCGCTCACGCTCCTCAACACCACAGCGAACGCAGGACAAGCGAAGCGCAACGCCTCGCCGCAAGGCTCTCACAATCGAAGGGGACGTAGTTCAGTTGGTTAGAATGCTGCCCTGTCACGGCAGAGGTCGCGGGTTCGAGCCCCGTCGTCCCCGCCAAATTCCAAACAAACCAGCAGCCAAAGCGCAGGTGCAGAAGAAATGCGCTGAGCCGTAAAATGGCTCGGATGCCACTCCCGAGGCAACCTTGGACGCACTGACGCAGCTCATCGCATTGCCGCAGCAGGCCCGTATGTCGTTGGGGCTGACCGCCACTCCTCGGGAAATTCATCAGCAGCCCAAGACCTGGCTGGATACCTTCGAGCGCCTGCAGTCGTTGCGCTCCGCAATCGAGAGCGGCTGCCAGGAATTCGGTCTGCCTCCTGAATCGGATCGCACTTTTCAGGTCATCCTGGCCGGAGCCGGCAGCTCCGATTACATCGGAAGAGCGCTGGCGGGGCTGCTCCGACAGCAGTGGGGATGCTCGGTCACGAGTGTTCCCAGCACAGAGTTGCTGACCAGCCTCGACAACTACATGTTGCCGGGTGCACTCTGCCTTCTCATCTCCTTTTCGAGATCGGGTGACAGCTCCGAGGGCGTTGCTCTGCTGCAGTTGGCCCAGCAGCGATATCCCGAGCAGGTCCGTCACATCGTGATTACCTGTAACGCGGCCGGAACCATGGGCAATCTCCCCGGCGTGGTTCCCATCGTTCTCGAAGATGCGGTCAACGACCGCGGCCTGGCTATGACCAGCTCGTTTACGAACATGCTGATCGCCGGTCAGTATCTGGCTTACCTCGATCAGACAACCACTTACAAAGCTATCGTGGAGAAGCTGTCTTCTCTGGCGAAGGAGTTACTGCCGCCGGCGGCCAACCTGGCCGCGGTACTGGCGAAGAAAGGATTCAGCCGAGTATGTTTCCTCGGAAGCGATTCCCTGCAGGCCGCCGCGCAGGAGTCTGCGCTGAAAGTGCTGGAACTGAACGCCGGCAGGATTGCGACCCTGGCCGAATCTTTCCTCGGCCTCCGCCACGGACCCATGTCCTTCCTGAATCGGCAAACCCTGGTCTGTGCATTCTTGTCCGGCGAAGAGTCGCGGCTCCTGTACGAACTCGATCTGATCGAGGAGATCCGAAACAAAGGTCTGACCGATGAGCTGCTGATTGTCACCCCGCGGTCTTCGGCGCGGATCCGCAGTCTGACCGAGCATGTGATCGATCTGCAGGCGCCACCGGACCTGCCTGACACGGTGCGTCCGCCGGTCGACGTTATCGTCGGACAGCTTCTCGCGCTCTTCCTTGCTATCGAGAACGGCGTGAGGCCGGATACACCGAGCACGGGCGCCATCAGCCGCGTGGTCTCGCACGTGAAGATTTATCCTCCTGCTGCAACCGGGCGCAGCGGACACGAGGGCTACTGATCGGGCTCGTGAGAATCGACTACTCCGCGGCGCGCAGGCCCTTATCGAAGTACATTTCAATTTCTTCCAGAGACTTTCCGCGAGTCTCCGGCAGCCAAAATGTGGCAGTGAGGTAATAGGCCACGGTGCACGCTGCCCAGAAGAAGAACATGCTTGCATACCCATGATTGCCGACCACCGGCAAAAAGATTCCCGCGATGGCCGTCGAGATTCCCTGGTTCAGCAGCAACGCAATCCCCATCCCGGTCGAGCGAATGCGCGTCGGCATGAGCTCAGAGAGCGTCAGCCAGACCACGACGCCCGGGCCCACCGCGTACGACATGATGAACAGGCCGAGGCACCCGGCGACCATCCAGCCAGTTTTTTCTGCCGGCACCGGACCATAGAGGGCGCGGACAATCTCCAGCGCACCCCCCTGGTCGCGCCCCTCCGGAGCAATCTCCAGCACCGGATGATCGACGTCGCTCAGGACCGTCGCCAGATGCTCGCCGTGGCCGTAGGAATATGCAACTGTCAGGGCCATCACGCGCCCGTTGGTTGCGCCCAGCGCCGCCGTGTCCAGGGGCAGGGCGATGCGGTTATTCACCACAGCGGCCTCGATTCTGCTCTTGACATCGATCCGTCCCGCCTCGGTGTGAAAGAAAATCGCCCCGGCAACGGTCAGCGCGATGACAATACCGGCCGTCCCCATCCTCAGGAGGAATCTGCGCCCCTTGCGATCGACCAGCAGAACCGCAACCACTGTTGTGCCACAGTTGATCAGCTTCACCAGCACGTCGCCCTGGGTCGCATGGCGCGCGGTCATGCCTGCCTGGCGAAGGATCACCACCAGAAAGCTCAGGATGGAGTTGATGCCGGTAGTCTGCGTGAGGCTGAGCACGATGCAGGCCAGGACAAAGGGAACGACATATTTGCGGCGGAAGAGCGATTCGCGCGACGCAGGACCGCTGTGTGCCTCGCGAGCCAGCAGCTGCATTTCTGCCATTTCCCGTTGCGCTTCGTCTTCCGGGACCGAGCGCCGGAGCGCTTTGAGTGCCTCCTCGTTTTTTCCCCTGCGCACCAGCCAGCGCGGCGTTTCGCTGAGCAGGAACGAGCCAGCGAAAAAGATCGCGCCAGGATAGATCACGGCCAGAAACATGCCCCGCCACGCGTGGTTTTGCGCGGCCCGGATCAGAATCGTATTGCCGTGCGCCAGGGCCACGGCGGCCTCTGCCTGCCGCGTGTACAGGTAGCCGATGAGGGCAGCCAGGACGATGCCGAAGGTGAGAAAGAACTGAAAGATGGCAGTGCCGCGTCCGCGATGGCTCGCGCTCAGGCATTCGGCCAGATAGAGCGGCACCACCACCGCGATCACCCCGCCGCTCATGCCCTGCAGCAACCGCCCGGCGAACAACGCCGTGAAGTCGCGAGAGAAGACGATGATGGCGACGCTCGCGATGAACATGAGCCCGCTGAGGATCATCATTTTGCGGCGACCGAACCAATCGGCCAGCACGCCTGCAGCCAGCGACGAGACCATGCTGCCGCCCAGCACCGCTGCCACAATCAGCGAGGTCTGTTCGAGCGTGAGCTCGATCGTCTTGCCCACATAGAGCAGCGCGGCCGCAATGATCCCGATGTCCGCGCCGTAAAGCAGGCCGCCGACGCCGGCAATCAACAGGAGGTAGCGACTGTAGAAGCTCGTTCCCGCAGCACTCGGAATGCGTTCAGGCTTCAGCATGCTACGGCGGAGATTGCAATGGAATTTGTCACGTGAGAGTTTTGTCGATGTGCGTTTCGATCACAAATGTAGAAGGCGCAGCGCATTTTCACGATATACCCTGCGCAGCACTTCGTCGGGCAGATACAGCCCGTAGATATTCCACCGGCCCTGGCGCGAAGCGTGCGATGGATATTCGAAATACTCATCCGCCGTCTCGAGAAATCGAAAATACAGGCGGTACATCCGTTCCTCCGGCAACAGGTCGGTGCCGAAGACGATGCGGTCGGAGTAGCGCAGGAAGAACTCACGCGCCCGGTAAGGCTGGCGCCCCAGCTCCGCCGCTCGCGCGCTGATGTCCACATAGACGTTGGGCCAGCTGTCGAGAAGTTGCGTGACCCGCGCCAGGTTCTCGCTGCTCTCCGCCACGTGAGCACACACGAACGTGGTCGCCGGGTGCCGTGCGATCACTCGGTCCCGCTGTTCCAGCAGCTGGCCCTTCGAATACTCGGCGCCGCAGAAGCTCCAGTCCGGGTGCGCAGCCAGCTCTTCGTAGCGCTCGTTGAACCTGTCGATGGGCAGAAAGAACGCATCGGGGTCCGCGGTATGGAACATCACCGGAACCCGCAGCTCCGCCGCCTTGTCGAAAATGGGCGCGAGGCGCTCATCGTCGATCCGCATCAGACGCCGGTCGCCATCGCGCACACTGAGGCCAAGGTCCTTCCAGAACTTGATGCCCTTGATGCCGCGCTCTGCCAGCTGGTCCAGCCAGTCACAGGTTTTCGCAACAAAGTCCGGTTGATCCACACCGGACCAGTCCATCCAGGCAATGCTGTGAAACCGGCTTGGATCGGCCGCATGAAACTTATGCAGAATCTCGATCGCCTCCGCGCCGGTTTTCATAGTGATGTTCACGATCTGCTCGATGCCGCACCCGTCCATCACCCGCAGCACATCGGCCGGATCCAGAGCATCGAGATGATTGTGATAGTCGATCACCGGAAAGCGCGGCAGCTCAACCGGGTGCTCCGGCGTCACCAGCATCGATTGCGGCTGAAACTCTCCGAGCGGCAGCCGAATCTCGGCTTTCGCTGTCACCATCGCGACGAATTTATCTTTTTCTGCCGTCATCCACTCTGTCTCGATGCTTTCGCGCTGCCGGAAAGCCGTGCGTGCTGAGGAAACTATCCACCAATTGTCGATCGCGAAAGGCCTCGGTGCCGCCAGGGCGCAGGGTCGATAACGCCCCTGTAATATTTCCGGCCCGCGCGCAGGTCTCCGGATCGAGGCCCTGCAGCCATGCGAACAAAAATCCGGCGTTGAAGCTGTCCCCTGCCCCGATGCTGTCTACGGGATCCACCTCGATGCCGGCGGACTCCCAGTGGCTGCCGCCTTTCTGTACGATCGAGCCGCGCTTACCACACTTCACCGCCACGCAGGGAACTCGCGCGGCGAGCGCCGCCAGCGCCTCATCGAGTGTCCCACGCCGCGCAATGCGGCATGCCTCTGCCTCATTCGGCAAAAGAATGTCGACCAGATCGAGTAGCTCGTCGAGGACTCCGTCCCATTGGTCTTCCGGGTCGTCGTTGGTGTCCAGCGACAAAGTCAACCCAGCATCCTTGAACTCCCGGAACAACACGGGCAGCTCCGGCGCAAGTGCCCGCTGCAGAAACAGCGAGGAGAGGTGAAAATGCCGGGAAGCGCGCAACCAGGAAACGTCGAGATCGCGAATCGTCATCTCGCTCATGGTGCCGGGATAGGTGACGATCCTGCGGTTTGCTCCATGCTGGAGCAATACCGTCACGCCTGTCATGCGCTCAGGGTCCGTCGTGGTGCGGCTCACATCCACGCCGCTCTCGCGAAGGCGTGCCAAGGCCGCCGATCCCAATTCGTCGCGTCCCACGCGGGTGACGAATCCCACCTTTGCGCCCAGGACCGCCAGGTTATGCGCAACAATCGCCGATGAGCTGCCGAGGGTCGCCTGAAAACCGTCAGCCAGCACCTCTCGCTCCGCAGGAAGAGTCTCCTGCACGCCGTAGAGGATGAGATCCAGATTGATCTCTCCCGCGATGGTGACATCGAACACTCCGGCAAAACCTCCCACGAAACATCAGCGCCGCAGCGCTACGGCCGCAACGCCCAGGCCAGGCCATCCGGCTCTCCCCCAACATCAATGTGGCCGCTGACGGTGAGGGTCTTCAAATCCAGAACCGTGACATAGTTGTCGGGAGAGCAGGCAATGAAGGCGCGATCTCCGACGGAGTCCATCAGAATGCCTGCCGCGCCATGGCCAATCGGCACACGCTTGAGTTCCCTCCGCGACGCGGCGTCGTAGATGAAGAGATCGCCGTTCCCGAGACTCGAAATCAGGACCTGCCTTCCATCGGGTGTGAACTTCAGCCGGTTGGCGCCGAATATCTTCGCATCCAGCGTGTCCGTTACCTTCTTCGCCGCAATGTCGATAATCGAGAGCGTGCCATCCTGCGCGTTAGCCGTCCACATCTCACGGCCACCAGGTGAGACGTCAAAGCCTTCGTCGCCTTTACCGACAGGAATGACGGTCTCGTTCCAGTCCATGCGGGGCTGTCCCATACCCGGAGGCGGCGAGCCCGCCGGCACATGCATCCCCGGCGGAGGCCCCATGGGCGGCAGCGCAATCTTTTCCAGAATCGTGACCGTCCCTGAGCTCACATTGGTCGTGTAAATCTGCTTCTCATCTGGCGTGACATAAATCATGTGCGTCCGGTTCTGGCCGGTGCCCATGATCCAGTCGACTTTGCCGGTTGCCGGGTCGTAGCGCGCGATGGCCTTCGCGCCTTCGGCTGTGAACCACACCCTGCCGCCCACAAAGGCCAGGCCGTGAGGACCGTTCAGGGCGCCTGTATCGACGTCAGGCAGCGCTTTTTGCGCGACAAGGTCAATGACGGAGAGTGCGTGATAACGGCCGCCGCCATAAATCGAGACCCAGGCGGTCTTGCCATCGGCGGAGGCGATCACCTCATGCGGGTCCGGGCCCACGGGAGCGCGCGCGATGACCTGCAGAGTGGCCGGATCGACAATCGCCAGGGTGTGAGCGCGTTTTGACAACGCCAGTAGAGAGCGCTGTGGCGTCGACTGGGCAGCAACCTGGTGCGCGACACAGAGGAACATCGCCAATAGCGGACCGGCAATCAGGATCCGGGTCAATCTGAAATTCATCATTGCTGCTCCTCCTACACCATGGTTCGGCCGCGGGGCACGGCTCGATTGAGATCAATGTATAGAAACGCGCCGCTGCCTGCATTCCGTCATTGCGTGCGCCAGTTATCTGGACGCGATCCCGAGAGCTGCATCGAGTTCGGATGGGTAGTAGAGATTCCCGTCCTTGATCGTGAGCACCACGTTTCGTACGTTTGCGATCTTCGCAACCGGGTCGCCAGCGATGAGGTCGAGGTCAGCGAGTTTCCCGGGAACGATCGAGCCGAGTTCGTCATCCATGGACATGATGCGGGCGGCATTGACTGTCGCGTCCTGCAGGACGCGATTGGGCGGGAGGCCGGCCTCCACGTCGAGTTCCAGCTCGCGGTGGAGAGAGAACCCAGGCATTTCGTCAGTACCGTCTTCGATGGGGATACCAGCCCGGTACATCATGCCGATCATAGCGAGCATGTTTTGGAAGGAGCGGCGGTAGGTTTCCTGCATGCCCGGCGCGGCGGTGAGCCCGCTGGAAAGAAGCTGCCGGCGGACCTGGGGCGGCAGGCGATCGGCCACTGGCTGAAAAGCGGGCGGGATCACGCCGGGGCCCTGCATGTACATATCTTCGAAGACATCGAGAGTGGGATCGAGATCGATGTGGTGGGCGAGCAGAAGCTGCACAAAGGACTGCATGGCGGCTGACTGGAGATCGAGCGAGGCTCCGCGTTGCGCCACGGCCGTGAAGCGCGAGCGCGTGTTGGTGTCGCGGACGTCGCGCATGAAATTCAGCATGAGGAAGTTGGCGTGCTGGATTTCGTTGTAGCCGAGCTCGACACACTGGTCGGCGTACATGTCCGCTGGGATGTGGCCGCTGACGCGCATGCCGAGACGGTGGGCTTCCTGAATGATGGCGGGGACGACCGCTGGCGGAACCGAACTGTAGATCTTGATCTGGACGTAGCCGAGGCGCTTGTAGTTTTCGACGGCGGCCCGTGCTTCTTCGTTGGTGGAGACGAGGACTTTGGTGGGACCGTGGTACGGACCGGGGCCGTCGATGACGCCCGCGAGCACGATGCGAGTACCTACTTCCTGCAGGTTCTCGATGCGGCGGCGGCGGGCCAGCAGCGTATCGATGTCGTTGGCCAGGTCGCGGACCGTGGTGACGCCAGCGGCCAGGTTGAGCAAGCCGTCATTGTCGGCGACGTGCGCGTGCATGTCCCACAATCCGGGGAGCAGAGTTTTTCCGCGGCCGTCGATGAGCTGGGCGCCTGCAGGGACGATGGCGGAAGCCGCGGGACCGACGCTGAAGATATGGTTGCCATGGAGGATCACGGTCTGGTCGTGGACGATGGCGGCGGATACCGCGTCGAAGACGTCGACGTGGGTGATCGCGACGGGGCCGGAGGGACGGTGGATGAGAGTGCGGGCGAGATCGGCGGAGCGCGCCTCCGCGACTTTATTCTGAGCGGCGCTCAGGGCCGGCAGCGAGGATTGCCAGTCGTCGGGCAGAACGGAGAGCCAGTCACTGACGGACGCGAAGAAGGCGCCCTTGTCGTCAAGCCAGACATAGTTGGGCGCGTACTCCAGGCCCGCGATGGCGTAAAGTCTTACGTGCTTCTTTTCACCGGACGATTCGAGGGTCAAATCGCTAACCAGCGAGACGTGCGCCTCGCCTTCCGGCAACAGGGCGAGCTGGCCGCCATGATGGAGGGCAGCGCCAGCGAGAAGCCCCATCTCGATCGGCGAAGGATCCATAGCAACATACATGGCCGGCGCAGTGAGCGGGCGGCTTCCATGCTCAACCTCGTTCTGCCAGCGGGCTGAACCGGAAGTGAGCGCGTAGTCTTCCTGGACCGGTGATTTGAGGTAGTTGTTGCCGGTCACCGACTCGGCGATGGGAACTCCGGATGAGTCAAGACGGAGGATGCTGGTGGTGGCGGGTCCTCGGCCACGATCGTTGTACTGGAAGAAAATGTGGAGCGCGCCATCGGGCGCGGTCCAGCTGGCCTGCTGACCAGCGGGACCACCCACAAGGAAAACCACATAGCGCTGGGCTGTGGAGGGAATGCCGGAGGGAAGAGCAGGGATCGCGTTTTGCTGTGAGCTGGCGGTGAGAGCCCCGGCTGTGAGCAGGAGAGTACCGAAGATGCGGGACAGATTGAATCGCACGGGATACTCCTGGTTCAGGTTGTTCCCCAGATATCGCCGACGACACGCTGGAAGTTGGCGCCGAGAACCTTTTCGATGACCGACGAGGGCTGGCCCCGGCGGGCAAGCTCTTCCGCAATGACTTCCATATGCGCAGGACCGCTGAGATCGGGAACCCAGGGATAGCGGTCCTCGCCGGGCGCGCCGATGTGGAGCTGTTTGCGCCGGGCAATGTCCGCATCGAAGGCGGCCTTCTGTTCGGGGGTGAGCGTGATGGCCTGGATAGAACCATCGCAGCCGACGCCGACGTGATCGGAACCGCAGACGTCGATCGCGTGGATCAGATGATCGAGAACGTGCTCATGCGTCGGGACGGTTGGCGATGCGACCAGATACGGCATGAGGTAGACGCCGAAATAACCGCCGCGGTCGGCAAGCTGGCGGAGAATCGCGTCCGGCTTGTTGCGTGGATGCGCATAAACAGCAGCGCAGCCGGAATGCGTAATCAGGACAGGTTTCGAGGACGCCTCGATGGCGTCGGAAGTGGTGCGGTAGCCGCTGTGGCTGAGGTCGACCGCGACACCGATGGCGTTCATCGTACTGACCGCGGCATGGCCTGCATTAGAAAGACCAGCGTTGCCTGGCTCGAGACAGCCGTCGCCGAAGATGCTGCGGTTGTTGTAGGTGAGCTGCATGATGCGCACGCCGAGATTGCGGAACATGCCAATGCGGCTGGGGTCGTCTTCCAGAAACGCCGTGTACTGAAAGCCCATGAGAATGCCCATGCGCCCAGTCTGTTTGGCCACGGCAATCTCGGGCTGGCGGCGAATGATGGTGAAGGCGTCAGGATATTTGTCCACAAGGGCCTGAACGGCAGCGATGGTCCGGATGGTGCCTTCGAAGTCGCGTTCGGAGACGGTCCAGTTGACCGCAGTGATGCCGGAGTCGAGGACAGTCTTCACGAGAGCCCGGCCGGGATCATCTTCCCCGTCGACGAATGGGCTGCAGAGCGAATCGATGACGATCGCTCTGCGGTAGAGCGCGGAGATGTCGGATGCGTCGGCAAGGGCCGCAGCGGCATGGTTTGCAGAAATGAGCAGAGCAGCGGATGCTTTGAGGGCGGAGAACTGGAATTCCCGGCGAGTGAGCAGGTGCTTTTCCATGACCGAAACGGAGAACCAGAGTCTATCATCGTGCTTCGGGATCCGCGCCAGGAGCCAGAGGCCAAAACCCAGGAAGCGAAACCGGTCAGTCTTTTCTACGGTCTTTTTATGTCGCAGGTGAACCGCCGTCAGTTCCTCCATCAGAGCGCCGCACTGGCCATCTCCTCACCTTTCAACAGCCGCCTCTTGCCGAAGAGACTGGCTGTCGACCCACCACTCGTGTCTCCCAAACTGGACACGGGACTCCATCGCTTCGGTGTGAACTACACTCCCTCACACAATTGGTGGTTCTGCTGGAACGACTGGGACGCCGATCCGATCCGCCGCGATCTCGATGCGATCGCCTCGTTGGCCGCCGATCACCTTCGGCTGCTCCTGATCTGGCCCTATTTCCAACCCAATCCGAAATGGATCAGCACCCTCCATCTTGAGCGCCTGAACCAGTTGCTGACGTTCATGGCCGACCGTCATCTCGATGCGCTCATCACCGTCTTTACCGGACAGCTGAGCGGCTGGTACTTTCTGCCGCCCTTCAACCAGCCGGGAGAAGCCTTCTTCACGGACACCGGGATGTGGGCTGCCCAGGAGTTATTCATTCGCCAGCTCGCCCAGGTCGTCGAAAATCATGACAACGTCATCGGCTTTGACCTGGGAAACGAAATCAACACCTGCTGGAGCGCCCGAACGAACACCGGCGACGCATGGATGGCCAGGGTTTTCTCGTTGATCGATTCCGTCCTGCCTGGTCACCTGAACGTGAACGGCGTCGATCACCATCCCTGGTTTGAACCCACGACCTTTTCTGCCCGCGCCCTCGTTGCCGATCAGCAAATGCCGGTGATGCATTGTTATCCCTGGTGGACCGGGGCCCTGAAATACGGTGGCCCAATGGATCCGCCGAGTGTCGGGCTGCTGGCAGGAATGGCAGCCTTGATCCGGTCCTGCGCTGGATCGCAGCAGAAGCCTGTCTGGGCGGGTGAGTTCAACACTTGCATCGAGGCGCTCACAGAAAAGCAGCAAGCCGAATGGCTCGAACGAGCCGTTTCGGCTGCAATCAATGAAGGAGTCGCCTGGTTCACCTACTGGGATAGTCATGACGTGGATCGTCGGTTTGCTTTCAATTCGGTGGAATACAGTCTCGGACTGCTAACTAATGATGGTCGCGTGAAAGAACAGGGACGAATGTTCCGGCAGCTAGCGCTCGCCCACCGAGGCAAGCCCGTGCAATATCCGACCTCGAGCCTGAGGCCACCGCCAAACCGGCCGACCCAGGAGTCAACCTGGCGCTGGCTACTCGACTGGATGGGGTGGTCCCCACCGGCATCGCACTAAAGTGAGGTAGGACCACTAGCCTGGCACAATCCCGTGCCGCCACAGAATGGCGACAGTGGCAGAGACCCAATTAATCCTCATTGACACAGCTAATTAGGGCCTGTATACCGTCCAGTATTCCTACGGCCATGGGATGTCGATCGGCAGCGGCACCGACGGCGGTGTGGATCATTTGCTGGACTGTGGTCTGACCACGTTCGCCTTCGTGTCAGATTTTCAACCAGCCAATCCGGCATTGTCAACTCTAAAGTCACGACTTGATATAACCATTGGCGAATCTGCATAGCGTCGGTAAAACCCTTGAGAATCGGCACCATTCACCCCTCCGGGGCCCCGGGCCAGAGCAGCTAAAGCCGTCGTGCTGTTCCGCAGAGTGGGAGCCGTCACTGGCCGGACCACTCATGCCTCCCACAGAATCAATTCCTCTTGTCGTCTCGTAGGCCGGACTCTCTTCAAAGAACCTCAGCGCGAACATGCTCTGCGCGTCTCGCAACGCTTCGAATCATTTCGCAACCGCATTTCGCCCGCCGGGTGGACACGACCCCTGTTTTGCGTTACTGTCTATGACACGCGTCGTAGTTAGACAGACGGGGGTCTTAGAAAGATGGCGACGGTCCGATTATCGAGACTCGAGATGCAGATCATGGAGACGCTCTGGACAAAAGGCCATGCCTCCATTCGGGAGATGCAGGAGGCGTTTCCGGAGAAAAAGCGGCCGGGTTACACCACTGTGCAGAAGACGGTCTATCGCATGGAGGATAAGAAAGTCGTGCGCCGCGTTGGTAAGATCGGCAACTTCCACATGTTTGAGGCTGTCGTTTCCCGCGAGGCCTCACAGCGCAGGCTGGTGGACGATCTCCTCGCTATGTTCGGCGGAAACTCGCGGCCGGTCGTGGCTCACCTGATCGGGGCCGGCAAGCTGACTCTCGACGACGTCGAGTTCGCCGAAAAAACGCTCCGCGAAATCAAGCCGGGAGGAAAAGGACGATGATGCGATATCTGTCCTCGTTTGGAATCGATCTGGGACCGGCTCTGGCCAATCACCTTTGGCAATCGACTGCATTCCTCGCCGCCGTTTGGCTCCTGACCCTCGTGCTGCGCAGGAACGAGGCGCGCATGCGCTCCTCGCTGTGGCTTGCCGCGTCGGCCAAGTTCCTCCTGCCCTTCTCCCTGCTCACAGCACTCGGCAGACTGTTGCCTGGCCCACAGCATTTTGAGGTGCAGCCTCCGGCGTCGGTCACTTCCGCCATCGCAATCGCGAGCCACCCGTTCTCAGAGATCACCTCCTACTCGCCCGTTGTTCGGACCCACGCCGTCAGGCTCGTCGATCCCACTACGCCATGGTTGCCCGCAATCCTGGTCGTAGTGTGGCTCTGCGGAGCCGCCACCGTCGCGCTGCTGTGGTATCGGCGCTGGAGGCAGGTCGCCTCAGCGCGCCGCCGGGCGATCCCCATCCAGCACGGACGCGAGTTGAACATCCTGCGGCGGCTCGAATCCGCGGCCGGGAGTACTTCGCGCGTAGCCCTGCTGCATTCGCAGGAAACCACCGAACCGGGCATCTTCGGCATCTTTCGGCCCGCGCTTCTCTGGCCGCAACATCTTTCCGACCGCCTGGAGGACGAACATATCGAAGCCATCCTGGCGCACGAACTCTCCCATGCGCGTCGCCACGACAATCTGGCGGCGGCCCTCCATATGGTCGTGGAAGCCGTTTTCTGGTTCCATCCCGCCGTCTGGTGGATGGAGACCCGCATGCTGGATGAGCGCGAACGCGCCTGCGATGAGGCGGTGATCCGCAGCGCCGCCCGGCCGGAGATTTACGCCGAGAGCCTGCTGATGACCTGCCGATTCTGCGTCGAATCGCCGTCGTTGTGCGCAGCGGGAGTTACCGGCGCTGACCTCAGAAGCCGCGTCGAACGCATCTTGTCCGGAGCTGGCGTCCTCAGGCTCAGCGCGCGCCGGAAACTGCTCATCGGGACCGCGGCTCTGCTCGCCCTTGCTGTGCCCTTCGCCTTCGGTCTGTTGCACCCGGCACAAACCGCACCTCCCGCCGCCCAGCCCGCTCCCGCAAAGTCACCACTATCGGGACCGGCGCCCGCCAGCGCCGATCCTGCTGATACGAAAGTGCCCGAATTCGCCGTAGCCTCCGTCAAACTGGATAAATCCGGCACCAACATGGTGCGCATTATGTTTGGTCCTGACAACTTCACTGCCACCAATGTTCCTTTGAAGTTCCTCATCCGTGAAGCTTTTAACGTGAACGACGATCAGATCGCAGGCGAACCTGCCTGGGCCGGCTCCAGCCGCTTCGACATTGACGCTAAGGTCGATACCGCCGACCTACCCGCGATGAAGGACCTCAACTTCGATCAGCGCAAGCAGATGATCCGCTCGCTGCTCGTGGATCGCTTCGCTCTCAAAACGCATGAAGAGACCAAAGAACTGCCGGTCTTCGCGCTGGTCATCGCCAAGGGAGGCCTCAAACTCCACGAAGCCAAGCCCGGCGATACGTATCCCAACGGCCTGAAGGGGCCCGACGGCCAGCACGGGGGCGCCAACATGATGATGTTCAATGCAAGCGGCCAGATCACCGCGCAGGGTGTTCCCGTGAGTGACCTCACTCGACTCCTCTCCCAGCAAACCGGCCGCACGGTAATCGATAAGACCGGCCTTACCGGCACCTACGATTTCACCCTGCAGTTGCCTCCCAGAAAAGGCCCGATGCCCGCACCACCCGCTCCAGGCAGCGGACCAGCGGCGGGTGGTGATGAAAGCAGCGACGATTCCGGACCCTCGATTTTCACAGCTCTCCAGGAACAGCTCGGGCTGAAACTCGAATCGCAGAAGGCGCCGCTCCCGCTGATCGTCATCGATCACATCGAGCAGCCGTCACCGAACTGATTCCGCGAAACGGAGCACCAGAGGAGAATGGCACGGCGCCGCCGCTCACGCACTCTTCGTTCTCTTTGCGTGCTGCTGTGCTTCGCCGCCGCGCTACAGGCCATGGCCTCTGCGTATCACGGGCAAGTCACCTTCAATGGACTTCCTGTTCCGGGGGCCACAGTAACGGTGACCCAAGGCAAGAGCGACTTGACCACCGTCACCGACCCGCAGGGAAACTACTCTTTTCCCGATCTGCCCGACGGAACCTGGATGCTGCAGATCGAGATGACCGGCTTTGCGCCGATCCGTCAGACCATCACCGTCACGCCGAATGCGCCCGCGATGGAGTCCACGTTGCAGCTCTTGCCGCCGGGTGAACTCAAGGCCGACCTTGAATCCGCGACACCGCTGCCCTCAACGCCGGTCCCAGCCGCCGAAGAGCCTGCCAAATCCGCCACTGCTCCTGCGACGACACCCGCGCCTGCTTCCGACGAAGAACTCCGAGAACGCGCTGCCGATGGTCTGCTGATCAACGGCAGCGTCAACAACGCAGCCTCTTCGCCTTTTGCGTTGTTCCCTGCATTCGGCAATAACCGTTATGTGAAGGGACTCTACTACGGCGGCATCGGCGCCATCCTCAGCAATTCCGCGCTGGACGCAAGACCCTACTCCATCACCGGCCTCAATACGCCCAAACCACAGTTCAGCGACCTGACAGGAGTCGTGAATTTCGGGGGCCCCCTCAAAGTTCGCCACCTGGTCCAGAACGACCCATCTTTCTTCGTCGGCTATCAGTGGACCCGCAACCACAACGACTCGACGCAATCCACATTCGTGCCCACGCAGGCCGAGCGTGGAGGCGATTTCTCCCAGGCCGTCAACACGAACGGGCAGCCCGTCGTAATCTACAATCCCGCCACCAGCCAGCCGTTCCAGAACAACACCATCCCTGCCGGAAGCATCAGCGATCAGGCGAAAGCTCTGCTTGCGTTTTATCCGTTGCCCAACCTCGCCGCCGGAACTCTCTACAACTACCAGGCTCCTCTGTTGAGCGATGAACACCAGGACTCGCTCCAGTCGCGCGTCGATCAGACGCTGGGCTTCCGGAATCAGATCAATGGCAAGTTCGCGGTGCAAAGCACGCGCAGCAGCATGCCCAACATTTTCAATTTCGTCGACGCCACCGATCTGCTGGGACTGAACACCAGTGTGCAGTGGTCGCATCGTTTCGGTCAGCGTGTCTTCCTCTACCCTGGCTATCAGTTCAGCCGTATGCGCACGCAAGTGACGCCCTGGTTTGAGAATCGCGAGAACGTCTCCGGCCTCGCCGGAATTACCGGCAACGATCAGGATCCCGCCGACTGGGGCCCTCCCTCTCTGACCTTCTCCACCGGCATTGCCCAGCTTTCCGACCAGAACAGCGCCAACACCCGCAACCAGACCAGCACCCCGTCTCTCTCCATGCTCTGGATTCACGGACGCCACAACATCACCTTCGGCAGCGATTTCCGCCGCGAGGAGTTCAACTACCGTTCCCAGCAGAACCCGCGTGGCGCGTTCGTGTTCACCGGCGCAGCCACGGCTGCCAGCACCACCAGCACATCGACCAGCGGTTCTGACTTCGCCGACTTTCTCCTCGGCATCCCTGACACAAGCGCCATCGCCTATGGCAACGCTGACAAATATTTTCGCGAATCCGTCTACGACGAATATGTAACTGACGACTGGCGCGTCACCCCAGAATTCTCGCTCAATGCGGGCATCCGCTGGGAATACGGCGCGCCCATCACGGAGCTTTTCGGCCGCCTCGTCAATCTCGACATCGCGCCTGGCTTCACTGCCGCCACGCCGGTCATCGGCACCGATCCCGTCGGATCCCTGACCGGTCAGCACTATCCTGCCTCTCTCATCCGTCCCGATCGCAGCGGCGTCGAGCCGCGCGTGGGCATCGCATGGCGGCCGATGGGTGGCTCGTCCCTGGTGATTCGCGCCGGTTATGGAATCTACGACAATACCGCGGTCTATCCCGGCATCGTGACGCAGATGGCCCAGCAGGCGCCGCTCTCTCGTAGCCTGAGCGTCGAAAACAGCGCCGGCTGTCCGCTCACGCTCGCGATGGGATTCAACACCTGCGCCGCGACGACGCCCGATACCTTCGCCATCAATCCAGACTTTCGCGTCGGCTACGCACAAAATTGGCAGCTCAGTATGCAGCGCGATCTCCCCGGCTCGCTGCAGCTCAACGTGACGTACCTCGGCACCCAGGGCACGCACGGACTGCAGGAGTTCCTGCCCAACACCTGGCCGGTCGGCGCCGCAAATCCGTGCCCTTCCTGTCCCGTCGGATTTACGTATCTCACTTCCGGCGGCAACTTGTCGCGCGAAGCGGGTCGCGTCCAGCTCCGCCGCCGCCTCCACAGCGGTCTCGCCGCCTCCATCCAGTACACCTGGTCCAAATCCATCGATGACGATTCGCTGGTCGGCGGACAAGGGCCCACCACCTCGCAGACCGCTGCGCCCTCTGAATTCGTCTCGGTCCCGAGCAGCGCGTCGAATCCCACCGCGAGCATCGCCCAAAACTGGCGCGATCTACCCGCCGAACGCGGCCTCTCCACCTTCGACCAGCGCAACCTGCTGAACCTCCAGGCGCAGTACACCACCGGCATGGGCCTCAAAGGCGGCACGCTGCTCAGCGGCTGGCACGGCGCGTTGATCAAGGAGTGGACATTTCTCACCCAGATCACCGCCGGCAGCGGCGTCCCCGAAACCCCTGTCTATCTCGAAGCCATTCCCTCGACCGGCATCACAGGCACCGTTCGCCCCGACCGCACCAGTGCCCTGCTCTACGGCGGCGGCGCAGGATACTTTCTCAACAAGGCGGCATACAGCGCACCAGCGCCAGGAACGTGGGGAAGCGCAGGACGCGACTCCATCATCGGTCCCAACGAGTTCAGTCTCGACGCATCCATGGCGCGCACTTTTCGCCTGAACGACAAGCTCAATCTCGACGCACGCGTTGACTCGACCAACGCCATCAACCACGTCAACTACTCCGCGTGGAACGCCATCGTCACCAGTCCGCAGTTTGGCTTACCCACCGCCGCCAACGAAATGCGCAGCCTGCAAACCACGTTCCGGGTGAGGTTCTAGCGTGATGCGCCCGCTCCTCACCCTGCTGCTCGTCGCCACCGTCGCTGCTCACGCGCAGCAAGTCGGCCAGAACGCTTCTCCCAGCGCCGTGCCCACCATCTCCGTTAGCTCGCAGCTGGTTATCGAAACCGTCTCCGTCAAAGACAAGAACGGAAATCCGATCACAGGCCTGACCGCAAAAGATTTCGCGCTGACTGAAAACGACGTGCCGCAGACCATCCACTTTTGCGAGCATCAGGATCTTCGCGCCGCAACCGCCGTAACTCCCGCAACGCAGCCCGTAGCCGGCGACCTCAAGGTCTACTACCATCTTTCCTCCACGCAGATCGCGCCCGAGCCGCCCGGCAGCACGCTCTACAAAAATCGCCGCCTGCTCGCTCTCTACTTCGACATGACGGCGCTGCCGCCTTCCGACCAGGTGCGCGCGCTCGAGGCCGCGCAGAATTTCATCCGTCTCCAGATGCAGACCGACGATCGGGTTGCCATCCTTCGCTACGCCGGTGGTGGCGTCGACGTGCTCCAGGATTTCAGCGCCGACCGCACCCGCCTGCTCAGCATTCTGCAAACCATGATCGTCGGCGAAGGTCAGGCTTTCGCGGAAGAGGCCGACGACGCCAGCTCTTCGGACACCGGCGCGGCTTTCGGGCAGGACGACAGCGAGTTCAACATCTTCAACACCGACCGCCAGCTTGCCGCCTTGCAAACAGCGGCCAAAATGCTCGGCCGGCTCAGCGAGAAGAAATCCCTCATCTATTTCGCCAGCGGTCTCCGGCTCAATGGCCTCGACAACCAGGCGCAGCTCCACGCCACCATCAACGACGCCATCCGTTCCGGCGTCTCCTTCTGGCCCATCGACGCTCGCGGACTCGTGGCGGAAGCTCCGCTTGGCGACGCGACCCAAGGCTCGCAGGGCAACATTGGCATGTATTCGGGCACGGCCGCTCTGGCCATGACTGTGAACTTCCAGCAGTCGCAGGACACGCTCTTTACGCTTGCCTCCGATACCGGCGGCAAGGCGCTGCTCGACTACAACGACCTCACGAAAGGAATCCGGCAGGCAGAACAATCCGTTTCCAGCTATTACATCCTCGGCTACTACACCACCAACAGCGCGCAGGACGGAAAATTCAGGCGCATCCATATTTCCCTGGTCTCCGATCCAACCGCCTCGCTCGATTACCGCCAGGGCTACTTTGCCGGCAAGGTTTTCGCGAAATTCAATGCCGCCGACAAAGAACGTCAGCTTGAAGACGCTCTCATGCTGAGCGACCCCATTACCGAGCTCACCATCGCCATGGAGATCGACTACTTCCAGCTCAATCGCGCCGAGTATTTCGTCCCCATCGTGGTTAAGATTCCCGGCCGCGAGCTCGCCCTCGCCCGCAAGCGCGGCGCCGAGCACACGCTCATCGACTTCATCGGAGAGATCAAGGACGACTTCGGCGGCATGACCGTCACCAATCTCCGCGACAAAGTCGATATCCGGCTCAGCGATGCCACTGCGGAAGAATTAGCCAAACGCCCCATCGAATACGACACCGGATTCACGCTGCTTCCCGGCAAGTACACCATCAAATTCCTCGCCCGCGACGACGAAACCGGCAGGATTGGAACTTACCAGGCCAGCTTTGTGATCCCGAATCTGAATAAAGAAGTGCAGCGGCTTCCCATCAGCTCGGTGGTACTCAGCAGCCAGCGCGTCGATCTGAAGAATGCCCTCTACAACGCGGAAAAGAGCAAACAGCAGCAAGCTGAAGAATCCGTCAATCCGCTAATCCACGACGGCGCGAAGCTCATCCCCAGCGTGACCCGCGTCTTCCGGCAGGATCAGAATCTCTACGTCTACGTGCAGGCCTACGAGCAGGGCGCGCCGCAGACGCAGCCTCTGGTCGCCTATGTCGCCTTCTATCGCGGTCCCGCCAAGGCTTTCGAAACGCGCCCCGTGCAGATCACCGAAGGCTGGGACAACCGCGTGAAGACCATGCCTCTGACTTTTAATATTCCCCTCGCCAAACTTGCCCCTGGCGCGTACGACTGTCAGGTCACCGTCCTCGATCCATCCGGCAACAAGGCCGCGTTCTGGCAAGCCCCGGTCATGGTTCTTCCATGATGTCGAGCGGAAGCGCGACGCCGGAATCGATCGCCTCTAGGTAATGTCGTCCGTGTCAAACGGGGCTTTCATCGGTACGCCATGCACCTGGCTCACCAGGTCGCGGACTACATCCTCGAGCTGCCGCTGGCTTTCCATCACGGCGGTCATCGTCTGCAGATCACCGGGCTCCTCGATGCGCTCCAGCAGCACCACCGCATGTGCCTGCGCCACGTGGTTCGCGTCCAGGCCTTCGGGAGTCTTCGCTTTGATGCCCACATTCGCCGGCGCAATTCCCAGCAATGCCGCCACGCGCTCCCGCATCTCGTTCGCGATCGGACCGATCTTTGGCGTATTCAGCACCAGCGTCGTGTCTACATTCACAATCCGGTAGCCCGCATTCTCAATCTCCTCGATCGCGAGGTTGAGGAAAATCGCCGAATTCGCGTCCTTCCACCTCGGGTCACCCGGCGGGAAAAAGCTCCCGATGTCCCCCGCCGAAACCGCACCCAGCAGCGCGTCGGTGATCGCATGCAGCAGCACATCGCCATCCGAATGGCCAGCCAGCCCCTCCGGGTGATCGATGCTGAGACCGCCGATTTTCAGCGGCACTCCCGCCTTGAATGCGTGCGAATCCCAACCGTAGCCAATGCGGATGTCCATGCGCGATCCCGTTTAACTTCACTTCAGGGTATATCAGCCTGCTCTGAATGCAAGCCGCCGGGTGAACGGCTAGTGCGAATTCCCGCGATGTGCCAGATAAAACTCGGCCAACTCCAGATCGCCGGGTTGGGTGATCTTCAGGTTGGATGCCGCCCCGAGGACGACAAACACCGGGCTTCCCGCCCGTTCCACCAGGCTGGCTTCGTCGGTCCCCACAAATCCATCTGCCTCAGCCTCCGCGAAGGCTTTGCGCAGTAGTCCGCATCGGAAGCCCTGCGGCGTTTGCGCCTGTACGATGTACTCCCGCGGAATCGTCGCTGTGATAATCGCCCCGTCCGCTGTCCGTTCCACCTGCTTGATCGTATCCAGCGCCGGCAATCCGACGATCGCCGCATTGTGCTTTTCGACCGCTTCGATTACCCGGCGAATCACCGCGGCCTCAATCAGCGGACGCACCGCATCGTGCACCAGAACAATATCGTCTTCGTCGCAATCCAGCGCCTTCAGCGCATTGCACACGCTCTCCTGGCGCGAGTCGCCGCCTTCCACCACGCGGACCCGGTCCGCAAATCCGTGCTCGGAGATATGCGCCGTCAGCCGCTCCATCTCCGTCCCGCGCACCGCAACAATCAGCGCCGTCACCTCCGGCACCTCGGCGAAGGTCCGTAGCGTCCGGATCAAAATTGGCGTCCCCGCCAGTTCCAGAAACTGCTTTGGCGACGCATGCGATGTGTGGCCCGGCGTCATGCGCGTGCCCAGGCCCGCTGCCGGCAAAATGACAAATACCCGCATAGAAAGAGGAGTATACCCCAGCGGCATATGCTTCCGGTGTAGGGTAAAAGGGGTCGAGCAAGCGGCTCGCCCGTCGATTTCCGAACGAGGTCAGAAGGTCATGCGCAGCGGCGCAGCAAAATTCTCATTGCCGGTCATCCTTGCCTTTCTCGCGGTTGCCATCCCCGGCTCGCCCGCTCGTCAGGATATGAGCGTCATCGTCCAAACCCCGCCCATGGGATGGAACAGCTGGGACGCCTGGGGATACACCATCAACGAATCGCAGTTCCGCGACTCCGTCACCTGGTTTCACAACAACCTGCAGCGTTTCAGCTGGCAATACGTGGTCATCGACGAGGGCTGGTTCGCGCAGCATCCGGAAAATCCCGCCGGCCACCAGGACTACACCCTCTCTGACGACGGCCGCTACATGCCCGCGGTCAACCGCTTCCCTTCCTCCGCCGGCGGCAAAGGCTTCCGGCCTTTGTCGGACTGGGTGCATTCTCTCGGCCTCAAGTTCGGCATTCACATCGTGCGCGGCATCCCGCGTGAAGCCGTCAGTCGCAACCTGCGCATCGCAGGCTCGCATTTCACCGCCGCCGATGCCGCCGACACCACCGATACCTGCGAGTGGAACCAGGACAATTACGGTCTGAAGAACAACAAAGCGGCGCAGGCTTACTACGATTCCGTCGCCGATCTCTACGCAAAATGGGGCGTCGACTACCTCAAAGTTGACTGCATCTCCCGCCCCTGGAGGGCCGATGAGATTCACATGATGCAATACGCGCTCAGTCAAAGCGGCCGCCCTATCGTGCTCAGCCTCTCGCCCGGCCCCACCCCTATCGAGGCAGCCGCCGACGCAGTCCGCAGCGCGCAGCTCTGGCGAATCTCCGACGACATGTGGGACGTCTGGTCCACACCACCCGGCGCCCCGCAGTTCCCGCAATCGGAAAAGAACCAGTTCGCGCTCCTCGCAAAATGGCAGCCCTTCGCTGGTCCCGGTCACTGGCCTGACGCCGACATGCTCCCCATCGGCTGGCTTGGCCCCAATCCAGGCTGGGGTCAGCCCCGCCAGTCGCGCCTCACTCACGATGAAGTCCGCACCATGGTGACGCTCTGGTCCATCGCCCGCTCCCCGCTCTTCATCGGAACTAACCTCCTCAAGATGGATTCCTTTACGGAATCGGTCCTCACCAACCCCGAGGTGATCGCGGTCGACCAGTATTCCGAAAACAATCGTCCCGTCATTCAGAAAGAAAACACCGTTGTCTGGATGGCTTCAGCGCCTGAGCACGGCGGCGATTACATCGCCATCTTCAACCTCTCCGACGCGCCTCTCTCCTTCAACTATTCCTGGCCAGATCTTGGCCTCCAGCTCGGCCACCACCCCGTGCGCGATCTGTGGCAACGCGAAGACCTCGGGCGCCTCGATCACATCGAGGCAACCGCCCCACCGCACGCCGCCAAGCTCTACAAAGTCGAATGACCCCTGTGGATAACTCGTCCACCGTCCATCAACTTTTTCTCGAATAATGTTCTGCAACTAATTCATTTCAATGCGATACAGCGTCTGCAAGTAAATTCGCTCGGGGCCAGCCAACCCTACCCCCGCATCCGCATCTATTCCTGTAACAACAGAGGCTACTGCAGGCGTTACCAACCTACCTGGTTGTACTGAATCTCCCCGTATTTATCTTGCGGAACAGTTTCCGCAAGGCCCTCAACTGACCCCCCGGCTTCCCCTCCCATGCCTCTGAAGCAGGCCCGCTGGAAAGCGGGCCTTTTGCTTTTCTCATCCCTCGCCTCTGTTATTCTGCCCCGGCCAGTCTCACGCCAGGAGAAACACCCGTGAAGCTTCTCGCCGCCGCTCTTCTTCTCTCTTCCCCCGCGCTTTTCGCCCAGCAGGCGGGTACCACCGCCGCGCAGGCCCCCAACACCGACACCAGCTACATCGACGCCGACGGCACGGCGCACATCACCCGCGTCATCCCGGTTCCCTCGGACCTCAGCCCCGAAGCGAAAAAGTCGTTATCTCGCCAGGTTTCCGACGCGCCCCATCCGCAAACCCTCGAACAGCGTCGCCAGGGAACTGACATCTGGCAAAACCATGCAGGCGACGTCTCGGCGCAGCTCTATCCTGTGAATCGGTCCGAAAGCACCATGGCCGGTGTTCCCGTCCGCATCGTCACCCCCCTCGCCGGCATGGACCCCGACCGCGTCCTCCTCAATATCCATGGTGGCGGCTTCAACTCCGACTCCGGTTCCTGGACCGAATCCATCCCCATCGCCAACCTCACGAAGATCAAAGTTGTCGCCGTCCTCTATCGCCTCGCCCCCGAGCATCCCTTCCCCGCCGGACTCGACGACGTCATCGCTGTCTATAAAGAGCTGCTCAAGACCTACAAGCCCGCACACATCGCCATCTACGGAACCTCAGCCGGCGCCATTCTCACCGGCGAAGTCGCTGTCCGCCTCAAACACCTTGGCCTTCCCTTGCCCGGCGCGCTCGGCGTCTTCTCTGGCATGGGCGATTTCACCCGGGATGGCGACTCCTGGGCCATGTATGCCCTCAACGGTCTTTCCGGCCATCTCGACCCGCCCCAGCCTGGACCGCATAATTCCGATTACGTCGGCTCGACCAACCCCAGCGATCCCGTCCTCTCCCCGCTCTTCGCCGATCTCCACAACATGCCGCCCACCCTCTTCATCACCAGCGGCCGTGACATCCTGCTCAGCGGAACCACCATCCTTCACCGTGCCTTTTTGCGTGCAGGCAACGACAATGCCGAGCTCGTTGTCTTCGAGGGCCTTCCCCACGCTTTCTGGAACGACCCCAACCTCCCCGAATCCAAAGAAGCCGACGCCCTGATGGCGCATTTTTTCATCAGGAATTTGAAACCGTAATGGGCACAATTCTGCCAGGATAATTCCACCCCACATGCAGATCACCGACCTGCTGTTCGGACGGCCACTCGCCTCCTCGGAAGAACGCGCCGAATGCATCGGGCCCGCCGCGGGTATTCCGATCTTCGGCCTCGATGCTCTCAGCTCCGCCGCGTACGGGCCAGAAGCCGCCCTCACCCTGCTCATTCCTCTGGGCCTCAGCGGCATTCACTTCATCGGTCCCATCACCGCGGCAATTCTCATCCTGCTCGTCATCCTCTATTTTTCCTATTCCCAAACTATCGAAGCTTATCCGCACGGTGGTGGCTCGTTCACCGTCGCCGGTGAGAACCTCGGCGATGGCGCGGGTTTGCTCGCCGCTGCGGCGCTCATGATCGACTACGTCCTCACCGCAGCGGTCGGGATCTCCGCCGGCGTGGGTGCGCTCATTTCCGCCGTACCCTCCCTCCAGCCGCACACACTCCAGATCTGCCTGCTTATTCTGCTGCTGCTCACCCTCGTCAACATGCGCGGCGTCCACGATACCGGCGTCGTCTTCCTCATCCCTACCTATCTGTTCGTCGGTACGCTGCTCGTTGTCATTGGCATCGGCCTCTTCCACACCGTCACCAGCCATGGACATCCGGCCCCCGTCATCGCGCCGCCCAAGCTTCCTCCCGCCGTCGCCGCCGCCAGCCTCTGGCTGCTCCTCCGCGTCTTCTCCAGCGGCTGCACCGCCATGACCGGCGTCGAAGCCGTCAGCAACGGCGTCATGGCGTTCCGCGAACCGACCACGAAAAACGCCCGCCGCTCCCTCACCGTCATCATCGCCCTGCTCCTCATTCTTCTCGCCGGCATCGCCACGCTCTGCCGCTTCTACAATGTCGGCGCGACGGATCCCAACGGCCCCGGCTACCAAAGCGTCCTCTCCCAACTCACTTCTGCGGTCATGGGCCGAGGGTGGTTCTACGACGTCACCATCGGTGCCATCCTGCTGGTCCTCGCGCTCTCTGCTAACACTGCCTTCGCCGATTTTCCCCGCCTCAGCCGCGCCATCGCTCTCAAAGGCTATTTGCCCCGCGTCTTCATGCTCCGTGGCCGCCGCCTCCTTTATTCCTGGGGCATCTATATTCTCGTCTTCCTCACCGGCTCACTACTCATGCTCTTCGGCGGAGTCACCGATCGGCTCATCCCTCTCTACGCCATCGGCGCATTCATGGCTTTCACTCTCTCCCAGGCCGGCATGGTCGTGCACTGGTTGCGCCATCCCGGTCCCCACTCCCGGCTCCGCATGTTCGTCAACGGACTGGGCGCCCTCGCCACCGGCATCACCACCATCGTCGTCCTGCTCACGAAGTTTATGGCGGGAGCATGGGTCACTGCTCTGCTGATTCCCATCCTCATTCTGGCCATGGTCAGCGTGCACCGCCATTACCAGCGCGTCGGCCGGGAAACCGCCTGCCACGACCCACTCGTCGTCACCAATATTCATCCCCCCATCGTCATCATTCCTATGGACCGCTGGAGCCGCATCTCCGCCAAAGCCATCCGCTTTGCCCTTTCCATTTCCAACGAAATCCAAATCGTCCACGTCGACTCCGCCGACGTCGATCATGGAGACGAAGAGCTGGCCTCGATCTGGCAGAAGAACATCCTCGATCCCCTGCGCCAGGCCGGCCTGCCCGATCCGAAATTCGAGCGGCTCACGTCTCCCTATCGCACCGTTCTCATGCCGCTGCTCGACTACATCCTCTCCGAAGAGCGCGTCCACGAAAATCGCCACATCGCCGTCCTCGTCCCCGAGCTGGTGGTTCGCCATTGGTGGCAAAACCTGCTGCACAACCAGCGCTCCAGCCTGCTGAAGCTGCTGCTGCTGGTGCGCGGCAAACAGCGCATCGTGGTCATCAACATTCCCTGGTACCAGGAATAGCCGCGACCATAAAAGAAGGCAGCCTTGCGGCTGCCTCGGAAGAACATCAACGACTACATGACTAACAGCTCCAGGGGGAGGGCCTGGCCTTAGATCGCGAGCCGTTCCAGTGCCTGTGGTTGCAGAACGGTGAGGGCGGCCCCACGGATCGAAATCAATTGGTCGCGCTTCAGTTGACCCAGCACGCGCGTAACCGTTTCCCGCGTCGTCGCCGTCATCGAAGCAATCTCTTCATGCGTCAGCGGCATCATGCACCGCCCCTGCACTGCGTTCTCCGGAGCTTGTTCGCGGCTCCAGTCGAGCAGCAGGTTAGCCACGCGGCCCGAAGCAGTTGCGGGAAGGGCCAGCCGCCGCACTTCACTAAAAGCAGCTTTGTATTCCTGGGCAACCGCGCGCGCCGCCCGCATGCTGGCGTCAGGGTTGCGATCCAAAAAGTCCAGCAGCGCCTGCCGACGGATCGTCTTCAACTGGCACGGCTCGACGGTTTCCGCAGTCACTTCAAAGGGCTGACTCGCCAGCGCTGCCGACAAACCCAGCACTTCACCGGCGCGCGCAATCTTCAGAATCAGCGTCCGCCCTTCGCGGCTCGTCGCCGACAACTTCACTCGCCCCGAGCAAAGTACGTGCACCGATCCGCAGTTGTCGCCCTCGCGGAAAATGATCGCTCCGCTCCCAAACCGCACCGGGGTTCCGATGCAATCGAATTTTTCCAGCGATGAGCTTTGCATGCTGCAGAACAGATGCTTACCGCGCGCCGTGCACTCCATGCATCCCTGACCACGTTCCATTGTCGTTCTCCTGGGGAGTTGATTGACACCAGGAGATAAAGCACGGCTCGTGCCAAACCCTCGTCACGTGACCATGTGATTGAAATCACGCATGTTCGTGCTCTGGATCACCCTTCCCGCCCGCTGCGCCCAACCCTGTGCGCTGCGTCACACCGCGTGCAAGCCTGCGTCATCTGGCGCAGTGCCTCGGTCATCGCGCACTCCCCACCGTCTTGCGCTCTACTTCTCGTCGTTCGCTCGTCTCTGGCTCGCAGTTCTCTCGACTCTCGCGCGCTTTTAGCTCGACTCTCGCTCGCTTTTGGCTCGTTCCTCGCTCGCTTGTCGCTCCCGGCTCCCAGCTCCGGGCTCCCAGCTACCGGCTAAAAAACTCCTCCACATCCCCAATATTCTGCGTGATCCGGTACGGCGGCAGGCTCTCCAGAAAAATCTTCCCGTATCGTTGCCGCTCCAGCCTTGGATCGAGGAGCATCAGCACGCCGCGATCGTCCAGTGATCGGATCAGCCGCCCAAACCCCTGCTTCAGCGTGATCACCGCCGACGGCACCTGATACTCGAAAAACGGACTTCCGCCCGCTTCCTCAATCGCTCGCATCCGCGCCTGCACCACCGGGTCCGTCGGCACAGCAAAGGGCAACCGGTCGACGATCACGCAGCTCAGCGCCTCGCCCTGCACATCCACGCCCTGCCAGAAGCTGGACGTTCCAAACAATACCGCGTTCGGCGTCGTGCGAAACTCCTCCAGCAGCGCCTTCCTCGGCGCGGTTCCCTGCAGCAGCAGCGGATACTCCACTTCCACCAGCAGCCGCTCATGCAGCTCCCGCATCTGGCTGTAGCTCGTGAACAGGCAAAACGCCCGTCCCCGCGTGATCTCCAGCATCCGCCGTATCCGTTGCGCCGCCGCTTCCTGAAAATCCGGCTCCCGCGGATCGGGCATCTCCGGTGGCAGGTACAACAGCGCCTGCCGCGCATATTGAAAGTGCGACGGCACCACCAGTTCCCGCCCCTCGTCCAGCCCCAGCCGTTTGCGAATATGCGAAAAGCCGCCCTGCACCGTCAGCGTCGCCGATGTCAGCACCACGCTCGGGTAATTTTCGAACAGCAACTCCCGCAGCAGCTCCGAAACATCGATCGGCGTCGCCTGCAGGTGGGTACTCATTTGCCGCCCGCTGCGCCGCTCCAGCCAGAACACCGTGTTCCGATCCTCTGACTCCATCAAGAACTTCAGCTGCTCGCGTACCATCCCCGTGCGCCGCCGCAGCGGCTGTGCCTCCTCGGCCTTCAGCTGTTCCAGCTCGCCTTCCATCCGACGCAGCGCGTTCAGCACGCCGAGGTAAACATCCCCCTGCGTCTCCAAAAATTCTTCCCGATTCGTGAACGGCATCCGCCCTTCGCCGCCCTGGGTTGCGCGTCCGTATTCGCGTCCGTTTTCCATCCCGGCCCCGCGCAGGTTCATCCGCATGGGCAGCGCCCCAAAAAACAGCCGCGCCCGCTCCCGGATCATCTGCGCTGCCGTCACCACCTCCGCCTTCAGCCCGCCCTGCGCGCGCAGCAGCGTCTCCACATCCCGCGCCAGCTCTTCGAACTTCACGTTGCTCAGGCTGATCCCGAAGTAACTCGACGCCACGTCCTCCAGCTCGTGCGCCTCATCGAAAATCACCACGCCTGCTTCCGGCAGAACCCCCGCGTCGGGAGCCCCGCCCGCCTGCTGCCGGATCGCCATATCCGCGAAGAACAAATGGTGATTCACAATCACCACATCGCTCTCCGCCGCTCGGCGTCGCATCTCCGTAATAAAACAGCGCCCGTAATCCGGACACGTCTGCCCCAGGCACGCCTCGCTGCGCGCGTCCAGCTTCGACCACACCGCGCTCGCCTCCGGCAGATCGTCGATTTCCACCCGATCCCCGGTCTCCGTCGTCTTTTCCCATTCCGCGATCGCCTGGTACTGTGAAATCTCCTCGAGCCCCGACAGAATCGGCTGGCTCCGCAGCGCAAACAGCTTGTGCCGGCACAGGTAATTCGCGCGCCCCTTCATGTAGCAAACGCGCAGCGGTCCAAGGAGCGACTCCAGAAACGGCACATCCTTAAAAAACAGCTGCTCCTGCAGGTTCTTTGTCCCCGTCGAGATGATCACCCGATGCCCGGTCGCCGCGCACTTCCGCAGCGCTGGCAGCAGATACGCCAGCGTCTTCCCTGTCCCCGTTCCTGCCTCGACAATCAGGTGCCGCTGATCCTGGAGGGCGCGCTCCACCGCCTGCGCCATTTCCAGCTGCCCCCGCCGAAACTCGTACGGCAGGCTCGACCGCGACAGCACTCCCCCCGGCGCAAAAAAATCATGCAGCGTGGGAAGCGCGGATGCTGTTTGTTCGGTGGAGGACACGGCCTCTTCAGGATAGCCGCTCATTAGATCAGGGGCGCGCGATCAGGCGGCCGTCTGGTTACCTCGGTAGAATTTAGCTTGGGCCCCTGCGCCGGGACGACGACGTCCAGGATGAGCCGTTTCCGCTCCTTATTGCTTTCACGCGCGATGTTTCCTATGCTCAATGCATGGAATTACTCACCCAGGACGAGGTTGCGCGTCTGACCCCGTCGGAGCGTCTTGCCTTAATCTCGCAGCTTTGGGACAGCCTGGAAGACGACCACCTTCCTCTGACAGCTGGCCAGAAGGCTGAACTTGACCGCCGCCTTGTTTCGCTGGACCAGGACCGTCGCGACGGCATCACCTGGGCAGATTTGAAGATCGAGCTTGAACAGCGTTGCCCGTAGCGCATCCGGTTATCTTCACTCAGCCCGCCCGGGCTGAGTTGATTGACGCCCAGGACTGGTACGAGAAAGAGGCTCCTGGCCTGGGCGGGCGTTTCCGCGCGGAGGTTGATGCCGTGATCCAGCGCATGAGCGCTAATCCGCGGCAATTCCCTATCGTCTACAAGAGTATCCGCCGCGCTCTACTACGCCGTTTTCCCTACGCCCTGATGTTCGCTATCGAAGCCGACGAAAAGCTAACCGTCATCGCCTGTTTCCACGCCAGCCGAGATCCGGCGGGATGGCGAAAGAGACCGTGATCAACGACCGCCGCCATTTCAAGCCTTACTTCGGCTTGAATGGGAAGCCTCAATCTCCTACTGCGGCTTCTGATCCTGCGGCTTATCCTGCTGCGGCTTGTCGCTTCCCTGACCCTGCCCATTCTGATCGGGGTGATTCTCGTAAATCGAGTACGGCTTCGCCGGACGGTTCAGCTTGACCTCGATGTCCTTCGTTTCGCCAGGCAATTCGTAATCGTTGCCGAAAGTCTGAAACCCAGTCGCCAGCACCTGCAGCCGCAACCCATCGCCAACCGGAATCACGTCGATCGTCACCTTGCCGTCTTCGTTCGTCTTCAGTTCCATGTTGCCTTCATCCTTGCCGTTCTTCAGCGGATGAAAGACGACCGAAGCATTCTCCACCGGCTTGCCATTGGTGGACTTCACGACGGTCACCGTGACCTTGCAGGTCGGCGGCGGCGGTTTGTACTTCCGCCCACGCGAATCTTCCTGGGCATGCAGGGCAAGAGTACAAATAAACGCGACCGCCAGCACTGGCAGCCAGCGACGAACTTGGGTACGACTCATACTCCCGATTCTAAAGGAGAATCCCCGCCCCTGGAATCCCACCCAGCCCGCGTAACTTCCCCCGCCGCCACTCGTCTATAACAGGACCAGGGGCAGCCACGGTTCGCTGCGCATTATCTCTGGTAGTGCCCCAGGCTCATGGACCGATCCCTTCACCGTAACCCGCGCCCTGGCCCGCTGCTCTGCGCGGTCGCCCCGCTGCTTCTGCTCGCCCCGGCCGCCCTGGCGCAAGCCGGGCCTTCGCCGGCTACCGATGCCGCTGCCCTCGTCCGCCGCGCCGTCGCCAACCACATGGCTGCCGAGGCAGCGCACCATCCCCAGCGCTTCTTCCTCCACAAAAAGGACGACCGTCACGACTACACCCAGGAAGTGATCGAAACCCGCCAGGGCGACGTCGCCCTCGCCATTGCCGCCAACGGCGCGCCTCTCAAGCCCGATCTCCGCCAGACCCAGATCGACCGCCTCAACAACCTCGATGCCCACCCCGACCTCCAGGAGCATCGCCACAAACGCGAGCAGGAGGACAACGCCCGCGTCGACAAGCTCATGCGCTTGCTGCCCGATGCTTTCGTCTACCACTACGACAGCACCGTTCCCTGCACCGTCGTCGTTCCACCCAATGTCGCGATTCCCGGCGAACCAGCCCCTCCGGCCCCGGGCACACCGGTTCCCTCCGCTCAGTGCTATCACCTCACCTTCACGCCCAATCCCGCGTGGAATCCCCCCGATCTCGAATCGAAGATCATGCGCGGCATGGCAGGCGAAGTGTGGATCGAGACTTCGCAGGAGCGCCTCACCCGACTCAACGCCCACCTCATCACCGATGTCGATTTCGGCTGGGGGATTATCGGGCGCCTCGACAAAGGGGGAACCATCTTTCTCGAGCAGACCGAGATGGACGGCCACGACTGGGAGCTCACCCGCATGAATCTGAACCTCACCGGTAAGGCGCTCATGGTCAAAGCGCTGAACTACCACCTGACGCAGGAAATGGCCCGCTATTCCCCTGTCCCCGCCAACCTCGACTACCACCAGGCCATCCAGATGCTCGAATCCGAAAAGCAGCCCGCCGCTAAATAGGGACCTCCCGCCGCGCCGCGGCTTTCGGTTCGCAAACCTGCAGCAGCGTACAATTCGCCGCATGCAGCGATCCTCCATCGTCCTGGCCGGCTTGGGAATCTTTCTCCTCCTGGCGCTGCCCACGCCGGGTTCCCAGGCCGCACAACAATCCACTCCTCCAAACGCTGCCGTCGCTCCAGAATTCCCAGGCTTCACCGTGAAGCTCACCTTCTCTGAAAACGCGAGCAAGACACTCATCGCGCGCAAAGAGACGGTGGTCGTTGCCGCTTACCTTTACGGCGATCCGAAGCCCGGCGCGCCAAAGCGCTACGTCGATGAGATGGGTCAGGTGAACCTGGGTGAAGTCGACTCGGAAGTGGCTCCGGACAAGGACGCGCCCTTCCAGGACTTCAAACTTAAGAAGGACGCGCTCCTGCAACTCGAGACTCACGGACCGCAACTTCTCATCAACGCCTTCTCAGGGCGCAAGTCCTCTCCCGATAACCTGCTGGACTGCGGAATCTACGAGGGACCTCTCAAGACCGCTGCACAGGCCAACATCAAAATCGCCTGCAAGCTGATCGGCGAGTAGCCTGCCTCGGAATCGGCAGCCCCTCACACGTCCAGCCGATTCGCCTCTGCCACCCGCCCGTACCGCAGCCCGGAATTCTTCACGGTCCGCTTCTCGTCGCGAAAATCCACATAGGTCAGGCCATAGCGCTGGCTGTACCCATCGGCCCACTCGAAGTTGTCGAGCAGGCTCCCCGCGTGCAAATCTGGAAAATGTGGAAATCTTGTCAAGCTTTTTTCTTACGGTACAAAAGTGTTGTCCCTCATTCCACACCCCTTCCACCACAATACCCTCAAAGAATTTTGGCCGTTTTTAGTGCTGGGCTTGGTATTCTGATAATAGAGGGTAAGAAACAAAAAAAGGCTCAGCCCAACGGCTGGGCCTTTCTCTTTCTCGTCACACAGGAACGCCGGGTGTGCCCACGCCGATTCGCAGGCCGCATTCTGGTGGCTTTTCTGCACCCTGCACCCTGCAACCTGTACCCTGTACCCTCAACACGGCCGCTTCTGTAACAAAGAGAGCCGCATCTGTGACAAAGACGGCCGCGTTTATTACACAAGCGGCCGTTTCGATCTGTTCTATATCGAGATACTTAGCTGTTGTCGATCCCGACAATACCTGCGAACCCCTGCAGAATCAACGACCATCCCGCAGTGGAGGGGGAGGGGGGGAGGGGGGACAGGTACGTAGGTACCCCCCGGCCCGATCGACGACGGGATGAGACAGGAGACCCTCGAACATGAAGCCAAATGAACCCAGCCGCACAGCCCTGATGATCGCCCGGCAACGAGCGGCGCATCAGCTACTCGATCATGGCGCGATCCTCGATGACCCCTTCGCCATGAAGATTCTGCGTGAAGACGAAAGGGACGTGCTTCAATTTGCGACCGCACACCCCCTGGCCAGCATCGGACGTCTGATCACCGCCGCGCGCAGCCGGATTGCGGAAGATGCTTTGTCAGGAGCTGTCGAACGAGGGGTTCGGCAGATCGTCATCCTTGGCGCCGGACTCGACACTTTCGCTCTCCGGAATCCCCATGGCGCACTCGAGATTCGCATCTATGAGGTGGACCACCCCGCGACCCAGGCATGGAAACGCGAGCGCCTGGCGGAAGCTCAAATCGCACTTCCGCCGTGGCTGATTCTCGTGCCCGTCGATTTCGAGCGGGAGGATGTGGGAGAGAAGCTCGCCGCCGCAGGCTTTCGGCAGAGGTCGCCCGCGTTTTTCACCTGGCTCGGGGTTGTGCCTTATCTGACCGAGGACGCGATCGGTCGCACTCTGGACTACCTCTCGTCCATCCCGAACTCGGAGGTGGTGTTCGACTACATGGAACCTCCCGAAGCATTCTCAGGAGAATTAAGGCAATTAGAAAAAGAGCGGACCGAACAGCTGAAGAAAATGGGTGAACGTTCGATGAGCCGTTTCGAGCCGGCCGCCATGGCGGCGATGCTTCGCTCGCACGGATTTGGCGCCATCGAAGACATCGGGTTTGAGGAGATCCGGTCCAGGTTCGGCCCCGCCGTTCACGCACTCGCGCCCGGACACGCCGGCGTTCATGTCGTCCACGCTAAGCACTAATGTCCGCGAGGATGGTCGAAAGCAGAAAGCGCCCGGCTTCGGCCGAGCGCCTTTTACCTTTTGCGATTCCCTGTTCCCGACCGCCTGCCTTTAGGCCGCCATATCGTAGCCCCAAACAACGGACCTGATTGATCGTCTGCCGTATATGCATTATTGTATATACAAATGCGATTCAGCTGGGACGAAGCGAAGAATCGCGCCAACCGCCGCAAACACGGTGTCAGCTTTGAAACAGCCGTCCGCGTGTTTCTCGATCCTCTGCACCTCACGAAACAGGATCGCGTTCGAGACGGCGAGCTGCGCTGGCACATGATTGGGAGGGTGGACGACGCCCTGCTCCTGATCGTCGCCTACACGGTGGTCGACGAGGATGAAGAGTAGCTGCATGTGATTTCCGCGCGAAAGACGACGCGAAGGGAGCGCACGGAGTATGAGGAAGCAAACGAAACCTAAGGTCGCCTACGAACTGAACCCGGGCCAGGCGCTCACCGCCCGGCAGCGGCGAGAGATTGAGGCGCTGGCCAGGTTGCCCGAGGCTCGCGTGGATACCTCAGATATCCCAGAGCTGCCTCGCGGTGCGTGGAAGAACGCCGTGCGCGGAAAATGGTACCGGCCCATCAAGCAGCCCGTATCGATTCGTCTGGATACGGATGTGCTGGCGTGGCTGAAGGCCAAGGGGACCGGCTACCAGACCAAAGTCAATGCGCTCCTCCGGGAAAAGATGCTGGAGGAACTCGGGCGGTAGAGGGGCAGCTCCCGCCAAAGCCAAAGCCCCGGCCGGCCTGGCCGTCGCACGGAACAGGATTCAGCTTCCGTTTCGCCGACCACCCGGTACATTAACCTGTTGGGGCATGAACAGCGACGAAGCGTCATCCAGCAATCAACCCAGAACGCCAGAAGTGATCGCCTCCTTCTCCGGTTACGAACCTCCGTTCGACCCAGCGCCAATTGTTCGCCGCATGCTCGATTCGGTCCCTAAGAACTATTTGGCCGGATTGGGTGCGGTAGTGCTTTCCAACGCAGGCGGCCTTTCGGGTAAACGTCGCACCGCCAAGGTCAAATCGAGAAAGCGCAGGGCGGGTTTGGCTGCAGCAAGGGGCCTCTATCACTCTGCTTCTCATGGCAGTCGTGCGTGGATAGAAATATTCGTCGACAACACTCTGCGGGGTTGGGAAACGGGGTGGTGGCTGAGAATTCCCTACGTCCGCGAAGGGAGGCTAGCTGACGTGTTCTTCCATGAACTCGGTCACCACATTCATTACGCTGTTCGCCCGGAGCACCGTGAAAAGGAGGATGTAGCGGATGTTTGGAAGGTGCGCCTCCAGCGTAATTACAACCGGCAACGCTTTCGCTGGATAGGCGTAGTCGGTCGAATCATTCGGCCATTGTTTGGGGCATACCTGGAACGTCAGAGGGAAAAGCTGGAGTTGGGAATGCTCAAGAGTGGTCAGATTTCCCAGGCAGAGTATCTGGAACGGGTCAAAAAAAAACAGATCCAGAAGCCCGATGCGCCTTGATGTCTGTAAGTCCGGCAACCTGGAAGTTTCGGGGCGACGATTGATGTCTGCGGGGATGATCCCAAAACCAAGCGCCCGGCTTCCGCCGAGCGCCTGTCTTTTTTCTGAACGCTGTACGCTGACCGCTGAACGCTGCTTTACGACGCCGTCAGCTCCGCCGCGATCTTCTCCGTCACAAACGACTCGACCGTATCGCCGACTTTGATGTCGTTGAAGTTGGAGATGCCGACGCCGCACTCCATGCCGTTCGACACTTCTTTCGCGTCGTCCTTGAACCGCTTCAGCGAAGTCAGCTTGCCCTTGTAGACCGGCACGCCATCCCGCATGAGCCGCACTTCGGAATCGCGACGCAGCACGCCGTCGGTCACGCGGCAGCCGGCAATCGTTCCCACCTTCGGAATGCGGAATACGTTCAGCACCTCTGCGCGTCCCAGGAAGTTCTCGCGGAAGACCGGCTCCAGCAGGCCCAGCATCGCCTTGCGAATCTCGTCCTGCAACTCGTAGATGATCGAGTGCAGCCGAATTTCGACTTCTTCCTGCTCGGCCAGATCGGCGACCTTGCGCTCCGGCCGCACGTTGAACCCGATGATGATCGCGTTCGACGCCGATGCCAGCAGCACGTCGCTCTCGGTGATCGCGCCCACGCCGGAGTGGATCACCTTGATGCGCACCTTCTCTGTCGACATCTTCTGCAGCGAATCGGCGAGCACTTCTTCCGAACCCGTGACGTCGGCCTTCAGGATCAGCGGCAGCTCCTTCATACCCGCCTGCTGGATCGAATCCGCCAGCCCTTCCAGCGTCACGCGCGAAGACTTGGCCAGCTGCGCCTCGCGTTCGCGCATCTTGCGATACTGCCCAATGCCGCGCGCCTTGTCGCGATCGCTCACGACCAGGAAGGTATCGCCCGCATCCGGCATCGCTTCCAGACCGAGGATCTCGACCGGCGTCGATGGCCCTGCTTCTTCCACCGCGCGTCCGCGATCGTCGAACATCGCGCGAATCTTGCCGAACGTGTTGCCGACCACAAAGTTGTCCTGGTTCTTCAGCGTGCCGTTCTGCACCAGCACCGAAGCGACCGCACCGCGTCCCCGATCCAGCTTCGCCTCGATCACTGTGCCCACCGCCAACCGGTTCGGCGTCGCCTTCAGCGTTTGCAGATCGGCCACCAGGCAGATCATCTCGAGCAGCAGATCGAGATTGATCCGCTTCTTCGCCGACACATCGACGAACACCGTGCTGCCGCCCCACTCTTCGGGAACCAGTCCGCGATCGCCCAGCTGTTTTTTCACGCGATCCGGCTGCGCTTCCGGCTTGTCGATCTTGTTCACCGCGACGATCATCGGCACGTTCGCCGCTTTCGCGTGGTCGATCGCCTCCAGCGTCTGCGGCATTACGCCGTCGTCGGCCGCCACCACGATCACCACGATGTCGGTGACCTTGGCGCCGCGCGCGCGCATCCGCGTAAAGGCTTCGTGACCTGGCGTATCCAGGAAAACAATCTCTCGCCCGAACGCCGGCGAATCCGCCTTGGCGATCTTCACCTTGTAGGCGCCGATGTGCTGCGTGATCCCGCCCGCTTCGCCGCCCGCCACGTCCGTTTCGCGGATCGCATCCAGCAGCGACGTCTTTCCGTGATCGACGTGCCCCATTACCGTTACCACCGGCGGCCGCGTGACTTCCAGCTCATCGGGATTCTCGGTGGAGAGGATGTTCTCCATGGCCTCATTGGCCATCTGATCCTCGAAGCTGATCACCTGCACGTCGGCCCCGAACTGCGCCGAGACTTCCTTGACCAGCTCGCCATCCAGCGTCTGGTTCACCGTGACAAACACGCCCTTCATCAACAGCGTCGCAATCAGATCCTTGCCGCGGATTGCCAGCTTCTCCGCCAGATCCTTCACGCTCACGCCTTCTGTCACCGTGATGGTGCGCGTGATCTCCACCGGTCCTGTGGGGACCTGCGCTACCATGCGTGACGGCGGCGCAAAGCCCTTCATCGGGCCTTCTTTGCTCTTCTCGTAGCGCGGTCGTCCGCGTCCTCTCGGTCCCGGACGCTGCGGACGTGGCGCTTCACCCGGAGGCGGTAACGCCGGCGCGCCGCCCATCCCGGGGCGCTGTCCAAATCCCGGCCTCGCGCCGAATCCCGGACGCGCGCCCATCCCTGGCCGCTGCCCTGGCCCTCCAGGACCACCCGGCGCTGACCGCGTCGGATGCATGGGACGTCTTCCGCTGAGTTGCTGTTGCTGTCCGGCGCCCATCGGCGGCCGCGGTCCGCCTGGACCTCCCGGCCCTCCCGTCGGCCTGCGGTCGAAAATTGGCCTTCCGCGCTGAATGCCGCCGCCCGCGTTTTGCCCTGACGCTGCTGCTGCGCTCGGAGGGGGTGCGCTGTAAACCGGACGCGGTCCCGTCTGCGGCATAATCACGCGACGCGGCGCAGGCGTCTCCACCCGTGGTGGGGCTGGACTTTCAGCCTCTGCGGTTGGCGCAGCCGTTCGCGCTCCCGCTTCGACGGATCCAGTTCCTTGTGCCGCTGCCGCAATCACCGGCCCTGGCACCGCCGCTGGCGTTGGACTCGAAGCGGCCTGGGCCGCCGCCGGCCGCGCGGCGACAACCGCACCAGTGGGCACAGTCGGCTTCGCTTCCGTCACCGCACTTGTTCCCGGACCCGCCGCCGCTGCAATTGGCGGCTTGACCACCACCGGACCCGACGGGGCCTTCGAGGCGATCGCCGGCGTCTGCGGCGGAGTGGGCCGTGGCGGAGCGATCACAATATTGGGAGCCTGCCGCACCTGCGGAACAATCTTCCTCGGAGCAGGCTTAGCTTCGCTCGCCGGTGGCGCCGCGGGCGGAACCGTTGCCGGAACTGCGCTGGCCACGGGTTTCGCCGCGGCTGCACTCATGGTCGCGGTCGGTTGCGGCGCGGCCTTGACGGGCGCTGCTGCGGGCGTCGCCGCTCGTGGGGGCGCAGGATGCGCCTCCTGCTGCTTCTTCTCGAGAATCGCTCGGGCCACGTCGCCGACGCTGTGGACCTTCGACCAGTCGATCTTCGGCTTGTTTTCGGCCTCATGCCGCGCCGCGGCCGCGCTGCCGCTCCCACCCCGCGCCTTCAGGATGTGTGTGCGCACACGCTCGGCTTCATCCGTCTCGATCGAGCTCGAATGCGTCTTCTTCTCGGTAACTCCAACCGCCGTGAGAGCGTCCAGAATTTCCTTGCTTTTGACTTCCAGCTCACGCGCTAATTCATTGATTCGAACTGTGCTCATCCGTCCCCGTATTGTTTCGACTTCCCACCGGTCTTTAGTCCTTCATAAAGCCCTTCATAAAGACAACTCCTGACTTGTGGGTCTGCTATCTCTATCATTATCTCTGAAAACGCCGGCTGCGCGGCTCAATTCCCCGTGACGGACCGACAAAATCCGCCCCAGCTGCGAATCAAAGCAGCACACCGGCGTTCTGCGTCTACTTCTCTTCCTCTTCGTCCCGCACCTGCTCGACGTTACCTCCGACAACCGCATCGTCTTCGCCGGGTTCAGGATGCGTCTCGTGCTCTACCAGCGTTTCGCTGGTGTCCTCGTTGCCCGGAGCCACCGCTTCGGCTCCCTCTTCGTCCAGATCGGGCCCGACCTCGGTCAGCTCCGCCAGGCGCTCTTCGGCCACGTCGTCGCGAATGACTCCGGTACTCTCGCTGTCATCCGGCTCGGGCTCGTCCTCGCTCTGCGTCAAATCCTGCTCGAGCGCGTCGATTTCCTCGTCCAGCGACGCCTCTTCCGCCGCTCGCGTTGCCTCTTCGGATTTCTCCTCCGCGGCTTCGGCAGTTTCCGCTATTCCCGCAGTGTTCTCCGCTCCTTCCGCCGGTTCGGCGGCTTCAGTCGTGGCTTCCGCAGCAGCTACCAGCTCCGGGGGACGCTCTTCGCCCTCCTCGTATTGGCCGAAGTAATGCCGCACTGCCACGCTGATCTTCTCCAGCGTCTTCTCGCCGATGCCCGGGATTTCTTCCAGTTGCTCCGGCGTCATATCCGCCAGCGCTTCCACCGTCGTAATTCCGGCCGCCACCAGCTTCTGGAGGATCGAATCGCCCAGCTCGCCCACCTGCTCGATCGGCGTTGCCGTCGCTCCGGCCATGGCCTGCATCTGCTGTTCGACTTCCTGGCGCTTCTCTTCCTCGCTCTTGATGTCGATCTTCCAGCCCAGCAGCTTCGCCGCCAGCCGCACGTTCTGGCCCTTCTTGCCGATGGCCAGCGATAACTGCGTGTCATCGACAATCACTTCCAGCTGCTTGTCTTCCAAATCGGCGATGCTCACCCGGCTCACCTTCGCCGGCTGCAGAGCTTTCTCCGCAAACGTCGTGATCTCCTCGCTGAATTCGATGATGTCGATCTTCTCGCCGCGCAGCTCGCGGATGATCGACTGCACGCGCATGCCTTTCATGCCGACGCACGCGCCCACCGGATCCACATCCTTGTCCCGCGACATCACCGCAATCTTGGTCCGCTCGCCGGCTTCACGCGCAATCGCGCGGATCATCACGGTCCCGTCGTAAATCTCCGGCACTTCGCTCTGGAACAGGCTCTGCACCAGTTCCGGCGCGGCCCGCGATACCACCACCTGCGGCCCTCGCGATGCACGATCCACGCGCTGCAGCACCACGCGCACCCGCTCACCTACGGCGAACTGCTCCAGCCGCGACTGCTCGCGCCGCGGCATCCGCGCTTCGGCCTTCCCGAGGTCGAAGATCACGTCCTGCAGTTCCACGCGTTTCACCGTGGCGTTCAGCACCTCGCCCACGCGATGCGCGTATTCGTTGAAGACTGTGTCCCGCTCCGCTTCGCGCACCTTCTGGAAGATCACCTGCTTGGCCATCTGCGCGGCAATCCGCCCCAGCACGTCGGTCGCCTTGTAGTAGCGAATCTCGCCGCCCACTTCTACTTCCGGCGCCAGGCCCCGTGCCTCTTCCAGCGCAATCTGGTTCACCGGGTCTTCGATCAGCTCCGGCGTCTCCACGACCGTCTTGAAGACGTACGCCCGGATCTCGCCGGACTCCTTGTCCAGCTCCGCGCGCATGTTTTCCTGCGTCTTGTAATACTTCCGCGTCGCCAGCGCGATCGCATCCTCGACCGCCGTAATCACAATCTGCGGATCGATGCCCTTATCCCGGCTCAACGCCTCGATGCTCTCGTAAAGCACACTCGCCATCTGCTTCTCTCTGTCCTTGAACTCTGTCTTATGTTCCTGGTCTTGTTTTTCCTGTTCCCTGTACCCTGTTCCCTGCTCTTAGATCTCCGGCACCAGATTCGCCTTTTCAATATTGCTTAGCGCAATCTCCACTTCCGCCGCGCTCCCCGCACCCTGCACCCTCGACCCTGTACCCTTCTTCTGCTTCTTTGATTCCAGCTCCAGCTTGACCGATCCCTCTTCTACCCCAAGGATCCTTCCCTGCCAGTGCCGGTTGCCCGATACCGGCTCAAACGTCTGCACCTTCGCCAGCAGCCCCGCAAACCGCCGAAAATCTTCCTCGCCCTTCAGCTTCCGGTCCAGCCCCGGCGAGGAAACCTCCAGGGTGTATTCGCCGCCCGGAATCAAATCCTCCACATCCAGAACCGTCCCGAAATCCCGGCTGAACGCGGCGCAATCCTCATGCGTCACGCCCGCCAGCTGATCCACACCCGCCCCGGCGGCCGCGGCCGCCTCCAGACTTCTCTCATCCGCCGCCTGTTCGGCCAGCTTCTTCCGCTCCTCCGCGTTTTTCTCGATAAACACGCGCAGGATCCGATGCTTTGCCCCTCCGAGAAACTCGATCTCCACCACGTCGAGCCCGTGCGAGGCCGCCACACGCTGCCCGGTGGCGCGAATCTGTTCCGCATCGAACGCCATACATATTTGTCATCCCGACCGCAGCGCGAGCGATCGCGAGCGCGCAGCGGAGGGACCTGCTTTTTCCCCTGAAAATAGACCAAATAAAAAGTGGGCTCGCGCCCACTCATCTCCCCGGCCCGCACTCCGCGCTGCCGGACAAACTCGTCTGTAGTTATCTTATCTTGTCTCGCCGCTCCTTTCAAATGGGCGCGTCCTTATGGAATACTGGCCCGGAAACCACCATGACCGCTGCCACACCACATACCGGAGACATTTCCTGGGCTGTAACCGAGGAGAAGGTGTGGACCGCCCTCCAGCGCCTCATCGCGGCGGCGGACCCCGTGAAGATTGTCGCTTTCGGGTCGCGCGCCAAAGGCACCGCCCGGGAAGACAGCGACCTGGACCTCGCGGTCATCCTCGGCGGGGATTCTCCCAAGCCGACTATTTCACTGTGGCGGGCTGTTTCAGGCCTTCGGATGTCCGTCGACCTGATTGTTGCCGACGAAGCGCGACACGAGCGATTCCGCCGCTCGATCAACAGCGTGCATCACGATATTGCCGAAGAAGGAGTAGTTCTCTACAGAAAGGGAGAGAATGGATCCCCAGACCGAGATGCTGTTGCGAGGCTCTGCAGGCCCAGCAGGCGAGGCATCGACGAACTTCGCCAGATTTGGCAGCAAGCGCTCGCGGAGGCCGGCCCGGGCCTCCAGGTCGAAAAGGTTATCGATCGCCTCGAGCTAAGGTACCAGGCTCTCGCTCATTCATTTGCAGAGAACGAATAAAGCGCCCGTTACCCCGGGCGATTCGAACATCTTTTTTCATCCCAAGGCAACGCCCACATGGGTCCGCCCTCAATCGGATAACAGACGACGGAGCAGCACGGACTCAATGAGATTGCATAGTCGCCCATGAAATGTTGCCTGGCACATCTACCGCAGGAATGCGTTGGCGAGTCACACACCGAATGAACATACCCAGGGTTTCTGGGCTTAATGGGATTGTTGTCCATCGATATCTCCTTTCAGCGCGGAAAGAGTACGACAGACCGACCCGTTCCCTCATCAATGAACCTGTCGTCAGAACCAAAGTGGTCATTGATCCGAAATCAACAGGGGACCTTCTTGAAATTTGATACTTTGAGGCAGGAGCGCCCCATGTCCACCGTCGCCGCAACCGCCAATCCTTACGCCAAATTCCTCCAGGGGCAGGACCCCCTCGCCGTTCTCCCCAACACGCCGGCGCGCCTGAAAGCCCTCGCCCAGGCCATCGGTCCCGCCAAAATCACCACCGCGCCCGCGCCCGGCAAGTGGAGCCCGCGCGACATCCTCTGCCACCTCGCCGACTGCGAAACCGTCTTCGCTTTTCGTCTCCGCCAAACCCTCGCCGAGGAACACCACTTGGTCCAGCCCTTCGATCAGGATAAGTGGGCGCCCGTCTATCGCGGACTCGACGCCAACGAGGCTCTGGCCACCTTCGCCATCCTCCGCCGCTGGAATCTGATGCTCATCGAGGCTGCCCTGCCCGAACACGCGAATAAGCCGGTCACGCACCCCGAGCGCGGCACTATGACCTTCGCCACCATCGTCGAAACCATGGGCGGACACGACCTCAATCACATCGCCCAACTTGAACGCATCGCGAGTTCGTAGCTTCTCGCTAAACGTCTTTTGCTAAACGTATTTTGCTAAACGTTCTTTGCTAGTCGTCCTTTCACTCGCCTTCCGCTCGCCTCACTCGCGCTCTTCGCTAAAAGTCTCTCGCTAAGCGCTTCTCGCTGCTCTCTCACTGCTCCGCCTTCAGATCCTCGCAGGCCGCCGGATCGCCCCCGTCACACGCCTTGCGGAAGAAGGCAACCGCCTCATCCGGATCCCGCGGCACGCCCTCACCGCTTCGGTAGGAGACCGCCACGATGTAGCAGCCCGCCAGCTGGCCACCGTCGCAGGCTTTGCGATACAAGGCGAAGGCCTGCACCGCATCCCTCGTCACACCCCAGCCGTTTTGATACGCAAATCCCAGCGCGGTACAGCTCGCCGCATTGCCGCCATCGCAAGCCTTCCGATAAAAGCTGGCCGCCTGCGCGTCATCCTTCGCCACACCGGTTCCATACGAATACGCGGCGCCCAGGTACATGCAGCCGAGGGTTGCGCCGCTGTCGCACGCTTTCTGAAACAGCGCCAGCGCCGCTTTGTCATCCTGCGCGATTCCCAGTCCGTTGTGCAGCAGGAGCGCTACCGTCACGCACCCCGTCATCTGCCCGCTGTCGCAGCTCTTCCGGCTCGCCGCGGCCAGTTGCGCGTCATCCTTCTCATCGCCCAGTCCCTGCTGCACCATGAATTCCGTCGCCGCCAGGCTCATGCACGCCCATGTCTCCCCAGCCACGCACGCACGCGTGTCCAGCGCCACCGCCTGCGACACATCCTTTGGCGCGCCCCGGCCGGTGTAGTACGAGACTGCCAGGTTGGTGCATGCCGACAGGTTTCCGCCGTCGCATCCCTTGCGGCTGTACTTCGCCGCTTCCGCGCTGTCCTTCGGCACGCCGGCGCCGGTGGAATAGATGAACGCCAGCGTCGTACACCCCTGGACTCCCTGGTTGTCGCACGCCTTCCGGTCCAGCTCGATGGCACGGTTGATGTCCTTCGCCACGCCCAGGCCTTCGAAATATGCGAAAGCCAGCTGCGTGCAGCCCGTCATGTCTCCCCCGTCGCAGGCCTTTTTATAAAAACTGTTCGCCTGCGCGTCGTCTTTCGTTGCCCCGGCTCCCGTGGAATACACATAGCCGAGCTGGGTACAGCCCCGCATCATGCCGCTGTCGCAAACCTTCCCGTACAGAGCAATGGCCGCGGCTGGATCCTTCGCCACTCCATCGCCGTTCTGTGTCATGAAAGCCAGGTCCAGACAGCTCTCCATCGTGCCCCCATCGCAGGCCTTTCGAAACAACCCGACCGCCACGGTTGCGTTCTTCGGAATGCCCACGCCGCCGGCCATCATCGACCCGAGCTGCATACAACCAATCAGGTCGCCGCCGTCACAGGCCTTGCGGAACATGCGCGCTGCTTCTCCCTCGTCCTTTCCCACCCCGCTTCCCTGCCCGTAGAGAAACGCGACGTTGCGGCACGCGATCATCTGTCCCGCTTCGCACGCCCGGTTGTAGAGACGCGCCGCCTCCTTCGGGTCCCGGTTCACGCCCAGCCCCCGCTCGTACATCGTTCCCAGGTTGTTGCAGCCGAACTTCCCCCCGCTGCTGTCGCAGGATTTCCGGAAATACACCGCGGCCTGAGCTACATCCTTTGCCACCCCACTGCCGAACTCGTAGATGTTCCCCAGATTCCGGCAGCCCAGCGTTTCCCCGCCCTCGCACGCCGTCTGGTTCAGCTTCACCGCCTGCGCTCCGTCCTTCGCCACACCCAGTCCGGCCTGGTACATGTAGCCCAGTCTGCTGCAGGCTTCCAGTTCGCCGCCGTCACAGGCTCTCTGGAATAAGCTGGCCGTCTTCGCCGGATCCTTCGTCACACCCGATCCATTCAGATAAAGGTCACCCTCGTTTTCGCAGCTCTTCATCAGGCCGCCCTCGCAGGCTTTCTGCCACTGGGTCAGCGCCTGACCGTAGTCGCGTGACACCCCAACGCCGTACGCATAGAGCACCCCGAGCCCATTGCAGCCTTTAAACTCTCCACCGTCGCAGGCTCGGGTGAAGAGTCTCTTTGCCTGCTCGTTATTCTGGGTCACGCCGCGGCCCTGCAGGTACATGTTGCCCAGCCCAAAACAACCATGGAGATTTCCCTGGCTGCACGTCTGCTGAAATAACCGCGCCGCGCTCTCCAGATCCGGCTCGATCGTTTCCCCGGATGAGTACAGGGCCGCCAGCACAACGCATGCATCGGCAACGTGCGCATTGCACGCCTGCTGCGCCAGGTTCACCGCCCGCGGATAGTCGGTCCCGCCGCCCAGCCCACCGGCAAAGCTGATGGCCGCCTGCGCGCATCCCCAGCCGTCTCCGCCATCGCACAATTTCAGAGCCGCACTCCGGGCCGCTGGGAAATTCTTCAAGGAATCGTCGGCGCTCCAGTAGGGGTGGGCTTTATCGCTCCCCTCCTCGCGCATCCGTGCAACCTCGCTGGTCTCGTACTTCGTCAGCGTGGTGGCCGGGTTCGCGCCCTCCGCCGCGGTGCTCGGCCCCGCGCCCAGGTGGATGATCAGCTCCCCTCCCTCATCCAGATCGAACGACCCGAACAGCGGCGTTTGCTTCGATCCCTCGGCAACCCCCACTTCGTGCTGCGCATAGGCCCCTAACTGGCTCGACGTCACCAACCCTTTGCCATAGGCATCGGCCTTCCCCGTCGTCAGTCCCTGAATCATCAGCCCGGTAAACAGCGAATGATCCGGTAACGGACCCTGGTCGGCCGCCTGCTGATCCCCCTGCGCGCTGGAGATGACCTTGCGGCTCACCTTCCTCAGCATGTCCTGCTGAAACCGGGTGTCGTCGCGCGCCGTCGAGAACTTGCTCCCCAGGGCCATGCCGCTGTGGCAGCTATCGAGAATCACCAGAATGTGCCCGGCCGGCAGCGTGCTGATCGTCCGCAGCAGCTCTTCGACGTTCAGATAATCGCTCCAGCGGTTGTCCGCGTCGCGATGCGCGTCCACCGGCACAATGAATCCCACCGATCGGGTCACGTCGCCGATCTTGTCGTTGCGCGTCGTCCCGTGCCCGGCAAAGAAAATGATCAGCGAGTCTTCGGGCTGGAGCCGGTTCCGCAGATCGTCGTCGATCAGCGAAATAATCGCCTCGCGCGTCGCGTTCTTCTCCGTCAGCGGCTCAACAGCGTACTCAAATCCGAACTTGCTGGTGAGGAGCTTTGCGAAACCCGTCGCGTCGCTGACCGCCGTGCTCAGGACCGGCCAGTTGTCGTAGCGATCGATGCCGATGGCCACCACATACTGATGGCCGTTTTTCACCGGCGGCGTCGCCTCGTCGTTCATCGGCTGCACGCCCCGCTGCCCGCCGCCGGGAGCCGCGCTCTGGCCGGCGCTCGGTGCGCTCCCACTCTGCTGCGCTGGGGCGAAGCCCGCCATCGACAGCAGCAAAACTGCGCCTGCCTGCCAGCCAATCGACATCCGGAATCCTCTTTTCCAGACCCTCAAAACCTTGCGTACCGGGGACGAATTTGGCATCACGCTACCATATCCAGCCCCGCTTCGCCTCGCACTTTCCCGCTCCGGACCCGCATCCGGGCCCCGCCAATGCCTCCGCCCGCTTGGCCACTCGGCTCTGCCCGCCCTTTTCTCGCTTTCGCCCCGCAGGTGCCTCGGCCAGCCGTTACTTCGCTCGATTCTCGCTCGCTTTCGCTTGTCTTTCGCTAAGCGCTTTTCGCTCGCCTTTCGCATCGGCCTTAACTGCTATACTTCCTGTAAAGTCGCTTTTTCCTGGCCCCCACGCCGGATAAAAGCGCGCGAGGACCCCCAATCAGTATGTCCATCCGCACCCGTCGCACCTTCTTCTCCCTCATCATCTTCTTTGCCGTCTGCGCGTTGGGCGGTATGGTGCTCAGCCAGCAGGTCGGCGCGCAGTCCGCCCAGGACGAGTCCACCTTCCGCGATGGCCTCAAGTCCTTCAGCGCGGTCTATGACATCGTCGCGAAGAACTACGCTGAGCCCCTCACCGGCGATATGCCCGACAAAGCCATCTACGACGGCGCTATCCCGGAGATGCTCCACACCCTCGATCCCCACTCCAGCTTCTACGACCCCAAAGCCTACGCCAGGATGAAGGAAGACCAGCACGGCAAGTATTACGGTGTCGGCATGCTCATCGTGCAGCAGAATGGCAAAGTCGTCGTCGTCAATCCCATCGAGAATTCCCCGGCCTTTCGCGCCGGCATCCATCCCGGCGACGTCATCACCAGCATCGATGGCCAGTCCGCCACCGGCATGACCTCCGACGATGTCGCCAACCGCCTCAAAGGCCCGCGCGGCACCAAAGTCAATGTCACTATGACCCGCGTCGGCGCCTCGTCTCCGCTCAACTTCGACCTCGTGCGCGACGAGATTCCCAACAACAGCATCGACCTCAGTTACGAGATTCGTCCCGGCATCGGCTACCTGCACATTCGCCAGTTCCAGGAAACCACGGGCCGCGAGTTTGACGACGCTATCGAATCCTTCGGCCCCGGCCTCAAAGGCCTCGTTCTCGATCTTCGCGGCAATCCCGGTGGCGTGCTCGTTGAAGCCGTCAGCGTCTGCGATCGCCTGCTCAAGCGCGGACAGATCATCGTCTCCCAGCGCGGCCGCGCCTTCCCCGAACAGGTCTACCGTGCCACCCACGGCAACGAAGGCGACAATTTCCCCATCGTCGTCCTCGTCAATCGCGGCACTGCCTCCGCTGCTGAAATCGTCTCCGGCGCGTTGCAGGATCACGACCGCGCTCTCATCGCCGGCGAAACCACCTTCGGCAAGGGTCTCGTGCAGACCGTCTATACGTTGTCTGACAACACCGGCCTCGCCCTCACCACCTATCACTACTTCACGCCCAGCGGCCGCCTTATCCAGCGCAACTACAACGGCGTTTCGCTCTACGACTACTACTACAACCACGATCAGCAGCCCCAGGACGACAAGGACCGGGAAGTCAAACTGACTGACTCCGGCCGCACCGTCTACGGCGGTGGGGGCATCACCCCCGATGTCAAAATCGAGGCGCCCAAGTCCACCCCCTTCCAGGATCTGCTCCTCGAGCGCGACGCTTTCCTCGGCTTCACCGAGGAATATCTCGGCCATCGCACCGTCAACAAAGATTTTCAGGTCGACGATTCTGTGCTCAGCGATTTCAAGCAGTACCTCGCCGCGCAGAATTACGACTACACCCCGCAGGAACTCGATGCCAATCTCGACTGGGTCAAGATGAACGTCAAGGCCTCGATCTTCGCCACCCAGTTCGGCCTCACCTCCGAGCTCAAAACCAGAGCCGATTGGGATCCGGAAGTGCAGCAGGCCCTCGGCCTGATGCCCCAGGCTGCCCAGCTCGAGCAAAAGGTGCAGCAGGTCCTGGCCCAGAAAGAAGCCGCCCTCACCAAAGGTCCCGGCTCGCGATAATCGCAGAGCGCAACTGTTTTCCCGGGGCCGGCAGCCATAAGCTTCCGGCCCTTTACCTTTGCTTTTACTATGGTCTGTTGCCCATTGCCTGCTCCTGGCTTTTCGGCCTTTGCCACTATTCCCTGTTCCCTGCTCTTATGAACTTCCGCTTCGCCGAAGAATCCGATCTCCCTGCCCTCATGGCCCTCATCAACACTGCCTTCGAGGTCGAGCGATCCTTCAAGCTGGAGCCGCGCCTCGACGCGCACCATACCCTCGACTATTTCCACAAAGGCCGCTTCCTCCTCGCCGAAGATGATGCCGGCCTGGCCGGGTGCGTCCTCATCGAACTGCAGGGCGACAGTGCCTATCTCGGCCTGCTCTCCGTCGATCCTTCTCGGCAAAAGACGGGCCTCGGCCGCCAGCTCACCACTGCCGCTGAAGATTTCGCGCGCGACCAGGGCGCGCTCCGCATGGAGCTGACTGTGGTGAACCTGCGCACCGATCTGCCGCCGTACTACCGCAAACTCGGCTACGTCGAAGTGGGTGAGGAGCCGATGCCCGCAGAGTGGGCCAGCCGCATTAATCGGCCCTGCCACTTCATCCGCATGGCCCGATCCCTTTCAAAAGCAGAGGTACGATGAACATTCGCTTCGCCGAGGAATCCGACCTCCCCGCCCTCACAGCCCTCATCAACCGGGCCTTCAAAGTGGAGGCTTTCTTCATCGTGCGCGATCGCCTCATCCCCGAAGAAGCCCGCGTCTTTTTCCAGAAGGGCCGCTTCCTGCTTGCCGAAGACAGCGGCGCACTCGCCGGCGTCGTCTACGTCGAGCTCCGCGGCGAGCGCAGTTACCTCGGCCTGCTCTCCGTCGATCCATCCCTCCAGAAATCCGGTCTCGGCCGCCGTCTGATGGCCGCCGCGGAAGAGTTCGCTCGCGAGATGGGTTCCCACCACATGGACATCACGGTCGTGAACCTCCGTACCGAGCTGCCACCTTTCTACCGCAAGCTCGGCTACGTCGAAGACGGCACCGCGCCCATCCGCCCCGAAATGGTCCCCCGCGTCACCCAGCCCTGCCACTTCATCAAAATGACCAAACCCCTGGGCAGCGCCTGACCCCATACGAATCCAGGTACTCCGTCTTTCGATTTCGTAACAAATCCGGGTGCCCCGGGTCTCGATTTTGAGACCCGGGAAAGCGCGCGAGCGCCCGCTTTTTCCTTGACTCGCCAGCAGGCGAATTATGCCAGCCCCGATGGACGTCGATTCACGCCGTGGCCTTGCTCTGAGCTCTGCGCTCTGAGCTCTGTGCGCTGTACTTCAAGATCGGCCGCGCCGCCAGCAGCACCCCCAGCACCACCGTGATCGCCAGCGGAGTCTTCACTCCTGACTTCACCCCCCACCAGTAATGCACCACGCCGCTGATCGCCGCCGCGTACGTCAGCCAGTGCAGCCGGTTCCAGTTCTTCCCGCCCAGTTTGCGAATTGACCACGTAGTCGACGTAGCGGCAAGCGGCAGCAGCATCAGCCACGCCGCCAGCCCTGCTGTGATGAACCGGCGCTGGCTGATGTCGTCCACCATCGCAGACCAGCTGAACCCTGCGTACAGCCACACATACGTCATCAGGTGCAGGCAGGCATAGAAGAACGCGTACAGTCCCAGCATCCGCCGAAACCGCACCAGCCAACTCAGTCTTGGAATCAGCCGCCGCACCGGCGTCACCGCCAGAGTGATCACCAGCAGGCGCAGCGTTCCTCGCCCCGTAAAAAAAGTCACGGTATGCGTTGGATCGGGCCCCAGCGCGCCAGGATCCGTCGTCACCGACAGATACAAACGCCAAAGCAGCCACACCACCGGCCCAAGACACGCCGCGTGCGCCAGCACCTTCAGCGCCACAATCCACCGCTTGCTCATCTGTCAGGGAACCTGCAGGTCTTCATGAATGGTCTTAGGCCAAGGTTCTTCGCTAAGCGCTCTTCGCTAAAAGTTCTTCAGCTAAACGTGTTTCGCTAAACGCCCTTCGCTAAACGCTTCCCGCTCGTCTTTCCCTCGCAGTTCGCTCGATTTCCGCTCGCCTCTCGCTGGCTCCCGGCTCCCAGCTCCCGGCTGTCTCTAAAAGTTCCTCTTCAAATCCATCCCCGTATACAGACTCGCCACCTGATCCACGTACCCGTTGAACATCAGCGTCGGTTGCAGTTGCCGGAAGATCGGCGCTCCAATCACCCGCTCCCGCTTCTGGCTCCAGCGTGGATGATCCACATTCGGATTCACATTCGAGTAGAACCCGTACTCCTGCGGTGACATGTCATTCCACGTGGTCGACGGCTGGCTCTTCACGAACTTCACCTTCACAATCGACTTCGCTGACTTGAACCCGTACTTCCACGGCACCACCACCCGTACCGGCGCTCCATCCTGATTCGGCAACACCTCGCCGTACAAGCCAAAGGTCAGCAGGGTCAGCGGATGCATCGCTTCATCCATGCGCAGCCCCTCCGAATACGGCCACGAGATCCCCGCCTCAAACGGCAGCAGCTCGTCTTTCCGGTCGGCCAGCGAAAGAAACTGCACATACTTCGCCGAAGGCAGCGGTTCGCACGCGTTGATGAACTCCGACAGCGAATATCCCGCCCACGGAATCACCATGCTCCACGCCTCCACGCACCGGTGGCGGTACACCCGCTCCTCGAGCGGCTTGAGTTTAAGCAGCGCGTCGATGTCGAAGGTCTTCTTCTGCTTGACCAGACCTTCCACCTCCACCGTCCAGGGCCGCGTCTTCAATCGCCAGGCATTCGCCGCCGGATCGCCCTTGTTCACGCCGAACTCATAAAAATTGTTGTAATGCGTGATGTCCTCGAACGACGTCGGCGTTACGCCCGTCGTCGACAGCGGACTCTTCACCAGCGTCAGCTTCTCCGCCGCCTCCACGTCCGTCGGCCGAATCACGCGCGCCATCCGCTCACCCGCAACCGCCGCAACGCCAGCTGCCGCCGCGCCCGCCATAAACGCGCGCCGGTTCATATACGTCTGCTTCGGCGTAATCTCCGACGAGGGAACCTCGCTCTTTGTCCGAATCAACATGAGTCCTTAATTTACCCCTCTATTCATTCGACGCACCAGCACCACTTCCGGTGACAATCGCTTTCCGGTGACCAATCGCTGTCATCCTGAGCGCAGCGAAGGACCTTGCGTTTGTTTTTTCCGAACCTTGAAGAATCCATGCGTCGTCCTCCTGAACCCTGTACCCTGCACCCTCCACCCTGTACCCTGTTCTCAGTACGCCGTCACCCCTTCCACCGGATCACATAGCAGCATGCGAACAGCCTCGCTCTTCGTGTCCCTGACGTGTCTCTCCATCGCCCACGCCCTGGGTGCCCCCCATCTGCTGGGTGCCCCACACCTGGCCGGTTTTGCCAGATGTGGGATGTCGGCTCTCGCCCAGCCCCAACCGCCCCAACCCATCCCCGTCAAAGTCGTCATCGTCACCACCTTTGAAGTCGGCGCCGACACCGGCGATAAGCCTGGCGAGTTTCAATACTGGGTCGAGCGCGAGCACCTCGACCGCGTCCTTCCCTTTCCCGGCGGCGTCCATGACCTCCGCACCAACGCCGACGGTTCCATCCTCGGCATCGTCACCGGCATGACCATCGGCCCCGCTGCCAGCTCCATCATGGCTCTCGGCCTCGATCCCCGCTTCGACCTCACCCACGCCTACTGGCTCCTCGCCGGCATCGCTGGCGTCGATCCCAACGTCGCGTCCGTTGGCTCCGCAGCCTGGGCCAAATGGATCGTCACCGACATCCGCCAGGAAATGGATCCCCGCGAAGCGCCCTCTGACTGGCCCTACGGCGTCTTCGCCATCGGCTCCCTCCGCGCCGGCGAACCGCCTGACCCCGCTCGCACCTGGGGCACCGAGCCCCGCGCCTACGCTCTCAACGCCGCGCTTGCCGACTGGGCCTTCGCCCTGACCAAAAACATCTCCCTCCAAATTCCAGCCATCGCCAGGCCCGAAGTCGCCGCCTTCCGCGCCACCTACACCGGCTTCCCCAACGCGCAGCGCCCGCCCTTCGTTCTTGAGGGCGACATCCTCGCCTCCGACTCCTACTGGCACGGCATCATCCTCAACCACTGGGCCGAAGACTGGGTCCGCATCCACACCCACAATCAGGGCCGCTTCGTCATGACCGCCATGGAAGACTCCGGCATCGCCGAAGCCCTCACCCGCCTCGACCACATGCATCGCGCCGACTTTCGCCGCTTCCTCGCCCTCCGCACCGCCTCCAATTACTCCACGCAGGCCCCCGGCCACTCCGCCGCCGAATCCATCACCGCACCGTACATCGGCGGCATCCCCGCGCTTGAATCCGCATACCGCGTCGGCAGCCCCATCGTCCACACCCTCGTCGACCACTGGGATCAGTACCGCGACCACCTCCCCGGCGACTAGTACGGCACTCTGAATGCCGCCACCAGCGGATTCACCACGCGCACCGCCCCGTACTTCTGTCCCCGCGCCATGTCTTCGGAATAAAGAACAGACGCGCCCGCTGATTCAGCCGCCTGCAGAATCAGCGCGTCCCAGAAGGAAGTCTTGTAACGAACCTCGATTTCCAGCGCCTGAACAACCGACTCGGCCGTGTTGACCACAACTTCCCACGTCGAATAATCGCGGATCAGCTGGCGAACCTCATCCACGGGCAAAGGCCGGCTGATTTTGTGTCGAAGGTTGATGCAAAGTTCCTGCAGAACCTGCGTGCTCAGAACACCTTCACCCGAGTCCCACAGGCGCTCCAACAGCGCTTGAGCCCGGTGGCACCTCGCCCCGGCCGTCCGGTCGTGGGCGTACACCAGAATGTTCGTATCGACAAAGGCCTTATCGTTCATGGAGCTCGTCCCTGGAAACAGGAGCTTTGAACCCGAGATCGAAGCCTCGCCGCATCCGGGCCATCGCCCGCTTCCGCGCCTGCTGATACCCTCTCCGCTCGCGCACGGCCTGTTCCAGGCGCCCCGCCAGCAGTGCACTGATGGAGCTGCCTTCTTCCGCAGCCAAAATGCGCGCTTCCCGCAGCAGATCGGCTTCAATCTTCAGCGTGACGTTTGTCTTCATTTCAGCACCTCTTCGCGTGCAGCACTATTTTACGTGCTGCCTCTGTGAAAATCTACCGTACACCGCCAACCGCCTTTTCGGTCTCGGCTCCCCGCTCCCGGCTCCCAGCTATAATGAAGACTTCCTGCACCACAGGAAATCCGCCTCTCTGCGCGCCCCGGCTCGCAAGAGCGCCGCCACAGAAAAGGCTGTCACCATCCCATGATTCGTTTCCTGCAGAAGAAAACAAACTTCACCAAGTACCTCTTCATCCTCATCATTGGCGCGACCTGCGTCACCATGGTCATCTTCCTCGTGCCTGGTATCTTCAACGACTCGACCACCGCCTCCGACACCTATGCCACCATCCGCCATGGCGGCATCCTCGGCCGATTCCTTCCCGCGTCGGAGACCATCCCCATCGTCGACGTGCAGCAAACCGCCCGCCGCATGATGCGCGGCCAGCAGATTCCCGACGGCCTCATGCCCATGCTCATGCAGCAGGCCGGCCAGGTCGTCATTCAGCAGCACATCATGCTGGAAGAAGCCCACCACCTCGGCGTCACCGCTTCTGACGACGACGTCCGCCGCTTCCTCCACTCCGGCATGTGGGGTCAGTACCTCTTCCCTGGCGGCAAATACATTGGCGATGCGCAGTACGCTGAGTTCATCTCCCAGAACTTCAACGTCACCACCGATAAATTCGAAAGCGAGATCAAGCAGCAGATCGTCTCCGACCGCCTCCGCGACCTCATCACCGGTGGCGTCTCCGTCTCCGATGCCGAGGTTCGCGATTCCTTCCGGAAAGAAGGCACGAAGATCAAGTTCGACTACGCCGTGCTCAGCGCCGACGATCTCCGCAAAACCATCAATCCCACTGACACCGAGCTCCACGCGTTCTACACGCAAAACGCATCGCGCTACATCAACGCCGATCCCGAGACCCGCAAGATCCAGTACGTCAGCATCACCGATACCAATCTGCCCGGCGGCAAGCCGCAGATCGCCGAAGCCGAGATTCAGCAGTACTACAACCAGAATCAGCAGCTCTACCGCGTCGATCCGCAGGTCAAAGTTCGGCACATTCTCATTTCCGTCGATCCCAACGCCGGACCCGGCGCCGACGCCGCTGCCAAAGCCAAGGCCCAGGACATCCTCAACCAGCTCCATAAAGACAACGGCAAAGACTTCGCCGGCCTCGCGAAGAAATATTCCGACGACCCCGGCAGCAAGGATCAGGGTGGCGAGCTGGGCTGGATCAAGCACGGCACCACCGTCGCTGAATTCGACCAGACCGCCTTCGCTCAGCAGCCCGGCCAGATTTCCGGACTCGTCCGCTCTCGCTTCGGCTACCACATCATCCAGACTGAGGAGAAGCAGGACGCGCACGTCAAGTCGCTCGACGAAGTGAAATCTTCCATCATCGACACGCTCACCAAACAAAAGGACGCTCAGGTCGAGCAGACTTTCGTCAACCAGCTCGCCACCGACGCGCAGAAATCCTCACTCGCTCAGGCAGCCGCTGCCCATCATCTCCCCGTCCTCACCAGCGATTACGTCGCCACCGGAGCCACTCTGCCCGGCATCGGCGACAGCGCGAAACTCCTCACCGCAGCCTTCGCCACCAAACCGGGAATCGTCCAGGTGGCCGGCACCGGCAACAACAGCTTCGCTGTCTTCCAGGTCGCCGACATCAAGCGTGCGCACACCCCCACTTTCGACGAATACAAGGCGCATGTCCTCGACGATTTCCGCGATCAGCAGGTCACTTCCCTGCTCGCCCGCAAAACCAATGAGCTCGCCGATCGCGCCCACGCCGAGCACGACCTGGCCAAAGCCGCCAAAGAAGTCGGCGCCACCATCAAAACCAGCGACCTCGTCGGACGCGACGCGCAGGTCCCCGATATCGGCTCACTCTCTCAGGCAGCGCCCGCGCTCTTCGACCTCGCCGTCGGCCAGATCAGCAATCCCCTCAACAATGGAGCTACCGGCGTTGTCGCCAAAATCGTCGACAAGCAGGAACCCACCGCCGACGACATGGCCAAAAATCTCGACTCTACCCGCGATACGCTTCTCAACCAGCGCCGCGACCAGATGTACTCCGTCTTCGTCTCCAACCTGGTCTCCACCTACGAGAAGGCGGATCGCGTGCTCGTCAACCGCAAGCTCCAGCAGCAGCCCAACCCTCTCAACGGCACATAGAATCGCAACGAATCCGGCTGCCCCGGGTATCGACTTTGAGACCCGGGAAAGTGCGAGAGCGCCCGCCTTTTCCACCAGTCAACCCAGCTTCTGGCCCTCGGGAAAAAAGTTTGTTGCACTGCAAAGCAACGTGGCTCCAGTCCCTGGAATCCTCGAAACGACGGGCCTTTTCGTTGCAAACTATTCCTGACAGGTTTCTTCATGCCCTTTGAGCGCTCTTCGGGTCTCCTGCTGCACATTGCTTCTCTGCCTTCGTTGGGTGGCATCGGCGATCTCGGACCCGCCGCCTACGCTTTCGCCGATTTTCTCGCCGCATCGAAGCAGCGCCTCTGGCAGGTTCTTCCCCTCGGCCCCACCGGCTATGGCAACTCCCCATACGCGTCGCTGTCCGCCTTCGCCGGCAATCCGTTGCTCATCTCGCTGGAAAATCTCGCCGAACGCAACTGGATCGACCGCACGCGCCTTGCCAGCCTCCCCGGCCCCAGTGGCAACATCGACCACGAAGCAGTCGCCGCCACCAAACTGCCCCTTCTCGAAGAAGCCGCTCGCAACTTCCTCCACCATCACTCTCCCGAAGAATGGTCCGCCTTCGAAGGCTACTGCCGCGAGAACGCCACCTGGCTCAATGACTGGGCCCTCTACTCCGTCCTGCGCCGCAAATTTGACTACGCCTCCTGGAGTGATTGGCCCAACGAAATAAAACACCGCGACCCCGCGGCCCTCGACGGTCTCCGCCTCGAACACGGTGAAGAACTCGCTGTCGCCCAGGCCCTCCAGTTCGCCTTCGACCTGCAGTGGAGCGCCCTCCGCGCCCATTGCGCTGCCCGCGACATCCGCTTCATCGGCGACATCGCCATTTTCGTCAACTACGACAGCGCCGATGTCTGGACGCACCCGGAGCTCTTCGAGCTCGACAAAGATCTCCTGCCCATCCGCGTCGCCGGCGTTCCGCCCGACTACTTCTCGCAAACCGGCCAGCGCTGGGGCAATCCCCTCTACAAATGGGACGTCCTCCAGGAATCCGGTTTCGCCTGGTGGGTCGATCGCATCCGCCGCGCCCAGTTCCTCTACGACGTCATCCGCCTTGACCACTTCCGCGGCTTCGAGGCCTACTGGGCCATCCCCGCCCAGGACGAAACCGCCGTCAACGGCAAGTGGGTCAAAGCCCCCGGCACAGCCCTCTTCCAGAAGCTCCACGACGAACTGGGCGAACTTCCGTTTATCGCCGAAGACCTGGGCCTGATCACCAAAGAAGTGGATGCTTTACGTGAGCAATTCCACCTTCCCGGCATGAAAGTGTTGCAGTTCGGATTTTCCAGCCGCGGCGCGCACATCCACCTGCCCCACAGATTTGTCACCAACACGGTGGCGTATACCGGGACCCACGACAACGACACCACCCGCGGCTGGTGGGAGCACGGCGCAACCAAAGTTGAAAAAGAAGCCGTCCGCGATTATCTCGGCGTCACCGGCAACGACGCTGTCTGGCCGCTGATCCGCGCCACCGCATCCTCGGTCGCCGACCTCGCCCTTTACCCCGTCCAGGACATTCTCGAGCTCGGCAGCGAAGCCCGCATGAACGTCCCTTCCCGCCCCACCGGCAACTGGAGCTGGCTACTCCGCGAAAACGCCCTCACTCCCGCCCTCGCCCAAAAACTAGCCGCACTAACCGCCGTCACTGACCGCGATAAACACGATCCGCCATCCTGATCGGCTGCCGATCACTGTTCACTGACCACTATTCACTGACCACTGACAAACAACGCTACCGGAAATTCCGCAAACACCGTCCGCAGCGCCAACCGCCCATCCGCTTCCACGCGCACTAACTCGCCCGTAAACACATTCTCCAGCGACGCCCCGGCCATCTCCGGCATGATCAGTTCCCCGCGTCCCCACGCCCCGTTCAGCGGCAGTCGCGTTTTCCCATCCATCAGCGTATACGCGAACCGCGGAACCACCGCCAGCACCCGGCTCCCCCGCGAAAACGCAATCACGTGCTCGGCTTCGTCTTTTGTAACCGCTACCGGCACATAATCCCCGCGCCGGAACGTATCCGCCATCCGGTTCCGCAACTCCAGCGCCCGATGCATGGTCCACAGCTTCACCCGCCCATCGCCCAGCCGATCCAGCACATCGCGGCAAACCGCCAGCTCGCCCTGGCTCGTCGCCTGCTCCTGCATCGCTTCCAGAGCCTGGCGTCTCACCTCGTAATCTACCGGCCGCCGATTATCCGGATCCACCAGGCTCAGATCCCACATCTCCGTCCCCTGATAAAAATCCGGCACTCCCGGCGACGCGATCTTCAGCACCACCTGCGCCAGCGAGTTCACCGCTCCAAACAGCTGCAGCGCCGGCAGAATCTCGCCCATCGTCTCCACAAAGCGCGGCTCCCGCCCACGCTCATCCGGCATCAGAATCCTGCGCAGGAACCCATGCACCGCCTGCACGTACGCCGGGTTCGGATTCGTCCAGCTCAGGTTGACCTTCGCTTCACTCAGCGCCTTGGTCATGTACTGCTGCATGCGCGCTAAGAAATCCTCGCGCTCCGCCTCGCTCCTCATCGTCCACGGCCACGCGCCCGCCAGCGTTTGGTAGATGAAGTACTCCTCGTTCGCGCTCGGCGCCACCCGCCCATCCTCGAGCGTGCGCTTGTGCCGCGCGTTCAGCCGCACCCACCGCCGCACGTACGAGGGCCACACGTACGTCATCTCCGAAAGCACGTTCATCCGGTTGCGCACGTCCTCGCTGCGCTTCGTATCGTGGCTCGAAGTCGCCAGCATCGCATCCGGCGCTCGCTGCAGCCGCTCCCGGTTGCCCTCATGAAATTCCTCGGGCGTAATTCCGAACGCCTCGATCGATCCGCCTACATCGTTCGAGGAGACGAAGCGGTTGTACACATAGAACGCCGTATCTTCCACGCCCTTCGCCATCACCGGCCCTGTCAGCTGTTGGAATTTCAGCGCGAAATACAGCTCGCCCGGATCGATCTCCGCTCCGCTCTTGCCATCGAGCAGCAGCGTGTTCTCCAGAAAATCGAAAACCGATTCGTCAGTCTCCCGATTCCTCTGCTTCGCCCGCCCAATCGCCTGCCGGATAAACGCCTGATCCCCTTCGGTGTACTCTCCGCGATCGTCGATGTACGTCCGATACACCGGAAAACACGCAATCGTCTCGCGAATCGCGCTCTCCAGCAGATCGTCCGTGAAATCCCGCGCTTTGCGATTCGCCGCAGCCAGCCGGCTCAGCAGATTCGTCAGCACGTACGTCTCGCTCGACAGCGCATTGCGCATCACGTTCAGCTTCGACTCGTAAATCAGCGTTTCCGGATCCGAAGCCTCGCCCGTCAGCTTCTCGTAAAACCGCGTGAAGCGCTCCTCGTTCTCCCTGCGAATGAAAATCTGATTGCCCAGGTAGACGAAGTCGTATCCCGACGTCCCGCGCACCGGCCACTCCCGCGGCAGCAGTTCCCTCGGCTCCAGAATCTTCTCCACCACCACATACAGCGGTCCCTGCGCCGCGGCCCAGTCGCATCCGCGCATCGCGTCCCGCACTTCCACTTCGATCCCGTTTGGCGCCGTCGGCCCCTGCGCCGTCTCCCCACAGCAATGCGCGGCCACGTACAGCAACTGCAGCCGGATCAGATACTGCCGCGGGTTGAACATCCCGTCGCAGTGGTCGATCCGCAGCCCCGTCACTTCCCCGCGCGCCAGCAGCCTGCGAATCATCCCGTGCGTCGCCGCGAAAACCTCCGCGTTCTCCATGCGCAGCCCGGCCAGATCGTTGATGTCGAAAAATCGCCGGTAATTGATCTCCTCGCTCGATACGCGCCAGAACGCGAGTCGGTACGGCTGCTGCTCCAGCAGACCGTGCAGGCGATCGAAACTCCGCGCATCGCCTTCCACGCCGTTAATTCGATCCAGCGCCCGCTGCAACGCCGGCCGCATCTCTTCGCTCGTGAGCGCCTGCTGCAAACGCGGCCGCAGTTCGGCCAGCTGCTGCCGCCGCTGCGCCACCAGCGTCGCGTCCATCGTCTCGTGCGGAGGAATGTGCGCGGTGTCCCGCAGAATTTCCCGGAAAGACTGCGGGACGCCCAGCTCATCCAGTTCCTCATCCGGAAAGATCAATGGGATCGACCGCGGCGCAATGGGAATCAGGTGATCGAAATACTGCACCATCAGCCGCCCGTCGGCCACCACCACCTGAATCCGCTTCGCCTCCAGCTCGTCGCCGTACTGCGACCCCAGAATCGGCAGCAGCAGCTTGTCCTTCATGTCCGGATTCAGCGGGCTCCAGTCAATGTCGAAATAGCTCGCGTATTCCGACGCCCGCCCGTTCTCCAGCACATCCTGCCACCACTGCGAATCGTTCCCCACACCCATGTGGTTGGGCACGATATCCAGCAGCAGTCCCATGCCCAGATTCCGCAGCCGCGACGCGAAGCGCGTGAACCCTGCCTCGCCGCCCAGCTCCGGATTCAGGCGATCGTGCCGCGTCACGTCGTAGCCGTGCATGCTCCCCGGCCGCGCTTCAAAAATCGGCGACGCGTAGCAATCCCCGATGCCCAGCTTCTTCAGGTAGGCCAGGACCGCTTCCGCATCCGCGAAGGTGAACCCCGCGTGCAGTTGCAGACGATACGTCGACAGTGGCGCGCGCGCTTCCATCCGCGGCGTCCGCTCGATGCAGTCTTTCATTTCCCCAATCGTCAACCGGGACTCGCTTCGAGGTACGGGCGGTTGGATGCCGACGATCCCGGCGGGAGTTTCTATCGTGGTCACGCGCTGCCTCCGTGCAGAACAAAAATCCCCGCGCCCCAGCGGAGATTCCTTGCAGGTAGTAACCAGGCAGCCGATGAACTAAATTGATGCCCAGCGATCTTACACGAAGTGATCGCCGTCAGGAGAGGCGTGCTCATCACGCCCTTTGTTCCGAAATACGTCCAGCCCCGCTCGCAATCCGTTCAGCACCGCGCCCACCTGACGCACCGGGCCCGATACCGCCTTCTGCACCGCTGAGGTCGCGTTCGCTACGCTGTTCAGCGTTCCCGTCACCATCTCATCCACGCGATCCGCCTGCACTGACGCCTTCTTCAGCAGATCGTCCACCGCGCTCGCCACGTGCGTCGACTCGATTCGCACCGTCTGGCTCACTTCCTTCAGCGTCTGGCTTACTTCCAGTGCATTCTGCGCCGCAACCTTCAGCTTGGGAGAAACCTCCTCCATCAGGCTCCGGCTCGTTGCCAGCAAAGGCAGCGCGTTCTCTTCGGCCTTCTTCGTAACCTCGTCCAGCCGGCGCATGGCGCCCTTCACCGCCAACAGCATCCCCAGCAGCACCAGCGCCTGCATCAGCACACCCGCCGCCGTCACGGCCGTAAACGTGATGTAGACCCACTCCGGTATGTCGTGCTGCATCGACGTGCTCCCTGGGCTCGGCCCTAACGGCCTCCGCGCAATCGCAACTCTCCTGACGCTTCGCGGCCGGCGCTGCCCACCGTCAGGCGGATTCGGCGTGGTCCGAAGGCGAGTTGCTGCTGCTCTGGTACGCCTGCCGTCCTGCTTCCACGGCCGCCGATACCCGGCTGCCCTGGTCGTTTACGTATTGCTTGCCCTGGTTCACGAATTCATCCCACTGCGCGCGGCCACGCTCCACATATTCCTTGCCGCGCCCTACGTATTCGGTCACCTGGGTCTTGCCACGATCCACCAGATCGCCGACCTGATCGACGGCGTCCCGGCTCTTCTGCTTGAGAAACTCGGTTCCCTCGCGCGCGCTGCTCATCAGTTCCTCGCGCGTTTCTTTCCCTGCCTTCGGCGCATACAGCACCCCAATCAGGGCGCCAAGTCCCAAACCCGCTAGAAACCAGCTGAATCCGCTGGACTGTTTTTCTTCCGACATGACTTTATCTCCTTCTGAATAAACCAATTCGCCGGACAATGTATCGTACCGGGAACCCCCCAACCGCGCAATGGATACCTCGGGGAATATCCCCACCTGCAATCCTGATACGCCTCAAGCTCGTTCTCCGTTCTCGCTCCTCGCTTCCCGGTTCTCGCTCCTCGCTTCTCGTTCCCCTATTCCCTATTCCCTATTCCCTACTCCCTGCCCTTCTCCAGATCCACCAACTCCACCCCGTCAATCTCCTGCCCCAGAAACCGGCTCCCCAGTTTCTTAAACTTCGTCACCGAATCCGTCGCGAAAAACCGTGTCGTCCCCCTGCGCCCATCCTTTGGGACTTTCAGCATACCGGCCACCTGCTCTGCGGTCACCTCCGCTGAATCGATCACCCGCAGCGACCCCGGCACCGCCTTCTCAATCTGCGCCCGCAGCAGCGGATAATGCGTGCACCCCAGCACCAGCGTGTCCGGATTCAGCTCCGCTCCTCGCGCCTGCTCCATCAGCTCCGCCAGATAAATCCGCAGCACCTCCGCCGTCACCGGATGCTCGATCCATCCTTCCTCCACCAGCGGCACCAGCAGCGGACAGGCCTTTTCGATCGTCCGCATCCTGCGCTCCGTGCACGCAGCCGCATAAGCGTGGCTCTCCACCGTTGCCGCCGTCGCCATCACCAGCACATCGCGCGTCCTCGAGCTGGCATCCGCGGCGTTCGCTCCTGTTTCCACCACTCCCAGTACTGGAACTTCCACCGCCTCCCGAATCGCATCCAGCGCCAGAGCACTCGCCGTGTTGCACGCGATCACCAGGAATTCCGCGCCTTGCTCGGTTAGATGCCGCGCGCTCGAAGTCGCATACCTGGCCACCGTCGCCTTCGACTTCGCCCCATACGGCAGCCGCGCCGTATCGCCCAAATACAAGTAGTCCGCTTCCGGAATGTGCCGCAGCAGCGCCCGCAGCACCGTTAGCCCGCCCACCCCGGAGTCGAATACCCCAATCTTCATCGCCCGCCGCCCGCCCCGCTCGGCTGCGACTCCGCCTCAGATGCCAAATACGTCCGCGTCAGGTCCGCATGTCCGGCCAGCGTGTCCCGCGGCCGCCCGTCCACCAGAAAATGCACCTGCGTCACCGTCGGTAGATTCGCATGCAGCGTCTCCATCATCGAAAGCAACGTCAGCGTCTCCGGCTCGATCCCCGAAGGCTGCGCCGCCGCCAGCGCCCCGCTCAAATCGATCACTGCCATCTGCTCCTCATCGTCTGCCCGGCCCTTCCGCTGCGGCGCTGCCAGGAAATAAACATCATTCACCCCGGAAGCCGCGTTGATCGGGTGCGTCGAATCCGGCGCGCGATACGCCTCGATCAGCCTTTCCAGCAGAACCCGCGCCTGCGCATTCTCATCGGCCGGCATCGGAACGCTGCGCTCCACCGCCGTCAGCGAGTCATCCAGATCGTTGGGGACGTACAGCGTCACCGTTTTCGGCGCGGTGGCCGTCGTCTCCGCAATGTCCGCCGGCGCGCGCGTCCCCTGCTGCTGCAGCCGATCCTGCGCCCGATTCCGCAGCCGGATCAAAAACGCCGCCATCACCACGCACGCCATCAGCATGGCAAAAAAAATGTACTTCTGCGCGCGCGAGATCATTCCCGAAATCATTATTGCTTCCAGTCGCTCCGCCACTGCTCCAGCGCCGCCGCCACCGCATCCACCACCGACTTCTGATAGATCACATCCGTCACCGGACGCGCCTCCGTCACGTGCCCGCCCACCAGCGGCGCAACCTCCACCGCCACCTCAGGACACGTCACGCTGTCCATCGGCTCCACTGACGCGCGCCCCAGGCTCACCGGAATCTGCGTGTGCGCCAGCGCCGAATCGATCTCCGACTCCAGCTTCAAACTCTGTGTCACGTACGCCGACTGCGCCGTCGGCCACGGCAAAAATCGCGAATTCCCCGTCGGGCTCAGCGACGACGTAAACAGATGCACCCCGCTCCCCGTCGCCGTCGCATGGATCGTCAGACAGGCCGCTCCCTGCGCGCGATTCGCAATCTGCGCGCGATCCACCGGCATCAGATTCACGTCCCCTTGCCGCGTCGTCACCACCACGATCCCCCGCGCATGCAGCGTCGATCGCAGCCGCGCCGCAATCCCCAGCGTTATGTCTTTTTCCAGAACTCCGCCGCCCAGCCTCGCCCCGGTGTCGCTCCCGCCATGCGCCGCATCCACCACCACCACGAACGGCGGAGCCTGCACTGGCGACGGCATCACCGGTTGCGCGGGAACCGCCGGCATTCCCTCGCTCTGCGGCATCTGCACCACCGGAGGCGCCTGCGATGGTGTCGGATTCTGCGCCAACCCCGCCGTCGCCGCGGCCATCCCCAGCGCGGCCGTTGCCTCAATCCAGCGCATAGATCGCCAGGCCGCTCAGCAGCTTGGGATAAAAATCCGTCGACTTCTGCGGCATCACCTCGCCCGCAAACGCCACCTCCCGCAGCTGCTCCATCGTCACCGGATTCATCAGGAACGCCACATCCGCCTCGCCCCGTCCCACCTGATCCGCCGCCTCCGCCGCATCGCGCAAATACCGCAGATGCGTCTGATCCCGGATCGCCTCCTGCGAAATTCCCAGCAGTTTTTCCAGCATCAGGCTGTGCATCTGCACAATATCCAGCTGCCGCTGCCGCGCCGGAACCGACTGCAGCGCCGTCGCAATCGCCTCCGCCTTCGCCGTCAGCAGAAACCATCCCTTCGCCGTCACCGCCGCGAACGCCGTTTTCCCCTGCAGGCCCGACAACCGCGTCATCGCCGCCACCGGATCCCGCTCCGTCAGCTCGTCAATTTCAAAATACGTCCGCGCCGCTTCCAGCAACCGCGCCGCCTCAAACCCCGCCAGCCCAAACACCACCCGATGCGTCGGCAGAATCACCAGCCCCTCGGAATCCATATTGACGAACGTCATCATCGCCGCCGCTTCCGGATACGCCGGCTGCGGCACCGCCGCGCTGTTCCGCTCGCTCGATTCGGGAGCCTTCCCCGCCCCGCGCTCCTTCATATAGTTGAGCGCCGTTTCGTACCGGTGGTGCCCGTCCGCAATAATCAGCTTCTTATCTTCGAGGCCCGTCGCCAGCAGATTGATCTTCGCCGGGTCGGTAATCTTCCACACCCGATGCAGCACCCCGTACTCATCCGTCACCTCGATGTCCGGCAGCGTCTCGCCCGCCGCCCCACTGCCGAACAGAACCCCCTCCGCGCTCCGCGCCGGGTCCGAATACAGCATGAAAATCTGCCCGAAATGCGCCCGCGTCGCCCGCAGCAGGTTCAGCCGGTCGCTCTTCGGCTTCGACAGCGTCTGCTCGTGCCGGAACACCACTCCCTGGCTGTACTCGTACAGCTCGCCCAGCGCGATGAACCCCCGCCGCTCCCGCACCACCCCGTCCTGCCCCGGCACCGCGAACCGCTGCGCATAGGCAAACACGCACGGCTGCTGCTCCTGCGCCAGCACCCCCGTCCTCCGCCACTCCGCAAAATCCCGCGCCGCGTTCGCATAGAGGTCGCCTTCTTTGTCGAACAACTCCGGCATCCGCAGAATGATCCGCACCAGGTTATACGGACTTCGCTGGTAATACGCCTGCTGCATCGCCGGCGTGATCTTGTCATAGGGTTGGGTGACGACATCCTGAGGAGAGACCTGGCCGGGGTTATAGCGCAACGCGCGAAACGGATAAATGCGTGCCATATTTGGTTTTATGTCCTCACCGATTCTATCCTGCGCCGCTCCGATCCCTGACCACTCTTCCCTGATCATTGATCACTGTTTTTCAATTACTGATCACTGTTTTCTGATCCCTCATCACGGATCGTTGCCTCCGGGCTTCCCCCTACGCCTCGCCCACACTCTGCATCACAACTTTTCATTGGCTCAATAAAGAGAGCCCGCATTTGTCATTCCAACGTCCAAAACCGGGATTGGCTATTGCACATCGCTCTCAATCGTGCCAGTATTTTCAGACGAGAGGTACGGCCATGGCGTCCATTCCTGGGCGCGAACGTGGTGTCAACGCATCTCCGGGGTCCCCTTGGGCGGCACGTTTTGCCCGGTGCATTCCGCTGCTGTCACTCCTGCTCGCTCCCCTGCTCCTCAGTATCCCCGCCTGCGCGCAGGATAACCCCGAAGACCCCCTCGACCAGGTCCACGTCAATACTCCGGCCCCGGTTGCCGTCACCAAAGACCCTTCCATCCCCCTCACTGCGGGCGCTTCTCTGCGCACCGGCATCCAGTTCCGCGTCGATACCAACATCGTCCTCGTTCCCCTCACCGTCACTGACCCCATGGACCGCCTCGTCACCGGCCTTGAAAAGCAGAACTTCACCGTTCTCGAGGACAATCACAACCAGGCCATCCGCACCTTCGCCTGCGACGATGCTCCCGTCTCCATCGGCGTCATCCTCGATCTCAGCGGCAGCATGAGCAACAAAGTCGTGCGCGCCCGCGGCGCCGTCCTCCAGTTCATGAAGACTTCCAATCCCCAGGACGAATTCTTCGTCATCGGCTTCAACGACCGCCCCGAGCTCATCACCGACTACACTTCATCCCCCGATGACGTCGAAGCTCGCCTCGCCACCGTTCAGGCCGGCCATCGCACCGCCCTTCTCGACGCCATCTACTTCGGCCTCGAAAAAATGAAGCAGGCGAAATACCAGCGCAAGGCCCTCCTCATCGTTTCCGACGGCGGCGACAACAACAGCCGCTACACCGAGAATGAGGTTCGCTCCGCTGTCAAAGAAGCCGACGTGCAGGTCTACTCCATCGGCATCTTCGATCCTGAGGCCGCTACCCCTGAGGAACGCAACGGCCCCATGCTTCTCAACGACATCAGCAACGACACCGGCGGCCGCCTCTTCCGCGTCGACGACCTTTCCGAGATGGGCGACATCGCCACCCGCATCAGCGCCGAGCTCCGCAACGAATACGTCCTCGGCTACAAAACCGACAATGCGAGGATGGACGGCAAATGGCGTAAAGTGAAAGTTAAGCTGCAGCCGCCTCCGGGCCTGCCAGCGCTTACCGTGCATGCTCGAACCGGCTACTATGCGCCTTTGCAGTAGGCCTTCGGTTCTGCTGGCCCTCCCACTCGCTTTCGTCCTCCACGCTCCCGCTGCGCCTCTCCCCCCGCCTCAGACCGCTGAAGTGCGACCCGCAGCTGCACGCGCGACCCCGATTCACCTTGCTCTCACCGTCACCGATCCCGATGGCCGTCCGGTTACAAAACTGACGCAACAAAACTTCACCCTCCTCGAGGACAGTCGCCCCCAGGCCATCCTGAGCCTCTCCAAAGACGATGTCCCGGCTTCCATCGGCATCCTCTTCGATGTGAGCGCCAGCGTGGAAAAATCCCTCCCATGGGAGCGAGCCGCCGCCCTCCAGTTCCTGAAGGATTCCAACCCGCAGGACGAGTTTTTCCTGATCGGAATCGCAGCACAGCCCCAGCTGCTTGCCGGCTTCACCTCCGCCGCGAATATCGAATCCCATCTCAGCCAACTCCAGGCCGGCCATCGCACTGCCTTCCTCGACTCTGTGTGGCTCGGCCTCGAAACCATGAAGGACGCTAAATATCCGCGCAAAGTATTTCTCATCATTTCGGATGGCGGTGATAACGCCAGCGAGCACTCTGAAAAAGCGATTCGCTCCACGCTGCGCGATACCGACATCCAGATCGACGCCGTGCTCGTTGATTCGCCCGATGCCGCCACCGTGGAGGAACGCAACGGCCCGATCCTGCTCAGGGACCTTACCGACAACTCTGGAGGTCGCGCGTTGCTCCTCGACGGCTCCGCCCACGCCGCAGACATCGGCGCCAGCCTGGCCTTCGGACTCCGGACCGAATACGACCTCACCTGCGCTTCCGACAATAACGGCGCACCCGGCAAATGGCGTAAAGTGAAAGTTAAGCTGCAGCCGCCTCCGGGCCTGCCGCAACTGACCGTGCATGCTCGAACCGGCTACTATGCGCCTTTGCAGTAACCTTCGCCTCCTCCTCTTTTGCGGTTTTCTTTTCGCTGCCGGCCCCCTGACACTCTTCGCGCAGGAGCCATCCCCTGCCTCGCCAGCGCCCTCCGCTCCCCAAAACGCTCCGGCCCAGCCAGCCCAGCCCGCTCCCGCCGTCGTTCCTTCTCCACAGCAACCCGAAAACCAGCCTCCGCTCAACGTCGACCGCGACCCCATCGTCTCCCCTGACGCGGCCGATAACGCCCCCGTCAATCCCGCCCATCCCGCCACCGGCCAGGAGGCGAAGCGCGAGCACGGCGTCTACACCCTCACCCGTAACGTCGACGAAGTCGTCCTCAACTGCACCGTTATCGACAACGACGGCCACCTCGTCCAGGACCTCCAGCAGAGCGATTTCCACGTCTACGAAGACAACGTCCTCCAGAACATCGTTGCCTTCTCCCACTCTGACGTGCCCATTTCCCTCGGCATTCTCATTGATAACTCCGGCTCCATGCGCGACAAGCGCGCCGCCGTCAACACCGCTGCTCTCGACCTCGTGCGCGCCTCCAATCCCCAGGACGAAGCCTTCATCGTCAACTTTTCCGACGAGGCCTTCCTCGATCAGGACTTCACCTCCGACATCAACAAGCTGCGCGAGGGCCTCTCCCACATCGAATCCCGCGGCGGCACCGCCCTCTACGACGCCGTCGTCGCCTCCGCCGATCAGCTCGCCCACGGCGCCCGGCTCCCCAAGCAAGTCCTCCTCATCATCACTGACGGCGAAGACAACGCCTCCACGCTGGACCTCGAGCAAACCGTCCGTCGTATTCAGGATCTGCAGGGTCCCGTCGTCTATTCCATCGGCCTGCTCTTCGGCGATGAGGACAAGGGCCAGGAAGCCCACCGCGCCCGCCGCGCCCTCCAGCTTCTCTCCGACGAGACCGGCGGTCTCGCCTTCTTCCCGCACTCTCTCGCTGACGTCGACGTCATCGCCGCCGAAGTTGCCAAGGATATCCGCAACCAGTACACCATCGGCTACCACTCCAGCAAACCCGCCAAACTCGGCGGATACCGCACCGTCCACGTCGATGCCAAAGCCGCGCATCACGGCAAGCTCTTCGTCCGCACCCGCACCGGGTACTACCCCAAACCCGACTCCCAACTCCCCAAAGGCACCGTCGCCGAATCGGGATCAAAACCCCAGTAGCCGCGCCGAGTCCCCCGTATCTGCCCACCTTTGGCGGATGTGAAAGTCCCCTTTCCACCCCCAAATTCTTTACCTCTCGCGAATAGACAATGCCCACTGTTTCGCGTCCAATATTGCAAGAAGCAGACCACTCCGCCTCCTCTGTGGTCCTCATTCCAATCCATCAGGAGGGTGTCCCCATGCGCCATCTCCCATCCCTGACCAGAACCGTCGCCATCCTTTCCACCATTGCCGCCCTGTCGCTCTCCGCCTGGGCCGTCCGCGTCGGCGACCCCGCCCCCGACTTCACCGGCACCGACTCCAACGGCCAGACCCACAAGCTCTCCGAATACCGCGGCAAATACGTTGTCCTTGAGTGGACCAACAACGGCTGCCCTTTCACTCGCAAGCACTACACCAGCGGCAACATGCAGAACCTCCAGAAGGAGTGGACCGCCAAAGGCGTCGTCTGGATCACCATCCTTTCCTCCTCACCCGGCGCGCAGGGTTACATGACCGCCTCCGCTGAGAACGCCTACATGCAAAAGGTCCACGCCGCGCCCACCGCCGCGCTCCTCGATCCCACCGGCGCTCTCGGCCACGAGTACGACGCGAAGACCACACCCGACATGTACGTCATCGATCCCTCCGGCAAGCTCATCTACGCCGGCGCCATCGACGACCACCCCACCACCGACGCCTCCGACATTCCGCACTCGAAGAACTACGTCTCCGATGCGCTCACCGAAGCGATGGCCGGACAGCAGGTGGCCGTCACCTACACTCGCCCCTACGGCTGCAGCGTCAAATACAACGCCGGCGATTAGTGCCTGTCAGGGCGAAATCCTGATCGAGACATAGACTCCGGGTGCCCCGGAGCCTGGCCTGAGCGAGCGAAGCAAGTCGAACGGCTCTCGCTTTTGAGACCCGGGTTCTGCCACCCTCGAATCATGACGCGAGTGCCCGGAACCGCAGTGATACAGTGGCCGCATGCGCGCATGGATCGCCATCCTCGTGGTCTTCGCGATCACCCTTCCCGCGCACGCGCAGAAGACCATCTCCTTCCCCACCGAAGACGGCGGCGTCATCTTCGCCGACCTCTATGGCCGCGGGACCAACGCCGTCGTCCTCGCCCACGGCGGCCAGTTCAACAAGGAGAGCTGGGCTCCGCAGGCTCGCACTCTCGTCTCCGCGGGATTTCTCGTCCTCGCCCTCGATTTCCGCGGCTTCGGCAACTCCCGCGGCCCAGGCGAGCCCGATCCCCTCAGTGCTCCGCTCCATCTGGATGTGCTGGCCGCCGTCCACTATTTGCGCCAGCACGGAGCGAAAACCATCTCCGTCGTCGGGGCCAGCATGGGAGGCGGCGCCGCCGGCGACGCATCCATTACTGCACCGCCCGGCACCATCGATCGCCTTGTCTTTCTCGGCTACGCGCCCAACCTGCCCGCCGCTGGGCTCCAATCTCCGAGCCTTTTCATCGTCGCCCGCGATGACGCGAGCGGAGACGGTCCGCGCCTCCCCTGGATTCGCAAACAGTACGACCAGGCTCCCCAACCGAAACAACTCATCGTCCTCGACGGATCGGCCCACGCTCAGTTTCTCTTCCAAACCGATCAGGGCAGCCGCGTGATGCGCGAAATCCTCCGCTTCCTTCCGAAAAATTGAACCGGCCCTGGCCCTACCCGGCCACCCTCCGAAATCCCGCTCCGCCCGACGGCATGGCGGCCGAAGCGCGCATCTCAGCCTCCAAAAAAACAAAACCCTCGCGCGCCCGGCCAGGTTCACCCCACAGCAAGAAGCGTGAACTCTCGCGGTGCGCACGTCCATAGCGAAATGCCCGACTCTAGCACCACCGTAACGTCCCCAAACCAAAACGGCACGCCCCCCTCACCCAGTCAGCCTCCGCAAACGCCGCTCCAACCCGGCCAGGTTCACCCCACAGCAAGAAGCTTGAACTCTCACGATGCACACGTCTACAACGAAATGCCCGACTCCAACACCACCGTAATGTCCCCGAACCAAAACGGCACGAAAAACCCTACTCACCCAGCCAGCCCCCGCAAAAACCCCGCTCCACCCACTCCCCCGAGAAAAACCCCGCTGCACCCCGCCAGGTTCACCCCACAGCAAGAAGCTTGAACTCACACCGGGCGCTGCCCTACAACCAAATGCCGGACTTCGACTCCACAGTAATGTTCCTGTCCCAAAACGGCACTGGCACCTCTGCCCAGCTTCCACTTGCCAAAGGGGCGGCATCCGTCAGAGCCCGACTGCCTCCCGGAAAAAGATTTCGAGAGCCGCGGGAACTTTTTCGCGCCCCACGCCATTACCGTTAGTGATGCGCAGGATTATTGGGTCATTCCGACCCGTGCATCGGAGGGCCAACGCGAAACTCCGTGGATGACACCGCAGCCAAACACGATTCAGCGAAACAGCAAACCGACGAGCAGTTGATGGCCGCGTTTGCTCGCGGCTCGACGGATGCCTTCAGCGCGCTTTTCCACCGCTACCGGCAACCGTTGTACGGCTTCTTCTGCCGCCGTATCGCGGACCGCTCCAACGCCGAAGAGCTGGCACAGGAAACTTTTCTCGCCCTCTTGCGGGCCCAAAATCGCTATGAAGCAACCGCCTTGTTTCGCACCTGGCTGTACGCCATTGCCTTCAGAATTCTGCAAAGCTACCGGCGCAAAGCGGCCTTTCGCGGCATGTTTGGCGCCTCACTCCCGCCCGCCAGCGAACCCGCCACCCATCCCGCGATACATGCGGAAATAGCACTGCGCGAGGCGATGAGCAAACTCGACCGAATCGACCGCGAGATTCTCATGCTGCGTGAATTCGAGCAGCTCACCTACGCGGAGATCGCTGCCCTTCTCGGCATTCCCGTAAATACGGTCCGCTCGCGTTTGTTTCGCGCGCGCGGAGCCTTGCGAGAGCTGCTGGCCGCCCCAGCCGCCAGTCCGAATGCAAAAGCCCTTTCGAAGATGGAGGAGCACGCATGAACACAGCCACACAACATCCCGTTGCTCCTGAAGAAATCATGGCGTTGCTCGACGCGGAGCTGACCCGCGCGGAAACCCGAGCAGTCCTGCAGCATCTTGAGGAGTGCTCCGCGTGCGCTTCCATCGAAGAGCAGTTGCGGAGCGCGTCCCAGGCTCTGGCCGCGTGGAGTGTCCCGCCAGTGCCCAGCAATTTGAACGAGAAGGTGGAGCAACGCGCGCAGGAGATTGTCTCGGCGCAAAGAGCGGAGAAGCCACCGGCCCGGGGATCCAGCAAGCGGAACCCCTGGGCTTTCGCACGCGGTGGAGCGCTGGTGGCTGTGGCCGCAATCCTTCTCGTCGGGCTCGCCGTGACGTTTCGGAGCCAGCCAAAACATCTCCGGCAACAGGTGGCCTTCGAGGATACCTTCGCTCCGCCAACGCCAGACTCTGCGAGAGCAGCGCCGGCCCCACCGCCGATGGCCTCAGCCAACGGTGACTTGGCCAATCAGAAGGCGGAGAAACCGGAAACAGCGCCGGAGCCGCCGGGTCCGCCGGGTCCGATGATCGCCCGCAGTGTTTCGCTGACAATCCTGGTGAAAAACGTTGCAGATTCCCGCGCTGCGCTGGATGCGATTCTCGAGGCGAACCACGGCTACGCGGCGCAGCTGAACCTCAGCACGCCGGAAGAAGGCTCGCGCTCCTTCCAGGCTTCTCTGCGCATTCCCGCAACCGAACTCGCCGGAACGCTCGATTCCCTGCGCAGGCTGGGACGGGTGGAGACCGAGTCGCAGTCGGGAGAGGAAGTGACCCAGCAGCACGTGGACCTGGCGGCGCGGTTGAGCAACGCGCGCGAAACGGAACAGCAGTTGCGGACCATCCTGCTGCAGCGCGCCGGCAAGATGGAAGACGTTCTGCAGGTGGAGGAACAGATTTCCGAAACGCGCGGGCAGATCGAGAGCATGGAGGCGGAACAGCAGGCGCTCGAACATCGGGTCGCCTTTGCCACCGTTGATCTGCAACTGACCGAAGAGTACAAGGCGCAACTGGGCGGCGGGACCTCGGCCTCCGTTGGATCACGCATGCGCAACGCAGCCGTCACCGGCCTTCGCAATGCAGGCGACAGTCTGGTCGGACTCGCGGTGTTCGCGGAGGAAGTTGGACCGGCGATGCTGGTCTGGATCGCGATCCTCGGAATTCCCGCCGCCTTGCTATGGCGCCGGTATCAAAGAGCAATCGGGAAAGTGTAACGAGGTGCGATGAATAGACTGAGAAACCGGGGAGACTAACCTCAGAGGGCTCCGGGAGTTACTTTGAGACCCAAGCCCACAGTTACACTTTCCTCTCGAAACACCCACCCCTCCCCCAAAAAGAAATTCACCACTGAGCACACCAGAATCGCCACCCCATTCGCCGCCAGCACCGGCATCCCTGCTCCCTCCACCAGCAACCGCATCAGCGCCAGATTCCCCACCATCGACACTGCTCCATTCGACAAATGAAACCGCATCATCTTCCCGGCCACGCCACCCGAGCCGCGCCGATCCCGCCACGTGTACAACACATGACACGCAAAGTTGTGCAGCAGCGCTACCTCAATCGCCGCCGCCGTCGCCAGCAAGTAACGCCCCGCCATCCATCGATTAAAGACTGCCAGCGCCGCCAGCTGTACCCCCATGCCCAGCGCGCCCACCGCGTTGAACCTGCACCACCGCATGATCGTCTGCATCGCTGTTGCTGGCTCCTCTCGCGGCCTCACGCCTGGTTTTGTCGGGCTTTTGCTCGCGTCAAACTCGCCTTTCGCTTGATTCTTGCTCGCCTTCCGCGCCTTTTTGCTCACGGCAAAGGCTCCTGCCGATACAGCTCCGCCGTGTGCCGCACCGCAACCACCACCGCGATCGCGAACATCCCCGCCGCCGCAATCGCCCCTCCAATGTCGAACAGCAGCATCCTGTGTCCAAACACCGTTACATACGGACTCCGCAGCAGCGCCAAATTTCCCACCACCAACAAAATCCGTAACTCCGTCGGCCCAAACAGTCCTTGCGATAACTCGAATTGCCCCAGCGTGTAAGTCGCCAGGTAACTCTCCGCCGACAGCAGCAGAAACCCGACTAACATCGCCACCGCCACCTGCCAGTGCACCAGACCCGACCACCCCAGCCCACCCAGCAATGCGACTGACCCAAAGATATCCACCATGTGATCCACATAGAATCCATATCTCGGCCTCTGCTGCCGCCGCACCCGCGCCAGCGTCCCATCCAGGCTGTCCCCCAGCCAGTTCAGCGCAATGCACACAATCACTACCAGCAGTGCCCGCCGATCCCACAGCGCCAACGCATAACCAATCCCCGCGCTCACCTGCGCCCCCAGCCCCAGCGCCGTCAGCCCGTCCGGCGTCACCCACCGCGGCGCCCGCTCCGCCATCCACGTCAATGCCCGCCGCTCCACCGCCGCCGTCAGCGACTGATTCACCCGCCGCGCTCCGACAAATTGCGCACCTACGTCTGCTCTTACCGCCACATTTGTAACCATCACTGTCACCTGCCTCCCTTTACCATGTCCCATGCACTCTCCACCCTGCTCCTCGCCGCCGTCAGCGTGAACTCCACGGACTCCCGCGGAATGCTCTCCACAAACGGCCGCACCGCCCATCCCAGCCCCGCCGGAATCCCCCGCGTCAGCGACACCGACTCCACCTGCAGATACAACCCGCCATCGCGCTCCTCCCAGCTCCACCAGGTATTCATCCGCCACAGGAACCCGTGCTCTTCGCCCGGCCCCAGCACACGTTCTGCGCCAGTCCCAACCCCCGACATCTCCGCAATCCGCGTGCTCCGTGAAGCGCTGAATCCATGCTCCGCATCGAGCCGCCCAAACCGCACGTCGTACGTCGAATCCAGCACCACCGTGATCACGTGCCGTTCGCGCACTCGCATCCATCCCTCCACGTGATCGCCATCCTGCCCCAGCGTCTTCGCCTGCAGAACCTGCGGCGCAAAGGTATGCGCATAGCTGTTGAAGTCCCGCAGCATCCGCTCAAAATCCGCCGCCTTCGCCCCCGGCGCAAACGCCGTTCCCCGCCAGTGGTGCAGCAACGCCCCCGGCAGCTCCGCCCCCTCCGGCGGAGTCACCTGCTCCACCATCACCTCGCCCCGCCGCAGCCGCGCGCGCCCCTCCGCGCTCCCCGCTTCCCCGGCTAAAAATCCATCCTCTGTCCGATGCTGCTCCGCCAGTCGCGCCCCAACCGCCCCAACATAGGAGTTGAACGTCGCAACCGCCCCCGCCGGAGCCTCCGCCCTTGCGTCTCCCCAACCCAACAGCAAGCAGCTACCCGCCACCACCTTCAAAATTCCGCGCTTCATGGACGAAACCATGCCCCTCCCAACCCTCTGGAGCAATGCACAGTTCCTCGCTTGTGAAAGGAATGTTTCTCACGGCGCAACCCACTCCACCCGCGCCACTTCCGCCGACTTCTCCATCGCCTGAAAGCCCGGAAAAGCCCCCGCCATCGGCTACACTCGTCAGCGAGACATGAACGGCTCACAGCCAGCCCCGCGCCGCTATCGCTTCGGAGCCTTCGAAGCCGATGCCGCCACCGGCGAGCTCCGCCGCCAGGGCATCCGCCTCCGCCTCAACGCCCAACCCTTCCAGGTTCTCTGCATGCTTCTCGATCGCCCCGGCGAGCTGCTCACCCGCGACCAAATCGCTCGCCAGCTCTGGCCCGACGGCACTTTCGTCGACGCCGAACACGGCGTCAATTCAGCCGTCAACCGCATCCGCGAAGCCCTCGGCGACTCCGCCACCAGCCCCCGTTTCCTCGAAACCCTGGCTCGCCGCGGCTATCGGTTCGTCGCCCCGGTCGAACGCATCGCATCAACAACGCCCGCCGCCTCCACCGATGCCGTACTCGACGCGCAACCCGCCGATCCCCCGCCAGCGCCCCGCACCCACATCCTCGCTTCCCCCGAAGAGCTCCCCAAAATCCCCTATAGCGTTGCGCAAACCCTCTTCCTTCTTCTCCAGGTCATGTATCTCGGCTTCTACATCGGCGCGCTCGCCAACCTTCCCGAAATCGACGACCTCTTCGCCGCCCTCCTGCCCCGCCCTCCCCTGGCCTTCACCATCCTCATCGTCACCGCCGCCATTCTCATCCCCGTCCGCGCCTTCCTCCTCTGCGCCTTCCTCTTCCACGCGCCTGGCATCCGCGAAAAATTCCTCAAGCTATGGCAATTCCTCCTGCCCCTCGACATCCTCTGGGCTCTCTCGCCTTTCCTGCTCCTGCATCACATCAATTTCGGACTCGCCCTCGCCTGCACCGCGTTCCTCGCCTGGTCGCCCTTCGCCCAGCGCTCTCTCGTCCTCATGGGCGCCGGCTCCGCCAATCCGGAAGTCTCCGCCCCAGCCCGCTGACCGAGCACCGCGCATCAGTTCAAGATTCACGTGCCGAAAAACTGAAGGCCCCGCGCCAGGTTCACTGTGCCCGGAGCCCGGTGCCCTGTGCCCTGCCCTCCGTTCAGATACACTGGGGTCTTCCATCCATGAACCCGCTCTCCATGCACTTCGACAATCTCGCGTCGACCAAAGACGACATGGTCGCCTTCATTGAAGGCCATGGCATCCGCCGGGTTCCCGCTCACGCCGGAGACGAAATCCCCACCATCCTCTGGGAGGACGAAGCCAATCCCGACAGCTGGAAAGATTTCGTCGAAACCGCCAAAGCCGCCGGCGCCACCTTCATCACCATGAGCGACGTCGTCCTCGAAAAGGAGGACCTCGAACTGCTTATCGAGGAACTCCAGGAGCAGGACTACAACATCGAGATGGGGGCAGCCTCTTCCGAACTCGACGAGGCCCAGGCTCTGGTCAGCCACATTGGCAAGGTGGGCCATGTGCAGCTCGGCTTTCCTCATCAGGGCATCGTCTTCCTCTACGAGACCTCCACAGAGTGGTACGACCGCTACCGCCAGCTCCTCGATTCGGTCGGCGACCTCGGCGATATCGTCTTTGAAGATGATGACAACGAAGACGACCAGCCCTGAGCCATTGCCGTGAGCTCCTCCGATCAGCTCCTGAGCAGCGCCGACGCAGCAGTTCCTGAAGTCCTTTCCAGCCCAGTCGAACCCGTCGCACCACGACCCCGTCAGCGCTGGATCCTCAGTCCCCGTCGAACCGAAGAAGCCGCAGCCCTCGCCGCCGCAGCCAGCATTCCGCCGCTGATTGCCGAGTTGCTGTTGGCCCGGGGAATCTGCACCGCTGCAGAAGCCGGCGAATTCCTCAACCCGCGCATCGAACACCTTCTCGATCCGTATTCCATGCTCGGCATGGATCGTGCCGTCGCCCGCATCCAGCAAGCCGTCGCCAACCACGAGCCGATCCTCATCTACGGCGATTACGACGTCGACGGCACCGTTGCCACCGTGCTCCTGAAGACCACCGTCGAGAAACTCGGCGGCTCGGTTCGCTTCCACATCCCGCATCGCCTGCGCGAAGGGTACGGCATGCAGCGGGAGATTCTCGAAACCGCCGCCAGCGAAGGCATTCGTCTCGTCATCAGCGTCGACACTGGCATTCGAGCTTTCGCCGCCGCCGATGCCGCTGCCGAACTCGGTCTCGACCTCATCGTCACCGATCACCATCTGCCGGAACCGGAACTTGGCGTGCCGCGAGCGCTCGCCGTCCTGAATCCGAACCAGCCCGGCTGCCAATACGCCTGCCCTCACCTCTGTGGTGCCGGAGTCGCCTTCAAACTTTCCCAGGCCCTGCTCGAAGCCTGGGACCTCGAACGAGCGCGAACGAAAATTCTGCCCTCGTTCCTCAAGATGCTGGCCATCGCCACCGTCGCCGATGCCGTTCCGCTCCTCGGCGAAAATCGTGTCTTCGTTGCCCTCGGCCTCGCCGAACTCCGCCGCCCCGTCGGATTGGGCCTGCGAGCCCTGATGCGCGAAGCTCAGATCGATCCAGCTCGTCGCCCGCTCACGCCCATCGACGTCGGCTTCCGCCTCGCGCCCCGCATCAACGCCGCAGGCCGCATGGATGTCGCTACCGAAGTCATCGAGCTCTTCACCACGCGCGACGAAGCCCGCGCCAACGAACTCGCCGCGAAGCTCGAGCGTCTCAATCAGGAACGCCGCGCCGCCGAAGCCGCCATGCTCGCCGAAATCACCACCCGCCTCGACGAACCCTGCTTCCGCGAAGCACGCTGCATCGTCATGGACGGCGACGGCTGGCACCGCGGCGTCATCGGCATTCTCGCCTCGCGCATCGTCGACCAAACCGGCAAGCCCGCCATCGTCGTCACGCGGGAAGACGGCGAAGCCTACGGTTCCGGCCGTTCCATCGCCAGCTTTCACCTGCTCGAAGCCATCGAGAGCTGTCACGAAATCTTCACTCGCTTCGGCGGACACGCCCACGCCGTCGGCTTCTCGCTACCCTCCGATCGCGTCGACGAACTCCGTTCTCGGCTCGGAGCCTACGCCGCCGAGCATCTCCGCGAAGAAGACCTGGGCAATCCGCTGGAGTGCCACGCAGAGCTGCCGCTCGACCAGATCACGCCCACGCTGTTTTCCTGGCTGCGCCGCCTGGAGCCCTTCGGCATGGGCAATGAGGAGCCGGTCTTCGTCTCCCGCAATGTGCGCACCACGGCTCTGCCGCTTTTCATGAAGGAGCGCCACGTCCGTCTTCGCGTCCTCCAGGGGACTACGTTCTCCGCCGTCGGCTGGAATCTCGCCGACCGCATTCGCACCTTGCAACTCGCGCCAAACTCAGCAGTCGACCTGGCCTGGCGCCTCCGCGACAACGACCATCCCGAGTTCGGCGGCCTCGAACTGGAAATCGCCGGCATCGAACCCTCTCCCTGATCGTCTCCTGCTGACCGCGTTTCGCTCGTCTTCCGCTCGCCTTGCGCTAATAGCTTCTCGCTAACCGTTCCTCGCTAACAGCTTTTCGCTATACGTTCCTCGCTAACAGTCTTTCGCTACCCGCTACCGGCTACAGGCTACCGGCTGCCTCTCGCAAATTCACACATCGCGCATCGACATCAGCCCACCACCCGCCTTACTGTTAACTCATAGAGCTTTTCCGTCACACGGAGAATCGAGGTCCCTCATGACCGCTGTGGCCACCATCCCTGAAATCCTCAACGCAGAAGAACTCCGCCAGATGGATGCCTACTGGCGCGCCTGCAATTATCTCTGCGCCGGGATGATCTACCTCTACGACAATCCCCTGCTCCGCGAGCCGCTCAAGGTGGAACACATCAAGCAGCGCCAGCTCGGCCACTGGGGCTCCGACCCCGGCCAAACTTTCCTCTGGGTTCATCTCAATCGCCTCATCCGCAAATACGGCCTCGACATGATCTACATCGCCGGCCCAGGCCACGGCGCGCCCGCCATGCTGTCCCATGCCTGGATGGAAGGCACCTACTCCGAGATCTATCCCAACAAAAGCCAGGACATCGAGGGAATGCGCAAGTTTTTCCGGGAATTTTCCTTCCCCGGCGGCATCGGCAGTCATTGCACCCCGGAAACACCCGGCTCCATCCACGAAGGCGGCGAGCTCGGCTACAGCCTCTCCCACGCTTTCGGCGCTGCCTTCAACAATCCCGACCTCATCGTCAACTGCGTCGTCGGCGATGGCGAAGCGGAAACCGGTCCTCTGGCGACCTCCTGGCACAGCAACAAGTTCCTCAATCCCGTGCGTGACGGCGCTGTTCTGCCCATCCTCCATCTGAACGGCTACAAAATTGCCAATCCCACGATTCTGGCCCGCATTCCTCACGAGGAACTGGAGTGGCTCCTCCGCGGCTACGGCTGGGATCCGCACTTCGTCGAAGGTGACGACCCGCCCCTCATGCACCAGACCATGGCCACCATGCTGGAACATTGCATCGACCACATCCGCGCTATCCAGCACGATGCGCGCGAAAACGGCAAGCTCACCGGAGGCAGCGCCGGATGGCCGCGCTGGCCGATGATCGTGCTTCGATCGCCCAAAGGCTGGACCTGCCCGAAGGAAGTCGACGGCCACAAGCTCGAAGGCTTTTGGCGCGCTCATCAGGTCCCCATCCTCGAAACCCGCGAGAATCCCGAGCACCTGAAGATCCTGGAAAACTGGCTGCGCAGCTATCACCCCGAAGAATTGTTTGACGAGAAAGGTGGGCCCATCGCCGAGCTGCGCGCTCTTGCTCCCGAAGGCACGCGCCGCATGAGCGCGAATCCGCACGCCAACGGTGGCTTACTACGCAAGCCGCTGCACATGCCGGATTTCCGCGCCTACGCCTTTCCCGTAAAGCAACCCGGCGCGGAGTACGCCGGCCCGACAGAAATTCTTGCGCTATTCCTGCGCGATGTCATGCGCAATAACCCTGACAACTTCCGCGTCTTCGGCCCCGACGAAACCGCGTCGAACCGCCTCCAGGCCATCTACGAAGCCAGCCCGAAAACGTGGATGGAACCCATCCTCCCCGAAGACGCCGACGGTACCGAGATCGCTCCCGACGGCCGCGTGATGGAGATGCTCAGCGAGCACACGCTCGAAGGCTGGTTCGAAGGCTACGTGCTCACCGGCCGCCACGGTTTCTTTTCCAGCTACGAGGCCTTCGTTCACGTCATCGATTCCATGTTCAACCAGCACGCCAAGTGGCTCGAGAAGTCCAAGCTGGAACTTCGCTGGCGCGCCGCCATTTCCTCCATCAATCTGCTCATCACCTCCGTCGTCTGGCGGCAGGATCACAACGGCTTCACGCATCAGGATCCCGGCTTCCTCGACGTAGTCGCCAACAAGAGCCCCTCGGTCACCCGCATCTATCTCCCGCCCGACGCCAACTGCCTGCTCAGCGTGGCCGACCATTGCCTGCGCTCCAGTGACTATGTCAACGTCATCGTTGCCGACAAGCAACAGCACCTGCAGTACCTGAACATGAACGACGCGATTCTTCACTGCACGAAAGGCATCGGCATCTGGAACTGGGCAAGCACCGACAATGGCGTCGAGCCTGACGCTGTTCTCGCCTGCGCCGGCGACATCGCCACCATGGAAGCGCTCGCCGCCGCAGCGATCCTCCGCGAGCATTTCCCCGACATCAAGCTGCGCTTCGTCAATGTGGTCGATCTCTTCCGCCTGCAACCGGCAACCGAGCACCCCCACGGCCTCTCCGACGCCGACTTCGATTCCTTCTTCACCGCGGATAAGCCCGTCATCTTCAATTTCCACGGCTATCCGTTGCTCATCCATCGCCTCACCTATCGCCGCCATAACCACGACAATTTCCACGTGCGCGGCTACAAGGAGAAAGGCAGTATCAACACGCCGCTGGAACTGGCCATCCTGAATAACGTCGATCGCTTCAACCTCGCCATCGACATCATCGACCGCGTGCCGCGCCTGCGCAACATTGGCGCGCACACCCAGGACTGGTTGCGCGATCAGATCACCGAAAGCCTGAACTACGCCAATACCTGGGGCGTCGACAAACCGGAAATCCGCAACTGGACCTTGCCCCAGTGAGCCCCAATGACGAGCTGATCCTTGCCGTCAACAGCGGATCATCCTCGCTGAAGTTCGGCCTCTACCGCCATCCGCCCGGCGACTGCAATCCGGTCCTCCTGCTCGCCGGCGGAGCCAGCGGCATCGGCCATCCCAACGGACGCCTGCAAATCACCGACGCCAGCGGCGCATCGAAACTCGACGAGGCCTACAGCCTTCCTTCGCAGGGCCACGCCCTCAAGGAAATCCTCGCCGTTGTCGAGCGCCTTGGTCATAGCCTTCCCCATAGCATCGGGCATCGCGTCGTCCATGGCGGTCCGCACCTCCGCCAGCACCAGCTCATCGACGATGCGTTGATGAAAAAACTCGAGGCAGCCATCCAGTTCGCCCCCATTCACATCCCCGCCGCCCTCAAACTCATCCGCGAAACCGAAAAGCTCCTGCCCGACGCACAGCAATACGCATGCTTCGACACCGCCTTCCACAGCACCATGCCGGAGAAGGCCCGCCACTTTCCGCTGCCGGAGCGACTCTACGACCTCGGCATCCAGCGCTTCGGCTTCCACGGCCTCTCCTACGAGTCGGTCGTCGTCCGGCTCCAGCCCAACATCCCCGAACGCGCTGTCTGCGCGCATCTCGGCTCCGGCGCCAGCCTCGTCGCACTCCATAACGGCCAATCTATCGACACCAGCATGGGTATGACGCCCGTCGGCGGCATTCCCATGGCCACGCGCAGCGGCGATTTCGATCCCGGCGTTGTGCTCTACCTCATGCGCACGGAACAACTCTCCGCTGACCAGCTGGAATCGCTCCTGAATCACGACTCCGGTCTCGGCGCGCTTTCCGGCGGCGAATCCGACATGCGCTTATTGGAGCAATGTGCCGCCAAAGGCGACCCCAAAGCCATTCTGGCAATCGAGGTTTTTACAACCGCCGTTCGCAAATGGGTTGGCGCTTATGCTGCTGAGCTGGGCGGCCTCGATCTGCTGGTCTTCACCGGCGGCATCGGCGAGAACAGCGCAGCCGTGCGCAACTGGATCTGCGACGGCCTCGACTTCCTCGGCATCACCAGCGGCGATCCACAGCTATGCGTAAAGGTGCGCGTCCTCGTCAGCGAAGAAGAGCTGCAGATCGCCAGAATCGTCTGCCGCCTCCGCCAATAGCCTGCCGCGCCGCGCTACGCGCTACCGGCCACCGGCTACCGGCTGCCCACAAGGTTGACGCTGCTTCTTCCCAACACCAATAATAAAGATTCGCCCTAAAGAGCCTCAGCATCCCTATAGAGAAGGAACCATCCGACGTGATCCACATCAACTTACCCGGGCAGCCGCAATGAGCACAGCGGTCGCTGGCCCGCGCGAAAACCGCGCACCGAGTTTCTGGCAGTCCACGAATGGCAAGAAAGCCGTGATGGCCGTGACCGGGGCCATCCTCTTCCTCTTCGTCGTCGGTCATCTCGCCGGCAATCTGCAGGTGTTCGAGGGCCCCGCGAAGATCAATGCCTACGGCCACTTTCTTCGCACCATCGGCGAAATCCTCTGGGCGATCCGCATCATTCTCATCGTTTGCGTGGTCCTGCACATTATCGCAACCGTGCAACTCGCCCTGCTCAACTGGAAGACGCGCCCCGTAGGCTACTCGCGCAAGAAAGCCATCAACTCCTCCTACGCCGACCGCACCATGTACTGGAGCGGCCCCATCGTCCTCGCCTTCGTCATCTTCCATCTGCTCGAGTTCACCGCCGGCTACATCCATCCCGAGTCGCAATTCATCGAGGGCGACATCTACCACAACATCGTGGCAGGCTTCAGCGTGTGGTGGGTTTCCGTCTGGTACATCTTCTCCTTGCTTCTCCTCGGCTTCCATTTGCGCCACGGCCTCTGGAGCATGTTTCAGTCTCTCGGCCTCAACCATCCGCGCCACACGCCGGTACTGAAACAAGCTGCCCTTTGGATCACCATCATCATCATCGCGGGATATATTTCGATCCCAATCAGCGTGCTTGCAGGGTGGGTGAGATGAACCTGGACGCAAGAATCCCCACCGGCCCCATCGAACTAGCATGGGACAACGCCCGCTTTGAGATGAAGCTCGTCAATCCCGCGAACAAGCGCCGCCACTCGCTCATCGTGGTCGGCTCAGGCCTGGCCGGTGCGTCGGCTTCAGCGACTCTCGGCGAGCTCGGCTACAACGTCAAGTGCTTCTGCTTCCAGGATTCGCCGCGCCGCGCGCACTCCATCGCTGCCCAGGGCGGTATCAACGCGGCCAAAAATTATCAGAACGACGGCGACAGCATCTACCGCCTCTTCTACGACACGGTGAAGGGCGGCGACTTCCGCGCGCGCGAGGGCAACGTCTACCGCCTCGCGCAGAACAGCGTGCACATCATCGACCAGTGCGTAGCCCAGGGCGTTCCCTTTGCGCGCGAATACGGCGGATCGCTGGAGAACCGCTCCTTTGGCGGCGCGCAGGTCTCGCGCACCTTCTACGCCCGCGGTCAAACCGGACAGCAATTGCTGTTAGGCGCGTACCAGGCGCTCGAGCGCCAGGTGGACACCGGCCAGGTCACGATGATTCCCCGCACCGAAATGCTGGACCTCGTCGTCATCGACGGACAGGCGCGCGGTATCGTGGCGCGCAACCTCATCACCGGCAAGCTGACGATCCACATCGCCGACGCGGTCATCCTCGCAACCGGCGGCTACGGCAACGTCTACTACCTCTCGACCAACGCCAAAGGGTCGAACGCCACCGCCATCTGGCGCGCGCACAAACGCGGCGCTCTGTTCGCCAACCCCTGCTTCACGCAGATTCACCCCACCTGCATTCCCGTCACCGGCGACTATCAATCCAAGCTCACCCTAATGTCCGAGTCGCTCCGCAACGACGGCCGCATCTGGGTGCCAAAGCAAAAAGGTGACAAGCGTCCCCCGAACCAAATTCCTGAAGACGAACGCGACTACTACCTCGAACGCAAGTATCCTGCTTTCGGCAATCTCGTTCCGCGCGATGTGGCCTCGCGCAACGCAAAAGCGATTTGCGACGAGGGCCGCGGCGTCGGCGAAACAGGCCTCGGTGTTTATCTGGATTTATCCGACGCGATTGCGCGCCTCGGTGTCGAGACCATCCGCGAACGCTACGGCAATCTCTTCGACATGTATCAGCGCATCACCGACGAGGATCCCTACAAGGTCCCGATGCGCATCTACCCGGCGATTCACTACACGATGGGCGGCCTCTGGGTCGATTACCAGTTGCAAAGCACGATCCCCGGATTGTTCGTCCTCGGCGAAGCGAATTTCTCCGACCACGGCGCCAATCGCCTCGGCGCCAGCGCCCTGATGCAGGGCTTGTCCGATGGCTATTTCATCATTCCCTACACCGTCGGCAACTATCTCGCATCGACGAAGCTGAGCAAAGTGACGGCGTCGCATCCCGACGCCCAGGCGGCGCTGGCTTCCACACAGCAAGACGTTGCCAAACTCCTGGCGATCAAAGGCAAGCGCACCGTCGACTCCTTCCACCGCGAGCTCGGCAAGATCATGTGGGAAGACTGTGGCATGTCGCGTACAGCCGCCGGCCTGAAAGAAGCCATCGCCAAAATCCGCGCGCTCCGCGACGAGTTCTGGCAGAACCTGAACGTGACAGGCTCCGGTGACGATTTAAATCAGAGCCTCGAAAAAGCCGGCCGCGTCGCGGACTTTCTCGAACTCGGCGAGTTGCTGTGCATCGACGCGCTGGAACGCAACGAATCCTGCGGCGGCCATTTCCGCGAGGAGTACCAGACTCCCGATGGCGAGGCCCAGCGCGACGACGAACACTTCAGCTACGTCGCAGCGTGGGGCTACACCGGTGCGGGCAAGCCTTGGGATCTGACCAAAGAGCCGCTGGAATTTGCCTATGTTCATCCCAGCCAGAGGAGCTACAAGTGATGAAAGTCAAGCTGACCATCTGGCGGCAAAAGAACCCCAACAGCAAGGGGCAATTCGTCACTTACCCCGTGGACGTCGTCAACGGCGAGATGTCGATGCTGGAGTGCCTCGACGTGCTGAACGAAACGCTGATGGATCGCGGCGAAGAGCCGGTGGCTTTCGAGAGCGATTGCCGCGAGGGCATCTGCGGATCGTGCGGCTTCATGATCAACGGCATCGCCCACGGCCCCCTGCCGGCAACCACCGTCTGTCAGCTCACCATGCGTCATTTCAAAGACGGCGACGAGCTGGTGCTGGAACCCTGGCGTTCGCGGTCATTTCCGTTCGTAAAAGATCTGGTCGTCGACCGCCGCTCCTTCGACCGCATCATTCAGGCCGGCGGCTACGTTTCGGTTTCAACCGGCAATGCCCCCGACGGCAACGCGATTCCGGTCGGCAAAGAAACCGCGGATCGCGCCATGGACGCCGCCGCCTGCATCGGCTGCGGCGCTTGCGTGGCCGCCTGTCCCAACGGATCGGCAGCGCTCTTCACCGGCGCAAAAATCGCCCACCTCGGCATCCTTCCTCAGGGCAAACCCGAGCAGGATCGCCGCGCCGTCCGCATGGTCGCGCAGATGAACACCGAAGGCTTCGGCAGTTGCACCAACATCGGCGAATGCACCGGCGTCTGCCCCAAAGAAATTCCGCTGGAAGAGATCGCGAAGATGAACCGCGACTACCTGCTCGGCGCCTGGCGCGAACGCGGCCACGTGGTCACCGCGATTGCTCCCGTGACCGATTGGAATTTCGGAGAAAAATAGCCGACTGCATTGCGGAAACTCGGCCATTCTTCCTTCACACGCCGGACCCATTGCTACAATCGCCCTACAGGATCGAGTCCACCCCATGAGATCTGTGTACGCTGCCCTGCTTCTCCTGGCGGCCACCTCGCCGCTTGCTGCTCAGACCCCTTCAACCGCCGCGCGAAAGCCTGTGACCCACAAAACCGCTCCCGCCAATCCTGCCGCCGTGCATCACTCCGCCATCGTCATCGACACCCACGCCGACACCCCGCAGCGCATGCTCGACGACCATTACGACCTCACAGAGCCCCTGGACGGCGGCTATCTCAACTTCGCCTCCGCGAAGCAAGGCAACCTCGGCGCGGAATTCTTCTCCATCTGGGTCGAGCCCAAACTCTACGAAGGCCACTACGCCCGCCGCACCCTCGACCTCATCGACACCGTCCTGCAACAGGCCGCCAAACATCCCGACCAGATGATGATGGCGTATTCCCCCGAAGACATCGAGCGCGCCCATCGCGAACACAAACTCGCCGCGCTCATGGGCATCGAAGGCGGCCACTCCATCGAAGATTCTCTCGGCCTCCTCCGCGACTACTACCGCCTCGGCGTCCGCTACATGACCCTCACCTGGTCCAACTCCAACCACTGGGCTGACTCCTCCGGCGACGTCGACGATCCCAACGTCAAGCACACCCAGGATGGCCTCACCGACTTCGGCAAAGACGTCGTCTACGAGATGAATCGTCTCGGCATGATGGTCGACATCTCTCACGTCTCCGACAAAACCTTCTACCGCGCCGTCATCACCTCGCGCGCGCCTGTTTTCGCCTCGCATTCCTCAGCACGCGCGCTCGACGCCGCTCCCCGCAACATGACCGACGACATGCTGCGCGCGGTGGCCCGCAGCGGCGGCCCCAACAGCAAAGGCGGCGTGGTCATGGTGAATTTCTATTCCGGATTCATCAGCGATGCGTGGCGCACCGCCTGGACCGCACAAGCCCCCGAGCGCCAGGCCGCCGAAAACGCCCAAATCGCCCAGTGGAAAGCCGAAGGCAAAACCGTCACCTACGAAATGACCGACGCGATGGACAAACAATGGGCCGCCAAAATTCCTCGCCCGCCCATGTCCCTGCTGATCGACCACATCGACCACGTCGCCAAAGTCGCCGGCATCGACCACGTCGGCCTCGGCTCCGACTTCGACGGCATCCCCTCGTCCCCCGAAGGCATCGACTCCGCCGCCGACCTGCCCAAAATCACCGCCGCCCTCATGGCCCGCGGCTATTCCGCCGAAGATTGCCGCAAAATCCTCGGCCAAAACTTCCTCCGCTTCTTCCGCGAAGTCCAGGCCACCGCCCAACAGCTACAAGCGCAATCCCCCCAGCGCCCGGCCATCACAACCCAGCAGCCCTTCAAAAAATAAGTTGTGGTTTTTGAAAACCGCGCGGCGTTACTTCCCTGACTTGCCCAACCCCGAATCCGCATCCGCGCTTGCCAGCTGCTCCACCGTCTCCCGCAAATAGCGGTACGGATTCACCGGCGTATTATGCACGCGCACTTCGTAATGCAGGTGCGGACCCGTCGACCGCCCGCTCATCCCCACGTATCCAATCACCTGTCCGCGGCTGACCTGCTGTCCCGTCGCCACGGCGAATCCCGACAAATGTCCGTACAGCGTCTGGATCCCGTTCCCGTGGTTGATCATGATCTCGCGCCCGTAGCCGCTGGCCATCGACGCAATCTCCACAATCCCATCCGCCGTTGCGCGAACCACCTCGCCGAACCCCGCAGAAATATCCACGCCCGAATGAAAAGCGCCTTCTCCATTAAATGGATCTTCGCGCTCCCCGAACGAGCTCGTGATCGGCCCCAGCACCGGCCACAGCGATGGCGCTCCCGCGACGTTCACCCAATCCCTGACGCCCGGCGCCGTAATCCCCAAATCCACCGCGTGGAAATTCCCCGACAGCGCGCTGGTCCGCAAAGAAGCCAGCTGATCCAATGACTGCGCGTAAGCCTGCTCCGTGAAATCCGCCGCGCCCGCGTCCGTCTCCGGCGCAATCGGCGTCGCTGCCGATTTCGCCATGCTGCTCTTCCGCAACCCGTACAGTTCCGTTACTTCACTGGCCAGCGATCCCAGCGATGCCGCCTGGATATCCTTTTCGTGCGCCACCCGCTGCAGCTGGCTGTAATCCTTGCGCAGCTCTTCCTGCTGCAACCGCACCTGGTTGTAGCTCGCGGTCTTCAGCATCATGCGCGTGTACGATCCGGCCATGCCGGTAATTGTGAAGGCGCCCACCACCGCTGCCGCCACAAATACCCCGGCATAATGCAATGGGATCGGGATTTTGCGGAGCGCTCCGTCCTTCTCCCGCGCCACAAAAATAATGTAGAAACGTCTACGCAAGATTCTCTTCCGGATGCTCCCGGAATAACCCCTCAATCCGTCGTTGACAGCCAGGCAGAAATAAAAAGCTCAGTGAATTGCCTGAAAAATATCAGCCGGCTGTTACTGCGTCAATCTACCATTTGGGGGACCAGGTACTCAGGTAATCCGATCCGCGGCAGCCTCCCACTTCCCCTTTTTCTGTCCGTTTTGGCCCCGTTAGAATCAGATGCTTGGCGCGACCCTGAACCACGGTAACTTTCCTCATTCCCATCGCGGTAAAAAATCGCAGTGAATGAATGGCGAACGCAACAGTGTAATCCACAATCCCGTTCGAAATTCCTCAGAAAAATGACGCCAGCAAAAAAGGGATCGCTCATAGTCGATCCCTTAAACCAAGTCTACCAACTCCCGCCCCGCTTGTGAAGTGATCCCCATCACGGAATCAGCCACAATCGAAATCCCCCCGCCCCGAAGATCATCACCGCGCCGCGTGAAAGCAAGAAGCAAGCTCTTCTATCCGCTATCCGCTGTCCGCTCCCTCACCGAGCATGCAATCCCCCCGGTCTGTGCCGTTTCCCTATCCGCTGTCCGCTCCCCCGGTCTGTGCGGTTTTCCTATCCGCTATCCGCTGTCCGCTAATCCGCTATCCGCTATCCGCTGTCTGCTGTCCGCTTCCCCGCGCGCCCCCACCACCCCCGATGCTATCCTTGGCGTTTCGTGCCACTCACTCTATGCGACTGAATGCTCTCCTCGTCCGCAGCACTCTGGTCGGCGCCCTCGGCGGACTCCTCTTCGGCTTCGACACCGCCGTCATCTCCGGCACCACCCACCAGCTCACCCAGGTCTTCGGCCTCAGCGCCGGCGCCCTCGGACTCACCGTCTCCATCGCCCTCTGGGGCACCGTCATCGGCGCAATCGGCGCCGGCCCGCTGGGTCAGAAAATCGGCGGACGCGAAGCCCTCCGCATCATGGCGATCCTCTACGTCGTCTCGGCCCTCGGCTGCGCTCTCGCCTGGAACTGGCCTTCCCTGCTCTGCTTTCGCCTCATCGGCGGACTCGGTATCGGAGGCTCCTCGGTCCTCGGCCCCGTCTATCTCGCCGAACTCGCTCCCGCGCGCCTCCGCGGCCGCCTCGTCGGCCTCTTCCAGATCAACATCGTCGCCGGCATTCTCCTCGCCTACGCCTCCAACTACGCCGTTGCCCAATTCATCGGTGGCGCCGCAGCCTGGCGCTGGCAATTCGGCGTCGCCACCCTCCCCGCCATTTTCTTCGCCCTCTTCCTCTTCGGCATTCCCCGCAGCTCACGCTGGCTGGTCACCCAAAATCGCATCGACGAAGCCCGCCGCGTCCTCGAAATGATGGGCACCCCCAACAGCGAAGCCGAGCTCAAAGAGATCGTCGACTCCATCCACCTCGAGCGCGCGCAAAAATCCGAGCCGCTCTTCCAGCACAAATACCGCCTGCCCATTTTCCTCGCCATCTCCATCGGCATGTTCAACCAGCTCGCCGGCATCAACGCCATCCTCTATTACGCCAACGACATTTTCAGCTTCGGCGGCTTCTCCTCGCTCTCCGGCGACAAGCAAGCCGTCCTGCTCGGCGCGATGAACTTCTGCGCCACCCTCCTGGCCATGTCCGTCATCGACAAGCTCGGCCGCAAATCCCTCCTCCTCATCGGATCCGTCGGAACCGCCGTCTCGCTCGCCGGCGTCGCCGCCATCTTCCATTCCAACAGCCACCAATCCGACCTCATCTGGCTGCTGGTCGGCTTCATCTTCTTCTTCTCCATCTCCCAGGGAGCGGTCATCTGGGTCTACATCAGCGAAGTCTTCCCCACCCGCGTCCGCTCCAAAGGCCAAAGCCTCGGCAGCTCCTCGCACTGGATCATGAACGCCCTCATCTCCGGCCTCTTCCCCTGGGTCGCCCGCCACTCCACCGCCGCGCCCTTCGCGTTTTTCTCCGCGATGATGGTCCTGCAGTTCGTCGTGGTCCTGCTCGTCTACCCCGAAACCAAAGGCGTAAGCCTCGAACAACTCCAGCACAAGCTCGGCATCGATTGAAGCCAATTTTTGGGGATGAAACCGGCCACAACCTCCGCAGGTTGCGGCGTGGAAGCGTCTTGGAATCAGGGAGACAACGCTGGTACCGGAGCGCGGATGGCTTGAACAGGACCCAAAGGGGAGCAGCGACCCTAGGCCGACCTGTACCTGCCCAAAACGACTTGGTTTTCAAGAGCGTCTCCAAACGCCCGCATCATCGCGACCGTTTCGCTCGTGAGTTCATCAACGTCATCCATTTCCACGAGCGTCTCCTCACCATGAGCGATTTCGTTTCTTCGCTTCAGGAGAAACACGTCGACGAATTGTGATTTGTCATCAACCAACGCCCCGGGTACCGCGCAGACGCGGCAGATGTCACTGAACACATTGAAGTTGAGATTCGATTTGGTGTTGACAAGGTCGTCGTTCGCCTTGGAAAAGCGGCGTTCAAAGGAAGTCACGATCTCGTCAAGTAGGGAACATCGGTCGGCTATGCTAGTTTTTGTGGTCGCGAGTGATGCGAGCCGCGGTAAAAAGTAGTTTCTCCAGAATTGGCGATCCAGCTCACTGTATTGCATCCTACGCAGTGCCACGTATTCGAGATATTTTCGAGCTGCGAACCGGACGTACCCCTCCCAGTGCGCGTAACAGATGGTCACGAGGGACCGCAGCAAGACTCGACGCAGATTTTGGTCGGATGTCGTTGTGGCATTCTTGAGGTCGGAGATCTCCTTGAGGCGCCAATTGCGGTCCTCCGTGATTTGGGCCGAAAAATCCGTAGGAGTGTAGGCCTTGCTCATGGCCGGAACCACGCTTCGCCAAATGGGACGGTGCGCTGGATTCGCGTTGTCCCACGAAGTCGGGAGAGGTGAAGGTCGAAGTCTCGGGCTGGCTCCAGAACTTCCGAATCCGCGCCTTCAGAAATTGTTGCGGATTTTCTAACGCCAATATCGCTCGAAGATTTTTGGCTACGCCGACGGCGATGCCCTCCAATCCCACGAGGCCGACCTTCCCGATGTGATGCCCGTCTTCGAACCGCCGCAGGGCATTCTTGCCCTCGGCCCTCTTGAGAAGATCGAACGTGTCACCAATGAGCTTCTTCGCCTTGGTGCCGTTACTCGCGGCAGCTAGCGAAACGATACCATCATCGATGTATTCTTCCACGTCTAGCTTCCCGTCATAAGGAATGTAGGTATGTACTAAGAAGCGAACTGCCAGCTCCATATGTCTCTGGCGTTCTATTTGGTCCTCTGTCACCGCGACTACGTCCCGAAAGGTATCTCCCCGCGCGGCGGATTTGACCTCCCGGTAGTAGTCCTTGTTGACCATGATCATGATGCAGTTTCTCAGTTCCTGCGGGTTAGCCTGCGTTCCCCCTGCATTGAGTCGCTGGAAAAGGTCATATTTCGTTTTGTCCTCGCTCGGCCTCTTTAGAATCTCCAAGCCGATTCTCGCGCGCCGGATAGCCAATTGTTGTGTTTTGTCCAACTCATTCTGCTCTTCGGCGGATACATCCGGGATGAGATCGGATTGCTCCCAAACCCCGTTGTGGAGCGAGGGCAGGTATTTTGTCGCCTCCAGTACAGAAGGCGGCGCAGTTCCCTTTGATGTGCGAAGCTTACCCATGAACTCCAAGACTGTAGAAACCCTCTGGAGACCGTCGATTAGCTCCCAACTGCCGTTCTCCCTCTCGAATACAAAGATGGGAGGCAAGGGAATCCCCAGAAGCAACGACTCGATTAGCTTGGATTTCTGGCTTATGTTCCAGCGGAAGAGGCGCTGAAATTCCGGGTTAATGACGATCTCTCGATTCTCATACATGCTGACGACTTCCCCGATTGACATCTGGTATGCGTCGGTCCTAACAAAGCGTTGTGCGTTGGCGATCTCTTCAGTCAGCATCTGATTTCTTCACCTCGGGAGCTCCTAACCAGCATACTGCCGGACTGGGGGTCAAATGGAAGAAAGCACAATCATGCAGGGATAGAGTCGCATCCACGGCCGAGCACCGCAACCGCCAGATCACTGAGCTGGAGACATCGAGGCCAGCGTTTAAGGTTCGGCGCTTAGCGCTCAGGAAACGCGCCCACGACGCTGGTCGCCCTACTTGGGTTTAGTCAACTGCGCAACAGCCGAAGGAGTAAGCAGCAAAAAATCCGCCCCCGGATCATTGTCATCCTCAATATCCCCCCACCGCGGCTCCGGGTTCACCGTGCTCAGGCCCTCCTGGATCCCATCGAGGGTGATGTACCCCTCGCGATCCGCCGCCTGATTCAGTGTCACCAGAAAAGCAGAGATAAACGGCGAGTGGTGGCCGGGCAGCCCGTCCGGCACGAAGTCCTTGCCGCCGGAAGTAATGTAGCGGCGGGTACGCTTCGGCTCCTTGCGGGCCACCAGTTCGGGAAGCGTCGGTAGCAAAATCCCGCACAGGTGCATCAGAATTCATGCAGCGGTAAAGTTGCATCCATGGCCGAGGACCGCAACCGCCAGATCGCCGAGCTCGAAACCTACCTCGCGATTTCCCGGCAACGCGAGCAACGGCTCAAAGCCACGATCCGCTCCCGCATCACAGATCCCTGGGCGAAAACAAAAGCCGAAAAGGAACTCCCCGCAGTCCTCAGGACCATCGAAGCGACCGAGAACGAACTGCGCCGCCTCCGCAGCAGAATCATGACCCGCTTCGCTCCCAGCTCCCAGCACGGGCTACCGGCTCAGGCTACCGGCTGTTTCTGGAAAAACTGTCAAGCTTTTTTCATACGGTACGAAAGTGTTCTCTCTGATTCCACAGGCCTTCCACCACAATACCCTCAAAGAATTTTGGCGTCTTTTAGTGCCGGACTTGGTATCCTGATAATAGGGGATAAGAATCAAAAAGGGCTCAGCCCAGCGGCTGAGCCTTTCCTTTTCGGCACCCACCATGAACAGGCTTCCATCCAATCCGCTCCCAGCTGCCCGGCTCTGTGCGCTCTCCGTCCGGCCGTACCCCCCCCGGCCCTCCCCACCAAAAGCCCGCCGCAAGTCGTTTGTCTTCAGGAGGATGCCACGGTCCCAAACACCCCTCCCAGAAGCCACGCCGATACAACAACATGCCACAGTCCCCAGGGGGGAGGGGGGGTACCCCCCCGACTCAAAAGTAACGGACCGCACACGCAGCCAGCGCCGCAGCAGTCAGCGTCGACATCGCGTTCACCGCATCATTATTCAGCCAGCCACGCCGTTCCGGAAGCGCCCCCAGAAGACTATCGACCAGCGTGCCAACGATTCCCGCACCGAAAGCAACAAGAGCATCGCGACGATCGACCGGCAGCACCTCAACCCCAACCAGAACCACCAAACCAGCGGCAACGCACCCACACAGAGTGCCCGCCAGACTCACAGCACCGTCCGTTCCAGCGGGAACGCGCTGCAGATTCGTGATGAGACGAGGCTCGCCGCCCAGCACCTGACCCAGTTCGGACGAAACCGTGTCCGCCGTCGCCTCCGCCATCGCCGCCAGCATCGGCACCAGCGTGTATCGTGGCGACGAGAAGAGCACGTCGGAGAATTGCCCCATGATCTGCGGAATACCGGCCAGCGCAGCAACGCCAAGATTCGCCGCAACCTGCGATGCCGTCCGTCCACGCCGCGCTTCCGCGATGCCCAGCGCTTCCTTGCGATGACGCCCGAAGCGCGTCGCCCCAAACGTCAGCACCAGCAGCGCCAGCAACGGCCACAAAGCAGTGTGCAAACCCGGCGTCTGCAGATAAAACGCCGCAGTAAAGATGGCGCCAGTAATGGCAGCACCCAGCGTCGCCGCGCGCGTCAGGTGCACCAACGCAGCCAGAACCATGCTGATAATGGCAGCCGACCAAACCACCGAAGGCCGCGCCGACCATTCCGTGCCGCCCTCGAGCGTCACCCAGATCGCCGCCACCGGAACGAACGCCAGCAGCACCGCCTGCGACTGCCAGCGCAGCGCTGCTGGACCCGCTCGACGATGCTCGCTGTTCGGCTCCGTCATTCCGCTTTCCCGCGCAAGGCACGAACCCTCTCGCGTACAGTACAATCATCTTTCTATACCAGCAATCATGGTGAACCCGCGCCGCCACGGGCCGGGCGAAGGAGTCGGGTACTTGCGAGTGCGTAGCATGGCATGGCTGGATCGCCTTACCGGCGGATCGAGCCGCAGTAGTCTGAACCGGACCGCGCGCAGGGCCGGCAGCAGTTTTCATCGTTCTCCAGCGGCCGCAACCGCGACGGCAGCCGTAGTTCTGGCCGCAATCGCCGCCCTGGCCGCGGGCTGCGGCAACCAGTATCGCCCCGTGATCACGCCCATCAACCCAACCGGGCCGGCCTCGCTGCCAACGGCCTACATCACCGTCATTTCACAGCCCGGCTTCACTCCGCTGCCGGCCGGCGTCACCGGTCCGTGCACCACCACCACGTATGCCGAACCCAGCATCTATACGCTTCTGAATTTTTCCGGCGACTCGATCGTGGCCCAGGCCAACGGCGCCGGCGGCCCCATCACCTTTTCCATGGAAGCGGGCGGCGCCGACGTCTATTCGCCCAACTGCGGCGGGACGCTCACCACCGCGCAGTCCACCACCGCGTCTCTGCTCTCCAAAGACGTGCTCACCAGCACCCTGCCGCCCTACGCTTCGCCCACGAACACGCTGCTGGCCAACGGCGAACTGTACGTGACCGAGACTTATGTCAGCCTGCCGGCCGGCCAGACCAGTTCCACTTGTCGCCCGGCCACTCCCACGTCGCCACAGCCTCCCTGCGTAGCGCAGATGACGGGCTCGCCGTCTGCGCTGAAGCAGGAGATTCCCGTGGCGCCGTCGCTGATCAATCTCACCGGCTTCAGCACCGCCGAGCGTCTGTATGCCATCAGCCAGGGCAATTCCAGCGGCGGCGCGCAACCCGCCTGGGGTGACTGCGCCACGCCGTCCGCGGTCACCGTAAACGGCGAAGCGGACGCGATCGAGACTTCCACCAACACCATCTCCGCGCGGCTGCCGCTGGGCGTTTGCCCCGTGTTCGGCTTCATGACCCAGGACACCCTGCGCGACTTCATCATGAACCGCGGCAGCGGGACGGTCACCGTCATCAACTCGCAGCTGAATGCCATCGATTCCGCGCACCCCACAATCACAGTCGGAGCCGGACCGGTTTATGCCGATTATTACCGCGTCGGTCAGGTTCTGGTCACAGCCAATTACGACGGCAACAGCATCAGCGTCATCGACGCCAGCCTCGATATCTACGGCAACGACAGCTCAACCTTCGGGACGGTCCTCGCCACAATTCCGGTCGGACTCCATCCGGTGGAATTAGCGGTGCTGCAGGATGGAAGCCGCGTCTACGTCGCCAATCAGGGCGACATCACGGCCGGAACGCCGGGCAGCATTTCCATTGTGAGCCTGACAAATTACACCGTGGAAAAGACGATCCCGCTCACCTCGAACCCCCACGCGATTGGCGCAATCTACAACTATCCGATCGGCAAAGTTTACGTGGCCTCGCAGAACAGCCCGTACCTCACCATCATCCGCACTGACACCGATATCGTGAGCGACACGCCGGAGATGCAGGGCAACATCGTCGAGATGCACGTCAACGCGCAGTATCCAGGCCAATCCTCCCCAGGCAGCCTGAATTATCAAACGGAAAGCCGCTCGGTAGGCTCGGGCGCTCCTTAAGGACTTGTCCCTGTTTCATAGTTCAAAGTGGACAGTGATAGCCGGTACTGATACCGGGCGCTGGTGTCCTGTATCTGCGCGCTGGTTTGCTGTAACTGCGCCTGACTTAGTTCGACAATCGAGCTGAGTCCGAGTTTGTAGCGCGTCTGCGCCAGATCCATGGCGAGGTTGGCTTGCTTCACTAACTGCGCCGTTACGTTCATGCGCTGCCAGCCCATCGTCGCCTGCAGCCAGGAAGTGCGCACGTCGCGGACGATGCGGTCGCGCAAGTCGCGGCTGTTTTCCGCAGCCGCCTGCGCCCGATACTTCGCCTCTTTCGCCTCGGAGGTATACAGAAAGCCGTTGAAGAGGGGGATATTCACGTTGCCGCCGATCGCGCCCCACCAGTTGGTGACGTAATACGTGCCCGGATGCACGGGCACGATGCCGGCAGTTCCTGCTGCGCTTACCGTGGGCAACAGCTGATCCCACTCGGCGCGTGCGAATTTCTGCGCGGACTGCGAATCGTAGGTCAGCGACTGCAGATCGGGCCTCTGCTGCAGAGCGGTCTGGATCAGCGGATCGGCGCTGGGTGGCGGAGGCTGCGGCGGAGCGGGATCTTCGACGAGCGCATAGCGGACGTCGTGGTCGAGACCGAGAACCGCGTCCAGAGCGGCCATGGCCGAGTCGGCGTTGTTCTGCGCGTCGAGCTGGAGCAGTTGGCCCTCCGACAAATCCACATCGGCAAAGCTAAGATCGAGCGTGGACTTGAGCTTGTTGTGCGTCATCGCGGACACCTGGCTCTCCGTGGTTTGGCGCGTGTTGACGGTCTGGCGCGCGACGTTGAGCTCCGCCTGCGCGGTGAGCGCCTCGTAGAACGCCTGATCGGCGGCGAGCACGATTTCCTCCGTGGTCGCAAGCGCGCTGGCGTTCGAAGCCTTCTCCTCGAGCTTCCGCGAGAGCACGAGGTTGTGCGTGTGCCCAAAGTCATAGAGGAGCTGGGTGAAGTTGCCGCCACCGCCTACGTGCTGCAGCAGCCGCGACGCGGTAAGTGATCCGGCCGAGATGCGGCTGGCTTCTTCAGCCTGCACGGCGGTCGCTGCGGCCACAGCGGTGGGCAGTTCGGCGGACCTCGCCTCGCGCGTGACTTCGTGCTGAGCAAGAGCCAGCAATTTGCCGACGCTGACCCGCGGATTGTCGCGAATCGCTAATTGCTCAGCCTGTGCAAGAGTAAGTTGGGGAAGGTTCCCGTCGGGCGCGGCCGTTGCTGTTGCCGGCCCGGGGACGCTCTGCGGAGCACCGGAGTTCTGCAGCGCCGCAATCACATGTGGATTCGGCGCCGCAGGAAGCGTGGACTGCGCGGACATAAGGCATTGGCAGAACAGCGCGGCAGCCATCAGAATCACGGTTCTTCTCATGCCTCCGCTCCCCGTTGCTCATTGAGTCTCTGCTCTCGCCGCGAATGTATGGCCAGATAGACCGCGGGGACGAGGAACATGGTCACCACCACGGAGACGGTGAGCCCGCCGATGACAGCGCGGGCCAGCGGAGCGTACTGCTCGCTGCCCGCTTCAGCGCCGATGGCCATCGGAATCATGCCCAGCAGCGTCGCCATCGAGGTCATGAGGATCGGCCGCAGGCGCATCTTGCATGCTTCAACAGTGGCGTCCAGCAGAGGCAGGCCCTGGTTGCGAAGAATGTTGGAGAAGTCGACGATGAGGATGCTGTTCGACACCACGATGCCGGTCATCATGATGGTGCCCATCAGCGACATGATATTGAGCGTGGCGCCGGTCAGCAGGAGCAGCAGCACGACCCCGATGATGCCGGGCGGGATCGCCATCAAAATGATGAAGGGATCGATGAAGGAAGTGAACTGGGCCATGAGGACCAGATAGACCAGGACAACGGCGAGCAGAAGGCCGAAGCCGAAGTCGCGGAAGGCCTCATTCATGTTGACCACGGCGCCATGCAGCATGATGCGCGTGTTGCGCTCGGTTTGGGTATGCGCGATGAGGTCGCGGATTCTCGCGCCGGTGCCACCCAGGGCTTCCGATTTCGTGGTCACGTAGATGTCGATGACCCGGCGAATCTGGTAGTGGTCGACTTCCGTGGGTGTGTTGATCAGGTGGATGTCGGCCACGGAGCTCAGCGGCGTGTAGCCGGTCCGATGGGATCCGCTCCACATATCGGGCATTACATCGCCGGCGGTGCGGGCTTCATCAATAGGACTAAAACCGGGGGGACTTACGCCGCGCAACGGGATGCTCTGGAAATCCTGCATCGACATGTTTTGGATCCAGCGATTGGCGTATTGCACGGTAACCATGTAGTTGTTGCCGCTGACCGGGTCGATCCAGTAACTGGGCGCCACCATCCCGTCCGAGGTGAGCGCGGTAATCACGTTATCCACGACGTCTTTCGCGGAAAGTCCAATGAGGGAGGCTCTCTCGCGATCGATGTTGAGCTGGATGCCGGGATAATTGACGTCCTGGGGTATGTAAGTGGCGCTGACGTCGGGGAAAGTGCGAATCTTTGCCGCGAGCCTTTCTGCGAGGTCGTATGCGCCGTTCATATCCATCGAGCTCACCTGCAGATCGATGGGGGCCGGCAGTCCCTGGTTAATAACTCCGTCGATCAAGCCGCCGGCCTGAAAGTAAGTCGTTAGCTCGGGCATCTCGCGGGAAAGCCGCTCGCGCACACGCTGCATGTACACATAACTGCCGACGGAGTGACCTTCCTTCAGGCTGGTCTGTACAAAGGCGGTATCCATCGAAGCATTGGTTGTGAAGATAGCCGAAAGATCGGGATAAACGCCGATGTTCGAGACGATCATGTCCAGGTCTTTGGGTTTCACTTCCTCGCGGATGATCTGCTCCACGCGGGCGATGTACTGGTTGCTCACCTCAAGACGGGTGCCCGAAGGCATGCGCACATTGATGACGAACTGGCCCGGGTCGGTGCGGGGGAAATAGGCCCGCCCCAGGAACGGGAAGGTGACGGCGAGCAGGACGACGCAGGCCCCAAGGATGCTGGCCGTGGTGAATCCTGGCCGCTGCAGCGAGCGGCGCACCAGGCCTTCGTACCAGTTCACCATCCGCTGGAAGTGTTCGTTGAATTTCCCCACGACAAACTGGAGCCCGAAACGGTGTTTTGATTTCGGTTCCTGCTGGTCGACGAGTTCACCCTCCTCGTCGCGCTCGTGGTGGCCGTGCTTGCGCAGGAACAAGGCGCAGAAGAGCGGGATCACAGTCATCGCGAAGGCGTACGAGGCGAACATGGACAGCACGACGCCCAGCGCCAGGGGTGTGAAGAGATATTTGCTGACGCCGGAGAGCGCGACGACCGGCAGGAAGACGATCGACGTGGTCACGGTGGCGGCCAGCACGGCGAGGGAGACTTCGGTGCCCCCTTTTTCCGCGGCAATGCGCGCCGGCTCCCCAAGCTCCATATAGCGAAAGATGTTTTCCAGCACCACCACGCCGTTGTCGATCAGGCGCGAGAAGGCCAGCGCCAGACCGCCGAGGATCATCGTGTTGATGGTCCCCCCCATCATGTTGGCCATGAGCATGCACGCCAGCGCGGAGAGCGGAACCGACAGCATCACCGCAATGGTGGCGCGCGGGCTGCCGAGGAAAAGCAGGATCATGATGCCGGTCAGCACCAGCCCGATAGTGGCTTCGTTCACCAGCTGCTTCAGCGCCAGCTTCACGAAGACGGACTGGTCGAAGACGACGGCAGTTTTGAGCGAGGCCGGAATGTCCACCAGGTGCTTAATGGCTTCCTTCATGCCGTCGACAATGGTGATCGTGTTGCTGTTGCCGCCCTGCTTGAAGACCGGGACATAAACGGAACGCTGGCCGTTGATGCGGACGATGTTGTATTGCAGCGCGCCGGCGTCGACCGCGTGGCCCACGTCAGCCACCAGCACGGACCCATTGCCCACCGACTTGAGCGGCATCTGGTTCATGGCCTCGGCAGTGGGAAACTGGCTGTTCGCGTAAATATTGAAGTCTTTGTTGCCAATGCGCACATCGCCGGCGGGCAGAATCAGGTTGGAGCTGTTCACAGCCTGGACCACGTCACTCAGGCTCAGATTGCGCGCCTCCAGTTTGAGCGGGTCGACGTAGACCTGGATCTGGCGATAGGTGCCGCCATAGGGCTGTGGCACGGAAGCGCCCTGCACGTTCGAGATCTGGTTGCGGACCTGGAACTGTGCAAGATCCTTCAGCTGCGTCTCGTTCAGGCCCTTGCCTTCGAGCGTGACCAGGCAAACCGGCTGCGTGGACGCGGTAAGGCCCAACACTACCGGCGGCAGCGTTCCAGGCGGAAGCCGGCGCAGATCGGCCATCGCCAGATTGGCGACGTTGCTCAGGGCCGCGTTCGGATCGGTGCCCGGCTTGAAATAAATCTTGATCAGACTGACGCCGGTCAGGGAGCGGGATTCGCTGTGGTCCACGTTCGCGGCAAGGGTAAAAAATCGCTCGAAGGTGTTCGTGATGTCCGCTTCGATCTGCTGGGGCGGCATACCGCTGTAAAAGGTGGCCACCACCACCACCGGCATGTCGATGTCAGGAAAAAGATCGACAGGCATGCTGAACAAGTTGACGACGCCCACAATCGTCACGATCAGGCACAGCATAAGGATGAAATAGGGATACTTCAGCGCAAATTTCGGCATTTTACTGCTGCGCCTCGCTCGTGGCGGCCGACTCCCCGTTCATGTCGATCATCCCGCCGGATTGCGGCGCGGTTTCCGACGCCGGCGTCTTCTCGACGACCGGTGTGACCGCTTCGCCCTCGATGTATTTCGCCTGGGCAGCGAGAATCACGCGGTCGCCCGGACGAAGACCGCTGACGATAGCCGCCAGTTGACTCCCCTCAATGCCCACCTGCACGGGACGAATGTGAACGCGATTGTCGCTGTCGAGGACGTATGCCTCGCGTTGGTTGCCCCTGAGGATCAGCGCCCCAACCGGTGCGGTGGCCACGTTGTCCGCGTGGTTCAGACGGAGCATCGCGTTGGCGTACATGCCGGAATCGATGGCGAGATTCTCATTCGGAACGTCGACCTCGGTCTCCATGGTGCGAGTCTCGAAATTCAGCTCGCGGGTGAATCGAACCACCTTACCGGTGAAGGATCGTCCCAGCGCATCCACGCGCACATTCACCGTATCGCCAAGATGGACGTAACGGACCCAGGCTTCCGGCACCGGCAGCCGCAGCCGCATGGTGCCGCTCTGCGCGAGCTTCACGATGGGCAGGTCCTGGTTGTTTGAGGTGATGCCCGCCTGAATCAGCGCGCCGGTATCGGCGTACCGCCAGACGATGACTCCATCGAGCGGCGCCACAACGTTCGTATAGTCCTCCATCGCGCTCACCCGCTCGTTATCGGCTTTGGAGACCTCCATTCCCTTCTGCGCCGCAGCCAGAGCCGCTTTGGCCGCGTCCACATCCGCCGCCGACGACAGGTCTTTCGCCTGCGCGTCGTCCAGTTCCTGCTGCGCCACCAGTCCAGGCTGCGCCTGCGAAGTATCGAGCAGCCGTTGATAATCCGCGTGCAGCGCGGAATGCGTCGACTCGGCCCGCTTCACTTCATGCTGTGCGCGAACAATCTCGTCGCTGCTCTGCGCCACTTCTGAAACCGTGCCCCTCAGCTGCGCCTTCAGCTCCGGCACCTCCAGCACCGCCAGGGTCTGCCCCTGATGCACGCGGTCGCCGATGTCCACATAGATGTGACGGATAAACCCGGAAACCTTGGGGTGCACATCGACCACCTGATAGGGCTGGAATTGACCAGCCAGGGTGAGCACCTGATCGATATCACCCTGCTGCACCACGGCCACCTGGGCCGCGGGCGGACCCGGCGCGGCTTCCACCGTCGCGCCGCGGCGATGCCCGCGCCACGCGAGGATGCCGATCGCGACGACGACCACAAGGGCAGAAATGACGATCCATAAACGCTTGCGCATGTCTGGAAACTACCTTCCTGGGATTGGAGGCCCTGGCCTGAAGGAAACCTGACCGGGAAACAAGAGCTGTCGCGCGCGACGCCGGGGTTTCGCGACACTGCGCGGCGGCCAGCGATTGCTTAGATGAGAATCAGCGCCGACGTGGTGGGGGTCGGACGAAAGTACTCGCCGATCGAGCGCAGCCCGCCACCGTACGGAAGCTTAACGGTCTCCCCACCCGGCTGCTAAAACGGGCTTGTAACTCCAAAGCCGCCAAGGCAAAGAATGCGAGCACGAGTGTGCTCAACAAGGGCGGGGCGACAGCATTGGCGTCGAGCCGGACGGTGGCCAAAGGCAGCGCCTTGCGCTCTTTTCCGGGCAGCAGCTTCGCCGCGGCCATGTGGTGCGAAGCCGCGTGCGGCGGGTCATACAGCGAGAGCTTGTACTTCAGCCCCCACGCAAATACACACACACCGAGCAACACCAGTCCAAACGCGAGAACGCGCAATCCTGGGCTTTGTTCACGGAATGAATGGAGGCGTGGGATAGTCACCGTGCTCTTATCATTGATGATGCCATAAGGTTGGACGTTTTCCCAAACGTCCCGGTGAGCGAACCGTTGCTCAACATGCTGGTTTCCAGCGATTTACAATCTCTCCATGCGATCTGCCGAGCTGGCGCGCGTGCTGCGGGCTGAGTTGCGGGGCGACCCCGATCTCGAAATCACCGGCGTGGCCGGAATCGAAGAGGCTGGGCCTGGCCACATCACCTTCGTGGCGAATCCAAAATACGCCGGTTTAGCCAAAACCACCCGCGCCTCCGCCATTCTCGTCACGCCCGATTTTCCCGACGTTCCGCCGGCCACCTTCCGTCTGAAAAATCCCTACCTGGCCTTCGCTCGCGCCGTCGACATTTTCTACCAGCCGCCGCCGTGGCCTTCCGGGATTCATCCCACTGCTATCCTCGCTCCCACGGCCATTGTCGGCGCCAACGCCCACATTGGCGCCTATGCCGTAATCGGCGACAACGTGGTTATCGGCGATGATGCCGTCATTCTGCCCCACGTTATGATCTATCCCGGCGTCCGCATCGGCCACCGGTTCTTCGCCCACGCCCACGCCGTGGTTCGCGAGCACTGCCAGCTTGGCGACGACGTGCTGCTGCAAAATGGCGCGGTGGTGGGTTCCGACGGCTTCGGCTTTGCCAAAGATGAGGCCGGCCGCTGGCATAAAATTCCCCAATCCGGCCCCGCCATCCTAGGCGATCGCATCGAGGTCCAGACCAACGCCTGCATCGACCGAGCCAGCGTAGGCGCCACCCGCATTGGGGACGGCGTCAAGGTCGATAACCTGGTGCAGGTGGGGCACGGCTCGTCGGTGGGTGAAAACACGCTGCTGTGCGCCCAAGTGGGGTTGGCCGGATCCACCCACGTCGGCAAAAACGTCATCCTGGCCGGCCAGGTCGGGGTCGCCGGGCACTGCAACATCGGCGACGGCGTCGTAGCCATCGCCCAGGCCGGGCTCCACGGCGATATTCCCCCAGGCTCGATGCTCGCCGGATCGCCCGCCTTCGACCATAAACAGTGGCTGCGCGCCACGGCGCTCTTCAGCCGCTTACCAGAGTTACTCAAGCAATTTCAGCGCAAGTCGAAACGCGAAGAGTAAAGTAGGACGAACAACCCAAATTTCCCCCTGGGCACGGCAGCGATGCCGCAGGCTTTCGCATCTAAGAAAGACTTATGCCGACGAACGATCAGGATTCCTCGCTGACCCTTGTGCAGCCGCCCACCACGCCCATTCGCGTGCTCCTGCTCGACGATCACCCGGATAATCTGCTGCTGCGATCGACGATTCTGCGCAAATACGGTTACGTCACTGAAACCGCCAGCACCGTGGAGGAAGCGGAGCGGTTGCTCGACTCCATCGACATCGCCGTGCTCGACTACCACTTAGGCGCGGGGAAATTCGGCACCGATGTCGCCGCCCATCTGCGCGCGCGGCACCCCCAGGTCCCCATCATCATCCTCTCCGCCACCCTGGAGCGTCGCTTCGGAGGCGTCGAAGACATGCACCTGCTCAAGGGCTACAGCTCCATCGACGACCTGGTCACCGCCCTCCGCTCTTTTGAGGCGAAACGCCGCGGCAAACCGGTCGTGGTCGATGCCCGCGACTTCTTCTACTCCCGCATCAATATGGCCATGGGAGACGATGTAGTGCTGGAAATCCTCGATGGCGAGGGCACTTGGCATTACGTCAACGAAACCTGTGCCCGCGTGCTGGAAAAGCCCCGCGACTGGTTCCCCGGACGCAATATGTTCGAGGAGATGCCCGAGTTGGCCGTCGACTGGGCCGATATTCTCAGCACCGTGGCCGAGACCCGCGAAACCTACATCGACCGCACCTTTCGTGGCGTGCTCAACCTGCCCAGCAAGGGGGATCGCTGGGTGTGGAACGTGCTCGCCTTCCCCATCACGCTGCACACCCGCGAAACCGGCGTGGTGCTCACGGCACGGGCGCTCGACCGCAAGCCGCTGGTGTAAGCGTTCCTGTAGTCACCGGCTCGACGAGCACGTACATATTTCCATCGGGATCCTTGAAGATCGCCGACGTTCCCCATTGCTCCTTCTTCGGTTCCTGGGCGAATACCACCCCCTTCTGCTTCAGCGCCGCAGCGGTCGCGAAAACGTCGTCGCTCCAAAAAGAAATGGACTGAAACTCCCCGATGCGGTCCTCGTGGCCCTCCGGTGTGAACAGGGCGAGGCCAGTTTCGGCGCCCGGCAGTTTCACCTCGATCCAGCGCTGCTTCTCGTTGAATGGCTGATCGGTCATCACCTTCATCCCCACCGCTTCGGTCCAGAATTTCAGCGCCGCATCCTGATTGCTCACCGGCACGCCCACAAACTTGATTCCTTTGATCACGGTTCCTCCTCGATTTCCGGAGCATACCCAGAGACGGAAACGGGCGCAATCGTCCAGGCGTTGCTATAGTAAGGATCGGTATAGCGATGCCGGCCTTCGACGACTACATCACCGATGTCCTGATGCGCGATCTGGTCGGCCACGATCGCCGTCCCGTCGCCTTCCTCGTCTATCTCTGGCTCGCGGCGCAGTCTCGCGCCGGCAAGCCCGTCCAGGTGAGCTTTCAGGAGATGGCCGAGTCCATCGGCGTGTCCAAAAGCTCCGCCCAGGCCGCGGTGCGATGGCTCATCCGGCGCAAGCTGCTCGTGGCCAGCAAAGCGAATGCCACGGCGATTCCCTCCTACAAAGTCCTCACCCCATGGAAGGACGGTCCGCGCCGCAGCCACTGATGGTAGTCTGACCAGCGGATGATGCGGCGCGGGTCACGGGCGGCAGGTTGGACGGCGTGGTGTGGAGTGAGTTTGCTCCTCCTCCTCTCCGGCTGCCACTCTCCGTGGATTCAGTGCACCATCGTCAATCACCAGGGCACACCGGTGTCGCTGGTCGAGGTGAATTATCCAGGCGGCTCGTTCGGCGTGCAGACCATTGCTCCAGGCGCCAGCTATCACTACCGCTTTCGGAATCTCAGCAGCGAAACCGTAAGCATTGAATTCACCGACGCCGCTCGGCAGAGCCACACCGCCACCGGCCCGGAACTCGACCGCGGCCAGGAGGGAACACTGCTGATCGAGATCAAGCCTGGGAATCAGGTCGCTTGGTCTCCGGCTCTGACCCCCCGGGAATAGCCGACTTTACAGTGCTACACTTCTCCACAAAGGGTGCCCAGATCGATGGCGACACAGGTTCGCATTTCCCTTCAGGAATATCTCGATACGCCGTACCGGCCTGACCGAGAGTACATAGACGGCGAGGTGCGGGAGCGCAACGTGGGCAAATGGGAGCATGCGCGATTGCAGTCACTTCTCGGCCGGCTGGTTTTGTCGGAACGAGCCGCAGTGGCAAGTGATGACATCCACCGAACAGCGGACCCGGGTCGCTACTTCCCGGGTTCGCGTGCCCGACCTGGTGGTCGTAAAGGCGGGACCCCAGCCCCCTGTAATCGACACCGCTCCCGTCCTGATCGTCGAGATCCTCTCGCCCGACGATCCGTACTCCGATCTGGAAGAGCGTGTCGCCGACTATCGCAGAATGGGCGTAGAGGCGATCTCGGCGATCGATCCCAAGACGCGTAGCGGCCGGATGTGCATCGGCGATGACTGGAAGTCCGCAAGACGGCTCGAAGTGCCGGGCACGCCGATTTTCGTTGAACTCGATGCGTTGTTCTCCAGCCTGGATCGGCCGCGGCCGTAGGTCTCCGCTGACCGCCATAGCCGCAACTTGAACGGTGACGGAGCGGTCCGACTCTGGCAAACTAGACAAATCGTTTTGATCCCAACACAATTCTTTCCGGGAGGCACCCCGTGATCCGGGTGGAAAACCTGACCAAAACCTTTGACCAGTTCACCGCTGTCAAAGACATTTCCTTTCAAGTGGATGCAGGGGAGATCTTCGCCTTCCTCGGCCCCAACGGCGCCGGCAAAACCACCACCATCAAGATGCTCACCACGCTGCTCCGCCCCACCGCCGGCCATATCCATCTCGACGGCTTCGATCCGTGGGTGCGCCAGCGCGAAGCTCGCCAGCGCTTCGGCATCGTCTTCCAGGATCCGAGCCTCGACGGCGAGCAGACCGCCTACGAAAACATGGAGCTGCACGGCGTCCTCTACCACATCCCGCACCGCGTCCGCGTGGAGCGCATCGAGCAACTGCTGCGCCTCTTCGAGCTCTGGGAGCGCCGCGGCGATTACGTGAAGACCTTCTCCGGCGGCATGAAGCGGCGTCTCGAGATTGCGCGCGGCTTTCTGCACACCCCGAAAATTCTCTTTCTCGACGAGCCGACCCTCGGCCTCGATCCGCAAAGCCGCAATCAGCTCTGGACCCACGTCAAGGCTCTCAACGAGAAAGAGAAAACGACCGTCTTCCTCACCACCCACTACATGGATGAGGCGGATCGCGTCGCGCACCGCATCGCGGTCATGGATCACGGCGCGATTGTCGCCATCGGCACCTCCGCCGAGCTCAAGGCGCGCACCAACACCGACTCGCTGGAAAACGCCTTCCTCGCGCTCACCGGCACTTCGCTCCGCGATGAGGCGGCCAGCTCCACCGACGCGATGCGCCGCTTCGCGCAGATGTGGCAGAAAAGATAAAGGAGAAACCATGGGCGCGATTTACATCATGTGGCTGCGCGAGGTGAAGCGCTACTTCCGCTCCAAGGCGCAGATTATCGTCTCCCTGGGCCAGCCGACGCTGTATCTGCTGGCGCTGGGCTTCGGCTTCGGCCCCGTCTTCGCGAAAGCCGGAGCGGGCAACTATTTGCAGTTCATGGCGCCCGGCGTCATCGGTATGACGGTGCTCTTCAGCTCCATCTTTTCCGGCATGGCCATGCTCTGGGATCGCCAGTTCGGCTTCCTCAAAGAAACCCTGGTCGCTCCCGTGCCGCGCCTGCACATCATTCTGGGCCGCACGCTGGGCGGCGCGACCGTGGCCAGCTTGCAGGGTCTCCTCATGCTCATCGTGTGCCTCGTCGCCGGCTTTCGCCCCGTCCACGCCCATGCCGCCGGAACCCCCGTCAGCCACAACTGGATCGCCGTTCCGGTTGCGCTGATTTTTGTCGCAATGATCGCCATCGTCTTCGCCGCGCTGGGCGCGTCGGTGGGGTCGACGATCAAAGACATGCAGGGATTCCAGATGCTGATGAACTTCCTGGTCATGCCGATCTTCTTTCTGTCCGGCGCGCTGTACCCGCTCAAGAACCTGCCCAAAGTCCTCTCGTGGATCACCCACGCCGATCCCCTCACCTACGGCATCGACGGCCTGCGCGGCGTGCTGATCGGCAGCTGGCAGTACAGCTATGGCTGGCAGTTCAACTTCATCCTGGATCTCTGCCTCCTTGCCGGCCTCGCGGCCATCTTTCTGACCACCAGCGCATGGCTATTTTCACGGATCGAGGTTTAACGGACCGCATGAAGACCCTCGACCGCATTTTCGCCTGCCTGCTCGCCCTCGGCGGCATCGGACACGCCTTGGGCTCGTACGCCGCTTATCACGGCGAGCCAATGTCCCTGCTCTGGGCGCTCTCGGCCTCGTTCGCAGGCGAGTTGCTGGCCGCTTTTAACCTCCTGCGCACCAGCCGCCCCGGCGATCGCGCTCTCGCCTGGATCAGCTTTGCCGGCTGCCTCGTCTGGATCGGATTCGTCCTCTGCTTCGGTCATTTGATCCACACCTTTCTGGACTTCCGCGTCCTCATCAACGTCATCGTGACCACGGTTCTTGCCCTCTTCAGCCTGCGATCCGCGCTCCGCCCCGCATAGCCAATTTTTCTCCAGCGCATGTCCCTCGCAGGTTTACCCAAACGAGGTATAACGAAGCAGGTTCTGCCTTTCCTCGTGCAACCCTCCGCCCCTTTCCTGCTTTCTGGTAACGTGATAGTCAGGAAATGATTGCTCCCCTTATCGCGCTACTTTTCTTCCAGGATACGGCCTCGACCGCTCCGCCTCCGGTGAACAACGGCAGCGCGATCGTGGAGATGCTCCAGGCCAGCGGACCGATCGCGATCACCGTGCTCGTGGTGCTGCTGGCCGCCAGCCTTTTTTCCTGGGCCATCATTTTCGGCAAATGGGCCAGCTTCCGCCGCGCCCGTACTCAGAGCCGCCGCTTCCTGCGTGCCTTCAGGAAAGCCAACCGCCTGCAGGAAATTGCCACGGTCAGCGAGCAGTTCAAGCCCAGCCCGCTGGTCAATGTCTTCGACGAAGTCTACGAAACCTACAAGCGGCAAACCGGCGGGTATGGGCCGCCCCGCAACATCACAGCCCTCGAGCGCGCGGCGCAAACCGCGGCCAGTGAATCGCTCACCGCCATGGAGCAGCGGCTGACCTGGCTGGCCAGCATCGGCGCCATCTCGCCCTTCATCGGCCTCTTCGGCACCATCATGGGCATTGTGGATGCTTTCCACGGCCTCGGCACCGAAGGCACCGCAACCCTGCGCGCCGTCGCCCCGGGCGTTTCTGAAGCCCTCATCACCACCGCGGCCGGATTGCTGGTCGCTATCCCCGCGGTCATCGCCTACAACCAGTTCACCGCGCGCTGCCGCGACTTTGGCGCACGCATGGACGACTTCGCCCGCGAGCTTCTCAACAGCATGGAAGAAGCCGCGCTCAAGCCCGATCAGGACGCGCTGGAGACCTCCCGTGGCCTTCACAAGTAGAAGCGGTCACACCCAGACCGCGCTGGCGGAAATCAACATCACCCCGCTGGTCGACGTCGTGCTGGTGCTGCTCGTCATCTTCATGCTCACGGCGCCCGTTCTTCAATCCGGCATCCAGGTAAACGTGCCCAAAACGAAGACGGTGCGCGAAATCACCGAGCAGCGCACGGTGCTGACCATCGACAAAGATCAGCAGGTATTCCTGAACGACAAGATGATCAACCTCAGCGACCTGCCCAACATCCTGCGCGCGCAGAATACCGACCCCACGCACGAGGTCATCTACCTGCGCTCCGATGAGAAGGTCCCCTTTGGCGCGTTCGCCACGCTGATGGATGCGGTCAAACAGGCCGGCATCACCAACGTGAGCATCGTGACCCAGCCTTCGGAAAGCCCCACGCCGAAGAAGTGACCCCTCCTTAAATATCTGCCGCCAGCATCTCTCAAAACTCGGTTTTGTATCAGGGCACGGCTTCAAGCCTGCCCTGAGCGAAGCGAGTCGAATGGGTGCCGAAAAACCCTCAAAAACAAAGGGCTTTAGCCCCTGCGGCAATTTTGAACGGACACGGCCTCACAGCCTGCAAAAAAACCAGGTTTTGTATCAGGGCACGACCTTGGTCGTGCCGTAACCGCAAGAAGGATTCGGGCTTCAGCCCCTGCGGCTTTTTTTGAAGGGGCACAGCTTCACATCTTGCCGAAAGCCTTTCGCTAATCGCTTCTCGCTAATCGTCTCTGGCTAAACGCCTCTTGCTAAACGCCTTGTGCTGAACGCCTTGCGCTAAACGCCTTTTGCTAAAAGTTTTTCGCTAAACGTCTTTTGCCAAAAGCGCTTCGCTAATCGCCCCCCGCTAAACGCCTTCCGCTAATCCCCTCTCGTGATCATGTGCAGAAAGTCATACCAGAACTGCACGCCCTTGTAGAACGACGTCTCCGGCAGCCGCTCGTCTTTGCCATGCGCCCGAACATCGCTCACCTCGAGTTCAATGGCCGACCAGTTATACGTCGGGATCCCCGCAGCATTGGTAAAAACGCTGTCCGAGGCTCCCGTCGCCATGTCCGGAATCACCGGCGTTCCCGGCCAGTAGATGGCAACTTCCCTCTCCAGAGGCTTCATCACTTCCGGCTGCAGCGCCACCGGCGGCGGTCCCTTTGAATCGGGAGCGCCGCTGTGAATACCTCCGCCGTTGTCCACATATTTCACCGTGACTTTCGGATCGTCGAAGACGCGAATCAAATCCTGCCGTACCTCCTCCCGCGAGTGCCCCGGCAGAATCCTGCAATTCACATTCGCCTGCGCCATCTGCGGCAGCGCATTGTTGGCGTGCCCCGCAGCCAGGCGCGTGGCCACGCACGTCGTGTGAATCACCGAGTTCCACTCCGGCGAAACCGACAGCCGAGCAATGGCAGCCGGATCCGAAGTCGCCAGCATCGCCCGAATATCCGCAGCCGTCTGCGCGGACTCCAGAGTCGCCAGCTTCTCGAAATAAGCGCGCGTAATAGCATTCGGCTCGAATGGAAACTGATACTTCTGCAGCCGCCCCAGCGCATCGGCCAGATGATAGATCGCATTGTCCGGCACCGGCAGCGAGCTGTGCCCCCCGGGATTCGTCACCGTGAGCTGATAGTCCGCATACAGCTTCTCGCTCGCGTCCACATCGGCGGAAATGGCTTTGCCATTTTGCAGATCGACGCCCCCGCCATCGGGATTGAACGCGAAAGCCGCCTTCATCAGCTCCGGATGATTCGTCAGGAGCCAGTCGACGCCATTCGATTGCCCGCCTTCCTCATCCGCGGTGAGCGCCAGGATGAGGTCGCGGTCGGGCTTGAAGCCTTCCTTGTAAAACCGAAGAAATGTCGTCACCAGAATCGCGTCCGCATCCTTCATGTCCTGCGTGCCGCGCCCGTAGTAGTAGCCGTCCTTTTCGATGAACTGGAAAGGATCGGTGGTCCAGTCTTCCCGCCGCGCTTCCACAACGTCCTCGTGTCCGATGAACAGAATCGGCGGATGCGCGCCCGTTCCGCGATACCGGACGACCAGATTCTCCTTGCGATCGTTCGGCCCGCCCACGAAGATGTCGCTCGCCGGAAAACCCGCATCGAGAAAGCGCTGCTGCATCGCTTTCGACACGGCCGTGACGCTGCCCACCGAATCGGTGGAGTTAATTTCGATGATCTGGCGGAAAATGCTGAGCGCCAGCTCCCTGGTGGCGGCATCGGGCGGGGTCCATGCCGGCGCGCTCTGCGCCAGGACGGTCGATGCGGCGACGGTTGCGAAAACAATCAGGCTTGCGATGCGGTTTCGCACGAGGTTTGGCTCCTGTCGTAGTGAAGAGCCAAGGTATCAGATTGTCCCGGAAACCGCTTTGCATCGCCCACCGCCCTGGCACGGAGATCGCCGATTGCGTAAGCTGTTCGCTGGATGCATTGAGGTGTTCGATGGATGGCAATAGATGGGCGCGCGGAGCAAGGCGGGTCGTGATGACCGGAACAATGCTGACCGGGGCAGCGCTGGCGCAACCTGCGGCCGCGCCTCAACCTCAGTTTGTGAATACGCTCATGCCCCAGCCTGCGCAGCTCACCGTCACCAACGGCGGGCTCGATCTGTCGCACGGCGTCGGCATCGCAGCTGACAAGTTCCACGACGACCGCCTCGACAACGCCATCACCTGGTTCCGTGAGCGTCTGCAGGAACAGACCAGCACCATGATGCAGGCCGGCGCGCCACCGCTGACCATCTCCGTCGATGGCCCGGGCGAGCCCGTCCAGGGCCTCGATGAAGACGAGAGCTACTCGCTCGACGTCACCACCCAGGGCGCGCATCTGCACGCAGCCACCGACGTCGGCGCGATGCGTGGCCTCGAAACGCTGCTCCAGCTCGTGCAGTCCGACGGCGGCGGCTTCTGGCTTCCTCTGGTTTCCATCCAGGATGCCCCACGCTTCCGCTGGCGCGGGCTCATGATCGATTGCTCTCGCCATTTTGAGCCGGTCGGCGTGATCGAACGCACGCTCGACGGCATGGCCGCCGTCAAGATGAATGTCTTCCACTGGCACCTCAGCGACGACCAGGGCTTCCGCATCGAAAGCAAAATTTATCCGAAGCTCGCAGGCATGGGCTCTGACGGCCAGTACTACACCCAGGAGCAGGCGAAAGAAGTGGTCGCCTACGCGGCCGCGCTCGGCATTCGCGTGGTCCCGGAATTTGACATGCCTGGCCACAGCACTGCGTGGGCGGTTGGCTATCCCGAGCTCGCCAGCGCAGCGGGACCGTTCACCATCGAACGCCGTTTTGGCGTCTTCGACATCGTGATGGACCCAACCCGCGAAACCACCTACGCGTTCCTCGACAAATTCATCGGCGAAATGGCCGACATCTTCCCTGACGCGTACATGCACATCGGCGGCGACGAAAACAACGGCGCCGAATGGAAGAGGAATCCGCGCATCCAGGCCTTCATGCACGAACACAATCTCAAGGACACCGCGGCCCTCCAGGCGTATTTCAACAGGAGACTGTTACCCATCCTGACCAAACACGGCAAGAAGATGATCGGCTGGGACGAGGTCCTGACCCCCGATCTGCCCAAAGACGTCGTCGTGCAGTCGTGGCGAGGCGTTGACTCCCTCGCCGCCGGAGCAAGGCAGGGTTACAGCGGGATTCTTTCTGCAGGCTACTATCTCGACCACATGGAGCCGGCGTCCGAACACTACGCCGTCGATCCCGTGCCCGCCAACAGCGATCTCACCCCGGAGCAGGCAGCGCGTATTCTGGGCGGAGAAGCCTGCATGTGGGCCGAATACGTCGAACCGCGCACCATCGACTCGCGCATCTGGCCCCGCACCGCCGCGATTGCCGAGCGGCTCTGGTCCCCGCGCACCGTCACCAGCGAAGACGATATGTATCGCCGGCTTTCCGTCGAGTCGCTCCGCCTTGAAGAGCTCGGCCTGACCCACATCTCGCAGGAAGCGGCCAGCCTCCGCGCCCTCGCCGGAACCCAGCAGATCGATGCGTTGCGCCCGCTAACCGCAGTGCTGGAGCCGGTGGATTTCGACACGCGCTCCCATTGGTCGGAGACCCACGGCGGCACAACGCTCAGCCCGCTGAACCAGCTGGTCGACGCGCTGCCGCCCGATCCGCCCTCGCGGCACGACTTCGGAGACCTGGTCAGCACCTACCTCGAAGATCCGGTAGCCCACCCCGATGAAGGAGCGGCGCTGGCCGCGACGTTCCGCTCATGGTCCGCCTCTCCGGAGATGATGGCACTCCTCTCCAGTTCGCCGCAGCTGGCCGAAGCTCTGCCGCGCGCGCAGCAACTCACTGAGCTCGGCACGCTGGGCATCGAAGCGCTGAACTACTTGTCATCAGGGGTGCCAGCCGCGCCCGGATGGAAGGCACAGAAGCTGGCTATTTTGGACGAAGCCGAAAAGCCCGTCGCCCTGACCCGCTTCACCGTCCTCAAGCCCCTGCGCGATTTGGTGAACGAAGTGCGGTGAGACAGCAGCCAGTGGCCAGTTGCGTCGGATGAGGAGATGGTCCGAGCGCCGTTTCGCTACGGGCTACAGGCTTCTGGCTGTTCCCAGGCTGCAGGTTCCCTGCTCCAGGCTGCAGTTAGACGATCCAGCCCCCACCCACCACTTCATCTCCGTCATAGAAGACCGCCGCCTGGCCAGGCGTAACCGCGCGCTGCGGCTCATCGAAAACAGCCTCGACCTCATCGACACCGACGCTCAGGATCACCGCCCACGCCGGCTCATGGCGGTGCCGAATCTTGGCCCGCACCCGCATCTCCCCTCGAGTGCCGGAATCGAAATCCAGTTCAGATCCCGCGCGCGCAGCGTCCTCGTCGTCGCCTCAGCGTCGGATCCGACCGTCACGCGATGGCTCCCGTTGTCGATCTGAATCACGTACAGCGGATCAGGCGACGCCACGCCCAGCCCCTTCCGCTGCCCCACGGTGAAGTTGTGAACGCCGCCATGATGGCCGATCACCTCGCCCGCCGTCGAAACCAACTCCCCGGCCGTGTCCGGAATCTCCTCGCCCTGCTCCTCCAGATAAGCGCTGATGAACTTCTTGTAGTCGCCACCAGGAATGAAACAAATCTCCTGCGAATCCGGCTTCACAGCAATAGCGAGACCCCGCTGCGCCGCCATCTCCCGCACCTCCGCCTTGTGATAACCACCCAGCGGGAACAACGTCCGCGAAAGCTGCTCCTGCGTCAGCCCGAAGAGAAAATACGTCTGATCCTTCGCCTGATCGACAGGCCGGCTCAGAATCCAGCGATCGCGCCCCGGGTCGTACTCGTTGCGCGCATAGTGTCCGGTCGCAATGCGGTCCGCCCCAATCTGCCGCGCCCGCACCAGCAGCTGATCGAACTTAAGATGGTTGTTGCACAGCGAGCAAGGAATCGGCGTGCGCCCGTTCAGATACTCCTGCACGAAGGGCCGCACCACATCCTGCTCGAAGCGCTCCTCCTCATTGACGACGTAATACGGGATGCCCAGCGCCTCCGCAACATGGCGCGCGTCGTACACATCATCCAGTGAACAGCAGCGGCCCGTCACCTGCTCGGGCATGCCCTGCTTGCCGGCCAGCCGCCGCTGGTTCCACAGCTGCAGCGTCAGCCCAACCAGGTCGTAGCCCTCCGCGCGCAGCATGGCTGCGACGGTCGACGAATCGACTCCGCCCGACATAGCAACAGCAATAGTGTTGTTGAGCGACATGGGGACCTGTCTCCAGTATGACAGGGTCTCCGAGCCCGTCGCCAAATGGGGTTTCGCTACCGGCCACAGGCTACCGGCTACAGGCTACCGGCTACAGGCTCTCTCACTGATTCACTCCGCTCGCCAGGAATCCGCCGTCGACAACGAGCACTTGGCCGGTGACAAAGGAGGCGGCGTCCGAAGCGAGATAGATCGCCGCGCCAACCACCTCATCCGTCTTGCCGAAGCGGTTCATCGGCGTGCGCATCAGCAGTTCCTTCCCCCGCGGCGTGTTGTCCAGCAGATCGGCGTTGAGCGCGGTTCTAAACACACCCGGCGCAATGGCGTTGACCAGCACACCTTTCTTCGACCACTCCACAGCGAGCGAGCGCGTGAGCGATGCAACCGCGGCTTTGCTGGCAGCGTAGGCCGCGACCTCGCTGAGCGCAACAAAAGAATTCAGCGAAGCGATGTTGATGATGCGCCCGTACCCGCGCTCCAGCATGTGTGCGCCGAAGACCTGGCAAGCGCGCAGCGTCCCTGTCAGATTGGTATCGATGATGTCCTTCCACTCGTCCTCAGGAAAAGTGAGCGTCGGCGCGCGCTTGATTTTGCCCGCGCTGTTCACCAGGATCTCGACTTTGCCGAATTCCGCGACCGCCGCAGCCAGCAACCGCTCCAGCGATCCGCGATCCTGCATGTCGCAGGGCAGCCGCAACGTTTTCCGCCCCCGCGCTTCGATCTCCGCGGCGGTCGCATCGACCTGCTCCTGGCGGCGTGCCGAGGCCACCACGTCCGCGCCCGCTTCGGCCAGTCCGAGGCTGATCGCGCGCCCAATCCCCGACGTTCCGCCCACCACAACGGCCGTCTTTCCGTTCAACTGCAATGACGCAAGGCTCACCTGGCCTCCGCGTGTTCCAGCACCGCCACCGGTGACGGCTTGCCGAGAAATACCGGCGCGATATGGCGCTCGTACAGATTCTCCGTAACGTTTTTCGCGATCACCTTCTCGTTGGCCTCCACCAGGCGCAGATATTTGTCTCCCATTTTCGCGGCAATCTTGAATCCTACATGCAGCAGCTGCCGCAGGCTGGGGTTGTAGGCCGGCGAATGCGGATCGTGGCGCAGCGCCGAAGTGAACTGCTCCGACGTCCACTTTGCCACCGCTGCCGGCGCGGGCAGTTTTGCCGGGTCAATGTCGATCACCGTCGCGTACGGCGCGCACAGCTCCTCCCGATGCGCATACGCTTCAGCGTAAATCTCCTTCGCCAGCGCGAGCCCGTCGCCGCCCGCCTCCGCCAGGCCGATAATCTCTTCGAGCCAAGTGGTTCCGGCAGTCTTCAGGTGCACGCCTGACTTCTTCGTCGTCTCGTAAATCACCGGATAAATGGAAAACTTGTCGCTGCCGGAGTGAATGCTGAGCTTGAGATTCTTCGGCAGCCCGAAATGGCTCACCGCCCAGGCGATTGCCGCTACATCGAGCGCCATCTCCCGCCTAAACTGCGCGACGTTCCCCACATAATCGACGCCCTTATTGAAGCGCCCCGTGAATTTCGGCGCAATCGTCTGCACGGGAATCCCCTCATCGGCAATCGCCGCCAGAATAATCAGCAGCTCCGCGGGAGTCTGCGCCGCGTCCGTCTCGTCCATCGAAACTTCAGCAATAAAATTTCCCTTGCCCTTCGCCGCTTCAATCTTGCGATAAACCTTCCCTGCCTCTTCCACAGCAAAGAGGAACTTCCCGGCCGTCGCGCGCAGCAGCTCGGGCGTAATCTCGATCGCTTCGCCGACTCCCTCCAGTCGCAGAGTTCCCGTCAGGCCGGAGCGCTGCTTCACGAATTTCTCAATCGCCGGTGACGACGCTGGCTTGCCGATCGCATCGGCCACGTCGATGGTGTAGAAATCGCAGGGCGCAAGAAAACGATCGACCGTCGTCAGGTTGATGTGGTCGGCATCGCAGAAATAGGACTTCTTCCACCCCAGCGCCTTGACCGCCGCGTCCGCCGCAGCCCGCGTCTGCGCGGGTTCTGAGCCAATGATGTTGTGCTCGCGGTTCGATTTGTTCCAGACCGGAATCACCTCCACTCCGGCATGCGCCCCCTCCATACACGCCCGCAACTGTGCTTTTGCCTGATGAGCAAATCGGTCGCCCACGCCGATGGAATACTTGCCGAGCTCGAGTGCGCTGGTCATACTCTCCTCAATCTTTGAAACGATCGCGATGCGCCCAGAGCCCCAGCCCCGGGTTCGCGACAAAGAAAATTTCCTCTCCACCCACCGTGTTGAATCCGTCCGCGAGCTTCGCAGGATCGTAGCGCCGCTGCATCTCATTCAGGTCCGCGTACGCAAATCCAACCCCCTCCACTTCCTCCCGTGTCAGATGTCCCGGACACCACGTAATGGTGAAGCGGCCCTCCGACGAGCCGTGAATCAGATGCGCCGCCGCGCTTAGATCGGCCGCCAGATCGGCATTCTTTGCGACCGCATCCAGCGTCGCCGGCGTCCCGTGATACCCATACTTGCGGATCAGCGCGTCGATGGTGCGATCCTCGCCGAATTCCTTCACCGCCGGCGCAAGGATGATCAGCTCCGCCCCGTCAGCCAGCGCCATCCGCGTGCGGTAAACGGCCTTGTTGCCCAGCCACGTGCTGTGAAACTCCTGCGGGTCGAGATAGACGACCGCCTTGCGCAGAGGCTCGTCGAGCATTTCAAAATTAACTTCGAGGCTCAGCTCCGCGGCGCGGACGAAGCACTCCGCGTCATCGCCGATGAAAACCCCACGCGTCGCCAGGCCGCCGTCCACCGCGCGTCCTACGACGGTCTGCACGTACACGATCGGCAGGTCTTTCAGGAAACGATCCGAAGCATAATTCAGCACGCGGCGCACGGGATTATCCGCGCGGCCCATGATGCGCTCCATCCCATACACCGCGCCGAGATAATGGCTGCGATTGATTCCCTCGCGTCCGCCCGTTCCCACCAGGATGTTCTTGTTGTAATTCGCCATCCCAATCACTTCATGCGGCACCACTTGGCCGATCGAGAGAATCAGGTCGAAGTCGCCCGCAAGAAGCAGCCGATTCACCTGCGCGGGCCACGAAAAGTTCAGCTTCCCTTCCGACTGCTCGCAGATAAAAGCCGCCGGCACTTCGCCGATCGTCTCAATGTCCGTCCGCCAGTTGTGGATGTGAAACAAATCCTGGGGAACATTTCCGAACATCCGCGTCAGTTGCGCCGCGGACATGGCCGCATGCGTGCCCAGCGCTGGCAGCACCGCCGCCATTCGATCGCCGTAATAGCCCCACGCAAACTGCGTCAGTTCCCCGGCGCGCGAATGCAGCCGCGTAATGTCCGGCGGCACCACCAGCACGCGCCGCCGTTCGCCCAGCTTCCCCAGAGCCTCCAACAGCAAAGACTTCAGCTCCGAGTCGCTAATCTCCAGGTCAGCGCCGCCGCGGGCAACGTAGAGGCTCATGCCGCGATCTCCACTTTCTTCAGTCCCGGCGCCAGCAGCACGATAATCAGCAGCGCCAGCAGGTACACCGTCGAAGCCAGGATAAACAGACTCACATAGCTATGCGTAATCTGCAGAATCCATCCCGCGCTGGCCGCCAGCAGCATCCCGCCGGTTGAACCCGCGCAGGTTCCGATCCCCACCACCGATCCCACCGCGCTCTTCGGAAACATATCCGACGTTGTGGTGAACAGATTCGCCGACCATCCCTGATGCGCGGCCGTCGCCAAACTCAAAAGCCCGATGGCCACCCATTCCGAGTTCAGGCTTCCCGCAACGAAGATGGGAACAACAGCACACGCGCAGACCAGCATCGCCGTCAGCCGCGCGCCCGCAGCCGAAAGACCCAGCTTGCGAAACGGCACCGGCAGCCATCCGCCGCACACACTGCCGACCGAGGACGTGGTGTAGACGATGATCAGCGGCAGCCCCAAATGCGAGAGGTTCAGATGAAACCGGCTGCTGAAGTACGACGGCAGCCAAAAGAGGAAGAACCACCAAATCGGATCGGTGAGAAATTTCCCCGCCGCAAACGCCCAGGTCTGTCGAAAACTCAGCAGCCGCAGCCACGGCACATGCGGCCCCATCTGCGCCGCGGCTTCTTCATAAATGTGCCGCAGTTCCCTGCCCGTCAGCGTGGGATGATCCGCGGGCTTGCGGTAATTGCGGTACCACCAGAAAATCCACAGCATGCTGAAAACGCCGGTCACCAGAAACGCCGCCCGCCAGCTGTAATGCAAAGCGACCCACGGCACGATCAGCGGCGCGAGGATCGCACCGACGTTGGCGCCGGAATTAAAAATCCCCGTCGCCAGCGACCGCTCCCTCTGCGGAAACCACTCGGCCACTGTCTTGATCGCCGCCGGAAAATTTCCCGACTCGCCCAGCCCCAGAAAGAAACGCGCAAAGCCAAACTCCAGCGCGGAGCTGGCCAGCGCGTGCCCCATCGCGGAAAGGCTCCAGATCCCCATGAACACGCAATAGCCGACGCGCGTCCCCAGCTTGTCGATCAGCCGTCCCGCCGCCAGCACGCCCACTGCGTACGCCAGCTGGAAGGCAAAAATAATGTACCCGTAATCGACCTCGCTCATGCCGATGCTGTGCTGCAGCGTCGGCTTCAGGATCGCAATCACCTGGCGATCCATGTAGTTGATCGAGGTCGCGACAAACAGCATTGCGCAAATCGTCCAGCGCACATGCCCCAGGCGCAGTTTGCCGCCGCCTTCCGGAGCGTCGACGTGTTCTACCGCACTGCCAGGGCTTGTCATGCAGGAGAAATCAGAAACCCTTCAGAGTCGATATGCCTTCCGCACCAGGTTATACGCGAGATCGTGCGCCACTTCCACCGCCTCATCTTCATCCAGGCGATGCTCCGCCACCAGCCGCGCCAGCCACACGCAGTCGATGCGCCGTGCCACGTCGTGCCGCGCCGGAATCGACAGAAACGCGCGCGTGTCGTCGTTGAAGCCCACCGTGTTGTAGAACCCCGCCGTCTCCGTCACCTGCTCGCGGAAGCGCAGCATGCCTTCCGGGCTGTCGTGGAACCACCATGGCGGACCCAGCCGGAGGCACGGATAGTGCCCGGCCAGCGGAGCCAGCTCGCGCGTGTAGGTCGTCTCATCCAGCGTGAACAGGATCAGCGTGAAGTTCTTTTCGTTGCCGAAGCGCTTCAGCAAAGGGTGCAACGCGTGTACGTAATCCGTTGCGACAGGAATATCCGCGCCCACATCGCGCCCATAGCGCTCGTAGATTTTCAGATTGTGATTGCGATACGCCCCCGGATGAATCTGCATCACCAGCCCGTCTTCCACGCTCATCCGCGCCATTTCCGTCAGCATCTGCGCGCGGAACAGTTCCTTCTGCCGCTCGTCCGCGCGCCCGCTCAGCACCGTCGCGAACACCCGCGCCGCATCCGCCGCCGGCAAATCCGCCGTCAGCGCGGTGGGATGACCATGATCGGTCGCCGAGCAACCCATGGCCTTGAAACGCGCCCGCGTTTTTTCCAGTGCCCGTAGGTATCCCTGCCAGGAGCCGGTGTCCTCGCCCGCAATCTGCCCCAGCTTGGCCACATTCTTCTCAAACCCCGTAAAGTCCGGATCGACCACCGAGTCCGGACGAAACGCCGGAATGATCCTCGCTTTCCAGCCCGAGTCGCGGATCGCCTGATGATCGGCCAGCGAATCCAGCGGCGAATCCGTCGTCGCCAGCACCTCGATGTGGAAGCGATCGTACAGCGCGCGCGGCCGGAACTCCGGCGTCTTCAGCCGCTCGGAGATCACGTCGAAGTACAAATCGGCGGTCGCTCCGGAAAGCCGCTCTTCCAGCCCAAACAGCTCCTGAAACGCGTAATCCAGCCACATGCGCGTCGGAGTTCCGCGGAACAGATAATAGTTCTCCGCGAAGATGCGCCACACGCGCCGCGGATCCTTCAGCTCGCCAACGCCAATCTCCAGATCCTCCAGCGAAATCCCCTGGCTGTAGAGCATCCGGAAAATATAGTGATCCGGCTGCACGAACAGCTTCGCCGGATCGGGAAAGGGCTCGTTTTTCGCGAACCACGCCGCCTGCGTATGCCCGTGCGGGCTGATGATCGGCAGGTCCCGGACTTCCGCATATAGCTGCCGCGCGATTCCGCGCATCACGGGATCGGCCGGGAACAGCCGGTCATTATTGAGCAGACTCATGGCGCGCGTCGACATAGGCCTGGTTGACCTCCTGGAGCGTGGACCCAGGGTTGTGCTGCAGAGGTCCGACCACTAGAATACACCGCCAGGCGGCGAGATCAGTGGTAGTTTCGTGCTGAGCGAAACAAAAGATGCGGATGTGCTGTGAATCCCGCTTGCCGGGACGGTACAGACTGGAACAAGTTTCATCCGCCGGAGGGCCCATGCCGAAATCCGATACCCACATGACCATGCGCGTGGTTAACCACATCCGGACCCTCATCGAGTCCGGTGGCCTGCAGCCCGGCGATCAAATCCCGCCGGAGCGCGAGTTCGCCCAGAAGCTGCGCATCAGCCGCGCCAGCCTGCGCACCGGCATCGGCTACCTCGCTGCGATGGGTGTGATGGATGTCCGGCACGGTGTCGGCACCTTTGTCGCCGACGGCCCGCCCGAGCTGGGCAAGTCCTCGCTCAGCCTGCTGGGCGCGCTGCACGGTTTCCAGTCGTGGCAAATGTTCGAGGCGCGCCGCATTCTCGAGAGCGAACTCGCCGCCCTGGCCGCCGAGCGCGGCCGCGAGCAGCATTTCACCGCCATGTCGGAGGAAGTCGCCGAAATGTACGCGACCGTCAACGATCCCATCGAGTACCTCATCCACGACGTGCGCTTCCATCGCGTCATCGCCCAGGCCTCCGGCAACCCCATCCTCGCCGCGCTGATGGAAACCATCACCTCCGCTCTCTACGACGAACGCCGCAAAACGGCAGAGCGCTCCCGCGACCTGAAAGAATCCGCCGATCTGCATCGCGAAATCTTCCGCGCCATTCGCTCCCGCAACGCTTCCGAGGCCCGCGCCGTGATGGAGCGCCACCTGACCATGGCGCAATCGGCGCAGGACCTGGAAATCTCAGCACAAGCGCCGCCACCGAACGGCCGCCCGACTCGGCGGGGTCGGAAAAAGGCTACGGAAACTTAGCGTCGCGAGACGGTACGATGGTCAGCACCCCACCCCCTCCCCCCTCCCCCTCTCCCGGGGTAGCGACGCGCATGCATTTGATTCCAGTGGGGCGGCGATTTTTGGATGGCGCGCATGTATTTGAATCAGCAATTGTTTGTGGGTAAGTATTTTATTTTGTGATGCGTGCGTTGTGAGTTGGTCCTGGGTGGCAGCTATCTATTTGCATGCAAAGTAGAACTTGTCAATGCATTTGGTTCCAAAATACTTAGCCTCTGGTTGCAGAGGGCGTCGAGTTGCTCGGGGGAACGTTGCGACGACGCCGTCACGGTGGCCATCGACCGCCTGACCGCGGCATTTGGCACCGTTTGCATCGATATGGGTGCACTCTTCGAGCATGGGAGGCCCCTTTGGGCAAAAGAAAAGACCCGCCTCGGGCGAGTCTTTTTTCTTTTTCTATCCTAAGTTCAGAATATCACATGGGGAGAATAAAACCGCCAAATATGATTGGCTATAAGTGGCGCATTATCACCGAAAGTTACTTTGGATAAGTGGTGGAAACTTGACAAGAAAAACAGAACAGCACAAAAGCGGGCAGCTGGTGAAGCGATCGCCCTCAGTGGGCGACTGGAGGCGGGCTCTGCCCCTGACCGGGAAGCAGGGCTGGAGTCGCTGCGTCAAGGGCTACAATTCCACAACATCTGCACTCGGTGCTCTGACCAGATCGCTGAGAGGCTCCTGATGCGTGTTCGTTCGGTTCTCTCTGTTCTGTGCGTGACGCTCACTCTGCCCGCGGCAGCGCGGGCTCAGAAAGCGCCTGCTTCTCCAGCCGGCTCGGGTGGCGGGTCGCGCCTGTACTATTACGCCACGCCGCGCAGCGCTCTCGAAACCGAGGTGCAGACGGTTCCGCCGAACGATCCGGCTCGCTTTGACCGCCTGAAGGTTCTCTTCTCCAGCAAGGGGTGCTCCGGCGACCAGCTGAAAATCGAGCCACCCAGCGGGGGTCACAGCGATCCCGGCAACCTCGTTTGTACGTGGCAGGGCGATTCCACGTCGACTGTCGTCGTGCTCGCCGAATATCAGCGCAAAGGGAAAGGCGAGGGGGCCATCGAGAACTGGAGTGGCGCGGTTCTGCTGCCGTACCTGTATTTCGCGATGCAGGCGCGCCCCCGTGAAAATACATGGGTTTTCGTGGAAAGTGGCGGGAAGTCGGGAGTTGTCGAGTATCTCCGCTGGCTCTGTGCCGCGCAGAAAAAGCAAATCCGCTCCGTGGTCGTTCTCACCAGCCTCGGGGTGTCCCCGGCCATCTTCTTCTATTCACCGGTGGAGGATGTCTACCTGCCGACCCCTACCGCTCACCTCCAAATGTCGCTCGCGCTAACCACGCTTTCCGATGCCCGGGTGCCCAGGCCCGAGGCTCTCAATCCGTTGCGCTGGCTGGCCTCCGACGACACGCAGCCCTTCCGCTATATCCACGTCCCCTCGATCATCCTTCACTCCATTCCTGACCAAGACGCCGGTTTGCCCGGCTCTGCACGCGACACCGCTGCGGCGATCGACGGAAATGCGTATTTTCTGAATTACCGGGCGATCGCAGTCTTTCTGGTCGGGCTGGACAGTCTGGCGACGAGGCTCAACACCGACGATCACATATGGCACGGCGAACAGAGCCAGTTTCGCATCGACTCCAACGACCTGCCGTACATCCACTAGAACGGTTCGCATCTGCCCCAAAGGCTTTGGAGTGCCCACGGCAGATCAGATTAGGGGCGTATGCCGGGCCGGGTATTGCAGCGCAATGGCGTGGTAGCTCGTTTTCTCCATATATGGACTGTCTGCTGGTTCATCAGCGCGAGTCACGGGCAACAGGGAAGTTTCGATCGCAAGCGTACGGCCAGCCTGGGGCAGGTTGATTCGGCCGGAAAAAAGACACACCCTCCGCTCCGGATGGATTGACTCATCATGATGAGTCAAATAGACTCAGGCTATGGCTAAGAGGCTGCAGGTCATCGTTCAGGACCCTGAATATCGCGACATCCAGCGGGCGGCCCGCTTACGGCGCATGTCCATTGCCGAATGGGTACGGCAGGCGCTGGTCCAGGCCCGCCGAAGTGAACCCAGCCGCGAGGCCGCGTCCAAGCTGGAAGTCATTCGAGCCGCGGCGCGTATGGATTTTCCCACCGCTGATATCGACCGTATGCTCGAAGAGATCGAGCGGGGTTACGGATCGGGGATGGATGCGTGATCTTCATCGACTCGAATATCCCCATGTATCTGGTGGGCGCTCCTCATCCTCATAAAGGCGACGCCAGGCGGTGGCTGGAGGAACTGGTGAGCGGCCGGGAACGGCTGGTGACCGACGCGGAAGTATTGCAGGAGATCCTGCACCGTTATGTTTCAATCGAGCGCCGGGATGCCATTCAGCCGGCATTTGATGCGTTGCTGGGAGTGGTCGATGAGGTGTTTTCCGTGGACCAGGCGGTGGTCGAGCGGGCCAGGCAGATCGTGCTCGGCCACACATCGCTTTCGGCGCGCGACGCAGTCCACCTGGCCGTTATGCAGATCCACGGCGCCAGGAGAATCCTGAGCTTTGATCGGGGATTGGACGGTTTCCCTGGGATTAGCCGCTTGTCGTGACAAGGGCAGTTCGGGCCGGTTCAGTCTGACCGGGAAGAAGCCTTACGACCCGGTGCGGGCGGAGCGGCTGAGAACGCGGGTGGAGCGAACCGGCTTCTTCTGCGAACGCACCAGTTTTGGTGCAGCGGTTTCTTCGAGGCCGGAGCGCCGATCCATCCACTCATCCAGGCGCGACTTGCGAAACCGCCAGCGGTTGCCGAGGCGGAAGGCCGGAATGAATCCGGTGGCGGCGTAACGATAGAGGCTATCCGCGCTGATCCCGAGATAGTGCGCGGCCTGACGAATGTCCATGACTTCGCGAATCTCGGGTTGGGCGAGTGAGGCTTTCACGGATTCCTCCAGAGCAGTGAGGCACGCCCTGTATACCATAGTCCGAACGGCGAAAGGAATCCCGATTTGGAGGGGTATTGGGTTGCCAACCCCATCTCGCTGAAGTCATTGTGATACAGCAAGATGAGGCCGACAGATTAAAGTTTTGGCTCCAGAGAGCTGATGATGGACAGGAAGCTGTCATCGACGGTTCGGTTTTTGGCGATGGCTTCGGCCAGCGGGATGTCCTCGATCTTGGTTCCGTGCAGTACCACCAGGCGCCCAAACTTGCCCTGATGGACGAGGTCGATCGCCGCCAGACCGTAGCGAGTCGCCAGCATCCGGTCGTACGCCGTTGGTGTTCCGCCACGCTGCGTGTGCCCCAGGTTGACGGAGCGCGTTTCGTACCCGGTCTTCTTTTCGATCTCTTCGGCAAGCGCTTCGCCGATGCCGCTCAGCCGCGCATGGCCGAAGGAATCGACCTGCGTGCCTTTGGTCGCCTGGCCGCCGACTTCGGGCAGCTTGGCGCCTTCAGCCACCACGACAATGCCGTACTTCTTGCCGTGGTCGTGGTTGTACCGGAGAATTCTGCAGACATGATCCAGATCGATGGGCTTCTCGGGAACCAGCACGACATGCGCTCCGCCGGCAACGCCCGCAGTCAGCGCGATCCAGCCGGCGTCGCGTCCCATGACTTCGCAGACGATGACGCGGTTGTGCGACTCGGCGGTGGTGTGCAGTCGATCGACCGCTTCGGTGGCGATCATCACCGCCGTATCGAAGCCGAAGCAGACGTCGGTGCCGTTGAGGTCGTTATCGATGGTCTTGGGAACGCCAACGCCGGGGACGCCGGCCTCAACCAGCGCGTTGGTGACGGACTGCGTATCGTCACCGCCGATGGCGATCAGCGCATCGAGCTTGTTGGCCTTGAAGACCTCGACGCATTTCTGGATCCCGCCCTCGACTTTGCGCACATTGGTCCGCGAGGTACGAAGAATCGTGCCGCCCTCGATCAGAATCTTGTCCACTTTCTTCAGCGTCAGCTCCACGGTGTTGTTGTCGAGGACGCCGCGCCAGCCTTCAAGGAATCCGACAAACTCGTCGCCGTAGTGATTGATGCCTTTCCTTACGACCGCATGAATGACCGCATTCAGTCCGGGGCAATCGCCGCCGCCGGTCAGCACACCAATTCGCATCGCTTTTCTCCCTGTGACATTTACGCTCATGATACTGGGCGGCTGATGCGCGATTCAAATGACGAAAATACCGTGCCGCATCGTTAGAATCGGTCCATGTCGTTTCTTCAGGTGATAGTGCTCGCCATCATTCAGGGGCTCGCCGAGCTTCTGCCCGTCTCCAGCTCCGCGCATGTGGTGGTCGCGGAAAAGCTGATGGGCCTTGACCCATCGTCGCCGGCGATGACCCTGCTGCTGGTCATGCTCCACACCGGCACCATGTTCGCGGTGATCGTCTATTTCTGGAAGCAATGGAAGCTGACCTTCTTTGCCGACAGCGAAGCGCTGAAGCGGTTTGTGTGGCTGGCCTTCATCGCAACCGTGCTCACCGGGATCGTCGGTGAGGCGCTCAATAAGTTGATCGAGCACACCATCTTTAAAGGCGCGCCGCACGCGCAGCTGGAGGATCTGTTCAGCCGGCTGGATATTGTTGCGCCGGCGCTGCTGGCCGCGGGGATTCTGATCCTGATCGCCGGTTTGAAGGAGGGACGACGCCCGGACGCGGAAGAGGCTGATCAGATCGGATTCGGGCAGGCGGCGGGAATTGGCGCCGTGCAGGGTCTGTGCCTGCCCTTTCGTGGATTCTCGCGGTCGGGTGCTACCATCTCGGTCGGCATTCTGCAGGGCATCAAAAAAGTGCGTGTCGAAGCGTTCAGCTTTGCCCTGGCGGTGATTCTGACGCCGCTGGCGATTGGACGCGAGGCGCTGCGGCTGCATCATGCGGACACCAGCGGATTCGCTCATGCGGCGGCACCGAGTTTGCTGGGTATGCTGTTTTCTTTTCTCGCCGGGTTGCTGGCGCTCAAGTGGCTCAGCACCTGGCTCGAACGCGGCCGCTGGTTCTACTTCGGCATCTATTGTCTGGCCGCGTCCATCGTCGTCTTTATCCTCCACCACAACGGCTACTGACTTGCTCCCAGCTCCCGGCTACCGGCTCGCTGTACGCTGATTTTATGTGGATTCGCAAGCTGCGCATCGAGCGCGTCACGCCAGCCGGCGAGGTTCATCCGTGCCCGATTGGCTGGATCGACAACTTCGCGATGCGCAACTTTACCAACGAGGCCATCTTCGACGACACGCTGCCGGCCGGCGATGGCTTGCTCGAAGCCGGGACGCGGATTCCGCTGGATCGGCTGCGCGACGCGATGGAGGACTGGTTTCGGCGCAAGAGCTATCTCGCCGCGGATGAAGGGTTGCGCGTGGAAGAGCTGCCCGCCGGTTCGACTGGGCCTCGGTGATTACTGATCGCGGACCGGCGATTTCTGCTGCACACCGATGGCACAACGCAGATAGATGTACTGGTCGAACGGCGTCGGCATGCCATTCGTGATTTGCGGTTCGAAGGTCAGGTGGTGCGTGAACTGCTTTGCCTCGGGAATAATGTCGTCGTCGTCGGCATCGATCAGCGTGGTCTTCTTCACTTTGCCGTCCACACCCACGTGTACCTGGACAAGGACATTGCCGTACAGCATCTCCAGATGAACGGGCTTCGCGCCGAGCCACTTGTGGGGCGCGGCTCCATCGTCTTCCGGTGCTCCCATATCCGGCTGATCGGCGGGAATGGCGAAGAGACCCGGCGGAAAGGTTTTCACTTGCTCCGCGGTTCCGGCCGCTTCCACCATGACGCGCCCGGCGTCGTAAATGCGGAATCGCTTCGGCACGCTGTGGGTGCCGAGCGGCTGCCAGTCTTCCCAGGTGACGGTCTGGTTCAACATCTGGGCGAAGGCCAGCACGTGGGCCAGCGGATCGAAGCAGATGCGCAAGTCCATGGTGTGCATTTCCATCAAGGTATTCGTGCAGTCGAAGGGCGCCCCATCCACCTGCTGGAATCGGACGTAGCGCTTCGGAGTCGCTTTCGAAAACTGCTCCACCAGAAAGTCCGGCTCCCGATAGGCCTGGCGCAGGTCGTACACCTTCAGCGGCATGACGGTGTTGAAGTGGCGCCACTGCTTTTTGTGGTTCAGATCTTCGATATGCGTGTAGTGGTAGTCGCCGGCCACAATGTCCGTGCGGATATAGTGCTGAGGATCGCGCCAGATGTCCCAGGTTCCGGTGGTGAGCTTGCCCTTGTGGTTGTAGAGCTTCAGATCGTAATGCACGTGATGGGGAACATCGGTCGCGGTGGCACCAGCCTCTAACGCCACAGCGCGGCTGATTTCCGTGTCGAACGGGTGCGTCGCGATCACCTGGGCCCAGCCTGCAGGCAGCATCAGAAACAGAAACAGCGCGGACAGCGATATCCGCATAGGGTTGGGGCCTTTTCCCCTCAAAAACCGGCCATCATAACAGACGGCTGACTTTCCAAAAGGCCCCATCGTTGTTCGATCGGGGCAAGCTCGTGATGGCGGTCACTGCCGCAGGAGCAGCGGCGTTGTACGATCCGCCGCAATGGCGGTCTTTCCATTCTCGACCTACGCTGCTGAGGCGCTGGTGCTGGGGCTGGTCACCGGCCCGGTGTGCCTGGCTTCATGCGGGCCGGTGGTATTGCCGTGGATGCTGGTGCAGCCGCACGGAGTCCGAGCCCATGCTCGTCAGCTGGCCATCTTCCTCGCGTCGCGTCTTCTTGGCTATCTGCTCTTTGCTTCGGCCATCTGGTTTGCGGGCGCTGCCCTCTCTCGTTCGTGGAGTGGGCGGACCTGGATGTTCGGTGGGATTCAGGTGCTGCTGGCTGCCGGCCTTCTCGTTTATGCCGTGGGCTGGCCGCATGCGCACTGTTCTCTCGCTCGTCGACCGAAGCTCGTCCAGATTGCCAGTGCGGCCAGTACGGAGGCCGAAGCTGCTCAGCGTCCCCGGCCCAGCGGAGCAGCGGCGCTTGGTTTGCTGACCGGCATCAATCTTTGCCCGCCGTTTCTGGTTGCCGGGCTGCGCGCTTCTCAGCTTCCGAGCTTGTCGGCCGCTTTGCTTTTCTTTTCGGTTTTCTTTGTGGGGACGGCGGTCTGGTTCGTTCCTTTCCTGTCGTTGGGCGTGGTTCGACGCACGCCGTCGTTTCTGACCGTGGCCCGGATGGTGGCCGTGCTGCTGGCCTGTTGGTACGGGTATTCCGGAGCCTCGATTTTGATCGAGAGGGCTGTTTATGGCTAGCCGTGTCCTCGTCCGTCCGCCGGCCTTTCGCAGCGTCGGCCGATCGCTGCTGCTCACACTGCCCATGGCGCTGTGGTCGCTGCTGATGTTTATGCCGTCGTTTATGCACAACGGCCGGGACTCGCACCTTGGCGCCGCTGCGGTCATCGTCTTCATGACTACGCTGTTCTTCCTGATGATGCGCACTGGCAAAACCTACCGCTGGCGGCGCTGGTTCTTCGTGGCGCTGGGATTCCTTTTCCCGGTCGGCTTCATCGCTGCTCTGATTGCGCTGCGCGGGACCATGAGCATTCCCATCGAGCGCATGGTTTCCGGCGACACGCCGTTCTGCTACATGGTGATTCCCATGCTGGTGGTGCCGGCGGCGCTGACCCGGGCGGTCGTGTTTCCGGGATCGATTCTGCCGACGGCCAACAATCCGCACTCGATTGCCGTGATGATTGGCATCTGGCTGGCGATGACCCTGGTGGTGGGCAAGGCATGGTGCAGCTACATCTGCTTCTTCGGCGGCATCGAAGAAGGTTTTGCGGGGATTGCCAAACGAGCGAAGATTCGACGGCTCGATTCCCGGCTGCGGCTGGTGCCGTGGGCGATTCTGATCTTCGTGGTTGTCCTTTCCGCTGCGCTGTTTGAGCCGGTGTACTGTATGTGGCTGTGTCCGTTTAAGGCGGTGACGGAATATCCGGCGGTCCACTCCGTCGAGACGGCGGTCCAGATGGGCATCTTCATCGCCCTGTTCGCCGGCCTCGTCGTGTCGCTGCCCTTCCTCACAAAAAAGCGGACGCAGTGTGCGTATTTCTGTCCGTTTGGGGCGTTTCAGTCGCTGTTTAACAAGATCAACCTCTTCGAGATCCGGTTCGATCGGGAAAAGTGCGTGGACTGCACGCTGTGCCAGACGGCTTGTCCTACGATGGCGCTGTCGGCTGAGTCGATCAAGCAAGGCAAGACGCTGATGAACTGCATGAAGTGCGGGGCCTGCGTGGACAGCTGCAAGAAAGATGCTGCCGTCTGGCACCTGAAGGGGACGAAGGTGGCGCTCAAGCCGGAGCGGGCTCGGCTGCTGTTTCTTTACGGTGCGTGGTCGATGGCTACCATGTTCGGCGGCAGCATTCTGGCTAACTCGCTGGCAACCATGCTGCATTGGCTGCCGTGGAAGTGAGGAGGGACTCGATGCGGGCACGGATCGTGAGTGTTCTGGCCTATGTTGGGGCTGCGGTCACGCTGGTCGTGGCGGCGTGTGTTCCCTTTGTGCTGATGGGCGTTTTCACCAATGCGGTGGCTCATGCGGGTTTGCATGTGGATGCGGCGTATTCCGGCGGCACGGTGGCGAGGACGATTGCCCGGAATGGATATCAGGTGGTCGTTTATCGGCCGGTTTATCCGCATGCGCTGCAACAGGTGGATCCTTTCGTCGAGATTGCGTTCAGGCCGCTGGCGGCGCTGCCGGAGCACGTGAGTGAGGAGATCGATCTCGACGGCGACGGACAGGCGGATGTGCGGGTCAGCTTTACGGTACCGGCGAACCCCAGGGCTCGGCCGGCCGGCGATGTGGTGGCGCTGAACGGGAAGTTCACGTCGTTCACGATGCCGGGCGAGTCTTCGTTCTCCCGGCTGATGGTGCAGAGCGACGATGGGGTGGTGGTGCGGGTGCCTTTGAAGGGCACGGGGCGGTAGGGGCCTCTGTTCCAGGGTACAGGGTGCAGGGTACAGGTTACAGGTTGCAGGTTACAGAGCTTGGGCTCTGGCTGCGGCTCAGGCGTCGAAGGACCGGTGCATGAGCCAGGAGGGCTCGACGGCGTACTCCATTTGGCGGTGGAGGCGGGCGTTCTCGCGGAGGGCTTCGATGGTGAGCTGCTCGAGCTGGAGGAGACCTTCCTCGACGAGCATGAGCTGGGAACGGATGAGGGTGGGATTGGCCTGGCCGACGGATTTCTCGATTTCGATGAGCCGGGCCATGATTTCGGAGGCATGCATGGGGAATTCTCCTGGGCGGGTTGACGGTAGGAGTATGGTGCCTGGTTTGGGGTGGGGGAGGAGTGACGGGGCTCACAGGGGTGGGGGAGGATGTGACGGGGCTCACAGGGGTGGGGGACGGATCCGTTTCATATTGAAGGGGACGGAGGACGATGCTATTCTTGTGAATGTGATTTAAATGTCACAGGTCCAGCACGTGCGAAGCGTTGGAAGCAGTTCCGAGAGAGATCCTTTTGTACGAAGCGCCCGATGGCAAGGTGCCATTCAGCGAATGGATGGACCGGATCGAGGGGCAGGCGATCTACGGTGTCGTGATGGCCAGGCTGGAGCGCGTTGAACAGGGGAACTTCGGAGATCATCACCGCGTCGGAGAAGGGGTGAGCGAGTTGGTAATTGATTTTGGCCCCGGATACCGCGTGTATTACGGACAGGATGGAACGGACCTGGTGATTCTGCTGATCGGTGGGGCGAAGGCGACACAGCAGCGCGACATCGAAACCGCAAAACGGTACTGGGGAAACTACAATGCCTAAAAAGACGAGATCGTACCGCGCGTGGCAGCTCGAGAAACTGGCGAGTCCGGCAGCCGCCGCCTCGTATCTGGATGCTTGTCTCGCGGAATCCCCGGAGCTTTTTCTCACGGCACTGAAAAAGGTGGCGCAGGCGAATCAAATGGCCAAAGTTGCCAGGAATGCCGGAGTTCAGCGCGAGACGTTGTATCGGTCGCTTTCGGAGCAGGGGAATCCGACGCTGGAAACGCTGGCGTCGGTGCTCGGCGTGTTAGGGATGAGTTTGGCCATCCGGCCAAAAGCCAGCCACCACAAGAAATGAGGAGCCGATCCTCAAGGCCCTCCCTGGTCGGGCCAGCGTGATTCATCCTGTGGATGACGTTTCGCCTTCTCTTCGCCTATGCTGTTGCGATGGGTGAAATGAAGCGGCAGATTGCCTGGGAGAATGAGCAGAGCAGCCGGTATGCCAGCACGGTGGCGATCTGCGCGTCGATTATTGCGGCGGTACGGCTGGCGCGGGACGATATTGGGGGGTCGAGTCCAAAGCTGACGTGCGCGGTGGCGGACAGCGTGAATCTGGCGCGGGTGATTTTGAAGCGGGTGCTGGGGCGGTAGGGGATAGCGGATAGCGGATAGCGGATAGCGTACAGCGGATAGCGGATAGCGGATAGCGGATAGCGGATAGAAAAGCTTGCTGCGATCAGGACAAGCTGCGTGCGCTTGCTGCTTGCTGTCACACGCCGCGGTGGTGTTGTTCGGGGGGCTGGGGAAGCCAGGCATCGAGGGGTGTTGCGAGTTCAAGGTCGCAGGCGTTGTAGATTTTCTCGACGACGGGGAAGCCGGGAAACTGGACGAGGTAGACCTCGCGCAAAGGCAGTTTGAGGAAAATCTTGCCGAGCGCGCCGCTGGCCTTGATGCGGACGGGCTGGCCTGCTGTGTAGATCATGATTCGGGAAGCCTAGGCTCGCAGAGAAACAAGTCGGAATCCCCTGAGAGTGTCAAAGGGGGGACTCAATGGGAATGAGGGATTTGGTTACTGGGGGTGCGGACCAGGAGCGAGAGGCGAGCGAGAGACGAGCAAACTGCGAGCAAAAGACGAGCAAACTAACAGCGAAAGGCGACGAGGGAAAATGGAACAGGGAGGTCCGACGCGATGCGGACCTCCCTGTTTTTGGTTCGGGCTGTCGCTGGAGGTTAGTGCTGGGCCCAGATTTCGGGAGCGGAGGTGAGCCAGGCGGGGTCGACGTAGCTCTCTTTGGAGTTCACGACGAAGACGTTCTTCTGCGAGGACTCGATCGCGGCTGCGGCCAGGTCCTGGACGCGCTTCTGGTTGGCAGGGCTGAGAGACGACCAAAATTTCATGCCGTCACCCATGGCGCTGTCGACTTCGTCGAGGGTTTTCATGGGGGTGATGATGAGCCAGAGGCCGCCATTGTTCTCGTCGAACTGGCTTTCGTAGGTGGCCCAGTTGGCTGCTGGCATGTTGGCGAAGCCGTCGGTGTAGATCTTGACCAGATCGGCCCAGTCCTTGTCGTGGCCCGGCTTGAGACGGAAGGTCTGGAGCTGCCAGTAGCGCGCTTTGGAAATGTCGGCGCCGGTGTGAAGGCTCATCTCGGGGTGCCAGGAATAGGCGTGGGTGTCGTAGCGGGTCAGCAGTTCACCATCGGTGAGGGAAGCCTGGTCGATGGCTGCGGCGTAATCGGCGTTTTTGGCTGTAGCTTCCTGATCCTTGCCCCAGGCGCCGAAGGAGTCGTAGCCGAACATATAGAGGGCGCGGGTGGGACCGGACATGGAGTCCACGGCGATGTAGTGGGTGGGCCATTTGGCATCGGTGGCAGCGCGGACGAAGTTGGCCTCGGAGGCGGCGTGGATGGCGCCGGCCTTGCCGGGCTTGAGGTATTCGCGCTGGATGACGAGGACTTTGGGCGGCGAGGGCGGGGTGGCGTCCTGAGCCGCGGCGACGAGCGCGGAGGAGGCGAAGAGACTCGAGAGTGCGAGTGCAACGGACGTGCGGATCTTCATGGTGGGTGAGCCCTCCTGGGCTTTTTTCTTCTCCGCGAGCGGGCGACGACGAACGAACATGCCGGCGCAATTCGACGGGCGCTGCGGACGCGGGATTGTGCGTGAGTCAGAGCGGAGCGGGACAGGACGGAGCCCGGCGCTGCTTACTTTAGTGGATGGGGGAACCTGGCCTGGCTTCCGCAGGAGCAGCCGGGAAAGAACTCTGGCTTGGGGGGAATACTCCTGGAGAGGCTGCCCTATCCTTCGCTTCGGGAAAGGGATTGTCAAGGGACTGCGCGACCAGCGCGGTTCAGCGCAACCTTTATTACATGATTTTGACGCGATTTTCTCCGATGACGGTGAAGACGTCGAGGAGGTGGGTGAGGCCGAGGAGGTTGCGAATCTGGTGGCTGAGGTGGATGAGCTCGAGGCTGGAGCCGGCGGATTTGGCGGCAACGTAGAGGCGAACGAGGGCACCGAGGCCGGTACTGTCAGTGTGCTGGAGATCGGAGAGATCGAGGATGATGCGCTTGTTGTCCGGAATGAGGGGGCGCACGCCGTTGAGGAGAACATCGGTGACGCCGGCGATGAGCTTGCCGTGGCAGCGGACGACGACGCTGCCGGGGCAATGTTCGATCTCGATGGAAAGGATAGGGGGCGCGGCGGTGTCGGGCATGGGAGTTCCCTTCTTGCGGGAGCTGGTGAATGGCTGGCGGCGATTATCGCATAGGGACGTTTAGCGAAGGACGTTTAGCGAGAGACGCTTAGCGGGAGACGCTTAGCGGGAGACGTTTAGCGAAAAGCGATTAGCCCTCCGCAAAAACAAACACAAGGTCCTTCGCTTCGCTCAGGATGACACCTTAAAAACAAACACAGCCCTTCGCTGCGCTCAGGATGACATCAGTTGCGGACGTCGGCCATGGCGGCGGCGACTTCAGCTTGTTGCTCGGCGGTGAGGGGCAGGAGCGGGATGCGGGGAACGCCGCCGTAGTAGCCGTTGAGGTCGCAGGCGTGCTTCAGTCCGGGAACGCCGTATTTGCCGGCGACGACTTTTGTGGCTTCGATGACGCGCTGCTGCTTTTCGCGGGCGACGGCGGGATCGTTTTCTTTCCAGGCGGTGTAGATTTCCTGGCAGGCCTGGGGCGCGGGAGCAGCGAAGGCGAGGACGGCTCCGTTGACACCGGCTTCGAGCGCGGAGAAGAGCAAGTCAGAGGAGCCGGTGAGCACCTGGAAGCCGATTTCCTTTTTGCGGGTAATTTTGGCGAGAGGGGGCGCAATGGTCGGAGCGATGTTGCCGGTGAGGACGTCGGCGGAGACGAAGTCCGGGAGAAGCGCGTTGACTTCGGTCTCGGCCATCATCATGCGGTTGGTGAAGGCGGCGAAGACAGGGGTGACGAGCACGGTGCGTTTGGGAGCGGAACGTGTGGCGGCGACCAGCGCGGCGAGACGCTCGATGGAGCCCGAGGAATCTTTGATGGCGATGATGTTGGGGTGCTGGGCCAGTTCGGCAACGATGGCGACGGGCAGCTCGCAGTGTGTGAATTTGGGGATGCTGTAAAGGACGACGGGCAGCGGGGAGCGGTCAGCGAGGGCGCGGTAGTAGGTGACGAGGCCTCCGGCATCGCTGGTGAGCCCGTAGTAGGGCGAGTAGTAGTGCGGGGTGCGGACGAGGAGGGCGTCGTACTGGTGGTTGGCGGCGTATTCGGCGAGGCGAAGGGTTTCGGAGAGGCTTTCGCGGGCGACGCCGGCGAGCAGGACTTTTTCAGGAGTAGCGGCGTGGGCGGCGTGGCGGAGGACGTCGCGGGATTCGTCGTCGCCCAGCATGACGGCTTCGCCGGTGGAACCGAGGACGACGAGGCCGGCGCAGGGCGTGCGGGAGTAGTGCTCGACGTTGGCCTCGAGCTTGCGCAGGTAGAGGCGGCCGTCGGGGTAGAACGGAGTGGTGATCGCCGGGAAAATGCCATCGAGTAACATGAAATGATTTTAATGAGTAACCGGAAGCGCGGTAACTGGAAAGATGCGGAAAGCTGCTGCAACTCCAACGCGGGCGCTGTAGTCTTGAGGACAGATGGAGTTTCCGGTATGAACTCGCGGCCGGTCGAGGCGCTGGGCCCGCACGAAACTCGGGTGCTGTATCAGGCGGTGGGATTCTTCTTCCACCTGGTGATGAGCCTCGCGGTGTGGGGACTGGCGCTGCTGGCGATCACGCTGTTTCACCCATCGTTTGTGCCGCCGCTGGTGACGCTGGTGGTTTCGCTCGTCGTGCCGCTGGTGGCAGGATTTGTGATTGTGAAGATTCATCCCAGCGAGAGCGCGACGCTGCCATGGATGATGGGGCTGATCTGGTGGATGTTGTGCGGGCTGCACGTGCTGGATATGCCGACCGGGCCGATGGCCTGCTATCACTGCGGGGCGACCGACAAGCTGTGGCTGACGTTCCTGAGCCTGAACGCGGACAGCGGACTGCTGGATGGGCAGGGGCGGTTCATCGCGACGTGGCCCGCGGTAGCGACGATCGGCTATTCGCTGGGAGCGAAGCTGGGCCTGCGCAACGCGGATATTCCTTTCGAAAACAATTAGGCTGACGGCGAGTCGGGGGTTCTTCCCTCTCAGGATTTTTTTCTGTCTTTCGTGGTTCGGATCGGTTCGGCCCACGATCAAAAGCGGCGTTCGACCGCGAGAGCCAGCCGACGGGCGATTTGCTTTCCTGTGGTGCTTTTTTGTCGTTGCCGCATCTCTATGGGTGTTGCCTGCGCGGAGCGGGCTTTCCATCCAGGTGAATTTCTCGGGGCTCAGCGGTGAACGAAGGAGCCATGCATGGCAAATCAGAAGACGGTCATCGTGACCGGGGCCTCGCAGGGTATCGGCGCGGCCATCGCGCAGGCGTTTCTGGCGCGCGGTTATAACGTGGTGGCGACCGCGCGCAGCATGGCGAAGGCGGGCTACGCTGGGTCTGCTAACCTCGCGACGGTCGATGGAGACATCGGCGAGGCAGCGACGGCGGAGAAGGCGGTGAAAGCGGCGATTGACAAGTTTGGGGCGGTCGACCATCTGGTGAACAATGCGGGCATTTATTTTTCGAAGCCGTTCACCGAGTACACGGCCGAGGATTTGCTGCGCTTCCTCTCCACGAATCTTGAGGGGTTTGTCTTTATGACGCAGGCAGCGGTGCGGCAGATGCTGGCGCAGGGCAGGGGTGGCAGCGTGACCAGCATCAGCGCGGCGCTGGCGGATAACCCCATCGTGGAGGATCCGGCGTCGGTGGCGATGATGACCAAGGGCGGGATCGACGCGATCACGCTGAGCCTCGCGAACGAATACGCGCACGACAAGATTCGCTTCAACGCGGTTGCGCCGGGAGTGGTGGACACGCCTCTGCACGAGGGCAACGTGAATCCGCGGTCCCCGATGGGCACGTTTACCCTGCCGAAGGACATTGCTGACGCGGTTGTTTTTCTGACGGAAGCCGGTCACATCACTGGGGAGGTGCTGCACGTGGATGACGGTGCGCATGTGGGCAAGTGGTGAGCGGGGCGGGTGGCGCGGAGCAGCGGCTCCAGGAGCGTGGGATCGAGCTTCCGGCGGCGCCGGTGCCTTTTGGCAGCTACGTAGAGACGGTGCAGACGGGGAATCTGCTTTTCTTCAGCGGAATGTTGCCGGTGGTGGATCACAAGCCGAAGTATGTTGGGCGGCTGGGGAAAGAGCTGGACGCGGAGGCGGGAAGGGATGCGGCGCGGACGGCGGCGTTGAGCGTGCTGGCCGCGGCGAAGAAGCATCTGGGATCGCTCGACCGCGTGACGCGGGTGGTCAAGCTGGGCGTGTTCCTGGCGACGTCGGGGGACTTTTTCGATCAGCCACGGGTTGCGGATGGCGCGTCGGATTTGTTTTGCGATGTGTTTGGCGCGGACAAGCTGGCGGTGCGGTCCGTGATTGGCGTGGCGAGTTTGCCGCTGGGAATGCCGGTGGAACTTGAGGTTATTTTCGAGGTCGCGGAGTAAGGCAAGCCCGCTTCGGTGGCCTTCAACACCCACAGACAACGCAGGAGGAGTGATGGCAACGTTGGCAATCGCAACAGCAACCATGAAAGCGGCGCAGATCTCGAAGCCTGGAGCGGGCTTTGAAGTGGTGGAACGGGAAGTTCCCAAACCGGGCGCGGGACAGGTACGGATCAAAGTACAGGCATGTGGAGTTTGTCACAGCGATGTGCTGACGGTGGAAGGCGGGTGGCCGGGGATCGAGTATCCGCGGGTGCCAGGGCATGAAGTGGCGGGCGTGATCGACGCGGTGGGCGCGGGCGTTTCCACCTGGAAGAAGGGGCAGCGCGTGGGGGTGGGCTGGCACGGCGGCCAGGATAACACCTGTCTGGAGTGCCGGCGTGGCGATTTTCGCAATTGCCGGAATTTGAAAATCGCAGGGATCAGCTACGACGGCGGATACCAGGAATACATGGTGGCTCCCGTGGAGGCGCTGGCAGCGATTCCGGACAGTTTGAAGGATGCAGAAGCGGCGCCGCTGCTGTGCGCCGGCATTACGACCTACAACGCGCTGCGGCACAGTGGCGCCCTGCCCGGCGATTTGGTGGCCGTCCAGGGGATCGGCGGCCTGGGTCACCTGGGCGTGCAATTCGCGAACAAGTTTGGGTACAAGGTGGCGGCGATCGGGCGCGGTCCGGAGAATGCGGCGCTGGCGAAGAAGCTGGGAGCGAGCGTGTATATCGACAGCAAGGCGACGAACGCGGCAGAGGAGCTGCAGAAGCTGGGCGGCGCGAAGGTGATTCTGGCGACGGCCCCGAACTCGAAAGCGATGTCGGAACTGATCAACGGGCTGGGGCCGAACGGCAAGCTCATGGTGGTGGGCGCGACCGTCGATCCCATCGAGGTGACGCCTCTGCAGCTAATTACTGGAAGCAAGTCGATTCAGGGCTGGTCCTCCGGAACTCCGACCGACTCCGAGGACACTCTGCGCTTTGCCGCGCTGAACGGCGTACGTCCCATGATTGAAACCTATCCGCTGGAAAAGGCGGCTGAGGCCTACGCGCGCATGATGAGTGGCAAGGCGGAGTTCCGGGTGGTTCTGACGATGTGAACGAGACGGCGGACGCGGGTCCGGGGCTCGCACCACGAGGAGGTTAACGATGCGTCTTCTTCGATCGCGCCGCTGGACCCGGCGCCTGCAGTTTTTCTGGATGGCATTGGCCTTGTCCGCAATGGCTCAAACTGGAAAGGATCAACCCATGGAGCATCTGGTTTTTTATCACACAGTGAAGGTGGATGGTCTGACGATTTTTTATCGGGAAGCGGGGCCGAAAGATGCGCCGACGATTCTGTTGCTGCACGGTCTGCCATCGTCGTCGCGGATGTTTCAGTCGCTGCTGACGCGGCTGGGGGACAGCTACCATCTGGTGGCGCCGGACTATCCGGGCTTCGGGCACAGCGACTGGCCCGATCCGAAGGAATTTGCCTACACGTTCGATCACATTGCGGCGGTGACGCAGGATTTTACCGACACGCTGGGGCTCACGCGCTACACGCTCTACATGCAGGATTATGGCGGGCCGGTGGGATTTCGCATGGTGCTCGAGCATTCGGAGCGGGCGCAGGCGCTGATTGTGCAGGATGCTGTGGCGCACAACGAGGGGCTGGGTGTGAACTGGGTCACGCGGCGGGCGTTCTGGGCGGACCGGGCAGCGAATGACGAGGCGCTGCGGAAGAATCTGCTGTCAATGGCGGCGACCAAGACGCGGCATGTCGGCGACGATCCGCATGTGGAGTTGTACGACCCCGATCTGTGGACGGATGAGTATGCATTTTTGAACTCACCGGGCCAGGCGCAGATTCAGAGCGATCTGTTCTACGACTACCGCACGAATGTCGATGCGTATCCCAAGTGGCAGGCATGGATGCAGAAGACGCAGCCGCGGCTGCTGGTGCTGTGGGGCAAGCACGATTTGTCGTTCGATGGGGGAGAGCCGGAGCGTTATCGCAAAGATGTGCCGAACGCGGAGGTCCATGTGCTCGACGCAGGCCACTTCGCGCTGGACACGAAGGCGGACGAGATTGCGGGGTTGGTGCGCGGGTTCATGGAGAAGCAGAAGTAGTTCGGCCGGGGCGCCTCGGTCGCGCCTCCGGCCCAACATCCTAGAGGGAGTGAGCCGGCTGCAGCGCAGTGGAGGATGCGGACTCGCGCCTGGCGGACGAGGAGCGAGAGCCGCGGCCGCCGTCATCGAGCTGGAACTGATGGATCATTCCGTCAAGGTCGGATGCCAGCTTGGCAAGTTCCTTCAGCGCCTGAACGGCTTCTTCGCTGCCCTGGGCGTTCTGGGTGGCCAGGCTTGAAATGCGGCCGGCGGACTCCGAAATTTCGCCGGAAGCGGCAGTCTGTTCGGTGGCGGCGGAGGCGATGAGCTGAATCTGGTGCTCGACCTGCTGGGACGATTCGATGATGGCCTCGAGGCTCTTGCGGGCGTTGGCGGTTTCCGATAAGCCGGATTCGACCGCAGTGCGGCTTTGGTTCATGACTTCGAGAGTCGCGCGGGTTTCCTCCTGAATGCTGCGGATGGTTCCGGCAATTTCTTCGGTGGCCCCTTTGGTGCGTTCGGCCAGGCGGCGGACTTCGCCGGCGACGACGGCAAATCCGCGTCCATGCTCACCGGCGCGGGCGGCTTCGATAGCGGCGTTGAGGGCCAGCAGGTTGGTCTGTTCGCTGATCTCCTGAATCACGTTAACCACGTTGCCGATTTCCTCGGAGCGATGGGAGAGAGAGGTCATGCGCTCGGAAACGGAGTTGGTAGCGGCGGCGATTTGCTCCATGGTATGGGCGGCAGCCTGCATCACTTCGCCGCCGTGGGTCGCGGTCTCAGCGGAGGTGCGGCTGGCGGTGGCCGCGCTCTCGGCGTTGCTGCTGATCTCGCCGATGGTCGCGGTCATTTCCTGGGCAGCGGTGGCGATCTGCTGGGTCATGCTGGACTGGGTGTTGGCGTTGGTGGAACTTTCGGCGGCGCGGGCGCTGATTTCCGTGGTGGCCGCGGCCAGGGTGTCGGATCCCTGAGCGACTGAGCGCAGGACCTCGCGGATGGTGGCGACGCTTTCGTTGAGGGCCTCGCCCATGCGGCCGATTTCGTCGGTGGCGGTGGCCTGGACGTACGCGGTCATATCTTTGGCGGCGAATTTCTGCACCATGTCCATGACGTTGCGGATGCGGGGGGTGACGAAACGGTTGAGCTGCATGCCGATGACGACGCAAAACGCAACGATGGCGAGGGTCATGAAGACGCTGATCCATTCGGTGCGGGTCGCGTCGGCGGCCATGGCCGCGGCTTCCTGGTTGGCTTCGCGGGCGTTGAGCTGCAGGTCCTCATCGGCGGCGGCCAGGGCTACGGCGTGGAGGCTGATGGCGGACGCGGACAGTAGCAGCTGCGAGGCCTCGTCTTTGTGGCCAGCCGAGAGGGCGGCCATGGCGCGATTGCTGACCTCCATATACTGCGCAAAATTCGAGGAGAACTTCTGGTAGAGCTCGCGCTCTCCGGGAAGGGTCATCAGGGGCTCATAGGCTTTGGCGGCGGCGACGGCCTCCTCGGCGGACTTGCTGCGCACCTGCTGATAGTGGGTGATGCAATCCGCCGACTGGCAAAGAAGCAGCGCCAGGCCGGCCCTGCGCACGTTGTTGGCATCGTTGCGCATGGTGGCCAGTTCGACGACGGAGGGAACGCCGTTGACGCCCACGTCAGCGGCTTTGGCCGCGACGCCGCGGAGGGTAATAAAGGTGTAGACAGCGAGGCCAACGCAGAGCAGGGAGATGATGCCGAAGGCGTAGGTAAATTTGCGGGCGATAGGGAGGTTGCGGACCATCGACATGAATGTGGCACCTTTCGTTGTGAGGCGCATTGGCCTTCTGCAGCTCGTGTCGGCCCAGGGCGCTCTGGCGCTGGAGCGATTGCGGTCAGATTCGTTATCGGCGGTCCCGGGCAATCCTTGAAGCGGGCTTTTCGCTTTGCAGGAGGTGGTCCTGCAAGCCACGACGGCCGATGCGCGCGGCTCGCAGGAGCTGTGGTTGTGGTGAGGATCAGGAGTTGGGGTCGATTTTCTTCTGGATCCAGCCGACGGCTTTGGCTTCCCAGTCCGGTTTCTGGCTGGCGTTGATGTAGCGCTCGACGGCGAAAATGCCGGACTCATGAGCGATGCGCTCGAACTGCATGGTGACGGTGGCGGACTGCAGGATGACGCAACTGCGCTCGAGGCCAGCCTGTTTGAACAGGCCCTGGCCCTCGACCATGATTTTCTGGGCGTCGGGCTTGATGCCGCCGGGCTTGAGGGTGCGCATGTCAATGAGGACGCCAAAGGATTTGGGAGCGCCCACCAGCGCGGCCCGGGCTTCTTCCCGCCAGCGCATCATCTCAGCGACGTCGATTTCGTCGCCAAAGGTCAACTGATAGCCGAAGTCTTTCTTTGCAATTTTGTGCATAGTTCCTCTCTGCCGTCCCGCTGTTGTGAGCGCGTGGCCACAGAGGCTATCGGCAAGAGGCACCGCGGATGAGAGGCCGGGCGGCAGATGCCTCGGTGTGAAACAGGGCGGGACGTGGGGAGACAAAAAGAGGGCTCGCAGCTTGCGCGGCGAGCCCGGTGAGGTAGATGCACCCTGGGGCGATCAGGCCAAGTGGCACCGCACCCCTGGGTCTTTGAATCGGAAGTGGTCAGGCCGAACGGCGCTGACGCTGCCGATCCTTGAAATTGTCGATACGGTCGTTGGCGCTGTTCTTCGCGTCCTCGACCTTGGTTGTGACATTGTCGCGCATTTCGTCGGCCTTGTGTTGCTTTTCCTCCTGGCGAGTTTTGCCGGCTTCGTGGGCTGCGTCTTTGACGTTGCCCCAGGTTTCCTGGGCAGCCCCCTTCACCTGATCGACGACGCCGCGGTTGGCAAGTCGATCATTCCCGGTCATTTCTCCGGCTCCCTGCTTCATTTTTCCAACAACCTGATTGGCTTTTCCCTTCACCTGGTCCGAATTCATGGGTCCCTCCCTGTGTGGTCCCTGGGTTGGTCATTACGAGTGATGGTTACGTGCGGGCGCAGCTTTCGGGTTCTAAAGTGCCGCTCTGCGGCCGGTGATGAGCTGGAGGACGAGCACGACGAGCGCTACCACCAGCAGAATATGGATGTACCAGGCAACGATGTGAAATCCGATCAAGCCCACGAGCCAGGCGATGAGCAGGATCACAAATAATGTCCAAAGCATCCGGCGGTCTCCTTCCGATGTTGTTTTTTTGAACTGCGCTTTCCACTAACGTTATGGATAGAGGACGCGCGGGCAATCGGGGTTGCCGTTGCGATACAAATGAAACAGAGGTAGGACGCAGTTTGCGCATCGCAATCCAGGGCGAGCCGGGATCGTTCAGTCACGAAGCGGCGCTGAAGGCGCAGCCGGAGGCAACCATTTTGTCGTGCGCGCTTTCGGCGGAAGTGTTCGCGGTCGTCGACGAAGGCGCGGCGGACGCGGCGATGATCCCGATTGAGAACTCGCTGGCGGGGTCGGTGCTGGAGCATTACGACCTGCTGCTGGCGCATGAGGTCGCGGTGGAGAGTGAATGGCTGCTGCGGATTCGGCATCACCTGATCGGCGTGCCGGGAGCGACGCTGGGGAAGATTCGCCAGGCGTATTCGCATCCGGTGGCGCTGGCGCAATGCCGGCGATTTTTCGTCGAGCATCCGGAGATCGAGGCAGCGCCGTTTTACGACACGGCGGGCAGCGTGAAGCAACTGATGGAGCTGAGGGAGCCGGGCGTGGCGGCGATCGCCAGCGCCGGAGCCGCGACTTATTATGGCGCGGAAATTCTGCAGGCAGGGATCGAGGACAACGCGGAGAACTACACACGCTTTTTTCTGATCCGCAGGCGGGAGCGGGTGGAGACGGAAGCGCGGCCGGACAAGGTAAGCCTGGCGTTCAAGGTGGAGAATCGTCCGGGCAGCCTGGTGGAGGCGCTGCAGGTTTTTGCCGGAATGGGGACCAATATGACCAGGCTGGAATCGCGGCCGGTGCAGGGGCGGCCGTGGGAATACGTCTTTTATGCGGACTACCAGCTGGGGGAGCCGCGGACGGCGGATCTGGCCCTGGAAATGCTCGGGAAACACTGCTCGATGGTGAGGGAATTGGGGCGCTATCGGGCGGCGGCCGGGGTCTAAGGATACGAGCGGGGCTGGGGCCTCTCACTGGGAACGAGGCCTTGCCGATAAGGCTAAGGAAGTCGCCGGGGGCCGCAGCGCGCGGAGGATCCGCGGCGTAAATGATTGATGGCGAGCATTTTGGCGGAAGCCGGGGGCTGATAAGGCAGGGGGCTGGGCCGGGGAAGTCATCGGAGGGATGCTACTTTTTGAAACTTGCTGAATCCAATGAGTAATAATTTGATATAAGGACACTCATGGCTAGCGACTTTATTAGTGTGATCCAGCCGGGCGACCCGAAGCAGCGGGAAGGGGGATCGGACCGCGTTTTGCCGGTTTTGCCGGTGCGCGATACGGTTCTGTTCCCTCATGCGGTGCTGCCGCTCACGGTCGGGCGGGAAAGTTCGATACAACTCATTAACTCTCTGGGTGAGGAAAAAAGCATTGTGGTGGTGGCGCAGCGCGACGCGCGCGTGGACACGCCGCAGCCCCAGGATTTGCATACGTTCGGAACGCTGGCGACGGTGCATAAGGTCGTCAAGATGCCGAACCAGAGCCTGTTCGTCTTCACCGAGGGCACGGAGCGGGTGCGGCTGGGCGAATTTTCGCGCATCGAGCCGTTCATGATGGCGTCGGTGGACACAGTGGCGGAAGTGCTGGCGCCGAAGAACCCTTCCGTCGAAGCGCTGCAGCGCAATGTGGTGACGCAGTTCCAGCAGATCGTGACCGCCTCGCCGACGCTGTCGGACGAGCTGCAGACGATCGCCATGAATATCGATGAGCCGGGCAGGCTGGTGGACTTCATCGCATCTTCCCTGCCCTTCCTCGCGACCGGCGACAAGCAGGAGCTGCTGGAGACGCCGGATGTGGCGCTGCGCCTGGAGCGGATCAACAAGCATCTGGCAAAAGAAATTGAAGTGCAGCAGCTGCGCAACAAGATCCAGACCGAAGTGCAGGATCAGGTGCAGCAGTCGCAGCGGGACTACTACCTGCGCGAGCAGCTGAAGGCGATCCAGAAGGAACTCGGGGAAATGGACGAGGGCCAGAAGGACATCGAGGAGCTGAAGCAGAAGATTGAAGCGGCGGGGATGCCGGAGGAGACGAAGAAGGAAGCGCTGAAGGAGCTGAACCGGCTCTCGCGCATGTCGCCGATGGCCGCGGATTATTCGCTGACGCGGAACTACATCGAGTGGCTGGCGGTGCTGCCGTGGTCGAAGTCGTCGGGAACGCAGGGGGCGGCGGTCGACATTGGCAAGGCGCGGGAGATCCTCGACGAGGATCACTACGACCTGAAGAAGGTGAAGGATCGCATCCTCGACTACCTTTCTGTGCGCCGGCTGAAGGCGGACATGAAGGGACCGATCCTGTGCTTCGTGGGGCCTCCGGGCGTGGGCAAGACCTCACTGGGACGGAGCGTGGCGCGGGCGCTGAATCGGGAGTTCCGGCGGATTTCGCTCGGCGGCATGCACGATGAGGCGGAGCTGCGCGGGCATCGGCGCACGTATATCGGAGCGCTGCCGGGGCAGATTATTCAGAGCCTGCGGCGTGCGGGCGCGAACGATCCTGTGTTCATGCTGGACGAGGTGGACAAGCTGGGGCGGGATTTCCGGGGCGATCCGGCCTCGGCGCTGCTGGAGATTCTCGATCCGGAGCAAAACAATACGTTCCGCGACAACTACCTCGATCAGCCGTTTGACCTCTCCAAAGTTCTGTTCATCTGCACGGCGAACGTGCTCGATACGGTGCCGGAGCCGCTGCGCGATCGCATGGAGATCATCGAGCTGCAGGGATACACGGAGGAAGAAAAGAAGCACATCGCGTTCCGATATCTGATTCCGCGGCAGATCAAGGAAAATGGGATTCAGCCGGACAACATCGAGTTCCCCGAGGAATCGATCGGCTATATAGTCCGGCACTACACGCGCGAGGCTGGCGTGCGCAAGCTGGAACAGCAGATTGGAACGCTGTGCCGGAAGCAGGCGCGGCGCATCGCCGAAGGCAAAACGGAAAAGCTGGTGATCACGCACGAGGTGATTCAGGAATTCCTGGGCGGGATCAAAATCCGCGTGGATACCGAGATCGCCGAGCGGACCAAGCGCGCGGGCGTGGCCGTCGGCCTCGCGTGGACACCGGCGGGCGGCGACATCCTGTTTATCGAAGCCAACCGGATGAAGGGCAAGGGCGGCTTCACGATGACCGGGCAGATTGGCGAGGTGATGCAGGAATCGATGCAGGCCGCGCTGACCTGGGTGCGTTCGAACGCGCGCCAGCTGGGACTGGAAGAGGATCTGCTCAAGGACACCGACCTGCACATCCACGTGCCGGCGGGGGCGATTCCGAAGGACGGTCCTTCCGCGGGCGTGACCATGGCCACGGCCCTGGTTTCGCTACTGACGGATCGGCCCGTGCATCCGCTGACCGCGATGACCGGGGAGATCACGCTGAGCGGCAATGTTCTGCCGGTGGGCGGGATCAAAGAGAAATTCCTGGCCGCGAAACGGGCAGGCGTGAAGACGATCATTCTGCCGACGGAGAACCGGCTGAACGTGGAAGAAGACCTGACGCCGGATCAGATCGCGGAAGTCGACATTCACTACGCGAGCCGCATCGAGGATGTTCTGGCGGTGGCTCTGCCGCGGTCGAGCGCGGAGGAGCGCCGCGATGAGCGAGTGAGGGAAGAGGTGCTGCAGCATACGGCTTGAAGAACAGCCGGTAGCCGGTAGCGGGTAGCCGGTAGCTAAACCTGGAACGGGGCGCGGGGGATGATTCCTGCGCCTTTTCCTTTTGCGCTTCCACCTTCGAAGGCACGGATCGTCTGGCGCCGGGTATCCAGGATCGAACTGCTTCGTTTGTGGGAGTGGCGGGGGCGATTCCGAGTGGTAGATTGCTGTCGAACCAATCGGGAGGAACGCGTGACCCTGCGAGATTTCTTAGCCAAACAACTGATTGACGTCATCCAGTGGAACGAGGCGGAAGACGGCGTCCTGGCCTGGCGGTATCCCATGCAGGACATGGAGATTCAGAACGGCGGCCAGCTGACGGTGCGCGAGTCGCAGGTTGCTGTGTTTGTGGACGAGGGCAAGATTGCCGACGTTTTTGGCCCCGGCCTGCACACGCTGAACACGCGGAATCTGCCGCTGCTGACCGACCTGATGAACTGGGACAAGGGGTTTGAGTCGCCGTTCAAGTCGGACGTGTACTTCTTCTCGACGCGGCTGCAGATGGCGCAGAAGTGGGGCACAGCGACTCCGATTACGATCCGCGAAAAGGAATTTGGCGCGGTGCGGCTGCGTGGCTATGGGATTTATTCGTACCGGGTAAAGGATGCGCGGACCTTTTTTGCGCAGGTGAGCGGGACGCGCGACACCTATTACGTTGCGGACCTCGAAAGTCAGCTGCGCGAGACGATCGTGGCGCGGATGACGGATGTGTTCGCCGCGAGCGACGTGCCGTTTCTGGATATGACGGCGAATCAGGCGGCGCTGGCGCAGAAGATTGCTACCGCGGCCACGCCGTCGTTCACCGCGCTGGGTCTGGAGCTGAATCAGTTCACGGTGGAGAACATTTCCCTGCCCGACGAACTGACGAAGGTGATGGATCAGCGAATCGGCGTGCAGATGGCCGGCAACTTGGGGAGCTATACGCAGTTTGAGACGGCGCAGGCGCTGGGGACCGCGGCTGGAAATCCTGGCGGAGCGGCCGGTGCGGGCGTGGGCGTCGGTGCTGGCGTGGCGATGGGACAGGCCATGGGGCAAGCGATGGCAAGCTCGATGAGCACGGGCGGGGCCGTTGCGACGGCTGAGAAATTCTGCTCGTCGTGCGGAAAGCCGATGGCGCGCGCGGCGAAATTCTGCCCGGAGTGCGGCAGAGCTCAGTGAGGCGGCCACAATGAACTGTCCTTCGTGCGGCGCACCGATGCGGCTGGAATCCGATGCAGAGAGCCTGACCTGCGATTACTGCGGGACGCTGGTTTTTCCGGAGAAGACGGACGACGGGGTGCGGGTGCTCGGCGCGCCGACGGATGAGATGTGCCCGAAGTGCGCGCTGGGGCTGGTCGATGCGGCGTTCTCTGGGGTTCGGATTCTCTACTGCACGCGCTGCCGCGGGATGCTGATCGACATGGAAGTTTTCGCGGCCCTGGTGCAGACGCTGCGCTATGGGCAGGAGGGTGGCGTGGCGCCGAAGGCTCCTGACCGGAGCGAGCTGGATCGGCGGCTGAATTGTCCGCATTGTCATCAGGCGATGGATACGCATTTCTACGCGGGACCCGGCAACGTGATTCTGTCGGACTGCGAGCGCTGCTCGCTGAACTGGCTCGATCACGGGAAGTTGCTGCGGATCGCGCATGCTCCCGACGCGCTGCGGGAAGAAGCCGAGGCGTAACTCCCGCTCGAAGCGGTTCAGGGATTTTGCAGCTGGCTCGCTTCGCTTCGCAAAGACTCGCCAGCAAGCGCCCGGTCTCCTCACGTGAAGAGTCTAGTCGTGTTTTGTGACGTAAAGCCGGTAGGCTTGCGGAGGATCCGGCCGGCTCCACCAGTGGACTTCGTGAAGAGGTTGCCGCTGAGCGTACATCACGTAGTTGGCTCTTAAGTATTCATCGAATTGAGGCCAGCGCGCCAGTTTGCCGAAGCCGGGAGGGCCGGATGGAAAGAGGCCGTCGACGACAATGAAGACGGCTGGCGGCTGAGCCTGGATAGCTGTCCAGAATGCGCGCCGATTGGCCATCACCACTCCGTTGCGGTCCTGGCCAAAAATGAACTCGTCATACAGGAACCCTGTGCTTTGGACCAGATGCTCTCGATATAACGCGTTGTAGCAGCCTCCGGTCGTGTCGATGCACTGTACTCTGCCGGACAATGCGGGGCCGCCGAGTTGATTCAAGTCATGTTCCAGCAGGTCGAGGAACTCTGTATCTCTCCAATCGTAGCGGCTGGCCGCCCACACAGATTTGGGCGCCAGGTAGAGCACTCCAAAGACCAGCCCTGCGTAGCCAAGAGCCCGCATCACCTTCGAATTCCCTCGGATAGCATCGAGAAGGTCAACGTTGATTACAAGCAAGAGCAGGGCGATCAGCGGATAGCGCTGATATGGATAGCCCTTCGCCTGAACGACGTAGGAAAGAAGACCGAACAGCAGGCCGATTGCAAGTGCGGCGGCTTCCCAGCTTTTCCACCTGGACCGGAGGAAAGGCAACGTCAGAAGCCATATGCAGATCAGCGGCACCAGGGGAGAAATAGAGTGCGTGAGAAGAAATCCCAAGGGACGTCGGGCAAGGCTGGCATGGTAGAGCATGATTCCCCGCGTGGTGGCGACGAACGCATGCAAGGCGCGAAACCCGGCCAGCATCGCAATCATGCCAAGGAGGGGGAGCAGGAATCCGGCGAGGCCATAAGCCATGAATTTCAATGACGGATGGCGTGATCTCCTGCGGACGGTGAACAGGGCGATGAGGAGCGCAGGCCCCAGCAGGATGAAGGTTGGCTTGATGGTGGATGCTGTGCCCGCGCACAGTCCGAAAATAAACATCCATCGCGGCTCACCAGCCCTTTGCGACCTGAAGAGAGCCGCGTAGCCGATGAGAACCAACACAGCAACGACGAAATCCCGTTGACCCGCATCGAAGACGCCGTCGCTCCCATGGATGACACCCAGAAGGACGCCCGCGAATAGACCGGCGACCCAGTCATAGGGTCGCGCTATCGCCACCATGGCGAGAATGGCCGAACCGATCAGGCCCAGATCGAACAAGCGCCACGCCAGCGAACCCGGCCCAAGTATGTGGATGACCAGGTAGTCCACCATCGGCGCCCCTGGCATATTCATTTCGGCGATGTCTCGGTATGGCGCCTTGCCATGATCGACCAGGAAGGCGACGTAATGCATGAGAGACGCATCCCCCACCAGTGGCCAATGAATCGTCCTGCAAACAAATGCCGCGAGGCACGCGAGCAGTATGACCACTGCCGTCCATCGGGCGATGGCGGTCCCATTGCCTGGTTCTCGACCCATTTATGCCCGATTCTACTGAAGTCGGCGCCCCACTGATCGGAGGGCCATAGCAAGGATGGAAATGGCCCTGGCGATCGATGGAGTTTAGTGCTGGCTGAACATCTCCATCACGTCTTTGCGCAATGCTATGCGGCTGGCCTCGCGAGTGTAGAACATGTGGCCGCCGGGAAATTCGTGGACAGAGACGCGTCCCGGGTCACCCATGAGGGGCATCTGGTTGACGGTGAGGATGGAGCCCATGAAGGGGCACGAGAGGTCGTTCCATCCGTGAACGATCATGACATGGAGTTTGGGATCGGCGGCCACGGACTCGCGGAGCTGGGCCGCTGAGCCGGCGCGCATATCCTGGTCGCGGCTCCAGTGCGAGGCAACATCATAGGAGAGCGCGTTGTAGCGGGCTTCGACTTTCCAGCCCACGACGCGCGTGTCGAAATCGACCATGGCAGTGGTGGTGGGCGCGATGAGCGTGGCCAGCAGAGGGTCGTTCGCGCGTTGCTCTGGGGCGTAAGGGAATGGATCGAACATGGTCACGTTGGAGTCGTAGACGGAGCCGAGCTTGCCCTCTTCGCGATGAACTTCGCGGAGATACGCGCCGGTTTCAAGGCGACCGCCGGATTCCTTCACAAAGGTGGGATCGAGGCCGGTCATATCGGTGACCTTCTTGATCATGGCATCGGTCGCGGCCTGGTCGGCGGTGCCCTTGATGAGGGTGGTGGCGTATTCGCCGAGGGTGTAATCGATGACCGGCTTCATCGCTTCGGGCGTGAGCTGGTGCTCGCGCTCGAGATGCGCCGCGGTGATGGACGGCAGCGTGACCAGCCAGGGCAGCGGCGAGAGGTCACCGTTCTGCTCGAGGGTGGGATTGAGATACGGAGAGACGAGAACGACGCCGTTCATGGCCACACCAAGCTGCGACTGGAGGTAATAGGTGATGCGCGGGCCACGGAATCCGCCGTAGCTTTCGCCGACAAGGTATTTGCGGGATTCGAGACGGTCGTTCTTGACCAGCCAGTCGTAGATGCAGCGCGAAAGGTACTCAATGTCCGGTTCGGTGGTCCAGAAAAGCTTGCGGGTCTGGTCCGCGTCCACGAGGGAGCGGCTGAAGCCGGTGCCAATGGGGTCGAGGAAGACGAGGTCGGTGAAGTCGAGCCAGGTTCCAGGATTATCGGAGAGGGTGGGCGGATCGGAAGGGCTGTCGCCTTCGTTGCCGGCGTTGAGGTGCTTGGGACCGATGGCGCCGAAGTTGAGATAGACCGAGGCCGCGCCGGGGCCGCCGTTGAGCGCGAAGGTGACGGGGCGATTGGGACCGTCGACGGTGTAGGCGGTATACACCAGCTGGCCGGCGGCTTTGCCTTCGGCGTCGCGGACGAAGAGAGTGCCGACGGTGACGGTGTAGGTAAGCTTCTTGCCGTCGAGGGTGATGCTTTGCTCGACGTGCGCGTCAGGAGGCAGCGGCGGGAGCGGGTGCGCTTCCGCAGTTTTATCGGGGGCGGGTGGTTTGGCCGGTTGCGGCGCAGTAGGGGTGGGAGACCTGGGGGCATCTTCATCAGACTGCGCGGCGAGGGGAAGACATGGCAGCGCGGCGAAGGACAAAACGGCGACGGTGAGGGCGATGCGCCTGGGAGCGCGGGCGAGCGATGAAAATTTCATGAGCACCACGATATATCGAAAGAATGAATTTGGGCCATCGGCGAGCAGGCCGGCGCGTTTTTTGGGGAGCGGGACTACACGCGCAGCTTCACCAGATGTGAATGCGGTCGTCGGGCGCGAGGTAGAGGGTTTCGCCGGGCTTGACGTCGAAGGCCTTGTACCAGGCATCGGAGTTGCGGACAGTATCAGCGCGGTACTGCGCGGGCGAATGCGCGTCGGTGAGAATCTGGCGGCGCAGCGCTGCCTCGCGGGACCTGGAGCCCCAGTTCTGGCCAAAGGCGATGAAAAACTGCTGATCGCCGGTGAAGCCATTCTGTTCGGGGCCCTCGGCTCCATGCTGTGAGGCGCGATAGCCGTCGTAAGCAGCCGCAATGCCGCCGAGGTCGGCGATGTTCTCGTCAATCGTCTGTTTGCCGTTGACGTGAACGCCGGGGAAAGGCTCGTAAGCGTCGTATTGCTTCTCGAGTTTCTCCGCCTGCTGCTCAAAGTGGGCGTGATCTTCGGGAGTCCACCAGTTGCGCACGCGGCCTTTGGAGTCAAAGGCGCTGCCCTCCGCGTCGAAGGTGTGGCTGATCTCGTGGCCGATGACGGAGCCGATGGCGCCGTAGTTGACGGCAGCGGGCGCCTGGGGATCGAAGAACGGCGGCTGCAGGATGGCGGCGGGGAAATTAAGCGCGTTTTGCAGCGGCAGATTGACGGCGTTGACGGTCTGCGGGGTCATGGACCACTCATGGCGGTCGACCGGCTTGCCGATGCGCGCGATTTGCATGTTGAAATACCACACCGAGGAACGCCACGAATTGCCGAAGGCGTCGTCGGGTTGAACCTCGTAGGCAGAGTAGTCCTTCCAGGTTTCCGGATAGCCGATGCCGACGTAGAGCGTATTCAGCTTGGCCTGCGCTTCGGCTCGGGTTGAGGGCGCGAGCCAGGTAAGCGCGTCGAGCCGCTTATGGTAAGCGGCGATCAGATTGGCGACCATGGCCTGGGCCTGCGCTTTGGCTTGAGGGGGGAAATATTTCTGCGCGTAGATCTGGCCGACGGCATCGCCGAGGCAGGCATTCACGAGGCCAACGCCGAGCTGCCAGCGGGGCCGTTGCTGCTGCACGCCGGTGAGGACCTTACCCCCGAAGGAAAATTGCTCCTCGGCCACGGCGCGGGGCAGCACCGCCGCGTAATTCTCAATCAGATGGTAGGCGAGCCAGTCTTTCCAGGTCTCGATGGAGGTGGAAGCGACAAGTGCGGATTCGCCGGCAAGGGCGGTGGGCGTCCAGACCATGAATTGTTGCTGTTGAGCGAGGCCTGCGCCGGTGAAGTACGCATCCCAGTCGAGGCCAGGAGCTTTGGCGGCGAAATCGCTGCGCTGCCAGAGATTATTGGCTTTGGCGATGTCTTCAATATCGGAGAGGCTGATGTGGGTTTCGGCAATGGCGTGCTCGAGTGCGATGACACGTTCGGCACGAGTCTCGGAATTGTCGAGGCCGGCGAGTTTGATCATGGCGGCGACGTGGACGGCGTACTTCGCGCGGACGTCTCTCATGCGATCGCTGTCGTTCAGGTAGTAGTCGCGGCTGGGCATCTCGAGTCCGCCCTGCAGCAGGTACGGGATGTAGTGGTCGGAATCGGCGAAGCCAGGCGCGACCCAGAGGCCGAACAGATTGGATGTGGAGAAAACCGCGTTGTTCAGCAGGTCGACGTCGGCACGGAGGGTTTTGCCGAGGGCGAGCGCGAGGTCATGCTGGTCGTGGATGGCGGCGATTGCGGCCAGATGCGGTTCCAGGGGTTTCATGCCGCGGGCTTCAATCGCGGTCTCATCCATATAAGCGTTGTAGAGGTCGGCAATTTTGCGGGCGTTGGAACCCGAAGGCGCGCTGGACTTCGCGGCCTCTTCAATGATGGCGGCGACGTTTTTGCTGCTGCGATCGGCGAGGATGGAGAAGACGCCGATGCCGGCGCGATCGGCGGGAATCTCGGTGCGCGCGACCCATCCACCGTTGGCATAGCGGTAGAAATCGTCGCCGGGCTTAACGGAGCGATCGAGATTGGCGACGGCGATGCCGTGCGGCGCGCTATTTGTAACTGCGGCGGTGCTTTGGGAGTGAACGGCGGTTGCGGCGACAAAAACAGCAGCGAAAAAACAGGCAATTCCTGTATTGCGCGATTTACGGAAGAACGGGCGATTCATCAGTGAGCAGCTCCTTAGGCGGGTCTGCGAAGATGCGGGCACGGCGGCTCGCCCCTCGCAGACGAAGAGGGATGATAGCACGCAGGAATCAGCGCTGTGCGCGCTGGGCGGTTAGTTTGTCGAGCTCGCGGTAGATCTGCTCGTTGCGCAGAATGGCCTCGACGTATTCACGGGTTTCGCTGAACGGGATGGACTCCACGAACTCCTCGATGCCGTGGTAATTGCCGACGCTCTGCCAGTCGATGACGCGGTCGTCTCCGGCGTTATAAGCGGCGAAAGCATACTCGGGCTGGCCGCCGAACTTTTCGAGGGTCCGTTTGAGGTAGAGCGTGCCGAGACGAATATTCGTGGAGGGATTGAGGAGCTCGCTGGTCTGAAAATGACGGAGGCCTTCGTCTTTGGCGAGAGCGCGGCCAACCGAGGGCAAGAGCTGCATGAGCCCCCAGGCATTTTTGTTGGAGACTGCGCCGGGGTTGAACTCCGTTTCCTGGCGGATGAGCGAGGCGACCATATAAGGGTCGAGGCCATTGCGTTCCGCGTCGGCTTTGATGTCGGTCCAGTACATCTGGGGAAAGAGGATGCGCCAGTACGCGACGGGTATGGCTTCCATGGGCGCGGATGTGTAGAACGGGATGGCGCGCTTGAGCAGACGCATGGCGCGCCACGATTCGCCATCGGAGGCGTAAATCTCAGCTTCGGCGAAGGCACCCCACTCGTCGCTGCCGTCGGATGCGTGAATCTCCGGCGCGATGTATTCATTCAGACCCGCGTTGGCGAGCAGGCGAGCTTTAACAACGTGAGGATCGTCTTCCGGAACGTCGTCCGTTAGCTCGGGGATGGGAACAGGCTGGAGCGCGTCGAGCTGGGCGATGGAGTCCGGCGTGACGTCGCCGAGATGCGTCATACGATCCTGCGCGAGCATGGCGTAGTAGTAGTGCGGAAAGACCCGCAGGATGGTGCGGTAGTACGCCGCGGCGGATGAGGGCTTGTGCTCCTGATCCTCGTAGATGCGCCCACGCCAGTAGAGCGCGGAGGGAATTTCCTTACCGCCGGCATAGACGCGAATCTGCTCGTCGAAGAGGCGAGCAGCCTCGTCGTATTGGCCGAGCCGGTAGTTGAACCAGCCGGCGCGCCAATGGGCGCTGGGCGCGTATTTATTGGTGGGGAAGCGCGTGGCCAGGTCGCCATAGTATTTGATGGCGTTCGGATAATCCTTGAGCAACAGATACATGTTGCCGCTGGAGTAAAGCGCCTCGGCGAGCCACGGACTGTCCGGGAAGCGGGTCTCCATCTGCGCGACGATGGATTGCTGCGTGTTGCTGTCGCCTTTGTCGCGGGCCAGTTCCATCAGCAGGTACATGCGGCGGGCGCCGGCGTCGTCGTTAGTATCGCGCAGCGCGTTGAGCTGGCCTGGCGAGAGGCGCTTCAGCTTCCAGTCGCATTCGGCAGCGGCGACCAGCATGGCGTCGCGGGCAGCGGCGTCCACGTTGGCCTGGTTGGCGAGGGAGCGGTATTCGTCCTCGGCGTCGGCGAAGTGGTTGGCGTCGTAGAGAGCGTCGGCGTGACGGCGGCGCTGCGCGATGGGCAGCGTGGCGAGGATTCCGTTGGTGGCGAGCTGGCTGCGCGCAACGCCGGCTTCGATCGAGAGCGGGTAGTCGAGGTATACGTGTTCGAATAGCTGTTGGGCTTCGGCAGTGCGGCCGGCCAGAGCTTCGGCTTTGGCGAGAGCCAGCTGGAAGTCGGCCTTCCCGGCCACGGGCTCCTGGCGATGCGGATCGAGGGCGGCCAGAGCGGCCTGCGGATCACCCTCCTGCACCATGAGATTGGCGCGGAGAATGGGGACGCTCGCTACGAAAATGCTGTCGGGGTATTTCTGATCGTAGTCGTTCAGGACGGTCTCGGCCTGGGGCAGTTGATTGCTTTGCAGGAAGGCCTGAGCGGTGAGGTAGGCGGCGTAGTCGGCGAGCGCGCCGTCGGGCTGGGTCTTGCTGGCCTCGGCGACATGGGCGGAACGGAGGGCGCTGACCGCATCAGGGAACTTGTGCTCGAGGAGCCAGGCGTGACCGAGCGCGAGGTACGCGGCGGCGGCGGCTTCCCCAGTGTGGCTGTGCGCAAAGCTGGAAACGCCCGCATAGGCGGCAGGGGTGGGAGTCTGCGCGAGCTGCTGAGCCATGGGCCGCAACTGCGAGGAGGCGACGAAGGCGTGCTGGAGACGACGGCTCCGAGCCAGCTCTCGGGCAGTGAGCGGGCGACGACGGCGGCGATGATGGACGGCAGTGCGGGTGTGGGCGGCTCGATGGGTGGTAATTGCGGACGCACGGTGCGAGGCATGCGCGTTGCTGGGCGTGGTATGGTGCGCCGCCGTGCTGTGGGTGGTGCTGCGTTGATGGAGCGGCGGAGTCGCGGGTGGCGTGGTCTGGGCGCGGACTGAGACGAACAGAAACGCAGTAGCGGCCAGGAGAATTGTCACTTCAGGAAGTCGCTTGATCCGAGGGGGATTGCGGAGAGCCAACATCGATGCCTCTGTCTACCAGAGTATGACGAAATGGCGGGTGTTCCGGAGAGGAAAACTGAGGCTCCAACCGAAAAGTTGCACTTCCGTGTACCGTGATCGACACGATAAGCGGTCAGGGAGTTGAGCGGGGCGTGACAACGATCTCGCCAGTCATGCGGTTGTGACCGCGGCCGCAGAGCACGCTGCAGCGCATGAGATAAACGCCGGGGGTCTGCGCGAGGAAGCGGATCACCGCGGGATGTTCGGGCTGGACGGGCTCGCGAATGCCGAGGCCGGGGACATCAATCCCATGCTCGACGTCAATTGACGTCACCACCAGTTCCACCCGCGCCCCCTGCGGAATCTCGACGCGATTCGGCTCAATTTCCCACTTTTTCATGATGATTTGCCGCACTGTATCCGGAGGACCGGCATAACCCGGAGTCTTCTTCCCGCACCCGATCATCCAAAGGAGCAGCCCAGTTCCCAGCATCAGCGCCGGCGCAGCCTTTGCCCTGCCGTTGGCGCGCCATTTAGAATGGAGGCCGGTCCCGTTGTCCGCAGCTGTCCAAATTCTGAAGCCATTCATGTCTTCTTCCATCCAATCACAAGGAGCGGCCGAAGTTCATCCTGACGTCCTGCTCGTAGCGCGGGCACGGCAGGGCGACATGGCGGCGTACGAGAAGCTGGTGAAGCAGTACGATCGCCAGGTTTTCCGCATCGCCAACCATATCGTCCAGAACCGCGAAGACGCTGAGGATGTCGTCCAGGACGCCTTTTTGAAGGCGTACGAAAAGCTCGACCAGTTCCAGGGCAATTCGAAGTTTTACACGTGGCTGGTGCGCATTGCCGTCAACGAGTCGCTGATGCGGCTCAGGAAGCGGCGAACCGGCAAGATGGTTTCGATCGACGAGGACGTCGAGACCGAAGAAGGCTCGATGCCGCGCGATCTGGCGGACTGGAGTCCTGATCCGGAGGCGCTTTATGGGCAATCCGAAATGGCCGACATTCTTCGCCGCACCATTCAGGGGCTGCCGCCTGGCTTCCGCGTAGTGTTTGTGCTGCGCGATGTCGAGGGACTTTCGACCGAGGAGACGGCGGAGACGCTGGGATTGAGTATTCCAGCAGTAAAATCGCGGCTGTTGCGAGCGCGGTTGCAATTGCGGGAGCGGCTGAGCCGCTACTTTAAGCGGCGGGACCTGAAACAGGCCCAGGCCCAGGATGGTGCGAAGTGACGTGCACGGAGTTTCTAGCGCAGCTGGACGAAATGCTGGATCAGGATGCGGCCATCCCCCTGCGCGCCGACCTGGAAGAGCATCTCCGGAACTGCGAGCACTGCGAAATCACCCTGAGCACGACGCGCAAGACGATTCAGATTTATCGCAGCCATGAGATTTACGAGCTGCCGGAGGATCTGCGGGAGCGTCTGCACAAGGCCATCCTGGCAAAATGCCGGAAGTGCTAGGGACTTGCCGATCCGGGTAAAGGTCATAGCCGGTATCCAAAAGAGGTATTCATCGTAGCCGTGTTGCGTTATTAGAATGGCCGCAATGGCCGACGGCACCGTTCCCCCCAAGCCAAAAAGGAAGCCCGACCTCACCGAGCTGCTGGTCGGCATCGCGTGCGGGATGGCGATCACGCTGACTGCGCTGTTTCTGGGCGTGATGCCGATGGTCCGTCATCTGGCGGGGGCGCGCGATTACGTCGTCTACTGGTCGACCGGCCAGCAGCTGGTGCATCACGCTAATCCCTACGATCCGGTGGCGATGGGCAATCTCGAACGCAGCGCCGGCTTCGATGGCAAGCGCGGGTCGTATTACATGCGGAATCCGCCGTGGGGTTTGCCCCTTGCTCTGCCGCTGGGATTCCTTGGACCGCGCGTCGCTGCGCTGCCGTGGTCGCTGCTGATGCTGGGCATTCTGCTGGTTTGCGTCCAAACGCTGTGGAAGATGTATGGGGCTCCGGGCACGCTGCTCGAGTGGCTGGGCATTTGTTTTCCGCCCGCGCTGCAGTGCGTGATCATGGGCCAGACTTCCCTGTTCCTGCTGCTGGGCCTGGTGCTGTTTCTTCGCAATTATCGGACCCGGCCGTTTTGGGCGGGAGCTGCGCTCTGGCTGTGCACGCTGAAGCCGCATTTGTTTTTGCCGTTTGGGCTGGTGCTGCTGCTCTGGATTTTTGTCTCGCGGCAATGGCGGATTCTCGTCGGCGCCCTGACGGCCATAGCAGTGAGCTGCGTCGTCACGGAAATCATCGATCCGCAGGCGTGGATGCAATACGCGCACTGGGCGCATACGTCGGGGATCGCCAGCGAATATATTCCCTGCCTCAGCGTGGAGCTGCGCGACCTCATCAATCCTGCGGCGAAGTGGCTGGTGTTGCCGCTCAGCGTGCTGGGTGGAATCTGGGCGGTGATTTATTACTGGCCGCGGCGGCACGATTGGGATTGGCTGGAGCACGGCAATGTGGTGATGCTGGTCTCGATTTTGGTGGCGCCGTATTGCTGGATCTACGATCAGTCGCTGGCCATGCCGGCGCTGATGTATGGCGCGTGGCGGGCCACGTCACGCAAGGTGGTCGCGGTGCTGGCGCTGCTCTATATCTGGCTTGAGCTGCAGCCGTTCTATACGCCTGGACTGCATTCGCACTGGTATCTGTGGCCGGCGCCGGCGTGGCTGGCGTGGTACGTGTACGCGCGGTGGGCGGAAAAACGCGCGGCGGTCCCGGCGACTCCGGCGATTGCAGAAGCTGTTTCTCTGGGCTGAGTGTTTTTTTCCGCCCGCACCATTAGGGCTGCTGATTGACTTCGATCAGACGGCGCGCGCTGTCGACCTGGGCCAGGACCTTCCACGCAAAGCGCGGGTTGTGTTCGATCACGAGCGGGAACCAGGGTGCGCCCGTGTTGTCGAGGACGAGAAACGATTTCCGGCTGAGAATTTGCGCTGGGTCGGGAAGATTCTCGACGAGATACCCTTCGCGCCGGTAATTCTTCAGCAGCCGAACATCCGTGTCGACACCCGGCACCGTGCTGGCGGCGGCTTCATCCAGCGGATATTCGACCCGGCCCGGCTGATCGCTGTAGCGCGTCATCACCATAAAATCTTTCAGGCTGTCGCAGACCACAGTTCGGCCAGCGGCGATCTGATCAACCCACGCAACGTTGAGGCCTGTGGGGTGGGCCAGCAGGGCAGTTGCGATGGGCAACAGCAACACGGCGCAACTCAGAATGGTAACGGCAGTTCCCTTCCCGGCTCTGCTGCGCGCGGCCCACGCCGACGCCAAAATGCAAATGCCGAGCGCAGACGGGATGAGGTAGCGCGGCAGAAAGATGGGCGCGGCCAGGTGCGAGACGACAAAAAAAGCGGCCGGACCGAGGAGCAGCGCGAATCCCAGAAGATAGACGGGGCGCTGCGCGGGGGAAGTTTTGATGCCCTGCACCGAGGCCAGGATTAGCACACCGACGCACGCGACGGCGCAGAGCCATCCGGCGCCAACGATGGCGGCAGGAACGTGAGGCACCTGCCAGTAGAGTCCTGTGAAGAGCCAGAACGACAGGCTCGCTGCCAGATCGCCCAGTGTGGGGACGTTGATCCATCCGTGGGGACGGCCGACGGCAGCGGATGCCTGGATGGCGGGGATCCACGGGACGAGCGCGAGCCACCCGGCGATGCAGGCGAGATAGACGCGGGTGCGAAAGCGGCGCTGGCCCAGGTCGACAGCAAGAAGCGCGAGCAGGATGAGTCCGGCATAGACGAGGCCGAGGATGTGGCCAAACACCAGGCCGGCCTGGGTGAGCGCAAGGAGGATCAGGTCGCGAGTGCGTGGGTTTGGAGTCTTCGGCGACTTTGAGCGCCTGTGATGACGGCGAGGGCGCAAAGTAGCAGGTAGAGGCCATAGCCGCGGGCTTCACTGTTTTGGTCGAGGACAATGAGCGACGCAAACAAGCCAAACGCGACGCCGAGAAACGCGGCGCTGTCGCTGAAGCGGCGGCGCATCGCGGCGAGAAGAATCAGGAACGCTCCGCACACAGCGACCGACGAATAGAGCCGCAGCGAAAGATCGCTCAGTCCGAAGACGTGCGCCCACGGCCATGCGGTCAGATAGAAGAGCGGCATGCCGGCCCCGCCGAGGCGTGGGACGGCGTGCAGCAGGTGCAGGAGCGAGGGATCCCGCAGCTCGGTAACGGTGAAGACCTCGTCCCCCCACATGGGTTTGCGCAGCGACCACAGGATGCAGGACGCAAGCAGCGAGCCGACGCCGAGGAGCGGGAGAATCCAGCGGAAAAGCGGGCCGGAGGACTCTTGCTCCCCCACTCGTCGTGAGGTTTGGCTCGGATTGGCGACGACGGTGCTCATGGCTGGGCTGCCGCAGGTCCGGTAGTCTCCCCTTTCGATCTTCCTCGCTCCGTTGCGCGACAGCTATGGTCCTTCCGGGGCATGGGAAACGCGGTCGGCACCGGGTCAGCACGAGCCTCCGGTAAACTCAGAGACGCAGCTTCATCTCGATTTCCCAGGAGCAATGCGCATGGCGGATGTGAAGATTACGGTTCGTCCCAACGGGCCGTATCGTGTGGAGGGCCCGTTTACGCTGGTCGACGCAGACGGCAAGGAGTGGACCCTGCCCGAAGGCAAGCCGTGGGTTTCGCTGTGCCGGTGCGGCGCGTCGGTGAACAAGCCTTTCTGCGATGGGACGCACTCGAAGATCGGGTTCCAGGCGGCCGAAGCGGCGGTGCGGGCGGAGGACAATCTGACGACCCCCGGCGATCCGAATTACCCGGTGAAAATTTAAGAACAGCCTGTAGCCCGTAGCCGGTAGCGGGTAGCGGGGCTGACAGACTCTCTCTGTCGGCCCGGTCAAGCTGTGCCCGGTGCGGGTGGGGCGACGGGTGGCGGAGGAAAGAGGATGTTGCCCAGCGCCGGATAGCGGCTGCCGTAGAAGATGAGCGCGTATTGCCGAATCGCGGTGCTCAGCGGGCCGCCGATGACGATCCAGGCGAGGAGCGCGAGAGCGGCGGCGATGACGCCGACGAGGACCTGAAGGAAAATCCCCACCAGGGCGGCTCCGCCGGAAGCGCCGGAGAAAGCGGCGTGGAGCACGACCTCGATGCCGACAACAACGACGGCAAAAATGATGGCGGGCAGGATAAGGACGATGAACAGGCCGATCATGGCAACGATGGGGAGGAGGACGCGCAGCACGGCGTAGCCGAGGAAAGATCCTTTGGCCGCGCTGATGCGGGCCCACACCGCAGACCAGGCCTGGCCTGCGGTTGCATCCTCGAGGGCGTAGTGGGGGAGCATGAGGTCGCGCAGGACCACGTCGACGGCAATGCCGAGCAGGACGAGAACCAGAATGATGGGGATGAGAGGCAGGACGAGAGCGAGGATCGATCCGAGGTCGGGATGGCCGCCTGCCGCAATGTTATGAAACAGGCCGAGGAATCCGGCGGCAAAGGGGATGGCGATGAGGGCGACGAGGAGCAGGAAGCAGAGTCCGACGACGAAGTTGAGCCAGAAGAAGCGCGTGGCCGGCTCGCGGTAAATGTGCCAGCCGGGGCGAATCTCTTTGATGTTGTGGATGAGGCAATGAAAGAAGGCAAAGCGCAGGCGGGTGATGAGGTAGTAGATCCAGAAGCACAGCAGCATGACGAGCAGGAACGCGAAGACGGCTTCCGCGATGCGTTCCGGAGTGAAGGCGAAGGGCGCGAACGACTCGACGGTGGTTTTGTGGTTCGTGTAGTGGTGCCCGGTGTTGAAATTGCCGCTGCCTCCGAGGCCTTCGGTGAGCAGCGCCACGACGCACAACTTAAGGTAGGTTCCCAGGCGAAAGGGCCGGAAGAGGAAGGTTCTGGTTCGCTGAATGGCGGGAGAAATGGCGTCCGCGGCAGAGATGGGATACATAGAGAACCTCTTTCGGGCGCAATGGTACTGCAAAAGTCCCCAAAGAGAGCCTTGTTTTTAGCGTCCATTGTTGCCCCGTGCACAGCCCTTACTGCGGCGCGGACTGGGGCTGCTGCTGGGAATCGTCTTTCTTGCCGAAGAGGCGGCCCCAGAAGCCGGGCTTCTTCTTCTTTTTTTCGTCCTGATCGGCGGGCTGATTCTGCGCCTGGGATGGCTGCGTGGGAGCGGCTTTGGTCGGCTGTGGTTGCTGCGCGACACCCGGTGTCGGCGGCGCCTGGGTTACGGGGCGCTGGCCGAGGCCGAAGATCTTCTGGAAGAGATTGCGCTGGTCGCCCATCGAATGGTCGCAGGTGTCGGTGGGCTGCGTGCCATCGAGGAAGGCCGCGGTGTAGTCGTCGGGACAACTGGCGTCAGCGAGCAAGTTGGTGGTGTCGTCGAGCTGGATCTGGACGATGCCGGGGGGAGGCACAAAGTCCCGAGTATCAGAGTATTCCGGCAACTTCACCGCGTTCTTCATGAAGTCTGCCCAGATGGGTCCGGCGGCGCGCGCGCCCTCGGCATTGACGACGCCGAGCTCCTGCTTGATGTCGGTGTAGTCGTCGTTGCCGACCCAGACGATGCAGAGGAGGTTGGAGGTGAATCCCGCATACCAGGCGTCGTGGGAGGTTCCAGTTTTGCCGGCGGCGGGCGAGACGAAGCCCATGTTACGGACGCCTGCCCCGGTGCCGTGCGGGTTGTTGAGGACCTGCTCCATCATGCTGACGGTGAGGAAGGCAGCGCGGGGATCGAGGACGGGGCGCGTTTGGGGCGTGTAATCGGCGATCACGTCGCCGTTAGGAGCGCGGACGGAGGCCAGCATCCAGGGATCGATGTGGACGCCTTCGTTGGCGAAGACGGTGTAGGCGCCTGCCATTTCCAGCGGCGTCGCATCGTATGCGCCGATGGCCATGGCGGGCGTGCCGCGCGCGGACTTGATGCCCGCATCCCGGGCGAGCGAAGCGACGTTGTCAAAGCCCACCATCTGCGCGAGCGCGATGGTGGGGTTGTTGAGGGAGCGGTAGAGAGCTTCGGTGGCGGTGATGTCGCCGTAGTATTTGTTGTCGAAGTCGCGCGGGGTGTAGTCCTGCTGGTCGAAGGTGAAGGTGGTTTGCTGGTCGTGCAGGACGGTGACCGGCGTAAAGACCGCGCTGGTGCCATCAGGATTGGTGAGCGGAGTTCCGGCGATGGCGGTGTTGAAAGCCGCGGCGTAGACGAAGGGCTTGAAGATGGATCCGGTGGGGCGATGCGAGACGGCGTGGTCAAACTGGCTGATGCCGTAGTTGCGACCGCCGACCAGCGCGAGCACCTGGCCGGTGTGGGGATTGAGCGCGATGAGTGCGACCTGGGGCGAGGTGACCGGCGGCGGGGCCTCGCCGGACTTGACCGCGGCGCGGACGAGGCGCTCATGACGGGCTGCGACCAGGGCGTCGACTTGCTTCATGCCGTCGGCGACGGCGTCCTGGGCGATCTGCTGGAGCTGCGGATCGAGTGAGGTGTAGATACGCAGGCCCTGCTGGTTGTAGTCTGTGTCGCCGAGGCGCTGGATGAGCTGGTCGCGGACGAGGTCAACGAAGTAGGGTGCTTCACCTGCGTCGAAAGCGCCGGGCTCGAGGTTGAGGGGCGCGGCTTTGGCCTGTTCGGCCTGGGCTTTGGTGATGTCGCCGGTTTCGACCATCGCGTCGAGAACAACGTTGCGGCGTTCGATGGCGCGCTCAGGATGGCGGAAGGGATTGAGGCGGCTGGGACTCTGAATGATCCCGGCGAGCAGAGCGCATTCAGGCAGGTCGAGCTGGCGAACATCTTTGCCGAAGTAGGCCTGGGCGGCTTCGCCGAAGCCATCGATGGAGAAGCTGCCGCGCTGGCCGAGCGGGACCTGGTTCGCGTACATCTGAAAGATTTGCTGTTTATTGAAGCGGTGCTCGAGCTGGAAGGTGATGACGATTTCGATGATCTTGCGCTTGATGCGTTTTTCCGGGGAGAGGAAGAAGCCGCGCGCCAGCTGCATGGTGAGCGTCGATCCGCCCTGGCTGTAGTGAGCGTGGCGGAGGTCGTCGACGACCGCGCCGACGAGACGGACGTAGTCGACGCCGCCGTGCTGGAAGAAATGGCGGTCTTCAATGGAGGTGACGGCGGGGACGAGATATTTCGGGAGCTCCTCGTAGGTGACAAGACGGCGCTTGGCGCGGTTCTCATCGGAAAGGCCGGTGATGAGCATCGGCTCGAGTTCGTAGGCGGCGAGCGCCTGGCCGTTGTCGCCGACGATTTGAGTAACGGCGTCGTCGGAGAAGCTGATTGTGGCGCCATCCTGAGAGTGGTACGACTGCGGGCCGGGATGGATGGTGACGGCGCGCCCATTAGCGGCGTAGGTTCCCATGGGCGATGCAGCGCCCTGGCCATCGACGGAATAGCCGGCTTCCTGGAGTTCCTGCTCGACGACGGAGGGAGTGAGCTTCTGGCCGGGGCGGACTTCGGGAGGAGCAGCGTAGATTTTCGCGGTCTCCGCGAACAGTGGCTGCTTGAGTCGGTCGTCGACGATGTGGCCGTACTTGTTCCAATAGAAGGTAAAGATGAGGATTGCAGTGAGGACGCAGACTCCCACGACGATACCGGCGCCGATGAGGACTTTCTTCGTCGTGATGCGAACGGCTACGTCGGGAACTTTCAGTTTTACAGCCATATGGATTGCGTGCCTTCCCCAGTATCAGACCACTCAGATGCGGCCCTGGGATGCGAAAACGGGCATTCCCCCGGTCGATGCTGTGCGGCGCCGGATTTCCGGGCCGGATGCCCTGCATTCAGCACGATGAGAACCATTCTCCTTCACTGATAACAAACGTCTTAGCGGTTGGCTGGGCCGCTTTGCCGTGTCCCGGCAGACACGACGTGTCGTTCTGGACACGCTGGCTCGGAAAAAAACCAGGGCTTCCTGCATCCGCCGTCAATTCCTCGCCAGGCTGTCGAGTTCCTGCGCCACATCGGCGATGGCAACGTCGCGTCCGGATGCGTTCGCACGCGTGACCAGCTCGACTTTCCCTTCCGCCGCTTTTTTGCCGACGGTGATGCGATACGGGACGCCGATCAGGTCCGCATCTTTAAATTTTACGCCAGCGCGTTCGTCGCGATCGTCGAGGAGAACATCGAAACCGGCGGCTTCGAGTTCCGCTGCGATTTTTTCGCCCGTGGCGTTGAGGGCCGGGTCGGAGACGTTGGTGATGGTGACGATGACATCGAAGGGAGCGATGGAGCGCGGGAGCCAGAATCCGTTGGCGTCGTTGCCCTGCTCGATGGCCGCGGTGAGGATGCGCTCGATGCCGATGCCGTAGCACCCCATGATGGGCGTGACTTCTTTGCCGTTGGAGTCGAGGACGCGGCAACCCATCTTGTCGGTATAGCGATCGCCGAGCTTGAAGATGTGGCCGACTTCGACGGCCTTGGCGACATGCAGGGGCTCGCCACAGTTAGGGCAGCCTTCGCCTTCGAGGACGTTGCGTATGTCGGCGACTTTGGTCCAGGAGAAATCGCGGCCGGGAACGACGTTGCGGTAGTGGTAATCGAGCTTATTGGCGCCGCAGACGAGGTTCTGGCGATTCTCGAGGCCGGGGTCGAGGATGACGACGACTTCGTCCTCGGCGAATGCGGAGAGGTCGGGTCCCTTCTTCGGATTAAGGCCGACTGGGCCTAAATATCCGGCGGGGGCGTGGAGGTGTTTGTCGAGTTCCTCAGGACCCATGGGGCGGAGCTCGGTGGCGCTGACGACTTTGAGGAGTTTGGTTTCGTTGACGAAGTGATCGCCGCGGAGGAAGGCGACGACGGGGATCAACGCGCTCTGCGGACCCTTCTTCGGATCGCTGCTCTTCGCTGGGACGGCGGCCATGTAGGCGACGCACTTGATGTCGGAACTGGGGTTGATCGAGAAGAACTTCGCGACGTCGGCGATGGCGGCCTGGCCTGGCGTGGAGACGAGCTCGGGCTGGCCGTCGCCGGTGGCTGCCATTTCTTTGACGGGCGCGAGGCGCGAGGTGGCTTTTTCGAGATTGGCTGCGTAGCCGCAGGCAGCACAGCTGGCGATGAGGTCTTCACCGGCATCGCTGTACACCATGAATTCCTGCGACTGCGAGCCGCCCATCGCGCCGGAATCGGCGTCGACCACGACGAAGTTCAACCCGGAGCGAGTGAAGATGGCGCGGTAGGCTCCATCATGGAGCCGGTAGCTGCGATCGAGGCCGGCTTCGTCGAGGTCGAAGGAATAGCTGTCCTTCATGATGAACTGGCGGACGCGGAGGAGACCGGAACGGGGGCGCGGCTCATCGCGAAATTTGGTTTGAATCTGGTACCAGGTCTGCGGGAGCTGCTTGTAACTGCGGAGCTCGTTGCGAGCGATGTCGGTCATGACCTCCTCGTGGGTCATGCCGAGGCAGAGGTCGGCGCCTTTGCGGTCTTTGAGGCGGAACATGGCGTCGCCCATGATGGTCCAGCGGCCGGACTCACGCCACAGGTCGGCGGGATGGATGGCGGGGAGGAAAAATTCCTGGCCGATGCGATCCATTTCTTCGCGGACGATGGCGATGATGCGGTTGATGGAGCGCTGGCCGAGGAAGAGGTAGGAATAAATGCCGGCGCCGAGCTGACGGATGTATCCGGAGCGGAGAAGAAATTTATGGCTGGCGACTTCGGCGTCCGCCGGGGGTTCGCGCAGGGTGGGAATGAAGAGCTTCGACCAGCGGTGCATGGGTGTTTACAGGGTACAGGGTGCAGGGTACAGGGTACAGGAGCAGAGCCTGTAGCCGGTAGCGGGTAGCGAGGACAGCAGAGCGGTCAGCGGATAGCGGATAGCGGATAGAACGACCTATAGCGTCCACGCGGATTGAATTTGCGCGACGAGCGCGTCGATGTCGATGGGGCGGGTGGTGTCGACTTCGATCACCGGGCTGAGGGCGAAGGGTTCCTCATACTCGATCATGCGGTCGGGGGACATTTCGGCCAAGGCGTGCGCGGGGTGGTGGCGTTCCTGGCGGGCGCGCTCGGCGAAACGGCGAGAGGCTTCTTCGCGGGGAAGACGGCAATAGACCTCGACGATCTGCGCTCCACCTTGCGCAAGGGCCGCGACCTGGGCGCGTTCGTGCTCGCTCTGGGCGCGGAAATTTGCCTCCAGCACCACGGCGGGGCAGTGCGGCGCGAGCGCCCAGAGCAGGTGCATAGAAGCCGCGCCGATTCTGCGGGAAAACGCGACGTCGCCGGGAGGGCCATCCAGCGCGGTGAAGAGGGACTCTTTGATGTCGTCTTTGGTGAGGAGGGCGAAGCCGAGGCGCTCGGCGAGGGGGCGCGCAAGGGTGGTTTTGCCGGAGGCGGGCGGGCCGGACACGAGCACGATGCGATGTTTCCCCAAAGGGCTCATAGGCTTACAGTCCAGGCGGGACCCTGCGCGGGTGATCCGGGGTGACACGGATTAGCCATGCGCGATGGGGTTCCTGGTGACATTTTCTGGTGACTTCAGTGGTAGCCCTGTGCCATTCTTTACACAAATTCTGCTCTTGCCTAAGCGGATTGACGACTAGCCTCGAGTCGATTTCGTTGTGAGCGGGCTTGCGGTAAGCGGAGGTGTGGAAGAAGCACCCATGTATACGCCTTTTTTGATGTGCGGTTATGCAGCGGCTCTGGTCCTGATGCTGGTGGGATTCCGGGGGGTTCGCCGCAGCACTCCCGATCTGCATGGCAGCCGGCAGCTCACCTGGTTCATCCTGTGCGCGTTGTTCGGGGTTCTGCTGATGGGGCTGCGTCCGTGGACGCCGGCTCTGGTGAGCATCGTGGTGTCGAATTTCCTGCTGTTTGCGGGCGCGATGTTTTTGTACCTGGCGGCGGCTGACATTCTGGAGACCGACCCGCGCATCTTTCCGTGGCCGGCGGGCGTTCTGATCCCGGCTTTGCCCCTGTTTGTTTGGTTCACCTACGCCCATAACCTGGTGTTCGCGCGGCTGGTGATCCACGCTTCGGTACTGGGCTGCATTTTCCTCACTACTTCGGTGATGCTGTTCCGCAAACACGGCGAGGCGGAACATCGCCAGCCAGCCCGGGCCTGCGCGTGGCTGCTGATCCTGGCGACGATGCTGCAGGTGGCCTGGTGCGTGTTCGAATCGCAGGCGCCCGCTGACCATGCAACAAATTTCGTCCATCCGGATCTGATGAACGTCGGCTTCAGTTACCTGTCGATGGTTCTGGCGCTGGCAACAGTGATCGGGCTGCTGTGGCTGGCCCTGACCGTGCACCGGCTGGACCTGCACAAGATGGCGCAGACGGATTCGCTGACCGGGCTGCTGAATCGGCGGGCATTCGAGGAAATCCTGCGGCGGGAGCTGCTGCGCTGCGACCGGGCCGGCGGACTGCTGGGCATCATGCTGATGGACCTTGACTACTTTAAGCAGGTGAACGATTCGCTGGGCCATTTCGCGGGCGACGACGTGCTGCGGCGCATTGCGCTGACCTTGCGCGATGGAACCCGGCCCTCGGATGTGCTGGCGCGGTACGGGGGCGAAGAGTTCGTGGTGCTGCTGCGGAATGCGGGCAGTGAGGAATCGCGGGCCGCAGCGGAACGCATTCGGATGCAGATCGCAAATCTGTCGGGGCTGCCGGGCAGCGTGCGCCTGACGGCCAGCATCGGGGTCGCGGTGAGCCAGGCTAAGGACACGGTGACGGAACTGCTGCTGCGTTCGGACGAGGCGTTGTATCGCTCCAAGCGCGAGGGACGCAACCTGGTGAGCGTTTATCGGGAATCGGACGACCTGGAATTTGAGACGACCGGTTCGGTCTTCATTCCCCACTCCTGAGCAATTTCCGGCGTGAAAAAGGCTGCGCCCGAAAGCGCAGCCTTTCCTGTCTGGAGCGAGATGCCGTCTAGACCGCCTGCTTCGCGCAAAGTTCGTTGAAGGCGCGGGAGAGCTCGTCAGCGATGGCCTGGGGCGTGCTGTTCTCGATGATGAAGCGCTGCATGAGGTAGACGAGCTTGCCGTCGCGGAGAATAGCAACCGCGGGCGAGGTGGGCGGATTGCCCTCAAAGTAGGAGCGGGCTCGGTCGGTGGCGTCGCGATCCTGCCCGGCAAAGACGGTGACGGAGCGATCGGGGGTGACGGGATTGCGCAACGCGAGGCGCACACCGGGGCGCATCTTGCCTGCGGCGCATCCACAAATCGAATTGACGACCACCATTGTGGTGCCGGGACTGGCGACTGCCGCGTCTACGGCTTCAGCGCTGCGCGCTTCGGCGATGCCGGCGCGGGTCAGCTCCTCGCGCATGGGGATGAGCATGACTTCGGGATACATTCAGCGGTTCTCCTTAGGGATCAAAAACTTCGCACGACTACATCAACATTGTACGGGGCGTATCCGGCGGACGCCACCACCTGATATATGTCAAGTTAATGCTGCTGCGCGAACAGGTTCCGCTTGCCCCGTACACGACCTTTGGGATTGGGGGCGTGGCGAGGTATTTCGTCGAGGCCACCGACGAGGCGATGGCGCTGGAGGCGGTGCGCTACGCGCGGGAGAATCACCTGCCGCTGTTTGTGCTGGGCGGAGGCAGCAATGTTCTGGTCTCCGACGAAGGGTTTCCCGGCGTGGTGCTGCACATCGCGATCATGGGCGTGGAGCAGGACGGAAACCATTTTCGTGTGGCGGCAGGCGAGAACTGGGATGGCTTTGTTGCGCTGGCGATTGAGCGCGGCTACGGCGGGGTCGAGTGCCTGGCGGGGATACCGGGCACGGTGGGCGGAACGCCGGTGCAGAATGTGGGGGCGTACGGGCAGGAAGTTTCGACGACTATTACAACGGTGCGGATTCTCGACCGGAATCACCTGACCTTTGGCGAACTGCCGGCGGCGACGTGCGGATTTTCGTACCGGCGCAGCATTTTCAATTCAACGCATCGGGACCGGTTCATCGTGACGCGGGTGGTGTACCGTCTGCGGCCGAAGGCCTTCCCGGTTATTTCGTATCCGGATCTGAAGCGCTATTTTGGCGATCGGCAGGATACGCCGACACTGGCAGAAGCCGCGGCAGCGGTGCGGGAAATCCGGCATCAGAAAGGGATGCTTCTGGTGGAGGGGGATCCGGATTGCCGCAGCGCGGGGAGCTTCTTTAAGAATCCGGTGGTTGCGCAGGCGCAGTACGACGCAATCGTGGCCAGGGCATCGGCGGCGATCCCGTGCTACCCCGGCCCGCGCGGGCTGGTGAAAATTCCTGCGGCGGCGTTGCTGGAGCAGTCGGGATTTCAGAAGGGATTCACACTGGGACAGGCGGGTTTATCGTGCAAGCACACGCTGGCGCTGATTAACCGGGGGGGCGCCAGCGCGGCGGAGATTGGTGCACTGCGGGACCTGATTGTGGCGACGGTGGAGAAGAGATTCGGAGTCCGTCTGGAGCCTGAGCCAGTATGGGTGGGGGGCTAGAAATCCTCACCCCGATGGGGTGAGGGAGCCAGCGAAGGGATCAAAAAGCAACCGATTACATTGGAACGGGCCAAATGTTGGGGGCCAGGCCAGCAATCGTTTTCCGTTGTTAGCGTTTGCAGAGGCTTGCCGCTGTTGCCGCACGGCAAGCAGCGAAAAGACGAAGGAATGCTGCAGGAACGGGGGGAGAAAGCAGTTAACCAACTTATTACTCCGCTCCGCCAGTAATCGTTTTCTCAATCAAGTGCAATCGACGCCCTGGCTGCGCCTGAGTGCCTGACTAAAACTCTTAACTATTGGGTTTTTTGAGCATGGGCGCGGCGCATGGGATTTGACAGCTATGTTGCCGTTGGGCTATACATGCCGCGGCTCGGAGTTGCGCACCACACCGTCTTTTGAGCCAACCATCGTTAGAAGAAGACAAAACCAGAAAGGCTTTCCGGAGGTTCTCATGAAGAATTGGTTTAGGAGGCTCGCACTATCCCTACCCGCTGCTCTGGTAGTGGGCATGCTTTTGTGCGGAACATCGTGGGCCCAGGAAAACGCGGAGCTGACAGGGACCGTGAAGGACCCCAGCGGAGCGGTGGTTCCTAATGCGAAGATCACGCTGACCGACGCCAGCACGGCGGAAGTGAGAGCCGGCACAACGAACGGCGCGGGGATGTACGATTTTCCAGCGTTGCACAACGGAACGTACAACCTGAAAGTAACGGCAACGGGGTTCGAGGCGTACGCGAAGACCGGGATCGTGATGGACGTGGCGGCGACGGTGCGGGAAGACGTGATTCTGGCCCTGGGCGCGAGCACCACGACGGTGACGGTGCAGGCCAATGCGCTGCACCTGCAAACGGAAACCAACGATGTGAGCAACCTGATCACGTCTCAGCAGATCACGGAGCTGGCCACCAACGGCCGCAGCATTACTTCGCTGACCACTCTGGGGACCGGCGTCTCATCGAATTTGCCGGCTTTCAACGGGGTCGCGGCGCAGGGCAGCAGCAGTTCGGTGAGCTTCAACGGGATGCGACCCGGGCACAACGATTTTCTGATCGACGGCGGGGAAGTGTATGACCGCGGCAGCGGCGGGAGACTGGGAGTGATGCCATCCCCGGATGCGCTGGCGGAATTCCAGACACTGGACAGCAACTACCAGCCGGATTATGGAATCGCGTCGGGAGGCACGGTGACGGTGGTGCTGAAGTCGGGCAGCAAATCGTTTCATGGCGGGCTGTGGGAATTCAACCGCAACGACGACTTCGACGCGGCCAGTTATTTCTCGAAGCTGTCCAGTACGGCGACACCGGAGCTGCGCCTGAATATTTTCGGGGGCGACATCGGCGGGCCCGTGTTTATTCCCGGGATCTATCCGAAGGATAAGAGCAGGACCTTCTTCTTCTGGACCGAGGAATGGCGCAAGCTGATTCAGGGATCGAATCCCAGCTCAGCCAACGCGGTGCCGGCGTATGACATTCCGACCGCCGGTGCGGCGCTGAACTATAAGGTGCCTCCCAGCTTCAAGGAAGCGCCGAACACCGGAGTGTGCGCAACGGGGCAAACAGCGCCGTGCGTGCCGAACACCTCCGATCCGGCCAAACTGGCACTGTACACAACCGACGGGCTGACTATCGGCAATTCGTTTCCTGGGGGCACGATTCCGGCCAATCTGATCGATCCCAACGCGGTGCTGTTCATGAAGACGGGAGCGATTCCGGCGTCCAACACGACGGCAGCCAACGGGGCGCCGCAGTATGTGGCATCCTCGCGGCAGCCCACGTATGTGCGCGAGGACGTGGTGCGCATCGATCACGACATCACCGACAGACTGCACCTGATGGGTCACTGGATCCACGATGCGATGTCACAGACGTACTACCCGGATATGTGGAGCAACGACACCTATCCGACCACCGGCAACGTGTTCGGGAATCCCAGCTGGGGCACGGTGATTAAGCTGACCCAGACGATCTCGCCGACTCTGCTCAACGAAACCTCGATCAACGTGAACGGCAACACCATTTCGATTACGCCGGCAGGAATCTACGCGCAGCCGTCGGGATGGACACAGACGGGTTATTTCCCAGCTGGAAACAATACGGACAAGCGCATGCCGTCGGTGGATCTGGGCACGCCGTACGGCACCAACTGGACGATCAACTACTGGCCGTGGAAGAACTCCTTCCTCGACTGGCAGCCGCGCGACGACATTTCGTGGACCAAGGGGCGGCATGCTCTGAAGTTCGGGTTCGCGTATATGCGCAACGACAAGAACCAGCAACAGCAGGCGGATACGCAGGGGGATTATTCCTTCGGGACGGATTTTTCGGGGGATGCGTATGTGAACTTCCTGCTGGGCATGGCGGACAGCTTCCAGCAGCTGCAAAGCATCGAGACGTTCCACTGGATCAACAACACCTACTCCTTCTATGGAATGGATAACTGGCACGTGACTCCGCGGATCACGTTAAATCTGGGGTTGCGGTATGACGGGCTGCCGCACGTCTACAACAAAGAAAACATGACGGCCAACTTTGTGCCCTCGGCCTTCAGCACCAGCAACGAGCAGGTGCCGAATGCCGTCACCGGGCAGATGAATCCCGCCGGGCCGGGGTTCGCGAATCCCACCAACGCTCCGGCGCCGTTCTATCTGGATGGGGTGGAGCTGGCCGGGAAAAACGGATTCCCGCGCGGTCTGGTCAAGAACGATTACTTCACGTATGAGCCTCGACTGGGCTTCGCCTACGATCTGTTTGGCAACGGCAAAACGGTGCTGCGCGCGGGCGCTGGAATCTTCTACGAGCGGGTGCAGGGCAACGATATCTACGGGACCGACACCAATCCTCCGTTCGCTTACCAGCCTCTGGCGGATCAGGTGTACTTCAGCAACCCCTCAGTAAGCGCCATCAATGGTCAGACGGCTTCGCTGCCCATCTTCCCGGCGAGCATGGGGACCCTTAGCGACTACTATCCGAACCCGGGCACGCTGCAGTACAGTGTGGGCGTTCAGCACCAGCTTGCGCCGGCTATCGTGGTCGCGGTGCAGTATGTGGGGTCGGGTGGCTGGAACCAGGACGTCAAGCGCCAGATCGATACCCTGCCGCTGAGCGATATCGCCGATCGCGAAGCGGTCAACAAGGGCGCCAACGCCAACCTGTACAGAATCTTCCCTGGATTTTCCAGCATCACGGAAGACGACAACTCTACTAACTTCAGCTATAACTCTCTGCAAACGGCCGTAGGCATCGAAAACAAGCACGGTCTCACTTTGCACCTGGGCTATACCTGGGCGCATGAGATCGATGTGCAGAGCGACGATCTGAGCGGTAACCTCTCCGATCCTTTCAACGCGAGGTATGATCGCGGATCGGGAACCTATGACCGGCGCAATATATTCACCGCTAACTACATCTACCACCTGCCGTTCTTCCTGAACGCCGGCAGTATGGTGGAACGCAGCGTGCTGGGAGGCTGGGTCATCTCCGGAATTACCTCGGCGGAAAGCGGGTTCCCGCAGACCGTCAGCTATGGACCGGATACCCTGGGTCTCGGGGGTGGAACCTCCAACCGTCCCAACCTGGCAGGCAAGGTGGGCGGGCCCAGGACACGTCAGGCATGGTTCGACACCAGCGCGTTCTCCGCTCCTCTCGCTCCCTGGGCCGGGGGCGGGAACAACGGCTGGGGCAATGCCGGCAAAGATGCCGTCTACATCCCCGGACTGCAGAACACAAACCTGAGTCTGTTCAAGTCGTTCGCCCTGGCACCGAATGAAGGGGCGCGGCTTGAGATCCGCTTTGAATCGTTCAACACCTTCAACCACACGGAGTGGAACGGAGTCGATACAGGATTTACCGACGGCAACTTTGGCGAGGTCACCAGTACTTACGATCCGCGTGAGCTGCAGTTCGGTGCGAAGATCCTCTTCTAGATTCACTGCAGCAAAACTGAGCGCAGTGGGGCAATGCTCCACTGCGCTTTTTCTTTGCGCGCACGACGGTGATAGGCGGGCGCTGCGGTTGCGGTACGAGGAACGGTGTGGTCGAATGGCCACCATGGATCGGAGACGATTTTTGCAGGGGTCAGCGCTCGCTTCGGGCGCGGCGGTGTGCGCGCGGATGGGCTGGGCGCAGGACGTTTCTGCGGTTTCGCTGCGGCTGACGCTCGATCCGCATCAGCGAGGCAATCCGATTCCGGCGGACTTTACCGGGCTCAGCTATGAGTCGGCGCAACTGGCCGACCCGGAATTTTTTTCGCCGACGAACACGGAGTTGGTGAGCTTTATCCGGCGGCTGGGGCGGGCGGGCGTGCTGCGCATCGGCGGCAACACCAGCGAGTACTGCAGCTGGTCGCCCGAAATGGTGAAGCAGCCGAATGCCACGCCGACGGAGGCAGTGCGCGAGGATGCGCAGGCGAATGTGATTTCGCAGGCGCTGGCAGTGGGGCCGGACACGGGGCACGGACCGGCGGCGACGAAAAAGATTACGCCACAAGCAGTGCGCAACCTGCGGGGATTCATCGACGCGACGGGATGGCGGCTGATCTACGGGCTGAACATGGGCACGGGGAGCCCGGAAGAGGCGGCGGCGGAAGCGGATTATGTGATGCGCACGATGGGTGACAAGCTGATCGCCTTTCAGCTTAGCAATGAGCCGAATTTGTTTTATCGGAATGGGCTGCGGAAATCCGATTACAACTTTGCGCAGTTTGCGCAGGAGTGGCAGCACTTCTATGAGGTGATCCGGCAGAAGGCGCCCAACGCAGCGTTTGGGGGGCCGGATACGGCGTTCAGCAGCGACAGCGGACCGTGGGTGGCAGAGTTCGCAAAACAGTTCAAAAGCGAAGCAGCGTTTTTGTCGGACCATTATTATGCGGAGGGCCCGCCGACGGATCCTTCGATGACCCTCGAGCGGCTGCTGCGGCCGAATCCAAAGCTGGTGCAGGAATTTGAGGGAATGGCACAGACGAAGGCGGAGTCAGGTCTGCCGTTTCGGCTGGCGGAAACGAATTCCTGCTATCACGGAGGCAAGCCGGGCGTGAGCGACACATTTGCGTCGGCGCTATGGGGAGCGGATTTGATGTATCAGCTGGCGAGCGCGGGCGGCGCAGGGATTAACTTCCACGGCGGCGGCTATGGCGTGTACACGCCGATCGCGGGCACGGTGGCGAGCGGGTTTGTGGCGCGGCCGATTTTCTACGGCATGCTGTTGTTCGCAGAGGCGGGAGCGGGACATCTGATGGGAGCGCGGCTGGAAGGCCAGGAAAAAGCGCCGCTGGTGACGGCGTACGGAGTGCTGAGCGACGCGGAGTCGTCGGATGGTATGCGGGCCGTCGTGTTCAACAAGCATGCGGATCGGGCAGTGCAGGTGAGGATTGAAGGGGCCGAGGATGCCGGATGGGCGCGGGCGCTGCGGCTCTCCGCGCCGCGGCTTGACGATACACAGGATGTGACGCTGGGAAGCAATCCGGTGGGGGCGAGCGGCGCGTGGGATGCGGCGCGCGCCGAGGAACTGCCGGTGCACGGCGGGACGGCGTCGATTGGGTTGCCGGCGGGCAGCGCGGCCCTGGTGACGTTCCACCTCGGCAAACGATGAGGCGTTGCGACACGGGCGCAGAGAGGCGATGAGATGAGCGGAGTTTCGCGAAGGGATTTTGTGAAGGGTGCGGCGGCTTCTGCGGCCCTGCTGCGGACGGGTTCTGCGTGGGCTAATCCGCTGGGACTGCCATTGGCGCTGCAGCTTTATTCGGTGCGGGAATTTTTGCCGAAGGATTACGACGGGACGCTGCGGCAACTGGGGGCGATGGGGTACCGGGAATGCGAGGCGGCGGGGTTCTATGGCCACTCGGCTGCGGACGTGAAGCGGGCCATGGCGCAGGCGGGACTGCGCTGCGTGAGCGCGCACTATACGCTGCAGATCCTGCAGTCTCTCGATGAAATTCTCAAGTTCGCGGGCGAACTGGGCATGGAGTACATCATCTGTTCTTCGCCGATGGTCCGGGACCCGTCGCGGGCAAAAGGGCTGAGCTGGGTTGCGGGCCTTGAAGGGATGACGGCGGGCGACTGGAAGTGGAATGCCGACGAACTGAACCGGATCGGGGCGCGGGTGCGCGCGGCGGGGATGCAGTTTGGCTACCACAACCACTACATTGAGTTTCACGAACACGACGGATTCCTGCCGTACGATGTGCTGCTGCAGGAGACGGACGCGAAACTGGTAACGATGGAGATGGATTGCGGATGGGTGGTAATCGGCGGGCACAAGCCGGAGGAGTATCTGACGCGGTACCCGGATCGCTATTCGATGCTGCACATCAAGGAATTCAAGCTGGAGGGCTGGAAGCCGGGGGTGGAACCGGTATCGACGGAGATGGGGCGCGGGAGCATCGACTACGCGAGCATTTTTGTGGCGGCGAAAAAGGCGCGAATCCGGCACATTTTTGTCGAGCAGGAGGCGTTTCCCGACATGCCGGCGATGGAGGCACTAAAGACGGACGCGGATTGGCTGCGGTCCGTCTGAGGGGTTGAGAGCCGTGCTAGCGCGCCATGGCCAGGATGGCGAGATTCAGCACAATCATGAGGATCGATGAGGCGGGGATCACCATCAGTGCCTTGCGGATGCGCTTTGGATCGCTGCCCGCGATGGCGCCGATGATGTGGGAGCTGACTGCGAGGCCAGCCCATCCGCAGGTGATGACGATGCCGATGGCGGTCGAGGTCATGCGCGGGAAAGCGTCAGCGACGATGGCGAGTGTGGTCGGGAAAACGGGAGCCATGGAGAGTCCGGCAAGAAAAACGAGGACAGCGGCAGGACCGGGTTTGTTGGTCCTTAGCATGAGGAAAGTTGTAACAGCCATAGCTACAGAAGCGCCCAGCGTGACGTAGACCGGCGGAACGCCGATGAGGATGGGGGCGACGGCAGCGCGGCCGATGAGGAGGCCGAGCGCGAATCCCAGGGAAAGGATGTTAAGCGCGCGCGATTCGGGGATGCCCTGCGCGATGAGGTGGCGGACGAGCCAGTTCCAGACGCCGACTTCGCAACCCACGTAGAGGAAGAGCAGGAATCCGAGGAGAAAGAGGGCAGGGCGACCGAGGACAGGACCTGCATCCGCAAAGATGAAGCGACCTGCACCGGTGGGCGGCGGCATGTGGGCGGCGACCTGGATGACAAGGGTCGCGACGGTGAGTCCTGCAACGGTGTAGCAAAGGCGGACCCAGTTGCGGTTAAAGAGATTGGCGGAGATGAAGGGCGTGGTGAGTCCGCCGAGGCCGAAGAAGATGTTGACGAGGTTGAGGGCGATGGCGCGATGCGCTACTCCGACGTCGCTGGTGAGCGCGTTGGCGCCGGTGACGACGATGCCGCCGCCGCAGCCGAGGAGAAAAAGCAGAAAGATGATGCTGCGGTAGCCCGAGGAGCGCGGCAGGGCGAGGAGCACGAGGAAGATGAGGCCGAGGCCGAGGATGAGGCCGGCTTTTTTGCCGAAGTCGTCGAGCAGTGGGCCAACGCCGAGCGAGGCGAGCATAAGGCCGAGCGCCTGGGCAAAGGCGATGGTTCCGTTTTGGCGGGGCGTCAACTGGAAGCGGCTGGAGAGGTCGGGCAGGATGGTGCCCAGCATCGCGGCAATCATGCCGTAGACGAAAATCGCGACCACAGCAGCGAGGATCAGCAAGGGCGGTTCCTTTCAGACTGCTCGTTCAGACTTGCTCAGACGGCTCGTTCAGACTGCGGGGACGTCGATCCAGCTTCGTTGGTGGCTGCTCTCGAGTTCGGCGGCGAGGATCGCCATTTGGCGGAGGCCGTCGGTGAAGTGCGGGTAATCCCTCGGCGCTTCGGGGTCGGCGATGGAAGCGTAGAAGCGGCGGAAGACTTGCTTGAAGGTGTCGTCGTAGCCTTCGCTGTGGCCGCCAGGCAGGTCGGCGAAAGTGCGGGCGGCGGGTTTGAGCAGTGAGGGATCTTTAATGATGATGCAGTTTGCGCTGTCGCGATGGCCCATCCACAGCTCGTCGGGGCGCTCCTGATCCCAGGCGACGCCGGATTGGGTGCCGTAGATTTCGATGCTGAGGCGATTCTTGCGGCCGGCGGACACCTGGCTGGCCGTCATAGCGCCACGAGCGCGCTCGCCCAGGCGAAAGACGACGGCGCCGAAGTCTTCGGTGTCGATGGGGGTTTCGACGACGTCGGCGGCGGAGAGCATTTTGTTGGCGAAGGTTTCGACGGAGCCTTTCGGCTGCTGGCGGGTTTTGTGGACGGTGTTGAGGTCGGCGCAGAGGGCACTGACGCGGAGGCCGGTGAGGTGTTCAGCCATGTCGAACCAGTGGGAGCCAATGTCAGCCATGCAGCGGGAAGGACCACCGGATTTCGAGTCGACGCGCCAGTTCCAGTCGCTTGAGTAGAGGAGCCAGTCCTGGGAGTACGTGCCCTGGACGACGAGGATCTCGCCCAGGTCGCCGTCGATGCGCATCTGGCGCATTTGCTGGACCATGGGGTAGTAGCGAAGATTGTGACAGACGCAGTTACGTACTTCTCTTTGGGCGGCGAGGGCGGCGAGTTCCTGGGCTTCGGCAACGCTGACGGCGAGCGGCTTTTCGCAGAGGACGTGCTTGCCGGCCAGCAGCGCTTCTTTCGCCATGGGAAAGTGCTGCGCGTTGGGCGTGCAGATGTGAACCGCGTCGATGGTGGGGTCGCGAAGGATGGCGTCAGGGCTTGCGTGCGGAACGGCAAAGGCGGAGCCGAGTTTTTCGGCGGCCGCGGCGTTGCGGCCGGCGATGGCGGCGATGTCGACGTTCTCCACACGGCGAAGAGCCTCGAGGTGCACGCGGCCCATGAATCCTGTGCCGAGGACGGCGGTGCGGATGCGTTTGGTCATAAACAGGAAAAGCTTTCTCTTTTAACTAAATTCCTGAAATCCTTCTGCTTGAAGTCTTATACCCACCATGCCGCGCCGGGTTGTTCGCGGATGACGAGGTCGTTGAGAAAGGCGGCGGCGTTGGTGAGGCCTTCTTCGGCGGAAAGCAGCGAGTCTTCGTGCTCGATGGAGAGGACGTTGTCGTAACCGAACATGCGCAGGGTGGAGACAAACTCCTTCCACCATTCCGCGCCGTGGCCGTAGCCGCAGGTGCGAAAGATCCAGCCGCGGTTGCGCTCGTCGGTGTAGGGCTTGGTGTCCAGAACGCCGGTCAGCGGGAGGTTCGCGGGATAAAGCTGCGTGTCTTTGGCATGGACGTAGAAGATGGCGTGGCCGAGCACACGCACGGCAGCGATAGGGTCGATGTTCTGCCAGAAGAGATGACTGGGGTCGAGATTGGCGCCGACGGCGGGACCGGCGATGGCGCGGAGCTTGAGCATCGTTTCCGGCGAGTAAGCGACGAAGCCGGGGTGCATCTCGATGGCGATGCGAACACCGTGGTCGGCGGCGAACTTGCCGTGCTCGCTCCAGTAGGGCGTGACGACTTGATCCCACTGCCAGGCGAGGACCTCGAGATAGTCAGGCGGCCAAGGACAGGTGACCCAGTTGGGTGCGGTGGATTGGGGCGAGTCGCCGGGGCAGCCGGAGAAATCGACGACGACGGGGACGCCGAGTTTTTCCGCCAGCAGGACGGTCTTGCGACTGACATCGCGGTCGTGCGTGGCGCGAACCGGATCAGGGTGGAGCGCGTTGCCGTGGCAACTGAGCGCGCTGATGGAGATGCCGCGATCGGCGAGGAGCTTCTGAAATTCGGCGAGCGCTTTGGGGTCGTCGAGCATGGAGAGCTTGCAGTGCGCGTCGCCGGGATAATTGCCGGTACCGAATTCGACGGTATCGATGTGAAGGGCCTTAAGCTTGTCGAGAACAGCCGGGAGAGGCAGCTGGGAGAGGAGCGGGGTAAAGACTCCGACTTTCATGCGTAACAGGGTACAGGGTCGAGGGTGCAGGGTACAGGGCTCGAAATGAAGGGCGAGTCTCGGAAAACGGGACACGGGGCGAGGGGCGCGTGGAGAATGGACGGATGGAGGCGATTCGGCTGAAGCAGGGCGCTGCGCGCTGGGACGAGGTGAGCCTCGGCGAGGTGATGCTGCGGCTCGATCCGGGCGAGGGGCGCATCCACACAGCGCGGCAGTTTACGGTGTGGGAGGGCGGCGGCGAATACAACGTGGCGCGCGGGCTGCGGCGGTGCTTCGGGTTGAAGACGGCGGTGGCGACGGCGGTGGCGGACAATGCCGTCGGGCGGCTGGTGGAGGACCTGATCCTGCAGGGCGGCGTCGACACTTCCCTGCTCCGCTGGGTTCCGTATGACGGCGTGGGTCGCGCGGCGCGCAATGGGCTGAATTTTACAGAGCGCGGTCATGGCGTTCGGGCAGCGGCGGGGTGTTCGGATCGCGGGCACACAGCGATTGCGGCCAGCCAGCCGGGGGATTGGGACTGGGACGAGATTTTTGGGCCGGGCCGGGCTGGAAACGCTGGGGGCGCGCGGTGGTTCCATACGGGAGGAATTTTTGCGGCGCTGTCGGAGTCGACGCCTGGGGTCGCCAGCGAGGCGATGGATACTGCGCGGAAATATGGGACGCCGATTTCCTACGACCTGAATTTTCGCGATTCGCTGTGGAAGAGCATTGGCGGGAAGGCGAAGGCGCAGGAGGTGAATCGCGAGCTGGTGCGCAAGGTGGATTTACTGCTGGGGAACGAAGAGGATTTCTCGGCGATGCTGGGGATTTCGCTGCAAGGCGTGGCGGAGGACTTCGCCGAACTGCCGGTGGCGAGTTACGAGCAGATGTTGCGGGATGTGGCGGCGGCCTATCCGAATTTGAAAATGATTGCGACGACGCTGCGGACCGCGCACACAGCAACGCGGAACGCGTGGGGCGCGATGGCGCTGTATGAGGGGATAATTGTGCACACGCCGCAGACGGACGTTGAGATTCTGGATCGGGTGGGCGGGGGCGATTCGTTCGCGTCAGGATTGATTTATGGGATTCTTTCGGGGAAACCTGCGGAGTGGGCGGTACGCTGCGGCGTGGCACACGGTGCGCTGGCGATGACGACTCCCGGCGACACGAGCATGGCATCGCTGGCCGAAGTGGAGAGGGTGATGCAGGGGGGATCGGCGCGGATCGCGAGATAGCGGACTGCGAGCCAACAGCGAGCGTGAGGCGAGCGGACGACGAGCAAACAGCGAGCGAGAAACGAGCAAGCAGCGTGGAAAAGGCAAGCGAAGGACTGTTAGCGAGAAACGGTTAGCGATTGAAGATGGTGGGGACGACATCGGACAAAACGAAGGAATGGATTGAGCGGATCGGTATTATGCCGGTGCTGCGCGCGCGATCGGCGAAGGAAGGGCACGCGCTGGTAGAGGCGCTGGTGGCGGGCGGGATTACGGTAATGGAAGTGACGATGACGGTTCCCGGTGCCGTCGAGCTGCTGGCCGAATTGAAAAAGAAATACGGCGACAAGCTGCTGCTGGGGTCGGGGACGGTGACCGATGCCGAGCAGGCGGCGGCGACGATCGATGTGGGCGCGGAGTTTGTGGTCAGTCCCAGCTTTCATCCGGAAGTCGTCGCAAAGACGAAGGAGGTGGGAAAGGTTTCGATTCCTGGAGCGCTGACGCCGACCGAAGTGATCACCGCGTGGCGGGCGGGCGCGGACTACGTGAAGATTTTTCCCTGCTCGGCGGTGGGTGGGGCGAGTTATCTGAGGGCGCTGCTGGCGCCGTTTCCGGAGCTGCGGTTGATTCCGACCGGCGGCGTGACTCTCGCGACAGCGGCGGATTTTCTGAAGGCCGGCGCGCGGGCGCTGGGGGTGGGGACAGACCTGGTGAATCCAAAAGCGATTGAAGAGGGCAAGCCGGAGACGGTGACGGCGACGGCGCGCGCGTATCTGGAGATTGTGGGGAAGTACCGGGAAACTGCCCGATAACTTCCCCGCTAACTTCCCCGCAAAGGCACGCGCTACTTACGCAGCGAATAGACGACGGTGATGGTGGTCTTCACTTCGACCGGGTCGCCGTTGAGCAGGAATGGCTGGTAGGTCCACTGGCGAACGGCGTCGAGCGAAGAGGTTTGCAGCGCCGGCGGTCCGGAGATCACGGTCAACTTTTCGACGGTGCCGTCTTTGCCAATCACGGCATCGAGCAGGACCGTACCCTGAATCCTGGCCTTCTTCGCGTCCGGTGGGTAAACGGGCATGGGGCCGTTGATGCGCTGGGCCTGCATGACTCCCGACGCGACGTTGATGGGGCCGGTGGGTTTCGCATCGCTATGATCGCCAGCGAGGCCATTGACGCCGATGTGGAGGGCCAGCGCCGAGGCACAAGTGGCGGCGCCCAGGGTGAGACAGGCGACGATCGCCGCCAGCCGCAGCACACCTCGAATTTCCGTTCGTTTCTCCGTGAGTTTCATGATTCTCCTTTCGAAGGTGTTGGCATCGGAGATTCCGATGGCGTAGTGGGTTGTGGCTGGCGCATGGGGAGCGATCCGGGCAGCCAGCCGCAGCAGCGATCGCGCATATTGGTTGCGGCCTTCGATTTCCGCCGCCATCTGGTCGCAGATCATCTCGCGGGTTTCCATCATGCGCTGACGGGCGATACGGAAGATGGGGTGATAGCTGACGGGGAGAGCGAGGCATTCATACAGGAGGTTGGTGAGGAAGTCGCGGCGGCGGATGTGGGCGAATTCGTGCGCAAGGACAGCGCGCAGTTCGGTATCCGGCAGCGCCGCGAGCATGCCAGCGGGGAGAAGCACAAGCTTGCGGCGGATACCGAGGGTGACGGGGCCGAAGACGCGGGGAGAACTGGCCAGGGAAACGGCATTGATGCCGAATCGTGCCGAGCATTGGCGCCAGAAAAGCGCGGAGTCCTCGGAGAGTTCAACCGGAGCAGCGTTGCGGCGAAGAGCACCGAGGCGCGACCATCGCCAGAGGAATCGCGCCGCGAACCAGGCGCAAAGCAGCGCATAGGCGGCGGCCAGGGCAGCGAACACCATGGAGGGCAACGGCAGAGCGCCGAGGCCGGCGCCAGGACCCATCACGACTGAGACGCGAGCTTCGCCGTAGTGATGCGCAACGGTCCAGGCAAGCGGGACACGCAGCCAGCCCCATGGCAATCCCGAACAGGCGGGAAGAATGCTGGCCAGCACCAGGGCGACGGACCAGACGCGATGCTCGGCCGAGGGGCCGAGGCGGCGGACGATCGACGCGGCGACGGAGGCGGCCGCGACGAGCAGCGGAATTTGCCAAAGCGAGTTGAGGAGGAAGGACAGGAGCCAGGTCTCGAGGGTCTTCATGACTCTACATCCTCTTTGCGATCGAGGCCGCGGTTGAAGCGGGCGGTAAGCCCAGCGAGCTTTTTGGCGTCGATCTGGCGGTTGCGAAGGAGGCTCATGACCAGTTCCTCGCTGGAGCCGCCAAACATGCGATCGACGAGGTCGCGGACACCCTGGCCGAGGGCGCGCGCCTCGGTGATTTTGGCGGTGTAGAGGTAAGCGCGGCCCTGCAGCTCGCGCTTCACCTTGCCCTTGCGTTCGAGGATATTGAGAACGGTCTGGACGGTGGTGTAGGCGAGCGGAGGTTTCAGATCCGTCTGGACGGCGCTGACGGCACTGGCGCCGGATTTCCAGAGAACCTGCATGATGCGCAGCTCGAGGCGGGTGAGGCCGGCTTTTTTGGGATGGGCCACCGGGACGATCTCCTAATGTCATAGGAGAATAGTACGGACAGGGTTGGGTTGTCAACTAAGACTTTAGGAGAGGATGATCGACGGAGGTTCGGGGACCCGGCTACAATCGCCACATGGCGAAGAGAGTAAGGAGCGAGCGGGGAACGAGAAAAAAGGCCGGTGGGAAAGCGGGGAAAACTACACGCGCCAAAAAGAAGGCGGCCAGGGGTGGTCTCGAGACTGATCCGAAGCGGATTGCGGAGCTGCTGCGGCGGCTGGAGGCGGCGTATCCCAACGCGCAGTGCGCGCTGCATCATCGCAACGCGTGGGAGCTGCTGGTGGCGACGATCCTGTCGGCGCAGTGCACGGATGCGCGCGTGAACATGGTGACGCCCGAGCTGTTTCGCAAATTCCCTGGTCCGGCGGCGTTTGCTGAGGCTTCGCTGCCGGCGATTGAAGAGGAGATTCGGTCGACGGGGTTTTATCACAATAAGGCGAAGTCGATTTCCGGTGCGGCGAAGAAGATTGTCAGCGAATTTGGCGGGAAGGTTCCCGAGAGGATGGGAGAGTTGCTGACGCTGCCGGGGGTGGCGCGCAAGACGGCGAATGTGGTGCTGGGCGTTGCTTTCAAGAAGGCCGAAGGGGTGGTGGTCGACACGCATGTGCTGCGGTTGTCGTATCGGCTGGGGCTAACGCGGGAGACGGATGCGAAGAAGGTGGAACAGGATCTGATGCGGATCATTCCGAGGGATCACTGGATCGCGTTTTCTCACGAGATGATCCACCACGGGCGGCAGATTTGTGTGGCGCGCAAGCCGAAGTGCGTCGATTGCACGCTGGAGACGCTATGCGATTCGGCGGATAAGACGTGGTCGAGCCACTAAGGACAGGGTGCAGGGAACAGGGTGCAGGGCACAGGGTGCAGGGTACAGGGTGCAGGGTACAGCGATCCGTTCGGTGCTAGACTTCCGGGGGTTGCCGCGTCGCCCTACAACGTAGCGCGAATAATCGTTGCAGCTCTGGAGTACACGATGAAGGGTTTACCCACTGCTTCAGGCACTTTGTTTTCGCGCAGACGTTTTCTTCAGACGGCGGGGGCGTCGGCGGTGCTCACGCGCAGCGGATGGGCGCGGGGGTTGGCGCCGTCGGACAAGATCACGATTGGGGTGATTGGCTGGGGCATGATGGGCCCGGCGAACACCAAAGCCTTCCTGACGATGGACGATTGCCAGGTGGTGGCGGCGTGCGAGCTGGACGGAAAAAAGATGCAGGAAGCGCTCGCGACGATCAACGGGCACTACGGAAACCAGGACTGCAAACCGTACCACGATTATCGGGAGATGATTGCGCGGACAGACATCGACGCGATCATGATTGCGGTACCGGACCAGTGGCACGCGATGATTGCGACCCACGCGGCGGCGCACAAGAAGGATATCTACGGCGAGAAGCCGCTGGCGCGTACGATTTTCGAGCAGCAGGCGATTGTGCGGGCGGTGGAGAAGAACAACGTCATCTGGCAGACGGGATCGTGGCAGCGTTCGCTTCCCTCTTTTCATAAGGCGGCGGAGATCGTGCGCAATGGGCTGATCGGAGACGTGACGCATGTAGAGGTGGGTTTGCCGGGTGGGCATCATGATTTTCCCGGAACAGTTCCTGCGCTGATGAAGAAGCTGGCGTCGCTGCCGAACCCGCCGGACAGCCCTGCGCAGATTGTGCCGGGAACGCCGGCGTGGGATCTGGCGGTGTCGGATCCTCCGGCGGATTTCGACTATGAGACGTGGATTGGACCGTCGAAGATGGAGCCGTACATCGCGGTGCGGGTGTATCAAAACTGGCGCTGGAACTACAACACCGGCGGCGGCCAGCTTATGGACTGGATCGGGCACCACGGCGACATTGCGCACTGGGGGCTGGGATTCGATCGCACCGGGCCATCGGTGGTGGAAGGATACGGCGAGTTTCCGGCGGCGAACGCGGTGTGGAATACGGCAACGAAGTACACGATTGAGTGCCTCTATCGCAAGGAGGTGACGGGCTACCCGGTGGACGTGACGATGACGATTGCGGGCGGGTCTCCGGCGATTGCGATGGGGACGAAGTGGATCGGCAAAGACGGATGGGTGTGGGTGGACCGCAGCGGATTCGATGCTTCGAATCCGGCGTGGGTGAAGGAGGAATCGCTGCCGGACTCTGAGAGGAAAGTGCAGCTGATCGTATCGGCCGAGCACCGGCGGAATTTTCTGGACAGCGTGCGGTCGCGGAAGCCGACGATCACGCCGGTGGAGACGGCGCATCACTCAACGATTCCAGGGCATCTGGGGCTGATCTCGATGCTGGTGGGGCGGAAAATCGAGTGGGACCCAAAGATGGAGACGATCGCGAATGATCCGGGGGCGAGCGCGCTGCTGACGCGGCCGTACCGGGAGCCGTACAAGCTTGCGTAAAACCAGCGTTCAGCGGACAGCGTTCAGCGTTCAGAAAACCCGCTGTCCGTGATCACTGCCGAGGGCTCACATCTCCAATTCGCTAATCGGGATGCTCACAGGAAGTCGGTCTTCCTTGACTGAACGAGGAAGGTGAGACCGAGCAGCAGAGCCACGACCGAAAACTCCGCGAGCAGTATGGCTGAGGCGGTCCCAGTCCACTGGACGCGCGTGCCCCACATCTCCGGGGAAATACCGCGAGTATGTGCGAAGACGTAGCCGAAGCCGTTGAGGCCGAGGCTGGAGAAGGTGATAGCAGCGCCGGCCCAGGCCATGGATTCGGTGATGATGCCCGCCACAATGATCAGGCAGGTGGTGATGAGGACCTCGGCCGACATGATGGCTGTAAAGGGGATCAGGGCATGCGCCGCACCCGGCAGACAGAGCACGCCGAGCGCGCCGGCGGTGATGATCAGCCAGGGAATGAGAAAGATGATCAGGTTGGCCAGGACCTTGGCGGCGGTGTATTCGCGGAAGGATACGGGCAGGCTCATGATGAAGGGGAGAGTCTGCTCCTTGCGCTCATTGATGGTAGTGACGACGGCTAACTGCGCGCCGGCGCCGATGACGACGATGCAAATGAGGATGATGCTGAGAAAACTGGCGACCTTGCTTCCGGTCAGGTTGAGCGCCAGAGCAGCGAGGCCGAGCGGAACAGCGCCGAGGATAAGCCAGCGGTTCAGGTACCAGTCTTTGAGGATGAGGCGACGGACCATGAGGAAGTTCATGCGGGTTGGAGCTCCCTTCTGCTCTGGACGTTGGCGACGAAGATTTCTTCGAGGGTCATGGGATCGACGGCCTGGACGGTGGCGCCGCGATCCTTGCACATCGAGAGGACAGCGGGGTCGAACTGGCTGGTGGTAAGGACGGGAAGGCGCTCGCTGCCACCGACTTCGACAATGCCGGGAAGCTGGGGCAAGGCGGTGCTGGGTGGAAGGACGAGGCGGAGACGACGCCAGCGGTCGAGCAGATCCTCCTTCTCATCGAAGGCGATGATGCGGCCGCGGTCGATGAAGGCGATGCGGTCGGAAATCTGCTCGACGTCGAGGGTGTTGTGGGAGGAGAAGAGGATGGTGCGGCGGTCGTCGACGAGGACGGCCATGAGTTCGGCGAGAACCTCGCGGCGGGCGACGGGATCGAGGCCGGTGGTGGGCTCGTCGAGAACGAGCAGACGCGGCTGGTGGGCGAGCGCGAGAAGGAGGGCGGCTTTGACGCGCTGCCCGTGCGAAAGGCCTTTAATCTTCTGTTGCGGCTTGAGGTCAAAGCGGCGCAGCAGAGTGTCGGCGTAGGCCTGGTTCCAGTCCGGATAAATGGAGGCGATGAAGGCCATGTGCCAGGCGAGGGTCGCGGCTCCGTAAAGGCGCAGGTCTTCAGAGAGGAAGCCGATTTTCTGCTTGGCGGCGACCTGATCGGCGGGCATGGAGTGGCCGAGCACCTGGACCGCGCCCGAATCCTGCCGCACGAGGCCCATGAGGATGCGCATGGTGGTGGATTTGCCCGCGCCGTTCGCGCCGATGAAGCCGAGGATGCTGCCCTCGGGCAGCTCCAGGCTGATGTTGTCGAGCAGGAAGTGAGGATACTTCTTGCTCACGCCCTCGAATCGAACGCAGACTTCACTCATAGCGGCTCCTTGGCTAACTTGGTGTCGTTCCCTTTGGCTTCGTCGGCCTGGTCGGCTTGATCGAGGGCCTTGCGCAGGCGGGAGACGATTTCCCTTTCGCTCATGCCGAGGGAGGAGCCCAGCTGGGCGGCGCGCTCCAGGTGCTCGGCGAACTGCTCCTCATAGAGGCGCGGGCTCAGCGCTGGGTCGGGAGCAACGAATGAGCCCTTGCCGTGGTGGGTCACGATGACTCCTTCGCGCTCCAGTTCGAGGTAGGCGCGCTTGACGGTGATCACGCTGACCCGCAGCACTACGGCGAGCTGCCGGATGGAGGGAATCTCCCCGCCCGCAGCCCACTCTCCGACAGCGATCTTCTGCTTGACCTGGTCCATGATCTGGAGATACATGGGCTGGCCGGAGAATTGGGAAACGACGATGTCACTGTACATAACGACATACTGAGTATACACAGTATGTCATGGGGGTCAAGGAAAATCACGAACGAGACCGGCTGATTGCACTTTCTACGGTACGATGTACTAGATAAGGTACAGAATGGCCGAAAGAGCTGGGGCGATGAGCAGGAAACACATGGGAACGAGCATCGATGACTTTCTGAAAGAAGAAGGCATTTTCGAAGAGGCTCAGGCGCAGGCGATCAAGGAAGTGGTTGCGTGGCAGCTCGCCGAGGCCATGAAGAGGAACAACATCTCGAAGAACCGAATGGCCACACTCCTCAAGACGAGCCGCACACAGGTGGACCGGCTCCTGAGCGCGAAGGAGGACATCACGCTCTCAAGCCTGCAGCGGGCAGCGGCTATCGTCGGACGCCGGGTCATGATCGAGCTGGTTTAGGGATCGACGGTGATGACGACCTTCCCGCGGGCGTGGCCCTTTTCCAGATAGCGGATTGCGTCGGGGACGCTGGTAAGGGGCCAGGTCCTGTCGATGACAGGCAACAGTTTTCCGGAGTCCATGAGCTGGGCGATGAGGGTCAGATCCGGATGGTTCACCTGGGCCATGAAGAAAGCCAGCGTCTGGCTGACGAACCGAGCGAGGAGAAGCATGCGGAGGACGCGACCCATGGGCGCGATCCATCGGCCGCTCGGTCCTCCGACCATGACGTAGAATCCGGCGGGATGGAGGACGCGCGTGCATGCGGACAACGAATGGTTGCCGATGCAGTCGAGGAGCAGGTCGTAGCGCTGTGGGGCCTGGGTGAAGTCCTCGCGGGCGTAGTCGATGACCCGCTGCGCGCCAAGGGAGCGAACCAGGTCCACATTTCTGGCGCTGCAGACACCGGTGACTTCAGCACCGAGAGCGCGGGCGATTTGCACGGCAAACGTACCGACGCCACCAGCGGCACCGTTGATGAGGACCTGCTGACCAGGCTGGAGGTGTCCTTTGTCGCGAAGGCCCTGTAAGGCAGTGAGGGCCGCCACAGGAGCAGAGGCCGCTTGCTCATAGGTTAGCTTCTGCGGCTTCAGGGCGACGGCCGTATCGGGACAACAGGCATATTGGGCAAAGGCACCGCGGCACGCGCCGAAAACTGTGTCGGCTGGCTTGAAGTGCGCGACTTTGCTCCCCACCGCTTCCACCTGGCCGGAAACATCCATGCCGACCCGGTGGTCTTTTGGCTTGCGCAGCCCCAGCTGGAAGCGGAAACCGTAGGGCATACCCCGGATGAGGTGCCAGTCCAGTGGATTGACGGCAGCCGCGCGAACCTCGATGAGGACTTCGTTGTCGCCGGGAGTTGGCTTTTCAATTTCTTCGCAGCGAAGAACATCGGGGGAACCATACCGGCGGCAAACGATTGCTTGCATCGAGAGACCCGCTTTCAGGGGGACGCAACGATCGTCTCACGAAACGCCGCGGACCTTTACAACGAGCCTCCGGAGAAGGTGAGGATGTGAACGGTGGGACCGCCGAAGATGGCAGCCGCGATGCCAGGCGTTCCGGTGGGATACACGTTGGCGGTGTCAGTGTAGGTGATCACGAGGGTGCCGTTGAAGTACACGCGGTGAACGTTGCCTTGTGATTCGAGACGCAGGCGGCGCGGAGCCGTACTGAGGGTAGCGTCGGCGGAGGCGAGCCAGGTGAAGTCGAGATAGCCGGCATCGTCGGTGCGGTAGAGGGTCACCCCACCGTTGTAGGCGATGGCGAGGTAGCAGCTGCCGTTACTGGCTCCCTGGATGCGAGTCATGACGGCAGGCCACGCGGCGCTTCCCGGATCCTGATCGTAGGTGATCTCGGCGAACTCATCGGGACCGACGACCGGGCTGGCGAGGCGCGCGGCGCTGGTGATGGTGGTGGTGTAGGCTCCGTTATTTTTCGAGAGGCTACCCCAGGAGCCGGTCGTCGCCCACATGCCGTTTTCCGAGAGCGGGCTTTCGACGCCGGTGAAGCTGCTGGTCGCGGTAGTGGTCCCGGCGGATGCTACGGAAAATGTGATGAGGTAGTCGTCGGGGTTGGCGTTGCCCGCGGTGTCCTGACAACGAACGTAGTAGCTATAGGTAGTCCCGTTAACAAGGCCGGTGACGGCGGCCGTTTGCGCGGTGCCGCCTGCTCCGGTGAATGTCTTGGTCATCGAAGCGTAGGCGACTCCGGCGGTGGTGGAGTAGCGGCAGGTGGCGGCTTCATTGGTGGTCAGGCTGAGGGTGGCCTGGGTGGTTCCGGCGGCCAGGGCTCCCGTGGGCGCGCCTGCGGAGCGCACGGGGGGCGTAGTGTCGGCCGCGTTCGCCACGGAGAAAGTGATGAGGTAGTCGTCGGGATTGGCGTTGCCCGCGGCGTCCTGACAACGAACGTAGTAGCTATAGGTAGTCCCGTTGACCAGGCCGGTGACCGCGGCCGTTTGCGCGGTGCCGCCTGCTCCGGTAAATGTCTTGGTCATCGAAGCGTAGGCGACGCCGGCGGTGGTGGAGTAGCGGCAGGTGGCGGCTTCATTGGTGGTCAGGCTGAGGGTGGCCTGGGTGGTTCCGGCGGCCAGGGTTCCCGTGGGAGCACCAGCGGAGCGCACCGGAGGGGTGGTGTCAGCGGCGTTCGCGACGGAGAAGGTGATGAGGTAGTCGTCGGGGTTGGCGTTGCCCGCGGTGTCCTGACAACGGACGTAGTAGTTGTACGTAGTGCCATTCGCGAGGCCGGTAACCGCGGCAGTTTGAGCGGTTCCGCCTGCTCCGGTAAAGGTTTTGGTCATCGAAGCGTAGGCGACGCCGGCGGTGGTGGAGTAACGGCAGGTCGCGGCTTCGTTGGTGGTCAGGCTGAGCGTGGCCTGGGTGGTTCCGGCAGCCAGAGTTCCCGTGGGAGAGCCGGCCGAGCGCACGGGAGGCGTAGTGTCTTTCGCCACCGAGAAGGTGATGAGGTAGTCGTCGGGATTGGCGTTTCCAGCGGTGTCCTGGCAGCGGACGTAGTAGTTGTACGTGGTGCCGTTGGTCAGGCCGGTGACCGTGGTGGACTGCGATGTGGTGCCGGCACCGCCGAAGGTCTTCGTCATGGAGGCGTACGCGACCCCAGCAGTGGTGGAGTAGCGGCAAGTGGCGGCTTCGTTGGTGACCAGGCTGAGCGTGGTCTGAGTAGTTCCGGTCGCCAGGGTTCCGGTGGGAGAACCGGCGGAGCGCACGGGCGGCGTGGTGTCAGCGGCGCTCACGGAGAAGGTGATGAGGTAGTCGTCGGGGTTCGCATTGCCAGCAGTGTCCTGGCAACGGACGTAGTAGTTGTAGGTGGTGCCATTCTTCAGGCCGGTGACCTTGGCGGACTGCGCGGTGCCGCCAGTGCTGGTGAAGGCGAGGGTCATCGCACTGTACGCGATGCCGGCGGTGGTGGAGTAACGGCAGGTGGCCGCTTCGTTGGTAGACAGGGTGAGTGTGGCGGTGGTGGTGCCGGAGGCCAGGGCTCCGGTGGGCGCGCCATTGGAACGCACAGGGGGCGTTGTGTCGGGTCCGCTGTTGAGAGCGCCGCCGGTGAAGGTGAGGATTTTGACGGTGGGGCCGCCCTCGATCGCATCGGCGATGCCCGGTTGTCCGATGGAGTAAGCGCTGTCAGTAGCGGTGATCAGCAGAGCGCCGTTGAAATAAACGCGGTGGGTGCTGCCCTGGGATTCAAGATGAAGACGGCGCGGAGCGGTGCCGATGCTGGCACTGGCCTCACCGAGCCACGTAAAGCCGAGGGAGCCACCGTCGTCGACGCGGTAGAGGTACACTTCGCCCGAGTTGGCAATGGCCAGATAGCCGCTGCCGCTGTTGGCGCCCTGGATGCGGGTCATCACGCCGGGCCAGGAAGCAGCGCCGGGGTTCTGATCGTAGGTAATTTCGGAAAACTGGTCGGGAGGAACAGACGGAGCGGCGAGACGCGCCGCACTGGTGTCCTGGACGGTGTAGACGCCGTTGTTCTTCTGCAGGGTGTTCCACGAACCGGTGGCGCTCCACATCCCGTTTTCAGACAAGGGATTTTCGGCGCCGGCGAAGCTGCTGCTGACGGTGACGGCAGAAGGGACCGGGGCAACGGAGAAGGAGATGACGTAATCGTCGGGATTGACGATGCCGGAGGCGGTGTCCTGACAACGGACGGAGTAGTTATAGTTGGTGCCGCTCTGCAGGCCACTGACGACCGTGGAGTGCGCGGTGCCACCGGTGGTCGTGAAGGTATTCGCCATGGAGTTGTAGGCGACGCCGGCAGTGGCGGAATAACGGCAGGTCGCCTTCTGGTCGGTCTTCAGAGTGAGCGTGGCCTGAGTGGTTCCGGAAGCCAGAGTTCCTCCCGGCCACCCTCCGGTGCGTGGCGGGGCCATGGCTTCGCCGATCGGGGCGGTACTCGTGGCATTGGCGTCGAGGTCAGTGACCGCGCCATTGAGCCAGCCGCTGTTCCAGCTGTGCGCGCGCGTGGGGCCCGCGACCCAGGTGTGCGCGATGCCCGCGGCAGTCATCTGGGTGTTCAGGGTAGTCATGTCCGCGGTCCATTCGGCCTGATCGCCGCTGATCCACAGGCGATTTTGCTGGGTAAAGGCGGCGGCGTTGCTGGTGACGAGAGACGGGATGAAGTAGGTGGTGTAGTTGGCCTGGGTGCCGAAGTTCTCGGGCAGGTCGAAGGAGGCGGAGAGGCTGCTCTGCTGGGCGGGGGAATCCCAGGCCGCTCCGGCGTTGAAGACGGATGGGTGGCGGAGGATGAGGTCGAGGACGCCGTTGCCCGATTTGCTGAAGCCGATGAGGTAGCGCTGCGTCACGCCGCCTTTGAGAAACGTGTCGCCCCAGGGGACGAGGTCATCGACGATGAAGCTCTCCATGCGCAGGGTCGGAGCGGTAGCGTTGTCGCCATACCACGGGTTGTAATTGAACGACGGCGCGATCAGGGTCATGTTGAAGCGATCCTGGACGTCGAGCATGCGCAGCTCTTCGAAGCCATCGCTCCAGGTGGAATCGGTGGTGTCCACCCCCTGGTCCACAGGCAGGACGTAAAGGATGCGGCGCGGCTTCCCGGCGACCGGGTTGGTCGGCTCGAGAACGCGAATGATCTGCTGGTCGGAGCCCTGGTAGGCGGACGTGACGGGGTAATACTTCACCCCATTGGAGTCCACCGACGGAGATCCCACAACCATGCTGCTTTGAGCGTGCGCTGCTGGGGAGAGCGCGACGAGTGTCAGGAGAATGTTGACGGCAAGAGCTGAAAATCGAATCGGCCGGGCAGATTGTGCGCAATAAGCGCAGGTCATGCAGAAGCGATCTCTTTCACGGAATCCTCCGTTGGGATCTGTGTTTTGGGGACTGCAAGGTGAGTCAGCATAGCAGGCGGGAAGGGTACTTCAGTACGGGATTCCGGTACCCACAAAATCCATGTCGTCAGTAACTTACAACGGAGCACCGTATGGGCAGCCGGGGCAGGTTACTGGTACCCTGGTGGGGTGTTCCTAAACGGCCAGACGCCTGGTACTACGTAGTCCTGGCACTGCGGCAACATGGACTTCTTAACCCCGAGCTTGCTGAGAAAGAGATTCGACGTACCGTTTCAGCTCGGCCAGGGTGCGGAGGTTTTCTTTGCGTAACCCGCTCACGATGATGGGCTGAACCAGCCGGAACAGCAACGGCATCTCGATGGTGAAGTCGAGGGCGCGGACTACATTCGTTGTCTTCCCTGCCGGCTCGAAGGCGTAGTGAATATGGATGTCGAGGTTCGCCATGAGCGGACCTTTCTTCAACAGCATGGTGTGGTGAAAGCCGAGGCGGCGGGGAGGGTCAAACTCGGTAACGGAGCCGGGGCGCAGGCCGAGTGAGCCCGCGTCGAGGTAGGTGGTGCCGAGACGCACAGGATACGGCGTGACCTGAGTGGTTGCGCCGAAGGCTTCGGAGACGGGCAGCCAGCGGCCGTAGTTGGGCATGTCAGCGACGAGGTCGAAGATGGTCTGCGCGGGTCCGGCGATCTGGGTGGTAAAGACCAGGTGCGAAGCGGACATGTGGCCTCCGAAAAATGCGTGGCGGCTGCGCTGACGAGATTTTCGATCCCGTGCGCCCGCAGTGGAAGCCATTATCTCCGGGATGGCGCGACTTATAATCAGCCTGGTGCAGGGACTTTACCGATTTCGGGCGCTCTTCGCTTCCCTGCTGGTGGCGGGTTGGGTGGCAGGAGCGTGCGCATTGGCCCAGGAGCCCGCGGATGCGAGGCCCGCCGGGACCGCAGAGCCGCATGGGCGGCTGCTGCTGGTGCTTCCGTTCGAGAACCGGAGCGGCGCGGCCAGCCTGGACTGGATCGGCGAGGCGTTCCCCGATGTTCTGAACCGGCGCCTGAACGCTGCGGGTTTTCTGACCATTGGCCGCGGGGATCGGCTGTATGCCTTCGATCATCTGGGGCTGCCGCTCAATCTGGAGCCGACGCGCGCGACGGCGATCCGCATTGCCCAGACCCTGGACGCCGACTACGTAATTTTCGGCCACTACACGACGACGGGGAATCAAATTGCGGCCGATGCGGAGATTCTGGACGTCTCCGGCCTGCACCTTGGCGCGCCGATCAGCCAGAACGGAGACCAGGGCCAGCTGCTCGAGGCGATCAACGGCCTGGCATGGCAGGTCACGCGGCAGCTCGATCCGACGTATGCAGTGGAGGAGCAGACCTTTCTGGCTGCGGACAAGAGCCTGCACGCTGACGCCTTTGAGGACTACATCCAGGGGCTGGTGGCGGATCCAAAGGACGGTATTGACCATCTGCGCGAGGCGGTGAAGATCGATCCGGACTTTGCTGCCGCGTGGCTGGCTCTGGGGCGGGCGTACTTCAGCAATCAGGATTACGACCAGGCGGCAGCCACGCTGGGACATTTGCCGAGGAACGATCCGAACGCGCTGGAGGCGGATTTCTACCGTGGGCTGGCGTTCTTCTACACGGGGAATTACCGCGAGGCGCAGAACGCGTTCGCGTTTGTGAGCACGCGGCTGCCGCTGCCGGAGGTAGTGAACAACCAGGGCGTGGCCATGAGCCGTCGCGGACAGGACGGCGGCCCGCTGTTCCAGCAGGCGGTCGCGGCCGATCCGCGCGATCCGGATTACCACTTCAATCTGGCGGTGGCTTTTGCGCATCGCAAGGACAACGATGCGGCGCTGAAAGAGCTGGATCAGGTGCTCCAGCTGCGTCCTGAGGATACGGAGGCGCAGGCGTTTGCCGAACAATTGAAGAATCCGGGAGCGCAGGCCTCAAACCCCGATCCGGGCCACGCGATTGCCGACACGCAGGGGCCCCTGGAGCGCATCAAGCGCGGTTACAGCGAAGCGGGCTTCCGCCAGGCGGCGTTTGAAATGGAGCAGGTGGAGCAGATGCGTCTGGCTTCCCTGAAGGCGGCGCAGCGGGCTGCGGAGTTGATCCGGGACGGGGATCAGTTCTTCCAGCGAGGGCTGGTACTGGAGGCAGAACGGGAGTATCGTGAGGCACTGGAAGCGGATCGCTCGTCAGCGCTGGCCCACGCGGGGCTGGCCGCGGTACGCGAGCGCGACGGCGATGCGGATGCGGCTCGCCAGGAGGCGCACGCGTCGATCCAGTTAACGCCCAACGTGCCGGCCTATTTGGTGCTGGCTCGACTCGACCTGCAGGCCAACCAGCTGGGCGCAGCCGCGAGCGATGTAGGCGACGCGCTGCGGATCGATCCGGCGAATGCCAACGCCCAGGGAATGAAGCTGGCCCTGGAACGGCGAGGTCAGACAACGCCATGAAGCAGCGAACCGCGAGCCGAAAGCGAGCAGGAACCAACTGAAGTCGAGTTAAGGGCGCGGGAAGCGGCCGGCGAAGAATTGGACGGGGGATGCCATGAGAGCAGTGGCGCACGACGTAAGGCACGAGCACCACCACGGGCCTCTTTTTCTGATTACGCTGATCCTGTTGTTCCTTTTGTGCCTGCTGGGGCCATGCACGGTACGTGTGGCGGCGCAGAGCAGCCAGGTGGTAGTTCTGCATCTGGACGATACGATTCAGCCGATCAGCGCCGATTATCTGAAGCGCGGGATCGACCGCGCCGCCGAACTGCACGCACAGGCGGTTCTGGTGGAGCTGAATACGCCGGGCGGGCTGCTGGATTCGATGCGCGTGATGGTGGGCGACATTCTCGCATCGCCGTCGCCGGTGATTTTCTATGTGGCGCCTGCGGGAAGCCGGGCGGGGTCGGCGGGATTCTTTCTGATGGAGGCGGCCGATGTAGCAGCGATGGCGCCGGGAACGGAGGCCGGCGCGGCGCATCCGGTGGTGGAATTGGGAAAGATCGACGACACCATGAAGCAGAAGATCCTGAACGACACGCTGGCGTTTCTGCGGTCGTACGTGTCGATACGCGGACGCAACGTGGATGCGGCGCAGCAGGCGGTGGAGAATTCAAAGTCGTATACCGATCAGGAGGCGCTGCAGCTTCACCTGATCGACGTGGTCGCGCCGGATGAGCATGCGCTGCTGGACACCATCGACGGACGCACAGTAAAGCGCTTTCACGGGACGAGCGAGACGCTGCACACGCGCGGCGCCGCGCTGGTCACCGTCAATCCGACGCTGCGCGAGGAGATTATGGATCGGCTGATGGATCCGAACCTCGCAGTGCTGATCCTGCTGGCCGGCGCGCTGCTGGTCTATATGGAGTTCAATACGCCAGGCACGATCATTCCTGGCGCGCTGGGAACGCTGCTGGTGCTGCTGGCGCTGTTCTCGCTGAATCTGCTGCCGGTGCGGTATACGTCGCTGGCGCTGATTATCGGGGCGATCATTTTGATGGTGCTGGAGGCGAAGTTTCCCAGCCACGGGATTCTGGCGGCGGCGGGGACGATTGCTCTCGTGCTGGGCACGCTGACTCTGGTGGCGGGACCGATACCGGAAATGCGGGTGCAGCTGGCAACGGCGATCGCAACGGGTCTGGCGTTTGGGTTGATCACCACGTTCCTGGTGCGCATCGCGCTGATTGCCCGACATAACAAAGTGCAAATCGGTCCGGAAGCGCTGGTGGGAGCGGTGGGCGTGGCGCAACAGGAGTTGGCGCCGCGCGGGCAGATCATCGTGCACGGAGAGCTGTGGCTGGCGGAGGCGACCTCGCCCGTCGCGCCAGGGGAAAGCGTCCGCGTGCGCGGCGTGGATGGGCTGAAGCTACTCGTCGAGCGGGTACAACAGAGTGTTCCGGCCTGATTTTATGCGGCCCGGGCGGCACTGAGTGCGTTAAAATTTCAGCCGGGCGTAAGGTACCCCCGCTATGGTCAGCATTCCCGTCCTTATTGTTATCGCCATCATTGTTCTGTACCTGCTGAATTCCATCAAGATTCTGCGGGAGTACGAGCGGGGCGTGATTTTCCGCCTTGGCCGCGCGCTGCCGCAGCCCAAAGGTCCCGGGATCATTTTGGTTTTCCGGCCGCTGGATCAGATGGTCCGCGTTTCTTTGCGCCAGGAAGTGATGGAGGTGCCGCCGCAGGACGTGATCACCCGCGACAACGTGACGATCAAAGTAAACGCCGTCATCACTATGCGCGTACTCGATCCAGGCAAAGCGGTCATTGAGGTTTCGAATTACGTCTACCAGACGTCGCAGTTCGCGCAGACCACGCTGCGCTCGGTGCTGGGCGAAGTAGAACTCGACGGATTGCTCTCGCACCGCGACGCGTTGAACCAGCGCATCCAGACCATTATCGATCAGCGGACCGAGCCCTGGGGCGTGAAGGTGGTCAGCGTGGAAGTGAAGCAGGTGGACCTGCCGGATACCATGCTGCGGGCCATGGCGCGGCAGGCGGAAGCCGAGCGCGAGAAGCGGTCGAAGATCATCAACGCCGAAGGCGAGTTTATGGCTGCCCAGAAGCTGGTGGAGGCCGCGAATTTGCTGGCCGAGCAGCCGGTCACCCTGCAGCTGAAGTACCTGCAGACGCTGACGGATATCGGCGTGGAGAAGAATACGACGATCGTGTTTCCGCTGCCGATGGAGCTGATTTCGCTGCTCGGGCACGGATTCGGCTCCAAAACGCCGCCACCTGAAACGAAATAACGGGTTCTCAACCGACAGAGGCTCCCCCTATGTCATTCCTGTTCGACACTGAAGAAGAGCAAGAAGCGAGGAAAACCGAGCGGAGGTCCGCGCCGCTGAGCCGAACCGCCGACACCGGCAAGGATACTGAAATTGCCCTGGGGACGCGCTCTCTGCTGGGCATTTTCTTTGGCCTGGTGCTGATCTGCGCTGTGTTCTTTGGGCTCGGCTACTCGGTGGGACGCGCCGGTGGATCGCGCGCCGCCGTCCAGCCTTCCGCGGACGCCACGGCCGCGCCGGGCGACAGCCGCGTCCCCAAACCGTCACCGGAACAAACGCTGACGCCGGTCGAAACGGCTCCCGCCGATTCGGATTCCGGAACTGGCCCCTCCGGAGCGATGGACAACACGCTGGCTCCGCAGCCCGTCAGCACACAGACGCAGACTCCTGCGAGTACGCCGGCACCCAGGTCGCCGGCGCGGACGCCGGTGGCCAGCTCGCCCGCGCGGACGCCGGTGACGTCTCCGTCCGCCACTCTCAGGACTCCTGCGACCCCACAGGCGCTGCAACCAGCACCGGTGCCGCAGCCCGCCGCAGCAACGGCGCAAACCAGTTTCATGGTGCAAGTCGCGGCGGTGCGGATTCAGACAGACGGCGACATTCTGGTGGATGCGCTGAAGAAGCATGGCTACACCGCGGTGGCGCGGCATGAACCGCAGGATCAGCTGCTGCATATTCAGCTGGGGCCGTTTACTTCGCGGGCCGATGCTATGGCAATGCGCGCGAAGCTTCTCGCCGACGGCTATAACGCGGTGGTGAAGTAGCTCAGCCCCGCATCCACTCTGGTAATCCCGAGGCAATGGCCACGCGCACCTCGTCCATCAGATCTTCTTTGCTGGAATAGTCGTGCGGCCGGATGGGCGCGTGAAACACCACGCGCGCAGTTCCAGGAAAGATTCTCAGGCTGCCCTTCTTCATCATTTTCTCCGTGCCCGAGATGGATACCGGCACCACCGGCGCGCCAGAGTGCATCGCCAGGAAAAACGGCCCTTTCTTGAAGGGTTGCAGTCGGCCATCGCGGGAGCGGGTTCCCTCCACAAACGAGAGCACATTTACGCCCGACTTGAGGACGCGGGTAGCGAACTCCATGCTTTCGACGGCGCTCTCTACGCGGCCGTCACGGTCCACCGGGATGAAGTCGGCCCTCTTCATGCCCCAGCCGAGGATGGGAATCTTCATCAGAGAACGCTTCAGGAAGGCGGAACTACGCTCCGGAAGCAGCGGAAGGAGAACCGGCGGGTCGAGATTCGAGACGTGATTGGAGAGGAAAAGGTAGTGCTGGGACAGGTCGAGCGGTTGCTCCCAGACCGCCTCGACGCGAATCCCCGCGAGATACAGGCCGGTACGAACCACCCACAGAGACCCGCGGTAGAGCGGGAGCACATTCCTGCTGACGATCGCCCATGGAATGGTGACGATCGCGACGGGAATGCCGAGGAGAACCCAGGTCGTGAAGAGAACGATAGCGGCAAACATGAATCAGCTCTGCTGGCGCCGCTTGAGCGCGGCAGGCAGTTTTTCGTAGATGCCGTCGAAGCCGCCGTTGGAAAGGATGGCGACCACGTCGCCGGACGCGAGCCGTGGCGCGAGATTTGTAACAATGGCATCAGCATTTTGAAGGAGCACGGCGTCTCTTCCCGCTTTTTGCAGGGCTGCAATCACATTTTCCGGATGCAGGCGCTCTGGTGCGGGGATTTGTTCAGAGTGAAAGACGCTGGCGAGGATGACGCCGTCGGCGAGGGACAGGCTCTCGACCAGTTCGTGCTCGAAAACGTTGCGGCGCAGAGTGTTGGAGCGAGGTTCGAGCACGGCCCAGAGCGGCCGGCCAGGATAAGCCGAACGCAGAGCGCGCAGGGTTTCGCGGATCGCGGTGGGATGGTGAGCAAAATCGTCGATGATGGTGATGCCGTTGATCTCCGCGCGCACTTCGAGACGGCGGCGCACACTCCGAAACGTTGCGAGCGCTTCGGCGATCGGCTCGGGAGCAATCCCCTGCCCCGCGGCCAGCGCCGCCGCGGCGGTCGCGTTCAGCGCATTGTGCTCGCCGGCCATCGGCAAGGAAAGCTCAGCCCGCTCTTTGCCCTCGCGTAGCACGCGCCAACGGCTGGCCCCGTTTTCGAAGCGCAGATCGGTCAGACGCCAGGTCGAGTTCGCCTCGAATCCGTAACGTTCGACCGCACACAGGGCGCGACTGACACACTCGGAGACATTGTCGGAACCGTCGAAGGCGACGATCCGCCCGCGACGTGGAACCAGATTCACCAGCCGTTTGAATGCTGTCTTCACTGCGGCCAGATCGGCATAAATATCGGCGTGATCGAACTCAACATGCGTCAGAATCAGCGCATCGGGGAAATAATGCATGAACTTCGGGCCCTTGTCGAAGAACGCGGTGTCGTACTCATCGCCCTCGATGATGAACGGGCGCCCCTCGCGGAGATGAAAGCTGGTGCCGAAGTTCTCCGCGACGCCGCCAATGAGGAACGATGGCGCAAGCTCCGGGTTGCGGCGCGCGGCGACCTCGTAAATCCAGGCGAGCATGCTGGTGGTGGTGGTCTTTCCGTGGGTCCCGGCGACCACCAGCGACTCATGACCGGCAATGAACTCCTCGTGGATGACGCGGGCCAGTGAGGTAAATGGAATACGCCGGTCGAGCATGGCCTCCACTTCGACATTGCCTCGCGACAGGGCATTGCCGACGATGATCAGATCGGGTGCGGGTTCGAGATTTGATGCGGAGAACGGTTCAGCGATGGGAATGCCCAGATCGCGCAGCAGGTTCGACATGGGCGGATAGGCGGCCTGATCCGAACCCGTGATGCGGTGCCCTTTGAGCTGGAGCAAACCCGCGAGAGAAGCCATCGCGGTGCCGCAGATTCCGATGAGATAGATGTGTTTCTTAGCTTGCATGCTTCGCGGCGGCAACGGCTGGCTCGAGATAACGTAACAGCGGCTGATCGCTTTCAAGGTTGAGCTCGACTTCGACGCCCAGCGGGAGGGTGACGTTGCCGCCCGAGACGTGGCCGGAGCGGAGGCCGATGGCGATGGGGACATTGAAGGGCTCGAGCAGACTCACAATCACCTGCTGCAGGAGGAGCGGATCCGCGCCCCGCGAGCCGCAATTCAACATTTCGCCAAAGATAAAGCCGCGTACACCCTCGAATTTTCCGGCCATGATCATCTGCCGCAACATGCGATCGATCTGGTAGGGCTTGGTGCCGACGTCCTCGATGAAAAGCAGCTTGCCTTCGGTTTGCGGCGCGAATTGCGTGCCCAGCGATGCGGTGAGAATGCTGAGGCAGCCGCCGTAGATCGGCCCGATGGCGCGGCCGGCGCGCAGGATGCGCATGCCTTGCTCGGCTCCGACGCTGACCAGGCCTGTGGTCATTGCCGTGCGGAAGCTTTCGAGGTGAACGCCCTCCGGAACGGAAAAATCTGCCGCAACCATGGGGCCGTGAAACGTCACGAGGCCTATCTGATCGAGGAGCCAGGTCTGCAGAGCGGTCATATCGCTGTAGGCGAAGAACGGCTTGGGATGCTTGCGGATCAGGTTCAGATCCAGGCCTTCGAGCAGGTAGTTGGATCCGTAACCGCCACGAGCACAAATAATGGCCCGGACCTCGGGATCGGCGAAGGCCGTATGCAGATCGTCCAGTCGCTCCTGCGGGGTTCCCGAGAAATACGGCGGATGCTTGCCGAGTGCGTGTTCAGAGGCAACCGCATCGTATCCGAGAGACCACAGCACTTCGAGGCCGCGGGTGATGCGGTCCGTGCGGGCGTTGCTGGCCGGCGAGACAACGGCGATGCGTGCGCCGGGCCATGCGGGAAGGGGTTTCAGAATTGTCTCAGCCAAAGAGGGCCTCGCCTTCTGCGATTAGCGTAGCTGGTCCGGTCAGAGTCATCTCCGCACCGATGCCAGTCCACTCCACGCGCTGCGAGCCGCCCGGCGCGTGCACGGTAAGCGGAGACCTGCCGCCGCAAGATGCAATGACAGCGGCCGCGGAAGCACAGGTCCCTGTGCCGGAGGACGTGGTGGGCCCGACGCCCCGCTCAAAGATACGAATCTCGACGTCGTCGGCGTGGACCATACGCACGAAGATGACGTTGATCTGTTTTGGAAACTGCCTGTGAAAGCAAATCTCGCGGCCCAGTTCCTGCCAGCCGCGTCCATGCGCGCGAAAATTCTCATCGTGCACCACGATGACGAAATGCGGATTGCCCATGGAGACCTCGACACCGTGGACGAGCGTTTTGTCCGCCAGCGTCACCTGTGCCTGAGCAACCTGGGGCACTCCCATGCCGGCGGCGATCTGAAAGCTTCCTCCGTTCGCGCTGATGATGGTGCAGGCGCGAGGGCCGGCATCGGTCTCCAGCGTGATCACGTCTCCTGGAGCGGACGTTTGCCGATGCGCCATCCACGCAGCGACACAGCGCGTTCCGTTACCGGAGATTTCCGCGATGGATCCATCGGCATTTGCCAGGTGGATGCGGCCGCTGCGCGCGCCAACAGCTTCGAAGAACTCTACGCCATCGGCGCCGATGCCGGTATGCCGTTCACAAAGTCTCTTCGCCAACTCGGGATCGCAGGCCCCTTCGACGATGAGGAAGTCGTTGCCGCAGGCGTGCGCTTTCGCAAAGCGCATCATTCGTCCTCCGGATCGCGAAACGCGTACACCTCATCGAAAGCCGGCCTGGCTTTCAGCTCGGTGAGCAGCCGCCGATGCAGGCGCCGATTCGCGGAGAGGTCAAACGAGAGCCGCTGCAAATCTCCTACCGGCTGATTCTCGAGAGCATCAAGCCGACGATTCTCCCGATCCATGACGTTCAGGATGGCGACGGTCATTTTCTCCGCATCGCCGCCCCGCACTTCGTAGGTCATTGAGTAGAGCTTCAGATTGGCGCGGTATTCGAGCAGCCGCACCATCTCCAGAACGATCAGCACCACGACGGTGGCGAAAATCGCGGGGAAATAGAGGCCGGCGCCACAGGCCATGCCAATAGACGCGACCGCCCAGACCGTGGCGGCGCTGGTGAGGCCGCTGACGCGATCGCGATTGTGCAGGATCAGGCCGGCGCCGAGAAAGCCGATGCCCTGCACGATATTCGACGCGATTTGCCCGCGATTGGCGCTGCCCTCGCCGGCGATGATGACGGAGAGAAACGTGAACATGGCCGCGCCGAAGCAGATAAGCACGTTGGTGCGCACGCCCGACGGCCGGTGGTGATATTCGCGGTCGATGCCGATGGCACAACCCAGCGCGGCGGCCAGCAGCAGGCGGCCAACCGCGCCGCCAGTGAGCAGCCATTGTTCCCACTGGCTGTAGGCCAGCATGTGGCCGTTGCTGTCAGTAGCGAGGATCACTTGCCGCTGATCCTATCACCGGGCGGGGCCAGGTTTGAACGGTAAAAGCGCACACAAGGTTGATCAGTGGAGCACACAATGTTGAGCAGCGTGAGCCCTTGCGGATGCGCCTCGACGGCTTGCGCCACTGCATCATGGTCAGAGGTGATGACGAAAGCCGCGGACCGCGCCGGATGCTCGAGCGCAGGCTTCCACTGGTAGTAATCCGACTCGTTGATGGTGCGCCTCAGCGGGATACCCGCGCGCTCGAATGCGCCGATATGGTCGGAGGTCCAGACCAGGATTTCCCCCTGAGGCGGGAGCCGTTCGAGGGCGCGGGCGTAGGCCGCCTCAAAGGGAATGCGGGTGCGCGAATTGGCAATGGCCTCGGCCAGCACCAGCGGTGTGGAACGCATCAGGAGCGAGCAATCGACCAGGATCAGCACCATGGCAGCCAGCAGGATGAGCTGGGCGGGTCGTGGCCAGCGCTTTTCCGCCAGACCCATCAGCCATGCAACGAGGAAGCCCAGAGAAAGGCCGAAGATGGGCAGCATTTCCATACCGTAGCGGGTGTTGTACCAGGAGTGGGGCCACCACAGTGGGATGAAGATGGGGACGGATCCCCAGGCGACGGAGTATGCGTAGAACGGCAGCGGCATCCAGAACAACAGGAAGGGGGCGAGACACCGCTTGCGCCATTGCACAAGAGCAGCGACGGAGCCGGCGATTGTAAGGACCAGCAGCCGATTCCCCCACCAGGACGGGACCGCGCCCAGTTCCGCCGATTTGATGTAATACAGCGCCGCGACGCGAAGGCTGTGCCAGCCTGGATAGTGGGGCGCGCCAGGCGTGGAGGTGCGGACGTCGATGGCTTTGGCGGAGTACGGGCCGCGCATGAAGTCGAGCCAGTCGCCATACTGGCGGGCATTCCAGGCAAACCACAGCAGGGGCGTAGTAACGAGCAGAGCGGTGAACAGCATGAAGGCGCCGCCGGCGGGCGACGTCCAGGCGCGGTGTCTCCAGAGGGCGCGCATCGCTATGAGCCAAACAATGCTGGCGAAGATCCAGCCGTCGTAGCGCGTGTAGATGGCGGTGACGAGGACGACGCCGCAGGCGACGAGGGCTCTACTGGCGAGGCGCTGGTTCCCTTCCCCCAGGCCGCGCAGATACGCCATGAGGAAGAGCGCAGCCCAGATCATCTGGCAGAGGAAGACGGGCTCGTTCATGGCCGTAGTCTGCATGTACAACAGGCCGGGATTGAGCGCGAAAAACAACGTGGCGACTACAGCACCCGCCGGTCGCAGCCAATAGCGCGAAAGACGCCACAGGCCGGCGACGCTGAGGATGTAGCAGGCCATCGACGGGATCGCACCGGCAATGCCGTTCTGCCACCAGACCGTGCGCGCCGCGAAGGGCATCATGAGCAGATGGGGAAAGGGCAGCCAGACCGAGCCGATCTGACGGATGCCAGGATTGAGCGAGTCGATGAGGCGGCGCGCGATGCCCAGGTGCGCGACAGCGTCACCGTAGAGGAGGAGCATGTTGCGCGGGAAGCAATAGCCGAACGCCAGAACTGAGAACAGCGCGGCCACCATGCCGGCAAAGATGGTCTCGTGGCGGAGGGAGCGGCGTTCGAGCGCGCCAGTGGCCGCGCCATCGCCCGCGTTCTTGCTCGCGCTGGAGGGCGGCGAGTTATTCGAGGTGCGAGAGCTGGCGGAAGAGCGCAAAGCGTTCCTCGATTTCCTTAGGGTCGAGCTGCTGCAGGCGCTCGGTTCCAAAGCGCTCTACAGCGAAGGATCCCATGACGCTGCCGTAGAACATCGCCCGTCGAAAGACCGCAGGCGTGAGCGTGGGCTGCGAGGCAATGTAGCCGAAGAACCCGCCGGCAAAGGAATCGCCTGCACCGGTGGGATCGACGACTTCGGCCAAAGGCAGCGCGGGCGCCCGGAATGGGATGGTGATGGATCCTTTTTCCCCTGCAAACGAGCGCTCGCAGAAGAAGGCGGTTGCGCCGTACTCGCCATGCTTGACCACCAGCGCCTTCGGTCCCATATCGAGGACTTTGCGCGCAGCCAGAACGAGATTGTTGTCCTTCGCGAGCATGCGGACTTCCGTGTCGTTGATCAACAATACGTCGAGGCCCTTGAGGACGCGGGCGAGATTCTCGGCGTGGTCCTTGATCCAGTAATTCATCGTGTCGCCGCAGACCATCTTCACCTTCGGCATTTTGCGGCGCACGTCTTCCTGCAGCACTGGGTCGATGTTGGCAAGGAACAGATACTCGGTGTCCTGGTACTCGGCAGGAATCTTCGGAGAAAAGCTCTGGAAGACGTTCAGCTCGGTGTTCAGCGTCTGCGCCTCGTTGAGATTCTTCATGTAGGAGCCGCTCCAGAAGAAGCTCTTGCCCGGAACGTGTTCGATGCCGCGCGTGTCGATGTTGCGCCGCTCGAAAACGCGCTCTTCGTCGGGACCAAAGTCTTCGCCAACCACGCCGATGACCCGGACCAGGGTGAGGTAGCTCGCGGCCAGCGCGAAATAAGTGGCCGCGCCGCCCAAACAACGGTCCCGGCGGCCCGAAGGAGTTTCCACTGCGTCGAACGCGACACTGCCTACGACAAGTATGGCCATGCGGCTGATTTTCCCCGTGCTTTCCTATTTTTTCTGCAGATATTTTCCGATCAACAGGTCGAGCCTCTCCCTGGCAGCCGGCGCAATCGCGTCAGGACTGGTAAGCAGCGCATACTGCAGCGCCGATTTACAGGCGCAATCGCGCTCGCTCGGCATCGCCGCCACCGCCGCTCGGACCACCCGGGCGGCGTTCGCTGCATTTTGGTTCATCACTTTGACAATCTGGTCGATGGTCACGTCGTCGTGCCCGGCGTGCCAGCAATCGTAATCGGTGACCATGGCCGCGGTTGCGTAACAAATCTCGGCTTCGCGGGCCAACTTGGCCTCCTGCAGATTGGTCATGCCAATGACGTCGGCGCCCCAGCTGCGATAAAGATTCGATTCGGCGCGCGTGGAAAACTGCGGGCCCTCCATACAGACGTAGGTGCCGCTGGGTCTGGCGAGCACGCCTTCTTTCCTGCACGCGTCGACAAAGGTTTTGGCAACGGTGGCGCAGACCGGATCGCCGAAAGCAACATGGCCGACCACGCCGTCGCCGAAGAACGTGGAAATGCGATGAAACGTGCGATCGATGAACTGATCGGGAATGACGAAGTCGCCGGGCTTGTGCTCTTCCTTCAGCGATCCGACGGCGGAAACCGAAACGATGCGCTCGACGCCCAGTTTCTTCAGCGCGTAAATGTTGGCGCGAAAATTCAGCTCCGAAGGAAGGACGCGGTGCCCTCGCCCATGGCGCGCCAAAAAAGCGACCCGGTGACCTTCCAAATCGCCCAGCATGAAAGCGTCGCTGGGTTCGCCAAAGGGTGTCGAGACGCGCTCCTCATGAACGCCGGTGAGGCCGGGCATGGAGTACAGCCCGCTGCCCCCGATGATGCCAATTTCTGCCTGTTGCAATACGGCTCCCTGCAAGGCGCGGTCCGCGACAGGAAGGCCGACCGCCCCTGCGCTTCACGGCGCTGAGTGAACGCAAGGGATCAGTATAAATGGTGAGGCAGAGCCGCCCTCATCATGCCGCAACGGGCCATGAAGTTCACCACGCTGCCGGCCAGGTCCGAGGCAGGAGCGCGGCTGGAAGCGACCTGGGCGGGACCCTGTTGCTGCGCGGCGAACATCAGCACCTCGAGCTTGCGCGCGGTGGGCAGGTCAAAGCTTTCGCTGACGAAAACATCAGTGCCGCTGGTGGCGATCAGCACCGGTCCCTCGTTGGTCTGGTAGATCTGTTCGTCCTGGCTGGTCTCCGCGGAATTGTCGCGGGTTACATGGGTGTATTTCTTATCCAGTTCGCCGGCATACATTTTCACGAAGGCCGCGGCTGCGTCCTCCGACTTCCACTGCGAGAGATACAGCAGCGCGACGGAAGAGGTTGTGCTCTTGTCGGGCGCATTCTTCTTCTGCGCCGCATAGTAGAGGCCGCCGTCCCACGCTGGCGTCAGCTGAGTCGCCTTGTCGTTCCCGCCGAACAGCTCCGCCAGAATGCGAACGTCCAGCTCCCCCATCACGCCGATGTCGTAGGGGCTGTACTCCGCGTCGATGATCGGATGAATGTCGGGCATGTTCAGCAGAGGAACCTTTGCCTGTTGCTCATAGGCGTGCGGGTTCATGATCTCGTAGCTGCTGGCCGGCGGATGGTCGAGCACTGCTCCGTATGCGGCCACCGGGTTTTTGGAATCGGCGATCAAAGTGGCCTCGAACTTCAGGCCGTCTTTATAAGGGAACAGCAGCGACTCCTGCAGAAGCAGGGGGGCGCGCGAGAGCACCGGCGAATCGCCGTCATCGGTCATGTTATCGAGGAGGTTTTCAATCAGCTGCGGAGCGGTGCGCAGGCTTTGATGCGCCGGCGCCAGGCTGTAATCCACAAAGACGGCCATCGCCTGGCCTTCCAGGACTGCTTCGCGCGCGGTGTCAGCCTCGTCGGTGGCAACGTGCTTGCGGTCGTCAGCATAGCTGTGCGACAGGTCGTCGCTGGTCTGGTTCTGCCACTTGTCCAGATTCACCCGCTGGTCCTGCAGGGCATGGGTGAGCTCGTGCGCGAGCACCGGCTTCTGCGTGTCGGGCGCGATCCAGTCGAGCAGATTGACGGTCTTCGTCTTGCTGTCGTAGTACGCGGCAATCTGCTCGTCCAGCAGCTTCACCAGAAACGACTGCAGATGGAAGTCCGCGTCGATCAGGCCGAATTTCTTCAGCACGATTTCAGACCGCTCCATGCGCTTCGCATCTTTATCGTCGTGCATTTTTTCCAGGAGATACTTCTCGACTTCAGGGCGCGTGGTCAGGTGCGGCTTCACTTCGTGCTTAATGGGCAGTTTGGTGTCTTCCGAGGCAAACTGGAGAATGGGAGGAATGGAGGAAAACAGTTCCTTCGCCTCCTGCGGGGTGATATGGCTCTCGCTGCCGGCCTTCGCCTGGGGCGCAGTCTGTTGCTGCCCGGGCGCCGCGGCCGGCGGAGCCTGTTCCTTGCTGTTGGCAGGCGTCTGCGCACCGGCGGCGAGCGCCGCCAGAGCAATCATGAACGCCAACCATGCCTTATTTCTCCCTCGCATCCCCTGTCCTTTCGCCCTTTGCAGCGGAGTCGCCCGCCGAGCCTACTCTGCTATGCGCAGACTATAATTTTTCTGAGAGCCATTTATGAGCCAGGTCTTTCAGATTCCGAACGCCACTGTTGCAGAAACGCCGCTGGCGGCCCGGCTCGGCGCTGCCCATCCTACCGCTCCCGAACTGAAGATGCACCGGGGAGCGCTGACGCCGCTCCGCTTTTCCGGAACCTCTTTGCAGGCCCTGCTCGGTTCAGCAGGGGTATTCGATCTGGGGTACCGCACCTTTCTCCGGGCTACCGGCAAGGACCGCGTCCGGTGGCTGAACGGCATGATCACGCAAGCCGTTAAAACGATGGCTCCCGGCCAGACCGGCTACACCCTGATTCTGAATCCTCAGGGCCGTATTCAGGGCGACGGCGATGTTTCGTGCTTTGACGATTCGCTGCTGCTTGAAACCGACCGCTGCCAGGCGGAACGTCTCCTCGCCCATCTGCGCCGCTACATCATTATGGACGATGTGAAGCTCGAAGAGTTAGACGGATCGACGACGGCACTCGGAATCGCTGGACCAGGGGCGGGAGCCATCCTCCAGAAGCTGGGCTGCACGCTGCCGGAAGCCGGCACTTTTCGCACAGGACAGCTGGCGGGCGTCGAGGTCACGCTGATCCACGGCTGGAGCCCTGTGGTCACCCGATTTGAGCTTCAGGTCCCAACCGGGCAGGTTCTGGAGACTTGGGAAGCACTGGCTAAGGCCGGAGCGGTTCCCTGCGGCGTTGCCGCCCTGGAGGATCTCCGCATCCTCGAGGGAACGCCGCTTTTCGACGTGGACTTTGGCGATAAGTACCTGCCGCAGGAGGCGAACCTGCCACGGGCGCTGAACTTTACCAAGGGCTGCTACATCGGCCAGGAGATCGTTGAGCGCATTCGCTCGCGTGCTACGGTTCACCGTTCTCTGCGGCAGTTTGAACTGCAGGGCGCGGCACCTAAGCTCGGACCCGGCGAGAAGATTGAGCTGCGCGTTGGCGATGCGGCCGTGGGTGAACTGACCAGCGTGGCGTCGATTGATTTGCCGGGCTTCTCGAAAGCCCTCGCTCTGGGCGTGGCCAGGGTCGAGGCGCTGGAAAAAAGTGAGACGGAACCGATCACGTACGGCGGAGGAACGGCGAACCCGCTGTCTGCGCCACCGATTCCGGCGGTTGAATGATTTGAATGACCCACGCAGGGAGAACTGCTGTTTATGGATGAGAAAGAACCGACATTTACCGTAACGGACCGACGCAAATTCACCGCGGAGGGCGAATTGCGCGACGATGCTCCTGCCGCCGAACAGCAGGAAGAGAAGCCGGCCGCACCACCAGCGGCGGACAAAGTCGTCACCATGCCCGCGCTGGAGACGAAAGAAGCGGCGGGCGAAGAGCCGGAGTTGCCGCAGTTCACGGCGCAGGAAACCGCGGAGCAGAACGCTGCTTATCAGGAATCGTCGAAGCAGATCGACGACATGCTGCGCCAGGCGAATCCCGGCATGGAAGCGACGGGCGTGATTACGTTCGAGCACATCATCCAATCCTTCTACGTTTCGGCGATGATCGCGCTGGGCGCCGGAACCGAGCCGGGACAGAAGGCGCGGGTCGACATTCTGGGCGCGCGGCAGAGCATCGACATGCTGGCCCTGCTGCAGGAAAAGACCAGGGGCAACCTGAGCCAGAAGGAAGAAGCAACCCTGCAGAATGTCTTGTTCGAACTGCGCATGATGTTTCTTGAAATCACCAACGCGATTGCTCAGTCGGCCCAGCGTGCTGCCGATGGAAAGAAAAAGTAGCCCTTCTGCCGCATGAAAGCGGAAATCATTGTTCTCGGCAGCGGAACCTCGATGGGCGTCCCGACGCTCGGCTGCCGCTGCGCGGTCTGCACGTCGCCCGATCCGAGAAACCGGCGCACGCGGCCGTCGATTGCCATCACCTGGCAGGACGGCGAGCGTGAGCGGCTGGTGCTGATCGATACAGGACCGGATTTTCGGGAGCAGGCGCTGCGCGCCGGCATCCGGCACGTCGATGCTGTGTTCTATACGCATGCGCACGCCGATCACATCCTCGGGCTCGATGATTTGCGGCCGCTCAGCTTCGAACACAAGCCGGCTTCGCTGCCGCTCTACGTGGATGAGCAGACAGCAGCCATTCTGCGGCGGGTTTTCGAATACACCTTTTCCGAAAACGCGACTTATCCGACGCGCGCTCGGGTCGAACTGAGAAAACTCGAGGGGCGAGAATCGGCCGAAGTGCACGGGGTGCGATTCCAGCGGGTTCCACTGACCCATGGCGATCTGCAGGTGGCCGGGTTTCGATTCGGATCGGCCGCTTATCTGACCGACATGAGCAGCATTCCGGAGTCGAGCCTGCCGCTGCTGGAAGGGCTCGACGTCGTGATCATTGATGCGCTGCGGCCCCAGCCGCATCCCAGCCACGCGACCATTCCCGAATCGCTGCGCTGGGTGGAGCGGATGGCTCCACGCCAAGCCTGGTTCACGCACATGTCGCATGAAGTGGACCACGAGGCGATGGAGAAAACCTTCCCGGCCAACGTGCGGCTCTCGTATGACGGGCTGCGGATTCCCTTCGAGCTATGAGGCGAAACCAGCGGTTAGCGGACAGCGTTTAGCGTTCAGAAAGACAGCAGTTGCAGCGAGGCAAGCAGCGGACAGCCATGCAAGTATTCCGATCGATCCCCGAGATGCCACCGATGCCACACACCGTTGCGGCCATCGGGAATTTCGACGGCGTGCACCGCGGGCATCAGGAGATTATCGGGCGCGTGATCGAGCGGGCGCGGTCGCTCGAGGCACAGTCCATTGCTGTGACCTTCGATCCGCATCCGCTGGCGGTGTTGCGGCCGGAGCTGGCGCCGAAGCTGATCACCCCGATCCAGGAGCGGCTGCGGCTGCTCGGGGAAACCGGAATCGATGCGACCCTGGTAATTCCCTTCACGCGGGAATTCTCCCTGCAGACGCCGCGCGCATTTGCCGAAAACGTTTTGCGCGGGGCGCTGCGGGTTCTCGAAGTACACGAAGGCGATACCTTCCGATTCGGGCACGATGCAGCAGCCGGTATTGCCGAGCTGAAGTTGCTGGGCGAGGAGCTTGGCTTCGGCGTGGTTTCGCATGGCTCGCTCACCGTGCGCGGCGTGACGGTTTCGAGCAGCGAAGTCCGGCGGCGGATCGTGGCGGGCGAGTTGTCGGTGGCGCGGGCTCTTCTGGGACGGCCTTTCTCGATCCTTTCCACTGCGGTTCACGGGCGGGGCGTTGGCAAGAAGCTGACCACGCCGACCATCAACCTTGCGCCATACCGGGAGTTGCTTCCACCGGACGGCGTTTACGTCACACGGGTGCGCATTGGCGAGGGTGTCGATGCACCGAATTTCAATGCCGTGACGAATGCCGGCTCTCGACCCACCTTCGAGGGCGCGGGTTTCGCCGTCGAATCGCACCTGCTCGACGGGCCCCCTTCGGTGGAAGTGACGGAGGCGACGCCGGTTGAAGTCTGTTTCCTGATGCGGCTGCGTGAGGAGCGACGATTCCCTTCTCCGGAGGCGCTGCAGTTGCAGATCCGGCACGATGTGGAGCGGGCGCGGCGGTACTTTCGTTTGGTGGGTCCCCCCCACCCCCCTCCCCTCTTCTCAGATCGGGTGATTGATCTCAATAGGTTAGAGAGGTTATCGAGTTTGATAACATGCTAACTCCTTTGGGATGAATTAATTGCATACGGTCGTGTTTGTAACAGAAGCGGCCGGGTTTGTAATAAAGGCGGCCGGGTTTGTAACAGAGGCGGCCGGGTGTCAGTGGACAGTGGACAGTGAACAGTGGATCGTTAGCCGGGAGCCGGGAATCGGGAGTCGGGAATCGGGAGTCCGTAAACCGTGCTCCGTGATCCGTGACGCAAAAAGGCCTCGCCGGAAGCGAGGCCTTTTTCTTTAGGTTCATCCCGAAAAACTTAAAAACTTTTTTCTTTACCTCTTATGTTCAGAATACCAAATCAGGAGGGTAAAAATGCGGCTTTGGAAGGGGTTGACGTTACGAATGCCCACGCCAACGACAGGGGTTAGGGTGCGCCGTTACGAATGTAAGGATTGACAGTTTTTGGAGAACAAGTAACGTTACGCGATTTTCGCGCTGGGAGGGGCGACGGACAGGGTTTCGGCGGAGCGAAATGTTTGCGGGGGTGGGCCACGGGCGGTCCGTTTTGGGCCGGGCGTGCTTCTATAATGGCCGCAGATTTTCCACATTCAGCTCATCGCTTGACGGGAGTCGAAGGAAAATCGTGGAAGCTGACCGACAAAGGAAGTCATCTCTGCGGCCACCTCCCTGGGAGGGGCACCCATGCATCCGGCGGCGACACCCGTCCGCGTTTCTTTGCGGAATATCCTTCTCCCCACCGATTTTTCGCCTCGTTCAGAAACAATTCTGGCGTACGGGGCCGGACTGGCCCGGCGCTACGATTGCACCTTGTACACAGTCACGGTGGTTCCGGAGGAGATTACCGACTACGTCCAGCCGCCCGACCCGTTCTTTCTCCGGCACTCCGCGGAAAAGAAGATGGCAAGCCTTGCCAACCCGGCAGTTCTGCAGGGAGTGAGGCATCGTGAATTGGTGAAAGAGGGGTCGATCCGGGAGAGACTTTCGGAACTGATCGCCCGGCTGGAGATCGACCTGGTGGTGCTGGGCACCCACGGCCGCAGCGGGATGAAGAAGATGGTGCTGGGATCGGCGGCGGAAGAGCTGGTCAACTCCGCACCGTGCCCGGTATTGACGATCGGCCCGCAGGTTTCTGCAGAGACGGCGCTGCAAGGGAAGCTGCAAAGGATCTTGTACGCGACCGATTTGCTGCGCGGCTCAGGAAGGGCGATGGCCTTTGCTGTGTGGCTGGCTGAACAGGACGGCGCGCGCCTGATTCTGGTTCACGTTCTGAAGATGCCCAACGGGGTTGCGCACGCAGACCCGCAGGCGGAGAGAGATCTGACGATGAAGCGCCTTGCGGAGCTGCTTCCCCCTGAGGCCGCCGGCTCGGTGGAGACTGATTGCATCGCGGAGATGGGCGCGGCGGGGGAGCAGATTCTGAAGATCGCGGAAAGCCAGAGTGCGGACCTGATTGTGATGGGACCCCACCACACAGCCCATGCACGGGCTGCGACGCATCTGCTGTGGGACACGCCTCACAAGGTGCTCTCGCATGCCCGGTGCCCGGTGTTGACGGTGCGTGATTGACGGGTTGAAGGATGGAGCAGGCGCACCAGCGGAGGAAGGTCCTGGGGATGAGCAAGAGCGGTAAGGGGGCGGAAAAAGGGGGGCGGGGCTGGAGGCTGCTCCAGCAGTTCGCTTTCCCGCGCGCCCACGAGGATAAGCTCGTACTTCTTCTCTCCCTGGTGATCGGCGCTCTGACCGGTCTTGCCGTGGTGGCGTTCATCGTGGTGACGGAACGGCTGGGCATACGGCTATATCCAGTGGGGAGCGCCGCGTGGCGCCGGGTGCTGATACCGGTGGGAGGCTCGCTGGGGATCGGATATCTGCTCTATCGTTACTTCCCGGACGCCCGTGGCAGCGGAGTGCCGCAAACGAAAGCGGCGTTGTTCGCCCGGGGAGGGGTGATTACGCTCAGCACCACTCTGGGGAAGTTTTTTTGCACCTCAGTCACCCTGGCCAGCGGAATTCCCCTGGGGCGCGAAGGACCGGCGGTGCAGGTGGGGGGCGGCATTGCTTCGGTGCTGGGGCGGCGGCTGGGACTGCGGCCGGAAAAGGTAAAGCTGCTGCTGCCGGCGGGGGCGGCAGCCGCGATTGCGGCCGCATTCAACACTCCGCTGGCGGCGGTGCTGTTTGCGCTGGAGGAAGTAGTCGGCGATCTCAACGCTCCGGTACTGGGCCCGGTGGTGCTGGCGTCGGCGACTTCCTGGGTGGTGCTGCGGCTGCTGCTGGGAAATAATCCGCTGTTCGCGACGCCGCAATATCGGCTGGTCCATCCCCTGGAATTCGGAATCTACGCGGTTCTCGGGGTGGCCGGGGGTCTCGTATCGGTTGCCTTTACGAAGCTTCTGCTGGGCATGCGGAAGCGCTTCCTGCAATTTCCCAGGCAGACGCAGTGGGCTCTGCCGGTTGTGGGCGGGTTGTGCGTCGGTCTGATGGCGTTGTATGCGCCTCAGGTGCTGGGGGTCGGCTATAGCTATGTGGGCGATGCGCTGAACGGAAACATGCCGCTGAAGCTGATGGCTATGCTGGTGATCCTGAAGCTGGTGGGTTCGACCACCAGCTACGCTTCAGGGAATGCGGGCGGGATATTCGGGCCGAGCCTTTTCATCGGCGCGATGCTGGGGGGAACGGTGGGCGGCGTTGCCCACCACTTTTTGCCCGCCTATACGGCAACACCGGGCGCCTACGCTCTGGTGGGCATGGGCACCGCTTTTGCGGGGATCGTGCGCGCTCCGATGACCTCGGTGCTGATGATTCTGGAAACGACACGCGACTATACGGTGATTGTGCCTCTGATGATTTCGAATCTGGTGAGCTTCTTCATTTCGTCGCGACTACAGAAGGAACCGATCTATATCGCCCTGGCGTTTCAGGACGGGATTCATCTGCCCACGAACGAAAACCGCCCTGGGCACCGGCGGCGGCAGGTGGGGCTGACGATGATTGCTGCAACCGAAGTTCTGCCGGCGAAGATGACGGTGGGCGAGGCACTGGGACAGATCAGCACCAGCGAGTTGCGAGCGTGGCCGATAACGGAGGAGAAAAATGTAATCGGGGTGATCAGCCTCGCCACGCTGGAACGAGCCCGCGCAGAGGGTGCGATTGCGAAGCCGCTCGGCGACTTCGTGGATGGAACTACATTCCCGCATGTTCATCAGGACCAGGGGCTCGCATTGGCGCTGGAACGTATGGGGGCGGCCCACCTTGAAGTGCTGCCGGTGGTGAGCCGCGCCAACGTCAACAAGCTTGAAGGTGTGATCACGCTTCCGGATCTGATGAGCGCGTTCGGTGTAAGTCCCGCGGCTTATTCCAGCCTTGTGGCTGCGGCGGCGGACCACCCGGACAATCGGAGCGTGGCTGCTGAGGAAGTAACTTCAGCCTCGGCGCACCGGCAGAAGTGACGCGCAGGGCGCTTCTCCGCGGGCAATCGACTAACTGCCTTCGGCAGGATTGACGCAGCCGCCAGCTAACTGTGGCTGTTGAACCAGTCGATGGCGAGCTGAGTATATTGGCCGACCTCGATGATGTAGCCGTCGGGATCGCGCATGTAGCAACGCCATTCCCAGCCGTCCTCATTGGCCCATGGCTCGGTAATAAAGAAGGCTCCTTTGCTGCTCCATTCTTTGTAACAAGCCCAGATGTCGGCGACGCGGAAATTCAGGAAGCTACTAACGCGGTTCGGATCTGGCGGGGTTTCAAGAAACACCTGTGGCTTATCGGGGGTGGGGCCACCGCCGGTATTCAGAATGATCCACGAATTCTCCAGCTTGATGTAACAGGGATTGTCGGGTTTGATGAGTTTTCCACCAAGAATACGGACATAGAAGTCTCTCGATTTTTCCTGGTCCTTCACCGTGAAAAAGTGACATGCGAAGAAGCCCTGGTGGGCAACGGGCGCGTTGGGTAGGTCCATGCGGGGTCTCTTGTTAGCGACTAACTTAGAATGTGCCGGAAATATCGGGGGCAGGTTGGGTTCAACGCTTCTGGTAGGGGTGGAAGATGTAGTCCTTCGCCTTCACGGGAGTATGGCACGCGTATCCGCAGCTTGAGAAGCTTTTGGCATCGGCGGAGAACTTGTCGGAGGGGGCATCGTAGTTGAACACCGCGTATCCCCACCCACCGCTTGCCGCAAATCTCTTGCTGTCCTTTTCCATCACGAAAGCCTGGCTAAAGACGTCTGGCACATCCACCACGAAGGGGGCCTCGGTGCTCTTCTTCTGCGTCCACTGGAGTTTGACGATCATGGAGCCATCCGGGAAAGGCTGGCCATTGCCAGGAATGCCGGCCTTGAATGCCTTGATCATTTTTGGATTCGCGACGATCACCTTAAGGATTTGGTCAGTCCGGGCGGCAGAGACTACCGCCCAGTCCTCGTATCCCCGGAAGTCGGAGAACGCAATGCCGCTTGGCGACTGCAGCGTGTACTTGTCCTGAGCGTGAACCGCTGCGGCGGAGAGAACAGCGAATGCCGCCGCGACTGCGGCAACGATGGTCAGGCCGGCGATCCGTTGCGCGGCGGTGCGTGTTCCTCGTTTCTGTTCTTGCGGTTCATTGGTCACAAGTTCGGACATGGTGCGTTCTCCCTTAAAAAACCGGTTCATTAATCTCGATCAACGCGCGCCTCGAACGTTTGCCGGGGCCGAGCGCTAACCCTGGATAAGATCGGTGCTCTGCCCGACCTCGATCATGTAACCGTCAGGATGCGATTCTCATGCCGCTGGAACTACCTTCTTCCTCTCATTGAGTGCCGGCAGAAGAAGTTTCAGAAGCGCGTAATCGGAGAACGGATTCTGACCTGAGATCAACTCGCGATCCTGAACGACATAGCTCGTCCATGGAGCGCGCACACTTACGTCAGCGCCAGCCGTACTCAAGGCGAAGTCCGGGTAGAAAAGAACCTTACCACCAATCTCAACCGGTTCCCGCTGCTGCTCTTCCGCTGTCGAAAAGATAGTCACCTTATATCCAGAATAGATCCAACCCTGAGCCTTGGCCCGTGCTCCAGCGGCATCGCCCGCGCTGAGTGCGGCGACCACTTCTGTCGAATTCGGAAGAGCGGAGAGAAGTGAAATCGGGCCATGGCAGAGCACTGCCGTAGGCTTGGACGTTTCGTGAAAGTGTCTCATCACGATGCCGGCATTGGGATCATCGAGAAGATCGATCATCGGACCATGGCCGCCGGGGACGAAAACAGCGTCATATTGATCCAGGCCCGAGGCGACGACATCCTTGATGCGAACTGGATCTCTGAGCCCAAACAGGCTGTCGCGGAATAGCATATAGTCTTCAAGCTTGGCCGCGTCCCCGCCGAAGAAATCGGCGACTTCGGAATGGACATCCACCTGGGGCGTGTTGCCTGTTGGGTTGGCGAAGGTAATTTCGTAGCCCTCCTTCATCAGGGCGCGAACCGGGACGGTGAGTTCGTTGAGGTAGTAGCCGGCACCGGCATAAATCTTGCCATCCTTCAAGGGCAAGCCGCGACCGCTCGATACCAGCACTAAGACTTTTCCTTTCGCTGTCATTGTTGATCTCCTTCTCGAAATCGAATTCATCGTCGCGGCTTGCTTCGGCCGAGGGCTAACCGTAGGTGAGATCGGTGCTCTGTCCGACCTCGATAATATAGCCGTCAGGATCGCGGATGTAACAGCGAATCTCGCCGTACTTGGGGATTGGCTCCGTGATGAACTCGGCTCCCCGACTTTTCCATAGCTTGTAACACGCCTGGATATCCGCAACGCGGAAATTCATAAAGCTGTTGAGGTGATTTGGGTCGGGGACGCTGAGGGATACCGTCGGCTTGTCCGGGGTGGGCCCGCCTCCAACGTTGAGAATCATCCAGATGTTCGCAAGCTGAAGGTACCCCGGCGCGTTGCCGTCACCGAGACTTAGAATTTGAGCGCCGAAGACCTTTTCGTAGTAGCGAGCCGATCGCTCGATGTCGGTGACAGTGAGAAATTGTGCGATGCTGAATCCCTCGCGCGGGGGCATCTCATAGCTGTTCTGCCCAACTTGTACGCCGTTCATGGACGGCTCCTTTCGATGTAGTGCTGATTGCAACTACGGTGGCCCGAGTCCCACACCCATTCGTCAACCATCGATCGACGGCAGCTAGTTCAGCAGCGATTCCCAGTCGGCCGGCACCTTTCCCGCGGGTCCAGGTACGGGTTGGTTTTTGGGATGCGCGCGCGGCGGAAGTAACTCTGCGCCTGTGATCATCCCCTGCGTCTCGTAATCGTAGAACCAGTCCTCACCCGGCTCAAAGCTGGCGATAATCGGATGCCCGGTTTCCGCCGCATGCTTCGATGCATGCTGACTCGGAGAGCTATCGCAGCATCCGATGTGCCCGCACTCAGCGCATCGGCGGAGATGAAGCCACCAGCCGTCCGGTGATGCCAGGCATTCTACACACCCATTGCCACTTGGTTTTGAAGTAAGACTAATTCCCCGGCGATCCCTCTTCATCTGCGAATTCCCTCCAGGCGGCGTATGCCAACGAGTTTCAAGCCACCAGCAGGATTTTCCCGATACCACCCTTTTCTGCTGTTGCCTGGGCCTCGGCCGCATCACTCAGGGGCAGTTTCTCGCTGATCGGGATGACCAGCTTGCCGTCTCGTACCGCGTCGGCCATGTACTCGAGGGTTTTCCTGTCGAAATGCGAGAAGACCGGCACGACCTTTACGGATGGGTATTGCGCGGCGTTCTGCGGCGCGCCGACCACGGAAGCGTAGACGCCACCCGGCTTGACTTTGGCAATCAGCTTCTCGGCGGTTGCTCGGCCGACCGTATCCGCTACCGCATCGAGCGGGGGAAGATTCGCGATCGCAGTGTCGTCGTCGGTTGCGATTACCTGATCCGCGCCGACCGTCTTCGCCTCATCGACCTGTCTCTTCAAAACTCCGGCGATCACCGTCGCTCCGCGGTCTTTCGCAGCGAAGACCGCCGAACGCCCGACATTACCCACAGCACCTACGACCAGAACCGTCTGGCCGGCCTTGATGCCGGTAGCGGCAAGGAGCTGGTAGCCGGTGACCGTGACCAGGGGCAGCGCTGCCGCCTGGATCAAATCGAGCCCCGCGGGAACCTTCGCCAGGACGTCTGCTTTCACGACGCAAAGTTGGGCGTAGGTATTGTCCGCCATGGCGAAGACCCGGTCGCCCACGGAAAAGTCCGTCACTCCCGGCCCAAGCTTGACCACGGTCCCCGCCATATCGACGCCGATGAGGCCCGGGAAGTGCATGGGGTAAAAATCTTTGGTTAAACCGGCACGCCGTTTGTAATCGATGGGATTCACGCTGGAGGCGGCGACTCGCACCAGCACCTCGCCCGGACCCGGAACCGGGTCAGGATAGTCTTCGAACTTGAGGACTTCAGGACCGCCATATTCGTGGACGACAATTGCTTTCAAAATTCGCCTCCTTGTACGGTGCGCACACGGCCACTGCACAACCTGCTTATCGGTCCGGATCTGACCCGTGAATTGTAAGCCCTGTACCTCGGCGCTCAGGCGTACGGCGCCTTTTTGCGGCAGCCTCTGGTTATTTCCTTTGGGCATGAACGCCCAGGTCGTGCCAGGAGGTTTCCGAGAGGTTGACGCCGTAGTGGTGCGCGGCTTTCTCGATGTTCGCGAACGCCAAGGCGCGGTCGGCGTCGGAGACATCGGTGACTTGATCGAACCGCGCGACCGCGTTCCGCACATGGTCCGCGTCGGTGAGCGGTTCTTTACGCTGTTTTGGAAACGCGTAGACGCTGTCGGGTAAATCGCTCTGCGTCGTCAGTCTTCCGTGTTTCTCGTGAGGTTGCCAGGTCGCTTCGGGCATGGGGTTGCCGTCCTTTCTTCAGGTATTAAGCTGGAGGGCCGGGTGCCGTACCGGCCCGAGCGCGAAAGCACTCGAGCCACAGGCAGCTTGCGGTGATCGCTCCCTCTACCGGATCGGTCGCGATGAAGCAATTATTCACAAGATGCTCGGGCAGATCAAATGGATGATAAGTATTGCGTCTCCATTAAAAAACTTTCACACGACAACCTGGAGCGCGTCGCCGTCGATATCGAGTCTGTTAGAAAGGGAATTGTGCGTTGGCGGTAGTGGCAGCGAGGCATCGAGCACGATCACCCTCGTTTTCCGGTAGACCAAAATCCGCATGATCTTATTTTTTTCTGACCTCAACGCCTGGCTGGCGCCGCGGGTTGGCAATCACGGCCACGCCTCTCTGATTCCAGGATGAGGACGGGAGGGACTGCCAGCTTGCGGAGGTAGTCGGTGGGGAAAGAAAGCCATCCCTCAGCGGCTCAAGCCGGACTCATTCTGCGAGCTTATCGGCACAGCTGAAGCTGTGCCCCTTCAAAACAGGGCCGGGGCTGAAGCCCGCTTTTATTGGAGGGCTGGATTCCCCGGCCTGAAGGCCGGGGCTTTTACCGTCTCCACCGCTACGCGGCGGATGGCCGTGGGCGACCGCCGTGGTCAGCGGTGGGTGGCGAGGGCGGCGGTTTGTTGCAGTGGCGGATGCGTCGATGGCGGCGTGTCGCCGGGGAAGGTTTCGTTGGGGGTGGCGGCGATGGCGGTCTGCATGAAGGCGGTCCAGAGTGGCAGGGCGACGGCGGCGCCGGTTTGCTTGTCTCCGAGAGACTGGCGATCGTCATAGCCGACCCAGACGCCGCAGGTGATCGAGGGCGAGAAGCCGACGAACCAGGCGTCGGTAAAGTCGTTGGTGGTTCCCGTCTTGCCGCCGAGTGGGTGATGCAGCGCAGTCAGCTTCGCGGCGGTGCCTTCGCTGGTGACGCCGCGGAAGAAGACCATCATGGTGCGTGCGGTTTTCTCGCTGATGACTTCCCTGACGTCGGGCGTGTCCTGATCGAGAGGAAGCCCATCCGCGCTGGTGACGCGCTTGACCAGGCGCGGGCCGACGCGGATACCGTCGTTGGGGAAGACGGCGTAGGCGGCGACCTGCTGCTCGAGCGTAATCTCCGCCGAACCCAGAGCAATGGGTAAATAGGCGGGCATATTCGTGGTGACGCCGAAGCGGTGAGCGGTGGCGATGACCTTGCGAATGCCGACGCGGCTGGCCAGCTCGAGCGCGGGAATGTTGCGCGAGTCGGCGAAGGCTTCCAGCAGCGAGATGCGGCCTTTGAACTTGCCATCGTAATTGTGCGGGACATAGGTTCCGAAGGAAACGGGCCGATCGACGATGATTTCCTGCGGCGTCGCGCCGTCTTCGACGGCCGTGGTGTAGACGTAGGGCTTGAAGGAGGAACCGGTCTGGCGCTCGGCCTGGGTGGCGCGGTCGAACTGCGAAAGGTTGAAGTCGCGGCCGCCGACCAGGGCCAGCACGTCGCCGGTGGCGTTGTCCATGGCCAGCAGCGAGCCTTCGACGCCGGTGTCTTCTTCCAGAGTTCCGTGCAGCATGCCGCCGTCTTCGCCGGTGATCTTCATATAGATGAGGTCGCCGGGTTTCAGAAACTGCTCCGCGGTGTGGAAGCCGGTCCAGGACCAGTTTTCGGGGGTGAGGATGAAGGGGTGGTCGCCGATGCGGCCCGTCACCTGAAAGGGCAGAATGCCGGTGACCAGCGCATGCATGTAGGTGTTGGGCGCGGGCGGGACGGTCCAGTCCGGATGCTTAAAGGTGTCGACGTTGAGGCCGGCAGCGAGGACGTTGAGCAGGTGCGCTTGCCAGCCGCGGCGGCGCTCGTAGGCGGCGAGACCGTCGAGAACGGACTGATTGGCGGCCTTCTGCAGATCGAGGTCCAGCGTGGTGTAGACCTTGAGGCCCGCGGCATGGACCTCTTCGGTACCGAAGCGGTGTTCGAGCTCGCGCCGGACTTCTTCGACGAAATACGGGGCAACGCTGTTGGGAGGCGGCTCGAGGTGCAGGCCGAGCGGCGAAGAGCGGGCAGCTTCGGCCTGGGCGGCGGAAATTTTGCCGTCTTCGAGCATCGAGTCGATGACGACATTGCGGCGGCGGAAGGCGCGATCCGGGTTCAGGATGGGGGAAAATTCCGCAGGGCCTTTGGGAAGGCCTGCCAGCAGCGCGGCCTCAGGAAGGGTGAGCTCGCTGGCGTGTTTTGAGAAGTAGTATTCCGCACCGGCTTCGAAGCCGTAGACGCCGCTGCCGAGGTAAATCTGATTGCCGTACAGAGTGAAGATCTGCTCTTTGGTAAAGGTGTGCTCGATCTGCAGGGAGAGAAAGATTTCCTGTAGCTTGCGCGAGGCGGTGCGTTCGTTGGAGAGGAAAAGATTGCGCGCGAGCTGCATAGTCAGCGTGGAAGCGCCCTGGGCGCGGCCTTTGGAGAAGAGATCGTGCCATGCGGCGCCGGCGAAGCGGAGGAGATTTACGCCGCCGTGGCTCTCAAAGTCGCGATCTTCAGTGGAGATGACGGCCTGGCGCAGGACGGGCGCAAAGTCGTTGTAGTTGACGACGACGCGGCGCTCCAGCGCGAAGGAGCCGAAGCTGCGGCCGTGCACGTCGTAGAGTTCGGTGGTGGTGGAGGGGCGGTAGTGCTCCAGCTCATCCACCTGGGGCAGATCGACGGAGTAGACGAGCATGAGTCCGGTGAGGCTGCCGGCCGCAGCAGCCAGCACGACAAGAACCGCAAGGGCGAGGCCGCCCGCAATTTTGGGGTGGTCGTCCCGAGGAGGCTGAAAGTCGGAGGCGCGCCGGCGAAAGCGTCGAGGCGAGGGCAGCGGGGCGTCCTCGCGGTCCGATGGAGTGATTAAGCGTGCCATCCCAGCTTCACAAAACCCTGCGTGGTAAAGGGAGGCGGTTGTCTGGGGCCGATGCCCGGTGGGCAGGCTCGGTCAGGATCCCGGTTTTGATCTGGCACCACGGGTGAAAACGTGCCATGCGTCGCCGCTGCTTACGCGTTCTTCTGCTTCAGAATTTGGAGCGCCTTGTTCAGCTGATCGTCGGTGCGGGGCTCCTGCGGATTAGTCTCCGCCTCGGGAGATTCCTCGGCGGGTTGGTTGACAGCAATGTTGGGAGTCACAGCATCGTCTTCGATCTTCTTGCCCGAGGGCGACTGATACTTGGCGATGGTCAGCATGAGCGCGGAGCCATCGGGAAGAGTGAAGGTCTTCTGCTCAGAACCCTCGCCGAAGGTGCGTTCGCCCACTACGTCGCCACGCTTGTCGTCGAGGATGGCCGCGGCGACCAACTCAGCCGCGCCGGCGGTTCCGTGGTTGACCAGGACCACCAGGGGAGCGGCGGTGACAAACTTTGAAGTGTCGGCCTTGAACGTCTCAGTGGGGACGGTCTGGCCCTGCAGCATGGCAATGGTTCCACCCTGCAGGAAGGCGTTGGCCAGGCGAATGCCCTGCTGCGGGTCGCCCTCAGCGACGTCGCGAAGATCGAGCAGCACTTTGCGGTTGTTGTTCCTGCCCATGTCGTGGAGGCGGGCGACGATCTCGTCGACGCGCTCACGGGTGAGGACCACGGGGCGAAGATAGAGAATGCTGGAGTTCTCGTATTGCTGTTGGAACAGCGACGGGGGGGTGACGGCGGCGCGGGTGAGGGTGACGTCGTCGGGCTCGGGCTTGAGGTGACGCACCAGCTGGAAGCTGACGCTGGTCCCGGGCTTGCCCTCGAGCAACAGGCGAATCATGGCCACCGACATTTCGCGCGTGGAGTGGCCGTTGATGGACTCAATCAGGTCGCCGTCCTCGACGTGGGCCTTTTCCGCGGGGCTGCCGGGGATGACAGAAATCACGCTGCCGTAGCCGTAGCGCTTGGAGACGTCCATGCCGACCTGGGCCTGACCCTCGTGCTGATGCTGGAGGTAGTTGGCGTACTCGGACTGGGTGAGGTAGCTGGAATCCGGATCGAGGGATTCGAGCAGCCCGTGCAGCGCGCCGGTGGTCACGTTCTGGATGTTGGGGTCGGTGACGTAGTCGGTTTGAATCTTGTGCAGCACTTCCTCGTAGACGCCCATCTGGCGGTACGCGCCGTCACTCTGGCTGGCGTTGACGCCCGCGGGGCCGAAGCCGCCGAAGAGCACGACAAGGATGATGGCGATGGAGACAGCGAGGATGGAGTGGTTAAAGCTTTTGGACATAGGTTTTCGGGGGCGGGGGTGGTCCGCCGGGTAGTTTAATCATAGCAGCCCGTAGCCTGTAGCCGGTAGCCTGTAGCGAGTACAGCCCGTAGCCGGTAGCCGGTAGCCGGTAGCCTCTAGCGAGTACAGCCCGTAGCCCGTAGCCGGTAGCCTGTAGCCTGTAGCGAGTACATTGCAGCTACATGACCAAAGTGCTTCGGCTGGCCTTCGTAATCTTGCAATCTCGAGCTAAGGGCCATTCCATGGAACCAAGATGGATACCCAGAGATTTCGCGATCTTCAGGTTTGGCAGCGGTCGATGCTTTTGGCGCGCACCCTATATAAGCTCACCGACGGCTTTCCTCGAAGCGAGCTGTTCGGCCTCACAAGCCTGATTCGCCGTGCGGCGGTCTCTGTTCCAAGCAATATCGCCGAAGGACGCGGGCGCATGACCGACAAAAGCTTTGCCGTGTTCCTTGCTCAGGCACGAGGCTCACTCTTCGAACTCCAGACCCAAATCGAGCTTGCTCGCGATCTGGGGTTTGCCGCTCAGGACCGGGCCAGCGCAATCCTCACCGAGGCAGGAGAGATTGCTGCCATGATGCCTGGACTGATCGGGACGCTTCGTCCATCCAGCTGACCCGCTACCGGCTACAGGCTACAGGCTCCCGGCCCCTCACTCGTAGCGCAGGGCCTCGATGGGGTCGAGGGTGGCTGCTTTCCAGGCGGGATAGATGCCGAAGACCAGGCCGATGGCGCCGGAGACGACGAATCCAGTCACGACCCAGAAGGTCGACAGGCTGGCGGGAAAGGAAACGCCGTAGCGGATGGCGAGGGTGATGACGGTGCCCAGCATGATGCCGACCACGCCGCCCAGAGCGCAGAGCGTGATCGCCTCAAAGGTGAACTGGACCAGAACATTCCGCTTGGTCGCGCCGATCGCCTTGCGGACGCCGATCTCGCGGGTGCGCTCGGTGACCGAGACCAGCATGATGTTCATGACCCCGACACCGCCAACCAGCAGGCCAACGCTGGAGACGGCAAACATGAAGATAACAAGGCCGGAGGTGACCTGCGACCAGAAGGAGAGAATGTCATCGGGGCCGAAGATGGCGAAGTCATCGTCTTTCTCCACACGGACGCGGCGGCGCTCCCGCAGGAGCATCCGGATCTCCTCAGTGACCATGGATTTGTTTTTAGCGTCGTCGTACTTGATGGAGATGATGGTGTCGAGGATCTCGGGGTGGATTTTATGGAAGGTGGTGAGGGGAAAGATGGCGACGTTGTCGTTGGGATTGCTGCCACCCCCGAACAACTGCTTGTATTTATCGAGGACGCCGATGACGGTGAAAACGTCGCCATTGACGACGACATCTTTGCCGATGGGGTCTTCGGTGTCGAAGAGCTTCTCCGCGGTATCGTGGCCCAGAACAGTGACGTTGGCGGCGCGAAACTCCTCGTTTTGGGTAAAGGGGCGGCCTGCGGAGAAGGTGAGATTGCTGACCGTGGCAAAGGTGGGCATGCTGCCATTCAGAATGGTGTTCTGAATTTTTTTGCCCTTGTACTCGACGGCAACATAGCCGACGCCGAGCTGCCAGTTGTTGTATTGGCGCGCGGCATCCACCGCAACCACGTGCGGGAGGGTCTGGATTGCTTCCGCATCGTCGAGGGTGAGCTGCTTGCGAGCCAGCATTTCAGCGGTCGGGCGAATGCCGATGAAGTTCCAGCGGAAGATCCAGAGGACGTTGGTGCCGAACTGGCTGGCGATATCGGCAACGCGGTTGTTGACGCCGTTGATGAGCGAAGAAATGGTGATGACGGTGGCGACGCCGATGACGATGCCGAGAATGGTGAGGCCGGAGCGCAGCTTGTTGCTGCGCAGCGTGTCCAGCGCCATGCGGACGGATTCGCGGGAATCGCTGAGGGCCATGGGCTATAGCTCCGCGCGCAGGGCGACGATGGGGTCGAGCTGCGCGGCTTTGTGGGCAGGATACACACCAAAGAAGATGCCGACGCTGGTGGCGACGAAGAGGCCCAGGAAAACCGCCCAGACGGCAATTGCGGAGGGGAAACCCACGACTTCAGTGACGACTTCGGCGATGGTGACGCCGAGGAGAACACCGAAAAATCCGCCCAGCAGAGCCATGGAGGCCGACTCGATGAGGAACTGCAGCATCACGTCCTGGCGCCTTGCGCCCAGGGCTTTGCGGATGCCGATTTCACGGGTACGCTCGGTGACCGAGACCAGCATGATGTTCATGATGACGACACCGCCGACGACCAGAGAGATAGCGGCGATGCCGATGATGATTCCCGCGAACATGCCGGTGATCTGGTTAAACAGGCTGATGAAGGTGTCATTGGTGAGGATGGCGAAGTCGTCGTCGGTGCCGACCGCATCGTGGCGGCGGGTGCGCATGAGGGCACGGACTTCGTCGATGAGGTTGTCCAGAGCGCCGGGCGCCATGCCGGCTTTGGCGGAGATGTTGAGGCTCTGGTGCTCGCCATGGGTGTGCAGATAGGTGCTTAGGGGCATGTCGACATAGTTGTCTTCGCTCTGGCCGAAGATTTCGCCCTTGCGCTCGCCGACCCCGACTACGGTGTAGATTTCACCATCAACGCGGAGTTCCTGGCCGATGGGGTCCTGATTGGGGAGCAGGTTATCGACGATGTCGTAGCCAACGACGATATCGTGGGTGCCCATTTTGTCGTCAGTGGGGGTAAGGGCGCGGCCCTCGACCACATTGAGGTCGTTGATCTCGAACATGCTGGAGGTCCAGCCGGAAATCGCAGTATTGGTGGTGGATTGCTTGCCGTTGACGACGGTTCCAGCCGAACCGAGGGAAGCGCCGATGGAAAGGCAGCGGGTACAGGCGGGCTGCAGGTAGAGGAAATCGTCGTAGACGATATTTTTGCGCTTGGTTTCTTTCAGGTACTCTTCACCGCTGAAGATGACGGGATTCATGCGCTGGATGGTGAGGGTATCGGAGCCGTGGTTGGCAATTTTTTTAACCACGAACATCTTGGCGCCATTGGAGAGGGTGACGACGGCGATGACCGAGGCCACGCCAATGACCACGCCCAGCATGGTCAGAATGGTGCGCATCTTGTTCGCCCAGAGCGACTGCAGCGCGACCCGGATTGCTTCGGTGAATTGCATTTCTGGAGTCTTCCCCTGCTCCCGGGCCGCAGTCCTGAAGCGCACGACGGACATTTTCCGCGGATTCTGGGATTATTTTACGCAGTTTTCACGTTGAGGGTTCCCTCGTGGGATGAACCGCCCCCGGACAGGGATTATTCGTAGCGCAGGGCTTCGATGGGGTCGAGGGTGGCTGCTTTCCAGGCCGGATAGATGCCAAAAACGAGGCCGATACCGCAGGAGACCACGAAGGCGATGACGGTCCACATGGTGGACATGGTGGCGGGGAAGCTAACGCCGTAGCGAACAGCCAGGGTGATGAGGGCGCCGAGAATGATGCCGATGACGCCACCCAGGGCGCAGAGCGCCATCGCTTCAAACGTGAACTGGATGAGGACATTTCGTCTGGTGGCGCCGATGGCTTTGCGCACGCCAATTTCGCGAGTGCGCTCGGTGACCGAGACGAGCATGATGTTCATCACGCCGACGCCGCCGACTAATAAGCCGACACTAGAGACGGCGAACATGAAGATGACCAGACCAATGGTGAGCTGATCCCAGAGGCGGGTGAGCGAATCGGGACTGAAGATGGAGAAGTCGTCGTCCTTCTCCACGCGCACGCGACGCCGCTCGCGCAGCAGCGTCCGCATTTCTTCTTCGACGATGGAGGCGTTCTTCGCGTCGTCGTACTTGACGCTGATCCACAGATCTTTCAGCTCGGGGTGGATCTTGTGGAAGGTGCTCAAGGGCATAAACGCAGCATTGTCCTGGGCATTTTTGCCGGTGCCGAAGGGTTGCTTCTGCTTGTCGAGAACGCCGATCACGGTGAAGACGTCGCCGTTGATGACCACTTGCTTGCCGATGGGGTCCTGCCCCTGGAACAGATCGCCGGCGGCGTCGTAGCCGAGGTCCACCACGTTGGCGCTGCGGAACTGATCGGATTCGTTGAAGAGGCGGCCCTGAATAATGTCGAGGTCGTAGGTTTTTTCCACGTCGGGCGTGTCGCCCTCGAGGATGGTGTTCTGAATTTTTTTGCCGTTGTAGCTGACGGCGACTTCGCCGACGCCAAGCTGCCAGTTGGAGTACTGGATGCCGCCGCTGGCAGCGACGACGTGGGGCAGTTTGGAAAGCGCATCGAGGTCATCGAGGGTGAGACGCTTGCGGGCCAGCATCTCCGCGGTGGGGCGCACGTTGATGACCGGCATGTGGAACACCCAAAAAACGTTGGTGCCGAGCGAGCTGACGAAGGACGTGACGCGGTTGTTCACGCCGTTGATGAGCGAGGAAATGGTGATGACGGTAGCCACGCCGATGACGATGCCGAGAATGGTGAGCCCGGAACGCAGCTTGTTGGAGCGCAGTGTGTCCAGGGCCATACGGATCGATTCGCGAGAGTCGGTGAATCGCATAGGTTATAGCTCCGCGCGCAGGGCGACGATGGGATCGAGTTGAGCGGCCTTATGAGCCGGGTAGACACCGAAGAAGATGCCGACGCTGGTGGCGACAGACAAGCCCAGCACCACAGACCAAATGGCTACCGAGGACGGCCAGCCGATGATGGTGGTGACGATTTCCGCGACACCGACGCCGAGAATAACGCCGACAATTCCCCCGGCGAGCGCCATGGTCGCCGATTCGATGAGGAACTGGAGCATCACATCCTGGCGCTTGGCGCCCAGCGCTTTGCGGATGCCGATTTCGCGGGTGCGCTCGGTGACCGAGACCAGCATGATGTTCATGATGACCACGCCGCCGACGACCAGCGAGATGGAGGCGATGCCGACGACAACGATGGCGAACGTCTCGGTGAGCTGTTTCCAGAGGCTGGCGAAGGTTTCGTTGGTCTGGACCGCGAAGGTGTCTTCCACACCGGGCCGGTCGTGGCGGCGGATGCGCATGAGCGCGCGGACTTCGTCCACGGTGCTTTCGAGCGCGCCAGGAGCGGTTCCGGCCCTGGCGAAAATGGTCACGCTCTGGTGCTCGCCGTGGGTGTGCATGTAGGTGCTGAGCGGCATGTTCACGAAGTTGTCGCGGCTGCGGCCCAGCGTCGTTCCCTGGCGTTCCGCCACTCCGACGATGGTGTAGACCTCGCCATCGACGCGGATCTCCTGACCGATGGGATCGCCGTTGGGCAGCAGGTTATCCACGATGTCCCCTCCGACCACAACGGCGTGCGTGCCGGCCTGGTCGTCGATGGGGGTAAGCTCGCGGCCTTCCGCCACTTTAATGTTGCTCATCTCGGCCATGGCCGAGGTCCAGCCGTTAATGGTGGTGTTGTCGGAGGATTGTTTCCCATTCACCACTTTGCCGGAAGACGAAATCTGCGCGCCCACTGACAGGCAGCGGGTGCAGGTTTGCGCGATGTACTGGTAGTCGGAAAACTCGATGTTCTTGCGCTTCTGGTCCTGAAGATATTCTTCGGCAGTCTGGATAATGGATGGCATCTGCGTGACGGTCAGGACGTCAGAGCCGTAGCCGGAGATTTTGGTCGCGACGAAACGGTTGGCGCCATTGACCAGGGTGATGATGGCGATGACCGAAGCCACGCCGATGACCACGCCGATAAGCGTGAGCACGGTGCGCAGCTTGTTCGCCCAGAGCGACTGGAGCGCCACCCGGATTGCTTCGGCAAAACCCATCTGGAAAGTACGCCCCTGGCCGTTTTTCCGGCGCGCATCTGTCGGAAGACTCTTCCTAGTTTACGCAGATTGGGGCGAAAGGTTCCGGGTTTGTGACTAGTTACACCGCGGCGGAGGCGTATTGTTCGCGATACCAGGCCACAGTGCGGCGCAGGCCTTCTTCGAAGCCGATTTTCGGCTCGTAGCCGAAAGCTTCGCGGGCGGCGGAAATGTCGGCGAGGGAATTCTGGATGTCGCCGGTACGTTCGGGTCCGTAGATGGGTTGCTCCTTGAAGTCGAGCAGCTCGGCCAGGACGCGGAAGGTTTTGTTCAGCGTGTGGCGCTCGCCGCAGGCCACGTTGAAGACGCGCCCGGCGACTTTTTCCGCGGGCGCCTCGAGGGCCAGCAGGTTGGCGGAGACCGCGTTTTCGACGTAGGTGAAGTCGCGCCCCTGCTCGCCGTCGCCGAAGATGGTGGGCCGCTCACCGCGCATCATCTGCAGGGTGAACTTCGCCATGACGCCGCTGTAGGGCGAATCGGGCACCTGGCGCGGTCCGAAAATGTTGAAGTAGCGCAGGCAGACGGTCTCGATGCCGTACACCTGCCAGTAGCTCTTCATGTAGAACTCGCCTGCCAGTTTCTGCACCGGATAGGGCGCGATCGGCATGGGGACCATGGTTTCGCGGCGCGGAAATCCTGGCTGGTTGCCGTAAGCGGAAGACGACGCGGCATAGATGATCCGTTTCACGCCGGCGGCGCGCGCGCCTTCGAGCAGGTTGAAGGTGCCGTCGAGGTTCGCGGTGTGACTGGTGCGCGGGTCCTTCACGGATCGCGGGACGGAGGGCCGAGCTCCCTGGTGGAAGATGAAGTCGACGCCTTCGCAGGCGCGGGCGGTGGCGTCGGCATCGCGCAGATCGCACTCGACCAAATCAAAACGGCCTTGCAGGTGGGCGACGTTTTCCCGATTGCCGGTCTCGAAATTGTCGAGCCCGCGGACGGTGGCGCCGCGCTCGACGAGGGTTTGCGTAATCCAGGAGCCAATGAAGCCGGCACAGCCGGTGACAAGATAGCGAGGCATCGCTTTCATCGTAGCGGATCGGGTTGGGCGGGCCATCCCAACCTGGTGTTGCTCATGCATACTAAAGGGTCATGGAGACGCTCCCGCCCTTTCGCCTCGCGCCCTATTTTCGAACGCGGCCCTGGGGATTCAAGGATCTTGCCCCCTGGTACGACTACAAAACGGATGGCGAACCGATCGGTGAAGTGTGGCTGACGGGCGAGATGTGCGCGGCCGATAATGGACCTCTGAAGGGCGTGAGCCTGGCGGACATAACAAAGCAGCACCGTTCTGCCTTGCTGGGCGCGGCTTTCACGGAGCAGGATTTTCCCCTGCTGATCAAGGTTCTGTTTCCGAAAGACAAGCTCAGCGTCCAGGTGCATCCTGACGACGCGTTAGCACAAAGCTATGGCGAGCCGCGCGGGAAGACGGAGTGCTGGTACACGCTCGACGCGGAACCCGGTGCCCTGGTGGCGCTCGGCATCCGGCCCGGTGTGACGGTGGAGCAGGTGAAGGCCGCGGTGCACGACGCTACGCTTGAATCGCTCCTTGCAATGGTCCCGGTGCGCAAAGGCGACCTGGTGTTTGTGGCCGCGGGCACCGTACACGCGCTGTTGCCGGGCGTGGTGATGCTGGAGACGCAGCAGACCAGCGACCTGACCTATCGCATGTACGACTACGGCAGCTCGCGCGAGCTGCATCTGGAAAAGGCATTTGCGGCGATGCGGCTGGTGACGCATGCGGGCATCGTACCGCCGCGCACTGTCGATGGGCACACCGTTCTGATCGACGAGCGCTATTTTCGTATCGAGAAATGGCCGGTGGGAGCTGGGACGGCGACTGCGCTCGTCGTGCCGAAGCCGGTTGTGCAGTTGCTGTTTGTCATGCAGGGAGATATTCGCATTTCGGGCGATAGCTTCGAGCCGTTCACGGTGGAGCGCAACCAGCTCGCGGTGATTCCGTCCGCCTCCACGCGCTGGACCCTGAACGGGGACGAATCGGCGGAGGTCATCCGCATCCTGCCGGCTACCGATTAGTTTAGGATTTAGGGTTCGCGTCGGGAGAAGGATGGCCGCAGACATCGATTTTCGACCCATCATTTTGGCAGGGGGCAGCGGCACACGATTCTGGCCGCGCAGCCGCCGTTCGCGCGCCAAGCAGGTGCTGGCGCTGGATGGCGAGCGGACGATGATCCAGCGGACATTGGATCGGCTGACGGCTCTGGCCCAACCGCACGAGGTGTGGGTGATCACGAACGCGCATCTCTCCGGGGCCATCTGCACACAGCTGGATTGCGTTCCGGCGCACCAGGTGGTTTGCGAGCCGGCGCCGCGCAACACGGCTCCGGCGTGCGGGCTGGCGGCATTTCTGATCGAGCGCCTGGTTCCCGAGGCAGTGCTGGGAATCTTCCCCGCCGATCACGTGATCGCCGACGAAGCCGCGTTCGTTGCGACCATCCGCCGCGCGATCCACCTGGCCACTGCGGGCGACAACATGGTCGTGCTGGGCATTGAGCCGACGCGCCCGGAGACGGGCTATGGCTACGTCGAGACAGGCGAGGCCTGCGATGATGGCGTGTTGCGCGTGCGGCGGTTTACCGAAAAGCCGAATCGAGAGAAGGCGGAGGAATTTCTGGCCGCGGGAAATTATTTCTGGAACAGCGGCATGTTTGTGTGGAGCGCGCGCACCCTGGCCAATGCAGTGCGCGAACTGCTGCCGGAGACGGCTCCGCTGCTGGAGGAGATTGCAGGGGCCTGGGACACGCCGGAATTCGAGCGCGTTTTCGCCGAGTTGTATCCGAAGTGCGAAAACATCAGCGTCGATTACGCGATCCTTGAGCCGCGCTCTGCCAAAGGTGAGCATCATTCCCATCTGTACTGCATTCCGGCGCAGTTTGGCTGGAGCGACCTGGGCTCGTGGACGGCGCTGCACGAATATCAGGTGGAGCACAAACGGGGGGATGCGCACAGCAATGTGCTGAACGCGACCGGCAGCGTGGTGATGGGCTCGAAGGGCAATTACGTTTTCAGCCCGGACAAATTCGTCGCGCTGGTGGGCGTTGAGGATCTGGTGGTGGTGGAAACGGACGATGCGCTGCTGATCACCACGCGGCATCATTCCCAGGACGTGGGTAAAGTGGTGAAGGAGCTGACCGAGCGCGGGCACGAGAAACTGATTTAGAGCGGCCTGCAGCCGGTAGCCTGTAGCTGAATATCTCTCAGGAAGAGATCCCCTCAGAACTTATGTCGAAATCCCCTGTTAAATTTGGTACCGACGGCTGGCGTGGCATTATCGCTGACGACTTCACGTTTGAAAACGTTCGCGTCGCGGCGGCGGCCATCGCCAGCTACGTTTTGGCGAAAGAGGATCCGAAAAAGGGCGTCTTCGTTGCGTATGACACGCGCTTTGGATCGCCTGCGTTTGCGGCTGCAGTGGCCGAAGTGCTCGCCGGCGCGGGCATTCCGGTGAAGCAGGCAGATCGCATCACGCCCACTCCGGCGCTTTCCTACGCGGTCAAGCAACTCAGCGCGGCAGGCGGCGTGATGATCACTTCCAGCCACAACCCCGCGCAGTGGAATGGGGTGAAGTACAAGGCGTCGTACGGCGGCTCGGGCAGCCCGTCGATCATGGCGGAGATTGAGAGCCTGCTGGGCAAAGCCTCTGCCGTCCGCCTCGCCCGCGAAGATCGAGACGGATGAATTTTGTGCCGCCCTACGTCGATGCGATCCAGCGTTTCGTCGACCTGGATTTGATCGCGAAGTCGGGATACCGGTTCGCGATTGACTCCATGTACGGCGCGGGAGCGGGAATTCTGGCTGGAATCTTCTCGAAGGTCGGCGTGGACTACATCGAGATTCGCGCGAATCACGATCCGCTGTTTCCAGGCATCAATCCCGAGCCGATTGAGCCGAACGTACGCGCTTGCCAGGAGATTGTCGTCGAAGAGAAGTGCGATGCAGGGCTGATCACCGATGGCGATGCGGACCGCATCGGCGCGGCGGATGAAAACGGAAACTTCGTCGATCCGCACAAAATTTATTCCGTGATCCTGCAATGGATTTTGGAGCGCAAGGATTGGCCCGGCGGCGTGACTCGCGCCTTCAATACGACGTCCATGCTCGACCGCATCGCAGCGCGCTATGGACGCAAGCTGTACGAGCACGGCATCGGCTTTAAATATGTCTGCGACCTCATGCTGACCGAAGACATTCTGATCGGGGGTGAGGAGTCGGGCGGCATCGGGATCCGGCGGCATTTGCCGGAACGCGACGGCCTGCTGAATGCGCTGCTGATCGCCAACGTGATGGCCGAGGAGAAAAAGACGCTGGGCCAGCTGGTCGAGCGGCTGCAGAAAGAATACGGCGAGCACCAGTACGGGCGCATCGATCTGCATATTCCCGACGCGCTTAAAGAGGCGGCCATCGCCCGCGCGAAAGCCGCAAAGGAATTTGCCGGGATGCCAGTCGAGAAGGTCGAAACGCTGGACGGGGTCAAACTCTGGCTCGACAATCCCGAGGCAAAGACGAAGCCAAACGCCGCGAAAACCTGGCTGCTGCTGCGCGCGTCGGGCACGGAGCCGCTGCTGCGGATTTACTCCGAGTCGTGCTCGAAGGAGTCGGTGAAGAAGCTGCTGGATGCGGCGCGGGACTTCGCGATGAATTCCGCAAGCTAAGAGTGCCGGGGCTTGCGTGGCGGCCGGATCAGCCGGGGATCGTACTCCGCGCGCACAGATACTTCCATATTTATGGCATCGGTGCGATACTGTCCTGTATGAAGCCGGCTTCAGTGCGGACCACGGTCGACATTCCGGCGGACCTCTACCGGCAGCTCAAGGAACAAGCCGCAGCCCGGGGCTGTTCTGTGCGTGAGCTGGTGCTGGCGGGGGTGCAAAGTGCCCTTCTGAAAGAACAGAGGCCACGCTCGCGACGTGTTCGTTTTCCTCTTATCGGCTCCGGAAAACGAAAAGTAGCACTGACGAATGAGCAGATCTATGAACACATTGAATTTCCCTGATGTGAACGTCTGGGTTGCGCTCATCTGGATGGATCACGACGATTCCGCAGCGGCAAGGAACTGGTTCGAGAGAGCAGCCGATGAACGGTTCTTTTTCTGCCGCTTCACGCAGATTTCCGTATTGCGGCTGCTCACCACACGGTCGGTGATGGGCGATGACGTCGAGACGATGTCGAGTGCGTGGAAGCTCTGGGACAAGGTTACAGCCGATGAACGGATTGCTTTTGCTTCTGAGCCGGACGGATTGGAACCACCATTCCGCAAAGCTTCACAATTGCCCAGTGCTTCTCCAAAGGTCTGGGCAGATGCCTATCTGCTGGGATTTGCGGCAGCAGCCAACCTGAAGCTCGTCACCTTCGACCGCGCGTTCAAATCGCGTGGCCCGGACGTCCTTGTCCTTTGAGCCGCAATCCTATCTTCCTTTAACTTCTCCGTCGTACCATGGTTGCGATTCATTACGGAGGTCCCCATGGCCGATTCTGTCGCCAGCTTTCCCTACGAAACGCGGCTCAACATCCTGCATCCGCCGCTGGAAGTGATCGACGAGAAGGCAATCGCCGATGCCTGCGAGTACAAGTGGTTCAATCAGACGCTGTGCCAGGTGAATGGCAGCGTCGTGCGCATCGGCGTGATCGAGGGCGAGTACCACTGGCACAAGCACGATGACGACGATGAATTTTTCTATGTAGTCGAAGGCCAGCTGCTCATCGACCTGGAAGGACGTACCGTGGAACTGGGGCCGCGCCAGGGATTTGTGGTTCCGAAGACGGTCGTGCATCGGACTCGCGCGCCGCAGCGAACGGTGATCCTGATGGTGGAAAACGCCGGGATCATTCCGACCGGCAATTAATTTCACACCATCCTGGAATTTGAGCGACCACTGGCCTCCGGCCCGAATCGTATCCATTAAGAGGAGAGACTTATGAGCGCACCCGCGATCGCTGTTCAGGCCCCGTTGACTTCCCTTCCCGCCTGGAGAGCGCTGCAGGCGCATTACGAGAAGGTCCACACCCAACACCTGCGCGATTTGTTCAAGGGCGATCCGGCGCGCGGCACGCGGCTGGCGGTCGAGGCCGAGGGGATTTACTTCGACTACTCGAAGCATCGCATCACCGACGAGACGGTGCGCCTGCTGCTCGATCTGGCCGCGCAGAGCGGACTGCGCGAGCGCATCGAGGCGATGTTCACCGGCGAGAAAATCAACATCACAGAGAATCGGGCGGTGCTGCATACCGCGCTGCGCGCACCCAAAGGGGCGGTGATCAAAGTCGACGGCAAGAACGTCGTCCCTGAAGTGCATGAAGTGCTCGACCGCATGGCCGACTTCTCCAACCGTGTGCGCAGCGGCGCGTGGAAGGGATTTACCGGCAAACGCATGCGCAATGTGATCAACATTGGGATTGGCGGGTCGGATCTGGGGCCGGTGATGGCCTACGAGGCGCTGCGCCACTACAGCCAGCGCGACATGACGTTTCGGTTCGTTTCGAACGTCGACGGCACGGATTTTGCCGAGGCGACGCGGGACCTCGATCCCGAGGAAACGCTCTTCATCATTTCGTCGAAGACGTTTACCACGCTCGAGACTATGACCAATGCGCAGACGGCGCGCGAGTGGTCGCTGAAGAAGCTGAAGGACGAAAAGGCTGTAGCGAAGCACTTCGTCGCGGTTTCGACCAACGAGAAGGAAGTGACGAAGTTCGGCATCGACACGGCGAACATGTTCGGGTTCTGGGACTGGGTCGGCGGCCGTTACTCCATGGATTCGGCCATCGGCCTGTCGACGATGATCGCCGTCGGGCCGGAGAATTTCCGCGCGATGCTGGCCGGATTCCGCACCATCGACGAGCACTTCCGCCATACGCCGTTTGAGAAGAGCCTGCCGGTGCTGATGGGCCTGCTTTCGGTCTGGTACTCCGACTTTTTCGGCGCGGAGACGGTCGCTGTTCTCCCCTACGAGCAATACCTGAAGCGCTTCCCCGCGTACCTGCAACAACTCACCATGGAGAGCAACGGCAAGCACGTTACGCTGTCCGGCGAGCGCGTGAATTATCAAACGGGGCCGATTTTCTGGGGCGAGCCGGGCACGAACGGGCAGCACTCGTTCTACCAGCTTATCCATCAAGGCACGCGGCTGATCCCCTGCGATTTCATTGGGTTCTACAAAACACTCAATCCTTTAGGTGATCATCACAACCTGCTGATGGCGAACGTCTTCGCGCAGGGAGAAGCGCTGGCGTTCGGCAAGACTCCCGAACAGGTGAAGGCGGAGGGCACGCCGGACTGGCTGGTTCCCCACCGCGTTTTCGAGGGCAACCGGCCGTCGAGCACCTTCCTGCTGAGCGAACTGACGCCCGAGGCGCTGGGCAAGCTGGTGGCGCTCTACGAGCACAGCGTCTTTACCCAGGGCGTCATCTGGCAGATCGATTCCTTCGACCAGTGGGGCGTGGAGCTGGGCAAAGTTTTGGCGAAGAAAATCATTGGCGAGCTGGAGGGTTCCGGGCCCGCCCCGGGCAGCCACGACAGCTCGACTACGGCGCTGATGGAGCGTTACCGGAAGCAACAGGGTTAATGTGGTTACCGGCGATAACCTGCGGCCTTTCAACAAAACTTTTCATCTAATCTGGTGTTAGAAGTAGCAGATCAGTGACGCTCCAGGCGGCGCTGCGTCTGACACCCACGAGCGCAGAGAAAGATCGGCCTGAAGCAAGGAGTTGCGCATCATGTTTACGAATGGCTTTCGGAAGTTTTCATTCCTGGCGGGCACGGGCGTGCTGGCTGCCTGCCTTTGGATTCTCGCGGGAACCGCGGCGTCGGCCCAGAATTCCCCCGAGGGCGATCTGCAGGCTGCTGTGGCCAGCGCGCTGACCCACGATCCGATGCTGAAGAACCAGCCGGTGACGGCGTACACCGCGAACGGCGTGGTCACGCTCACGGGCACGGTCGAAACGGAGCAGCAGCGGCAGGAAGCGGAAACCGTGGCCGCGAATGTGAAGGGCGTCAGCGGCATCCAGAACAACATCACGGTGAGCGGCAGCGAGTCCTCGCAGGCGCAGACGGCGCCGCCTCCACCGCCCGATGCTCAGCAAGCGCCGCCTCCGCCGGACACGCAGCAGCCCGCGGCGGCTCCGGAGTCGCAGCAGATCCCTCCGCCTCCTCCCCCCGACGAGCCGGCCCAACCCGCCCAGCCGGCAGCTCCGCGCGCGCCCTATGCGCCGTATCCGCAGGGAGGCTACGGGCGGCCGTATCCGCAGCAGACCAGTGGACCGGTGACGATTCCCGCGGGCACGCTGCTGCAGATTCGCATCAGCGAGCCGCTGGATATCGCAAAGCTGCAGGACGGCGCGTCGTTCCAGGCGACCGCAGCCAGCGATGTATTTGAAGGCAACGTGCTGGCGATTCCGCGGGGCGCTGTGCTCCAGGGCACGGTGGTCAAAGTGAAGAAGCCTGGCGCGCTGGGTGGCAGCGGCGAACTGCAGCTGCAGGTGACCGCAGTCAACCTGAGCGGCAAGAGCTATCCGCTGGTTTCGGATATCTGGGATAACCGCGGCCCGAACAAAGCCGGCTACACCGCAAGCAACACCGCCGGCGGCGCAGTCGTGGGCGCGCTGATCGGTGGCCTCCTGGGTCGTGGACCCGGAGCCGCGGTGGGTGCGGTAGTCGGCGGCGGAGCAGGCCTGGCAGCGTCTTCAGCGACCAACGGACCGCGGCTCTATCTGCCCGTCGAGACTCTGCTGAACTTCCACCTGACCAGCGCCGTCACGGTGCAGCCGGTTTCGTGGCAGGAAGCGCAGCGTCTGGCGCAGAGCGTTCCGCAACTGCAGCGCCGGCCGGTCTACATGGCGCCGCCGTATCCGTACGGCTATCCGTATCCATACCGCGTCTATGGCTGGTAATCGATTCAGTATGCAGAGGGCCGTCTCCCCGGAGGCGGCCCTTCTTGTTTGTTGCGATAATGAAATGGATGCGCCGCCCCTGATCGGCTTGAGGTTTTCCATCTCCTGATCGGAATTTCGCGTCCAATAGAAGAGTGAACACCACCATTGCAGTCGAAACGTCCCCAGCGACTGAGGAGAAGCTGGAGTCCTCGCCGCAGCAGCTGAAACGCCGGCTGACGCGCCGGGCGTTTCTGGGCCTGGGCGCCGCTTCAGCGACCGGCCTCGCCCTTTATGCCGGCGAAATTTCGCGCCATGAACTGAGCATCGAGCAGCATACTATTCAGCTCACCCGTCTGCCGGATGCTTTCCGCGGCATGCGCATCGTGCAGATTTCCGATTTTCATTATGCGGAATACACCGAGGCATTTTTTCTGCACGAGATGGTGAGGCGCGTAAACCAGCTGCGCCCGGACATGGTGGTGCTCACGGGCGACTTCATCAGTTATTCGCCGCTGCCCAGCGCCTTCGCACGCCGCTTTGCGCCGGGCTGCGCGTCCATTCTGAGCGGGATTGAATGCCCGCTGCGCTATGCCAGCCTCGGCAACCACGATTGCTATATCGGACCGCACTACGTCTCTGCGCCTCTGGAAGAGCACGGCATTCCTGTGCTGATGAATTCCGCAGTCGCGCTGGAGCGGGACGGGCAGCGCCTATGGCTGGCCGGTCTGGGCAGCGTTTGCGAAAACAAGGCCGATCCGGCGCGCGCGATTCCGCGTGCCGTCGCGAAGGAACCGGTCATTCTGCTGGCGCACGAGCCGGACATCCTCCCCGATATGGCGCGCTACAACGTCGACCTGATGCTCTCCGGGCACACTCACGGCGGCCAGGTAAGGATTCCCTTTCTGCCGCCGCTGCATCTGCCCAAATATGGCGAGCGGTATGTCGAGGGCCTTTTCCGCCATGGTCCCACGCAGTTGTACGTGAACCGCGGCATCGGTTCGGTCGAGGTTCCCTTCCGTTTTCGCTGCCCACCGGAAATCACGGTCCTTACGCTGGCGTGATCACGCGCCGCTCAGCGCTCCGTTGACGACTCGCGCGCGCTGATCCCCAACGCCTTCATCTTGCGGTAGAGGTGGCTCCGCTCGAGGCCCAGGGTTTCCGCAGCGCGGCTCATGTTGCCGTTGCAGTCGTCGATTTTCTTCAGGATGTACTCGCGCTCGTAGGCGTCGCGTGCCTGCTGCAGCGTGTCGAAGTCGCCTGCGCGCCCGGTGCGGTGCACCAGCATGGGCAGATGGCGCCGTTCGATGCGTTGCGCCTGAGGATTCAGGATCAGCACGCGCTCGATGATGTTCTTCAGCTCGCGCACATTGCCCGGCCAGTGATACTGCCGCAGCAATTCGATTGCATCGTCGGCAATCTCGACTCGCGGCCGTCCGTATTCGCGCCCAAAGCCGCGCAGAAAATCGCGCACCAGCAGCGGAATGTCTTCGCGCCGGTCGCGCAGCGGCGGCACGTAAAACGGGATCACATTCAGGCGATAGAAAAAATCCTCGCGAAAATTCCCTTTGGCAATCTCGTCTTCGAGCTCCTTGTTGGTCGCCGCAATCACGCGTACGTCCACGCTGATGGGCTGCAGAGCGCCCACCGGAACAAACCGCTGCTCATCGAGGGCGCGCAGCACCTTGGCCTGGGTCTTCAGGCTCATGTCGCCCACTTCGTCCAGAAACAGCGTGCCGCCGTTGGCGCGTTCGAAGGTTCCGCGCTTCTCCGGAGGTCCGCCGCTGATGGCGCTGTTGCGATAGCCGAACAGCTCGCTCTCGATGTAGTCCTCGGGAATCGCGGCGCAGTTCAGCTCCACAAAAACGCGGTCGCTGCGCAGGCTTTCCTCGTGAATGGCGCGCGCGATCAGCTCCTTGCCCGATCCGGATTCGCCGTAGATGAGCACGCGGCCGTTGGTGGGCGCCATCAGCTTGATCTGCTGCCGCAGGGCCCGTGCCTGCACGCTTTCCCCGGTGATCTGCTGTTCGAGCGAAAGCTGGCGGCGAAACTCCAGGTTTTCGGTGCGCAGCCGCTTCGCCTCGATCGCATTCTTCACCACGATGAGCGTCCGCTCCAGCATCAGCGGCTTTTCCAGCAGGTCGAAGGCGCCCAGCTTGGTGGCCCGGACGGCGGTTTCGATGGTCGCGTGGCCGGAGATCACGATCACTTCCGGCCGTGACTCGGCATCGAGCGCGCGTAGCTCCGTCAGAACTTCCAGGCCGTCGCGGTCGGGCAGCCAGATGTCCAACAGCAATACGTCATAAACCGGATCGCGCGCCTGGGCCAGCGCGTCCGCCGCCGTGCCCGCGCTCGCAACGGAGTAGCCCTCCTCGCGCAGAATCTCTTCGAGAGACTCGCGTATCTCCGCTTCATCGTCCACAATGAGGATATGGTTCATCAGGTCCCGGGGTTCAGACGGCCCTGGTCAGCGTTGCGGCAGGCGCGCTCTCCACGCCATTCGTCTCCGCCAGCGGCAATTCGATGATAAAGCGCGCACCCGCGGGCACATTGTTTTCGGCGCGAATCGACCCGCCGTGATCCTGCACGATCTTCGCGACAATCGAGAGCCCCAGCCCCGTTCCCCTCTGTCGCGTTGAAAACCACGGCAGAAACAACCTCTCCCTCATCTCGTCGGTCAATCCCGGCCCAGTGTCGGCGACGATAATCTCCGCCATGCCCGGGCGTTCTCCGGCGCTGGTCTCAATCGAAAGCACGCGCAGCAGGCTCTCCTGCATGGCCTCCGCCGCATTGTCGATGAGGTTGGCGACCGCGCGCCGCAGCGCTTCCGGATCGGCCATCACCGGCGGCAGGTTCGGGTCCAGATGCTTTTCGACGCGGATGCTCTGGATGCGCCCTTCGAACAGCAGCGTTGCGCTGTCGACGATCTCGTTCAGATCCGAGGAGTGCGGATGCGCGACGGGAAACTCCGCCAGAGCGGCGAATTGCCCGACCAGCGTGCGCATCGACTCCACCGAACCGAGGATCACGTCGCAGCACTTGCGAATGACCCCTGCCGATTCCGGCAGTCCGCGATCGATGTGGCGGCGAATACGCTCCGCAGAAAGCGTGATGGGCGTGAGCGGGTTTCTGATTTCGTGCGCCACCCGCTGCGCGACCTCTTTCCACGCGGCCTGGCGCTGCGCGTGCAGGAACTCCGACAGGTCCTCGAGCACGAGGATCGAACCGTGATTTTGCCCGTGCGGCGGATCCAGCGCAGCGAGCGTGACGGAAAGGTTCACCAATCCGCGCGGCGTGCGCAGTTCGAATTCCGACGAAGCCACGCCCATGCGGCGCGCGCGGCGCTCCAGGCGCGTCAGCTCCTCGTTGAATTCCGCAGGCAGCAGCGCGTCCAGCGAGGTTCCCGCCAGGTCCGGCTGGCCTTCGAGGCGCAGCTGCTCGGCAAAGGCACGATTCCCCAGCACAATCCGGCGCGATGCATCCAGCGTCACTACGCCGGAAGGAATGGTCTCGAGGACGGTCTCCAGCTCCTTGCGCCGCGCCTCGACCGCCAGGTTCGCGGCGGAAAGCTCGCGCGCTGAAGTCTCGGCGAGCAGCCGGCTCTGCTCCAGATCGGCGGCCATCGCGTTGAACGCGCGCACCAGCTCGCTCATTTCAGCCGTGGCCTCCGCCGTGACACGATGGCTGTAGTGGCCCTTGCCAATCTCGACGGTCGCGTCCGCCAGCGCCTCCAGCGGGCCTGTCATCTGGCGTGACACATTCAGCGCCAGCCAGCTGCTGGCAAAAAACACCAGCGCCGTGAGCATCAGCAGGAGCAGAAAATACGTCATGCGGATAATGCGCCGCTGCCGGTACAGCGCCCAGTATTGGCTGGTCCCCGTGCTCAGGTCCTGGACGATGGCATTCAGGCCCGTAGGCATCGGCAGACCGGCGACGACCACGCCGCCGCCCGGAAGGCTCGCCGCGCCCAGGGCGTATTCCGTCCCGCCTGCCACCAGCATCGGCTCATCGGACCGCCGCGCCGCTCGCAGGATCGCCCCGGCGAGCGGCTGCCCTGCTTCGATCTTCTGGCGGTCATCGTTATTCAGCCACGAATGCACTTCTGCGGCGCTCGACGTCTGCGGCAGCTGGTACGCAGCCACTGGCGCTGAATCGCGATACAGGACCGCGAATCCGCCCTGCAGCGTAATCTGGTGCGCCCGCATTTCGTTCACAATGGCGTCGCGATCCTCGGCACCGAGCGCAGACGACAGTGCCGGCGAACGCGCCATGCTCTCGGCTTCCGAACGCGCGTTCAGCGAAGCGTAGTGCGAAAGCTCCATCGCGATCTTCGTCGAGTCGTCGCGAACCTCAGAAGCCGGTTCGGAGAACCACCTGTCAATGGAGCGGTTCATCAGCAAGAAGCTAAACAAAAACATGAAGAGTGCCGGCACGAACGACAACAGCAACGCGCCGATGAACATGCGCGTCCGCAGCCGCGCCCCCAGCACCTGGCTGCGCTGCTCGGCCAGCAGCTTGATCAGGTTGCGCAGCAGCAGCACCAGCACCGTGACGAACAGCAGAAACACCAGCACCGAGAGCGAGGTGAGCAGGAAAATCTGAGCGGTGGTGGTGGGATTCAGCGAGCGAACATTGAACGCGTTGAGCGCGATCAGCAGCAACAGCAGCACGAACACCACGGTCGCGAGCAGGATCAGTGTGGTCCGTCGGTGCCTGATTTCAGCCAAATCGGTGGTCCGCTTTCAAAATTACCGATGATTATAGGCTCGGGGAATGGCCTAACCTGCTGTTTCTTCAGACGGATTCGCGGCAGCGCTGGTTGCAGCAGGAAGTTCGCCCAACCCATCGGCGAAAAGGTGCATCGTCTGTCGATATGAGATCCGCACGCATCCTGGCATTCCTGATTCCCGTGAGTCTGGCGAGCACGCTTCTGCTCAGCGGCTGCGGTAAGAAAAGCAACGAGCAGACGGCGAGCGCTGGCAGCACGCCCACCTCGTCATCGCAACCTGCTAACGTTCCTCCCCCGCCGCCTCCGGATCAAACCGCGCCACCCTCCACTCCCGCACCGCCGCCCACCGTGGTGATTCCGGTGGCTACGCACCTCCGCGTTCGTCTGGATGAGGATCTGGGTTCGAAGATCAGCCAGCCCGGCCAATCGTTTGGCGCGACGGTGGCTGACGATGTGATGGTCGGAGGCCAGACGGTGATCCCGCGCGGTGCCCACGCCGAGGGAACCGTCATCGACGCCAGGGCGCTGGGACATTTCAAAGGCGGCGCGCTGCTCGAGCTGCGGCTGGAGCGAGTGAAGACGAACTGGGGCAGCTATCCCGTGGCCACCAGCACCATGGAGCGCGCTGAAAAAGGGAAGGGCAAGCGGACGGCGGCGTTCGGCGGCGGCGGAGCGGCGTTTGGCGCGATTGTGGGGGCATTGGCAGGCGGCGGCAAGGGTGCTGCCATTGGGGCACTGGCGGGAGGAGGCGCGGGAACCGCGGGCAGCGCCATGACGGGCAACAAGGAAATCTTTCTGCCGGCGGAGACGCTGATCACTTTCCGCCTGGAGCGGCCGATTCACGTCACGGAGTAGAGGATCATCGCAAGCTTTTCTGCGATCGGGTCGATGGACGCGGCCAGGCGTCGAAGCGATTTCGCGAAGGGGGGACGGCAGGGAGCAGTTGTATCGAGCCACTTCGTTTGCCAGGATGGTGTAGATGCCGCCGCCGGTGCCCGAACAACTCAGCAGAACCATTGAGACTCTCTACCGGAGGGAATCGGGCCGGGTTCTGGCGACGCTGGTGCGCCTGCTCGGCGACCTGGACCTGGCCGAAGAGTCGATGCACGAGGCGTTCGCTGCCGCTCTGGAATCCTGGACGCTGGATGGCATTCCGGACAAGCCGCGCCCGTGGCTGATTTCGACAGCACGCTTCAAGGCCATCGACGCGATGCGCCGCCGCGCCCGCTTCGACGCCGCACAGACTGACCTCGTTGCCCATTTGGAATCGCGCCCCAACCCCGCTCCCGGCGAGATTCCAGACGAAGAGATTGAGGACGATCGCCTCCGTCTGATTTTCATCTGCTGCCATCCCTCTCTGCCTCCGGAAGGACAGGTCGCGCTCACGCTGCGCGAAGTCTGCGGCCTGACCACGGAAGAGATTGCCCGGGCATTTCTGGTGACGCCGGCAACGCTCGCCCAACGCATCGTGCGAGCCAAGACAAAAATTCGAGAGGCATCGATTCCCTATGAGGTTCCGGCGCCCAGGGAATTGCCGGAGCGGCTGGACGCGGTGCTGCAGGTGATCTATCTCGTCTTTAACGAGGGCTACTCGGCCGCGGCGGGAGCGGAGGTAACGCGGGGGGAGCTGACCGGCGAGGCGATTCGCCTGGCCCGGTTGCTGACCGAGCTCCATACAGAGTCGGAAGTCATGGGGCCGGAAGTCATGGGTCTGCTTGCTCTGATGTTGCTCCAGGAATCCCGTCGCGCGGCGAGAACCTCTCCGGCGGGAGAGCTGATTTTGCTGGAGAATCAGGACCGTTCGCTCTGGAACCGGGAGCAGATCGCCGAGGGAATGGCCATGGTGGAGAAGGCCCTGCAGTCCCGCCGCTTCGGCTCGTACACCTTGCAGGCTGCCATCGCGGCCGTTCATGCGGAGGCGGAATCGGTGGCTGCGACTGACTGGCGGCAGATTGTCGCGCTTTACAACCAGTTGGCGCGCATGCAGCCTTCCCCGGTTGTCTATCTCAATCGAGCCGTCGCCATTGCCATGCGGGATGGCCCAGAGGCTGGCCTGGCGCATATTGACGTGGTCCTCGAACTTGGCGGCCTGGCGAATTACTATCTGGCGCATTCAGCCCGCGCGGATATGTGCCGCCGGCTGGGCAGGACCGCCGAGGCTCGGGCTTCTTATGAGAAGGCCCTGGCGCTGACCCAACAGGAACCGGAGCGGCAATTTCTGCAGGAGCGGATTCGGCAGTTGCAATAAAAAACCGGAAAAAAACAAAATTTCTTTGGCGATTTGTCGAATTCCGGTCCGGCCTTTCGACTATAGGGTGAATGCAGGGTAGCCGACCATTCGCTCAAGCGCGAAAAACAGCCACCCAACCATCGCCAACCCAAAGGAGATTCCGCAATGCGATTCATGGTCATCGTCAAATCGACGCCCGAGGCAGAAAAAGAAGGCGCCCTCCCCGATCCACAGCTCCTGCTCGAGATGGGCAAGTACAACGAAGAGCTCTCGAAGGCCGGCGTCCTGCTCGCCCTCGATGGTCTCCATCCCAGCTCCAAAGGCGCGCGTGTCAGATTCTCCGGCAAGTCTCGCACCGTCATCGACGGCCCATTCACTGAGGCGAAGGAGCTCATCGCAGGCTTCTCGATCCTGCAGGTCAAGTCCCTCCAGGAGGCCATCGACTGGGTCAAGCGTGGTCCCAACTGCAGCCCCACCGGCGAGTACGAAGTCGAAATCCGCCAGGTCTTTGAGATGGAAGACTTCGCACCCGTCCTGTCTGAAGAGCAGATCCAGCACAAAGTAGCGAAGCGGGCCGAGCTGCCCAATCAGACCGCCAGCAAATAGCGTTACCGTCATCCATGGATCGACAGCGGGTGGGATCGGCAGCAGTGTCCGCTGCCGGCCCCCATCACGCCCATATCAAGCCCAGCATGAGAGGGGAGACAGGACAATCCATGAGGAATCTGATTTACGCCATCAACACTACGTTGGACGGCTGCGTTGACCACACCAAACAACAAGTCGATGAAGAAAAACTTGAATACTTCACTCAGCTCACGCGAGAGGTTGACCTGCAGGTCTTTGGGCGGAAGTCCTGGGAACTGATGGTTCCCTATTGGCCGGATGTGCTCAAAAGCCCGAATGAGACAAAAGTGGATACAGAATATGCGCGGGCATTCGTCTCCATAGACAAAGTTGTTTTTTCACGATCGTTGGACAGGGTTGAAGACGGAAATACGCGTATTGTTCGTGGGAACCTTCGCGACGAAATACTTAAACTGAAACAAGAGCAAGGCAAAGGTATTTTGGTCGGCGGCGTCGATCTTTCTTCGCAACTGATGGAGCTTGGCCTGGTGGATGAATATCGCTTTGTGGTTGGGCCAGTGGTTGCGGGAGAAGGGCGACGGCTGTGGGAAGGCGTTAGCCTGCCGCAGAAGCTGCAACTCAAACTTGTTGAGTCAAAGATTTTCAAATCAGGATCGGTTGCGCTTCGATACCTGAAACAGTGATGGCAACCTTTGCGGCAGGTATGACGCTCGCCCGGAAGGAAAAGGAGAAGAACCATGAAATACCTCTGTTTTGGCTACTACGACAAAGGCAAATTCGATGGCATGACCGAGACCGAGCGAAACGCCGTGTTCGACACATGCTTTGAATACGACGACCATCTTCGCGCCAACGGGCACTGGGGTGGCGGCGAAGCGCTGCAGGGGCCGGAAACCGCGTTGACCGTTTGCCGGAAGAACGGCAAGGTGGTCACCACCGATGGCCCCTATGCCGAAACCAAAGAACAACTCGGTGGCATTCTCATTCTCGAGGCGAGGGACATGAATCATGCCGTTCAGCTCATCGGCCAGCACCCGACGCTGAAGTACGGCAACATTTTCGAGATTCGGCCAGCCGGAGACATGAGCGAGATTATGAAGGCCAGCGAGCAGCGGCGGAGGCAGGTCACTGCACGCTGAACGTCGATTCAGAGGTTCGAGAGGTTCGCTCCGCTCGCACTCGCCGTCAGGCCAGCAGCTCGCGCACAGGCGTCCAGGGCTTCTTCTGCGAGACAGCGACCGGTTCGCAGGTCAGCGTGCCCTCGTACGTATTCACTCCATCGCGGATCCCGTCGTCCTCAAGGATCGCCTGCTTCGCGCCGTTCCTCGCCAGGCGCAGAACGTAGGGGAAAGTCGCGTTGGTGAGCGCCAGGGTCGAAGTATTGGGCACCGCCGCCGGCATATTCGTAACGCAGTAGTGCACCACGCCATTCACTTCGTAGGCGGGATCGCTATGCGTGGTCGGGCGCGCGGTTTCCACGCAGCCACCCTGGTCGATGGCGACGTCCACGATCACCGCGCCCTTCTTCATCTTCGCCACCATGGCGCGGGTAACGATTTTCGGCGCAGACGCGCCGGGAATCAGCACGCCGCCAATCACCAGATCGGCTTCCTGAACGGCGCGGGAGAGGTTCCAGGAATTCGAGGCCAGGGTAAAGATGCGGCCGTTGAAAATGTCGTCGAGCTCGCGCAGCCGGTTCAGATTCACATCCACCAGCGTGACGCGCGCACCCATGCCCAGCGCGATCTTCGCCGCATTCGTACCGACGATGCCGCCGCCGATGACGCAGACGCTGGCCGGGGGTACGCCCGGCACGCCGCCCAGCAAAACTCCGCGTCCGCCTTTCTCTTTTTCCAGAAACGCCGCGCCCACCTGCACCGCCATGCGCCCGGCCACTTCCGACATGGGTGTCAGCAACGGGAGCGTGCCCGCGCGGTCGCGAATCGTCTCATACGCGATCCCCACGACCTTCTTCTGCAGCAGCTTTTCCGTCAGAACCGGGAGCGGCGCAAGATGCAGGTACGTGAAAAGCACCAGCCCCTCGCGAAAAAACACATACTCCTTCTCCACCGGCTCTTTGACCTTGACAATCAGGTCGGCGTTGCCCCACACGTTGTGGGCCGAGCCCACAATCTCCGCGCCCGCGTCCTGATACTCGTCGTCGGTGAGGGCCGAAAGCTCTCCGGCGCCCGTCTCCACCAGCACCTTATGTCCGGCTTCGCTCAGGGATTTCACGCCGGCAGGGGTAATCCCCACGCGGCTTTCGTGGTCCTTCACTTCCTTCGGAACACCAATGATCATGCTTCTCCCGCGGTCTGCAAAGAGTTGAGGGGCAGACTGAAGATTCTACATCCTGGCGCGCAGGAGACGCCGCAGCTCGCGGGTCAGGATTCCCGGAGAAATCGGTTTGCTCAGAAAGACCGTTGCCGGATCCATGACCGTATCCACCGCATTGCCACTGACCAGAATCGCGGGAATCTCAGGCCGCAGGGCCCGGATGTGCTTGATCAGGCGCGGCCCCTGCATCCCAGGCATTCTCGCGTCGGTAATGATCGCGTCGATTTTTTCAATTTGATTGCGCGCCGCTTCCAGACCCACGGTTCCGTTTTCGCAGGCGATTACCTCATACCCGGCGCTCTCGAGGACCTTGGTAAACAAGAGCCGCACCGCGCGGTCGTCCTCCACCACCAGAACGGTTTCCGTTCCCGCGGGGGTCGCTCGATCTGTGTCAGCCGTAACCAATGTTGATCCCTGAGCAGGGGACACCTGGCGCCGGAAGAGGCGAACGAGGCCGAGCATTCCGAGTCTGCGCCCGCGAACACCCGCGAACGATGCATGAAAGTACCACGGTAAGGAATCATGCTGACATTCACCGAAAGAGGGATGATGTAATTCCCCAACCGGACGACAGGGGTGGTGACTTTAGGAGTAACCCTTTAGAGCCAGCCTTTGGCCCGCGCCAGCCGCGCGGCTTCCACGCGGTTGGACGCGCCCAGCTTGCTGATCGCCTCGGAGAGGTAGTTCCTGACGGTTCCTTCGGAAAGATGGAGATCCTCGGCAATCTCGCCGCTGGACTTCCCTTCTCCAGCCCGCCATAGGATCTGCCGCTCCCGTTCGGTTAGCGGATCGGGCCCGCTGTCCCAGGCCTCGACCGCCAGGTCTGGATCGACCACGCGCAACCCCTGATGCACCCGCCGAACCGCATCCGCCAGCTCCGCTGACGGCCGGTCCTTGAGCATATAGCCCCTGGCCCCAGCGTCGAGTGCGCGCCGCAGGTAGCCAGCCCGCGCAAAGGTAGTCAGGATCATCACCCGCGTCTGGGGATAGCGATCCTTCACTTCGCCGGCCAGCGTCAGTCCGGTCATTTCCGGCATTTCGATGTCGGTGACCAGGACGTCGGGCTTGTGCTTGCCCACGGCGGACAGAGCCTCGCGCCCGTTGGCCGCCCGCGCGCAGACCGCAATGTCCGGCTGCGTCTCCAGCAAGGCCGCCAGCGCGCCCAGAACCATGGCCTGGTCCTCGGCCACCACCACCTGAATCTTTTTCATAACCCGTTGCCGGATGGCGGGGGAAACTCGATGAACAGCCGCGTGCCCTGCGCCGAATCGATTCGGAAACGGCCGCCCAGCGACTCCACGCGTTCGCGCATCCCGCGCAGCCCATTGCCTTCCTGCTGGATGCCCCCGCGCCCGTCGTCTTCCACCACCAGCGCCGTGCCTCCGCTATTCTCGGCGAACTCCAGCCGGCAATGGCTGGCCTGCGCATGGCGCACGATATTTGTAACCGCCTCGCGCACAATCAGCGAAAGCACCGTCTCTTCCGCGGGCGCCAGCTGCAGCGGTTTCGCCTCCCACTCCAGAGTTACGCCGGCGGCATCCAGCGTCTTCTGCGCGCGATTGATCTCCGCCGTCAGCCCCTCGGAACGATAGCCGCGAATCGCCTCACGCACCTCGGTCAGCGCCTGGCGGGCAATGTGTTCCACTTCGCCAATTTCCTTGCGCGCCCGCTCTGGATCGCGCTCCATCACTTTGCCGGCCAGCTCGGACTTGAGCACCACCACCGACAGCGTGTGCCCCAGCACATCGTGCAGGTCGCGCGCGATGCGCTCCCGTTCGGCCAGCTTGGCCAGGTGGGCGATCTGTTCCTGCGCCAGATTGAGCCGCTTATTGGCCCGCATGCGCTGCGCCGCGACCAGATTGCCCAATCCCACCGCGACGGAGAAGAAGGCGGTGAAAGCCCAGTTCCACGGGCTCATATGAAGAAGCCACCCCTCCAGCATCAGGGTGGCGCAGGCGCCGACAAAGGTGGCTATGCAGACGGCGATGGATTCGGAGATGAAGGGGATGAACGCCGCGACATAGATGAACATGCCGCTGGCGCCCGCGTTCCAGGGAAAGTAAGCGACGCCCAGCGCTGCCATCAAGGCCAGCACAGAATATTGTGCTCGCTTCGACTTTGCGTACACCAGCCCGGTATAAAGGCCGAGGAAGCAGAGATAAGCGGCGCTAAAGAGGATCCACTTATTCCGGCTGTGTTCCTGGATGGGCTGGATAAAGAAGAAAACGGTGTACACCAGCCAGATGAAATCGTAGAACCGGCCCTTGCGCTCATGCCAGATCAGGCGTCCCATCCCTCCGCGTACGCCCACTTCCGCCGTTCGCAATTGCTCGACGAGGGATCGCGTCAAAGTACTGGGGTTGTCGCAAACCTCAAACATGGTCCGCCCGTTGGGATCGTCCGACTTCAAGCCTTCGCCTCACTGCGGGTGAAGATCATCCACGCCGCGCCCATCATCAACAGGGTAAATCCTGCCAGCGCCTCCCAGTGGATCAACATGCTGCCGCCCTGGGAGTAACCGAAGATGTTCAGGGCGATCTGCGCCAGGTGGTACGTGGGCAGCGCTGGGGTGATCACCTTCAGCCAGTGCGGCAGATAGGTCACCGGCATCCAGAACCCCGACGCGAACGACATAGGCAGATAGATCAGATTGATGATGCCCGGGCCGGAGTTGGGTGGAACCAGCAACGCCACCAGCAGTCCCATCGCCGTGAAGGGGATGGACCCCGCCAGAATCACTCCAGCGAGTTTCAGCGCCTCCAACGCGGTCAGCGAGACGCCGCCCAGCGTGATGCCCAGCGTGACCAGTACGGCGACAATCATCAGCCCGAAAGCGGCGCAGGTGATGACCTTCGCGCCGAGGTACGCCAGCCGCGGCATCGGACTCGCCTGCTTCAGCTCCAGCCAGCCATAGGCGCGCTCCATGGCAATGCCCATGCCGATGCCGAACAGGCACGCCGACACCACGCCCATGCAGCTATAGCTGGGCAGTACGTAGCGAGCGAACATATTGTGCCGGTTCGAAGTGCCGACCAGCAGATAGAACATGACCGGAAAGCCGATCACCGACAGCGAGAATGCCTTGGTGCGCAGCATCTTCACAAATTCGTACTGCACCTCTTTGCGGAAGAGGTTCGCGTAGTAGCCGAAGGTGAGTCCGCTCGGCGCCGGTACCGCGATTGCGTTGGTGGCCATGTGTCTGCTCCTTCTTCTGTTTCCTGCTCGCTATTCGCTACCGGCTACGGGCTACCGGCTTTTCTCCTGGGTCAGCGCCAGGAACGCATCCTCCAGCGCTCCCGACGAGACTTCCAGGCCATGCAGCGTTTCGTCGCGCAACAGCATCTCGCGAACAACCTTCTCCGGATTCTCCGCCACGATGACAACTGCCTCGCGATCCTGTTGCACTTCGGAGACGGTGGGCAGGGACTGCAGAAATTCCAAATCGAGCTGCGTAACGCAGCGGATTTTCCGTCCGGAGACGCGATGCTTGATCTCCGCTGACGTACCTTCGCACAGCAGCTTGCCTTTGTTGATGACCACGATGCGGTTGGCAAGCATGTCGGCCTCTTCCAGGTAGTGCGTGGTCAGCAGGATCGTCTTGCCCGCCGCAGACAGCGCCCGCACCTGATCCCAGAGCCCGCGCCGCGACTCGATGTCCATGCCCACCGTCGGCTCATCGAGGAAAATCAGATCGGGATTCCCGCACAGCGCCAACCCGAACAGCACCCGCTGCTTCTGTCCGCCGGAAAGCTTGCCGAACAGCTGATCCGCGATACCGTCGAGTTTTGCGATGCGGAGGACCTCGGCCGCCGGCAAAGGATGGGGATAGTAGCTGCGGAACAGGTCAATGTGCTCGCGCACGCGCAGCATCTCCGGCACGCGGGCCACCTGCAGCATGGCGCCGATCCGCGTCCTCGCCTCAGCATCGCGGGGGTCGCGCCCCAGCACCCGCGCGCTGCCCTTGTTGGGCGATATCAGCCCCAGCAGCAGGCGCACAGCGGTTGTTTTCCCGGCGCCGTTCGGGCCCAGCAGGGCGACCACTTCCCCGGCGCCCAGCTCCAGCGAAAAGTTGTCGAGCGCGGTGATCGGCCCGTAGCGCTTGGTCACGGAATGCAGTTTGGCCACGGTCCTGGTCTGCGAAAGCGGCGCAGGCCACGCTGCCGGGCCGGTTGCGGTGATGACTGCGGTTGCTGACATCGCTCGTCTCCTGCCGCGCTCCAGAACTTCTGCGGCGTAACCAGAATCGCCCCGAAAGGCTCCCGGCCCCAGTGGGCTTTGTCAGCAAAGCGATATGACGTTTGTCATGGGGTCCGCTGCCCAGGGAAGTCGGGATGCGTCCTGTCCAGTTGCATTACTCTGCATTACTCCGTAATGTAGCTGTATGCAGCGAACCACCCGCCAATTCACGATTTCTCTGCCGCCGGACCTGGCGGAACAGGTAACAGCGATCGCAAAAGCCGAAAGCCGTACCATCAGCGAACTCTTTCGCGAGGCATTTCGAACTTATCGGGCCGGTCGGATTCGGGCGCTGCTCGATGCTTCTCAGCAGGCGGGCCGCCAGAAAGACCACATGGGTTACACGCCGGATGATGTGCCAGGCCTGATCCGTCAAACCCGTAAAGAAGACGCCAGGAAGCTGCGCCGCCGTTGATCGTCGTTCTGGACACCAGTGTCTGGATTTCTGCTCCGGAATTCGGCGGCATTCCCGACCTGGCACTCGTACGCGCGCTCACGGAGGATCAAGTGGCGATATCCGATTTCATCAGAACCGAAATCATGCGCGTTCTCACCGGGAAGTTCGCACGCGACCCGGCGGAACTTGAGGGCCAACTGGACGAATTGCTCGTTCAGGCGCTCTTAGTCGAGGTCACCGGAGAGATCAAGGGAGTCTGCCGCGATCCCAACGACAATGCCATCCTTGAAACGGCGTGGAAAGCGCGAGCCGATTATCTTGTCGCCGGCGACAAGGATCTGCTCAGCCTCGGCTCGTTCGGCGGAACCGTGATCATTTCGCCAGTCGCCTATCTGGAGTTCCAGTAGCGTGAGGCTGGCGACGTGCGCTGTATCCTAATTCAGCTTCTCCGGCGCAGCCCGCCGAAACCGCGCATCAATCGGCTGCCGGCCCGCAAAGCCATCCTCAATCCGATGCCAGAAGTCGATGCGCGGCTCACCCCGCTTCCAGCACAGCAGCACCGTCTCGCCTTCCAGCAGGCACGGGAAATCGAGCAGCCCCGTATCCAGATCCTTCACCTGCACACCGATAGCGTCGATCTCCTCGAGCGCGTCTTTCACACGCTGCACCAGAGCTTCCAGCGTGATTTTTCGCTTCTGCGCCGCCGCAATATCCACGAACATTCCCCCGCTCGCGAACACCCGCCGCACCAGCGCCGCCATCTCTTCCTGCAAATCGCCCGCGGCTTGTTTCGCTTCGATGGCGCGGTTCAACAGCGACTCCACAATCGGCAGCAACGCCTGCGCTTCGTCAAGCGTAAAGGTTTTCATACACTCCCGGCCCGCGGACCCTGGAACCTCAGGCCCTGATCTCCAGCATGCGGTCCAGCGCCACGCGCGCCCAGTATTTCACATCGTCGCGCACCTGGATGCGATTCACCACGCGCCCCTCCACCAGGTTCTCCAGCGCCCACGCCAGATGCTGCGGGCTGATGCGGTACATCGTCGTGCACAGGCAGCCGGTGTCGTCGAGCGTGACGATCTTCTTGCCTGGAGCAAACTCCTTCGCCAGCCGGTTCACCAGGTGAATCTCCGTCCCGATGGCGAAGCTCGAACCCTCCGGCGCTTCCCTCACGATCCGGATCAGCCCCTCGGTCGAGCCCATCGCGTCCGCCTTCTCGCAGACCTCCAGCCGGCATTCCGGATGCACGATCACCTGAATCCCCGGATACTTCGCCCGCACCGTGTCGACGTGCTCGGGCAGGAACCGCTGATGCACCGAGCAGTGTCCCTTCCACAGAACCACCTTCGCCGCGCGCAGCCGCTCGGGCGTGATGCCGCCGCCAATTTGCCACGGATCGTAGACCACCATTTCCGTCAGCGGAATGCCCATGGCGTGACCGGTATTGCGGCCCAGATGCTGATCGGGCAGGAACAGAATCTTCTTCGCACGCGCGAACGCCCACTCGAAAGCCTTGCGCGCGTTCGACGAGGTGCACACCAGCCCGCCCCGTTCGCCGCAGAATGCCTTGATCGCCGCCGTGGAATTCATATAGGTAAGCGGCAGAATCTCATGCTCGGGTACGCCCGCGTCCAGCAGCGTCTCCCAGCACTCCTCCACCTGGCCGATCTCCGCCATATCCGCCATCGAGCAGCCCGCATTCAGATCCGGCAGGATCACCTGCTGCCCTTCGCGCGCCAGGATGTCGGCGCTCTCCGCCATGAAATGCACGCCGCAAAAAATGATGTAGCTCGCGTCGGTCTCCGCCGCCGCTTTTGCCAATTTGTAGGAGTCGCCGGTGAAATCCGCGAAACGGATCACTTCGTCGCGCTGGTAGTGGTGCCCCAGCAGGATGGTGGTCTTGCCCAGCGCGCGCCGCGCCACAGCAATGCGCTCATCCATGCTGTTGTCCGGCAGGGCAAGGTAATTGTCGAGGGAACAGGCCTCGGCAGATGCAGATGCAGGTACATCAACCTCTTCAAGAACACTCACGATACGCCGCCTTCAGTCCGTTTCGGCCGTGCCCTTGCGGGCTCGCACCAATCTGGACGGGGATGTTGAAAGCCAAACCCGGCATGCAGTCAGCTCGCTGCGGCTATCAGAGCCCGCCCAGCCAACGGGGATGTTGCAGCCTCTACTTCTTAGACGCACCGGTTGCAGGCTTCGTCGCAAAAACGGCAGCCCGCAAGGCTTGTCGATGCAATCAGTTTAACCATAGCTTCAACAACGATCAATGACCCTGGCGGGGGAGGCCCCCGCAAATCGGCGTTGGCCGAGCCTTATTTGTGACCCGTCAATCGTGGCGGGTATCATGAGCTATTCATGCATTTCGGCGACTCCATCTTCATTTTCCTGCTGGCTCTGGTGCTCTTCGGCCCCAAGAAGTTGCCGGAAATCGGACGCACCATCGGCAAGCTGCTCGCCGAGTTTCGCCGCGCCAGCAACGAATTCAAGTTTCAGATTCAGGAAGAATTGCGCAACATGGAGGATGACGAGCGGCGCAAAAAGCTGGCTGAGGTGCAAGCGCAGAAGGCCGCCGAGACCCTGCCGACGACTCCCGAGACGCCCGCCACGCCCAGCATTCTGCCCCCATCGACGGGCACGCCGGTGAGCACGAGCACTCCCTACGCAACCCCGGCCGAGGCATTCGCGGAACCCGCCGAAATCACGCCGTCCCCCGCCGAAGTCGCCATCGTTCCCGCTCCCGAGCCGGCCACCCCGGCCGACCTTGCCGCCAACAGCAACGGCGCTCACCCCTCTGCGCCCGAATCGGCCGACGAGCCCAGCGAGTCCCTCCACCATGGTTGATCTCGTCGACCGCGCGCGCGCCGCTGTCACCGAGCGCGCCGAACTTCCCGGCATGAGCCTGCTCGAGCACCTTGCCGAGTTGCGCCGCCGCATCATCCACTCCGCCATCTACCTCATCCTCGGATTCTTCATCGCGTGGTTCTTCCATGAAAAGATTTACTACTTCATGGAAAAGCCGATTCTCATCGCGCTGGCCAAGCACCACCTGCCCACCCAGCTCGTCTATCACAACCCCATCGACCCCTTTAACATGTACCTGAAGATCAGCTTTATGGCGGGCTGCATCCTCGCCTGCCCCTTCGTGCTCTACGAAGTGTGGCTGTTCATCTCTCCCGGCCTCTACAAGAACGAGCGTCGCTACGTCGTCCCGTTCATGTCGGCCACCATCGGCCTGTTTCTCGCCGGCGCGTATTTCGGATACCGCTGGGTCTATCCCGGCTCGCTCGATTTTCTCCTCAGCTTCAACCAGGATTTCCGCGCCCTCATTGAGATCAACGAGTACACTGACCTCTTCCTCACCGTCATTCTCGGCCTCGGCATCACCTTTGAGCTGCCTATCCTTATTATGTTTCTCTCCCTGTTCGGCATCGTGAGCCCAAAATTCCTCTGGAAAAACTTCCGCTACGCCATCCTTCTCATCTTCATCATCGCGGCCATCATCACGCCCACCTCCGACGTGCTCACCATGTGCGTCTTCGCCAGCCCCATGCTTGTTCTCTACCTGCTCGGCATCGGCGTCTCCTGGATGGTCCACCCCGCCACGCGCAAACGACGCGCCGCAAAGGCTGCCGCGTGAGACGATCCCTCCTCGTCGCCATTCTGTTCACGGCCGGCCGCCGCCGGCGCGCAGAGTCTTCCCCAGTTTGACGGCAAGCGCGCCCTCGACTACACCCGCCAGTTTGTCGCCATCGGCCCGCGCTGGCCCGGCAGCCCCGGCCACGTCAAAGCCGAAACCTTCATCAGGGACCACTTCCGCCACGATCAGCTGGAAGAGGACACCTTCACGGCGAAGACCTCCGTTGGCCCTGAAACGTTTCACAACTTCATCGTGAAGTTTCCCGGCAAGAAGGACGGCATCATCGTCCTCGCCTCGCACTACGAGACCAATTACTGGCTGCGCAACATCCACTTCGTGGGCGCCAACGACGGCGGATCGACCACCGGTCTGCTGATCGAAATTGCCAACGATCTGCGCGGCAAACCCAATGACGGCTACAGCGTCTGGCTTGTCTTCGACGACGGCGAGGAGTCCTTCCAGAGCGAGTGGAACGACAACGATGCTCTCTGGGGCACGCGCCATCTCGCGGAGAAATGGCAGGCCGACGGCACCCTGAAGCGCATCAAGGCTTTTCTGCTCGCGGATATGCTCGGGGATAAAGACCTCGACATCCAGCGCGACCAGAACTCCACTCCCTGGCTCGAAGATCTGGTCTACCAGGCCGCCTCGCAGTACGGGTGGCAATCATACTTCTTCGCGACCACAACGACGGTGGACGATGACCACATCCCCTTCGTTCATCGCGGCGTGCCCTGCGCCGACGTCATCGACATCGACTACGGCTACAACGACGCCTATCACCACACCGCCGAAGACACCATGGACAAGCTCAGCGCGAAGAGCCTGACCATCGCCGGCGACACCTTCCTCGAAACCATTCGCCTGCTCAATCAACGCTAGCCGCCGCGATGCCCCACCACTGGCTCGCCTTCTTCTCGCTCGTCGCCGCTCTGCTCATCGTCGACCTCGCGCTCCTGCAGCGTCCCGGCCGCAATGTCTCCGCCCGCGTCGCGTGGCTCTGGACCGCATTTCTCGCCCTTCTCGCCTGCGCTTTCTCGCTCTACCTGGCGCGCACCAGCGGCAAACAGCCCGCGCTCGAATTCCTGACCGCCTACCTGATCGAAGGCTCGCTCAGCATCGATAATCTGTTCGTCTTCCTGATCCTTTTTCGCGCGCTCCACCTCGGCGCGGAGCAGCAGCGCCGCGTATTGCTGTGGGGAGTTTTCGGCGCCATCGTTCTCCGTGGCCTCCTCATCGCGACGGGAACCACGCTGCTCGCGCACTTCGCCTGGGTCCAGTACGCCTTCGGCTTGTTGCTGGCCTTCGCCGCTATCCGCCTGCTCTTCACCAAACCTGGCGCGACACCGGCTCGCGGGCCCATCCGCTGGATTCGCGATTGCTGCCTCCGCTACAGAAAAGGCACGCGCCTTTCGCTCACCTCCTTGCTGTTGGTCATCGCCGCCGTCGAGGCCACCGACCTTATCTTCGCGCTCGATTCCATCCCCGCGGTCCTGGCCGTCACCCGCAACTTCTGGATCGCCTTCACCTCAAATATTTTCGCGGTCCTCGGCCTGCGCTCGCTCTATTTCGCCCTCGCTTCCATGCTCGATCGCTTCCACCTGCTGCACTACGGGCTCGCCTGCATCCTCGGCTTCGTCGCCTTCAAGATGTTGGCCGTGCGCTGGATCGACATCCCCGCTGGAACCTCTCTCATCGTGATCGTCTCCATCCTCGCCCTGTTCGCAGTGGTCAGCAGGATTGTGCCCGAATCAGCACCGCCCTCCAACCAAAGAATCTGATGTTGCCGAGTTGTCATCGAACGGAGATATAGTTTCTGCACAGCCAGCAGGAGGAGTGGTGATGAAAGTCGGAGTTCTCGGGTCCGGTACGGTCGGCCAAACACTGGCAGCGGGTTTTCTAAAGCATGGTCATGAAGTGATGATCGGCACGCGCGAGCCGGCGAAGCTGGCCGACTGGAACAAGGCCAACCCCAAAGGCCGCCTCGGCAGCTCCAGCGATACGGCAGCCTTCGGAGAAGTCATCATTCTCGCCGTCAAAGGCAATGCCGCCGCGGCTGTGCTGCGCAGCGCAGGCAAGGGCAACATCGAAGGCAAGACCGTAATCGATACCTGCAACCCGATTGCCGATGCGCCGCCGGATCATGGCGTCCTGCAATTCTTTACCGGCCCGAACGAATCTCTCATGGAGCAATTGCAGAAGGAATTTCCCGACGCGCACTTCGTCAAAGCCTTCAACTCCGTCGGCGCCCCGCAGATGGTGAATCCACAGTACGGCGGCGGCGTTCGCCCGACCATGTTCATTTGCAGCAACCATGACGCGGCGAAGAAAACGGTGACCGGGATCCTCAATCAGTTTGGCTGGGAGATCGCGGATATGGGCACGGTGGAAGCGGCACGCGCCATCGAGCCGCTGTGCATGCTGTGGTGCATCGTCGGCTTCACGAAGAATGAGTGGACGCACGCCTTCAAACTGCTGCACAAATGACTCAGGCGAGCGCTTCGGTCCTCTGAAAATCGACGAAGGTCACGTCCCGGCCCTTCGAAACCAGGGAATGTTTCCCGAAGTTCGCATCGTCGCGCTTGGGAAAGTCATTGCGGTAGTGCGCGCCGCGGCTTTCTTCCCGCGCAAGCGCACTCTGCACGATCAAGCGGCTCACTGCGTGCAGATTCCTGTACTCCACGAGCGCACGCGTCAGATAACTCCCGTGCCATGGCCGGGCAAGCCTCGCGAACTCCGCCGTGACTGCGTTGAGTCCCTGCGCATCCCGCAGGAGTCCGGCCCCGTTCCACATCAATTGCCGCAGTTCGCGTAGTGGTTCCGAGAAGTCCCTCGGCTCCTGAACGGCCACCTGTTTCGGTCGCTCTGTGACCTGTAACCCGTCACCTGTAACCTGCCCCCTGTACCCTGCACCCTGTACCCTGTACCCTGCTTCCCCCCGCATCGCTTCCGCCGCGCGCGCCCCAAACACCAACCCCTCCAGCAGCGAATTGCTCGCCAGCCGGTTCGCTCCGTGCACTCCCGTGCAGGCCACTTCGCCCGCCGCGTACAAACCTGGCAGGGACGTCCGTCCAAGCACGTCGGTCCTGACTCCACCCATCAAATAATGCGCGGCAGGCCGCACCGGGATCAGATCGCGCCGCAGCGCCAGCCCATGCTCAGCGAGGAATTTCGAAATGCCCGGAAAGCGCGTCGCTGGATCGATCTTCGTCACGTGCCGCATGTCGAGATATACCGGCAGCGCCTCACCCACCGGCCCCATCCCCTCGCGCGTGATCGCCCGCGCCACCACATCCCGCGGAGCCAGCTCCAGCAGTGGGTGATACCGCTCCATAAACCGCTCGCCACCAGCATTTCTCAGGTACGCGCCTTCCCCCCGCAACGCCTCCGACAGCAAGAAGCGCTGCACTCCAGGCAAGCTCAGTGCCGTGGGATGGAACTGGTAGAACTCCATGTCGGCGATTTCGGCTCCGGCGCGCCACGCCATGGCGATCCCGTCGCCGGTCGCCACAGCGGGGTTCGTCGTATCGCTGTAGACCTGCCCCGCGCCGCCGCTCGCCAGCAGCACAGCGCGCGCCCGCACCCGCGTCACCTTCCCGTCACGGTCAAGCAACACAACCCCAGCCGCCGCTCCGTCCTCGATCATCAGGTCGGTAGTCGTCGTCCATTCCACCAGCCTGATGTTGAGGACCGCCCGCGCATGCCGCAGCAGCGACCGCCCAATCTCCGCCCCCGTAGCATCCCCGTGCGCGTGGAGAATGCGATTGCGGCTGTGCGCGCCCTCGCGCGTCAACATCAGCTTGCCACCTTCGCGGTCGAAGTCCGTGCCCCAGCGCAGCAGCTCCTCGACCCGCAACGGCCCTTCCTCCACCAGCACCCGCGCCGCTTCGCGATTCACCAGGCCATCGCCGGCGTTCACCGTGTCGTCCAGATGCAGCGCGACGTCTTCCTCGCCGCTCATCGCAACGGCGATTCCACCCTGTGCATAGTAGGTGTTCGATTCGTCGAGCGCTTCCTTCGTCACCACCAGCACCCGGGGCCCCCGGCGAGCCTGCTCGCTGGGGTGGAGCACGCGCGCGCCATCCGCAGCCAGACCGATCGCGGCGCGCAGTCCGGCGATCCCCGCGCCCACAATAACGAAGTCCGTTTCCTCCACTGCAGCCATCAACTTTCAGGCTATAGGATTTTCCCGAGCCGTGAAACGATGCAGCGCCCTTCCGCCAGGCGTCGCGGTTACGCTTCGAAGTCCACTTCGATCGGCAGGATCAGCGGCATCAGCCACGCCAGCAGCTCCTGATGCGCGGGATGCGCGCCATAGCCCGCGAAGGTGGCGCGATCCGCGAATTTCATCACCCCACCCAGCTCATACCCATGCGATCGTGGAGAGAAGTTGACGCCCACCCACGTCTCCTCGAGTCCCGGAATCTTCCCCTGCAGGCTCTGGATGGCGTCGATCGCGCGCTGCCGCTGCTCCTCCGCAACGCCAGGTTTCCAGCGAAATGCAAATGTGTGGATGACCATGCCGGGATTGTAGTCCGGGAAGAAAGTGCCCGCTTACGCCGGCGCCAGCTCCGCCAGCCGCACGTCGGCAAACACAAACCCATCGCGTTCGACCACTTCCCCGCTCTCGATGGGAATCGGCTCGCGAAACATCGGCCCCGCATAGACCGCGCTGTGAAACTCCCCGTTTTCTCCGCAGGGATCCACGCCCTCGGGCAAATCGCGCAGAAAATTCGCATCGAATTCCCGCCCGGCAAACTCCGCCGGCAGCTTTTTCGGATCGACACAGACGATGCGCGCGCGCAAACCACCCGCGATCATCTCCTCGGCCAGCAGCCGCGTGTCCAGTCCCCAGACTGGAAACACGGGCTTGAGCCCGGTTCCTTCCAGCCGCTCCTCGCGGTAGCGCCGCACGTCTTCCAGAAACAGATCGCCAAATGCAATCGCTTCGATGCCCTCGGCAAGCGCGGCGTCGCAGGCCGCTCGCATCGCCGCCTCATACTGCGCGTTGGAACACGGCCACGGCAGCGGAACCGCATGCAGCGGCAACCCCGCCGCGCGAGCCTGCGCCTCCAGCAGCGCGCGTCGCGTGCTGTGCATTGCAACCCGGTCGAACGCCGCGTTGAGAGTGGTCAACAACCCGGCAACTTCGTAGTCGCCGCTCTGCCGCAGGCAATGGAGCGCCCACGCGCTGTCTTTGCCGCTGCTCCACGATAAAAGAAGTTTTCGGCTCACTTCTGTGAGCTTATCGCACCCCGGCTGCTAGTTGACGCGCGCAATCCGCCCCATCAGCGCATCGGCTTTTCGCGCCCCGCCGGCGCGCGGCAGCGCCAGGGATTGCCCGCTCGCCTTCCGTTCCGCTGGTTCCGGCTCTCGGCGTGCGTTCAGTTTCAGGCGCAGCAACAGGTTGAGGTTTTCCAGCTTTCGCACCCTCCGCCCCGCGAGGAGAAGCGCAACGGCGCACCCGATCATCACGCCGATCCAGCAACCGATCACAAGTCCCGCAAAAAAACGGGCCCAGGAGTACAAAACCAGCATCGTCATGCCCCTCTCTCGCCTCCTGGAGGGGTGATCGCGCAAACCGGTAGCCTCGGTCACTTACAACGGATTCCTGGGCTCAACACTCCTGGGGAGAAGTTACGACCGGCTCGGAACCACCGTCTTCCTTATGCTTCGATGCGATTCCAGAATAAAGTGATCTGTCATTCCTGCAATATAATCGGCAACCACCCTGGCCGCGCCCTCTTCCTCCACCTGGTGGAAGTGGCTGGGGGGCAGTTGCGTGGGGTCGGCCATCCACGCGGCAAATAGTTCGGCAATCACGTGCTCCGCCTCCCGATGTCCGCGCTTCAGGTCCTCTGAAAGATACAGGTTCTGGTAGAGGAAATCCTTCGCCTCGCGCCTCTGCCGCTCGATTTCTGTGGAAAACGCGGTCAGCCGTTCTGGCGCCTGGCGAATCCCCTCCACATCCTGAATGCCGCGCTGCCTGATGCGCCGTCTGATCTCCATCACCAGATCGTCGGCCAGAGCATTCAGCATCAACTTGAGTGTCTCCTGGAACAGCAGCTTGTCCGGCGCGCCTGGGTGCGTCTCGGCAATGCGCGCGAAATAGCGCTCGAACAGACTAACTTCACTCCGGATTTGTTGCAACGTCAGAATTCCCGCTTCCATCCCGTCGTCCAGATCCGCGGTCAGGTAGGCAATTTCGTCGGCCAGATCGATCAGCTGCGCCTCCAGCGGCGGCCGCTGGTCCAGAAAATACTCCGCCAGCTCCGGGTGCTCCTGCGCGGAATAATCATGCGAGTGCTTCACGATGCCTTCCCGCACCGCGAGCGTGAGGTTGAGCCCGCGAAACTCCAGATGCCGGTTTTCGAAATGCTCCACGATGCGCAGCGCGTGCAGATTGTGATCGAAGCGCAGCCCCTGCGACTGGAGCGCCTCATCGAGGGCTCGTTCCCCGGCATGCCCGAAGGGGGGATGCCCGATGTCATGCGACAGCGCCAGCGCCTCGGTCAGATCCTCGTTCAGGCCCAGCGCCCGCGCGATGGTGCGCGCGATCTGCGTCACTTCCATGGTGTGGGTCAGGCGGCTGCGGAAATGATCGGACCCGGGCTGCGTGAACACCTGCGTCTTCCCCGCCAGCCGGCGAAAAGCGCGCGCATGAATGATGCGACCGCAATCGCGCTGAAAAGGAGACCGGTAAGGATGGTCAGGCTCGGGGAACCGGCGCTCGGCGAGCGGCCCATACTCCGGAACCGCGCACCCCGCCGGCAACGCCGTCAGTCCTGGCATAAAAACAGTGTAGTTTGCTTTGACACGAGGGTCCCGATGGCGGAGACTCTGGGAAGCGTTCTCCGCGCGAGGGGAAGAATCAATGGAACCAGACGCCGCACAACAACGGCAACAAGCTCACATGCTGCTCGACGCTGTGCCGGATGACAGGATTCCGGCAGTGCGCGATCTGCTCGAAACCATCGTCGACCCTCTCGCGCTCGCCATGGCTCACGCGCAGCAGGACCGTGAGCCGATCGCTGAAGAAACTCCCCGCGAGCCGGCCGTCGATCCAGCCCCACGCGCGGACGGGGACAGCATGCTGCATGAGGCGATCCTGAAGGAGTTTGGCCTCAGTTCTGAGGATTGGGAACAGATGGGCCGCGCCGCCTTTGACGCCGCCGCGCACAAACCCTGACTGGCCCGCAAGGCAATCGATCCTCGCACGGAACTTGTGTAGTGTGCTTTGACACTGCCCGACGGTTGGCGGAGACTTGAAAAAGGCGGGTCACACCGCCTCAGGGAAAGGATCATGGAACCCAACATCGCGCAAAAACGGCAGGAGGCGCATCTCCTCCTTGACGTGCTCCCGGACGAGAAAATCGTGGCGGTCCGGAATCTGCTCGAAGTCATGGTCGAGCCGTTATCCGAATCTCTCGCAAAAGCTCCGGTTGAAGAAGAAGATCTGACTCCTGAGGCCGTTGCATCTCTTGACCGCGGTCGCGCCTCCCTCGATCAGGGAAAGCGAATTTCCCACGAGGAGATCTTGCGGGAATTCGGCGCGTAACGCCACTGGGAGTCAACCGACGCTCTAACCGTATCCTTCCGCCTTGCCCTGGAACGACGGGTTCAGACGCGCTAAGTTTGATCTATGCCCGAGAAGCTCTCCGTCGCATGGTCTGAAGAAGCTCGTGCCAACCTGAGAAGGATTGACCGAGAAACCGCGCTCGATATCCTTCATTGCACGGACCGCTATCTCGGCACCCGTCATGGCGACGTGAAGAAGCTCAAACCGCCGCAGTCCGGTTTTCGGTTACGCTGTGGGGACTATCGACTTTTCTTTCGCTTCACATCTGACGAAGCGGTGGAAGTGTTGTCTGTCATGCACCGCCGCGAAGCCTACCGCTGAGTCTCTCAGCTACTCCGGCTTGCCACCCGTCTGCGGGCTCCCCGATTCCCGGGCCAGCCGTACCCGCGCGCTGTCCAGCTTCTTCTGCACCTTGCCTACGTCGCCCTGGTCCATGTCGGCTTCCACCGTGTGCGCGTACTCGTTGAGCGAAAGCTCCCACTGCGCCGCTGCCAGCTTCAGCCGCCCCGTCTTCTCGTAGACGTCGCCCAGATGATCGTGCACCGTCGGATCGTTCGCGCCCCGCGAAATGGCGCGCGTCAGATTATCCTCCGCCTGCGTGTACTGTCCCATCCGGAAATACGCCCAGCCCAGTGAATCCAGGTACGCGTAGTTGGTCGGCTCCAGCTGCACGGCCTTGCGGATCATGGTCAGCGCCTCATCCAGCTTCACGCCCCGGTCCGCCAGCATGAATCCAAAATTGTTCAGCGTCAGCGCATTGTCCGGATCCACCGCCAGCACCTTGCGGAAGTCCGCTTCCGCCTCGTCGTAGTGCCTGGCCCGGTCTGCCATCATCGCCCGATCGAACAGCACCATGGTCTGGTCGTCTTTTTTCTGGGACACCTTCCCAGCATCATCCAGCACGTCGGAGGCATCCTTCCACTTCCGCAGATCGGTATAGATCTGCGCCAGCTGGAAGTAAATCTCCATATTCTTCGGATCGCTCGCGAGCAGGCCTTTCGCCATGGTCAGCCCTTCGTCCGCGTGGCCGGTGTCGGCCAGTTGCCGCGCCAGAGTCAGCTTCGCGCCCACGTTTTTCGGCAGCTTGTCCACGGCCGTCTTCGCCACCGCAACAGCCTTGTCGTAATCGTGTGCCTCGCGCCAGGTTTCCACTTCCTGGTCGTAGGCCTGAGCCGGCAAATCGCCGCCCAGCGCCACCATCTTCTCGTAGGTCGCAATCGCCTGCTCCGGACGGCTCTGCTCCCGGTAAACCTCGGCCAGGTGCACGAGAATCGTCACGTAATTGCCCTTTTCGTCGTCGGAGTACTGCCCGCTGGGGTGCTCCATCGACGCCGCCAGCTGCTCGTATCCCTTCGCGGCGTCGTCCAGCCGTCCCAGAGCATCGTCGATCATGGCTTCGTGAAACTGCACGTCCGGGGAATCCGACACCAGTTCGTGCGCCTTCTTTACCGCGGCCAGTGCGTCGTCGAACTTCCCGTTGTGCTCATCGATCTCCGCAATCTGCAGCTCCGCCTCGGCGTCGGTCGGATCGCCCGCGGCGATGTCCTTCCACGCCTGCAGCGCCTGGTCCGTCTGGTTATCCGCCTGCAGATCGCCCGCCAGCTTCCGCTCCACATCCAGGTCATCCGGCTCCAGATCGAGCGCTTTCCGGTACGCCGCGATCGCGTCCTTCGTGTCTTTCTGCTGGTCGTAGATCTTGCCCAGCTGCGTCTCGGTGCGGGAGGTCTGGTCGTCGTCCGGCAGCGCATGCAAAACATCCGTCGCCCGCTTCGCGTCACCCAGGTCGGTGTAGAACTGGCTCGCGATCAGTGCCGTCTCTTCTGAGCCCGGATCGATCTTGCGCGCCGCCGACAACTGCTCTTCCGCCTGCGCCGATTGATGATCCGCAGCGTACAGCCGCGCCAGCATCAGATGGTCTTCCGGATTGTTCGGCGCCAGCTGCACAATCTTCTGGAATTCCCCAATCGCCAGCTTCAGCATCTGCGCCGATACTTCCTGCTGCTGGTTGTCGCCCAGCGAGCGCAGATACACATCCGCCAGCAGCCGGTGCGCGTCCAGATCGTTCGGATCCTGCTTGATCCGATCCTGCGCCGCCACCACCGCCTCCCGAATCCGTCCCGTCCTGAAGTACAGCTCCGCCAGATGGCTGTTCAGATATTTCGAGCTCGGATCGGCGTTCAGCGCCATTTTGTACTCTTCGATCGCCCGGTTCGCGTACTCGCTCCGTCCCAGCGTCGTCGCCATCTCCTCGTATTCGTGCGCCACCATGTAGTGGAAATACGCGCTCGACGTATCGGCAGCCCCCGCGGCGCTGGCTGGCCCCTGCGTCGCTTTGGCGGCAGGCGCGGCCGGCTTCGATCCTGCCGGCGTCGTTGACCCTGGAGTCTGGCTTTGCGCCGAAACGGTCAGCGCGAGAAGGGCGGCACTACACAGCAGCAGCTGGACGGGGCGCGAATAATTCTTCATGGAGTAGGAGATTCCTGTTCCGGACTGCCCGCCAGGAGACCGGGGACCCTGGCTGAACCCATACAACGGCATTCCCCTGTCCGGCGAGGCGCCGTACTCCTTAGGACGATTGTAACCCGCATCCGGATGCAGCCTTGCGCTTTTCCATGCCCCTTTTGTGTCGGGTTCGGGTACGTTTGGCTCCACGTCCACTCCTCAATATTCCGTCCGCCGGGTCAGGTCCAGCAGCGCAAACAATACCACCGCCAGCACCGCGTTCACTGCCGCCCGCAGCAGCTCGTGGAATCCGTGCCACGCCACCGGCTGGCCCAGCATGTGGCGCTGCAGCAGCCACAAGATCACGGTCTGCGCCAGCGTAAAGCCAAACGTCAGCAGCAGCCGCGTACCGTGATTATCCGTATCCACGCGTACGCCCAGCGACGCCGCCATGTAGCCCACTACCGCCTTTGAAATCCCGAAAATGCCGAGCGCGTGATGCGTCAGCGCATCCTGGGCAATCCCGATCAGCGCCCCCACCAGCGTGCCGCTCACCGGCTCCCGCTGCGTGATCGCGTAGTAGATGGTCACCAGCAGCGGCAGATCGACCAGGTCGAATCGGCTGAAGTGCAGCGAAAGCAGCGACTGCAGGCCCAAAGCGAGCAGCGGAACCACAACATAAATCACCAGTGGGAACGACTTCGTTCCTGCCTCGCGCCGCGAGGACGCCATCAGAGCCATGCTCAGGCGCCTCCCTGCGGCGATTGCGGCGTGCTTTGGCTCGGCGTCGCCGGAGCAGGATTCGTCGCGGGCGGCTGACTCCCGGTTGGTTGACCCCCGGGCGCCGTCCCATTTACCGGCGCAGCAGGCGTAGCCGTCTTCGGCTTGGCTTTCGCGGTTGCATTACTCGCCGGCTTGGTCGCAGACTTACCGTTCCCAGGCTTGGCCGTCGATCCCGGAACCGCAGGTTTCGCTTCCGCCTTCGGTGGCTCTTCCGCGCTGGCTGGGCTGCCGCTGGTCGCCTCGCCGTCCGTAATCTTCTGCCCCGGAACCAGATCCGCCGCCGGTGGCGTGTCCGAGGGCGTGTAGTGATCCGGATGCAGCGCCGCCGGCGGCTTCACCGGCCGTGCCGCGCCTTCCTCCGCGGAATCATCCTCGGTTTGCTGTTGCTGATCCGCCGGCGCGTTCGGATCCACCCGCGAAGGCAGCCGCTCCGCCAGCACATCCGAAGCTTTCTGCTCGGCCTGCTCGGCCTCCGTCAGATCTTGCTGCATCTCCGACGGCATTTCCTCGCCCGTGTTGGTGATTACCAGCACCTCTTCCAAACGCGAAAGGTTCGCCGCCGGCTTGATCAGCACGTTCACCAGCGTTCCCTCAGGATCGGGCCGCACTCGGTCTACCGTACCCACCGCGAGCCCGCGGGGATAAATCGCGTCTCCGCCGCTGGTCAGCACCGCCTCGCCCCGCTGAATCCGTTCGTCCGGCGACACGTTGACGATCTCCGGCTGTCCCCAGGTATCGCCCCGCAGCACCCCGCGAATCCGCGTCTTTTCGAGGATCACCCCCGCGCCGCTGGTCGAATCGGAAATCTCCAGCACCTGGCTGGTGTGCCGGAACACGTCCCTGGTCTTGCCCACAATTCCATCCGGGGTGATCACCGGCATGTCCGGCTTAATGCCGTCCTTCGACCCCTTATCGATCAGCAGGACCTGCGACTGCTCTGTGCCCGAGGTCCCAATCACCTGCGCGGCCACCGTTTTGTAAACGTATTTCTCTTTGAATCCCAGCAGCACCTGCAGCCGTTGTCCCTGGCGCGCGTCCTCGGCCATCGAATCCTCTTCGAGGCGCTCCCGGTCCAGTTCTGCCTTGAGGTCCTTGTTTTGCTGCCGGACGTGGATCAGGTCGACGTAATTCGACCACAGGCCGCGGATCCCTTTGCCCGTGCCGTGCAGCAGCCGCTCCGGCGGCGTGACCAGGCCCACCACCCAGGAACGAATCAGGCGCACCCCGCCTTTGTCCGCCTCCCCGGGATCGGGCCGGCGCACCTGCACCGCCAGGCCGATCACCTGCGCCAGGAGCACGGCAATCAGCACCAGCGCGTTGCGGTATCGGCTGAAAAACGATTCCATGAACTTTGGGCCTGGGAGCCTTGCTTATGTTGCCGCCGCGCCGGCCGTCAACCGTCGATCCTGATCTTCTTCAGCAGGCGGAAATCGCTGAGCATCTTGCCCGTGCCCAGCACCACACTGGCCAGCGGATCATCTGCAATCGAAACCGGCAGCCCGGTTTCCTCGCGAATCCGCTTGTCCAGGTTCTTGATCAGCGCTCCGCCCCCGGTCAGCACGATGCCGCGGTCGCTGATATCCGCGCTCAGCTCCGGCGGCGTGCGTTCCAGCGCTACGCGGATCGCATTCAGAATGGTGGCGATGCACTCGCCCAGCGCTTCGCGGATTTCTCCGTCATCCACCGTGATGGTCTTGGGCACGCCCTCGATCAGGTTGCGCCCCTTGATCTCCATCGTCAACGGCTTGTCCAGCGGAAACGCCGATCCCAGATCGATCTTGATTTGCTCCGCCGTCCGCTCGCCGATCAAAAGGTTATATTTCCGCTTCAGGTAATTCATGATGGCTTCGTCCATCTGGTTCCCGGCCATGCGTACCGACCGCGAATAGACGATGCCCGACAGCGAAATCACCGCGATGTCCGTGGTCCCGCCGCCAATATCCACCACCATGTTGCCGCTCGGCTCCGTAATCGGCAGTCCCGCGCCGATCGCCGCCACCATCGCCTGCTCGACCAGGTAAACTTCGCTCGCCTTCGCGCGATACGCCGAGTCCTCGACCGCGCGCTTCTCCACCTGCGTAATCTCCGAAGGCACGCCGATTACGATCCGTGGATGCACCAGCATCTTCCGGTTGTGCGCCTTCTGGATGAAGTAATTCAGCATCTTCTCGGTGACTTTGAAGTCGGCGATCACGCCATCCTTCATCGGCTTGATGGCCACGATGTTGCCGGGCGTCCTGCCCAGCATCTCTTTGGCCTCTTTGCCCACCGCTTCCACTTCACCGGTGTTCTTATTGATGGCTACAATCGACGGCTCGTTGACCACTATGCCCTTGTTCGCCGCAAAAACAAGCGTGTTGGCGGTGCCCAGGTCAATGGCCAAATCGTTGGAGAAGACACTGAAGAGAGACCGCAGACTGTGCGATCGTGCTAAACGAGGCTTGATATCCATTCGATGACATCGAGGGGGTAGTTTTTCCTGAGAGAAGTCTTCTTTATTGTAAGGCTTTGCGATCCTTCCGGCACTTTCGCAGCCGGGTTTATTCCCGTCAATGGCACCTTTGTGTTCAACCCACCACTTCCGTCGTATCCTGAGGATTCGTCTTCAGGAGATCAACGCGCGTGGCGCACAAAACCTACCAGAACCTCATCGGCGGCCAGTGGGTCCCCTCCCGCTCCCGCAAAACCTTCCTCAATATCAATCCCGCCCGCCACGACGACGTCGTTGGCGAGTTCCAGGCCTCCGCCGCCGAGGACGTCGACGCTGCCGTTGCCGCCGCCACTGAGGCCTTCAAAACCTGGCGGCTGACTCCCGCCCCCAAACGCGCCGAAATCCTCTACCGCGCCGGTCAGATTCTCGTCGATCGCAAGGAGCAATACGCCCGGGACATGACGCGCGAGATGGGCAAAGTGCTCGCCGAAACCCGTGGCGACGTTCAGGAAGCCATCGACACCGCCTTCTACATGGCCGGCGAAGGCCGCCGCCTCTTCGGCGTCACCACCCCCTCCGAGCTGCGCAACAAATTCGCCATGGCCGTCCGCCTGCCCGTCGGCGTCTGCGGCATGATCGCCCCCTGGAACTTCCCCATGGCCATCCCCTCCTGGAAGCTCCTGCCCGCGCTGGTTTGCGGCAATACCTGCGTCATCAAGCCCGCCAACGACACCCCGCTCTCCACGCTGAACCTCGTCCAGGCCCTTGTCGATGCCGGCGTTCCTGCGGGCGTCGTCAACCTCGTCACCGGATCCGGCTCCCACGTCGGCTACCCGCATCGTCGAGCACCCCCAGGTCCAGGCCATCTCCTTCACCGGCTCGTCCGAAGTCGGCCGCACCGTCGGCCAGGCCGCCGCGGGCCTCTTCAAACCCTGCTCCCTCGAGATGGGCGGCAAGAACGCCATGATCGTCCTCGAAGACGCCAACCTCGACCTCGCCCTCGACGGCGCGCTCTGGGGAGCCTTCGGCACCACCGGCCAGCGCTGCACCGCCACCAGCCGCATCATCGTCCACCGCGCCGTTGCAAAGGAGTTCATCAACGGTCTGGTCGACCGTGCCGAGGAGCTCAAAGTCGGTGACGGTCTCGATGAATCCGTACAGATGGGCCCGCAGGTCAATCGCCAGCAGATCGAAACCTCGATCCGCTACTGCGAAATCGCAAAGAAGGAAGGCGCCAAGCTGATGACCGGCGGCAGGCCCCTCACCAAAGGCGCGTTCGCCAAGGGACACTTCTTCCCTCCCACCATCTTCGCCAAAGTCAAACCCGGCATGCGCATCGCCCAGGAAGAAGTCTTCGGCCCCGTGGTCAGCGTCCTCGAGTGCACGAGCTTCGACGAAGCCATCGCCATCTCCAACGGCATCCAGTACGGCCTCTCCACCTCGCTCTACACCCGCGACGTCAACCGCGCCTTCCGCGCCATGCGCGACCTCGAAGCCGGCATCACCTACATCAACGCGCCGACGATCGGCGCCGAAGTCCATCTCCCCTTCGGCGGCGTCAAGCAAACCGGCAACGGCCATCGCGAAGGCGGCATCGGCGCCATCGATTTCTATACCACCTGGAAATCGGTCTACGTCGACTACTCCGACAAACTCCAGCGCGCCCAGATCGATACGGGAGAGTAGCGAGGAGGCAGCTTCGTATGCCAAACCAAAACGCTGATTTCGAGAGGGCGGAAGGGTTTCTTCGTGAATTTATCGGAAAGGCGCTCGCATCGATAGAATGCGACGAATTCCACCTGGAGCTGCTTTTTCACGACGGCTCGCGGTTCAGAACGCAGTGCTCGTGGCGAGTAATACATGACGATTCCCCGCTACTTGGCCGTGGGGACATTGGCGGTCAGATTTCGAGTGATGCATATGCGGGGATAATTGGCCTCAAGGTCGCTTCGGCCTCGCTCTCGAACTGCTGGGATACTAACCTGTGCTTTGAGAACGATTACGTGGTTCAGACATTTTCAGACACAGTTCAATTTGAAACCTGGGATGTACATCTCGATGCGGGGTGGGTGATCCTGTCCGATGGCCGTATAACCGTTTTTCCGCCTGCTCCCACAGCGCCGGCGGCGACAACTCCGTCGTGACCTCCCGCCCCCTGCATTCTTGCTTAGGATAGGGAGAGACGGGGAATAACGTGCGGAGCAGATGAATGCCGAGAGAACTCAAGCCAATTCCCAAATTTGCAACTGAGGCCGAAGACCGCGCCTTCTGGGAATCGCACAACAGCACCGACTACATCGACTGGAGCCACGCACGCGCGACTTCCTTCCCCAACCTCCGTCGAGCACCGCAAAGCAACCCCGGCGAACCAACCCCCACTCCCCAATAAAATCGGCCAGGTTCACCCCACAGCAAGCAGCAGATACCCTCATCCTCGCCATCGTCAACAAAATGATTCCCTGCTCCAGCACCAAAGGCACGTCCCTGGACCGTTTTGGGAAGCACAGTCTCAACCTGCCCGTCCAATTTGCCGCCGAAGCCGAAGAGCCCGCTTTCTGGGAATCGCACCCCCGCACCGGCTACATCGACCGGAGCCGCGCACGCGCGACCGCCTTCCCCACCCTGCGCCAAACTCCGCAAAGCAACCCCGGCGAACCAACCCCCACTCCCAATAAAATCGGCCAGGTTCACCCCACAGCAAGAAGCTAGAGCCTTCGTCTTAGCAATTGTCAATGAAATGATTCTCCGGCCCAGCACTGAAGGCATCTCCCTGTGCCGTTTTGGGAAATGCAAATGCAACCCGACCCCCGATCAACCCCGCCAGGTTCACCCCACAGCAAGAAGCTAGAGCCCCATCTTCCCAATCGTCAATGAAATGATTCTCCGCCTCAGCACCAAAGACATCTTGACTGTGCCATTTTGGGAAGGGCATTCTCAAGCCTGTCCCTCCAGCACCTCTCCAACCCGCAACTTTCCCTGCCCGCGAAATGTCCTGCTGATCGCCCGGCTTTAGCCGCGTCTCCCTTTCAAATCTTTTTTCGAACCCCTGCCCCCGCGTTGACACAACCAACCCGCAATGCTTTAGCATGATCCTTGGTCCTAATGTCGTTGCACACGCGCACGCGCGCACCAGGCCCCAACCCGAAGCGCTAACAACTTCCGCTCCATCGAAGTCCCATCATTAGTCAGACATGATTACAGTCACAGACCTGACCAAGAGATACGCCCGCACCACCGCCGTCGACCACATTTCCTTTTCCGTCAATAAGGGCGACATCGTCGGATTCCTCGGCCCCAACGGCGCCGGCAAAACCACCACCATGCGCATGCTGACGTGCTTCTTCCCGCCCACAGCGGGCAAAGCCACCGTCGCCGGCTTCGACGTCTTCGACCAGTCCATCGAAGTCCGCCGCCGCATCGGCTATCTCCCCGAAGCGCCGCCCCTCTACCTTGAAATGGAGATCATCGAGTACCTGCGCTTCGTCGGCCGCCTCAAAGGCCTCTCCGGCGCGGACCTCGAAAAGCGCGTCGCCTACGTCTGCGACCGCTGCGCCATCGCCGACGTCAAAATGAAGCTGCTTGGCAAGCTCTCCAAGGGCTACCGCCAGCGCGTCGGCCTCGCCCAGGCCATCATCCACAACCCCGACGTGCTCATCCTCGATGAGCCCACCGCCGGACTCGATCCCAAGCAGATCAACGAAACCCGCGACCTCATCAAGTCGCTCGCCGGCGACCACACCATCATCCTCAGCACCCACATCCTGCCCGAAGTCGAGCAGACCTGCGAACGCGTCATCATCATTAATAAGGGTAAGCTCGTTGCTACGGACTCCGTCCAGAACCTGCAGGCCCGCGCGCGCGGAGCCGAATCCGTCCTGATCGAGATTGCCGCCCGCACTGGTAGCCTCGCCGCTCCCACCGCCCAGCAGCGTATTGAAAAAATCGCAGGCGTCAGTCGCGTCCAGCTCAAAGAAGAGCGCGGCGGCGGTTCCGTCTTCGAAGTCGAGAGCGACAAAGGCACGCTGGTCCGCGGCGATCTCGCCCGCGCCATCGTCGAAGCCGGCTGGGACCTCAACGAGCTCCGCCCCTCCGCCATGAGCCTCGAAGAAATCTTCCTCCAGCTCACCGGCAGCGACGCCACGGCAACAGCCGAACCGCCACCCGCATCCAGCGATGCCCCTGCTCCCGAGGCCACAGCATGAGAAATATCTGGATCATCTGCCGCCGCGAACTCTCCAGCTACTTCACCTCGCCCATTGCATGGCTGCTGCTCACCATGTACAGCGTCATCTTCGGCTTCATCTTCTGGAATTTCCTCGCTGAGTTCATCAAGCAGGGCATGGAAATGGAAATGATGGGTCAGACGCAGCCCATGAATATCAACGAGCAGGTCATTCGCCCCTTGCTTGGCACCAGCAGCTTCCTCGGATTGTTCGTCGTCCCCCTCATCAGCATGCGGCTCTTCGCCGAAGAAAAGCGCAACGGCACCATCGAGTTGCTCGCCACTTCCCCCGTCCGCGACATCGAGATCATTCTCGCCAAGTGGTTCGCCGCCACGCTGCTCTACTGCTGGATCATCCTCTACGCCAGCATCAGCTTCGTCTTCCTCTTCCGTTTCGGCAATCCTGACTGGAAGCCAATGCTCATCACCCTGCTCGGCGTCTTCCTCCAGGGAGCGGCGCTGCTGGCCATCGGCACCTTTATTTCCACCCTGACCAAAAATCAGATCATCGCCGGCGCGCTCACTTTCGGCGCCTGCCTCTTGCTATGGGTCTTCTCCTGGGTCAGCAGTTATGACTCGTCGACCTGGGCCCAGGTCATGTCCTATATGTCCGTCATAACTCACTTTGATACCTTCGATCGTGGCGTGCTCTCGTCCAAAGACGCGGTTTATTATCTCAGCGTCATTTTTGTTGGACTTTTCTTTACCGCCCGCTCGATGGAATCTCTTCGCTGGAGGTCGTAACTCGGAATGGCAAGCCAGTGGCTGAAGGCGAGACAGACGAAGTACGCGGCTTACGCGACCACTTACATCCTGGTCGTCCTCGCCGCCGTCGTCGTCGCCAACTACCTCGCCAACCGTTACTCCAAGTCGTGGGATGCCACCGCCAACAAGCGCTACAGCCTCTCGCAGGAGACAAAAAAGATCGTCGACGGCCTTAAGTCGCCAGCGACCATCACTTACTTTAACGTGAGCACGCGCTTTGCCGAGGGCAAGGACATCCTCGACGAATACACTGCCATCTCGCCGTCAAAGGTCCACGTCAAATACGTCGACCCCGAGAAAGAGCCGATGCTCGCGCGCGCGGCCGGCATTCGCAGCGTTCCCGCCGCCACCGTCCAGATTGGCGACCACACCGAAACCGCTACTGACATCACCGAAGAAGGCATCACCGGCGCCTTCATCCGCGACATCAAGGGGAATACCCGCACTGTCTGCTTCCTCACTGGCTCGGGCGAGCATGCGATTGACGACACCAGCCGCGACGGCGCCTCTCGCTTCAAAGACCTTCTGGCGAAAGACAGCTACCAAACGCAATCCATCAACCTGATCCAGAAAGCTGAAGTCCCCGCCGAATGCACCTCCATCGTCATCGCCGGCCCCACCGGCAACTACGAGCAGCCCGAAGTCGACGCCATTAAGACCTACGTTGAAAACGGCGGCCGCGCTCTCGTCATGCTCGATCCGCCGCTCAGCATGGGTCCCAACGGCATCGCCGACAACGATGCGCTCACTTCTCTCCTTGCCACCTGGGGCGTCACCGTCGACAAAGATCTCGTCCTCGACCTCAACCCCATCGGACAGCTCTACGGCTTCGGCGGCCAGGTCGCCCTCGTCAACAGTTACGGCACGCAGCCCATCGTCGCCGACATGAAGAGCACCTTCACCGGCTTCCCGCTCGCGCGCTCCCTCACTTTTAAGAATGCCGACAAGACCACCGTCGAGAAGCTGTTCGATACCTCCGCGTCGAGCTTCGCCACCACTAACCTCAGCTCTCCCAAAATCAATGTGAAGGACCCCAACAATAAACAAGGTCCGCTCACCCTTGCTGTGGCCGGCAGCTACAGCACCGGAAAACCCAGCTCGGAGGGCCGCTTTGTTGTGATCGGTAGTTCCGCCTGGGCCTCGAACGCCTTCCTCAGCTTCAACGGCAACAAGGACCTCGCCGCCAACACCGTCAACTGGCTCTGTTCCGACGAAGACCTCATCTCCATCCGACCCAAAGCGCCCGAAGACCGCCGCATCACCATGACCACCGGCCAACTCGCCATGGTGCGCATCGTCAGCCAGTTCGTGCTTCCACTCATCGTCATCTTGGGGGGCATCCTGGTCTGGTGGAAGCGAAGATAACTCACCCGTCGAACCCTGAAGAATTGTTATGAAATTTCGCGGTCTCCTCGTTGCTGTTGTCGTTCTCCTCATTCTCGCCGGCGTACTCTACTGGTCCCAGCACCGCAAGACCGAGGACACCGCCTCGACCACCACCCCCGCGAGCCCGGCCATTCTCATCGTCCATCCCGCTGCCGTCACCTCCTTTACTGTGAAGCAGCGCGGCGCGCCGCCCGTCACCCTCGTTCGCTCCGGCGCAGCCAACTGGCAGATCATCGCCCCCAGTGCCTTCCCCGCTGACAGCGCCACCGTCTCTGGCATGCTTTCCTCGCTCGCGCCTCTCACCTCCCAGCGCGTCGTTGAAGACAAGGCGACGGACCTGTCTCAGTACGGCCTCACCGACCCAACCCTTGAGCTCGACATCACCACCAAAGACAACAAGACCAGCCATCTGCTCCTCGGCGATCAAACCCCCACCGGCGACGCCGCTTACGCCGCCCTCGCCGGCGACCCGCGCCTCTTCACCGTCGCGTCCTACCTCACCACCAGTCTCAACAAAAGCCTCACCGACCTGCGCGACAAGCGCCTGCTCCCCCTCGACGCAGCCTCCGTCAGCAGCATCGACCTCACCCGCAAAGACCAGACCATCGGCTTCGCGCGCGTGCAGAACGGCTGGCAAATTGAGAAGCCCGCCTCGTACCGCACGGACAATTTCCAGGTTGACGACCTCCTCCAGCAGCTCACCGGCGCCAAGTGGGATCCATCGGCGAACGCGGACACCGCCGCCAGAGCCTGGCCGAAAGCCACACCCGTCGCAACGGCGAAACTCACCGGCAGCTCCGGCGTCGACACCCTCGAAGTCCGCAACGACAAGGACGGCTACTACGCGAAGTCCAACGCGATGCCCGGAACCTGGAAGATCGACCCCACCGCCACCAGCGCTCTCGACCAGGACCTTACCCGCACTCTCGACGACTTCCGCAACAAACAGCTCTTCGACTTCGGCTACGCCGATCCGGAAAAAATCGAATACCACGCCGGCGCAACTTCGCTCATCCTCACCCGCACGGGAACCAACTGGCTCTCCAACGGCAAAAAGATGGACAGCGACAGCGTTGAGAATCTCGTCACCGCCCTGCGCGATCTGGCCGCGACCAAATTCGTCGACACCGGATTCACCACCGCGCAAATCGAAGTCACCGTAACCTCGAACAGCGGCAAGCGCGTCGAAAGCGTCCAGCTCCAGAACATCGCCGACGGCGGCATAGCAAAACGCGAAGACGGCCCCTCGCTCTACGCTCTCGATTCCGTCACCATCAAAGGCCTCACCGACGCTGTCGCCGCCATCAAGCCCGCCGCCCCAGCAAAAAAGAAATAGCCCGTTCCGCCCCATTACACTAAGTCGAAATGACGACGACGACCGCCAACCCCCGCACCGCCCTCCTCAACCTCCTCGCCCGCACCTCGTTCCGCCTCGGCAACTTCACCCTCTCCTCCGGCGCAAAGTCCGACTACTACATCGACTGCCGCACCACCACGCTCCACGCTGAAGGCGGACACCTCACCGGCCTCGCCATCCTCGATCTTCTGGCCGAACACAACCTGCATCCCGCCGCCGTCGGCGGACTCACCATGGGCGCCGATCCCGTCGTCTCGGCCGTCTCCATCGCCAGCGCATGGCGCGCACAGCAACAACCGGACGCGCCGCTCATCCACGGCTTCCTCGTCCGCAAAGCCGAAAAAACGCACGGCACCGGCCGCCGCATCGAAGGCTTCCTCGAGCAGAACGCCCCCGTCCTCATCGTCGACGACGTCTGCACCACCGGTGCTTCCACCATCACCGCCATTGAAGCCGCGCGCGAAGCCGGCATGAAGGTCATCGCCGCCGTCTGCCTCGTCGAACGCGAAGAAGCCCAGGGCCGCGCCGCCCTCGAAGCCGCCCTGCGTGCCGGACTCCCCGACAAGCAGGGCTCACCCTTCCTAAGCCTCTACACCGCCAACGACGTCCGCGCTGCCCACATCCGCCAGCTCCCCCAAGCTTAGTCACCGATTCCGGCGCTACCATAGAAATCCATGAACACAAGTACGAACCCCCAAAAGCTTCGGCCGCTCAGCATCGCCGTTGCCGCTCTTCTCGTCTCCGCCGTCTGCGCCGCGGCTCAAAGCGACGCCAACCCTCCGGGTCCGCGCGTAGGCAACATGACCCGCCACGGCCTCGCCGGCGTCGTCACCTCCATCAACGCGTCTGCAATCGTGATGGAGATCCCTGAGAACGTCACCTTCACCGTTCAGATCGGCCCCTCCACCCAATTCACCAGCGCCGGTCAGTCAGCTGCGGCCACCGACCTCCATCGCGGAGATCCAATCCTCGTCAACGGCGACATCGACGAGCAGGCTCGCACCATCCAGGCGCACGCCATTACCATCCAGAACCCGCTCGCCGCCAAAATGTTCGAGCATCAACGCGCAGATTTTGGCAAAACCTGGACGGCCGGCATCGTAACCGCAGTACAGGGCAACTCCATCACCGTTCAGCGCAGAGACGGCCAGTCGCAGACCTTCGCCGTTGACGACGGCACAACCTGGCGCCTCAACGATCAGCCGGCAACCTCCGCCATGATCCGTGTCGGGGAAAGTATTCGTGTCCAGCTGCGCCCAGGCGCAACGCTGGCCAGCCAGGTCAGCATTCAGGGCATGATCCGCCCGAACTGACCCACCCCGCAGGCCCCACGAGTCCGCGCAAAAAGAAAGGGCGCGCCCAAGCGCGCCCCAACACTGCTTCGAGAAATTCGTTACCGCCCTGAAGGCGCTCCGCCCGTCGGGCTCGCGCTGCTCTGCGTCGGAGCTACTCCGCTGTCCGCCGTATTGCTCAGCAGCTGGATCTCCACGTGCCGATTCTTCGCCCGGCCCGCGGCTGTCTTGTTGCTGTCGACCTCAACGTCTTTGCCCAGGCCCACCAGATAAAACTTGTGCGCTGGCACGTTGTATTTCGCCGCCAGATACTGCACCACCGCCATGGCCCGGCGATCGCTCAGGTCATAGTTATATTCCTTCGAGCCCACGGAGTCGGTTCCCCCCGTCACTTCCAGGATGTAGCTCTTTGCGCTGGCCAGCTGTCCGCCAAACTGATCCAGCTGATCCTTGTCCGCCTTCGTCAGCACCGTCTTGTTAAAGCCGAACGTCACCGATACGTCGCCCACCTGCTTGTAATTGTCCAGGTTCGCAATCACGCCCGACAGCGTGTCGGCACGATTCACGGCCTCCTGGGCCGTCGACTGCGCGGTGCCGGCAGCCTGCGTCGCGCTCTGTGCATTCTGCGACGCCTGGTTGGCCGAATTCTGCGCCTGCTGGATGCCCGCCTGCGACCGCGTATCCACATCGTGGATCGCGCGGTTGTTCGTCGCCGTGGCATCGTCAAGCTCGTTGGTCTTCTGCACCACCGGCTGGGTCTGGCTGCGTACGTAATTTTTCGTCGTGCAACCGGTTGTGAAAACCAAAGACAGCGCCGCAACTGCTAGCGCGGCCGCGAACCCTGTTCTGGAAATACGCGTCATGGGTGACACTCCGTTTCTCTTTACTCTCTGATGAGACACACCGCTGTTGGGGGCGTATGGGTCCCAATTACAAAGGGAAAACAGCACGCGCAGGCCCAAATGCCGAAGAGTTGCCGTAACTCTATGTTCTCAAGCGGCTTATCTCGCAAAATGAACGCTTTTTCAGCCCCGAAATGTGACTACAGTTGAGTACTTTTTACCCATAAAACGGCCTTCCCAACCCCCAAAACCTCCCTCCCCACCACCCGTTACACTGGAATTACGGCCGCAATGGATCTACACGAAAAGATTCGCACTCTCCCCCCGCGGCCCGGCGTGTATCTATATAAGAACGCCGACGGCGAGGTCATCTACGTCGGCAAGGCCAAAAACCTCCGCTCCCGCGTCCGCTCCTACCTCCTCGAAGCCTCCCAGGCCAACGCCAAAACCGGCTCCCTCATGCGCGACGCCGTCGACGTCGACTACATCCTCGTCGACAACGAGCACGAAGCCCTTGCCCTGGAAAACAACCTCATCAAGCAGCGCAAGCCACGCTTCAACATCCTGCTGCGCGACGACAAAACCTATCCCTACGTCAAGCTCACCCTCGGAGATCGCTGGCCCAAAGTCTTCGTCACCCGCCGTCTCCGCCGCGACGGCAGCGTGTACTACGGCCCCTACTTCCCCGGCAACCTCGCCTACCGCGTCGTCGACCTCATCCATCGCAGCTTTCTTCTTCCCAGTTGCAAGGTCGATCTCTCCCGTTTCCACGCCCGCCCCTGCCTCCAGTACTACATCGGTCGCTGCCTCGGCCCCTGCGTTGAAAACCTCACCACCCAGGAAACCTACGCCGAAGCCGTCCGCGACGCGCAGCTTTTCCTCGAAGGCCGCACCGCCGACCTCAACAAATCCCTGCAGCAACGCATGGCCGCCGCCGCTGCCAACCAGCAATATGAATTAGCCGCAAAGTATCGCGACCTCCTCGTCACCATCGACCAGCTTTCCGAAAAACAGCGCATCGCCTCCGTCGAAGACGACGATGCCGACGTCTTCGGCTACCACTGCGAAAACGGCATGATCGCCGTCAACCTCTTCCACCTCCGCGGCGGCAAAATCGTCGACCGCCGCGAATTCTTCTGGGAAGATCTCCCCGACCTCATCATTGACCTCCCCGAAGCTGAAGGTCATGTCGGACCGCGCCCCGAAGAGTCCGTTTTCAAGGAGGATGAATCCGCTTTGAAGGGGCACGGCTTCAGCCGTGCCATACCCCTTACCAATAATGGAGGGGCTTTAGCCCCTGAGGCCTTCGACCCCGGGGTCCCCAGCGCGCCCGCTGTTGGCGCGATGGGGTGGGACCCCGGCGCCTTCTTCTCCGCCCTCCTCAAACAGCTCTACATCGACCAGCCCTACGTCCCCCGCACCATCTACCTCCCTGTAGATTTTTCTGACAAGAATACCCTCGCCACCCTCCTAGCCGACCACACCCACCACCGCGTCGAAATCGCCGTCCCCCAGCGCGGCGAAAAGCGTTCCCTCGTCGACCTCGCCGCTCAAAACGCCAAGCAAAGTTACGACCAGCGCTTCCGCGTCCTCGCCCCCAGCCGCAAAGCCATTCAGGAAGCCCTCCAGGACGCGCTCACGCTTGAAGACCTGCCCCGCACCATCGAGTGCTTCGACATCTCCCACATCCAGGGTGCGGAAACCGTCGCCTCCATGGTCGTCTGGGAAGACGGCGAGATGAAGAAGAGCGCCTACCGCAAATTCAAAATCAAATCCGTCGAAGGCGTCGACGACTACGCCTCCATGCGCGAAGTCATCACCCGCCGCTACCGCGCTCTCGTCCCCGACTCTGAAGCCGACGCACCGAATCAGCCGCCTTCGGATCAGCCCACAACGCAACGGGTGCCCCATATCTGGCCGGTTTTGCCAGATGTGGGAATGAAGAACCCCGACCAGCCGCCTTTGTATCAGGGCACGACTTCAGTCGTGCCGAACCGGCCATATAAAAAGGAGGCTTTAGCCCCTGCGGAACAGTCCGCCCATCCGCTCCCCAAAGAATCCGTTTTGAAAGCGGAAGAATCTTTGAAGAGGGGGGAAGCTGCTTTGAAGGGGCACGGCTTCAGCCGTGCCATCAACCTCACCAATAAAAGAGGGGCTTTAGCCCCCGAGCAACGCGGCTCCAACCGCCGCCCCCTCCCCTCCTTAATCCTCATCGACGGCGGAATCGGCCAGCTCCACGCCGCCGCCGAAGCCCTCGAATCCCTCGGCCTCACCACCCAACCCCTCGCCTCCATAGCAAAGAGAGAGGAAGTCATCTACCTCTACGGCCAGGAGGACGAGCCCGTCGTCCTCGACCGCCGCTCCCCGGTCCTCCATCTCATCCAGCGCATTCGCGACGAGTCGCACCGCTTCGCCATCACCTACCATCGCAAGCGCCGCGAGATGCGCGACCGCGACTCCGAACTCCTCGCCATCCCCGGCGTCGGCGCCCGCACCCGCCAGCGTCTCCTCGAGCACTTCGGCAGCCTGCGCAGCATCGCCGCCGCCAATCTCGATTCACTCGCCGCCGTCGTCCCCCCAAAAACCGCCGAGCAGATCCACAACCGCTTCCACTCGACCGATGCCCCACCCAATCCCCTCCCGAGCCTGAACGAATCTCGATAACATCGCTTCCAACAGGACGACGGCACCGCGACCGCCGGCGCGCTGGTCGCTCAGACCGTCGGGCACTCTCAACCTTTCGGCTTTGCTGTGGCAGCAAGCGCCCTAACGAGTCCTCCCATCTGTTGCCCAACAACCATATCCTTAGCGACCCCAAGAATCTTCAGCATAATCACTGTCCACTCTATTGCGGTGGCTGCGAGAATTCCGGGAATCCCGCGATAACGCTGTTGAATAAACCGCAATTCGGGTGGGCGAATGTCTACGTACATCATCAGGCAAGCTCCGTTCGGGTGCGAATGCTCGCTCAAATAGCTATAGTCACTGTCCACATCTTCAGCCCCGTATTCCTTTCGGCGATATTCCTTATAAGCTTTTGCTAAATGCCTTATGCGGATTGAATCCTCAGTGTCTTCGTAAGGGAACTCGGGCACATACTTTGCGCCGTGCTCTTTGATCCATGAGTTTCCCTCGCTTATGCGCGAAGACAAGTCCCACGCGGACTTCAAATCGCCAGAACGAAGTTGCTGCTCAAACTGCTGATAAGCGTAGCTAGCCTGCATAGTCCACTCGTAAAGATGCCGAGCCAATACGAGGACTGCCGCTCCGTTACCCGCCTCAGACAACAGCAGAACCCCGCCTAAAATCGTCCGATAGTGCGCAATCAATCCGTACGCATACTTCCGAATTCCCCATAGAACCAGCTCCTCAGTTGGGTCTGCGTCGGGAGGCACGGGCGGTCTACTGAGCGGAGGTAGGCTCGTCGCCCTTAGCCGCTCTTCAATAAGCTTCAACGCGTCATCTGGGCTTTCCAATTTCCAATCCCCATGCACACGGCTGTGGATGACTTTCGCCGTGTCTTCGCCTATGATCTTAGCATCGTTTGACTGGAGCGGAGCATGGCCGATCAAGTGGTAAATGCGGACAGCCGATTTACTCTTCTTGCCGTACGGAAGGACAATCCGGTTCAACTGTTACAGCTGGACGTGCCGTGGGAACGGCTGATGACGGATGTTGTGACGCCCTACGATTCTGGTGACATGTTCTTCATCGATGGTGCTGCCATCAAAGCGACAGACCTTGATCGGCTAAAGATTCTTCTCAATGGACCGGGTTTTGAAGAAGCATTTGCTGATCTCAACTGGCACCTGCGGACAGGCGAAGCGAAAAAAAAAGGAGATGTATGCCAAGCAATACAACGTGTTTATGGAGGCCATGATTAGAGAGCATTGCCGCGACGTAACGGCCCAAGTGATTAGCGCATTTCGAACAGCGATCAAACCCGGCCTAAAAGATCGCCTTCCCGACAAAGACGCCCTTTTCGGCGCGGGCATTCAACTGTTCGTCGAGGCGATGAAGGCATGGACAAATCATCACTGAAAGGGGTCGGGTGGCCCATTCAAGCCCTCCTCTGGCTTGAGTGGGCTTGCCTGCATTTCCGAACATCCTTGATCCTGCGCAGCAGGATGACGGAGAAAGCGCCGGGTTTTAACCCGGCGAAAAGAGCGCCCTCCCGCAGCGGCCTTCAGGCCCGGTGCCTCGCATTTACCGCACTCAATGGTTTGAGCAACTGATCGACCGCAACCTGGGCATCGATGATGTGAAACCGCCTCTGAGTACCGACCAGCCGAATCGAGTACCTCTAGGTGCTAAACACTTGCGGCCATGGGCGGTACAATCAGGCGGAAAAAGAGATTCCAATCTAGGGCAAACCGGAGTCGCGCATGGTGGAGCAGATAGTCACTGGCTTGATCTGCACCGTAGTCGGTGGAATCATCGTATTCGTCATCGTTGAGCGGTATGTGCGACCCTCCCTTATGACGTCGGCCCAATTGGAGGACGCCGAGGCCAAGCGCAAAGTCAAGAGAATAGTTGTTGGCGTCTGTACCACAGTCGGCGTAATTATCCTGTCCGTCACCATTGGGCAACAAATATGGCCTTCTCTCGTAACTTGGATCACTTCCGTGGAAAACGCCCGGACTCGGCCGGTTCCATCTGCGGAGCCCGTTGGCAATCCGATGGGGGTTCCGCAGATTACCGCGATCAGCAACGTGCAACCTCAGCAATTGCAAACGATCACGATTAGCGGCAACGGCTTCGGCACGAGGTCACCGTACACGGGGGACTCCGATTACATTAGGGTGACCAATATGACCAAGAATTGGAACGGCGGCTGGACGAAGGACCCCGGAACAGACAAGGTTACGTTGGCTGTGACCTCCTGGACCGACACTGCAATAGTAATCGGTGGGTTCGGCGGTGATTACGGCAACGATCAGAATTCCATAAGCGCAGGAGATCAACTCGAATTTCAAGTCTGGAATGCACAGTCGGGAGCTGGCTCTTCGGTTTTCAAGGTTGTCGCCGCCCAAACAGGTTCTGGAACTCAGGATGCTCATCCCGAACCGCCGATACGAGAGACCTACCAGCGGGTCTTTTCTGGTGATTTCCTCTTTGAGCTTCAGTCATGTGTGCTCCGTGGGAGGGATCTCACTTGCGATTTTACTGTCACAAACGATCTGGACTCAGACAGGACGTTCGGCCTGAAGATCTACTGGGGCACCAGCTCTCTGATCTTCGATGAAGAAGGAAACGAATACATCTCGAAAAGTGGACAGCTTGGGAACCAATCTGGGACGCCGGGAATTTCTGGATATGGGGGCACCCTTGACCTGCCCCCCTGGATCCGCACAGAACTGATTAGGATTTCTGGAGCGGAGGGGAAGAAGATGGGCAGGAGCAGGCATACGGAAGCGCAGATCATCGCTGCGCTGAAGCAGGTCGAGGCTGGGCGCACGGTGGATGATGTGGCCCGGGAGTGCGGCGTCAGCCAGGCCACGATCTACACATGGAAGGCCAGGTTCGGCGGCATGGAGGTCAGCGAAGCGCAGCGTTTGCGTTCGCTGGAGGATGAGAACTCGCGCCTGAAGCGGCTGGTGGCCGATCTGAGTCTGGACAAGGAGATGCTGAAGGCGGTGATCGCAAAAAACGGATGGAGCTCGTAGACCGAAGGACGGATGCCAGCTGGCTGCGGGAGCAGTACGCAGCCAGCCAGCGCCGGGTGTGCGGGCTGATGGCGATTGCGGTTTCGAGTTATCGATATTGCACGCGGCGATCGGATGAGTGGCTGCGGGAGAAGCTGGTGCGGCTGGCGCGGGAGAAGCCGCGCTACGGCTATCGGAGGCTGCAGGTGCTGGTGGAACGCGAGGGCGAACGGGTGAACCATAAGCGGCTGTGGCGGGTGTATCGCGAGGCGGGCTTGTGCCTGAAGCGGAAGAAGCGGAGGCACTGCGTGCGCGTGGGATCGCCGCGGACCGCGCTGACCGGCGCCAATCAGGAGTGGGCGCTGGATTTTGCCCACGATGTGATTGAAGCCGGGCGCAACATCCGCGTGCTGAGTGTGGTGGATGCCTTCACGCGGGAGTGTCTGGCGCTGGAAGTGGATACAGGCTTCGCCAGCCGGCGCGTGACCCGGGTGCTGGATCAGATCATCGTGCGGCGCGGACTCCCGCAGGCGATCCGCTGCGACAACGGGCCGGAGTTCACGAGTCGTCATTTCCTGGCCTGGGCGGTGGAGTGGAAGATCGAACTGCGCCACATCCAGCCGGGCAAGCCGACCCAGAACGCACATGTGGAGAGCTTCCATGGACGGCTGCGCGAGGAGTGCCTGCAGATGAGCTGGTTCGCGAACCTGTTCGACGCACGCAGGAAGGTCAGTAACTGGAAGGCGGAGTACAACGAACAACGTCCACACAGCAGCCTCGGCTACCGAACTCCGGCCGAGTTTGCGCGCGTGGCTCTAACCCAGAGCTATGGAAAAGACGTGGGCTCCGCCCACTTGGAAAACGCCTGCGGCGTTTCCCACTTTCCCACAGCTCCGGCGGCGAGTTAGATTTACAGAATTACCTGTACGGATTTAGGGGGCAGGTCACCCTGATATCAGGCATCAAAACCAAAGCGGCACTTGAATTTGACGTGGGCAGCCCTCAAGTGAGGTCGGTGAAATTGCTGAGAGTGGTGTTTACCTCCCCGCATGGAAGCATGAATTATCTAGATGCAGACTTTCGCGACGTGCCAGTCCAAGCAAGATAGACCAATTTAAGATCCGCTCCGACAAGAAGGCCTGCCACCCTTGTCGGCCTCGACCCGCCCACAATCCCCAACCGACCCAAATGTGGAAAACTTGTCAAGCTTTCCGCCCACAGTACCGAAGCGTTGTCCCACATTCCACTCCACTTCCACCTTTATACCCTCAAAGAGTTTTGGCGGCCTTTCTATCTCAGCCTGATATACTGAACTTATAGAGTAGAAAAGGAAAAAGGCTCAGCCTCCGCGGCTGGGCCGTTTTCCTGTCCGCTATCCGCTATCCGCTGTCCGCTGTTCTCCGCTCCCCGCTTCAAAACACCTCCACCACAGCCCTGTGCCCAGGCGCAGCCGCAATCCTCCGGTCCCGCGTGATCAGCGGAGCCTGCAGCGCTTCGGCCAGCGCTACGTAGGCCGCATCGTAAGCGCTCAAATTCCCCCGCAAACCCCACATCCGTCCCAGCAGCAGCACGGGCGCATAGCGCGTGAGCCGAACAGCGGTCAGATCCTCGATCGCCTCCTCGGCCCGTGCCGATGACAATGTGCCCTCGCGCACCAGCCGCCGCAGCACCTGCGCAAACTCCACGTCGAGCAGATGCACCGTGTGCAGGGTGTCGTTGCGAGCATAAATGCGCTGCTCGATGCGTTGTCCCGCCGGAGTTCGCAGCAGCCAGTCAACCGCGGCCGAAGCATCGAGCACGATCATCTCCCACCCTCATCTCGCCGCCCGTTCCTCGCGCAGAACGCCAGCCGTGTCCACCGCGACCGCAAGCGGCCGGCGCTTGTGCAATCGCTCGCGGAACTCGGCCAGCGTCGGACGCTCGGCGATCTCCCGGAACTCGCCCAACAGATAGTCCGACAGCGACATGCCTGCCATCGCCGCCCTGGCCTTCAGGCTGCGGTGCAGCGCATCCGGCACATTACGCACCTGGATCATTCTTGCCATGCTATGAGCCTATTTGCATGTGCAGCGCATGTCAAAGCGAGACGGACCCCGAATCGCAGCCCCGCCGGGTTCCCAAAAAACTGTTCCCTCCTCCTTGACAAACCATAACCATTCGGTTATGGTTTTCCTGTGCCTCTGGCCAATCCCAATCACGTCTTCCGCGCTCTCGCCGACCCCACCCGCAGAGCCATCTTCGAAGAGCTGACCCGGGCCGGCGAGCAGACCGTTCACGCCCTCACCCGCCATGCCGGCGTCTCCCAGCCCGCCGTCTCCAAGCATCTGACCGTCCTCAAGCGCGCCAAACTCGTCCGCCATCGCCACGAAGGACGCGAAACCCATTACAGCGCCCAGCCCGATGCCCTCGCGCCTATGATCAACTGGCTCGACCACTACGGCGCCTTCTGGCGAGAACGTTTCGACCGCCTCGAAGACCTCCTCGAAAGGATGGACGATGAGCACTCCAGCTGAAAGCCCCACCACTCTTGTCGTCGAGCGGGTCTTCGCCTCATCCGCCGGAAAAACTCTGGCGCGCGCTCACCGAGGGTCCGCTCCTCGCGCAATGGATGATGAACAACGATTTCCAGCCGATCGTCGGCCGCAAGTTCCAGTTCCGCCGCGAGCCAGTTCCGCCAAAGTTCGATGGCATCGTCGACTGCGAGGTCCTCATCGTCGACCCCCTCAAACGCCTCTCCTATAACTGGGGCGTCGGCGGCGCCGATTCCAGCCTGCACTGGGTGGTCCTCTGGACTCTAACTCCGACAGAAGGTGGCACCCACCTGCGCATGGAGCAGTCCGGCTTCACGCCCGCTCAGCAGCCCAATTATCAAGGTGCAAAGTACGGCTGGAACAAAATGTTCGACAGTCTCGAAAGTCTCATCGGAAAGGTGGACTAACTATGAAAACCAAAACCATTGCCTACTGGATTACGACCATCCTCGTTGCCTTCTCCATGAGCGGCGGCATTTTTCAGCTGGCGCGCGTGCCCGGCGTCGTCGACGGCTTCGTGCGCATCCTCCACTACCCGCCCTACTTTGTCTCCATCCTCGGGTTCTGGAAAGTCACTGGAGCCATCGCCATCCTCATCCCGCGCTTTCCCCGCCTCAAAGAATGGGCCTACGCCGGCATTTGCTTCGACCTCACCGGCGCAGCCGCATCCAATTTCGCGGTCGGCGGCAGCGCCTTTCACATCCTCGCCCCACTCATCGTCCTTGCCTTCGCCGTGGCATCGTGGGCGCTTCGTCCGCCCAGCCGTGTCATCGGCACCCTCTTTCCATCGAAAATCGATACAGTCCCTGTGAACACGCGAGCCGCCAACATCGCCTAAACAATCGCAGCTTGTGTCTTGAAGATCAACCACGCGGCCGGCCGCGAATCCAACCCTAAGGAGAATCCAATGAAAATCAAACTCACCACCGTCTTCGTCGACGATCAGGAAAAAGCTCTGCGCTTCTACACCGACGTGCTCGGCTTCGTGAAGAAGGCCGACTACACCCAGGGTCCGTTCCGCTGGCTCACCGTCGCTTCCCCCGAAGACCCCGACGGCACCGAGCTCCAGCTCGCCCTCAACGACAAGCCCGCCACCAAAACCTGGCAGCAGGCCATGTTCCAGCAAGGCGAGCGCGCCGCCAATTTCTTCACCGACGATGCCAAGGCCGACTATGAGCGCATGAAGGCCCACGGCGCCCAGTTCACCATGCCTCCCACCGACGTCACCTACGCCACCATCGCCGTCCTCAACGATACCTGCGGCAATCTCATCCAGTTCTCGCAGCTCAAGCGCTGGTAAGCCGCTCTCCTGCTACAGCAACGCGCAATTTATCCCCGCCTCGCGCGAGTTATGGCAGAACGCGCCCGAACGCCACCCCGATGGGGGTGGTCTTCGGGCTGTCGAATTCCGGCTTAAAATCCAGCAGCACCGTCTTGTCGTCTCCCGGGCCCAGCGTCACCGGAGTCCCCAGCCGTCTGAGCTTTTCCTGGAATGCGGGCTCGCGCCACGCGGGGCTGCGTCCATCAAAAAGAAATGCGACGTACGAACCCGGTGGAACCTCCACTTTATGCGGTTCCGCATTCCTCGTCGCGAACCCCGAGAACGGAAGATCCATCGAGTCGTCCACCGGGATCAGCGCAAAGTCGGTAAGCTCCGTTCCGAATGCAGCCATTTGCGCCTCCGCCTCTGGCGTGAGACCAACGGAAAGCGACGCAAGGTCGTCACGAATCACCGCCTCAACAGAACACGCCCGAATCCCAGGCCCGATCACCAGCGGCTCCCGCAACAGATTCAGTGCCCCGCACGTGAGCGAGGCGACGTAGGCATGAGCGTTCCCTGAAGCTCGCAAAATGTACCGCCCCGGCGGCGTGCCCTTAAATTCAAATGCCGACACCGGCTGGTCCGCTCTCCATTCAAATTCGTTGTTGAATTCCACGTTGTCGCCCAGCAGCTCAAAGGACGCAGCGCGCACCTGAGATTGCGCCGCAGCGTTCTGCTCCCCTTCCCTCCTCGTGAACTCTGCGCGGACGTGCAGCGCAAGGTCGACCGGCTGCCGCACCGCAACGTTATTGACCACGACCGGCTGGTCCCGCACCGTGAACTCAGCCGACCCGTAATACGCCGTCGTGCTGCCATCCGGCCACGCACGCGGGTCGCCCGTCTGAGGATCCGTGGGCGTATTCAGCATCAAGCTAACCTTGTACTCCCCAGGCGGCGCGAGAAAACGAAACGAGTGCGTGTGCTCGATGGGTCCGCCCGCCAGCATCGCGCCTCCCATCGCATCCGATTCCCCAAAACCAATGGGCCCCGGTTCCACCGGAAGATCCCAAACATAATTCAGCGTGATCGGCTGCACCCTCTCGCGCCGCAATGTCAGATTCGCCGCAATCGCATCGCCAGCCCGCACCACCAGCGCTTGCGCATCTTTTTCCTGCACGACCCCTGGATACCACGTCGCCGAATATCCATAGTCGTCCGGCTGATCCGGCGGAAAATCGCTGGGAGGATCGAACGCAACCGGAACATACAGCCGGTACGATCCCGGCTCGATTTCCGCGATGCCATACGCGCCATTGCCGTCCGTTTTCATCATCGTCGCGCCCAGACTGCGCCACGCATAGGTGCCTTCCCGCGTCACTTCCCTTTCCAATAGATGCAGCGCGAGATTCCCGATCGGCGCCCCATCCTGATCCACCACCCGTCCCGTGACAATAGCCTCCGGCAGCATCGTAAGTTCCACGCGCGTGTCCGGCATGTAGATGTCCACGCTTTTCACGCACACCGGCCGCGGTTCCTGCGCGGAGTTACACAGGAACCCCTTCTTCTTCGCAACCAACACTGCAGTCCCGACAGGCACGCCTGTAAAGGCAAACTCGCCCTTCGCGTCGGCCGTCACCGATCCATGCGATCCCGCAAGCGAAATCACCGCCCCAGGCACACGTTTCTTGTCATTCACCGTCACCACGACGCCGTGGATCGTGCCCGTTTGCCCCGCCTGTAACTCCCTATCCGTTTGCGCAGAGGCCATCAGGCTCGGCGCAATTGCAACAAGCAACACGGGCAACGCGGCCAGTCTCATCAATCCCTCACCCTCAGCCCTTCAGGTTCAGCTCCACCGCCGCCCGGATCAACGCCTTAAAAGCCTTCTCGTTCACCTTCTCCCCTTCGTGAAAATCGATGGCCCGCCGCACCTTCCCCTCGAGACTCGAATTGAACAGCCCCGCCGGATCATCTACCGAAGCGCCCTTGGCAAACGTCAGCTTCACCGCCTTCTTATACGTCTCCCCCGTGCAGATCAGCCCCTCGTGCGACCACACCGGGATCTCCCACTTCCACTCCTCCACCACCTGAGGATCGGCTTCGAGGATCAACGCTCGCAGCCGCGCCAGCATCGCGCCCCGCCAGTCGTCCAGCTCCTCAATCCGCGCGTCGATCCGACGCGACGCAGAATCGACCTTCGCTGCATCACTCTTTTTCATCATGAGTGCCTCCCCTCTGCGCTTCTCGTTTCTCCGCAAACATTCTATGCGACCGGCGCCTCATGCAAGCCCCACACGATATAGTGATCCGGATGCGCCACCCACTCCGCCACCGTCTTCTCTCCACGATCGCCTGCGCCGCCCTCCTCGCCACCGCCGCGCATGCCGCCCCTCTCGAAGCGCACAAAGTCGCAACCCTTCCCGCGCTCAAACCCCTCCCCATAGCAACCAGCGGACGCATCCTCGTCACTCCTTCACCCACCACCGCCAACAACTTCGGCGCTAAGAATTACACCTACCAGTGGCCCGGCACATACTTCCGCGCCGCCTTCCGCGGAACCCAGGTCTACTTCGGCGTCCTAGCCGGTAAGCAGATCCTCCACATCGTCATCGACAACCAATCCGCAGCGCCCCTCGTGCAACCCGACCCCGGCGTCTACGCCATCGATGGCCTGACCCAAGCCGCTCACACCATCGAAATTCTCATCGCCACCGAAAGCCAGGACGCCCCCAACACCTTCGGCGGATTCGCCGTCCCCACCAACGAAAAATCCCTCCCGCCTCCACCGCCTCGCCCGCACCAGATCGAGATCATCGGCGACTCCCACACCGTCGGCTACGGCAACCTCTCCACCACCCGCGACTGCACCGAAGACCAGGTCTGGGCCAACACTGACGACACCCAGGCCTTTGGCGCCCTCACCGCCGCCCATTACGACGCTGACTACCAGGTCAACGCCATCTCCGGCCGCGGCGTGGTCCGCAATTACAACGGCACGCCAGCCGACACGCTGCCGCAGGCCTACCCGTACGTCCTCTTCGATAGGCAACAAAAGGTCACCGACCGCGCCTGGCATCCGCAAGTCATCGTCATCGCGCTCGGCACCAACGACTTCACCACCCGCCTGCACGCCGGCGAACCCTGGAAAACCCGAGACGAGTTACACGCGAGCTATGAGGCCACTTACTCGCAGTTTCTTCAGAGCCTGCGCGCCGGCAATCCCGCTGCCCTCATCATCGTGTGGGCCACCGACATGGCCGACGGCGAAATCGAAGCCGAAGCCCAAAAAGTCGTCCACGCCCGCCAACAGCAAGGAGACTCCCACATCCAATTCCTCCCCATCGACGGCCTCAGCTTCACCGCGTGCAACTGGCACCCCTCGCTTGCCGACGAAAAAGTCATCGCCGACAAACTCATCCACATCATCGACGCCGACCCGCAAGTCTGGAAGAACCACTAGCGCCCTGCTATGCGCCGGGTGCCCCACATCCCTGCTGTTGGGGATGTGGGAATCGCGCGAAGCGCGACCACCGCTCCCGATCACCGCAATGAGGTTCATATCAGGGCACGAGTTGACTCAGCCTGCCCTAAGCGAGGCGTCGTCAGGACGCCGAGTCGAATGGGTGTCGTAACTGCCTCAAAAAGGAAACGGGCTTCAGCCTCTGTGTTTACCTCTAATTTGTCATCCTGAGCGAAGCGAAGGACCCTGCGGTTGTTGAGCATTCTGATCCTGCCGACACTGGCGCCGATCTCGATTCCGCACAGGCTATAATCCCAGCAGAACCCGGGCGAATTTGCTGTAGCGAGGTTTGAGCCATGCGTTTGCGCCTCACGCACTCCTCCTCGATATGCGGGCTGGCGTTGAGCTGCCTGCTGGGCGCGGCGGGCTGCGGCGGCAACTCCGGCATGCAGCAGCCGGTTTTTTACCCCATCACCATTGCCCTATCCAGCGCCACAGCCACCATTTTCGCTAACGGTGTCCCTCCGGCACTCACCGTCACTGTGATCCGCGAACCCGCTGACACCAATCCTGTCACGCTGGCCGTGAGCGGCTGCCCGAGCGGCGTGCTTCCCCAGATCACATCGCCGGGAACCGGGAGCACAGGAAGCATCGTTTTCAATGCGGTTGCAGCCCCCTTGCCGGGAAACTATCCAGTGACCGTGTTGGCCACCGAAGGCGAACAGACGGTCAGCGCTTCCCTGGCACTCGCGGTGCAGTCGGCGCCGGTGACGGTGAACGTCGCAGTAAGCCCCACGGTCAATACCATCCTGGGCTTCGGTGGGTTGATGGAGACGATGATGAACACCCAGTTCCAGGCCGCCGAGTGGGCTCAATCGTTCTTCCCTTCGGTGCCCAGTGCCACGACCACCCTGGCCAACCTGCATCCGCAGCACATACGCGTCTACACGAACAGCCTGGGCATCCCCCAACGTGCTGACAAAAGCTGGGATTTCACCGTACTCGACGCGACGCTGGACCCGGTCATCGGCGTCGGCGATAAGAGCATCAACCTGGTTCTGGTCCAGGGTCCGCCATGGATGTGCACGGACGTTGGCCCCAATTGTGTGCTCCAACCCCAAAACTACCAGGACTTTGCTAATTACGCGGCGCAGATGGTGAAGTATTACAACACCACCACCGGATTCACGGATAACAGCGGAGTGCAGCATGTGCATACGCCGTTCACGCCCATAACGTACTGGAGCATCTACACGATTCCGGACCTCGTGGGCATGACCCCGGCCCAATACGCAAACCTCTACAACCTCACGGTCACCGCGATGCAGAACGCGGGTTCACTGGTGCCGCTCAAGTTTGTTGCCCTCGAACTCAGCGGCGTTACCGATGCGAACGATTATGCTCCGGGATTTCTCGAGGCCGTCACCGCGCCCATCGACGTGGTGGCGCAGCAGCAGTATGCGATTTGCGGGTGGCAATACACGGACGCAGTGGCCATGGGCACTGTGCCCTACACCTTCGGGCAATATGCGCGGGACTTTGCCAACATCGTCGCCACGAGTCCAAAGCTGAGCCACGCGGTGTTGTGGATGACCGAGAACAATGTCGATGCCGATTTCCAGGGGAGCGGGTGCAGCGATCCTTTTGAAGTGGATCCGCGCGGCACCAGCCCCTTCTTCGCCGGATGGCGGACCTATGTCTTTTCGCAATGGGCCCAGGCCGGATCGCATATGCTCGTGCACTCGGACTTCGTGCAGGACGCCAGCACCATGTCGTTGATGTATGCAGAAGTCACCTACGACACCGGACAGCCCTATCTCAGTTACTGGGTGGACTACTATCTCGAGCGGTACTTCCCTTATTGCGCGCCTGACGAGCCGCCATCGTGGTGCACCGCGCAGCCGGTGAGCATCCTGACTTGGACGACCAGCGAGCCCGCAAACGCGCAAACGGTGGAGATTTTTGCCACGCGCAACACGGATGGTTCCGTGGTCGTCATGGCTGCGGATCATGCCGTGAACTCGCCAACCGATGACAATGGTCCGGGCGCGCCGCGCACCGTGGTGGTCGATCTCTCGCAACTGGGGAGCTTCAGTTCGGCAACCGAGCTCACCATCGACGCCAACACCGAGGTGACCACCAGACCCCAGGCGGTCAGCGTAGCTCCCCAGTCGCAACTGACCCTCAACCTGGGCGGTTACGGGGTTACGTTTCTGAAGCTAATGCCATAGCCAGTGCGTCCGCGAGTGGCCTTTTCAAGCCCGGCTTTGGCTTGCGTGGGTTCCTCTACCCGGCGCCATTTTCCGAATCGAAATCTCCCCGCTTTTCACACCAATCTCGCCTTTCCTGAAAAACCCCGAGATATCCACAGATCTGTCAATCCCCCGTGGAAAAATCCAAAGTAATGACCCCACATTCCACACCACTTACATCTTTATACCCTCAAAGTATTTTGGCGGTTTTATTCTCTCCATCTGCTATCCTGAACTTATAGGATAGAAAAAGAAAAAAGGCTCAGCCTCCGCAGCTGGGCCATTTGTTTTGCTCCCAACGCATCATCATCCATCGGAGAAAGGAAAGGAACCTTGGATCGTTGTTTCGTTGTTTCGCTGTCCGCTGTCCGCTGTCCGCTATCCGCTGTACTGGTACTTAAGAATCAAATGCATCGACGACTTGAATCTTGTTTTCAAATACATGCGTGACACCGCCCAACCAGCCCAGAGCCACGCATCACAAAATAAAATAGATCCGCGCAAGTATTGAGGAATGAAATGCGTACATCGCACCCGAAATCGCCCCCTGCCGTAGAATCAAATCCTTGCGCGTCAATACCCCCGACAGGGGGGTGGGGGGGAGGGGTAGGAATGCACGGTACTTCTGTTTCCTTCCGCATGGGAGCTGAGCCATGAAAACGATCCTGCTGGCCGATCCGGTCCGCTACCCCCGTATGACCACCGAGGAGCTGCGCTCCACCTTCCTCCTCGGCGCCCTCTGCGCACCCGGCGAGCTGCGCCTGGCCTATATCGATCTCGACCGCGCCCTCGTCGGCCATGCCGCTCCCATCGGCCATCCGATCCCGCTGCCCACATTTCCCGAGCTGCGCGCCAGCTACCTTACCGAGCGCCGCGAACTCGGCGTGCTCAACATCGGCGGATCCGGAGCCGTCCACGTCGGCCAACAATCCATCAGCCTCGACAACCTCGACGTCCTCTACATTGGCCGAGGAAATCCGGAAATTCATTTCGAATCGAAGTCACAAAACGAGCCCGCCATCTTCTATCTCCTCAGTTATCCTGCGCATGCCAGCCACCCGGTCACGCTGGTGAAGAAGGCCGACGCCAACCCCACCACCATCGGCTCACCAGAAACCTGCAACCTGCGGACCATTTGTAAGTACATCCATCTCGACGGCGCAAAAAGCTGCCAGCTGGTCATGGGAGTCACCCATCTGCACAGCGGCAGCGCCTGGAACACCATGCCTCCGCACACCCACATGCGCCGGTCGGAGGTTTACATGTACTTCAACCTCGCGCCCGATGCCCGCGTCTTCCACCTGATGGGACCGCCCGCCGAGACCCGCCACCTGGTAATGGCCAACCGCGACATCGTCGTCTCGCCCGGCTGGTCGATCCACGCCGGCATGGGCACCCGCGCTTATAGTTTCTGCTGGGGCATGGGAGGAGAGAATCAGGACTACGCCGACATGGATCCCGCGCCCCTCGATTCCCTGCTCTGAACCTTGTTGCAGAAAGGATCACCGATGAAAGCAGTCCTCTTCCTCGTTGCCGGCTTTTTCGCCATTGCACTCACGGCAGCAGCCCAGACCACGCCGCACGATCCGGTCATCGTGATTCCGACTCCAGATCTTCACGCCCAGATCGATAAGCTGACCGCCGAAGCAAAGACCAAAGGCTCCAGCGGCGCCACGCTCGAAGACTACGGCAGCTACAAAATCCAGCTGTCGGTCCGCACTCAAAGCGGCGGAGCCGAAGTCCACGCTCACTGGGATGACGTAATGATGGTCGAGGAAGGCAGCGCCACGCTCGTCACCGGCGGCACGGTGGTCGAGGGCAAAACGGGAGACGACGGCGAAACCCACGGATCGAAAATCGACGGAGGCCAGTCTCAAAAGATCAACGTCGGCGACATTCTCACCGTCAAAGCTGGAACGCCGCACCAGCTCATCCTCGAACCCGGCACGGTCTACGCCGCCGTGGTCGTGAAAGTCCACGAACCCTTCATAATGGCCACCCGTTACACGCCGCCCGCTGCCCCTCACAACCCGTAATGCTGAGCGAATGGCGAAGGCTCGCGAACCCGCTTCCGGTCCCTCACGCCCAGCGATGCTGAAATCTCCCGGCAGCAGCGCATCAGATGCTCCGCAATGCCCGGCACGCTTTGCTGAGTGATTCTCGAGGTCGGCCCCGAGACGCTGACCGCGGCCATGGGATGTCCGCTCTCGCTCAGAATCGGCGCACCGATACAACGCACACCATCCTCGACTTCCTGATCGTCGATGGCATACCCGCGACGGCGCACCCGATCGAGCGACCGCAGCAGCGCTTCGGGAGTCATCAGCGTGCGATGGGTGAAGCGCACGAAACGAATCTTCCCGATGATGTCCGCAGCCTCTTCCTCGGGCAGGAACGCCAGCATCGCTTTACCCATTGCTGTGCAGTACACCGGGTTCGACGCGCCGATCCTCGACGACAGCCATGTGCGCCGGTTGTTAGGCTCGACCTTATCGAGGTAGACCACCGTCGTTTTCTGCAGGACGCCGAGATGGATCGTCTCGCCCACCTGCGCCGAGAGCCGCCGAAACCACGGATGCACCCGCGCCCGCAGGTCGATCTGCTCAACCGCACGACTGCCCAGCTCGTAAAGCTTCAGGCCGAGTCGGAAACGATTCTCCGGCGTGCGTTCGATCAGCCCACAGCGCTCCAGCACCATCAGCGCCCGATGCGCCGTGCTCTTGTGCAGGTCCATGCGCTCGCAAACGTCGGCCAGTCCCAGCGGGCCTTCGCTTTCGCCCAGCAGTTCCAGCACCGCGACCGCCCGGTCGAGACTTTGCAGTTGATACGGATCGGCGGCTCTGGGAACCTTTCCGCCGGCCGTCTTTGCCTCACGGCTCGGAGCCGGCGCTCCCACGGCCTTCCCTCTGTCTTGTGTCTTCGCTTTCATCGTGCCAGCCACCCGCCATCGACAACCAGAACCGTGCCGGTTACATAATCGCTCGCTGGCGAAGCCAGAAACACAGCGGCTCCGGTCAGATCTTCCGGCTCGCCCCAGCGTCCGGCGGGAATCCGCTCAAGAATTTGCCGGTTGCGCGTCTCGTCCTTCTGCAGCGCCGACGTATTTTCAGTCCGGAAATATCCGGGCGCGATGGCGTTCACCTGCACATTGCGGGGCGCCCATTCGTTGGCCAGCGCCTTGGTCATCTGCGCAATGCCGCCCTTCGAGGCGACGTAGGCTGCGATGCGGATTCCTCCCTGGAACGACATCATCGACGCAATGTTGATGATTTTTCCCTGCTGCCGCTTCAGCATTTCTCGTCCTGCAAGCTGGCAGAGCTGAAACGCGCTGGTCAGGTTCACCTGCAGCACCCGTTTCCACGCTTCCAGCTCATGCTCTTCAGCGGCGGCGCGATGAATCGTACCCGCATTGTTGACCAGAATGTCGGGAGCGCCCATGGTGACGACCACCTCGGAAAAGAGCCGCTCCGCTCCATCCTCGGCGCTCAAATCGGCCGAGAAGCTGCGTCCGTCGCGCCCCTGTTGGCGAATCTGACTGGCCGTTTCTTCCGCAGGCCGGCGATTGCCGTGGCAGGCGACGGCGGCGCCAGCCTCGGCCAGCGCCAGCGCGATCGCCGCACCCAGACCGCTGGCCGCACCGGTCACCAGCGCGGTCTTCCCATCCAGTCGAAAGCGATCCGCCACGTCGTGGCCTCCGCCGCTGCCATTCCGCAACAAGGTACGCCGTACCTCACCGCGAATCGAGCAAACAAGCCATTCTCGGAACGCCTGGCGGATATGTCAAGCGGCATGCCGGCGAATCCCGGCGCAGGACGCAGAAGAGGCCGGGAGGATTTCCCCGGCCTCTTCGTTGATTAACGGCGTGGCTGCGTTATGTAGTGCCGTTTGGAATTAATCGGGCCCCCAGCAACTTCGTTCCGATGGCCTGATAGATATCGCTGATGGCCGTGATCCCGGAATTGTCGCTGTTCGCCGTGCAGCCGCTGTCTCCGCCCGTGACTTTATAGTCGCTGTAGAAATAGGGCGAAACAGCATCACCGGTCACCTGCGTGGCCATTTCCTGCATGGCCTGGCACGGAGTAATGTTGGGAGACGTTCCGGCTCCGACGTCGCTGCCGCAGTCGCTGGAATTTGATTGCGCCGGGGAACCATACGCGATGGTGAAGACCAACGTATTGTTGGCGGTGCTGCCAGTGGCGTACTTCGCTGCATACTGCGCTGCCGTCACGGCTTGTCCGCATTCGCCAACCCACGAGGGGTAGCTCCCGTTACTGGAAGCTGTTTTCCAACCGGTCGGGTAGGTATAAGCGGATGTATTCAGCGATTGTGAAGCGATTGCCGACCCATGGGATGTGGCGGGCAGATAGGTCGTGGTCGCCGCGGAAGCGGAACTGGGCATCGCGAACTCCGGACCGGTAGAACCGGGCCAGTACTGCGGCGCCGTTGCATTGCCGTCACCCAGGATGATGATCGCGTTGCTGGAGCCGGTGTGACTCGTCTGCTCCTTCAGCAAAGCCGCTTGAGCTGCATAAATTGCGCCCGGATAATACGTGCCGAAATCGCCGTCGTAGCTGGAAGGAGCCAGACCGCCACATCCACTCACCGCACCCACGGCCTTTATAAGATTCGAACTACTGTTCAGACTCGTGGTTCCGCCTGATGAAACGGTGTTGTAGTCCTCAAGAAACGGCGTGATCTGATAGGTCGGCGGGTAACTGCCGCTGGGAATCGAGTATCCCGAGGTGGTGGTCGGCGCAGGAGGAAAGCTGTACGGCAAGGCCCACGCGATGCCCGTCCACGGTGGCTGGTAGTCCAGCTGTTCGGAACGAGTGCTGGTGGTGCTGCCCTGGCTGTTGTCGCCGGAGCTGGTGTTAATCGGCTTGATGATTGGGGTGTAACCCGGAGAGAGGTTCCAGTAGGAGACACCCAGGTAGCTGGACGGGACGGACGTCGTGCAGCCGAAAGTCTGCGCCACGCCGGCATTGGTGATCGCCACGCCTGCCTGCGCATTGCTTCCCGCCACCACATTGGGGAAAGTGAACAGCGCCACATGATCGTAGGTGGTATTAAGACCCTCCAGCAGCTGCTGCACCCCGTTCAGCGCGCACTGTTCCTGGGTGATGCCGCCGCAGTTGCTGTCCGTGTCGTTCATGGAAAGGGTCGAGTCGACGATCAGAGCGATGTTGTAAGGCACCGGCCGGGCGTTGGTTGCCGTCGAGGTCGCACTCAGCGTGATGTTGGGTTTTCCGAAGATACCGGCGAAGAGCGTTGGAACCGTCGCTGTTTCGGTTACCGACACCGCATTGGGAACGGTCACCTTGCCGCTGGACACGGTGCACGGAATGCCCCAGCCCGATACGGTTGTCAGGCACAACGGGGTCACCGTGGGTGTACCGACGGAGACGCCGGTATAAGCATTGTTATCGCCGCTGCCCGCGCTGTAGGTTGTCCCGACCGTCGAATAACTCGTGCTGGATCCGGAAATCGATTGTGCCGCTGCCAACGCCGCCGCATCGGCAGATGCCTGCAACTCGCGCTGGATGACCATGGCGTGCCCAACATCAACCACCAGAGCCGCCGTCGCGAGAACCGCGAACATCATCACTACAACCCACGGAATCACCTGGCCGCTCTCGTCGGCGACGATCAGGCGTGCGATCGAACGACAGTTCCGGCGCTGGCGCGCGTTTCCCGCCAGTCGCGTTCCCTCGTTTTTCTCCTGATTGATTCTGGCCTTCCGCATAGCCTTGTCTCCCCAGCCCTCAGTCCAATATCTCTGCCTTGGTTCTGTCCCATTTCACGCAATAATCGCGGCCTTCTGCCCCCGCCGCTTATTGCACCAGTTCAGTACTCTGCGCCGTTAACGAATACGTCTTGCTCGACCACCCAAACATGACCGGAGTCACCGGATACACTGCCTGGATCTGCACCGAGTCTCCCTGCGTCATGGCCAGGCCGGAACACGAGGGGCTCGACGTGCCGGTCCCTGTGTACTTGGTGGAGGCTGAGGTTTTGGCCACCGTGTAAGTGATGGTGTAGCTCAGATTGGAGGCGTTGAGGTTCGAAGCCGAACTTTGAATCGTCGACGCCGCGTACTCGCAGGGATCTCCACTGTCCATCAGCGAAACTCCACCGTCGGTCCCGGGTGCGCTGGCTGCAAAGCCCCGCGCCCCGCCATTCACTGCGTTGGTGAGAACCAGGTACTGGTTGAGGATGATTCCAAAGGAAAAGATTCCCGTAAGGACCACCAGCAACACTGGGAGAACGAGGGCCGTTTCGGCCACGGTCGAACCAGCTTCCCCGCGACTCAACCCGCCTTCGCGAGCCGCAGAACCAGGAATTACATGTGTACGGATGAGCCCCAATGCGCTCCGGATTGCCTTTCCCTTTTTCATCGCTTCTCTACCTACCTCAAATCTCTACCTACTTCAAAATCAGCCCTGTGCGGCAGTCGTGCATAGGTGTCAGCCGGGTCCCGCGGGCACGCGATTTGCGCTCCCTCCGCGCAATTGCAGCTCGGGAAGTCGTTCACTTACAGACTAGTGCTGTCTGTCCACGGCACAATGCCCACTTCGTGGTAGCCAATCGCCGTCAGTAACGGCGTCGCTTGTTCAATTCGATACGGGGTCCATGGGCTCCCGAATTTCGCTCAGGCTTCGGATTGCAACGGTTCCTGCACACTTTCTTCGTCAACTGGTGCCGTTGGGGATCAGCCTCCCCACCGACAGATCGCCCGCGATCGCCGAAAAAATCTGCGTCAGGCTCGTGAAACTGCTTTGCCCCCCTGTGGGCGCGGTGCAGCCATTCGAGATGCTCGATCCGTCGGCGAAGAAATACTCTGTCGCTCCGCTGGACATCGACTGCAGAACGGTGCATGGATTTTGCGCCGGGCTATCCGTCTTGCAGTATCCCGACGAAGTGTTCGCCGCGCCGTAGGCCACCACGTAGATCTTCGTGCCCGCGGTTTTGGCCGCCGCGGCCTCCGCGATCCCTTGTTGGCACATGTCCATGTACGACGGATAATTTCCGTTCGTGTTCAGGTACTTGCTCGGGCTGCTGGTGGCCCAGCTTACGCTGCCGGACTGGCCGTTCACCGTTTGCGAACCCGAAGCGTCGCCGTCGCTCAGGAGAATCATCACGTTCTGCGCGCCGCTCCGGGTATTCTCTGACAGGTATTGCTGCGCGGCGTTGATGGCGCCCGCATAATACGTGCCCATCCCGCCCTGGGCAGCCATTCCGCAGTTGCTGCTGGTGGCGCCCGATGCGATCACCAGGTTGGAGCTCCCGCTCAGCGTCGTGGTCCCGTCCGAAGCCCGGAAATTGTTCGACAGCGGCACAATCTGGTAATTGGAGATCTCCGTTGCCGTGGTTGCGTTGGTCGCATCCGGGTAAGGGATGGGGGTAAAACTTCCGCTGTGCGGGCACGTAGTGTCATAGGACGGAGTCGACGTTGGAGGAAACGTGAAGAGCGATACCTCGTCCACCGCCGGCTGCCCGCTGCAGCTGCTCAGCCCCGTGTAGCACGGCGAGAAATCCGACAGCAGGTCCTGAATGCCCTGGAGCGCGCAGTAAACACGGGTACCGGTGCAATTCAACCCGCCGTCCGAATCGGTCATCGACTGCGTCGTGTCCACCACGATCGCGACGTTGAACGGAGCCCGCGGCGCGCCATGCGCGGCCGCCGTCGCCGTCGCGGAGATCGGCACCGTGTTAATGCCGATTACGCGCGCAAAGGTGGTCGGGATCGACGAGGTCTGCGTCACCACCACGGCATTGTCATTGCTGGGAGTCAGGCACTCGATGCCCCAGCCCTTGACGGTCGTCGAGCAGTAAGCGCTCACCGTCATGGCCACGCCGGGAAGGTTCGGAGATGCGTTGGCGTCTCCGGTTTCGGATCCGTAGGTATGAGCCACGGTTGAATAGTTCGAATTCGGCAGCTGCAGCGCTGCGGCCATCGCCGCCGCGTTACTCGAAGACTGCAATTGCCGCTCGCACACCATGGCGTGGCCCAGATCGATCACGAATCCCGCGATTCCCATGATCACGGTCAGCATGACCGCGAGCCAGGGCAGAGCCTGCCCTCGTTCATCGCGCATCAGATGCAATAATGTTTTGCGTCGCAGATTCATTGGCGTTTCCTTCGCTCCTACTGGATCAGTTCCGTCGTCGAAGCGCTCATCGTGTAGGTATGAGAACCGAAAGCAAAAACATTGACCGTCACCGGATAGGTCACCGTAAGCACCGCAACTTCTCCGGTGGTCATAGTCACGCTGGCGCACGAAGGGGTGGTCGTCCCCGAGCTCGAATACGACGTCCCGCCCAGCGTGACCGTGTAACGAAGGCTGCTGGCGGCCAGTCCGGGCGCCGCATTTTGCACATCCGTCACGGTCGACGCGCAGGGATCGCTCACATTCCCGCGCAGCAGCGCGAGCTGTTCCGCCCCCGCCTGCACCGCATTGTTCAGCGCCAGATCGTTGTTCAGCGCGATCCCGAAGAACACCATGCCGGTGATCATCAGGACCATCAGTGGCACCACCACAAAAGCCATCTCCGCGACTGCCGACCCGCTTTCATCGTGGGTCGCCAGATCGCGTAGCCGCGCGGTCAACGACGGTCTCCGTCCCGCCTCTTGCGCCGGCTCCTTCGCTCGGAGCTCTGAAATTTTCGTTTCTGCGTGCACTGCAGTCTCCTGTACCTGTTCGTTCATGGCAACTGCCTGGGAGAACCAGCACCGCTACCAGCCTGATTCAGCGCCGCAACGCTGTTCTCCCCGTTCTTCAAATCTTTGCGGGCGACGAACACTGCCGCCACTTTGTCCTCGTAGGTCAGCTCGAAGCGCGGGTCGGTGCGCAGCAGCTGCGTCAGCGCCGCTCCATCCGGAGCAATCACCACGCCTGCCGACTGCAGATCGGGATCCGCGGTCCACTTCGCGCCGCCGCTCCACGTCTCGCGCGAGCGGTCGATGGCCTTGTCGCCATAAAGCGCTGCGCGCCCGTCGATGCTCACCGGCTCGCGCAGATTCCAGATCAGGAACCCGCCCCAGTCGTAATCGTTGAACAGCGGCCCGGTGTAGTGGCGCTCTTTCACCACGTCCACCGCCCGCACCGGCATCTTCTCCGCCAGCATGGCCTGCAGCCGCCCGTTGTTCAGGTGCAGCAGCGCGATGCTCGCAACGAATACCAGAACCGCGCTGGCCGCGCTCAACGCCAATGCCCACGCCGGCGCATTCTCTTTGTCTTCGTGCTCGGCCCGCGCCGGCAGACCCGCGGCCAGAATCGCGCCCGCTGTAATCGCCATTACCCACAAATCGCGTCGCGAGCGGAACGAAAGCACCGCCGCCAGGGCCAGCATCAGCGTCTCAAACGGCGCCAGGCGCCGATACTTGAACAGCACTCCGGCCGCTGCCAGCGCCATGAACAGCAGGGCAAAATCCCCCGTCGTCCGGAACGGCAGCGCCAGCATCTCCGCGATGCTGTCCAGCACGCCCGGCTGCGAACCCAGCTGCCAAGCCACTTTGTAAATCCCCGGTCCGTAGGGATTCAGGCAGGCTGCGGCAACGCACGCGCCCAGCGCCAGCCAGAGATTCCGTGCCCGCACGCCCTGCGTTTCCGGTTTCCACCACCGCGCCAGCAGCGGCTCGGTCGCGGCGATCCCCAGCACCAGCAGACCGTCGACAAACTGAATATGCAGATTGGCCCACAGCGCGAAGATCAGCGGCAGCCACAGCAGCTCGCGGCTCTTGCCGGTTTGCCGCACGTGCATCAGGATGTTCATCTCCAGCGCAAAAAACAGAATCGTGAACAGCCACGGCCGCGGCGTGCTCATGCGCGAAAGGCAGAACATCACGACCACCGTGAGCACCGCCCGCTGCGTAAAATCCGCCTGCAGCCGGCTCATCATGTGATAAACCGCGGCTGCGATCAGCGCCATCATCGCTGCCGTAAAAACCATCAGCCCCTGCAGATTCATCCAGCCGTAGAGCTTCAGCAGAATCAGCTCGAACAGCCAGCTGTACGCCTGCCACGGGCTGCCGCCGCTTACGCGCGAGAACGGATCGGTGTGAGGAAAGGCGTGGTGCTGCAGAATCCACTGGCCCGTGCGCAGATGCCAGCCCACATCCGGGTCAGCCACCGCTCCGGTGGCGCCGCGCAGACATACGAAGGCTGAAACCGCGCACAGTAACCCGATCAGCAGTGCCCGTGCGGCCTGGTCGGTGCGCGTTGGATTGGTTTGGGATTCCTGCAACCTGCTGCTCCTCTGCCCTCAGTACCCCCGGATGCGCGAGCACCGGGCGCCTGTTCTGCGTGGCGACAGATCGACCCTCAACTCGCACCCTGCGTGGCAGTTATCGGGGGAAATGTCCTTCATGATGATCAGGGCACGCGGTTTCCGCGTCGATCACCCGCACCCCGAGCCCGCATAACACCGTCGTGCATTCCTCCCCCAAACGGGGAATTAACCACGACGCCAGGGCTCCCCTCCGGAGTTGATCGCCGACGTCGTCCGTTTCGCTCGGCGGAAAGTCCGTCCGGGTTACCTGCACCGAACGGGGTACGACTTTAGTACCGATGAGTCATGGCTTTTCGGGCACTTCCTCGATTACTTCTGATGCTCAGGACCACACGCTGCCTCTGCCGACAGACCCGCAGCTGCAGCGTGGCGATCATCACGGAAGGTAAGGGCATGAAAGTTACTCGAAATCTCCTCCAGAACCTTCTGCGCGATGACTCTGCCGCCGGCATGCTCGAGTATGCCCTGCTCGCTGCGCTGCTCGTTCTCGCGGCCTATGTAGCCCTGCATCGTATGGATAAGAAAATCGCGAAAGATTACAACCAGATCGGCAAGAAATTCTGACCGGAAACAGAAGCCGCCGGGTGTGCGTCAGCAGGAAATTCTTTCTTCCCAACTCGATCGCACTGGGCATCTTTCGCCGCTGGGCCGATGCGATCAACGAAAGTGGCAAGCCCTAACACCTAGTGAGGATAGCGGTAACACGCACGCCGCCGCAGAATCACATCAACGATTGAAAGCGTGCTGTATTCATCGCGAGTGCGACAGAACGGCAACGCTGCAAACAACAGGGAGGAACAAAAATGCACCGAGCGTCGCGGTTCCTGACGAGTTTATTGAACGATGAATCGGGCCAGGATCTGATCGAGTATGCCTTGATTGCGGCTTTGATCGCGGTTGCCGCCATCACCGCCATGAAGGGGCTCGACAACAAAATTAACAACGAGTTTAACTCCATCGGCAACAGCCTCTGATCGATTTCCTGAGGGCTCTCCCTGGCGTCGCACCCGTGGCCGGGTAACGGAAGTTCAGTAACGCGGGTAACGAGATCACGGAGTGACTCAATTGCTTCGATTGCTTCGATTTAGCACCAGAGTTTTGAACAAAAGTAGCAAAGGGTAACACTTAAATGGCATTGCGACGGAGCGTACCTCCAGCGCAATGTAACAACAATCACCACCAACGCCAGCGCGGTCTGAGGATGTCACAACTGGCCGTGCGGCCATTCACAAGGAGAACGGTAATGAAACTGCTTTTCAAGAACCTGATGAACGATGAGTCCGGCCAGGACCTGATCGAGTACGCTCTGATCGCGGCCCTCATCGCCCTGGGCGCCATCGTCGCGATGGGCTCGCTGAGCAACAAGATTTCCAACGAATTCAACTCGGTCGGCAACAGCCTGTAACCTTCACTGACGTTCTGACGGTTTCTGTTTTTGCCGGTCTCTGGTTGGGTGGTACGGGTTTCGGCCTCTCTCTTTCGCATCGAGACTCCGATCCCGAACAAACAAGCTGAGGTCGCGGCCACTGTTCCCTGGGCCCCGGTCGCGACCCTCCAACCTCCTCTCCGGTTTCTTCTGAACCGTTAGTCATCGGCGCTGGCCTGCAGGCTTCCGACTTTCTCCCGGCGTCCGGCATTTCGTACCTGGCTTGCCGGCCTGGCTCATGTACCGAAGGACGACGCAGCATCGTGCGGATTTCCTGGCCCCTCCCGCAAGGGATAGCTCCAGGCCGGGATGTCGCGGCGGGATGTGCTGGCAGCCTCCTCGGAGCCGTTTCGTGCCCCCCGGATGTTTCCCTCCATCGCTCTGTCCTTCCTGCTTAACGCTTCGTTTTTGTTTTTACCGGCCAACCGCCGGACCGCAATTGGGGATCTTCGCATGTCGAACCTTCATTCCGAGTGGCTCTATCCGGCTATCGCTCTGGTTTGCGCGATCGTCGGCTCAGTATTCGACGTACGCAGCCGCCGGATCCCGAACTTCATTACTCTGCCCGGCATCTTGCTCGGCTTGCTCCTGCACTTCGCTTTCGGCGGCTGGAAGCAGCTCGGTCTCGCTGCTCTCGCCGGTTTGATCTGCGGTGTTCTCTTCCTTATCTTCTGGCTGGCAGGCGGCATGGGCGCCGGTGACGTCAAGCTGATGACCGCTGTCGCCGCTATCGCCGGTATGCCTCTGGTTCCCTACCTCCTTATCCTCACCGCCCTCGCCGGCGGTGTGATGGCCCTCGGCCTCGCGCTCTGGCGCGGCAAGCTGAAGGACACCATCCGTAACGTTGGCGCCCTCGCCCTGCATCATCGCATCGAGGGTCTTGCCCCCCATCCACATCTCAATCTCGCGAATGCGAGGACACTGCGCCTTCCCTATGCCCTGGCTGTTGCCGCGGGCACCGCGACGACGCTGTTCCTCACGGCGTTCCAAAGGTGATCTGATATATGGCTCGCCGCATGATGCTTGCTCTCGTCGCTGCTTTGGTGATCTCCGGCCTCTTCACGTTCTGGCTTAGCCGCAGAGTCGCCCACGCCTCCCACGTCCCCGTGCAGCCGCCCAATCAGTATGTCGCAGCCGCGCGCTCCCTCGATCCCGGCGAAGTCATCCGCCGCGAAGATCTCTCCCTGATCGACTGGCCCCGCACCCATCCGCTCGCCGGCAGCTTTGTCAAAATCGACGACGTGATTGGCCGCGCCGTGCTCTACCCCCTGGCTGCCGGCCAGCCCATCCTCGATCGCCAGCTGGCTGCGGCCGGCGCCGGCATCGGCCTCACCGGCAGAATTCCCAGCGGCATGCGCGCCATTGCCCTTCGTTCCGACGAAGTGGTCGGCGTGGCTGGCTTCCTCATGCCTGGTACCCATGTCGATGTGCTCGTCACCTATACCGACAACAACCATCCCGATCCCGTGACCGCGACTGTCCTCCAGGACGCCGAGGTTCTCGCCGCCGGCCATCAGGTCCAGCCTGATCCCTCCGGCAAGCCGGTTTCCGTCGATGTTGTCACCCTCCTGCTCTCGCCCGAGGAAGCCGAAAAGGCCGTTCTCGCCAGCGAGAAAGGAACCATCCACTTCGTCCTGCGCAATGGCGGCGATCATGGCGCATCGGCTGCGGCTCCGGTCGCGCTCGCGCAACTGGCCTCCCTGCCCTCCACCACCAAAGGCGCCCCGCCGGTGCCCGAGGTCCACAAACCCCACGCCCCCAAACCCTGGGTCGTGGAAACCATGTTGGGCGATAAGCGCTCGGCGGTGAGTTTTAACTGAGGCATGGCATGATAACCAAACAGCGCACAACTCGAAGGCTTGCACCCGCCCTGGTGGCGGCGGCGTTCACGGTGGCCGCATCTTCCGCCGCCTGCGCCCAGGAAAAGCCCGTCTCCGCCGCAACCCCGACCACCTTTGTCGGCAGCATGGGCAGCAGTGCGCAGGCCGTCGGCGAGCCCCTTCACCTGCTCGTGGGCCGCTCCATGTTCGTCAACACTGAGAACCGCCTCAAGCGCATTTACGTCAGCAACCCCGACGTCCTGGATTCGTTCACCTCCAGTCCTCACCAGATCGTCATCACCGCCAAAGCCCCCGGCCTCGCCAGCCTCGTGCTTTGGGATGAAACCGGACAGTCCCGCGCCTATCTCATCAATTCCGATATCGACGTGGCCGACCTGCATCATGTTCTGAAAGACGCCTTCCCCAACGAGAACATCCGCGTGGAAGGCCGCGGTGACCAGGTTGCTCTGGCCGGTACCGTTTCGAATACTGAGACCGCCGACGCCGCTGCCAAACTGGCCGGCCTCTTTTCTAAAGATGTGGCCAATTCCCTGCTCGTCGGCACCAAACATACCCCGCAGGTCCGACTCAAGGTCCGCATCGTTGAGATCGACCGCTCCAAAGCCCAGCAGCTCGGCTTCAACTTCTTCGGCCCCGGCGTGAACAGCTTCAACTCCGGCACTGGACAGTTCGGCGCCGTCACCGTAGGAGCCAATCCTCCGACCTCCACATCGGCTCCTACAGCGACATCGTCGCTGTTGTCCCTCAGCAGCCTCCTCGGCCTGTTCTATTACAACCAGGATCTCCAGATCGGCGCCGCCGTCCAGGCTCTCATCAGCCAGCAGATCGTTCAGATCCTTGCTGAACCCACCATCACCGCCATCAGCGGAGAGAAAGCTTCCTTCCTCTCCGGCGGCGAATTCCCCTACCCGGTCGTCCAGGGCGGCACCGGCGGATTCACCTCTGTCACCATTCAGTTCCGCCCCTACGGCGTCAAGCTGGACTTTACCCCCACCGTCCTCCCCGATGGCACCATCGACCTCAAGGTCGCCCCCGAAGTCAGCGCCCTTGACTACACCAACGAAGTCAACATCTCCGGGTACACGATTCCGGCTATCTCCACCCGCCGCGCCGAGACCCAGGTCGAGCTGAAGAGCGGCCAGAGCTTCTCCATCTCCGGTCTGCTCGACAACCGCACCACCGATCAGCTTTCCAAGATTCCCGGTATTGGCGATATTCCCATCCTGGGCAAGCTCTTCCAGTCCAAGAACGTCACCAAGAGCGTTGCGGAACTGGCGGTCATCGTAACCCCCACCCTGGTGGATCCGCTTTCCGACAATCCCACGCCCACTCAGCCGAAGACGGCCATCCCGTTTATCGACAATTCGAAGTTCGATAAGGGCATCGCGCCCAAAACGCCGCCGCCTCAGCCTCAGCCGCAGCCTGTGCCCCAGCAGGTCCCGATCCACTAATCAAGATAAGGATGCAGATATGAGCCAGCAGGCCTCCAATTCGCAGACTCTCACGGTTGCGCTGCTGACCGTCGGTCTGGACCATGAACTGACGGACAAAATCGTCTCGGCCGCCTCCGAGCATCACTGGACGGTCACCCACGACGATTTCGACGAGTACGTGTCCGCCGTCCGCCGTCCCGCCGTCTCCGCTGAAACCAAAGCTGCGGACCTGGTCATCGCGATCATCGACTTCGATCGCGATCCCGCCGGCGCCGCCGAAACCGCTACCTACCTGCAGCAGCTCTTCTTCGGGCGATTCTTTGCCGCCGCTTTGTCCGGCCGCAACGATCCCGATCTCCTGCTTTCCGCCATGCGCGCCGGCTGCAACGAAGTTCTCAAAAATCCCCTCGATCCCCGCCAGCTCGCCGACACCTTCGATCGCCAGGAACGGCAGTGGGCCACCAACACCGGCCGCGCCCGCAACACCGGCCACATTATTTCTTTCTTCGGCGCCAAGGGCGGCGTGGGTACTACCACCGTGGCCGTCACCCTCGCCTACTACCTGGTCCGCCAGAAGAACAAGCGCGTCCTGCTCATCGACAATCACCCCGAATTCGGCCATGTCTGCCTCTATCTCGGGCTCGACGGCAGCCGCTATCACTTCGATGAGCTGATTCGTAACGTCAATCGCCTCGATTCCACCCTGCTGCGCGGTTTCATCGCCAAGCATGGCTCGGGACTCGAAGTCCTCTCGTCCCCCGAGTCGCACGACCTCACCCGTACCGTCGATCCCGACGCTCTCGAACGTACCCTTGAGTTCCTGCGCGGCGAGTACGACTACATCCTTCTCGACTGCGAAACCTCCCTCGAGGAAGTCTCGCTGGCCGTCATGGACCGCTCCGACCAGATCTACCTGGTCGCTACTCCGGACATCGGCGCCATTCGCGACCTTTCCCGTTACATCGATGGCCTCAGCCGCAACGAGTCCACCTCCGCGCGCCTGCACGTCATCATCAACCGTTACTCTTCCCATGGCGCCATCGCCATCGAGCAGATCGAAAAAGCCATTCGCGTCCCGGTGGAAGTCCGCCTCTGCAACGCCTACACCGAATGCCAGCGCGCCATCAACGTCGGCGAGCCGATCGGTCCCGACAAAAAATCGGAGATCTCCGGCCAGTTCACCCGCTGGACCTCCATGCTGACCGGTGAGGAAGCGGCGGTCAAAACCCAGCCGGCCCGCAAAGGCTTCTCTTTGTTTGGCCAGAAAAGGACTGAATAGCGATGAGTGATCTCACGCTCAACCTCACGCAGACACGTCCCGACGGCAACAACCTCCGCACCAACAGTCCCGGACTGCGCACCGCCGCGCCCAATGCCCGTCCCCTGCGCGAGAAGGAACAGCAGGAACTCAAGTCCGCTGTCCATGCCGAACTCATCAACCGCCTCGACCTCGAGAAGCTCGGCGAGGCCCAGGAAACCCGCGCCGGCCAGCTCCAGCTCCTCGCCCTCATTCAGCAGATCATCGCCGAACAGGGCATTCCGCTCAGCTCCGTGGAGCGCGACCGCGTCGCCCAGGAAGTCCTCGACGAAGTCTTTGGCCTCGGCCCCCTCGAGCAGCTGCTCAAAGACGACACCATCAACGACATCCTGGTTAACACCGCTACCCATGTCTACGTGGAGCGCCGCGGCGTTCTTAGCCGCACCAGCGTCACCTTCCGCGACAATCGCCACCTGCTGCAGGTCATCGACAAGATCGTTTCTGCCGTCGGCCGCCGCGTCGACGAATCGACGCCCATGGTCGACGCCCGCCTCAAAGACGGTTCCCGCGTCAACGCCATCATTCCGCCGCTGGCCATCGACGGCCCCATTCTCTCCATCCGGCGCTTCGGCTCATCGCCGCTGACCGCCGAAAAGCTCATCCAGAACAAGGCCCTTACCGGCCCCATGCTGGAAATGCTGCGCGCTGCGGTCCAGGCGCGGCTCAACATCGTCATCTCCGGCGGTACCGGCGCCGGCAAAACCACCCTGCTCAACGCTCTGTCCAGCTTCATCTCTGAAAAAGAGCGCATCGTCACCATCGAAGACTCGGCTGAATTGCAGCTTCGCCAGGATCACGTTGTCCGCCTTGAAACTCGCCCGCCCAACGTAGAAGGCAAGGGCGCCATCCGCCAGCGCGAGCTGGTTATCAACGCTCTCCGTATGCGCCCCGACCGCATCGTCCTTGGCGAGGTCCGCGGCGAGGAAGCCATGGACATGCTCCAGGCCATGAACACCGGCCACGACGGCTCCATCACCACTATTCACGCCAACACCCCCCGCGACGGCCTGGCCCGTCTGGAAACCATGTGCATGATGGGCGACATCCGTCTCCCCGAAAAAGCCATTCGCATGCAAATCGCCTCCGCCATTCACCTCATCATTCAGGTGGCGCGTATGGCGGATGGCTCCCGCCGCATTACCCACGTCACCGAACTCACCGGCGCCTACAGCGACGTCATCAGCATGCAGGACATCTTTGTCTTTGAAAAGGAAGGCATGGCGGAAAGCGGCAAAGTTAAAGGACGCTTCCGCTCCACCGGCATCGTTCCGAAATTCACCGAACGGCTCAAGGCTGCCGGCATTCCCATCCCGCCCGGCCTTCTCGATCACAACGTGGAAGTTTGAGGAATTGCTCCCATGATTCTCATCGCCTCCAGCTTCTTCGCCGTACTGCTCATCACCTTTGGCGTGGTCACCTTCGCCACTGGGCCCAGCCGCATCGATAAGACGCTGCAGAACCGGCTTGCCGCCATTTCCATCGACAAGGCCGGCATTCCCGGTTCCGCCGGCATGCAGGCCAGCGAGCTTCTGCGCAAAACTGCCAGCAGCCGCTTCGACTGGATCGGCCAGTCCATCGGTAAGTACATCTCCATGCAGTCGCTGCAGAAGTGGATCTCCCAGGCCGCTCTCAACACCACGGCCTCGGCTCTCCTTGTGCAGACCGCTGCCGCCGCCGCCATCGGCGCCGTCATCACCGTCCTGTTCGCACCATTCGCCGCCGCGGCTATTTCGGCCGCCCTGTTTTGTGCCGCGCTCCCCTGGGCCCGCATCGCCTTTGCCCGCTATCGCCGCCTGCGCGCCTTTGAAAAAGCTCTCCCCCACGCCATCGATATGATGGCCCGCTCTCTCCGTGCCGGTCATTCCACCGCCGGCGCCATCGAAATCATGGCCGAGGGCGCTCCCGAGCCGGCCTGCTCCGAATTCAGCGAGGTCTTTCGCCAGCAGAACTTCGGCCTCCCCCTCCGCGATGCCCTCATGCAGCTCATCGACCGCGTCCCCTCAGCCGATCTCCGCGTCCTCGTCACCGCTATCGTGGTGCAACGTGAGACCGGCGGCAACCTGGTCGAAGTCCTCGATCGCACCACCCACGTCATTCGCGAACGCCAGCGCATCCAGGGCGAAATTCGCGTGCAGACCGCCCAGGGCCGCCTCACCGGCTGGATTCTCACCCTGCTTCCCGTGGTCGTCATGGGCCTCATCAACGTGATGGATCCCGGTTATTCCAAACCCCTGCTCAACGATCCGTTCGGCCACAAGCTCCTCATGCTCTGCGGCCTCCTCATCTGTCTGGGAGCCTTCTTCATCAACCGCATCATCAACTCCATCGATGTTTAGGGAGAGACGAATATGGTGATCTTTTTCTACATTGCGCTCTCCCTCACCGTCTTCTGCGTGATTACGCTGTTGTGCGCGCCGCTCCTCCTGCGCCCGTCGCAGCAGGCCCGCCGCATTCTCGACATCGTCACCAGCGATCGGCCCGATAAGCGCACCGTCCGCAGCAAGGAAAAAGCCAAAGACAGGCTCCTTTCCCTCGCTCGCGGCTTCCGCGCCCGCCTCGGACTCTCTGAAGATGAGAAGCTCCGCCAGCGCTTCGTCACCGCCGGCCTCAAGGGCGGCAGCCAGCTCGACCTCTATTTCACCGCCCGCTTCGTCGGCCCCGTCGCTGGCATCCTCGGCGGCACCTTCATCCACTCCAACACCGCCTTCTGGTGCCTCGCCCTCGCCGCGGTCGGCTATCTGCTTCCCGATATCTGGCTTACCCGTGCTGTCAATAAGCGCAAGAAAAAGATTCAGAAAGGCATTCCCGACGCCATCGACCTGCTCGTCATCTGCGTCGAAGCCGGCCTCGGCCTCGATCAGGCCCTGCTCCGCATCGGCCAGGAAATCGCCGTCAGCTATCCCGAGCTCAACGAGGAATTCAACCAGATCAACCTCGAACAGCGTGCCGGTAAGCCCCGTCTCGACGCCTGGCAAAGCATGGCCGACCGCACCAAGCTCGAGGAGTTCACTTCCCTCGTCACCATGCTGCAGCAGACCGACCGCTTCGGTACTCCCATCGTCCGCGCCCTCAGCCGTTATTCCGAGGAGATTCGTATCGCGCGGCGTCAGCGCGCCGAAGAAGCGGCCGCTAAAACCAAAATCAAGATTCTGTTTCCCCTGGTTTTCTTTATCTTTCCCTGCCTCTTCATTGTGCTGCTGGCTCCGGCGATTCTCACTCTGAGCAGCAACCTCAAATGAACAGGGGAACCACAAGTTTGCTGGATTTTGCGTGCGCCCGCTCCTCCTGGGCGAACCGGAAAGGAGATTCACGATGGAATCGTCCATGATTGTGCGCGTTGTCGCGCTTGCATTCGCAGTGGTTGTTGTCGGCGTCATCATTCTGCGCAGAAGGAAGTCGAAGTCTGCGTAATCTCACCTTCCCGGGGAGTTGACTCCCCTGACTTCGGCGCATGCCGGGAAAGGAGTATGCCATGGCTGGATCCCTGATGATCCGTGCGGTCGCCGGTGCTCTTGCGGTTCTGGTGTTCGGCGTGATCGTGCTGCGCAGAAAGAGAACGGCCTGATTTCCCAGGCTTCCACGTGTCCTGAGCACCTTGGCTCAGGACCCCAACCAGTACCGGCCATGTGGATCCTCCGGCCGCGGACCCTCATCCCGTTCGCCAAAGGGAGATCCCTCGCGCATCGGAGGCGATAACCGCCTGCAAGCCGGCGGAGAGGCTGTGCCCTGTGCAATACCTGACTGTCACCATTCCCGAGAAGGCCGTCACCGTCGGATCGCGCATCGGCGTCGCTGACACGTTTTTCACACGTCTGTTCGGCCTTCTCGGGAAATCCTCGCTCGACGACGGCGCCGGCCTTCTCATCCGCCCTTCCTCCGGCGTCCACACCATGTGGATGCGCTTTGCCATCGACGTCATCGCTCTGGATAAGAACCTGCGCGTCCTTCAAACCTGGCAGCGCCTCCGCCCCTGGCGCCTCACTCCCGTCAGCTTCAAAATCCACAGCGTCCTCGAGCTCGCCCCCGGCCAGATCAACCACCTCAACATCGAGCCCGGCGACCAGCTCGTCCTCTCGAACTAACCTCTCCTTTCCCAGCCTCTCTTCAACCCCGGTCGCCAGGCCCGCTGAGCATCCTGCGACTCAGCCCCGCCATTTGAATCTACTTGTTACAACGACTATCGTAGGAATCCGCTATGACCCCGCCCGTCCCCGGCAAGCCAGCCCCCTGTCCCGAAGAGGCCCTCTTCGTCGAACTCCAGCGCACCGCTGACCTTCTCGCCCGGGGCCCCGCACAACTCCTCAAAGAGCATGACCTCTCCCCCAACCAGTACAACGTCCTCCGCATCCTGCGCGGCGCGCCCGATGGCCTGCTCTGCGGCGAGATTTCCGCTCGCATGATCACCCGCGACCCCGACATTACCCGCCTTCTCGACCGGCTCGAGAAGCGAGACCTCATCGCCCGCTGCCGCCAGCATCCCGACCGCCGCCGCGTCCTCGTCCACATCGCACCCGGCGGCATCCGGCTCCTCGCCAGCCTCGATCGCCCCGTTTGCGATCTCCATCGGCGTCAGATGGGCCATCTGGGTCCCAAACGGCTCCATGAGCTCTCCCGGCTTCTGTTTGCCTGCCGTCCTGGAATCCCCTGATCTTTCCACAATCATTTGTTGCAACGAATATCCCCGGCCTTCATCCAATTCAAAGGAGGAGAACACCATGAGCACCACCGCCACTGCTGCACCAGCCACCACCACCTGGAATATCGACCCCGTCCATTCCGTCGCCGAGTTCCGCGTGAAGCATATGATGATCGCCAATGTCCGCGGCCGCTTCACCGGCGTGACCGGCAAGCTCACTTATCACTCCGCCGACATTGCCGAATCCCATGTCGAAGCGACCATCGATGCCAGCACCATCGACACACGCGACCCTCAGCGCGACACACACCTCAAGAGCCCTGACTTTCTCGACGTCGAGAAATTCCCTTCCCTCACCTTCAGTTCTTCCCGCGTCACCCGCCGCGCGAATGGAGACATCCTCGTCGCCGGCCCGCTCAGTATCCACGGCGTCACCCGCGAAGTCGAGTTCGCCGTCGAAGGACCAACCCCGCCCGTGAAGGATCCGTGGGGCAATACCCGCGTCGGCGTCACCGCGTCCACCACCATCGACCGCAGGGAATTTGGCCTTACCTTCAATGCCACTCTCGAAACCGGCGGCGTCCTGGTGGGCGAAGAGGTCCACATCACCCTGGAACTCGAGTTCGTTCAAGCCGCCTGACCCGGCTGTCGCAGCTCACAAGCCACCTTGCGGGAATCGTCAATAATGATGCTCAGGGTTCCAACGGAGCGCCGACGATTCCCGACAGCACAACAATTCGCCTGCAGTTACAAATTCGCGGCATCGTCCAGGGCGTCGGCTTCCGCCCTTACGTCCATAACCTCGCCCGCCGCCACGCGCTGGTCGGCTTTGTCCTCAACTCCCCCCGCGGCGTCTTTATTGAAGTCGAAGGAAACCCCGCGACTGTCGAAGCGTTCGTCGCTGCCCTTCCCGCCGAAGCCCCGCCGCTGGTCCGCATCGCCCAAATCCTGCGCACCGAAATTCCCATCGTCGGCGAATCCGCCTTTGCCATCCACGAAAGCGATGCCGCCGGTTCCGCCTTTGCCCTCGTCCCGCCTGACATCTGCGTGTGCGAAGCCTGCCTCGCCGAGACCCGCGACCCCGCCAATCGCCGCTACGACTACCCTTTCACCAACTGCACTAACTGCGGCCCGCGCTACAGCATCATCCTCGACGTTCCCTACGACCGCCCCGTGACCACCATGGCGGAATTCGCCATGTGCGCCGACTGCCTCCGCGAGTACAAGGACCCCGAAAATCGGCGCTTCCACGCGCAGCCCAACGCCTGCCCCGTCTGTGGCCCGCGCCTCATCCTCCACGATAAAAAAGAGACGACCCCTGCCCCACCCTCTGCCCCGCCCCAAACCTCCCGCGCCATCCTCTCCCGCGTCGCCGACCTGCTCCGCGCCGGTGGCATCGTTGCCTGGAAAGGCCTCGGCGGCTATCAGCTCGCCTGCGACGCGCGCCAGCCCGCCGCGGTCGAAGAGCTCCGCCGCCGCAAGCGCCGCAGCGAAAAACCCTTCGCCATCATGGTCGCCGATGCCGACGTCGCCGCCTCTCTCTGTTTCGTTTCGCCCGAAGAGCGCGACGCCCTTCTCAGCCGCGAGCGCCCCATCGTCCTGCTCCGCCGCCGCCCCGGCGCCAGCCTTGCCGAAGCCGTCTCCCCCTTTAATCCCACCACCGGCGTCATGCTCCCCTGCACGCCCATGCACGATCTCCTCTTCCGCATCCTGCGCGAGCGTTGGACCGCCGACCCTGCGCTCATCATGACCAGTGGCAACATCAGTGAAGAACCCATCGTCATCGACAACGCCGAAGCCGAACAGCATCTCGCCGGCATCGCCGACGCATTCGCCCACCACAATCGCCGCATCCACACCCGCGTTGACGACTCCGTGGTCCGTGTCGTCTCCGGCCAGGGCATGCTCCTGCGCCGCGCTCGCGGCTACGCCCCGCAGCCTGTTTTTCTCGGCCGCGGCGAAGCGGAAGTCCTGGCCTGCGGCGCGCAGCAGAAAAACACCCTTTGTCTCACCCGCGCTGGCTTCGCGATCCCCAGCCAGCATCTCGGCGACCTCGAAAACTTCGAGACCCTCCGCTTCTTCGAGGAAACCCTCGAGCGCATGTCGCGCCTCTTCCACGTCACGCCCACCGCCGTCTCGTACGACCTCCACCCCGGCTACCTCAGCACCCAATTCGCGCTCAAGCTGGAGAACCTTCGCCGCATCTGCGTCCAGCATCACCACGCCCACATCGCCAGTTGCATGGCAGAGCACCAGCTCCAGGGCCGCGTCATCGGCGTTGCCTGGGATGGCACCGGCTTCGGCGCCGACGGCACCATCTGGGGAGGCGAATTTCTCGCTGCGGATTACCTCAACTTCGACCGCTATGCGCGCCTCCGCCCCGTTCTTCTCGCCGGCGGTGACTCCGGCGTGCGTGAGCCCTGGCGCGTCGCCCGCAGCTATCTCCTCGACACTTTCGGCGCTATCCCCGACTCACCGCGCTGGTCCTCAATGGCCACTCCCGAGCGCCTCCGCGTCATCGACGCCATGCTCATCCGCCGCGTCAACACCATCCTTACGTCATCCGCCGGACGCCTCTTCGACGCTGTCGCCTCACTCATCGGCCTCCGTCATACCGTCTCCTTCGAAGGCCAGGCCGCCATGATGCTCGAATCCTCCGCCAACGCCCACCGCGATCCTGCGCCAGATCAGTACGACTTCGCGCTCACTGGTACTTCTCCCACCGAAATCGACTTCCGCCCCATGATTCACCAGATTGTCGCTGGACTCGAAGCCGGCCAGGCACAGGCCCCCATCGCCGCCCGATTCCACCAGACGCTCATCGCCGCCATTGTTGAAGTTTGCCGCCGCATGCGCACCGACCTCGCGCTTAACCGCGTCTGCCTGAGTGGCGGATGCTTCCAAAACGCGCTCCTGCTCGCTGGCTGCCTCGAATCGCTGCGCAGCGAAGGCTTCGAAGTATTCTCCCATCGCGAAGTCCCCGCCAACGACGGCGGCATCTCCCTCGGCCAGGCCGCGATCGCCTGCGAGCAACTCCGCCATGACGCCTGAAGCCGAAGCCAACTCGGGTGGCGCCAATCACCGCACCGTCCCGCGCCTCTCTTCGAGAAAATTCCGAATCGCAGGATCCCGCTCCAGCCCAATCGCCACATCGTACGCATGCTGTGCATCCACGACAGCGCCCGCCCGCCCCAGTAACTCCGCGCGCGCCGCCCAATACGGCTGATACTCCGCAAGTCTCCCATCCGTTTCCGGATCCGGCAGCGCCGCCAGTCCCGCCTGCGCTCCCCGCACCTCCGCAACTGCGAGTGCGCGATTGATCGCCACTACCGGCGAACCCGTCACCGCGAACAGAGCATCGTAAATCTCCAGTACCGCTGCCCAGTTTGCGCGTCCGCTCCGGCACCGCGCGACATGCGCCGACTGCACCGCCGCCTCCAGCTGATACCGCCCGATCGCGCCCAGCTCGCTGGCCCGCACCAGCAGCGCCTCCGCTTCACGAATCATTTGTGCGTCCCACAGTGACGAATCCTGGCTCGCCAGCGGCACATACTCCCCGCGCTCGTTCCTGCGCGCGCGCCGCCGCGCCTCCGCATGCAGCATCAGAGCCAGCAAACCCAGCGCCTCCGGTTCCTGCGGCAGCATCTCCGCCACCAGCCGCGCCAGAAACAGCGCCTCTCCGGTCAGGTCGCGCCGCACCGTGTCCGTGCCCGCGCCATCGCTCCATCCCTCCGCAAACGTCGCGTAAATCGCCTCGAGCACCGTCTCCAGCCGCCCTGTGAGTTCCTCGCGCTCCGGCACGCGCAACGGAATCCCCGCCTCCCGAATCTTGTTCTTCGCCCGCACCAGCCGCTTCCCCATCGCCGCCGGTGATGTCAGAAACGCCGACGCAATCGTCGCCGCATCCAGTCCCACAATCGTCTGCAGGATCAGCGGCGCACGAATCCCCGCATCGATTGCCGGATGCGCGCACGCAAACATCAGCGCCAGCCGCCGGTCCGGAATCTCTCCGCCTTCCGGCGTCGCACCCACCTCCGCCGCAATTTGTTCCAGATCCTCATCCACCACGCCGCTGCGTTCACGCTGCCGCCCGGCGTCAATCCACTTCCGCCGCGCCACCGTCATCAACCACGCTTCAGGATTGTCCGGGCACCCCTTCACTGGCCAGTCCGCCAGCGCCGCCGCAAATGCCTCTGACAGCGCATCTTCCGCGGCCGCTACATCCCGCGTGCGCGCCGCCAGAAACGCAACCAGCTTCCCATAGCTGCGCCGCGCAACCGCATCCGCTGTCTCGCGCGCCCGTGCTTCGCCGCAATCCATGGTCATGCGATCAGAATCTCGGTCCTGATAAAGTCAGGCGCGCGTCACCCGTCGCGTCCATAGCGCGTGTCCACCTTCACCATGATGACGTTCCGCGCCCCCGCAATTTGGACATTGCAACGCGCGATCTGCGGGCTGCGGCAATTCTCGCGATCGATCCCCCTACTCGGCCAGCTCCTCCGTCACCACGGCGCCACCCATCGAGGCAACCACCGCCGTCCCCTTCACCACTTTTCGCGAGTCCTTGTCGATCCACAGCGTCTTCTTCACCCCGCCGTCCGACGACGTCAGCTCCAGCCGATACACATCGAAGGTTCCCGCCGGCACCGTCACCTTCTCCACCCCCGCCACTTTCAGCGCCATCAACTGCACCTTCTGCGCCTGCAGATCGAAATTGCGGAACGTCGTGCTGTATCCCTCCGCCAGCGGCAAGCACGCGATCACCTGATCCCCGCCCGCCGCATCGCCAAACAGCGGGCCGCCCAGATCCACCGCAATCGGTCGCGTCTCCCCGTTCATGGTGAACTGCCCCGTTGCCTTGTCGCCGGTGAAATCCACATCGATCGTCACCGGCCCCTGCTTGACGCTGCGCTTCTTCACAATCAGGCTCGCCTTGTCGATCGTCGCCGTATCCGTGGCGCTTCCCTGCGGCGTATCCATCGTGTCGGTTGCCGTCCACGTGCCGTTGCCGCCGTCCTCGATCGTCGTCGCGAGTTTCATCGCCATCTGCTGCCCGCCCATCTCGATCTTCACCTGATAATGCCAGGTCGCCGCCGCCAGATCCGCCGCCGTCTTCGGCACTCCTACCGCGCCCGCCTGCATCGTCTTCGCCAGCACCACCGTCTTCGGATCGACCTCGATTTCCTTCAGCCGAGTCATCGCCTCCGGCGTTCCGCCCTCCTGGTATCGCCCGCCCAGATGCTGCGCCAGGAATTTCTCCGACTCCATAAACAGCGCAGCATTGTTCACCGGCCGCTGAAATCCGTGCCCTTCATCGGGAGCCAGGATGTACTCCACCGGAAATCCCCGATCGCGCAGCGCAACCACAATCTGCTCCGCCTCCCGCCGGTTCACGCGCGGATCGTTCGCCCCCTGCGCCACCAGCAGCGGCGTCCTGATCTTGTCAGTAGAGTGAATCGGCGACTCCGCCACCAGCAGCGCCTTGCCCTCCGCCGTCGTCGGATTCCCCATCCGCTCGTACATCACTTTCCGCGCCGATTCCCAGTACGGCGGAATCGCATCCAGCAGCGTGATCAGATTCGACGGCCCCACAATATCGACCGCCGCCGCGTACACATCCGGTGTGAACGTAACGCCGGCCAGCGTCGCGTAGCCGCCGTACGATCCACCCATAATCCCTATGCGTTTCGGATCCGCGATGCCCTGCGCGACCAGATACTTCACCCCCCACGTCAGGTCGTCCTGCATCTTGCGGCCCCACTCCAGATTCCCCGCGTCCAGAAACTTCCGCCCATAACCCGTCGACCCGCGGAAATTCGGCATCAGCACCGCATACCCGCGGTTCGCCAGAAACTGTGCCAGCGAGTTGTAGCCCCACACATCGCGTCCCCATGGCCCGCCGTGCGGAAACACCAGCGTCGGCAGATTCTTCGCATCCACGCCCTTCGGCAGCGTCAGATACGCCGGGATCTCCAGCCCATCCGACGACGTATACGTCACCGATGTCATCGCCGCCAGATCCTGCCGCGGCAGCTTCTCCCGCACTTTATATTGCGGCGTCAGCTTGTGCGTCGTGCGATCAAACAGCAGCGTCTGCCCCGGCTCCGTATCGCTCGACGCCGTCACCAGCCACCTCTGCTCATCGCGCGTCCGCGAATCCATGCTGATTTCCATGCCCGACAGCCGCTTCTCCAGCCACTTGTAATCCGTCGCGAAATGCTTGTCGCGAAACAACCGCTTCTCGCGGTCGTAGTAGTACGAAGTCCCCACCAGCTCGTCCGTCGCCTCGGAGAACATCGCTCCCCCGAAGTCGACCTTGTTCTCCGGATCCGACTCCACCACCTGCGTCGCCCCCGTTGCAGGATCCAGCAGCGCCAGCGAGATCAGATTCGTGCCCTTGTTCGTCTCGATGTAGACGCGCGACCCATCCGGTAAAAAATGCAGCGGACCGCACGTCTCGAATACCGAGCAGGAGTAAATCTTCGTGAAGCTGTCCGCATCCACCCGCAGAATTTCGGTGTCTCCGTTATCCGCGCTCCGCGTCGCCAGCCGCAGATTCCCCTTCACATCGAAAACCCAGCCCGAGATCCGCTCAGTATTCTTCCGCACCAGCGTCTTCTCGCCCGTCGAAATCTTCAGCCGGTACAGATCGTGCCATGCCTTGTCCCGGTCGTTCAGACCGATATACACAATGTCCGGATCGCTCTTCGGCACATCGACCAGTTCCACCCGCACACCCTTCAGCCCCGTCAGGTCGCGCGACGCCGGAGCCTCCGCACCCGCTGCGGGCTGGGCCGCAGGATCGACCGCGTATACATTGAAGTTCTCGTCTCCGTCGTGATCCTTCGCGTAGATGATGAACTTACTGTCCCGCGTCCACAGATACCCCGCCACCGGGCGCTTCGTTTCCGTCGTCAGCAGCCGCGCCGCGCTGAACGGCTCATCCACCGCCTTCACATAAATATTGCGCGTGTCCTTCCACGGTTTCACGAACGCGATGGAGCGGCCGTCCGGCGAGATTTGCGCCGCCGCGATTTCCGGATTCCCGAAAATCAGCTCGCGATCGATAATCGGCGGCAACCCCGCGCTGCTGGTGGCCTGCGCTGCGGCGAATACTCCGGGAATCATGAGGCAAAGAACTCCATAGACCAATCTCTTCATAACCGGCGGCTCCGTTTCTTCCGACCCTGCACAGCACCCGAAACTGAAATGGGAAGTCAACGGCATTGTCTTCCTGCCGCATCGAATGAGCAAGCGCGAGCCTCAAGCCGGGTGACGCCATCAGACCGGCCGTGCTAACGCCGTCCCATACGGTAATCGAGATACAGAACATGCGCTTTAATCTGATCGCCCATGCGGTACTGGGGAAGTTCCGCCATTTTCAGCATCTGCAGGATGCTTCCCGGATTGCCCTCGCTCCACTCGACCAGCGATTGCAGCGCCGCTTCGAGGTTGGAGGCCCAGAGACCGTTCCGCTCGGCCTCTCTCTTCGCGAATTCAAGGGCGACGGCCGGAGCGAAGTTTTTGATCTCCAGCCGTTCCGAGCGGTCAGCACACATGGGTTGCAGGGTGCCGATGTCCTCCATGTGCGGCGTGCGGGCGGCAAAGAAGATGGGTCTTTGTCCGTACTCGCTGAACTCCTTGACGATCCCCGTGACGATGCGCGACGGTCCCGCCATGTGATCGAGCACGAGCATGCATGGGAACGCAGTTAAAGCCCGCCGCACGATACCTTTCAGCGATGAAGTGCTGAGCGCGTCAGCGTTCGCCGGCAGGCGGAGTTCTCGCTTGTCCAGACGACGAAGGCTCTGAATGATCGCCGTCATCAGATCACGCGGTGAGCGGATCTGTGGAACATAGAGCGCGAAGGGTTGGCTTTGAACAAAGGCGAGAAGTAAGCGCGTTTTCCCAGCCCCTTCCGGGCCAACAACCAGCATTGACTTTCTCTTCTGCGCCTGTGCACGCAGCCTCGCCATCTCTTCCGTCCGATCAACGGCGGCAAGGTATTGCGCGTCTGGCGACTGAAGAGCAATGCCCGGCATTAGTGCGTGCCTGAACCGGCTTCCAGATAATCCTCGGTCATTTCGCTCCTTTGTCACTCCTTTCCTGACCGGCAATAAAGCACTGAAACCCTCCGTTCCAACCGGCTGAGCCGTTCGAGTGCCGACTGGACCGCAGAAGCCCCTTCTTCCTTGACTCTCCTCGCCCGCTCGAGTGCCTGCTCGGCAATGCGGCTGATTTCGTGCAGCAGCTTGCGAATCTCAACCGACAGACGGTCCCGGCTATCCTCAATGCGATGGAGAACATCGTTCTGTACGCGCGAGCAGTTCGTGTCCAAAAGATGACGCAGAAATTCCCGAGCTTCATTCGTGATGATTCTGCGTGCGCCCACCAACGGCAGGAAGGCGTCGGCGAGCCAGCGCAGTGGCGATGGAGGTTGTGCGGTTCCAGTCAAGTCCTCGAACGTGAACCGCGAACGCACGCGCAGGCCCTTCTCCGGATCGAGCGCGTGCGGCATACGAGTGAGTTCGCTCAAGCCGGCATCGGCCAGCCTTTTCAAAAAGCCATTGCCCATTTCGACAAATCGCAGAGCCACGGCGCGATATTGACGCTCGCCCTCTTCCTGCTCCTGTTTAAGCCATGGCATGACCTTGCTGCGCGCGATCTCCTGGGCAAGATGCATCACCCGGCGCCGATAATGCGGCCCGAAGCCACGAGCCACGGACGATAGTGCCAGTTCCAGTTCACCTTCAGACTCCATCGATGCGGAACGGAAAAACCGCTTGTGCCGGTCATTGAAGAGGTCTGAAATCCGCTGTTGCTCCGCCATCATCAGGAAATTCAGCTCGCGCATGGAGCGCTCCGCGTCGCTGATGGTTTGCTTCATCAGTTCGATGCGAAGCTGGGATTCCTCGATCGGACGCAGCAGCGCCTCCCGGTCTTCACTAATAATCGCCAGCAACTGCTCGCTTAAGCGCTGGAGGCCTCGATCGCCGGCGGCGCGAACGAGATTTCTGCCCGAATCTTCAACGAGGCGATGCAGGCTGCCCAGCAGTTTTCCCCAATCCCGCAGTGGCCCGCTGTTTTCCATTCGTTCGGCGGCACTCACCTCAAGAACCTCGCCCATCGGGCGACGCAGCCGCTTTTCCAGAATTTCCCGCGTGAATCTAACCGCCGCTGCACGCTCTGGATCGGTGGTGCGGTCGGCTTTGTTGATCACCAGGATTAAATCCGGAACCTGCCTGCCCACTGCTTCCACCAGCGCCAGTTCCTCACCGGCAATCGGCGGATCGGCTCCGACCACCACCAGCGCTGCGTCGATGTGAGGAATAAATGCCTGCGTGGTTGCGCTATTTCCGGTGAAGACAGAGCCCAAACCCGGCGTATCCACAAAACACATTCCGGAGCACAGCAAGGAACTGGGCACGAATACTTCCGCGCCGTCCACGCCCTTTTTGTTTTCGGGGTTCAGTTCCTCGGTCACGTATTCCTTCAGGTCGTGCATGGCAACGTCCTGCCAGGACCCATCCTGCATGCGAATTCGGGCGTGCAGTGCGTCGCCAAACCGAATCACGGTCGGCACCGCCGTGACCGGAACAAAGCCGGTCGGAACAACTGCGTTGCCGACCAGAGCGTTGAGCAGGGTGGATTTGCCTCGCTTGAACTGACCGACACAGGCTACATAGAAACGGCCTCCGGCGACGCGCGCCGCGAGTTCACGCGCTTCCTCCGCGACAGAGGCCGTCTCGAGTTCATCTGCCAGATCGGCAAGCCGCAACAAGCGGGACGCGCCATCCACAGTCGCCGATTTCTCAGCCGGACGGTTGCCGTCATCCTGCACTGCCACGCCGCTTTTCGATTCCAGCATCTGTTATTGCGCTCTCTCTGAGGAGATCCCCTGCACTTTTTCCGCACCGCGCGAATAGCGGATTACTTCCACTGTCGACATCGCAATGAGCCCTTCGTCCACCATTTCGCTCAAATGAGGAAGGAGCCTGGCGATCTGCTCTTCTGTGTCGATGATGCTCAGCATGATCGGTGCATCATGCGAGAACTTCCAGTGGCTGGAGTGGCGAATGCGCGTGCTGGTCCCGTAGCCCTCAATCCCCTTGTAGACAATGGCGCTCGCCATTCCCAACTCCTGGCACTTGGCGAAGATCGCCTCGTGGAGCGGCTTGCCATTCCACTTGTCGCTCTCTCCAAAGTGAACTCGTAACATGCGTGCCGGGAATTGTTCTTTCATGGTTCGGCCTCCGCCTGTGCCGTTTTCTCTCCGGATTTTGTAGATTCGCCGCCTCCGTCGACTTCAATCGGACGATGCGAATACTTAATGATCTCGACATCCGAGAGCACAACCAGACCTTCTTCCACCATCTGTTCGACCAGAGGCAGGAAGGCGCGCAGCTTTTCCTCCGTGTCAACTGCGGAAAGCATGATCGAGCAATCGCGGCTCAGGTGCAGCGGTTTGTCCTTATGGATTCTCCGATGCGCTCCGTAGCCCAAAATGCCCTTGTAGACCGTTACTCCCGCAACGTCGTTGGCGCGCATCGCCTCGACCAGGGCACGATAGAGCGGTCTGTCCTTCCACCGATCCGATTCGCCGATGTAGATGCGCATCATCCGAGCCTTGCCCTCGATCTTCTGATGGACTGCAGGCAGCACCCTTTTGGCCCTGGAAGGCTGCGCTGGTTTCGCAACGGTCGTCTCCTGAATCTCGATCATGCCGGTTCCAGCGAGATCTTCCAGTTTGCCCAGCAGTTCGTTCACTTTTTCCCGCGATTCGACGAACTCGATTTTGAGGGGAAGGTGATCGGAAACCTCCACGAAGCTCGATGAGTGCATGTGGTGATCCGCTCCGAATCCAGCGACACCCTTCAGGACAGTCGCCCCCGAGACCCCGCGAAAAAACAGGAAATCGAGGATTCTGGAATAAGTGGACATCCCATGCTGCGTCGATCCCTCGCTCAGATAGATGATGACCTTCACTGCCTTTCCGGCACTTAGCATGTCAAACTCTCTCCTTATGGGCGCGGCCCGTACCGCGAAACAACCAACTCGGCGGCGCGGCCAGGCCTGGCTCGTGCTGAACGGGAAGTATCGAGTGATAGACAAGGTGCCGCGTGTGCCTTCTCATGAGATTGCCTCCGCGATCAGAACCCCACACCAGACGGCGACCAGCCCCAGAAAAAGGCTTGCCAGCGAGTACAACGATGCGATAAAGAATGCCCCTGTCCGAATGGAGGAGAAGGTTTCCCATTCATAGGTGGAAAACGTGCTGTATGCCCCAACAAAACCAATGGGGACCATGTACCGCCAGGCCGGATTGAGTTCCGTGCGCTTGCCGAGAAAAGTCAGGGCGAAGCCGATGATGACGCAGGCGGTGATGTTGATGACGAAGGTTCCGTAATAAAACTTCGTCCCGTACCGCCCGGAGATCGTCGAGCCAACCCAGTATCTCGCAATCGACCCGAGTGAGCCGCCCAACGCGATGAAGAAATATTTCTGCAACGTCCGCTTCTCCTTAATGGATTAGGCCCGTCTTGCCGCCAAATCGGGATCTTCTGCTGAACTCCATTTCCTCAGGAGGTTCAAATCGCTCTTTACCTGGGCGAGATCCTTTGCTCCCTCCGACAGCCCACTTATGCGATGAATCTGCGCGCGATAAGCATCGGCATAGGAATTCACGACGGTTTCGATTTTCCGAATCGCCTGATCGCTCCATTGCCGCAAGGCATAACCGTAGAGATGAAGCTCCTCACGAAGAATCGGTCCAATTCCCTCGCGCAGGCTTTTTGCGATGACGGTTCGCACCGCGCGCTCACCGAGCCATTTCCATCTCCCCGCATTCGTCTCATTGGGCAACGCCGCTAACTCGAAACGTGGCGCATCACGCAGGATCGCTGCAACTTCTTCCTGCGAGGGTGCTTCATTGTTTCCGAGTTCCTCCGCAACCTGGTGCAGAGTGTCGACGGCCTGCATCATCGCCGCACGAAGCTGTTCTACTCGCTGGTTGAGAAATTCCTGCACGATGTCGTGAATCCATTCTGAGAGCAGTAACGCAGTGAGTGGCTGGCCGGGACTGGAATGGATCTGGGCCAGCGCGCGATTCACAACCTTATCGATGACGGACTGTGGCGACTCACCGAATTCGAGGAAAGTACGATCGAGTGACGTTCGCAGCTCCCCAATCTCGCCTGTGACGAGGCGCAGCCGTGACTCCAGTTCAGGCGCCGGCAGGGCAGGCTGCGAACTTTGGCGGCTCCCCTGATCGAGAATGGTGTCGAGAGCGGTGATGACGGCGTCGCGGAGCGCGCCTATCTTTCCTGCCATCGACGCTTCCCGTAAGGCCTGGGCTTCTTCAAAACGCGGCAGCAGCTCGCGCTCGAAGAACCGGTCAAGCAGAACAGAGGACGACGAGAGAGAGCTTACCGCATGAACATTGACCGTGACTCCGAGTTCTCGGTGTAGTTCATCCTTTATATAGATCACTGTCCGATGAAGATCGTCCGCTGCCAGCAAGTCGGACTTGCTGAGCAGAACCAGCGCTGGGATTCCCGATTCATAGAGCAGCCGCAGAGTGCCGATGTCTTCGTCATTCAGCGTGGTGCCTGCATCGATCAGCAGCAGAGCCAGATCGCAGACAGGCAGATACGCCAGGGTTTCTGCCGCGCCTTTCCTGGCAAGCGAGCCCAGTCCAGGGGTGTCCACGAGAACAATGCCCTGCTTCAGTCGACGCGAGGGTACCTCCACCAGCGCGCGAACGACGTTGCGCAGGTTGCCGGGATTGCCCTGTTCGGTCACCAGAGAGGCGAGCTGTTCGACGGGGATCATCTCGTTGCGCCCATCGCCGAAAGTCACCGCGACACGAAGGGATGATCCATAATGCAACTTTGTGGGCACAGCGGTGATCGGATTGACCCCCACCGGCAGGACATCGGTATCCAGAAGCGCATTGAGCAAGGATGATTTGCCGCTGCTGACTCTGCCAAAAAGCGCAACCTCCAGGTTATTGTCCTCCATGCGAGAAGCCAGCGAAGCGATGCGCGGCCGATATTCGACCAGCCCCTCGCGGGTAATGACCTGCTCGATCGCACGCAGCAGCGCGACGTCATAACCAGTTTGTTCCAGCTTCTGTAATCTCGATTCGAGGTTCGCGGTCAGTTCCTGGCGAAGATAGCGCTCCATCCCCTCCACCAGCGAGCGAAGTTCGTGCACCACGCCATTCAGTTCGTTCACCGCGTCCTCCGGAACCGCCCCCGATCCCCGCATGTAGCCGGGGCGCAGCTCTTCGACTGCAATATCAATGAAGGCGAGAGCAGTGAGAACGGCGCGCGTGGCCGGAATATCGGGCGGCTTCGGTTTCATATGCTGCCAGTCCAGAGCACGCAGAAGCTGTCTGCGCAGGCGGCGGATGTAGTCTTCGATCACGCGCACCTGGGCTGGGGCGACATCCACGATGTAGCGCGGAAACGGCGCCTGCGAGGTTGCCTGATGGAGAGTATGTTCGATATCGCTCAGAAGTTTATCGATGTATTGACAGGTGATCCGGAGGCGGCCTTGCTGGGGACCGTTCAGCTCCCCGGCAAATCGTTTCGCCGGCAGATCGTCTGCTTCGTGTTGGGGCATGACTCCTCCAGGCTTTTGAAGCTTGCAGGAGTCATTTGCCCATTGAGCGATTGAGGTGGACTCCAACACCAGCAGAACAACTATGCTTTCACCGAATGCTTCCAGCGCCCATACATGCTGGCCCGCGTACCCCAGAGCGATGCGAGATGACCGCGCCTGGCCGTGCTTGCGCGCAAAGCTCCAGATTGTTTTGGGATCCCCGTCACAGACATGTCTCCGTAACAGGGCATCCCCCGTCAGGAGTCATCATCTGTCCGGCTCAAACAGGACGGGACAGCGGTTAAAAGGTGAACTCCGTCACCTGCTGATCTTCAGGTTTTTTCTACGCCAGCACGAGCAGTCTGTCAACAGAACAGGTGTGACGGCTTCGCAATCCCACATATACAGGAAAAAGCGTTCCAACCGTTTCTGTGATGTTTCGTGTCAGGAGGCCGACAACGACTGCGATCAGAACCACATCGATGGCGATGGCCAGCTCAGCAATCAGGGGAAGGTCGGGGGCGATTGAGATGCCTGCAAAAAAGGCCCCGTTCTCCATAGCGAGAAGACCGATTAACTGAGGAATAGCCTCGCGGCGAGCAATCAGAGAATACGCGCCGATCAGCAGGCAGGCCATCCCAATGGGTAAATTCCTTTGGATAACAGGCTCTGTCGTAGTCGCGAGCAGAGGACTGACCAGAAACTCCGCCGCGACCGCCAGCAGCAGCGCCAGCAGCAGAGATGAGGGGATGTTAACGGCCTGATTGATTTCTCGCCGCTTGTATACCCCGCCCGGGAGCAAGCGCCTGAGAACCCACGGAATTGTGATCACTTTGGAGGCAATCATGATCGCGCCCAACGCCAGAAGATCAATCGAGCCGCGGTTGAACCCGATCAGGAATGCTGACGCAGCCACAAATAGAGACTGCACGACCAGGAACCGTATTACTCCCTGCACCTGACGAGTCGTCACCATCGCGAAGGCGCTGAGTAAAACCAGTCCCGCGGTCAGGGCGTTGAGGCCTTCGATCAACTGCGTTTGTGTGGCAGCCACCGCTCCCTGCCTTTCTAAACACCAGGAGTTGAAAAGATGCTGGCAATCATGGCCGCAACCGAGATGATGAATGCGGCTCCGAGAAATTCGCTGATGCGAAAAAGGCGCAGTTTGGCGAGGGAGGTTTCAATAACAACCAGAATCACCGTGAACAGAAGAATCTTGATAAGAATGAATGGAATCGCGAGCAATACGTGTCTAGGTTGCAGGTCGTAGGCCAGGCCCCACGGCGCCAGCAATACATTCAGAAAAATGCAGGTGAGCACCAGAAACTTCATTTGGCCGCCCCACTTCATCAACGCCGCACCCCGCCCTGAGTATTCCAATCCCCTGGATTCATTGATCATGGCCAGCTCGAAGTGACCCGCCGGATTATCTACGGGAATCTTTCCTCCCTCGGCCAGGATCAGCATGAAAAAAGCGATCAGCAGCAGGATATGTGCCGGGGAAAAAAAGGCGGCGGGGCTGGCGACCCATTTTTGCTGGACAATGTACGGGATCGTCGATTGAGCGACAAACGAAACTGTGAAAAATACGATCATGAAAACCGGTTCAGCCAGAAATCCCACCATGCGCGTTCGGCTCGCTCCCATAGGACCGTATGGATTTCCGGTGTCGATTGCTGCCAGAGCGGCAAAGAATCCTCCAAGTCCCAGGAAGAAACCCCCTGCCAGCATGTCCCCCATGAAGGCGAATGCCAGCGGATAGTCCGTGAGCACCGGTATGAGGCCCGCCACAAACAGAGGAACCACAAAAACCAGGTACGGAGTGAACCGACAAATCCATGTCGCTTCTAAAGAGACAACCTCATCCTTGTGAAAGAGCTTCCAGAGGTCGCGATACGGCTGGAAGATGTTTGGCCCGCGCTTGCTTTGCACGTTCTCTTTGAACCGGCTGAGCACGCCGGAGTACAAAGGCGCAAAGCCAATTACGAACAGAAGCTGAATGATGTTGTACAGAACGGTTCGTGGCATCGGAGCACTCACCTGAACAATGCAATTTTGAATTCCTCATGAAGTTTCCCGGACTTGATCGATGCGATTTTTGATTCAGCAGCGGCGCACAGCGATCAGGAAAGTCGACGGCCCGAACCATGAGTTGATTGGCTGAGGGACTTGAAGGAGGAATCTGGCGCAGGATATTGCGTCCAGGATGTGAACTTTTGCACGATCTTCCTCACGGCGCGACTCCTTACGGGGGTAGGGATCATCAGCCGTGAAAAGCGGTTAGAGGTGGATTGCCATCACCTTGATCGAAACTGTTCTGGTCCTCATCATCAGGCGTTCCCGGGTCATTGTCAAGACTCGCAGACCTGGCGACTGCCCTTCAGACAGTCCGCGGATGTTACCAGGATCACACCGACGCGCCGAAATTCCGAAGTTCACGGAGCGGGAGATGCGGAAGCTCATTGGCGAATTGGAACAAATTCGATATGTGCTCCACACGCCGAATTCCTGTGAAGTTACCCAGCTCTCCTGATATCGGCGCAGCGCTCTCCGGCCGGATGATCCATTCATCGGCGGCCAATGTCGTCGAGATCTCTTTGCAGCGCCATTTTGTCCAGGGATGAGATTGGGAGGGCTAAAAACAGTCCGATCCTGCGATCAAGAGTAGAGAAGGCATCACGAAAAGCGCGCTCGATCTCCTCTTGCGTACCAGTAACTGAAGCGGGATCCGGAATTCCCCAGTGAGCCGTCATTGGCTGGCCCGGCCAGACTGGACATATTTCCTTTGCCGCGTTGTCACACACCGTAAAAACCAAATCCAGTACTGGCGCGTTGGGCCCTGAAAACTCATCCCACGACTTGCTGCGCAACCCCTCCGTACTCAGATGGGCTCTCTCGATTTGACGAATCGCTTCCGGGTGCACGCGCCCAGTCGGATAGCTGCCCGCACTGTACGCCGTGAAAGCAGGCGCGCCCTTGCGGTTCATAATCGCCTCCGCCATGATCGATCGAGCCGAATTGCCGGTGCAGAGAAACAGGACGTTGTACCGCGATTTCATTGTGATTCTTCTCCTGACGACATTCGCGGCGCGCTATGCGCAGCAGTTTGGACCGCAGCACGACCTGGCTGCCGGTTTCAGCGCGTAGACCTTGACGCTCGCCGCCGCGGCGTTCACGTCGTATCGAGCGAGAAGGGCGCGCAGGTCATCATGCATGCTCTGTTCCGATGGTGCGCAGCAGGAACTCCTGGCCAGGGGTAACGGCGACGCCTGATCCGTTACCGGCGAGCAACAACCCGACTGATTTTCAACTTTGGCATAAGCATTCAGGTCCGCGCCGCTGTCGACAATCTCAACAAACTGGAAACCCGCGTCGAGCAGCTCGGAGCGGTAATCCTCGATGCGCATCGCGCCGGCGATACACCCCACATAAGCGGACAGGCTGGACGCAATCTCCTTCGGCAATTCAGCCTTCAGAGCAATATCACTCACCGCAAGTCGTCCGCCGGGCTTAAGGACGCGGAAAATCTCGCGAAAAACGGCTGGCTTGTCTGGTGCGAGATTGAGAACACAGTTGCTGATCACGCAATCGACTGAACTCTCCGGCAGCGGCAGATTGTCGATGCTCGCCTGATGAAATTCGACATTGATGTAACCGCCTTGCTGTGCGTTGGCGCGGGCGCGCTCAATCATCTCCGGCGTCATGTCGATGCCGATAGCGCGCCCTTTCGGTCCCACCATCTTCGCGGCAAGGAAGACGTCCAGACCGCCGCCCGATCCGAGATCGACGACCACTTCCCCCGGGCGCAGATGCGCCGTCGCCGTCGGATTGCCGCAGGAGAGGCCCATATTGGCCCCAGCCGGGATCGAGGTCAATTCCTCCGGGCTGTAGCCGAAAGCCTCGGCCACTGCCCTCACACCCGCGTGTTCGCTTGACAGCGTACTCGCAGCGACTGCTCCATATTTCGCCTTCACCGAATCCAACAACTCCGCCATGATTGTCTCCCGGAACATATCCGTTAAGGCGACTATATGCTTGACTGTTATATTCGTCAATGCGAATCTATGGACATGGCGGGCAAACCACAATTCAACCTGGAACGCTTCTTTCAGGCGCTTGGCGACAAGACCAGGCTGCGCCTCCTGAATCTCATGGAAGATCGCGAAATCTGCGTCTGTTATTTTGTCGAAATCCTCGATCAGCCGCAGCCAAAGATTTCCCGTCACCTTGCCTATTTGCGCAACGCCTGCATGGTCGCAGCCCGCCGCGACGGGAAGTGGATGCACTACCGGATTGCGATGCCTCCCCATGAAGGAGCTGCCCAGGTCCTGCGCCAGGTCCTTCAGTCGCTTCAGGAAGAAAAGCCCATGCAGGCTGACCGCAACCGCCTCAACAAGGCCTGCTGCACCCCGGAAAAGTTCGTTTCTCTGCAGCGTGCCCCGCAACCGGCCCCTGTCGTACAGTCCGCTTCAGATTTGAGGTGAATGCTCGCCTGGCAGCTTTGAAGAAGTTGGAAGGGGTGGCTCGCGCCACCCCTTCTCGTCAGCACTGCACCCTCTCTCAGAAGTAATACTTCGCGGAGAAGGTCATCAACCGTTGGCCGACCGTATGGAACGGCTTGCCGGTGACCGTGGTATTGGTGTTCGGACCCCCAATGGCGCTGAAGTCCACCTGGATATCGTCGTTGTTGCCATCCAGGTTGAATTGCGGGTTCGGGTGGTTGATGAAGTTCTGGCCCTGGATACGCAATTCGAGCCTCTGGCTCTCCCGGGTGGGGAAGCTCTTGAAGATCGAAAGGTCGTTGTCCAGATATCCGGGATTGTGCATGTACGGCATCTGCAGGTTGCCTTCCTTCCCGATTGTGCTGGGGGCGGAGAAGCAGTTCGGGTTGAATTTCTGGCCCGACTTCAGCCCTGCGGTTGGGTTACAGGTAACCAGCGGCATCAGCACGTTGACCGAGCTCGTTCCCAGCCAGCTGGCCGTATTCATGCTCTGCGCAATCTGGCCATTGGGCATGGTGAAGAGTCCCGTGGTCGAACTGCCGCCCGGCATGCCCGCGTTGAGATTGCCGCCTGTATTCGATTGGATAGGCGCCCCCTCCTGATAGGTATTCCATCCGGAGAGCTTCCAGTCATTGATGGCCGTGGTCAACAGCCGATTGCCATGGATCGGCCGAGGCAGGTTGTAGATGTACCAGACATTGAAGATCTGGGTATGGTCGTAGTCGAGTGGCCCGTAGTTGCGGCCGAGCTCAAACGGCCAGACCGTCGATCCGTTCCCGCCGATGTTCGAGGTGTCGCCGTCCCAGATGCCCATCACCTTACTAAAGGTGTAGTTCGCCTGGAAATTCAGCAACGCACCGTTCTTCCTCCACGACGCCTGCAGAGAGTTGTACTTCTCATAGCTCTGGTGCGTGAGGAGGTAGACGTTGGTGTACTCGTGCATGGGCCGGAAGTCATTCGCGGTGCAACCTGTTTCGCCGTTGATGGCCGATGCCGAGCAGGCCTGACCCGTAATCGGATCGGTCGCCGCCCACATCGCTCCCAGCGGAATGTTATTCAGGTTGTTGATATTGCCGTTCCCGCCGTTGAACTCCTCGCCGGTGGTGTGGTTGCCCACATACGAGAGTTCCACGATGGATTGCCACTTGGTTGCCTGATCGACCGAGACGTTCCAGTCCAGCGTAGTTGGAGTACGATCGTCGCCCAGCAGATCCGCGCCGACGCTGTTGCCGCAAAGCCAGCAGTTTTCCTGGACTCCGGCCGGCGGCGTACCCGCGCCCGCGGCATTCGCATACCCAACGAACGGGTTAGGCGACGTGTAGTTGATGATCCCCTTCGGGCCATCGGCCACGTTGTCGATGGTGGCTTCGTTGACGGAGTCCTGGTAACGATAGGCCCCGAAACCGGCCCGCAGAATCGTCTTGCCGCCGCCGAACAGGTCATAGATCAGTCCGACGCGCGGATCGTAGTAGAACAGCGGCGACTTGAATCCGGAGAGCGGAACGTTCTTGTTGGTTGCGTTCCACTCCAGACCTGTGTTGGCTGGCGCTGTTTTGGAGTCGACGTAAGAAGACTGCACCCAAACCTGCTGTCCCGCCGGTTCACCGTACCACTGCCCGATGTGTTCGGCGCGCAGGCCAAGGTTCAGGGTCAGCCGCTTATTGGCCTTCCAGGCATCCTGCGCCCAGATCGCCCACTGGTTCATTTTGATGTTGTCCAGAGGAACGCCGCTCAGCTGTTCGTAGCTGGCATTGCTGCCCAGCAGGAAGTCCGCGGTGATGTTGCCGGTTCCGTAGTTGGCCGGCCAGCCGATGTTGAACTGCCCCTGATCCTCGCCACCGTCGTCACTGCCGCTGGACTGGCTGTTGAACGGCTGCGCCCAGTAGAAGCCGGCCTTGGCAGTGTGGGTTCCGATCACCTTGCTGACGGTGTCATACAACTGAGGCACTCTGGCCAGTTTGCCGAATCCGCCGCCGGCGAAGGTGCCGTCGAACGGTTCCTGATCGATGCTGGAAAGGCCTGCTCCCCAGGAGGCGTTGTTGATATTGGGCATCTGCGTGGAGGTGTGGCCGAACAGTCCCTGAATACCTCCCATCCCAACCGTGCTGCGGTTGGCGGCAGTGTTCCCCAACGTGTTCGGGTTGATGAACCGTGACAACGTGAACACGGCCTCGTTGGTGGTGGTGGCGTTGAACTGGTGCGTGAAGTTACCCAGGATAACCTGGGCATTCACGTCCGCCGATACCGGCGCCGGGTAGGGCAGAGTTTGCGGAGGCGCCCACCAGATCGTGATCGGGCGCTGGTCCACTTCGCTCTGGTACGCGTAGGTTCCGCTCAGCTTCGTGTTCTCGGTAATCGCATAGTCGAGCTTGCCTGTGGCTTCCCACCGGTTTTGCGGGATAGTGGGCCCATAGGCGTAGTTACTGTAGCCGTTGTTCGCGTTCTCGGTAATGTTGGGCAGCGGGTAAGCGGACTTCAGGACGCCGGTGATGTTGGGATCGAAGTCGGTGGTCGGAATATGAACTCCGTCCGTCGCTTCCACCCAGTTCGCATCGGCTGCAACCGGGGTTCCACCGGGGCCGGTCCGGGGCGACGGCGTGTAGTACGCGTAGCCCACAGTTCCGGGATCGGCCTTTTCCGCCGCCGTGAAATTGTCCGTGGTGCACAGCGAGGTGCCGGGATTGGAGCCCCCTCCATACGAACCGCCGCAGGCAAAGAGGCCATTGCGCTCGTCGGAAGTTGGCTCGTGATAGTACTGCACCTGGTTGGCGGGGTGCTGGATCATGTACTCATACCCGCCCCAGAAGAACAGCTTGTCGTGATTCTTGTTGAAGTGCGGGAAGACCACCGGCCCGCCCACGTTGCCGCCCAGGTAGTAGTAGTACTCGGAGGGGAAGTCGGTGGCCGCCAGCGATTGCGCAGCCGCTGAATTGACTGCCGATCCTACCGTCGAGAGATACGACTCTTTGGTGTAGGAATCCCAGGAATTCAGCGACGAGTTGCGCGCGTACATGTAGCCCTCGCCGTGCAGGTTCTTGCCGCCCGATTTGCTGAAGGCTTCAAAGATCACCGGGCCATACGCATATTCCGCGCCGTAGCTGCCGGAGAGGACTTTGACTTCCTGCACCATGTCGGTGTTGATGTTGGCGATCTGCGATCCGGCTTCGCCGGGATCGACCAGGTTGGCGCCGTCCAGCATGTAGGCCATCGAGCCAGAGGGCTGCGTTCCGTTCAGCGAGTAATTACCCACCGGACCGGAGTTCGTGCTGGTGATCTTGGGATTGAACGCCGAGCCCTGCGAGCCACCGTTGGTGAAGGCCGCACCCGGCATCATCTTCAGCAATTCGCCCGCGTCGCGTCCGCCCAGCGACAGATCTTCGATCTGCTCGGCATTCACAGTGTCGCTGACTTCCGGCGTGTCCAGAGGCACTTCGACGTTCTTGTCCGCCACGACTTCCACCGTCGTGTTGCTCTCGCCGACCTTCAGCGCGATATTCGGCACCGTTCTGGTATCGCCCAGGTTCATCACGATCCCGGTCAGTTCCCACGTGGTGAAGCCTTTTTCGCTCACCGAAATACTGTAGGTGGCAGGCTGCACCGCGGTAAATGTGAAGTAACCCGCGCCGTCGGAAACGGTGCGCCGAATGTCGCCGCTCGCGGAGTTCTTCAGGGTAATGGTGGCCCCGGGAACGACCGCGCCGGATGAGTCATACACCGTTGCGCTTATGGTTCCGGTGAGTTGCTGAGCGTGTCCCGAACAAACATTGGCCCATACCAATCCAAGGGCAATCGCCCAGCACCATACCGACATGGTCTGAAGTATTCGAAAATCAGCGAATGCTGATCGCTTGCAGTTCATACGTAGCCTCCTGAAAAATATTTCCGGGTTCGCCGACTAAGTCGGGAACCCCGCGGTTTGACGAATTGATTTGTGAGCGGACCCCGATCTATCAGCCGGCTCTTTTCATTTTGTTGGGCGTCGCGAGTGTTACTCGTCCCGATACGTTCCTCGCGCACGCCGCTACTGAGTGTCTCCGGTGCAGCAAATTGCCTGTTTTTTATTCGGAAAAGGCGCAGCGGCACAGAGGCAGCCATGCCGCTACGCACAACGGGTGGAAATCCATGCACCGCTTTTCCACCAAATCTGTCCAGGCTTTCTGTGGCATCTCCGAATATCCGATGAACAGCAATCGGCTGGCCACAGATGCGTGTGTTGAACCATGACATCGTCGTGAAGAGCGCCCGGGAAGCTGAGATAAGCGGACTCGCGCGCCCGGAACTATGGCGCTATGTAGGGCTTCGATACGATAAGTTGGAAGATTGAAGGTTGTGAGTAGCAAAGGGGAAGTGCTTGGCCTGTCAGTCGGACCCGGTGGCGCCAGGAAGACAGCATCCACTATTACGAGTCGGCCCGGAGGAACGTTTCGCCCCGCAATCCGTAGACGCTCTTGCCGCCAAGCGGAATATCGGCCTGCCAGCCGCTGGCCAGAAACCTATCGCCACTGCTGTAGTCCTTCAGCAGAATCGAGGCGCCGCGGTTCACCATCTCGTAAAGCAGCACGCCGCTGGCCTTCGCCATATCGGCGAGTTTGACCAGCGTGAAGGTGGCGACGTAGTCCACCATGCCGTCGGCGTCCCCGGGGGTGAGCCGGATGACCCGATTAATCGCGTTGCGCCTGGGCTTTTGCGGAGCTGGCCACCCGGGTTCTGGCCCGCTGGGCTCTGATCGAATCCAGCCTCGCTCCCGACCGCACCGTTCTCCTCTTCACCGCCGGCGTCCTCACCCTCAGCGCGCTGCTGCTGGGTTTCGCGCCATTTCGCGCGGTCATGGGCGGCGCCGGCCATACCCTCAAAACTTCAGCTGTTGCCGCGCACGTCGACGCCGGCAAATCCCGCCTCGGCAAAGCCGCCGTCGTCCTGCAGATGGCTTTCTGCCTTGTGCTCCTGGTGGGCGCCGCGCTACTCACCCGCACCCTGCAGAACCTCCGCAACATCCCGCTCGGCATCAACACTACCGGCCTTTTTGTTTTCGGACTCAACCCGCAGAACGCCCACCTCCAGCCGCAAACCGCCTCCTTCTACCAGGAGCTCCAGCGCCGCCTCCGCGCTCTCCCCGGTGTCGAGTCTACTACCGTCATGTCCAGCCGCCTCGGCTCCGGCTGGTCCAATAATTCCAGTGTCGAGATCGACGGCAAAGAAGGCCGGCTCGCCAGCGGCGATCTCCCCAGCGTGCGCATGAACGACATCGGTCCCGCCTTCTTTCACACCCTCCAGGTCCCGATCGTCCTCGGCCGCGAATTCACCGACGCCGACAGGGTATCAAAACATTATGTCGCCGTCGTCAACCAGCTCTTCGTCGACATTTTTTTCCCGCACCAGAACCCACTCGGCCATCAGGTTAGCGGCGCCACGATCGTCGGCGTTGTTGCCAACCATAAATACAGTGCCATGGACAAAGCCCCTGTCCCCATGGCCTGGTGGGACTACGCCCAGGGCCCCGGCGAAGGCGAGATGAATGTCGAGATGCGCGTCCGTGGCGCGGACCCTCTCGCCATCCTGCCCTCGGTGCGAAAGGTGGTTGCGCAGATGGATCCCAACGCACCGCTCATCCAACCTGTACTGCAGCGCGAGCAGTTTGAGACCACCATCTCCCAGCAGATCCTCTTCGCGCGCCTCTCGGAGTTTTTTGGACTTCTTGCCAGCATCCTCGTCGCCACGGGTCTCTACGGAACCCTCACGTATCGCGTCAATCGCCGCACCGCGGAAATCGGCGTCCGCATGGCGGTGGGGGCCGGCCGCGGCCAGGTCGTGTGGATGATCCTGTGCGACAGCCTCGCCCTCACGGTCATCGGCGTGGTGCTCGGAATCCCGCTCGCTATCCTCGTCGGCCGCGCCCTGGCCTCATCTCTCTATGGCATTCAGCCTTTGGACCCGCTGAGTTATTTCCTGTCGGTTGCAGGTGTCGCATTCGTCGCCCTCGCCGCCGGGGCACTCCCGGCTTCTCGCGCCGCCAGCATCGATCCGCTCACGGCGCTGCGGACAGAGTGAACCGCTCCGCGTTCAAAGCGGTGTGTGGGAGTTGTCAACCAGCAATAAATCGCCGATGCGGTTGGCTCAATGTTTCACCTCCAGGGAAACTACGCGCGTGCTGCCGTAGAGGGCGTCGAGAGCCTGCGTTTGGCTGGTGGTTGCCGCGGCGGCCGCGAGGAACCACGCCCAATCCGGCTGCAGAGTGAAGAAATCGGGTGTGGGGATCGCGCCGGTCAATTCGATCCCGATGGGCTTTTCCCCTCCGAGGCGCGCAAGGAAGCCGTCCGCGCGGAAGCGCCCGTTGCCAGTCGCCTGCGTGGTCATTGCCACTGCGTCTACGTACAGCAGTCCTGGGAAGTAGTCGTCGAGCGGTCCGGGGCCGTTGGGCCCGAATCCAGGAGCTGCGGCCTGCCAGACCCAGACCAGATTATGGAGATGGTCATGATCCACAAGCTGCCGATAGAGCCGGCGATACAACTCCGCCGAGCTGTGGATGCCTTTGCGACCGGCCCACCAGTAAGCCTTGCCGTTCGCTTCCGGATAGGGCTGCCACAGGACGGCGATGCCTGCGTCCTCGAGTGTTTTCAGGGTTTCCGCCACGTCATCCACCTGCGCACACCAGCGCTTGTTCAGATCCGTGCCGGGGGTCAGCAGCTGGTCCCATTCAAAGTCGGTCAGCGATGCTCGAACGCTCTTCGCCTCGCTCGCCGGAGCGTCATCGGTGGGACGCAGGGCATGCCACGTGAGGGCAATGGCCGCACCGCTCGCGTGTTCGCGCTTTGCTTCTTCCACGATGGCGCGGCGCGCGGCGGCCGGATCGAGGCCGGTGTCGGACGTGATCCCCAGTTCTGCTCCGTAAATCGCGGGAGTCTTTCCTGTTGCTGTTCCCACAGCGCTGGTGGCGGCCGCTACTGCCTGGGGAGTGTTTTGCTGACCGCTGAGTGTGCCGGTACTCGGAGCGCCGTAGAGACGCGCCAACATGGCCTTCGCGGTCTCGGTTGCGCCGGGGGTGATGGGTTCAATCTCGGGGCTGCCCTGGGTCCGTTCCGCAGTGGCCTGCCGAAGGGCGGCCATGGGCGCAGCGATGGCGGGATCATCGCGGGTGAGGACCTGGGGCGAGTGATAAAGAGTGGTGAGCCCATCGACGGTGTTGGAGAAGTCCACCAGGTTGCTCCACACCATGAAGTAGGTCCAGCGCGGTTGGGCAGCGAGAATCTCGGGCGTTGGCGCAGTTCCCACTTCGGCTATGGCAATCGGCTTGCCCGCGGCCAGGGCGAGCATATCGGTGTAGTACTGCGGTTTGAAGGGGCCGTAGATGTCGATGGTAACCACGTCGACGTATGGCGCCCCCGGATAGTAGTCGCCGATGGCGCCGGCGCTGGGGCTCGGGGTGTTCACGTTCCACACCCAGACGATGTTGTCGAGGTGATGAACGTTCACGAAGCGATCGTGGATTTGCCGGTAAAGTGCGGCGGAGCCGTCCTGGCCAGGACGGCCACCCCACCAGAACCAGTTGCCGTTCATCTCGTGATAGGCGCGAAAGAGGACGGGCACATGCGCATCCTGCAGTTCCTTCAGGTAGCCGGCGACGACGTCGACCTGGGCGCACCAGCGGTTATAGAGATCGGTGCCCGGGGTCAGCAGTTCGTGCCACTCAAAGTCGCTCAGGTGTCCCTGCACGCTGTCGTGAAAGGTGACGGGCTCATCGTCTGTGGGACGGACCGCGTGCCAGGTAAGCGCAATGACGGCGCCGTGCGCGTACTGGCGCTCGACCTCGGCGATCATGGAAGGCCGGCCTTCGACGGAGTCTTTGTCATCGCCGCCGGCAAAACCGAAGTCCTGGCCAAACAGCGCCGGATATTTCCCGGTCAGATCGTAGGCGCGATCAGTCCAGCGGGAAACGGAGTTGGGGAAATTGTGCTGGCCAGTGAGGGTGTAGTGCCCGGAGATGGAATCGATGAAGCGCAGCAGAGCTTTCGCCTCCGGCGTGGCATGCGGGTTGACGGGGGCGGGCCAGGCCGCAGGCAGCGGGGCGGCGGCGAGGTCGTTTTGCGGCTGGCTTGCGGGCGCGTTCTGCGCGATGGCATAACCGGCGCACGCGAGCAACACCAGCGCGATTGGGACTCTTCTTCTCGTATGCATCGTGGTTAACCCCTCCCCGGCTGCCGCTGCATATGCATTTGAGAACGCGGATCGGCGCGCATCATCGGCCACCGGCTATCGGGACATTTTGCTGCCGCAAATTGAAGCCACGCAGGGTGAATGCGGGCGTGGCGCCATCGGCCGCGCTCATCGGATACGCCACATCGATTGCACGCGACTCGCCCGGCAGCAACGAAACGTAGTTGTCGCTGTAGTATGCCGGGAGAATGCGCTCGCCTGTGGTGCCGTTCACCAGCGTCAGCTTGCTCTGGAGCGCTGCATCCGATCCCGTATTTTTCAGTTCGAGATGCACGCGCATCTCGTCGCCCTTCCGGCTCGAGGTGGCCGTTGCATTGACCGTGGCGGGTAATAACCGCGCCAGTTCGCGGTAGTTCCGGCTCTCGCTCGTCAGCCAGTAAAGATTGTCGGAGACGGTTTGCGCCTGGGAATTCTTCAGTGTTAGTTTCACCAGGATCACAGAGTCCTTTTCGAGCGGCGCCAGCTCAAGAGGCAGCACGCTCACCATGCCATCGGCTGGAACATCCTTCTGCGCGTCCTTGTGCAGCAGGGTTTTGTTGTCGAGAGAGATCACATCAGCCGTCACCTGCATCGTTCCTGCAGCGGCGGGAGTGGTGTTCACCACTTCCACCGCGTCCGAACCCAGATCGAGCTGCACGTGCAGCGGCTCGAGCGCCTTCTTTTCGCCGTAATAGGATGACTGCGTGTCGTAATCCGAGCTGAGCACCTCCCACATGTTGCTCGGCCACGCAGGCTGGGTCATCCAGAGCAATCGCCCGCTGTTGGGTTCCCACAGATGCGCATTCATTCCCTCGAAAATCGCGCGATGATCGACGTAGTCCATCATCTGCGCTTTGCGCTCGAAGTCCTCGAGGCTGGTGGGGGCGCCAAACTCCGTCTGCATCTCTGCCAGAAACGGATGCATGTCCCCGTTCCCCGAGAAATGCCAGTCGTGATATGCCCACACGTCGTCCATTGGCCAGCGATCGGGCCCAGGCACCGCCGTCTCAAACGCCTCCAGCGTGGAGAATGACGGCGTCCCCGTTTCGACTGAGAAGCCGTGGTTCAGCACGGTGTAATAGAGCTTCGGATCCATGTATCGATACGGCCCGCTGTTTTGCAGGTTGACCTGGTTCGAGCTCGGCGAATAGTAGCGGGTCCCATCCAGTTCGCGAATAGCTTTGGCCAGGCCTTCGTTGATAATCGGCTGCGGCACGCCCTCGTTGCGCCCGCACCACACGGCAATGGAGGGATGATTGCGGAAGCGCAGAATTACGTCCTCCGCATTTTTCAAGAACAGGGCAGGATCCTCTGCCTCGATATTGTAGTTCTCGGTCGTCTCCCAAAAATCGTTCCAGATCAGAAAGCCGTACTCGTCGGCGAGATCGTAGAACGTCTCCTCCGTGCTCTGCCCCACCCAGTCACGGATGATGTTTTCGTGGGCATCGTGGTGCAGCCGGAAATACGGCTCCAGATGCTCGCGCGAGACGCGCTTCATCGCGTCATCCATCCCCCAGTTGCCGCCGCGGCACGCGATGCGCACGCCATTCACCTTGATGACCAGATACGGCGCGGTCCCCAGATCGTCGCTCGCCTTCACCGCAGCCGATTTCTCACCAGCAGCGGTGAGCGATGCGACCCATGAATGCCAGTTCTCCCGCCATGCCTCGGGCAGATTGGGCGGAGGCGGATCGGAAGGCGGAATATTTCTCATTCCATCGTGCGAAACATCCACATCCGGCTCGGCATCCGCGCGCGCCTCGGTGGGCGAATACTCCACGCGGCGCAAGTGGCCGGTTGTATCGAGGAGACTCAGCTCGTACGTAATCTCGCGAATGCCAAACCGCACTTCTTTCGTGTCCGAAGTCTTTCCATTTCCCCCGAACCACAGCTTCAGGTGATACAACTCCTGCTTGCCATAGCCATTCGGCCACCATAGCCGCGGATTTGTAATCGTCAACTGTGCAAATTCCGCAGGAGTCAGCTTGATTTCATTCTCCCCGGGCTTCAAATCCACCTCTTTTGTAACCGTCACCCCTTCAAATTCGGCTTTCAACGTCCCATGCGCGGTCGCATCACCCGCGTTCGTCAGCGGAACCGTAATCTCCACCTTCGCGCTCGAGGTAGCGGGCAATGGAAGCCTCGTCACCACCTGCGGATCGCCGATCTTCACCTCGTCGGTCGCGCGCAGCGTGACGGGCTGCCAGATTCCGGTGTCGCGATCGCGAATCCCGGGAATCCAGTCCCAACCCTCGGTCGCCACAAAGGTCGGGCCGTCGAGGCACATGAGGCCGCCGTTCTCACCGGGGCCGCCTTTGATGGACTGCTCCTGGGGAATGCCAGGATGCGGCGGCGGCGACACGCGTACGGCCAGGACATTCATCTCTCCCGGCTTGAGAATCCCGGTTACGTCGAACACGCCGCGGATGAACGCGCCAGTGATCGTCCCCAGCCGCTGCCCGTTCAGCCAGACGACCGCCTTATAGTTGATTCCCTCAAAGGTCAGGGTTAGCTTCTCGCTCTTCGCCGCGTCGGGCCCGCGAAACTCCGTCCGATACCAGTAGTCCTGCTTGTTTAGGGTCTCCGGAATCGCGAGGTTATTCAGCCCGTAATACGGGTCGGGATAGACGCCGCGATCGACCAGCGTCGTGAGCACGGTTCCGGGCACAGTGGCCGCATACCAACCTTTCGCGTCGAAACCCGCTCCGGAAATCGCTACCCCGTCGGCGGCAACCTTCGGAGCCGCACTCAGCCGCCATCCGTGAATCGCCCAGAGGTTGGGGGTGTCGGAGGTAAGTGCCAGACCCTTCGCTTCGGGCCTGGCCACCGGAGCCGAAAACGGCGCCTTGCTGTGGGGCATCGTCGCCGGGTCCTGCGGCGCGCGATAGCCGGCCTGCCCGCGGGTCTGCACCGGCCATGACTTCGATCCGTCTTCATACTCGACAAGGGAAAAATCCTCGGGGCTGCCCGCCAAATCGCGGATCGCGCTTGCGGTCATCGCCTCGCGCAGCAGCTTCAGGCCGGCAATTCTTCCGCCGAAGTGCTGCCATCCAGCCTGGGCGGGCGCGATCTGCAGCGTCGGACTCACGGTCCCGACGACCAGCTGCCCGCTGCCCACCTGCGCGCCGTCCGCGAACAGGCGAAACTGCTGGCCGTCGAAGGTCGCGGCCAGCAAGTGCCATTTGCCGGGATCGATCGCCGCTGTTCCTTCCAGCAGATTGTGCTTGCCAACCCACAGCATCACTTTGCCGGGCGCAATCGCAAGGTAGCGCGGATACTCCTCGTCAGGCGCGCCCACCCCGGCCACCAATTCTGTTCCGCTGGCCGCATCTTCCGCGTTGACCCAGGCGAGCAGCGTCCACGGCGACTCCGCGGCCAAAATGGTATCGGTATCGGCGAGCTTCTCGCGGAGACCATCTCCCCCGGGCAGGATGGCGGCATTCCAGGGTCCGTAGAAAGGCGGCGGTTCCATCGGCGCAGGAGGAGCCGGTTGCGCACTGGCCGGCAGGACACAAAAAATGGCGGTGAGAGGAACAAGGCAGATCTTTGGAAACTTCATCACTTGAGGCCCCTTCCTTCTTCCGCAACACTGTACATCGATTGGCGGCCGGGCGCACACTCGGCTGGGCCTGTGCCCGCATCGCAGCGGCGCCGCTCGATCCTTTTTCTCCCCGGCGCGGACCCGCGAATTTCACGCTTGCCGATGATAACGTTCCCAAACCGGGAGGACGGTTGGTACCATACCGACTGCCGCGATGAACCGCTCTGGAGGAACTGCAATATGACTGGCGATTTCCGCTCCCGCATCGCTTGTGTTGGTGTGCTGGCTCTGCTGGCCCTTCGCGCTTCCGCCGCCACACCCGCTTCCTCATCTCCAGGAATTTTCGAGGCGGACCAGGACATCGGGACGGTTCTGCATCCGGGATCGTTGCAGTACGACCCGGTCCGGCAAACCTATACGGTGAGCGGGAGCGGCAACAACATGTGGATTGGCGAGGACGATTTTCATTTTGTCTGGAAGAAGATCGTCGACGCGCGCGATCTTGCCCTGACGGCGGACATCGCATTTATTGGCTCGACGGGGAATGAACATCGCAAAGCGGTGCTGATGATCCGCCAAACGCTCGCCGCAAACTCTCCGTACGTCGATGTTGCCGTTCATGGAAATGGCCTCACTTCCCTGCAGTTCCGGCATGCGGCGGGTGCGGATACGCATGAGGTGGAGTCGTACGTATCGGGTCCCCAGAGGGTGCGCATTGAGAAGCGCGGCGACAGGTTCTACGCCTTTGTTTCAGGGAAGGATGGAAACCTGGAACCCGCGGGGGCAGCCACGCAACTAGCGCTCAGTGCCCCGTTCTATGTGGGGATCGGGGTCTGTTCGCACGACAAGGATGTGACGGAACGGGCGATTTTCTCCCGCGTCTCGCTCGAGGATCTTCCGGCAGCCGGAAAGACGGTCCTGTACAGCGTTCTCGAAACTGTGAATGCCGCCTCGACCGATCGGCGCGTGCAATACCTGGCCCCTGCGCATTTTGAGGCGCCGAACTGGTCGCGCGACGGGTCTCTTCTGCTCTTCAATCAGGATGGGAAGATCTACCGGCTGGCGCTGGATGGATCGGCGCCGGTGCTGGTGCCGACTTGGCCGGAAGATCATTGCAACAACGATCACGGCATCTCGCCCGACGGCCGAACTATAGCGATCAGCGTCCAGTCCGGAGCCGGCCACCTTTCCTCCATCTTCGTCGTGCCCTTCGACGGAGGAACGCCGCGGAAAATTACGGAAAACTCGCCGTCGTACTGGCATGGATGGTCGCCGGACGGAAGCACGCTGGCGTTTACGGGACAGCGCGACGGCAACTTCGATATCTATACGATTCCGGTGACCGGCGGGCAGGAGACGCGGTTGACCACCGCGCCGGGTTTGGACGACGGCCCCGAATACTCCCCGGACGGACAGTTCATTTACTTCAACTCCGAACGCACGGGGCGGATGCAGATCTGGCGGATGAAAGCGGATGGCAGCGATCAGGAGAAGGTCTTGTCCGATGAGACGAACGACTGGTTCCCGCATATTTCCCCCGACGGCAAATGGATGGTCTTCCTTTCCTACGACAGAAGCGTGACGGGTCATCCACCGGACAAAGACGTGGTCTTGAACCTGATGTCGATGAGCGATAAGACAGTTCACCTTCTGGCTACACTGTTCGGAGGGCAGGGCACCATCAACGTTCCTTCGTGGTCGCCCAACAGCCAGCGCCTGGCCTTTGTGAGTTATGAATACCTGCCAGAGGAAGATAGGCTCTCACTTACCAGACCTTGATTATCTGAAGCTACTCTTTAATACGCCAACGCCTTCGCGCAACGTCAAGAGCTGATTCGCAGCGACTCCGGTATGGGATTCAACTAATCCCGAGGGCCAGTGCACTTCGACATCGGCGACGGTAGCTGCGCCGAGGCCGAAGTGCGGGCGCGGGTCGCTGCAGGAGAGATAGCTGGACTGGCTCATGACTTCCCGGGCCTGCACGTGGCCCCCATAGTGAACGAGCACGCGCGCACCGATGGCGCTGCGGTTGCTTTTTGTTCCCTGAAGGCGGATCTTGATCCAGTGGTTCCCGGCGGGCGCGTCGTTGCGGAACAATGAGGGCGGCTCATTCTGGTTCATCACGAGGATGTCGAGGTCGCCGTCATTGTCAAAGTCGCCAAAGGCGCAGCCGCGGCTCACGTGGCGGGCATTGATGGCAGGGCCGGCTTCGTCTCCCATTTCAAGAAAGCGGCCGTTGGCCAGGTTGCGAAAGATGATGGCAGGACCTTTGGCGGGAAAGCGCGCATAGACGCGCTCTAACTCTGGATAGACATTGCCGGTAACACAAAATAAGTCGGGCCAGCCATCGTTGTTGAGGTCGACGATGCCATTGCCCCAGCTGACGAAGCGGCGCTCGCCATAAATACCGGCGGCCGCAGTCACGTCTTCAAACTGCCCCTTACCATCGGAGCGGTAAAGGCCTCCAGCCTGTTGCTGGTAGTGGGTCTTATAGATGTCGATATGACCGTCGAGGTTGAAGTCTCCCGCCGCAATGCCCATGCCCGCCATCTGCTGGCCGTCGGCGCTCACAGCCAGGCCGCGCATCAGCGCGTCCTCGCGGAAGGTGCCGTCGCGATTGTTCATGAAGAGGAGACTCGGCGTGGAGTCGCAGGCTACGTAAATGTCGGGCCAGCCATCCTCATCGACGTCGAGCGAAACAGCAGTGAGGCCATAGGAAGTCGCGACGGAAGCGATGCCCGATTCCTTCGACACGTCAGTAAAAGTGCCGTCGCCGTTGTTGCGATAGAGCGCGTGGGTGGGAATCGACAGACCCCTCGGCCCGCAGTACACGGCGACTCCTTCATAAGAGCAGGTGGAGACCTGCGCGTCGGGCTTGGGGGCGTGCGCGAGATCGAAGTCGACATAGTTGGCGACGAAGAGGTCAAGATGTCCATCGCGGTTGTAGTCGAGAAACGTGCACCCCGTGCCGAAGCGCACTTCGGGATGCAGAAGTCCGGCCTGGGAGGTGACATCGGTGAAGGTGCCGTTGCCGTTGTTGCGGTACAGGCGATTGTGGCCGTAGTAGGTGACGAAGAGATCTTCGAAGCCATCGTTGTTGTAGTCGCCCACGCAGACGCCGTTCCCCCATCCGGGGTCGGAGATGCCGGCTTTAGCGGTGACGTCGGTAAAAGTGCCATCGCGATTGTTATGGTAAAGGCGGTTTCCAGATCCCGGGGGAATGCTGTCAAGGCGCCGGCCGCCGACGATGAACACATCCATCCAGCCATCGTTGTCGTAATCGAAAAAAGCGCAGCCGCCGCCCATGGATTCGTTGATGTAGGTGACCTGGCCGGGAACTCCATAGACGACGGGCTGGGTGAGCCCGGCCTGTGCAGCTACGTTCGTAAACTTCGAAAACGGGGGCAGCTTTGGCGGCACCTGCTGCGAGGCACGCAACCACCGCGGGAGGGCGGTTGCGGCGACAGCCACCGCACTCGATTGCAGGAGATGACGGCGGGAGCAGAGAGGAAGACGAGAGCCAGACATGATCTATGGTTTTTCGGGTTGCGGTCCGGCGGTATTGCCGCCGCGGTTGGGCGACCCCGAGGCCGGGTCGGGTGGGGAAGATTTGGGCAGCATCTGACGGAGCCGCAGCGCCTCGGCATCTTTGGGATCGACTTTCAGCGCGGCTTCAACCGCAGATCGCGCCTCGCTGAATCGAGACTCGCTGGCGAGAGTAGCCGCCAGGTTCACCCAGGCAGGGGCGTAGCGCGGGTTCGAAGCGACCGCGGAGCGGAAGAACGTTTCTGCTTCCTGGTCGCGGCCCTGCTTGCCGAGCAGCGTGCCGAGATTGTTGGCGGCATCGGCATAGCTGGGCGCAGAGGCCAGTGCCTTGCGAAAGTGCTGTTCGGCGGCGGCCGCGTTGCCAGCGCGCGCACTGAGGTAGCCCAAACGATTTTCTGCCTCAGGGAAGCCTGGCCGGAGCTGAATCGCCGCCTCGAGCGCAGCCCGCTCCGCGTTCTCCTCGCCCGCGAGACCGAGGGCGTGGGCCAGGTTGTATTCGAGAATCGGATCGTCGGGCCGCGCCGCCACGGCTTCGCGATACAGACTCACTGCCGACTTTGTATCGCCGCTCTTCAGCGCCTTGTCGGCCTGGCTCGACTTGTTGGCAGCCAGCGCGCGCTGCACTTCCGCCTGCGCGCGTTGCTGGTAGAGCCTGAACTGGGCCTGCGCCTCGTCCTCTTTTCCAAGAGACCTTAACGCGTGCGCCAGCTCAAAGTGCGCGTGAGCGTCATTGGGATTGAGAGCCACGGCCTTCTCGAGCTGCTCGCGGGCCGCGTCGTATTGCTGTGTGTTGAGGAGGGCCACGCCCAGCTGGTAGCGCACATCGTAGTGGTTCGGATTGATGGCCGCGGCAGCCTTCAGGTGCTGGATGCCGTCAGCATATTGCTGCGCATTCATATCCACCAGCCCCGACAGATACAGCGCGTCGAAGTTATCGGGGTGCGCGGCCAGCATCTGCCGGACCAGCGGACGTGCGGTTGCGAAGTCATCCTGCAAAACCAGCACCTGCAGGTAAAGCAGCTCCGTGTCGCGATCATGAGGATGAAGGTTAAGCGCCGCGCGCAATACTTTGCTCGCATCCTGATAGCGGTGAGCCTGCGAATCCACAGTGGCTAGGGCGGCGCTGAGGCGCGCGTCTCCGGGCGACCCGCGTAGCGCCGAAGTGAGGACGCCCGCGGCCTGATCGAAGCGCCCGTCCTGGGAATACGCCAGGGCCAGATCGAGCGTCAGATCCTTGTCTCGCGGCGCCGTGCTCAGCAGATCGATGGCCGATTCGAATTGCCCGTCGGAGATGCGCGCTTTGGCCAGCCAGTCCAGTGCGACCACCGAATCCGGCTGAATTCGCAACGCCGCCTCCCAGGCCTGTTCGGCGTCTCCTCGCCGCCCCAGTTCGTTCATCACAGCACCGGCCAGCAGCCGGGGCTGCAGTTGTGCGGGATCGAGTTCGATGGAACGCTGCAATTCGTCGAGCGCATCGCCGGGCCTGCCGGCGGAGTTCAGCGTAAGGCCGGCAAAATAATGAAGGCGTGGCGAGCCGGGATCGAGTTCCAAAGCGGCCCTGAAAGCAGACAAAGCGCAGTCAAACTGCTTGTGCTCGCCGAACCATCCACCCAGCGCTGCCCAGTTCTGGGGTGTGGGCCGGTCGCGGGTCGCCTGTTCCAGAGGGTCAGGCCCGCGACAGTCGATGCGCAACTGAGCCGGACCGCCCACGCAGGCTGCGCACAGGCATGCGACGACCATCACAGATCTAAGCACCATTGTTCTGCGCAGCTGCGGAAACGGATTCCGGGTCTGATTCATGACCGACACTGCCACGATTGAACCACGCTACTGCGGCGCCGACCAGAGCAGCGCAATCTCGCATCGCTGAAACCTCCAGACGGAAGCTCAGGCCGGCCAGTTCGCTCCGGGCGTACTGAAAAAACAGGGGAGCCGCCTGGGAAATACCTCCACCGAGAACCACCACGTCGGGCGCGAAATCCGACAGGGTTGCCCGTAATGCCTGCCCGAGATGCCGGCCGAAGTCGGCGAACGTCTCAAGTGCAGCCACGTCCTCGGCAGCCGCTGCCGCAAGGCTGACCACTTCGCGGTGCACTCCGGTGCGTTGCAGGTATTCGCGCTGGATGGCCCGCGCGGAAAGAAAGTCCTCCAAAATTCCGCCGGCAAAAGGCAGATTCCATATTTCACCGCCCGGTGGGATACCGAACCCATGCGTGAGCAGATGACCGGACAGGGAAAAGCCGGAGCCGATACCGGTACCGAGCGTGATGCCGACGGCACGAAGCGCCCCATCGGCTGCTCCGGCTGTGATTTCGCCCAGCAAGAAAGCGGAGGCATCGTGGATAAAGCGCACCTGCCCGGAGCGCCAGCCAAAACGGGTGGCCAGTCCCTTCCGCAGATCGACGCCACAGAGGTAAGGGAGCTTGTGTTTCATGCGGCTGATACCGGTTTCATAGTCGAATGGAGCGGGCATCGCCAGTTGCGCTCCCCCCACCGGCCCTGCATCCCCTAAAGCCTGAATACCAAGGGAGTAAAGGAGCTGGAAGAAGCCGTCGGCAGTGAGTCCCGACGCGTGTACGACGCTGCAAACCCGGTCTAAAGTCCAGGAGTTCCTGAGGCAGCGCGCCGCGGAGACGTGGCTGCCCCCGACGTCATATACGAGGACCGGCAAGTCTCCGGGGATGGTCATATCCACAAGTCCTGATAGCGTTCCCAGTTGTAGCACAGCTCGTCTTTAACTCGGAGAAAATCCACAAATAGCACTTGACACGCCATTACCGAGGGGACTATAGCTGTTTCCCGATGATATCGATATCAGGCTGAACACGGCGGACCGCGATATCGATATCGTTCAAAATGAGCAAGACGCCGACCGATGAACCGAATTCTGGCGGCCTGCTCCACGCACGTATTTTCAGGAGGCAGCATGAAACACCTTTCCTGGTTGCTCTGCATGATCGCATTCGTGTGTCTCGGCGCATTTGCTGCCGCACAGACGCCAACCGGAACCGTCGAAGGTCTGGTGACCGACAACACCGGCGCCGTGGTCCCCGGTGCAGCCGTAACTATCCTTAAGGCCTCCACCAACGAAGCCAAGGTGACGGCCACAGATTCCCAGGGCCGCTTCACGATTCCGTTCGTCGAGCCCGGTGTGTACAGCGTCACCGTGGCCGCTCGCGGGTTCAAGACGGCGAAAGAGGATGGCGTTCTGGTTGAGGTCACTGAGACCCGTCCCATCAACTTCAAACTCGAAGTCGGCGGCGTCACTCAGACCGTTGAAGTGAATGCCAGCACGGAGACTTTGGACACCGATACGTCCGCTCTGGGCGAGACCATCCAAACGCAGACCATGTTGCAGTTGCCCGACCTGGGCCGCAACGTCTTTGACTTTGCCATGCTGGTCCCCGGCGTGAACAACGTCGGCGGCGCATCCACGCCCCACATCGGAGGCAGCCGCAACGCCAACAACGAGCAGCTGATCGACGGCATGACCAACATTACCCCGGAGAACAACGTCGGCAACAACGTGGCGACCGCTACCCCCATCGAGGACTCGGTGCAGGAGATCAACGTGCAGACCAGCGTTCTGCCTGCTGAGTATGGGCGCTTCTCCGGCGGCACCGAGAGCCTGGTGACCAAGAGCGGATCGAACCAGTGGCACGGCAGCTACTTTGAGTTCATCCAGCAGGGCGCGCTCAACGCCATTCCTTTCGGTCAGCCTGGTGTGAAGAACACCGGCAGCAAGCCGGATATGCACAATTACTATTCCGGCGGCACGGTCGGCGGACCCATCATTCACAACCGCGCCTTCTTCTTCCTCGACTACCAATACACATCGTCCGCATCGGGAGCATTCGAGGCCGACCACATTCCCAATCCGGCGCTATTCAACGGCGACTTCACCAGTCTGTTTGGTTCCACAACTCCGGTTCTGTACGATCCGGACACCGTGGTTAAGAACTCGTCCGGTGTTTATGTCCGGCAGCCGTTCATGTCCAATGGCCAGTACAACGTCATCCCTGCAAATCGCATTTCAAAGGTTGCGCAGGCGGCGCTGGGCTTTTATCCCAAGCCCAATATCGCTGGAGCCACCGGCGGCAGCAATAACTATCAGATCACCCAAAGCGTGCCCGGCACGGACTGGCGCTTCGATACACGCGAGGACATGGACGTAACGAAGAAATGGCATTCCTTCCTGCGCTTCAGCATGGAGGGTAATCACAACACCACGCTGAGCGACTATAGCAATGCAGCCTCGAACGGCGGCTACGGCGGCGCCGACCATTACTACGTCTACAGTGGCTCGTTCAATAACACGATTACTTTCTCTCCGACATTGCTGGCCGAGTTCCGCTACGGCTACTCGAGACAGACTTCCAACCGCGTGCCCGTGGGCGGACCTTTCGATCCCACCACGCTGGGTTTCGATGCTAACTACGTGACCCAGGCTTCCAAGCAACTGGAAATCTTCCCGCACTTCAACTTCGGTGGCGCGAACAACGGAGGTTTCTCCGATCTGGGCCCCTTGGGCTACGAGGGATTGCAGGAAGATCCCATGGCCCAGGACGTCAACGGCAGCCTGGTCAAGATTGCCGGCGGTCATTCGCTGAAGTTCGGCGGCGAGTTCCGCCAGCTGCGTCTCAACTTCTACCAGTACACCTATCCCTCCGGCACGTTCTATTCCGACGACAGCTGGACCCGCCAGTATCCGCAGACCTACGACGGCTCGACCGGCTATTCAATCGCTTCTTTACTCCTGGGCCTGCCGCAGTCCGGCGACATCACCAACGATCCGTCCTACGTCACGACCAGCCAGTACATCGCGTTCTATGGACAGGACGACTGGAAGATTTCACCGAAGCTGACGCTGAACTACGGCCTGCGCTACGACTTTGAGATTCCGCGGGTAGAGCAGAACAACCAGATGGTTTTCTGGAATCCGGATGCGACTTCTCCGATGCAGGCGTACAGCAGCCAGATCGCCGGGAACCTGTCGGCGGCCGGCGAATCCTGCCCGTACTGCGGCAATCTGACCGGGGCCATGACGATTGTGGGCACCTCGAGCGACCAGTATGGCCGCCGCCAGGGACCGGTGCAGAAGTCGGACTTCGGTCCGCGCGTTGGGCTCGCTTACAACCCCACTCCAAAAGTGGTGGCTCGCGCCGGCGCCGGCATTATTTTCCAGCCCTCGGCCCTGCAGGCCTCCGGCACTTCAGGCGGTTCAGGTGACGATGGCTTTGATGTCCAGACGAACTACAACCCCACCTTCAACAATCAGACTTCGTTGCCGGTGGCTTCACTCTACAGTCCCGATCCAGCGCTGCCGGCTTCGGCGCAGAGCCCGTTCCCGACCGGCTATGCCGTGGCTCAGGGCAAGACCGCGAGCTGCCTGGCGAGTTCAGCCTGCGTCCAGGGCATCGACATCGGCAACGGCATGTCGACGGCCTATTTCGACAGCTATCGCAATCCTTACTCCGTTGAGTGGAACGGTAACGTGCAGTTTTCAGCGGGTTGGGGGATGAAACTGGAAGTTGGGTATCTTGGGAACCGGGGTGTCTTTCTCATCAACGGCGACCCTGGCGTGCCGTACGACCAGTTGACCACCGACACTCTGGTCGCCAACGGCTGCACCCCAGGCGCATCGACGGCGCAGTGCAAACTGTCGCAGCAGGTCGCGAACCCGTTCGCGTCGGTACTTCAACCCGGCAGCCCCTTCTACATTCCGGGTCTCCCCCTGGGGGGCGGCACGGTGAGCGCGGCCCAGTTACAGCATCGCTGGCCGCAATATAACGGTGTCAGTTCGTTCCGCAAGCCTGATTCCGACTCCAAATACAACGCTTTTACACTGCGGGCGGATAAGGCAATGTCCCACGGGCTGGCGTTCATCGCATCCTTTACCAGCGCCGTAGGCTACGATAACGCGGCGTCGGCCGTGAATTATCTGGGGCCGGCCAGCCAGACTTATGCCAATCAGTACAACCCGAAGGCGGAGTGGAGTATCAGCGCGCAGAACGTGCGGTACGACCTCACCACCGGCTTCGTCTATCTGCTGCCCTTCGGTCAGGGACAACAGTTCCTGAACAATGGAAACTCCGCCGCCGATAAGATCGTCGGCGGATGGCAAATCAGCGGCATTGAGTTCTGGAATACCGGCACGCCGATTCTTCTGGCCAGTGTCGACAACGGAACTACGTCGGAAACGTACGGCGGCTTCTCGCAACGGCCCGAGTGGTCGGGGACGTCGGCGCGGCTGTCGGGCGCCAATTATCACGAGTGGTTTAACACGAAGAATTTCTCCATTCCGATTTCGTACGAAATCGGCAACTCGCCGCGCACGCTGAGCAACGTCAACAACCCGTTCTACCAGGACCTGGACCTGCAATTCGCCAAGAACACAGGGTTCCACGAGAACCGGTACAACGTCCAGCTGCGCGTCGAGATGTATAACGCGTTCAACCACCCGGATCTGGGTGGCCCCGATACCAACGTGAAGGACGGTACGTTCGGCCAGATCCAGAGTTTCTCGGGCACAGCGCGCCGTATGCAGTTCGCTGCGAAGTTCACCTTCTAGATCTTCGCGCGGGGTCCGGGGTTTTACCGCTCTGAGCTCCGCGCACATCGCGAGGGGTTTTTCCGCAGTTTCCTGGGCCCCGCAGTAAGCCTTCCTGAGCAGAGCGGGTTGGAGCTTCGACTTCCTCCAACCCCTCCCCTTTTTTTGGGCGGAAGCAGCGAAAAAGCTGGCAGCGATTTTGACCGCGTATCCCACCCGGAGCGAGCGCTCGCTTTTAGTGGTTCTGCTGAGTTTCGATCATCGCCCGCAGACGTTGCGCATCCTTATTCCCAGGTTCGAGCTGAAGGGCGCGCTGCGCGACGGTAGCGGCCTCCTGGAACCGCCCCTCGCTGGCCAGCGTAGCGGCCAGGTTCACCATGGCCCGCGCGAAAACTCCGTTGTCCCGGATGGCATCGCGGAAGAGCTGTTCCGCCTCGGCATCCTTCCCCTCTTGCCCCACCAGTGTGCCCAGGTTATTCTCCGCATCCGCAAAATTCGGTCTCAACGAAATGGCGGTTCTGAATTCCTGCTCCGCGTCCGCCGTCTGGTCCGGCTTGCTCTCGCCGAGCAGAGCAAGGCCGAGGTTGTTATGGGCGTCCGCCAGCTTTGGATCGATGCCGATCGCGATCGAGTACTGTTGCACCGCGTCGTCCCGCTGTCCCTGCGCCCGCAGAGCGTTGCCGTAGCTGTTATGCAGGTCCGCCGACTCGGGATAAAGGTCGAGCGCCTTCTTGTACTCGGCGACGGCCTGGCTGGTCTGGCCAGCGCCGAGCAGGGCGTGCGCCAGGTTCACGTGAACGATGTTGTATTGCGGATTCAGATCGAGGGCCTTGTCCAACTCCGGAATGGCCTGGGCAAAACTGGAGGTGCGGATGAGCGCCGCGCCGAGGTTGTTGTGGATGCGGGCATCGTCCGGATCCTCGACGACCAGCTTCTTCCATTCCGCAACGGCCGCAGCGTCCTGGCCGGCTTCGGCGAGTTCGACCGCGCGATCGAAGTCGCGGTACATATCGACGGCAGGCGTATCGATCTTCATCAGCCCGTCCGACGCGATATTCACGAACTCGGGAAGGTTCACCGCTCGATTGGCCGCCGTGGGGTTATCGATGAAAATAGCCGGACTGCTATTGCCGTCGTCGTCGATGTGGGTCAGATACATCCTCGTGTACGGCCCGCGGCTCTTCGATGAAAAGACCAGCCAATGCCCATTTGGAGACCAGCTGTGCCAGGAGTTCATCGGGTACATGTTCGCATCGAGCCGCCGCGCCGTACCGCCTGTGAACGGCACGATGTAGAGCTGGCTGTCGGGCCGCATCAACTCGGCGTTGTGAGCCTCTACGAAGACGATCCAGCGGCCGTCTGGAGAAACTTTGGGGAACGAGTTGCTCATCCCGTTGCCGGATGCGCCGGCAACGGGCTCGGCCTTTCCGCCCTGTCCGCCGTTAAAAGGCACGCTATAGAGGTCGTAGCGTATCTGCGTCTCGTTGGGGTCGTTGGAGTGGGTGGCGAGCTGGACGCCGGGGGAGTAGGGCTCTTTCGATTCCGCCCGAGCAAAGACGATGTACTTCCCGTCCGGACTCCAGACGCCATTGGTCTGCACGAGATTCGAATCGTCGGCCCCGGGGAGCGGATGCCGCTCGCCGGTCGCACGGTCGTACCAGTACAGAACTCCGCGCGTCGGGTAAAAGACCTGCAGGAACCTGTAGTCCTTGAAATTCGCAACATAATAGTTGTTCTGTGGAGGACGGTCGCCTGGGGTCAGCATCGTCAGCACATCGCGGCCATTGGGAGAGACCTGCGACATGAATCCGACCCGGTTGAACGCGAATTGCCGGTCGTAAGTCGGGTTCCAGTGAATCATGTCCTGGTTACGGATCACGGTCTGCGGCTTCAGCGAAACCACGGCATACAGGCCCTTGTCATTCTGCGGACCATCCATGTCCATGCCGAAGGTCCTGCCATCGCGCGAGAAGGAATGGCAGTTGGCGCAGGTGTGCATTTCCTGAAGAACCACGCGGCTCTGGGTCTGGTCGATGCTGCGCAGCCGCCATTCGATCAGGTGAATAGCGTTCGCCGCCAGCGGCTTGATGACGCCCTTCTCTGTTTCCGACGGCATCAGGGGTACATCACGATAAAAGATGGGCGCCCCTACCGGGTCCTTCGAGGTGGAAAGGGAAACCTCAGCGCGGGAAACGGGGCGAGGAGACTCGCCGGCATCGAATCCACTGACGATGACCTGGGCGGGGCGCGTGACGGAGTGCTTTTTGATCTTCTCCCAGGCAGCGGCGTCGGGCATCCACGTGTGGGCAGCGGCCTGCTCGGGAGTGAACTTCGGCAGCTCGTTCGTGGTCGAAATACAGCGCTGGTCGATCGCGCCCATGACCGGATGCGGGCCGGTGGTCTCAAAACTCATCGCTGGCGAGCCGTCGCCGAAGCGGAACTCGATGCGCCAGCGGCTGGCCGCCTCCGCAGGGTCGAGCCAGAGGAAGGTGGGCGGGGTGATGTCGGGCGGAAAAACGGATCGGTTCAGCGGGTAGTCGATGGCGATGGGCTGGGGCGCGGCTTCGGCGGCAAGAACACCGGGTCGGGGGCTACGGCGGAGGCCAGGAAGCATGATCAGGATGGCGGCAGCGGCAGCGATGACAACGGCGATATCGATATCATTCTTCCTCAAGACCGAACTCCTTTTCGTTTCTCCGAGCTGAATTGAGGTTTTGGGGAATCGGCGGCTTGGCGCGTTCGGCCGCGTTCAATCGCCTCTTCGTTGGGGATTCTTGGCCTTCGCAAACAGCTTTGTCAAGAAGGATTCCGCGATCCGCCCAGCGCGTGGCGGTCATGGACCCAGGAGCATCGCGAGAAGTTACAGGGTCGGATGGGGCGGCTGCTGGACGGTCCGGAGCATCGCGATGGCCTCGATTTCCACCAGCAGTTCCGGCCGGCACAGTTTGGCCTCGATGCCGGTGGACGCAGGCAGGGGATCCAGCCCCTGCTCCCGGTAGAACGCGGTCCTCTCCTCATTGAAAGCCTCATAATCGCGGTCGATGTCGCGCAGATAACAGCTGGTGCGAACGACATCGTGCCAGGTGCAGCCTTCACTGGCCAGCAATCCGGTAATGTTCGAGAAGGTGCGCCGCGCTTGCGCCCGGAGGTCGCCGATGTGCACGCTCTTGCCGTTCTCGTCGATCGAGGCGGTCCCGGAGATGAGCAGAATCGTGAGCCCGTTCAGATCGATGCGCATCCCGCGCGAGAAGGAACTGGGTTTGGCGTAACTCCAGGCCTCATTCAGCATAAGAGGGTCAGTGATCGCGCGTTTTTTGACTGGAGCCTGAGCAAGGGTTTCCAGGATTTCCTTCGTCGTGTTCACAGGAACTTCTCCTTCGGGGCTTGCGCTTCGAGGATATTCGCTGGGGAGAAGGATATCGATACCATCCCACGGGCCGCAAGCGTAGAATGATCGGGTCCCGGACGTCACAACGCCCGGCGCATTCCGATTCTCCTTTAAGGAAAATGCGATGCGCCTGTTCTGCCTTGCTCTTCTCTTCACGTTCTTTCCCCTCGCATCCCCGCAGGCCAAGGTCGTGGTTTTTTCCGAGCCTGGCTTTCCGGCGGTCGACAGCCAGCCCATCGGGCAAGCCACACTCACGGCGGCGCTGGGACCGGACGCCGTCTTTGCGGGTATCGACGCCCTCAGCCATGGCGACGCCCTTCGCGATGTAGATCTGCTGGTGCTGCCTTACGGATCGGCTGTGCCGGTCGAAGCATGGACCAGCATCGACGCGTATCTGCGCGCGGGCGGCAATCTCCTCGTACTGGGTGGACAGCCGCTGCACGTTCCGGTCGCGGGCCACGCCGGCGCGTTCGCGCAGGAAGCGCCGCAGGACACCTTCAGCCGAGCTCTCGACTTCCGGCACACGTATGTTGTTCCGGCCATCGCCACCAGCGCCACCTTCGCGTGGCGCGAAGGCTACACGTTTCTGCCCAAAGTCGATGTCCGCGCCCAGCGATTCTTCGCGGTCGAGGGCCGGCTCAACGGACTGGGATACATGGTGGGCGATGGCGACCGGGTGGCCGCGCCGGTGATCGTTGCCGACCATCTCGGCGGAGGCCCACGCGGGGGCAGCATGCTGGGGACGCGCGTTGTGGCGCTCGACTTCGACCCGCAGCCTGGCTACTGGGAATCGCCCGATGGTATTTCGCTCATGCGCTCCGCCGCCGAATATGCGCAGGCCGGCGCGACAGAATTCTGGGTGGAAGCGCAATATTCCACACTGCGGCCCGGCGAAATCCCCCTGCTTACGCTGCACCTCCACCGCCCGCACGCCGCGCCGGAGAATTCTGCGCCCCAGGTCTCGCGCAGCGAAGCCTCCGTAGAGCTGTACTCGGGGGACCAGCGCCTCGACAGCGCCACGGTTCAACTCGACGGCGCCTATGCCAACGCCGCTATTCCATTCCGCAAGCCCCTGCCCTCGGGCTTCTATACGGTGCGCGCCACCTGGTCCGAGGACGGCAAGCCTCGCGAATATTACGCGAACGGCTTTCGCGTGGAAGAGCTGGCTGACCTCGAAACCGGGCCACCCCTCGGAGTGGACAAGGACTTCCTCACTCGCGGAGGCAAGTCTTTCTTCCCGGTCGGCACCAACTATTTTGGGACGGAGGAGAATGGGTGGGATTTCTCCGGACCCCGCAATGCGCTGGTCTGGGAACAGGACTTCGCCGACATGGAACGCCACGGCGTCAGCTTTGTGCGCACCGGCGTCTGGATGTCGAACGCGAAATTCGTCGAGCCCCTCACCGGCGAGGTCAATGAGCGCTTCCTGCGGAACGTCGAGGCCTTCCTCGCAGCGGCGCACCAACATCACATCGCGGTCAACTTCACCTTCTTCGCCTTCGTTCCGCGCATGGGCGAGCAGTTCCGCAGCCCCAACGCAGCGGGCCCCGAGCCGCCTCCGCCCAACCCATATCTCGATACTGCTATGGTCCGCGCCGAACAGGGCTATGTTCTCTCCGTAGTCCGCCGTTTCGGCCGCATTCCCTGGCTCAGCTACGACCTGATCAACGAGCCCAGCTTTTCCAATCCGCGCATCGTCTTTCACGGCAACGTGCCCAACGGCGATCCTGCCGAACTCGCCGCGTGGCATCGCTGGCTCCGCGAGAAATATGTTCACCTCGATGCCCTCACATCGGCATGGCGCATCACCCCGAATCAGTGGTCCACCTTTGACAGCGTGCCGCTGCCCGAGCCCTCTGACCTGAATTACAACCGCTATCGCAATCCCAACGAAGTACGCGCTCTCGACTACACCCTCTTCGCGCAGGAGATGTTCTCCGGCTGGGCGCACGGCATGGTCGAGGCCATCCGAGGTGCGGGCAGCACACAGCTCATCAACATCGGCCAGGACGAAGGCGGCGTGACGGATCGCGTCCTCAACCAGTTTTATTCGACCAGCGGCGTTTCCTTCACCACGAATCACACCTACTGGCAGGACGATGCCCTGCTGTGGGATTCCGTCGTGGCGAAGCGCCCCGGCATCCCGAACATCACCGGCGAAACCGGCTACCAGCCAGTGTGGGCGCCCGATGGAACATGGCGTTACGACGAGCTGACCGGCCTCGGCCTCGAAGAGCGCAAGTGGGCACTCGGCTTCGCGGCCGGCTCCAGCGGCGCCCTGCAGTGGGATTGGGATCGCGAAGTAGACTTCGGTATCGAGCGCAGCGATGGCTCCGCCAAACTCTGGGAAAACATGATGCGCGACCTCGGCCGCTTTGCCGAGCAGGCCGCGCCCTCGGCCACCGGGCTGATCCTCCCGCAGGTGGCCATCGTCCTGCCGCAGTCGCTGCAGCTCTCCGTCTACAACCACGAGGCGATCGAGGCTCAACAGACCGCCGTCCGCGTCCTCTATAACTACGACCACGCTGCGGCCTACGCAGCGGGCGAATATCAGATCGAAACCCTGGGAACGCCGCGGCTCATCATCCTTCCCTCCGCGTATGGGCTGACCGAGGCAGCATGGGGCGCGATTGAGGCTCGGGTTCGCGAGGGCGCGGTGCTGCTGGCTTCAGGGCCTTTCGACGGCGATGCGCACCTGCACCCGACCCGCCGCGCTGCCGATGCTGGAATCAGCTACACAACCGTACCGCTGGAATTGCGCGACCAGACCTTCCGCTGGGCCGGCGAACCTCTGACCCTGACCTACGGCGGCATGAAGACAACCACCCTCAGCCGCGCACAGCTCTCCGACAATCGTGACTGGGTCGAGCAGCCGCTCGGCAGAGGAAAAATCCTCTTCTCCGCCCTCCCGCTGGAGCTCAACGACCGGCTCGATTCCGTTGCCGCCGTCTACGCGTATGCCCTGAAAGCCGCTGGCGTTGAGAATGCCTACACAACCACGATGCAGGACCCGGGCATCCTGATTTGCCCCACCGAGTTTCCGCACGCAACCTTATATGTCCTCACCTCCGAGACCAACGAACCCAACGTTTCCTTCCGCGACCAGCGCAGCGGGAAGACGTTCACAGTTAATCTTGAGCCAGGGCGTGCAGCTCTGCTCCTGGTGGGGGACGACGGCGCACGGATCGCCAGTTATCGCTGGCCCGGCCGCTAAAACCCTTTAGTTCGGAACCCGGACTTGATTACCAAATGGAGTCCGATCGCTACTTTGGTACCATGGACGATCCAGGATCCCCCGCCAACAATCAATGAAGAGAATGGCGGACAAGTTACAGCGCAACACAACGATGGCCGACGTCGCCCGTCTCGCCGGCGTCGGCAAGATGACGGTGTCCCGCGTCCTTACCGGAAGCGCAGGCGTTTCCAAAGACACGGCGGAGCGCGTCTATCGCGCCATCAAGATCCTCCACTACCAGCCCAACGAAGTGGCCAGAAGTCTCCGCGCCGTCAACTCCAAAACCATCGGCGTCATTGTTCCTTACCTCTACGATCCCTTCTTTGCAACCTGCGCTCATGCCATCTCCACGGTAGCGAAACAGCACGGCTACTCGGTCATCCTCACCACCTCCGATGAGAATCCCGACATCGAGCAGAAACAGACCAACCTCATGCTCCGTCGCCAGATCGACGGCCTCGTCATCATCCCGGTTTCTGATAACGAACGCTATTACAGCGGCGAAGCGTTCTCCCGCGTCCACGTCGTCACCGTGGACCGTCCCGCCCCCGGATCGCGCTTCGATTCCGTCCTCGTACCCAACCGCGCCGGCGCCAAGACCGCCGTCGAGCACCTCATCGGGCACGGCCATCGCTCCATTGCCTTTCTTGGACTCAGCCGCAAGCTCTACACCATGAAGGCCCGCTATGCCGGCTACCGCGAAGCCATGTCCGACGCCGGCCACGCCCCTGAGCCTTATCTCGATTGTGGCTCGCCGGAGAGAACCGTCGCCCTCATCCGCTCCATGCTGAACAGCAGAAAGCCGCCCACCGCTCTCTTCGCGGCCAATAACCTCACCATGCGCTACATCCTGCACGCGCTCAGCGCGGCGGGTATCAATATTCCCCGGCAAATCGCCGTCGTCGGCTTCGACGATTTCGAAATGGCCGATGTGCTCCAGCCCTCGCTGACCGTGGTTCGTCAGCCCGTCTACCAGCTTGGAGAAGTGGCGGCGAACCTGCTCTTCCAGCGCATTTCGGGCAGCGAAGCGCCCAAGGCGGGCCACCGCGTCACCCTCCCCGTCGAACTCATTGTGCGCTGTTCCTGTGGTTGCCAGCCGCGAACAATTAAGGGCGCAAAGGAACTGCGTCCTGCATCTGTTCTTTCGGTCCAGGGGGGAGCGGACATAACGCCGTCAGCAGGATGACAGCCCATCCAGCCCCAGCGCAGGCATGGTTCCGTAGCGGATCAAACCAGCTCAACAGGAAAATCGGTGAGCTATGTCATTTTTTACGTCATATCCGGGTTTTCGCAGGGAGGGAGAAACGCGCGCGCAATTGCTTTTTTTCAGTTGGCTGCCCCCCAGGCAATCATACGCATTGAATCTATTAGCTTTACGCACGTACTCTGACTGGATACCCGGATTTGTACCCACAGTTTTGGCGGATGATTTCGCACGATTTGGCACGCCATCGAACGGCTTCGGTCCATATTCCGGTCAAAGACAGACTGCAAACCGCGAACCGGCATTGTCCGCGTGAGCAAATCCCACGGCCGCGGGCCCGCGCCTGCGTGGCCCTGGAGCCGGCTCCTCGTCGGAACTTGTGGGTGAATCGCAGCTGGCTTTGTCGGCGGTCTTCTCTACGGAGATCTGGACCGGACGGGGGACCGAGTTCCGCCTGAATCTCCGCAGTCCCCAGGCATCCTACCTACAACTCCACACCTACTCCCGAACCGCGTTCCAGAGCCAGTTGAAGTCTGTTGATATTCGGTGATCGCAAGTGCTTTGAATTGAACCTGTTGCAGCCGCCTTGTTGTTCTCTGTTGATTCGTGAGGTTCTCGGAGGCTCTCGCCGCTACAAATTCGACTACAGCCGGTTAGAGTGAACCCCGTCATTGAGACAGTTTTCTGTCGCTACACCCGCAGCGTTTTTGGTTTTGAACCCTTCACGTGAGACATTCTCGCGTGAGACAGATTGCTGCGTTGTATCTCAGCAACTGTCATCTGGTTGATTCTCCGAGCAGGGATGGGGTCTGGGGGAGAGTGTAATGCTGCCACTCCGGCGTTGCCGGATTTTTGCTCGAACTCGTGCGGCGTACAGTAGCCGAGAGCAGAGTGCAACCGCTGCTGGTTGTAATACCGCTCGATGAACTCCTCCACCTGCTCCCGCGGTTGTTCGAGGGTCGAGTAGTCGTTCGCGTAAATCTCCTCCCGCTTCAGGGTTTGAGGAAGCTCTCGCAGCTGGCGTTGTCGTACGGATTGGCCGGCCGGCTCATGCTGGGAACCATGCCGTGACCGGTCAGGATGGCCACGTACTCCGCCGAAGCGTACTGAACGCCGCGATCCGAGTGATGCACCAGACCGGGTGGTGGCCGTCGCGAGGCAATGGCTCCCTGCAGAGCCTCGATGGCCAGACGGCTGGTCAGAGTGCGGTCCAGCTTCCACCCGACCACCTTTCGTGAATAACCATCCAGAACCACGGCGAGGTAGACGAACTCTGCCTGCAGCCGGATGTAAGTAATGTCGGCCACCCAGAGCTGATCGATTCCGGTCAGTCTCATGCGCCATGCCAGATTCAGATAAATCTCCAGTGCGTGTTCGGAATCGGTGGTCGTCACGAACTGCGTCGGTTGGATCGCCAGCAGGTTGTCCTCCCGCATGATCCGCGCCACCCGCTTGTGGTTCACCTGCATCCCGCGGCGCTTCAGCTCCGCGGCGACGCGTCGATAGCCATAGCGGCGACGATGCCCCAGCGCGATCGCCTGGATGGCCGACCGCACTTCCGTGTCTTCTTCCTGTGGCCGCTGCTCCTGCAGCGACCGGTAGAATCCGGCACGGCTCACCTTCGCCAGTTCGCACATGCGCTCGATACTCAGATTGCCTTGCATCGGCATCAGCTCCCGGATCTGGTCGAAGATGCCGTTCCGCCAGAGCCTCTGCCGCTCTGGCGCCGAGCCTCGACTTTTTGCAAGGCACCTTTGAAAAAATCCACCTCCAGCGTCTTCTCCGCCAGCAGGCGCTTCAGATCGCGCACCTGCCTGCGGAGCTCTCGTACCGGAGATGTAACCCTCGCGCTGCTCTCGCCGGTGTGCTCAAGCTTGCGCTGCCACTGATACAGGATCGTGCGATGGACGCCCAGTTCCTCCGCCAGCGCCGAGACGCTGGGACAATCCCTCATCCGCTCCATCGCCATCCGCCGGAACGACTCCGGGTATTTTCCGACTCGTTTCTTCGCCACCTGCAGTCCCTTTCTCTGCCAAGTGTCGCAACGAATTCTGTCTCATTTTGTGGGGTCAGTCCACGGTGTTTCCCCCGATACTTCCGCACAGCCGACATCCATGTGAGTCTTCTGTCAAGGGTGAGCAGAGATGTCCCGGGCGCGTTCGCGAGAACGCGCAGTGCGTGATATCAGGTTTCATCGTGCGCGCTGTGGTGCCTCTCGGCTGGTGGTTCCTGCTCTGAAGCAGAACCGGACATCCATTTGCTGCCTCGGGCCGCAAGGGCCGTCGCAGAAGATTGAGTTAGTGTTCTCTGCCAGTCCCGAAACAATTCGTAGAGAGCCTCGGGAGCACCTGGCTCCTTCGCTCAGTCGGCAAACGGCGGGACCTGGCAGTCTGCGCATCGATGATCCTGTTTTTGTCTTATCAGGGCAGTTTTTATGCTGCCCTGATCTCCCGCTGCTCTGCGGGAATAAACTCGCGGTTCTCCCGATCCACTGCCAGCAGCCATGCCACCATCTTGCGGGCTACGGCCAGCGTGGCTCTGTTCCTGTTGCCCTTCACTATCGCCTTCTGATGGATCAGAGCCAGCTCCGCGCTCTGGCGCGGCGCCAGCTTAGCGGCTTCGACCAGCACATGCTGGATATGTTTGTTGCGTTGTTTCGACAGCGGCATGCGCATCACCTTGTCCGCCGAGCTGTGCTCGTCGCCGCACAGCCCGCAATAACTAACCGCCTCTTTGATGGAGTGGAACCTTGAGATATCGCCCATCTCCAGGGCCCAGTTCAATGCCGTGATCGGCCCCACTCCCGGAACCGTCCTCAGTCATCTGATTCGCTCCTTCAGCAGCGGGTCGTGCTCCAGCGAGCTGACCAGCGCATAATCGGTCTTCTGGCACCGCTCGATGGTTTCGCGGCTGAGCCGGAGCAGTGGCCGAATGCTGTCATCGATTTCACTGCTGGTTGTCATCAGCCGGCGGAAATAGCCCACCTTATGCAGGCGGCTCCTGGTGTGTTCCACTCCGGTTTCCATCAGCAGACCTGATACCCGGTTCTTGGTCTGTACCATCTGCCTCACTACCAGGTGCCGATAGCGCAGGATCCGCCGCCGGTCGCGGATCTCCGTCGGGGCCATATGGCACTCGGGCAGGAAGTCGCAGCGCAGACAGTCGGCGATTTTGCTGGCGTCGATCTTGTCGTTCTTCTTTTTGGCTAACGCGATGGCCCGCAGCATCAGTGGATGCGCAACCTTGACCGCGCTGGCGTGCGGCAGCAGATGGTCATAAATCCAGCCCGTGAAAATCGTCGCCTCCATCGCGATCGTGCGGGGCTGTGGAAGGGTTCTAATCCATGCGTCCAGTTCCTGCCGTGTCGAGCCAATTTGCCTTCCCGATGCACACAACCAGCTGCGTCCTTCACGCAATAGCTGATCGTCTTCTTGTGTACGTCCAGTCCGATGTAGTACATGTCGTCTCTGAGGAGCCTCCGAGGTTGTTCTCTGAATCAGCTTCCTGCTGAGTTCAGCCTTTGTAACACCTCGTGCTCCTCCTCGACTCAGCATTCAAACAACACGGCAGTGGGTCAGTTTGAAGGGGTATTCGGCAGGAACGTTGATTATGCGCAACTTCACAAGATTTGTGCCGCTCCAACGGAATAGGACTACCGCAGTATTCTCCGGCACGGTGCATTGGCTGCGATATGAGCACGGTGGGGGGCGATTAACGGACCACGTTTGGGAAATGGGCGAACTGGTGGAGTTGCTGGATCGGGGGTAGCCGAGATGAGGGAGCGCTTTGCTGTAAACCTGAAATGCCTGGAATGTCACTCAACGCTGTTCCACGTCAAGGATGACGGAGACGGTAGCCAACACTTGTGTTGCTATAGGACCGATACGTGCGGCTGGCGGGTGCAGATCAAGCCGCCTGTTATTTTGACACCGAAGAATCCAAAGTCGTCATAGCGGACGGATTGGCGGGCCGATTGCTGTTGACGGCGACTGCGACAACTGCGCAGGCTGGGCGTACTTCATGATGTGTTCCTTCCGCGCCGCTCTCCTGGGCGGCGTTTTCTTTTCCTGTTGACGCGCACTCAAACGTTTGCGTATAACGTTCGGAGTCACAACAAAACCTAAGGACCGCGTCATCCCCAAGGCGCGGCATTTTTCCTCTCCGCAATCCAAGTGGCAGATTCAGTCGCTTTCATCCTATTCAAGGACCAAACTGACCCACTACCGTCTTCGCTGGGGGCGTTTCGTGCAAATCGCGGTGGGCTGGTTGAGGAAGCACTGGGTTCCGTGTGCCGTCGTCCCGCTGATCATCATCCAGGCCGTGCAGTTCACGTTCGTGGTCCATCGCGAATCGCTAACCTTCGACGAGGGCGACCACTCCTTCTCCGGCTACATGATGTGGAAAACGGGCGATTACGGCCTCAATCCCGAGCATCCTCCGCTGGTCAAGCTTCTTGCCGCCGTCCCTACGATCGGCAGGAACCTCTGGACGCCGCCGCTCCAGGGCAGATTTTTCAAAGGTGAGGCCTATATCGACGGCCGCGACTGGCTCGCCCGCAATGACGGGGGCAGCCAGCGCCTGGTCTTTCGGATGCGCATGATGACCGGTATTCTCGCCATCGGCCTCTCGCTCGTGATCTTCTTCGCAACGCGCGAGTTTTTCGGCATCGGGGCTGCCCTCTTCGCGCTGGTCATCGCCAGCTTCGACCCCAATCTCCTGGCGCACTCCGCTCTCGTCACCACGGACATGGGCGTGACCTGCTTTTTGCTTGCCTCCATCTACGCTTTTTACCGCTACGTAAAGAAGCCGGGATGGTGGCGCCTCATCGTCGTCGCGATCGCCGCCGGGCTGCTGATATCGACCAAACACTCCGGCGTCCTGCTGGCCCCGATCCTGCTCGTTCTCATGCTCTGGGAAATCGCAACTGCGCCGGGCGGCCAGCGACTCCGCACCGCCCTCCGGCTCGCCGGATCGTTCGCCTTCATCGTCATCGGGAGTTGCGTCGTACTGTGGGCGTTCTTCGGATTTCGCTATGCGGCCCGCCCTCCCGGATTAACGCTGCATCCGTCCCTCGCCGCCTACGCCTCAGGCCTGAGCCATTTCGACCAGTCCGTGATCCTGACGTTTGCGCACTGGCATCTGCTTCCCGAGTCAGAACTGATGGGCCTCGCTGACGTGAAAATCATGGCGCAGGACTACCCCACCTTTATCCTCGGCCACGTTTACTCCCATGCTGTCTGGTGGTACTTTCCCGTCGCGGTCCTGATCAAGACGACCCTGGGCCTGCTCGCGCTGTTCGCCCTGTCTGTGTTTGCCATGGTCACCGGCCGACTGCGCTGGAGCCGCGAAGTCGCCTACCTGGTCCTCCCGGCCACCATCTATTTTGTTATTGCCATGGGCGCGGGTATGGACATTGGCGCGCGCCACATCCTTCCCGTCTATGCGACAGGCGCCATCCTCGCGGGCGCAACCATCATGGCTCTCGCGCGCCGCGAAGGACACTGGATTCCGGCCTGGACCTGGCTCTGCTCGCTGCTCGTCGTGGCCCACGTCGCCTCTGCGCTCTCGGTCTTCCCCAATTACATGGCCTACGCCAACCGCGCCTGGGGTGGTCCCGAGAATCTGCACAACCTGCTCAGCGATGCCAACGTCGACTGGGCCCAGCAGCTCTACCAGGTGAAAGCGTGGCAGGACCGCCATCCCAGCCAGTCCTGCTGGTTCGCCTATTTTGCCTATCCTGTAATCGATCCTGCCGTCTACGGTATCCATTGCAGCATGCTGCCCACGGCGGACACCGGCTGGGACGGCGGCACCTCCATCAGTCCGCCCGTCATCACCGGCCCCATCTTCATCAGCGCCGGCGACCTGAGCGGCTGCGAATGGTCCAGCAGCCAGCTCAACCCCTACCGATCATTCCAGGACATCAAGCCCGTGGCCTCGATTGACTACGGCGTTTTCGTTTATCAGGGAACTTTTGCTGTTCCGCAGGCCGCTGCGCTGGGCCGCGCCCAGTACGCCGGCGAATTGCGGTGGCAAAATCCGCAGCAGGCGCTCGTGCTCGCCCGCGAGGCGATGTCCCTTGATCCTGGAGACCTTTTTGCGGAAACCGCACTCGGCGAGGCCGCAGCCGCCACCGGCCACATGCAGGAAGCCCGCACCGCCTTCGAGTCCGCGATCGAGTCGGCAAACCGCCTCTCGCCCGTCGCACGGAAAGGCTATCTGCCTGACCTCCGGGCCAAACTCAGCAAACTGCCACAGGCAACAGAAAGCCGCTGAAGGAGCGCACAATCCGCATTGAGGCGTTCGGACGCGTCCCCAACTGCGGCGTCGATCTCGAGCCGGTGGTTTGCACATTCCATACAGTTACCGGCGAATGGGCCTCAGACCACCAGCCGCCGCTGAGTTTGCGCTGAATCTCGGGAAGCGGGAATCGCCGAGTCGCTCATCGAACGGGTTCCGCTTGCGTATCACCGGGCATACGGAAACAACGCTCTGTGAGATCGACGACCGCGAATCATAAATGCGCTGTATTCCGGAGAACTATCTCAGTTCGACAGTAGATGCATTCCCGTCGTCGGCGATGTGGAAGCCCACAGAGTGGTCCGTGCGGTCGATCTGCGCTGCAACCTCTGCCCCGTTCACTAGCACCTCATTCTTCGAGGGCGTCCAGCCGTAGATCTCTACGCTAATCTGCTTCCACCACGCCGGATAGGAACCTTCTCGTTTGCCGATCGTCATTCGAATCCCATCACCCCTCACCTCACACAAGAAGCGCTCACGGAGGAAGGCACCTTTTTCATAGGCGAAGCTCCTGCCATCGTCCTGGTAGAGCTCGCCGGAGCAATTGTCGCCGACGTAGACGCGCAAGGTGAGCGGGCCGCTGGGCGTTTCGCCGGTGCTTTGAACGAGGGGCTCGACAGGTATGATCGCGCCCGCGCGTACGTAGACCGGAAGCTGCGCGAGACTGGGAGAGACACTGACGGAGTAACGCACGGTTCGATCAGGCGCGCCGGGAGCCGGGGGATCGGGAGGCGCGAGGTTCACTTTTTCGCCGGACCAGAAGTCGTACCAGTCTGGCTCGGGAAATACGACGGAGTAGTCGTCGAGCCCGTCCGGATACGGCGCGGGGGCGACGAGGAGATCCGGGCCGACGAGGAACTCCCCGCCCGCATCGAGGTCGATGGGATGGCCATCGGGGGCAGCGTCGGGGAACTCGAGAAAGAGCGGACGCACCAGGGGCAGCCCGGTGCGCGAGGCCTCGTCGGCAAGCGTGTACAGATAGGGGAGCAGTTGGTAGCGAGTTTCGAGAAAATGGCGGCGGATGGCTTCATGAGCGGCTCCGCCGACCCACGGCTCCTGATCGCCGGTTCCTTTCTCGGTGTGATCCCGGTCGATGGGCTGAAACGCGGCTACTTCAAACCATTTCGTCAACAGGTCGGGTGAAGGCGTGCCGGCATAGCCACCGACATCGGCGCCGGTGAAAGCAAAGCCGCTCAGGCCCAGATTTTCCAGCATAGGCGTCGTCATTCGCAGGTGGTTCCAGCTGCCGGAATTGTCGCCGGTCCAGGTAGCCGCATAGCGCTGGCCGCCGGCATAGGTAGCGCGGGTGAGCACGAATGGACGGGTGTCGGGATCGATAGCGCGCATCCCATCGTAGGTCGCTCGCGAGTTTTCCATGCCGTAGACATCGTGAATCTCGGCGTGGGTTGCAGTTCGCCCAGCGAATCCCGGCTCGTCGATGCGATGGACCACATCCAAAGGCATCGTGGATGTGGGCGAGTCAAAGATCGAAGGCTCATTCATGTCGTTCCAAAAGCCGCTGGCGCCATCGTGCAGAAAGTCGCGATAGAGAGTGCCCCACCAGTCACGCGTCTGCTGGTGGGTGAAGTCGGGAAAGACGCTGGGTCCGGGCCAGACCTTGCCCACATAAACAGAGCCGTCCGGATTCCTGACAAAGTGGTCACCGGCGATACCGCTGTCGTAAGGGATATAGCCTTGCCCCGGCAGCCGAGCGATGTGAGGGTCGGTAATCATCACCACATGCAGGTTTTCGGCTTTGAGTTGCGCGATCATGCTGGCGAGATCCGGAAAGGCCGCGCGATTCACACTGAACGGGCGGTTGTGGTCCTGAAAGTCGATGTCCAGATAGATGGCGTCGGCTGGGATGCGATCGCTGCGCAGACGGGCAGCCACTTCGAGCACGCGCGCCTGCGTCATGTAGCTAAAGCGGGACTGCTGAAAACCCAGGGACCAAAGCGGCGGAAGGGGCGGCGTTCCTGTCAGCCACGCGTAGGTTTCAATGACCTTTTTAGGATCGGGTCCATAGAACAGGTAGTAATCGATGGGACCCGCGACTGCGCCGAAAGAATACGCGTTTGGCGACTCTTTGCCAAAATCGAAGCTCGATCGCCACGTATTATCCAGCAGCACGCCGAAAGCGCGGCCAGCGCGAAAAGCCATGAAATAAGGAATGCTCTTGTAAAGCGGGTCAGTGGACTCCTGAAAGCGATAAGCGTCGGTGTTCCAGAGAGTGAAGGCCTCATTGCGGCGATCGAGGGGTCCGGTCTTGTCGCCGAGGCCGAAGAAATGCTCGTCGAGTGGCATGGCCTTGGAAACACGAAAGGAGTCCCCGTCAAACGCGATCGGTCGTGCATCCTGCTGCACAAGGTTGCCCTCGCTGTCGCGCACGGTCATTTCCAGGGTGCGCTCATCGACGTCGACGAATAATTTTACCGTGTGGAAACCTGCACGATTGGAGGAATTCGCGGGCGTGACCGCAGCAGAAGAGTGCCGCGCAGAGGCGAGCACCGCCCACGATGCGTCTTCCGGCGCCTTGTCACCGCGCCACGCGCGAACGCGGAGGACGTCATCGCGCAACGCCAGAATCTGTTCGTGCAGCTCACCCTGGGATATCTCAATGCCGTTAGGCAGCGTCGCTACGCGGCTCGCGACGGCAGGCGTTGCGGACGGCTGAGCCCAGAGGATTGCAGTGAGAAATGTTTCAAAAGTGGCGATACAAAGACTGCTCGCACGCATCACAGCTCCCGGTACGAAAAAATTACATTCTGTCTCGAAATGAGGTGGAAGGAATTGCGGCTAAGGAGCTGCAGCGTGCGCGAGAGTTGGTTCGATCGGAGAAAGATCGGGATCTTCGACATGCTTGACGCCTCGCGCTTCGCGCTGCTGCTTTATCGTCTGCATGCGCGCAAGCGCGACCTGCGCGTCCCTGGTGTCGTCGAGCTTGCGGTAGAGCTGGAACAGCAGGTACTGGACGGAGCCGTCTTCGTCACTGGAAGCGCCAAGCTTCAACTCGTCGATTGCCTCACGGGTTCTTCCCGTTTCGGCGTACGCCTTTCCGATCAGGGCATGAATGCGAGGCAGCATTTGCGGTTTGGCCTTCAGACTCTTTTGCAGGCAGGGTTCCGCCTCCGCGTATTCGCGCTGGTCGAGCAGAGACTGGGCCATGACGAGGTTGAGTTCCGGATCGTCGGGCGCGGCGGCCAGCGCCTTCTGCATTACAACCATGGCGCCCTGCGCGTTGTAGTTGCTCAGATACGCCAAAGCCAGACCGAGCATCGCTCCCCGGTCCGAAGGAGAGACGGCGAGGGCCTTCTGATACTCAGCCTGGGCATCGTCGAATCGCTCGAGCTGCTGATCGATATCGCCGAGAAGGACGTGGCTCCGCACCGAGTCGGGTTCGAGTTGCTGGAAGCGAGCCAAAGACCGGAAGGCCATCCGCTCGTTGGCCTGAATCGACCAGTAGAGCGCTTCCGGAGAATGAGGCTCGCGCGTGCGCCATACTGCGGCGGCGCGCGCGGCGCTCTGATTATCTCCGGTGAAGAAAGAGCAGGCAGCCAGCAGCCGGAGCTTTTCGGTGCTGAGCGGAGCGGACTCCGACTGTAGGCTGCGGGCGCACGACGCGAATTGTCCGGAGGCATAGGACGCGCCGGCCGTGCGAGAAGAAGTTGCCGGTGTGCTGACATCCGATGGAAGTGCGGAGCATTCACCCTCTGCGTCGACCGGGGCGACGACCAGCGCCTGCCGCAGTTCAGGATCCTGAATCGCGCTATTCCATTGCGCCAGAAAGGCGGATTGTTCTTCGCGGGGCATGCCGTCGAGGATCGTGGCGGCGTTGCACGCGAAGAATCCACTATCACGGTTCCACAGTTGTTCAAGCAGAGTTGAGGCTTGGTCCGCGTTTCCATTGTCGGTGGCGAGGCGCGCCTGACCAAGAAGAGCGAGACTGCATTCGGGGTGCGCCGCGCGATCGGCAGCAAAGGCCGGTCCCGCCTCACCTTCTTTGTGATCCCGTACGAGAGCGAAACCCAGCTCGGAGCGCAGGCAGGGCGGCTGGGGTTTCGAGCCGAGGATCGACTTATAGAGGCTCGCCGCTTCACCGAATCGCCCTTGTTTCACCAGCGACTCGGCATATAGCGCGCCGGCAAACGCCGATTGCTTGTTTTCGATGGATATGGTGCGCGCATCGCTCTCCACCTGGTCGAGTTGCGCGATCCCCAGGTCGAACCATGCGGTGCTGAGGTTTGGATTGAGCTGCAGCGCGCGATTCAGCTCCGGAATCGCCTCACTGTATTCGCGCGCCGCGATGTACGCGCGCCCCAGCGCCAGCGGCGCCTGTGCATCCGAGGGTCTTGTCTTTCCCGCCCGGATGAGAAGTGGAATTGCCTCCTGCACCTTGCCGGAGTGCGCGAAGTCAATCCCGAGGAAGAGGTTAGGCACATATAAGGATGGATCCAGGCGATTAGCCCGCTGGAACGCTTCGATGGCCGCCTGAATGTTACCGGCTTCCTGCTGCGTGAGGCCGAGGTTTGCCCAGATAACCGGCATATCGGGACGCATTTTCGCGGCCTGCGTGTAGTCGTTCACGGCTGTTGTGAAGTTTCCGCTCGCCTGCGCCTGCTCAGCGGAATGGAACAGCGAATCCAGACTGACGGGTGGCTGCTGGGCAAGGCCAAGGGTAGACCCGCCCAGCACTACCAACCATAACGATTTGGAGATCGTCGCCACGCCACGTTTACCAGTAGAATTTGCCGGCCCACTGAATATTACGTGGTGCGAACGTCTGCGTGATGGTGCCGAAACTACTGGCGCAGCCGGAGCCTCCATTGGGATCACAACCCTGCCAGGCGGTGGCGCCCGCCTCCGGCGCGTAGAAGTTCGGATGGTTGAAGGTGTTGAAGGTTTCGAAGCGGAACTGAATTCGCATCGACTCGCCGAAGAGCCAGTTCTTTTCGAGCGCGGTATCCCAGTTCTGGTAGTGAGGACCGCGGAGATCAGAGAAGTAGCGGGGCGCATTGCCGAAGCTGCCGTACGGCGCGAACGCGAACGCTCCGGTGTTGAACCATTCGTGGATGCCGGGATGAGAAGCGTGGACGTTGCCGACAACATCCGGCCTGGGATTGCCACCATACGTAGGCTGGTCGTTGCCGAAGATGCCGATGGGTATACCGGCCTTGAATGCTGCGATGCCCGAGAGTTCCCACCCGCCAACAACCGCATCGGCAGCGCGGCCCATCCCTGAGCCGAACTGCTTGCCCCGTCCCACCGGCAGCTGGTAGATATAGCTGGCCACGAGTGCCTGAGGAATATCGCCGGCGTCGACGCTCTTGTCGGCGGCCAGATTGTAGTTATTCGCCGGAGTCACACCCCAGTTGGTGGGTCCGTTGTAGGACCAGCCATTATTCCCCTCTACGTTATCCAGAAACTTGGAGTAGGTATAGGAGACTAGCGCCGTAAGTCCCTTGCTGACGCGGTGATTGTAAGTGACCTGCAGAGCATTGTAGAGCGATTGACCCACAGGGGCGTCGGTTTCACCAACACCACCGTTGCAGTACTGGGGATACGGCGACATCAACTGGGCGTTGGTCACGCTGCTATTGTCCAGGTTGCAGGAACTGGGCGCGATCGTCCCGGAGGCTTCGAGCGCCTGGAGCGGAGCGGCGAAAGGATTGGACGCCGCCTTACCGCCGAGGAAGTTTGCACCCTGCGACAGATACTGCGGGTTGAGCTGGTTGTAGTTGCGGCCGCCAATAATGCGCACACCGCGATTGCCCACGTAGTCGACCTCGAGTTGATCGTTGTGGGTCATCGCATACTGCACTCCGAACATCCACTGCTGCACGTAGGGCGAAGGTCGGCTGCGGAAGACGCCGCCGATGCCGTTGCCTACCTGCTGGAATTCGCCGTTGGTGTTGCCGGTAGTCTGCGCGTAGACGCCACCCCAGGGGCTGGAACTGCTGATGTTCGGGTTAGGAGTGACCCCTCCATCCAGAGTCACATCGGAGTAAGTCGCGGTCGAGAAGCCATCCTGATCGCCTGCACCCGAACTCGTCACCGACTCCGGATAGAAGATGCCGTAGCCGCCGTGCAGAACGGCTCGGGCTACCGGCTCATACGAAAAACCGAATCGCGGCGCCCAGTTTTTCCAGTTGGGATTGTAGACGTAGCGGTTGCCAGACCCAAGGAACTGGAGCGCACCCAGCAGCGGCTTGCCGACCAGAGAGCTGAGCGGGTTGAGAACATCCGGGTTGAAGATGGATGCTGCGTTGTGGCGATAGGTGTAGGGCGTCTGCATCTCGTAACGAAGCCCCAGGTTGAGGGTCAGGTTGCGAGTTGGTTTCCAGTCGTCCTGCAGGTATTCACCGAAGAGGTGATTGGATTCCAACGGGCTGTCGGAATAGCCGGCCGTCGTTCCGGAGTCGATGACGCCGAGCAGCATTTCGGCAACCCCGTTGCCGCTGGCAAATCCAGAACCGGTAAGAGGATTCGGCCCCGCGGTGAACTGCCCGTTGAAGTCGAGTTGATCCTGGTAGTAGGGGTGTTGGCCGAAGACCTGTTCGACGCCGGTAGCACCAAAGTTCAGCGTGTGTTTGCCGTTAACTTTGACGAAGTCACCCGACAGCGTGCCGATGGGACCGTGATTAGTGACGGCCTGCTGATCGTTGGCCCCGGGACCGAGAGGCGACTCCCCTCCGATATTGACCATCGGGAAGAGTGGGTCGTTCTGTTTCAGGTAGGCAGGCAGGCCGAGGGTGCTCGGATCGAATCCGAAGGACTGATTGTTGGAGGTCTCGTGCCAGATGGTAACACCCGAGGTGAGGTTCATGGTGAATGTGGGATTGAAGACATAGGAGTATCCCGCCCACATACCCCAGCGATTATTTGGCCTTGCATTGCCGGGGCCAGCCGGACTATTGCCCCAGTCGCTGGCGGCGCCGGTTTTGAACTCCTCCTTGTAGGAGTAGCGGAAATAGGCGCGGGAGTTAGCGTTAATGTTGTGATCGGCGCGGATGTTGTACTCGTTGGAGTGCGCGGGCGCCGTGCCAGAGACTACAAGATTGTTAGCCAGGCCCGAGCCCTTGGCGGCGGGGTAGTAACCGAGCAGTTTTGCGCCGACCGCGTCCGGCGCATAGCCGGCCAGATTGGAAAGGATGTTTTCGGGAATGGGGTTGCGGATGAAGCCGCTTTGCGTAGCCACAAGCCCGGTTCCATAGGGATTCGACGCCGTTTTTACATCGGCCTGGCCGGCAGTAATAGCGTGGCCGCTGCGTGGATCGTAAATCTGACCAACGTAGATGGGCCGCCCGAGACCGTCGGTGCCGACCTGCGAGGTACCCAGAATCTCAGAGAAGTCCCCGTTGCGGAAGTTGCTGTCGGGAACCGTGTAGGTATCGACTGTCGGACTCGAGATAGACAGGTGCTCAAACAGACCAAAGATGAAGGTCTTTTCCTTTTGCCGGTAGAGCCCCGGAATATAGAGTGGGCCGCCTGCTGAACCGCCCTCCTCCTGCCGAGAAAGTTTCTGGTTCGAGGTGGAGAAGTAGGGAATGGCGTTGAAGTCCTGGTTCTGATAGAAGTCCCAGCCGCTGCCGTGGAACTTGTTCGTACCGGATTTGGTGACCACATTGATGACGTTGCCCGTGCTCCATCCGTACTGAGCAGTGAAGGAGTTGTTCTGAACCTTAAACTCCTGAACGGAGTCGACGGAAGGAACAAAGATGACGCCCCCCCACTCGGTGTCGGTATCCCATGCGCCGTCGAGCATGAAGCCGGTGCTCCCAAAGAAACCGCCGGCGAAGTTCATAAAGGAGATGTCCTGGTCGGCGTCATCGGTCGTGTTGGTGCCGCCGCCGAGGAGCATCTGACCCTCGGAGGTATTGCTGACGGAGGCGTTGAGCGAGGCCAGACTGTAGACGTTGCGTATATTGAGCGGGTATTCAGTGATGTCCTTCCCGGGGATATCCGCCGCAACATTCGAGTTGTCAGTATTGAGCTGCGCAGCATCGGCCACGACCATGACGCTCTCGGTTTCAGACCCTACCGTCAGGCTCACATCCTGGGTAGCCGACTGCGACGCATTCAGGACGAGCCCCGTCTGTTCGTAGATCTTGAAGCCCTTGGCCTTGACGCTCAGGGTGTAGGTGGAAGGCGGAAGCTGCGTGAAGGTGTAGCGCCCGGCGTTCTCCGTAGTGAAGGTGCGGGAGATTCCGTCTTGCGAGCTCACGAGGTTTACAACCGCTCGTGGCAGAACGGCCCCGGTGGGATCGGTGATGGTGCCGGAGATGCTTGCGGTCGTGGTTGCGATTTGCGCATGAATAGGCGGCGCGGCCCCCGTCGAGAGAGCGAACAGGACCGAGATAGCCCCCCAATGCGAAAGGAACCGTAATATCCAGTTATTCGTTGTGATCAATGTGTAGCCTCCTCATGCGTTTGGCTTGGCATGTGGGACTTTCCAGGCCTCATCGCGACACGGATCGTGGGAGACCCCTGAAAATCCAGCAATCTTTCTAGGCGCGTTGTGGAGCCGCTGATAAGCTCCTTACGGCATAGCCGGAAGGGTTCTTACGGCAAGTCTTTACCTGATAAGAGGCGGAAAGCCCTTGTTTTTCGCCAACTTGGGATCGGCCCCGTCGTTCCGGACGAAGACGCGGCAGGGGTATAATCGCTTCGTTCCAGCCGGGATCGGGCGAAGCAGACGATGCGGGACCAACAGGATTTGATCGAAGCGCCGGGCGTCGACGCCGTCCGCGATGAGTTGGATCGGCTGCTGGCCAGCTCCTTTTTCAATCACAGCCGCCGATTCCCCAACTTCCTTCGGTTCGTGGTCGAGCAGACGCTGGCCGGCGACATCGAGAAAATCAAAGAACGCACCCTGGGAATCGAAATCTTCGGCCGCGACGCCGACTACGATACCGCCACGGATCCCATCGTGCGTGTCACCGCCGCAGAGATCCGCAAGCGCGTTGCCCAGTACTATCAGGACCCCGCGCACAGCCATGAGCTGCGTATTTCGCTCCCCTCGGGATCGTATGTTCCGCAGTTTCACTGGCCGTCCTCCACACCCATGGGGGCCATTGCCGTGCGGGAGCGCGAGACCGGCCCCGTTGTTCCGGACGAGCATATTCCTTCCGCGGAGCCGCACGGGTTTTTCCGGACAGTTCTGCGCTGGAGTGCTGTCTGTCTCCTGGTACTGGCCGCACTGGGAGTGTCATGGGTGTGGCAACTCTCCAGGACCACCGCCTTCGACACTTTTTGGCAGCCGGTCCTCTCTCGGGCCGAACCGGTGCTGGTGTGCGTCGCCGATCAGCTGGAGTACTCCGTCATTGAGCTGCGCGATGCAGCCGATCCTTCGCATCAAATCGTGCTCAAGGACAACTTGACAGCGATGGTGATCGACGATCTGGATGCTGTCGTCAAAACCGCCGGGATCCTCCAGTCAAAGGGGAAACAGTACAGCCTCAAAGGGGAAGGAGCGACCAACCTTGACGACCTGCGGCGGGGACCGACGGTTTTTGTTGGGGCCTTCGACAATGCATGGACGCTTCGCTTGACCGGTCCCTTGCGCTACCACTTTGCCAACGACGCAACCATGACGCGGTTATGGATAGAAGACAGCAGGATGCCGGGGCAGTCGAAATGGGTAGTGGAGCGGAGCGTGCAGATGGCGACCAACAATTATCGCGACTACGCTATTGTCGCGCGATTCACCGACAGCAACACGGGTCAGGTGGCTGTGGTGATCGCGGGAATCGGACGCGGCGGTACGCGCGTGGCAGGCGAGTTCCTCACCGACAACGCCGACCTCGCGCAACTCATGCGCGCCGCCAAACAGAATGGCGACAAGAAGAACATGGAAGCAGTGCTGAGCACGCAGATCATTGACGGAGAACCCGGCTCCCCCAAGATGGAGGCTGTCTATTTCTGGTAACACACGGTTCGTCTGACGACTGGATCTGCGCTCTCCAACCTGAAGCGCTTAAACCACGGTCGCGCATTTCAGCAGATTCACACCGAACTAGCTCATCGGGCCCATCGCTGATCCTGCACGCTGAAACGCCATAAGCGGTTTGTTCTTGCGAACAAAATCCGTGTCCGTTTGGCTCCTCAGTGTATTGCAGGCCTGACACTGACCTGCACCGGTTCTGTTGTCGTGAGTTCGAGGTAAACGACCAGCGAGTCTCCGTCCAAATGATGTTCGATCCCCGTGCGCACCGGGACTATAGCCTCCTTACCGCCCACATCAACACGTACATCGGCAGGTGGGTTCCAGTGATCGACAACGAACACGGGGTTGACCAGCGGACGCTCCGCGGTGCTGGCGATCCATATCGTGACCGGACCGTCTTGTCGACTACTCAGCCGGTGAACGAGAAATGCGCGCTGAGCAGAGTCGTACTTCACCACACCGGAATCTGGCTGCGTAGCTATCGCGTCAGGTGGCGAAAGCCACGACCTGGCCAGAGGCAGCAGATTCGCTCCATCGCGACTTGTCAATCCGCATAGCAAAAGTTTGGTTTCGCTCTCAGGCGTTCTCCCGTACGGCGCCCAATAGATTTGCGACAGGGAGGTATGCGATGCACGGTCGGCCGCGACTGCTGGTCGGCCACTGGAGCCAACCTGAGACACTGGCCAGTGATTCCACCATTCGAACATCGAGTAGCTCGGTTCGCCGTTGTATGTATCGAAGAAAACTCCCTTTGGCCACACAATTTGGAAGGGATTCTGTGACGACTTCAGGCGCACGATTTGAATATTTGCGTTTGCCGAGCGATGCGAGCTTGGCAGGACCCTTCGGGTACGCGAATGTTTGATCCGTCTTTTCTTGCCAATGATAGGTAGCCGTCTGACCGTTCATGTTCTCCAACGTCAATGCGTCTGGTTCAAGGTTGTCCTCAGGGCGTTGTCCGGGGCCGTTGATCACGATCGTTTCCTGCCATTCGTGAGGAGCATCCAGCGCGGAACTCCGCAGTACTTGTTTCCTTACCGCAACTCCATCCGGATACATAGTCCAATACTCGTCCGCCCAATCGAACCAGCCCGTGAGAGTGTCAGGATGCGCTCCCTCGTAGTTCCTTGCCTCGGCGAGCGCATATCGCCAATGGATCACGGCCCGGGCGTTCGAGGATTGGAGAACGCTAACGTGCGAATACCTGCTCTGCTTGTCGGACATCGGTTCGCAATCGCCCGCTCCTCCGCATCCCATTCCCCAGGTTTCGAGGAATTCATCCGTATACCATTTGCTGTCTTCCGTCACCCACGCCGGGATGTAGTTTGTGCCCTGCCAGAAGACGAGGCGCATCGGGGACCTGCCGAAGCGCACAACGACATCCGCATCGGGCCCCACACGCCTCATGCGATCCCAGGACGGCGAGTAAGGGAGGCTTGCGTACATCGCCCCGAACGGTCCGGCCCCGGCTGGTCCGGACGGGAGTACGGCGTACGGGATAACGTCTCCTTCCGGCCTCGAGATCGCGGTGAAGTCTTGCCAGTCCTGTTCGGCGGAAGTGGATCGGTTCAGCACTCTGATTTCATCGAGACAGCCGTCCAGCGAGTACTGGATTGGATCTTGCGGATGACTGATCCATGCAGGAAATGAGACCTGCGGGCTACGCACTCTTCCGACTACCAGAGTGGCATCGACAGCCTGCCAGAAAGTCCCGGGGGCCTTCAGGCTAGCAGCGAGTTTTCCGTTGATTAAAACGCTGGCCCGAGTCACTGCTGAATACCGCCGTCACGTGAACCCATTTCTTCAATGGCAGCTCTTCTTCGGTTGTAAGTTGCCTCCACATACCGTTTACGGCTGCGCCGAAGCCCACATGCCCAAAGGCATCGATGGCCACAGAGTATCCGACCTGCTGGAACTCGCTCTGGTCCACGATTGGAACCCAGTTCCACGGATAATTGTCGAGCGCAACCCAGGCGGAAACCGTGAATGCGTCTCCAAGTCTCGGAATGTCCGCTGCGGAACGCCAAATGCCTGTCATGTAGCCATCGAATTCAAGAGCGTTTCCCCTTACGCCCGGCACGCGACGCCAGAATCCCTGAAGGTGATCGCCGTTCTCAGCAAGCGAGGCATTGAGGGTCTCGTCGGATCCTTCGTCAAAGCTCCAACTGACGTCAGTCGACCGCGCAGCAGGTTGAGTTTGAATGATCCCCGGGACCGGCGCGTTCACCAGAACCATCGCCGTGCACACCCCCAGTAGCACTTTTCGTCCGTTCATAGCCCTCCCACAAGCACCAGCAGCATTGTCGCGCGTGCCCGCAGGAGGCGACAATGCCTGTTTCTGCCAATCCAATCCCGGCAGTCCTGCCCGTTATTTCCGTATTGTTTGAATGCTAAGTCGAAGAGGAGCACGAGGTGTTGCAAAATGCTGAACTCAGCCGTGAGGCTGATTCAGAGAACGAACCTCGGAGGCTCCTCAGAGACGACATGTACTACATCGGACTCGACGTACACAAGAAGACGATCAGCTATTGCGTGAAGGACGCAGCTGGTTGTGTGCATCAGGAAGGCAAGATCGGTTCAACGCGGCGCGAACTGGACGCGTGGATCAGAACCCTTCCCCGACCCCGGATGATCGCCATGGAAGCGACGATCTTCACGGGCTGGATCTACGATCACCTGCTTCCGCATGCCGAAGCGGTGAAGGTGGCCCACCCTCTGATGCTGCGGGCCATCGCCTTGGCGAAGCGGAAGAACGACCGGATCGACGCCGGCAAGATCGCTGACTGCCTGCGCTGCGATTTCCTGCCCGAGTGCCACATGGCATCGACCGAGATCCGGAATCGGCGCCGGATCCTGCGCTACCGGGGCCTGGTGCTGCGGCAGGCAGTGCAGATGAAGAATCGGGTGTCGGGACTGTTGATGGAGACCGGGGTGAGCTACAACAAGCTGCGGCTGCACCGGATGGGCTACTTCGCTGAGTTGATGTCGACCAATGAAGAGGTCAGTGAGAGTATTCGGCCGTTGCTCAGGCTATGCCGCGAGCACATCGACCGGGCGATCCGGCTGGACACAACCCTGTTGCGATCGCTGGAACAGGATCCGCTGCTGGCCGACAGACTGAGGCGGCTGAGGACGATCCCGGGAGTAGGTCCGATCACCGCACTGACCTGGGCGCTCGAGGTGGGCGACACTTCCCGCTTTCGGTCGATCAAGCAGGCGATCAGCTACTGCGGCCTGTGCAGCGCCGAGAAGAGCTCGGCGGACAAGGTGATGCGGACGCCGATCTCGAAGCAGCGCAACAAGCATATCCAGCAGGTGCTGGTGGAAGCGGCCAGACTGGCTCCGCGCTACAGCGACGAGCTGGCCCTGCTCCACGAAAAGGAACGACAACGCGGCAACGGCAACCGGGCCACGCTCGCGGTGGCCAGGAAGATGGTGGCGCTGATGCTGGCCGTGGATAGACGCAACACGGATTTCGTACCCGCGGCCGAGTTCCGACGATCGGCGGCAGCGTAAAACCTTCCAGCGAAGGAAAAAACATCAGGATGATCGATGCGCAGGCTGCCAGGTCCCGCAGATCACCGGCTGGGCGACGGAGGCGACTCCCGAGGCTCTCTTCGTATTGTTTCGGGACTGGCAGAGAATCCAAACTCAATCTTCTGCGACGGCTCCCCGGAGCCTGAGGCAACAAATGGATGTCCGGTTCTGCAGAGTGCAGGAACCAACCGCCGAGAGGCAAACGCGCGCTGCAATCGATCCTGATCAGACGCACACCGCGCTCTCCAGAGCGCGTACGGGAAACTCGTGCTTTTCTGTTGACAAAGACTTACATGGATGCCGGTGATACGTCCAGAATCGAAGAACATGACGATTAGCGAATTGAAACCATTGCAAGACAGGGACAGTCGTGCTTTACCCCTGAACCGCGCGGTGTGACTCGGAATCGCCCGAGTGGCGGATGCTTGCTAGGCCCGGACGCGAAGCAGCAACAATGTCTGGTCGTCTTGCTGCACGCCGTGCCGTTTGACTTCGCCCATGATCAACTCCCACAGCTGCGGGAGTGGCAGCATGGCGTTTTTCCTGAGCAACTGCTCGAGCCGATCGAGACCAAATTCTTCATCAGTCTCGTTGGGTACTTCCGAGATCCCATCGGAAATCATCAGAAACAGATCCCGTGGGGAGTAGCTGACGCGCTGGCTCGAATAGCGCCCCCCAGGCATCAAGCCCAGGGGAAACTGCTCCAGGGCGAGCCGCGCGATATCCCCGGTCGGGGCGCGATAGTGAAGGATGGGCGGATGGCCTGCCAGCGAATATTCCGCTTCGGAGAAGCCGTCGAAATACAGAAGCGCGAGCGTCGCGTACATGTTCGCCTCCTTGACCGCGGGAAGCACGCGATCCGCACTTTCCATTACGGCTACCGGTTCCTGCCGGAACTGGAGGGAGACACGTACCGCCGTCTTCAACATTCCCATCAACTGGCCGGCGGCCAGGCCGTGTCCGGAAATGTCAGCCACATAGGCGAGCAGCGTTCCGTCGCGCTCGACCACATCGATCAGGTCGCCGCCCATTTCTGTGCTGGGAAGGGATTTCCCGTAGACCTCGAAGCGGTCAACCTGCAGAGAAAGCGTTGGAACCAGAGTTGCCTGCATGCCGTGCGCGAGGGCAAGTTCGGTCTGGATGCGGACGGTCGCGAAGCCTTCGGCCCTGATGAAATCGATGAGCAGCCGATAACCGACGGTCGTGCCCACCAGGATGCCAATGGCGTCGAAGACGACTCGACGGTGCATCGCCTCCAGGTCCGGCGACGCGGACGAATGAAAGGAGATTCGAACCGCCAGCCACAGGCCGGCCCCCATAATCACCAGAAGAACGGGGACGAGACCAGTCCGCCTCATGCGGGCCGTAAAAAGGGCCGTCCCAAGCGTGCCAAAATAGATTGGCCAGAAGAAACCTCGACCTAAGGGTTGATAGTTGACCAGCAGCAGATCGATAGCGAAACCGACCGCGCACCAGGTGATAAACGCCGCGCCCAGGAACTTCCCCATGCTCAGCATCGGCAGCGTCCGCCAATAGGCATTCGAGGTGTTGAACGCCCACCGATTCGACAACCATCTGTGAACTGCAGGCTTCATAACCCCTCGCCTCAGAAGGCCGATGCGAAGGCACGATCATATCAGTGGGTACTGGATCCGGACGGGTGTCCTTGCAGGACGTCAGGAACCCTGGCAGGGGATATACGGACATTTCGATCCAATCCCGGCACCCCTGCCCGTTATTTCCGGGTTGCCGGTGATACGCCCCCCATGTCCCGACAGGTGACTTCTCGTCAAAATGGATGGCCGAACCCGCGCCGTTCTGGGGGAGTCATCGCGCTTTTCAAGCGGTACCCCCAATCTGGATAGTGACTTCCCCTGTACGCAACCGCTGACCGCCCAATTGAGGCCAGATTGCTGTTTGGTTCCTGAAGAGGTCCCGCTGTTGCAGCGTAAGGAACTGTAGGCGGCAAATCCGACCGGACCCCGGAATTTCGCGTTGATTTCATAATCGACAATTCTCACGATGTACTGTTCAAATGGTTCTACGATCCAAGAGGTAGCGACAGATGACAAGAACGCACCTCAAGTCGATTTCAGGTGACGAAGCCGTAGCTCTCAGGCCGTCCGCGACGCGAAGATCGAAGCCGTCATGTCCGAGATCACCATGATCGCCTCCACCTACACCAAACTCGAAGGCCCCATTGCCGCGCAAATGGTTCGCCTGCTCGAGGCCCTCGAAGACCACGACGAAGTCAACAACGTCTATTCCAATTTCGACACGGATGCGAAGCAGCTGGAAGAGGTCACCAGCTGAGCTGGTCAGTCCGTCGAGCGTCCGACAAGAGAGAGCGAAATCTTGCTCGAAATTTTCCCAGTCCGTGCACCTCGCTGGACGCTGGGCCCGGTGAAGATCGTGAAGAATTCATGAGGCCGTCATCAAAATGAGCAAGCGGGAACGGATCGCAATCCTTCTGGCATCGGTTCTCCTGGTGCCGGTCACCTCCACACAAGACGCCGCCGCACAGTCCACGCACCCAGCAGCCGATACCACCCAGCCGGTCCAGCTGATCCCGGGCCTCGACAAGCGCCTCATTGACACCGAAGCCGATCCCTGCGTCGATTTCGCCGCCTACGCCTGCGGCAATTTCGACAAACTCTATCCGATCCCTCCGGACGAGTCAGACTATGATTCCTGGGCCATCGTCTGGGATTACACCCAGCGGGTCCTGGACGCCCTCCTCGACGAGGCAGCCGTCGCCAGTCCCACGCGCACTGCCAACGAACAGAAAATCGGCGACTACTATGCGACCTGCATGGATACCGATGCCATTCACGCCGGTGGACTCAAGCCGCTGCAGCCGGATCTGGATCGCATCGCGGCCCTTACCGACAAGAAGCAGCTCACTGATCTGCTCGTCCACTATCAGCTCATCAACATAAACGCCTTCTTCACCTTCGGCGAGCAGCAGGACTTCAAAGACGCGCGCAAACAGATTGCCGTCGTCGATCAGGGCGGATTGGGCTTGCCCGAGCGCGACTATTATTTCCGCACCGGTGCCGCAGCCGAGAAGACTCGTGAGCAATACGTCCAGCACGTCATGAACATGCTGAAGCTCATGGGCGAGCCGGATGCTCAGGCCGCCGGCGACGCGCAAAAAATCATGCAGCTCGAAACCGCGCTGGCCAAAGTTTCCATGGACGTCACCTCGCGGCGCGATCCCGAAAATGTCTATCACCCCATGACCGCTGTCCAGCTCGCCGGGCTCACTCCCGAGATCGAGTGGACCGCATTCTTCGCGAACACCGGAGCGCCGCCCGTCACCGATCTCAATGTTGCCAATCCGGACTTCTTCAAGGGTCTGCAATCCCTGCTCGACATCGACCGATCTCGAAACCATCAAGACCTATCTGCGCTGGCAACTGATCGCCTCAACACCGAGCTAGGCCTTGCCCAAGGCAATGGACGACGAGCATTTCAACTTCTACGGTACGCGAGCTGCGCGGCCAGCCGGAGCAGCGGGCGCGCTGGAAGCGCTGCGTCGCAGGCCACCGACGGCGCACTGGGCGAGGCGCTCGGCCAGGTCTACGTGGACCAGCAATTTCCCGCCTGCGAGCAAAGCCGCCACGCTGCAGATGGTCCACGACATCGAGAGCGGCGATGGACCAGGAGATCGACACGCTCGACCTGGATGAGCCCGCAGACCAAAGCAGACGGCCAAGGCCAAGCTGCACCTGGTCGCCGACAAGATCGGCTATCCCGACCACTGGCGCGACTACTCGACGCTGACAGTCGTCCGCGGCGACGCGGTCGGCAATGCCATGCGCGCCGCCGAGTTCGAGAATCAGCCGCGAGCTGGCCAAGATCGGCAAGCCGGTCGATCGCGGCGAGTGGGGCATGACGTCCGCCCACCGTCAACGCCTACTACAACCCCAGCATGAACGACATCAATTTCCCCGCCGGCATCCTGCAGCCGCCGCTCTACGATCCCACACGCCACCGACGCCGAAAACTACGGCCACATCGGCGCCGTCGTCGGCCACGAGCTCACGCACGGCTTCGACGATCAGGGCCGCCAGTTCGACGGCAACGGCAATCTCTCCGACTGGTGGACGCCCGAAGACGCAAGAAATTCGATGCCATGACCGACTGCGAAGTGCAAGGAGTACAGCAGCTTCACCGCGGTCGACGATCTGAAGATCAACGGCAAGCTGACCCTCGGCGAGAACACCGCCGATAACGGTGGCCTGCGCCTGGCCTGCGATGGCATTTCTCGCTGATGCGCAAGCGCAAGGGCATCGATCTCACGCAAAAGCAGGACGGATACACGCCGGTGCAGCAGTTCTTTATCGCCTTCGGGCAGAACTGGTGCGGCAGCAGCCGTCCCCAGCAGATGCGCGCTGCAGGTGCAGACCGATCCCCATTCGCCCCAGCAATTCCGCATCGACGGCGTCGTGCAGAATATGCCCGAATTCGGCCAGGCCTTCGGTTGCAAGCCCGGTCAGCCCATGATGCCCGTCAATGCCTGCCACGTCTGGTAGTGGTACATCGCTAGAGCACGGCGTGTGGCAATGGTGGCCTTGCCGCGCAAGACATTCACGTCCCAGAGGCCTTCTTTGACGCGGAGAGCAGGAATGAAGTCAGGCTGCCTCGCTTCCCTTGTTGCGGCTTCTGCGCTCCCTTCGCCCTGGCCGCCGCAGCGCAATCCTCATCCTCCGGGGCTGAACAGCTCTCCCGGCCGCCAAACTGAGGCACCGGTGTCGGCGTTCGAACCGGATTCTCCCGCGTCCGCCACTTTGTCCACCCGTCTCTGAAAATACGGATCCTTCTTTGAGGGCGGCAACGGCGTCGGCTCCCGTTCCTGCGACGCAGATGGTAATCCAGTGCAGCGAGGGAACAGTACAAGAGCTCTGTCCGGAAGACCTGGAAGCGGCTGGGTCGGGCGGCGAAACCAATGGTCGTCTTCTGCGAATCCCCAATCCCGCACCCCGCTCCGAATGGACTAATTTAGCCCTCATCATTCTGAGCGCAAGGCCCGCATCGGATCGACGGAAGCGGCCCGCAGCGCCGGCAGTGCAGACGCCGCCACGGCGAGCAGCAACACTCCCAAGGCAGCGAGCGACAACACGAGGGGATCGAAGGCGCTCACTCCGAATAGCAGCGACCGCAGCAATCCCGACGCGGCCACGGCTCCGCCCAGGCCAATCACGCAGCCGACCGTTGCAAGCCTTGCTCCGGACCGCAGCACCAGCCAGATAATTGCCGCGCGCTGACAACCCAGCGCCATTCGAATAGCCATCTCCTGCACGCGCGACGCGACGGAAAACGCAATGACGCTGTAGGTCCCGAGCACAGCGAGGAGTACGGCCGCAAAGGCAAAACTGCCAATCAGCACGGTGGTAAACCGCCGGGGAGCCTCGCTCTGTGAGACCGCCTCCTCCATCGTCTGCACCTGCGTTAGCGGGAGTACCGGATCGATGGACCGTACCGTTGCGCGCAAAGCGTTTTCCATTTGCCCCGCTGGCAACGACGAGCGCAGGACGATATAGCCGCCATTCCCATTCAAATCGGTGGGCTGTGCAAACGCACCGAAATCATCCTCCGCTTGATCCACCGATATGTAGTACTGTTCTTTCGAAGGCTCATCCGGCGAACTCAGCTTGACGTCCGCCACTTCGCCGACCACAGTCATCCAGGGGGTCTGCACCACCGGTGTGCCCGTGCGGATTCGTTTACCGATCGGGTTTTGGTTTGGCCAGAAATGCTGCGCCAGCTTGTGATTCACTATCAGCACAAGCTGCGATCCGTGCCGATCCGCCTCCGTGAAGAGGCGCCCTCGCAGCAGCGGAATCCCCATCGCCGGCAGGAAGTTTCCCATCACCTGCGAGAACGTCGCCAGATTCATGTCCGCGCCCTTGGGCGGCGTATAGTCTTCCACCACAAACACCTTGTCGTTGTCGTTATGCCCAGCGGGCAGCACGCTCGTCAGCCCGGTCGCCGTTACTCCCGGCAACTGATTCAGGCGCCTCAACAACTCCCGGTTGAAAGTATCCACCTGCGCCTGCGTCTCGTATTGCTTCCGCGGAAGTTGATAGGCAGCCGTGGCTATTTGCGCCGGCCGGTATCCCAGATCCACCGAGCGCATCTTCTGGAAACTCCGCAGCAACAGGCCCGAAGCCGTCAGCAGGACCAGTGCGATGGCAATCTCGGCAACGACCAGCACCCAGCGCAGTCGTGCGTGTCCAGAGCTCTCTGAGCCGCTGCGTCCGCCTTCCTTCAGGTTCGCGTTGACGTTTGTCCGAAGCGCCGCAAAGGCCGGAGCCAAGCCGCACAGTAGTCCCGTCAGTACGCCCAACAGCAGGGCGAACCCGACAATATTCCAGTTCAGCCCAATCTCGCTGATCCTGGGCAGGCTCTCCGGTAATCTGCTCTTGCCCACCAGGAGTGCCAGACCGGCCAACAGAAGTCCCAACCCGCCGCCGCTCAGGCTCAAGACGAGGCTTTCGAGAAGGGCCTGCCGCAGCAGCGCCGATGCTGGTGCTCCCAGCGCCAGTCGCACAGCCACTTCTCTCTGTCGCCTGATCGCTCTCACCAGCATCAGCCCCGCCAGGTTCGCGCACGCAATCAAGAGCACCACAGCCACCGCGAGAAACAGCCTTCGCAGCAGCGGCCGGGTCTGTTCCACCGTGTCCTCCTGCAGCGGCCGAACCAAGGCGCTGATTCGCAGGCTCGCCATAAACGCCGGATAATTGCGCATGATCTCCCGCGCCACTGTCTCGGCATCGCTCTGCGCCTGCCCGGCTGAGACACCCGGCCTCAGCCGGCCCACCATCTGGTAGTCCCAGGTCGCCGCGTACTGCGGGTCCAATTCGTCGGGCCTGAAGCTCATGGGCACCCACAACTCCGCGCGGTTCACCTGGCCCATCACCAGCGGAAACTCGAAGTTAGGTGGCATCACGCCGATCACGATATACGGCTTGCGGTCCAGCAGGATCTTTGTCCCGAGAATCCTGGGATCGCGATGGAAGCGATTCACCCACGCGGCATAGCTCAGCACGGTCACCTGCTGGTTATTTTCGTCTTCCTTCGCAGTGAAGACCCTGCCCAGCTGCGCGGCCACGCCGAGGGCAGTGAATACTCCCGCCGTCATGCGCGTCCCGTTCACCCTTGCCGGCTCGCCCGTCCCGGACAGCTCAAACATTCCATCCTGAGGCGCATATCCTCCCAGCGCGCTGAAGCTGTGCGTCTCCTGCGTATACGTCCAGACGTCCGGCACGGTCGTGTATTTTCCGTTCCAGCCGTCATTCACCCCAGCCAGCTTGTCCCCCAGGACCATTAGCCGCCCTGAATCCGGAAACGGCAGCGGCCTCAACAATACCGCCTCGACAAGGGAAAAGATTGCCGTGGTCGCACCGATGCCAAACGCCAGCATCAGCACCGCCGTAACCGTAAAGCCGGGCGATTTTGCCAGTTGCCGCGTCACGAATCGAAGGTCTAATAGGAGTTCTTGCATGGGGCATTCCATGGCGCGTCGGGGTTACGAACGGTGCGCCCTGGCATGGATTCTAATTAAATTAAAACAAAGTTAGGCAAAGTCGCTTGCGTCCATGGGATTGCTTGGGATCGATCTACTCCTTCGCTAATAACACGCCCCAACAGGTTTAACAGCTCTCAACGCCGCTGCTCCCAAAGTAGATAAAACGATTTATTGAACCCTATTGAAATATGTGGCTTTCAACTGCTTTGAATTGAATGCCGTCAGAGCAGCAATGCCGGCTCTGTTGATCCTTGTGGATCGCATGTGCTCTGACCGCTGGTCGGCAACACGGAAATTCTAGGGCGAGACTTCCGGGTTGCCGGTTAGCCGTTCAGTTCACTTCGTCGTCCTCGGATCAGTCGGGCAAGTTCAGTCAAAAGCACGACCGCAAACACCTCAACGCCAAAGCTGCCTCTCTCATGCCGCAACAGGCCTTCGACGATCAGCAAGACTGTGCAGAACCACAGCGGTAGAGATGCACAACGGCGTTGCAAGAGAGCGACCACGAAGGTCGGTAGAAACAGCATCATGGAGCTATATCTCAACAGATCGTAAGCGTGCATCGGACGGCTGGCATAGCCGAAAGCCATAACGCCCATCGCGCTGAGAAATCCCGCCCCTAAGCCAGCAAACGCGAATGGCGGCATGGACAGGTCCACCCTAGTGAACCCCAGCAGTCCGCCTTTCCGCTCTACCGATCCTTCGGGGGCATCTCTCTTCATTTGAATCAGGCTACAGGAAGCATTGTTGGTGGATGGTCGGCAATACGGAAATTGATATGGTGTGACCCTGTCAACATCTTCGAATCGTTGGTGTGGTTTTTGCATTTGTCTTTTCGAGGACAGGATCAGCAGCAGCCGTGGCAGGTAATGGCGACGATTGATCAAGCTGATATTCGCGGGTCGGAACCGCATAATCATGATCCGTCGGGAGCTGCCTCTGACTACGAACGCGAGTCCGGCTGAGCCTGTCGCAAACTTCCGCCGAGGATTCTCCTTCGTGCTTGCTCCGGCTGCGGCTGACCCTGTCCTCGATTTGGATAACTTTGTTCATTGGTTGATTTGTTTTTGCTTTTTCCTTATTGGGAAAGTTTTTTCTCTTTCGCTTCCCGTCATGCCGCCATTTGTTGCCTGCAGGCGGCTTCGGCCCTGATACCGATGGCCCAGATGAAGCCCAGCAGTTCGCGCGCGACTGCCGTCATGGTCTTTCTCTGCTCCTTGCCTCGAGCCATCAGCTTCATGTAGCGCTTGTGCAGGCGGTTCTGCGCTTTCCATGCAATCTCGGTGATCTCTACGGGGAGCCCTTCCTGGCGTTTTCGCAATCGAGCGCCGATCGCTGGCCGGTGGCGATAGCTCCAGGCCGATTCGACCACGATTCGTCGCAGGTGTGCGTTACCTGACTTGGTAATGCCACCTCTTGGAACGCGCTGGCCGCTGGAATCTTCGCTCGGAAATACTCCGCTGTATCCCATCAGCGCCCGTGCATTTTCGAATCGTGAAGAGATGTTGCCCAGCTCGACAGCAATCGTGACTGCCGAGATATGCGCAATGCCGCGCAATGCCTGCAAGCCGCGAACCACTTCCTGCATCGGCGCGGGAGCCAGCTGAATCACTTCGACAATCGACTCTTCCAACCGCTTCACTCGTTCGTCCATGTGCTGCACTTCGTTCAGACAATCGAGCAGCGTGGCTTCCCGCGCCGGATGCGTGTAGCGGACCTGCTGGACCCACTCCACATAACGTTCCGTCCACGCCTTCACCCCCAGCGGGGGACGCTGGCCCGTACGCAGCAGAAACTTGGTCAGCCGGTGCCGCGCTCGCAACTGATCCTGCTTAGCTGCCTCCCGCGCCCGGACAAGATCGCGTAATGCTTCCGAGCTCTCATCGGGAACCCACACCGCAGTTAGATCGTCGGAGCGGTGACTCCGCGCAAGCTTCAAGGCATCCCGCCGGTCCGTCTTTACCCTGTCCCCGGGCTTTTTCGGAACCAGCGACGGCGCCACCACATCGCACTCGATTCCCAGCTGCGTCAGCTGCCAGTACAGTACGAACCCCGTCGGGCCGGCTTCATAGCAGGCCCGCAGGCGCTCGGGCGAACCAAGCTTCCGGATGAACTTGCGGATCGACTCTTCCCGGTTGACGATCGTTCCCAGGCTGCGGACCTCGCCATCCGCTTCTGCTACTGCCACAGCTATCGTTTCGGCATGGACATCCAAACCCAAAAATCGTAACTTCTCTCTCATGACCGGTTCCCTCCGCTTGTGGCTCTGGACTGAAGTTCCTAAAACAAACTCAGCCTAACCCACGACCAGCGCATCGAGCCGGTCATACCATAATGACTTCGATCCATCCGACGAAAGTTCCGGTTTGCCGGTGATACGCCACCAGCCTCGCGTTCATCAGCAACAATGCGACTTGGACTACACGTAAGGTGCGTATCTGCGCGTGCCGAGTGGCGGCTTACAGAATTTGGGCATGTCCCCCACAGTGTAGGTGTAATCACCGACGTCAATCCTGCCGGTGATCGAGAACCTGCGCCGCTCTTGTTCACAGTTCCCTGCAACGACCGCCCGGGCCATCTCCTGAATCTCGGAGAGAGTATCCTTCTCGCCCTTGCGGTATCGTCGCTCGTACGGGAACTCCCACTGGTGAATGCCGAATCCCACGCTGTCAATGTCGTCAAGTCCTGCTAAGACAACGAAGAATTCCGCAGCCGCTGGATTGGCGGGGCAAAGCGATATCACAGTGGGTCGGTGTTCAGTCGCCGGGGAGACTTCGACCGTAGCCGCAACGGGCGGGAGTTCATCTACAAGCTGTTGAAATAGTGCTGTCAATTTGGACTGCATCGTTGAAGCCAGAGTATACGACCATGGCCGTTTAACCTTGAGTCTGCGACTGAAATTGTCGGTTTGTTTGAATGCTGAGCCGAGGAGGAGCGCGAGGTGTTACAAAGGCTGAACTCAGCGGGCAAGCTGATTCAGAGAACAACCTCGGAGGTTCCTCAGAGACGACGTGTACGAAAACCCTCCGGGCGACATCGGCATATTCCGAGACCAATCATGTTTGGGTGTCCAAGTCCGGTCAAAGGCGCCCATTGGACCGGAATATCACATCGCCGGGGTGTTCTGAGCGCTCACGATCCACCAACGATCGTCTCGCCTCGCGAGTACGTAAGGATATGACCAAGCCTGAAGAGGTTTCTCACTTCTGCACGGTAATCAGATCGTCGACCTTCGGATTTTCCTCGATGGCTATGTTGGCATATTCGTCCACAAGGCCGGCATTGTGCATCTGAATGGCGAATGGCCCCTTCTTCCCCGCCGCAGGATCTTTGAACCGGGCAATTTCGACCGCACCTGCGCCCGGGGGCTGCGCAACTGCCAGGCGGGCCGTACCCGAATCGGCATTTACCAGCAGTTCCACGCGGCTCCACTGCGATGGATCAGCTTTCGATGTTGTAATCGACGTAAAAATGTCCTTTCCCGAGTTGTTTTTCCCGGGACGATAGTCCCAGTGGTAGCCCTGCGGCACCATGAATTGAACAGCTCCCAGCATGTCCAGCGGCTTCTCATTCTCCGCGGGATAGGTGCCGAAGAACAGCACGCATGCGGGATGGTCTTTGTTGGGTTCTGCCGACACATGGCGGATGTCAAAGACCACGCGATACCTGCTGTACTGCTCTTCCGTGGCGATTACACCGCGGCCTTTGCCCAGGCTCACCAGCGCGCCGTCCTTCACGATCCACTGGTCCGGCGGGATTTGCCTCCAGCCCGCCAAGGTCGTGCCGTCAAACAGCAGTGTCATGCCGGCCGGCACCGGCACCTTGAGCGCCGGCGTGGGTTGGGAGGTCGGCGCTGTTGAGTCAGACGGCACGATGGCAGGGGGTGCGTTCTGGGCTATGTCGAGCCGAGCCACACCGGCGATTGCCGCCAGGCAAATACCACAAATCGGAAACCCCCACTTCATGCGATACTCCTTTGCCGACATATCTCAGGCGAGCGTGCTTTGTACCTGCCAGGGCGCAGGACCCTCAAACCAGGCCGCCCTACAATCAGAAATGAGTGCGCACTCGCAGGCTGCCGACTCCTGTTGCCGCGGCCGGCTGCTCAGCATGCTGAACTGACAATAACAGGCCAATGCTCAATCTACTGGTTTTCCTCGAAAAAGAGCCCTTCCGGGGCCGCCCGATTCCTCAGATTTTGTGCCCTGCCCGGTACGCGCCTACTGATTGTCCACGGGGGGTGAAAAGTGTGTAGTTTCGCATAGCCAAAGGTGTATAGTTTTGCACACCCGGGAAGGCACGATGGAAGTCCCGGCAACCTCAAACCTGAAGCGGCCGTGCGCCTTTCCGAGCTGTTGCCGTGAAGACCGATCCGGGACAGGCCGCTCAAACGGCGGAGGTGAGAAGCATGACCTTTGACCTCACCACCTTTCTTGAAAAAGCAGGAGTGGGACGAATGCTCGTCCACTTGAAGCCCAGGGAAAACTTCTTTTCGCAGGGTGATCCGGCTGACGCCATCTTCTATCTTCAGACAGGCCGCGCAAGACTCACTGTCGTTTCCCGAGGTGGCAGGGAGGCCACCATCGCGCTTCTCTCCTCCGGGGAATTCGTCGGAGAGGAGTCGCTGGCGAGCGTGGGTGGGCTGCATCTGACCACTGCCACTGCAATTGACGTCTGTTCAGCGCTCAGAATTGCCAGGGAAGAGATGATCCGCGTGATGCACGAGCAGCATTCCCTCTCCGAAATGTACCTAAAATTTCTGTTGGCCCGGAGTATGCGAACCCAAGCCGACCTGGTGGACCAGCTTTTCAACTCCAGTGAGAAGCGTTTGGCGAGAATTCTCCTGTTGATGGCCGAGCTAGGCGAGCCGGGCGAGCCGGAACCGCTGATTCCGAATATTTCGCAGGAGACGCTGGCGGAGATGGTCGGCACTACCCGATCCCGGATCAGCTTCTTCATGAACCGCTTTCGCAAGCTCGGCCTTATCGAATACAACGGCCGCATCCGGGTCCACAAGTCGCTGATCAATGTGGTTCTGCACGATCGATTCACCGAGCGTAACCCCGAAAGGCCTCCCGGTTCGGCCCCTCCATGTGTTCGATCAAAGGTGGCCAACCGGGAGCGGTGAGTGTAGTACGTGGCCGCAGTCCCAAATTGACCTCAGTCGGCGCGCCAAACGGTCTGTAGCCGTCTCCAGCAGCGGACAATCCTGGCCCGCTCATCGATCTCGTTCCGGTAAGCCTTGCAGCCAGGCCAGATTTGGCCTCTGGTGACTCCCGCCGCGCTTCTCGGAGGGTTGAGGGCCAGATGGCGACCCGCCCATTCGATCAACCCTGGAGAGGCCGGTTCTCGGTGCCTGTCCGAATCGACGCACCGAGGTGTACTAAACGGAACAGACAAATTCCGGTTGCAATGCTATCGTCAGGCCGAAGAAGAATCGCGCACTCTGGAACCGAATGATGGCCCCGTCGCCCCCCGACGCAGCGCTGATGAAGATTATCCGTGACCAGACCACACTCAGGGAGAGGCCGTTTAGATGGGTAGAGTAACCAGGAAGCCCTTTAAGACCGCTGCTTTTCTCGCGGCAGAAGGGCCGGGACGAACCATCAGCAAGCACACGGCAAAGCAGATTCTCTTTTCCCAGGGAGGCCCAGCCGACGCTGTGTTTTATCTTCATACTGGCCGGGCGAAGCTCGCCGTCCTTTCCAGGAGCGGCAAAGAAGCGACGGTTACGCTGCTCTCCGCCGGGGATTTCTTTGGCGAGGAGTCGATAGCCGGAGCGGGAGCGCGGCGAACGGTCACCGCCTCAGCCGTTACCGACTGCACGGTACTCAGGATCGCGACGGCGGAAATACTCCGCGTCCTGCAGAAGGAGCATGATTTCTCCACCTTTTTCCTGAAGTTCATCGTGATTCGGGGCATGAGAACCCAGGCGGATCTCATCGATCAGCTATTCAACTCCAGCGAGAGGCGGTTGGCGCGGACACTCTTGTTGATGGCGGAATACGGTGAACCGGGTGCGCCGGAGACGCTGATCGCACCGGTAACGCAGGGGACTCTTGCGGCGATGATCGGTACGACTCGATCACGTGTCAGCTTCTTCATGAATCGCTTCAGGAAGCTCGGCTACATACATTACAATGGCGGGATTCGGGTTCACAAGTCGCTGCTCAAGGTGGTTTTGCGCGACCAGTTACCAGAGCAGAATGCATCACGGCCGAAACTCCTCGACCCCCCACCCAGTCCAGCACGAACCGCCAAACGGGCGAAGCTCGTGTGAGCAGCGGATTACTCGCCTCGAATTGCATGTTGACGGTGCCCGGCGCAACCCGCCACGACTGACTCGACAAACAGATTTCATGTCGTTCGGAATTTGAGCATCCAATTTCGCAATCCTGGGACGAGAGTAGAACGTATCTGATAAATCAATTTCAGCCGGTTTGCTCACCCTCGACATAACTCCCGTATTGCCGGTCAACCGCCCCAAAACGGATCGGGAGCGCTCTCACCGCCGCCTCAGCGCGGCCCAATGGAGAGCATTGGCGATTTGAACGCCGGTCACTACCCTTGAGGCGTCGTGACCTGCCCCCCTGGATCCGCACAGAACTGATTAGGATTTCTGGAGCGGAGGGGAAGAAGATGGGCAGGAGCAGGCATACGGAAGCGCAGATCATCGCTGCGCTGAAGCAGGTCGAGGCTGGGCGCACGGTGGATGATGTGGCCCGGGAGTGCGGCGTCAGCCAGGCCACGATCTACACATGGAAGGCGAGGTTCGGCGGCATGGAGGTCAGCGAAGCGCAGCGTTTGCGTTCGCTGGAGGATGAGAACTCGCGCCTGAAGCGGCTGGTGGCCGATCTGAGTCTGGACAAGGAGATGCTGAAGGCGGTGATCGCAAAAAACGGATGGAGCTCGTAGACCGAAGGACGGATGCCAGCTGGCTGCGGGAGCAGTACGCAGCCAGCCAGCGCCGGGTGTGCGGGCTGATGGCGATTGCGGTTTCGAGTTATCGATATTGCACGCGGCGATCGGATGAGTGGCTGCGGGAGAAGCTGGTGCGGCTGGCGCGGGAGAAGCCGCGCTACGGCTATCGGAGGCTGCAGGTGCTGGTGGAACGCGAGGGCGAACGGGTGAACCATAAGCGGCTGTGGCGGGTGTATCGCGAGGCGGGCTTGTGCCTGAAGCGGAAGAAGCGGAGGCACTGCGTGCGCGTGGGATCGCCGCGGACCGCGCTGACCGGCGCCAATCAGGAGTGGGCGCTGGATTTTGCCCACGATGTGATTGAAGCCGGGCGCAACATCCGCGTGCTGAGTGTGGTGGATGCCTTCACGCGGGAGTGTCTGGCGCTGGAAGTGGATACAGGCTTCGCCAGCCGGCGCGTGACCCGGGTGCTGGATCAGATCATCGTGCGGCGCGGACTCCCGCAGGCGATCCGCTGCGACAACGGGCCGGAGTTCACGAGTCGTCATTTCCTGGCCTGGGCGGTGGAGTGGAAGATCGAACTGCGCCACATCCAGCCGGGCAAGCCGACCCAGAACGCACATGTGGAGAGCTTCCATGGACGGCTGCGCGAGGAGTGCCTGCAGATGAGCTGGTTCGCGAACCTGTTCGACGCACGCAGGAAGGTCAGTAACTGGAAGGCGGAGTACAACGAACAACGTCCACACAGCAGCCTCGGCTACCGAACTCCGGCCGAGTTTGCGCGCGTGGCTCTAACCCAGAGCTATGGAAAAGACGTGGGCTCCGCCCACTTGGAAAACGCCTGCGGCGTTTCCCACTTTCCCACAGCTCCGGCGGCGAGTTAGATTTACAGAATTACCTGTACGGATTTAGGGGGGCAGGTCAAACCAAGGGAGGCGATCCACTCCTTTTCCAGCACCTCTTCTGGTTCTATTCGCATCCCGCGGTGTACGTGATGATCCTGCCCGGCATGGGCATCATCTCCAAGGTCATCGCTTGTTTCTGCCGGAAGCGTGTTTTTGGTTATACGGCGGTCGCGTTCTCCTCGGTCAGCATCGCGGTCTTCAGCTTTTTTGTGTGGGCCCATCACATGTTCATCATGGGGATTTCGAGCTACTCGGCGCTGGTGTTCTCCTTCATGACGATGCTGGTGGCGATCCCGTCGGCGATCAAAATCTTTAACTGGTCGGCGACGATGTACAAGGGCTCAATCTCCTTCGACACCCCCATGATCTATACGCTCGGCTTCATGGGCCTGTTCACCATTGGCGGATTGACCGGTGTCTTTCTTGCCTCCATGGGCATGGATATTCACCTGACCGAGACGTACTTTATCGTCGCCCATTTCCACTACGTCATGGTGGGGGGCATGGTGAGCGCGTTCATGGCGGGTCTGCACTTCTGGTGGCCCAAGATCACCGGGAGGATGTACCCGGAAACCATGGGCAGGCTTGCGGCCGTCATCCTGTTCTTAGGATTCAACCTCACCTTCTTCCCGCAGTTCATCCTGGGCTACCTTGGCATGCCGCGACGTTACTGGGCGTATCCTCCCGAATTTCAGGTCCTCAACGTCATGTCGAGTGCAGGCGCATCGATTCTCGCTGTTGGTTACGCCCTGCCGATTCTGTATCTGCTCTGGTCGCTCAGATACGGAAAGGTTGCCGGAGCCAATCCGTGGCGCGCGGCCGGGCTGGAATGGTCGGTGCAGTCGCCGCCACTGACGGAGAACTTCACAAGTCGGCCGATTGTCGATTTCGAGGCGTACGACTACGAGCGGATCGAGCCTCCGGTCGAAGTGGCCGGATAACGGATGCTCCCGCGTTCAGCCGCAGCTTTCCTCCATCTGGATGGCACGCGGGAACAAAACATTGTTCTCAAGATGCACGTGCCGGTGCAAATCGCTCTCAAACTCCGCGAGTGACTGATAAAACCCGCGGTAAGTGGGGCAGGCGCCTTCGGGCGCCGCGTAGTCGTGGCTCAGCACGCGAATCCGCGCCAGGGTTTCGCCTGCCGCATCGTGCTCGGCCATCATTACGCGGATCGGGTTGCGGACAGCGCCGAAGCAGCCGAGCGATCGCGGGCCGCACGTGGCCAGATTCCTCTCGAGATTCGTGATGTAGGGAAAAAGCATCGCCTCTTCCTTGCCGAGGTGCTCGAGCAGTTCATCGCCGGCGGTTTGAACCAGTTGCTGGATCTGCGGCAGTTCAGCGCGATCGTCGCCGTGCCGTGCAACGACTTTCACGGCGAACTGCCGAAGTCGCGGAATCTCCCGGCGCACATATTCATGATGCGTTGCCACGATGTGCTCGCACAGCGATTCCAGCGAAGCGGTCGCCCAGTCGGTGCTCGCGTCCTTCGCGGCTTCGGTGCACTCCAGGGCGGTGAGGACGGACTGCAGGTCGAGGGAGCGCTCGGCGCACGCCTGAGCGAGCGGCTTGCGCCCGCCACAGCAATAATCAATGCCAAACTTTTCGAAAACGCGAATCGAGGCGGGTTGGTCCAGAGCAATTTCGCGGACGGTCGTTTCAGCGGTAGCCATTTTGAAGTTCTCCTGCAGCCGACAGTACCTCGGCTATTTGAGCTTCCGCTGCGACTTAAGTCACTACGGCGTCGCTGTTCGCTAGAATGCTCCATGACCGAAGCAACGAATATGGCCGCGTCTCTGGGCAACGTAGCCCTGTTTTCCGGGCTTTCCCCTGAGGAACTGCGCCTGCTGGCTGCGCGTTTTGTGCGCAAACGCTTCGCTCAGGGAGAGCTGCTCTTTTCCGAAGGCGATCCGTGCCGAGGCCTTCACATCATCGCCACCGGAAAACTGCGCATCTTTAAGAGCTCGGCGAGTGGACGGGAGCAGGTGCTTGCGGTCGAAGGGCCGGGCGGATCGGTGGCAGAGCTCCCGGTCTTCGACGGCGGCCCGTACCCGGCTTCTGTCAGCGCCGTCGAGGATTCCGAGGTCCTCTTTATTTCGCGCAACGATTTTCGGAGCTTCTGCCTGGAGCATCCTGAAGTCGCCCTCAAGATGCTGGCCGTGGTGGGCGCGCGGCTGCGGCGCCTGGTGGGCATCATTGAAGAGCTTTCCTTCGCAACGGTTCGCCAGCGGCTGGTTGCTGCCCTTGTGCGCCTCGCCGAGAACGGGGGCAAGCGCACCGAACACGGCATCGAATGCCAGTTACCCGGAACCCACCAGGACCTGGCCCATCAGCTGGGCACCGTCCGCGAGCTGGTGTCGCGCAACCTCATGCGCCTGCAGGCGGAAGGCCTGTTACACGTCGACGCGCGCCACATCGTCGTGCGCGACCTGCCCGGTCTGCAAGCCATCCTCGACAGCAGTTCGTAAACAATCTTCGGCTCGGGAGCGACCAAAGTCACTGCCCGCGCGGCGGCAAGCCTCTACGCTCGACTTTGTCAGCGGAGAGCGTCGATGTCCACTCTGATCGAGAATGTCCCCGGCCGCGAGCCACACTCAACAACGGAGCGCCACGCCCTGCTGGCCGGCGAGCGCCGCAAAAGCCGTCTGCTCCGCCTTTGGATTGCCACCGGCATCTTCTTTATGGTGCTGCCCGGCACCATCCTCGGCTTTTCCAGCCTGTTGCTGATCAGCGCCCATCACGGCCTCCAGGGAATTTCCCCCGCGTGGATTCAGGCGCACGGCCACTCCCAGGTCTTCGGCTGGATCGGCAGCTTCGTGCTCGGCATAGGTTTCTACTCCCAGCCGCGCACTCGCGCCAATCAGGGCCGGCTGCCTGTCACGTGCTGGGGCCTGTGGGCCGCGGGGCTTGTGCTGCATTGGCTCGCAGGCGCCTGGCTCTGGCAGTGGCGCGTGAGCCTTCCTCTCTCTGGTTTGCTGGAACTCGCGGCGATTCTGCTGTTCCTCTACGCCGCCAGCCAGCACAAGCTGCCGCAAAGCTCCGGCGCTGTGCGAACCAAACCGCGCATCGAGCCATGGATGCAGGCAGTCCTCGTCAGCAACGCCGCTCTGTTCCTCGCAATCGCCTTCAACTTTGCGATCGGCGTGCGTCTCGCCATCCAGGGACTGAGTCCGGCAATCCCTCATGACTTCGACCAGAAATACCTGGTCGTGCTCGGCTGGGGATTTCTCGCGCCGCTGATCTGGGGATTCTCCGCGCGCTGGCTGCCTATCTTTCTCGGTGTCCAGCCAGTGCGAGGCCGTCTGCTGCAAATCGCGGTCGCGCTCGATGTTCTCGGCGTGGTTCTCGGCCTGTCGCACCACACTATTCTCGCGGCGCCGGTCCTCTCCATCGCCGCCACCCTGGCTTCCATTGCGATACGGGTCTTCTCCGTGCCCAATCGTCCCGCAAAGACCATCGGCATTCACTCCTCCTTCCCGGTCTTCCTTCGTGCGGCGTATGCGTGGTCCATCGCGGCTTCGCTGCTCGGCGTCTGGGCTTCGCTGGCGGATGTCCACGGAGGCATCTGGGGCGGCTCGCGCCACGCGCTCACCGTTGGATTTGCCGCGATGATGGTCATGACAGTCGGCCCGCGCATTCTGCCGCACTTCGCCGGAGTGCGCGGCCTGTACAGTCCGCGTCTGATGTTTGCGACCCTGGTGTTGCTGCTGGCCGGATGCACGCTGCGCGTGAGCATGGAGCCGCTCGCTTACGAAGGCATCGTGCCTTTTGCCTGGAAGTTATTGCCCCTCTCCGGCTGCCTCGAACTGGGCGCGGTGCTGCTGTTTGCTCTCCAGCTCATCCTGACCTTCGCCCGCGAGCCCAGCATCTTCCCGGAAGTTGCCCGATTCCGGCCTGACAAGCCTGGCAGCGCTTCTGTCCTCAATCCATCGTGCGCCGGCGCCCTCGATATGTCGTGCTACGATGTGTCTGCTCTTCACGAAACAAAATGGATGCGGAACCGCTGAAGGAACCATGATTGCTTTTGACGAAGCGCATGCGGCTGTCCACTACCCGGCGGATCGGCGTTTTCGCATCTGGGTTCGGCCTTCCCTGCTGGCAGCGCCTGGAGCGACGATACTGGCGCTGGTCGCCGCGGCATGGATCGAATTCGCCGTAGCGGGAATGCCCCATATCCCGCCCGTCCCTCAGGTCTACCCCAACGATTTTTCCGGGCCGCATGGTTTCCCGCTCTGGGTCCGCTACTGCCACTTCTTTGATTTCGTTTTTCTAATGATGTTGATTCGCAGCGGTCTCTCCATCCTGGCCGATCACCCCCGCCTGTATTTCAACGACGATTGCACGCCGGGCAGCGAATGGATTCGGTTCACCCCGCTCCAGGTTCCTCGCAACCGGATCTGGACCGCGAAAGATGACGCCCGCTACCTCTCCCCGATCATCGGCACGCCTGGTTACCGCCATACCATCGGAATTGCGCGTGCCTGGCATTTCATCAATGTCCATGGATTCATCTTCACGGGCCTTCTGTTCGTCGTCATGCTCTTCGACACCGAGCAGTGGAAACGTCTCGTCCCCACCTCATTCCTGGTTCTTGTTCAGGCATGGAATACGTGGGTTCACTACGCAACGTTTCACTTGCCTGCGGAGCCAAATGGCTTCTATGGCTACAACGCGCTGCAACAGATCGCCTACTTTGCCGTAGTCTTCCTGTTCGGCCCGCTGGCGATTCTCACCGGCATTGCGATGTCGCCAGCCGTGGTTAATCGCTTTCCCTGGTATGCGCGAATCTTTGGCGGCAGGCAGTCGGCACGATCCATTCACTTCCTGACCATGCTCAGCTTTTTCGCATTCATCGTGGTCCACGTCACCCTGGTGGTGATGACTGGATTCGCCCGCAACATGAACCATATTGTCCTGGGCACCGACGACCGGCGCCCTCTGGGCATGGTGCTTGGCTTTGTCGGCATCGCGGTCGTTGCCCTGTCCTGGATCGTGGCGCACTACATTTCCTGGCGTGCCCCGCGCGCGCTCCAGCATGCGCAGAAGTTCGTCACCTACCCGATGCAGCTGGCCACCCTGAACCGGCTCGTCCCGCAGCAGCATTACACCGAGCAGGACATCTCGCCTTACATGTGGCCCAACGGCAAGATGCCTACGAGAAGCGATTGGAAAGTCCTCGCCGAGACAGGCTTCCGCGATTTCAGGCTGAAGGTCGGCGGTTTGGTTGAAAGTCCCGTCGAGCTTTCTCTTGCCGATCTCGAGAAGCTGGGCGCAACCGAGCAAATCACGATGCACCATTGCATTCAGGGCTGGAGTGGCATTGCAAAATGGGGCGGTATTTCGATGAAAGCCCTCATCGAGTTCGTGCGCCCAACGGCAGCCGCCAAAACGGTCGCATTCTATTCTTTCGGCGAAGCGCTCTACGGCGACGCCTATTACGACACCCAAAGCATCGAAAATGTGCTGAAAGCGCAGTGTCTGCTCGCGTCCAGAATGAATGGACAGCCGCTCCCGGAGTTGTACGGGGCGCCTCTTCGCTTACGCGTTGAAAACCAGCTCGGCTACAAGATGGTGAAATGGATTGAGCGCATCGATTTCATCGAATCGGAGAAGCTCGTCGGCAAGGGTGAAGGCGGCAAGAACGAAGACGACGAGTATTTCGATCTCCTGCCAAATATCTGAGCCGGATCAGGACGCACATTGCGACAGCAGCATGCAGGCGACAACGCGGGATTCGAGCACGTTGGGGTGCTGCTCGGGCACCTGAAGCTGGAGTGGCTCCTTCACCGCTTCCCGCCCCGACTGGTTTGGGCGCTTTATGTCCTGATCAACGGCTTCATCACCATCGCCCTGCTGGCAGTCCTGGCTCTCTTCACAAAGAGTCCGTTTGTCTTTCCCTCTCTCGGGCCAACCGCCTACCTTCTGTTCTTCTCGCCGCTCGCTCAGACCTCCAGCCCCCGCAATACCATCCTGGGCCACGCCATCGGACTCATCTGCGGCTATGCTGCATTTTCTCTGACCGGCGCCTCGCACCTGCCCTTCGGTTTTCACGCCGGTATCTACGGGCCAAGAGTCCTCGCTGCCGCTCTTTCTCTCTCAACTACGGGTGCTTTCATGGTGCTGCTGCGAGCCAGTCATCCGCCGGCGGGGGCAACCACTCTGATCGTTTCGCTGGGTATCATCTCCCATCCGCGAGAGCTCGTCATCATTGAAATCGCAGTGTTTCTCCTGGTCGCCCAGGCAATCATGATCAATCGCCTGGCTGGGTTGCCTTATCCTCTTTGGAGCTCCCATGAGGACACATCGGTTCCTTCGTGAGTGGGTGCATGCACCCTGGAGAGTGGACGCCTAAGTCGCTACTGTCCGATGATGAGTACTTCACCTCCGCAATCTGAGCAGTTCATGGACTTTGCGGGGGTGATTGGATAGGCTCGACCACATCGCCGTTAACGCGTGATCGATCATATGCGTGAGAACAAATGCCATCAGCAACGAAGATGGGGTGCCACTATGGTTTGAAGGAGCCACTCCCGATGAAGCCCTGGGCGAGCTCTGGATCGGACTGTACGCCTCGACTTTGCGCGGTAACGGTCGCTGACCAAGGCTCAGATTGTTGCCGACCACGGGATTCGAAACTTAATGTGATGGGTACAGGCCGTCGGAAATACTGCCGAGAAGTGCCAGCAGGTCGTCCCGATAGAGTAAGATTCGAAGCTTGCGACACCAGAGGCTTATGAGACGCTAAGAAGCGAATCCTTTCGGAAAGTCCCGGCAAGAGCGTCGCGTCGAATCGGGGAAATTGCCATACTTCCTGAAGGAACAATTGATGAAGGCCCTGATGTGCTACCCCCCGGGGGAAACTGTATCGAGGAGCACTTGTGAAGGCAGCCGTGACGGTCGACTGGCCAGCATCGGACGATGCCGAGAAGCAGCTCAAGGGCTTCATCGACAAATTTGGGCCTCAGTACCAAGCCTTGATTCGCGCGACGCATAAGACCTTGCGGAAACGGCTGCCTGTTGCAAACGAACTGGCATACGACAACTACAGCTTCTTCGCCCTGGGATATTGTTCGACAGAACGACCTTCCGATTGCATCGTCTCGATTGCTGCAGGCGCGAATGGAGTAGGGCTGTCCTTCTACCGTGGCTCAACTCTTCCCGATCCGCACAAGATTCTTCTTGGTTCAGGTAATCAAACCGCTTCATTCGTATCGAGTCAGAAGAGACGCTGGGCCGTCCTGAAGTCGACGCGCTTATCGCTGCTGCCGTTGCTCAGCTAAAACGCCTCTGCCAGCGAGCGGGCGTGGAAAGCTCATCATCCGATCAGTCTCAGCGAATCAGAGGCCCGGCTGCTAACCGGCGGGGGAACTTCGACACTTAAGAGCGAAGAAGCCTGCGTATAATTGCGCCTGGCTCTACGGATGGCGCCATGAACTGGATTCGACTCATTGCAATCGTCATCGGCGCGGGATGCGTATCCTCGCTCACCGACTGGTTCTTTGCGGGCGATTGGCTTCATCGACGCTACACTTATCCGGAAATCTGGCGGCAGGGTTCCGAAGGCCGCGCGATTGCTCTAACGAGTCCATTGCCGTTTCTTACCTGCGCGGTCTTTGCCTGGCTTTGTATCTGGCTGGAGCTTCATTCTGTTGCAGGCGCCATCAGTCTGGCTGTTGCCATCTGGTTGATTGGCCCTTTGCCGCTGATACTTACCAACGCGGCATTCATGAAGATGCATCGCGCATTTGTGATGTCTTATGCGATCGGATGGTTGGTGAAACTCACGATAATCGCGGTTGCGATTGGCTGGTTGCTTCGCTGAGCTGAAATCGGCAATTCGCTCGGCCGGAGGCCGCGGCCCATTAGTCCGGGGCTCGTGAGAAGTCATGGTGTTGGGAGGCGATCAGTGAAAACAAGCTTGACCATCCTTGCCTCGATCCTCTTGGCCTGGACTTCCGCGTCCGCCCAACAGCCCATTCATCCCGATCCCCTGCTCGACCATATGACGGGGCATTGGATCCTGCAGGGCACGATTGCGGGACGAGAGGTCACGCACGATATCGACTCCGACTGGGTACTGAATCAGGAATACGTCCGCATTCACGAGACATCGCGCGAGAAAAATGCGCAGGGCCAGCCCGTCTATGAAGCAATCGTCTTTATCGAACGGGACGACCGGACGCGGGAATATAAATGCGAGTGGCTCGATTCGACAGCCGGCGGCGGACTCTCCGGCCCCATCGCCGAGGGGAAGCGCAGCGGGGATGCAATCCTGTTCGTGTTTCCGAGCGAGGATGGCAGCGGCACCCACACTACGTTCGTCTGGAGCAGGAATACTGACACGTGGCAATGGGTGATGGATAACGAAGAAGGCGGCAAGCTGACGCCGTTTGCACGGGTACAGCTCAGCAGAAAATAGAGTTCCTGACCGGGCAGGCGCATTTTTCGCGGCGGGCTGCTCTTGTCATGAAGAGTGCGACGGTTTCGCCTTGTAATGCTACGTTTGGTTGCGACAAGTGAGCATGATTCTCAGGGAGGGGCGCAATGCACCACTGGAAGTCCATCACTCTTCTCGCCGTTCTGCTGTCGGGCGGATCCATCGCCGACGCGATTAAGGATTCAACCGCCCGAGGGGCTTTGATTCTCGACCCGTTCCTCGGCTCAGGGACTGATGTCATTGCTGCGAAGCGCGCCGGGAGAGTTTGCTACGGGCTGGAACTCGATCCACTGTATGTGGACGCTCTCGTCCGCCGCTGGCAGCGCCGCACCAAACGCGATGCTCTTCACGTTGAGTCAGGAGAGAGCTTTGCAGTGAGAGAAGTGTCCAAGGCAAGTCAGGGTACGTCAACTTCAGAGACAAAAGGGTGAAGAACATACGCGATGATTTTGATACAGAAGATTGTGAAGTCGGCTACCAAAAGCCTCCGAAAAGAAGCCAGTTCAAAAAGGGGGTTTCGGGAAACCCTTCCGGGCGACCGAAGAAAGCGCAAGACCTCGATTCGCAAGTGCTGCGAGAAATGAACGCAGATCTGCCCATCAACGAGAACGGGAAGCGAAGAGTTATCAAGAAGCGTGAGGGAGTCGTGAAACAGTTGGTAAACAAGGCTCTCAGCGGGAAGCTTTCCGCAACACGTCTGTTGATCCCTTTTTACGAGCGAGCACTCGAGAAGGAAGCAGAACTGCAACGAATGTTTTCGGGCGGCCTTGTGTTGAATACTGACCTAACCAACGAACAGCTCAAGGCGATGATTGCGCGCGCTCTCCTAAAAGAACACCCGGATGTGATCAAACTCGACGTGCCGTAGTCGCCCACTAAGTCCTGACATCCGATGCACCCATTGCAGGCTGTGACTTGCTCGTTAATGCAGCCCAACAACTCTGTCGTCTAATTCATGCCGGGCGAATGTGAAAGTCTTTACCGGTACCCTACATTCCATTCCCGCTGGGGGAAAGGATATCGCCGCTGATATCGATGAAGAGGCAATTAAAGGGGCAAAGGCAAAGATGCACCCTTCCCCTTCCGCACAAAGAAGAAACGCATCATGAGCGCGGACGCCCGCGCACGTATCTCCGCTGCGCAGAGAAAACGCTGGAACGCATGGAAGAAGGCAAAGAAGACTGCCCGATAGCCGGATGCTTTATTCCATCTGCCCCGAGTGCCAGCATCACAACTGCACCGGTTCGGCTGCCTCTAGTTCAGTTCTGCAGAGCCTCTTTCCCCAAAATGTCTTCAGAGACTGGTTTGTTTATATCTCACAATTTCGGGAGCGGCGGAACTGCGCAGGCGGACATCCAAATTCGCGCTTGAAGGCGCGGTTGAACGCCGCTTCCGATGCATAGCCGACCTCGGCCGCTATCTCGCCGACGTTCGAATCGGAAGACACAAGCATTTCCGCGGCCAGCTTGAGCCGCCACCGTGCAAGATACGCCATGGGAGGCTCGCCCAGAAAGTGACGAAAGCGCTCCGCGAATCGCGTGCGTGAAACCCCGACTTGATGGGCGAGGTTCGCGATAGTCCAGGGGTGCGCCGGGTTCTTATGCAGCAGCGCGAGCGTTTCGCCGACCACGGGATCGCGTGCTCCTGCAAGCCATCCCTTCTGTTGATCCGGCATGTCCTGGATGAAACGACGCAGAGTCTCGACAAACAGAACTTCCGATAGCCTGGCAAGAACCACATCGCTGCCGGTTCCCAGCCTTCCGGCTTCGCGCACCGAGAACTGTATCGAGTTCGCCAGCCAATGGCCCGCGGAATCATTTGCGATATTGACCACGAACATCGAAGGCAACCCCGCAAGTACGACTTCGCTCAAACTCGGATCGCAGGCCATATAGCCGCATACGAACTTCGTAAGTTCCCCTCCTCCGCCATAACGCGCGACTTTGAGTCCATTACTCAAATTCCTGGCGAAGATTTTCAGCGAATCGACCGGCTTGCCTGAGCCGCTTCCCAGGCTGTGGGCATCTCCGTGCGGGAAGATCACCACGTTGCCTGGCCCCAAATCGCGGCGGCTCCCGCCGGGCAATTGGGCATATGCGCGGCCATCGGTCAGGTAGTGGTAGATGATCACGTGACCCGCTCCGGGGCAGAGCAGCGGAGCAACCTGGCTGGATTGAGGCGACGCCACGCACCAGGGGGCGGAAAACTCCGCGTTGAAAAACAAGGCCCCTCTGAGCCTGACGATTCTCAGCACCTCGGAGAGGGCGTCCATGCTTCAGGTTCGCTCGATTTGGGTGTTTTCGGCAAGAATGCGGAACGATCGAGCAAGTTTTAAGATCCGGTCCGCCGCATAGTAAGGCCAGGAGGTAAGACCCATGAGTGTTCTGGAGGGACAGACCGGACTGGACGAATTGAAGACCCGCTTGCGTGATACCTGGATGACCGGCGACTATGGCCGATTCAGCCGCTATATGGAACGCGACGCCGAGGCGTTCTACCGGCGCCTGCCCATCAAGCCTGGCGCGCAGTTGCTCGATGTGGCCTGCGGAGCGGGGCAGCTATCGCTGATTGCGGCGAGAGCCGGAGCGCGTGTCACCGGGTGTGACATCGCGAGCAACTGGCTGCTCCAGGCCCGTCGAAGCGCAGCCGCAGAGGGGCTATCCATCGTGTTCGAAGAAGGCGATGCGGAAGCCCTGCCTTACGGAAACGGCACGTTCGATGCGGTGGCAAGCCTGATCGGTGCGATGTTCGCGCCTCGTCCGGAGCGGGTCGCAGCCGAGCTTATCCGCGTGTGCCGGCCCGGAGGGATCATCGCAATGGCCAACTGGACAGGCCCTGGCTTCGTTGGGCAGATGTTTAAGACCATCGCCAAACACATTGCGCCTTCGGGTATGCCGTCCCCGGTGTTATGGGGCGATGAGCCGACCGTTCGCGAACGGCTGGGGGGCGGGGTCGCGACTCTGGAATGCTCGAACCACCTGTATGAATTCAGTTATCCATTTTCGCCAGCGGATGTAGTTGAGTTTTTCCGCGTGAACTATGGGCCGATGACGCGCTCTTTTGCTTCGATCGGAGAGGAGGCGCAACGGCAGCTTCGCGACGAGCTCACCGGTTTGTGGTCCCGTCACAATCGGGCTACTGACGGGACCACCCGGGTGGATGCGGAATATCTTCAGGTGGTCGCGGTTCGAGGGAACCATGCAGTTAACTGATGCATGGCCTGTTCAATTATTAAATTAATAGTTTGGCCTTTTCGGTGACGTTCCTATGTGTGACGAATGTCACAAGCGATTTTGGAGGCTCTGTGGCATCCGCAGTCATCCGTTTCCTCGGATGCTGTGAGGGGCCCGCTGATGTCAGCCAGGGGCGGGCCTCGGAAAACCGAGGCTGTGGCGGCAGAGAGGGTATGCGATGACGCCGATAGATGAATTGAACCGAATGGCCGTCCATGGACTGCTGGCCGACGCGGATCGCGTTCTGGCGCTCACTGATCTTGAGGCTGTGCGCGGGGACCGCGAAATCGTGGATGACGCGATAGCCAACGCTCAAAAGAAGTATATAGACCTGATGAGACGCCGCAGGCCCCTCATGCTGGTTCACGCGGACGAGGTCCGATTCCAGAGCGCGATGGACTGCATCGTGGCGCGTATCCGATCTTTCGGTAAACCCGTTTAGCCCGAAAGATAGTCTGTACAGACTGTGGATTGCCCTTTTGTCGCCAGGAAAACTGACCTGCCTGCGGGAATCAGTGTTGTATGAGGCCAGATCGCAGCTCTGGCGGACGAGGACTTTCAGATCGCAGCCAGGGGAGCAGCAAAGACGACGCAGTTAGGTCCTTCGGCTTTGGCCTGATAGAGTGCGGCGTCTGCCTGGGCGAGGATGCGTTCCAGGGGAATATCGTCGGGCTTCCAGTCGACACAAGTCACGGCACCGATGCTGATTGAGATCCACAGATCGCCCCTCTCCGTCTGTATCGGGATTGCCGTGATGGCTGCGCGGAGTTCCTCGGCACGTCGCCTGAGGCCATCCTCTTCGCAGTCGCTGAGGAGGATCAGGAATTCTTCGCCACCATAGCGGCCCACGGCATCGTAGGGACGGACAATCGAGATAAGCCGGCGAGCCACTTCTTCCAAAACGATGTCACCGATAAGGTGCCCATAATTATCATTGACCCGTTTGAAGTGGTCTACGTCGCAAAGCAGGAGTGAAGTTGGTTTCAGATTCCGAGCGGAGCGGTGGAGTTCACTGTGCACAAGCGAGAGAATGGAGCCGCGGTTCAAAGCGCGGTGAGTGCGTCGTGCGTGGCCTTAAAACGCATTTCTTCGCGAGCGTGGATGAGCCTCTCTTCGAGTAAAAGGATGCGGTGCCCTGTGTGAAGACGTCTTCGCTGTTCTGTTTTGACGTAAGCAGCAGGATATAAACGTAGGGGCCCTCACGCTGACTGCTGCGTACTGCGCGGCAGAGGCCCGGACCATCGAGTTCGGGCATCATCCAGTCGACAAGCGCGAGACGGGGGCATCTCGCGCCACCTGGTGGAGATGCTCCGGCGCCGGACGAGACGACCATTCTGCAGTTCCGTCACCTGCTGGAAGCGCACGATCGTCCCCCCAGCTCCTCTCTCTTGCGACCGCTTGCCGATCTGGGCGGGGCCATGCTGGACACAGTGAACGGTTATCTGGCGAGTTGCGGCATCCGCATCGCGACCGGCACCATTGCCCGCCCCAGGTCCACGCCCGCGAAGCGCCGCAGCACCGGCGAATCGTACAGCGCTTCCTCGGCGGCAGGATCGCTCAGATTGAACCACTGCTGCAGAAAGTGAATCCGCAGCGTGACGCTGAGGCCCATCGGCGGACGTCCGTTCTCGCCCTTCGGATAGTACGGCTGCACCAGCGCTTCTAACTCGGCCCACGGCACCACCCGCTCCATCTCTTCCAGAAACTGTTCTCGCCGCGTCTTCTTCCCGTATCTCTCGAACCCGCTCTGCGCCGCCAGACTCTGCTGTCTCACTCGCCCTCTGCCTCCACTAACCCAGGTTAACCCCATGGGCTGTGGACCGGCGAGTACTTCAGAGGTTCCTTAGGCGATTGAGAATGGGGTCATCGGCATGTTTTTTTGCCAGCCCATTGTCGGTTGACTTAAGGGTGGCTCGGGCAGATAAAAATCCTGTTGCCGCTAACTCGGAGGTGATAGACTCACGAGTTCCCCCTCATGGTTGGATGTCTTGCCGTCGGGAGGCATTCGGCCTCGCCTGGGCCGTCGCGTCGCCTTGAGAGCTGACCGACCGGTTCGAGGCCATGGTTCACTCGGGAGTCCTTTTGTCATGATTCGCGCGTTCGCGCCGTTTCGGGCCTTTCCGGTGGTTTGCCCTTTCGCCGCCTTTTGCTCCCGTGAACGCCGCCGCGTGGCCTTGCCGGTTGTGCTTCGCCTCGTGCTCCTGACTTTTGGAGCGATGGCGTTTGCGCAGACGAAGACGGCGACGATAGCCACACTGGCTGTAACCTCGGGCGGCAGCACCGTGTCGACGGTCGCCTCGGGCAGCGTCGTTACGCTGACGGCGACGGTGGAAGCGGGGGCAGCTTCGGTTACAACGGGGCAGGTTGAGTTCTGTGACGCAACGGCAAAGAACTGCACGGATATTCAGGTGCTGGGAATGGCACAACTAACGGGCGCCGGCACAGCAACCCTCAGGTTTCGCCCCGGGATCGGGAGCCATAGTTACAAGGCTGTGTTTCTGGGGACCAATACCTACGCTACAAGCGCGTCGGCAGCGTCGGCGCTGGCGGTGGCGGGTATACCTGGAACACTCGCCACCACAACCACAATCGGGAGGAGTGGGACCTGGGGTGAGTACACACTGTCCGCGACGGTGACCGAATCGGGCGGTACTGCATCGCCGACTGGCGAAGCGTCCTTTCTGGATACTTCGAATGGGAATGCGGTGCTGGACACCATAGCCCTTGGACCGGGTGTTGCGGGCATCGATTGGTCCAGTCCGCTGGAACTGAATCTGCCTACTAACAGCCCTCAGGCCGTCGCGGTGGGAGACTTCAACGGCGACGGCATTCCGGATCTGGCAGTGTCTGCGGGTGGTCCGAGTCAGCCCTTGGTGATTTTCCTGGGCAATACGAACGGAACCTACACGACCCTACCGGGGCCTTCGGTCTTCACCTATTCCTTCGGTCCCATCGTAGTTGCAGACTTCAACGGTGACGGCAAACAGGACATGGCCGTGCTGAATGCCAACTCCAGTGCCGTAACGATACTGTTGGGTAACGGAGATGGAACATTCACCGTGAGCGCGTCGAGTCCGGCGACTGGATCCAGTCCCAACCAACTTGCAGTGGGGGACTTCAACGGGGATGGAATCCCCGATCTGGCCGTGACCAACGATTTGACGAATACGGTGCTGATCTTTTTGGGCAACGGAGACGGAACGTTTACCGCGGTTCCCAGCAGCCCGGCGGTGGGTGACAGTCCCTACGCAATAGCGGGTGGCGATTTCAACGGGGATGGCATCCTGGACCTGGCCGTCACAGACACCTCAGACGATGTAGTTTCAATCCTGCTGGGGAAGGGAGATGGAACCTTTGCTGCGGCAACCAGCTTGCATTGCGGAAGCAGTGGTTCGCCGATCGCGGCGGCGGATTTTAACGGAGACGGCAGGTTGGATCTTGCCGTGGGCGTCGTGGGCACAAACGGCGCAAGTGACTCATTGACGATCCTCGAAGGCAACGGGGATGGCACGTTTACTTCGCCCGCGCCCGGGACGGTGGCCAGTTCCAACAGCATTTCTTCGCTCTACGTCGGTGACTTCAACGCGGATGGCATCCCGGATCTGGTCCTGACCAACTCGAACTCCGGAAGACTTACCGTTTTCCTGGGCAACGGAAGAGACTCGTTCACCGCGACCGCGATGGCTGTGTCGGAGGCTCTGAATTCTGCGCATTTGGCAGTGGGAGATCTGAACGGCGACGGCACAACTGACCTGGTCGTCGCAGTTTCCGGCAGCGGCTCGGCGTTGGTTTTCTTCACAGAGCCCACGGAGACGGCGACCGCGACCGCCAACATTACTCTTCCAAACGCTGGCCAACATCTGGTGGATGCGAGCTATGGCGGAGACCCAAACTACAATCCCAGTGTTTCCGGCACTACGCCTCTGTGGGGTCTCCCGCCCGCGACGACCACAACCCTGACCATGAGTTCGGGCGGCATTCCGGTGACGTCCGTTGCCCCGGGCAGCGTGGTTACGCTTACCGCGACGGTGCAGGCAGGTGCGACTCCGGTGACGCAGGGCCAGGTGAACTTCTGCGACGCGTCGGCGACCCACTGTACCGACATCCATGTGCTGAGGACCGTGGCTCTGTCAGGCAGCGGGACTGCAACTTTCAAGTTCGTGCCTGGGCCGGGTGTAAACACCTACAAAGCCGAGTTTGTGCAGGACGGCTATGGTTTAACCAGCACCTCAGCAACGCTGACGCTCACCGTCGGACCTGCTCCCACCCCGGTGTACTCCGACACAACGGGACTTTCGTTCAGTGGTGAGCCAGGAGATTACTCGCTGTCGGCGACGGTGGTGGGATATGGAGGACCGGCAGCACCCACCGGGAACATTTCCTTCCTGGACACCAGCTTTGGGAACACGGCATTAGCAACGGCTGCGCTCGGCCCAGGCACCGGAGGTCTGGGCTGGCTGGTTGCGCAGACGCCCGCTGCCGCGAGCAGCCCTTTCTTTGAAGCGGCAGGAGATTTCAATGGCGATGGCATTCAGGATCTGGCGGTGTTCTGGATAAACGGGTCCAGCGAGTACTTCGAAGGTACGATCGCGGTCACGGTTTTCTTTGGTAAGGGCGATGGAACCTTTACGACAGGGCCGACCACCCAAACGCAGATAGCGCTCGATGACATTGCGGCATTCGTAGTTGCCGGTGATTTCAACGGGGATGGTAAGACGGATCTGGCTGTACTGAGCACCCCATATGTGACCAGCGCGGTTAGCGTCACGACGCTCCTGGGCAACGGAGACGGGACGTTTACAACATCGGTGTCCAGCCCGATCAACTATCCGCCTCAGGATGGCGGCGATTACATTTCAGGGACCATGGTTGCCGCCGATTTCAATGGGGACGGAAAACTGGATCTGGCGGTTGTGGGCGATTACGTTGGAGGCGGAATCTCCATTCTTCTTGGGAATGGCGACGGGACCTTCACGGCGAAGGCAACCACTATTGAACCGAACCAGGAGTATGGGGCGATAGCAACGGGAGACTTCAACGGAGATGGCATCCCCGATTTAATCGCGTTCAACTTCTTCGCCCCAGGCGGGGCCACGGTCTTCCTCGGCAAGGGTGATGGGACGTTCACCGCGATGGCGGCCGCCCCAGCAGCGGGGACTTTCGTCACGTCTACCGTGGTCGGCGATTTCAATGGCGACGGCAAAGTAGATCTGGCCTTCGCGGAAGGAACTGGCGTGGAGATCGCCCTCGGCAATGGGGACGGAACATTCGGCCAGACTACATCCAGTCCGATCGCGGCGGGTTCTGATCTCTACAGCCTTACGGCGGGCGATTTCAACCACGATGGCAAACTCGACCTGGCAGTAATAGATAATTATGACGACCAGATTGACATTCTTGTCGGTACTGGAGACGGCACCTTTAAACTTGATGTCACCACGCCTAATGTAAGCCAGCAATTTCTGGGCCCCTTCGCAATCGTGGCGGCCGACTTCAATGGAGATGGCGTCCCGGATTTGGCGATGTTGACCAAGGGGGTTAGCACAGCCTCGATCCTGTTGACACAGCCCACCCAGACTGCAACAGCTACCGTAAATGGTATAGCCCCGCTGGGTGCTGGAACACACAACGTGGATGCGAGTTACTTAGGAGACAGCAACTATCCTTCCAGTATATCCGGCACTGTCGCACTGACTGCGGTGCTGGCTCCGTTAGTTATTTCTCCTGCACCGGGCACCTATTCAACCCAACAAACAATTACGATCAGCGAGTCAGTACCCGGCGCGGCCATTTATTACGAGGCGTATGGAACTGTCAATACCAATGGTTTTGTTCCGTACACAGGGCCGATCGCCCTCACCGAAGGAGGAACCGAAACCATCCAGGCGTACGCCACGGAGACTGGATATCAGCAAGCAAACTACGTGACTGCCAACTACTTCCTGAATTTGCCTGCTGCCCCCGCGCCAGCATTCTCTCCAACCCCGGGGGTTTATCCGGGGACGCAAACAGTGCAAATCACCGATTCGGTACCTGGCGCGACTATCTACTACACGACGAACGGCACCACGCCGACTAATGCCTCCGCGCAGTATACGGAACCGGTCGCGATACCCTCCTCCGAAACGCTCGCAGCGACCGCGATCGCGAGCGGCTATTCGATGAGTCCGACGACATCCGCTCAGTACACCATCAGCTCGGCCGCGACTTCGTTCATCTATACGGTTGCCGGCACGGCGGGCTACGGCTACAGCGGCGACGGCTCCCTGGCAACCTTCGCATTGCTGAACGAACCCTACGATGCTGCCGTGGACAGCGCTGGCAATCTCTATATTGCGGATTACGATAACAATGTAGTTCGCGAAGTTGCTGCCGGAACCGGCATCATCACCACGGTCGCCGGCAACAACCTGGGTGGTTACATCGGCGACGGTGGCGCAGCCACCAGCGCCGAACTTCTGAACCCGCAGAACGTCGCTCTCGACCAGGCGGGCGATTTGTATATCGCGGATTCCGGTAACTGTGTCGTCCGTAAGGTCACGGCAGCCACCGGCATTATCACTACTTACGCTGGCAACGGAATTTGCGCCAGCTATGGCGACACCGGCGATAACGGTCCTGCCACCAGCGCAGAATTCTCGTTGCCTTACGGGTTGGCGGTGGATGCGGCCGGCGATCTTTATGTTTCCGACCAATTCGGCGACCGCGTACGGGAGATAACAGCGGCGACGGGGACTATCACAACCGTCGCTGGCGGCGGCACGAGGACTACCCTCGGCTTCAATGGAAACGGGGGGCCGGCGACCAGCGCGACCCTGGATAATCCTCAGGGGCTGGCGCTCGACCATGCTGGCGACTTATTCATTGCGGATCTCGATGACAACGTCGTGTTGGAGGTCAACGCCACCTCCCAGATTATTTCCATTGTTGCGGGCAACGGGTTTGGCGCTGAAGAGTCAGGCGGTTACAGCGGAGACGGCGGGCCGGCCACCAGCGCCGAGCTCTACTTCCCCTCCGCAGTGGCCGTCGATGGCGCGGGCAATCTGTACATCAACGACTCCGTCAATCGGGTGATCCGGGAAGTCACCGCGAGCAATAACATCATCACGACCCGTGCAGGCAATGGAAACGCCTGCGGCGGTTTGGCTGGCGATGGCGGTCCGGCTGCGGATGCATCCCTGTGTTACCCGGAGGGGATTGCTTTGGACGACGCCGGCAATCTCTACGTGACCGAATCGAGCGGGGATGTTCGGGAAATCACGACGTCCGCTCTGCCCCCGACAACCGCAACTGCACCGCCGGCTTTCAGCATTTCCAGCGGTACCTTTGCCGGACCCCAGTCCGTGACCTTAAGCGACTCGACCCCCGGAGCAGAGATCTACCTGACTTACGACGGCACAACGCCGACCACAAGGTCAGACGAATACCGGGGCCCAGTCAATGTCAACGGTTCGGTGACGCTGACGGCCCTGGCTGGTGCTCCCGGGTATTTGCCCAGCACACCGACGGCGGCTGCCTATACTATTTCCACTCCTCCGAGTGCGATTGCCTCGACCGTCGCGGGAAACGGGTTGCCGGAGCCGCCTGCAGCGGGCGGTCTCGCCACGAGCACGGCGCTCGATGGCGTCAACGACGTGGCTGTGGACAGCGCCGGCAATCTCTATATTCCGGACTCCGGAAACGAGGTGGTCTGGGAGGTCTCCGCCACCACCGGAATCGCCAGTGTCGTGGCGGGAACCCTGGGCTCTTACGGATCGAGCGGCAACGGCGGCCTAGCCACCAGCGCTCAATTGAACAGTCCAATCGGTGTCGCTCTCGACAGCGCCGGAGATCTGTACATTTCTGATGCCGGGAATCATGTAGTTCGCGAAGTGAACGCGGCCACCGGCATCATCAGCACGTACGCTGGCGATTTTGCCTTCAGCGCCAACCGGGGCGACGGCGGCCCGGCCACCTACGCACAGCTCGATAATCCTGCGGGATTGGCATTCGACGCCCAGAATAACCTCTACATCGCTGACAGCTACGATGGGCGTATCCGCATGGTTTCGGCGAGCACCGGGATCATCAGTACAGTCGCAGGCGGGCCGGAGGATAACGCTCCCCTTGGCGACGGCGGGCTGGCTACATCGGCTCGCCTGTGGTATCCCACGGCTGTGACTTTGGATAATCAGCGGAATCTGTATATCGCGGACAGCGCTGATGGCCGAGTGCGCAAGGTGACGGCCGGCACTGGGATCATATCCACGCTGGCCGGCAATGGCGATCTGGGATCAAGCGGCGATGGCCTTCCCGCAACTCACGCTGAAGTGCAGCCGTTCGGTCTTGCCTTCGATGGAACAGGCGACCTGTTCATCGCCGATAACGCAGTGGTGCGGGAACTGGCCGCCGGCAGCAATGTTCTCACCACCATCGCGGGGAATGGATACTTCGGATTCAGCGGCGACGGTGGCTCGGCCACTTTGGCCACTTTTTGCGATCCCGAGGGGATGACCTTCGATCGTTCCGGCAATCTGCTTGTGGCGGAGTGGTGCAATCTGCGTATCCGCAAGGTGACCTTCCAGAATCCAGCCGCGACCCCGATGTTCAGCGTGGCGACGGGGACATACACAAGTGCACAAATGGTCAGTATCACCGAAGCGACACCGAATGCCGTCATCTACTACACGACAGATGGAAGCGCACCCACCGTCAACTCTACGGTGTACAACGGTGCGATTGCAGTGCCGAAGACGGAAACTCTGGAGGCTGTCGCATTCGCGAACGGAGACTCCTCGAGCGGAATCGCGACGGCGACCTATACGATCAACCTGGCGATGGTGGCGCCGACGGTGATGGTCGCTCCCTCCTCGTCCAGCATTACGACGGCTCAGTCGGATCAGGTGACCGTGACGGTGAGCGGCGGTAACGGCAATCCAATCCCCACCGGTACCGTGACGCTGAGCAGCGGCAGCTACACCTCATCGCCCGCGACGCTCTCCGCGGGTCTGGCGAGCATCACCGTGCCAGCCGGGCAACTGGCCGTGGGTAGCGACACACTGACCGCTAGCTATATCCCGGATTCGGGCAGCTCCTCGATCTATACCAGTGCCACCGGAACAGCTCCGGTGACCGTGGTTCAGGCGATAGGATCCTGCACGACGGCGAACCCCAACCCCAATCCCAATCCGGCGTCCTTTGCCGCAGTGTCCGATTTCAACGGCGACTGCAAGAGTGACATCCTCTGGCGCAACAGCACCACCGAGCAGGTCTATGAGTGGTTCATGAACGGGGCCACCTATCCCAGCAGCGGCAGCCCCGGCAGTCCCACCTCGGACTGGGTCATTCAGGGCGCTGGCGACTTCAACGGCGACGGCAAATCCGACATCCTTTGGCGGAACACCACGACCGGTGAGGTCTTCATCTGGATCATGAACGGCAGCACGTTCACCAGCAGCGGCAGCCTCGGCTACGTCTCTTCTGACTGGAGTATTGCGGGCATTGGCGACTTCAATGGCGATGGCAAAGCCGACATCCTGTGGTGGAACAGCTCGACCGGCCAGGTCTATGTCTGGTTCATCAACGGGACCGCCATGTCGGGCGGCGGCAGCATCAGCTACGTTTCCGGCGGATGGACGATCGCTGGCATCGGCGATTTCAATGGCGATGGCAAATCCGACCTCCTGTGGCGCAACAGCACCAGCGGCCAACTCTACATCTGGCTGATCAACGGGGCGACCCTGACCAGCAGCGGCAGTCTCGGCTCCGTCACCTCGGACTGGAAGATTGCCGGCGTCGGCGATTTCAATAACGACGGCAAGAGCGACATCCTGTGGCAGAACAGCACCACCGGCCAGGTCTACGTCTGGTACATCAACGGGACCACCATGTCGGGCGGCGGCAGCATCAGCTACGTCTCCTCCGGATGGAACATTGAAGGCATAGGCGACTACGACGGCAGCGGCCGGGCCGGCATCCTGTGGCGGAACGGCAGCACGCAACAGGTCTACATCTGGCTGATGAACGGGACGACGTTGACGAGCAGCGGAAGCCCCGGCGCCCCAGCCGCTGCCTGGCAGATCGCGCCCTGATCTTCATAGCGTTCGGCGCCGGCGGTTTGGAAGTATCGGGGAGGTCACTCTTGGTGTCGTCGAATTTGTGGCGAAGAGAGCGTATGAATCAACGGGCAGCCGTCGGATCTTCACGTGTGTCGAGTTTCTCGCCGCATCCATTTCAGGAGCGGCTCCAGCCACGACGCTCGTTGGCAGGCTCGATCTGCAATTGCCCCAAGAGCTCCGGAGATGCGACCGGCCAGCGAAAACGTCGGCGCCGGCGCGGCTGCCACTGCGGTGACTTCATCGAACACGTGCTCACCCATGCTGATCCGCGACGCGAACGAGCAACGCTCACTGCATCGGGACGGGTATTCCTCGATCATGCGCGGCTGGCGCTGAAGCAGATCGAAATCGCGTGCGAAGCCGCGCGAAACGTTGAGCGACCGCACAAAACGGGTTTTGGGCTGGGTTTCCTGCCGGGTCAGGAAGTGATCTGGCTGTCGGAGGCGCTCCGAATCCTCCGCGAAGAGGCGTCTGATGTGGATGTAACGATTACGACGAAATCCTCGCCTGAACTCGCCAATGCATTAATGCAGGGAGAAATCGATGTGGCTCTGCTAAGGCGCGAGACTCGGACCGCTGGCCTGGACTTCAGATTCCTCGTCAAGGAGCCTCTGATCGCGATCCTGCCTGCTCGCCATCGCCTGGCTCGGCACAAAGCAATACGGCCGGAGGACATCTGTCGCGAGGACTTTGTCAGCACCGCACGTGCCGCGCCCGTTCTCAAGACCGTGATCGAGGAGTACGCGGCGAAGCTAGGCCTCAAACTGAAACAGATCTACGATGCGGAGACTCTATCGGGCGGAATGTCGCTGGTGGCCTCCACGGGCGGCTTCACATTAGTGCCAATCTATGTGCAAAATTCGTTGCTCCCTTCGGTTGTCGCCCGGCCGTTATACGGCGAGGTTCCGACCATCGATCTCGTGATGGGATACAACAAGTCGAATACCTCTCCGCTGCTCAAGAAATTCCTGCTTCGGGCCGACGAGTCGGCCGCTCATGGGCCTCGGGCACAAAGAAGTTCACACTATAGAACGAAAGCTCTTAGTCGACGGACGAAGAATTGAGGAGGATCTCGATTAGTGTTCAATCGCCAATGCGCTCCCCGAAGCCGGATCTGCACTGAAATGTCGGCCTTCACAACACAATCGAGACCCCCCAGCGACTTCAATCCCCGCTGCCGCAGACATTCGCTTTATCTCCGCCTATACTGTCCCGGTGTGGGACCCCTTCGTACCGATGCCTCGCGTGAATCGAACCCTGGTCCACCTGGGTGCCTGCATTATCGCCGGGCTGAGGCTTGCGAGAGAGAAGCAGGTCAATGTCCGCGTGATCCCGACCAGCATCGCGATTCAGGAATCCGTGGATCTTGCGCATGAGATATTCAATCGAGTCTTTCGCAGGGTGCCTGATCGGGTCGAAGCCAAATAGATGCCGATGGCTTTCGGCGCAGGTCACAGGCGTCGACTGAGGTTTTGCCAGGGAGTCAAGCGAGCAGCGTCGCCCAGGATATTGCAACCTGGATTCCCATTTGGAATAGAGCCTGAATTGCTCGTTATAACCTGCGGGAATAACGACCCGATCAGAAGTGATTGGACTTCGAAATAGAGCCGGGCTAGCTTTGCGCCATGGCTGATGGCTTTCGCCGCCAGCGGAGGTGCAAAGTGATCCCGATCCGTCGTTTCATTCGATTCTCCATCATCCCTGCTCGGGTGGATGTCCGTTCCCTCCTCACATTCACAATTCTCCTCCTGCCCCTTGCAGCCCGGGCCCAGTCGAGCGGTTCGCCCTTCGATACCGGCTTCACCGCCCTGCAGACTCTCTTCACCGGGACGATTGCCAAGGTCGCGTCGTTGATTGCGATCGTGATCGGCGGCTACGGCTTCGCACACGGAGAGCCCGGCGCGAAGAAGGCCCTTGCGGGCGTTGCCGCAGGCACAGGCATAGCGGTGCTGGCCGTCAACGTCCTGAATCAGGAGTATTACATCTCCCACGCCTGGCTGTCGGAGATGGAAAGGGGAGAGTTCACTCCCGGCGTTTTTAAGATTCATACCCTCAGTATCATCTATCAATACCGGCTCCACGAGGTCCTGGCGTTCTTCGGTGTCGAGATCGGCGACATCGGCCTGGAACAGATACGGCTGCCGCTGCCCCACACCCATCTCGTCGGAATTCCGGACGCGCCCCCGGAAATTGCTCTTGCGAACATGCAAGGGGTTCAGCTCGAAAAAACCGACCTGGTCTCGCGCATGTTCTCCGGATTCCGGGGACTCGAAGCGGACCTCTTCCCGCAAGGGCACACGGGCCCGGCTGTTTATGGTTATGTCGGCACTAAGGATTTCACCCTGTCCCCGCTCATTCGTCCCGGATCCTTCGTACAGATCGATTCGTCGCAACGAAAGATCGAGAGTTCGGGCTGGTCAGGTATCTTTGAGCGCCCTGTCTATTTCGTGGAACTCCGTGAAGAATACGCCTGCTCCTGGTGTGAGGAGAAAGAAGGCAGCCTTCTACTCCTGCCCTTTCCAGAGTCGAAGACCCGAGTCAGGGAGGTTCGATATCCTTCCCAGGCGGGGATCATCGGCCGGGTGACCGCAGTCACGATGCGCATCACGGCGCCGCGCGAAAAACCTGGCGGACTTCCCGGTCGCTCCTGAAGCCTCTCGCCCATAGAGCGAGTCATCTGCTTCGGGGATTCGGAGCCTGACCGGTAATCCGACCGTTTCTGAGAGAACTCGGCAGAATCTTTGGTAAACGTGGGATATTGAGCATGGAGCGAGGAATCCGCCCATGTCCGCCGGCGACCAGAATGGCCGTGCAGCGTCTCAGCTCAGCGCGGTCCACGTGTGCCAGAACTGTGGCGCCGGAACGAGGCGCTGTCACGTCCCGCTCGAGAGTGTGATCAACGGCTTGGTCATGTGCGATACATGCGGCTATGACGGGCCCCTCAATATCGAGATTCGTTCTGAGCACGACTTGGGCAACTCCGAAGATGGCTCCCGCCTCAGGCCGTCAGGGGCAGCCTGCCCTGACTCGGAGGAGCGAGCTTCCTGAACTTTCGGACCGTCGCACGCACGAATTCACTGACAACCCGGCTCGCATCATTGCGGACAGCGAGAACAGTTCGCATGGATATCTCAGGCTCACCCAGAGGGCGCATGGTGAGACCGTCCATCGCAACGCGCCATGCGTCGTGCTTACTGAAGATGGCCGCGCCCCCGGTTCGGTAAATCAGCTGGGCTGCCTGTTCCGCGCTCGTGACATCGTGTCGCTCGCTCGCAGCAATCCCGCTGGATCGCGCACGGGCCTCAATGACGTCGTACAGCATGGGCTGGATTTGCCTCGCAAACTGGATCCACGGAATCTCGTCGAGTTCCCGCAGACTGAGGGTCCGTCTGGCCGCAAGCGAGGATGTCTCAGAGATCAGCACATAGAGCGGTGATACCGTCACCTCGATCTGTGTGAGTTGCGGCGTCTCCGGGCCAGCGGTCAACAGGGCAATTTCAATCTCACCGGACGCGACTCGCCGGATCAGTTCCGGAGCGTAGTCACTCGTGATATTGATCCGCAGTTCCGGAAACAAAGGAAGATGAATCGATGTCATGACCGAAATCAGCAGAGGATCGACGAACGGAGATTGTCCCAGATTCAGGATTGCCTCTGCCCCTTTCGCGACGGATTTCGCAGCCTGGACGGCACGCTCCTGGTGAATCAGCGCGAGCCTGGATTCTTCGACGAAGGCTCGCCCCGCCTCGGTTAGATGGACTTTCTGACGATCGCGGGTGAACAGGGATACATGAAGAATCGCTTCCAGATCCTGGATTTGCTTGGTCAGACCCGGCTGCGAGACGTGAAGCTTCTGGGCGGCACGTGAAAAACTAAGCTCCTCTGCAAGCACAACGGCCGCACGCAGCAGCCGAAGATCAATCTCGTTCATGGCATCCCCTTCCCTCGCCCGACTTCGGCCTCGCCGGCGATGGATCAGATCGGTTCCGTTATAACCAGCGGGAATAACGCTCGTACGGAATTTGATTGGACGACTGCCACCTGGTTAATCATGCTGGGATTCAGGCCCCAACGGGCGCGAATCCAGGTTCGCGGTCGCATTCCTGGACATGCGAAGACGCAAGTGGCTGGCAATCCCAGACCGGCTCGATTCACGGACACGTCTCGGGCTGACAGCCAATCGGGTCGAAGCTTGCAAAGTTCGACGGAGTTCGAACCAGATCGGATCTATGGAGATGCAAAAGAAATCACCGCAGCCGGCGCCGCACCCAGGGAAAGGCCTCTTCGAACTCATCTCGCCGACCGTCAGTCGTCCTCCGCGATCTGCCCTGGCCGATTTCGAATCCCGCCACACGGTCGAGACGCAGAATCTGCTGAACGACCACCAGGCGGCATTGAGACTCGGCGTCAGCCCAGCAACTCTCCGGAGCTGGCGCTGCCGTGGTGTCGGTCCGCCGTACGTCAAGCTTGGTCATGGAACATACGCCTCTGTTCGGTACAATCCAGGTGATCTTGATGATTTTGTTCGTCAGGGTCGCCACGTCCCCTCTGTGCGGGCTGCATTGGAGGAATGACGATGGAGCTCTACCGACAAGGAGCAAGCAAGTTCTGGACCGCCGACTTTGTGGTAGACGGCCGGCGCATCCGGAAAAGCACGAAGAAGAGCATGAAGACCGCCGCCATGGAAGTTGCGATGGCGTTCTATCGGCAGGCGCAGCAAAAGCAGCTCCCCGCGCGCAGGCGCCCGGCTCTGCTCTCTGAATTTGCCGAGAAGAAGTTCCTGCCGTTCATCAAGGCAGGTTCGCTCGATGCGGACACGAAACGCTACTACGAAACGGGCTGGCGTCTGCTCTCGAAAACGCCGGCAAAAGGTTGGCGATTGGACCAGATCAAGGGCAGTCAGGCCGAAGTGCTTAGCTTCCCGGCTTCGGGCGCCAACGCCAACTGCGGGCTTCGGACTCTCCGTCGTATGCTTTCCCTGGCTCACGACTGGGACATCATCGATCGCAAACCGCGCATTCGGTTGCGCAAGGAGGTGGAACGTTCAGCTGTCTTTGATCCCGAAACGGAAAAGCGATTTCTCGAAAAGGCTGCTCAGCCGCTTCGGGATGTTTTTCTGATCTCGCACGACGCCGGACTTCGGCCGGACGAGGTCATTCGAATGCGCTGGGAAGACGTGCTGTGGAGCAAGAACCTGATCTTTGTGCCTGATGGCAAGACCGAGAACGCAAAGCGTCACGTGCCGCTCAGCGACCGCGTTCGGGAGCTGTTAACCGAACGGCAGACGGCGACCGGTTCGCCATGGGTTTTTCCATCAAGACGCAGGAAGAAAAGGCATATCAGCTACTTTTCTGTTGCGAAGCAGTTTTCCGCAGTTCGCAAAGAGGCCCAAATCCCGAAAGGTGTCGTGCTTTACTCGGCACGCCACTCGTTCGCAACCGACATGCTCGACCGAACCGGCAACATCGTTCTGGTTGGTAAGATGCTGGGTCATCGCAGCGTCACCACGACGCAACGGTATCTGCATCCGGAGATGAAAGGCCTCGCCGAGCTCGTGAATGAACGCAACGCGAAGCGAGCTCAGCAGGAAAGTCGGTGAGCTATGTCATGTTTTACGTCATATTCGGGTTTTCGAGGGAAGGGCGAAACGCGCGCAACTGCTTTGTTTTCAGTTGGCTGCCCCCCAGGGATTCGAACCCCGATATGCTGATCCAGAGTCAGCTGTCCTGCCGTTGAACGAGGGGGCAGTAAAGGTGGGTCGCGGCTTGAAACGCCGCCTTTTCATACTATCGGCACCACAGTTGTCGGTCAATAACGCTTCGATGGGCTCCCGGCTTCTGGCTAATGCCTGGTTTTCTACTCCCTACTCCCTATTGCCCACTCCCTGCCTTATTCTTCCCTCAAAACTTCCAGCGGCTTCTGCCCCAAAATCCTGAAGCTCGCGATCCATCCCGTCGCCACCGCCAACACCGCCGTCCCCACCACCGCCGTCAGCGATCCCCGCAGGTCGCGCTGGAACACCACATCCATCCGGTGCAACAAGATTCGCGACAGCACATTCGCGAACAGCGTCCCCACGGCGCCGGCGAGTAGTCCCAGCACTACAAACTCAACGCTGAACACCGTCGCAATCCGGTTTCGCGTCGCCCCCAGCGTCTTCAGAACCACCACCTCGCGCATCCTCCGGAACCGCGTGCTCGCCACGCTCGACGCCAGAATGATCAGCCCCGACAAGATCGAGAACCCCGCCAGAAACCGGATCACAATCGTGATCTGATCCACCACCCCCGTAATCGTCTGCAAAATATCCGCAATGTTGATCACCGTCACCGTCGGATACGTGGCGAACAGCGCCCGCTCGATCTCCGGAATTGCCGCCGGCCGCGCGTGAATATCCCCATACCAAACCGCCGGCTGATCCGCGAGCAGCGCCTTCGGCAAAATAAACTCGCTCCGCGCGAACGCGTGCTCGCCGTCAATCTTGTAAATTGCCGCCACCTTCACCGGGATCTCTTTGTCCCCGGCTACAAACGTCACCTGCGATCCGATTTTCAGATTCAGCCGCTTCGCCACACGATCCACCACTGCAAATCCGCTGGCGCTGTCTCCCGCCCACCACTTCCCTTGCGCAACCTTCGTTCCCTCGGGGAGCCCATCGGCCCAGGACAACGTCGTGTTGCGCAGCAGCCGGTTCGGATAGTTCTTCACCTTCAGTTGATCCACCGGTGTCCCGTCAATCGACTCCACCCGTGCCGACACAATCGGAACCGCCTCGAGACCCCCGATCACCCCCGCCTGTTTCGCCAGTTCCGCGCGAATCCCCGGCAGCTCTTCCGTGCTCATATCGATCAAAAACAGGTTCGGCGTGTCCGGTTTTACATCTTCATGTAAAGCATTCACAATCGACCGCTGCATCAGGAACACGCTTAGGATCAGCATCACTCCCGTCCCCAGCGCCGCCAGCACCGCCGCCGACTGGTTTCCCGGCCGATAAAGATTCGCCAACCCATGCCGCAGCGCCGAATGCAAATGTAACCGTGTCCGTGACAAAAACGCCCGCAGCGCCCGCAGCGTTCCCGCCGAAAGCCCCAGGATGAACACCAGCAGCCCCGCCAGGCAAATCGCAAACCACTTCCCCACCAGCATCGAGTCCGACAACGCCGCCGCAATCCCGCCCAGCCCCGCCAGAATCACCACCACCGAGCCCAGTTGCAGCTTGTGTTCCTTCAGCCAGCCCATCCATCCCGCGCCGTCGCCCGACTCCACCATCCGCCGCAGCACCAGGCTTGGCCGCACGTTCCGCACATCCAACAGCGGCGGCAAACAAAACAGCAGCGTCGTCAGAATCCCCGTCCCCAGTGCTGCCAGCACTGGATTCAGCGGCAGTCGAATTTCCGGCCGCAGCGGCAACAATCTCCCCAGCACCGTCGGGAACGCATACTCCACACCCAGCCCCAGCACCACCCCGATCAGCGCGCCGCCCACGCCAAGTAACAGCGTCTGCAACAAATAGATCCTCAGAATATCCGCTGATCGCGCCCCAATCGACTTCATGATCGCCAGAATCTCGATCCGTTGCTGCAGGTGCGCGCGCATCGCCATCGCCACGCCAATTGCGCCCAGCACCATCGCCACCAGGCAAATCAAACTCAGCAACCCCGTCGCCCGATCCACGCCCTGGGTCAGCGTTGGGCTCGTCTCGCGAAAATCCGTCACCTGCGCGTCCGGCAGAATTTTCTCGATCTGCGCCCGCACATCGGCCACCTTCAGCTTGTCGCCCAGCGCAAACAAATACCGCTCCGTCGCCCGGCTCCCCGGCTGCAGCAGCCCCGTCTCATCCATCGCCCGCCGCGTCATCATCACCCGCGGCCCCAGCCCCACGCCCGCCGTCATCCGGTCCGGCTCCTTCTCAATCACCGCCGCAATCCGGAACCATCGCCCGCCAATCTTCAGTGGATCGCCGACCTTCGCGCGCAGCCGTACCAGCAGATTGTCATCCACCACCACCGTGTCATCGGTCAGCGCCGTTCGTAAATCTTGTCCCGTCGACAACACCACCGCCCCGTAAAACGGATACTCCGCCGGATCCACCGCCTTCAGCGTCACCAGCAGCGGCACTGGATCCCCTTGCACCATCGCCATCGACACCGTCTCCGTCACAACCGTCCGCCGCACGCCCAGTCCGGACTTTTCGCTGGCCAGCGCATCCAGTTGCTGTGATTCCGCCGCCGTCGCCTGCCGGAACATCCGCGCCGACAAATCGCCCGCCATAATGCTCCGCGCCTGCTCCAGCAGCGTTCGCGCAAACGATGTGCTGAATCCCCGCACTCCCGTCAGCGCCGCCACGCCAATCGCCACCGACAGCAACACGAAAAAGAATTTCGCCTTCCCCGCGCGTAGCTCCCGCCACGCAATCCGCCCCGCCGTCGACCACGGAAGTACCGGCTTCGTCGCGGACTGCGTAGAGTTGTTCGCGTCCGTCGTCATCGCGCGCTCACCGGATCCGCGCCGAAGGCCGGAGTGCTGGCACGGCCAGCCCCTTGCAGATCGTCCGCGACCACCAGCCCATCCTTCAGCTGAATCCGCCGATCCGCGCGTTCCGCGATCTGCGCATCGTGCGTCACCAGCACCAGCGTCGTCGCCGACTCCCGCTGCCGCTCACCCAGCAGTTCCAGCACATGCTGCCCGTTCGCCGAATCCAGATTCCCCGTCGGCTCATCCGCCAGCACAATCGGTGGCTCCAGCACAAACGCCCGCGCCAGCGCCACGCGCTGCTGCTCCCCGCCCGACAACTGCACAGGATAATGATGCAGCCGATCCTGCAATCCCACCGCCGCCAGCAGCGGCTCCGCCTTCTTCCGCGCATCGCCACGCGCATTCAGCTCGTACGGCAGCATCACGTTCTCCAGCGCCGTCAGCGTCGGAATCAGCTGGTACGACTGAAACACAAATCCGATCCGCCGCCCGCGAATCTCCGCCAACTTGTCTTCTTCAAGATTGCTGATCGTCACGCCATCCAGAATCACTTCGCCTTCGGTTGGCGAATCGAGCCCCGCCAGCAATCCCAGCAGCGTGCTCTTCCCGCTCCCGCTCGCCCCCATGATCGCGGCAAACTGCCCCTTCGGAATCACGAGGTCGATTCCCCGCAGAATCTCCACCGTTCGCGTCCCGTTGCGTATTGACTTCTTCAGCCCCTTCACCTCGATCATCCGCTCTCCTCTGTCCTCTCTTCCATTGTCTCCTGTGCCAGCTCCTGCGCCGCGCTGACCGTAGCCCAGGTGAGGTGGTTTGCTATCCGCTAAACGCTATCCGCTGTCCGCTCGCTCGCCGGCCTTGGTTGTTGATAATGAATCTCACATGCCCCGCTTCACCCTCATCGCCGCGCTTCTTCTCCCTCTCACCACATACGCTGCCCCGCCCCGCCCCGTTCCCGTGATCGTGTGCTTCGGAGACAGCATCACCGCCGGCTATGGCGTCGCGTCCGGCCACGCGTATCCCGACGATCTCCAAACCGATCTCGACAGTCGCGGCTTCCACTACAAAATTGTCAACGCCGGCGTCAGCGGCAACACCAGCAAAGATGGCGTCGACCGCCTCAAAGAAGTCCTCCGCCTGCACCCCGCCATCGTCATCGTCGAGTTCGGCGGCAACGACGGCCTGCGCGGCATCCCTATCGCCGACACGCGCCGCAACCTCTCCACCCTCGTCTCCACTCTGCTTCAGGCAGGCAGCAAAGTCATTCTCGCCGGCATCACCCTCCCGCCTAACTACGGGGCCGACTACATCGATCAGTTCGACGAAACCTACCGTCTCGTCGCGACAAAATTTCACGTGCCGCTCCTGCCCGAGCTCTACGCCCACATCTACACCGTCCCCGGCGCCATTCAGGACGACGGCATCCACCCCACCGCCAAAGGCGCCCAACTGGTAGCTGATAATTTCCTGCCGCTACTCCTGCCCCTGCTCCACAAATAAATTCTGTCAGGGTCTTTGCGCGAAGCCGGGTGTCCCATATCTGCCCGCAGTTGGCAGATGTGGGAAACGCGCCCATGCGGCCGGCATCGCTTCAGCTACAGGCTACTGGCTACCCGCTACCGGCTCACTAGTTGCGCCCATTTCCCAGCAACAAATCCCCACCCACGTGTTTTCACTTCCGAAAGCGAATGACGACGCACTACCGCAACAGAGTCATTCGTAGTAAGGAGACCCACCCTATGAAACTCTCTCTCGTTGCCACTGCTCTTCTCGCCCTCACCAGCACCATCGGCATGGCGCAGACCATTCCCCAGCGACAATTCAACCAGCAGGGCCGCATCGCCCAGGGCGTGCGCTCCGGCCAACTCACCGGCCGCGAAACCCGTGGCCTCGAACGTCGCGAATTTTCCATTCACCGCCAGGAGCGCGCCATGCGCCGTGCCAACTACGGCCGCCTCAACCACCGCGATCGCGCCATCCTCAACCACCGGCTCAATCGCACCTCGCGAGCCATCTACCGCAACAAGCACAACGCCTTCCGCCGCGGATAGCTCGAGTCTTCGAGCATTCGGGTGCCCCACATCTGCCCGCAGTTGGCAGATGTGGGATTGGCGCGAAGCGCGTCTGCCGCACCGCAGGTGCTCAACCCAAAACAACAAACGGCTGAAACAGCGTCCCCGCCACGCGCTTCCCCACCGCCACCAGCTCTCGCTGCCCCTCGAAAATCTTCACCAGCGCCGCCCCCGAATACTCCGGCAGATTCACCTGCATCCCGTTCCTCACCCTCCCCACCGTCTGTTCATCCGCCGTCACCGCAGGCATCTCCGGCAACAGCATCCGAGGATGCGGCATCCGCTCCTCCAGTTTTCCCTCCGCCGCCAGACTTTCAACGTCCTCGAGCGTCAGCGCCTGGTCCAGTGTGAACGGTCCCGCCGCCGTCCTGCGCAAACTCGCCAGGTGCGCCCCGCACCCCAGCGCCTGTCCCATCGCATGCGCAATCGCCCGCACATACCCGCCTGCTGAAATTCGCATCGTGAACTGCGCCGTGTCCCCGTCGACGCTCTCAATCGCAAACCCACCCACATGAATCTTCACCGGCTTCAGCTCGGGATTCTTCCCCTCCCGTGCCAGCTTGTACGCCGGCTTCCCGTCCACCTTCTTCGCGGAATACGGCGGCGGCATCTGCTCAATCTCTCCCACAAACTTCGCCGCCGCAGCGCGCACCGCGTCCGGCGTCAACGCTACCGCGCACGCATCCCCGACCCTCTGCCCTTCGGCGTCGTACGTATCCGTTGCGAACCCGAAGCGCATCGTTCCCGCATACGCCTTCTCGCTTGTGCCAAAGAATTGCGCCAGCCGCGTGTACTTGCCCAACAGCAACGGCAACACACCCGTCGCCATCGGATCGAGCGTTCCGAGGTGTCCGACTGACTGCTCGCCCGTCGCGCGCCGCACCCGCGCCACCACGTCATGCGACGTCATCCCACCCGCCTTATCCAAAATCAGGAGCCCATTCACTTCATTAACGATACCGCGCCGCCGATCGGCTTTCCGCTCTTCGCTACCGGCTACAGGCTACAGGCTGCTTCTAGATCCTGTCCCCCATCCGCTCCCGGATCAGCGACAGAAACTCCGCCCGCGTGTTCTGCTTCTGAAAAACGCCCAGCATCGCCGACGTCACCGTCGACGAATTCTGCTTCTCCACTCCGCGCATCATCATGCACAGGTGCCGCGCCTCAATCACCACCCCCACGCCCTGCGGATGGATCGCCTCCTGAATCGCCTCCGCGATCTGCCGCGTCAGCCGCTCCTGCACCTGCAGTCGGCGCGCAAACACCTCCACCAGCCGCGGAGCCTTGCTCAGCCCAATCACCTTCCCGTCCGGAATATACGCGACATGCACCTTCCCGAAAAACGGCAGCATGTGATGCTCGCACAGCGAATACATTTCGATGTCCTTCACGATCACCATCTCGTCGTAGGCCACGTCGAACAGCGCCCCGTGCAGCACATCCTTCGGATCTTCGCGATACCCCTTGGTCAAAAACTCCAGCGCTTTCTCGATCCGCTCCGGCGTCTTCGCCAGCCCATCCCGCGTCGGATCGGCATCGTATCGCCGGATAATCTCGCGATAGATATCCTGCGTTGTTACATTTTCCAGACCCGTCCGCCCAATAATCTCCGCGTCCAGCTTTTCCCGCTCTTGCTCGATAGCCCTTGCCATTTTCCCCGCCTTCTGCCCGCCGTTTACTCGCTGTTCGCTCGCGTCTCGCTCGGCCTTTACTCGGTTTCTACTCGCTTCGTGCTCGGTCCTTACTCGGTGTTCGCTCGCTTTTCGCTAAACGTTTTTCGCTAATAGTCCTCTCGCTAAACGCCTTTCGCTAAAAGCTTCCCGCTGCCCTCTTCCCAATACTCAAAAAAGTTGTTCGACGTCTCTTCCACCCGCACCGCTAGCGTCAGTTTCTGCGGCAGCGCCTTTGCCAGCCGCCTCCGAATCTCCAGCAACAGATTCTCCGTCGTCGGCACCGCTGCGCGAAAACTCTCCAGCGTATTCAGATTCTGATGATCGAACGGCTCCAGTACCTCGCGCCCCACCAGCCCATCCAGTTCCACCAGGTCGCACACCATCCCGGTCCGCTCATCGATCTCGCCGCCCACCACCACTTCCACCGTGTAGTTATGCCCGTGCCCATGCGGATTCGCGCACTTCCCATACACCCTCTGATTCTCCGCCTCGCCCAACGACGCACAAAACAACCGGTGCGACGCGCTCAGCCGATATCTACGCCCCAAATAAGCCTTCATCACTCCCCGTAGTAGTCCGCAAATAAGTCTGGCATCTCATACACCCGCACCCGATGCAGCCGCGCCCCAGGAATCTTCCCCTCCAGCCTCTTCCAGGTCGCCACCGCGATGTTCTCCGTCGTTGGATTGGCGGTTTTAAACTCCGGCACTTCCAGATTCAGATGCCGATGGTCGTACGCCGCCACTACTTCTTTCTCCATCACGTCTTTCAGCTGCTTCAGATCGACCACAAACCCGGTTACCGGATCCACATCGCCCGCCACCGTAACCTCCAGCGTGTAATTGTGACCGTGGCCGTTACGATTGGCGCATTTCCCGAACGCCCGCGCGTTCTCCTCCGCGTTCCACGCCTCGTTCCAGTAATAATGCGAAGCCGAAAACTCCGCCTTCCTCGTCAGCAAAATCATCCGCGTTTCCTGGCTCCCGGCTCCCAGCTTCTATTCCCTACTCCCTGCCTTCTGCCCTTCCAGACTACCTGCTTCAACACCGTCACGCGAAACCAGCTCCGCCACAGCAACGCCGCGTACAGCGGAATCCCCAGCGGCGCCAGCGCCACATCGCCTAACGGAAATCCCGACTTCCCTACCCGCCCATACAATCCCCACAGCGCCCGCAGCCACACCAGCACCAGCGCCGCCGTCGCCATCGGCGTTCCTAACACTCCCGCGCCCGCTCCGTGACCCGCCGTCCGCAGCCACCAGAAAAACCAAATCAGCGCCGGCACCCCCACCAGCACCGCCAGCTCCAGCAGCCGCATCCCGGCCAGCATGGGAGCGTTCCCGAACAGCAGCGCCAGGTTCTTCGTCCAACCCTCCGCCATCGCGCCAAAGCTGCGATACATCCGCGCCGCCACCGCCTCCGGCGCATACCGAAACCGTAATCCGAGCTTTCTGCGCTTCACCAGCGAAGCTAGCTCCACGTCTTCCAGAATCGAACCCTTCACCGCCGCGTGTCCGCCGATCCGGTCGTACACATCGCGCCGCACCAGCAGAAACTGCCCGTTCGCCGCCGCCACCAGCCGCGCCGGATCGTTCACCTTCGCCGGAGAATACGTAACCGCCAGGTCGCTAAATATCAGCGGCATCAGCGCTCGCTGCGCCAGCCCACGCACAATCTGCCGCGGCGAGTACGACAGCATCCCCGCCCCATGCCGCTCCGCCTCGATCATCGCCAGCCGGAGCGTGTTCGGCGTGCCCGTCACGCCCATCGCCGCCTCCGCCGGCCCGTGCACCGTATCGGCATCGGTAAACAGCAGCCACTTTCCCCGCGCCCTCTGCGCTCCTGCCCAGCAAGCGTTCGCCTTCCCCGTCCATCCCTTCTCGAGCCGCGGTGCGTCCATCACCGTCACGCCGGCGAACCCAGCCGCAATCTCCCGCGTCCGGTCCGTCGACGCATCGTTGACGACGATAATCTCCCACTCCGAGCCGAGTCTCCAGCCGTCCTCCTCCTGCGCCACCAGCGAACGCAGACACTCCCCCACACAATCTTCCTCATTGCGCGCGGGAATGATGACGGAAAGGATCAGCGGCGGGGCGTCCACGGGCTCTCCACCTTATTATAGGAACGTGCTCCGCCGTCCCCATTTCCTTCGCCGCTTCGGCTGCCGGCTTATCGCACTGGCAGCTTGCTGTGCCCTGTGCCCTGTGCCCGGTGCCCTGCTGTTAGGCTGCAACCGGACCAGCCACCCCGCTCAGGTCGGCGAACACGCTCCCGCCATCGTCATCCGCGACGGCGCACAAACGGTCAGCCTCCGCCAATATCAGGCCCAGGGCAAAGTCGTCGTCCTCAATTTCTGGGCCAGCTGGTGCCCGCCCTGCCTCGAAGAGTTCCCCTCCCTCATCGACCTCCAGCGCCGCCTGCCCAACGTCGTCGTCCTCGCCGTCAGCTTCGACACCGACGCCAACGCCTACCGCCAATACCTCGTCGATAACCACATCGCCGGCATCACCACCATCCTCGACCTCTCGCAGCGCTCCAACACCGCATTCGATACTTCCCGCCCCCCGGAAACCTACATCATCGACCGCAATGGCATCATCCGCCGCAAATTCATCGGCGCCCAGGACTGGACCACCCCCGAGATCATCAACTACCTGCAAAATCTCTGACCGATGCGCGCACCCTTCACCATGAACGCACCGAGGATATCCGCTCCCAAACGCCCCGCCCGCACAGAGCCCCGCTGGCCCGCCACCCTTGCTCTCCTTGCTATCGCCGGCCTCCGCTTCGCGCTCCCCGAATCGCTCTCCTACGGTCCCGACTGGCTCCTGCTCGCCGTCCTGATCGTTCTCACCATCCCCATCGTTCTCACCCACCACCGCGGCTGGGTCGCCCTCAACCGCATCCTCGGCATCGTCGTCACCTCCATCGTCACTCTCGACATGATCTGGTCGCTCGGCCTGCTCGTCGCCTCTCTGCCCGCGCACAAGCACTCTCCCGTCGTCCTTCTGCAGTCCGCCGCCGCTCTCTGGATCGCCAACATCCTCGTCTTCGCCTCCTGGTACTGGCGTCTCGACGGAGGCGGCCCCACCGCGCGCGAGCTTCGCGGCGTCCACACCGATGGCGCCTTCCTCTTTCCGCAAATGACCCTCACCCCTGAAACCCGTGCCGTCATGTGCGAGCAGAACTGGTCCCCCAACTTCGTCGATTACCTCTTCCTCGCCTTCAACACCTCCACCGCTTTTTCCCCCACCGACGTCCCCGTCTTATCGCGATGGGCCAAAGCGCTCATGATGATCCAGTCCCTCATTTCGCTCGCCACGATCGCCCTGCTCGCCGCCCGCGCCGTCAACATCCTCTAAGTCTGCGCTCCATCAAAATATTCCTGTTTTCGACTTGTCCTGATTCCAAGGCCTGGGATTGCGCGCGGCCGTACCGCAGGCTCCGCCGTCCAGCGCCTTAACGAGCTCTCCTGGAATAGTGGTTCGGCGCACCGGGAGTGGGAACGTTATCACTCACTGGCGCCCCAGCGGCATGCGCCCTTGTCAATGCAGCGGTCAGCGTGATGCCGGTACCGGAGACCAGTACGCCGGACGTGTGCGCATGAACGAGCGGCGCAGTAACGGTAATTGCGGGAGGGCCGAACCTTCGGACAGAGGCCACCACTGCCGTCTCAGAGTTGGAGCCATCGTCAATGGAGAGAGTCTGGCCGTCGCGAAAACCCGCAGCGCTGGCCGCAGGGATCACGATCGCGCCCACGTCGGTCGCCGTCGCGAAGGTGGTACCACCTGCGGTGCCAACGGCCGCGATAACCGCGGTCTCGAGGTCCGCACCGGTATCAATCGTGATCGTCTCCCCAGCGTCGAAGCCTTCGACGCTGGTGACTTTGATATTGGTCGCGCCGGCCGGGGAACCAGGGGAAAGGCTAGCAGCGGCCTGTGTGAGGAAGTCAATGCAGTTGCTGCCGGTGTGAGCGCCGTCGGGGAAGAGCCCCGCGCTCACGTTGGTGGCGCCAGGGGGCCCGAAGCCTGGGGCTGCGCCCGGTGCAGGCGCGTAGCAGCCGCTCTCTTCCGGCCCGGAGGTCGCCTCGTAACCCTGAGCTGCCCATGGGTCGACGAGGCCACCGTAGTTGAGGCTGTCGACAACGAGGCCAGAGGCGTCACGGAGCACCATGCTGCCGGCGCTCAGGGTAATGGTGAGGTCGAAGAAGGGGGCGTTGGTGGAGAGGGTCGGACCACCGAACCACTGGTTCGGCGCGGGCATTCCCTGATAGCCCGCTGTCATCACTGCTGCGTCCCGCACGACCCCGTCGATGGCGTGGCCGCTCGCCAGTGGGCTGTCGAGCGTAATGCCGGTGCCGAGCGCCTGGACGGGCTCGTCGCTCGAATGCGCAAACGCGGTTGCCGGCTGGAAGCTGATCCCCGTTCCCCGATCGCTGAAGGGAAGGTTGGCCGCGTGAGTGAAGCGCAGCGGGGCGGCGAGATCGAGGCCCGTGCCCGGACCCACGACTTCTTCACCTTCGGTATAGGCCCGATCGAGGGCGGGCGTGAAGTCGATGCCGGTGCCGGTCGGACCCGCGGTGCCGACGGCGGCGATGGTTACGGTGTTTTTTTCCCGGAAGTGCCGATGGTCAGCATGTGACCCACAGCAAAACCGTTCACGCGGCGGACTTTGATATTAGTGGCGCCAGCGGGCGTATTCGCGAGCAGGTTGGTGTGGCTCATCGACGTGCCCACGCGCGTGACCGTCACAGTCTCGACGCCATGGCCGACGCTGTGGATGTCCAGGCGAATCTTGTCACCGGCCGAGATGTTAGCGACGGAGGTGACCTTGAGATTGGTCGCGCCGGCCGGCGCTTCGGCTGCGAGGTACGCTTGCGTGCCCGGCTTGCCGACTGCGGTGACCGTGGCCACTTCATACTGTTCACCGGCTTTTGCGACGGCAGGGTAAGTGGCCCCATAGCCGAGAGCGATCTTCTCGCCGACGGCAAATCCGTTCACGCTTGTGACGGGCACGTTGGTCGAGCCGGCAGGAACCGAAAGGATCGGACCCTCCGGGAGAGGTTGCCACAGCGTCGTATTGCTTCCGGCCGCCGTGCCAACGTTGGCGATCCTGCGGGTCTCCGCGCTGGAGCCGTCGCCGATGGTGAGGGTATCGCCGGCTGACATGCCGGTGATGCTCCGCACGTAGATCGTGGTATCGCCCGCGCGTGCCGGGACCGCCAGCCCGGAGCTGGAGAGGCCGAGCAGGTAGAAACCACCCGCCGTCAGCTTTGTTCCGGCGGGAATCTTCACTGTGGAGAAGACAGCCTGTTGCGTCGGGTGCTCGGTAAGGCCCCAGTTAGAGATATCGACGCTGCGCGAGCCCGCGTTGTAGAGCTCGATGAAGGAGTCGGTTGCGTTGGTGGAACCGGAACGAATGCGGAACTCGTTGATCCTGACCGGGCTGACGTCCCGCACTTTTTCGGCCATGGTCTCGTAGTGCTTCACGCCCCTGGTCGGGTTCATCCACGAGGCGCTCGCAACCAGGTCGCCGTTGAAGGGCTGCGGCCCTGCAGTGACCTTGAAGGTCGCACTCACGCTTGCTCCCGGCGCGACCATGTCCGAGAACGTCTTTGCCGTTTCGGTGGTGCCCTGCACGAAGGAGGTCCACTGCTCGCCCGGGACGTCAACGCTCAAATCGACGCCCACCACAGGCGCGCCCGTCGTGTTGGTGAACGTCACCACCGTGTCCTGCGAGGATCCCGGTGAGAATGTCTGGAGTCCTGGCGGAGCGTGCATTGACGACGCCGGCGCCACGCTCAGCCGCTGGACGCCATAGCCGGCCCTCACCACGTTGGCCTGCACCAGCTGGTCGGTGGCGTCGGACGGGAAGGTGCCTGCGGCCGTCATGGCGCCTTCATAGAAGGTGCCCTGCGAGCTGTTGCTGTTGTCCCCGCCGTTGCCGAGCAGGATGGCGCCCTGCTTGCGCATCGGGTCATAGGTGGAATTCACGCGCGGTCCGTCGAACATGACCGACAGGCCGCCCTGTTGCGCGTCGCCGCCCATTGAGGTCCAGTGGTGCGGTTCGCCCTTGGCCATCGCGGTTACGAATCGCCAGGTGATATTCGGCAAAGTCGTACAGAGTTTCGATCCATCCGCGTTGACGCATCCGACCAGGTTGTTCTCCTGGTCCGTCATGATCCACGGGCCAGTCCTGGTTCCGTGATACCACGGAGTGGCATCGCCGTAATAGGCGGTTTCCATGGTGCCGTTGTCGTCGTCGCGACTGTCAATCTCAGCGTTGCCGTAGTCGAAGCAGCAGCCGGCGTTGAAGTGCTGGCCATTGATGACCCAGTACTGCCCTTCCGCCTGATCGTCGACGGCGGTTCCCTTCGCGTCGTCGTGGCGGAGGCCCATGCCCGGCTCGATGAAGACGCCGTAGGCCTTGTGTCCCATGATCGTGATCGGCGCCATCTCGGCAAGCGGAATGTTATTCAATCCACCCATGGCCGGGCCGCTGAATCCGCCCCGCGGCGCCTGGGTCAGGTCATTGTGTTTGGGGGATTCGTCGTAGATTTTCGTAATCCAGCAGTACGTGTTGGCGCAGAACTTATCCTGCACCACGGCGTCGGCGTATCCTCCGGCATCCGGAACGGGCCACGCGACGGGCCGAACAACGCCGATGTCCAAAGTCCTGCCGTCGGACTGGCGCAGGACCTGGTAGAGCGGTCCGTTGTAGGAGGCGTAGAGCGCGCGGGTGGTGCTGTGGGCGGCCACGCAGGGATCCCCGGCGGCGGCATAAATGTCGCACGGACCCTGGGGCCTGGGCGGTAGTCCATGCGCCGCTGCTCCGGCCCGTTGTGCCATGATCATCGGCGCGTTCATCACCGTGAGTGCAAGTGCCAGCAACAGTGCGGCATCGATTCTGGTTTTCATGTTGATCCTGTGTGCCTTGTTGGTTCCGGGGTCTGTAAGAAGCGGAAAATACATTTTTGACTTGAGATGTCGAGTTCTCTTCAAATCATCTGCCGGGAATACGTATACCACTGGTCTTTGAAGCTGTTCGACCTCCAGAGTCATTTTTGTGCCAGAATACGTTTCCTTTTGCCCCCGCAGGATTCATGCAGGCCTTCGGGCCCCAACCTGACTCAAGGGCTGCCAAACATACCGCAAATCCCCTCCACCCCTCGCCGAAATTCCGCCTCCGGCCCGAGCAAGCTCACCACCAGCCACCCCTCCCTCACGAACCCAAAAAAATATCCAGGATGCACGCTCACCCCCCGCTCCTCCACCAGCCGCGCTGCCAGATCCTCGTCGCTCCCCAGAGCTGGAACACGCAGCACCGCATACCACCCCGCCTCCACAGCCAGCCGCGTTACCGCCCGATTCTGTAACAGTATCTGATCTAACTTCGCCAGATTTCCCCGCACCCGCGCCCGAATCTGTTCCTGAATCCCCCCGCACTCCGCGAGCCAGGCTGGCAGCGCGCACTGCACCGGCGTATTCATCGACAAGAACGTATCCGCCACCACCTCCAGCCGTCCCAGCGCTTCCCTCAACTCCCGCTCCGGCCCCAACCCGCAAATCCACGCCGCCTTCATCTGCGGCAATGCCGCAATTTTGCTGATCCCGCTCAGCACAAACGTCAGTACCGGATGTTCCCCTGTCGCAAAACTTCGTCCGTCATATCCCGCCATTCCGTAATCGAGAAAAACCTCATCCACCACCAGCGCCAAACCAAACTCCACGCACAGCGCCTCCAGTTCGCGACGCTCCTTCGTGAAATGCCCCGTCGGATTGTTCGGATGCACGACCGCAATCGCCTTCGTCCGCGCCGTCACCCGCGCCCGCAGCTCCGCAAAATCAATTTGCCACCCATGGTCATACACCAGCGGATAGGGCACCAGCCGCACATCCTCAATCTGCGCCAGAAAATCGAACAGGGGATAGCTCGGCTGCGCAATCAGCACCTCATCACCCGCATCGCACAGCAGCCGGAACAGCCAGCTGTACGCCTCGCTGGTGCTGGTGGTCAGAAAGACCTGCTCCGCCCCAACCTCCGCGTCCCGCTCGGTGTAATACCGGCATACCGCGTCCCGCGCCCGCAGCATGCCGCGCGGCTCCGGGTCGTAGACCAGCGCCGCGCGATCCCCAAGCGCCGCCAGAATCCCCGTCTCGTCGTAGGCAAACCCGCACCGCGTCGGATTCGACGCCGTCAGATCCAAAATCTCCCGCCCCGCAGCCCGCCGCTCTCGCAGCGCCCGCGCCAGCCGCGTCTCCGCCACATCCCACGCCGTCCTCGCTGAAAATCGCACGCCCTCATCTTTGCACACCGCGGCCGGTCGGAATTTGCAAGTGCAGCAACGCCGGCACCACTCCGGTGCTCGGTGCTCTGTGCCCTGCACCCTCCACCCTGTACCCTGTCCTTAATGATCCGCGCCGTTATCTTCGACTACGGTGAAGTCCTCTGCACCCAGGACCGCGCCGCCCACCAGCGCCTCATCGCCCTCACCGGCGTCGATCGCGACACCTTCGAGCGCCTCTACTGGCGCGACCGCCGCGACTACGACCTCGGCCATCTCGACGGCCCCGCGTACTGGACCAAATTCGCGCGCGACGCCGGCCGCACCTTCACTCCCGCGCAAATCGACGAACTCATCGCCACCGACGTCCGCATGTGGACCTCCCTCAACCCGCCCATGGTTGCCTGGGCCACGGCTCTCCAGCGCGCTGGCGTCCTCACTGCCATCCTCTCCAACATGGGTCCCGACGTGCTCCGCACCATGCTCCGGGAATTCGCCTGGCTTGCCAATTTCAACCAGCTCACCTGGTCCTGCGACCTCGGCATCGCCAAGCCCGACCCCGCCATCTACGCCCTCACCTGCGAAAAGCTCAGCGTCCGTCCCAGCGAAGCCCTTTTCCTCGACGACAAGATTGAAAACATCCGCGGCGCCGAAGCCTTCGGTCTCCTGGCCCTGCAATTTTCGACCGCCGCGCAACTGCACCACGACCTCGCCGCCCGCGGTCTGCTGCAGGATTTCCCACAGCCCGGCGACGGCGAAGCCCCGCCCTCTTTTTGATTTTCAATTGACTCCGGAATCAGCCAGGTCTAACGCGTTGCGGCCACAGCACCGGTGGGAATAGCAACCTGCTCCACAATCTGCACGCTGAATCCCTCGAGCGCCGGCACATGCGTCGGCGTGTTGCTCAAGAGGCGAATTCGGTGAATCCCCAGATCCGCGAGAATCTGCCCACCCAGCCCCACCTCACGCAAAATCCGCTGGTGCCGATCCTCGTGCCGCTCCCGCGCCCGCGCTTCACGATGAAACACGATTCTCCCTGGCTCCACGGTTCGGTCAATCTCAAATCCCCGGCCGCCGTTGTGCAGATAGATCAGCGCCCCGCGTCCCGCCTCCGCAATCATCTTCAATGACTGCTCCATCGTCCGCTGGCAATCGCACAGCGTCGTTCCAAACACGTCGCCCGCCAGGCAATGCGAATGCACCCGCACTAGCACCGGCTCCGCCGAAGCCCCACTTCCCTCCTGACTCACATCCCCCATCACCAGCGCCACATGGCTCTCCCCGCCATGCACCTCGCTTTCGTACGCGATCATCCGGAACTCGCCCCACTCCGTCGGCATCGGGCTCTCCGCCACGCGCACGATGTAGCGCTCGTGCTGCAGCCGGTGCCGGATCAGCTCCGCCACCGTCAGCATTTTGAGACCGTGCTTGTTACAGAATTCGATCAGGTCCGGCACCCGCGCCATGGTGCCATCGTCCTTCATCACCTCGCAGATCACCCCGGCGGGAATCAGCCCGGCCAGCCGCGCCAGATCCACGGACGCCTCCGTCTGCCCGGCCCGCACCAGCACGCCGCCCTTGCGCGCCCGCAGCGGAAACACATGTCCCGGCCGCGCCAAATCCTGCGCCGTCGACTGCGGATCGATCGCTACCTTAATGGTGTGCGCCCGGTCGTACGCGGAAATCCCCGTCGTCACGCCTTCCCGCGCCTCAATCGTCTCGGTAAACGCGGTCCCGAACCGCGACGAATTCTCCGCCGTCATCGGTCCCAGCCGCAGATAATCCGCGCGCTCCTCGGTCAGCGCGAGGCACACGAGTCCCCGCCCATGACGCGCCATAAAATTGATCGCCTCGGGCGTCACATGCTCCGCGGCCAGCGTCAGATCGCCCTCATTCTCGCGATCCTCGTCATCGACCACCACAATCATTCGCCCCGCGTGGATCTCCTCCACCGCCCCCGCCACATCCGTCATGACCCGCGCATCGTGCATAGCCCTATTCTCCGCCAAATGGATCATCCCGGCCATGCCCCCTTCGCGCCTCGCATCACGAATGTCATTGATCGCTCCTGGCTCTTTTGAAAAGCGGTGGTCAGCATGGCAACGGTGGGGGCGGTACAAAAGTACGGAGACTACCCCCCACCCCCCTCCCCCTCTTCGGGGGTAGCGACGCGCATGCATTTGATTCCACTGGGGCGGCGATTTTCGGATGGCGCGCATGTATTTGAGTCAGCAATTGTTTGTGGGTAAGTATTTTATTTTGTGATGCGTGGGTTGTGGGTTGGCCATGGGTGGCAGCTATCTATTTGCATGCAAAGTGGAAGTTGTCGATGCATTTGGTTCCAAAATACTTAGCATCTGGTTGCAGAGGGCGTCGAGTTGCTGGGGGGAGAGCTGCGCGGAGCGGACGGCTTCGACGGCAGCTGCGGTGTGCGGCGTTAAGGGATGGCCTGGCGAGGCGGTCCGGCTGGCTGGCGGCGAAGGAGCGCGCAGGGCAACTTCGGCTTCGTCGAGGCGGTCGATGGCCACGGTAACAGCAATGGTGGCGCGGGAGTAGGCGGCGCGGTCGCGACGGGAGAGCCTGCGGTCGATGAGGGGCTGCAGGTCGCAGAGGGCCGCCTGGGTTTGGCTGAGGAAGGTCGTGAGTTCCATGGCCCGAAGCTGCTCAACCCAGGCGCTCATTTGCTGGTTGAAGGCGTCGTTCTCCTCGAGGAAACCGCGTGGCCGGCGGGAGGGGCGGTGCGCGGGGCAAAGGCTCTGCCCGCGTTTGGGGATGCGGCGGCATTTGCGACCGTTTGCATACATATAGGTGCATTCATCGACCATGGGAGGCTCCTTCGGGCAAGAGAAAAGGCCCGCCGGTGGCGAGCCTTTTTCTTTCTCTACCCTATAAGTTCAGAATACCAGAGTGAGAGAATAAAACCGCCAAAAAAGATGGAGGGTATAAGGATGTAAGTGCCATGTTATGAGGGGTCATTACTTTGGATTTTGGGGTCCCCTCTTGACAAGTTTTCCACATTTGGGGGTTTGAGGGGATTTTGCGTGGTTTGGGGGGGAAGGAGGGTGTCGGCGACTTTGTTGTTCGACCCCGTCGTACCCGCGGCAGCACGACGAGGGCCCCAAAACGATCACGCGCGTAGTTTCCGTATGGCCGACCATCCGGCCATCATGAAACCGGTCCCGTTCAGATGCGAGCCAAAACTTGCCGGACAGGCGCTCCCAACGCAGCCTCAATAATGCGTTCATCTTCTGCGGACATAAAAATTGCTGGGTCAGGATTCCGAAGTTCGATGGACCAGGATGCAAAGGCCATCGGGAATTGGTACACGAGATCATTCAGATCAACTGTCGTTCCGCAGCACGGTACGACGACCTTACGATCTTGAAACCGACTCTGACGATAGCTGTTGTTCATCCAACGGGACCAATTTTTTTCCACGTCCGCCCCGCAGACTGGACAGGTTGTTCGTTCATGGTTCTCGCCGCAGTCCACGAACACGATGCTTTCCTGTTTCTTTGCCTCAAGTGATTCGTGGGTGGGAATCATCGCTTGGAGAAGCTGCTTAACCGCTGTCTCCGCTTCTTCAGACGGGCGGAAGAGCGGGTCACGCGGCACGATCTTGAGGACGTTATCTGACATGCAACACGACAAAGTGTAGCCAATCGCCGCCGAGATTGCGACGTTTCTGTATCACCGGCATCCATGTAAGTCTTTGTCAACAGAAAAGCACGAGTTTCCCGTACGCGCTCTGGAGAGCGCGGTGTGCGTCTGATCAGGATCGATTGCAGCGCGCGTTTGCCTCTCGGCGGTTGGTTCCTGCACTCTGCAGAACCGGACATCCATTTGTTGCCTCAGGCTCCGGGGAGCCGTCGCAGAAGATTGAGTTTGGATTCTCTGCCAGTCCCGAAACAATACGAAGAGAGCCTCGGGAGTCGCCTCCGTCGCCCAGCCGGTGATCTGCGGGACCTGGCAGCCTGCGCATCGATCATCCTGATGTTTTTTCCTTCGCTGGAAGGTTTTACGCTGCCGCCGATCGTCGGAACTCGGCCGCGGGTACGAAATCCGTGTTGCGTCTATCCACGGCCAGCATCAGCGCCACCATCTTCCTGGCCACCGCGAGCGTGGCCCGGTTGCCGTTGCCGCGTTGTCGTTCCTTTTCGTGGAGCAGGGCCAGCTCGTCGCTGTAGCGCGGAGCCAGTCTGGCCGCTTCCACCAGCACCTGCTGGATATGCTTGTTGCGCTGCTTCGAGATCGGCGTCCGCATCACCTTGTCCGCCGAGCTCTTCTCGGCGCTGCACAGGCCGCAGTAGCTGATCGCCTGCTTGATCGACCGAAAGCGGGAAGTGTCGCCCACCTCGAGCGCCCAGGTCAGTGCGGTGATCGGACCTACTCCCGGGATCGTCCTCAGCCGCCTCAGTCTGTCGGCCAGCAGCGGATCCTGTTCCAGCGATCGCAACAGGGTTGTGTCCAGCCGGATCGCCCGGTCGATGTGCTCGCGGCATAGCCTGAGCAACGGCCGAATACTCTCACTGACCTCTTCATTGGTCGACATCAACTCAGCGAAGTAGCCCATCCGGTGCAGCCGCAGCTTGTTGTAGCTCACCCCGGTCTCCATCAACAGGCCCGATACCCGGTTCTTCATCTGCACTGCCTGCCGCAGCACCAGGCCCCGATAGCGCAGGATCCGGCGCCGATTCCGGATCTCGGTCGATGCCATGTGGCACTCGGGCAGGAAATCGCAGCGCAGGCAGTCAGCGATCTTGCCGGCGTCGATCCGGTCGTTCTTCCGCTTCGCCAAGGCGATGGCCCGCAGCATCAGAGGGTGGGCCACCTTCACCGCTTCGGCATGCGGAAGCAGGTGATCGTAGATCCAGCCCGTGAAGATCGTCGCTTCCATGGCGATCATCCGGGGTCGGGGAAGGGTTCTGATCCACGCGTCCAGTTCGCGCCGCGTTGAACCGATCTTGCCTTCCTGATGCACACAACCAGCTGCGTCCTTCACGCAATAGCTGATCGTCTTCTTGTGTACGTCGAGTCCGATGTAGTACATGTCGTCTCTGAGGAGCCTCCGAGGTTCGTTCTCTGAATCAGCCTCACGGCTGAGTTCAGCATTTTGCAACACCTCGTGCTCCTCTTCGACTTAGCATTCAAACAATACGGAAATTACGAGTTGGTCGACCCTCGCCCCGCAGGGTTGCCGCAGTCGCTGAACCAGGTGGGAGCTATTATCCCTCCCGACGCCCATCCGTTAAAATTCCAGAGACCATCCCTTCACGCAGGAGTTTCCTGTCCCCGCATGCGGCTTCCCTTTCGCCCGTCCCCTCGTTGCACTCTGGCCCTCTCTGTTGCCCTGGTGGTCCCGCTGGCCGCGCTGGCCGAGACCGTCGCTACGCTGCGGAAGCAGGAGCCGATGCACCAGGAATTCGTCCTGAAGGCGCTCGACGGCAAAGTCCTCGCGAAGGGCGAGGAGGTGACGACGGCCGATGGCGATCGCGTGCGCTCCGACCTGACCTTCCGCTTCCTCGATGGCTCACTCGACCAGCAGATCACCACTTTTACGCAGGGCAACGTCTTCCGCCTGATCAACGACCGACACGTGCAAAAAGGGCCGTCGTTCCCGACGCCCCTGGATATGACGATCGACGTCCCCAGCCGCACGGTTTCCTGGCATCAGCTGAAGAACGGGAGGGACGCAGTGTCGACGGTGCACATGGATTTTCCCGACGATGTGGGAAACGGATTAGTTCCCCTGCTGGTGGAGAACGTGCCACCCGGTCCGGCGGGCCTGCGCGTCTCCTGGATCGCGATCGCGATGAGACCGCTTCTGGTGACACTGGCCATCCATCCGGACCAGACGCGCGTGGACGGACTATCGCCGCTGCAGCACGCGCACCAGTATCTGCTGCACGCCGAACTGCACGGCCTGGCATTTTTCGTGGCGCCGCTGATCGACAAAGAACCGGCTGATCTGCACTTCTGGGTAACGGACGCCGCGCAACCGTCGTTCCTGCGGCTGGCGGCGCCGTTCTATCAGGGAGGGCCGATGTGGGTCGTGCAAAACCTGGGGCCGGAGATCCCGTCCGACGCCCGGTAGCTTCGGCCGGGCTGCCAGGCGCCCCAAAAACCGGTCCGGCCACCCTTACGGTTGGACCACCCAGGTAGCGTCCGGAGCGCCGGGGCTTCCGCTGCTCGTCAACGTTGTCCCGTTCAGCAGCCAGATGTAAACCTGCTCTGTGGAGCTGTTCCGCCACAGGATCCCGGCTCGACCGCTTCCGTCGTAGTCGCCCACGCCCTCAATGTTCCACCCCGGGGAGACGTAGCTGACGCTGCCGCCGCCCGACATCGCACCTCCGGTGATGAACCAGACGTAAACCTGTCCCGTGGTGCTGTTCTGCCACAGGATGTCACTCGTGCCGTTCCCATCGAAATCGCCAACGCCCTCAATGCTCCAGTCCGAGGAGACGTAACCGAGGTTCACGCTGCTGGTCAGCGAGGCCCCACTCATCGTCCAAATGTAGATCTGCCCGGTCGTGCTGTTTCGCCACAAAATGTCGGCTTTGCCATCGTCATTGAAATCGCCGATGCCCGCAATGGTCCATCCGCCGGAAACGTAGCTCACGCTCCCGCCGCCCGTCATCGTCGTCCCGTTCATCAGCCAGAGGTAGACCTGGCCCGTGCTGCTGTTCCACCACAGGATGTCGGCTTTACCGTCCCCATCGAAATCGCCAACCCCCGCGATGCTCCAGTCGGAGGAAACGTAGCCGAGGCTCCCGCTGCTCGCAAATGTCGCCCCGTTCATCAGCCAGATGTAGACCTCTCCGGTCGTGCTGTTCCGCCAGAGGATGTCGGCCTTACCGTCGCCGTTGAAATCTCCGGTGCCCTGAATCACCCAGTCCGAAGTGGGGCTGCCGGGACTGCCGCTGTTTGGATACGTGGTGCCATTCATCAGCCAGGCGTAGACCTGCTGGGTGCTGGTGTTCCGCCACAGAATGTCGCTCTCGCAGTCGCCGTTGAAGTCGCCCGCTGCGGCAAACGATTCCGGATTCGGATTTGGATTCGGGTTGGGAGTCGTGCAGGCCGTCGATGCGGCAGGTACCTGATATCCCACCGCGGTGAGAATGTTGATCTCCGAACCGCCGTCATTGAAAATGGTCAGGCCCGCATCCTCGCCAGGACAGCCCGTCGCATCCTGGATCGCCTGGTTCGTCCCGCAGTCCGGAGAACTGGCAACATAGTCGGCGTAGTCATCTTCATTATCCAGGGTGTTGTAATACTTCGGAGCTGCCCCCGTACCGACCGCGCCGTTCGTGGCGCCTCCGTTGTAAGAGAAATACGCGCCGGGTGTGGTGCTCAAAGAGCTGTCGAGGACCAGAGTTCCCGCACCGGAATAACGGAACAGGTCGACGGCCGAGGGGCCGCCGGTGTCCCCGCTTTCCGGGTCGCAATCGTCGGTCAGCGGAGAGCCCTGGGTGCTGATGCACGAAGCGGTCCCCAGCACTTCGTCGGTCTCGTGCTGCACCACCGCATAGAAGTCATACGCCTCGGGTGGCTCGGGTCCGCCCTGGTCGTCGTAGTAGAGTACGACTCCGTCCCCTCCGTTGCTGACGGTGATGATCGCGTTGTAGCAGTCGGCGGTGCCCAGCGCGCAGATTTCGGTGGCGGCGGAGTTAATGCCGTACATATCTGTGAAGCCGAAGGCTGTGCCAAGAGCCGCGGTCACTTCAACCAGGTCATCGCCGTAGGAACCGGCATCGTAGGTAGAAAGCGCGGACGCGGCCGCAGTCTGGACCGCGTTTTTGTTCGGGATGTTCCCGTAGGCACTCGCATATTGGTTGTAGGTAACAAAGTTATAAATTTCCTCACTCTGTCCAAGGCCCGTTTCGCCTAATTGAATGTAGATGTTGGCGTTCGCATTGGTGAACGTGTCGTTGTAATAGCCGGCTACGGTTGTATTCAGGTAGTTACAGGTGGACATCGAAATAGTTACGTCGCACGTATAGACGATTCCCGTGCCCGTGTTCACCGGAGTCCCATTGGGCTGGAGCATGGAGTGCAACGGGCGCGGCACGGACACGTGACTTGAACCCGTCGGCGCACTTGATGGCCGCATGACGGTGGTCTGCACGGCCAGCTTGTGCTGCACCTGGGCGTACCCCGGCAGAGCTCCCCCTGAAAGCACCAGGGCCGCCAGCGGCACGGCCAGCTTCAGGACTGCAGTCTTCCTCAGAGTCGATGCGGCAGAAGGAATCAGACAGGTTTCCAGGGAACAGAAAGACGGACCACGCATGGGACGATCTCCTTCAGCACAAACCCACCGCTCCATTCGGAAGAAGCAGCGACGATTCGATACGAGATGCGGCTTGAACCGCCGCATAGAGTTATAAAACTTGTCCGCGAGGGATGCGGAGGCCGACGATGCAGGCACTCGAAGCAATTGGAGCTTCATCCGCAAAAAGCAAGACTTAGCAGATGGGGGTTCGTGACAGAGCCTACGATATTGCGGCCAAAGAAAAAATGTCAAGAGGAATGTGCCGCGCGATATGAAAAATCATCGAGACGGAAGAGCTCAACTTCTGATTGATCGCTAACCGCTGTATCGGTGCCTGCTCTACCGGCCATCGCGTAGCCGGGCGGCCAGCCGATCCGGCAAGCCGGCCTGCAGAATCCGCTCCTGCGCTTCTTGCACGTCGTAGGGAACGCGATACCAGGTCATCGTCTTCTGCGCGTCGTCGTAGAGCGCAAACGCCGCGCGCCAGTCGCCATCGCGCGGCTGCCCCACCGATCCTGGATTCAGGAGATAGCGCGCGCCGTCGCGGATCTCGAGTTCGAAATCCTCGGGTTCTTCGTGCGAGCCGCCGTGGCCAGGCCGGTGCATCGCGTACTGCGGCGCCAGGCGGAACCACTCGTCGCCGTTGGTGGCAAAGCCGCCCTGGATGTGGGTGTGGCCAAAGAACGTGATGCGGGCATCGGTCGCGTCGAGCGCCGGCCACGCGTCGCGCACGGTCAGCACATATTCGTCTTCGTCGCTGGGCGATCCGTGGACGCAGCGCACAAACGGCCCGTCCGGCGCAATCGGACCCACAGCAAGGTGGCGCAGCCACTCGCGATGCTCGCCGGTCAGCACGCATTCGGTCCAGCGCGCCGCGCGCTGCGCCACGGGATTGAACTCCTCGATGCCGCCCAGCCCCGAGCACACGCGGTCGTGGTTGCCGCGCACGAAGACGTTGCCCAGCCGCCGCGTCTCGTCGATCACTTCGTTGGGATTGGCGCCATACCCGACCAGATCGCCGAGGTTCCACACCACGTCGTGCGCAGGAGCCGCAGCCAGCACCGCGTCGAGCGCCTCGAGGTTGGCATGGATATCGGAGATGAGCAGCGCGCGCATGAACGACGTCCTCGGGCATCCGCGGCACGCCCAGAGCCGGCGGCGCGTGGAAGGCCGTTTACCACTTTATTGGATGGGGGCCGGGGTTGTCGCGTATCAAATGCCGAAAGACGAGCCAAAAACGAGCGAAAACCGAGAGAACGACGAGATAAAAGCCAGCGAGATACGAGCAACGGCTCGCTTGTCGTTGGCCTTTGGCTCGTTTCTCGCTCGCCTTTGGCTCGCTTTTTGCTCGGTTCTGGCTCGGTTTTCGATGTCCTTCAGATTCTCGCCCAGTGCCCCGGCGAGGCTTCTCGCAGGGGAACTTCCGCCGCATCGCGGGTTGCCGCTCCGACCATGGCGAGGGGCTGATCGAGCGGGGTCTGCATGGTCGGGACCGCACCCAGCAGGCTGCGTGTATAAGGATGCAGCGGCGCGCGAAAAAGCTCGGCCCGCGGAGCCTCCTCCAGCAGCAGGCCCCCGCGCATCACCGCAACCCGATCGGCGACCTGGGAAACGACGGCCAGATCGTGGGAGATGAATAGCATGGTCAGGCCGAAGCGACGCCGCAAATCGGCGAGCAGCTCCAGGATCTGCGCCTGCACCGTTACGTCGAGCGCCGTGGTGGGCTCATCGGCGATGAGCAGCCGCGGCCGGTTGGCAATAGCCATAGCAATGAGGATGCGCTGCCGCTGCCCTCCGGAAAACTGATGCGGATAGTCGCTGTAGCGCCCCGCCGCATCCGGCAGCGCCACCGCGTGCATCGCATCGACGACGCGTTCCCGGACCTGGCTGCGCGAGAGCGCGCGCTGATGGGTGCGCACCGCTTCGGCAATCTGCTCACCGATGGACATGACGGGATTGAGCGCGGTCATCGGCTCCTGGAAGATCATGGCGATGTCGCGGCCGCGCAGCCGGCGCATTTCTTCCGGCTCGAGCGCCAGCAGGTCGCGCCCGTCGAAGGTGATACGCCCTGTGACGGTGGCTGCGGCATCCAGCAGACGCAAAATCGCGAGCGCGGTGACCGATTTGCCCGACCCCGACTCGCCCACCAGGCCCAGCGATTCGCCGGCAGCAACGTCAAGCGAGAGCCCGCGCACCGCGTGCGTCGCGCCAAAACGGATGGTCAGATTTTCAATGGAAACCAGCGCCACAGCGCCATGGTACTAAAGCAGGGAGTAGGGAATAGGGAATAGTAAAAGCAACGGCAAAAGGAAAAGGCGGCAACGATGGCGGCGCATAAGCGCCAGCCCACTTCCACGGTAGAAAAAGGGCCGACAGCGTTCGACGCGCTTACGAGACCGCCTTGGACTCCGCGACCGGATTCTTTCGCTTGTACGCCTGCAGACCCTTCTGGAAATCGAGCGAGGCGCCTGCCGCAGCGCGCACGCGAGCCCGCGAAGCCTTGCGCGGGGTCACGGCTTTCTCCTCTTCAACCACAGCAACCACGGTCTCGCCAGCGACGGCTTCCGGCTCCGCACGGAACGACCGCGGCAGCTCGGATGGATTGAATTCGATCCCGTCATGGGCCATTTGCCGCGCGGCGCGGGCCAGCAGCTCGCGCTTGGACTTGAGCCGTTTGGCTGCGGCGTCGCGATCGGCGTCACAGGAGAATTCTTCGTAGCGGAGAAGATGCGCCAGCTTGCGATCGAAGAGGTCGATCTCCTCGTGGAGAATTTTCAGTTGATATTTGCCGTGCGGTATTGCAGACATGGGAAACTCCAGCGGCCACGGCCGCGGTTCGGCGAAAGAAAAGTCGTGGATCGGAATGCCAGCAGACGACTGGGTGCTCAGTGCAAAGAGGGGCCGAGCGGGCCCCTCTTTCTTGCTGCATGCAGCGAATTACAGGACCTGAACGTTCTCTGCCTGCCAGCCCTTAGGTCCCTTGACCACGTTGAACTGGACCGCCTGGCCTTCCTGGAGCGAACGGAATCCGTTGCTCTGAATGGCCGAGAAGTGGACGAACACATCTTCGCCATTGGTCCGGCTGAGAAAGCCAAAGCCCTTGGCGTCGTTAAACCATTTCACTGTTCCCTGTTCCATAACTGTACTTGTTTCCTTTTTCTGTGGAATGTATCGCTGAACTCTGCGTGGAATTGTTTGCGAGTCAGCTGAACAGGCGAGAACAGGCAAAAACACCATTTCGGATTCGACGATCTGTCTTTACTGTATCATGCTGGGGCCATTTTTAAGCGCGAAAACTGCACCCTCCGCGAATCGAAAGTGCCTGGGCACAGCATGCGGCGAATCAGAACGGCAGAGAATCCGTCGCTCCTTCAAGCAGGCGGGCGGTGATGACCTGGAAGTGGTAGCCCATGACGGCCATGGTCATCGCGGCACCGAAATAATTGCGATGGCGGGTCGCGGCGGTCGCGAAAAACTTCCAGTAACTCCCGCGGGACTTCCCCAGAATCCCCTGGCGGAGCACGGACAGCAAGAGTGCCCGCAGGTTGCGGATACTGAAGTTCGCCTGATATTCCGGCCGACAGCGGCTGAGATACTGCCGTACGCGCTTGTAATAGGGTTCGCTCGCATAAATGCGGCGCAGCACCGAACGATAGCCCTCCACCAGCCGCTCCGCATCCATGCGGGGCTCGAAGTTGAGCTGGCAGCTGGTATTGTTGCCGCCGCCGCTGTCGAGGATGCGCCCTTCTTTGGAGAGGCGGCGAAAGAGCTGGGTGCCAGGCATGGCCTGCAGCAGACCAACCATGGCGATGGGAATCGCGCTCTTCTGAATGAACTCGACGAGGCGATCGAAAATGTCGTCGCGGTCCGTATCGAAGCCGAGAATGAACCCGCCCATCACTTCGATCCCGTAGCGCTGGATGGTCGCCACGCTGTCGAGCAGATCGCGGCGGGTGTTCTGATGCTTCTGGGTGGCGGCCAGGCTCGACTCATCCGGCGTCTCGATGCCGAGAAACACGGAAGCGAAACCCGCCTCGCGCATGGCTTCCAGCAGGCCGGGATCGTCAGCGAGGTTGATCGAGGCTTCGGTGATGAAGCGAAACACGTGTCCATGCGCCCGCTGCCAGGTGGCGATCGCCGCCAGCAGCGCGCGGGCCCGGGCTTTGTTGCCGATGAAGTTGTCGTCGACGATGAAGACCGGACCGCGCCAGCCGGCGTCGTAGAGCTGGTCGAGCTCCGCCAGCACCTGGAGCGGCTCCTTGGTGCGCGGACGGCGGCCGTAGATTTCGATGATGTCGCAGAACTCGCAGTTGAAGGGGCAGCCGCGCGAGCACTGCACGGTCATGGTGCTGTAGCGGCGCATGCGGATCAGGCTCAGATCGGGCAGCGGAGTGCGCTCCAGTCCTGGCCGCTCTGCGCTCTGGTAGAGCGGACGTGTGGTTCCGCGCTCCAGATCGGCGGCAAGCGAGTCGATCAGATCTTCGGCCTCGCCGATCACCACGTGGTCGCACTCGAGCTCCGCCTGCGGCACGCTGCTGGCAATCGGTCCACCAACCACCGTGCGCAAGCCGCGCGCGCGGCAGCGGCGCACGATGCCGATCAGCTCGCGCTGCTGGATTTGCATACCGCTGATCAGGGCCACGTCAGCCCAGGCGAGATCGCGATCCCGCAGCCGCTCGACGTTGGCGTCGACGAGGCGCTTGTTCCACGAATGCGGCAGCAGCGCCGCTACCGTCATCAGCCCCAGCGGAGGCTGCGCGGCGCGTTTGCCCTGAAACGAGAGGGCGTAGCGAAAACTCCAGTAGGTATCGGGGAAGCGAGGATAAATCAACAGCACGTTCACGATTGCATCTCCACCGGCAAGGGTCACCGGCGAATTGTGCTGCCACTCTGCTCGTCGTGCACTGCGCCCGTGCCGCGCCCGACTTCAGTGTGCTCTTCAGCGCCCCAGGCGCAACCGCGGATACAAAAGAATTACATAGCAACAAACACCAAGGTCACGCGCGCAAAGAATTCGCTGCAGATGGCAGAGGCTCGCCTGGAGTTCAGGAGACAGCTGTGGGCGCGCGCTTCTTCGCCACCGTCCAGAGCCAGCCGGCGAACAGATAGGTGAGATAGATGTAAGGGAGCCAGCGGTAAGCTCCCTGAGGGACGGGGTAAACCGAGCCGGCAATGGCCAACAGCATGGCGATGAATCCTGCGCCGGAGAGAGCGAGCCAGAGCGGAGTCAGCCCGCCTTCGCGGCGCAGGAAGCTGGGCACGGCGAGGCAGACCAGAGCGTAGGCGGTGAGGAATCCATAAGTGGCGAGCGATCCCATCCAGCCGTAGATATCGGCGCCGGAGACGCCGCGCAGCGCAAGCGCGAGGGTCACGACAAACGTAACAATGCCGGTTACACAAACCGCGATGTGGGGCGTTTCGTTGCGGTGGTGGGTGCGGGTGAGGCGGGCGTGGGTGAGTCCGTTGTGGGACATGGTGAGCAGCACACGAGCCGCGGCGGTGGCGCAGGCAAGGATGCAGGCGAACATGCTCATCATGGCGCCCACATCGACGGCAATGCCGAGGCCGCTGACGCCGACCTGGTGCGCGAGGGTGTGGAAGGGCGCGGCGCTTTGGTCGAGGGTTTCGTGCAATCCGCGGAAGCCGAGGACCTCGGTGTAGGCGCAAACGACGAAGAGAAAGCCGAGGCCGATCGCGCATTGCAGGACGGCACGAGGAATGGTCTTCAAAGGATTGCGCGCTTCTTCGCCGAGGGCGGTGGCGCTTTCGAAGCCGACGAAGCTGAAGAGCGCCAGGACCATGCCGAGACGCATGCCGGAGACGCTGGCGCCGCGCAGGCGGAATTGCGCGGTATCGATGTGGAGGCCGTGGCGGACGAGGACAAGCGCAACGATAGCGAGGATGCAGCCGACGGAAGCAGCTTCGAGCCACAGCATGGAGCGCGCAGAGAGGCGAATGTCGCGATACGCCATGGCGGAGGCGATGAGGATCGCGATAGTGGCCAGCAGCGCGGCGGAGGCGGTCCGGCCCGTTGCGGCCTGGAGGAGGACATTGGCGTACTGCACGAATCCGCCGGTGACGGAGACGGCGGTGGCAACGTAAGCAAGGAGCAACGCCCATCCCGCGAGGCCGGACGCCCAGGTGGGGAGAGATTCGCTGACGTATTTGTAGAGAGAGCCGGGCGAGGCGGAGCGCCGCGCGAAGCAGCCGATGAGGACACCGATGAGGGTCATGCCTGCGGTGGCCAGCAAGTAGACAAGCCAGGTGCCGTTGCCGGCCATGGCGAAGACCAGAGGAATGGTCATGGCGGGCGTGGTGGTGGGCGCGATGGCGGAAACCGACTGCGCGAGGGTTTCTGCCGGTGAGAGGACGCCGCGGCGGAGCCCGTAGGTTGTCGGCTCCTCGACTGCGGCAACATACACGTTCACGGCTTCGGACGCCAAGGCGCGAAGTCCTCCTGCAATGTGTGCGCAGAAATCGTGCGCCGGAACGGCGCGACGAGGAGCCGGATGGTTCAGTCTTGCCGGGATGCGAAGTTATGTCAAGGCTCGAATGGGATGCCGGCAACGGGTTCGGTTTCGGCGATCTTTTCGAAGCTGGCGACCAGCGGTTTCACTTTGGGGATGACAGCCTGCACAGCACGCAGTGTCAGCGAAGCATCGTGGCTGGCTTTGCTTTCCCAGACCTCGGTGACCCAGAGAACATTTTCGTTGGCGGCGTCGTTCGCGATGACGTAGCTGAAACAGCCAGGCATGTTGGCGGAGCTTTCGGTGAGGAGAGCGATGACTTCGTCGCGCTTGCCGGGGAGGAGGGTGAGTTTCGCGATCAGGCCGTACATGGTCTGGAATTCTAGTCCGCGGCGGTGGCGGTCTGGGCTAACTTGATCGCGCGCTTTGGGCGGGACTTCGGTTCGGGAGCGGCCGGGGCCTTCGGAATTTCAGAGATGTCGGCTTTGCCTTCGGCCACCTTGATGAGGAAATCCTGGACGCTGAAGGGAGGCTCGCTGGCATCGCGGAGGCGATCGTAGGAGCCATCGGCGCGGAGCTGGCGCGCCTTGACGTTGTCCGCAAGATAGGCGGCGAGAATTTCATCGCGGACGCGGGTTTTGATCTGCGCGTCGCGGATGGGATAGATAACTTCGCAGCGCTCGAAGAGATTGCGCGGCATCCAGTCAGCGCTGCCGCAGTAGAACTCCTCATCGCCGCCGTTGAAGAAGTAGTAGAGGCGGCTGTGCTCGAGGAAGCGGCCGACGATAGAGCGGACGCGGATGCGCTCGCTCAGCTTTTTCAGGCCGGGACGCAGCGAGCAGATGCCGCGGACGATGAGGTCGATCTCGACGCCGGCGTGGGCCGCCGCGTACAGAGCCTCGACGATGCGCTGCTCGAGCAGCGAATTCATCTTGGCGATGATGCGGGCGGGCTTGCCGGCCGCGGCATGCTCCTGTTCGCGATGGATCAGGCGGATGAAATTCTCGGCCAAAGTGAGCGGCGCGACGAGCAGCGGGCGGTAATCGTCCGACTCAGAATGGGCGGTGAGGTAATTGAAGACGCTGTGGACCGCGGCGGTGATTTCCGGATCGGCGGTGAGCAGGCTGAGGTCAGTGTAGAAACGCGCGGTGTCGGGGTTGTAGTTGCCGGTGCCGAGGTGGGCATAGCGGCGAACCGCGCCGTCGGGGTCGCGGCGGACGAGCAGGGCCAGCTTGCAGTGCGTCTTGAGGCCGACGATGCCGTGAAAAACCTGGACGCCTGCGTCCTCAAGGTTGCGCGCCCAGCGGATGTTGGAGGCTTCGTCGAAGCGGGCGGTGAGTTCGACGACGGCAGTGACTTCCTTGGTCTGGGCGGCTTCGGTGAGCGCCTGAAAGATGGGCGAGTCGGCGCTGGTGCGGTAGAGGGTTTGCTTCATCGAGACGACGTTGGGATCCTGGGCCGCGGCTTCGATGAAGGAGACGACGCCGTCGTAGGAGTCGTAGGGATGATGCAGAAGGATGTCGCGGTGGCGAATCTCGTCGAAGAGGTCGGTGGATTTGCGATTGAGGCGCAGCTCGCGAGGCACGAAGGGTTTGAATTTCAGATCGGCGTGCGCCGAGGAACTGTACAGAGTCATCACGCGGGATAGATTCACCGGACCGTCGGAGTGATAGACGAGGGATTCCTCGAGCTCGAAGTTGGTGCGGAGGCGGTCGACGATTTCGGGATCGGCCTGGCTGTCGATTTCAAGGCGGACGGCGTCGCCTTTGCGGCGATTGTGCAGCTCGGCGCGGACCGTTTCCAGCAGCGAACGCGATTCTTCTTCCTGGAAATAGAGATTGCTGTTGCGGGTGACGCGAAAGGCGGCGCGGGAGAGGATTTCGTAGCCGCGATACATGCCGGCGGCGTTGCGCTCGATGAGGTCGGCGAGAAAGATGTAGTCCTCGGCGCCGTTGGCGGCGGGGATACCCACGAAGCGCGGCAGGGCACGCGGAACGGTGAGCACACCGAGCACGGGACCGGCGGTGCCGCGGCGTTTGCGGCGCAACAGCAGCGCCAGACACATGGCTTTGTTCAAAACGCGCGGGAAAGGATGAGCGGGGTCGATGGTGATGGGAGTGAGCAGCGGATCGACTTCGCGCTGGTAATAGTCGTTCGCAAATTTGCGCGCATCGGCGTTCATCTCGTCCCAGGTAAGGACGCGAATGCCGGCTTTGCGCATGGCAGGCAGCAGTTGCTGATTCCAGCAGCGGTACTGGTCGGTGACGAAGCGCTGCGTCTCGGCCTTCATGGCATCGAGCGATTCGCGGAGGGTCGCGCCGTCGGGCGTCGCTTCGTTGTAGCCGTCTTCAATGCGCTGCAGAACGCCGGCAATGCGAATCTCAAAGAATTCGTCGAGATTGCTGGCGGTGATGGCGAGGAATTTCACGCGCTCGAGGAGCGGGTTGGAGGCGTCTTCGGCTTCTTCCAGCACACGGCGATTAAAGCTCAGCCAGGATTCGTCGCGGCTGAGGAAAAGGCTCTGCGCGCGCTGTGGTTCTTTCCGCATAGAGGGGAGCAGCATCCTCGGGACGCAAGAGGCAGTTTACCTGATTGGCTATACCACCCACGTTCGACCGAGAAGATGAACGATTTGCAAAAAGCTGTGGGATTCGCGAGGCATTCATCCGGACCAGGGAGGCACGGTGATTCCAAGGGCTTCGAGCTGGGTAAAGTCGGGAGCGGGATCCTGATGGACAAAGCTGACGACGCTGTCGCTACGGAAAGGCATTTTTCGGCCCAGGATTTCACCGGCGCGGAGTCCGGCGTAGAGCAGCGGCCAGGGCAGCGGGATGAGCGTGACTTTGCGGCCCTGCGCGCGTGCCAGGTTGAGGACGAGATCGCGAAAAGGCCAGGGGTGAGGGTTGGCGACGGTGATGGGCTGGCCGGCAGTGCGATCGAAGCGGCCGGCCGCGGCATCGGCGACCACCTCCGCCAGAGTTTCTTCCGGCACGAGAAACTGCGGAGCCTTGCCGTTGCCGATCAACGGAATGAATTTTTGATGCTGGACTTGTTTGCGGATGGAGCCAAAGACTCCACCCGGGCTGTCGCCGAAGACCAGGCCGGGACGCAGGATGATTCCGCCCAGTTCCGCCACAACCGATTCGACCTGGAGTTTGGCTTTGCCGTAGAGCGAGCGCGCGCCGGTGAAGGCGCTGATCGTCGAGATGAAGACGATACGGCCTACGCCTGCGGCTTTCGCCATGCGCAGCAGGCGGATGGAGCCCTCAACGTTGACGCGCTGGATGTCCTCGGAGGAGACGGCGGAAAAATCCCATGCTGCGTGGATCAGAACGGAGACGCGCCACTGGCGGAGGAGTGGTGCGATGTCGTCTGCGGAATCGAGCGCCCAGGGAATATCGGTCGCGGCGGACGGTTTGCGGGTGAGCGCGACGACGCGCGCATTTTGAGCAAGACGCCGGGCGATTCTGGAGCCGACATAGCCGCTGGCGCCGGTGATGGCGCAGACCAGGTTTTCGTTCATAGGCAATTCCGGCGGCTGCGCATCACGCGTACTGCTTCAGCATAGAACCGATGCGCCAGGCGTTGGCCATAGCAGTGAGAGTAATGGTAGTGGCGGCGATGGAGGGAAAGACGGTGGAATCGACGGCGTGCACGCGCGCGAAGCCGGCGGGCCTGCCGAAAATATCGCTCTGCCCCTCGGAGGGATGGGTACTCATCGGAAAACTTCCACCGGAATGGTAGCCGCGGCCGGGCTCGCCGATTTTCAGCAGCGGCGAGAGCGGTACGGACCCAGGGCTGTGGAAAGGGAGGCCAGTTTGCGCACGACTTTCTTCAGCGTGGGCTTCGTTTCGGAATCGACGACGCCGGTGACTTCGAGTGCATCGCCGGAGCCGCGCTGGACCAGGGTTGCTTCCAACTGCGCGGAGTGGTCGGAATGCAGGTAGCCCTGGTAGAGAAAAAGGCGGCTGAGAAATGCATCCATGGGGAAGAGCGGGCGCAGCGGTCCCAGTTTTTGCTCGATGGGCGCGCGGAAGAGGTCGTTGTAGGTGTAGGCCTGCAAGTGAATGGTGTGCGGACTGATGGCGCGGTCGGTGATCTCGAGGAAAAGCTGGGCGAGGGTATGCAGACGTTCCCTGGTGACGTTGCCGGATCCGCGGCCGCGCAGCGCCGGAAGCAGAAAATACTGCGAGTCGTGGAGACGCACCGGCTGATTGAAGCGATGCATCGAGCGCAGCAGGATCGCGGTGGTGCTGTAGACTCCGGCCGCGAGGTAGACGCGCTCGCCGGAAAACTTCGCTTGTCCGGCGTGAATCGTGACGCTGCCGGGACCTTCTTCGACAGAACGAACGACCACCGACGGAACATAGTGGAAATTGGGATCGGCCTTCAACTCCTCCACCGTTTGCTCGGTCGAGTAGATGAGCCGGTAAGGACATCCATACATGCACAGGCCGCAGGTGACGCACGCGGGTGATCCGGAATAGCCGTCGGCGGCGACAGCAATGCGCGCTTTGCCAAAGGAAATTCCGCTGCTGGTCAGGCGAGCTTTGTGCTTTTCAAGATCGGCGAGCATGCCGGATGCCTGGCGGCTGGTCGCGAGCTGCCCGGGATGATCACAGTAGAGCGGGAAATCCCGGTCCAGATCGTCGCGTATGGCGGACAACGGCATCCAGCGAAAGATGGCGCGGTAGCCCTCCGCGAGATCCTCGGCGGAAATCGGCCAGCGCACCATATCGCGCTGGTGATAGGGCATGACGGCGGATCCCCAAACCGTGCTGAGGCCGCCGATGGCATAGGAAGGGCTCGCACTGGCATCGCGAAACTCGACCGGCGCAGCGCCCGGCGGCACGCGATAAGGATAGTCGGAGCCGTACGTCAGCTTGACCGGAATGCCCTCCGCGCCGCTTTCCATGCCGTCTTTGAGAAACTTGCCTGCTTCGCTCGCCCACTCGGCAAACGGGAGAGCCTGGAGACTACGAATCTGCGCTTCCCTTTCCGGTTCCAGTTGCAGGCCCGCATCCAGCATCGTCACCTGCACCCCCTGCGCGAGCAGAGCCCTGGCGCAGGCCACGCCGGTTGGTCCGGACCCCACTACGTAATGCATGTTGTCCTCAAGGCGGGTCGAGTCTCCGTCGGACTCGGCTTCATTGTATGGCGCTCGCGTTGCCGGAACGCGGTTTTTGAGGATTCGCAACGCGGCGCGCGCCTCGAGCGACAAATTTTTCAAGAACCGCACATTTGACGCCCGATTCCCTGCTCGGCGAGGATAAGACCAGGAACTCTCCCCGGAGGCTGCACCGATGGCAGAACCCCCTTGTTCCGGACAGGGTAGCGAAGCGATCCTCAAAACGGAGAACGCGGCGATGGAGATGTACCGTTTCGCCGCGCTGATGCTGGGCAATGAAGCCGAAGCGCTGAGCCTGGTGGAGAATACCGTGGCCACGGTCGACGTCGATCCCTGCGCCGATCCATGCGCTGCCAAAGGCCTGGTTCGGGAGCGCGTTTTGGATGGAGCGCTGGAAATCATGCATCGTCAGGACCCGGCATCGTTCGCGGATTTGCCGGCCGCGGAATCCGGCTCGTGCCTCGAGGATGACGATGCGGCGCTTTCCGGAACGGAGATTACCGAGCTGGCGTCGGGCGCAGGACGCGGGCCGCTGCGGGACTGGCTGAATCGGTTTTCGCAGGCGCAGCGGGCGGTTTTTGTGCAGCGCGCAGTTCTGGGCAGCAGCAATGCGGACACGGCGCGAGCGATCAACCGCTACGCGAAGCCATCCATCTGGACAGCGGAAGCGGTCAGCAGCCTGTTCCGGCAAGCGCTTTGCTCGCTGGCTTCTTCGCTGGTGCATTCGGCGCCGGCGACCCAGGTTTAGCGGCGGCATCGCGGGTGCGGCGGGCCCATTTTTTCCTCCGGAACGTACTTAGCACGACTGGACGTTACTTTTGCTCTGAAATCTGCGAGACGCAACCCCCGCGCTTCGACTACTCTTATCGCAGGATTCTTCTGAATTTTTTGCTCGGCGTGGTGCATCCAAAGCACATACCCTGAATGGGAGACTTGAGTTTCCCCCTTTTCCTGGTCCGTAATGCGAGGTTTTTCTTCGTGCCGGAGGCAGTAGCACCCGATTTGCGATTCCTGTGCCTGCAGCGCGCAGCCGTAGTGCTGGCGCTGCTGGCGTCTCTCGCCTGGCCGGCGTTCGCCCAGGGTCCAGGCGGCGGATCCGTGTCGGTGCCGACAGGGCCGCTGCTGGTTCCGCAGCCGCCGGTCGACAACTCGACGTACCAGGGCAGCGTGAGCGATGGGAAGCTGACGCCCGGCGTTCTGCCGCTTTCGCTCGACGATGCCATCCAGCGGGGGCTCCGGCTGAATCTGGGAATGATCCTGACCACGCAAAACACTCTGTCGGCGCGCGGAGCGAAGCTGGAGCAACTGCAGTCGCTGCTGCCCACGGCCAGCGCGACCGTTAAAGCCGCCGTGCAGGAAACGGACCTGCAAGCGCAAGGTTTGCGGCTTCCGGGATTCCCGGCGATCATCGGGCCTTATGGATACTCCGACATTCGGGGTTCGCTGAGCTGGTCGCTCTTGAATCTGTCGTCACTGCAGAATTATCTGGCGCAGAGGCACAATTTCGAGGCCGCAAGCCTGACAGCCCAGGACGCGCGCGACCTGGTGGTGCTGACGGTCGGCAATGCGTATCTCACGGTAATCGCGGACGCGGCGCTGGTCGAGTCGGCGCAGGCGCAGGTGGATACTTCCAAAGTTTCGCTCGATCAGGCGGTCGGCAATCACGAGGCCGGGACGGCGCCGTTGCTCGACGAGCTGCGGGCGCGTGTGGATTACCAGACCCAGCAACAGACGCTGATCGCGGCGAAGAATTCGTATGAGAAAGACAAGATTGCGCTGGCGCGTGCGATCGGGCTGCCGCTGGAGCAGCGATTCGAGCTGACGGATCAGGCGCCCTATGCGCCGTTTGACCAGATTGATCCGGATAAGGCTGTGCAGCAGGCACTCGCGACCCGCTCCGATCTGAAGGCGCTCGAAGAGCAGGTGGCTGCCGCGGACCACGCGCGCAAGGCCGCGACCGACGAACGGCTGCCGACGATCAGCTTTACCGGCGACTATGGCGACATCGGCATTAATCCGTCGCACTCGCACGGAACCGGCGACGCTGTTGGCGCGCTCGATGTGCCGCTGTTCGAGGAAGCAAAACTACGCGGCGACGCGAAGCAGGCGCAGTCGCAGCTGGAGCAGGAACGCGCAAAGCTGAGCGACCTGCGCGGACAGATTGGCGCGGATGTGCGCGACAGTATCCTCGACATTCAGGCGGCGGAAAAGCTGGTGGAAGTAGCAAAGAGCAACGTCGACCTGGCCAAAGAGGCGCTGGACGAAGCGCAGCAGCGTTATAAGGCCGGCGTTTCAGATAATCTGGCTGTTTCTCAGGCACAGCAGTCCGTTGCCCAGGCCGATCAGCAGTACGTTGCCAGTCTGTACCGGCACAACGTGGCGAAGTTATCGCTGGCGCGCGCCCTGGGCGTGGCGCAAAGCAATTACAAGGATTACGTGGGAGGAAAGTAAGCGTGGCGGAGCAGAATCCCGAGCAGTCCAGACCAACTGAAGAGCCAGAACACACAAAGCAGCCCTCGCGCCGCCGTTTCATCATCATCGGCCTGGTGGCGGTGCTTGTGGTGGGCGCGCTCCTGTTCTGGTGGCACTCCACCTTCTACGAAGACACCGACGACGCTTCGGTCGATGGCCATCTGGTGCAGATCAGCGCGCGCATCAATGGTCACGTGGCGAAGGTCAACGTGAACGAGAACCAGTACGTGGAAGCGGGCACGGTGTTGGTGGAGATCGATCCCAGCGATTACCAGACAGCGGCCAATCAGGCGCAGGCGAATCTCGAAGCGGCCATCGCGAACTACGAGGCGACGCGCGTCAACGTGCCGGTGATCGACATCAACGCGGGCGCTAATCTGAACAACGCCAACGCCGACGTAGCCGGCGCAACTGCGGCTGTGGGCCAGTCCGAACGGCAACTGGAAGCAGCGCAGGCGCGTGTGACCGAAGCGAAAGCGAATGCAACCAAGTCGAAACTCGATCTCGACCGCTACACGCCGCTGGTGCAGAAAGACATCATCTCGAAACAGCAGTACGACGCCGCGGTGGCCGCAGCCGCTGCCAACCAGGCGGGCGTGGCGGAAGCGGAGGCGAATCTGATCGCGGCCCAGGACGCGGTGCGCATTGCGCACGATCGCCAGCTGCAGGCGCAGTCCTCGCAGAAATACGCGCAGACCGCTCCACAACAGGTGGCGATCCAGAGGGCCAAAGCCGATCAGGCTGCAGGCCAGGTGGATCAGGCACGTGCAGCGCTGGCGCAGGCGCAGCTGAATCTCAACTACACGGAAATCAAAGCGCCGCTGTCCGGCATCATCACCACCAAGAGCGTGGAACCTGGGCAAAACGTCGCCGTCGGGCAGGCACTGATGACGCTGGTTTCGCTGGACGATGTGTGGATCACGGCCAACTTCAAGGAGACGCAACTGGAGCACATGACGAAGGATCAGCGGGTGACCATCCACGTGGACGCTCTGGGCCGCGACTTCGACGGCAAGGTGACGCAGATTGGCGGTGCAACCGGATCGGTGCTGAGCCTGTTCCCGCCGGAAAACGCGACCGGCAATTACGTGAAGGTGGTGCAGCGGATTCCGGTGCGCGTGGACCTGACCAATCCAGACCAGAACAAGGACCACCTGCTGCGGCCGGGCATGTCCGTCGAGCCAAAGGTGCGCGTGAAGTAGCGGAAGGGCAGCCTGGAGCCGGGAGCCGGGAGCCGGGAGCCGGGAATTGAGAGTGCGGCTCAGGCCGCGACGCAGTAAAGGCGGATGCGCGTTCGGATCTGATCCAATATGTTCTGCAATCTCGCCTCATCCGCGGCGGTCAGCAGGAGCGGACCGCGCCGTCTCACCAGGTCAACGTAATTTCTTTGGGCGTTGGCAATCGCGTCATCCACGATGGCGCGGTCCCCGCGCACATCCTTCAGGTCGGTGAGTGCCAGAATGCGATCCGCATCGGCCAGTAGGCCCTGAACGGCCATCCGGTTCAAATCATCCATCGGCGTCATCGGGCCCCCTCTTCTCTGCCTCTCGGATTTTGAGGGTCAGGAAGGGACTGAGGATGTCCCATAGCACCCCTGAAACTGAGGGCCGAAGGAGCACTGCGGTCACCGGCGGCGCTTATTCGTAGCGAAGGGCCGTGGTGGGCTCGACGTGGGCGGCGCGCAGGGCGGGAATGAGGACGGCGGTGACCGCGGTGGCGAGGAGCACCGCGGAAACCGTCACGAAGGTGAGCAGATCGGTCCCGCTGGTTCCGTAGAGGACGCTGGCGGTGAAGCGTCCAAGGGCGAGCGCGATGGCGAGGCCGATGGCCAGCCCGAGGGCGGTGAGGAAGAGGCCCTGACGCAGGATCATCCGCAGCACGGTGGGACGTTTTGCGCCCAGCGCCATGCGGATGCCGATTTCGCGCGTACGGCGGCGCACGGAATAACTCATGACGCCGTAAAGACCGATGGCGGCAAGCGTGAGGCCGATGGCGCCGAAGATTCCGAGCAGGAGCGCGGAGATGCGCGGGATAAGCAGCGATTTATCGACGTGCTCCTGCATGGTTTCGGCATTGAAGACGGCCATATTCGGATCGAGCGCGGCGATCTGCTGGCGCACCTGGGATTCGAGCGCGCGGGGATCCATCGCAGTCTTGACGAGGATGGTGGTTCCGAAAAAGCTGGTGGCCTTCTCCGGCGCGGCATTCAGAAAGAGATACGCGGCATCGGACGGTTTTTCGCCGATGGTGCGCGATTTCGAGTTGCGGGCAACACCGATGATCGTGTACGTGGCCTTGTCCTGGTGAATGGCGCGACCGATGGGGTTCTGGCCGGGAAACAGGTGCGCAGCCATGGTTTCGTTGATGATGGCGGCGGGCTGGCCGCCGTCAAGCTGCAGGTTAAAGTCGCGGCCACGCAGCAGGGGAATGCCCATGGTCTGGAAATATCCGGCGCCGATGGTGTTGACGAGGGCGACGACGTTCTGTGCGGGGCGGCCCTTTGCGGGGTCCACGTCGAACTTGTTCTCGGCGGCGCCGATGCTGAGCGGCACGATGCCGACAAAGCTGATGGAGCGAACTCCAGGGAGTGCCGACACCCGATCGCGCAGCTGCGAGAGGAACTGCACGGTCTTGTCGTGCGAGTAGTTCTGGATCTTAGGGTCCACGGACATGATGAGGAGGTTGGCGGGCTTGAATCCAATGTCGATGGAGGAGGCATTGCCGAGGCTGCGGAGAAAAAGTCCGGCGGTGGTGAGGAGCACGAGGGAGAGCGAGACCTGGATCACCACGAGGGTATTGCGCATGCGGGAACGAGTGGCGCGTCCGAGGCCGGTGGGGCCATCTTTGAGAGAGCCGACGAGGTCAGGGCGCGAAGCGCGCAGAGCGGGCACGAGTCCAAACAGCAAGGCGGTGATCAGGGATAAGCCGAGGGTGAACAGGGCGACGCGCCAATCGACGTTGAAGTCGAAGGCAATGGGGAACGGCAAGGGGAGCTTGAAACTGGAGATGGCGCGGGCGGCCACAGCAGCGAGAAGAAATCCGACACCGGCGCCGGCGAGCGCGAGGAGCAAGCTTTCGATGAGAAGCTGGCGCACCAGCTGACGACGCCCTGCCCCAATAGCAAGGCGAATAGCGATTTCCTTTTGCCGCCCGGTGGCGCGGGCGAGCAGGAGGTTGGCCACATTGGCGCAGGCGACGAGCAGCACCAGTCCGACCACGATCATGAGGACGGCCATGAGCGTGAATGCGGGAGTAGCGGAACCGGCAATGAGGCCGCCCGCTGCCTGCAGAGTGATCTTCTCGTGGGTCTTGTCATTCTTGTGGAAGGCGTCATCGAGACGCTTCTTGACGACGTTGACCAGGACAAGAGCCTGGGCGCGGGTGACTCCGGGTTTGAGTCTCGCGTCGAGCATGAGCCACTGATTATCCCGCTTGTTGATGGCGCTGCCGTCTGAGGTCAGGTCGGGCATGATTTCTTCGGAGACGGCGAGGGGCACCCAAAACTCGGAAACGATGCCGTGATCGACGCCGTAAAAGCCCGGCGGCGCGACGCCCACCACGGTGTAGTGCTGTCCGTTGAGCGCGACGTCGCGGTTGAGAATGCCGGAGTCGGCGCCGAAGCGACGCCGCCACAGACTGCTGCTGAGCACGACCACGTGACCGCGAGCAGCAGTGTCATCTTCAGGAAGAATGGGACGGCCGAGGGTCATGGGCACATCGAGTGTGGGGAAGAAGTTGCCGCTGACGGACTGGCCCCAGACGCGCTCGGGCTCTCCCTTGCCGCCGATGCTGGCGGGAATAAGAGGAAAGTGCGCGGCTACGCCGCCCTCGAAGATGGCGCTGGTCTGGTCGCGATAGTCGAGGTAGTCGGGATAAGAGAAGGACTCGCCCTCCGAGAACATGACCATGCGGCCGGGGTCCCTGACGGGCAGGACTCCCCACAGCAACCCGTTAGCAACGCTGAAGACCGTGGCATTGGCGGCAAAGGCCAGGGCGATGGAGAGAATCACGACGAAGGAAAAGCCAGGAGCCCGGAGCAGAGTTCGAATGGTGTAGCGAATATCGTGAGCCAGGTTCTCCATGAGCGGCAGCCTCGGTGAGAAGAGATGGTGTCGAGGAGACTACGCAGGAGAGGAAAGGAAAGTTCGCCGGTTTGGATTTGTGCGTTGTTCGCTAGGGAGAAGTTTCCGTCGGTGTGACGGTGGTTCCGTCCTGGCCAAAGTGAAACTCGATCATCCACTTGCTGGCGACGGCGTGGCCGCCGATGGTGGCCGGCGTGAACTTCCACTGGCGCGCGGCCTGGAGAGCGCGGTTGGCGAAATAGCGGCTCGGTCCGGGCACGTCGATGGTGGCGTCGGCTACATTGCCGCTGGCATCGACCTGGACAGCAATACGGACTCGGATATGCCCGGTAATGGTGTCGCGAATGCTTTGGGGCACCTCCGGGTTGGCCCGGAACGCAGCTGCGCCCTTCACGACGGATCCCTGCGGAGGCGTGGTCGCCGGTGCTGGAGACGCAGGCTGCGTGGCTTGCGTTTGCGTTGGGGCCGGGGATGATGGCCGATGGTGCGAGCCGAGGACGAGCGCTGCGACGATCACAGCTACAAGCAGCACCGCGCCGCCGATCAGGATGGGGACTCTGGAGCGTGGAGCGCGCGAAGGCCGGGCCTGGGAAGGTTGGGCTTTTGACGGCCTGGTGGCGGGGGCGATTTTTGCGGCCGGTTTGGGATCCGGATCCTGAAGAAAATTTTTGATGCCGCCCAACGACCAGCGACGCGCGGGATCGACCTGCAGACAGGCCCGCGCAAGTCCATAGAAGGGCGGCGGGATCGACGACGGCACGACGGGGTCCTCGCCTCGGTCTGCACGCGGCGTGCGCTGGGTGAGAGATTCGACCAGCACGACGCCGAGAGACCAGACGTCGGACGCGGAAGAGATTCTGCCCTGCGCGACTTCCGGCGCGTCGTAGATGCCGGACGACAGGGAGACGCGGGCGGGCTCATCGGCGGCCAGAAGCGTGTCCGCGGAAAGCTTCAGCTTCCCATCGACCACCATAATGTTCGACGGCTTGAGATGACCATGGAGGAGATCGCGCTCGTTGAGCCAGGTGAGCGCATCCAGAACCGGGCTGAGCATTTCCCTGGTTTCGCCGAGGGTGAGAGGACGCTCGCGAAGAATTTCGGAGAGAACCTCTTCGGCGTATTCGCTGACGACATAGAGCAGATCGACGCCGTCGACCTGACACGATCCGGCGTCAAAGATTCGCATCAGGTGCGGATGCCACAGGGCGGTGGCCGCGGTCCATTGTGCGATGCGGGCTTCCGCATCGCCGGCGGCCGGAATGAGTTTGATGGCGGCTGTCCTGCCGGGATCGGCGTCGAGTTCGGTGAAGAAGACGCTGCTCTGGTCAGTTCCGCCCAGCCACCGGAGAAGAGTGAATCTTCCGTCGATGATGCGTCCGACACAATCGGTGCCAAGGAATTCTGCAGTCACGGGGGAATTCCATTTTATCGAGAAGGACGGGGAGAGTTGCAATGCAAATTGCAACCAAGGTGACCTCAGTGATGTTCCCTGCCGAAGAAATGTTGAGACCCTGGCTCTCTGCTTAGTCCAAACCCACCCTGTGGATCAGATCCTGGAATCGCGGATCGCCGCGGAGAAAATCATAGGCGGGTTCAACCTTAAGCACCGTCATGGCGTTCGATCGCTGAGCGTAGGCTCGGTTCAGCCAAAAGAGCGCCTTGTCTTTGTCGCCCATGCCCGCATAGGCCCAGGAGAAAGCGTCGGGGCTCACCGGTTGCGTCCGATTCAGCCCCTCTAATTCGCCCAGCGCGTGCTGTGCCTCCGCGGCGCGCCCGGCGCGGCCCAAAGTGTAAGCCATCGACGACCAGTACGCGACGATGCCAAACTGCGTCCTGCATTTTTCTACGTCCGCCAGAGCCTCGGCGAACTGACCCTTCTCAACGTAGGCATACCGCACCATGTGGCCGCGGGAGAAGTTCGGGTCCATCTCCAGCACAGCGTCCAGCTTGGTGATGGAGCGATCGTACTGGCGCGAATAGTAAAAGATCATCCCGTTGTCCGCCGCAATGATCAGCGACAGCGGATCGAGCTCGCGGGCGCGCTCGCTTTCACGCGCGGCCTCATCGAAGCGGCCTAACCACGTCAGATATTCCGCATACCACTGGTAAGCCGTCGCGTAGTTGGGATTCAACTCGATCGCCCGGCGGTATTCCTTCTCGGCCAGCGGCCAGTCCCAATCGTAATTCTCCGTAATTAAGGCCAGAGAAGTGTGCGCCTCGGCGATTCCTTCATCCAGTTGCAGAGCCTTCTGCGCTGCGGCCCGGGCTTGCTGTACAAACTCCGCAGGCGGGACGCCGGAGTAGGCTGCCATCAGCACATAGCAATCCGCCAAACCCGCGTATGCCTGCGCATATCCCGGATCCTTCGCGATCGCCTGCTGAAAATAATGGATCGCCTGTTCAAAGCCGTCCGCCGTCCTCTTGTTCCAGAAATAGCGCCCCCGCAAGTACAGATCGTAAGCCTCGTACGAAGTTGACGCGCGCCGCGGCGCCTCCGTTGCCAGGGCGAATCTGTCGCGACCCAGAGCCAGCTGAATTTCCCCGGCAATCTGCTGCGCGATCTCGCTTTGCAGCGCCAGCGTGCTTTTCAATTCACGATCGTAGCGCCGCGACCACAGGTGGCTCTGGTCTTTCATCTGGATCAGCTGCGCCGTGATCCGCACCTGGTCCGCGTCCCGCCGCACGCTGCCCTCCAGCACATACTGCACGCCCAGTTCCCTGCCGATCTGCTCCAGCGATGGTTTGCCGTTCTTGTAGTGCATCACCGAGGTGCGCGCGATCACCCCCAGATGCTGCGGATCGAGTTCGCCCAGCTGCGCGATCATCTCTTCAGTCATGCCATCGCTGAAGTATTCCTGGCCAGGATCGCCGGTTAAGTTTTCGAAGGGGAGAACCGCCAGCATCACGCGCTCCGGAACGGCCCGCCGACGAGCCTGTTCTTGCCGATGCCAAACCAACCCGGCCACCAGCGCGATCACCACCAGGCCCGGCGCCAGCAGCCACCACCAGCGCAGTCTGCCCGCTGCCGGTCTTTCCGCAGCAGCGATGGCGACGGGTTCCGGAGGCGCTGGCACTTCTTCCGCAGCCGGCCCAGCTTCGCCACCGCCGACCACGCGCACCTCTGCGACCAGGCGATAGCCCTTGCCGGGGATGGTGATGATGGTGCCGCCGTCCTGCGCGGTTTCTCCCAGGGCTTTGCGCAGCAGAAAGATGTTCTGGGTGAGATTCGATTCCTCCACGTAGGAATCCGGCCACACCGCCTGCATCAGCTCTTCTTTTGTGACCGTCTCCCCGCTACGCGCCAACAGGACCAACAGGATTTCAGCCGCCTTCGCGGGCAGCGGAACGATGCTGCCGTGGCGCCAGAGTTGCAGCTTCTGCTGGTCCACCTGAAAGGGGCCGAACTCGTAGAGCCTGTTGATCCCAGGAGCCATAGGGCTCTCATTGCGAAGAATTGAGAAATCTTGAGTGAGCGCCTGAAGACGGTTGAGCGCCCTCGACTGCACTGTATCCGGGGTTGGGGAGATCGCGGGTACGGACAGCCAGAATAGCACGCCTCCGGCGCACCCCAGAGCCGGATGGGGCTGCGCGATCTCCCGCCGGGACGGCGGGTTTTGCGATGCGGATGTCGGATTCAGCTCTTACGGCTTGCTACTAAATCTCTTCTGGAAGAAGAACGATGATGAAGCGTTTTTGCGGGATGGTGATGTTGATGTTGGGCGCGGGGCTTTCCGCCTGGGGACAGGCAGTGCCATCGCAAATTGCCGACGTGCAGATCGGCAATGCTCTCGGGAATCGCGGCGGTTCGGGCATTCAGGTCACGTACGCCATGACGGGAACCGGAAACCATGGCTATAACGGATACATCCAGTTCAACATGGGAGTCTTTCCCACGCTGACGCCGGCGCAGATTCAGAAAGCCACGCTGGTTCTGTATCTGGAGAGCAACGGTGGTCCTGGCACGGTGGCGTTGTGCGAGGCGGGGGCGGCCTGGTCGGCCACCACCATCACCGGAACCCATGTGCCTTCGTGCGTGGCGGGCACCACCACCAACATCGCGGTGACGACGGCACAGCTCGTGAATGGCGCGTTCATTTCCGTCGACGTCACGCCCATCGTGCAGAGCTGGTACAACGGCGTGGTCAACAACGGATTCATTTTGAGCGGGGCAACGATCGGGACCAACGTGCAGTTCGACACCGTTTCCAACATCCTTGGCTATGCGGTGGGCGATGCGCCCATGCTGGATCTGGTCCTCCAAAGCCAGGGGCCGCAGGGCATTCAGGGTGTGCAGGGCGTGCAGGGTCCCGTCGGCCCAATGGGACTCATGGGACTCATGGGTCCAGCAGGACCAGCGGGAGCTTTGGGACCGGTAGGTCCGCAGGGATCGGCGGGATTCATTGGTCCGATTGGTCCACAGGGTCCGGCTGGGCCAGCGGGACCTGCCGGCGACAGCACCGTCCATTACAACCAGCTCAACTCCGTCGGCACCAGCGGATCGGTGGATGGCCTCTACTACATGCCGCCGGGAACCTACATCGTCTGGGCGCCCACCTACGAAACCGGGGAGCAGAACGACTTCGGCGCGACCTGCGACTGGAACATCAATGGCGGTGACGGTCTTGGCGGTTCCACCATCGTTCCCGACGACTACACCATGATCTACAGTGGTCGCGACAACACTCTCGGCCACGCCAACATGATTGGTATTGTGACTCTCCCGCTCGACGGGAACAACAACTCCATCGTCACCACGTGCGGGACCGAAACCAGTTCCGGCGTGCACTTCGTTGGACAGATGTTTGCAATTCCGTTTACTAACGCGGTCGCAAACTAGCGGGCACCGTGGTAGCCAGAGGGGCACATCAGTCGACTCGTGCCTGGACACAACTGAAACGCCGGAGCTTCGGGCTCCGGCGTTTCTTTTTGCTTCTTCCTGAAGAAACTGCTTATACCAGCGCGGGCGCGTGGACCTTATCGTGCCAGGAGTGCGCACCTTTGAGCGCCTTGTTGACGTTCTCGATGTTCTCGACGCCGGTGGTGTTCAGCCATGCCTCGAAGGCTTTCGCGCCCTGTTTGGCGTAGATGGCGATGCCGTCTTTCCAGGTGGCGCGTCCGCAGAGAACGCCGTTATAACTGACGCCCGATTCATTCGCCAGCTCGAGCGTCTCGATGAAGACCGGGTTCGAAACTCCGGCAGAGAGAAAGATGAACGGCTTGTGGGTGGAGGAGGCGGCGAGGCGGAAATGCTCCAGGGCTTCCTTGCGCGTGTAGGCCTGCTCGCCCTTGAAAGAGCGCGTGCCGGCCACGAACTCCATCTGCACGGGCACCTCGACCTTCAGCACGTCGACACCGTAGCGCTCCTTGCCGAACTCCTCCATGGAGCCGGTGACGATGTCGGGCTTGCGCTTGGCATAGGCGATGCTCTTCTCGTCTTCGCCGTGGACCGCGTAGCCGACCAGCTCGAGGAAGAAGGGGATGTCGTGGGCGATGCATTCGTCGCCGATGCGCTCGGTCCAGGCATGCTTGTGGTCGTTGATCTGCGATTTTTCGTAGGGCGTGTAGTAGAGGAGGACCTTGATGCAGTCAGCGCCGGCTTCTTTCAGACGGCGGACGCTCCACAGATCGAGCAGGTCGGGAAGACGGCCGGGCAGCGCAGCGTCGTAGCCGGTTTTCTCATACGCCAGCAGCAGACCCTTGCCGTTGCGCCGCTTCGCCGCGGGCAGGCCGTACTCGGGATCGAGCAGGATGGCGGAGGCGTGTTTGGTCAGAACCTCGGTGACCAGTTCCTTGAACTCGATGAGGGCGGAGTCGGGGACTTCGGCGACTCCCTTTTCTTTTGCCAGGGACTTCTTGAGCGATCCGCGCTGGTCCATGGCGGCGGCAGCGATCACGCCGCGCTTTTCCGAGACAGCTTTCAGTCCGGCCAGTTTGCCGGGGGTCATTGATTCCGTCGACATGCGTTTTTCTCCTGCGCTTGAGATGTTGATCTAAAAAAGGCGGGCACCAAGTCGATTTTACGCGCCCAGGAAAACGAAGGACACATGGCTAAAGTAACGTGGGGATGAAAATCAGCCAGTGTCCCGTAGTCCGGAGCCGGTAGCCCTTAGCGGGTAGCCGGCAATCACCACAGAGTACACAGAGAGCACAGAGAAAAGGATTCGTGGAGTTTTCCGGCTCTCGGTGTTCTCTGTGCTCTCCGTGGTGAGTCCCGGCTCCCAGCTCCCAGCTCCCTGGCTCTCAAATCGCTTCCGCCAGCGCCACGTCGCGCATCGGATCCGGCTCATCCGACGAGCGCACGCCGAAGACCCATCCCAGCGCTCCCAACGCGGCAAATGCGGCCGCCACCGTCAGCGCCGCGCCGAAGTGCCCGGTCCGCTGGACCAGGAAACCGGTCAGCACTGGCGCCACAATCCCCGCGAAGTTCGCCACGCAGTTCTGCAGGCCCACCCAGCGTCCGGCCAGCCGCGGTCCGGCGAGGGTCTGCGGCACCGCATACACGCCCGAGCAGGAGCTTCCACACCCAATCGCCGCGCCGATGAGGAACAGCAGCCAGGTCCTGGGCCCTGCCGTCGCGCAGCCCAGCAGCGAGACCACAGCAATGAGAAGACCCGCGACCATCGGCCACTTCCGCGCCGCGCACGCGCTCGCGCCCCGGCGGATCCGCAGATCCGCAATGCGCCCGGTCACGATGGACGCCAGCGAATCGATGGCGTAAATCATCCCCGCCGTCCACGCCATCGCCGTCGCCGAAAGATGCCGCTCGTGCACCAGATAGAACGGCAGCCAGCTCATCAACAGGTAGAGCAGGTAATTCTCGCCGAGATGGCCGATGGACGCGCCCCAGAACGGACGCAGCCGCAAAATGCTCGCGAAACTCGGCGGTTCATACGCCGGCAGTTGCGGATCGTGAATCACGCGCTCGGGCTTCCACCGCTGCCAAGCCGGCAGCCACAGCAAACCCAGCAGGCCGATGGCGAGAAAAGTCCTGCGCCACCCAAAATGGGCCATCAGCAGGCCGCCGCCGAACGCGCCCACCGCGGTGCCCCAGCGGATCGCCGCCACCAGCAGCCCGTTCGCGAGGCCGCGATCCTTCTCCTCGAGATTCTCGCTGAAGATTTTCGAGCTGGCGGGAAAGATGACGGCTTCGCCCACTCCAAGGAGCAGACGCATCGCCAGCAGAGCCGCGAAACCCCGCGCCAGTCCCGTGAAAATGGTCGCGCCGGACCATGCAAGGAACCCCACCGCGAGCAGCGCGCTGGCGCTGAACCGATCCACCAGCCAGCCCATCGGAACCTGCAGCAGCACGTAGGTCCAGAAAAACGCCGAGAGCAGAATGCCCAGCTGCGAGGCCGACATGCCCCATTCCTTGCTCAGCAGCGGAGCCGCCAGCGCCAGGTTGCCGCGATCGACATAGTTGATCAGCACTGCGATGACCAGCAGTGTGATCATGGGCGCTGCTTTTTTAGGGCTGGACATCGGCGGGCCCACGTCTCTTTCCGGCGAAGATCAGGACACGACTAATCTACATCGGGCGAAGCAGCGACGGCTGCACGTGTGGCTCGAGATGCGTGGGCGCTACGCCTTCCCCGCTGCTTCGATCGCGGCCCGCTGCAGTTCATGCAGCTGGCGGATCCCCTCCTCCGCGTACCCCATCATTTCGAACAGCCGCGTGCGCGGAAAAGGATTGCGCTCCGCAGTTGCCTGCACCTCGACGAAGTTGCCGTCTTCGGTCATGACCAGATTCATATCGACTTCGGCCTGGGAATCTTCTTCGTAGGCCAGATCGAGCAGCACCACGCCTTCGACGATGCCGACGCTGGCCGCCGCGACGAGCTGCCGGAGCGGCGACGTCTTGAGCGCGCCCGTGGCAATCATGCGATTGAAAGCAATCGCCAGCGCCGCGCAGGCTCCGGTGATGGCCGCGGTGCGCGTGCCGCCGTCCGCCTGCAGAACATCGCAATCGAGGATCACGGTGCGCTCGCCCAGAGCTTTCATGTCGACGACCGCGCGCAGAGAGCGCCCGATCAGGCGCTGAATCTCGTGCGTGCGCCCGCCGATCTTGCCCCGCTCGGCTTCCCGCGGCGTGCGCGTAAGCGTCGCGCGCGGCAGCATGCCGTATTCGGCCGTCACCCAGCCGCGGCCGCTGTTGCGCATCCACGCGGGCACGCCCTGCTCCACCGAGACGTTGCAGAGCACGCGGGTGTGGCCGACTTCGATCAGGATGGAGCCCTCGGGGACCTGGACGTAGCCGGGCGTGAGACGGACGGGGCGCATTTGGGCAGGCGCGCGACCCTGACTGCGGAAAAACGAAGCGGGCATCGGCTCATTGTACGGTTTCCAAACGGGAAAACGCCCGAGAGCGGTTCTGAAACGGAAAAGTGAGAGGAAGAGGCTGAAAGCAGAGCGGTTGGGAGGGTTGGCGAGCGAAGCCGAGTTTCAATTCGGGACGACGCGCTGCGCATTTTCTTTTTGGACCGACCGCCTGTTTGCGACCAGCCCCCACGTTTTCATGCGCTTGCCGGTTTGGTCCACTTTGGTCCCTCGCGTGCCCTTATGGGGACAAGTCGTCAACCAGCGACAAGGGAGCCGCGACGACCTCCAGAGCGCCGCGGCCTCCCACATAAAAGAAGGAGGCCTTCCATGGAACCGACCGTTCAACCGTCGCTCGCCGCCATCCCGGTCCCAGCCGCAACGCTGCCACCTTTCCCCCTCCCGCGCCTGGGCAATACGCCCACGCTCCGCGAACAGGGCGGTGACGCCCTGGCGTTGGCAGGGATCGCCCACGATGGGCGCAATCTGGTCACCGCGCTGGGACTCTGCGCCGAGCTGATGAGCGAGCCCGGGGTTCTGGCGCCGCAGCACGGCCATTTCGCCGCGGAGATCCGGTCCATCACAACCGCCTCGTCGAGTTTGGTCGAGCGCATTGCCGGCCTGGCCCGTACCACCGCGCAAGCGAACCCGGCGCCAGCCACGGCGGTGCAGGCAAAGGGAACGCCGATGGTGGAAACGCCGGTCACCGATCTTTCGGAAGCCGTCCACCAGATGGGCAGTCTGTTGTCGGCGGTCGCAGGGCCGGTGACGGAGCTGCAGATCGCGTGTCTCCCCTGTCGCGGTGAGCTGCGCCTCTCCGAAGAGAGCTTATCGAGGATCCTGGTCAACCTGGTGCGCAACGCCGCCGACGCCCGGCCCACCGGCGGACGCGTCCGCATCACGACCCAACGCGGAGGCGGAGCGAGTTTCCTGTGGACCCTCGACGGCGAGACGCCCGGAGAAGAGTCGGCGCAGTATCTGTGGGACGATGCGCCTCACCCCTCCGCCACCCTGCCGCACACCGTGCTGCTCACCGTCGAAGACGATGGGCCCGGCATTCCGACGGAATTCCTGGAGCGCGTCTTCGAAACCGGCTTCACCACCCGCCAGGGAGGACGTTCGTGGCCGGAGTCGCAACATCACGGGCTGGGATTGAGCATTGTGCGCCAACTGGTTGAGACAGCGGGCGGTACCGTGCGCGCCGTGGTTCCACCGTCAGGCGGCGGACGTTTTGAGATCGAGCTGCCACTTACAAACGTAACCCCGAACTTACCTTCGGTACCCCCTGTGGATGTCACGAAGGAGGGCGAATGATGCGACGATGGACCACAGGATTGAACCAGCCTTCGGACCACCTGATGCCTCCTCCACTTCGAACGGAATCGGCCCCTTTGCATGTTCTCGTCGCAGACAATGACGAGGCGATTCGCCGCGCATGCTGCGAGATTGCGGCGAACCAGGGAATGGTCGCCCACGAAACCGAGCTTTCCAGCCGCGCTCGCTCGCTGCTGCTGGCCAAAGGCGTCGACATTCTGCTGGTGGATGAGGCCATTGCCACCGGCGCGGGATTTGAGCTGCTGGATGAGCTGCGCCAGATGCGTCCCGATGTGGCCGTGGTCTGGATGACCTCGGCGTCGACCGTCCAGCTGGCGCTGGAAGCGCTGCGCTTCGGGGCCAGCGATTATCTGATCAAGCCTTTTTCGGGCGAGGAGCTCAGCACGGTGCTGCGGCGCCTGGCCGAGCGGCACACGCTCGACGCGGCGAGCCGGGGATTGCGCGAGCGGCTGCGCTCGGGCCACGGCGTCGGCAATATTCTCGGCGAGAGCCCGGAGATGGAGAAGCTCTACCGGATTCTGGCCCGCGTGGCGCAGACCGTGCATCCGGTGCTGATCCTCGGCGAGAGCGGAACCGGCAAGGAACTGGTCGCCCGAGCCATTCACGCCAACGGTCCCGGGGCGGGCAAGCCGTTCGTTCCCGTGGACTGCGGGTCGCTGGCGCCCACGCTGATCGAGAGCGAGCTGTTCGGGCACGTGAAGGGCGCGTTCACCGGCGCGCATCGGCCCAACGACGGCCTGATGGTGGCGGCCGGCAGCGGCACCGTCTTTCTCGACGAGGTCGCCGAGCTGCCACTCGATCTGCAGGCCAAGCTGCTGCGGGCGCTGCAGGAAAAAGAAGTGCGGCCGCTGGGCGGCAACCACGCGGTTCCCATCCGCGCGCGCATTTTGGCTGCGACGCACCAGGATTTGCCCGCCATGGCCGAGCAGGGCCGCTTCCGGCGCGATCTCTACTACCGGCTGAACGTGGTCAAGCTGACTCTGCCGCCGCTGCGCGAGCGCAAAGAAGATATTCCTCTGCTCGCGGCGCACTTTCTCGAGCGCAACAGCCTGGAGATGCGGCGACCCTTCCGGCTCAGCGCGGAGACCCTGTCGTTCCTGGTCGAATACTCCTGGCCGGGCAATGTCCGCGAGCTGTCGAACGCCATCGACCGCGCCTGCAATCTTTCCTCGGGAGAGGTGATCGAGATGGGTGAGATGAGCACCAGCATCCGCGACGCGTGGATGCAGGCTACCGTGAGCCGCCGCGCGCCCACGGAGGAGATCGTGACCACGGAGCCCTCCGTGGTGACGCTGGCCGAGTTGGAGAAGCGCGCCATCCTGACCACCCTCGAACAGGTCAACGGCGACAAGCTGCTGGCGGCGCGCCTGCTCAACATCGGCAAGACGACGCTGTATCGCAAGCTGAAAGAATACGGGGCGACCCCATGAGCGCGCAGGAGAATGGCAGTCAAAACCTGGCCTTGCCCACGCCGCCGGCGGTCCTCATCGTGACCGCGATGGAGGAAATCGAAACCACCGCCGCCTCCGTGGCCGCGCAGCTGAAGCTTACCGTAGAGATCGCCGCGAGCCGGGCCACCGCCGTACGCCTGCTCGCCCGGCGAGGCTACTCCATCGTGGTTCTCGATCAAACTCTGGCCGAAACCGACGCGGAGGGCGCCGACCTGATCTGGAAAAACGCCGGGGTCGCCATTCCTCTGCAGATCAATTTCGCGCTGGCGGGAAGCGCCCGCCTCGAACGAGAAATTCGGGCCGCGCTGGCCCGCCGCGAACGCGAACACGCTCTGGCCGTCACCGCCGCGAGGGCCGCGGTGGACGCCGAACTGAAGAACGCGATCACCGGCATCCTGCTGGAGTCGCAGCTGGCGCTCGGAGAGGAGAACCTGCCCCCGCGGGTCGAAAACAGACTGAAAACAATGGCACTTATGGCGGGCCGCCTCCGCGATCACCTTGTACCAACGGTCGCCCACGATACCACCAGCGGGTCATTGCTGGCGGCTCCGAAGTGACCTACGCTGATTACCAACTCGTTACGAAGGTTGCAGGCTAAAACTGCCATACCGATTGGCCCGGATCCTTCGGCCTCCCCCATCGAAAGGGGTATGAATCGCACCCGCTCGTGTTGTCCGTTGGTTGTGCGCTGAACGAGCATCTGATTTTTCAGAGGAGTCTCCCCCATGCACCGCCTTGCTCTGGCTGTTCTTGTTCTGTCTCTGGCCACGCCTGCCGGGTTCGCCCAGCAGAGCAGTTCTTCTCTCGTCGCACCGGAATTCCTGTCCTCCGGCGGTTCGGCCCCGCCCGCCGCGTACGCTGCCACCACCATGCCGCCGTCCGCCTCGCGCGGAGCATTTTCCGGCGTCGGCATCGGCGTCAAAGCCGGTCTGCTGGGAGCCGGCATCGAAGTGGCCACGCCCCTTTCCTACCACGTGAATATCCGCGGCGGCGGCAACTTCATGAACTACAGCGACACCCTCACCAGCGACGGCATCAGCTACAACGCTGCGCTGCGCTTCCGCTCCGCTGAAGCCAGCGTCGACTGGTTTCCGTGGGCCAAAGGCTTCCACGTCAGCCCCGGAGCGCTCTTGTACAACGGCAACCAGATCACCGGCAATGCCAGCGTGCCGGGCGGCCAAACCTTCACCCTCAACGGCACCACGTACACCAGCAGCACCACGGATCCGGTGACGGGCACTGGCGGCGTGACCATGAATAAGGCCGCGCCGAAGCTCACCGTCGGCTGGGGCAACCTGGTTCCCCGCAGCGGCCGCCACTTCAGCGTTCCTGTGGAACTCGGCGCGGCATACATCGGCGATCCCAAAGTTGCCGTCAACCTGGCCGGAACCGCCTGCTACACCTATGAGGGCACGCCCTACTGCAGCAACGTGGCCACCAATTCCATGATTCAGTCCAACCTCGCCGCTCAGGTCCTGAAGCTGAATAACGATGCGAAGGATGCGCGGTTCTTCCCGCTCCTCTCCCTGGGGTTCGCGTACCGTTTCTGAGGGACGCGCAGGGGCGCACCGGAGCAATCCTGCGCCCCTGAACCAACTTCTCTCTAGCTGATCGGTTGTCCCGCGGCCGTGAGCAGCTGGAGCTGCTGCTGGTCGTACTGCTTCACGCTGTCCGGCAACGGAGCGTAGTTCAGCGTTTCGGCAGCCGCCTGCCCATCCGTGATGATGTATTGCACGAACTGCTTCAGCGCGGTCCGCTTCGCCTTGTCCGGCCCATCTTTTGGAATAATCAGGAAGGTCAGGCCCGAGATCGGGTAGGCGTCCGGCGCGCTGGCCGGCGGATTCACGATAGGCTTGCGCGGGTCCTGCGCCAGCTGCGCGGAGAAAGCAGCGATGTCCGCCGTCGTGCCGGCCGGCGAGGGCTGCACGTACTGTCCACCCTGGTTTTCAATACCCGCCGTTGGCAGATGGTTCTGCTGCGCGTAAGCCAGCTCCACGTAGCCGATCGCCCCCGGCGTGTTGCGCACATTGCCGGTCACCCCTTCGTTGCCCTTGCCCCCAATGCCCACCGGCCAGCTCACCGCCGTCCCCGAACCCACCTTCTGGCTCCACTCCGGGCTCACTGCCGACAGATACTCGGTGAAGATGCCGGTGGTGCCGCTGCCGTCGGAGCGGTGCGAGACCACGACCGGTGAGGAGGGCAGCTTCATGCCAGGATTATCTTTCGCCAGCTGCGGATCCTTCCACGTCTTGATCTTCCCCAGGAAAATCCCCGCAACCTCATCCGCAGTCAGATGGAGCGGCTGCGTCAGGCCAGGCAGATTGTAGGTGATGCAGACCGGTCCCGCGCTCTCCGGAATCTGCACAACAGACACCATTCCCGCCAGTTGCTGGTCGTTCAGCGCGACGTCGGATGCGCCGAAGTCAACCGTCCCGGCCTTGACCTGCTGGATGCCCCCGCCCGAACCAATCGACTGGTAGTTAATGTGAATGTTGGCATGTGCCTGGGAGAAGTCGGCGGTCCAGCGAGACATGGCTGGATTCACAAAGGTGCTGCCCGCCCCGGACAAGGCCACCGTATTGTTGTTCGACGAATTACACGCAGTCAGGCTGACGAACACTGAGACCGCAACCAGGGCGGCCACTTTCCGACTCGACATGACACTCCTCCACCGATGTTTTTGGGGGCCGACGCGTTCCCCGTCGCAATGTACATGAAATGGGGACCGTCATTGTTACAGTCCGGAGAATTGGCAAAATTCGGATCGCCTCCGAACTGCCAGGTAAAGCAACCAACGCGCCATCTCCGCGCCCGCAACTCGCTACACTAATCCTGCCGCACCGCACGTTCCCACGCATCGGAGGGCCCCCTCGATGGGAGGCATGATCAGCGCCTGGCGAACCCTGGGCCAGGACCCCTCGGTTCTCAAGCAAAAAGTAAAGCCGGGCACAGCCAAGCGCATGCTCTCCTTCGCCCTGCCCTATGCCCGCCTGCTCGCCGTGTTTCTGCTTGTTGTTATCGTTGACGCGTCCATCACCATCGTCAATCCCCTGCTCTTCCGCCAGATCATCAACAACGGCATCCTCAAGGGCAATGCGCCTCTCATCATCCATTTCGCTGTCATCATCGGCTGCCTCGGCCTCTTTGACGGCGCGCTCGGCATCGCGCAGACTTTCCTATCCTCCAAAATCGGCGCCGAGATCGTTCTCTCCCTCCGCAATCGCCTCTTTGAGCACATCCAGCGCATGCCCCTGGCGTTCTTCACCCGCACCCAGACCGGAGCTCTCGTAAGCCGTCTCAATACCGATGTGCAGGGCGCGCGCACCGCGTTCACTGACATCCTCTCCAACGTCGTCGGCAATCTCATCACCGTTCTTTTGATTCTGGGCGCGATGTTCTTCCTCTCCTGGCGCATCACCCTGGGCGCCCTCGTGCTGCTGCCTATCTTTGTTCTCCCCGCGCGCTTCTGGGGCCGCAAAGTTCAGGCCATCACCCGCGAAACCTATGACCTTGCCGGCAAAATGAACAACCTCATGGTCGAGCGCTTCAACGTCGCCGGCGCTCTGTTATCGAAACTCTTCGGGCGGCCAGGAGAAGACGCGCGCATCTTCCGCGAGAAAGCCGGACGTGTTTCCGACATCAGCATCCGGCTGGCCATCTACAGCCGCCTCTTCTTCACCGCGCTGGCCGTCGTCGCCACCGCCGCCTCTGCGCTGGCCTATGGATGGGGAGGCGTCCTTGCCGTCCATCACGTTCTCGACGTAGGCACCGTCGTCGCGCTCACCGCCTATCTTGGCCGCCTCTACGCCCCGCTCGTCGGCCTTTCCAACGTCCAGGTCAGCATCATGACCGCGCTGGTCTCCTTCGAGCGAGTCTTCGAAGTCCTCGATCTTCCCCCCATGATCCGGGAAAGCCCCCAGGCCGTCCCCATCCCGCCCGGTCCCGCCTCCATCGAGTTCGACCGCGTCGCCTTCCGCTATCCCTCGGCCGCCGAAGTCTCTCTCGCGTCGCTCGAATCCATCGCGGTTCCCGACAATCGCCCGCAGAAAGCCGTCCTCCACGACATCAGTTTCCACATTGCTCCCGGCCAGCTGGTCGCGCTGGTCGGACCCTCCGGCGCCGGCAAGACCACCATCACCCACCTCGTCCCGCGCCTCTACGACGCGCAAAGTGGCGTCGTCCGCATCAGCGGCATCGATGTCCGCGACCTGCAACTCGACTCGATCAACCAGCGTATCGGCGTCGTCACTCAGGATGCCCATCTCTTCCACGACACCATCCGCGCTAACCTGCTCTATGCCCGGCCCGATGCCACCGACGACCAGATCCGCTCCGCTCTTCGCGACGCGCAGATTCTGAATCTCGTAGAGAGTCTCCCCGACCAACTCGAAACCATGGTCGGCGAGCGCGGCTACCGCTTCTCCGGCGGCGAGAAGCAGCGCCTTGCTATCGCCCGTCTGCTCCTCAAGGCGCCGGACATTGTCATTCTCGACGAGGCCACCGCCCATCTCGATTCCGAATCCGAAGCCGCCATCCAGCGCGCGCTCGAAACCGCCCTGGCCGGCCGCACCTCCATCGTCATCGCCCATCGGCTCTCCACCATCCTCAAGGCAGACGAAATTCTTGTCGTGCAGAACGGCCGCATAGTGCAGCGCGGCAAACACGCCGCTTTATTGACCGAGCCCGGGATCTACACCGAGCTCTATCAGCGCCAATTCGCTGAAGCTCCGAAAAGATAAGACCAGCCCCTCCCACCACCATCCTGGACCATGGGTTCCGCGCCCTCGCGATGAGGCGCATGGCTCGTCCCGTTCCATTTTCGGTATTCTGACGCAGGCGCCATGATCACTTCCGAAGACCTGAAAAAAATCCCCGTCTTTGCCGGTGTAGAAGAGCCGGAGCGGCAAAGACTCGCGCGACTGGCGGCGGACATTTCCATCGAGCCCGGCGACTGGCTCCTCCGCGAAGGCGAAGAGCCTCGCTTCTTCGTCATCCTCGAAGGCGAGCTCGTCGTGCTCAAAGACTTCCTCGGTCAGAGCCATGAGTTGCGCCACTCCGCCGCCGGCGATTTTTCCGGCGAGATTCCCGTCTTTCTCGGTACCGGCCACACCGTTTCCCTCCGCGCCCTCACACGCTGCCGCGCCGCTCGTTTTGAGCCCCAGCAGCTGCAGGAGCTGGTTCGCCACAGCCCTTCCGCCGCGGAACTCATCTTCCAAACCATGTCCAGCAGGACCGGTGTCGCGCAGCAGATCGTTCGCGAAACGCCGTCCTCCCGCGTTGAAATCTCCGGCCCCACCTTCGACACCGGCTGCCGCACCATCCGCTCCTTCCTTTCCGCCAACCGCATCCCCTACGATTGGAGTCCCACGCACCCTGAATCCGGTCCGGAGTCCGCGATCACCGTCGCGGTCGATGGATCTCCGCTGGAAAATCCCACCGTCCGCCGCGTCGCCGAAGCTCTCGGCTTCCAGACCGTCCCCAAACACAGTCAATACGATCTCCTCATCGCGGGCGCTGGTCCTACCGGCATGGCCGCCGCCGTTTACGGCGCTTCCGAAGGCCTCAAGGTCCTGGTCGTCGAACGTTTCGCCGCCGGCGGCCAGGCCGGCACCTCCTCGCGCATCGAAAATTACCTCGGCTTTCCCGCCGGCATCTCCGGGGACGAACTCACCGAGCGCGCCCTCAAGCAAGCCAGCCACTTCGGCGTCGAGATCCTTGTCAAGCGCGACGTCGAAAAAATTGGCCCGCTCGACAGCGGCCTTTGCGTCACACTCGACGGCGGTGACCGCATCTGTGCGCGCGTCCTCCTTCTGGCCACCGGCGTCTCCTGGCATCGTCTCGCATTCGAAGGCCACGACCGGTTCCTCGGCCGCGGCATTCACTACGGCGCATCCAGCTTCGACGGCACCTCCGTCACCGGCCATCGCATCTTTCTCGTTGGAGGCGGCAACTCCGCCGGCCAGGCCGCCATTTTCTACTCCGCCTACGCCAGCGAAGTCATCATGCTCGTCCGCGGCTCCGGCCTCGCCCAAAGCATGTCCCAGTACCTCATCCAGCAGATTCAGGAGAAGGCCAACATCCGCGTCGAACCCTGGACCCAGGTCACCCGCGCTCACGGCAACGACTGTCTCGAACAGATCACGACGATCCAACGTCCGCCGGAGGGCGCTGCATCCACTCAGATCGTCGACGCGACCGCCCTCTTCATCATGATTGGGGCCGTTGCCCAAACCGAATGGCTGCCTCCGGAAATCGAGCGCGACGCCAATGGTTTCATCCGTACCGGCCGCGATCTCACCGCCTGGACTCTCGACCGCGAGCCCTTCGCGCTTGAAACCAGCGTGCCCGGCATCTTCTGCGCCGGCGACGTCCGCCACGGTTCCATCAAACGCGTCGCCAGTGGCGTCGGCGAAGGCAGCATCTCCATCGCTTTCATCCACGAATACCTGGCGCTCTCCGGCACACGCCTGCAGGCCAGCGCATAAACGCTGGGGGCTGGATCGACTCCCGAGGCCGAAAATCGAGTAACGTTACTCTTTCCCAAAAAACTGTCAATCCTTACGTTCGTAACTCCGCGCCTTAACTCCTTTCGCTGGCGTGCGCATTGGTTTCGCTGACCCTGCCAACCCGCGCAGTTTTATTGCTCCAATCTGCTATTCTGAACTTAGGTGAAAAAAGAAAAAGGCCTCGCTTTTGAGCGAGGCCTTTCTGCGTCTGGAGCCTCCGCATGGCCGCAACCGCGCCCAATCGATCCTCGCGCCAGCATCGCGAAGGCCCCGCCTCGACCTCGGCCGACTCTGTGTTCAATTCGGCCGAGTCAGCGTCGTTCTCGACCGTGAATGAATCAAACACGATCGTGTCGGGGTCATTCTCGGTCGTGAATGCATCAAACTCGACCGGCTCGTATTGACTTGGCTTCAATCATCGGGCTCGAACGCAGCCGAGTCTGTAACAAACCCGGCCGCGTCTGTTACAAACGCGGCCCTGTCGCAATTAATTCACCGCGGGCCACTTAGCCCGTTATCAAAGTTGATATCCCCCTCGAACCCCAATGAATTCAATCACCCGATGAAAAGGGGGGTGGGGGGTGGGGGGTACCACCCGCACCTTCGTAAGAGCAACCGCCGATCCTTCCGCTTCACGCGCTCAACCCTCAGGACGACAAGGGCCAGCGTTCGTGCGGCGGAGTGTCACAATTCTGCAAAATGGCAACGCCGACTCGCGCCGCGCCGTCCTATCAGGAAGAACGATTCCCCAAACAAACGAGGAGGATGCACATGGCGGACAGCCTGCGTGGCAAGAGAATTGCAATTCTGGCAACCGACGGATTCGAGCAGGTCGAATTGACGGAGCCGCGGAAGGCACTCGACAGTGCCGGAGCCATAACGGAAGTGATCGCCCCGAAGAGTGGAGAGATCAAAGGCTGGAAGACCAAAGACTGGGGCGCTCCGGTGAAAGTGGACAAAACGCTCGATCAGGCAAAAGCGCAGGAGTACGATGCGCTGCTGCTGCCGGGTGGGGTGATGAATCCTGACCATCTGCGCATGGAACCGAAGGCCGTACAGTTCGTGAAAGATTTTGTGGCGACAGGAAGGCCGGTCGCTGCTATCTGCCATGGTCCATGGACGCTGGTGGAGGCCGACGTGGTGAGGGGAAAGACGTTCACCTCGTGGCCTTCGCTGAAGACGGACCTGAAAAATGCCGGCGCTCATTGGGTGGACATGGAAGTGGTCGCCGACGGGCAGTTCATCTCCAGCCGCAAACCGGATGACATTCCGGCGTTCAGCAAAGCGCTGATCGAAGCGGTCGGTAAAGAGAAAGCCCGTGAAAGGGCTGCCTGAGCCGGCGCTGCAGGTACGGACGAAAAAAGGTGCGCTCTAAAGCGCACCTTTTTGTTTTGGAAATCAGCTCGATGCTCTACTTCAACCGAGCCATCACGTCTTCGAGGACCTGCTTCGAAGGCCGGGTCCGTTCCTGGGGCAGAGTGGCCAACGGATCGTCGACCAGATTCAGCAGATCGGTAAACGCCGGCTTCTGCGTATCAATATAGAAGACGCCGGTGAGCACTTCGCCCTTCTCGTGCGCTTCCATGAGGGTTTTCACGGCGACGGCCCGCTCGGTTGGGTTGTAATCCTCATGCAGCTTGCGCAGGCGCAGCAGAGAGCCATCATGCATCTTGACGTCGAAGCTGGTGCCCGCCTCGTACTCGACATCGATTTCTTCGAACGCCGGCACGAAGCCGACCTCACTGACCGGCTCCTCGTGATCCTGCATGTATTTGTAACTGCGCGTGGAACCTTCATGATCGTTGAAGGTGACACACGGCGAGATGACGTCGAGCATCACGGTGCCCTTGTGAGCGATGGCCGCCTTCAGCATGGTGAGCAGCTGCCGCTTGTCGCCGGAGAAGGAGCGGCCAACGAAAGTAGCGCCGAGCTGGATCGCGAGCGAGCAAGTGTCAATCGCCGGCAGATCGTTGACGACGCCGGTTTTCAGCTTCGAGCCGATGTCGGCCGTCGCCGAAAACTGACCCTTGGTCAGGCCGTAAACGCCGTTGTCTTCGATGATGTAGATCATCGGCAGATTGCGGCGCATGAGGTGGACGAACTGGCCGATGCCGATGGAGGCCGAATCGCCATCACCCGAGACGCCGATGCTCAGCATCGTTTTGTTGGCGAGAATCGCGCCGGTGGCCACCGAAGGCATGCGCCCGTGCACACTGTTGAAGCTGTGCGAGCGCGACATGAAATAGGCCGGGCTCTTCGAGGAGCAGCCGATGCCGGAGAGCTTCATCACATGCTCCGGCTGCACGCCCATTTCGTACATGGCGTCGATGATGCGCTCGGAAATAGCGTTGTGGCCGCAGCCCGCGCAGAGCGTCGTCTTGCTGCCGCGGTAGTCGACGACCGGCAGGCCGATGCGGTTGACTTTGGGGTGGTTCGGCTGATCGCAGTCTCGGCTGCCATTCAGATTCCTTCCTGCAATACGATTTCGTCGGTGACCGAGCGCGCGTCGATGGGCAGGCCGTTGAAGTGGCGCACGCTGCGCAGCTTCGGCGTCTGCCCGACAGGCAGATCGAGCTTCAGCAGGCTCAGCATCTGCGCGTCACGGTTCTGCTCGACGACGTAAATGCGCTCATGGGAAGCGACGAAGTCGCGCACCTCGCGGCTGAAGGGAAACGCACGGAGCCGCAGGTAATCCGCGTCAACGCCGTATTCCTTCTTTAACTGATCGCGGCTCTCGGTGACGGCGAAGTCCGAAGTCCCGAAAGCAATGACGCCGACCTTGGACTTGCCCGTTTGCACGACCACGGCCGCGGGAACCATGGTGCGCGCGGTTTCAAACTTGCGCGCCAGCCGCTCCATCAGGTTTTGGTAGTCCTCGGGGCGCTCGGAATAGAGAGCTTTCTCATTGTGTCCGCTGCCGCGCGTAAAGTAGGCAGCCCTCGGGTCGTCGGTACCGGGCAGCGTGCGATACGGGATCGCATCGCCGTCGACGTCCTGGTAGCGGGCGAAACCGCCGAGCTTCTTCAGGTCTTCGGCGCTGAGCACCTTGCCGCGATTCAGCGGCTTGTCGGGGTATTCGAAAGGATCGGACATCCAGTTGTTCATGCCGAGATCGAGGTCGGAAAGCACGAAGACCGGAGTCTGCAGTTGCTCGGCCAGATCGAAGGCCGCGCCGGCAAACTCGAAGCACTCCTTCACGCTGGCGGGCAGCAGCATCACGTGCTTCGTATCGCCATGCGAGAGAAACGCGATGGAAAGCAGATCCGCCTGAGCGGTGCGCGTCGGCAGCCCGGTGGAAGGGCCGACGCGCTGGATGTCGAAGATGACGCCAGGCAATTCGGCGAAATAGCCGAGCCCGGCAAATTCGGCCATCAGCGAGATGCCAGGCCCTGAGGTCGAGGTCATGGCGCGCGCGCCGGCCCAGCCTGCGCCGAGCACCATGCCGATCGCAGCCAGTTCGTCTTCCGCCTGCACCACCGCGAAGCTGGCTTTACCATCTTGCTCGACGCGATATTTCTTCAGATAGTCGATGAGCTGTTCGACCACCGACGACGAAGGCGTGATGGGATACCACGTCACCACCGTGACGCCAGCGAACATCGCGCCCAGCGCGCAGGCCGCGTTGCCGTCGATGATGATTTTGCCCTCGGTGGCGCGCATGCGCTCAAGCACGAAGGGGTCCTGCTTGGTGAGCGACTGCGCCGCGTAGTTATAGCCCGCTTCCACAGCAGCCCAGTTCAGATCGGCGGCCTTTTGCTTCTTCGCAAACTGCCTGCGCAGCGAGTCTTCCACGGCCTTCATGTCAATGGAGAGCAACTGCGCGGCGACCCCGACGTAGATCATGTTCTTGACCAGCTTGCGTAGCTTGGCCTCGGGGCAAACCGCGGCGGTGAGCTTGTCGAAGGGCACCGGGTAGCAGGTGACGTCGTCGCGGTACTGCTTCAGGTTGGCGCTCTCTTCGTAGATGGCCGCCGAACCGGGCCGCAACGAGAGCATGTCCTCGCGCGCCGTTTCGGCGTTCATCGCGATGAGGATGTCGATCTCTTTGCGGCGCGCGACGTAGCCGTCTTTGCTGGCGCGGATGGTGAACCAGGTGGGCAGGCCGGCAATGTTGGAGGGGAAAAGATTCTTGCCGCTGACCGGGACGCCCATGGCAAAGATGCTGCGCAGCAGGACGCTGTTCGCCGACTGCGAACCGGAGCCGTTGACGGTAGCGATCTGGATGCTGAAGTCGTTGGTAACGGGCTTGGGAGAAGCCGCTGTTGCTGTTTCGCCTTGCGCAGACGGGGCGCCGGCGTTGGTGGTCGCCATGGGGGCGGAGTTCCCTTCAGATCGAAAGTGGAAAGAATGTTCGCTCTTTCTGCAGCTTCCATTATACCGGGCCAGGCAGCAGGGGTTGCCCGGTCGGTCAACAGGCGAGAAAACTTTCGTGTCATGCGAAAGGCTGCGATCATGATGGCGTCGGAGGGTCTCACCATGATCCAGGCGGCCCATGTGATTCTCTACTCGCGCGAGCCGGAGAAGCTGCGCGCGTTCTTCCGCGATGTGCTCCAGTTTCCCGCCGTGGATGCGGGACACGGATGGCTCATCTTCGCGCTCCCACCGGCGGAGCTGGCTCTGCACCCGCACGACGGTCCCGGACGGCATCAGCTGTACCTGATGTGCGACAACCTCGAGGCAACGGTGAAGGAGCTGAAGGCGAAGGGCGTGGAGTTTACGCGGCCGGTGAACGAAGAGAGATGGGGACGGCTGACGGCGTTTCGTTTGCCGGACGGCGAGGAGATGTACCTGTACCAGCCGAAGCATCCATCGCCGCTGGCGGGCGTGGGTCCGGCGAAGAAGTAGCGCGCGGGAAGCGGATGTCAAGGCCTGGGGAACAACGCCGATAGAAGAGGTGAGGGAGTTCCGACAATCGGTCAGCCCTCCGCTGCGGGGAGATCCATGCGAATGGCACCCTGCGGCAACGGTGAGGCGGCGGGAAGGAACGGCCCGCTGGTGGAGAGGACTGGGTGCGCACGCCGGCGGAGGAAGGGATTCCGGTCGCAATCGAGGAAGAGGAGGCTGTCTCCGCGCGCGCGAATGCAACGGGACCCGAGGGGATCCTTGGCGCTCGGGGACAGCGCGCCGGCGAGGATCGCTATCGCGCATCCTTCGATCAGGCGGCGGTGGGTATCCTGCACACTTCGCTGCAGGGAAGAATCCTGAAGTGCAACCAGAGCTTCGCTGGCATCGTGGGGTATACGCCCGAAGAACTGGTGGGCTCCAACTTTCAGGAGATCACGCCGCCGGAAGATCGAAACAGCGGCCAGTCGGCGGCGGTTCACCTGCTGAGCGGCGAGCAAAGCAGCGTGAGTTTCGAAAAACGCTACCTTCGCAAAGACGGGTCGCTCACCTGGGTCATGCTGACGATCTCGATCCAGCACGACGACAAGGGCCAGCCGGTTTTCTTTCTCACCCTGGTCCAGGACATCAACGCGCGCAAGCAGGCGGAGGCGTTGCTGGCGGAAGCGCAAGAGGCGCTCAGGCTGAGCGAAGAGCGCTACCGCACCGCGTTCCAGATGTCGCTGGATGCCATCAATCTGAGCCGCCTGAGCGACGGAACCTATGTTGACTGCAACAAAGCTTTTCTCGACACCACAGGATATGCGCGGGAAGAAGTGATTGGACACAGCTCGCTCGAGCTGAACATCTGGGAGAACCTGGCCGATCGGGACACGCTGGTGGAGATGCTGCACCAGCAGGGGGTTTGCCGCAACTTCGAGGCGCGATTCAGAAAGAAGAACGGAGAGAAGCTCTGGGGGCTGATGTCGGCGTCGGTGATCGAACTGGAGGGCGCGCCGTGCATCCTGTCCATCGCGCGTGACATTTCAGAGGTAAAAACAGCGCAGGACGAGATCCGGCATCTGGCCTTCTACGATCCGCTGACCGAACTGCCCAACCGGCGGCTGCTGCTGGAGCGGCTGCGGCAGACGGTGACGGCGAGCAAGCGCAGTGGGCGGCAGCGAGCGCTGCTGTTCATCGACCTGGATAATTTCAAAAACCTGAACGATACGCTGGGCCACGCGGTGGGCGATCTTCTGCTGAAAGAAGTGGGGGAACGACTGACGGGCTGCATTCGCGCCGTGGATACGGCGGCGCGGGTGGGCGGGGACGAGTTTGTGGTGATTCTGGAGGATCTGGGGAAAACGTCGGAAGAAGCGGCGGCACGGGCTGGAAGCGTGGCGGAGAAAATCCTCTCCAGCATCACCCAGCCTTACGTGCTGGCGGGCCACGAATGCCGGAGCACGGCAAGCATGGGAATCACGGTATTCGGAGATCGCAATGAGAGCTCCAGCGCGATTCTGCAACAGGCGGATATCGCGATGTATCAGGCGAAGGCGGCGGGGAGGGAGGCGATTCGCTTTTTCGCGCCCGAACTGCAGTCGGCCGTGAATGCGCGCGCGGCGCTGGAGGGAGAGCTGCGTCAGGGGATCCGGAACCGGGAGTTCGCGTTGTGGTATCAGCCTCAGGTGGATCGGGGCCGCGTGGTTGGCGCAGAAGCACTGTTGCGGTGGAATCACCCGCGGCGCGGGATTCTGTGTCCAGCGGAGTTTATTGCTTTGGCGGAGGAAACAGGGCTGATTGTTCCGCTGGGAAACCAGGTGCTGGAGGATGCGTGCCGGCAACTGGCGAGATGGGCGCAGCGACCGGAGATGGCTGCGCTGTCGGTTGCCGTCAACGTAAGCCCGCGGCAATTCCGGCAGGCGGATTTTGCCGAGCGGGTCCTGGCGGTGCTGGAGATCACGGGAGCCAACCCGAAGAGCCTGGAGCTGGAAATTACGGAGAGCCTGCTGGTGGAGGATCTGGAAGAGACGATTGCGATCATGAATGCGCTGCGGGCGCGCGGGTTGCGGTTTTCTCTGGACGATTTTGGAACCGGATACTCGTCCCTGGCTTATCTCAAGCGTCTGCCCCTGGATCAGCTGAAGATCGACGGCAGCTTTGTGCGGGACATGTTGGGGGATGCGACCAGCAGAGCGATCGCGCACGCGATCATCTGGCTGAGCCGGGAGATGAATCTTCCGCTGCTGGCCGAGGGAGTGGAAACGGAAGAACAGCGCGCCTGGCTGGCCGACCTCGGATGCCACACGTATCAGGGTTACCTGTTCAGCCGGCCCGTGCCCGTCAGGCAGTTTGAGTTGTTGCTGGAGGAAGCCAGGAAAGACCCAGGGAGCAGCGCAGAGGCCGCTCCCTGGATTGGCAGAACGGACCAGCCCCTAGCGCACGACGTTCTGGAAGAGCGGCGATTGCAGAAGGCTGGAGAACTGGTTGTTGGAAGCGACGAACTTCACGCTGAGCATTCCGGCATTCGAGTCGATGGTGGTGCTGTCGATGGCCTGCTTCTCGATGGCGTTGCCACTGACTTTTTCGTACATGGCGGCGGCGTTCAGCAGCGACGACATAGTTGCAGCAGTAAAGGTGTCCGAAGTAGCCACATACAGGTTGAATTTGACGCCGTTGGTGAAGTTCATGGTGTAGCTGGAATCGAGGAGCCGCTTCTTCACCTGCTCGTAGTCGGCCAGCTGCGCCGCCTGACCGAGGAGAGAATGCATCATGTACTCGGTGCCCTTCTGGTCGAGAATGCTCCAGATGGGCTCGGAATCCACCTGACCCATGGCGGTGAGCATGTCCTGGTTGGTGAGGAAGCTGGGAGCAAGGCCGTCGCGGCAATCGAGAGCCGGCTTGATGGCGTCGCTCGAGCCGAACAGCATGGTGGTGGGATTGAGGAACGTGATCAGCATGCCGTTGGCGCCCATGGGATAGAGGCGATTGTTGCGGATCGCCATGGCCTTGATCTTCTTCTTCGTGAAGTTGGCGATAATGTCGTTCACCTGGAACTGACCCTGCGCGATGCCGACGATCTTGACGTTGTCGCCGGATCCGACGCGATAGGCCGCAAAGGCCAGCTGCTCGACGTCCTGATTCTCATTGAGGCCGGAGGTTTTGAGAGCCGTTTCCAGCTGCTTCAGTTCCGGAGGAAGCACGCGCGCCTTCAGATCCATGGCCGCGGAGGAGTTCTCCATGATGCGGTAGTCCACAACGATGAGCTGCTGAACATCGTGGGGGATGGCCGAACGCGCATCGGTGTCGATCTGCGCCGCCCGCGCTGGAAGCGCGACGGACGCGCACAGAAGAGCCACAAAAGCCAAACCATAGTACGAACACTTACAGAATTTCACTGGTGAACCTGCTCCCTCCGCCGGACCACCGGCTGAGTTTGAAGAATTGGATGCCCCGCTGAGGTCTTTGACCCGGACCAGCGGCAAAACGACTCGGCGTCGTTTCTCAATTTTACGCCGGTCGCCGCGGGGCTCGGTCTACAACTATCGGCTAACTATTCCCGGCGGGCCAGGGCAATGGATGGTCCAGCCGGCGTTCGAGAACCTTCTTGTCGAGGTCGAACCCGCCCGGACCGATGTCACCCAGCAGACGCAGCCACTCGCTGTTTCGCTCAAGGGCGGCCTCGGGGATGAGACCAATCAGCTCGGCGCGGACCGGAGCGGCTCCATGCCTGCGGGCCTTTTCCTTCACGGCAGCATAGACTTCGCCGACCGGCGTGCGGGTGAAGTCGGTGATGTTCATGGAGACCTGGGCCTGGTCGTGGGCAGTCACGCCCATGGCCTTGACGCCGGCGAGGCCTCCGCCCGACTGGCGAATATCTTTGGCGATGGCGCGCGCGACGGCAACTTCCCCGGTGTTGAGATACAGGTTAAGGGCGATGAGGAAGCGACGCGCACCCACGGCCGAGGCTCCGGCGGTGGGATGCAGCGCGGGACCGCCCACGTCAGGGCGGCGCGCAGGCTCACGCAGCACCGCATCGCGCAGGCCTTCAAACTGGCCGCGGCGAACTTCTTCAAGAAGGGCGCGGTCGGGGCGAGCTGCGGCGGCCTCGTAGAAATAGACGGGAACCTGGTAGCGCTTCCAGATTTCAGTGCCGGCCTGGCGGGCCAGCAGCGCGCATTGCTCGAGGGAGATGTTGCGAATGGGCACGAAGGGGATAACGTCGGCGGCGCCGATGCGGGGATGCACGCCCGCCTGGGTGGTGAGGTCAATGAGCTGGGCCGCGCGGCCAGCCCCGCGAATGGCAGCCTCGACGACGGCTGCGGGAGGGCCGGCAATAGTGACGACGGAACGGTTGTGATCGGAATCCAGCGACCAATCCAGCAGATACGCCCCGTCGACATGCATGGCGGAGATAATCGACTCGATCACCTCCGGCTTTCGGCCTTCAGAGAAATTCGGGACGCATTCGATGAGGGCATCTGGCATGTTTACGACCTGACCGGTAATTCGAGCCAAACAGGACCTGCAGCAACGCCTGTACTGATTCTCTGCTCTTTACCTTCTGCTGAAGAACGTATACCCGATCTGGAACATTACGCTTGCGTTCACTCCGGGGTTGCGATCGCCCAGCGATGCGCTGGAGATGTGGACTCCGTTGCCGGAGACGGTAATGGCTCTTCCCGGCCGGACAAAATACTGGAAGCCAATGCCGCCCTGAGGACAGAAGTTCCACACGCTGGTGCCACCCGGGTCGCCATGCGGCACCAGTACATCGGGCGGAAATTTATGCGTCGTGTAGATCACGCCGCCGGCAGCCTGGAACCAGGGAACGAAACGGCGGCGCGGCTTGAAGTCCCAGCGAAAAATCACCGGCGTGATGCTGGCGCCAGTGAAGGTTCCACCCCCCACCGGTACGTACTCGGTGTAGCTGATGCCATCGGCGGGGATACTGACGGTGACCGCTTGCAAACCCTGAGGCGGCGTGAAGGCCTGCCAATAGGGGATGATCTCGCCTGCAAGTTCGAACTGACCGCGAAAAATGCCGCCCAGATGCTCCCCGGTGAGCACCTTGCCCAGGCGCACACCGGCCGCCGTGAAGTGGTAGCTGGAGCGATCGCCGATTCCGTTGCCACCCTGAAAGAACGGACCCCACTCCCAGGGAAGCTTAGACATCGAGGCGGAGGCGGGGTTGGTGTTGACGAGGGGTGGATCGGCGACCGTTGCGCGACGCGGAGGATTGTCCGCAGCCGAGGACGTGGACTGCGCAACCACAGGAAGACCAGCGGCAAACCAAAGGGCCCCAGCGAGAAGAGCAACCGTGCGTTTTTTCATCCTGCGCGAACGACTCCCGATCAAAGGAAAGGCCGCCCACCTGGCGGCCCCTCGGTGGAGGATGCTGCCGCCGCTAGCTGGTAACTTCTTCCAGTTGCTTCGCGTCCATGTCGAAATTGGAATAGACGTTGTTGACGTCGTCGTGGTCTTCGAGAGCTTCGAGCAGGCGCACCAGCTGCGCGGCTGTCGGGCCTTCGAGTTTGGTGTAGGTGGAGGCAACCATGGTGATCTCGGACATGACGGTTTCGATCTTCGCGTCACGGACCGCCTGAGCCACCGCTTCAAACGCGTTGGGTGCGGTGACGACCTCCCAGGTGTCGCCCTCGTCGTTCAGATCTTCGCCGCCGGTTTCGATGACGATGTTCATCAGCTTCTCTTCGTCGGCAGCCGCTTTGGGAACGGCGATGATGCCCTTCTTGGAAAACATGAAGCGGACGGAGTTAGGCTCGCCGAGGTTGCCGCCGTGTTTGGCGAAGGTGTGGCGGATTTCGCTGACGGCGCGATTGCGGTTGTCGGTGGTGGCATCGACGATGATGGCCACGCCGCCGGGACCATAGCCCTCGAACGAAATCTCCTCGTAGGTGGCGCCGGGCAGCTCGCCGGTGCCGCGCTGAATGGCGCGCTTGATGTTGTCGTTGGGCATGTTCTCAGCCTTGGCGGCGGCGATGGCGCTGCGCAGGCGAGGATTGCCATCGGGATCGCCCCCCGACTTGGCGGCAATGCTGATTTCCTTGATGAGCTGCGTGAAAATCTTGCCGCGCTTGGCGTCGAGCGCACCTTTTTTGTGCTTGATTGTCGCCCATTTCGAATGGCCGGACATGGGAACCTCAGAGACGTGCTTTCGTCGGAATTCTGGGCAAAAAGGCCGGAAAAAGAGGGATTTCCGGGTCTGCCCGCAACGGTTGAGTATAGCAGGGCGCGGGGGACAGGGTACAGAGTATGGCTCGCGCCGGAAACGGGGCCATCGGGGTCCGGGATCGGTTACTCTCTTCCTGACTCTTTCCCTAACTTTACAGACTGCGATCAGGAGTAGACATGCTTTCAAGACGTTCGTTTTTCCGAGCATCATCGGTCGCGGTTGCGACGGCTGCCCTTCCCGCATTCGGCGAAACATCGGACGATGCGGGTTCGCTGCCCGCGGCCATCGCGGCCCTGCCCTCATTTGCCGGGCGCGTGCCGCCGTTCACGAATGAAGAACGTCTGGCGCGCATCGAACGCGCGAAGGTGCTAATGGCGGAGAATCACATCGAAGCCATCGTGCTCGCGAACAATTCCACCAGCTCGATGTACTTCGCGAACATCAGCCTGAACGGAGGCGAACGCCTGTGGGCGCTGGTGATTCCGGCAAAAGCAAAGCCGTTTGTCGTGTGTCCGGCGTTCGAAAATGCTCGCGCCCATGAGCTGCTGAGCAGCGGTCCGTTTGGCTCGGATGCGGATGTGTTGACCTGGCAGGAAGACGAGAGCCCCTTTGCGCTGCTGGTGCGGGGACTTCGGGATCGCGGGATCGCCACGGGGAGGGTCGGGCTGGACGAGAACATGAAGTATGTCTTCTCCAGCAGCCTGGCGCAGGCCGGTCCACAGCTGACATTCGTGATCGGGACGCCGGTGACCGCGGGCTGCCGGATGATCAAATCCGCGCACGAGATCGAATGCATGCGCACAGCGTGCCACGCCACCCTGGCCGTCTACCAGGCGGTCTATCGCTCGCTGCGCGAGGGCATGACCACGAAAGACGTCCAGGGGCTGATTGCCGCCGCGTATCAACAGGTCGGTCTGCCCGGCGAAGCCAGCCTGAACATCGGCGCCTTCACCGCCTCGCCGCATGGATCGCGCCAGCCGCAGACCATTCGGGAAGGGACGGTGCTGATGGTCGACGACGGATGCCTGGTAGAGGGGTATCAGTCGGACATCACGCGCACCTTCGTGCTGGGCAAACCAACCCAGAAAATGAAAGACGTGTTCTCCGTGGTGCACGATGCGCAACAGGCGGCTTTGGCTGCGGCGCGGCCGGGAGTTGAACTCGCCCAGGTGGATGCGGCAGCAAGGAAAGTGATCGTCGACGCGGGGTACGGGCCGGGTTTCAAATACTTCTCCCACCGCGTAGGCCACGGCATCGGCATGGACGGGCATGAGTGGCCCTACCTGGTGACCAATGACATGTTCGGATGGGATCTCCACCCGCGCATGCTCCCTGGGATGACCTTCAGCGATGAGCCCGGGATCTATATTCCGGGAGAATTCGGTGTGCGGCTCGAGGACGACATGCATATCGGCGAAAATGGCGCCGAGTTGCTGACCCCGGCGAGCCCGTCGCTGGAGGATCCGTTTGGGCACTAACCGGGATTAGCCGTCCTGGCTAACGCGCCGAGGTGCATCACTCCTTTGGGGCGAAACGAATCGCGTCAGGATTCCTCTGGCCGACGATGCGCTGGTGCCAATACGGATAGATGGGCGTGACGTCGCTGGCGGCATCGAGTGTGCCCACTTGTTCCGCGGTCAGATTCCAGCCGGCCGCTTCGAGATTCTGGCGGAGTTGCTCCTCCGTTCGCGCGCCAACAATGACGCTCGACACCGTAGGCCTCTGGAGCAGCCAGTTGAGCGCAATCTGCGGAATGCTTTTGCCTGTTTCCTTTGCGACTGCGTCGAGAGCGTCGACCACCCGGTAAACGAATTCGTCGGCGACCGGAGGGCCGTCATCGGCTGTCTTATGCAGGCGGCTGACTTTGGGCAGAGGCTGGCCGCGACGAATCTTGCCGGTGAGCCGGCCCCAGCCGAGCGGGCTCCAGATGAGCGCGCCCACGCCCTGATCGAGGCCGAGCGGCATCAGCTCCCACTCGTATTCGCGGCCGATGAGCGAGTAATAGACCTGGTGCGCAACGTAGCGCGTCCAACCGTGGCGCGCCGACGCAGCGAGAGACTTCATCAGATGCCAGCCGGAGAAGTTCGAACACGCGATGTAGAGGACTTTGCCGGCATGGACGAGGGTATTGAGCGTATCCAGCGTCTCCTCGACGGGCGTGAGGCGATCGAAGCCGTGCATGTGGTAGATATCAATGTGGTCGGTGCCCAATCTCTTGAGGCTGGCGTTGCACTGTTCGAGAATGTGCAACCTCGAGGAGCCGAGGTCGTTAGGGCCATCGCCCATGGGGAAGAAGGCCTTGGTTGAAATGAGGACCTTGTCGCGCTTTCCCTGGAGAGCCTTGCCGAGAATCTCCTCCGCCAGGCCGTCCGAGTAGCCGTTGGCTACGTCGAAAAGGTTCACGCCGGCATCGAGGCAGAGGTCGACCATGCGCCGCGCTTCGTCGACGCCGGTGTTGCCCCACGCAGCGAAGAACTGGGTGCCACCGCCAAAGGTTGCCGCTCCGAAACTGAGCGACGAAACCTTGAGTCCTGAACGTCCAAGCAGTCTGTATTCCATACGCGGTAGATGCAGGGTACAGCGTCCAGGGTGCAGGAGCGGTGCGGTTCATAGCAGGAACGGCACGCCTGCCTAATAGGGCTTCTTGTGGGGGCTGTCCAGCCAGAACTGGAACGATTCCCAGGCGAGCTCGCGCAACAGCATCGACGCAGGGATGGTGCGTTGGCGCGTGGGCAGTGTCAGCTCGCGGTAAAGAAAAGCGTCGTCGAACGCGATGCGGGCAGCGTCAGCACTGGTGTTGCCGAACCAGATGCGGTCGATGCGAGCCCAGTAAATCGCAGCAAGACACATGGGGCACGGCTCGCAGCTGGAGTAGATTTCACATCCACGCAAACTGAAGACGCCGAGCGCCTGGCAGGCAGCGCGGATGGCCCGGACCTCGGCATGCGCGGTGGGGTCGTTGTCGCGGGTGACGGAGTTGGTTCCCTCGCCGATCAGGGCGCCATCCTTCACGATGACCGCTCCGAACGGACCGCCCTGCCCGCTGCGGACGTTTTCCGTCGCGAGAGCAATCGCTTTGCGCATGAACTCAGGGTTCGGAGAAGGCTGCATTGTGGATGGGAGCGATCCAGATCAGTATGGCATAAGGTGCAGCTAAACCAGTGAGTTGAACGCTATTTGTCTTGCCCGTGCTCGAGGGCTTCGTTATGATCAGCGGAGCCTGGATTCCTCCAGGTTGATGGATTCACCCGCGGAGCCCACAACTTCCGGATGCCTGGTTGCGTCTGTAAGGTTTCGATAGTCCAACTCCTTAGCAAATACCCGCAGTTTCCGCAGCAGTCATGCGTCCGTCGGGCCGGAGCCACATTTTGATTTCAGGCAAGCGTTTTTTGGGTGACTGCACTCTGCGGATTTTTCTTCTGGTCGCCGCTGCATCCTTGATGCCGTTCGGCGCGCACGGGCAGTCTGTGGGTACAGAGGAGTTGCCCGATGCGCCGCTGGCGACGGCCCAGCAGAGCTCGCCTCCTCCCACGCCAGCTCCGGCAACGACACCAGCGCAAAGCCAAACGCCGCCTCAGAACCAGGCGCCGCCGCCAGCCGGTTCATCCGGTTCTGCGCAGCCGGCGCAGACTTCGGGCCAGCCCGGTTCGTCGAGTTCCGCGCAGCCAGCGCAAAACACGCCGGAGACCAAAGAACAGCAGCAGGAGCGCGCAAAAAAGGAGCTGGAGGAGGAAGAGAAACAGCGGCTGCTGGGCGTGGTCCCCATGTTCAACGTTCAGTCGAACGCCAACGCGGCGCCCATGACATCGAAGCAGAAATTTCAACTGTTCTTCAAAAGCTCGACGGATTGGTATCAGTTCGCGGTTACGGCGATTGACGGCGGCCTCAGCATGGCGGGCAACGAGTATGCCTCCTATGGAGAGGGCGTGGAGGGATTCGCGAAGTACTGGGGCGCGGCGTACGCCGACACCTTCGACGGAAACCTTTGGGGCAATGCGATTCTGACTTCCTGGTGGAAGGAGGACCCACGCTATTACCGCATGGGTCACGGTAACTTCTTCAAGCGGGCTGGTTATTCGGCGGTAACCACGGTGTGGTGCAAACGCGACAAGGGCACGTGGGGGCCGAACTACGCCAACGTCGCCGGCAATTTCATCGGCGGTACCATCTCCAATCTTTATTATCCGGCCAACGATCGCGGCGTAGAGCTGACCCTTGGGCGAGGCGCCAGCGTGACGTACGAGGGCATCGTCGGCGCCGAGATCGCCGAGTTTTGGCCGGACATCGTGACTCACTTCACGAAGAAGCACCAGGAGAAGCTGGACAAGCAGGCTGCCCCGCAAGCGGGCGCTCCGGCTAAAACGCCTGCGCCGCAATCTCCGAACGGAACGGCCACACCAGCCGAGCCAACTCCGAAGCCGCAGTAATTCCCTTCCCGTCACGAATCGGATTGCAGAACCGGGGCGCGTGGTATCGTTATCAGCCATCGGTTCGAATCCATGGAAATGCCTGGCCGGTTTCGTATTTTCCTGCTGCTTCTTCTCGGTTTTTGGTCTGCCTCATCCTTCGCAAAGACGGTTGTCTTTTGGCAGGCTGGATTTCCGGCGGTGGATTCTCCCGCGCCGGATGAAGCTGGCCTGAGGGCGGCGCTTTCCGGAGCGGATTTCGTGGGGGCGAGCGGCCTCGCGGATGCTCTGGCGCAGCCGGAGGCGAATCTGCTGGTGCTGCCGTACGGATCGGCATGGCCGGAAGCCGAGTGGGATTCGATCCTGCGCTACCTCGATCGCGGCGGAAATCTGATCGTGCTGGGCGGCAAGCCGTTTACGCGCGCTGCGTTTGAGGATGCAAGCGGATGGCATGTGCGGACGGCGAGTGTGGCGCAGTCGCTGGAGTTGTTCATCCACGATTATCAGGAGACGCCTGGCTCCACGGAGCTGAAATTCGTGGCGAATCCGGATGTGTTTCCGCAGGTTCCCGCGTTTGGGTGGAAGCGCGCGTTCAGCCCCGTGGTGCGCTTGTCGGTAGTTGACGGCGACACGACAGGCGGGCACACCGGCTACGAAGACATGGATCTGACCACGCTGGCATGGGGCGAGCGCGACGGGCACAAGCTGGCCGCACCGGCGTTGGAGCTGGACCATAATGCGAATCGTTTCGTGGGTGGTCGCTGGGTTTTGGTTGCGTGCGAGCCGGATGCAGATTTCTTCAGCAATTCAAAATTGCTCGCAATGCTGGCGGAGATCGCTCTGCGCAGGAATGATCGCTTCGCGTTTCGGCCGCGGCTGCCGCTGTTTTTGCCGGGCGAGGCGCTGGAGTTTCGCTTCAAGCCTTCCGATCCGATGGTGGAACAACCGGATGGCGATCAGCTGCGCGTTCGCGTAACCGCGGAAGACGGCACGGTGTTGTATGACCAGACGGCGGCGTTTCCTGGAGCGCATCGACTGACGCTGCCAGCGAGCGCCGAGGGAGGACGCGGGTTTCACACGGTGGAGGCGACGCTGATCCGTGATGGCAAGCCGTTGCGGATTTACCGTTCCGGCTACTGGATGCGCGACTGGGATTATTTGCTGTCGGGGCCGAAGCTGACCGTGGGCAGCGATTATTTCCAGCTCGATGGCAAGCCGCTGCCGGTGGTGGGCACGACCTATATGTCCAGCGACGTGTCGCGGATGTATCTGATGCTGCCCAACGCATACGTGTGGGACCGCGACATGGAGCAGATTCGCGCGGCGGGGCTGAACATGATCCGCACCGGATTGTGGACGGCGTGGAAGCCGGAGCTGGCCGCGAATGGGCAAATGAGCGAGGACGCGCTGCGGACCGTGGAAGCTTTCCTCATGTGCGCGCGGCACAATGGGCTGCCGGTGCAGTTCAATCTGTTCGCGTTTTACCCGGATGAGTTTGGAGGGGAGAATGGGTATCTGGACCCGACAGCGCTCGCGGCAGAGGAGAGATATGCCGAGTCGCTGGTGGCGCGCTTTCACGATTTGCCCTTTCTGGCGTGGGATCTGATCAACGAGCCCAGCGCGAACAGGAATCTGTGGCGAACGCTGCCGGATTACGATCCGTTCGAGCAGGCGGCGTGGCGAAAATGGATTGCGGCGCGGGATCCGGATCGCGCCAGGCTGCTCCACGATTGGGCAGAGCCTTCACTGGGCATAGGGCGCAACTTGCAGGCGCAGCCGACCGCTCTCGCGCCGGAGATTGCTGGGCAGGATCCGCTGGCACTGCCTCCCGCGGGGGCGTTTCAGCCCGATGCGGTGCGCAGCGGGTTCAATCCTCTGAAGGTTTATGACTACACGTTGTTCACCCAGTCCGTATTCGCCGACTGGGTGAAGCAGATGCGGGATCTGATTCGCTCGACGGGATCGCAGCAGCTGATCACCGTCGGACAGGATGAGGGCGGGGTCGCGGGGCGCGTGACGCCGGCGTTCTACTCGCCGTTCATCGACTTCACCGCCGACCACACGTGGTGGGATTACGACGCGATCCTGTGGGCGTCGCTGGCGCCAAAGTTCCCGGGAAGCCACTGCTGATTCAGGAGACGGGCGAACAGCGGCGACTCACGCTCGACGATCATCTGCGCTTTAGCGCCGAGGTAGAGGGCTGGCAACTGGAGCGCAAGATCGCGATTGCGTTCGCGCAGGGAGCCGGGGCGCTGGAGTGGGTGTGGAACGTAAACGCGACCATGGCCAACGACAACGAAATTCCGATTGGCGCGATCCGGCCGGATGGGACGGAGAAGCCGGAGGCGCAGGTGCTGGCCGGGTTTGCGGCGTTTGCGGCGAAGAGTCCGCAGAGCTTCACGAGAATTGAGCCGCCCGCGGTCACGATGGTGGCGTCGCAGGTGGAGCTGTATTCGACCCTGGGGGGCCTTGGGCTCGATACGCAGAAGAAGGCGCTGCGGGCGATGGCCTATTGGGATCACACACCGTTACGCATGTTGCCGGAGAATCGGCTGACGGAGCTGGGTTCGCCCAAGCTGGTTTTTCTGCCGTCAGCGCAGGGACTGACCGAGAAGGCCTGGCAGCTGCTGCTGGATTACGTGGCGAAGGGTGGGACGCTGCTGGTGACGGGACCGGTGGATCGCGATGAGCACTGGCAATTTGTGGATCGGATGGGGCCGCTGGGGGTGAAGGCGGAGGTCATGCCGTTGGCGGTCCGGGGGTCGGCGCTGGTGCAGTCGCGAGGCCTGGGGCTCGTGCTGGGATTTCCGGCTGACGTGCAGCAGTCCTCGGCGGAGACGATGCGATTTGCCGATGGGAAAACCTTCGATGTGATTTCGCATGGAGGCGGGAAGATTCTTTGGACGGCGGATCCGGTGGAGTTCGCGGAGGGTTACGATGCAACGGCGGTGCTCTACCATTGGGCACTGCAGCAGGCGGGGGTTCAAGCTCCGTTCCAGGAGGTCGAACCGCTTTCGCCCGACGTTTTGGCTTTTCCGACGGTGCTGGAGAACGCGGAGATGTACTGCTTTAGCAATGAGACGATGGACGCGCAGAGAGTCGATTTCACGGATACTCTGACCCACGCGCATGTTCTGTTTACCATGCAGCCACAGCGTGGCGCGGCACTGCTGCTGAGCCGGCAGGGACAAGCGCTCGCGAGCTACGGCGGAGCGGCGCTGGCCACGGAATAATCGTCCCCCAATTCCTGCCTTGACACATCGCCGCCCGAGGCATAGCATTCCGAGGTATGCAGGGAGAAGCGCTCAAAGGGCATCTCGACCTTCTGCTTCTGGCATCGCTGGAGCCGCGCCCGGCGCATGGCTATGCGGTGGTGGAGATGCTGCGGAAGCGGAGCGCCGGCACGTTCGATCTGCCGGAGGGCACGCTGTATCCGGCCCTACACCGGCTGGAAGACTCCGGCCTGGTGACCAGCCGCTGGACCGAAGAGAGCGGTCGGAGGCGGCGGGTGTACCAGCTCACCGCGAAAGGGCGGCGGAGCCTGGCCAGGCGGCAGATGGAGTGGCGCGCCTTTGCGCGTGCAGTCGATGGCGTGGTGGAGGGAATGGCATGAGCGGAACAGCAGTCGAGAATTACCTTAAGAATCTCGGCAGGGAGTTGAGGAAGCATGGCGTCTTCGGAACAAGGTTCATGGAAGAGACGCGAGGACACCTGACCGACGCCATCGAAGCCGGACGGCGCGGCGGTCTCACGCAGGAAGCCGCCGAGGAAGCGGCGATCGGGAGTTTCGGGGACGCTCGCGAAGTTGCCGCAAAATACGCGGCGCACAAGTATCGGACACTGCACTGGGTGCTCCTGATCGCCGCCATCGGACTCGGGCTCGCGATTGCCTGGGTCGATTCGCGCCCGCACTGGGACGACTCCGGGATCACCGCCGGGGCCCTGCTGTTGAGCGCTGGGGTGCTCGGCCTGATCGGGCCGAGGCGCCCGTGGCTGTGGGCGCTGGCCATTGGGATGTGGATTCCGCTGTATTTGATCGCCGGCCAGGTGGCCTCCCATACCATCACCGTGGGATCGGCGAGCTACCTCGTGATTCTCGCTTTCCCGATGGCGGGCGCCTATGCGGGCATGGGCGTGCGGCGTTTGATAGCACTCGCCTGAAGCGAACCACAAGAAAGAGAGGGAGCGGCGCAGCCTGAAGTGACAGGCTCGCGGAGTGACGCGCGTGCTCCGCCCATGTTATTCTTGGGTCAGACACTTAGGAAGTGTAATCGCAGAAAAATCAGAGGAGTACGCACAAAGGTGCTGGCACCGGAAAAGAAATCTGAAGTCATCGCGCGCTATCGCACTCACGATTCCGATACTGGAAGCCCGGAAGTGCAGATTGCGGTACTCAGCGAGCGGATTGGCGACTTGACCGAGCATTTCAAAACCCACGTGAAGGATCATGCTTCGCGCCGCGGTTTGCTGATGCTGGTGAGCAAGCGCCGCCGCCTGCTGGATTATCTGAAGACCCACGATTCGGAACGTTACCGGACCGTGATTGGCAAACTGGGCATTCGCAAATAACACCAAAGGCCCGGCCTTCGGCGCGCGAGCGACGAGAACCGAAAGAGCATGGACAATTCAGGGCGACGCCCATCCCGCAACAGCGCGGGTTCTGATTGCGCACAGCAAGCTAAATCCGCACAACACGGCTCTCTCCACTCCCCATCGCCCGTCCCGCCTGGGACGCCCGCCTGCTGTTCCCATAGAGAAACGAGGAAAATATGAAACAGGAAGTCTCGGTCGAACTTGCCGGAGGCAAGCGGCTGCATTTTGAAACGGGCCGCATGGCCAAACAGGCGTCAGGCGCTGCTGTTGTCAGCTCGGGCGACACGGTCGTGCTGGCCACCGCTGTCGCCTCTCCCGATCCACGGGAAGGCATCGACTTTTTCCCCCTCACCGTCGACTATCGCGAGTATGCCTATGCCGGCGGACGCATTCCGGGCGGATTCATCAAACGCGAAGGCCGCCCCAGCGAACGCGAGGTTCTGACTTGCCGTCAGATCGATCGCCCGATCCGTCCGCTGTTTCCTGAAGGGTTCCGCAACGAAACGCAGATCATCGCGCTGGTCTTCTCGGCGGACAGGGAAAACGATCCGGACATCATCGGGATCAACGCGGCGGGAGCGGCGCTGGCGCTGTCCGACATTCCGTTCGGCGCGACCATTGGCGCGGTGCGCGTCGGGCAGATTAACGGCGAGTTCGTCATCAATCCGTCGTACCTTGAGCGCCGCGACAGCAAGATCAATATCACGGTGGTGGGAACCAAAGACGGCATCGTGATGATCGAGAGCGGCGCGAGCGAAGCCTCCGAAGAGACCATCGTCGACGCCATCGAGTTCGGTCACACCGAAATTAAGAAGATTGTCGCGGCCATCGAGGATCTGGTTTCGCGCGCCGGCAAGCCGAAGCGCGCGGTGACGGCTCCGGAGTTCGACAGCTCCTACTACGAAGCACTGCTGGCTAAAGTGGGCAGCCGTCTCAAGGATGCTCTCGACACCAAGGCGCATCCCAAGCTCGAAAGCCAGACGCTGGTGAAACAGATCCAGGACGAGCTGAAGGCAGAGATTCCGGACGATGCGAACGCGGGGGCGGCGAAGAAGAAGCTGGCGCATTATTTCGAGACGCTGCGCGAACGGCTCTTCCGCGAGCAGGTGACGAAGGAGCGGGTTCGGCCGGACCATCGCGCGTTCGACGAAATTCGGGCGATTTCGATCGAGCTCGGCGTGCTGCCCCGCACCCACGGCTCGGCGCTGTTTACGCGCGGAGAAACGCAGGCGCTGGTGACGGCGACCCTGGGCACAACCGACGATTCACAGCGGCTGGAGACGTTTGAGGGCGAGCAGAGAAAGAAGTTCATGCTTCATTACAATTTCCCGCCGTTTTCGGTGGGCGAAACCGGTCGAATGACCGGCGTGGGACGCCGCGAGGTGGGCCACGGAGCGCTGGCGGAGCGCGCCATCACCGCGGTTCTGCCGAGCGAAGAGGAATCGCCGTATTCGCTGCGCGTGGTTTCTGACATCCTCGAATCCAACGGATCGTCGTCGATGGCGTCGGTGTGCGGCGCCAGTCTGGCGCTGATGGATGCGGGAATTCCGCTCAAATCGTCGGTGGCCGGAATCGCGATGGGCCTGGTGAAGGAGGGCGACAACTACGCCATCCTGACCGACATTGCGGGCGCGGAAGATCACTACGGCGATATGGATTTCAAAGTCGCGGGCACGCGGAACGGCATTACCGCGCTGCAGATGGACATCAAGATCGGCGGCATCACCGGGCAGATTATGCGCGAAGCGCTCGAACAGGCGCGCCGCGGGCGGCTCTTCCTGCTGGATACGATGGACGCGATCCTGAGTGGTCCGCGCACGGAGAAGTCGAAGTTCGCGCCGCAGATTCGCACCTTGCAGATTCCGACCGACAAGATTCGCGATCTGATCGGGCCAGGCGGAAAGACAATTCGCGGCATCATCGAAGCCACGCAGGTCAAGATCGACGTGGACGACACCGGCAAAGTGAATGTGGCATCGAGCGACGAGGAAGGCCTGAAGAAGGCGCTGGCAATGATCAACGATCTGACCGCGGTGCCCGAGGTCGGCAAGACGTATCTGGGCAAAGTGGTTCGGCTGGCGGAGTTCGGCGCGTTCGTCGAGATCTTCCCCGGCACCGACGGGCTGCTGCACATCAGCGAAATCGCCGAGCATCGCGTTCGCGAGGTGAAGGATGAACTACGCGAGGGCGATCAGGTGATGGTGAAGGTTCTTGGCGTGGAAGGCAACCGCATCAAGCTGTCGCGCAAAGCGGTGCTGAGAGAGCAGCGGCAGAAACTGGGATTGCCCGATCCCAACGCAGGCGGGTCTGGTGGCGGTCCCGTCGGCGATATGGCTGCGTCGGAATCGTCTGCACCGCCGCCGCGAGCACCGCGTCCGCCCCGGCCGGCTCCTCCGGAAGAGCGGCAGCCTTCGTCGAATGCGAGCACCATCATGATCGAGGGCGGCGAAGACTTCGACGACGATAATGGCCCACCGGTGGAAGAGGGAGAGGAAATCAACTACAACCGCGCCGATGGCGTGCCGGTGACGACATCCGGCGAGCGTCGTCCTTCCGGACCAGGTGGTTCGGGCGGACCGGCCGGACAGCAGCGGCGTCGCCGGCGTCGTGGTCGTCGTCCTGGCGGACCCGGCGGAGGCAGCGGGGGGCGGAGTAATTAGTCTCCGGACGTGAGCGAATGGGGAAGAGAGCCGGGCGCACAGCCCGGCTCTTTTCCTGCGCCGAACCCTGTTTCGGATCGATGCGGGACGGTTGCAACTTTCCTGTTAACCCGAACGTCATCAATGGGCTGGAGCTGGCGGAGGGGGACCACAGGAGTTAGTTACTGATCTGGCAACGAACCATCCTCTCGCCCCTCACGGGCATCCTCACATCAGGTAGACTGTCGCCAATGAGCGCATCGATGTACATCGTCGTTGAAGGAGAAGACCCGGGTTATGACATCTTTGTGAACGGTCACGCGCTGGCCCGCAACGAGGATGCACTGGAGAAACTGGCTCTTCGCCTGGGTGTAAAACCACTCCTGGAGTTCTTCTCCGCGGATGAGAATTCCATGGCTCTGCTCCTTGAAGAGGGTGCCGGAGATCCGGAGTGGGCCACTACCCTGCCGCCTCCGCAGTGGTTCACGCCTGAGGATGGGCTGATCACCATCTGCACGCTGCATGATTTTCTGAGAGAAGCTCCCTCGGCGCTGGGCCTCGACACCACTCCTGTGGTGGCCGAGCTTGAGGAATACGAACGCGTGCTGCGCAAGACTGCGGTGCGTAATCTTCGCTGGCAGCTCGCAGTGAGCTGGAAGTGAATACCAGCCGCTGGCAGGCAGTGAATAACGAGTAGCAGCAAAGATGAAGAGGCGGGCTTGATGCCCGCCTCACGTTTTTGCAACCGGTTGAGGTTTGCCTTAGAAGCGAATGCCGAATTCGACCGGGATCAGGGCCTCGGTGCCTGAACCCTGATAGGAATTGGACGCGCTCGGCCCAGGGGAATTGACCCAGACGTACCGCACTTCTGCGAAGAACTTCCCATTGCTGTCTTCGCCGAAAACTTTGCGGTACACGCCCGCTCCAACGTTGAAACCGCCCTGATTACTGGAGAAGTGATCGACGGTTTCCGGCACTGCAATGCATCCGTAGTAGGGGTCGCACTCGTCGACGGGTTCGGTGAAGTTGGTCACCTTGCGGTAGAAGCCTCCGCCACCCGTCGCATAGAGGCCGCTCTTATGGCTAAAGGGCAGGTAGACGATGGGATCGACGGTGAGCGACCAGGTATTGATGTTTCCACCCAAGCCGGAAGGCGCGCCCGAACTCCCGGCCTGCAGGGCGTTCAGATAGTCGTTGGGAATGCCCTGACGAAGGAACTGGTACTCCATCAGCGCGCCGAAGCGCTTGGTGAAGTTCCAGCCGCCGCCGAGATTGAAACCGTAGCCAAAGCCCTCGTCCGGGCTTAGATCTCCATTGTCGAGACTGGTAGTCGAGTAGCTGGTGTCGCTGCCAACAGGGATGCTGAAACCGAACCCTCCCTCGAAGGCAATGTGGCTGAAGCGGCTTTCGTAGGTTGGATAGGAGGAGGAGCGACGGCCGCCGCCATACTGCGGTGAAGCACTGGCGCCGGAGCCGTCTGCGGAATCGAACGAAGAGGAGTCGCCGAGCAGCGCGTCGGTACTCAAATAGGCGCGGTAGTCAGCCGAGCTGGAGTAAGTCTGTCCACTCGTCGAGTTGTCGGAAGACGAAATCGTCTGGGCAGCCGCGTTGAGCGAGAATCCGATGGCAAAAGCAGAAGCAGCAATCAACATGCGCCGCAGCAGCGGGCAGTTACGATCACAGTTCGCAACCATGTGAGAACACCTCAGAGGGATTGAATGTACGAATTGGGAAAAAGCAGGCCGAAGCCTGCCGCCTGCAAATACTTGGACACGAAACGCGGGCCTAAGTTTCACTATAGGATGCATTTTCGCGGATTTCGAGCCGTAAACGGAGTCCCGAGCCCATGACCAGGGAAGCCGGGTCTGGGGAGACAGACCCGTTTTCCGTTGCCGTACGTCTAAGACTACCCCTGAATGTCGAATTGCTCCGGTGGGAGCGCAGGATCGCTCTTCACCAGGATGGTTTTGCCGATCATCTCCTCGAGCTCATTCAGCCATTTCGCGTTGTTGGCTTTGAGCACCTTAACGACCTCGGGGTGAACGCGCAGCAGGACGTCGCCGCGCTCGAAATGCCGCATCATTTTGCGCATCTCGGTCCAGAGCTCGTTGGCCACGGTGATCGGACTCTTCACCATGCCGGTTCCGGTACAGGTAGGACAGGGCACGCTCAGGGTACGCTCCAGCGACTGCTTGACGCGCTTGCGGGTGATCGCCACCAGGCCAAAATCATTGAACTGGAGAACCTTGGAGGGGGCGCGATCGACCTTAAGCGCATCTTCGAGAGCCTGCGTCACCTTCTGCCGGTTGCGGCGCTCGTCCATGTCGATGAAATCGATCACGATGATGCCGCCGAGGTCGCGCAGGCGAACCTGGCGAACAATCTCCGGAATGGCGTCGAGGTTGGTTTTCAGGATCGTGTCCTCGAGCCGCGCAGTCTTGCCGACATACTTGCCGGTGTTGATGTCGATCGCCACCAGCGCTTCAGTCTGATTGATGACGATGGAGCCGCCCGACTTGAGCCAGACCTTCGACTTGAGAGCCTTGCTGATCTCCTCCTGGATGCCGAACTGCTCAAAGAGCGGCGTCTCTTTGGTGTAGAGCTTCACGCGCCGCACCAGCGAAGGCTGGAAGCGATTCAGGAAGCGCACGATGCGCTCGTATTCCGACTCGCTGTCGACCCAGATCGTGGAGAAGTTATCGCTGACCTGGTCGCGCAGGATGCGCTCGATCAGGTTGAGGTCGTGGTAAATCAGCGCCGGCGCTTTGGCGGCATCGGAACGCTGCTTGATTTCGTTCCACAGGTTGATCAGGAAACGAATGTCGGCGCGGAGATCCTCTTCGCTCGCACTCTCGGCCGCGGTGCGCACGATGAATCCGCCAGAAGCGCTTCCCTTCTCGCTGATCAGGATTCTCTTGAGCCGCTGGCGCTCCTCGTCGGAGTCGATCTTGCGCGAAACACCAACGTGGTTCACCGTCGGCATGAAGACGAGGAAGCGTCCTGGCAGGGCAATGTGGCTGGTGATACGTGCACCCTTGCGGGCAATAGGCTCTTTGGCGATCTGGACCAGGATTTCCTGCCCCTGCTTGAGCAGCTCGCTGATGATCGGCAGATTCGAGGTTTGCATGCTGGAGCGGCGGCCACCCTGGCGGCGACCCGGCGGGCGACCTCCCCGGCCTCCGCGGCGACCGAAGCGGCGATCGGGGCGACGAGCCTGCGATCCGGTGGTTTCAGCCGTGGTGGCGGTTTCCTCCGGGCCTTCGTCGGTAAGGACGATGGTTTCGTCCTCGTCAGTCTCCTCAGAATCCTGAAGATCCTCTTCTTCCGTTTCGGCGAAGCCTGTTTCCAGGTCGTCGGTCGCTTCTTCCTCGGAAGCCTCAGCTGATGTGCCGTAGCCGAGGCGCTTATCGATGTGATCCTCGCGCACCGCGTCGCCGAGGGTGGAGGCCTGGTCGAGCGTTTCTTCCTCCATCTCCTCGTTCAGGTGCTCCTCGGGCTGGCCGGGAATCGGTTCGAAATCGTATTCGTCCTCGTCGATGGTCTCTTCTTCGAGGACCCCCATGCCGGGCGCGTATCCGAAGAGCTGGCGGACAACTTCGCTCTCCGGAGAGATGGTCTCACTCGCCGGAGCGGTCGGCGGTTCGGGAATCGAGGCGAGCGTCTCGGAGACCCCGGCCACCTCCGACTCACTGGGCGGGAAGGACGCTGGTGCTTCGACCTCCTCTTCGACGATTTCCGGTTCGTCTTCCTCTACGGAAGCGAAACGAAGTTCGCTGCGCGGCGACTCGACGCGATGCGAGGCGGAAGCGTCTTCCGGCTCGTACTCATGGACCTCTTCGATCGTCTCGACCCGCAAATCCTGGGGCGCTGCCTCTTCCTCCGAAGCGAACGCCGGCCTGACGGCCGTGGGTTCGAGAGCCTGGATAGCTGCGGAGTGCAGCGGCTCTGGCTCCTCAACCGGCGCGAAGCGGGATGCGACGCGGGGCTCGTCGACCGCCGATTGTGTCGCAACTGGCTGGCGGTATTCCTCTCTCGGACCTGCGTTCCGATGACGGGAAAGCGTCTCGCCCGGCAGCACTGCGCCGCCATCCCAACCCGTGGGAACATCGACCAGGGTGGAGGGTTTGGCGCTGCCGCGGATGGGCGCGGGCCCACGACTCGGGGCTGACGACGAGCTCGCTCGCGATTCCGTGCGGCCGCCGTATTTCGAAAGGGACTCTCCGGGCAATACGATGGGAAGGTTCTGCGCAGGCACTCCGCCGGGGGCTCCGCGCTCCGGACGTGCAACAGGCTCGGCCGAAATGGCCTCTTCGACGACTTCCGGGGATTCCAGTGGGCGCTGTTCGGCTCGTCCATCCGGGCGGGCATCACGTCCGCGGAAGCGCCGGCCGCGGCGCCCGTGCCAGCGACGCGTTCCCGGCTCATCGCCGCGCTCGCTCCGGTCCTGGTTTCTCTCGTTGCGGCGCGGAGGAGCTTCCGCCGCCGAAAAGTCGGTACTCGGTTCCGCGGCCGCCGCGGCGGGCTCGCGCTGATCGCGGTGCTCGCGCGGCCTGCGGCCATTGCCGGTGGCCTCGCTCCGGTCAAATTCCGCAGAGTCTTCCTCCTGCTCTTCGAGGAAATCCGTGACGTAGAGGAACGCGTCGCGCTCCAGTCCCACGTCGACAAATGCGGACTGCATTCCGGGAAGGACCCGGGTGACTCGGCCCTTATAAATAGAGCCGGCTAGTGTGTATTCGTTTTCGCGCTCGTAGTAGATTTCCGCGAGCTGATCGTCTTCAAGAATCGCAAGCCGCGTTTCATGCGGCGTGCTGGATATGCAAATCTCTTTTGCCATTCCGCCTCAATATCGCCAGGGCGGAACGAGCCGGATTGCCGGGGAGGCTCAGGAGGTTAAAGACAAGCGGCCGGGAGAGTGCGCGCACCAACCCGTACCGCCTCGCCCTGCTCCGATTCGGGAGCTCTGGGGGGAGAAGGCCGGGGAAAGTTCGCTGGGAATTTGCATTCTTTCCGGAGAGTTGTCCGCGCGCATAGAGTTTGTGACCGCTTCAGCCGTCTCAAGTGGCGGGGCCGTTACCCGTCTCTGCGCGCTCATTCCTGATCCTGCCCGGCCCGTTTTCGATCCACCTGGCCGGTTAATAACTTCGTTCAAAACTGCGCCCGCCCTGCGGGCCTTACTGCAAAAAATCCGTTCCGCCTTAGTTCACGAAGCGGCTCATGCGGACATTCATGACCATGCCCAAAGCCAGGAACGTGAACAATACCGAGGATCCCCCGTAGCTCATAAGAGGGAGGGGAATGCCGGTAACCGGCATCAGCCCCAGAACCATTCCGACGTTGACGGCGATCTGGAAAATCAGCACCGCCGCCACCCCCATCACCAGGAACGAACCTGGCAGGTCCGCGGCTGTCTGAGCGTTTTGAATCAAACGCATCAGTATTAGAAAGTATATCAGGAGCACGAGGATCGCGCCCACGAAGCCGTGCTCTTCGCTGAACGCGGCGAAGATGAAATCCGTATAAGGGATCGGCAGGAAGTCCCCCTGCGTCTGCGTCCCCTGGTTGGCCCCCCGCCCGAAAACCCCGCCGTCGCCGACCGCAATCTTGGACTGGAGAATCTGATAACCGGTGCCACGCGGATCCGCATCCGGATTCATAAAGCTGGTGAGCCGCTGCTTCTGATAGGGCTTGAGGATCTTCCCGCTTTTCCATACCACGCCCACCGCGACGAGCATGACCAACACCAGAATGCCGCCTTTGCGCCAGTCAATTCCGCCGAGGAATAAGCCCACCAGCAGCACCGGCGTGTAGGTCAGCGCTGTGCCCAGGTCGGGTTGCTTCAGAACCAGCAACATCGGAAGCGCCACAAAGCCGATGGCCTTGAAGATATCCTTCCAGGTCGGTTCCCGGCTGGCGAGGTTGGTGAAAAAGCGGGCCACGAGCACGATCAGCACCAGCTTCACCCACTCGGATGGCTGGAAGTGCGCGCCGCCGGGAAGCTTGATCCACCGCTTGCCGCCATTCACGCGGGTTCCGACCGCCAGCACGGCCACCAGCGACACAAGGCAGAATCCGTAGATCCAGTAAATGGCGCTCAGCAGTTTGTGGTAGTCGATGATCGACATGATGAACATCGCCACAAGACCACCGAGGATCCAGAGAATCTGCATTCTCTGGAAGCCATGAAACTTGGTGTGGAGCGTGGCGCTGTAGATTTCGAGCACGCTGATGATCGACAACATCATCACAAAGCCGAGCAGCGTCCAGTCAAAATCGCGGAGGGAGAGAAAGCGGCGCATAAGACTACGAAATGCCTATGAATGGGTGGTAATTCAGGTTCTGCACTGAGAACTTGGTTTGATTATCGCACCGGTCGATGGGATTGGCGGTAATCACGTTGGTGGGCAGTGCAGGGCTCGAACCTGCGACCTCCTGCTTGTAAGGCAGGCGCTCTAACCAGCTGAGCTAACCGCCCGCATCCCCTGCACCGCGACTCGGAGTCGCATGCAAAAACCGGGCACCGGGACGATTTTATCAGTGGGGCGCCAGGCATCCGGATCGAGGCCCGCTATTTCGCTTCGGGCTCGCGCCGCTGCTTGATGAAGGCATGAATCTCGTGCGAGATGAACTCGGCACCCAGCAGGACCGCTGCTCCGATCGTGAAAATAAGCCAGACAGTGCCGATCCCAAACTTGACTTGATCCATACCGCGTTGCCAGCTCTTTCTTTTGTAACCTTGCTGCAATCTCAGTGTATGGATTGCGTTTCCGATCCCCCATAGCACCTCAGTACCAGGGGCGCGAACACCGGCGTCAGACGTGACTCCCCGTTTTTAGTACGCGGAACCCCACTTTTTGCAGTCACTTACGCGACGTGCCTCGAATCCCGTGCCTGGACGAGCAAAACGCGGACCTCGGCGTCGGTGGTCTGATCGAAGTTACGATAGAACTCCCCGACTGCGTGGAAGGGTTCCGGGGTCTCCAGGCAAACAACCTGATCGGCCTCGCGACGCAGCTCATCGCGGGTGCTGGTCGCGGCGACTGGCACAGCAACCAGGATACGCCGGGTGACCGGACGCAGGGCGCGAACCGCAGCCGTCATGGTGGCTCCGGTGGCCAGACCATCATCGACGAGGATGGCGGCACGCCCCTGGAGTCGAGCGGGCGGACGGCCGTCGCGGTAAGCGGCCTCCCGGCGCACGATTTCAAGTCGTTCCCGCGCAACAACGGCGTCGACGGTTTCCTGCTGAATGCTGAAAGCGGCGATTACGTCGGACTGCAGCACGACCATCCCTCCGCTGGCGATCGCCCCCATAGCCAGTTCTTCCTGGCCAGGAACGCCAAGTTTCCGCACCACAAAAACATCCAGAGGAAGATGGAGCCCGTGGGCGATCTCGAAAGCCACGGGAACACCGCCGCGCGGCAGCCCCAGCACGATCGCGTCTCCGGCACTCAGCTCATCGTGAAGTTCGTCGCGAAGCACCTGGGCCAGCGCGAGGCCAGCCTGCCGCCGATCCTGAAAGATGATGACCACCTGCCACCTCTTCCAGCCTGATTGTTCTCCAGAGAGCCGTCATCCGCAATGGATTTCAGGAACTTTTGCCGATTCCCCGCGTATCCTGACCCCAGCCGCATCAGCGCGCCCGCGCCCACTCATGAGCACACTCTCCGTCCAAAATTCCGCTTCTTCAGAACAGCAGGAAAGCTTTCGCCGCTTTGTCGGGATCTGTCTCGCCATGGCGGCCGTCAAGCTGGCCATCCAGATCATCGGCAACATCCTCGCGCAGCGTGCCGGCTACGGCATCTTTCGCGACGAAATGTATTACCTCATCTGCGGACGACACCTGGCCTTCGGCTATGTAGACCAGCCGCCCATGGTCGCCCTGCAGGCGCGCCTTACCGAGATCCTCTTCGGCTACGATCACATGTGGTCACTCCGGCTCATCTCCGGAATCGCCGGCGCATTCAAGGTGTTTCTCACCGGAGCGCTGGTGTGGGCCATGGGAGGCAGGCGCGCCGCCGCTGCGCTCGCTATGCTGGGCGTCACGGTCGCGGGCGTCTACCTGGGCATCGACAGCTATCTCTCGATGAATTCCTTCGAGCCCGTCTTCTGGCTGCCCTGCGCGCTCGCCCTCATTCGCATCGTCCAGGCGGAGTCCCTCCCGAATCCGGAGCGCGTCGTCAGGAACTGGTGGATCGTGCTCGGCGTAAGCGCCGGCCTCGGCCTCGAAAACAAGGCCAATGAAATTTTCTTCCTTGTCGCGGTGCTGATCGCCCTGGTGCTCACGCCGCAGCGCAGGATTCTCGCCAGCCGCTGGTTCGGGGTGGCCGTAGCCATCATGGTCGCGCTCGCGCTGCCCAATCTTCTCTGGCAGATTCACAACCACTGGCCCACCCTCGAATGGCTGATCGGCATTTCGAAAAGCAATAAGGATGTAAAGCTGCCGCCGCTGCGGTTCCTGCTGGCTCAGTTGATGACGCTGACCCCGTGGACTGTATTCCTGTGGCTACCCGGCGTGATTTGGCTGCTGGTCAGCAAAACCGCGCGGCCGTTCCGTTTCCTCGGCGTCCTCTACCTCGTCTACCTTCCCATGATGATGCTCCTGCACGCCAAGGACTACTACCTCGTGCCGGTGTATCCCATCTATTTTGCGGCGGGCGCGATGTCCTGGCTGCCGGTGCACTCAAAGAGCACCGTGCGCATGGTTCGGGCGAGTGGGTATGCATTGCTGCTGGTCGTGGGATGTGTCCTCACCTTTACCTTTTCCGTTCCCGTCCTGTCTCCGCAGAAGTTCGTCGCCTGGTCGAAGACAATGCACTTTCAGCCGAAAGACAGTGAAAATCATGACGCGACCATCCTGCCGCAGTTTTATGCGGATCGCTTCGGCTGGCACGAAATGGTCGAGAAAGTCGCAGCCATCTACAACGCGCTCCCGCCCAACGAGCGCGCGGTCACCGGCATCTACACCGGCAATTACGGTGAGGCCAGCGCGATTAATCTGTTCGGGCCGAGGTACGGGTTGCCCGTCGCCATCAGCGGCCACCAGACCTACTGGCTCTGGGGGCCGCACGGTTATACCGGCCAGGAAACGATCATCATCAACGGCGCGAAGCTCGCGGACATGAAGCCTTACTACGCCTCCTGCATCGTGGCCGGCAGGACGGACAATCCTCTCTCGATGCCGTGGGAGAAGAACCTCATCTTCCTTTGCCGTGGCAGAAAAGCCACATTTGAGGCAGACTGGAAGGACTTCAAGTACTACTACTGAACCGAGGTCCCGGCACACCTGGATAGCGCGCTTGAGCGGTCTGTTCATGGCACAGCACCCGATCTGCCCCGGGTGCTGAACACCTCGCACGCCACTGCCATCGTGGTGGGCACCATCATCGGCAGCGGAATTTTTCTCGTTCCCCAGGAAATGATGCGCGCCACCGGCTCGTCGAGCCTGGTGTATCTGGCGTGGATCGCCGGCGGGCTGCTCTCGCTCTTCGGCGCGATGACCTATGCGGAGCTGAGCACCCTGCTCCCCTACGCCGGCGGCGAGTACGTGTATATCCGCGGGGTCTATGGCGACCTGCCGGCATTTCTCTACATGTGGACGTGGTTCGCCGTGGCCAAGCCTGCCTCGATCGCCAGTGTGACCACGGGCCTGGCGCGCACGCTCGCGATCTTTCCCGCGCTACACTGGCTCGACGGCACCGCCCTGCACATCCCGTTTGCCGTGCTGTGGTCGCAGATCTTCGCTATCGTCGCGACGTGGCTCATCACAGGGCTCAATTATCTGGGCATTCGCAGGGCCAGCGATTTTCAGCTCGTCTTCACGTGGCTCAAGGGTGTACTGATCGTCGCCATCGCCGGAATCTGTTTCGGGTCGATGGCCGGGCACTGGGCCAACTTCACGACATCGTTCCTGGGCGCGCGCGGAGGGTTCGGCGGATTCATGATCGCGCTGATCGCCGCGCTCTGGGCCTACGACGGCTGGAACGACCTCACCATGGTGGCGGGCGAGGTGCGCAATCCGGAACGCAGTTTGCCCATTGCTCTGATCGCCGGGCTGGGCATCGTCGGGGTGCTGTACATGGCGACCAACGCGGCCATTCAGTACATTTTGCCGGCATCGCAGATCGCAGCCTCACCGCGTCCAGCCGTGACGGCTTTGGCGGCCATCACCGGACCCTGGGGCGCCGGCCTGGTTTCCATCGCCATGGCGGTCAGCATCTTTGTCACATTGAACGGCACGATCATGTCCGGCGCGCGCGTTCCCTTCGCCGCGGCGCGCGATGGGCTCTTCTTCCGGCGTATGGCCGATATCAGTCCGCGCTTCGCCAGCCCTTCAACATCGCTCGTCGTGCAGGCGCTGCTGACCACCGGGTTGCTGCTCGCCGTCGGTCGTTTCCAGCAACTCTTTGAGCTAGCCATCTTCGCCGAGTGGCTCTTCTACATGATCACCGCGACGACCATCTTCTTCTATCGAAGGCGCGAAACCGGCGAGAAGGTTTACCACGTGTGGGGATACCCGGTCATTCCCGCGCTTTTCGTCGCAGCGGCAGCGGTGTTGCTGGTCTACTCCTACGCGGAGAACTTGAAGAATTCGCTCATCGGGACATTGATCATTCTGCTGGGGGTGCCGTTGTTTGCGGCTTTCCGGAAAAGCGCCGCAACAACCCGAGATCGACCGGAGACATAGCCTGACAACCTAAACTGCGCCCGCCCGGCTCCTCGCTCCGAGCTCTGGCTACCAGCCGCAGGCTGCAGGCTGCGGGCTTCACCGCCAGGACGCTCGGCTAGCTAAATAAAAATTCCTTCGTCCGCAGATCCCGGATCGTATCGCGCAGCTTCGCGGCCTTTTCGAATTCGAACTTCTTCGCCGCCTCCCGCATATCCGACTCAAGTCTCGTGATGTATTCGTCGAGTTGCCGCTGGTTCTCGAACTCCGGCATCGATTCCACTTCCTCCGCCAGATCGGCGTATTCCGCCTGCAGGATTTTCGCCAGCGACATGTCGACGGAGCGGATGATGGATTGCGGCGTGATGCCGTGCTCCTCGTTGTAGGCGCGCTGGACCTCGCGCCGGCGCTGGGTTTCGTCCATGGCCTGGCGCATCGAGTCCGTCAGCTTGTCGGCGTAGAGAATAGCCCGGCCGCTGAGGTGGCGCGCCGCGCGGCCCATCGTTTGGATCAGCGAACCGGACGAGCGCAGGAAGCCTTCCTTGTCGGCGTCGAGGATCGCGACCAGCGAAACTTCGGGCAGATCCAGGCCCTCGCGCAGCAGGTTGATGCCGATCAGTACGTCGTACTCGCCCTTGCGCAGATCGCGCAGCAGCTTCACCCGCTCCAGCGTCTCGATCTCGGAATGCATATAGCGGCAGCGCACGCCGACTTCCGAGTAGTAGCCCGCGAGGTCCTCCGCCATGCGCTTGGTCAGCGTGGTCACCAATACCCGCTCGCCCTTTTGCGCGCGGTCGCGAATCTCATGCAGCAGGTCGTCGATCTGGCCCCGCACCGGCCGTATCTCGACCTCAGGATCGACCAGCCCAGTCGGCCGAATGATCTGCTCCACCACCACCCCGGCGGCCTTGGTCAACTCATAGGGCCCCGGCGTCGCGGAGACATAAACGATCTGATTGGTGCGCGCCTCAAATTCCTCGAACTTGAGCGGGCGATTGTCCATCGCCGAAGGCAGGCGGAAGCCGTAATCCACCAGGTTCTGCTTCCGCGAGCGGTCGCCGTGCCACATGCCGTGCAGCTGCGGAACCGTGACGTGCGACTCATCGATAAAGAGCAGATAGTCGCGCGGAAAATAATCGAGCAGCGTCGGCGGCGGCTCGCCGGGAAGGCGCCCGGAAAAGTGGCGCGAGTAGTTCTCGATGCCGTGGCAGTAGCCGACAGACTTGATCATCTCCAGATCGAATCGTGTCCGCTGGTGCACGCGCTGCGATTCAACCATCCGCCCCTGCGTCTCCAGTTCCTTCTCCCACCAGCTCAGCTCTTCGAGAATCGTCTCGATCGCCGTCTTCCTTCGCTCCGGCTGCACCACGTAGTGGCTCTTGGGGTAGATGGGCAGGCGCGCATACTTCTGCCGCACCGTTCCAAACAGCGGATCGATCTGCGCCAGAGAGTCGATCTCATCGCCGAAGAGTTCAATGCGGTAGGCGTTCTCGTCGTAGGTGGGGAACACCTCGATGACGTCACCGCGCACGCGGAAGGTCCCGCGGCGGAAATCGGCGTCGTTGCGTTCGTAGAGAATCTCCACGAGACGCCGAGTGATGTCGTCGCGGCGCACCCTCTGGCCCTTCTCGAGCAGCAGCAGCATGCCGTAGTACGCCTCCGGCGATCCAAGGCCGTAGATGCACGAGACTGACGCGACAATGATGGCATCCCGGCGTTCGAAGAGAGAGCGCGTCGCCGAAAGCCGGAGCTTGTCCAGCTCCTCATTGATCGTGGCTTCCTTCTCGATGTAGAGGTCGCCCGCAGGAATGTACGCTTCCGGCTGGTAGTAGTCGTAGTACGACACGAAATATTCGACCGCATTGTGCGGGAAGAACATTTTGAACTCGTGAAAAAGCTGCGCGGCGAGAGTTTTGTTGTGGGCCAGAACCAGCGCCGGGCGATTCAGCGCCTCGATCATCTTCGCCATCGTGAAGGTCTTGCCCGAACCGGTGACGCCGAGCAGGACCTGATGCTTCTCCCCGGCTTCGATGCCGGTCAGGAGTTCTTCGATGGCGCGGCCCTGATCGCCGCGCGGCTTGTAGTCGCTGACTAGCTGGAAGTCCACAGATCGATTCTAGGGGATGAGGAACTGAGGGCGTGGACGCGAAGCCGTCGACCGCACCTTATACACCGTTTTCCTGGAATATGGTGTATGCTGTTTTCGATGGCCCGAACTAACATCGACATTGACGAAACGCTGGTACGCAAAGCGAGTCGGCTGACGCGGCTGAAAACAAAGCGCCAGGTTGTGAATGCCGCATTAGAGCTTCTGGTCCGCTCGGAAGAGAGAAAAGGAATCCTGCGGTATTACGGATCTGGAATCTGGCAAGGCGATCTCAGAGAGTCGCGGAGAAATCGCGTTTGATCCTGGTCGATAGCTCGGTCTGGATCGACTTTTTCAGCAGCGCTCCACACCGTTCGGGCGCCGAACTGCGGCGCATGATCGAGGACAGCGAGCCCTTCGCCTTGACCGGGGTAGTCGCCGCTGAGGTTCTGCAGGGGCTTACCCGCGATCCTGGCCGGATTGAATCATTTCTGGGGCAGTGGGACTTCCTGGAACCGCACGGGATTGCGACGTATCGCGAAGCGGCGAGGATCTTCCGGGCAGCACGCAGCAAGGGAGTTTCGCTGACAACGATCGACACCATCATCGCTGCGATTGCGATCGAACATAACGCAAGTGTGTTCACACTCGACCGGGATTTCGGAGGTATCGCTCGCGTTGCCCCACTCCAGCTTTACTCCTTTTGAGCGATACCGAAACGAGCCCGATAACGCGACAGAGGGTTGAGAAGGAAAACGCCCACATTGGTGATGAAATGCGGGCGCTGATTGTTGTGAGTTTACTTTGCGCCGACGGGCTCTTCGACGCCGGCGTTGTGCGGCTTCGGCAGGACCAGGTCGAAGCGATCGAGGCTCATCACCTTATCCCAGGCCGCTACAAAGTCACGAATAAACTTCTTCTGGTTGTCCGCGCTTCCGTAGACTTCGGCGAGAGCCCGGAGCTCGGAGTTCGATCCGAAAATCAGATCGACCCGCGTGCCCGTCCACTTGAGTTCACCGGTTTTACGATCGCGCCCTTCAAAGACGTCCTGCGCATCGGAGACCGGCTTCCATTCCGTACCCATATCCAGCAGATTAACGAAAAAGTCGTTGGTCAGCGCCTCCGGGCGCCTCGTGAAGACGCCATGCTTTGCCTGTCCGGCGTTGGTATTCAGGACACGCATCCCGCCAATAAGCACCGTCATCTCGGGCGCAGTCAGCGTCAGCAATTGAGCTTTGTCGATGAGCAGCCTCTCAGACGATACGCTGTACCTGCGTTTGAGGTAATTGCGGAACCCATCGGCGATCGGCTCCAGCACCGCGAAGGACTCCACGTCGGTCTGTTCCCCCAGAGCATCCATCCGTCCCGGTGTAAAGGGAACGGCCACATGGTGGCCCGCATTCTTCGCCGCCTGCTCGACGCCCGCGCACCCGGCCAGAACAATCAGGTCGGCGAGCGAGACGCTCTTGCCGCCCGACTGCTTCGTATTGAACTCGCTTTGGATCCCTTCGAGGATCTTCAGCACCTTCGCCAGTTGTTCCGGTTGGTTGACTGCCCAGTCCTTTTGCGGCGCCAGGCGAATACGGGCGCCATTCGCGCCACCGCGCTTGTCGGAACCGCGGAACGTGGACGCCGATGCCCATGCAGTCGACACCAGTTGCGAGACGGGCAGGCCCGAAGCCAGGATTCTGCCCTTAAGCGCTGCAACGTCCTGCTCATCTATCAGCTTGTGGTTGACGGCGGGGATCGGGTCTTGCCAAATGAGGTCTTCGGCTGGCACCTCCGGGCCGAGGTAACGCGCGCGCGGGCCCATGTCGCGGTGCGTGAGCTTGAACCACGCACGGGCGAAGGCATCGGCGAACTGGTCCGGGTGCTCCAGGAAGCGCCGCGAAATCTTCTCGTACGCGGGATCGACGCGCAAGGCAATATCCGTGGTCAGCATCGACGGTGCACGCCGTTTCGACGAATCGTGTGGATCCGGCACGGTATCGACACCCGCGTCACCCTTCGGCTTCCATTGATTGGCGCCCGCCGGGCTCTTGGTCAGCTCCCATTCATAGCCGAAAAGGTTGATGAAGAAGTTGTTGCTCCATTTTGTCGGCGTGGTGGTCCAGATGACTTCAAGTCCGCTGGTGATGGCATCGCCGCCCTTGCCGGCGCCAAAGCTGTTCCTCCATCCGAGGCCCTGCTCTTCGAGTCCCGCAGCTTCGGGCTCGGGTCCCACATGGGACGCTGGAGCGGCCCCGTGCGTCTTGCCGAAGGTGTGGCCGCCCGCGATCAGGGCAACGGTTTCTTCGTCATTCATCGCCATGCGGGCAAAAGTCTCGCGGATATCGTGAGCCGCGGCCACTGGGTCGGGATAGCCCTCCGGGCCTTCCGGGTTCACATAGATCAGGCCCATCTGCACTGCGGCGAGCGGATTCTCCAGGTTGCGCCCGGGGTTCTCGGTACGATCTTTCTCGCTGCCATGCAATTCCTCGTCGGCCACGATCACGCCGGTGGCGTCGCCGGGGTTTCCTTTGCCATAGCGGATGTCGCCGCCCAGCCAAACGGTCTCAGAACCCCAATAGACGTCCTGGTCTGGCTCCCAGACGTCCCTGCGGCCGCCGCCGAAACCAAAAGTCCTGAAGCCCATCGACTCCAGAGCAACATTGCCAGTGAGGATGATCAGGTCGGCCCATGAAATTTTGTCGCCATACTTCTGTTTGATCGGCCAGATCAGCCGGCGCGCCTTGTCGAGGCTGACGTTGTCGGGCCAGCTGTTGAGTGGTGCGAAACGCTGTTGGCCGCTTCCGGCGCCGCCGCGACCATCGCCGGTGCGATACGTGCCGGCGCTGTGCCACGCCATGCGAATGAACAATGGCCCGTAATGGCCGAAGTCCGCCGGCCACCAGTCCTGTGACGTGGTCATCAGCGCCAGGAGGTCTTTCTTCACGGCTGCCAGATCCAGGTTGTTGAACGCTTCGGCATAGTTGAAGTCCTTGTCCATGGGATCGGACAGGGATGAGTGCTGGTGCAGGATCCTCAGGTTTAACTGGTTCGGCCACCACTCACGATTCGAGGTGCCTCCACCCGCGGTTTGATGGAACGGGCACTTCGATCCGTTCGATGATAATTTCTCCTCTGCCATTTCTATCCTTCGATTTCTGCAACGCGCGTTGCGCGCATCGCGGGTTTCAGAAAAAAGAGCGCGGCTTTCCGCGTTTGTCGTGACATACGCAAGGTAGCACTACGACGAGCCATAGTTCCAATAGATGAATCCGATGGATGGAATAGGATAGACCTATGGAACTGCAGCAGCTGCGCTACCTGTGCGCGATAGTCGAAACCGGCAGTTTCAGCCGCGCCGCCGAGCATTGCCACGTGGCCCAGCCCTCACTATCGCAACAAATCTCAAAACTGGAGGACGAGCTGGGAACGAGACTCTTCGATCGGCTCGGGCGCAGCGTTCGGCTCACCGATGCAGGGCGAACCTTTCTCCCACACGCGCGCAATGTACTCCACCAAACGGAGCTGGCGCGCAGCGAAGTCGATGGGCGGCGGCGCGATGCTCGCGGAACCGTCATCGCGGGCGTCATTCCGACCATCGCCCCCTATTACATGCCGGAGCGTATCGCGGCGTTCAGAAGAAAGTTCCCCGAATCGACGCTGCGCATTATCGAAGAAACCACCCCGGTGCTGGTGGAGAGTCTGCGTAATCTCTCCATCGACATTGCCATCCTGTCTCTGCCCCTGCGGCATCGCGATTTCGATGTTGTTCCTCTGCTCACTGAGCGTCTTTATGTGGCGCTCCCGCCCGATCACCCGCGCGTCAGCGCTGTTAGGATCTCGTTGCGCGAGCTCCGTGAGGAGCGCTTCGTGCTGCTGCGCGATAGCCACTGCTTTCGCGAAATTGCGCTGGCCGCCTGCCATCGCGCTCACCTCGACCCGCGCATCGCCTTTGAGAGCGGGCAGTTCAGCAGCTTGCTGGGAATGGTCGCGGCCGGGGTCGGTATCTCACTGGTGCCGGAAATGGCCATTGATCGACGCGCTGGCTGCCGCTACGTGCGTGTCTCCGACGCGAAAGCGGTGCGCACCATTGCGTCCGCGCGGCTCAAGGGTCGCTCGTTCAGCCGGGTGCAGCACGCTTTTTTGGAATCCTTGGCGAAAGGACCTGGCCCCGCCCCTGTGTCTTCCAGGGCTGGGTCGGCACGGCGTGAGGCGGCGACCTGATTAATCAGGCGGGCCCCACCCATAGACTGCGCTGTCCGAGTCTGTCACGCGATGCAGGCGGAAGTCGACGACAGCCTGATAGGCGAACCGGAATCCCTCCCGGAATTGTTCTCTGGAAATCGGCCCCAGGTCGGGATCACGATAGTCTGCGTGCCGGCCGAGGTCAGGCGGGCTTTTTGCGCTCATGTCGTGGTTGGCAGCGTCTTCTCCCGCGCGAAACCCGTCGTGCCAGGTCTGCGTGTAGTATCCCTGGGGCTCCTCCGGAGCCCACGGCCACGGCGATGCCTGCGCGACGGCCGCGGCAGACGTAGCAGCAGCCAGGGCTAGTGCAAATCCCCACGCAATTACTTTGAGAGTCTTCATCGTCTTGCCTCAGTATTTGAGATTCCGATCAGGTACAGAAGGGCGACCGCGTTTTCACTACACAAAAATGAGAGGAGCCGGCTAACACCGGCTCTCCCTTTGTGCTTCGGCTTCAGCAGCCCGTCGCGGGGCGTCAGTATCCGCCCCCCCGGGTGTGATGGTCGTAGTACATGTGGTAACCGCGCCGGAATCCCTCGCGGAAGTCCTGGCGCTGGTCCCGCGGCAAATCGGGATGGCGGAAATTGTCGTGCCGATCCGGATCTGGTGAACGATTGGCGTCGACATCGTGCCGCGCGGCTTCAACTCCATCATGGAACCCACTGTGCCAGGCCTGCGACCAGTTTCCCTGCGGTTCATCCGGCGACCACGCACCCGGCGGTGGCGGGCCATTTTGCGCATGAACAGCCAGCGTCGTTCCGCCGGACAACGCAAGGCCCAGAACCAGAGCCAGTGCGGTTTTCGATTTTCTCATTGTCTCTCCTTCAGCTTTCAGCTTCGTGGGATTTACAACTCTTCTCCCTGTTCATGGGATGCACGCCTGTTCGGTTCAGGCCACGAATATCTCAACGAGAATTTCGCGTTGAGGCGGGCAACCGCTAGCGAGGAACGCTCGTTCTGCCTTCGAAAGCCAGAGCGTCGGCCCATTCCCCCGCCGCGTCGACCAGGCAATCGGAGGGAATCGATTCCACCGTATGCGAGGACAGCCCGAAACGGCAGCCCAGCACCCAGGCCCCCGACCGGCGCGCCGTCAGAATATCGACACTGGAGTCGCCAATCATCAGCGTCTCTTCGGGAGCGACGCCGGCTTCGCGAATCACAGTGTTCAATCCTTCCGGATCGGGCTTCTTGCTGGCGAAACTGTTACCTCCATAGATACGAAACATATACGGACTGAGACCCAGGCCATCGCAGATCGCGACCGAGGGTCCGACGGGCTTGTTTGTGAGCACCGCCATTTTTCTCGCGGAGGCGTCCGCAGTTGCGCGCATCGCATCGAGTGATGCAAAGACGCCGGGATAGACGTACGTGTAATCCAGCTTGTGCTCGCGATAGTGCGCGAGGAAATGCTGCAGCGCGTTCTCTACCAGCGGCTCGTCCTCGGGATCGCCCAGCGCTCGCCGCACCAGCATTCCGGCGCCATCGCCGATGTACGTCGCGATGATCTCCTCGGGCAGAGGCTGGCGGCCGAACTCCGTCAGCATGGCGTTGATGGAGTTGGTCAGATCTTTGCGCGAATCAATCAGCGTCCCATCCAGATCGAAAACGATCAGCCGAATCTTCTCCGCCGGAATCGGATTCAGGATCTGCAGCATGTTTCCAGTCTATAGGGCCTCCGCTGCACTGATTTCAGCGTGCTGCGTTATGCTCTCAGAATGCTGAAATTCTCAGGTTGCACGTTCCTGGCTGCAGTCTGCCTCTGTTCGTTTTCGTTCGCCCCTGCCCTCGCGGAAGACCACTTTCCTTCCAATGAGGACATGCGCCACGTGCGCTCGGTGGCACAGCCGAAGGTCTCGCCGGATGGGCAGCAGGTGCTGATTCAGATTTCCGATGCAACCGCCGATGGCGGGAAGAGCCACCTTTGGCTCGTCGACGTGAAAGCGAATACGTTTCGCCAGCTGACGTTCTCGCCGAGCGCGGACAAGCGCGGCGAATCCGGCGGTCAGTGGATGCCGGACGGAAACAGCATTCTGTTTGTCGCGCGTCGCGGCGAGCACACGCAGTTGTTCCGGTTGCCCATGAATGGCGGCGAGGCGCATGCCTTCGAGGTGAAGATTGTGCCGCCGGTCGACGAATCGACGGCGCCCGACGCAATTCCGCCGGCAAAGAAGCCCGCAGCAGGAGCCGACGCGGCGAAGCCCGAACCGGTGGAGTGCGACATCCAGCGCTATTTCATCGCGCCGGATGGAAAACACATCGCGATTCTGGTGCGGGACCCGGAAACGCCCGGAGAAAAAAAGCAGGACGACGAGAAGGCCGACGCGGTGTGGGTCAATCACAATCTGCATGGATCGCGTCTTTACCTTCTTGATCCGGCCGATGGCAAGATTACTCCCACCGCCGTCCCGCCCGATGTACGCGGCGTTTCATGGGCGCAGCAGAGCGATCGGCTGCTGGCAATCGCGGAGGGAATGAACGATGCGGGCGATCTCTCCCCTGACGGAACAGCGTGGGTTCTTTCCGTCAGTGATCCTGCCCATCCAACGCAGTTCAAAACCGCTCCCGCTACCATCGGATCCGCCGCGTGGTCCACGGACGGCAACCACATCTTCTTCACCGCGCAAAGCCAGGCCGATGCTCCCCCCGCTTATGCGGATCTCTACGAATTGACCCTGGCCGATGGCTCGATCCACAACTTGAGCGCCGGCTTTGACGGCAGCATGGGGCACGACGAGCCACTTGCCGACGAAGGGAAAGTTCTGGAATCGGCGGAGCTCGGCACCAAAACCACGCTGGTGCGCTTCGACGGCGACCGGCACGAAGCGCTGCACTTCGAAACCGCGACGGTTTCGCAGTTCAATACGAATGCGAAGCACACGGCTTGGGTTTGGCTGGGATCTTCCAGCAACCAACCGCCCGCTCTCTTCTATTCCGACAAGCTCGGCGGGACAGCAAGGACGCTGAGCACTCCCAAGCTGCTTCCGTCAGACTGGACGCCGGTGTCATCACAGCTGATTACCTGGAAGAGCGACGCCTTCACGATCGAGGGCCTTCTCTATCTGCCTTCGCAAGCCGCACAGCATAAGGTGCCACTCGTTGTGGATGTGCACGGTGGCCCCACCGGCGCGTTCCAGGACAACTGGAATGCGCTGATAGAGTTTCTCCTGGGCCAGGGATGGGCCGTGCTGCGCACCAATCCGCGCGGAAGCACGGGTTACGGAGCTGCCTTCGCCGCGGCCAACAAAGACGACCTCGGCGGCGGCGATTATCGCGACATCATGGCCGGAGTCGATACCGTGCTCGCCAAATATCCGCTCGACAGCAACAAGCTGGCCCTGATGGGTTATAGCTACGGCGGTGAAATGGCTGGTTTTGTCGAGGGCAAAACCGACCGCTTCAAAGGAATCATCAGCGGAGCACCCGTCATCGATCAGGAAAGCGAGTACGGCACCGAGAGCGGCTCCTATTACGACCGCTGGTTCTACAACGGCTATCCGTGGGAGCACGCCGAGAGCGCGTGGCGGCAGAGCCCGCTCGCCAACGCAGCGCATGCCAAAACGCCGTTTCTGCTGCTGCAGGGCGAAAGCGATCACACCGATCCGCTGGGCCAGAGCCAGGAAATGTATCGCGCACTGCGACAAATGGGCGTACAGGTGGAGATGGTGCAGTATCCGCGTGAGGATCACGGGCCGCTGGCTGGCGGCATCTTCGGATCGCCCAGCACCGAACCGTGGCACGGTTTCGATGGACGGCAGCGCATTGTGACCTTCATCAAAAAAGCCTTCGGAGAACAGTGAAGCTTCGTGATTAGATTCGTTGCCTCTTCCAGCGTCCCTGCTTGAAGAGAATCAGGCTGGCCACGGCGATGGAGCACTCCGCGATGACCACGGAGAGAAAGGCTCCCTCGGCGCGCAGATGGGCGCGTGTGGCCAGCCACCAGGCGAGCGGGATTTCGAGAACCCAGAAGCCGAAGAAGTTCACGAAGGTCGGGGTCACCGTATCGCCCGCGCCGTTAAAGGCCTGCAGCAGAACCATCACCCAGGCATACGCGAGGTTTCCGCACGCAAACGTGCGTAACGCTCGTGCGCCGATAGCGACGACCGCGGAGTCATCCACAAACAGGCCGACCACTGGGGTCGCATAGACGTAGAAGACGACTCCCAGCACTCCGAGAAACAGCATGTTGTAAAGGCCGGTGCGCCAAACCGCCTGTTCGGCGCGTTGCGGATGCCGCGCTCCCAGATTTTGCCCCACCAGAGTCGCCGCGGCGTTGCTGAGACCCCAGGCCGGCAAGATGAAAAACATGACTATGCGAATGGCCACGGTATAGCCGGCAACGGCGGCAGCTCCGAAAAACGAAACAATGCGCACCAGGCCAATCCAACTGGCGTTGGCAATGGCGAACTGCAGAATGCCAGTGAAAGAAACGCGCAGCAATCGCCACAGCACGGGCACGTTCAAATAAATATGCCGCGTGAGGATGCGGATGCGCTCCGTCCCGCGCATTAGCCAGTAGAACTGAATGAGCACGCCGATGCTGCGTCCGGTAAAGGTGGCCAGCGCCGCGCCAGTAACGCCAAGGTGCGGGAAGGGACCGAGCCCGAAAATAAGACAAGGATCGAGGATGAAGTTGATGATGTTCGAAACCCACAGCAGCCGCATGGCGATGGCCGCGTCGCCGGCGCCGCGAAAAATGGCATTGTTGAGAAACAGCATGATGATCGCGCCGCAGCCACCGAGCGCGATGCGTGCATAGCCGGAACCAACCGCGACGATGGCCGGCGAAGCTCCCATCAGCCGGAGCAGGTGAGGCGCCTCGATCCCGGCCGGAATGCCCAGCGCCAGGGAAATGAGCAGTCCGAGTGCGATGGCCTGCACCGCGGAGATGGCGGCGTCTTCCGGATCCTTCTCGCCGATGCGGCGCGCAACCATTGCCGTGGTGGACATATGAAACGCCGAGGCCGATGGAAAACACCAGCGCAAGGATCGACTCGGTGAGTCCCACGGTAGCGACCGCGTTGGCTCCGAGCCGCCCAACCCAGAAAGTGTCCACCACTGCGAAGAGCGACTCCAGCACCATTTCGAGAACCATAGGAATCGCGAGCAGCAGGATGGACCGGTTCAGGCTTCCTGCGGTGTAATCCTGGTGCGAGCCACGCAGTGCCTCGCGCACGGAGGCCCAGAATCCGCGCTGGGGCTCGGATTGGACAGGGATGTTCATGCAGTCACAGCAAGATATCGAACGATTTCTTGAGGGTTGTCAGGCCGAAGGTGATGGCCTAGATCAGCAGCGTTTGCGCGGTTTCCTCTGAGGGCGCATCGGCGAAATGAAGATCGGGCAGGTCTTCGACCGCGCGGCGGAGGGATTGCTCCCAGCGTGCGTGAATCGCCTGCAACTCCGCGTCGCCATGCGTAAATTTACGATAGCAATCGAGGATCAGACTGTCCCTGCGATACAGCACCAGCTCGATGGGCGGCCCGATCGCGCCATTCGAGCGCATGGTGGCGTCGAAGGAAAGCAGCGCATATTTGGCTGCAACCATTAGAGTGGTGGAATTGAAAACGACGCCACGATCGAGCAGCGGTCGGCCGTATTTATACTCGCCGAGCTGCAGGAAGGGCGATTCTTCCGTCGCGCAAATCGGATTGCCCTGCGGATAAATCATGTAGAGCGCAGGTTCCTCGCCGCGTACCTGTCCGCCCAGCAGCAGATGCACGTTGAAGGAAAAGTTGTCGCGCTCCAGCGCGGCGCGATCGAGCTCCGCCACCTGGCGCACGCAGTCACCCAGCTCGCGCGCCGCTTCGTACATGCTGGTGGCGCGCGCCAGACCTTCCGCAGCGCCGAACCGCGCCTTCGCCAGGTTGACCACGGACTGGCTGAGCGAGAGGCTTCCGCTGCTGAGCACTACAAATGCCCGCTCGCCCGGCTGGCAGAACGTGTGCATCTTGCGCGCGATATTCAGGTCGTCGAAGCCCGCGTTGGTGCGCGAGTCCGAGGCCAACACCAGGCCTTCCCGTGTCATGATGCCCAGACAATACGTCATTGCGCGGTTCAGCCCCCGAAGATTTTCCCGTGCCGATAGGACATTGTGACAGCTTTCCGATACGATTCAAAGACATTCGACCAACGCTGAAGCCAACGCACCACATCTTAAGAACACCTGAAGCACCGTGGAGGCACGATGCTCCTTCGCCTGGGCTATGACATGCAGTTTGACATCCCCGAACCGGTCGCCTGCGTGGCACAACTGCGGATTCACCCGTCACGCGCCGCGGTCCTGCGCGAGCCGGACTTCGTCCATGTGGAACCCGAGGTTCCTGTCGAGCAATACAGCGACTCTTTCGGCAATCTGTGCACGCGCTTTCTGGCGCCCACCGGCACGCTGCGCCTGAAGAACGACTTTTTCTTTGAAGACCCGGGGCTGCCCGATCCCGCCAGCCCTTACGCCCTCGCGCATCCCGTCGCCGAGGTGCCTCACCAGGTGCTTCAGTTTCTGCTCAGCAGCCGGTATTGCGAAGTGGACAGCCTCGCGCCCGCGGCATTCGACCTGTTCAGCAACACGGTACCGGGATGGGAGCGGGTGCAGGCCATTTGCAATTACGTCCACGCTAAAGTCGCCTTCGGCTATCAATTCGCGCGTCCGACCAAGACCGCGCTTGACGTGTTCACCGAGCGCCAGGGCGTGTGCCGGGATTTCCAGCATCTGGCCATCACCTTTTGCCGGGCGCTGGGGATTCCTGCGCGCTACGCTGCCGGCTATCTGGGCGACATTGGCGTGCCGGTTTCGGATACGCCCATGGATTTCAGCGCATGGTTCGAGGTGTACCTCGAAAATCGCTGGTGGACCTTCGATGCCCGCCATAACGTGCCGAGGATCGGCCGGGTCCTGCTGGCGACTGGCCGTGACGCGGCGGACGTGGCGTTCTTCACATCCTTCGGCGCGGCCAATCTGAAAAGCTTTCTGGTGATTTCGGACGAGGTCAAGGAGCCGCTCGCCGCGAAATAGCCCACGCCGTGTTCGGACCTTCCGAGCGGTCAATTCCGACAGGGGGGTACCCCCCCTCCCCCCTGGTGCGGGAAGTTATTCATTTTGCTGGGGCGCGTGGGTACCGTAAGTCAGGTATTACCCTGCGGGACAGGTTACGGGAGACAGGTTACGGGTCACAGGATGGCCTGGGCCTCGACCGGACTCGTCCCCTGGCGAACGCGCTCAGGCAGGTTCTTCCGGAAAAGAAAAAAGCTCTGCGCGCGCTTGCGAGCAGAGCTTCCCCTGTTCTTAGGCTAACGATTTACGCGAGCAGATCAAGGAAAATCAAAGGGGCGGCCGGTACGGAAGTACTGAACGACCTTCCCTGCTCCGGCGCTCTTCGGCCTCGGCCATCTCTGAGCCCACACGGGCGTATACTTGCCCCTCCCTCAGGAACCACCATTCAGATCGATCGAAAGGGGGCATTCCCATGCCCAGTTACCTGGTACAAGTGGCGTATACCGCCGAGGCGATTGCCGCGTTTATTGCGAAGCCGCAGGACCGCACGGAGCCAATTCGCAAAGTGGTGGAGAAACTCGGCGGCCAACTCGGAAAGTTGTACCTCTCCTTTGGAGATTACGACGTGGTGGGCATCTACGAGATGCCCGATAACGTAAGCGCAGCTGCATTCGCACTGACCGTGGCTGCAGGGGGCGCCTGCAAAAGCGTGAAAACCACTCCGCTCATCAGTACGGAGGAAGGGATCACCGCGCTGAAGAAGGCCGGCGGCTCCGGCTACAAGCCGGTGACAAAGAAATAGAAGATAGAGCAGGAACGTCCGGGGCGGCTGAAGCACTACGCTAGTGCTTCCCTGCCCCCGCGCTTTCCAGCTTGGCTTCGGCCTCGGCCATGACTTCATTGGCGTGGGCGTACTTCTCGGGGTCTTCGCCGGCTTCGTTCCACAGGTTCTGCCCGTGCTGCAGCTGCTCCTGCACCACGCCGGTATCGACCTCTTCCGGCTTCTCGGCTTCTTCGGCGAGGATGGTCACGCGATCGGGCAGCACCTCGACGAAGCCGCGGGCCACCACATAGCGCTGGACGGACTCCTGACCGCGCGCCTCGCCTCCGTGCAGGCGCACTTCACCGGCTCCAATTTCGGAGAGCAGCGGAGCGGCGCCGTAGAGCACCTCGAAATAGCCGTCTTTGCCGGGCACTTCCACGGCTTCCACCGTCTGATCGACGAGGATGCGGTCGGGGGTCACGAGCCGGACTTTGAGCTGGTCAGCCATTATTTTGTAGACGCCCTCAGTTTTTCCGCCTCGACGAGAACTTCTTCGATGTTGCCGCGCATGTAGAAGGCCTGTTCGGGCACGTCGTCGTGCTTACCCTCGATCACTTCCTTGAAGCTGCGCACCGTATCGGCAATTTTGCAGTACTTGCCGGGAATGCCGGTGAACTGCTCGGCCACATGGAAGGGCTGAGAGAGGAATTTCTGCACTTTGCGCGCGCGCGCCACGGTGATCTTGTCCTCTTCGGAAAGCTCGTCGATGCCGAGAATCGCGATGATGTCCTGCAGGTCTTTGTAGCGCTGCAGAATGCGCTTGACGCCCTGTGCCACATCGTAGTGTTCCTGCCCGACGACGCGCGCGGTGAGGATGCGCGACGTCGATGCCAGCGGATCGACGGCGGGATAGATGCCGAGTTCCGACAGCGGACGCGACAGCACCGTGGTCGCATCGAGGTGAGCAAAGGTCGTGGCCGGCGCCGGATCGGTGAGGTCGTCGGCGGGCACGTAGACAGCCTGCACCGAGGTGACGGAGCCGCGCTTGGTCGAGGTGATGCGCTCCTGCAGCTCGCCCATTTCCGTTGCGAGGTTCGGCTGGTAGCCGACGGCGGAGGGCATGCGGCCCAGGAGCGTCGAAACTTCAGAACCCGCCTGGGTGAAGCGGAAAATGTTGTCGATGAAGAGCAGCGTGTCCGCGCCTTCCTCGTCGCGGAAATACTCGGCGACGGTGAGGCCGGTCAAAGCAACGCGCAGACGCGCACCAGGGGGCTCGGTCATCTGGCCATAGATGAGCGAGGCCTTCGACTTGGGCAAATCCTTCAGGTTGATGACCCCGGACTCCTGCATTTCCAGCCAGAGGTCGTTGCCCTCGCGGGTGCGCTCGCCTACGCCGGCAAATACGGAGAAGCCGCCGTGCTGGGAGGCAACGTTGTTGATCAGCTCCTGGATGATGACCGTCTTGCCGACACCCGCGCCGCCGAACAGGCCGGTTTTGCCGCCCTTGAGAAAGGGCTGGATGAGGTCAATGACCTTAATGCCCGTCTCGAACATCTCCTCGTGCGTGGACTGCTCGTCGAACGCGGGAGCGGGATGGTGGATGGGATTGCGCTGCTTCGCGTTCACCGGTCCCAGATCGTCGACCGGCTCGCCGATGACGTTGAGCACGCGGCCCAGCGTAGCGCGACCCACGGGCACAGTGATGGGGCCGCCCTGGTCGATGGCCTTCATGCCGCGCACCATGCCTTCGGTGGCTTCCATGGCGACGCAGCGCACGCGGCCTTCGCCCAGATGCTGCTCGACCTCGAGGATGACGTTGATGGGAAACGGAACGGTGAACCCGTCGTCGACCACGCGCAAGGCCTCGTAAATGGGGGGCATGGTGGCTTCTTCGAACTGCACGTCCACCGCGGGACCGGAAATCTGTACGACTCTGCCGATGTTTTCTGCCATATCTCTTTCGTTCTCGCTCTTAGAGAGCGGCTGCGCCGCTCACAATTTCGATAATTTCCTTGGTGATCGCTGCCTGACGAACACGGTTCATGGTCAGGGTCAATGAATCGATCATGTCGGATGCGTTGTTGGTCGCCGAATCCATCGCGGTCATGCGCGCGGCGTGCTCGGCGGCGATGGATTCCAGCGTCGCGTGGTAGATCTGGGAGGTGACGTAGCGGGGCAGCACGTCGGCGAAAATCTCCTGCGGCGGTTGCTCGTAGATGTAGTCCACTTCGGCGGTGCCGAAATTCTTTGCCTCGTCTTCGAGCTGCTTCTCGGCGGCTTCGGCCTCGTGCGGATACAGGCTGACGCCGGCGGATAGCGCTGCTTCGGCGGCGCGCTCGCGCTCTTCCAGCGTCGGCTCCTCGGCCCGCTCCACCTCGTGGATGCGCAGCGAAAGGATGGGCAGGACGCGTTCGACGATGACGCGCTGCTGGATCACCGATTTGAATTCGTTGTAGACCAGATAGGCTGCGTCGATTTCCTCGTGCGTGTAGAGGGCGATGATCTCGTGCGAGACTTCGCGGATCGTGTCGTAGTGAATCTTCTCGAGCGCGGCGGGCGGCCCGGCCAAAACCTCGACCTGGCTGGTGCGCGTGCGCTCCCGGCGCTGGGTCTCTTCGGTGGCCTCGTTGAACTGCGCCGCGGGATAGCGCCGCCGGAACAGGTCGCGCCCTTTGCGGCCGATGGCCTCGATGTCGATTTCCTTTTCACCGTTCTCGGCGATGAAGTTGGCCGCGGCCTTAAAGATGTTGGTGTTGAACGCGCCGGCAAATCCTTTGTCGCCGGAGACCACGACCAGCAGGATGCGCTTCTCCGGCCGTGTGAGCAGCAGCGGATGCCGGATCTCGCCCGTCTCCGGATCGTAAATCTCCGCGCGGCGCTTGAGCGATTCGAGCACGCTGGCCAGCATCGATGCATAGGGCCTGGCAGAGATGGCCCGCTCCTGCGCGCGGCGCAGCTTGGCCGCCGAAACCATCTTCATGGCTTTGGTAATCTGCCGCGTGTTCCGCACGCTGCGGATGCGACGCCGTAAATCGAGGACGTTGGCCATGGATTCTTAGTGCGCTGCCGCTACGGGCTGCTCGGCTTTTTGTTCCTTTTCTTTCGTCTTTGCCGGCTCGGCCGCAGGTTTGGCCGGACCGCCCTTCGCGCCTTCCTGTTCGGAGAGGAAGTTGGCCTTGTACTCCTTGAGCGCGGCGTGGATACGGTTGCGCAGATCGTCGTCGAGAGCCTTCTTCGTGGCAATGTCGTTGAGCAACTGCGACTGTCCGGAGTCGAGGTAGGGGTAGAGGCCTTCTTCGAAGGCGTGAATCTGCTCGACCTGCAGATCGTCGAGATAGCCCTGGGTTCCGGCGAAAAGGATGATCACCTGCTTCTCCGCGGTCAGCGGGTGGAATTGCGGCTGCTTGAGCAGTTCGCTCAGACGCTTGCCGCGGTTGAGCTGGTTCTGCGTGATCTTGTCCAGATCGCTGCCGAACTGGGAGAAGGCAGCCAGCTCGCGGTACTGGGCCAGGTCGAGTTTGAGCGTCGAGCCGACCTGCTTGATGGCTTTGATGGCCGCGGAGAATCCTACGCGCGAAACCGACAAGCCGACGTTGACGGCGGGCCGCTGGCCGGAGTTGAAGAGGTCGGTCTCGAGAAAGATTTGTCCGTCGGTAATGGAAATGACGTTGGTCGGGATGTAGGCCGAAACGTCGCCCGCCTGCGTCTCGATGATGGGCAGCGCGGTGAGCGATCCGCCGCCCTCCTTGTCGCTCAGCTTCGCCGCACGCTCCAGCAGGCGTGAGTGAAGGTAGAACACGTCCCCCGGGTACGCTTCACGGCCCGGCGGACGGCGCAGCAGCAGCGAGATTTCGCGATAGGCGATAGCGTGCTTGGAGAGATCGTCGTAGATGATGAGCGCGTGGCGTCCCTTATCGCGGAAATACTCGCCCATGGCGCAGGCCGCGTAGGGAGCGATATAGAGCATCGGCGCCGGCTCTGACGCCGACGCAGCCACCACGATGGTGTGCCCCATGGCGCCGTATTCGTCCAGGGTCTGCACCACGCCCGCGATTGAGGAGCGCTTCTGGCCGATGGCGCAGTAGATGCAGATGAGGTCGTTCTTCTCGTTGTTGATGATCGAGTCGAGCGCGACAGCGGTTTTGCCCGTCTGACGGTCGCCAATGATCAGCTCGCGCTGACCGCGGCCGATGGGAATCATCGAGTCGATGGCCTTGAGGCCGGTCATCATGGGCTCACGCACGGGCTGCCGGGCGATGACGCCGGGAGCGAGGCGCTCCACGGGCAGCATGTCGCGAGTTTGGATAGGACCCTTGTCGTCGATGGGCTGGCCGAGTGCGTTGACGACGCGGCCGATCATGGCGTCGCCCACCGGGACGCTGAGAATCTTGCCGGTGCGCTTGACCTGATCGCCTTCGCGAATCTCGGTGTAGTCACCGAGGAGCACGGCGCCGACCTGATCCTCTTCGAGGCTCATCGCGAGGCCGGCGATATCGTGGGGGAACTCCAGCAGCTCGCCAGACATGACTTTGTCGAGGCCGTGGAGGCGCGCGATGCCGTCGCCGAGGGTGATCACGGTTCCGACTTCGTCGACGCGCATCTTCGCGTCGTAGTTGGCAATCTGCTCCTTGAGGAGCGCGGTTATTTCGTCTGCTTTGATCTGCGCCATGCTTTTCGGTTCCTGATCTCTTTCGTAACAGTTTCCGCTAACCGTCTTCGCTCGTTGCTCGCTCGCTTCACGCTCGCTTTTTCGCTCGCCGCTCAGCTGGTGGTCAATTCTTCCCTCAGCCGATCCAGCCGCCCACGCACCGAACCGTCATACACCGTGCTGCCCACCTGCACTACCGCCCCGCCCAGCAACGACTGGTCTTCCTCGAACTGCGCCTCGACCGTACCGCCGGTCAGCGCCGCGATTTGCTGCTCCAGCTCGGCTCTCTCCTGGGCATCCAGCTTCCGTGCGGAAATCACCTTCGCTTCGGAAATCCCCAGCCGCTGGTTGACCTCGCGCCGGATCTCCGCGACCACGTCATCCAGTCCCGCGATGCGATCGTTCCGGATGAGCACGGCGATGAAGTTGCGCGTCTGCTGGGCCATTTTGAGCTTCGCGTTCAGCTTGTCCAGCAATTCAATTCTTTGTTCCAGGGGAAACGACGGATCGAGGAAAAACTCCCTCAGTTCGCGGCTCTCGTGCCACGCTCCGGCGAAATCGCCGAGCTGCCGCTGCATGTCTTTCGCGTTCAGCTTCTCCTCGAAAATCACCTCGACGAAGGCGCGCGCGTACCGGGATGCATAGCTCGCCATTTATGCCTCCCCTCCGGAATCCTTGTTGAGAGACTTGCCAAATTCCCTCACCAGGGCGCGGTCGGTGTCGGTGGAAAGCTGAATCCTGCGCATGGCGTTATCGATGGCCAGATTGGCGGCAAATTTCTTCAGATCGCGCTGGGCCGCGGCCTGCACTGCCCCGATTTCCTGCTCGGCGGAGCGACAATACGTTCCCGCTCGGTTTCGAGAGCCGCGTGAATGCGCTGCTCGTCGCTGACGGCTTCCTGCTCCACCTGGTGGCGGATCGCGTCAATTTCAGAATCGAGCCTGAGAAGCCGGGCTTCTACTTCGGCCAGCCGGCGGTTGGCATCGTCGGTGGCCAGTCTTGCCTGGACGAGCTCCTTCTCCAGCGTTTCCGACCGCTTGCGGAGCATCTTCGGAACCATCTTCCACAGGAAGATGGCGATGGCGAGGATCAGAACTCCGGAGTTGAGGTCCTCGAAAATCTGCGCGGCCGTTTCGGTCTTCACATGGGCGATGCGCGCGATGGCATTCACGGTGCTGGAGTGCCGATACTGCTCAATGTCAGAGTTGGTCTCCGGCTCGTCCATGTGCTCGCCGCCCTCCTGCCGAGGGCTTTTCTCTGCGAAGACGGAGAGCTCGTTGGTGGCCTGGGCATGCAGATGCGCCGCCGGTCCGGACAACAGGGCCGCGAAAAGCACCGCGCTCAGGCATCGAGTGAGGGTTTTCACTGCGAATTCTCCGCAGCCGCCGGGGGAAGAACCGCGGCCAGAACCTGAGTCGCCAACTGGCTGGCGGAAGCCTCGATCTGCCGGCGGGCATCGACGCTCTGCTGATGCAGAGCCTCCTGTGCGGCCTGGACGCGCTGCTGAGCCACGTGGCGGGCCGCGGCCAGAGCGGCTTCCCGCTCGGCGTTCCATTGCTGGATGCGCTGCTCCCGGCGCCGAAAGATCTCCGCCCGGGCCGCGCGCAACTTCGCCTCGTATTCCTGGGACCGGACATCGGCCTGGCCGATCGCCTGGCGCGATTTTTCCAGCGCTCCAGAGGTGCGTTTCTCCCGCTCCGCGCGGGTCTCCATCAGACGGCCGTAGAGGATGTAGCGATAGGCCAAAACCAACGTAATAAAAAGGATCAGGGTCGGTATCGCACCGAGCGCAAGTTCACCAAGTTGTTGCAGCAATTCATTCATGGATTGGCCGGCGGTGGCAGTCGGGAACGACTGAGAAGGATCAGGTGGAACTCTTGGTTCTAACAGAGGTAAAAAAACCGTGTCAAATGACGAAAGACACTTACCAGAGCGCTCCAGACCCCCAGTTCCAGCCTACACGTTCCGGCCTGCAGGACGCATCCGAAAAATCACCATTGGTGCCCTTGACCTGCGCCGGTTCCGGCGTATTATGGAAATACCACCTCGACCCGGATCAGGGTCGGCGAACCGGGTGATCGGAGATACCCACCACTCTCCATCATCCGGTTTGTCATTTCCAGGACAATATGGCTACCGCGCGGCGTGCCGAAAACGCCGATAGCGCCCCAGCAGCGAAGCGGGGCCGGTTACCATCATGCGCACCAGATTTCCTTCGTACTCCCGTTCGCGGATGACCGCGCCTGCCTCGAGCGCCGCGAGCACTTCTCCCTCCGATTGCGGAATCTGAAACCGCTGTTCGAGGATCGGGTCCTGCACCAGCTCTTCATCGAGTCGCTCCATCAGCGCTTCGAGTCCGATGTGTTCCAGGGCGGAGACCGCGATGGCTCCCCCCGGCCCCGTCGCGAGCGCAGCTCGTTCCTCCTCACTCAGCAGATCGATCTTGTTCAGGACCTCGAGCCGCGGCTTGCTGAGCACGTCCAGTTCACCGAGCACCTTCTCCACTTCCGCCTTGTGCTCGTCGCGCATGGGGCTCGACGCGTCGCGCACGTGAACGAGGACTTCGGCTTTCCTCACTTCTTCCAGCGTTGCTCGGAATGAGGTGACCAGCGTGTGCGGTAGGTCGCGAATGAAACCCACGGTATCCGACAGCAGGACTTTTCTGCGGCTGGGGAGCTGAATGGCGCTCAGCTTGGGATCGAGCGTCGCGAACATCCGCGCCGACTCCAATACGCCCGCGCGCGTGATGGCGTTGAACAGCGTGCTCTTGCCGGCATTGGTATACCCAACCAGCGCCACCGTCGGCACGGGGACTGACTCCCGCCGCTGGCGTTGCTGAGTACGGATCCGTCGCACCGCGTCGAGTTCCTTGCGGAGCTGCAGAACCCGCCGCTGAATGCGCCGCCGATCGGTTTCCAGCTGCGTTTCGCCGGGTCCGCGGGTGCCGATGCCGCCGCCGAGTTGCGACATGGCTTTGCCCCGCCCGGTCAGCCGCGGCAGCATGTATTCCAGCTGCGCCAGCTCCACCTGCAGCTGGCCCTCGCGCGTCCGCGCGTGGCGGGCAAAAATGTCGAGGATCAGCTGCGTGCGGTCGATGACTCTGCAGGGCAGAGCATTCTCGAGGTTGCGCAGCTGGGTGGGGCTCAGGTCGTGGTCGACAATGGCAACGTCGGCCTGCGTCGAAGCCGCGATCGCAGAAATCTCTTCAACCTTGCCGCTGCCCACCAGGGTGGCGGGGTCGGCTTTGGGGCGATGCTGCTCCACCTCGGCGGCAACACGGGCCCCGGCGCTGATCACCAGCTCGCGGATCTCCGCCAGGTGCGAATCTTCTTCACGAAGAGCCGGATGCACGGCTGTAGTGGATGCAGCCGCATTGCGCGCCTGCGCAGCACCGCGAGTCAGGGCTTTCCTCGGCGGTCCGATGACGACCGTGACCAGCAATGCCCGTTCCGCGGTCGTACCCGTCGCGTTCACTGGCATTGAGTTGCGTCGCGCCTGTTTTCCTGGCCCCGTCAGGAGCCGGAAGCCTCCTGCACGGCCTGCGGCGGCGTGATGGCCACAGGTCCCACCTGCGCGGTATGCGGCGGACGATGTTCTCCGTGCAGTACCGAGCGGGTGCTGACCACTGTTGAAATCGCGTGTTTGAAAATCAGCTGCTCCTGGCTATTGTTCTCCAGCAGCACGGAGTACTTGTCGAAAGAACGGATCTTCCCGGTGAGCTTCACTCCGCTGACCAGATAAATCGTAATCGGGGTCTTGTCTTTGCGAACTGTATTCAGGAAGGTGTCCTGAATGTTCTGCGCCGGCTTGTTTTCCATGGCCGATCTCCTTGCCCTTTTGATTTGACTCGACGGTGAAACTCCAACAGAAAAAACTGCAGCGAAGCCGAAATGGTGGCGCCGCACCCACCGTCAAGGTGTTGCTATCAAGATACGGGTTTGCCGACGGTTTTCGCAACCTGGGGCCCTGCTCAGGGAAATATTTCCGGCGCTCTGCCGCCCCGCCGATGCGGATCCCGCACCCGGACCCTGCTGCGGCGCGGAATCGGCCTATTTATGCCGCTTGCGGTGCGATTTTTGGTGATGTTCGGGGCTTCTGGCGGCCGCCGCGTGGGCGGGCTGGTCGCCAATCCGATGAACCACGACGCCATTGAGGCTGAAGCTCTCCGTCGCCGTGTCGCCCGGCTTCACCATCCCCGTCTGGGGATCGAGAGCAGGCTGATCGCCGATTGCGACCCGGAAGGAAAAGGTGGGATCCTGATTCGCGGGAGCGGCCTGGGTTGCCGTTACCGGCAGATAGCCGTCCAGATTGCGCTCCCGATACGCCGTCTCGTAACGGTGCTTCTTGGTGTTCCAGGTATAAACCCGCACCTGATCGAAATCGTAGGGCAGGCCATCTTTGTAGGGCGCTAGCACGGCAACGTATTCAGGGACCTGATTGCCAGGGAGGTTCGCCCCGGGATCCGTCACCTTGCGCAGAACGTAGGCGCCTACAATTTTTTGTCCCTCCGCCAGGCCGGCGATCGCGTCAGGCACGTCCTCATCGAGGGTGCGCGCGCGGACCCAGCCCACATGACCGGAGCTGTCACGGATGAGCCAGTAGTCCTCGAGATCCGGTGGTGGCGGCGGTTGCGGTTGGCCGTTCTCCCGGCTTACGGGCTTTTCCACCGGCATCGGCAGCGCCTGCGGAGCTTCCGGCCGGGGGACGGAGGCGCGCATCAGCAACTGCAGCTTGTCATTTTCCGGCAGCAGGTAGAAGCGGTCCGAGGTTCTTCCCGGCGCATCGCGGAGCCAGTAATCGTCGCGCAGGACGGCGGTGGCCACCACCGGGTCATTGGCGTTGTCCTTTTCCAGCGCGGTGAATTTGTCGTAGATCTGCTGATCGATCACGCCGTGATCTTCAATCCAGCCCACCTCGCCCCTGTCGGTTTTCACTTTGAGGAATCGGCGGCCGTGCTCGACCACCTGGAGACGCTGCCCGTTGACGACCTCGGCCACGCGGTTGCTGACGGCGGCAACGCGATCGCGCAGGTAGGTACCCCGGGCCCAGACATAAACATACTCATGAGCTTGGTGGGGGACGAAGCGCCCGCAACCAAGGGTCAGGGCCAGTGCTGGCAGCAGAAGCCCAGGGAGCAATCCGGCCATCCGACGTCGCGAAAAGGGAGAGGATTTCAGCATTACAGAAGACTTTCGGCCCGTCTTTTGATGGCGCGGGTTACCAAAAGGATACATCCTTCGGGAGGGACACCGAGCGCAGGCGAAAGTTGCCTACGTTACTTCCAGGGTGCGCCGTCAGCCCGCATCCCCGCCTCACTTCCGGTCTGTCTGGATGCTGAACGTCGGCCGGGACGGCGGCATTGAGAGTACGCTGAGCTACACATCGCATGAAGGCGATTTCCTAAAAAGAGGGGAAAATAGATGGCTCCCATGAGTGAAGCGAATTCGAACCCAAAGCCTGCCAGCGGAGCCGACCTTGCCCAGATCGTCACGGAGGCAATGACGTCCGATGACGTCGAAAGTATGGTCAACGCGTTTGCTCCAGACGGCGAGTGGGTGATCATGGCCACGGGCGAGACGTTCCGCGGATACGATGAGATCAGGCAACTGGCGACGCGATCCGTGGCTGCACGAGATCATACGGAAGGGTTGGGCATCAAGCCCACAAACGTCTTCACCAATTCCGAAGGCACGAAACTCTGCTGGGAGTATGTGCACACGGGGGTGGTCACGGACAAATGGCCGGCATCGTCTCACAAAGTAGCTCCGGGGACAAAGTTCGATTTGCCCATCATCCTTATCTGTGACATCCGCCAGGGCAAGCTCGTCAGGATCAGGGAGTACTTCGACTTGCTGACGCTGCTTGAGCCCGATACGCCGCATCGACTCTATTCTTAGGACCTTAGGGCAATCGGCGGCGCTGTCGTTACTGCGGCTTCGGCGTCAGACGCACGAATCGCGGAGCCAGCTCCTCCCATTTCGACAACAGCCAGTACGCCCGGGTGCTCGCCGTCTTCTCGCCATGCAGCTGGACCAGCCCGAGGATGCTCGCCCTGGCCTCGGCATCCAGCGTGTCGTAGGGCTCCGGCGTCAGGAACTCAGCGTGGTATCTCTGCTTCGCGAGGAAACTCCCGTCTTCATCGAAGACCCAGGCTTCGCCGCCGGTCATCCCGGCGCCGAAGTTCATCCCCGTCGCGCCCAGCACTGCGACCAGTCCGCCGGTCATGTACTCGCAGCCGTGGTCGCCGACGCCTTCGACGACGGCCAGCGCTCCGGAATTCCGCACGGCAAAGCGCTCGCCCGCGCATCCGGCAGCAAACAGCGCCCCGCTCGTCGCTCCATACAGCGCAACGTTGCCGAGGATGGTATGCAGCTCCGGTTGCAGCGCCGCGCGTCCCTGGCCGCGCAGAATGATCTCCCCTCCTGACAGGCTCTTACCGACGAAATCATTAGCCAGTCCTTTAAGGATGATCTGCATTCCTGGAACCGCAAAAGCTCCGAAGGACTGCCCTGCTTCTCCCGTCAGCCGGAAGATCAGCGGCGCGTGCGACGTGAGTCCCGCCGACTGCAGCATCGCCAGTTCCCCGGCGAGTCGCGCGCCAAAGGTCCGGTCCTCGTTGGCAATCAGCGAGTCGACCAGGAAGGGTTCGCCTGCCTTGTATGCCGCCACGCCTGGCTCGACCCACGCATCATCGATGGGTGGGTGATCCTCAGGACGCAGGTTGCGTTTCCCCTGCCAGTGCGTCACGCCTGCCTGGCCGCCATCCGGCGGAGCCGCGAGCATCGGACCCAGATCGAGGCAGCCGTCGAAGCGGGTCTGCTCCAGCAAATCGGTCCGGCCGATTGCCGCATCCAGAGAAGGCAGCCCAAGCTCAGCAAGCAACACGCGAATCTCCCCGGCCAGCCCTTCGAAGAACCGGATCAGATGCTCCGCTTTGCCGCGGAACTTTGCCCGCAGCTCCGGCTTCTGCGTCGCAATCCCCGTGGGACACGTATTCAAATGACACTGCCGCGCCATGTCGCAGCCCAGCGCCACCAGTACCGCGGTTCCGAAGGCGTATTCATCGGCACCCAGCATCGCAGCTACGACAATGTCCCGCGCCGTCCGCAGTCCGCCGTCGCAGCGCAGCCGCACGCGGCCACGCAGGCCGTTGCGGATCAGCACCTGCTGCGCCTCGGCCAGGCCCAGCTCCCACGGATTGCCCGCGTACTTGATGCTCGACAGCGGCGACGCGCCGGTGCCGCCGTTGTGCCCGGCAATCACGATGTAGTCGGCGTATGCCTTGGCCACGCCCGCGGCAACCACCCCGACGCCGCATTCCGAAACCAGCTTCACGCCGATCGCGGCCTTCGGATTGATGCGCCGCAAATCGTGGATCAGTTGCGCCAGATCCTCGATGGAATAAATGTCGTGGTGCGGTGGCGGGCTGATGAGCTGCACTCCAGGCTGCGCATGCCGCAGCCGCGCGATCAGCTCCGTGACTTTATGGCTGGGCAACTGCCCGCCTTCGCCTGGCTTCGACCCCTGCGCGATCTTGATCTCCAGCTCTTCCGCGTGCATCGCGTACTGCGCGGTCACGCCAAAACGCGCGGACGCCACCTGCTTCACCTTGTTGTTCAGCAGCTCCGACGGGAACGAATTGCCGGCGACCTGCAAGTGCGCTCCCGGCTCGTAAACCGCGGGGTCTTCCCCGCCCTCGCCCGTGTTCGACCGCCCGCCGAGCATGTTCATCGCCGCGGTGATCGTCTGGTGCGCTTCGGGGCTCAGCGATCCCAGCGACATTGCGCTCGCGATGAATCGCCGATACAGGTTCTCCGCGGGTTCCACCTGAACCAGTGGGAGCGGCCCCGCTGCCGCGCGCACTTCCAGCAGATCGCGCAGCACCGCCGGCTCTTTTTCTTTCGCCTGGGTGGTGAACGCGCCCCACGCCTGCGCGGAATCCGTCGCCGCTGCGGTCGCTGCCTTGGTCGCGCCGGTGATGGTCTGCAGCAGGCGCACGGTCTGCGGTTGCCATCCATGCGGCTCGGCCTTATCCGCCTTGCGAAAGCGAATCCAGCCGTAATCGGGCAAATCTTTTGTCGCCGCGATGGTCACCAGCGGTCCGCCGCTGTCTCCTGCCTCGGGAGCATCTCCGCCCGCGTCGCCGCTTTGCGCGCCCAGCCACATCTCGCGCAGGCTCGCTTCCAGTTCAGGGAATCCAATCCCACCCAGCGGCGCCGGCGTGCCTTCGAAGCAGCGCTCTACCACCTCGCGGCTCAGCCCGAGGCAGTCGAAAAGATGCGCGCCGCGGTAGCTGTCCACCACCGAGATGCCCATCTTCGACATGATTTTCGCGAGGCCCAGATCGAAGGCGTGCAGAAGATTCGCTTCGCCCTGCCCCGGATTGAGTTGCCGCGCCGTTTCCAGCGCAAGCCACGGGCAGATCGAGCCCGCGCCCATCCCCAGCAGCACCGCAGCATGATGCAGATCGCGGCAATCCGCCGCTTCCACCGCAAGCCCGACGCGAATGCGCTCGCCCACGCGGATCAGCGCATGATGCACGGCGCCCGTCGCCAACGCCATGGGAATCGGAATGGCCTGCTCACCGCATCCACGATCGGTGAGCAGCAGAATCGCCGCGCCCCCGCGCACCAGCTCGATCGCCTTGCTGCCCAGATCGTCCAGCGCCGTCAGCAGATTGCACGCTGGATTGAAGACGCATTCCAGCACCGCCAGCGGCAGATTGCTCGCCAGATCATGCTTCCGCCGATGCAATGATTCCATCTGTGACAGCGAAAGAAACGGCGAACTGAGCGACAGTCCAGGCAGCCGCTCCTTCGTGCCGAGAACATGCGGCCAGGGCCCCAGGCGCGTATGCAGCTGGATGACGCACGCCTCGCGCAGCGAATCGATCGGCGGATTTGTGACCTGCGCAAAACGCTGCCGGAAGAACGCATACACCGGCCGCGGCGTCCGCGCCAGCGGCGCGATCGGCGTATCGTCGCCCATCGACCACACCGCGTCCTTGCCCTCCATCGCCATGGGCTTCAGGATCATGTTCACGTCTTCTTTGGTGTAACCAAAGCCGAGCTGCAGCCGGTTCACTTCGGCGGGGTCAAGCGCTGGAATCGGGACGGCCGAATCGAGCGTCGCGTTTTCCAGCAACGCTTCGTACTCGGGCGCGCTTCGATCGAACAGCGCCTGCAACTCGTCGTCCTCATAGAAGACGTGGTTTTCCAGATCCGCCAGCAGCATCTGCCCCGGCCCCAGCCGTCCGCTATGCACGATCTTCTCGGGATCGAGATCCACCAGCCCCGCTTCCGACCCCGCAACGATCAGATGATCCTCAGTCACGAAAAACCGGCACGGCCGCAGCCCGTTGCGATCGAGTGCCGCGCCAATCAAATGCCCATCGGTGAACGACACGGCCGCTGGCCCATCCCATGGCTCGATGCAGTCGCCGTGATATGCCAGGAACGCCGAATGCCGCCCCGTGTCCCCCGGCGGCATCACCATCCGCACCGCCTCGGCCACCGTGCGCCCGTTGCGCGCCAGCAGCTCGATCACCTCGTCGAGGCTCGTCGAATCCGACCCACTGGGCGTGAAAATCGGCCGCAGCTCATCCGGCAGCGTCGCCGCTCTGGCCGTCATGCGTGCGCGATTGCCCCAGATGGTGTTGATTTCGCCGTTGTGTCCCAGAATCCGAAACGGCTGCGCGCGATCCCACGACGGCGCAACATTCGTCGCGTAGCGCTGATGAAACAGTGCGAACGGCGTGACGAATCGCTCGTCCGCAAGGTCCGGATAGAACTCCGGCAACAGCCGCGCCGCACACATCGCCTTATAGATGATGGAAGAAGACGACAGCGAACAGACGTAACCCTGCGCTCCGCTGCGCTCGAATTGTTTGCGCGCCAGATACAGCCTGCGGTCCCGCTCCTGATAGGTCCCCGGCGCGCGGTCCGTCAACAAGACCTGTCGGATGACCGGCAGTGTCGACGCCGCAATCTCGCCCAGAATTTCAGGGCCCGTGGGAACCTCGCGCCAGCCCAGAACTGAAAAACCCTGTGCCGCAATAGCTTGTTCGAGCGCATGGACCGCGACCGAAGCCGCACCCGTCTCCGCGGCCAGAAAAACCATCCCCACTGCCAGTGGCTGCGAGGGATCGAGTGAAATGCCGGTGGAAGCCAGCAGCATCTCGCGAGGGATCGCCGTATGGATGCCGATGCCGTCGCTCGATTTGCCGTCGGCGGCCACGGCTCCGCGATGCGCCAAACGCGCCAGCGCGGTGAGTGCTTTCGCGAGAATGTCATGGGAGGGCTGGTTCTCGAGGGCAGCGACAAATCCGACGCCGCACGATTCAAAATCAAACCGTGGATCGATCAGGCTCTCACCCGAGCGGGCGCGCTCACCGGTGCTATCACCCCAGCGAACAAGTTCGCCGGAGACCCCGAATGTGGGCCGGGAGCCACCGGTCGACAGGGCCGGATCGGCACAATTTCTCGTTCCCATATCCAACTATAACGGCCTTCCATTTCGTCCGCAGACGAATTCAGAAAATATCTCTGGAAATTTGTGACCAGCGTGGTGGTTACCAGCGGAAGCAACAGGCTCGCTCTTGACAAGTGCTTTCTTGCATATTTATACATCAATGCTGTATTTTTATACAGAGTGAGGCGCGGCTGGCCGCTGGGCGGCTCGGCCGCCATTTTTTCGTGGGTTCGTTGGGGTTTTTATATGAGCAAAGAGCAACGGCACAACGCGATCCGGCAACTGGTGGCGGCGGAATCCATCCTCAGCCAGGACGAATTGCGCCGCCGCCTCGTGCGTCGCGGCTGTGCCGTAACTCAGGCCACGCTCTCGCGCGATATTCACGAACTGCGACTGTATAAGGGCCCGAACGGCTACCAGGCTCCCAACGGCAACGGCCACATCGAGGAGGAAGAAGAACAGCCCGCGGTTGGCGAAGTCCTCTCCAGCTTCGGCGTCGCCGTCCGCCAGGCGCAAAACCAGCTCGTTCTGCGCACCACCAGCGGCGGAGCGCAGCCCGTAGCGCTGGCCATCGACCACGAGGAGTGGCACGACGTGTTGGGAACGCTGGCCGGGGATGACACCGTACTGATCATCTGCCCCGACCCCAGGCGCGCGTCGCACATGCGCGAGAAGCTGGAGCGCATGATCGGCTGAACCACAGGGCTCAGAGCACAGGGCTCAGAAAAAACCGCAACGGAAAAGAATCGAGACGCGAAAAAGAGAGTCAAAGAGAATTTGCGAAAAATGTCCGCCCCCAACTCAAACTCGACGACAAATGCCAGCTCCGCAAGCCGGAACCCTGAGCCCTGTGCGGAGCCTGCCCTGAGCGAGTCCGCGCAAGCGGGCGAGTCGAACGGGTGCCCTGTGCAGACAGCAGTAATGGGAGTGAGCGGCTACGCCGGCATGGAACTGGCGCGGCTCCTCCTGCGCCATCCGTCGCTGGCCGGTTCACCTCCGCTTTTCCTCAGCCGCCCCAACAGCACGCCTGAGCCGCTCGCCGCCGTGCATCCGCAGCTCATGGACAACAATGGCACCGGCCTTGGCGCCGGCGGCGTATCGATCGAGCCGTTCTCCTGGGACTTACTGAGGGCTGGCGGCGTCAAGATCCTTTTCCTTGCCACACCCCACGAGCAGTCGCGTGAGTGGGTGCCGCAGGCCCTCGATCACGGCCTGCGCGTCATCGACCTCAGCGGCGCATGGCGTCTGACTGATAAAAGCAACCGCGCCGTCTACCAATTTTCTGACGAGGGCTCCGCCGTCGCTACGGCTGTACAGACCCAAGCCGTCTACGGCATGCCGGAGCTGCATCGCGACGAGATTCGCGACGCCGCGCTCGTCGCGAATCCCGGCTGCTACGCCACCTCGATCATCCTGGCCCTCAAACCGCTCGCCGAAGCGGGCTGGATCGACCTCGACCGCGGCATCGTGGCCGACGCCAAATCCGGCGTCTCCGGCGCGGGGAAAGCGCCTACCGCGAACACACACTTCATGCACGCTGCCGACAATCTCTCCGCCTACGGTCTTTTCTCCCACCGGCACACGGGCGAGTTACTCGAGCAGCTGGGACTCAGCGAAGAGCAAATCGTCTTCACGCCTCATCTGCTGCCCATCCCGCGCGGAATTCTCGCAACCATATATATAGGGTTGAAAAACGCCAGGCAGCCGGGCGAGATCGAGGCTCTCTTTCGCGGCTTTTTTGCGGAGAGTCCGCTGGTGCGGGTCTTCCCTGCCGGCCAGCTTCCGCAGATTCAATACTCGGTCAACACCAACTACTGCGACATCGGGTTCCACCTCGCCAGCGACGGCCGGCGATGCGTGATCGTCTCCTGCCTCGACAACCTGCTCAAAGGCGCTGCCGGACAGGCGGTACAGAACATGAATTTGATGTGCGGATACCCGGAAGCGGAAGGGCTATGAGAATTAAAGCAAGAAGGCCTTCGGTGATCACTAAGAAGAAGGGTTCTGACCTATGAGATACGTAGTCAAACTCGGTGGCGCGACGCTGGAAAATCCCGAACTGCTGCATGAGTGCGCCAAAGGCATCGCCGAACTGGTCAAAGATGGCAACCAGGTCGCCATCGTGCATGGCGGCGGACCGCAGCTCACGCGTACGCTCAAGCAGCTCGGCAAGCAAAGCGAATTTGTCTCCGGCCTGCGCATCACGGATGCCGAAACGCGCGACACCGCCCTCATGGTTCTCGGCGGCGGCGTCAACAAGGCGCTCGTTGCATCCCTCGGCGCGCACGGCCAGCCCGCGGTCGGACTCTCCGGTGGCGACGGCCTCGTGTTTCGCGCACGCAAAAAGCGCACCGCTCCCGACCTCGGTTTCGTTGGCGAAATCGCTGCCGCCGACCCGCGCTGGCTCGAAGCCATCTGGCAGATGGGCGCCGTCCCCGTCATCTCTTCTATCGCTCTCGGCTTCGACGGCGAGTACTACAACATCAACGCCGACGAGATGGCCGCGGCCTGCGCAGGCGCCTGCAAAGCCGACGCGCTCGTCTTCCTCACGGACGTCCCTGGCGTCCTCGGCGCTGACGGCAGCGTCATGCGCTGGCTCTCCATCGACCAGATCGCCGAGCTCACCCGCGACGAAGTCGTCACCGGCGGCATGCTGCCCAAGCTCAGCGCCTGCCGCGAAGCTCTGCTCAACGGCGTCAAGCGCGTGCGCATTCTGCCCGCCGCCGTCGCTGCGTCGCTGCCCGACCTCTGCAGCAGCCGCATCAGCCACGGCACGGAGGTGATGGTCGCATGAGCAACGCTACGGCCACGTCGCCGCACCCCACTGAGAAGACCACCATGAAACTCGACGAAATAAAAGCTGCCGAGGGGAAACTTCTGCTCGGAACGTATGATCGCTACCCGCTTCTCTTCACGCGCGGCGAAGGCGTGCATCTCATCGACGAAAACGGTGTCCGCTACCTCGATCTCCTCAGCGGCATCGGCGTCAACGCCCTCGGCTACGCGCATCCCGCTATCGAAAAGGCGCATCACCGAGCAGAGCCGCAAGCTCATTCACCTCTCCAACCTCTATTACCACGAGGGCCAGGCCGCCCTCGCGCTGCGCCTCACCGAAGCCACCGGGATGGATCGGGCCTTCTTCGCCAACAGCGGCACCGAAGCCAACGAAGCCGCGCTAAAGCTCGCCCGTGCCTGGGCAAAGTTGAAGCGCGAACAGGGCACGCCTCTCGGCACAAAGTTCCTCGCGCTCGAAAACAGCTTCCACGGCCGCACCATGGGCTCGGTCGCCGCCACCTGGAAAGACAAGTACCGCGAGCCCTTCGATCCGGTGATGCCGGGGGTCGAATTCGTCCGCTTCAACGACGTCGATGACCTGAAAACAAAATTCTCCAGCGAATTCTGCGCGATCCTCGTCGAGCCCATTCAGGGCGAGGGCGGCATTCGTCCGCTGTCCCGCGAATTTCTCCACGCTGCGCGCGACCTTACCCGCTCCACCGGCGCGCTGCTCATCGCCGACGAGATTCAGTCCGGCATGGGACGTACCGGCAAATTCTGCGCCTACCAACATTACGGTTTTCTGCCTGACGTCGTCACCCTCGCCAAGCCGCTCGCCGGCGGTATCCCCCTCGGCGCGCTGCTCTGCACGGAAGAGGCCGCGCAGGCCATCCACGCCGGCATGCACGGAACCACCTTCGGCGGTGGACCCTTAGCGTGCGCCGTCGCCCTCGCCGTTCTCGACACCATCGAGCGCGACCACCTCATGGATCATGTAACCACCACCGGCACCTACTTCCACGAACAGCTCGACCAGCTCGCCAAAAGGCACTCCGCCGTCACCGATGTCCGCGGCCTCGGCCTGATGCTTGCCATCGAACTCGACTCCGCCGACCTCGCCAAAACCGTCCTTGGCGCAATGATGCAGCGCCGCATCCTCATCAACCGCACCAGCGACACCGTTCTACGCTTCCTGCCGCCGTACATCGTCGAAAAAGAACACATCGACGAGGCCCTTGCCGCTCTTGACGAAATCCTGACCGAACAGCTGGCGCACACCGCCGCTACCCCAATCCCCGGAGGAAAGAAAATTGGCAACTAAGCCCGCTGCTGTGCAGGAACTCGAATCCCCAGGCCCGGAGACCACCCCCGACGTCTCTCTCGCCGGCCGTGATCTCTGCTCGGTCGCCGACCTCACCACCACGGAGCTGGCCGGCATCCTCGCGCTCGCCCACGACGTCAAGACCAACCCCGCGGCCTATCGCTGGGCGCTCGACGCGAAGCAGATGGTCATGTTCTTCGAGAAGGCCTCGCTGCGTACACGGCTCACCTTTCAGACCGCGATGAACACCCTCGGCGGCTCCGCGCTTTTCGTTGACCAGACCCAGTCGCCTCTCGGTGAGCGCGAATCCCTCGCTGACATCGCCCGCAACGTCGAGCGCTGGGTCCAGATGATTGTGTTGCGCACCTATGCGCACGAAACCATCACGGAAATGGCACAGTACGCCAGCGTGCCGGTCGTCAACGCCCTCAGCGATCTCGAGCATCCCTGCCAGGCCATCGCCGACTTCATGACCCTCGAAGAGCGCTTCGGCAGTCTGCGCGGTTTCAACTTCACTTACGTCGGCGACGGCAACAACGTCTGCCATTCGCTCATGCTCACCGCGGCGCTGCTCGGCGCGCACTGCACCGTCGGCACGCCGAAGAATTACGCCCCCAAAGCCGACGTCGTCGCCCAGGCCCGCGCCATCGCCAACGTCACCGGCTCCAACATCATGCTCGTCAACGACCCCGTCGCTGCGGTCACCGGCGCTGACGCCGTCTACACCGACATCTGCACCAGCATGGGCTTCGAGCACGAGGCCACCAAGCGCGCGCCCATTTTCAAGCCCTATCAGGTCAATGAGACGCTGATGTCCAACGCCGCTCCCACAGCGGTCTTCATGCACTGCCTGCCCGCGCATCGGAACGCCGAAGTCACCGACGCCGTTCTTGACGGCCCACAATCCGTCGTCTTCGATCAGGCCGAGAATCGCATGCACGCGCAAAAGGCTCTGCTGCTGATGCTGCTCGGCAAAGGCACGAAATGTCTGTAATTCTCGAAAATCTGCCGGTCGGCGAAAAAGTCGGCATCGCTTTTTCCGGCGGCCTCGATACGAGCGCCGCGCTGCACTGGATGAAGCAGAAGGGCGCACTGCCCTGGGCCTACACGGCCAACCTTGGGCAGCCGGACGAAGCCGACTACGACGCCATTCCGCGCAAGGCGCTCGAATACGGCGCCGAAAATGCCCGTCTTATCGACTGCCGCGGGCCTCTGGTGCGCGAAGGCATTGCTGCCCTGCAGGCGGGCGCATTTCACATCTCGACAGCGGGTGTTACGTACTTCAACACCACGCCCCTCGGACGCGCCGTCACCGGCACCATGTTGGTCACCGCCATGCAGGAAGATGGCGTCAACATCTGGGGCGACGGCTCTACTTTCAAGGGCAATGACATCGAGCGCTTCTATCGCTATGGCCTGCTTGTTAATCCCCGCCTGCAGGTCTACAAACCCTGGCTCGATCCGCAGTTCATTGACGAACTCGGCGGCCGCGCCGAAATGTCGGCCTTCATGCAACGGTCCGGCTTTGCTTACAAGATGTCCGCTGAGAAGGCCTACTCCACCGACTCCAACCTCCTCGGCGCGACCCACGAGGCTAAAGACCTCGAACAGCTCTCGAGCAGCATCCGGATCGTCGATCCCATCATGGGCGCGGCCTCGTGGCGCGACGACGTCGACGTTCGCCGCGAAGAGGTCACCGTCCGCTTCGAAGAAGGCTTCCCCGTTGCCCTCAACAGCAAGGAGTTTTCTGGCCCCGTCGAGTTGCTGCTCGAAGCCAATCGCATCGGCGGTCGCCACGGCCTCGGTATGAGCGACCAGATTGAGAACCGCATCATCGAGGCCAAGAGCCGCGGCATCTACGAAGCGCCCGGTATGGCGCTGCTCTTCATCGCGTACGAGCGTCTCATCACCGGCATTCATAATGAGGACACCATCGAGCAGTACCGCGAGAACGGCCGCAAGCTCGGCCGGCTCCTCTACCAGGGCCGCTGGTTCGATTCCCAGGCCATCATGCTCCGCGAATCCGCGCAGCGCTGGGTCGCGAGCCCCATCACCGGCCAGGTCACCCTCGAACTGCGCCGCGGCAACGACTACTCGATCCTCAACACCGAGTCACCCAATCTCACCTTTCACCCCGAGCGCCTCAGCATGGAGAAGACCGACTCGGCCTTCTCCCCGCGCGACCGCATCGGCCAGCTCACCATGCGCAACCTCGACATCACCGATACCCGCGCCAAGCTGATCGCCTACGCCCACAGCGGGCTCATCACTCTGAGCCAGGGCTCGGAGATGCCACAACTCAACAGTGGGAGCAAGAGTTCATGACCGAACCTCCCGCCCAGAAACAAGCCGCCAAAATGTGGTCTGGGCGTTTTCGCGCCGCGCCCGATCCATTCTTTGATCAGTGGCAGCGCTCTATCGGCTTTGACTGGCAGCTGCTCTGGGAAGAACTGGCTGCCAGCCGGGCGCATGCGCTCGCGCTGCAGGCAGCCGGAGTGCTTACCGAAGACGAGTGCGGCCGGATCGTCCGCACACTGAAATCCATCGGCTCAGACTACTCAACAAAGCTCAACGAAGTCCGCGACAACCCTGAGGCCGAGGACATTCACCACTTTGTCGAGCTGCGCCTCGCTGATGCCATCGGTGACCTCGGTCTCAAGCTCCACACCGGCCGCAGCCGCAACGAGCAGATTGCGACGGATCTCCGCCTCTACATCCGCTTCCGCATCGATGTCGTGGTGGCCCACATCGCCGCCTGGGCACAGCAGCTCGTCGAGCAGGCAAAATTCCTGGGTGACGCCGTTATGCCCGCCTACACCCACCTCCAGCGCGCCGAGCCCGTCCTCGTCGCTCACTGGCTCCTCGCCTATGTTGAAATGCTTCTCCGCGACGCATCGCGCCTCGATGACTGTATCGCGCGCCTGAACTACTGCCCGCTCGGTTCGGGAGCCGTCGCCGGCGCCACCCTCGCTCTCGACCGCACCATCGCTGCCCGCGAGCTCGAATTCACCGCGCCCACCGCCAATAGCATGGACGCCACCAGCGACCGCGACTTCGTCCTCGAATACCTGCAGGCGCTCACCCTCCTCGCCCTCCACGCCAGCCGCTTCGCCGAAGAAATCACCCTCTTCGCCACCGCCGAGTTCGGCTTCGTCGATTTGCCCGAGGCGTTCTCCACCGGCTCCAGCGCCATGCCCCAGAAGAAGAACCCCGACCTCGCCGAGCTGGTTCGCGCCAAAGTCGGCCGCATCCACGGCGCTGCGGAATCCGTCACGCTACTCCTCAAGGGCCTGCCCCTCGCTTACAACAAGGACATGCAGGAGACTCAGGAGCCCGTCTTCGCCGCTTCGGCCGAAGCGCAAAAAATGCTGTGCGTGCTCGCGCCCTTTACCCAGGCCCTCCAGTTCCGCACCGGCCGCATGCGCGCCGCCGCCGAGTCAGGTTTCCTCAACGCTATGGCCGCCGCCACGTACCTCGTCCACAAGGGAGTTCCCTTCCGCAAAGCCCACGAGAAAATTGGTAACGCCGTCCGTTACAGTCTCGATAAAGGCTGCGAGCTCGGCGATCTCTCCCTCGACGAACTCCGTCAGTTCGGTCCCGAATTCGACACCGACTTCTTCCCGGCCGTCACTCTCGAAGCCACACTCGACTGCCACGACGTCATCGGGGGAACCGCGCGCCCACGCGTCCGCGCCGCCCTCAAGGACGCCGAACAGCGCGTTCAGGCGCTCGCGGCGAAGTCTGCTCCCGCCGGCCGCGAAAAGGAGCCCGCCCATGCTGGTGCGTAAGGCCCGTCTCCAGGACGCAACCAATATTTACGAGCTGGTCAACAGCCTCTCCGGCGACGGCACCCTCCTCCGCCGCCCCTTCGCGGAGGTTTGCGAAAACGTCCGCGACTTCACCGTCGCCGAATCCGAAGGCGGGATTTTCATGGGCTGCGGCGCCCTGCACCTGTACGGCCCTCACCTTGCGGAAGTCCGCTCCATCGTGGTCCGCCCCGAGGCAAAAAGTCACGGTGTCGGTGGCGAATTATTGCACTCGCTCCTCGGCGAGGCCGAAGACCACGGCGTCGGCTGCGTCTGCCTCTTCACCCGCATCCCCGATTACTTTTTCCGTTACGGATTCCGCGAGGTCGCAGACCGTACAGCACTTCCCGACAAGATCTTCAAGGACTGCCAGAATTGCCCCCGCCTCTACCGCTGCGATGAAGTAGCGATGGCGCGCGGCCAGGTCCCAAAGGTCTCGATTCTCGGCCCCCGCATCGAAGCCGAGCAACTGGTGCGACTGACGGTTTAACGACTCCCCCGCGTCGCAAACACGCGTTAAGCGATGCGTCTCCGGTTCGCCTTCGACTCAAACTCTACTTCCGCATCCTTGAGTCCTGGCGACGTGGCACGCACAGAAATCGCGCCCGCCACGCGAGTCGTTCGCATCAGCGCTGTAGCGATTCCCGCCTCTGCGCGGATCGGATTGGCGAAGATTGTTGCGTCTCCGATCAGCGTTCCCTCGCCGCTGACGGAGAACGTGATCATGTCGTCCGCATAGGGATAAGTCATCCCGCGTGCGTCGCAAATGTGGGCATACACGCGAACCCAGTCCGCTCCGTCGGCAACCAGATCGACACCGCAATTGTCAACGCGCAACTGAATGCTTTTGGGCTCCCCCGGTGAGTGAACGAGGTGGGTTGCAACGACTTTGCCGCCAATCAGACCCTCGGCCAGCAGGCTTCCGATCGGCGTCGACAAGGCTCCCGGAGCGGCCGTGTTCCCGAACAGCATGCTGCGCGCGGCGCTGAAATCTCCCACCTTGAAAGTGAATGGCGGATGCGGGATATGGAATCCGCCGTCGGGCTCCTGCGTGGCCACGACCTGGCCATTCTGGGTAAGTCGCACCTGTTCACAGTTACTGAATACGGTAACTTCCAGAGGCGAATCAAACGTCGCGTAGTTAGCGATGAAGATCATCGGCCCGCTGCCTACTCGTGCGCGGTGAGCTTCCGGCGGCCTCTGGCTCTGAAACATGAAGTAGTCGAACTTAGGCAGACGGAAAAGGTCGATCGGCGCTCCCAGGAAAGGTTGATGATGATAGCCGCGGAACGCGTCGATGCCCGCCCATAGATCGGCGCCGGCAGGTTTGGTTTCGGGCCGATAGATTCTGTCCATGCTGTACATGTGCGCGAAAGCCTGGGCCAGCAGCGGCGTTTCACCCCAGGCGCGGGCCACGCGAACCCGTCCCTGCTGATCGCTCCAGTTGTCCACCTGATCGCCCCACTCCCGAATCCAGGACGGCTTGTCCGGATTCAAATGCTGGTAGGGGACGTAGCCGACGTCCCATCCGGTGAAGTCCGGCACAGGCCTGCCGATTGGATCGCCGGCTGAATAGACGTCCGGTCCAGGAAACTCTTCATGCACGATTTTGTAGAACTCAGCCGCCAGCGGGCTGTTATTAGATTCATTCAGCGCCGCTTCCCACAGGATCACGCAGGGGCGGTTGCGGTCGCGGCGGATCATCTCGCGCGCGTCCTGGTAAGCGCGCCTGCGAAACACATCATCCCCCAGGAATTGCCAGCCCGGGTTGGACACAATCGCCAGAATGCCCAGCGCATCGCAGGCGTCCATGAAGCTGGGATCCTGTGGATAGTGGCTTCGATACGAGGTGAAACCCGCGTCGCGCAGTTTGAAAGCGTCGCGATAATGCGCGGAGGGCGGCAGAGCGTAGCCGACGTATGGATGGTCCTGATGGCGGTTGGCGCCGATGGAGAAGAACGGCTGGCCGTTGATCAGCAGGCCGCGTTCTTTTTCAAATCGAATGGATCGGATGCCGATCCGCGTGTACTGATCGTCGCTGACCCGGCCGTTCTCGCTGACCGTCGTATGGAGCCAGTAGAGTTGGGGATTGTCCGGATGCCAGAGCCGCGCATTGCGCACCTTCATAGTTTGCGTGGCCGGGTGCGAGGTTCGAGCGGGCACGGCTACGCTGGCGGAATTTGTGGCAGCGATGTTTCCGTCGGAATCGATCAGCTCCTGGACGACCGTGCAGATGCGGTGCTGGTCCGATTCATTGGCGATGTCAGTCTGCACCTGGACCGTCGATGCCTCCGCGGCCACCTCCGGAAAAGTCACGAAAATGCCACCGCCGGCTACTGTGTCGGCGAGGATCGGGTCAGTGATGTGCAGAGGACCAAGCACTTCGAGGTCGACGCTGCGGTATAGGCCTCCGAAATAACAAAAATCCAGCTGGTTTTGAGGCTTGCCGGGAGGAACTTCCGGGTTATCCGAGTTATCGAGACGGACAAGTAAGGTATTGCTCTGATCCAGTCGGATATCTTTCGAGATATCAATGGTGAAAGGAATGTAGCCACCATAGTGGGTCGTCTGGTGTACGCCGTTTAGCCAGACGTCGGCGACCTGCATGGCTCCCTGGAATTTCAGATAGACGATACGGCCCTTCCACTCCGGCTGAGCCGAGAACGATCGCTGATACCAGCACACTCCCTGATAATTCCGGCCACCGCTCACGTCCAGCGGCTCCAGTCTGACCGTGTGCGGCAAGGTCGCGGGTTCCCATTCCACGTTTTCCGGAGGAGCGTCAGGATTTCCCGGGGCAGCCTGAGCTCCCTGCGCGGAGGCTGCGGGCGGGCGAAAGAATTGCCAGTCCTGATTCATGCTCAGCACCAGGCGCGCTTCCGGCACGCCGCGCTGAGCGCCAGAAGTCGTGTGGCTGCCCTGCGGAACCACCGCTCCTTCCGCATTCATCCATGCCGGAATTTCCGTGAGCAGGAGACTCGAGGCAGACAGAGCGCTCACTTCCAGAAAGTCCCTGCGCGATATCGGCATGCAATCCTCTTTGTTAGTCGTGTTATGAACCTGCGGGCCTGCGCAGGAAGATGGCGATGGCTTCAATCTCGACGAGTAACTCCGGCCGGCAAAGGATTGCCTGAATTCCAGTGGATGCCGGCAACGGATCGAGGCCAAGCTTGGTATAGAAAGCCGTCCGCTCCTCGTTGAACGCCTCGTAGTCCCTCTCGATATCGCGCAGATAGCAGCTGGTGCGCACCACGTCGTGCCAGGTCGCGCCTTCCGACGCCAGCAGGCCGGCGATGTTGCTGAACGTCCTCCGGGTTTGCGCGCGAAGGTCGCCACTATGAATACTCCTGCCCTGTTCGTCGATGCTGGCCGTGCCCGAGATGAGCAGAATGGTCAGGTCGCCCACATCGATCGCGATGCCGCGCGAGAACGAGCTGGGTTTGGCATACGCGTACGCCTCATTCAAAACTTTGTGATTAGTGAGGGCCCTCTTCCGAACAGGCAACCCGCTCGCCGCGCCAATGGCGCTCAGCAGGGATTCCAGATCGCTCACGGCTGCCCCCGTGCCGCCGAAATGCTGGCGACCACCTTGTGCGCCGCACTGTTCGTCTGCGTCTCGCGAAATGGCTTCTTCTCCTCATACAGCTGCAGCCGGCTGCGTATTGCCGTCGCCATCTTCGCGTTATTGCGGGCGACCGCCAGGTCCAGAGCGCGTTTCGCCGATGCAATGGCGTTGCTGAACTGGCCATTCTCCGCCCACGCCGCTCCCAGCGCGTCGAAGACGTCGGGATCGTCTGCCGGGGCAAGGCGGTTGGCGTTCTCGGCCAAAGACAGAGCCTCCGCGCCATTGCGCACTGCGGCGTCAGGCGCAGTGGCCAGCAGCCAGGCAAGGCCCGTCGTTGCGCTCACGCTGCTCGGATCGATGGTATGCGCTTTGCGCCAGTGCGCCAGCGCCGCAGAGTCGTTCCCTAAAGCCTGATACGCGCTGCCCAAACCCTCTTCGCCGGGAACGTAGTGCTGCCGGATCGTGACAGTCGTCTGAAATTCGGCCACAGCTTCGTCGGCATGATCCTGCTCCAGCAGAAACTTCCCCAGCACATAGTGATTGTCAACCGATAACGGATTGATCTGCACCGCGTGGCGAAGATGATCGAATCCCGCCTGCGTATCGCCATGCACGTAAAGCGAGATTCCCAGGCCGTTCTGCGCCTTTGCATTCTCCGGGTCCATCGCCACAGCCTGCTTCCAGAGGTCGAGCGCCTGATCGTTCTCTCCCTTTTCCTCCAGCTGCATCGCTTCGTCCATCAGCTTGTATTGCCGGACCGCGGGCACCTGAATTTCCGCGATGCCGTCTCCGGCAATGTTGACGAACTCAGGCAGGTTCACGGCGCGGTTGGACGCGGTAGCATTGTCGATCAGGATGGGCGGGCTCGAGTTGCCATCGTCATCCAGATGCGTGAGATACATCTGCGTATACGGAGAGCGAGCCTTCGAGGAAAACACCAGCCAGCGCCCGTTGGGCGAAAAACTGTGCCACGAATTCATCAGCGAAGTGTTGGCGCGGAGGCGGCGCGCAGCCCCTCCCTCAAACGGAACGATGTAGAGCTGGCTGTCCGGCCGCATGAGTTGCCCGTTGTGGCACTGCACAAACACGATCCAGCGGCCATCCGGAGAAACTTTGGGGAAGTTATTGCTCATCCCGTTATTCGAAGCGCCGGCGATGGGCTCAGGCGTCCCACCCCTGCCGTCATTGAACGGAACGCGATACAGGTTGTATTGAATGGGAGTCTCATTCGGATCGTTGGCGCGCAGCGCTTTCTTCTCACCTACCGGATACGGATCCACCGCGTCAGCCCGGGCAAACACAATATATTTGCCATCGGGACTCCACACTCCGTCCGTCTGCACGTAGCGCGGATCGTCCGCACCGGGCAGCGGCTCGCGCTTGCCGGTAGCGCGGCTATACCACTCCAGAATGCCGCGCGTCGGATAAAACACCTGCAGGAAGCGGTAATCCTTGAAGTTCGTAACGTAGTACGTGTTGCTCACATCCTCGGTCGACGTGCCGGCAAAGGTACTCACCACGTATTGGCCGTCGGGCGAAACCTGCGACATGAAGCCAACGCGAACCTTCCCCGCCTGCCCGTCGGTGTTCCACTGCACGACATCCTTGTTCTGAATCGAGATCTGCTTCTGCACGGGGACAAGAGCGTAGAGGCCTTTGTCGTTGGCCGGTCCGTCGACGTCGATCCCCATGGTCTTGCCATCGCGGGAAAAAGAATGGCAGTTGGCGCAGGTGGGCATGTTCGTCAGGACGGTGCGGCTATCCGGACGAGTGATGTCCTTGAGCCGCCAGCGGATGAGATGGATCAGCGACGGAGAGAGCGGCTGCACGGTGCCGTTCGCGCCCGCGCTGGGCATCAGCGGCACATCGCGGTAAAAGATCGGCGCGCCAACCGGATCGAGCGACGTCGTGAACGTGATGTGCCCCTGCGAAGAGGTGGCATTCGCATCCTTATATCCGGTGATGGTCAGGGTTGCGGGACCCGCAGTGGAATGCGACTGGACCCTTTGCCACGTGGCGGCGTCGGGTGTCCACACCCAGGAAGCCGCCTGCTGCGGGCTCAACTTCGGCAGTTCGTTGGTGTCCGAGATGCAATCCGGATCGACGGGGCCCAAATGCATCCGTTCCCCCTTCGACACCGCGTGAATCGGGGGTGCGCCGTCGGCAAACTGAATATCGATGTTCCAGTAACTCGCCAGCCCATCTCTCCACAGAAACGTCGGCGGCGTGATCCCGGGCGGAAAAATGGACCCGTCTTCCGGGTAATCGACGGAGATGGGCCACAATTCGGCGTCAGAACTCGTCGCGGGCGCAGCTTGCACAATCGGCGTCTGCCGGCTGGCCACACTCAACAAGCGCGGCAGGGAGATCGCCGCAACCGCCAAAACGAGAATTTTGAACCCGATGCGGAAGAAACGCCGGTTGCGATACGCCGCTGCAGAACCAGATTCGAGCATTCATCACCTCCGGGCGCCGCGCTCGAGCTGCGATCAGCCACTGATTCTATCTCGGAATAACTTCGGGGGAAGGACGCTGGGGAGTCCATCCGAAAAAACCGTATGAACGCAAACAGGCCCGAGCGCCAATTGTTGGACGCCCGGGCCTGCATCGAGGGTTAGAAGGTGAACTTCAGAGCAGCCTGGCCGACGCGCGGAGTAGCCGCGTCAGAGCCCTGACCGCCATTGATCTGGCCAAAGGTGGAATCCGTCGGAGACGTATCCGGAGTGCCCATGACAACGTGGTTGAAGGCGTTGAAGAACTCGAAGCGAAGCTGCACCTGGTACCGTTCCCTGATGGCCCAGTTCTTCATCATCGCCGCGTCGGTGTTGAAGCTTGGCGGACCGTACATCACATCTCTCGCGCTGTCGCCGAACGTCCCGTCGTGACGGGCTACAAACGCAGCCGGGTTGAAATACTGCTTCTCCCACTGCGACCGCCCGCCCTGGCGAACCTTGAGCGACTGTCCCGCCACCCGGTCGGCGCGATCGCCTGCGCAGAACTGGAGGCATCCGCCGCCGTAGCCGGGCTCGCCATAGGCCGCCTGGCTGCTGCCCGAGCCGATGCTGAACGGCGCGCCTGACTCCCAACTGAGAATGGGGCTGAGTTCCCATCCTCCCAGCGCTTCGCGCATCGCGAGATTCTGACCACGCAGTTCCGGTGTGCGGTAAATAAAGTTGGTGACAGAGGCAAAAGGAATACTCGCGCTGGAAACTCCATAACTCCACCGCAGGTTCCTGGGATTATCGATCCCGTCCTGGCTGGCAGCGATGTTGGCGGCACTGGCCACGTCCATGGTCTTCTGCCAGGTAAAGCTGGACTGTGCCTGGAGACCATGCGCCATATTCCGCTGGAACGTTGCCTGCAGCGAGTGGTAGTTCGCGGTTGCGCCGCTGTCGTATTCCAGAATGCCACTGAAGTTGGAGTACGGAGCAACAGGCGCCGCGGCGTTCGCCGGAGTCGGGCAAGCAAGCGACGTGTAGGAAGTGCAATAGCTGTAACCGGCAAAGTTGTCGTCCTGCACATAGCTCTGGTGGTAGGACTGGCTGCCGACGTAGGCCACGCGCACCGCCATCACATTACTCAACTGCTGCTCGATGGAGGCGTTCCACGCCTGAGTCACGCCTTCCCTGAAGTTCCGGCTGAAGGAATCCTGCTCATAGACCGGGCCGGGGATCAGGGAGTTCGATGGCGGCTTGTAAGTGACCGAGGCAAACGGCGGGAACGGACTCTTTCCATTGGTCCCGAACGACGAGGTTTCCCACGGGTTGTGGAAGTTGTCGTATCCGGCGACGGCCTGACCGGTGTTCGGTGTACAGGCAGCCGAGCTTCCGCCCGTCGAGCAGAGGGGAACGTTGGATGGCGCAGCTGGCGCCAGGGCCGTGGCAAAGGGCGCGATATCGACAACGTGGTTGTAGTCGGAATAAGGCACCGGAGCCGTGAACAAGCCGAAGGCTGCGTGGAACGAAGTATGGGGCATGTTTGGCGGCTGGTAGGCCACTCCGATGCGCGGCTCGAAGAGACGCTTGCTGCTGGGACGAAGCGCGTCGTTCACGCCAGGATCGCCCGGAAAGACCAGGCCGGTTGGCGCTGCGGGGAAGATGACACTCTGTTGCCCTGCCACGAAAGCCGACCCGCGGCCACCGACAGAAACAGGCGCAAGATCCGGATCCCAGCGCACGCCGAGGGTAAGGGTCAGGCCTGGCTTCACCCGGTACTCGTCGTTCACGTATGGATCGACCTGCCAGCCCTGGATGTCGGCCAGTTCGCCGGCTCCCTGCTCAAAGCTGCTCATGTAGCCCAGCAGCCAGTCGGCAAGACCGCTGCCGGTATAGCCGCCGCCGAAGCTGATGATGGCGTCAGCCGGATAGTTCGCTGCATCTTCGACCGCCCGCTGGTGCTGCATGTCGATGCCCACCGACAGGGTGTGCCGATGAATGGTCTTGATCAGCGTGTCGGAGATTCCTTCCGTGCCGCGGACCTCGTTCGAGGGCTCCGTCCAGCCGCCGTTGGCCCCGCCGAAATAGGCGCCTTCCATGTAGCAGACCGGCTCGACGACGTTGATGTACCGCGACCAGCACATCGGCTTGCCGCTCTTGTCCAGCACCGGTGTTCCGTTGTGCGCGCTCTGCTGCGTCCACAGAACTGTGGCCGTATTGACCGTCGAGGTATTCACCGTCCAGGTGTGTTGCAGGATTTCGTTGAAGTACCACATCTTCTCGCCGAAGGTCTGGTTCCAGGTGTTCAGGTTCAACACCGAAAGCACATCGCCCGGCGTGTCGCCCGAGGGCTGAATGAACTTGTCGATGTACGAGCGCACCGAGAGGCGCTGGCTCTTCGAGAGGTCGTAGTCAACGCGGCTCGTGTACTCGTTCCATGTAGAATTCGCCAGGTTCGCCGACGCATACAACATATTTCCGGCGAGATTCTGCGCGCCGGAGATCGGAGCTGCTGTCCCTGAAGCTGGAGCGGCGTGCCCAGGCAGGCCATCGTTGGTGATTTGTACCGCAACTGGATCCAGCCCGCCGACGACCTGATTGGGCTTGCCATTGGCAAACTGGAAGGGCCCGTTCAGCCAGCCGCAACCCAGAGTCCGAGGTCCGGTATAGCCCGAACCGCAGCTGCTGTTGTGCGCCTCGGCATAGTCGACCAGGCCGCTGAAATCTCCAGCCAGCATCTGTTGCGTGGGCGTCGTAGTGGAGTTGTTCGAAGTTCCCGGGCCGCCGACAACGATCGTTCCCTGGTAGTTGAAGAAGAAGAAGAGGCGATCCTTGATGGCCGGTCCTCCGACGTAGCCGCCATACTGGTTGCGCCGGTAAGTGTCCTGTGCGTGGTTGCTCCAGTTCCCTGCGTCAAAATCGCCGTTGCGCATGAACTCGAAGAGCCCGCCATGCCAGGTGTTGGTGCCGCTCCGCGTCGCCATCGAGACAACGCCGCCTGTCGAGAAGCCATAAACCGCGCTGAAGTTGTTCGAGATCAGCCGGAACTCCTGCGTGGCATCTGGGTTCGGCGTGGGCGAGTTGGTGCCCAAATAGTTGTCCATGTTGGAGACGCCATCCAGCATGTAGTACGTGCTGCCGATGCGCCCGCCATTGGCGGAGGCCGCGTTCTCACCGGGGAAGGAGAACCCGGATTGCATCCAGCTGACGCCGGCCTTGCCGGCATCGACCACGCCCGGCGACAGAAGCGCCAGCGCCGAAGGATCGCGTCCGTTCAGCGGCAGCTGCGACACAGAATTCTCGTTGATGGTCAGACCCAGCTCAGCCGTGGTCGTGTCAATCAGCTCGGCATTGGCGGTTACGCTGACCGTCTGGCTCGAGCTTCCCAGCTTCATTGAGACGTTTTGGGTCGCGTTGACGTTGGCGTCGATCACGATACCCTGTTGCACATATTTGGCGAAGCCCCGCGCCACCACCGTCAGCATGTAATTGCCCGGCTGGACCAGCTTAAACACATAGATTCCTGTGCCATCGGTGGTCACCGTCTGCGGGAAACTGGTGCCGACGTTCGTCAGCGTGATGGACGCTTCGGGAATGGCCGCCCCGGACGGATCGACCACCTGACCGGTGAGGGTGCCGTTCGTCCCTTGTGCCAGAACATATCTGCTGGATGCGCTCAGTCCAAAGAGGACCACAATGAGCAGCAAGAGCAGGCGCTTGAAACCGTTGCCGGATGGTCGCATTCGTTGCCTCCTGAAATCTCTGTCAAACCTGAAGCCACTTCTTGTTTGTAATCGTTTACGTTCCGGGAAACTCTTCGTGGTTCCCGAGGAACTTTGCCTACCGCACAGCGTGGGCAATACTACTGCGCCGAACTTGTTACCGCAACGTTACTTCAGGCTCGGTGTAATCGCTTACATTGAATGCAGAAAAAAAGAAACTTGCCCACCGTCGCCCGCGCGTCACCGTTTCCATGGCTCAGATTTTGACACCCGAGCCGCGTTTGCCGCGCAAGCGCGATGGTATTGCGATTTCGATTAGCGGTTATATGCGCGGGAATTGGCCTTGTCAAGCGCTATCTGGAGCGGGGAAGCGAAACCGCACTGCGGCCAGCCCTGAATTTCCTGTTTTCCTGACTCTGTCGATCCCTTTCCGCGAGTCGATCCCGCGTTGTTCCTCGCCTGCGAGCAAGGCGCACTGCAAATGCGGCTCGGAAAGCGCTTTATCATGTTGGCGATCAGCCTGATCGGCCTGCGCAGCAGAGGACCTCTCCCGGCGCGCGTGACCAAACGTATAATCTTGCTGGCCCGAGACCTAGCAGACAATCCGCCAGCCTCGACCCGTTACCTTCGTGCATGCCACCGCTCATGAAAAACCGCTTTGGGCCCGGAAATCAGGCGCGGATCGGTGCCGGTCTACGGATGTACGGTTTGGTCGGAATCCTCGCCGGACTGCTCCCCTCGGCCGCCTCCGCCGCGACCCCCTGTAACGCTCCGCCCGCGCTCAAAGCACGCCTGGCAGCCCGACCCTCGGCGCAGGCGTATGTAGACACCGGAAACTGGTTCGCCGATCACAAGCTGTTCTCCTGCGCAGCCGACGATTTTTCTCGGGCCGCAAAGCTCGATCCGCAATCCTCCTCCGTCGCGTACCTGTGGGGCCTGAGTCTCTACTCCGCCGGTCACGACGAAGCCGCGCTCGTTCCGCTCCGTCGCGCGGCGAAGCTTGACCCCAGCGATATCCGTCCTCATCTCGCGCTCGGCGCCGCCCTCGACCGGCTCCAACGCCCCGGCGATGCCGCAGTCGAGTGGCGTGCTGCCCTGGCCATCGACGCCGATTCCTCCACCGCCCTCGACAGCCTTTCGCAGGATTTGATCGCCCGGAAAGATTACGCATCGGTCGTCGCCCTGCTCGAAAGGCCGGTGACCAGCGGAGAGCGATCGCCGCAGCAGAATCTCAATCTGGGCCTTGCCTATGTCGGCCAGGCGCGGCTCGGCGATGCGGCGCGCGTGCTCCGTGAAGCGCTCAACACCGCGCCTGATTCGCTGCAGATCGCCGATGAGCTCGCCCTCGTGCTCATGCTGCTGGGCCGCGAGCACGAGGCTTATGCGGTTTTCGATCTCGCGCTCGAGAAGCACCCCGACGATCGCCCCACCCAGGTGCTTTATCTGCGCACTATGGTCTCCAGCCACTCTGAAAAGGCGCCGCAGTATGCGCAGCAACTCCTCGCCGCGATGCCCGGAAACTGGGAGGTCCTTTACCTCAACGGCGTTCTGGCTTTGAACGACGGCAATCTGCAGCAGGCCCGCACCTTCTTCGAGCGCTCCATCGCGCTCCACCCGGACTACGGCCCTGCGCACACCGCGCTGGGCAACACGCTCTCCAGCCAGGGCGATCTGCGCGGCGCCAGGGAACAACTGGAGAAAGGCATTGCGCTCGGCGACGATCCCCCTGAATCCGAATACGCACTGGCCAGGATTCTTCGCAACCTCGGCGATACCACCGAAGCCCAAAAGCGGCTCCTCCGCTATCAGCAACTCAAGAATGCTCAGACCGGCGTGACCCAAGCCGCCGGGAAAGCCGAATCCGCCGACCAGGCGATGGCTGCGGGCAATTTCACGCAGGCCGCCGCTACCTATCGTGACGCGATTGCTTCCGATCCCAACGAACCGCTGCTCCACTACAAATTGTCAAAGGCGCTCGATCGCCTGCACGACGACGCCGGCGAAGAGGCCGAGTTGCAGCAGGCGATCCGGCTCGATCCCAACCTGGCCGAAGCTCAGAATCAGCTCGGCTATCTGGCAGCCCGCGGCGGCGACCCGGCTCGCGCCCAAGCTTTCTTCCACGCCGCGGTGCAGGCCTCTCCTTCGTATGTCGTGGCCTGGGTCAACCTCGCAGCGACCCTGGCCAGCGAGGAAAAATGGACCGAGGCGAAACAAGCCGTGGATCGCGCTCTCACCATCGATCCCGATAATGCCACGGCGCGCCAGCTGAATCAGGCCATTATGGCTCAGCAATCGGGTCCGTGATGACGGCGCCGCCCGTAGCGGTCGAGGAGCCCCTTACAATCGCTGTGACCGCGATGAGTATCCAATAGCTATGCCGGAGTCGTTCCGATCTGCGTCCTCATGGTCGCGCCGCCGCGTCCTCCAGTCGGTTCCCGCGCTCCTGGCATCGACGGCTTTTCCGGTCTCGTCTCCCCCAAGCGCTAAACCCTTCTCCCACTTCGTCGATGTCGCCGAGCAAGCTGGGCTCACCAAAGTCATGTTCTACGGCGAAGGACCGAAGGCCACCTACATCACCGAAATCATGGGCGGCGGGTGTGCTTTCTTCGATTACGACAACGACGGATGGATGGACATCTACATTCTCGGCGGCCGCAGGCTTGAATCGATTCCTCCCGGAGCCAGCAATCGCCTGTACCACAACAATCGCGATGGCACGTTCACTGACGTCACCGAGCACGCGGGTCTGCTCGACGCCGGCTGGGCGGTCGGCGTCTGCGTGGGCGACTACAACAACGATGGATTCGAAGATCTCTACGTCACCTACTTCGGCCAGAACCGTCTCTACCGCAATAACGGCAACGGCACCTTTACCGACGTCACCGCGCAGGTGGGGTTAGCTACCACCGCGACCCGCTTCGGCTCCGGCTGCACCTTCGTCGACTACAACCGCGACGGCTGGCTCGACCTTTTCGTCTCCAACTACGCCGACGTGGACCTCGCGACTCTGCCCACACCTTCCCTCCAGCGGCCCAACTGCAACTTCGAGGGCGTCCCCGTCAATTGCGGCCCCAGCGGGCTGCCCCTGCCCACTCATGCGCTCTACAGGAACAATGGCAACGGCACGTTTACCGACGTTTCGAAGGAATCTGGCGTGGCGGCGATGCGCGGCTCCTACGGCCTGACCGCTTGCGCCTTTGACGCTGACGAGGATGGGTGGCCCGACATTTTCGTCGCCTGCGACACCACTCCCAGCCTGCTGCTGATGAACAACCACGATGGCACCTTTCGCGAAGAGGCTCTCCTGCGCGGCCTGGCGCTCAGTGACAACGGCAAGGAAATGGCCGGCATGGGCGTCGGCATCGGCGACTATGACTGCGATGGACGCCTCGACATCGTGCGCACCCACTATATGAATCAGGCCACCGGCCTCTATCACAACATCGGCAAAGGCAACTTCGAAGACGTCACGGTTCGTTCCGGCCTCATCCACGAGCGGCGCTTTGTCAGCTGGGGCACCGGCCTCTTCGATCTGGACAACGATGGCAACCCCGACATCCTGTGGGTCACCGGCCAGGTCTATCCCGAACTCGAGCCGGTCCTTCCCCAATATCCGCGCCGCGGCCCGCGCATTGTCTTTCGCAACCAGGGCAACGGCACCTTCACCGAGCTCGATGACTCGATCGAGCCGGCTCTGGCTGCGCGTCACGTCAGCCGCGGCTGCGCCTTTGGCGACTTCGATAACGACGGCGACCTCGACATCGTCATCATGAATCAGAATGAGCCGCCGTCACTGTTGCGCAACGATGCCCCGCCCGGCAATCACTGGATCAAGGTCCGCCTCCACGGTACGAAGAGCAATCGCAGCGCCCTCGGCGCCAGAGTCGTTGTCCGCGAAGGCTCCAGAACCCAGGTCCTTGAGGTCATGAGTCAGTCCAGCTACGTCTCGTCCAACGATCCGCGCCTGCACTTCGGCCTCGGCTCGACGACTTCGGTCGACATCGAAGTCCGCTGGCCTCTCGGACTAACCGAAGTGCACAAGAATGTCGCCGTCGATCAGCTCATCACGCTCTATGAGGGCCAGGCGGAGATGAAAGCCGAAAAGCTCATCCCCGCCTCAGCGGCAGGAGGCTCCTCGCACCCTCAATAATGGTTCGTCCTTCAGTGGATCAGCTTCTGGCAAAAAAAAGCTACGCGCCAGAGCCAACGTCCCCAGGCTTCCAGATATAAGCCCCCGGCTGCGGCAGACCGATGTGCGCCAGCACGCGGCAGACAAACTGCCGAGCCATCTCCATCGAATCGACGGGCTGGTTGTAGAAGGCGGCGATGATGGGGAAGATGGTGCGGCTGAGCGTCTAGGGCGACCACTTTGAAAGAAAGTTCCCCAAAGACCTCACTGCATTGATAGGTCTAAACTTGCTCCACCCAACAATGGAGCGGTTCCCGCCTGGAGGAAGCCGATGTTTTGTACGCAGTGTGGGGCGAATAACGCAGATGGCGTGGCATTTTGCGCTCAGTGCGGCGGGGCTTTGCGGTCTCAGCATGTTCCAATGCAGGCAACCGGCGTGGTCGCGCCGATCATCAGGGTACCGAACTACCTTGTATTCGCGGTTCTGGCCACGGTTTTCTGCTGTCTTCCGACGGGTATTGTGGCCATCGTGTATGCGGCGCAAGTCAATGGAAAGCTACAGGCCGGAGATCTGGCAGGCGCGCAGAAGGCATCGAAGAGCGCGAAGATCTGGTGCTGGATTTCAGTTGCGGGGACCGCGCTGGTGATGATGATCCTGATGCTGATTGCGATCCCGAACATGCAGAACTTGCGCGTCACGGCTAACGAGACATCGGCGAAGCAATCGTTGCGTGCGATTCAGATGGCGGAGATGGAGTACGTGACGAACTACCCGGCCAACGGGTATGCGTGTTCATTGTCGGCGCTGGGCGGGAACGCCTCGTCGGGTTCCCCAAGCGCGACGGCCGCGCAGCTGCTGCAGTCGGACCTGGCGGCGGCAACAAAGCCGGTTATACCTTCAATATCGTCAATTGCCAGAAGGCATCCGGCAGCCAGCAAGACAACTACACGAGCTACGAAGTGACCGCTACGCCGCAGGTCGTCGGCAAGACGGGGCACAACGGGTTCTGCCTAGATCTGAGCGGCGAGATCAAAGAGGACCCGACGGGCGGAACGAATTGCACGGTGCCGTTGCAATAGAAATGCATCGACAGAACAGATGACTCATACAAAGAAATATGGGCTGGTCTTAGCGATTTCGGGGGCGGCCGCCGCTGCAATTCTGTTGTGGGTTTTTGATCCGGCTACATCGGGGGTGTTTCCTCCTTGTCCAGTGAGATATCTGACGGGATGGTATTGCCCGGGATGCGGATCGTTGCGGGCCCTTCACCAGCTAATGCATGGAAACCTGCGAGCGGCATGGACGATGAACCCACTGGCCTTAATGTTGTCGCCATTTCTGGCTTATGGCCTGCTCTCTCAGGTGCTTTACGAAATCCGTGGACGCGGGCTGCCAGAACCTTTTTTGCGAACCCGGTGGATTCAAGCCTTGTGCGCGGCGATTCTCCTGTACGGAATTGTCAGGAATTTGCCTTTCCATCCGTTTGATTTGCTCGCGCCGGGGGCCATGCTGCGGCCTTGAGAAGATCTTTGGCATCAGGGCCGTTCGCTAGCTTAGCTGGTCTTCTTTCCAGATATAGGCGTCGTTTTGCGGCAGGCCCATGTGCGCCAGCACGCGGCAAACAAACTGCCGAGCCATCTCCGTCGAATCGACCGGCTGATTGTAGAACGCCGGAATCATAGGAAAAATCGTCGCGCCCGCATCGGCCGCCAGGCCCATGTTGCGAATGTGAATCTTGTTGAACGGCGTCTCTCGCAAACACAGCACGAGCGGCCGCCGCTCCTTCAGGCAAACATCGGCCGCGCGTTCGATCAGGTTGCCGGCCATACCGTTAGCAATGCCCGCCAGCGTGCCCATGCTGCACGGCATCACGATCATCCCGCTCGACGGATAGCTTCCGCTGGCAATCGCCGCGCCCACATCGTTCTCGTTGTGCTGCGTGATCTTCGCCGACGGCTGCCCGAGCAGCTTTTCGACCAGACCCGTGCGTCCGGAAATGCCCATCTCCTCCGCCAGCACCCGCAGCGAGTTTTCCGACGCCACAAAGTGGATGCGCCCGACGCGTTCGTCTGCTTCGAGCGCCCGCAGCAACATCTGGCCGAAAATCACGCCGCTCGCGCCCGTCACAGCGACACTGAGATTCTGCTTCGCGTCCGCAGTCATCGTGGTCCCAGAACTCTGTCGAAAATCGCATCGACGTTCCCCAGCTGCCGCCCCAAATCGAACGTCCGCGCCAGCTTCTCCGCGTTCAGCCGCCTCGAAATTTCCGCATCTTCCGCCACCAGATCGCGAAACACCAGGTCGTTCTGCCAGGCATGCGTCGCGTGCTTCTGCACCAGACGGTACGCGTCCTCGCGCAGCATACCCGCCTCAGCCAGATCAAGCAGCAACTGACCGCTGAAAATGAGCCCGCCCGTCGAATCGAGGTTCTTCTTCATCCGCGCCGGATAAACCATCAGCTTCTCGATCAGCTCCGCCGTCTTGGCCAGCAGATAATCCGTCAGAATCGTCGAATCCGGCAGAATCACCCGCTCCACCGATGAGTGCGAGATGTCGCGCTCATGCCACAGCGCCACATTTTCGAGCGCCGCCTGCGAGTTGGCTCGAACCACCCTGGCCAAACCCGAAATCTGCTCCGCCGTGATCGGGTTCCGCTTGTGCGGCATCGCCGACGAGCCCTTCTGCTTCTCCGAAAAATATTCCTCCACCTCGCGCACTTCCGTCCGCTGCAGATGGCGAATCTCGGTAGCAATTTTGTCGAGCGTCGCCGTCATCACTGCCAAAGTCGCCACATAATACGCATGGCGGTCCCGCTGGATCACCTGCGTCGCCACCGGAGCCGCAGTTCGAGCCCCAGGCGCGCGCAGATCCGTACTTCCTGCTCCGGCTTGATGTGGCCGAAAGCACCCACCGCGCCGGAAAGTTTGCCCACGCGCATCTGCTCCGCGGCCGCGTCGAACCGTTCCTGGTTGCGCTGCATTTCCGCATACCAGTTCAGCAACTTCAGCCCGAACGTAGTCGGCTCGGCATGTTGGCCGTGGGTGCGGCCGACGGTTGGCGTGTCTTTGAACTCCAGCGCGCGCGCTTTCAAAACCAAAAGCAGCTGCTCAATATCCTCGCGCAGGATCGCGGAGGCCGCTTTGATCTGGATCGCCTGCGCCGTGTCAACAACATCGTTAGAAGTCAGCCCGAAGTGCAGCCAGCGCGACTCCGGCCCGACTTTCTCGGCAACCGCAGTGGTGAAAGCAATGACGTCGTGCTTCACCTCGGCTTCGATTTGCTGGATGCGCTCGAGATCGAAGCCGCCGCGCTCGCGGATCGCCTTGGCGGCCTCGGCGGGAACGATGCCATCCTCCGCCAGCACCTCGCTGGCGACGGTTTCGACCTCAAGCCAGGCGCGAAATTTGTTGTCGTCGCTCCAGATGCGCCCCATCGGCGCTCGGGTATAACGCGGAATCAATGCGAGGCTCCTCCGGAGAACCTCTCATTCTATCTTGCAGGGTGGAGAAAGCACCGTGCGCTTACTTGGCATCGGTCTCGACCTCGCACTGCAGCGAACCCGCCCGCTTTTGCAGGTCGGCGACCAGAACCGTATAGGTATGAAATCCCACCTGGCGTATCGCCGCGATCATCTGGTCCCGCGTTCCGATGCCGCCGAAGGGCGGATCGACCAGCTCGATCCGTTGCGAACCATCCTCCGATTGACGAAACGCGGTCTGGAACTGGAGCCGCAGAACGCGGTGCGTCGCCTTGCCGCTGGCCAGAAGCGCAAACACCTTGCCCCCAGAATGCGTCGGGGTGGTGAATTCGACGACGATGTCCAGCTCCTGGCCGCCATACGACTTCGTATCAGCGACGTAGCCCAGCTCCACATCGGCCGGCTGGTATTGCGCCAGGCCCAGGGCGTCCCCAGGCACGGCGGCGAGACAATGGCCGGCGTCCAGCAGCGGATCGGGCGCCGGCTCCTCGATTTGACCGGCAACCGCTGTACTCAAAAATGCGACCAAAATAAAAGAGAAGGCTTTCAATGGAAGGCTCCGCATCCCACGGCTTGTTGCCGTGGTCTCTATGTAAGATGAGAGCAGCACGGGCGCAAGTGGGTCAAACAAAAAGGAGATTTATGGCCAATGTCGTCACCATTGCCGGGTTCAACGAGCCGCTCGAAGCGGAAATGGCCAAACTGCGCCTGGAATCGGCGGGGATCCAAGTGTTTCTCTCCGGCGAGAATGCGGCGATTATGGAGCCGGGGCTGGGGCCGCTCCGGCTCCAGGTCAGCTCCGAGGACGAGGAGGACGCCCGCGCCATCCTGGCCGATCCGGGCGAGCCCGCCGGAGACGTCCCGCAACCGTCGTAGCACGATTATCGCATTGCGATATATCGTGTTACGATGAGTTATGAACCTTGCGGAGATCCACGGAGCCATTTCCATCGCACGTCACGGAGAGAGGCAACTGGCCGTCAAAGAACCCCCTCCGTTGAGCCGCGCGCAAATGCGGCGTTTGGCAGAGTTTCGCTTTCAACTGCGCAAATTCCTGCACTTCAGCAGCCTCGCTGCCGGCGTCTCGGGCGTTCGCACCCAGCAATATCAGCTGCTGCAGTGCGTCTGGGGCATGCCTGAGGAGCTCGACCCCACCATCGCCAACGTTGCCGCCCGCATGCTGCTCAAGCACAACAGCGCGGTCGAGCTGGTGGATCGCACTATCGAGCAGGGTCTGCTGCGTCGCTGTCCCGACCCCACCGACCATCGCCGCATTCTGCTGCGCATGACCCCGCTGGGCGAAAAGCTTCTGGTTTCGCTCGCCGCCTGGCACCTGCGCGAGCTGGAAGAAACCGGACCGGAACTGATCCGGGCTCTCCGCCGTGTGCTGCTCACGCCGCAACAAAATGGGGACGCGGCGAAACCGGTACCAACGCGCGCGGCACGTCCGGCGCAGTAGCCGCAAACTGGGTTGATGAGAGCTCCGCTTCAGGCAGCGCCGGCGGCCGGCTGCTCGTCTGGCTCTTCTGCTTCTCCAAAGGCTTCCTGCGTGATCTCGAGAATCCCCCGCAAGACCGCGACGAACAGCACCGCGAGAGCCAGGGCCATTGACGCAGAGGAGCAGATGCGCAGGTCAGGCCAGGGCGCTTCGTGCAGCAACTGATTGCCGATAAACGCCGTTGAGAACTGGGCGATCCCAGCCACCAGCGGGAAACGCACCGCCAGCACCGCCAGCGGAAACACGGAGCCCGCCACCAGCAGCAGCACTTCCTGTTCGAGATTCGGGGGCCATGCGCGGGCGTGCAGCAGCGGCGGTCCGTACAGCACCAGCAGCAGTAACCCGAAGAGGCAATTGCCGGCCACCACTACGTTTTGCACCACGCGAACAGCCATAGCAGTTTCCCTTTTCCTCTCCGGCGCAGCGGATGGAGGATGCGCCGCACCAGGAGAGGAAAAAGCGCGAGGCCCCGTAGGTTTTCCGGAGCCTCCAACAGACTGCGCGTAAATCTCGGCGGCTCATATACTTCGAGAGCCTCACGCCCTCCAACCAAAGTTGTAGTTAAAAAGCCATCTTTGTCCCGAAGACGGCGAGGCGCAGATTTCCTATTCTGTCTTTGTTAAATCATTAATACCTCCTGTGAATCCCCGAGCGCTCCCGATGCGATCGGGGATTTTTTCTGCCCCGAATCTCAGGTTCGAATCTCAAGTTCGAAGCCCGCCGTCAGCGCGCGGCCTGCTCCTGCACCGGCTCAGGGATGGGCGCGATGATGCCTAACTGCTCGTAGACGGGCCGCATCTCGCGGCGAATGGCCGGCAGCCGCGACCAGAACCACAGCCCTCCCGCGATGCAGCACGAGCCGGTAAACATCACCGTCCGCGGCGCGCCGATCCAGTGCGCCAGCGCGCCTGCCAGCAAACTGCCAAACGGCGCCATGCCCATGAACGCCGCGGTGTAGTAGCTCATCACGCGGCCGCGCTTGTCCTCTGGAACCAGCGTCTGAATGATCGTGTTGCTGGCCGTCATCCCCTGCAGCATCCCGAATCCCACAAACAGCATGAGGAACAGCGAGAGCCACACCCATCGCGAGAACCCGAACAGCACCAGGCCGCCGCCGAAGACCAAAGCCGCAATGGGAATCATCTTCGTAAGCCCCCGCACCGAGCGCCGCATCACCAGCGAAAATGCGGAAACCAGCGCCCCCGCGCCCGCAGCCCCCATCAGGAAACCCAGCGTGTGCGCGCCACCGTGCAATACGCGCCCCGCGAACACCGGCATCAGCACCATGAACGGCATGCCCATCAGGCTGATCAGCGCAAACAACAGCAGAATGGTGCGGATGGGCGTGAAGCCCGCCACATACGTCCATCCCTCGCGCATCTGCTCGACCATCGACGTCGTCGCGCGTCGCAAATCCGCGACCGGCACGCGCATCATCAGCAGCGAAACGATCACCGCGATGTAGCTGATGCCGTCGATCAGGAAGCACCACCCCTCACTCGAGACCGCGATCACCATGCCCGCGAGCGACGGCCCCACCAGCCGCGCCACGTTCACCATCGAGGAGTTGATGGCAATGGCGTTGGAGAGATCATTGCGATCCTCCACCATCTGCACCATGAACGACTGGCGGCCGGGCATGTCGAACGCATTGATCAGTCCCTGAAACACGCTTAGCGCGAGGATTTCCGCAATGGTGATGCGATGGGCGAGCGTGAGCGCCGCCAGCGCCAGCGACTGCACCATGGCCAGAGTCTGCGTCCAAATCAAAACATGCCGGCGGTTGGAGCGGTCCACGATGACCCCGGCAAACGGAGCCAGCAGAAACGTCGGAATCTGTCCGGCAAAACTGATCGTGCCCAGCAGCAGCGCGGATCCGGTCAGCCGGTAGACCAGCCACGCGGTCGCAATCCGCGTCATCCACGTCCCGACCAGCGAAATCGTCTGCCCGCCAAAGAACAGCCGGAAGTTCCTGTGGCGCAACGCCCGCCACGCGTGAGAATAGTCGCGAGCCGCCGCCCGCGCGTCGTCCGCAATCGGATGTGGGGCCGGATTTTGCCGTGTCTCTTCGGAGGCCATCTTCACAATCGCGCCAGGAATCTCGCTCTTCCTTCGCTTGCCGTCTCTTGCTCGCCTTTCGCTAGCCTTTGGCTAAATGCTTCTTCAGGAATTCCAGCGATCGCTCGCGCGCCAGTTTCGCCGCCGCAGCGTTGTAGGTGGGGCGCTCATTGCAGTTGAACCCATGCCCCGCGCCCTCGTACCAGAAAATCGGAATCTCAGGATACGCAGCATGGACTTTCGCATCAATGTCTGCCTTCGGGATGTGATGATCCTCCAGCCCGAAGTGAAGCATGATCGGAACCTTCGGCTTTTCCCCGGCAAAATTCGCAATCTGCCCGCCGTAGTAGCCCACTGCGAACGCCGGATCGAGGCGCGCTGCCGCCAGCCATGCCACACTGCCGCCGAGGCAGTAACCGATAATCCCGGCCTTCTTTCCGGATTCGCGTCGCGCATAAACCAGCGCCGCCTCGACATCTTTCATGCCGATCCGCCGTATCGCCGCGCCGGATCAGCGCGATCCCCTTCTGCATGTCTTCAGCGCCGTAGGTCAGATCCACTCCGCGCTCGACGCGGTCAAACAGCGCCGGAGCCACAGCAAGAAAGCCATCTTTCGCCCAGCCATCGGTGACGGAACGGATGTGGCCGTTCACCCCGAAGGCTTCCTGGATCACCACCAGCCCGGCAATCGGTTCGCCGGCCGGGCGCGCGACATAAGCGTCGAATTCGTGACCGTCCGATGCCCGCAGCTGCACATGTTCGCCCATGGAACCCTCCTGAGTTGTTGACGGAATCTTCGATGCGCTCGCACGCCTTACTGCGCCGGATGAGTATCGTCCCGCAGGATCGCCCAATAGCTGTTGCGCGCCACCACGTGAGCCCCATAGTCCTGCGTCAGCTTCACCTGGATCGTGTGCAGGCCCGGCGTCAGATCCGTCGGATGAAAGCTGAGGATATAACGATTCCGTGCATGACTGGCCACTTCCGACGACCCGCGTCTCAAAACCCTTCTCGCGCGTGAACCCGTCGTACTCGCCGCCGCTCAGCGCCGCCAGCGTTTTCGGCGTATTCCGCCGCATGGCATTCACCGTCATGATCAGCGGCGCGAGGATGTTCAGTTCGTTGCCGCCATTCGTATTGCCGCGTCCCCAGTCGATGATCTCCGCTTTCCCCGGGGAAAAAACCAGGCTCAGCACCAGCGTGTTGCTGGTCCCAATGCGCTCCACCAGCTGCGGAACCGTGAAATGGTGGCTGCCGTGGTCGCGCGATTCGCTGATCAGCAGCAGCACCCGGCGATGATCGGGCGGCTGCTGTTCCAGCAAATTCACCGAGTAGCCGACGGCATCGAGAATCGCCGCTCCCCCGTCGCCAGCCGGCATTCGCTTCAGATCACGGGTGATCGAATCTTCGTCGTCCCCGAAAGGTTCTACCCAGGTCGCTTTCGAATCGAAGGCCACCAGCGCCACCTGCCCGCGCCCTTGCCCGGTGAAGAGCTCGAGCAACGGTCCCAGCTTGCCGATCTTGTCGAACTCCAGCGGCGCATCGCGCCCGCGTTCCACGCACACCACCAGCGAAACCGGTTGCGTGTCCAGGTCGTCGTCGACCTGAACCTTCTGCTCCACGCCGTTATCGAAGACGGAAAAATCCTTCTGCTTCAATCCGTACAGAACCTCGCCGTCCGCCTTCTCCACGAGGGTGGGCACGATCACCACGCTGGTGCTCACCCGAAAAGTCGGCATGTCGGCGTTGGGATCGGGAGGAAAGTCCTGAGGCGCCCGCGGCTGCTTCCCGGGCTGGGGCTGGCTTTGCGGCTGGCTCGGCGGTTCACCCGGAAACGGCTGCGCCTGTTGCTGTGGCTGGCTTGACTGCGGCTGCGCCGGCTCACCGGGGAACGGCTGCTGGGCAGCGCACACCGGCGCGGCGATCGAAAAGACTACCAGCAGACACAGCGCACCGATCCGGCGGGAGGGCATAGTGTTCATTACATCAGACAGAGACGAACGAGGCGAGATTACGGACGCGCTGCGAAAACCATATCGATCCCGTTCACTCGTACTGGCTGCGCGGACTGCCCTGCCCCGGCCTGAACGGCGCATAAGGATCGCCGCCCGGCTGCACGCCGCTTCTCCGGCTGTCAATCGCGTCGCGTTCCGCGAAAAACGCCGGCGTCGGACTGTAATCGTAGTCGAAGGGCAGCGGCCGCTCCGGTTTGCCGTCCGGCCGCGACGCGTGCGCCAGCCCGTTCAGCCACGTCGAGCGGTCGGTGATCCCCCAGGTCAGCAGCGTGTTCACGTTGGGCTCGGCCAGCATCATGGTCAGGTAGTCGCGATAGGTCCTCGCCACCCCGGCATCGCGTTCCGGCACCGACTCCGGCAGCTTCCGGTCGTTCACATCCATTTCCGTGATGAACACCTGCAGCCCCATCTCGCGCAGCTCGCGAACAAAATGGATCAGCCCCGCCCCAGGCGCATCGCCCGCGGTGAGATGGCTCTGCACGCCCACCGCATCGATAGGCACGCCCCGCGCTTTCAGGCGCCTCACCAGCATCATCACCTGCCCGCGCTTGTCGATTTGTTCCAGCGTATCCAGCTCGATACCGTAGTCGTTGTAAGTCAGCAGCGCCGATGGATCGGCCTGCCGCGCCGTGCGAAAAGCCAGTTCCAGATAGCCCGGCCCAATCAACTCCAGCCACGGTGAGTCGCGCAGCCCGTCGGGCCGCCCGCTCTTCACGTCGACCGCCTCGTTCACCACGTCCCACGAATGCATTTTCCCGGCGTAGCGCCCCGCCACCGTCTGAATATGCTGCGTGAGGAACTGCGCGGCGTTGCCCCGCGTCACGGTGCTCCCGAACCACCCCGGAAGCGCATTATGCCAGCACAAATTGTGCCCCCGCACCTTCTGATCGTGCGAGAGCGCGAACACCACCACATCGTCGGCCTTGCGAAAATCGAATTGCTGCGGAGAGGGCCGCAGCGCCGCCCACTTCATCGCGTTTTCAGGAACCAGAATGCTGCACTGCTCGGCGACCGTCCGCGCGTAATCCGCCTCCCCATCCAGCCGGTCGGGATTCACCGCGCAGCCCACCAGCATGCCGTGCGCCGCGGCGTGCGCCCGCAGCGAGCGAGGCCCGTTCACCTGCGAGAGCGTCGGCGCAACGGCGCGCGCGTTGGGTTTCGCCTTCGCCCCGCCGCATCCCAGCGGCAAGACCGCCGACAATCCCCCCGCCGCCACCGCTGCCGCGCCCTTCAGAAACTCCCGCCGGCTGTTCCATCCCCTGCTCCGGCTTGACGTCCCGTCGTGCATGCTTCTCCCGCAACTTCCCGCTGACTATTTTGCCCTGGCCTATTCCCTGTTCCCGGTCGCCTGTTTCTTCCACCCCTCCATGCGATCCGTCCAGTGCAGGAAGCGCAGCAGGTTCCACTTTTCGCGCCAAATAAAATCCATCATGTCGCGCGCGGTCAGCTCCTCAGCGTGCATGCCGGAGTAGGTCTCGATCCGCCACTTGAGATATTCGCTGCGCCAGGGCCGCAGGCGATGGCCGCTGGTCGCATTCCAGATAAATCGCAGAGACGCAAGCAATGCAGCGGGTCCTCTGCGCCATGCGCGCACCCGGGCCACTCCAAACAACGCTCCAAACCCGTCGCGACAGCGCTGCCGTGAGTATAGCGGGAGGGTTGTGGCGGCAGGCTGACTCTTTCGTGGCAGAGGGGCAACGGCGGCAGGACAATTCAGGCGGTGTTCCGTTGCAGCCATGCCTCAAAATCGTGTTTCGTGATTCGTCCGGCGGCCAGGTCGTATGTGGTCAGGTACGTCTCCTCCTGATCCGCAGTGAGGCTGACCCCATTCAGTTCCAGAAAAGCAATCGCCACCACCAAAGCGGTTCGCTTATTGCCGTCGATGAACGGATGGTTCCTGAGCAGCCCCGCCGCGTAGGCTGCCGCGAAGCGAAACAGTGTCGGCTTCCCTTTCCCATAGGCAGCGATATTTTTCGGTCGGGCTAACGCCGATTCGAGCAGCCCCTCGTCGCGCATGCCGGGCGCACCGCCGTGTTCCGCCAATAGCTCATCGTGGTAAACCAGCGCCACGTGCTTCTCAATCCGGGCGGGCATCGCTCTTACCTATTTCGCGAGTTTGCGCAGGGCGTCGCGGTACTTGCGCATCACTTTCCTGCCCGCTTCCACCTGGCGCGAAAATCCCTCATCGTACGGCGTCAGCTGAATCCCGCCCGGCGTCTCCGTCACGTAAAGAGAGTCCCCCTTTTCAACCCGCAGCTTCGCCAGGACCTCTTTCGGCAGAACGATGCCCGTGGAACTGCCAACCGTAGTGATTTTGACCACAGTGCCCATCGGCCCCTCCTTATAACGAATATTATAATCGCGACGATTCCGCGCGGTCCGGCCAACGTTCGCCACTCGGAATGGGAGCCGATAAGTACGCGTTAGCAGCCGTCTATGAGTACCGGTTCACGCCGGGGACTGCCCACGGGCACCCCATCCCGGTTCAGATCAATATTGAAGTGAATTTCCGACTTTGATAGGGCCGGGTCGCAGCCGCCCGTCAGATCTCCATGACAGAGTCTTCAATCGCCCGCCGAACATTCCCCTCGGCGCGCGCTAACCGCCGCACCGCTTCCGGCTTGTCCACGCCCGCCTTCAGCATCACCAATGCCACCGGCACGCTGCGTCCGGCGGACTTGATCACTTCCACAGCCTTGTCGCGCTCCACGCCGCAGGCGTGCATCAGGATGCCGATCCCGCGCTCGATCAGCTTCGAGTTGTGCATGTGCACGTTCACCATCAGGTTCTCGTACACATACCCGAGCCGGGTCATCGCGCCGGTGGTGATCATGTTCGTGATCATCTTCTGCGCCGTCGCCGCCTTCAGCCGCGTCGATCCGGAAATAACCTCCGGCCCCACCTCGGCCACGATGGCGGTTTCCGCCGCCTGGCCCAGAGGCGTATTGGGATTGCAGGTAATGCACGCCGTCTTCGCGCCCAGCGTCCGCGCATAGCTCACGGCAGCCACCACATACGGCGTCCGTCCGCTCGCCGAGAGCCCGATCACCACATCTTTGCGGCTGGGGCGCCGGCGCGCGATGTCGCGCTTGCCCAGTTCTTCTGAATCTTCATTGACCTCAACCGGTGATGCCAGCGCTTTCGGCCCACCCGCCATGATGTACTGCACGGTCTGCGGGCTGGTGGAAAAATAAGCAGGAATTTCGCACGCATCGAGCGCCGCAAGCCGCCCGCTCGAGCCGGCGCCAATATAGATGAGCCGCCCGCCCTCGCGCAGGCTGTGCGCCACCGTGTCGATGACCTGCGCGATCTCCGGAATCGCCTTCTTCACCGCCGCCGCTACCCGCTGATCTTCCTGGTTGATGATGCGGGCGATCTCGACCGCCGAGCGCGTGTCGAGTCCACGAGTGAGCTCGTTGGCCTTCTCCGTCGGCAGATCCTGGATGTTGGCCGGCGACCCGTTGGATCCATTCGAACCATTCGACGACCCGTTCGAACCGTTGGATCCGTGTTTCGCGCCTTCGCCGGCCTCAGCGTGTGGATTGAGTGTAGTTCCCATTTTTCCTGGGTTTTGACCGTACAAGCCCACTTCAAGTCTAACCCGTTATCCCCTGCACAGCATGTCAATAATTATCGGACGAATGTTGTAGTTCGTTGTCACCGATTTGTCATGGGAGCGGTCTAAGCCCTGTTCCCACTGTGGTCTACCAGCTATGCGGGCCTACTGAGCCCTTCCCCGCTTCGATGCCGCGAATCTGCCCGTCGCGCATATGAATAATGCGATCGGCAATCGCCGCCGCCTCGGGATTATGCGTGATCATCAGCACCGTTTGATGCAATTCCTGGTTCGACAGCCGCAGCATCTCCAGCACCGCGTCGGAATTTTCCGTATCCAGATTGCCGGTGGGCTCGTCGGCCAAAACGATGGCCGGCCGCGCGATCATTGCCCGGGCAATCGCCACCCGCTGCTGTTCCCCGCCCGACAACTCCGAAGGGCGATGATCGAGCCGGCCCCCGATATTCAGCAGCGCGGTTAGCCGCGCCAGAAATTTTTCATCCAGAGGCTCGCCGTGCCCCGCAATCTCATAGGCAATCTCAATGTTGGCCCGCGCGGTCAGCGTCGGCAGCAGATTGAATTTCTGAAAGATGAAGCCGATCCGCGCCCGCCGCATGCGCGTCCGCTCCGCATCGCCCAGCGTCGAAAAATCCACGCCGCCGATGATGACCCGCCCCGACGTGGCGCGGGTCAGCCCGCCCAGCAGATAGAACAGCGTCGACTTGCCGCTCCCCGAGGGCCCGACGATGCTGACAAACTCCCCCGCTTCGATCGCAAAGGTCGCGTCGCGCAGCGCCGGAACTTCAAGCCTTCCTGATCGGTAGACTTTGCCGAGGTGCTCGGCGCGAATCATCGCATCCACGTGTCCGATTGTAAATGGACGCGGGACGTCCCCGACGGCGCGGTGCCGGCCCACCCTCAGCTACCGGTCGTCAGGGAATGCATCCCGGATGAATTCTCGCCACGCTTCAGGACGCGATGGCGTGCGCAATCGGCTCGAACGGGGCGGCATCCGGCCCACTGTACGCGGGGCGAAAGGACCTTTTTGGACCGCGCTTGCGCGCGATCATCACCCGAATCCTTTCCAGCATCTCCCCCGGCGTCGACGTTCCCTTCGGCAGAAAGGCATCGGCGCGGTTGCCGTGGTCGTACACCTTCACGCTGCCGCTGATCAGGATCATCGGCACCTCCGGCGCGATTTCCTTCATGCGCCGTACCATCTCGTTCCCGTCCATGTTGGGCATCACAAGATCGCTCAGAACCAGGTCGATCCCCCCGGTGCGGAACCGGTCCACCGCTTCGGCCCCATTGCGAGCGGCCACGACGCGATATCCGCCGCGGGTTTCCAGCAGAAATTTGCGCACCGCCAGGGCCTGCTCATTGTCGTCAACGCAGAGAATTGTCTTTTTTGGTCTCATGTCTCTCCTGGCAAAATCCCGCGCGAGCGGGAGCATTGCAGCAGGCGCGCGGCAGAGACGCACCCAGCAGCGGGTTTCAGGGAACCGCATCCGTCGCGTCCCGGCATTTTTGTGCCGTTGCCCGGCTTGCCATGGGCACGGCATCTCGTGCCCGCCGAGACGCAGGATGCGGGGAACAGAACGTCTCACTTCGGCTTTCTCACCGCTCCTCGTGCTGGTTCCGTCTGTGTCCCGGAATGATGGCGAGGTGCGGCGGAGCCCTTGCGGTTGCGTTACCGTTCCAATTCAGTTTTCAGAGAACTCAACGTGACTTCTAAAAACGCCACGTCAGAGTACGAAGCGTAACCCGCGTTGGCAATGGAGAAAATCTAGCGAATATCCGGCTCCTTTTTCGCCCGCGTTTGCACCGCATTCTGTTATCGCCTGATGAATATTGCCCCCTACGCTTTCCCGGTCTGTTGAAAGGGTGTGGATCGTCCTGGGAAAAGGTGGGCTTTTGCAGCAATTGATGTGCGACTCGAACGCAATCTTTCGTCAACTCCGGCCGAAACCGCCTGGCCCCGCCCCTTCTTTAGTGGCGGAAAAGCTGCGTCATCATCTCCGACTGCACCTGGTTCAGCTGTTGAATCGTCGCCTCCAGCGTCGGTCGATCGTCGAGCGATGCGCCCGTCATCAACTCCTTCAGCCGGAAAGCCGTGTGGCGGATCAAAATCTCCGCGTTCTTCAGCTTCTTTGCGTCCCGCAGCAGGCTCATCTGGATTTTCCCGGCGTAGCTCTGTGCGGCCTTCAAAGACATGGATGCCTGTTGCTGATCCCCCGCCTGATACTGGGCCGTGGCGATCTCGGTCATCGAGTGCACCAGCTCGGCGTAGATATACGGTTGTTCGTTGGGTGATGCGGCCGCGGCCTTCGCCTGCAGATCAGCCAGCTCGCGCGCATCCGGCGCGCGGTCGTCCATCCCATGCCCCCATGCGAGGGAAGCGGGTAGAACCACAGCGGCGACGACTGCGACGATCCGCACGGCGCACCTCCGGGGAGTGCGTTCCGAGAACAATACCGCAGTTGCCGCTCTTTGCGCTACCCATCAAGGTGGTAGTCGTGCCCGCCGTCATTCGAAAGTAACGGGCGGCTCAACCCTGGCGAGTACCAACGGAACTGCCGGTCGCCCTCCTGAGCACCGATTACTTGCCAAGAGCGGCCAGCCGGTGCTTTGCCTGCCACTCCTGATCCGGGAATTTTCCCTGAGCGGCGGCGAGGAAGCGATGGTAATACTCCGCCGCTGCCTTGCTCTGATGAAGATTATCGTACGCCGTTGCCCACAGAAACAGACTTGCTGGGTTCTCTTCCGCATATTTTGATCGCATGGAAAGCGCGCCCAGTTCGTCCTGGTACTGGTGCGCCTCTGAGTCCGCAAAAGCGATCCCCGACCACGCATCCGCATCAGCCGCTTTGACCGCAACGGCCTTCCGGAAGCTGGCGATGGCCTCCGGATACCGCTGCAGACGGATCAGCACCTGGCCCCGCGCGTCCAGCAGCACCGGATCGTTGGGCGTCCGCGCCAGGAGCTCCTCGAACAGCACATCGGCCTCCTCCAGCTTGCCGGCCTGCAGATCGGCGTCCGCCAGCATCAGCGTTACCGAGGGGCTCGCCGGCTGCAGTTTGTGCAGCTTCTCAATCACCGCCAGCGCCTCGGCCTGCTTTCCCTGGCCGTTCAGGATCGAAGCCAGCTGCGCGTTGAGCGCCGGGTCCTCAGGATTCCGCCGCAGCGCCGCCTCCACCAGCGGCTGCGCGTCCGCGTAGCGCTTCTCGTCGATCAGCAGGTGCGCCAGCCCCGCCGTCGCGTCCGACGAACCAGGATCGGACTGCAGTGCTTTCCGGTATTCCTGCTCGGCAATTTCGCCGTCGCCCGCGGCCTCCGCGATCTCCGCGGCCAGCAGCGTGTCCGCCGGAGTCTCCGCCGTCAGCTTCAGCGCCTCCACCAGCGCATCCCGCGCGCCGGTCGGGTCCGACGAACGCAGCAGCCGCGCCAGCGCCCGGTCCGCCTGCGCTTTGGCCCCGGGGTTCGGCGGATTCGGCTCCAGCTGGGTCGCCGCATCCAGCTGCTCGCGCGCCGCCTGATCATCCGCCGCATCACCCTTGGCCGCCAGCAGAAGCCCCAGCGCTAAACGCGATTCGAACTGCTTCGGGTCCGCCGCGATGGCTTTGCGATACCAGCCCTCGGCCGCGTCCGTGTGGCCCTGTGCATCCTCTACGTACCCGTGATCGAAGAGCGCCCGTGCATCGTTGGGATGCGCGGAGACATAAACGTCCAGGCGGCTTGCGGCCTGCGGGTAATTCTTCGCTTCGATCGCCGACTCGACTTCCCCTAGCGGGTCCGACGCCGGCTTCTGCTGTTCCTGGTCCCCGCCCGTGGTCCCGGGAGGCAGCGGCACCGGTTGCGCCACAGCAATTTGCGCAAATGCGATGAAGAGCCCGACGGCGGCTATCCGGCACCATGGAAAAATTCGCATCTTTGAAGGGGCACGGCTTCCAGCCGTGCCATTACCGCCGCAAAACGGATCCGGCTTTAGCCGCTGAGGGATGCTTTTCTCTCCCCTCACTGGAACACTTCGCTTTCTGCAGCATGAACCAGCTCAACCCCGGCGTGTCCCCCCAGCACCCGGCCCAGCCACTGCCCCGTGTGCGACAGCTCATGGCTCGCGATGTCCTCCGGCGTTCCCGTCGCCACCACCTGCCCGCCCGCCGCGCCGCCTTCCGGACCAAGATCGATCACCCAGTCCGCCGACTTAATAATGTCCAGGTTGTGCTCGATCACCACCAGTGAGCCGCCGCTGTCGATCAGCTTCCGAAACGCGACCAGCAGCTTGCCAACGTCGTCGAAGTGCAGCCCCGTCGTCGGCTCATCCAAAATGTAGAGCACCCGGCTGCCGCCCTTTTTCCCGTCCGACGACCGCCCCTCCGACCGCACCGTCGCCAGATGCGCCGCCAGCTTCACACGCTGCGCCTCCCCGCCGGAAAGCGTCGTAGCCGACTGCCCCAGCCGCACGTACCCGAGCCCAATCTCCTCCAGTACCGCCAGCTTGTCGACAATCCTCGGGTGACCCGCAAAGAAACGCAGCGCCTCGCGCACCGTCATCTGCAGCACATCGTGAATGCTGCGATTCTTGTAGTGGATCTCCAGCGTGCTCGCCTTGTAGCGTGCCCCGCCGCATTCCTCGCACGGCAGCTCCACATCGGCCAGGAACTGCATCTCGACCGTCACCGTCCCGTCGCCTTCGCACACATCGCAGCGCCCGCCAGGCACATTGAACGAAAAGTGACCCGCCGTATACCCACGCCGCTGCGCCTCGGGCTGCGACGCAAACAGCTCCCGAATCGCATCGAACGCCTTGATATACGTCACGGGATTCGACCGCGGCGTCCGCCCAATCGGCGTCTGATCCACGAGCACAATGTCGTTCAGCCGCTCCACGCCTTTGATGTCTCTGTAGACGCCAGTCGGATCGCCGCCCTCAATCCGTCCCAGCCGATGCGCGACCGCTTTGTAAATCACCTCGTGAACCAGCGTCGACTTGCCCGATCCCGACACGCCGGTAATAGCAACCAGTAAATTCAGCGGAATATCGACGTCGATGCCCTTCAGATTATTGGCGCGTGCGCCTCTTACCCTCAGCCATTCCTTTTGCGACCCGGGCTTGTGCCGCCGCGCCGGAACCGGAATCGTCAGATGCCCGCTCAAATACCGTCCCGTAATCGACGCCGGATTCGCCGCAACCTCTGCCACCGAACCCGCCGCCAGCACCTTGCCCCCGAACTCGCCCGCCCCCGGTCCAAGGTCCAGCAGATAATCCGCCGCGCGCAGAACGTCGGGGTCATGCTCCACAACCAGAATCGTGTTCCCCAAATCGCGCAGCTCGTCCAAAATCCGAATCAGCCGCGCCGTATCCCGCGGATGCAGCCCGATCGACGGCTCATCCAGCACGTACAGCGCCCCCACCAGCCGCGACCCCAGCGACGTCGCCAGTTGGATCCTCTGCGATTCCCCTCCCGACAGCGTCGACGCCAGACGATCGAGCGTCAGGTAGTCGAGCCCCACAGCATCAAGAAACATCAGCCGCTGCCGAATCTCCTCCAGAATGCTGCCCGCAATTTCCCCCTGCATCGGCGTCAGCGTGAGGTTCGAGAAGAACCGCGCCGCCCCGCCAATCGTCAGCGCCGCCGCCTCGCAAATGTTTTTCCCTTCGCCGCCATCGCCAAGCCGCACCGCCCGCGCCTCAGCCCGCAGCCGCTGCCCTTTGCACTCCGGGCACAGCGCGTAGCCGCGATATTTGCTCAGCATCACGCGAACATGCAGCTTGTACTTCTTCCGCTCCAGCAGCGCGAAGAATCCATGTACCCCCGGGAACGAGCCCTCCCCATCCAGCACAAACCGCTGCTGCTCCGGCGTCAAATCCCACCACGGCGTGTGGAGCGGGATGCCGCTCAGGCGCGCAGCTTTGCGCAGATCGTTCAGGTACGGCCGATACTTCGGCCGATTCCACGGATCAATCGCCCCCTCGTCGAGCGTTTTCGACTTATCCGGGATGATCAGGTCCAGATCGAAGTCGATCGTGTTTCCGAATCCCTGGCAGCGCGGGCATGCCCCATACGGATTGTTGAACGAAAACAGGCTCGGCTCCGGCTCGCGGTAGACCCGATGACAGCTCTTGCACTCAAACGCCGCCGAAAAACGCAGCCGTTCCGCAACCACCCTCTCCGATCCGTTTTGCGGCGAAGCCGCGTCCGCCCGTGCGGCCAGCACTTCGAACAGAATTTCCCCCGATTCCCGATACCCAATCTCCGCCGCATCGACAATCCGCGCCCGATCCTCCACCGAAACTGCGATCCGATCGACCAGCACAAAAACCGGCGACCCAAAATCAACTTCGAGCAGCGACTCCGGCGTCGAAAATTCGTAAATCGCCCCGTTCTGATAGAGCCGATTGAACCCCCGCTTGCGCAGATCGCCCAGCCGCTCCCGCAGCGCGTCCGACAGACCGCCCGAGGCCTTTTCTGCAACCTTCGCCACCGCCTTGCGCGTCTTCCGCCCGGGTTTCCCCGCCTCCGCCGTCTCAGCGCTCGCTTGCGCCGGAGCCGTCGCCACCGCCTGCACCGGAAACAGCGCATGCAACCGCGTCCCCTCGCCCAACGCAAGGATCTTCGACGCAATCTCATCCATCGTGTCGCGCTTCACAATCCCGTTGCACACGATGCAATGCACCACCCCGCATCGCGCCCACAGCAACCGCATGTAGTCGTAAATCTCCGTCGCCGTCGCTACCGTCGACCGCGGATTCCGCGTCGAGTTCTTCTGCCGAATCGCAATCGCCGGCGCCAGCCCGTCAATCAAATCCACATCCGGCTTCTCGATCCGCTCCAGAAACTGCCGCGCATACGCCGACAGCGACTCGACATACCGCCGCTGCCCTTCCGCATAGATCGTGTCGAAGGCGAGGCTCGACTTGCCCGACCCCGAGACGCCGGAAACGACGGTCAGCTTCCCGTGGGGGATCGCACAGTCGATGTTTTTCAGGTTGTGAGTCCGCGCGCCGCGGATGATAATCTCGTCGCCCAATGGTCCGTTCCAGGAGGGAAAAGGAAAAGTCTCCCATCTTGATTATAGGGGCGCGTGGAGTGAATAAAAAACTGTCATCCGAGCGCAGCCAGGGACCCTGACAAAAGCTGTCATCCCGAGCGAACCGGGGTCCCCAACGCGCCCGATGTTGGCGCGGTGGGGTGGGGAAGCGAGGGACCTCGCGTTTCCCGCTCCCGGCTATACGCTGTCCGCGCCACGCTATACCCTATTCGCCATGCACCTCACCGGAGCCGCCATCCTCCTTCTGTTTGTCCTCCTTGCCAATGCCGTCATGATGTTGCTGTTGCATCTGACCCGCGCCGGCCGCATCCTGCACGAGCGCATCCCCGATCGCCCGCAGCGCCGCCTCTTCCTCGCCGCCGTCAGCTTCTTCATCACCTTCCTCGTGGTGCGCCTCCTGGTCTTCGCCATCGTTCACCACATCGGGCCCTTCGGCTGGGTCATGATGGGCGGCCGCCACATCCATCACCTCGTTTGGGGCATCTTGCTGTTGCTGCTGGTCGGCTATGCCGACATGGCGGAGTGTGGCAACGGCTCGACCCCGGGCTCACTCTTCCTCAGCCGCCTCATCTCCGTCGCCTTCGGCATGGGCGCTGCCCTCACCCTCGACGAATTCGCCCTCTGGCTCAACATGAGCGCCGACGCCTACTGGACCCGCCAGGGACGCGAAAGCATCGACGCTGTCGTCCTCTTTGGCGCGCTGCTCGCCATCGGCGCATGGGGCGCACCCCTCTGGACCAACCGCAAAAGGCCCGCCCCCGCACCATAAATCAGCCGATCAGCCCGGCAACCTGTAACCCGTACCCTGCACCCTGTACCCTGTAACCTGCACCCCTGTCGCGCAGCGCGACAGTGAGTTTTCGCCCCGCCCCTCGCTGCCGATGCACCTAGCAGGGGTGGTGTGAAGCTTGGCTCCCTTCACAGGATTAACCAACAGCCCGCTCATCAAGCACGCTCTGCGCCTGGTCGTGGTGCACTGGACCACGGCCTGGGTCCTTCTGCTCTTCCTGGCATCCAGCGCATCCGCCATTCTCTTTCTGCTGCACCTCACCCGCGCTGGCCGCATCCTCCACGAGCGCATCCCCGACCGCCCCCGCCGCCGCCTCTTCCTCGCCGCCCTCGGCTTCTTCCTCACTTTCGTCGGCGTGCGCCTGCTTATGGTCTGCATCGCCTTCCACTTCGGCCCCTTCGGATGGATCGTTCTCGGCGGTCACCACATCCACCATCTCGTCTGGGGCATCTTGCTGTTGCTCGTCTGCGGCTACGCCCTCGTCGCCGAGATTGGCGCCAACGCCACGCCCATCTCCCTCTTTGCCGGTCGCCTCATCGCCATTCTCTACGGCATGGGTGCAGCCCTCACCCTCGACGAGTTCGCCATGTGGCTCCATGTCCGGGAAGCCGCCTGGTCCTTCCAGGGACGCGAGAGCATCGACGCTGTCTTCCTCTTCGGTGCCCTGCTCGGCGTGGGAGCCTGGGGCGCTCCGCTCTGGACCAACCGCAAAATCACCTTGCCCCCCGCTTCCGATTAACCGCGCATCCCCGTTGCTACTGGCCCCCGCAGCCAACCCCGCGTAACAATGAATCCCATGCCTCCGAGCGGAACCTGGATCCTCCTGCTGTTCGTCGTTGCGGCAGCAGCGGTCATGTTGTTCCTTCTCCACCTCACCCGCGCCGGCCGCATTCTTCACGAACGCATCCCCGACCGCCCACGCCGCCGCTTATTCCTTTCTTCGCTCAGCTTCTTCATCACCTTTGTCGGCGTGCGCGCCATCGTGCTCCTCATCCTGTTCCGCGTGGGGCCCTTCGGGTGGGTCATCGTCGGCGGCCTCCACGTGCACCACCTGGTATGGGGCATCTTGCTGTTGCTCGTCTCCGGCTTCGCCCTGGTCGCTGAGTTTGGCGAAAAGGCCACGCCCTCCTCGCTCTTCGTCGGCCGCCTCATCGCCATCCTTTACGGCATGGGCGCAGCGCTCACCCTCGACGAATTCGAGTTCTGGCTCAATATTCGCGACGTCCCCTGGACCTTCCAGAGCCGCGAAAGCCTCGACGCCATCATCCTCTTCGGCGTCTTTCTCGGAGTCGCCACCTGGGGCGCACCGCTGTGGACCAAACGTCGCCGCAAGCCCCGGCGCAAACATCCCGCGCAGCGTCAGGACGACCTGCCGGACTAGCGGTTAGTCGGTAAATTCGTCTCGCCAGCACGCGTTGTCGAAAGCCTCACTCCGCTTAATCCTCTCCCCGTGCCCTCTGTGTCCTCTGTGGTGAACATCCCGCAACCCGAAAATCCCTGTTCTCTCCCTTGATTCCCATTGCATTTCCCCGCCAATCCACAGCCCCGTCACGCTATAGTCAAAGCGGCGATTCTCACGACCTTGCTCGGGGCCGTGGCAAAAACCATCCTGAACACTGGCGCGACGGTTCTCGACGAACCACCGGCTGACCTGGATCGTCCGCCGGCCGCTCGAGGTTTCGACGCGCGCACCTCGCGTCCGCGTGCCGACCCCGACGACGCTGCCGAAGAGCCCTTCCTCCGCGCACGCCGCCGCGTTCCCGTCCGTCGCGGCCTCCTTCCCGCCTGGGCTCGTTCCCGCTGGGGCCAGCTGGCTTTCGCCGCTGCCCTCCTGGCCGCGCTCGGCATCGTCGCCGCTCTTCTCGTCGCCGCGCGCAGCTTCCTCGATCACGATCCCCGCTTCCGCATCGATTCCTCCGCCTCCATCCAGACCTTCGGCAACAGCCAGCTCAGCCGCGCCGATCTCCTCTCCGTCTTCGGCTCCGACATCGGACGCAATCTCTTCTTCGTCCCCCTCGCGCAACGCCGCCTCGCCCTCGAGCAAATCCCCTGGGTCCGCCAGGCCACCGTCATGCGCCTCTTGCCCAATCAATTGCGCGTTGCTGTGACCGAACGCACCCCCATCGCCTTCGTTCAGGTGCGCGGCCGCATCGAGCTGGCCGACGCCGATGGCGTGCTCCTCACCATGACCCCGCAGCAGATGGCCGCTCGCCATTACTCCTTCCCTGTTGTCAGTGGCATCGTCCCCGCTGACCCACTCTCCGTTCGCAGCGCGCGCATGCACCTCTATCAGAGATTCATCGCCGACCTGGACTCGACCGGCGAACCCATCTCCGCGCAGCTCAGCGAAGTCGACCTCTCCGACCCCAATGACGTCCGCGCCACCGTCCCGGCCAATGGCTCCGACCTGCTCTTGTATTTCGGACAGGAAGACTTCCTCGCCCGCTGGCGCAACTACCAGGCGCACATCGCGCAGTGGCAGCAGCAGTATCCGAAGCTCGCCTCCATCGACCTCCGCTACGACCGTGAAGTCGTCCTGAAGATGGCCGCCGATCCCGCCGCTCCCAGCGCCGCACCCAAGCCCCCGCCCAAACCCGAGCCCGCCGCAGCACAACCCGCCGCCCACAAAGCTCCGCCCCAGCACAGCACCGCGCACAAAACCAAACCCGCGCAGCACACCCCGCCCGCCAAAGCGCACACATCGCCCCCACCCCACACCAAACCGGGGGCCAAATGAGACAGCAGGACAACATCATCGCCGTCCTCGACGCGGGCAGTTCCAAAATCCGCGTGCTCATCGCCGAAGTCCACGAGGGCGCGCTGCGTTATCGCGGCCACGGCATCTGCGACGCCGCCGGCATGCGCAAAGGACTCATCTCCGACCTCGCGCCCGCCGCCGCAGCCATCGATCGCGCCGCGGTCATGGCCGAAAACTCCGGACAAGCCGTCATCGAGCGCTTCGTCGTCGCCGTCGGCGGACCCCACATCCGCGGCGTCAACAGCCGCGGCGGCATCAGTCTCGGCACCCGCCTGCGCGAAATTGGCAAAGACGATGTCCGCGCCGCCGTCGATCGCGCCCGTTCCATCGCCCTCCCCGCCGATCGCGAAATCCTCCACCTCCTCCCCCAGCAATTCATCCTCGACGAGCAGCCCGGCATTCATGATCCCGTGGGCATGGTCGGCAATCGCCTCGAAGTCAATCTGCACATCGCCACCAGCTCCGCCAGCGCACAGCAAAGCATCGTCACCTGCGTCAACAAGGCCGGCCTCGAAGTCACCGAGACCGTCTTCGAGGCCCTCGCCGCTGCGGAAGCCACGCTCGGTGCAGATGAGCGCGAGCTCGGCGTCTGCCTCCTCGACATCGGCGCCTCCACTTCCGAGCTGGTCGTCTTCTTCGAAGGCTCCGTCGCCCACACCTCGGTCGTCCCCATCGGTGGCGATCACTTCACCAACGACCTCGCCGTCGGCCTCCACGTCACCGCCCCGGAAGCCGAGTGGCTCAAGTGCAATTACGGCCACTCCATCGTGACCGCGGTCGATCAGATCAGCGAAATCGAAGTCACCGGCCTCCCCGGCTACGAGCCGCGCGTGGTTCGCCAGCGCCTCATCGCCGAAATCCTCGAGCCCCGTGCCCGCGAGCTCTTCCAGATGCTCCGCGACAATCTCCGTCAGGGCGGCGTGCTTGAAGCGATGGGCGCTGGTTGCGTGCTCACCGGCGGCGGCGCGCGTCTCCCCGGTCTTCTCGAAACCGCGGAGAGCCTGCTGCGCGTCCAGGCGCGCCTGGCCTCGCCCGTTCCCCTCTCCCGCATGCCCCAGGATCTCGCCGCCCCCGAATTCTCCGTTCTCGCCGGAACCCTGCTCTACGCCCACCGCACCAGCCAGAACCGTGCGGCGGAAAACCATGGACTGCGCGCCAAACTGCGCGCCATTTTTGCAGGAAGCGTCTAGTTCGAAATATCTGAAGCAAGGAGTTGAAGCCGATGAAGAAATACAGCCCCCAGCCCCAGCCTGAAGAAATCCGCATCCAGTACCACGAAGAAATCCTCCGCGGCGCGAAGATCAAAGTCATCGGCGTCGGCGGTGGCGGCGGCAACGCCGTCAATCGCATGATCGCCGCCAGCATGGAAGGAGTCGACTTCATTGCCGCCAACACTGACCGTCAGGCGCTCCAGCTCTCCCACGCCCCCGTCAAGCTGCAGCTCGGCGCGAAGCTCACCAGCGGCCTCGGCGCCGGCGCCAATCCCGATGTCGGCCGCAAAGCTGCGCTCGAAGACTCCGACAAGATCCTTGAAGCCCTCGATGGCGCTGACATGGTCTTTGTCACCGCTGGCCTCGGCGGCGGCACCGGCACCGGCGCTGCGCCCGTCATCGCTTCTCTCGCCAGCGAAATGGGCGCGCTCACCGTCGCCGTCGTCACCCGTCCCTTCGCCTTCGAAGGCAAGCGCCGCATGGTCCAGGCCGAGCGCGGCATGCAGGAACTCCTCGAAAGCGTCGACACCATGATCGTCATTCCCAACGAGAAGCTCCTTGCTGTCGCCAAAGATGCGGGCTTCTTCCAGTCCTTCCGCATCGCCGACGACGTTCTCCGCCAGGGCGTCCAGGGCATCTCCGACATCATCACCATCCCCGGCATCATCAATCGCGACTTCGCCGACGTGAAGACCACCATGGCAGGCATGGGTTACGCCGTCATGGGCACCGCCGTCCGCGGCGGATCGAATCGCGCTGTCGAAGCTGCGCAGGCCGCCATGGCCTCCCCGCTGCTCGAAGCTGGGGCCATCGATGGGGCCCGCGGCATCCTCATCAACATCACCGGCTCCGCTTCTCTCAAGCTGAGCGAAGTCAATGAAGCCTCGACCCTGATCCAAAGCGCCGCCCACGAGGACGCCAACATCATCTTCGGCGCGGTCCTCGACGACACCATGGCCGAAGACGTCAAGATCACCGTCATCGCCACCGGCTTCCGCCAGGGTTCGCCCGAACGCCGCGAGCAAATGTTGAGTTCGGCCCTCCACCCGGAAGCCCTCGCCCCGCGAATCGAGTCCCGCCCGCCCACACCACGTTTCGCCAGCGAGGAAACCGAACCGCCCCAGCCTCGCATCGTCCCCCAGGTCCCCATCCTGGTCCCGGTTTCCTCCCGCGAATTCGTCTCCGCCTTCCGCGTTCACGATTCCGAAGCCGCCATCACCGAAGTGGCTGAATCGCAGGACCTTAACCATCCAGACGACGACGCTGAACCCGCCCTGGTCGCGGTTGGCGCCGCCCATCAGGCGGAAGACGCCGCCACCGAACGCCCATCCTTTATAGAGGAGCCCAGCGAGAACCTCGACATCCCTGCCTTCCTGCGCAAGGGCGCCATCTAACCCGCTTGCCGTCGATTTTGCCCCCGCTTCTGACCGGAAAGAGGGATCATCTGTGCGCAAAAAATGTACTGGACAGACAATAGAATCCGGCTATAGTAAACAAACAGTTCCTGCTATCAGGCACTTACAGTGGAAGTGCCCCCTCCGGTACAGCCGCGGGGGTGTTTTCAGGGTTTCGATCCAGTGCAATGGCGAGAACTCTATTGCCCACGGTGGAAAGTTCAAGTTCCACTTCGGGAATGCCGATGAAATTGGGTACGCGTTAGCACCGAAAGTAAGCTTTCCCCAGACCACACTCTGCGGCATCATCGATCAGAGAGTCTGGATTTCTCGAAACAGAGTTGCCTGATGAAGCGTGTGTTTTTGCCCCTCTTGCTGGCTGCCATGGTCGCCCCTTCGCTCCTCTTTGCGGCGTCCACCACCACCACGCATCACCCCGTTCGTCGCGCCCACTCCCGCGTGCATGAGTCCGCCACCGCCCGGCATCATATCGCTACCCTCCAGCACAGCCAGCGTGTCACCGGCGCGCACCTTGCAACCGCCAGCCTCACCACGCGTCGCACCTATATCCGGCACCGCCGCCATCGTTATTACGAGCGCTTCACCGCCAGCTCCTTCGCCAACTCCGACATCACCGCCGGCGACGTCACCGCGGGTGAGGATCCTGTCGTTCGCCAGGCCGCCATCGACGCCCTCGGCGACATGAATGGCACCGTCGTCGCCATCGATCCTTCCAATGGCCGCATTCTCGCCATGGTCAATCAGAAGCTCGCGCTCTCCAGCGGTGCTGAGCCCTGCTCCACCATTAAGCTCTCCGTCGCGCTCGCCGCTCTCGACGAAGGCATCATCACCAAAGAAACGCCCGTCAACCTCGGCGGCAGCTATCACCTCAATCTCACCGAAGCGCTGGCCCACTCCAACAACGCCTACTTTGAAACCCTCGGCCGCCGCCTCGGATTCGACCGCGTCCACCACTACGCCACAGAATTCGGCCTCGGCGAGCTGGCTGGCTACAACATCCCCGGCGAGCAGACGGGCGTTTATCCTGACGCGCCCATCGCCGAAAGCCTCGGCGGCGTCGGCCGCATGTGCTCCTTCGGCGAAGGCATCTCCATGACCCCGCTCCAGCTCGGAGCCCTCGTCGCAGCCATATCGAACGGTGGCACGCTCTACTACCTCCAGCATCCCACCTCGCCCGCTGAAGCGCTCACCATGCAGCCGCGCATCAAGCGCACCCTCGACATCGCCAATATTCTTCCGGAAATGAAGGACGGCATGCAGGCCGCGGTGCAGTACGGCACCGCCCGCTCCCTCCGCGCCAACTTCAATGAGTTCCCGGTGCTCGGCAAAACCGGCACCTGTTCCAACGACGGCACCCGCTTCGGCTGGTTCGCCTCCTATGCCGATACGCAGTACGGACGCATCGTCGCCGTCTTCTTCCTCGAAGGCGGACGCCCCACCTTCGGCCCCAAAGCCGCGGAGCTGACCGGCGTCTTCTATCGCGACCTCTGGGACTCCAGCTACTTCGCCGCCAAGCAAGCCCCCGAAACCCCCGACTCCGCAGCAACCCCCGCAGTCGGCGCCCCTCAGTAGTCAGGATTCACTCGAACCTGAGATGAAACGCCCTGCCTAACCAGCGGGGCGTTTCTGCATCCCGCCCCCGACCCTGTCGTCCTGACGCCGAGCGTCGCGAGGCGGAAGGATCTGCGGTTGTCGTTTTTGCGCGGGCCGCGTTTGTCGACGTGGAAACATGAACCGTCGAGGTAAACTTCCGGTTGCCTGCGATACGCCCACCGCGCGACGGCGCCTGGACTTTGGCGACAGGCAGTCATGTGCGCTTGGTTGGCTCACGCCAGTCAGGGGAGGCGGCGATGCTGTTCATTAACTGGTGGGTCGTGAGCGAGGCAACGCTGGCTCTCCTGATGTTCGCTGGAGGTGTCATCGGATTCAGGAAAGCCAGGAAGCTGCCTCAGCGGGTAACGCGATTCGGAATCCGACTCGGATGCGTGTCTGTCGCCGGAGCGGGAACTTTCTTAGGACTTTTGCTTCTGCTGACGACGGCTTCTGGATGTGAGACCATCTCGACGCCGATCTACTCACCGTCTGGACGCATGGCAGTGCGTATATATGACTTCGATGAAGGGGCGACTGGCGGCGCTACGTCTGTCAGAGTCTTCTGGGCTAGAGGCTTCAGGCAGGCCAACGTCTTCTCGGCTGGATGGGAAGCCGTCAGGCCCGCGGACATCCATTGGATTAGCGACTCAGAGATGAGAATCGAATACCGCGGTGATGCACCAGCCAACGGCATTTATTGCGGAAGCGCGGCCGTGGTGAAGATCGTCTGTGCGCCAAAGTGAGCGAGCTTGCCACGTGGTCGGCCATCCGGAAATTGTGTGCAACGCCGCGAGAAACCGCCACCCCGCTGGCGCCCGGCCAGGTTCACCCCACAGCAAGAAGCTAGAGCTCAGACGCTCGCACCTTCAACACAATTCCGCTTTCTACCCAACCCCCGGTAACCCCACCGGCCCATTTTGGGAAGCCCAGCCCCCGCCCCCCCGACTCCGCCCCATCCCCCTCCGTCGGCGCCCCTCAATAGCCTAAATTCAAGCTTGAGACTGACGCGCCCTGCCTAACCAGCGGGCCGTTTCTGCATCCGCCCCACCTCGCCCAGTGCCCGCTCCAGCCTCATGGGCTTCGCAGCTTCCATGGTGCCGGTGACACGTCCGCAACCCTCGCTCACGCGGATTGCGAAGCCCCAAATCGCGCTCCCGGCATCGGACATTTCTCTTGACTTTCCTTCTCTTTCTCCCATAAATAACTGGACCTGCCGAATCATCCCTCCTCCTGCTTACTGTTCAGGCTCGAATACCCTCCGAGCGGGCCCGCACCACCCGGCCTCAAATCCGTCATCCTCTCTGAGGAGCGTTCCCATGCACCCAATGCTAAATTGACATCGCTTCCCCCACACTCAATCCGGCCTTCCGCAGGCGGACAGGAGAGTCCTCATGGAAACCGCCGACAGGCGACTGATGTGGACAGGCCGGCGTTCGTCGCTCGACTTGCCTGCGGCTTCCACCGAGATCCTTAACCGGCGCCGGATCCTGCGCTCCCGCGGTCTGGTGCCGAGGCAGGGGGTGCAGACTCGGCCGTCTGCTGTACCGTGAGTTTCGGCCATCATAAGGAGGCCATGGTGAAGCAGGAGGCCATGGTGAAGCGCTTACTTTGCTATGATCCTCACAATCGCGCCGAGAGCGAACGGAAGCAAGAGAGTCTTCTGGAGAAGCCCAATGCAATTCGGGATTAAAAGGTCTCGCCTTCGGTGCAGGGCAACATCCTGGCTGCTCATGCTTCCGTTATGCCTCCTGGCGTCAACCTGGACCTTTGCACAAGTAATTCCATCGGGGCACATACGTATCCACTACTTCCGGCCAGATGGGAACTACTCCGGGTGGACGGCTTATGCGTTCGACAACACCACAGAAGACACCGGCAACTATGGCGGCGGCCCTGTGCCGGTAACCGGGACCGATTCCTATGGAGCGTATTTCGACGTTGGCGTCACGACGGGTGCGCAGGAGGTGGGGATCATTATTCACAATCCAACGGCGCCGGGTGGGGACCAGAAAGATACTCCGTACAATTTGTACGTGGACCCCGCGACCCAGGGCAGCCAGTTCTGGTCTTATTCGGGGATAGGCAAGCTGTATAACACCGCGATCAGCTTGGCCAATCCCACCGCGCTGTTGCCTGGGTACGCTCGCATTCACTACCACCGGCCGGACGGAAACTACGCGAACTGGACTGTCTACGCCTTTGACGACACCACCGAATATACCGGCGACTACGATGACGGACTGACCGGAGTGACCAATGCAGACTCTTTCGGCGCATACTTCGACATCGGCCTGATCCCCAACGCGCAGAACCTCGGATTCATCATCCACAACATCTCTACCGGGGTCCAGGATCCCGGGGGCGACATGTATCTGAATGTGGGGACTTTCACGCAAGCTTGGGTGATTTCGGGCGACACGACGGTCTTCACAACGCCGCCTTCCATCTCCTGCGCGACTTCAAACCCGAACCCCAATCCGAATCCGGCGTCGTTTGCCGCAGTGGCCGACTTCAACGGCGACTGCAAGAGTGACATCCTCTGGCGCAACACCAGCACCCAGCAGGTCTACGAGTGGTTCATGAACGGGACCACGTATCCCAGCAGCGGCAGCCCGGGCGCCCCCACTTCCGACTGGGTCATTCAAGGCGCCGGCGATTTCAACGGCGACGGCAAATCCGACATCTTGTGGCGCAACAGTACCACCGGGCAGGTCCTTATCTGGCTAATGAATGGAACCACCTTAACCAGCAGCGGGAGCCTCGGCTACGTTTCCTCTGACTGGACCATTCAGGGCATTGGCGACTTCAATGGCGACGGCAAAGCCGACATCCTGTGGCGCAACAGCTCCACCGGGCAGGTCTACGTCTGGTTCATCAACGGAACCACCATGTCGGGCGGCGGCAGCGTCACCTACATCACCTCGGACTGGGTCATCCAGGGCGTTGGCGATTTCAACGACGACGGCAAAGCCGATATCCTGTGGCGCAACAGCACCACCGGCCAGGTCTACATCTGGCTGATGAACGGGACCACGTTGACCAGCAGTGGCAGCCTCAGCTACGTCTCCTCTGACTGGAGCATCGCAGGCGTCGGCGATTTCAACGGCGACGGTAAGAGCGACATCCTGTGGCGCAACAGCGCCACCGGCCAGGTCTACGTCTGGTTCGTCAGCGGAACCACGATGTCCGGCGGCGGAAGCGTCACCTATGTTTCCTCTGCATGGATCATTGAGGGGCTGGGCGACTACGATGGCAGCGGTCGCGCGGGCATCCTGTGGCGCAACAGCACGACGCAACAGGTTTACATCTGGCTCATGAACGGGGCCACGTTAACCAGCAGCGGCACCCCCGGTACCCCCGCCGCAGTCTGGCAGATACAGCCATAGCCCCATAGAACGGTTCGCGTGCGCACTACGGCTGCGTCGCACCCGGCGATGAGTGAGTGCCTACGCAGCCGGCCGTTTCTGCATCCGGCCATCCTCGAAAGTCCCCGCACTCGCCCCCCGCTCTCGCTCCCCCGCCTTCAAATGTCCGCGAAACAGCGAATCCCGCCGCTTCGCCAGCTCCGCATTCACCTCCGCCCCAATCAGAATCGCCAGCGCCGTCAGATAAATCCAGAACATCAACCCGATCACCGCGCCCATCCCGCCATATAACCGCGAGTAATGCGCAAAGTGATTCAGATAGAAGGCCAGCCCCGCCGATCCCACAAACCACAGCGCAATCGCCACAATGGCGCCCGGCAGCGTCGACGTAAACCGCTGCCTCCGGTTCGGCGCCAGAAAATACACCAGTTCCAGCGCCACCACGAACGCCACAAACACCGTCGCCACCCGGATCATCGGCCACATCCGCTCCAGCGACGCCGGCACCGGAACGACCGTCCCCAGAAAATGTCCAAAATCCGGCCCCGCCAGCAGCGCCAGCAGCGATACCGTCAGCAGTCCCCCGCTCGTGCAGGCCAGGATCAGCCCCTGCAACCGGTCCCGCAGCCACGAACGCGTCGTCGTTACGTCGTACGCCACGTTCAGCGCCGTAATCAGTGCCGTGAACCCGCTGGTCGTCGACCAGATATAGATGAGGATCCCGAACGACAGCATCCCCCGATGCGGAGCCAGCAGTCCTCCCACCATCTTCTCCACCATCGCCAGAGAATCCGCCGGCACCAGCATCGCCAGCACTCCGAGCAGCTGCGCCAGCAGACCCGGCATCCGCAGCACCGAGAGCAGCGCCGCCACCGCCATCAGCAGCGGCACCATCGACAGCATCGACCAGAAAGCCAGCCCCGCTGCCACGTCCACGACGTCCGTCCGAATCAACTCATGCCCAACAATGAGGCTCAAAAACCGCGCCTGGCACAAGCGGCGGCGCAGGCGATGGCGCCAGCGCGACAAGCTGCGGCGGCGAGGCGGCAACGAGAGACGCGAATCTCCCGTCCAGCGCGGGACAGCGTGGGCCTGCGCGGCATTTCCAGGGCCCGAAAACGATGCTGGCTGCGGCACGATGCGCTCCCCAACGACCCGCTACCCTAGGTGCGATGGCGGTTTCCCGCTTGCGGATGTGTGCCGAGACCGCAGATTTCGAGCTTGCCGCCAGGGGAGCAACTTGCCTCCGTGCTGGTTTTTCTGCGATACAGATATGGTTTGTCCCACAGGAGCCCACCATGAAAATCAAAATTACCCCGGCCCTGTTCCTGCTGCTCAGCCTCGCTCTCCCCAGCGTTGCCCTCCACGCCCAAAGCCCCGTCACCTTCCCCAGCGGTGACGCCACTGCCCAGGGATTTCTCTATCTGCCCTCCAGCTCAGGACCCCATCCCGCCGTCGTCGTCATTCAGGAATGGTGGGGCGTCAACGACTGGGTCAAGCAGCAGGCCCAGCGCTTCGCCAACGAAGGCTACGTCGCCCTCGCCGTTGATCTCTACCGCGGCAAGGTCGCTACCGATGCCGATATGGCCCATGAGCTGATGCGCGGCCTGCCCCAGGATCGCGGCGTCCGCGACCTCACCTCCGCCGTCGCCTGGCTCGATCATCGCCACGATGTCGACCCCCACCGCATCGGCGCCATCGGCTGGTGCATGGGCGGAGGCTACGCCGCCCAGCTCGCCGTCGCCGATCCCAACCTCAAAGCGGTGGTCATCAACTATGGTTCCCTGCCCACCGACAAATCCGCCCTCGGCCAGATTCACGCCGCCGTCCTCGGCAACTTCGGCGGCCTTGACCGCGGCATCACCCCCGACGACGTCCACGCCTTCCAGGCCGCCATGCAGTCCCTCGGCAAAAGCACCGACCTCAAAATCTATCCCGACGCCGGACACGCCTTCGAAAATCCCGGTAACACCACCGGCTATCGCGCCGCCGACGCCGACGATGCCCAGCACCGCTCCCATCAGTTCCTGGCAAGTCAATTACACCCGTGAGGAGATGACCCCAGTCCCTCCCCCGAGCCGGTCTCGTTGCCGATTCAGTGGCCCCCGCCCCTTGCGATCGAAGCACTTCCGCCTCGCAGATCTCTTTGCGTGCGGACTCGCCGCAGATTCCCGCTTCCCCATCGCGGCATGTCTTTTTTCTCCGCCCCCAAGTGCCTGATTTATTGTGCAATTTCGGCCGACAGTAAGTGTCTTTGGTGCCTTCCCGGATTACTAAAGTCCGGAAAATACCGCTTGCGTGTGAATCGCCGAACGTGTTAACTATGCAGACAATACTTGATTCAATCCTGCCTTGCAGTCAACAGGGGAAAGTGCGGTCTATAAGGCCATCACTATGAAAATTGGAGTCACTATTCGCGGATATCGCCTTTCCAAAGGCTTATCCCAGGGGGATATTGAGAAGCGTACGGGGCTTCTCCGCTGTTATTTATCGAGAGTTGAAAACGGGCATACCGTCCCTTCGCTGGATACCCTCGCGAAGATCGCCGGTGCGCTCGAACTCCCGCTCGCTCAACTCTTTGCAGAAGACACGCTGGGACGTCAGCTCCAGTCGCAGAAGCTTTCCGACGACGAGCTCCGTTTTCTCACCCAGATCCGGCGCTATTCCACCAACCTCAACGACAGTGACCGAAAACTGCTCCTGGCGATGGTCAAAAAGTTCGCCGCGACAGCCACTCGTTAAACACTTCGGCCTGTAACCATCCCGCGCCACCCGCCCAACCCAGCTTCGGAGCCTCGCCTCCCAGGCCGCGGGAGAGCCTTATCCCGGCACCGCGTACACCGCCCGCAGTCCCCAGGCAACCAGCAGCAGCGCAAACGCCATGATCCCAACGGCGAACGCCCGCCGCCGCAGGAACCTCGGCCGCGGCGCGCCAATCCGCGGCACCAGCGGAATCCCCAGCGCCATCCCGCTCAGGAATCCCCCCAGATGCGCCAGGTTATCCACCTGGATCACCGTGTGCGCCAGCCACACTCCCGCTCCAATCACAAAATTCAGCAGCGCAAAATACCACACGCTGCGCCGCAGCTTCTTCAGTTCCACCTGCGGTATCGGCAACGACGGCGAACGCAGCAGCATGATCAGCACGCCCGCCAGGCCAAACACCGCGCCCGACGCGCCCGCGCTCATAATGCCCCCCTGCTCGGGGTACTGGGGATGGAACGCAATGCTCAGTAAATTTCCCGCCACTCCAGTCAGCAAATAAGCCGCGAACAGCCCAAACTCACCCAGCAACGGCTCGCCCAGTAATCCCAGGTTCCACAGGCACCACATATTTCCCAGGATGTGCCACCAGCTGAAGTGCACGAAGATCGACGTCACGATCCGCCACCATTCCCCGCCATGCAGGATGAAACCCCCGTTGCAAAGCAGGCTAAACGAGATGGGGTCCTGAAACGTCGGTCCCGACGTGGAGTGGCTCAGCACCATCGTGAGCAAATACACCGCGCAATTGATCCCCACCAGCGTGTACGTCGCCGGCGCTGACGCCCAATGACGTCGCGGTCGCGGCGGCGGTTGCGCCGGCGGATACCACCCGCGCGGCTCTGCGGGCTCCCGCGAAGGCTCAGGGTCCACACCCGGCGGCAGAATTTCCGGCTGCGAGCTATAGCGCCGTCCCGCGCGCGGTTCCTGGTCCATACTGCTACCCTATCGTTCCCGCTTCACCCTGACAAACAAATTCATTTCCTCGCGTTCATCCGGCCATCACGCGCTCTGAATGCTCTCTCTCCGCCGATGCTTGCTTCGTTCCAATTCCCAACCCGCCGGCCCGAGCCCACGCAATCACCGCGAACGGCCCCATCACGAAAATCGAAATCACCACGCAGTTCCCCACCACATCCGAGGTCAGCCATCTCCGCCCCGCAGCATCGGTGATCGTCGCCGGAAATCCCGCCGGAATTGCCGAGGGAACAACAAGCAGCAGATTCCCCGCCGCTACCAAACCGTACATCCCCACCGCCAGCCGGCTCCATGCGCGCGTCGTCGTCCCCACCTCGCGCCCGCGCACCCACAGCGCGAATGCCTGGTAGAACACCCACGTCGTCAGCAGCCACCCAAAATAATTGCTGAAGGGCACGCCAAAATACCCGCCGCCCTGCTCCCACACCCACGCGTGGTCGATATGCGCCCACACCGGATCCATCGCCAGATCCCACGCCGTCATCACCGCCGCCGCCACCCACGGCGTCACCAGCCATCCGGCGCGCGAACCCATCCCCGCGCCCACCATCAGCGACCCCACCACCCACGCCACATACCCCACGCCCACATACGCCAGCGCCAGCAGCACCGGCAGCGAAAAAACCTTCGGCCCCATCACTCCCGTGAAAAAGTAATGCCCGAACGGAAAGCCCATCCACAAACCCAGGCTCTCAAAAAAAGTACTCACCCCCAGGCACAGCACCATGAAGACCACGATTCCGCGCAATCCATAGACGCGCCTGCCGTGGATGAACGCAAAAATCGCCGGCGGAGCCACGTGCAGGATCACGATCAGCAGCGTCGGAATCTGCGTCGGGAAAATCTGCAGCACCCGCGCTCCCGCATACACCACCAGCAGCGCCATCAGGGCGTTCCGCACCCCGTTTCCTTCCCGCATGAAAAGATTGTAGTGGCCTCCCTCCCCAACGCTTTCCCCCGCCATTGTTTACAATCTCCTTTTCAGCTCCCGCATGCACGACCACTTCCGGAGTCATCACCTTGAGCAGTGACAAAAAGATCGCCCGCGCGCTGCTGAGCGTGACAGATAAGACCGGCCTCGTGGACTTCGCGCAGTGCCTCGCTCGTCATAAAGTCGAGCTCGTTTCTACCGGAGGCACCGCGAAGGCCCTGCGCGATGCCGGCCTCGCCGTCCGCGAAGTCGCCGACTTTACCGGCTTCCCCGAAATGTTCGACGGCCGCGTGAAGACCCTCCACCCCAAAGTCCACGGCGGCATCCTCTACATGCGCGGCAATCAGACCCATCGCGACCAGGCCGCCACCAACCGCATCGAGCCCATCGACATGGTCGTCGTCAATCTCTACGCCTTCGAAAAAACCGCCGCCAATCCCGATGCCAGCTTCGCCGAGATTATCGAGAACATCGACATTGGCGGTCCCTCCATGGTCCGCTCCGCCGCCAAAAACTTCGAAGACGTCGCCGTCGTCACCTCTCCCGCTCAATACGGCCCCCTCGCCGACGAGCTCGCTCTCAGCCTCGGCATGCTCAGCCGCGAAACTCGCTGGCGTCTCGCCCAGAAGGCCTTCGCCGCCACCGGCATTTACGACACCGCCATCGCCAATGCTCTCGAGCGCATGGAGCCCTCCATTCCCGGTCAGCCCCTCCGCCACAACAACCAATTCCCTGAAACCCTCCGCATCTCCTATCCCCTCGCCCAGAGCCTGCGTTACGGAGAGAATCCCCACCAGCACGCCGCCCTCTATCGCGATGGCTCCGGCGGCGGCATCGCCGCGGCTCATCAGCTCCAGGGCAAGGAGCTCAGCTACAACAACCTCGTCGATCTCGATGCCTGCTGGGATCTTGTCGAGGAATTCGAAGAGCCCGCCGTCGCCATCATCAAGCACACCAATCCCTGCGGCGTCGCCACCGGCCACAATCAGCTTGAAGCCTTCCGCAAGGCGCTCATCGCCGACCCCGTCTCCGCCTTCGGCGCCGTCATTGGTTTGAATCGCGAAGTCAACGGCGATACCGCCGAAGAAATGGCCAACCTCTTCGTCGAAGCCATCGCCGCTCCCGCCTTCAGTGACGATGCCCTCAATCGCTTCGGATCGAAGAAGAACCTCCGCCTCCTCACCGTCCGTCCCGCCAACAACGCCCGCGTCCTCCGCCAGATTTCCGGCGGTCTTCTCCTCCAGGATGCCGACAACGCCCCCCTTTCCATCACCGATCTCAAGATCGCCAGCAGCCGCCCACCCACTGAATACGAGCTCAATGCCCTGCTCTTTGCCTGGAAGGTCGTCAAACACGTCAAGTCCAACGCCATCGTCTACGCGCGCGACGGCCAAACCATCGGCGTAGGCGCCGGCCAGATGAGCCGCGTTGACGCCGCGCGTTTCGGAGCCATGAAAGGCGTGCTCCCCCTCAAAGGCTGCGTCGCCGCCTCCGACGCCTTCTTTCCCTTCCCCGATGGACTCGAAACCGTTGCCCAGGCCGGAGCCACCGCCGTCATTCAGCCCGGCGGCTCAGTCCGCGATAAGGACGTCATCGCCGCCGCCGATCGCCTCGACCTCGCCATGATCTTCACCGGCGTCCGCCACTTTCGCCACTAAATACGCTCACGCCGGCGCGCCCTTTCGCCCGGAACGACATCGACGCGAGCTTCCCTTCCCACCTCCATCTTTCGGTCGATCGCCCACGCATGTGACCGCGCGCACATACAGGCGTTGTGTCTCTCCTCCTGAATAGTCTGCAGTCCACCAAAGCTGCACGCTCGGTCTGGAATCCTGCGACCGGGCGCAGAGGGAAGGCGCCAATGCGCATATTGAAGGATGCGGGGCATCTCTTCCGCCTCGCGGGTTTGTTCGCCGTGGGGACGCTTCTGTTTTTCGTGATCCGCGGCTTCGTCGTTCCGCGCAGCTTTGGAGAGTACGGGCATTACCGGGGCGCGGCGGTTGCTGAGATCGCGGCGCATCCGATTCGGTTCGCGGGCCAGCAGACCTGCGAGACCTGCCACAGCGACGTGGCCCAAACCAAAAGCGCAGGCATGCACGCGCAGGTGCACTGCGAAGCCTGCCACGGTCCGCTGGCGAAACATGCCGACGATCCATCCATCGATCCCGGCAAGCCCGACACCGCGGTGCTCTGCGTGCGCTGCCATGCCGCCAGTGCCGCCAAACCCAAAGCATTTCCGCAGGTCGATGCCGATCAGCATGCCAACGGCGTGCCCTGCCAGACCTGTCACCAGCCGCACAATCCGGCCATCGCCGCGGGAGGAACGAAATGACCATCACGCGACGCCAACTACTGATCCTGCTGCCGGCTGCCGCGGTCGCCTGGGAGTCGGTGCTCGCCGGGACCCCCGAAGCTTCGCCCAACTACTCCATGACCGAGCACTGGTGGGGCATGTTAATCGACATCCCCAAATGCATCGGCTGCGGCAACTGCGTCCGCGCCTGCCAGGCGGAGAACGATGTCCCCGACGGCTTCTTCCGCACCTGGGTCGAGCGCTACCACGTCGACGACTGGCATCTTTCCAGTCCCGAAGTCATCTCGCCCGACGGCGGCAAAGAGGGATTCCCCGTCGCCAAGGAAGACGAAGGCAAGTATTTCTTTGTCCCCAAACTCTGCAACCACTGCGCGGATTCGCCCTGCACCCAGGTGTGCCCAGTGGGCGCGACCTTCATCTCGCCGGACGGCGTCGTGCTGGTCGACCAGAAATATTGCCTCGGCTGCGCCTACTGCGTGCAGGCCTGCCCTTACGGTTGCCGCTATATCCATCCCCAAAAGAAAGTCGCGGATAAGTGCACGCTCTGCTACCACCGGATCACAAAAGGGCTGACTACGGCCTGTTGCGAGGCGTGCCCGACCGGAGCGCGCCAGCTGGCCGATCTGAAGAACCCAAACGATCCCATTCACGCGTTTCTGAAAACGCATAGCGTGCAGGTGCTCAAGCCGCAAATGGCCACCGGCGCCAAGGTTTTCTACAACGCGCTGGACGGCTCGGTGCGATAAGCCGCGAAGGAGACGGAGAACAGTATGCCCGGCGTCGAAGGCTTCATGTATCCGAACGAAGTTTCGCTCTACTGGAGCGTCCTCATTGTTCTGTATCCATATATAACGGGGCTGGTGGCTGGCGCCTTCATCCTTGCGTCGCTGGCGCGCATTTTTCGCGTGGAGGCCGTCAAGCCGACCTACCGGCTGGCCCTGCTCACCGCGCTGGCGTTTCTCATCGTCGCACCCCTGCCCCTGCAGCTGCATCTGGGGCATCCGGAGCGCTCCCTGGAAATGTACATGACGCCGCACCGGTCTTCAGCCATGGCGATGTTCGGGTTTGTTTACCTCTGGTATCTCATGGCGGTGCTGGTGGTCGAGATTTGGCTGGACTTCCGGGCCGACATCGTGGCCCTCTCGCAGTCGACGCAAGGGTGGAAGCGCTGGATGTACAAAGCGATGACCCTGGGCTCCGATAACGTCAGCCCGCGCGCCCTCGAGATCGACGAGCGCGTCGGCTGGCTTGTGACGCTCATCGGGGTCCCGTCGGCATTTCTGCTCCACGGCTATGTCGGCTTCATTTTTGGGTCGATCAAGGCGAACCCCTGGTGGTCCTCGCCGCTCATGCCCGTGGTCTTCATCTTCTCCGCCATGGTTTCCGGTATCGCCGCCGTCTTGCTGCTGTATATGGCGACCACACGCTTGCGCGGCAAGCTCATTGACATGCGCTGCGTCGATACCATCGCGGTCTACCTCTTCTACATCTTCATCATCGACTTCAGCCTCGAAATGCTCGATCTGATCCACCGGATTTACGAAGCCGACGAGTCGTTCCGCAGCCTCGATTTCATGGTCCACACGCGCCTGTATTTCTCGCAGATCGTTCTGCAGATCCTTCTCGGCACGCTGACCCCTCTTGTCCTGCTGCTGTTCACCCAGGTGATGAAGCTGCGCGAGGTGGTGCGGAAGCGCATCTATGCCGTCGCCGGGTCGATGGCGCTGGTGGGGATCCTCGCTATGCGCTGGAACGTGGTGATTGGCGGACAACTGTTTTCGAAGAGCTTTCTGGGTTTCACCACGTACAAGATGGCGCTGGCGACACGGGAGGGACTGTTGGTTTCCATTGCGCTGCTTCTGCTGCCGCTGCCGATTCTGGCCGTGCTGGTGAAGATTCTGCCTCCCTGGCCGGAGCAAGAGCGCGCTGCGATTCCCGAAGCTGCGGCGCCATAAACGGGCACGCCTGCGCGAGTCTTCACAAAGGTGGTGAAGGCGATGAATAACCTTTCCGATGCGGTGGAACGGCTAACCCGTGGCATGGAAGCGCTGGAGCGCCGGGTTTCGGCTCTGGAAATTTCCAGGCTCCCCGCCCCGGCTCTCGCCCCTCAGCCCGCCCCGGCCGCGCCCGCCTCGAACGCGACTGAAAAGCTCTCGCCAGCCGGAAACAGCGCGCTTTTCGCAGTCCTCGGCAAGGCCATGCTCGGCATTGCCGGAGCGTATCTGCTGCGCGCGGCGGTGCAGTCCGGCGCTCTGCCGCGTTGGCCGGTGATCGCGGTGTCGATTGCCTATGCTCTCGTCTGGCTGATCCCGGCCACCCGTGTGCCGGAGAAGGCCTGGCTCGCGAGCGCGGCCTGGGCCGGCACCTCGGCCCTCATCCTGATGCCGATGCTTTGGGAACTGACTCTGCGCTTCCGCTCCCTGCCCGGCGTCGCCACCGCCGGCATTCTCGTCGTTTTCGTCCTTGCCGCTTCCGCCCTTGCATGGAAACGCCACTTTGCCTCCGTCGCAGCGATCGCGGCTGCAGCGGCCAGCCTCGCAGCTCTGGTCCTCGCCGTGGCCTCTCGCGATCTGACGCCGTTCCTTTTTGCGCTGCTCGCGATGGCCATTGTGGTTGAGGTTGCGGCCGCTCTTCATCGCAGCCTGCGCGCCCGGCCCGTGGTCGCGGCGGCTGCCGATATGGCGGTATTTGCGCTCCTCTGGATTTACTCCGGCCCCTCCACTTCCCGGACGGATTATTCCGCCATCGCTGCGCCCCTTCTGCTGGTCTTCGCACCCCTTCTGCTCAGCATCTACGGCGCCAGCGCCGCCGCCCAGACCCTGCTGCTGCGCCGCCCGATTTCGCTCTTCCAGACGGCACAGACGCTGGCCGCTGCTTTGCTCACGGTTTGGACGGTCCTTGTTTTCTCGCCCGGGCATGGCCGGGGCCTTCTCGGCGTGCTGTGTCTGATCGCCTCGGCCGCCGGTTACTCCGTGGCTTTCGCCTGGTTCGGGCGGCTCCACGCGCCGCGCAATTACCACGTGTACGCGACCGGTAGCCTCGCGTTGCTTCTGGCCGGCTGCTTCCTGAGCCTGCCTCCCGGATGGCTTCCGCTGTGCGCCGCGCTCGCCGCGGCGGCGTTTGTCCTGCTCGCGGCGCGCACCGCACACGATACCCTCTGTTTCCACGGTGCGGCTCTGTTGGCCGCGGCGGCTTTGTCCTCGGGCCTGTTCGTCTATGTCGGTCGCGCCATGGTGGGCGCGTCTCCCGCTGCGCCCGGATGGATCGTTTCCCTCGTCTGCGTCGCCGCGATTCTCTGCTACGCGTCCATGCCGGGTCCCGGTCGGGACGCATGGTGGCGCCGGATGCTGCGTCTGCTCTTCGCGAGCCTGGCTGTGGCAGCCAGCGCCGCGCTTCTCATCTGGATCCTTGTGCGGATTGCGGCAGTGGCTGTGATTCCGGGAGTCGCACACATCGCCGTCATTCGCGCCCTCGTGGGTTGTGCCGCTGCGCTCGCTCTCGCATGGTCCGGTTCCCGCTGCCGGCGCAGCGAGCTCGTCTGGCTTGCCTGGCTCGTCCTCGCCTTCACCGCCTTCAAACTCATCTTCGAGGATCTGCGCCACGGGCGCCTGGGTTTTACCGCAGCCTCCATCTTTCTTTTCGCCGTCACCCTGCTGCTCATCCCGAGGCTTCTCCACAGAGGAAGCAAAGCGGCCAGCCGCAGCCTTGGTTAACCGGTGCCTGGTGCCCCACATCTGCCCCGTGGTGGCAGATGGGGGAAGGGCCGCGTCAGTAAATACGGAAATTCACCTGAATGTTGATCCCCACCTCGATCGGCTCCCCGTCTTTCATCGCCGCCTTAAATTTGTACTGGCTCACCGCGCGCACCGCCTCTTCGTCAAGCCCCATCCCCAGCGGCTGGCGGATAAAGATATCCTGCGGATCGCCGTTGCGGTCGACCATCAGCCCCAGCACTGCCATTCCCTGAAACTTGCGCGCCTTCGCGGCGGCTGAAAACGCAGGATCCGGCGCGCGTATCAAACGCGGCGGCTTGATCTCCGGATGCTCCTTCAGCATCTGAAACATCGCCGCCACCGCCGCCACCGCCGTCACCGGCTGATCCGGATGCAGATAGCGATGAACCCACGGCTGCCAGTACCCCGGTAGCGTGCTGGCCAGCTTCTCGTCGATCCCTATTGAAAACACGTTTCCCAGCGCCGCATCCACCCCCTCTGGATGTGCGGCATCCCGCGCGATCATGATCGTCACCTTCTGCCCCTTCAGCGGCACAGCGTGAACCTCGCCCGGTTCAGGAGAATCCGTGCCGCCCGAGAACACCAGCCCGCACCGCATAGCCCGAATCTTCAGCATGTCGCCCTGCAGGCGCACCCGATCCACTCTCAGCGCGCTCGCCCCAAACGGCGCTGTGCCCGACGTGCCCAGCAAGTTGCCCTGCGCGTCGAATGACAACAGCGACCCGTTGTACATCCCGCGCACGACCAGAAACTGCGCGCTCAGCCGATTCTTCAGCTCCTGCTCAGTGGGTTGTGTCTGGGTGGTGCCGAGGCAGACCGTCAACAGGCAAACAACGAAAACAAAACAAGCCCGGAATTTCATCGCCATCACTATTCCACAGAATCGCATCGAGCGCTGGCATTTTTCTCGTTGCTGCGGCGCTTCCGTGGGTGCCGCGACAGGCTACCGGCTACAGGCTCGATTCACCGCATCGAAATCCGATACAAATTCCGGTGTACCGTCGTATTCACCCATGCATAATGCTCCGGGTCCTTGCCTGGCACCAGATCTCCCCGCCCCACCGTTATCGCTCCCGGCACGACGCTGGCTTCGGCGCCCGGCTCCAGCCCACCCCGAGGAAGATTCAGCGGCTCTTCCCCCGGTCCCAGCGGAATCGCCAAACTCCATCCCGGGCCGTTCTGCGACGGCGACACCTCCGGGACAACCAGGAACTTCCCATCCGGCGACCACCACGGAAAGCAATAGCCTGCGCAAATGCGCACCGGGCGCCCGCCGTCCAGAGGTACGGCGAAGATTCCAGGAAGAAAGTCCGCGCTGATTTTCGAAGCGGACGTGATCACCCACCGCCGCCCAGGTGAAATGCTCTCGAAGTCCAAAATGGGATACGACAACACCATGGAACGCTGCGAGCCATCCGCATTCACGCGTTCGAGGTAATTCAAATTCCCCTCGGCGTGCTGGAACAGAATCTGCCCGCCTGCGCCAAAGTGCGGCGACCGCGCCCCGGATACCCCCACTTTGGCGGCAGGCGCGCTGCGGTCGATCGGTGCCACCCACAACTGCGTGCTTCCCTCCAGCGCTGCGGTCGTGTACACCACCTGCTTGCCGTCCGGCGACAGATCGAACTCCATCATCGAAATACCGGGAAACACCGCCTCACTTTTGCCCGAGTCCACCGCCACCCGCCACAATTCTGCGCCGGAGGCCCCCTCGCGTCGCAACAAATAGTAAAGAGTGCTCGCGTCCGGGCTGAATGCGGGAGCCGGTTCCACCACTTCCCCTTCCGACGAGAGTTGTCGCTCCCCCTTTCCATCGTGCATCCAGATGGTGCTCTCCTGCACTCCCGCCGACGTGATCAGCGCCCGCCCCGTCGGTTCCACCGCTACTCCTTCCTCTTCAGTCGGCCCAAAGGTGAGCTGCTCCGGCCGTCCGTCCGGAAAACGCTGCCGCCACAAGTGACTCCGTCCTTCCACCACCGCCGTGAAATACATCCATGCCCCATCCGGCGACCACCCTGCCGAGGTGCACGCGCCAGCCGGTCCAATCGACCGCGGCGCGCTTTGCCCCTCCATTGCCGCCAGACGGCACGGCGCCCAGTTACCGTCCCCGTTCATCTCCACCACCAGCACCCAGTGCCGATCCGGCGACGGATACGAATAATGCGCCATCCCCCGCTCGTGCTCCGGAAAATAAATGGTGCGCTGGCCCGCGCCCGTCACCGTCGCCGTCACCACCCCCAAATGGATCCCGATCCTCGACGGAATCTGCGAAAACAGCACCCGCTGCGCATCCAGCCACACCAGCCCCGCGGCATTGCTCATCAGTAAATGCGGCTCGCCTCCCAGCGCTGAAACCTCATACGTCGAAAACGCCGAAGGCTCCAGCACCGTGTACGCGATCTCCGACCCATCCGGCGAAAACGCCGGCCCGTACTTCGGCCGGCTGTCGTCCGTCACCCGCCGCGCTTCTCCGTTGGGGAGCATCTTCACATAGATTTGATCCGACGAAAGAAACGCCTCGCCCCCGCGGATAAACGCCACCATCCTCCCATCCGGCGACAACGCCGGCGCCACCGCCGAATCCGCAAAATCCGTCAGCTGCGTGTACGTGATCTCCGGCGGCCGGTGCCGCATGCGATAGAGCGCCACGCCCCCCACCGCGAACAATACGCACGCCCCCACTCCCACAAACCAGCCCACCAACCTGCCCCGCGAACCAGCGCCCGCACCCGGTTCAGCCGCAGCCACTTCCGCTTCGGCCCGAATCTCCTCCGTCAAAACCGTAGCCACCGGCGCGATAAACCGATACCCCATCCCCGTCACGGTCTGGATGAACCGCGGCTCGTCCGGATCGTCCTGCAGCAGATGCCGCAGCTTCCGAATCGCCGTATTGATTCCGTGTTCCGTATCGACGAACACTTCGCTCGACCACAGCCGCTCCGCGATCTCCGTCCTCGTCACCAGCTGCCCCTGCCGCGCCACCAGCAGGATCAACAACTCCAGAGGCTTCCGCTCGACACGCAGCGGCCTGCCCTTATGCAGCAGTTCGAACCGCCCGCAGTCCACCCGAAACTCGCCAAACTCGTACACCCGCGCCGTCCCCCGGCTCGCCACGGGACCAACCTCCGGACTGGGCAACCGACTCGACACGCCTCCCTCCGCCTCGCCAGGGTATCCCTGGTGTATCAGGGAAATCTCCCGTTGGAAAGGGGTTACAGCTTCACCTAAACCTTACCTCCGCCTTCACCCTCTCTTCATTGCCTCGACCGGTCTTATTAAGGTTAGCTTCCTCCTCAATCGGCTATTTCCAGCCGTGGAGGATATCCAATGAAGTTACGCATCTGGAACTGGATCGCAGGGACGAGCGCACTGGCGCTTGTCTGTTCCATGCCGCAGGCCGCCGGCACCGGGGCCCCCGACACCCCCGCTGTTGGAGTGATGGGGTGGGGCGGAGGCGCTTCGTCCCGGAGCCGGCTCGCCCACTGCCACGATGCAAGAATCAGTTCCGCCCTCAGGCCCGTCGAGCTCTCCCCTGGTCTGAGTGGCCTACCCGCGCGTCGAACATCCTGATCCTGCGCAGCAGGATCGAGCCTGCCCTGAGCGAAGGGTGCGCCAGCGACCGAGCCGAATGGGGTAAAAGCGCCGGGTTTTAACCCGGCGAATACAGCGCGTCTTGGGGCGGCCTTCAGGCCCGGACTTTGTATCAGGGCACGACTTCAGTCGTGCCGAAAAAAAGCGGCGCGAAGCGCCTTCCATGGTTCGGTCGCGTCCGTGTGCCAGTTCCGGGCACGCGGCCACGACCGAACCCCCGCCTTCCCGCCCAAAATTCCCCAAAAACCCCCAAACCCCCATATGTGGAAAATTTGTCAAGAGCCGGCCCCAAAATCCAAAGTAATAACTCCACATTCCACGCCACTTACATCTTTATACCCTCAAAGTATTTTGGCGGTTTTATTCTCTCAACCTGCTATCCTGAACTTATAGAGTAGAAAAAGAAAAAGGCCGCCTCCAGGCGGCCTTTTCTGTTTCCGGAGAGGTGTCCCATGCTCGGCCGTCTTGCTTTTCTGAACGCTGAACGCTGATCGCTGTGCGCTAATCTGTCTCCTTCGTCAAGACGGCCGCTTGTGTAACACACGCAGCCGCATCTGTAACACACACGGCCGCTTCTGTAACAAAAGCGGCCGTGTCGGAATTAATAGAAGCGCAAGCAGTTATCCGTTGTCGAGCTCGACAACAGAAGGTACCCCCCTGCGAACCCCAATGCAATCAATCACCAGCCCGCAGTAAGGGGTGGGGGGGGGGGGGGGTGGGGGGGGTGGGGAGTGGGTCCACAGTACTTTCGTCCCCCACCCAAGCCAGAGCTACCGGCTACGGGCTACAGGCTCCCGGCCGCCAGCTATGATCCAATCAGATCGAGAAGGACAACCGCCATGCTCAAGTTTCTCCTCGGATTTCTACTCGCCGTCGTCGTGGTTCTCGCCATTGGCTTCTGCTATGTGCGCTTCGGTTTCATGAACCCGCGCGCCGACCTGCCCGCCGGTCGCCTCGAAACCAGCATCGCCATGCCGGCTCTCGATGCCGCCGTCGATCGCCGCGCTCCCGCAACTCCCAACCCGCTCCAGCCCACCGATGCCAACCTCATCGCCGGAATGAACCTCTATCAGTCCAATTGCGCCGGCTGCCACGGTGACGTCGTGCACCCCCACACCGCCTTCGGTGACTCGTTCTATCCTCGTGTCCCTCAATTCGCCGAAGACGCCCCCGACATGCCGGAGAACCAAAACTTCTTCATCATCCAGCACGGGGTTCGTCTCAGCGGAATGCCGGCATGGAGCACCCTGCTCAGCGAACAGCAGATCTGGCAGGTCACCACGTTCCTGAGCCACATGGATAAGCTGCCCGCCCAGGTCTCCGAGCAGTGGAAGACCGCAGCCGCGTCTCCGGGAACGATCCCGTCACCCTTCGCTCAGCCGGCACCGGCCGGCAAGAAGGGTATGAGCATGCCCATGCATTGATCGGAGATGCCAGGTTTCATGCCTGCCGCAGAGCCTTCACCGGGTCGAGATTCCCCGCCCGCATCGCCGGCACCCATCCGGCCAGCAGGGAAACCCCGCCCAGGACCACCACGATCGTCACCAGCGGAATCACCCCAAACGAGCCCTTCGTGATCATCTGGAACTTCACCAGGCGCTCAATCAGGATGCTGCCCACGAGCCCGATCGCAAGGCCGAGCGTCGCGAACTTCGCCACCATGACCAGGATCAGTTTCAAAATGTCTCCGCGCCTCGCGCCCAGAGCCATGCGCACTCCGATCTCCTGCACCCGCTGCGTCACGTTATAAGAGATGACGCTGTAGATGCCAATCGCCGCCAGCGCCAGCCCGAGGGCTGCGAAGCTGCTGAATAACGCCATGAAGAACCGAGGCTGCTGCGTCTCTTCGCTCATCACCTCGTCGAGAGTGTTCGGCTTGCCGAGCGCCAAATCCTTGTCGAGCTCACGCGCCTTCAGCCGCACCGCGTTGACCATCGCCAGCGGATCGCCCGCCGTGCGCACCGCCAGCTCGCGCTCCGGTGGCGCAAACAACGTGTACGGCAGATACACAGCCGGAGCAGGAGGCTCCGCCAGACCATCGTTCTTCGTGTCGCCAATCACGCCCACGATCGTCACACCCGTTCCGGCACCAGGAGCCGCGAGCACCTGCGGGTTATCCGGCGCCTGCGCCAGATCGTCAATTTGCATCGCCCGGCCCACCGGATCCTGGCCCGCCGGCCAAAGCCGCGCCGCGCTCTCGTTGATCAGCGCCACGCGCTGGCCGCTCGCCATTTCCGCTTCGGTGAATTCCCGCCCGCGCTGCAGCGGAATCCCCAGCGTCTGCGGATAGCGGCCGCTGATCAGCGCAAGCGCCACCTTGCGTCCGTCCGTGCGCGGCTGGCCGGCGATCGTATAGGACGAACGCCATCCGCTATACGGCAGTCCCGCGTTGCCGAGCTCCGCCGCTTCGACGCCCGGCAGGTTCGTCACGCTTTCCAGAAGATTGCGATCGAGCACGTTGCGCTGCTGCCAGGTCGGGTACCGCTTCGGCGCCAGCGTCACGTCGATGCGCACCACTCTTTCCGGCTGGAATCCCGGATCGGTGCGCAGCATCTGCACAAATCCGCGCACCGCCAGGCTGGCTCCGGCCAGCAGGACCACCGACAGCGAAATCTCCGCCACCACCAGCCAGCTGCGCATGGCTCGACCGCGCAGGCTGCCGGCAGCGCCGCCACCGCCGTCTTTCAGCGTTCCCACCAGATCGGGTCGCGACGAACGCAGCGCCGGCGCCAAACCGAACAGAATCCCCGTCAGCATGGAGACGCCCAGAGAAAACAACAGCACCCAGCCGTTGATCACGATGCGCGCTTCGTTCGGCACATAGTTCGGCGGCAGCAGCACGACGATGAGCCGCGTGGCCCCCAGCGCGAACATCACGCCGAGCGCTCCTCCCACCACCGACAGCAGCACGCTCTCCGTCAGCAGCAGTCGCACCAGCCGGCCACGGCCGGCGCCGATGGCCAGCCGCATCGCGATTTCCCGCGCGCGCCCCGTAGTCCGCGCCAGTTGCAGATTGGCCACGTTAACGCACGCGATCAGCAGAAGCAACGCCACAGCCGCGAACAGCAGATGCAGACTGTCCGCCATCGCGCCGCTCGCGGTGGTGATGTCCATATAGTTCAGCAGTACGGTGTGCAGTTGGCCCTTCGGGTAGTCCTCCGGCCGTTCAGCAGCGAACCGCTGGTTAAGCTGGTTCATCTGCTGCTCGGCCGCATGCGGCGTCACGCCAGGCGCGAGCCGCATGATCACCGCGACTCCGCTGTTGTCCCTCAGATCGGTGCGCAGCGGCAGCCAGAACGCCTCGTTGGTCCACCAGCCGAAGCGCGGAGGCATCACCCCGATGATGGTGCGCGGCACGTCATCGAGCGTAACCGTGCGCCCGATGGCATGCGGATCGCCGCTGAAGAACCGCTGCCAGAACCCGTAACTCAGCACTACCACCGGCGCCGGCTCGCCGCCCGGTCCAATATCGAAAGGCTGGATGGTCCGCCCGATGAGCGGCTTCACTTCGAGAAAGTTGAATGCTCCGCCGGTGAGATACACGCCGTAAAAGTTCTCCGGATTGATGCCGCCCGTCAGCAGCACCGGCCTCACGCTGGTCGCCATCACCTCGGCAAACGCCGGCAGCTTTTCAATCTCCTGCATCTCGCGCTGCGAATACCAGTGCCAGCCGCGCAAGGCGTCGTGCGGGCCCAGCACGGCGGGCGCCCAAATCTGATTCGGCCTCGCGTACGGATACGGCGCAATCAGCACTCCATAGACCACGCTGAACAGCGCAACGCTGGCCCCGATCCCCAGCATCAGCGACAGCAGAGCCACCGCGGTGAACCCGGCATCCTTGCGAAAACTGCGCAGCGCAAAGCGCACATCCTGCCATAGCCGTTCCGGTGCCAGCCATCCCCAGGTCTCCCGCGACTGGTCGGCGGCGCTGGCAACGTTGCCGAACTTCCGCACCGCGGCCTGCCTGGCGTCGAGCGGCGACATGCCCGCCTCGATGTTCTCCTGCGTTTCCAGCTCAATGTGCTCCTGCATCTCGTCTTCGAGACGCTTCCGACGCGCTTCCCACCGCTTCATGGCGCAATCCTTCTTTCAGAAATTTCCGGAGCCGGTATTCTATTCGGGCACGGGTGTCAGCAACCGCGCAATCGCACTCGAGAAGCGCTGCCATTTCGACGTTTCCGCCGTGAGCTTTCTTCTGCCCTTCGCCGTCAGCCGGTAAAATCGCGCTTTGCGATTGTTTTCCGAGAGCCCGTCTTCCGCCACGATCAGGCCCTGCTTCAGCAGGCGCTGCAGCGCTGGATAAAGCGACCCATGCCCCACCTGCAACACTTCTTCCGATCTTTGCTGGATGATCCGCGCGATCGCGTGCCCGTGTGCCGGCCCGTAGGCGAGCGTCTGCAGGATCAGCAGATCCAGGGTTCCCTGCAGAAGTTCGAGTTGGCTGTCAGCCTCTCCAGTCGTCATTCGACCTGAAGGTATCCTTCTTCAGGTCGAATGTCAAGGGGAAGCCCGATGCTGTCCTCAAAGATGTTGGCCGATTCGAAAGCGGGACTTAGTATTCTGATGGCCAGGTCACAAAATGCAAAAGGCCTCGCCACACAGCGAGGCCTCGTACATGGCAATGGGATAACTGCCGACATGCCTGAGATCAAATACTTGACGAGAACGCAGGGGCAGAGTGGTTGCGCCAAAAGCTGGTTCGATCAGCGCGGCAAAGCTAAGGAGCGATTTGCCAGGTATTGTCAGGCGCACCAGGGCTTCCGCTGCTCGTCAACGTTGCTCCGTTCATCAGCCAGATGTAGACCTGATTCGTGGAAGTGTTGCGCCACAGAATGCCGGCTCGGCCACTGCCGTCGTAGTCGCCCACCCCTTCAATGTTCCATCCGGAGGAGACGTAGCTGATGCTGCCGCCGCCGGACATCGTAACCCCGTTGATCAACCAGAGGTAAACCTGCCCGGTCGTGCTGTTCTGCCACAGGATGTCGCTTTTGCCGTCGTTATTGAAATCGCCGACGCCGGCAATCTTCCAGTCCGATGTGACCGAGCCGAGGCTTCCGCTTGTCGTCAACGTAGCTCCGCTCATCAGCCAGATGTAGATTTGGCCGGTCGAGCTGTTGCGCCACAGGATGTCAGCCTTGCCATCGCCGTTGAAATCGCCGACGCCCACAATGTTCCATCCGCCGGAGACGTAGCTGATGCTGCCGCCGCCCGACATCGTCGTCCCGTTGATGAGCCAGAGGTAGACCTGTCCGGTGCTGCTGTTCCACCACAGGATGTCACTCTTACCGTTCCCGGTGAAATCGCCGATGCCCTTAATGGTCCAGTCGGAAGTGATGTAGCCGAGGCTGCCGCTGCTGGTGAGCGTGCTGCCGTTCATCAGCCAGATGTAGACCTGGCCGGTGGTGCTGTTGCGCCACAGGAGGTCGGCTTTGCCATCGCCGTTGAAATCGCCCGAGCCCTGAATCACCCAGTCGGAGGTCGGGCTGCCGGGGCTGCCGCTGCTGGGATAGGTGGTCCCGTTCATGAACCACTCATAGACCTGTTGGGTGCTGGTGTTGCGCCAGAGGATGTCGCTCTTGCAATCGCCATTGAAGTCGCGCACTGCGGCGAACGACTGCGGATTCGGGTTAGGGTTCGGATTTGCGGTCGAGCAGGAGCCGATGGCCTGCGCCACGGTCACGGTGGCCAAGCCAGCGGCGCTGTTGTAAGTCGAGGCGCTGCCCGAGTCCGGGGTATAGGTCGCAGTCAGTGTGTCGCTGCCCACGGCCAAAGAGCCGGCCGGGATGGTGATGTTCGCCGAGCCAGAGACCAGCGTCGCCGATGAAGATGTATAGCTACCGCTGCTCAGTTTCACCGAGCCGGTCGGGGTTGGATTCCCGTTACCCCCGCTTACGGTCACGCCCACCTGATCCGACTGTGCGGTTGTGATGCTGGACGAAGAGGGGATCACTGTCACTGTCGGAGTAACTCCGGAAGCGGTCACGGCGAATGTGTCATAACCAAAGACCGCGCAACCGGTTGAACCGCTGGGAAAGTTCTCCACGAAGACGTCGAACGTAGCAGGACTCGCCACCAGACTGCTGGTGACGGTTATCTGCAATTCGGTGGAGCTGACCACATTCGCGGGGCTCAGAAGGGTGCCGTTGACTGAGACTTTAGATCCGGACGTGAATCCGGTTCCATTGATCGTAAGAGTAAAGCTGGAAGAACCAGCACTCACCGAAGCGGGGTTCAGGCTGGTGATGGTCAGAGGTGTATTGGTCGTATTGAAGTTCGCATAGACCAGGGTCTCACCATCAGCGGTCAGATTCGTTGGGCTCGCCGTCCCGGTCAGATCAAAAGTCCAGCCGGCAAAGGTCCATTCACTTGCAGGGGTAGCGGTGTAAGTCAGTTGTGTTCCAGAGGGATAAAAACCGTCATCCGTTGAGGTTGGAGCGATCCCGGCCGTGCCGCCGCAGGGCGGAAAGCCAAAATTCGTCGAAGGCGCATAAACCGGATTTACCGCGGCGGTGAAGGTCGTGTTCGCTGAAATGAGAGGTCCGGTTGTGTGCGAGTATGCGCCGCCATCGCTCCAGCTTGAGAATTCATAGCGCGAATTTGCGCTGTAGGGATACTCGGGAGGGTTCGTCATATCGCCGTTGTAACTCAGCGATAGTGTGTGCGTGGACCCGGCATTCCAGGAAGTGCCATCGTAGGAGGTATCGGGAGAGAAGTTTTTTGGCGTATACCAGAAATTGCCATCGACATAGGCCCAGAGATTCGAGCTGAACGGGTTTACGATCGACGCGGACGGGGCCACACTCACCGTATAAACAGGCGAAGTCGTAAATTCCCCGTTCACCGCAACAGGATTGCCGGTATCGGGCACATAGAATGTCTTCGGATTTGCGGAGAGTCCTCCAGGCAGCCAGAAATAGGGCGCCTGCTCATTGAACTCGTAGAAGTTGGATCCGGAGTTTGGTGTTGCCGTGAGCATCGCTTGTTGGCGGGCGACGAAGAAGGTGCCAGTAGCTCCCGAATAGGTTTGGGGTTGCGGAGAAACGCCGACCGCGCCCGATCCCGATGGAGAGACAGTTTCGGTGTACGGTACCAGCTCGATGAAGTTCGCTGTGTAAGTAGCGACTGCGGGAGCCGTGGTTGGGAAGGCGGGACTTCCATTGCCAGGGGTGACTGTGATCGAGTGGCTCTGCTGGCTCGAATCGCTCCACGTCCCATAGGTGTAGTAGAAAGTCGCCGGCTGCGCACTGTTTTCTATATCTCCGGTGAGCGTCTGCACGCCACTGGCGACGCTGAGAGTGTGGGAGGAGTTTGTCGTCCAGCTAAACGATTGCGGGGTGGTGTAGGTTGTGCCGTCCACGATCACTTGCAGGCCAATCGGATTCGAAGTGATGGTTACCGCGGTCGGCGCGTGGCCGTAGAGGCGAAGAATGGCCTCCTTGTCTCCTGCGGAATAATCCTGGTTTCCATTTCCCGGCACGCCTTCGGCTCCTGCAAGCGGAATCCCTGGCGGAATCGTCTCGATCACCGGGCCGCCATTGCTCGAATCGACAAAGGCTGGATACTGCATCACCGACGCGTAATCGTAGGCCGTGAGCAACTGCTGGTTCTGCATGTTGACAGCGAAGTTGCCGGGCCACGTGCTTTTGACTACATTGCCGTAGTACATCGTGACGTAGCTGTTTCGATCGGTCCGTGTCTGCTCGTGGTAGAGGCCAATAATGTGGCCCATCTCATGAAGAAGGGTCGCAATGTTGCAGTCGGTGTTGCAATTCATGTTCACCGGACCCGGAGTGGCAGGATAGCCAATCGTATTGACATCGCCTCGCCCACCGGTGCCGCTGAGAGTAATGACGACGTAGGTGGTTTGGGTCGTTCTCTCCGCCCACTGCACGGCGCCTGAAAAATCCTTGTTGAAAGTGCTGATCGCCTGGGCGAGGTTCGGGCACGTGCTGTTGGTAATGCAGCCGCCATCGTCGTAATAGACCACTCCACCTGGCCAGAGCGATCCCGCATCGGCCACTCCCACAGTCTGGGGGGTCGATCCCGAGTACGAGACCTGGACGCTTGTGAAGCCCTTGCCGTCCGCTTGCGCCTGCGCGACGCTGATGGAGCTGAAAACGAAAATGAGGAAGGCAGGGAGGCGGCGTTGCAGACGCCGCGGAACCAGTCCTGGAGAGAAAAACATAGATCGACACCCGCGCGAAAGATAGAGCCCTGGGCTACCGACAGTCCCATGATCCTGCCATGAGGTATCGAGGCTGTCAATTCATTGAGGACGGGTTCTGGGATGGGTCAGGTAATTGCACCCAGAATTACCGGCGAGCGTGACTTTCCTGCGCAGCCCCATCGCGATTGCGGCACCCGGTTAAGCGCGAGCGCCACTGCGCCCGCTCCGCCCGTTGAGGCGGAAGAACAGCCCCCGCCCTGGCAGAGGCTTGAGTTTCCCCGCAGGGGCCCGTTGGGGCCCCGGGGTTAGTCAGAGAAGGAAAACTTGCCAGGTACGGTCTCCACGAACGTTAAGGAGCTATTTGCCAGGTGTTGTCTGGGGTGCCCGGACTCCCGCTGCTTGTCAACGTCGTCCCGTTCAACAGCCAGACGTACACCTGCCCGCTGGTGCTGTTCCGCCACAGGATCCCGGCACGACCGCTGCCGTCGTAATCGCCAGCGCCCTGAATCAGCCAGTCGGAAGACACGTAGGCGACGCTGCCGCTGCTTGCCGTGATGGTTCCGTTCATGAACCAGATGTAGACCTGGCCCGTGGTGCTGTTGCGCCACAGCAGATCGCTCTTGCCGTTCCCATCGAAATCGCCAATTTTCTCAATGCTCCAGTCCGAGGTGGGACTGCCCGGGCTGCCCGTGCTCATGACCGTGGAACCGTTCATGAGCCAGACGTAGACCTGGCCGGTGGTGCCGTTCCGCCACAGAATATCGGCCTTCCCATCGCCATTGAAGTCGCCAACGCCCTGGATGGTCCATCCCGCCGAGACGTAGCTGACACTTCCGCCGCCCGCAAGAGTGGTTCCGTTCATGAGCCAGAGGTAGACCTGTCCGGTGCTGCTGTTCCACCACAAAATGTCGGCTTTGCCATCGCCATTAAAGTCCGCCACCGCCGCAACGCTCCAGTCTGAGGAGACATAGCCGAGGCTCGCGCTGCTGGTGGACTGGGCTCCGAGCATCTGCCAGATGTAAACCTGGCCGGTGGTGGTGTTCCGCCACAAAAGGTCAGCGTAGCCATCACCATTGAAATCGCCGGCGCCCTGAATCACCCAGTCAGAAGTGGGGCTGCCAGGGCTGCCGCTGTTTACAAAAATGGTCCCGTCCATCAGCCAGACGTCGGCCTGCTGGCTGCTGCTGTTCCGCCACAAAACGTCGCTCCTGCAGTCGCCGTCGAAATCGCGCACCGCGGCAAACGACTCCGGATTCGGATTCGGATTCGGATACGAGATCGTGCATGAGTAGTTTTTCTGCGCGGAGCCGGCATCGGTTGTGCCCGAGGCGCAGCTCGCATCCAGAGGGAGCCCGCGCTGATCAACAGTAAGAGGGGCGCCGCTTGTGTCCAGAGCGCCCGCCGTGGTGCCGCCGCACAGCGCCGCGCTGCCCGCCAAAGGCACGATCGTCTCCGTAGGTCCGCCATAGTAGCCGAACGGCGCAAGATTGAATGTGGATGGCGCGGTTATGTTGCCGTGGCCGTCACCCGTCGCCGGGCACCCGGTTCCGTTCACCGCATTATTGCTGAAGCATTCCTCGTGACCCACCGAATCGCCAGGATTGCCAACGATACTGTCCGTCACGGTCATGGTCCCGGCGTTGTTGAGACTTCCGCCCTCATTGGCCGCGGCGACGTTGTTCCAGAACGTGCTGTCGTGAACAGTCAGGATATCGCCGGATTCGATGAGGATGGCGCCGCTCCCCGGAGCGGTATTGTTGGTTCCGGTGGGATTGTTCACAAATGTGCTGTCGCTGATCGTCATCGTCACCGGCGTGTAGGTATAAATCGCGCTACCGACCCAGGCGGTGTTTCCCGAGAAGGTGCTTTGGTAGATGGTCGCTGGTGAGCCGATGGCGTAGAGGGCGCCCGCGATGCCACCGCCGGAAGCCGGGGCGGTGTTATTGGAGAAGGTGCTCCCGGTGATGGCGATGGAGCCAGCCGCGAGAACCCCGCCTGCGCCGTTCGCCGCCGAGTTGCCGGTGATGACCATGTTCGTCAGGGTCAGCCCAACATTGATGTATGCGTAAATGCCGGCGCCGTAGCCAGGGTCGCACGAGCAGCCGCCCGTCGCGTTGATGAAGCCGTTGGCGACGGTGAAATTCTGGAACGTCGCGGATCCGTATTCAATCAGGAAGACCTGGAACAGATTATTGCCGGAAACCGTGAGCGTGGCCGCGCCCGGACCGTTAAAGCTGACCGAATTCGTGGTTGAGGCCGGGTGAATGATGGGCGGAGCGCTGCCCAGGGTGATGGTCCCGGAGAGGCTCGTCATATCGACGATGGCTGAGTTCGAGGTATCGGCATTCACAGCCGCGATGGCATCCCGCAGGGAACAGCTTCCGCTCCCGGCTGGATTGTTCGCCGGGCAATTGGCCGCTGTGCCCGTACCAGGGTCGGTCGTCACACTGACGGTAAAGGTGTCAGTCGCCGCAGCGGCGTTGGCGGGCACGAGAAAGAGAGGCGCGAGCCACAGCAGATTCGCTAAAAGGAGACACAGGACGCGGAAGGGCGTCAGACGGGGGGAAGCAACGGCAGGCGACATACGCTGAACCTCGCTGAAGTCGAATCGTGCTCTGCGGCAGGGACCCAACACGAGGTCCTTCTGCACACGCAGGAACTGCTTTAATGACCAGGTTTGACTATTCACGGACGAGAAAAAGAACCGTGCTGACAAGAATCAATAACTCCCAACAACCGTGAATGGGGAACAGGAGGGAGTTGAAAGCCTGCGGGCGCACCCGAAGGGACGAAATTCTCAAATTCGTTCGTTCACGATAACGGGGAAACATAAGCCGGGTCAATGGCTCTTTGGGGTACTCTTTGGTGGGATTGGCGCGGGGGAAAAGCTTTTCGGTAATAGTCTCACTCTACAGGGGTTAAGGCGGCCGACAAGGTGGGAGAGCCCGGGCCACCCACGGCCGCCAAACCTTCGTTTTCCGACCTTACGGTTCTATCCAGCCTGACTCGAGTAACCGGATCGAGATCACGGAGCGATTTGCCAGGCAGCGGCGGGGGTGCCGGGGGTGCCCTGGGTGGAAATCGTGGTCCCGTTCATCAGCCAGATGTAGACCTGCTCCGTAGTGCTGTTGCGCCACAGAATGCCGGCCCGACCACTGCCGTCGTAGTCGCCTACCCCTTCAATGTTCCATCCGGAGGAGACGTAGCTGATGCTGCCGCCGCCGGACATCGTAACCCCATTGATCAACCAGAGGTAAACCTGGCCGGTGGTGCTGTTCTGCCACAGGATGTCGCTCTTGCCGTCGTTATTGAAATCGCCGACGCCGGCAATCTTCCAGTCCGAAGTCACGGAGCCGAGACTGCCGCTGCTGGTCAGGGTCGCCCCGTTGATCAGCCAGATGTAGAGTTGGCCGCTGGTGCTGTTGCGCCACAGGATGTCCGCTTTGCCATCGCCGTTGAAGTCGCCGACGCCGGCAATCGTCCATCCGCCGGAAACGTAGCTGATGCTTCCGCCGCCGGACATCGTTGTTCCGTTGATGAACCAGACATAGACCTGGCCGGTGGTGCTGTTCCACCACAGGATGTCGGCTTTGCCGTCGCCGTTGAAGTCGCCGATGCCCTTAATGACCCAGTCCGAAGAGACGTAGCCGAGGCTGCCGCTGCTGGTGAGCGTGCTGCCGTTCATGATCCAGATGTACATCTGGCCGGTGGTGGTGTTACGCCACAGGAGGTCGGACTTGCCGTCGCCGTCGAAATCGCCGGCGCCCTGAATGACCCAGTCCGAGGTGGGACTGCCGGGGGTTCCGCTGCTTGGATAGATGGTGCCGTTCATGAACCACTCATAGACCTGTTCGGTGCTGGTGTTGCGCCAGAGGATGTCACTCTTGCAGTCGCCATTGAAATCGCGCACGGCGGCAAACGACACCGGATTCGGATTGGGGTTCGGGTTCGAAGTCGAGCAGGATCCGATCGCCTGCACCACGGTGACGGGAGCTGTACCCTGCGCGGTGTTGTAGGTCACGTCGCCGCTATAGGTCGCGGTCACCGTATCGCTGCCCACGGCCAGGCTTCCAGCGGGGATGGTGATGGTTGCTGAACCCGAGCTCAGTGTGGCGGGCCCCGAGTTGTAACTACCGCTGCTCAGCGTTACCGTGCCGGTTGGGGTGGGAGTACCGCTCACGGTCACTGTCACCGGATCGGACTGTTTCGAGTTGATGCTGGAGTGGGCCGGATCGACCGTCACGACCGGTGTGGTACCACCACCCGCCACGACGCCGCTGACCGCAATCGACTGCGTTCCATTCACGACGTTCAAAGCGTTGTCGGTGAGCTTGACGCTCTCGTCCAGCGTCCCTGCGGAGCCGGACGACGGCGAGAAGTCGATGGAGAGGGTGCAGGCCACGCTGGGAGCTAAAGGAGCCGAGGGCACGCAATCGGTACCCGGAGCTGAAGACTCCTCCGGGAAGTCCTTCGGGTAGGTGATGGCGGAGAAGTTGAGATTGGCGTTTCCGATGTTCTGAACGGTCACCGTTTTCGGGCTATCGACGCTGGTCTTGCCGGCAGCAGTGGTGTCGAAGGAGAGCGTGGGCGGCGTCACGCGGTTCAGTTCTTTCACCGCATTGTTGTCGGAATCGGCGACGTAGACGTTCCCGTTTCCGTCCAGGGTAACGCCAAAGGGAAATCTGAATCCGCCCGCCAGAGTTGTCACGCAAGCAGAAGACGAACAGCCGGCAGGCATCTCTTTGATGACGCTGTTGCCGTAATCGTCGACGTAGATATTCCCGCTCGCGTCCACGGCCAGGCTGGAAGGTTGGCTGAACCCGCCCCCAAGCGTAACCACGCAAGAGGAGGAAGCGCAGCCGGCGCGGATCTCATACACTGCGTTGTTGCCAGCGTCGGCGACATAGACATTAGCTCCGGCGTCGACCGCAACGCCGAAGGGGGAATTGAAGCCGCCTCCCAATGCCGTTACGCAAGCGTAGGAAGCGCAGCCGGGGGGGATCTCCTCCACCGCGCTGTTACCGTAATCGGCGACGTAGACGTTTCCGCTTCCGTCCACAGCCACACCTTCGGGATCGCTAAAGCCGCCGCCCAGGGAAATCACACAAGCGGAGGAAGTACACCCGGCGGGTATTTCCTGGATCTGGAAATCAGCATCAGCGAGATAGACGTTCGCGTTCCCATCGACCGCCAGGCCAAAGAGAGAGTTAAATCCGGTACCCAGCACGGTCACGCAACTGGAGGACGCGCAGCCGGCGGGCATCTCTTTGACTTCTTTGTTGCCCAGATCGGCGACGTAGACATTTCCGCTTCCATCCACCGCAACCCCGGCAGGGTCATTAAACCCGCCGCCCAGCGTTGCCGCGGTGAGCTGGCTGTCGAAGGCCGTCTGTGGCCCGGTGCCCGTGCCATAGACCAGCACGGAGCCCAATACCGTACCAGTCCTGTTATAGCCGGAGTAGAAAACCACAGCGCCGTTTCTCTCCCCCGCAACGGTCGGCGCAAAGGTCACGTTAACCGTACAGGTGGTGGCCGTCGAATAGGCGCCGACGGTGCAGGTGCCAGCGGTCGAAGATTGTTTGAAGTCGAGATTCGGTGCGCCCGCGGTCAGGTAGCCGATGGAACCCACGGTCTCATCGGTGACGGTGAAGTTCAAAGTGGCAGACTGGCTGCATGGCGCGGGTGTTGTGCTTCCCGATGGGCAGACGTTCGCGGCACCCAAATCGACCGCGCCAATCTGGAAGGTCCACGTGTCACTAAGGCTGCCGCTGTTTTGGGTCCCGCCAAAGAGGACTACCCGGCCTTCCGACCGATCGTAGACCATGGCGCCCGCATACCTGTACGGTGGGGAACTTAGTGGGTTTTGCTGCGTCCAATTGGTTCCATTCCAGGTCCAGGTGTCGTCGAGCTCACCGGGGGCCGATGGCTCACCACTGAACAACACCACCTGGTCCTGCGCCGCATCGTAGGCCATCGCAGCCTCAGATCTCGCTGAAGGACTTGTGGCCGGACTCTGCTGCGTCCATGTTGTCCCATTCCAGGTCCAGGTGTCGGCAAGAAAGCCGCTGTTCCCATACCCGCCGAAAAGCACCATTTGGTTCTGCGCCGCATCGTAGGCCATCGAGGCGGCCCATCTCGCTGAGGGGCTGCTGGCCGGGGTCTGCTGGCTCCAGTTTGTCCCGTTCCATGTCCATGTGTCCGACAAATAGTCGCTGCCGTACCCGCCGAAAAGCACAGCCTCGCCTTGCGCGGCGTCGTAGTCCATTGAGGCGAGATATCTCGCAGCAGGACTGTTTTTAGGGTTCTGCTGCGCCCAGTTTGTCCCGTTCCAGATCCAGGTATCACCCAGAGCATTGATGGTGGAACCTGCGCCCCCAAACAGCACCACTTGCCCCTGAGCGGCGTCGTAGGTCATTACGCCCGCCTGCCTTGCGGAAGGGCTCGTGCTCGGTGTCCGTTCGGTCCAGGTTGTCCCGTCCCACGTCCAGGTGTCGGACAGATTGGCCCCACCATTACAGCATCCGCCGAACAGCACTACCTCGCCATGCGCAGCATCGTAGGCGATCATGGCATCCGCCCTGGCAGACGGGCTCGTGCCGGGAGACTGTTGGACCCAGGTGGGATTGAAGACAATGGACTGTGCTTCTGCGCCCAGGTGCGACCCGAGCATTGCACAAAGCACCATCGGAATCACCAGGGCGCGGCAGCTCACCCTTGCAATCCGCCTGAACTGTTCAAGGCGAGCGTCCGCTTTAAACCCGCTTTTCATCTCAATGGCCCCTTCAGCTCCGAGTTGGGCGAGAGTATCTCACGAGCAACCGACGCGAGGTCAACGCGGGGGGGTGAAGTTCTGGTGAACTTTTAACCATTGTAGAATCATGCAGTTACACGTTTTATCGGGCTTTTCCTCACCTCCTCATCATCATTAACCGCACAAACCCAGAGCGGAGCAACCATTCCCGTCCCGAGAGCGGTTACTCGGCAGCGGCAAACACCCCCAGCTCCGTCCACCCATTTCTCTCTTTCCCCAAAACCGCGAGATATCCACAGGTTTGTCAAGCCCCCGTGGAAAAATCCAAAGTAATTACCATACATTTCACGCCACTTGCACCTTTATATCCTCAAAGTATTTTGGCGGTCTTATTCTCTCCATGTGATATCCTGAACTTATAGGATAGAAAAAGAAAAAGGCCGCCTCAGAGCGGCCTTTTCTGTTGCGGAGGAGGTGTCCCCTCCTCCGCCGTCTTGCTTTTCGGAACGCTGATCGCTGTACGCTGAACGCTTCTTCTTCTGTAACCTGTACCCTGCTCCCGGCTCCCGTTACTTTTGGTACTCCCTTACAACTTCAATGGAATCAGGAACCAGCCCGCAGAAGGGGTGGGGAGGGGGGGTGTACAGTACTTTCGTCCTCTTCCGGATTCGAAAGAGGCGGGGACAACCAGGCCCGCCTTCAGGAAAACGGCCAATCGCGCGGAAGGTTTCATAAGCAAAAAAGACAAGCCATCCGCATCGCAAGCAGAGGCAGTTCGTACCCTCCTCAGCTCAACCGATGCGGATGGCCCTTTGGGTCAAATCGCAATCGTACCTCTCAGTACGGCGTCACTCCATCCCAGTTGCCGGCCGGGGTATAGTCGCACACCACGAAGGCCCAGTCGGGAAAGCCACCGCACGGCGAGTTTGTCGTGCATTGCTGTACTGCGCAACCAACCGCCGTGGTTGTGCGCCAGACCAGCTGCGAGTAGTGCCCGCACCCAAGCGTAGTGTCGGTTGAAGTGCATTCACCACCAGTGGCCGGATAGACGTAGTTATTCGCCTCGGCGGACCAGGAAGATACCGCGTCCGTCCCGGTAACCGTCACCGGCGCCGAGTTTGAACACGACGCATAGATGCTTTCGCCGCCATCGCGGTTCGGGTTGTGGTTAAAGTTGCACTGAGCCGCCCAACTCTGCGCGACCGTCGCGGCCCCCGGATCCCAGACCATCGAATTCAGCGCCCCCCCTGGCTCGGAAGACGGTGCCGGGTTCGGAGTACCGGTCGAAGGTCCCCAGGGCGCAGCAGTACCTGGGAAGGAACCGTTGGCGCGTACGTTGTTGGTCGCGGAAAGAATGTTGCACATAACCTGGTTCGAGCAGCCATACGGAGCCAGGGCCGCTAATTCCCAGGCTGCGACCGGGGTGGCGGGGCTGCCGCTGCTCCCGATCGTGGCCCCGTTCATCAGCCAGATATAGACCTGCCCGCTGGTCAGGTTCCGCCACAGGATGCCGGCCCTGCCGCTCCCGTCGTAGTCGCCAACCCCCTGAATGCTCCAGCCATTGCCCACCCCGGAGCAGCATACAGTGCTCTGCGGGGGACTGGCGCTGCCGGGGGTCCCGGTGCTCGAGGTCGCCGTGCCGTTCATGAACCAGATGTAGATCTGCCCGGTGGTGCTGTTCTGCCACAGAATGTCACTCTTGCCGTTCCCATCGAAATCGCCAACGCCGGCGATACCCCAGTCGGGGGTGGGGCTGCCCGGGGTGCCCTGGGTCGCAATCGTGGTTCCGTGCATCAACCAGATGTAAACCTGGCCCGTGGCGCCATTCCGCCACAGAATATCGGCATCGCCGTCGCCATCGAAATCGCCCACGCCCTCAATGTTCCATCCCGAGGAGACGTAGCTGACGCTCCCGCCGCCATTCATCGTGGTCCCGTTCATGAACCAGATATAAACCTGCCCTGTGGTGCTGTTTTGCCACAGGATGTCGGCTTTGCCATCGTCATTGAAATCTCCAACCCCCGCAACACTCCAGTCCAGGGAGACGTTGCCGAGGCTGGCGCTGCTGGTGAACGTGGTTCCGTTCATGAGCCAGACGAAGACCTCGCCGGTTGTGCTGTTGCGCCACAGAACGTCACTCTTGCCGTCGCCATCGAAATCGCCAACGGCCTGAATGACCCAGTCCGACGTGGGAGCCCCGGGGCTCCCGCTGCTGGTGAACGTGGTTCCGTTCATGAGCCAGAAGTAGACCTGCTCCGTTGAGCTGTTGCGCCACAGCAAGTCACTCTTGCAGTCGCCGTTGAAGTCGCCCACCGCGGCAAACGACGCCGGATTCGGATTCGGATTCAAGTTCGCAGTCGTGCAGGCCGCCGATGCGCTTCCGGGCAGCAAGACGAGCACCATGAGTGTCAGACTGGCGAAACAACAGGGCAGGCTACGCATGAGGTTCAACCGCCGTCCGGCGTGACGCATTCTTTCTGAGTTCATCGAAAATTCCTCGTTTCAAACGGGTGATTTTTCGGTGCAGGGTCATCCGGAAGAGCAAACGAATATCGGATGCCGGTTATCAATAGTGGGGTGATGTCTTGAAACAACTCGCCTGTGGGGGCTTCGGCATAAAGGACCCCCTTTGCTTCGGCTTCGGGCGGCGAAGCGCCGTCTCACCAGCATGAGATACCAGTCGCAGAGGTGTCGATATTCTGTACACCACCCGAAGGAAGGCTGTCAACGAGCAGCGTAGAAAAAATCGTGGATCAACGCCGATCCCAGAAAACTCAGGCCGGATTCTGATGGTCGACCCCGGTACCTTGGCCGGCGGCTCACTGTGGCAACGTTCCACTCCCCACAATTACGTTATTGGCGCGTGAGAAGTCGGAACGGTCTGGCGTGAAAACCCGGATTTACCTGCCAACTCCCTCTCTTCCTGATTCAGGACTGATCACTCGCATTAGCCCCTTCTAATCTGGTTCCCCGAACCGCGGTCCCACATCTGCTGCGTTCCTCGCTTTGGACGGGATTGTCTCGTTGATTCCAACCAACAGCGCCCCCGACGTTCTCCCTTTGGAGCAGAGGTGTATGGTCACTGCGTTCTCCGTCTCAAGTTCGCGCTCATCTCAATCACCGCACTCCAGAGCGCGTCTTACATCGTTACCGCCTCTAGTATTTCTGCTGTTGCTGTTTTCTCTAATTGATGCCGCGCCTATAGATGCCCAGGCGCCTGGGCAATTCAGGCATCTCGCCGACTATACGCATATTGGGCTTGTTCTCAATTCCCTTGTTGGCCCTGGTCCTCAACCTGGAACACAACGACTTTACGTCAGTATTCTCGGAGCGCATAAATTTCATCTTCTGGAAATAGACCCGGACACCGGGCAGGTAACTGTGTTCGACAGTCCTGTTGACGGCGAAATTGCCGCCTGGGGTATGACCGCGGACGCGGAAGGTAACGTCTTCCTCGGCACAGCTCCGAATGCCCACCTTATGATGTTCCAGGCGGCCAGCAACAAAATCGTGGACTTCGGAAGAGCGGGCCCATCCGAACAGTGGATATGGTCACTCACGGTCGGTTCAGATAACCGAGTTTATGGCGGCACCTATCCCGACTGCAAGCTTGTTCGTTTGGACTCCTTAAGCGGCGTTATTGAAGACCTGGGTAGAATCGATCCGCTGCAGCAATACGTGCGCTATGTCAGCGCAGGCAAGGACGGTGTAATCTACATCGGCATCGGGGATGCGCCAGGGGACATAGCGTCCTACAGCATTTCTTCCGGAGAAATCCACGACCTTCTGGCGCCCTCACTACGCGCCACTGGTTTTGCCAGCGTCTATCAGGGGACCGATGGCCTCTCCTACGGCCTTCTTAGTCCCAATGCTTTTCAACTGTCCCCGACGGGCGCTACGCCAATTCCATGGAGCCATCAAGCACCTGCGGTTTCAACGATGACGCTCGCAGACGGCAGGATGCTCTCATTGGACGAAGAGAACGGAATCCTGGTTCTTACAGAAAAATCGCAAAGCGGAAGCGCCATCGTTCTCCGTCTGGCATATTCCGGCGAATCCAGCACACTCTTCAGGATCGGCCTGGGTCCGGATGGTCTCGTTTACGGTTCAGCGACGATGCCGAGTGACCTGGTGCAGATTGATCCAGTCACGGGTATACAGCGCTACATCGGAACATTGGGTCCGGGCGAAGCGTATTCAATGATGTCCTACTCCAGCCAGCTTCTCCTGGGGACATATTCGGACGATCCATCCACACTCGCCTTATACGATCCGGGGCAGCCCTTCAGCACTTCACCCGGATCATCGAATCCCACTTTCATTCCCATTCCCGACAATAACGATTCATGGCGCCCGTTCGCGATGGCCGCTGCATCAGATGGAACAGTCTATGTCGGGGTTGAGGCTGGTTACGGTTACCCTACAGGGCCCTTACTCATATGGAATCCCGCGAGTGGCAGCACCACGCAATTCAATGTGATCCCGAACCAAAGCGTCGTCTCGCTGGCCATTTCGGATGACCTGCTGGTCGGGGGCACAAGTACGCAAACAGGGCTGGGGATCAATCCGGTTGGAGATAGCGCCGAGTTATTCGTTTGGAACCGGACTTCTAATCAGGCAGGCGACCCCATCGCACCCGTCCAGAATGCACCAAGCATCACCGACCTGGTAGCTGAGCAGAATGGCCTCGTTTTTGGCATCGCTGCAGACACGATCTTCGAATTCGATCCCCATTCCAATGTTATTCGCCAGTCGCAGCCTTTTCCCTTTGGCGCTCCTGTCTACAATAGTGCCGTAATAGACAAAGTGAACCGGCTCTGGGGTCTGTCATCAGACGGCGTGTTTGTAGTTGACCCCGCATCCCTGCATGCCGAACTAATTGCGCCTGCACCGGCTCCGATTACAGGAGGCTTTGTCTTTGCGGACGATCAAATATACTTTATTGCCGGGCCTTCCGTGTACTCGTACAAACTGCTGGGTACACTCTCTGCCGCGGTAGATCTGAGCGCTTCAGAAAACTCTGTTGCGTACGGATCTCCCATGTCTCTTAATGTGTCCGTGCGCGGTCTGGAGTCCTGCGTGCCTACCGGTTCTATACGTATTACGGATGATGGCCAGACCCTGACTACAGCCCCCCTGATTGACGGTCTGGCCCAGATTAATCTCCCCAACGTTGCGCTCGGGACGCATTTGCTAACGGCGGTCTATTCCGGCGATTCCTACTACACCGGCGCGTCGTCTGGCCAACTGACTGCGACCGTTCGATTCGCAGCGCCGCTAATAACAGTTCCCTCAGCGTACTCGATGGCCCAGGGAGCGGTCCTGACCCTCCTGTCCACCGTATCGACCCCGCAGTTGGGAACGCCCAGTCCGACCGGGGCAGTGCAGTTTTACGATGGTGGTGTGCCTCTTGGTACCGCGGCACCAGTGATAAATGGAACAGCCCGTTTTTCTACTGCCGCGCTGGCGGGTGGCTATCACAACATTGGCGCGACGTATTCCGGGGATGCCAATTTTGCCCCCGCCTCCAGTGCCGTGTTTACGGAGTCGGTTCAGGGCATCGCCCTCGCGAGCGCGGTTACGGTCGTGGACATACCCACTACCGGCTCTGTCGGCATTCAGATCGGTATGACTCCGGAAGGTGGTTTGGCAGGTCCTGTGTCCTTTAACTGTTCCGGCAACCCTGCCAAAGTATCCTGCACCTTTAGTCCTTCAATATTACTCGCAAAAGGCTACGCGGAGCTGGTGCTGACTAACAGCGGCAGTCCGGGTTCCGCCCGGAATACCGGGCCCTCGACAGGGTTGAGTTCCGTGTGCTGCGGTCTGTTGGCTTTCTCATTTATAGTTAAACCGAGGAAGGTAGTCAGAACCGCATTGCTAACTGTAGCAATGCTTGGAACGCTGGGCTGCGGAACATCTTACGTGCCCGCCGAAAGTGCAACTTTCCGCCTTCGCGTTACTGCGACACAGCAATGCGGGGCTGCGACCAACACGTGCCTTTCGGTGTCATCGGGAATTGACATCGATGCAATTATGAATGAACCGGGGAGATGATTTTTCCAGCTCCCCCCACGAAATGGCGGTCGAATGGCGACTGTGGCTGAAACGTCGAACCCCTTCGCCATATATCTCGATATCTGGAGGTTATGAGTTTCGGTCGGGACATCTGCCCCAGCTCCTGCAGCAGATCGTGGACCGCCAGTGGATTTAGGGATAGCGGCCCGCGGGTCATCGGCCCAGGATGTTGTAGGACACACCCACGCTGATGCTGCTGGGCGATAATGCACTATCGTGGGGAAGATACTGGCCGGTGGGCGAATACCCGGGGATTCCACGAAAACCCGGCCAGATTTCATATTCGAAATCTCCACGGAGCGACCAGCGACTTTTCAAGGCATAATCGATGGTCACGCCGGGCGCGAAAGCGAAGTAGCTCCCTTTCAGACTGCCAGGCGCCGGGTAGCCCGGTGAGGTCAGCCAGCCGCCGCCCAGCAGCACCTTCCCCCAGCCGTCAAAACGTGGGGTGCGGAACAATCTGTACCGCCCACCTCCCAAAAGATTCGATTCCTTTTCGTCCGTAGCACCATGCCAGTCGGTCCAACGCGCCTCGCCTTCGACTCCGATTCGCCTCGGCAGGTTCAAGTCAAAGAAGACGGCTGGGCCCAGAAGCAAGGAGTCGCAGTCGAAACTACTGCAATACCAGTCGTCCTTGACCACGGAGAATTCTCCTCCAGCCCAAAGATGCGCTTCATCGCCGACCGCCGAGCGTGGGCTTTGCGCAGATACGAGCACGGAGAAAAACGCCATACTGAGAAGCCCAACTGTCTTGATCATGAGTCATAATCCTCCAGAGTTTTTGCCAGGGCAGTTGCGATTCCAGCACATTCCGATGAGCAATCCTCATCGGTCTGAAATGTGGCGCAAAAACCAATCGAGTCACCGACTCGGATATGTCCTTGTAAATTTTAGAGTTCCCGCGACTCGGTTAGATGCAACTTTCCGGTGACCACCGATCCCAAAACTGAACCACGCGAGTACGATGATGACATTGCTGAAATCGGTCGGAAACAAGTCGAACACAACGGGGTTGCGCCGCGGCTGCTGCGAAAAACGCGATGGGCCTGGTCCTCGCTCACATCCTGATGGGGCCATCTTCAATGCAAATTCTTGGTCCCAGTTCTAGCCCTCCGCTCGAAACATTACTTCCGACAATACCCGTGTGGCTCCCACGAGAGAAAACGTGCGCCCGGTGGTGCGAATGAATTCGTCGAAAGCCCTCATCTCATCGTTGCGGTGGCTGAAATCATCGAAATACAGATAACTTCCAGGTACGATTGTGTCCTCAAGATAATCCAGAACAAGCTTCGTGGAAGAATAAAGATCTGCGTCGAAGACCGCGATAAGCACCTCATGCGGCGGAATCTTGTAATTCCGTAATGTATCTTCAAACCACCCCTTGAAAAATTCGACGCGCGGGTCGCCTATTTGGGGAATTTGACCGTCGGTGGAGAAGGAACCTTTTCGTTCATATGGCGTCCAGTCTTCCGGAAGCCCTTCAAAACTATCGAATCCGTGCAGTTTGCTCTTTGGATTTCGCAACAGCTTCGACCAATACAAGGTTGCGGACCCTCTCCAGACACCGAACTCCAGATACAAGATCTCACGATCGCCTACTTGCTTCCCTACCAGCTCAAACAGCTGTTCCCGTCGGTGAACACGGTGCGATAAGTCGAAGCCATGCTCTCGCATCCAGCGTCCGGCTTCAAGGTAATTGAGCGTAGCATCAAGCTTATAAATCGTCCTCGACGACAGATGCGAACCCACCCTGGTGATGAGCTCTTTGCATAACTCTGCCGGGCCAGCACGTCTTCGAATATCGAACATAGTCTTTTGTCGTCTCCAGGGTCAGCGGACCTCAGAGACGGCCGAACTCCGCCAGACCGATGGTGGCAGCGAGGATTGCCTCAACACCCTTCTGCGCACTCACCTTGGTCTTACTCGTTGGCAGAAAGAGAATATCGTCACCGTGCAGCTGCAGATCGGCCCGTTGTCCACGCATGATCTTACTTAATGGAAGATCGATCTCTTCGACGCCGACGGGCGAGCGTCGAACAATCTCGGCTTTGTTGAGCGCCGCTTTGTGGGTTGCGCCCTGGGCCAGCGCGACAGCGCGCAGGACTGTAATGCTGGTGTTATTTTCCATCAGGAATGCGCCGGGCTTGTTCACTTCGCCCACGACGTAAACCACCGGCGCCTTATCGACAATGATCGTGTCGCCTGGCTGCAGCATCACGTCGGTGTGCACATTGGTGTTGGTTACCGCGAGGTTCAAATGGATGGGATGGTCGTGATCGCCCCGGTGAATCAGCGTAATGGTCGAAGATGAACGCTGGGTCACTCCGCCCGCCGCAGAGAGAGCATCGAACAGACGATGTGGTCCGAACAGTGGATACGTTCCGGGCTGGTTAACTTCACCAAGGACCGTAATTCCCTGAGTGGCGTACTCCGTGACAAAGATGGTGATTTGCGGCTTGAGGACGAGGTCGCGCTCCACCAGGATTTGCGAGAGCGCCTGCTCGGCCTGCGCCACGGTCTGACCGCCGAAATGCATATCTCCGACTAAGGGCAGCATGACCGAGCCCTGCTCATTGACGCGAACCTTGAGCGTCAGTTCGGGAACCGCGAACACGCTGATGTCCAGAAGATCTCCCGGACCGATCGTGGCCTGCTCGGCCTGCGCCTCGTCTACCGGTTGCATTCTGGACGCCGCAGGTGCCGCCGGCTGCGCATAGCAAGCGCAGGTGATCAGCAGATACGCCACAACGGGCCATTTCCAATTCATTGCGTGCCTCATATCCCTGCTCCATCCATCCTGGAGCGAAAGAAGTTTTATTTGTAGGGAATCGCAGGGCTTGCGAATACTGCTACTTTCCTGCGAATCATCGGGAGCGTCTGCTTTCGCGCGACTCATACGATCGGGCCAGCCGCGGAACAAGCGCACCGTGTAGAGCAGAGCTGATCCGGGTCCCAGTCCGGGTTTCAAACCGTTTGTAACATCGCGACCCCGTTCAGGACCGTGTCTGCGACGTAGCTTTGCATCTGGGGCGTCAACTCAGGGTAACATGGCAGAGCCAGCACTTCGCGCGCCACAGCCTCCGCGTGCTGCAGGCTGCCTTCCCGATATCCGAGATATGCGAAGCACTGTTGCCGATGTAACGGAAGAGGATAGTAGATTTCTGTCTGCACGCCCTGCTGCTTCATGTGTTCGGCTAGCACATCCCGCTCCCTTACCCGAACGCTGTACTGATTGTAGATGGACACGCATTCCGCCAAAACGTAAGGCGTCTGAACGGGAGAGTCCGCAAAGCGCTGGTTGTAATAAGCCGCGTTACGCCGCCGTCCTTCGCTCCACGCATTGAGGTGCGGAAGCTTCACCAGCAGGATCGCCGCCTGGATGGGATCGAGCCGAAAATTGCCGCCGATCACAGCATGGTGGTATTTCGGCCGCGCTCCGTGGGAGCGCAGCAGAACCATACGATCATAAAGGTTTGCATCGTTGGTGACAATCATGCCGCCGTCTCCGGCCGCGCCCAGGTTTTTGCTGGGAAAGAAGCTGAAGCATCCGCATTTGCCCATGCTCCCGGCCTTACGCTCCTTATAGGTGGCACTGATGGACTGGGCGGCATCCTCGATGACGGACAGGTTGTACTCGGCGGCGATGGCCAGAATCGGATCCATGTCACAGACCTGGCCGAAGAGATGAACCGGCATGATGGCTTTGGTGCGCGGCGTGATTGCCGGCCGGATCAGCTCCGGATCGATGTTATAGGTGCGGGAATCGATATCCACGAAGACCGGTGTTGCTCCCACTCGCGCAATGCTGCCGGCGGTGGCGAAGAACGTGAATGGGGTGGTGATTACCTCGTCACCCACGCCGATGTTCAGGGCCATGAGGCTGCAAAGCAGCGCATCGGTGCCACTCGAAACGCCCACCGCAAACGTGCAATCACTCAGCGCGGCAACTTCCCTTTCCAGTTCCGTGATTTTCGGACCACCAATACATTGCTGTGATTCGAGAACGGCGCCGACCGCCGCCATTACCTCGTCGCGGATGGTGCTGTACTGCGCTTTCAAATCCAGGAGAGGAACCTTCATCGCACTGCTTCTGCCTCCAGAGGATGACGCTTCAATTCATCGTACGTCTTCACACCGATCGTCAGTTTTTTCGGAAGCGGGGCATTTTCGTCGAGATCGATACACCGAAGGACTCCTGGCTCGACTTCGCGGTAGCGGTAGCCGCTTTCGGCGCAGATCATCACGCCAGACGAGTCGGGATCGTTCAGGCGCTGCCCGTGGCGACTCATCCAGCCCGCCTGCCGGGCGGGGTTGCCGACCATGAGTGCATAGTCGGGCACATTCTTCGCGACCACTGCACCGGCGGCGATGAAGCAGTAGCGACCCAACTCAATGCCGCACACGATGGTGGCGTTGGCGCCGACGGTTGCCCCACGCCGCAGGATCGTCTTTTCATAGAGCGAGTGACGGTTGACCTGCGAGCGCGGGTTCGTGACGTTGGTCAGAACACACGACGGGCCGAGGAAGACATCGTCTTCGATCTCCGTGCCGGTGTAGATGGAAACATTGTTCTGTACCTTCACGTTGTTGCCGATGCGCACTCCCTCGCCAACCTGGGTATTCTGGCCGAATATGCATTTCTCGCCGATTTTGACGCGGGGCAGAATATGCGAGAAGTGCCAGATCTTCGTGCCTGCGCCAATCTCGCTCGGCTCATCGACTATGGCGGTCGGGTGCACAAACCAGGGGCGCGCAGGCTTCGCCGGAGTTCCGCTCATCGCCACCGTGCGCTGGGACTCGAGCGCCTGCTGGCAAGCGCTCAGCACGCGCAGTACGCGCAGCCCTTCCCGCCCGTCCGTCAGCGGCGCGCGGCGCGAGGTAAGGCAGTCGAGAAAATGCTGGCACTCATTGCGCAGCGGCTCGGTGGATTCGAGTGGCACCGGCTCGGCATCGGCCTTGACCGCGTTCGGCACCCGGTCTTTCCATTCGACGCGATGCGGATACAGCACCAACTTCTCGGCGGCGGTATCGTCAAAGACCGCCATCTTCTCGGAACCCACTACCACCAGACGCTGCTCCTTGAAAGGATGCAACCAGCTGACGAAGATGTGGGCGCGGACTCCGCTGCCGAACGTCATCTGACTCAGGGTGACATCGGCCACGCTGTTGCTAAGATAATGTCCGCCTTCACAGGTGACCGAGACGGGCTCCTCGCCGAGCAATCCAAGCACTACGCTGATGTCATGAGGAGCAAAGCTCCACAGAATATTCTCTTCAGTGCGAATCTTGCCCATGTTAAGGCGGTTGGAATAGATATAGTTAATCCGGCCCAGGCTCCCGGCGGTGATCAGATCCTTCAGCTTGCGGACGGCCGGATGATACCGGAGGATGTGCCCGACCATCAGGATGCGCTGCCCGCGCACGGCCAGGTCGATGAGGGTCTGCCCGTCTTCGACACTCAGCGCCAGCGGCTTCTCGACATAGACGTCCTTGCCGGCATCAAGGGCGCGCCGGGCCATCTCGAAATGTAGACCCGCGGGCGTCGCCAGCACCACGGCGTCGACTGCACGATCGGCCAGTACATCGGTATAGTCCCGGCGAAAAACCACCTGCGGATACTCCTCCGCGATTTCCGCCTCCACCAGCGGATTCTCGTCGCACACGGTGTGCAGGGCTTCGAGTTGGTGGAAGTTCCGGACCAGGTGCCGGCCCCAGTATCCACTCCCGACTACGGCAATATGGAAGGACATTTCTGGCTCCATTTCTTTATGCGGGCGATCCTTCCGGCGCCTTCGGCCTGCGGTCCGCGATCACCCGCGCCGGTGATCCAAATACCGTGCAGTGGGGAGGCACATCTTCCGTTACCACGGAACCCGCACCCACCAGGCTCCATTCGCCAATCGTGACATTCGGCAGCAAGACTGCCCCCGCGCCCACAAATGCGCCCTTCCGCACGTTCACGCGCCCGTTGATGATGGTTCCGGGCGAGAGGAAGCAGCAGTCACCCACCGAACTTTCGTGGGCGATGATAGACCCGAAGCACACGATGCAATGTTGCCCCACGAGCACTTCCGGCCCCATCACGACGCCTTCCTGGACAATTGCTCCCGATCCGATTGTGGTGTAGTTCACATCGACGTCTGGATGAATTGCCGTATAGAACTGTGCACCCATCCCTTCGAGCCGCTTCCACACCTTGTGACGGAGTGCCGTTGTTTTTGCGACATTGTTGATCACGAGCGCGTCGGTGAATTGGCTTTGCAGAAGGTTGCTGCCGCCGAGCACGGAATACCCCATGAATTGAGCGGCGTGTCGATCGGGATTGTCATCCAGAAAGCCCATCACTTCGAAATCTGCCCGGTTCCGGCTCTTCAGCGCATCCAGCAGTTTCACAATTTCAGGACCCGTGGAGCCGAGAATAACGAGCCTCTTCATCGCCCCTCGCTCGCTTCCGCCGGCCGGCTCGCATGGGGCTCGCGGGAGTTTTCCAGTTCGACATGGGGTCCTTCTCCAACGAAAATGCCTTTGCCGAACAGCACCAGGGGGACGGTCCGGAGGATGATCCTGATATCGAGCCAGAGGGACGCCATCGCCACGTATTCCAGGTCGTAGTCGCGGCGGAGTGCCCAGCTGAGCGAGTTCCTTCCATGCACCTGCGCCCAACCGGTGACGCCCGGCTTCACGGCGAGTCGCGCATGATCCTGTGGACGATAATGGCGCAGCGCATCCGGCACATCGGGCCGCGGGCCGACCACGCTCATCTCCCCTTTGAGGATATTGAAGATCTGGGGCAGCTCGTCGAGGCTGGTGCGCCGCAGCCACTTCCCTGCCCTCGTGACCCGGAGATCGTCCGCGCCATTCCAGGTCGATCCGTCGGGGTTCCTCAGATCGGGAGCATTCACATACATGCTGCGGAATTTCAGCATCTCGAACGTGCCCCGGTCCTTTGCCAGGCGCTTTTGCCGGAACAGCACGGGTCCGCGGGAGGTGAGCCGAACAGCGATGGCGCACACCACCAGCACAGGAATTACCAGCGGCAGAGCCATCACACACAAAACCAGGTCCAGAGCTCGCTTGAGCATGAGGCTCTCACTTTGTGTTGCTGCGGGCGATATCAATGGCACTCTCGATCACATAGTCTATCTGTTCCGGCGACATCGTCGGAAAGAACGGCAGCGACAGATAGCGCTCGTACTCCCGGGTCGCCACGGGCAGGTCCTCAGGCTTATAGCCGTACCGATCCCGATAGAAGGGGTGCAGGTGAAGTGGGATGAAGTGCACGCTGGTGCCGATTCCACGCTCTTTCAGTTGCCGGATGAATTCGCCCCGGTCGATGCGCAGCGCGTCGACATGAAGGCGGAGGGGATAGAGGTGCAGGCCCGATTCGCGATCCGGCAGACTGGTGGGGATCTGGAACCAGGGTTGACTTCCCAGACCCGCGTCGTAGCTGGTGGCGATCGCGGCTCGCATCTGACGCAGCGCATCACATTTCCCCAGCTGCACCAGCCCAATGGCCGACTGTACGTCGGTCATGTTGTATTTGTATCCGGCGTCGAGAACCTCGTAATACCATGAACCCTCGGCTGTATAGCGCTTCCAGGAATCGCGCCCGATGCCATGCAGCCGCATCATCCTGATGCGCGCCGCAATCTCGTCGTCGGGGGTTGTCACCATTCCACCTTCGCCGATCGCCAGTGTCTTGGTGGCGTAGAAGCTGAAGCAGGTGATGCTGCTGATGGTGCCCACCGGCGTGCCACGATAGGAAGCTGGCAGGGAGTGAGCAGCGTCCTCAATTACTGCAAGGCCATGTTTGCCGGCCAGTTCCTGGATCTCCGCCATATCGCAGGGCTGCCCGGCGTAGTGCACCGGCACAATCGCCCGCGTGCGGGACGTGACCTTCCGGGCGGCATCGGCAACCGACAGATTCAGCGTCAATGGATCCACATCGACAATGACAGGAGTAGCGCCGAGGTACACCACGGTCTCCGCAGTCGCAGTAAACGTCACAGCCGGAACCAGTACCTCGTCACCGGCTTTCAGGCCGATCGCGTCATAAGCCAGGTGCAGGGCGGCCGTGCAGGAGGAAACGGAAACTGCATGCTTTGCCCCGACATACTCAGCAAACTTCTTCTCGAATTCCATGGTCCGCGGGCCGGTCGTCAGCCAACCGGAGCGGATGACCTCTGCCGCCGCGGATGCCTCCTCTTCTCCTACGGCTGCAACATGATAGGGCACCGATAACGCTTCCAGTTTTTTCGTCTCCAAGATGCGCTCCAACCTTATTATTGATATTCCTCGACGCCGGCGGGCGCTGGCCGACCTGCCCGCGCCGCCAGATACAGCAGATGAAGCACACGGGGCAGATTCGATTCCCGCGAGAGATGCTGCGCTGCATACGCCCGAGCCCGCTCTCCCATCCTCTTCAGATCCTCGCGATCCATTTCGGCAGCGCGGCGGAACGCATCCGCCAGGGCCACAGCGTCATCGGGGTCGACCACCCAACCAGCCGACGCTTCGCGCACGATCAGTGCTGTCTCCGACTGCGGCAAAACACTGGCGATCACAGGGCGCGACGCCAGAAAGCAGGAGATGATCTTCGACGGCACTGAAACCAGCGATTGCGTCCCGATGGTCGGAAGCAGCAGAACGTCGGCACTGCCCAACACGTGCGATGTCTCTTCCTCCCGCCAGGGCGTGTGAAAAATAATCCGCCCGCAACCCAGCCCGCGGGCCATCGCCTGGGCCGATTCCAGGCGGGCGCCGGAACCGGCGATCAGCAGGTACAGATCTTCCCGGCCCTGAACCCGAGCGAACGCCTCGACCAGACCCTCGACACCCGCTGCCGGTCCGATGTTGCCGGCATAGCCCAGCACAAAGGCGTTTTCCGGAATTTCTTTGCTGCGGCGCCAGGCGCGGCATGCAGCTTCGTCACTGACAATGCTGCCGCGTTCGCCCCAGTTTTGAATCACGTGCAGGCGCGAAGCAGGGATATCGCGACTGTGTTGGTATACCTCGCGAAAGCGATCCGATAACACAATGAGTTCCTCAGCGGCGTGGGCGTTCCAGCGGTCAATTCGGCGCAGCACGCGTGCTGCGAGGCTTCTTCCGGAAATGCGCCCCTGAATGGAAAGACACTCGGGATAGACATCCTGTACCGAGATCACGAGCGGAACCCGCCGCAGCCTGGCCACCGCTGCCACCATGGCGGTAGCAAAAATCGGCCAGGTATTCGAGTAGATCACATCGGGCTTCCTGTCCAGCAGAAGGCGGACGGCCGAGGTGAAGCCGAAAGAAATGTTTTCCACAAAACGGGTTAGAATTTTCGACTCCGGCGCCAGGAACGAGAAACAGCGGATCAACTTGTAACCCCGCTCGCTCGTTGTCGAATAGAGTTTCCGGCGCACACCCGGAAACAGCCGGCCCGCAGGCTTGCTCGGAAACGACGCGTAGACAGTGACAGCCTGCCCGTCGGCAGCCATCTGCTCCGCGATGTTGCCGCTGGTTCGCGCGGAGTAGGTAAACTCCGGAGGAAACACCGCGCTCACGACAGCTACGCGCAGTCCTTGTCCCACAGATTCACCCAGGCGGAGCGCTGAACGGGTCTCAGACTGGCGGCTGTCGCGAAAATTCGCGCTTCTGCTCATCCTGACTGTACCTGTGCGAGCCACTTTTCCAGATCCTGGGCAGTATGACAATCGCCGCCGCGGACGCGCAGGTGCTCAGGAACAAGGGCCATGACCGGCGCTCCAGGCAGCCCGTAACGTGTGTTGTCCTCGATCCGAACGCCAGCGTCGATAGCGAACTGCAGGATCTTGGCGAAAGCTTCGTGACTGGCCGGCGCGATGCCGGCTTTTTGGAAGTACAGACCCGGGTGAACCCACACGAGGTGCTTTCCCGGCCAGGCCGCCCGGAAATCCCCGATGGCGCGCATCATAGCGGAGGCCAGAATATCAACCGATTCGCGGAACCCGTGCTCTGCCATGCCGACGACTTCCGCAAGATCCAGGGCATCGGGGCCAATATCGAGGGCCCCATCGGGAAGGATCTTAGCCTCGAATCCGACCAGCGCGGGAATCCCGAATTCCATGTCACAGCATCGGATCTCTGCCGCAAACTCGCGGACATCATAGGTCGAAATGCGGCGGACGTGCTCCAGAAAAATCAAACGCTCCAGCGAATGAGTACGCGCAAAATCGAAGTGCTCTCGCGTCAGCAACTTGCCGTCGGTCCGGCTGGTGTGTAAGTGAAACAAGTAGCGCCCGGTAAACGGATCAGATGTCGACACAAAGGTCCCTTTGAATTCCAAGGCCGCCCCAATAGCGAACGAAGGAAATTTCCTCGAGTGGGCCAGTAAGTCCGATAACCGGATCGCCCAACAGCTCGCGAACCCCGAACCAAATGATGTTGGCGCCGGCGAAGCAGCTCGCCACCATGGTGCCTTGCACACGGGGATTGCACTCCAGCAGCCTGGGCACGCCGTTCGCATCCTCTTTGAACTGAAAGCCAAAGGCGTACTCGAGGTTTAGAGCGCGCGCAGCCCGAATCGACCAGTCCATAAGATCTTCGCGGATTACGGTCTCAGCGCGAAAAGTGATGCCGGAGCGGATGACTGCGCGGCGGCGGGGAATAGCGATTTCAAAGCGGCTCCCGCGGAAGGCATCTACCGTGAACTCACATCCCGGGAGAAACTCTGAAACCAACAGCTCCGGCCATTCCCCGCGCTGAAGGACGGCGATCAGCTGGTCGAGAGAAAGATCGAGTCCGGATGGCTTTTCGGTCAGGAATCGCGCCACGTCCCATGCTGATTCGCGCAGAATCCGGACGCCACGCATGCCGTTGGATACCGGCGGCTTGACGACGACCGGGGACTTCGGATAGCCGAGACCTTCGCACGCCTCCAGCAGTTCTTCCTGATCGCGCGCCAGCACCGTCGCCGGTGCAGGAAGACCTAAGCGTTCGAATTCGCTGCATAGGCGCCATTTGTTGTTGGCCTTATCGATGACCCCGCGAGACGAAACCATGACGGGAATGCCCGCCTCGCGCAACTCGTCGCGATGTCTGCTCAGAACTTCGATTTCCCGGGTTGTCTGCGGAACCACCAGGTCAACGCCGTGTCTGCGACAGATCGCCGCTAGTTGGTCGATGTAGTCTGCCGACTCAGGGCTTGTGATTGGTTCAAAGGCATCCACCATCCACCGACCCACAGGATCCCGCTGCAGATCGACACCAATAATGCGGACGGGCCGGGAGTCCGGATTCCTGCGCAGCGCATACAGCGTGCCACGGATTCCCGGAGCTCCGGCTCCGGTGACCAGAATGTTCAGGGTGGAGGATGGGGTCACCATCGGAACCTCACCAGCTCGAAGGCCTCGGCATAATCCACTCGGGACTGCACCCCGCGCACTCTCGCCAGTCCATCAATGAACTCGCGGCTGAAGTAGGGGCGCGCCAGCTGCACCTGGGAGCGATAACGAAGCAGAGCGTTCCACTTCGAATCCAGATGCTCCCGGGTCAGGGTGACGAAAATCTCGGCAGCGAACGCCGTTTGGTTCCACGGAAGCTCATATGCCCAGATGCTGCCCTCTTTAAAGGCGCGAACGCCCTCACTGTGTACCGTAAAGTGATCCTGATGGACATCCGTAGAAGCGGGCAGGAAGACCAGCGTCGGGGCAATCGAGTGTTTCAGCCGGACCATATCCTCGAGAATTTCCTGGCGCGCGTCCGGAAACCTGCGAACGCGGTAGCCGAGAACGATCCTGTGAGTCTCGTCGATACCCATGGAATCCATGGAGCTAAGAAACTCATCTCTCAGGATCGTCTTCGGAGCATCGGGAGGAACAGAGTCTTCCGCAATCGAGAAAGCTGCTACATACACCTCGGCGCCGCCGGCGCGAAGCTTAGCGATCGTGCCGCCGCAGCCCAGTTCTGCATCGTCCGTATGAGGGGCGAGGATCAGGGCTCGTGTTTTCGAACAGTCGATCATTTTGCTGTGTACGGCGCATCGACAGCGCGACGTATTCGATAACCAGGAAACCGGAAGCCGATCGCTTTCAGTATCGACCTTGCTCCGGCCTACGGCTGCGACGCCAAGCCTGCCCGGCTAAACATCCCTCGCGCTTGAGCTTTTCCAGTTGGACAGGGTCGTGGATGGTTGCCAAATTGCCCCTGAACTTGCAGGTGGTTCTGGTGCCCCATTCTGGACCGGAACGTCGCGAGCGGGCAATTTTTGCCGACGGTTCGCTAGTGTTGCTCCTGTTCGACAACTCGGTGAGCTCGTTTGATGGCTCGGTCAGCTCGTCCTGCCATGGCGACGGTTGCGGAGCAGGCAGAACCACAGTAGGCCGACGCTCCAGAGCCGAGCTGATCCCGGTCGCTGACATCCCCACCTGGAAGGGCTGGAGGCTGAGGAGTGGATCGGGAGGCTGGGCGTAGGGATCCACGACAGCCCTCGACTGGACAAAGTCCGGACCACTTTCGCCAGCATTTACCTCCGTCGGAAATGGTTCGGCATTCGGGGAATTCTCGGCCCCCGTCAGTCCGCCGGTCACCTGGAAACCCAGTGTGGGAGCGAGAACGCTCATGCCCGGCTCCGTGGCCTGTTCCGTGCGGCCGGCGACGTAACCCTTTCCCGGAACGAACTCCATGCCCTCACTCCCTACCGGAGCGGGCACAAACCGCGGCTGCTGCAGATCGTTCAGCGTCAGAACTCGAGATTCGACATTCTGCTCGTTCGAATCGGGCAATATCTGTTCGTCGCTCAACTGATTTGTGATCGCAGGATCCTCCAGCATCGTCTCCTGGTCGTTCCGGAACACGCGCTGGTAAAACATCCGCTGATTCTGCCTGGTCTGCTGTTTGTGTTCAACCGGTTGGTCCTGAGCATTCGCGGCCAGGCCGGTTGCCAGCGCCAGCACAACCATGACCACCCGCGATCTTGCCATATTGTTCACCTCTGACCACCCTCTCCGGTATCTGCTAACGTGCGGCTCACGCGATGTCCCTCACCGCGAACGTCCGCGACCACAAAGCTACGCTGCAGTAGCGCCACGCCTTCTCCGGTTGAGAACGCTCCAGCTGAAGGTATTTACCCATATCGACAATGTCTCGCAATACGGGACATTCCCGCACCGCGTCGCGACTGGAGGCTAGCAGGCCCTTCTGTAAGACGGAAACGGGAGCCGCGAACCCAATCTTGCTCGGCCGCCATGCTATCGATCCAGGCAGCACTTGCGCGGCCGTTTTGCGCAGGATGTATTTCGACCAGCCGTCGCGAATCTTGAGCGAGGCTTTCAGACCCATCCCGAACTCGACCAGCCGGTAGTCCAGGAAAGGTAGCCGGGTTTCGATTGACGAAGCCATGGAATTGCGATCCTCGAAACGCAGCAGCGCGGGCAATACCGTCGATGTGATTTCCGTCTTTTGGTAAGCGGCCAGATCGCCCACGGAACTGGCCCAGGCCAGGAAGGCGGGCGCGCATTCCGGCTTCTCTCGGAGCGCGGAATAATGCCGGAAATAATATCGGAACCGCTGCCGCGGCGCGAGGAACGCTGCGCTGGATAGCAGGCGGAATCGCGCGGAGCGCTCCGGATCCTGGCGCCCCAGCTGGAAAAAGGTCGCCAGGGCCGCAGCGGGACCCCGCCTCCGCAGCGCATTGATGATCAGCGCGCCCATTTGCATCGGATAGCCGAACAACACCTCGTCTGCGCCCTGGCCGTCCAGCAGCACTGGCAAACCAGCCTCGCGGGCGATCTTCATCACCTGATAGCTCATCATCACGGACAGCCCTCCGAAAGGCTCATCCTGATGGAACACCAGCTCCGGCAACTCGTCCAGAAACGTTTTGGTCTCGGGACGGGTCAGATGCCATGCCATCTTTCCCGCTTCCACTACCTGCCGTGCGAACTCGGTCTCGTCGTACTCCGGATCGATGCTTCCGGCCGTGACCGCGGTGAAAGGACGGCCGGCCTTCTCTACGTACTCGCGCGCGGCGATCGTGGCAATCGTCGAACTGTCCAGCCCTCCGCTGAGGCAGGTTCCCACCGGTACGTCGGAGCGCAGGCGCAGCCGTATGGCGTCCGTCAGAAGCTGGCGGAACTGATCCGCGAGCTCATCCTCAGTGCCCTCAACTTCGGCCGGATGAAGTTCATAAAATCGGGCTGTCGTAAACGCGCCGGTTTGCAGGTCCAATATCAGGTTATGGCCGCCCGGCAGCGAGAAGACACCCTCGAAGAACGTCTCCTCGGAGTAGCCAGTCAGCCCCGTGACCAGAAAGCTCAGCAGCACCTCGCGGGGTACACGCCGAGCAGGCAGGAACGGCAGCAGCTGCTTGATCTCCGACCCGAAGACGAAAGCCTGGTCGGTTCCGGCATAAAAAAATGGCTTGATCCCGAAGCGGTCTCGCGAGCAGAAAATGCGGCGAAGCCGCCGGTCGTAAAGCGCGAACGCCCACATCCCATTGAAGCGGGACACGCACTTTTCTCCCCACTCGGAATACGCCGCCAGGATAACTTCGGTATCGGTGTCGGAGACGAACCGGTGGCCTCTGGAGCGCAATTCCTCGCGAAGTTCGAGATAGTTGTAAATTTCACCGTTAAAGACAAGGCTGGCATTGCCATCGGGCGAGTGCATGGGCTGGCGCCCGGCCTCGCTGAGATCCAAAATCGCGAGTCTCCTGTGTCCCAGAGCCACGGGTCCGTCAACCAGGTGGCCCTTCCCGTCCGGCCCGCGATAAGCTACGACGTCAGTCATGGAACGAATCGTCGCGCAGTCGGCAAACGGGGGCTTCCTCGAAATAACTCCTGCGATACCGCACATTTCTTGTGTGACCCTCCCGCCGCTACCTGCGCGATACCCTGCTCGGCGGTTTTTTCTGTGCCCGTCATGACTACATCGGCAACATCGCCGCAGCGGGCTAAAATATGACACGTTAGGGGAACGAACTTATTAAGTTGACCACTGCCGGAGTTTGATTCGGCTCAATAGCTATCCGCGGGCCTTCCCGCCACTTCCAGATAGAGCCTGCGCAGCTTTGGACCGTGGATTTCCCAGTTATATCGTTCAAGGAACGCTGCGCGGCCCGCCATTCCCATGCTGTGGGCCTCAGCAGGATGATTGGTCAGCCACAGAATGCCGTCGACGAAAGCACTCACATCCTCGGGGGCGACCAGAATTCCGCAGCCGGAATCATTCACTACCTTCGCGACATGCGGGAAGTCACCTGCCACGCAGGGAATCCCGGCAGCCATATATTCGAAGAGCTTCGTTGGCAGGCCTTTCGCGTTCTTAATCAGGTTCAGGGGAGAAATCAGGCCAACAGTAGCTTGGTTAAGGTACTCCATGACCCGCTGCGCCTCGACCCTGGGCAGGAAACGGATGTTCCTGATACCACGCTGCTCCACACTGCGAAGCACTTCGCTGCGAAGTTTCTGTGTCTCAAAATGATCGATCGCAAGGATCTCCAGCTGCGGTGCCCTGGCTTGTAAATGCTGCGCTATATCCAGTAACACCCACGTGCCGTTCGCGGGATATTGCGCGGCTGTGGAGATGACGGCCGGTTGACGCTCCAGATAGTTGTCTTTCCATTCCAGCGCGCGAGCGGAACTGGCAAAATTCTCAATCAGTACCAGCCGTTTGGCGTGGCGAAATTCCTGCTTTTGGTCGGGAACCACGCAGACAATATTGCCTATCGTTCGCGACGCAACGACATGCAATGCGTGTACAAGATGAAATAACAGCCGCCGCAGCCGGCTTGGCACCCATGTCCGGACCAGCATCTCTTCGGCATAATTCTCGTGCACATCGTAGATTACTGGGCGAACAATAGACAGCGGAATCATCACTGGCAGCAGATCGAGGTCATGAAAGTGGATAACATCGACCCGACGCAGCAAAGGCAAGAGCCGTGCCACGACTCCCGCCAGATTAGTGATTCGAGTCAGCCGCGAATACGAGTGCCGAAACGTATGCAGCGTAACCCCATCAAGTACAGTCCCGCTTGCTACGGCCCAGCCGCAGATCAAATGCGTCTCCGCGAATGTACTGGTCAGGCGCGCGTGCCGCCAGATACGTATATCGAAATCGCGATGCAGAGATGTAACGATGGCAACTCGGGAACCAGAGGCTGCGGCAGCTCGCGAGGCCGGAGACACCGCAGAAACTCCCGCTCTGTCGGCAACGGCCGACCCACTTTCGCCGAGTGCGCTGCGCATACTCGTGCGAACGCCATTCGGCTGATTGAGCAGCGACGTCTGCCCCGTCTCCCGGTTTACCATCTCTGAATACATTTTTGTCATCATCGGCGGCGACCCGTCAGTACTCCCACGGATGAATCACGATGATGTCGTTGTTGATGTGCATGGCATAGGAACTCTTCTGTTCCACAAGTTTTTGCAGTCTTCTGATCGAGGGGTACGAGAAGACACCGCAGTAGCAGCGTGCGTCGTCAATGAGCAGCACGTGATTCTTGATGGGATGGGCAAGAATCATGTCCAGTTCGCGGGCGAAGGGCGTGTCCTCGGTTCCCCGTGCTGTTGCACCGCCACTGCTGTGGGCGTCCAGCCAAAACAGCGCGGGCTCAGAAATCCGCTCAAGAATCGCCGGCAGCCATTGCGCGCTGTCGCCGAGATAGAGAGTAATGTTTTTTCGATCTGCCAATCGCTCCTGGGCTTGCCGATGCAGAGCCGGATCCAGCTCTACCGTGTAGCAGTGATCGCACAGGTTCGCCATGTACGCCGTGGTCAGGCCGGCGTAGGTTCCTGTCTCTACAAAGAGCCGGCAGCCAGTTGCCTTCTGCCACCAACCGAGGTAATCCCGCTTCTCGAGGTTGGTGCGCTGCGTGACGGAGTAGGCCTGAACATAGTGCTGGAGGGCGAGGAGGGTTTTGGCTGCATCGGAAAACCATGAAAAAGGCGGCTTGCGGCCGAGCCTCATTAGCCGTTGATATTCCATGGCCGGACTATACCGTAAGCACCAGGAGTGACATGGCCACGCGCAGGTCCGCGGGCGATGCAATCCGTGAAGACGGCTGCTCTGCATAGCCTTCGGACCAATCGACGGCAACCCGGCCGGCTGCTCCGGATATACGATACATACTCATTCGAAACGCCAGGCTACAGCAGGAGCAGCGTCCCCAGCGCGATCCTCCACGGAGTGGCGCTCGTTCACGGGAACGAGGGGCATGAACTGCAGGAAAAGAACAGTAAGCAAGGTGCCCGCGCTAAGCAGGCTTGTGAAGAATCCTCCATTCACCAGAACGAATGCCGGCACAGAGAAGGCGGCAACGGCGAAGGCGCTGTCGTGCCCGGAAGCGGCGCAATCCACAAGCCAGAAATATCCGCCCACCACGAAAGAAATGAGAATGACCCCTGCGAGGCCAAGGGCTGCGACACCGTCCGTTGCAAGAAATCCGGTATTGGCCTGAGTACTTATTCCCAATTCCATAAGTCCAACTTCATTCCCAACGTCCTGCTTGAAATTATAATGAACAAACTTATTAACAACCTTGATGTGACTCCAATAGGTGAAGCCGTAGTTATAAGCAAAGTAATCAAAGCCCGCCGCATTCTGGCCGGCCATGCCAATGGTCCGCATATCATAAAGGCTGTTTACTGCAATGGTCAGTGGCGAAAACGGATTGCGCACGTACGCGCTCGTGGTGATAACAATAAGCACCAGGAATGCCAGCATCGCCTTGGTTGCCGGCTGACGGAAGCGCTTGACAAGGATATAACTCCCTATCACCAGGAATGGCACGAATACCATTGATTTGTATCCGCCATAGCCATAGAGGTACACTTCCATGAAAGACGCGATCACGGCAAGCCAGTAGTTCCTCCGGGCTAAAGCAGTCGCGATCAGAAAGGGGTTCATCGTCCACGCCAGGTTCATATATGCATATGCATATAGATTGTTTTGGTAAGCCAAACCCTGTTCCCGCACGACATCGTACACATCGAGAAAGTTCACGACCTGCCAGCGCGGTCCCGTGAGGGCAACAACTGCGTTGAATCCGAGATAAAGGGCCGCAAACAGTGTCCACCCGACATCTCCTCGCAAGCGAGTAATGGGTAGCACCTTGCGAGGCGCCCGGTTCATTGCAAGCAGGATCAGAATCGCGACGGCGAAGCTGGCTGCCAGCAGGATACAGTGCTGAAGCGGCATCTCCTGGCGAAACATCGGCACGAAGCACACCGGCATCAGTACAAGCGCGTACTGCAGCAGAACTGCAAAAGAAGAGGGGCGAATCAGTTCCGTGGGCACAAACACGCCCGGGAGGAGGAAGATCACGAAGGCCGTGATCCACGCAGACAGAGGCGTTGGCGTGTAGTAGACGTTGAACCAGCTAAGGGCCGGTACCTGGAATGTTATGTAGTTCCAACAAAAGGCCGCTGCGAAACCGAGCGATACCAGGACGAAGGCCGCTCGACGACTCACGAAGCGGTGGGGCGTCAGTGATTCAGGTTGGTGTGGATCCCGCTCCATAGGCATCTCGGCCCGGCTCATCGTCGGCCTCTTCTGGGTCTCATCTTCCATCATTGCGCCGGAGCCTCGGATTCCAGCGCGGCCTGCTGCCGATGCTCCACCCGCAGCGGTTGGCGGTGAATGGCCCACCAGCTGATCCACAGATACCAGAGGTATGCCACGCCTGACATTGCACCGACAATCGCCAGGGCGCCGATCCACTTCGGCCGGGCGATGTAAAGTGCTCCCATAGCGATCGCCAGGATGATAGTGCGGCCCATCTCCCGAATGATGTGCAGATCCTGCCGCTGCAGGACATCGAGCGCCGATCCGAAGACGGATGCGACGAGATTGCCAAGAAGCGCCGGCATCAGCAGCTCGGCGCACACCCAGGCGTTCGTCCACTGCTTTCCGAAGACCCGTGGAATCAGGACGGGAGCCACGGCGCCGGCCACTAAACAGGCACCTGCACCCAACAGCGAGAGTTGCTTAAGACGCTTCCAAAACAGCTGTTCCATCCCCCGGAGATCATCGGCAGCAGCAACCTGCGCCATTTCTCCCAGCACAACCTGGGCGATGTTGCGTGTGAGCAGCAACCCTGGCAGGAAGAACACTCGGTTCGCCAGCGTGACCCAACCGGCCAGCGTTGCGCCGTAAAGGCTGGTCAGCACCACGAGGGGCGCGTTGAGGAAAAGTGACTCAAGCAGTACCGCAGGCAACGACATCGCAGGGAAGCGTACAAACTTGCGGGCGCTGGCCTTCATATCGGCCAATCGAACCCGCCGAAAATCCTCTTTGTCCGCTCTCCACGCCCGCCCGATCAGTCCCGTTGCACCGCCGCTCTGTCCTGCCACCTGCCCGGCAAGCAACCCCAGTGGTCCGCGATGCAGAAATGGCGTTCCGAGCTGGATCACGACCGCCCATGCCGCTTGCTTTACTTTGGTCGCCGACAATGCCCGGAACTGCTCGAATCGCACCGCCCACATGGAAAAGGCAAGATAGATCGAAGTCGTCGCCATCCCGATCGGGACCCAGTAGAGGTAGGGCACAATCAGACGAACATCGCTGCGGATGTGCAGCAACACAAGCCGTACCGCAAGGCTCCTCAAGCCTGCCGCCAGCAACGCCGAGCATAGCGCCAGCGTGCAGGCCAGCATCGTGACTGATGCCGCTTCCCGGGAATCGCGGGAGGCTGCGACGGCCATCTCGTAGCGCAGCATGCATCCCACGGACATAAAACCAAGAATCGAAACATACACGCCCGCTATACCGAGGTCCCGGGGCGTATAAAGGCGGGTCAGGATGGGCGCAGCGGCCAGCAGTATCAGCTGACCAGCCACCGAACCACCGGCGAGGACGAAAAGATTATTGTAGAAGCGGCTGAGCTTGCCCGGTCGCCCCCTGGCTCTGCCCAACATCATGCTTTGGTGTGCTCCGCCGCGGTCCCCTCTTCGTAGTAGGCTTCATTAGACGAATTCGACGGCCCGTAATAGCCGTACTTGTAGCCGTAATAGGTACCGGTGAAGTCCAGGGCGTTCACAACCACGCCGACCACCCCCTTCGACGACTTCAGAATCAGATCGGAAGAGCGGCGCAGCGCGTGCCGGTTGCTGAATCGATCGCGGGCAACTGCGATCACTACGTCGGCGAACCGGCAGAGCAGGAGCGCATCGGTCACAATCAGTGCAGGCGGCGTGTCGAAGACGATGTGATCGTATTCGCGCGACCATTCCTCAATCAGGTGCTCCATTTGCCGGGAGCTCAGCAGATCGGCGGGGCTGGGCGGACGCGCCCCACGGCTCAGAAAATCAAGGTGCGGAGCATCCGGGACGCGGCGGACCGCCAATCGCCAGTCTGAGACTCCGGCGAGACATTCCGAAAGCCCCACCCGAGCGTCAACCCCGAGTGCTTCGTGCAGCTTGCCGCGGCGCATATCCGCATCCACCAGCAGGATGCGCTGATCGCTGTGCGAGAGCACCGCTGCGCAGTTGGCGCTGATGGTGCTCTTGCCCTCACCTGAAATCGATCCGGTAATGACGATGATGCGCGGCGGAGCGCCCGCTGTTGCCAGCAAAATGGCGGTCCGCAGCGAGCGGAACGCTTCTGAAAACTGTGCCTGCGGTCGCCGCACGGATATCAGAGCCAGCGAGCCCGCCGACTCCGCCCCGGGCTCGCGCATCCGCCCCCGCGCGCCCATACTGGGGATGACGCCGAACAGCGGCAGGCGGGATATCCACTCCACCTCTTCTGTAGTGGAGATGCGCTGATCGATCCGATCGTAGAGGAAGACAAGCCCGATACCGATGACCACTCCGCAAAACAGAGAAAACAGCATGGTGAACGGTATTTCCGGCTCAACGGGCTTGATCGGTCGCACCGCCGCATCGATGATCTCGACGTTCGTCGAACGCAGACTGGCAGCGATTCCGGCCTCCTGGAGCTTGCTGAGCAGGTCCTCGTACAGCGACCGCCCTGACTCCACGTCGTCTTTCAGGATGTTGTACTGGCTGAAGTTCTCGCTAAGCTTGTACGCGGCCTGCTTTTGCTCGTCCAGCGATTGCCGCAGGGAGTTCTCCTCATTCTGCGCTGCCCCGAAATCGTTCTTATATCGCTCGCGGATCTGGTCCACCGTATGCTTGATCGAATTCTGGGTCTCCGCAAGCTGCGCCTTGAGCTGAACTACGCGTGGATAGGCGGAACCGTAGGTTGTCTGCGCGTCCGCAAGCTGGTTCTGCAGACTCGCTCGCTCCTGCTGGAGTGCGGGCAGCGTCGGGTCAGTCGAAACCGTTTGCACCAGTGCCGGATCACCGGAGAGCGCGATGTGATATTTGGCTTCCTTGGTGATGCGATCCGCCTCCGCTTCGGTGAGCTGTCGGCTCAGTTCGTCGAGGCGCGTCATGACGAGGTTGTTGTTTTCGTCGGTGCCGATAATGCCGTACTGCTTCTGGTACGCTGCCAGACGCTGCTGCTCCTGCTCGACCGTACCTTTAAGATCGCCCAACTGCTTTGAAAGCCACGTGGAGGCCTGTTGCGTGGCCTCGTAACGGGTCATGAAGCTGTGTTCCTGATAGACGCGGGACAGATCGTTGACGACCGCAGCTGCCAGCACAGGGTCCTGGTTCCGGAAGCGAATCTGGATTACCTGCGTCCGCGGCACCGACTGAACGGTTAAAGCCCTCGCGAAGTTCTCCTGCACCCGGGTCTGCTTGAGGTATTCGGGAACAGATTTGGTCTTGTTCAGAAACGGATTGAACTCAGGCTTTTGATCGAGTTGCAGATCAGAAATCACGATGCCTGCGAGCGTGCCGCTGCGGAGTACGCGGACCTGCGTCTCCAGCCGGCTGCTCCAGTCTCCTCCCATCGCACCCAGTGCTCCCTCCGTTTCATCCTCGAGGTTCAGTGCGCCTGAGCCCTCCGGATGTACAGCGATCTCGCCCTGCGCCTCATAGCGACGCGTTTTTACCATGCAGTACACCGCGCCGATCACCAGAGCCAGCAGCACGGAGGCAATCAGGATCATGCGCCTGCGAATGAAAATATTGATCAGCCATGCGATGTCGAGCTTCTCATCCTGCGGCGCTCCACTCCCCACGGGACGCTCCGCGGGGAGGAGCCGGTGCCGTAGCTCTGTCGTCGCCAGTGATTTTTCCGACTGCATTTAACTCCTCCCAATCCTGCTGTTCGAATGGCCGGTTAGCCAGACTCAACCCTGCAACCCTTAAAACGATCGGCGCCGAGTCGCTGCATCGAAATTGCGTGGTGCTTCTTGGGCCCTGTGGCCAATGAAATCCGCGCGAGCGCCGCCCGCTTGTCGCACTCCTGTTGAGATCACCCGTTGTCCAGTATCGATCGGGCCATTCCGTCCCGTGCCGACCCTGCTCAGAGCATCATGCTGCGCTGATCGGAACCTGAACTGCGGAGTCGGAAGGCAGCACTTCATGAACCCACCGCTGCTGGTTGAAGCGGAGCGATTCCGGGCCGATTTCTTCTGACAGGAAGCGAACGTTGCTGTATCGCGGGTCCTTGTAGTCAATAACCTGTCCACTTGCAATCGCAACGAGGACCTGCTGGATTCCCATAGGGAGGGTCCATTCAGGAATGAATCCCAGAGATTTCTGTATCCTGCTGAAATTCACACGGTAATTTCGCCGATCCACATTCTCTTCGAAGAACTGCAACTCCGCTTTGGGAACTGCGGTCTGGATGAGGCGTCCAAGTTCGCCCAGCGTGCAATTCTGATCGTTCGAGCCCACGTTGAAGATCGTCTCTTGCAACGCCTGAAGAGGTGCTCCGCAAGCCAGATAAACTGCGAGAGCGGCGTCATTGACATGCAGGAAAGGCCGCCACTGATCACCGCCAAATACCGTGATCACTCCGTCGACAACGGCCTTCGCAGTAAGAAGATTCACGACCAGATCAAACCGCGTGCGACCCGACAGTCCGTAGATCGTACCGAACCGAAGGATTACCGGACAGAAGCTTTCACTTTTCATTCCGAGCAGCACGTTCTCGCACGCAATTTTGCTTCGCGCGTAGAGCGAAACAGGGTTGAGAGCCGATCGTTCATCCAGACACAGATCGCTGGCCCCGTAGACAGAACACGTGCTGGCGAAAATGAACCGCTCGATCCCCTGTCCTTTGGTCACCTCTGCGATCATGCGGGTCGCCAACAGGTTTGTATCGATCGTGAGTTCCTCATCGAGCGCACAGGCGGGGTCACCGACAATCGCGCCAAGGTGAATGACTGTATTCACCGATCGCATCGCGCGGACCACGACGTCGATGCGCCGGAAATCTGCTTTCACAATCTCCAAATTCGGATGCGATGACCATGGCGCTATCGGTTCCCGCCCATAAAGAAACGCGTCGAGAAGGCGAACCTTGTACCCTGCGTTGAGAAGCCGCGGCACCAGTCCGGATCCAATGTAGCCAGCACCCCCAAGTAGCAGGACGGTGTCGTTGCCTTCGGGTTTGGCGGACGCCGTAGCCGAGACGCTGTGACCCTCCAGAGCCATCACCCGTCGCCAGATGACTGCCCAGAGCCGTGCACACACCAGTGCCACCGTTGAATAGCTAAAGGAGAAGAAAAGCGCCGGCCTGCCTACGCGAGCCACGAAAGGTAACACGAAACCCGCAAATCCGAAGAAAATGTAGACGAGAATGGTCGTCTGCACCACCACCAGCGCCTTGTAGCGGCTCGCATACGCCCGTCCTTTGGTATAGAAGCCCACAACATAAAAGAGACCAATGCCAATGATCGAGAGAGCCCAGAAGCTATGAAAAAAGGGCCCGAGAATTGTGTTCTCCGGGTACCCTGTCAATCTGAACAGAATGTGTCTCGTCGCCAAGCCGCCCAATAACGCGGCGTTCAGGATGACGAGATCTGCACCGACTCTCGCCATGGTTTCGAACCGCAACGCTGATTTAGGCGCTTTCACTTCGCCTCCTGTACGAGTGACGCGGTTACCGGGACTGCCCGGGTGCAATTGGGTGGTTTCCCGATCCTCTGTTGCCACGCCATGGATAGTTCATCTGAATAAAGAGGCGGGGCTACCATCAGGACCGATTCCCCGCAAGACTCAAATCTGCGTAGGCACTCAGCATTTCCGACGGCGTTGCAACATCGTCGAAGAAGACTCGGCGGAATGAATGTTGACTGAAAACCAGAAAGGCAAGCGCCAGTACCAGTGCTTTCACGTTGGAGCATTGCAATTCGCCTCGGACGACCCACGGCTGCAGGTAGTCCGCAACGACTTCGAGCAGTTCGCGGAGATGTTTTCTGAGGAGTTCATCTACATCTTCGCTAAGCTCCAGCGTGCTGAACTGCACCAGACGCACGAGATTCGGACTATATCCCAAAGTAGCGGCGATGAGTTCGAAGGTACGGCCCAGCGCGGCCCGTCCATCATTGGCTTCCGCCACTCTCGCAAGCAAATCGCCACGCAGCTTCACTTTGGCCAGCTCCGACTCAAGGGCGGCGCAGTAGAGATCTCGCTTTCGGCGAAAATACCGGTAGATCGTGACCTCGTTAACGTCTGCCTGAGAAGCGATTTCCCTTGTGCTGGTGCCGTTATACCCATGGCGCGCGAAGAGTCCCGCTGCGGTGGCAAGAATCCGCTCCTGCGACGCCCTGGAACTTGCTGCCTGAATCTGTGTCATTGGGACTCCCGCGACGTGAGCCCTTACAAGGTATGCAACCCAGGGCACGTGGCGCCCGGAAACAAACAGGGCTTCGCCATCCTCGCCTGGATCGAGGGTTTTCCACAGTTTGAGTTTTTTCTTTAGGGAACTACCCGGAACACTCTGCGATTAGGACAGCTTCCCTTTTTCAGTTTGCGCCGGACCGACGTACACTGATCGCTTTCCGGGGTTGATGTGTCTGGGGTCTGGGCGCTTCGAAATGACCCACTCAAGATAGCCGACCGCTTCGAAGGCTGTCAAACAAATAGCGGTCGCAGTTGGCTGCGGTGTTCCTTCAGACGCCACAATGCCCACAATGGCGTGCATATTGCTTCGGCAACCGAAGATCAGGATGCCGCGGGTAAAACCTCAAGATCCTCCGCTGCCACTTCGACCACCACGCTCCGCATGATCAAGTCCACCGTGAGCACCACCTTGCAGTCTTTGCCGGTACGCAGCAGCACTCCTTCCAGTCCGGACAGGACCCCCGATTTGATCCTGCTCCTCTGGCCAACAACCAGCAGCGGGTATGGCTCGGCCTTGCAGCTTGACAGCCCGTCTCGGAGTGATTCCATCAGCTCATCCGGAAGCCGTGCCGGCTCCCTTCTAACCCCGTTCACGAGGCCGATTACGCTCGGGACCTGGAGAATGGGAAGACGCTCGGCAGGATCAATTTTCGCGAACAGGTAGCAGGGAAACAACGGGAGATCCAGCATCACTCTTGAACCGTCTCTCCATCGCCGACTGACCCGATAAAGCGGCAAATAATGCTCGATACCGCGTATTTGCAGGAATCTCGCGACCTGCTTTTCGTGCCGAGCCATCGTCGAGACGGCATACCATCCCGTTCGGTCTCCATCGGCAGGTGCTGTGATTCTCAATCCCGAGGTCTGAGTGATTGGAATGCTGCTGTAGCCAGCTGACAAGCAAATATCCTCGTGGTGCGGATTTCCGGTGTACGGCATTCGTGGACTGGATGAAGCCGCACGAGCGAGAGAAGTATGCGCATTCTTGCACCAGGCGCACGACTCGCGGCTTGTCCGCGTTACTATATCAACCAGTTTTGGCCCTCGTCAACACCGCGCCCTACAACCGGCGATTGTGTCGTCGTGTTCATATATCGCTATGATATCAAAAACGTTATACCGACGTCAGAACGTGACGCATTGGATTCCAACGCCCTCGGTTTTGATCCGAATGCACAAGAGCTCGCAGGTTGAAAGTGGTTGCATACATCCTGCGCAGGCCTGAAGCGAACGCTTCCTCAAGAGCAGCGTTGCTCTGGAGTCGGCTGTCGGCTCAGCGATTCCGGGGTCGGCAGGCCCCGCGGCCAACTTTACCCTTATAATTCCCGCACAAGCCCGATAAGCACTGACTCTTCTCCTTCCTTTCCGCGCCGAAACGACGAACATGCGAACCAAGGGATGCGGCTCATCGATCAAAAAGGTGCTGCTGGCGCTCGCGATCGTTTTGGCTTTCGCCGCGATCCCACGGGCCCTGGCGACCCCGCCGGCCACCATCAACCTCTCCCAAACGATCCCTGACCCCTCCGGTCAGTTCCCGGCAAGCGAAGCTGTCGCCTCGAGCCCTGCGCCACCGGATACCATCTACAACCCGTGCCACGGCTATGGACTCGCCTGCGACGGCTCGACGACCGATTCCACAGCCTGGCAAAGCTTCATCAACACGATCTGCTCACTGGGTGGAAACGCGTCCGTGATGCTACCCAACAAGCGAATTGCGCTCACCGCTCAGTCTGTCCTCTTTAATGGCTGCGCCGGCAACCTCCACATCTATGGAACCGGCGACAATTCCGGCTTCGTGTTTACCGCTGAGGACTCGAATGGCTCCGGATTTGTCATTGAGAACAATTCAAATCACAGGGTGGAGCTGGATCACTTCTCCATCGCAGGGCCAGCTTACCGCGCTCTCGCCATCTCTCAGTCGTCAGACATTTACATTCACGATCTGGATATTCAGGGTGCGTCTCAGGGTCTGGTTTCTGGTCTTGGGGGAGCCATCTGGATCCAGGGAGGCACGCACATCCACATTGTCCACAACGTCCTGGCAAAGAACGGACCATCGATCACTGGCGCTGCTAAAAACTGCCGGGACAAGAACAATCAACCGATCGTCTGCCCCCAGAGCTACACAATCGTTGCCAATCCCAATTACTTCGCAGGCAATCTCGGTCAGTCGACTACTACGGATCTGCAGGTCACTCGCAACACAATTACGGATAACAATACACAAATCGCGCTTGCCATTTACAACGCAGAGTATTCAATCATTTCGGATAACTACGTCGATCAGAATAATGCGTATAAGAATGACACGGCAGCGAGTGCTGAGGCTGGGCAAGGGTACGGAATCAATGTTTATGGAAACGCTCACGTCAGCAGAGCAGCGGGAAACTGGGTGTCAACTGTTCTTTCAGGAAACGTCGCCACCACGACGATGACCAGCGGATCCGTGATCCCCTATGTAATCGGCCAATGGGTCTGCGCAAACTCCGCTCTGGGTGTTTCGCACAACACCGATTTTGGCGGTTGTTATCGAGTCACCGGAGTTCACGGATCAGGCGGCGCCTCGCCAACATTCACATGGGCCAGGATCGGTGCCGACGACACGACTTCAGGGATCGACATCGTCGATGCCGTTGTCGGCACGACTATTTCCCGCAACCATATTGCGAATGCGGCAGGATCTTGTATCTACACTCAGTCACTGATGGACGGCCACATCGACGACAATGTTGTGTGGAACTGCGCCCAGATGATGCCAACCACCTCCATTCCAATGGCAGGCATAACCGTGAACGGCTCGACGCGGCTGACAGTGAACAACAACAGCATTAACACGGTCCTCGATGTAAACCCAAATAAGATCAAGGACCGGCTGTACGTGCCCGACGGCATTGCTGCCGTTCTGTCCTACGACTCAACCTATGGCGGCAACACGATTGCCAATTTCGCAGGAAGCGGCATTCTCATCGGCGACGGTCGTCTTAACACCATCTCAGCCAACACTGTTGATGGCGCATCTGTGGGGCTGAATGGCATTCATGCGATTTCAGGCGCGCCTTTGAACCTCCTGACAGTAAGTCACAATACAATCCACCGCGTGACGTACGCTGGAATTAGTGCGGGCGGCAGCGTTCCGTCGGGTTACGGCTTTGGACTGATTCTGAATAGTAACATCATCGGAGGTAATACGGCTGCCGCACAAATGTCTTACTGCATGCAGCTCGCCGGCGATTACCAGGCAGCGATTATTGACGGCAACTCATGCGATGGTTTCGGCGATACGTCGGTGTCATCAGGCCGAACCATGCACGAAGGGATTGCCGATGGCGCTCTGTCCACCCACCTGACGAACAATGCAGTCGCGAACGTGGCGGACTACGGTTTCCTCGAGAGCGGGACCGATGCCCTCGTCACCGGTAACTCTGGCTACAACAACAACAATGCTTTCGCGGCCACTGGTTCGAAGCGCGCCCGCGTCGATGGAAACGTCTTCGGCAAGTATGCGTCCCTTGCAGGCATCGGCGTCGTCTGGAATACGGACACACTCCACTATGGCAATCAGTTCACCAGCGGGTTGGCATCGGGAACGTGCACGTTGTCTGGCGGCATCTGCACGGTAAGCACCCATGAAATTCAGAGTTGGAGCATGGTGCGGCTCTCACCGCAGTCCGCCAGCGGAACGCCTGGCACTTTATCGGTGGGAGCTGTGACCCCGAATACCTCCTTTGTGATCAAATCCAACAACCCTTCCGATACCAGCACGGTGTTTTGGGAAATCGTCCACTAGTTTGAATGATCGTCGTCTGATTTCATCGACGGCTACGTTCACGCCTCGATCGCATCTTTCATTCGATCAATCACCTCGTCCGCGATGGCCAGACACGCAGTCGCTGCAGGGCTTGGAGCATTGAGAACGTGCAGAGCACGCGGCTGACGGACCATACAAAAATCCTGCAGGAGTTCACCGCTCGGCGAAAGAGCCTGCGCTCGCACCCCAGAGCCACCCTCAAGAAGGTCGCCGATCTGTATCTCGGGTACCAGGCGCTGCAGCATCCGGCAGAAGAATTCCTTGCTTACAGAACTCTTCACCTCCTGCCAGCACATCGCCGGATAGCGAATCAGGAATCGCCAGAAACCACGGTAGGTAAAAGTCTCGACCATGTCGCGGAGAGAATAATCGGTTCGCCGATAGGCCTCCCGCGCAAGGGCCAGTACGGCATTTGGGCCGGCTTCGACACCGCCTCGTATCATCCTGGTAAAATGAACCCCAAGAAATGGAAAAGCAGGATCCGGCACGGGATAAATTAAATTGCGGACAAGGTGCTGGCGATCCTCCTTTAATCGGTAATATTCTCCGCGAAACGGCACGATCTTTGCCGCATCGCGGTTACCCGCCATATGGCTGATCCTGTCACATTGCAATCCGGCACAGTTGATGAGGAAATCAGCATCCAAATCTCCGCCTGAAGTCTGAATGTGCCAGCCATTGCGGTCGCGTAACTCGATTACCTCGGATGAGAATTGAATGTCGCCTCCCAAACGCAGTATCTCGGCGGCCATCCTCTCGGTAACTCCAGCGTAGTCGACAATTCCTTCCTCAGGAACGTGCAATCCGGCTAATCCGGCAGCATGTGGTTCCAACTCTCGGATTTGTTCAGGATTAAGCGAACGTAGTCCAGTGAGTCCGTTGGCCGTACCTCGTTCCAGCAAAGTGCGAAGCTCCAGGATTTCGCGCGGCTCCGTGGCGACAACCACCTTTCCGCAAAGCTCATAACGGACACCGTGCTCGGCGCAAAACCTTGTCAGCCGGCGAATTCCCTGCACTGCCAGGCGTGCCTTCGATGAACCCGGCTTGTAGGAAAGCCCGCAATGCAGCACGCCGCTGTTGTGTCCGGTTTGATGGCGGCCTGCACCGGCTTCCTTTTCGAGGACCGTGAGTTGGGTCGAGGGAAAGCGATTCAGCAGCTGGTATGCCGTTGCCAATCCAACGATTCCGCCGCCGATGATCGCGATCTTCATCCTTGCCCCTGGGTTGAATTTTTTCGAACCGTCCCATCCATTCGGAACGGGAAACGAGTCCATGCTACGCTTCGCGCCGTGTTCGTCGGCGTGCACGGTCCAGAGTTTGGAGTTCAGCAATTCGAGTTTTAGTCAGTCGACGGGTGAAGGAATCGAAGAATGGCCTCAAGACGGCCTAACGTCCCCGTAGTTGATCCTTTTTTCGAATGGGCTGGACCCTTACGGGGTCAACCTCAAACGCAGATCCTTCGCTTCGCTCAAGATGATAAATCTGTCCTTGAGGACTTGGCGACGATGCACGGTTGAGAGGCGCGCGCACTCCGGGTGGCAGCGCAGGTGCTATCTGAATTGCAGATGTGGTAAATGTGTCGAATGCGTGCTGTCGCCGAAAAGCTGCGCCTGAGCGAGATTTCGCCGGGCTTGGTCCAGTCGGAGATTCGGGCCATGACCGTCGAGTGTGACCGCGTGGGCGGCGTGAATCTGGCGCAGGGCGTGTGCGATACCGAAGTACCCGCGCCGGTGGCCGCACGCGCCGTGGAAGCCATCGGGCAGGGTTTGAATATCTACACACGCCTCGACGGCATTGCGCCGCTGCGACAAGCCATCGCGGGCAAACTGGCGCACCATAATGGCGTCACCGTCGATCCCGACGCGGAAATCCTGGTCACTTCCGGCGCGACCGGCGGATTCCTGGCCGCGTGTCTGGCGCTTTTCGATCCAGGCGACGAGGTGATCCTCTTCGAGCCGTTTTATGGCTATCACCTGAACACGCTGCGCGCCCAGCGTGTGAATGCGGTCCCAGTTCCGCTCGCCGCGCCTGGCTGGGCGCTGGACCTGGAAGTTCTGCGCGCGGCCATCACTCCGCGCACGCGGGGCATCGTGCTCAACTCGCCGTCGAACCCTTGTGGCAAGGTTTTCTCGCGAGCCGAATTGGAGGCGGTTGCCGCACTGGCCATCGAGCACGACCTGTTCGTCATCACCGACGAAATTTACGAATACTTCGTCTTCGAGGGAGCGCGCCACATCTGCCTGGCTACGCTGCCAGGCATGGCCGAACGCACTATCTCCATTTCGGGATTGTCGAAGACTTTCAGCATTACCGGCTGGCGCATCGGTTATCTGGTCGCGGATCGCCGCTGGCTTGGCGCGATCAGCTATTTTCACGATTTGGTTTACGTCTGCGCGCCCTCGCCATTCCAGCACGGTGCGGCGGCTGGCCTGCTGCAGCTGCCCGACTCGTTCTATGCGGGTCTGGCGACGGAATACCAGGCCAGGCGCGACATGTTGTGCGCGGCACTGGCCGAGGTGGGCCTGTCGCCTTCGATTCCACAAGGCGCTTATTATGTGCTCGCCAATGTTACGAATCTTCCCGGAGCGACAGCGCACGAGAAGGCGCGCACCCTGCTTCGCAATACTGGGGTTGCGGCAGTGGCCGGAACGGCCTTTTTTTCTGACAGACGCGGGGAAAACCTGATTCGCTTCTGCTTTGCCAAGCGCGACGAAGATCTCGAGCGCGCCTGCGGAATGCTGCGGACCCTTTGAACCGTCAGGCGGCCGCCGGCGTCGCGATGTCGACCAGCGGATAGCCCAGCTTCTTCCACTCGTCGTAACCGCCGCGCAGGGGGCGCACGCGTTGGACGCCCATGGCGCGCAGCCGCAGCGCCATTCTGGCGGCGGTCGCTTCGCTGGGGCAGGTGCAGAACAGCACAATCTCCTGATCGCGGGGAATGCGGTCGGGCTGCTCAACCAGCTTGTCCGGCGTCAGGCTAAGCGCGCCGGGCAAAGTGCGCGGATCAGGCAGGTAGTCGAGCGGATGGCGCAGGTCGACGATGAACACCGGCTGGCCTGAGTCCATGAGGTCCTTCAACTCGGTGGGCTCGATGCGCGACATGCGCAGCGAGCGCAGAAAGGCGCGGCGCTGGAGCATCCGCCAGACGAGAAATCCGATAAAGAGCGCGGCGAAGATTGCGCCAAAGAAATGCGCAGCCCAGGACAGCGCGTTGGGATGCTGTTTGAGAACGTCGCCGAAGAAGCGGCCGCCCAGGGTGACAGTGAGAAACCACAGCACGACGCCGGCGGCATCGCACACCACGAATTTTCCGTAGCCCATACCAATTTGTCCTGCGATGGGAGCAGCCACGGAGCCGAGACCGGGAACGAACTTAGCCACCAGCAATGCAGCAGCTCCGCGCCTGGTGAAGACCCCTTCCGTTTTGCGAACGCAGGCCGTGCTTTCGAGGCTGAGGCGGCACATGAGCCGCACCACAGCGGAGCCATACCGTTTGCCGAAGATGTACCAGGTGGTATCCGCAATGAGGCTGGCGGTCAGCGCTGACAGCAGGACGAAGGGGAGATTGAGTCGATGGGTCGCCGTCAGGGTTCCTGCGGTGAGCATCAGCGGCGCGCTCGGAATCGGGATCCCGAGTTGCTCCGTCAGCACCCAGAGGAAGATGACCCAGTAGCCGTATTTAACGAAGAAATCGAGGGCGATCGGCATGACAGCGTTCAGGAACACCAATATAGATGTGGCGAGGCTGCAAAAGGAGCACCGATTGGCGGAGAGGTCCGCCGGAACCTCTAGGGCTTTGCCACCTGCAACGGAATTTCCACCGTCCCAATCCGGCCACTGATCAGGTCATGCACGCCGATACGCAGAAAAAGCTGGCCTGCCGGCAAGTCGATCTCCTGATGCATGCGGATCCCCTGCTGCGCGCTTTGCGATGGCGGGGTGTCGACCGCGAATCCTCCATCGGTGTAGTTCAGGCGCAGACCTTGAGGGTCGTAGGCCACCTGGGTGAGTTCCATTTCGCGATGCAGACGGCCGTCGGCTAATGGCCTGGACTCGAACCCGCGCGGGTCAATGGTGAAGTCGGCGACGTAGCGCTGGAGGGGCGGCTTGAGGGTCTTTACCAGAGCGCCAGCCGGGTCGGGCGAGAGCTTTTCATCCTTCAGTTCCGGATCGCCAGCGGGCAACAGGCGTACCCGGAACAACACCTGGGACTGCGGCAGCACCCCGTGCTGCATGGCCGCAATCAGCGGAGACAGCCTTCCCGGCATCAATTTGGCGGCCTGTGCTGGATCGTCGGCGTAGTATCCATGCCGGTATTCCAGCTCCGCGTGAGCTTCCGGCATCGTTACTTCGATTTTGCGGTAGGCGCCGTTGTAATCCTTGTTGGCGGGAACATAGCCGATGGTGTAGTAATTCGCCCCGTTGGCGATGGATTTGACGACCGCCTCGCCAACGGCATTCGTGTTGTAGAAAGCCTTGCCTCCGGTCTCGTTGGCAATCTGATCCATGGTGGAGTGCTCGGCGAAATTGGAAACCAGGAACTGAGCGTCGGTCTGCTCCACCAACTGGGAGGTGGTGGGCATGGACACGGCGACTGGGCGGTTGTCGGGAGTCTGGGTCAGGATGCCAGGGTTCTGCTGGGTGTTCGCAGCTTCGGTCATCGGCACGTTGAGCAGGCCGCGGGCGTCGACCGGATACACGGCGACTCGCGCCAGCGCCATCAGCTCTGCCAGCTTCGACAACCGCAAGCCATAATCGCGCAGGGAGGCGCTCGGATCTTCCTGGGAGATATCGGGCCCGATATTGATTGGGACTGCGCCGGTGTACCAGATCAGGTTCTTGCGCCCCGGAATCGTGCTGAGGTAACGCGCCAGCTGGTCCATCGCATCGATGGTGATGTTCAGGCGCAGGTCGACCTCGTAGGCGGCAGTTTCCGCGGCGAACTGATTCATGGCCCACACGGCCTGGGCAGAGGTGCCGCCGCCGTCCGCGAGCAGGCTGATTTGGGCCATCTGCTGGTCATAGAGAGGATCGAGGACGGGCGAAAGCTCCGGGTGGGCGCGGGAGTCGAGCGCCTTCTCAATGATGTTGGAGTCGGTGGTGAAGCCTTCCACCATGCGCAGCTTTGAGCCGAGTGTAAACACCGCGATCCGCGTTCCCGGCGGAATGGTGCGGAGGTACTGGAGCATGCGCTGCCGCACGTACACCTGATCGGACAGCGGCGTGTTCAGCGCATCGAGCAGCAGAACATTGGCGGCGCTGGTGATCGCGTAGCGCGGAGCGTTGCTGTACGTGTGCGGCGGCAGCGTTTCGACGCTGGCGGATTCCACGGCATCGGTGGCACGGTGTTCCTCAAACGTGCTGATGTTCTGTTGGCGCCCATCTTCGGCGATGCGGAAATCGGACGCCTTCAGCCCGTGCACCGCGTTCCCTTTGTCCGTCACCACCACATCGAGGAGGACGAGGTTCGCATTGGTACGGAAAATGGCCGGCCCCTCGTCGGACTTCTGTTGCTGGGCCGGCGTCAGCGTCGCGGCGGACTGCGCCAGCACGATCCAGGCGGGAACCAGCGCCAGGACCGCACTGCACACCAAGGGGAAACAACGGGAGCGGATCATGGCCGCACTCCTGCCGGGCAATCTGCGAACGTCCCCCCATCATATGCTCGCTGCGCAACGTCTGTATCGCTAACGCGTAGAGACGGTGAGCGGAATTTCCACGGTGCCGATACGCCCGCTCATCAGATCGTGCACACCGATGCGCAGGTAAGTTTTGCCTGCCGGCAGATCGATCTCCTGATGCAGACGCAGGTGCTGGCCGGGCGCGCCGTCCACAGCGAAGCCGCCATCTGCATAGTTCTCGCGGATTCCTTCCACGTCGTAGGCCACCGCGGTCAGTTCCACTTCGTTATGGTTGCGTCCATCGGGCAGGGCTCGGGCGTCAAGGCCCGCGGAATCGATGGTGAAGTCGGCAACATAGCGGATGAGGGGCGGCTTCAGCGTTTTCGCGAGGGCACCGGCCGGATCGGGCGAGAGTTGTTCTCCCGCCAGTACGGGATCGGTGGAAGGAACCACTCGCACCTGGAAGGGGACTTGGGAGAGAGGCAGGCCACCGTGCTGCATGGCGGCAATCAGCGGGCTCACCCGTCCGGGCATCAGCTTGTCGGCGGTCGCCGGATTGTAAGCGTAGTAGCCGCGCCGGTAGTCCAGATCGTAGTGGTTCTCCACCAGCTTCACTTCCACCTTGCGATACGCGCCGTTGTAATCGCGGTTCTCCGGCGCGTAGGCCAGCGTGTAGTAGTCCGAGCCATCGGCGATGGCATCCGCGACTGCTTTCCCCACAGCGTTCGTGTTGATGAAAGCCTTGCCACCGGTCTGCTTCGCGAAGGATTCCATGTTGAGGTGATCGAAGGCCACCTGATCGAGAAACGCTTGGTCCCGCTGCTGAACCACCTGAGCCACCGTCTGGCCGGCCACCCCCGCCGAGGGTGGCGAACTCATACCGGGACTGTTGGGAGCAGCCGCCGACGTCGACACACCGCGCGCCTGAATGCTGGTGAACAGGTTCGGATTCATGACCCGCGCATCGCCCGCGCTGCTGGGAGCGTTCATCAGGCCGCGCGCATCCACCGGATATAGGGCCACGCGAGCGAGCGCGAGCAGCTCCATCGTCTTTTTTGCGCGATCCTGCAGGTCGGCCATCTGATCGAGGTTGGGACTGCTGCCCGTGGTCAAATTGAACGGCATCGATCCGGAGAACCAGACGACGTTCTTGCGGCCGGGCACCGTCGCCAGGTAGCGTGCCAGCTGCTCCATGGCATCGAAGGCGACATCGGCGCGGAGCAGGTTCTCGCTCGACTGGGTTTCCTCCGCGAACTGAGCCATGGCAGCACCCTGGGCCAGTCCGCCCCCCGGCAGATTGGCGGCTTCCTCAAGCGTCTGGTCCCAGTCCGGATCCATCACCGGCGATTTCTCCGGATTGCCTCTTCCCTGCAGAGCCTTCTCAATGGCGCTGGAGTCGGTCGTGAAGCCTTCAATGATGCGAAGCTTCGAGCCCAGGGTGAAGACCGCGATCCGCGTGCCGGGTGGAATGGTATGCAGGTACTGGAGCATGCGCCGCCGCACATAGACCTGATCGGAGAGCGGGGTGTTGAGAGCATCGAGCAGCAAAACATTGGCCGCACTTGTGACGGCGTAACGAGGAGCGTCGCTCCAGGTGTTGGGCGGCAAATCGGCAGGTGCTTTTCCCACTTCAATTTCGTCGGTGGCCCGGTGCTCTTCAAAAACAGTGATTTTTTGCTCGCGGCCATCCTCGAAGACGCGGAAATCCTCGGCTTTCAGGTCGTGCACGGGATTTCCCTTGTCGCGAACCACGACGTCCACCAGGACGAGGTTGGCGTTGGTGCGGAACAACGGGATCAGCTGGGTTGCCGGTTGTTCAGCGGCGGATGAAGTCGCGGGAGCCGGTGCTGTCTGAGCCACGAGGAGCGCAGCATGGACCGGAAGCAGGCAGATCGAAGCAAGACAGAAAAACGAACGAAGGCGGATCACGACACACCTCACTGTGGAGAAGACGCAGGGCCAGGGGGGAAGGACCCACTCTAAGTTAGACAAGGAGAGAGGCAACCGGGCAGGATTTCAAGGCCAGGGATTCTATTTTGATCCTGCGGGAGGATTCCGAACGCCAAGGGCCGCTCGGGCGGGCTTGTCTGCTGCGTTACTCCTGCGCGCCTGCCAGAAAGCCGACTTGATTACGCGACATCTCTGCCAGTTCTTCGATCAGATCGCGCAGTTGGCGCCTGCCGCGTTCGCTGAGCCTGGTGAACTCGACGCCGACCTGATGGTCGGGATAGACCTGGCGGACGGAAGCCTGGACCCGCACCGGCAGGTGGCGCACACAGAAGGTCATTTCCACGGCTTCCCTTCTGCGAAAGGAGCGACCGTCGGCCAGCTCCACCAGGCAGCCGCTCAGGCTCAAATTGGCAATGGCGCCACGCGCGCCGGCGCCCGAGGAAAGGCTGCGAATGTCCACCTCCCCGCCGCATCGAAACCGCAGATGCTTTCTCCGATTCTCGCTTTGTTGCTCCACAGGGTGCCCCCGCGGGCCAGTAATCCTGAGAAAAATATCGGCGCCCCAGCAAGATGCGTGAGAAGCCGCAAAAACATGGCGCTCCTGCCGTGCAAGCCCTTTCCTGTGCCGGGAAAATCCAGGAATTTCGTGACCGCCGATACATCCACCTTGGCGGCCTCGCGGTACTCTGTCTTCATGGCAGCTCGGGCTGCTGCGCAATCCAACCCGATCCCGGCCGAGCGTTTCGCCCCGGCCCGCTCCCTTCTGGAGCAGGCAGTCCGGCAGCGCGCGTTCCCCGGTGCCGCGTGGGGAGTCCTGCATCGCGGCGCAACGGTGGCAATCGACGCCATCGGCCGCTTCACCTATGAAGCCAGTGCGCCAGCCATCCAGCCAGAGACGGTTTTCGATCTCGCCAGCCTCACGAAGGTGTTGGCCACCACCGCCGCCGCGATGCTGCTCGTCGACCGCGGCCGGCTCGACCTCGATGAGCGACTCGGCGATATCCTCCCTGGCTTCGTCATCGGCATGGAGCCGGGCAGCGGCAAGCAGCACGTCACGCTGCGCACGCTGCTCGCCCACACTTCCGGACTTCCCGCGTATGCGACGCTGTTTCACGAATACACGACGCCGGAGACCCTGCTGCGGGCGGCCTTGCGGCTGCCGCTCGAAGCCAAACCCGGCACGCACACCGAGTACTCCGACTTTGGCTTCATCCTGCTCGGCAAAGTCGTCGAAGTGCTTAGCGGCGAAGCCTTTGATGGGTTCTGCGCGCGCGAAATCTTCGCGCCGTTGGGCCTCAAGGTTGCGCGCTTTTGTCCGCCTCCGGAAGTCCGATCCACGATTCCCCCCACCGAAGACGACCAGACGTTTCGCCGCCGCGTAATCCAGGGCGAAGTGCAGGACGAAAACTGTTTTGTCCTCGGCGGAGTGGCTGGCCACGCAGGGCTGTTCGCCAACGTCGAGGACCTGCTGCATTTCGCCGAATGCATCCTGGCCCAGGGCCGCACCCAGCAGGGCAGTCAGCTCTTCCAACCCGCCACGGTAGCGCAGTTCGCAACGCGCCAGGGTCCGCTCGAGAGCAAGTCGCGTGCGCTGGGATGGGACGTTCCGACGGAAGGCTCTTCTTCGGGCCGCTACTTCGGCCTACGCTCCATCGGCCACCTTGGCTATTCCGGTTGCTCCCTGTGGATCGACCCCGACCAGGAGCTGGCCGTAGTCCTGCTCACCAACCGCACCTGGCCCGACCGCTCCAACGACGCGATCCGCCAGGTCCGGCCGGCGTTTCACAATGCCGTCGTCGAATCCCTGCGCGGCTGATCCGGTCCGAGTCAAGACCTGACCCAAACGCAAAAAGACCTTCGCGCCGGATTAGGCTGCGAAGGTCTTAGCCCTTCCGAATCGAACGACTAGTAGATCCGGAAGTTCACCTCAATATTGATTTCCACTGGAACCGGCTTCCCATTGAAAACGGCCGGCTTGAACTTGTACTGGCGCACCGCCTCCAGCGCCTTCTCGTCCAGACCCATGCCCAGCGGCCGCACAATGCGCACGCGCTGCGGATTGCCCTGAGAATCGACAATCAGGCCGACCACGCAGACGCCCTGGTATTTCGCCCGCCGCGCTTCGTCGGAGAACTCCGGATCGGGCGCATAAATCAGTACCGGATTGGAGACGCCGCCGCCCGGGTGGTAAAGTCCTCCGCCGTATCCGCCGCCGGATCCCGGCCCGATGCCATTCCCGTTGCCGGATCCGATGCCGCCACCCGAGCCGCTGCCAAAGCCTGAACCGGAACCGCCGCCCTGCGAGGCCAGCGCGATCTGCGGCGACTGCGGGATACCGATGTTCGGCATATTCGGGTTATCCGGCAGCTTGATCTGCTGCGGCATCAGCACCGCTGGCTCCACGGCCAGCTTCGGATGATCCAGCTTCAGAATCTGCGGAGGCGCCAGGGGCGTCTTCGACATCTTGGGCAGCTTGCCCTTCGAGGCCTCGACTGTCTCATGATTACCGCCACCCCCACCGCCGCCCATGACGTCCTTCGCGGGCGAAGCGGGAATAAATGGCGATACGTCGACAGGCACGACTTGCGCCCTCTTCACCGCTCGCTCATGCCACTGTTCCAGGGTGAAGAGCAGGATCAGGCCAATGATGACCGCGTGCGTGACAAAAGAAACCGCGCTGGAGGCCGGGTTCCGCTTCACCGCCATCGGGTCTTTCACCGCGATCGGCGTCGAACTCAGCTTGAGGGGCGGCAGCTTCTTCGGGAAGAGCACATCAACGACGCTGGCGAAAAGCGTCTTCCAGATCGGCTCTTCGACGATCGAATCCAGGCCGGCAAAGTGCAAAGCCGGCTCCAGAGCTTCCCCATCCCGATTTGTGTCCGGTACCAGGTTCGGAGACGTCAAAACCGAATTCCCCAAGTGTCCTCGCCGGGCGTCGCCGCCCGGGTTCTCCTGATTATCAATGACAGGCACCCTCTCTGTCTTGCCCATTCGCTTCAGATGCCGGCCCGTCGTCAAAAATGACCTGCGCTTCTCTCTTCACGGATAGACGCGTGATTCTGCAGGAAGTTACTGCTCTGCCGCCGGATACAATGAAGTTTTAGCCAAACCAGCTGGAGAAACAATGTCTTCTGCGCCGCCAAACGGCGACCCAAAGTCCGTCGCACTGAAGGATACCCTGTCGCTCCCCCGGACCGCTTTCCCGATGAAGGCGAACCTGCCGCAAAACGAGCCAGCGCGCCTGCAGGGTTGGCAGGAATCCCGCCTCTATCAGCAGATTCGTGAGGCCCGCCGCGGCGCTCCTCGATGGATCCTGCACGACGGCCCTCCGTACGCCAACGGACCGCTCCATCTGGGCCATGCCCTGAATAAGGGCCTCAAGGATTTCATCGTCAAGTGTAAAACCATGGCTGGCTTCGATTCCCCGTACGTCCCGGGCTTCGACTGCCACGGCCTTCCCATCGAGATCAAGGTCGACGAGAAGCTCGGTCGCAAGAAACTGGAGATGCCGTCGGCGGAGTTCCTCCGCCATTGCCGGGAGTACGCGCAAACGTACGTCGATCTCCAGACCACTCAGTTCGTCCGGCTCGGCGTTTTTGGCCGCTGGGATACTCCCTACAGCACCATGTCCCGCGCCTATGAAGCGCGCACTCTGGAGACTTTTTACCGGTTTTTCGAGGCCGGCTTCGTCTATCGCGGTCTCAGGCCGGTGTACTGGTGCATCCACGACCGCACCGCGCTCGCCGACGCAGAAATCGAATACGAGCAGCACTCCAGCCCCAGCATCTATGTTCGCTACGACCTCACCAGCGACGCGGCGGCGATCCATCCCGCGTTAGCCGGGAAAAAAGTCGCCACCATCATCTGGACCACGACTCCCTGGACGCTGCCCGCCTCACTCGCCGTCGCTTTTCATCCGGATTTCGACTACGTAGCGCTCCAGCAGGAGGGTCAGGTCTATATCGTGGCCCAGGCGCTCGCCGCCTCGGTTCGCGAAGCCTGCAATCTGGAAGCCGCCGTTCCCGTCGCGACCTTCAAAGGCTCGCGCATGGAGCGGGTCACGTTTCAGCATCCTTTTCTGGATCGCTCCATCCTCGGCGTTCTCGCCGAGTACGTCACGGCCGACCAGGGAACTGGCGCCGTCCACACCGCCCCGGCCCACGGCGCTGACGACTTTAACACCGGCACGCGGTATGGACTCGACCAAACCTGTCACGTCGATAACGACGGACGCCTGCACGATGGCCTCCCGCAGTACGACGGCAAGACTGTTTTCCAGGCCAATCAGCCGATCATCGACTTGATCGCCGCGCGCGGCGCGCTCCTCGGCCGGTCCGACATTTACCACAGCTACCCCCACTGCTGGCGCTGCCACCACCCTGTGATCTTCCGCGCCACGGAGCAGTGGTTCATCGCCATCGACACATCGATGCAGAATCCCGACGGCTCGCCGACGACGTTTCGCCAGCGCGCCCTCGACGAAATCAAAAACAGCGTCAAGTGGGATCCCGCCTGGGGCGAGGAGCGCATCGCAAACATGATCGCCACGCGCCCCGACTGGTGCATCTCGCGCCAGCGCATCTGGGGTGTGCCCATTGCTGTTTTCCTCTGCGAAAGCTGTCAGGTGCCTTTTCGCGATCCCGCGCTCAACCGGCGCATCGTTGAGCTGTTTCAGAAGGAAGGCCTGGAGGCCTGGCACACCAGGGCCGCTGACACGCTGCTGCCCCCCGGCACGAATTGCGCCAACTGCGGCGGCTCCGCCTTTCGCCGCGAAACCGACATCCTCGACGTGTGGTTCGATTCCGGCTCCAGCTGGCACGCTGTGCTTGAACAGGAACCCGACCTCGCGCCCCCCGCCGATCTTTACTTTGAAGGCGGCGATCAATATCGCGGCTGGTTTCACACTTCCCTGCTCACCTCGGTCGGCGTCGGCGAACAGCACGAGACCCCCTTCAGGATGGTGGGCACCGCCGGTTGGACGCTCGACGAGCAGGGCCGTGCTATGTCGAAATCGCTGGGCAATGGGGTCGACCCGGTCGACATTGCCGACCGCCTGGGCGCGGAAATTGTCCGCCTCTGGGTCGCCAGCGTTGACTTCCGCGAAGACGTCGTCTCCAGCGAGCAAATCATGCAGCGTCTCGCGGAGAACTACCGCAAGCTGCGGAATACGTTTCGGTTTTTGCTGGGGAATCTGGCCGACTTCGATCCCGCGCGGGACGCCGTGGCAGACGCCAAGCTATTGCCCCTGGACCGCTATATGCTGGCCCGCTGCCGGGAGCTCGTGGAAAAAATCAGCGGAATGGATGGCAAAGGCGGCTGGTACGGTGACTTTCAGTTTCACCGCGTCTATCACGCGGTCAACGAATTCTGCATCGTCGATCTCAGTGCGTTTTATCTCGACGTGCTCAAGGACCGCCTCTACACCTTTGCTCCGAAAGGCATCGAACGCCGCTCCGCGCAGACAGTTCTCTGGAGAATCACCGAAGCGCTCGTCCGCCTGGTCGCACCGATTCTTACTTTCACGGCGGATGAGGTTTGGCAGCATTTGCCCGCTGCGTCGGGCCGACCGGCCAGCGTGCATCTGGCGCTGTTTCCGAAAGCGGATGAGTTCGGCGACGCCGATCCCCAATTTCTCGAAGATTGGCGCAAGCTGCTCAACGTCCGCGATAGAGTCCTGATCGCCCTCGAAGCCGATCGGAAAGCCGGCAAGATTGGTAAGGCTCTTGAGGCGCGGATAGGCATTATTGGTGACGAGAAGCTCACCGGCCTGCTGAGCAGTTACCAAGGACCGCTCAAAGAGCTGTTCAACGTCTCGCAGGTGGATTTGGGAGCCTCGAGACCCGAACCCGCGTCGGAAGAATTGCAGCTTGCGCTTGTCGTCTCTCCGGCCTCCGGCCACAAATGTGACCGCTGCTGGAATTACTACCCCGACGACTCCCCCCAGGCAGTCCGACAATTCGGCCCCTGGCCCAACGTCTGCGGCCGTTGCGCCGACGCCCTCCGCCAAATGGGCTACTCAGAGAACACGCAATGACCGAAACCGCTCGCGACCGCCGGCCGTGTCTCCTGCTCCTCTCCGTTGTGATCCTTCTGCTCGATCGCCTCACCAAGCACTGGGTCAGCCGGCACGTCCCCGAAGGCGACGACATTGTCGTCATCCCGCACGTGTTCCGCATCAGCCATGTGCGCAATCCTGGTGCAGCGTTCTCCATGTTCACCGAGACGGCGCGTCCCTCGCTCACGCACTGGATGCTGACCATCTTCTCCCTGGTCGCGGCAGCCATCGTGCTATTCGTCATTCTGCGCTTCGGCCGCCGCGTTACGCCCACCATGATCGCGCTGGCACTCATCCTCGGTGGCGCCGTCGGCAATGCCTGGGACCGCATCCGCTACGGCATGGTCACCGATTTCCTCGAGGTCCACATCGTCCACTACCACTTCCCCGATTTCAACGTCGCCGACTCCGCCATCGTGATCGGCGGCATCCTTCTCGTCCTCGACGCGCTGCGTTCACCGCATCCGGAGCAACCATCCAGCTAGTCAACGCTGTTGCCTGTTTCAACACCTGTGAATTGCGTCACAGCCGCGTCGGCCTCCGTCTCGGTACACTGCAGCCCGTGCTGGAATCCGCCGCCATCGTCGAACGTCGGACGCAGAGCCAGACCCGCGGACCCGACCGCCCGCTGCTCAACCTCACTATCGGCGACCTGCTCCACCGCACCGCCAACCGCTTTCCCGATCGCGACGCCGTCGTCTCCTGCCATCAGGCGCGCCGCTTCACCTGGGCCGAGCTCAGCGAACAGGCCGATCGCGTCGCCCGCGGCCTGTGGGCCCTCGGCATCCGCAAAGGCGATCGCGTCGGACTCTGGTCCACCAACTGCATCGAGTGGCTGATGATGCATATGGGCACAGCGCGTGCCGGCGCCGCGCTGGTCAACGTCAATCCCGCCTACCGCTCGCACGAGCTGCAGTACACCCTCACGCGCTCGCGCATGAAAGCCCTCTTCCTCTGGAGCCGCGACAAGCGCGCCGATTACGCGGAAATCCTGGGCCGCGCCCGTCACGCCCTCACGCTCGAACTTCGCCGCACCGTCTTCTTCGATTCGCCCGAGTGGCCTGCGCTTCTCGATGCGCCGGGAGCACTCCCCGACCGCGTCGACACGTCCGACGTCGCCAATATTCAGTACACGTCGGGCACCACTGGCCTGCCCAAGGGCGTGATGCTCACTCACCACAACATTGTCAACAATGGCCAGTTCCTCGCGCGGGGCTTTCACTACACCGAGCGCGACCGCATCTGCGTCCCCGTCCCGCTCTTCCACTGCTATGGCTGCGTCATTGGCACCATGACTGCGCTCAATACGGGCGCCGCGCTCGTCTTTCCCAATTCAACCTTCGACGCCCGCGCCACCCTCGTGGCCATCCAGAGCGAAGCCTGCACTTCGGTCTACGGCGTGCCCGCCATGTACGTCGCCGAGCTGGCTGTGCCCGACTTCGCCGCTTTCAATCTCACCAGCCTGCGCACCGGGATGATGTCCGGCGCGCCCTGCCCCATCGAGCTGATGAAGCGCGTGCTCGCCGATATGCACATTGCTGAACTGGTCATCGCGTACGGTCAGACGGAAAGCTCGCCGGTCGTCACCATGTCCGACGCCGACGATCCCATCGACATCCGCGTGAACACGGTCGGGCGCGCTATGCCGCAAACAGAAATCAAAATCGTCTCCACCATCAGCGGCACGACCGCCCCCATCGGCGCGCAGGGCGAAGTCTGTGCGCGTGGCTACGTGGTCATGAAGGGCTATGACGCCGAGCCCGAAGCCACGTCGCTCGCCATCGACAAGGACGGCTGGCTGCATACCGGCGACCTCGGCGTGATGCACGAGGATGGCTGCATCCACCTCACCGGGCGCTCGCGCGACATCATCATCCGCGGCGGAGAAAACATCTATCCGCGCGAGATCGAGGAATTCCTCTACACGCACCCGAAAATCAGCGAGGTGCAGGTGTTTGGAATCCCCGATGCGCGGCTGGGCGAAATTGTCGTCGCCTGGGTGCGTCTGGCTCCCCACCAATCCGCCTCCGAGGAAGAAATTCGCGAATTCTGCCGCGAGCAGATCGCCTACTTCAAAATCCCCGAGCACATCCGCTTCGTCACCGAATTCCCCGCCACGCTTTCCGGCAAGATTCAGAAATTCAAAATGCGCGCATTCGAAATCGAAGCCCGCGGTTTGCATTCGGTTGCCGCCGCCGCCACCGCCTGAATCAAACAGCACCGGGTTGCGTCTTGCGATGGTTTCGAGTCTGCTCTGCAACTTCATGCGCCACCGCGATCCGCAATTCCTCGGGCGCGAGCACCCGCACCGTCGACCCCAGCCCCAGCGAGACGAAGCGCGCGCTGTAAAGGCTGTCGAATTCAACCTCCCAGCAAGCCCAGTTGTCCCGGAGTTTCGAGCCGGGCCATTGCACCTTCCTCATCGCACACCATTGCGAGAGCGCCTGCGCCGCCTGCGGCCTCATGGCCAGCGTTGCGGTGACGCGCCGCGTCGATTCGCGCAGGGTCTCGGTATTTCGCTTCCACCATCGTGCCAGATCGAATCGCTTCGGCCGCTCGAACGCCATCGCCAGCACCACCGCCTCGCGCATGCGCGAGACGCGAAAGGTCCGCATGCCTTCCGGCCCGCGCGCCACCAGGTACCAGGCCGTCTGCTTCGAGACCAGTCCCAGGGGATCCACGGTTCGCACGCGCGGCTGCCCCTCCACCCGCGCATACAGAAATGTGAGCTTTGCGTCCCGCGCCAATGCGTCCTGTACGACCGGCAGCATCGACCAGTCTTCCGAGTTCGGTCGCCAACCGGTGGGATCGATGTACAGCCTCGCCCGCATCGACTCGGCCTGCATCCGCATCGAGGGCGAGAGTGACGCAACCAGCTTGTCGAAAGCCCGCTCCGCCGCAGCCGTCAGCCGCCGGTCGCCCAACGTTCCAGGCTGCGTCATTAACAGCGCGCGCAGCTCCGCATCATCGAGACCTGGAACGCGGGTCCGCCATCCCCTCTCTAATTCCCAGCCGCCCCGCGCGCCGCGATGCGCGATCAGCGGAATGCCAGCCTGGCACAGCGCTTCCATGTCTCGGTGTGCGGTGCGCTGCGAGACTTCCAGTCGCTCGGCAATCTCCCGCTCCGGCAACCGGCCGTGCGCCTGCAAAAGCAGCAGCGCCGACAGGAGCCGCTCCGCCTTCATCCGCCTCGCCTCCGTTTTCAGAATCTTTCCTGAATTATGACAGCAGTTGTCATATTTCCGCCGCTAAGTTCACAGAAGGGAGGTCGCGAAGATCTCCAGAGGAGGATGCGCCGTGGAACTGAAGAAGTTTTTTCTCGAACAACTCGAAGCCGAAGCAGCGCTCTCGCGCAAGGCCATTGAACGCGTGCCCGAAGGCCACAACCCGTGGAAACCGCACGAGCGGTCGATGGAACTCGGCTATCTCGCTTCGCTGGTCGCCACGATGCCCGGCTGGCTGGCCATGATGATCGAGAACGACGAGACCGATCTGAACGGCGCCGCCGGCGCGACGCTGCGTACGCGAGCCGTCACAACCCGTGCGGATCTGCTCCGCCTGCTCGACGAGGGCCTGGCCAAATCCTGCAAGGCGCTCCAGAACTCCACCGAGGAACATCTGCTGAAGCCCTGGCGCCTGAAGATGGGCGATCAGATCCTCACCGAAGGCCCTCGCTACACGCAGATTCGCGATGGAGCTCTCAGCCACCTGGCGCATCATCGCGGTCAGCTCACCGTCTACCTGCGCCTCTGCGACGCGAAGGTGCCCGCACTCTACGGCCCCAGTGGCGACGAGTCGCACTAGCTGCATTTCGCCGGGCGCCTTCGCGTTGCCGAGGGCGCACCGCGAGCTCAGTAGCGCAGACCGAGCCGGAGCGGAAACTCCTCCTCGTCTTCGTCGGCGTCGATGCGCTGCACGTGCTCGGCGATCCGGTTCCGATGCATCGCGCGCAAAAGAAAGTGGGCTCCGGCCATGATGCCAACCGCGATCGTCAACCGCTCCACGCTGGTCTCGACGATCGGCTCCAGACCAACTGTGAACATCACCACTGCGGGAAAGAACCCCAGGTATGGGATGAGCAACAGCGCGAAATTCGTCGCCGAGTTCGATCGCGCGCCGGTGAACGGAATCGTGATCACGTTCAGGAAGAACAGGTCGGTGAGAACCGAACTCCAGCCCAGCGCCACGACCATCTGGCCCGCGACGAATAGCCAGTGGTGCGTCGCCGGACCGCCAAACAGCCACGCACACCCAGCCGCCGCCAGGCTCAGCAGCGCGCTCCATAAAAACACCCATCGTTGGGTGGCGCTCACTTCCACCAGTCCCGCCTTGCCCAGGATTACGCGGAAAATCCATCGCCCCCGTTGATCGGCCGGCGCAAGAAACGTGCTGCGCAAACCCGACACCGTCCAGAACGCGACGATGGGCACAGTCGCGCGCAACCCCTGCGGCGAGAAGACGAATGCGATTCTTCCCTGCGCCAGGCTCACCCGCGTCACCGTCGCCACAACCAAAGCGGCGCCCATGCCGCCGTACATCACCAGCACCATGCGATAACGCGGCACGCGCATCAGATTTTGCCCGATGAACTGCCAGATGGCCCGGCAGGCGGGATTACGAACCAGAGTGGCTTGCAGGATTCGGGACATCGGCGCCGCCATCAGGTTGCGTCGTTCGCGTTTTGCTGTGCCCTCCACCAGACCCCGCGTCTTCCGCCACCAGGCCAGTGGATAGGAAGCAGCCGCTAACCCGATCGCCAATGCCAGCGCCACCAATCCAATCCTCGCCAATTCGACAAAGACGGGCGACACCGCGGGTCCCACCAGCAGGCGCTCATAGATTCCCAAAAACCAAAACGACGGTACGCAGAATACGAGCGCGCTTTTTGACTGGAGCACCGATCCCAGCGCTCCTGCAAGTGCCGGATACAAAAACAGCAGCGTCAGCAGCGCGAGAACGAAAAACCCCTGCAGCCAGAGCGCAATTCTGCGAAAGAGCCGGTCCCCCAGCGCCCCAAGCAGAATTCCCTCCAGCGCAAGGAAGAACGCCGCGCCGAAAATACCGCTGGCCGCCACCGCAAGCAGGTGCGCGGCCCAGAATCGCAACAGGTTGGGCGGATCTACGGCTGCCGGCAGCACAATAGGCGCGAGAAAATTTGAATCGAACAGCGCGGCTCCCACCAGGATGAAGATCGCCGTCACCCGCGCGCCCAGCATCCTCCCATTTCGCATCGGCAGGGGCGACAGAACAAACACATCGAGCAGGTCCGGAAACAGCAAATCCCACTCGAAAATCGTGACGACGCCCATCGCCACCATCGAATACAGCACGTAGAAATAGTGGTCCCCGACTTGCGCCCAGTACGGCCGCACCTGATGTGGCATGTGATACGGCGTGTACAGGTACAGAGCCACGATGAAGCCCGGAACGCCGATCGCACAAGCGGCTTGCACCAGCCGGGTCTTCGCGTCACCCTCCGCTGACGCCAGCTCGTTGGTGAAATAGCGGTCGAGAAAATGTCGCACCAGCACGCGAAACTGCGTCGACTGCTCTGCCACCTTCGGCGACCTGCGTGCCAGCACCTGGAGCGAAAGCACCTGTTCCTGCGACGGTTTCGGCGCGCGCGCCACGCTACGCATCGCCAATCTTCATGACCTCGACCATCTTCCACGCCGCTGCTCGCGTGTCCTGCTGTCGTACCAGCTGCGCGAATACCTTTTCGAGGCTGGGCAGCTCCATCAGGCGCGTCAGTTCCAGCGGGGCCGCGTCGGCCACGACCTTGCCTTCGGCGATCACAATCACCCGATCGCACATCTGCTCCACAATTTCGAGCACGTGCGAGATATAAAGCACCGCCTTGCCCGCCGAAGCAAGCTCCTGCAGCAAATCCCGAAACAGCCGCGACGACAGCACGTCGAGACCGGACAGCGGCTCGTCGAACACCAGCATCCTGGGGTCGTGCATCAGCGCTGCCGCCATCAGCACGCGCTGCCGCATGCCTTTCGAATACGCCGTCATCGGCGAGTGCCGCCATGACTCGAGTCCCAGCAGCTGCAGCATCGTGCTCGCCTTCTCGTCGATCAGCCGCTCGCGCATGCCTCGCAGCCTGCCCACCAGCTGCAGATACTCCATCGCCGACATCCACGCGTAGAGATGCGCCTCTTCCGGGACGTAGCCGAAGGTCGCGCGCCACGCTACCAGATCGGCGTGAATGTCTCTGCCCTCGAAAAGCACGCGGCCGTCGTTGGGCCGCAGCAATCCGGTGATGATCTTCACCGTGGTCGACTTCCCCGCTCCGTTCGGCCCCAGGAACCCAACAATCTCTCCCGCTTTCACCTGGAAGCTCACATCGCTGATCGCCGGAATCCCACGATAGCTTCGCGACAGATGCTGCAGCTCGAGCACGGCGTCCAACCTCCGCTCCCACTCTATGTAGCATACTGCTCGCTACCAAGTCAACAGAATGCTACATAGGGTGTACAATTCCTGTCATGCCGGCTGACCCCAGGCTTTCCCATACCGCTGCCATGATTCTCCAGGCCATTCACGCGGGTCAGATCTACGGCTTCAGCGTCATGGAAATGACCGGCCTTCCCAGCGGCACTGTTTACCCGGCCATGCGCCGTCTCGAACGCGATGGGCTGATCGTCTCCAAATGGGAACAGCAATCGATTGCCGATGCTGAGCAGCGTCCCCCGCGCAAGTACTACCGGCTCACGCGCGCCGGCAAGTCCACGCTGGAGACCGTCTACAAGCGCTATCCGCTGCTGGAGAGAATGATCCCTTCGCCAGAGGCGGAACATGAGATGGGACGCCGATGAAAAGCCCTCTTTCCACGCAGCTTGCGGGCTTCATGGTGCGCACCGCATCGCTGCTGGTGCCGCGGCGCGATCGATCTGCCTGGAAGGCCGAATGGACCGCGGAACTCTGGCACCTCTGCCATCCGCGCTGTTGCGATCCCGGCGATGCGCCGGACGCCGATCCGCTCAAGTTCAGCTTCGGAGCGTTTCACGATGCTTTCTGGGTTCGCTGCGACCGCATCCGCTCCAGCGGCCTGCCCGCATTGCAATCGGGATCGGCCGCGCGCTGCGCACTCTTCCTGGGCGCGACCGCTCTGGCGGCGCTGTCCATCTGCCTTTGCATGCCCGGCGCTCGCTCCGCGCTCCTGCCGCTCTCCGGGCGCGGCACCGGCAATCTGGTCATGATTTCCAGCAGCGGGTTTGCCGGCACGCGAGCGCCCTCCATCCGCTTCGCCGACTACCAGGAGTGGACCACCGACACCGCCGCGCTCTTTACGGAGATCGCCTTCTACCGCCCCACGGCCAAATCTGTGCATCTGCCGCGCAGGCCCGCGGCGCGACTCTCCATCGCGCAGGCCAGCGACAATCTGCTTCAGTTGCTCAACCTCCCGGTCGCGCACGCGGGCCCATCCGTCGCGGAACCGGGACAATCGCGGCTCATCCTCACCCGCAGCGCGTGGCAGAGGATTTACGGAGGCGATCCTTACCTTGTCGGCCGGACCGCCGACATCGATGGCCAGCCTGTGCTGATTGCGGCCGTGATGCCCGACAGCAACTGGCGCTTTGCCGGCCGCATCGACGGGGTGCTGCTTGAGGACCCGCGCAACCTCGCCGCATTGCCATCGACCACGAAAGGATTCGTGATTGCCAGGATCCGCCCCTCCGCGTTCCCTGCGCCGAGAGGAGGCTGGCGCAAGATGGTCGAAACCCGCGACGGCGTCACCCATGGCTTCGACTGCATCTCCGTCGATCACCTGCTCGACCAGCCCGTTTCGGTTTTTCTTTTCGCGCTGCTCCTGGCCAGTCTTGCGCTGCCCGCTACCACGGCTCTGCCGCTCGGCGACTACCCGATGCGCAACCGCCATCTGCCCGGATCCGTCGACGCACGCCGCTGGATTTTCCTGGCCGCCAAATTCCTTCTCGTACTCGTTATCGTGGATATCTGTTCGACTGGCCTGGCGTATGGGTTCGCAGCGAGCGACCCCATCCGGGCTCTCTATATCCAGCTCGGCACGGCCTTCCCCTCTCTGCTCTTCGCGTTCCGATGGATTCTCCAGGACCAGCGCAGGCGCTGCCCGGAGTGCCTCCGCCTGCTCTCCAACCCAGCGCGGGTCGGTCAGGCTTCCTGCAACTTCCTCTCGTGGAACGGCACGGAGCTTTTTTGCGCCCGAGGCCACGGCTTCCTGCACATCCCCGAGTTGCCCACCAGCTGGTTCAGCACCCAGCGCTGGCTCTGCCTCGACCCCTCGTGGCTCTGCCTGTTCCCTGAGACACGCTCCCCATCGCCGGGAATGGTCTGACATTCCTCTTGCTCGAACCAAGTTGCGCGCCAGTCCCGCCTTGTGATCGTGCACTAGACTGGACATTCAAGCCCTGTCGCCTGCCACGAAAGGATCGCGGCTGTTTGAAGCTCCCCCGATTCGCTGCTCTTCCGCTTCTGCTCACTGCGCTGGCTGCCTCCGCGCAAAATCCTGCAGCGCAGCGCTACGCCTGGAAAAACGTGCAGATCGTCGGCGGCGGTTTCGTCGACGGCATCGTCTTCCATCCCACTGCGGCTGATGTTCGCTACGCCCGAACCGATATTGGCGGCGCGTATCGATGGGACAACGCCGCTCACCGCTGGCAATCGATGCTTGACTGGATTTCCTGGAAGGACCGGAATCTGATGGGCATCGAGTCCATCGCTATCGACCCTTCCGATCCCGATCGCGTCTACCTGGCCTGCGGTACCTACACCAACGCTGAAACGCCGATGGGCGCGATCCTCCGCTCCAGCGATCGCGGCAGAACCTTCCAGCACACCAGCGTCCCGATCAAATTCGGCGGCAACGAAGACGGCCGCGGCAACGGCGAGCGCCTCGTCGTCGATCCGAAAGATGGCCGCATCCTTTATTTAGGTACGCGCCACGATGGCCTTTGGCGCTCCCGCGATCGCGGCGTCACCTGGATGCGCGTCGCCAGCTTTCCCGACGTCACTGAACCTGCCTCTCTCGCGTCCGCTCCAATCCCTGGCGAAACACCCCAGCAGCATTGGCGGCGCATGCCGATTCGCGGCGACGGCATTGTCTTCGTCAAATTCCTGCCCACTGCATCGAGCAAACAGCGCTTCGCCACGCAGACCATCTACGTCGGCGTCTCGCTGATGAAACGCGCAAATCTTTTCGCCTCCACCGACGCCGGCGTGACCTGGCAGCCGGTTCCCGGCCAGCCCACGCAATATCGTCCGACTCGCGCCGCCTTCTCCTCTGACGGATTCCTCTACGTCGCCTACGGCACCGCGCCTGGCCCCTCCCCTATGACCAACGGCGCGGTCTGGAAGCTCAACACGCAAACCGGCGTCTGGACTGACATCACTCCCGAGCGTCCCATTCCCGGCAGCAAGGAATTTGGCTACGCCGCGGTTGCCGTCGATGCGCACCACCCGCAAACCCTCATCGCCAGCACCTTCGGCCGTCCATGGTCCGAAGGAGGCGACACCATTTTCCATTCCACCGACCGCGGCGCGACCTGGAAGCCCGTGTTTGGCGGCGCTCGCGGCGGCGTCTACGACTACTCCCTCGCGCCATACGTGAAGCCCACGCCCATCCACTGGCTCTTCGACATCGAAATCGATCCCGCGAATTCCGACCACGCCGTGTTCACCACCGGTTATGGCGGATGGGAAACCTTCGACCTCACCGCTGTCGATCGCGGCCAGCCCACGCACTGGAGCATCCTCGCCACCGGCATCGAGGAAACCGTCGCCCTCCAACTCGACTCACCCAACGACGGAGCGCCTCTCATCACCGCCATCGGTGACTACGGCAGCTTCGTACATTGGGATCTCGATCATCCCCCACCCGACGGCTCATCGGCGCCTCCGCGTTTCGGCAACACCACCGGCGTCGTCTCCGCCGCACTTCACCCCAGGACGATCGTCCGCGTCGGCGTCAGCGCCGAGCACAAACCCGGCGACAGCATCAGCTACTCCCTCGATTCCGGCCACACCTGGAAACCGGCGACGGCTCTTCCAACACCGGCCAGTCGCGCCGGCTCCATCGCTGTCTCCGCCGATGGCGCCACGTGGGTCTGGACCCCTGACCGCGAGGCTCCTGTCGTCACGCACGACCTCGGCGCCACGTGGAAACCAGCGCAGGGACTCACGGCCGGAACCCGCGTCATCGCCGATCCCCGAGACTCCCAGACCTTTTACGCGATTTCCCTCCAGGATCGCATCCTGTTTCGCAGTATGGACGCAGCGGCAACTTTCACAGCCGCGCATTTCAACTTGCAAAATGCGGCGCCCGCTTCCACCGCTTCGCGCGGCGATCCTCGCGGCGGTCAGGATCGTCTCTACGCCGCACCCGGCCGCACCGCCGATCTGTGGCTCGCCGCCTTCGATGGCCTCTATCACGCCCCCTCCCTGACCGTCGCCAATCCCACAGCCATAATCTCCTTTGCGCGTCTGCCGGGCGTCACAGAGATCCACGCCTTCGGCTTCGGCAAGGCCGCGCCCGGCCGCGCCTACTCCGCGCTCTACCTCGCCGGAACCATTCGTGGCCAGCCTGGCATCTTCCGCTCCATCGACGAAGCCCGCACGTGGGTCCGCATCAACGACGACCAGCACCAGTGGGGGCTCATTCTGCAAATCGCCGGCGACCCGCGCATCTTCGGACGCGTCTATGTCGGAACCCACGGCCGCGGTGTACTCTATGGCGAACCTTCCCCGCGCAGTTCCAGCCGTCCTCCGAGGAAGAACCCATGAGTCAGGAACTTTTCACTCTTACTGGTCAGCACATTCGCCTCGAACCGCTCGACACCCACCATATCGAGCCCTTAGCGGAGGCTTCTTCTGGCGATCCGGAACTCTATCGATGGAGTTTTGTCCCGCGTGGAATCGACGAGACCACGCAGTATGTGAACACGGCGATCACCTGGCGCGAAGCCGGCACCGCCGTTCCCTTTGCAACGGTGCGTCAGTCCGACGGCGTCGTGATCGGCTCCACGCGCTTCTTTGACGTTGAGCGCTTCCCCTGGCCCGAGGGCCATGACCGGCACGGCCGCCTGCGTCCCGACGTTTGCGAGATTGGCTACACCTGGCTGGCCGGCTCCTCCATTCGCACCGGCGCCAATACTGAAGCCAAGCTGCTCATGCTGACTCACGCGTTCGAGGTCTGGCAGGTGCTCCGCGTCTGCCTCCATACTGACGAGCGTAACGAGCGCTCGCGCGCGGCCATTGAACGGATCGGCGGCAAATTCGAAGGCATTCTCCGCGCCCATCGCCTGGCCTCGGACATAACACCCCGCAACTCCGCGCGTTTCTCCATCGTCGCCTCCGAGTGGCCTGAGGTAAAACAGCGGCTCCTGGCCCTCCTCATCTACCAATAACCCCGCACGTCAAAACTTCCGCATTCCGGGTTTCAAGATGATTGTCACATCTTGACAATCATAATGAAGGCTTGCTAACGTCTTCTCCCATGAACGATCCCAACACCGACGTCATCCAGGGCACACTCGACATGCTGATCCTCAAGACCCTCAGCCTCGAGCCGCTGCACGGCTTCGGCATCGCCCGCCGCGTCGAGCAAATTTCCCGCGGCGTCTTCAAAGTCAACCCCGGCTCGCTGCTCACCGCGCTGCAGCGTCTGGAGCGCGCCGGCTGGCTCGACGCGGAGTGGCGGCAAACAGCGAACGCCCGCCGCGCAAAGTTCTACCGGCTCACCCGCGCCGGAAAAAAGCAACTGGAACTCGAAACCGCGGACTGGACGCGGCGCGCCTCTGCTATTGCCCGCCTGCTCCGTCAGGAGGGGTGATCCAATGTCTCTCTGGCGGCAGCTTACCTATGGTTTCCGGCGGCTGACTCGGCCCTCCGCAGCCGACGATGACGCGGCCGAAGAGGTTCAGCAGTACTTCGAAGAGTCCGTCGCCGCCTGGCAGACCCGCGGTCTCACGCTTGAAGACGCGAAACGCGCAGCTCGTCTCGAGCTCGGCAACACGACCCTCATGCGGGAGCAGGTCCGCTCCTACGGATGGGAAAACACCCTCCGCACCTCCGCCTCCGACCTCCGCTACGCCGCTCGCCAGCTCCGCAGTCATCCAGGATTCACCATCGTCAGCGTTTTGACGCTCGCCCTCGGCATCGGCGCCGGCACCGCAATCTTCAGCGCCGTCGACCCGATCCTCTTCGAGCCGCTCCCTTATCCCCACGCCAACCGAATCCTGATGATCTGGAGTACTTTTCAGGGCGCACGATCTCCAATTGCCTTCGGTACGTATCACGAGCTTGCCGAGCGCAGCCACTCCTTCGACGCGCTGGCGATCTTCGAGCCCTGGCAACCAGCGATGACCGGCGGCGCTCAACCCGAGCGGCTGGAGGGTCAGAGCGTGAGCGCAAGTTTCTTCCGTCTGATCGGCGTCGCGCCTGTCCTCGGCCGCGATTTCCGCGCTGGCGAGGACGTTTTCAACGGACCCAGGGTCGTCATTGTCAGCGATTCGTTATGGCAACGGCTGTTCCACCGTGATCCCGCGATCCTCGGCTACACCGTCCAACTCGACGGCGACCCCTACACCGTCGTCGGCGTGATGCCGCACAGGTTTGAAGACGTTCTGTCGCCTTCCGCCGAAATCTGGACGCCTGTGCAATATGACAACCGCCAACTCGCTTCCGGCTTCAACACCTGGGAGTGGGGCAATCATCTGCAGATGGCCGGACGTCTGAAACCTGGCGTCTCCCGCGCGCATGCCATCGAAGAACTCACGCAGATCGCAAACACCCCGTGGCCCGATTTCCCCCGCCCGCGCTGGGCTTCCCTCAAACACGGCCTCATCGTCGATTCGCTGCAGGATGACATTGCGCACGGCGTCCGGCCTGCTCTGCTCGCAGTTCTCGGCGCCGTCATCCTCGTTCTCGCCATTGCCTGTGTCAACGTGATCAATCTGCTGCTGGCGCGCAGTGCGCAGCGCCGCGGAGAATTCGCCGTTCGCGCCGCACTCGGCGCATCAAAGCAGCGCATCGTCCGCCAACTCATCACCGAGAGCCTTCTGCTGGCTCTGCTGGGCGGAGCGCTTGGCCTCGGCGTGGCCGTAGCCGGAGTGCGCGCCCTCATCGCGCTGAGTCCCCCTGGGCTGCCACGGGTCGACGCCATCACCGTCAATGCGCTGGCGTTTGCTTTCGCCTTCGCCATGACCACCTTCATCGGCGTGGTCGCCGGCCTCGTTCCGGCTCTGCACGTCTCCCGTGAAGAAGTGCGCGCGCGCCTCGATCAAAGCTCCCGCCGCACTGTGGGAGGCCATGCGTGGACTCGTCGTGCCCTCGTCGTCACTGAAGTGGCTCTGGCGCTGATCCTGCTGGTGGGCGCCGGTCTGCTGCTTCATAGCATGCGTCGCCTGCTTGCCGTCGATCCCGGTTTCAATCCCGCGCACCTGCTCACCCTGCAGGTGCAGACCTCCGGCCATCAGTTCGACGACCTGCCCTCCGCACCCGGCATCGGCGACAGCGCGCGACGCCGCTTCTTCCGGCAGGCTCTTGACGCCGTTCGCCGGGTTCCCGGTGTCAGCCACGCAGCGTTCACCAGCGCTTTGCCCCTCAGCGGCGATCCCTCATGGGTAACCACCTACGGTGCGCAATTTGAAAATGACGATCCCACCGGCGGCTACAACGTAACTCGCTACGCCGTCAGCCCGGACTACTGCAGGACCATGGGCATTCCCTTGCTCAGCGGCCGCTGCATCGACGAAACCGACACAAGCACATCGTCCCAGGCAGCGCTGATCAGCGCATCACTGGCCAAAGCGGAGTTCCACAGCAAGAATCCCATCGGCAAGCGTCTGCATGTCGGCCCCACCAATCGGCCGTGGTATGTCATTGTCGGCGTTGTCGGAGACGTGAAGCAGGACTCCCTCGCCATCGACCGGCCCAACGCCGTCTATCTTTCCACCGAGCAAACCTGGTTCGCCGATGACGCACTCTCCTTCGTTATTCGCACCCGTGCCGATCCCGCCGCGTTGGCGCCCGCCATCAAAAACGCCATCTGGTCCATCGACAAAAATCAACCCATCGTCCGCGTCGCCACCATGGACGCGCTGCTCGCTGTCACCGATGCGCAGCGTAGCTTTGTCCTGATCCTGTTCGAAGCCTTTGGACTTGCGGCGCTGGCGCTGGCAGCGGTCGGCATGTACGGCGTGCTGGCGGGCAGTGTCGTCGAGCGCACGCGCGAGATCGGCGTCCGCGCCGCTCTTGGCGCCTCGCGCGGCAACATCCTGGCCCTGATCCTGCGCGACGGGATGCGCCTTACCGCGCTCGGCATCCTCATCGGACTTGGCGGCGCCGCCGTCGCGGGCCACGCGCTGGTCAGCCTGCTCTACGGCATCTCCAGTCTCGACTGGATGACCTGGCTCGCTGTCGTCGCCCTGCTCACCGCCGTTGCCGGCGCCGCTTGCTGGCTCCCCGCGTGGCGCGCCGCCCGCGTCGATCCCTCCATCACCCTCCGTTCCGAGTAGTGCTGCCCGGATGCACAAGACCGCGTCGACAAGGTAAATTCGTCTGCATGATGAAAGCAGCAGTTTGGTTCGCGGTCGCCGGCACACTCCTGGCCGCGAACCTCGGTGGGAGAGCACAGACCAGCGGTATGGGCGCGAACATGACCCCCATGGACGGCATGCACGCGTTTCCCCCGCCCGAACAGTTGCCGATTCCCGAACACATGACCGGCGTCGGCAATTCTCATATCTCCATCAAAGCCACTCCCGAAGCCCAGGCCTGGTTCGATCAGGGCCTCACGCTGCTCCACGACTTCTGGGACTACGAATCCGCGAAGGCCTTCGAACAGGCCATCCGCACCGATCCGCAGTGTGCCATGTGCTATTGGGGGCTTGCGCAGGCGCTTGAGTTCCGCGGCGAAGCGGACAATATTTACGCCCCAAAGGCCCTCAACCAGGCCGTGAAGCTGGAGCACAAAGCCAGCGGGACCGATCGGCTGTTTATCGAGGCCGCCGTGGCCGAATCGCACAACGAGTCGGCGCACGAGATCGCCCTCTATCGCAAGCTGGTGAAGAAAGAACCCCACGATAATGAGGCCCGCATCTTCCTCGCGAATGCGCTCGGCGATGGCTTCGACGACAACGGCGACCCCAAACCCGGCATGAAAGAAAAGATCGCGATCCTCGAGGCCGTGCTCAAGGACTCGCCCAACGATTCTGCCGCGAATCACTACTGGATTCACGCCATGGAGCCGAGCAATCACCCGGAGCGCGCCATTCCGAGCGCCGCGCTGCTGGCCAGTCTCGCGCCCACCAGCGGCCACATGGTCCACATGCCCGGCCACATCTATTACCGCGTCGGCGACTACGCCAGCGCCGACCACTGGTTCGCCGCCTCCACCGCTGCCGATGAGCACTACCTCCGCGAGCAGCACGTCAGCGTCGACGACGACTGGAATTACGTCCACAACATGATGTACGCGATCGCCAACCTGATGGAGCAGGGCCGCCTCGAAGACGCCAATGCCTTGTCGGATCATCTCGCTGCCGCCCGCGGCGAGCTCTCGGCCTCGCTCTACATCTGGAGCGCGCGCGATCAAGTCGCCCGCGTCAGCCGCCGCCTGCCGGTCGCCCTCCGCGTCGCCGACTGGACCGCCGTCCTCGCCATGCTCGACGATGCCAATCTTCCCGACAACGACAAGACCACCAACCTCCGCTTCCTCCGCGACGAACTGCGCTGCTTTGCCGCGGGAATGCAGGCCCTCGACCGCGGCGACCTTGCCTCGGCAAAGATGTCCTCCGCCGAAATGGACGCAGGGCTCTGGCGCCAAAGTCAGGACGCCCAGGCCGCGGCCGCCGCAAAAGCGAAGGCCGATGCCGACAAGGCAAAATTAGCCGCCACTGCGACGAAGCCGGATGCGGCAGCCCAGCCGCCCACGACGCCTCTCAACCCCGATGCCGACGCGGGCCCGATCGTCAGCACGATGACCGTTGCATCCATGGAATTGCGCGCGGGCGTGCTTCTGCTCGACCAAAAAACCGACGCCGCGAAAAAGCTGTTCGACGAGGCTGTGCTGGCAGAGAAAAAGATGGGCTACCACGAGCCGCCGTTCTATATCCGCCCGGTTGCCGAGACCGAGGCGGAGGCGCTGCTGCGCGCCAAGGACTACGTCGATGCTCGATCGGCCTTTCAGACCGCGCTCAAGGAGCGGCCCGCTTCCGGCTTCGAACTGTACGGCATCGCGCTCGCGGATGAACTCGCCGGCAACGCCGCCCAGGCGCAGACGGAGTACCGCGCTTTTCTCAAAGCCTGGCCCTCCGCGGACCCCACCCTGCCCCAGGTGCTGCACGCTCGCCAGGTTGTGGGGAAGGATGGCTCGATCGCGGCAGTTCCAATTCCCGGCTGGCGGCGAAATCATTCCATCAAAACGAATTAACCGACAAATCTGCTTGACATTTCATCCTCCTCGCCAGCATCATCGAGTTTCCTCATCAGCGCTTTTATACTTCCTTATCTTTCCCCAGATTCGAGCTCAGGCATGGTTCTGAGCACGCTGCAAGCCAGACCGCGCCTCCCCAGCGCGCAAACGCTGCCGCCACGTACACCACGCGACGGCAAACTTCGATGTACCGCCGCTGGTCGACTCTCGCAACAATGAGCGATTGGCCTCACGATCCGAGGTTTCCATTATGTCTTCCGCGCGTACTGCGATGCCGCTGGGGTTTTCCCGAGTGAAGTTCGGCCTCTTTGTTCCAGCCCTGACCGGTCAGCCGCTGCGCGTGGTTCGTGCGGAATTCGGCGGGCTTCTTGTCGCTGTTGCTATGGGACTGGCCTTGCTGGCCCTGTCCGGCATCGCCGCGCCAGCCGGCGCCCAGACGATTTATACCTGCTCCAGCGCGACCCCCAGCAGCAACTGCGCGCTCACGGTCGCCGGCGGCACCGTTTCCGCCACCACCCCCGCCGGCCTCAGCTCATCGACGCTGACCGTCTCCGGCGCCACCGGCCCCATCTCCAGCGTCCAGCTCGTCCTCCAGGGCGTGACCTCGTCGATCGCCCTGTGGTCGGGGGCCAACCCGGACAACCAAAACGTGTACAACAGCCTTTGCTTTTCATCCTTTGTGCTGGAAGACCCGGCGGGAAACAAACTCGCGCTGCTGGGCGCCACCGGCAGCCAGGCCTGCACCGATGCTCTGAGCGGCGCGGACATCACCATTAAGGACGGAGCCACCGTTGCGCCGCCGTACAACGTGGCGAACGGCGCCGGAGCCTGGCCCGCTACCGGATCGACGACCGTGGCGCCCAGTTCCTATTGGAATTCGTTCAGCATCGTCCCCCTGTACGATTCCGCGCCGGGCGACCTGGCGCAAACCGATGGCAGCGTCACGCTAACCTCCAAATTCACCGGGGTCCAAGCCAATGGCGCCTGGACTCTCTACCTCGCTGACAGCGACATCCTCATCGATTATCCCGACTACGTTACCGATCCGGTATCGATCACCGGATGGCAGCTGATCCTGACCTATTCCACCTTGCCCTCCACAACCACGACGGTAAGTTCGAGTCTCAATCCCTCGTACACCGCGTCGCCCAACAACACTACGACGCTGACTGCCACGGTGCAGAGCGAAGGGAGTCCAATCTCGGGTGGCACGGTGGCCTTCACTGCCAACAGCTCGCCGATCACTTGCACCGGGGGCAACCAGACGGTGAGCGGCGGCGCCGCGACCTGTGTAACCAGCTTCAGCGCGGAGGGCAACTATTCGATTGGGGCCGCGTATTCCGGATCGAGCAGTTATGCGCCCAGCAGCAGCGGAAACTTCAATCAGCTGGTCACCAACCACACCACCAACCCCAGCGGAAACACCTACTGTAATCCGGGCAATCTGCCCACGACAGGCAACACTTCCACCGAGACCATCTACCCCTCCTACATTCAGGTTCCCTCCACCGTCACGCAGTCAGCAGGCAACGTGTCGGTCACTCTGAACGGCCTCCAGTCCTCCAACGGACTCTCGGGCGGAGTCAGTTCGACTTCCTTCCTGCTGGTTGCGCCGGGGCAGACCAACAACCTCGACTTCCTCTCGCACGGGGTCACGGCGGTTCCGCAGCCCTCCGTCGACGTGACCTTCGCGGACAACAATCCCCTGGTCCCCAATGGCGAAGGGGAGAACGGTGGGGTCTGCAACGGAGGAAGCGGACCGAATTGCGCTCTGCAGAACAACACGACCTACGGACCGACGGATGACGCCCAGGTGGCGGATTCGTTTATTACCCAGTCCGGCAGTCCCGCGCCGCCTTCTCCCAACTACCCGCTGCCCTTCGGTGGCACCAACGCCATGACATTCGAACAGGCATTCAATGGCGCCACCGCGGCCGGTAACTGGCTGCTGTATGTCGAGAACGACAGTGGACTCCCGCTCAGCCTGAGCGGCGGATGGTGCATCGATCTGACTCTCAATACCGGATCGGCGACCACCACCACCGTCACTTCCAGCAAGGATCCGGCCTTCACGGGAGGTTCAGTCAGCTTCACGGCCACCGTACAAGCCGGCGGCAGCCCCGTAAACACGGGCACAGTGACCTTCCTTGACAACGGCGAGCCACCCACCGGCGGCAACAATGTGATCGCCCTCAACAGTTCCGGCCAGGCGGTATTCACCACCACGCAGTTGATCGAGGGCGACCACAAAATCACCGCGTCGTTCAACGGGACGTCGAACGACAACCCCAGCGAAAACTATGTGTGGCAGCGCATCGACGACACCACCGCGGTCTCCGGTGTGTCCGGCAATGCGGCGCAGTTCTGCAATACCGGAGCGGTGCTGACCGCCGAAGGGCAGACTGGGGCCTTCACGCCGAATCCATCGAATATCTTCGTGAACAATCTGCCCGGCACGGTCAATACGGTTTCCCTCACACTCGACAATTTCTACACATTCAGCGATCAGATCTACCAGATTGAGTCGATGGTGGCGGGTCCAACCGGAGCCGCGCTGGATTTCTTCTCGAATACCGGCGCCAGCAATACCGTTCTTTCCAGCGGCAATTATGTCTTCACCGACAGCGCTTCCAGCGATGTGCCGCAGACGGCTTTCGGGCCAGCCAGCTACAAACCGACCAGTTATACCAACATCGACAGCACCGCCGACAGCTTCTTTGCAAGCGCGAGCGGTTACTACTCGCCGCCGGCCGCCTTCGATTATGCGCAGCCCCACAGTCCGGCCTTCACCTTGAGTGACGTTTTCGGCAACACCAATCCGAACGGGACCTGGAGCCTCTACTTCGACCAGCTCCTGCACGGCTCGGCGGCCGGCGCGCAGAACGGCTGGTGCCTGAACTTCACCGAGAATTCGCCGACGATTTCGGTGGTTGTGCCGGCCACCAGCACGTTTGCGCAGGGGCAGCAGAACGCGTCGTTCACCGTGGATGTCGACAGTACGGGACCCGGATCTACCGGCGACCCGACCGGCGGCAGCAATCCGATGACAGTGGAGGATGGCCTGATCAGCGACGTGTTCAGCTACTCGAATTTCTCCGGCACAGGCTGGTCGTGCTCGGCCAACGGCGGGCTGGTCACCTGCACCAACGACAGCTCGGTTCCCGATGGCCAGGCGTATCCGGAACTGACGATTGACGTCAATGTCAGCAGCACTGCCAGCGGCAGCTACCTCAACAACGTGGGGGTGAATGGCGCGGGCGTCGGACCGACAATTTCGAACAACGACACGATCACCGTGCTGGCCAACACGACCACCACCGGCTTCAACGCCGAAGGCGAATACGGCGTTCCCGCGGTGCCGCTGCAGGCGACGGTCACCAGCTCGTCAGGAACGGTGAACAGCGGCAGCGTCATCTTCACGCTGTTCAGCGGCTCAAACCAGGTGGGAACATCCACCTCGGGAGCGGTTTCCAACGGGGTCGCCTCAGTCCTTTACACGCTGCCGCCGGGAACACCTCCGGGCAGCTACACCATCCAGGTGGTTTACAGCGGCTCTTCCAGCTTCGCCGGCAGCAGCGACAACACCCACACCCTGACGATGGTTCAGGCTCCCACCACCACCTCGGCCTCCAACGCTACAACCGATTACAGCTCCAGCCCCCAGAGCGTCAGCCTCTCGGCCACCGTCACCAGTGAAGTAGGAACGGTGAACGCCGGGACGGTGACCTTCACGGTGCTGAATGGCTCGACTCCAGTGGGAACGGCCACGACGTCCGGTACGGTTTCGAGCGGGAGCGCTTCGGTGAGTTACACTCTGCCCGCCGCCACCACCATCGGCAGTTACACCATCCAGGCGGTCTACAACGGCTCGACCGACTTTGGCGGGAGCAGCGACAACCGCCATATGCTGACGGTGGCTCCATCGATCGGGACCTGCACGACGGCGAACCCGAATCCCAATCCGAATCCTGTTTCGTTTGCTGCGGTGGGTGACTTCAACGGCGACTGCAGGAGCGACCTCCTGTGGCGCAACAGCGGGACCGAGCAGGTCTACGAGTGGCTGATGGACGGGACGACGTTTACCAGCAGCGGAAGTCCTGGCTCGCTCACCTCGGACTGGGTTATTCAGGGCTCCGGCGACTTCAACGCCGATGGCAAAGCCGATGTCTTGTGGCGGAACAGCACCACCGGCGAGGTCGTCATCTGGCTGATGAATGGAACCACGATGACCAGCAGCGTGAGCCTCGGCTACGTTTCTTCTGACTGGACGATTGCCGGCGTGGCCGACTTTAATGGCGACGGCAACGCCGACATTCTGTGGCGGAACAGCAGCACCGGCCAGCTGTATCTCTGGCTGATGAATGGAACGACAGTCGCGGGCGGCGGTGGCGTCAGCTACGTCACCTCGGACTGGGTCATTCAGGGCATCGGCGACTTCAATGGCGACGGCAACGCCGACATCCTGTGGCGGAACAGCACCAGCGGCCAGGTCTACGTCTGGCTGATGAACGGGGCCACGGTTGCCAGCATGGGCAGCCCCGGAACACCCTCTTCCGACTGGGCCATTGCCGGGGTTGGCGATTTCGATGGCAACGGCACCAGCGACATTCTGTGGCGCAACAGCACCACGGGGCAGGCGTACCTCTGGTTCATGAACGGGACTACGTTCTCGAACAGCGGAAGCATCGCTTTCGTCTCTTCCCCCTGGAGCGTTCAGGGCGTGGGCGACTACGACGGCAGCGGCCGAGCCGGCATTCTTTGGCGCAACAGCTCCACCGAACAGGTTTACGTCTGGCTGATGAACGGGACCACGATTGGGAGCACGGGAAGCCCGGGCACCCCGGCGGCGACCTGGCAGATCGCTCCCTGAGTTTGCTCGACGGTACTTTCGAATGGCGGGGTACCCCCCTCCCCCCCTTTTTCGTGGGGCATTTGATTGCATTGGAGTTAGCAATGTTAACAAGCTCGACAACAGGCTAACTCGTTTGGGATGAATTAATTGCATACGGCCGTATTTGTAACAAACTCGGCCGTGTTTGTAACAGAAGCGGCTGCGTTTGTAACAGAGGCGGCCGGGTTTGCAACAGAAGCGGCCGAGTGTCAGTGAACAGTGGACAGTGATCCGTGAACCGTGAACCGCAGAGACGCGAAAAGGCCTCGCCGAAAGCGAGGCCTTTCTTTTTTGTTTGATCCCAAAAACCAAAAATCTTCTTCTTTACATCTTATGTTCAGAATACCAGATTGGAAGAATAAAAATGCAGGATTTGGAGGGGTTGGTAGAACTAATGCCCAAACCAATCAAAGGAGTTAGGATGGGTAGTTACGAACGTAAGGATTGACAGTTTTTCAGGAAAGAGTAACGT
>CAWEWI010000005.1:0-15199 GCA_963812685.1 uncultured Acidobacteriaceae bacterium
GCTTCGAGATCGAGCACGAAGGCCAAACCAGCTATCTCGAATTCGAAACCGACAACCAGGGCTGGCTAACCCTCTGGCACACCGAAGTCCCCGAGCAACTCCGCGGCCGCGGCCTCGCCCTCGAACTGGTCACCACGGCTTTCCAGTACGCCCAAGACCATAACCTCCGCGTCGATGTCCTGTGCCCCGTGGCAAAACACATCCTCGCAACCCACCCCGAGTTCCATCCCCTCCTCCGCCCAAAATAACCACACCCCTGGGTGCCCCATAACCTGGCCTGAGCAAGCCGCGAGCGCAGCGAGTCGCGCGTCGAACGGCTCTGCCTGCAGTTGGCAGATGTGGGATACCACGATCTCCGTCGGCCGCCTCTTTGCTACCGGCTACCGGCTCCCAGCTCCTGGCTCCCAGCTTCCGCACAGTACTCCCGTACCGTGCGACCCTCCGATTTCCCTTGCCCTCCCATCTCAAAAACCTCAAACTGGAAACAAGGGAAGCTCTGTCCGCCATCGCGAACAGAGCTTTTTCTTTGCCCGGCTCAGGCCGTCGCCATCAACTGCCCATTCAGAAGAAAACCGCGGCACCGGACGACAAAACCGCCAACGCCAAACGGGCAGAGTCCGCGCTCCGAACGCCGTCGCCCAGGGTAGGTAACCCCTGGGGTACCGTGCCAAATGGCCTCTGCAAGCCGCCTGTTTTCAATAGTTTGCCGGAGCCCTGAACAAGCCTCCAGCAACCCGCCTCGAATCAGCCGTTTGCCAGAGCCCCATAGGGGAGGGGGGTACCCCCCAGGGCTGCCCACGAACCAGGCGATCCGGGCCTCCCGTTTTAATATTATTCAACCCAATCTACATTTTATTTGACTTCAACAAAATTAAAGTGCATATTCACTTTATGCAACCGTCCCTCCCAGCCTGGCTCGAAGCCCTCGATGAGGACGACCTCCACTTCCTCCGCCGCTTCGTCCTCAGTTCCGGCTCCCTCAAAGCCCTCTGCGAGGAGTACGACGTCTCTTATCCCACCCTCCGCGCCCGCCTCGACCGCCTCATCGCCAAAGTCCAGGCGGCCGACGACGCCAAAGCCGCCGATTCCTTCCAGCGCAAACTCCACGTCCTGGTCGCTGACGGAAAAATCAACCCCGCGCTCGCCCGCGAGCTCTGGAAAGCCCACCGCGCCGTCGCGGAAGAAGAAAGGAAGTAACCCAATGATCGACCCATGGTTTGATCCGAATCACTACGCCTGGATTCCCGGCACCGTCTACGCCCTCGCCGCCGGCCTCATGGCAGCGCTCGTCGCCTGGCTCGTCCCTCGCGGCCGCGCCCGCAACTTCATCCTCCGCGCCTGGGGCGCGCTCTGGCTCGTCGCCGTCGCCCTGCTCATCGCCGGATTCGTCGCGCTCGCCGGCCGCCAGCCCTGGGGTGTCTGGTACGGCCTGCTCCTCCCCGGAGCCATCGGCACCCTGGTCGTCGGCGCCAACTCCCTGGTCATCCTCAAGCGCTACCGCGACGTCGAGCAGCGCCGGCTGGCGGCGAAAGATCTGCTCTAGCCCTCGCTTTCGCTGTGGCACGACCAACCCTTACCCAGAGCGAGTCGGCGCGAAGAACAGGCGCTACATTGCCCTCGCTGCTACTACCAGCTGTAACTCTTAACCTGTTGTTAGCAAGTGAAAATGTCCGGTTTTAGTAGCAAGTGAAATGTCCGGTTTGAGGTTGAATCATCTCGCCGCCGTCGCAGCTGTTGGAAAGTGGGAATCCGGCGGGTTTTGCCGGATTTCCAAACCCGGTGGGAAAGTCGCTTTTCGGACTTTTCCACCGGGTGTCTTTTCAACAGCTGCAGCCGCCTGCGAGTCGATCATCGGTGCTCCCTGACTGGTGTAGCGGCCCAGCCGCCGTGGTCCATGCGTCAGGCTCAGCGTTCCGTCCAGATGCTGGTGCACCGTCACCGTGCAGCCGGCCAGCGTGCCGCGCCAGCTCACCCTGTCGATCTGCAGGGCCATGTGCTGGAAGCTGACCGTGTTGTCCCGGCCCACGCTGCGCTCAAACTGCAGCGAGAAGATCAGGTCCAGATCGCGCCGCGGGCAGGGGGTGAACGCGGTCCCGCGCTGTGGGGCGGGGACCTGAAAACGGCGGTTGAACTCGGCAACATAGTGCTGGCGCAGGAAGCGGTTGGCCTCCGCGATGGTGGTAATTCCGTGCAGGCGCAACTCCTGCGGCAGCCGACCCTGCCACGTGCCAAAGCTGCGCTCCGAGCGGCCACGCGCCTGCGGCGAGTAGGCCGGAATCATCTGCACGCCCAGATCGCGCAGCGCCCGCCCCAGCTGCGTCAGCCGGTGCGGATCCACCTTGTTGCTGCCCTTCGGCGTGAACCAGAAATGGCTGCCACGGTCCGAGTACAGCGCGCAGAACAGGCCCCTGCGCTCGATCACCTCCCGCACCGCGGCCATCGTCGTCACCGTCGATTCCTCCCCGACCAGCTGCGCGTAGTAAATCTCGCTGGTGGCGTCGTCCAGAATCACGATCAGGTCGTACCAGCGCTCATCCTGAAACCACTGGTGATGACTGCCGTCGATGTGCAGCAGCATCCCCGGCACCGGCCGCCGTTCCCGCCTCCGCCGGTGCACGCCGCGTTGGCGCGCCCGCGCCACCAGCCCGGCGCCCTGCAGTGCCGACTTCACCCATGTGTAGCTCAGCTGGATCCCGTGCCGCTCGCGCAGCTTCTCGTGAAAATGCCGCACGTTCAGGTCGAAATACTTCTCCCGATAAAGCTCCAGCACCCGCTCGGCCTGCTCCATCGGCACCCGCTTCTGGCTCGGCTGCCCGCGCCGCCGGTCGATCAACCCGTCGTAGCCTCGCTCTTCATACCGCTCCCGCCATCGCCGCATCTGCCGGTCGCTCAGCCCGATAATCTCGGCTGCCTGCCACCATGTGATCTTCTTCGCCATCGCCCGCAGTATCACTTCCTGCACCTTCATCGCCCGCTCCACCCCGGCCCTCGGATATGTCTCCACTCCCCCTCCACTGGAGACATCCTCGCCGCCCGCTATGCGGACATTTCATGTGCTAATTCCACCGGACATATCATGTGCTAACGACAGAGCTGTAACTCTTAACCTGTACCCTGTACCCTGTACCCTGTACCCTGCACCCTGTAACCTGGAAGCGGCCTCACCCCGCCTCAGCCAAACCATACCGTCGCTGCCACGTATCCTTCAGCCGAGCCGCAACGCGCGCTCGCTCTTCCGCAGTCGCCTCTTCGTTCGCGTTCTGCACAAAGCGCGCCGACTCGATCTTCGCCAGTTCCAGCAGCTTGCGATCCCGCACCAGATTCGCCACGCGAAAATCCGGCAATCCCGCCTGCCGCGTCCCGAAAAACTCGCCAGGTCCGCGCAGCTCCAGATCCAGCTCCGCCAGCTCGAAACCATCCTGCGTGCGCACCATCGCCGCCAGCCGCTCTTCGGCGTGCGGAGAAATTTTTCCGCCCGTCATCAAAATGCAGTACGACTTCGCGCCGCCGCGACCCACGCGTCCTCGCAACTGATGCAACTGCGCCAGCCCAAACCGCTCAGCATGCTCGATCACCATCACCGTCGCATTCGGCACATCCACGCCCACTTCAATCACCGTCGTCGCAATCAGCACATCAATCTCGCCGCGCTGAAAACGCCGCATCACCACTTCCTTCTCATCCGCGTCGAGTCGCCCATGCAACAAGCCAACGCGCAGACGGGCCAGTTCCTGCGTCCGCAGCCGCTCATACATATCGGTTGCCGACTTCAGTGGCAGCTTCGGAAACAACGCTTCTGTTTGCGCCGCCTTCTTCGCAGACTTCTTTTTCTCCGGTTCAGGAACTTCATCCGGCAAAGCAAAATCCAGTTCCGGCTGATCGTCCTTCGGACCTTCAATTACCGGATACACCACATATACCTGGTGCTTTTTCGCCACCTGCTTCCGCACAAACTCCCAAACCTCATCCGCGCGCTCATCCGTTACCTGCCGCGTCACAATCGGCGTTCTTCCCGGCGGCAGCTCATCCAGTACGCTCAGGTCCAGGTCGCCATACAAGCTCAGCGCCAGCGTGCGCGGAATCGGCGTCGCCGTCATCACCAGCACATCCGGCTCCGCGCCATCCTTCTTCATCAGCCGAAACCGCTGCAGCACCCCAAATCGATGCTGCTCATCGACCACCACCAGGCCCAGTTTCGCAAACTCCACTTTCTCTTCAATGAGCGCATGCGTCCCAATGATCAAATCCGTCTCACCCTGAAAAATCCTGCGCCGCGCCGCGCGCTTCCGCTCCTCATCGAGCGACCCCGTCAGCAGCGTGATCCGATATTTGTGCTGCGCCTTTTCGAGCACCCTCTTCGCCGACAAATAATGTTGCGTCGCCAGAATCTCCGTCGGCGCCATCAGCGCCGCCTGATGTCCGTTCTCAATCGCGATCAGCATCGCCTGCAGCGCCACGATCGTTTTACCCGAACCCACATCGCCCTGCAGCAGCCGACGCATCGGCGCGCCACGCCGCATGTCGCCCGCAATCTCGCCCAGCGCTCGTTTCTGAGCCGCCGTTGGATGAAACGGCAGAATCTCACGCAGCGCCGCGCGCACCTTCTCGCTCGTCTCGAACGCGATCCCCGTTTTCTCCTGGAATCGCCGCCGTTTCACCTCGAGGCCGAGTTCCAGGTAAAACAGCTCCTCAAAGATCAGCCGCCGATGCGCCGGCGTTGCCGCAGCCTGCAATTGTGCCATCGCTGTACCAGCCGGAGGAAAATGCACCTCGCGCAGCGCCTGCTCGCGGCTCGGCAAGTCCAACCGCGTCAGAACCGATTCCGGCATCTCGCGCGGCAGCGTTTCCGGAATCCCCTTCAGTTCTTCCAGCACATTCCAAACCGTCCGCCGGATCCATCGCGACGCCAGCTTGCTCCCGCTCAGCGATTCATACACCGGCGTGATCCGGCCCACCTCCAGAATCCGATCCAGCGCATCGTCGTGCCCATCGGGCAGCACCTCAAACTGCGGCTGGATCATCTTGAAGCCGCGTCCCGAACGCGACGGCTCCGCCTTCCCAAACAGCGCCACCATCTGTCCTGGCCTGAACCTGCCTTCGAGATACGAGCCGTTGAACCACATGCACTTCATCGAGGAGATGCCTTGCCCAACCGTCATCTCAAAAATGGGCATCCTTTTGGTCCGCAGCAGCGTCGCGCCGCGCACCTCGCCAATCACGCTCGCCATTTCGCCCGGCTTCAGTTCGTTCAGCGCTCGCGGATTCAACCGGTCCTCATACCGGAACGGCAGGTGCAGCAGCAGGTCCTCAACCGTCGCAACCCCCTTTTCTGCCAACATTTTGGCGATGGCAGGGCCGATGCCCTTCACAAACTGGACGGGAGTTTCAAGCGTGAGCACTGCAAGCGATCCTAAAGCATTTGTACCGGAGCAAGCATACGCACCGGAGTGCGGTGTCGCCTCCTCCAGCATCCTGCCAAGCCGCAAAAAAACACTCCGACGGCCAGGTTCACCCCACAGCAAGCAGCGGATACCTTTGCCGGCAGATGATCAAGCGGTTTCGACCTCCCCCTCAGTCCCGAAGTACCGCCCTCTCCCTTTTTGGGAAGGAAGCCCGCTGTTTGAATCGGCAAAACCCGCCCAAAAAAACACCCCGACGGCCAGGTTCACCCCACAGCAAGCAGCGGATACCTTTGCCGGCAGATGATCAAGCGGTTTCGACCTCCCCCTCAGTCCCGAAGTACCGCCCTCTCCCTTTTTGGGAAAGAAGCCCGCTGTTTGAATCGGCAAAGCCGTAAAAAAACACTCCGACGGCCAGGTTCACCCCATAGCAAGCAGCGGATACTTTTGCCGGCAGATGATCAAGTGGTTTCGATCTCTGCCTCAGTCCCGAAGTACCGCCCTCTCCCTTTTTGGGAAAGAAGAAAGAAGCCCGCTGTTTGATCCCCCGGCAAACCCGCCAAAAAAACCACTCCGCCGGCCAGGTTCACCCCATAGCAAGTAGCGGATACCTTTGCCGGCCGATTATCAATCGATTTCGATTCCCGCCTCAGTCAGAAGTACCGGGCTTTCCCTTTTTGGAATCAAACCCTCCACGGCGTCAGTCAAAAGGCCCCAACGGCCATGACGCTGAGAAACAGCAACGGCAGCGATCCGATCCCGACCATCGCCATCATCGATTTCGGCGCACCACGTAGAATCGCTCCGAAGGCAAGGATCATTTCAACCAGAACCGGGAAAAATAAGAGGCCAAAATTGAGAATTTCAGGGTCCCTCCACGGCGCCTGATTGGAAGACAGTCTGAAATCGTAAGAAAAGAAGGTCCATGCGGCCAACGATGCGCTCGCGCCAAAAAGACCCAGCGCAAGCAGGGTCATCCATCCCGGCTTCTGTCTCCGCCATAGCAGGATTTGGCCCGCTCAGGCAATCAGCGCGAGCGCAAATGGCCCACAGGTGAGGAGACCCAATGTCCAGTGTCGGCTCATGTTCCGCAAGGTAATTTCAGCAAAATAATACGCCGTCTACGAACCGTATTTCCGCTAACCGCTTCATCGCTAACCGGTTCTGAGCCGGCCGCTCTTGTAGCTGACCGCCTTTTAGCCCACTGTGCAAATCCCCCTTGCCCCCGCCCCTCCCGATAGGCGAAGATAAGGCGAAAGTAGCCGTATGCCTTCCGCCGCCGCCCTCCGCCAACAGATCGAAGCTGCCCTCGCCAACCGCATCCCTTCCGCGCTCACCCCCGCGCCGCGCGTCGTCCGCCCCACCGCGCCCACGGGCATCGCAACACTCGATGACGCCCTCAGCGGCGGACTCCCCATTGGGGCCATCACCGAACTCGCCGGACCTGAATGCTCCGGCCGCACCTCTCTCGCGCTTTCCTTTATCGCCGGCCTCACCCACGCAGGCCGCGTCTGCGCCTGGATCGACGTCTCTGACACGCTCCATCCCGAATCCGCTGCCGCCATCGGCGTCGACCTCGACCGCCTGCTCTGGATCCGCTGCGGCCCGCAACCCCAGCAACTTACTCTCCCCGGCTTCGGCCCCGAAAACCATCCCTCCCAACCTGCGAAAGTGAAGCTGGCGCCGCCTCTCCTGAGCTCTGAGCCCTGTGCTCTGAGCTCTGTGCAGCCCCGCTGCGCCGAGCCGCAGCCAAAAGTCCGACGCCACAGCAAGGAAGCAGTTCCCTTGCAACCTGTCACCTGTCACCTGTCACCTGACCTTAGCTCTGCCCAGCGTCCCCCGCGCCCTGCATCTTTTGCCGCGAAGCGGCCCCTGGCCGTACGCGAGTACTCCCGCCTCGACCAGGCCCTCCGCGCCACCGACCTTCTCCTCCAGGCGGGAGGATTCAGCGCCATCGTCCTTGACATGGCCTCCGTCGCCCCCGAATTCGCCCTCCGCGTTCCCCTCGCCACCTGGTTCCGCTACCGCGCCGCCGCCGAACGCACCCACGCGAGCGTCCTCCTGCTCACCCAGCACACCTGCACCAAATCGAGCGCCGGTCTGGTGCTTCATTGCCAGCCCAGCCAAGGCGACTCCTGAAAACACCACCGTCCTCACCGGCGCAGAACACCGCGTCGAAATTGCGCGCGAACGCTTCGCCAAAGTTGCAGACTTCGACCCGCAAACCACCGCAGAGCGACCACAGCATTCTCTGGAAGAGCCGCACTCCCTGGTGCGTCCGCCCACACATTCCGCCCCGAGAAAACAGGCCGCAAATGATCAACCCCCCCAGCTCTACGCCTGCCTCTACGTCCGCGAATTTCCCGCGCAAGCCATGCTGCGCCTCCGTCCACAGCTGCGCGAAAGTCCCGTCGCCGTCCTCGTAGGAACCGCGCCCCGCCAGTGGGTTTGCTCCTTGAACGCCCGTGCAGCCGCCCTCGGCATCGAAGCCGGCCTCACCCGCGCCGAGCTTGAAGTCTTCCCCTCCGTCGCTCTCCTGCCGCGCTCCCTCGCAGAAGAAGCCAGCGCCCGCGCCGCGCTGCTCCAGTGCGCCGGCCAATTCTCCCCGCGCGTCGAATGTCTGACACATTGTCATCCCGAGCGAAGCGCAGCTGAGTCGAGGGACCTGCTTTTCCTCACGTCCGACACGCATTTCTGCGCCATCCTCGACATCGCCGGAACCGAAAAACTTCTCGGCCCTCCAGAAAAACTCGCAAAAAAGCTCCTGCACAGTGTGCGCGTTCTCGGCATCCACGCCACCGTCGTCGTCAGCGCCAACCTCGACGCCGCCCTCTGCCTCGCCCGCAATCTCCCCATCCGCACCGCCATCATCCCCACCGGCGAAGAAGCCAAAACCCTCGCCCCGCTCCCGCTCTCCGTCCTCACCCTCACCCCCGAACATGCAGAAACCTTCGCCCGCTGGGGCATTGCCACCCTCGGCGCCCTCGCCGCGCTGCCGGAAAAAGAGTTGATCGCCCGCCTCGGCCAGGAAGGCCGCCGCCTCCGTCAATTGGCCCGAGGCCAGGCCCCGCATCTCCTCGTCCCCGCCGACCCGCCCTTCACTCTCGAAGAGCGCATCGAACTCGACTCGCCCGTCGAACTCCTCGATTCACTCCTCTTCGTCCTCGGCGTCCTCCTCGATCACCTCATCGCCCGCGCCACCGCGCAAATTCTCGCCCTCGCCTCCGTCACCGTCACGCTCGTGCTCGAAGGCGGCGCTACCCACGCCCGCACCGTCCGTCCCGCGCTCCCCAATAACGACCGCCGCCTCTGGCTCCGTCTCCTTCATCTCGATCTGCAGGCGCACCCGCCCTCTGCTGCCATTCTCGCCATCACCCTCACCGCGGATCCCGGAGCAACAAGCAAAGTCCAGCTCGGCCTCTTCTCCCCGCAGCTCCCCGAGCCCGCGCGTCTCGACGTCACCCTCGCCCGCATCCGCTCTTTCGTCAGTGAGCAGCGCATCGGCCGCGCCGTCCTCGAAGACACGCACCGCCCCGACGCTTTCCGCATGGAACCCTTCACCCTCCCCGCCACCACCCATCATCCCAACCCCGCAAGCCCAGGCCCGCTCCGCGCGTCGCCGTCTGCGCCCCCCGAACCCGTCACCGTCACCCTCCACCAGCGCCGCCCCACAAGTTTCGTCTTCCGCAACCAGCGTTACACCGTCGAGCGCGCCTGGGGCCCCTGGTATTTCTCCGGCAACTGGTGGGGCGTCGAATGCTGGTCCATCGAAAAATGGGACCTCGTCGCCCGCACCGACTCGGGCTCCACAATCAGCTGCTCCATCGCTCGCAATCCCATGCGCCCCGCAGCCACACACGACTGGTGCCTCGAGGAGCTCTATGACTGATCAGAACGCTTTTGTATCAGGGCACGACTCAATGGGTGCCCCATAACCTGGCCTGAGCGAGCGCAGCGAGTCGAACGGCTCTGCCCGGTTCTGGCAGATGTGGGTATGCACAATCCTCACCGGCCGCTTTTGTATCAGGGCACGACTTTAGTCGTGCCGTACCCGCAGCAAAAGAAAGGGGGCTTTAGCCCCTGAGAAAAATATGTGACCGATAAAGTTACAAATTACGTCGAGCTCCACGCCGCCAGCGCCTTCTCCTTCCTCGAAGGCGCTTCCCAGCCCGAAGACCTCATCGCCCGCGCCCTCGAACTCGAAGTCCCCGCCGTCGCCCTCCTCGACCGCAACGGCTTCTACGGCTCCGCCCGCATGCACACCAGCGGCCAGCGCAACAGCATCCGCGCCCACGTCGGCGCAGAAATCTCCACCTCCGCATTCGGCCCGCGCCTCACTCCAGCCCCCTGGCTCCCCCATCAGAGCAGGTGTGGCGCCGGAGGCGCGTGTGTCTGGACGGCTAGTCGTCTCCCCCTCCTCTGCGCCACCCGCACCGGCTATCAAAATCTCTGCCAGCTCATCACCCAGTTCAAAATGCGTGAGCCCACCAAGGCCGAAGGCGCAGCCACCCACGACGACCTCGCCCAATATTCCGGCGGCCTCCTCTGCTTCACCGGCGGTGACGAAGGCCCCCTGGCCTCCGCACTCACAGCAGGCGGCGAACCCGCCGCCCGCGCCCTCCTCGAACAACTCATCCGCCTCTACGGCCCCAACAACGTCTACGTCGAACTCCAGCGCCACCACGAGCGCGAAGAAGAATCCCGCAACCAGGCCGCCCTCCGCCTCGCCCGCTCCATGAACCTCCCCACCGTAGCCACCAACGGCGTCCGCTACGCCCAACCCCGCGACCGCGAAATCCTCGACCTCTTCACCTCCATCCGCCACCACACCGACCTCGACCACGCCGGCCGTCTGCTCGCCCTCAATTCCCACCGCTATCTCCGCTCCCCCGCCCAAATGTCCGCCCTCTTCCGCGACATCCCCGACGCCCTCGCCAACACCCTCGCAATCTCCCAGCGCCTCCACTTCCAGCTCAGCGACCTCGGCTACGAATTCCCCCACTACCCCGTCCCCGACTCCGACACCATGGACTCCTTCCTCCGCAAACGCACCGACGAAGGCGTCCTCCGCCGCTACGGACCCAAAAACGATCCCGCCCTCCTCGCCCGCGCGCGTAAACAGGTCGATCACGAGCTCGCCCTCATCGCCAAACTCGGCTTCGCCGGATACTTCCTCATCGTTTGGGACATCGTCCGCTACTGCAAGCGCAACGACATCCTCATTCAGGGCCGCGGCTCGGCCGCCAACTCCGCCGTCTGCTACGCCCTCGAAATCACCGCCATCGACCCCGTCGGCATGGAGCTCCTCTTCGAGCGCTTCCTCAGCGAAAATCGCGGCGAGTGGCCCGACATCGACCTCGACCTCCCCTCCGAAGAAAAACGCGAGCAGGCCATCCAGTACGTCTACCAGCGCTACGGCGAACTCGGCGCCGCCATGACCGCCAACGTCATCACCTACCGCGGCAAATCCGCTGCCCGCGAAGTCGGCAAAGCCCTCGGCTTCGATCAGGAATCCCTCGGCCGCCTCACCTCACTCGTCTCGCAATGGGAGTGGCGCGGTGAATCCGACACCATGGCCAACTCCTTCCACCACGCCGGATTCGATGTCCAACATCCGCGCATCGCCAAATACCTCGAGCTCTGCGTCCGCCTCCAGGATCTCCCCCGCCACCTCGGCCAGCACTCCGGCGGCATGGTCATCTGCCAGGGCCAACTCAACCACATCGTCCCCCTCGAGCGCGCCTCCATGCCCGGCCGCACCGTCGTCCAGTGGGATAAAGAAGACTGCGCCGACCTCGGCATCATCAAGGTCGACCTCCTCGGCCTCGGCATGATGGCCGTCATCAAAGACTGCCTCACCCTCATCCCACAGCACTATGGTGACCCCATCGACCTCGCCCACCTCCCCGAAGATCCCGAAGTCTACAAAGTCCTTCAGCGCGCCGACACCGTCGGCATGTTCCAGATCGAAAGCCGCGCGCAGATGGCCTCCCTCCCGCGCAACTGCCCCGACCGTTTCTACGACCTCGTCGTCCAGGTCGCCATCATCCGCCCCGGCCCCATCGTGGGAAAAATGATGCATCCTTATATGCGCCGCCGCCAGGGCAGGGAAGCCGTCACTTACCCGCATCCCTCGCTCGAGCCCGTGCTCAAGCGCACCCTCGGCGTCCCGCTCTTTCAGGAGCAGCTTCTCCGCATTGCTATGACCGTCGCCAATTTCACCGGAGCCGAAGCCGAAGAGCTACGCCGCGCCGTCGGCATGCGCCGTTCCTGGCAGCGCATGAAGGACCTCGAAGTCAAGCTCCGCGCAGGAATGACCACCAACGGCCTGCCCGCGAAAACGCAGGACGAAATCGTCCAGGCCATCAGCTCCTTCGCCCTCTACGGATTCCCCGAGTCCCACGCCGCCAGCTTCGCGCTCCTCGCCTACGCGTCTGCCTACTTCAAAGTCAAATACCTCGCCGCCTTCACCGCCGCCATCCTCAACAACCAGCCCATGGGCTTCTACGCGCCGGCGGTATTAGTCAAAGACGCCCAACGCCACGGCCTCAAAGTCCGCCCCATCGACATCCAGCAATCCGACTGGCCCTGCACCGTCGAACACGAAGAAGCCGTGTCATCCGGAACAAACCGGGTGCCCCATATCTGCCCGGTGTTGGCAGATGTGGGAACGCATGATGCCCACCCGGTTTTTGACGAATTGGAATCCGGCACTTCTTCTGTGACAAATAAAAAAGAGTTGTCATCCCGAGCGGAGCGCAGCGCAGTCGAGGGATCTGCTGGTTTCTATCCGCTATCCGCTGTCCGCTGTCCGCTAATGAAGGACCTGCTTTTCTATCCGCTATCCGCTGTCCGCTGTCCGCTAATGAAGGACCTGCTTTTCTATCCGCTATCCGCTGTCCGCTGTCCGCTAATGAAGGACCTGCTTTTCTATCCGCTATCCGCTGTCCGCTGTCCGCTAATGAAGGACCTGCTTTTCTATCCGCTATCCGCTATCCGCTATCCGCTGACACCGTGCCGGTGCTCCGATTGGGGCTGGGCTATGCCCGCGGGCTGCGTCAGCAGGTGGGGGAGGCGATAACGGTTTCGCGACGCGCTGGTGGAGCATTTCGTTCCGTCGATGATCTTGCGTTGCGCGTGTCTGATTTGAACAAAAAAGAAATAACGTTGCTCGCCAACATCGGAGCCCTCAACCACGTCACCGGCATCGGCCATCGCCGCGACGCCCTCTGGCAGGTCGAACGCGCAGGCAAACCCGAAGGCCCGCTCCTCACCCACTCCGGCGCCCTCACCACCGACGTGTTTTCCGAAGCACCCGACGTTTCACCCCTCGCCCAAATGACCCCCGAAGAGCGCCTCGTCGCCGACTACTCCGGCACCGGACTCACCACCGGCCGTCACCCCATGTCCTACCGCCGCGAAGAACTCCGCCGCCAGAACGTCCTCTCCGCCCAGGACCTCCGCACTCGCCGCGACGGCGAATGGGTCCGCGCCGCCGGCTGCGTCATCGCCCGCCAGCGCCCCGGCACCGCCAAGGGCTTCGTCTTTCTCTCCATGGAAGACGAAACCGGCATCGCCAACATCATCATCACGCCCCAGATGTACGAACAGAACCAGGTCACCGTCACCCGCTCGCGCTTCTTATTGGTAGAAGGCCCCCTCCAGAACCAGGACAACGTCATCCACGTCAAAGCCGCCCGCCTAACCCCCCTCGACGACAAATCCGTAGAAATCCGCTCCCACGACTTCCACTAATGCCAATGGGTCGCACATACGGATGCTCGCTCTACCACGACTCGTGTCAGGAAACGTGGATGTCATCCTGAGCGAAGCATCCGAATTAGTTGCGCCCGCGTTTGGGCGCAACAAGTAATTCAGGCGCGAGTCGAAGGACCTGCGGTTTCCTGAACTCCAGCGTCGCTCATTGCTGCCTCGCATGAGCCGCTTTTGTATCAGGGCACGACTCAATGGGTGCCCCATAACCTGGCCTGAGCGAGCGCAGCGAGTCGAACGGCTCTGCCCGGTTCTGGCAGATGTGGGAATGCACGATCCTCACCGGCCGCCTTTGCATCAGGGCACGACTTCAGTCGTGCGGTTCAGCCAACCAACACGAATGTCATCCTGAGCGGCGCGCCGCCACGAAACTTGCCAGCGGTGCAGGAAGCGAGTCGGCGCGCAGTCGAAGGACCCCCCGAAGCTGCATGATGTAATCGAGCCTCAGCTCTTAACGCGAGGGGAATCGGTCGCGAAGCGGCCGAAAAGATCTCAAGCGTTGCGTCGCTGACTCATCAGGGGAACGGTAGGCAGCTATGACCAGCCTCACGTAGCCCACTTGAGCGGGTCACCCTCTTCCGTCACGGATATTGCGGTGCATCGGATTACTCGATGGTTTGGTAGCCCGTAGTTGGGATGCTCTTTATCGCAGGACGTTCCGACCAAATGTAATTGCGCCACAAGATTGGCCGCCTCCGCTTCGCGCGAACCGACGGGCATTACGGCAAGGATGTGCAGCAGACCGGGGCACATTTCTACACTGCATGGAATGTCGATCTGATAGACTTCCGCAGATTTGGATGTATCAGGTTGATCCGTGTTTGGAGCGCGATCCCAGCGGCAATCTTCGGCCCAATAAAGACTTGGACGCATACATGACTGACATAGAAAGGTTCCAGAAAGAGCGCCCCACGGAAACGCCATTTGATGAGGACCTGTTTCACGGTCGATGGGCAGCGGGAGCCAAATATGGCTCGGGCAAGACTTGCAGAGAAGGTATGGAAGGAAAATCATGCAATCCCCGAGATCCTAACGAGATTCATCGTCGTCCTCTGAAAATTCGATGAGCCCGACCGGTAGTAGGGGCCTTCCCTCTTGGGATTTCAAAATTCGCGCTAGCGCTTTCGCAGCTTTTTCGTTCGGCGCTGAACAGCAGTAGGGCAGATTCCGATTCTCGAACTTTCCATTGAAATAGACGCAACTCCCCGACGCGTAACTCTCGCCTACGATGACCTCTCCTGCATTCGTCGGAAAATGTGACCCCCGGCCGTAGGCCCCGCCGGTGATACCCGGCGGCCAATCAACAACATCTTGAACAGTTTTCATATAATCTCCTTTGGCCCCGCCTTGGAGCCGAAGCGACCGTCACAGGCGGGCAACTCACGGGGAACGCCAGCAAAGGCCAGACTCGATCCTTGCCCCTCGTGGAATAAAAAACTGCAGGAATATTTTTGGAATCGGGAATATAATCCGCCATCCGGAACGGCTGCGGCAATGTTTGGGCAAGATTCGAAACGTCGGGACAAAAAGACGCCTCTCAGCGATGCTCAAAAGCAAGCGATAGCGGACTGGCTCGCCAAAATGCTGGCGGCTCAGATGGGATTGGTGCCTCCCAGCGATGTTGAAGTCACAGAGGTGGAGGCCAGGCGCGGGGAAATCAACGGCAAGGCCTTGGGGTATCTTTATGGCTTTGTCGATGCCGCGCTGCAGAGCATGGGCCAGGATATTGCAGATGTGCGCGTTGGCGTGCCAGTTCTTTACCACGTGCTCCGGCAGCTATTTCCTGGACATGAAAGCGGCTATATGGAGTTCTTCGCATCCCACGACCGCGACAACCCGGTTACGCTCGGCATGATGGAAGGCGGCCAGCAATTCATTGACTACATCGCAAATCCTCGTCCACCCGGATACCCGATGGGTTTCGCTCGGTCTATCTCCGAAGGCCGGCACATCCGGGAAACCGCGAAATCAGATGAAATCTAAAACCAAACCCTTCGATCCCGCCGAGTACCTCGACGACAAGGAGT
>CAWEWI010000006.1:0-605901 GCA_963812685.1 uncultured Acidobacteriaceae bacterium
CAGGCCAGGCGCGATAAAACGCGCGCATTTGCCAAAGGTTCGCCCTCCCAAAACCGCGCCCGAACTGGCGGGAAAGATCGCTCGCGAGCTGTTCAACCAACTGTTGACCGTAATCAGCTCGGGCTTCCCCCTTTTGCTCATACTGCACAATACGCCGTCCGATTTCCCAATACGTTGCCGTCATCAGGCTGTTAATGCTGCGGGCCGCGACTCTCCTGGCAGCCTGCAGCAGTTCGATGATTTCTGCCCGGACGGCATCGTAATTCTCGGGAACGTTGGGGACGTTGCTCATGGCGGGTTTTCCTCCTCATCTGATCGGCTGGCATCCCGTCAGAGGCTCATTCCAATCTCCTGAACCATGGGCGGGACCTGGTGGATCTCCAGCGCAGACGTCTTGCTGACTTCGGCGCCAAGCTGCTGACCCAGCTTTCCTGCGTCGTTGGTAAAGATCGTGGCCTCATGGCTAGCGCGAGAGACAGCGACATAGCCGAAACGGGAGTTGAGCAGGTCGGGATGGACGCCGGTGTCGGCATGGACGAGCACCCGCTCGGCGGTGAGGCCCTGGGCGCTGTGGCTGGTGACGGCGTAGCCGTGATCGAAATGGCGGTGATCCGCGGGATTGAATTCGATCTGGCGATTGTCTTCGAGCCGTGCGGCGAGACGGCCGTCCGGTGCAATGGACTCGATAACGGCAAGGTCGCGATTGGCGACGCCAAGTGACTTGTCCGGCGCGGTGAACTGGATCCGGTCGCCAACGGAGAATTCGTGGGCAACCTCGCGATAGACGCTGACGCCGGCGAGGCGGCGCGGATCGTAGCTGACGGTTCGCCGGATGCCGTCTCGACGGTAAGCAGGTTCGCGGCCGGGTTGATGGCGACAACTGTTCCATAGGAGCCGCCCTCGATTCCGAGAGCTCTTGCTGCCGCGCGCGTAGCGGATCACATCGCCGGGTTCGTAGTGGTTGGCCCAGCGCCGGTCGGCCCCGGTCATGTCCTGGCGTTGAACAAGGACGCGAAAGGTATGATCTTCCGATGCAAGGGTTCCATTGGCTTTCAATTCCTGACGGACGGCGATATTCAGTTCGCGGCGGGAGGCATTGTCGGGTGAAACAATCAGGGTGTTGTCCGGCGACTCGGCATAGCTCCGGGCAATGGCGCGGATGCGCTCTTCCGTGTCCGGAATTTCCTGCACCCGGCCCTGTTGTTGAAGCGATTCAAGGGCAGCGGAGACCTGGCCTGTGGCCAGCAGTTCGACGGCGGATTTGAGCGCCGGGTCTTTCTGGCGCACGATTTCATCGAGCTTGGCAGTGCGCATCCCGGCCTCCTGCAATTGCTCGAAGGGACGGCCCGCTTCGACGCCCTGATGCTGGCGGGTGTCGCCGATCAGGAGCACGCGGTCACTGGGACCGAGCCGGGCGAGGAAATCGCGCATCTGGCTCGTGCTGGCGAGGCTCGATTCATCGACAAAATAGAAATGCCTCCGGTCGGGGACGGCATCGGATTGGGCGGAGCGCGCAAGAAAACCCTGCAAAGTGCCCGCCTCGATGCCGGCCTCGCTAAGCTGCCGCGCGGCGCGCGAAGTGGGGGCGAAACCCTGCACTTCGTAGCCCTGCGCTTCGACGGCGCTGCGCAACGTCGACAGCGGCCGTCGTTTTGCCCGGCGCCGGCGAATCCTTGAATGCCCTGAATGCGGTCGGGAGAGCTGAGGACATCTTCGACCACGCTCTTTTGCGCGCGATTCAAATGCGGGTGCCGGTCGGCGACCTGGATTGCCTCGGCGCGGCTCATTGCCGGCTGAAGCACGTGTTGACCTTCGCGCATCCGGCGCACGATTTCCTGTTCCGCTTCGATGGTCTTCGCGGTGGTGAACTGGCGGCCCGGCATGTGCGGCCGTTCCACCGTCTGGAATTCTCCTGAAGCGAGCCGGGCATCGAGATTGCCTCGCACCTGAGCGTAGGTGATTTCGCCCATGCCGCGGCGCAGAGCATCGCGGACAATCGCCCGCTCATCAACGACGGCCTCGCGCTCAAAGTTCTTGTCGCGGGAGAAGGTCACGGCTTCCCGGACTCGCTGCTGTGGATTGAGCTCGCTGGTCCTGGTGTTGAGCGCGTTCGCGCGCCGCGCGGACGACGGCATCGGCCTGGTTGCCGTACTCGGCGGCGAGCTTGCGATGCGCGGCCATCACTTCGCCGAGCGAGTGAATTTCTTTGCGGTCACGCGTCGAATGCGCGGCAATTTCGGCGGCCTCTTTCCCATTGCGGCCGGTACGCTCCAGGTATTCGCGGATCTGCTGGCTGCGCGGACTCGATGCGTCAAGGTATTCCTGCGTGTAGCCCTTGATCTCCGGCGCGCCGCTTCTGCCCGCTGTGATCTCATAGCCAAGCTGGCGGAGCCGGTAGGTCAGCTCCGATTGATAGATGGCGGTGGCGAACTGTTGCGAGGCGAAGAGACTCTGCGGCTGCAGGGCGCGGTACTGGCCGTTCTCGCGCTCGGTGATATTGAAGATGACGGCATGGGTGTGGAGCTGCGGAGCGGCGTAGCCATCCACGGGCCGGGCGGTGTCATGCTCGAATTTGGCGGCAACGAATTTGGCCGTGGGCTCCGCCGGATGGTTCCCGCCGATGCGGGCCATGCGTGTAATGTTCCAGGTGTTCAAGGGCGGTCCGGACGCTCTCCCGGTGCGCCTCGCGGACCCGGTCGTCGCCGCCGACCAGTGCGGTCAGCGAAACGGACTTCGGCGCGGAAAAGGTCGCGTCCCACCCGGCGCGGTGCTCCATCGTTTTGATGGTCTTTCCATCCGCGTCCGTGTATTCATAGGAGGCGCGTTGCCGGACAAGTTGTTCGCCGGTCTGTGGGTGCTGGCCCTGGCTGAGCCGCGCGAAATCTTCGGCGGAAACCGCACCGGCAAGGCCGAATTTCTCGGCCAGACGGCCCTGCCACTCGCCGGCGATTTCGCCGCGCTGGGACCAATAGTTTTGCTCCTTCGCGGTGAATTCTTTCTGGTGGTAGCTCTGCGCCTGGCTTGCGGAGAGCGGCTTGGAGATGGTCAGCATGGCGACTCAAATCTGCCCGTTCTCGAATTCAAGCGATCGCCTGTTGCCCGGTATGCTCGCCCGGTACGAGCTTGTGCTCCGCGGGCGGCGCGCTGTCGGCGCAGGCGGCGGCGACGGAAGGAAATCGTCCATCTTCCGCTCGATGAAACCCGGATGCATCTTCGGCAGGTCGATGAACGGGAACGAGAATCGGGCGACATGGTTGCCGTATTTGAGAAAGGCGTGCAGCTCGTCAAGGCCGGAGATTTCGGAAGGCAGAACCAGGGGTTCCGTCTGCCGGTCGAGCGCGAAGTTCTGCCGGCGCGCGTGCCGTCGTAGTGCGTTTCGCGAAGCCGTTCGATCTCGACTTCGCCGATGGCTTCGCTGACCCATTTGGCGGCGCGCGGCTCGCTGGTCCTGAGGAAGATCTTGGTGGCCGGCTGCGAGAGCATCGCCTCGGCATCCTCGCCGTAGCGGGCTTCCAGCTGGCTGCGGCCCTGGAAGCCGAGGATGACTGGGTTGTTGCGATTTCCGGTTCTCCGTGATGGCAGTGTGGAGCTGCGGCAGGCGTTGCAGACTGGCCAGCTCGTCGATCACGAACCACGCGGGCCGCTGGTTCGGGATGCGGCTCCGTTGAGCAGGCGCAGAACCAGGATGTCGAGCCACAAACTGATGAGCGGACGAAGCGCCTCGCGCAGCGCGGGGCGCGAGGTGATGAAGATCCATCCCTGGCGCTTCTCGGCCCATTCGGTCGCGGTCCAGATGGCCGTTGCCTTCGCTTCTTGGGCAGCAGACGGAAGCTGTCGGCGACCATATTCAGGGAGCCAAGCACGCCGGTTCGCTGCTGCGGGGCTTTCGGGTCGATCAGCGCGGCAAGTTCGGTATCTTTGACGCGGCGGTCGATCTCTTCCGGGTGCGACATCCAGTGAACCAGCTCGGTCGGCGTAGGCAAATACGAGAGCAGATGAGCGAAGATCTTCTGTGGGCTTTCGACGAAAAACTTAGCGTATTGCCGCCGGGTTGGAAGAGCGAGACGGCCAGTGCCTTGGCTTCGGCCTTCCGTTGCAACTCGTCGGACGGACTCCAATAGGGCATCGCTCATCCAGCGGATTGAGCACGATGTCGCCGCGGTCCGGTGAGTAAAACTGCTGGACGAACTCGCAGGCCGGGTCGTAGACGATGGCGCTGTGCCCGCGCTCTGCGACCTGACAGAGGATCTTCGGATGATCGTCGATTTGCCGGATCCAGTGTCGCCGACGATCAGAAAATGCGTGTTTTCGGCCTCGCGCGGGATGCGAAGGGGAGCCTTTTGGTCCTCCACCTGGAGGCCGATTCCATCCCCGGCGAGATGTTTGGTGAACTCCTTCGGATCGACCAGAATCGGTCCTTTGAGTCTCCTTCCATAGCGGAGTTGCTTGCGCCGGGCAATGTCTTTGCGGAGCGAGAATGGAAGCTGGATGAGCAAGGCCAGCAGGCCGAAGAGCGCGGGTGCGCGGAAATAACTGAAGAGTTCGGCATCGTCATAAATCCAGTGCCGCAGAAAAAGGCTCAGGCCCCGGTTTTGATATGCGCGCGGAGCCTCGCGGAAGAGAGTTGTGTATCCCGCGCTCCTCGCCGTACCGGAGAGCTGCACGGGCAACGGGCGCTGGCCGGTTGCCGCGTTTCGCCGGACTGCACGTCGGAGTCGAGCGCCACGCGGGGCTGGCGGCCGGGGCCCGCAACGTAGAGCAACTGGTACTGGCCGGTGGACTGTCTCCAGGCCGCGGTCCAGGTGCGGATCGAATATGGGAGATAGTAACGCTGGAGCGGCGACATGCCGAATTCAAAGCGCAGGTACAGGAAGAATCCGCACAGCACGATAGCCAGGAAGATGGCTCCGTAGGTGTAGTAGAAGCCGCGCGGCGGCCAGATCCACGACTCCTTCCGGCCCCATGTTTGAGTGCTTGGCATGGCTCATACCTCCTTTGGCTGGTGCCGGCGCGAAAGCATCTCTTCCGCCGCCTTCACCTTCGCGGTCTGTACCGACTTGACGATGCCCTGGAACTGTTCTGCAGTAATGCGCTCGCCGCGGGCCATCGGCGCGAGCACGTTCATCAGAAGCAGTTGCAGGCCGACGACTTCGCAAGATCAGATCAAAATCCGCATGTTCTCTTCTGCATTCGCGTAGCAGAACTTCGCGCGCCCACTCGCCCAAGGCGCGCCCATCATTCTCGGAGGCCGTTGCCATCAACTCCATACTCTTGCGCGCGTGAGCTTCGTGCTGAGCGTTGCGACGCGCCGAACCCGGCCCTGCAGCTTCCGTGCAGTCTGCTGGAAATCGCTTAAAGTTGGCATCGTTGCACCTCAAATATCCGCGCCAGCACGGTAGCTCGTTAGCTACCGCGTTTGCATAAGCCATTTGATTCTAAGTGGTAGCCAACGAGCTACCAACAGTAGCTCGGCAGCACCCTTTCAGGGGTGGAGTGTCGAAATACACCCGGTGCGCAGCACCGAACGGGATGCTGGCGCCGATACGACTAGCTGCGCGGGCGCGAATCATTGCCGGCCTCCATCGGATTGCTGGGCTTCGACAGCGCCGTTGGCAGGCTCCGCAGCAGGCGCCATTCTGCGGCGTGCGGCGGATGCGAAGGCTCTGCGGAACATGAGCGGCTTCCGGAGTCCGCAGGAAGTCCTGGAAGTCGCGGTCCTTGGCGAAGACGTAGCGAGCGCCTTGTCCACGACTTCATCGGCTGAAGCGTGGAGAAAAGCCGCGTACTGGTCGATCAGCGCGGCGGTCGGTTCGTCGAGGCGGATGGTGGCGGAAATCTGGCGGGTTTGGATGATCTCAAGCAATGGCATTGGGTGTGTCCTTTCTGTTGGAAGTGGTTGGGAATTGAGGGTGGAATCTGCGCCGTAAACCATCTCGAATTTGAACTGCTGAGGCGGCGGTCGTAGTCGTCCAATCGAAGGACTTCGCGGATGACGCGGCGGCCCGGCTCGCGCTCTACATGGACGACGAAATCGACGGCCTCGCCGATCTCGGCTTCGATGTCCTCGAAGGTGGCCTGCGAGTGGCTGCGAAGAACGAGATTCGCAAAGCGGCGAAGCGCCTTTGCCGCCGAGTTGGCGTGGATGGTGGCGAGCGAGCCGGCGTGGCCGGTGTTGAGGGAATCGAGCAGCGTGCGCGCCTCGATTCCGCGGACCTCGCCCAGGATGATCCGGTCGGGCCGCCAGCGGAGCGCGGACTTCAGCAGATCGTCGAAGGTAATGCTGGCCTTGAAGGTATCGGTCTGGCATTCGACGGAGAGCATGTTCGGCTTCTGGATATGCAGCTCCGCGGTATCTTCGATGACGACGATGCGCTGGTCGTCGGGGATCGCGGTTGCCAGGATGCGCAGCACCGTGGTCTTTCCGGTCCCGGTTCCGCCGCTGATGAGCAGCGTCTTCCCGCTGCGAATCTGCGCGGCAAGGAACTCCGCAAGCGGCCGCGTTAGCGTGCCGCGAGCGATCAGGTCATCGACCGTGTAATGGCGGCTGGTGAACTTGCGGATGGTGAGCGCCGGCGCGGGGCGCACGACCGGCGGAATGACCGCCGCCAGGCGGCTTCCGTCCGGGAGCTGCGCGTGGAGCAGCGGGTTGTCTTCGTCGAGCCGTTTGCCGAGCTGGTTGGCGATCACTTCGAGGCCGGTGCGCAGACTGCCGGCGTCGAAGGAGACGGACGATTCGCGGCAAACGATGCCGTCGCGTTCGTACCACCATGACGCGTCGGGATTGCCCATGATCTCGCTGATGCTTTCGTCGAGCAACAGCGGCTCGATGGGGCGGAGGAACGGAAGGATCAACTCGAAGCTCATAGCGGGAATCTCACAGCAATGGAAGCCCAGCGTGTCGCCGGGCTTCCGCGAGTGAAGAGGAAGAGGCCTATGCGGCCTCTTCCTCGGGGTTCAGATCATCGTCCGCCTGCTCTTCCGGGCTGGCCTTCTCGGCCCGGTCGAGCTTCAGGATCGAAGCCACGCGCACTTCCCATACGCGCTCGTTTGGCCGGTCTTCTTGTCCGTCCGCTCGCGGCTCCTCAGCTCGCCTTCGACGGACAGATGCGCGCCCTTCTTCAGGGTCTTCGCGTACTCGGCCAGCTTGCCCCAGACGATGCAGCGATGCCACTCGGTGTGGTCGTTGTACTTGCCGGTCTTCTTGTCCTTGTACGAGCTCTTGGTGGCAAGCGAGAGGGCGGTGAAGTTCGCGTTGTTGGCGGTGACGGCGGTGGCGTCTTTGCCGAGGAATCCGATGAGCGTGATGCGGTTCTGATACATGGTGAAGTCTCCGTTGTTGAATTCCCGGATTGGCCGGGTCACCCATTGGCGAAGCCTGAGCGAGAGGCCCGGCTCCCAAGTGCCAAGCCGCGCTTTCTGGAGCAGGGGCCCAAACTTGCTTTGGGAGAGGAGTCCGGAAAGCAGAGCGGCGACGTGCCGCCGGGCGCCGGAATAGGCCCGAAGCGTGTGACCGGACAAGCAAGGGAGAGACACGGAAGACGAGCGCTTCATGGATCGCATAGCGAGAGGTTTCCCGGCTGCGCCAACGCCGCACTGCGCAATGCGGAACCGCCCCTTTGCCACCCGTACGAGAGACGGCCGGAGAAATCGGCCACGTGCCGTGCACCGCTCCGTCTGAAGATGGCGTATGCGGCGAAGAGACGAAGGGCGTACTGGCCGTGATGAGAGCCGCGATGGGACATGAAGACTGCCTCGCAATGGGAAGTGGCTTCGTCTACTCGAACGCCTGGTCGGCCCGGAAGCGGACGATGGTCAATCCGAGAGGATTCACGGCCAGCTCGTTGTTCTTCACCGTTCTCGCGGAAGACATAGGTGACGCTGGCTGTCCATCGCTCCCGCTTGAGCTCGGAATGATCCGAGGGATTGGTGAAGACCTTCTCGAACTCGATGCGCGCCGAATAGGGCGACTGCCGCAGGTCGTCGAGGATGACGTTCTTCACCTCCACATCGACGAACGGGAGCGAGCTGTCTTTGATGTAATCGGCGATGATGTTGTCTTTGCGCTCCTGGTCGATCACCGCGCGCTGCACGTCGCCATTGAGGAAGTAGAGAGAGTTCGTCTGGTCGCGCTCGATGGTGAAGCGATTCCGGCTGAAATAGAGCTCCGCCCAGCGGGTCAGGTAATACTTGTTCTCGGCTTCCTGGGGCCGGTACTGGAAGTTGCGGTAGTCGATCGCTTCGGCCCGGCCCACGTCGTTGATGCGGACGATCAGCGGGTGCATGTTGGCAAGCGCCATCTGGCTGCTGGAAGACGAAGGCCGGCGAGCGCGAGGCAGACGACGGCGAGCACCAGAATCGTGACCTTCAGATAGGTGTTCATCACCAGCGGATCGCCGTACTGTTCGAGGTAGCGTTCCGCTGCGCGCGTGATTTCCGGTGATGGCTTTGTCGTGGTCGCTCATTTGAATGCCTCCATTGTCTCTAAATCGCCCTGAGAATGGCGGCGGTAATCAGTCCGCCCATGCCGATGCCGTGGCCGCCTGCATGGCCGGAGAAGAGCGATGCCGTCATGGTTGGAATTTTGAGCAGGATGAAGCCGGCGACAAGCACAGAGAATGAGCAAGCCGGGCATCAGCGTAATCAGTGTTGAGGGATCGGCGACGTTATTGGCTCCGCTCGTGAAATAGGTGATGAGCAGATGGCTCATTACGCTCATGGTTGCGGCGGCCACGACCTTATAGAACTCGAAGCCGACAAATGCCTTGAGCCATCCCCAAAACAGAAATCGGTCTTGTCGAAGACCATCCACGGAATGAATACAGGCCCTAGCAAACCAATGACGCGTTGCGCCGATGGCGCCATAGGCGATGATGACTCCAATCAGAGCCGTGAGAATGCTCAGGATGATTTGCACCGTATAGGTGCAAAGCAGCGTGTAGGGCTCTGTCAATGAAGGAGACAGAGTCCCGACCTTGCTCAGCGCCTGCATGGATGGTGTTCTGAACTTCCTGGGTCGAGTCGTTACCGATGTAATCGACCAGGCTGCTGGTGCCTCCGCTGACGAAGCCCTTGAGCGAATACCCGATGCCGGGAATCTGAGCCGTCGTAGAACTTGACGAAGCAATATGCGAAGGTGATGAGCAGGAAGAAGCTCAGGAACTTCGCCACGTTGAAGCCCGGACCGCCTTGAGCGGACGCAAGCGCCTCTTGGACACCGAACCAGACCAGCATGATGGTGGCGAGCGATAGCACCATGTGCAGGCCGAGCGAATCGAGGGAGGGCGGGCTGTCGCGGTGAGATTGTCGCAACCATTCTTAATGAGAATGAGGAAATCCATGCTCGACCTCCCGTCGCTCAATAGTGGAATGCCCACTGCGTTCCGGCGGTGCGTCTGCTGGGGCGTGACGTGCGTCTGAAGTTCTGTTGATAGCCATTGCCAGTTTGGAAGAGAGATTTGAGATTGTCCTGTTGGACCTTCTGCCCGACGATCTGCTGCAGGGCATACGCCTGGCTGATTTGATTTGCCTCTTGCTGTTCCTGAATCAGCAAGATGAGAGCCTTGTTGATGCGCTGCAGAGTCGCCATCTCCGTGTGCTGCGCTGGGTCGGTGGATTGCGAGGCGCTTATGAGCGCGTTGATATCGGCCTGTCGCTGTTCGGAGTTGGCGCGAATCGTGCCAAGGGTTTGCATGCTGCTCGTGGTCACGGAGTCGTTGAGATCGACCGTGGCTCCTTGCGCTGCAATCTGCTGTTGTCCCAGCGTGCTCAGATTTCCGTAGCCATTGATCTGGCCGGTGCGCGCTATGGAGGCTTGCTGGTATCCGATGCTCGCGCCCGTCGCCGGTGTTGACGGAATTCGTCCATGCCTGCGAATTGCCGTAGGTGTTGGCGGCCTGGTTCAGTGCCATCCAGTAGTCGAGGGCGACAGGAACGGCTGATAGAGGTTTGCGGGGCAATCGCCATCTGGTGCGCAGGTTGTAGGTGTTGCGATGGCGTTGTCGGCCAGCTTCACCGAGTTTCGTGAAGATCTGCTGGCCCTTGCTGAGATCTGCTCGATTGCGTGAGCTGATTGGGTTGGGTCGTAGACGATTCCGGAGCCGAACTGCGCATGGGCGAGACGACGCCGGAACCGATGCGCAAGGATACGCGATCGTCGAGAGAGAATTTCATTTTGTTCTCCTGGAATTACTTCTTTGCGCGTTCAGCTTGAAGCCGGTTCCAGGCGTCGCCGAGCTTCTTGTTTTCGTCCGCACACTTTGGGCTCAGTTTAGGCGGAACGTTCAACATCTCGGCAGAGCAATCTTGTCTGGTATTGCTGGCCGAGTTGGTCGTACTCCTTCTGGAGTGCATCGACTTTGGCCTGATGGCTCTGGCATCCAGTGAATGCAACGACGAGAATTGCCGAGAGCAGCAACGACTTTGCGTACGGCGCATAGGACTCTCCTCAAGAAGTCTGCGGAATCGTGTGGTTCTCATACGCCGGAAGGAGCATGTCTTGCGTGAAATAGACCTTCACTCGATGGCCTTCACGGATGGTGATTGTTGGCGGAATCTGAATGAAGCGGTCGAGAACAGTGGTTGCCGACTGCGAAACGCTCGCTGGCGGCTCCGGTCGTGAACGCTTGGGAACCGCTGGTGCTGATCGTGCCGCCGCCCTGGGTGATCTCGCCCGCGCCGGCGATCACGCCAAGCGCGATCGAAGTTCCGAAGATCTGGAAGTAGTGATTGTTGACTTTGTCTTTCAGGCCTTCCTCGCCAATCTGGTCGAGTCCGTGGAACTGGTCGAGGTCCACGGAATAGCCGTCCGGCATAATCATGCGGTGAAAGGTGACAGCGATTCGGCGCTGCTGGCCAAAGCCGTTGGCGCCGATCTTCTTTGCCTCGCCTAGCACGATCGTTCCCTCGGGAATGAGCACGTGCTGGCCGTCATGCGAATAGACAGGATTTGAGACGAGCACCTTCACGGGACCGATGGAATCCCCGTCCAGCCGGTTCATCAGAACGGTGTCCATGGTCAGCCCCTCATAGATCACATACGGCTGGCCGGCCGCCGAGTCGATGTTGACTTCAGGCCGTGCTTGGTGGAGCCTTGCTCGCTGGCGGCGGGTGGCGGGTCGCCAGCCGCGCGAGGAGCGACCAGACTGCTTCCGGCTGGGCTGGAAGCCGTCGTATATGGGTTTGGGGCTTGCTGGTAGCCGGCCACGCTCGCGCCCTCCGGTCCCGCCGGAGCCTGCTGTGAGCGGCCGTGTCCGGCTGGTGAATATACACGAGATTAGATGCGAATCGGGAGTTGTAGGCCAGTTCCCGCTCTTTGGCGGCCAGTTGTTGCGCCTCCTGCTGTGCCGGCGAGACTTGGGGCTGCCCACCTGTTGCTGCCCGTACATATTCGGCTGCGCGCAGGGCTGGCCTGGTACGCACGGAACCGCCTGCCCCGTTGGGCTGTATGCCGCGGCCGCGGCCTGTTGCGCGGCGGTCGCATTCGCGAGCAGGATCGCTGGCGTGCCAGCCTGTTGCGCCTCCTTCTGCTGCGCTGCGGCAAGTCTGGTTTTTCAGATCCTGAACATTGTTGTCGGTATTGTCCTGAACGGTGGGCTGCGGAGGCTCGTGCCGCGCCGCCGCCTGCTGGCTGGCGTCTTCTTGCTTGTCCCGCTGAAGACCGCCGCCACGATCACGAGCAACGCCGCGCCCAGATAGAGAGCGGCTTCAGGTTCTTCTGCAAAACACCCTTTGGCTCGTGCGTGTCCCGAACCAGCTCCGGCTCCTGCGTCCTGCTGAGTTCATCGTCGTCTCCGCCATTGTTCGCTCCGTTTCCCGTTGCCCTGTTATCCCTTGCGAGTGAAGTCCATCCGCTTCTTGCCAAGCTCGACGTAGCCGGAATCCATGACCTTCGGGATGATGTAGGTGCCGTCGCGAGGTCGTAGTTGACGAGGTTGGGTTTGCCGTCCTTCATCTCGTAGACCGAGAACTTCTCCGGCGCATTGGTCTTGATGTAGGTGAACTTGTCGTCGTGATAGATCGACTGGATATCGAAGGGCGCTTCATTGGCCTTGAAGGTGTAGTCGAACTTGAGCGCCAGCGGATAGGCACTCTTGTACTCATCAACGGCCTGCGTGATGTGCGATTGCACAGCGGCGAGCTGCTGCTTCGACTGATCCAGTTGCGCGGCTGGCACGTATTGCGGCGGCCCGCTGGACGCGACGATGGAGGAGCGGTCGGCAGGCTGGACGAGCACCTTCAGGTCCGGCATCTCCGCGGTGCCGGAGACATCCTGAAGAGTGAACGAGTAGATGTTGCCCTTGTCGGTGATGAGATTCAGATTGGAACTGATGCCGGCCTTGGCCGGATGGACAAAGCAGAAGTTGCCCACCACATCCACAACCCAGAAGTCCTTGTCGCCGGTGGCCGCCTCCATGATCTTCTCGGTTGGCGGAACTTCGATGAGGGTCGTGTACTTCAGCTTCGCGTGGATGGGGACAATATCCTGCGAATGATACTGCACGGTGCGCGCCGACGTTTCCTGCGCGACGCCGCAACGGGGGGGAGAGCCAGGGCGAGCCCGGCGATGAAGATAATGAGGCGTTTCATGCGACTGCTCCTTTGGGGTTGGGGGTGGTGGAGACGGCCAGCGTGCGAGGCCGGAACGGATAGTCTTCGGCAAGTCGTCGCAAGCCCTCGGCGATGCCGTGGCGCTCGAAATACTCACGCTTCTTCAGGTTGTCGCGGGCGTTGTTGGTCGCCGTCCAATGAGTGACGGAATCGACGTTCAACTGAACCTTCTTGCTGGACTGCGCCTTGCGGATCAGCATCTGGCCGGGCGGGACAAGTCCGGCAATCAAATCAAGTTCCGTATCGTTCAGATGGAATGCTTCGCGGTAGAGCTCGCGGTCCATCTCCGGGTTGGCGAGGAAGATCTTGGTTGGGCAGCTCTCGGAGACGATCTGCAACATGCCCGATTCCTGCAAGTTCCTTGATGGACTGCGTGGCGAGAATCATCGCGGCGTTGTGCTTGCGCCAGGTCTTCTGCGCGGACACGATGTAGCTGCGGATGGTCTCGTTCTTGATAAAGAGCCATGCTTCGTCCAGCAGGAACATCTTGAACGTGGCAAGCTTCTTTGGATCGGCAATCTCGTTCGACGCCCGGTGCAGGACATAGAACAGCAGCGGTTCCAGCACCTCGGGCGCGTCGCCCCAGCCGGCGAAGTTGAAGGTCTGAAAGCGGCTGAACGATAGCGTGTCCTCGGGATTGTCGAAGAGAAATCCGTACTGGCCGCCTCGCGTCCAGCGGTGCAGCCGCTCTTTCAATTCGCCGATGATGTTGCTGAAGTTGGAGACCGTGCGTTGTTCCGGCTCCAGCACATAGATCCGCTCGATGGCATCCCAGAGCTTGCGCTCTTCCTTGAAGTCGAGCCGGTAACGCTGTTCATTGCCTTCGATCAACACGCGGAAGAAGCTGAAGAGAAATTGCATGTTCTCTTTGGTGGGAGCGAGCGAGAACGGATTGATCGTGAAGTCGCGCGCGTCCTGGCCGACATTCAGGTAGGAGCCGCCGAAGATCGTCGTGAGCGACTGGAAGCTGCCGCCAATATCGAAGATGAAGGTTTGCGGCGCGTATTTCTGTGCGTTCTGCAGAATGAAGTTGCAGAAATAGCTTTTGCCCGACCCGGTCATTCCGAGGATGAGCGTGTGCGCGACCTCGCCGTTATGCAGGTTCAAGAAATATGGCGTGCTGTTGTCGGTTTCAAGCACGGCCAGATATTCGGTGCCGAGATGCGCGTTCCGCGTTTCGCCCGGCAGGATCGTAAAGAGGAAACTGAGGTCGGCGTAATTGGTGTTCAAGCAGATACAGCTTGCGAAGATTCAGCGCGTAGTTTCCCGGCACCGTGGCGAAGTAGGCATTGAGCTGGTTGTAGGTCTCGGTGAACAGATTGCCGTCTGCATTGGTGAAAACGCTGACGAATTCGCCCACTTGGTTGTCTACCTGCGGCCTTGGAATCGCCGTACAGCACGATGGAGAGTGAGAAGTCGCCGAGCGATTGCCCGTCGCCGAGTGCTCGCAGGCAGTCGCCAAGATTCTCGATGTCGGCCTGTTTCGATTCATCGACCAGGACATCGCGCGGGTTTGTCTTCGTGGCGTCGTTGCCCAGCTGGGAGACGAATCCCGTCTTCGACATATTGAAATGCCGGCGCCGCTTGTTCACTTCCTTGCGCGCCTTGTCCGCGGGAAGCGGCGTCCATTCGGTGCAAACCATGAAGTTTGCCGGAATCTTCAGGAGCGAATCGAGTACCAGAGGCCGCGTCTCGGTGATGGCCTCTTTCATCGTCAAGACGCGAACGAAGTGATCGCCAACTCGCAGATGATCGCGCTCGGCTTCGATAGTCGAATTGACGACTTGGTAGTCGAGAAACTGCGTGCTCTGCGGCTTGCCGGCAATGCGCCATGCGTCGTAATTGAGCAGGCGGCGCAGGAATGTGAACTGGCCTTGTTGGTCGAGAACTGCGATCTGGACGAAGTCGGCGAGCTGGCGGGTGAACGCCTGGACGCGCTGGTCGAGCCGTGCGAGGTCGCCTTCAATCTGGGTCCGAAGCAGCGTCTTCATGCTGTTGTTCGTGAACTGAGCCCGGAGTTCGCCGATGGCTCCGGCAGGATCGGAGAAGAGACGGCGGATCGCGGTGCCGACGCCCTGCTTCGACCTTGCCCCTTCGAGCAGCACTACATAGAAGATCTCGATCTGATAGAGACTGTCGCGCTTCGATGCAAAGAATTGGCGGCGCTGATCGATAGCGGCCTCGACCACTGGATCGTCATAGCTGGCGAAAGGAATCTCTGGCCGGTTCGATTTGAAGAGGTACTGATAGATATGGAAGCCGGGGCCGAATGCCTTGAGAGCTGCTTCCAGCCGCTTGACCGCATATTCCTGTTCGGCGCTGTCGAGGCTTTCGTAATCCACGCCTTGAACATGCAGAACCATGCCGAGGTCGCCCGACTTTGGTAAGGAATGTCGTCTCATTCCAAAACCCATACAGGTTGATGTGGTCGTTGAGAGCGGCGCTCTCCTTCCACGGCTTGATGACCTTATCGAGGCGGAACATCAGATCACCTCCACGCGGGGAATGCTTTGTTTCGCCGCGTCATAGCGAGCCTTGTAACGCTCGGACCGGGCGAGAATCCGCAGGAATGCAGGATCGCTATTCGTGACCCAATGGCCGAAGGCAAAACCGCCGATGAACACTGCGACTCCGGCAAGAATTGAGTTGAAGAGATTGAATGCACCAACTGCGCCGACGCAGACGAAGTAAAATAGCGTGCGTTCGACGCCCAGGTAAGTGAGGGGCTTGTGCAGGCTTTTGAAGACCCGGTTGCGGCGCTGCTTGGTTGTAATCTGACTTGGCATAAGCCCCTCGTTTGAGGATTCGTGGTTGGGTGGAGAAACACAGGAGCAAGAGAGGGAGATTAAACGCCCCAGAGCCAGCTCAAAACGTTGACGGCGAGGACCGCGATCCCGGTACCGGCAGCGACGCCGGCGAGCGCTTTCTTGGCGCCTGGTTCGCCGTGGGCGAAGCCGTATCCGCCAATGACAATTGCGATCAGACTTGCGACCTTGGCGACGGTTCCGGTGAAGAGGGTTTGCAGGGCGGTGAAGCCCGTATCGAAAGGAGAGCCGCTCTGAGCATGAGCGGCAATTGGGAGGAAAAGGCATACGGTGGCGATCGTGGCGGAGAAGCGCATCCACCTGCGAATTGCCTGGGCCGTCTTCTGGGGAATTGTGACGTGGATCGAGCGGGACATCGGCACCTCCATCGACTGCAATTCAGTCGGGATATGCCGAGACATTGGATCCGGAAGTTGTCCAGCGCGTCTAATACTTCTTGGGCATCGGGTGATGCCTATGGCGTATCAAGGCATGTCAAGGTCGGTCGCAGTTTCCGAAGCAGCGTCCCTCAGCCCAGCTTTTTTATCCGTAATGTCGGTTCGGCATTCCTTCACGATTGCAGGTCCCTAATTCTGTGATGTGACGGAAGTTCGGAAGGAGAAATGTCCTCTTCAAATGCTTTGCAATCACAGGGACAATTCTTGACTTCGGGTTGCGTTTAAATACGACCGCGGTATCAAACGTCCAATTCACTCCAATAATCGGCCGAGTGATGATTCCCTCGATCATCGGAGTTCCTTCACGAATAAGCCAAAGCCCTCTCCGTTTTTTACCGCCTCCTAACATCTCGTGGGGATGAGAAATATGAGCGTGTTCTTCGAACCAAACGCCAAGGTCGGCGAGCAATTCGAGTAGTCTCGCGTGAGCTTCGGGATGCTGAGAAGGACGGTGAAAAATGGTCAGATTCTGAGAGAGATCGGCTGCACTTAACGCCGACTTTTTAGCGAGAGGATGATCCGGAGGGAATGACAAACAACAAGCCGGTCTCGCTTGACGAGTTCGACTCGCAATCTTTCATCCGTTATCGGCAAGCTGACAATAGCTGCGTCCAGACGATCATGTAGCAACTCATGAAGAAGCGGCGCAGTGTTGTCCCGGGAGAGTTGGATTTTGACGCGGGCACGAGAGCCTGTTGCAATTGGGACGCTTTCTCGCAAATCCTCTTTGTCGATAAACGGCGTACATCCGATCCGCAGCGTCTCTGCTTCGCCTAGCTCGATGGCTTCTAAAGCAGCGATTGCTTCGTCACGCGCCTCCAGCAAATCTCTGAAAATGATTGGGAAGCGCCTGACCCGTTTTTGTGATTTCGATCCTACCCGTCTTCGATCTGAGGTAAAACTTCAATTTGTAATGTTGCTGGAATTCTCGTGCTTGTCTGCTCAGAGAAGGCTCGGTGATGTTCAAAGCCTCGGCAGCCGCCCTCAGACCCTTGTGCTCGACAATGGCGAGGAGATACTTGAGATGGCGGAATTCGGCATAGTCGTCCAAGTCGGATATCTCCCCTAAAACAGGGTTAGGGCGATGCTTCCCATGTTAAAAGGTTGGATGTGAAAAAGCCATTTCCTATTGTATATCTATGTCCTTCCATCGCCGTGCTTTACGGCGAAAGCGCGGTTACGACAGGCACCATGTGAAAATGAGTCTGGCGCCTCCAGGGCATCGGCCGGTGCCCAAAAAGCATTGGACAAGTTTTCAAAGCTTGTTCAAGATCGCTTGAAAGAGTGCCCGCTCGAATCGGAGATCAGCCGCCCGCATATCCGATCCTGGGTATTCATTCGACACCTGGATCTCGCAATCAAGAGATCGTGGTTTGATCTGGTACTGATTACTGGAAACTGAGGAATTCTATGGCATCGACTACGAATGGCCTGCCCAAAAAGGCTCCCGCATCTGTCACCGTTGCGCCCAAAGACAAGTTGCTCGTCAGCCAGGATGAAGCCGCGCAGCTTCTTTCGATTAGCAGGCGGTCAGTCGAGTACCTGGTAGCCTCGCGACGGCTATCAATAAGGCGCATTGGAACGCGGGCTCTCATCCCGATTGAAGATGTGCGCAGGTTCGCTCGCGCCGACCATCCGGAACATATGGCAGGCTGATCCGCGATGACCGATGATTCTAAATGCACCTGACTTGTTCGATAACGTGTCCGACAAGATACAATCAGGGCTGAAGGAATTGAATCGTCATGGCGAAGCGCGAAGTTGCGCCCCAGCGGGGCATCTTTGAGAAAGTGAAAGGCAGTCGGGATCTGGTGGATTCGTTGGACCGACGCCGAAGGCCGCAAGCGCCGCGAGAAGGCGGGTAGTCACGGGTTAGCCGAAAAACTTCTGATCAAGCGCCGTGGAGAAGCTCTCGAAGGCACGAAGCTCCCGGACAACCTCCGCACCAGATCAATCAGCTTCGCGGATTTATGCAAGGATGCGCTCACGCATAGCGGCGCCGAAAACAGCCGGAAGCAGACCTACGAACTAGGCTTGCGGATCGATCAGCTATTGCCGGTTTTCGGTTCCCGCTCCGCCGACTCCATTCGCAAGAGCGAAATCGTCTCCTGGCTTGCCGAGCAGGCCGATGGGAGGGACTGGGCTCCGACTACTCGAAATCGCTGGCAGGCGACTTTTTCTCTCGTTTTCCGCGTCGGCATGGACAATGAGAAGATCGAACGAAATCCTGCTGCCAGGATACGACGCAAAACCGAGGGTGGCGGGCGCGTCCGGTTCCTTTCGGAAGCAGAAGAGAAGCAACTTCACGCTGCAATCATGCGCCGCTTTCCCGAATTTCTGCCCCATTTCCTGCTTTCGGTCCATACCGGCATGCGAATGGGAGAGCAGTATGGTCTCTTGTGGAATCAGATAGACTTCGACCGCCGTCAACTACACCTGTCGCATACCAAGAACGGCGATCCGCGAAGCATTCCCCTGAACGCTGTCGCCGTCAGCGCCCTTAAGGATATGCAGGGAAAGCGGGAGCCGGCGGGAACCGAGCCGGTTTTTCCCTCGGTTCGCACCGGGGATGCTCTTCAAGGTTCGCGCGGGTGGTTCTCGACCGCTCTCGAAGAGGCGAAGGTCGCCGATTATACGTGGCATTGTAACCGTCACACTTTCGCCAGTAGACTGGTAATGGCCGGAGTCGATCTGCGGACGGTTGCGGAACTGCTCGGGCACAGGACGCTCCAGATGGTCATGCGGTACTCTCATCTCGCTCCGGAACACCAGGCCTCGGCGGTCGATCGTCTGGTCAATTTTCGGGGACAGAACGGACACCAGAACGGACACCAGGGCGTTCGGCGTGAAAATAGTGAAAATACCCAAACAAGCAAACGATTGAAAATAAAGTAGTTAACAAGCGGAGAGGTGGCAGAGCCCGGTTGAATGCACCTGACTCGAAATCAGGCATACCTGTAAGGGTATCGGGGGTTCGAATCCCTCCCTCTCCGCCATCAGCTTTTCGGTTCGTCGGTCTGTTCAAGCAACAACCGCCTCTTTCTTTGACACGCGAGCCCCAACCCATTGAAGACGCAGTTTGAACCGGAATGATCGTTTGGCTGAGCCCAATGGCTACGCTTCCGGGGGAAAGCCGGAGATTCCAGGCAGAAGAGCTTGACAATGGTCCTGGGGGTTGGCTACCCTACATACCAACTTATCGGTATGTATGCAAATCGCGCATAATCAACACGAATCGAAGACGAAGCTCCTGGATGCGGCTGTGCGCGTGATCCGCGAAAAGGGGTACCAGGCGACGCGGGTGGAGGATATCTGCGAGGCCGCCGGTCTGACGAAGGGCAGCTTCTTTCACCATTTCAAAAGCAAAGACGAGCTGGCGCTGGCCGCGGCCGAGTACTGGGACGCGTCGGCGGAGTCACTGTTTGCGTCGGCGTCCTTTCGGGCGCTGGAAGATCCTCTGGACCGGCTGCTGGCCTACATCGATCTTCGGAAATCCCTGCTCGTCGGGCCCTTGCCGGAATTCACCTGTCTCATGGGGACCATGGTGCAGGAAGTGTACGCGACTCATCCGCCGCTGCGGGAAGCCTGCGAGCACAGCATCAGTGGCCACGCGGCGACCCTGGAGCCGGACGTCGCGGCCGCGATGAAAAAGTACGCCGTGCACGAAAACTGGACGCCGCAGAGCCTGGCGCTCTACTTCCAGGCGGTGCTCCAGGGCGCTTTTATTCTGGCCAAGGCTCGCGGCGGACCCGAGGTGGCGCAGATGATGATCGACCACCTGCGCCGCTATGTCGAATTGCTCTTTCACCGGAACGACCATCGCGCAAACGGAGTTGCTATATGACCATGCTTGAATGGAAGGCCACTTATCCCTATCAGAGAGGACCCCGCCTGGGGAATTCGGAGCGGGCACTTTCCGACGTTTCCTATCCGGAAGTCATAGAAGCGGGTTCCTCATCCGAAATCAATTCGGCCCTCGAATTGAAGAAAGCTCCCGGAACCGCGCGTGAGAAATACATGAATCGGATGGCAGTTAAGGCAGGAGACAAAATCGTTTTGCTGTCTATGAGCGATGTGGTGTGGATCCAGAGCCACGGAAACCTGATTCGGCTGCATCTGCAGGACGCCGGCTATGAACATAGAATGACGATCAAAGACATGTATAAGCGCCTGGATCCGGAGCGCTTTCTGCGTGTGCACCGAAACGCGATCGTAAATCTCGACTATGTGACCGAATTTGACCTTCCGCGCTGTGGTAACTCCTTCGTTCACTTGCGCAACGGCAAAGTTCTACCCATCAGCGGGACTGCGCGGGTGGTCTTGAGGCGGGGGCTGTTGTCACAGTCCTATGCGTGGACAGGTGCCGATGATAACTGGCATTAACCACGGACGATGACTGCGTCGTCCGCATAAGCGCGCAAGCGGCCGCGTGGTCTCAGGCCAGCCTCTCAGCACCTGATCCTTTGCATTTGGATAACAGCGAAGTCCGCATTTCCAGCATGGTGTCAGAAAGTTAATTTTCGATGCCCGGAGCAAGGGCTTCGCTGGCCGCGTACGATCTCTGGCAGGCGAACACGCGGCGACGCTTGGCCTGGGCTGCCCCGCCCGCCTGCAGTGCATTTCCAGCGCCCTGAGGTCCATATGCTTTGGTTTTATGAATCTTTCTTCCCCCTGGTCTGGATCGCCTTCCTCCTCTACTGGAACATCAAAGCCGTCCATGCCAAAACGACTCGGCGTCTCGAGCCTCTGGTCTCGCGCATCCTCCGCGCCCTCACCTACCTGATCGCGATCCTCCTCCTCTCGATACCTCACATCCCCCTGCCCTGGCTTTACGTCCAGCTCTGGCCGTCTGGTTATTGGCCATTCTGGCTGGGAGCCACCGTCACCGTCGCCGGCCTTCTCTTCGCCGTCTGGGCCCGCGAGCACCTCGGCCGTAACTGGAGCCGCTCCGTCACCATTAAGCAGGGCCACGAGCTGATCGCCACAGGTCCCTATGCCGTGGTCCGCCACCCCATCTACACCGGCACTCTGGCCGGGTTTCTCGGCATGGCCATCGCCGTCTCCCAGGTGCGTGGGTTCCTCGCTTTCGCCCTCATCTTCATCGTGCTCTGGGTCAAGCTTCGTATGGAGGAGGCGTGGATGCGCTCTGAGTTTGGGGAGACGTATGCTGCTTATGCTCGAAAGACCGCCGCCCTAATCCCCTACCTCCTCTGATCGCGCGCACCCTGGATGCATCGTATCGGAAGACTTCTCCTCGACAAGTAAAGGACAAACAAAGGGCGGAAGACCCGTGAAGGGACTCCCGCCCGAACAGCTGCTTCGCAAGCCGGAGCTTCCGCTCCGGTTGCTTCGCAACGAGTTAGAAGGTGATACGGCCGCCGAACTCCATCGCGCGCGGCGGGTTGACCTGTGCGTTCAGCACGCCCCAGGTGGAAGGCGTGCACAGGCACAGGGTTCCGTTGGCCGCATCGAGAAACTGGCGATGGTTCAGCATGTTGGTCGCGATGAACGAGAACTCGAAGGTCGCCGATTCCATGATCCGGACGTCCTTCTTGATCTGCCCATCCATGTTCCAGTACGGCATCCCGGTGATCGGCCCCTGTCCCGGGTTCTGGTTGTCGATGCCCAGGATGGGTCCCCGTACCTGGGCAAAGACCGCCGCCGGATCCTTGAAGTAATTCACCGGCGTCGCCGAGGTGGCTGTTCCGATGCCGTTACTGCCGCCGACTCCGAAATGAGCCGAGTGTCCGCCATGGTAAGGCGACGTGAACACGCACTGCTCGTTATCGGCGTAGTTGACATCATCGGCAGCGCCGAATGCCTGGCCCTGCCCACCCGACGCAGGGATGCAGTTCAGCGGCGTTCCGGAGCCGGCGGTGAAGATGGGGGCGAACTCCCAGCCTCCGGCCGCGCGTCCGAGCAGACCGTTCTGGCCCTTGAACCACGGCTCCTGGGCCACGATGTACGTGTTGTAGACGAACTTATGGTAGAAGTTCTGCAGGCCGTACATCTTCCGCAGATCAAACGGGTCGTTCGGCGTGTATTCACTGGTGGCCTGAACGTCGGCACCGGTGCCCAGCGCCTTGCTGTAGGTGAAGTTGTGCTGCATCGTCAGCCCGTGCCAGCCGCGGGTCCCGAAGCTGATGAAGCCGCCGTTGTAGTTCCCGTAGCCCACGCTGGCGTTCTCGGCAATGCCGCTGCTCTCTGCTCCGTTCGCTCCAAAGGCGGAGCCCGGAATCGGCGTGTTCATCATCGTGCGCGGGAAATTGAACGAGCCGTTGTCCAGATCCGACCAGATGCTCCAGACCTGTTGGGTCAGCAGGTTCCCAGTGCCGTTCGGTCCTTCCTGATCCAGAACTGCAGCCGTGCAGCTCGCGTACCCGTTGCAATAGCCCGATGCTTTCAGCGCCGACTCGAAGAACGCCTGCGCGGGAGCGGAACTGATGTAGCTGGTATATGCCGCCGTTCCCGCTGCCGGTACACTGGCGCCGCAGGCAGCCGCCGACGTTGCGCAGCCCAGGTATCTCTGCAGATTGGCATACGCAGTCTGGAACTGCTGGCCGCCCTGCGACATCATGTACGGCACCGCGTTCAGGTTGATCGGCTGATATTCGTGATGGATAATACGGCCGATGTAGCCCACCTCCAGAAGTGACTTCTGGCCGACCTGCCGCTGAATCGTCAGATCGAGCGAGTCGATGACGTTCGGACGGAAATGCGGATCCATCGCTTCGCTGGCCGCCCCGGCGATCAGGTTATATCCCGGATAGGCTGGCTGGGGCAGGGTCGCCGCCGCCGCTGGCAGCGGAGCGGTGTTGCCGTCAACGCCGATGCGAAATGCATTCGCCGCCGTCGGATTGCCTCCTCCGCATGTGCCGTTCATGAAGTTCTGTTTGCATTGCACCGCCTGGATCAGCCCGGTGCCCAGCAGCGGCACCAGCACTAGATCCACGCCGTTCAGGCGTCCGTAAATGCGCCCGTAGCCGCCGCGCACCACCGTCGCTTTCGAGAAGCTCGGGGTCCACGCCGCGCCCACCCGCGGGCTGAACGATCCGTAGAACGGATCGTACGGGTACTTATCGCCCGCTCCCACGTTATTGACCAGCGCAAACCCCAGTTCCGGGTCGTACGCCTGGCCTTGTTCGGCCGCCACCTTCCGCTGTGTCAGATAGTCGTCCGTCACAACCGGCTCGTCGGCCGCGTCCACCAGCACCGTCGACTTGTTATTCTTCTCCACCGGCGGCATTTCCAGGGTGTAGCCCATACCGTAGGTCAGGGTGAGGCTCGGCTTTATGTGCCAGCTGTCGCTGAAGTATGCGTTGTAATAGTCGATGTTCATCTGATCGAACGCGTGAGTCAGCGGCGGGTTCAGAGTCAGGCTGGGCCCGCTGCGGGTGTAGGCCACCTGCGAGTCGGTCACGATGCCCAGAGCAGCCGCCGCCATGCGGGCTGTTGTGTTGTTCGACGGGTATCCGCCCCCCAGATCGGACATGTCCACGGCGCCCGATCCCCCCTCGTCGCCCAGTTGATACGTCGGCGTGAAGTTGATCCCGCCACCGTTGTCGCTCCGCTGATGGTAGTTGTAATTATGCTGGAACTGCCCGCCGAACTGGAGCAGGTGGTTTCCCTTCAGCAGCGAAAGATTGTCGCTGAAGAAGTTATCCTGCCCGTCCCAGAAGCGCGTGCGGATGCTCTGCGCGTTCACGTTGAACGGAGTCAGCGCATAGGTCGCGTTTTCTCCGGTCGGCTCCAGCGCTCCCCCCAGTCCGGAAATCTGCGGCGGCGCGTTGTCGTCGCCCCACTGCCAGAAGTTGCGCAGGAAGCTGTAGTGGAAGTCGTTGGTCAGGTTGCTCGTGATGCTGGTGGTCAGGCCCGTCACCAGATACCAGGGCTGTTGCGGCCGGTTCGCCAGTGCTGCTGGCACGCCCAGCTTGTCGCCCGGGAAGAACCCGCCGATATCGATTTGCTGCGGGCCAAGCTGGCTCAGCTTGAAGTACCGGTAGCTGGCAAACCAGTTCCACTTCGAACTGAAAGCGTGATCGACGCGGAACGCCATGTCGTTGCTGGTCAGCGGTTCCGACATGTTCGCGAGGAACGCAACCGCGTTATACCCGTCGCACACTGTGTTCGTCAGGGGTCCGCAAAGGGCGGCTCCGGGACTACCCGAAATCGTCCCCTTCGGCTCGTACTTGCTCCACATGGCCTCGACATCGGGATTGAGTCCGATGCCCCGCGGATCGATCGACTTCAGGTTGTAAGGAACCATAGTGCCGCTCGCATTCGCCGCATAAATGGTTCCCGCCATGAGGCTGGGCGACGGAACCGCCCTGCCGATCGTGGCCGATTGGGGATAGCGGAACCCTTCGAAGAACCCGAACAAATAGGTCCTCCCGCCCAGGAACGCCGGCAGAATAAAGCCGCCCGCCTTCGCCCCGAAGCGGCTGTAGTGGTACTGGGTCAGCGGAATTCCATTCTGGTTGTTGTCCCAGGTGTTCGCATCGAATCCGTTGTCCAGGTAGTACTCGTAGACTCCGCCATGCCAGCGGTTCGTGCCGCGCGGCGTCACAAATTCCACCTGTGCACCCGCCGAGTTGTCGAAGTCCGCCGTCTGGTTCGCGGTGTTGACCTTCACTTCCTCCACGCTGTCCTGCGGCGTCGGCATCACCCCCGTCGGATCGTTGGCCCCGATCATGCCCGTAGGGTCGCCCGCGAAGCTGTTGGTGTAGACCGCCATGCTGCCGTCCATATCGTTGGTGACCTGCCCGCCGTCCAGCAGGAAGGTGCTCTGGTCGTTCACCGCTCCGGCCACGCTGCCGGTGGGATCGACGCCCGGCTGCATCGTCGTGAAAGTGTTCACGTCATGGTTCAGGCTGGGCAGCGCATCGATGGCTTCCTGGGGAATCGTCTGGCCGACCGTCGAGTTCAGCGTCTGCAGCTCGGTGCCGATGACCTGCACTTCCACCGTCTCTGTACCGCCGCCCACCTTCAGCTTCAGGTCGATCGTCAGCTGGGTGCCGACATTCACCACTTGCCCGTTCGTCCTCGCTTCGGTGAATCCCGACCTCGAGGCCGTCACGCTGTACGTGCCTGGCGGCACCGTCGTGAAAGCGTATTGCCCGTTTGCGTTCGTCACGTCGGCCAGCTTCACGCCGGCCGCCGCATCGGTCAGAGTTACTGTGGCTCCGGGAATCACCGCACCGCTTGGGTCCGTGATTGCTCCCACCACTGTTCCAGTATTCGTTGCTTGTCCCAGCGCCCGGTCGAGACTGGCGCCGGCACACAGCGCGGCCACCACCAAAGCGATGGTCCAACGTAGCCTGAGTTGCGTCATGATTAAGTCCTCCATAAGTTGCTCGTTGTGCATCTGCAGTACTGTCCGGGCGAGCCGCGTGCGGCCCGGTAAGGAACTAGAAATAGACCCGCTCGTCGGTGGGACCTATTTCTTTCAGCCAGTTAGGAAGCCAAAAGCAGATAACAAATAAAATGACAGCCGATACACAAAATTCGCGGACGACGGATACCCAGGGGAAGGGATCGCCGTGGCTGATCGCAGGTTTCGATCATCCTGCAGAGAGGCGCTTCTAACCTCGTTGGCGCCTTCTGCATTCAGATCAGGAGCAATCGACAGTCCAAACACAGTCGGGTCAAACGGTGGTATTTGCGGGACGAACGACAGGAAGATGGGATGAGCTGTAATCACAGGCAACAGCTATGGCGTTGCATAGGGGTATATGCATCAATTGGAACTTTGATATCTCTGGGAAAAGCACGCGAAGATACGAGCAGCTCTGAGTCATGCTCTGAAAGAGTGGATCCGGAGTTCGGCATCGCAAGCGTCGGCTTCCCAGGGGTAGCCAGGTGCAGCATGCAGCCGATCGGCAGCGACATCGAGACAGCATCCGGCTGCTGCTCAGCCTCGGGCAGAAAACCATTAAGAAAGGCGCGAAGGCCGACTACTCACTGGTCAGCCCGCTTCAGATCGAAGGGGGCCATCAACCAGCCGTGAGTTGCTGCGAACTTATGCCGCCAGCTTAGTTCGGGCCCGCCGTTCCATCCGACCAGTGGCGCACCACCACCATAAAGACCGTCACCCGCGCTTCCGCATCATTCACCGCGATCACTGGCGAGCCTGCCAGATTCGCGCCCCAGTTTTTCGGCACGTCGCCCGCAACATAGAACATCAGATGGGGGTACCAGCTCTTGGCCTGATCGTTAAGGTACTGTTGCTTCGACATCATGTAGCACATCGCGCCGGGTTCCAGCGTCGGCAGTTCGCCGTGATCCAGGGCCGCCGCCACATCCTGCTCGATCTCCGCTTTCGGTTTGCCTTCCAGCACCAGCCGGCTCTTCATCAGATAGACCTGCGCAACGCTCCTGGCCGCTGCCGCATTAAAGCAATTGGGGGCATGTAGTTTCGGATTCCAGAACTCCGGATCATTCGCCGACCTGGCCCAGGACCGCTCCACATAGCACACAAAGCCGTTCGTGCCCTGGGCGGCGGTCCTGTATCCCTGCCGTCCGAGCACCATCACCGTGGCGCCGTCCGCGATGGAGGCCGGTGCTGCACTGCGAGCCATCGCAATCTCCGCCTCCTCCGGCATCAGATACTCCTCCAGAGGAGCCATGGCAGGATACGGATCCGCCTGCGCCGCTGCCGCGCGAGCGATGCCTGGCATTACCAGCAGCACCAAACCGATCGCAAACGCTGTACACCAGGATGCCCAACACCTGAAAGAAACCCTCATGCGTCCCCCGGAATTGTTTCGATTTGTGACGTGCATCCGAACGCTGCCACAATCGCACATGGATTCTACTCGTGCGAGATTGCGCCTGCTGACTCGGATCAAACGATACGCAATCCACCGGCCAAAACAGTTGGGTCATATTGAGTTCATTTCAGTGATGAATGCCGGGAGATTTGGGATAAGCCGTGCTCGCGCGTCCAAAGCTATGGTGTTATGGAATGGCGTCTGCATAAATTGGGAGATTAACTGTGGTGATCTGTCGCCGTGGGACCTAATTTGAGGAACGCGAGGGGATCGGATGAGCTACCCCGAGGGAGGGCCGCTCACGATGATGGAAATCGCCCGAATAGCGATACAATTCGTGCGCATCCGGATTCCGCAATGACCGACAATCTCAAACTCGATCGACGCGATTTCCTCAAGCAGGCCGCCGGCGTAATGGGTGCCGCGATGCACACGGACCCTTGGACCGCGGCGTCCGCGCCGCCAGACACTACCGCCGATCAGCCGCGCCACCAGCCCACCGCGGACGTAAGTTATCCGCGCCGCTTTACCGGTCGCCAGCTACGAATGATTTCCTTTCCCCTCGGCGGCGTCGCTGCGGGCAGCATCGGCCTCGGCGGTCGCGGCCAACTCATCAACTGGGAAATCTTCAATCGGCCCAACCAGGGATTCCGCCCGCCCTACGCTTTTCCCGCCATCTGGGCCCAGGCTGGAAACGCGACCCCCGTGGCTCGCGTGCTCGAGTCGCGCATTCTGCCCCCCTACGAAGGGCAGGACGGCCTTGGCTCCAACAACGTTCCCGGCCTCAGCCGGCTTGAGTCGGCCACCTTCACCGGCGAATACCCGCTCGCGCACATCGACTTCGATGACCACTCTCTCCCCGTCAACGTCGCACTCGACGCCTTCTCTCCCTTCATCCCCCACGAGCCTGACGATTCCGGCCTGCCCGTTGCGATTCTCCGCTATCGCGTCACCAACCCCGGACCCACAGCGGCTCAGGTTGCCATCGCATTCTCCATCGAGAACCCCGTCAACACCACGAAAGACAACGGCGACAACGCGCGGCAAAAAGCCTCCGACGGGCGCAAAAACGAAGTTCAAACCGGGAAGGGAATCATCGGCCTCAGGATGAGCAATTCCGCCCTCGATGCCGACGACCCCATGGCAGGCGAGCTCGTGCTGGCAGCGCGCGTCAACGACAGCGCGCAAGCCTCCCACTGGACCGGCTGGCCCGCAGGCCGCTGGTGGAATGCCCCGCTCCATTTCTGGGACCAATTCTCCCGCTCCGGCCAGCTCGGTCCCCAACCCGAACCGCACAATTCGGTCGGCGTGCTCTGCCTCAGCACCCGCGTTGCTCCACAGCAAACAGCGAACCTCGAATTTCTCCTCGCCTGGTATTTTCCCAACCGCACGCCCGACTGGATCGGATGGTCCGCCCCTCCCGGCGAAGGCAAAACCCTCATCGGCAATTTCTATGCGGCTCGCTTCAAAAGTGGATGGGAAGCCGTCCAGCATGCAGCCGATCATCTCGACGACCTCGAGGCGCGCACGCGCATGTTCTCGACCGCGCTGCGGGAAAGCACGCTGCCCGCGGCAGTCAAAGAGGCTGCCAGCGCGAACCTCTCCACCCTGGCCACCACCACCTGCTTCCGCACCGCCGATGGCGAGTTCCACGCCTTTGAAGGCAGCGACGATACCCAGGGCTGCTGCTTCGGCAATTGCACCCATGTGTGGAATTACGAAACCGCCACGACGTTCCTCTTCCCGTCGTTTGCGCGGTCACTGCGACGCAACGCGTTCGGCTACTCCATGGACGACGCGGGCGCGATCCATTTCCGTCAGCTCCTGCCCGATGGCAAGGCGCGTTCCGGATACGCCGCCGCCGACGGACAAATGGGGCAGATCATCCACGCATGGCTCGACTGGAAGATCAGTGGCGACGATGATCTCCTGCGCAACACCTGGCCGCGCGCAAAGAAGGCGCTCGAGTTTGCCTGGGTTCCAGGCGGCTGGGATGCCAATCGAGACGGCGTTCTCGAAGGCGTGCAGCATAACACCTATGACGTCGAGTTCTACGGCCCCAATCCGATGTGCGGAATTTACTATCTCGGCGCGCTCCGGGCCGCGGAGGAAATGGCGCGCGCCGCCGGCGATACCTCTTCCGCGCAGATCTACAAAAATCTGTTCGAGCAGGGAAGCCGCTGGATCGATGCCAACCTCTTCACCGGCGAATTCTATGTCCAGAAGATTCGCGGATTCCGCAAAGACCAAATCGCCGCCAACCTGCGCAGCGATATGGGCTCCGAGAACACGGAGTCTCCTGAATACCAGGTAGGCGACGGTTGCCTCGCCGATCAGCTTATCGGCCAATACCTCGCCGAAATCGGCGGAATCGGCCCGCTGGTCTCTGCGGAGAATATCCGCACCACCCTTCGCTCCATCTATAAGTACAATTACCGGCCGTCTCTTGTCCATCACGACAACGTGGAACGCACCTATGCGTTGAATGACGAAAGCGCCATCATCGTCTGCGATTACGGCAAGGCCACGCGCCCCGACATTCCTTTCCCCTATTATGCGGAGGCGTGGACCGGACAGGAATATCTTGTCGCCGCGCTCATGATGAACTGGGGCATGGTTCAGCAAGGCGTCGAGTGTGTCGAAGATATTCGCTCCCGCTATGACGGCGAAAAGCGCAATCCCTGGGATGAGCCTGAGTGCGGCCACCACTACGCGCGCGCTCTCTCTTCCTGGTCCACCGTTGTTGCTCTCAGCGGCTTTCTCTATGACGGCGTGGAAGCCGCCGTTACAGCCATCCCCAAAATCCCCGCCGGCCCCTTCCGGTGTTTCTGGGCCACAGCAACAGGCTGGGGCACATATTCGCTGAACAAAAACCGGGACAGCACCGTCTTCGTGATTGAAGTCCTCGCCGGAACCCTCGCCTGTCGCTCCTGCGCAATCGCCGCGCCAGGGGCGGTGGCCAATGTGGAATACGCTGGGCGCCCCATTGCAAATCACGCAGAGCGGCGCCAGGACCGCACCACCGTCACTCTCAGCGAAACCCTCCGACTCGCGCCCAACAACCAGCTCCACATCGAGGTGCGAGCATGAGTCCGCACCCGAGTGCGCGCCGCACCTGCATCGCCCTGGTCGGCGGCTTCCTGGGATCGGGAAAAACCAGCCTCATCCTCGCAGCCGCCCGTCTCCTCCAGCAGCGCGGCCTGCGCTGCGCGCTCATCCTTAACGATCAGGGCGACGAGCTCGTCGACACCCGCCACGCCCAGCAACAAGGCCTGCTCGCGCGCGAAGTTACCGGCGGCTGTTTCTGCTGCAAATTTTTCGCGCTTGCCTCCGCGCTCGATGATCTACGCGCCTGGTCGCCGCACGTCATCTTTGCCGAACCCGTTGGCAGCTGTACTGACATTGCCGCCACCGTGCTCGGCCCGCTGCGCGAAGATTTTGAAGCTTGCCGCCTCGCGCCTTTCACCGTGCTCGTCGATCCCGCCCGAGCCGCCGCGCTGCTCCGCCCTGACGCCGATCCTGACCTGGCCTTCCTCTTTGAAAAGCAACTCGCGGAAGCCGATTTGGTCTGCCTCACCAAGGCCGACCTCTTTCCCGGCGCGCCGGCTCTCCCCAACGTCGAAGCAAGGCGCCTCAGTGCAAAGACCGGTCAGGGCGTTCCCGAATGGCTCGACGAGATTCTTGGCGGCGCCCTCGATGCAAGCGCGACCCCCATCGAAGTCGACTATGCGCGCTATGCTCGCGCGGAAGCCGCCCTGGCCTGGCTCAATCTCAGCTTCGTCTTCGAGCCAACCATGCCCTTGTCTCCAGCCCTTGTCATCGGCCCGCTCATGGACCACCTTGACGCGGCCCTCACAGCGGCCGCCATTCCTCTCGTTCATCTCAAGCTCTTCGACCGCTCCCCATCCGGCTGGCTCAAGGCCGCGAGCTGCGCCAACCAGCAAGAACCCAACGTCGAAGGCCATCTCGATGCCTCTCCCGCCAGCCGGCACGAAGTGCTCGTCAATCTTCGCGCAAAAGCGGCTCCCGACCCCGTGCGGGCCATCGTCGAAGCCCAGTTACAGCGCCTCGATGGCCGCATTATCGATCTGCACCTCAGCTGCTTCAGCCCCGCGCCCCCGCAACCCGAGCGGCGTATTCCTCCCAGTGTGCCGCAGCCGACCGCGTTACTATAGGGCGAACCTCTTCACCGTATCGGAGAATCAATTCATGTTCAGGCGTCTCGCCGTGGTGCTGTTCGTCGTCCTTGCTGCTCTCTCCACCGCGTCCCCCGCGCAAACCATGGATCCCGATTTCGCCGCGCGCGTCAAAGAATGGACCACCAAGCCTGAGTTCATCAGCCCCCTCGTCGACCACCTCCCCGCCAGCGCCGGCGTGCCTTCACCCAAAGATGTGCTCGGCCATCACATCGGCGCGCCCAAACAACTCACTTACTACGCCGATGTCCTTCGCTATTACGACACACTTGCCGCCCACTCCGGCCGCGTCAAAGTGCTGCGCATCGGCAAGACCGAGGAAGGCCGCGACTCCGTCATCGTCTTCGTCGGCTCTGAAGACTCCATCGCCCATCTCGACGAGAATCGCCGCAACCTCGCGCGCCTGGCCGACCCGCGCGGCCTCACCGACGCGGAAGCCCGCGCCCTCATCGCCCAAACCAAGCCCATCTATACGCTCTCCGGCGGACTGCACAGCGCCGAACTCGGGCCGCCGGAAATGCTCATGGAACTGGCCTATCGCCTCGCCACGGAAGACTCGCCGCTCATCCAGAGCATTCGCGCCAACGTCATCGTCGCCATCATGCCCGTTGCCGATCCCGATGGACGCGATCGCTCCATCGACTGGTACTACGCCCACAACGTCGACATCACTGACTACGAAAAAATGTCCGGCGTCCCTTACTGGGGCAAATACACCAAGCATGACGATAACCGGGACATTAATTATGCCGGCCTCGCCAACCAGAACTTTCTGCGCTGGTACCTCGATTGGCATCCACCCATCATCCACGATCTCCACGAGTCAGTCCCGTTTCTCTACATCTACAGCGGCCAGGCGCCGCAGAACCCGCTTTGGGATCCGATTCTCTACAGCGAGTTACCCATGCTTGCTAACTGGGACATGACCCAGCTTGCCCGCTACGGTATGCCCGGTGTCTGGACCCACGCCTACGTCGACGCCTGGTCTCCCGGCTACGTCGCCGAAATGGCCACCGACCACAATGGCCTCATGCGCTTTTACGAAATCTTCGGCAACGCCGGAGCTACCACCATGCAGCGCACCATTTACCAGTCCAACCCCGCAATTACCGGAGGTGGCGGCGGATTCGGCGACTTCACCAAGCGCCAGTGGTACCGTCCTAACCCGCCCTATGAGCACGTCCTCTGGTCCATGCGCGACAACACCAACTACGCGGAAACTGGCGCCCTCTCCTCACTCCAGTTCGTCGCCGGCTTTCCCCAACTGATTCTCGACGACTTCTACGTCAAGAGCCGCGATGCCATCACCGCCGGCACAAAAGAAGAACCCTACGGATTTATCCTGCCCTCCGATCAGGAAGATCCCACCCGCGTCGCGTTCGTCATTCACATTCTTCGCATGCAGGGCATTGAAGTCGGCCGCGCTAAGTCGCCCGTCAAGCTTAGCGATGGCAGTTATCCGGCCGGCTCGCTGATCGTGAAGACCAACCAGCCCTACGGCCCGCTGGCCAAAACACTCCTTGGCAAACAGACTGACCCCGACCCCGAACTGACGACTTACGACGACAGTGCGTGGACCATGAGCCTCATGACCAACACGACGATCAAGCCCACGAAGGACATCGCCGTCCAGGCCGTTGCCGTTGACCCTGTGGAACAGTACAACCCCGAGGGCACGTTGAAAGACGTCCCCGCCGCCGCAGTCTACGCCGTGTCCGATCATGGCTCTCCTAACATGGTCACGTTGCGTTATGGACTCAAAGACGTCGCCGTTCAGATCGCAGAGAAGTCCTTCACCGCCGCGGGTGTCACCTTTCCCGCAGGCACGTTTCTCCTCCCCACCAGCGCCGCTTCAACCCTGAAACCGCTCGCCGCAAAGCTGGGTTTGGATGTCATCGGTCTCGCCGCCTCGCCGCAGGTGGCGAAACACGATGCCACTCTGCCGCGCCTCGCCATCTTCAGCACATGGGCTGGCACCCAGGACGTCGGTTGGGTGCGCTATACCTTCGACCAATATCACGTCCCCTACGATCTGATCTTCAAAGAGCGCGTTCTCCAGGGCGATCTCGCCAGCGACTACGACGTCATCCTCATCCCCACCCAGGCCCGCTCCGCCCGCGCCCTCGTCTTCGGAATCCCCAAAGAAGACAAACCACTGTCTTACGAGAAAACCGATAAGTTCAAATTTCTGGGAGACTACGGATCATCCCCGGACATCACCGGTGGCATGGGCGCCGCCGGTGTTGCCGAGTTTCAGAAGTTCGTCGACGCCGGCGGTTTACTTGTGACTCTCGGCGCGTCCAGCTCTTTTCCTCCTGACTTCGGCCTCACCCCCACCATCGACACCAGCAATACCGGCGCGCATTTCTATGCTCCCGGTCCCATCGTCGATGCCGACATCCTCCATCCAGAAAACCCCATCTTCTATGGATACTCCGCGAAGACCGTTCCGGTGCGTTACGCCAACGGCCCGCTCTTCCGCATGTCCGAGGAGATGGATAAGAACGATGTGCTGATGCGCTTTCCCGGTGGCGAAAAATCAGTCCTCAGCGGGCTTTTCAACGGAGCCGACGACATCAAAGGCAGAGCAGCTGTCATCGTCACGCCCGCAGGCAAAGGCGAAATCGTCATGTTCGCCACCAACCCTGTCTGGCGCTGGCAGAATCTGGGCGAGTATCGCATGATCTTCAATACCCTGATGAATTTCCGCAACCTCGCCCCCGCGCCTGCGCCCACACCGGCACCGTCGACGGCAGCCGACTAAAAATGCAAACTAACCTGCCCGGTAATCGCCCGCGGCGTAACATAATGCGTCCCGCTGAACGTCGACAGGAAGTTATACAGCGCGTACTTATCCGTTACATTAATCGCCGTCACCTGCGCGCCCCACTTATACCGGTCGCCGTGAAACAGGTCGTCCTCACCCAGTGACATATCGATCAGGCTCCGCGGATCGACGCGTGGCGGGTCATGATCGTTATCTCCCATCCCCGGAGCAGGAATATTGATCTGGCTTGACTTGTACTGCGACGCCAAACACGCCGCCGGCAGAGGATTCCCCGGCGTAGCCCGCACTCCGTTGCACTCCAGCCCCGCTTCGAACTCCTCATCCGCATCCAGGCTGCTCAGGTCCACCGCTGGTTGCCCACCCAGCGTCGTCGACGTTGCCCCGCACGCGCTGTTCGGATCGTTCGACAGCGGGTTGTAGCACGGTGCCGATCCCGCTACCTCGCCCGAATCGAATCGCCAGTTCAGGCTGTACCACGGGCTGTGCCTGCCCGGAATCTGATACTGAAAATGCGTCGTCTCGTTGTACTTCTCGTCGTGATCGATGCGAAACGGCAGCCCCGTTTGCCCCACCGTCGCGCCCGCCCCACCCACCTGTGGCGGGAAGAACCGCGCCGCCACCGACGACATCACCACATACCCGCTGAATCCGTGCACCGGCGTCACATTCGCGCGCAGCGCGAATCCCGGAATCTTCGAGTTATGCCACTCAATCGGAAACGTGATCGGCGTATTCCCCAGCACGCTGAAGTCATACGCATTATTCGTATATTTCCAGATGTACTCCCCGCTCACCACAAAGTGCCGCCCCAGCACCTGCTGCAGCCCCGCATGATATTCGTTGCGATACCCCGGCGACAGCACGCCCGAATCGCCCGCCTGGCACAGCAACAGGGGATTCACCACTGCGTTCAGGCACCCACGGCTCGCCAGCACCAGATTTTCGTTGAATGGAGTCTCCAGTGTCCGCGCATACGAGGCCCGCAGCACCGTGTTGGTCTTCTTGATGTTGTACGATCCACCCGCCCGCGGCTCCGCCTCCCTCGCGTCCGCCAGCCCGTTGTACAGGTCGCCGCGAATCCCCAGGTTAAATAGCCAGTTACCCGCCTTGATCTGATCCTCCAGATACAGCGCCAGCTCCTTTACGTCCGTGTGGCCGAGAAAGTTGTAGTAACTCCCCCCGCGCGTCAGATCGTACGGATACAGAGTCGTGCACGGCGCTCTCGTCGGCACGCCGCCCGTCATGCACCCCAGCGAGTCCAGATAAGTCGGGGAAACGATCCCCAGCAGGTCGCTCTCGTCCAGCAGCGTCTGCTCGTACATCGCCCCCAGCTTAAGGTTGTTTGGTCCCTTCACATATGAAATATCCGAGTGCGCGCCCTCATTTGCCAGACTCCGGTCCTGCCCGATGCTCTGCTGCTGCACTGGCCCCAGATCCGCCAGCGGATCCCCACTCGGATAGTAGTGGTAGTTATCTTTCCTTAGATACGCCCCGATATTCCATGCCGATGCCTGACTAAGTACTCGCGTGTAACTAGGAGAAATATCGATCGTCCCGATCTTCGACCGCTGATCCGTCGGCCCCGTCACTGCCTCTTCCGCCAGATTCACTCCGCCCGCGTTCAAATTGTCGTACGTGTTCGGCGTCTGAAACCATGACCGCGAGTAGTTCAGATTCAGGTGAACAGAATCCGCCGTGTCGATCTGATAATCCACGCGATCGAAAACATTCTCCTCGTTCCCTTTGTCATGAAGAACCACGAACTCCGGCCCATCCAGAAAACGCCCGGTGTTCGTCCCATCCGCTGAAATAAAGTTGCCCCACTTCGCCCCGCCGTATCCCAGATCGAACCCGCCCGCCGTCGAACCAAACGTCCCATACGAGAAGTTCATCTGCCCGGTCGGCTTCGTATCCCCCTGCCCGGAACGCGTCGTCACCTGGATCACCAAACTCGTCTTGTCTCCGTACTCCGCCGGCGGCGCTCCTTCGATCACCTGCATCGACTGCACCGCCGTGTCCGGCAGCTGGTTCGAAAACGCCTTGCTCTGCTGATCCGTGATCGGCTGCCCGTCCACTGAAAATTGGTTCTCTGCGTGGTCCCCCAGTCCGTGGAACATCCCGTTCGAATCCGCCGTCACTCCCGGCGACGACAGCGTCACCAGCGAGCTCAGCCCTGACGTCGTGCTCTCCAGCGGAATCTCCGCGAACGCCTTCCGGTCGATTTCCGTGTCCATCGTCGGCGCGTTGTTCACCAGGTCCTCGCCCTTCACTTGCACCGTGGTCGCCATTTCTCCCACGCTCAGGCTCACCGGCACACTTATCGGCAGCGATGAGCGCACATCGACGTCGTGAACAAACGTGCTGAACCCCGTTATGCTCACCGTCATGTGGTACGAGTTGAACGGCACATTCGGGATCTGGAAGTGCCCCGCGTTGTCCGTCGTCGCCGTGCGCTCGAACTGGCTGACCGGGTTTTGAATCTTCACCATTGCCCCCGGCAGCACCGCGCCTGTCGGATCGGTCACCGTACCCGTTACCGTCCCATTCGTTGCCGCCTGCCCCATCGCCACACCAGGGACCGCCGACAGCAACAAGAATATGAAGAATGGATAAAAAGCGGCGCAACGCATCAGCGTACGCATGCACGACCTCCTTCGATTGTCTGAAAAACCCTCGAACCCGGAAGAACGACCCGGTCCCACGTCCCAAAGGAACGTCGATAACGGCTACGCGACGAGAGCGGAGCTCGAGGGTGGAGGACGGCTGGAAAGCCGGAAATAAACAGCGCGGCGCGGCCTGTGCAGCCTCCGCACCGGTGCCAGAGCGTTCACCTGCACGCTGATCAGATCCATCGAGATCGGCGCCGCGGCCTGCGCCACATGGTGTGCCGCCACGCACAACGCGCAGTCGTGTTCGGCCTGGGCTGAAGCGTGGAAATGCGCCGCCTGCACCATCCCGCTCATCAGGACCAGCGCGATGCAGACGATCCCGAAAACGCCACGCAATCTGGGGCTAGCTATGGGCATCCTGCCAATTAGAGGATACCGGCGCTTTCCCGCGAATCGCAAATTGAGCCCCTCGCTTGACACCGCCCGCCTTCCCGGTAAGCTAAGAGATTCCCGTCCGGCGTTCGCGCGCTGGCGGTTTGCGGGGGCGGCGGCGTCTTGAAGGTACGGGTCTTCTATCACGATAAGTGTTTCGACGGAGCCTGCTCGGCTTCGTTATTCAGCCGTTTCCACCAGGAATGCATCCGCCCCGACGCAACCTACGAATTTTGCGGCCTCGTCCACCGCGCCGGCGCCCTCTTTAACGAAGCCGACTTCACCGGCGACGAAAACGCCATCGTCGACTTCAAATATTCCCCCTCGCCCAAAATTACCTGGTGGTTCGATCACCACCTCAGCGCCTTCCTCACTCCCGAGGACCATCAGGATTACCTCAACGGCATGGCCGATGGCCTCTACGCAGGCCACCGCTTCTTCGATCCTGAGTACATCTCCTGCACCAGCTTCCTCGCCCACATCGCTTCCACCCGCTTCGGCTTCGACCCCACTCCCGTCTCCGAACTCGTCCGCTGGGCCGACATTGTCGACGGCGCCCTCTACGAGAGCCCACAGTCCGCTGTCGAAATGCCCGAGCCCGCCATGAAGCTCACCCTCATCATTGAGGCCTCCGAAGACCCCGCGTTCATCCCGCGCCTCATCCCCACTCTCACCCGCATGTCTCTGCAGCAGGTTCTCGACCAGCCCTGGGTCGCGAGCCTCCTGCCCCCGCTCCTCGAGCGCCACCAGCGAGCCATTGACCTCATCCGCGCCCGTTCCGAATCGAAGCAGGGAACTATCTACTTCGACATTACTGACCAGCCCCTCGAGGGCTACAACAAATTCATCCCTTACTATCTCCATCCCGAGGCGACTTACTCCATCGGCCTCTCGAAATCCAGCTTCCGCACCAAAGTCGCCGTCGGCTCCAACCCCTGGACCAAAACTCCGCCCGAGGATATGGTCAACCTCGCCGCTATCTGCGAGCGCTACGGCGGAGGCGGCCACGCCCGCGTTGGCGCGATCTCCTTCCCTCCCGATCGCGAAGACGAAGCCCGCAAAGCCGCCGCCGAAATCGTCACCGAACTCCGCGCCTCCCTCGCCGGCAAGTAACGACACTTCTGACGTATACGGATAGATGAGGCGAATGAGCCCGGCTGACATCCCCCCGCTAACGCCTGAACGCTGGATCGATAATCTGCTGGGCGCGATCGGAGATCTCGCAGATAAGCACCACCAGGAGGAAAGATGGTCGGCTCCGGACGCCTATGCCTGGGAAAATCCAAACGAGCTAATTTGTTGCGTCGACGATTGCGATTTTGAACTGTTTCTGACTGAATTCGCCCCGACATTTTCCCCCGAGCAACAAGAGGCAGCCATGAATTTCAGTGGAGAATTCGATAGTTTTTGTAACTCGACTCCGCAGGTGCTGATAGCGAGGGACATCCTGTCCGATCCTCGATGGGAGAGAGTCCGGCAAAGAGCCGAAGAAATTCGTGGCCGCATTCCAGGGCAAGTGGCCGTAACCGATCTTGCTGGATAAGAAGGCCCGAGCAGGAAAAAGCACCGAGCGGCGAACCGGATCTGGTCGAGGAAGGGAAGACCTGCACGAGGCGACACCCCCACAAAACCAAAACCCCGCAAAAATGAACCCCCGCCCACAATTCCCCAGCCAGGTTCACCCCACAGCAAGAAGCTAGAGCTCACGCAACGCAACTGTCCATATGACCTTGCCCTGGGCCCCACCCTAAAGTACCGTGGCCGATTCCCATTTTGGAAATCTTCCCTCCGACTCTCCTCCGCTTCTCCCACAGGGGTGGACGCCGACCCGCAACCTAAACCTCCCGGCCAACTCCCCGCCCCCGTTTCCGCCCCCCTGAAATCCCGCCCACAAATTTTGGGGCGCGACCGAAGCCGCGCCCCAATCCGCACTTCAACCTCTCAGCACCCCGAGAACGAAACAAATTCCCCCAGAGGATTCGGCAGCGTCGGCGTGAACGGCCGAAACTTATATGACCGCTCCGTGCTGAACCCCGCTGCTTCCGCCGCGTCACGATCCACAAACGGCGTCAGCGCCGTAACCGCCTGGCTGATGTCCGTCCAGCAAAGTGTCCGCTCGTACCCGTTGTTGTTCGGCGGCGCCACGCTCTCTGAGATTCCCTGCGCCCCCGTGATGAAGTTGATCGGGCCGCCGTCTCGCGCCGCGACATCCGGCCCAATCACCCGCGCCAGTGTGCGATGGTCGCTCTCGATGCCCATGATCCGCGCCGCCGTCACCTGCAGATCCGCCGTGCTGAAATTCCTTACTCCCACCAGATACGCCGCGATAAACGCGTCCTCCAGCGTTACCAGCGTATTCAGCGTCACCTGCGTGTTCTCGAACATCCGCTTCGGATAGAAAAATTCGTCGTAAGGCGAGTCCTGCCCCGTCACCGACTGCTCCAGCGCGTAGTGCGACATCTCTTCTTGCAATGCCCCTTCCAGATAACCCTGATCGTCGTCCGGAATCCGCCGGAAAAACGGCGCCAGCTTGATGATGTGGTGATAGGTCGTCACCGCCAGCGCCTCGGCAATCTCCGCCGCGATCAGAATCGCCGTATCTCCCGACGTCAACGCGCTCGAGCTGCTCTGCGCCGATGCCACTTTGGTCAGCCCGGTCCCCGCCGCTACCGCCGTTGCTCCCAATACGGCGGCGCCTGTGAAAAAGGTTCGTCTCGATATGCCGCTCCGGCCTGCAGCGACACGATGGGCGTCAACTTCTTGCAATGTCTCCATGCGTGGGTCTCCTGAATGAACTTTCAATGCATCGAGTGTGCGACCGGTGCCCACTGCCTCTACCGGATTTCATTCCCGACACTCCCAGTACGCTCCTGACCCATTCCCCGGATTCCTTCTCTCCGCGAAATATTCTGTGAATTGTTGTTCCAGGACGGTCGCCGCCACTCCCGACCGTCAGGTCGGACAGCACCAGCGTGCAAATTCAAATGTCAAATCGCGGCGATCCAAGCTACTTTCCTGCCCGCTCCTTCGTAGCCGTCGCACTGCCGCCCAACAGCGCCCTTACCGCGTGCACGATCCTTCTCCAGATCCACCGCACCGCCGCCACGATCCCGACCAAAAAAGCCAGCGCAATCACCCCCGCCGCAATCGGATGCCGCGTCGCCAGCCATGTCACAAAAATCGCCACCGCGTCTTCCCCGCCGCTCAGCGCGATATTCGATACCGGCTCCGGCGATGGAGTCACCGCCACCCGCGCCGCTGTTTTGCTTCCATGCACAGCCAGCGCGATCGCCCCGCCCGCCAGCGTCGCCACCAGCTGCATCCCCGGCGAAAGCTGCGACGTCGCCCCATACGCCAGCAGCGCCGCCACCGGAATCCGCACGAACGTGTGCAGCGCGTTCCAGAACAAATCGAATGCGGGAATCTTATCCGCAAAGAATTCAATTCCAAAAAGCATCAGGGAAGCGCCGATCACCCACCAGTTCGTCAGCGCATGCAGCCCCGGCGGCAATTCCACCCAGCGCGTGTGCCCCAGGAGTCCCAGTGTTGCGGTCGTCGCATACACATTCAGCCCGGCGGAAAAGCTGATCGCGACAATCAAACCCACCAGCCCAGGCCCCACGAATCCCCGCCCCACCAGCGCCGCTCCGCCCTGCATCATGCCTGTGAGCATAGCCGCGCTCGCCCCGTTAGCCAAGTGCGCAGCGCTGCGCACGAATCCGGCCAACCAGCGCCCCTGCATTTTGCGTTTTTGTGCGCGACGCCGAAGTGGGGTGCGACTCGGACGGCAGCATGCAACGCCACCCTCCGCAAATCAGCGAAAACCAGGAATCTTGCCCCGGCCAGGTTCACCCCACAGCAAGAAGCTTAAGCCTCATACCTGCGCTGCCCTACAACGAATTGCCGCCCTTCAACTCCGAAGTACTGCCTCGGAACCAAAACGGAACTCCCCCTGCACCGCCACCCCCGAACGCTGTCCCTGACCAGGTTCACCCCACAGCAAGCAGCGTAGCCTCGCACGTCTGCTGTCGGCACAACAGGATGCCTGTCCACCACTCCTTAGTACCCGTCTCTGAACCAAAACGGAACTTCCCGCGCACCTTCACTTTGCAAACCAGCGGCCAACCGCATCGCCCCACCTCCTCCTAAGTTTTCCCTTCCGCTAAACTGGTCCCGATGGATCTCTTCGCCCACTTCCAGATGCTCGCCCGCTACAATCGCCTCGCCAATGAGCGCGTCTTCGAAAAATGCGCGCAGCTCGACCCCGCCGAATACCAAAAAGAGCGCCCCGGTTCCTTCGCCAGCATTCGCGGCCTCCTCAACCCCATCCTCCGCGGCGACCAGATCTGGATGGCGCGCTTCGAGGGCGACCCTCCTCTCGCCCAACTCGCCTCCTTCGACGGATTCTCCGATCTGCAATCCGCCCGCCACGCCATGGACGCCCGCATCGAGTCCTTCTTCGCCCATCTCCCGCCCGACTTCTTCGACCGCCCGCTCACCTACACCAACAGCGCTGGCCAGCAATTCACCGACGACGCCTCCACCGCCGTCGCCCACCTCTTCAACCATCAGACCCACCATCGTGGGCAAGTCCACGTTATGCTCAGTCAGACTTCTGTCACCCCTCCCGCGCTTGACCTGCACCGCATCATCCGTCCCTGATCTGCCTGACCGCCCCCCGTCCCGGCGCGCTTGCCCCGTTTTCCACCACAATTCCTCTTGCAAATCCGCTCTCGCCCCTCAATACTCCCTCGCAGAGATCCCGCTCGCGGTCGCTGCAGGCCCAGCCCGTTGCTCGAACAGGGGGACGCACGTCATGAGAATCCAACCACAGTGGGCCGCCAAATCCATCGCTGTTGTCGTCGTCACAGCCTGCGCCGTCGCAGCGGCTCAAACCTCACCCACCCACGCCCAGGGCCCCGTCGATCCCGGAGTTCGCTCCGGCGCGCCCGGCGCGGGTGGCCCGCTTCTCAACCTCACTTCCGACGAAGCCGCCTTTTTCCAGGATGGCTCCGTCCGCTTCGGCGAGGTCGAAGTCGTCGCAGGAGGCGCCAATAACGGCCTCGGCCCCCGCTTCAATTCCAACCAGTGCCGCTCCTGTCATTCGCAACCGGCTATGGGCGGAACCAGTCCCGCTCAGAACCCCCTCCCCGCCGTCGCCACGCTCAGCGGAGCCAAAAACACCGTCCCCTGGTTCATCGCCGCCAGCGGCCCCATCCGCGAAGCCCGCTTCAAAAAAAGTCCCGACGGCACCAACGACGGCGAAGTCCACGACCTCTTCGTCATCACCGGCCGCACCGATGCCCCCGGCTGCAACATCGCTCAGCCTGACTTCACCCCCGCCGGCAATCCCCTCACCGGCCAGCACGGCAATCCCAACATCATCTTCCGCATCCCCACGCCCGTCTTCGGCACGGGACTCATTGAAGCCATCCCCGACTCCGCCATTCTCGCCAATTTCCAGGCCGACACCGCCGTCAAATCCGCCGAAGGCATCTCCGGCCATCCCAACGCTTTTCTCGCCGGCAACGCCAACTTCAGCGCCAACGACGGCACCATCACCCGCTTCGGCTGGAAGGCCCAGAACAAATCCCTCCTCGTCTTTGCCGGCGAAGCCTACAACGTCGAAATGGGCATCTCCAACCAGATGTTCCCGCAGGAGCGCGACGAGACTCCTGGCTGTCTCCTCTTCCCCACGCCCAATGACACCCTCAACTTCACGACCACTTCAACCGGCGCCGTGAACCCCGCCGTCATCTCTGACATTGAAGCCTTCGCCAACTTCATGCGCATGCTCGCCCCGCCCGCGCCCGCTCCCGGCACGCCCTCCACCGTCAACGGACGCGCCGCCTTCCTCCGCATCGGCTGCTCGCACTGCCACAACCCGTCCTTCACCACCGGCGCGCAGATCGCCAGCGGCTCCTCAAAATCTCCCAGCGCCGCGCTCTCCGGTCAGACCGTCAATCTCTTCTCCGATTTGCTCGTGCATCACATGGGCAAAGGTCTCGCCGACGGCATCACCCAGGGCAGCGCCGGCCCCGACGAATTCCGTACCGCGCCTCTCTGGGGAGTCGGCCAGCGCGTCTTCTTCCTCCACGACGGACGCACCTCCGACCTCGTTGAAGCCATCCACGACCACAGGAGCCCTGGCAGCGAAGCCAATCGCATCATCGAGCGCTTCGACCGCCTCCCCACCCAGGACCAGCAGGACATCATCAACTTCCTCCGCTCCCTCTAACCCCAAAAAGCTTGTCATCCCGAACGAAGCGCAGCGAAGTGAAGGACCTCGTGTTTCGTCGCACTCGCCGGATGCCCCGGGCCGTCGCGTTCGGGACAACCCCGGGTGCCCAGGCCAATCGACGGTCGATCCCCTCGTTCCCCCGTTGCACCCGGCCACGCTGGCCCCGAGCACTCATCACCGATCGCTATTCACTGACCCCCGTTTACTGACCACTGACCACTGATCACTGTTCACCGACCACTGACCACTGCTCAGAACCTCCACCCCACCCCAAACAACGTCACAATACTCGCCCGCTGAAACGGCGGATAGTAAGCATCCTTCGGCGTCAGCGTCGCCTTGCTTGAAATCGTGTAGCGCAAATCAGCTCCGTGGTAATGTACGTAGCCGTTCCCCACATCCGCCCGCAGCAAAAAATGCTTCCCCGCGTAGTACTCCACCACGCCGCCCACATCGGAAACAAAATCCGTCGTCTTTCCGCTCAGAAACACCACCGGCCGCGTGTAGACATTCTGGTAGTAATTCGTCCGCGAAAACTGCATCATGCCCGGACGTACCGTGGCAAAATACCCCAGCCGGTCCCGCCGTATCCCCGCCTTGATCCCCCACACCGCCATCAAATCCCGCCCGCCGTCCTGCGGAAAGTCGACCTTGTCGTCCTGCGGCGAGTAGAACGCCGTCGTGTCCAGCGCCACATACTTGCTGAAGTTCCACGACATCCACGCCCCGCCCCCGCGATTCGGCAGGATCTGATCGTCGGATGTGTGCACCCGCTGGTCCAGTGAAAACAGAGCCCCCATCTCCAGTGGCCTGCGTGCCGGCTCGCGCTCCCGCTCCTCGCGCAATCCTCCAAACCGCCGCGCTACCGTCACCGCTGCGGAGAAATGCTGCGCGATGTGCCCCTGCGCGATTTCCTCCAGCTCAAATGTCTGCCGATTTCCTTCGCGGAACGTCACCTGGTCGTATTCCGCAATCAGCGTCTGTCCGCCATCGAAACGCACAATCGTCCGCGGCGTGGGATAAATCTCCACCACCCCGCCCATGTCCATCGTGAAATCCGTCCGCCGCTCATCCACCACCCGATACGACTGCGGCGTCCCCTCGTAGACCACCAGCCCCGGCGTCCACGACGAGATTCCTGGCTCCGCTTTGCCGTAAATGCCGAACCGCCGCCCGCGCCATCCGGCCTTCACTCCGCCCAGCGCCAGCAGCTCGTGCCCGGTATCCGTCGCGCCCCCGGATTGGTACCCCGGCAGATACGCCACACTCCCCTCGATCGCCAGGCTCGGCGACAAGTTCCACGTATAACGCCCCACCGGCCCCACAAAATCGTTGCGCGGTCCGGTGTAACTATAAAGAGGAAGCGCGTAGAAATAAGCCGACGCGGTTTCCGACGCCGCCCCCACCCCCACTTCCTGGGTTGTATATCGTTGCGCGCGGGCGGCGCTCCCCGCCCACCCCACCAGCCAACAACCAAGCAGAAAACTAACTATCCGGTGGCCCGTCACTTTGCCGAAACCTCGGGATCCCAGCGCCTCATCCAACCCCCGGAGGATACACCCGCGCCCTCCACGGCCGATGCGCTTGCTCCCTGCATCCCTCCTGGCGAAGCGAAGGACCGTAAACACCCCACAAATGCGATAAAATAGGAAGAACCGTCGGAAAGGTCCCAAAACAGCAACATGCCCAAAGAGAAAATTCACCCCGATTACCACGAGATTCGCGTCGTCTGCGCCTGCGGCAACAACTTCACCACCCGCTCCACCCACAAAGGCGACATCCACGCCGAAATCTGCTCCAACTGCCACCCGTTTTTCACCGGCAAGCAAAAGCTGGTCGACACCGCGGGCCGCGTCGAGCGCTTCCGCCGCAAGTACGCCAAAACCGAAGCAGCCAAACCGGAGCCAGCCGCCGCCGCGAAGTAGCAACCCCCAGCGGCCTCAGAGCACAAGGCCTCCGCCGCGGCGGAGGCCTTTTAACAAGTAGCAGCAGCGGAATTGGCTCCCCATGCTCGAAGCTTTCCAACATCGCGCCCTTCAGATGAGTGACGCAATGAAGCTGCTTGAGGACGATCTGGCCAACTACGCATCGGCCGTTGCGTTACTTGCTGTACATTCCGCGATTGCCTGGAATGATGCTGTCCAGATCCGATTGACAGGGAATCGGGTGAAGTATCGGAACCACAAGCAAACGGCAGATCACACACGACGGATCTGCGGCTCTCACGGCATCGATGTGAGTGGCATCCGTCATTTCGAAGCTCTTCTCGGGAGCAAAAATGCAGTCGCTTATGACGAAACCATGATCCTCGAACCTGCGGCTGATAAAGCTCGAACCCACGCGCTCCGCTTCGAAACCTGGGCGTTGAGAATCCTCGGAGGACATAATGCCATCGACACTTCGTAAATCGTCCATCACGCCGCGCCAACGCGAAGGCCGCGCGATTAACGCTGTCGCCGATTTGCTGAGACGGACCTTGAGGGTTCCGAACATCTACCTTGAACCGCCATCGTCGGTCATTGCAGCGGATGTGCTCGCAGTGGATAGCGGCGGTGCGGGCGACTTGCACGCTGTCGAGATCAAGCTCCAAAAAGACCTGGCACCGGAAGGTCTGCGAGGACGTCCCTCGAATCCGAGGGAACTCAATCGGGTCTACGGAGAATGGTATCCAAAGTATCGGCAGAAGCTGGCGGCTATTCATCGCCAGTTGATGGCGATGCCGGCTCACTATCGGTACCTTGCGATTCCTTCGGAGAATTTCGATTTGGCTTTTGGAGAACTGGGGCACCTTGGATTGTTTCCTCCGGATGGAATTGGACGCCTCGGCGTCATCACCATCAAGGACAATAAGGATGGATCTCCCACTGCCGAAATGGCTATCATCCCGGAGCGGTTTCGGATGGATCCAGCGAAGCTCAGAATCCTCGAAACCAAAATCCTGGCGAAGAGTCGCCCCGACATTGAAGTTCGTATCTAGATGAAGAAGCACTGGGACAATCCGCTCGAGCACCCCATGCCCGCCGCCACCCGTGTCCCCGCCTCCCTTCAGATCGGCCGCGTCACCGTCGCCCCCGCCACCGTCCTCGCCCCCATGGCTGGCGTCACCGACACCGTCTTCCGCCGCTTCATTCGCAACGCCAGTGTCTTTTCAACCACAGCGCCAGATGATCTGCAGAATCTCGAGCGTGAAGCGCGCCCGCCCGTGCGGCCAGCACCCCCATGTCTCGATTCTGAGACATGGGATCGTGCCGCCGTCGAAGCCGAAACAACCAACCAGCAATCCGGCTGCGGCCTCATCATGACCGAGTTCACTTCCGCCGACGGCCTCGCCCGCATGCGTGAATCCAAGCGCAAGCGCTACCTCACCTTCTACGACGACGAGCACCCCATCTCCGCCCAGCTCTTCGGCTCCAACCCCGCCACCCTCGCCGACGCCGCCCGCATCGTCGAGCAAACCGGCTTCGACATGGTCGACCTCAACCTCGGCTGCCCCGCCAAACGCGTCGTCTCCTGCAATGGAGGCAGCGGCCTCCTCCGCGACCTGCCCCTCATCGCCACCATCTTCGAATCTGTGCGCGCCGCGGTTACAATTCCGTTCACCGTCAAGTACCGCCTCGGCTGGAACGACAACCACATCGTCTGCGTTCCCCTCGCCAAACTCGCCGAGGACTCCGGCCTCAACGCCGTCGCTATCCACGCCCGCACCCGCGAACAGGGCTACGCCGGCCAGGCCCGCTGGGAACACATCGCCGAAGTCAAAGCTGCCATCAACATCCCCGTCATCGGCAATGGAGACGTCCGCACCCCCGAAGACGCCTGCGCCCTCATCGCGAAAACCGGCTGCGATGCCGTCATGATCGGCCGCGCCGCCCCCGCCAATCCCTGGATCTTCCGCCAAATTGCCCAGTACACCGCGACCGGCCGCTACGATCTGCCCACCGAGCAGGACCGCTACCGCATGATCCGCACCTACTTCGCAATGCTCCTCACCGAACTCACTCCGGACACTTCTCGCTCGCCCGCCGCCGAAGCCGCCGGCAAGATGAAGCAGTTCGCCTCCTGGTTCACCCACGGAGTCCGCGGCGGCGCCGCCCTCCGCAAATCCATCTACGAAGCCAAATCCGGTGCCGCCATCCTCGACGCCGTCGACCGCTTCTTCAGCAGGGAAGTGCCACCCGACGATGTCATCCTGAGCGAAGGCGCAGCCGACGCGAAGGACCTCGCGTTTTCAGACTTTCCCTCTCTCGTCGCACCCGAATAGCGAGAGTCCGCGTTTTGAAGGGGCACGGCTTCAGACGTGCCGTACGACCCTGAAAATGAGTTGGGCTTCAGCCCCTGAGGTGTGGTTCGACTGCATTATCAGATTTCTGTTCATTCATCGATAAAGATCGCCTCGATCGTCGTCCCAAACAACCGCGCCACCTTGAACGCCAGCGGCAAACTGGGATCGAACTTCCCCGTCTCAATCGCGTTCACCGACTGACGACTCACCTCGAGCCTCTTCGCCAAATCCCCCTGCGACCACTCCCGTTCCGCCCGCAACACCCGCAACCGGTTTTTCATCACCGGTACCTCAGCCACACCACGGGAAAAGCCACCAGCACAAAAATCCAGAACATCGGATACACCCAGATCAAATCAAGATGCCGCACGTGGACGAAGTCTTCCAGATTCCCCCACACCGTCGTCAGCGACAGCGTCAGCGCAATCCCGCCCAGCAGCGCCTGAATATAAAGGTTGCGCTGAAACTCATCCTTCTCTTCCACCAGATAAGCCCCGGTCACCAGCAAAGCCAGCACGATCGGAGCCGCTGGCAGCACCGCCAGCAGATACGCCGCCACCCCCGTCACATGCCCGACCGGATCACCGATCTCGCCGCCGCCGACAGCAAGCATGCACAACAGCCGCCGCCCAAAACATCCGCTTCACATACCGCCCCTGTGCCGGATTCGCAACGCACCAAAACGACATCATGGTCAAGCCTCCTTGCCACTAAGACAAGTAAACATTACACCACGGCCCAAAGGCTGTCAAGTGTAATTGACATCTGCCGGGTTTTCCGTCCCTCTTTGAACCGGGATCGTGTCGACCCCTGGCGGCACTGTCGCGAATGCAGGATGCCGAGCCCGTCCCGAATTGTTCCCCGGAAGTCGGCAGGGTGGCCCATGGAGCCTTGCAGGAGTGCCAAGGCGACACGAGCCCGCTCATGGCCACCACGATTGACACCGCGCAGTTCGTTGGCCAGTCTTATTCAGTCATGCAAACGATGCCTGCTTTTCCTGTGACCGCCCGATGCCGATAAAGCACCAGACGGATGAGGAACAGGGACTTCGACACCAGCTGAGCGCCGCTGAAATGGCGATGGTGGGCGTGGGCGGATCCATCGGAACCGGGCTTCTGCTGGGTTCCGGGGCGGCGCTCCAAATTGCCGGCCCTGCTCTCATCCTCACCTACCTGGTCGGCGCGTTCCTCGCCTGGACCGTCACCAGCGCTTTGGGAGAACTGGCCAGCGCACATCCCGGCGCGGGCTCGTTCGGGCTGTACGCCGAACTGTATCTGAATTCGTGGGCAGGCTTCGTGGCGCGTTATGGTTATTGGTTCTCCATATCCATCTCCGTCGGCGCGGAGTTGGTGGCCGCATCCACCTATTCCAAATATTGGTTTCCCGGGGTCCCGAGCTTGGTTTGGGTTTTCGTCTACTCGGCACTCCTCCTGCTCGTTAATTTGCGCCCGGTCGGCGACTACGGAAGCTTTGAATTCTGGTTCGCCATGGTCAAAGTCGTCACCATCGTCGTCTTTGTGCTGGCCGGATCCTCCTTACTCCTTGGCCACCGCGTCACGCCGCAGTACCTGAACCACGGCGGCTTTTTTCCGAATGGCCCGCTGTCCCCCCTCCTGGCTGTCTCCTTCCCCTTGTTCAGTTTTCTTGGCCTCGAGATGGTGGCCATTTCATCGGGAGAAGCGCGTGCCGCAAAGGAAATTCCTCGCGCGACAAAAATCATGTTCGCGCTGCTCACGTTCCTCTACGTCGGTGCAACCGTCGTGCTGGCAGGTTTCCTGCCGTGGAACCGCGCCGGGGTGACGCAAAGCCCGTTTGTTACCGTCTTCGTAATCGCTGGAATTCCGGCCGCCTCCACCCTCATGAACTTTGTGGTCCTCACCGCCGCGCTTTCCGGTGCGAACGCCAACCTCTACGCCGCCAGCCGCATGATGTTCTCCCTGGCACGGAGCGGCCACGCTGCCCCTGCGCTCGGGCGCCTGAATGCTTCCGGATCGCCCCGCCTGGCCCTGCTGGTTTCAGGAATCGGCGTACCCCTGGCCCTGATCACGGAGCACTGGGCGCCGCGTTCGGCCTTTCTCTGGCTCATTGGAGCTTCGCTGTTCGGCGGGATGCTCGCCTGGTGCGTAGCGCTCTCCGCGCATATTGCATTCCGGCGGCGACTCTCGCCTGCAGATGTGGCCGCGTTGCCCATGCGCGCGCCCGGCGGCGCCGTGCTTTCCGCTGTCGGCCTCGCTGGAATCCTGCTGGCCATTGCCTCCACCTGGTGGGTTCCGCAGTCCAGAATCACCATTGTCAGCGGGCTGCCCTATCTGGCCATCCTTAGCCTGGCCTGGCTTGCCGCTCGAAAGCGCACGAGCTCAAAGCAAAAATACGGCGGTACAATTCCGCATGACTCGTGAAGTATCCGACGAACTGCTGCGCTACCGATCCGAGTTTCCCATCCTCGAAAGCACCACCTACCTCATCAGCAATTCGCTGGGCGCCATGCCCCGCGGGGTCTATCGCGCGATGAACGACTACGCCGAGACCTGGGCCACGCGCGGCGTCCGCGCCTGGGAAGAACGCTGGTGGATGCTCGCGGCCGAGGTCGGCGCCGAAATTGGCGCGCTCATCAATGCTCCCGCCAGCTCCGTCTCAACCCATCAAAATGTCACCACCTGCCAGGCGGTCGTTGCATCCTGTTTCGATTTCTCGGGGAAACGCAACAAAGTCGTGTATACCGACATGAATTTTCCCTCCGTCATGTACTTCTGGGAGGCACACCGGGCGTACGGGGCGCGAGTCCACATGGTCAGGACGGACGACGGAATCACGGTTCCGACCGAACGACTGCTCGACGCGATCGACGAGACCACCTTACTGGTCCCGGTTTCGCATGTAATTTTCCGCAGCTCGTACATCCAGGATGCGAAGGCCATCATTGAAAAGGCGCATCGCGTCGGTGCCCATGTCGTGCTCGATATCTTTCAGTCGTTGGGCAGCGTTCCCGTGGACGTGCAGGCCCTCGATGTCGATTTCGCCTGCGGTGGCGTTCTGAAGTGGCTTTGCGGCGGCCCCGGCGTGGGCTATTTGTATGTGCGTCCCGACCTCGGCAGAAAACTGGAACCCAAATTCACCGGCTGGTTTGCCCATCAGAATTCCATGGCTTTCGAGATAGGGCCGATCCGCTACACCGATCCACCCTTCCGCTTCATGAACGGCACTTCCAATATTCCGGCGCTGGAGGCGGCGCGGCCGGGGCTGAAGATCATCGCGGAAGTCGGCATCCAGCGGATTCGCGAAAAGTCAAAAAAGCAGACGGCGCGCCTGATCGAACTGGCTGGCCAACACGGCTGGCCGGTCAACACGCCTCGTGATCCGGAAAAGCGCGGGGGCACAGTTTCCATCGATATGCCTGATTCGCAGGAAGTCTGTCGGCAGTTGCTGAAGCGCGACATCCTGGTGGATTGGCGCCCCCAGGCCGGCGTTCGCATGTCACCGCACTTCTACAACACCGATCGCGAGTTGGAAATAGCGATCGATGCCGTGGAAGAAATATTGAGGGACCAGGCGGTGGCTCGGCGATAGGGAGAAGAGGAGAGCACGCGCGAGGCCGGCTCTAGCACTAAGCCCCGTCCCTCACGGGCCTTTTGTATCCGGGCATGACTTTAGTCATGCCGACGAGGACGCCGCCCCTTCGCTAACCGCTTTTTAGCTGACCGCCTCCCAGCTAACCGGCCCTTAGCCGACCGCTTTTCCGCTTAACCCCCAAACGTGGAAATCTTGTCAAGCCCCGCGCCATTCCCAAAATGGCACTCCCCTCATAACACACCACTTATTTCTTTATACCCTCCATCTTTTTTGGCGTGATAACTTGCTGGATATGATATCCTGATCTTATAGAGTAGAAAAAGAAAGAGCCTCGCCATCCCGGCGGGGCTTTTCCATTTCCTGCACCCTCTGCGCTTCCCGCAGCTTCTGGTTTCCAACTCGCCGTTCACTCGTTTCTCGCTCGCCGTTCGCTCGCTTCTCGCTCGATTCTCGCTTGTCTCTCGCTAAACGTACCAGGCTAAACGTCTCTTGCTAAACGTACCTCGCTAAACGTACCTCGCTAAACGTACCTCGCTAAACGTCTCTCGCTAAACGTCTCCTCTGCTAAACGTCTCTCGCTAAACGTACCAGGCTAAACGTCTCTTGCTAAACGTACCAGGCTAAACGTCCCTCGCTAAACGTCCCTCGCTAAACGCACCTCGCTAAACGCTTCACGCTGGTTTTGGAGGCTCCCATGGAATGCCGTTTCATCTTCCCCAACGGGAAACGCTGTCGCTGCGGCGCCACCCCCAGCCACGTCTTCTGCCGTCACCACGCGCCCCAGCCCCGGGTTCCCACCCTCCGCAACCGCGCCACCCCGTTCCGCACCTGGCCCGACCTCCGCCGCGCCCTCGCCACCCTCGACCGCGCCGAAATTCCCCCCGCCATCCTCTTCCTCCTCAGCGCCCTCCTCGAAGATGGCCCCCGCGGCATCTCCGACCACCACGCCGGACTCCTGCTCCGCGCCCTCGTCCGCCGTTTCGGTTCCGTCCCCTTTACCCTCCCCGACGACCCCGCGCCCGAGCCCGACTTCGCCCTCGTTCTCTCCCAGTCCATCGAGGGAGTCCTCGACATCCTCCGTCGTCAAAGCCGCTACTCGGCTCAAGCGGACGCATAATGCAGCCGCTAATAATCAACTTGTCCTCTCCGCTGAGTACCAAAGTGACCACCCTCGAACTCCCGCGGAATCAGCAACCATCCCGCACTCCACCCCCAGGGGGAGGGGGGTCCCCATTACCGCCGAAGTTAACCTTGAGACACTCGCTGCGTCCCAGCTGGGTGCCCCCCATCGGCCCGGTTTTGGCAGACGTGGGAGTTCCAACCGTCCGCCCAGCCCCAGCCCCACCCAGCGATATACTTCTTCCCAACTCCGTCATGAAGCGTCACGTCCTCCTCTTCGGTCTCGTCGGCGGCCTCCTCATCGCCGCCCTCCGCTACTCCGAATACCGCTTCGTCATCCTTTCGCACTCCGTGGAGTTGTACGGGGCGCTGGTCGCCATCCTTTTCGCCGCCTTCGGCATCTGGCTCGGCCTCCGCATCACCCGTAACCGCGAAACCATCCGCGAAACCGTCGTGGTGAAAGAAGTCCCCGTCCCCGCGCAACCCCTTCAACCCTTCGCTCCCAATACCGCCCGCCAGCAGACCCTCGGCATCACCGCACGCGAGCTCGAAATCCTCACCCTCGTCGCCCGAGGCCACAGCAATCGCGAGATCGCCACCCAGCTTTTCGTCTCCGAAAACACCGTCAAAACCCACTGTGCCCGCGCCTTTGACAAGCTCGGAGCCGCCCGCCGCACCCAGGCCGTCCAGCGCGGCAAAGAATTAGGCCTCCTCCCGTGAGGACTGGCCGTCCAGGCGGAGGCCCTTCGGGCAATCGCGTCATACGAAAGCACGATTTCCTCCAAAAATCACCCGAAAGCATGACGACATCCGCCCCCATTCCATCGCATCGTGACTCCATCCTGATTCGCAGGAGCCTCGCATGAAGAAAACCGTTCTCACCTTCGGCCTCATCGCCGGCGTCATGATCTCCGTCCTGATGGGCGGTAACCTTCTCATCGCCAACAAGATCGGCTCCGGCCACAGCCTGGTTCTCGGCTACACCACTATGGTGGCCTCGTTCCTCCTCGTCTACTTCGGCATCCGCAGCTACCGCGACAACTCTCTCGCCGGCCAAATCTCCTTCGGCCGCGCCTTCGCCTGCGGCATCCTCATCACCCTCATCACCTGCGTCTTTTATGTCGCCATGTGGGAGATCGTCTACTTCAACTTCATGCCCCACTTCATGGATAGCTACTTCGCCGCCCAGATTCACAAGGTCCAGGCCTCTGGCCTCGACCCCGCTACCACCGCCGCGCGCGTCGCCGCCATCCAGCACTCGCAGCAGCTTTACCAGAACCCCTTCGTCAACATGCTCTACACCTTCATGGAGCCCCTGCCCGTCGGCTTCATCATGACTCTGGTCTCCGCCGCCGTCCTCCGCCGCAAAGCCCCCGTCGAACCCACCACCGCTCGCGGAGTCATGACCACATGAATCAGGATTGCTCGCAGGGAACACTACTGTCTTGTCCGAAGAGAACCACTGCCTCTGAACGCTGAACGCCGATCGCTCCGTTCTATGCAGTACGCTCGGGTTTTCTGAACGCTGTACGCTGAACGCTGAACGCTTTTTCTCAAGGAGGGTGCGTGGCTTCCATTACTGGTTTCGGCGGTATCTTTTTGCGAGCGAACGATCCAAAAGCTCTGTATCAGTGGTACGAGCAGCATCTCGGTCTGGTGAAGTCCGGCGGCGCTTTCGGGTATCCTGCCCCAACCCAGCACGCGCAGATCGTCTTCGCCCTCTTCAAACCGGACAATGACTACTTTCCTCCGGCGCAGAAAGCCATGCTCAATCTCCAGGTGGATGACCTCGATGGACTGCTCGACCGTCTGATCGGCGAAGGTGTCACCGTCGACCCAAAACGCGAAAGCTACGACTTCGGAAAGTTTGGCTGGATCACCGATCCGGAAGGCAATCGCGTCGAGCTTTGGCAGCCCATCGCATCGGAATAGTGCCGAGGCCGAGTGCCCCATAACCTGCCATGAGCAGGCACCCTCAGCGCACCACTTCATCCAGCCGCACATCGTGGGCCGGAACCTCCGCACGGTTGTGCAGACATCAATGCGAGTCTATCGTGATGCGACCAGGAAAATCCGCAGACCCTACCGCGTCACCACATTGCCGGACATGCGGTCGAACTCCGCTTCCGACACCACGCCCTTCCGCACCAGATCGTGCGGCGTCCCATACGGCCGATTGTCCTCGATCCGCCGTGCCGTCGTTGCCGTCACCCCCGGCAGCGTCTCAAGATCGGCCCGGCTCGCGGAATTCAGATCCACGCCGCCGCCCTTGCCGTTGTGCAGTCCCGCCTTCACCCCTCTCGCGACGTCATTCGCCTCGCGCTCTGCATTCGCAGCGGCCACGCGGGCTTCCGCTGCCGCCTTGTCGGCCGCTTTTTTGGCATTCTCAGTGGCCTGCTGCGCCTGCGCCTGGATCTGCCGGTCCGATTCCGGCCTTCCGTTCGCATTGCAGGATGCCACCCATAACAGCGCCGCACAAATTCCCACGAGTCGCCGCCAACCGCAGGGTCAGGTCTGAAAGTGTTCTTCTCCGCATCGTCGTCCGCCTCGCACTTGTATGGAATCCTTTGATTCCGAGAGGGTTGTCAAGTGGTAACGGCATGGATCGAAAAAATTCGCTGTTCAACCCTATGCCAACAGCGCTAACATCCTTCTCCGGGACGGCCCCTCCTGCCTTCCGAGTCTGGTTCCAGGGTTTCTCACCCGGTTTCCAGACCCGCCCTGGCACCAGGAGCCGGCTTCAACCGTTGAGAGGTTTCGGCCTGCCGGTCGACCCTCGGTTGCAGCCGATCAGCACGCCAGACTGGCTGCATACCCGTCGTCCGGTACCCGAACCCGCAGCGGAATTTATTCCCCCCGAGGCGCTTATGAGCTCTGTGATGAGCTTCATGCCCGTTGTTTGGATCGTGTGGGCAGCAGTGATCACTTTCCTGTTGGTCCTGCTCGTTTATCGCTCCAATCTCACTCGGTACGAAGAAGACCAGATTTTCCTCGACGACTCCGGCAACCACCAGAAGCACGAGCAGGAGGAACTCCTCAAGAAGGTCAACAAAATTCAGCCCCTGATCCGGATCGTCACCGGTGCAACCTGCGCCCTGACGGTTTGCATCCTGGGCGTGTACGTTTGGGATGCGTTGCAGCACCTGATGTAAGCCCGCGCTTATACGGCCTGGCGCCTGTCGCGCCGCTCCGTTGCGCGAAGTCCATTTTGACGCTGGGCCGAATCTCGCCGAACCATCCGGCCCGCGCAGATGCTATTGCCAATTTCTGCCCCGCAACCCTCCGTCCGTCGTTTCTCTTATTCTTGAAGGAAGTGGAAATGAAAAGCTGCCAGACAATCTCGGTCTGCCTCGTTGCTGCCTTGTGTCTCCTCGGCCACGCCGCTGCTCAGAACTCCCCCGCGCCGCCTCCGTCCGCTTACGACTCGGTCGATCCGCTCATCGGCACAGCGGGCGGCGGCAATACTTTCCCGGGAGCTACGCTGCCCTTCGGGATGATTCAGTGGAGCCCCGACACCGGTTCCGACGCCTGGTACGACTACGGCAAAAAGAGCATCTACGGCTTCTCCCTCACCCACATCAGCGGCGCCGGTTGCTCGCTCTACGGAGACTTCCCCGTTCTTCCCTGGACTGGCGACCTCACCGTCAGCCCACACCAAAATCGTGAACTCTACACCCAGCCCTTCGACCACACCCACGAAACCGCGCACCCCGGCTACTACGCCGTCACCCTCGCCAACGGTATCGAGGTCGAGCTCACCGTCACCGATCACGCCGGCATCGCACAGTTCCGTTTTCCCACCGGAACTCCAGCTCGCCTTCTCATCAACGCCGGCGGCAGCGCGAACTCCACCATCATCGACAAGAAACCCGACGATTCAGCCCGCTCCAATGACGGTTATGTCATCCGCATTGCGGGCAACAACGCCGTCGATGGTGAAGCCCGCGCTGGGGCCTTCTGCAATTCGCCCACCCGCTACAAGCTTTATTTCGCCGCGCAATTTGAGCAGCCCTTCGTCCGCACATCAATGTGGAAGGACGACACGGTCGAGCCTTCTGCCCGCCTCGAAGAAGCGCGTCATGCCGGCGCCTGGCTCGATTTCGGCAACCAGCGCGAAGTCACGATGAAAGTCGGCCTCTCCTTCGTCAGCGCCGGCAACGCGGCGGAGAACCTCAGCCTCGAGATTCCGGGATCGGACTTCCAAAAGGTCCGTGCCACAGCGCAGAAGACGTGGACCGAGCTGCTGAGCCGCGTTGACATACGCGGTGGAACGCCCGCGCAGCGGGCGATTTTCTACACCGGGCTGTATCACCTGCTGCTCTCGCCGAATCTTTTCAACGACGACAATGGCGATTACCCCGGCTTCGATGGCAAGGTGCACAAGCTTTCCCTCTACTGCCTAGGGACACCCTGTTTCCACACCGCCCAATATGCGAACTTTTCCGACTGGGACATCTACCGCGACGTCGTCCAGTTTCAGTCTCTCCTTGACCCAACCCGCAGCTCCGACATGGCCCAGTCCCTCGTCGACGACGCCGACCAATCTGGCTGGCTTCCGCGCTGGCCCGCCGCCAACGACGTCACCTACGTCATGGGCGGCGACTCACCTGCCGTCCTTCTCGCCGACGCGTATGCCTTTGGGGCGTCCGGCTTCGACGCTCACGCCGCCCTTCGGCACATGCTCAAAGCCGCCACGCAACCCGGCATGGGTCCCCACAACCAATCTGAGCGCCCGTTCCTCGCTGACGAACTAAAACTCGGCTACATCCCGGTCGACTCCGACTCGATCGACGTTTCGCGCACGCTCGAGTATGCCAGCGACGACTTTGCCGTCGCGCAGCTAGCCAACACCCTCGGCGATACGGCCAGTTACGACACGCTCGTGAAGCAAGCAGGGAACTGGCAAAACCTTTTCGACCCCGAGACGAAATGGATCCGTCCCCGCAACGCCGACGGCTCCTGGCTTGCCGGCTTCGATGCCGACCGATCGCTGCCACGACCACCCAATGCTCCGCCCTGGGTTGGTCCAACCGGCTACGAAGAAGGAAACGCGTGGCAATACTCCTTCATGGTTCCCTTCGACTACCCACGCCTCGTCGCCGCGATGGGTGGCAGCTCCGTCGTTGTCCCGCGCCTCGACAAGTTTTTCTCGAAGCTCATTTGCTGGAATGAGCCCTGCTTCAATATGGCCAACGAGCCCGACTTCGTCACGCCCTACGTCTACGAATACACGGCTGCGCCCTGGAAGACCGATGACGTCATCACCCGCATCGAGCAGCAAACCTTCTCGACCAAACCCGACGGCATCCCCGGCAACGACGACCTCGGCGCCACCTCAGGCGTCTACGTCTGGAACGCTCTCGGTCTTTATCCCGGAGTTCCCGGTGTCGGCGGATTCTTCCTCGGAACGCCCATGTTTCCCGAAGCCACCGTCCACCTTGGCAGCATTTTTGGTGGCCAAAATCGGACGCTTGTGATCACCGCCGAAGGTTCCGGCCCCTACGTCACCGCCATCACCCTCAACGGCCAGCCGTACAACCAGCTCTGGCTTCCACTTGACAAGATTCCGCAGAACGGCACCACAACGCTGCACTTCACTCTGCAATCAACCGAACCCGCATCCACAATACTGCAGTCGCCACCCGCTTTTCGCCCCTAACTCAATGCGCATTCCGTCGCGTTCCGCGGCAACAAGCTTGCACCAGCGGCTATCGCTGCCCGTGAAACTGCGCGTAGTCGTTCAGGCGTGGCCAGAATTCGTTCAACTCGTAGTAATTCCGTCCCACCGTCCACGCCATCGCGCCAATGTTGACGTATTGGCCCATGCGCGCCATGTTGCGATGGCGGCGCGTCACGAACATCCGATACGCATAGTAATTTGCCACCACCGTACTGGCTTCAAACGCTCCCAGCGCCGGCCGATTGTGAACCAGAGCCTGCGGCAACTCGACCTCCTGGAAATTAAAAGGGTCCGACATGCACTTCACCGTGCTCTTGTAGTCAAGAAAGCGCAGCGCCGCCGCTGCCCCCAGCAGGCTCCAGTCCTGGGCAGCGAATCCCTTCTGTTCATTGAAGTAGGGTCGCGTCGAAACCGGCATCACCGCCGACGAGCCCGGCTCCGCCGCACTGGACGAAACTCCGATCGTGGGTTCGGGCGCATTCAACAGCGCGATCTGCTGGCTCTGAGAGGTCAATGTAGAAAGAGCGAAGAATAATGGCAGCGTGCGCCACAGGTTTTCCATCACAACCTGTGCATCGGAACCGCCGCATGGATCGATGAGAGAGGCCTAATTTAAGCCAATCGCGGACCAAATCGGCAAACATCGCCGTCTCGATGTGACGAATGTGAAAAATAACTGCACTCGTTCCTCATGCTGCACGCGTTCGACGCGACAGCAAAAGCAGCGATCAAGGATTGCTGCCGGGCGTGGCTCCGATCGACAACCGCAGCGCCTTCGCCACCGCGCTCGCAATGTCATCCTGCACCATCAGCAGATTCGTCATCGGCTGATCGTACGTTTCCGACCAGACGACGTAGCCGTTGTCGGCGCGCATGAGCCGCGCATCGACCCGGATCCATGTGCCGGACTTGCGCACGCTGCCGTCGAGCACCCAAATGACGCCGAGCGATTTGGCGATGTCGGCTACAGGGATTTGTTTGCCCTTGAAATAGAACGACGACGTCGCCGAAGAAACCCGCAGTCCTGGGATTTTGCTGAGCTTGTCGATCAACTCCTCGGTCATGCCGTCGGCAAACTCCTCTTCCTTCATGCCCTGGGTCAGATCGAGAAACGGCAATACCGCAATTGCGTTTGGCGGCTGCACGACCACGCTGGCCGTCTCCGCTGAACGGTGCAGCGACAACTGGCCGTGGATGAGAAACGCAACAAAGGCTGCGCCAAGACCGGCAATCGCCAGCGCCACGCCAAACGCTCCGATGACAGCCAGAACAAGGCCGCTGCTGAGACGCAAGGCAGCCTTTCCGCTGCTGGTTTCTCTCCCGTCGTCGTCCGGTCCTTCCGCCGATCCTCCGTTCGCGGCCGGCCCGTCAGTCCATGGCTCGACCGTCGCGACCATGCGGTAGCCCAGTCGCGGCACGGTTGCGATGTAGATTGGCTGCCTGGGGTCGTCACCCAGTGTGCGCCGCAGCGATGTGACCGCCTGGTAGACCGAATCCGGTGAGACAATGACGCCGGACCAGACCTGATCGAGCAGATCATCGATGCTGACGACTTCGCCAGCATGCTCAGCCAGGCAGAGCAGCAACCGCATGGCGCGCGCTTCGAGACGCGCCGTCTCACCCTGCCGCGCAATCTGGCCTGACGCCGGGTCAACGCGCCAGTCGCCGATGCGAAGCGGTTTGGTGATCGGGCCTTGCATTGCTGGATCGGTAGTTGCCTGGCGTTTGCCGATTGTACCAACGCCGCTCCGATCCGCAGCTACGCGTTGTACGTCGTCGACGAGACGCGGCCTCCGCGGCCCGTCCAGTTGGTGTGGAAGAACTTTCCACGCGGCTCATCGACACGCTCGTAGGTGTGCGCGCCGAAGAAGTCGCGCTGTGCCTGCAGCAGATTCGCGGGCAGACGCTCGGTGCGGTAGCCGTCGTAGAAAGCGAGCGCCGTCGAGAAGGCCGGCGCCGGAACACCGAGCGCGATGGCTTTGACGATAGCCTTTCTCCACGAAGCCTGGTAGCTGTTGAGCACGCCGGCGAAGAAGCTGTCGAAGAGCAGGTTGTGCAGGTTGGGCTGCTTGTCGTAAGCCTCTTTGATTTTGCCGAGGAAGCGGCTGCGAATGATGCAGCCGCCGCGCCACATCAGCGCGATGCCACCCATGTTCACGCGCCAGCCGAATTCTTTTGCTGCCTCGCGCAGCAGCATGTAACCCTGCGCGTAAGAGATGATTTTCGAGCAGTAGAGCGCTCGGCGCACATTCTCAATGAAGTCGGCGCGGTCGGCGGTTGCGGCCTGGCCGGTGGGTCCCTGCAAAATTCTCGAGGCGTCGACACGCTCTTCTTTGAGAGCGGACAGGCACCGCGCGAAAACCGATTCGCCGATGAGCGTGACCGGCATGGCGAGCTCGAGAGCGCTGATCACCGTCCATTTGCCCGTGCCTTTTTGGCCTGCCGTGTCGAGAATCTTGTCGACGATGGGCGTGCCGTCTTCGTCCTTTTTGGCGAAGATGATCGAGGAAATCTCAATCAGGTAGCTGTCCAGCTCACCCTTGTTCCATTCGGCGAAGACGGTGGATAGCTCATCCGGAGTCAGGCCCAATGCGTGCTTCAGCAGGTCGTAAGCCTCGCAGATGAGCTGCATATCGCCGTACTCGATGCCGTTGTGGACCATCTTGACGTAGTGGCCGGCTCCGGCATCGCCGACCCAGTCACAGCAGGGCGTGCCGCCTTTGCCGTTCGAACCGGCGCCCTCGTCGACCTTGGCGGCGATGGACTGGAAAATATCTTTCACGTGCGGCCAGGCCTCGGGATTGCCTCCCGGCATGATCGACGGTCCGAAGCGAGCGCCTTCTTCACCGCCGGAAACGCCGGTGCCGATGAAGAGAATCCCTTTGGCGGCGAGGTCTTTGGTGCGCCGGTTCGAGTCGGTGAAGAGAGAATTGCCGCCGTCGATAATAATGTCTCCCTTCGACAGGAATGGGAGCAGATGATCGATCATCTGATCGACGGTGTCGCCGGCTTTCACCATCAGCATGACGCGGCGCGGGCTTTTCAGCAGGCCGACTAACTCCTGGATCGAATGCGCGCCGACGACCTGCGTGCCTTTAGCTTCGTTGGCGAGGAAGTCGTCGACTTTGGAGACAGTGCGGTTGAAGACGGCTACTTTGAAGCCGTGGTCATTCATGTTGAGAACGAGATTCTGACCCATAACGGCGAGGCCGATCAGGCCGATGTCACACGTGGCGTCTGGCATAGATGCTCCGACTGGGGGAACCCCCCTTGAAATTCTGCGCTTTTCGATCAGGATAAACCAGTGAGAGCGAGCGTACAGCGTTCAGCGTACAGCGTTCAGGAAACGCAGGGCCGAGCATAGAGCACATGATTCGAGTGATCGCGTCCCACATTACGAAAGTCAGAACACCCCACCCCCCCTCCCCCCTGGGGTGAGGGGGTAGCGTTGCGTACGCATTTGATTCGATTGGAGCGGCGATTTTTGGGTCACTGCTACGCATTTGATTCCAGAATGGTTGCGGGCATGTATTTTGTTTCGTTATTCATACAGGTGGCTCGCGGATGAGTGGCACGTATCTATTTCATTCCAGGGTGCAAGTCATCGATGCATTTGTTTTCAAAATACTTAGAGGTCAGGGATCAGTGATCAGAGATCAGTGTTCAGTGAACCGTGAACAGTGAACCGTGAACCGTGAACCGCGAACGGAAAAACGATCGTGCATTGATCGCGGTCGAAATCCAGGAGCTGAGCCCAATGCAATGCAGAAAAGCCGCCCGGTGGCGGCTTTTTCTTTTTCTACTCTATAAGTTAAGAATATCACACTGAGAGAGTTAATCCGCCAAAATTGTTTTGGTTGTAAGTGGATTGTTATCACCAAAAGTTACTTTAGGTAAGTGGTGGAAACTTGACAAGAAAAGCAGGGAACCAAAAAACAGGGAATAGGGAATAGGGAGCAGAAAGCTCACGGCTCGTGGAAGGTTAGTGGATCCTACATCTCGATTTTGGAGCGCAGGGGTCCGGAGGCCAGTCCCAGCGTGGTAATCACTTCGGGTTCCAGCTCCTCGTAATAGAGGACGGTCGAGCGGGATTGGTGGCGATTGAAGGCCCAGATGCCGAGGTCGATGGCAGCGAGAATGGCGATCATCACCGCACACGAACGGGGATGTTGGATGGCGCGGAGCGGATCGGCTGGAGTTGGAGCGGTTGACGTTGGGTGGGGAGTGGTTTTCCCAAAATGGGTCGGGGGTGGTACGGAGGTGCTGAAGCACAGAGGAAATGGCTTGAAAAGCGGCTGGCGAAAGCGTCCGCTACTTGCTGTGGGGTGAACCTGGCCGGGGTTTTGGGGGGTGGTGGCGGTCGGGGCGGCGGCGCTTTTCCCGAAATGGGATGGGCGCGGTACCGACGGGTTGAAGCACAGAGGAAATGGCTTGAAAGGTGGGCTGGCGAAAGCGTCCGCTACTTGCTGTGGGGTGAACCTGGCCGGGGTTTTGGGGGGTGCTGGCGGTCAGGGCGGCGGCGCTTTTCCCGAAATGGGATGGGCGCGGTACCGACGGGTTGAAGCACAGAGGAAATGGCTTGAAGAGCGGCGGCGAAAGCGTTCGCTGCTTGCTGTGGGGTGAACCTGGCCGCGGTTTTGGGGCTCGGGTTTCCTTTTTGCTGCTGGTTACTGGCGCTGGTATTGGCGCTGTGGGGTGAACCTGACCGGGGTTTGGGTGTTCGGGGTTCCTTTTTGCTGCTGGTGCTGGTGCCACTGCTACTGGCTCCTGCTGCTATTGGTGGTACATGCCTACTGCTGGTGCTAACTACTGCTGGTGCTAACTACTGCTGGTGCTAACTACTGCTGGTGCTAACTACTGCTGCTGCTGTGGGGTGAACCTGGCGGGGTTTTGGGTGTTCGGGTTTTTTGCTGCTGGTACCTGGTGCTGCTGCTGGTACCCTGCTACTGCTACGGCTACGGCTACTGCCACTGCCACGGCTACTGCATTCCGCGGATGCGACGATCCAGGTCCTTTAGTATCCCGCGGCTTTGCCGAAGTGATGGCGGTGGTCCTGGCCGCCGCTTAGCTCGCCGGTTTTGGGGTCGACGGCGATGCATTCTCCGTCGCCCCAGGAATTGCGGGTTCGGAGCGTGTAGCCCATTGCTGTGAGGCCCTGGAGAGTCGCGGGCATGAGGCCGGGCTCGACCATAACAACGTCGGGCAGGTACTGCTGGTGGAAGCGCGGGGCGTCGACGGCCTGCTGGATGTTGAGTCCCTGGTCGGCGACGCTGAGGAAGATATTGGCGACGGTGGTGATGATGGTGCCGCCGCCCGGCGAGCCGAGGACCATGCTGACTTTGCCGTCTTTCAGGATGATGGTCGGCGTCATGCTCGAAAGCGGGCGTTTGCCGGGTGCAATGGAGTTGGCGGGACCCTGGATCAATCCGAACATGTTCGGCACGCCTTGCTTCGAGGCGAAGTCGTCCATCTCGTTGTTGAGGAGAAAGCCGAGACCAGGCACGGTGACGCCGGAGCCATAACCGCCGTTGAGGGTAGTCGTGACAGAGACCGCGTCTCCCTGCGCGTCGATGACGGAGTAGTGCGTGGTATCAGCCGCTTCCTGCCGAACATCGGCCATGGTGGGCGCGGGGGGCAGGAATCCCGCGGGGCGTTCGAGCGAGGCGGAGGCGCTGGCGTGATCGGCGTCGATGGAGGAGCGCCAGGCGGCGCCGTAATTTTTGCTGATGAGCTGGTCGATGGGGATCCTGACGTAGTCCGGGTCGCCGAGGTAGTTGGTGCGATCCATGTAGGCGCGGCGGAAGGCTTCGATGATGAGGTGCATCTCGGGCGCGGTGCGATCGCCGAGCGGGCGCAGGTTGTAGCCGTCGAGGATGTTGAGCATCTCGATGAGCGCCACGCCTCCGGAGGAAGGCGGAGGCGCGCTGACGATGGTGTAGCCGCGATACGTGCCGGTGATGGGCTCGCGCTCTTTCGCGGTGTATCGGGCCATGTCTTCGGCAGTGATGAGGCCGCCGCCCTGGCGCACGGCATCGGCGATCTGTTTGGCCATCGCGCCGTGGTAGAAGTCGTCAGGATGGGCGACGATGTGGCGCAGCGTCTCGGCGAGTTCAGGTTGCTTGAATGTTTCGCCCGTCTCGTAGAAATTTCCGTCGCGCTGGAAGATGTGCTTCGAAGCGGGGAAGCCGGTGAGGATTTTGTCGTGCAGGCTGGCGGCTTCTTCGCCGGTGAGGACGAATCCGTCGGCGGCCAGACGAATGGCGGGCGCCATGACCTGGCCGAGGGTGAGGCGGCCGTATTTCTTTTCCGCGTGGACGAGGCCGGCGACCGAGCCCGGGACCCCGATGGCAAGAGTGCCGACGGTGCTGGCGTTGGGGATGATGTTGCCCGCGGCGTCGAGGTACATGTTGGGGGTTGCGGCGAGCGGAGCCTTCTCGCGGTAGTCAATGAAAATGTCTTTACCGGTGTGCTCGTGGATGAGCATGAATCCTCCGCCGCCGAGGTTGCCGGCGAACGGGTAGACCACGGAGAGAGCGAAGCCGACGGCGACCGCGGCGTCGACGGCGTTGCCGCCGGCCTGCAGAATTCCAACGCCGGCGTCAGTGGCGAGGTGATGCACGGAGACCACCATGGCGTGCGGCGCGCGGACCGGCTGATCGTTCTGGAGCAGGAGCGTGGTCTGGGCGGCGTCGGCTGCGGCATCCTGCGCAGGCTTCGGGGTCTGCGCGGCCAGCGGCAAGGCCACAGCGAGGAGAAAAGCGGGGAGAGCGATGCGGGGGCTGATTCTTTTGCGATGCGGAGCCATTGCGATTGCCATTGTATGGCAGAGGCAGGCGACGGTGACGAGCCGACCGGCCAGGCGGGCGAAAAATCCTGGCCTTCCCAGGGTTATTCCTCCCGAAGCGCCACGATCGGGTCCACGCTGCTGGCCCGCCACGCAGGAACGACGGTAGCCGCGAATGCGACCAGCGCCAGCAACGCGGGAACGCTAAGAAAGGTAGCAATGTCCCTCGTGCTGACGCCGAACAACAGGCTGGCGATCACGCGTGTGAGGGCCACGGCGCCAATCAAGCCTGCAAAGATGCCGATCAGCGCCAGCTGCATTCCCTGCCGCACCACCAGTCCGAGAATATTTTCACGCCGTGCCCCCAGTGCGACCAGAATCCCGATATCGCGCGTGCTCTGGGTCACCAGATACGACATCACTCCGTAAAGGCCCACAGCAGCGAGTAACAGCGCGAAACCCGCAAACGCACCCAGCATGGTGGTGGAGAAGCGCTGGCGCGCGAGGGAATCGAACAGACGATCCTGCATCGTCCGGACTCCGTAAACCACCACGGAAGGATCGACCGCGTGGATCTCCCGGATCATGGCGGAGGCGAGTCCTGCTTCATCTGTGGTGGTGCGGGCCACCAGGAATGTCCCCCGGTCCGGCTGCTGCTGTATCGGGAAATAGGTGGCGATTTTGCCGTCGGTCTCCAGACCGTATTGTTTGACCACTCCCACCACGCCGACAATGGTGATGGGTTTTTTCGGATCGAACCAGAGATGCTTCCCGATGGCATCCCCGTGCGGCCAGAATCGCTGCGCGAACTTTGCTTCGATGATGACGACCTGCTGCGAGTCCGGGCCGTCCTGCTGGGTGAAAAAGCGGCCCGCAAACAACGGAATCTGCATGGCCCGGAAATAGTCCGTGCTGGCCGTGCGCTGATCCACCTGAAGCTCCTGGCCTGGCGGCGGCGCATACCCCTCCACGTGGATTCCACCCCATCCCACCGTGCCGGTGAGCGGGAGCGCAGAAACCGCACCTTCGGCCACGACTCCTGGCAAGTGGGCGATCCGGGATTCGACGTCACGATAGAGACCGGCCAGGACTTTACTGTCGTGGTACTTGCTGTCGCTGGCCACCATCTGCATGGTCATCACGTGATCGGTGGTGAATCCTGGCGCTACGTCCTGCAGGCGAACGAAGCTGCGGATCAGCAGTCCGGCGCCGACCAGCAGAATCAGTGAAAACGCAATTTCAGAAACCACCAGCAAGCTGCGCAGACGGTGACGCTTCACGTGCAGACCGCCATCCGACTGGCCGCTGCGGCCGCCGGCTTTCAGCGATGCATTAGGATCCATCCTGACCGCGCGCCACGCCGGCGCAAGGCCGAAAAGCACACCGGTCCCGAGCGACAGGCCAAAGGTAAAAATCAAAACGGTGCTGTTGATCCCAATCTCATCGAGCCGGGGAATATTGCCGGGATTCATCGCGCGAACCACCCACAGACTCCCTAGCGCCACCAGCAGACCCGCCACGCCCCCCAGCAATCCCAGGAGAATGCTCTCGGTCAATAATTGCCGCGCGAGGCGTTTCCAGTCCGCTCCCAGAGCGGTGCGGACTGCGACTTCTTTTTCGCGACCCGCTGCGCGCGCCAGCAGAAGGTTGGCCACATTGGCGCATGCGATCAACAGGACCAGTGCTACAGCGCCCAGCAGCACGAGCAAGGGACGGCGTACGTCTCCGACCACCTGCTGCTGCAGGCCGACGACATCCATGCCAAAGGTCGCGCCGCGCTTGTCTTTTTCGCGGATGCGGGTGGCGATGATGTCGATATCCGCCTGCGCCTGCTGCACCGAAAGGCCGGGCTTCAGCCGCACCAGAATGTTGTAGTTCTCGTCGCCGCGGCGCTGCTCTGCATCCGCCGCCAGGGGCAGCGGCAGGAAGATGTCCACCTTGTCCATGGGCCCTTCGGATGGCAGCACTTCAGCGTTGACGGTAAATCCGTGCCGCAGCACGCCTGCGACGGTGAAGGACTTTCCATTGAGCGTGATGCTTTTGCCCAGGATGGCTGGGTCGGCGTTGAACAGGCGCTGCCAGACCCCGTAGCTCAGAATGGCCACCGCCGGCTGGCCGGGTTTGTCCTCATCCGGCAACAGCGTGCGGCCCAGCAGCGGCCTGGCGCCCAGCATCGACAGCAGGCTCGATTGTGTGCTCAGTACATCCACCCGTTCCGGCTGCTCGCGGCCCGTCAGCGTGAAGGTGCGGCTCTGCGCCAGCGCCATCTCATCGAACGAATGGTTCTGGTTTTGGATGTCGATGTACTGGCCCGGAGACGGCCAGTCGCGCAGAATGCCGATGCCCGGCGAATGCAGCCACACGGACGCCAGGCGGTCCGCATGCGGATAGGGAAGCGGACGCAGCAGGAGGGCATCCACGACGCTGAAGATAGCGGAATTGGCGCCGATGCCGATGCCCAGAGAGGCCAAAATCACCACCGACAGCACCGTGTTTCTGCGCAGCATGCGCAAGGCGTAACGGAGATCCTGGAGCCAGACGTTCATCGATCCTCTCCCACCGGATAAGCGATCATAGGACACGGGAAGCAAGGGATGTCCGATTCTGTGACGAGCAGGGCCTGCGCCGGGAGGCATGCGCGCGCACGACGTGACCTGAGAGCCGGGTACAAGACGATACAATCGCGCTCGGGATGAGATGGGTGGCACAAGTCGACTCCTCAGGACGGGAGGCACCGATGGACACAGCAAAGCGCAAATGGGACTGGACGCGGAAAGTGCGGGATTGGGTTTGGGTCGTTGGCCTGATGGTTCTTTGCGGCCTGATTGGTCCGTTACGGGCGGAGAGTGGCGCCGGGGCCGCGCGGGAAGCGCTCGAAGTGACGTCGGGCCTTGGGCGGCAGCTCTATGCGCTGCCCGACGACCCGAGTGTGATGGATGCCCGCAAAGCTCTGGCTGCGGAGCCGAAGAATGTGGAGCGGGTGCTCACCCTCTCGAAAGCGGAGGCTGCCCGGCGGCAGTATCGCGAGGCAGTGGCGACCTCGACCGAAGGGCTGGCCTTCACGCCGGACAACGCCGACCTGTATGTGGAGCGGGGCCATCGCGAGCTGGGGCTGCGGGAGTTCACGAAAGCAAGGAGCGATCTGGAGCAGGCGACGCGGCTCGCTCCGCAGATGCTCGATGGCTACTATCACCTGGGGCTGTCGCATTACTTCCTGGGGGAGTTCGACCAGGCGGCTGCAGCGTTCGGCAAGGCGCGCGACCTGGCGAAGACGAACGACAGTCTGATCGACTGCTCGAACTGGCTGTACGTTTCGTTGCGCCGCGCCGGGAAGGAAGAGGAGGCAGCCCAGGCTCTGGCCAGGATTACTCCCGATGTAAAAAATACGGAGCCGCATCTGTACTTCTATCTCCGTCTTTTGCATTTCTACCAGGGGAAGCTGACGGAGCAGGAGGTGTTGCCGCCTGCACCGGCCGGGCCGGGCGATCTGGAAGGCGAGCTTGCGTTCGATACGGTCACTTATGGTGTGGGTAACTGGCGCCTCTATCATGGCGACCGAGCCGGGGCTATGGAGTTATTCCGCAAGGTGGTGAAGGGCGAGGCGTGGAATGCCTGGGGATTTATTGGGTCAGAGAGGGAGCTGGTGGGTGCGGGGAAGTAAGGCCCAGCTTTGTGGAGTGGGGGAATTCCGGCATCAAACTGAAGCGGATGAAACTCAGGTAGTCACGCTATTCGCCAGGATGATAGGTCCTCTCCGTGTGCCCCTTTAACTGTTCCGGATAAAAATAGATCTCGCGCAAATCGCCTGACGCATACCGTTCAGCCTCGTCATCGAAATGTTTCGACTCTGGATGCCCGCTCTCTCCACCGGCGGTCACCCCCCTGGCCCTCACCTTGTCCCCGAACTCAACCACCGCGACAAAGCTGTTGCCGGCGGTTCCATACCAACGTTTTGTGCCGGGATACTGTCGCGCCCCAAATGACGCGAGCGATCCCCACAAAGACGAGGTGAAGGGAACCGGGATGCTGGCGTCACCATCGTTGAAAGGCTGCACGATGTCTCCGTTGAGCCGCTGAAACCGGTTGATCTTTCCCCAGGGGGTGCGCCATGTCCCGAAATCCGCCGCGAGCTTATCTGACGCCTTCGCCAGCGCGGTAAGCAAAACATCCGCCGGCGTCCGGGTAGCGACCCACTCCTCGCTCGGCGCCAGCGCGTCGTGCGCCGGCCGGCCCACGATCCTGATCATTTCGGTACCCCAGTACACAGCGACTGAGGTAGCCACCGAATCCGCGGCCCAGCGGTCGTCCCACGCACGCAGAACGGCGATCTGATCGGCAAGGCGCGGCTTGAGCGGCGCATCTGCGGGGAGCGCGTCGTAAGCCGCGGTCAGTACCGGCACGGTCCGGGCAAACCACGGCAGAAAGGAGTCGTAGGCTGCATGCATCAGGCCATCGGGCGTGAAATCCCGCCGCGGAATCCCATTGGGAGCCAGCACCCGCATGGCATGTAACCCGCGCGCGGTCTCGATGCCCTGCTCCACATAGGCAGGGTAGTCAGCCTTGCGCAGGGAACTGGTCCCCGCGCCGTTCCAGGGGGAATCATTCACGTTGAACAAGTACCCGCTCTTCGGATTCAGCAGATGCGGCACCTGATTCACCGTCATCAATCCCTGCCAATTCGTCGCGGGGTCGCTCCCATCCACAGGTTTGGTGTAATCGAATTGCGGATTGCGGATAGGAATAAAGTCACCGTGCCAATAAGCGATGTCGCCGTCCGCATCCGCAAAGATCGTGTTGTTTGAGGAGTTGGCCCGCAACTCCATGGTCTTGCGGTATTCGGCATAGTTCCGCGCCTTAGTCCTCAGGTAACTCTGCTCCAGGGCGGGCACGGGAGTATTCATCAGCTGGACGGTGACCCAACGGTCCCCATCCTGCCCGATCACCGGCCCGTGCAGGGTGTACATCGCTGTAAAGGTACGCGAGGCCAAACCCTGCGAAGTTTTGTAATGGAGCGTGATTGGCCTGATGGTAAAAGGACGCATCTGGCCGCCATAAACGTAACTCAGCTTGTTGCCATCGTGGACCACCTTCTCCAGGTACTCATCCACTGCATCCACGTTGCTCGATGTATGCATCCACCCTGCACGGTCATTGAACCCCTGATAGATAAAGAACTGCCCCCATGTTACCGCGCCATAAGCATTGAGACCCTCATCGCTCACCATCTGGAGTTCGCTGCGGAAGAAGAATGAGGTATGCGGGTTGATGAGCAACAGCGAATGATGATCGACGGTGTTACCGGGCGCAATCGCGAATCCATTTGATCCGCCCGGTTCCGGTTCGAACCACTCCGATTGCCTGGAGGACAGCGGCCGGCCCGCGCGATTGACTGACCCGGTGTTCGAGGCTTGCGGGTCATAGAAGGCGCGCAGCTTCTTCAGGTCGACTCGCTCAATATCGCCGCCTATGCTGCCCTCAGTAAACGACAGGGCCATCCAGGGCAAAAACTGCGTGAGCACTTTCGGTTTCGTTTCAGGGTGCGTGGCAAGATAGAAATTAATCCCGTCAGCCCATGCATTCATCAGCCGTTTTAGCCAATCCGGGCTTGCGGCGTAGTCGCGCTGGAGTTCGGCTGGATCCAGAAACAGCCGTTGGCGCAGATCCTGCCCGAGGGCGCCTTCGCCCTCTGCCTCAGCCGAGCGTCCGAGCGCGGTAAGGTAGTTCATCTCCACCCGGTTGAAGTCATCCTCACACTGCGCGTAGATCATCCCGAAGACCGCATCCGCATCGCTGCCACCATGCACATGCGCAATACCCCAGTCGTCGCGCACGATCGTTACACGCGCCGCCTCGGCCTTCCATCGGGTCAGGTCTTCCGACGCTGCCTGTCCCTCTGCTGCCAGACCCGCACCCAGTATCCACACGCACGCGAGCAAGAGTCCGATACGCAATCGACTTTTCCCGTGGAATCGCGCAATTTGCATTTTCAGGTTCTCCCCAAACAGTATTCAACCAGACCTGTGTCGCCCAGAGGGAGGTAGGATACTGCCGGCGTCGGCACATTTGGCGATCGACAAGATGCCGGGTCCGAGGCTTCCAGTTTGCTGGTTCAAAGAATGGCAACCACCAACTGCGATTGACCCTCCCTAAGAGCGGCGCTTAGACTGAAGGGCAAGCCGAACTGAACAAACCGCAGTCCAACCTTTATATGTCGTCGTTTTCCCGTCGTTTTTCGTTGTGTTTGCTGCTTGCTGGAGCGCTGGCGGGGGCTTCGTGCCGCGCGCAGAACCAGAATCCCGGAACTACGCCACAAGCTGGGCCGCCTCGGTCCACGCAGGAGCCGTCGAGTTCGAGCCGGGTTCCGAATCTCAATCCAGCGGAAACCCCTTCGACCATCCCACAAACCCCGGTGCAGTTACAGAAGAGCGCGAATCCGGGGGCGGAGGCGCTGATCGATCCCGCGGGGCCGACGGTGAGCCTGGAAACCAGTGAGGCGATGTTCGACATTGGCGTGGCGCTGAATGCGTGCGGCTACGACAAGGGTCTGGATGAGTCAGAACCGGTGCGGAAAGTCGTGCGCAACGAGGTGAATCAGGCGACGCAGGCCAGCGCGGCGGCCCAGGACGACCGCGACAAGCTGTGCCTGTTTATCGATCAGCATCGGCTCGACGATCCGGCACGCAATTTGGCGCAGTATGTGTCGCTGGCGCTCTATCTGACGCCGCCTCCGCAACTGACGCCGAGTGTCGACGAGCAGGACATGCCTCCCGATGCGAACGCCATCGAGCCGATTCTGCCTTTGCTGCGGAGTTTCGCTGACGCTATCAACCTGCATTTGATCTGGGCGGAGAATCATGCCGCGTATGACGAAGCCACCAACCGGCTGCACGGTCCGCTGACGAACATGATCGTGAGCACGAACTACTACATCAAGACGGCGGCCTCAACGTACAGCGGACGGCGTTTTCTGGTGGTGCTGGAGCCGCTGCTGTCTCCGGAGGAGACCAACGCGCGCGTCTACGGACCGGATTATGTGGTGGTGGCGTCGCCGAAGAACGGGCAGATCTCGATGGACCTGGTGCGACACGCCTACCTGCATTACGAGATTGAGCCGCTGCTGTACGCGCGCGCGAATACGGTGGACGAGCGCATGATGCCGATCCTGAAGGTGGTGCAGGACGCGCCTCTGGATTATGAGTTTAAGAACGACATTGAGGCGCTGGTGATCGAGTGCATGATCCGCGCGATTGAGGCGCGCACCATGGATACGGGGATTGCCGAGGTGAAGGTTCCGCCGAATCTGCCGCACAGTGAGGTGGGCCCGTACGAGCACGCGCGCAGCGTGGCGATGCAGAAGCAGGAAGTTGTCCGCCAGCAGGCGGTGAATCACTCGATGGCGCAGGGTTACGTGCTGACGCAGTATTTCTACAGCCAGCTGAAGAATTTCGAGAAGACGCCGGACAGCCTGAATGAGGCGATCGGGCCGATGGTGTACGGGATGGACGTCAGCGTGGAGACGCATCGGGCGAAGGAAACGACGTTCGACGCGCAGGGCGAAGGCCATGTGATGAGCCATTCTCCGCAGCGGCCTCCGCAGGCGAAGGACCTGGACGTGGCGGAACTGAAGCTGATGAAGGGCGATGTGGCGGGGGCGGCGGAGCTGGCGCAGAAGGCGCTGGAGAGCCACAGCGGCGATGCGGGGCAGGCCAACTTTATTCTGGCGCGGGTGGATCTGATGCGGGGAAAGATCGATGACGCGGAGGCGGCGTTCAAAGATACGCTGACGGCTTCAAAGGATCCGCGGATGCTGGCGTGGTCGCACATTTATCTGGGGCGGATTCTGGACGTGGAGGAGCAGCGCGACGAGGCCTTGGTGGAGTACAAAGCGGCGCTGACGGTGCGCGATGGGCAGCCGGATACGAAAGAGGCAGCGGAAGCGGGGCTGAAGCAGCCGTTCACGCTGCCGCATCGAGAGCAGGGTCCGGACGGCGACGCGAAGGACGACGCGCCACCACCGGCTGCACCTGCGTCGGCACCTGCGTTGACAACCTCGAGCCAACCGCATCCGCAGTAGACCGGACGCTCTGCAATAATCAAAAGCAGTCCCCGCATGGAGTCCTCGGCACATTCCTCCGACCCATCGATTGACACGCCTGCGTCGAGCGAGCCAGCCATCGCTGACTCCGGTGCAAGGGGGGAACTGGAAAAGATCCTGGAGCACCGGTTCGCGCGCCCGGAATTACTGGAGCGCGCCATGACCCACAGTTCGCTGGCGCATGAGCGCGGAGCGGACGAGCCGCAGCGGGAAGACAACGAGACGTTGGAATTTCTGGGCGATGCGGTGGTGGGGATGGTGGCTGCGGAGTCGGTTTTTCGGCGGTATCCGGAGCTTTCAGAAGGAGCGCTGACGCGGCTGCGGGGAGCGCTGGTGAGCCGCAGGCATTTGGCCGAAGTGGCGGCGGGGCTGAAGCTGGGCAAGTATCTGCTGCTGGGGCGCGGCGAGGAGCGCAGCGGCGGACGCATCAAGATGGCGCTGCTGGCAAATGCGATGGAGGCGGTGATTGGGGCGGTGTATCTGGACGCGGGGCTGGAGGCGGCGCGGGGGCTGATTGAAACTCGGGTGATCGTGCCGTTGGTGGATTCTCTGCGCGAGCAGCTGACAGCGGGCGGCGGCATGGGGGATTTCAAGTCGGCGCTGCAGGAGCTGTTGCAGGCGCGCAAACAGGGGCAGCCGGAATATCGCACGACAGGAGAGACAGGGCCGGATCACTACAAACGGTTTTTTGTTCAGGTGCGGATTGGCGCTGAGGTGCTGGCTGAGGGCGAGGGAAGTACGCGCAAGCATGCGGAGCAGGACGCGGCGCGGCAGGCGATCGAAAAGCTGCAGCCGGCGAGGGAGGCGGAATGACGACACCTCGCGGCACGAGCGCGCAGACTCCTGCCGAGCCGACGGGAGACGGCGCTAAGTCTACATTTTCGCGTGATGCGTTTGGCCAGGTGACGATGGGCCGCTCGAAGATCGTGCTGTTCCCGGGATTTCTGGAGATGACGCGATCGCTGCTGGTGGTGCTGACGATCGCGCTGTTCATTCTGACGTTTATCGTGCAGCCGTTTCGGATTCCATCGGAGTCGATGGAGCGCACGCTGCTGGTGGGGGATTTCCTGCTGGTGAATAAGGTCGCGTTTGCGCCGGCGGGGCCGTGGGGATGGCTGATCCCGTACCATCCCATTGAGCGCGGCGACGTGGTAGTGTTTCATTTTCCGCCGGATCCTCCGGAGCATGTAGTGAAGCGGGTGATTGGGGTGCCGGGCGACCACATTCATCTGGAAAATGGGCTGGCGTGGGTGAACGGGCAGCCGATTGACGAGCCGTACGCGGTGTTCGAGCCCGCGTACCCCGACGATTTTCGCGACAGCTTTCCCACGCAGCTGTACACCGATCCGGGCGTGGACCCGCGCTGGTGGATGGAGATGCGGCGCGAGGTGCGGGAAGGCGATCTGGTAGTGCCGCCGGACGAATATTTTGTGCTCGGAGACAATCGCAATTTCAGCCGCGACAGCCGCTACTGGGGATTCGTGCCGAAGGATCATATTGTGGGACGGCCTTTTGTTATTTATTTCTCGCTGCGGGAGCCGTCGGCGACCGATGTTGCCGAGGCGCCGGATGATAAACTCGGACAGAAAAACGATCTCTGGGAGAGAATCGTGAATTTGGCGCGCTGGGACCGATTTATGCGCGTGGTTCGCTGAGGGGATGCGGAGAGCCGATGGCTGAGGTCGAAGAGAAACAGGCAAAACCCAAACACGACGAGACTCCGCTGGAGGCGTTTGCTTCGATTTGCGGCGTGCTGGCGGTGGGGCTGTTTGTCCTCACCTTTGTCTTTCAAAATTTCGCGATTCCTTCATCGTCGATGGTGAAGGCGCTGCTGGTGGGCGATCACGTACTGGTGGATCGCATCAGCCTGGCTCCGCCCGCTGCGTATGCGCCATTCGTTTACTACCGCAATGTTCGCCACGGCGACATCATCGTGTTTTACAAGCCGACGCTGGAGGCCAACGGGGAGCATCTGTTTCTGGTGAAGCGGGTGATCGGCCTGCCGGGGGATCATATTCATCTGCGCGGCGGCATTGTGTATCGCAACGGGGTGGCACTCGACGAACCGTATGCCGCGAAGCCGAGCGAGTTTGACTACAACGCTTATCGCGACGACTTCCCGTCGGTTCCTCCATCGACCAGCGGCGATGTGACCGCCGAGTGGAGTGAGGCGCTGCCTGGCTATATTCAGGGGCAGGATCTGGTGGTGCCGCCGGGCATGTATTTTGCGATGGGCGACAACCGCTTGGTGAGCCTCGACAGCCGCTTCTGGGGATTCGTGCCACGGGCGAACATTGTAGGGCGGCCGCTGTTCGTCTACTGGTCGTTCGATACGCCGGAGTCGCAGGAGTTCAAGACGTCGCTGGCGGACCGGGTGAGCTGGATCCTGCATGAGACGATTCACTTCTTCGACGGGACACGCTGGAGCCGGACGCTGCACCGAGTGAAATAGCCATGGATGCACTGGAGGAGCTGCAACCCTCCGACGAGCTGTACGAGGCCCGCCGTCCTCCGTGGCGCGCACTGATTATCGTTGCGGCGGTGATCGTGCTGCTGGTGCTGGCGATTTTTCTGCCGCCGCTGATCAATCTGGGAAAATACAAGCGCTCGTTGACGGCGAGCATGTCAGAGGCGCTGGGGCGGCCGGTTTACGTGGGTGGTATGCAGCTGCGTCTGCTGCCGATGCCGGGCATCGTGATGAGCGACTTCACCGTCGATGAAGATCCGGCTTTCGGTTACGAGCCGGCGCTGCATGCTTCCTCGGTGGTGGCGTCGCTGCGATTCAGCTCGCTGTGGCGGGGGCGCCTCGAAGTAAGCCGGATCAGTCTCGACGAGGCCAGCCTGAATCTGGTGAGGAACAGCGTGGGGCAGTGGAGCGTCGACTCGATGCTGCTGCGCGCTTCGCAGATTTCGAATGCGCCTACCGGGGAGCGGCGGGTGGGGCCGCGGCCACGCTTTCCTTATATTGAGGCCACTGACTCGCGCATTAACTTTAAGAATGGCGCCGAGAAGAAGCCGTTTTCACTGATGAACGCGGAGTTCTCGATGTGGCAGGCGAATGCCGATGAGTGGCGGGTGCGGCTGCGGGCGCAGCCGGTGCGCACCGATCTGCAACTGCATCTCTACGACACGGGTGAGCTGAATGTGGAGGGCTCGCTGCGGCGCGCTTTGGATCTGAACGCGATGCCGGTGGATCTGCGAGCGGAGTGGAGCGGCGCGCAACTGGGCCAGGTGACACGGCTGATCGCAGGCATGGACAGCGGCTGGCGCGGGGACCTGGATGCGACGGTCGGGATTCGCGGAACGGTGGGCGATCTTCAACTGCAATCGAGAGTGCAAGTCGGCAATCTGCGGCGGCAGGAATTCCAGCCGGCGACGAACCTGGACGTCGACGCGAACTGCCGGAGCGAATATCACCGGGTGGAGCGCAGGCTGGACAACATCACGTGCTTCTGGCCGGTGGGGAGCGGGCATTTGCTGTTGACGGGCAGCGTGGAGGACGTGGCGGCGCGCAATGCCGATCTGCAACTGGAGATCAACCAGGTTCCGGCATCGTTTCCGACGGCGATTCTGGGGTTGGCCAGGCCGCGCGCGCAAAATGTAACGGCCACAGGAACAATGAACGGAAACTTCCACCTGACGAGCGGGCCGGGAGGAATGCTGACGGGCGATGCAACGGCGGCGGGTGTTTCGCTGCGCTATCCGGGAGGTGCGTTGACTCTGCCGGCGATGCATTTTGTGGCGGAGGGGCCGCAGCCGGAGCCTCGCGGAAAGCCCGCGCTGCATGCTTCGCCACATGCGGGGCGAAAACCGCAAGTCGCAACTGAGCCGACGCAGCGGGCGCTGGTGCTGGAGGCGATGCCCATTGCTATGGGATTGCCGGAGCCGCTGGTAGCCGATGCGCGCTTTACGCGGGCGGGGTTCGAGCTGAATCTGGCTGGGCAGGCGACGCTGGCGAAGTTGCTGCCGGCGGCGGCCAATTTCGGGCTGCTGGAGAACGCTTCGACGCTGGTGGCGCCCAAAGGTCGCGCGACGCTGAAGACGACGACGGCGGGGAACTGGATGCGTCCGCTGGCGGAGTCGGGCTCCGGGATCGGAACCAACGGGACGCTGAAGATCGAAGGGGCTGAGTTGCGGCCCGCGTTTTTGCCCGCACCGGTTGCGGTGGAATCGGCGGAGATTACGCTGACGCCGGAGGAGATTTCCTGGCAAAACGTCACGCTGGTTTATAAAGCGATGCCGCTGCGGGGGTCAATCCAGTTTCCGGCGATGTGCAACCAGGGGGTTGCCTGTCCCGCGTCGTTCACGCTGGCGGCGGATGCGCTGGATGCGGCGACCGTGGAGGTTGCGCTTGGGGGGAAGTCGAGCGGATTTCTGGGGCAGTTTTTCACCAACGCGCTGGGCGGGGGAAACGGCGCGAAGTGGCCCATGCTGCGCGGTGAGCTTCAGTGTGCAACGCTGCGATTGGGGAAATTGCCGCTGCGGGGGGTGACGGCTGCGCTGAGTGTGGAGGGGAACAAGCTGACGCTTTCGTCGGTGGATGCGACGGCGCTGGGGGGTCCGGTGCGCGCGAGCGGGGAGATGGCGATCGAGGATGGAGCGCCGCACTGGACGCTGAGTATTCGGGTTGCAGGGGCCAACGCCGCGGACCTGGGGCCGGTTTTTGGCGAACCATGGGGCTCAGGCACACTGAACGGCGAGACGCACCTGACCACTGAACGGCTATCGCGCGCAGGATCTGGCGTCGTCGGCGAAAGGGGATTTCTCGTTCACGTGGCAGAATGGCTCGCTGCCCGCTCCGGAGCGGGCGGTCGATTTTCCGCTGGAGCATTTCGAGCGCTGGACGGCCAAAGGCACTATCGCCAATGGCGGGCTGGCGCTGACTGGCGGAGGGATTGCGAGCGCGGCGAGAACGAACGCGGTGCGCGGGAGCATCGGGTTTGACCGCACTTTGGACCTCACGCTGGAGACGCGCCGGGGCCACGTGAAGATCGGCGGGACGCTCGCGCAGCCGGTGGTGCAGTAATCGGGATTACTGCGCGGACAGCAGCTTGCGATGGATGCTGGCCTCGACCTCGGGCACGGTGCCGTCGTTCAGGTCCACTTCGGTGGGAATTTCCTGAAACGTGATCCGGTACGAGACGCGGCCATGCGCGGGAACGCGCACGCGCTGGGTGACGGACGAATCCACACCTTTCACGGTGACGGGAACTTCCGCTTCGGCGTAGCCGTCGTTGACGATTTCGATGGCGACGAGGACGGTCTGATGGGCTTCGCGGCTGGGATAGACCTCGGCGATGGAGAGATCGGGCAAGCCGGGGTCGCGGTTGACCCAGTCATCGAAGAACCAGCGGAGGTCCTTGCCGCTTGCCTTTTCAAGTAGATGCTCGAAGTAGTCCGGCTTCGTGTCCTGGGCCGCATCGTAGGACTGCAACGCGCTTTGCAGGGCCTTGTCGCCGGCAATGTCGCGGAGCATCCAGAGAACGTACATCGCTTTGGTTCGGTAGAAGGCGGGGCTGGTGGCGTGCGGCAGGTCTTCCCCGGCGCTCGCGCCAGGAGTGGAGGGTTCCAACAGGGTGAGAGCAGGGCGGCCGGCGTTGAGATTTTCGATCGCAGCGGTGCGTCCCCGATTCGCTTCGATCCAAAGTGTGCCGAGAAAGGCGGCGACGCCTTCGTTGAGATATGCGCGCGGCGAGGTAAAAGCGCCGTGCGCCAGCGCGTGCACGACGACCGGTTCGAGGTGGGGCGCGTCGTCGGTGGAGAGCGGGGTCGCGAGCAGGCCGCCGATCTCGGCAGGGGCGTCATCGGGTTCGGGCAGATCGAGGATGGTGAAGGAATCTTTTGGGTTGCCGAGCCAGGTACGCACGAGCGGCCGGGCGAGTTTGGCCGCATCGATATAGGTCTGCTCGCTGGCCGCATCGGCGTCGAGGGCGAGGACGCGCAGCCCATTGCCATAGGTTTCGACGCGGCGGGCCAGAAACAGGGAAGGCGTCTCGAAACCGAGGCGAGTGGCGGGCACGGATGCGGTGATGACTCCGGGAAAGGAAGCGGTCGGCATCGCCGCGGGCTTGTCGAGGTTGACGTAGTGGCCGTCGAGGATCGCCGCGTTGGGCGGCTGGGAGAGAAACTCCTCGGTGACGCGCAGGCTGGCGGTCGCGTCCTGATCGAGCAGCTTCTGGCGGCCAATCTCGGCGAAGAGCTTTGCGCCGTCGCCCATCGAAACGGGGACGGAACTGACGGGATACCAGACGACGTTGCCGAATCCGCGAATGCCGGTGAAGTCTTCGGAGATGCGGTCCCAGTCGGAGGCCTGCGCGGTTGCGTCGGGCGCGCCGATGGCGGTGAGGCGCTGCGCGGTGAGGGGGATCGTGCCTCCATAATCGACATCGAGGGTGATGGATGCTTCGGGGGCGAGCGGAGCGTCGAGAGGGATCACAGCTTCGTGGAGCTGGCCGGTGTGGTCGGCATCACTGGGGACGGTGTTCTCCCGGAAGGTGATTTTCCTGGCGCGCAGACCGATCATGTCGAAATTCAGGGTCGAGGAGAGCTGCAGGGCGATTTGGTTCAAGGGAGCGGCGGAGGTGTTGCGCAGCGTTACGCGTGCCTGGGCTTCCATAGATTGCTGGCGCGCGGCGAGATGCACATCGAGGTCCCACGCGGTGATGACGATCGCGGTTCGATCGGCGTCAGTGATGGTGGCGGGGTGGTCCGCAGCGGCCGGGGCAGGGGATTGCGGCTGGCCGGAGAAGACGACCTGCGGCTTGGGCTCCGGGGGTGGCTCGGTTTGCTGGGCGAAAGTGAGTGAAGCGCAGGCCACCGTCGCGACGAAAATCCAATACTTCATGATGAGCCCAGGCCTTTTTTCGGTTTCGTGGGGTTATGCTGGCTGGCATCCGGCGCCGGACGCCGCTGGCGCACCGCTTCAAACAGGACCACCGCGCCTGCTGCCGAGACGTTCAGCGAGTCCACCTTTCCGGCCATAGGGATGCGCAGCAGATGATCGCATGTGCGTCGAACCAGATCGTGCAGCCCGGCGCCTTCGCGTCCCAGCACAAGCACGGTATTGGACCGGAAATCGTAGCGGTCGTAATCCGTCGTGCCGCGCTCGTCCAGGCCAACGCACCAGAGGTTGCGCTCCTTGAGCATTTCAAGGGAGCGAACCAGATTGACCACGCGCGCGAGGCGAAGATGCTCGGCCGCTCCCGCCGAGGCCTTGATGGCGACGGGACTGAGCGGGGCGGAACGGCGCTCGGTGAGCAGGACACCGTCGACGCCGGCGGCTTCGGCGGTTCGCAGCAGCGCGCCCAGGTTTTGCGGGTCTTCTACGCCGTCGAGAGCCAGCACGAGGCGGGGTTCGGGGCCATCGAGAAGGTCTTCCACCCCGAGGAACCCGCGCTGCCGGACCACGGCAACCACTCCCTGGTGGGCAGCGGTGCCGGCGATCTGGGTCAGGGCATCGCGGGGCTCGGTGCGCACCGGAACCCCGGCCGCGCGGGAGAGCGCCATGATCTCGGTCAGGCGGCGGGCATCGCCCTGGGTGAGGCGCTCGCGGGCCACGGAAACGTGATCAAACTTCCGGGTTCCGGAACGCAGCGCCTCCTCGACCGGGTGGAGGCCATAGATGGTTTCCATCCCATCAAGTTTATCCTTGCGGAAGGCGCAAATCCGACTGATAATGGAGAAGTTACGGGTAATTTTGGATCGGGCGGGGTGCGGTTTACGCGGGAAAGCGGGGAACCGTCGATGGCTGGGGCGCAAAAACTCGAAAAAGTGGTACCCAGGAGAGTCTTCCGCAGTGGTTCTTGCGTCAGAGAGAGTGCTATGAGTGCAGCGGCGATCCCGATTGCGGAGCAAGTGGGGGGCGAAAACGCTCGAGTTGCCGAGGGCCTGAAGCGGCACGATACCCAGCTTCTGGATGAGCTGATCGTGCAATACCAGCATCGGTTGCTGCGCTACTTGCTGTACCTGACCGGCAATCGCGAACTGGCTGAGGATCTTTTCCAGGAAACCTGGATGCGGGTGCTGATGCGGGGCGCGCAGTTCAACGGCGATTCGCGGTTCGATACCTGGCTGTTTACCATCGCGAGAAACCTGGTAATCGATCTGCGGCGGCGGCGCTCGATGGTGAGCCTCGACGAGATGTGCGAGGCAGGCGACGAGGAGCGGCCGTTCGAGGTTCCGAGCCAGGAGAAGACGCCGTTCGATCACATGGCGACGATGGAAAGCGGTGAGCTGGTGGCCGAAGCGCTGCTGACCCTCGATCCGCTGCACCGCGAAGTGCTGGTGCTGCGCTTCCATGAAGAAATGTCGCTCGAGGAGATTGCGCGGATGACGCGCGCTCCGCTGTCGACAGTGAAGTCTCGACTCTATCGCGGTCTGGCCGCGCTGAAGCCGCACGTCCGGCCGGCAACCCGCTCCGTCACGACCACCTCTGAACGAATGGAAGCCCTATGAGCAGCGATGTATTCCATCCGCACCGGAACGTGACCGGCCATCCCATTCCCGAAGTCGTGCTCCGTACACGGCGTTCCGTGATGGAAGCCGCAAATGAACTGAAAGCGCAGCGGGTGCAGAAGCGCCGGCATGCGGGGATCGCGCTGTTGGCACTGGGAACGCTGATCGTCCTGGTGGCGCCCGCGCTCATGACCGTGGCGAACGATCTGAGCGCCGGCGAGCATTTCTTCGATCTGCCGATCCTGGTGCTCACGTTCTTTCTGGTGATGCTCTCGGCTGTCTTCGCAGTCCTGCTGCTGAAGTGGAGAGAGCACGGCGTGCACGACGACCAGCGTTAAGCTGACGGGAATTTCTTTCGATGAATAAGAGCACACAGCAGCGCGCGGAACTGCATCCCGACGGTTTCTCGGGCGAACTGCGGCTGATTCCGCTTTGGTCGGTAGCCGGAGCGGTGGTGGCGTTCACGCTGATGGAATACCTGATGTGGGTGGTGGTGGCCGCGCATCGTCATCATCCGCCGAATTTGCCGTTCTGGTTTCGCTTCTACGTCAACATCAGCATTGGCGCACTGGCCGGGCTGTACGTGCTGATGATCGGGTATATCAGCCGCGACTCACCGCGCCGCGGCATGAGCGTCGCGCTGTGGATGGCGGTTTGCGTGGTGATTCCCAGCGGCATTGGCGCAGTGCTGTATTTCCTGCTGAGGCTGCCGGTGCTGTCGCTGTGCCCGGCGTGCAATGCGCGCATTGAGAGCGATTACCATTTCTGTCCGCAGTGCGCGTATCAGGTGGCGCCGTGCTGCGGCAACTGCCATCGCACCGCGCGCGTTACCGATCTGCACTGCGTGTATTGCGGGCATAATCTGGCCGCCGACCATCCGCCTGCGCGGCTGCACGCTTTCGCGGAGTAGTTTTTCTCTCTCTCAAGTTTCGATGAACAATTCGACGGATAGCAGGGTTTCCAGGAGCAACCCTCAGGGGCTAAAGCCCATTTGATTTTGGGTCATTTGCGGCACGACTGAAGTCGTGCCCTGATACAAAACCGAAGAGTCATCATTGAACGAATTTCATGGGCGGCACACCGGATTTCTTCCGCACAATCCGCCGGCGTTGCCTTTCGCTGCTGTCTCGTTGACCACCTTTTTTGGGACGGTGCGGGAGATCATGAACTACTCTCATGGGCTATAGTTATCCATGCCCAACAATTCATGTGAACACTGCGGCGGTTCACAACTCATCAGCGGTCTCACTGTTTCTGCTTCTGGTGGTGGTGGTGACGTACGTCCCGGCCTCCTCTGCAAAGAAAAAGAGAAAGGCTTTTTCAGACGATCCGAAAGGGAGAAAAGGGAGACCCTTTTTGCTGACCTGTGCACCTCTTGCGGCACTGTAAAACGTTTATACGTGAAAGACCCGAAACGTGATTGGGTCGTATAACTTTCACGGTTTCACCGGGACTGTCCACGGCCCAATGGGCGCAAAGGACCCTTTGCGCGATTCCTATATGCTGAGGTTGCGCGAGCGCAGAGTATGTCCATCACCGCCCTCATTGTCGACGACGAAGAACTGGCACGCGAAGAGCTGAAATATCTGCTCGACACCACGGGCAGCGTCGAAGTTATCGGGGAAGGGAAGAACGGCGTCGAGGCCGTCGATTTGATCCGCACCCATCACCCGGATGTGGTGTTTCTCGACGTGCAGATGCCGGGCCTCGATGGGTTCGCAGTGCTCAAGAAGCTGATCGATCTGGGGAAGGGCGAGCAGCTGCCGCAGATCATCTTTGCGACCGCGTTCGACCAGTATGCAGTGCGCGCCTTTGACGTGAACGCCATCGATTACCTGCTGAAGCCCTTCGATCGCGATCGGGTGCTGCAGGCGGTGGAGCGCGCGCGCCTGCGCCTGCAGGAGGCGGGCCCGAGCGGCGAACCGAAGCCGATTCCGGCTGATCTGCGCGTGGAGACGCTGCTCCGGCTGATCGAACAGCATCAGGCGCCGAGGCCGCACAGCGGCAAGATCGTGCTGCAGGCGGGCAGCCGCTTGCTGCTGGTCGATCAGAAGGACATTTGTTTTGCCTCGATTGACGACGGGGTGATTTCTGTAGTCACGCCATCGATTGAAGGGCAGTCGAAGTGCCGCACTTTGGAGGAGCTGTTCGACCTGCTCGATCCCGCGGTCTTCTGGCGCGCGCACCGGTCGTATCTGGTGAACATCAACCATATCCGCGAAGTGGTTCCGTGGTTCAAGTCGAGCTACCAGCTGCGCATGGCCGACAAGAAGCAGACGGAGATTCCGGTGAGCCGCGCGCAGACGCGCCGGCTGCGGGAGCTTTTCAATCTTTAGCGCGGCATTCCTGATGGCCGCTGCGGGGAGCCCGCTCTGTGGCCTTCCCCCTGACAAGCTGGCGCAAGCGGTTGCGCTGAGCCATTGGCGGACCGGGATTTATTTTGGCGGAACGGCGTGGCTGGTGCTTGCGCTGGCTTTGCTGGTGTATTTGCGGATGGGCGCGAGCATTGCGCGGCTGGCTTCGCGCGTCTCGTCGCGAGGCTGGGTGCAGGGTTTGGTCGCTGCGCTGTTCTGGCTGCTGATCCTGAGCGCGCTGGAAATACCAGCGTCGCTTCTGGGACATCACGTTAGCCTGCGCTTCGGACTTTCCATCGAGGGCTGGGCGGCGTGGTGGGTGGATTGGCTGAAATCCACGGTGCTGTCGCTGCTGCTCGGCGTTGTGGTGCTCGGCATTCTCTATGCGCTGATGCGGTGGTCTCCACGACGCTGGTGGCTGTGGTTCTGGGCTTTCACCGTGCCGGTCATCGTGTTGCTCACTTTCGTCGCCCCGCTGGTTGTCGATCCACTCTTCAACCACTTCACGCCGCTCGCGAACAGCGATCCCGCTCTGGTCGAGCAGCTGGAACGCGTCGCGGCGCGCGGTGGTTTGCAAATTCCGCCGGACCGCATTTTTCTGATGGATGCCAGCCGCCGAGTGACTGGCGCGAACGCTTACGTGACCGGGCTCGGCGCATCGAAGCGCATCGTGGTGTGGGACACGACGCTCAAAATTGAAACGCCCAACGAGATTCTTTTCACCTACGGACACGAGCAGGGACACTATGTGCTGCACCATGTGCCGAAGGGCATCGCGTTCGCGGCGGTGGTGATTTTTGTCTTCTACTGGATCGCGTTTCGCCTGTTGCGCTGGCTGGTGCGGACGCGCGGGGCAAGGTGGGGGATCGACGGAGTAGAAAGCTGGTCGTCGCTGGGGTTGGCGCTGCTGCTGGCGACGGTGCTGAGTTTTCTGGCTGAGCCGATCGGCAATGCTTTCAGCCGCGCCATCGAGCATCAGGCGGATGTCTACGGCCAGGAAGTGATTCACGGCCTGGTTCCGGACGCGCAGGCGGCGACGGTCAGCTCGTTCTGCAGCGACGCGCTGGTCTGGCTCGACGATCCCGCTCCGAATCGCTTCGTGGAGTTCTGGACCTACAGCCACCCTTCGACGGAAGAGCGGGCGGAGTTTGCTGCGCATTACGATCCGTGGCTACCGGGCGGGACGCCGCGGTACTTCTCAAAATAGTTGTTGGTTTGCACGGGGTTCACGCGGCTTTTTTCAGGGGCTTCGCGCGCCGAATCCGCTCGCGGCGAGCCGGACTGTTCAGGGCTTCCCAGATGTCGACGCGACGCTGCGTGTTCAACCAGAATTCGGCGCTGTTGCCGAAGACGCGGGAGAGCATGAGCGCCGTATCGGCGGTGATGGCCCGCCGGTCCCGGCAGAGTTCGTTCACATGCTTCCGCGGGATTCCCATGGCTCTCGCGAGGCTGGTCTGCGTGAGGCCGAGGGGTTCCATGAATTCGGTCCTCAGCATCTCTCCGGGTCCTACTGGTCTCTTTTTGGTCATCAGCATCTTGCGGTCCTTATCTATAGCTGTGATTGTCGAGGTACATGGCGGATGCTTCGCCGCGTTGGCCATTCCAGCGAAATATCAGGCGCCACCGCTCATTGACCCTGATGAAATGCCAACCCTCCAGGTATCCGCGCAGCTTCTCGAAACGGTTGCCCGGAGGCACCCGCAGATCGGCATCGGATGTAGCATCGTCCACGATCTGGAGCTTGCGGAAAAGCGCAGCAGCCAGATTGGCCGGAACCTTTCTGGTTGCTCGGTCGTGCAGGAAGTAGTCGCGGAGCCAGTGATCACGAAAGCTGACTATCATGAACGCCAACTGCATTGTACCACTGTACCGTCCTATGGTACAAGCTACGATCCGCCGTCCTCCAGCGCCACGCGGTTGACGATCCGCTGGATGAAGACGACTTTGAAGTTGACGTGGCTGGCTACGTCGGGGAGAAACTCGGTGACGAAGTTGCCGATGGGATCGCTGGCCCAGCCGCTGGCGATGCGCTCCGCACCCGGGCCCCATCCCATTTTTTGATACGGGACGTAGCTGACGTCGACGGCTTCGTCGACAATGGAGCCGACGAAGGTGGAGTAATTAACCATCCCCTTGCCCGTGTCGCTGGTGGTCCAGAAGGGCTGGTACGCCGCATGCAGGATGCGGCGCCGGAGCGATGCGTTGGGCATGCGGTGGTAGTGCGGGTCCTGATGATCGATGGAGGGGATGAGAAACGTGCCCACAAATTCGCCTGTCATGTCCTCGGTGAGAGTGACCCCGCTCAGCTTGGCCCAGCCGTGGAAGCCGGGACCGTAGGGGGAATGCGAATCGGTGGCCACGGTGAGAACCGACGTGCCGCCGATGGTGAGCAGGTTGAAGGGATCGATCACGCCGTGCATGGCAATGCGCCCCAGTTCGGCCGGCGAATAAATATGGATGGCGTCCTGGTGCAGGTAAGCGCTGAAGACGTCGCGGTCGGGCTCGCAGCAGGTGCGCGTCGGAGCGGCCTGCGTACAAGCGTGCGCGGTACACCACCTGGGCGGAGGGAGGTAGGTGGGCTCCAGTCCGGGCACGCTGAGGCCGGGCAGCGGTTTGGCCTCGGGCGGAAATGTTTCCTGGCCGGCGGCTGGCTCACCGAGTGCTGCAGGCGCGAGCCAGGGCGCACTGGCAGAAGAGGGGATGCTGGCTATTGCAGACTGCGGCGTTGGGGCATCCGGCAGTGCGGACTGCGCCCAGCTGGTGACCGCCGAGGCCAGCAGAACGGGACAGAGCAGAACACGAGAGTTCCATGCGAGCATCCGCGGACGGAGCGGTCGCGGTAGTGCTGCCCTGATCGGTCGTTTCCGGGATCCTCGCAGTCGACCTGACAGCATTTGCGCTGGATGTCCCTCCCGGCGCGCGGTGCACGGAACGCACTCGACGCCAGCCTGCTCGCCCGCCCCTGTCTCTCAGGTTACAGACGAACGCGAGCGCATTCCAGATCAATCCGCATGCTGCTTGTGGCGATGCCAGAGGTTCATCACGTCGGGCCAGAATTCGAGGAAGAGGTTGTTGCCGGCGGCGCCCGCAATGGAGGTTCCCCAAGTCTGCATAACCACATGAACATTGCGGCTTTTGCTCGGGTAGTAGGCGGGAGTGAGAGCCGAAGCTGCCAGGTGGCCGAAAACATCAGAGAAGTTGAACCCGTGGCTGCCGCTGTCGTTCTGCGTGACAAAGGCACGCTCCGCCGCCCAGCCTGTGCGCGAGAGGTAGCTGCCGGAGGCTTTGCGAAAGTAGCGAGGGTCTTCGTGGGTGTAGACCGGAAACAGGCTGCTCGAGAAGAATCGCATGGTGGCCTGGCGCACCAACGCTGCAGCCACTCGGTCGCCGAACGCGCCGCTGTCGCTGCCGTACGCGGGCGTGTCGGTGAGTTGTCCATAGCCGGCCGAGATCAGCGCCGGGAGGGCCGACGACACCCGCGCTTCTTCATGTAGCCAAAACACCCATTTGTCCTCCGGATAGAGCGGCGGGATGCGTTCGCCGGGGTCCACATACTGTGCCCATTTTCGCTTTTCATACGGCGCATGCTTCATGGGGCTGGCCGCCTGGGGGTCGGCCTGCGCGGGAGGGTTCTGATTCTGCTGGCCGGCGGCTGGCGGGGGTGTGGCATCCACCGACTCGGTCGGAGCCGGGGCGAAAGTCCGTGGCAGGGGCGCATCGGGCAGGACCGTCGACGTCTGCGCGTGCGCCGTGGCGCTCGAGAGCAGGAGCGGGGCGATCTGGAGAACCAGGCAGATTGGCCAAAAATACTTCAGAAGACTCCCGTGTTTCATCAGCTAGGAATGCGCATCACGGCATTTAGGATGTATGCGCTCCGTTTTCGCATCCACGGTTACAGTTCGGTGGGACGACCGGAGCGCGCGATTGACCAGCGCATCCCGCATCGCAATACTGAATGCAGCAGGGCAGGAGCCAAATATGACGGAACAGGCAAGCGGCCGCTTCGAGAACATGGGGCGCAAACTGGATGAGCATTTCGGCGGATGCAGCGAACGCCTCGAGGATGATGTGAAGCGGGTGATTACGTTTCTCAACGAGAAGGTGATGCCCGAGGTGCGGGAAAACTCCACGAAGGCGCTGCGCATTGCGGCGGAGCAACTGGCGCGGCTGGCGGATCACCTCGAACGCAGTCGCAAGGCACAGCCGTAGGTCATGAGCAGAACCTTCCCCCTCAGCGACGAATGGATTTCTTCGGCGCGACGGTCGTCTCGTGGCCTCATCCTCAGCGCTGCGTTGTTCCTTGCAGCCGGATGCTCACACAAGCAGGAGGCAGTAACCACGCCGCCTCCGCCTGCCGAGGAAACGGCTCCGGCGCCTGCGCCGCCTGTTCCCGCTCCGGCTCTGGTTCCATCGCTCACTGCGGACGAGCAGTTTGTCGACACGCATCAGCCCATTTCGTCGGAGACGGGTATAGCGAGCTGGTATGGGCCGCCCTACCACAACCGTGTGGGCGCGAATGGCACGGTGTATGACGAGAACGGAATCTCCGCGGCGCATCGCACGCTGCCCATGGGTTCGCTGATCCGCGTCACCAACGTGAAGACCGGGCAGTCTGCAGTGATGCGCGTGACGGATCGCGGGCCGTTTGTGCCAGGGCGCATTCTGGATCTTTCGATCGGCGCGTCGAAAGCTGTGGGTCTGTGGAGAGCGGGCACGGGGACGGTGCGCATTGACGTCTTCAGCACACCGAAGCCCATGAATGCGGGCGGCCGCTGGTGTGTGCAGATCGGCGCGTTTTCGCATCAGGGCTCGGCTCTGCGGCTGCAATCGGATCTGCAGCGGCAGTACCGCACCGCCAACGTCATCGAGTTTGCCGGACCCACGGGCTACTGGGTGCGCATCCGGCCGGCTAATGACGACCGCACCATCGCCGTCGCGATTGCGCAGAGCCTGCAGCCCGCCGAGGGCGAAGCCTGGCTGGTTCGGCTGGATTGATTCGAGGGTACAGGGAGCAGGGTACAGGGTGCAGGGTGCAGAAAAACCTTGGCCTCGTGAGCCAGCAGGGAGCGTCGCCGTGATGATCAAGGTGGCCGTTCTGGCGCTGATACCAGAGCTCGAGCCGGGTTCTCTACCCTGTACCCTGTGCCCTGTAACCTGTACCCTGTTTTGGTATGCTCGACCTTGGTTTTGTGCGCACGAATCTGGAATTGATAGAGAAAAAGCTGCGCGAGCGCGGGCAGGATCCCGCCGTGCTGCTGGGAGATTTTCGCGAGCTCGATCAGCGGCGGCGCGAGCGCATCACCGAAGTTGAACAGCTCAAGGCGCAGCGCAACAAGCTGACTGAGGAAGTTGGCCGCCTGAAGAAGTCCGGCCAGGATGCCAGTGCCCCGATGGACGAGACCCGCGCGCTGAAAACGCGCATGGATGAGCTGGAAATTGCGGCCGCCGCGTCCGAAACCGAACTGCGCTCCATCCTAACCCGCATCCCCAATCTCACGCGTGACGAAGTGCCCGTTGGCAACAGCGAGCAGCAGAACGTCGAAGTGAAGAAGTGGGGCACGATTCCTGAATTTTCCTTCACGCCGAAGCCGCACTGGGAGCTGGGCGCGCAGCTCGGGATTCTCGACCTCGAACGCGCGGCGAAAATTTCCGGCGCCCGGTTTGCCGTCTACTGGGGCGACGGCGCAAAACTCGAGCGCGCGCTCATCGGCTTCATGCTCGACCTGCACACGCGCGAGCACGGCTACACCGAAGTGCTGCCGCCGTTCATGGTGAACAGCAAATCGCTGTTTGGAACCGGTCAGCTTCCAAAATTCGCCGAAGACCTTTTCCGCTGCATTGACCCCGAGGGCATCACGCCCGGAGAGTATCGCGACAATGATCATTGGCTGATCCCCACCGCCGAAGTGCCGGTGACGAACCTCTATCGCGATGAGACGCTCGACGAAGCGAAGCTGCCCATCTCGCTGACGGCCTATACGCCGTGCTTCCGCTCCGAGGCCGGTTCCTATGGCAAGGATGTGCGCGGCATCATCCGCCAGCACCAGTTCCAGAAGGTCGAGCTGGTAAAGTTCACGCGCCCGGAAGACAGCGACGCCGAGCACGAGAAGCTGACGCGCAATGCGGAAACCATCCTCGAGCGGCTCGGGCTGGCCTATCGCCGCATGTTGCTGTGTACGGGTGACACCGGGTTCAGTTCCGCGAAGACCTTCGACCTTGAAGTGTGGCTGCCGGGACAGAATCTCTACCGCGAAATTTCCTCCTGCTCCAACTTTGACGCGTTTCAGGCGCGCCGGGCGAACATCCGCTACAAGCCGAAAGGGCAGGGCAAGACGGCTTTCGTCCATACGCTGAACGGCAGCGGGCTCGCCATCGGGCGCACCTGGCTGGCCATCGTCGAGAACTACCAGCAGGCCGACGGAACGGTCCGGGTCCCCGACGCGCTGATACCCTATATGGGCGGGCAGCGCACGATCGAATCGCGCGCAGGAGCATAGACCGTGAGCGTGGGGAAAACGCTGAAGAGCTATTTTTGGTGGACGCATGAGCGGGGCAGCGTCCACTTCGACGTCATGGTGACGCTGATCCTCGCCTTCATCTTCATCACGCCGCACTACATCAACTACGGCGACCGCCCCAAGCCGGACTGGCCGGCCAATGAGATTCGCGCCTCCGTCAATCCCGCGGGCGGGATGATCTACGAGGTGCCGGTGGAGATGCTGCAGACGCAGAGCGGCGAGCCCAGCGATCAGGAGCTGGCCACTGCCATCGCGGCCACTGCAGGTCCCATCACCATCGATCGCCGCGCAGCCGTGAAGGAGATTGGCGGCAGCGTGATCGCCTGGCGTGTGTGGGCACACCGGTAGTGCGAATCCGAGCTATTCGCAGGCGTTGAAATGCATCCTAACCATTCAGGTTCAGGAGGAACGTACCCCAGTTCATGAAATCGACACGAGTTTGGAGCGCAGTGCTGATTTTGTTTGCGGCCCCCGCAGCCATGCCCCAGGACGCGAACCTCGACAAGGTGCTCGCGCAGATGGACGCATCCTCGGCGAAATTCCAGGATGTCCAGGCCGACATCACCGCTGATCTGTTCACCGCCGTGGTGCAGGATCACGAGATTCAGAAGGGGAAGACGGCCTTCCGCCGCGCAGGCGGTTCACTGGAGATGGCTACGAAGATCGAGACCGATAACGGCCAGCCCTCGGAGCGGGACATCCTCTACAAGAACGGCGAGCTGGATTTCTACCAGCCGGGGCTGAAACAGGAAACCATTTTCGCAGCGGGCGCCAACCGCGGCGAGTTCGACAGCCTGCTGGCTACGGGCTTTGGCGCAAGCGGCAAAGATCTCGCCTCGACGTGGACCGTGAGTTTTCAGGGCATGGAGGCGGTCGACGGAACGCAGACGGCAAAGCTGGACCTGGTTCCTAAACAGGAGAACATTCGTAACAACGTCTCGCACATTACGATCTGGGTCGACCTGGCCCGCGATATTTCGCTGAAGCAGATCATGTTCCAGCCGTCGGGCGATACGCGCACCGTGACCTACACGAACATCCGCTATAACGCGCACCCGCCGGGGAGCTTGTTCACACTGAAGGTGGCAAGCGGAACGCAGGTCCAGCGGCGCTAGAGCCGGCTTCCGGCTACGAGCCGTTCCCCGTCGAATGCAGGATGGCGATCTTCGTCTGGCCGTTGTTCCCTTCGGTACCGATCGTGACCATGATGCTGCTTTTCTTGTCGTCGCTGGTCTCAGACAGTACCGCGCTCTTGTCGCTCTGGAAGACGGAGGCGGCCGGTCCCAGTTTGCCTTTGTAGAAATCCACCACCTTGTCGAGAGAGTCGCTGGTGACATACGCAGCGGTGAGAGCCGTACCGTTGGGCGTGCTCACGCGGACCGCGCCCTCCTGCTGCTTCGCGCCCGGATAGATGTCGACGCCCAGGTCAGCCGAGCTGACGGAACCCGCATTGCCCGCCGATAACGTGCCGGTGGGCGTGGAGAGCGTGACCCCGCCATTGCTGCTGACGTGGACCGCGCGCGAGACGCGCCAGCCCACGAACACGACCGCGCAAACAGCGAGAATGCCCAATCCGACGAACACGCCAACGATGATCAGAATGATTTTGAGGGCGCTGTTGCCTCCCGTTGCGGGCGCGGCTACCGGTTGCGCATACCCAGTGGCGACCGGGGCGTTGGAAGGGGGCACGGCGGAGACTGGAGCTGCAGCCACGCCGACGGGCGCGCCGCATTTTGTGCAGAAGGCATTGTCTCCGGTATTGGGGGTGCCGCATTTCGTGCAAAAGCTTGCCATGGTTGTCTCACTTTCCTCGGTAAAGGCGGCGCTGAGCAACGGAACCGGCACATGGGCCGGACCTGCCGCACAAATTTCAATGAAGCCAGGCGAACCAGCCCCGCGACCATGCAGGGCCGATTCCAGTCACACGCTCGGGACCGCTAGACTTTCACGCTTCCCGCGATGCTCTTTGCTATGCCTGCGGCGATCGGCACCTCGAACATCTTGCCCTGGTAGGCCATCACCATGAGCAGGATCCAGGCGAGGAAGAACGCGAGGGTCAGCAGCAGCGAGAGCATGCTCCAGAGCCAGAACAGGCCGAAGCTGTAGCCGCCCAGGAAGAAGAACGTGAGCAGAATGCGGAGGATGGTGAGCGCGCCGAAGATCACGATGGACTGCGCGGCGTGAAAACGCACAAACGGGCGTTTATCGATGACCAGGAAAATGATCCCGGTCAGCCAGCCGAGGACGTAGCTCAGACAGGCTGCGACATTCTCGGTCAGGCCAGTCGAGGCCGGCGCCACTCCCGGGCCTCCGACGACTACGGGCGGTCCGGCAGCCACCGGGCCTGTGGGAGCTCCACATTTAGGGCAGAAGGCGACCCCATCCGCCACCGACGATCCACACTTCGCACAAAAAGCCATACGCCACCCATCCCTTTCTTTTGCCCGCAGGCAACTTCCGAAAATATGGGGAGTAACCGCCGGGAACACGGACCGGACTTGCGCTTCGGCCTTTCGGCTAGAGGACACTATACCCTCACTTTTCGCGGCCCGCTATTTTTTTGTCGTAACGATGGTGAGGCGAGGCTGGTGACCCGTTTCGTGTTACTGCAAGAATCGGCTTCGGCTTAAATTAAATGCCGAAGGCAATGATATAGTTGCCATAGGCATAGTTAACAGGCCAGGAGCCTATGACGAAATCGACGAGATCCGTACAGGCCGTGCGCCGTTTCAGCCGCTTCTATACCGCGCTCATGGGCACCCTTGAAGAAGGGTTGCTGAAGAGCCGCTCGAGCTGGCCGAAGAGCGCGGCTGCTGTACGAAATTGCGACATCCGATCATCCCACGGCATCCGCGATTGCCGGGCGGCCTGCGCCTCGACGCTGGTTACGTCAGCCGTTTGCTCTCCCGGTTTGAGCAGCAAGGGTTGATTCGCCGTCGGATTTCGGCGTCGATGCCCGGCAGAGCATGATTTCCTCACCGCTGCCGGGCGCAAGGAGGTTGCGGCGCTGGACGCCGCTCGAGCGAGCAGGTTGCGGGGATGCTTGCGCCGCTGCGGCGAGGAGCAGCACCGGAAGCTCGTCCATGCGATAACCACCATCGAGTCGATTCTCGGCGTCTCCGCGGCGAACGCGAACCAACATCCGTTTGTGCTGCGCGAACCCATCGACCCGGCGATATGGGGATGGTGGTGCATCGGCACGGCGCGCTCTACGCACAGGAATATGGATGGGACGAGCGCTTCGAAGCCCTGGTCGCGCGTATCACGGCCGATTTTATTGACGAATATGATCGGCAGTGCGAGCGCTGCTGGATCGCAGAACGCGACGGAGAATTTCTGGGCTGCGTTTTCCTGGTGAAAGACCGCAGCGCGGAGAGAACCGCGAAGCTGCGGCTGCTTCTTGTTGAGCCATCGGCGCGCGGCCTTGGCCTGGGACGAGCCCTGGTCCGGCAATGCACGCAGTTCGCGCGACAGGCGGGATACGAACGCATCGTGCTATGGACCAACAGCGTGCTCACCGCAGCGCGGCGCATTTACGAGCGCGAGGGCTACAATCTCGTGCGCGAGGAAGATCACGAAAGCTTCGGCAGAAAACTGACCGGGCAGTATTGGGAGTTGCGGCTTTAACGACGAGGCTATGATGCACGCGCCGTCGGTCCGGGCCCGCGCGATTCAGGCCTGAGGAATTTCGGGCAGAAAAGCGCAGTCGGGTACCTTGCTGGCCGCTACAGCAGCCGGAAGCGCCGGATGCTCATCTCCCTCCGGCTCGACAAACGCGTCGAAGAGCATCGCGTAAAGGCCGCGCCGCCCGGTGAGTTTTTTGCGCCGCTCACGCAGAAATCCGAACCGAAACGGGGAAAATTGCTCAACCTCGCGGAGGAGTTCGCGGGAAAAATATTCGTGCGACGCGGCGACCGCCATCAGGATTAGCGATCGCCAGCTCATCCTTAATAGTCCTTTCAGCGTAGCGGTGCCGTGGGGCAGCCTGCGCCATCCGGTCGCTCACGCGCTCGCTGAAGCGCAGCAGCTGAATCACGCGATCATCGAGGAATTCGACCGCGGGCTGCCGGTCCTGAGAACAGCGTTACCGACCCGCGCTTCATGTCCTCGCCGACGTCCTGCAGATCGTCGCCGAGCTGCAACAGCACGCCCCACTCAAAGGAGACGCGGCTCTCTTCCTCGGTCAGCCGGCCGCGCGCCAAAATTCCGTCCGCCAGCACCGAGGTGCCGCCCTTGGCGCAGCTCACCCGCAGCAGCTCCGCTTCAGAACTCACGCTCCTGACCTGTGCAATGCTGTGCTCCTGCGCCTGGTGAATCGCCAACAGGCATTCGAAGACGTCGGGATAGAGCGAGCGCGAGTACTGACCCTCGATCAGCTCGACCAGAGCCCACAGCGCGGCCTCCCGCTGGTCCGCAGCGGCCAACGTCTCGCCGCGCAGCCGCTCGCGAAAGCGGCGGCTGAAGCGCAGCTTCGACTCCGCCGTTACGTCTTCACCATCCAGAAAATTGTCGCTGTAGGGATACAGCATGCTGTATCCGAGAATCGATGGCGTGAGCGCCACGCGCTCGCCCAGCAGGGGCTGCAGTCCGCACGCGGTCCACGCATTGCGCGCCGCCTGGATAATGTCGGCCATGCTCAGGCTGGGGTCGAACTGCCGCGCCCATCGCGCCAGCTGCGTGCCTGCGGGCAGAAAATCGTGGGTCAGCAGGTCGATCGCGTCGTTGTCCAGATCCAGCGCCGCGGCTGAAAATCGGGCAAACGCCGCTGTTACGCGGGCCTGGATTTCGCGCCGCGAGGTTGAGCCGCGATTCCGGCGAGCCTTCTTCAGCTCGCGCTCCACCGCCTCCAGGCCCTCGTCGTAGGCGTGCTCTCGCCTCCGCTGTTCACGGGGAGCGGAGCGCGGCGCATCCGGTGCCTGCCCGCCCGCGCAGTCATTCCACGCCGCGGCCGTCTCGGCGACCTGCGCCTCCACCCATGCCCAACTGTAGAGTCCATTCATCCTGTCGAAGCGTACGCGAAAACGGACCTGCCGGTTCCTCAGAGATGAGGATCGGGAGCGGCGAAATCCCGAAGGTCAATCGCAATGAAGCAGGAAAATTTGGAGGCGCGGGTCGGAATCGAACCGACGCATAAAGGTTTTGCAGACCTCTCCCTTACCGCTTGGGTACCGCGCCCTTGAACAGGAAATCTTAAACCCTAAGGGGAACCCTCGACCAGCGCAGAGCGCGCCAGGCGCAGTTGGAGCGGGAGGCGGGACTTGAACCCGCGACCCTCGCCTTGGCAAGGCGATGCTCTACCACTGAGCTACTCCCGCTTGGTTCTTCCAGAGTATATCAAGCCACCCCAAAATCAGGTCAACGTACAACTTCCGGGTAATCCACGCGCACCGCGACGATTTCATAGGGCCGGAAGTGCACCGTCACGTGATCGCCCTCGAGCGGCAGGGCCGCACCCTCGGGCTTCTCCATCAGATTCGTTTCCACCGCCCCCGTCGCCCCCGGAGGGACCCGCAGCGCGACGCTCCCGCCTTTGCCCGCCCACTCATAGAAATGGAAGATGAGCGCGTTGCTGTCCTCGGCCTTCTTCATCGCCGTCAGCACAACATCTTCCGGTCTGATAGCAACGAACGAATGCTCCGCGGGCAGCGATCCGGTGTGCGCCTCCACCTGCATCGCCTGCAGGTGGTAATTGAAGTTGAACCCGTGCCGCACCGTCATCGCCTGCTTCCAGTCGCCAGCATGCGGATAGAGAGCGTAACTAAAATGATGCTCTCCGCGGTCGGCGTTGGGATCGGGCCACACCGGGGACCGCAGTAACGTCAGCCGCAACAGATTTCCCACGCCATCGTAGCCATATTTCGACTCGTTGATCAGGCTGAACCCGTGTTGCGCATTCCCCAGGTCGGCCCATCGTTGCGCGCCGACTTCGAACTGCGCCTTCTCCCAGCTGTTGTTGCGCGTGGTCGGGCGCTGGATCGTCCCGTAGGGAATTTCGTAGGTGGCAAACGGACTGGTCGCCGACAGCGGGAACGCCGCCTTCAGCAGCACGTGCGTCTCATGCCAGTCGATATCGTTCATCACGACGACCTGGTCCGACCCGGCATCGAGCACGATGTCCTGCACAAATTTTGAATTCTGCCAGTGCCGCGCCACCCGGATCGATGCGCGCATCGGCCCATGCCCGATCACCTGCACGGAATCCGCTTCCGTGATGCGCATCGGCGGCTGATCCAGCGTTCCCGGATCGATGTTCCAGGCATCGTAATCCTTCGGCGTGTCCTTGAAGGCTTCGAGCTCGTTGCCGCACGCGCCTTTCGCCAGCGTCTCGAACCCAGCCTTTTTGTCGTACAGGCTGGTGATGCAGCCCGTCTGCGGATCGACCACCACGCGCAGCGCCGCGTTTTCGAGCGTCGTCTCGGTCACCTTCAGATCACTGGCAAAGGGCTTCTTCCCCGGCACGACGTGGAGCACCTCATATCCCAGCGAAGGCACATCCCGCGCCTCGACGAGCAGATGAAACGTGCTCGTCGCCGCATCCTTTGAGATCACCTCCGACGGCAGCACCACGCCGCGTGAGTCCACCACCGAGACATCGGCCGTTGCCGCCGGCATTTGTACATCGACGGCTACATTTCCTGACCGCGCCCACGCCAGCGGATTGAAGACCAGCACTGGCACGCCCAGAAACACGCGCGTATCGATATGCGCGGCGACTGTCTTGAGCGCCTTTGCGGAAATCTCATTCGTCGACCAGCGCACCGCGTCGTAATCTTTCTGGGCGTCCTGGTAGATCACGCCGATGCCCGATCCTGCCGCGAGATCGTGAAACTGGTTGAAGGTGATCTTTTTCCAGTCCTCGGTGAGCGCATCGCCGGGATAGTTGTTTCCATCCAGCCACGCCAGCGACGCGTATTTCTCGGCATTCAGCGCCCACTCCGAGCTCTCCCGCATATTGCGTTTGTGCTGTGCCTGGGTTGTGAACACACCGCGGTGATACTCGAAATACAGTTCGCTCTTCCAGGTGGGAATGTCAATCGCTCCCTCGACCAGCGGCGGCTCGTGGTAGCCCTGCGCGATGCTGCGGTAGTCCCACTCCGGCGACTGCGGCGCCAGCTCCTTCTCGATTTTCGAAAACCACGGCTGCGCGGTGCCAAATTCCATCTTCGGCACGACCTTGTTGCTCTGCATCCAGTGGAGTCCCTCGTCCAGCATGGCGCGCGTCGGGCCGCCGCCGTGGTCGCCCACGCCGAACAGGTCCATCATGTCGTCCATGCCCGGAGCGAACTTCCGCGCCTGCGCCAGGTCCACCGAGAGTCGCACCGGGTTCAGATTCGTATTCGCATAGTCGTGCGGGAAATACGTCAGCACCTTGCTGCCGTCGGGCGATTCCCACCAGAAAAGTTTGAACGGCAGCTTGTTGGTGTCGTTCCACTCCATCTTCTGCGTCACGAAATAATCGACACCCGACTTCTTGTAGATCTGCGGCAGCTGCCAGTTGTAGCCGAACGAATCAGGATTCCAGCCGATCCGCACGTCGACACCGTAATGCTGTTGGTACCAGCGCTTCCCAATCAGCAACGAGCGCGCCGTCGATTCGCCGTCCGGCATGTTCAGGTCCGGCTCAACCCACATGCCGCCCACCACCTCCCAGCGCCCTTCCTTCACGCGCTTTTTAATCTGCGCGTCGATCTCCGGATAATCGCGCGCCATCCAGTCGTTGTAGGCCGCGGCGGATTGCGTATAGGTGTAACTCGGATACTCATTCATCAGCTGGAGCGCCGTGGAGAACGTATTCTTCACCGTGTCGACGGTTTCCGTCCACGGCCACAGCCACGCCGCATCGATGTGCGAGTTGCCCGTCAGATGCAGCGTCGCCTGCTTCATCATCGGATTCAGCGCTTCCATCGTGGACTCGGCATCGCGCAACGACGAGTCGAACTGCATCTGATCCGCGTTGTCGAGCGCCTTCAAATCCACCTGGCCGATCGCCTTGTCCAGCGTGGCGTGATCGGCCGCTGAGTCCTTCGAGAGGCTCGGAATCAGCACCGCCGCTGAGAGAAATTCCTCGCCAATATCCTGCGGGCTCGGGCGATCGCCTGAAAACGAGATGCTCATCGGGCTTCCACTGAAGTGCTTCTGATCGACGGTCGCCATCAGCTTCACAGCAATCAGCACACGATCCCCCGGCCGGGCGCGGTCGAACAAAACGATGGGCTCCAGATCGTCGCCCATGGCCACGCGGCGGCCGTTGAAGTAGACGATCTGCGGCAGGGGTCCATTCACCCACGCCTCGAAACGGAACCAGATGCGCGTGCCGGTCAGGTCGTAGCCGTTGAGGTTCTTCGGCACTTCGACCCATTCGCGGAACCAGAGCGCATGTTCGGGATACGTCGAGTCCGGCCTCGCCACCGGCCATGAAGAGTCATCGACAGAAGGATCTTCAGCGTGGGCCAGATCGCCCACGTGGTAGTGCCACACGCCCGGCGGCAGATGGCTGAGGTTCTCGAGCCGCGCAATCACCGCGCGTTCTGACTCCGGCAATTGCTTCTCAATGCTCAAACTCTGCTGAAGAAACTGCCCCTGCGCGCAGCCGCAACAAAGAAAAATTCCCGCCGCTATCCGTACCCAATCCCTCAACACGTTCGACCCTCTGGCTGCCATGCTCTGTTCTCGAGGCGCAACCTGCCCAGCCGTTGAGGATAACACTTTGCAGCAGGCAGCGTTCGCTTCTCGCTGCTCTGGACGGGGGTACAATTCGGGCGGAATCCGCGCACAAAAGGAGCCGCCATGAAGCGTTTCGCTCTCCTGATCCTTACCTTCGCTTTGGTCTCCTGTTCCTGGGCGCAGCAATACACGCGCGGCATCGGGGTCTATCCCGGCGATCCCAGCGAATACACCGGCCCCACTTTCGTTGTCGATGGCAGCTACCGTAATCTCGCGCTCCATCGCCCCGCGTATCAATCCAGCGCGTACGACTACAACCTGACCGCGCAGCTGATCACTGACGGCATCAACGAGCAAACCCCGCCGCAGTATGTCGTCACCTCCACGAGCAGCGCCGGCATTCTCCCGAAGCAGCAGCGCGAAGTCTTCCTCGATGGCAACATCACTTCGTCGATTGACGTCACCGGCGACCATCCCTGGGTCGAGTTCGATCTCGAAGGCGGCGCGAATCCGCCCGAGCTCGATCGCATCGATCTGTGGTTGCGCCGCATGAACAGCAAGCTGCCCGCCACCGGCTGGACCTACGTCATCTCCGGTTCCGATGACCACACCCACTGGACCGAAGTCGGGCGCTCCACCGGTACCGATTGGCCGAGCATGCATTTCTCCGGCCCCAGCTTCATGCAGTCCATCCCCTTCACGGCGCCCGCGCACAATCGCGACTACCGCGTGGAGTTTTCCGCCGACGGCATCAAGACCTGGGGCGTCGCCGAGCTTGCCACGTTCGACCAGGGCAGGGAAGTCCACGTTGCCGGCCCCGAGCATTTCATGAGTGCGTGGATGTCTGCACTTCCGACGGACCCAAGCGGCCCGGAGTGGGTCTACGTCGACCTTGGCGCGTCCTGTACCTTCGACCGCATTGTGCTTGCGTGGATCCTTCGCGCGGCTGAAGGGTCGATTCAGGTCTCCGACGACGCTACGAATTGGCAAACCCTCCAGCCGCTCCCTGCCAACCCTTCCGGTCCCACCGAAGACATTCACCTCAACAGTCCGGCGAGTGGTCGCTACGTCCGCATCCTCATGACAAAACCCACGCAGGCCGGCGACCCGTACATCCTCAGCGAACTCGAAGTTTACGGACGCGGCGGACCTGTGCCGGTGGCTCATCCCGCAACCCAGCCCGCCGCGGACGGCTCTCTGCAACTCACCGGCGGTGCCTGGAAACTGCAGCGCGCCTCCCTGCTCTCGGCTTCCGGTGAGCAAATCTCCGCCCCCGGGTTTTCCGCGAATGACTGGATGATCGCCACCGTCCCCGGCACCGCGCTCACCAGCTATCTCAATGACGGCGCGATTGCAGATCCCGACTTCGGCGACAACCAGTACGCCGTCTCCGATTCGTTCTTCTGCGCTGACTTCTGGTATCGCGACGAATTTGTTGCGCCCGCGCTTGCCCCCGGTCATCACCTCTGGCTCAACTTCGACGGCATCAACTGGAAGGCGGAAGTCTATCTCAATGGTCAGCACCTCGGCCGCATCGACGGCGGCATGATGCGCGGCCGTTTCGACGTCACCAGCCTCATCCATCCCGGTGCGCAGAACGCTCTCGCCGTCCGCGTGATCGCAAACGCCAACCCTGGCAGCACGAAAGATAAGGCTGGACGCACCGTCAACGGCGGCGCGCTGGGCCGCGACAATCCCACCTTCCACGCTGCCGCTGGATGGGACTGGATCTCCACCATCCGCGGCCGCGACGACGGCATCTGGAACAACGTCTCGCTCACCACCACTGGCCCGGTCACGGTCGAATCGCCGCTCGTCTCCACCACGCTGCCGCTGCCTGACACCACGCACGCCGACGTCATCGCCGAGGCCACGCTGCACAATCAGGATGCGCAGCCCATCTCCGGCACGCTGCGCGTTAACTTTGGTGACGTTCAGGTCGAAGTCCCCGTTTCGCTGGCTGGATCAGAAACCAAAACCGTCCAGCTCACGCCTGCCACGCAGCCCGCGCTGCACCTCACCAATCCAAAACTCTGGTGGCCGGTCGGCTACGGCGACCCGAATCTTTACCCCGTCACCATCGCGTTCGCCTCCAACGGAGCGGTTTCGGACTCGAAATCTTTCCAGGCAGGAGTCCGCGAGTTCACGTACTCCGAAGACGGTGGCATCCTGAAAATGTGGATCAACGGCCGCCGCTTTATCGCCCGCGGCGGCAACTGGGGTTTCTCCGAATCGATGCTGCGCTATCGCGCGCGCGAATACGAAACCGCGATGCGCTACCACCGTGATCTCCACTTCGACATGATTCGCAACTGGGTCGGCATGACGGACGACGAAGCTTTCTACGATGCGGCCGACCGCAACGGTGTCGTCATCTGGCAGGATTTCTGGCTCGCCAATCCCTGGGACGGTCCCAACCCCGACGACAACGACCTCTTCCTGACCAACGCGAAGGACTATCTTCTCCGCATTCGCAACCACGCCTCGCTCGGGCTCTTTTGCGGCCGCAACGAAGGCTTCCCGCCGCAGCCCGTCGACGACGGCCTGCGTTCGCTCGTTGCTTCTCTCGAGCCCAACTCCCACTACATCTCCAGCTCCGCCGACGGCCCGGTCAGCGGTCACGGTCCCTATCGCGTCGAGCCACTCCGCTACTATTTCGACCACGCTCCGGTCAAATTCCACTCCGAGATGGGCGCGCCCAACGTCCCTGAAATGGAAACCCTCCGTCGCACCATGCCCGAGTCCGCGATGTGGCCGCAGGGCTACCAGTGGCCGCTGCACGACTACTTCATCCGCAGCATGTTCCCGGAATTTCACTTTCCGCCCAGCGAAATCGACGCAGAATACGGCGGCGCTACGAACATCTCCGACTGGCTCGAGCTCGCCCAGTTCGTCGACTACAACGCTTATCGCGGCATGTATGAGGGGCAGAGTAAAAACCGCCTCGGCCTGCTCATCTGGATGAGCCACCCCGCCTGGCCTTCACTGCTGTGGCAAACCTACGACTATTTCTACGACACGGACGCCGGCTACTACGGCGCGAAGAAGGGCGCGGAGCCGCTGCACATCCAGTGGAATGCCGCGACGGACGCCGTCGAAGTGGTGAACGACAGCGCAGGCGACCAAACCGGCCTCACGGCCCACGCCGACGTGCTGAACATCGACGGCTCTGTAAAGTGGGAGAAGTCCGCGACCCTCGACAGCAAGGAAGACTCGACGGCAACCCCGATTCAGCTTGAATATCCCGCCGGGCTCTCGAAAACGCACTTCATCCGCCTCAGGCTTACGCAAAACGGCAAAGGGGTTTCGTCGAATTTCTACCTGCGCGGCCTCACCGAGAACGACTACACCGGCATCCGCACTCTGCCCAATGTCAACGTGACGATGAGGAGCCACGTCCGCCGTGAAGGCTCGCAGTGGATGCTCGTTGCCGACCTGCACAACACCTCAAAAGCGCCGGCGCTGCTGGTCCGCGTCAAGGTCGTCCGCGAGAAAACCGGCGACCTCATCGTTCCCGCCCTCTTCGACGACAATTACATCGCGCTGATGCCCGGCGAGCGCCGTACCCTCCACATCCAGATTGAAGACGCCGACACGCGCGGCGAGCACCCGCGCCTCATCCTGAAAGGATTCAACCTGAACAGCAGCGGCCACAACTGGGCTCCCGCCGCAACAGCCCCGGCAGTGCAGCAAGCGGGCGCGGAGGAATAGCCGCGCTACTGCACCTTTACCGTCGTGCTCAGTGGCAGATTCGCCGACGAATCGCCGACCATCAGGCTCACCGGCTCCGTCTCCACGCGCATCGCTCCGGCCTTCGTGTCCCAATACGCCAGCCGCGACGCCGCGAGCGGAATCTCCACCGTCTTCGTCTGCCCCGCGTCCACCGTTACCCGCTGGAAGCCTTCCAGCTCCTCGCGCGGTCGCTCCACCTTCGAGCGCAGGTGCTTCACATAGAGCTGCACCACCGCATCGCCGGTCCGGCTGCCTGTATTTGTCACATCCACAGATACAGTTACGGTTCCATCCTTCGCCAGCTCCGCCGAACTGGTCTTGAGATTCGCAAACTTGAACGTCGTGTAGCTCAACCCAAATCCAAACGGATACAGCGGATCACCCTTGAAATACATATACGTGTAGCCGTCGCGGATGTTGTAATCCATGCTCGGCGGCAGCTGATCGAGCGACTTCGGCCACGTCTCCACCAGATGCCCGCCCGGGTTGTACTCGCCAAACAACACCTTCGCCAGCGCTGTTCCTTCATCCTGCGAGGCGTGGGTCATATGCAGGATCGCCGGCACATGTTCCTGGCTCCAGTTAACAGCAAAGGGAAAACTCGAAATCAGCATCACCACCGTCTTCGGATTTACCGCAAATACCTGCCGCACCAGTTGTTCCTGCGCCAAATCGATGATCTGCCGATCGCGCCCCTCGCGCCCGTCGCTGGGCACGGTGCAGGGAAGCGTTCCGCCCCCATCCGGTGTGGCCACCCAGTCGTGCGCCATGTCCGGCCCGCAGGTTGGATCGTTCCCCACCACCACCACCGCAACATCGGAATGCCGCGCGGCATTCACCGCCGCATCGCCCAGCTCATCGGCCGCGTAGTTCACCTTCACGTCGGGGCCGACCTCGGCTTTAATCCCCTCCAGCGGCGTCACCTTATAAGGAGGCGTCCCGCCATACCAGTCCCAGTGCACCGAATCCGCCAGCGGCCCGATCACTGCTATCGACTTGATCTTCGTCTTGTCCAGCGGCAGCAGGTCCTTGTCGTTTTTCAGAAGCACCACCGACTCCAGCGCCAGCTTCTTCGAAACGTCGCGATCCCGATCCGTATTCCACGGCTCCGGATCATCCTTGATCTTCGTGTACGGCACCATCTCCGGCGGATCCAGCAGCCCCAGCTTGATCGTGATCCTGAATTTGTAACGGAGAACGGCATCAATATCCGCTTCCGTCAGTGATCCATCCTTCAGCGCCGCTTTGGTCTCATCCGCATACCGGTCCAGGAATTGATTCACACCGTTCTTGATGCAAGCCACCACCGCCGCTTCCTGGTTCGGATACAGTTTTCGCGGATTCACCAGCTGCATCACCGCGCCGCCATCGCTCGACAGCACATCCACGCCCCATTTGTCCCGCACAATGCTTTTCAGGATGGGATTCACCACCATCGGCGTGCCGTTCCATCCGTTGTACGAGGCCATCACCGCCTTCGCGCCGCCCTCCAGAAACGCCATGCGGAAGGGAACCGAGTAGTACTCCCAAAACAGCCGCTCGTCGAAATCCGACGTCGAGCGGTCACGCTGATTCTCATTTTCATTCGCCAGGAAGTGCTTCAGCAGCGGCGCCGCCTGCCAGTATTTCGGGTCGTCGCCCTCCAGACCCTTGCTGAAGGCAATCGCCATCATCCCGTTGAAGAACGGATCCTCGCCGTACACTTCCTCGCTGCGTCCCCAGCGCGGATCACGTGCCAGGTCCGACTGCGGTCCCCAGTCCATCAGAATCTGGCGGTCGTACTTCGCCGTCTGCGTGATGAACCGCGCCTCATACCCCTCCACGCCGCCCGCCTGCTGGACCAGCGCCGGATCCCACGATTCGCCCATCCCCGGCGGCTGCGGAAACTGCGTCGTGGTGATCGGCTGACGCCCGAAGCGTGCCTCCCGCTGCACGATCCCGTGAATTCCTTCCGAGCTGCCGATGTTCGGCACGCCCAGCCGCGGCACGCCCGTCCGTGTTCCCAGCACATCGATCTTCTCCTGCGTCGTCATCAGCGACAGTAGATTGTCGATGCGCTTGTCTTCCGGCGAACTCGGATCGTTGAACGGATATTTCGGTTGCTGCGCGAAGGCAGGGACGAACCCAACCACCAGGAAACAGACCAATGCGGTGAAGCTTCTTCTTGTCATGTCAGGAATCCGTGTCAGGTTTCGTATCGTTCGCCGGGCGTGGCCGGAGCAGACCCGGCAGGATCGAGTTTTCAAACGCACCAAGGCTATCACGTTGTATCCTGCCGCAGCCGGCGCGCACCGCGATTCAGCGCGACCGTAATCCCCAGGCTCGGCAAACACATGCTCGCTGCGGTATGATCGGCCTGCCGAAAGTCATGAGGGGAATTGCCGATGAGGAAAATGAAGGTCTGGTTCGTTCTGTGCGCCGCTTTGCTCGTTGTATTCGGCGCGAAGCCGCTGTTGGCCGCGTCCGACATGACTGGCAAGTGGACCACCACGATGAAAGCCCCCGACGGCAGCGACTTTTCGCTGACCTTCGACTTCAAACAGGACGGCGCGAAACTCACCGGCACCGTCACCGGCCCACAAGGCGATCCGCTGGCCATCGACAACGGCAAGATCGATGGCGATAAATTCACGTTCACCGTCTCCTTCAATGGCACGACCATCACTCACGATGGCACCATCAACGGAGACGAAATCAAGATGAGCACGAAGAGCGACAACGGCGGCATGCCGCCCATGGACATGACGTTGAAGCGCTCAACCGGCGCTCAAAAATAATCGGGACGGATCTCAGGCAAACGACGAGGCGTGCTTCTTCTTGTGGTTATTGATGGCGTCGCGCACGTTGCGATCGGACTGCCAGTCGTATTCCGGCGGAACCGTGTCATTGTCGTGGGTTAGCACCACCAACGCGATGCCGGCCGCACAGTTCGCGCAATAGATTCCCAAACTTACGCCCCCAGCCTGATGCTCGACCAGTCTCGCCTCGACTCCAAGCCCATCAACCATTCCAAGCCTCATTCACTGCCTTCGCCATAGAACAAAACTACTGACGTAAAGAGGCTTCCGAAGCCGCATTCGTGGCCCCTCCGGCTGAAAGATAGGAGAATAGAAGGCGAAACTACAACTTCAGATGAATGACGAACGCTGGGGGTCCCACTTATTGTCGAAATTGAGCAGCATCACGCGGCACGATCGATGACGCTCACTTAAAGCCCTCGGGTCGGTCAGGAGCCCCTGAGGGCTTCTTCTTTGCCCGCTGGAGCGGACGCGGGTCCTCGCGCCCCGACGAGCGGCGAGGGAGCGATTCAGGAACTGGTCTGGGGCGGGGGTGCTCAAAAGGAACGCGCAACCAGGCGTGGTCGCGCTGGGAGAAAACGGGGATCGCAAAATCGAAACCGGAAGGGAGGCCGGAAGTTGGGGGGACTTCCGGTTGCTCAGAATCGCAAACGTATCAGAGACTGTTACCGACTTTGTTGAACTCGTTGTTGATCTTGTTGGTGAGGGCGGTCATAGCGCCGATCGCGGACAGAGCGATCAGCGCTGCGACCAAAGCATATTCGATTAGATCCTGACCGCTGTCGTCGTTCAGGAGGTTTGTCAGGAGCCTGCAGTTTTTCATCGGAGTCATTTCTCCATGTATGGTTCGTCTGGGATTGTCGTGCGATTGCCCTGGGGGGCATCCCCAACATTTTGAGAAGGCGGAGCCTCCTCAGGTATCCCATACAGGTGGCATCGACATCACCATCTCGTTATGGGTCCCGGTGAAACTTTTTTCGGTTCCTGTCGTACTCCGCCGCTAGCGGTGAATTCCCCCCGATTTCAGAAGATTTTCAGCCCCGGGCAGCCGAACTTTGCCGATTTCGCCAGGCGTCGGCCCTAACCATTTTTGCCGGATTGATCCTCCCCTCCGGCCCTCGGCGCTATTCTGGCGAAGCGAGCGAATTCCTCAGGAGGGTAACAATGCAACTCGGAATGATCGGTTTGGGTCGAATGGGATCGAATATGGTGCAGCGCCTGCTCAAGGCCGGTCACCAGTGCGTCGTGTACGACTCTCACCCGCAGGCCATGCAGGAGCTGGTCGCGAAAGGCGCCGCCGCCTCCGCCAATCTTCAGGAGTTCGCGAAGAAACTCACCACGCCGCGTGCTGTGTGGATGATGGTTCCCGCTGGCGCTGTCGATTCGGTGCTCGAGTCTCTCGTGTCCGTGCTCGCACCCGGCGACATCGTCATCGACGGCGGCAATTCCTATTACCACGACGACATTCGTCGCGCCGAAGAGCTCAAAACCAAAGGCCTCCACTACGTCGATTGCGGTACCAGCGGCGGCGTCTGGGGCCTCGATCGCGGGTACTGCCTCATGATCGGAGGCGAGGAGGCGATCGTCACGCATCTCGATCCCATCTTCAAATCCCTCGCGCCAGGCGTTGCCGCAGCGCCGCGAACCCCGGGTCGCACCGGCAGCGTCACCCCGGCTGAAAACGGCTATCTGCGCTGCGGGCCCAACGGCGCCGGCCATTTCGTCAAAATGGTGCACAACGGCATCGAGTACGGAATCATGGCGGCTTTCGCCGAGGGACTGAACATCATCAAAAACGCCAACGTCGGCAAAGTGAAGCGCGAGGATGATGCCGAAACGACGCCTCTCCGCCATCCTGAGTTTTACCAGTACGACATCGACGTGGCCGCCGTCACCGAAGTCTGGAGGCGCGGCAGCGTGGTCGGTTCGTGGCTGCTCGACCTCACCGCCGCCGCGCTGCAGGAAAGTCCCACGCTTGCGAATTTCCAGGGGCGCGTCTCCGATTCCGGCGAAGGACGCTGGACCGTGCAGGCTGCCGTCGATGAGGGGGTCGCGGCGGCGGTCATCAGCGCGGCGCTCTACTCCCGCTTTGCCTCCCGCGGCAGTGAAGAATATCCTGACCGGCTGCTTTCGGCGATGCGCTACCAGTTTGGCGGACACCTGGAGAAGGGGGTCGGATCCGGGGGCGACTGAACCAGCGCCCCCCACGGTCCTCATCAGGATTTCTTCTCTGTCTCGACCACGGGATCGATCCAGGGCCCACCGTTGCCGATCAGCTGGCCGGCCTCCTCCGGGCCCCAGGTTCCCGGCAGATACGAGTAGACGGGCGTGACATTCCCCAGAATCGGCTCGACAATGCGCCACTGCGCCTCCACCAGGTCCTGCCGCGAAAACAGTTCGGCGTTGCCGCGGCTGGCGTCGCCCAGCAGTCGTTCGTAAGGCGGCATATCGTCCAGCTCCTGACGATGCAGGTCGAGCTCCACGTCGCGCCCCACCATGCGCTCCCCAGGAATTTTGACCCGCACGCCCAGCCCCATCGCAAAATCCGGGCCTACCCGGATGCGCAAGTGCGCCGAGTTCGCGGGCACCAGCTCTCCATAGGTCTCCCGTGGAGGCCGCTTGTATTCCACCGTAGCTTCCGTGCAGGTCACCGGCAGCATCTTGCCGGCGCGGATATAGATGGGCACGCCTGCCCAGCGCCAGCTGTCGATGTACAGCCGGATGGCCACGAAGGTCTCGACATTCGATCCCGGAGCCACGCCGGGCACCGACCGATAGCCCTCATATTGCCCGCGCACCACGGCGTCCGGGGTCAGTGGGCGAATGGCCTTCATCAGTTCCGCTTTGCGATCGCGCGTCGCGTCGCAGTCCTCGCCGGTCGGCGGGTCGATGGTCAGGTTGGCCACCACCTGCAGCATGTGGTTCTGCACCACGTCCAGCAGCGTTCCCACTTCGTCGTAGAACTTGCCCCGATCCTCCACACCGAAGCTCTCCGCCATGGTGATCTGAATGCAGCGCACGTGATCGCGGTTCCAGATGGGCTCGAACACCGGGTTGGCAAAGCGCGTGTAAAGAACATTCTCCACCGGCTCCTTGCCCAGGTAGTGATCGATGCGGAAAATGTCTTCTTCGGGGAAAAACTGATGCAGGGTGCGGCTCAGTTCCTGCGCCGACTTAAGATCGCGCCCGAACGGCTTCTCCACCACCACGCGGGCGTTCGTCGCGCAGCCTGACTTCGCAAGGTTCTCCGCGACCACGGCGAACAGGCTCGGGGGAATCGCCAGGTAATGCAGCGGATGCTGCGCTTGTCCCAGCTCCTGGCGCAGCCGCGTAAACGTGTTCAGGTCGTTATAATCGCCGTCGACGTAGCGCAGCAGGCCCATCAGTTTTTCGAATGCCGGTTGATCGATGCCGCCATGCTTTTCCAGGCTGTCTTTCGCGCGCGCCTTCAGCTGATCCAGATTCCATCCAGCCTTCGCTACGCCGATGATGGGCAGAGCGAAGCCTTCGTCGCGGATCAGGCCCTGCAGCGCTGGAAAAATCTGCTTGTACGCCAGATCGCCCGTGGCGCCGAAGAATACCAATGCGTCGGACAGAACAGGTGCCATTCATTCCGCTCCAGGATTGAAATAGCGGCGAGCACCCGGCCGGAAAAACGAATCCGCGCGACAGGCAAAACGCCATACCCAACCATAAGAACAGATGTCCGGGCGCGCAGGGCGGATTGCCATTTTTCTTCGCGGGGGCGATACTTTTTTCAGGCGCGTGTTTTCAGCCGCACGGATGCGCAGCTGCTGTCCATCGACCCTGTTGCAGGGTCCCGGCAGGGCGGGAGTAGTTCAGTGGCAGAACGTCAGCTTCCCAAGCTGAATGTCGCCGGTTCGATCCCGGTCTCCCGCTCCACTCACTGAACCCTCACGCCTCCCGCCGACGCACCCGCGTCAGATCACTCTGAGTAACAGCAGCACCACAATGATGAGCAGGATCAGGCCCAGTCCTCCGCTCGGGTAATAACCCCAGTTGCGGCTGTGCGGCCAGCTGGGAAAAGCTCCAATCAGCATCAGAATCAAAATAATGATCAGAATTGTAATCATGGTTTCCTCTCGCGCAGGAGTCTGCTTCGCTCCCTGGCTTTAGCTCTGGATGCGGGCTGGGCCGCGCGTGGATGTACGAGCTTCGCTAGGAAGTTGCAGGCAACCCCGCGAGTTGCCGCGCCCTTCGAAAAACGCGCAGCATCATCGCCCGAGTCAGCTTGCCCGTGTTCGTGTTTTGCAGCGACGGATGATAGCTCGCCAACAACCACCGATCGCCTGGAATCCGGTATTCCACGCCGTGCCCGAAAACCAACTCTCCGCGCCGCGCGATCTGCCCCGTCCGCATCAGGTGGGCCACCACCCCATCGAAACCAATCTTTCCCAGGCAGACAATCACGCGCAAATCATCGAGCGCCGCAATTTCCTCGTCGAGAAACGGCGCGCAGTTCGCAATCTCCTCCGGCAGCGGCTTGTTCCCTGGCGGAGCGCAGCGCACCACCGCGGTGATCCAAGCGTCTTTCAGAATCATGCCGTCTTCCCGATGCTTCGACGACGCCTGCGACGCGAATCCTGCCCGGTGGAGCAGAGGATACAGAAAATCCCCCGATCCGTCGCCGGTAAAAGGCCGTCCGGTGCGGTTCGATCCGTGCGCGCCTGGCGCCAGACCCACAAACAACACCCGCGCCCGCGGATCGCCAAACGACGGCACCGGTTTGCCCCAGTATTCCCAGTCCAGATACGCGCGCCGCTTCTGTTCCGCGACCGTCGTGCAGTGCTCCCGCAGCCGCGCGCAGCGCTCGCACGCCACCACGCGCTGGTTCAGCACTTCCAGCGCGGACCCACTCAAAACGCGCTCCGTGATCGCAGCCACAACGCGATTGTAGAAGCCGCGAGCCCGCGGTCCCAGGCGTAGAATGGGGGCGCTTCAGAAAGCGTTTACTAACCCGGTTTTCTCGGAGACCAATTCCATGTCGATTCGAAAGACTCTCGTTGCCGCGCCCCTCGCTTTGGCCCTCTTCGCCACTCTCTCCGGCTGCAGCCACCAGGCCCAGCCCGCGCCCGAAGCGCAGCCCGCACAGCCGCCCATCCCGCAAATCGGTGGCGAGCCTGTCGTTAAGCTCACCCGCCCCGCTACCAGCAATGGCCAGCAAATGGAGTTCCTCTCCGTCACGGTTCTTCCCGGCCGCGGCATGAACGTCTTCCAGATCACCGCCAACGTCCCCGGCAAAGGTGAGATTCCGGTCCTCGCCTCGCCCACCCTCGAAGAAGCGGCCGCGAAACTCAGCGGTGGTCCTGACGATCAGAACGGCAACGCCAGCTTTAGTTTCGGCGGCGCCTTCCTCGTCCCGTATCCCAACCGCATCATCGGTCCCGTGTCTGCTGACGGCACAACCATCACCACCAAATGGCATGGCAAGACCATCACTCTGCCCGCCAACTGGCACAACAGCAACGACCCCACCAAGGACAAGCACGCGATGCACGGCCTGATCCTGGCCTCGCAGACGCAGGATGTTCAAACCCAGCCCGTCCCCGACGGCCAGACCCTCACTGGCACCATCCACGCCGGCGACTTCGGTGGTCACTGGCTCTCGCAGACCGACCTCAGCTTCGCCATCACCCTTACCGGCCCCGCCGTCGACGCCGTCATCACCGCGAAAAACGTCGGCAAGGACGATGAGCCCATGGCCATCGGCTGGCATCCGTATTTCGCCGTGCCCAGTGGCGACCGCAAGCAGGCGCTTCTCCACGTCCCGGCGCAGCAGGTGGCCGCCATCAACAACTACGGCGACGTCTTCCCGACCGGCGACCTCCAGCCCGTCAAGGGCACCAAGTACGACTTCAGCGCGGCCCAGGGCAAAGCGCTCGACGACATCTACCTCGACGACAACTGGTCAAAGCTGCAGCGCACCAACGGCGCTGTCGACGTCACGCTTGCCGATCCGGCGAGCAACTACGGCGTCCACATCCTCGGCCTCTCGCCGGAGATTCGCACCATCCAGGTCTACGCGCCACCGACGAAACAATTCGCCGCTATCGAGGAGCAGTTCAACTTCGCCGACCCCTTTGGCAAGGAGTGGGGCAGCATGAATACCGGCATGGTCACGCTGCATCCCGGCCAGTCTGTCGAGTGGCACGTTCGTCTTGCGCTCTTCCAGCCCAACAAGTAGGTATCGAAGGAAAGGCCCGCGCGGCGATCGGCAGCGCGGGCCCCTCTCGCACACAGCAAATCGGTCGGTCTCACGGCTTCTGGCCGGTAGCGCAGATCCAACCTTTACTCGCCTCCACAGTGACTCGAACATCGCGGAAGCCGGCATTCTCCAGCAGCTCCCGATGTTCGTCCACCGTCAGCAGCTTCATGCCCGATTTAGACGAATATTTCTCCGCCAGCTTGCTCACCGCCGTGGTGGCGCCCTTGTAAATCTCTGCAATCACGATTGCCGTGCCGCCCGGCTTCAGTACGCGCCAAACTTCGCGCACGTCGTGGGGCAGATTCGGCCAGAAGAAATGTGTCTCGACAGCGGTAACCCGATCGAACATGCCGTCCGGAAACGGCAACTGCGAGACCGACCCCTGCATGATCTCCACCCGCCCATCGTCCATCGGTCCTGCATTTGTTTTTCTGGACGTCGCAACGCTCTCCTCGGAATGGTCGACCCCATAGACCTTCCCCGCGTGCGCCATCGCAGCCAGCTTGCTCACCGTCCTTCCGCCGCCACACCCCACATCGAGAATCGTCTCGCGCGCTCCGACAGAAATGTGACCCAGACCCCAGTCCGTCAGCCTGGAATGCCGCGCATTCATGTTGCGCAGCATCCATCGCCCCAGCCATCCCGACGGCTTTTTGCATTGATTGTTCATGCGGCGTCTCGCTTTTTGGCTGACCGCCTACAGGCTACCGGCTACAGGCTACAGGCTCCCAGGCTGCGCACAAAAAGAGAAATGGCCTCCGGCTTTCCCCCCGGAGGCCAAACGGTAATGGCGTTAGTCAAGAGAACCCTCTTGCAGGTTCCATTTGTGATTCTGCCTGGGACCACGCAAACCAGCTATCCCCCAACCGGGGCGAGCATCAAGCCAGTCAACATCGGCTCCAACTTAATCCTGCCGCAGCGCCTGCAGCGGGTCGATCGCCGTCGCTCCTCGCGCTGGGATGTAACACGCCAGCAGTGCCAGCCCCGCCAGCAGCAACGGCGCTCCGATCAGCAGCCGCGGATCGTTCGTCCCCACCGTAAACGCGTCGGCAAATTCGCTGGTGATCGCCGACATCGCCTTGGCCAGCCCCACCGCGCCCAGAAATCCAATCACCGTGCCCGCGCCAATCAGCACCGCGCCCTCGCGCAGCACCAGCCCCAGCACCTGCGACCTGCGCGCGCCCAGCGCCATCCGAATCCCAATCTCTTTCCGCCGCTGGGCTACCGAATATCCCGTCACGCCAGCCAGTCCTACCGCCGACAAAATCAGCCCGAACAGGCCAATGCTGCCAAACGTCCGTAGCGCCGACCGCATCGCTTCCCGGATCCGCACCAGATACTCGTTCAGCGTCTGCACGTTGAACAGCGTCAGATTCGGATCCATCGATGCCACCACGCTGCGCACCCCGCCGATCGCATCCGCCGCCGCGTGCCCGCGCGCGATAATCGTGATCCCTCCCCCCGGCGGCCGCGCGAAATCGCTCCGCGTCAGGGGAAGATACGCGATGCCCTGGGTCATGCCCGACGCGTCTTTCATGCTCGGCACCACCCCCACCACTTCGTAAATCCTGCGCTCGCCCCGCAAATGTTTCCCGACCGCATTGTCTTTGCCGAACAGCGCATGAGCGGCCTTCTCGTTGAGCACCAGCGGTATGGTGACAGCCGCGTCCACATCCACGCGCCCGTCCTGCTCTTCGAATTCCCGCCCGGTGAGCACCGGCTCCCGCAGCACGGCAAAATACCCTGCGCCCACCGTCGCTTTCACCACGCCTTTCTGCACCGGCGTAGCCGCCTTCGCATCCACGACCGTTAGCTGAAAATCGTCATCGTCGCCCGGCAAATACGGAGGCTGCGCCGCCAGGGCAAAGCTGCTCACCGCGGGCGCACCCCGCAGCCGATCCGGCAGCTGCTCAAAGAATGCCTGCGCTTTTTCCGGCGTATACCCATCGCGCACCGGATCGACGAAGAGAAACGCCATCGTCTTCGCATCGAAATTCGTCTGAACGCTGTTCCCCCGCATCAGTCCCAGCACCAGAAATCCCGTCACCAGCAACAACAGCAGCGATCCCGATACCTGCGCGCCCATCGCCAGGTTGCGCAGTCCGAACCGCCGATGCCCCGACAACTGCGCCGCCGCGCCCTCTTTCAGCGCCGGCGCCACATCCGTCCTGGTCGCCTGCATCGCGGGCAGAATGCTGAATCCGATCCCGCATGCCACCGCCAGCACAAACGCGAACAGCGCCACATGCCAGTCCACCACCCGGTCGGGAGCCAGCGGCGACCCCGTCGGCAATGCCGTGTGTGTGGTCATTGCGGTCAAACCCCAGGCCAGCGCCAGCCCGGCTGCGCCGCCCAGCAGCGACAGCAATATTCCCTCCGTCACCATCTGCCGCACCAGCCGGGAGCGGCTCGCGCCTACGCCCAGCCGAATCGCCAGCTCTTTGCGCCGTCCCGCGCCCCGCGCCAGCGCCATGGTCGCCAGATTCAGGCACGCAATCGCTGTCACAATCGCCATCAGCGCTACGAAAAACCCGAGCACCTTCGGCCGCAGGTCGCGCGGAATCTGCGCCAGCGTCCCCGCTCCCATCAGCACCACCCGCTTCGCCTTGCTCGCCTGCGGGGGCGCCAGCGGATCGTCCTTATCCAGCCGTCGCGTAATCCCATCCAGCGCCGCTTCCGCCGTATCGATCGTGATCCCTGGCGCAAGCCGCATCAGCATCTGGAAATCCTTCGCGGTGCGCTGGTGCAGCACATCGTTCCCCAACTCCGGAGCCAGCGTCGCCGGCACCGTGATCGGCACAAACACCTCCGACGGATTCGGACTCAGCGCTCCATCGAACTTCCTCGGCGTCACCCCCACAATCGTCGCGTTCTGCCCGTTCAGCTTCACCGTTTGCCCAATTGCATCCGGATCGGCGTTCATCCGGCTCCGCCAGAAACGGTCGCTGATCACCACCGCCGGCATTCCGCCCGTCTTGTCCAGATCCGCGTTCAGCAGCCGTCCGCGCTGCGCTTCCATCCCCAGCACCGAAAAATAATCCGGCGACACCAGCTGGCCGTAGACGCGCTCCGGCTTCCCGCTCTGCCCCGGCAGTCCCACGTTGAATTGCACGAGATTCTCTACCGCCGCCACGCCCGCAAACAGCTCCTTCTGCTCTCGATACTGCTCGATGTACGGATACGACGCTGGCGTCTCCGCCGTCACCAACTGCTTCGGGCTCGCCACCCCCGCCAGCGGCCGCGTCATCAGCACCCACTGCTGCGTGTACACGTTCGTCGTCAGCCCGATCCCCAACCCCATCGAAACAATCCCGACCACCGCGTATCCCGGCGATTTCACCAGCGCCCGCACCGCATACGGCAGATCGCGCCGCATTTCATTCAGATATTCCACCGGCAGCCGCATCACCAGGTCCGCGATCAGCCGCATCAGCCCCAGCGCACCGTGCCGCTTCGCCACTTCATCAATGGCGTCCTCACCGGCCTGCAGCATCTCGTCGCCATACGCCAGTTTGAATTCGTGCGGGAAGGCTTCCGCCAGCCGCCGGTACACTCGACGCCATACGTTCGTCATTCCGTCACCATCGCGCGTTTTGTTTGAATTGCTCGAACCAACTCCTGAAGGCGCTCGCACTCCGCGTCGAGCACCCGCCGGCCCAGTTCCGTCAGCCGGTAATACCGCCGCCGCGCGTCATCTTCCTCCGGCGCCGGCCGCTCGTTCGACTCCTCGATCAGCTCCACCTCGATCATCTTTTTAATCGATCCGTAGAGCGTCGCCGGCCACAGCCGAACCTTCCCGGTCGTCCGCTGCAGGACCTCCTGCATGATCCCGTAGCCATGCTGCTCTCCGCCAGCCAGCGACAGCATGATGTGGAACCACTGTGTTTTCAGAGGAATAAGAGATTGAACCTGAGATTGCGCCTGAGCCTCGGTCATGATCACACTATATATCAATCAAGATATATATGTGTCAATAGGAATCTCTTCCACCCATCCCGATTTTCATCCCGAGAGAAGAGCGCCGAAGGCGCGAAGCCGAGGATCTGCGGTTGCTCTTGCTCCACCGCACGCCGTCTCTTAATCCGCTATCCGCTATCCGCTGCTCTTCACCCAAACTGCCGCATATCAATATTCATCTCGTACCGCTCCCCGTGCCGGAGCTGCTCCTCCCACGTCACCTCACGCCCGCGCTGGCCTGCCATCCGCCCCAGCATCGTGCTCAGCGCCGTCTCCACTCCGGCTTCCGCCTGGTTGTGGAACTTTCCCGACGTGATGCTCTCGATAAAGCTGCGATCCTTCTCCCGATCCGCAAACTCCAGGTTGTCGCTGAACGCGCCGTTCGCCGCAAACGCCGCCCCCGACCCTGCGGCAGCGCCGCCGCCCTCACTCCAGGTCCAGGCGTTCTCCCCGATAATCCGCACCGGCCCCGAATACGGCGCCTCCGCAATCCCTTTTTCCCCGAACACCCGCTCCGTCACGTCGAAAAATCCGTTCGACCCCCACTGCGTCGACGAAAAACTCACGTGCACATCGCCAGGATACGTATAGATCACCTGGTAGTTGTCCCACGTATCCCCTTGATGCGTGACCGCGTTGCGTCCGCCCGTTGCTGTCGCCTTTACCGGATGGCTCCCGATGATCCAGTTGCACAAATCGATGACGTGAATGTTCTGCTCCACCAGAATGTCGCCCGAGAGCACGCGATCCCACAGCCAGTTGCGCAGCCGGAATTCATCCGCTGACCAGCCTGTCCCGCTGTGGCTCACCGCGTTTGGCGCGTTGTAATGCGCCTCGATGCAGACCAGCTTCCCCAGATCCCCCGCGTGAATCCGCCGCACCACCTCCGCAATCGGCGGCGCGCTGCGCACCTGAAATCCCACGTCGAGGCTGACCTTGCCCTCCGCGCGCTTCCCAATCTCCAGCGCCTGTTTCGCCTGCGCCACATCCACGCCCATCGGTTTCTCGCAATAAGCATGTTTGCCCGCTGCAATGACCGCGTCCAGATGCGGCACATGGAACCACGGCGGCGTCGAAATCTGCACCGCATCGATCGCCGGCGACGCAGCCAGCTCCTCGAACGCCCGATGCCCGCGAAACATGAGGTTCGGATCGATGCCCGGAACCCCCAGCGTCGCATTCACGTCATCAAAATGCGACTTCGCGGCCGCCAGTTGATCGGGAAACAAATCCGCCAACGCCACCACCCGCGCCGGCGTGTTCTTCGCAAACGAAGTCGCCACCGAGGTCCCCCGGCTCCCGCACCCCAGCAGCCCCAGCCGCACCGCTGAGTTGGCCTCATACCCAAACGCCGTCCGCGCCTTCAAAAGCATGACCCCTGAAGCTGCCGTCCCGCCAATGAAATGTCTCCGATCCATTGTCTCGCTTCTCGCTTTTTGCTTCTCGCTCCCTGTTCGCTCGCCTCTTGCTCGTTTCTCGCTCGCCCTTCGCTAATAGCTTCTCGCTAACAGTCTTTCGCTGATAGCTCCTCGCGCGCAGTTCACTCGCTTTTATCTCGCTTCTCGCTCGCTATCCGCTATCCGCTATCCGCTATCCGCTATGTTCCACCCGCGCCAAAATCCTCTCCAAATAAATCTTCTCCTCCCGCACATCCGCAAGTTGCTGTGGTCCCGACGTCTCCCGCTCAATCGTCACCGCGCCCGTGTACCCCAGCCGATGCAGCTTCGTGAACACCTTCTCAAAATCCACCAGCCCCGTCCCAATCAGCACTTCTTCGCCCAGCTTCATCGGATCAGTCGGCCATCGCCCATCCTTTGCATGAACACTCCGCACATGCGGCCCAATAATATCCACCGCGTCCACCGGATTCGCCTTGCCGTACAGAATCAGGTTCGCCGTGTCCAGCCCCACGCCCAGATTCGCCTGATCCACATCTTTGATCGCGCGCGCCATCGTCGTCGGCGTCTCCTGCCCCGTCTCCATCAGGAACATCTGCCCGTTGCCCGCGCAATGCTGCGCCACTGCGCGAATCGCCACCACCGTTTCTTCATACAGAGCGTCTGCAGGATCCTCAGGAATAAACCCGCAGTGCGTCTGCACGCGATCGATCTTCAGCAGCGCCGCAAAATCCGACGTCTGCTTCAGCGCGTCCATCCGCGCCTCCCGCGTCGCCCGCGGCACCAACCCAATGGTCGACGGCCCATGCAGAAAATCCCATACCAGCGGTTCCGGACGCACCACTTCCGCTGCTGTGGCCACCAAGCCATATTTCTCCAGCAGCCCACCCAGCTCCTGCGCCAGCGCCGGCGTGAATTTTCCCAGATACCCATCGAGTGACAGGAAGCAGTTCGTCATGCCCAGGTCGTGCACCTTAGCAAACGCCGCCTCCGCCCCGCTCGCCGGCTGAATAATCAGCCCCACCGCCATCGGCCGCAAACGCGAAGCAGCCTCACCAGCCGCCGTTTCGGACTTTGCGCCCGCAGCTCCGCCGGCCGTCTCCGCACCAAGCCCATCGACGCCGCCGACCGCGCCCATCACCGACGCGCTCACCGCGCCAGCCAGAAATTCTCTTCGTTGCATGGAGACCCTTCCGGGTCCTTTATACGCCGAACCAAGGCCTGGCAGCCTCAGTGCACTCATCCCAGCGCTCGCGTTGCGCTGGTCTCCAGCTCGCCTCTCACTCGCTTTTAGCTACCCGCTACTGCCTACCGGCTACAGGCTTCAATTATCCAGCCGCAGCACCAAGCACTTCGCCGCGCCCCCCGCTTTCAAAAACTCCGTCAGCTCCACCTGGATAATCTCGAATCCCCGCGCCTCCAGCCGCGCGCAGAGCTCCGCGCTGACTTCGTTCAGCAGGATCGTTTTCGCCACGTTGACCGCGTTGCAGGCAAACAGCAGCGCATCCTCTTCCGACACGCAGATCCGCTTCGATTTGGCGTAGTGCATTTCAATCTTTCCAATCGACACGGAGTCGAACGCGCCCGGAAAATACATCACATCCCCGTTCGACAGCGGACAAAAACAAGTGTCCAGGTGATAAAACCGCGGATCCACCAGCTTCAGCGAAACCACCTCTACGCCCCACAGATCCGTCAGCTGCTTGTGGCTCGACTCGCGCGTCCTCAGCCCGTGTCCTGCCCACAAGCGCGAACCATCCGCCTCAAACAGCGCGTCGCCCTCGCCCTCAAACGGCGTCATCCGCGAAATATCGCGCACCGCGAATCCCGATTCGCTGAACCAACGCCGGAAATGCGGCTCCTCACCCTGCCGCTCCTTATGCTGAAAGCTGGCCAGCGCCACAATCCCGTGCCGCACCAGTCCCGCATTCGCCGTAAACACCATGTCCGGCGATCCCGGCTGCGGTTCCACCAGTTCCACCTGGGCGAACTCCCGCAGCGCACTTCGCAGCTCTTCCCATTGCTGTGTCGCCTGTTGCCGCGACGACCGGTGGACATTCCCGGCCATCCATGGATTGATGACGTAGTTCACCTCATAATGCCGGGGCGGGCACATAAGGAAGGTGGGCCGGCTACTCGCCTGCATCGGCGCAGCGCCGTCGTGGTTTGTCGCCTGGGGTTCCATGACCGAGTGTGCGCCCACTTCCTTACCCCGTAAATCACCCGGCGGGCATGCCTCCGCGTCACCTCGCCCGCGTTACTGCCGGGCTACTGCCGGCCCCGGATTTTCCAGATTGCGGTTTGTTCTCTATGCTGTAGAGGCCCGCTTCCCCAGGGCCACAGGAAAGGATTCCGCATGAAGCTTGCCCGTTTCGCTTCCGCTCTTCTCGTTCTCGCCGCGCCTCTTGCTATGGCCCAGGGCACCACCTGGAAAACTGACCCCGCTCACAGCGAAGTCGATTTCTCCATCCTGCATATGACGGTCTCGAAGGTACACGGCCGCTTCGGCACGGTCGATGCCACCCTCAACTACGACGCCAACGACGTCACCAAATCCACCGTCAACGCCACCATCGATGTCACCGGCGTTGACACCGGCGTTCCCAACCGCGACAACGACCTCAAGGGCGCGCGCTTCTTCGATGTGGCCAGCAACCCCAAAGCCACCTTCGCCAGCACCAGCGTCACCAAGGGCGGCTCCGGCCTGCAGATCGCCGGCAATCTCACCATTAAAGGCGTCACCAAACCGGTCGTCCTCGACGTCGAAGGTCCCACCGGTCCCGTGACCGGCCAGAACAAGAAAACGCAAATGGGTTTCTCCGCCACCACTACGATTCACCGCGAAGATTTCGGCGTCGGCGCCGGAATGCCGGTGGCCATGCTCGGCGACGACGTCAAACTCACCATCGAACTGGCCTTCGTCCAGCAATAAGCCTTCGCTGCACCCTCACGATCCTCTGGTTCCCGCCTCGCGCAGCGGAACCAGAGGACCCAGCGCCTATTTCTTTCGCCATCACTAAAGAAGCCCGGCCCGCCTTTCCCTGCGCCCTCTCTACAATATTTCCGGCTGCCCATCGTCTACAGCAGTGGACGCGTGACCCGTGCTAGCCATGACCACGATGACCGAGCAGGACCGCCAAATCTCGGAGGTCATTGCGGAGCAAGGGTCCCGGCTGCGCAATTTCATCCGCCGCCGGGTTCCCAACGAAGCCGACGTCGAAGACCTGCTCCAGGAGGTTTTCTTCAAGCTGGTCCAGGCCAATCGCCTGCTGATGCCCATCGACACTCTGACCGGCTGGCTTTTTACCGTCGCGCGCAACGGCATCACGGATTTCTTCCGCCGCAAACGCCCGCAGACTTTCTCCGGCGCTGCCGGCGAAGACGAAGACGGCGAGATGCTCGTCTTCGAAGACCTGTTGCCCTCGCCCGATGCCGGGCCGGATGCGTTGTACTTCCGCCGCGTGCTGCTGGAGGAGCTGGAGGCGGCGCTCGCTGAGCTGCCCGCCGATCAGCGCGCCGTCTTTGTCGCCCATGAGCTCGAAGGGCGCAGCTTTAAGGAGCTGTCGGCGGAAACCGGTATCAAGATCAACACCCTGCTCTCCCGCAAGCGTTACGCGGTGCTCCATCTGCGCGCCCGCTTGCAGAGTGTTCACGACGAGTTCATGAGGAAATGAGGAACGGTATGGATAACTCCTGGGTCAAAAGAAACAAGTGGATCTTTGTCGTGGGCCCGCTCGCCCTCGCGGCGTTTATCGCGCTCTTCGGCGAAGTCACCAAGCTGCTGTGGAACTGGCTCACGCCGATGCTCTTCGGATGGCGACACATCACCTTCTGGCAGGCGATGGGACTGCTGGTCCTTTGCCGGCTCCTCTTCGGAGGCCTCAGCCACGGCGGCAAGCAAGGTTCCGGATGGCGCCAGCGCAAGCGCGAGAAGTGGGAAGCGATGACTCCCGAGGAGCGCGAGAAATTCCGCCAGAGCTGGCAGGCGCGCTGCGGCGGCTTCCCCCCACCCCCCACCGAAACCCGCGAGACGACCTGACGGCCCGTTTCGCCTCTTTGCTGCGAGCGTTCTGCAAAAGGACGCTCGCGCCGCCCTGGAGTAGCATTCTCCTCGTGAAAAATTCCGCTCCCCGCGCCGCTCTCCTCTTTCTTTTCCTCCTCCTGATCTCCACTCCCGCCCTCATCGCCCAAATCCCGAAGCACGGCTTCGTGCACACCCACTCCGAGCAGCTTTTCGATGGCGATGACCAGCCGCTCCTGCTCCGCGGCATCAACCTCGGCAACTGGTTCGAGGTCGAAGGCTACATGTTCCACTTCGACGGCGGCCCGCAATCCCCGCGCGAAATCGAAGACCTCACCAAAGAGCTGCTCGGTCCCGAAAAGGCCGACGAATTCTGGCGGCAGTGGCGCGCCAACTACATCACCGAAGCCGATCTGGATCGCATCAAGGCCATGGGCTTCAACTCCGTCCGCGTCCCGCTCCACTATAAGTTCTTCTCGAGCGACGACGCCGAAGGTTTCAAGCTCGTCGATCAGCTCGTCGACTGGGCGAAGAAGGACGGCATCTACGTCATCCTCGACATGCACTGCGCCCCCGGCGGCCAGACCGGCACCAACATCGACGACAGCTACGGCTATCCCTGGCTCTACTCAAGCCCCGAGGCTCAGGAAGAAACCGTCGCCATCTGGCATCGCATCGCCCAGCACTACCACAACAATCCCACCGTGCTCGGCTACGATCTGCTCAACGAGCCCATCCCGCACTTCCCGCAGCTGCGCGTTTTCAATCGCGAGCTCGAGCCCGTCTACTGGAAGATCGCCCGCGGCATCCGCTCCGTCGATCGCAACCACGTCCTCATCCTCGGCGGCGCGCAGTGGGATACCAACTTCAAAGTCTTCGGCCCTCCCGGCGATCCCAACGTGATGTACACGCTCCACAAATACTGGACCGACAAGACCGACACCAGCGTCATCCAGGAGTATCTCGATTTTCGCCATCAGTATCACGTGCCCATTTGGCTCGGCGAATCCGGCGAGAACAAAGATGCCTGGGTCGAGGCCTTCCGCAAAACCCTCGAAGAGAACCACGTCGGCTGGGCCTTCTGGACCTATAAAAGGATGGACGCAACGCCCTGCGTCGCCACCTTCGACCGCCCCGTCCACTGGGATGAAATCATCGCCCTCGCGAAACTTCCCACCGGAACCGGCAATGCCGAAAAGCGCATCGCCGCGCGGCCTCCGCAAGGTGACATCGACGCCGCCTTTGCCGACTTGCTGACGAAGATTCAGTTCACCCACACCCGCGTGAACCCAACCTATGTCCAGGCCCTCGGCATGAATCCGGTCAGCCCGCTCCCTGCGCAATAGCGGGCTCAGCCATGCGCTGCGATCGCAACGTCACTGGCATCCATCGCGCCTCTCGCGCCAGGGATGACGGACTGATGCAGGAGTCTTTCTTCGCTCTCAGGATCGTGCGACGGCAGATAGACCAGCGGCCGCTCCTGTGCCAGGGCCACAATCTTCGCCATCGTCCCCCTCGAAACAGCCTCATCGGGACTGACTCCGTCCACCTTGCCCGCGAGCAGCAGCCCCTGGTTATAGCTCGTATCTCCAGCAAGAAAGTACGATGGCGAACCGCAGACCAGCACCGATACATGATGAGGTGTATGTCCCGGCGTGGGGACGATCAACACATCGCCGCGCGTGGTAAGGGGCATGCTCTGCTGGAACGGCCCCTCCGGTCGATCCTCGAAGCGAATGAATTCCGGCTCCCAGAACTTTGGCCAGCGATTCGGCAGGTAGCCCTGGATCCGGCCCCCCATCCCGCTCGCCCTGTGTAATTCCTCTTTTGCGACCCACATCCTGCTGCCCGTCAGGTGAACCAGCCCTCCCGCATGATCGGTATGAAGATGCGTGAGCACCACCTGCCGCACGTCGCGTGCCCCGATGCCCAGCGCGCGAAGCTGCGGGCCGATCTCCTCATCCGGATGCACGGAAAACCGCGACGCCCGTCGATAAAACGGATGCCACGCGGGATGATATCCGCGCTCGTGGACGCGAGATGTTTCTCCCGTATCGACCACGATCACGCCTTCGTCATGCTCGATGGCCCAGGCGTAAATCGGCAGCCACTCGGTCCACTCGTTGTCGAACAACATATCCGTCGTCCGGGAGAGCCCGCTGCTGCGCGCCTCCCTCTGCGCGCTTCTCACCTTCACCAGGCCTGTGCGGATGGCGTGAATCACTGGCATGTGCAGCTCCTTTTTTTCTGCGAAACGATGGCCGAGTGTCGGATGCAGGCGCGTGTCGGGCCGTCGCTGATTCCAGGGCAGGGGCGCGCTGACGCCAGCATACGCCAGCGCAGAGCCAGCCACCTTCCACCTCTCCAGCCACCCACCTGCCCATAACGAGGTGCCAGGCTCACCGCTAAACGCCCTTGCCAGCCGCTTTTGTTAAACGTCCTTAGCTAAACGCCTCTTGCTAAACGTTTCATGCTAAAAGTCTCAAGCTAAACGCTTTATCGCTCGCCTTTCGCTCGCCTCACCCCCGCCTCTCCAATTATCTGAGTCACTTTCACTCACTTTTCAACCCTTCCCCTTGACATTCACAGCACCGAGCGGGTACGCTGGCAGTCATAGGGCGAAAGTGCTAACCGACGGCATTTGCACCCAAAAGGTGCCTTGCTGTTCCGGACCGAAGCCGTCCGGCGGTCGCCCCCACCCGAATCAGGTTCGGCCTCAACAGTTGTTCACTTCCGCGAGATGAATCCCGCGGGCTACACCACGCGGAGCGCGCGCGCTCCAGGAAACTCTGAAGGAGAAGCATCGCAATGCCTACTGCTACTGCTACTGCAACTGCATCAGCGACCACCACGTTTACTCCGCTGCACGATCGCATCCTGGTCCGCCGGATCGAGGAGAACGAGACCATGCGCGGCGGCATCATCATCCCCGACACCGCCAAGGAAAAGCCCCAGGAAGGCGAAGTCATCTCCGTCGGCAAGGGCAAATCCAACGACGAAGGCAAAGTCTTCCCCCTCGACGTCAAGAAGGGCGACCGCATCCTCTTCGGCAAATATTCCGGCACCGAGATTCGCATTGACGGGGAAGAGTTCCTCATCATGCGCGAAGAAGAAGTCCTCGGCATCCTCAAGAAATAAATGGGTGCCCCATGTCTCGATTTTGAGACATGGGATTGAAAAAGTCCCACACAAGATCTGAAGGAGATCAGCAAAATGGCAAAGCAAATTCTGCATGGAGAAGATTCCCGCCAGGCGATTCTGCGCGGCGTGAATATCCTCGCCGATGCGGTCAAAGTGACCCTCGGTCCCAAAGGCCGCAACGTCGTCATCGAAAAGAAATTCGGTTCGCCCACCATCACCAAAGACGGCGTCACCGTAGCCAAAGAGATCGAGCTCAAAGACGCCCTCGAAAACATGGGCGCCCAGATGGTCCGCGAAGTGGCGTCGAAAACCAGTGACGTCGCTGGCGACGGCACCACCACTGCCACCGTCCTCGCTCAGGCCATCTATCGCGAAGGCGTCAAGACCGTTGCTGCCGGCGCGAATCCCATGGCCCTGCAGCGCGGCATCAACAAGGCGGTTGAAGCGGTCGTCGGCAAGCGTGCCGAAGACGGCACCGTCACCGGTGGAGCGCTGGCGAAGTTCTCCAAGCCCGTCACCGGCGACATGATCGCGCAGGTCGGCACCATCTCCGCCAACTCCGATCACACCATCGGCAACATCATTGCCGAGGCCATGAAGAAAGTCGGCAAAGACGGCGTCATCACCGTTGAAGAGTCGAAGACTCTGGAAACCCAGCTCGAAGTCGTCGAAGGCATGCAGTTCGACCGCGGCTACCTCAGCCCCTACTTCGTCACCGATCCTGACCGCATGGAAGTCGTCCTCGAAGAGCCCTACATCCTGATCTACGAAAAGAAGATCAGCTCCATGAAGGATCTTCTCCCCCTGCTCGAGCAGGTTGCCCGCAACGGCAAGCCGCTCGTCATCGTGGCTGAGGACGTCGACGGCGAAGCCCTCGCCACCCTCGTCGTCAACAAGCTGCGTGGCACGCTCAACGTCGCCGCCGTCAAGGCGCCCGGCTTCGGCGATCGCCGCAAGGCCATGCTCGGCGACATCGCCATCCTCACCGGCGGCAAAGCTGTCACCGAAGACCTCGGCATCAAGCTGGAGAACATCAAGCTCGAGGACCTGGGCAAGGCCAAGCGCGTCACCATCGACAAAGACAACACCACCATCGTCGAAGGCCGCGGCGAGCACAAGGCCATCGAAGGCCGCGTGAAGGAACTCCGCAACCAGATCGACAAGACCACTTCCGACTACGACCGCGAGAAGCTCCAGGAGCGCCTCGCCAAGCTGGTCGGCGGCGTCGCAGTCATCAAGGTCGGTGCGGCTACCGAGACCGAGATGAAGGAGAAGAAGGCTCGCGTCGAGGATGCCATGCACGCGACCCGCGCAGCAGTCGAGGAAGGCATTGTCCCCGGCGGCGGCGTGGCGCTGGTCCGTTGTGAGAAGGACGTCGAAGACCTCATCAAGGTCCTGCAGGGCGATGAGAAGATCGGCGCCACGATCGTTCGTCGCGCGCTCGAAGAGCCTCTTCGTCAGATCGTCGGCAACGCCGGCGAAGAAGGCGCGGTCGTTGTGGGCAAGATTCTCGAAAGCAAGGACCCCCACTTCGGCTACAACGCCCAGACCAACACCTTCGAAGACCTGGTGAAGGCGGGCGTTATCGACCCAACCAAGGTGACTCGCACGGCGCTGCAAAACGCCGCGTCGATCGCCGGCCTCATGCTCACCACCGAAGCCATGGTATCCGAAATTCCGGAACCCAGGTCCGCAGCCCCGGCAGGCGGCGGCCACGGCGGCGGCATGGAAGGCATGTACTAAACTCAGCGTTCAGCGAATCGCGCCTGACGGCGCAAAACCAGCGGGCTTCGTCGAAAAACGAAGCCCGTTTTGTTTTGGCTTTGGATCCCCACCGATCGAGGCCTTTCGTCCGCACGAATCATGCCCTCCCGCTTCATTGTTCGTGAAATGCATCAAATAACAAAATGGTGTAATCTCAAGCTATGAGAACCAGCATTACACTTGATGACGACATACACGAGCTGGCATCGATTTACGCGAATGCGCGCGGAATTACCCTCGGCGCCGCCCTCGGAGAACTAATCCGCAAGGCACAAACTCCGCCCCACTCTTCGTCTTCCGCCATCCGGACCACACGTGATGGCTTCCCCGTTTTTCGTTCCCGCGGGCGGCTCCTCACTTCTGAGATGGTGAAGGAAGCGCAGGAAGACGACCGTGAGTAGACCCAGATTCCTCCTCGATGTGAATGTTTTGGTCGCCCTTGCCGATGAGGATCACGTACACCACCCGATCGTCATGAAGTGGTTCCGCTCAAGGGGCAGGCATGACTGGGGTCTGTGTGCGTTTACCGAAGCCGGATTTCTGCGCGTCTCGATGCGGCCGAAGACCGGATCCCGCTCCATCGAAGAAGTCACCGAGATGCTCACGCGTCTTGCCGCCCAGCCTGGTTATCGCTATTGGCCCATTACCGTCCCCTGGGCCACCCTTGCCGCCCCATTCCAGGGCCGCCTCTTCGGGCACCAGCAAATCACCGATGCCTACCTCCTCGGACTCGCGGTGGAGGAGAACTGCGTCCTCGTTACGCTCGACCAGGCTCTGAGCCATCTGGCTGGCGCCCAATACCGCCGTCATCTCCTCGTCCTCCAGTAGACTTCTTTCCCCGCACCTCCCGGCAATCCGTCCTCTGTTGTACCCGCGCCCCCGCAAAAAGAGCGGGCTTCCCCACAAGGGAAGCCCGTTTTGCATTGGAGGTGAAGAGGCCCAAAAATACCTTTAGTCGATAAAATACCCAATGTCCGTCAGGACCGTCTCACTCAACTCCACCCCCAGCAGGCGTGCATTCGGGGCGCGCAGCTTCGCTTCAAAACTCTCCAGCACATACCCCGGCAAGTCCGTCTGTTGGCGCAGCAGGCGCAGCAGCGCCGCGCTGTCCATCGGGCACTCGTAGTCGCCGGGCAACCCGCACGACGGGCGGATGGTCAGGGTTAACGGAATGGCTCCTGCCCGGGTGGCGGAGGTATCGGACGGCCGAGTGCTCAGGTTGACGCGCATGCACGAATCCTGAGGCCAGTCGGCCCAACTCTCAATGGCTCCGATGGGTAATCCGGCCCGAACCAAAGGGGGGAGGCCCTACCTACTTTCGGTTGGTCGAGGATCCAGGCACCATGCGCTCCCAAAAATTCCCCGGAACCTTTGCCGGCTCCCCGCCGTATCCTCTTCCCATGAAGAGGAAGACTGCCCTGGCAGCGGCCGCGCTGGCGCTGCTTTCCGCCTGCACCGTTCTTGCGCAGGATGCCGATCACTCCTGGTCGAAGTCGTATCCGGTCACCGGCAAGCCCACGCTCAACTTCGAAACCTCCGATGCCAGCGTCGACTTTCGTCCCTGCGATTGCCACGAGGTCCGCATTCACATCGAGCTGGTCGGGCAAAAGATGAGCGACTATCGCCTCGAAGAAGGCCAAAGCGGCGACGAGGTTCACTTCTCCTTCAAGGAACTGCCGCACATCGGCGTGCACATCACGTGGCATCGGGAGCAGTCGCGCATCACCGTCGAAACCCCGGCCCAGCTCACGCTCGAGGCTAAAACCTCCGACGGCAACGTGACGATGACCGGGCTCCAGGGCCAGTTGGGCCTGACCAGCGGCGACGGCAACCTCACCCTCGATCACCTCTCCGGCGACCTGCACATCAAGTCCGGTGACGGCCACGTCACCGTCACTGACGCCTCGGGCGCGATCGACGCGCGCATCAGCGACGGCAGCCTCAGCGTCGACGGCCTCTTCCACGCTATCGCCCTGCACACCAGCGACGGCAGGCTCGACGTGAGCCTGCGCCCAGGAACGAAGCTCACCGAAGCCTCGACGATCCAGACCTCCGACGGATCGGTGGCGATTCACCTGCCCACGAACTTTGCCGCCGACCTCAACGTGCACTCGAGCGATGGTCATGTGGATTGCGCCCTTCCGCTGACCCTCGATCACTACCAATCGAGCGGAGGCGAAGGCCACGAACTGCACGGCAAGCTCAATGGCGGAGGCACGCCGCTTTCCATTCGCACCAGCGACGGCAACGTCCGGATCGACCAAATCTAAACGCAAAACGGAATTGGGCAGGGAACTCCGTCCCCATCCATCCGCCGTCACTCCGAGCGCAGCGCGTCCAGCGGGTCAGCCCGGGTGGCGTGCCGGGCCGGCAGCACGCAGGCCAGCAGCATGGTCAGCACCATCCCCGCGCACAAGGCGGGAAACAGCACCGGGCCGATATGCACGAGCTTCAGAAACATTGACTCGTTCAGCGCCCGCGCCAGCAGCTTTGTTGCCGGCCACGAGAGCGCCAGCCCGCACGCGATCCCGATCAGCCCCATCCACACTCCCTGCCGGAGCACCAATCCCACAATCCTCCCCCGCGGCGAGCCCAGCGCCATCCGGATCCCAAACTCCCGGGCGCGCTGGCTCACCGCGTAGGCCATCACGGCATAGATTCCGATCAGCGAGAGCACCAGGGCCATTCCCGCAAACACGGCCAGCAGCAGCGTGTTGAAGCGGAAGAACGCATGCTCGTTGCGGAAAATTTCTTTCAGGCTGCGAACGTTATAGACCGGCTGATCCGGATCGAGCTTCGCCACCTTGCTGCGAATCTCCGCCGCAAGGCTCCCCGGGTCGGTGGTGGATTTGATCACCAGCGACATCGCCGGCTCCGGGTCCTGCGCCATCGGAACGTAGATCATCTGCGGCGTGATCTGAAACAGTCCGTACTCCTTCGTATCGCGGACTACACCGACGATTTCCAGCGGCGGGCCTGTGGTGATCGCCGCGGCCGACTCGTTCACGTCGCCATCCAGAAAAATCCTCTTGCCGATCGGATCAGCGTCGCCAAATTGCGTCCGGGCGAGGGTCTCATTGATGACGGCAACCGCCGGTGCCTTCTGCGTGTCCGATGGCAGCAGACTGCGGCCGTGCAGGAGGCGCATGCCCGCGGTGTGAAAATAATCCGGGCTCATGCGGAAATACTCCGTCATGTTGCCCTCGTCGAATGTCGCGCGCGCGTGCCCTCCGCCAATGTGAAAGCGCAAAACTGAACCCGCTCCCTCCATCGGCGCGCCGCTTCCGGCTGCGGCCGCGGTCACGCCTGGAATGGTTTTCACCTCTTCCACCGCCCGATTGAAGAACCCCGCCCACTGTTGCGGACTTTTGTATTTCTGCCTGGGCAGCGACAGCCGCATGGTCAGCACATTCTGCACGTCGAAGCCAGGATCGATGCGCATATAGGAGAAAAAACTATTCAGAATATCGCCCGCGCACAGCAGCAGCGCCAGGGTCAGCGCCACTTCTCCCGTCACCAGCGCTGCTTTGAGCCGATGGCCGCGCACCGTTCCGGTGTTCGCGCGGCCGGTCTCCTGCAACGTTCCATGCAACCGAGTGCGCGACAGCGTGATTGCCGGAAGCATGCTGAACAGCACCCCGGTTGCGATCGATAACCCCAGGGACAGGAGCAACACCGGCGCACGCACGGTGAGATGTTGCAGGTCGGGCAAGTCCGCGACTGGCGCCAGGGAGGCCAGGGCGCGCGTTCCCAGGAAACCCAACCCAATTCCCAGCAGACCCCCTAAAAACGAAAGCAAAATGCCCTCAGTCATCAGCTGCCGCACCAAACGGCCCCGCCGTGCGCCCAGCGCGGCGCGGACCGTCAGCTCCTTCTGCCGCTCCATGCCGCGCGCCAGCAGCAGATTCGCCACGTTCGCGCAGGCGATGAGCAGCACCAGCGCCACTGCAAGCGAAAGCAGGGTGAACAGCCCGCGATAGGCGCGCACTCCCCGGTCGGCCAGCGGCATCAGGTTCACGCCCCAGTCTTTGTTGGTTTCGGGGTAAGTCCGCGCCAGTTGCGCGGCGACCGCTGCAAGGCTGGCCTGTGCCTGGGCCAGCGCTACGCCTGGCCGGAGACGGCCAACCACATCGAGGCTGATGTCTTTGCGGCTCGTTCGCTCTGCGGGGCTGAGAAGCAGCGGCGTCCAGACCTGCACGTCGGTCGGCACCCATCCAATCGGAAACCGGAAGCCCTTCGGCATCACACCGGTTACGGTGTAAGTCTGGTCGTTCGCGCGGATCGTTTTTCCGACAATATTTGGGTCTCGGTAAAATCGCCGCTGCCAGAGCCCGTAGCTCAAAATGGCCGTCGTGTTCTCTCCAGCCCGAAAATCCCGGCCCATCATCGGCTCGATGCCCAACACGGAAAACAGATTGGTGGAAATACTGGCGGCTCGCACGCGTTCCGCATTCTCGCCGCCGCTCAGATTCAAACTCGTCTCCCGCCACGCCGCCATGGCTTCGAACGGGCCGCCGTTCGCCTGCAAGTCGAAATAATTCCCCGGCGCAACCGGCTCCGTATCGACGGGAGCATCGGTGAGGCTCCTCTGAAATAGCTCCACCAGCCGTCCCGCATCCTTATACGGCAAGGTGCGAAACAGCAGGGCATGATCGGCGCTGAAAACCGCTGTGTTGGCTCCGATGCCCAGGGCCACGATCAGCAGCGCCGCAATCGTGAACCCCGGATCCCGCCGCATCTTCCGCAAACCGTACAGCAGATCCTGCCCCAGATCGTGGATCCAGTGCACTCCGCGCGTCTCGCGGCACTGCTGCTTTCTCTGCTCGAGGCCGCCGAGTGCAATCAGCGCAGCCCGGCGAGCCTCACTCGGGCTCATGCCGCGCGCCACATTGTCCTCGGTCTCGCGCTCGACGTGATTCCGTAATTCTTCGTCCAGTTCCTGGTCCACGGTCTCTCGACGGAACAGCGAGCGCAGCCGCAGTGGAATCGTATAGAGCCAGTCGTCGAGTCGCATCGCTCATGCCTCCGTCAGCCGAACCACACCGGAGATGGCCGTCGACAGCCGATCCCAGTTTGCGGCCTCGCGGGCCAGATGGCGGCGTCCGATCGCCGTCAGCGAGTAGAACTTTGCGCGCCGATTGTTTTCGCTCGGTTTCCACTCGGCGCGAATCCATCCCTGCTGCTCCAGCTTGTGCAGCGCTGGATACAGCGATCCTTCACTGACCTGGAGAACCTCTCCGGAAACCTGCTTCAGTCTTTGGCCCAGAGCCCAACCGTGCATCGGCTGCAGGTCCAGGATTTTCAAAATCAGCAGGTCCAGCGTTCCCTGGACCAGATCGGTGGGCTTGCTCATGCGCTCCTCCCGGTTACCGAGGGATCATATCCCGATCTCCCCTCGGTTAGCAAGGGGTCGTCCAGGCGACATACCACTCGCACCCCCCGCACCGTGCAATCCCGGCCCTTGTTGTATCGTTCTCCTATTCCTGTGGAGAGGCCCAACCCATGCGTCTTCCCATCCGTGCATTTGTAACCGCCGCGGTTCTGATTCTCACCCTGCCCGTTTTCGCCGCTCCGAAATCCCGCACCACCGATGCCGCTCCAGACTCGAAAGATCCTCGTTTGGCGGGCGCGTACACTTTTCATCGCGGCGGGTGGACCTACGTTCACCTTGAAGGCACGCCGGAACAGATCGGCTTCCAGCACGGCTACCTCCTCGGCCCGCAGATTGCCGATGCTCTGCACGTCTATAAGGTCGAAGACATCCACATGACCAGGCGAGACTGGCAATTCTTTCGTGAGGCGTCGCAGAAAATGTTCTGGCCGCACATCGATGCCGAATACCAGGCCGAGCTCAAAGGCATTGCCGAAGGAGCCCAGGCCAGGGGCATGAAGATCGACGTCTGGGACATTGTTGCGCTCAACGGCACGATGGAGTTGGCCGAGTACTACGTTCCCTGGCTCGACAAGAAGACCCACGCTCTCAATGCTCCGAGCATCCACGCTCCGGGTAACTGCTCGGCTTTTATCGCAACGGGCAGCTACACCAAAGACGGCAAGATTGTGATCGCTCACAATAACTGGTCGTCGTACGCCGAAGGGTCGCGGTGGACCATCATGTTCGACGTTAAGCCGACGCACGGCCATCGCATTCTGCAGGACGGCGTGCCCGGCATGATCACCTCCAACGACGACTTTGGCCTCAACGACGCCGGCATCATGATCACGGAAACCACCATCAGCCGGTTTGAAGGCTGGAACCCCGACGGGATCCCGGAATTCGTGCGCTCCCGCAAAGCATTGCAATACGCCAACTCCATCGACGACTACGCCGCCACGATGATCGAAGGCGACAACGGCGGCTACGCCAACGACTGGCTGATCGGCGATCGCAAGACCGGCGAGATAGCCTACCTCGAGCTCGGACTGAAGCACACTCCCATGTGGCGCAGTAAAGACGGCTACTACGTGAGCTCCAACTTCCCCCGGGACGCTTCCCTGATTAAGGATGAGACCGACGGCTGGAATGCGAACGACCTTTCTGCTTCGGCGAATGCTCGTCATGCGCGCTGGGAGGAGGAGATGAAAGCCAGCAAGGGGCAAATCGACGTCGAGCTCGCCGAGAAGTTTCTCGCCGACCACGAAGACGTCTTCACTCACAAGCAGAACGCCGACCAGCGGACCCTGTGCGGGCATGTGGACACAGCGAAGGAAGGCGTGCCGCAGTGGGACATGGGTCCGTACAATCCGTTTGGCGCGGTGCAGGGGAAGGTCACTTCGAGCGACCTTGCCGAGAAGATGACGATGGTTGCGCACGCAGGGCACCCGTGCGGCGAAGACTTCCTCGCGAAGCCGTTTCTCGCCGCTCACCCGGAGTATTCCTGGGAGGCGCCGATTCTGCGCGACATGAAGGCGGGACCGTGGACGGAGTTTGCTGCGGGGGAGAAGAGATAGCAGGGGACAGGGTGCAGGGTGCAGGGTACAGGGTGCAGGGTACAGGTTGCAGGGGACAGGTTACGGGGTACAGGTGGGCGTTCGACTTAGCTGACGCCCGTTCGGCTCGGTCGCTTGAGGCGACCTCGCTCGGAGCAGGTTCCGCGGCGCTTGCGTAGTAGCGGGCGGAGCGCTGATCGAGAGTGAGGAGTGGAAGCGGTTCGGAGCGGGTTGGGCGGGTTTTTTGGGTATTTTTGTTTTGGGGATGGGGGGTACCCCCCTGGGGGACGAGTTTTTTGTCGTTTGGAATCAGAGGGGCAGGCTGGTTTACTAATTCGACAACTTGAGGAGAGGGCACCGGGAACTGGGCGCCGGGCTCAGAGCAGCGCTGGCAGGGATCAGTGGACAGTGAACAGTGATCGGAACACTGCTCGGAGTCGGCGGCGGCGTTTAGTTCGGCGAGCTCGGATGCGGGGGACGGAGCGTCGGCGGCGCTGGGTTCGCCGGATGGGGACGGGGCGGGGCGGCGTTTGAGCCGGCAGTCAGGGCAGGCAGAGAAGGCGAGGGGTCCGCCGCAACGCAGGGTGCCGGAGGCGCAGCGGGGATTGTTGCGTTTGAGGGCGGCGTGGGGATCGGGAAGACCGTCGGCGAGGGCGGCGGCTGACTCTTCTTTGCGGATGAAGAAATCGCGCTCCCTGATGGCGCGGATGTGCGCGGTGTAACCGCGGACGAGGCGAGCCGGGTCGTACTGCCTCTCCTCTTCAGAGAGCCAACCGGAGGCGGGGAAATCGGCGGCGGAGGTGGGCGTGGGAATGCCGAGTTCCTCGCATTCTTTTTCGTAGAGGTATTTGGACCAGGACCACTGGGGCTCAAAGGCGGCAGCGGCGGGATCGTGGTAATCCTCGAGGGGACCGATGAGGTTGCCGGCTTCGTCGGTGAAAACCTCGGTGACGGCCTGGGGTTCGGCTGGGGTTTCGCCGGCTTTGAGGCGGGGGGCGACGGGGCGCGGAAGGGTGTTAGCGGCGACCTGACAGCAATAAGCAGCTTTGCTGGCGAGGGCGCCGGCGAGCTGGTTGTTGAGGACGCTGTGAAGGATTTTGGAGAGCATGAGCTGGATGGAGCCGTGGTCTTCGAGCAGGGGAACGGTGATGTGGCCGGGGGTGGGGAGGCTGAGGCAGCGCTCGCGGTGAGCGACGCAGAAATCCTGTCCGGTGAGGGCGGCCTGACGGCACATGACGCCGCGAGTGGTGAGGTTGCGGCAACCGTGCTGGATGTGGCGGCCGGTTGCGGGGGTGGGGGATGGTTCGGGAGAGGCAGGGTTGGGTTCAGACATGGTGATCCTTTCGAGGAGCAGCGGGGAGCCGGGAGGGGAAAAAGAGAGGGGCTTGCCGCTGTCGGCAAGCCCCTCGAACCGCCCGCTAAAAGAAAAAGCTCCGCCGGAGCGGAGCTTTTTTCTTTTTCTACTCTATAAGTTCAGAATAGCAGATTGGGATAGAAAGACCGCCAAAATACTTTGAGGGTATTGCGGTGTAAGTGGCATGTTATGAGGGGTTGTTACTTTGGATTTTGGGGGTCCCTCTTGACAAATTTTCCACATTTGGGGGTTTGGGGGGATTTTGGGAAATTTGGGGGGGAAGCGGGGGGTTCGGTCACACGAGGGAGCCCGCTTTGCGGGCGCCCGCGGGCGACCGAACCAGGGAGGGCGCTGCGCGCCGACTTTTTTGGCACGACTGAAGTCGTGCCCTGATACAAAGGCCAACGATGGGGTGGGGGGCCCTGCCCCTGCAGGGTTTTTATCTGTAGCTTCGATGGATCGCATCCTGATTCCGCTTCTTTGCGGCGTCGGGGATGGTCTTCAATTCCTTTGCTGCAGCATCGATCCGTGCCAACTCGTCCCGAGTAACGTTGTCGAGGATCGTCTTGTCCATTTCACTAAAGACGAACCGGGTGGTGTCGTTTATCGCTGGCATGATCTCTCTCGTCGATCAGTCTACGCTGAGGCGGCGCCTACGAGGTGGCTCGCTCATGCGGCCGAACCCCAGTTTGTGCGCATTCGATGCTGCTGTTGATGCAGCTATGCAAGTTTCCCACCCTGGGCTCCCGGTAATCGATACAATCCGGACCGCCCGGTATTTCTGCTGCGGCGAAAGCTCTCCTGAAGCTGGTGCCGCCTGACGGTGAATTTATTGGCAATACGAACTTGATTCGGAGGACAAAGCTCGGCGACAAATACTGGGGAGTCCGGGACGAGTTGATCGACGCGGGGTTCTTAATTCGCGGGAAGGGGCGTGGCGGCAGCGTCGCAAGGTTTGCCGCTGATGTACAGGAGCCCAGGGCGGCGCTCAAGAACGATCGGCTGAGCCCTGACCCCACGGAATTGAACGCACTGCTAACCGCTTTCTTTAAGATCAGCACGCGCGAGAAGGAGTATAAGCTGGCGGTCAAGAAGTGAATTGTCTCTGCAGGGTTCTGTTAGGGAAGACTGGCTTCAATTGCTCTGCGGATCAGAGGCGAAGGATCAGACGCGGTATTGAGGGCGGGTGGGGGATGTGCCAGAATCACGGTATGGACAGGAAGATCGTCATCGCGAAGCTGCGGGAGCATGCGCCGGAGCTGAGGGCGGCGGGGCTGATGCACGTTCGCGTCTTCGGTTCGACTGCGCGCGAGGAGAGCTCCGCGGAATCGGACGTCGATCTTCTGGTGGAATTCGATCCATTGAAGCGGCAGACGCTGGTGAGCGTTGGTAGTTTGCAGAGCCGGCTTAGCGAGCTTCTGAATGTGAGGGTCGATCTGTCGGCGGCGGAGTGGATGCGGGAGCCGGTTCGCTCGAGGGCGATGGAAGAGGCAGTGCTTGCCTTTTAGGGACGATGCGATGCGATTCCGGGACGTGCTGGAGTCGATCGCTCTGATCGAACAGTTCACGGCAGGGATGGATTTCGAGGCCTATAGCAGCGACGAGAAGACCAAGTCGGCCGTCGAGCGGCAGATTCTGACTTTGAGCGAAGCCGCCAAGGCTCTGGGCGCGAGGGCGGAGGCTCTTTGCCCCGGCCATGACTGGAAGGGGTTTCGAGGCATGGGCGATTTGTTGCGACACGCCTATCACCGGATCGACGACCGGCTGGTTTGGGATTCGGTGACGAAGGAACTGCCGCCTTTGAAAGTGTCGATCGAGAAGGCTCTGGCGATGTTGACGCAATCCCAAAGTAAGCGGCCTCCCGAACGGTAATCGCTTCCTTTTTTGTGAAGGGAGTCGTTCTGGATGGGAGAGTGCGTCGGCCTGCATAATCCTGACGATTAGAAGGCGGATGAATGAGACATTTCTGGTTACGCAAAACCTTGATGACTGTTTTTGGGGCGCTCGCTTTGTTTGCGACGCTCGTTCACGGGCAGAGCGGGCCCGCGGCTCAGGATGCACCGGGGTCGATCGTCGCTGGCGGGAAGGGCCTGCTGTTTGGTGGGAACGATGCTCGGCCGCTCGGGCCTGCGCCCGCAGCGGTCAAGCCAGAGTGGGCGGAGTTGATTGGGGAATATGGATGGGACCTGGGGAAGTTTTATGTGCTGGAAGACGGCGGTGAGCTGAAGATTCTGGCGGGGTGGTTTGACTATGAGGCGCTGCGTCCAGTGTCGGCGGATGTGTTTCAGCTGCCCGCGAGCGGGCCGCATGGCGCGGCAACCGTCACGTTTGAGCGGGACGCGACGCATGCCGTCACGGGAGTGCGGGTCGGGGACGTTGTTTATCGGAGGCGGCCCTTCGATGCTCCTGGGCAGGTGTTCCATATCACGCCGCTCAAGCCGGTGGCCGAGTTGCGGAGGGAGGCACTGGCGAGCAAGCCTCCCGTGGAGGCGGGGAATTTTCGTAAGCCGGATTTGGTGGAGCTGAACAAGCTCGATCCGTCGATCAAACTCGATATTCGCTACGCCACGGATCGGAATTTTCTTGGGTCGCCGCTTTATTTAGAGGCGCGGGCGTACATGCAGCGTCCAGCGGCCGAGGCGGTGGCGCGCGCGTCGCAGGAGCTGCATAAGCTGGGCTATGGATTGCTGATTCATGATTCTTATCGGCCGTGGTATGTGACGAAGATGTTTTGGGAAGGGACTCCGGTGGAGAAGAGAATCTTTGTGGCCGATCCGGCGCAGGGGTCACGGCACAATCGGGGGTGCGCGGTGGATCTGACGCTGTTCGAGCTGAAGACCGGGGAGCCGGTGCGGATGACGGGCGGCTACGACGAGATGTCGGAGCGGTCGTATCCGTTCTATCCGGGGGGAACGTCGCTGGAGCGGTGGCATCGCGATTTGCTGCGGCGGGCGATGGAGGCGGAAGGGTTCACGGTGTATGAATCGGAGTGGTGGCACTTCGACTACAGGGACTGGAGGGAGTATCCGATTCTGAATCTTACTTTCGAGGAGCTGGAGGGTGGTTCGGCACAGTGATCAGTGAACAGTGAACAGTGATCAGAAGAGCAGCGGATAGCGGACAGCGGACAGCGGATAGGGAGCGGACAGCGGATAGCGGATAGCGGACAGCGGATAGGGAAAAAGCGGAGAGCGGAAAGCGTTCAGAAAAAGCAAAAGCAACCGCAGATCCTTCCGCTTCGCGATGCGAAGCGTCAGGATGACACCGAGGTGAGTGAATCAGGAAGCGGGCTTGAAGATGGTGCGGAGGATGGTGCGGTTCTGGGCGTAGTTGGCGTGGGCTCCGGTGGGGGAGACGAGGAAGGGCGGGATGCGGAACGCGGCGTTGCGGACGGAGAGATTGACGACGTGCACGCCGGCGATGGCGGGGACGTACCAGGAGAGCAGGTCGTTGGGATCGCTCCATGCAATGATCTGCGGTTTGGGGGAAGCTGTGGAGCGCTGCTGGAGGTAGATTGCGCGCTGGCATTGCCAGTGGGAGATGGATGCGGTCGCGGGTGGTCCGGATTGGGTGGGCGTTGATGCTGGGGGCGTCGTGACAGGGGTGCCTGGTGCGGCGGCGTCTGTCGATGAGGAGTCGACGGGGCACGGTGCTGTGGACTGCGGATCGGGAGGGGCGACGCGGGCGAGCTCGAGAAGCTCAATCTGGTTGGCGAGGAAATAGAATCCCGCGGTGTGCGCGGAGAAGTAGTTGGCGGCGCGCGTTTGCTGGTTGCTTTCGGCGAACTGGGGGAGCTGGGCACCCGTGGCGCCGAGCCAGTCCGAATCGAGCGTGGCCAGGGCGAGATAACTGCCGAGTGAGTGGGTGATGAAGAAGTATTCGGGGCCGGAGTCCTGGGGGTTGGCGGTGGAGAGGTCGACGCCGGCGGCCTGGAGAGACTGGATGAGCAGCTCGCGAATGCCAGCGTAGAGGATCTGCTGGGTGGGACCGAGAGCGAGGACCGCGTCGGCGAAACCCCAGTCCATGAGATTGCTCTTGAGGTCGCGATTGGCGTAGTTGGCGTGGCGAGGGATGTGCGCCAGGTCAGCGGCTTCGGAGGCAGGGATCCACTGAAATTGCAGATAGCGGCCGGGGTGGTTGGGATCGGGCTGAGTGCCGTTGGGAGCGGCGGCGCAGATATTGAGCTGGAGTTTGGCGGGGCCGGTGAGTTGGGCATCCTGGGTGACGAGGCTGCGGCACTTGATGGGATAAACGATGGGCCACCAGTTGATTTCTTCGAGCACGATGGGGATGTGGCCGTTGCCGGAGATTTGATAGCGGTCGATGAAGGGGGCGGATGCGCTCCAGTCGTCGGGCGTGGACCAGATGGGCTGCTGCATGTACGCGAAGTTGGGAGGGGGAGCGTGGACGGCGAAGGGGCCTTCGGCGTAGAGGCGGCCGAGGGGAGTGACGGTGCATGCGTGGAGGTAGCGGCAGATGGCTTTGCGGAGCTGGGTGGAGTCGCCGGCGCCGACCTGGTTGATGCCGTGCATATAGAGGATATGGAGGGGCTGGGGCGCGGGGGTAGGTGTGAGTCCGCGAGCGTGCATGGAGTGATGGGCGGCGGCGTCGGTCGCGTTGACTATGTCGCCGATGGACTGGGTGCCGGCGAGGGATTGGGACGCGGAGGAATTTTGGGGACGCGCGGGGATGGCGGTGAGGAGGAGAGTGAGGATGAGGAGAGGCCGGGGCATGGGGACAGGGTACAGGGGGCAGGGTACAGGGAACAGGGGACAGTGATCAGTGGTCAGTGAACAGTGGACGGTGATCTGGAAAAGCGGATAGCGGACAGCGGATAGGGGATAGGAAAAGGACACAGCCCGAAAGGCGGAAGGCGGACAGCGGATAGGGGATAGGAAAAGCACACAGCCCGAAAGACGGAAGGCGGACAGGAAAGCGCAATGCAGGGAGCGGAGATCAGGCTGGGACGCGGTTGAGGAATTTGCGGGCTTTGCGGAACCAGGGGCGTTCGCGGCGGCGGAGGTAGGCGGGCATGGCGGGGGATTTTTCGAGAATTTTGCGGGCCCAGGAGCGGGCTTCGGCGTTGCGTCCTTCGGAAGCGAGGAGCTCGGCGAAGTTGAGATAGGTTTCGGACATGGTGGAGGTCACGGTGGCTTCGCGGAAGAGGGCTTCGGCTTTTTCCTTCTGGCCGGTGAGGGCGTAGGCGTGGGCCAGGAGTCCCTGGGCGCGACGGAAATCGTAGTCGGGTTCTTTGGCGACGACGTGTTCGAGGTCGGGGATGGCGGGAGCGGCTTCGCCCATGAGGACGGCGCAGGCTCCGCGGCGGTAGAAGGGGTCGAGGGTGGAGGATCCGCCGGCGATGGCTTTGTCAAAAGCGGCGCGGGCCTGGGGAAGACGGCCTTCGTCCATGTAGGCGTCGCCGAGTTCCTCGAGATTGCCGACGGCGGTGTTGACCTGGACGAGGGCTTCGAGCTCGCGGATGCGCTTGCGGCGGGAGAATCCGCGGGCAGACTGGCGGCCGAGAAAGCTGAGGTCGGGAGCCGCTTCAATGAGGAGATAGATGACGGCGCCGAGGGGGCCGAGGAAGATGATGACGAAGAGCCAGTATGTGTCGGGACGGCGGCGAATGAAGTGGAGAATGGCCAGGGCTTCGAGGAGGAGCCCCCACCAGGTGAAGATGAGATGAACGAGAAAGCCCATGGTCAGCGTTCAGCGTACAGCGTTCGGCGTTCAGAACAAAGCAGGTTAGTTAGTCAGCGAAAGGCGAGTGAAAACCGAGCGAGAAACGAGCGAAAAGCGAGCGAAAAGCGAGCAGCTAGGCCTGGGTATTGGGGAGAGTGGTGTCCAGCGCGCCGATGAGATCGGCGACGCGGGCTACGTGATGGCGGGCGCACCACTGCTCGAGTCCCTGGGCGAGGCGTTCGGTGGCGCGGGGATCGGCGTAGCTGGCGGTGCCGACCTGGACGGCAGTGGCTCCGGCGAGGAGAAATTCGACCGCGTCTTCGGGAGTGACGATGCCGCCGAGTCCGATGACGGGGATGGTGACGGCTTTGGCCGCTTCCCAGACCATGCGCACGGCGATGGGTTTGATGGCCGGACCGGAGAGGCCGCCGGTGATGTTCGCGAGACGGGAGCGGCGGGTTTCGACGTCGATGGGGAGCGCGAGGAAAGTGTTGACGAGAGAGACGGCGTCGGCGCCGGCGTTCTGCGCAGAGCTGGCCATGAGGGCGATGGAGGTGACGTTGGGGGAAAGCTTGACGATGACCGGGCGGCGGGAGCGGGATTTGGCCCGGGAGACGAGATCGAAGAGCATGTCGACGTCGGAGCCGAACGCGATGCCTCCGTTTTTGGTGTTGGGGCAGGAGGCGTTGATCTCGTAGGCGGCGATGCCTTCCGCGTCGTTGAGACGATCGATGACAGCGAGGTAGTCGTTGATGGCGTAGCCGAAGACGTTGACGATGACGGCGCAGGAGGGATAGGCGCGCAGGGGAGGGAGCTTGTCGGCGAGGAATTTCTCGACGCCGACATTTTGCAGGCCGATGGCGTTGATCATGCCTGCGGCGGTTTCAATGAGGCGCGGGGATTGGTTGCCGGCCATGGGCTCGGCGGAAATGCCTTTGGTGACGAGGCCGCCGATGCGGCGGAGGTTGACGATCTCCTCGAACTCGACACCGTAGCCGAAGGTGCCGCTGGCGGCGATGACGGGGTTGACCAGATCGAGGCCGCAGAGGGGGACGCGCATGTTCGGTTTCATGCGCAGCTCCGAAGGAGCTGCGCAGGGACCAGGGCACCGGGAGCCGGGCACCGGGCACCGGGTGCGGTGGTCGGAAAAGCGGATAGCGGATAGCGGATAGCGGCCAGGAAAGCGTCGCGCTTCGCACGATACCCACGTCCCCAACCGCTGGGACGTGGGGCACCCGGCTGCGCAGGGACCAGGGAATAGGGAACAGGGAATAGAAAAACAGCGGATAGCGGATAGCGGATAGCGGCCAGAAAAACAGCGGACAGCGGATGGCGGATAGCGGCCAGGAAAGCGTCGCGCTTCGCACGATACCCACGTCCCCAACCGCTGGGACGTGGGGCACCCGGCTGCGCAGGGACCAGGGAATAGGGAACAGGGAATAGAAAAACAGGGGATAGCGGATAGCGGATAGCGGCCAGAAAAACAGCGGACAGCGGATGGCGGATAGCGGCCAGGAAAGCGTCGCGCTTCGCACGATACCCACGTCCCCAACCGCAGGGACGTGGGGCACCCGGCGCACTGAACAGGGAACAGTGATCCGTGATCAGGAAAGCAGCGGACAGCGGATCGCGGACAGCGGCCAGGCAAGCGGCGCGCTTTGCGCGACTCCCGGGTCTCAGATGCGAGACCCGGGGCAGCCGGCAACCATAAGGTCCTTCGCTTCGCTCAGGATGACAGAACAATTTCCGCTCAGGATGACAAACGGTCTTCATGGGTGGGTGGCTTTCGGGGTCGGAGCGGCTGTGGTGGCGGGGTGGTGGGTGGTGGTTGGGGCGCGATGCGCGCGGGGTGGTGGTGGGGGTTTCGGATACGTGATGTCGGCGGCTGGTTTGAGGGCCTGGGTGAGGATATGTCCGACGGAAGCGGAGGGCTGATTGACGCCGAGAAGAGAAGCGAAGGTGGCAGCGATGTCAGTGGGCTCGACGCGGCCGTGATAGATGCCGGGGGCGAAGGGAGCTCCGAAGAAGCCGAGGGGGACGTGGCGGTCGTAAGAATACGGGCTGAAGTGGGTGGTCTGGATGTTGGTGAGGGTTTCCATCTGAAAGTCGGCGGGGATGATCATGACGTACCAGCCGCCATTCGGCGAGTAGCTATGGGCGAGGAGCTCGCCCCAGGGAGTGGGCGGGTAGGGGCCATCAGCGAGTTGCTCGCGAGTGTAGCTGCGGAAGAGCACGGGGCGCGGGGGCAGGCGAGTGTCAGAGGGCTGGGGCACGGGCTGCGCGGCGGAGGGATTAGGCGTGGCGAGGGGCGCGTCGGTGGGCGGGGGCTCAGGCGCGGCGGGGGTGAGAGAAGCAACGGCGGCGGGGAGGAGTTGCTGGACGGCGGCTTCGGCTTCGGCCTCGTTGATGCCGGCTTTCATGAATTCGGATTGGTTGAGCGAGATGTAGGGCAATTCCTGGTGCGGGAGGATGTAATCGAGTTTCTCGCCGGGAGAGAACTTCATATTGATGGCGTAGTCGAGGGCGGCGGAGAGCTTGCCGAGGTCGAGGGTGGCGGCGTTGAGTCCGTACTGGGCGGCGGTGGCGGGGACGGGCGCGATGCCATGGTCGGCGGTGAGGGCGATCCAGACATTGCCGAGGCCGCCGGGGATGTTTTTGTCGAGCCAGGTGAAGAAGGTGTCGAACTGGGTATCGAGCGCGTCGACCATCTGCTGCTCGTCGGGGGAGTCGGGGCCTTTGGCATGGCCCATGATGTCGTTGGCGGAGAGGCTGAGGGTGAGCAGGTCGGTGACGTCATGCTGGCCAAGCTGTTCGCCCTGGATGAGGGCTTCGGCGAAATTGATTTCGTAGGCATTGGCGGCGGGAGTGCGGCCCACGAGCTTGTAGAACTCGTTGGTGTTGGCCGGGGCGTTGGCGTCCTGTTCGGCCTGGGCGATAGCGCCGCTAGTGTTGAAGGCGGTGGCCCAGTCAGGCAGCTGCGACATATAGAAGGATGAGGTGACGAAGGAACCGGAGGCGGGATCGATCCAGAAAGCGCCGTTGGCGGCAGCGCCGGCGGGAAGGATCGCGGCGCGATCTTTCAGCGAAACGCCGAAGACTTTGGCCTGGCCCTGGGTGGCGAGGCGGAGCTCATCGCCCACGGTGGAGGCGAGCAGATTGCGGGGCGAGCTGCCGGTGAGATATTTGGGGGCTCCGGGAGGCGCGCCGGGTTGGTTGGCGGGAATGCTGGAGTCGGGCTCGCCGATGAGGCGGTAGTGTTCATCTTCAACGGAAGTGACGGGGCGATCCTGATTGCGGGCGAGGTCCCACCAGTCGTTGGAGGAGATGCCGTGGCCGTCGGTGTAGGCGCCGGTGCCGATGGTGGCGTGGCCGGGGGCGGTCTTGGTGTTGGCGTAGTCGTAGTAGCAGTCAGGGAAGTAGGCGCCGTGCTGGAGGAAGAGATTGAAGCCGCGATTTTTGAAGTCGGCACGATAGCGGTCGAGGTAGTCGCCGCGGAACTGATCGATGACGAGGATGATGGCGAGCTTGGGGTGGTCGTTGTAGGCGCTGGGGGGTGGAGGGACGACGGTATCTTTGGCGCGCGCGGCGGCGTGACGCGCCGTCGTGGGCGAGTTGGATTGCGCGTCGGCATGGGTTCGGGCGAGAGCGAAGGGAGTGGGGAGGAGGAAAGCAAGGAGGAGAGCAGGGAGGTGTGTGGGTCTCATTGGTCTCAAAATATAGGGTACAGGGTGCAGGGTGCAGGGTACAGGGTACAGGGTACGGGCCACGGGAAAGCTGGTAGCTGAGAAGCGGTTGGCTGGTAAAGCGGTCAGCTAAGGGCCGGTCAGCGGTCCCCGGCGGATTTGTTTGGAATCAGAATGCCGGTCCGGGTTATGGGGGTGGCGGCTTGGGTGCAACCAGGCAACAGGGGAGGCCATCTGGAAAGGTGGGCCCAGGAAAGGGTAGAGCATGAACGCTGCGGCTCGTAGTAACCCGCGAAGACGTGGAATGCACATCACCGAAGCGGTCGTCATCGCAGTGGTGACGGTTGTGCTGGTGGGCGTGGATTTGATGTTTTATTTCTGGCCATTTCGTTATCGCGAAGTGCATCCGCTGCTGCAACAGGTTTTCCAGAGCCGGGTGGATGTAAAGAGCTATCACCGGACTTATTTCCCGCATCCGGGGTTCGTGGCCGAAGGCGTGACTTTCTATCGGCACGGGGATACGCAGATACCGCCGCTGGCGACGGTGAAAACGATGACGGTAGCGGGGCAGTGGCTGGTGTTGATCTTCCATCCGCACACGCTGTATCAGATTCGGCTGGAGGGATTGCACGTGCAGATTGCGCCGCCAGGGACGAAGGCGCGGCGGATGGATTTCGATAACGGCGTCATCAGCAGTTCAGAATCGAAGCTGCGGATCCAAAGCATTCTTGCAGACGGAACGACCCTGGATTTCCTGCGGCATGGAGGAGCGCCGCCGCTGCGCTTCGAGTTCAGGGCGCTGGCGATTCACAACGTGGAGAACCAACATCCACTGGAATTCACTGCTCGCGTGGCGACATCGGAACCACGGGGCACGGTGGCAGCGACGGGAGAACTGGGGCCGTTTCGGACGAGCAGCTATGGGACAACACCGATGTCGGGAACGTATTCGCTGATCGGCGCAGATTTGCAGGGACTGCAGGGGATGTGGGGCCACGCAGCGGGGGGCGGGCGATTCGGCGGCATGTTTTCGGCCATGGAGGTGAGGGGTGAAGCGGAGATTCCGGATTTTCGGGTTGGGCCGGGAAGTGTGGTGCGGATGGATGCGGCGTATCACGTAACCGTGAGCGGAACGAATGGCGATGTGGAGATCGAGAATGCCGAGGTGAAGACCGGGAACAGCACGATCACAGCCAGCGGATCGGTGGCGGGGTCGCCGAGGAAGGTGGCGGTGACGGTGGCGGCGAAGGACGCCGAGGTCGACGACCTGCTGAAAATGGTGGAAGAGGCGCCACCGCAGGTTGAGGGCGACGTGAATTTTCGTGCGGCGGTGGAATTTGGCGAGGGGCCGGGCAGGTTTCTGGAGAAGCTGAACCTGAAGGGCGATGTCGCACTGGAGAAGATGAGGCTGGTGGACGCGAACAAGCAGGAGAAGGTGGATGCGTTCAGCGCACGGGTGCGGAAGGCGCCGGCGGGTGAGGGAAGCGGGCCGAGCGATGTGCCGCAGATCACGATGGCAGCTCGAGCGCAGACGCGGTTTGAGCATGGGATGGCGTATTTTCCGGATATTCACGCGAGCATGCCGGGAGCGGAGGCGCATCTGCACGGGACATTTAATCTGCTGGACGACAGGATTCATCTGACGGGAACAGTAGCTCTGGAGAGGAGCGTGTCGCACGCGGTGACGGGGTGGAAGGCGCTGCTGCTGAAACCGGTGAGTCCGCTGTTCAGGAAGAAGGATGCGGGGGCGGTGGTGCCGATTGCGGTGACGGGGACGGCGCAGAAGCCGAAGGTGGGGGCGGATTTTTTCCACGACAAGTGAACGGGGGACAGTGATCAGAAAAGCAGCGGATAGCGGATAGCGGATAGCGGATAGAAAGGCGGCGCGCTCTCGCGCGTTTCCCGGGTCTCAAAGTCGAAACCGGGGGCAGCCATCGCTTTTCCGCGGAGGGAAATTCGTCACATTTTGGGGAAGTGGGGAACGGGCGGCTGTTACAGTGCGTAACATAAGCCGGTAGCCGGTAGCCGGTAGCCCGTAGCCAGGTCGCGGGGCCGCAAGGTAGGTGGTGGCCGGTAGCCAAGTCTCGCCAGGGGAGTGGGAATGGAAACGCTGCTCAAGAATCTTCGCTTCAGTTTGAGGATGCTGGGACGGAATCCTGGCCTGACGTTCACGGTGCTGGTGACGCTGGCGCTGGGGATTGGCGCGAACACGGCGATCTTCACGGTGGATTACGCGACGCTGCTGGCGCCGCTGCCGTATCCGAAGCCGGACGAACTGGTGATGGTGTGGTCGAAGATTCAGACCTTTCACAACGGCGTGGCGGCGGGCGACTTCACGGACTGGAAGAATCAAGCGACAGCGTTTCAGGATTTGTGCGCATGGACCGGACAGAGCTTCAACATTGCGACGAAGGAGCAGCCGGAATATCTGCAGGCGACGACGGCGAGCGTGGGCTTCCTGAAGATGTGGGGCCTGCCGCTGCTGATGGGGCGGTATTTTCTGCCGGAGGAGGGAGTGGCGGGTCACGAGCATGTAGTGATCCTGACGCACAAGCTGTGGGTGAAGCTGGGGTCGAACCCGAACATTCTGGGGACGACGCTGCGGCTGGATGGGCAGCCGTACACGGTGGTGGGGGTGGAGCGGCCGGAGGTCTTCGATAAAGGGCAGCCGCAGATGACGGTGCCGCTGGTGTTCAAGCCGGAGCAGCTGAATCACGATTTCCACTGGCTGCTGGTGATGGGGCGGCTGAAGCCGGGAGTGACGATCAAGCAGGCACAGGAAAACATGAATGCGGTGACGGCGCATATCGCGGAGATGTATCCGAAGAGCGATAAGGGGTGGGGCTCGTACGTGGAGCCGCTGAAGAACGACTTTATGCCGAAGGAACGGATCCAGATGCTGTGGCTGCTGCTGGGGGCGGTGGGATTCGTGCTGCTGATCGCGTGCGTGAACGTGGCGAATCTGCTGCTGGCGCGGGGCATGACGCGGCAGAAGGAACTGGCGGTGCGGAGCGCGGTGGGGGCGGCGAGGTCGACGATTTTTGGACAGCTGCTGACGGAGAGCGTGGTACTGGCGCTGGCCGGGGGCGCGTTGGGCGTGGGCGTGGGTTATGGAATGCTGCAGGGTCTGATTGCGGTGATGCCGCATGACACGCTGCCCTGGGAGGCGAAGCTGACGCTGAATCTTCCGATCCTGCTGTTCACGCTGGGGGCGACGACGCTGGCGGGACTGCTGGCGGGGTCGGTGCCGGCGTGGTACGCGTCGCGGGTAGATCCGGCGGAGGCGCTGAAGGAGGGCGGACGCACGGGGACGAGCGCGGGGAAGCACAGGGTGCGGCGGGTGCTGGTGGTGGGGGAGTTCACGCTGGCGCTGGTGCTGCTGGCAGGGGCGGGACTGGCGATCCACAGCTTCTGGAATCTGACGAAGGTGGATCTGGGGGTGAAGACGGATCACGTGCTGACGTTCTTTTTGCCGGTGCCGGATCAGCGCTCGAAGGATCCGGCGCAGATTAGTGCCTATTACCGTGACATATTGGCGCGGATCGATGCGGTGCCCGGGGTGGAACATGCGTCGGCGATGACGGGGATGCCGTTGTACGGGGCAGGATTCGGGATGCCGTTCACGATTGACGGCGGGCCGACGTATTCGGATCCATCGCAGCGGCCCAATACCGGATTCGGGATGGTAACGCCGGATTATTTTGCGACGTTCGGGATTCACCTGATGAAGGGGCGCGAACTGAACGATGGGGATACGGCAACGAGCGTGAAGGTAGCAGTGGTGAATGAAGATTTCGTGAAGAAGTGGCTGAAGGGGAAGGATCCGCTGCGGACGCGGATTGCTGTGGAGCAGCTGATTCCGGGAGTGCAGAACCTGGGGCCGTACCAGGAGTGGCAGATTGTGGGTGTCTATCACAACGTGCACTCGGCGGATCAGCGGGATGAAAATCCGGAGATGCTGATTCCGTTCTGGCAGATTCCGTGGCCGCAGGCGGGGTTTGGGGTGCGGACGGCCGAGGATCCGCTGGGGATGCAGAGGAGCATCGCGGCGGCGGTGCACTCGGTGGATCCGGATATAGCGCTGGCGCAGCCGGAGACGCTGGATCAGATCCGCGAGGAAACGATGGCGAGCGAGAAGTTCACGCTGATTCTGTTTGGGACCTTCGCGGTGGTGGCGTTGTTCCTGGCGGCGCTGGGGATTTATGGGGTGATGGCATTCAGCGTAGCGCAGCGGTCGCATGAGATTGCGCTGCGGATGGCGCTGGGGGCATCGCCGAGGCGCGTGATTGGGTTGGTGGTGCGGGAGGGCGTGATTCTGGCGGGGATCGGGCTGGGGCTGGGACTGGTGGGCGCGTACTTTGTGGGGCGCGCGATGCAGAGCATGCTGTTCGGGGTGCGACCGCTGGATGTTGTCGCGTTTTTATCGGTGGGATTTGTGCTGATGGTGGCGGCGTTGCTGGCGTGTTATTTGCCGGCGCGGCGGGCGGCGGGGATTCATCCGATGCAGGTGCTGAGGATGGAGTGAGGCAGCTGGGAGCTGGGAGCGGGGAGCCGGTAGCCGGTGGCTCGGAGCCGGATAGAAAAAGGCGGACAGCGGATAGCGGATAGCGGATAGGAAAGCGGCGCGCTTTGCGCGTTCCCACATCCCCAACTGCAGGGATGTGGGGCACCCCGAGCTCAGTGGTCGGCGGCCAGTGATCAGTGATCAGGAAAACCAGGAGCGGGAACAAAGGCGGACAGCGGACAGCGGATAGCGGATAGGAAAGCGGCGCGCTTTGCGCGTTCCCACATCCCCAACTGCAGGGATGTGGGGCACCCCGAGCTCAGTGGTCGGCGGCCAGTGATCAGTGATCAGGAAAACCAGGAGCGGGAACAAAGGCGGACAGCGGACAGCGGATAGCGGATAGGAAAGCGGCGCGCTTTGCGCGTTCCCACATCCCCAACTGCAGGGATGTGGGGCACCCCGAGCTCAGTGGTCGGCGGCCAGTGATCAGTGATCAGGAAAACCAGGAGCGGGAACAAAGGCGGACAGCGGACAGCGGATAGCGGATAGGAAAGCGGCGCGCTTTGCGCGTTCCCACATCCCCAACTGCAGGGATGTGGGGCACCCCGAGCTCAGTGGTCGGCGGCCAGTGATCAGTGATCAGGAAAACCAGGAGCGGGAACAAAGGCGGACAGCGGACAGCGGATAGCGGATAGGAAAGCGGCGCGCTTTGCGCGTTCCCACATCCCCAACTGCAGGGATGTGGGGCACCCCGAGCTCAGTGGTCGGCGGCCAGTGATCAGTGATCAGGAAAACCAGGAGCGGGAACAAAGGCGGACAGCGGACAGCGGATAGCGGACAGGAAAGCGGCGCGCTTTGCGCGTTCCCACATCCCCAACTGCAGGGATGTGGGGCACCCCGAGCTCAGTGGTCGGCGGCCAGTGATCAGTGATCAGGAAAATCAGGAGCGGGAACAAAGGCGGACAGCGGACAGCGGATAGCGGATAGAAAGGCGGCGCGCTTTGCGCGTATCCCGAATTTGTGGGGCAGGTGGTGGCTGGTGGCAGGCTGCCGGCATAGACTCGATGAGACCGGCCGGATTTGAGGAGTGCCAGGGGAAGCGGCGGGTTAAATTTACCGAGGAGAAGAAGCGCGCATGCCAAAGTTTGTAATCGAGCGGGAGATTCCGGGGGCGGGCAAGCTGACGCCGGAGCAGTTGCAGGGGGTGGCGCAGAAGTCATGCGGGGTGCTGCGGGAGTTGGGGCCGCAGGTTCAGTGGCTGGAAAGCTTCGTGACCGACGACAAGATTTACTGCGTGTATATCGCGCCGGATGAGGCAGCAGTGCGGAAACATGCGGAGATGGGTGGGTTTCCGGCGAACCGGGTATCGCAGGTGCGGACGATGATCGGTCCGACGACGGCGGAGTGAGAAGGCAGGGGACAGCCACGAGCGAAAGACTTTTAGCGAGAGGCTTTTAGCAAAGAGCTATTAGCGAAAAGCGTTTAGCGAAAAGCGTTTAGCGAAGAAGCGTTTAGCGAAAAGCGTTTAGCGAAAAGCGTTTAGCGAAAAGCGTTTAGCGAAGAACGATTAGCGAAGAACGATTCGCGGGAAGCGAGCCAACTGCGAGCAAAAGGCGAGCGGGAGGCCAGCGCTGGCTAGAAGTTGAAGAATTTTTCGCGGAGGGCGTCCTCGTACGCTTTTTTGGCGGCTTTGGCGCGGTTGCGGGCGGCGTCCTCGATGAAGCCGGCGTTCTCCCATTTGTCGACCTCGGCGACGGAATGATTGACGGAGGCGAGCGCTTCTTCCTCACGGATGGTGGCGATCCATTCATCGACGGCCTCTTTGTATTCCTGCTGCAACTCATCCAGAGTGGCGAGATCTTCGGGCACGGGTGTCTCCTTCACGGGACACTGTAGGAGGGTTGTGTGAAGGAAGTGTGAAGGGCAGGGCACAGGGTGCAGGGTACAGGGCACAGAACGCGGCCCTGAGCGAACTGCGAGCGAGCGGCGAGCCAAAGGCGAGACAAAAGCGAGACAAAAGCGAGTCAAAAGCGAGGCAAGAGCGAGGCAAGAGCGAGGCAAAGGCGAGGCAAAAGCGAGTGACCGAACCGCTCGGCTTCGATTGCGTATCCTGATGAGGACGATTGCTTCGTGCAATGGATGAGGATGGGGCGATGGCCCGGGCGGCGCGGAATCCGAAGACAGGGCAGAAGATAGGCGGGCGCGTTGACCGGTTCTGGCAACGGGTGACGCAGGGCATGCAGATGAATGAGCTGTGGGGGCAGTTTCGCGCGGATGCGCGGACCAGCTACCGGCTGTATTCGCAGGAAGTGGATACGACGCCGGGGGCGGGTGTCTCGCACAGGCGTCATGCAATCCAGGTAGCGAAGCAGGTCTTCTGGGCGTTCATCGAGAAGCTGACGCCGGCGCGTCGCGTGTTGCTGTTGCTGGCGCTGGTGCTGTTGCTGCTGCCGACGGCGGAGTGGAGCTGGCACACGGCGGGAGGGTCGGGGGAGATCGAGACCGGCTGGACGCGGCTGCTTGGCGGGGTGCTGATGTTCGGGCTGCTGATGATGGAGGTGGGGGATCGCGTGGTGATGAAGCGCGATCTGCAGATCGCGAAGGAGATTCAGGCGTGGCTGCTGCCGGGGCAGGCGCCGCCGGTGCCGGGAGTGGAGATTGCGTTTGCGACGCGGCCTGCAAACACGGTGGCGGGGGATTATTACGATGTGTTTGCGCGGCCGGGGGCGGAGGAGAAGAAGACGTTCCTTATTGCTGTGGCCGATGTGGCGGGGAAGAGCGTGCCTGCGGCGATGCTGATGGCAACGTTTCAGGCGAGCCTGAAGACGCTGAGCGACACGCCGGGACCGCTGACGGAGCTGGTGGCGCGGATCAATCGGTATGCGTGCAGCAACAGCCAGAACGGGCGGCGATTTACGACGGCGTTTATCGCGGAGTTCGATCCGGCGACGCGCAGGATGACGTATGTGAACGCGGGACACAACAATCCGATTGTGCTGCGGCGGACGGGAGCGGTGGAGCGGCTGGATGTGGGCGGGATGCCGCTGGGGGTGATGGAGGGGGCTGCGTACGCTTCGGGCGAAGTGACGCTGGGGGCGGGGGACTGGCTGGTGGCGTTCACCGATGGGGTGGTGGAGGCGGAGAATCCGGCGCAGCTGCAATACGGCGAGGATCGGCTGCTGGAGATGCTGCGGTGGGGTGTGAATCTGACTCCGCAGGTGATGCTGGAACAGCTGTTCGCGGATGTGGATCGGTTTGTCGCGCTGGCTCCGCAGCATGATGACATTACTTGTCTGCTGATGAAGTGCAGCGGGTAGATGCAGCCAGTAGCCAGTAGCCTGGAGTGGGAGCCGGGAGCTAAAACGCGGTCGGGGAAAAAAGCGGATAGCGGATAGCGGACAGCGGATAGAAAAGCGGCGCGCTTTGCGCGTATCCCGGGTCTCAGAATCGAGACCCGGGGCAGCCAGATTCGTCAGGGTACAGGGGTTCGCGGTTAGGCGAGGGCCTGGTTGAGGTTGTCGAGGGCTTCGTCGATTTCCTGGGGGCTTTTGTAGCCTACGGTGACGGAGTCGACTTTGGCGTTCTGGAAGGCGAAGCGCATGGCCTTCTGGCGATCGTCGTGGCCGAAGCTGCCTTCCCCGGCGAGCTTCATGCTGATGACGCCCATCCCGGCGGCGCGCGCCCGGTGGATATGCTCGACGACTTCGGGGACGTTGCCGCGGCCGGGCCCGTCGGCGATGGGCGTATCCATGCGGGTGCCGTTGTGGTTGACGCGGATCATGGCGACTTCGAGCCAATGGAAATCGGGAACGCGACGGAGGGCGGGGAGCCCGTGAACCGAGGCGCCGCGGGCGATGACGGCTTTGCGCTCCTGGGCTTTAACGATGCCATCCTGCCAGCGCGTGGTGACGTCGGGCCAGTCGCCGATGTGCTGCCAGTGGAGGAGCGCGATGTCGAAGTAATCGGAGTTGATTTGCCTGCGCAGCTCGTCGATGCGGACCTGGGGATCGATGGAATCTTCGGTGGTCACCTTGGTCATGAGCTGGTAGGTGTCGCGGGGAATGCCTTTAAGGGCGATGCCGAGCATGCGGTGCATGTCGTAATAGGAGTCGGAGGTTTCAAAGAAGCGGACACCGTGGTCGTAGGCGTAGCGGACGAGGCGGTTGAAACCATCCTGGCCGAGGTTGCGCTGGACCGCTCCATTGAAGCTGCCCGTGCCGAAGGCGAGGCGCGTGACTTTGACGTTGGATTTGCCGAGCGTGACGAGATCGGTGGCGCGGCGGGTTTCAGCAGAGAGCGGGACGGTGGAGAGGGTGGCGGCTGCGCCGGCGGCGGCGGTGGCTTTGAGGAAATCGCGACGGGAGTAGCGGGACATGGGGGCTCTCCTGGGTACAGGGTACAGGGTACAGGGTACGGGGTGCAGGGTACAGGGTACAGGGTACAGGGTGCAGGGATCGATTAGCGGGGGTGCGGGGAGATTTGCAGGGCGGTGAAGGTTGCAATCGCATCGAAGTCGCGATCGCGGTGCCAGACGGGAACACGGTTTTCGATGGCGATGGCGGCGATCAGGCAATCGGTGGAGGAGCGAATCGTGCGTCCCTTATCGCGGCCCACACGATAGAGGTCCGACGCCGCGAGGAACAACGACTTGGGTAAAGGGTCGCTGAGAACGGGCAGGGCCAGGAAGTCGTCGCGGAAAGCATCGGCGCGCGGTGTGGGGCGCAGGCCCTGGAGGACTTCCTGCAATACGGGTCCGCAGGTGACGAAGTTGAAGAGCTGCTCTTCGGAGATCCTTTTTCCGATTTTGCCGTTGAGCATTTCGACCCAGATCGAGGTGTCGACCAGAATCAAGCGCGTCTCCGGCGGCGGCTGGTGGCGCGGACGGGTTGGTCTTCGCGCATGGCAGCAAGGTTGCCCTCCCAGAGGCCTTCGCCAAAGAAGGAGGGAATGCGCTGGATGCGGCGGACGCGGAGAACCTCAGCCAAAGCAATATTGACAGCGGCCGACCAGGTTTTGGCCTGGAGCACTCGTGTGGCCTCGTCGAGGAGATGCGCATCCAGCACAAGATTTGTACGTTTCATGCGTCTAGTATGCCACAGACTGAAAGGGTACGAGAGACAAACGCGAGGTCCTTCGCTTCGCTCAGGAGGACATTTTGGTTAACTGATTTCGAAGATGTTTTCGGTTTTGGCGGCCTGGGCGAGGGCGCGGTCGGCGAGGTGGCTGGCGATGGCGTAGAACTGGGCGGCGAGGGGGGAGTCGGGTCCGGCGAGGGCGACGGGCATGCCGGTATCGCCGCCATGACGGATTTCGGGGACGAGCTCAACGGAGCCGAGGAAGGGAATGTTGAACTGCTTGGCGGTGCGCTCGGCGCCGCCGCGGGAGAAGATGTCGATTTCCGTGTGGCAATGGGGACAGGTGAAGTGGGACATGTTCTCGACGATGCCGAGGACTTCGACATTGACCTGGTGAAACATTTCAAGAGCCTTGCGCGCGTCCTGGAGAGCGACGTCAGAGGGAGTGGAGACCACGATAGCGCCGGTGAGGGGGACGGTTTGCACCAGCGAGATGACGACGTCGCCGGTGCCGGGCGGGAGATCGATGAGGAGGATGTCGAGCTCGCCCCACTCCACCTGCTGAAGAAACTGGCGGATGATCTGGTGGAGCATGGGGCCGCGCATAACGAGAGGTTTGTCGCCGGGCGAGATGAAGCCGACGGAAATGACTTTGACGCCGTGGGCGACGTTGGGCTCGATCTGATTGTTGGCGAGGATGCGGGGCTGCTGGGTGGTGCCGAGCATGAGCGGGACGTTGGGTCCGTAGATGTCGGCGTCAATGAGGCCGGTGCGATGGCCGAGCTTTGCGAGGGCGATGGCGAGATTGACGGCGAGGGTGGTTTTGCCGACTCCACCTTTGCCGGAACCGATGGCGACGATGGTTTTGACTCCGGGGAGGGCGGTGGGGGGCGGCGGGGTGGGCGGGTGAGCCATGGGTTCAGGTTACAGGGGAACTGGACGCGAGTGAGGGGCGAGCGGGAGGCGAGAGAAAAGCGCGCTTAGCGAGGGGCTCTTAGCAAAAGGCGTTTAGCGAAGGACGTTTAGCGAAAGACTGTTGACGAAAGACTGTTAGCGAAGGGCGTTTAGCAAAAGGCGTTTAGCGAAAAGCGGCGCGCTTTGCGCGCATCCCACGTCCCCGACTGCAGGGACGTGGGGCACCCAGATTAGGTTTTTGCTGCTTCGAATTTGGGGATGTGACGGCGGCGGGCTTCGGCTTCGCGCATTTCGCGGCGGCGGCCGGCGTCGTCGAAGCGGCGCTTTTCGTCTTCGCTCTCGAGTTGGAGGGGCGGGACGGGAACGCGGCGACCCTGAGGATCGATGGCGACGAAAGTGAGATAAGCAGAGGCGACGTGGCGGTGAATGCCCACGAGCGCGTTTTCCACCCAGACCTTGACGCCGACTTCCATGGAAGTTTTGAAGGCGCGGTTGACGGAGGATTTGAGGATGAGGAGATCGCCGACGTGGACGGGCGCAATGAAGTCGATGTGTTCCATGGAGGCGGTGACGACGTGGGAGCGGGCGTGGCGGTAGGCGGCCATGGCGCCGACGAGGTCAATGAAGTTCATGAGGCGGCCGCCGAGGAGGTTGCCCAGAGTATTGGTGTCGTTGGGCAGGATGAGCTCGGTCATTTCCGACTGCGAGTGGGCCACGGAACGCGCGGGAAGCGCGGGGCCGTTCAGGTCCATGCGGGGACTCCTTGCTTTCAGGGTACAGGGGACAGGGGGCAGGGTACAGGGGGGGTCAGCGGAAAAGCGGTTAGCGAAAAAGCGAGCGAAAGGCGAGTGAAAGGCGAGTGAAAGGCGAGAGGAAGACGAGAGGAAGACGAGCGAAAAGCGGCGCGATTTGCGCGGATCCCGGGTCTCACAGGCGAGAGCCGGGGCACCCGGATTTGTGGTTCCCACATCTACCAAAACCGGGCAGATGTGGGGCACCCGGATTTGTGGTTGGGACAGGTTAGTTGTGCTGGAGGTTTTTGGATTCTTCCTTGCTGAGGATGCGGACCTGGGAGCCGAAGCGGCGGTAGTTGCGGAACTCGAATTCATTGAGGACGGCCTGGTGTTTGCCTTCACGCAGGCTGACGGCGCCGCGGATGGGCAGCAGGTAGTCGTGACTGTTGATCGAGATCCAGGAGTAATCGACGGACATACTGGAGGCGCGGACCTGGAGGATGTCGGGAATGTCCTCAGCATCGATGGTGATGCGGCGGACGCTGCGGGTGCCGTTGTCGAGATAGACGAGGCCGTGAAAGGCGACGGTGTGCTGGCGGTTGTTGAGGCCGGTGAGGTCGAAGCTGGAATTCGGCTGGGCGACATTAAAGGAAAAAACCTGGACGGGCTGGCCGTCGAGGACGTCGGATTCTTTCCAGGCGAACTGGGCTTTGGCGGAAGGCAGGAAGACGAGCTGGAACATGCCGCCGAATTCGCCGACCGAATGAGCGAAGTCGACTTCATCGGGGAGCGCGCCGATAGCGCCATGCGCGTCGAGACTGTTTTTCTGGCCGTTGAGCTCGAGGGTGGTACGGGTTTCTTTGTGGTCGACGTAGCGCATGAGCTGGACGGCGGTGTCTTTGTGGTGCCAGTCGCCGCGGCCAGTGGGGTCGATGGAGTGGTCGGTGATTTCGACGCAGAAGAAGTTGGGCAGGGTTTCAGACCAGGCGAGAGCACGCTGGCGAGCGCCATCGATCATCGCCTGAATGTCGGCAGCGGTGGGCGGGGGGACGGGGTTGACGGGGCTGGCGATGACGAACTCGCTGTTGGCGACGGCAGCGTTGGCGGTGAGGTGCTGGTCCGCGGCGAGGTCGCCGGTATCGGAGGTGGCGGTGAAGGAAGGATTGGGAGCGGTGGAAGCGGCGATGGTTCCTTCGACGGAAAAAGAGGCAGCGCTGGACGCGGTTTGTCCATCCTGGGTGAGGACGGTTTTGATCTGGTAGTTGCCGGGGGGAAAGACGTGGCCCTGGATGGTGCCGAGGTAAGGAATGGCGGAGCCGGTACCGGAGATTTTGCCGAGGGTGAGAGGCATTTTGCCGAGGAGATTTCCATTGCGGATAATCTGCATCTCGAGCTGCGGCTGGCTGGCGCTGCCGGGAAGGGGATGGACCATAAAGAAGAGGGAAAGGCTGCGGGTGTTTTCAGGGAGCTCGGTGTTGAGGTCCGGAACGACACGGCCGTTCCTGTAGCGCATGGGCTCGAAGGTTTCCGTCTGTTCATGCATGGGCTCGACGGCGCGGATGAGGGCGATGTCGCTGAGCGAGGGGCCATGGGGAACGGGATCGATGGTGAAGGTGGAGCGCTCGGCGCCGGCTTTGTTGCTGAGGCGATCGACGACGGCGGTTTCGAGGGTGTAGGTGCCGGGGTCGGCGGAGAAGTGGCGCTGCATGGTGATGAACTGGTTCTGCTCGCTGCGCAGGACATCAGGGGCTTCGTGGCGGGGGATATCTTCGCTGAAGCGCTGGAGGATGGCGCCTTTATCGTTGCGGATGAGGGCGACGATGGTGAGGTGGACGGAGGAGAGGTGGGTATTGGCGTCGTCGCGGACCTCAAGCTGCGACAGGGGGACTTCGACGGTGAGCGCGCCACTGTTGCCGTCAGGCAGTTCGCCGAGGCGGAGCACGGAGGCATGGAAGGCAACGGCGCTGGGCAGTGCGGCGCCGGAGAGGATGTTGAGAAGAGGGACTTCAAAGGGTCGAATGCCGGTGCCGGTGCCGGGAGGCACGGCGAAGTAGCCGGAGCGGGTGCGGACGATGAGGTTCTTGCGCAGGGGTTGAATGACGATGGGACGGAACTGGCCATCGTAATTCTTGATGGAGGGGGTGTAGGCAGCCTCGTAGTAGGTGGTGAGGTCGTCGTGGAGCTGATCGAGGGGTTTTTTGATGCTGCCGCCGGCGCGGATGTAAATGCCACCGGTTCCGGAAGCGAGGCCGACCAGGGGACTCTTGATGTCCTCCATGCTGTCGAACTCGAAGTTGGTCATGTTCTGGGCGGCGTCGAGGGCTCCGCCGATGCCGTTGGCAGAGCCGCTGGCACCGCGAGCGAAGCCGCTGCCGGCGACTTTATCGGCTGCGGCGATGGAGGCGCCGGGACCCTGGGAGGCCATGGCCATGGCGCCCATCATGCGGTCGCCGGCTTGTTTGTCGAGAGCATCGCTGTCGACGGCGCAGATGGTGACGCCGGCGCGATTGGCCTGGCCGATGATGGAGTTAATGGTGTCGCGGGTATCGGAGTTGGCGTTGAGGTCGTCAGCAAAGTAGACGACCAGCTTGCGGCCGGTGATCTGGCGCTGGGTGCGGGCGAGTGCGAGCAGCGCGGACAGGGAAGGGTAGGAGTGCTGGTCTTCGAGGATGCGCTGCGATTCTTCCAGACCGGAGACCAGAAGGCGTGCGCGGGCGCGGTCGGCAGGGTCGATGGCGAGCGAGTCGCCCTGGGCCACGGAGATGAGGTCCTGTTCCGCGGGGCTGAGGCCGGAATCGGCGACGGCGGGGTTGGGAACGGTGGCAGAGAGGACGGCTTTTTCGATGAGGTCGTGGTTAACGGTATAGGCCTGAACGAGGCGCAGGCGACCGTTCATCTGAAGAACGGCGAAGGAGTAGCCCTTGTCGGGGATGGCCTTGAGAATCTTATTGGCGATGTCGCGGGCAGCTTTGGCGGGGGCGGGATCGAGGCGATCGAAGAGGAAGGTGACGAGATGGTCGGAGGTGGACTGGCCGGTGACGAGGTGGAGATCGGAGAGGCTGACCGGCGAACCGTTGTCAGTAACGGCGAGGTCAGAGGGTTTGAGGTCGAGGATGGGCTTATTTTTTTTGTTGCGGACGACGAGGTCGAGGGAGACTTCATCGACGGTGGTGCTGAGTTCAGGGACGGCGGGCGATTGCGGGGAAGGCTGGGCCGTTTGGGCCGGGGTGGGAGATGCAGGCGGTTTGGAAGACTGGGCGGGCGCGGAGAGTGCCGCGGACAGGAAGAGCAGGGCGGCTGGCAGAGTTATACGCAGGGTGCAAGGTTGGGCCCGAAATTGAAACATGTTCGTACTCTCCCCGGACGGGACGGGTCCGGAACCGTTTTAGCGGAGCCTGAGGGGCGATCCGAGTGGCGTATCCACGATACTGCCGCGAACCGGCTACTCACAACAGAAAAGCGCGAGTAACACGGCGTGGAGTAACTGCAGGTATCGCATTAAAACAGTGATTGGGGCGGGGGAATGATAGAGATAGTGAAGGATGACGGGAGGGGCATGGATAAAGTTGCGAGTTTGAAGGAGATTCTGGAGCAGGATCCGAAGAACGCGTTCGCGCGGTACGGGCTGGCGATGGAATATGCGGGACGCGGGGAGACGGAGGCGGCGCTGGCCGAATTCGGACAGTTGGTGGCGGATCATCCGGATTACACGGCGGGGTATTTCATGGCGGCGCAGACGCTGGCGAAGGCGAGACGCGACGCGGAGGCGAAGCAGAAGCTGGCAGAGGGGATGGAGAGCGCGCGGCGGACGGGAAACCAGCATGCGTTGCGGGAGATGGAGGCGATGATGGAGGAGTTCAGCCCGTAGCCTGCAGCCTGTAGCTGGGAGCTGGTCAGCAGAAAGGCGGTTGACGAAAAGCGATTAGCGAAAGGCGGCGCGCTTTGCGCGAATCCCACATCTCCAACTGCAAAGATGTGGGGCACCCCGTTCGGAGGGAACACGTACAGGTAACGGCGGGTGGGTACTGCAGAACAAAAAGCGGAGTGAGTCCGTAATGTGCAAGACGGGGAGGCGAGACGCGATCATAATGTCTGAATCATGAGAATTCCCCTGTTCCCCCTGGAGACGGTGCTTTTTCCGGGCGCGGCGCTGCCGCTGCACATCTTCGAGAAGCGATACCGGGAGATGGTGGGCGAATGCCTGCGGGACAAGAAGCCGTTTGGGGTGGTGCGGTCGGACGGAGATCAGATGGCGATCATCGGCTGCACGGCACAGATTGTGCGGGTGGTGGAGCGCTTCGCCGATGGGCAGATGGATATTCTTTGCGAGGGAGTGAGGCGGTTCGAGATTGAGGGGCTGGACGAATCGCGGGAGTTTTTGCAGGCGGACGTGGAGTTCTTCGAGGATGAGGGCGCGGGGTCAACGCGGACGGACCGGGAGGATTGCGCGGCGCTGCATTTTGCGACGCTGCACCTGGCGGGGATTCAAACCCCGACGACGCACCTGGATCTGAACGCGCCGGTGGCGTTTCAACTGGCGGACGCATTGCCCTCGGACCTGGGTTTCAAGCAGCAACTGCTGGCGAGCCGCTCGGATGCGGACCGGACCACGCGGCTGCGGAACTTCTACAACGAGATGATGCCACGGCTGCGCGCGAAGGACGATGTGAGCCGGGCAGCGCAGCCGGGTTTCCCCATACACTAATTCGAGTGAGACAGGGCGGGCGCTTCGGGCGTCCAACGTAGAGGCACACCCAGCAGCGCAGGCAAGGGACAGGAGTATCGATGGCGAGTCGACAGAGCACACCCAGGGGAACGGAGCATTCACGGGCAGCGCACCTGCCGCAGACGCTGGGCGCGCTGCGCGGAAGCCGCGAATACAGCGAGACACGGTTGCGCACGCGCAACGTGAAAGACGAGATGCGCGAGAACCTGATCGCGCGGCTGAAGGCGAAGGAGCCGGTGTTTCCGGGGATTATCGGGTACGAGGACACGGTGGTGCCGCAGATTGTGAACGCGGTGCTGTCGCGGCAGAATTTTATTCTGCTGGGGCTGCGGGGGCAGGCGAAGAGCCGCATCCTGCGCGCGCTGACGGCGCTGCTGGACGAGCACATGCCGTATGTGGCGGGCTGCGAGATTCGGGACAATCCTTATGCGCCGATATGCCGGCGCTGCCGGGATCTGATGGAGGAGTGCGGGGACGCGACGCGAGTGGATTGGATCTTGCGTGATGAACGCTACGTGGAGAAGCTGGCGACGCCGGATGTGACGGTGGCGGATCTGATTGGGGATCTGGATCCGATTAAAGCGGCGCGGGGCGGGCACGATCTGGCGAGCGAGATGACGATGCACTACGGGCTGCTGCCACGGGCGAATCGGGGAATCTTCGCGGTGAACGAGCTGCCGGATCTGGCGGGGAAGATTCAGGTGGCGCTGTTCAACATCATGCAGGAAGGGGATGTGCAGATTAAGGGCTACCCGGTGCGGCTGGAGCTGGATGTGGCGCTGGTGTTCAGCGCGAACCCGGAGGATTACACGGCGCGCGGAAAGATTGTGACGCCGCTGAAGGATCGGATCGGGTCAGAGATTCGGACGCATTATCCGGAGACGCTGGAGGAGGGAATCGCGATCACGGCGCAGGAGGCGTGGACGGAACGCGAAACGGGAGACGCGACGATTCCGCAGTATTTGCGGGAGGTGATTGAGCAGGTGGCGTTTTCTGCGCGCGAGGACAAGAAGGTGGACAAGCGCAGCGGCGTGAGCCAGCGGCTGCCGATTGCGACGCTGGAACTGGCGGTGTCAAATGCGGAGCGGCGGGCGCTGATGCATGGCGAGACGCGCGTGGTGCCGCGGGTGGGGGATTTGTATACGGCGCTGCCGGGAATCACGGGCAAGCTGGAGCTGGAGTACGAAGGCGAGATGAAGGGCGCGGACACGGTGGTGCGGGACATTGTGCGCGCGGCGATTGGGAAGGTGTTCGATCGCTACTTTGGCGATGTAAACACGCAGCAGATCGAGCAGTGGTTCAATCTGGGCGGGACGGTGAAGATTTCCGATGCGCATGCGGCGAAGGCGACGCTGGAGGAGCTGAAGCAGATCCAGGGATTGATGGAGAAGCTGAGTCCACTGGGTGTGAAGGGCGGCGATGGTCCGGAAGCGGTGACGGCGGCGGCGGAGTTTTTGCTGGAAGGGATGTGCGCGCATCGGCGGATCAGCCGAAATGAGGAACGGAGCTTTTCGGCGCAGAAAAAAGCACAGGAGAGGCCGGAGCGTCCGGATAAAGCAGAGCCGGAGCGGGACTTTGAGCAGTGGCAATCGCGGCGAACGCGGCGGGGGAGTTTTAATTAATGCAGCCGGTAGCCGGTAGCCTGTAGCTGGTAGCGAAAGGCTAAGAAGCGGTTAGCTAAGAGGCGGTCAGCGAAGAGGCGATCGGGGAGCGAGCGGTCAGTGAAAAGCGTTCGGTATACGAAGTTCACGGGTGATTTGGCGAGCGAAGTGAGCATGGAGGATTTGCTCAAGGCGCTGTCGGAGTATCTGCTGGACTCGGGATTTCAGAATCCGTTTGCGGAGTTTCAGGACCTCGACCAGACGATGGACGATCTGCGGGAGGCGCTGCGGCGCGCGCTGGAGCAGGGCGACGCGTTCGATGAAAGCCTGCAGCAGAAGATCGATCAGATGGCGGCGGAGGGAAAGCTGGATGAGCTGATCGAGAAGCTGATCGAGCGGATGGAGCGGGAGAATTACATTTCGACGCAGCCGTCACAGGAGTCTGGGCAGGTTTCACAAACGGCGGGGCAGTTGGGCGGCCCGCAGACGGAGGCGCGCTTCGAGGTGACGGACAAGAGCCTCGATTTTCTGGGATACAAGACGCTGCGGGATCTGCTGGGGTCGCTGGGGAAATCGAATTTTGGGCGGCACGATACACGGCACTGGGCGACGGGCGTGGAGACGAGCGGCGGATCGCAGCCGTACGAGTTTGGGGACACGCTGAACCTGGATGCTCCGGCGACGCTGAAGTCGGCGATTGCGCGGGAGGGGCTGACGCTGCCGCTGAATCTGGAGTACAGCGATCTTCAAGTCCATCAGTCCGAGTATCAGAGCTCGTGCGCGACGGTGGTGATGCTGGACTGCTCGCACTCGATGATTTTGTATGGCGAGGATCGGTTTACTCCGGCGAAAAAAGTGGCGATGGCGATGGCGCACCTGATCCGGACGCAATATCCGGGGGACACGCTGTCGCTGGTGCTGTTTCACGATTCGGCGGAAGAGCTGCCGGTCTCGCAGCTGGCGCGGGTGAAGGTGGGTCCGTACTACACGAACACGCGCGAGGGGCTGCGCATGTCGCAGCGGATATTGTCGCGGCAGCGGAAAGACATGAAGCAGATTGTGATGATCACAGATGGGAAGCCGTCGGCGCTGACGATGCCGGATGGGCGGATTTACAAGAATGCTTTCGGGCTCGATCCGCTGGTGGTGAGCGAGACGCTGGAAGAAGTGTCGCGGTGCAAGCGGCAGAACATCATGATCAACACGTTTATGCTGGCGTCGGACTTCGGGCTGGTGCAGTTTGTGCAGAAGGTTACGCAGATGTGCAAGGGGAAGGCGTATTTCACGACGCCGGAGACGCTGGGGGAGTATCTGCTGATGGATTACATGCAGCGGCGGATGAAGACGATCCATTGAGGATCAGTGAACGGTGATCAGTGTTCAGGTGGGATGTAGCGGACGTGGAAGCCTTTTGGTGAGGGGTGGAAGCCGGCTTCCTGGAGAAACGCGGCGAGGAAGTGCTCGTGGGCGGGACGACCGGCGATGGCGTCGATTAAGAGACCGCCACTGTGACGTGTTTCCGGATTCTGTAACAGTTCCTGTGCATAATTAGCGAGAAATGTGGCGAGGTCGCGCGCGACGGCGGTGCGATCTGGTTCGTCCGCGGGCAGGATCACCTTGAGAGTGGGATTGTTGCGGCGCAGCCAGGCGACGAGGTCGCCGTTGCGCAGGACCACGCTGGCCCCGACGCCGCGGTTGAGAACAGCGGCGTTGTCAGGAGCGGCGGAGTCGGGTTCAGGCCAGCGGAGGATGCTGCCCCGGGGATTCGCGGGATCGGCCGCGGCGAGCAGGAGCATTTCGGATTGTGCGGGCGGGTTGGCGCTGAGGGAGCGAAGCAGTTCGACGGCGGCGGGCTGAGCGAACTGCGCGCCGCCGAGTCCGGCGATGAAATAGCCGCGGCGAATGCGGCCCTGGGCTTCGAGCGCTTTGAGGACTTCGTAGACGGCCGAGAATCCGCCGGGAAGATTTTCCTGGGCAACGGTTTCGCGAGTGACGATGCCATAGCGATGGAGAAGCTGTTGCGCGATGGCGTGGGACCAGGCAGTTTGCGCAGCGGGTGAAGTGCGGTCGGGAGCGGGGACGAGGGTCCAGCGGCCCTGCGCGCTGGGAGGGGTGGTGCGGCGGGAACGGAAGCTGGGCTGGTTGTGCTCGCGCTTGCTGGAGCGCGCCGTTGCGGGCTTCGCGATGTACGCGCGGAGGGCGTGGAGCGTGTCGTTGGTGACGAGGCCGCGCCAGACGAGCGACCAGAGGGCGTCGATGGTTTCGCCGGGGAAGCCGGAGCCGATGGCTTCGTGGAGGTCGGCGAAAAAGGTGGCGCCGGAGCGGGCGAGGGCATCGAGAATGGCTTGTTCGCGAGGGGTGAGGGGTTCGGCGCCCGGCGGTCGTGGTGGCAGAAGAGCCGCGATGCGGTCGGCGAGGTAGAGGGCGATGCGGCCGTCGCGTTCGCCTAATGAGTCAAAGCCGCACCAGACGACTTCGCCTGCGGCGATGAGGGTGTCGAGGTCGGCGGGAGAGTAGCGGGCGAGACGGGCGGGGAGGATTTGCGATTCGAGGAGCGAGGCGGGGAGGGGCGCGCCCTGGAGGGATTCAATGGTGTCGAGGAGGGCGTCGAGACCGCGGCGTTTCTGCAGAACGCCCTGCCAGTGGGTTTCAAGGCGGGCGAAGAGGCGCGGATCGGCGGGCTCGATTTCCTTTCGTAACCGTGCCAGTGACTTATTGCGGATGAGGCGGAGGGATTCGGCATCGCAGAACTCGCGGTGAGAGCCGGAGGGGCGGAATCCGCCTTCGAGCACGCGGCCGTCGCGGATGAGCGCGCGGAGAGCGGCGGTGACGGGTTGAGCGTCGAGGCCAAAGCGGGCTGTGACTTCCTGGAGGGTAAAGGGGCCGTGGGTGCGGGCGTAGCGGCGGACGAGCTCGAGGACGGGCGCGGCGTTGGGAGCGGTGAGGGATTTCGGCAGGTCGGGCGGGAGGACGATGTGGAGGGCGTCGCGGTAGCGGGCTGCATCTTCGACGGCGATGAGGCGCTGGTGGCTGGCGATTTTGATCGGAAGGACGCGGCGGGCATGGACGAGCGTGTGGATGGATTTGAGCAGTTCTGGCGTCGTGACGCGCAGAGCGATTTCGTCACGGGAAAGATCGCCGAGGCGGAGGAGGAGGTCGTGGATCGCATCGGCGGAACGAGCGCGCTGGTTTTCGCCGAGGAGCTGGAGGTTGGATTCGACTTCCGCGATGGCGATGGGGTCGAGGAGTTCGCGGAGGTCGGCTTCGCCGAGAAGGTCGGCAAGCAGCGACTGATCGATAGAGAGAGCAGCGGCGCGGCGTTCGGCGAGAGGGGCGTCGCCGTCATAAATGAAGTTGCCGGTGTATCCGAACAGCAGGGATGCCGCGAAGGGCGAGGCCTTGTCGGTGTCGACGACGTGGACCTGGATTTCCTGTTCCTTGATGGAGCGGAGAACGTCGCTGAGGGCGGGCATGTCGAAGGTGTCGCGAAGGCATTCGCGATGCGCTTCGAGGAGCATGGGGAAGGAGGGATAGCGAGAGGCGACAGCGAGGAGATCGGAAGCGCGTTTGCGCTGCTGCCAGAGCGGGGCGCGAATTTGGGGGCGGCGGCGGGGAAGAAGGAGCGCGCGGGCGGAGGCTTCGCGGAATTTTGCAGCGAAGAGCGCGGTGGAGCTGAGCTGGCGGACGACCAGGAACTGCGCGTTGGCGGGGTTGGGGAGAAGGAGAGCGGGATCGGGGGGCGCGTCGGTGTCGGGGAAACGCAAAACGAAGCCGTCGTCGGTGGCCATGGTTTCGACGTGGGGACCTCCGGCGTCGGCGATTTGCGCGGCGGCGGCCATGGCCCAGGGGGTATGAATGCGGTTGCCGAAAGGAGTAAGGACGCAGACGCGCCAGTCGCCGAGCTCGTCGCGGATGCGTTCGATGACGATGTTGCGATCATCGGGAACGGTGGTGGTTACATTTGCCTGATCGGTGAGGAATTGGAGGAGGTTTTCGGCGGCCTGGGCGTCGAGGTCATGTTCGCGAACGAGGCGGCTGATGGCGGCGTTCGGGGGAAGGGCGCGGAGTTCGCGGATGAGGGCGCCGATGCGGCGGCCGAATTCAAGGGGGCGTCCGGCCTGATCGCCATGCCAGAAGGGCATTTTGCCGGGTTGGCCAGGAGCAGGCGTGACCAGGACGCGATCGTGGGAGATGTCGTCGATGCGCCAGGTGGAAGCGCCGAGGATGAAGACTTCGCCGACGCGGGATTCGAAGACCATTTCTTCGTCGAGCTCACCGACGCGGATCGGTTTTTTATGGTCACCGGAGAGGAAGACGCCGTAGAGGCCGCGATCGGGGATGGTTCCGGCGTTGAGGATGGCGAGGGTCTGGGCGCCTTCGCGCGGGGTGAGCAGATTCGTGGTGCGATCCCAGGTGATGCGCGGGCGGAGCTCGGCGAATTCGTCGGAGGGGTACTTGCCGGCGAGAAGGTCGAGAACGTTTTCGAACGTGGAGCGGGTGAGGGTGGCGAAGGGTGCGGCGCGACGGACGAGGGAGTAGAGGTCGTCAACGGAGATGACGGGCGCGCGGGGAGGCTGGCCTTTCCGTCGCGGAACGGCAAGCGAGGGCGGATGCGCGACGGTGGCGACGATCTGCTGGGCGAGGACGTCGAGGGGATTGCGGAGGATGGAGGTGGATTCGACGAGGCCCTCGTGCATGGCGCGGGTGACGGCGGAGCAGGCGACGAGGTCGGCGCGATATTTGGGGAAGATGACGCCTTCGCTCGATGGCTCCGACCTTGTGGCCGGCGCGGCCGATGCGCTGCATGCCGGCGGCGACGGAGGGGGGCGACTCGATCTGGATGACCATGTCGATGGCACCCATGTCGATGCCGAGCTCGAGAGAGGAGGTGGCGACGACGGCGCGGATTTGTCCGGTTTTGAGGAGGGTTTCGATTTCGGTGCGCTGGGCGGCGGCGAGCGAGCCGTGATGGGCGCGGGCGAGGGGCTGCTGGGCGAGGTCGTTGACGAGGCCGGCGAGGCGCTCGGCGGTGCGGCGGTTGTTGACGAAGATGAGGGTGGACTGACGGGCGAGGATGATGGCGAGGAGACGAGGCGGGATGGTGGTCCAGATGGAGGGACGTTTGGAGGGTTGGGAAAGGTCGATGGGCGCCTGATGGTGGGTAAGAGCTCCCATGTCCCCAACCCCAGGGACATGGGGCACCCCCTGGACTCCCATGTCCCCAACTGCAGGGACGTGGGGCACCCGGGTATGGGGTACCAGTGGGGATGTGGTGGAAAAATCTTCAATGGGAACTTCAACTTTGAGCTGGAGGCGTTTGGGTTCGGAGGCGTTGATGATGGTGACGGGGCGGGGATTGGTTACCACAGCGTCGGGCGGTGGGGTGGGGGTCGAGCCGCTGCGCTCCTCTCGTTCGGGATGATCCACGCCACCGAGAAAGAGGGCGACTTCTTCGAGTGGGCGCTGGGTGGCGGAGAGGCCGATGCGCTGGAGCGGACGCTGGACGATGGCTTCGAGGCGCTCGAGCGAGAGGGCGAGATGGGTGCCGCGTTTGGTAGGGACGAGGGCGTGGATCTCATCGACGATGACGGTGTCGACGGTGCGCAGGGCGGAGGAAGCCTCGGAGGTGAGCAGCAGGTAGAGGGATTCAGGGGTGGTGATGAGGATGTCGGCGGGATGGCGGCGGAAGCGGGCGCGTTCGGACTGCGGGGTATCGCCGGTGCGGATGGCGATCTCGGGGGGACGAAAGGGGACGCCAGCGTCGCGAGCGAGGGGGGCGATGGATTCGAGCGGCGTGCGGAGGTTGCGTTCCACGTCGACTGCGAGGGCTTTGAGGGGGCTGATGTAGAGGACGCGGCATTGGGATTCAGTTCGCGCAGCCTCGCTCGCAGGTTCGAGGAACATGAGGCGATCGAGGCACCAGAGAAAGGCAGTGAGGGTTTTGCCGGTGCCGGTGGGCGCGAGGATGAGGGTGGATTCGCCGCGCGCGATGGCGGGCCAGCCCAGATGCTGCGGCGTGGTGGGTGTGCCGAGCGCGGAGCGGAACCATGCACGGGTGACGGGATGGAAGAGCGCGAGCGGATCGGAGGTTTGGGGTTCGGAGGTGGGTTTCTTTGTGACCATCGCTGTGGAGAGGATAAGGCGAGGGAGAGGCGAGCGGAAAGACGAGCGGTTCGCGAGAACGGCGCGCTTTGCGCGTATCCCGCATCCCCAACTGCAGGGATGTGGGGCAACCGGCTTTCTGCTCGGTCCCGGCTCGTCTCCCGCTGGGTTTTTGCTAGACGGAGATGGGTTTGTACCAGACGGTTTTGGGGGTGAGCATGGTTTGCCAGTGGGTGTCCATGCGGGGCTGCTCGGAGAGGCCGAGGAAGAGAACACCGTCGTGGGCGAGGGAGCGATGCATGCCAAGAAGAACATGGCGGCGGGTGTCCTGGGGGAAGTAGATCATGACGTTGCGGAGGAAGATGACGTCGAAGGACTCGCCGGTGGGAAAGGGCTGGCAGAGGTTGCGCTGCTGAAAGCGGCAGAGGCGTTTGATGTCGGGGTGGATCTCCCACTCGTCGCCGGTGCGGACGAGGTATTTGACGAGGAAGCGCGCGGGCAGGCCGCGGTTGACTTCGATGCGCTGATAGCGGCCGGCGCTGGAGCGCTCGACCATTTCGGCGGAGATGTCGGTGCCGAGGATATCGATTTTCCAGCCGGCGAGCAGGGGGAAATGCTCACGCAGCAGGATGGCGAGGGAGTAGGCTTCCTGGCCGGAGGCGCTGGCGGCGGACCAAAAGCGGAGCGTGCGGGTGGTTTGGCGGGCGGCGATGAGGGCGGGCAGGAGCTGTTCGCGGAGGAGGTCGAAGGTAGAGGAGTCGCGAAAGAAGCTGGTCTCATTGATGGTCATGGCTTCGGCGACCGAGCGCTGGAGGTTAGCGCCGGGATCGGACCGAAGGGCGGAGACAAGTTGGCTGAGAGACTGGAGGCCGCGGTCGCGGAGCAGGCGCTGGAGGCGCGATTCGAAGAGATAGTCGCGGGAGGGATCGACCTGATTGCCGGAATTGCGCATGACGACGGCGCGCAGGTACTCGAAGTCGAGGGGGGAGGAAGTCACGGAGCAACGGCCTCCGTGCGGAGCGGGCGCGCAGCAGTTGCGGCGACGTAACGAAGGATTTCAGCGGGGACGGCATCGAGGGGGAGAATCTTGTTGGCGAGGCCCGCGTTGGCCACCGCGCCGGGCATGCCCCAGACCACGCTGGTGGCGCCATCCTGGGCGAAGACGCAGCCGCCGGCGGAGCGAATGGCGCGGGAGCCGGCCAGCCCATCGGAGCCCATGCCGGTGAGGACGACGCCGAGCACGCGCCCTGCGCAGACCTGGGCGGCGGTACGGAAAAGGACATCGACGGAGGGACGGCAGAAGTTTTCCGGCGGATTCTGATTGAGGCGGAGGCGCATGTCGCGGGTGAGTTCGAGGTGCCAGTCGCCGCGGGCGATGTCGATAACGCCGGGTTCGGCGCGATTGTCGGGCGCGGCCTCACGCACGTGGAGAGGGCAGAGGCTGTTGAGGCGTTCGGCAAGCAGGCCGGTAAAGAGGCGCGGCATGTGCTGCACGATGAGGATGGGCAGCGGGAAGCCGGCAGGAATTTTGGGGAGGACGAGTTCGAGGGCAGCCGGGCCGCCGGTGGAGGTGCCGATGACGACCATCTTCGGCGGGAGAGAGGCGCAGGGGGCGAGGGTGGGGCGGGGATCAGGAGATGGGATGGCGGCGGAGGGGCGGACTTTCGAGGGGAAGAGGGCGAGGATTTTGGGAAGCAGGTCGCGGGTGAGGGTTTCAACGCCTTCGCGGATGCCATTCTGCGCGCCGGGCTTGGCGACGTAGTCAGTGGCGCCGCGGGTGAGGGCTTCAATGGTGATGCGGGCGCCGCGCGAGGTGAGGGTGCTGCACATGATGACGGGGACGCGGCGATCGCCGCGGCGGATGGTGGAGAGGACTTCGAGGCCGTTCATGCCGGGCATTTCGATGTCGAGCAGGACGAGGTCGGGATGGAGGGTTTGGAAGGCGGCAAGTCCGGCTTCGCCGCTGGACGCGGCGGCAACGATTTCGATGGAGGGTTCGGGTTCGAGGACCATGCGCAGGAGGCTGCGCATGACGGCCGAGTCATCGACCAGCAGCACGCGGATCCGGCGCGGCGAAGCGGGATCGATGGTTTGGCTCATAGCTCGTCGACTCCCGCCATGCGGAGCTTGTCGAAGAGTCCGGCTTCATCGAAAGGCTTGACGAGGTACTCGTCGGCGCCGGCATCGAGAGCGGCTTCGATGTGGTCATTTTCGGCTTCGGTAGTGACCATGACAATTTTGGTGGAGTTAAAGGCGGGGTCGGCGCGGGCGGCCTCGAGCATCTCGAAGCCGGACATGACGGGCATGTTCCAGTCGACGAGGGCGACGGAAAAGGGTCCAAGGTGGCGGAGGCAGTTGAGGCCCTGCTCGCCGTCAGCGGCTTCGAGGCATTCGACGCCATGTTCGGCAAAGAGGGAGTGGAGATAATTGCGAATGAAGCGCGAATCATCCACGACCAGAGCGCGCATGGCAATCCTTTCCGCTGCCCGGGGTCAGGCCGGGAAGGCGCTGGCGAGGCGCATGGGGTCCAGGCGCTCGGGTTCGAGGCTGACGAGGAGACGGTCCTTGAGCTTCCACGCACCGGCAAAAAGCTGCTGGCGGCGGGCTTCGAGGGTCGCGGGATTGGGTTCATGTTCGGCCTGGGAGACGTGGAGGACTTCGCCCACCGAGTCGACGAAGAGGCCGAAGAGGCCATCGGGATTTTCGAAGACGAGGACATCCTCCGGCGTTTTGGCGGGCTCCATGCCGAGCAGGCGACGCAGAGAGACGGCGGTCAGCACCTCACCGCGATAGTGGACGAGTCCGCCGACGAAGTAGGGAGCGAGGGGAACGGGCTGGGTCGCGGGCTTGCCGAGGATTTCCAGGACATGGGCGATGGGAACGCCATAGAGGGTATCGCCGACCTGCACCGAGCAGACCTCCTGGGTTGGACTGGCGTGGACTTCGCTCATGGTTGTTCCTCCGGGGGCTGGAATGCAGCCGGACTCTCCGTCACGCGTTCGAGCGAGGGGATGTCGGCAAGGCTGACGATGCCGGTGACCTTCTCATGGAGCAGGGTGATGCCGCCCGCCACGCCGCCGGTCCCGGCTTGTTCCAGCTGTTTGCCTCCGGTGACGTCGAGAACCTGGGAGACCATCATGCCGACCTGGCGATCGCCATCGCGGCAAACGACGACGGTGGTTTGCGCTTCGGGATCGCCGCCGGCGTCGATGAGCTCGGAAGCAGCGTCATCGAGAGGCAGCAACTGGCCTTCGAAGCGCAGGACCGGACGGGAGCCGGCGCGCTCGATGCGGGAGCGGGGAATGCGCTCGATGCGCACCACGGTTTCCAGCGGGAGCGCGGCGCGGCGATTGCCGGTTTCAACGAGGAGGAAGTCCTGGCGGCCGGCGCGATTTTCGTCGCCGAGGCCGTCGTCGGTTTCCGAGGAGAGGGTGACGTTGGCGTTCTGGGCGATCGAGCCGGGGTTGAGGATCAGGGCCATCTCGCCGTTGCCGAGGATGGTGGCGCCGGCGTAGTAGCCGATTTCGCGCAGCACGGCGGCCAGCGGCTTGACGACAATCTCTTCCGGATCGGCAAGGCCGTCGACGACCAGGCCGAAGCGGCGGCCATCGGCATTGAGAATGGCAATGTCGCAGGGAGCGGTGCGTTCGCGGGTGGGCTGCTGGAGCAGGCGATCCAGAAAGACGAGGGGCAACAGGCGGCCGCGCAGGCGATAGAGCGCCGCGTTCTCGAGCCACTCGATGCGGCTGTCGGTTTCCCCGGCGCTCATATGCACCAGCTCGGTGAGGGAGGCCTGAGGGACGGCGAAATTTTGCCCGCGGCTGTGCACGATGAGGGCGGGAATGATGGCGAGGGTGAGGGGAATGCGCAGGCGGAGGATGGTGCCCTTGCCGGCGTGGCTCTCGACTTCAACCTTGCCGCCGATTTTTTCGACGTTGGTGCGGACCACGTCCATGCCGACGCCGCGTCCGGAAACGCTGGTGACGGCGGCAGCGGTAGAGAAGCCGGGCAGGAAGATGAGCTGCAGGATTTCGCGCTCGTTCATCTGCTCGGCGCGCTGCGGGGAAAGGAGCTGGCGCTCGACGGCTTTCTGGCGGATGCGCTCGATGCTCATGCCGGCGCCGTCGTCGTGGACTTCAACAATGACGTGGCTGCCTTCGTGACAGGCGCGCAGGCGAACCAGGCCTTCAGCAGGCTTGCCCTGGGCGACGCGAAGGTCGGGGATCTCGATGCCGTGGTCGATGGCGTTGCGGATGGAATGGGTGAGGGGATCGCGAATGGCTTCGAGGAGACTTTTGTCGAGCTCGGTTTCCTGGCCTTCCATTTCGAGGCGGACGCGCTTGTCGAGGGCGAGGGCGAGGTCGCGGACCAGGCGGGGGAAGCGCGAGAAGAGGTGGCTGACGGGCTGCATGCGCGCCTTCATGACGGATTCGCGCAGATCGGCGGTGACCATATCGAGGCGGCGGCCGAGCACGGAGAAATTGGCGTCGGCGTTGGTGGCCTGGAGGATCTGGTTGCGGGTGAGGACCAGCTCGCCGACCAGATTCATCATGCGGTTGAGCAGCTCGACGTCGACGCGCAGCGTGGAATCAGCAGCGCCGGGGGTGGCAGCAGCCGGGGCTTCCGGCTGGGCCTGCATCGCGGGCCGCACAGAAGGCGAAGGAACAACGGCGGGAGCGGGTCGAGGTTGCGGCTCCGCATCCCGTGGTGCTGCTTCGACTTCTTTGGGCGGCCCTGCCTCTCCAGGTTCATTCGGGGGAGGCGTACCTTGAGGGTCTTCGTGGGGGCGGGAACTGCGCCGGCCTGGGCTGCGCGGTTTGCGCGGCTTGCCGGGATGGCGGGGGGCGGCAACGACGGCGGCGAGTACTGGCTCCTCGACGGCGACCGAAGCCTCGCCGCGCTGCAATTCTTCGAGGCGCGCGATCAGAGCGCTGTCAGACTGCGGGCTTTCTCCTTCCGCGGTGGTGGTCTCGATGGACTGGAGGACGCCGCGCAGGACATCCATGAGCGCGAGCAGGCCGCTGACGATGCCGGGATTGGCGGCGAGCTTGCCATCGCGCAGCAGGCCAAGGAGGTTTTCTCCGGCATGCGAGAGCGCTTCGAGGCGGCTGAAGCCGAGGAAGCCGGTGGTTCCCTTGATGGTGTGCACGGAGCGGAAGATTTCGGCCAGCAGCTCCGTATCGCCGGGGCGTGTTTCGAGGTCGGTGAGGCACCGCTCCATGCGGTCCAGGCCCTCCCGGCTTTCGAGAATGAATTCGCGAGTGAGGTCGTCCACGAAGTGGTTATCGGACGAAGGGTAGGGAACTTGAGGGTGCGGTTGCCGGAAGCGGCTGAAGACGTTAGCCTCAGAGACGCATGGCAGGGATCGATTCCACGGTGCTCGACCAGCTGCGGCGCGCGGCGCTGGAAGCGGCGGCGCGCGCCTACGCACCCTACTCGAAGTTTTACGTGGGAGCGGCGCTGCTTTTTGAAGATGGCGCGGTGTTTACGGGCTGCAATGTCGAGAACGTCTCGTATGGGCTGACGAGCTGCGCGGAGCGGAATGCCCTGTTTCGGGCCATCAGCGAGCGGGGACCCGGGAAGCGGATCCGCGTGATTGCCGTGGCGAATCGTAACGGCGCGGCGAGCCCGCCGTGCGGCGCCTGCCGGCAGGTGATGAGTGAATTTGTAACGCCGGACGCGGTGGTTTGTTTTCCGGGCGAGAACGGGCCGGAGACGAAGACGTTCGCGGAGATTTTTCCTTACGGATTCACGCTGGAGCCGCGGGACGGCGGGCGATGAGCGGGCCGCTGCACGCCGTTGACCTGATCCGGAAAAAGCGGGACGGCGAGGAACTGCACGGGGACGAGCTTCGGTTTCTGGTGGAGGGCGCGGCGCGGGAGACGATTCCCGAGGAGCAGCTGTCGGCGTGGCTGATGGCGGTGTTTCTGCGCGGGCTGTCGCTGGGGGAGCTGGACACGCTGACGACGGCGATGCGGTATTCGGGCGAGGTGCTCGACCACACGGGGCTCGGGCGAAAGACGGTCGATAAGCATTCGACGGGCGGGGTCGGCGACAAGACGTCGTTTCTGGTGGCGCCGATTGCGGCGGCGGCAGGGCTGGCCGATCCGATGATCAGCGGGCGGGCGCTGGGACACACAGGCGGAACGCTGGACAAGCTGGAGTCGATTCCTGGCTACCGGACGCAGCTTTCGCCCGAAGAGATGCGCAAGGTGCTGGAGCGGTGCGGCGCGTCGATTGTGGGACAGACGAAGAACCTGGTGCCGGCGGACCGGAAGCTCTACAGCCTGCGCGACCGGACGGCGACGGTGGAGAATCCATACCTGATTTGCGCCTCGATCATGAGCAAGAAGCTGGCGGCGGGACTGGATGCGCTGGTCGATCGACGTGAAGACGGGGTCGGGGGCGTTTTTGCGGAGGGAAGAGGACGCGCAGTATCTGGCGGCACTGATGGTGGAGACGGGCGAGCGCGCGGGCATGCGGACCGTTGCGGTGCTGACGGATATGAGCCAGCCGCTGGGACGCATGGCGGGAAACTGGGTGGAGATTCAGGAGTCGATGGAGGTGTTGCGGGGCGAGCGCAATGCGCTGAGCGAGGATTTGCGGGAGATTTCGCTCGTTTTGGCTGGGTGGATGATTTATCTGGGCGGAAAGGCCAGGAGCGCGGAGGCGGGACAGAGAATTGCGGAGGAGAAGCTGAAGGATGGATCGGCGCTGGGGATTTTTCGCGCGATGGTGGAGGCGCAGGGCGGCGATGTGCAGGCGCTCGATGCAGGCGCGGCGTTTCACACGCCGAAGTTTCGGCGGGAATTGCGGGCGACACGGAGCGGATATTTTACGTCGGCGGACTGCACCAAGATTGGATGGGCGGTGCAGCGGCTGGGCGCGGGGCGGGAACGCGCGGGTGAGCCGGTGGAAGCGCATGCGGGGATCGAGATGCATGTGAAGCTCGGCGCCAGGGTGGACGCGGGGCAGCCTTTGGTGACGCTGTTTGCCGAGGATGAGGCGCGGTTTGCGGAGCCGGAGCAATTGCTGACCGAGGCGATGACGATTGGCGATGCGCCGGTGGTTGCGCCGCCGCTGGTGCGGGAGATTATTTCCGTGGACAACAAGAGCAAGTTTTTGAAGGCGCCTGTCGGACGCAGGCGAGCCAACGACGAGCGAAAAACGAGCTGAAGGCCGAGGGAGCTAAAGGCCAGCGAAAGGCGTTTAGCGAAAGGCGTTTAGCGAAGAACGTTTAGCGAAGAACGTTTAGCGAAACCGAGCTAGAAGCGAGTGAGAAGCGAGCGAAAGGCCAGCGAAAGGCGTTTAGCGAAACCGAGCCTAGAAGCGAGTGAGAAGCGAGCGAAAGGCCAGCGAAAGGCGTTTAGCGAAAGGCGTCTAGCGAGAAGCGAGCTAAAAGCGAGAGAGACCCAAGCAGAGCCGAGAAGCGAGTGAGAAGCGAGTGAGACGCGAGGAAATACCGGGAAGCGAGGGAGAGGGGAGTGAGAAGCGAGCGAGAGGCGAGTTAAAGACGCGCGTTTTTTCGCTGAGAGATTTCGTAACAAGGTAGGATTGCTGGAAAACCTGAGGAGAACGATTTGGCTCGATTCACGGGGGTGCTGGGACTGCTGACCATGCTGACGCTGGCGTGGATCTTCTCGACCAACCGCAGGGCGATTCGCTGGCGCACGGTGGTGTGGGGGCTGGGGCTGCAGATTGTGTTCGCGTTCTGCGTGGTGAAGTGGACGGTAGGGCAGCGGGTGATGCATGCGGCGGGCGACGCGGTGAACAAACTGCTGGCGTATGCGTTCGCGGGTTCGACGTTCGTGTTTGGGGATCTGGGCGCGCACACCTCGCAGATCGGTCTGGCGTACAAGACGAGCTTCTTCGCGTTTCAGGTATTGCCGACGATCATCTTCATCTCGGCGTTTTTCGCGGTGCTCTACTACCTGGGCGTGATGCAGCTGGTCATTCGCGCATTCGCCAAAGCGATGCTGTGGACGATGAAGGTTTCGGGCGCGGAAAGTTTGAACGTGGCGGCGAGCATTTTTATGGGGCAGACGGAAGCGCCGCTGACGATCCGGCCGTTTCTGCCGGACGCGACGCGCTCGGAGCTGATGACGATCATGACCAGCGGGATGGCGCATGTTTCGGGCGGGATTATGGCGGCGTACATCCTGTACGGAATTTCGGCGAGCAGTTTGCTGGCAGCGGTAATTATGACGGCGCCGGGAACGATTCTGATTTCGAAAATGCTGGTGCCGGAGACGGAGAAGCCGGCGACCGAAGGCACGGTGCATTTACCGGAGGGCGCGGAGAATAAGGACGAGAACCTGATTGGATCAATTGCACGCGGGACCATTGATGGCGGGCGGCTGGCGTTCAACGTGGGGATCATGCTGATTTCGTTTCTGGCGCTGATCGCGCTGCTGAACGGCATTCTGGGCGGAGTGCACAACTGGCTGGGGTGGCACCATATTCCGTTTCCGCATTCGCTCGATGCGATTCTGGGATTTTTCTTTGCGCCGATTGCGTGGCTGATCGGGATTCCGTGGCACGATGCGCCGACGGTGGGCAACTTGCTGGGCACGCGGATGGTGCTGAACGAGCTGGTGGCCTACACCTACCTCGGCGATCTGGCGAGACATGGGGCGCTGGCGGCGCGGTCGGTGACGGTGGCGACATTCGCGCTGTGCGGGTTTGCGAACCTGAGCTCGATCGGGATTCAGATTGGCGGGATCGGGGCGCTGGCGCCGAATCGTCGCAACGATCTGGCGAAGCTGGGCTTTCGGGCGATGCTGGCGGGGACGATGGCGAATCTGATGTCGGCATCGATTGTGGGCATGCTGATTAAGTAACTATGGCGGATACAGTTTTTGAGAAGGCGACAGCGGCGGCGGAGTTTGCCGGTCGAAAGACGGAATTGCGGCCCACGATTGCGATTGTGCTGGGGTCGGGCCTGGGTGCGTTTGCGCAGCAACTGGAAGGCGCGACGGCGATTTCGTTTGGGGAGATTCCGCATTTCCCGCAGTCAACCGTGCCGGGACACAGCGGAAAGCTGGTGATTGGGAAGGTCGCGGGTGTTCCTGTCGCGGTGATGCAGGGGCGGGTGCATGCGTATGAGGGATATACGCCGGAGGAAGTGACGTTTCCGGTGCGGGTGCTGGGGCGGATGGGCGTGAAGACGCTGGTGCTGACGAATGCGGCGGGCGGGATCAACGAAGGGCTGAAGCAGGGGCAGCTGGTGCTGATTGCCGACCACATTAATTTTTCGGGGCGGAATCCGGTGGCGGGGCGGAATGATGAGCGGCTGGGGCCGCGGTTCTTCGACATGAGCGAGGCGTATTCGGCTCGGCTGCGGGAGTTGGCGCATGAGGCGGCTCGGGCGATGGATTTTCGCCTCGATGAGGGCGTTTATCTGAGCGTGCTGGGGCCGAGCTTCGAGACGCCGGCGGAGATTCGGGCGTTTCGGACGATGGGCGCGGATCTGGTGGGCATGTCGACGGTGCAGGAGACGATTGTGGCGCGGCACATGGGGATGGAGGTGCTCGGCATTAGTTGCGTGACGAATCTGGCGGCAGGCATCCAGAAGGAACCGCTGCGTCATGAAGAGGTGATGGAGACCGGACGTGGGGTCGAGAAGCAGCTGGCGGGATTGCTGACGCGACTGGTGCCGATGATGGCGGAGTGACGGCTCAGTGCATCTTGAAATGCACTTCGATGTTGACCTTTACCGCCACCGGATTTTTTCTGAACGTCGCGGGCCTGAAACGATAATGGCTGACTGCCTCGATCGCCTTCTCGTCCAACCCATGTCCCAGCGGCCGGATCACCTGAATGTTGCGCGGGACTCCGTTCTCGTCCACGATCGTGCTGATCACGACCACGCCTTCTATATGCGCTCTGCGCGCCTCCTCGGTGTATTGCGGGTCTGGGCTATGGGCTAAGAATGGCGTATTCACACCAGGCCCTATGTCCATCACGGTTCCAGTGAAGGGTTCCGCGGTCGCGGGCTGCACCGTTGTAGCAGCCCCTTCGTTCGCCGGTGCGGCTGCGGGGTGCTGGTCGTGCCAGTCGGGGACGGGCTCGGCGGATTTGACCCAGGCGGCGACGTAGAGATCGCGGAGCATGGAGGCTCCGGCGGCGAGGCGTTCGGCGGTGAATTGTTTGGCGGCGGGCGTTCCGGTTCCATCGAAGCCATGGTCTTTGTCGAGTTGATAGACACGCTCGACGAGGGAATTCGAGTGGCGCAGGTAGGCCATGTAATCGTCCCATTCTTCAGCAACTGGATGAAGCGGCGCGATGAGGGGCTGGACGTCGGAGGCGCTAATGGCGGCGTCGACGAAGGGGCCTTCGAAGCGCCAGTGAATGGTGTGGTCGGTGGTGTAGCCGTTGGGATTCGGCCCGACCCAGCCGTTGTAGTTGATGGTGACGTGGAGGGGCTGCGAGCCGTCGGCGACATAGTGGCCGAGCCATCCGGCGTAGAAGAGGATGGCGGCTTCGACGGGTTGGGTGTCCTGATGCTCGGCGGAGAGCTGGCGGTAGTCGCGCATGGCGGACTTGAGACGCTCCCAGACTTCACTGGTGATGTAGGGCTGGAAACCCACGCGCTCGGGGCGGAGGTCGGCAGCGCGGTCGGGATGCGCGGCAATGTACGCATAGAGCGCGGCGATGTATTGGTAGCGCTGGCGGGGCAGCGGTCCGATGAGGTCGGCGTATTCGAGGTCGATGAAGTGGTCGGGGGCCTGGGCAGCGACCAACTCGGGCTCGGCGCGGGAACGCCAGCGATCGGGCTCAGGGCCGAGGTAGGCGATCTCGGCGATGGCTTCCGGCGTGCGGAGGAAGGCGGGGACGTCGGCCGGCAGGGATTCGGCGGCGAGGCGATTGATCATGGTGTGGCCTTTGCTGCCCCAGCCGAAGGAGGAGGGGACGGTGAGCAGACAGAGCAGCGGAACGAAGAGCGGGCGCAGGGATTTCATGTTGGCATGAGTATAAAGGGCAGCGAGAGACGAGCAAAAAGCGAGCGAACGGCCAGTAAAAAGCGAGCGAGAAGCGATTAGCGAGGGGCTTTTAGCGAGAAACTTTTAGCGAAAGGCGTTTAGCGAAAAACTATTAGCCAAAAGCGGCGCGCTGCGCGCGATTCCCGGGTCTCAGAAGCGAGACCCAGGGCAGCCGGATTTCATCGAGACCCGGGCTGGCCGGATTTCATTGACACTGCCTGGGCACCCCTTTTCATTTGCCTGCGTGCAGGAGGCCTTCGATGGCATCAGCAGTTTTGGGCAGGGCGCAGGTGAGGCATTCGAGGGTGCCGTCGTCCTTGACGTAGTAGTCGTCCTCGATGCGGACGCCAAATTTTTCATCGGGGAGATAAATGCCGGGCTCGATGGTGAAGACCATGCCTTTCTCGATGGGCTTGGTGTAATCCCAGGGATCGTGGACGTCGATGCCGACCAGATGGCCGATGCCGTGGATGAAATATTTGCCGAGGCCCGCGCCCTGCAGGTCTTTGCCGTGGGCGTTCATGTAGTTGAAGGCGACGGTGTCGAGGGAGTCGGGAAAGTGGTGGTCGGGGTCGTTGATATGGGAGCGGCCGGCGACGAAAGCGTTCATGGCGGCGGTTTGCGCGCCTAGAACGATGTCGTAAACCTCGCGCTGGCGGGCGGTGAAGTGTCCGTTGACCGGCATGGTGCGGGTGATGTCCGAGGCGTACATGGAGTATTCGCCGGCGGCGTCGACGAGAAGAATGTCGCCGGCCTGCATGGTGCGGCTGTTTTCGGAGTAATGAAGGATGGTGGAGTTGGGGCCGGAGGCGACGATGGGCGCATAGCTGGGGCGCTCGCAGCCGTTGGCCATGAGGTTCGCAATGATGATGCCGGCGGCCGCGCGCTCGGTTATGCCGGGATGGATAGCGGCGATCATCGCCTGCTGGGCTTTGATGGAGGCGTCCGCGGCCTTGTGCAGGAGGACGAGCTCGCCGGGATCTTTCGTAGCGCGGAGAACGCCGGTGAGGTCGCGGGCATCGAGGAGGTTGGGAGTGGCCGCCAGACCGAGGGTGGTCGCGGTCCATTCAGCCAGGGCGCGGGCGCGGATGTTGGCGGGCTGGCTCCAGAGGCTGTGCTCGAGGTAGCGATCGCTCTTGAGCAGAGTACCGAGGACGGTGGGGAGCTCGGTCATGGGCAGGACTTCGGCGACGCCGGTGGTCTGGACGGCGTCGGGCGATGTGGCGTCGAGCCTGGGGCCGGTGTAGCGCTCGATGCGGGCGTTGCGGGCGGGGAGAAAGAGAATTTCGCGGTAGCTGCGGACGGTGTGCAGGTCCTCGCCGATGGCGGGAGCTTCGATGAGGAGCGCGGCGCCGGGCTCATTCCAGCCGGTGAGGTAATAGAAGTCGGGATCCTGGCGGTAGGGGGTGAAGTCGGTGACGGGTTCGTCGGCGGCGAAGAGGACGGCGATGCCCTGGTTGAGGGCTCCGCTGAGGCGGACGCGGCGGTTGTGGTAGTCGGCGGAGGACTGACGGTCGAGACCATGAAGGGCGGGAGCGAGCAGGGTGGTGGGGAGCAGAAGCAGCAGGATCAGGCGCGAAAATCTCATTGGGAGAAAGTGTAACGGAGACTGGCGGGATCAATCGTTCAACGGCGGGGGGCAGACGGGCGGAGATGAGGCAATTTTTCGATGAATGTCATTGCGTGTTAGAATGGCAGAGGAGAAAAAGATGGCAGTCGAGGAAGTTCGGCTTCGTCTCGCGGAAAATGGCAGAGTGGTGATTCCGGTAGAGGTGCGCAGGGATCTGGGTGTGGAATCGGGCGGAGAAATTATCCTGGAGCGGCATAAAGATGGGTACCGCCTGACCACACGGCGCCAGCGCATCGAGGAAGCGCAGAGGTACCTTCGCCGCCACATCAAGCCGGGAGTCTCGTTGGTCGATGAACTGATCGCCGAGCGACGCGAAGCGGCAAAGCATGAGTAGGTGTGTTCTGGATGCGTCGGCGATCCTGGCGGTGCTGCGGAATGAACCTGGAAGCGAGGTTTTGACGGATCAGGTCCTGGCCGAATCGATGGCCGGCACCGTCAATCTCGCGGAGGTGCAAACTGCGATGGTGCGGCAAGGAGTTGCTCCTGACGAGGCGTGGAAACGGGCGAGCGTGCCGGTGAGCCAGGTGATCGCGTTTACCGAGGAGCAGGCGCGCGTGTGCGGCAGCCTGGTTGCGGAAACGCAGGTCCTGGGGCTTTCGCTGGGGGATCGGGCTTGTCTTGCGCTGGCTCTTGAGTTGAATGCGCCGGTGTACACGGCGGACCGGAGCTGGAAGAAGCTGCGGGTCGGGGTTGCGGTTCACGTGATTCGGTAAGAGCCATGCCCGAGTCAGACGGGTCGGGCAGCGGAGTTTCATATTGGGACTCGGCGCGGTACTTAGGTTTGAATCTCTGCACGAGAAGTAGGGACAGCGGGTGAAATGAGTCCAAGCTTCTTGCTGTGGGGTGAACCTGGCCGGGGCCTCGTGCTTTTCGTGTTTTTGGGGCTTTGTAGTTTTGTGTCGGTTCAGACGCCCACAGGGAAGGGCTTGGGGGAGGCGTCGTCGAGGTTAGCGCCGGAACGCCAGCGCTCGAAGCGTCCCTGGAAGAGCGAGAGCAGGCCGGTATAGAGATAGCCGACGACGAACAGCAGCAGGAAGGGGACGGTGAAGTAATTCTCATTGGCGACGGCGTACCAGATGCAGAGGACGAAGTAGCCGCCGACGAGGAGTTCGAGGAAGGGGATGATGCCGAGGCGCTTGCGATATTTCGCGGCGCCTTTCGATCGTTCGCCGCGCTTCTGGACGCGGTATTTGGGAGTGCGCGTGAAGGGGCTGCGGATGCCGAAGAGGGCTTCCATGACGGCGATGGTGTTGGTGATGGTGAGGCCGATGCCGAGCGCCATGAGGAAGGGCAGATAGAGGAAGGTGCGGAACCAGCGGCGGGGGTAGAGCTCTTTCTGCGAGACGAGATAGAAGGACGAGATGGAGAAAGTGGAGGCGAGGAAGAGGGGGAAGTCAATGTAGAGCATCTCCCACCAGCCCTGGTAGAAGCGAATGATCATGGCGGGCATGAGGAGGACGGAGAGCACAACCATGAGCGGGTAGCTGATGTTGGCGGTGAGATGATACCAGGCTTCGATTTTGGTGCGCAGGGGAACATCGGAGCGGAAGAGGCGGGGCAGGATTTTTTTGGAGGTCTGGATGAGGCCTTTGGCCCAGCGCTGCTGCTGGGTTTTGAAGGCGGTCATCTCGATGGGAACTTCGGCGGGGCAATCGATGTCCTGGACGTATTTGAATTTCCAGCCGAGGATCTGGGCGCGGTAGCTGAGGTCAGTGTCTTCGGTGAGGGTATCGTGCTGCCAGCCGCCCGCCTGATCGATGACGCAGCGGCGCCAGATGCCGGCGGTGCCATTGAAGTTGAAGAACAGGCCGGCGCGGGAGCGCGCGCCGTGCTCGAGGACGAAGTGGCCGTCGAGGAGGATGGCTTCGACCTGGGTGAGGAAGCTGTAGTCCCGGTTGAGGTGAGTCCAGCGAGTTTGCACCATACCGATGGTGGGCTCGGCGAAGTGGTGAATGGTGCGCAGGAGCCAGTCGGGGCGGGGAACAAAGTCGGCGTCGAAGATGGCGATGAATTCGCCGGGAGCGACTTTCAGACCTTCCTGGAGGGCGCCGGCTTTGAATCCGGTGCGGTTGGTGCGGTGCAGGTAGACGATGTTGTGGCCGAGCGCACGGTAGCGATCGACGATGAGCTGGGCCACTTCTTTGGTTTCGTCGGTGGAGTCGTCGAGGACCTGAATGTCGAGGAGATTGCGGGGGTAGTCGAGGCGGCAAACGGACTCGATGAGGCGGTCGATGACGAACTGCTCGTTGAAGATGGGGAGCTGGATGGTGACGCGGGGGAGCTGGTCGAAGCGGCTGGTGGGCTGGTGGGTGGCGTTCTTCCGGTAATGGTAATACTGCCAGACCAGCTTGTAGCGGTGCAGTCCATAGATGGAGAGCACGATCATGACGGCGAAGTAGGGAGTGAGGAGGAGGGTATCGAAGGAGAAGAGCTGCCAGTGGTAGAGGTTCTGGAAGGTGTGATCGCCGTAATGGGTGCGGAGGTAGTGGCGGAGGTCGTTTTTGACAAAGAAGAGAGCGAGGGCCTGGGCCGGGGGTGTGAGGAGGCGGGTTGCGAAGGCCAGGAGCATGAAGAACCAGCGTATAGCGGATAGCGGACAGCGTATAGGGACTTAGGGGTTAGCTGGATGCCGGTCGTTGGCGGCTGAGGATGTACTTATTTGTTGTGCAGACAAAGAGTCACATCCTGCTTGCGCCGGTCCACTCGAGGCAAAAGCAGGGTTGCCGACTCGCTATTTGCGGCCGAAGCGGTAGACGATGCCGAGATTGCCGCCGCGATTTTCCTTGAAGGTGCTGCCGTAATCGGTAAAGAGGTCGTTGCCGGTGAAGCGAATGGCGAGGGCGGGACCGAGGTTGTAGTCAGCGGAGGCGCCACCGATGACGTTGAGGACGGTGGTGTCCTCGAAGAGGCCGACATCCTGCGGGGGCAGGCCGTTGGTACCAGTGCCAAAGTTGCCGTGGCCGACGCCGGCGAGGGCGAAGGCGGTCCAGCCCCAGTGCTGGCCTTTGAAGAAGCGGTAGCGGGGACCGGCGAGGAAGGTGTACTGGCTGATGCTGGGATTGAAGACGGAGTAGGGATTGGCGCCGGTATAGGCCACGCCGTAGTCGCCGCGAAAGTCGGCGGTGATGCCGAGATTGCCGTGGAGGTAGTCGGTGAGGTCGACGTACCAGGCCGCTTCGTTCATGCGCTGGAGATGGGGGCCGGGGGTGAAGCGGAGGGAGCCACCACCGAAGTCGAACTCATATTTATGGCTGTAGGTGTCCGCGATGATCTGGCGGATGCGGATTTTTTTCCGGGCGTTGACGCGGGCCTGGGCCTGGCGGAGAACCTCAGTGCGCTCCTGGGGAGAGGACTGGGGCACGGACTGGTCGGGCGGCTGAGGCTGCGGAGTGGCGGTGGGCTGCTGCGGGGATGCATCCTGTGCGCGGGCTGCAGAGGGAGCAAAAAGAAGAACTGCGAAGAGCGGATACACGGCGTATCCGGAGAACTTGCGAAAACGCATGAACCTGAATGCCTCCACTGCCCTAAAAAGAAGAAGAACTGAGTCTGCTTTGTATTAAATCATCTGCGGGGAACGAGCGGGTAGCCGGTGGTTAGACGCGGGCGGCCGGTGGATGTGGTTTGCGGAATCTTCCCGGCCATGCAAGGATGCCGTGAAGGCAGGTTGTTATTTTCCGGATTGAGGCGGGGAACGTATGAAATTTCTTGTGGGATTGATTTTGGGGGTGCTGATTCTTCCGGTGTGGGCGCTGATTTATTTTCATTTCGGTCATCCGCCGGTGGCGGTGGCCGATGCGCCGTTTCCGATGGAGCGGCAGCTGGTGCATGCGCCTCTGCACGCGCGCATCGATAAGGAGATGCCGGCCAGCGCGCCGATGGAAGCCAGCGCCACGAACCTGACGGCGGGGGCGCAGGTCTATCGCGAACAATGCGCGTCGTGCCATGGGCTGTACGGGCGCCCTTCGGATTTTGGTTCGCACATGTATCCAAAGGCGCCGGAACTGTGGGCGCCGCATGGGAACGGGGGCGTGATTGGGGTGAACGACGATCCGGTGGGCGAGACCTACTGGAAGGTGGCGAACGGGATCCGGCTGAGCGGGATGCCGTCGTTCGACAAGGTTCTGAACGAGACGCAGATGTGGCAGGTGAGCCTGCTGCTGAAGAATGCGGGGCAGCCGATGCCGGCGGAGGCGACGAAACTGCTCGAGACGCCGTTGGATTTCGGGGTGACCGGGAGCGGAACGGCGACCGGCGCCGGGAGGGCCGTGAGGGGTGGCGCGAGGCGAGCGATTCTGCCGGTATGGGAATGAATGTTCGGGGGTGCTGACAATCCGTCCACTACTGCGCGTTCGCAGGCGCAAGGTGAATCGGAGTACGGGAGTTCGGGCGACGGCAAACAAAGGAGTCTAGTTTGCTAAATTCCGATGAACCGATCGTAGCCCGCAATTGGTCCACTCCTGATTCGTATATTGAAGGCCGCTGTCGCAGTAATGCGTCCAATTCTTGTTGAGTGGTCGCAGGGGGTTGGTCGTAGAAGTGGCGCACCGCATCCTGGTAGCGTTGGTCCTGTTTCCTGACCTGATAATAAGTCAGAAGCATCGCTGCATATGCTGTATGCCAGGCATCTGGCGAAAGACCGATCTGTTCCCGATTCAGGACAACGTGATCGAAGTCGTTGGAACTGATCGCACGGGAGTCGTGCACGCTTTGAGCGGTTTTATCCAGGCCACCCAGTTCATCGATGAAATCTGCCCATGCTTCGGCACGTGTGGGCCACCGGAGCGTGGGCGTGTTTCGCTTCGAGGGGTCACAGGGACTGGTCATACTGGAGGAAGCGGCCTCGACGGTATTCGGAGGCACGGACGCGGTGGTGGAGTTTTGGGCGAACGCGACTGGAGCGACGCAATTGATTCCGCGGTGCAACAGAATCACGAGGCCGACGGCTCGAACCATGGCAACCTCACAACCGGCGATGGAAAAGGATCGGGAAGTCTCCACGTGATGCCGATTGTAGGCTGGGAAAGAGCGACAAATCAAGAAAACCTTCGTCACACGTAGCCGGCGCCGCTCCAGAAAGTGAACGTATGCCAAGTCAATTGGCCGAATTGCCGACCACACGGCACTATGGTCGGTTTGGCCTCTTACTCACGTTCGAAACTCGTCTTATGGCTGCGCTGGAAATCTAAGGACGTTTCGCAAGCCCATGATGCCGACCGTCAGGAAGAACAACGTCGCTCCTCCAAAGATCAACGTGAAAACGAGGTCCCCGCTCCTGAACATCAGAACGAAATCCCTCAGCAAATAAAGTCCAAAAGCGACAAACAGCAGAGACATCGCCGTATACCCGGATCGTTGCAGCACTGTCAGACGCTCGCCGCCCTTGAGCCATACCAAATTGAACTTTCCCGCCTGACTCCAACTGGCCTGTATGGGGTCGTATGTCCGCGATGGATCTGTGGGATGGTGGTTCTCATCGCGTCGAACCTGATGCCGCTTTCCCATCCCCGCCCCCGCCGACTGATGGTACAGTCTGGACAGCAAAACGCGGCATCTGCCGACCACACGGAAGTCTCAGGTGGTAGCATGGCCACCAATATCGACACTTGGGCTATTACGACCAATGTCGCCGGAACTTGAGACGCTGGATCAACTCTTAGGAAGCGACCTTCTATTGGTCATCGTACTGCGCCTGTACCCGGATACCGCTGCCTTCAAACGTGGCGTGTTGGGTTTGATTACGGGTGGAGACGTGTGGCTATTGACGATTGACGACGCAGAAGTGCCCGCTTGGCGCTGCCGGGGACTGTTCGAGGGTGCGGCTCTGATGCATGAGATGGAGCACATGAAACTGAGAATCACGCCTCAAGGCGCTCGCCGAATCGCCTGATCGACTCGTTCAGGCCGTAAGACCGGCAAACGGGAACATTCATGGCGTGAAAGTTCCGTATAGCCGACAATACATTCAGAACGGTATAAACTCGGTCGAACGGAAGCAAAGTCTTGAGAAGACTGTTCAACTACTCCCGTGTCTGGCTCGCACTCATGGGCTTTACCGGTCTTATTTCGGCCTGGCCAAGCTGTGCACAGCCGAATTCGTCTACCTCCGACGACGCCTACATCACTTTTTACTCGCCGCCCGTCACGCTGCTGGGCGGCCTGCCTCGCCACGATCTCGGTGCATGTAAATGCCGCATATTCGATGGAGATAAGCAACTTGCTTTCATGGGTCCGGCGCGGTTCATTACATTCCGGATTGCCGCCGGGGCACATGTCTTCTCTGCTGTCCCATGGATGTACAAGCAGTCGAATCATGGTGCCCACATGGATGTCGACGCTGAGCCTGGCCAGCATTACTTTGTCGAATGCGGCACGCCAGCTTTTGGTCCGACGTTCGTCATAAGAGAGGTGGTGTGCGCGGTAGCTCGTGATATAGGCCAACGGACGAAGCCGTTGGAGCCAGCGCATCTGCGGCCGGATGGAAGGCCGATCCTCGTTACCGAGACTTCCTTTCCCCAGTGCCAATAGCAGTATAGGGCAGATGTGGCCAGCCAATGGATTGCCGTATCACCGGCTTCCATGTAAGTCTTTGTCAACAGAAAAGCACGAGTTTCCCGTACGCGCTCTGGAGAGCGCGGTGTGCGTCTGATCAGGATCGATTGCAGCGCGCGTTTGCCTCTCGGCGGTTGGTTCCTGCACTCTGCAGAACCGGACATCCATTTGTTGCCTCAGGCTCCGGGGAGCCGTCGCAGAAGATTGAGTTTGGATTCTCTGCCAGTCCCGAAACAATACGAAGAGAGCCTCGGGAGTCGCCTCCGTCGCCCAGCCGGTGATCTGCGGGACCTGGCAGCCTGCGCATCGATCATCCTGATGTTTTTTCCTTCGCTGGAAGGTTTTACGCTGCCGCCGATCGTCGGAACTCGGCCGCGGGTACGAAATCCGTGTTGCGTCTATCCACGGCCAGCATCAGCGCCACCATCTTCCTGGCCACCGCGAGCGTGGCCCGGTTGCCGTTGCCGCGTTGTCGTTCCTTTTCGTGGAGCAGGGCCAGCTCGTCGCTGTAGCGCGGAGCCAGTCTGGCCGCTTCCACCAGCACCTGCTGGATATGCTTGTTGCGCTGCTTCGAGATCGGCGTCCGCAGCACCTTGTCCGCCGAGCTCTTCTCGGCGCTGCACAGGCCGCAGTAGCTGATCGCCTGCTTGATCGACCGAAAGCGGGAAGTGTCGCCCACCTCGAGCGCCCAGGTCAGTGCGGTGATCGGACCTACTCCCGGGATCGTCCTCAGCCGCCTCAGTCTGTCGGCCAGCAGCGGATCCTGTTCCAGCGATCGCAACAGGGTTGTGTCCAGCCGGATCGCCCGGTCGATGTGCTCGCGGCATAGCCTGAGCAACGGCCGAATACTCTCACTGACCTCTTCATTGGTCGACATCAACTCAGCGAAGTAGCCCATCCGGTGCAGCCGCAGCTTGTTGTAGCTCACCCCGGTCTCCATCAACAGGCCCGACACCCGATTCTTCATCTGCACTGCCTGCCGCAGCACCAGGCCCCGGTAGCGCAGGATCCGGCGCCGATTCCGGATCTCGGTCGATGCCATGTGGCACTCGGGCAGGAAATCGCAGCGCAGGCAGTCAGCGATCTTGCCGGCGTCGATCCGGTCGTTCTTCCGCTTCGCCAAGGCGATGGCCCGCAGCATCAGAGGGTGGGCCACCTTCACCGCTTCGGCATGCGGAAGCAGGTGATCGTAGATCCAGCCCGTGAAGATCGTCGCTTCCATGGCGATCATCCGGGGTCGGGGAAGGGTTCTGATCCACGCGTCCAGTTCGCGCCGCGTTGAACCGATCTTGCCTTCCTGATGCACACAACCAGCTGCGTCCTTCACGCAATAGCTGATCGTCTTCTTGTGTACGTCGAGTCCGATGTAGTACATGTCGTCTCTGAGGAGCCTCCGAGGTTCGTTCTCTGAATCAGCCTCACGGCTGAGTTCAGCATTTTGCAACACCTCGTGCTCCTCTTCGACTTAGCATTCAAACAATACGGAAGTTTCGAGGCTCGGACCCTGCCCGAGACCGGCCAAGCTTCCGTATTGCCGGCAACCCGGAAGATTCGCGGCCCGGGATAGAGGAAATGCAGGTCCACTCGTCCGTTCGATGCGCACCTCGGTACAACCCTCCGCGTTCCCCGAAGCGAATCGTCCACTGAATCGCCATCGCGTATCCGCACAACCGTGATTCCACGGGGGTTGTTCCGGGAGGAGCGCGGGAGGGCGGAGGCGTGACGGGAATCACGGAGTTGGCGGGGAAGCGGCAGCAGGCTGCACCCGCAGCAGCGAGATAGGATTCGGCGCGTGGGCCCGCTTATTCCCCGCGCAGTGCCTGCATGGGGTCGACCTGGGTGGCGCGGAACGCCGGGGCCAACATCGCGGAAATAGAAACGGGCAGCAGGATCACGGCGGAGATGCCGTAGACGGACGCGTCGAAGGTGCGGCCTGCCCGTTTGGGGAACAGATTCCTGAGCCAAAACCATTTAGATTCCGCCACACGGCTGGGTGACGGGCATCACAGAGCGGCGACCCGCTGCGACCGTATTCTGGCTCCCACAGGCAATATAGGAGCAAAATGGTCGCAATTGCGCTATTATCGAGTTTTGGGGTCGAAGCCGAGGACGAGCTCGAGCTCTCCGGAGCATGGAAGTTGAGTCTGCTGAGCGAATTGCCCATTGGGACGGTCGGAGTGGTGGAGTCGCTGGACCTGCCTCAGGAGATCCAGCACCACCTGATGCACATGGGTTTTGTACCGGAGGCGCGGGTGGTGGTGGTGCGGCGGGCGCCGGCAGGAGATCCGACGGTGTACTCGATTGACGGGTTCGAAGTGGCGCTGCGGCGCGACACGGCCGGGGCGATCAGGGTCCGGGAATACGAGACACCGATTTCGAGATAAGCATGAGCGACTGCTGCGACACAGCGACGATCGAGGTCCCGATTGAGCCGCGGGTTGCGGGGCGGATTCGGACGGTGGCGTTGGTGGGACCGCCGAATTCCGGGAAGTCGACGCTGTTTAACCGGCTGACCGGGCTGCGGCAAAAGGTTGCGAATTATCCAGGCGTGACGGTGGAGCAGCGGGTGGGGCGGCTGAATGGCATTGGCCGCAGCGATCTGACGCTGATCGATCTGCCGGGGATTTACGGACTCGATACATATTCAGAAGACGCGCGGGTGGCGATCGAAGTACTGCACGGCGAGATGCCGGGCACGCCGGCGCCGGACGCGATCCTGCTGGTGCTGGATTCACTGCAACTGCGGCGGCAACTGATGCTGGCCGCGCCGGTGCTGAGCCTGGGGTTGCCGACGCTGGTGCTGCTGAACATGAGCGACCTGATGGACGCGCGCGGCGGGCGGGTGGATACGCTGGCGCTGGCCCAGGAGCTGGGCGTGCCGGTGGCGAAGATTTCAGCGACGCGGGGCGCGGGGCTGGATGCGATCACGCATTTTCTGAACCGCAAGGCGGATCCCCTGGCCAACGGAAATGGTTCAGCGGCAACCAACGAGGTGGAGAAGCCCGGGGCAACAGGACGGATCGAGCTGCCGGTGATGGGGAATCCGCGGTCGTACAGGCAATGGGCGACGGGAATCAGCACGCGGACGAAATACAAGGCGCCGATTTCGAGCGAGTGGACGAAGCGCATCGACGGCGTGTTGCTGGATCGCATCTGGGGGCCGCTGATTTTTCTGGCGGTGGTATTTGCGGTGTTCCAGGTGGTGTTCTCGATTGGGCAGCCGCTGAGCGATGGATTCGGCAACCTGCTGAACGCGGGCGGCGACAAAATTGGCACGCTGCTGGGGCACAACTGGCTGGAGTCGCTGCTGATCGATGGCGTTTGGCGCGGCGTGGCGTCGGTGCTCGTGTTTTTGCCACAAATACTGTTACTTTTTCTGTTTATTGGTGTGCTGGAGGATTCGGGCTACCTTGCGCGGGCGGCTCTGATTGCGGATCGGGTGATGCGGTCGATCGGGCTGAACGGGAAGGCGTTTATTCCGCTGCTGTCGGCCTATGCGTGCGCGGTGCCGGCGATTATGGCGACGCGGACGATTGAGAACAAGCGGGACCGGTTCGCGACGATTCTGGTAGCGCCGTTTATGACCTGCTCGGCGCGGCTGCCGATTTACATGCTGATGATCGCGGCCTTCATTCCGAACAAGCCGCTGCTGGGGGATTTGTTCGGGCTGCGGGCGGCGGTGATGCTGTCGCTCTATGTGCTGGGATTTGTGGCGGCGCTGGCGACGGCGTGGCTGCTGAAGTCGTCGATCCTGAAGGCTTCGTCGGCGCCGTTCATTCTGGAACTGCCGCAGTATCGGTTGCCCACGGTGCGTTCGCTGAGTTTGCGGCTGATGGATCGCGGCAAGGTGTTTCTGAAGCAGGCGGGCACGGTGATTCTGGCCGTGACGATTGTGCTTTGGATTCTGAGCCATATTCCGTTCCATGCGGACCTGGCGCAGAGTTTGATTGGACGGCTGGGGCAGCTGATTGAGCCGGTGATCCGTCCGCTGGGATTCAACTGGAAGATCGGGATCGGGCTGCTGACCTCGGTGATGGCGCGCGAGGTGATTGTGGGCACGCTGGGCACGCTGTACGGGGCCGATCCGGCGACGCAGTCGCTGGGATTGCAGGCGGCGCTGCGGCACGACCTGACACTGGGCGGCGCGATGGCGCTGGTGGTGTTCTTCGCGTTCGCGATGCAGTGCACTTCGACGATCGCGATTGTGCGGCGCGAAACGAACAGCTGGCGCTGGCCGGCGCTGCAGTTCGCGTATATGAGCGTGCTGGCATATGTGGCGGCGCTGGCGGTGAACCAGACGATTCTGCATTTTGTGCGGTAGCTGGAGCGAAAAAGCCAGGAAGCGAAAAGCGTTTAGCGAAAAACGCTTAGCGAACGACTTTTAGCGAAGAGCTTTTAGCAAGGGCGAGTTCAGACCCCCCGAAAAAGCCCCGAAAAGCACAGTCCGAAGAAAAGTAACAAGGTCGGAGGCACGCATTGCGTGACCTGTTGCTTTCCCAAAGGAAGTGTGGCATGCTCTTCCTGTTGGAAACCAAAAGAGGGGCATGAAACAGAAAACGGATGTTCTGCAGGGCACGCTGGGGCTGATGGTGCTGAAGACCCTGGATGTGCTGGGGTCGCAGCACGGGTATGGAATCGCGCGGCGCATCGAGCAGATCAGCGGCGATCTGCTGGCGGTGAATCAGGGCACGCTGTATCCGGTGCTGCTGAAGCTGGAGCAGGAAGGCGCGATTGAGTCAGAGTGGGGGGCTTCGGAAAACAATCGGCGGGCGCGGTTCTATCGGCTGACGCGGACCGGGCGCAAACTGCTGGAGGCGGAGACGCGCGACTGGGAGCAGACGGCGGCGATCATCGCGCGGTTCTTCGAGGTGAAGGCGGAGGATCTGCCGTGAGATTTCTGCGGCGGTGGTGGACGCGCGTGTGGAACTTTGCGACGGGCCGGGATGACGATCGGCTGCGCGAGGAGATGGAGCAGCACATCGCGCTGCAGACGGAGGAGAATCTGCGCGCGGGGATGGATGCGGTAGAGGCGCGGCGCCAGGCGGTGCTGAAGTTTGGCGGGGTGGGGACGGTGCGGGAGGATTACCACGCGGAACAGAGCCTGCCGTTTTTTGAAAACCTGATTCAGGATTTGCGCTACGCGCTGCGCATGTTTGCGAAGTCGCCGGGCTTTTCGGCGATCGCGATTCTGACCATGGCGCTGGGCATCGGAGCGACGACGGCGATTTTCAGCCTGGTGAACGCGACGCTGCTGCATCCTCTGCGGTATCCACACCCCGAGGAACTGGTGCGGATCGAAGACGATCTGCCGGGCGCGGGCGCCGCCGACGCGGGCATCTCGATTCCGGAGTGGAAGGATTTTCGGCGTTCGGGAATTTTTCAGTATGTCGGGCTGCAGGTGTTCGGGTCGACGAACCTGACGGGTGCATCGCAGCCGTCGCGGATTCAGTATGAGGGGGTGTCGCCGGTATATTTTGCGATGCTGGGGGTGAAACCAGAGCTGGGGCACACGTTCGATCCGCAGGATCAAACGCCGGGGTTCACGCTGGATGTGGTGATCGCTGACGGGTTGTGGAAGCGGGGTTTCGGGAGCGATCCGCACATTGTGGGAAGAAGTTTGCGGCTGGACAACGATTTGTATCGAGTGATCGGGGTGATGCCGCCGGGTTTTCGGGACCCGGGGCGGACCGTGGGCGAGAGGAACACCGAACTGTGGGCGGCGGTGGGTTTTTCGGCGGATCCGGCTCCGCCCCCGAACCGCAGTTTGCGGTTACCCCTGGAAACGGTCGCGCGCCTGAAGCCTGGACTGACGGCAGCAGCGGCGCAGAGCCAGATGGACGCGTTGGTTGCTTCGTTGCGGAAGCAATTTCCGGACGATTATCCGGCCGAAAGCAGGTGGACGGTGCGGTTGGTGCCGCTGAAGGAAAACGTGGTAGGCAACGTCCGGCAGTCGCTGATCCTGCTGCTGAGTGCGGTGGCGCTGGTGTTGCTGATCGGCTGCGTGAATGTGGCGAATCTGCTGCTGGCGCGGGCCAGCGCGCGATCGCGGGAGATGGCGGTGCGCCAGGCGCTGGGAGCGGCACGCAAACGGCTGGTGCGGCAGTTGCTGACCGAGAGCCTGCTGCTTTCGCTGCTGGGAGGAGTGGCGGGGTTGGTGATTCTGTTCTGCATGAAGGGATTTTTGCTGCAGCTGATTCCGGAGAGCCTGCCGCGGATGAACGACCTGTCGGTCAGCTGGCCGGTGATGCTGTTCGCGCTGGCGGTTTCGATCGCAGCCGGGGTCATTTTCGGGCTGGCGCCCGCGCGGCAGGCAGGGCGGGTGAATTTGGCGCACACGCTGAGGATGGACGGACGAGGCTCGAAGGGTTCCAGGGAGCAGACGCGGACGCGGCGGGTGCTGGTGGTGACGGAGTTTGCGCTGTCGCTGGTGCTGATGGTGGCCGCGGGCCTGCTGCTGCGCAGTTTTTGGGATTTGTACAAGGCGCCGCTGGGATTCAATCCGCAGCACGTGATGTCGTTTCAGTTGTGGCTGCCGGAGCCCAACGATCCGAAGACGGACATTTATGCGACGGCTGCTCAGGAGGCGGTGTTTGCGCGCGAATTGCTGCGGCGCGGCCGGTTGCTGCCGGGAGTGCGGGAGGCGGCGCTGGGATCGGAGCCGTCGATTCCGCTGCACCACGACCGCAACATGAGCCCGCTGATCGTGGAAGGCCGCCAGACCCAAAGCAAGCAGCCGCCTTTGGTGGAGCGGTCGCAAGCTGCGCCGGAATATTTTCATTTGCTGGAGATTCCGCTGCTGCGAGGCCGTCTGTTCAACGACGGCGACGACGAGAATGCGCCGCCGGTCGCGGTGATCAACCAGGCGATGGCGGAGACTTACTGGCGGGGCGAGGATCCGCTTGGGAAGCGGCTGAAGGTTGGCCGTGGGAGGGCCGGGGTTGGCCAACGAGCCAGCAAGACCTGGGTCACGATCGTCGGGGTGGTCGCGGATGCTCGAACCGAGTCGCTGGCGAGCGCGAGCGTTCCGCAAATCTATCTGAGCCTGTACCAGGAGACGCCCAAGGAGCTGGCCATCTTTCTGCGTGGAGATCTGAATGCGAGTGCGATCCCGGAAGAGGTGCGCGCGATGGTGCAGTCCGTGAATCCGGCGCTGCCGGTTTACGGGGCGCAGACGCTGGACGGTGCTGTGTCGGCGTCGCTGGACCAGAGACGATTCTCGATGGATATTGTGGCGGCGTTTGCGGTGACGGCGCTGCTGCTGGCGGCGCTGGGAATTTACGGAGTGATTTCGTACATCGTGAGCGAGCGCACGCGGGACATCGGCATCCGCCTGGCGCTGGGGGCGCAGAGGGGGAAGATCATGGCCATGGTTCTGCGCCAGGGACTGGGACTGGCGATGGCGGGCGCCGCGCTGGGACTGGTGGGATCGGTGATCGTGTCGCACCTGATGGCAGGGCTGCTGTACGGGGTGAGCTCGACCGATCTGCTGACGCTGGCGGGAGTCACGCTGGTGCTGACTGCGGTGGCGCTGGCGGCGTGCTACATTCCTGCGCGGCGGGCGATGCGGGTGGATCCGCTGGTCGCGCTGCATTATGAATAGCGATGAAGAGGAGGGGCGATGACCATGGGGATCTGGAAACTCGGCCTCCGATCGTGGGGATGGAGGAGTTGCGTTCTTGCGCTGCTTTCGTTTTGCGCCGGATCGCTGATGACCGCGCGCCTGATGCGGGTGCATGAGGTGAGGGCGGAGAGCGAGCGCGTGTACGAGCTGCGCATCTACCACTGTTTGCCGGGGAAGCTGCCGGCGATGGAAGCGCGCTTTCGCGACACGACTTCGAAGCTGCTGGCCAAACACGATCTGAACGTGGTGGGTTACTGGACGGCGGAGCCGGGCGCTCCGGAGTGGAACGATACTTTTGTGTTTCTGCTCGCGCACGCAAGTCGAGAGGAAGCGAAAAAGAACTGGGATGCGATGCGGGCCGATCCTGGTTTTCAGGAAGTCATTCAGGCTGAACAGCGGGAGCCGATGCTGGACAAGCTGGACGTGACGTACCTGGGCCCCACGGATTTTTCTCCGATGAAGTAGCGTCCTGGGCCAGTGTTCGTTTCTGAACAGTTGGGAACGATTGCGGACAACCGCCCTGCTTCGCACGAGGTGGAACCTACTTCCTTTGAATAGCATAGGCGCGGCCGCGACTGGCGCGCCGCATGCACCTTATAGCCGTGGATCAATTCAAGGCTGCGGGAGGGGTGCGTGTTTGCTGACCTGAGAATGGCTCTGCGGCAACTGCGGAAATCGCCGGGATTTACGGTGACGGCGGTGCTGACCCTGGCGCTGGGGATTGGGGCGACGACAGCGATCTTCACGCTGGTGCAGCAGGTGATGCTGCAGTCCCTGCCGGTGACGAAGCCGGAGGATTTGTGGCGGATCGGGGATCAGCCCCGCTGCTGCAACTGGGGCGGATACACTCAGGGCAGCGATGACGAGCCGAACGACTGGGGTCTGTTTCCCTGGGAAGCCTACCGGCTCTTTCGCGCCAACACGCCAGGCTTCCAGGATCTCGCCGCGCTCCAGGCCGGCAACGCCGCGCTGGGAGTACGCCGTGCGGGATCGGAAGCGCCGCCCGATACGGCGAACGGACAATATGTGTCCGGCAATTTCTTCCGCACCCTGGGCGTATCCGCGTGGCGCGGGCGGCTGTTGACGGATGCCGACGACCAGGAGGGCGCACCGCCGGTGGCGGTCATGAGCTTCCACGCCTGGGTGCAGAAATACGGCTCCAATCCATCCGTCGTTGGCTCTGTGTACCAGGTCAATGGCCATCCGTTCACGATCGTTGGTGTGGCCGGGCCCAGCTTTGTTGGCGCGAAGATGGCGAGCTATGGCATGCCGGACATCTGGTTGCCGCTTACGACCGAGCCGATCGTCGACGGCGCATCGGCGCGACTGAAAAACCCACACGTGGACTGGCTCGACGTGATCGGCCGCGTGCGCCCGGGCACCAGTCCGACGGCTCTCCAGGCGCAGTTGCGGGGCGAGCTGCATGGCTGGCTCGGCAGCCATCTGGCGGATATGGGCCCTACGGAAAAACCGCTCTTTGCAAAACAATCTTTGCGGCTCACCCCGGGCGGCGCCGGATTCTCCAGTATGCGCAGGGACTACAGCGAGGGCCTGCTGCTGCTCATGGTCACAGCCTGCGGCGTGCTGCTGGTGGCATGCGCCAACATCGCCAACCTGCTGCTGGCACGCGGGCTGCGCAACCGGCAGCAGACCGCGGTGCGCATCGCCCTGGGCGCGTCGCGAGGACGGCTGGTGAGGAAGGCGTTGCTGGAAAGTGTCGCCCTGGCGCTTATTGGCGGCGCAGCCGGCGTAGCGGTGGCGTGGGCGGGTGCGCGTCTGATTCTTTATCTTGCGTTCCACTCACAAGCGAGCAGCACGTGGATACCGGTTCAAGCTTCACCTTCCACGCCGGTTCTGCTGTTTGCGCTGGGAGTCTCCGTGTTGACGGGGGCGCTGTTTGGGATGGCGCCTGCGTGGATGACCTCGCGCGCCGAGCCGATCGAGGCATTGCGAGGCGCCAATCGCGCCGTTGGCAGCAGCCGCCACTGGGCGCAGCAGTCGCTGGTCATCGCTCAGGCCGCAATGTCGCTGGTGCTGCTGAGCGCGGCGGCGATGCTGGGGGACAGCCTGCGCAACCTGGAGCATCAGAACTTCGGGTTCAATCCGGACGGCCGCTACCTGGTCTATATCAATCCCACGCTGTCGAACTATAAGCAGGAGCAGCTGGTCCCGCTCTTCCGCGAGATTCAGGAGCGGCTCAGCGCCATCCCCGGCATACGGAGCGTGAGCGCGGCAACCTACGCGCCGATGAGCGGCGATCAATGGGGCCACGGAATTCGAGTCGAGGGTAAGCCGGACCCGGGGCCCGAGGACGATACGATGGCCGACTGGACGCGCATCACTCCGGGGTTCTTCGACGCCATCGGAGCACGGTTGCTGACAGGCCGCTCCATCACCGAAGAGGACAACGGCGCGACGCGGCCGGTGGCAGTGATCAACGAGGCCTTCGCCAGGAAGTTCTTCGGAAGCCAGAATCCGATCGGGCAGCACTTCGGTCCGCAAGTGCGAAGAAACGCGGGTACGTACGAGATTGTCGGCGTGGTCCATAACATCCACTACGTGAACTGGGGTTTCAGAGACCCGGCGCGGGCCATGTATTACATCGCCGAAGCCCAGCCGGTGCATTTCAACGAGCCGGATACAGAGGGTTACGAGATCTGGTCGCAGAACCTTTACAACATCGTGATCTGGGCGCCGGGGCATCCGCCGAACATGCTGGCGCAGGTGAAGGGGGTGCTGGCCGACGTCGATCCGAACCTGGTGCTGTACGACGTTGAGCCGTATCCGAGGGTAATTCAGGGAACTTTCGACCGGCAGAACATGATTGCCAGTCTTACCTGGCTGTTTAGCGCGGTCGGTCTTGTGCTGGCTGCGGTTGGCCTGTACGGCGTGACGGCCTACACGGTGGAGCAGCGGACAAGCGAGATTGGGGTGCGGATGGCGCTGGGCGCGGATCGCGGACAGGTAGTGAAGATGGTGCTGCGGGGCGCGTTCTGGCAAGTGGGCATTGGGCTGGCGCTGGGGATTCCGGCGGCGATTGGAGCGGGAAAGCTGATCTCCCAGCAGTTGTTTGGGGTCAAGCCGTGGGATCCGATGATGCTGGCGGCGGCGGTTGTGCTGCTGGGAGTGGCAGCGCTGGTGGCGGCGGTGATTCCGGCGCAGCGGGCGGCGAGTCTGGATCCGGTGGAAGCGTTGAGAGAGAGCTAGAAAGCGAGCGAGCGTTTAGAGGATGCTCTTAGCGAACAGCTTAGTGAAAGACGAGCGAGAAGCGAGCAGGAGAAGGCAGCGATGTGGAGTGATTTGAGATACGCGGTGCGGCAGTTGAGGAAGTCGCCGGGATTTACGCTGACGGCGGTGTTGACGCTGGCGCTGGGGATTGGGGCGAACACCGCGATCTTTACGCTGATCGATTCGATTCTGCTGCGGCCGCTACCCTTTCCGCAGCAGTACCGGCTGATGCGCATCGGTTACACGGATGAGGGCGGCAGGGGAAATCCGCTGAACGCGCCGTTTCCCAAGGGCTGGATTCGCTCGCTCGGCGAGCACTCCGCAGCGTTCACGGCGGTGAGTGGTTTTGGGCCGGATGCCGAGTCGAACGTCGGCGACACGAGCTCGTCGGATCGGGTCTTTGGCGCCACAGTGATGGCGAACGCGCTTGACACTCTGGCTGTCCCTCCCGCGCTGGGGCATTTTTTCTCTGCCGATGACGCGATTGCCGGGCATGATCCGGTGGTGGTGGTGAGCTACGGATACTGGCGGCAACATTTCGCCGCGAATCCAGGCGCGATTGGGCAAACGATTCGCATCGACGGTGTGGAACGGCGGGTGATTGGGGTAATGCCGGCAGGCGTGCGGTTCCCTTATGCCGATACGCAGTTTGTGACGCCGGTGACATTCAAAGGCGGCGACGCAACGGACCCCTGGGCCAATTTTGACCTGCGCGCCTTTGGCAGGCTCAAGCCAGGCGTGACTCCGGTGCAGGCGCAGGGCGAGCTGCGGCGCCTGCAGCCGCAACTGCTGCCGCTTTTTCCGTGGCGGATGCCGGACGACTGGGCCCGGGAGATGACGGTGGTGCCGCTGCTGGACGCTGAGGTGGGCGATATGCGGCCACGGCTGATGCTGTTGTTCGGGGCGGTGGGGCTGATCCTGCTGATCGCGTGCGCGAACGTGGCGAACCTGATGCTGGCGCGCGCGGCGGGGCGAGAGCGCGAGATTGCGGTGCGCAGCGCGCTGGGAGCAACGGGATCGAGGCTGGTGCGGCAACTGCTTGCGGAGAGCGTGGTGCTGGGCGCGGTGGCGGGACTGGTGGGGCTGCTGGCGGCGGCCGCGGGATTGCAGGCGCTGGTGACGCTGCTGCCCGCCGATACGCCACGGATCAGCGATGTGTCGCTGCACTGGCCGGTGTTCCTGTTTGCGGCCGGCGCGTCGGTGGTGACGGGTGTTTTGTTCGGGTTGATTCCGGCGCTGCGCATGGCATCGCCGAACCTGCGCGAGTCGCTGCACTCGGGTAGCCGCAGTGTAGCGGGCAGGGCGGGGCAGTTTCGCGTGTCGATGCTGCTGGTGATGGGGCAGATTGCTTTGTCGGTAGTAATCATTACCGCGGCCGGGCTGATGCTGCGCAGCTTGTGGAGTTTGTCAGAGGTGAATCCGGGTTTCAGAACGGATCGCATGGTGACGGCGGAAGTGTCGATGGATGCGAACGCATGTCCGGCGTGGTTGGTGAACTCGCAGAGCCAGGGCACGGGGCAGGCGGGGCGCTGCCAGCAATTCTTCAGCACGCTGCTGGACCGGCTGCGGGGTTTGCCGGGAGCCGAGGACGTGGCGCTGACGAATGCGCTGCCGCTGAACGGCCGGCAAAACAATTACGTGTACGACGCGGAGGGACATCCACGCGAGGCGCGGCAGGGAGCGCTGATGGCGACGGGGAGGCTGGTCTCGCCGGGATATTTTGCGACGCTGGGCATGAGCCTCGAGAAGGGGCGGCTGCTGGAGAATCAGGACGCATCGGGGGCAAGCCGGGCTGTGGTGATCGACGAGCAGATGGCGAAGCGGCTATGGCCAAAGGACGATCCGCTGGGACGGCACCTGCTGGATGTGAGCGACGAGGCGCAGCCGACGGTGTGGAACGCCAATGCGGCTGTAACCGTAGTAGGAGTCGTGAGCAACACTCACGAGGGGAACCTGGCGGGTGACTACGGAGACGAAGTTTATCTGCCGGTGACGCCGCGCGCCGAGACGCCGGTGATGTATGTGCTGCTGCGGACGCACGAGAGCACACAGGAAGCGGCGGCGGAGTTAAGGCGGGCGGTGGCGGAGGTGGATTCGCAGGTGCCGGTGACGCGGGTGCGAACGCTGAATGAAGTGGTGGCATTGTCGGAGTCGGGTTCACGCTCGCTGACGATTCTGCTGCTGACCTTCGGCGGCCTGGCGGTGGTGATTGGCGGCGTGGGCGTCTACAGCCTGATCGCTTACATCGTGAGCTGGCGGACGCGGGAGATCGGCATCCGGCTGGCGCTGGGCGCGCAGCGGTGGCAAATTGTGAGCGGCGTAGTGCGGCAGAGCCTGCTGCTGGCGCTGGGCGGATGCGCGGTGGGATTGACGGCGGCGGCGCTGGTGGCGCAGCTGATGCGCGGATTCCTGTTCGGCGTGAAGGCCGTGGATCCAGTGACGTTTGGCGCTGTTCCGCTGATGATGACGGTGCTGGCGGTGGTGGCGGCGTGGATTCCAGCGAGAAGGGCGGCGAGTGTGGATCCGATTAAGACGTTGAGGATGGAATAAAGCAGCCGGGAGCGGATAGCAAAAAACTTTTAGCGAGAGACTATTAGCGAAATACGTTTAGCGAAAAGCGATTAGCGAAAAGCATTTAGCGAAAAGCGAGAAGACGGCGAGCGGGAAGCGAGAGAACGGCAAGCGAGAGAACGGCAAGCGAGAAACTTTTAGCGAGAAGGTTTTAGCGAAAGACGTTTAGCGAAGGACGTTTGGCAAAATGCGTTTAGCGAAGGGCGTTTAGCGAAAAGCGTTTAGCGAAAAGCATTTAGCGAAAAGCGAGTCGAAGGCGAGCGAAAAACGAGTCACGAAAAACGAAGCACCTGGAAGTGGGCGAACGATGCTTGCGGATTTGAAATATGCAGTGAGGCAGTTGCGGAAGTCGCCGGGATTTACGCTGACGGCGTTGCTGACGCTGGCGATTGGGATCGGAGCGAACGCGGCGGTGTTCAGCGTGATGGACGCGATTGTGCTGCGTCCGCTGGCCGTCCCCGATTTGCATCGTGTGATGACCGTGGCCGAAGACCGGGGACGGGGAAAATACCAGTACGAGTGGGTGTCCGCTGCGAATTACGAAGACTGGAAGCGGCAGAATCATTCGTTCGAGAGCCTGGCAGCTTTCAAGCGCTATTCGATGAGCCTGACGGGCGCAGGGGAGGCGGCGCACGCGGAAGCATCGCGCTCGTCGGCGGATTTCTGGGACGTGCTGCAAATGCCCGCGTTTATGGGACGGGTGTTTCGCGAGGATGAGTGCCAGCCGGGACGCGACGGCGAAGCCGTGCTGAGTTACACCTTCTGGCAGACCCAGTTCGCATCGGATCCCTGGGTGGTGGGGCGGAAGATCGAGCTCGACGAACGCCAATACACGATTATCGGAGTGATGCCGAAGGGGCTGGTGTATCCGCCGTCGATCGATTTGTATCTGCCGTGGGCGCCGACGCCGGCCGAGCTGAATGTCCGCGCGGACCACGAATATATGGTGGTGGGACGGCTGCGGCCGGGCGTGACCGCGGCGGCGGCCGACGCGGAACTGCACGGAATCGCGGCGCGTCTCCAGAAGATGTATCCGGCGACGAATCTGGGTTGGTCGGTGCAGGTGGTCCCGCTGCTGGACAACATCAGCGGAGAGCTGACGCCGCTGTACACGAGGCTGCTGCTGGGCGCGACTTTGTTTGTGCTGTTGATTGTGTGCGCCAATGTGGCGAATCTGCAGTTCGCGCGAGGGATTGCGCGGCGGCCGGAGATCGCGATGCGAACCGCGCTGGGCGCGCCGCCGAGGCTGCTGCTGCGGCAGCTGCTGACGGAGAATCTGGTGCTGGCGCTGGCCGGCGCCGCGGGTGGACTGTTGTTCGCCTGGCTGGACCTGCATCTGATGCTGAGCTACATGCCGCCTCGCGTGGCGCGCTGGGTGGCGGGGTGGTACACGATTCATCTGAATGGGCGCGCCCTGGCCTTTTCGCTGGTCCTGGCCATCGGGGCGGGAATTGTATCGGGGATGGCGCCGGCTGTGGAGGCGATGCGGATCAACCTGCTGGAGCAACTGAAGTCGGGATCGCGGACGGAAACGGGCGGGGGCAAGAGTCACAGGCTGAGAAATTTCTTTGCGACAGCGCAGATCGCGCTGGCGGTGGCGCTGGTGATCGGGTCGGCGCTGATGTGCAAGGGCATGTGGTCGACTCTGCAATTCGCGAACGTCTATCACCCGAACCAGGTGCTGACCTTCGGTGTGACGCTGCCGGCGGCGCGCTATGGCGATGCGGTGAAGCAGGCCGCGTGGTACCAGGCGAGTCTCGAAAAGCTGCAGACGCTGCCGGGCGTGAAGCAGGCGTCGACGGCGTCGATGATGCCGTATGGCGATGGCGGGTGGGTGGACGATTTCCGGATCGAGAACCGGACACTGCCGCCGGGGAAGTTCGACAGCGCGGTGCGGCTGTCGATCGGTCCGGAATACTTTACGGCGTTTCGCATCGGGATGCTGGCGGGGCGCGGCTTCAGCGCGAGCGATGGGCTTTCGACGGATCCGGTGGTGGTGGTGAGCCGCAAATTCGCAGAGCGGTATTTTCCGGGAGAGAATCCACTGGGGCATCGCATTCAGATGAACGCGTCGAGCGACAGTCACGAGCCGTGGAGGAGGATTGTGGGCGTTAGCGACGACGCGGCCTATCAGTGGGTGGATCAGACGCCGCAGCCTGCCATGTACACCGACGTGTTGCAGTGGCCGATCGGGGAGACGCGCTACGTCGTGACGACGGACGGGAGTCCGCTGGCCCTGGCGCCGGCGGTGCGGAAGACGCTGGCTGCGATCGACTCAACCCTGCCGCTGGACCAGATGGAAACCTATGCCCAGGACATCCACGAGCAGACGACGGGGCTGATGTATGCGGCGGCGATGCTGGGTGTAGACGCGGCGATCGCGCTGCTGCTGGCAGCCATCGGAATCTACGGCGTGATGGCGAACCTGGTGGAGGAGCGGCGCCGGGAGATTGGCGTGCGGCTGGCGATGGGAGCGCGGCGCGAGGATGTGCTGGGAATGATCCTGCGCCGGGCGGGCGTTTTGACGGGTATTGGCACGTTGGTAGGCGTGGCGATGGCGGTGTTTCTCGCACGGGGGATTGCGAGCCTGCTGGTCGGCGTGCATCCGAACGACCCCTTCGTGTTTGGAGCGATCATCGTAAGCATTGCGGCGATTGCGCTGCTGTCGAGCTGGATTCCAGCACAGCGGGCGGCCGGTGTGGATCCGATGGAGGCGCTGCGGGACGAGTGACGCGCGCGGCGGCGCGTCGCCCGCAGCCTGTAGCCCGCAGCTCGTGGCTTGTATTCCCGCTCCGGCCTTTTCGTAACTCCGTGGAACAGAAGGCCGAGACGCAACGTACTTCATCGCACAGGTTGAAGCGGAGGCGCTGAGCCATGCTCACAGACGTGAAGTACGCAATGAGGCAGTTGCGGAAGTCGCCGGGATTCACGGTTACAGCCATATTGACCCTGGCGCTGGGCATTGGCGCGAATGCAGTGGTGTTCAGCGTGTTGAATGCGCTGGTGCTGCGGCCGCTGAAGGTACCGCGTCCGCAGACCCTGTATATGGTGCAGCGGTTCCAGTATCCGTCGCAGTCGTATCTCGACTACCTGGATCTGCGCGACCGGAACCGGAGCTTCGAAAGCCTGGTTGGCTATAACATCATCGGTTCCATCGGGGTCGATACCGGCAATAATCCGTCAACGGCATGGCCGTACGAGGCAACCGGCAATTATTTCGATGCGCTGGGCATCCAGCCTTACCTGGGGCGGTTCTTTCACGCCTCCGATGAGCACGGCTACAACAGCGCTCCGTTTGTGGTGCTGAGCTATGCGTACTGGCAGAGTCATTTCCAGAGCGATCGCACGGTGGTGGGACGGAGTGTCAAGCTCAACAAAATTCCGTTCACGATTATCGGGGTTGCGCCGCCGGAATTTCGCGGGACAGAACTGTTCTTCGCGCCGGCGATGTGGTTCCCGATTGTCGACCAACAGCAGGTCGAGGGCGACGAGCTAAAGTGGCGCGGCAACCATTCGATGTGGGTGGTGGGGCATCTGAAGCCCGGGGTTACACCGGCGCAGGCTTCGGCGGATATGAACTCGATTGGCGCGTGGCTGGCGAAGACGTATCCAGCGGACGACGATGGTGTGAAGTTCTCGCTGGCGCGTCCGGGCCTGGTGGGCGATATGCTGGGCGGCCCGGCAAAAGCATTTATGGCGGGGATGATGCTGCTTGCCGGGCTGATACTGCTGGCGGCGTGCGCCAACCTGGGGAGTCTGTTTGCGGCGCGGGCGTCGGATCGTTCGAAAGAAATCGCGTTGCGCATGGCATTGGGATCGCGGAGGGGTCTGATCCTGCGTCAGCTGTTGACGGAGGCTATCCTGGTTTCGCTCGCCGGCGGGGCGGTGGGATTGCTGGGGGGCATTGGCATCCTGCGCTGGCTGAGCGCGTGGGAGCCGGTCCCGAATATTCCCATCAATGTGCCGGTGAATCCGGATGTGTGGACGTACGTGGTGGCATTCGGGCTGGCGGTGGTGAGCGGGCTGCTGTTCGGGATCGTGCCGGTGCGGCAGGTCCTCAAGGCGGATCCGTGGCAAGTGATTCGTGCCGGAGGGATGGTGGGCGGGCTGCGGCGGTTCACGCTGCGTGATTTGTTGCTGGCGGGGCAGATCGCCATTTGCGCGGTGCTGGTCACGTCGTCGCTGGTGGCGGTGCGGGGGCTGGCGCGGTCGCTGCACAGCAACTTCGGCTTCCGGCCGGAGCACGCGATGCTGGTGGATACCGATTTGCAGATGGCGGGGTACACGGGCGACAGGACGCCGGAGATGCAGAAGCGGATGCTGGACGCGGTGGCCGCGATTCCGGGCGTAACGGCGGTTGGGTATGTGGATCACGTGCCGCTGGGGCTGGGCGGCGGCGACTCGTTTGTGTACGGCGACGCGGCCACGGATTTCCGGCCGACCAATATGGTTGCGGATGCGATGAATTACAACGTGTCGCCTGGATATTTCGCTGCGGCGGGCACGACGATGCTGGCGGGAAGAGAAATCAGCTGGCACGACGAGAAGAAGGCGCCGGTGGTGGCGGTGGTGAACCGGGAGTTTGCGCGCAAGGTTTTCGGGTCAGTGGACAAGGCGATGGGCGGGCACTTTAAGTTCTGGGGCGGGAATCGCGCAGAGGTGGTGGGAGTGGTGGAAGACGGCAAATACCGGACGCTGACCGAAGATCAGCAGCCGGCGATGTTCTATTCCTTCCAGCAGCATGAGTCGACCAACACGGATCTGATCGTGCGGTCGAACCGCGAGCCTCTGGAGATTGCCTCGGCGCTGGAGCGCACCCTGCATGGGCTGGATGCGGGGCTGCCGCTGAGCATCGTTACCTGGAATCGAGAGATGGATTCGGCGCTGTTCGCGGCGCGGGTCGCGAGCATCGCTCTGGGAGTGCTGGGGCTGCTGGGTGGGATGCTGGCGGTAACGGGCATCTTCGGCATGGCCTCGTATGTGGTGACGAAGCGGATGCGAGAGCTGGGGATTCGCGTGGCGCTGGGAGCGCGACAGAAGGAAGTGCTGCGCGCGGCGCTGGGACGGGCGTTCATCCTGCTGGCAGCGGGTTCGGTGCTGGGGATTGTACTGGGCGTGCTGGCGACGAAGGTGCTGTCGTTCATCGTGTATCAGGCGACGCCGAAGGATCCGGTGGTGCTGGGTGGGGTGGTGTTGTCGATGCTGTTGCTGGGGCTGTTCGCAGCGTGGATTCCGGCGCAAAAGGCGCTGGGTGTGGACCCGATGATTCTGCTGCGGGAGGAGTGAGGCAGGGTACAGGGTGCAGCGAGCGAAAGAGCGAGCCGACCGCCAGAGAAAAGCGAGCGAGAGGCGAGTCGGGAGCGGTTCCGCGGTTTCCGGCAAATCGGGCTGGCGGAATGGATGGAACTGGGCTGCGCGACTTTTAGGGGGTTGCGCGGGTTAGCATCGGGAGGACAGACTGTCCCAGAGGACCTCCCCAGCCATGCCCACTGGCTTTATCTCGGGAATTCAGCGTTGTCTCGCCGTGTTTCTTACCGCCTTGCTGGTGCTGCCATCCGGCGAGGCTTTTGCTTTCGGTCACAAAAAGAAGAAGGAGCAGCCGACCGCTGCGAGCGCGTCGCCGCTGACGCCCGATCAGCGGGTGCTGCACGCGCTGAACCGGCTGACGTTCGGTCCGCGGCCCGGGGATGTGGCCGCCGTGGAAGCCATGGGGCTGGATAAATGGATCGACGCGCAGCTGAATCCTGAGACGATTGATGATTCCGCACTGGAAGCGCGGTTGGCTGTGTATCCCGCGATGCGGCTGAGCCAGCACGATCTGGAGGAGCGGTTCCCTTCGAATGCGATGATCCGCCAGGCCGAGCAGGGCAAGCGCGGATTGCCCTGGAACCCGGTGGAGCACGCGATCTACGCGGATCAAATTGCGGCGTTGCGGGAGAGACAGCAAAACAAGCAACAGGCAGCCGCCAACCGGCCACAGGCGAGCGGGCAGCCAATGGCAGCGAACGGCGAGCAAAATGCCACTGGTTCGATGGCGCCGGGGGGAGAGATGCAGGGGCAGCCTGCCGCTGCGGCGTCGAAGTCCTCACCACCCGCGAATTCGATGATGGCGCAGGGCGACGATGCGGGTCCGCCGCCTCCTCCGGACATGATGCCGATGACGGCTCCCGCGAAGCCGGCGGCGCCGCCGATCGAGGAGCAGGAAAAGAAGCTGTATGCCGATCTGGACGCGACCAATCTCGTGACGCTGCCGCCGGACCAGCGCGTAAAAAAGCTGATTGAGATGCGGCCGGAGGAGTTCCGCGATTTTCTGCAGCATCTGACCCGGCCCGATCGCGTGGCCCTGTTCGCCGATCTCTCGCCCGAGCAGAAGGAGACGGTGTTTGCGCTGATCAATCCGCAGCTGGTGGTGGGCGGCGAGTTGCTGGTGACCCGGGTGCTGCGCGATATCTACAGCGAGCGGCAGCTGGAAGCGGTGATGACCGACTTCTGGCTGAACCACTTCAACGTGTATTTGAAGAAGGGCGAGTTTGCTCCCTGGTATCTGGCGGATTATCAGAACAAAGTGATCCGGCCGCACGCCATGGGCAAATTCGAAGACTTGCTGGTAGCAACGGCGCGGAGCCCGGCCATGCTGTTCTATCTGGATCAGACGGAGAGCGTGGGGCCGCACTCGCTGGCGGCGTGGCGCTCGCAGATGGGGCTGAACGGGCCGGCGGCGAAAGCGCGTCCGGTGGGACTGAACGAGAATTACGCGCGGGAGTTGATGGAGCTGCACACGCTGGGGGTCGATGGCGGATACACGCAGCGCGATGTGACCGAGGTCGCGAAGATCTTTACCGGCTGGGGGATCGATCGCGCCGAGCAGGGCGGAGGATTTGTGTTTAATCCGCGGCGGCACGAGCCCGGACAGAAGGTTGCGCTGGGCTACCAGTTCGCGGACCACGGCGAATCCGAAGGTATGCAGGTTTTGCATATGCTGGCGACGAGCCCGGTGACGGCGCACCATGTTTCCCTGCAGATCGCGCAGCGGTTTGTCAGCGACAATCCGCCGCCGGCGCTGGTGGACGCGATGGCCGCATCCTGGGTGAAGACGGGCGGAGATATTCGCGAGGTGCTGCGGACGATGCTGGCCTCGCCGCAGTTCTGGTCGGCGGAAGCGTACCGCGCCAAGGTGAAAACGCCGGAGGAGTATGTGATTTCGGCGGTGCGCGCGACGGGCGGCGACGTGGTGCATCCGGCGGCGCTGGTGGAAGCGATTGGTCAGCTCGGGATGCCGCTCTACGGATGCCAGACGCCGAATGGCTATTCATGGATGGCCGATGCGTGGTTGAACAGCGGGGAACTGCTGGACCGGATGAACTTCAGCCTGGCGCTGGCCGACAACAATGCCGGCACGGTGATGGGCTGGGACAGGCTGATGAGCATCGACGGCCAGGGGGGCGCGACGCCGGATGCGAAGGAAGGCAAGCTCGAAGGCTTGCTGCTGGATGGCGTGGTTTCCGAGCATACGCGGAGCGCGGTTCTGGCGCAGCTTGCGCAGCAGCAGAACACGCCCGTGGACGAGCAGGGAGGGCGGCCGAAGATGCCTCCACCCCGGCAGGTGAATTTCGTGCGGCCGCGGGAGTTTGGGCAGCTGCTGCAATCGGTGGCGCCGTTGCCGCCGCCGGGCGATCAGGAAGCCGCGTTGCTGGGCGGACTGTTGCTGGGGTCGCCGGATTTCCAGAGGCGGTAAACTATTGCCATGGGTGGTTCGAGGACAAAGCGCACCGGCGCGGGCTCATCACGACTCAGTATCGATGCGTGGTTCGCGGCAATGGACCGCTTCAACGGTGTGCCTTTCATGGAAGAGGGACGCCAGCAACCGCCCATGCCTTCCGCCAGGTGCCTTCTCGATCTCAACGAGATGCGAGAGACGAAAGTGTCGAAGAAGAAAAAACCGTCCCGCAGGGGCTGAAGCCCATTTTCATTTGGGCGTTTTGCGGCACGACCGAGGTCGTGCCCTGATACAAAACGCGCTTCTGCCCAAGGGGTAAAGGTCAGTCTTCAGGGCAGCGACATTTTCCAAGCATCGCCTCCTCCAGCCCGATTCGAGGCTCAGGGCTGGTGAGTTCCGACGGCTGTCCCCTGATAGAGGTTCGACGCCTCGACGCTTTGCGCTGGCCGGCGCGAGGTTCGTTTTCCTCCAAACGAGCCAAGCAGCGTCTGGAGCATTACATACAGCACAGGGATGAAGAAAAGGTTTAAGACGGTAGAGACCAGCATGCCACCGATAATGGTGGTCCCGACAGAGCGTCGGCCCGCCGCTCCTGCACCCGACGCGATCGCCAGGGGAAGAACCCCGAGGATGAAGGCGAACGACGTCATGAGAATGGGCCGCAGGCGAAGCTCGGCGGCTTCGATCGCGGCGTCGACAAGGGAGCGCCCCTTGGCGCGCAACTGCTCGGCGAACTCGACGATCAGGATGGAGTTTTTGGCGGCGAGTCCGATGAGCATGACGAGACCGATCTGGCAGTAGATGTCGTCGGCGTAGCCGCGCAGGGATACGGCGAGCAGCGCGCCGAGGACGGCCATGGGCACGGCAAGCAGGATGATGAAGGGCAGCGCGAAGCTCTCATAGAGTGCGGCGAGGGTGAGATAGACGACGAGGATGCCGAGGCCGAAGATGATGACGGCTTTGCCGGCCGACTCGATTTCCTCCAGCGACAAGCCGGTCCATTCATAGGCCATGCCATGCATCATGTTTTTGTTCGCGACGTCTTCCATCGCCGCGAGGCCTTCACTGGTGCTGTAACCGGGCGCGGCGGAGCCATCGATTTCCGCGGCGCGGAAAAGGTTGTAATGGCTGATGACCTGGGGGCCTGAGGTGTTCTCGATGGTGACCAGGTTATCGAGCGGGATCATCTGGCCGGTCGAGGAGCGCACGTAATACTGGCGGATGTCGGCGGCGTTTTCGCGGAACTGCTGCGCGGCCTGCACGTAGACGCGATAACTGCGGTTGTTGAAGTCGAAATTGTTGACGTACTCCGAGCCCATGTAGACCTGCAGCGCGTCAGAGATCTGGCCGAAAGGAACGCCGAGCGCCTTGGCCTTTTCGCGGTCGATGCGCACCAGAACCTGAGGATCGTTGGAGGTGAAGCTGGTGAAGAGGCCGGTAAGGTCTTTGCGCTGGCTGCCCATGGCGACGAGTTTGTGCGCGGTGATGTCGAGGTCGGTGAGGGTGTTCGAGCCGCGGTCCTCCAGCTTGAACTGGAAGCCTCCGAAGGTCCCCACGCCCTGGATGGCGGGCGGCTCGAGAGGAATGATGAGGGCGCCGGGAATCATGAAGAGCTTGGGGCGCAGGCCGGCGACGATTTCCGCGGCGGAGTGGCCTTTGGCTTTGCGCTGGTCCCACGAAGTGAGCGCGCAGAACATCATGCCGTAGTTGGGGGCGTTGCCGGAGAAGCTGAAACCGCCGACCGCGAAGGAGCCGAGGAAATCCTGTTTGTCCTGATTCAGGATCGCGCTGACCTCCGCTTCAATGTGGGTGGTGTAGGCCAGCGAAGCGCCCTGCGGCGCCTGAACGAGCATCATGAGGAAGCCCTGGTCTTCCTGCGGCACGAAGGCAGTGGGAACGTGGTTGTATTCCCAGTACGCGCCGAAGAGGCCGACAAAGAAGAGCGCGATCATGACCCAGCGAATGCGGAGCACGCCGTGGATGGCGCTGGCGTAGCCGCGGCCCAGAGCCTTGATGCCGCGCTCGGCGGCATGGAGCAGACCGTGCTTGTCGTCTTCGCGGCGCAACAACAGCGCGGCGAGAGCCGGTGAGAGCGTCAGCGCGTTGAAGGCCGAGATGGCGATAGAGAACGCGATGGTCAGCGAGAACTGCCGGTAGAGAATGCCGGTGGTGCCGGGGAAGAAGGAGACGGGCACGAAGACCGCGATGAGGACCAGCGAAGTGGCGATGACGGCGCTGGTGACCTCGCCCATAGCGGCGGAAGTAGCATGGTGCGGCTCGTTGTCGCCCTCGGAGATGTGGCGCTGGACGTTTTCGATCACGACGATGGCGTCGTCGACGACGAGGCCGGTGGCGAGGGTGATGCCGAACAGCGTGAGCGAGTTGATGGAGAAGCCAAAGAGGCTGATGAAGGCGAAGGTTCCGATGAGCGAAACGGGAATCGTGACAGCGGGGATGAGGGTGGCGCGCCAATCCTGCAGGAAAAAGAAGATGACCAGGATAACGATGATGATGGCTTCGATCAGGGTCTTGATGACTTCGCGGATGGATGCGCCGACGATGGTGGTGGTGTCGAAGGCGACGGCGTATTTCATGCCGGGCGGGAAGGAGCGAGCCAGGCGATCCATCTCGGCTTTGGCATCGCGATCGACCTGCAGGGCGTTGGCATTGCTGAGCTGCTGCACGCCGAAGCCGACGGCGGGAATGCCGTTGAAGGTGAGGGTGCTGGCATAGGTTTCGGAGCCCAGTTCGGCATGGCCGACGTCTTTTATCTGGACGATGCCAGCGGGAGTGCTCTTGACCACGATGTTGTTGAACTGTTCAGGAGTGGAGAGACGCCCGACGACATTAACGGAAATCTGGAAGGCCTGTTTCTGGTCAGAGGGCGGCGCGCCAAGCTGGCCGGAGGGAACCTCGACGTTCTGTTCCTGCAGCGCGGCGACCACGTCGGAGGCGGTGAGCTGGCGGGCGGCAAGCTTCACGGGGTCGAGCCAGATGCGCATGGCATATTTGCCGACGCCGAAGATGGTGACGTCGCCGACGCCCTTCACGCGCTTGAGCGCGTCCTTGACGTAAACGTCAAGGTAGTTGCTCATGAAGAGATTGCTGTACTCGCCGTGTTCGCAGTAAACGCCCGCGCCGAAAACAAAATTGGTGGCGGCCTTGCTGACGGTGATGCCGGCCTGGTTGACTTCAGCGGGCAGCAGGCCGGTGGCCGAACTGACGCGGTTCTGCACGTCGACCGCGGCGATGTCGAGGTCGTAGCCGGTATTAAACGTGGTGGTGATGATGCTGGAGCCGTCGTTCCCGCTGGTGGACTGGATGTAACGCATGCCGGGGACGCCGTTGATGGCTTCTTCGAGCGGAACGGTGACGGCGGATTCAACCTGGCTGGAGTTGGCTCCGATGTACCCGGTGGTGACGAGGACCTGCGGCGGCGCCAGCTGCGGGTAAAGAGAGATGGGAAGCGACGGAATGACGACGGCTCCGGCGAGGATGATGAGGAGCGCGCAAACAGTGGCGAAAACCGGGCGGTGAATGAAGAAATCAACCAAGGGTGGCCTCGCAATTCATCTCTGATCCTGATCTGATTCCGGGGAATGCCACAGGCGCACTCAACGGCCGGCGCCGGGTGGCCCCGCAGGCGGCGGACCAGGAGGCAGAGGCATAATCGGCATTCCGTTCATGAGCATCTGCGTGCCGGAGACGATGACCTTGTCGCCGTTGTTGAGTCCGGCCAGAACGGCATAGTTGTTGCCCAGCGTTTCGCCAAGAGAGATGGCCTGCTGATGCGCGACAAAATGTCCGCCGCCCGCATCCTGCGCGACGTAGACGAAAGCCTGTCCGCCGAGGCGGCTGACGGCCAGCACGGGAACGGTGGGCTGCGGGCTCATGCCCCAGATGACGCGCGCCTTGACCAGCTGGTCATTCCTGAGAAGCGGCGAGCGCACTGGAGCTTTGACCAGAATCCCCTGCAGCTGGTCGTCGACCTGCGGGGAGACGAAATCGACAGTGGTGTTTTCGATGGGATTGCCGGTGTTGTCGAGGATCTGGACGCGGAGACCGTTGCGCACCTGAGCGGCGCGCTCGGTGGGAATGTAAATGTAGGCTTCGAGGTCCTTGCGTTCGTCGACGGTGGTGAGCATGGTCGTCGAGGAGACGTAGTCACCGATGTGGACGGGGATGTCGCCAACGACGCCGTCGAAGGGCGCGGCGATGCGGTAGTAGGCCAGCTCGTGTTCCTGCTCCTGGCGAGAGGCGGAGGCGGATTCGTAATCGGCTTTGGAATTGGCGTAGGCCTGCTCGGCCTGGTCGAGCGTGTCTTTGCTGATAATGCCGGCGGCGAACAGCTTGCGCTGGCGCTCCACCTGCAGCTGGTTGTACTGGTAGACGGCGAGCTTCTGCTGTTCGGTCGCGGCCTGGGATGCGAGGGTGGCTTCCTGCTTGGCGGGATCGATCTGCATCAGGAGCTGGCCGGCGGTGACGTGATCGCCGGAGTGGACCAGGATTTTCGTGAGATTACCGTCGACCTGCGGATTGATGGTGGCGGAGCGGCGCGACTTGATGGTCGCCACATATTCGTCGGATTGCGGAACCGGTGTGGCGGCGACGGTGATGGTCTGGACAGGGAGGGCTCGCATGCCGGCGCCGGGCGGTTGTTGTGGCTGCGCTTTGTTGCAGCCGATGGCTCCGGCGAGCAGCGGCGGCAGCGCGAGGACGGAAAGGATGAATGGCGGCTTCACAGCAATCTTCACGAAAGGACCTCAAACCAGGGTCGACAGGACCGAAATCAAACGATTGAGAAACAACTCAGGATACAGGAATGGCGAGGGGATTTCTGTGACGGACCAACCTGTTTTCCGCGGGCTTGGGTGTTGGATTCTGCGAAGCGAGGTGGAGCTTCAGAAAGGTGGGACCGCATACGAGGAAATTACGAGAGGGATGCGGAAGAAGTTCGGCGGAAATGCAAGCGGGCTGTCCGTTTCCGAACAGCCCACTCGATTTTGACTTGGGCTTTGGCTGCGCCCATGTCAGGGTTTTCATCGGCCGGGGAAGTTTCGCCCGGCCTTTCTGCCGCTTCCGCGGTGCGCCTTGAGGATTTCCAGGAGCGACCAATCTTTGTGGAGATTGGCGCATCGCTCCTGACCAGTTTTCCCAGGCCGCTTTCCGAGGAAGCTTAATCGCCCGCTCTGGATTCGCCTCCAAAGTAGAGGCTGCACCATTTGCGGTTCCCTCCAGTGGGACTGATGTATTCCAGCAGAGGCTCGGCGGGCGAGAATTCGGATCGAGTCACTCTCCCTGCGCGAGCGTGCGGGTCCCTGCGGGCCTCGCGCTTGGTTGCCGATTCAGCGGGTTTCGTCCGTACTCTGGACATCCATCCTCCTTTTCGGATTTTCAACGGTACTTATCTAGTGCGATTGCGAAACTGAGCGGCGCGTTGCCACTTTTTGCGCGGAGCGATGGGAAATCTCGAAATAATTTTTGTGGGGGATTTTTTCGAGGTCTACTTGCGCGCGGAAGCTTCGTTGCGGGCACGGACCTTGAACCAGATCGGTGTGCCTTCAAAGCCAAACGCTGCACGGATTTGGTTCTCCAGAAAGCGCTCGAAGGAGAAATGCAGCTTGATGTCGCGGTCGGTGAAGAGGATGAAAGTGGGGGGCGCGACGGCGGCTTGGGTCATATAGAAAATGCGAATGCGCTTCGACATGGGGACGCTGGCGCGCTGGAAGTCGATCCTGTCGAGAAAGCGATTCATCTGGCCGGTGGAGACGCGCTTGCGGCGCTCGGCGGCAACGCGCAGAACCATGTCGAGCACGCGCGGGACGTTGCGGCCTTCGGTGGCGGAGATGAAAAGCACGGGCGCGTAGCTGAGGTACTTGAGGACGGTGCGGAGCTGGCGCTCAAAGATGGCGCGGTCGGCGGGCGGCTTGCCATCGGTGCGGCCGGTGGTCACGAGGTCCCACTTATTCACAACGATGATGACCGAGCGGCCGCTTTCGTGCGCGTAGCCGCCGATGGTGGCGTCGGAGGCAGTGACGCCTTCGGTGGCGTCGAGAATGAGGAGCGCAACGTCGGCGGATTCCAGATGGCGGCGTGCCATGACCACGGAGAGCTTCTCCGCCATGAGGTGTGTCTTGCCCTTGCGTCGGATGCCGGCCGTGTCGACGATGCGAAGCTCGTGACCTTTGTAGTCCATCAATTCGTCGACAGCGTCGCGCGTGGTTCCGGCAATCGGCGAGACGATGGCGCGAGCGCTGCCGGTGAGCGCGTTGAGCAGCGTGGACTTGCCGACGTTGGGGCGGCCGATGATGGCAACGCGGGTTTCGTGCTGCTCGAATTCACCGTGGGTCCGATGGAGGCTGGCCGCCTCGGGCACATGCGGCTGCGCCGCGATCGTGGCAGATTCGGCATCCTCTCTCTGGGGAAACTCGGCTTCGGAATTCGCGGGAGCCACTTCGGTGTCAGGAAGGACTGCGAAGACTTCGTCAAGAAGTTCGCCGATGTTGAGGCCGTGCTCGGAAGAGATGGCGATGAGGTTGCGGATACCGAGTTTGCGGAAATTTTCAGCAGCAGCTTCCATGCTTTGCGTGTCGATTTTGTTCACGGCGAGGAAGAGTGGCTTGCCGGTGCGCTGCAGCAGGCGGGCGAGATCGAGGTCGGGTGCGGCGAGCTCGGTGCGGCCATCGACGACCATGATGATGGCGTCGGCTTCGTCGAGGGCGAAGCGGGCCTGGCGAAAGATTTCCGCGGGGATATGGGCTTCGTCGTCGGGGACAATGCCGCCGGTGTCGATCACGCGCGCGGTGCGGCCCTGCCAGCTGACTTCGCCATAGATGCGGTCGCGGGTGATGCCGGGCTCATCGCCGACAATGGAGCGGCGGCTGCCGGTGAGGCGATTGAAGAGGGTGGATTTGCCAACGTTGGGGCGGCCCACAATCGCAAGCACTGGCCGTGCGGGCAGACGCGGCTCCGCCGCAAAAGACCCTTCGAGGACTGGAACGTGTTGCCGATCCGCGGTTGAGGGCGACGGACCGGGGTCGCGTTGCATGGGCCGACGATCGTTGCCCGCGTAAGGAGAGGGACGGGAGGCGGTATTCGATTTGCGAGCGGCTCGCGGGCGGCCGCGTTCTTCAGCGCGCGGTTGGGATGCTCCTTCCGGCGCCGGTGCGTGTCCGCGGCGGATGGCTTTCCACTTTGCCTGGACCTTGCGCTTCGTTTTCTTGACGCCTTCGCGGTTGCGCTTGACGGGTTTCAATCTGGCTCACCTTTGGGAATGCGGCGGATTCCGGATGCAGGGAGCCGGGCGGGCACGCATGTCCATTATAGGGATACGCAATCCGGCTTAACGTATGTACAATTAAATAGTGTACGAATGGGATGAGGCAAAACGAGAAGCCAATCTCAGGAAGCACGGACTGGATTTCGCCGATGCTCACCTTGTCTGTGAGGATCCGGAGAGGCTGACGTTGATTTCGGCACGGCGCGGGGAGCAGAGAAACTTGGATTTGGCGCTGGTCGAGGTGGCAGACCAGCTTCTTTGCGTTGTTTATACGGCGCGAGGCGGCAGGGTCCGAATCATCTCGTTCCGCCGCGCCTCGAGGAAGGAAAGGAGACTCTATGCGGCAGCCAAAAGCTAAAAGCCGGACTGACTGGGATCGCGTGAAGCGCGAATCCGACGCGAACGCTCCGATCCCTTACGATCCCGAGGACGGGCCGTACGATCCGAACAACGATGCGGCCGTTGAGGCGCACTGGAAAGCGGGAACTATCGTGCGCCGTCCGGGGCAGCGTGGTCCTCAGAAGGCGCCGACGAAGGAGCGCATTACCATTCGGCTTTCACAAGACATCGTGGAGCATTTCCGTTCCGAGGGTGGGGGTTGGCAAACGCGCATGGATGAAGCGCTGCGTGATTGGCTGAAGCGTCGTCACACGAAGGCTGCGAAGTAAGGGCGGATCGATGTTCCGCGGAAGTTGGAGCGTGCCGTGCTTTTTCCAGAATTGACGGAGAGGTTGTTGAAGCTTCTCCGGATCAAACATTTCGAACCGGCGCATACGATTGGTCTCGATCGACCCCTGACCGTCGAAGAACACAAACTCACGAAGTGGTTGCTCCTTCACAGCGGGAGTGACGCTGCACGGTTCCTCCCTCAACTGGAAGCAGTTCATGTTCGCGGGCAGTGTAGCTGTGGGTGTCCGACGGTTAACCTTGAGGTTCCAGCTAATGTAGCGCCAGTCAATGTTCATTCTCGCGTTCTGTCTGATTTCGTCGGCAGCGTTAACGGCAATTTCGTTGGGGTGCTACTGCACCAGCGGGGCGGCTATCTGTGCGAACTGGAAGTCTATGACCTCAGCGATATTCCAAGGCCGTTCGGATTGCCTGAGACTTCCACACTGCGGCCGTTCGAAGGCGAAGCGCTAACTGCCGCTCCTGATTGAATTGACCGAAGCCGGGGTGCTCCGTCTTACGACACCGTCTCAGCGGAGTATCGCGCGATCAGCCCCGTGCGCACGGCGTGACGATAGACACCGGTGAAGGCGCGGGCCATTCCTAACAGATAAACCAGCGCAAGCACGCTGCCGATCAGCAGCGGCGTGATGGCGATCGCCTGCGCGGCTTGCGGCGCGGCGCCGGTTTGCCGGCTGAGAATCTGGCGCATGCCTTCGAAAACATAACTAGGCGGAATGATGCGGGCCAGCCACTGCATCCAGTGGGGCAGCGTCGAGAGCGGGTAAAAGACGCAGGCCAGCGGCGAGATGAAGGCAGGGATGGGCCAGATGAACCACTCCGCCGCGGGGCCGAATCGCAGAACCAGCGCGCTGCCAAAGATGCCGAGGGAGATTCCAAACAAGAAAAGCACGAGCAGGAACGCGGCGAGCATCGCGCCGTAGACGAAGAACGACAGGCCGAAGACCAGGGTGGCGAGCGCGACCATCACGACCAGGCCGATGGCGCTGGTGGCGATGGAGGAAAGCACGAGGCCGCCAAGGTATTCCGACACGGAGAGCGGCGATGCGAAAAGGTTGAGGAAATTGCGCGACCAGACATCCTCAAGAAACGCCGTCGTGATGCCCTGCATGACGCGCGCCATGAAATCCCAGAGGAGAACCGCGCCGAGCATAGCGGGCACGAAGTTGAAGCGCGCGCCGGAGACGGAGTTGAGATAGCGAGTGATGAATCCCCAGAGGATGATGTCGATGGCCACCCACGAAAAGAGCGGCACCACGCGGGCCGGCGACCCGCGCAGCAGATAGTACTGGCGCAGCAGCAGGGCGGAGGTGCGGCGCAGGAAGACGGGCATCACGCTTCCTCCTGCAGATTGCGAATCGTGAGGGGTTCGCGGGCGACGGCGACGAAGAGGTCTTCGAGGGTCTGGTGGCCATTGTCGGCGGGGAGGGTGCGCGGATCGCCTTCGAGCAATATCTTGCCGTGCGAAAGAAACAGCACGCGGTGGCATACTTCGGCGACTTCGATCATGTTGTGCGAGGTCCACAGAACGCCAACGCCGATGCCGTCGGCGAAAGCGCGAATGGTGGCGCGGATTTCGCGTGCGATGGAGGGGTCGAGGGACGCGGTGGGCTCGTCGAGCAGCAGCAGGCGCGGCTGGTTGAGCATGGCTTTGGCCAGGGCGACGCGGGTCTGCTCCCCGGAGGAGAGAATGCCGCATTTGGTGTCGCGAAAATGCAGAAGGTCAAAATCAGCCAGGATGGTTTCGATGCGCTCGCGCAAATGCGGCACAGCATACAGCATGCCGAAGACGCGCAGGTTTTGCGCGACGGTGAGGTTGCCAGGCAGGGGGGCGTAGACCGCGGCGAAGTTGGTGCGGCCCAGCGCCTGGCGCCGGCGTTTGGCCAGATCGCAACCGTCAATGGTGATGGATCCGGAGGTGGGCTCGAGCACGCCCAGGATCATATTGATGGTGGTCGTTTTGCCCGCGCCGTTGGGGCCGAGGAGGCCGAGGATTTCATGCGGACCAACGGTGAAGGAAAGACCATCGACGGCGCGGAGTTCGCCGTACTCTTTGCAGAGATGGGAGACCGAAAGGATAGGTGCGGACATCTGGAGGTGCAGCGTTCAGCGGTCAGCGGTCAGAAAGGCCCTTCACCATCCTGGCCGCGCCCAGGAATTGGGGCGCGACCAGAATGATGGTCCGCTACTGGGGTCCGAGATACATCACGTGAACGTAAATGCCGAGGCGGACATTGTAGGCGAGATACCAGCCTGGGTCGTCAGGATCGGGATAGAGGACGATGTCGTCGGAATCCCACAGCCAGCCGTCGCAGTAGCCGAGGTCGGCAGGGGCGACGCTGAAGTAGTATCCGCCGAACCAGAAGCGGGAGGGACCACCGCCGCCGATCCGCCAGACCTGGCCTGCGCCAGTGGGGCCGGGGAAACGGCCGTGCTCCCAGGGGTGGTCGAGGTGGTAGGCCGCGGGATTGGAAGTATGGCCGACCCAGGCTCCGGTGGCGGTGTGAACGTGCGGCGCGGTGGGATGACCGGGCTGGTCAGGCTTGCCTGCGGGCAGCGGGGTGTGCGCAATGGGGCCATGCTGCGGAATGTATCCGCCGCCAACCGCGGGCCGGGTGGGGTGGGCGGGCGCAGCGGGGCGGGCGGGTCCAACAGCTGCGGGACGCGTGGCTGGAGCAGGATGCGCGGCCGGGCGCTGAGCCCAGGCGGGAAGCGCGAAGATTGCCAACGCGAAAGCGATGAACATTGCCATGGGGCCAATGAGTCTTTTCATGGATTCCTCCTGAGAACTGCTCAGATCGAAAGAGAGCTGTTGCGGCCGATGATGATCGCCGCAGGAGCCGAGTGGCCGCGGGATCGCAGGGGGCGCAATGCGCGGCACGCCCATAATACATGCGCGGGACGAGGCTCGGGTTGCTCGGCTATGATTCGGCAACGTCCAGAAAATCCCAGGAGACGCTCACTTCCGCGCCGAGGCTGGCGGCGGTGCGGGCCGCGGCGCGCTCGACCTGCTGCATCAGCCCGGAGAGATAATCGCGCGATCCGGAGATGGCGGCGATGCCGAGGGTCGCCGATTGCCAGGTGGGCGCCTCGTCCATTTCGGCGATGGAGATGTTGAATGCATGCGCCAGCTTTTCCTTGAGACTGCGGACGACCTGGCGGCGATCCTTGAGCGAGTGGGCGTGCTCGATGCGAAGCTCAAGGAACATGGCGGCGACGGGCATGGAACAAACATGGTAACGCCGCCCGGGGAAACTCGGAACGATGCGCCTGAGAGCGAGTAGGATGCTGAGAATAAAGGCCGAATTCGACCGAAAGCAGCCATCTTCGGTTGCAACGGCGGGCATCCCAGGAACGGTGGCGGAATTCGGCTCGAATCCTCGCTTTGGGATGAGAAGAAAACGGGAGATCCATTTTATGAAGAGACTTTCGATTCTGGTGGTTGCTCTGGCAAGCTGTGGAATCGTGTTTGCGCAGGAGCAGAACCCCACGCAGACCGATCGCTGGCCGCAGAACCAGGGGCAGCAACCGTCGGGGCAAACCGACGCCGGGATTCCGGTCTACAAAATCACCGTGGTCGCGCGCGATATTCCGGCCATCAACTACTTTCACCGGAGCGGCTCGACGAAGATTGGATTTGTGGGGACCCCGCTGCTTCCGCTGGCGAAGGGCACCGCGGAAGTGAACAGCCTGAATGGGCGCACGGAGATCAAGGCGCACTTCGAAGGCCTGGGGCCCGCGAACGGCTTCGGCATCGAGTATCTGACCTATGTGCTGTGGGCGATCACCCCGGAAGGGCGCCCGGTGAACCTGGGCGAGGTACTGTGGACGCACGGGCACGCGGACACCACGGTGACGACCGGTCTGCAGTCCTTCGGGCTCATCCTGACGGCGGAGCCGTACTTCGCGGTCACCATGCCGAGCGATCTGGTGGTGATGCAGAATTATGTGCTGAAGGATAAAACCGCCGGCGTGCTGGAAACAGTGAATGCCCACTACAGCCTGCTGCCGCGCGGCGCGTACACCGACACGGCGGGGCGGCACACGGTGCTGCATCCCATTACGCGCGATGACCGCTCGCCCCTGGAACTCTACGAGGCGATCAATGCTGTGCAGATCGCCGACGCCGCGGGCGCCGAACAGTATGCGCCGGAGAGCATGGCCAACGCCAAACAGGATTTGCAGAATGCGCAGTCGATGGATATCCACCAGAAGGAGCTGAAGCAGGAAATCACGTACGCGCGCGAAGCGGTCCAGACCGCGGAGGATTCGCGCATCATCACCATCCGCAAGATCAAGGCAGGGGATGAGGCGGCGGAGAGAGCCCGGATCGAAGCAGCGCGGCAGAAGGCTCAGGACGATGCAGCGCAGGCCCAGGCCGCGGCCCAGCAGGCGGCCGATCAACAGGCTGCGGCGCAGGCGCAGGCCGCAGCGGCACAGCAACAGGCGCAGGCAGCCCAGCAACAGGCCCAGCAGGCGCAGGAGGCCGAAGCCCAGGCTCGCGCGCGGCAGGCGGCGGCGGAACAGGCTGAAGCTCAGGCCGCGGCGCAGACCCAGGACATGCGGGAGAAGCTGCGGCTGCAGCTGAATTCGGTTCTCCAGACCCAGGAGACGGCCCGAGGCCTGATCGTGAATATGTCCGACGTGCTGTTCGCGTTCAACAAATACGAGCTGAAGACCGACGCCGAGATCAAGCTGGCGAAGATTTCCGGGATTCTGCTGACCTACCCGAACCTGAAAGTGCAGGTGGAAGGCTACACCGACAACATCGGATCCGACGAATACAACCTGAAGCTCTCGCAGGAGCGGGCCACCGCTGTGCAGGCGTTCCTGATCTCCCAGGGCGTGCAGCCGGGGAACATAACAGCGGAGGGATACGGGAAGGCGAGTCCGGTGGCGGATAACGGGACCAACGCCGGACGAGCCGAGAACCGCCGCGTGTCGATGGTGGTCTCGGGGCAGTCGATCGGGGTGCAGGAACAAGCGCCGGCCACCTCCAGCGCGCAGCCCATGCCGGCTCCGCCACAGCAAGCTGCACCGGTCCAGCGTCCCGCGCCGGGCGCGTACGCAACAGGCACGGTGAGCGGACCGCCGCAGTAAGGATTGCCGTCCTGGCGAACGCAGAAAGGTGCGAACGCCACACACGAGGGGCCGCCTGCGGGCGGCCTTTTCGCTGGAACCGGGACGCAGGGCAATTCAGAAGAAATTTCAGAGATCGCTTGCATTTCACAAGTAAGATTTGCTACCTTGGCGGACATGCCCAAAACCGCCAGGCCGAAGCATCGATCCGGCTGCCCGGTGAACCTCTCGCTTGAGGTGTTCGGGGACCGGTGGTCGCTGCTGATCGTGCGCGACCTGATGGTGCGGGGATTCACAACGTTTCAGGATTTCGTCGACTCGGGGGAGGGAATTGCGACGAACATCCTTGCGGATCGGCTGCGGCGGCTGCAGCAATTCGGGATTGTGACGAGTGAAAGGGACGAGAACGATGGACGACGGGTAATCTACCGGCTTACGGAAAAGGGCATCGATCTGGCGCCGGTGATGCTGGAGCTGTTGCTGTGGGGCGCGCAGCACGAGAAGACGGGCGCTCCCCCGGCAGTGATCGCGGACCTCGCGAAGGACCGCAGGGCAGTGGTCGAAGAGACGCGCCGGCGGTGGCGGGATCGGGATCCGCGGCCGTTGCTGCCGTGGCTGGGCGGGCCGAAGAGGGGGCGGGGGAACGTATGAGAAGGGTCATCGTGTCGAATGGTTTGCCAGGCCCCGGAAACAGGAGACTGGTTATGGAAGAAATGCGGTCATGGAGTCGACGATTGTTGCTGAGTGATCCGGGACTCCGGGCCAGGAAACAAGTTCAGCAACAAGCAAATCACCCCAGGGAAAAAGGAGAAGGCAGTGAAAATCAACCCGTATCTGAACTTCAATGGAACGTGCGAAGAGGCGTTCAGGACCTACGAGCGCGTGCTGGGCGGCAAAATCGCGGCCAGCTTTACGTTCGGCACCAGCCCCATGGCCAAACGCTATCCCGAGCTGGCCGACAAAATCATGCACGCGCGCCTCGATGTCGGCGACCAGATGATCCTGGGCAGCGATGTTCCGCCGGAGCACTTCCAGCAGGCGCAGGGAACGTCGGTGTGCCTCGAGGTCGATGACGTGGAAAAAGCGGAGCGCATTTTCCGCGAGCTTTCCGAGGGCGGCGACGTGAAAATGCCGATTCAGGAGACGTTCTGGGCGAAGCGGTACGGGCACGTCGTGGACCGCTTCGGCACGCCGTGGATGATCAACGTGGCCCAGCCGGCGTACGCTGCTGCATGAGGAGCCAGCGTTCAGAACAACCGTCAACGAAGGGAGAAGAGGCTGCATGAGCAGAGTGCGTGTGCTGGTGGGAACAAAGAAGGGTGCATTTGTTCTGACCGCCGACGGCAAGCGGGAGAACTGGGAGGTCAGCGGCCCGTTCTTCGCAGGCTGGGAGGTCTACCACATGAAGGGGTCTCCGGTGAATCCGGACCGGATTTATGTCTCGCAGACCAGCAGCTGGTCCGGGCAGGTGATCCAGCGCTCCGATGACGGCGGCAAGACATGGAATGCGCCGGGGGGCGGCCTGCAGAAATCGCCGCAGGGCTGGCCGATGGGGGAGAGCAATCGCTTCGTGTACGACGCGTCGGCGGAAACGGGCAAACCGCTGACCACCCATCAGTGGTACGACGGCACGCAGCATCCGTGGGAGTTCAAGCGGGTGTGGCACCTGGAGCCGTCGCTCACCGATGCGGAGGCGGTTTACGCAGGCGTCGAGGATGCGGCGCTGTTTCAATCCACAGACGGCGCCCACTCGTGGAAAGAGCTGCCGGCGTTGCGCGGGCACGGCACGGGCCCGCAGTGGCAGCCGGGCGCGGGCGGAATGTGCCTGCACACCATCGTCCTGGACCCGAAGGATCCGAAGCGCATCTACATTGCCATTTCCGCAGCCGGGGCGTTCCGCACCGACGACGGCGGCGCGACGTGGAAACCCATCAACAAAGGGCTGCGCTCGCAGTTCATCCCCGATCAGGACGCCGAGGTGGGTCACTGCGTGCACCATATCGCGATGAGTCCACGGCGGCCCGGCGTGCTCTTCATGCAGAAGCACTGGGACGTGATGCGCAGCGACGACGCCGGCGACTCGTGGCGTGAGGTGAGCGGCAATCTGCCCACGGACTTCGGCTTCGCCATCGATGTCCACGCACACGAACCGGAGACGATTTATGTCGCGCCCATCACCAGCGACTCGCTGCACTATCCGATGGACGGCAAGCTGCAGGTGTGGCGCAGCAGGACGGGCGGCAATGAGTGGGAGGCGATGACCAACGGCCTCCCGCAAAAAGACTGCTACGTGAACGTGCTGCGCGACGCAATGTCCGTAGATACGATGGACGACTGCGGCGTCTACTTTGGCACCACCGGCGGACAGGTGTATGTTTCACCCGACGCCGGAGATCACTGGAAACCCATCGTGCGGGATCTGCCGGGAGTGTTGTCGGTGGAAGTGCAGACGCTGCCATGATCCGGGTGGAGTTGCCGCAACATTTGCGGACCCTGGCGCAGCTGGGTGGCGTCGTGACGCTGGAGGTGGACGCGCCGGTGACGCTGCGCCGGGTGCTGGATGCTCTGGAGGCGCGCTATCCCGTACTGCGGGGGACGATTCGGGATCACGACACGCTGCAACGCCGGCCGTTCCTGCGTTTTTTCGCCTGCGAGGAGGATTTATCGCACCAGTCCACGGACGAGCCGCTGCCGGAGGCGGTGGCGACAGGCAAGGAGCCGCTGCTGGTGATTGGGGCCATTGCCGGGGGGACAATTGTCCAAAGGGCTGCGCTGCGCGCGTCATAAAGAAAGAGCCGTTGGAAACGTGAAATCCAATCGACGGCAATTACACCCAGGAGCGAAATCATGACAACAGCAACAGCAACACCCGCGATCGCGGGCGAGATTGAGATCCTTACACGCCAGACGCGGGCCACCCATGGCGTCCTGCGCCGCAATGTCGACGGATTCACGCAGCAGGACAGTCTGAACCAGCCTCAGCCCGGAGGCAATTGTCTGAACTGGGTTTTGGGGCACCTGCTCAACGTGTACGATTCGGTGCTGCCCGCACTCGGGCAGGAACCGGTGCTTGGGCAAAGCAAGCTGCAACGGTACAAACGTGGCAGCGCGGCGCTGCATGAAGCGGGTGAAGCGCTTCCCCTGGCCGATCTGCTGGCGGCGTGGGACGAAGCGGCCAGGCGCGTCGAGACCGGACTCGCAACGCTGACGGCGGAGCGCATGGACGAGCCGGCGCCGTTTTCCCCCAGCAACAATCCGAAGGAGACGGTGCGCTCCCTGCTGTCGACGGTGGCTTTCCATCAGGCCTATCACGCGGGGCAAACCGGTCTGCTGCGCCGGATCGCAGGCAAAGAAGGCGCGATCAAATAATCCACCGGGATTTTCAACCCAGCGAGGTGCTATGCAGAAGATTCAGCCGTTTTTGTGGTTCGACGACAACGCCGAAGAAGCCGTGGCGTTTTATCTTTCCGTTTTCAAAAACGCTCAGGCCGGTGCCGTAACGCGGTGGGGCGAAGGGGGTCCCGGGAAACCGGGATCGGTCCTGACGGCGAGCTTCACCCTCGAAGGGATGCAGTTCATCGCGCTCAACGGAGGACCGCATTTCAAGTTCAATGAGTCGATTTCGTTCGTGGTGAACTGCAAAGATCAGGCCGAAATCGACGAAATGTGGCAAAAGCTTTCCGCGGGCGGCGGCAGCGAGGTGCAGTGCGGGTGGCTGAAGGACAAGTTCGGGCTCTCGTGGCAGGTCGTCCCCGTGAACATGGGGGAATTGATGCGTGGCAAGGACGCGGAGGGCGGAAAGCGCGCGATGCAGGCCATGATGCAGATGAAAAAACTCGACATCGATGCGCTGAAGCGGGCCGGTGGCCTGGCCTGAACGCCCTAACTGGCAAACCCGGAAAACTTTGTGTTGCCTGCGCCCGCAAGCGCGGCTACTATAGGGCATCTTTCCCCCGAGATACCGGCATTTGCACCCGGTGTTTCTTATTGGCACGACGGTGTGCGCCGTAATCCTCAGCCCCCGGAAGTGAGCCTGCAATCGACAGGCGAGATGGGCAGCGCTGCTCGGCTCCGGCTGCCCGCGTTGGGTCGAAAGACTGATCTGTTTTCGATGACAATTCGATTGCGAACCTTGCGAAAGAGCCGAACGGACGCGGCTCCGAGCGAAAAACGCAACAATTAGTTGATGGACGGGTCCGACCTGACAGCAACGACGCGATGTGAAAAACGGGAATCTTCGGGCGTGCCCGAAACGGTGACCGAGGATGAGAAGTTATTGCTATGATGTTTCCCTCCCTGGCAGGGTGAAGGGAAGCACGAGAAACGCCGGTGCCCGGCGAAGAAAGGGAGCGGCTGTGGCGATCTCACGACGGTTATTTCTGAACGAGCTGGCGGCAACAGGAGCTCTGGCAGGCCTGTTGGCGAAACCGGATACGGCCGCGGCCATGGCGGCGGCGATCGATGACACCATGCAGGAACCGGGCGCGGGCAATGCCGCCGCGTTCTGGGGCAGCTTCATGGCAGCCCCCGGCCACGAGCGCGGGCTGTTGCACAAAGCCCCGCCCGGAACGGATGCCGACCGCCAGGTAAACTTCCTGCATTTTGACTCGACTAAAGGACTGCGCTATGCGGACCAGATCGACCCCACCGAGCTGCCCGATTATCCTGGCGACGTCGCCGTCAGTATGACGGTGGGCGGCATCCGGCTGTCCACGGCGGACCGCGCCAAATTCGAGCAGCTGCAGTCGGCGCAGTTGCGCATCGATATGCTGCAGGGCCAGCAAATGTACGGGATGCTCGACCCGCTGGCGTGGATGGCGATGGCGGCGATCTTTCCGGATGAAGCCGGGAAGCTGCCGCCGCTGCAGAACCTGAGTTTCGATCCGGCTTCGACCGCGAACAACATGCAGAAGATCGTGCTGCCCGGCGGATTCGGGCACCTGGCCGTCAATGTCTCGATGGTGCACAAGGAGTCGGCGTTCTGGACGGTGATCAAGACGCTGGTCACCGATGCATCCGCGGTGGCGCCGGTGCTTGGATTTCCCGCGATCAGCGTGACCGCGCTGGCCGGCTTCAGCAAGCTCTATGGGGTGCTGGCCAACCGCTCGACGTTCCTCTTCCAGGCGCGGCCACAGGCGGCGTATGCCACCCAGGAAGCCCGGCAGAAGGCCAATTCCACCATCGGGATCAATTTGCCGGAAGGCGACTACGTGCTGGTGCCGCAGGCGCATACCGACGATCTGAAACCGTATCTCGACAAAATGAAGCTGGCCAATGGCTACATGGTGCCGAAGGACGCGTCAGCATCGGATTCAACCTACGAGTCGGCGGAGAAGGCGCAGCCCGACATCAGCTACATCACGATGCATATGAACGTGAATTCGCTGGTGGCGATGGGCGAGCCGCCCCCTCCTCCTGCGCCGCCCAAGAGCAGCAGCAGTAGCAGCAGCAGTAGTAGTTCGAAAAAGAAGACGACGAGCACTAGCTCGAGCGGGAGCAAGCCCGCGACGAGCAGCAAGCCCGAGTAGCAAGGGTTCCCAGGGTTCGAGGAGTTGGCGATGAAATTGCGCGGAATCGGGACGGTGGCAGCGCTGGCTGTCGCGGTCATGGCGCTGCCGGTCCAGGCGCAGAACTTTGGGATGATGATGATGAAAACCAGGGTGACGCTCCAGCGCAAGCTTCCCGCGCTGGTGCAGTTGCCTGGCAAGACCATCCGGGTGCGGGTGGCCAGCGCGCATCAGAATACCGATGTCATCACTACCGACCTGCAGTCGCAGCTGACCACGGAGCTGCTGAAAAACGATCGAACCCTGCAGGAAGACGACAACAATCCAGCCGTCACCATCAGTTGCCAGATCACGAGCTACGCCCATCCCCAGCCGATCGTGACCCAGCGCAACGTTCCGGCCACCGGCACTGGCGGGAAAGCAACCATGCAGTCCGCGAACTTTACGCGGTATACCGGATCGTTGAACGTAGCTTTCCAGGTGAAGACCAGCGCCGGCAGAGTGGTCGCCTCGGACAATGTGACGGCGAATTACGACCAGGAATTCAACGCCGCCGGCGACAACACCTCACATGGGATTTTGGGAACGATGAGCAGCTCGCTGCATCGCCTGAAAGGCAGCAAAGGCACCGACGCCTCGGACAGCGGCCCTCCGACCGAGCCGGAACTGCGCGCGCAGCTGCTGACCATGGCCGTCCAGAAAATGGCCGCCGAAATCGTCAACACCGATGAGACCATCGAAGTTTACCTGGCGAAGAAGTCGGGCCCCATCGACGAAGGCGACAAGCAGGCGGAAGCTGGATTGTGGCAGCGGGCGCTGGAGACCTACGAGACGGCCAAGCCGATGTCGAAGAAGGAAGACGATGCGTATCGGCTCTACAACATCGGCGTCGCCAACGAGGCCCTGGGTTATGCCGCCGAGGATTCCAGGTCCGCCATGAAGTTTCTGGACGAGGCGGCCATCAATTACGGTAAGGCCGTCGACGATAAGCCCAGCGAGAAGTATTTTCTGGAGCCGCAGAAGCGAATCGAAACGGCGATTGCCCATTACCGCAAGCTGGAGGAGGCGAGAAATGCTCCTCTTCCGGAAGCTCCCCCGCCCGCGCCAGTCGTGGCCAGCGCGCCGGCCGGGAAACATACCTCGACCAGGACCCGGAGCTCGCATCCACAGAGCGCCACCAGCGCGGATGGAGCCTTGACACCCACGGCGCACGGCAGCATAACGCACGCGCTGACCGATGGCCAGGTGATCGCGATGGTCAAGAACGGGATTGACGACGACACCATCGCGCAGACGGTGCGCAATGCCAAGGCGGTAAATTTCGACCTGAGCGCCGCGGGCCGGCAGCGGCTGACGGCAGGCGGAGTGAGCTCCACCATCGTGAGTGCGATGAAGGCGCGGGCGGCCGGCGGGAAATGATTACGCTGCGCAATCGGACTTTGGGGCTGGCGCTGCTGCTGGCTTTTGCCTGCTGCGTAACCTGCAATCGGGCCCGCGCGCAGGAAGAACGCTGCGGTGCGGGCAAGGATCTGGTGGTCCAGGCGCTCGAGCGCGTGACGCCTTCCAGCAGCGACGACGAATTTGAAGATGCGCTGCAGCTGTTGAAGCATGCGGTTTCCACCTGCGGCGAGCTGGGCGACGCCTGGTACTACCGCAGCCTGGTGGAGCAGAGGCTGGGCCACGCCAGTCTGGCGCAGTATTCACTGGATAAGGCGCGGATGTTCGGCTCGGACGCCATGCGCGACGGAGCCAATCCTTTTGTCCTGGCCACGCCGCCGGCGAAGCGGGCTCTTACGGCGAATGCGCCGCAGCAGGGCGCACCGGCGCAGAGCGCACCTGCAGTTGCGGGTCCGGTCCAGCAAAAATGGGCGTTGATTGTAGGCATCGGCCACTTCGGCGATCGCGCCGTCCCCACGCTTGGCTTCACCACGGCCGACGCCAACTCGTTTGCCGCGGAGCTGAAGGATCCCGCCATCGGGCGCTTTCCGGCTGCCAACGTTCACGTCCTCACCGACGATCAGGCGACCACCAAAAACATCAAGGAGCAACTCAACTGGATTGCCCGCCACGCGCAGCCCAACGATCTGGTCGTGATCTATGTGGCGACGCACGGCTCGCCGCGCGAACTGGATTCAGCCGGTGGCGTCAACTACATCGTGACTTACGATACGGAAATCAAGAACGCGGATAGTCCCGATGAAGACGCGCTGTACGCCACCGCATTGCCCATGGTCGAGCTCGCCAACGCCGTGGCCACGCGCATGAAAGCGCTGCGCACCGCAGTCATTCTCGACACCTGTTACAGCGGCGGCGCCGTGACGAATGAATCTAAGCTGATGGGCAAAGGACTGGCCAATGTTTCGCCGTCGCCGGCAACCCTCGACCGCATGAGCCAGGGTTCGGGGCGCATCGTGATCGCAGCTGCCAGCTCGAATGAGGAGTCGCTGGAAAGCCCTGAGCTCCACCACGGCTACTTCACCTACTTTCTGCTGCAGGCGCTGAAGAGCGGCAACGGCATGACCCCGATGAGCCAGATTTTTGCCACAGTCGCGCAGCAGGTCTCCGATAGAGTGACCGCGGACGGCAAAAAAGATGGCGAAACGTTAGGCCAGCATCCGGTCATGAGCCGCAGCTCGGATCAAGCGGATTTCGCGCTGGGCATCACGTCCGGCGGAGCGACGGCCAAAGGCGGGCGATAGCGCCGGACCTATTGCCAGGCCGATTCCGGCCGATGGCCTCCAAAAAATCACAATTTCTTGCGGATTTTTGCATCATCCGGCGCCCCGGTTTGCGTATATGCGAGTACACCATTGAGGACGACCACCCCGTGGATGCATCGCCGCAGGAGTTCCGAGCCATTGTGGAGCGTCATCAGGCGCGGGTGTTCTCGATCGCGTATCGCATTTTAGGGGAGAGCGGCGTGGCGGAAGAAGTGGCGCAGGACGTTTTTCTGGAGCTGCATCGAAACTTGCCGCGCCTCGCGAGCGAGGAGCATAGGACGGCCTGGCTGCGCAGAGTAGCCTGCCATCGCGCAACCGATGCGCTGCGGAGACGGGCGGCGCGAGGAGATGTGGCCGCACAGGAGTATCAGGACGGCATGGAACTGCGGCCGGTGGTGCGGGATTTCATCCCGCTGATGAATCGCGTGGAGCAGTTGCTGCTGACCTTGCCGCCACAGCAACGAGCCGTGATGCTGCTGCGCTACCAGGAGGATCTGGAGCCCGAGGACATCGCGCTGGAGCTGAAAATGCCGCTGGCAACGGTGAGGAGCTATCTGCAGCGCGCGCTGAAGATGCTGCGGGCCAAGGCGGATCGGACGCTGAAGGAGTACAGCCGTGGTTGAACCGATGGACCAATTCGAGAAAGAGCTGCGCGAGCAACTGCAGGCGCGGTCGGCGCCCAGTGGATTTGCGGATCGCGTGATGGCGCGCGTGCCGCAACGGCGAGCGCCGCGCGAAACCTTCCTGGGGTTTAGTTTGCCGATGTGGAGATGGGCCGTCGCTGCATTGCTGGTCGCGGGCATGGTGCTTGGCGGCGTCGAGCGCGACCGCCAGCAGCGGATGGCCGGCGAACGGGCGAGGGAACAAGTGCTGCTGGCGCTGCGCATCACCGGATCGACATTGCGGGATGTGCAGCAGAAGGTCGGCGCGCGCGACGAGGGGTTGAGTTTCACACAGAAGGGCACAGTCCGCGAAAAAGAGGATGAGTAACGAGGACAGGGAAGACGAGAGGGGTCATTTATGAGAAGGGGATTGATCAGCATTGTGCTTTTGTTTGCTGGGTTCGTTGCGGGTGCGGCGCTGCCGGCAACGGCGCAGTCTTCGCAGCCGCCGTTTCCGGTAACCCTGGAAAAGCAGCTGGCGGAGCGCGCTTCCAACTACACCGAGGTGACACTGGATCGCAAGATGCTCGATTTCGCCAGTCGCTTCATGAACGACAAGGACGATGCGGAGGGCAAGCGCATCGTGGAGAAGCTGAACGGCGTATACGTGCGCAGCTATGAGTTCGACAAGCCGGGGCAATACACGCCGGCGGATCTCGATGCGGTGCGGCGGCAATTCGATACAGCCGAGTGGTCGACCCTGGTCAAGACGCGCTCGAAGGACGCCAGCGACGACGCGGATATCTATATGAAGCTGGTCAACGGGGAAGTGCAGGGGATGTTCATCCTGAGCTCGGAGCCGAAGGAACTCGACTTCGTGTTCATTTCCGGGCCGATTCGTCCGGAAGATCTGCAGGACCTGAGCGGCAACTTCGGGATCCCAAAGGACAGCTACAAGCTGGCCCTGAAGGCGAAGGATAAGGATAAGGATACGGAAAAGGATAAGGCGCAGAAGAAGGCCGATGAGAAGGCGCAGAAGGGCGACGGCAAGACGCAAAAGGAGGCGCAGCAATGAAAACCCTGAGTTTCGCATTGGCAGCGGTGGTTCTGGCCGCAGTCGCCATCGTGGTTCTTCCCATCACGGTCAGCGCCGCATCCGGCCACGACTTTGACGCGGTCGTCTCCGCGGTCGAACATCGCTACGACGCGCGCGCGGAGAAGGTGCCCATGATGGGCTTCGTGAACTTCTGTGCGTGGGCGGCGACGGGCGGCGGCGTCAAGGGGATGAAGATTGCCGAATTCGATCACCTCGACAACGTCTCCGATTCCGCCGAGCTGGAAAAGCTGGTGGACGATTCTCTGGGTGGCCAGTGGCAGCGCTTCGTTGTCGATCGTTCGCGCAACGGACAGGTCAACCTCATCTACGTGCAGCCCGCCGGTTCCGCCATGCGCATGCTCATCACCGACTACGAACATGGCGAGCTCGATGTGGTGCGCGTCGAGGTGAATGCCGATCGCCTGCAGCACTGGATGCACGATCCGGAGGGCAGCGCCCGGCGGCACGACTACGGCGCGGAGGGGAAGGGCGTTCCGGATTAGGGGACGGCGCCGCGCTGAGGTAATTTGCACGGCACCGGGCTCTTCGTCGCTGCGACCCGGGCGTGCGATACTGCCAGTGGCATGTACAAAAGGGTGGTCCTCAAGTTATCCGGCGAGGCTTTGGCGGCGGGCAAAGGCTTCGGCGTCGATCCGATCCGCATTCACGAAATCACAGCAGAACTTGCCGAAGTTCACCGGATGGGCGTGGAAATGGCCATCGTGGTGGGCGGCGGCAATTTTTTTCGTGGCGTGGCCGAGCAGGCTAAGGAGATGGACCGCGTTTCCGCCGATAACATGGGCATGCTGGCCACCGTCATCAACGCCCTCGCCATCCAGGATTCCCTCGAGAAGCGCGACGTTTATTGCCGGGTCATGTCGGCCATCGAGATGAACCAGGTCTGCGAACCGTATATCCGGCGTAGGGCGATCCGGCATCTGGAAAAAGGCCGGGTGGTGATTTTCGCGGCGGGGACCGGAAACCCTTACTTTTCCACAGATACGGCCGCCTCGCTCCGAGCGATGGAAATCAAGGCAGATGTGTTACTTAAGGCCACAAAAGTAGAAGGCATCTATGACGCCGATCCGGTCATCACAAGGGACGCGGTGAAATTCGAGCAGATTACGTACATGGAAATCCTGCGGCTGGGGTTAAAGGTGATGGACACCACGGCAGTGAGTTTGTGTAAGGACAATAATCTGCCCATGATCATCTTCAATTTGAACCAGCCGGGCAATATCCGCCGCGTCGTATCCGGGGAGAAGGTCGGCTCACTGGTGACGGCCTGAATCGGTTTCCTGCTCTGCAGCCATCGGGTGTGGGCAGGGGACCTGCCTCGAAGCAGGGTTCACGATTCAGACCGGAGCCGCAACTCTCAACAGGAGATCGATTCTGAGCGCCCAGGTCCAAGTCGTACCTCGGCCCACCGAGACGTGGGGACCGCCCCGAGACACTCCAGCGAAGCCGCTTCCGTTCAAGCCAAAGAAGGAGCGTCTTCCTGCCCTGACCGGGCTGCGCGCGTTTGCGGCTCTGAATATCGTTTTCTTCCACTTCTCGAATCCCAAATGGTTCGGCCCGTTTGCGCCGGTGGTGGACAACGGCTTCACTTCGGTCAGCTTCTTTCTGCTGCTTTCCGGTTTTGTGCTCGCCTACAACTACTCCGATAAAGCCCAGCACGGGCAGCTGAGGGCTCGGAATTTCTGGGTGGCGCGGCTGTCGCGGTTGTATCCGATCTATCTTTTCGCGCTGCTGATCTCCGTGGGCATGTTGATGGATGAATGGCATGCGCGCTCGCATGCGCAGTTCACCTGGGGCGTCGTGCTGACGCCGGTGCTGCTGCAGGGCTGGAGCCCGTCGCTCTCGACCTTCTGGAACACGCCGGCCTGGACCATGTGCACCGAGGCGTTCTTCTACCTGATTTTCCCGCTGGTGATCCTGTGGAAGCGGCCGAAGAAGATCGGCGCGCTGGTGGCCATTCTGCTGGGATTGTGGTGCCTGGGGATGGTCCTGCCCAGCTTGTACATGGGCCTGCACCCCGATGGCGATATGCATCCAGGCCGATATACCGACGGCTTCTGGATGCGCGCGCTGAAATTTTCGCCGCCGCCGCACATTCCGTCGTTCTTGTTTGGAATTGTCCTGGCGGATCTGGATGCGTTGATTCCGCGGGGCGCGCGCCGACGGCTCCTGCTGGGCGCGCTGGGGATGGTGGGCATCTATATCATGCTGTATTTCGGCGACCACTTTCCCTATGCCATGATGCACGACGGGCTGATGATGCCCTTATTTGCGCTGGCGATTCTGGGTCTGGCCGGCCATAACCTGATCGCGAAGTTTTTCGGGTTCTTTCCCTTTGTCGCGGTGGGGCAGGCCAGCTACTGCCTGTATATTCTGCACTTCAATCTCTGGAACCTGATCCACAGCTCCAACGTGCTGGGGATGACCGGGCTCGCGCGGTTCGATCCGTGGCTGAGTTACGGGCTGCTGGTGGCGGCGGCGGTGCTGGCCATGCTGTGGATCGAGCGGCCCGCGCAACGCCTCATCAAAGCGGTGCTGCTGCCTCGCTGAGCCGCCCCTCAGACGGTTTCCGCGTGTTCTTCCTGAAACGACGTTCTCACCACACTGCAGTTGCGTCCGGCGCTCTTGGCCTGGTAAAGCGCCAGGTCGGCGAGCGAGAGCAGTTCGGTCTCGGCTTGCGCGGCATCCGGAGCAACGGTGGCGCCGATGCTGACCGTGAGCGAGATTTCCGACCCGGCGATGAGAAACGGCAACGAGGAGATCGCTGCTCGTATGCGTTCGGCTCCCTTCGCGGTCTGCTCGCGATCGCAGGAGGGCAGGATGACCAGAAACTCCTCGCCTCCGTAACGGCCCGCGACATCGTACGACCGGATCGACTGCGCAATGCGATGGGCGATCTCCTTCAGCACGGCATCGCCGACCAGGTGCCCATAGGTGTCGTTGATGGGCTTGAAATGGTCCACGTCGAGCATAAGAAGGCCCATCGAGGAATGAGTGCGCACGGTGCGCTCGATTTCAGCGCGCAGCAGATCGAGCAGCGCGCCGCGATTCGACAGGCCGGTGAGCACATCGTGCGAAGCCTGGTAGCGCAGCTTTTCCTGCGCAACGAGCAGATCGTGCTGCAGGGAGAGAACGTCGGCGAGAGATTTGCTCTTGGCCTGATGGGCAGACTCGGCCTGCAGGCGCAGCGTGTGCGCTTCGTCCAGCTGGGTGCGGATGACGCGGGTCTGCGCGCGGACCCGGCGGCGCAGGCCGACGTTCCACGCAATGAACACCATCACGACCGCGGAGAGAACGCTGGCGAAAATCAGGGTGTGACGCGGTGTCCACCAGGAGGGGCTTTGCAGGACCAGGACTTCAGCCGGGGACTGCAGGAGGATCTTCAGAGCCTTCGGCGTTTTGCTGGGCGTGACTTCGAGATAGCAGATCCCGGTGATGCGCAGGCGGCTTCCTGGCTCGAGGTTGTCAAAGCCTTCCGGAGTATCGGCGGGCAGGGCAGCGGAGAAGGTGGTGCCGCCGTCGGTGAGAAGCAGAGTCTTTTCGGATGCGGTGCGGGATTTGTAGAGCAATTGCCCGTCGACCCGCACCGGCTCGGCATCGTGATCTCCGGTGAGGGCCTGGGCGGCGGTGAGCGTTACCGGAGCAGGTGGGCGTTCAACGCCGCTGCGGCGGAAGATGGCCTCGTCGAGCACCGAAGTGTAGTCGCCGAGGGAAGGGAAGCCGACCACGTCGAGCAGGTCGCCGAGCGAAACAGCGGCGGGGACTTCGGCATGCACGAAGATTCCATGGTTCGCATCCATGAGCGTGAACTGCAGGGGGCCCCAGGTGGAGGTGACGACGCCGCGCACGTGAACACGATGGCCGCGTTCATGCTGGCTGGCCCGCATCACGTCGGAGGTCTCGCTGAGGGGCAGCGAAAAGGGATCGGCGGGCGCAGGTTCAAGCACCTGGATATAGGAAATGTCGGGCATGTACAGATGAACGCCGATGATCTGCTTGCGCTGGTTGAATCGGGTGCCGCATGCGGCGCGTATCCGGACCCTGGCGTCGATGAGGTTGCTGTGGTCCCCGCCTCGCGGGTCGAGGGTGATGACGTCCATGAGATCCTGGCCTGATGCGACGGTGACGATCAGGTTAGCGCTGCTGGAAGCAGCATGGCCGGCGTAATACGTCACCTCTTGCGGTCTTCGCACGGATCGAACGATGCCCTCGATGGCCACCCACTGCGAATCGTAGAAGTCGGTGGAGAGGCGGTCGAAGCCGATCAGGGGCGCCTCGGGGAGCCTCTTGTTACCCAGTATGCGAAAGCGCGGGTGCAGAAGGACCGGCTCCACGTCGCCCGGGCCGCTGACCGCATCCATCTCCACCACGTCGCCGGCGTGCAGGTCCGGCACCTGATCGCCGCGCGTGTCCACGAAGATGCCGTCGGTGGCGTCGATGATGAAGAGCGCGTGGATGGCGGGATCGTAGAAGGTGATCTGCGCGCGATCGAGATGGACCGGATACCCCTTGATGGCTTCCGTGGTGGGGAGAGTGTGTGCCTGATGCGCCGTCCGCAGCACGGGCAGGGAATCGGTGGCGGCCCGGGCGGGGAGGGCGAGGAAAAACGGCAGGAACAGCGCAGGCAGCCATGCTCGGATCCACCTTGCGGCGACACACCGCGGCGACGTGGCCGTGAGCGGGTCACACGTGCGCTCGGGATCAGTCATGGGCCTGACTGCATCCATCCGGCTTTCCTCGTTGCGCGTTCCTGGCGCGCACCTCTCTTGAGAGAGTTATCGGCACGCGTGGGAGTAAGTATAAGTCAAGGCAGGAGCGTGACGATGCCACCAAGGAGCCATGACTTACCGGGATACAGAGGCAACTCGCCGCACGAGGGATTTGTTGGGGATACGAACCGATCTTTTTGGAGTTATCCAGCCGCGGGATAACCCATGCCCGCCAGAACGCCGCGCATATATGCGAAGCTTTTGGTTACCCCAGGCATCGGGTCGTCGGCGTGGACCTCATATTCAAGGTCAACAAAGCCCTTGTACCGGATGGCCATGAGCGCCTCAAAAATATGGTGAACCGGCATTTTTCCGTCGCCCACCGCCACCTGGCTGTCTTTATCGTGAAAGTCGGTCAGGTCCTTCATATGCATATTGAAGAGCCGCGGCCCAACCGCGTGGATGGCCTCGACGATGTTGGCGCCGGCGCGCACCGCATGTCCCACATCGATACAGCATCCGATCCGTGCATCCATCCCATGCACCGCCTTCAGGACGTCGAAGGGCGAGTGCCACCGCTTGTCCTCCGGGCCGTGATTGTGGATCGCCACGCGGATGTCGTATTCCTTCACGAATTTCTCGACGCGGGGCAAATCCTCGGGGGTCGGGTCGCCCGCCACCATCACTCCGATTCCGGCGCGCTTCAGGTACTCAAATTTGCCGCGCATGTCGTCGTCCGTATCCGTGGCCAGCGAGATGGTTCCGGCAGCGTGCAGGCGGATGCCGGCGGCTTTGTAATCGGCCAGCGCCTGGGCTTCCGCCGCGGGATCCATCGGCAGATGATCCTTCGCGTCTTTCGCATTCAGGTCCTGGAGGTTCAATTCCTTCATGAAACCGATTAGCTGCGCCCGTCTGAAATTGCGGAAGGTGTAGCTGGCGAGGCCAAGCTGGATGGGTGCGCCCGCACCAGAGCCTGTTTCCGCTGTTATTCCCGCTGCCGCGCGCGCCAGGCTGGTCCCGCCGAGCGCCACTGCGGCGCCTCCCAGCAACATTCCTCTGCGGCTCAATGCACTCTTCATCGGCTCCAACCCCCTGCGCCCTGTCCCTGCACCCTGCACCCTGTACCCTGCACTACAGGTGTGGCTCCCATCCCTTTTCGTACTCGCGGCCCCAGCCCTGCATCGCCTCCGCATCGCCGACGATCTTGCCGTTGCTGGTGTCCAGTTTCAGCTCGCGCTGCACCTCCCATGCGATGTTCGAGAGCTGGAGCATGGTCACTGCAACGTTGCCCACTTCAACGGGAGAATGCAGTTTTTCGCCCTTCGTGACGCCGGCGATGAAGTTTGTGAAGTGGTCGTTGGTCATCGAGTCGCGGCCAATCAGATCGGCAGACGAAGTCGCCTCCTTCTTCACACGAAACTCGTCGGTCTTGTGGCCGCCGAGATCGTACACCTCGTAGCCGTCGCGATCCACCAGCACCGATCCGTTGGTGCCCATGATGGTCGAGCCGCGGTCGCGGTTGTAGATCTTCATTCCATTGCAGCAACGGCAATCCCAGGCGATCAGCGCGCCGTCATACTCGTAGTTCGTCACCAGCGTGTCGTAGAACTGCCAGTCATCCTTATATTGATAGCGTCCGCCGGTTGCGGTCACGCGATTGGGAAAGTCGACGCCCAGCGCCCAGCGGCAAACATCGATCTCATGCGTCCCGTTGTTGAGCGTCTCGCCGGTGCCCCAGATGCGAAACCAGTGCCAGTTGTACGGCTGCACGTTGTCCTTGTACGGCCTGCGCGGTGCGGGACCTTGCCACAGATTCCAGTCGAGCGTCGGCGGCACCGGCGCATCTTTGCCAAATCCAATCGATTTGCGCGTGTTCACGTACCAGGCCATCGCGTAGTAAGCCCGCCCGATCACCCCATCGTGAATCTTCTGGACGATTTCAATGGTGTGCGGTGAAGAGCGCTGCTGCGTGCCCATCTGCACCAGCTTGCCGTACTTCTTCTGCGCCTCGATGAGCAGCGCGCCTTCCGCAGGATTGTGACTGCAGGGCTTCTCCACGTAAACGTGCTTGCCGGCTTCGACGCCCGCGATGGCCATGGGCGCGTGCCAGTGGTCCGGAGTGGCGATCGAAATGGCGTCGACATCTTTGCGCTCGAGGATTTTCCGGAAATCGCCCTCGGCCTGCGGCGCGTAGCCCAGCTCCTTCTGCGCCTCGGCGGCAAATTTCGCCAGGATGTTGCTTTCGACGTCGCAGATATACGCCACGCGCGCCGTCTCGCGGTTGGCGGCGAGCGCGGAAAGATGCGCATAGCCGCGGCCGTTGAGTCCGATGATGGCAAAGTTGAGCCGCTCATTGGCGCCCATGATCTGCGCATAGCTCTTTGCTGTGCTGCTCACGGCGAGCCCCGCCGCTCCGACCGCCATCGTGTCCAGAAAATCGCGACGTGTAATCATGCTGTCTCCGTTAGGAAGTGAACGTGTGCCTGAATCAGCAGGCCGCCCCGGATTCCGCCAGCGCCTTTTTCAGATCCGCCATGCTGATGCGCGAGGAGGCTTCCGGTGTTCCCGCGCCGCGCCAGTGGGTTTCAAGGCTGACCGCGTAGTGGTAGCCATCCTTGCGCAGCGCGCGCAACTGGCCAACCCAGTCCACCACGCCGATGCCAACGGGCTGCCATTCATACTTGCCGCCGGGCTGGCGCGTCACGTTCTTCGCGTGGCAATGGCCGATGCGGTCCTTCGGCAGCAGATCGTAGCCTTTGGGAAACGGCATCGCGTCGGGGAAGGTTCCCGCATTGCCGGGATCCCAGTTGAGCATGAAATTTTTGTTCGGAATCGCCTTCAGCAACGCAGCAGCCTCTTCGCCTGTAGCTGTATTGCACGACATTTCGTTTTCGAGCAGGAGAATCACGTCGCTCTTCGCGCAAATTTCCGCCGCTTGTCTCAGTTTGCCGTTGATGGCCGCGCGATACGGCGCCTGATCGTCGAGGCGCCAGAAGTCGAAGCAGCGGACGCGATCCGTCGAAAAAACGCGGGTCAGCTCGATACAGTGCTGCAGCAGCGCATCCTGCTGGCTGGCGTCCGCGGTGGCGTGGAACTGATCGCGCTGCTGGCCGTCCTTACGCGGCGCGCCCGGCCAGTCGACCTTGTAGAGCGGGCTGGCAATATCGGTGACGCGCAGGTCGTATTTCTTCAGGATGCGCCTGGCTTCATCGAGCTGGTTGGCGTCGAGGTCGGTGATGTTCTTGTTCCACATGCCGCGCAGCTCGATCCAGTGCAGGCCGAAATCGCCGGCGGCCACCGAACAGGCGTGGTCGAAGTCCTGAGAGATTTCGTCGTTGATGACGGAAAGCCGAAATGGACAGCTTGCCGGAACCGGCGATTCGAAATTCATCGCGAAACCGCTTCGGGGAAGAGCCGACAGGGCGCTCGCTGCCGCGAGGCCGCCCAGAAATTCACGACGAGAAAACAGCATCCGTTTCTCCTGGGGCAGAAGCAAACAGACGCCAGTATAGTCCGCTGAACGGCAGCACAACCCCACGGAGCGGGACCAGGTGAAACTTGCCCGGACTCAGTCGATGGGCCGCGTGACCAGACGCTGGAGCACCCGCTCCACGGTATCCGACATGCCGATCGGAATCTCGAAGATGCGCTCTTCAGCCTCGTTGCTGGAATAGACTTCCATGCTGCTTTCGCGGAACTGGAAGGAGACCAGTGGCTGTTCGGGCCGGAGGCGCGGACGCCGCGAGCGGGAAACAATCAGCGACCAGATGGATTGCCCGGCGCGCAGCTGGCGGTCGTACCCGGCGCGGCGCAGATCGGCGATGAAGGGCAGCACCAGAGTCCTGGGGGGAAAACGCGACCCCCCATACACTTCCTCCATCTGATTCCAGCTTTCGATGAACTCCCCTTCCACCGGATTGCCCTTTTCGTAGTAGTCGGCGAGCGGACCGATCTGGAGCCAGGGAAAATCCTTCCGCAGTTTGGAGGGGGGCGCGTTATCGGCCAGCCATGCCGCGAGCACAGCGCCGAGCGCGGCAGGATCGGCCGCATTGAAGCGAAACAGCTCGCTGTCATCCCACCCAAAATTCGCCTGCGGGGATTCATGGCGGGTGGCAAAGTGGATGTGAGCCGACCGCCCATCGTTCCGGAACCAAAGATGCGAAACGCCGGAGGGGGTCACCGTCAGCTCGTTCTGGGAAGCGGTTCCGAGCTTCGGAAAGCCGGTCAGCGCAGTCTCCCGGATCGACAGAAGTTTCCGCTTTTCCCAGTCGACGAAGCAAAACTTCTGATACATGGCCGGGAGCGGGGCGGAATCAAGCCAGTGCCAGATGGCGTCAACGGTTTCGCGGCACGACGAGGTGCGCGCGGTGGCGATCCTTCTTCCCGCGTCCTCAAAGAAGGTGAGGAATTCGGGACCGCCAACCTCGAAGCAACCGGTCCAGCAGGATCGAGGGCCCCGCTGTGCGGAGCATCTCCACTGGACGCCTCCCCCGGTGATGGCAATCTGGGCCTGGTCGGCTACGGCTGCAAAGCGAGCAGTCAGTCCCTCGAAAAGGTCTTGCGCGTACTTCGGTTCGTTCCGTTCCATGGTCTCTTTTCCACAGGAGGTTCAGTGTATCGAAAGCCACCTGTAGGTATACACGGAAGTGTGTACTGACAAGGTACCTTTTTTGAATGCGTTTTTGGAACCCCAGGGGAGGGAATCGAGGTGTTGGAAGGGGAGGGCGGGGATCACTAAAGCACAAAGCGCCTGCTGTTTAGCAGGCGCCTCGCAACCCACATCCTGTTGCGTTACTCGTTGCGGGTAGAAATGTCTATTGGGTGTCGGCCGCGAAGTGAACTGTTTGCGTGGCCGTTATCACCTCGCCGTTCGGAGCCTTAGCCGTTGCAGTAATGACCGCATCGCCAGGTCCCGCGGCGATCAGCAGGCCGCTGGCATCCACGGTGGCCACCTTCGGATCGCTGGACTGCCACTTCACCTGTTGGGAGAGATCCGCAGTCCGCTCGCCGGCGCCGTAGGTGGCGATGGCCAGCAGCCGTGCGGTCTGACCGACAGTGCTCAGATTCTGATTGCCGGGGATGATGCTGAGTGAAAAGGGCTTTGCGATCGAAGAACTGGCGCCGCAGCCCGGGCTTTCCACCACGACGTTCGAAACTCCCGTGACGGTGCCGAACTCGCCCTTCGCTTCGGCCAGGATGGAAGTCGTCCCATCGTTCACGCCCGTTACCAGGCCCGAAGAGTTCACCGTGGCTACGTCAGGAATGGTGGCCGACCAGCTGACCTGATCGCTGATGTCTCTGGTTTCTGAGGTGTGCCCGCCCTCGGTATAGGTACCGTAGGCCTTGAATTGCGCCGAGACGCCCGGGATCACGCAGGTGTTTCCGGTAGCCGGTTCCACGGTGAGCCCGACAAGCGAGTACGAAAGGCAGCCTGTTCCGCCGAAAAGCGCAGTCAACACGACCAGCCCCACGCCGAGCGCCACACGCAGAGAGACCAAAGCAGAAGGACCAAACTTCAGGGTTTTCATATCCGGATGCACCATGACCACCGTGGCAGGGAGAGGGGAAGGAGCCGATGTGCGGCGGAAGTCCTCTACCTGGCTGAAGAATCTAGTAGCGACTATAGGGAGCGGTGGGTGACCGTGGTATCCCACTTTTTGGGAGGGAGTGCCCCTGTTTTGGTTACCGGAGTTGTATCCGTGACGGTCCCGGGAGGGGATCAGGCTGGTGCTGGGAACGGACTTGATCCACCCGCGGGAGAAAAGCGAAGGGGCGATCTCCCTTGCGGAATCTCGCCCCTTCTGACCGAATTTCCCGAAGACCCGGCTTCGGCTACCAGGTCGCAACACTGATCTTCAGGATTCTGGCTCGAGACTCGCAGGTTTGACGCCGCGGCCACGAACGATCCTGAGTTCCCAGGCGCTGCAACAGCCGCTTGCCGCCGTCGGAATCCTTCCGGTTTCCCGGCGGTTTCCTGAGTCTCGTTGCCGAAACTCGTCAGGCAGCAGGCCTGCTCTCTTCAGGGAAGATTGCTCTTCCGTTGCCGATGATTATGGCACGCGAGCAGCACCGCGAGCCGGGGAATATTTGTGTGCAAATCCAGGAGCTGATGTGGAAATGGCGGAGGCAAATCCGGCCCAAAACGACTGGAGAAAACGAACCATGCAGGACAGGCCCGGGTGCAGCGGGAACCGTCGCGCGGATCAATGTCCAGATTCCGGTTTCAGCCAGTCGCCGGAGTGTTTTTCAATCGCGATTCTCACCAGCTGGCTGCGCGTGCGCACGCCCGCCTTTTGAAAAAGTTCCTGGATCACCGCTTTGATTGAAGTTTCTGACGTGTTCAGTTTCCAGGCAATTTCTTTGTTCGCCAAGCCGTCCAGGATGCCGCGCAGAACTTCGCTTTGGCGCGCGGTTAAGGGTTGCGTCCGCCCCAGCATCTCGGTGCGATTGCGTTTTCCCTCAAGAAGCGAACGATAGGAGCTGTCGTCGAGCCACACTTCGCCGCCCGTTACCTTGCGAATCGCCGACACCAGCCGGTCCGGACTGTTGTGCTTCAGAAAGACTCCGCAAGCTCCCGCCTCCATCACGCGCAGAGTGTTTTCGTCGGAAAGCCCCGCGGTAACCATGAGCACCGGCAAAGAGGTCCAGCGCTGCCTGATCTCAGAGAGCAGCGGCAGCGCCGTTTCGTCGCCGAGATCGTAGTCCAGCAGCACGATGTCCGCCTCGATCTGTGAAAGCGCGTCCAGCGCCTCAGCTGCGTTTGCCGAGCGCGCCACAATACTGAATTCCGGAGTGCTCTCCAGCAGCCGGCCCAGGCTTTCGCGAAACAAGCCATGATCATCCACCATCACGATGCGGGTCTCCGTCATGGCGAATCCTGCGTGGACGAATCGGCTTGATTGAGGTTCACGGTGAAGCAGGAGCCGCCCGGCACCGGCTGATACCGGATTTCCCCTCCGAAGGAGCGCAGAAATGCGCGGGACAGATACAGGCCCAGCCCGGAGGAGTCGGCTCCCTCCTGGAAGGGGCGAAACAGATGCTCCGGATGTGCCACGCCTCCGCCCGTGTCGGTGAACTCCACCAGGACCCTGGTGCCGTCAGCCCGGGCGGCGACGGAGAGCGCGCGATTCTCCTGTCTGGAAAGCGCCCGAATGCTGTTGGCCATCAGGTTCAGGAAGACCTGCATCAGGCTCGACCGGTCAGCCCACACCAGGGGCAAGTTGCGATCCGCGCTCCATTGCGCGGCGATAGTCTCCTCTTCCAGCGAGGGAGCCATCACGATGCGCAGCTCATCCAGCAGAGCCGCCAGGTCAACCTCGCTGCCCGCGTTCACCGTTTGCCGGAGATTGGTATTGGCGATGCGCTCCAAACCGGCGATCAGGTTGCCGAGCGCCTCGAAGTCGCGATTGCCGGTCAGTTGCCCCTCGCGGGACAGATTGTGATGCACCGCGGCAATGGCGGCGCAGAAATTGCGAATCTCGTGCGAGACCGCGCCAATCGCAATCCGCGAGCCGGTGAGCAACTGATGCAGTCCTGAAACTTCGTGGGTTCTCAGGTCTTCTGACGCGTCCAGCACCATGGCGGCCAGACGCAGTCCCGCAGTGGTGCGATACGTGGAGAAGCTGATGTCCGCCAGGAACGCCTCGCCGTCTTCCCGCTGCCCTCGCGCCTGCATCACGGTGCGAAAGAACTGGCCGGAGACGACCGGCTCCGAGATATTGCGCAGCGATGGAAGGTAGCGATGGATGGGCTTTCCCGCCAGCTCCTGGGGCGATGCGCCGAGCATGCGATACGCCGCTTCGTTGGCCATCAGAACCGTTCCATCGCCATCCGCGGTCACAATGGCCGCGGGACTGGTCTCGATGAGGATGCGCAGCTGTTCTTCGGCGTCGCGGCGAGCCTCGCTCTGGCGCTGGATTTCCTCCAGGTGCTGTTCCACCACCCGGCGATTGCGGTTCACTTCACGGACGAAGATGCCGGCGCCAAAAAAAGCGATCAGGTAGATCAGGTCCCGCGAGATGCCGCTCCGCAAGTCCCACGGGACGCCGTCAAAGTATTCCCCCAGAAAGGTGCACAGGGCCGCAGTGGCGGCGATCTGCCACGGTTCCAGCACGCTGCCCACCAGCAGCATGGGGATCAGGTACAGATAGCGCAGCGGAATCGGGCCGACGATGCGCCAGTCCAGCAGCGCGGTGAGCACGATCAGAGCAGCGGCGCGGAGCAGAATCGCTTTTCTGGTGCCGCGAAAGAATGTGGCGTAGATCTGCACCGGTGATTGCCGCGCCTCAGGCAGGGTAACGCATCCCATTGTAGAGTTCACCGGCGATTCCAGAGCCCCCAACCGTGGGCGTGGGGACCGCCGACGCCACGGGCCAGCTACACCTGCAGGACATCCCCATCCCGCGCGACCATCTCGTAGAGCACCGGATTGACAAAGAATCCCAGGAAGAGACGCGAGATGAGCCCGGCGACGATCACAATGGCAAAGGGTTTCTGCGTGTCCGATCCGATCCCGGCAGACAGTGCGGCCGGCAACAGACCCAGGCAGGCGACCAGAGCGGTCATCATGATGGGCCGCAGCCGCAGCAGCGAAGCCTCCATCGTGGCAGTGCGAATGTCCTTGTTCTCTCGCCGCAGTTTGTTGATGTAGGAGACCAGGATGACCGCCGTTTCCACGGATACGCCCATCAGCGCCAGCAGTCCCAGCACCGAGGAGACGCTGAACGGCGTGCCGGTCAGCTTCAGCGCGATCAGCGCGCCGACCGGTTCGGTCAGGACCACACCCAGCGCGATGGTGACAGGAAACTTGAAGTTGTCATAGAGCGCAAACAGGATCATGAAAATGATCAGCAGAGCCAGCGGTCCGATGATCTCCATCTGGTGTTTGGCCTGCAGCAGTTCGCCGTACTCACCGCCCCAGGTAATGCGATAGCCGGCGGGCAGACTGTGGGTGAGGTCGGCAATAGCGCGCTGCCCCTCATTCACCGCGCTCTGCAGATCGCGTCCTTCGACACTGTACTGCACGCCGATATAGCGCGAGTTGTCTTCGCGATAAATAAAGGATGCGCCGCTGGCTTCATGAATATTCGCCAGCTCGCTGAGCGGAATCTGCTGGCCGGTGGGCGTTCCCACCAGCAGCGTCCCGATCTCGCTGGCGTTCTCGCGGAACTGCGGCTCCATGCGCACAACCAGGTCGAACAGCTTCTCGCCCTGAATCACCTGGGTCGCGGCCTGGCCGCCGACCGCCGCCTGCACGATGGCTTCCACGTCCGCCACGTTGATGCCGTACCGGGCAATCTTGTCGCGATCCACGTCGATGATCAGGCTGGGCTGGCCGAGCTCGCGCACCACCGTCAACTCAGTGAATCCCGGAATCTGCGCCAAACGGCGCTTGATCTCCAGCGCTTTGCTCTGCAGCACATTCAGATCGGGACCGTAAATCTTGACCGCGAGCGCGCTCTTCAGGCCGGTGAGCGCCTCGTCCACCGCATCTTCGGCCGGTTGCGTGTAGTTGAAAATCACGCCGGGGAACGACACCAGCTTTTTCTGGATGTCTTCCTGGAGTTGCTTCTTGTTGTGGATGGAGCTGGACCTCCAGGAAGCGTCGTCGTAGGGCTTCAGCCCGACATAAAACTCGTCGTTGAAGAATCCCGTCGGGTCGGTGCCGTCGTCGGGGCGGCCCAGTTCTGAGCCAATGTCAGTGACCATCGGATACCGCATCAGAATGTCCCGCACCTGCGGCGAGAACCGGCTGGCTTCATCAAACGAGATCGTGTAGGGCATCGTGGCGCGGATCCACAGCGCGCCCTCATCGAGGTGGGGCATGAACTCGCCGCCGATGAAGGGGACCAGAAGCAGGGTCGCCGCGAAGATCGCCGTAGCCACCAGCATGGTGATCTTCGGGTGGTTGAGGCACCACTCCAGCTCGCCCTTATACGTGCGCCGCACCCAGTTAAACGGCTTGTTCACCCGCTCGTGCACGCCTTTCTTGAACCAGTACCAGCACATCACCGGAACAAATGTGAGGGTCAGAATCAGCGAGCCCACCAGCGCAATCGAGACCGTGTCCGCCATAGGACGGAAGAGCTGGCCCGAAGGTCCGGTGAGCGCATAAATGGGTAAGTATCCGGCGATAATGACCGCGACCGAGTAGAAGATGGGGCGATCGACGTCGCGGGCTGCGGCGACAATCACCTCGATCAGGTCGTAGCTGGTTCCCTCGCGCTCGCCAAGTTCGCGGAAAATATTCTCCACCATCACCAGGGTTCCATCGATCAGGATTCCGAAATCGATGGCGCCAATCGAAAGTAGGTTGGCGGCGACTCCCCGTGCATGCAAAAAGATAAAGGAAAACAGCAGCGCCAGCGGGATGGTGAGCGCGACGATGACGGCAGCGCGGAAGCTGACCAGGAAGCACATCAGCACGATGAGCACCAGGATCATCCCCATCACCATGTTGTGCTCGACGGTATCGATGGTGAGCTGCACCAGATCGCTGCGATCGTAATAGGGGACCACCCGGACATCGGGGGGCAGGATCTGCTCGTTCAGCTGGCGGGTTTTTGCCTCCACTCCCTTCAGCACATCCTGGGTCTGCTCGCCGCGGCGCATCATGATCACGCCTTCGACCGCGTCGTCCGTCTTGTTGAATCCAAATTCGCCCAGCCGCGGAGCATGCCCGATGGTGACGTCGCCGATGTCGCCTACGCGAACCGGCACGCCGTTCTGCGAGCCCACGATCACGTCGCCAATGTCCTTCGTATCGCGGATCAGCCCCAGCCCCCGCACGTAGTAGAACTGCCCGCCCTGCGAGTAGAAGCCGCCGCCGGCGTTGGAATTGTTCACCGACAATTGCTGGATCACCGTGGGCACGGTGATGTGATACGCGTAGAGCTTCGCCGGATCGAGCAGCACCTGGTACTGCATCACCGTGCCGCCAAATCCCGAATCATCCGCGACCCCAGGCACCTGCTTGTACTGCCGTTCGATCACCCAGTCTTCGTAGACCTTGAGTTCCTGCGGCGTGCGATCCGGACTCTGCAGAACGTAGCGGTAGACGAGGCCCGAAGGGCTGGCCAGCGGCGCAAGAGTGGGCGTCACGCCCGTCGGATAAGTAACTTCGCTCAGCCGCTGGAACACCACCTCGCGCGACCAGTAGTCATCCGTGTCGTCATGAAACGTCAGAATGATGTCAGAGAGACCGTAGAGCGAGATGGAACGCATCACCGTCATTTTCGGGACGCCGTTCATCTCCACTTCGGTCGGCACCGTCACCAGCCGCTCCACTTCCTCCGCCGCGTGACCCGGCCACTGGGTGATGATCTCCACCATCGGCGGGGATAAATCCGGATAGGCATCGACCGGCATGTGCGAGAACGAGACCGCCCCGCCGATCATGAGGAACAGCACCATCATCAGCACCAGGAATCGCTGGCGGAGCGCGAACTGAACGATGCGGTTGATCATGATCCGGTCTCCTCAGTGCTGCAGCGAGTTGGCAAACTGCAGAAAGAGGCTGCCGTCGCCTACAACCTTGTCTCCGGGCGCGAGACCCTGCACAACCTGGATCAGGCCGTTCTCGCTCTGCCCGGTTTCCACATCGCGCCTGCCGAACTGGCCCTCGCCGGTTGCCACATAGACGAAGGGCTGGTTATTGTCGTCGCGCAGTACCGCGGCATTGGGCACGGCAATCGCGTTGCTGGCTTTGCCGGCCGTCACTGTGACCGTGCAGTACATATCGCGCTTCAGCTTTTCGCCAGGATTATCCACCACCACGCGTGCCTGCAGCGTGCGAGTGTTGGGATCGAGCGCCGGCGAGACATACGAAATCCGCCCATGAAATACCCCAGGATACGCATCCGTCTGCACAGCCACATCCTCGCCGCTGCGCACATACGCCAGATCGGCCTGGTAGACATTCGCCAGAACCCACACCGTGCTCAGATTCGAAATGGTGAAAGCCTGCGTCTGCCCCGCCTGCACCACCTGCCCCGGCGCCACCAGCCGCTCCACCACTTCACCGCTGATCGGCGCCAGCACCGGAATCTCCGCGGAGGCCGGCGCGTTGGCCAATTGCGCTGGATTCCGGATGCCAAGAATCTTCATTCCTTCCTCGGCGGCATCCAGATCGGCGCGCGCCTGATTGCGATCCGATTCGGCCTGCTCCAGATCGCGCTCGGCAATCGCGTGATGCGCGTACAGGTCCTGCGCGCGCGTGTAGTTCTTCTCCGCCAGCCGAGACGAGTCCGCGGCTTTCAGATACGTATCGAGCAGCTGCGAGTAATCCGGGCTGCTCACCTCCAGCATCGGCTGTCCCTCGCGCACCTGCTGGCCCGGGACAACCAGAATCCGCGTCACCGGCCCGCCCACCTGCGTGATCACCGGTGTGGTGGCGAATGCGTTGTAAGCGACCGCGCCCGTCAGACGCAGCGTCCGCGTCAGCGTGGTCGGCTCGACCGTCACCACCTGAACGTGCGACATCTGGTCCTCTGGAATCGTGAACAGCCGCGGTGTCTCGGAAGACGAGGCTCGCGACGCATACGAAGTCATTTGCCCGGCACGCTCCCGATCTCCCGAACTGCAGCCGATGATGGCGAGGATGCAGGCCATCGCCGCAACCCCGGTACCTCGATGGCGAAAGATAGTTCGGATCGTCATGGTATGCTCCTGGTCCCCACCACTTCGCGCAGCTGCTCCACAGCGATCAAGTACGAAGCCAGCGACTGGCGGTATCCAAGTTGCACGGAGCGATAACTGCGCTCCGCGTCGAGAAAGTCGAGGAGGCTCGCCGCGCCCCGGCGGTAGGCATATTCGCTGATGTCGCGGTCCTGCTGCGCCTCATCCAGATAGCCGGAGCGATAGAGTCCGACAATCGTGTCGTTGCTGTGCAGGTTTTCAAAAGCATCCCGCACGTCGGTCAGCACCTGCCCCTGCGTGGATTTCTCCTGCTCCTGGGCCTGGGTCACCGCGTACCCGGCGCGCGCAATCTCGCCCTGATTGCGATCGAAAATGGGTAGCTGCATCTGGCCGAACAGCGAAATATCGTTGTACTGGATATGCGTGTAACTCACCTGCCCGGTAATATCGCGTTTCCCAATGGCCTTCTGCAGCAGAAACTGGCTGTTCGCTGCCGAGATGCCCTGTTGCGCAGCCCGCAGGTCCGGACGATTCTGCAGCGCCCTGGCCTGAAAATCATCCACGTTTCCGGGAACAGCCAGATACGCGAAGTCCGGGGCAACGTCATAATCGGCGGGCACCGATTCGTATCCGATCAGCTGCCGCAGATCGGAAAGCCCCTGCACGCGCGCCAGCTCCGCCGAAGAAACATCCTGCTGGAACTGCAGCATCTGAAGCTTGATTTTCAGGAGATCGTCTTCGCTGATGTCGCCATCCTTGTAGCGCACGTTGGCAATGTCCACGGTGTCCTGGAAACTTTTCAGGTCCTGCTGCGCCAGCGCCAGCGTCGACTCGGCCAACTCCACATTGATGTACTGCGACGCGACATTAAAGGTCAGTCCCCGTTCCGCGTCGTCCACCTGGGAGCGCGTCACCGCCGTCGTTTCCTTCGCCGCCTGCAGCCGATGCTGCCGCTTCTTTCCCCGCTCGAACAGATAGCTCACGCCCAGATCGAACTGCGCTGTGTTGTTCAGGTAATCGGCGCTGAACTGATGCGGCTGAAAAATCGGCAGGAATTGCGTATCGCCCAGCAGCACCGGGTCGGGACGAAGATTCGCGGTCACCTCTTCTGCCTGGCTCTGCTGGATCGTTGTGCGCGCCGCCAGCAGGCTGTGATTATGCTGGAGCGCCAGGCGAATCGCATCGTCCAGGGATACGACCGTGCTCCCCGGCTTTTGCGCCAGGGTCTGAGCGGTCGGGGCCGGCGCAGTTTGCTGCGCTGGCGATTGCGCGTCCGCGAGTGCGGGCAACAGCGCTGCGGATAGCAGGAAGGGAATACACCTACGTTGTAAACGCATGGGCAGTCAGCCTTGTGGGCAGGACGAAGACAAATATGGATGCGCCGCGAGCGACGCGCAGAATGGACAGGAGCTAGGCCGGCGGCGCTCGCGCAGGGACCTGGGACACGACCAGATGTGAAACGAGGGTGGCCTCCCGCGGCTCCGGACCCGGACCGGTGAGAACAAGAATCTCGGCGCAAACGTTGGCCTCCGCGGGCTCCGCGGCCTGGTGGCTCAGATGGCAGATGGGGCAGGTTTCCGAAGAGGTATTAACGTGGCGGTGCCACATTTCTCCCAGCGTCGTCCCGATGACGAGCGCCAGCACGACGACCGGGACGATAAGCCGCCAACCCGATTTTCGATTCGATCCGCTGTAGCGCAACGCTGCCGATCCTGGAGACACGCTGCACAAGTGTAATCCAGAGCTGGTTTCCCGTGCCGGAAACCCGGCCCTTCCGACGATTCCGATTTTCACCGTCACGGCCACAGTCGCGCCGCCCCGCGCACCCCGCTGGAATCGCCATGCTTCGCGGGTACCACCGGCGTAGCCGCGGATTTGCCAAAGGCCCAGTGGGCGATCTTCGGCGGCACATTGCGATACAGCCGCTCAATGCGCGAGACTCCGCCGCCCAGCACAATCATGTCCGGATCGAGCAGGTTCACCACCTGAGCGAGTGCGCGTGCAAACCGGTCCTCGTAGCGCTCCATCGCGGCCACGGCCAGCGCTTCGCCTGCCTCGGCCGCAGCAGCGATGGCGGATCCCGCAAGCGCGGAGCCCGAGCTGCGCCGGTAATCCTCTTCCAGCGCCGGACCGCACAGCCATCGCTCAATGCAGCCGCGCTGTCCGCAGTAGCACAGGTCGCCTGGAAATTCATCGGGGCGCTGCCAGGGCAGGGGATTGTGCCCCCATTCTCCGGCGAGCCCGTTAGGCCCCGAGTGCATCCGGCCATCGAGGGCGATGCCTCCGCCACAGCCGGTGCCAAGAATCACCGCAAACACGACAGCCTTCCCAGCCGCCGCACCATCCACGGCTTCCGAGACCGCGAGGCAATTCGCATCGTTGACGCAGCGCACCTCCCGGCCCAGCGCAACCGACAAATCCTTTTCGAGCGGCCTTCCATTCAGCCATGTGGAGTTCGCGTTTTTCACGAGGCCCGTCGCGGGCACAATCGTGCCCGGAATGCCGACGCCGATGGGACCCGTTGTGCCGACCTGGCGCTCGATGGAGGCGACCATCTCCACCGCCGCGCGGATGGACCCCTCGTAATCGTGGCGCAGCGTGGGAATACGAACACGACAAAGCTCGTTGCTATCGGCGTCCATGGCCAGCGCCTCAATCTTGGTGCCGCCCCAGTCAATGCCGATGCGGACACGCCGCGCCTGGGTCATGAACGCTTTGATCCCCATTCGTCCAGCGCCGCCGCCAGACGCTGCAATGCTTCGCCGGTCATCGCGGGATCGCCCCCGATCCCGATGCGGAAATGGTCCGGCATCTCGAAAAATCGTCCTGGCACGACGCTGGTTTCATAGCGTGCACGCAGGAATTCGCAGAACGCATCGACGGAGCAGCTTTTCAGGCGCGGAAACGTCACCGTGCCCCAGCGACTGCGGAATCCATCGAGATCGCCCCGCCCGCCGAAAAACCCATCAAGGGCTTTGCGGTTGGTGGCGAGTAGCGCGCGGGCACGCGCATCGATTTTGCCCAGCTGGTCGAGAGCCGCGACGCTGAGCTGTTCGCCGGGAAAAACCGGAGTGGCTGCGAACAGATCGTTCAGCCGCCACATCCGCTGCGCAAGGTCCGCCTGCGCCAGAATCCAGCCGCAGCGCAGCCCGCTCAGGCCGTACGCCTTGGTCAGGCTCGTGGTCACCACGAAATTGCTGCCGAAGTGAAACGACGAGCGCTGCGGCTGGTCGTACACCATATCGAGATACACTTCGTCGACCAGCACCTGCGCGCCGTACTTCTCCGCGATCCGGCCAATCCGCGTCAGCGTCTCTTCGCTGGCCAGCGCCCCCGACGGATTGTGCAGGTTAGTCAGGCAGAGCAGGCGCGTTTTCGAGGTGATGCGTCGCGCAACGTCGTCGACGTCGATCTCAAAATCCTGCTCCGCGCGGCGCTCGAAACGGAGAATGTTCGCCCCCAGGTACGACGCCACTTCGAGCACCGGCCCATAGGTTGGCTGCTCGATCAGCACATCGTCACCCGGTTCGAGCAGAGCCGCCATAGCAAGATGATTCGCCATCGAGGTTCCCGCTGCGGCAACAACGCAATCCGGCGTCACGCCGCACTTGCGCGCCAGCCGCTCCTGGAGCGGCGCATACCCATAGACGGTGGGACCGTTGATTTCAAGATCCTGCGCCGCAACGTGCAGCTCCGCCAGCGGATAACTCGTGATCCCGCTGGTGGCCAGGTTGTATTTCTCCTTCGAGCAGAGCTTCGCCCACTCCAGATAGGTGGACGCGACCGCACGCGCACGGCTCATTCTGCTGTCTCCCTGCGCCGGCGCCGCTGCCAGAACGCGTACACCGGCAATCCGATGAGGATAATCACAAATCCGATCGAGCTGTTCCGAGGATACTTCCACAGCGCGTTCGCGACCGTGAGCCAGCACGACAGGATGAAGATAATCGTGGTGAATGGATGGCCCGGGACGCGAAAGCCGGAATCGCCGTTGGGATGGCTCCGTTCGCGGTGGCGAAGAACAAACAGGCAGGTCGCGCTCAGTCCGAAAAAAGTAAAGTCAATCGGCGCCTGAAAATTCAAAATCTGTTCGTATTTTCCCGTCAGCGCGATCACCACCGCCCAAACGCTCTGCAGCACGATAGCAACAACCGGAACCTGCGTTTTGCGCGAGAGATAAGCAACGCTGCGGAAGAAGAGTCCGTCCTCGGCCATCGCGAAATAAACGCGCGGCCCGGTAAGCACAGACTGGCTGAGAAACCCGACCGTCGAAACGGCGATCCCCAGCGCAATAAGACGCGCTCCCCGATCGCCAGCCACAATTTGCATCACCGAGCTCGCCGGAACGCTGGTCGCGGCCAGCGCCGTCACTCCCAGGGCTCGCAGGCAAACCACGTTGACCGACACGTAGAGCACCACCACGGCCACAACCCCGATCATCAGCGCGCGCCCCAGATTCCTGCGCGCGTCGCGAATCTCGCTGGCGATAAAGTTCGTCGTCTGCCACCCTCCGTAGGAAAACAGTACCGGGACCATCGCCGCACCCAACGCAGTAAGGAGATCGAAGCTCATGGGACGATCGAGCACGGGGTGAAGCACCGGCTTCGGCGCGCGAACCATGAACAGGCCAGCGCCGACCAGCGCCGCAATCGCCGCGATCTTCAGCACCATGAGCACGCTTTGGAAACGCCCGCCCGGTTTGACTCCGAGGCAATTCACAGCAGTGAGCAAAGCCAGGGTAACGACGACCACCGCGTGCTCGGAGTAATGCAGGCGCGTGAGCTCGAGGAAGTAGCGCGCAAACGTGACGGCGACCGCAGCCATGCCGCCGGTCTGAATAATCAGAAGCAGCGCCCATCCATACAGGAATCCAAAGACAGGATGCAGAGACTGCCGAAGATACTCGTACTGCCCGCCGACCTCGGGAATGCGCGCTCCGAGTTCCGCATAAACGAAAGAGCCAAGGATGGCAATGATGCCGCCCGCGACCCACACCGAAAGAATCAGCACGGGAGAATGCAGGCGCTGGGCGACGACGTACGGGTTCATGAAGACCCCGGCGCCCACGATGCCGCCCATCACCATCATGGTCGCGTCGAAAAGGCCGAGCTTCGGTGCGAGTTTCGGGCGGGCGCTGTCCGCGTCCAAAGGGGGTTGGGTCACCGAAGCGAATTCTATCCGAGTGGGGCCCGCTGCGCGGTCGGCGGCTGGCGACCGCGGATCGTCCACGGCCGGAGTAACTTCCGTCTGCCCCCCGACCAAACCTATGATACGGGCCTGGTTACAGCCGCCGGATACGTGGAGTCATGGATTACGAATATCTATGGTGGAACTAACGTATACCGTGATAATCTTCCAGAGACTTTCATAACAAAACAAGATCTGAGGGAGATTGCCTTGACTCCACAGATTTGTCGTGTTGGTCGCCCTCCCTCGGCTGTGCCCTCGACCAGCTAACTTTGTCTCTGTCTGCTTTTTCGCGGGGCGTTCGTGATCGGGTCCGGGTTTGTACGGAGTTTTGCCTCCGGTTTAGGTCGTCTTCTCAATTACCCACACAGCAAGGGGCTGTACTCGAATCTCGTGTTGCTCGCGGCGCTCACCATTTGTGGGACGGGTGCAGGGCACGCGCAACAATCGCGCCAGGTCCTGCACAACCATGTGAATCCTGCAGTGACCGGGGGACAGGCAGCCCTCATGGGTCCTTTGCCGTCCGAGCAGCGGATGCAGGTCTCCATCGTGCTGCCGCTGCGCAATCAGGCTGAACTCACCGGCCTGCTCAAGAGGCTCTACGATCCATCGAGCCCGGACTACCGCCAGTTTCTCAGTGTGGATCAGTTCACCGAGCGATTTGGCCCCACCATCGACGATTACCTCGCCGTCGTTGCCTTCGCGCAGGCGAACGGCTTCACCGTCACCGCGAGTCCTGCGAATCGGCTGGTCGTGCCCCTGAGTGGCACCGTGGACCAGATCGACAAAGCTTTCAACGTGAAGATGAATGTCTACCAGCATCCCACCGAGAGCCGCACCTTCTTCTCTCCGGATCGGGAGCCCTCGCTCAATCTGAGCGTGCCGGTTGCACATATTTCAGGCCTGAGTAACTTCTCCCTCCCGCATCCGATGGTGATTCCTCCCCGGAAACCCCAGACCGAGGATTCCGGTCCCGTCCTCGGCTCCGGCCCCGGCGGCTCGTATCTCAGCAGCGACATGCGCGCCGCCTATTACGGTGGAACGACCCTGGATGGCAACGGCCAAACCGTCGGACTCCTCGAGTATGACGGCTACGACCTCAGCGATGTGGCCAGCACCTTCAGCACCGCCGGGCAAACCTACAACGTCGCGATCAATAATGTTCTGCTCGACGGCGCCACCGGCGCGCCCAGCGGCGAATCTGACGCGGAAGCCGAAGTGGTGCTCGACATCGTGCAGGCCATCGGCATGGCGCCGGGCCTGACCCAGGTTCGCGTCTACATCGGCCAGGGCCTCGACGACGCCAACCTCCTGAACTCCATGGCCTCAGAGAATATCGCGAAACAGATCAGCAGTTCCTGGAGCTGGTTTCCAGACGACCCGCAGACCGACGACGTCTTCTTCGAGGAGTTTGCCGCCCAGGGACAAAGTTTCTTCGACGCCTCGGGCGATCTGGGTGCTTACGATCCTGACGTCGACCCCTATTTCTATCCTGCCGAGGATGCTTATGTGACCGCCGTTGGCGGCACCCACCTCACCACCAACGGCGCAGGGGGAACCTGGGCCAGCGAGGTTGCGTGGGATTCCCCTCCTAACGGCAGCGGCGGCGGCATCAGTCCCGATGGCATTGCCATTCCCAGCTGGCAGAGCGGGCTCGCCAACACCTCCAATGGCGGTTCCCCGACGCTGCGCAACGTGCCCGATGTCGCGATGGAAGGCGACTTCGACAACTATCTCTGTTCAATGGGCTACTGTGAAGCCGGCTGGGCGGGCACCAGCTTCGCCGCGCCGCGCTGGGCAGGATTCATGGCCCTGGTCAACCAGCAGGCCGTCGAAGCCGGCACCGCGCCCCAGGGCGGAGTCGGCTTCATCAATCCACCGCTCTATGCCATCGGCCAGGGCGCCAGCTACAGCAACGACCTCCACGACATTACATCCGGAAACAACGACACCGACAATCAGCCGGTGTCGTACAGCGCCGTCAGCGGATACGATCTGGTCACGGGGTGGGGAAGTCCCACCGGTCCCGACCTCATCGACGACCTGGCAGGACCGCAGGCGCCAGGCTTCTGGATCATCGGCTCTCCAGCTACGGTCTCGCTCGATCTGGGATCCTCCAGCACCACCACCTTCACGGTGACTGACGCCGGAGGATTCACCGGGAATGTCACCCTGGCAGTGACGTCCCCGCTGCCCACCGGCGTTACCGCATCCTGGGGCGCCAACCCCACAGCGAGCACCAGCGTCCTCACGCTCACCGCCAGCAGCACCGCCCCGGCTTCAACCGCTCCCCTCACGATCACCGGGACTTCCGGCAATCTCACCGCGACCACCAGTGTGACGGTGGCTGTGCACACGCCCACCTTCGCCCTCTCGGCATCGCCGTATAGTCTGGGCATCCCTCCAAACGCGAGCGGATCCGCTGCGATTACGGTCACCCCGGAATATGGCTTTACCGGAAACGTGAATCTCACCATTGCCGGTCTGCCCGCTGGCGTCACGGCCTCGTTCTCGCCCACCTCCACCAACTCCGGCAGCACCCTCACGCTCAACGTGAGCAGTACCGCTGTCGGCAGCACCACCACCCTCACCATTACCGGGACTTCCGGCAATCTCACGGTGACCACGCCCCTGACCCTTACCGTCCAGGCGCCGACGTTCCAGCTCTACACACCGCCCGAGGTGGACATCGGCCTGGGCACGGCGGTCAGCACCTATGTTTACGTCAACTCCTATTACGGCTTCGCCGGCAACGTGAATCTCACGATAGCCGGACTGCCCAGCGGTGTAACGGCGTACTTCTCTCCGAATCCTGCCACCTACGACAGCACCCTCTGGTTCAATACCACCAACGCCGCCACGCCAGGCCAGTACACGCTCACCATCACCGGCACCTCGGGCAATATTACGGCTACAACCCCCCTGACCCTGGTGATTCACCAGCCCACCTTCACGATTTCCGACTACGGAAGCGGTGACGTCGGCCAGGGCACTTCCTCGACATCCTACGTTTACGTCAATGCGCAATATGGATTCACCGGCAACGTGACCATGTCCGTCTCCGGCTTGCCCAGCGGGGTCACCGCGCTCTGGGCCCCGAATCCCACCACGTATGGCACTGCCCTCACGCTGAGCGTTAGCCCCACCGCCGCTCCGGGAACCAGCACGCTCACCATCACAGGAACCTCCGGCAGCATCGTTCAAACCACGACGTTCACCCTCACCGTCCATGTCCCTGGCTTTTCTCTCTCCAATAACGGAGCTGTCAACATCGGCCAGGGAACGACGTACACCAGCGGTGTGTATGTCGACCCGCAATACGGATTCACCGGCAGTGTCAATCTGTCCGTCTCGGGCTTGCCCAGCGGGGTCACGGCTTCGCTCTCGCCGAACCCCACCACCGGCTATAGTGCGCTCACCTTGACCGTGAGCAGTACCGCCCCGATCGGTACCAGCACGCTCACCATCACCGGCACCTCCGGCAATCTCACCGCGACCACAACCGTCACGCTCGGCATCTTTGCGCCCACCTTCACTCTCTACGGTTACAGCCCCGGGTCCATCGGCCAGGGAACTTCCGCGACTGGGTCCATCTATATCAACCCCGAATACGGATTCGCCGGCAACGTGAGTCTCGCGGTCTCCGGTCTGCCCAGCGGCGTCACCGCGTCGTTTTCGCCGAATCCCACCACGACCACCGACTTCAGTGAACTGACGCTGACAGCCAGCAGCACCGCGACGGTGGGCACCAGCACCATCACCGTCACCGGCACATCCGGCTCTCAGACTGCAACGTCAACATTCTCGTTCAGCGTGGCTACGCCCACCTTCACCCTCTCTGACGAGGGAGGCGTAACGATGGGCCAGGGAACAACGACGACAACCTTCGCCTGGGTGTACGGTCAATATGGATTCACCGGCGCCGTTAATCTGTCGATCTCCGGATTGCCGGCCGGCGTCACCGCTTCGTTCTCTCCTAACCCGACTACCTACGGCAGCACCCTCACGCTCACTGCCAGCAGCACAGCGCCCGTTGGACAGTACAACCTCACCATCACGGGAACCTCCGGCACACAGACCATGACCACCCCGCTGTCACTGGGGGTTTACGCGCCTACGTTCATGATTTACGGTGGGGGACTAACCCTGGGTCAGGGCAGTTCGGGCGCAACCTACGTCGACGTCGATGGCGAATATGGCTTCACCGGCAGCGTGAATTTCTCGATCACCGGCCTGCCCACCGGCGTTACGGCATCCTTCTCGCCCAATCCCACACCCTTGCAGAGCATCCTCACCCTAACGGCCGGCGCTACCGCGACCCCAGGTCAGTACACCCTCACCGTGACCGGAACCTCCGGCTCCCAGACGCAAACCACCACGGTGTTTTTGGAGATCGATCCGCCCAGCTTCACGCTCTCTACGGTCTATAACCTGAGCATGAACCAGGGCACTTCCACCTCAGCGACCGTCTACGTCTATCCGCAATACGGCTTCACGGGCGTCGTCAGCTTTGCCGCAGCCGGGCTGCCCAGTGGCGTAACCGCATCGTTTTCGCCCAACCCCACCAGCTCGAACCCCACTCTCACCCTCACCGCATCCGACGCCGCCACCCCAGGGCAAGCGACCGTTACCATCACCGGCACTTCCGGGGCGTCGACCGCGACCACGACCATCTACCTCACCATCAACCCCCAGGGTTTCACCATCGTGGCTGCGCCCGGTCAAGCCAACCTTATTCCGGGCGGTTCCGCCGATGTCACTGTCGGCGTGATCCCGGCCTACGGTTTCGCCGGCGATGTCACTCTGGCGGTCACCGGACTGCCCAGCGGCGTCACGGCAGCTTTCTCCCCGAATCCAACCAGCACCGGAAGCAGCGTGATGACGCTGACCGCGAGCAGCACGGCCGCGCCGGGCAGCGCGACCCTCACCATCACCGGAACCTCCGGCTCCCTTGCCGCCACCAGCACGGTGGTTGTCGCCATCCGATTGGCGCCCTCCGCAACCACCACAACTCTGCAGATCACTGCGGCCGGCAGTCCCGTCGGCACCGTTTCCCCGGGCACGCCCGTCACCCTCATCGCCGCGGTGAACGCCGGCGCAACCGCGCTGGCCGTCGGGGAGGTCAACTTCTGCGACGCTGCGGCGACTCTCTGCGATCCGGCCCATTGGGTGGGCAGTGCGCAGTTGACCAATGCGGGAACCGCTGCCCTGAAGTTCATCCCCGGCATGGGCACGCATAGCTACAAAGCCGTCTTCCTCGCCACGAGCAGCCATGCAACCAGTTCTTCTTCCGCGGCGAACCTCACCGTGACCCCAGCCGCCCAGCCGACCACCACCACCATTACTCCGAGTGGGGTGAGCGGTGACTACACGCTCACCGCCACTGTTTCCGCCGTCGGCGCCGTGGCTCCCACCGGGACCGTCTCGTTCCTCGACACCTCCAACAGCAATTTCGTCCTGGCCACTGCGCCACTGAGGCCGGGCGCCCCAACCCTTGTGTGGGACAATCCCCAGTCGCCCGCGACCGGCGATGAACCGAATTCGATCGCGGCCGGAGACTTCAATGGCGATGGCATTCCGGACCTCGCGATCGTGAACGCAGGCAGCAATACTCTAACCATCCTCCTCGGAAAAGGAGATGGGACCTTCACAACCGTTGCCTCCAGCCCGGCAACCGGCAGCAATCCTTCTTCCGTCGTGGTTGGGGACTTCAACCGCGATGGCATTGCCGACCTTGCCGTGGTCTGCGCCGGCAGCGATACCGTCACCATCCTGCTCGGCAACGGCGACGGCACCTTTACCCCGGCCGCCTCCAGCCCCGTAACCGGCTCCGATCCGTTTTCCATCGTGGTTGGGGACTTCAACGGCGACGGACTTCTGGACCTTGCCATCCTCGACGAAGAAAGCAACGCACTAACCATTCAGCTGGGCAATGGAGACGGCACGTTTACCCCCTCTCCGCTGAGTCCGGAGACCGGTGGACAGTCCAGAACCCTTGCCGTCGCAGACTTTAACGGCGATGGCATCCTGGACCTGGCCACGGTCAACTCCTCCTCCAACACAGTCACCATTCTGCTCGGCAACGGCGATGGTTCCTTCACTGCCGCACCGAGTCCCGCCACGGCTCCCTACCCCTACGCCGTCGTCGTGGGGGATTTCAATCAGGATGGGAAGATCGACCTGGCGGTGGCCAACCAGGGCAACAATGCACTGACGATTCTTCTGGGCAACGGAGATGGCACCTTTACCCCAACCACGACCAGTCCAACCGGGATTTACGATACGGTCTTCCTGGCCGTTGGCGACTTCAATCAAGATGGCAAGCTCGACTTGGTGGAGACCAGCAATAGTGAGCTCGCGGTGCTGTTGGGGAACGGGGATGGTACCTTCGGCGCGCCCACCGCTCTCAACGCGAACTACTATACCTATGCCGTTGCCGTGGCTGACTTCAACGGGGATGGCGCCCAGGACCTTGCCGTCACCTATACCTACGGCGACGCCGTAACCATTCTCACCTCCCAGCCAACCCAGACCGCAACCGCCACCGTCACGGGGATCTCGCCCGCAAACAATGGGATTCACAACGTTGATGTGAGCTATCCCGGAGACAGCAATTACAAAGCCAGCGTTTCAGCCACAACGCCGTTAAGGACCGGACCGTTGATTCCAACCGTGACGGTAAGCCCGTCATTGTCCACCATCACGACCATCCAGAAGCTTTCTGTAACCGTGTCCGTGAACGGGGGATCCGGAAATCCGACCCCCACCGGCTCGGTCACGCTGAGCAGCGGCAGCTACACATCCGCCATCACAACGCTGACCTCGGGCTCCGTAACCATCAACGTCCCGGCCGGGAGCCTCGCCGCGGGAAATGACACCTTGACAGCCACCTATGCGCCGGATTCCGGAAGCTCTTCCACCTACACCAGCGCCGCCGGAACCGCGCCCGTGACGGTGGTTCAGGCGATCGAATCCTGCACTACTCCGAATCCGAACCCAAATCTCAATCCGCAGTCCTTTGCCGCGGTGGGCGACTTCAACGGCGACTGCAGGAGTGACATCCTGTGGCGCAACAGCACCACCGGACAGGTCTACGAGTGGTTCATGAACGGCGCCACCTATCCCGGCAGTGGCACCCCTGGCAGCCCGACTTCCGACTGGGTGATTCAGGGCACGGGCGATTTCAATGGCGACGGCAAAGCCGACATTCTCTGGCGCAACAGCACCACCGGCGAGGTCTATATCTGGCTGATGAACGGCAGCACGCTCACCGCCAGCGGGAGCCTCGGCTACGTCTCCTCTGACTGGAAAATTGCCGGCATCGGTGACTTCAACGACGACGGCAAAGCCGACATTCTGTGGCGCAACAGCACCACCGGCCAGGTCTTCCTCTGGCTCATCAACGGCACCATCATGTCGGGCGGCGGAAACGTCAGCTACGTCTCTTCGGACTGGAGCATTATCGGCACCGGCGATTTCAATGGCGATGGCGCCGCCGATATCCTGTGGCGCAACAACAGTTCCGGTCAGATCTACATCTGGCTCATGAACGGAACCACGTTGATCGGCACTGCAAGCCCGGACTACGTCAAGTCCGACTGGACCCTCCAGGGCATCGGCGATTTCGATGGCGACGGCAAGAGTGACATTCTATGGCGCGACACCAGCGGCCAGGTCTACCTCTGGCTCATGCATACGATCACGACGCCCAGCGAGCCCTTCGTCAGTTATGTCTCCCTCGACTGGGTTGTTCAGGGCGTAGGAGACTACGATGGCAGCGGCCGGGCCGGCATCCTGTGGCGGAACAGCAAAACAGAGCAGGTTTACATCTGGCTGATGAACGGAGCAACACTGACCAGCAACGGAAGCCCCGGAACCCCCGACGCCACCTGGCAAATCGCTCCCTGATCTCCGAAAATCGCGTAACGTTACCCTTTCCAGAAAAACTGTCAAGCCTTACGTCCGTAACTATGCGATCTAACTCGTTTGCTTGGCTTGCGCATTAGTAACGCTAACCCCGCCTATTCCCGCATTTTGGTTCTTCCAATGTGGTATTCTGAACTTAGATAGAAAAACACAAAGGCCTCGCTCTGGCGAGGCCTTTTCGCGTCTGCGTGGTTCACGGTTCACGGTTCACGGCCCACGGCTCCCGGCTCACGGTCCACTGATCACTGACACGCAGCCGCCTCTGTTACAAACCCAGCCGCTTCTGTTACAAACCCAGCCGCCTCTGTTACAAACACGGCCGCTTCTGTTACAAAAGCGGCCGCTTCTAATTAATACAAGACAGGCCAGTTAGCCTGTTGTCGATCTCGATAGCATTTCTAACTGCAATGGAATCAAATACCCCATGCAAAAGGGGAGGGGGGAGGGGGGTACCCCTCCACTCGAAAGTACCGTCCTCGCACAAAGCAACCTTACGGCTCGATCTGCCAGGTCGCGCCAGGGGCGCCCGGGCTTCCACTGCTGTCCAGCGTGGCCCCGTTCATCAGCCAGATGTAAACCTGCTCCGTGCTGCTGTTGCGCCACAGGATCCCGGCCCGGCCGCTGCCGTCGTAGTCGCCCACGCCCTGGATCACCCAGTCGGTGGAAGCATAGCTGACCCCCTGGCTACCGCCCGTCGCAGTCCCGTTCATGAACCACAGGTAGACCTCCCCGCTGGTGTTGCGCCACAGGATGTCACTCTTGCCGTCGCCGTTGAAATCGCCGACGCCGGCAATGCTCCAGTCCGACGACACGTAGCCGAGGTTTCCGCTGTTCGTCAATGTAGTCCCGTTCATCAGCCACACGTACACCTGGCCGGTGGTGCTGTTCCGCCACAGAATGTCGGCTTTGCCGTCGCCATCGAAATCGCCGATGCCCGCAATGTTCCATCCGCCGGAGACATAGCTGACACTCCCGCCGCCACTCAGGGTGGTGCCGTTCACGAACCAGAGGTAGACCTGGCCGGTAGTGCTGTTCCACCACAGGATGTCGGCTTTGCCATCGCCGTTGAAATCGCCAACGTCCTTGATGGTCCAGTCCAGGGAAACGTAGCCGAGGCTTCCGCTGCCGGTAATCGTGCCGCCGTTCATCAGCCAGATGAAGACCTGGCCGGTGGTGCTGTTCCGCCACAGAATGTCGGCTTTGCCGTCGCCATCGAAGTCGCCGGCGCCCTGGATCACCCAGTCCGAGGTGGGGCTGCCCGGGCTCCCGCTGTTCTCGTAGACGGCCCCGTTCATCAGCCAGGCGTAGACCTGTCCGGTGCTGGTGTTGTGCCAAAGAATGTCGCTCCTGCAGTCGCCGTTGAAGTCGCCCACTGCGGCAAACGACTGCGGATTGGGATTCGGATTCGGGTTCGGAGTCGAGCAGGACCCGATTGCCTGCACCACCGTCACAGCAGCGGTGCCGGCAGCGCCGGTGTAGGTCGAGGAGCTTCCCGAGTCCGGCGTATAGGTTGCTGTCAACGTGTCGTTGCCGGCAGTCAGTTGGCCGGCTGGGATGGTGACGGTGGCGCCGCCGCCCACCAGCGTCGTCGCCACTCCCAAAACTGAGTTGCCGCTGCTCATGGTCACCGAACCGGTCGGGGTTGGGTTCCCGGATCCGCCGCTCACCACCACGAGCACCGAGGTTTGCTGTGCCGTGGTGACGCTCGAAGACTTCGGCGTCACCGTGACGGTCGGAGTGATCAGCGTCCCTGAAAATCCGGTGGCGCTCAGCCCAATGCTCTGCGTGGCATTGGCGACGTTGAGATTGTTGTTGGTCAGCATCACCGACCCGGAAACTGGACCGGCGATCGTGGGCGCAAAGTCGAATGCCAGATCGCAGCTGGCTCCAGCCGCCAGCGAGCCCGCCGAAGACGAGGAGAGCACTTCAGGACAAGTCGTCAATGCGTCCAGCGTGAAGCTGGCCGAGACGCTGGGATTTTCACCCGATCCCGGAGGCGGGAAGACGAGCGGGGCATTGCCGATATTGCGCAGCAAGACTCTCTGGGGCACGCTTTGGGAGCCGACGTTGGTATTGGCAAGGGTCAGGCTGGGCACCGTGGCGAGGTTCAGTGCGTAGATCCTGTTGGCGTAAGCATCCTCAACGTAGACGTTGCCGCTGCCATCGACTCCCACGCCCCTCAGGAGAAAAAGGTTAGTGGGGCCGGTGCCGAGCAAATGAACGCAGCTCGACGAAGCGCAGCCCGCAGGCATCTCCAATACTGCGGCGTACCCGCCAAACATATGATCGTTATCTGTGACGTAGATGTTGCCGCTCCCATCCAGGGCCACGCCATCGGGCTCGATGAATCCGCCGCCCAGGGTCGTAACACAACTGGCGGACGTGCAGCCAGGGGGCATTTCCTTGATCGCGTAATCATCGATGAAATAGAGGTTGCCGCTCCCATCTAGCGTCAGGGCTCCGATGCCGCTGAACCAGCCACCCAGCGTGATAACGCAGCCGCTTGAAGTGCAACCCGACGGCAGTTCCTTGATCGCGGCGCCATCTGCGGCATAAAGATTGCCGGCCCCGTCCACAGCCAGGCTACCGGAATACGGGAAGGCAGTCAGAGTGGTGACGCAGCCAGCGGCAACGCAGCCAGGCGGCATCTTCTTCACGGAGCCGCCATTAGAACGGTCGGCGACGTAGACGTTACCGGCCCCGTCCACCGCTATGGAAAAGGGCCCATTGAATACCTGTCCTTCGAGGTTGCTACCGCCCAATTCCACCGGCGTGCAGGTGCTGATCGTACAGCCAGCCGCAAACTCCATCACCCAACCGGTGTCCGATGGATCGGCGACGTATACGTTCCCACTCGCGTCCACCGCCAGGCCCTCGGGTTCGCCGGCACCGGCGCCCACCACAATGGGAGTCTGATTATTCTGGAACACCAGTTGCGGACCCTGACCGCTGCCGTACACATAGGCAGTCGCAATGACTCCACCGGCATCGGAAAGCTGCACAGCGCCACTGCGCGCCCCCGCGTATTTCGGCGTAAAGGTTCCATTCATCGTGCAGGTATCGCCGGGGTTGTAGGCCTGGCTGGTCCCGTTGGTGTCGCAGGTTCCTGTGCCCGCATCGGCAAAGTCGAGTCCCTTGGCGCCCTGGGTCAGCGCAGACACGGTTACGTCGCTGTCGCCGGCGGTGAAGATGAAGTACAGCGTCAGCGGCGCGCTGGCTGTTCCCACGGCAACAGTGCTGAAATTCACGCCGTGCGGCATCAGCTCCTTCACAGCCGTGCCGGTGTCGGTGACGTAGAGGTTGCCGCTCCCGTTCACGGCCACGTCGCTGGGTCCGGAGAAGGCGCCGCCCAGCGTCGTGACACAACCGGACGACAGGCAATTCGGCGGCATTTCGTACACCGCGTTGTTGTTGTAGTCCGCCACGTAGACGTTACCGCTGCTGTCGACCGCCACTCCTTCGGGAATACCGAAACCGCCGCCCAGCGTCGTCTCACAACTGGAGGAGGGGCAGCCTGGTGGCATTTCAGTCACCACTCCATTGCCGGAATCTGCGACGTAGACGTTGCCGCTTGCGTCGACCGCGACGCCGTAGGGCTGGTTGAAGCCGCCGCCCAGCGTCGCGACGCAACTGGAAGAGGTGCATCCGGCCGGAATTTCCTTCACCGTCGTATCGGTGAAATTGAAATCTGCGACATAGACGTTGCCGCTCGCGTCCACTGCCAGGCCCTGGGGAGAATGCAAGCCGCCGCCCATCATCGTGGCGCAGGAAGCAGAGTTGCACGTGTAGGGCATCTGGTAAACCGCGTGCGTGCCGTAATCGGCGACGTAGATGGTACCGCCCGCCACCGCGACGCCATAGGGCTGGTTGAAGCCGCCGCCTACCGTCGTGACACAATCGGCAGAAGTGCAGCCGAGTGGCACTTCTTTCACCGCGTTGTTGAGAGTATCCGCGACAAAGACGTTGCCGCTCCCGTCCACCGCTACTCCAAGAGGCTGGTTGAAGCCGCCCCCCAGGGTTGTGACTGCCCCGGCGAAGTAGGCAGTCTGGGCGTGGATCGGGGACAGGGCGCCTGACAAAAGGATGCCCAGGAGGAACAGGCCTGGCCGATGCCGCAGCTTTCTACCGGCAAAGAATGCACTCGAATGAAGAACCGATTGAGGCAGAGTGAAGAGAGAACACACGATCAATTCGAAATCCATGTCCAGGGCTCCTTGATACCAGCTCCGCTCGATTGGAGGTAAGAAGCTCGACAGAGCAGAGGCCGACTTGCAATGCCTTCTCCTGTCAGTTCATCGCTGCGACAGAGCGATTACGTTTCGATGAATTGAAGAGGCTCAGTAGGGTCTACTGATGCTGCAGGACAGGGAGAATGGCGTCAATGCAATGTTAGGGTTATTTCCCCAGTAACTTTCCCGGTGCGAGCCACTCCCTGACAAGGTTGCAAAGAACCTGGTTCGGCTCCAGCAACCTATGGAGATCAGGAAGCGATCTGCCAGGTCGCGGCGGGAGTGCCCGGACTTCCGCAGCTGGTCAACGCCGTTCCATTCATCAGCCAGACGTAGACCTGGCCGGCGGTGCTGTGGCGCCGCAGAATATCGGCGTTGCCGTCGCCATTGAAGTCGGCCACCCCGCCAATGAACCAGTCCGAAGAAACGGACCCGAAGCTCAAACGGGGCTGCCGGGCAGGAGGTTTCCCTTAATATGCATTCATGTGCATGGGGCGGAAGAGCAACCTGGGCCTGTGTGGTTGAAGGAGATGGCAGGCACGAGGAGACTCGAACTCCTGACCTCTACCATGTCAAGGTAGCGCTATAGCGGCTGGCTGAAGATAATAAAGGAGTTAAAACATGTGGAATGGAAAAAACCGGCACTTCGGGCGCTATTTGCTACCAAATTACCGAACATAACTGGGTGGGTCACAAGGGCTGAAACCGTGGGGGGATCAGCCCAGCCAATTTTCCTGCGAACCCTCAAAGCCGGTCGGCACTCACGATGTCCCGTTGCCACCCTGTCTTCTTCGGGAACCGGCGAAACCGCCTTGGCTGTGCCTGGTTGCTGAGCCGGCACACGACGGCGAGTCCCCATTGCCCTCGATCCAGGGTCCCTTCGTCGGCAGTTGTCTCCGCTGGGTCAGTGTGTCCCAGCAGAATTGCAAACTGGTTATCCTGTGTTGTCGGGGGCGCGCACGCCGCAGAATCGGTCGCGACGTACTGGAAGTGATTCAGGTGGGCATCATAAATACCACTGCGAATCCAGACAGGTGGCGCTCCGATACTTTGCCGTGCTGACAATGGCGAGGTTGACGGCGTAGCTACCGCAACACGCCCATCCATCTCAAATCGACGCAGGTAAACACTTGCCGGGAACAGCCCGTAAGGATGAGTGCCGCGTTTCGCCTTCATCCTCCCCGTTCGGGCTCAAACGGCTTTGAGCATTTCGGTTTTGGCTGCAATGCACTGCAGCAGTTCTTTCCAGGACTTGACGAACGATTCGGCTCCTTCTTGCTGAAGTTGCGTGCCCAGCGCTTTTGTGTCGATGCCCGCTTTGTCGAACCTGGCCAGTTCGTCTCCGACATGAGCAGGCAGCGTCTCGTGGATATCTCCGTGATCGGCGAATGCTTGTAACGTCTCATCAGGCATGGTGTTCACGGTAAAGGGAGCAGCGAGGGCCTCAACGTAAAGCGTGTCGGAGGCCTTCGGATCCTTGGTTCGAGTGCTGGCGAAGAGCAGGCGCTGGGCCCGTGCGCCGGCATTCAGGGTGCGCTGCGAGCGCGGAGAGCCGAGCAAAGTACGATAGCTCACATACGTCTCTCGTGCAATCGCGATACCAAGCTGGTTCCGCAATTCCCCAGGAGCTGTCCCCGCTATCGCCACATCCCATCGGCTGACAAACAGCGAGGCAACGGAGCCGACGTCAGGGTCCAGACCGGCGGCAATGCGGCGCTCGATGCCGCGCAGATACGCCTCGGCGGCCGCGACATACTGCGCGGGGGAGAACAGGAGGGTTACGTTGACTGGCACCCCCGCGAAGATTGCCTCTTCGATGGCGGGCAGGCCCTCCTTGGTGCCCGGTATTTTGATAAAGAGATTAGGCCGCTCTGCACGAGCATGGAGATCCCTGGCTGCGGCCAGCGTGGCGGCAGTGTCGTGGGCCAACAAGGGAGACACTTCGAGCGACACCCAGCCGTCCACGTGGTTGGTCCGATCATGGATAGACCGAAAGAGATCGGCAGCCTGCCGCAGGTCTTCGATCGCCAGTTCGAAGAAGAGGGCCTCGCCCGATTTGCCTTCCTGCAATTTCTGCTGGATACCGTCATCGTATTCGTGGCTGCTCCTGAGCGCGTGATCGAAGATGGTTGGATTCGAGGTGAGCCCGGTGACTGAGAAGTCCTGAATGTAGCGGCGGAGTGTGCCTTTGATCAGCAATCCGCGGGTGATGTTGTCGAGCCAAAGGCTTTGGCCCAGCTGGTGAAGCTTTTGCGTAGCTTTCATATCTTTTCCTTCGGGATCGTTCACCGCTCATGCGTTTGAATACTCGTATGCCGGGGCATCGGCGTTGAACCGGCTTATACCGCTTTGGCATCCCGCAGAAGCTTAACCCGGCGTTCCTCGTAATCCTCGCTTGTGATCTCACCCGCGGCATACCTCGTTTGCAGAAGTTGCAGAGGCGTTTGCAGGTCCCGGTAGCTGCTTCGCCTTACCGGCGTCATGAAGGAGAAGAAAAACATCCACAGGATGACCCAGAAAATCCACCAATATGCATGCATCCCGAACCAGTAAAAATGGTACATAAACACCTCCCCGGTGTTGTTACGTAATACTGCACAACTCGAACTCACTCGATCCGGCCTGCAGAGTCCGCGCACCTACCTCGGGAATTCATCGTCACGGTCTTTGCGAGTGTTTGCGTAATTTATTTGGCGCTGCTCCATTTCCAGTTCAGGATCTCGGGCATGTCCTGGCCGTGAGCGTCGATGTAGTGTTTGTGCTCGATGAGTTTGTCCTGCATCTGTTGCTTCAGATAGTCGCCCCTGGAACCGAGATTCGGTACCCGATCCACCACGTCCTGCACCAGGTGGAAGCGGTCCAGGTCGTTCTGCACCCTCATGTCGAAGGGGGTGGTGATCGTGCCCTCTTCCTTGTAGCCACGCACGTGCAGGTTGCGGTTAATCCGGCTATAGGTCAGGCGATGGATGAGCCATGGATAACCATGAAAGCCGAATATGATGTGTTTATCTTTCGTGAAGAGCGAATCGTAATCCAGCTCTGTCAACCCGTGGGGATGCTCCGTGTTCGGCTGCAGCTTCATGAGATCGACAACATTGACGACACGGATTTTTAAGTCGGGCAGATGTTCGCGAAGAATAGAAACAGCGGCGAGAATCTCCAGCGTTGGCGTGTCTCCGCAGCAGGCCATCACTACGTCGGGCTCGCTGTTCTGGTCATTGCTGGCCCATTGCCAAATGCCGACGCCTTCAGTGCAATGCACGACCGCCTGATCCATGGTCAGCCATTGTGGAAGCGCGTGCTTTCCTGCAACGACCACATTGACGTAGTTGCGGCTGCGCAGGCAGTGATCGACGACGGATAGAAGGCAGTTGGCATCCGCCGGAAGGTAACAGCGCACGATATCGGCCTTCTTGTTGATGACGTGGTCGAGGAAGCCGGGATCCTGGTGGGTGAAACCGTTGTGGTCCTGCTGCCAGACATGGGAGGCCAGCAGATAGTTCAACGAAGAGATATCGCGTCGCCACGGCAGTTCACGGCATACCTTCAGCCATTTCGCATGCTGGCTGAACATAGAGTCGATGATGCGAATGAAGGCCTCATAGCTGTTGAACAGTCCGTGTCGTCCGGTCAGGAGATACCCTTCCAGCCAGCCCTCGCACTGGTTTTCACTTAGCATGGAATCCAGAACGCGGCCATCCGGCGCGAGGAACTCGTCATTGCCGAATTCACGCGCGTCCCACTGGCGATTGGTGACCTCAAACACCGCCTGGAGAAGATTCGAGACTGTTTCATCCGGACCGAAGACGCGGAAGTTATGCTTGTCCTGATTCAGTTTGGCAACATCGCGCAGAAACGAGCCCAGTACAAGCGTGTCTTCTATCTGCACCGCGCCCGGCGCAGTCACCTTGACCGCGTGGTCGTGGAAGTCCGGCATACGCAGGTCGTGGAGAAGAATGCCGCCGTTCGCATGCGGGTTGGCGCCCATACGCCGCGTGCCTTGTGGAGCTAACTCGGCCAGTTCCTGGATGAGTCGCCCATTCTCATCGAACAATTCCTCGGGCTTGTAGCTCTTCATCCAGTTCTCGAGCAGCTTGACGTGATCGGGGTGCTGGGGATCGACGAGCAGCGGAACCTGATGGGCTCGAAATGTCCCCTCGATCTGCAGGCCGTCGACGACCTTCGGTCCCGTCCAGCCCTTGGGCGACTTGAGGACGATCATTGGCCAGCGCGGCCGAGTCGTGTCGTTGTGACTGCGTGCATGACTTTGAATTCGATGGATATCCTCGATGGCGGTGTCGAGAGTGGCGGACATGAGTTGGTGCATCTTCTCCGGCTCGTCCCCTTCCACGAAGTAAGGCGTCCAGCCACAGCCCCGCAGGAATTGCTCCAGTTCCTCATGCTCGATGCGGGCGAGTACGGTTGGATTACTGATCTTGTACCCGTTCAGGTGCAGAATTGGCAGCACCGCGCCGTCCGTTTTCGGATCCAGGAATTTGTTGGAATGCCACGAGGTAGCCAACGACGCTGTTTCTGCCTCGCCGTCGCCAATGACACAGGCGACGATCAGATCGGGATTGTCGAATGCGGCACCAAAGGCATGGCTCAGCGAATAACCCAGCTCGCCTCCTTCGTGAATCGATCCAGGCGTGGTCGGCGCAACGTGGCTGGAAATCCCTCCAGGAAAGGAGAACTGCTTGAACAGCTCTTTCAGGCCGGCTTCGTCCTGCGTGACGTTCGGATAAACCTCACTCCATGTACCTTCCAAGTAGACATTGCCCACAATCGCCGGGCCTCCGTGACCGGGGCCTGCGACGTAGAACATATTCAGGTCGTACTTCCTGATGACGCGGTTCAGATGAACATAGATGAAGTTCTGACCTGGCGTTGTACCCCAATGGGAGACCACCAGCGGCTTCACGTGCTCCAGCTTCAGGGGCTCCTTCAGCAGCGGATTGGCATAGAGGTAGATCTGGCCCACCGACACATAGTTGGCAGCGCGCCAGTAAGCGTCCATCTTACCCAGCAGCTCTGGAGTGAGCGTATCGCTGTCCTTAACGGACTCTTCTCTGCCTAAGGCTTCGGGCGTCTCGTGGAGAAGTTCCGCAGTGGTGAGCATGTCAGTTGGCATCGTTTGATTCTCCCTTGTTTCCACGGGGTGAAGAGGCGCGTTGAACCAGGTCCTGATTCGGTCCCGGGGCCGCACATACTTATGCCCATCGACAGCGTCGCATCCACGCCGGCGATAAGCTGTTCCCTTTTGATCAGATTTGACCGATCCAGTTCCGGCTCGTCGTTTTTGAAAATCAGTTGAACAGGCAACCTCGATGGTGTCGTGGATAAAGTTGCGCAGCCGATTGAGGCGCGTTGCTGCCTGCGCCCGTCGCAGCTTCCCGGACGAATGGGCCGACTCTTTATCAGTGAGCAATACTGCTCAGCGCCATCATGCTCGCGAGGACATACTTGATACGACGCGCGCAGATGACCTCCGTCGTCGCGATCCGCTCGCAGACAGGAGAAACCCATCGTGTCTTCATCTCCCACCACCACCGAATCCACGCCTGAGTCAAAGCAGGAATCCCAGCCTCAGACAGAGGCTCCATCGAAGGCTTCGGACAAAAACGGGACGAGGCCCGATTCAAAAGCTCAGGCCAAAGAAGACCTGAAACCTGATGCAAAGCCAAAGTCCGGGGACGACCTGAAGTCTATCCCGATGGCGGACCTCCAGAAAAAGCTGGGCTCTTCCCCCGATGGCCTAAGTCAGGCCGAGGCTCAGAAGCGGCTAATTCAGTACGGCCCGAATGCGATCGTGGAAAAGAAGACCAACGCATTCCTGAAGTTTCTCTCCTATTTCTGGGGCCCCATTCCGTGGATGATCGAAGTGGCAGTCATTTTGTCCGGAGTGGTGCGGCACTGGATGGATTTTGGCATCATCTCTTTTTTGCTGCTCTCAAATGCTGTCGTGGGGTTCTGGGAAGAACATCAGGCGGGCAATGCCATTGAGGCGCTCAAGGCCAGGCTGGCCACTAATGCACGCGCCAAGCGTGATGGAAAGTGGACGACTCCGAAGGCGTCGGACCTGGTTCCCGGCGACGTTATCCGCCTGTGCCTGGGCGACATCATCCCCGCGGACGCGCGTCTGCTGGCGGGCGACCCAGTCGAAGTGGATCAGTCCGCGTTGACCGGAGAATCCCTGCCGGTTACGGCCAAGCCGGGCGGCGCAGTCTTTTCAGGCTCGATCCTCCGTCAGGGCGAGATCGACGCCATGGTGTATGCCACCGGGACGAACACCTATTTCGGCAAGACCGCACAGTTAGTGCAGGAGGCTGAAACCGTCAGCCATTTCCAGCGCGCCGTATTGAAGATCGGCGACTACCTGATTGTCCTTGCTGTGGCTCTGGTGGTATTGATTCTGGCGGTCGCGCTCTTCCGCGGCGATCCTGTGCTTACCACATTGGAATTCTGCCTGGTGCTCCTGGTAGCTGCGATTCCAGTGGCCATGCCCACAGTGCTGTCGGTGACGATGGCTGTGGGTGCGCGCCTGCTCGCGAAAAAAGAAGCGATTGTGACGCGCTTGCCGGCCATCGAAGAGTTGGCCGGCGTCGACGTGCTGTGCTCCGACAAGACCGGGACTCTGACCCAGAACAAACTGACGCTGGGCGATCCTTTCAGCGTCAACAACATTCCAGGCGATGAGGTAATTTTGTGGGCCGCACTCGCTTCGCGCGCTGAGGACAAGGACACGATCGACCTGGCAGTGATCGGCGGCGTGAAGGACGGCAAGGCGCTGAAGAGTTATCAGGTCTTACACTTCCAGCCATTCGACCCCGTGCATAAGCGTACCGAAGCCACCGTCAAAGGCGGTGACGAAAAACAATTTTTCGTTGCCAAGGGAGCACCACAGGTCATTCTGCAAATGTCGACGAATGCGGGCGCAGTCAAGCCTGTCGTCGAGAAAGCTGTGAATGAATTCGCCGGCCGCGGCTTCCGCTCGCTCGGCGTGGCCCGCGCGGACGAGGAAGGCAAGTGGCAGTTTGCCGGAGTGCTGCCGTTATTCGATCCGCCGCGCGAGCAGGCCAAAGCCACCATCGCCAGCGCCCGGCACATGGGTGTAGAGGTCAAGATGGTCACCGGCGACCAAATCGCCATTGCACGCGAAACCTCGAAGCAACTGGGGTTGGGCACGAATATTCTGGATGCCAGCGCGCTCGGCGACACCAAGCACCACGAGAGCGCGCAAATGGCTGAGACCATCGAGAAAGCCGACGGCTTCGCGCAGGTTTTCCCCGAGCACAAGTTCCACATCGTCGATGTTCTGCAGCAGAGAGGCCACATCGTCGGCATGACCGGCGATGGGGTCAACGACGCTCCCGCGCTGAAGAAGGCGGACTGCGGAATCGCGGTTTCCGGCGCCACGGATGCGGCCCGCGCCGCGGCCTCCATCGTGCTGCTGGCTTCAGGGCTGTCGGTGATCGTCGACGCCATCAAAGAGAGTCGCCGCATATTTCAGCGGATGAACAGCTACGCCATTTACCGCATCGCGGAGACACTGCGGGTCCTTTTCTTCATGACCCTGGCGATCCTGGTCTTCAATTTCTACCCGGTGACCGCCGTCATGATCGTGATGATCGCGTTGCTCAACGACGGGGCTATCCTCTCGATCGCCTACGACAATGTCCAGTACAAGGACAAGCCCGAAGCCTGGAACATGCGGCTCGTGCTGGGAATCTCCACGGTGCTGGGAGTTATCGGAGTTGTCGCTGCGTTCGGTCTGTTCTATCTCGGCGAGCGCGTCTTCCATCTCGACCGACTGCACATTCAGACTCTCATGTATCTGAAGCTCTCGGTGGCCGGCCATCTCACTATCTTCCTCACACGCACCCGTGGTCCGTTCTGGTCCATACGCCCCGCGCGGATCCTGTGGATCGCGGTTCTTGGCACGCAGACCATAGCGACTTTGATCGCGGTCTATGGCTTGTTTATGGCGCCCCTCGGATGGAAATGGGCCGGTTTCGTCTGGGCCTATGCGTTAGCCTGGTTCCTCATCAATGACCGGGTGAAGCTGCTCGCCTATCGGATCTTCGATCCATCCAAACCCTCCTTGCTTGGAAAAAATCCGCCGGTAGATCGCACTCAGCAAATCGCTGCACGAGCTTACGAACTCTACCAACAGCGAGTGCATGGTGAAAGCCAGCAGGATCAGGACTGGATTGAGGCAGAACGAGAAACGCGGAGTAATCCGCCAGCAAGTCCGAAGGTTGCGTAAACGCTTGCATGACGCAGAGAGAAGAAGATGAAAATTAATGCGAAGGATTTTCGCGTTCGGCCCGGAAAGAAGGTCGAACTTAGTAAGTGGCCAACGATGGTGGAACCGTTCTGCCCGTCGGACGTCGAGTATGACGATCTTCTCGCAAAGCACGTGGCAGAGCTCAGTTCTCTGCAGCAGCTTCATTACGCGTCGCACCGCTACGCTCTGCTTTTGGTTTTTCAGGGGATGGACGGCGCCGGCAAGGACGGCGCAATTCGGCACGTGATGTCCGGAGTGAATCCGGAAGGGTGCGAGGTATTCAGCTTCAAGCAGCCAAGCGCCGAAGAACTGGACCACGATTTTCTGTGGCGCACGAACTGCCGCCTTCCCGAACGCGGTCGGATCGGCATCTTCAATCGTTCCTATTACGAAGACGTGCTGGTGGTTCGGGTGCATCCCGAGCTGCTCCGCAGCCAGGGACTTCCGGAAGAACTGCGCGACGAGAAAACCGTCTGGGAAGGGCGGTATCGCTCCATCGTGGAAATGGAGAAGCACCTGCACCGCAACGCTACCAGGATCGTCAAGATATTTCTGCACCTTTCGCAGGAAGAGCAGCGAAAGCGCTTTTTGGCGCGCATCGATGAGCCGGACAAGAACTGGAAATTCAGTCTCGCTGATATCCACGAGAGGAAGTACTGGAAGGATTACGTGAAGGCTTATGAGGCATGCCTGCACGCCACCAGCACGCATCACGCACCTTGGTACATCGTTCCTGCCGACGACAAAGAGAACGCGAGGCTGATCGTTTCCCGCATTGTGCTCGATGCGCTCGAAGACCTGAAAATGGCCTGGCCCAAAACCACTCCGAAACGCCGCGCAGAGTTGCAGTCCATCCGGAAGCATCTGGCAAAGTAGGATTCGTACCCGCCCCGTTCGTAAGGGCGACGGAGCGAAAGAGAGGATCGTTCCCCAATTGCCCCTGAATCCAGAAGTCGACCGCATGGACGCACTGACGGAACTGGCACTCAACCTGCACTGGTCCTGGAACCACGCGGCGGACGAACTCTGGGGCCGTCTCGACGCCGATCTATGGCGGGCCACCCAGAATCCATGGGTCATCCTGCAGACAGTGTCCAGGGACGCGGTCAGGGCCGCATTGGCGGAGACGGGATTTCGTCGGCGTCTCGACGAATTGCTGCAGCAGAATCGGGATTCGTATAACTCGGACGCGTGGTTTCAAACGAAACACCCGGGTACTGAGCTGACCCTGGCCGCCTACTTCAGCATGGAATTCATGCTGAGCGAAGCACTGCCTATCTACGCAGGCGGCCTGGGTAATGTAGCCGGCGACCAGATGAAGGCGGCCAGTGACCTGGGCGTCCCGGTCGTCGGAGTCGGCCTGCTCTACGGTCAGGGATACTTCCGCCAGGATTTCGATTCCGAGGGCCGGCAGCGGGCGCTGTATCCGGTCAACGATCCGGGGCAGTTACCCATCCGTGCATTGCGGCGGACGAATGGCGAATGGTTGCGGTTACAGATCCAATTGCCCGAATCGAGGATCTGGCTTCGCTGCTGGGAAGTGTCGGTTGGCCGTACAAAGCTCTATTTGCTGGATACCAACGATTTCGCTAACAGCGCGGCGCATCGGGGAATTACCAGTGAGCTTTATGGCGGCGACACGGAGATGCGTCTGAAGCAGGAGATCGTGCTGGGCATCGGCGGCTGGCGCTTGCTGCGGGCGCTCGGCCTGCAGCCTGAGGTCTGCCATCTCAACGAAGGACATGCCGCCTTCGCCACCTTAGAGAGAGCACGATTTTACATGGAGGATCATAAGAAGCCATTTGATCTTGCCATGAATGTTACTCGGGCTGGCAATATCTTCACCACGCACACAGCAGTGGCAGCCGGATTTGACCGATTTCATCCGGAACTTATCCGTAAATATCTCGGCCATTATGCGCAGGACGAACTCGCAATTTCGATTGAAGAATTGCTCGCAATGGGAAGGCAGAACCGTGACGATAATTCGGAATCCTTCAACATGGCGTGGCTGGCGGTCCGCAGCAGCGGGCAGATCAATGGCGTGAGCAACCTCCACGGACAGGTGAGCCGGCATATCTTCCAGCCACTCTTCCCGCGATGGCCACAAATGGAGGTTCCGATAAGCTCGGTCACCAACGGCATTCATGTTCCCACCTGGGACTCGGCGGCGGCGGATGCGCTCTGGACCACAGCCTGCGGCAAGAAGCGCTGGCGGGGCGACCGCGCCGTCGAAGATGACATCCGTCGATTATCTGACCCGCAGCTATGGGAGATGCGTTCCGCAGGACGGAAGACGTTAGTTGCTCGCATTCGCAGGCGGTACGCGCATCAGCTCGCTTCGGAAGGCCGTCCCGCGTCGGATGCCGACACCGTATTCCATGAAAACACACTGACATTGGGATTTGCACGGCGCTTTGCCACCTATAAGCGCCCGAATCTGCTCCTGCGCGACCCGGAGCGGCTGATTCGCCTGCTTTCCAATCCGCATCGGCCGGCGCAGCTGGTTCTCGCCGGAAAGGCTCACCCCCAGGACTTACCGGGCCAGGCGCTGATCCAGCAGTGGAATGACTTCATCCGTCGACCGGAAGTCCGCGGACGCGTCGTCTTTCTCAGCGACTACGACATGCTGATGACACAGGAACTGGTTCAGGGCGTCGACCTGTGGATCAACACACCGCGGCGTCCGTGGGAGGCCTGCGGAACGAGTGGCATGAAGGTTCTGGTCAACGGCGGCCTGAATCTCTCTGAGCTGGACGGGTGGTGGGCGGAAGCGTATTCACCCGAGGTAGGCTGGGCCATCGGCGACGGCAAGGAGCACGGCGAAGACCCGGCGTGGGATGCGACGGAAGCGGACGAGTTGTATTCGGTTCTGGAGCGTGAGGTTATCCCGGAATTCTACGAGCGTAACGAAAGCGGAATGGCCACCAAGTGGCTGGGGCGGATCCGCGAGAGCATGGCAAGACTAACTCCGGAATTCTCCGCGACCCGCGCTATCCGCGAATACACGGAGGACCACTATCTGCCTGCCGCTTCCGGTTACCGGGATCGTGCAGCCCAGGAAGGAGCGCTTGGCGATGGTTTGATCCAGTGGCAGCAGAACATCGCCCAGAATTGGAGCTCCGTGCACTTCGGCAGCGTCGAAATGAAGACGCACGATGAGCAGCATTTTTTCCGGGTTGAGGTCTTTCCGGGGAATCTCGCTCCGGACGAGCTGAGAGTCGAACTCTACGCAAAGCCGGACCAGAAAAGCGGATCGGTCGCTGTCGAAGTAATGACGGCATGCAAATCGTGTGCGAACAAAGGGGGTGCGCTCCTGTATTCAGCGGAGGTACCGGCAGGCCGTCCCGGAGGCGATTACACTCCACGCATCATCCCCCACCATCCGAGCGCATCTGTGCCGCTCGAAGCTCCCCAGATTCTGTGGCAACGTTAACGGACAGCGGTGCAGGACCGATTTCAGACTCTGCTATGGTCCGATGGTGCCGTTCGGGTTAGCCCTGCCACCTCTGTGGAAACGGTGATGAACCATGGTATGGGCGAGCAGAAAAAGAATAGCAACCAGAACGACGATCCAAATGAACGTGACAATTCTTGACCTGTGTGGCTTTTTTCCGGTGCCGGAGGACCCATTCGAATCGTTGGTCATGATCGTCTCCCTGGAAAATAGCCATGCGATGAAATGGCTAGACCACGCCCTGGTGCAATGCCCGCCGGTTGTGAATCATACTGTCGCTTTCGGTTGATCCGCATCTCCTCCTGCCGGCAGCACCTCTGGCAGATCCAGACGCGCTACGCCGATCCGATTGTCGGCCATGCCGTAGTAGACGTCAAAGCGGTCCGGCAATCCGAGGTCATCGCGGCGATCGATGCCGGTTGGGAACACAACATTGGCGATGGTCCCGTGGCATTCCGCCGGCAGCTCCGGTTTCAATGCCGGCTCCGCCGAACGATAGCGGATCAGCTGCGGATGCTTCTCCGAAAGCACCATGACGCCTGCGGAGTAGCAGAGGTGACGTGCTTCGCTGTCAGGTTTGGCTAACTCACTCACACCGTGATAGAGGATGAGCCACCCATGCCGTGTGAGTACGGGTGGAGTTCCCGCACCGATCTTGAGCCGCTCCCAGGGAGAAACCGGAGTTGCGAGGCGGTGATGAGAAGTAAATCGCCCGAGACGATCTGGATTTTGCCCCTCCAGCGTCGGCGAACAGTAGGAAATCCATATGCTCTCGCGATCGAGATCCACTATGCGGGGCAACGTGTCGCAGGCAGTTTCCTCCGGCCGAGTGCCGGAAAAGAGCGGCCGGTGCAGCATGGCCAGCTCCGGATGCCCGGATGGGTTAGGAATCGCGACAGGAAAGAAGCTGGCGTCCTTGTCGTCCTCGTCGCCGAGTTCGACGCCGCGCCACAGAGCAAAGGTCGCCAGTCCCATCCGCTTCCAGTGGAAGAGATCTTTCGATTGAGCCAGCGCGATCCGCGGGCCATAGGGTGAATATGCCGTGTAGGTCATGATGTAACACTGGAGCGGTTCTACAAACGTGACCCGCGGATCCTCGCAACCGCCTCCACCATCGGGCCGCCGCTCGTAATCGGCCTCCGGCTCCAGCGCTATACCAAGCCTCTCGACACCCGCGGGGTCGCCGGCGTCATTGAACCGGACTCGGGCAATGCCGATGCGAGAGTAATTTCCCTTCGCAACCAGGCGCGGGAATAGATAGAGCTGGCCATCTGGACCGCGCACAGCGGCCGGATTCAGCACGCCCTCGATTTCCTGGGGATTTCCGGGTTCCGGTTCCATCAGCATTCCAATGCGCTGCAGTTTAAGCCCGCTCATGGAGCCCCACCTGCAAGTCCGCCTGATTCTCGTCGCCCAGACAAGCCAGGATGGCTTCGATCACGCGCTTCGTGTCCTCGGGCCCGCGCACCGGAATGGAGATCACGCCTGCCTGTTCCGCCGGATAGTCATTCCCACCCACAAACAAGGCATCGCCGATGTAGATCATCTCTTTCAGAGAAATACCAAGAACGTCGCGCAGCTTGCGAATCCCGTAAGCCTTATCGATGCCGGGCTTCGTAACATCGATGGAGGTCGCACCCCCCAGCCGAACCGAGAACCCAGGAATTAAGGGGTCCAGGATCGCTTTGATCTTCTTCCGCTTCGCAAAATCCGGGTCCCACTTTTCCTTTTCTGCCAGCGGTGCCTGCTGACCCAACGCGGACAGCGTAATCTGGCTTCCACGGTCTTCGATGACATCTCCCCACACCTTCTCAGCCTTGAATCCTGATGCCTCGAATGCTTTGTTCAGCGAGCTGATGATCTTGTCTTTTTCATCCGTCGTGAAATCTTCCGAATAAATCTTTGTCCACTCGCCTGAATAGCGGAAGAACTTCGTTCCACAAGTCGGAAGGATGGACAGATTCAACAGGTGATCGTCGTGGGGCAGATGGGTGAGCAGCTGTTCCTCAAACTGGGGCCACGCGCCCCCGGAGATCACAGCCACTTTGACGATCGAGAGAAGATCGGTCAGGAGTGCCGACATTTCGTCGTCGAGAGACGACTTACTCCTGGCGAGGGTTCCGTCCAGATCGAAAACGATGAGCTTCTTCATTCACTCTCCCTGTGCAGCGTTCAAGATGCGAATCAATTTGCGATGCCGACGTCATCCAGCCGAGCAGGCAATCTCCAACAACTCCACTGCATCGCTGGGCCGAAAGCGACAAATCCCCACAGCCGCCGGCAGCAACCACACTTCGCCCTTTCCTACTGCATAGGCCGCGTCGTCGTGCTCAATCTGCCCCTTGCCCTCTATGCAGACCAGCACATGTGGAGAATTCGCGGCGCCCACGAGAAAAGGCGAATGGCTGCGCACTCGCCCCAGACGAAACGGTTTGCAGTCGAAGACCAGCTCCCGCTCCGGAACTGCTGCGTCCGCTACTGGTTTTACGAGGCCCGCGGCGCCATCTGCAAAGTCGATGCAGCCCATTGCCTGGTCCACCTGGAGTGCTCGCGGCTTGCCGGTCTTCGCATCGATATGGCCCCAGTCGTACAGGCGGAACGTCGTGTCGCTGTTCTGCTGAATTTCAAACACAACGACATCGCCACCCAGAGCGTGCACCGTCCCTGCGGGGATGAAAACGCCATCACCGGGCTTCGGCGTGAAGGATGCGAGATGGTCCGCCAGCGTTCCGTTTATAACCGACTGCCGAAGAATGTCCGGAGTGGCGCCTGGTTTGAGTCCCGCATAGATGCGACTCTCTTTTCCCGCGTCGATCACCACCCAGGCCTCTGTCTTTGCCGTCTCACCCTGTGGCAAAGGCCGATCGAGGGGATATCCAGGATGGACCTGAACTGAGAGCATCTCGTGGGCGTCGAGGAATTTCAGCAGCAGGGGGAATCGCTGGAAACGTCCAGCTAGCTTGCCCATCATCTGTTCATGAAATTCGACCATCAGCTGGCCGAGGGTCTGCCCTTTGAGAGTGCCGTTGTCCACGATGCTGGCATGGTCATCGCGGTCGCTCAGCACCCAGGCCTCGCCGACCGGACCGTTCGGCATCGGCTCGCTCAGCAAGTCCGCCAGCCGTCGGCCGCCCCAGAGCCGATACTGATAGAACGGCGCAAATCGCAGCGGGTAAAGAACGGTTTGGCTCACGGAACTCGCTATTGCCCGGCTGGGACTGTCGCGTGATGGCGTCGGCCCGGCACAAGAGATAAGTCGACACTCGTGATGTAGACGAACAGGGCCGCGGCGATGCAGAGCACCGCGACCCAGAAGCGCCAGTCGCGGTGCGCGCGCATCCAGTACGGGCGTTTCTGCTGAGCCTCGCTCGGATGCGGTCCTTCCTCATGATGCGTGTGCGTCGTTCCTGGATCGGTCATGCGGGCTGCAATTCGTCTTCGGGTGCGGGCAGAGTGCTATGGCCGTTGCGCGCGGCCTGTGCTTTGTTCGCGTTTTCCTGACCAATGCCCATGGTCAGCGCGGTCATCCCGGCAAGGCCGCCCAACTGCATGGTCTCGATGGCGGAACTTGGGACGATGACGATGGTCGAGTTTTGTTTCAATCCTTCGTACAGCATGTTCATGCCGCGTAAATGGAAGGCGATGGGATCATTGGCATAAGTTCTGGCGGCCTCAACAAACTTCTCCGCGACCTGACGCTCCGAATCACCAAGGATGACGCGGGCCTGACGTTCCCTCTCCGCCTGAGCCTGCATGGACATCGCATTCTCCAGCGCCGACGGAATCAATACATCCTTCACCTCGACCGAGATCACGTTAATGCCCCACGGTTCGGTGCGCTCATCGATAATCGTCCGCAGCACGCTGCTGATCTTGTCCCGCCCCTCCAGCATTTCCGAGAGCATGGTCTTGCCGATCACGTCACGCAATGCCGTTTGCGATGCCCAGCTGATTGCGCTCTGGTAATCGGCCACGTCGAGAGCCGCTTTCTTCGGATCGATAATCTTCCAGAACAGCACCGCATCCACATCCACAGGAACCGTGTCCTTGGTCAGCGTCTTCTCCGCTTTGAACGAGCTGGTGAGAACGCGCGTGTCGAGCCAATAGGGAATGTTTTCGATCAACGGAATAATAAAGAAAAGCCCGGGTCCCTCCAAAGAGCGAAACTTGCCCAGCCGCAGGACGACCGCCTTGCTCCATTGATCCGCGACCTGGATCGCCGACGAAACGATAAAGGCAACGACAATGGCCGCGCAGAATGTCGCTATGCCAGCCGCGTTGTCTTCCGCCAGATGTGCGAAATATGCAAGTGCCGCGCCAATGCCGGCGATCACAACGAATACAAGTGCGGAAAGCGAATTGCTTTTTCTCATTTCAAGTGCCTCTTCATTCTGTGAAACTGGAACTTGGCAACGCCGGTCCGAATGAGATGCCACCCGCCAGGGTTTGCCGATTTGATGTGCACGCCTCGGACGGTTACGATTGGGCCGATCAACGATTCGACCCGGGATCGGGCGCGCCGTGCACGTTGTTCAAATGCATGCGGGAGAGAAGGGAGTGCGGCCCGCTGTAGAGAAACTCCAGACCTATGTTTGCCCCGGCCAATCCCAGCATGGTGTAGTTCCCCATGCGGAGCGCATCCTCAGCGTCGTAGCGGCCGGGGTACCATCCGTAGACCGCCGTCATCGCACCCGCATAGGGCGCGATGATCGCCGGAACCGAGAAGACGCGATGACCATCGTCGCCGCGACGCGCTGTCAGAGTCGATATCAGGGCATGGCCGAGCCGCGGCAATATGCCTCTGCATTCGCAGCGGTAGTAGAGGGCGTCTTCTCTGAAGGCTTCCGACAGCGCATAACGTGTGGTCGTGCTGATCACGTTGGTGCCGAAGTCCGACCCGAATCGCCTGCTGTAACCCGCAGCGCCCTGATTCCATTCCGGAGGTGAGTTATCCTCCTGATCGATGCCGGCCTCGACGGCCGCGACGCCGATGGGAAGCGGGCCGAAGGCCTCGAAGGCATAGTTATGAATCTTGGTTTTCTGAGTCGGACGGCTGTAAGTCAGATCTGGTTGAGTCGGGTTCGTGCTTGCGACTGTGACCGAAGAATCGGCCGCATTGAGTGACGACTGTGCCCTGGCCAGCAGCGGGAGGCCTGCAAGAAGACTGCCGACGAAGAGCGGGAGGACAATGAGGCGCAGTTTCATGCCGGAATCCTCCCAAGTCATTCCGGAGGCAAGTGTCGCAGAGTAGCTGCACACAAAGATGGTCACTTTTGCTCAAAAGTCGAAGAATCACGTTGCGTCTGACCAAATCCTGCCTTGGTCCCACTTCAGACAAGTGGTATCGCCTGGATGTGACTGGTTCTCAGTCGAAAACCGGGCTGAATCCAAATCGCTCGGTCATACCTGGAAGCATCGCGGCGATCGTCATGAGCCCCAGGGGAGGCTGCGCCGCGCGCTTGCCCTGAAACCACAGTGCGTGTTTGAAGCTCCAGCAGGTATCAGGAAATTGGGGGTAAATCAGCAGCGCCATCACGATTCACCTCCGAGGGAAGGCGCGCTGGAGAGCGCCGGCACTGAGGCGCGACACCGCTCGGCGGCAAGCCGTCTGACAGACTGAAGGGGAATCTCCAGTCGTGGAAGTTGCATGTGATTCGAGCAAGCCCGAATAAGGGTACGCATGTAAGAACGGGCGACCTGGTTCCACACCATGGGCCTTGAATGGAGGTAAGCACGTTTCCCCATCGAATGGCGCGCAGCATCGTTATCCAGCAACTCGACCGCCGCTTGGGCGATCGCAGCCGGATCCTCAAAGGGAACCAGGATACCCCGCCCATTGCTCAGAAGTTCGACAGCGTGCCAGTACGGCGTCGAGATTATCGCCTTTCCGCCACCCAGGGCATAGGCAAGCGTTCCCGATACTGCCTGCGCCTCGTAACGGTAAGGGGTGACGTAAATATCGGCTGAACAGACCAAGGACGCCATCTCCTGGGGACTGAGGAAGCGATTCTGAAAGATCACATGCTCTCCCACGCCTAGCTTTCTGGCCAGAGCCTGTAGCTGGAGCAGATACCGATCGCCTTCGACCAGCCGAACATGTGGATGGGTTGCTCCGGCAATGATGTAGACAACGTCGCTGTGTCGAGACAGGATCTGTGGTAGCGCGCTGATTACATTCTCAAGTCCTTTGTTGGGAGACAGGAGCCCGCACGTAAGCAATACGGTCGCTCCTTCGGTCGAAGCCAGCTTCCTGAAGAACGCAGGATTCTCGAACGGAAGGTTGGGAATGCCATGAGGAATCAGTTCAATCTTTTCCTCGGAAACGCCAAACACGTCCTGCAGAAAGCGAGAGGAGTGCTCGCTCATCACGATCAAGCGGTCGGAGCGCGCGGCAATTTCCTGCAAGACGACGAGCTGGTTGACATTCGGCTCGCGGAGAACTGTATGCAACGTTGTTACCACAGGCATGCTGAGGTGTTCGAGAAGATGCAGGATATGGCGGCCGGACTTGCCCCCAAAGATTCCGTACTCATGCTGCAGAGAAACGACGCCGACGCCGCTGGAATTGATAAATTGGGCTGCCGCCCGATAGGAGACGAGATCGGCCTCCGTCAGCTCGAACCGCACCCGCGAAGGGTAGCTGTAATGGGATTGAGGATCGTTCACGGCTACGACAAAAAGATCGGCGCTCGCGTACTCAGCAACAATCGCGTTGCACAAATCAGTCGTGAACGTGGCAATTCCACATTGTCGAGGAACGTGGTTGCCGATTATCGCCACCCCTGGAACCGGCGGACCAGTTGACCCATACATTGTCACCGATTTTGTTTCGAACACATGAGGACGCGCTGGACTGGGTAATGCGAGATTGCGACCTGAACTCACGGAAAAATCATTTGCGCTCAATGTAGGTTCCTTTCCGGACGGTCCGAATAAGATAGAAATCTCCACAGCGTGAATGCAACAGGATCTGACGCTGGTTCGAAGCAGTTCGCCCTTTTGAGATCCTTTGCGGACGCGGAAGTGAGATCGCATCCAAAGCTCCGCGCCCGGGCAGCGTCGTATCGGGCCAGGGTGTCCCTATGGTCCCGATCATCGAACAGGATGCTCCCGGAAAACTGAGCAAGACAGCGCACTCTTGTTTCGTGCTTCGCTCTCCCCGATGTTTCTGCCTGTGCCGGCAGAACGGTTCGACGCGCTGCCGCAGAGAACAGGTGGACGTGGGCTGCAACGAGAAATGCGCTTCAGGTACAGCGCCACATAGAGCAGCACACTTGCACCAAAATGCAAAGCGGCGGAGCTGGTAGGCTCCGCCGCCTGACTTTCCCGTGTGCTGCGTGGTCGAGCAGTTACGGTTGCTGGTGTCCGCCGCGGGCTCCGCCGCCACCGCGCGCCGCTGTGGTGTGGGGAGCGGCATGGGATGCGCTGGCACGCGCTGCGTGGGGAGCGGAGTGTGCTTTGCTGCCATGCGCTGCTGCGGCTCGGGGAGCGGCATGGGATACGCTGGGACGCGCTGCTGTGGCGTGGGATGAGCCGCCAGCATAATGTCCACGATTGGCCGCAGCACCACCTCCGCCGTTGTACCGTCCTCCTCCTCCACTGCTGAAGCGATGACTGCCCCAGCCGTGGCCATAGCCCCAGCCGGCCCATGGGCCCATACCCAGAAAGATGCCGTTGTAGAAATACCCCGGTCCGTAATAGCCCATGGGCGCGCATGCGTATGGGGAATACTCGTAATAACCGTAAGCGCAGCTGGGTGGGACACCGATGTCAATGACAACCTGCGCGTTGCCTGTTGGCATCAGGGCCAGAGGCGTAAGCAATGCTGTGGCACAAAGTAGAGTTTTGAATCTGCGCATGAATGACCCCCTTAAGGTGTCTGCGGTCTGTAGAGTTGCGTGGGATGCTGCGTTGCGGCACAGAACATTTCAGCAGCAGCAGTCACCATAAGGATGGAACCCAGCCATGAATCCCCCGACCTGATGTCGAGGTGATCGTCACACTACCCTTACATAGTTGACTTTAGCTGCCAGGATCGGCTCAGTCTGAGCAATACGAACCACAAATCCTGTTTCGTCCTGACGAAACTGCATTTGCCATGCCTGCTCACAGCAGGTGGAATTCTCCTGCCGATAAATTTATGACGTCCGGAGGTTCCCTCCGTTCACCTTGAGCCGGACGCGCTGACGCGCTCCCTCGCTGTACTGTCCTTCGGTGCCCTCACGCCCGGAAAGGGGTCATCGTATGATTGACCTTCACAAAATCCCGTTTGACGCCGAAGCCTTTCTCGCAAGTGCCGGCTTGGGACGAAGAAATTGTGCAAATGCGGGCGAAGCAGGTCTTCTTCTCACAGGGAGATCCCGGGTCCAGCCGGAGGATGCGGCTTTGGCGTGGGCTTTTCAGCGGAAGCCTGGCACGGAATCGCCACCAGGCGTCAAAGCTTCCTTGGGTGCCACGGTTCATTCGCCGGCACGCCCACCGAGCCGCCAACCTGGGCGTCAGCAACTGGTTCAGGGCCAATCAGATGGAGAGGAGTTTTCGGATTCTCTTCCGCGTCTGCCTGCTTGCCGGAAGCTCCGCTCTCCGCTTCGGCTGCGGTATCAAGCCGGTTCGGGGAGGAAAGTGACTGCGCGCTTTCTGTGGAGAGATGACTCTTAGCATCCGATTTTCTATCGAGGCTCATAAAGGCTCCAGTCTTCCTGTTTGCTTACCTGCATTTGCTCGTCTGAGCCCGGCGTGAATGGCCGAAGGCGAGGAAAGAAACTCACGACAACCATTTGAGTATAGGCGGGAAACAACTTCGACAAGTGAGCAAAACAGAACAGAAAGTTTGCCCCAGGCCTAATGGTTGACTTCCATAGATTCGCTGCGAAACTGCGCAATAATAACTCGCACCACCTCCACGGATCGTCAGCTCCGATCCGGACTTTCATCCTGCTTCCTCGGCGGCCAATAGTTCTATTTTCGCTCTCGACGGAAGACGCAGTCTTGCCCTTCGAAGTATGCGCGGCCGGCCGGATCACGAACAACGGATACCGGTTCAAATCCATTTCTTCCGCAGCAGCCAGACTTTTATTCCCTGCGTAAGGCACGAGTAGGCCAGCAGTGTGACGAGCAGAATCGGCCAGTAAAGTCCCGGCAGGTGTACCAGACCCAGCGATGAGGCCAGTGGTGAGTACGGAAGCCACGCTCCCAGGGCCATGATAGCCACTGTTGTCAGAGTCAGGGACCAGCTCGCACGGCTCTGAAAGAAGGGGATTTTATTGGTGCGAATGATGTGGATGATGAGTGTTTGCGTCATGATGGACTCGACGAACCAGCCAGTCTGAAACAACGGAGCGCGGGCTGGATCCCAGCATCTGAACAGGTAGAGCATGACGAAGAAAGTGCTGTAGTCAAAGATCGAACTGATAGGTCCAATGCACAGAATGAACCTCTTGATTTCTCCGACGTCCCAGGGCCGCGGCCGCGCCACGAGCTCTTCGTCCACCGCGTCCGTCGGAATAGGCACCTGGGAGAAGTCATACAGCATGTTATTCGTCAATATCTGGATCGGCGCCATCGGGATGAACGGGAGAAAGGCGCTCGCCCCAAGCACGCTGAACATATTTCCGAAGTTGGAGCTGGCTCCCATCCGGATGTACTTGAGAATGTTCGCGAAGACTTTTCGTCCCTCAATCACGCCCCCTTCGAGCACCATGAGGTCTTTCTCCAGCAGAATCAGATCTGCCGACTCCTTGGCGATGTCCACGGCCGTGTCCACCGAGATGCCGATGTCCGCGGCATGCAGTGCGGGAGCATCATTGATCCCGTCTCCCATGAACCCGACTACATGTCCTTTGCTGCGGAGAAGGCGAACGATCCGCTGCTTGTGAGCAGGAGTAAGACGTGCGAAAAGTGTCGTCTTTTCCGCTGACTCGGCCAACTCCGAATCGGACATCTTCTCCACGGCCTCGCCCAGCAGCATTGGATCGGGTTCAAGTCCCACGTCGCGACACACCTTGCGGCTGATCAGGTCGTTGTCGCCGGTGAGGATCTTCACTCCTACACCGTGCTTATGCAGCGCCTGGATCGCAATGGCCGCCGTTCCCTTGGGCGGATCGAGAAATGCAACGTACCCTTTAAGAACGAGGTCGCGCTCGTCCTCCTTCGAGCAGAACTGCTTTCCCGGCATTTCCTTTACCGCTACAGCCAGGACCCTAAAGCCATCGTTGCTGAGGCTCGCATATTCATCCCGCAACCCTTTCATCAACGCGGGATCCATGGGCGACAGTTTCCCGTCCAATTCAAATTGGGAGCACTGGTGGAATATCTCTTCAGGAGCGCCTTTAGTGAGAAGGATTGCTTTACCTTCAGGATTCTCCACCATGACAGACATCATGCGCCGGCTGAAGTCGAATGGAATTTCATCGAGCTTCTTATACTTTTCGATGAGCGCTTGTTGATGGAAGTCCGAGCTATTCAGAATCGCCTTGTCGAGCAGATTCTTGAGGCCGGTCTGAAAGTGACTAATGATGTAACCGTCCAGCAGCACCTCGTCGGTTTCTCGTCCCGCTACGTTGCAGTGCCTCTGCAGGACGACACGATCCTCGGTCAGCGTGCCCGTCTTATCCGTACACAGTACGTCCATCCCGCCAAAATTCTGAATGGCATTGAGCCGCTTGACGATAACTTTCTTGCGGCTCATCGCGATGGCTCCCTTGGAGAGGCACACGGAGACGATCATGGGCAGCATCTCGGGGGTAAGACCTACGGCCACGGCCATCGCGAAGAAGAACGCACTCTTCCAATCGTGCTTGGTGAGACCGTTGATCAGGAAGACCAGGGGCACCATAACCGCCATGAGCCGGATCATGAGCCACGTAAATCGGCTTAGGCCGCGATCGAAACTGGTCGGCGGGGCCTCTTCCGTTATCGACCTGGCCATGGTGCCGAGATAAGTGTTGACCCCGGTGACGACCACGACCGCAGTCGCTGTGCCGCTTTCAACGCTCGTCCCCATGAAGCAAATGTTCTTCAGATCGATCGGCGAATTGGAGGCTTTGGGGTCTGGATCGTGGAACTTCTCGACGGGATAGGACTCTCCCGTGAGCGTGCCCTGGCTCACGAACAGGTCTTTCGCCGTCAGAACTCGCACATCGCCGGGGATCATGTCGCCGGCGTTCAGGTTGATGATGTCTCCGGGGACCAGGTCGCGCAGCGGCAATTCCTGCGCCGTGCCATCCCGAAAGACGTTGGCTGTCACGTGAATCATGGCCTTGAGCTTCGCCGCGGCCGCATCCGCGCGGGCTTCCTGCACAAAGCGCAGCGTCGCGCTGAGCACCACCATGCATGCCATCACGGTCCCGGCCCGCGCGTCACCCGTGGCAAAGGAGATCGACGAGAGAGCTGCCAGCAGAATCACCAGCGGGTTGCGAAGGATGATCAGGAGCCGTATGAACCAGCCCCGCCGGCGTTCCCGCGCGACCTCGTTTGGGCCAATGGTGCGCGCTCGCGCGTCAGCCTCCGCTTGTGTCAGACCCTCGGCAGCCGTGTACAGAGACTGCAGCAGTGCTGCGCTGTCCTTCCCGGCCGCATTGAGGACGGCGGGAGAAACACGGATGTTGTGGTTCCTGGCCTTTGCAACGGGCGAAGACTTGTCCGAAGGCACCGGAGTTGCCGCCGCGTTAACGCCCGCCGGGGCGCCCTTCTCAGCTGATGATTCTTCTACCGCAGAATTCGCATCGGGTGCTGTCATCACGCTTTCGACCGCACTTCTACTGCTATCTCAAGTCTCTCCCTGATTGCGCGGTGCGGGACCCGGTCCAGATTTGCGAGGGCAAAGGTTCTCGGGCACCAGGACGACTTCACCGATGGAATTTCGGGCACCGAGATTATCTCGTCGCGGGAAAGCAAAAACTGTTCTGTTCTGCTCACACGCAAATGTATTTGGGTCCAGGGCCCTGCCGCACTCGCCTCTCGCACGATGACCCATCCGGGCTCCTGAGGCTCTGGCAGAAGAGCGGTACAGGCTGTCGAAAGCAGACCCTTCAGGCCGCAATTCCATTTCGCACACCGTGCGTCGCTACTTCCGCAGCACGCGGATCCAGGATATGGCCCGGCGGATCCGGTAGTCGGTCAGTTTGTCGCCGTACGCCGATATCCAGGTTTCTTTCCTGTTCTGCCTGTGGTGGTCGCAATACGTGAGGCACCGAAGGCCGTGACCGCCTTTCGAGCGCGGTCGAGGTCAAGAGGTCTTTGCGGCTATGTCTGGTACGGAATCAGGGAGACGCGTTCCGTGTGATTGAGACTTGATAGCATTTTGGTAGCAAAAACTGCTCCATCTATGGAGCAGACCACGCCGTGATTCCGTTGTAAGTTGTTGAGAATATGGTAGGCACGAGGAGACTCGAACTCCTGACCTCTACCGTGTCAAGGTAGCGCTCTAACCAACTGAGCTACGCGCCTACAGAAGGCGGAACGGCCTTTCGTCATGATAGCAGGACAAACGAACAACTGGCTCGGTGGCGGCGGAAGTGTCCGGCGCCCGCATCCGGCCGTAAGCCGCTGCGCCAGGGCGCCGTGCTGTTTCGGCATGGGAATTCCGCACCCTCTGCGATACTATGAATCCTTTGCCAATGCGCCGATGATGGAGGAACAAGTGCGCACGGCGCGACGAATGATCCAATGAACGACCTTCGGGCGACTCCCAATCTGCTGACGTTTCTCCGGCTCTGCATGGTGCCCTTTTTGGTGCTCGCCGTCCTGGACGGACGCTTCCGGCTGGCCTTCGCCCTCTTCGTGCTTGCGGGCATCACCGATGCTATGGATGGAACTCTGGCCCGGCTGCTGCATCAGCGAACCATGCTGGGGCAGTATCTGGACCCGGTAGTGGACAAGCTGCTGCTGAGCACGCTGTTTCTGGTCCTGCACCACGAGTCGCTGATCTCGCGGCGGGTGACGGTACTGGTATTCGCGCGCGACCTGGGAATCATGGTGGTGGCTGCGATCCTCTTCGCGACGACGTCGATCCGGAATTTCAAGCCGAGCATTACTGGAAAGGCCAACACCGTCGCACAGATTCTCGCCTTGGCCGCCGTGCTGCTGTGCCAGTTTTACGGGCCACCCTGGGCCACGGCCCTGCGCCACTGGGCCCTGACCGCCACCGTCATTCTGACGCTCTTATCGGGATTCCATTACGCATGGCGTGTGGTCCGGCAGATCGGATCTCCGGGAGTCGCTGGATAAATCAGCGGTCTCGCATCAGCGATCACCAGCGCGCGAGACCGGTGAGCCATCGGCGTTGAGCAAAATGATGGGGCCGATGTTCAGTGATCGGACGCCCTCCTCAATCTTGCCGCGGTCGCCGATCAGGAGCAGGGAAGCCTTGTCGAGGCGGGCATAGCGCGCCGCCGCGGACTGAACATCGGCGAGGGTGGTGCGGGCAATTGCATCCGGGTCGGTTTGGATCGCGGAATTCGGCAAGTTGGAAATCCAGAGATTCTCGACGATTCCGGCCAGGTCGGAGGAAGTTTCGAAGCCCGACGCGTATCCCTGAGCAAAGTTGGCTTTCGCTGTGCCCAACTCAGTATCGGAAACAGGCTTTTCTCCGGCGATCATGCGCGTCTGCCGCCTCAGCTCGAGCAGCGCCTCTTTGGTCTTGTCGGTCTGCACCAGGCCGCTCGCCGCCCACGCGCCATACTCGACATAAGGCGAGTAGCCCGAGTTGAATCCGTAGGTGGAACCCTGGCCCTCGCGCAGAGACGCATTCAGGCGATCGCTCCAGACGAAGCTGGCCAGCGTCAGCGGAAAGCGTTCCGCATCATTCTGCCCCACGGCCGGGAACAGCTCCGCGATCAGCGTCTGCGGCGAACCGGGTTTGTCGATGAGGTAGACCTTACCCGCGCCAGGGTTTTGCGGAGGGGGCAGCGGCACGGGCTTCGCGGCGTTCCCTGTCCAGGAGCCGAGGTATTTTGTGGCCAGCTTCAGCGCGTCGTCAAGAGAGATGTCTCCGGCGAAGATGAGGGCAGCGTTATTCGGCTTCCACCAGTCCTCATAGAAGCTGCGCAGGTCTTCACGCTGAATGTCCTTGAGGCCTTTTTGCGTCGCAAGGACGCGCGCGAACGGGTGGTCCGGACCGAAGATGAGAGCAGGCGCGACGTTTTGGGCCACCGCGCCCACGTCGTTCTCGCCCTGCGCTGCTGCATCGCTCCATTGCTGTCTCTGGCTCTCGAAACTGTACTTCTTAAAGTCCGGGTGCAGGACCACATCGGCCAGAATCGAGAAGGCCGGATCGACATTCTTCGCGACCACGTCGAAGTTGAGGCTCGCCAGTTCTGAGTTCACCGAGCTTTCGAGCGTCGTGGCGCCCGCGGCTTCCATGCCATCGCGGATATTGGTTCCGGAGAGGGTCGTGGTCCCACGCGCCATGGTGGTGACAGTCAGGAGAGAAAGGCCACTTTTGCCGCCGGGGTCCACCATGTCGCCGGCTCGCGCCGCCAGCAGCACGGAGATTTTCGGAGCGTTGGCGCGGCGGACGACGAGCACCTGCAGCCCGTTGGGCAAAGTCGCCGACTTGACCACCGGAGCGTGGAACGGCGGATTCGCATGGATCGGCGGCGCGACGGAGCGGTCGAGTGCGACTTGCTCCTGTACTCCGGCCGACGCGTCCGGGTGATAGCGGATCAGGAGACGGCCATCCGTCCCAATCCAGCGGCGTGCGGCCGCCTGCACGTCGACCGTCGTCATCGCTTCGAGACGACTCCATCGGCGGTCGTACTGATCGGGGTCGCCGGTGTAAACGTTGGAGAGATTCAGCATCTCCGCAGTGGATTGCAGCGTATCCAGCTGCGAAAGCTCACCAAGTTCGAGCCTGCTCTTCACCCACTGCAGTTCCTTGCCGGTGGGGCCGTCTTGGACGAACTGCGCGATGTCCGCATCGACTTTGGCCTCGACCGCAGCCAGGGGAACACCGGCCCGCGCGCTCGCCATCACTACAAACTCCGAGGCGTCCTCCAGTGTATTCAGATCGACTGACTCGTCCGAGCACAAAGGTCTTTCCGCGTAGACCAGGTCCGCGCTCAGCCGGCGGTTCAGAACACGCGCGGCCGCTTCGAGGGGGAGCGTGTCGCTGGAAACCCAGCCGGCAGCCGGCCAGACGAAATAGGTGCGCTCCTCGGCGACATGGTCGCGCACATCGACTACTTTTTCCGCATCGAGATGCGGAACCCAGCGGACGGGCCGGAGGAGGGTTTGTGCCGGGCGAATCGGGCCAAAGTATTTTGCGATCCACTCCTTCACCGTGGTCGAGTCGAAGTCGCCCGCGACTGTCATCGAAATATTGTTGGGCGCGTAAAAAGTGGAGAAGAAGTCCTTCGCGTCGGTCAGAGTCGTGGCGCGCAGTTCATGCGGTACTCCCATGACCGAATGTCCATACGGATGCCCGGCGGGATAGAGACTTTCGCGCAGCACGGTGTCGACCAGGCCATAGGGCTGGTCTTCCTGGCGCTCGCGTCGCTCGTTCTCCACTACCGATTTCTGATTATCGAAACGCTCCTGGGTGAGCGCGCTGCCCAGGCTGGCCAGACGGTCCGATTCCAGCCACAGCGTGGTTTCCAGCGCGCCCGCCGGCACTGTTTCGAAATAATTCGTCGTGTCCAGCCCGGTTCCCGCGTTGGCGGAGCCTCCGAGCTTCTCGATACGCTGCATGTATTCGCCGGGCGCGTCCTTCGAGCCTTCGAACATCATGTGCTCGAAGAGGTGAGCCAAACCGGTACTGCCGACGGTCTCATTCTTCGCGCCGACGTGCACCATCATGTTAACGAAGACCTTCGGCACCCGATGATCGGGAACCAGGATCACCTGCAGTCCGTTGGGCAGCGTGTATTTCTCATAAGCAACATGAGGACGCCCAAAATCCGGCATGGCCGCCGGCGCAGGTTGCGGTCCAGGGGGCGCGGTTTGCTGAGCGAACAGCGGTCCGGCAAGGCAGCACAATAGCAGAGCAGAGGGTTTCATCGAGTACCTGCAGGTTGTGGACATAGGTTTACTCACCAAAAGTCTAACCCCAACCAATCGCGCGTCGGCATGAGAAGCGCTGGGCAACGAGACTACGACGTCGGTTTGGAAGTTTGCTGCGTACAGCCCAGCTGTTTGCCCTGCGCGGCGAGCTCCGAAGCGCCGATGCCGCTCCGGCCGGAATACGTCTGCAGCATGCGCGCCAGTTCGGGAAAATCGTAATGCGTGCACAGCGTCATTTCCCACACGTCGCCGGTGCGGCGATTGATGGCGTAACGGCGCAGCGTCTCGTCGGGACCCGGTAACGTGCTTTCGCGAATGACGATAAAGCTGAAGAATCCGGGGCTGAAATCCTGGGCCAGGTCCATGCTGTTCAGCTCGATGTGCGTATCGCTCAGGTCGATCTGGTCGTGACGCGCGACGAGGGCGACGATCTGGTGCGCCTGACGCTGCGTGATCTGGTGCCTGGACGTCTGCGCGGCAGCGTGACTGCGCGCGGATCCGACGCAGGCGAGCGCGATGGCCAGCAGCAGCATCAGTGAAAGGGTGCGTCGCATACTTCCAGTTTGAGGGGAATGGGCCGGGGAACGCAATACAACTCACGGAGAATCCACAGGACCGGCCCGATAAAATGAGCCAGTGAAAAAGCAACGGTGTTTTGGGGGGGAGGCGCTGCGGTTTTTGCGCGGGCTCAAGCGCAACAACCGGCGCGAGTGGTTTGAGGCTCGACGCGAGATGTATGAGCGCGAACTGAAAGAGCCGATGCTGGCGCTGATCGAGCGGGTGACCGAGGGCATGGCGGAATACGCTCCCGCGCACATGCGGCCGGCAGGGAAGTGCATGTTCCGCATCTATCGCGACACGCGATTCTCTGCTGATAAATCGCCGTACAAGACGCACCTGGGAGCGTGGTGGGCGCGCAGCGGGCTGGAGAAGACATCCGGCGGCGGCTACTACATGCATGTGGGCGCAACGGAATTTGTGATCGCGGCTGGTGTCTACATGCCGGAGAAGGATCAGTTGCTGGCGATCCGGCGGAGCTTGCTGGACCATCACGTGGAGTGGAAGCGGCTGATTGAACATAAGCCGCTGCTGCGCGCATTCAGAGTCCACGACCCAATGGCGCTGACCCGCGCGCCCAAAGGATTTCCTGAGGATCATCCTGCGATGGAATGGATCAAGTGGCGGCAGTGGGGCGTGACCGCGCATCTGCCGGCAGAGATCGCGCTGAAGCCGGGGTTGGCGGAGGAGATCGAGAAGCGATTCCGGCTGGCCGCGCCGCTGGTGGATTTTCTCAACGCACCGCTGGTACGGCCCGAGCGGCCGCGCCCAGTGTGGACGGCAGGCAGGCTGCACGGATAAACAAATATTGCGCAGCTGCACATTGCGCGGGGCGAATGCTGGGAATAGACTGCACGGCAGGAACATCCGACGCAAAACCCATCGCAAATACGCGCGGTTCGCGGCTTTCAGCGCGTACCAGGCCAAAAAATCGGGCAAAAACCGCGTTTTCCAGAGAAATGCCAGGGAAAACCGCAAAAAACCTGTGGAAACGGGGGTTTTGCCATTGACAAATGCCGTTGAAAGCCGCACGGTAAAGGGCGGCAGGTAGTTTCGGAGCCGCATCAATACTGGCTTTCGCGCAGATTGAGGTTGCCCGGAGAGTATTCCGGGAAAGAACTCCGGCGACCTGAAAGACAACACAAGGAGGAACACTCGATGGCAGCAACGATGACGAAGACCGCGCTGGTTCGCCAGCTGGCGGAGAAACTGGAACTCACCAACAAGCAGTCCGCGGCGTTTCTGGACCTTCTCGCAGACACCGCAATTAAGGAAACCAAGAAGAACGGCGTATTCGTAATTCCTGGCCTGGGCCGTCTGGTGAAGGCGGAGCGGAAGGCGCGGCTGGGCCGCAATCCGCAAACCGGCGAACAGATCAAGATCAAGGCAAAGACGGTCGTGAAGTTCCGCGTGGCGAAGTCCGCGAAGGACACCATCGCGCCGCCGAAGAAGTAGTCGCGAGTCTGCAACGCAGAGAGGAAGCGGAGCACTCCGCTTCCTTCCTGCTTTTGGGGGCCGATCGCCGGCAACGTGCCGCGGTCAGAGATGGGGCGATTATGCCGTGATCGGAGAAGCGGTGGTTCGCGGCAACCCAGGCTTGTATCTAACGAACGTTACTTCCGCTTCCACCGCGTCCCGTCCTTCGAATCCTCCAGCAAAATCCCCATCCCCGCCAGCTCGTTCCGAATCGCATCCGCGCGCTTAAAATCCCGCCGTCGCTTGGCCTGATCCCGCTCCTCGACCAGCGCCTGAATCTTCTCGTCCGTCACGCTCCGCGTCGCCAGCAGCTCGGGACTCGCTTCGCCCAGCCGTCCCTCGCGCTCTGCCCAGTCCAGCGTGAACTTCGTCCACTCCGCATCGTGATCGTCGAGCACCGCGAACACGCGATCGAACTGCCGCAGTGCGTCCAGCACTTCCGCCTTGTCGCTCTCAAAAAACTTCCCGGCATCGGCCCGCGCATTCACAAACCGCACCATCTCAAAGATCGCCGCGCGCGCCTCCGCCGTGTTCAGATCATCAGCCAGCGCCGCCAGAAACTTCGCTTTCGTCTCGCGCGCCACATCCTGAATCTCGCTCGTTGCACCATCCATCGTCGCGGGCCGCAAGGGCCACTTCGTGTTCTGGATCCGATCCCGAAATGTCCGCAGCCGCTCCACCGCAATCGTCTCCGCCTGCAGACCCTCGAACGTGAAGTTGAGCTGTTGCCGATAGGGCACTGCAATCAGAAGCATGCGAATCGCCGAAGCCCTATACCCGCGCAGCAGCAGATCGCGCAGCGTATAAAAGTTCCCCTCCGACTTCGACATCTTCCGCCCTTCGACCAGCAGAAACCTCACATGAAACCAGTGCCGCACAAACGGCCGGTGCGTCGCCGATTCCGACTGCGCAATCTCATTCTCGTGGTGCGGAAACATTAGATCCTCGCCGCCAGCGTGCAGATCAAAGCTGTCTCCCAGATACTCCATGGCCATTGCCGAGCATTCGATGTGCCACCCTGGCCGTCCAGGCCCCAGCGCCGTTTCCCACTTGTGCTCGCCCGGTTTGGGCGCCTTCCACAGCGCAAAATCTCGCGCCGAATCCTTCTCGTACTCGTCCACGTCGATGCGCGCACCATCCGTGATCCCTGAAAAATCCTTCTTCGAGAGCTTCCCGTACTCGGGAAACCGCGCGATGCGGAAATACCACGACCCATCCTCCGCGCGATACGCGATATCCTGGGCGGCCAGCTTCTCAATCAGCGCAACCATCGTCGGAATATGTTCGGTCGCCCGCGCAATCACTTCCGGATGCTCCACATTGAGCGCCCGCAGGTCCTCGAAAAACGCATCTTCATATTTCTGCGTATACTCGCGGATTCCCACGCCCGCCGCCGCCGCGTTGCGAATAATCTTGTCGTCCACGTCGGTGATGTTCATGACGTGGCGCACCTCGGTGCCCAGCAGCCGCATCGTCCGCCGCAGAACATCCACCTGCAAAAACGTCCTGAAGTTCCCGATGTGCCCGAAGTCGTAGACCGTCGGCCCGCACGCATACATGCGCAGAGCCTTTCCATCCGCGGGCGTCAGGGCTTCTACCTGCCCCGACAGTGTGTTGTAGAGGTGCATCGTCGGCAATTGAAGATGCGCGGATCGTTGCGCATCTTCAGTTTGGCCAGGGGTTGGCTGTGTGTGCAGGGTCATGAAAACTAGCCCGATTCTACCAGCGCAGACGAAGCTTCGAACTCGGGATCTCTCAGCTCCCGAGTCGCAACGAAGGCTCTGCTGTCAGCCCCTCCGGCGCAAACTCCCCTGCCGCGAATTTCGGCCATGCCGCCGCCGCGATCATTGCCGCGTTGTCCGTGGCCAGCGCCAGGGATGGAAACGCAAGCGGCAAATGCCGCTCCGCCGCCTCCGCCGTGAACCGCACCCGCAGCTCGCGATTCGCCGCTACTCCCCCTGACACAATTATCCGTTCCACCCCAAACCTCTCCGCCGCCCGAAACGTCTTCCGCCGCAAATCATCCACCACCGACCGCTGGAACGACGCAATCAGATCGAGCGTCCGCTTGTCGCACAGCTCCAGCGCATCCGCGGGTTTGGGATCCGCCGATTGCGCCAGCGCCGCACGCCGCGCCTCAATCGACGCCCCCATCTCAAACACCTTCGTGTACCGCAGCATCGCCGTCTTGATCCCGCTGAATGAAAAATAGATCGCCTCCGCTGGATCGAGTGCCCCCGGTTCGCCCTTTCGATGCACCTTCGCCTTGATCTGTGAAAACGAAAACGGAACGGCCTCAGGATTCCCGTGCGGAGCCAGCGCGTCGATCCACGGGCCTCCCGGATACCCCAGTCCCAACAGCTTCGCTACCTTGTCGAAGGCCTCGCCTGCGGCATCGTCGACCGTGCGCCCCACGTTGCGATACGCCCACGCGGCCACCTTCGGGTCGAACTCGGCAAGATAAAGGTGCGTGTGCCCGCCAGACACCACCAAAGCCAGCGTCGGCCCAGCCTCTTGCTCGCGACGCAACTCCTCTGGCCGCTTCGCCTTTTCGAGCAACACGGCATGAATGTGGCCTTCGAGATGATTCACCGCGATGAGCGGTTTGCCCAGCGCAAACGCCAGCGACTTCGCGAAGCTGATGCCCACCAGCAGCGCTCCGGCGAGCCCTGGTCCTTCTGTAACAGCGACGGCGTCTATTTCCTGATACGTCACGCCAGCCTCGGCCAGCGCCGCCCGCACCACCGGCAAAATGTTCCGCAGATGCTCGCGCGAAGCCAGCTCCGGCACCACCCCGCCATACGGCGAATGCACCGGAATCTGCGAGGCAACGGTGTTCGACAGAACCTCCGTCCCGCGCCGCACCACCGCTGCCGCCGTCTCATCGCACGACGTCTCAATGCCCAGGATGAGCCCGCTGGCGAACATATCCTTAATAGTAGTCAACGCCTCAGGGCCGGGGCCCGCTCAGGGCACGCGCTCGAACACCACTGCCTGACCATCGTCATACGCGCGCGTCCACCCCGCGCTGTGCCCCAGCAAATACGCCGCCGGTGCGTCGTCAGCCAGCAGCACATACCTTATCCGATACTTGTCGAGCACCGCGAACGTGTCCTGCACCCTGGTCGCGCGCAGGTAGTCGCCCATGACGCCCTCATGCACAAAAATGTCGTTCCGCGGATCGATGAACTCCTTCACGGCTGGCGCCTCCCATTCCAAATATCCGCCCCAGTTAAAGTTGTTCAGCAAATTCCCCTGGTCCGCAAGGCTGCGCACATAGGGCAGCGCCTTCTCCGGAAACGCCTCCGCAATCCCGGCGTGCAGCTTCTTCTCGCCGGGATATTTCGCCGCAATCGCAGCCACCAACAGCGCCATCGCCACCGCGCTCACGAATCGCCGATTCTTCCCCGTGCTTTCCGCGCTCGCCTTTTCACCACGCAAATCGATTGCCAGCAGTGGCAGCAGAAGAATCGCCATCAAGAACAAAAACCGCACATACGTCACCGCGCCATACACAGCGACTGCGCCGAACGCCACATCCTGCAACGCCCAGCGGCGGCGTCGTACCAGCTGCAGCACGGCAAACGCTATGAGGACGACCACCACAATTTTCCCGCGCGCGCCATGGAAATCGAGGCTCCCCCACTCCGCGATGTTCTCCACCGTCTGCTTCTGCCGGAATGCCACATCCAGCGGATACATCACCAGCCGCCACCCATAAGGATTCACAAACAGCGCCGCAAAGCTCGTTGCCGCCACCACGAGCAGCTTGCGCGCCTGCTGTGGTGTCCAGCGTGTCGCGTAGAGATTCCCCCACTCGCCTGCGACAAATCCGCACACCACAAAAATCACCAGCAGCACGAACCCGATGAACCACGATCCGTGGGTGTTGATCCACAGCAAGAACAAAAGAGGCAGCCACACCGTAAAGTCGCGCCCTTTCTGCAAACTCCACAGCAGCGCAACTTCAATCACCAGGAACAACCATCCGAACAACAGAGGACGCGGCAGCATCGAGACGGTCGTCAGGAACACCGCGATCGCTGCAGCCCAAAACCCCGACCCCCAGCCTCCCGAGCGCAGCCGTCCCAGGAAATAAATGCCGAGCACAATCGCCGCCGCGGTCAGGATGGTCACCAGATACAGCCCGCGATCCCCGAGCCATCGATTCGCGAAGTAATACGGCAACTCGCCCAGCCACTCAAAGTTGATCCACGGCTTGCCCGCCACCGTGAATGTGTAGCTCTCCACACGAATGAAATGCCCGCTCCGGAGCAACGGGAGCAACTCGCTGGCGTTCCGCAAATGCCACCAGATGTCGTTGTCCGCGAGGGTCCGATTCACTGTGCCTCCCGCGGACACAAACAGCAACAGGTACACCAGCAGGAGCGCCAGCACCACGGGTAGACTGAAAATGCGGTCGCTCCACGTCGTGCGCGGAGCCGCCGGAATCGCGGGTTCAGTCGTTGCGCTCATGTTTCGCAAACCAGTTCACAAGTCAGTTCGCAGTCATCCTAACAAGCATCGTGGGTCGTCCGAATCCCACCTTGGTTCAAAACCGTCAACCCTGAACCCAGGCTGCCAGGACGACCTGGAAGAATTGCAGTGACCGACACGCCAGCCCAACTCGCCGCAGAGCGCATCGTACTCCAGCTGCGCGCGGCGGGGCATGAGGCGTACTTCGCCGGAGGCTGTGTCCGCGACATCCTCATCGGCGTCCTTCCCAAAGATTTTGACGTCGCCACCAGCGCCCATCCCGATGCGGTCCTCGCCCTGTTCCCGCGCACCTTCGCCGTCGGCGCCCACTTCGGCGTCGTGCTGGTCTGCGACGACGTCCCGGACGGCGACGGCCAGTCTCAGGAAATTGTCACCGAGGTTGCTACATTTCGGAACGATGTCGCCTATCTTGACGGGCGTCACCCCACCGAAGTCCGCTTTTCCTCGAGCGCCCAGGAAGACGTCCTCCGCCGCGACTTCACCATCAACGGCATGATGTTCGATCCCATCCTCCATCGCCAGACCTGCAACCTCACTTCGGCGGTTCTGGATTACGTCGGCGGCAAGAACGATCTCCGCGACGGCATCATCCGCGCCATCGGCGAGCCCCACCGCCGCTTCGAAGAAGACAAGCTGCGCGTGCTGCGCGCTGTCCGCTTCGCCGCTCGTTTCGACTTCGTCATCGAACCAGAAACCGAACGCGCTATCCGCCAGCTATCGTCTGCAATTTCCCAGGTAAGCCGCGAACGCGTCCGCGACGAGCTCACCCGCATGCTCACGGAAGGCCACGCTCGCCGCGCTTTCGAATTGCTGGACCACTCCGGTCTCCTGCGCGAGGTCCTGCCCGAGATCAGCAAGCTCCATGGTGTTGCTCAGCCACCCGAGTACCACCCCGAAGGTGACGTCTGGATCCACACTCTGCTGCTTCTCGAAAAACTCCCCGCTGGAGTATCGCCGACCCTCGCCTGGGGCGCGCTTCTCCACGATGTGGGCAAGCCCGCCACCTTTTCCCACAAGCCGCCCGACCGCATCCGCTTCAACGGCCACGTCGAGGTCGGCGTTCGCATCGCTCACCAGATCCTCCGCCGCCTGCGATTCTCCAACGAGGACTGCGCGCAGATCCTTGCCCTCGTCGAACATCACATGCGCTTTGGCGACGTCGAGAAGATGAAGGAGTCCACGCTCAAGCGCTTCTTTCGCCTTCCGCATTTCGACGAGCATCTGGAATTGCACCGCATCGACTCGCTCTCCAGCCATGGCGATCTTTCGCTCTGGGAATTCGCGAAACGGAGAAGGGAAGAGCTCCCCGACGAAGTGGTTCGCCCGCCGCTGCTCGTCACCGGACGCGACCTCATCGCCGCCGGCTATGCACCGGGCCCACGCTTTAAAGAGATGCTCGCGTTAGCCGAAGACGCACAGCTGGAAGGCCGTATCCACACAATCGAAGAGGGCCTCGAACTGATCCGGCGACAACTTCCTCCGGACGCGCGGCGCGCCTAATCCGGGGCCGCCTCGGCCTTCGCCGCATGAAACAGCGCCACCTGTTCCGCCCTCGGAGGCCGCGTCACCAAACTCACCACGACTAACCCCAGCACCGCAGCCAGCAGGGCAGGGAAGATCGCGTCCCGTTGCGCCACCACGGCTGGCAGATGCTTGTGAACAAACCCCGAGTCCCAGAACACCGTTACAAACGTGCCCAGGCCGATTGCGGTAACGGCTCCGGCTGCGTTCGCGCGCTTGGAATAAAACGCTGCCAGGATTACTGGCGTCAGCGCCGCCGAATAAATTGTGTACGCGTAGAGCGCCTGCTTCAGCACCGATCCTGTATGCATCGCCTCGTAGAGCGCCCACAGCCCCAGCAACACCACCATCAGCCGCGAAACCAGCAGCACCCGCTTGTTCGAGGCTTGCGGCGCAATGTAGCGGATGAACACGTCGTTGACCAGGTTCGTCGCCGGAGAAAACAGAAAATTGTTTGCCGTCGACATAATCTTCGCGAACACTGCGCCCATCAGCAGTGCCCCCAGCCACGCCGGCAACCCATGCAGCGCCGTGTACGCGATAATTTCACGCGGATGTTGGGAGACTTCTCCGGTAGGAAAGAGTACCGAGCCCACTACCGCGATGGCCACAATCACCGTCTCTAAAATCACGGTCCCGATAATCCAGCCCACCACCGCGACCCGCGCATCGCGCTCCGATTTTGCCGAGAAAAACTTCTGATACATCGCCTGATTTCCCAGCATCAGCAGCATCGTGGGCAACAGCAGTTCCAGCCCTTGCGCCAGCGACAGATCCCCCAGCACTTCAAAGTGCGTTGGCGGCAGCGCGTGGGTCACTCCGCTCCATCCTCCCGCCGAGTGGATGAGGAACGGCAACGCGAGGATCATGGTCGCCGTCGCCAGCAGCCCAATGAACACGTCCATGTAGGCCACGGACGACATGCCGGCGATCGCCGTGAACACAATCACGAACGCCGTCATGATGTACTTGCCCAGATCGGGAGTGATCACGGTAGGAAAGATGAGGTGCAGGATGTCCCCGCCGCCAATGAGCTGATAGCTGAGGATCGCCGTGTACGCAAACAGCACTGCAATCACACCCAGGACTCGCGCCGTCTGGCTGTAGCGCGCCTCCAGCAGATCGGGTATCGTGAACTGCGCAAAATGGCGCGCGCGCGGCGCGATGAAGTAGATCAGCAGCAGCCCGACCCATCCTCCGCCCGCCATCCACAGCGCGGCGAACCCATGACGGTAGGCATTCTCCGCCCCGGCCAGCAGCGAGCCGGATCCGATCCACGACGACAGCAAGGTGAAAATCAGCACGAACGCGGGCAGGGTTCGCCCCGCAACCAGGTAGTCCGCTTTCGTCTTCACGCTGCCCAGGCGCGTGAGCGAGACGACCAGCAATGTGAGAACAATTGCGCCGAGAACGACGGCATAGAGAATGGACATAGATTCAGTTGGGCAAAACAGGTGCTACGAGTGTACGGGAGCGCCGCGCCCTTGTCAGGGATCCAGCGCGGATACGACGGCAATGGGGCAGGCGCACTACTTGCGCGTCATCCGCAGCTCGATCATCATCCGCTCGTTTCCCTTGTCATCGATCAGGAAATGTTGGTGGACGAGAACGTGGCCGTCTTCTTCAAGGTGCGCGCGCGCAACGGTTTTCCGCCCCGGACGATCGGGATCCAGTGCTGTGGCCCACAGCACGATGTTCTTGCCGTCGAAGGTGCCGTCGCTCTGGCGAATCGACATGGTCGTCTGCCGCGAGTCGAACCACACGGTCGTGAAGCGATTCGTTTTGGAATCGAACCCGGAGATTCCGGTGCCGGTACTCCTGGTTCCGTCAGCATTGAAAAAGCTGAAATCCGACTCCAGAAACTTGCCGTCCTGAACCATGTACTGCCTGCACTCGCCTTTCGTAACGATCGGCTTTCCGTTCATCGGAAAGAACGTCTTGACCACGTTCCAGTCGCCGGCAAATTGCGCGAGCAGCTTCTGGCCCGCGCCTGGCCCGTTCGGCGGCTCGTACTCGTTGTGGGTTTGCTGCGCGACTGCCACGGAGGCAATCATCAAGACGGCAATCGCCCATTTCCTCATAACGCGCGATGATAGGCGAAAGTCGCAAACTCTGCACGCTGAATCAGCGCGAACTGCTCGCTGAAACCGCGTCTACGCCGGCTTCTTTGGCGCATGACTCGCGGCCGCCATCTTCCCCGTAACCTTTCCCCCGGTCTTCGCTGCCACATGATGCCGCCTCCGCCCATAGCGCAGACCCGAGATCCGCGCTGGCTCGGAAACATACAGGCCGTGCCCCGGCACCAGCGCGCTTCCGCGCAGGTTATTCCAACGCCGCAGCTGCGCCACCGTAACGCCGAACCGGTCCGCAATCGTCACCAGCGTATCGCCGCGCGCCGGCCGGTATAGAGTGCTGCGCAAAGCGCGAGGCTCGCTCGCGGGCGTCTGCGGAATCACGAGGGAATCTACCCCCGATAAATCCACCCCAGGCTTGAGCTGATTCACAAACGCCAGCTCCGACGCCGAAACATGCCACGTCCGCGCCAGGCTCGCCAGCGTGTCGCCCTCTTCCACCGTGTGGAAGCGCCAGTACCGCCGCTTCTCTATCGGAATCTCCGCAATGTCCCGCTGAAATACATCCGACGTCCCAGCCGGCAAATGCAGATCGAACGACTCCTCCGGTGGCGTGCTCATGCGCAGCAGGCTCGGGTTCAGCGCTTCGATCTCCTGCACCGGCGCATTCACAATGTCGGATACCAGCCGCAGATCCACCGCGTAATTCGTCGTCACCGTGTCGGTCACCAGCGGCGGATCGGGCGTGATGTCCTCCAGCCCATACTGCTTCGGGTTCTTCGCCATCAGCGTCACGGCCAGAAACACCGGCACGTAATTCTTCGTCTCCTGCGGCAGATTGTTGCGGCGATACAGCTCCCAGAAATCCGCATACCCGGTCCGCTGCACCGCCTTCTGAATGTTCCCCGGACCCCAGTCGTACGCGGCCATCGCCAGATACCAGTCGCCCAACTGGTCGTACATTTTCTTGATCTCGCGCGCGTACGCATGCGTGGCCTTGATCGGGTCGAAGCGCTCATCGTACCAGGCCGTGTGTTCCAGCCCATAGGTTCCCCACGGCATAAACTGCCACATCCCCGCAGCGCCCGAGCGCGGATTCACTGCCTGCGGACGAAATCCCGACTCTGCGAACGCCTGGTAGATCAGGTCCTGCGGCACACCTTCCTCGCGCAGCACCTTCTGGATCATGTCTTTGTAACGCCCCATCCGCTCCAGCGACGCCACAATCGTCCCATGCCCCTTCGGGCTGTTCTCGAAGAAATCCACATAGGACGCAACATAATCGTTCATCACCAGCGGCAGGTCGGAAACCGTGGTCTTCAACTCGGCCTCCGCCTTCGCCGCGACGTTGGGATTCGCCGGCGTCGTGATGTTCCCCGCCGCTTCCACCGGCGTCGGTTCCGCTGCTTGTTGTGGGGGGCCGTTGTTCTGCCGCAGCGCATCCATTTCCAGAGTGTTCACCGCATCCACGATGTGGTCGAATTCCTCCGAAAGCGCCTCGTCGCTGCGCAAATCGCACTTGCATCGCAGCAGCAAATCCACCGCGTAGTCGAAGTTCGCCCGCGCCGACTCCACGTGTCCCTGCTGATAATCCGTCAGCCCGGCGTGATAGGCGGTCTCGACCGAATCGATCAGCTGCTTGTCCCGCTGCGAAACTTCAGGAGACGCCGGCGCAGCCTGAGCCGGTCCCGCCGCCGGAACGGCCGGCGCACCTGGCGCGTTCTGCCCGACAGCCGCCCCCTGCCCATTTTGGTTCGGTGGAGAAGCAGCATCCTGTGCCGACGCACTCGGCTCCGCCAGCGCCACAAGCGCAGCCATGCTCCCGGTAAGCAAAATTCTGGTCAACGCAAATGGCATCGGCGCTGCCTTATTGTATTGCCCGGAACCCGCTCCTGCCGATGGTAAACTGAGCCTTCCGGCGAACTTCTTTCCTCCGGCGAACCCGCTTACCCAACGGCCGGCGGGGCTCTCCGAGGTTTTCTACTCCCGACTGGCTACTCCCCGTTGCCTGCATTTCATGGACAACAAACACATCCGCAACTTCGCGATCATCGCGCACATCGATCACGGTAAATCCACGCTCTCCGACCGCCTGCTCGAGCTCACCGGCTCGCTCACCGAGCGCGAGATGCACGCCCAGGTCCTCGACGCCATGGATCTGGAACGCGAGCGCGGCATCACCATCAAGGCCCACTCCGTCCGCATGATGTATCCCGCCAAAGATGGCGAAATCTACCAGCTCAACCTCATTGACACGCCGGGCCACGTCGACTTCAGCTACGAAGTCTCCCGGTCCCTCGCCTCCTGCGAAGGGGCGCTCCTCGTCGTCGATGCTTCGCAGGGCGTTGAGGCCCAGACCCTCGCCAACGCTTACCTCGCCATTAATCACGGCCTCGAAGTCATCCCCGTCATCAACAAAATCGACTTGCCCAGCGCCGACATCGTGCGCACCCAGGAGATGATCGAGCAGACGGTCGGTCTCGATGCCACCGACGCCATTCCTGTCTCCGCCAAAACCGGCCAGGGCGTCCCCGACATTCTCGAAGCCATCGTCAACCGACTTCCCCCGCCCAAAGGCGATGCCGAAGCTCCGCTCCAGGCTCTCATCTTCGATTCGTGGTTCGATTCCTACCGCGGCGTCATCGTGCTGGCGCGCATCGTCAACGGCCGCATGCGCAAAGGCATGAGGATCCGCCTCATGTGGAACGGCAAAGTCTTCGACGTCGAGTCCATGGGCGTCCTTACCCCCAAGCCCGTCGAGATCGAAGAACTTTCCGCTGGCGAAGTCGGTTTCTTCGTCGCCACCATCAAAAACGTCTCTGACACCCGGGTTGGCGACACCATCACCGAAGATGCGCGTCCCGCCGCCCACGCCCTGCCCGGCTTTGAAGAAATCAAACCCATGGTCTTCGCCGGGATCTACACGGTCGATTCCCACGAGCACACCCTGCTTCGCGATGCGCTCGAAAAACTCAAGCTCAACGACTCCTCCTTCTTCTTCGAGCCGGAAAGCTCCGTCGCCCTGGGCTTCGGCTTTCGCTGCGGATTCCTCGGCCTCCTGCACATGGAAATCATCCAGGAGCGGCTGGAGCGCGAGTTCGACCTCGACCTCATCACCACGGCGCCGAGCGTTCGCTACAAAATCCATCTCACGGATAAATCTATTATCGATGTCGACAATCCTTCGCGCTGGCCCGACCCGAGCGACATCGAAAAAGTTGAAGAGCCCATGATCACCGCGACCATTCTCACCAACGAAGAATATGTCGGCGGCATTCTCAAGCTCGTCGAAGAAAAGCGTGGGCGCCAGAAGAACTTCGAGTACGTGTCCTCGACCAGGGTCATGCTGACCTACGAGTTGCCGCTCAACGAAATCGTCCTCGACTTCTACGACCGCTTAAAAAGTGTCAGCCGCGGTTACGCATCCCTTGACTACCATCTTTCAGGCACATGGGATTCGCCCATGGTCAAGATGGATATCCTCGTCTCCGGCGAGCCTGTTGATGCGCTGTCGATCATCGTGCACCGCGACTTCGCCTACGAACGCGGCCGCGCTCTGGTCTCGAAGATGCGAGAACTCATTCCACGGCAGCAGTTCGAAGTCGCTATCCAGGCTGCTATCGGAGCGAAAGTCATCGCCCGAGAAACCGTCTCCGCCCTGCGCAAAAACGTCCTCGCCAAGTGTTACGGCGGCGACATCAGCCGCAAGCGCAAGCTCCTCGAAAAGCAAAAAGAAGGCAAGAAGCGCATGAAGCGCATCGGCAAAGTCGACATTCCGCAGGAAGCTTTCCTCGCTGTGCTCAAAGTGGGCGAAGACAGCGGGCGGTAGCCATCATCTGGTCTTCGTGTACCTCAATGACGGACGGAAACCCAACCCACGCAGGCGGAAGCGAACGGCCGTTGCCGCAATGCCGATCAGCGTACATGCCTCGACGAAAACCTTTCCGCCGTCCAGTAAATCGGGATGGCCATCCTTGAGCAGCGGATCTGTCAGGATGCTGTGCAGGAAGATCAAAACGGCTGCCGGAAAAACGAAGTAATGCAGGCTGCGCCAGACAGGCCGGCCAATACGCAGGCGTAGCAGCGAACTGACGAAGACCAGCAAAAGTAAGTAAAGCGCGCCAGCGCCAGCGAGGTTGATTTTCGGCTGCAGAGGCGAATCGACCGGCCACAGCACATCGATCCAGCGAAAGCGCGGGGCGTGCAGGAAGAGCAAGACCAAAGGATGGGTCACGGTGAGTGCAACGGCTGCGTACGCGGTCCACTGATGGAGAAGAAAAAGATTGATGTGCCGATGCGGCCATTGCCGCAGCGGACTGTACCGCAACGACATCAGCATCCCGAGCAGCAGATTCACCGTCACGGCTCCAACTGCGCCGAGCCCCAGATAAGAACACAAATCGAGTGCGGACATGCAACTTCACCAGGGGCAAGATGCGCGGTCGTGGCTCGCCAGTCGCAACGTGCCCACGAACTTCACGGGATCGTTTCCGAGTGGAACCAACGTACCACACCAAAACGCTGCAGCTTCGGTGACCGGCGCCAGCCGGATTGCATTTTCTTTGGTGTACAATTTTCCTCTTTGTGAATCCACTCCGCGGAGTTGTCTCCAAATGCAAATGAAACTGCCGGTCGCCACCAGGTTCGTCGTTTGTGGATTGAGCGTAGCCGTCGCATGCGGTCTGGCCTGCGCACAGCGCCGCGGCAGAGGCGGACCCGGCAACGAATTCGCGTTTCGCTTTTTAGGTCCGGCTGCGGGTAACCGCGTTTCCGCAGTCGTCGGAATTCCGGGAGACCCAAGCACGTACTATGCGGGAGCAGCATCGGGAGGCGTCTGGAAATCGAGCGACGGCGGCAATCGCTGGACGCCAATTTTCGATGAGGAGCCGGTTGCCGCCATTGGCGCGCTGGCCGTGGCGCCCTCGGATCCGAATATTGTGTGGGCGGGAACCGGCGAGGCGTGGGCCATCCGCGACATCGACGTGACCGGCGACGGCGTCTACAAATCTACGAACGCGGGCAAGACATGGGAACACATGGGCCTGGACCAAACTGGCCGCATCGGACGGGTGGTCATCGATCCAGAGGATCCTGAGCGCGTTTATGTCTGCGCGCTGGGGCGCATGACCGGTCCGCAACAGGAACGCGGAATCTATCGCACGACGGATGGCGGGAAGACCTGGGACCGAGTGCTCTTTGTCGACGAGAATACCGGTTGTTCGGGGATTGGCATCGATCCGAAAAATCCGCGCACACTGTTCGCCGGCATGTGGGAAGCCTCGATGCACACGTGGGGCGAATTCAGCGGCGGCCCAGGCAGCGGGCTCTATGTCTCGCACGATCGCGGCACGACGTGGACGCACATTGAAGGTCATGGGCTGCCACATTCGCCGGTGGGCAAGATCGACGTAGCGGTTGCGCCTACGGATTCGAACCGTATTTATGCGCTGATCGAGACCAGCGGACAGGGATCAATCTGGCGCTCTGACGATGGCGGCACAAACTGGCAGGTGGTGAGCTGGGATCGCACGCTGATCGGACGCGCGGGTTACTACATCCGCATCGCGGTTTCGCCCGGCGACGAAAACAAGGTTCTGGTTTCGAACAGTGCTTTCCTCGTCTCGCTCGATGGTGGACACACATTTCATCCGACGGAGTGGGGCGGCGACAACCACGACATCTGGATGGACCTGAAGGATCCGAACCACTTTGCCATCTCTTTTGACGGGGGCCTGGCGATTACGACGGTGGGCGGACGCGGCTTTCACGACGTTTCGCTGCCGATTGGGCAAATGTACCACGTTGCCGTCGACGACCAGATTCCCTACTACGTGTATGGCAACATGCAGGACAACTCAACGATGCGCGGGCCCAGCGTGCCGGACGGGGAACGCGGACCCGATGCGGGATGGGACCACGGCATGGGAGGATGTGAATCGGGTTTCACACTGCCCGATCCGACGGACCCGGACATTGTGTGGGCGTCGTGCTACGCGGATGAAGTGACGCGCTGGGATGCGAAGACTAAGGAGGCGCGGTCCGTGAGTCCCTATCTGCACACGCTGGATTCGGCGCCGAACCAGGTGAAGTACCGCTGCCACTGGACGCCACCGCTGGCCATCGATCCCTTCGACCACAACACGGTGTATTACGGCTGCCAGGTGGTTTTCAAAACCAGCGACGGAGGCAACAAGTGGTCGGTGATCAGCCCTGACCTTTCGACGCAGGACCCGGCGCACATTGTTTCGTCGGGCGGATTGATCGGCGATAATCTCGGGCAGTTTTACGGCGAGGTGGTTTTTGCGCTGGCCCCTTCGACGGTGAAGAGAGGTCTGCTGTGGGCCGGAACCAATGACGGCAAGGTATGGAACACGCAGGATGGCGGCCAGCACTGGGACGACGTCACGGCCAACCTGCACGGATTGCCCCCGCTAGGCACGGTGACCAGCATCGAACCGTCTGCGTTTGATGCTGGGACGGCTTACGTTTCCGTCGATCTGCATCTGGTGGATAATCGCGATCCTTATATCTATAAGACAACCGACTTGGGCAAGAGCTGGACGAATATCAGCAGCAATCTGCCGAAAGGGCCATTGGCTTATGTGCGCAACGTTTCCGAAGACCCGAATTGCCGCGGCCTGCTGTTTGCCGGAACCGGAAACGCCCTTTACTACTCGCTCGACGACGGAGGAAGCTGGACACAGTTCAAGAAGGGTCTGCCGCCGTCGCCGGTGACGTGGACCGTAGTGCAGAAGCGGTTCCATGACCTGGTGGTTTCGACGTACGGACGAGGCTTTTACATTCTCGACGACATCACGCCGCTGGAACAGATGGCCACGCAGGCAACGAAGGACCCGGTGCGCTTCTTCACGCCTCGGGCCACCTATCGGCTGGTGCGGGGCGAGAATGCCTTCTTAAATTTTGAGTTGAAGTCGGCGCCGAAGAAACCGGTGGAAGTCGAGATCGTCGATGCGAAGGGAAATCTGGTTCATAAGATGACCGCTCCAGGACACGAGGGGATGAATCGCATCGCATGGAACCTGCACTACGATCCACCGCGGATGGTCACTCTGCGCACGGTTCCGGAAGAGGATCCCCACATCTGGCAGGAAGGGCGTTTCGTGGGTATGGATTCGCGGCCGGTGATCCACTGGGGAATGGAGCGCGTGCCCACTCCGCTGGTGGCGCCGGGCAAGTACGAAGCACGGCTCAGCATCGATGGACAGACATTCAAGGAGCCAGTGGTCATTTTGATGAACCCGCGCAGTCCGGGGACGGAGAGCGACATTGACGCGTCGGTGAAGTTGCAGTTGCAGGTGAGTGGCGACGTGGACAAAGTTTCCGACATGGTGAATCGTATCGAGTGGATGCGCGAGCAGCTGGCGGTCGTGGAAAAGATGCTGGGCAGCGATAAGGACGACAAAGACAACAAGGAGAACAAAGACGACAAAGGGTAAGGTTGACGACAAAACCCTGCAAACCGCGAATGACATGGAGAAGAAGCTGCAGGATGTGGAGTACGAACTAATGTCGAAGCCGCTGGCTGCGGGTGACGACAAGACCTACATCACTGCATGGAAGGTTTATTACAACCTGCTCTGGATGAACGGCGAAATCGGCTCCGGAGCCGGCGACGTGGCTGGCGGGGCCGAATATCGGCCGACCGACACGGAATACGGGTTGGTTCGCGACATCGAAAAGGACCTGGCGAAGGCCGAAGAGGATTACAAGAACCTCATGACGAAAGAAGTTCCCGCATTCAATCGCTCACTCGCTGAGCGGAACATCACTCCGATTGTGTCTTCGAGCGCGCCCGCGGCGAAACCGGACGGAGCCGGTGAAGAAGGTGACGATGATTAGTCAGCGAGCATTGGTTTCTCCGTCAGCCGCCGAATACGGGTGCGTTGATTTCCTGCGATTCTCGTGACTACTTCGGAAACGCGGTGCTCTTCACCGTCGGCCGATGCTGCAGAGCGTGCTGTACCGCGGCGCGCGTGTCCTGCAACTCTGCGCCCGTGACTTCAAGGCGCGGAAGACGCACACGCGCATTGCCGACGCCAACTTCCTGCTGGACTTGTTTGATGAGTTGAATGAATTTCGGCACGGTGTCCAGGCGCAGCAGAGGCAGAAACCAGCGATAGAGCCCGAAGGCTTCTTCATGCTTGCCTGCGATGGCGGCCTCGAAAAGGGCCACGGACTCAGCTGGGAACGCGTTCACGAGGCCGGCGACCCATCCGACCGCGCCGGCGGCAATGCCTTCGACGATAGCGTCGTCCACGCCCACAAAAATGCGCAGACGATTGCCGGTGAGCGCGCGGATGGCGGTAACGCGGCGCACATCGGTGCTCGACTCCTTCACGGCCTCGAAGTTGGTGTGCTCGCGGGCGAGCTCCGCGATCTGTTCGGGGAGAAAATCGGTTCCGTAGGAAACGGGGTTGTTGTAGAGCATGCAGGAGAGCGGCGTCGCGCGAAAGATGGTGGACACGTAGGTCTTCATTTCGCGCCAGTCGCCGCGGTAGACGTACGGAGGCAGCACCATGAGACCGGAGCAGCCCGCCTGCTCTGCCATTTTTGCGAGCACGACGGACTCTTCTGTGGACAGCGATGAGATGGCCGCGACCACCGGAGCCTGATGCGCAGCAGTGCGCACATTGCGGACGATGGCTTCCTTCTCGGCCGGGGTGAGCGTTGCAGCCTCGCCCAGCGAACCCAGGGTAATGATGCCGGTGCAGCCATTGCCGAGCAGCCACTGCGCATGGCGGGTCATAAAGCCGTGATCGACGTGCAGGTGTTCATCGAAGCAGGTTGTAATTGCGGGCATGACGCCGTACCACTTCATGGATTCTCCTTCGAGTTTTCATGGAATGCGTTAGCAGCAACGAGGCTCTCGTCCGCGAGAGCGGGCTCGCGGGGAGATACCAGACTGGAAACTGAAACTGGAAAGACCGGAGGGCGAACCGAACCGGCGTGCCAACCGAAGAGAAACTCCGCAGCGGCACCGCAGATGCGTCCCTGACAAGGTCCCATTCCGCATCGAGTGTGCAGCTTGGCGTCGCGCCAGGTGGCGTGCTCGTGGAGCAATCCATGGCGAACATCCTCACAGCGGCAGACGATCGTGTCTTCTCGTGCGAGGTCGCGGAGCTGTGGATCGAGCGCACAGGCTTGCTGCAGGGCCCGAACGAAGCCGAGCTGGCGACGCCGCCGGTGAGAGAGACTGCGGGCGCGGTGGACGATGCCGGCCGCGGCCAGCGCCGCAATCTGGCCCTCGAGCAGCGACAGCTCGACGCCGCCGATGCCGGTGGGTTCGCCCGCGCAGTACACGCCGGGAACCGAAGTCTGCAGCATTGCATCCGTGGCCACAAATCCGTCTTCGATACGGCAGCCCAGCAATTCGGGCAATTCGATGTTCGGCACGAGGTGAAAGCCGCAACCCAGATAGTCGCAGGGCACATCCCATCGTTTCCGGCCCTGCTGCAGGGTGACCGCCTCCAACCGATTGTGGCCCTGCGCCGCAATGGGCCAGCACCCGGTGCGATACGGAGTGTGCCGAAGTGCCATGCGATAGCGAGCGCCCTGCCACAGCCTGGCCGGCTCGCTGAGCATGCCCCCCGCAAACCGCGCCAGCCGCGACAGAGGAGCTTGTTCGCAGACAACCTCAATCTTCGCCTGGCGCGCGGCCAGATGGGCGGCCACGGCAAGGAGCAGCGGACCGGTTCCGGCAATCACCACGCGCTTGCCGGCGATGGGCAAGCCGCCACGCACCATGGCATCGAGCCCACCTGCGCCCATCACGTTGGGCAGCGTCCATCCGGGAAAGGGCAGAAATCGCTCACGCGCGCCGGTGGCCAGAATCAGCGCGCGGTATCGTAATTCGGCGCAATCACGGTTGTCGTCGATAGCTGCGTCTGGATGCACAGCTCGGGAGCCGTTGCGTTCCGCGAGCACCACGTTGGGGTCCTGACAGTCGAAGACACGCCAACCCTGAAGGCGCACCACTGAAGAGGCGTCAAGCCGCGCTTGCCATCGACGGCCTGTGACCGGCAGAGGCGCGCCCCTGCGCCATATCTGTCCGCCCGGTGCAGGATTGTCATCCACCAAACCGACGTGCTGGCCGGCCTCAGCAGCAGTGACGGCGGCGGCAATTCCGGCCGGTCCCGCGCCTACCACAAGAATGTCGAAGTGCCATTTCATGGTGATGGGGAGCCTACGGAGTCCGCGGGCATTTCCTCCGTTGTCACGCGGATTCCTGGTGTGCAAAGCATCATGCAACTGCGCTGGTGCGGAACGCCGTCGATGGTCACGCGGCATTCGAAGCAGATACCCATGCCGCACAGCGGCCCGCGCGGCTCGCCCGAACCAGAGACGCGCGCAGTTTGGGCCGCCTGCAAAACGGCTGCCGCGACGGTCGTGCCCGGTACGACTCGGATGATGGCGCCGTTCACCGTTACTGGAATGGAGCGCGCCGCTTCAGACATGGGTTCTCTCGGGATCGCGTTCCTCGCTGCTCGCGTCTGCGGTCAAGGGGTTGCCCGCGCCATGAAGGTGGCGCGCCGGCAGATACGGGCCCACCGGAATCTCCGCCTCTTCCCCGAACATCGCAGACGCAAGTAATTTCGCGGTCGCCAGCGACGTGGTGATTCCCAGGCCCTCGTGTCCGGTTGCCAGAAAGAGTGTGGAGTCTTCCGGCCATGGACCAATCAGCGGCAGTTTATCCGGGGTCGCAGCACGAAAACCGGTCCAGACCCGAGTCGCCTGTAGGTCGCCGATCTCCGGAAGATAGGCCTGCGCACGAGCGACCATGGCCGTCAGCAGAGCGTGATTTACCCGGGAGTTTTCTGCGCCATACTCTCGCGACGATCCAATCAGAAGTTGTCCGGTCCTGCGCGGCTGCACGTTGAAGGCGACGGAATCCGTGGTCAAAGAATGGGCGCTCTTCAGATATCCCAGCTCGACCAGCTGATGCCGCACAAACCCCGGGTAGCGATCCGTAATGACCAGATGCCCTCTGCGTTTCCGGATGGGAAGCCCTGGCAACAGTCTTGCGGCGTCTACTCCGCACGCGTTCACGATGCAAGTGGCGCACACTTCGGTCCCGTTTTCCAGCTGCACGCGGCCGTTGCCCGCCGACAACACCCGCTGCGGAGCGATCATCTGCGCTCCCATCCGCACAGCTTCCCGGATCAGGTACCCCGCGGCGCACGGCGGATACAACACCGCATCGGAAGGAACCAGCAAAGCCCCGGGGAGCGGACGCCGCAACCGTGGCTCCGCCTCCGTCAGCGCCTTGCTATCAAGAATCTCGCTGTCTACGCCAACCGACGCATAGAGGGTCTGCTTGCGCCGGACCTCATCCATTTCCTCCTCGTCACTGGCGACCCACAACGTGCCGCACGGCTCGAACTCGACATCGGTGGGCAGGTCCGCGGAGAGCTTATGCCACAACCTCTGCGAATAGCGGGTCAGGGCAAGCTGCATCGGCGAGTCATCCATCACCACAATGTGGCCCATGCCGGCGGCCGTAGCGCCGCCGCCAATGCCCGCGGCGTCGACGATGATCGTGCTGAGTCCCCGGCTCGCGCACTCGCGTGCACAGGCTGCGCCCACGATGCCAGCGCCGACAATCACCACATCCGAGACAACGGTCATGAAGGAATGCCCGCGCGAAAAGGATCTTCCGGGTGCAGAATCAGTTGGTCGGGTCCCCCCGAGAGCACCACGCGCGTCGGTTCGCCGGCAGTATGTGAATCGATCACTCGAATGGACATGACGTTAGCAATATACCGATTGTCTACAATCGTGGATACTACTTTTGGTGTTCTACAATGCAAAAGGCCGGGAGCCAGCCACGAGTCGCCCGGCGGGGCAAATCCGGGGGCCATCGAAATGCAATCCCACGCAACCGGTAGTAAGCATTCTTCTCGCCTGAAAGCCGTCCACGGTAACAGTCTGCGCAAGGCTTTCCACGAAATCCGCGAATTGATCGTTCGCGGCAAGCTTTCACCGGGTTCCTGGATCGTAGAAGGCGATCTTGCGCGGCATCTCGCGATGAGCCGAACCCCGGTGCGCAGTGCTCTGGCCTGGCTGCAGCGCGAAGGCTATGTAATCGAACACAAGAATGCGCGCAAGTCACGCCTGGTCGTCGCTCCTCTGACGAAAGAAGATGCCGGCGAACTGTACGCCATCATCGGCCACGTCGAGGGTCTCGCCAGCCGGCAGACCGCTGCGCTGCCAAAATCCCGCCGCACGGAGATCGCCGCTCGCCTGAAAGGTTTTAACAATCAGCTGCGGGATATCATCCGAGTCAGAGATTCCCGAGCCGCGGGGATCTTCGATCTGGACCGGAACTTCCATCACACCGTCATCGAATTCGGCGCCGGACCGCGCCTGCTCGCGCTCCACAAGTCGATTGAGCCGCAGGCCGAGCGGTACTGGCGCCTCTATGCCAGTTCCATCATCAACGACCTGCACCTGTCCGTTGCTGAACACGATGAGATCATTGCGGCAATTGTGGCCGGAGACGCCGATCGGGTTGAGCGCGCGCTGCAGGCCAACTGGAAAAACGGCTGCGATCGGCTGGCTCGCGTCATCGATATTTTCGGAGAGCGTGGCAGCTGGTGAATGGCGTTTAGCCAAGTACGTTTAGCGAAGGACGTTTAGCGAAGGACGTTTAGCGTAGGACGCTTAGCCAAGTACGTTTAGCGAAGGACGTTTAGCGAAGGACGCTTGGCGAAGGGCGTTTAGCTAATTACGCTTAGCGAAGGACGCTTAGCGAAGGACGTTTAGCGAAAGACGCTTAGCGAAGGACGTTTAGCGAAAGACGCTTAGCGAAGGACGTTTAGCGAAGGACGCTTAGCGAGGGACGTTTAGCGAAAGACCAGCGAGAATCGAGCGAAACACCCGTCCAATGACGAAAGTGTGGGGGGCCCCTTCCCCCCTGGGGGTCGAATTTTGCACGCATTTGATTTGACGATGTTTAGCAAATGTTTACCTGTTGGACACCTGCTATCTTTCTGAAAACAGAATAATTGGAGACGGCCGCTTGTGTTACAGAAGCGGCCGTTTGTGTGACAGAGGCGGCTGGGTTTGTCACAAAGGCGGTCATGATCGGCTTCATCGCTTGAGGATTTCGCGGAGCAGGGAGTTGTTGGGATTTTGGGCGAGCATCTGGTCGAGGAGCTCGGGCGAGAACATCTGGCTGAGGTTCTGCAGGCCGGAGGAGGCGGCGGGCTCGGGTTCGGGGTCGATCTGGACGTCGCGAGGAGGCGGAAAGGGGATGGTTCCGTGGCGGCGGAGGAGGACGCGGAGAAGGCGGCCGGCCTCGCGGTCGGAAATGCTGTCGTCACCGTCGGCGAGGAGGGCGCCGAGGAGGACGAAGGCGTGGTAGGGAATGTCGTGGGCGGGGAGGGTGTGGACGGTGAGGCCGAGATTGCGCCAGCGGGAGACGCGGGAGAAGGGGTTGGGGCGGTGCGCGCGCGGGGGCAGGGGTCCGGCGAGGTGGTGGCGGCAGGCGTTGCGGCCGCGGAGGGCGAGGCAGCGGCATTTTTGGCCGGTGGGCAGGATTTGGGTGCATTCGGGGCGCATTTTTCTCCTTTAGCGAAGTGCGTTGAGCGTGAGGCGTTTAGCGAGGGACGTTTAGCGAGGGACGAGCGAGAAGCGAGTGAACGGCGAGACGAAATCGAGTGAACGGCGAGCGAGAAACGAGTGAAACCCGAGCGAGAAGCAAGTGGACGGCGAGACGAAAGCGAGCGAAAAACAGGTCAAAAAACGAGCGAACGGCGAGACAAAAGCGAGTGAACGGCGTGCCTGGAACGATGGCTGGCGGTCGTTGAAAAGGGAAAAGCCCCACCGGGACGGTGAGGCTTTTCTCTTTTTCGACGTTCAAGACTCGAAAAACTTTTCTTCTTTGACTCTTATATTCAGAATAGCAGGTTGGGAGGATAAATCGGCCAAAATTCTTTGAGGACATTGTGGTGGAAGTGGAGTGGAATGAGGGACAACACTTCGGTACCGTACGCAAAAAGCTTGACAATTTTTCTACATTTGGGGGTTTGGCGGCTCCGGCGAGATTTGGTGCAGGCGGATCTCGGTCAAGGTTTGATCAGGGTGAGGGGCGATCCTCTGCCCGCCCACGCGGACAGCGGGCTCTCTGGATGGAAAGCGGGGCTGCCCAAATAGTCCTCGGCGATACTGCGGCGTCCAGCATGGGAAGCAAAGCGGGGAGCGCCCGTGTTCCAATCACACTCTTGCTGCGGCTGTGCTCCGCAGGATGGGCATACGAAATTGAGAGAGAAATCGGTACTCGGCATTGCACCCTTTGTATCGTTCCTTCGGCGACAATACTGGTCAGTTTTGACCAGATTGGCCAACGTGTCACGGCATCTGTTTCCTGGGGGGAGACTTGGCGAAGTGCGGGCGCTGCGCGCTCTCCCGGGTCTCAGAATCGAGACCCGGGGCAGCCGGATTATCTCTATCCGGGCAGCTTCGGGTGGAGTTTTTCGAAGCCGGTGGCTTGCTGGTAGGCGCGGGCGAAGGCGCAGAGTTTGGCATCCTGATAGTGTCCGGCGAGGAAGGTGAGGCTGACTGGGGTGCCGGGACCGCCGATTTGGTCGTCGTCGCCGGTATCGATGGTGGGCGGGGTGGGGGCGTCGTCGCCGCGGAGGCCGTTGGGGACGATGCAGGCGGGATGGCCGGTGAGGTTGGTGACGACAAGCTGCTCGCTGTTGGTCGAGGCGACGATGACGTCGGCTTGCTGAAAGAGCGCGGACATTTGCTGGAGGGCGAGGGAGCGGGCGCGATTGGCCTGGATGTATTCAACGGCGGGATAGAAACGGGCGATGCGGAAGGCATTGGGCCAGTCTTCCGGACCCTGTTCGGTGAGGAGCTTGTCGCGGCCGGTGGTGGTGAGGTCGTCGAAAGCGGCGGCGGCTTCGGCGGTGAGGAGCGGGACCATGGCGCCAAAGGGGAGTTTGGGGAGCTCGAGAGGGATGAGGTGGACGCCCATGGCATGGAGCTTGTCGAGGGCGGCGAGGTCGTATTTGCGGTCGTAGGCACGGCGGGCGCGGGCGGATTCGCGCTCGGCGGTGCGATGCTCGCGCTGCTTTTTCTGCTCGGCGGTTTCATTGGCGGGCGCGGGTTTTTCCGGCGGCGGGGGCGGGTCGGGGTCGAAGCTGGTCTTGAGGTAGCCGATCTTCAGGGATTTCCAGTCGAGGTCGGCGTTCCAGTTGAAGGCGGCGTCGCGGACGGAGAGGTCGTGGCCATCGGGACCGTAGATGGCCTGGAGGACGGCGGCGCAGTCTTCAACGGAGCGGCAGATGGGGCCGAGCTTGTCCATGGTCCAGCTAAGGGCCATGGCTCCGGTGCGGGGAACGAAGCCGAAGGTGGGGCGGAGACCGGTGACGCCGCAACGCGTCGATGGGGAGGAGATGGAGCCCAGGGTTTCGGAGCCGATGGAGAAGGCGACGCATCCGGCCGATGTTGCCGATGCGGGTCCGGCGGAAGAGCCGCTGGAACCTTGTTTGGGATTCCAGGGATTGCGGGTTCGTCCGCCATACCATTTGTCGCCCATGGCGAGGGCGCCGAGGGTGAGCTTGGCGATGAGGACGGCGCCGGCTGCGTCGAGGCGCTGGACGACGGTGGCATCTTCGTCGAGGGTCTGGTGCTCGAATCCGCCGGCACCCCACGTGGTGGGATAGCCCTTGACGGCGAGGAGATCTTTCGCGCCCCACGGCAGGCCGTGGAGGGGACCGCGGTAGTGTCCGTGGGCGATGTCGGCGTCGGCTTCGCGGGCCTGGGTGAGGGCGCGCTCTTCGGTGAGGGTAATGCCGAAGAGGAGGATGAGGTTGTAGCGCTTGAGACGGGCGAGGTACATCTCTGTGAGGGCGAGGGAGGAAATTTTGCGGCGGTGGAGGAGGTCGGCCAGATCCATGGCGGAGGAGAAGGCGAGGTCTTCAAGGTTCGAGGGCGCGGTGAGGGTGGCGGGCGCCTTGCTGTAGACGGGTTTGGCGCGCTCGGTGGAGACGGTCGCGCCTGGAGGGAGGGGATCGAAAACGAAGGCGGGGGCGACGCTGTTGGGGAGGTGCAACTTGCGGATGGCGTCGTAGCTGTCGCGCTGCTGGTTGAGGCCATCGAGCATGGCGTGCTTGTACTCGTCGGCGATGACGATGCCGGCGAGGGCGGCAGCCTGGTCGATCATCTCGGAGGTGATTTTGGGTTGGTGGGGTTCTTCTGTCGGGGTTGCGTTCTGGGCGGTGGCTTCGGCTTGGGTAGCGAGGGTGTAGAGGGCTCCGGGAAAGAGGGTGGAGGCGAGGCCGAAGCGGCCGGAGACGGAGAGGAACGCGCGGCGGTCGAGCATGAAAGACAGGGTAACGCAGCCGGTAGCCCGTAGCCGGTAGCCGGTAGCAAAAAGCGACCGAGAGGCGAGCTGAAAACGAGCGAAAAGCGAGTGAAAGGCGAGAGGCGAGCGGAAAACGAGCAACAGGCGAGCGAGAAACGAGCGGAAACCGAGTGCAAGGCGAGCGGGCTTGGGATCAGCTTTTGGGGGTGCGGCGGTTTTGGGTGAGGAAGGAGGCGGCGGCGAGGAGGAAGACGAGGGAGAGGCCGAGGAGGAATCCGCGGAGGAAGTGGAGGGGGCCGGGGCGGAGGCCAAAGGTGAGAGAGAAGGCGTAGGAAAGGCCGGAGAGGGCGAGGGAGAGCTCGCCAACGATGAGGAGAATGCGGGCTTTGCGGCTGGAGCGAAGCTGGAACATGGTGGTCTCCTTATATAGGTATATAGGTAAGCTCTTCAAGCAATGAACCCGCCCCTCAGGGGCTGAAGCCCACTTCATTTGGGAGCTTTTACGGCACGGCTCAAGCCGTGCCCCTTCAAAACAGCGATTTAATCGGATGTTCTACCTTCAAGACGGCGATTTAATCGGCCCTTCCACCTTCAAAACAGCGATTTAATCGGATGTTCTATTGGGTTGCGGTGGATTAGTCGGTGAAGTGGTACCAGGCCATGGCAGAGAGCTTAACGGCGACCATGGTGGCGCCGATGGCGAGGAGTTCCCATCGGAGGTCGTGTTGGCGCAGGATGTGATACAGGAAGAGGCCGATGGCGAGGACGCCGGCGGCTTTGCCCCCCAGGGAGGTGGAGCGGAGGCGGTGGTCGAGGAAGCGCTCGTCGATGATGCGATTGGGGGTGGCGCCGAGGATGGGGAGTTTCATGCGGGGTCCTCTTTCGGGGGGTGTGGCTCGAGTGTGAAGATGTGGTCGACGGGGCAGCGGAAGACGCGGGCCAGCAGGAGAGCGAGGGGGAGGCTGGGGACATAGCGGTCGCGCTCAATGGAATTAATGCTTTGGCGCGAGACACCGACCGTGGCCGCCAGCTGCTCCTGGGTGAGGTCGTGAGCGAGGCGGAGTTCGCGGACGCGGTTGTGAACAGTGGGGTCCATCTATATAAGGAGCCGGTGGTGGGGTGTGGATGGAAAGTCGGCTTGACATGACCATAGCAAGGGTGAGGAGGGATGTCAAGCCGGCTTTACGTTGAAAGGGGCGACAGGGGAAGCGCTGGTCCGGGCTGGGTTTTCGCGCGCTGGCGGGCGGTCCAGGCGACTGCGGCGGTGAGGGCGAGGACAAACGCGACGTAGGTCACGCTGATGGCAAAGTAGCAATCGTCCCAGCCGGGAAAGGCGAGACCGAATTCGCAGGTGGCAAAACTGAGGAGGGCCAGGGCAGTGCCGCTGCGGGGAAGACCCGGCCAGAGGAGGGCAAATCCGAGGAAGACGATGAAGTAATAGCAGGTGAGCTGGGCGGCGAACAGGATGAGCCCGACGCCCAGCACCAGCGCGACCCAGTCCTCGTGAGGTTCGACGGCTGCACCGAGCAGGACAAGGTAGGCGACGAGCCCGGCGAGGAATACGAGGCGCATGGCATGGAAGTTGTCGCGCTGCGCCTGTCCCCAGCGGGCGTAGGGATCGAGCGCGTGGGGATCGTGCAGCAGGTATTCCTGGGTCGAAGGGCGCCAGGCGACGACGGTGTGCCAGCCCATATTGTTGGTGAGCGGAGTGGCAAGATGCTTCCTGCTGTTGGCGATGAAACCGCGCCAGGAGTCGTGGCCGGTGTAGACGGAGGAGAGCGGCACGAGGACGGCGATGGCGAGCGCGGCTCCAGCCAGGAAGCGGCGTTGCGCGGTCGTGAAAACCAGGCGTCGTGCACGCACGGAGGCAACGAGGATTTTCAGGATCAGGGCGGCGACGAGGAAGCCGGGGAAGATTCTGAGCAGGGTAGCGTAACCGATCGCGAGCCCGGCAGAAAAGGGGCGCTCGCGCTTCATCAGGCAGATGCCGGCGATGGTGGCGAGCAACCAATCCATGCGCAGGTAGGCACCGCCGGTCCAGAGGTAGCGCGCGGGGAAGTTGGTGCCGAAGAACAGGAGCGCGACACACAGGGTGCGCCAGCCGAAGGCCCAGGCGATGGCGAGCATCATGGCGAGCAGCAATACGGGATCGATGAGAGCGAGGCGGAGTGCCGTGGTTGGGGTGAGCTCGCCCACGCGGTTGGCGAGGAAGCCGCCGAGCAGTCGCCACACCGGGGTGGCGTTGTAGCCATGGTCCTGGAGGATGTCGGACATTTTCGCCCAGGAGACGCCAGTCCAGAAGAAGTGCGCGTCGCGCATAAACGCCTGCCAGCGTTCCGGGGAGAAATGCTGCTTGCAGTCCTCGGGATGGGCCAGAACAGGTGCGGCGGGGACGAGCACGTTGGTGCGGAGATCGCGGATGGTGAGTTGGGCGAGACGAGGCCCGGGATGCGCGTACTCATCCTCGGCGACGAGGGTGCAATCGTAGAGGCGGGTATAGCCGAGTTCGGGCGCGTACTTGCCGCCGAGGTAGTAGTGATAGAACTCGTGGTAGTGGATGATGTAGGAGCCGGTGAAATGAAAGCGGCCGAGGTTCCACCACGAGGCGCAGGAGACGATGCCAAGGACGATCAGGAGGGTGTCGCGCACGCGCCGGCCGCGAGGATCCTGGTCGGCGAGCCAATACCAGAACAGCAAGAGAGCGCCGGCGGCGGCCAGGGCGGCCTTGCACTGCACCATGCGGAGATCGTCAAGGTGCAGCCAGAGATGGAGCATGAGCGCATTCTACTGGCGGCTCAAGGTGGGCGCTGGTGGGTGGGAGAGGCGGTGTTGAGGCTGGCATGAAATTTTCGCGGCGGGAGGGTTTGCGGATTTTGACCGGAACGCGAACTATGCTATTCTCAAAAAGCTGTCTGTAACCCGCTTTTGCGCCAGTGTGATGGGCGGCGAGGCGGGAAGGCAGCGCGGATCGTGAGGGGTTGCGCAGTGCGACTCCGGCAGGTTGCACGACCGCAGGATTGGAATTGGATCGCATCGGGGCCTGCGACACTCGCCAACCCAGGCGAGCTATGCGGGCCGGAACTTCGAAACGGAATCGGCTGTTCCGTGGGCCCTGCGAAGATGCGGGGCTGAAGGCACGCTCGGTCACCGTCGCAAGTTCTCGTCTGAAGCAGGAAGTGGAAGCGGACGCGAAGCAGATCGTCACTTCGTGCGGACTGAATCCGAGATGGATTCGGGATCGCAGGCGGAGCGGCTGATTTGTGCGCGCAGGGGTTGGAGCGGGAGTTGGAGAAGGTTTTGGGAAGAAGGAGTTTGGTTTGCCGACATTCAATCAGCTGGTGAGAAAAGGGCGGACGGCGCCGCGGTACAAGACGGCGTCCCCGGCGCTGCAGGGATCGCCGCAGCGGCGCGGAGTGTGCACGAGGGTTTATACGCAGACGCCGAAGAAGCCGAATTCCGCGCTGCGGAAGGTCGCGCGCGTACGGCTGACCAACGGGATTGAAGTGACGACCTATATTCCGGGGATCGGGCACAACCTGCAGGAGCACTCGATTGTGCTGATCCGCGGGGGGCGTGTGAAGGATCTTCCCGGCGTGCGGTATCACGTGGTGAGAGGGACGCTGGATTCAGTAGGAGTGGCGGGGCGGAATCAGAGCCGGTCGAAGTATGGGACGAAGAGAGCCAAGGGCGCGAAAAAATAGCGTTCAGCGGAAAGCGTTCAGGCTGGCCGGGCGAGGACAACGGGTAAACGCGAGCAGGAATTGAAGGGTTAAGAAGGATGCCGAGAAAAGGACATATCGCGAAGCGGGAAGTGGCGGCGGATCCGGTGTACAACTCGACGCTGGTGACGAAGTTCGTGAATTCGATGATGTACGAGGGGAAGAAGTCGACGGCGCAGGGGATTTTCTATACGTCGATGAAGAACCTGGAGGCGAAGGGCGGCGGGACGGATGCGCTGACGCTGTTCAAGAAGGCGGTGGAGAACTGCAAGCCGCTGCTCGAGGTGAAGACGCGGCGCGTGGGCGGCGCGAACTATCAGGTGCCGGTGGAAGTGAATCCGGAGCGGCGGACGTCGCTGGCGATTCGCTGGCTGGTGAGCTACGGGCGGGCGCGCGGCGAAAAGGGCATGATCGACAAGCTCAGCAACGAGCTGCTGGACGCGGCGAACGGGCGCGGCGCGGCGATGAAGAAGAAGGAAGATGTGCACCGCATGGCGGAAGCGAACAAGGCGTTCGCGCATTACAGGTGGTGAAGAGCAGCGGATAGCGGATAGCGGTTAGCGTTCAGAAAAACCGGTAGCTGGTAGCTGGGAGCAGAAACACAGAGCAGGCAACAGGTAACAGGAAAGATCAACCGCGGGCTGAGGAAGCCCGCAAGAAGCAAAGAGAGAAGATTGTGCCTCGACAAGTACCACTGAATCGTTGCCGGAACATCGGAATCATGGCGCACATCGACGCCGGAAAGACGACGACGACCGAGCGCATCCTCTATTACACGGGGATTACCCATCGTATTGGCGAAGTGCACGAAGGCACGGCGACGATGGATTACATGGAGCAGGAGCAGGAGCGGGGGATCACGATTACTTCCGCGGCAACGACCTGCATCTGGAAAGACATCCGGATCAACATTATCGATACGCCTGGCCACGTGGATTTTACGGCCGAGGTGGAGCGGTCGCTGCGCGTGCTCGACGGCGCGGTGGCGCTGTTCGATTCGGTGAGTGGTGTGCAGCCGCAGACCGAGACGGTGTGGCGGCAGGGCGATAAGTACAAGGTTCCGCGCATTTGCTTCGTGAACAAGATGGACAAGGCGGGCGCGGATTTCGAGCATGTGATTGAGACGATCCGCAAGCGGCTGGGCGCGCGGCCGGTGGCGACGCAGATTCCGATCGGGGCCGAAGCGAAGTTCAAGGGCGTCGTCGATCTGATCGAAATGAAGGCGATCCTGTGGCACGACGAGACGCTGGGCGCGGAGTATTCGGAAGAGCCGGTGCCGGCGGAGCTGAAGAAGAAGGCGGAAGCGTTCCGGATGCAGCTGATCGAAACGGTCGCGGAAAACGACGATGCGATGCTGCACCAGTTTCTGGAGGGCGAGACGCCGACGGCTGAGGAGCTGAAGGCGGCGCTGCGCAGGGCGACGATCGAGATGAAGGTGTTCCCGGTGCTGTGCGGCTCGGCGTTCAAGAACAAGGGCGTGCAAACGCTGCTGGACGCGGTGGTGGATTTTCTGCCCAGCCCGATGGACGTGCCGCCGATTGAAGGGATCGATCCGCATCATCCGGGCGTGGTGCTGAAGCGGGAAGCGAAGGACGACGAGCCGTTTTCGGCGCTGGCGTTCAAGCTGATCAACGATCCGTACGGGAAGCTGGGGTTCATCCGGCTGTACTCGGGCTCGCTGAAGACCGGCGACACGATTCTGAATCCGCGGATGGGACGCACCGAGCGCGTGGGGCGGCTGGTGAAGATGCACGCCAACAAGCGCGAGGAGATCACGGAAATCTACGCGGGTGATATTTGCGCGTGCGTGGGGCTGAAGGAAATCAAGACGGGCGACACGCTGTGCGATCCGCATCATGCGATTGCGCTGAGCGCGATTGATTTTCCGGAGCCGGTGATTTCGGTGGCGGTGGAACCGAAGACGAAGACGGATCAGGAAAAGATGGGCGTGGCGCTGGCGCGGCTGGCCGAAGAGGATCCCACGTTCAAGGTGCGGACCGATATTGACTCGGGACAGACGATCATCAGCGGGATGGGCGAGCTGCATCTGGAGATTCTTGTGGATCGCATGAAGCGCGAGCACAAGGTCGAAGCGAATGTGGGCGAGCCGAAGGTAGCGTTCCGGGAGACGATCCGCAAGGTGTCCGAGGCTGAGGGCAAGTACATCCGGCAGACGGGTGGCTCAGGCAATTACGGTCACGCGAAGATACGGCTGGAACCGAACGAGACGGGCAAGGGCGTTGAGTTCATCAACGAAATTCGCGGTGGCACAGTTCCGAAGGAGTACATCAAGCCGATCGAGCACGGGATTCGCGAGGCGGCGCTGGGCGGCATTCTGGCCGGCTACGAACTGGTGGACTTTAAGGCGATCCTGTACGACGGCAGCTACCACGAGGTCGACTCGAACGAAATGGCTTTCAAGATTGCCGGGTCGCTGGCGTTTAAGGAAGCGGCGCGGAAAGCGTCTCCAGTGCTGCTGGAGCCGGTGATGGCGGTGGAAGTGACGGTTCCGGAAGAGCACATGGGCACGATCATTGGCGACATCAATTCGCGGCGCGGCCGGATCGAAGGCATGGAGCACGTGGGCGGCTCGCAGGTGATTAAGGCGATGGTTCCGCTGAAGGAGATGTTCGGATACGTGAACGATATCCGGTCATCGACGCAGGGGCGGGCGTCGTACAGCATGCAGTTTGCGCGGTACGAAGAGGCTCCGCGAATGATTGCGGAAGAAATTATCGGACGGAATCAGGGGAAGTAAGGGCAGGTTTTGGGGCTGGTGCCGGACCGCCGGCGCTCCGAGATGAAACAGGCAGTACGAGCTACGAAAGGGAATCAGTTTTATGGCGAAGGAAAAGTTTGACCGGTCGAAGCCGCACGTGAACGTGGGAACGATCGGGCACATCGATCACGGCAAGACGACGTTGACGGCGGCGATCACGAAAGTGCTGCAGAAGCACAATCCGAAGAATCAGTTTCGGTCGTTCGACTCGATCGACAACGCGCCGGAAGAGCGGGAGCGCGGCATCACGATCGCGACGGCGCACGTCGAGTACGAGACGGCGAACCGGCACTACGCGCACGTGGATTGCCCGGGCCACGCCGACTACATCAAGAACATGATCACCGGCGCGGCGCAGATGGACGGCGCGATTCTGGTGGTGGCCGCCACCGACGGACCGATGCCGCAGACCAAGGAACACGTGCTGCTGGCCCGCCAGGTCGGCGTGCCGTACGTGCTGGTGTTCCTGAACAAGTGCGACGCGGTCGAGGATCCGGAGCTGACCGATCTGGTCGAGATGGAAGTGCGCGAGCTGCTGACCAAGTATCAGTTCCCGGGCGATGACGTGGCAGTCGTGCGCGGCTCGGCGCTTGGAGCGCTGAACGGCGAAGCGCAGTGGGAAGCGAAGATCGACGAGCTGATGGAGGCGGTGGACAAGCAGGTGCCGCTGCCGAAGCGCGCCATTGAGCAGCCGTTCCTGATGCCGATCGAGGACATCTTCTCGATCTCCGGACGCGGGACTGTGGTGACGGGCCGCATTGAACGGGGCAAGGTGAAGGTGGGCGAGGAAGTGGAGATTGTGGGCTTCCGCGACACGCGCAAGACGGTGGTGACGGGCGTTGAGATGTTCAAGAAGCAACTCGACGAAGGCATGGCCGGCGATAACGCGGGGCTGCTGCTGCGCGGCATCGCGAAGGAAGACGTGGAGCGCGGGATGGTGCTGGCGAAGCCGGGCTCGATCACGCCGCACACGAAGTTCAAGGCAGAAATTTACGTTCTGTCGAAGGATGAGGGCGGCCGTCACACGCCGTTCTTCAACGGCTATCGTCCGCAGTTCTATTTCCGGACGACGGACGTGACCGGAGTGGCGAAGCTGCCCGAAGGCACTGAGATGGTGATGCCGGGCGACAACGTTTCGCTGGAAATCGATCTGATCACGCCGGTAGCGATGGAGAAGGGCCTGCGCTTTGCCATCCGCGAAGGCGGGCGGACGGTGGGCGCAGGGACGATTTCGGAAATTATTGCGTAAGGGCAGCGAAAGGCGAGCTCAAGGCGAGCGAGAAGCGAGCCCAAAGCGAGCTAAGAGCGGTTAGCGAAAAGCAGGGGAGCGGGTCGGGAAGTCTGATCCGCTTACCCGGGAAGAACAACAAACCATGGTTGGACAGAGAATTCGAATCCGGCTGAAGGCTTATGACTACCGCGTGCTCGACACGTCGACGGGAGAGATTGTCGATACGGCGAAGCGGACGGGCGCGGAGGTGGCGGGGCCGATTCCGTTGCCGACGGTGATTAACAAGTACTGCGTGCTGCGTTCGCCGCACGTGGACAAGAAGTCGCGGGAGGCGTTCGAGATTCGCACGCACAAGCGGCTGATCGACATTCTGGAGCCGACGCAGCAGACGGTGGATGCGCTGATGAAGCTGGATCTGCCGGCGGGTGTGGACGTGGAGATTAAGGCGTTTGAGAAGTGAGCTAAGTGCGAGTGAACGATCAGCGAAAAGCGAGCTAAACGCGAGCTAACAGCCAGCGAAAAGCAGTTAGCGAGTTAGCGGAACCTACAGTGACCGTGGAAGGTGCGCGGGCATGATGAGGAAAGGGAAAAGACGATGCCGGTGAATGGGATTTTAGGCAAGAAGATCGGGATGACGCAGGTGTTCGATGATAACGGCGAGGTGCACCCGATCACCGTGCTGCAGGCGGGTCCGTGCGTGGTGACGCAGCTGAAGACGGCGACCAAAGATGGCTACGACGCGGCGCAGATCGGGCTGGTTGAGTTTGTGAAGGCGTCGAAGGTGACCAAGCCGCAGGCCGGACACTTTGCGAAGCAGAACGTCGCGCCGGTGAAGTTTGAGAAGGAAGTCGCGATTGAGAGCGCGAAGGCGGCGGCTGAGGGTGAGGCCGCAACGGACGGCGTGAAGGCCGGGGATCGCGTGCTGGTGGATATTTTCTCGGACGATAAGTATGTCGATGTGACGGGGACGAGCAAGGGACGCGGATTTGCAGGGGTGGTGCGGCGGCATCATTTCGGAGGCGGTCCGAAGTCGCACGGACACATGTTCCAGGTGCAGGGCTCGATTGGAGCGTCGTCGTTTCCGTCGCGCGTGTTTCCGGGGCAGAGAATGCCGGGACACATGGGCGTGGATCGGGTGACGGTCCGGAATCTGCGGATTCGCGGGATCGATCTGGAGGAGAACCTGATCATGGTGGAGGGCGCGGTGCCGGGTCCGCGAGATGGCTATGTGGTGATCACCAGGGCGAAGGCTCCGCCGCGCGAGCGCCGTGGATTTGCGGGTTCGGGTACGGTGGATCCGCTGAAGGCTTCAAAGAAGGCTGCGGGGAAGAAGAAGGCGTAAGGCAGCGAAAAGCGAGCTAAAGACGAGCTAACTGCGAGCGAAAAACGAGCGAGAAGCGAGTTAGAAGCGGTTAGAGAGTTAGCAGCAGAAAGATACAAGGCGATGGCAAAGATTGACGTAGTGGATCTCGGAGGCAAGAAGGTCGGCTCGCTGGAGCTGGCCGATGAGGTCTTCGGGCAGGTGAACGAGGCTCTGCTGTGGGAAGCGGTGAAGCACTACCGCGCCGCGCTGCGCCAGGGCACGGCCGCGACGAAGAACCGCAAGCTGGTCGCCGGGTCGGGCAAGAAACTGTGGAAGCAGAAGGGCACGGGGCGAGCGCGCATCGGATCGATCCGGTCGCCGCTGTGGCGGCATGGCGGCACGGTGCACGGGCCGGTTCCGCATTCGCATGAGTACGCATTTCCGCGCAAGAAGCTGCTGGGGGCGCTGCGCTCGGCGCTGGCGACGAAGCTGGCGGATGGAAAGCTGACGGTGGTCGAGTCACTGGAAGCGAAGGAGCCGAAGTCGAAGCTGTATCGTGCCGCGCTCGACAAGCTGGAAGCGAACAGGACGGCGCTGCTGGTGGAGAACGGCGCGAGCCTGGGGCGGAATCTGCTGCTGGGCGCGCGCAATCTTGAGGGCGTGGAGCTGATGCTGAACAGCGAGGTCCATCCTTATGATCTGCTGCGCTCGGAGCGGGTGATTTTTTCTCGGCCGGCGCTGGAGAAACTGCAGGAGTCGCTGATGAAGTCGCTGCCGAAGGGCAGAAAGGCGGTGGCGTAATGGCGACGACCTATACCGTAATTCGCCGGGCGATGATCACCGAGAAGGCTCTGGCGGCGAAGGAAACGGAAAGCACGCTGGTGTTCGAAGTGGACGCGAAGGCTTCGAAGACGCAGGTGAAGCAGGCGGTGGAAGCGCTATTCAAGGTGAAGGTGCGCGCGGTGCGCACCGCGAATATGGTGGGCAAGGAACGGCGCCGGGGTAAGTTCGCCGGTTATCGCGCCGACTGGAAGAAAGCCTATGTGCGGCTGAAGGCAGGCGAGAAGATGCCGGATTACGTGAATAACCTGTAGAAGCAGCCGGTAGCCTGTAGCCGGTAGCCGGGAACAGGCAGTAGGGCAGAGAGAAAAGAAGATGCCGATTAAGACATACAGACCGATTACACCGACGCTGCGGTTTCAGACGACGCTGGTGCGGGATGAGATCACGACGGACAAGCCGTACAAGCCACTGGTGACGAACAAGCTGCGGACCGGCGGGCGGCGGAACTCCGGCGACATGACGATTCGCCATCATGGCGGCGGGCACAAGCAGAAGATGCGGCTGATCGATTTCAAGCGCGAGAAGTACGGCGTTTCGGGAACCGTGGCGACGATCGAGTACGATCCAGGGCGCTCGTCGCGGATTGCGCTGATCAGTTACGCGGACGGCGAGAAGCGGTACATCCTGCAGCCGGTGGGGCTGAAGGTCGGGCAGAAGATCATGAGCGGGCCGGAGGCGGACATTCTGGTGGGGAACGCGCTGCCGCTGAAGAATATTCCGGCCGGCACGACCGTCCACAACGTGGAGCTGCGGCCGGGCAAGGGCGCGCAGATGGTGCGGTCGGCGGGCGCGAGCGCGCAGCTGGTGGCGAAGGAAGGCGATTATGCGCTGCTGAAGCTGCCTTCGGGCGAAACGCGGCGGGTGCTGATCGACTGCATGGCAACGATTGGACAGGTAGGCAACACGGATCACGAAAATGTTTCGATCGGCAAGGCGGGACGCAATCGGTGGCTGGGGATTCGCCCGACCAACCGCGGCGTGACCATGAACCCGGTCGATCATCCGCACGGCGGCGGCGAGGGGAAGACTTCCGGCGGGCGGCATCCTGTAACGCCGTGGGGGCAGCCGACGCGCGGGTACAAGACGAGAAACAACAAGCGGACCGATGCGTTTATTGTGTCGCGGAGAAGCAAGTAGGGCAGCAAAAAAGCTGTTAGCAAAAAACTGTTAGCGAGAGACTTTTAGCGAAAAGCGTTTAGCGAGAGGCGAGCCAAAAGCCAGCTGAAGGCGAGCGAAAAACGAGTAAAAAAGCGAGTAAGAAGCGAGCGAAGAGCGGTTAGCGAGAAGTAACAACCGAAGAGGATTACTGATGGCAAGGTCGACGAAAAAGGGCGCATTTGTGGATGGGCACCTGATGGTGAAGATCGAGACGATGAACCGCGCGAACGATAAGAAGGTGGTTCGCACGTGGTCGCGGCGCTCGACGATTCACCCCGAGATGATCGGGCACACGATTGCGGTGCACAACGGCAAGAAATTTGTGCCGGTATATGTGACGGAAAACATGGTGGGGCACAAACTCGGCGAGTTCGCGGCGACGCGGCAGTTCAAAGGGCATTCGATGAAAGCTGCGAGCACGGAGACGGTGGCGAAGCCGAGGTAGGGCGGCGAGAGGCGAGCGAACGGCGAGCGAAAAACGAGCCAAAAGCGACCGAGCGGCATTAGCGGGAGAAGTTGGAAAGGTTTGGAGTAAGAGATGGAAACAGCAACACGAGAATTTCGGGCTGAAGCGCGATTTCAGCGGGTATCGCCGCAGAAGGCGCGGCTGGTGCTCGATCTGATCAAGGGCCGGGGCGTGGAAGAGGCGCTGAACACGGTCGCTTTCACGAAGAAGGCGGTAGCTCCGCTGGTCGAGAAAGTGCTGCGTTCGGCACTGCAGAATGCGAACCACCTGAGTCAGGAGCAGGGCCTCGATGTGGACCTCGACAACCTGTACGTGAAGTCGGCGGTGGCCAATGATGGACCCCGTATGAAGCGGATCCGGCCGGCGCCCATGGGCAGAGCGTACCGGTATCAGCGGCGGCTCTCGCACATCGCGATTGCGGTGGCGGAGCGGGCGCAGGCCGAGGGGCTGGTGCATCGCGTGGACGAGGAGACGGCCGCTGAGCCAAAGCAGGCCGCGAAGAAGACAGCAGGGAGGAAGGCTCCGGCAAAGAAGGCGGGGCACAAACCGGCGAAGCATGTAGCTGCGCACAAGCCGGCGAAGAAGGCGGCGAAAAAGTCCGCGAAGAAGAAGTAAGGGCGAGCGAACGGCGAGTCTAAGGCGAGCGAAAAGCGAGCCGTAAGCGGGCCTTGAGGGGCACGAAGTTCGGAAGCCTGGAGAGTGGAGAGGGTTAGGAAATTTATGGGACAAAAAGTCCATCCGTACGGATTCCGGGTCGGAATCAACAAGCCGTGGCGCTCACGCTGGTTTTCGGGGAAAGACTACAGCCGGCTGCTGATCGAGGACGTTCACCTGAAGCGGGAGCTGAAGGAGAAGCTGAAGGCGGCGGGCGTGAGCTCGGTGGAAGTGGAGCGGCCGGGGAACAAGCTGCGTCTGATGATCCGCACGGCGCGGCCAGGGATCGTGATCGGGCGCAAGGGCGCGGAGATCGAGAAGCTGAAGGGCGAACTGCAGAAGCGGACGAACCGCGACGTGTTCATCGACATTCTCGAAGTGAACAAGCCGGAGCTGGACGCGCAGCTGGTGGCGGAGAACATCGCACTGCAGCTGGAAAAGCGCGTGGGCTTCCGGCGGGCGATGCGCAAGGCCGTGGATTCGGCGCTGCGTTTCGGGTGCAAGGGTATTAAGGTGCGGGTCTCGGGGCGGCTGAACGGCAACGAAATCGCGCGGTCGGAGTGGTATCTGCAGGGGCGGCTGCCGCTGCACACGCTGCGGGCGGATATCGATTACGGATTTGCCGAGGCGCACACCACCTACGGCATCATCGGCGTGAAGACGTGGATTTATCGCGGCGATATCTATCAGCAGAAGCGGCGCGAACCACAGGCTGCGGTGGGATCGTCTGTGTTCTAGGAACACGTTATAGGTTATAGGTTATAGGTTACAGGTTACAGGGATAGGAACTCGATATGTTGATGCCAAAGAAAGTGAAGTACCGGAAACAGCAGCGCGGGCGCATGCGGGGCAAGGCGTGGCGCGGGAGCGAGCTGTCGTTTGGCGACTTCGGGCTGAAAGTGATGGAGTGCGGCTACATCACCGATCGGCAAATCGAAGCCAGCCGCGTGGCGATGACGCGTTTCATCAAGCGCGGCGGCAAGATCTGGCTGCGCTTGTTTCCGGACAAACCGGTGACCAAGAAGCCGGCTGAAACCCGTATGGGCAAAGGCAAGGGCGCGCCCGATCACTGGGTGGCGGTGGTTCGTCCGGGGCGGATCCTGTTCGAGATGGAAGGCGTGAGCCGGGATATGGCGGCAGAGGCGATGCGCCTGGCGTCGCACAAGCTGCCGCTGAAGACCAAGTTTGTGCAACGGCACGACGCAAAAGTTACGGTGGCGGTGAAGTAATTGGCAGGGATCGAAAAGTTAGCGGAAATTGAGATGCGGGTGGGACCCTGGATCTGGGTTCGGCCGGAGAGAAGAGCAACAATGGAAGTGGAAAAGATACGCAACCTGAACGACGACGAGCTGGCGCTGGAAGGGCGGAAAGCGGCGGAGGCCTTGTTCCGGCTTCGTTTTCAGATGAAGCTCGGGCAGACGGAGGGCGTGAAGAAGCTGCGCGAGCTGAGGAAAGATGTGGCCCGCATCAACACCATCGAGCGGGAGCGCGAGCTGGGGATTCACACCACGGTGGCGAGCAAGCACACGGCGCATGTTGCGGCGGCTGAGGAGCAGGAAGCGAGCGAGCCGGCGAAAGCGGTGAAGGCGAAGGCTGCGAAACCGGCGAAGAAGAAGGCGGCGAAGAGCGCGGCACCTGCGCACAAGAGCAGCGGCAGGACGGCGGCGGCGCGGAAGTCGGTGGCGAAGCCCTCGTCGAGCAAGAAGGCGGCGTCGAGATCCACCAGCGTGAAGAAGGGTTAGACGATGAGCGCAACAGCGAGCAACACGGCAAAGGCAGGCGCGGCGGAACCAAAGAAAGAATCGCGCCGCAACGAGAAGGTGGGTTCGGTGGTCTCGACCAAGATGCAGAAGACCATCGTGGTGGAAGTGGAGATGCGCAAGGCGCACGCAAAGTACAAGCGCATTGTGCGGTCAACGCGCAAGTTTTACGCGCACGACGAGCAGAACACGGCGCGGGTGGGCGATGTGGTGCGCATCCGGGAGACACGGCCGCTAAGCAAGCTGAAGCGGTGGAATCTGGAAGAGATCGTGCGGCGCTCGGCGCTGGCACAGGTGGAAGAAGCAGAAGTGGCGGCGGGGATCGCGGCCGAGTAAGTGGTGCGTTGTGGGTTGAGATCGCGGCAGGAAAGTAAGGACCGCGACGGCGAGAAGGAGAAAATGCTATGGCAGTGCAGATGAGAACGATGCTCGAGGTCGCCGATAACTCCGGCGCGCGCAAGCTGCAGATGATTCTGCCTCTGGGTGGGTCGAGCGGATCGAAGGCCGGGTTGGGCGATGTAATTACGGCGGCCGTGAAAGAAGCTTCGCCGGATGGGCAAGTGAAGAAGGGCAAGGTCGTGAAGGCGGTGGTGGTTCGCACGCGCAAGGAAACGCGGCGGCGCGACGGGACCTACATTCGCTTCGACACCAATGCGGCTGTATTGATCAATGATGGCGGCGAGCCGGTGGGAACGCGCGTGTTCGGGCCGGTTGCGCGGGAGTTACGCGAGAAGAAGTTTCTGAAAATTGTGAGCCTTGCTCCTGAAGTTCTTTGAACTTCAGGAGCAAGGCAGCCGGTAGCGGGTAGCCGGTAGCGCAGAACGGGGCTAAGGAGCGGTTAGCTGAAGAGCGGTTGGCGAAGGGCCGGTTAGCGAAGACGGAAGGCAACGCAGAGGATAGCGAGTTATGGCGAGTATGGACATTTTGAGAAACGACACGGTGCAGGTGATCTCGGGCAGCGACCGGGACAAAAAGGGCCGGGTGCTGCGGGTGTATCCCGACACGGGGCGGCTGCTGGTGGAGCACGTGCACGTGGTGAAGAAGCACCTGAAGGAGAATGCGCAGCGCCGGACCAAGGGCGGCATTGCGGAACAGGAAGCATCGATCCCGCGGTCGAATGTGATGCTGGTATGCCCGAGCTGCAATCAGCCGACGCGGGTGGCGCATAAGTTCGAAGGTGATGCGAAGGTGAGGACTTGTAAGAAGTGCGGGGGAACGATTGAGGCCCGCAAGAAGTAGTTAGTGCGAGCTGGACGGCGAGCATGAACTGAGTAAAAGGCGAGCAAAAAGCGGACAGGATGCTCCGAAACGGTAGACGGCGAGAGGCCAATCCGAGAGCGGAGAAGAGAGAAGAGAAAAGGAAATGGCAGCGAGACTGAAAGAGAAGTATCACAAGGAAATCAAGGGCGCGCTCCAGAAGGAACTGGGTCTGGAGAATCCGATGGCGGTGCCGCGGCTGGAAAAGATCGTGCTGAACATGGGGCTGGGCGAGGCGACGCAGAACTCGAAGATGCTGGACCCGCTGGCCGGCGATCTGGCGGCGATTGCGGGGCAGAAGCCGGTGACCACGCGGGCGAAGAAATCGATTGCGGCGTTCAAGGTGCGCGAGAACATGCCCATCGGCGCGATGGTGACGCTGCGCGGCGACACGATGTACGAATTTCTGGACCGACTGATTTCCGTGGCGCTGCCGCGGGTGCGCGATTTTCGTGGGGTATCGACGAAGAGCTTTGACGGGCGCGGGAATTACACGCTGGGCATTCGCGACCAGCTGATCTTTCCGGAGATCGATTACGCGAAGGTAGAGAAGCTGAAGGGCATGAACATCACGATTGTGACGTCGGCCCTGGACGATAACTCGGCGCGCGCGCTGCTGCGGCAGTTCGGGATGCCGTTCCGGACGGCAGCGTAAGGGGAGATTACGAGAGATGGCAACGACAGCAAAGAGAGTAAAAGATGCGAGGAAGCCGAAGTTCAAAAGCCGGCAGCATAACCGCTGCCAGCTGTGCGGAAGGCCGCGGGCGTTCCTGAGAAAGTTTGGCGTATGCCGGCTGTGTTTTCGAGGGCTGGCGCTGAAGGGTGAAATTCCTGGCGTGGTGAAGTCCTCCTGGTGAGGACTAGCCGTCCAGGCGGACGCGCCCTTCGGGCGCAACAACAGGTTCGATCTGAGGCTGCGAGGCTGAAGGTCAGAGGAAGAAGAAGCATTCCCGCTGGTTCTCCGCTGGTTGAGCAGGATAGGCGGAGCGAACGGGGAATGAAGGAGAAACGATGAGTTTGACCGATCCGGTAGCGGATTTTCTAACGCGGATTCGCAATTCGATTCGCGCGCGTCATCAGAAGCTGGATGTTCCGGCTTCGAAACTGAAGGCGGAGATCGCCCGCATTTTGAAGGAAGAGGGTTACATCTCGAACTTCAAGACGACGGAAGAGAATGGGCGCGCGGTGCTGCGGGTGTACCTGAAGTACGGGGCGAACAACGAAGCCGCGATTCGCGACCTCGAGCGCGTATCGCGCCCGGGTTGCCGCGTCTACATTGGCCGGGGTGAGATTCGCCGGGTGCAGGGCGGGCTGGGGATCAGCATCATGACGACGCCGAAGGGCGTGATGACCGGACGCCAGGCACGGCGCGAGGGCGTGGGCGGCGAAGTGTTGTGCGAGATCTGGTGAGGACTGCTCGTCCAGCGGGAGGCGCGCTTCGCGCGCGGATCGATGAGGGCGCAGACAGTGGTGGCCAGGCCGATGGCCTGGGTTGAGATTGGTAGTAAGGCGAGCGAGGCTCGCTGAGGGCTGCAGTGGAACGGCAGAGCGCAGGCGACGCCGGGACTCGCAAGCCACAGAGGGATTGAGATGTCACGGATAGGGAACAAACCGATCGGCTTGCCGCAGGGAGTGAAGTACTCCGTCGAGGGCAGCGTTGTGACTGTGGAAGGGCCAAAGGGGAAGATGGAGCAGGTGATTCCGGCGGGCATCAAGCTGGAAACGAAAGACGGTCACGTGCACGCGGTGCGGGAAAACGATGCGCAGGCGGCGATTCACGGGCTGACGCGGGCGCTGATTGCGAACGCGGTGGATGGCGTGACCAAAGGCTGGACGAAGGATCTGGACATTGTCGGCATCGGCTATCGCGCAGAGCTGAAGGGCAAGAACACGGTGGTGTTCACGCTGGGGTATTCGCACCCCATTGAGTTTCCGCTGCCCACGGGGATCACGGCGGCGATCGATCCGAAGCAGACGAAGGTGACGATCAGCGGCATCGATCGGCAGAAGGTAGGACAAGTGGCAGCGGATATGCGGTCGCTGCGGAAGCCCGATCCTTATAAGAACAAGGGCGTGCGTTACTCCGATGAGCGGCTGAAGAAGAAGGTGGGTAAGACGGGCGCTAAATAGCCGGTAGCCGGTAGCAAACCGAACGAGGCTGCGATGCGGCTTCGCTTTTAGGAAGGAAGAAGAAGGAATGATTCCGCTAAGGAAAAGAAACGCGATACGGCAGCGGGTGCATACGCGGATCCGCCGCAAGATGGTGGGGACGACGGAGCGGCCGCGGCTGAATGTTTATCGGTCGCTGAACCACATCTATGCGCAGGTGATCGACGATTCGCAGGGTGTGACGATCGTCTCAGCCTCGACGGTAGCGGCGAAGGCGAAGACGGGCGGCAATGTGGCGGCGGCGAAGGAAATCGGGAAGCAGATTGCCGAGCGCGCGAAGGAAAAGGGAATTAAGAAGGTGGTCTTCGATCGCGGCGGGTATTTGTATCACGGACGGATCAAGGCGCTGGCGGATGCGGCGCGCGAAGCGGGGCTGGAGTTTTAAGGGCAGGGAATAGGGATTGAAGGGAAGCGAATGGCGATCTTAAAAAAGAAGCTGGATTCCGGGCAGTACAACCTGAAGGATCAGGTGGTATCAATCAACCGCGTGACCAAGGTGGTGAAGGGCGGCAAGAACATGTCGTTTGCCGCGCTGGTGGTGGTGGGCGATCCGGGCGCCGGAGTGGTTGGCTACGGCTCGGGCAAAGCGCGCGAGGTTCCGCAGGCGATCCGCAAGGGGATTGAGGCGGCAAAGAAGAACCTGGTCCACGTGAACCTGACGCAGACGAGTATTCCGCATCAGGTGCTGGGGCGGTACGGGTCAGGGCAGGTGTTGCTGAAGCCGGCTCCTGAAGGCACGGGGGTGATTGCCGGCGGCGCGGTGCGCGCGGTGATGACTTCAGCGGGCGTACAGAATGTGCTGACCAAGAGCCTGGGCACGGCGAACCCGCACAACGTGGTCAAAGCGACGTTCGATGCGCTGGTGCAGCTGCGCGATCGCAACGAAGTGGCGGCGATGCGCGGCAAGCAGGTGCAGGAGATCCAGTGATGGCGGAGACGAAGGCAGCGAAGACCACGAAGGCTCCAGCGGCGGCGAAGGCCGCTCATGAGGGGAAGGCTCCGGCGAAAGCGGCGGCGAAGGCGACGATCCAGATTCAGTATTTCCGCTCGATGATCCAGGCGCCGGTGAAGCACAAGCGGGTGATCAAAGGGCTGGGCTTCACGCGGCTGAACCAGGTTGTGGTGCGGGAAGACACGCCGTCGATTCGGGGGATGGTGAGGACGGTTCCGCATCTGGTGAGGATTATCAGCTAAAGAGCGGTTAGCGAAAAACCGGTCAGCCAGAGAGCGGTTAGCTGGAAAGCGGTTAGTGATCAGCAACGGTAGTAACGACATCAAGCGAGTCGGGCGGTGCGATTCCGGACCGGCGTTGAGCGAGGACAGAAATGAATTTATCGAATCTGCGAGCGCCGAAGAAGGCGAATCGGAACAAGAAGCGCATCGGGCGCGGCATGGGCTCCGGGACGGGCAAGACTTCCGGACGCGGGCACAAGGGGCAGGGATCGCGGTCGGGATCGAGCCTGATGCGGGGCTTTGAAGGCGGCCAGATGCCGCTGCATCGGCGTTTGCCGAAGCGCGGCTTCACGAACATTTTCCGCACCGAGTACACGGTGGTGAATCTCGATCGTCTGGCGGAGCTGGGCGAGAAGGAACTGACGCTGGAGAAATTCACCGAGCTGGGACTGGTGAAGAAGCGGAACGGGCTGATCAAGATTCTGGGCGATGGGGAACTGAAGGTCGCGGTGACCGTGCATGCGCATAAGTTCTCGAAGTCCGCGCAGGAGAAGATTGAAAAGGCGGGGGGCAAGGCGATTGTGCTGGGCGGAGACGTGACGGCGAAGCCCGCGGGCAAACTGGCTAAGAAGACAGCGAGAAGCAATTAGCCAAAGGCGAGCGAAAGCGAGCCCCAGGCGAAAAAGCTTATGATGAGAGCACCGACCCATGCTTGAGAAGTTCCTGAATATTTTCCGTGTCCCCGACCTGCGCAGGCGTGTCCTGTTTACGATGGGCATCCTGGCGGTGTACCGGCTGGGCGCGCACATTACTACGCCGGGCGTGAACGTGGCGGCGCTGGAAAATTTCTTCAACAATCAGGCTGGGTCCTCGCTGGGGCTGGTGGACCTGTTCAGCGGCGGCAATCTGCGGCGGCTGACGGTGTTTGCGCTGGGCATTATGCCCTACATCACGGCGTCGATCATCTTCCAGTTGTTGACGGTGGTGTATGAGCCGCTGGCCAAGCTGCAAAAAGAGGGCGAGATAGGGCGGCGGAAGATCACACAGTGGACCCGGTACGTCACGGTGGGTCTGGGAGTGATCCAGTCGGCGGCGATTGCGATTGCGCTGCGCAGCTCGTCGGGGAATCTGGTGCTGGATCCGGGATTCGGTTTCGTGGCGATGACGGTGATCACGCTGACCGCGGGAACGACGTTCATCATGTGGCTGGGCGAGCAGATCACGGAACGGGGCATCGGGAACGGGATGAGCCTGCTGATTTTTGCGGGCATCGTGGTGGGCCTGCCGCGGGGCATCGCCGACCTGATCAGCACGGCGCGATCGCAGCGGTTTGGAGTGTTCACGGTTCCGGCGCTGATCCTGCTGGTGGTCGCGATGGTGGCCATTGTGGCCTTCATTGTGTTCGTGGAGCGCAGCGAGCGGCGCATTCCGGTGCAGTACGCCAAGCGGATCGTGGGACGGCGGCTGATGGGCGGGCAGTCTACGCACCTGCCGCTGAAGGTAAACTCAGGCGGCGTGATGCCGATTATCTTTGCGGCTTCGGTTCTGTCGGCGCCGATGTTGTTTGGGCAGGCGGCGTTCGTGAAGAACAGCGCGTGGCTTTCGCGGACGTTCGATGCGCTGCGGGCAGGCGAGCCGGCGTACGAGTTACTGTACATGATCGCGATTGTGTTCTTCGCGTATTTCTATATCTCGATCGTATTCCGGCCGGACGATATCGCCGATAACATGCGTAAGTACGGCGGATTTATTCCGGGAATCAGGCCGGGGCGGCGAACTTCAGACTATGTCAACGAGATTCTGACGCGGATCACGTTCGTGGGCGCGCTTTATCTGATCGTGGTGGCGATCATCCCGCAGCTGCTGATCAGCGGCATTCACCTGAACCATCTTTGGCTGGTGGGGCGGTTCTTTGAATCCATGCCGCTATGGGTGACCAATGGGCTTGGTTTTAATTTCTATTTTGGCGGCACATCGCTGTTGATCGTGGTGGGGGTAGCGATGGATACCGTGAACCAGGTGGAGTCGCAGCTGATCATGCGGCACTATGAAGGATTTTCTCCCAAGAGCGGGAGAGTTCGTGGAAGGCGGGCCTGGTAATGACAGCGGCAGTTGCGGATGCGCACGTGAGCGTAAGTGGAACGTTAAAGGGAAAGCCGGGGCCGATTTTGTTACTGGGCGCGCCCGGCGCCGGCAAGGGAACCCAGGCGAAGGATCTGGCGGCGAAATGGGGAATTCCTCAGATATCTACCGGCGATCTGCTGCGCGAGAACCGCGCTCATGGAACGCCGCTGGGGGTGAAGGCGAAGCAGATCATGGACGAGGGCAAGCTGGTTCCGGATGACCTGGTGAATGAGATGGTCGCCGAGCGGCTGAAGGAGCCGGACACGGGGAATGGCTATATTCTCGACGGGTATCCGCGGACGCTGGGGCAGGCGAAGTGGCTGGATGAGCATGTGGGGGTGGCTTCCGGAGCCTTTCCGGTGATTGCCGTGAGCATTCAGGTCGGCTACAATGAATTACTGCGGCGTATTACCGGGCGGCGCATCTGCCCAGTCTGCGGCACGATTTACAACATCTACCTGCAGCCGCCGAAGGTCGATGAGAAGTGCGACCGGGACGGCACAGCGCTGACGCGGCGCTCAGACGATACTGAGGAAGTTTTCAGGGAGCGGATGCGGACTTACGATTCGCAGACGGCTCCGGTGGTGGAGCATTACCGTGCTCAGGGGCGGTTTGCGGCAGTAGACGGCAGCAAGCCGGTCAGCGCTGTGGCAGCAGAAGTGGAAGCGGCAGTAGCTCGGCTGAGGGGTTCGGGTCGAGACGGGGCAGAGGCCGGGAAAAACCGCAGTTAAGGATAGCGATTGTCGAAAGAAGACGCGATTGAAGTAATGGCAACGGTGCTCGAGACGTTGCCCAATGCGATGTTTAAGGTGAAGCTCGAGAGCAGCGGCGGGCACGAAGTGCTCGCTCACGTCTCCGGGCGCATGAGGAAGAACTTCATCCGCATTCTTCCGGGCGACCGGGTGGCGGTGGAGTTGAGTCCGTACGATTTGAATCGCGGACGGATTGTGTACAGATACAAATAACAGCGTTCAGCGTACAGCGTACAGCGTTCAGAAAGACAAAGGCGCTGCGGACTGAAAGCTGATGCGGGATGGTTGGGAGTCAATGAAGGTTCGGGCGTCGGTTAAGAAGATATGCGATAAGTGCAAGGTCATCCATCGCCGGGGAGTGGTGCGGGTGATCTGCGTGAATTCGAAACACAAGCAGCGGCAGGGGTAAAGGCAGGGCTCCGGGCACAGGGCACCGGGCTCAGAAAAGCTTTATCGAAAGAGTTTAGCTTCCTTGAGCAGGTCGCGGAAGCTGGGGCGAGTTAGCCGAAGGTAAGGCTTGCGAAGAACCCCGAGGTTGTTGCACTCAGGCTCTTACAACTCCGGCACGAGATTCGGCCGGAATAACCGCTTCGGGATTTTTCCCGGGCACCATGAAGGACACCGTATGGCACGTATTGCAGGCGTCGATCTTCCCCGCAACAAGCAGGCAAGGATCGGGCTGACGTACATTTACGGGATCGGCAATCCGCGGGCGCTGAAGATTCTGGGCATCGCGAAAGTCGATCCGTTCAAGAAGATTCAGGATCTGGGCGAGGACGAGGTCAATCGGATTCGCCAGGTGATCGAAGAGCAGGGCGATGTGGAAGGCGATCTCCGCAAGGACACCACCATGCACATCAAGCGGCTGGTGGACATCCAGTCGTATCGGGGGCAGCGGCATCGTCGCGGGCTTCCGGTACGCGGCCAGCGCACCCACACCAATGCCCGCACCCGCAAGGGACCGCGTAAGGGCACAGTGGCCAACAAGAAGAAAGCGAGCGCGAAGACCTAATGGCGGACCAGAAACCGGCAAAGACAGCAACGGGCAAAGCCGCGCGGAACAAGAAGTTCAAGAAGCGCGAGCGGAAGAATGTGCCGTTCGGCCTGGTGCACATTCAGGCGTCGTTCAACAATACGATTGTGACGATCACGGACCAGCAGGGCAACACGCTGTCGTGGAAAAGCTCGGGTTCGCTGGGCTTCCGCGGGTCGCGTAAGGGCACGCCGTTCGCGGCGCAGCAGGCGGCGATGAACGCGGCGAATATGGCGCGCGATCACGGCGTCCGCTCGGTGGATGTGCGGGTGAGCGGGCCGGGTTCGGGGCGTGAATCCGCAGTGCGGGCACTGGCGGCGGCGGGGATCGACGTGCGGTCGATTCGGGACGTTACGCCGATTCCGCACAACGGGTGCCGGCCGCCGAAGAGAAGAAGGGTTTAGAAAAGCAGCGTATAGCGGACAGCGTTCAGCGGATAGGGCTTTGAGCCGGGCGTTTTCTAACCGCTAAACGCCACCCGCGGTACGCTGGGTTACACTAATAGTAGATGGACCGGGACGAAGGATTTGATCCGTAAACCGGTCGGCCTCTGAATTAAGGAGAATTGCATTGGCACGTTATACGGGGCCCGTCTGCCGGTTGTGCCGGCGAGAGGGCATGAAGTTGTTCCTGAAGGGCGCGAAGTGTTTCACGGACAAGTGCCCGATCGAGAAGCGCAATTTTGCCCCAGGCCAGCATGGCCGCGATCGCAAGGCGAAGATTGTGGGCTACGGCCTGCAGCTGCGCGAGAAGCAGAAGGCGCGCCGGATTTACTTTACCCTTGAAGGGCAGTTCCGCCAGTACTACGAGAAGGCAGCGCGCACGCCTGGCGTGACCGGCGAGCTGCTGTTGCAGCAACTGGAGCGGCGACTGGACAACGTGACCTTCCGGCTGGGTTTCGCCAGCTCGCGGCGCCAGGCGCGGCAGTTGGTACGCCATGGACACGTGGAAGTGAATGGGCGCAAGGTGAACATCCCATCGTTCCAGGTGGGCGTGGGGGACGAGATCAAGATTCGGCCTAACAGCACCAAGCTAACGCTGGTGGAAGGTGCGCGGGAGTTCGCGAGCCATCAGCCGGCGCCAACGTGGCTGAGCATCGATCCGAACGCCCTGAGCGGCAAGGTGCTGTCGTTGCCGAAGAGGGAAGACATCAACCTGCCGGTGAACGAGCAGCTGATTGTGGAGTTGTACAGCAAGTAAGGCAGCGAACGGCGAGCCAACAGCGAGCGAGAAGCGAGCATAAAGCGAGCCGGGAGCAAGCAGGACGCCGCGAGGCGGAAATCAATCACGGAGTGAAACGGCACAGCCGCTGCAAAATGCATCGCGGCGCTCGCTGTGCGGAGATATCGATATGCTTTGGAGAGGATTTCAAAAACCCAAGCGTCTGGCAGTGGACACGGAGACGCTCACCGAGAAATACGGCAAATTCAGCGCGCAGCCGTTCGAGCGCGGATTCGGCACAACGGTTGGCAACGCTTTGCGGCGGACGCTGCTGTCCTCGATTGAAGGCGCTGCGGTCACTGCGGTTCGTATCGAGGGAGTTCTGCACGAATTCCAGTCGATCGCGGGCGTGGTGGAAGATGCGACCGACATTCTGCTGAACCTGAAGCAGATTCCGTTCAAGCTGAATGGAGACGGGCCGAAAGCCCTTTATCTGAATGCCGAACAGCCGGGAGTGGTGACCGCCGGGATGATCGAAGCCGACGGGGACGTGGAAATTCTCGACAAGGATGTCTATATCGCCACCGTCAGCGAAGGCGGGCGGCTGAGCATGGAGATGCGGCTGAAGCGCGGCCGCGGGTATGTCTCCGCCGACAAGAACTTCGATTCCGATCTGGGCATCGGCTTCATTCCCGTGGACTCGGTGCACTCGCCGGTGCGCAAGGTGAACTTCACGGTGGATGCGGCGCGTCTGGGACAAATCACGGACTATGACAAGCTGACGCTCGAAGTCTGGACCAACGGCTCGGTACTGCCGGCGGACTCGATCGGCCTCGCGGCGAAGCTGCTCAAGGACCACATGAGCATCTTCATCAACTTCGAGGAAGAGATCGAAGCGGAAGGGCTGGCCGAAGAGGGACGGGTTCAGCTGAAGAACGAGAACCTGAATCGCTCGGTGGAAGAGCTGGAGCTGAGCGTGCGGAGTTACAACTGCCTGAAGAACGCGAATATTCAGACCATCGGCGAGCTGGTGCAGAAGACCGAAGCCGAGATGCTGAAGACGAAGAATTTCGGGCGGAAGTCGCTGAATGAAATTAAGGAAATCCTCGCGCAGATGGGGTTGTCGCTGGGTATGCGGATTGACGAGCAGGGCAATGCGGTGCCGGGACCGACGAGTGTATTGCCGGCCGCGCAGCTTGCCGCCAGCTACAGCCGCTACGACGACGACGACGAAGAAGGACTGGATTCGGATCTGCCGATCCAGCCCGAAACGGAGAACTTCTAGAGGCAGCCGGTAGCCTGTAGCCGGTAGCCAAGAGCGAGAACGAGATCAGTGAACAGTGATCAGTGATCAGTGAGCCGCAAATCTCCTGAAGCTGATCACTGGGAACTGAGGACTGATCACTGACGAAAGAGACTACGATGCGTCATCGCAATGCAGGATACAAACTGGGACGGAACCCGAGCCATCGGCGGGCGCTGCTGCGCAATCTGGTGACGTCGATACTTCTGGAGGATCGCGTGCAGACCACCGTGGCGAAAGCGAAAGCCGCGCGGCCGCACGTGGAGAAACTGATCACGCTGGGCAAGAAGGGCGATTTGCACTCGCGGCGTCAGGCGCTGGCCTATTTGCAGACGGGCGAAGCGGTGACGCGGCTGTTCGACACGGTTGCGCCGCGGTATGGCGATCGCAACGGCGGCTATCTGCGCATCATTCGCGCGGGATTCCAGCGCGGCGACGGCGCGGAGAAGGTGTACATCGAGCTGGTGGATGCAGAGCAGGTGCTCGATGAGAAGCGGCAGAAGCGCGCTGAGGCTCGGACCAAGCGCCGCGAAGAGATGCAGAAGGCGATGGCCGAGAAGGAAGGCAGCAGCGGTGAGGGCGGGGAAGAGAAGGCGTCCTGAGCCGGTGGCCGGTAGCTGGAAGCGAGCCAACCGCGAGAGAGACGAGTCAAAGGCGGGCGAACGGCGAGCGAGAAACCAGCGAAAAGCGAGCAAACGCCGAGCGAGAGGCGAGACAAAAGCGAGCAAACAGCGAGCGAGGACGAGTCAAAAGCGAGCAAACGCCGAGCGAGAAACCAGCGAAAAGCGAGCGAACGTCGAGCGAGAGGCGTTAGGAGAGGGGCGCATTCCTTAGGGGATGCGCCCTTTTTCTGTTGGGGGCCGATGAAGCCGCCGTACGACGCAAATATTTTGTCCGGGGGGCAGGCTGCGGCTGGTAGGCTGGCAGGATCATGCCCCACGAATCAGACGCGGAGCGGCGGAGGCTGCTTGGCCTGAAACTGCCGTTGGCGGCGAGCCGCGCGAGGAAGGCGGAGGAGGAGAAGGCGCGCGCGATCCAGGCGGGGCTGCTGCCGGGTGAGACGGCACAGCTGGAGGGTTTTCAGATTGCGAGCGCGTGGCGTCCGTCGACGCAGGTGAGCGGAGACTATTTCGACGTCTTCCCCCTGACCGACGACAAGATGGCTCTCTGTATCGCCGATGTTTCGGGCAAGGGCATGGCCGCGGTGATGCTGATGAGCGAGTTGCACGACGCGGTTCGGAAATTCGCGCCGGAGGCGACTTCTCCGGCGGAGTTGTGCACGCAGGTGAATCAGGCGCTGTGCAGGCCGGGAGCGCAGACCCGATACGTGACGATGTTCTATGGGGTGCTGGAGCGAGGAAATGGGCAACTGCGCTACGAAAGCGCGGGGCACTGCCTGCCGCTGCTGGTGCGCAGCGATGGGAGTGTGGAGCTTCTGGCAGGTTTCAGCGGGGTGATCGGCATTTTTTCACACTGGCTGTACCAGAATCAGGAGAAGCAGCTGCGGTCCGGCGACTGCCTGCTGCTGGTGACCGACGGGCTTCTGCAGGCCGAGGGCCGGCGACACGAGGAGTTTGGGTACCAGCGGCTGATTGCCACGGTGCAGAACGGGCGTACGCTGGGCGCCGTGGGGCTGAGGCAGGAGATTCTGACGGCGGTGACGAAGTTCTGCGGGGGCAAGCTGCAGGACGATGCTTCGCTGATCGTGGTTCGCGTGGATTAGCACAGTGCGCTTCAGCGCGGCTGCACTTCGACTGCGGTGGGAAGGCTGAGGCTCTTCTGTCCCGTGACGCGCACCGCGACGCCGCGGCTGAGATACGGTGCGATGACTTCGGGGCGCTCCCATTCAAGGGTCCAGCCGTCTTCGATGGCGACCAGAATGTAGCTTCCTGGAATTACGCCGGCGAGCGAGAAGCTGCCATCGGAGTTGCTCTGATCGCGGCGGTCGAGCTGGCGGCTGGCGTTAGGATCGCGGGGGACGAGAAGGATCATGGCGCCGCCCAGAGGTTTGCCGTCGCGTTGGGCGAAGCCGGTGACGGTGGTCGATCCAGAGGCAAGCGTGGCGGCGAGCAAGACGGGGTCACCGGCCACGGTGATGTGGCTCCCTTCGGAGTCGGCGCCGTTGGCGGCCATGAGTGCAATAGCAAGCTGCGCTCCGGCTGCGCTGGGCTGCACGTCATAGCGTCCTGGCGGAACATTATGGAGAGCGAAGTTGCCGTCGGCATCGACAACAGCGAATTCGCGCGAGGAGCCAGGGTCGGCAGGCACCAGGGAGACGAGGGTCCGGTTGGGCAGTTTGGCTCCGGAAGCCATGACAACTTTGCCGGAGACGTCGACCCCGCTGACGGACGCAGCGGCAAAGTCGACCACCTGGTTGGTGGTGAGGTCGACGGCGGCGGTGCGCGGCCCGTCACTACTGCCCATGGGCTCAAACTGGCGCAGGAGGTAGTGGCCGGGCGCGATGCCGCCAAACTCGCCGACCTGTTGACTCTCGCCGCGGATCGAGGTCCAGGTAACGCCGCCGGGCTGCATTTGCGGCTCGCCGAAAACCTCCTGCGCCAACGTGGGCATGACGATGCCGCGATTCGAGGCTTGCTCGGCGATGCGGAGGTTCACCTGAATATGAATGGCGGGTACTGCGTGCATCGACAGGTCGACCTCGTCGCGATCGCCGGCGTTGAGCGCGATGGCTGAGGCCGATGCGGAGTCGGTGGCGTTCTCATAGAAGGTCGTCGCATAGGCGACGTCAAGCGGCGAGTGCGGCTGCTGGTCGTCGGGCAGAGGGTTGCCGCTGGGGTCGGTTTTGCGAGCTGGATGGAAAGCGTACCAGGGCGCCGCGGAAACGCCAACGTAGTACGTGCCGGCCTTGAGGCGGTCAAATTCATAGGTTCCGGTGTCGTCGGTCGTGTCCTGTCCGGCGGCGCCAATTTTGCCTTCGCCGGTGTATTGATCCAGGCGGAAGAGATGGACCTGAGCGCCGCCGACCGGCTCTCCCGCGTCATCGGTAACGACGCCGCCGATGATCGCGGTCGGGAGAAGCTGCAGGCGGAGGCCATCGGTGTTCAGATTCGGGCCAATGACGACGCCGGTGAAGAATCCATCGTGGTCCTGATAACCGGCGGTGATGTAGCCGCGGCGCGAGGCTTCCAGCCGGTACTTGCCGGCCTGCAGATGATCGAAGCGAAAGCTGCCGTTCTCGGTAGTGATGGATTCAGCGAGCTGCGAGCCTCGCGGACCGGAGGTGGAGAGCGAAACCTCAGCGCGATCGAGCGGAGTGCCGGTAGTGGCGCTGACGACGGCGCCGCTGATGCTGAAGGTTGCAGGGCCTGACAGGGTTGCGGATTTCTCCGGCGGAGTATCGGGCTGCGCGATGGGCGGCGGCGGTGGGGAGGGCTCAGTGATCCCATCTATCAAGACGATGGTGGTCTGCGCGATTGCCAGCGGAGAGAAGCCGAGAGTGGCGAGAGCGAGAAGAGCGCATGCGGGGAAGCGCGTCATTGGGCGGCCGCCGGCACGTGGAGGATGTTGAGCTCGACGCTCGCGGTGCCGCCGGGATCGACGGTGACGGTTTGGCCTTTGCCGGCCCAGACCGCGAGACCCTCGGGCGAATGAAAGTCGATGTCCTGTTGCGAATCGCAGGCGACCACGCGATACGAACCGGGAGCGAGCATGGGAATACTGAACTGGCCATTGGACTCGACCGATCCTTCGGGAACGCGCGCGGCGGTGGAGAACAGGGGGATCGCGTAAATCCAGGACTGGGGAAGCTCGCCGGGAGCGGTGGACGATCCCGGAGCAGACTCATTCGGATTCTGGCTGACGATTTGGCCGGAGATGGCGCCTGCATCGTTGCGCAGGGTCACTTCGATGGGGGGCGGCGGGCTGCCGGGAATGACGACAAGAGGATTGCTGCCGAGGTCGACGCCGCCGCTGGTGATGGAGCTGATGTAGGCAGGCGGAAATGGCTGGGCTTCGACCCAATAGCGGCCGGGCTCGGTGATGTTGAGCTGCCATTCGTTGGCGCCGGCGTCTTCATGGTTCAAACCGCCTCCACCGCCGCGGCCAAGGTCGATGTCGTCGGCAGGCGCGAGAATTAGGTTCATGCCGGGACCCGACGTGTCGGGCTGCTGCGAACTGTCAGCAGAGGCGAGAAACTCACGGCGGATGATGACCGGAATGCGCGGAACGGGCACGATGCTGATGGCGAAGCTGGCGGGAGCGCCATTGACCTGAAAGGTGGTGCTGCCCCATTGCATGGCGCGGCCATAGGCGTGCGCCTCCATGGTCCATGTGCCGTTGGGCACGCTGGCGTGGACCAGGCCTTCTCGCCGATCCCAGGAAGCGGACAAGCCAGTGGGACGGCCGGCGCTGTCGAGGACTTCAAAATTGGCTGGCGTTTCGGACGGACTGTGCACCACGGCAATGACGGGAAAGAATTGTTGGCGAGTCAGAACCAGGTCGGCTTCGGCTTGCTGGCCTGCAGTGAGCGAGAGCATGCCGGCTCCGGAAATTTCTGTGACGCCGGGATAATAGAGCGCCGGATAACCCCAGACCGGGGCTCGATCATTGCTGCCCGAAGGTGGCCGGTCGAGAGAAGCCTGGGTGGTGACGATGTAGGTGCCGGAGGCTAGATTGGGAATGCGGAACGAGCCGTCGCTGCGGGTTCTGGTCTGCCCCTCCATGCTCCAGCGAGCGTGGCCGTTCCGGGATTGGCGGCCATAGACCTGAACCTGAATGCCGTCGGCCGGGTCGGCCGTGGAAAGGGTGATGTGGCCGGTGATCATGGCGAGCGGCGTGATGGCGAAGGAGAGCGCCGGCATGTCAGGGCCAACCTGAATGCGGCGCGGAGGCGCGGATTGCACGCGACGGCCACCCATGGAGTAGCGAATCGTCATAGCCCCCATGCCTCCGCTTCCGCCAAAACCGGAGTAGCCAGGTTTCTGCACGGAGACGTAATACTCACCGGCGGCCACGTTGTCGAAGGAGAACTCGCCGTCGCTGCCGGTGAGCATGGCGTGGTCCTCGTCGAGCGCGACCAGAGCGCGGGCCACGGGCTGGCCGCTGACCGCATTCACGATGGCGCCCCGAACTGCGTAGCCGGTGCCGGGTGCGGTTGTGTCCTGGGCCGAAGTGGGAAGCGCGGCGGCGAGGGTCGCTGCGAAGATCAGCAGCGGAGAGAAGCGGCTCAGCGATGAGAACAGGAGGCGCACGAACTCTGAGGGTATTCTCCAGTCTGGAGGGGAAAAAGCAAAGCTGCAGAATAGACGTACGAAGGGCGGGGATTGTGGCAGCGGAGTGGAAGAGCCGAGCAATTCATGGAATTGTAACCGTCACGGATCGAACCAACCTTTATATTTTCAGCTATGTCCGCCGAACCGCTGACGCTCGAAAGCGCCGCTGGGCAGGCTCCGGGATGCCGGATTCTGCGCCTGACCGGCCCGCTCACGCTGAGCGGCCTCTTTGAATTTCAAAACACGCTGCGCACCGATCCGCCACCGGCTCTGATTTTGGATCTGACCGGGGTGCCGTACATGGATTCGGCCGGCATGGGCGCGATCATCAACTACTTCGTGTCGAGCCAGCGGCATGGCCGGAAGCTGGTGGTGGCCGGCGTGAACGGGCGCGTGCTGGAGCTGTTCCGGATGACGAAGGTGGAAGGCCTGCTGACGATGAAGGCGACGGTGGCTGAGGCGGAGCTGGCGGTCTAAAGATAGAAGCTGTTGGCGGAAAGCGTTTAGCGAGAGACGTTTAGAGAACTACTTTTAGCCAACGCCGAGCGAACAGCGAGCGAAAGACAAGCTCAAGGCCCACTGGCAACTAACCTGGAGGGCTACGGGCCACAGGCGGTTATCTCGAGCCGCGTCGTGAGCTGCTGTTACGGCCGACGATCCTGGCGATCAATGGTGATTTGATCCTTCAGAGTCGTTGCGATTTTGGGGTATTGTCGCGACGCCGGTCTCGGGATACCATTCGGGCGCAATCAAATTTCATTCTTTGTTTGAGCGTTCCCGCCGCAAACGGGGCGGCGACGTTCTGTTCCGGGCTCGATCAGCCCCTGACTGCCGAGGTCATCATGCGTCTGGTTCGTTCTCTGAGCGTCACCCTGCTTGGCATTGCCAGCATCAGCTTTCCCATTCAATCGCAAACCGCGAGCGCGCCCACACCGGTGCATCGGATTACGGCGCCGATTGACGAAACCAATCTGGTGGCGCTGCGGGGGAACGTTCATCCTCTGGCGCAGGGGCGTTTCGACCGGGGCGTGGCGCCGGCGTCGATGGCGACGGGGCGGATTCTGCTGGTGCTCCAGCGGAGCGCGGCACAGCAACAGGCGCTCACCCAATATCTGGCCGACGTGCAGAATCCGTCGTCGCCGTCGTTCCACAAATGGCTGACGCCTGCGCAATATGGGGCGGCGTACGGAATCGGGGATTCGGATCTGCAGACGGTGGAAGGCTGGCTGCAGGCGAACGGATTCAAGGTCGAGAAGGTGCCGCAGGGGCGGAACATGATTCAGTTTTCGGGGACGATGGGACAGGTGCAGAGCGCGTTCCACACTTCCATTCATGCGTTTGCGGTGGGCGGGGCGACACACTATGCGAACATCAGCGATCCGCAGATTCCCGCCGCGCTGGCGCCGGTGGTGGCGGGCGTGGGGCCGCTGAATGACTTTCGGCCAAAGCCGGAATTCATTAAGGGCGGGACCGGGCACTGGGACGCGGCGACGCATACGATCGAGCCGGACCTGACGCTCTTTAACGGGAGCGGCGAGCCTTTCCTGTTCGTCGACCCAGCGGACGCGGCGACGATTTACGACACGCCGAATACGACCCTGAATGGGAATTACACCAGCGGCACGACCTACGATGGCACGGGCGTGAACATCGGCATTGTCGGAGTCTCTGACCTGACGGTTGGCGATGTGCAGAATTACCGGACCGCGTTTCTTGGTGAGACGACGAGCAACGTGAATCTGCCCACGGTGATCGTGGACGGAGACGATCCTGGGCTGAACGGGGCGGGGGTGGAAGCGCTGCTGGACGCGGAAGTTTCGGGGGGCATCGCGCCGAAGGCGAAGGTGTATTTCTACACGTCGGCGGACAGCGACATTGCGTCGGGGCTGTACAACGCGGTGCTGCGGGCGATTGACGACAACACGGTGAGCATTCTGAGCATGAGCTTCGGGCAGTGCGAAGCGGGGCTGGGGACGACGGGGAACGCGTTTTTGCTGGAGACGTCGCAACAAGCAGCGGCGCAGGGGATCAGCTGGACGGTTTCGGCGGGGGACGGCGGGTCGGCGGGATGCGACGATTTCGACACGGAGGAAGTGGCGCAGTACGGGCTGGCGGTGAGCGGGATGGCGTCGACACCGTGGGTGACCGCGGTGGGCGGGACGGATTTTGATGTGTTGCCCTCGTCGTTTACGACCTACGTGACGGACACGACGAGCGGGAGCGCGCCGTATTACCGGACAGCGCAAAAGTATATTCCGGAGAATCCGTGGAACAACAGCACGACGGTTGACGGCTTGCTCGCGAACAATGTTGCCACGACGGACAGCCTGGGGGAGACGAACATCGTCGCGGGCAGCGGCGGGGTGAGCGGCGTTTATACGAAGCCGGCGTTTCAGAATTCGATCACGCTGGCAGACGGCGCGCGCGATGTGCCGGATGTTTCGCTGTTCGCCTCCGATGGACACAAGCAGGCATTTTGGCTGGTTTGCTCCGATAACCTGACCGACGGGGATCCTCTGGAGACGTTCACCGATTGCCAGACCTCGGGCGGGGTGCTGGAAAACGGTACATCGTTCCTGGGAGTGGGGGGAACATCGGCGTCGGCTCCGGCGTTTGCGGGGATGCTGGCGCTGGTTGCGCAATCGCAGGGAGGCGCCCGGCTGGGGCAGGCGGATTTCATTCTGTACCAGCTGGCGAAGGCGAAGTACGCGACGGTGTTTCACGACGTGACTACCGGCAACATTTCCGTACCGTGCGCGAGCGGCTCGCCGAACTGCGGGACGAATGGATTTTTGACTGGGTATAACACCGGAACGGGCTACGACGTGGCGACGGGGCTGGGCAGCGTCGATGTGAACCAGATGGTGAAGAACTGGAGCAGCGTGGCGCTGACGTCGACGTCGACGAGCTTCAACATCAACGGGTCGACCGCGGCGTACAGCGGCACGCATGGGGCGACGGTGACGTTCAATGTCGGGGTGACGCCGACGGCGGCGACCGGAGCGGCGGCCGTGATCACCACGGCCAATGAGACGTCGGGAGGGACGACGAGCGGCCCGCAGAACGACGGACAGGTTTCCATTGCGCTGACGAGCGGAGCGGGGACGGCGACGTACAACGGTTTGCCGGGCGGGACGTATACCGTGTCAGCGCGGTACGGCGGCGATACGTCGGATGCGGCGAGCACGTCGGCGGCGATCAGCGTGACGATTGCGCCGGAGGCGAGCACGACGAGCCTGGAAGTGAATGCCTACAACGCCCAGACTGGGATTTCGACGGGGAGCCTGAGCAGCATTCCATACGGGTCGTTCGTATTCGACGATGCGCAGATCACGGGCACGGCGGAGGGAGCGAAGACCGAGGGAGTGGCGACGGGCACGGTGGCTTTTACCGACGGCAGCACGGCGCTGGCCACGGTGAAGGTGAGCGGGAACGGCAACCAGGCGACGTGGCCGCCGGACAGCAGTCCGTACTATGTGTTTGCGGTGGGAGCGCACAGTGTGACGGCGAAGTATTCGGGCGACGCGAGCTACAGCGCGAGCACCAGTCCGGCAGTGGCGTTCACGGTGGTGAAGGCCGCGACGGCGATGACGGCGGTGGGCGGGAGCCCGGTGAACGCTGAGAGCTATACCTATGCGAATGTGACCATCACAACTCCCTACAATTTAGGGGTTGCGCCGACGGGCACGGTAACGATGACGGGCAACGGCATGACCCTGGGCACCATTACCGGACTGCTTTCAGGCATCAATATTTCCGGTTCGACGATTCTGTATCAACTCACGGGCATCGGGCAGATCTTCGGGGGCAATCTCGGCCCCGGGAACAACGTTGTGACTCTGACGTACAGCGGCGACAGCAACTACGCGAGCACCACCACGACGGTGACGATCTACAACACCAGCGGCGTGGGCAGCTTTGCGATGAGCAACAGCGGGAACCTGACGCTGACGGCGGGGCAGTCGGCGAATGAAAACATCACCATTACGCCTTCGGGCGGATTCCTCAGCAGCGTGGTGTTGAGCTGCGCGGCTTCCGCGCCCATCGTGTGCGGCACTAATCTGACCACGGTTGTGAGCGGGACCGGGGCGGTGCTGGTAACGGAGGGGATCGCCACTGCTGCCGGGGGCACGCCGGGCACTTATCCGGTGACGATCACCGGGGTGAACGATACGGGCAAAATCACGGCGAGCACGACGTTCAATGTGACGGTAAATCCGCTGGCGGCAAACGCGGGGATTACGCTCAGCAACCCAGGGCCTGTATCCATAAGCGCCCCCAGCACGTATTCCTCGCCTATCACGATTACGCCCACTAACGGCTATGTGGGGGTGCTGAACCTTACGTGCGCAGTGACCACGACGATCAGCAGCCCGACCAGCCCGCCCGTGTGCTCCGTGGGTGCGATGGTTCAGGTCACATCGACCACCGCGGTGACAGATGCGTTGGGGTTGAGCACGACAGCAACGACGACTGCGGGGGCGTACACCCTTACGGTCACGGCGACGGACCAGAACAACTCTGCGATTACAGCCAGCGTGCAAATCGCGGTGACGGTGAGTGCGCAGCCAACTCTTGCGCTCACGAACAGCGCGAACATCACGGTAAGCCCGGGAGCGACAACGGGGAACACGTCGACGATTACAGTGACGCCAGGCGGCGGGTTTACAGGCACGGTGAACCTGAGCTGCGCGCTGACCAATTCGCCGAGCGGCGCGACGGAGGTGCCGACGTGCGGGGTTACTTCTTCAGTCGCGATTAGTGGAACGACGGCGGCGACGGCGACGCTGACGATCTTTACTACCGCGGCGTCGAGCGGGGCGCTGGACCTGCCGCTGAAGAATTTCTTCCTCGGCAGCGGCGGAGGGGTGCTGGCGCTGGTGCTGTTGTTTGGGATTCCGGCGCGGCGTCGCGGGTGGCGGGCGCTGTTCAGCGTGCTGGCGCTGGTGGTGATCGCGGGAGCAATTGGCTGCGGTGGCGGCGGCAATAGTAGCGGTGGCGGTGGCGGTGGCGGCGGCGGTGGAGGCGGCAATTCCGGAACCACGGCGGGCGCTTACACGGTGACAGTCACGGGGACCGACGCGGCGACGGGGAAGATCACGTCGACGGTGGCGGTAACGGTGACGGTGAACTGAGAAACAGCCAGTAGCCAGTAGCCAGTAGCGAAGGCCCGGGTTTGGGGTGCTGGGATGCCATGTGCCGCAAAAGCGGTCACGCGGCGGTGTGCGCAAATCTAATCCGAAGAAACAGGCATGACGGGCCGCCTGCGAGCCGATGGGGGGTACATGAACCTCCAAAGGCATCGCGATTTCGTGGTATTGTCGCGGCCCCACTCAGGGGATACGATTCGGGCGCAATCCATCTGTTTCCATCCTTTCTTCGACGGCTCCTGCCTTGCTGGAGGGGGAACGCCGTGCAGTGTTGGGTTGGTGCAGCCCATTTCTGCCGAGGTCATCATGCGCCTGGTTCGTCCCCTTACAGTTCTTTTGCTGGCCGCCGCCTGCGCCAGCTTGCCCGTTCAGTCGCAAACTTCGGTTGCGCCGACACTCGTCAACCGGGTCACGGCGCCCATCGACGAAGACAATCTGGTCGCGCTGCCGGGGAACACGCATCCTCTGGCGCAGGCGCGTTTCGATCAGGGCGCTGTGCCGGATTCGACGGCGACAGGCCGGATGACGCTGGTGTTCCAGCGGAGCGCGACGCAGCAACAGGCGCTGACGCAGTTTTTGGCCGGCGTGCAGAATCCGTCGTCGCCGTCGTTTCACAAATGGCTGACGCCTGCGCAGTATGGGGCGGCATATGGGATCGGAGACTCCGACCTGCAGACGGTGGAAAGCTGGCTCGAGGGGCATGGATTCAAGATTGAGAAAGTCCCGCAGGGGCGCAACGTGATTCAGTTCTCGGGGACGATGGGACAAGTGGAGAGCGCGTTCCACACTTCCATTCACGCCTTTGCGGTGGGCGGGGCGACACATTACGCGAACATCGGCGATCCGCAGATTCCGGCCGCGCTGGCGCCGGTGGTGGCGGGGATGGGGCCGCTGAATGATTTTCGCCCGAAGCCGGAAATCGTGAAGGGTGGGAGCGGGTATTACGATGCGACGACGCGCAGGATTGAGCCGAATCTGACGCTTTTCAACGGGAACACGCCGATTTTGTTTGTCGATCCGGCGGATGCGGCGACGATTTACGACACGCCGAATACGAATCTGAACGCCAATTACACGAGCGGGACGAGCTACGACGGGACAGGCGTGACGCTGGGGATTCTGGGCGACTCGAATATTCCGCTCGCCGATGTGGAGAACTACCGGCTCGCGTTTCTCGGGGAAACATCGGGCAATGTGAATCTGCCCACGGTGATCGTGGAGGGTGATGATCCGGGCGTGAATGGCGATGCGGTGGAAGCGCTGCTCGACCTCGAGGTGTCAGGGGGGATTGCGCCGAAGGCGAAGGTATATTTCTACACTTCCGCGGACAGCGACGTCGCCTATGGGCTCAATAACGCCATGGTGCGTGCGATCGACGACAACGCGGTGAGCGTGATGAGCATGAGCTTCGGGGAGTGCGAAGAGTTTCTGGGGAGCGGAGGCAATGCGTTCATGCTGGAGGAGGCGCGGCAGGCTGCGGCGCAGGGGATCAGCTGGACGGTTTCGGCAGGAGACGGCGGGTCGGCGGGATGCGACAACTTCGACACGGAGTCCCAGGCTGTGTATGGGCTGCAGGTGAGCGGGATGGCTTCGACGCCGTGGACGATCGCGGTGGGAGGCACGGATTTCGATGCGCTGCCGGGATCGTTTGCGACGTACGCGAATGATGCGACGAGCGGCAGCGCGCCCTACTATCGCACCGCGCTGAAGTATATTCCGGAGAATCCGTGGAACGACTCGACCAAGGTGGACACGCTTCTCGTTAACGATGTGACCAACAACAATATTGTTGCGGGCAGCGGCGGGGTCAGCACGGTTTATGGCAAGCCCGCGTATCAGGCGTCGCTGACGCCGGCGGATAATGCGCGCGATCTGCCCGACGTGTCGCTGTTCGCGTCGAACGGAAACAAGCAGGCGGTGTGGGTGATTTGCTCGGACAACGTGGCGGACGGCGACACGTCCGATACGTACACCGATTGCCAAACTTCAGGTGGGCAACTGGAAAACAACGCGCAGTTTGAAGGCGTAGGAGGAACGTCGGCCTCGTCGCCGGCGTTTGCCGGAATACTGGCGCTGGTGGCGCAATCGCAGGGCGGAGCGCGGCTGGGGCAGGCGAACACCATTCTGTATCAGCTGGCGAAGTCGAAGTACGCGACGGTGTTTCATGACATTACGGTCGGGAACAACTCCGTGCCGTGCGCGAGCGGCTCAGGGAATTGCGGGACGAATGGGTTCTCTGACCGGGTACAACACCGGCACAGGCTACGATCTGGCGACGGGTTTGGGCAGCGTGGATGTGAATCAGATGATTCAGAACTGGAGTAGTGTGGCGCTGACGGCGACGGCGACGACGTTCAGCATTGACGGTTCGACGGCGGCGTATACCGGCGTACACGGCGCTTCGGTGACCTTCAATGCCGGAGTCAATCCCACTGCGGCGACGGGTGCGGTGGCGGTGATCGATACGGCGGACGTGACGTCGGGCGGCACAACGAGCGGAGCGCAGAGCAACGGGCAGTTGTCAATCGCGCTGACGAGCGGCGCAGGGACAACGACGTGGAACGGATTGCCAGGCGGGACCTACACGGTGTCAGGACGATACACCGGGGATACTTCGGATGCTTCCAGCACATCGACCCCGATCAGCGTGACGATTGCCGCGGAAACGAGCACCACGTCGCTGCAGGTAAATGGTTACGATCTGAACGGCAACGCGTCGCCGCTGACCGCCATTCCCTATGGCGACGATGTTTTGGCCGATGCGCAGATCCTGGGCAAGGCGGAGGGTGCGAGCACCGAGGGAGTGGCGACGGGCAGTGTGTCTTACGTCGATGGAAGCACGACGGTGGGTACAGCCACCGTGCGGGCGGCCGGCAACTATGCGACGTTTCCTGCGCCGGCAACACCGTATATTTACGCTGTTGGGTCGCACAGCCTGACGGCGAAGTATTCCGGCGATCCGAGCTTCAGCGCGAGTACGAGCGCGGCGGTCGCGTTTACGGTGGTGAAGGCGTCGATGATCATGACGGCGACGGAAGCCTCGGCCACGGTGAACTACAACGATGCGTCGGATGCGGCCACGGTGACCCTCAGCACTCCGTACAACATCGGTGTGGCGCCAACGGGAACGGTTTCGATGACGGGGAATGGAACGACGGTCGGCACGATTGCGAGCCTGGTTTCTTCCACGGTCCCGAGCCTTTGGGTCCTGAAGGGAACGGGGGCGATCAACGGCAACCTGCTTGCGCCGGGGAACAATGTTGTGACGCTGACCTACAGCGGAGATGCAAATTACGCGAGCACCAGCACGACGGCGAATATCGAAAGCACGATCGGACTGGGCAGCTTCACGATCGCGAACAGCGGCAACGTGAGCCAGGTGGCTGGGGAAGCCGGCACGACGGCCATCACGGTTACGCCAGCGGGAGGATTCTACAGCCAGATCAGCTTCGCCTGCGCGTCGAGCGGACCTGTGACGTGCAGCGCCAGCCCGCTGACGGTCACTGGGTCTGCGACGGTGCCGTGGACGGTTTCGATTTCCAGTGCAGTGGGCGCCACGCTGGGAACGTATCCGGTAACGGTGACGGGCACCGATCAGAGCGGGAAAATCACAGCATCGACCAGCTTCAACGTGACGCTGACCGCGGTTCCGGCGGGTGCTGGCATTGCTCTTAGCAACGGGGGACCCATCACTCTGACCGCGGGCGGCACGAATAACGCGGTCGCGGTCACGGTGAGTGCGACCAACGGGTACGTGGGCACCGTGAATTTGACGTGCGCGGTGACGACGAGCCTGGGCAGTCCGACCAGCACTCCGACTTGTACGGCGGGAGGGCCGGTGACGGTGAATTCGGCGCAGGGGACGGTGAGCGATTTGACTGTCGCCACGACGGCGACGACCAGTCCTGGGACGTACACCATTACGGTGACCGGAACCGATTCGACGACTGCGACGATTACGGCGAATACGCAGTTCACGCTCACGGTGGATGCTGCGCCTGCGATTGCGCTGAGCGACAGCGGCAACATTACGGTGAGTCCGGGAGCGACGAGTGGGAACCTCTCCACGATTTCCGTGACTCCGGCGAATGGCTTCACCGGGCAGGTGAATCTGACCTGCGGGGTGACCGCGTCGCCGACGGGCGCGACGGATCTGCCGACGTGCAATCTTGCGCCATCGGTGAACATTACCGGAACGAAGGCGGTGACGGCGACGCTGATTGTGAGCACTACGGGATCGACCAGCGCTGCGCTCGATCTGCCGCTGAAAACTTTCTTCCTGGGTGGAGGCGGAGGGTTGCTGGCGGTGGTGGTCTTGTTTGGGATTCCGGCGCGGCGGCGCGGCTGGCGTGCGCTGTTCAGCGTGCTGGCGCTGGTGGTGATCGCGGGCGCCATTGGCTGCAGTGGCGGCGGCAATAGCAGCAGCGGCGGCGGTGGTGGTAATTCCGGAACGACGGCGGGTGCTTACACGATTACAGCCACCGGGACCGATGCGGCGACGGGGAAGGTGACGTCGAGCGTGGCAGTGACGGTGACGGTGAACTAGAAAACAGGGTACAGGGTACAGGGGACAGGGGACAGAAAAAGCGTTCAGCGTATAGCGATCAGCGTTCCGAGAAGCAGAGCGCGGAGCGCGGATAACACCGGCTCCGGGGTACATTGGAGAGATGCGGCTGAAGTCTCTCGTGATACTGCTGGCGATGATGGCGGCGCTGCCGCTGGCACTGGCGCAGGACGTCGTTGTTCCTTATGTTGCGCCGCGGGCGGCGAACACGCTGGTGATGCTGCCCGATGGATCGACGGTGCGGGTGGAACTGGCGTTGACTGAGGCGGAGCAGGCAGTACGGGCTGATGGGGCGGACGAGGCTGTCCGGAAGGGCGCGGGATGCTGTTCGTGCACGACGGCATGGCGAAGCATCCGTACTGGATGTATCACTGCAAAATTGGGCTGGACATTGTGTGGATGGATGCGCAGCACCGGATTGTGGAGATGAGTCCGGATACGCCGCCGTGCAGGGGGAAGTCGTCGACGTGCCCGAACTACGGCGGGCATGAGCCGTCACAGTATGTGTTGGAGCTGCCGGGGGGATCGATCCAGAAGCATCGGCTGGCGGTGGGAGAGACGGTGGAGTTCCAGCTACAGCAGTGAACAGTGATCAGTGAACGGTGGGCCGTGATCAGTGGGCGGTGAGCTGCGATTCACTTTCAGGGTGATTTGGGCGCAGGGTCCGGATTGATGGAATGCGCCGCCGATGCGAGGCTTAGAGTATGACGACGATTCCAGCTCCTTTGAAGGAAACCAACGCAGCACAGTACGAAGAGGTTCTTCGCCAGGCGTATGAGAAGGCGGTGGCGTACCTGGCGAGCCTGGATACGGCGCCGGTAGCGGCGACTGCCGATTTGCAGACCCTGCGACGGCAATTGGGGCGGCCGCTGGAGGAGCGGGGAATCGCGGCGGAGCAGGTGCTCGCCGATCTGGTGGCCGATGTGGAAGGCGGCATCATCGGTTCGGCGGGCGGGCGATTTTTTGGATGGGTGATCGGCGGGGCGGTTCCGGCGGCGGTGGCGGCGGACTGGCTGACGTCGGCGTGGGATCAGAACGCGGCGATCTACGCGACTGCGCCGGGGGCTTCGGTGGCGGAAGAGATTGTTGGCGGGTGGCTGAAGGAGATTCTGGGGCTGCCCGCGGGCGCGAGCTTTGCGCTGACGACCGGCTGCCAGATGGCGCACGTGACGGCGTTGTCGGCGGCGCGACACTGGGTGCTCGAGCAGAAGGGGTGGGATCTCGTCGAGAGAGGACTAAGCGGGGCGCCGGAGATTCGCGTGCTGGCCAGCGATCAGAAGCACGGGTCGGTGGCGCGGGCGCTGCGGCTGCTGGGCATTGGGCGGGCGCAGGTGGTGGATCTTGCGACCGATGGGATGAATCGAGTAGAGGCGCAGGCGCTCGAAGAGGAGCTGGCGCGGAATCCCGATGCGCCGATGATCGTGGTGTTGCAGGCGGGCGACATTAATACCGGGGGCTTCGACGACTTTGAGACGCTGGCGCCGATGGCGCAGGCGCGCGGCGCGTGGGTGCATGTGGATGGGGCGTTCGGGTTGTGGGCCGGGGCGAGCGAGAAGTATCGGCATCTGGCGCGCGGCGTGGAACTGGCGGATTCGTGGGCGACGGATGGGCACAAGTGGCTCAACGTTCCGCATGACTGCGGGTATGCGTTCGTGGCGCATCCGGAGGCGCATCGGGTTGCGCTGTCGGAGAAAACATCGTACGCGACGTATGTGGCCGGGGCGCGCAACGAGATGGAGTGGAATCCGGAGTGGTCGCGGCGGGCGCGAGGTTTTGCGACGTATGCGGCGCTGCGGAGCCTGGGACGTTCAGGGGTCAGCGATCTGGTGGAGCGGTGTTGCCGGCACGCCGCGTCGCTGGGGATGCGGATTGGGGAATTGCCGGGGGCGGAGTTACTGGCTGAGCCGGTATTGAACCAGGCGCTGGTGCGGTTCGTCGATGTGAAGGCGGGCGCGACGGAGGCGGATCACGCCAGGCGGACCGAGGAAGTGATGGCGACGATCAACGAGACCGGCGAGGCGTTTTTCACGGCGAGCACGTGGAAGGGACGACGCGTGATGCGGATCAGCGTGAGCAGCTGGCAGACCACTGATGAGGATGTGGAGCGGGGGGTGCGGGCGGTGGAGGGTGTGCTGCGGGCATAGCGCTCTGGCTTGTGCTCAATGCGACGGCGGTGTGAGCTTGCCGTCGATGTCGGCGAGGAAGAAGGCGAGGTAGTCGAAGTCCTGATGAAAGGCGGGGAGGGCGACGGCGGGATCGTGGCCTGGCAGGACGGCGGGATTCGAGCGGAAGAGAATGTGAGGGAGGTCCTTTGGCCCGTCGCGGATCACCTTGAAGATCAGAGTTTCGCTGCTGGAAGTGAACTGGCTGTCGACGGATTGCCTGGTCGTATCCATGTGTAGCAGGTAAATCATGCGCCAGGCCTCGGTTTGCAGGGTTTCGGCATTGGCGCGAACATATGCAGCCAGTTCGGTCGCGGGCAGATTGGAGAATGCCGGGGTGCCGAAGCCGAGAGCTTCAAGGCTGACCAACGCGAGCGGAGCCGGGGTCCCTCGTGCTTCGAGGTGGTTCTGGAAATCGGTGTCATCGTGTTTACCGGCGATTGCGGCGAAGACGAAGGTGGCGTGGCGGGGCTGCGCCTTCAGCGCGTGGTACAGCATGGGCAGCATGGCGAGGTCGGGCCAGCCATCGGAGGCGTCGTTGAAGAATTGATCGCGGGGCAGCGATGCCGTGATGACGATGCGCGACTCCGTGGCGCCGGGAAGGGTGCAGAGCAGGATGGAGTGGCGCTTGTCGGGGTCTAGGAACAGGTCGCTTAGGTGGTCGCCGGTGCAGCCGGCGGAGACAAAGTATTGGCGCAAGCGGGTGCGGCGATCCTCCTCCTTCGCAGGCGGGGAGGCGAGCATGGCGGCCATCAGGCGGTCGGGAATATCCCAGAAGGCGACGCCTGCAGGCTGAGCAGTGGATGGCTGGGTTTGGGTGGGCGTTGAGGCTGGGGCGGGGGTTGCGGTCTGGGGTTGGGCTGGAGGGAAGGCGAGCAGGGGAAGCAGGAGCGCGGCGGTGGAAGCGAATCGCCTGGGAAACACCTGATCGAAAAGCTTGACGTGCATGGCCGGCCGCCGAAGTGAACTTTGGGTTGACGCAGCGGGTAGAAGGGAAGTTCCATCGAAATCGCACGGCGGCGAATGGATGGGGTGGGCAGGCTAGCGTTTTTTCTTTGGGGGCGCCTTCTTCGCGGGCTTGCTGGGTTTCTTTGCGGGCTTCTTTCGCGTGTTTTTGCCGGTTTCGCCGGTTTGCGCGCGGGGGCCTGCTTTTTTGGGGCAGGCTTCTTCGCTGCAGGCTTGGGGGATTTCTTCGCGGCGGTTTTGGCTGGAGCCTTTTTGGCGGCGGCCTTCGCTGCTGGCTTGGGAGCAGGTTTTTTGGCTGGGGGTTTGGGCGCCGGTTTTTTCTCGGGAGCCTGTGCGGGTGCTTTGGGCTCGGGTTTGGCGGCTGCCTTAGCCGGAGCTTTTTCGGGAACCTTCGCGGCAGGGAGCTTCGGCTTCTCGGGGACCTTCGCGGCGGGGAGCTTTTGTCCGGGCTTCAGCGCGGCGGTTGTGGGTTTCGCGGATTCTTTTGCTGACTTCGCTGGAATGGGACCGGGCGCGGCTTTCGCGCCTTTGCCGGGTTTCGCGGGGGCAGCGCCTTTCCGGGGAGGCAGCGGGATTGCGTCGCCGCCGAGGACAGAGGGAAGGGCATCGCGCTCGTCGGCGTCGTCGCTTTCATCGTCGGCGTTGCGCACCGGCGCCTCGACTTCTTCTTCCTCTTCGATTTTGATTTCGGCGCGGCGGCCGCGGGGTCGGCGAATGACGACGGGGGGCGGAGGCGCGGGCGGCGAGAAGGGCGCAAGGAACGCGCGCAGCTCTTCTTCGGTCTGGAGCTTGCCATCCATGAACTGGAAGAAGAGCAGCTCGGCGACCTTGCCGTAGTCGGGCAGATCGGGCGTGATGCGCATTTCCGCCATGATGGTAGTTGGAATCTTTTGGCGAGCTTCCGGCCAAACGTTAAAGAAATTGTTGAATTTCTCTTTAACCGCTGCGTTCTTCGAACTGAAGGCCAGCCAGAGCACTGGTTCGGCCTGATGGCTGACGAGGAGCTTCCACGCAGTGGACGGGGTGGAGGCGTTTTTGCCGAGGAGATCTTTGGAGAATTCTTTAGCGGACTGCTCGAGATGGTTCCACTGCTCGACGAAGCCGCGGCGCGGGAAGAGACGCTTGAGGCCGGCCACATCTTTGGGCGGCATCTTCGCAGTGAGCAGCTCGAGCTGGGCCGCGGAGGGATCGGGATTGACGCCGAGCATGAGCAGGCGAACGTAGATCTTGTTCAGCTCCTCGAGGCCTTTGGTGTCGGCTCTGGCCGGGGTCCAGGGAGCGTAGAGAGACTTCATCCAGCCTTCAGTGTCGAGGGCGCGGAGGGTTTTGAGAGGGTCTTCCTCGTGGGCGATTTCCTCGAGCTCGTAGCCGCGGGCGAAGGCAGAAATCTGCTCCATGAGGCCTTCGGCTTTGGCGTTCTGATAGCGAGCTTTGGTGCGCTCATCCATTTCCCAGCCGGTACGCGCGGAGAGGCGGACGGCGCGCAGCATGCGGGAGGGGTCCTCGATAAAGCCGTAGTTGCTGGCGAGGCGAAGATGGCGGGCCTCGATGTCGGCGAATCCGTTGAGGGGATCGAGCAGGAGGCCCCAGGAACCTTCGTTGAGGGAAATGGCCATCGCGTTTGCGGTAAAGTCGCGGCGGCGGAGATCTTCAAGGATGGGCGCCCAGTGGTAGACGGGCTTGCCGGGCTTGGGATATTCCTCACGGCGGGCGCTGGAGACTTCAACGCGGACGCTGCCGGGGAACCAGAAGAAGAGGGTGCGGGAGGGCTCGTGATCGCCCCAGAAGGTGCCGCCAGCTTTCTCCAGCGCTTTCTTGAGCTTGAGAGCATTTCCCTGAACTGAAAAATCAAGGTCGCGGACGGGGAAGCCGCTGGTGAGATCGCGCACGGCGCCACCGGCGAGGAAGACGGTCATGCTCGCGTCGCGGGCGGCGTCTCGAACCTGGCGAAGGGCGTTTTGCTGTGCGGGGGAAAGACGATTTTCAAGAAGGTAGATGTAATCGGGCATGATACTGAAGGTTTCTTCTGGCAGGGCCGAGGGCCTTGCCTGTTCTCCCCGGAAACCATCCCTAAGTGCCAATGGGGTAAGGACTTATGGGACGGACAAAAGGCCACGCAAACTACTAATGTAACACAAAAGTGTGCACCTGAGGGGACGGGTTCTGCACAATTTTTGATGCTTCACACTGGAGTGTGCAACAATCCAGACTTCCCTCCTGAGAGACTTCTGGAACGCATGTCATCGAGCCGTAAAAAGGCGATCTTTCGCAAGCTTTCGCGGGACTGGGTGGCGGGGTACGTTCCGCTGAGCGGGTTCGTGCACGAGGGCATGGTGGAGATGCTGGATCTGGACGGCAAGGTGGTGTCGCTGGCCGCCGAGGATCTGAAGTGGATCTGCTATGTGCGGGATTTCAATTCCGGGGAACTGAACAATCCTGAGCGGCTGGTGCGGAAGACGTTTGCGGGGCGGCCGCGGGGCGATGGACTGTTTGTGCGCGCGCGGCTGAAGGATGGAGACATGGTGGAGGGGCTGGCCGCGAACGATGTGAGCCTGGTGAGCAGCGAGGGCGTGTTTCTAACGCCGCCGGATTTGCGGTCGAACACGCAGCGGTTGTGGATTCCGCGGACGTCGCTGGAGGAGCTGGACGTGGTCGCGGTGATTGGGGCGGCGAAGCGGAAGCCGGCGGTGGTGGAGAAGGTGCGGGTGCCTGCGGAGCAGGAAGAGCTGTTTGGGAAATAGTGGTCAGTGAACAGTGTTCAGTGATCAGAAAAACAGCATTCAGCGATCAGGAAAACAACGGTCACAGAGTGGGAATCGAGGGAAGGCTCATGGCCATCCCAGTGGGAGAATTGTTTCCTGGAGAGTCGCAATGAAGATTGCGTTTTTGGGATTGGGGAAGATGGGCGGCGCGATTGCTCCGCTGCTGGTGAGGGGCGGGGAATCGCTGACGGTGTGGAATCGGACGGCGGGGCGTGCGGAGGCGCTGGGACGCGACGGCGCGAGGATTGCGCCGACGGCTGCGGAGGCTGTGGCGGGCGCGGACGTGGTCTTCACGATGCTGATGGACGATCCGTCGCTGCGGGAGGTTCTTTACAAGGGCAAGGTGCTGGAGAGCCTGGGCAGGGGTGCGATTCACGTTTCGCTGAGCACGCTGAGCGTGGCGTTGTCAAAGGAGTTGACGGAGGAGCACGCGCAGCGCGGGCAGCATTTTGTGGCGGCGCCGGTGTTTGGGCGGCCACATATCGCGGAGGCGGGCAAGCTGTGGGTGGTGCTGGGCGGCGCGGCGGAGCCGGTCGAGAAGGTGCGGCCGCTGGTGGAGAAATTCAGCCGCGGGATTTCGGTGGTCGGGGAGAATCCATGGAGCGCGCACGCGCTGAAGCTGGGTGGAAATTTCTTGATCACGGCGATGATCGCGTCGTTGTCGGAGGGTTTTGTTTATGCGGAGGCGCTGGGGGTTTCGCCGGAAGTATTTTTTGAGACGGTGAACAAGGCGCTGTTTCAGTCGCCGTTTTATGAGATGTACGGGAAGATCATGCTGACGCCGCCGGAGAAGCCAGGCGCGACGATGGCAGTGGGCGAGAAGGATATGCGGCTGTTTCGGGAAGCGGCGCGGGAGAGCCACGTGCTGACGCCGCTGGCGGATGTGTTCATGGCGACGTTTCATCGCGCGTTTGCGGCGGGGATGAAGGATGCGGATTGGGCGGCGGGGTACTTAGAGCTGCAGCGGACGGCGGCCAGCGGCCAGCGGCCAGCGGATAGCGGCCAGCGGATAGAAATGCGCCCTCATTCGAAACGGTAGAGCTTGAGCTTTTCCGTGGAGATGTGGCGGGGATCGAAGCGCCAGTATTGGCCCTGGTCGTCTTCGTCGCCGTTGAGGCGGCGGCCGGGGATCCACTGGCCGTCGACGAATTTTCCTTCGTCGACCGAGGCGATTCCGACCTGCGGACCAGATGAGGAGCGCGGGGTGAAGGAAACGCGGAAGCCTTTGCCTGCGCCGAGGAACTCGTCGGGGCCGGTGGCCATGATGAGGCCATAGCCGGAACCCGACTGGGAGCCGAAGATGCGGTCGAGGGAAACATGCACGGTATAGCCGCTCATGGTGAAGTCGACAGAGGTGCGATTCTTGTCGAGGACGAAGCCGTGCACGTCGCCGACGCTCTGGTGCGCGAGCAGGAGCGGCGCGAGGCTGGCGATCTCGCCAAAGCTCGCGGCCATCGCGCCGTCCGGGTCGGAATCGAGTTCGTCGATGGCGAAGGGCGAGAAGCCGATGCCGGCCTCTTCGCCGAAAGCGTAAAAGACATTGGGGGATCCGGCGGTGGCACCGCGGGTCTCCGGCATAAAGAGCGGATTGCCGTCACGGTGATAGCGTCGGCACCAGTCGACAAAGTTTTCGGCATAGAGGTCGGGGGCGTAAATGTCGAGGGCTGAGCCCGCGGCCTTCCATACATCGACGACACGCGGTTCGGGGCCGCCGCTGGGATACTGGCCTGGAGACGCATCGTCGCCGGCCAGCCACGTGTTCACGTACATCGGGATGTCGTAGGCGGCCTTGCCGCGTGCGGTGACAGCCTGAACGTAACGGGCGTAGTGCCAGGCCATAAAGATTTCGTCGGCGCGCACGGTATCGCCGAAGACTTCGGCCCAGGTGCCTGTGGTCTTGTCGCCATTCACATCCCAGAGCGCTCGCAGATCGGGATAGAGCTGCTCGCGGTGCGCCTGAAGATACTGCGTGAGCTGTTCAGGGACCGGGGAAGCGAAGGCGTGGTTGGCGGCCGCGGAGTGATCGCGCGAGTCGCCGAGCACACCGACTTCATTCTCCACCTGCATCATCAGGACGGTATGATCGCGGCCGTCTGCTTCTTTAATGTGCTGCAGGAGAGCGGCAAAAGCGCGGGCATCGGCTTCCTGACTGGCGGCGGCGAGGGGAGTGAGAACTTCGAGCTCGTTGCCGTGCTCGACCACGCGCGGGAAACGCCGCGTATCCTGCTTAACCCAGACGGGCGCGTAACTGGACATGCCATTTTTCCACGAGGCCAGCCACAGGAAGACGATGTGCTCATGCTGCTGGCGCGCCTGGGCGAGAAGGCCATCGACGAGGGCGAAGTCGAATGTGCCCTCAGTGGGCTCAATCAGCTCCCAGTTCAGCGGGGTCACGACGGTGTTGAGGTTCATGGATGCCATCCTGGGCCAGACGGGCTTCATGAATTCCAGGCTGGAGGCGGAGGAGTTGCGGACTTCGCCGCCGAGGATGAGGAAGGGCTGACCGTCGACGATGAGCTGGGTGGCCGCGCCGCGTTTTTCCAGATGCGGCGCGCTGTTCTGCTGCGCGGGGAGGCGGGCGGCTGCAATGGCCGCGAAGAGGAGGAGGATGAGCAGACGGCAGAAGCAGCTTCGCATAACGGCAGGAATTCTAGCACCGCGAGGGCAGCGAGAAACTGTTAGCGAGAAGCTATTAGCGAAAAGCGAGTGAGAGACGAGCGAAAAGCCAGCGAAAAGCGAGTGAGAGACGAGCGAAAAGCGAGCGCAGCGGAATCCCGCATTACGATAGAGGCATGGGAAAGCTAAGTCTGAAGGATCGCATTGTTTTTATTACGGGCGCGAGCTCGGGGATTGGCGCGGCGTGCGCGCGGGGGTTTGCGCGCGAGGGCGCGAAGCTGTTGCTGGCGGCGCGACGCGTGGATCGGCTGGACGCGATGACAGCGGAGCTGCGGGAGGCTGGCGCGGCGGCGGTACACAATTTCAGGCTCGACGTGCAGGATCGCGGGGCGGTCGAAGCGGCGATTGCGAATCTGCCGGAGGAGTGGCGCGCGATCGATGTGCTGGTGAATAACGCGGGGCTGAGCCGCGGGCTCGACAAGCTGTGGGAAGGGAAGCCGCAGGACTGGGAAGAGATGATCGACACCAACGTGAAGGGGATGCTGTGGGTGACGCGCGCGGTGGTGCCGGGGATGGTGGCGCGCGGACGCGGGCACGTGGTGAATCTGGGATCGACGGCGCAGGACCTCGCGTATCCGGGCGGGGCGGTGTATTGCGGGACCAAGGCGGCAGTGAAGCTGATCAACGACGGGCTGCGCCAGGATTTGATGGGGACGCCGGTGCGGGTGAGCGACATCGGCGCGGGGATGGTGGAGACGGAATTCAGCGAGGTGCGGTTTCGCGGCGACAAGGCGCGGTCGGAAAAGGTGTATCAGAACATCACGCCGCTGACGCCGGAGGATGTGGCGGACGCGATTGTGTGGGCGACGACGCGTCCGGTGCACGTGAATGTCGCGCAGATGATCATGACGACGATCGATCAGGCGAATTCGATCATGTTTAACAGAAGGCAGCCGGTAGCCGGTAGCCAGTAGCGAGCGGCGACCCGAGCCTAGAGCGCGGCGAGTTTGGCTTCGATTTCGTCTAATGCGGCCTGGAGGGCTTTGCGGCGGATGGGGCTGGAGGTGCGTTCGTCGAGAATGCGTTCGCGCTGGATCTCGAGAGCCTCGCGCTCGAGGGTGCGGGTGGCTGTGGCGGCGTCGACGGCATCCTGACCAGTTTTGGTTGGTGGCTCGGTAGAACGCTGCTCAACCTGCTCTTCCACGGACTTGCTTTCCCATCCTCTGGCCATGGTTCCATGGTAGCCCGGAAAGGGCAGGAGTACTGTGATTTGTTCGCGTCGAATTCACACTGCGGCACACTGTAGTTACGTGCGCAGTGAGAGCTGGGAATGAAGCTGCATCCGGCGCGAACTGCGGAGCATCGGTGAAAGCATGAAAGCCTGGCGCATTTCTTCCTTTGGCATTGACAAGCTGGAGTTGGTGACACTGCCGGATCCACAGCCGCAGCGCGGCGAGGTGGTGATTAAAGTACACGCGGTGTCGTGGAACTTTCGTGACCTGATGGTGGTGGAGGGACGGTACAACCCGAAGATGCATCTGCCGCGGATCCCTTGTTCGGATGGTGCGGGTGAAGTGATCGCGATCGGCGAAGGCGTGACGCGCGTGCAAGTGGGCGATCGCGTGGCCGGCATCTTTATGCAGAACTGGATCGACGGCGAGCCGGATGCTGCGAAGATTCGCGGAGCGCTGGGGGGCGACATCGATGGCATGCTGGCGGAATTGGTGGTGCTGCGCGAAGAGGGAGTGGTGCGTTTTCCAGAGCATTTGTCGTATGAAGAGGCGGCAACACTGCCGTGCGCCGCGGTAACCGCGTGGAATGCGCTTTTTCACGCTGGAAAAGTAACGCCGGGAGACACCGTGGTAATCCAGGGAACGGGCGGAGTGTCCACTTTTGCACTGTTGTTTGCAAAGATGGCGGGAGCGCGGGTGCTGGGCACGTCGAGCAGCGATCGGAAGTTGGAGCGGGCGAAGGCGTTGGGACTCGATGAGGGAGTGAACTATCGCCAGCATCCTGAATGGGATAAGTGGGTGGTGGAAAGAACGGGCGGGCGCGGCGCGGATTTAATTGTGGAAGTGGGCGGAGCGGCGACGCTGATGCAGTCGTTACGCGCGGTGCGGATCGGCGGAGCGGTGGCGCAGATCGGAGTGCTGAGTGGAAAAGGGGAGGGGGTTGAAATCCCGTTACTGTTGCACAGACAGGTTCGCCTCCGCGGGATTTATGTAGGATCGCGCGCGGATTTTGAGAAGATGAGCCGAGCCATCGCACAGCAGAAATTGAAACCCGTGGTGGATGAGGTGTTTAGCTTCGGCAACGCACCTTTGGCGTTGCGCCGTATGGAATCAGGGGCCCATTTTGGGAAGCTGGTTACTTCCGTGACGCACTGAAAATGTTTGTTGCAATGGCGACATTTTGCCTCAAGATGCATCTCAAAGGAGTACTCACTACGAGTTGTTCCAGCACGATCAGAAAGACCAGAAAGAAAGGAGCTGCGAACGTTATGAACTTCCTGATGGCCTGCCTGCAATCGGTTCTCAATTTCTTCTCACGAATTTTCTTTGGCTGCACGCATTCGAGGGTGACGCGCCCGTTCACGATCGATGAGGAGACGTACGAGGTCTGCCTCGATTGTGGGAAACAGATTTATTACTCCGCGCAGGAAATGCGGCCGTTGACGCCGTGGGAAATCCGGCGGATGAAGGCCGCGCGAGCGGGCGGTGTGAAAGTGGTACCGATCAATGCACCGCTGCCGCATCTGGTTCCGCGCGATCAAAAGCCGAATATCGCGGCATAAAAGTTTCTCCTTGTTGTCTTTCTTGAAGGGAGCGTTCCGACGCTCCCTTTTCACTTTAGTGGGACAGCGGCCGGGGGCGGGGGAGGCTAAGATAGACACTGGCTTTCCCTCATGGGTCGTGTTCTGACAAGTCGGGTGCTGCTGGCGGTTCTGGCTTTGGGAGTGGCCGGATGCGGCAGCATTAACTATGCCGCGCAGGCGTCAAATGGGAGTTTTTCGCTGAGCGCTGCGAGCCTGTCGACCGGCACGAACGGGCAAATCGCGCTGCAGGCGATGCTGCCCTCGGGCGATGCGGCTGCGGTGACGTGGAAGATTGCGTCGGGGACCAATGCGGCGACGCTGGGGCAGGGCAATGTGGATGCGGCGGGTGTTTATACCGCGCCGGGATCGCTTTCAGCCGACAGCATTACAGTGCGAGTGGAAGCGACGCTGGAAAGCGACAGGCAGAGCACGGCCTCGCTGACGATCGCGGTGCATCCTGGATTTGTGCAGCCGCTGTTGCCGCAGAATGTGGCGCTGACGGCGGGGGCGACGGCCGAAGTGACAGCACAGATTGCCGAAGTGGATCGAGGCAACGTGCAGTGGTCGCTCGAGAGCGCGCCCAATGGCGAGCCGAGTTCGACGGGAGCGCTGGGGTCGCTGAGCAGCTCTTCGTGCCAGCGGAGTTCGGATCACTACACGACGTGTGCGGTCACCTACACCGCGCCGAGCGCGATTCCGCAGCAGGATGTGTATGTGGTGGCGGCGGTGAATGGAAGCAAGGTGACGTCGCCGCTGCATGTGCTGTTGAACAGCCGCGGGGTGGTGAGCAATCCGATTGCGAATCAGGCGATCCAGACGGGGCCGGCGATGCTGGGCGCGTCGGGCGGGAACGATGGGGATTACGACACCTGGGAGGATCACGACGGCAACTCGTTTGTTGCGGATTGCTGTGGGGGCACGCTGGGCGCGCTGGTGGAAGACGGGCAGAACAACCAATACATTTTGAGCAATAACCATGTGCTGGCGGAGAGCGACCAGGGACATGTGGGGGACACGATCGATCAGCCGGGGATGATTGACGGCGCGTGTACGCCGCTGAGCCGTCCGGGATCGACGCTACGGCCGATTGGGACGCTGCAGTATTTTGTGCCGCTGGCTTCGCAGCAGACGAATGTGGATGCGGCGCTGGCGCTGGCTTCGCCGGGGGCTGTGGATTCGACGGGGAGCATTGTGGGATTAGGCGCGCCGGGACGCGATCAGGCGCTGAGTGCGGCTCCGCCGATGGCGGGGCATGGCGAGACGCTGACGGCGGCGAACCTGGCGATGAATGTGGCGAAGAGCGGACGCACAACGGGGCTGACCTGCTCGAGCATCAGCACTGTGGCGCTGACGGTGAAGGTGGACTACTACAAGGATTGCGCGGAGACGCAGCCGTACACCACGAAGACATTTGAGAATCAGATTGGGATTGGCGGCACGCACTTCACCGACAGCGGCGATTCGGGCGCGCTGGTGCTGGATGCGAGCAATGCGCAGGCGGTGGGGCTGTATTTTGCCGGTGGTACGGATGGGGATGGGAACGGGCTAAGCGTGGTGAATCCTATTGGCGACGTGCTGCATGAGCTGAGCACGGAGACGGGGAGTCCGCTGAGCCTGGTGGGGACGAATACGCCGCATTCGATTGCTTGCCTGCGTTACGATCCCGCGGTGCCGACGGAGTTGCCGTACGTGGGGCCCGCGGCGCTCGATCGGGCGCAGACGATTGCTGAGGGCGCCGCGGATACTCTGCATGGGAATGGAATTTTGGGGACGGCGGCGGGGCATAGTTTCGACTCGCCGGGCGATCCGGCCGTGGTTATTTATGTGGATCACGCGACGGCCAGTGTGCCGCAGACGATTGAAGGCATGCGGACGCAGGTTGTTGTGACGGACGCTGGCGCAGTGGCGCGGGGAACGGCTCCGACGATGCCGGCGCTGGAGGCGGGGCTACATTTGTCGAGTGCGGCGCTGGCTGCGGCGACGGCGGTGGAGCAGAGTGTGGCGCCGGGGCTGATGGCCGATCCGGCGGTTTTTGGCGTGGGTGTGACCCAGAGCCGGGATAATCCTGCGGAAGCGGCGTTGCTGGTGCTGGTGGATATCGGGCGGAATCCGCAGTCGATCCCGATGACGATTGGTGGGCTGCGGGTGGAGACGATGCGGCTTCATCGGTTCCACACGACGTTGTCAAAGTGGGCGACGGCAGGCAGGGCGCAGGGTGCTGGGTGCAGGGTACAGCGGGCGGGGGATTAGAGTCAGAGGGCTGGTGACCACTACGCCGGAAGAGGGGTCAGATTTCCTCGGATGATCCGGATGAGCGGATCGTACTTTCGAAGTTGGGAAGCCTGGTCGCGGGCGAAATAGAGCGCGTTGCGTGTGCCTTCCGTACGACCTGTGGGTTCCCAATCCAATTCATAGCCAGCGGTAAGCGCCAAATCAGCGGTGAATTGACGCAGCGTGCGGCTGTTTCCCTCGCGGAACGGGTGTGTCGAATCGAGTTCACTGTAGAAGTATGCCAAACGGGCAGCGAATCGATCTGAATCGAGCCCACCGAGGTAGTCTCCCGCTGCCAGCTCCTGAAAAATCCGCATCATCTCCGCGGGAACAAATTGCGAATTGCCATAGGTCACCTGGTACCCAAGGTCGCGGCCCTTGGTCATGGTCCCCACGCCTCTTCGGTAGGAACCCGCCCAATCGTAGATGTCTCTGAAGATCGCCTGATGGGTTGTCTTGAATCGCTCTTCGTTCATCGGCCCCAGGAGCGGCTGGTCCTGGAATGCGAATAAGGCAAACGCTGCCACGCGGGCCTCAGCCGCCTTTAATTCATTTTCATCCCGGGTATTGAATTAGTTCCGCAGGACGTTCGAGTCGGGATAGCAATACGGGTCCTGGCTCATCCGTAGAGAGCTAAAATGCCGCAGCGACTAACCTGGAACGATCGCCCGTCTGGCGGACAACGAAAGCGTGCGCCTCCTCGGGCGTCATCTCTCCAGACAGCACCTTGGCTTTGGCCGTCTCATAGAGGGCATCTCCGCTGGGGTCCATGCCCTCAATGCGGAAACTTGCTTCGATTGTCGAAAAGCGCCTCTGATACTGCTTCCGCTGGACCGGATCCATGGAAATCTCGCTTTCCTACTGCATCTATTTTACCTCAGGAACTCCATCAGGGATCGTTGAAATCGCTGCTGCCAAAGGGAGGTATGTCATGCATCGCATCGGCCGCCTAATCGATTCGACCAGGGCTTGAGCAGAGTTTCTGAACGTTGCCGAGACATTGAGGTTCCGGCTTTGCCCAAGGATCAGGATTGCTTCGCGGGCGCTCGTCAATCAACTTTGCAAAGCGGCGACGGCTTCCGGTGAGGCTTTTTCGCTGCGGAATTCGCCTTCCCACTGGGCGACGACGGCCGACGCCAGACAATTCCCGACGACATTCACGACGGTGCGGCCCATGTCGAGGAGGGCGTCGACGCCGAGGATGACGAGGATAGGCTCGACGGGCAGCGCGAAGATGGAGGCGGTGGCGAGAATCACGACGAGGACGGAGCGGGCGACGCCGGCCACGCCTTTGCTGGTGAGCATGAGGACACCAAGCATGGTGAGTTGGCGGCCGAGGCTCATGTGGATGCCCGCGGCCTGCGCGGTGAAGATGACGGCGATGGAGCAATACAGCGCCGATCCTGCCGTGTTGAAGGTGTATCCGGTGGGGATGACGAAGGCGACGATGTTGCGCGGGACGCCGAAGGCTTCCATGGCCTCCATGGCGCGAGGGAGCGCGGCTTCGCTGGTGCTGGTGGCGAAGGCGATGGTGGCGGGTTCGGCGACGGCGCGGAGAAATTGGCGCAGGGGCAGGCGCGCGAGGAGCAACGCGGGGAGCATCGCCACGAGCGCGAAGACGATGATCGCAATGTAGAGGGTGAGCGCCAGCTTGCCGAGGTTGAGCATGACGCCGAGTCCCGATTGCGCGACGGTGAAGGCGAGGGCGGCGGCGACTCCGATGGGCGCGTAAAGCATGACGAAGTTGGTGAAGGCGAACATCACTTCGGTGAGGGATTCGCAGAGGCGCAGCATGGGGGCGCGTTTTGTTTCGCTGACGCGGCCGAGGGCGAGGCCGAAGAAGATGGCGAAGACGACGACCTGGAGGATCTGATTGTCGGCGACGGCGCTGGCGATGTTTTCAGGGAAAACGTGCAGGAGGAATTGCTGCCAGGAGATGGCGGTCTGCTGCGGGAGCGCGGAGGCAGCGGCGTGAGCGCTCATGTTCAGGCCGACGCCGGCTTTGGAGATATTGATGGCGACGAGGCCGATGAAGAGCGCGATGGTGGTGAGGGTTTCGAAGTAGACGAGGGATTTGAGGCCGAGGCGGCCGACGGTTTTGGCTTCGGAGTGGCTGGCGATACCGGTGACGAGGGTTCCAAAGATGAGGGGCGCGACGATGACGCGGATGAGGCGGAGGAAGATGTCGCCAAAGACGCGGCTGGAGAGGGCGATGTGCGGGGCGTCCACGCCGAGCTCGATGCCGGCCAGCATGCCGACGAAGATCCAGCCGGTGAGGGAGCGGCGGCGCGAGGCTGCGAAGGCGAGGAGGGCGAGGGCGAGGATGCGGATGACGATGGCGGGGACGCGCGCAGCAGGCCAGGCGTGTTGCGCTGCGGCCGCGGCGGCGTAGAGCACGAGGGCAGCGATTGCCAGCGTGGAGACATTCGGCTTTGGCGCGGCCGACTTCATGGGAGCAGGGTACAGGGTACAGGGTGCACGGAAAAAGCGGATAGCGGACAGCGGATAGCGGATAGAAAAGCGGCGCGCTTCACGCGATTCCCGGGTCTCAGAATCGAGAGCCGTTCGACTCGCTGCGCTCCCTCAGGCCAGGCTCCGGGGCACCCGGGTTCGCGCCTGTTTTATCCTGCTGGCATGCGTAGTTTTGTTGCAGTTGTGTTTTCCTGTTCGCTGATGCTGGCTGCCGGGGCGACGGCGCAGACGCTCGATCCTCTGGCGCCGAAGTCTGCGGAGAGTCAGAACGGCAATGCGCTGACGAATCCGGGACTGACGCCGGAGGTTGAGTTTCTGTACCAGCTGGAGGTGAAATTCGCCGCGGATACGGCGAAGGGCGGGGGCGCAGCCTTCAGCTCATGGTTCGCGCCGGACGCCGTGACCCTGGGCAATGGCAAGGCGCCGGTGGTGGGGCACGACGCGATTGCGGCGGCCGCGACGTGGTCGCCGGAGACCTATCAGCTGACGTGGACGCCGGAAGGGGCGCGGATGGGTCCTGCGGGGGACATGGGGTTTACGTGGGGGCACTACCAGGGGGTATCCAAGGACGCTCATGGCAGCGTGGTGAAGACGACGGGCCGGTACATGACGGTGTGGAAAAAGCAGCCGGATGGGTCCTGGAAGGTGGCTCTGGACGCCAGCAATGAGGGTCCCGCGGAGGATTGTTGCCGGGTGAAATGACGAAATCCGGGTCAAAAGATTACGGCTATGTTACCTTAGTGACCAGGGGCAAGGCGCGGTCCCATTACTACCGGAAAGTACCGCAAGCGATACGTATAAAAGGACTTGGCATCACCCAAACGGGGAAGAGCGGGACAGAAAATACTTTGGGACAATGCTCTTGACGCTCCGGCGTCTGTTCGACGGTTGCACTTTTGCCTTGGCGACAACATATGCCTGAAGACAGGGGTCCCGGGCTCGCCGGAGTCTGCGGAGAGGGATGAGCTACCTGGCCACCAGCGCGCAGTGGAGCGAAGCCGAGAGGCTGAAGTCTCTGCTGGAATACGACATTCTCGACACGCCGGCGGACCCGGCGTTTGACGAGATAGTTCGGGTCGCGGCCCAGGCGACGGGCGCGCCGTTCGCGTATCTCGGCTTCCTCGACGCGAATCGTTTGTGGTTCAAGTCGCGCTTTGGATTCCAGGGGACCGAGATTCCCCGGCTGGCGACGGCGGATCAGTACACCATTCTTGAACCCGAGCCTCTGCTGATTGCGGATGCGGCGATGGAGCCGCGGTTCCCGGTGCGCGGCATTCCGCTGACCCGGACGGTGCATTGCCGCTCGTATCTGGCTGCGCCGCTGGTGGGATCGGAAGGCGGCATCGGGACGCTGGCGGTGCTTTCGCCGAAGCCGAATCAGTTTACAGAGCAACATGCTTCGATCCTGGGGGTGCTGGCGCGCCAGGTGATGATGCGGCTGGAGTATTCGGTCCACTCGAAGGGACAGGATCACTCGCTGCGGAGCCGGCAACGGATTGAGCGGGCGCTGACAGTAGAGCGCAACTTTGTGTCGGCGGTGCTCGACACGATGAGCGCGCTGGTTCTGGTTGTGGACACGGCGGGACGCATTGTGCGGTTCAATCGCGCCTGCGAAGAGATTTCCGGCTACACGTTCGCGGAGCTGGCGGGGCGCTCATTTCCGCAGGAGCTGTTCCTGACGGAAGAGCGGTCGCTGGCGTTCGATCTGCTGGAGCAATCGCGCCGGGAGGCACGGCGGGAACCGACGGAGTTGCACTGGCTGTCGCGCGACGGGCGGCGGCGGCGGATTGCCTGGAACACGACCACGCTGACGGATGGTCTGGGCGACATCAACTTCATCATCATGACCGGGGTCGACGTCACCGATCAGCGGGAGGCGACGACGGCTTTGCATGCCAGCGAAGCGCGGTACCGGCAGCTGGTGGAAAGCTCGCTGGGCATGGTGTGCACGCACGATCTGGAGGGGAAGATTCTCTCGATCAACACCAACGCGGCAGAGAGCCTGGGGTATCGGTCCGAGGAGATGGTGGGCAAGCTGCTGATCGATTTTGTGCCGGACGATCAGAAGGAAACTTTCCGGAATTATCTCGAGAGCATTGCGCGGACAGGCGAGGAGCAGGGGATGCTCAGCCTGCGCCACCGTAACGGCGAGGTGCGGTTCATAGCATGGCGTAACCGGCTGCTGGAGCTGCCGGAAACGCCACCCTTCGTGCTGGGGCACGGCATCGACGTGACGGAGAAGACGGACGCCGAGAACAAGCTGCACTCGGTGATGCGGCAGCGGGAGTCGATTCTTGAATCGGTGGGAGACGGCATCTACGGCGTGGACATGGAGGGGAAGATCATCTTCGTGAACGACGTGGGCGCGCGGATGATGGGTTACACGCAGGAGGAGATGGAGGGCAAGGAACTGCTGCAGATGCTGGGCCACGCGCGCGCGGACGGTTCGGTGTTCCGGATCGAGGACAGCCCCATCTATGCGGCGAGCCGTTCGAGCGCACCGATTCGCGCAAGGGACGAAGTTTTCCGGCACAAGGACGGACACCCGGTGCCGGTGGAATACGTGGCCTGCCCGATGCTCTCCAACGGGAAGGTGACGGGCGTGGTGGTGGCGTTCCAGGACGTGACGGAGCGGCGGCGACTGGACCGGATGAAGGACGAGTTTATTTCGACGGTGAGCCACGAGCTGCGCACGCCGCTGACGGCGCTCCGTGCTGCCCTGGGACTGATCGCGGGTGGGGCGCTGGAGAAGCGGCCGGAGAAGCGAGCGCAGATGATGGACGTGGCGATCGGCAACTGCGACCGGCTGGTACGGCTGGTGAACGACATTCTGGACTTCGAGCGGATGGGGGCGGGACGGCTGCCGATGCGATTCCAGGAGGTCGAGGCCAAGGATCTGCTGCGGCGGGCGACGGATCTGCAGCATCCGAACGCACAGAAGGCGGGCATTGGTTTCCTGATCGACGCTGGACCGCTGACGCTGTGGGTGGACGAGGACCGCATTCTGCAGACGCTGGGCAATCTGATCAGCAACGCGATCAAGTTTTCGCCGGCGGGCAGCGAGATCACGCTGCGGGCGCGGACGCAAAGCGCAACCGAGGCGATTATTTCTGTTTCGGATCGGGGGCGCGGGGTTCCCAAGGAAAAGCTGGAGATTATTTTCGAACGCTTCCAGCAGGTGGATGCCTCGGATTCGCGCGACATGGGCGGCACCGGGCTGGGGCTGGCGATCTGCCGCAATATTGTGCGGCAACATGGCGGACGCATCTGGGCGGAAAGCATCGTGGGCCGGGGCAGCACGTTCTACTTCACGGTGCCACGGACCGCAGCGCGCCAGGAGCAGGGTGAGGCTCCGGCTCAGGCTTCGAGTCAGTCTCCGGTTGGGACGCGGCTGCTGTAGAGGGGCCGGGGGCCTGCAAGCTGCAGCCGGTAGCTGGGAGCCGGGAGCGGGCCGGACGGGCCAAAAGTACCGTGCGCATCCCCCCTCCCCCCTCCCCCCCGGTCCAGGGGGTGATGAGGCGCATGTATTTGATTCCATGGAGGCGCGGTTTTTTGAGTGGCGTGCAGGCATTTGATTCTTCAATTGGTTGTGGGTATCTATTGTAGTTTCTGATTGCTACGGTGCGCCTTGCTGGTGGGTGTCCCCTTTCTATTTGAAAACAAAGTAGAAGTTGTCAACGAATAACATTACAAAGCCGGTAGCCGGTAGCCGGGAGCTGGCACAGGGTACAGGGTACAGGGTACAGGGCGCAGGGCGCAGAGAAAAAGCAGAAGGCCCAGCCGCGGAGGCTGAGCCTTTTTTCTTTTTTTACTCTATAAGTTCAGAATAGCAGATTGAGAGAATAAAACCGCCAAAATACTTTGAGGGTATAAAGATATAAGTGACCTGGAATGTTAGGTCATTACTTTGGATTTTCGGGGTCCCTCTTGACAAGTTTTCCACATTTGGGGCAAACAGGGCACAGGGGTCAGTGATCGGTGATCGGAACAGCCGAGCGGGTTCGGTCGCCGGAGGGAGTTTCTGGAGGGGCTTGCTGGTGCGACTCAAGCAGATGCCTTTTCCTTGCGGGCGACGGGCGGTTACGAAGGTCACGGCGCGGACTAGATTGATGGCGTTCGCAAGCGAACGCCGGCGATGTTGTTGCCGGCTGCGCCTCTTCGAGCTTCGCCGGCGGGCCTGCGGCAGCAAGGAAGGCGCTTCGCGCCGATTTTTTATGCAACGCAGAACGAAGATGCTTATGAACTGCAGCTTACAAATCGCGAATTGCGGTCACGGGGTTCCGGCGCATGGCTCGATGTGCGGGAAGGTAGCATGCCAGCAATGACATTGCTCCCAGGAGCATGACGACGGAAACGACGGTGAGCGGATCGTTGGCGCCGATTCCGTACAACAGCCGGGCGATCATGCGTGTGAGTCCCAACCCAAACGCCAGTCCCAGCGCCAGCCCGATCGCTGTGAGCCACAATCCCTGCAACAGCACGATCCGCAACACGTCCACACGGGAAGCACCAAGAGCCATTCGTATTCCGATCTCGTGGGTCCGCGATTGGGTTCGATAGGCCACGACTCCGTAGATTCCGGTTATTGCAAGAACCAGCCCAATCAGCGCGAACATTCCCGCCAGTGTGCTCTCGATGACGGCGAAACTGCTCGCCATCTGGGTACTCTCCCGCATGGAACGCACATCGAAAACCGGCAGCCGACTATCGATTTCTTGAATGGCGTTTTGCACCGCCGGCTCCAGGTCGACCGGATTCCCCTCGGTTTTCACCTGCACCATGGTCTCGTACCCCGGGTGCTGGAAAAAACTCATATAGACCATAGGCTCCGGTGACTCATTCACGAAAGTATGGGTTGAATTCCTGGCAACGCCGACAACCGTGAAAAGGCTGCCCCACACCCTGAGGTTCTTTCCCAGCGGATCCTGTCCCGGCCAGAAGCGCCTCGCCGCGGTCTGATCCACGATGATGACCCTCGGGGCCTTTTCATCGTCCTCCAGCGTAAACTCGCGTCCTTCCAGAATGGGTATATGAAGGGATTCGAAATACCGCGGGCCTACCTCGGCATTCTGCACCAGCAAAGATTCATGGGGGTGCGGCACATACCCTTCCGGATACGCATCGTTCCTCTTTTGGATCAGGGTCATCGGAATCCAGTCGGTAAGAGACGCAACCTCCACGCCGGGCAATGCCGACACGCGATCCAGTATCTTGTGACGGATCAACTGTGCGTCGTCGTTGCTGTAGCCGGCAATATTCAGCCCCACGGACGCAGTGAGAACGTGGTCCTGCTCAAACCCGGGGTTCGCGCTGGCAAGATTCCGCAGCGTTCGCAGGAATAGCCCGGAGCACAACAGCAGAGGAAGGGAAAGCGCGATTTGCGCCACCACCAGCGCGCTGAGCAATTTCCGGTTGCGTGAGCCGCCGGAGATACTTGCAGACTCTGCCTTGAGTACCTCAATGGCCGGCGCGTGGGACGAACGCCAGGCGGGGAGCGCGCCGCATAGCATACCGGCCAATAGAGAAAACACTGCAATCCCAATCACCACCTTATGGTCCATGTTCCCGTTCAGTACCAGGGGAATTGCATTCGCTGGAAAGAACCATGAAAATGTCTTCGAAGTCCACAATGTCAACGTAAAGGCCGCGGCCCCCGCGACGATGGAAAGCACCACGCCTTCCAGCACCATCTGCCGCACCAGTTGCATGCGATTGGCCCCCAGCGACTGCCGGATCGCAAGCTCACGCCGCCGGGATACAAACCGCACCAGCGTCAGCGTCGCCACGTTCGCGCTGGTCAGCAACAGCACCAGGCCGGCGAAGGCCAGCAGAATGGGCAGCGTCGCCGCCATGTATCCGTTGGCGCCAAAGGGCGAACGCCACATAGGATCGAGCGTGATCCGGTTATCGCCGAGATGCTGGTCCGGATACGCCACCACAATATGGTGCATCTGGGTGTCGAGATCCTGGGCTGCCTGGCCACGGCTCACGCCCGGCCGCAATCTTCCTATTACGATGAGCCAGTCCGAATCGCGATGGGTCATCCGCCAGACATCCGTCCCGAGGGGATCGAGCGTTACCCACAGATCGTCACGCAGTCCCGGCGCTGCTCCGACAAACCCTTGCGGCGCCACACCGATCACCGTCACAGGATGCCGGGCGAGATCGATCGACTTGCCCACAATTGCCGGGTCTGCGGCATAACGCGTCTTCCAGAGTGAGTAGCCCAGCACCACGTTGGGAATTGCACGGGAATCCTCTTGCGGCAGAAAGAAACGCCCCAGCACCGGCTGGATGCCGAGCACATCGAAATAGTTCGCCGATACGTTCGCAATATAGACACGCTCCGGCTGCGCACCGCCAGTCAGCGCGATCCAATCGTTATGATAGGCAAGGATTCCGGTCAAGGTGCGGTTCTGCTCGCGCAGGTCGCGATAGTCGAGATACGAGAACGGCGGAGTCGGTGAGAAGTTCCGTTCCCCCCGCTGCAGGCTGACAAGATCGCCCGTGTCCCGGGCGCCAGGAATCGGACGCAACATTGTGCCGTCGATCCAACTGAATACGGTGCTGTTGGCGCAGATAGCTACTGCCAGCATCGCCGTCGCGGTGATCGAAAAGCCGGGGCTTTTGCGCAGTTGCCGTAACGCGTAGCGGAGATCCCGGCCTAGTTGTTCAAGCCAGGCCTGGCCCCACATGTCGCGCGTCACATCCTGCACCAGAAGAATATTTCCAAATTCCCGCGCCGCCGCTTGTCGCGCCGTCTCCGCCGTCTCGCCTCGCGCCACTCGATCTGCAATCGCCATCTGCAGGTGCGCATCAATCTCTTCCTGCAATTCGCGCTTGCGCCGCTGAAAACCGAGGCTTGGGAACCACTTCATGACTCACTCTCCTCCGGCTTGACGTACATCACCGACCCAATCGCTTCGACAATCCGCTCCCATCGGCCCAGATCCAAGGCCAACTGCTTTTTCCCTTTGGCCGTGATTCGGTAGTATCGGGCTTTTTGCCTGCTCTCTGACTGCTTCCATTCAGACTGCACCCAACTCTGACGCTCCAATCGATGGAGGGCCGGATACAGTGATCCAGTCTCCACCTGAAGCACATCTCCGGATCGCAAACGTAAGGCCTGGACAATGCCGTATCCGTGCTGCGGTCCCCATTGCAGGGTCTGAAGAATAAGCATGTCGAGTGTTCCCTGCAGCAGCTCGATCCGGTTCTTATACTGGTCTTTTTCGCTCATGGGTGTAGACACTCTACTCCCAATGGAGGTAGATCGTCTACTTGGGCTTCGTAGTGACGCTCAAATTCGAAACCAGGCTACAGCGGATCCTCAGGCGAGATCGCATCCGGTCTGACAGTGCGGCTCGGCGTGCTGCGGTGGCTGAGGCTACGGTTCAGTCTCCGGTTGCGACGCGGCTGCTGTAGAGGGGCGAATCGGCGTGGGCGCCGGCGCAGGACGCGGGGCGGCAGCGGGCTGGGGCGTCATCTGATGCATCGTGACAATCAGGGCAACAGCAGGAGCTGAGCCCGCGCATCGGTAGGCGTGGGGTGTGGCGGCGTCGAAGTAGACGCTGTCGCCGGCTTCGAGGGAGTGGGTGCGGTCGCCGTGGCGAATCTCGAGGTCTCCCTGGAGCAGGTAGAGGAACTCGTAGCCGGGGTGGACATGGGGCCGGACCTCGGCGCCTTTTTTCCCGGGCACGAATTCGGCAAAGTAGGGGTCGAGCTGGCGGTCGGGCACCATGTAGGCCAGGCTCTCGAAGTAGTAGGTTGGGTCTTCAACGCCGGACTGGGGCAGGCGGACGCGCTCCGAGCGGCGATGGACGCGGAAGAGAGGATGCGGTTCGGGCTCGAAGAAGTAGGAGAGGTCGCGGCCGAAGACCATGGAGATGCGGGCCAGATTACGAAGCGTGGGGACGACGCGGCCGGTTTCAAGCTGAGAGAGGAAGCTGGCGGAGAGGCCGGTATGGCGTCCGAGCTCGACCAGCCCCATGGAACGCTTGAGGCGGAGGCGACGGATTCTTTCCCCGATGCGTTTTTCAGCAATGAAGGCTTCGGCGGAGGGAGCGGCGGCGGGCGGGGAATCGAAGTGGGGCGCGGTTGGTTCGAGCTTGTTTTCCATAGCGGCCCGGGGGTCGATTGCGATTAGGTGCGATGAGTGAAACTACCAGAGTGTTTCCCAAATCACAAGGACTTTTGATGGCGTGAATAGGGGGCGCGGTGGCCAGCTGGCGGGACTTTTTTGGGGGTTCGCGCGCCAGGACGGGGTCCTTCCTATTCTCTTTTTTGTGGTTGCGCGGAACGGAAAGCGGCGTTTAATACCGTTTGATCCACTAGGGAAAGCGGACATGGGCAAGCCGACACGACGCATTCTGTTGAGCGGGGCATCCGGGCTGATCGGGTCGGCGATCCGGGGCGCGGCTCGCGAGCAGGGGATGGAAGTGACGGCGCTGGTCCGCAGACATCGGCTGGTGGGCCCGGGCGCGATCTACTGGAATCCAGCCAAGCCAGAGTTGTCCGTGCATCCCGTCGGCCTGGAGGGTTTCGATGCGGTTGTTCATCTGAGCGGGGCGAATGTCGCACGGCGATGGACGGAGGAGTATCGCCGGGCAATCGTCGAGAGCCGGGTGGGAACGACACGGATGCTGTGCGAATCGCTGGCGCAGGTGCGGCGGCGGCCCCGCGTGCTGCTGTGCGCTTCGGCGGTGGGGATCTATGGGGATGGCGGCGACACGGTGCTGACGGAGGAAAGCAGGAAGGGGACGGGTTTTCTGGCGGAGACGTGCGCAGCATGGGAGGCGGCGGCGAAGGATGCGTGCGCGCTGGGAATCCGCGTGGTGCAGCTGCGCTTTGGCGTGGTGCTGAGCCGCAAGGGCGGCGCGCTGGGGAAGATGCTGCCGGTATTCCGGTTGGGGCTGGGCGGACGGATGGGGTCGGGACGGCAGTGGATGAGCTGGATCAGCATACGCGACCTGATGCGGGCGGTGATGTTTCTGATGGAGCGGGAGGAACTGGCGGGGGCGTTCAATCTGACTGCGCCGAATCCGGTGACGAACGCGACGTTCACCCAGGCGCTGGCAAGGGCAGTGCATCGGCCTGCGGTGCTGCCGGTACCCGCGGGAATGTTGCGGATGATTTTTGGCGCGATGGCGGATGCGACTCTGCTCGCTTCGCAACGCGTATTGCCTTACCGGTTGGTTGACGCGGGGTTTCAGTTTGAAGACGAGGAGGTCAGAGAAGCGCTCAAGGCTCTGCTACGCTGAGATGCGATGAAGATGGCACCGCGCGGCTCTCGATCGAACCAGCGAGGGAGTTGGGGACGTTGGTTCGGCGCATCGGGATGGCTGGTTTTGCTCGCCGGATGCGGGCTGGCGTCGAATCCGCAGCCGCCCACGTTGTGGCTGCCCGAGCCGGTGAAGGACCTGGCGGCGACGCGGGTGGGGGATGCAGTTCATCTGCACTGGACGATGCCCAAAGAGACAACCGATAAGGTGGCGTTGAAGGGGGATCAGCGCGCGCATTTCTGTTGGGAAGACGCCGCCATGGGAGAGAAGCCTGCGGGGGCGGGCAAGGCGGGGGCGGGAAAGGCGCAGAAGGCGACGCCGAAAATGGGGCCGGATCCGTGCCGGGCTTTGGGGGATGGGTTGTTTCCTCCGGAAAAGGCTGCGGATTTTACGGTGAGGATGCCGGGGGAGCTGGTTGCGGGTGCGCCGCGGGCTGTGGCGTTTTTTGTCGAGCTACAAAACCACGCGGGGAAGACGGCGGGACCATCGAATGCGGCATGGGTCGCGACGGGTGCGGCGCCGCAGGGTGTGACCGGGCTTCGCCTGGAGACGCGCGCGGAAGGCGTGGTGCTGCACTGGGACGAGGCGGCTGCGCGGGCGGCGATGGTGCTGCGGATACATCGGATGTTGGTGCCGGGACCGGCTGCCGAGAAGGCAAATGCGGCGAACGGGGCTCCTCCGGCGGAGCAGCAGGTGCTGGAAGTGGATTTGGGCAAGGGGGATCCGGGCGTGGCGCTGGATCACGATGCTGTGCTCGATCATGCGTGGAAGTATTGGGCGGAGCGAGTGATGAAGGTGGAGATCGACCAGCATGCGATGGAGATTGCGGGACCGCCGTCGGCGACGGTGGCCATCGATGCGAAGGACGTGTTTGCGCCGGCGGTTCCAGCGGGAGTGGCGGCGGTGGCTGACGCGGAGGCGAAGGCCATCGATCTGTCGTGGACGCCGGACACGGATTCCGATCTGGCCGGGTATGTGGTGTACCGGCGCGATGTGACCGCGGGGACGGCGATGGAGAGGATTTCGGGGACGGCGCTGGTGGTGCCTCCGTCGTTTGGAGACACGACTGTGGTGGCGGGGCATCGGTATGCGTATGCGGTGAGCGCTGTGGATCGGGATGGGAACGAGAGCGCGCGGTCGGGGGAAGTGGAGGAGGAAATACCGCAGTAGAGACAGCGTTCAGCGGTCAGCGTTCAGCGTTCAGGAAAAACACGCTGAGTGAATCGGGCGGTGACGCAGCAGGAGACAGCGTTCAGTTGTCAGCGGTCCTTAAGGAGAGCGAATGAAGTATTGCCGGTTTGAGACGGATGCGGGTCCGCAGTATGGCGAGGTGGTGGATCGGGCGGGGACGCTGTGGATCGAGCGGCTGCTGCCGCCGTTCGAGGAGGATCCATGGACACGGCTTTCAACGGGGCTGTTTGAGCGGGTGCCGTTCGCGACGGTGAAGCTGCTGGCGCCGGTGGTGCCGTCGAAGATTGTGTGTATCGGGAGGAATTATCGAGAGCACGCGGCGGAGCTGGGCAACGAGGTGCCGAAGGAACCGCTGCTGTTTTTGAAGGCGCCGTCGGCGGTGATTGCGGCCGAGGACGCGATTCGGATTCCAGCGCTCTCGCAGCGCGTGGATTTTGAAGGCGAGCTGGCGGTGGTGATCGGGAAGAAGGCGACGCGCATCTGGCCGGACGAAGACCCGAAGAAGTACATTCGCGGGTACACGATCGTGAACGACGTGACCGCACGCGATCTGCAGAAATCCGATGGGCAGTGGTCGCGGGCGAAGGGATTCGACACCTTTTGCCCGATGGGGCCCCTGGTGACGGACGAGGTTGATCCCGAAGCGGGGCTGGTCGTCGAAACCAGGCTCAATGGGGAAGTGAAGCAGCACGGTACGACGAGCGATTTGATTTTTGGGATTGCGGCGTTGCTGCGGCACATTACGGCAGCGATGACGCTGCTGCCTGGGGATGTGATCCCGACGGGCACACCAGCGGGAGTTGCACCGATGCAGCGGGGGGACCGGGTGGAGGTGACGGTGGAAGGGATTGGGACGCTGGGGAATCCGGTGGCGTAAACACAGCGTTCAGCGTACAGCGTTCAGCGTTCAGAAAAACAGCTTGCAGCCTGCAGCCTGCGGCCAGGAGCGAGGCGATCAGCATTCAAAACAAAGCAGCCTGCAGCCAGCGGCCACTGGTTGGCATCTAATGAACGGAGAGTGTTTACGGGAATTTTGCAGAGATTCTTCGGTGGCATTTTCGCGTTGTGCATGAAATGCCGGATAATCGAGAGACAGGCGGGAGGGATGGAATGGCGAAGACATTGCTGGCACAGCTGCGCGCGATGACGACGGTGGTCGCGGATACGGGCGACATTGAGGCGATTGAAAAGGTCAAGCCGCAGGATGCGACGACGAATCCGTCGCTGCTGACGACGGCGGCGCAGATGCCCGCGTACAGCAAGATTGTGGACGACGTGCTGCTGGACGCGAAGAAGCAGTTGGGCGAGGATGCTGACGATGCGAAGGTGACCAAGCTGGCGTTTGAGAACCTGGCGGTGGCCTTCGGCAAGAAAATTCTGCAGATCATTCCGGGGCGGGTATCGACCGAAGTGGACGCGCGCAAGTCGTACGACACCGAGGGGACGATCGAGCAGGCGCATTCGATCATCCAGAAATACGAAAGCGCGGGCGTGTCACGCCAGCGGGTGCTGATCAAGATTGCGTCGACGTGGGAGGGCATTCGCGCCGCGGAGAAGCTGGAAAAGGAAGGTATCCACTGCAATCTGACGCTGCTGTTCGGCATACACCAGGCGGTTGCCTGCGCGGATGCGGGGGTGACGCTGGTTTCGCCGTTCGTGGGGCGCATTCTCGACTGGTACAAGAAGGACACGGGCAAAGACTACCAGGGCGCGGACGATCCGGGCGTGCAGTCGGTGACGAAAATTTACAACTACTTCAAGAAATATGGATACAAGACGCAGGTGATGGGGGCGAGCTTCCGGAACACGGGGGAGATTATCGAGCTGGCGGGGTGCGATCTGCTGACGATTTCGCCTCATTTTCTCGAGGAGCTGGATGCGACGGAGGGGACGCTGGAACGCAAGCTCGATCCGGCGAAAGCGCAGACGATGCAGATTGAGAAGCTGACCATGGACAAGGCGACTTTCGACAAGATGCACGCGGCCGATCGCATGGCGCACGACAAGCTGAAGGAAGGGATTGAGGGATTCAGCAAGGCGCTGGAACAGCTGGAGCAGCTGCTGGCGAAGAGGCTGAGCGAACTGGAAGCGGGCACGCCGAAGCCGGTGGGGGCGCGCTGAAGGCTGTTGAGAATCGAATTGCCACAGGCAGCCTTGCGGGGCTGCCTGTTTTGTTGATCTGAGGCCGGCTCCTGGCAGATTGGGATCAAGGAAGGGCAAAACGACGCCTGGAGCTTGACTGAAGAGTACAGGCTTGGGATGATCGGACTTCCGGTGCGGAGCTCGCTCCGTTTTCCCAGGCTCGGGTTGTCATTGGCGCATCACTTGGAAAAAGCCAGATCATTTTCGTCGCCCCCCTCGGCGGTTCGCGCTGCCCGCTTTCTCTTTGGTCAAACCGGCGGCCGGGCGAGGGCCCGGTGGAGCTTGTGTTTGGCAGTTCCGCTGCTGGTGGGACCGCTGTCGTTCGCACAGGACACGGGTCTGCTGGCGCCCCAGGCATTGGCGGCGCTGCCGGATGCGCCCATTCCCACAGCGTCTGTGGAAGAAGAGGCGAAGACCGGGTCTACCAGCGTGGTGGCCGTGAACCCGCCGCCGGAGCGGATGCCGCAGGAAGACTGTTCACTGGATACGACGCATTCGCGAAATTGCCGGGTTCATTGGGGTCACCTGATCCTGACGACGACGATGTTCAATGCCTTTGAAGACGCGGGCAATCTGTATACGGGGTACTGGTACCGCAAGGAGACAACCGACGGAGACTGGTGGGATCGCTATATCAATTCCGCCGCGGGCTGGGTATGGAATCGATGGCCGGACTACAATCCCTTCCTCGACGATTACGTGGGGCACCCGATGATGGGGGCCATCACCAACGATCTGTGGATCCAGGACGATCCGCGGAGCATGAGGGTGGAGGCGTCGAACACGTGGCCCTACTGGCGGCGGATGCTGCGGGCGGGGGCATTTTCGACCGCGTACAGTTTTTGGTGGAAGCTGGGGCCGACCGGGGAAGCGTCGATCGGGCACAACGGCGACCACGCCGAACCGTACGGCACCGCAGGGCACATCAGCAACGAAACGGGCTGGGTGGAGCTGGTGACCACGCCGGTAGGCGGAGCGCTGTGGACGATGGCGGAGGATGTGCTGGACAAGCATGTGGTTGCGCCTGTGGAAGCGCCGGGCCGGAATCCGTTTGCGCTGCTGGGGCTGAGTTTTCTGGAGCCGGCGCATGCGACGGCGAACATTTTCCGCTTCCGGCCGCCATGGTACCGGGACGATCGGGTGGTGAAGGCGAAGTCGTTCTGGAGCGATCCGGCGGGCGAGAACGAGGTGCGGTTCGAGAAGGCGAGCGATGGCGCTAGCGGAGCTGCCGGCGCGGAAGGTGAGTCTTCTTCGGCGATCCTCGCGTCTCCGGCGGTGGTCCGGAGCCCGAGTTCAGCCGGGGAACTGCCGGTATGGCCGCGCCCGGGAGGAGAGCACGAGTTTGGAGCGTGGTGGGGACTCTCGCTGATGAGCGGGCATATCTGGGGCTTCGCCGGCGATGTGAAATACATGCCGATCGATGTGCGCTACACCTACCTGATCAGCCCGCATGACAGCTGGACGCTGCGGTACGCACCGGAAATGACGGCGCTGGCGATGCTGGATTGGCCGGTGCCGGGCGCGGTGGCTACGATCGATCAACCCTATGCGCAATTTCTGCGGACGCGGGCTTACGGCAGCGGGGTCAGCCCGGTGGGATTCGAGACGGATTTTCTGCCGGCGAAGCGAGTCCAGCCATTCCTGAGCACGAACGGCGGTTTCGTGTACTACGACCAGCGCGTGCTCTCACCGCAGGGATCGCAGTGGATGTACACGATCGACTTCGGCTGCGGGCTGCATATTTTCCGCAAGGCACGACAGGACTGGAGCCTCGGCTACCGGTACCAGCATCTCTCCAACGCCAACATCAGCGAGCACAATCCGGGAACGGACGCGAATACGTTTTATCTTGCGATCGGACGCTTCCGGAGCAAGGGGTACCGCTAGTACTCTGACCCAACGATCCAGGCAGGGGTATCATGATAGCCGCTCTCCCGGATTGCGAGGCTCTCATGACTTTTATCCAGCGGGCGCTGTTGGTGGGCGCGGTGCTTTTCACGACTCCTTATCTTCTTCACGCTGACAACGAATCGAAAATTGTGGGCCGCATGCAGAATCTGCGCTCTCTTTCCGAAGCGGAGAGACCCGCGGCTACGGTGCAGATCGCTGCGGATATCCGGGCGCTGCCCTCGGGCGCCGAGAAAGTGAAAGTGGCAGATGAGCTGGCTCATCTGGTGACGGAAGGCGACCAGGGACAGGCGACGGTGCAGGCGGTGGCCGACACGCTGCGGCAGTCTCTGTCGGAGACGCCGGTTCCGTCGAAGAAGGGCGAGACGCCGATGGCCTACATGGACCTCGCCAATCTTGTGCGCTACGAGGGCGCAGCAGAGGAACTGAACGATCCGCTGTATGTGAAAGCGCAGCAGACGCTGGTGGACCAGGAAACCGAGGTTGCGAAAGCGGACTTCACGCTGAAGGATCTGCACGGAAAGAAATGGACGCTGTCCGAGCTGCGGGGCAAAATCGTGCTGGTGAACTTCTGGGCGACGTGGTGCGGACCGTGCAAGCTGGAGATGCCGAATCTCGACTATTTCTACACGCGGTTTGGGTCGCAGGGCCTGGTGGTGCTGTCCATCACGAGCGAGGATTCGTTCAAAGTTGCCTCCTACACATCGCAGTGGAATTATCATCCGCCGATCCTGATCGATCAGGGCGGGAAGGTGTTTCAGCAATTCCATATCCAGGGGATTCCGAGGACGTTTCTTTTCGATCGCGACGGGAAGCTGCTGGCGGAGGCCATCGACCAGCGGACGCAGCGGCAGTTTTTGGTGATGCTGTCGAAGACGGATCTGCATCCCTAAAAACAGCCCGTAGCCTGTAGCCGGTAGCCTGTAGCTAATAACGAGTCAGCCGTTAGCTGATCGTGTGGGTCGCCAGGGTCACCGTGACGGTGTCGTCGGGTGTTTTGGTGGTGCTGCCGTCGCTTTGTGGATGAAATTCAATGGTTAGCGTTGTGGCGTTGACGATCACGCGCAGATAGCCGTAGTCGGTGCCGTCGTAGCTTTCCAGTGTGAGCGTGCTGTCGATGGGGAAGGGCGTGCGGTAGGTGCCGTTCATCGCTTCCAGGGGCGAGTGGCCTCCGCATCCGGCGACGATATAAGGAATCGAATAGCCGTTGACGGAGCGGGTGAAGCGCTGGTAGTTGTGCGCGTGACCGGAAAAGACGGCGTGCGGCCAGACGCCGGCCGCAGTGCAGGCGCTGTCGATATCGGCCAGCATGTCGGGGCTGCCGCCGTGGGTGGTGCCGCCGGTGAAGGGCGGATGATGCACGGCGACGATGACGGCTCCGGTGAACTTATCGCTGGTGACGCGCTTGAGAGCCGCGGTGAGGAAGGCGATCTGGCGCTGATCGAGGGTGGTGTAGGTTCCGCTCTGATCGGAGATGACGCCAGGATCTTCAAGCACATTGCTGTAGAGGCCGAAGATGCGGACGAAGGGGGCTTCAAGGGTGAAGTAGACGCCGGGCTGAATCATGGTGGTGCGGAGGAGGCCGCCGGCGTCGGGCGATGGCGCTGCAGAGGGGGCGCAGAAATTGCGCAGGAAAGCTTCGAGGGTGGTTTCCGGATCAGTGGCCCAGACAACGCCGTCGTGATTGCCAGGGATCGCGATGACCGGCGCGGGATAGTCGCGGTATGGTTCGTAGAACTGATCGTAGTAATACGTGGCTTCGCCGAAGTAGTAGACGACGTCGCCGAGATGATAGAAGAACGAAGGCACGTCGGCGGGGTTGGCTTCAGTGAAGTCCGCGACCATTTTGTCGGAGACGAGGTTCTGGGTGTTGGGACCTTTCGCGCTGCCGGTATCGCCGACGCAATGGAAGACGATCTGGCCGGAGGCGGTGATGGCCTGGGCTTTGGTCGCTCCCTGGCTGCCGTAGACCTGCTGGAGGGTGAGGATGGATTCGACGGCCTTGCCCGCCGGCTGCGGAACCGCCTCGACGGAGGCGATCTCGGTATCGTTCTGATCGGTGACGGGATTCCTGAAGCTGGTTGGGTCAGGCGATGGCTGGGGCTGCGCGAAGACGGGATCGCCTGCGGCCGCAGGATGGACGGGTTTCCGTGGCTTTTTTTTGGGCTTCGGTTTCGGCGCGGTACGTTTGGGCATCGTCCTCTCCTGGAAAGAGGATAGGCGATTCTGACGATCAGAATGTAAATCCGCGGGCGTGGGGTTTGTTTTGAGAGCTGCGGAATTACTGGGAGCGCGGCTTGCCGAGGTGGTAGCTCAACGCTACGGTCGCGTTCATGACGTCGAGGCCGGGGTTAGACGGGGTCATGAAGCCATTCGAGAAGTGAAAATCGCCCCACAGGCCGAGGCGCAGGTCATAACGCGGCGATGCCTTTACCAAAATGCCTAAGGACGACTGCAGGGTGAAGTTCTCGTAGGTGGAGGAGGGAGAGAGCGCTTTCTGATTGAAGGCGAGCATCCCTCCCTTAAAGAGAAGGAACGGCTTCAGAGCCTTGTGGCTGCGCCATTCCATGCGCAAGCCGACGGGAGAGATGCCGACGCCATAGAGAGTTTTGCGGCCGGGACCGAGGGTATCGCCCCACAGATCGGTTTTAGCAGGTTGATTGAGGAGCATGAGGGGGAGAATTTCGGCAACATAGTCCATCTGCGCGCCGAGGAAGTAGTCCCAGGAATGGCGGTCGTATTCGATGCCGCCGGTGTAGAGGTGACTGCTGCCGCCGCCGGCAAAGATGTAGTAGTGGCCAAAGGAGTCGAGACCTTCGATAGCGATTTCGCGTTCCGGCGGCTGTTTGATTGGGGCCGGTTGGGTTTCGACGAGGGAGCCGGTGGAAATGGCGGTTGGCTGCGATAAGGGAGGCGCCGGTGCCTGGGCGCGCGCCATGGGCAAGCCGGTCGCGGAAAGGGCGGCGAGCAGGAGGGTCCATTTCAGGAAAACGCTGGAGGGTCGCCGGTTCCGGAGCGCGACCCCCACCGACCGAGCAAGCGAGTTCGACAGCAAATGTCACCCCGTGGGGCAGGAAGTCACGTCAAACGGGACGGAAATGCTCATTGTGGGACAGTTAAACGGAACCGTAGTACTGTTGGCGGGGCCTGTCAAGAAGGTAATCGATTGATGAGCACGAAAGGGGATAACGAAGGTGGGTTGCAGTCGGGAGCCAGGACTGCCAAAAAGTTCGGGCAATGTACCACGAACGGTTCTTGTTTGGCGCAACAAATGCGGTAGAGTGCCGATTCATATACACAACAAGCTTCTTCAGCCGGTGGGAGCCGGAGAAGCGAGGCTCAATCCTTTCTCCAAAACCGGCGAGGCGAAGAAGCGCGGAGGAAACGATGATTCCCGAACGCCACCCTTTGCGCCAGCTTTTCCATGAAGTGGTCGCCGGTTGCTACCACCGACACAGTGGGATCGACGACCCGGAATTGACTTCGTATGTTGGGGACCTGTTGACGGAGTTCACCGCGACAGAGAGCCTGTACAGCATCCGGGACCCGGAGGGGAAACCAGTGAGGGATCTGCGAGACATGATCGCAGCGTCGGACCCGGTGTTTGGTGTGGCGGCCTCTTTTGACGAGGAGCGTAAAGTGCGGCGGCACATTGGCGACTATGCCCTGTTCGCGACCGGGATGTATCCGGAGTCGACGCAGTTGTGGCGGCACAGCGGGGAATCGGGGTTTGCGGAGATGGTGCAGACGGGCAAGGAGAGCTACTACATCGTCTCGCAGTTTGACTTGTTCGAGTACCGGGACGAGGCGCCTTTGTTCGCGCAGTTGTCGAGCGAGTTTGAGCGCTGCATGCACGGGCTGAAGCACGTCCGCGAAGAGCTGGACCGGATGGGCGGGATGATCCAGTAGCCAGGTTACAGGGCACAGGGACGGGTACGGGGTACAGGGTGCAGCGCGGAGACTGCAGGGTTTGGTTGTTAGGCGCGCCTTAAATCTAAAGTACGCTTTGGACCGGACTCTCAGTGCTTTTGCACGCGCTGGAAGAGCAGAACCAGCGGCATGGCGAGCAGAGCCAGCCATCCCAGGAGACTAAAGCTATCGGAATAGGCGAGTAGCGACGCCTGTTGCTCGACCATTCTGTAAATCCCGCCCACGGCCATGTGATGTGCGGTGGTTGGATCGAATCCTGAGAGAGCAAATGGTGGGAAGAGCTCTGAGTGCTCAGGTCAGGGCGCGGTCGAGGTGCGTGTAGCCGCCGTCGACGAGGATGATTTGCCCCGTGGTGTGGCCGCTCTGCGAAGGGGAGAGCAGGAAGACGGTCATGGCGGCAATCTCGGAAGCTTCGGTGAAGCGATGGCCGAGGGGAATGCGCTGCCGGATCGCCTCGAGCGCTGCTTCGGGGTCGGGACGCGTGGAGATCCAGCGCTGATAGAGCGGGGTCATGACTTCAGCAGGAAGGACCGCGTTGGCGCGGACGCCGAAGGGGGCAAGCTCGGCAGCCCATTCACGGGTGAGCGCCAGCTGCGCGCCCTTGGCGGCGGCGTAGGCGGAGGTTCCTCCCTGGCCGGTGAGCGCGACTTTGGAGCTGATGTTGACGATGGAGCCGCGCGAGGCCTTGAGCATGGGCAGCGCGTAATGCGTAATGGCGTAGTAGTGGACGAGATTCTGGTGCAGGCTCTCGACGAAGCGATCCGGCGAGCCCGATTCGAGGCCGACGCCGTCGTTGGCGCCCGCATTGTTGACGAGGCCGACCATGCGGCCGTAACGGCTGCGGACGTAGTCGATGGCGTGCTCGCACTGTTTCGTATCGGCCAGCTGCGCTTCGACGAAGTCGCATTTGCGCCGGCTGTTGAGCATCTCGGCGAGGAAGTTTTTCACGTTGTCGGAAGCGCGGCTGACGACCACCACCGTCGCGCCCTCGTCGAGGCAGGCGCGCGAGATGGCCTGGCCGATGCCGGCGCCGCCGCCGGTGACTACGATGACGCTGTCGTGCAGGCCGAGGTCCATGATGGAAGGATAACCGGTTGGGGCGCGATTCGGACTCCCGACAGCCCCGGAACCACCAGCCAATTCCCGCAGAAGTGGTTTCTCGTGAAATTCCAACAATAAATGAAACGCTCGGCCGCTCAGATTCACGAGTAGGCACGTGAATCCCACTGGGTTACTACGCGGAGCTGTGCCCAGTGGCCTAACTCCCCCCCCAGGAAAGAGGACTCCCCATGTCTACTCCAGTTTTAAGTCCAACCGACGGAACCACCCCCATCACCCTTCCCACCCAGGATCCATGCTGCCAGAGCCCCTGCGATCCGCCCTGGCGCGCCGGACCGAGCTGCATCACCTTCACTGAAACCAAAACCCTGGTCCTGCCCATCACGGGATCGCCCAAGGTCGGCGACTTCGGTCGCGGCACCGTCACCATCACCGTGACTTATGCGCACACGCTCTGCCTCGTCGCCAAGCAGCGCGGCGCGCTGGCCTACACGCTCACGCTGTTGCCCGGCGAAAAGATGACTCTGTACCAAAGCGATCGCTATCGCCGCACCACTTCAGAGACGGAGCGCTACTCGGTCCAGACCACCTTCTCGCAGTTTGTCTCCGCGGTCCACTCGCAGCAGACGTCCAATGACTCGAGCAAGCTGCAGCAGGTGCTCAACAGCCAGACGCAGAGCGCCAACTCGAGCAGCGGCGGCGGAATCAACCTGGGCATCTTCAGCATTGGCAACGGCGGCAGCGACAGCGGCTCGAAGAGCGTCAGCTCGGTCTACGATCTGTCCACGCAGAACAGCTCCAGCCAGTTTGGGTCGACGGTCCAGCAGGCATCGCAATACACTGACCTGCAGCGTGGCATGACCATCAGCAGCTACGAGGACTCCGAGACCGTCTCCACCACCCAGCGCACGCTGGTGAATAACAACGCGTGTTACGCGGTGACTTACTTCGTGCGCAAGGTGCTGGACGTTTATGTGCTCACAACGAAGGTCATCGCCGTCACGGTGCAGGTGACGGTGGATAACTATGTCTCACCGGTTCTAACTCCGGGGCAGATCAATCAGCTTCCGCAGCAGTATCAGAAGGCGGTGGAAGCTACTTTGAAGGGGTTACCCACGGTTGGCGAATCGGTGGAGCAACCGACGGTTCTCACCGTTCCCACCGATGGCGTGGTTTACGATCCCGAACTCGCCCACTGCTGCGCTCAGGATCCCGCACTCGATCAGGCAGAGCTGATCAAACTCGAGCGCGCCCAGGCCGAAGCGCAGAAGCTGGGACTGGAGGTCCAGCTCATGGCCCTGGAGGTCCAGCGCCGCCAGGCGTTGCTGGCAGCGGGAACGCTGACGGCGTTTGAAACCCCGCCGGCGAAAACCATTGTTGCGTAAGTGGAGGTACATCCCAGGTCTCGGCAACGGGACCTGGGGTACCCGATGGTCGGGGCGGAGGGATTCGAACCCCCGACCCTCTGCTCCCAAAGCAGATGCGCTACCAGGCTGCGCTACGCCCCGACTGTTGAAATTGTAGCCCAGGGCCAGCGAGTCCAGAGTCCGACAGGGTATCCGGGCGAAAGGACAAACGCGAGGTCCTACGCTCGCTGCGCGAACTCAGGATGACAATCCTGGTTTGTCACATGCGGTGGGCGATCCAGACAATGATCAGCAGCAGCACGATGATGGGTGTCGCGAGGATGGCGAGCACCGCGCCGAGCAGGCTGAGCAGGAAGGCGTAGTCCTTCCAGGTGTGTTGGTGGGGCTGATGCAGGTGGCGCATCATCAGGCGGTAGTTGCGGCGGTTCGCCTTCCACGCGATGTCGAAGACGTCGCCGAAGAGCGGAATGGAGCCGATGAGGACTTCGATGGCGAGGTTGACCATCATGCGGAGCAGGGTGACGTAAGGGACGCCGCGAATCCACGCGGCGAAGACGAGCACGAAGGAAGCGATGCCGGCCAGCACGTCCCCGAGGCCGGGGATGAGGCCGATGAGGCCGTCGAGCCCGAGGCGGATGCGGGTGCCGGGGATACGGAAAAAGTCGTCGAGCAGGTGGGCGAAGAAATCGAGATTCTCGTCGGAGAACCAGCGTTCGGCTCGCTTGCGCAGGGTGAGCGCGGGGACCGGGGAAGCAGCATTTCCGGGCGGCAGAATCTCGGGTTTCAGGGGCTCTGGCATAGGGTTTTGCGATGCGGCGCGGCGCGAGCAGGCTGTGTGGCCAATGCTACAATCAGGGTTGGTATGGCGGCTATAGTTCAGTGGCAGAACACCGGACTGTGGCTCCGGGTGTCGTGGGTTCGACCCCCACTAGCCGCCCCAGTTGATTGTCTCGCGGCCGCTTCGAGCCGCGCACTTCCGTGACCGACCAGGCAGAGAAAAGCAGCGGTGGAGCGGCCTATGTGGGCTGTTCGGGTTGGGCTTATCCAACCTGGAAGCCGGCGTTTTATCCGGAGAAGCTGCCCTCGAAGAAGTTTCTGGAGTACTACGCGACGCGGCTCAACTCGGTTGAGGTGAACTACACCTTCCGGAGTTTTCCGCGGCGGACGGCCATTGATTCGTGGCTGGCGCAGACGGGCGAGGGGTTTCGATTCTCGTTCAAGGCTCCGCAGCGCATCACGCATTTCCAGCGGCTGCACGAATGTGGGCCGACGCTGGAGGCTTTTGCCGGGGCGATTCAGCCGGTCGCCGATGCGGGACGACTGGGGCCGGTGTTGTTTCAACTACCGCCAAATTTCAAGGCGGATGAAGGGCGACTCGCGCAGTTTCTCGCGGATGCGAAGGGATGCCGTTTTCGCATGGCGTTTGAGTTTCGGCATGAGTCGTGGTTCGACGCGGCGATTTATCGGCTGCTGGAGCGGCATGAGGCCGCGTTATGCGTCGCTGAGAGCGACGACCTGGTGACGCCGGACGTGGCGACCGCGCCGTTCGCTTGCTATCGGCGACGGAAGACGGAGTATACCGAAGCGGAACTGGCGGAGATCAGCAAGGGACTGGCGGAGCGCGCGGCGCGGGGCGATGTGTTCGCCTACTTCAAGCATGAAGAGGAGCCGATGGGAGCGTTGTGGGCGGCTTCGGTGCTCGCGTCGGTCGAGGGGCGCGCTGCGTGAATGCGCTGCCGGCGCTGCGGGTCCAGGAAGATGCGCATTGGCTGACGGAATTTATTCCGCGGCGCTGGCTGCGCAACGGACATTTGCAAACACTGGCGGGGAATTTTCTGCCGCGGCACCTGACGCTGCCCGAACCAGAGCCGCTGCTGGTGGAAGTGGAAGGCCCAGTGGCTGGCTACGGACCGAGTCAGGTGCTGTGCCACTGCCACTGGCAGCCGCGCGAGGTGCGCAGCCAGCGGCTGACGATGGTTCTGGTGCACGGGCTTGAGGGCTCGTCGAATTCGCAGTACATCGTAGGCAATACGGCGCGCGCGCTGGCAGCGGGGTTGAATGTGGTGCGGATGAACATGCGTTCCTGCGGTGGGACGGATGAGCTTTCGCCGACGATTTATCACTCTGGACGGTCGGGCGATGTGGGGCGCGTGCTGGAGGCTATCGTTCGCGAACAGCAGCTCGAAGCCGTGGCATTGGTCGGCTACTCGATGGGCGGGAATCTGGTGCTGCGCTGGGCTGGGGAAGTGGCAGCAAATCCGCCGCGGGAATTGAAAGCCGTGGTGGGGATTTCGCCGTTGATGGATCTGGCGGCTTCGTCGGCCGCGCTGCATCGTGTGCAGAATCGTACTTATGAGTGGCATTTTTTGCGGTCGATGATTGCGCGGGTGCGGCGGCGGATGGTTCTTTATCCGAGAATCTATGCGGATGCGGCCGTTGCGAATATCCACTCGATGCGCGATTTCGATCAGCACATCGTGGCGCGCTACGGTGGCTTCGCTGATGCGGACGATTACTACTCCAGCGTGGCCAGCTCGCACTATGCGGGGTCGCTGCGGGTGCCGACGCTGATTGTGCATTCCCTCGATGATCCGTTTATCCGCATGCTGCCGGAGACGCGCGACGCGCTGATCGGAAATCCGCATGTGACGTTCCTCGAAACGCGGCATGGAGGGCATTGCGCTTTCCTGGGGCGGTCGAGCGAGGCGAACGGCGATGGCCGCTGGGCGGAGAAGACGCTGCTGGGATTTCTGACTTGTGAGAATCCGGAATGTGCGGGGGATTCAGCGCATGGAAGCTGACTGGGCCGCGGAAGTCGGGCGGAATCTGGGTTTCATCGATGTGGACTGGGCGGGATTTGTCGACCTGTGGAAGCGCCCCGAAAAGATTGGATCGATTGCGGAGGCGGTCGAGAGCGCGGTCGTGCACGAGGTGCTTCTGCTGTTGAACGGCCCTAACTCGCCGGTGTTCACATCGAAATGCGATGTGTGGGCGCTGGCGGCAGAGGAGATCGATCCTCTGGAGTTCGATTGCGTGGCGGCGGAAGCTGGGGTTGGGGTGGCGTGCTGGATCGACGTGATTGCGCGCGATGCAATCTTCTTTGGTTCGTTCGAGGGGCATGAGGCGTGGGTTCGGCGCGTCGTCGAGCGGCTGCGGGCGATGCCAGGGTCGCACGGAAGGGTGGATCTGGTGATTCGCGGCGCGATGTGGGGCGGTGCGGAGGGGTTCGGCATTACGCTCTACACTGCCGGTTGCGGAGCGGATACTCTCGCGGCACGCAGCGCCTGGGAGGCGATTTTGCGGGCTGCGGCGGCCATTACAATGAGAGAGGCAACGCCGCGCAATGCGGCAACCGCGGGCGAGTAGCTCAATTGGATAGAGCACCGGCCTTCTAAGCCGGGGGTTGTGGGTTCGATTCCCGCCTCGCCCATTATTACGACTTCCAGGAAGGTCCAGGAATGTCTATTAAATCTCAGCAAATGCAGAATTTGCCAGTAATAATCGGTACGGGGACGTTCAAGCTGATTCCTTGACATCCGGGGACAGCTGGGGGCAACATTGGGGGCAACTGCAGTTCTCGAAAATGAGTTGCCCCCAAAATGCCTCTGACCGACCGCGAGATCCGTAGCGTCAAACCCAGCAAGAAGCCCAGGAAGCTATTCGATTGGGGGGGACTGTATCTGGAAGTCTCTCCCGCTGGCGGAAAGTGGTGGCGGTTGAAGTTCCGGTTCGACGGCAAGGAGAAGCGGCTGTCGCTCGGCGTCTATCCCGATGTGACCCTGAAAGATGCCCGTGACCGTCGAGAGGAGGCGCGCAAGCTCCTTGCCAACGGTATTGACCCCAGCGAAAACCGCAAGTCGCAAAGGGCAGCCCAGGCTGACCGTTCAACGAACAGTTTGGAGGTCGTTGCGCGGGAGTGGTTCGCAAAGTTCTCTCGCACTTGGAGTGCGGGCCACAGAGCCCGCATCGTTCGGCAGTTCGAGCGGGACATCTTCCCGTGGATCGGCCAGCGACCGATAGCGGATATATCGGCACCTGAGGTACTTGCCGTCGCACGTCGAATTGAAAAGCGGGGCGCACTGGAGACGGCCCACCGCGCCATACGAAACTGCGGACAGGTATTCCGTTATGCCATAGCCACCGGACGCGCTACAAATGACCCTACAGGTGCTCTTCGCGGCGCACTCCCTCCGTTCAGGACCGAGCACCTTGCAGCAGCTACAGAGCCGAAGCAATTTGGCAGGGTTTTGCGCGCGATCGATGGCTATGAAGGCACTCACGTGGTCAGCTGCGCGCTGCGCCTTGCACCGTTGGTCTTCGTACGCCCGGGTGAACTGCGACATGCCGAATGGGCACACGTCGACCTGGACGGAGCGGAGTGGCGCTACACCGCGAGCAAAACCGGAACGGCGCACATTGTCCCTCTCTCGCGGCAGGCGATCGAAATCCTGCGTGAAGTGCACCCTATCACTGGGCACGGTCGCTTCGTCTTTCCGAGCGCCAGGAGCAATGTGAGAGCGATGAGCGACAACGCAATTCTCGCGGCCATGCGGCGCATGGGTATCGCCAAAGAGGAAATGAGCGGGCACGGCTTCCGGGCGGTGGCACGGACGATTCTTGACGAAGTGCTCGGCGTCCGGCCTGACTTCATCGAGCACCAGCTTGCCCATGCTGTCCGCGATCCGAACGGGCGCGCCTACAACCGCACGGCTCACCTGCCCGCTCGCAAGGAGATGATGCAACTTTGGGCGGATTATCTGGATGAGCTGAAGGCCACTGCCGACGTCATTCCGATTCGTCAATGACCCCAAGTGGTTGGATCCGCCGCGATGCAATATGATCTCCACGCGTGCCGGAACTCTGGCCACGCAACCGAGATGCGGAGGATGCAGAGCGTGCAGCAGCGGATTAGGGTTCGGCGGTTAGCGATCCGTGCGTCGCTCCCCAGCGCAGCCTGCATCATCGTTCTGCTCGCCGGCATCGCCTGGAACGTGCGCGTGGCGGTCGCCGATCTACTCGCCTCCCGCGATCAACCCTCGGCATCGCGGCGAGCTATGCGGCTGGATCCCGTCAACGCTGCGTACCCCGCCCAGCTCGCCCACGAGCTGGAAGTCACCGATCCGCAAACCGCGCAGGCGCTTTTCCGTCAGGCCGTGCGGCTTAATCCCTACGACGCCGCGGCCTGGATCGACCTTGGTCTTCTCTACGAAGAACAAGGCGACTTCTCGCAAGCCGAGAGCGACCTGCTCCATGCTGCGACGGTCGACGCTACCTGGCTGCCTGACTGGTCGCTCGCGAACTTCTATTTCCGCCGCCAGCGCTGGGATCCCTTCTGGAACTGGGCGCGAAAAGCAGCGCAGCTGGTCCCCGACGACGCAACGCCCATCTTGCGGCTCGCCTGGTATGTTGCTCCGAAGGAGACGGAAATCCAGGACCGATTGCAGGTCCGACGGCCGGAGGTGCAAAGGCAGTTTCTCTGGTTCCTTATCGCCCAGGGCGATGCCGCCGCGGTCAATCAGTGGGGCATTCGCGCCCTCGCATCGAGCGGGGCGGTTTCGTGGGAGGATGTCCTCTCCGCATGCGATTGGCTGATCCAGCAAAAGCGGCCAGATCTGGCCCTACCTCTCTGGAACGGCCTCGCCGCGCAGCATCAAATCCCTCTCGCCGCAGTCAAGTCTGGTTCAGGCGATGCCGTGACGAATGGTGACTTCGCCAGGCAACCGCTCTCCCGCGGCTTTGACTGGCACCTCACCAATCCTGACGGCGTCAGCGCGTTTCTCAACGCGAATCCTTCCGCGCTCGGCTTCGAATTTTCGGGGCGTGAGTCAGAGAGCATTCTGCTGATGTCCCAGGTTGTCCCCGTCGAACCGCAGCAGCCCTACACGCTTGCGGTCGAAGATGCCTCGGCTGACATTCCAGGGGGCAGCGGTCTGGAAATGGAAGTTGCCGACGCCGCATCGGGAAGCGTTCTGGCCCGCACGACCGGCTTCGCTGCCGGTCGACAACAGAGCCGCGCATGCTTCACCACTCCGCAGAACGTCCATTTCCTTACGCTGATGCTCGACTATCAGAGGCAGCCTGGGACGGTTCCTCTCGAGGGCCGAATTGCAATTTGCAAAATCAGCCTCTTGCCGGGAACTGCTGCCGAATGCACACCGCTCCCCGGCGTTCCGCGCTCACACACATCTTCCACGTTTTCCACAGATTCAAAATCTGAGTGACAATCCAGGATGCCCGGCGTATAAAAAGCACACCTCCAGAACGCCGCACGCAGCAATTCGCCCAACGGGAAAGGAAAGCGACGTCCCCGGTCGACATCCCGGAAGGCATACACGGCGGAAGGCTCACTCGGCAGCGAGTCCTCCGACCAACGGTGAATTCGTCAGATACCGGAGCGCAATTGCTGGATTGCGTCGCATTATCTGTTCGCCCCGCAGGAAGTGCAGTTGGGAGAGATTCGTTTGTTGCCCGTACCGACCACGGACCGCCCGAGCCGCACGGATCGTTTCCGGATTCTCGTCCTCCTGTTCGCCGCGTTTGGCCTGCCCAGCCTCTTTTGCATCACCCTCGCAGGCGCGCAGCAGGTGAATCGATCCGTTCCGGAGGACGAGGCCAACCGCACCTACGCCAACCTTCCCTCCCAACCCATCGGTCCCAACGACCTGCTCGCCCTGTCGGTCTACGACTCGCCCGAGCTTTCGCGAACCGTGCGAGTCGATCCCGGCGGTTCAATACGGCTGCCCATGCTCAGGGAGCCGATCAAGGTCGAGGGTATGACTCCGTTCCAGGTGGAAACCGCCGTCACCCATTCCCTGCAAATGCAGAATATCCTCGTCGACCCAATGGTCACCGTGACCATCGTGGAATACCAGAGTCGGCCCATCAATGTGGTGGGCGCCGTGAAAAATCCGCTGGTATTTCAGGCCACTCAGCCCGTCCCGCTTCTCGATGCCATCGCGCGCTCCGGCGGAATCCGTGAGGACGCGGGCTCGGATATCCTCGTCAGCCACGACGTCACCGTTGACGGCAAAACCCAGAGAGTTACCGCCACCATCCCCGTCCGCGGCCTGATTGATCAGGCGGATCCAAAACTGAACCTGATCCTGCATGGCGGCGAAGAGGTCCTCGTCCCGGAGGCCAGACTGCTCTACGTCGTCGGCAACGTCAAAAAACCTGGAGCCTTCCCGATCCGCAATGACGAGCAAACCACCGTCATGCAGGTGCTCGCGCTCTCCGAGGGACTTGCGCCGTTTCCTGCCAAAGTGGCCTATGTCTATCGTCCGTCGTCCAGCGGCCCGCGCAGGGAAATCCCCATTCCCCTCGAAAAAATTCTGAAGCGTAAGTTGCCCGATGTTGCTCTTCAGGCGAATGACATCCTCTACATTCCGGATAACAGAGGACGGCGTCTCACCGCCGAAGCCATCGACCGCATCACCAGCCTGGGCGGCCAAACCGCAGCGAACTACGTTATCTGGCACTGAAATGACATGAGCAGACGAGACTCCAGCATCATTCCTCGCGAGGACCACCCCGGTACCGAACTGAGGCCGGCGCCTGTTACTTTGCCCGCGCGGCCCGAATATCAGAAAGACGCTACGCCAGCCAGTCTTTCTCTTTCCCAGTATCTCTGGATCCTCAAGCGCCATCGCTGGCAGCTGCTGGCCTTTGTCGCCTTCTCGGTCGTCGCCACCATTATCGTTTCCAAACGCCTCACTCCCCTCTATGAGTCCACGGCAATCATCGACATCGATCGGCAAACACCGTCAGCCGTACTCGGCGACGTGAATACGATGGCCGCCAGCGCCGAAGAAACGCAGAATTTCCTCGCTACGCAGGAAACCATCATCCAGTCCGACGCCGTGCTTCGTCCAGTGGTCGAAAAATACCATCTGACGACCGATGAATACAGGAAGCTGGCCAAGGATAAGATACTTTCCTCCCGCCTTAAAGATGCGCCTATTAAGCTGCGGGAACTGAAGATTACCCAACCGCCCCATACTTTCCTGCTCCTCATCAGTTACCGCTCGCCGGATCCGCAGTTATCTGCCGATGTGGCCAATGAAATCGCCAATAGTTACATCCGGCATACCTACGATATCCGCTTCCAGGCAGCATCCCAACTCACCGGCTATATGGAAAAACAGCTGGCCGAACTGAAAGCGAAGATGGAGCAGTCGGCAGCAGCGCTGGCGACCTTCGAAAAGGACCTCGACGTCATTAATCCTGAAGATAAAACCGACGTCTTTTCAGCCCGTCTCCTTCAGCTCAACAACGACCTTACCGCTGCGGAAGCAGATCGCGCCGGTAAAGAAGCTGCTTACAACGCAGTACAAAGTGGTTCGCTCCAGGCCGCCGAGGCCTCTGAGCAGGGAGAGGAATTGCGCGTTCTCGAAGAACGACTCCGTGAAACGCAGGAACATTTCGTCCAGGTTCAAACCGAGTTTGGGTCTGAGCATCCAACCTGGCGCAAGGCGAAGACCGCGGTGGACGAGTTGCAGCGGCAGATTGACCTCCTCCGTCAGAGCATCGCGCAGCGCGTTGATGTCGCCTATCATCAGGCCGTCAATCGCGAGGCGCTACTGCGGCAGGATATGGTGCAGGCCAAAACCGAATTCGACCGCATGAATGCCAGGTCGTTTGAATATAAGGCGCTCAAACAGGAAGCCGACACCGATAAAGACCTCTATGAGCAACTGATCCGCAAGATTCGCGAGGCCGGCATCAACGCCAGTTTCGAAGGCAGCTCGATTCGCCTTGCCGACATTGCCCGGCCGGCTCTCTATCCCTCCTTTCCGAAGACCCGTCTGAATGCCCTTCTCGCTCTCCTCGGATCGGCCGTGATTGGCATCAGTATCATCTTCCTTCTGGACGCGGTGGACGCTACCGTCCTCGACGGCGACGCGCTGCAGCGCGAACTGCACGTTCCCATTCTTCCTTCCTTGCCGATGGGAAAGTTTTCACCGTCGGTTCTCCCCATGCAGGAGTTAGCCGTGATGGAGGCGGCCCGTGCAGAGTTTTCCAACGGCTCTCACACTGCGGCTAATTCCGCGTTTCATGAGGCCATTCGCACGCTCAGGACTTCTATTTTGCTTTCTGCGGGGATGGAACAGCGTCCTCGCAGCATCCTCGTGACCTCGCCTTCGCCTATGGAAGGAAAATCCACCGTCTCCCTTTATCTGGCCGCGGCTCACAGCCAGCAGGGACGGAAAACTCTGCTCATCGATGGCGACCTCCGCCGCCCTATGATTCGTCTCAATCTCTCCAATGACCGTGGCCTCTCTGATGTGGTCAACGGAACGATGCATTGGCGGGAGGCGATCCAGACGCCACTGGAGTATCCCAACCTCGACGTTCTCGTCGCCGGTCCCTCCTCGCGCCGCGTCGCGGAGCGCGTGGCCAACGTTCTCCCTTCGATTCTCGATGAGGCAGAACGGGAATACGATCTCGTCCTCATCGACTCTCCACCGCTGCTGGGATTTGCAGAGCCTCTCGAAATCGCGTCCCTGGCCGACAGTGTGATCCTTATTGCCCGCGCTGGACGAACCAATCGCAGCGCCGTCGCATCGGCTATCGGCCAGTTACGCCGCGTTCGCGCTAATGTTATCGGCATCGTTCTGAATGGTGTTCGCGCAGATATGAACGCTAAGTATTATTACTACAATCCATATTACTACCGCCAATATTCCAGGCAGCGCTGAGCTAAATCTGGGCGAATATGTCCGGATCGTGAAACGGCGTTGGCGGGAGAAGCTGGCAAATGATAGCTGAGGATGGGTCTGAAGGTGAACGGCGAGCTGGTCTATCTTTATGTGTTGACGGGCAATCCGGATAAGGCTCGCGATCTGGTAAGCTCTCGCTTCCCAGGGGCTCGCATCAGTGAGATTTCGCACCCGGCATTCCGCGGCGGTAATTTCATCGAGCGGTTTCGGATCCTTTATCGGTCGCACGGTCGCGCCTTCGTCTTCTTCTATCGATCCCTGGCCGATTCCAGATATGTCCAGCTTCTCAAATGCCTGCACGTCCTTCATCGCTGTCCCGAGACCGTGCTGTCTGATGAAGCCGGAAAGTGGGAGACTATCCGTCTGCTGACATCTCTCCGCTTTCTCCCCGCCATCCTAGGCACTGCTGTCACTGACAGCCTCATTCTCGCCTTCTGGTGGTGCCGGCTGCACGCGATGGTCCGGCGCGCGGCTCCGGTGGATCACGATTCGCCGCTGAGCGAAACGGACATCGCATACCTGATTCCAAATCATGCGGACCTGGGATCCACTGGCGGAGCAATCAGCCATATACGCGGAGTTCTCACAGGGCTGAAGACAATTCGCAGGAACTGTCGTGTCTTTTGCGGTGTGCCGCTCCAGCAGGACATCTTCAGCAACGAGATTATTGCCCCTGCCCGTCATCGCTCCTTTTTTTGGGAAGCTGCCGCACTCTCATACAACCTCACCTTTATCCGAGGGGTGCGCAGCCGCTTTACTTCGTCTCGACCGCGGCTTCTTTATCAGCGCCACCGTCGTCTTTCCATTGCTGGAGCAAGGCTTTCCCGCACCTTGCGCATTCCTCTGATTCTTGAATACAACGGCTCGGAAATTTGGGTCGCCCGCCACTGGGACCCCACTCCCTTTCGTTCCTGGATCCGCCTGTGCGAAGAAATCAGTATCCGCTCTGCCGCAAGAATCGTCGTGGTGTCGGAGGTTTTGAAAAGTGAATTGGTGGCCCGGCGCGTTCCCGCCAGCCGCATTGTCGTCAATCCAAATGCCGTGGATCCCGATTTCTTTCATCCCGGCTGCGGCGGAACCCAGGTGCGCGAGAAACTGCACTTGGGCCACGACGATATTCTGGTCGGGTTCGTTGGTACGTTCAGTTTCTGGCATGGTGTTGAGATGCTGCAGGAGGCTATCTCCAGGCTCATGTCAGATAATCCGGCCCACCTCCGCTTTGTACTGATTGGCGATGGGCTGCTGCGCGAGTCGATGCGCCGCTCGCTAAGCGGACTCGAACGTACCGGTACGGTCACGTTTACCGGCTCGGTGCCTCACGAAATAGTCGCAACTTATCTCGACGCGGCCGACATTCTCGTATCACCACACATTCGCATGCCCGATGGCAGCCGCTTTTTTGGCTCACCCACGAAACTATTCGAATATATGGCGATGGGAAAAGCGATTGTCGCCAGCCGTCTCGATCAGCTCGCCGACATTCTTGAGCACGACCGCACAGCCTGGATGGTGACTCCGGGAAGCGTTGAGGAATTCTCTCAGGCCATACTGTATCTCGCTGGAGACCCGGTTAAACGAACGCAGCTGGGAACCGCAGCCAGACGCGTCGCCATCGAACGGCATTCCTGGGCACACAACGCCACGCGTGCGCTGGGGAACCTATGATCTCCTTCATCGCACCAGGTTATCTGATCCGTCGTCGCAGGAATGGAGTCCGATGATTTCGGCAACGTCAGCCCGGTCCGGAGTTCTGCGCAATGTGATGGAGACTTACTCCGCTCAGATGGTGCGCGTCGCCGGCGCGTTGCTCTTCGGAATCTGGCTTACTCGCCTGCTCGCGCCTACCGCCCGAGGATACTATGGAGTTGCTCTCACTCTGGCGACGTTGGCTACTCAATTCGGACAGGGGGGGCTCAATACCGCCAATACCTATTTTGCCGCCAGCGATCCGCGTCTTCGCAGAACCCTGCTGGGAAACAGTACTTTACTCGCCCTGATCATTGCTCCGTGCCTTATCCTGGTCACTTTCTCTGTCTTCCGCTGGGCTCCCGGTTCTCTCAGTCTTCCACCGGACTGTCTTGCACTTGCCCTCTGCTATATTCCGTTTGCGCTGGCTTATATCTTCTTTCAGGGTTTGCTGCTGGGTACCCACGAGATTCGGACCTACAATCTGCTTGAAATAGCCAATCGGTGGCTGCCTCTTGCCATACTGACGGTGTGTGTGGTGGCCGGGGTGGTCACTTCGACTACTGTGCTGGCTGCTGTTGTCCTCGGCCAGATCGTTGCGTGTGTGGGGGGAGGGATCAGAGTATATCGGGTCTCCGGTGGAATCTCCTGGTCTCCATCCCTGCTGCGCCGCATGTTGCGCTACGGCATCAGAGTCCACCTCGGCACTATTTTCTCGTTTCTCCTGTTTCGCGCAGATCTGCTGATGGTGGCCCACATGCGCGCGCCCGCCGAAGCCGGCTATTACTCCCTCGCAACTTCACTTGCAGATTACCTGATCCTGCCCGCCACCGTGGCGGGCAGCGTTCTGCTCCCGCATCTTTCGACTCTCCCTGATACCTTTGAGAAGTTTCGACTGATGCGCAAATGGCTCCTGGGCATGGCGGTTGCCACGGCTCCCGTTTTCGCTCTCGGCGCCATCGTTGCATACCCGCTGGTTCGCTGGCTGTTTGGCATCAGATATGTACCCTCTGTCCCCGGATTTCTGTGGCTCCTTCCCGGTGTCTATTTCCTCGGACTGGCATGTGTTTCGGTTCAGTTCATCACCAGCATCGGATATAAGCTGAGCGTTCCCGCCGCCTGGTTCTGCATTTTGCTCGTTAATCTGGCGGGAAACGTCTACGCCATACCTCGCTACGGTTTCGTTGGCGCATCCATCCTCTCGAGCATCTGCTACCTGGCTGCGTCCATCGTCATTTTCCTCATCGCTTTTAGCCATCGGCGAGCAAACCTGTCTCACTCGCAGGCTGAATACCTGGCGCTTCGTACCGCGCCAGAGGGTGGTGCATAAGAAGGAAGCTGCGGAAAGCAAACACCAAATGAACTACGGACTCTCAAACGAAAACATCGTGTGCTTTGGTGGCGAGGACTGGTGGTATCACCATCCCCACTCGAAGTATCACCTGTTAAAACGATATGCCAGTAATAACAAGGTCCTTTTCGTTAATTCGATCACTATGGGCTTGCCGGATATATCGAATCCCGACTTCTTTCTTAAAATTCGCCGCAAAGTACGCAGTTATATGCGGGGGCTCCGGCGTGTCCCTGAGGGACTGTGGGTCATGACCCCACTCACCCTGCCCTTTTATCAGTCTCGGGTAGTTCGCTGGATCAACCGTCTCCTGCTCGTCTTTCAGCTGCGACTCACGATGTTGCTGCTCGGCATGTCTCGCCCCATCCTGTGGATTGCCATTCCGTCGGCAGCCGATCTGGCAGGCCGACTCGGCGAAAAGGCCTTGTTTTATCAGGTATCGGATAAGTATGAAGCGAATCAGGACAGCGCACTGTCCATTGGCGTGATCCGCGAGATGGATCGCCGGCTGAAATCGGCGGCCGATATCGTTATCTATTCTGGCCGCAAGCTGTTTCAGGAAGCTGCGGAACCGCATCGTTATTATCTGGAACAGGGGGTCGACTTCGACCATTTTTCCAGGCTTCCTTCAGAAGCAGCGCAGGAGATTCGGCACCTGCTCCATCCGATTCTGGGTTATTTTGGCTTCATGGACTATGTCATGGATACCGGCCTGATGGAGGAAGTGGCGCGGCTTCGTCCAGCGTGGCAGTGGGTGCTCATCGGACTAAAATCCAACTTCGTGCGTGTCGCCGCTCCTAATGTACATTTTCTTGGTCCCAGACCGTACGAGGATCTGCCTCGTTACATCGCTCATTTTGACGTCTGCGTGCTTCCATGGCGCCACCAGGAAGCATTTACCAGCTACGGAAGCGCCATCAAAGTAAGAGAATATCTGGCAACCGGTAAGCCGGTCGTCATCGCACCTCTTTTTGAATATCTGGAGACTCCAGGTCTGCGAATATACCGCTCCACGGCTGAATTCATCGAGTGTGTCGAGGACGCGATCGCTGCTGATACTCCTGAGCAGGTTGCAAAGCGTCAGAACGTGGTCCGCGAGTGTACCTGGGATGCGCGCGCTCTCGAACTCGCGGCACTGATCAATCTCGTCGTCTCCGGGAAAACTTACAGTTTCCAGCCGCCCGATCCCAAAACTTCTTTGCGGTTATGCCCTGTAGTGGCCGACGAAGCGACGACCCGCGGGAGGAAGGAGAGTTGATGAGAGCCTTGCTGCAGGATACGAAGTCCGGGCAGATCGCCACCTACGACGTGCCGGCGCCGGAAACCCTGCCCGGGTGTGTTCTCGTGCGCACTGCTTTCTCCGCGATCAGTGCGGGAACGGAGAAGGCAAAGATGGAATCGGGCCAAAAATCTCTTTTGGGAAAGGTGATGGCCCGCCCCGACCTGGTAAAACAGGTGGCGGACTACGCGCGCTCCAACGGAATCAAAGCGGCCTGGGACAAAGTACAGAGCCAGTTGAATACTCTTTCGCCCCTGGGGTACTCCTGTTCCGGCTATGTTCTGGAAGCAGGGGCCGGTGCTGGATACGTCCCGGGCGAGCGGGTGGCGTGTGCGGGGGTAAGTTACGCCAATCACTGCGAAGTGAATTGTGTGCCGCGGAATCTGGTGGCCCGCATTCCCAAAAACGTTCCCATGGATGCTGCCGCCCTCACCACCCTTGGCGCAATTGCACTTCAGGGCGTCCGTCAGGCAGAAATCACCCTGGGTGAAACCGTCGCCGTCATCGGGGCCGGATTGGTGGGCGTGCTCGCCATGCAGGTCCTCCGCGCCGCCGGTTGCCGTGTGATTGGCATTGACAGTTCGCCGGAAAGGGCCGCCCGAGCTCTGTCGCTGGGCGCGCACCTGGGTCTGGCCACCAACGATCCCGAACTCGAGAGTCGTGTGACCGCGTTCTCGCATCGAGGTGTCGACGCGGTGTTGATTACCGCTGCCACACCCTCGGCCGAGCCCCTCGAACTGGCTGCAAAGTTACTTCGCGATCGCGGACGCATTGTGATTGTCGGTGACGTTGGCATGGGAGTCTCCCGCGGCAACATGTATGGAAAGGAGCTTTCACTGCACATGTCGCGCTCTTACGGGCCGGGCCGTTACGATCCTTTCTACGAGGAGGGTGGCTGCGACTATCCCATTGGTTATGTCCGATGGACCGAGCAGCGCAATATGGAAGCATTCCTCGATATGCTTTCCAATGGAACGATCCGCGTCGATGCGCTGCTCACTCGTCGTTACACGGTCGATCAGGGTGCTCAAGCCTATGCTGACCTTTCCACTGGTATCTACACCGCAATCATCGATTACCAGGCCCCCGTCGAAAACTTAGCCCCTGCGCAAACCTCTTCTCTCCGTCGCTCCCAGGAACCGCAGCGGTCAGACAGAATCCGTGTAGGCTGCCTTGGCGCGGGAACGTTTGCCCGCGGAGTTATTCTGCCGTTTCTGCGATCCTGCAAGCAGGTAACCCTGGAATCGGTCGCGACTGGTTCAGGTGTCACAGCAGAAACCGTGCGGCGCGCATTTGGGTTCCTCACTGCCGAATCGCCCTCCGCACTTTTATCGAATGTGAATGTCGATGCTGCTTTCATCATCACGCGCCACGATAGTCATGCCGCATACGTAGAAAGGGCTTTGGAAGCAGGCAAGGCCGTTTTCGTTGAGAAGCCCCTGGCGATCAATCGCACCCAGCTCCATCAGCTGGCGGCGGCTCACGCCGTGCAGATCGAGAGGGGAAAAGAGCCTTTTCTGATGGTGGGCTTCAATCGCCGCTTCGCACCCCACACGGCAAAACTGCAGGACTTCTTTCAGGCACGCACTGAGCCCATGCTGGTTCATATCCGCTGCAACGCTGGCTTTATTCCGCGCAATACCTGGATCCAGAGCGAAGCCCGCGGCAGCCGGATCATCGGCGAGCTTTGCCACTTCATCGACTGGGCGCGGGCTGTCGTGCGCAGCCCGGTCTGCCTCGTAATCGGCGCAGCTCTCCCGGATGCGGGACGCTACAACGGTGACAATCTGTCCGTAACACTTTCCTTTCAGGACGGCTCCATCGCCAATCTGCTGTATCTCGCTAACGGCGACCGCGCCGTTCCCAAGGAATACATCGAAGTATTCTGTCAGGGCAGCGTGGCGCGTCTTGACGACTTCAGAACCCTCTCGCTCACGCGCGCCGGGAAGACGAGGACTTTCCGCTCAGCTCAGGACAAAGGACACCGCCGGGAACTGGAACTCACTCTGGAAGCCATGCTGCGCGGCGATCCCGCTCCCATTCGGTTCGAAGAACTATTCGAAGTAACAAATGTTTCGTTCGCGATCGATGAGGCAATTCGTACCGGCCAACCGGTTCCACTCAGGAATGAAATTCAGACCTACGCAACGGTTGAGGAATCCAGGGAATCCACCCCAATTACCCCCGATCTGTCCCTGAGCCTCGGGTTGCGGAACTGATCTGCAGCGTATGGAGGCACTTAGAAACCTCGCCGCTCTGCCCGATCTGGGGCCCCGCCCCGCCAATCAGCGCTTTTTCTGGTCCTTGATGCTGATTTCCCTCGTTCCCGTCGTTATTGTCCTGCCTATGACCCCCCCCCGTATCGGCGTCGCAGTTATGGGTGCCTGGATCGCCCTCATTTGGGTCGTCATCACGTTCCTGCGCGATAGGGTTGAGAACATCGCTCTTTTTTGGCTTGCCTGCTATCCCTATTGTTATTATTTCCTGTCCTTCCCTCATAATCAGACACTTTTCACCGTCGATCGCGCTGTTATTGCGCTTCTTGTCGCTTATATGCTCGTCGCCAGCAAACGCGAGCACCTACCCCTCTCGTCGGATCTGCATCTCAGCGCATGGTTATGGGGTCTGTATGTGTTTACCTGTCTTTGCTCCCTGGCCGGGCAGCCTATCGCCAGCCCCTTCTATTCGTCCTGTCAGATTGTGCTGAATGGCCTCATCTTGCCGGCCTTTTTGGCTCTCTACACCATGAGATATTTCCCGGCTCTGTCGAATATCTCCAGATTGCACTCTTGTGCCTGCGTTCTCAGCATCGGCATTTGTTCCATCACCGTCGCCGAACTCATCACCGGCAGTGACATTCTCCCGTGGCCCGGCGCCGCCCCGTATCTGCTCGGCAGCTACGTCCAGATCAGGCGCGCGGACGGACCCTTCGAGATGCCCGCTATCTTATCCATCATCGCCCTTCTGGTCTTCCTGCTCATCCTCTACCTGCGTCGCCTCTTGCCGGGTCGGCTTTCTCATCCGGCTGCCATTCTCCACGTCGTCGGTGCGTCCGCTGCCCTTCTGGCTGCGTTCGCCCCCCTCAATCGCGGGCTGCTCCTCGCCCTGATACCGATTGCCGTGATCGATATCACCTCCAAGCATCGCCTCATGAGGGTTTCATCCTGGGTCCTCCTTTCCGCGGTAGTCCTCGTATGCGCAGTAACTGCGAAGGCTTTTTATCCCGATATTTACGAAGACCGTACGACCCAGCCGGACAACGTCTATCAGCGCATCGCGCAGGATCAGGAAACTCTGCGTGTGGTGGCGGAACATCCCTTCTTCGGCGTAGGTGTCGGCCTGTATCACGACACCGTATCGCAGGATGCTCGATATCTCGCCCGCTGGAATGGTATTGAATCGATGAATTGGCCCCATAACGTCCTCATGACCATTCTTGCCGAGAATGGCCTGGTTGGGCTTTCTCTCTTTATCAGCTCTCAGTTCTTTTTGGTCCGCGCCATGTGGAAGATACGAAGAAGACATCCCGTGGGCTGGTTGGCATTTCTGTATTGTTTTCTTGCCTACACCTTATATGGCCTTGATTTTTCGATTAATTACTACCCCGATGTTACCCTCCTTTATATGTTCATTGTCGGCCTCGTTTTCCAGATACAGGGCACAGCTGGCGCGACATCGGCTTCAAACCTCTCCAGCTCCGGCGAGCAGCTCTTTCCGGCTGTGGTAAGGGTTTGATGGGTCCCTGCGACATGGCTCCCACGCAGAACAGGCTTGCACACCCGGGAAAGTAAGCAGTGCGCCTGATTCGACATTGAATTGCAATCGAGGATCAGAGCCATTTTCCTGCCCGGCCGGAAACCGCCAGCTTCGGGAGGACAGGATTTGCACATGAAACCACTATGCCACCTCAAAAGATCGTTGTGGGGGCACGCACCAGCCTGTACTATGTTCGGAAATCGCGAACGCCCCCCTGAGGTTGCGGCTATGCTTAGGAATTTGCAGTCGGCGGTTGCGCTCCTCGCCTGCGGATGTATGGTTGGGTACGCCACCGCCCCGACCAGCATCGGCATTCTGATGACCGGCAGTCGAGCTTTGGTAGACGGCGCCCCTGCACGGGGAAACTCAACTCTTTTTCCCGGCAGTGTTGTCAAAGCGGGTTCGACTTCGTCCCTGCAATTTACCGATGGCTCCAGTCTCGTACTCCAACCGGGAGCCCTGGTGCGGGTGTTTCCCGATCACTCGGTTTTGGAGGAGGGAATTGCCACGCAGCGAGGCAGCCAGAAGCGTGAGCTGATCGTCGACGGCCTCACCATTGCCTCGTTGTCGGATCACGGCACGGTTGCGGCAGCGTGGCGCGACAACTCGCACGTTGAAGCTGTGGCCCAGGACGGACCTGCGGAAGTTCGCACTCCGGTGGGACAGTTGGTAGCCCGCCTCAATCCCGGTGAGCCGTTGACCTTTACCATCAGTGCGGTCCCCGCAGTCCCACAAGAGCAGCATGCTCCGCCGCCACCCCAAGGACCATCCATTACCGTCAACGGCATCCTGCGTCAGGAGCCCGAGGGCGAATATAAGATCACCGACGATACCGACGGCACCGAATACATCGTCGAAGGGCGCATCCCTACCAACGCGCTGGGCGCTTCCGTTCATATCACCGGTATTTCTTCCGGAGTCTCAGCCAACATCATGTGCCACACCCCCTCCACCTCCGGCACCACTGCGCCTTGCCACATAATCGTCGCGAGTTCGATCCGCCGCGTCGCAGCCGGCTCGATCAAGGAAGAAGGTGGAGCAGCACCGACGCCAGCTGCAGAAGGGCCGCACTGGCATTCCGGCACCGTCATCCTGACAGTTGCGGTTGCCGGCGGCGGGGCACTGGCCGCGATTCTTCTCCTCAGTGGCAAAAGCTCGACCCCATCGTCAAGCGCTCCCTGAGGGGTCAGTGGTTTTCGCGTGAGGTCGCTTGCGCGGCCGATGACCAAGGCTCCGCAGTGCGTGCGATCTCAGCGCTCGATCCATCTCTTGCCGGTTTGATGGCTGCAGCCATCGCCAGAGTCAGAAAGACCCACGCTCCGACCGCCGGCCGCGAAAAAGGGTAGTCGAACGACGCATGCAGCAGGACGGCAATGGCCCCGAGCGCCCAGATCGACCTCCAGGCAGCCTTCCATGCCCAGATCGCCAGCGCAATCATGGCTACGCCTACCGGAAGGCCCCCCTCGGCAACCCACTGCAGCCAGTCGCAATGCGCCTGATTGACGAACGTCCCGGGATCGAACAAGGCAAATGCCGGATACACCGACGGCCAGCAACCCATTCCGAATCCGGTCCACGGGCGCTCTCTGATCATGTGAAGGGTAGCGACTATGAAGGGCAGCCGATCAGGAAGCAGTGCTTCCGCTCGAAACCGCTCCACAATCTTTCCCCATCCAACCACCAACATCAGAACCGCCGTGCATCCCGCAAAAGACCCAACCAGCATGACGGTTTGCGCAGCCGGGATTTTCCTACGCCGGGGCAACAGCACGAGGATCAGGACCGTTTCTGTCACGACCAGAATCAGCCCTCCCCTCGACGCGCTGACCACGACCGCGGCCAGCAGGACTCCTGCGATTCCGATATAGGTTTTTGTCCTTCGCTGATCGCTGAAGGCGAGCCACAGCGTCATCGGCAGGATCACTTCCATCAGCGCGGCAAAATGGGTGTGATACGGGATCGGGCCCATCACAAATGGATAATCGGGTGCAGGCCACATTCCGTAAATCATGTTTGGCGAGAGAAACGCCTGCAGGATGACCTCAACCGCGAGAGCGAATCCGAACCAGACCATGGCCGTGCGCACCCCGCGCGACACCGTAGGGTCTGCAAACAGAGAGGATCCCAGGTAGAAAACGGCGAGCCAGGTCACCCATTTCCAGATAGCGGCGACCGTATCAGAATGGACGGTTGACCAGCCCGCGAGCAACTGGATACATCCCCAGAGCACGATGAAGCCCATCACGGCCATGGGCGGGGCGGCATCGACAGAGGGTCTCATTCCCAGAGCCAGAGCTATGGTGGCGAGCGCGAAAATGAGGATTTCAAACGCGGCCGTGGGCCAGTATGCGGATATCCAGAGGGTGAGGATGGCCAGGGCGGGAACCGCCACGAGCAGTATGGCCAGCAGAGATTGCGCAGTCCTCAGCCTCATCTGCGGACTGTCGGGCATGGAGAGCGCAGTCATCAACAGGCAGGCACAGTCTTGAACGGTAAACGATCACCGCGGAGAATCTGCGGGCTTGATTCCAACACCGCACAGAAACCACCCCAGTAACGATTGCGCGAAGTGCAGCCGATAGCAAGTGTGCTTTGCGAATTTCATCCTGCACCGGGGGAACAACCGCCTCACTTCGGCAGCCGTATATAGTTTCAAATAGACCGGCCGCGTGGAGTTCTCCACGTGCAGCTTCCAATCCGTGCCGTATTTCAGCCGATAGACCAGCGCACATTCCGAGTACCGTGCGTAAACATGGATATTCAGTCGCCCTCCAGGCCGCAGAACGCGCAGCATCTCGGCAGCCGCTTGTTCCGGCTCGGAGCAGTGGTGGAGCACCCCGTGCGAATAGACGTAATCGAAGGAAGCATCGGGAAATGGAAGCCGCCGCATGTCAGCCTTGACGACCGTGGCGCGATCGCCGACCCGACGGCGGGCCAGCTCCAGGTGCATATCGGCGATATCCACTCCCGTAGCCGTTGCGCCATGCTTCGCAAACTGAAGCAGATCGCAGCCGCTTCCGCACCCCACCTCGAGGACCCTTTCGCCCGCATGCCGCCGAAATTCCCCAGCTTCATAGAGCCATGGATAGACGGAATAGCGCTCCTCTTCGGTCAGGAACAGAGGCGTTTCATTCCAATGCTGCGCTGCGAGTTGGGCGGAATCGGCCAACCTGTGGTCCCTTAAGCTCCTGACTTTCTTCCTGTGCCGCCGTGCGGAAGCGGGCTCGCTTAGAAGAGCACCCGTTTGAAAGTATAGACATGCATTCCCTCGGGCGTGGCTGTAAGGTAGGTCCAGTTCGACAAATCGAGGCTTGTCGCCCATCCTTCCGTATTCTGGGGAGACGCAACCACGTCCGTCGCGCCGTTCTGGATCGTTACGCTGTCGGCTGCATTCGCGAAATAAAAGACGAACGTCCCCGTTGTCGCCACTGCATCCTGCGTCACATCGTTCAGAAACGGCAGCGGCGAGTTGGGCACATAATTCAATTTTGCCTGCGCGTTGAGCATGCCAAACGGATCGACCTCGTTGTATAGCGTGATCGGATCCATATAGTAGGTGGTCATGTATTGATCCCCATAGCTCGTTAAAAAAAGGGGAGTAATGGAAGACAGTTCTCCACTCAGCAATAGCCCATTGACATCTTCCGCTCCCTGTCCCACCTGCGAGCCCGGATCGAAATAGATCACGCCGAAGGTCGGATCCGCCACTTGCCACTTCCGGTTGAACGGGTCCCAGTATTCAGTCAACACATGGTCGTCTCCCGTCCCATCCAGTGAGATATTCCTTTCCCGGGCAACGATCCCGTTCATTGTGAACTCATCGAGCAGGGTCTGGGCGAACCAGGCACAGGTCGTGGACTGGCTCGGATTCCCGCCATGATTGCCAATGAACTGAGACAGATAGGTCCCGGCTGTCGGTACATTTGTGAATCCCTGCGTCATCAGCCGCACCTGCGAGGTAAGGCTTTCAACCGACCTGTAAAAAGCGCTGCGCTTCGATGGCAAAGCCGGCGACTCCCCGGTAGAAAACGTTGACTGTGTGCAGCCACCGCCGCCCGGCCCGGGATTCACAGTGCAGATCTGTGCGTAATAGAGAGTATTCGGCTGTAGCCCCCAAACGTACTGGCTGGTTACAGTCGGGATGGTTTCCTCTCCGAAGAAGTCCAGAATCCCGTACCCCGTGGGGCTGACCGTGAGCTCATACTCCGTCGCTCCATCGGCCTGGTTCCAGGTAAATGGCAGGAAGGGCCCGACATCGGCAGCGCCGTTCAGCGGGTAACTAAGATGGGCCAGTGGATAGCCCGTCGAAAAGACCGTGTCGGTATAAGTAAGGCTGCTGCCGGCACCGGTCCACAACCGCGCATAGTAGGTCGTATTGGCTTTTAGCTGAACGGAAGCCAACGTCGTCGTTAGCTGTCCGCTGTTATAGTAATCGTTGGCTCCGACCCTTTTGCCGAGATACAGTGTGTAATAACTGCTGTTTGGAATGGGCGTCCAGGAGATCGGGGTGGGTAACGCGGGATCGAGATTCGAGGTCCCGTTCGCGGGGGATAATAGAACCGCTGTCTCGCCTGTCTGAAATGTCGAGGTCGTACTTGACCAAACGCCGTTAGCGAGGGTCCACATCGTCGCATAGTACTTGACCCCCGGTCGCAAGGTCGCCGTTGTGCTGGTGGCGGTCGGGCTGGTGTAATACAGCGCATCCTGCGCGCCCGGCGAAGTACCGACCCAAAGTGTATAGGCGGCTGCCCCCGGCACACCTGTCCATGTGAAACGGGTAACCGGGGTGACCGTAGCTCCCGAAGCGGGAGCCTTGAGAAAGGCCGCCGCAGCAGTGCGGAAAGTGGAAGCGCTTTTAAACCACGAGCCATTCTTCACTGTCCACAGAGTGGCGTAGTACGTTGTCACGGGGCGAAGATCACCTGCCGCGGCGGTTGTGCCGGCGCCGGCCAGATACAAAATATCCTGCGCGCCGGGTTTGGTTCCCAGGGAGAGCGAGTACATCGATGCCCCCGGTACCGCCAACCAGCTCAACTGTACCTGTTGCGGAGAAACGGTAGCTCCGTCGGCGGGAGCGGCCAGGTAGGAAGCCGCATTCGTTGTGAACACTGAGTCCGACCAGGTCCAAACAGAATTGGCATAGGTCCACACACGTGCATGGTAGGTCGCGCCCGGATTCAGGTTCAAAGACAGAGAGGTAGAGGTCGTGCCATCGCCGTAGTAATAATTGCTCGATCCAACGCTGCTGCCCAGATACAACTGGTAAAAAGTAACGTTGGGAACCGGGGTCCAGTTGAATTCCACCTGTTGCGGAGACACCTTAGCGGCGTTCGCCGGCGCAGTCAGAGTAGAAGTGCCCTGCGCGGCCGCTGCGGAGAGGAAAACCAGGCAGAGACAAAGGCACAAACAATGCCGCTTCGGCAAGAGTGTACACAGAGTGATCACAACGGTCTTCACTGTGGAAAAGTGATGACTAAGTTAGCACGGTCCTAATTCTCGGCGGAAGAGAATTCTGCGCTTCTGCAACTTTCGGTACCGTAAAGATAGCAAATTGGTAACCTGTGGCGGGACTCCTTTGTGTGTTCCTTCGACTGCCGCAACCACCGCATCGCATCCAACCCGATCACCTCTCCGGGGTGAGCTCTATAGAGGTGCGCCCGCCGGTGCTGCGATTGCAACGCTGTTTCTCTGCTCCACAAACTCTCTCCACCACAATGCGAAATTCAGCAGCACCCAGACCTGCATTCCCTGGCCCGTCTTCACAAGGCGCGTCACCGCATCGGCATCCAGGAAATCCGTGTCCCGGCAAAATGCGGAGAGCTCCCGCTGCGCATAATCGCCCAGCCGATCGAAGAACCATTCATAGACTGGAACGCCGAATCCCTGTTTCGGCCGATCGATAATCTCTGCGGGAATCAGCCCGCGTACCGCCTTTTTGAGGATATGTTTGGACTCCCGGCCCCGGGTGATCACCGCCTCGGGAATGCTCATGGCCAGCTCAATAAACCGGTGATCGAGAAAAGGAACCCGCGTTTCCAGGCTGGCGCCCATTCCCATCTTGTCCAAACGCATCAACAGCAGCTCGGGCAGCCGCAGATTCAGGTCGGCGTAGGTCATCCATTTCACTGGAGTCGTTTCCCAGCATTTCTCCATGAAGCGTTCATGCGTGGGCCGGATTGCGTCCCACGAGCTGGCCCCCTGAAAGCGCCGTCGCAGTCGTGGCGAGAGTACCTCGAGTTTTGCGCGGGGCGAAAAAGCTTCATACCCGCTCCAGAAGAGCGGAATTCCCTCCGCGGCCCGGCGCAGCATTTCGTAGTGCATACTGCGCGATTTCCCCAGCAAATCCAGGACCGCCAGCCCCAGCCTCCGTGAGGCGTTCGGCACCGGCAATGAGTTCCACCGCACCAGATCGTAGATCAGCCGCCACTGCCGGTAGCCCCAGAAGAGCTCGTCGGACCCTTCGCCCGCCTGGGCCACGATCACCCCATGCTCCCGAGCCAGCTTCGAGAGGTAATAAACAGGCATGCAGACCGGATCCGCAATCGGCTCGTCCTCCAGCTGGATCATGCGGGGCAGGAATGCCAGAAAATCTTCCTGGGTCAGGACCCGATCGTGATGATCCGCGCCCAGAGTCTCCGCGAATCGCCGCGCCAGCGGCAGCTCGCTCTGGCATCCCCGGTAGTCCTGGTCATAGCCGACCGAAAATGTCTTCACCCGCCCCCCGGCGCATTCTGAGAAGAGCGCCGCGTTGGTACTGGAATCGACTCCGCCCGACAGGAAAATACCGACCGGGACGTCGCTCACCGTCCGCAGGGCCACGCTGGTGCGCAGCTCCGCGATCAGGCGCTCGCCAATCTCCTCTTCGGAGACCCCGTGCAGCGGTCTCGTCCGGTCCAGCACGTCCCAGTAGCGTTCCTGGCGGATCTGTCCATCGGCCTCGATCCGCAGATAGCTCCCCGGCGCCAGCTTCTGAATGCCGGCAAAGAGCGTCTCCGGAGCCGGTGTCGCGATGAATGTCAGGTAATGAAACAGTGCCTCTTCATTCACCCTCCGCGGCTGATCGCCGTCCTCCAGCAAGGCCTTGATCTCAGAGGCGAACGTCAGTCTTCCATGGTGAACGCTGTAGTACAGCGGTTTGATCCCCACCCGGTCCCGGATCAGCCACAGTCGGCGCGCTCGCGCGTCCCACAACCCAATCGCGAACATGCCCCGGAACTTCTCCAGACATTCGATCCCCCATTCCATGAAAGCCTGCAGGATGACTTCCGTATCCGAGTGGTCCGTCTTCCAGTGCCGCCGGCCGCGCTCCTCCAGCTCTCGCCGGATTTCGGCATGGTTGTAGATCTCCCCGTTGAAAACAATCTGCAGCGATCCGTCCTCGCTGCTCATGGGCTGTGCGGCCGCTTCTGAAAGGTCGATGATCGAAAGCCGGCGATGCGCCAGTCCGGCGCGGCGATCCGGCGAAATCCACACGCCAGCGCCATCCGGTCCCCGATGCGCCATGGTGTCCCGCATGCGCGTCAGGTACTCCGTCGTCACCGTGAAATTGCTGTTGCTGAAGGCCAGAACGCCGGCAATTCCGCACATCGGTTTCCATCCCCGGGACTCACCGCGATTGCCAGGCTGTCGCTGGCCGCCGAATCACGCTGGATTATAGTTCCATTCCTCACCCCACCCGCTTCGTGGTAGTCAGTTCTGCGTTGCACTCGCGCACCTCGCCTGCTACAACAGTCCGAACGATCTGCGCACGAGCTCCACCATTTCCCGTCCTCCTGAGGAGTGCCTGATGCCGCACAGCGCCCGGCGCATCATGAACATCGTTGGCGCACGTCCCAACATGGTGAAGATGGCGCCCCTGATCGCCGAGATGGCGCGCCACCCCGGTCTGCACCCCATTCTTGTGCACACCGGTCAGCACTACGACTACGCCATGTCGCAGGCCTTCTTCGAGCAGCTTCGCCTGCCCAACCCCGATTACAACCTGGGCGTCGGGTCTGCCCCCCAGCACGTCCAAATCGCTGCCATCATCCGGCGCTTCGGCGATCTCATCCGCAGCAATCGTCCCGACATGGTGGTGGTAGCCGGCGACGTCAATTCCACTCTCGCCTGCGCCCTGGTGGCTGCCCAGGAGCGCATTCCGCTCGCCCATGTCGAATCCGGCTTGCGCAGCTTTGACCGCACCATGCCCGAAGAGATCAACCGCATCCTCACCGATGCCGTCTCCGATCTGCTGTTCACTACCGAGGAAAGCGCAAACCACAATCTCACGCAGGAGGGAATTGCGCCCGCCAGGATTCATTTTGTCGGCAATCTGATGATCGACTCGCTGATCGGCGCCCTCGAACTGGCGCGGCGGTCGCCCTTATCTGCCCAACTCGGACTAGCGCCGCACAGCTATGCCGTGCTCACGCTCCATCGCCCCTCCAATGTCGACGACGTCGACCAGTTGACTTCGACACTGAGCGCGCTCCTGGAACTCGCAGGTCGACTTCCGATCCTCTTCCCGGCGCATCCCAGAACGCGCGCCAGAATTGCCGAGGCGCGCATCCATAGCGTCCGCTGCTGGACGCAGGGCAGGATTGCGGAGCCCGGATTGTGGATGATGCCTCCTGCCTCTTATCTGGATTTTCTCGGCATTGTCGAACAATCGGCGCTCGTCATCACCGATTCGGGGGGAATTCAGGAGGAAACCACCTGGCTGGGCATCCCCTGTCTCACCTTCCGCGACAGCACCGAACGCCCGGCAACGGTCTCCATGGGGTCGAACCAGGTGGTCGGAACCGACCCGCGGCGCCTTCTGCACGTGGCGCTGCAGATTCTCGAAAACGGGCCCACCCTCGGAAGACTCGCCCCTCCGTCCCGCCCTCCGCTTTGGGACGGCGCTGCGGCTCCGCGCATCGTCGAGGTGCTGCGCGAATATGAGTGGCCGTCCGTTCCATCCGGGCAAACCACAGCAGATCTCTCTCGGGTTGCCGCTCTCTCATTCGTCGAAAACAAAATGTGACCGGAAGTCCACATTTCAACACCCGCAGCGCGTCACTTTTGCCTTGTAATGCTCGGTCTCCAAAAGTTATAGTGCTGCCACCTCCCCAAACCTGGAATTTTCCGCGGTGGGTTAAAGATCGTCCATTGCTGCACTCGTCGTGTGTCTTTTGCCGAAAGGAGCTGGCAGCAGGCCGATCGCCTGCCGTGAATCGTATGGGGCATCGGTTGAGTGGTCACTGCATCTCCGCTCACAGAGCCTGCACCCAGGCGCCTGCCCGCCTTCACCCCGTGGAACGCACCCGCGGCGCAGGCATCCGTTTCGTATTCCCCTTGTGGCTCGTTGACCGGCACAGCCTGACCGCCACGCGAGGCTCGGACCGATGAGACCGCTCTGGTCCATCGTTCCCGCCCTTCGCCGTCAGCCCCCCGCCGCCCTCGCGCGCGAAGCGGTTTGGCGCATCTGGAAGCCCTGTCGTTCGGTCCATCTCCGCGCCGCGCTTAACCGCGAAGAAACCAGCCTCTGCTTTCGCCCGCTTCCCTGGTTCAGCCCCGATCTGGAAGCGGTCCAACCGGCGGCCCCGGCCATCACCGGCATCGCAGACCAGCTGTGCGCGGGCGAGTTCCCGCTGCTGGGTTATGCCACCGCGAAGCTCGGTTTCCCTCCCGCGTGGAACCTCGATTTCGTCAGCGGCTTTGCCTGGGAGCCGCTGGCCGCCGCGCAGGTGAAGCCGATCGTCAGGCACAACGGCTCCGACGTCAAAGTTCCCTGGGAGCTGTCGCGCCTGCAGTTTCTCCCCGTCCTCGCCAAAGCTCACGTACTCACCGGTGAATCCCGGTATCGCGAAGCGGCGCGCGATCTCTCCACGGACTGGATCTCCAAAAATCCTGTCGGCGTCGGTGTCAACTGGACGCTCGCCATGGAGTCCGCGCTGCGAGGCATCAGTATCTGCGCTCTGCTCAGCCTCCTCCAGCCGTTGCGTCCCGAGGAAGAAAACTGGGGGAAGCAGATCGTTCGCTCCATCGCCCAGCACCTGCGCTTCACTGAGTCGCACCTTGAGTTCTCCCACCTGGTGCGCAGCAATCATTACCTCGGAAATATCGTCGGGCTCTTCTGCATGGCCTCTTTCCTGGAATATCCGAGCGTCGGCCGGCGCCGTCGGCTCTATCAGCGGCGCGTGGAAGAAGAGATCTTCCGCCAGACGTATCCGGATGGCGGCGATTACGAAGCTTCTCTCGGCTACCAGGTGCTTGTTCTGCAGATGTTCCTCACCGCGTTCCTCGTCATGCGTGCTGGCGATACGCCGCCCAGCGTCGAATTCACTGCCCGCTTAACCGCGATGTTTCGCTCTTTGGCGGAAGTCGCTGGCGACGGCGGATGCGTCCCCCACGTGGGCGATTGCGACGATGGCCGCGTCGAACTGTGGCACAGCGATCTTCGCCAGATGCTTTCCCTCCCGCCAGAGCAGCGCAACTCGCTGCTCGTTCCGGGTTTGCTCTCCATGGGTGCGGCTCTCTTCGGGCTTTCCTGCGGCGGCGATCCCTCCGATGCCGCCTGGTACGGCTTGCATCCGGCAACCGCTCTCACTCCCCGTCCGCACCTTGCCGTCTTACCCAACTCTGGCATTGCCGTGGGCCGCAATCACGACGCCGAAGTGATCTTCTGTGCGCTTCCCAATGGCATCGGCGGTCTTGGCAGCCACACCCACAACGACAAGCTCAGCATTGTCGCCCGTATTGGCGGGAGTGAGCTGCTGTGCGACTCGGGAACCTTCTGCTACACCCGCGATGCGGCGCAGCGCAATGTCGGGCGTTCGACTGCCGCCCACAACACAATTGCCATCGACGCCGCCGAGCAGAACGAAATCAACCTCGCCCCCGCCTTCGTATTCTCCCTCGGCAATCAGGCCGTGCCCACTTCCATCGAGGCCGCGGAGTCATCCGGCATCGTCACTATGACTGCCTCCCACTCCGGCTATCAGCGCATCGGCGTCCACCACCGCCGCTCCCTCACCCTCGAGGCATCCCGCCTCATCGTCCACGACGAACTCAGTGGCTCCGGCCGCCATGGCTTCGAGCTTTTCTGGCATCTGCCCGCCCTCTGGAACATTGTGCAGAGCAATAACTACCTCTTTCAGATCTGCGGACCGCGTGCCGTCACTCTGCGCGTCGATGCCAACCTCGCACTCACCCTCTCCCTCGAACCTCACCTCATCTCCCGGACCTATGGCGGCGCAACAGAAACCGGCCACGTCATCAGAATTCGCGGTCGCGGACAATTTCCGGCGACCGTCACCACGACCTTTCACTGGCTTTCACTCCCGGACCACCCCACCGGTCCCAGTGTGAACACCTTCGAGGAGGCGTTATGACCAGCATCGCCGTCGTGTCGGATGAATCCCTCCACACCGAACCCGATGTCGTCCGCATTCTCGGCTTCCCGGTCACCAATGTCACCCGCCAACAGGCCGTTGAGCGCGTCAGACGATTCCTCGACCGCCCGTCCTTCCACCATATCGTGGTCGCGAACACCAACAAGTTCTGGCTCGCCTGTCACGTCCCGGGCATGAGCGAGATCTTCGACCAGGCAGAGATGATCATCCCCGAGTACGGTCCGGTCTGGGCCGCTCGGGTGCTCGGCACGCCTCTCCGCGCCAATGTTCGCGGGATTGGTCTCCTCCAGGCGCTTCTGCCGGAACTCGAACAGTGGGGCGAGCCCGTGTATTTCCTCGGTGCGCGCCAGCAGACCCTCCAACTGCTTCTCCGCAAACTGCGGCGCGATTATCCTCGCCTCCGCATCGCCGGCTCTCATCACGGCTTTTTCCCTCCGGTCGCCGAGGAGCAGATGATCGCCCGCATCAATAAGAGCGGCGCCCGTATCCTCTTTGCGGGCATGGGCTCCCCCCGCCAGGAGCTTTGGATCGAGAAATATCGCACACGCCTCCTGCCTCGCGTTGCCATGGGAGTGGGAGGCAGTTTCGACGCCCTTGCGGGCGTCAAAAGGGAAGCGCCCGCCTGGACGCAGTGCGGCCTCGAATGGCTTTACCGTCTCTGCCAGGATCCGCGACTGTGGAAACGCTATCTGCGAGCCCACCCCTGGTTTATGTGGCATACCCTCTGCGAGCGAATCACCGGCTCCGCGGCAGTCGGATTCCGGCCCCGCCCTGACTTCAGGGGTTCCGCGTCACGCGGTGCCTGAAAGGCCCCGAAACTGGTGCAGAAACAGTGCCGGAGTCCCGTCCCTCCGGTCTGCTCCGCTTCCCGGCTGCCTCGATCAATCGATTTGCGGATTTTTGGCGAAAGAACTGCGCCCAACCGTTGTAGGATTCCTTAGGCGCGCCGGCAAAATCCCGCCCAAACGGCCTCTCGTTCCTTTTGCGAACGTGAGTTTGCAACGGTACGGCGGTTCCCCCCTTCCGTTTGGTTTGGTTTTGCTTTTGACGAAACGGTGTCTTGATCGGTTGGCGGCTCACAGGCCAAAGCTGTGGCTTGAGGGCGTCTCACGCCGGTTCGCGCCTCATCGCTTTTGGGGACTGTCGTGGCTATTGGGATCAGAGTCGTGCACTGCAAGGCCGCAATTGCCGGCCTGCTCGCTCTTGCGTTTCTCAGCGGCTCATCCCTCCACGCTCTCTTCCGCCACAAGCCCGCGGCCTCTTCTGCAGCATTCCCGATTCTTACTCCCGAGCAGGCAGCCCTTCTTCGCCGTGCTGCCTATCGCGAGAGATTCCTCACCCAGGTCATCGAGCAGCACAGACCCCTCATCCAGACCTATATCCAGCACATGCGTCCCGACCCGCAGCTGGGCGCGGCGCCCATTTCCGATGAGTACCTCCTCGGCCGGATCGACTTCGAGGGCCGCTTCAGCCAGACGCTCTATAAGAAACCGGCGGTCAGCGCCGGAGTCCTGGCGCTGCCCACCAATATCCTCGACAAGCTGACCGGAGTCTTCCGCCTCAAACTGACTCCCAACGGCTTTATGGACATGATGTTCGTCGACTCCCGGAGCTTCGATTTCGCCCACTACCGCTTTCGCTTTGTACGCCGTGAGTTCCTCGGTTCAGTTCGTACCTGGGTCTTCGACGTCAAGCCCCGGCCCGGCACCGGCAAGGGAAGATTCATCGGCCGCATCTGGGTCGAAGATCAGGACGCAAATATCGTCCGCTACACCGGCACTTTTTCAGGTGGGGGTCACCTTCAGGTCTACTTCCACTTCGACAGTTGGCGCGGCAACGTGCAGCCTTCCGTCTGGCTCCCCATGGCCGTTTACGTGGAAGACCGCGATTTCCGCGCGCAAAGCTACCTTTGGGGCTATGGATTCCGCCTCCCCTCAGCCGCCGTAGCCGATAACCAGACCGATGCCGACGAGAAAGCTGAAAGCGCCGCCGCCCAGAGTTCCCAGGACCTCAGCCCGCTGGCGGCTCAGCGCGCATGGGAGGGCCAAAGCGAGCGCAACGTGCTCGACCGTCTCACCCAGGCCGGCCTCCTCGCCAATCCCAGCGATTTCGATCAGGTGCTGGAGACCGTTACTAACAACCTCATCCTCGGCAGCAATCTCGCTCTGCCCGGTGAGGTCCATTGCCGCGTGCTGCTCACAACCGATCTCGAATCCCTCGCCGTCGGCAACACCATCATCCTCAGCAAGGGCCTCATCGATGTCCTCCCCGGTGAGGAGGACCTCGCCGCCATGCTCAGCTTCCAGCTTGCCCATATTCTTCTGCGCCATCCCATCGACACGCGCTACGCCTTCAGCGACCGTCTTTACTTCCCCGACGAATATACCCTTGAGGAGATTCTGATGGGCCACACCGCCGCCCAGAACCAGGAAGCCGCTGCGAAGGCCGTCGACATCTTCCACGCCTCGATCTACGCGGACAAGGCCGCCAGTGTTGGCCTCTTTCTAGCCCAGCTCACCCAGGTTCAGCCTCACGTCCACGCCCTGCTCACGCCGCGCCTCGGCGATTCTCTTGTTTCCGCCAGCGGCGTTCCCTGGCTCGCAGCCTTCCAGCAACAGGCGCCTGCGCTTCAGATCGGTAATCTTCAGCAAATTGCCGCCCTGCCCCTCGGAAGCCATCTGCGCATCGACCCCTGGACTGACGAGGTCTTTTCGCTCCATTTCGGCCCCGTGCAGCTGGTCAGCGCCCGCGACAAGATGCCTTTTCAGGTCACCCCCATCTATTACCGTCTGCAGCGATATGTGCCGCCCGAGCTCAAGTCGTCGGCTTCCGCGCCTCCGCCCGCACAGTAACCCGATTGCCGTCGAGGCTCCAGGCGCGGCTTTCTCCCTCAAAGAACAGCACTCATGGCAGATTCGTAGCGGGATCCTGTGGCCATGAGATTTTCAATGTTGCTCACGGGTTGAATGCGGCCCCGGGCTCCGACGGCCGTGCAGTTCAGGGCTGCGGCCGCGCAGGCGAACTCGAGCGTTTGCGCCAGAGGCGATCCTTGCAAGAGGCCGTAGATAAATCCTGCATGAAAGATGTCGCCGGCTCCGGTTGTATCGACTACTTCGACACGATAAGCCGGGCGATAACAGAAATCATGTCCGTCCCAGGCCAGCACACCGTCCTGCCCGAGCGTTGCTGCCGTCAGACGGCAACCGTATTGCTGTCGGGTCGCCATCAGTGATTCTCGCAAATCGGACTTGCCCGTGAGCTGCCCAGGGATATTGCGGCTCACGATCAGGTAATCCACTTTTTCAATCAATTGCTCCACGTCCGGGTAGAGCTCGTCGAGGTCGGCGACCACGGGAATTCCGGCCTCCTTCGCCCAGCCCGCCGCAGTGATGGCCGCGGCGGTGTCGCGACCATCGACGTGCAGAGCGCGGGCATCGGTGATCCATTCCCTGCGCAGCTCTTCGGGACGCAGCATGAGACGTTCATCGCGCTTCCAGAGAACGGTTCTCTCGCCGGAGTCTTCGACCAGGATGAAGGACTGGTGGCTCGCGCAGTCGCGCGCAGTGATGATTTTTGCCTCTACCCCTGCACGAGCGAATTCGGCGCGATGCAGATCGGCAGCGGCGTCGTTGCCGAGCTTGCCCACGTAGCGGGCGCGCAAACCCCAGCGCTGGCAGGCGACCATCGCGCTGGCGACTTGTCCTCCGGGCAGGATGGAGGCCGAGCGAATCTCGACCTTCGACCCCGAAACGGGATACTGCGAAACGGGAATCAGCGTATCCGTGGCGTTGAGTCCCACGCCCACGATATCGATCGGCACTAACTGTTTCCTCAACGTGATGATGTCAATTTAATTGGAAAGCGCGCTATTGCGAAGGGCGACGTGAAAGCTGTCATGCGAAACGAGTCTTTTTCCAGAGCATCGATCCACAGGCGACAAGTACCGCGATCAGAATCCCGATGAGCACGAGGGCAAAGGGGAGCTGGACCGTCAACCGCGGAATACGGACGCCGACAGCAGACCACGCGAAGACTCCGACGGCTGCGATGGGGATGGCGTAGTCCCACCAGGGACGGGAAGCTGCACCGCCGGAGTCGCCTTCCAGACCCTCCTGAGCGCGCAGGGTCTGCGGCAGGTCGAGATTGTAGCGGCTGCATTCTCGCTCGACCGCCCGTAGGCTGGATGCGGTTTCGGCAGCGGACACCGTCGCTCCAGCGATCAACAGCGCTCCCACAATCATCACGCCGGACGCAGCCAGCGCCAGCAGCCGCGCGGAGCCCTGGGAGTGAGACAGCTCGCCAAAGACAAGGACCCCCCAGGCAAATCCCCACAGCTGATTCGTGTTCGAAAGCGGAATGGCGCGGCTGATGCCGACATATTTTGTTGCATATTGCTGGAACAGGTCGCCGATCACCCAGCAGAATCCGCCAAGCAGCAGCCAGAAGATCCAGGGACGCATGGCGTGGAGCTCGAGCCAGAGGGATGGGAATCCTCCTGGCAGTGCGGCGGCCAGACAGAGCATGGTTCCGATCTCTCCGAAGGTAAAAACGGTGACAAAGGAGAGAGGATTCATGCCGGTGAGATAGGCCTTGCGATACGGCACATACATGGTGCCCCAAAGCAGACCGGCTCCCAGAGCCGCAATAATGCCGTTCACGGCGCGACCTGGGGTTCCGGCGAAGGTGTGCATGGAAAGCATGGAGAGCAGGACGGAGCCGAGGACAATTGCGCCGGCGCCGCCGAGCACTTTGGCCCAGCTTGCCACAGAGGCTCCGCGCAGTTCGCGGAAGAGGGCCCATCCCCAAAAGATGCCGACGAGGGTGTTCGTGTTCCACAAGGGAAAGGCGATGGCGAGGCCGACATCGCGAATGGCGAAGATGGTCAGGGTATTGGCCACCGCCCAGAGTGCTCCGGCCAGGATCGCCCACAGAATCAAATGCGGGCGCTGGCGCAGGTCGCGCAGAACGGACTCGGTGCCTTTCATGGCGACCGGCAAAGTCCATCGGGCGAGAAAAACGCCCAGCACCATGCAGAAGGAGATGGCGAAGGGCGGGAAGCCCGACGCGACCAGGCGGGCCGGAGCTTCGGCGGCCCCCAGCCATGCGCCGGCGGCAAACGCGCACAGGATGCCGAGCCGAAACCGCACCTGCGGAAGTGACCTGCGGGCCGGCCCCGGAGTCGTGACGGGATTCGAGATCAAAACAATGTGCTCCACTGATGCGGCTGCATTAGTGTATCTTCGGGCGCGTGCGGCAAGGCCCTTCCTGATCTTTGCGGCTGGAAGTCATTGACGAACCTCTGCCCCTATACTGGCTCCGGGAGTGATATGGTGCGAGCGATCATGACCGACCTCCACTTTTGGGCGCCGCTGGTGGCGCTGATTGTGGGGATCGCGCTCCTGATGCACCTGACCTAAACGGCTGCCGGGCGGGAGCGGGATGTGCAAACCCCGGATCCAGTCGAACCGGCTGGTGAGTCGGTCACCGGTCGACGTAATTCCGTCGACGCGATCCAGAATCTGATCGAAGCGCAATCTGCGGGAGTTGCAGCGCCCAACTTGGATTACCATCGGCCTACACGCGTGCGCCGATGGACTTGAGTGCGATTTCCTCGGAAGAGCTTACCCGGCTCTGCGTCGATGCCGGCGAGTCAGAGGCATGGACGGAATTCGTGCGCCGCTTCCAGAAGCCGATTGCCCTCACGGTTCTCCGGATCTCCCGTATCTGGGGGCTGGCTTGCATCGCCACGGTCGACGATCTGGTCCAGGATACCTATCTGCGTTTATGCGCCGACGGCTGCAGGTTGCTGCGTGATTTCAAAACTGGCGCGGAGGGCGCGAACTCGCTGACGGCGCTGGTGAGAGTTGTTGCATCGAATGTGGCGCACGATTATTTCCGCAACAAGACGGCGCAAAAGCGAGGGGGCACGGCCAGTGGGCAGGAGCTGCCCGATGAAGCGCTGCTGAGCGACTTGTGGTGCGGCGCGCACGATATCGAACGCACCGTCCAGCTGCGAGAGATCGATCGCGTCCTGAGGGCTGCGTCGGATGCGACCGTCGCGGCGCGGGAGAAACTGATCTTCAGGCTGTATTTCCAGCAGGGGCTGACGGCAGCGGCCATTGCCGGGCTGCCCGGCATCGACCTCAGCACCAAGGGGGTCGAGAGTGCCATCTTTCGTGTTTCCAGATACTTACGGCTGCGGCTGAATCCAGAGAGTACCTGTAGTGCAGATTCTCGCGGTTTGCCAGAGGGGCAGATCGGTCGAATTCCGATCAAGAAAGAGGGAGCCTGTTGATTTGTGGAAGAGCCAGGCTTCCCGCCTTCTCGCCTCGTTGGCGCTCGCTGCTTCGAATCGACGCGGAGAGGAGGGTTCATGGCGAATCAGGAAGAATCTGAAATGCGCAATATTCCCCCATTTCGGTCGTGCCCTGAGCCGTCCGTCTGGGCTTCCTTCAGCACGGGTCAAATAGCGGCGACGAAAGACGCGGAGTCCCTGCTCGCTCATGCCGCAGAGTGTCTGCCATGCGGGCTGCTCTTGAAGGAAGCCCTCGCAGTTTTCGCCAAAGATCCCGATCCGGAGGAAAAAGAATTCCTGGGCCGGCTCGCCAGCAGCCAGGAAGACTGGCAGAGGCGCGTGGGCGGCGAGCTCGCTGTGGTGGCGCGGTCGTCGCAAGCGAAAACCGCGTCCCCTCGGAACCGCATCCGCTGGCTGCTGTGGGCGGCTTCGGTGGCCGCTGTTCTGGCGGTCGGCGCCGTAGGCCTGTGGCTCTACCGGGCCAACCACTCCGTCGATCGTTTGCTGGCGCGGGCGTATGACCAGCGGAGACTTACAGAACTGCGCATTCCGGAGGGAATGCCGGTAGCGCTGTACTCGCCGGTTCGCGGCGCGGGGACGGCGGAACCGCCCGACATGCTGGAAGCGCGGCTGATGGCCGAACGCGGGCTCGAGAAGGATCCCACCAGTCCCCAATGGCACCAGGTCCTCGGCCGGATCGACGTTGTCGCGATGGAGCCGGCGTCGGCTTTGGCGCAGTTTCAGATCGCGGAAGTGCGCGATCCCCATCTGGCGCGCATTCAGTTCGATCTGGGGACCGCCTGGTTTGAGCTGGGCGAGAGCAGCGGCGATACCAGCAACTACGGCTATGCGGCGGAACGATTCAGCCGCTTCCTGAATGCGGTGAACGGCCGCGATACCGTGGCGCTCTACGACCGGGCACTGTGCTGGGAAAGGACCGGAGTTCTGGATCTGGCGCGCCGCGACCTGAGCGCAGCGATTGTTGCAGAAAGCAATCGAGACTGGCGGCGCGCGATGGAGCAGAAGCTGCGCACTCTGGATCGGCCGGCAGTTTCGGGTGCAGCATCGAAGGCTGAGTCGGAATCCCTCGCCCCCGGGATGCTCGACGATTATGAAGAGCAGCTGACGTCGGCGCTTACCAGGAACCTGTCTCATCCTTCTGCTGAGACGCTAGCGGAATTTCAGCGCATCGCAAGTATAGGAGAAAGCCACCATGATTTCTGGGTTGCGGACTGGCTCGCCGCGTCCGAGCGCAGGCCGTCGGCCCAGGGCGACGCAGCGCTGGCGGCCGCGATCGCGGAGAACCAGAGCGGGAACTCCGCGCGGGGGCTGGATGACTCTCTTGCGGCGCAGCGCTTCTATCGAATTGCCGGAAATACGGCGGGTCAACTGCGGGCGGCATCGGAGGAGGTCTACGCTCTGCGCAGAACCGGGCGGCCACAGGATTGTCTGCAGAAAATTACGCCTCTGCTCCGTGCCGACCAGGACCTGAGATACCTGCATATGCATGCGTCATCGCTTTTGGACAGGGCTGTTTGTCTGGCGATGGTAGGGCAGTTTGAGAATGCCCGAAGCGATGCGCAGGCAGGAATCAGCCTGGCTCGATCCGCAGGCTTTCCGGTCCTGGAGGCGCGTGCGACAGGCTTTCTGGCGGGTTTCTATTCAGAACAGGGGCTGGTGGAGCAGGGCTGGAACCGGGACACGACAGGCCTCCTGAACGCAGGGTTGCCGATGCTTCCGCCGATGGGGCGCTACCAGTTTCTCGACGATATGACGCTGGACGCCGGCACTTTAGGGTTGACCGAGGTTGCTGCGCAACTCGCGGCCGAGAGCGCGCGCATAGCGGCAACGACCGGAAATCTGCAGATTGCTGCTTATGCGACGGAGCTGCTCGGGCAGAGAGACACCGTCGCTGGAAAGCCCAGGGACGCCGCCCAGGCATTTGCGCAGGCGGACTCCGTTTTGGGACAGCTGGGGAACAGTAATGCGGCACAGCTTTATCGCGCGGACTGGTCGGCCGATCGAGCCGAACTGGATTTGCATCAAGGGCAGCCGGACGTCGCGGCCCGACAGCTGGACAAAGCACTCCCGATGGTCGAACGGAGTCACGATCTCTTCATTGAATTGAATTACTGGACCAGGAGAGCGCAGATAGAAGGGGCTGAGGGGCATTGGGATTCGTCGCTCGCCAGCGCTACGAAGGCGACTGAATATGCTGAAACCACGTTTGCGGGGCTTCGAACCAGCGACGAGCGCCGCGCATGGCAACAGAACACGCGGAGTGCCTGGCTGGCTCTGGTCGATTCGCTCCTGGAGGAGCAGAAGCCCACCGACGCGCTGAATGCCTGGCTCCATTTCCGTTCAGCGCCGGAGCTTCCCTCTGTCGCGCCGGGATCTTCCGCATCCGCAGGACCTCTCCCTGGATTGGGCGCGCCCTCTGTCTCTGAAGTGGTCATCTATATTCGACTGCCGGATCGATATGTAGCGCTGCGCCCGGCGTCGTCCGGCAACCAAGTACGCGTCGTGCCTCTCCGGGTGAATCCCGATTCTCTGGACCAGATGGTGCGCACTTTTTCGCTTCTGTGCGCGAACCCTCGCTCGCCGCCTGCAGACCTTGCGTCGTTGGGCGGCCAGCTTTACTCCATCCTGATCGCACCGCTGGAGCCGTTGCCCGCGGAATTGCGTATCGACACTTCGGGCGCGCTCGATCGATTGCCATTCGCCGCCCTGGTTGCCTCCGACGGCAGTTATCTGGCCAGCCGCATACCGGTTGTTCGGCTGCCGGACTTCTGGGCGCTGCGTCCGCCGCAGGACACCCCGCCCGTCACTGCCAGGGATCGCCTGATGCTTGTGGATGCTCCCCGCGATGCGGATCAGAATCTCACCGCGATTCCCCAGCGGTATGACGAAAGCGAGAGTCTGGCGAGCCGCTTTCCGCACCTCACGCGCGTGGCGACGGGGGACAGGATGGCCCAGCGCCTGGTTGGGCAGCTTGCGTCTTCCGATATTTTTCACTTTGTTGGTCACTCTGTCTCCCAGAGTTCTTCCGCCGGCTTGCTGCTTGGCTCGTCGCCGGACGATGCCGCGGCTCTGCTGACCCCGTCAACTCTGGAGGGGAAATCTCTGCCCCACTGCCGTCTGGTCGTCCTCGCGGCTTGTTCGACGATGGGAGAAGAACCACGTCCGCTCGATGAGCCGTTTGCATTGCCGGCCGCGTTTCTTCGCGCCGGCGCGAATGACGTTCTGGCGACGCGCTGGAATGTCGACTCGGCGGCAACGAAGTCTCTGGTGATTGCGTTCTACGACGAACTCCTCAAAGGGAAATCTCCCGCAGTTGCGTTAATGAGTGCACAGGCGGTTGTCCGAGGGATCGCTCCTTATCGGCACCCCTATTACTGGGCATCATTTTCGCTGTTCGAACAGTGAAGCTGCGGATCGCGAATCCCCCCAACGATGCCGGAGGAGTACGCCATGACACTCTGGTCTCGCCGCCGGGTGCTGCGCGATCTTTCTGTCGCATCGGCCGCAGCGCTTACTGTCTCGCCGCTCGAAGCCTTTGCCGCCGCAAAAAAAAGCGCGGCCCCCACCACCTGCACACCGACCGGATCAGCGGATCTGTACGTGATCGTGAGCGGCCCGTGGCTGTTCATGGTGCAACCGCCCGGGATGCGGGTGGTCACCGTCGATGATTCGTTCCATACGTATCTGGCAGGAGAATTGCCGCCGGGGAGCCGATTCCCGCAAGTCTCTATGTCCAATGGGCAGGACATCAGTCTGGCCATGACCTGGCAGACAGGGCCGCCGACCACGCCGATCAGCAGCCTGATCCTGCCGATGGCGACCAGCGATACCGGGTTGGTCTATTCCGCGGGAGTGACACCGGTTGCGTCGCCTCCCACGCTCCGCAGTGTTACCCTCCCCACTCCCACAGCGATAACGCCGCTGGTTCTGCTCACCAACACGAATTACTTCACCTTCACTCCCAGCGATCTTCGGAACGCGCAGGGGGCCATCGCACAGTGGCCGTTTGCGCTGGCGTTTATCTATAAAGGCTGGAGTACGGCCACATTTACCAGCGCGCAGTTTTCGACCCCGATTGTGATTACCAACGATAACCAGACTCCCACGCACATTCAGTTCCGGATCATGATGGACGGCACGATGCCTGCGGATCATGCGAAGGTATTTTTCGGCAATCTGATGAAGCTTCTGAATTTCCCGTCCGGCAATCCGCCCAGCGTCAATCCGCCCACCCAGACGGTTTGCTTCAGCCTGGGGAATGACCCAAATATTCTTCCCTGTGAATTGGGATTGCAGGGAAGCAGCAGTTGCTATACGCCGATTCCGCCCAGCATTCCTGCGGGCGTTCGCATCAAGGGGAATTCCGCGATCGTGAGGAGCGGTCCGCTGGTGAACTGCGCAGGGGGTGGCGGCGGGCTCTCCGGCTGTGGCTGTTGACCGCGCGATCCCAGGAACCTGCGCGACTCCACGGTTAGGGTTTTGTTTCTTCGCGGTTTGAGACGGCTGTGACGCGCAGGGAATTTTCAAGGCGAATGGCGTTCTGTACCAGGCCGGCGGGGAACGACTTCTCGAGAGCGCGCAATTGGCGGTCGCTGAGGCCGGGGGCGGTCACGGTAACCTGAAAATCGCCAAGATGCAGGATGCGCGGGGAGGGCTGGGTTTCGACACGAATCCGCAAGCCCTCGGACGAGAGCCCGCGCAGGCTCAAATACTGCGCGACGTATTGGCCGACGCACCCGCCCAGCGACGCGAGCAGCAACTCGGCCGGGGACATGCCCTGGTCGGTGGCTCCGTCTTCCGCGGGCTGGTCGAGCAGGACGCGATGATGGCGTGCCTCGGCGGTGAAGCCTGCGCCGCCGGTGTGACGCAAGGAAATTTCCAAAGCTGGCTCCTGGCTTAACCTCGTCTGGATTGCACATCCAGGGCCATATGCGTCGAAGCGAAAAACCGGGGGAATACCGCACAATCTCCGCATCAGGTTGGTCCTGGCATGCGTGCGAGGGCGCTTCAAGGAGCGCGACGCTGCGCGAAATGGCGCAGTCCGTGCCACGCGCGTGTGTGCGCGGGTACACTATCAGCCTGTTCAATGAAGATCCGCCGCTCCAGGAACGAACCCGCGGCACCCGCTCAGGGCGCGGCTGCCGCACCCCAGCCCAACGATGGCGCCGTGGCATCTTCCGAGCCGCGCGCCGACATCCTGCGTGCGCTGGTGGACAACCTGGATGAAGCGGTCGTGGTGTTAAGCCGGGATGGACGGGTGCAATTCGCAAATGCGGCTGCCGAACGCCTTTACGGCATCCAGCTGGAGGGCGCGCCGATCTCCGGATGGAGCGAGGCGTACGGAATCTATTTGCCGGACCGCCAGACTCTGTGGCCGGCCGAAGAACTGCCCGGCGCCGTTGCCCTGAAGGGGCAGACGGTTGAGGGTGAGCAATATATTTGTCCGCCGGGCGCCTCCGCTGGTTACTGGATCGAGGTTCGTGCCCGGCCGATCTTCGCAGCCAGCGGGGAAGTGGACGGCGCGCTGCTGGCCTGGCGCGATATTTCCGAGGAAAAGCGCACGGCGGAGAACCAACGAAGGCTGCTGGCGATCGTCGAGAACTCGCCGGACCTGGTGAGCCTGACCGATCCCACGCTGAAGACGAGTTTTATTAATCCAGCGGGGCGCGAGCTTTTGGGTCTGACCGCCGCGGACGACGTGCGCCGCTATCCGGTATTCGATACGGAATTCGAAGGGCAGCGGGAGACTTTCGATTCCGAGATTCTACCGATGCTTTTGCGGGGCGAGCCGTGGCTTGGGGAATTTCGCCTTCGGCATGTGCGCACGGGCGACGTGATCACGGTCGACATGCGCGCCTTCGGCATCTTCGGCCGGTACGGCCAGCTGTTGGGATTCGCCAGCATCAGCCGGGATATAACGGCGAGGCAGCAGGCGGAGGAGACGCGGCAGCGGCTGGCGTCAATCGTCAAATTTTCACACGATGCCATCGTCAGCGAATCGCTGGACGGCATCGTGGTCACGTGGAACCGCGGGGCCGAAATAACCTTTGGGTACACGGCTGCGGAGATGATCGGGCAGCCGATTACGCGGCTTGCGTGGCCAGGCTATGAAGACGACATGCGCGAGCTGCTGCACCGGATCGGAAACGATGAGGTGGTGGAGCACTATGAGACGCTGCGGCGGCACAAGGACGGGAGCTGCCTGGTGGTTTCGCTTACGCTTTCGCCGGTGCGCGACGACAGCGGCAGGCTGATCGGCATTTCGAAAATCGCGCGCGACATCACCGAGCAAAAGAAGCAACAGGAGCTCGGCCAGCGGCAGGCCCAATTGCTGGATCAGGCTCACGAGCCGATTCTGGTCCGCGACCCGCAGGATCGCATCGTTTACTGGAACAAAGGAGCGGAACGGCTGTACGGCTGGAAGGCGGGAGAGGTGTTGGGACGCATCAGCCACGAACTGCTGCAGACCACCTTTCCCGAGCCCGTGGAGGACATCGCCAAACGCCTCGAACACGATGGCCACTGGGAGGGCGAGCTGTTGCATCGCACGCGGGCCGGCCATCGGGTGACGGTGCTCAGCCGGTGGATTCGCGAGCTGGGCGTTGCCGAGTCGCATGTGATGGAGACCAACGTCGACATGTCGGAGCGGGAGCAGCGGCTGGTGGCCGAAGAGCAGTCGCGCCTGGAGCGGCGCTTCCGGCAACTGCTGGAGGCTGCTCCGGACGCCATCGTGGAAGTCTCCGCGGACGGCAGGATTGTGCTGATCAATCGGATCGCGGAGGAGATGTTCGGTTACGTGCGCGACGAGCTGATGGGCGAATCAGTGGATCTGCTGGTGCCGGATGCGATCCGCCATCAGCATGATCGGCACCGCGACAGCTATCTGGAACATCCTCGCACGCGGCCCATGGGCACGGGCCTGGAACTGCACGCCCGGCGCCGCGACGGTTCGCTTTTTCCCGTGGAAATCAGCCTCAGCCCCATCCAGACCGAAAATGGCATGCATGTGACAGCGGTGATTCGCGACGTAACGGAGCGCAAGCGCGCGGAAAAGGAAGTACGGCGGCTGCAGGTGCAATACACCGGCGAACTGGAGGCGCGCAATCGCGAGGTGGAGAGCGCGAATCGGCTCAAGAGCGAGTTTCTGGCCAGCATGAGTCACGAGCTGCGCACGCCGCTGCACACCATCATCGGATTTGCGGAGCTGTTGCAGGAGGGGCACGAAGGCGCGCTCAACGACTCACAAAAGAGATTCGTGAACCATATCCATCGCGACTCCGAACATCTGCTCGAGCTGATCAACGATGTGCTCGATCTGAGCAAGATTGAAGCGGGCCAGCTTACGCTCAATCGGGAGGTTTATCCGCTGGCGCACAGCGTTGGGGAGGCCCTTGATGCGATCCGGCCCGGAGCCGCTGCGAAAGGCATCACAATCGAAGAGCGCGGCGAGCGCGATGCGCTGATCGACGCGGATCCTCTGCGCGTGAAAGAAATGCTTTACAACCTGCTGAGCAACGCTGTGAAGTTCACGCCCGAGGGAGGCAGGGTCTGGATCGAGACGGCGGAAGACGCGGATTTTGTGCGCCTCACCGTGGGCGATACCGGGATCGGCATTCCCGCCGAGGAGCAGGAGAACATCTTCGACAAGTTTTATCAGGTGGGGAACACCACGCGAGGCGTTCGCGAAGGAACGGGGCTGGGGCTATCGATCACCAAGGAACTGGTGCAGATGCACGGCGGCTGGATGGAAGTGGAGAGCACGCCGGGCCAGGGCAGCCGATTTACTTTCACTCTTCCCACTGCCACGCTGGCGCAGTAGGATGGCTGCATCGAACCCCAGGGCGAAAGCGTCGTCAAGAGAATGAGGCGGGATCCCGCGCCTGCGGGTCCGCGGAGCTGAGTGCGTACCATGTCGACAACTCCAGGGAAATCTCGCATCCTGATCGCAGACGATCGCCCCAGCAGCCGTGAGTTGCTGCATTTGGTGCTGGAGCGGGCCGGCTACGAAGTGATCGAGGCAGAGGACGGCGAACAGGCTCTGGATCGGGCGCGCGCGGAGAATCCGGATCTCATCCTGCTGGATCTGCAGATGCCTGGCCTGGACGGGTATGGGGTGCTGGCTGCTCTGCGTGGCGAACCGCGCTTCCAACGCCTGCCCATCCTCGCGCTCACAGCCAGCGCCATGCGCGGGGATCGCGAGAAAATTCTGGCGGCCGGGTTTACTGATTATCTTGCCAAGCCCGCCGGCCCAGAGATTCTGCGGGAGACGGTCGCCAGGCTGCTGCGGGAGCCGGCAGCGTCACGCCGGGAGACGGCGTAGCGACCTGGCTCAGTCCTCTATAGCAGGCCGTACTTTTTCATCTTGTAACGGAGCGCGTCACGGCCGATGCCCAGCGCGCGCGCGGCATGGGACTGGTTTCCCTGCGCTTTTTCCAGAGCGCTGACAACCAGCTGGCGTTCGTGTTCGGCCAGCGAAGCGTCTTCCCCAACCGTGGAAGGGTGGGCAGGCTGCGCGGAGCTTCCATTGGTGGAGTTATCTGAGGGCTCTTCGAGGAGTGAGGGCGGCAAATCGCCGACGTCGATTTCGTCGCTTTCCGCCATCATGCTGGCATGGCCGATGGCATTCTCCAGCTCCCGCACGTTGCCCGGCCAGGAATGGCGCTCGATTGCGAGACGCGCGCGGGGTGAAACGCCACGAATCGTTTTGCCGTACTGCTGGGAAAACTTCTCGACAAAATGGCGCGTCAGCAGCGGCAGGTCTTCCCGGCGTTCAGCCAAAGAAGGAACGGGAATTTCGACCATGGCGAGACGGTAGTAAAGGTCCTCGCGAAACAGCCGGTCGGCCACGGCCTGGCGCAGATTTCTGTGCGTTGCCGCGATGACACGCACGTTGACTTTGCGCGACTGGAGCGAGCCGACGCGCTGGATTTCCTGATTCTGCAGCGCCCGCAGCAGCTTGGCCTGCGTCGCGATGGGCATGTCGCCGATTTCATCGAGAAACAGAGTGCCCTCGGTGGCCGCTTCGAAGAGTCCGGGCTTGTCGCGATCCGCTCCGGTGAACGCGCCGCGCACGTGGCCGAACAGCTCGCTCTCAAAGAGCGTCTCGACGACGGCCGAGCAGTTGAGGACGACGTATTGCCCCTTCACCCCGCTGCGAGCATGCAGAGCGCGGGCGACCAGGTCCTTGCCGGTCCCGGTGGCTCCCTGGATCAGCGCGGAGCGGTAATGAGGCGCGATGCGGCGGATGCGGGCAAACATCTCGGCCATGCGCGGGCTGGCGCCGATGATGCCCTCGAATTCCACACCGGAGCCGGGTTCCATGCGCCGGCGTGCTTCTTCGATCAGCCGTCCCACCCGCTCGCGCAGAACGGGCAGACGGATGGGCTTCTCGAGATAATCCGCCGCGCCGTTGCGGATTGCCTGCACGGCGGTTTCGGTGGTGTAGTGTGCGGTCATCAGAACCACATCTGTGATGGGCGCAATTTCCATAATGCGGTTAAGGACGTCGAGGCCGGTCATCTCCGGCATCACCAGGTCGGTGAGCACGAGCTGGGGATGGTGCTGGTGGACCAGCGCCAGCGCCTCGCTGGGCCGCGAAGCGGTATAAATCGTGAGCCCATCGCGGGCGAGCGCGGTGGAGAGCAGGTCCAGGCTGCCTGGATTGTCGTCGAGAATGACGATGGAAATAGCCATAGAACGGAGTGCGCAGGGTACAGGGTACAGGGTACAGGGTACAGAGCGCAGGGCGCACACTCGGCCTGGTTCCTCTCTACGGCGGCCGCTCATCGAAGTCTCCGCGCTGAGCGCTAAACTGATCGGAGTGGCCCGGAATCTCTACATCCTGGCGGGAGTGCTGCTTCTGTTTGCGGCCCTCTCGTTTGTGATGGCGATGACCTCCGGTCGAATGCAGCCCGCGTTGCCCGCCAATGGAACGCTTTGGAAGACGACTTCTCTGTTCCTGACCGTGGGCGGTTTGATCGTGGCTCTGCTGGGCGTGATGACCGCGATGTTCGAACAGGTGGATCGCCGCAACGAGGAGCGGAGAACTAACCAGCGTGGACGGCGAGGGCCGGGAAGCCGCGAACGATAGAATGGGATTGGTAATTTCGTTCCAGGGAAGCCATCTTCAACTATGTATGAAGTGACAGTAGAGCGCGGGTTTTCATCGGGGCACTATCTCCGCAACTACAAGGGGAAGTGCGAGAACCCGCATGGGCACAACTATAAGGTACGGATCACATTGTGCGGCGACGCGCTGGATGCCGCCGGCCTGTTGCTGGATTTTCGCGACCTGAAGCATGTGATGCACCCGGTCATTGAGCGCATCGACCATCAGATGCTGAACGATCTGGAACCCTTCACGAAGATCAATCCGTCGGCGGAGAACCTTGCGCGCTATTTCTACGACGAGACCAACCGCCAGCTGAGCGAGATGACCAGCGGACGCGTGCGCGTAAAAGACTGCACGATTTACGAGACTGACACCACGACCGCGACGTATTACGAGTAACGACGCTTGTTCCTCATCGAGATTTACAAATCCATTCAGGGCGAATCGAGCTTCGCCGGGCTGCCGTGCATTTTTGTGCGCCTGGCCGGGTGCAATCTGCGCTGCGCCTGGTGCGACTCGGAGTATACGTTCACCGGCGGTTACAAATTGACCGAAGACCAGGTGACGGCCGAGATCGAAAAATTGGCGCCGGTGAAATTGATCGAATTTACCGGTGGGGAACCGATGCTGCAGGAGCGCGAACTGGTTCCTCTCATGGAGCGGCTGCTGCGCGGTGGGTATGAGCTGATGATCGAGACCAGCGGAGAACGCCCGCTGGAGCCGGTGCCGGCCGCGGTGCACAAGATTGTGGATGTGAAATGCCCGGGCTCGGGCGAGTCGGGCAGCTTTTGCGTGTCGAATCTCGACTGCCTGACCGATCGTGACGAGGTGAAATTCGTCATTGCGAACCGCGGCGATTATGAATTTGCTCGGGAATTTATTCGGGAGCACAAACCGGAGACGCGCGCCGGAGAGATTCTTCTTTCTCCGGCGTTCTCAAAGACGCCCTCCACCGATCGCACGACGGCGAATTGCCTGCTCGATCCACGCGAGCTGGTGGAATGGATGCTGGCTGATGCTCTGCCAGCGCGGCTGAGCCTGCAGATTCACAAATACGTATGGGAGCCGCAGAAGAAAGGCGTCTGAATCGCGGCCGAGGCTAAGAGCCGCCTGGATTCGATCGACGCACAGCTTCGTACTCGCGATCGAGAATCGACATGAGTAGCTGGGTATGGTATTCGCCGTCGCGAAAGATTGCCTCGCGAAGAATCCCCTCGCGATGAAAGCCGAGGCTCTCATAAACATGCTGGGCACGCGTGTTGGTTTCGAAGACGTCAAGCCACAGGCGATGCGCTTTTAGCTCGTGAAATACATGGTCGAGGATGCCGCGAAGCATGAGCTTCCCAATGCCGCGATCTGTGTTCGCAACCACGATCCTCTGCAGCCGAACGGAGCGATGGGGTGATGCGAGCCCGCGCAAAATCGCGAATCCAGCCAATTCTCCCGAGCCGGACTCGGCGGCCAGATAGCGGCAATCGTCGCTGGCCAGTCTCGCGCGATGCTCGTCTTCCGTCCAGTTGCCGACGAAGTTACGATATTCCGGAATGCGCTCCATGGCGGCGATCGAGGGAATATCGTCGAGGCGCGCCAGTCGCAGCCGCATGTTCGCCATCATAGCGTGCGGAACTCACCGCTTGGCTTCGAGATATTTGTCAAAAGGAATTTCGAAGTAGAAAAGTTCATTGCCGTTCGAGTCGCGCAGTTCGCGCAGAACCAGTTTTCCGCCGTGCAGAGGCGTGTCGCCCAGGCCCTGCATATCGTAGAACAGGAATCCGGCGCGCGTGGTGTGCGGCTCGACGGCCAGCGCGGCGTATTCGAAGCGGTCGAAGTCGGCCTCGATCTTGTCGTCGGAGGCGCTGCCCTTGGTGTGCAGCTTGATGGGGCCGACAGGGATATCGTGGCCGCGGCTGTCTTTGGGCCGCACCCGGCGCTCGACGTCTTCCGGTTCGGCTGCCGGAATTTTATCCCCCTCCGCGCTGATGAAGAAGATGCGCGCGTCGCGCAGCGAGATAGGATGATCGCCGGTATTAGTGACAATAATGCGGATGGGAAGAAAGCGGTACTTGAGGTAATCGACCTGAAAGATTTTGCATTTCTCGGCAGTGTCGAAAGGCTCAGCGGCGATGGCGACTTGCTCTTTGCTGTGGAAATCGACGGCGGGGTAAGCAGTGGCGTCTTTGGCGGGAGGGAGATCGGATTCTCCGAGTAAGACGGAGCCGGCGGCGGCAAGTAAGAGGCAGGATAGCAAGACGCGCATGACGACAGGGAACGGGCGGGAGCGCATGGTCACCATTATCATCTTGCCTTATGACCCAGGGAAGGCGAGATTGGTAAGCGGATGCTGATTCTGTACAGTTGCGCGCTGGTGCTGGTTCTGATCCTGGGCGCTCCGTGGTGGCTGTTCCGCATGGCTACCAGCGGAAAATACCGCGACGGCCTTGCGGAACGCCTCGGTTTTGTGCCGGCGCGCATTCACGAGGGATTAGACGGGCAGAGTGTTGTCTGGGTTCACGCAGTTTCTGTGGGCGAAGTGCTGGCTGCCAGCCGGCTGATCGAGGAGTTGGGGTCGAGACTGGCTGGGGCTGCGGATAGGCCGGAAATAAACACCTTGCGCGTGATGATTTCGACGACGACGAAAACCGGGCAGGAGCTGGCGCGCGAGCGCTTTGGCGCGGATCGTGTGTTCTATTTTCCGCTGGATCTGGGCTGGGCAGTGCGGGCATGGCTCGTGGCCCTGCGTCCCAGGCTGCTGGTTCTGGTCGAGACAGAGTTTTGGCCGCGCATGCTGGTGGAGTGCCGACGTCAGGGAATTCCGGTGGCCGTGGTCAACGCACGCATTTCGGATCGCTCGTGGCCGCGCTATCGCCGATTTGCGTGGATGTGGCGTTCTCTGTTGCGCGGGTTGGCGGTGGTTTTGGCGCAAACGGATCTGGATGCGCAGCGGCTGCGAACGCTGGGCGCGAACAACGTGCGGGTGACTGGAAATCTGAAATACGATGTGCGCGCGGCTGGATCCGGGAACCTCGTCGCGTTGCTCAGGGAGAATATCCCGGCCGGAACGCGCGTGCTGGTATGCGGTTCGACGCTGGCTGGCGAAGAGGAGATGTTGCTGGATGCTTTGCCGGGTGATGTTGTGACGGTGTTCGCGCCACGGCACCCGGAGCGGTTCACCGAGGTCGCCGATATTCTGAGGAAGCGTGGGGTGCGGTTCGTGCGTCGCTCGGAATGGATGCAGGCTCCAGTGAAACTCGAACCCAAAACAGTCTTCCTGCTCGATTCGATCGGCGAGTTGGCGTCTGTCTATTCGTTGGCGCAGGCAGCTTTTGTGGGTGGAAGCCTGATCTCGGCTGGCGGTCATAATCCACTCGAAGCCGCGCAGTTTGGCGTGCCGATCATGATGGGGCCGAGTTACGAGAATTTTCGCGGCATCGTGGAGAAGCTGCGTGAGCACGATGCGATTCGGATCGTGCAGCCTGCCGATCTGAAGGGTGAGCTGGCGCGCATGCTGACTGGCACAATGGAATCCCAGGCGATGGGAACACGGGCGCGCGAAGTATTCGAAAACGAGGCGGGAGCTACCGAGCGCACGGTCCAGGCCTTGGTGGAGGTCATTGCAACTCGATCGCCCGTGCCGGTGCCCGAAGGGATTCGCTCGTGACTCGCATGCTGGCGCCGCTGGTTCCGCTGTATGCCGCGGCGGTGCGCGCGAAGAATTTCGCCTATGAATGCGGATGGGCGCGGCCGAAGCGATTGCGATGGCCAGTGGTGAGCATTGGGAATTTGTCGATGGGCGGATCCGGCAAGACTCCGCTGACGATCCGCCTTGCACAACTGTTGCGCGAGCGTGGTTTCGCGGTCGATGTGCTTTCGCGTGGTTACGGCCGGCAATCAAAAGTTGTGGAGCGAGTGACAACCGGAGGTTCGGCCGAGGAGTTTGGGGACGAGCCGCTGCTGATCGCGGAGGCTGCCGGCGTTCCTGTATTTGTGGGCGCCAATCGGTATCGGGCGGGTATGCTGGCAGAGGCGTCGGCCGCGGGGCCTGTGCTCCATCTGCTCGACGATGGATTTCAGCACCGCGAACTGGTTCGCGACGTAGATATTGTCGTCCTTCATGGCAGCGACTTCACGGAGCGGCTGCTTCCCGCGGGACGGCTGCGCGAGGGATTCTCGTCACTGTCACGGGCACACATTCTTGTGATGCGGCAGGAAGATCGGACCCTGGAAACCGAGTTACGACGACGCGGCCTAACCCAGCCGCTGTGGTGGATGGAGCGGCAGCTGGTGATCCCCGAGATCAAGCGGGTCATCGCCTTCTGTGCGATTGCCCGGGAGGAGGAATTTTTCTCCGCATTGCGGTCGCGCGGAGTCGCCGTCATAGCAATCCGCGTATGGCGTGATCATCACCAATACACCCATGCCGACATTGCCGAACTGATCGAACTGCGGCGACAGCATGAGGCGGAAGCCTTCCTAACCACGGAGAAGGACCTGGTGCGCCTGCAGCCCGAGCAAAAGCGGATGCTCGAGAGTCACGCGCCCGTGCATGCGGCGAGGCTGCTGGTGACGTTGGCCGATGAGGCGATGGCCATCCAGCAGCTTTGCAGTTTACTGCCCGTGAACCGGCGCGAGCGGACCGGCGAATTGCAGCAGACCCCGTGAGAAAATAGGGGATTGCCCGAGACTCCAAAGCAACTGCGTCTGCTCGTCGTGCGTTTGGGCGCGATGGGCGACATTCTCCATTCCATGCCCGCGGTTACGGCGCTGCGCCATGCGCACCCGGAGTGGGTGATTGGCTGGGCGATTGAGCCGCAGTGGCGCGGCCTGTTCTGCGCGAATGGCTGCGAACCTCGTACTTCGAGTATGCCGCTCGTGGATCAGTTACACATGGTTCCGGCGAAGCAGTGGGCGCGATCTCCGCTGAAGCTGGCGACGCTCAAGGACATTCGCCGCGTGCGCCGCGAATTGCGCGCGATGCAGTACGACATTGCGGTCGACATGCAGGGCGCGGTGCGTTCCGCGATGGTGGCGCGCTGGGCCCATGCTCGCAGCGTCATCGGCGAAGCGAACCCTCGCGAATTTGCGGCAAAGTGGTTCTTCGATAGAAAGGTCACAACGCACGGCGTCCACGTGATCGAGCAATCGCTGGAGATCGCGAATGCGATCTTTGCGGAGAGCCTGCCGATGACGTTGCCGCTGTTGCCGTGCGATCCGGAGACGGAGTCGAAAGCAGCGGAGTTGCCACAGCCGTTTGTCCTGCTCAGTCCTGGTGCAGGCTGGGGCGCGAAGCGGTGGCCAGCGGACCGCTACGGCGCAGTCGCAAGACAGATCGCGGAAGCAGGCTTTGGAGTGGTGATTAACAGCGGTCCGGCGGAAGAACACCTAACGCACGCAATCGCCGAGAGCAGTGGGGGCGCGGCGCGTGTGCTCACCCTGGATCTGGCTGAACTAATTGCTGTGACGCGGCGGGCCTCGCTGGCGATCGCAGGAGACACAGGTCCTCTGCATCTGGCGTGTGCGCTCGGCAAACCCGTGGTGGGTATCTATGGCCCGACGGATCCGGCGCGCAATGGGCCGTTTCATTGCCCGAATCGGGTGCTGCGGCATCCGGAGAGCGTGCGCGATCACGCGCGACGCAGCGAGCCGGAAGCGGGTCTGCTGACCATCACGCCGCAAGCCGTGACGAACGCAGCGCTCGAGCTGTTGCGGGAGGCGCAATAAGTGGCGACGAGCTGGAATCGCGTCGCGCGGCGGATTCGCGTACCGCTGGGATTTGCGTTTGCAGTGCTCTTCCTGTGGCTGGCGAAACCAACGTTGCTATTTCTAACCCTGAGCCTGGCTTTGGTTGTGCCCGGCTTGTTATTGCGCGGATATGCATCCGGCTATGTCAAAAAGAATACGGAACTGACCGTCGCGGGTCCTTATGCGCACACACGAAATCCGCTGTATCTGGGCTCGATTCTGATTGCCTTTGGATTTGCGCTGGCAGCGCGCAGCTTTTGGATCGCGATGGTTGTCGTCCTGTTGTTCGCGGCGATCTACGTTCCCGTAATTCGCTCGGAGGAGGAGTATCTGCGTTCGGTGTTTCCGGAGTTCGACGCGTACGCAGCCTCGGTGCCCAGGCTCTTGCCGAGGATGGTTGCGGCCGGAGGATCAGCAGCCACCAAAGGGGTATTTTCGGGGGCACTCTATCGCAAGCATCGTGAATATAACGCGTTTCTGGGGGCTGTCGGCATGTATGCTGCCCTCATCCTGAAGCTGGTGTTGCTCAGGAAATAAGAGGAGTCGATTGCAGGAGCGTCGCATTTTTTTCAGAGCTGCGGAAAAAACCCGAGTGCTGCAATTTGCACTGCTCGTCTGTGTGGGGGTCATTCTGGCGCCGGGTGGGACGGCGCAGAGCGCGCCACCGCTCATTCCTCCGCGCGCCGGTTACAACTTTCCTGCGAAGCAGACGCTGACCTATGCCGTGGACTGGCGAGTTTTTCCCGCCGGGACGACGGTGATGCATCTTCAGCAGGATGGCAATGAGGAACGCGTGTCCGCGACCGGGGACACGCTGGGCGCGATCAACCTCATCTATCGCGTCAGCGATCGGTTTCAGTCTTCCTTCAATCGGCGCACGGGCTGTTCGGCGGGCTTTGCAAAGCAGCTGCAGGAAGGCCGCCGCCAGGTGAACACCGATCTCAAGTTCGATTATGCGCACGGCAAGGCGCTGCTGGACGAGAAGAATCTGGTGAAAGGGAACAGCAAACACCAGGAGGCGCCGGTGGGACCGTGCGTCACCGATCTTCTGTCGGCTATTTTTTATCCGGCTGCGCTGACGCTGACGCCCGGGCAGAGCTTTCGTGTTCCGGTCGCGGACGCCATGCACACGGTTCCGGTGACGATGAAGGTGGAGGCGCGTGAGACGGTGCGCACGCCTCTGGGAACGTATCAGACGGTCCGCGTGCAGCCAACGGCGGACGCCGGTGTGGTGAAAGCGCGAGGCAATATCTGGATCTGGTACACCGACGACGAGCGGCACATCCCCGTTCAGATGCGGGCGCGTCTCTTCTGGGGAACGATCACGTTCCGGTTGACCGCGATGGAACAAAAGTAAGGTGGGGCTAGTGGATGCGGAACCGCTCGCGCATCAGGCGCTGCAGGCGCGGCTTATAGAGCAGATCGAAGGCGAGCTCTTTGCCGGGGAACATCGCAAGGGCGGCGCGACGAGTGTCGGCCACCATTTCTGAAGCCTCGTCCACGGTAAGCGACAAATCCTGGCTGATCACGGACATCACCATGTTGACCATGATCTGCAGGCGGCGCAGCCTGCGCTGCTCATCCTGAAGCTCCTGGGGAGTTTGCCGGACCGATTCCGGGCGGGAATCGAGGGCGGCGGGATACTCAGCTTCTGACCCCATGCAATGCGGACCTCCGTTGCAGGATCGTACAACAGTAAGACTCCGCTGCAAACGGAAAAGATGCGCAGTTGGCTGTCACGGCATGGCGGAATTGGGTTATGGTTTCTCCCCGTCGCGGGTGATGGTGGCGGAGGGAAATTCGGATCGCGCGCGGGAAAGAAAGGCGGCGATTTCTGCCTCGGTCATACGCTGGCATTGGCGCGGCCCAAAGGCGCGGCCGAGATAACGCGGCGATTGTTCCAGCCAGCGGCGGCGGGCCGCTGCGTTGACGCTGGCCGGATCGAGGCAGTCGGACGCGATGCGGGCGATGCGGGGCATTGAGCGGGCCGGGTCGTTTGTGATGGTCCACTCGAGGATTGAGGTTGAGTTGTCCGGTCGGCTCACTTCCGGCAGAGCCATCGCTCCGCGTTCCAGAAAAGTGCTGGCATAGGGTTGCGGAACCGCGGAGAGCAGATCGGGCTGCAGGCCGCGATCGATCATCGATGCGATGCTGGCTTCCGGATCGACCGCGAGTCCGACGGAAATGGGCCGTCCGCGGCGCAGCTCGTTTTTCAGAATGCGCAGCGCTTCGTCGAGATTCCCGACAACAAAATCGATCAACCCGGAGCGCAGGCCCTGGCGCAAACCATCGGCATCCGCACCGACGCAAAGCGACGCTGCTCCCGCGATGCTGGCCGCAACAACTGCGGCGATCCCGTCTGCGCTCCATCCGGTCTGCAGCAGGAGCTTTCCGCCCAGGGTCTGTCGGAAGTATTCACGCGCCAGAACGGCGATGGAAAGGTATCGATCGTGAACGCGCGCCAGTTCCGGAACGGTAAGCATCGTCGCAGTTATTCTGCCACGCCGTGTCGACGCGTTACCTGAGTTTCGGAGAAGAGCGCGGAAGTGACTTGCGTGCGGGCAGCACTCCCTAAAGTGGAAGTGCCTCTTTCAAAGGGCGAATGCGGATGACGCAGAGATCGGTCCGGAAGATGGACCGACGACTCGCAGGCCGCGATGAACGACCTGCGGGCCGTTCCAATGAAAGGGGGTGAGTGCCAGGGATGAATAAGAAATCATCCTGGACTCGCATCGCCATAACGATCGCCCTTGATTGGCGGTTTGTTCTGGCGGTTGCCGTCCTCGTACTCATGCTACTGATGAAGTAGCCAACTTCCCGGGAGGCAAGCACCCTTCCGGGAACTACTTCACCCCGAGTATAACATCGGCAGAAAACTCACCAGGTCGAGTACGCCTGCCCGTCCGAGCCCTGTTCCTCTGAGCCGCTGTGCACATCGTTGATACCCGGCTCGGTCTGATCGAGATCGGCATAGGTATCGTCACTCGCCGTCACCCACGTTTCGCGGCTGTGGGTGAAAGGATCTTCAGGGATCACTTTCAGGTACCCGTTCTGCACCAGATCGTCGAGCGACTGCGGCGCCTTATTCTTGTCCATCGTGTAGGAGTCGATGGCGTCGCGCAACACATGCAGGTCTTCCTTCAGCGCGGCTTCCTTCGCGCTCTTGATGGCGGCGACGAAGCTGGGGATTGCCACCGCGGCGAGCACGCCGATGATCAGCATAACGACCATCAGCTCGACGAGCGTGAAGCCGCCTTCCTGCCTTCGCATTGAGGTTTTCAGCCGCATAGGATCACCAGTCCGAGTATTTCGTTCCGTCCAGAGCCACGCCGTCGGATTTTGAGAAGACGTCGAAAACATTCTGGCCGCCCCATGAGTCGCTGCTGGGATCGTCCTGCATCGAGCGCAGCCCCCAGTCGTCGGTGCCGGTCATCGGGTCGATAGGAATATGCCGCAGGAAGCGCACCTTTTTTCCCTGCACGTCCACGCCGTCGACCAGAGTCTGCAGATCGGGCGGGTAATTCTGGCTGTCCACCTTGGTCTGGAACGCGTGTTTGTCGGCGGCATCCTTGTAGGCATCGATGGCGGCCCGCATCTGCCACAGGTCGTAGCGCAGCATGCGCTCCTTCTGGCGCTTCACCTGAAAGCGCGCAATGGGTATGGCCGCCGAGGCGAGGATGCCGAGGATCGCGACGGTGACAATGAGTTCGACCAGCGTAAGGCCAGCTTCCCGGCCCCGCCTCGCTTGCTCTCGGTTGTGCAAAATCAACTGCATAGTTTCACCGCTCGACCGCCGCTCACTGAATGTGCACGACCGCCTGAGATCCCATCGCAGGGATCGGTTGCTGCTGGCTGTTGCGGACTACCGGCCTCACGATGGCAACCGACGCGTCGCCCGGGGCTTTCGCCTGGAAAGTGAGAACGCACAACGCGCCCGAACCCGTAACGCCCTTCGTTCCGGGCGGACGCGAAGCGGCGACGGCGGCGTTGCCTTTTCCGTCATCGCGATGCGCCAGGGCTACGGCCTGTCCGTCTTTTCCCAGCACGTTCGGATGCTGCGGATCGTCGGTGTCCACATTGAGCAGGGTCAGTTTTGAGGCGTCATACTGCACGTCCATCGGCACCGCGAAAATGTCGCTTCCGCCGGAAAGATTGACGATCATTTTGAAAGTCGAACCCACTTTTTGGGTCGATTGCGGCGGGGTCAGCTGCAGGTTCACCGGCGCTGCGGGGTTCGCCTGCTGCTGCATGTTGCTCATGGCCTGCTGGGCCGCAGTTGCCGCGGTGGGCAGCGGCCCGGGCTGAGGCACGGGAGCAGCCGGCTGCGCAGCAAATGCCGTAGTGGATGGCGCTGCTGGCGCGTGCGTCGCAGCCGCTAACTGCAGCGGCGTGGTGATCTGGCGCAGTTCGATATTGTTCGTCGTGCCTGTGTCAATCTGCTGGACGTTCTCCGGATCGACTTCCTCGGCGCGCACAACGTGGGGAATCATCAGGAAGACCACCTCGTCGTCGGTGACTTCCTTTTGCTGGGTGCTGAACAGGTACTTAATGAGCGGAAGCTGCGCCAGACCCGGATAACCGCTGACCGTGAAGGTGGTCTGATGCTGCAGGATGCCTCCCAGCAGGTTGGCTTCACCGTCGCGCAGACGAACCGTGTGATCGACGGAGCGCTGGGTGATGATGGGCTCGGTAATGCCGCCGATACTCGAATTGCCGTTGGTGGCGGAGACTTCAATCTTGCTCTTCAGCGTGACGTCGCGGTCGAAGTGCACCGTCGGCTTGATATCCATGGTGACGCCGACGTCGATGTACTGAAACTGCGTGTTCACCAGAGAACTGACGATAGCCGTAGCGGCGCCGGTTTGGTAGGAACCGGTGGCGATCGGGATGCGTTCGCCGATCTTCAGGGTCGCCTGCTGGCCGTCGGAGGCGCGAATCTGCGGATTCTGAATGATGCGCGAACGCGTGTCGGTGAGCAGCAGATCCACCGCCGCCTGGCCGATGGTCACCGCGAAGTTGGTCGAGTTCAGGTGAGCCAGATTATTCAGGGTGATAGCGCTGGTTGTAGTCGAGGTAGTGTTCGTTGTCGTGCTGCCGGTATTCGTGCTGCTGTTGTTGTTGTTCAGATTGGCATTCGACGGCTGAAAGTTGATGCTCGCCGTCTGCGGCAGCTGCACGCCGATGTTGCGCAGCAGATCGCGGCTGACTTCGAGCACGGCTACGTCGATGACCACTTCCGGCCGGGCCTTGTCGAGGTCGTCGATCAGCCGGCGCGCCAGCAGCAACTCATCGGGTGTACCGCGCATGACGATCGCGTCTTCACTGGCAACGCCATTGATGCGAGCGCCCTGAAAGAGATTACGCAGGACGGTCTGAACCTCGGTGAAATCGTTCTGCTGCGCCACGTTGTGCAGGTAAAAGGTCTCCACCGCCTGCTCGTCGAGCTCGGTGTGCTTGCTGCGCGAATTCTCGGCGACAAAAATGGTGTTCGAGGTAACGGGGCGCCAGAAGGTGTTGGAAACCGTGGCCACGATGCGCAGTGCGTCGTTCAGCGTGACGTTATTGAGATCCACCTGGATGCGTTTGGAGCTGTAGGCAGGATCGAACAGGACGTTAATGCCTGCCAGTTTGCCCACCGCCTGATACACGACGCGGCTGTCCTCGACATAATGCAGGGTCAGAGGTTCGTTCGAGATCGGCTTCAGCTGGATGGGGGCAGCCAGTTCCAGAGCATCGTCGGTGGTGCGTGGCGCACTGTCCGGCGCTGGCGTCTGCGAGTTCAGCTTGTCGCGCGTCGCCTTGATGTCCTGGGAGGCCAGCTCATTGCTGGGGTCGATCTCGAGAGCCCGCAGAAACTCGGTGAGCGCCCCGGTGTAGTCGCCCTGGTCGCGCAGCCGCTCCCCATGCTCCACACGCAACGCCGCTGCGGGAAACCGGGTGCGCTCCCACGCGAGCTTGTAGCGCTCGTCGGAGGGCTTTTTCTGGTAGGCCTGGTAGTAGGCCTCGTAGGCGCCCAGGGTATCGTCTTTGGTCTCAGCGACCTGACCCCGCTTGAACCAATGGGCCGCTGACTGCGCGTGCGCCACGGGCAGGGCTGCCAAAATCATGGCGAGGAAAGCCCAGATGACAAGACTTCTCTTCATGCAGCTCCAGTTTCGGGAATGAGAATGATGGGCGCCGGAGCATTTGGCCTTTCGTCCTCTGCAATGGAAGAGCGGCTCGACGGTGCTACCCCTTCGCGCTGCGTATAGTATCGCACTCCGGCGCTTCCGATTGCGGCCCAGGCGCCCCGGCGCTCGAATCCAGCAGTACCCGCGCCTGCAATAACGATATACGATGAAAAATTGCGACCACTGCCATGGCCCGACCCACCAGCCATCCCGTGAAACCGGCTCCGCCGAAGGCCAAACCGCGCGACCCGATGGCTTCCGGCGCCCGCGACGCCGCCCAGAACCGCCAGGCCGGCCACAACTACTTCATCCTCGAAAAGTACGAGGCGGGCGTGGCCCTGCGCGGGAGCGAGGTCAAGTCGATCCGCGAGGGCAAGGCGAATCTCAGGGACGCCTACGGCCTGATCAAGGATGGGGAAGCCTTTTTGCTGAACGCGCATATCGGTGCATATTCCCACGCCAGCTACAACAACCACGACGCGCTGCGCACGCGGAAGCTGCTGCTGCACCAGGAGGAAATCCGTAAACTCACGGGAAAGACGCAGCAGAAGGGGTTAACGCTCATCCCCACCCGGCTCTATTTTCGCAATGGCCGCGTGAAATGCGAGCTGGCCGTGGCCCGTGGCAAACAGGACTGGGATAAACGCGAAACCGAGCGCCGTCGCGAGGCGGATAAGGAAGCCCGGGCAGCCGTTGCCCGAGGGCGAAAATCCTAGAAGTTGTACAAGATTTGTTGTACACTATTGCTATGACGAAGAAGATCAGCGCCGCGCAGGCCCGAGCAACTTTGCCGCAGATTCTCAACGATGTTGAGAAGGGCAAGAGCATCGTGATCTACCGTTACAAGCGGCCGATCGCCCTTGTATCCCCGATGCCCAAAGAGGAAACGGAGAAGCCGGTGCGACGATTTGGCACCGGAAAGGGGAGGGTCAGGATCATCGATCCGCATGCCTTTGATCCGATGACTGACGAGGAAGTCGACGCGTTCCTGGAGGGCCGTTATTAGGGTCCTCCTGGACACCCAGGTTCTGATTCTCGCCCACCTGGGGTCCCTGCCGTCGCGGGTACAGCAAGTGCTCGCGCCCGTCGAAGTCGAAGTGAACCTGAGTGCCGCCTCAATCTCCGAAATTGCAATCAAAAATGCCATCGGCAAGCTCGAAATGTCGGAGGAGGAAACAAAGAACGCAATTCGCGAATTGCGGATCACCCTTCTACCCTTCGAATCGCACCATGCTTTTGGTTTGTTCTCCTTGCCGATGCACCACCGCGACCCCTTCGATCGCATGATCCTGGCGACGGCCCTCGCCGAGAAACTGCCGATCGTCACCGGCGACCGGGTTTTTCGCCGCTACCCAGACGTTAAAGTGATCTGGTAACGTACGCGCTTCCCAAAATCTATGAATACGAAAATCCTCTTCGCCCCTTCCTCCGCAATCGAAACCGAACTCCTTGCCGTCTTCGCGGTCGATGCCTCGGCCAATAAAGCCGCGAAGCCCGAAATCCGCCTGCTCGCCAGTGATGAGGCCCCAGCCCGATCTGCCCAAGCCATCCTCGACGGCGGCGAGTTCAAGGCCGAATCGTGTGAGACTCTGCTGCTGCACAGTCCTGCCGGACTCAAGGCAAAGCGGCTCCTCATCATCGGCCTGGGCAAGGCGGCCAAACTGACGCCCCATGAAGTCCGCAAAGGCGCGGGAGCAGCAGTGCGTTTCGCCAAGCCGCGTGGGCTGCGAGAGGTAGCGATTGTCGTCCCAGCATCTGACGGCCTTGATCCAAAAATAACCGTGCGCGCTCTTGCCGAAGGCGCGGTCATCGCGGATTACGACTCCGACACCTACCGTTCCGACCGCAAGGACCGCAGCGTGCAGTCGCTGCAGGTTGTGGCTGCCCCGTCAGCCGACCGGCCAGCCGCGGAAGCCGCCTTGCGCGAAGGCGTGATCGTCGGCGAATCCCAGAACTTTGCCCGCGCGCTGGTCAACGAGCCCGGCAATCGCCTCACGCCGACCATCCTGGGCGAGCGGGCCGCGGAGATGTGCCGCGAGTACGGGATCGAATGCAGGGTCCACAGCACCGGCCAGCTCCGCGAGCTGAAGATGGGCGCTTTCATCAGCGTCACGCAAGGCTCAGACGAGCCGCCCGCGTTGATCGTGATGATCTACGAGCCAAAAGACGCACCGGCTGGCCCGGTCCTCGGACTGGTAGGGAAGGGCATCACCTTCGACACGGGCGGCATTTCCATCAAGCCCTCCGACAGCATGGAGAAGATGAAGTACGACATGGCCGGAGGCGCGGCCATGATTGGAGCGATGCGCGCGATTGCGCAGCTCCAGCCGCGCGTGAAGGTGATCGGCATCGTCTGCGCCGCAGAAAACATGCCCTCCGGCAAAGCCTACAAGCCCGGCGACGTCGAGATCGCCATGCCTGCTCCCGGCAAACCGGGCAAAGCGATCGAGATCATCAATACCGACGCCGAAGGACGGCTGGTGCTGGCCGATGGCCTCACCTATGCGAAGCAACTGGGCGCGACCCACCTGATCGATGCGGCCACGCTGACTGCGGCTGTCGGTGTAGCGCTGGGCCTGCTCAACGCCGGCATCTTTTCGAACGACGAGGACACTTACCAGCGCTTCTCCGATGCTCTGAAGGTCTCCGGAGAGCGCTTCTGGCGGTTGCCGCTCGACGACGATTACCGCGACGTCATCAAATCGAGCATCGCCGACATCAAGAACACCGGCGGACGCTACGGCGGGGCCATCAACGCGGCCATGTTCCTGAAGGAATTTGCCGAGGACACTCCCTGGATTCATCTCGATATTGCCGCTGTGGCCTGGAGTGATGAGGCCAAGCCCTGGATGGCTTCAGGGCCGACCGGCGCCGCGATGCGCAGTATCCTGGAGTGGGTCAGGAGCTTCGCGCAGTAGCATGCAATCAATGACTGCAATGACAGCAATGCTGGCATTGACAGCATTGATTGCATCCGCTACGCTGGATGAATGGCGACCCTAACCATCCGCAAACTCGACGATTCCGTCAAAACAAAACTTCGTGTGCGCGCCGCTGAGAATGGGCGCTCGATGGAAGAAGAGGCGCGGGCGATTCTGGAGAAGACGCTCACGGCGGCTCCCTCGGCCCCGCGGGGGAACATGGCGGTGCGCATTCGCAGGCGCTTTGAGCCCCTGGGTGGGGTTGAGCTGGATATTCCACCCAGAACCGGGGACCGCCCGCTGGTAGATTTCAGCGGTCCGGAGTTCGGTGCCTACGACAAAGAGCCGTGATCATCCTGGACACGAATGTGCTGTCAGAGACCATGGCACCGGTACCTTCGGTTGGTGTGATGGCCTGGCTGGCGAGCCAGCCGGTTGAGGAGCTTTGCACGACAGCAGTCTCCAAGGCGGAAATTCTTGCGGGGATTGCCCGCATGCCCGCGGGAAGACGCCGCAGTGAATTACAGACCGAGGCCGACGCCATGTTCACCGAGGACTTTGAACGTGGCATTCTTGCCTTCGACAGTGGGGCTGCGGAAATCTATGCGGAGATGATGGGGCAACGATACGCGACAGGAAGAATCGTCGGCCGGCTGGATGTCCAGATTGCCGCCATCGCCCGCCTCCACAACGCCACGCTGGCTACTCGCAATACACCGGACTTCGAAGAATGCGGCATTCGCCTCGTCAATCCCTGGGAAGCCTGAAGACAAAAACCCACTCTACGCGGAATGGGCAGTTGCAGCCCGCCGCTCCGCTTTCGTGGCCTTCGTCCCGGCCCTGGACCTCGCCACCAAAATCAACCCCAGCCCAAACCCAATCGCCCCCAAACTCGCCAGCTGAGCGTTCGTCATCCCCCACAGAATGCGCGGATTGATCCGGATGAATTCCACCAGAAACCGCGCAATGCCAGTGAGGATGAGGTATTCCCCGGTGATCTGGCCCAGCGGTTTGGGCCGCTCCGGCGCGCCACTGCGCCAAAGAATCCAGGTGATCAGCAAAGCGCCCAGCAGCTCATAAATCGGCGTAGGATGCACGCGCTGGAAGGTCGGCACTAATCCATGGGGAAAGCTCATGCCCCACGGCAGAGTTGTCGGGATGCCGTAGTCGCCGTCGCCGGAAACCAGACAACCCAGCCGGCCGACGCCATAGCCAATCGCTGCAGCGGGCGAGGCCAGGTCGAGCATCTGCAGCGACCCCAGCTTGTAAACCCTCGCCTGCCACAGCAAGGTGAGAATGCCGACGATCAGGCCGCCGTACCAGGCGAATCCGGCGCGATCGAAGAGCAAATCGGCGGGGTGGGCCAACAGAGCGTGCGGCGTTTCGAGCACGTGCCAGATTTTCGATCCCAGAACGCCGGCCACGGTGGAAACGGCCACGATGCTGATGGCGTCGGCCTCAATCCCCCAGCGGCGAAAATTCCGATAAAGAATCCAGCAGGCGGCGACCGCCGCGAGCCAAAGCATAATTCCGAAAGTGCCGACAGAGAAACGGCCAATGTGAATAAACGGATACATACGCGCGTCTGTTAAGTATAGCTTCCACAGGCGGGTTTGGAGTTAATCTGGGCAGCGTGAGCACGACAAGCATTCATTCGGGTCTTGAAGTTCTTTTTGGCCGCGAACAGATTCGTGATCGCGTGCTGGAGATCGGGCGCCAGATCGATCGGGATTACGCGGGTGAGACGATCGTTCTCGTCGGAGTGTTGAAGGGCGCGGCGATTTTCCTCGCCGATCTCGCCCGCAGCATCTCCGTCGACAACACCTTCGACTTCGTCGCCGTCACCAGCTACGGCAAGGGGTCGCGCTCCAGTGGCGCTGTGAAGCTGATCAAGGACCTCGATCAGTCCATCGAAGGCAAGAACGTCATTATCGTCGAAGACATCCTGGACACGGGGTTGACGCTGGGATTTCTGCGCAGCCTTTTCGAGCAGCACCAGCCCAAAACCCTGCGTATTGCCGCCCTGCTTGACAAGCCTTCGCGGCGTGTGGAAAAAATCGATGCCGATTATGTGGGATTCACGATCCCCAATCAGTTCGTTATTGGTTATGGGATGGATTTCGCAGAACGATACCGGAACTTGCCGGACATCTGTCTGATGCCTCCGGATGAAACACCCCAGCAAGCCAACACCGGGCTAGCCGGGGGCCCCGTTGCGCCGGAATTATCGGCGGGCTGAAAAGGAGTTTGCCCCCATGAGCACGCAGATTCACCTCCTCGATGAAGAAGAGGAACAGGAAGTACCGGGCTTCGACGCGGAAGCGTTTGCAAAGCAGGCTCTGTCGTCCAGGCAAAGCCTTGCCGCAGCCATCGATCACACCCTGCTGAAACCCGATGCGACCCAGGAACAGGTAATTCGGCTTTGCCGCGAAGCGGCGGAGCACGGCTTCGCCTGCGCGATGGTCAACCCTACATGGGCGGCTCTGGCCTATGCGGAGTTGGCAGGAACCGGCATCTCAGTCGGCGTCGTCGTCGGCTTTCCACTGGGCGCCTCGCTGGGAACCACCAAGCGCGAAGAGGCCCTTGCGCTGGTGAAGATCGGCGCCCACGACGTAGACATGGTGGTCAACATCGGGTTGCTGAAGTCCGGCGAGAACCAGGCCGTCCAGCAGGAGATCGAGGGAGTGGTCGAGGTCGCGCGCGAAGCCGGAGCCGTGGTGAAGGTGACTCTCGAAACCTGTCTGCTCACCGTCGAAGAAAAGTTGCGGGCTTCGGAGTTGGCCATTGCCGCCGGGGCCGACTTCCTCAAAACCAGTACGGGATTCTCGACCGGCGGCGCTAACGCGAGTGACGTAGCGATGATGCGTGGCGTGGCCGGCGGACGCTGCGGCGTGAAAGCCTCGGGTGGGATCCGCACCCTGGCCGACGCGCGGCGGATGCTGGAGGCCGGCGCGAACCGCATCGGGACCAGCGCCGGCGCGGCGATTATCAACGAGCTGAAAACGCTCTGAGACTGGCGCGCGGTCGGGCCTCGAAATTCGCCGTGTCTTGCCCCTGCGCGCTGCTCCCGGGCCTCCGGCGGATCGGCGCAAAACCCCGTATCATGACATTCGGTCCGCGCACGCGGTACCGTGCGTCCCCAGGAGAATTGTGAGCGAACACCCACCCCAGAACCCGGCGGAGCAGGAGTGGGAAGGGGATTACCGGCCCGTTTCACCTGAGGCCTCGCCGCGCCCTGCCCAGGTGCACGTCGATCCCCTGCAAACGGAATTCCTGGTCCGTTTGGCCGACGCGCTCAACACCACCCTGGACCTGAAGACTCTGCTCGAGCGCACCGCGTCGCTGGTGCGGGCGGTCATCGATTACCGCATCTTCGCCATCCTGCTCGTCAACGACCGCACCCACGATCTGCGCATGCGCTTTCAGATCGGCCACAAGCCGGAAGTCGAGCGGATGCGCATCAAGATGGGGCAGGGCATCGTGGGCGAAGTGGCGCAGAGCCGCCACGCCATGCTGGTCAACGACGTTACCAACGCCGGCAACTACATTAACGCGAATCCCGATGTGCGCTCGGAACTGGCCGTGCCGCTGATCACCAGGAACCGCATGATTGGCGTCATCGACATCCAGTCTGAGCAGCTGAACTACTTCAAACAGGAACACCTGCATCTGCTCACCCTCACCGCCTCTCGCATCGCGGGCGCCATCGAGAACGCGCGCCTCTACACGCGGGTCGCGCGTCAGGCGCAGACGCTGCAGGTCCTGAACGAAATCAGCCGCGAGATCACTTCGATTCTCGATCCCAACGAGCTGCTGCAGCGCGTGGGCCAACTGGTTCGCCGCATCATCGACTACCAGATGTTCTCGATCTGGCTGGTGAATGAGCGCGACCAGGTGCTCCAAAACCGCTTGTCGCTTCGCCATATCCATCGGTCCGATACAAAGGAGAAGCACGAGCCGCGGCGCAGCATCTGGGACTCCTCGCCGCCGGAACTACCCGGCGTCTCTCCCGTTGCCCCCTCGGGCCTGGTGGAGAACGACGCGGTCATCGGCACCACCATTCCGCTCGATCGCGGGTTGGTCGGCGCGGCGATCCGCGAGAAGCGCGTCATTCACGTGCCCGACGTGCGCAAGGACGCGCGCTACCACATGGTGAATCCGGAGACGCGCTCGGAGATGACGGTACCTCTGATCTACAAAGGCACGGCCATCGGAGTGCTCGACGTCGAACACACGCGCCTGCACTACTTCACCGAGGATCACGAGCGGGCCATGACCACGCTCGCTGCCCAAATTGCGATTGCGGTCGAAAATGCGCAGCTCTACCAGCGCGTCGCCCAGCAGGAACAGCGCCTCGAGCGCGACCTGGCCATGGCCCGCGAAGTGCAGCTGCGCCTGCTGCCTCCGGCGAAGCCACAGCACAAGCGGGCGGAGTTTGCGTCGAGGTTCCTGCCCGCGCGCACCATCGGCGGCGACCTCTACGACTTCCTGCCGTACGATGCGAATCGCAGCGCCATTGCGCTGGGCGATGTGAGCGGCAAAGCGGCAGCCGCCGCGCTGTATGCGGCGCTGGTGAGCGGCATCATGCGCTCCGTCGCTCCGCAGCACCTTTCGCCCTCTGAAATGCTGAAGACCCTGAACGACGCTCTCCAGGAGCGAAAGCTCGATTCGCAATACGTGACGATGCTTTTCGGTGTCTGGAACGATGAGAACCTGACCATGCAGATCGCCAACGGCGGATCGGTGCAGCCGCTGTTTTGCCGCGGCGACGAGATTGAAACCATCCGCGCCGAAGGTTTTCCCCTGGGCATGTTTCCCAACGCCACCTGGGAGGAGTTCAGCATCTCCACCCAGCCCGGCGACTCCGTAGTTTTTTTCAGCGACGGCATCGTCGACGCGCAGAACGCCGCGGGCGAGATGTTCGGCAACGACCGGCTCATCGAGACCGTAAAAAAGCATCACCACAAGTCCGCCTCCCGGCTGGCGGAGAGCATCCTGACCGACGTAGGCCGATTCCAGGGCAAACGCGACCGCTTCGACGATGAAACCGTCGTCGTGCTGCGCGTGATCTAGGCGCTGCTATTCTGCCGGACTGCTGTGGCGAAAGGCTGGAAATCACCGCGTCCTCGGCTCCACGATGAAACAAACTCATTTCCTCATCCGTCGGATTACTAACTTGTCGTCCCTCCTTGCGAAGAATGAGGAGTGCCGGAGTTAGGTGTACAATTCGGCCACTAACGCAGAGAGGAAATAATGGTTATGAGAAAGCTTGCACTTTTCTGTCCATTGGTTTTATTGGTGTGTCTGTTTGTCGCGAACTGCACGTCGGAGGCTGCGGCTCAGACGCCGGCTCCGCCGCCCGACAACGCCGCCGTTGCCGCACCGGCCGCAGCGCCAGCCGCGGTTCCGTCCGGGCCTATCGTCCTGAAGGAAGGCTCCGACGTGTCGCTGAAATTCGATCAGGATTTGAGCTCAAAGACCGCCCAGGAGGGCGATCCAGTGGCGCTGGTCCTGGACCAGGACCTGACCATCGGCAACGTTGTGGTCGCCAAAGCCGGCTGCAAAGCGGTTGGCGAAGTTACCCATGCAAAGCGTGCGGGCATGATGGGCAAAGGAGGCGAGCTCAACATGCGCCTCGACTACATCAAGGTTGGCGACACGAGAGTGATGTTACGGGGCACCAAAGGCAGGGAAGGCGACGACAAAACCGGAACCGCTGTAGCGTTGACCGTTTTGTTTGGCCCCATCGGCCTGATTAAGCACGGCAAAGAGATTGACATCAAGCAGGGAACGCCGCTCAAGGCCTTTGTCGCCGACGACACCACGCTGCCCGCGGGGCCGGCATCGTAGAGCCAGCGGCCGCGCCGTCGATAAAGGGGCATCTCCGGATGCCCCTTTTCAGTCCTGGCCGAACCTCATTTCTTCGATCACCGGCGGCCTCTGATCGTAGTCGCTGTAGCGAATCCATCGCGGCCGCACCACGAAGTACGCGATCCCCGGCCACGCCATGCGTGCCGGACCATCCGGCCACGCCTTGAAGTAAATCTCCTGGCAGCGCTTGAGCTCAACTCCGGTCGGCTCTTCCGCCATGCCTTCGAATTGCACGGTCTGCTCGCCGCCCCACCCCACCACAAACGAACAGGCGGGCCGCGCGATCAGGTTGGGATACTTACGCGAAGACTGCACCGTATCGAAGACGATTTCGAGGTCGGGGCTGGTCGCGATGCCCACCAGCGCCGATTGCGGAGTGCCGTCTCCGCCGATGCTGGACACGACGCCGTACCGATGCTGCGACATAAAGGTGTACAGGGCCATTCGATCCATGCTGCGCCCTCGAGTCGTGCGCCTGATGGGACAGCGTCCGCCTGTTGTATGTCAACCGCCGGCACGAAGCTCTTCGCGCACGATGCGGCGCAGCGTGTCCTCGAACCGCGGCGCGGTCCCCTGCACGTATTGGCGCAGCGCATCATTGATGAGGGTCTGATAGCCAACCGTTCCCCCGGCGGCATCCGCCTCTTTGAGGAAGTGATCCATCAGATCGCCGTCAATGCGAATGGTGATGCGCGTCTTGCCGCGAGGCTCCGGTTCCGTCGGAAGAATCTTCCCTCGCTTGCCTTTGCTGAAGTCGTATCGCCGCTTCATCGTGTCTCCTCGTACTCCATTCGAAGCGCACCGCACCATTGTATGCACGATATGTACACCAACACAAGCCTCCGGGAACAATGCGTCGTTATCGTGAAGAATGTTTTTCGCCCCGTCCCCCAATGACGGCGTGCTCCCGCCTCCCACTCTGATATTCTCAAGGGTTTTCTTCCGTTTCCATGTCCGTGCCGGGTGGGACGGTCGAAGGAGTTGGAGCGATGCCGGAGCAGAGAGGACGAAAGTACCACCAGGAACGCGTGGCCGAGACGCTGCGCGACGAGATCGGCGCGATGATCGAGGGCGAGCTCTCCGACCCGCGCATCAGCTTCGCCTATATCAGCCAGGTCGTGCTCAATCCGGGAGGAAAGTCGGCGCTGATCTATGTCGCTGTCGATGGTGGCGCGCAGGAGGAAGCCGACACGCTGGAGGGCCTGATGGCCGCCCGTGGCTACATCCGCCACGAGCTGCTGGAGCGGATGGGCAAGCGCTATGTTCCCGAGCTGACCTTCCACATCGATCGCTCCGAAAAGATGAAATCGCGGATCGACGAGTTGCTGGGCAGGAAACGCAGGACAGGACTCCGACCGGAAACCACGGAGCAGAGCGGTTGAAGGGCAGGGAAGAGCCGATGGTGGCAGGGCACGACATTCCGTTGCAGCACCCCAACGATGGAGGCGACTCCCGCAGTCCGGCCGTGTCGGGTGCCGCTGTCCGCAGCGAGGGATTATCGGGAGTGCTGGACGTTGTCCGCCGCGGTCAGAGATTCGCCATCCTCTCCCATGCTCGCCCCGATGGAGATGCCGTTGGCTCGATGCTGGCCTTCGGGATGATGCTCGATCAGCTTGGCAAGCAAGCGGACCTCGTCTCCGCCGATCCGGTGCCGATGATCTATCGCGGGCTGCCCTGTGCTTCGAAGATCCGGCAGGCGGCGCGGCTGGAGGGCAACTACGATGCCGTCATTCTGCTGGAGTGCGACGGCATCCAGCGTTCCCGCCTTGCCGGCCTCGAGGGTCGGTTTCTCGTCAATATCGATCACCACGCAACTGGCCGCGCCTTTGCCGACGTGAACTGGATCGACGTCGAGGCTTGTGCCGTCGCGCAGATGATCGGACGGCTGGCGATCGCCGCTGGCGCTGAAGTGACGCCGCCGATGGCCACGTGTCTCTATGTGGGACTGCTGACCGATACGGGTTCGTTTTGTTACGAGGCCACCGACGCCCACGCCTTTGAATTGGCGCGCGAACTGGTGGGTCGCGGAGCCGATCCCGCCGGCATTGCCCGGGAAGTGTACTTCTCCAACCCGCTGTCCAAAATGCTGCTGCTCGGAGCCGCGCTCTCGAACCTGCGGCGTGAAGGCAGGCTTGCCTGGCTGTGGGTGACCCGCGACGACATGATCCGCACCGGAGCCGCCGAGGAGGACTGCGAAGGCATCGTGAATTACGCGATTGCCATCGGCGGCGTCGAGGCGGCGGTTCTGCTGCGCGAGTTGCCGGATCGTCGCGTCCGGCTGTCGCTGCGCAGCAAAGGCCAGCTGGATGTGGCGCGCATCGCGGCCCGCCTGGGTGGCGGAGGTCATCTGCACGCCGGCGGCTGCACGCTGGCGGGCCCTCTGCGCGAGGCCACGGAGACCATTTTGGCAACCATGCGGCAGGAGCTAATGACGATGGTTCCTTCGCGCTCCGGAACGACGGAAGAACCGAACCGGAATCTGGTAGGCTGACTCAATCGTGGTGCATCCATGCCTCAGGTATCTGGCAGGCAGTACGAGCCTCGCGGCAATCATGACTGCGCCGAAGAGCCGAACCGGTTACCAGGATGAATGAATCACCCGCCGGGAATGTGACCGAGACTTCGAAGGATCAACAGAAAACTGAAACGAGTTCCGGCGATTCTCCCGGCCCTGCGAACTCCTCGCGTTCCGGGCACTCGGTGGATTCGCCGGAAGAGCCGGGGCCTGCTGAGCCGGATCGCAGCGCGCGGCCGCGATTGCCCAGTCTGCTGACCCGGGTTCGAGCCCGATTTCCCGCGGTCGGCGAAATCGCAGAAGCGGCAACCCTGTTCGGCCTGACCGCCTTTTTTCTCTTCTACGGTCTGGTGCCCATCTTTGGCGGCGATGGTCTCGGCCTGGTCGGCGCTGACGAACCCCGTTATGCCCAGGTCGCGCGCGAAATGCTGGCGCGTCGCGATTACGTCACTCCCGTCCTGTGGGGGCATCCATGGCTGGAAAAGCCGGCCCTCTACTACTGGCGCGCCATGTTCGCCTTCCGCGAATTTGGCGTCCACGACTGGTCGGCCCGTCTGCCCTCAGCCAGCTTCGCCTTCATGCTGGTGGTCCTCATCTACCTGCATATCCGGCGCTTCCGCAACGGAGGACAACTGGATGCGGCGCTGATCACCGCCTCCTGCGCCGCGGTTCTCAGCTTTGCGCGCGGCGCTTCGACTGACATGCAGCTGGCTGCGCCTTTCTGCATCGGCATGCTCGGCTGGTACGCCTGGTACGAAACCAACAGCAAGTTCTGGCTCTTCGATATTTACTTCTTTGTCGGCGCAGCCACGCTGGCCAAAGGCCCCATCGCCCCCGTGATGGCGCTGGTGATTATTGGCGTCTTCGCCGGCCTGCGCCGCGAGTGGTCGCTGTTTCGACGCAGCCTGTGGTGGCCCGGCATGGTGCTTTACTTCGCCATGGTGCTGCCGTGGTTTATCGCCGTCCAGTTGCGCAACCCGGCTTTCCTCCGCATTTTCTTTCTCGAACACAATATCGAGCGCTTCGCCACCGACCGATTCGAGCACTACCACCCGTTCTGGTATTACGTGCCCGTCATGCTGCTGGGCTTGACGCCCTGGGCAGTGATCGCGGCGACCGCTTTCGTGGATGCGGTCGGAGGATCGTTCAACGAATGGCGCGTGCGCCGCGCCAAGATTCTGTACGTCGGCCACGGCCGCGCGGGCGACGCCTTTCCCGAATTTCTGGTGCTCTGGGCGCTCGTGCCCATCGTCTTCTTCTCCTTTTCCGAATCCAAGCTGCCCGGGTACATTCTGCCCGCGGTGCCCCCGCTCACCATTCTCGCCGGCGATTATCTCAACCGGATCCGCCGCCGTGGTCTCAAACCCTGGCTGCTGATCCTGCATGCGGTGCTCACCGGAATCCTGACCATGTTTGTGCTCCTGATGCCGTTGCACCTGCACAATCCTGAGGCGGTCCCCCCCCGCATCGCTATCATCGCGGCCGGCATGGTGGGCGTCGCGGCGACGGTTTTCATCCTCATTACCGTCGCGCACTTCGGCCTGAAGCGCCTGCGCATCGCCACCATGACGCCCATGGTGATCCTGCTGCTGTACATGTTCGGCATCGGTCCCGTCTTCGGGATCGGCCCGCTGCCCAACACCAAACGCAACATCAACCTGATGGATATGACCTATTCCGCGCGTCCGCTGGCGCAAATCCTCGACCAGATCAGCCCCCCGCCGGGCATCGTCGCCGTGTGGCACGTGCGCAGAGATGTACAGTACGGACTTTCTTTCTACCGCGATCAGCGCACTGTGAATTACGATGTTGGCATCACCGTGAGCGATCCGCCGCTGAGCGCTGGCCCCGGTCCTCATGGCGTAATCGTTGACGATGTCAAAGAAGGATCATCCGCCGAGCAGATGGGCCTGCGCAGGCTCATCGGGGACGATCTGGTAGCGGTGAACGGCCAGCCTGTTCTGAACGCGGCGGATTTTTACGCGATTAGAAAAGGCTGGAAGCCAGGAGTGAAGCTGGAATTCGAGGTGCTCGATCCCAGGGTTCCGGGTAAAGAGCCGCAGTTCGCGAGCGGCACCATGCAGGACGGCATTCCGGATCGGCAGCATCTGCTGGTCGTTCCGGAATCTTCGGCGGCAGAGCTTCGTCAGACGCTGCACCGCAGGCGGTACGAGCCACTGTTCACCTATCCTGCCCAAAACCTGGTCGTGTACGAGGTCACGGCCGGCGCTTCAGACACAGCAGTCCGCAACCGGTGAGCAGTTTATTGCAATGGAGTGGAAAGGGAGCCTGCTGGGCGCCTGAAGTTGCGCCGCAGCAGTGCTGCATCGATGGGTTCCGCGCTTCAATTCGAGCTGTTGGATCTGCGCCATTTCTCGGCGGGCAGCCTGCGCCCGCTGCTGGATGAGGAGAGCCGCATCTGGAGCGAGCGGCTGCATTGGGATTATCGCGGCTCCGCAGACCTGCTGCTGCAGTATCTTGATTCCCGCGTACTCCCAGGATATGTAGCCGTCGACAACGGTCGCATCGTAGGTTACGTCTTCTGCGTCTACGAAGGGCATAAAGCCGTCATCGGCGATGTCTTCGCGCTGGATTCGCGCGATTCCGCCACCGAAATTCGCAACGAGTTGCTGCTGCGTCTCTTCGAAATGCTGAAAGGCTCGCCAGGCGTGTCGCGCATTGAATCCCAGCTTTTGCTTCATCCCCATGGCGCGCATCAGCGCGTCTTCCAGGACGCGGGATTTGAAATCCACGAGCGCATTTTCATGGAGTGGCCGCTGCAAATCGCATTGGGCGCGGCGCAAAGTGACGGAGCCGGTTTCCCGCCCGGCGGCGAGGTTTCGCTGCCCCGCGGCCTGGCACTACGCCGCTGGGCGGAATCCGACCTTGGTCCGGCCTCGCGCCTGATTGCCACTTCGTATCAGGGACACCTCGACAGCCATATCAACGAGCAATACCGCACCGCGGCCGGTTCGCAGCGCTTTCTGCACAACATCGTGCGGTTTCCCGGATGCGGCTACTTCGACCCGGAATCCTCCTTTGCCCTCGTGCAGCCGGGCAGCGACGACCTCGCCGGTTTGCTGCTCTGCTCGCGCGTCCGCGAAGACGTCGGCCACGTTACGCAAATTTGCGTAGCGCCGGAGCACCGCGGCCAGGGGCTGGGCCGCCTGCTGATGGTCGAATGTGCGCGCTCGCTGGCCAAACGGGGCTTTACGCTGCTGACGCTCACCGTCACCGCCTCGAATCGCAAAGCCGTATCGCTCTACGAGTGGCTTGGCTTCCGGGGCACCCATCGTTTCGACGCCATGGTGTGGGATGAAACCGAAGAAGGGCGTACCGGTCAATCCTGGAACTGACGGCCTCTGGATGAACCACCGGCCTTAACTAACCGCCTCCTGGTTCGCGTGCTCAGCGGCTGCAGCGACCGCATGTAATCCCGCGGCTTCCACCGTGGACTCGACCATCGCATCCAGGCCCATGCACGAGTTCAGCATCAGGTGGTAGAGGCGGCGATCGTCCCACTCGCGCTGATGGAATCGCCGGATATACTCCGCGCGCCGCCGATCGGTGTCCAGAATCTGGCTTTCAGCGTCTCTGGCGTGCTCTGGAAAGTGTTCCTCAACGTAGCGAATCTTGCGCGCCAGCGAGGCGTAGACAAAAACGTGAAAGGCTCCCTGCGACTTGGCCAGCATGCAGGCGGCGCCGCGGCCCACCACTACGCAGCTGCCTTTGGTGGCCTGCTCCTGCACGTAAGCGCGCACCAACTCCACCATGCGTGCGCTGTCGAAGACATCGGGATCTCCCGGGAGCCGCTCGATGCCGCCCAGCCAGATGGCTTTGCCGAACCGGTAGAACCACGGGTCAACCCGCTCATCGCAGCGCTTCACCAGAGTCGGTGTGACGCCCGCTTTGCCCGCCACGTCCTCGACCAGGCAGCTGTCGATCAGTTTCCATCCCAGGCGGTGGGCCAGGTGATGCGCGTATTCCGCGCCCCGGCTGCCGTACTCCCGTTCCACCGTGATGACCTGAATCATGGCCTTTCCTTCCCTTCGCGTGCCGATAGTGCAACTTTTTGCCAGGCGGCGTCAAGCACTTACCGGTGTGGCAACCACGATGGATTGCCTCGAAGTGCGCCGAAGGCGCGTCCGCCTGGACGGCTAGTCCTCGCGCAACTCCACGACCGTCGCTCCGGCCCCGCCCTCGTTTTGCCCCGGCTCGGTGACCGATGCCACCTGTGGATGCTCCTTCAGCCAGGCCCGCAGTGTCCTTCGCAGTACACCCATCCCCGTGCCGTGAATGATTCGGATGCGCGGCAGCCCTGCCAGGAAAGCGCGGTCGAGGAATTTTTCGACGTCATCGCGCGCCTCATCCGCCGTCTTGCCGATCACGTTGATCTCGCTCGACGCCACCTCCGGCTCGGCCACCGAAACGCTGATCCCCCGTCTCCGCGCTGACTCAATCGGCGTCTGTTTGCGCCCCGTCGTCACCACCTCGGCGATGTCATCGCGCGCCACGCGCATCTTCATCGGCCCCACCGTCACTTCGAACGTCTTGTCGTCGATCTGCCGCTGCACCGTCGCAGTCTTGCCCAGGCTGCGCAACCGCACCGTGTCGCCTTCTGCAACGTGACGCACAATATGCGGCTGGGCATTCTGATCGCCCCGATCGGCGCCCGTGTGTTGTGCGACCACTGCCGTGTTGAAGCTCTCTGAAAACTCCCGCCGCAGCCGTGCGAGCCGCTGCTCAGCCTGTTTCGACAACTTCTGCTGGGCCGCGCGGTCTTCGATTGCCCGCACCGTCTCCCGCATCTGAAATTCGAAGTTCTTCAGCAGCGATTGCAGCTGCCCTTCGAGGTCCTTCACCTTCGCCCGCCACTCCTTCATGCCCTCGGCGTCGAGTCGAGCGCGTTCCTTCGCCAATTCCTGTTCGAGTCCGGCGATCCGCCCCCGCTCCTTCGTCACAGCCGCAAGCTGCTCGTGCAGGCTGTCGAGGAAACGAGCAATGTCCTGCGTCTGCGTGTTCAGCCGTCCCCGCGCCGCCTCGACAATCTCCGCACTCAGCCCCAGCCGCTGCGCAATGTTGATCCCCGCCGACTGCCCCGGCACGCCCTGCCGCAGCTCGTACGTCGGCGCCAGCGTCTTTTCGTCGAAGCCCACCGCTGCGTTCACCGCTCCCGGCGTGTTTTCCGCGTAAACCTTCAGCGAAGTCAGGTGGGTCGACACAATCGACCACGCGCCGGCCTTCAGAAAATGCTCAGCGACAGCCACAGCCAGCGCCGCGCCCTCTTCCGGATCGGTCGCCGAACCCAGCTCATCGAGCAGCACCAGCGAACGCGATGTGGCCAGCCCGGCGATGCGATTCAGATTCGTAACGTGCGCCGAGAACGTCGACAAATCCTGCTCGATCGACTGCGCGTCGCCAATGTCGGCGAGAAACGCGTCGAACCCCGGCGTCACCGCCTCCTCCGCCGGAACCGGAACGCCCGCCTGCGCCATCATCGCCAGCAGCCCCGCCGTCTTCAGCGTCACCGTCTTGCCGCCGGTGTTCGGTCCGCTGATGATCAGCTGCCGGTCCGCGCCCGCCAGCTCCAGGCTCACCGGAACGATAGCCTTCGCCTCGGCCCGCAGCCGCCGCTCCAGCAGCGGATGCCGCGCGTTCTTCAGTCGAAACTCCGGCGCCGATTCTTCGGCAAATCGCGGCGGAACACATTCGTATTCCTGCGCGAACCGCGCCCGCGCCAGCAGCGTGTCCACTTCCGCCAGCACCGCAGCCCCGGAGAGAATTGGCCCGGCCAGCTGCGCGATCTGCCGTGTCATCTGCAGGAAAATGCGGTGAATCTCCTCCTGCTCGTCTTCCAGTAACCGCACCAGGTCATTGTTCAGCTCAATCGTCTCCAGCGGCTCGACGTACACCGTTTGCCCGCTGGAACTGGCCCCGTGCACCACGCCCTGCACCCGCCGCTTCCACTCCGACTTCACCGGAATCACAAAACGCTCGCCGCGAATCGTGATCAGTTCATCCTGCACCGTGCCGCCTTCGGAATACCGCCGCAGCGCAGAGCGCAAGCTCTCCTCAATCGCCCGTTGCTGTCGCTCCATCTCCCGCCGAATCCGCCGCAGTTCGGGCGAAGCATCGTCGGCCAGCGTTCCATCCGGCAGAATCTTCTCGCGCATTGACTCGGTCAGGTGCCGCAGGCTCGTCGCCAGCAGCTCGTTCGACAGCGCAGTCAGCTCCGGCAGCCGGTCGTGCGTGTTCTCTGGCGGAGTCCGCATCAGCTCCGTCCAGCCCGTGATCTCCTCCGCCAGCGCAATTACTGCCCGCAGTTCCGCCGACTCGAGCGCCACGCCCTCGATCCGCGCCTTCGCCAGCAAATCGGAAGGATCGAAGAGCGCCCGCAGCTGCGGCATCACCCCGGCCGCCAGCAGCCGCATCTCCGCCACCAGCGCTTGCTGCCGTCCCACCCACACGCGATCCGTTGAAGGCTTCAGCGCCCCGATCCACGAGCGCCCCAGCGCCGATTGCGCATACCCGCCCACGAACGCAACAAATTTGTCCCATTCGAGTGGCGCACTCGGCTCGACAGGAGAGGGAATCTCAGGCAGCAGCGGCATCCCCTCATTATCCCGAACCTGGTTCGAAAGTGGATGGTGAACCTTAAGGATGCGACAAGGGTAGCATTAGGCTATGAGGTGGCCACGCTCGAAAGTCACGCAATCGGTCATAGCTTCAATACTGGGGCTTCTGGCTGCCGTGAACGAGTGGCTTCAAATCGCAGCGGATTCCTTCAACAATTTCTACTTTGGACCGCATAAGGCATATCCCTATCCATACCCAGATGCCCATAGCGCGCAGCTGGCGATGTACTGGAAATGCGGCTTGGCGTTTGGGCTGGTCTTCATCGTCACCTTTGCGCTATTGGCAGTAATAGCGAGTCGGAAGCGGAAAGGCGCTGAGACTTGAAGCAGAGAGGTCGCCTAATCACGCCGCCTATGGGTTTCTTCCAGATGATGCAGTCCATGTATCATCTGTGATAGCGTGGATCTGAGTTGGCAAGAAGATCAAAGCTCCGGAAAATCACCGACTACACAACTCGTTTTCGATGCGGCGGCGGGATCGCTGTGTTGCGCGAAGAAGTATGGGTGAGCGGCGGTGGTCAAGTGGTGCAGTACAATCTCGCGCTGGTCGCGCGGCATCTGTCCGGCATCGACAACGGCCGCATCCTCGGCTATGACAATGCTCATGGCGAACATGAGCGGCACTTTATGGGCAAAGTGAAACCGGCGACCTTCACAAGCTATGGCGCGACAGCCAAACGGTTTTTCCGCGAAGTCGAGGCATGGAGGAAAAGGCAATGAAGAACAAAATATTTGACGACGGCTTTGAGGGACATCGCCGGCGCTCGCTCCAGAGGATCGCGCGCATGGAAAAAGGCGAGCGCCCGGAGCCCGAAAAGGTCATCACCTTTGCCGATCCACTCGATATGCTGGCCTGCCTCTCGGCGCAGCGCGTCCGCCTTTGTCAGGCGGTGCGGCAAAAGCGTCTCAGCATCTCGGCGCTGGCTGCCGAACTGGGCCGAAACCGCGGCGCGGTTACGCGCGACGTCAACCAGCTCAAAAAGCTCGGGCTGGTGCGGCTGCGCGAGCAGATCAACCCAGGCCATGGGATCGTCCAGATCGTGGAACCCGTTGCGGAGCGCATAGAAATGCGCATTGCGTTCTAACCCGGTACAGAATTGGCGCTGTTCGCAGTCCATCGCACGGAGGAAAAGCTTGACCGTCACCCTCGACTCCATCCGCGCCGCGCAGCAACGCATCCGCGGCCACATCTACCTCTCGCCCGCGCCCCACTCAGCGGAGCTTTCGGAGGCGACCGGCCAACAAGTCTTCCTCAAGCTCGACAACCTGCAGCGTACCGGCGCCTTCAAAGAGCGCGGCGCGTTGAATAAGATCCTCACCCTCACCGACGACGAGCGCCGTCAAGGGGTCATCGCCGCGAGTGCCGGCAATCATGCCCAGGCGGTCGCCTTCCACGCCAGCCGGCACAGTATCCGCGCGCGCATCGTCATGCCGCTGATGACGCCGCTGGTCAAAGTCGCCGCGACCTCAAACTACGGCGCGGAGGTTGTCCTTTATGGCGCCGACTACGACGAAGCCTGCGCCGAAGCCATCCGCCAAAGCAACGCCGACGGCCTCACCTTCCTGCATCCCTTCGATGACGACGAAGTGATCGCGGGGCAGGGAACCATCGGCCTCGAGTTACTCGACCAGGTCCCCGACCTCGAAGCCGTCGTCGTCCCCATCGGCGGCGGCGGGCTCATCGGCGGTGTCGCCTGCGCCATCAAGGAGAGCCATCCAAAAACCCGCGTCATCGGCGTCCAGACCGAGCGCCTCCCCTCGATGCTGCGAGCCCGCGAGGCCGGCCACCCTGTCACCATCCCCGCCGAGCCCACCATCGCCGATGGCATCGCCGTCCGCCGCGCCGGCGACCGCACCCTCCCGCTGGTTGCGAAGTATGTCGACCAGCTCGTCACCGTCGACGAAGAGGAAATCGCCAGCGCCATCCTCGTCCTGCTCGAGCGCGAGAAAACTCTGGCCGAAGGAGCCGGCGCAGCCGCTCTCGCCGCCCTGCTCCAGAAAAAGACCACCCTCAACGGCCACCGCACCGCCGTCCTCGTCTGCGGCGGCAACATCGACGTCACCCTGCTCTCAAAAATCATCGAGCGCGGCCTCGTCAAAGACGGCCGCTGGGTCCGGGTCCGCATTCACCTCACCGATCGCCCCGGCGCCCTCCACAACCTCACCCGCATCATCGCCGACCAGCGCGCCAACATTGTCGAAACCTCCTACGACCGCGCTTATTACGGCGTCAGCCTCGGCGACACTGTCATCGACATCACCCTCGAAACCCGCGGCGCGCAACACATCGAAGAAATCCGAGCAGCCCTCACCGAGGCAGGCTATCGCCATGAAAGGATCGAGTAGGGCAAGACAGCGGATAGCGGATAGCGTTTAGCGTTCAGAAAACCGAATGGCCTTGCTTCATTGCCGGTGCGATAACCTCAGTTCCAGGCGTGATCCGCTAAAGGCGCCTGAACGCTATCCGCTGTACGCTATACGCTGGAACAATGGCTGACCAGCTCTACCTCAGTCTCTGGTACCCCAACTTCCGCCTCGAGGCCCTGCCCGCCGCGCTGGAGAAGGTCATGGAGCAGTTCGCCGCCGTCGGCGGATCGGCGCGCGTCTCCGCCGCGACCGTCTACCCCATTTCCTGGAACGAAACCCCAACCTGGCAGCGAGTGTATCGAAACGAGACAGACGACGAGGAGTCGACCCCCCGCGCCGTCATCGCCGCCGCTATGGAAAACGCCCACGAAGACTATGCCTGGGAGTTCGAGCTCATCTGGGAGCTGTGGGTTCCCGAGCAGGCCGCCGGCTTCGACACCATGTGGCGTCACGAGCCTCGCGTCGTCAGCGTGGTCGGCTTCGGGCCCGCATTCGACGACGGCGCTTATGAAACCAACGGCCACATCCGCATCGACTTCGGCCTCGATACGCCTTTTCTCTACGAAGACATGGACCTCGACGAGGACGCTATCGTGCGCGTCAAAGAAAACGTCGCGCGCCTGGTCGACTTCACCAACCGCATCCAGAAAAATGGCGGCATTTCCACCCGTCTGCTCTGGTCGGAATCCGGCGAAAGCCTCGCCCGCAAACTGATCGAGCGCCTCCAACAAGTCAACTGAGCAAGTGACAAGTGGCACCCTACACGCTGTACCCTGCACCCTGTACCCTGCACCGTGTTCGCAAAATATTCCCCCGACACCCCTCACCCAAAAGGCGCATACTAACGTCTAAGTACCGCAGGGTTCCGTCTGCCCTGCAGGAGGGTCTGCTATGCCCACCCCAAAGATCACCCTCAACCTGTTGGTGTGCGCCAGCCTGGCCCTCGCGGCCGGCGTCCTGGCCGCGCAAAGCTCGACCCCTTCCAGCACCCCCTCCGCGATCCCGCAACAGACCTCTCCAGCGCCGTCGACCCCAGCGCCACCGGCCCAACCGACCCCCGATGCCTCCGCCAGCACCCCCAGCAACACCCAGGATTGCCCCGGTCCCGTCCTGCATCGCGCTCCCGACAAGGGCGGCGACATCTGCTCGACCCCAACCGCGTCTCCGGTCCCCAGTTCGACCGATGAAGACAGCACCCCCGTCGTCACCGGCAAAAATGGCCAGACCGATCCCAACGTCAACCCCTTCCCCCAGGCCCAGCCCGATAAAGATGGCATGATGCCCGGCGTCAAAGGCGGCAGCATCGACGACGTCAACGCCGTCGGCACCCGCAGCATCGGCGCACGCGGCATGGGCAACTGGTACTCGACCGAGTCCGAAATCAAAATGGGCAAGCAGTATGCCGACGAGATCGAGAAGAGCACCAAGTTCATCACCGACCCGGTCGTCGTCGAATACGTGAATCGCATCGGTCAGAACATCGTCAAGAACTCCGACTGCAAGGTGCCTTTCACCATCAAGGTCATCGATACGGATGAGATCAACGCCATGGCTCTCCCCGGCGGCTTCTTCTACGTCAACTCCGGCCTCATCCTGGCCGCCGACGAGGAAGCCGAGCTGGCTGGCGTCATGGCCCACGAGACCGCCCACGTCTGCGCCCACCACGCGGCCCGCGAAATGACCCGCGCCAACTACGCCCAAATCGGTATGGTGCCGCTCATCATGATGACCGGCTACAGCTGGACCGGCTACGGCATCTACGAAGCGACCCAGTTGCTCATCCCCATCACCTTCCTCGAGTTCTCCCGTGAGTTTGAGGCGCAGGCCGACTACCTCGGCGTCCAGTACATGTATCGTGCCGGCTACGATCCTCAGGCCTTCGTGACCTTCTTTGAGAAGATCCAGAACCTGGAGAAGCAGAAGCCCGGCGCGGTAGCCAAGGTCTTCGAGAATCACCCCCAGACCCCCGACCGCATCGAGCACACCGAAGAGGAAATCGCGAAGATTCTTCCCCCGAAGGACGAGTACCTCGTCACCACGTCGGAATTCAACGACGTCAAGGCCCGCCTGGCCCGCATCGAGAACAAGCGGCGCATCATCGACAACAAGAAGGGCAAGCCGACCCTCCGTCGCGCCAGCACTTCTCCTGACACCACCGACACCACCAACACCGGCGATCAGCCAACGCTGCATCGCCGCGACGACAGCGGCAGTGGCAGCGGCACTGGCAGCGGTACCCAACAACAACAGCAGTAGCAACCAGAGCGGCCTTCGTTCCGAGCAGTTTCCACGGGCTTCGTCTTCTGACGAGGCCCGTTTGCATTGGCGGCATTGACAATTCTAATCACTTGACAGCATTGCTCTCATATGAGAAAGTGAGCAATGTGAGCACTGTCCCGGGAGGACGAACCCAATGACCATGATTGCGACGGAAACCGAAAAGAAGTTCCTCGCGGCCGATCGAGTTTGGATCGCAGCGGCCCTTCTGCACAGGGAAAACCCTCTTCGGCAAGACTTCAGCGAGTCTGAGATCATCGCTCGTGGCCGCCGTGAGGGATTTGTCGAAGAGAAGTCCAACGTCTTTTCCGTTCATGCCAACCAGCACTGCGTCTCAAACCGGCGACCCAATCCTGCAAATCACAGGATGCTCTTTGAAACGGGGAAAGGAAGGCGGCGCTTGTATCGGGAAGGGGACATCTGCTTTCCTGGAAGGATCGGAAAAACCACACCCCGTCCCGACGACATACCTTCCAGCTATCATCCGTTGCTCGCGTGGTACCGGAAATGGAGCCAAACCTCCTCTTCCCGAGGGCATGCTGCTCCTGCGCCCGATCCGCTGCTCGCGCTCAGGGGGTCCGGCCGCCTGCTATGGAAGGATGAACACGCCGACCAGTATGTCCGGAACTTGCGCGAGGGCTGGCAATGAGCCGAGTCTTCTGGGACACGAATCTTTTCGTTTACCTCTTCGAAGACTATGGAAGGGACTCCGAGAAAGTAGTGGCCCTCCGGCGCAAAATGCTCGAGCGGAACGATGAGCTTGTCACCTCGGCGATGACCATTGGCGAAATTCTGGTCAAGCCAACCAGTGTCTCCGATGACGAACTCTGTCGCAACTATGAAGACGCAATCCGCGCCACGGCTATCATCGTTAATTTCGACGTTGCCGTTGCGCGGATATATGCAAAGCTCAGGGCACAACGGAAGCCGCGCAAAATCGCACCGCCGGACGCCATTCAGCTGGCATGTGCGGCGACTGCGGGAGTTGACCTCTTCCTCACCAACGACATCGATCTGCACGGACTCCATGTGGATGGAATTCACTTCATTACATCTGTGGACCGCGCGCCGCTCTAGCCCACTCCCCCAACCGGCCATCAGCTACCGGCCACCAGCCACCAGCCACCAGCGGCTTTCGGCTGGCAGCCCGCAGCCTGTCACCTGTGGCATGCTCCCTGCGTTCTGCGTCCTGTTTTCCTGCGGCCAGCGCCCGCACTCTGCGGCCTGTACCCTGTAACCTGTAACCTGTACCCTGTACCCTGTACCCTGTACCCTGATCCCGATGAAGAAGATCCTGATGTGGACGGTGTTGATCGTCGGCACCCTGTTCATCACCAAATACGCGAACGACGTGGCCCAGGACACGCGGCCGCACGGCGCGACCTTTCGCATGACCCGCCAGCGTGTGGTCACCTGCGGCAACGGCGAGATCACCCTCGCCGGGCCCGAGGGACCGACGACGCTCAAAACCGACGGCAGCTGGCCGGCCTGCAATACCTTCGAATCGGGCCAGTATTACGACCTGTGGCTGGCGCGCGGCGGCACTACCGGATTCATCACCATGGAGAAATCTCCCTGGTGGCGCACCGCCATGTAACGCTGCGATCCCGGCTGCCCGGCTCCGGGCCTGTCTACAACTAAGTTAGTCTTCTGTATCAGCTATCACAGACATCCACAACTCATACAGCGTACTTATTCATTGCCGGTCCTCCTGGCTTCTTGACGAATGTCCGCCGCGAGGCCGCCCGTCATCATGGAATCGCTGGCCACTCTGGTTGTGGCCTGATTGGCTGTTCCCGGTCGCGTTGTCCGATTCCGATGCGGAGGCGACTGTGAAAAATCTCGACAAAATCGCGAACCTCGCCATCCTTTTGGCGGTCGCGGTCTTCCTTACCCTGGTCATTCGCGGCGAGTTCTCCCGGCACACGGCCGCACCGGCCCCATCGCCCGGCGCGCTGGTGGGCAAAACCATCGGCATTCCGGGCGTCCAATTCCCGGCACAGCGCGACTCCCTCGTGCTCGGGATCTCCACCTCGTGCCATTTCTGCAATGAGAGCCTCCCGTTCTACAGGCAGCTGAGCGATGAGCTGCAGGGCAGGCTGACCTTCATTGCAGTGCTGCCGCAGACGCAGCCCGACGCCGTGAACTACCTGAAAGGAGCAGGCCTTTTCCAGGTCCAGGCGGTCTCCGCTAATCTCGGCTCCATCGGCGTCTACGCCACGCCCACGCTGCTGCTGATCGACAGCCACGGCAAGATCAAATCCGCATGGGTCGGCAAACAGGACGAAGCCGGCCAGCGGAAGATCCTCGCCGCCCTGCTGCCACAGCCCGCCGCCGCAGGCCCACGCAGTTGAACCAGGAAAGGAACAGGGTCATGAAAGCAACAAAGTCAATTCTCAAAGTGCTGTTCGTCGCTCTTCTGGTCGTATGGGCTCTCAGCCCGCCGCCGTCGGTCAAGGCGCAGGGCCAGTGTTACACGTGCGAGTCGGGGCCTATGGGCGCTTGCGAGCTGTCTGCGCAGCAATGGATGGTCGGGTGTGTCAATAACGACTGCCCACACCAGGGGGATCCTACGCAGGTTTGCTATTCGGCGCTCCAGTGTACGGGAAGTGGCGGGACACTTGACTGCGGGTTGGTTCAGGTCTGCGCAGACTTCCCGTCGTCGGCGGTCAGCTGTGTTAATCAGTGCATTGACGAGATGGACGTTCTCACTAACGGCTGCCTCGAATCCTATTGCGACGTCGGCTGTTAACCGCTGTTTGCGGCGAGCGGGTGACTCCGGTTACTCGCTCGCTTATGCCTGGCTACCGAACGGCGTAGGTCAGGCCAACTTGTTCCAACCTCCAGGTATCGCGATGCCTCGTAATATGTGTATGTTGTTCGTACTTTTCGGAGCGCTTGCTTCACCGCAAGCTCCAACGGCGCCCCCCGTCGCCACGCCGCCGCAGGCCGCCCAACCCGCCACGCCGCTCGACTGGTTTCGCCGCGCCGATAATCTCACCAACATTCGCATGCCCGAATCGCCGTCCTTCCACATGAAGGTCGCGTTCCATGCTTTCCCTGGCTACGATTTCACCAAGCCGGGCAAGTCCACCATCGTTACCGGCGACGGCACGTATGAAGAAACCTGGGTCTCCACCGAGAAATGGCGTCGCGAAGTCACCCTCGGCGATTATCACGCCGTCGAGGTCCGCGCCGACGGCGTCCGTAAATTCCAAGCCTCCTCCGACTACGAGCCCAGCCGCGTCCTCATGCTGATGAACGCCTTGCTTTATCCCATGCCCCGGTACCTGCTCGAGCCGGAAATCCAGGAGCGGCACATCAAGTGGAAGCTCGAGCACCTCACCGCTGGGACACTACCCTATGTCAACATCACCTTCACAGAGGGGTATTACGGCCCCCGCCCGCGCTCCTATGAATTTCTTCCCAACGGCATCCTTGTTCGGTCCGAGGACTATAACGGCCTCATGGCGAGCTGGCAGGGCCAGGCGGTCTTCGGCGGCAAGCTGGTGCCCCGGCATTTCGAGGTTCAGGGTGCGGGGCTGGAAGGAAAGATGGTCACCGCCGACCTCAATATCGAGCCACTCGGCAACCTCGATCCTGCCCTCTTTCGCATCCCTGGGGACGCCGCCGACCCTGGCACGACCCTTCGGCCCTTTGATGACGTCGACCTGGAGGTCGCACCGCCAATTCATTTCCAGGTGCCGGAAAGATGGAGCACGGTCAACCCTACCATCGATACGCCTCCCAACGTCCAGATTTACACAATCGCAGTCATCGATCGGCAGGGAATGCCGAGGGAGGCCGAGATGAGTGGCATTCGCCGGTTCGGGCAACCGGTCAGTACCGCAGAGTTCGGCGCCCTCAGTACCGTCGCGCGCCATGCGATCGACTCTCTGTGGATGGACCGCTACCACCCCACCCTGATCGATGGGAAACCGTGCCAGTTCGTCATGTCTTTGACGGTCTGGACAACACCCACAATTCATAACTGATAGCGGCAGCGTCTGAAGGCGGCTGATTCTGATACCGGGAGAGCGTGAGGCGCGTCCGCCCTGTCGGCTTATTTCACGCTGAACGCGAACCGAAAGTGCGAATCGCTTTTCTTGTCAAGTTTCCACCACTTACCCGTAGCACCTAACCGTTGAGAGAACACGAGAAGAAACGGTCATCTGCGTAGAGTGTGGGGTTTCTGCGCTCGTTCACGCAGTTCCCGGCACGACGACCTCTCGTTTTGCTGGCAGAACCGCTAACAGGACAATCCCGATCCCAAGGAACAGGATCACATCGGTAAAGTTCCTGGGGACGCCGTGAATCCACGTTTCCACGGTTTGAATCGCCATCACCGAGCCATGGGAGATGTTCCACCAGGCGGCCAGAGCAATCATGGAGCGATACTCCGACGGATTCCTTGCGGCCACGAGCAGAAAGACCCCGACCGGAATAAAAAAGCTCAGAAACATCGGTTCGATCTCGTTCGTCCCCTTCAAAAGCCAGCTGGAATGCCACAGATCCCTGAATAGAAAATAAATCAGGGCCACATTGAACAGCCCCACGATCACCAGGACGATCTGTGTCAGAAGTTTTCTTTTCACAATGACCTCATGGAGCGAATTTTGTTTCGATCCCAGCCGCCGCTCAGCCAGAGGACTCAAAACTAGCACACAAGGCGGGAAAAACAAGATCTGCGATGACGCTGCTGATCCATCACGTGGCGATCCTCAAACCGCGCTGCGCATGGTTTTCGCTAAGCGCTTTGTGCTAAACGTCCGTCGCTAAACGTCCTTTGCTAAACGCCTCTCGCTAAACGCCTCTCGCTAAACGCCTCTCGCTAAACGCCTCTCGCTAAACGCCTCTCGCTAAACGCCTCTCGCTAAACGCCTCTCGCTAACCGGCTTTTCTTGTCAAGTTTCCACCACTTACCCAAAGTAACTTATGCTGATTCCGCGCCGCTTACAGCCAATCATTTTTGGCGGTTTTATTCTCTCCATGTGATATTCTGAACTTAGGATAGAAAAAGAAAAAACCTCGCCATCACCGGCGAGGCTTTTCTGTTTCGGAGAGGAGAACAGCCCCCGGGGCGCACTCCCCTTGCTGGGAGCCGGGAGCCCGGGAGCCGTGCACAATGCAGCACGCGCCCAGCGCCACCTGCAGGCTGCCGGCTGCGGGCTGCCAACAAGTACTTCGCAATCTTATTCGTTGACAACTTCCACTTTATTTTCAAATAGAAAGGAGGGACCCGCCGGCGGGGCGCATCGCACCAATAAGAAACTACAATGGATACCCGCAACCAATTGAAGAATCAAATACATGCGCGCCCCCGCGAAAACCGCGCCCCCGTGGAATCAAATACATGCACATCACCACCCCCCGGGCCCCCCCAGGGGGGGAGGGGGTATCCCGCACAGTACTTTGGTCCCCTCCGATCCAGCTGCCTCCTGGACCAGCGCAGGATGCGTACCAGGCTCCCGCAGTCTATAAGGGAAGAGCACTGATTTTTACGACAGGCTCGGGGGATACGATGCAACATCGCACGCTGGGACGAACCGGCTTTTCCGTCACCGACATCGGGTGTGGTCTCTGGGGTATGAGCGGCTGGAGCGATTCCGACGATGCCGCCTCGCTCGGCGCCCTCCAGCTCGCCGCCGACCTCGGCTGCAACTTCTTCGACACGGCCTGGGCTTACGGTGAAGGGAAGAGCGACGCCTTCCTCGGCAAAACCCTCGCCGCCAATCCGGGCAAGCGGCTCTACTCCGCCTCGAAAATCCCGCCGAAGAATCGCCGCTGGCCCGCGCTGCCCACGTATGACTACAACGATGTTTTCTCCGCCGACCACGTCTTCGCCCACGCCGACATGATCCGCCACGCCCTCGGCGTCGACACCATCGACCTGCTGCAATTCCACGTCTGGGAGGATTGCTGGACCGATCGCCCCGAGTTTCGCAACACCGTCGAAAAGCTCAAGCACGACAAGATCATCCACGCCTTCGGGCTGAGCCTCAATCGCTGGCAGCCGGCCAACGGGATCCGCGCCATCCGCACCGGGCTCGTCGATGCCGTCCAGGTCATCTACAACGTCTTCGACCAGAACCCCGAAGATGAGCTCTTTCCCGTTTGCCAGGAACTCAACATCGGCGTCATTGCCCGCGTCCCTCTCGACGAAGGCTCGCTCGGCGGCAAAATGACCCGCGAAACCACCTTTCCCGACGGCGACTGGCGCAAAGGCTACTTCAACCCGAAGAACCTCAAAGCGACCCTCGACCGCGTCGACCGCCTGCGCGAAGACGTTCCCGCCGGGATAACACTACCCGAGCTGGCCATTCGATTCATCCTGTCGAATCCGGTCGTCAGCACCATCATCGTGGGCATGCGGAAGGAGCAGCACGTCCGCGGCAATCTTGCCCTCAGCGATGCTGGAGGTCTCGACGCTGGGGTGATCCAGAAGATGCGCAAGCATCGCTGGGAGCGCAGCCCCGCTCCCTGGTCGGACTGAAGCAGGAAGCGCAGCCGTTACCGCAGCGATTCAGTTCCCGACTTTCGTGATCGCCGTCACTGAGCGAATTGCGGGAAGACTCTATCCTGGAGCGTTCCCTGGTTGCGGATGCGGAGCTCGCACCCCGGCTGCGGCGAGGGACGGACGGGAGACATTATGAGTCTGGGAACGATGGCGGCAACGGGACTGGTCGCGGCGGTGGTGGTGATTGTGGTAGCGATCACGCTGATCAATAAATACGCGCACTAGGGCGCAGGGACGGATTGATGTTGTGGTTGAGCGAAGTCCCTTAACCTGCTGATTTATTTGCAACAAACAGCAAGCGCAAAGGTGCGCGACGATCATTCCGCCCCTGACCACGCCGCTCTTAGCGCCGCGGCTGCACTAATTCCTCAATCTGCTTATCCGGCTCGCTCCATGCCGACGACCCCGTGTGGGTCAACTGGCGGCTCGCATCGTCCCAGTGCAGGTGGGTCAGCTGGAAGTCACCCTTCTCATAGGCGTAGGTGCGGCCGTCATCCTGGTAGAGGGCAAAATCGGCGTTGGCGCCTGGCCAAATTTGAACCTTGTTGATGGTCTGCTTCTCGCTCGTGCTTTCGACCGCGCTGCCCAGTGGAATGATCGACCCGGCTCGGACAAACAGCGGCAGCTTATCGATCGGCGCGTCGACCGTCACCGTCTGCCCGCCGCGCAGGCGCTCATGGGTCCAGTAGTTGTACCAGTCCGCGCCCGCGGGCAGGTACACCTGTTTCGTTGTTGCGCCCTGGTCGGTCACCGGCGCCACCAGGAACGCGGGTCCAAACATGTACTCGTCGCCAATCTCCGCGACTTTGGGATCGCCGGGGAAATCCATGAACAGCGCTCGCATGAACGGCGCGCCGGTCTCGTGCGTGAAATAGCCCAGCGAATAGATGTAGGGCATCAGGTCGTAGCGCAGCTTCAGATACTGCTCCAGAATCGGCTCGGCCTGCTTGCCGTAGGACCAGACCTCGTTGTGCTTGCGGCTGCCGTGGGTGCGCATGATGGGCAGGAAGGTCGCGTACTCAAACCAGCGCGTGTAGAGCTCGGGATAATCGTCGTAGCCGCCGACATTGTCTCGCGCGTCGGAGGGATCGAGCAGCGGCGGATGCTCCGGGTGATGGACGGGGGGAAGATACTGCCAGCCGCCGGTGTCGTTGCTCCAGTAATTCAGTCCGGAAGCGGCGACGTCGAGCCCGGTCGGAATCTGGCGTTTCAGCGTATCCCAGGTCGGAAAAATGTCGGACGACCAGACGAACGCGCCGTTGTGCTGGACGCCGAGATAGCCGTCGCGGGAGAGGATCAGGGCGCGGTGATCCGTATCCTTGCGGAATCCGTTGTAGAGCGCTGCGGTGTGAAACAGCGGATACACATTGAAATATTCCGTGCCCGGGCCAATGAAGTAGTAGCTGCCATTCGGGGGCAGATCGGGCTCGGTTTCATCGGCCCAAAGCGCGTCGAATCCCTTGCTCAGGATGTTGTCGCGAATGGTGTCCCAGTACCACTGCGCGGCTTCGGGATTGGTCGTGTCGATGTCGGAACCGGCGTGATCGTAGGGCATACCGTCGGTCGGCGTCCCATCGGCGAGGTGCTCGAACCAGCCCTTTTCGGCCAGCTGGGCGTAGAAGCGATCCGTCGGCACGAAGCGCGGCCAGACGCTGATCATGGTCTGAATGCCCATTGCATGCAGCTTGTCGTTCATGGCTTTCGGATCGGGCCAGGAGCGCGCATCGAAATCCATCTGGCCCATGTTGGTGTAGTAGAACCAGTCGACGACGATCGTATCGAGGGGCAGGTGACGTTCGCGATAGCCGTCGGCCACCGCGAGGACTTCGGCCTGGGTTGAGTAGCGCTGCTTGCACTGGATGTATCCGTAGGCCGACTTGGGCAGCATCGGCGTGTCGCCGGTCAGCAGCCTGTAGCCGCCATAGAGCTCGTCGGTAGTATTGCCGGCGATGACGAAGAAGGAAACGCGGTCGCCGACTTCAGAGGTCCATCGGGTCTGCTCGTTGAAGCCAGCCTCGATGGTGGTCTTTGAGGGATTGTCCCAGAGAATCGCATAGCCCTTGTTCGTGACCAGAAACGGTACGCAAAAGCTGGGTGCGGCCGGTGCGTTGTAGTCATTCCAGCAGTGGATGGGGCGGCCGCGATGGTCGAGGAAGCCTTCCTGGTTCTCGCCGAGGCCGTAGTAATGCTCGTCGTCGGGGGAGTGGAAGCTGGCTCCCACCTGGAAATACGCGGCGTCCGCTGGACGCGCGTCGAAGCGATCGTGGTCAATCGAGGGCTGCACGTCGCCGAGCACCTGCGCGTTGCCGTCTTTATGATTCGGGACGGTCATCGACCAGCCATTGAGACTGACCAGCGGTTTGCCATCGGCGCCGGTCACGGTGAGCGGGATCCACGGGGTTGATCCAAAGAAATACTGGCAGGTGTCGCAGGCGTACTTCGTGGTCTTCGGATCGTAGTGGGGAGCCGGCATCTTCACCGTCATGCGATCCGAGCGATAGGTGTCCACCTTGTCGGTGTGCTCGTAGGTCCAGCCGGACTCCGACGGCTGGGCCGAGATGCCGTAGCCGGGCGGCGCGAGGGCGCGGTCTTTTTTGAGGCTCATGGTGATGCGCACCACGTTCGGCGCATAGGGCTCGAGGGTGACGGTGGCGTCCCGGCGTTCCAGAACGATTTGCTTTTGAGCGACGGCGCTGCCGGCAGCGAGCAGCGAGAGAAGAGTGACGCCTGCAGCAACGAACGTTCGAGTCATGGCCACCAAGGTTCTTTCAGTTGTTTCGGGAATGGATTGCACCTGGCAGTGTACCTCCGCGGGAATGGCGTGTACAGAAACCGAGCGGCTGGCGCGCGGTCCGTGGTTGCGGGCTGTTCTGCAATCGGTCATCGATCGCTCTTCTCACGTCGCCGAAGCGGGCCGCCGATGGGGAAGGCAAGTCCCAACTGGCAGGGAGTGCCGAGCCAGGCCGCGGTGACGGTGGAGATCGGCCGTTCGCGGGACGAACGACAAGGAGAAACCTCAGTGCCCGAAACTTTTCTGACCACCAGAAGCAACCGGCGCGCCTGGCGCGGATCGGTCCTCTTCCTCGCAATCCTGCTCGTGGCCGCTGTCGCCAGTGCAACCGAAAACGGAGGCAGTGTCTATCCGGTCGGCGTGGAAACCGTGAAGCCGGGCCTGACGCCGCCTCCGAATGGATCGGTGATCTTCGAGTTCACGGCTTTCTACTCCGCCAACCAGATGAACAATTCCGCCGGCATGAGCGTGGCTCCGGAATTCAAACTGCGGGTGCTGGCCGACGCGTTCAAAGTCGTGCACAACTGGAACGTTCCGGTTCTGGGCGGCAAGCTGAACAGCAATTTCGCGGTTCCGGTTCTTTACGAACAACTGCACGTTGTGCCGGGGAGCTTCAGCAGCAACGGCTTGAGCAACGTCGATCTCAGCCCCTTTCAGGTGGGCTATAACACCGGGTCGTGGCACTGGTATTACGAGGGCGACGTCCTGTTTCCCGGCGCTCCGTATGCGAAGAGCGACATCCTGAACATCGGCCAGCACAACTACGCCGTGGCTCCGGTGGGCGGGTTCACGTTTCTTCCTCACCGGGGAGCGTGGGAAGCCAGTTCGAAGTTCCTGTACATCGTCAACTTCCGCGATCCGGCCACCAGCTATCACGGCGGCAACGAATTCATCTGGGAATATGCCGGGATGCGGGAAGTGAACCACCACATGGCCTTCGGCATTAACGGATACCTGTACCAGCAGACCACCGACGACTTCCAGCACGGCGTCGTGGTTGGGGACGGCAATCGGGGCCGCGACCTGGCTGTGGGACCGGAGGTTTTCATTCCCTTCGGACATCACTCGGCGCTGGCGCTGAAATACGAGCGCGACACGCTGGTCGAGAACAAACCGCAGGGGCAGGCGTTCTGGTTCCAGATGGGGCTTCCTCTGAGCCTCGAAAGAGGGCGGGAGCTGGTGTCGAGCCTTGCCGGGCGGAATCGGCCGAACGGCGAGTAAGGAAGCGAGCGGAAAACGAGCCAACTGCGAGTGAAATTCGAGCGAAGAGCGAAACGAAAGGCGATTGGCGAACAGCGTTGAGCGAAGGCCGTTGAGGGAAGGGACGCAGGAGATAACCCGTGAGCGGGACGGTGGTCGGGGAGCACTCCGATTGACCGCCCCGCAACACGATTTGTAGAATCAAAACTGCTTCTCTCTCAGGCGGCGTAGCTCAGCTGGTTAGAGCGTGGGATTCATAACCCCAAGGTCGATGGTTCGATCCCATCCGCCGCCACCAGGATTGGCATTGAGGTCAGTGGATCGGAGGTCCTTCCCCGTTCGACTCCCCGCCTTAAGGCGGCTCGCTCAGGGTCAGGATTTCGTCTGCGGGCTCGGACGCCCGCAAAACGACTCACGTTCGATCCCATCCGCCGCCACCAGGATTGGCATTGAGGTCAGTGGATCGGAGGTCCTTCCCCGTTCGACTCCCCGCCTTAAGGCGGCTCGCTCAGGGTCAGGATTTCGTCTGCGGGCTCGGACGCCCGCAAAACGACTCAAGTTCGATCCCATCCGCCGCCACCACCCAGGCAATGGTTTTTGAACGGCTTCCGATTCTGCCGGGAGGCCATTCATGCTGAATGGTCTATCAAGGCGCGTACTGCGTGAAAACGAGGTCGTGGGCCTTAAACTGCGCGTGGCAGGGATAGCAGGGTTTCATGAACGCCGCGTCCACGGGTTTGCCGTCTGCGTTGAAATGACCGAACCCCCAGCCTCCCGTCGCGGCATACTTTTTTGAGTCCTTGACCATAAACTGAACGTTGGTTGGGGAACCAGGAACGATGGATTGTGGCTGGCCGAAGATCTTGTCGTTCTCCGCCGAATGAACGGCGTGGTAGTGCAGAGCGGCAAGGATTGTGCCGTCAGGAAAAGGGATCGTGCCCTCCCGGTAAGCCCTGATGGCGACCGCGTTGCCCAGGACTGCCCCCAAACTGTTGAGGTTGCCCTCTTCATGGGCCGACGCGATCCACTTCCAGTCACGATATCCAGCGGGTTTTTGTGTGACGTACGGGGCGGCCGGCGCATCGGCAGTTCCAGGTGCAGGGGACATCTGGGCCGCAACGCCAGTCATCGTTGCAACTGACACCAGCATAAAAGCGATGCTTCTCATCGCTGCTCCTTTCAAGTGCGATTTCTCTGCGTCTTTCGGTGGCCGGTGATCTCAATCGCCCTTTCGATGCTCAATACGGCGAAAGGGCCCTGTGGAAATCGAGACGTATGGCTCGAATTGCAATTTTGTGTTCTCCGGTCTGTCGCGATACAAAGGCAGGGAAGCTTCTGCCTGTTTTTGAAAGGATCTCCATGACCCTGGCGATGTGCCTTCGCGGTTGTGCTGTGCTCAGCCTCACCGTTTCCGGAATCGTGCTGTCCGGCGCCGCTCAGACGGCCCAATATCCCAACTATCCCAGCGAGACTCCGGCGCATTACACGGCTCCGACGGCGATGCTGGACTACGAGCGGCGGGACGTGATGATCCCCATGCGCGACGGCGTGAAGCTGCATACCGTGATCCTGTTGCCCAAATCCCTGGTTGAGGCCCATGGCGCGAAGCATGCAGGCATTCTGCTGACTCGCACTCCGTACGATGCCACCGGGCTAACCAGCCATGCGGACAGCACGCATCTGGGGCCGATCCTCGAAGGCTACGACAATGCTGCGGACGTGATCGTGGAGGACGGCTACATCCGGGTGGTGCAGGACGTTCGGGGCAAGTACGGATCCGAAGGCGACTTCGTGATGAACCGGCCGGTGCACGGTGCGCAGAACCCGACGCCGGTGGATGAAGCGACCGACACGTACGACTCGATCGACTGGCTGGTGAAAAACGTTCCTGAGAGCAACGGCAAGGTTGGGATCCTCGGCATTTCCTACAACGGATTTTTGCCGCTGATGGCTCTGTATCATCCTCATCCGGCGCTCAAGGTTGCGGTGCCGATGAACCCCATGGTCGATGGCTGGATGGGTGACGACTGGTTCCACAACGGGGCTTTTCGTGAGCAGAACATGCCGTACGTTCTGGTGCAGGAAGCGACCCGAGGCAACAATATGATGGCGAAGTGGTTCACCGGCGACTTCGACGACTTTGAGACCTACATGAAGGCCGGGTCGGCGGGCGAGCTGGGCAAGGAGCAGGGCCTCGAGCAGGTCGGCTTCTGGAAGAAAATTCTGGCTCACCCCAGCTACGACGCTTTCTGGAGCGATCAGGCGGTCGACAAGGTGCTGGCGCAGTATTACGAACATGCTCCGATGATTCCGACGATGCTGGTCGCGAGCCTCTGGGACCAGGAAGATATTTACGGAGCGATCGCCGTTTACAAGGCGATCAAGCCGCTGGATAAGAATGGCGATCTGCATTTGGTCATCGGACCGTGGCATCACGGGCAGGAAATTGGGGACGGGTCGAGCCTGGGTGCGATCCATTTCAACAGCGACACCGGGCTTTTCTTCCGGCAGCATATTTTGCGGCCCTTTCTGGCGAAGTATCTGATGGACGATCCGCTGCCAACCCAGATTCCGTCGGTCTGGGCGTTCAGGACCGGAACCAACGAGTGGGAGCGGCTGGCCTCCTGGCCCTCCGGCTGCGATAACGGGTGCACGGTGGAACCGTCGCCGCTGTATCTGACGGCGGGGCTCGGTCTCAGCTTCACGGAACCGGCGGGTTCGGGCGCGGAGTTCGATGCTTATGTCTCCGATCCGGCGAAACCGGTACCGTACCGGCGGCGTCCGGCGCAGCCCATCGGCTATGATTCTCCGCTGACGTGGCCCCAGTGGCTGGTCGACGACCAGAGGGAGCAGTCAGGGCGGACCGACGTGCTGACGTACACGTCGGAAGTGCTGAAATCGCCGTTGCAGATCAGCGGGCAGCCGGTGGCCCATCTGGTGGCGTCGACCAGCGGGACGGACTCGGACTGGGTGGTGAAGCTGATCGACGTGTATCCCGACGAAGTTGCCGACCAGCCCGAGCTCGGCGGTTACGAGTTGATGATTGCGGCGGATATTTTCCGGGGACGGTATCGGGAGAGCCTGGCCGTTCCCCATGCCATTCCATCCGATGAGCCGCTGGAATACAAATTCAATTTGCCGACGGCGAATCATGTGTTTCTCCCCGGACACCGAATCATGGTGCAGGTGCAGTCGAGCTGGTTCCCGCTGTACGACCGGAATCCCCAGACCTTTGTCCCGAATATCTTCTGGGCGAAGCCGGGCGACTACCAGAAGGCCGAGCAGAAGGTTTGGCATGCGCCTGGGCATGAGAGCTACGTCGAGCTGCCGGTAGTACATCCGTAACGTGCGCCAGGGGGCCCCCCCTGGGGGTCAAACTGGATGTGATTGCAAAATAAGGGGTCCGCGGGTGTTGTCGAGCTCGACAACATGGGTGGGGTCCAGAAGCGACGAGCGAGAAGCCAGCGAACAACGAGCGAGCAGCGAGCCAAATGCGAGCGAGAGGCCAGCGAACAACGAGCGAACGGCGAGCCAAATGCGAGCTAAAAAGCGGTTAGCTGAAGACCGGTTAGCGGCAAGCGTTTAGCGAGAGACGGTTGGCAAGGAGCGCCGGCGAAGAGCGTGCGCGGTAGAGAAAGCAGAAAAGCCCCACCGGTTCGGTGAGGCTTTTTCTTTTTTGACTCTATAAGTTCAGTATATCACGTGGAGAGAAGTAATCGGCCAAAAAAGATGGAGCACATTGTGGTGTAAGTCGTTGTTGGTCAGCGGTCATTACTTTGGATTTTGGGTGCCCCTCTTGACAAATTCTCCACATTCGACCGAAACGCGGAAAAGCTCAACGCGGGAAGGATTGGTGGTCTCCCACATCTGGCAACACCGGCCAGATATGGGGCACCCGGCGGGGAGCCAGGAGAGCGGAGAAGGGTTCCTCAGGCGGCCGTGACGGACGAGCCCGCGGATGCCAGGGATTCGGATGGTTCTGCTTCCTCTCGCGAGAGCCGGTCAATCAGCTCCACGGGGCTAAACGGCTTGGCGAGGATTTCGAAATGATGGCCGCGTGCATGGGCTTCTGCGAGGAGGTCGGAGGTCATCGCATTGCCGGAAATCAGGATGATCTGGGTATCGGGGCGGAGTTCCCGGATGCGGATGGCGGCATCGATGCCGCTCAGAGTGCCCATGACGACGTCGGAGACCACCCAGTCGGGCTCGACATTGTAGGCAACGTCGATGGCTTCCTCTCCGCTGCGGGCGACGAACACGGTGAAGCCGTGCCCTTTGAGAATTGCGGAAAGGGTTTCGAGAATTCCATGCTCATCGTCAACCACGAGAACCGTTGGCAAAGGTTTCATCAGCATCACTAAGAACCTCGGAAAGAAAGTAGCGATTGGATGTGAGCGTGTGCGGCGGGGTTGTATGGCTAAGTTGTGGAGGATACGTCAGTAACCTATGCCGATCGCATGGATCTGGGGCCGTTCGAGCCCCTGACTTATAAGTTGTGAGAAGAGGCCCCTTCTGACGGAGGCTTATAAGGATAGGCGGCGCTGAAAACAGTCGGGGTCGTATACTGGCCTCGCCGGGGAGGCTTTGCATGCGGGGATTGCGGAACTTAGCGAGCCGGATGTGGCCGTTGGCCGCGGCTGCGGGGATTTCGCTGGCGCTGTTTTGGGGGGTCGCCTCTCTCGCGCAGCACATGACCGTTTGGCTGTTTCGGGCGGAGTCTGTTTCCCACCGGCACGGGAGCGGCTCACTTTTGCTTCTGGTAACGTTCTTCGGCGCTTATTTTCCGGTGCTGATGGCGGTTAGTGTGCGGCAAAAGAAGAATCTCGCACGCCGGAAATCCAGTCGCCGCGGCGCTTGAGTCCTGGCTAGTTCGGGGCCAGGCATGCCAGGTCGCGCCCTGAGACAGAAGCATTCTTAAGGGAGCGCAGCCCTGTGCGTCCCGGGGCTGAGTGGCGGGACTACGCTGCTCGCCGGAGTTTCTCAGCAGCCCTGGCCTGCAGTTCGGGAAGGCGGATGGCCCGCTCCGGGAAATGCCGATCATAGATGGCGTTGGCGATTTTCCAGGTGGTTTCCAGCGCTGAATCGGTTTCCAGGGTCTGAGCGAGGGATGCCAGCATGCGGGATGATGGCATTCACAGCTGAGGATTCGCAAGTGACTAAGGTCACAGATTTTGAGAAATCCCTGGCTGGCCATCGGTCACGGTACGGAGGTCACCCGAAGAGCGCGAGTCGCTGCGGCGCAAGCGCCTCCGCGACGGCCTGCGGCAGCAAGGAAGGCGCTTCGCGCCGCTTTGTTACGGCACGACCAAGGTCGTGCCCTGACACAAAACCAAGTATCCCGTTACGGCGATGAGGATTTTTTAGAATGCCAGGAGGGCGACGCCGACGCAGACGAAGAGGGCTGCGGTCCAGCGGCGGCGGTCGACGTTTTCGTGCAGGAAGAATTTTGCGGCGAGGGCGTTGGTGACGAAGGTGAGGGACGTGGCGGCGGGGCCGATGAGGCTGAGGTCGCGGTGGCTGAAGGCGAAGAGCAGGGAGAAGAAGCTGAGCGCGAGGCAGATGACGCCGACGCCGAATCGGCCGTTGGTGACGACGGCTGCGGCTGCGCCGAGGATTCCGCTGCGCTGGCGGATGATATCGAGGTCGCCGACCTGGCGCATGGCGGAGGCGGTGAGGATGTCGCCTGCGGTCGCGGTCACGACGACGCTGGCGATCATGGCTGTGGTGGCGAGGATGGCGGAGGTCATGGGCGGACCTCTCTGGGCTTTACGACGCAGGGGCTAAAGCCCACTTCTTTATGGGGCGTTATCGGCACGACTGAAGTCGTGCCCTGAAACAAAAGCGGCCGCGGCGGTTGTGCAGGCGAGTGAAGGAATCGAAGGGATGGATTGGTGGTCTCCCACATCTGCCAACAGCAGGCAGAGCCATTCAAGGCGCAGCTCGCCAAGCTCGCAGCTTGCTCAGGGTAGGTTATGGGGCACCCGGCCGTGGTGGCGAGGATGGCGGAGGTCATCGATGGGCCTCCTCGATCATGGGCTCGTGCGCGACGTGGTGATGGGTGTGGTCGGTGTAGGACGGGCCGCGGGTTACGAATCCAACGCCTGCGGTGATGAAGACGACGCCGAGCCAGCGGAGGGGCGAGACGTGCTCGTGCAGCCAAAACTTTGCCAGCAAGGTCATGATGACGTAGCCGAGCGAGCTGGCGGGGAGGACGTAGGTAAGGTCGGCCCAGGAGAGCGCGGTGAGGTAGGAGGCGAAGAATCCGATGAGCAGCACAATGCCCGGCGCGACCCAGGGGGAAAAGATGGCGTGGATCAGCGCGCCGGGGTGGGCGAGGGAGACGGGCCCCAGGGACTTCATGCCGCGGGAGAGGAAGGTGTCTCCGCAGGATGCTGTGATGGTGATGACGGCCAGCACCAGGTAGCGGCGGAATGTCATGGTGGAGTGGGTCATGGGTGACAGAGAACAGCGAGCGAAAAGCGAGACAAAAACGAGCAAAAAAGCGAGCGAAAGACAAGCTTAAGACCGGCAGCGAAAAGCCGCTGGCAAGAATTCAGCGAGAAGCCCCCTTAACTCGTCTTTTGCTCCCTTTTTGATCCTGGCTCGCTTTGCGCTCGTCTTTCGCTCGCTTACGCTTGCGCGCTGGCTTCTGTGCCGGCTTTCTGGGCGCGGGCGTCGCGGACCAGCTTGGATCGCTGAGAACGGGTCTTCAGGAAGGCCTTCGATTCGTGATAGAGGCGCTTGACGTCGCCGTTCATGATGGCCTTGCTGACTACGCGCCACGCGGCTTTGGGGCGGAAGAAGTACTCGTCGTAGAAGCGGTGGACCATTTCGAGCACGTAGTCGGCGGGCAGGCCGGGGTATTCGATGTGGGCGATCTGGTGGCCCTGCTCGTCGGTCATCTTGTTGCCGTTGGTGATGAAGCCGTTGACGCGGGCGTACTCGTAGAGCTCGGTGCCGGGGAAAGCGTGGGCGACGGAGACCTGGATGGTTTCGACGTCGAGCTGCTTGGCGAATTCGATGGTGTTGCGGATCGACTCTTTCGTCTCGCCGGGCAGGCCGAGGATGAAGTCGCCGTGGATGGTGAGGCCGAGCTTGTGGCAGTCGCGGGCAAAGTCGCGGGCGCGCTCGACGGTTGCGCCCTTCTTGATGTTCTTGAGGATTTGCGGGTCGCCGGACTCGAAACCGACGATGAGCAGGCGGCAACCGGCTTCGCGCATTGCTTTGAGCGTGTCGTAGTCAGTGGTGACGCGGGAGGTGGAGGACCAGGTGAGCTTCAGCGGCTTGAGTTTCGCGCAGAGCTCGATGGTGCGGGCCTTCTGGATGTTGAAGGTGTCGTCGTCGAAGAAAAATTCCTTGACGGCGGGCCATTTTTCCTTCACCTGCGCCATTTCGGCGGCGACGTCATCGGTGGAGCGCTTGCGCCAGGCGTGACCGCTGGTGGTCTGCGGCCAGAGGCAGAAGGTGCACTGCGCCGGGCAGCCGCGCGTGGAGTAGAGCGAGACGAAGGGGTGGAGCAGGAAGGGGACGTTGTACTTCGTCACGTCGAGGTCGCGCTTGTAGACTTCGGTGACCCAGGGGAGCGCGTCGAGGTCTTCGATCTGGGGGCGGTCGGGATTGTGGACGACCTGGCCGTTTTTCCGATAGCTGATGCCGAGGATTTCGCTGAGGGGCTTGCCGTTGGCGTACTCGACGACGGAGTAGTCAAACTCGCGGCGGCAGACGAAGTCGAGGGCGTGGCACTCGTTCAGGGCCTGATCGGGGTCGGTGGTGACGGGCGGGCCGACGAAACAAATCTTGATGTTCGGGTAGGTATCTTTGACCTTCTGAGCCCATTGCTGGTCGCCGGTCCAGGCGATGGTGCTGGTGAAGAGGACCAGGAATTCATAGTCCTTGAGGATGGTGACGACCTGGGGCCAGGTGATGTGGTGGGGGTTGGCGTCGAGCAGGCGGGCGCCCTCAAGCATGCCGGCCGGATAGGCGAGCCAGACGGGGTACCAGTAAGACTCGATTTCGCGAGTCGCGGGCCAGCGGGAACTGGCGCCACCGTCGAAATTTTCAAAGGAGGGAGGATTCAGGAATAAGGTCTTTAGGGGCATAGGCACTCCTTTAAGTTTACCACTCGGAGAACAGCAGACAGCGAAACAACGGTTAGCGCTAAACCTGTTGGCGATGAAGCGTTTAGCGACAGACAGCCGGTAGCCTGTAGCCCGTAGCCCGTACTACTTTAAGGATGCGCGGACCCAGGCATCCATCTGGCCGGTGGCGCGGAGAAGGTTCAGCTCGACTTTCATGAGGGAGAAATTGGTGTCGAGTACGTCGGCGTAACGCTCGCGTTCCTCGATGTGCGCTTTCTGCGCCTCGCTGGGCGAGAGCTGGGGGGAGTTGGGCGCGCCGGTGCCGTTGGTGAGTTCGGTTTCGATGGTTTTGAGTTGCTCCTGGGCCAGTTCGCTTTGCACCTGGGCGACGCGCTGCTGCGCGCCCAGTTCGAGGAGGGTCTGGCGCATGGTGGAACGCTGCTCGTTCAGGACATCGAGGGCGGCGTCGGCGTCCGCCTGAGCGTGAACGGCATCGGCAGCGGATTCGCGGGCTTTGGCGCGGCGCGTGGCATCGAAAAGCGGGAAGGTGACGACGACGCCGATGGCGACGTTGTTGTACTGGAAGCCAGTGGGGAAATATTTGGTGTAATCGGCGAATTTCTCAAAGAGGCTGTATTGCGCGCCAAAGGTGATCAGCGGCCGGTAATTCTGGCGCGAATCGCCGAAGGAGGAGTAGAGCTTTGACTTGGCGTTGGCGAATGCTGCCGCGACGCCGGGACTATTCGATGCCTCTTCACCGGGATTGGCCAGGGTTTCGGCCGTCGGCGCGGAGGGAATGCTGGCGCTCACGGTGGTGAGCCCGGTGGGGGGAAGGCCGGTGAGGTGGGCGATCTTCTGGCGCATCGCTTCGGCATCGCCCTCGAGGTGAATGCGTTTCTGCTCCACCTGAGCTGCGGTGAGCTCGGCCTGCAGCTCGGTGACGCGGGGATCGACACCGGCCTGCACGCGGTCCTGCTCAATCTGCACCAGGGTGCCGGCGTAGCCGTTTTCTTCGTCGAGGACGGCGATCTCGCGGAGGTCGTAGTCGAGCTCGACGTAGCTCTGAGAAACGTCGAGAGCTACTTGCTGTTGGACGTCTTTCAGATTCAGGGTGGCGCTGTTGACCCCGGCGCGCGCGGCGCGGGAGTAGTCGCGCTGGGGGAAGGAAAGCATGAGCGACTGCGAGGTTGCCGAGAATAAGGACGGGTAGCCGAAGGGAAATCCGTAAGCGTAGCCGGGGCTGGCGCCGAGACTGAAACTGGGAATGTAGGCGTCTTTTGTTTCGGCGAGCGCGGCCTCGGACTTTTGCAGGTTGGCGGCCGCTGCGTGGACCGCGGGACTGCTTTTCTCAGCGAGGTCGACAGCGGTGGAAAGGGAAATCTGGGCGGTGGCCGCCAGGGAAGTGAACAGGAACACGGCCGCCGCGATGAAGTTGGGGAGCAGGCTGCTTGTTCTTGTCCGGAACGGCGTTGACTCGCGCATCGTCTTGAGTTTACAGACCGGCGATTCTGGCGGCGGCGTTGGAGAAGGGGATGCGATAGCCGGAAGCCAGAGCGCGCACGGCCGCCAGTTGTTGCTGTGCCGCCTCATTTTCCCCTTGCTTGCGGAGCAGCTCGGCAAGCTGGGCGCGGACGACGAAGGTGGGGGCGAGTTCCGACTGCGCGCTGGAGCTCAGGTATTGCTGGAGCCACTGAATCGCGGTTGAGGCTTCGCGGCCGGCGAGGGTGAGATTGCTCGCGCCGTCGACCAGCGCGGGGCCATGATGGTCATCGAGCGACGCGCCGGTGTGTGCCGCGGCGGTCATCTCGTCGAGGCGGCCGCGGCGGCGATAGAAAGATGCCAGGTCCATCCACGCATTGGCGGGGTAGGAAGATTGGTGGATCGCATCTTTTAGGCGAGCTTCCGCAGGGCCATAGTCTTTTTTGGATTCAGCGATGCGGGCTGCGAGGGTGAGAGCGCCAGCGGGGTTGACGCTGCTGAGCTGCTGGACGACGACGTCGGCGCGGGCGAGGCCGCCTCCGACCACCGCGGGAGCCATGACGTCGAATTCGCCGAGGTCGGCCAGGGCGGCGGCGTTTTGGGGATCGAGCTGAACGGCCTGCTCGAATTCGGCGTGCGCTTTGCGCGCCAGCGGATAGGCGGACACGATGGAAGCGTGCGCAGCTTTCTGACCGTAGGCGCGGCCGAGCCAGAGATGGAAATTGCTGTCGGCGGGCGTGAACTGGACGGCGGCTTCGCAGTCCAGGACCGCCTGATCCCACAGCTCTTCCTGGTAGTACACGCGGCAGCGGAGATTATGCGCCTCGGCGTCGCTGGGGTTGTGGGCGAGCGATGCGCCGAGGGTTTGGAGAGCGCTGTCGGCGCGGCCGAGATCCAGGTCCTGGCGGGCGGGATTCGCCGCGCCTGCGGTTGGCCCGGTTACGGCGGTGAGGAAAAAGAGTCCTCCCGCCAGCAGTGTTACTCTCCGCAAAACTCCTCCTCTACTGAACGACTCTGACGGGCACGCCATCGCTCAGGGGCTGGGCGTTGGTGGTGCCGAGGGCCACGATGTCGCCGGATTGCAGGCCGCTGACGATCTGGATCTCGCTGAGGTTCCGGATCCCGATGGCGACCTTGACCCGGTGCAGGGAATTGCCCTCTTTTCGATAGACGAACGTGGACCCCTGTTCGAAGTGCATGGCATCGCGGGGCACCTGTAACACGTTGGATACCTGGGCGGTGGTGACGGTCACGCGCACATTGGTGTCGGGCAGCAGAGCGCCATCGGCATCGTCGATGGTGACCAGGACTTCGCCGACGTTGCGGGTTCCATAAGTAATGATGGTGGACGGCAGACGGCTGATGTGGCCATGCCATTGCTCATCGGGGCGGGCATCCCAGACGATTAATACCGGCTGGTTGACGCTCAGCTTGCCGAGCTCCGGTTCATCAAAGAACGCGCGCACCTGGAGTTTGGAAAGGTCCGCCATGGAGAGAAGGCGGTCGCCCTGCTGGACGTATTCGGTGCGCGAAACGGGCAGGGAGTAGACGGTTCCGGCAAAGGGCGCGTGGACTACCGCGTGCTGCAAGGCGTCCTGAGCGGCGTCATAGGCGGCTTGCGCATCGTTGAGGGTGGCCTGGGCATGGGCGAGATCGGACGAGTCATAGCGTTCCGACTGCCGCTGCTGGAGGACCTGAATGGCGCTGTTATCCGCCGCGAGGCGCGCCTGGGCTGCGCTGATTTCGCTGGGAGAAGCGGCGCCGGAGGACTGCAGTTTCTGCAAAGCGTCCAGGTCATGCTGCGCCTGGTCGCGATCGATGCGGGCTTTGTCGAGCTCGCCGGTCAGGGAGATGCGCTCTTCCTGGGTCCCTCCGTGCTGGGCTGCCTGCCAGGCAGCCTGCGCGCCCTTCAGCGCGGCCAGAGCCGAGGCCACATGCGCCTTTGCCTCGGTGTCATCCATAGCGAGAAGCAGCTTGCCGGCGGGGACTTTGTCTCCTTCATGGACGTAAAGGGCCTGGACGACGCCGGGAAACGGGGCGTGGGCCTCGAAATTCACCTGCGGCTGGGGTTCAACCTTGCCGTTGGTGGCCTCGGTGCTGGTGAGGTTGCCGATACTGGCGGCAGCGACACGAATGGGCAGACTTCCTCGTGTGAGGAGGTGGACGCCATAGAAAACAAGAATGAGTGCGACGGCTGCGATGATCCAGACCCGCGCCGTACGTGGTCCTGCCTGCCCTGTTGTCATTCGGTAAAACCGTGAGTCAGTATATAAGACACACCTGGCAGGCTTTAGGGTTCGGGAAAAGCTAAATTTGATCGGGAACCGGAGTACATACTCCAGAGCGCGGAGAAGGGTTGATAAATTCGCGGCCGCGGCTGAGGATAGGTGAAGGGATTTCCAATGGCAACCGTCGCCACCAATCCGAAGCAGCAGGCCCATGAGCTGATCGAGCGCATGACCGCCGGCCAGGTCGCCGCGGTCGTCGGTCTGCTGGAGGCCATGCTCGACCCGGTTGATCGCGCTATCGCCAACGCGCCTTTGGAAGATGAGCCGATCAGCGAGGAAGAGGAGCGAGCCGTTGCCGCTTCAAAAGAGTGGCTTAAGAAAAATAAACCTATCCCCAACGAGGAAGTGTTGGCCGAATTCGGCCTTTCCTCGGAGGATTTCGAGCGCATGGGGCGTACACCGCTCGAACCCGATACGGGCCCTCAAAGCCGATAGGGATGGGAAAGAGGAGAGTCGAGTGGACGGACCAGGCAAAGGCGGACCTTCGCGCCATCGACCAGTCTACGGCCCTGCGCATCCTGCATAACGTAGCTCGTTACATTGCCACTGGCGAAGGCGATGTGAAGCAACTCCAGAGCATCGAGCCGCGCGAACTGCGCCTCCGCGTTGGCGACTAGCGCGTCCGCTTTCGCGATTTCAGCGACGGCATCCTCGTGTTAGCCGTGAAACATCGCCGCGAAGCCTATCGTTGACATGGTGTGAGTCTTCGGTCCAGGACCGGCCGGCGTCCACTGCCCGTTGCCCGTAAAATCGAATCATGGCGATCGCACCGCGCTACACCGACAAGCATGCCCAGGCGGGGCTGGATTTCGATTTTCCGCCGATTGAGACCTGGCGCAATCAATTTCCCGGGTATGAGATCTTGATTGACGATCCGGAGTTCACGTCCGTGTGTCCCAAGACGGGGCTTCCGGATTTCGGCGTCATCTCGCTGCGCTACATGCCGCGGGAGCAGTGCCTCGAACTGAAATCGTGGAAGGAATATCTCTTCTGCTATCGGAGCCTGGGGATTTTTCAGGAGAATGTGGTGAACCGCATTCTGGAAGATGTGGTGCGGGCCTGTGATCCGGTATGGGCGGTGGTGAAGGGGGAGTTTCGTCCGCGGGGCGGCATTTCGACCACGATTGAGGCGCGCTGGCCGAGGCCGGAAAAAGGGAACAGGGAATAGGGAACAGGGCACAGGGCACAGGGCACAGAGCTCAGGTTTAGAGATTCTGCTGCTGCTCGGTCAGCGTTCCTGTGCCTGAATCTCCGTTGCACGCGCCGCCGGTGATCGACCAGCTGGTGATAGTCAGCTGCGTGGCCGCGCCGTTGAAAGTGCCGGAGGAGGTCAGGACCGCTCCGCTGACGGTATCGGTGTAAGTCATCGACAGGCTGTTGCCCGTGACCAGCGAGGTGGTCAGCGTGGGTTGCTGCACAAAGCATTTGTTGCCGGGGAAGCTGGCGGTTCCCGAGAGCGAGAACTGGCCGTTCAGATCCGGCTGAGTCGTCTGTTCAAGAAGCGAGGAAATTGCCAGCTGGTCGTTGGCGCCATCGACAAAGGTTCCGGTGTAGGTGCCGTCGATGTTGGAATAATTTGTGGCCGTGACATTGGCCTTGCCGAGGTTGCAGTTTCCGCCGGCGAAGGTCCAGGTGGCGCCGCCGATTCCTTTGCCGTCGCCCGTGACCTGGCCCTGCAGCGTGAGGGTGGTGCCGTTGAAGGGCGAGGAGACAAGCATCATCTGGTTGTCGCCACCCACTGAGCCGGTGAGGAGGATGTCCGTCGTGGGACTGACGCAGGACTCCCCGCTGAGCCGAGCCACGGCGCTGACGTTCTCATAGGCGCCCTGCATGAAGCCGAGATTGAGGGTGACGCCGAAGTTGGTGGGCGCAAAGGACCAGTTGCCGGAGAGCGAGGTGCCGACCTGGAGGGGCGTGTTGGCCATGCCGCATCCAGCTAAAAGAGAGAAACCAAGGCTGGTAAGGAGGGAGAGGAAGACAGCGGTACTGCGGTTCTGCATGGGGGAGCCTTTACCTCAGACGAGGTATCCAGAAGATAAACAGCAGGCTCGTGGCCTGAACAGACCTCGAAAGAGGCATTACTACGGTCACGGAACGCGGAGCGAGGGGATGGAAGGGGACGCTACTGAGGCCCTTGCTGATTTTGCTGCTGTTGTTGCTGGCGCATCCGCTGCAGCTCCTGAATGATTTCAGCGGGCGTGCGCGGTTGAGTGGGGGAATCCTGGCCGGGGTTCATGGGGGGACGCACCGGCAGGGGCGTCTGCTCCGGTGGGTAATTGTTGACGATGGGCTCGTCTTCTTCTTCCGGCTGCGAGGAAGGGCTGGAATTCGCGGGGGTGAGGGGAGCGTTGCTGCGCGCGGTCAGGACGACTTCCCGCGGGGTTCCAGCCTGCGTGGTGCCCACCATGACGAAGTTATAGCCCGCTCCGTCGAGCAGCTCGGAGAGGATTTCCTGGGGGTTGCCGGGGCCGTAGACGCCGAAGACGCGCTGGTCTTTGTCCATGCCGTCGACGGTCATGCCGCTGATGGTGGAAAGGTCCTGGAGGATCTGCGAGAGGCTTGAATTGTTGGCGAATACGGAGAGCTGCCCGGCGGTGAGGCCGATCCGGGCGGTTTGGGCGGGTTTGTCCCCGAGGGAGGGCGGCAGGGCTCGCTGATTGTTTATCGCGTCAGAAGCAACGGCGCCGGTGGAAACCATGCCGGGTTGCGGTGCGGCGGCAGACGGTCCCGGGGAGACCATGCCGGGCCGCGATGTGGGGCCCGGCGCTCCGGGACCGGGCGATGGCGAAGTCTGTGGCCCCATGGACGATGGGCCTGGGGCAAGCTGGGGGCCTGCGCCGGGAACGTGAAAGCGCCGCCCATCGGGCATGGTTCCGGGAGCCTGCATCACCTGAGCGAGACACGAAGAGGCCAGAGCGGCAGCAGCCGCCAGGGCCAGCCATCGTGAACGGCGTGTGAACTGCATCTTAAGTCCTGGGGTTTTCAGGGAGCCGCTCGATCTCGAAGCTCCCGCGCTCCTGTGTACTAGACTAGCAGTGATTCGAAAACGCTCACTGGGAATTGAGGGAAGTTTGCCGATGCGCACCTGGTTGTTGACGGATGGGGCCAAAGTCCTGGCGCTGGCGGTGGGGATAGGCCTGGCGGTTCCGGCTTTTGGCGTGACCTGCATGACCGAGTCGCAAATGAGCGAAGCGCAGCGGACGAACCTGCAGCAGTCGGCGCAGATGCTGGGCGACAACGTGAAGGCAGCCAATGCGGCAGCGGTACGGGCGCAGACCATCGCCGCAGTGGCAGGGCAGTTCGACGGGATTGCCAATTCCATCCAGACGATTAACGCCTCGATTCAGCACGCGGCTCTGACCGTGGATGCGCTGTACCTGCTCGACGCGACCGATCTGAAGACCGCCGAGGAGACGCAATTTTTCTGCGGGGTTGCCGGATCGCCGCTGACCGTGGAGATTACCATTCCGGCGCTGCCGCCGGGCAAGTATGCGCTGGCGATTCTGCACGCTACCGGCGTGCCGCAGCCGCAGCAGCTTTCTTTAGTGCTCGAAAATGATCCGGCGGGCAGCCCGGACTGGAAGCTGGCCGGCTTCTTCACGAAACCGATGACGATGGGCGGACACGACGGGATCTGGTTCTGGACGCAGGCGCGCGATTACGCTGCGAAGAAGCAATTGTGGGACGCGTGGTTCTATTACCAGACCGCGCAGTATCTGCTGGATCCTGTGGATTTCATCAGCAGCCCCAACCTGCAGAAGCTGCAGCGCGAGGCCGAACAGGCGCGCCCTGCCAATCTACCGGGGTCGGACCCGCTGCACCTGAGCTCCGGAACGCAGACCTTCGACGTGGTGAGCCTGCACACCGGCGAGCTCTCGAACCAGCTCGACCTGGTGGTGACCTATAATGCGACGGCGGGTCAGGATCCGGTGACGGCGCGGGCCCAGGTGACCGCAGTGATGCGTGCGCTGCTGCAGCAGCATCCGGAACTGCGCACCGCCTTCCACGGATTATGGGTCTACGCGGCGACGCCGGGCAATCGGAGTCCGTTTGCTCTGGAACTGCCGATGGACCAGATACAGAATTCCGCTCCCCCTCCCGGGCAACCCAGTTAAACCTCCAAAGCAAGGAAGGCAGGCAGGACAGACCGGCATGGCGAGCCGAACGGAAAAGCCTCTCAGCGAGGTGATCGAGCAGCGGCGGGATACGCCTAGTTTTGACGGCAAACCCATCGCCGATGCCGATCTGAAGAAGATTCTCGAGGCGGGGCTGAAGATGCCCAGCGGATTCAACCTGCAGCCATGGCGATTCGTGGTGGTGCGGACGCCGGAGCTGCAGCGCAAGCTGCGCGCGGCCTGCTTCAACCAGGCCAACGTGGAAGAAGCTTCGGTGGTGATCGTGGCGTGCGGCGACAAGGATGGCTGGCGCAGCGACATGGAGGAGATGATCCGCATGGGCCGGGAGCGGGGCATGACGGAGAACTACGCGGAGGCGGCGCTGGTCAGCATTCCGGAGTTCATGGGCTCGCACCCGAACCTGACCGCGTGGCTGAATCGCCACGTGATGATCGCCTTCACGGCGATGATGCTGATGGCGGAGACGCTGGGGTACGATACGGCCTCGACGGAGGGGTTTGAATCGGAGAAGGTTTGTCAGGCGCTGAACCTGCCCATCAGCTACGAAGTGGTTTCGCTGCTGGGGATTGGGCGGCTGCGGGGCCCGGACAAATACGACGGCGGCCGCTTCAGCATGCAGCGCACGGTGTTCGACGGCGAGTATGGCAAGCCGATGAAACTGTGAAGAAGCGAGAGCACAGGGCTCAGAGCTCAGAGCTCAGCGAACCGGTAGCTGCGCAACGACACCCATACTTTGATAGCGCTCGGAACTTGAATCGATGAAGCGGGAATATCCGGATGCTCCTGTTGCGGGTGTGGGGGCGGTCATTGTGCGCGACGGCCCTGGGGGAGCGAAGCAGGTGCTGCTCATTCGCCGCGGCCAGGAGCCGCTGAAGGGTGAGTGGTCGCTGCCTGGCGGCGCGGTAGAGCTGGGCGAAACGCTGGAAGAGGCGGTCTGCAGGGAAGTCCTCGAAGAAACCGGACTGATGGTTGAAGCCGTCGACGTGGTGCAGGCGTTGGACCGCATTGCGCGCGATGCCGGAGGCCGCGTGCGCTACCACTACGTGCTTATCGATTTTCTGTGCCGCGTGACGGGCGGCTCGCTGGCCTGCGCGTCCGATGCTGAGGAAGGGCGCTGGGCGACTGCCGAGGATCTGGATGGTTTGACGCCGCTGACCGTTGAAGTCATCCGCAAGGCGTTGCGCATGGCATCCTAGTTCGAGGAGCCGCACGCAGGATGGCCACCACCGCAACGCCGCCTCAGAAGCGAGCACGCCGCGCGTGGCGCGTGCTGCGATGGGCCCTGCTGGGAATTCTTGTGCTGCTGGCGGCGCTGGTGGCCTTCGCGTTTCTGCGACCGCTCGCGGTTCTTATCGGTGCTGTCCAGGCCCGGCTGCTCGTGGATGGCATTCATTCGGACTACGTCGAATTGCCCTTCGCCGGCGCGTCGCATGTGCGCGTTCATTATTATGCTGGCGGATCCGGGTCGCCGGTGGTGCTGGTGCATGGGCTGGGCGGCCGCGCCGAGGACTGGGCCGGGCTGATGCTGCAGCTCGTGCGGGATCATCACCGCGTTTACGCTCTCGATCTGCCTGGTTACGGCCGCTCGGACTGGCCGGTGAACGCGGCATATTCGATCCCGGAGCAGGTTGCTTTGGTCGAAGCTTTTCTCGACAGCCGTCATCTGGCCCGCACCGACCTGGCGGGATGGTCGATGGGGGGATGGGTCGCGATGCGCCTCGCACTCGATCAGCCGCAGCGCGTTCGCCGGCTGGTGATCTTTGACAGCGCGGGCACACGGTTTTCGCTGACCTGGGATACATCGATCTTCGAGCCGGATACGCCGGCGAAGCTGCGGGACCTCGACGATCTGCTGATGGCTGGTCCGGCACCGCACGTGCCGGGGTTTATCCAGCGCGACATATTCCGCTTCGTGGGACGGCACGGCTGGGTCGTGCGCAGGAATATGGACTCATTGCTGACCGGTGTGGACCTGCTCGATGGCAAACTGGGCGGGCTGAAGATGCCGATGCTGATCGTCTGGGGCAAGCAGGATCACCTGATTCCCGTTGCTGTGGGCGAGCAGATCCACCATGACGTGCCGCAGTCGGAATTTGTGGTGGTGGATGGCTGCGGCCATCTCGCGCCCGGCCAGTGCGCGGCGCAGGTGGGGCCGGTGTTCAGGGGATTTCTGGACGAACCGTCGCCGATTGCGGGGCAGCAGGCGGAAATTCTGAAGAAGCCTTAGCAAGGAGTGCTCACACCTGCCACTTCAGCGCGGTCCATAGGATCGTCGTCAAGGAGAGCCGGGATGAACAGGTTGAAATGGGTGAGCTGCGCGGTGATTTTTGCGACCGCCTTCATTGCGAGTGGCCCCGCGCAACAGGCATCTGAGTACAACCCCTGCTGCTCGGTCGTGCAACAGGCGCTGAAAGCCATCAATGGCATCCAGCGCGGTATGAAACGCCGGGATCTGGAGAAAGAATTCAGACTGGATGGCGGCCTCATCTTCAACTCAGCGGCCTATCAGATTTATGTCTACCGGCCGTGCCCTTACATCAAGGTCGAGGTGGGATTCGAGAGGGTGGACGATACGGGGAACTGGGCGATGGGCGGTCCTAACGACATTGTGAAATATGTCGCCCATCCGTTTATCGACTACCCGGTGATGGACTGATGCGCGGCAGTCATCTCGCCGGAGTAGCCTGCTGCCGCATCTGCTGCTGCAGCGTGTCGCAGAAATCCCGATAGCGCCGGACGAAGCGGAAATCTGCGAACAGAGTCGCGGCGGCAAGCAGCAGGCAGCCGAGCAGAAACAGGCGGGCGCGTTTATCCGGATAGCGCCCCATCTGGCGAAAACAGATCGAGATGAGGAACGCGGCGAGGGTGGCCAGCACCGTGAGGGGCGCCAGCGAATTGCACTGGATCTCAGGCGAGCGCAGCATCAGCCACGCCGAAGCGCCCGCCGCGATGAGCGCGATTGCCGCGGTGATGAGCAGGCGCGACCGCTTGGGGGGCAGTGGCTTTTTCTGTGCTATGTTCCCAATACTTTGCACTCTGTTCGCGAACTATGATGCCAGTTCGATTTTATCGAGCTTGATGCGGTCGCGGCGGACATGGGCGAGGTCGTACAGCGCCTGCTGCACAAGCCAGCTCTCGGCGCTGCCGCCAAACACTCTCTCCAGGCGCACAGCCATTTCCGGGGAAATGCCGCGCTTTCCATTGACCAATTCGGAAAGCGTGTTGCGCGTGACTCCGAGCGCAGCCGCGGCGCCGGTAATGCTCAAACGCAAAGGCTCGATGCACTCCTCCAAAACAACCGTGCCAGGGTGTGGGGGTTTTTTCATCGGCATGGGACAGTCTCCGTATTAGTGATAGTCGACATAATCAACATCGTTCGCATTTCCCTCGTGCAAACGGAATATGACTCGCCAATTGGCGCGAACGGTCACAGCATAAAAGCCTTTCAGTTCGCCCTTCAGCGGGTGAAGCCGGAACCCCGGCAAATCCATATCAACAGCAGCGCGGGCTGCATCCAGCCTCGCCAGAATGTTGCGCAGCTTGTTGACATGTTCGGGGTTAACGCCACCTGGATCATCGTCCTGATACAGACGTTTTGAGTCCTTTGTGACGTATCGAACGGATCATGGCCGACTGTAACCCGTCACGTGGCGGATGTCAATGTCACTAACGGCGGGCTTGAATGAGTTTGGCTGCGCCCTGAGCCCTGTGCGCTGTCTTTCAGAATCCGCCTTTCCCAATGTCCATATTCGCCGGCAGGGGATTGCGCTCGTCGATGTATTCGTCAATTGTCTTTTGGAGGATCCCTTTGGCGGCAAGAATGAACTCGATCGCGTCGCGCGCTGCCCCGTGTCCGCCCCCATGCGGCGTGACGTAGTGCGCTTCGGTCTTCACGTTGTCGCGCGCGTTCGCAACAGCAACGGCGAATCCGCACACCCGCATCACCGGCAGATCGATCACGTCGTCGCCGACGTAACAGATGTCGTCGAGGCCGATGCCTTCCTTCTCCATGATTTCGCGGACGGCCTTCATCTTGTACGCCTGGCCCATGTAGACATACTCAAGCCGGAGATCGCGCGCGCGCAGGGCCACCGTCTCCGAGATGCGCTTGGTGATGATCGCGCATTTCATCCCGCCCAGCCGCGCCAGCGAAACGCCGGTTCCATCGTGCGCGTTGAAGCCCTTCGCCTCCACCATGCTTTGCGAGGCAAAGGCGTAGCCGCCCTTGCTCTCCACTTCGGCGGCATGTTGTGCGGTTTGTCCGGCAGTGGGGGCGCTTCCGCCGGGCGCGGGAAAAATCCAGATGCCGCCGTCGGTCAGCACGCCGTCGACGTCGAAGATGATCAGTTTGATCCGGCGCGCGCGATCCTCAGCGCTTAGAGAAGAGGACGAACCCATATACCGGCATTGTAACGAGTGCTGGTCTATGTTCCCGCCAGTAACCTCCGCCTCCAAGAAGAACCGGCTGCCGCCCGTATCGCCCTGTAAAATAGGCAAATGCCATCGTTTCCCTGGCCGGGAGCCCTCGCCGCATGATGCGTATCTGGCGCCTGGTGTACTACGCGCGCCGTTACTGGCTCCAGGCTCTGTCCGCGGTCGTGCTGGCTGCGGGCGTTGGTTTGCTTGATGCTTTCCGCGTCCTGCTGATCGGTCCCATCTTTGACAACGTGCTGCACCCCGGCGGCGCGACCGGCAGCGCGAAACAGAGCCCGCTGCTGGGCGAAATCGGCGCGCGCTGGCACATCAATATCACGCTGCAGAACCTGGTCCCGCCGCGCCTCCACAATGACTGGGCGGTGATCGCCTTCGCGTTCGTCGCCTCAACGCTGTTGAAGGGCATTTGCGACTATACCGGCACCTATCTCGCCAACTACGCGGGCTTCGGCATGATCACCGACATGCGCGACGACCTCTACGAGGCGATCCTGCGCCGGTCTGTTTCGTTCTTCCAGAAGCACACCACGGGAACGCTGCTCTCCGCGCTCATCAACGACATTGAGCGCGTGCAGTACGTGACATCGTCAATCCTTTCCGACTTTCTGCAGCAGGCTTTCACGCTGGCGTTCATGGTGATCATCGTGATCGCGCTCGGCGGCCGGCTTGCCTGGATTCTTCCGGTCTTTGGACTTATTGCAGTGGGGTCGATCTTCCGCATCGGCCGGGATGTGCGGCGCACCACGCGCCGCGGCCAGGACAAACTCGCCGACATTCAGAACATCCTGCACGAGACCATCACCGGCAATCGCATCGTTAAAGCCTTCAACATGGAGTTCTGGGAGCTGCTGCGCTTTCGCCAGGCGGCGCGCAAGCTGTTCCGCGCCAACCTGCGTTCGGTGCGTGCCCAGGCGATCACCTCGCCGCTGATGGATTTCATCGGTGCGGTCGCCATTGCCGTGTTGCTGTGGGTGGGCCGCAACGAGATCGGCCACGGCGCCATGAAAGAGGGCGTCTTCTTCGCCTTCATCGTCGCGCTGTTCAAGATGTACGACCCGGTGCGCCGCTTCGGCATCTACTACAACAATTTCCAGCAGGCTGCCGGCGCTTCCGCTGCGATTTTCGACTTCATGGACGACCAGGACGAGGTCCCCGAGGCGAAACATCCGAAGCCGCTCAAAGGTTTCAAAGATTCCATCGCCCTTGAAAACGTCAGCTTCTGTTATGAGGAGCACGAGCGCGAAGGGCCCCCCATCGTGCTGCACGACATCGATCTGACCATCCACCGCGGCGAAGTGGTGGCGCTGGTTGGGCCGAGCGGGGCGGGGAAGTCGACGCTGGTGAATCTGATCCCGCGCTTCTTCGACGTGACCGGCGGGCGCATCGTCATCGACGGCATCGATGTGCGCCAGGTGAGTCTGGCCTCGCTGCGCGCGCAGATCGGCAAAGTGACGCAGGAGACGATCCTCTTCAACGACACGGTGCGGAACAATATTGCCTACGGGCAGCCCGATGTTCCGGTCTCGCGCGTGGTCGAAGCCGCGAAGGCCGCGCTGGCGCACGACTTCATCGAAAAGATGCCGGAGGGCTACGACACGGTCATCGGCGAGAAGGGGTTCCGCCTCTCCGGTGGCGAGCGGCAGCGCCTTGCTATTGCCCGCGCTATCCTGAAGAACGCGCCGGTGCTGATTCTCGATGAAGCTACCTCCGCGCTCGATTCGGAAAGCGAGTCGCTGGTGCAGGCAGCGCTGGCTAATCTGATGACGGGCCGCACGGTCATCGTGATTGCGCATCGTCTTTCGACCGTGCGGCGCGCCAACCGCATCGTGGTGCTCGAAAACGGTAGGATTACCAACATCGGCTCGCACGAGGAGCTGCTGCAGATTTCGGCGACTTATCAGAAACTGTATCGGTTGCAATTTATGGATATTGGCGAAAACAACGGGAACGGAACCGGCAATGGGCTGGAGGTTTCGGGGCCGGAGACGACCGAGCCGGTGCTGCTGGGGAAGACCAACCGATGAGCGAAGCGAAGCAGCCGGTGTACTCGATGACCGGATTTGCCCGGATTGCGGGGCGGGTTTCTGAAACACTGGGATTTTCTCTCAGCCTGAAAAGCGTGAACCACCGCTTCCTCGATCTGCATATGCGGCTGCCGCAGGGATCGGAAGGGATCGAACTCGAGCTGCGCCGCGTGCTGAAAGAGAAACTGCACCGCGGTCATGTGGAAGTGACGCTGAATCTGGAACGCAGCCAGAAAGCCGAGGCCGGGTACGATCACGCGCTGGTGGCCGCGTATGTTGAGGCGTTTCGCGCCGCCTCCGCCGAACATGGCCTCACCGCCGACCCCGACCTGAATGCCGTCTTCCGTCTGCCCGGCGTGCTGATGGCCGAGTCGCGCAACAGCGAAGAAGAATTGAAGGGGCTGGAGGAAGCGGTTCTTCGCGAGACCGGTGCGCTGGTCGCCGCGCTGCAGACCATGCGTGCCCAGGAAGGTTCGGTGCTGGCGAACGAACTCCGTGCCGGCATGGAGCGCTTGCGCAGCCTGGTCGACGAAACGGCCCTGCTGCGCGAGAAAGTGCAGCAGGCGTATTTCGATCGGCTGAACCAGCGCATGAAGACCATGCTCGACGGCGGATTCGATCAGGAGCGCATTTTGCAGGAGGCCGCGCTCATCGCCGAGCGCAGCGACGTCGAGGAAGAAGTGACGCGGCTCCGCACCCACATCGACCACTTCACGGGGCTGCTCGATCAGGGCGGGGAAGTAGGCAAAAAGCTGGATTTCCTGCTCCAGGAGATGAATCGTGAGGCCAACACCCTGCTTTCGAAAACCAGCGGCGTGGCTGGCAATGGCACGCGCATTACCGAAGCGGGGTTGGGGATGAAGTCTGAGATTGAAAAAGCGCGGGAACAGGTGCAGAACTTAGAGTGATGGTGAGAAGCAGCTCCCTCCGCTGCGCGGTGCGCGCTCCGGTCGGGATGACAGGTTTTTGGTAGGGGGGACGGCAGACGCTTGGCGGGGATACTTTTCATCATTTCGGCGCCGTCGGGGTCGGGCAAATCGACTCTCGTCAATCAGCTTCGTTCCCTTGTCTCCGGGCTGGAATTTTCTGTTTCCTGGACCACGCGGGGGCCGCGAGGTTCCGAGCAGGATTCGCGTGAATATCACTTCACCACGCGCGAGCACTTCGAGCAGATGATCCGCAACGGGGAGTTTCTCGAGTACGCCGATGTCTTCGGCAATTACTACGGCACGGCGCGCTGCAACCTGACGGAGGCGTTCTCACAAGGGAAGGATTTGCTGCTGGATATCGATGTGCAGGGAGCGTCGCAGGTACGGGCGAAGATGCCGGATTCGGTTTCGATTTTTCTCATGCCGCCGTCTCCGGACGTCCTTGCCACCCGGCTGAGAAACCGCAGTCGCGCGGAAGGCGCCGTCCAGGAAGAGATCATCGAGCGCCGGCTGGCGAAGGCTCGACAGGAGATTGAGAATTACCGCGAATATGGCTATATTCTCGTCAACGACGTCCTGGACCGCGCAGTCGAAGAGATGGCCGCTATCGTGGCCGCCGAGCGCATTTGGCATGGCAGTGATCCCGGTGCCGGTGGCGCGGACCGCGAGCGCGTGCTGCGGATCGCGGACAGTTGCCGGCAGGCGAATTCCGAGGCGAGGGTCAAGCCGGTACTACAGGCCTTCGGCGTGCCCGTGCCGAGCCTGAAGGGCTGAGCGGGAAAGTTTTGGAGGAGCAGGGATGAGTATCGAGAAAGAGTACGACAGCAATTTCCGCTATGTTCTGGTGGCCGCGCGCCGGGCGCGCCAGTTGCAGAATGGCGCCGAACCCATGGTTCCGAGCCGCTCGCGGAAGGCGTGTCGTGTGGCCCAGGAAGAGATCGCCGCGGGCAAGATTGCTTACGTGAAGACGGAAGACGTTCCGGTGGTCAAGCCGGAAATCGACGCGCCGGATATTCCGAAGTTCGCCCCGTAGGAATCGGCACGTTTTTCAGATGATGGTGCTCCTGGCCGCAGCGTAAAATCAGTTCATGAAGGTCACGGTCGGGGTTTCGGGCGGCATCGCGGCGTACAAATCGGCGGAACTGGTGCGCGATCTGCAAAAGCAGGCGCTCGACGTTCACGTGGTGATGACCCAGGCGGCGCAGCACTTCATCCAGCCACTCACTTTCGCCGCTCTCACCGGACACAAAGTCATTACCGGCCTTTGGGCGCCGGAAGGCTCCGACGCGGGCGATGCGGCTTCGGCCATCGAACACATCGACGCGGCGCAGAGCACGGACGCGCTGATCATTGCGCCGGCCACCGCCGACATTCTTGCCAAATTTGCCCACGGGATCGCCGACGATTTCCTGACCACGATGTATCTGGCGACCACGGCGCCGGTTATTGTCGCGCCCGCGATGAACGTGAATATGTGGCAGCATCCGGCCACCCAGGCGAATCTGGAAACGCTGGTCAGCCGTAACGTCCGCATCGTGCAGCCAGAGAGCGGCTACCTGGCGTGCGGCATGACCGGCGCGGGCCGCCTCGCGGAAAACGAAGCCATCGTGCAGATGGTGCTGCATGTGCTCCATCACCGCAACGATTTAGCCGGCGAAACCGTGCTGATCACTGCCGGCGGAACACGCGAGGCTCTTGATCCAGTGCGTTTCCTTGGCAATCGATCGAGCGGCAAGACGGGTTACGCTCTCGCGGAAGCAGCGCAGCGCCGTGGCGCGCGGGTGATCCTCGTCTCGGCGCCTACTGCGCTTCGTCCTCCCGCCCATGTTGAACTGATTCCCGTGATCACCACCGCGGAAATGCGCAGCGCGGTGCTGGAGCGGCTGGACCAGGCGACCGTGGTGATCAAAGCCGCGGCCGTCGCCGATTATCGCCCGCGCGTGCAGGCAGGGCAGAAACTGCGGCGCAGCGGTCCGCTGACTCTGGAACTGGAGCCGACGGAAGATATTCTGGCGGCGGTCGTCGAACATCGTCGCGCCGGGATGCTGATCATTGGCTTTGCCGCTGAAACGGAAGACGCGCTCGCGCATGGGCGCGACAAGCTGCTGCGCAAGGGAGCCGACGCGATTGTGCTGAACGATGTTTCGCGCGAGGGCGTGGGGTTCGATTCGGATCGCAACGCGGTCACCTTCCTTACGCGCGACCGCTCGATGGAGCTGCCGGAAATGACGAAGCGCGACCTCGCCGATCGCATTCTGGACGAGATTCTCGCTCTGCGTCGGCCTTCGCAGCTGCTGGCGGAGTCCGATACCGGTCTCTCTATGGCGTCGGGGGACTAAGCTTGGCGACCCGGCTCTCTCCTGAAACCGAATCCGCCGTTCGCGGGCGCATTGGATACTTCCGCGACCTGGGGGTCTTCGATTTCTACCGACGCGATTCCGCGCGCAGTAAAAATGAACCAATCGCTGTTACAGAAGAAGATTCCGCGGCCGCCCCGCCCGCTCTGGAGACGACCCTGAAGCCCACGCAAGGATTGATTGAGCCGAGCATTCTCACCGCACCCAAAGATCGCGCCGCCGCCTTGCAGGCGATTCGCGACGACCTGGGCGCGTGCACGCGCTGCGCCCTTCACAAGGGCCGCCACACCATTGTCTTCGGCGACGGCGACGCGAACGCGCGGCTGATGTTCGTCGGCGAAGGTCCAGGCGCGGATGAGGACGCGCAGGGCTTGCCGTTCGTCGGTCGCGCCGGACAGCTTCTCAACAACATGATCAACGCGATGGGCCTGCGCCGCGATCAGGTTTACATTGCGAACATCGTCAAGTGCCGACCGCCGCAGAATCGGGTTCCCGAGCCGGACGAGGCCAACACGTGTTCGCCGTTTCTCTTTCGCCAGATTGAGGCGATCCAGCCGGAAGTGATCGTCGCGCTCGGCGCGACCGCGGCCACGTATTTGCTGGGCGGCAAAAGCCCGCTCGCCGCGCTGCGCGGCCGCATTCACCATGCGCGGGGGTCGAAACTCATCGTGACGTATCACCCCGCCTATCTGTTGCGCGATCCCCGCCAGAAAAAGGAAGCGTGGGCCGATCTGCAGCTTGCTATGGCAGAACTGGGGCTGAAAGCCCAGCAAAAGAGCGGTTAGCGAAGAGCGATTAGCGAAAAGCGACTAGCAAGAAAAGACCGCCAGCTGTCCAGCGATGGGCGACTTGCTTCGCGCCTTCGCTAAGAGCTCTTCGCTAACCGTCTCTCGCTAACCGCTTCATCGCTAACCGTCTCACGCTGGGCTGCTGACTCCCGCCAGCGGCCGTCACCACGGCAGCGTCTGATCCAGATGAACGTACGATCCGGTCGGGCCGTTGTCGGGCAGGGTGGCCAGCTTCACGCTGGTCTTCGCACCGGTAACGATGTCCATGGGCGCCGCCTCGGTGCCCATATCGGTCTTCACCCAGCCGGGATGCGCGGAGTTGACTTTGATGTTCGTGTCGCGCAGTTCGTGCGCCAGGTGCACCGTGAACGCATTCAGCGCGGACTTCGACGCGTCGTAGGCGAATGCCTTGGCGTTGTAGATCGGCGATTGGGGGTCGGCGTGCAGGGTCAGCGATCCAAGAATGCTCGAGAGATTCACGATGCGTCCTGCCGGCGACTTGCGAATCAGAGGCAGCAGCGTCTGCGTCAGCTGGATGGCGCCGAAGAAGTTGGTGTCAAAGGTTTCGTGCAGCACTTCCGCCGACGTGACGCTCGTCTTATTGCCGCCCTGGAAGTTCTCCCTCGAAATGCCCGCGTTGTTGATGAGGATGTCAAGCCGGCCGTAGTTTTTGTCGAAATACCGGTAGGCGTCTTTGTAATCGGCTGCCTTCGTGATGTCGAAGTGAAGCACTTCCGCGTCGACACCATCGGCCTTCAGTTTTTCCACCGCGGCCTTGCCTTTGGCCAGATCTCTCGATCCGATCACAACCTTGATGCCTTGTTTCCCCAGTTGTCGAGCAGTTTCAAAGCCAATGCCCTTATTCCCGCCCGTGATGAATGCAACCTTCTGCGATGCCATCGAACTCCTCCGTGTCCTCATGTGATTCACGAAGGACCCTGGGGATTCAGGATCCGCTTTGACGGAGCGCGTGAAAAAAAAAGAAGCCGGAACCTGATCAGGCTCCGGCTGTTGAGGAGGTAGAGTGATCTCTCACTAGTGAACGCCGGCTCACTGGCGTTACAGTGTCGCGCGAATTTCCACCTGGAGTGGCTCTGATACTCTCGGCTCTACGGCCATGCCCCAGTTCTGCGATGTCGCTTTGCCGGTCCCGCTGGACCGCGTCTTCACGTATGCAATCGGCGAATCGCATCCCGTCGTGGGTGCGCGTGTGCTGGTCCCGTTTCGCAACGAAAAGCTTGCAGGCATTGTGATGCGCCTGCATGATGAACCGCCGCCTGTGGAAGCCAAGCCGCTGCTGACCATCCTTGATGAGGAGCCGGTCCTATCGCCGCAGCTCATGGAACTGGGGCAGTGGATCGCGCAGTATTACCTCGCGCCCATCGGCGAAGTTGTGCGCTCCATGCTGCCCCTGATGAGCGAGGTGCGCCGCCAGGTTTTGTACCGCATTACAGCAATGGGAAGACAGGCTTTGGCTGCTGGCGCGGAGCGGGGTTCGTCGCGACGCTCGCGCCTCTCACCCGCGGAACAAGATCAGGAATACGCCGTTCTCAACGCTTTGGAATCGGGCGAAGCCGTGCGTGCTGCGCGACTGCGCTCGACCACCGGCGCGTCTCTGCGCCTGCTGCAGGGAATGCTGCGCAAAAAATGGATTGCCCGCGAAACCGCGGCGGAATCGCGCGATGCGCGGCGCACGGTTCGCTATGCCGTCCTCGTGGACGACGTGCGGCTACCGAAGCTGAACGATAATCAGCAGGCCATCCTGGCGGAACTCGCCGCTGCTGCAGGCGAGCTTCCCGTGGCGGAACTGCGTCGTCTCGAAATTCCGGCGTCAACCCTTGCCACGCTGGTGAAACGCGAGCTGGTTCGCATCGAAGAACGCCCCGCGGATTTCCACCTCACCCATCCGCACGCCTTCGCGACTCCGGACCACGAGCTGAACGCCGCGCAGAACGAGGCCCTGAGGACGATCACCGAAGCGGTGGAGGCAAGCGAGTTTCGCCCGTTGCTGTTGCAGGGGGTCACCGGATCGGGCAAGACCGCGGTGTATCTCGCGGCAATGCGCCGCACCCTGGACGCCGGCCGCACCGCGATTTTGCTGGTTCCGGAAATTGGCCTGACCCCGGCGATGGCGGCGCAACTCCACCATGCTTTTGGATCGGAAGTTGCGCTGCTCCACTCCGCGCTTACGCCGGAAGAGCGCGGCGAGCAGTGGCATCGCATCCGCAAGGGCGAAGCGCGTGTTGTGGTCGGTACGCGTTCGGCAATTTTTGCGCCTGTTGAGAAGCTGGGGCTGGTCGTCGTCGACGAGGAACAGGACTCGAGCTACAAACAGGAGTCGATGCCGCGCTATCACGCTCGCGACGTGGCTGTGATGCGAGCTAAGCTGGCCGGAGCCGCCGTGGTTCTCGGCTCCGCGACTCCTTCCCTTGAAACCTGGCACAACGCAACAAGCGGCAAGTACCAGCGGATCGAAATCCGCGAGCGGGTGATGGACCGCCCGCTGCCGGAAGTGCGTCTCGTCGATATGCGCCAGGAATTCCAGGAAACCGGTGCGGAACATCTCTTTTCGCGGGCGCTGATCGAGCAAACCAAAGAGACGCTGGAGCGCGGCGAACAGGCGATGATCCTGCTCAACCGCCGCGGGTACTCGTTTGTGGTCATCTGCCGGGCGTGCGGCGTCAAGCTCGAGTGCGAGAACTGCTCCATCGCGCTCACGTATCACAAGGCGCTCGCCGGCGACGGCCAGGCAACGGGTCAGCGCTTGGAATGTCACTACTGCGGTTACAAAAAGACAGTGCCCCGGCGCTGCCCCTCGTGTGACAGCGAATATTTGTATTTTCTGGGCGCGGGATCACAGCAGGGCGAAGAGCGTCTGCAGGAAATCTTTCCTGGCGCGCGTATCGGACGCATGGATCGCGACACCGTGCGCGGCCGGGGTGACATGGAGCGGCTGCTGGTCCGTCTGCATACGGGGGAGATCAACCTGCTGGTCGGTACGCAGATGATCGCCAAAGGCCACGACGTGCACGGCGTGACTCTGGTCGGCGTTGTGGGCTGCGACTATGCGCTGGGGCTGCCGGATTTTCGCGCCGCGGAGCGCGTTTTCCAGTTGCTCACGCAGGTTTCCGGGCGTGCCGGGCGGGGCGAATTGCCTGGCCAGGTGATCGTGCAGACGTACCATCCGGAACACTACGCGATCCAGTGTGCCGCCGCGCATGATTTTGCCGGCTTCGTGGAGCGCGAGCTGCGTTTTCGCCGTGCTATGCACTACCCTCCCTACGCTGCGCTCGCCAACGTCTTGCTGCAGAGCCAGCGTCTGGAAGAAGCGGCTGGATGGGCAGCAGCGCTGGGCCGCTGGTGCGCGCACACCACGCTGCGGCACGTGCGCGTTCTCGGGCCCGCGACCGCGCCTATTGCAAAAATCAAACGGACGTATCGCTTCCACCTTGTTATGAAGGGGGAATCCCGCCGCGCTCTGCAACAGGCGCTGCGGGCGATGCTGGCGCATGCGGAAGAGGCGGGCATTCCCCGGGCGAATCTCATCATCGATGTCGATCCTGTCAGCCTGATGTAGCGGTTTAGTTTTGGAGGGTTTCGCTTTAGCATGGAATATCTCGACGAAGAAAAAGTCCGATCGCTGCTGACGTACGAAGCCCTGATCCCCGCTGTGGAGCAGGCTCTGATCAGTCTTTCGCTGGGCAAAACGCAGCAGCCGGTGCGGACCATCCTGCGCATCGCCGAGCACGAGGGGTTCTTCGCGCTGATGCCGGCGATCGAAGGCGAGCTGATGGGCGTGAAGCTCGTCACCTTCTATGAGCGCAACGTCGACCTCCCCACGCATCAGGCGGTGATCCAGCTTTTGTCGGCGAAAACGGGCGAGCCGCTGGTTGCTATGGATGGACGGCTGATCACGGAAATGCGGACCGCGGCTGTATCCGCTGTTGCGACGCGCCTGTTTGCTCCACGCAATGCTCGAACCCTGGCGATTCTCGGCAGCGGTGTTCAGGCTCGCTCGCATTTGCTTGCCTTGCGTCTCGTGCGGGATTTTCGCGACGTGCGCGTGTGGAGCCGCACTCCAGAGCACGCCCGCGCCTTTGCCTCAGAATTTGGCCTCACCGCCGTCGAAACGCCCGAAGCCGCCGTCCGTGGCGCCGATGTTGTGCTTGGCGTCTCGAGCACCCGCGAGCCGCTGTTCCGTGGCGAGTGGCTCGGTCCCGCTACGTTTACCTGTGCGGTCGCCGTCGTCACTCCGGATCGCCGCGAGCTCGATGACACCGCGATGAACGCCTCCATCGTCGTCGAATCGCGAGAAGCAGCCCTCCGCGAGTCCGGCGACATCATCGGTTCCAGGCAGCCCGTCTACTCCGAAATCGGTGAAATTCTCGCCGAAAAACGCCCCCTCCCGACCGGTCGCGTCGTCTTCAAATCCCTGGGCGTTGCGGCCTGCGATCTGGCGGCTGCCGGGGTTGTCTGGATAAACTACAAGACCGATGTAAATCCTTAAAACTAAAGTAACTAAGCGCCACGTTCGCAACCTCTTTCTACCCTAAAGATGCTAGAGACGCCTGCGACTTTGAGGCGCATTCTGAGATTGGCACCCGGAGGAGGTGCCATAGGTTGCGGAAGTTCAGTCCATCCTCTCTGGCCCCCGGCCTGCTCGTCGTGTGTCTGGGGACAGCTCTCTCCGCGCAGACGCCCTCCTCCGCCCTCGGTTCAGCCTCCGCGCCCTCGGCGCGCACTCTCACCACGGTCGCGCAGATTCGCGCCCTGTCGGCTTCCGCTGCGACCCACGGCCAGCCTGTCGAACTCCACGCGACCCTGACGTATTACGAACCCGGCGACGGGATTGTCTTTGTGCAGGACGCCACGGGGGGCATCTACGTCGTGGCGCCGCCGCACGCCCCGGCGCTGCGAGCAGGCGATGTGGCGGTGATCACGGGAACGACGATGGGGCCGAACTTTGCGGTCAATCTCCAGGCCAGCCAGATCCGGTTCGAGCGCGCGGGGGCAATGCCGACGCCCGTTCCCGTGACCTGGCGCGATCTGATGCACAGCACGCACGATGCCACGTATGTGAGCCTGCTCGGCACGGTGCGATCGGCTACGGTCCAGTCGGCGGATGCACCGAGCGGCACAGCCGAGGTCGCGCGGCGGCGGTATCTGATCATGGACGTGCAGACCGACGGCGGCACTCTCCGCGTCCACATGGAGGATGCGGGTCGCGTGGACCCGATGGCTCTGCTCGATTCGCAGGTCAGGCTCGACGGGGTGGCGGGAGGTATTTTCGACGGGGCGTTTCGGCAAACGGGCGCGGAGTTGTGGGTGAGCAGCGCGCAGCACATGACAGTGCTCGAGCCCGCGGAGAGCGATCCGGCGAAATTGCCTCTGACCAGCATTGACCGCATCATGTCGGGCTATTCCGCTCGTGACCAGAGCCCGCGCGTGCACGTGCGTGGCAGTCTCACGCTCTACCAGCCCGGTTTGGAACTGGTGCTGCAGACGCCGGATGGCCAGGCGGTTCTGGTCCATTCCTTCGAGCAGTCGCCGCTGCACATGGGGCAGGTGGTGGATGTGGTGGGGTTTCCCGATCCGTCGGAATATTCTGAGGTGCTGCGGGACGGCAGCGTGCTGCCCACTCCGATCACAAAGATGATCGAGCCCGCCCCGGTGCGCTGGACCGACGCCCTGGCCGGGCATTACCCCTTTGAACTGGTTTCCATGGAAGGCGTCCTCAAGGCAGAGGTCCACGAGCGTCATCAGGACACGCTGGTCATTGAAACCGGCAGCCATGTTTTCTCGGCGATTCTCCCGCGCACCGTTTGGGACCGCGCCGTCGATGAAATCGCGCTTCCCAGCTACGTAATTGGCAGCACGGTGCGCATCACTGGCGTTTGTGTCGTTCACGCCGGGGGCCCATGGAATACCGAGCGCTGGTTCGATTTGCAGATGCGCTCGCCCCAGGACGTTGCTGTGCTGATCGCTCCGCCGTGGTGGACCGTGCGCCACCTGCTGTATTTGAGCGCCGCTTTGCTGTTGCTGATGGTGACGGCGTTCATCTGGGCTGTGATTCTGCAGCGCAAGGTACGCAAGCAGACGGAGCAGATTCGCCTCACCATGGAATCGGAAGCAGCCCGCGAACGGCGCATCGCGTTTCTTGAGAAGGAGCGCGGCCGGGTGCTGGAAGCCATCAACAGCATGCTGAATCTCGACGAAGTGCTGCTGATGATCCTCCGCCTGATCAGTACGCAGCTGGAAGAGCGCTCCTGCTGGTGCGAACTGGCCAATGGCACGGTGGTGGGGGAAGCGACGACCGCCGAGGACGCGGACCGCGCAGTGCGGCGCGGAATTTATTCCGGCGCGGGCGAGCGGCTGGGATCGCTGGTGGTTTCAGGCGTCGAGGCGTACCAGGAGCAGGCAGGCGAGGCGCTGGAAATGGGCGCGAGCCTGGCCGCCCTGGCCATCGACAATCGCCGCCTCTACGAGACTCTAATTCATCGCTCGCAGTACGACCAGCTCACCAATGCGGCCAACCGCTTCCTGCTTGAAAGCCGCCTGGACGAGGCTCTGGCCCATGCGCGACGCAGTCAAACCCATTTCGCCCTGGTCTACATCGATCTCGACCAGTTCAAGCAGGTGAACGACTTCTTCGGTCACCGGGTGGGCGACCTCTACCTGCAGCAGGTGGCGGAGCGATTCTCAGAGAAGCTGCGCGGCATGGATACGCTGGCGCGCGTGGGCGGCGACGAATTTATCGCGCTCATTCCGGTGGTGCGCAGCCGGAACGAACTCGAAGAGATCACCCAGCGCCTGATGCATTGCTTCGACTCACCCTTCCAGATTGATTCGCACACCATCCGCGGGTCGGCCAGCATCGGCTACGCGATTTATCCGGAAGACGGGCTCACGAAGGACGAGCTGAAGCGCGTGGCGGACAGCGCGATGTATGCGCAGAAACCCCACGCGGTCTGAGGATTTCGGGACCTACGATCCGATTCGATTCAGCAGTAAACTCGGCGCGCAGCCCAGCAGCACTACCAGGCCGGCGAGTGCCCACAGGACCAGCCTCGTGACCAGCGGTGTCTGGATCGGGCTCGCGTCCGGCGCGGCGTCCGTCACGTAGACCTGCTTGAGCACGCGCAGATAGTAGTAGAGCGAAACCGCGCTCATCACCACCGCCAGCAGCACCAGCCACAGCAGGCCGAGATGCGGTTCAGCTTCAAGCGCGGCCGCGAAGATATAAAACTTGCCGAAGAAGCCGGCCAGCGGTGGAATCCCGGCGAGCGACAACAGAAAAATCAGCATGCAAAACGAGAGCCCCGGCGCGCGCCGATACAGCCCCGCGAGATCCGCGATGCGGTCGATGCGTGCTGACTCCAGCACGCCGAGGACGCCAAAAGCTCCCAGCGCGGCCAGCGCATAGGTGATTACGTAATAGAGCAGCGCGCTGGTTCCCCGTGGGCTGTGCGCGATGAGCCCCAGCAGCATGTAGCCCGCGTGGCCGATGGCCGAGTAGGCGAGCAAACGCCGCACGCTGGTCTGTGCAATCGCCGCAAGATTGCCCACCACCATCGACAGGGCTGCGATTACGCACAGCACGGGAACCCAGCCCGGCTGGTATCCGCGCAACGCCCCGCGTCCCATCGCCGACGCCAGGCCCAGCGTGACGACCTGGCCAAAAATAAAGAAGCTGGCGACTTTGGAACTCGACGCGATGAATCCCGCGCTGACCGTCGGCGCGCCCTGGTATGCATCCGGCGCCCAAAGATGGAACGGCGCCGCGGCGACTTTGAATCCGAAGCCAATCGCCACCATCACAATCGCGACCAGCAGCAGGGGATCGAGCGCCGGACCGCTGACTGCCGCTGCAATCTGCGGCAATTCGATCGACCCCGACAGCCCGTACAGCAGGCTCAAGCCAAACAGCAGAAATCCCGCCGACATTCCACCAAACAGGAAATATTTGAGCGCCGCTTCCGCCGATTGCCGGCTGTCCTTATCGAATCCGGTGAGGATGTAGAGCGACAGGCTCAGGAATTCCAGTGCGACAAAAATGAGCAGCAGGTTCTGCGTCGCGACCAGGAACATCATCGCCACCGTCGCAAAGAGGATCAGCGCGATGTATTCGCCGATATGGCCGATCACTCGCGTCGAAGTGGACAGCAGCACGGTGAGAATCGTAAACGCCAGCAGCGCGATCTGCACCAGCCGGGTGAGCGGTGTCATCACAAACATGCCGTCGGGCAAACTGTATTGCGCAGCGACGCGCGTCAGCCCGTACATCGCGAGCAGGCATCCCGCGCAGCCGATCAGCGCCGCGACTCCAAAACGCATCTTCGTTGCCGACTGCCGCAGGACTGTCAAATCCAGCGTGAGCGCGAGCAGCCCCGCCACCATCACCGCAATTTCCGGCAGCGTGAAGCGCAGCAGATCGAAATAGCTCACGACGCTCATCGCCACGCCCCCTTCCGCAGACCCTCGAAGAGCGGCGAATTCAGAGTGGGCAGGATCAGATCCGTCAGAATCCGCGGATAGAGCCCCACCACCAGCGTGCATGCCAGCAGCAGCAGCGCGCCCAGCTTTTCAGGCATGGTGATCGGCGGCAGCGCATGTTCTGCAGCGCCCGGCGTCGGCTCGCCAAAGAACGCCTTCGTCAGCGCGCGCCATGTGAACGCGATCCCGATCAGAATTCCCACGCCGGCGACGATGATCATCCACGCAAATACCCGCCACGTCCCGATCAGGATCTGAAATTCCGCAACGAAGCCGCTGAATCCCGGCAGCCCAATCGACGCCATCCCCGCCAGGATGAACGTCACCGCAGCAAACGGAATCGCGTGTGCCAGCCGCATGGGTCCCAGCGCGTTCAGATCGCGCGTGTGCGTGCGGTCGTAGACCATGCGCCCGACCACGGCGAAGAGCAGGCCCGCAATCACTCCGTGCGAGAACATCTGCAGCACCGCGCCGTCGAGGCCGATCTGCGTCAGGGTCATCAGCCCCAGCAGTACAAACCCCATGTGACTGACGCTCGAATAGCCGATGACAAACTTGAAGTCGCGCTGCACCAGCGCCACGCTCGCTCCGGAGACGATCCCGATCAACGCCAGCACGGCAAACACATCGCGCCACGATCCAAACCCCAGCACGTGGAATCCCCACGGATCCATTCCGGCAGGGAAGAGCATCATCGCGACGCGCAGGCAGCCATACGCGCCCAGCTTCATCACCACGCCCGCGAGCAGCATCGAAGCCGCTGTCGGTGCGGCCGCGTGGCCGGTGGGCGCCCAGGTGTGGAACGGCCACATGCCCGCCAGCACCGCGAACCCCAGAAACACCAGCGGGAATAGCCCCATCTGCAGGTGCGTTGAGAAGTGCGCGCCGGTAAGCGCGTCGAAGCTCATGCTGTGGCCGCCGGACGCGACCCAGGCGGCCACCATCCCGGCCAGCACCAGCGCGCTGCCGGCAAACGAATACAGCGCCAGCTTCATCGCCGCGTATTCGCGCTGCGATCCGGCGTTTTCGCCGGTGGCGTCGTGGGGCACCGATCCCCAGATCGCGATCAGGAAATATTTCGGGATAATTGCAATTTCATAAAACACAAACAGCAGAACCAGATCGAAGCTGAGAAATACCCCGTAGACGCCGCCGATCAGCACCAGGTAAAACGCAAAAAACTCCTGCGTGCGCTTCTCGATGTTCCACGAAAACAAAATTCCTGCTGTGGCCGCGATTCCCGTCAGCAGGACCAGGGTCAGGCTGATCCCGTCCGCCGCCAGGTAATACGAGAGTCCGAGTTGTGGAACCCACGTGACGTGTGCAACCGGAAGAAACTCGCCCGGCTGCCAGTGCCGCAGCGTCGTCAGCCCAATCCCCAGCCCAACGAGCGCCGTTAGCAGCGCAATCCAGCGAGCGAGGCTTTTCGACGGGCTCAGCCGCGCGGCCAGCGCGCCGATGAACGAGGCGTAAATCGTCCACGCGAGCATCAGAAGCGCGCCCCCATCACCCACTGCGTCACGGCGCTGTGCACCAGGCCCGTGATCAGTTGCGGATAGAGCCCGAGCACGAACATCAGCGCAATCGCCGGCAACACCGCGAGCCGCTCGGTCGTGGTCAGGTCGCGCATCCCCTCCCACCTGGGATTCACCGGGCCGGAGAACATCTTCTGGATCACGGTCAGCAAAAACACCGCCGTCATCAGCAGCCCCAGCACGGAGATCGACGTAGCCCAAGGCGCGAGCGGGAACGACCCCTTAAAGATGAGGAACTCCGCGGGGAATCCATTCAGCCCCGGCAGCCCCAGCGAGGCGAAGATCGCAATCCCCATCAAGCCGGAGAACACCGGGATCACGCGCCGCAGTCCACCGAAGTCCTCAATGCCGCGCACGCCGCCGCTGCGCCGCTCCAACAGCGCGATCAACCAAAACAGTGCTGCCGCTGTCAGGCCGTGGCTGAACATCTGCAGCAGCACGCCGGTCAGTGCTGCTGCCTTTTCCGCAGCCAGACCCGTATCCGCGCCGGTGAACTTCGCGGCGACGCACACGCCGAGCACGCAGTAGCCGAGGTGGTTGATCGACGAGTATGCGAAGGTCCGCTTCAGATCTTTCTGCGCCCACGCGGCAAACGCCGGCAGCACGATCGTCGCGACGGCCAGCCACAATAGCGGCTTTTCCGCGCGCTGCATCTGCTGCGGAAAAATCGGCAGCAAAATCCGCAGGAAGCCGTACACGCCCATTTTCGACATCGCGCCCGTCAGCAGCATCGTTGTCTCACTCGACGCTTCGGCGTATGTCGCCGGCAGCCAGGTGTGGAAGGGCACCACCGGCGTCTTCACCGCGAATCCCAGAAACGTCGCCCAGAAGAGCAGCATCGCCAGGTGCTCCGGATTCCTCCAGTGCAGATTCTGCGCAAGCGCCGTGGTCAGTTGGCCCGACTGCGCCAGCTGCGCGAGGTCAATAAAATCGAAGCGCCCCGTCGCCAGAAAGAGAGCCAAAAACGCCAGCAACAGCGCCATGCTGCCGACCATGGTGTAGAGGAAAAATTGATTCGCCGCCTTGGCGCGCCCCCGGCCTCCCCAGATGCGCACCAGGAAAAATGCGGGGATGAGACTCAGTTCCCAATAGATAAACCAATGGATGAAGTTCAGCGCGGTAAACGTGCCGAAAAGGCCAGCTTCGAGAAACAGAACAAGCGCGGTATAGACCGCTCCGAGCTTCTCGTTATTCCACGAAGCAAAGAGCGACATGAGTACTACCAGCGCCGACAGCGCCAGCATGAGCACGCCGAGGCCGTCCACGCCCACGTGGTAGGCCATGCCGAGCGAAGGCGCCCATGCATGGTGCTCTTCAAACTGCATCCCGGGGGTCGCGGGATCGAGTCCGAAGCAGAACATCACGGCAAGGGCGAGAGCACCTGTGGCGAACACGACCCCGATCGCCTTGGCAAGATCGCGCGAACGCGCAAACGCCAGCACCAGCAGGCCGCCGAAAATCGGAAGCAGCGTGAGGAGCGTGATCATCCTCGGCGCCCCCATAGCAGAATCGCTGCGAGCACCACCAGCGCGACGGCAATCACGCGGAGATAATTCTGCACACGCCCATTCTGGAAGTGGGACAAGAGCCGCCCGCCGCGCGCCACGTCGCGGCAGCCCTCATCGAAGCCGCCGTTGACCACAAATTTGTCGACGCCGGCGTCGAGCCAGCCCACGCCCGTCACCATCCACGCGATCAGCCGTACCACGCCGCCAAAAATCCAGCGATCGAGCCACGCCGCGAATCCGGAGCAGAAACGGGTCAGCGCGATCACCGTCATGTCGTACAGTTCATCCACATAGAGCCGGTTTGCGAGGGCGTGGAACACTCCCGGCTGAATCTTTTCGAGCGCATCGGGATCGGTCGCGTGCAGGATTGGCTTGCGCCCGTAGAACCACCAGCCCAAACCCAGCCCCGCAAAAACGATCAGCGACGAAATAACCATCAGCGGCAACAAGCCGGCCTCGCCGAAGCGCCCAAAATCCAAACCCGTGCGCTCGCCGGCGAGGAAGCTCTGGAACCACGGCCACGCCGGCGTGCCCACAAATCCCAGCAACACGGCAAACACCGCCAGCACCACCAGCGGCTGCGTCATTACGGCGGGGCTTTCATGCGGATGCTCGATGATGCATATTTCTCCGGTGTGCGCGGAGACCACCGGCTCCAACTGCTCTGCTGGAATTTCATGGGCGGCTACAGCAGCGGGCGAAACAGTCGCTTCGGCGAGCCGCCGTTGCCCCAGGAACACGTAGTACATCTGGCGCGTCATATAGAACGCGGTCAGCAGCGCGCCCACCGCGCCCAGATAAAACGGCCCCTGGGAAACGCCCCATCCATGCGCTGCGTGCAGAATCGCGTCTTTGCTCCAGAATCCGGCAAACAGCGGAAACCCGCACAGCGCCAGCATGCCGCAGGCATAGGTCGCAAACGTGACCGGCATAAAACGGCGCAGTCCGCCCATGTTGCGGATGTCCTGATCCTCGGTGCAGCCGTGAATGACCGAGCCCGCGCCCAGGAACAACAGCGCTTTGAAAAACGCGTGCGTGATGAGGTGGAACATCCCCACCGCGACGCCGCCCACGCCGAGGCCGAGCATCATGTAGCCGAGCTGCGACACGGTTGAGTAGGCGAGGATTCGTTTAATGTCGTTCTGCGCGACCGCGATGCACGCGGCAAAGATCGCCGTGATCGCGCCCACCCACGCCACCACCTCGCGCGCATTCGGGTCCATCAGCGGATACACACGAGCTACCAGATACACGCCCGCCGCTACCATGGTTGCCGCGTGGATCAGCGCGCTCACCGGCGTCGGGCCTTCCATCGCATCCGGCAGCCACACATGGAGCGGCACCTGCCCCGACTTGCCGGCGGCTCCGCAGAAAATCAGCAGGCCGATCGCGGTCGAAACCGCCATCCCCGCCACCGTCAGGTGCGCCGCCATCGCGTTAACTGCAGTCTGCTCGAGGCATCCTGCGCCCTGGTTGTAGAACAGCAGCGTACCCGTCTGCGCGTAGAGCCAAACCATCCCGATCAGCAAGCCCAGGTCGCCGACGCGCGTGGTGATGAACGCCTTCTTCGCAGCCGCCGCAGCAGCGGGCCGCTGAAACCAGAACCCGATGAGCAGATACGACGTCAGCCCGACGACTTCCCAGCACATAAACAACAGCAACAGGCTGTTTGCGATCACCACGCCCAGCATCGCACCGGCAAACAGCGACAGGAAGCAGAAGAAGCGCGTGAAGTTGTCGTCGTGGGCCATGTAGCCAAGGCTGTAAATGAAGATGAGCAGGCCCACGAAGCTGACCATTACCAGCATGACCGCGGCGAGCGGATCCAGGAGCCACCCCAACTGCACCCACTGATCGCCAAACTGCATCCAGTTGAACGTGACCACGCGGCGTGCCGGGTCCGCGAGCGCCTGTGCAAAGGCCATCAGCGACAGCACCAGCGAAATGCCCATCGACCCAATGGCCAGCCCGGCCGACACACGCCGCTGTTGCCGCTTGAGCAGTGCGCTCGCCCCCGCCGCCAGCATCGGGAGCGCCGGAATCAGCCAGAGGTTGCGAACGATCCAGGGCATGCTTTCGGGCCGCATCATCCCTTCATCTCCGTAATCTCGCTCACGTCGGAAGTGCGCGCGTGCCGATAGATGGCCAGGATCAGCGCCAGGCCAACAGCAGCTTCGGCCGCGGCCACCGCAATCGAAAAGATGACAAAGATGAGCCCGGTGAGGAATTCAGGGTGCGGCCCGAACCGCCAGAACGCGATGAAGTTGAGATTCGCAGCGTTGAGCATCAGCTCAATCCCGGCCAGCACGAGGATCGCGCTGCGCCGCGTCAGCGCGCCGGCCAGTCCGACCGAGAACAGCAACGCGGAAACCAGCAGACAATCAGCGAGGGGAGTCATCAGGCGCGCAACCCCTGTTTCTGCGCGGCGCCGGAGTCCGCCCCCGGCTCATGGCGTTTCTCCCGCAGCGCCAGGATCACTGCGCCGATCATCGCCGCCGTCAGCATCAGCGCGATCACTTCCAGGGGCAGAACGTAGCGCTGCATCAGGGCGAAGCCAATGTCGCGCATCGAGGTTTGCGGCGCCGCTACAGCCACACCCGCCCGCGCCACGCTGCTCGTGGTTATGGCCCAGGCCAGCACCGCGAAGACGGCGAGAGCCACCACAGCACCCGCAATTCCGGCCGGCGAAAACGCGCCCTCCGGCTCGCCCTCGCCGCCGCGCGTCAGCAGGATCGCAAATACTATAAGGATGGCGATTGCGCCCACGTAGACCAGCAGCTGCGCCAGGCCCGCGAATTCGGCTCCAAGATTCAGGTAAAGGGCGGCGAGTCCGGCAAACGAAACCACAAGCGCCAGGGCGCAGTGCACCAGGCGGCGCATCGTCATGGCGGCCACACCTCCGGCCAGCGTCATGATCGCGAGAATCAGGAAAGGCAGCGTCATCCCCATGCGTACAAAATTCCGGTGCGTTGACGTTCGCGCGCTTCGGACCACGATTGCATAGTCGCGCCGGGAGCGACTGTGACTCTGATCACTATTAATCTGGTTCGCCGCGGTCGAGACCGGCTATTCCGCGTAGCGATAGACTCTCTTCTCGATCCTCCGGCCGCGCTCCAGCGCGCGCGCCAGCGTTATGTACGGCGCCAAAATTACCAGTGCACAGACCAGCCAGCGTATCACACCGCCCAGCGGCTTCGGCCCCACCACGGAGAAGGTGAGAAAGTGCCAGAGGCCCGCGGAAAGGATCACCACCAGGGTCATGGGCAGCATGAATTTCCACGCGAAGTTCATCAGCTGATCCATGCGCAGGCGCGGCACCGTGCCGCGCACCCAGATGAACGCGAAGATGAGCGCCAGCAGCTTGCCGAAGAACCAGATCCATGAAGGAATCCAGGCCAGAAAACTCACCGGCGACGACCATCCACCCAGAAACAGCGTGATCCCCAGCCCGCTCACCGCAAACATCTCCAGATATTCGGCCAGGAAGAACAGCGCGAACTTGAAGCCGGAATACTCGATGAAATAGCCGGCGATAATCTCCGACTCGCCTTCCGGCAGATCGAACGGACTGCGATTCGTTTCCGCCGTGGCCGCGATCATAAACAGGATGAATCCCGCCAGCCCCCACGGCGTGAACACGTACCAGTGCGCCAGCCCGTGCGAAGTGCGCGCCTGCTGCTCGACGATCTTCACCGTCGACAGCGTGCCGGCAATCATGATGACCGCGACGGACGACAGGATCAGCGGAATCTCATAGCTCACCATCTGCGCGATCGCGCGCATCGCGCCGAGCAGGGAATATTTGTTGTGGCTCGACCATCCGGCCATGAAGACGGCCAGCTCGGTCGCCGCGCCCACAGCGAAGAAGTAGAGCACACCCGCATCGAGGTTCACCGCCGTCATGTTGCGCCCCACCGGCAACACCGCGTAGCTCAGGAAAACGACGCCCACCAGCACCAGCGGCGCCAGGTAGTGCACCACATGATCCGCCGCACGCGGCACGACGTCTTCCTTGGTGAGCGATTTCAACGCGTCGGCCAGCGGCTGAAACAGACCGAACGGGCCCACGCGGTTCGGCCCGTAGCGGTTCTGCATCCGCCCCAGGCCCTTGCGCTCGAAAACCGTGGTCAGGGCGAACAACGCGGCAAACACGACAATGATCGTCGCGACTTCAATCACGATCGACACCAGCGTCTGCAGCGGCGCGGGTGTGCGCATCACGATCCAGTCCTTCAGCGTGACGAAGACCTGATCGACTGCGCCGGCGGAGATCATTGCGGAGTCACCGTGGCAGGCTGCTCAGCCTGCGCCGCTTTCGCCGCCGCTGCCGCAGCCTTGGCCCTGGCCTCAGCCAGTTCCTTCTCGCGGTGCTCATCGGTCTCTGCGGCTTCTATCGGATGAATCTTCTGGTAGTACTCGTTGGGCTTCGACAGCTGCTCCTTCGTCCACAGCAACCCGCCAAACCGGTCGCTGGTGCTCAGCTCATAGACCTTGTCCATGCGGATCGCATCGAAGGGGCAGACCTCGACACAAATCTGGCAGCTCATGCACACGGCCACGTCAATGTCGAAGACCGCGGGATACGCTTGTTGCTTTCCCACGAAATCCGGTTTCTTGTCCTTGCTTTTCTCAATGTGAATGCACCGCGGCGGGCACTCCTTCTCGCAAATCTGGCACGCCACGCAGCGCAGCCCCGCCTCCGGATCCGTCCCGTCATACAGCAGAAACGGAAAATTCCGAGAAGCCTCCGGCAGCTTGATCCGCTCCTCCGGATACTGCACCGTCGTCAGCCGATCCTTCTCGACATAGCTGCCGAAGAAGTTGCGCGCCGTCTCGACCAACCCCTGAATGATCCCTTCACCCAGCATGAAAACCAGTCCTCAGTTCACAATCCCCGTTATCAGTTCTTAGTTCTCAGTTGCAGGTCTCAGTCTTCTGGCCGATGATCACTGACCACCGATCACTGAGAACTCGTCTCACCTGTCCACTTCTCCCAGCACAATATCCACGCTGCCCAGAATAATCACCGTGTCCGCGATGTTTTCGCCCAGGCACATGTCTTCGAGAATCGTCAGATTGATCATGCTCGGCGGCCGCACTCGATATCGATACGGATTCCCCGTGCCGTCGCTGATCAGGAAAAATCCCAGCTCACCCTTGGGTGACTCGATCCGCCCATACGCCTCGCCCGCTTTCGGCCGCAGCCCGCGCAGCCGCACCTTCGGGTCGATGATCGCTCCAGCGGGAATATCGCGCAGCGCCTGCTCCAGAATCTTCAACGACTCCCGCATTTCAAGGATCCGCATCATGTAGCGGTCGTAGACGTCGCCGTGCTCGCCCAGCGGCACGCGGAAACTGAACCGGTCGTAGATCCCGTAGTGGTCCACCTTGCGGATGTCGTAATTCACGCCGCTCGCGCGCAGCATCGGCCCAGTCACTCCTGCGTTGATGGCCAGCTCCCGCGGCAGTACGCCCGTCCCCTGGGTGCGCGCCATCAGAATCTCGTTGGTCCGCAGCAGGTTTTCGTACTCATCTAAAAACTGCGGCAGCCTGCCCACGAGGTGCCGCACCTCGTCCAGCCACTCCGCCGAGCAATCCACGCGCAGGCCGCCAAAGCGCATGTAGTTGCACATCATGCGCGCGCCGCTCAGCGACTCGAACAGATCCAGAATCTTTTCCCGCTCGCGGAACGCGTACATCAGCGGCGTGCCGCTCGCGCCCATATCCTGCAGCAGAAAACCCACCAGCCCCGCGTGATTCTGAAACCGCGTCAGCTCCGCGACGATGACGCGGATATATTCCGCGCGCTCCGGCACCGCGATCCCGGCCAGCTTCTCCACCGCCAGCACGTAGCCCCAGTTGTTCGTCATCGAGCACAGGTAGTCGAGGCGGTCGGTGTAGGGAATCGCCGAGAGATATGCGCCCTTCTCGGCAATCTTCTCGTGGTTGCGGTGCAGGTAGCCAAACACCGGCTTGAGCCGCACCACGCGCTCGCCGTCGAGCCGCACGTCCATGCGAAACACCCCGTGCGTCGACGGGTGATGCGGCCCCATCGAGACTTCCAGAATTTCGCCTGGCCCGGCGATCGGTTCCACGTCCACCACGTGCCCGCTCACGGCCTCACCCCGGTGATCAGAATGTCATCGTCCGGGGGCACATAATCCTTCCGCATTGGGTGATCGACGAAACCCTCCCACATCAAGATGCGCCGCAGGTCCGGATGGTCGTCGAACACGATCCCGTAGAGGTCGAACGCCTCGCGCTCCTGAAACTCTGCGCTCCGCCATACGGGCGTCAGCGAGGGCAGCAGCAGGTTGTCCACGCGATTCACGGTCCGCATCCGCAGCACCACCGGCCCGTGCTTTTTCTCCATTGAAAACAGGTGATAGACGGCTTCGAGATACCCCGGCACCTTCGTCTTCCGCGTCTCTTCGACCTCCTGCTCGGTCTCGACGCCATCGGGACCCGCGACCCTTTTCTTCACCTTCACTTTTTCTGTCGTCTCCGTGTCCGGCCAGTCGACGCCGGTCACCAGCGAGCAGAAGTCCAGCTTCAACTCCGCATGATCCCGCAGGAACTCCGCCACCGCCCGCGCATGCTCGTGATCCAACAGCAAGGAGTGCTGCGCCGAGGGGCTGCCATTCGCGATCACCGTCACGCTCGCGCCCGGCACGCTAGCTTCGATCAGTGTCTTGATTTGTTCAGGGGAGGGAAGTGGCGTCATTGAATAACCTTTAAAGGATTCCCCTGCTCGGCGAGGAAGACCTCGTCATTCTGCGCCGGCTCCAGCCCGTGCTCGCCAAACGCCGGCACCGGAAATTCACTCGGCAAGCCCTTTTGCAGAAACCGCGGCCGATGCGGTCCACTCAGCGCCTGCTCGTCAATTTTCTTCTGCAACGTCATGAAGGCGTGCATCAGCGCTTCGGGACGCGGCGGGCACCCAGGAATATGCACGTCGACCGGAATATAGCGATCGATCCCCCGCAGCACGTTGTAGCCGTCACGAAACGGCCCGCCGGAAATGGCGCAAGCGCCCATGGCGATCACGTACTTCGGCTCCGGCATCTGGTTGTAGAGCCGCACCACCTGCGGCGCCATCTTTTTTGTCACCGTACCGGACACAATAATCAGGTCCGCCTGGCGCGGCGACGGCCGGAACACCTCCGCCCCAAATCGCGCCAGGTCGTAGCGCGCCATGGTGGTCGCGATCATCTCGATCGCGCAGCACGCCAGCCCAAACGTCAGTGGCCACACGGAGTTCTTCCGCCCCCAGTTGTACAGCTCTTCGAGCGTGGTGGTGAAGATTCCGTTTTTACTCAGCTCGATCTTCAGCTCTTTAAGATCGTCCGCCATTCCACTCCCCTAATCCCTAAACTCCAAACTCTGTCTTTTCACGCCCACGTCAGCACGCCCTTCTGGCACGCCCAAATCAACCCCTCGACCAACAGCAACAGAAACACCAGCATGGCGATGCAGGCGCCCACCGTCAGCCCCGTAAACGCCACCGCAAACGGCAGCAGAAACACCGCCTCCACATCGAAAACCAGAAAAACAATGGCGTACAGATAATAGGACGCGCCGAACTGGATCCAGGCATCCCCCTTCGACTCCAGCCCGCATTCATAGGTCGCGTTCTTCTCGCGGCCCGGCTTGTTGGGCGAAAACGCCCGCGCCCACAGCCACGCCAGCGCCAGCGGCGTAAACCCAAACGCCACTGCGCCGATCAAAAGCCCCACCACCGTGAGCCACGGATGCTCCGCTGTCATCGATCCAATCTCCGGCAAACTGCCGTAACTCCTGCGAGGCTACGCGCCGCCGAACACACCCCTCGGTGATCGCAATCACACGCCACTCGCCACTCCCTGCACCCCACTCGCTGCTCTCGGCCAGCCATTGGCTGCTTCTTTCATCCTCGCACAGTTGTGTTCCCTGTCACAGCCGCGAGTCCGCACCGGAGTGCAGACTTTTCCTGTAGTGGTTTCGGGCGAATTCGCACTCGTCCGCGGCCAACCCCAGCGAGGAGACTCATGAGCGCACCTCTAAAAACAGCAATCTTCGACGGCAACGAAGCAGCCGCCTCCGTGGCCTACCGCTTCTCCGAAGTGGTTGCAATCTATCCGATTACGCCCTCCTCCACCATGGCAGAATTCGCCGACCAGTGGGCGTCGGAGGGCAAGCGCAACATCTGGGGCTCGGTTCCGGTCGTCGCCGAGCTGCAAAGCGAGGGCGGCGCTGCCGGCGCCATGCACGGAGCCCTCCAGGGTGGCGCTTTTGCCACCACGTTTACTGCCTCCCAGGGGCTGTTGCTCATGATCCCCAACATGTACAAGATTGCCGGCGAACTCACGCCGTCGGTCATGCATGTGACCGCGCGCTCCATCGCCACGCACGCGCTGTCGATCTTCGGCGACCACTCCGATGTGATGGGCTGCCGGCAAACCGGATACGCGATGCTTTCCTCGAACTCTGTGCAGGAAGCTGCTGATTTAGCGACGATTGCTCATCTCTCTACGCTCGAAGCCCGCATCCCCTTCATGCACTTCTTCGATGGCTTCCGCACTTCGCACGAGATCAACAAAGTCCTCCCCATCTCCGACGAAACCATCAACGCTCTGCTCGACGAGAAAGCCGTCCGCGCCCATCGGCTGCGCTCGCTCTCCCCCGACCGCCCGGTCCTCCGCGGATCGGCGCAGAACCCCGACGTGTTCTTCCAGGCGCGCGAAGCCTGCAACCCCTACTATCTCGCCTGCCCGGTCATCGTGCAGGACGTGATGGACCGTTTCGCCTCCGAGACCGGCCGCAGCTACCGGCTCTTCGACTACTACGGCGCACCCGACGCCGACCGCGTCATCGTCCTCATGGGCTCCGGCGCCGGCGCGGTCGAAGAGGCCATCGACGCGCTGAATGCTCGGGGTGAAAAGCTGGGCCTGCTCAAAGTTCGCCTTTACCGGCCCTTTGCCGCCGAGGCTTTCCTGACAGCCCTCCCCGAAACCGTCCGCAAAATCGCCGTCCTCGATCGCACGAAGGAGCCAGGCGCTATCGGCGAGCCGCTCTACCAGGACATCGTCACCGTCATCGCCGAAGCGCTCTCCAACGGGCGCATCCCGCTGGCGCAGTTCCCGGTTGTGGTCGGCGGCCGCTACGGCCTGTCATCCAAGGAATTTACGCCGGCCATGGCTCGAGGCATTTTCGACGAGCTGGCTAAGCCCCAACCGAAGAACCACTTCACCATCGGCATCGATGACGACGTGACCCACACCAGCCTCAAGTGGGACGAGAACTTCTCGACGGAAAGCCCGCGCACCGTCCGCGCTCTCTTCTACGGACTTGGCTCCGACGGCACGGTTGGCGCCAACAAAAACTCCATCAAAATCATCGGCTCCGAGACGCCGAACTACGCCCAGGGCTACTTCGTCTACGACTCCAAGAAGTCCGGCTCGCTCACCACCTCGCATCTGCGCTTCGGTCCTGAGCCCATCCGCTCCACCTACCTCATCACTCGCGCGAATTTCATCGCCTGCCATCAGTTTGAGTTCCTCGAGAAGACCGATGTCCTCGCCGCCGCCGAACCCGGCGCCACCTTCCTGCTCAACAGTCCCTACGGCCCCGACGACGTGTGGCAGCATCTGCCCCGCACCATCCAGAAGACCATCCTCGAGAAGAAGCTCCGCTTCTTCGTCATCGACGGCTTCACCGTGGCCCGCGAAAACGGCATGGGCACGCGCATCAACACCGTCATGCAGACCTGCTTCTTCGCCATCAGCGGCGTTCTGCCGCGCGAAGAGGCCATCGAGCAGATCAAGAAAGCCATCAAGAAGACCTATGGGAAACGCGGCGACGCCGTGGTCCAGCAAAACTTTGCCGCGGTCGACGCCGCCCTTGCGCACCTGCACGAAGTGAAAGCTCCCACCCACGTCACCGCGAAGTTCGATATTCTTCCCGCCATCCCCAAGGCCGCGCCCGCTTTTGTTCGCGACGTCCTCGGCGCCATGGCTGCCGGTCACGGCGATCTGCTCCCCGTCAGCGCGCTGCCTCCCGGTGGAACCTTCCCCACCGCAACCGCGAAGTGGGAGAAGCGCAACATCGCCCAGTTCATCCCCGTCTGGGATGAGGACCTCTGCATCCAGTGCGGCAAATGCGTTATGGTTTGCCCGCACGCCGTCATTCGGGCCAAGGTGTACGACGGCGCGCTGCTGCCCAACGCCCCTTCGACCTTCAAATCTGCCAAACCGAAGTGGCGCGGCATGGACGACCAGCTCTACACCCTCCAGGTTTCGCCTGAGGATTGCACCGGCTGCACTCTCTGCGTCGAAGTCTGCCCCGCGAAGAGCAAAGCCGACCCGGCTCACAAAGCTCTCAACATGCAGCCGCAGCAGCCGCTCCGCTTCCCCGAGCGCGACAACTGGGACTTCTTCGAGTCGTTGCCCTCGGTCGCCCGCGACCGCCTGTCTTTGAGTCAGGTGAAAGACATCCAGCTGCTCGAGCCGCTCTTTGAGTTCTCCGGCGCCTGCTCCGGTTGCGGCGAGACACCTTATATCAAGCTGCTGACTCAGCTCTTCGGCGATCGCCTCATGATTGCCAACGCCACCGGCTGCTCCTCCATCTACGGTGGCAACCTGCCCACCACGCCGTATTGCCAGAACGACGAAGGCCGCGGCCCGGCCTGGTCCAACTCCCTCTTTGAAGACAACGCGGAGTTCGGCCTCGGCATGCGCCTTGCTGTCGATCAGCAGAAGACCTACGCGGAAGGCCTGGTTGCCAAACTCGCCACCGTCCTCGGTGACGACCTGGTCCACGCCGTCCTCGAAGCCGATCAGTCCAAAGAAGAAGGCATCAACGCCCAGCGCGAGCGCATCCGCGAACTGCGCGCCAAACTGGCCGGCGTCGACTTACCCGACGCGCGCAACCTCGACGCTGTTGCCGACACCCTCGTCCGCAAGAGCGTCTGGATCATCGGTGGCGATGGCTGGGCCTACGACATCGGCTTCGGCGGACTCGACCACGTCCTCGCCTCCGGCAAGAACGTCAAGGTCCTGGTTCTCGATACCGAGGTCTACTCCAACACCGGTGGCCAGATGTCCAAGTCCACCCCGCGCGGCGCGGTCGCCAAGTTCGCCGCCGCCGGCAAAACCAACAGCAAGAAAGACCTTGCCATGGAGGCAGTCGCCTACGGCTCCGTCTACGTCGCGCGCGTTGCTATGGGCTCGAACGACAGCCACACCGTCAAGGCTTTCCAGGAAGCCGAAGCCTGGCCGGGTCCCGCGATCATCATCGCCTACAGCCACTGCATTGCCCACGGCTACGACCTCTCTAAGGGCCTCGACCACCAGAAGGCCGCCGTCAACTCCGGCTACTGGCCGCTCATGCGTTACAACCCCGCAGTCCGCGCGGAAGGGAAGAACCCATTCTTCCTCGATTCCCGTCCGCCTTCGATTCCGCTCCAGGACTACATCTATAACGAGTCGCGCTACACCATGCTGCAGCGCGCGCACCCCGATACCGCCGCCGAGCTCCTGAAAGAAGCCACCGACGACGTGGAGCGCACCTGGCGTGTCTACTCCGGCCGCGCTGCCATGCCGGGCCGCGAGTCCACGCCGAATATTTCGCCGCACAACGGGCACGGGCAGGCGGCCACCCCCGCCCGCACCGAGGAGTAGAGCGGCCACCGATTTTCCCGGACAGGCTGCAGGTCAGCTCTCCGGGCTTCTGCCAGTGCCGGCAGTCCATCGTCGGCACTGGCTTTTCCTTTGGAGACGGAGAGTGAGCGGGTGTGAGTGAGGGTCCCCATATCTGCCCGGTGCTGGCACATGTGGGATTGTGATCCGCAGTCGCCGTCCCAGTTTTCCGCCGAACCCTGGTCTACAATGACCAGAAGCCGCAAGCACAAACAACTCACATGAAACATTCAACGCCTGCGCGCATCTTTCCATCATGATCGAGCACCCTCTCGCCGAAGCCCTGACATTCGATGACGTTCTGCTGACCCCGGCGTGGAGTGAAGTCGCCCCCGCGCAGGTCTCGACCCTCACCCGCCTTACAAAGCGCATCCCCCTCACCACCCCTCTGCTTTCCGCCGCCATGGATACCGTCACCGAATCCCGCATGGCCATCGCCATGGCCCAGCAGGGAGGCCTCGGCATCGTGCATCGCAACCTCACCATCGACCAGCAGGCGGGGGAAATCGACAAGGTCAAGCGCTCTGAATCCGGCATGATCGTCGACCCGGTCACCATGGCCCCCGAGCAGCTCATCTCCGACGCCCTCGAGGTCATGCGCCGCTACAAAATCTCCGGCGTCCCTGTCACCCGCCACCGCCGGCTGGTCGGCATCCTCACCAACCGCGATCTCCGCTTCGAAACGCGCACCGACATTCCCATCGCCGAAGTGATGACGAAGACTAATCTCATCACCGTCCCCGTCGGCACCACCCTCGAGCAGGCGGAAGAGATCCTCCACCAGCATCGCGTCGAAAAACTTCTCGTCGTCGATGAAAACTACGACCTCAAGGGCCTCATCACCGTTAAGGACATCCAGAAAAAACTGAAATATCCCAACGCCTCGAAAGACGAGCAGGGCCGCCTGCGCGTCGGCGCCGCTATCGGCGCAACCGGCGATTATCTCGAACGCGCCGCTGAGTTAGTCCGCAACCGCGTCGACGTTCTCGTCATCGATTCCGCCCACGGCCATTCCTCGCGCGTTCTCGACGCGGTCCGCGAAGTCAAGAAGCGCTTTCCCCAGGTCGATCTGCTCGCCGGCAACGTCGCCACCAAAGAGGGAACCGAAGCCCTCATCGATGCAGGCGCGGACGCCGTCAAAGTCGGCATCGGTCCCGGCTCCATCTGCACCACGCGCATGGTCACCGGCGCGGGCATGCCCCAGATCACCGCCATCAGCGAAGCGTACAAAGCCGCGCACAAGCACAACATCCCCGTCGTCGCCGACGGCGGCATCAAGTATTCCGGCGACATCACCAAAGCCATCGCCGCCGGAGCCAGCGTCATCATGATCGGCTCCCTCTTTGCGGGCGTCGACGAGAGCCCCGGGGAAACGATCCTCTACCAGGGCCGCTCCTTCAAGGCGTATCGCGGCATGGGTTCGCTCTCTGCTATGGCCCAGGGCGGCGGCGAGCGCTATTTCCAGGGCACCAAAGACCTGGACATCGACGACAACAACGAGAGCGTCGTCAACCGCGAGCGCAACGGCAGCTCCAACCGCCTTGGCAAATTCGTTCCCGAAGGTATCGAGGCCCGCGTCCCCTATCGCGGCGCGCTCGAAGCCATGGTTTACCAGCTGGTCGGCGGACTCCGCTCCGGCATGGGCTACTGCGGCGCCTCTACCATCGAAGAGCTGCAGAAAAAGGCGAAGTTCGTCCGCATCTCCTCTGCCGGACTCCGCGAATCCCACGTCCACGATGTCCTCATCACCCGCGAAGCCCCCAACTACCACGTCGAATAAGACACGACTCTTCACGAAGAAGAATCCGGGTGCCCCCGGTCTCGCTTCTGAGACCCGGGATCTGCGCGAAGCGCTCCGCCTTTAGAGTCCTGCGCTGGCTTTAGGTTTGACCCGCCATCCCCGAAAAATTCAGCCCCCTTCCCCCGCCTCGCCCTAAAATGGTGACGGCATGGAGACCACCCTCACCGCCGCTACCGAAGCCGAGCGCCTCATCCTCTGCTTCGATCCTCACGCCACCCACGCTGAAGGCGCGCACGAGCACCTCGTCCTCTCGCCGCGCTGGGGACGCCTCCGCCGCCAGCATCCCCTGCTCGCCACCTCGCCGCGCGACCAGGGCCCCGCCTCCGCCTGGTCGACCGCCCGACACAACCTGCTCACCTGCCGCGACCGCTCCATCCAGCTGGCCATCGCCACGTACGAATACCGCATCCGCATCGAGCTCCGCGTCGCCATCGACTCGCTCCAGGACCCGGCCTTCGATCTGCACCGCCACGGCCACGCCGTGCTCGACCGCCGCGGCGACGAAAAAAGCAGCGTCGCCATCCGTCGCGAGTCCTTCTGGATCCGCACCCTAACCCCGGACCCCCAGGGCTTCGCCCGCTTCGAAGTCGGCAACTCCTTCCTGCTGCCGATTACTGAAGACGCCATGCTCGCCGAATCGAAGACACTTTGGTGACCCCCCCTCCCCCCTGGGGGTTAAGTTTTCGAGAAGTATTGTGGTTTCAGCGGGTTGCATTTTGCGCCTGAGGGCCTGTGGCTCGAAGTAATTCAGCAGACAGCAGATCGTTGAGGGCCTCAGACGGGTAGTTTTCCGGGATGAGGCCCTCTCGGCGTGCGGAGTCGATCAGGTTTTCCTGCATTTTGCGCAATTGGGTCTGTTGAGCCTCGTTTTGGAGCTGGCGGCGGCGGTCTTCAATGGCGGCGAAGAGGCGACCGGCGCTGCGGTGGCAGATGGCGCGATCCCCGAGCGCCTGGAGGAGACACCCAATATGGTCCTGAAGGGCCTCCTCGCTGGCGGCGGCGAAGATACCGCGTTGAAAGGTGGCGCGCCAGTAGGCGGAGATTTCGGCGCGGGTGGGCGCAGCGTCCGGATTGCGAGCCGGCGCGACGCGAGCCGGGGTGCGACGGCGGCGGGAATGGCTGGGATCGTGATGGCGGCAGTATGACGAGTCGTGGCGGGCGGGCGCGGCGCAGCGGCGACCGTTGTCGAGGATGAACGAGCAGATATTGGCCATGGTGTGGCTCCAAAAGGAAAGGCCCCGCGGGTGGCGAGGCCTTTCTGGGTAAATTTCTAACTATAAGTAGTGTGGCTGGGTGGGCTGGGGAATGGCAAGGGGAAAGTGGCGGGTGAGGGGTACGGAGGTAATGGTGAAGCGAGCGTTCAGCGTTCAGCGCACAGCGTTCAGAGTTGGGGATTTGGTAGCGCCATCGGGGATCGAACCCGAACTCTCCGCCTTGAGAGGGGACAAAGCTGCAATTCTGAGCACTTTGTAGAATCCGGAGAATGCAACAAAAGCCTGAAGGAATGACTTGCGAACAAGCATCGATGCAGCGGTGATTTTCTGCGGCGTCGCGAGAACCGCTGAATTGTCGGTTGTGATGTCGGCTTCGAGGTCGGGAATGTCCGACCAGAACGGCACGGTGAACTGCTGCGCCGCAGCCTGGAGCTGAGCCTGCATCTCACCGTTGGGAAGTGCCACCCCCGATTGAAACAGGGCTGTGCTCACCATCGAATTCTCGACTTGATATGCGGTGAATTCCGCCGGAACAACCACGTCGGTAATCTGTACCTGTGCCATGTGGCAACCTCGAATCAAAGTGGGATTGTTTGATCCAGGTTTGGCCGACTGGCTAGACCCGCTCGCGACTGCGAGGGCGTTCCATGGTGCAGATGCGCGACTGCGCTTGAAAGACAGTGCCACGGATCGGAGCGCGGCGCAAGCTTTTTCTGAAGAAATGCGCGGCGGATGAACGCTTCACACGTTGACGCATTCTTCAGGGAGAGAAATTTGATTCTTCACCGCCGAGGAGCCCTCACAGGATACTTCACAAGAAAACGTCAGCGCTTTGAAAACCCAAGTGTCACAGTCGAGCGTGCGCCAAAGGTTCGAGTGCGGATCGACAACCGACGTGCCTTTCTGAGCGATCTTTGCACCTGGCTGCTTGAGTTTTGCTATTTGGCGAATCTCGTTCGGAAAAATCACGTCGTCCGCTCCCCCTTGAAAGACGATCGAGTTTCCATCGGTTGCGCGCTGAGGGAGCCCGAAGTTCAAGTTGCCATCCACGCCGTATTGGTCGATTTGCAGCCCACTGAAAGCGTCGAATCGAATCATGGGATATTTGGCCAGCGCAGTGCCCGAGTTTCTTAGTCCGAGCATGAACCAACGGAAAGGAATCCGGGGCTCTAAGGGGGCACCGTGACATCCGAGGGGTGCTAGCGAGAGTTCAATCAGGTACCTTTGTTTCTTTGGAGCGGACTTTGATTCACCGCTCAATTCTGCGCACGCGACGCGGTTGCGTCCGTCATTTTTCGAGGTGTATAGCGCCTCATCGGCTTGTTTGAAGAATTGCGAGGCATCCGTTGTAGTCTGCGGCAGCGTGGCTACGCCGAAGCTCGCGGTGATCGTCTCGTCTAGACCGGGTAGCTGAATTGATTCTATGGAGCGTCTTGCCCTTTCCGCTACTGATTCCGCTTCGCGAAGGGTATGGTTCGGCAGAAGCATCACCAGTTCTTCACCGCCATACCTAAACGCGTCACCTTGGCCCGTAGTAACAGCTCGCAAGACCTTTGCTATTTCGACTAGCACCGAATCGCCGACCTCGTGACCGTGGTTGTCGTTGAACGACTTGAAGTGATCCACATCTACCAAAACCAGACTGAGCGGATTATTCTCCGTTGCTGCTGCCGCGTAATGCGACAGCTGTTCCTCATATGCCCTACGGTTGGCAATCGGAAGTAACACGTCCAATTCCATTGATGCGCCGAATGAAGCCGAACCAGGTTTGGGACTCGTTGAGCGAACTTCACCCTTGAAAGACCTCGTAACCGCTTTCTTCACTCGCTGCTCAAGTTGTTTCCGCAAAGCGGATGTTGCGGGTGCATCCGCTAGGTCTTCCACCCTTAGCTTGACGACGATCTTCTCGGTTGATGGATCGAGCAGCGACACGACGTTGTTGTCGAAATCGCTGTGCGTTTCAACGAAGGCAAGGTTGGCGATCCTTTGATCGCCCAAACTCGTGGCGAGATCGCGCAGGATTGCTTTGACGATTTCCTTGCCCGCCTCGATTTGTTGCTTGTATTCTGCTGGCGATGTCATTCGCTTAGCCTCTTCTGTGTTCCCGGCCCTTGGCATTGCTTCGTTCCGTAGCCTTATTTCGACGCTTGGGTCCGAGTTTGCGTCGAATGGCAGAGACGATGTGAACAGAGGGGACCCACACGCCATCCATCTGTTCAAAGGGAACCAAATCACCGCAGATTCCGCACTTACCTCGGAAATTCGGATCATCCAGCATGTGCGAGAGATCGGCCAGCAGTGAACCTCGGCAGCGCCTTTTCATGTCGCGATGGTTCCACCTTTGGAGATCAATTTCTATCAGAATCGACATGCTCGTTACTGATCAAATTCCTCCTCGTTGCGGTGCCTCGCTACGCTATTGGGCCATGACCGACTTTCCTTATGTGACCCGGAGGTTCGATTCGGTTTGCTACGCTAGCGCAGACTGGTGGGAGACCGATGAACAACAGGTTGCGGGGAATTCCGTGGACGCCGATTTTGCTTTTGTTGCTCCTGGTGGCGACACTGGCCAACTACCTTGAAACGCGGCAGATGAACAGGGCATTGGGTGCTCTCTATGTGGAAATGATGGAAGTCGATAATCATGCAGGCGAGAAGATGACAGCAATCGATGACACTCTCGGCCAGACCAACGAAAATCTGGACAAGCTCTCCGATCTGGTGGATTGCATTGCATATCACCGGGGCGGCTGTCGAAACGACCGCTGAAGAACTGGTACGCCGCCTTCATGCGATTTGAAGCTACGTTATCGGGGCATGACCGAATTTCCTTGTGGGTCCCCGAAGAGACGGAGACGCCCCCCGCGATTGCCGGTTGGCGCGGCTAGGGGGGGTGGGGGTGGAATCGTCGGCTCTCCCATCAGTGCGGCGCTGCGCTCATGGTCATCGAAGGGCGCGGACGTACCCGGCTTTTGGATATATTGTTGGATAAATCGGCCAAAATGCAGCGATATTTCGCTGAGGAAAACGCTTGTAAGCTATTTATTTTAGATTGGTAGCGCCATCGGGGATCGAACCCGAACTCTCCGCCTTGAGAGGGCGGCGTGTTAACCAGTTACACCATGGCGCCGTGGAGGTTGGAGGCCGGTCGTCAAAGGCAAATCGGCCTCTATCAATATAGCAGGGCAGAGCCGAGGCAGAGATGCGCTGGTCGTCGCGGCCGAGGAGCCGCGTGGTAGCCTGTTGCCACTCGAAATCCAGGAGAAAAGGCAAAGGACGCCATGAACTGGAAACTCATTTTTCTGCTTTCGCTGTTCGGCCTGGCCATGGGAATCTGCACGGTCTTCTTCATCCCCTCCAAAATTGAGCCGATCTTCTGGCTGGTCATTTTCGTGGTCTGCGCCTGGATCATCGCTCGTTCGGGTTCGCCGGCTTTCCTCACCGGATTCCTCGTCGGCATCGTCAACAGCCTCTGGATCACGGCCTGCCATGTGCTGCTCTTCAACACCTACGTCGCCAACCATGCGCAGGAAGCGGCGATGTTGAAGGCGATGCCGGCTGGGATTTCGCCCAAACTCATGATGTCAATCACCGGGCCCATGGTTGGGGTTGTCTCCGGTGCGGTCATCGGCCTTCTGGCTTTCATCGCTACGAAGCTGATGAGAAAACCGAGCGCGTCTGCGGCCTGATCCTGTGAAGATCCGCATTGCGGCGATCGGAGCGCGTCCGCGCGAGGGGTTCGACGAGCTGGCGCGAATGTATCTCGATCGCATTGCGCCGCTTCTTCCGGGCAAATCCGGCGTCGATGCGCCGCTCTTCCGCTCCGAAGAGGCGTTCTGGGAGGCCATCGAACGCGAGCGTGCGCGGACCACGCCGCTGGTCGTTCTTCTGGATGAACGGGGCAAGGCGATGTCTTCAGAAGATTTCGCCCAGTGGCTCGGCCGCGAGCGTGACGAAGGCCGCCAGCTTATCGTCTTCGCTGTTGGCCCTGCCGACGGCTGGTCGGCAGGGTCGCGGAGGCGCGCCGCGCTGCTGTTGTCGCTTGGGCCGATGACCATGGCGCACGAACTGGCGCGCGTCGTGCTCGCGGAACAAGTCTATCGCGGGCTCACGATTCTTGCGGGTCACCCGTATCATCGAGCCGGTAGCCTGTAGCCTGTAGAGGGCAGCCCGTAGCCGGTAGCCTGTAGCGGGCAGCAAAAACATTGACTGACACCACCGAAATTCGCGACGTCCGCAAGGGGCTGATCCTCATCAACACCGGACCGGGCAAGGGGAAGACCACGGCTGCGATGGGCACCGCGTTGCGCGCCGTCGGCAACGGCATGCGCGTGCTGATGCTGCAGTTCCTGAAAGGCTCGTGGCACTATGGCGAGCTCGATTCGACGAAGGCCTTCGGCGAAAACTTCGTTTTGCGGCAGATGGGGCGCGGCTTCGTGAAAATCGGCGGCGCGGAAACCGATCCTGAAGATATTCGCCTCGTCGAAGAAGCCTGGGGAGAGGCACGCGCGGCGATTCTTTCGGGCGAATGGGACATGGTCATTCTCGACGAGATCAACTACGCCATCAGCTACGGTATGCTCGACCCGGCCAAAGTGGTCGAGACGCTCGAGGCGCGGCCGGAAATGGTCCATGTCATCCTGACGGGCCGCAATGCCCATCCTTCGCTGGTCGCCATCGCTGACACGGTGACGGAAATGCGCGAGGTGAAGCACGCGTACCAGAAAGGAATCCTGGCGCAGAGAGGAATTGAGTATTGAGCCAGCAGGTTGCAGCCCGCAGGCGGCAGCCAACCGGGCACGCCATTGCAGGCTGCTGGCCGCAGGCTGCGAGCTCCTTTAGTTCCTCCACTCGTCGAAGCGGGCGTCGCGCACGGCGGTCGCGAGGGATTCGATGTCCGTCGAGAGCACGCGGTCTTCATCCAGAGGACGAGCGATCTGGCGAATGGTGCTGACCGCGCGCTCGATGCGCCGAGCCGGCTTCAGCGGCGGCGCGATAGTCGAGCGCCTGCGCGGCGCAGAGCAGCTCGATCGCCAGCAGGCGCTCGGCGTTGTCGACAATTTGCCGGAACTTGAGCGCTGCGGTCATGCCCATCGAGACGTGATCCTCTTTTCCGCCCGAGGTCGGCACGCTGTCCGCGCTGGCCGGGTGCGCCAGAACCTTTGCTTCGTTCAGCAGCGCCGCGGCAACAATGTGCGCGATCATGAATCCCGACGAAACGCCTGGCGTGCGCGACAAGAACGGCGGCAGGCCTTCATTAATATCCGGATTCACCAGCCGATCGATGCGGCGCTCGCCGATGCCCATCAGCGTGGTCAGCGCGATCGCACTGGTATCGAGCGCCAGCGACAGGGGCGCGCCGTGAAAATTCCCGCCGGAAAGAATCTCCCCCTCGGCGAAAACCAGCGGATTATCGGTTGCCGAACCGGTTTCAATCTCCATCGTCGTCCGCGTTTGCCCGAGCGCATCGCGCACCGCGCCGTGCACCTGCGGCATGCAGCGGAGGCAATAGGCATCCTGCACGCGCGGATCGTTGTGCCGATGGGACTCGCGAATCTCGCTTTCCTCGAGCAACGCGCGCAGATGCGCCGCGGTGGCCATTTGGCCCGGATGCGGCCGCACCGCGTGGATCCGCTCGTCGAAGGGCGTCGGCGTTCCTTTGAGCGCCTCCAGCGTCATCGCTCCAGCCAGGTCGGCCAGCTCCGCCACGCGCAAGGCCCGCGCGAGCGCCAACCCGCCAACCGCGGTGATTGCCTGGGTTCCATTCAGCAGCGCGAGGCCCTCTTTGGCCTCAAGCACGAGGGGCTTGAGGCCAGCCTGCAGCAGCGCCATCGCCGCCGGAACCTGCCTTCCGCCGGAGAGAACCTGCCCTTCGCCGATGATCGCGAGGGCCAGATGCGCCAGCGGAGCGAGATCGCCGCTCGCGCCCACCGATCCGCGCGCCGGAATTATCGGATGAATGCGGTAGTTCAACAGCGCCAGCAACATCTCCAGGAGCTCCGGCCTGACGCCGCTGAATCCTTTGGCGAGGACGTTGGCGCGCAGCAACAGCATGGCGCGAACTTCTTCCTCGGGCAGCGGCTCGCCGACACCACATGCATGGCTGCGCACCAGATTCTGCTGGAGTGCCCTCACTTCGCCCGGCTCGATGCGGACATCGGAGAGCTTGCCGAAGCCGGTGTTCACGCCATACGCGGTCTCACCGCGCCGGAGCAGGCCATCCACGACGGCGCGCGACGACTGGATGCGCGGCAGGGCTGTGGGATCGAGCGCAGCCGCACGGCCGCTCACGGCAACTTCGGCAATTTCTTCCAGCGTGAGTGGCTGGCCAGCCAGCAACAGAGGCGATGACATCACCGAACAGGGTACAGGGTGCAGCGTACAGAGGGAAACGAAACCCTACGCGGCCACCGGCACCTTTACCTTCGAACCTCGCACTCCATACCACGCGATGTAGAGGAAGCAGAGGATCGGAAGAATAAACGCGTGATGCACGCCAACGCGGTCGGCCAGCACTCCCTGCAGTTCGGGAATAATCGCTCCGCCGACAATCGCCGTGATCAGCAGACCAGAGGCTTCGCCGGTGAGCGGGCCCATTTCTGCAACGCCCAGCGTGAAGATTGTGGGGAACTGGATGGAGTCGAACAGGCCTACGAATAAAATGCTCCACACCGCCAGGCCGCCGTTGGTGAACATCGACACCACGACCAGGACCATGGCGCACAGTGCAAAGACGCTGAGCATCTTGCCTGGGCTGACCTTTTGCTGTAATCCCGAGCCGATAAAGCGGCCGATCATCAAGCCGCCCCAGTACAGCGGCACCCAGGTGCCGATCACCTTCGTGGCCAGCCCCAAAATGTTCGCGGACAAGGCATGCATCGATCCGCCGCCAGCCGCTGTCGCGAGCCCGCCGATTTCCGGCAGCGCAAAGTAGTTGATCAGAAAACTCCCGATCGAAACTTCCGCGCCCACGTAAACAAAGATGGCAATCGCCCCAAACACAACATGGGGGTAATGCCACATGCTCTTGGCCGGCTTGTTCAGTTCGCCGGGGCGGTAATCCTTGGTCGCCTCGATGCGGGGGAATTTGTACATCGCAATCGCCAGGCCGAGCAGGACCAACGCCAGCGCGATCCCCACGTAGGGAATGTTGACCGTCGACGCCTCGTGAATCTGATACGCCTTGTGGACCGCAGGCGACATTTTCGAAACGTCCTGCACTTTACCGGCAGTCCGCAGAATGAGGAACGCCCCAAAAATCGGCCCCGCGACGGTGCCCAGCGAATTGAACGCCTGGGTCAGATTCAGCCGGCTCGACGCGGTGCGCGCCGGCCCCAGCACCGTTACATACGGATTCGCCGCGACCTGCAGCGCCGTGATTCCGGCAGCCAGAACGATCAGCGCGCCCAGGAACAGCGGATACGAAGGCACCTTGGCCGCCGGAATAAACAACAGCGACCCGAGGCCCATGGTCAGCAGTCCGGCCACCATCGTCTTCTTGTAGCCGATCCACTCCACCACCTTGCCCGACGGAATCCCCAGCAGGGCATACGTGGTGAAGAAGGCGAACTGCACCAGCATCACTCGCGTGTAGTTCAGTTCGAAGATCGACTTCAAGTGCGGGATCAAAATGTCGTTCAGCGAGGTCAAAAAACCCCACATGAAAAACAGGGTGGTGACCATGGCCAGGGCGCCGCCGTAGCTGGCGCTTTGACCGGATGCGACGCTGATCGATTTGGAACTGCTGGAGCCGGAGATCGCCATAATGGGTTTGTCTGGGCCTCGTTCCTATAGATGTCCAATACCGGACAGGGGAGTAGCGGGCTCAACAAGAAAGGCCACCCGCGATCATATCCTGCCCGGTCCTCCGGCATCGATCTCCGAAGTACCGTTATCCGGTAGGGAACACTTTCCTCCCTGAAACTTTAGGGCTACCGGCGCGTCAGATCACCAGTGCTCCCCACGCGATACCATAAAACGAGGATGAGTCGAACAGGAAAGCCGTGGGCGGCCCTTGCGGGGTATTGCTTCCTCTCCATGATCGCGTGTACCGCGCTGTCTCACGCGCAGACGCAGCCGGCTACCGCCGCGAATCGGGTTATAGGCACGGTCGCTTCGGTTAGCGGCAATACCGTGTCGGTGAAAACCGATGCGGGCGCCACGGTCGCGGTTACTGTACCGGATACCGCGCGCATCGTGCGCACGGCTCCGGGATCGAAAACCCTGACAGGGGCGACGAAAATTGCGGTGAGCGACATTGGCGCAGGCGATCGGGTGCTGATGGCGGTAGCCGGCGATCCGCCGTCCGCGACCATCGTCATCGTTAATAAGGCGAGCGACATCGCCGCCATGCAGCAAAAGGAGCAGGCGGACTGGGCTCGGCGGGGCGTCGGCGGTCTGGTCAAGTCGGTCGATGCGGCTGCCGGAACTGTAACCATCACCGCGACCAATCGCACGATTACGATCCACACCACGCCGAATACCATCATCCGGCGCTACGCACCCGATTCGGTGAAGTTCAGCGACGCGCAGACTTCAACGCTGGCGGCGATTCAGCCTGGCGATCAGGTGACGGCGCGCGGCGATCGCAGCGGCGATGATGTGACCGCCGATGAAATCGTCTCCGGCTCGTTCCGCAACATCGCCGGTACTGTCGTCTCGACGGATGACAGCGCTGCAACTGTCAGCGTGAAGGATCTGGTCACCAAAAAGACCGTCACGATCAAAACCACTCCTGACTCCGATCTGCGCAAGCTCGATCCGCAGATGGCGCAAATGATCGCCATGCGCCTCAAAGCGGGAACTTCGGGATCAGCCGGTGCCGCGGCTCCCGGTGCCGGCGCTGCTCGTGCTCCGGGTGGTGCGGGAGCTGGCGGCGGCGGACAATATCGTCAAGCTGGCGCTGGCGCGCAAGGCGGTGCTGGCGCGCTGGCCCGATTGCTGCAGCGGTCGCCGCAGATTCACGTGGCGGATCTGCACAAAGGCGACGCGGTCATGATTGTTGCCACGAGCGGCAGTCCCGATACAGCGACGGCGATTCGGCTGCTGGCCGGTGTTGAACCGATGCTGCAGGCCTCGGCCAGCGGCAGTCAAAGCATGTTTGCATCCGCGTGGAGCGGCCTTGGAGGCGGGGCCGGCGGCGAAGGAGAACAAGGCGGAGAAGGTGCTCCTTAACCCGCCAGGAACAGTGGGCTTGCAACCCCAAAAGAAAAACCAACTGGCTGCGCTGCAAACGCGTCTTTACTAGCACGGGGTGAGTTGCAGCGGCGCCGCGACGGTTCCAACACAGCGCAGGATACGAAGAAAAAAAACTACATCTGAACCGGAGAACTGTGAAACTTAGAATTCTGAATTTCTGGAAGTGTCCGAGGAACGCGCGAGCAGCCTCGTTGTCGATTGCCTTGTTTGCAGGAATGATGCTGGCGGTTGCGCCGGCAGCGCTGGCTCAAACTGCAACTGCCGCTCCTGGTTCTGGCCAGGCCGCACAGAACACGGGCGGCATTCACGGCCAGGTTGCCGATCCCACCGGTGCTGTCATTCCTGGAGCTGCCGTCACCATTCTCAACGGCCAAGGCAAAGTGGCCGGCAAGACCACTTCGGACGCGGGCGGATCCTATTCGGTTCGCGGACTTGCTCCTGGCAACTACAGCGTCTGGGTTACAGCGCAGGGTTTCGCGGCTTATCGCGTTCCCGGCGTTGCTGTGACTGCGGGCCAGATGAAAAGTCTCAATCCCGCGCTGCAGATTGAGGTCGAACAGCAACAGGTCGAAGTCCAGGCCGAGAACACAACCATCAGCACCGCTGCCGACGCTAATGCCAGCGCGATCATCATTAAAGGGGAGGATCTTAACGCGCTCTCCGACGATCCCGATGAGCTGCAGAACGAACTGACGGCGTTGGCTGGGCCAGCGGCTGGTCCGAACGGCGGGCAAATCTACATTGATGGATTCACCGGCGGACAGCTTCCGCCCAAGTCGTCGATCCGGGAAATTCGCGTCAATCAGAATCCCTTTTCGGCGGAATACGATCGGCTTGGCTACGGCCGGATTGAGATTTTCACCAAGCCCGGCACGGACAAGCTGCACGGCCAGGTGCAGGTTGGAGGCAATGATTCGGCGTTCAACTCGCAAAACCCGATCCTGGTTGGCGTGACGGAGCCGGCTTATTCGTCCTGGAACCTCCGTGGTTCTGTGGGCGGACCGATCAACAAGTCGACGTCGTATTACGCGAGCGCGTTCTCGCGCAGCCAGCAGAATGAGAACGTGCTGGAGGCCATTAATCCTGCCAGCGTCGTGATCGGACCGGACGGCACGGCGACTGGAACGTCGGTGAACGAGGCTTTTGCCAATCCGACGTATCGGCTGGATGTGAGCCCGCGGCTTGACGTGCAGCTGGGCCAGGCCAACACGCTGACCGTCCGCGAAGAGTACAACCTCTCGAAGAGCACCGATGGCGGGCTGAATCCGCTGAGCCTGCCCTCGTCGGCAATCAACAGCAACTCGCAGGACAACACGGTTCAGATTTCCGACAGCCTGGTGCTGAGCAAGAATCTGGTCGACGACATTCGGCTGCAGTACCGGCGCATTCGGACGAGCGAAAATGCTGTTTCGAATCTGCCTTCGTACACCGTCGAGGAATCGTTCACGGATGGCGGCAGCAACGCGCAGACGGTGCAGGATCATGAGAACGACTTCGAGCTGCAGAACTATTTCGCGGGCTCGAAGGGCGCGCACTCGCTGAACTTCGGAGCGCGGCTGCGCGCCTACGACGACGTGAATTCGACCACCAGCGGCAGCAACGGGTCTTATATCTTTCCGGATCTTGCTTCGTTCGTGGGCTGCCTGCAAAATCCGCCGGCTTCGAGCTGCGCACCGCGGCAGTACAGCTATACCAACATCAATGTTCCTGACGCGCGCGCTGTGCTGTTCGACGGAGCGCTTTTCTACCAGGACGACTGGAAGGTGAGTCCGCGGTTCACCTTCAGCTACGGCGTTCGCTGGGAATCACAGAACTGGATCCACGACAAAGACGACTGGGCGCCGCGCATTACGGTGGCGTACGCTCTGGGGCGCAGTGCCGGCAAGCAGCAGCCGAAGACGGTGGTTCGCGCGGGCTACGGATGGTTCTATCAGCGGTTTACGGTGCCCAACGGATTCGGCGCCAGCAGCATTCCTTATGTGATTCAGACGATCCACGAGAACGGATCGAACGAGCAGCAGTTTATCCAGACGTCGGGGATCACGTTCAATCCCAACCAGCCGACTCCGATCACGTCGAGCTCGTCCGGCGGGGCGACCGGGAGAAATGCGCCGACCTTCTACAACATTTCGCCCGACATGCACGCGGCCAACGATATGGAAGCTGCGATCGGCGTGGACCGGCAGCTGACGAAGACGATGACCGGCAACGTGACGTATATTTTTTCGCAGGGCGTTCACCAGTACTTCACGGATAATCTGAGCGCGGCTGCGGTCTTTCCGGCCTCGGCTGCACAGGCTGGCGAGTATCCTTCGGCTCCGGTGACGCCACCGGCTACGAACGATCTGCAGTATCAGTCGGGTGGCTTCTACAAAGAGCACCAGCTGATGACGACGTTCCGGGCGACGTACCGGACGTTCAGCTTCTTCACGAACTACACGTACAGCCACGCCAATGGCGACACCAGCGGCGTTGGATCGGTGCCGTCGGTTTCGAGTTTCCCCGGGCTCGATTACGGGCGGACGACGTTCGACGTTGCGAATCGGTTCATGGTGTTCGGCAACTTCATGCTGCCGTGGCAGGTTTCGATCTCGCCGATGGTGGTGGCGAATTCCGGCACGCCGTTCAACATCACGGTGGGCCAGGATCTGACGGGCAACAATCAGTTCAACGGGCGGCCGACGTATGCGGCGAACTGCGGCGAAGCGAACAGCGTGCAGACCAGCCTCGGTTGCTTCGACGTAAATCCCTACGGAACCAGCGAGAAGATCATTCCTTACGGCGTGGGCACCGGGCCCTCGAACGTGAGCGTGAATGCGCGGCTGAGCAAGGTGATCGGGATCGGGCCAAAGCTGGAGGAAGGAGCCCGCGGTGCGGGCGGAGGGGGCGGCGGCTATCACGGTGGTCCTCCTGGGCTGGGCGGTGGTGGACTGAGCGGCGCTCGGGGCGGTCCTGGCCGGCTCGACGCGGCGGTTTCGCGGAAATACAGCCTGAACCTTTCCGCGTGGGCAACGAATGTTCTGAATCACGAGAACTTCGGGACGCCGAACGGCGTGCTGTCACCGGAACCCGTCAACGGCGAGCTGGAACCGGGTGCTTATTTCGACAAGTCGCAGTCGCTGGCTGGGCAGTTCTTCGGGTCGGCTACGGGGGGCAACCGGAGCATCCAGCTGCAGGCGAACTTTAACTTCTGAAGGGCAGCCGGTAGCCTGTAGCCGGTAGCCTGTAGCTTGCCAGCCCAGGGCACCCCCACCCCCTACTGCGGGATGGTGATTGATTCTGCTGGGGTTGGGTTGGGGGATGGCGAGCTCGATAACGGGCTCGCGGTTGCATGTATCTGAAAGTGGATCAATTGGGAGACGGCTGCGTTTGTTACACAGGCGGCCGTTTGTGTAACACAGGCGGCTGTTTGGGTCACACAAGCGACCGCTTTTGTTACAGAGGCGGCCGTTTCGCTTTACAGACGTGGCGGCGGTGCGTGCGTCGCGGGACCGGCAGCCGGGTTGGGTTGGGACAGACACGGGATTCCTCCGGGGACAGAAAAGGCCGCTCGGGTGAGCGGCCTTTTTTATTTCTTATCCCCTATTATTAGAATACCAAAACCAGCCCTCCAACCGGCCAAAATTCTTTACGGTTATTGTGGTGGAAGGCTTGTGGAATCAGGGAGAACACTTTCGTACCGTACGGGAAAAGCTTGACAAGTTTTCCCAGGGGCCTTTCTACCTCCGCATACAGGGGCGCCGTTTCGTAGCCTCCGGGTTCATCGGCCTCCCACATCTGCCAACAGCGGGCAGATATGGGGCACCCCGGCATTCGGCACCCGATATCGGCTAACTCTGCCGTTCTTTCCAAAGGCGGTAGAGGCCCCAGGCGGCGACGGTGCAGTCGTCCTGGATGGTGCCGTCGAGGATCATTTGCTCGAAGTCGGCGATGGAGGCTGTGCGGAGGACCAGGTCGTGCTCTTCCGCGTCGGGATGGGCGCCGGCTGGGGTGAGTCCGGTGGCGAGGAAGACGTGGAGCTTCTGCCGCGCATACCCGTAGGCGACCCACAGGGTTCCGAGGAGCGTCATGGTCTGCGCCGTGAGGCCGGTCTCTTCGCGGAGCTCGCCGCGGGCCAGGTCTTCGGGATTGGGGTTGGCAGTTTCCCATCCGCCCTGGGGCAGCTCGAGCGCGCGCTGCTGGATGGTGTAGCGGAACTGCTCGATGAGGTAGAGGGTGTCGTTCTGGAGGGGGATGATGATGGCGGCATCGTCTTTCTCGACGACGCCGTAGATGCCGCGAGCGCCGTTGCTGCGCTCGATCTGGTCCTCGCGGAGACGCAGCCAGCGGTTGCGGTAGATCTCGCGGGAGGAGAGGGTGCGGATGCTCATGGGGTGAGGATAGCGGATAGCGGACAGCGGACAACGACGAGCGGACAGCGGATAGCGACGAGCGGACAGCGGATAGCGGATAGCGGATAGCGGATAGCGGACAGCGGATAGCGACGAGCGGATAGCGGATAGCGGACAGCGGATAGCGAACGAGCGGATAGCGGATAGGATCTGAAAATCGAGACCCATTCGGCGTGTCGGCTTGCGCCGACTTGCTCAGGGCAGGCTCCGGGGCACGCGGGGTTGAGCGAGAACCTTTCCGCTAAACGTCTTTCGCTATCCGCTATCCGCTATCCGCCGGGTGCCCGACATCTGCCACTGTGACTTCGGGGTACATTCCTGGAGATTTCGGGCGGGGGAATTTGCCGGAAATGGCTCCTGGTCCTTACCATAGAGAGGCGGCAGAACATCGCAGCACAAACATCGCCCTTCTCCCGCGTGCCTGGCGAATCGCGGAACCCAGGAACCTATCACCCACTCCTGCCGCTTCCCCCTAAGGTCCAGGACAATCCAGCGGGAATCCGGCTCCGGAAGGCAAACCCTTGAGCACAACTGAGACGACTGCAGAGAATGCTTCCGCGACTGCGGAGACAGAAGCAACAGCAACGGAACACAATCACGAGGCAGCGGGTCACGAGGAAGCGGGTCACGAGCACGCGCACGAGGCTGCGCCGGCGCGGCCCACGCTGAATCCGGAATGCACGCGGGAAGTGGAAGTGGAAGTGCCGGCGGAGGAAGTGACGAAGGGGTTCCGCAGCGTGCTGAAGAAGTATCAGAAGCTGGCGCGGATTCCTGGGTTTCGTCCGGGGAAGGTGCCGGAGACGGTGCTGCGGTCGCGTTTCGCGGGGGCGATTCGCGAAGAGGTGGTGGAGGCGGTGGTGCCGCAGCATTTTCAGACGGCGATCCAGCAAAAGGGTCTGCGTCCGGTGTCGCGGCCGCAGGTGACGGATTTGCAGCTGGAAGAGGGCCAGCCGCTGCGATTTAAGGCTGCGTTCGAGGTTGCCCCGGAATTTTCCGTCGAGGGGTACCAAAGTGTGAAAGTGGAGAAGCCGGACACGGAGCTGACCGATGGCGAATTCGACGCGGAGCTGGAACGGATCCGCGAGGCGCGGTCGACGCTCGAGGATGTGGCGGAAGATCGCGGACTCGCCGATGGGGACTGGGCGCAGATCACCTTTACGGGCGACGTGGATGGTGAAAACACAGAGACAAGCGAGGGCGGGGAAGCGGCGGAGAAGAAACCGCAGCCGATTGAGGGCAAGGATGTATCGGTTGAAATCGGCGGGAAGGATACGGTGCAGGCGTTCACGGATGCACTGCGCGGATCGAAGGCGGGGCAGGAGCTGAAGTTCGAAGTGACCTATCCGGGGGATTTCGGACAGAAGCGTCTAGCGGGTAAAACGGTGGCGTATCAGGTCGAGGTCCGGGGGATTCGCAAGAAGGTGCTGCCGGAGCTGAACGATGCATTTGCGAAGGAACTGGGCAGCTACGAGAATCTCGAAGATCTGAAGAAGAAGCTGAGAGAGCACCTCGCAGCCGATAAGAAACACAGGCTTCTGGGGGACACGCGGAATCGTCTGCTGGATGCGCTGGTGACCAAATTTGAGTTTCCGGTACCGGAGTCGATGGTGCAGAGCCAGATCGACACGCGACTGGAACGAGGCCTGCGGGCACTGGCCGCGCAGGGCATGCGAACCGAGGATATGCGCAAGCTGGATTTTGACCGGCTGCGGGAGGCGCAAAGAGAATCGGCCATCGGCGAGGTGAAAGGGGCGCTGGTGCTGGATCGTATTGCCGATGTGGAAAACATAAATGTCAGTGACGAAGAATTGGAGCACGAGCTTCAGGTAATCTCATTGCAAACACGGGAACCGGTGGAAAGCCTGCGGGAACGCCTGACCCGTGAAGGGAGTCTGGCTGCAATTCGAGAACAATTACGACGGGAAAAAACCGGCAGCGTGCTGGTGGAACGGCTGGCCTGAGCGCGGGGTGATACCTGTCACTGACGATGAGGCGAGAAAGCCTCAGAACTGAGAGTAGAGAGAAGTTATGGCGTTAGTACCCATGGTGATCGAGCAGACGAGCCGCGGCGAGCGGGCGTACGACATTTATTCGCGTCTGCTGCGCGACAACATTATCTTTCTCGGTACGCCAATCGATGACATGATTGCGAACCTGGTGATCGCACAGTTATTGTTTCTGTCCGGAGAGGATCCGGAAAAGGATATTCAGCTGTACATCAACTCGCCGGGCGGATCGATTACGGCGGGGCTGGCGATTTACGACACGATGCAGTTCATCCGGAACGATTGTGTGACGTACTGCATCGGGCAGGCGGCCAGCATGGGCGCCTTTCTATTGATGGCGGGAACGAAGGGAAAGCGCTTCGGCCTGCCCAACTCTCGCATCCTGATCCACCAGCCTTCGATGGGAGGACTGGGGGGGCAGGCAACCGATATCGACATCCACGCGCGCGAGATTATCCGCATCCGCGAAATCACCAACAAGCTCATGGCGAAACATACCGGCCAAAGCCTCGAGAAGATCGAACGAGACGTGGAGCGGGATTTCATCATGAACGCACCGCAGGCGAAGGAATACGGGATTATCGATGAGATCATCGATCGCCCGCTGAACACCAAAGGCCAGTGAATCTCCTGCATCAATTTGAGGTAGTGAAGGAGTAATCCGCAGATGAAAACGCGCACGGGAACCGATGAAGCACTACGCTGTTCGTTCTGTCACAAGTCGCAGGACGCCGTCGCCAAACTGATTTCGTCGCCGAGCGATTATCCGCGGGCCTACATCTGCGATGAGTGCGTGGCGGTCTGCAATTCGATTCTGGAAGACGACCGGACGGAAACGTCGGCTGGAGCTGCGCCTACTCATCTGCCGAAGCCGCAGGAAGTGAAAGCGTTCCTCGACGAGTACGTGATCGGGCAGGATCAGACGAAGAAGAAGCTGGCGGTTGCGGTCTACAACCACTACAAGCGCGTGCAGATGAACCGGACGCGCGGGGCGGATGTGGAGCTGTCGAAGTCGAACATTTTGCTGGTGGGGCCGACGGGCAGCGGCAAGACGCTGCTGGCGCACACGCTGGCGAAGATGCTGGATGTGCCGTTCGCGATTGTGGATGCGACGACGCTGACCGAAGCGGGGTATGTGGGCGAGGATGTGGAGAACATCATTCTGAAGCTGCTGCAGGCGGCGGATGGGGATGTGGCGCGGGCGCAGACCGGGATTATCTATATCGACGAGATCGACAAGATTGGGCGCAAGGACGAGAATCCTTCGATCACGCGGGACGTGTCGGGCGAGGGCGTGCAGCAGGCGCTGCTGAAGATCCTCGAAGGCACGGTGGCGAATGTGCCGCCACAGGGAGGACGCAAGCATCCGCACCAGGAATTCACGCCGGTGGATACGACGAATATTTTGTTTATCTGCGGCGGGGCATTTGTGGGGCTGGAGCGGGTGGTGGGCCGGCGGATCGGGAAAAAGGCGCTAGGCTTCAAGGCAATCGCCGACAAGGACCTGCAGGATCCCAGCGGAGCTCCTCTGCATCCGCAGCGGGACAGCGAGTTGTTGCGGCAATCGGAGCCGCAGGATCTGATCCGGTTCGGGCTGATCCCGGAATTTGTGGGACGGCTGCCGGTGATTGGGATTCTGGACGAGCTCGATGAGGCGGCGCTGGTGGAGATTCTGACCAAGCCGCGGAACGCGATCATGAAGCAGTATCAGAAACTGTTCGACTACGAGGGCGTGAAGCTGAGCTTTACCGAGGATGCGACGCGCGCGGTTGCCCAGGAAGCGCTGCTGCGCAAAGTGGGCGCACGCGGGTTGAGGATGATCCTGGAAGAATTGATGCTCGACCTGATGTATCACCTGCCGAGCAATAAGAAGGTGAAGGAACTGGAGATTGAGGCGGAGATGGTGAGGAACCGCAATCTCTCCATCATGCTGCTGGATAAGGCAGGCTGAGGCGGGTTCGGCCCATTTCGGAATTTCACGTTACGATCGGGGTGACCAGTCCCGCGAAAACTTTGACGCATGATAGGCCAAGTGCGTCTAAACACTGCGACCGCCCTTGATTCGCTGCTGATGTTCAGTCGATTTCCTCAGACCGATAAAAATGACCGTGGTTTGCACAGCCCTTCTCCAGATGGGTTACCCTTTCTTTAGGGCGTGACCCGTTACAATCACCGGAAGAACGCAGCCTCGAAAGGAATCCCGTGAGCCAGCCGTCCAAAGAGAGCCGGGAACGAAACGAGCTTCGCAAATTTCCCATGATGCCCATCCGGGACATGGTCATCTTTCCGCACATGATGACCCCGTTCGTGGTGGGGCGCGAGTCGAGCGTGCGGGCTCTGGAAGAGGCGCTGAACGGCGAGCGCAAGATTTTTCTGGCGACCCAGCACGATGCGCGGGTGGATGAGCCGCGGCCGGAGGAGATTTATCAGGTTGGCACGGTGGGGAACATCGTGCAGAGCGTGCGCATGCCCGACGGGAACATCAAGGTTCTGGTCGAAGGCATTGAGCGGGCACGGGCGGTCGAGATCAATGACACAGACGGGTTTTTCGTTGCGACGGTAAAGGTGGCGAAACCGCTGCCGGAGGTTACGCCGCAAATTGAGCAACTGGTGCAGCGGGTGACGTCGCTGTTTGAGCAGTACGTGAAGCTGCAGCAATCGCTGAATGTGGAGACGGTGGCCTCGGCGATTCGAACCGACGAGCCTTCGAAGCTGGCGGATACGATTGCGGCGAATCTGCAGCTGGAGGTGCCGGACAAGCAGGAGCTGCTCGATATTTTCGATCTGCCGGAGCGGCTGCTGAAGATCGCCGATGTGCTCGATATTGAAATTGAAAAGCTGAACATGGACCGCAGCATCCAGTCGCGAGTGAAGCGGCAGATGGAGCGGGCGCAGAAAGAGTATTACCTCAACGAGAAGATCAAGGCGATCCAGAAAGAGCTGGGGCGCGGGGAGAAGAGCGAGTTCGACGAGCTGAAGAAGAAGATTGAAACGTCGGGCATGCCCAAGGACGTTTTCGAGAAGGCGACGCAGGAGCTGAAGAAGCTGGAAGCGATGCCGCCGATGTCGGCGGAGTCGACGGTGTCGCGCAATTATCTCGACTGGCTGCTGGCGGTGCCGTGGAAGAAGAGGTCGAAAGAAACGCGGAGCATCGATCACGCGGAGAAGGTGCTGAACGCGGATCACTATGGCCTCGAGAAGATCAAGGAGCGGATTCTGGAGTTCCTGGCGGTGCGGCAGCTGGTGAAGAATCCCAAGGGGTCGATCCTGTGTTTTGTCGGGCCGCCGGGGGTGGGTAAGACCTCGCTGGGCATGTCGATCGCGAAGGCTACGGGACGGAAGTTTGTGCGGCTGTCGCTGGGTGGGATTCGGGACGAAGCGGAGATTCGCGGGCATCGGCGCACGTATATTGGGGCGCTGCCGGGACAGATTATCCAGTCGATGAAAAAGGCGGGCACGCGGAATCCGGTTTTCATGCTGGATGAAGTGGACAAGATGGCTTCGGATTTTCGCGGCGATCCGGCGTCGGCGCTGCTGGAGGTGCTGGATCCGGAGCAGAACCACAGCTTCCAGGATCACTACCTCGACGTGGAGTACGACCTTTCGCAGGTGCTGTTTGTGGCGACGGCGAATGTGCTGCACACCATTCCGGCGGCGCTGCAGGATCGCATGGAGATTCTGCGGCTGCATGGCTACACCGAAGTGGAAAAGCTGGAGATTGCGAAGCAGTATCTGGTGAAGAAGCAGCGCGACAATACCGGGCTGACGGACAAGAATGTCGCGTTCAGTGACGGGGCGCTGACGGAGATGATTCGGAGCTACACGCGGGAAGCTGGCGTGCGGAACCTGGAGCGGGAGATCGGCAACGTTTGCCGCAAGGTTGCGCGGCGCGTGGTGAAGAGCGGGGCGAAGCATAAGGAGACACTGACTCCGGAGAATCTGGCGGAATTCCTGGGCGTGCCGAAGTTCCGGGATTCGATGGTGCACGAGAAGAGCGAAATTGGCCTGGTGAACGGGCTGGCGTGGACCGAAGTGGGCGGGAGCATTCTGCAGACCGAGGTGCAGGTGCTGGATGGCAAGGGCAAGCTGACCACGACGGGGCAGTTGGGCGACGTGATGACCGAGTCAGCGCAGGCGGCGCTTTCGTATGTGCGGAGCCGGGCGCAGCATTTGGGGCTGCCGCGAGATTTCTATCGCAACGTCGACATTCACATCCATGTGCCCGAAGGGGCGATTCCGAAGGATGGGCCTTCGGCCGGGATTACTCTGGCGACGGCGCTGGCCAGCGCGCTGGCGAAGATTCCGGTGCGGCGCGACCTGGCCATGACCGGCGAAGTGACGCTGCGGGGCAAGGTGCTGGCCATCGGCGGACTCAAGGAGAAGCTGCTGGCGGCTCACCGGGCGGGGATCTTCGAAGCGATTCTGCCGGAGGATAACCGGAAGGATCTGCCGGAGATTCCGGAGAACCTGAGAAACGCGATGAAACTGAACTTTGTCGATACGATGGATGAGGTTCTGAAGATTGCGCTCGAAGGGCCGTTGCCGGAGCTGCGGGAAGAGACGCCGAATGTGCTGGAGCCGGGGGTGCTGAATGTGCCGGCGGCGCCGGAACAAAGACCTCATCAGTAGCAGCCTGTAGCCGGTAGCCCGTAGCCGGTAGCCTAGGGACTTCCGGTTCGTCGGTTACTCGACACCCAGCGAGGGAACTGCGCCGCCATATACGGCATCCGCCGCCAACGTCAGCGAAAACTCAATTGCCTTCCCTGGATGGACAGCGAAGCAGTGGCGCGATCCTGGGTCTAGCTTTGCTCTGCCCCCGTCAAGCCCAAACGCATCCACGCAGTACTCTCCTGCTTCAATCGGCAGAAAAGCTGTCCCATCCTTACCGGTCATCGCTCGGAATCCTGAGAGGTTCCCGTCCTCGTAAAGCGGAGGAGAACGTTCGGTGCGAACTCGTCCAGCGAACCACCTGCCTTCACAACCTTGGCCGTGGTAACGCTGACAAAGGCGACTCTGCCAGACAGATCGTCCTTCTGAGCACCGCAGGTCGGTATAGATACTGCCGCAAAGAGGAGCAAGAACAGGCCGTGTTTCATCTCCAGACCCGGCCAGTGTACGTCGGGAGGAGAATCGATAAAAAACGCTTAGGGGACCAGCGGTCCAGGTTAGTTCTCAACAGAGATTTGACCGACACTTACCGCCGCACCAGTAGCGGTCAGTCGACGCTGATCGTCATCGTGACCTGCCCCGCACGCACCCAGACGGTCGCGCTGGGGTTCTGCCCATCCCATCCGCGCACGTCGACGGATTCTCCCGCGAGTGCTTTGAATTCCGGGACCGGACCGAAGGTAAGAGGCTTTCCGGCTTCGCAGACCTTCGGTTTCTTCCGCGCTGTGTAGAGCGACACCCCTCCCTTGCCCACGACGCGCCCTTTGCCCGTCGCATCCACCAGCAGTGCCGTCTGCTCATTCACGCCGATGGCGCGGATGGTTCTCGCTTGGCCGGATTGGAGGATGCGGGCCATGAAGACCAGCAGGCGGCCTTCGCGGTGGCGGGTGTCGAAGTGTGAGTCGGTGATGATGCCGTGGAGGATGGGAATGCCGAGCAGGTCCGGGGCAATGACGACCTGGTGAGTGAAAGGATCGGCGAGGGCGGCGCCGGAGGTGAGGTCGGGACCGTCGGGTGGATCGTTCTGTGCGGAGTAAATGTACTGGCCGAGGACAGCGAGACCGGCGCTGGTTCCTCCGATGGGGATGCCGCGGGTCACAGCATTGCGTAAAGCGGTTTCGACGGGGGTTCCGGCCCAGAAATTGATGTAGCGGGCCTGATCGCCGCCGGAAATGAAGATGGCGGCGGCATTTGTAATGGTCGCGGTGACAAATGGGTCGGCGGCTGCGGCGCGATCGGGAATGATGAGGGTGGCGACGGAGTTGAGATGGCAGAGGTCGTGGATGTAGGGGTTGTAGGCGTCGGTTCCGGTGGCGCGCAGGACGAGGAAGTCGCCGTCGTCAGCGTGGTCACAGAGCCAGCGAAAGGCTTCATCGAGGTCCTTGCCTCCGCCCATAAGCGCGTAGCCGGCGTGGGGATGGACGCGGAGGTTGGTGGGCGATCCGACGCGAAAGTAGCGATAGGCGGTTGCGGCGGTCGGCGGGGGCGGCGAGGACTGAGAAAACCGTCCCTCCGCGGCTAAAGCCGTGGTCAAGGCGCAGAGTTGATGGCACGGCTCGAAGCCGTGCCCCTTCAAAACGGCCGCAGGGGCTGAAGCCCGAATCGTTTTTGCGGCGGTTACGGCACGACCAAGGTCGTGCCCTGATACAAAACCAAGGTTTTCCCGCAAGCTGTCGAAGCCGTGCCCCTTCAAAGCAGGCACGGCCTTCCAGGCAGACACGGTTTGAGCGTGGCTGCTGAGAATCGTGGACAACAGCAACAGGAGAACCAGCGTTTTCATATTGCTTTGAGGGCCTGGTCCAGATCGGCCAGGATATCGGCGATGTCTTCAATGCCGACGGAGATGCGGACGAGGCCTTCGGTGATGCCGATGCGCTGGCGCTCTTCGAACGGAACCGCAGCGTGGGTGGTGGTGGCGGAGTGGGAGATGAGGGACTCGACGCCGCCGAGGGATTCTCCGTTGGTGATGACGCGGACGCTTTGCAGGAGCTTGTCGGCGTTGGCGCGGGAGCCGACTTCAAAGGCGATCATCGAGCCGAAGCCGCTCATCTGGCGTTTGGCGAGCTCGTGTTGTGGATGCGATTCAAGGCCGGGATAGAGGACGTAGCTGACCTTGGGGTGTTTGGCGAGATAAGCGGCGACCTGGCGGCCGTTTTCGTCGTGCTGGCGCATGCGGACCGCAAGGGTTTTGACGCCACGCAGGATGAGAAAGCTCTCGAAAGGCGAGAGAATGCCGCCGGTGCACTTTTGCACGAAGCGGAAAGTTTCAGCGTGCTCGGGTTTGGTGGCGACGAGGACGCCGCCGAGGCCGTCGGAGTGGCCGTTGAGGAATTTGGTGGTGGAGTGCATGACGATGTCGGCGCCAAATTCGATGGGGCGCTGGAAGTAGGGCGACATGAAGGTGTTGTCGACGCTCATATCGATGCCGTGCTCGTGGCAAACATTGGCGACGGCGCGGATGTCGGTGAGGGTCATGAGCGGGTTGGTGGGCGTTTCGATGTGGACGAGCTTCGTGGTGGGGCGAAGGGACGCGGCAGACGTTCTCGGGGTTGGAGGTGTCGACGAAGGAGAACTCGATGCCGTGGCGGACGATGACCTGGTTGAAGAGGCGGGTGGTGCCGCCGTAGACGTTGTCGCCGCAGATGACGTGATCGCCGGCGTTGAGCATGGTGACGAGGGCGGCGATGGCGGCCATGCCGCTGGCGAAAACGTGGCCGGTGGCTCCGCCTTCGAGCGAGGCGAGATTGGTTTCGAGAGCGTCGCGGGTGGGGTTGGAGACGCGGGAATATTCCCAGCCGCGGTGTTTCTCGATGCCCTGGAGCTGGTAAGTGGAGGTGGGATAGATGGGGACGGTGACGGCGCCGGTGCGCGGGTCGGGTTCCTGTCCGTCGTGGATGGCGCGGGTGGAGAAGCCGTGCTGGGAGTGAGTCATGTTAATTCCAGGGTACAGGGTACAGGGTGCAGGGCTAAAATGAAATTCCCCATCTACGCACATCAGGCATACACAGGGAGGTCGCGATGACGATATCGCCCGTCGGTCGAGGTTATGGTTGGGCGCGCGTCATGGTGCGGGGGTGCTTCCTCGTGGCGGTTCTCTCGCTGGGCTGCGTGCCTGCGCATGCGGGCGTTGCCTGGGTGAGCGCTTCTCATACAATTTGCACACAGACGGCTTCGGGCACGGCTGCACAGACCTGCACGCTCAAGGCCGTGACCACTGCGGGGAACGACGTGGTGGTAGGCGTGGCCTGGGAAAATACTTCTGCGACCATCGTCAATGTTGCGGGCAGCATGCCTGCTTCGTACTTTTTTCTCTATGGGGCGACCTGCAACGGATCGAGCGAATGTGTCGCGACGCTGGTGTGTCACAAGTGCGCGGCGCAAACCGCGGTGACGACCACGATGAGCGAAGGCACCGCGTTCGTGACTACTGTGGAGGAGTACTCGGGCGCGCAGGCGCTGGGAATCACCGAGGCGAAGACAGGGTCGTCGACGGCGCCCGGCCTGACGATGACGACCGGCGATGCGAATGACTGGACGGTGTGCGCGACGGCGAGCCTCGGCGGAACCCCCACGGGAGGTTCGGGCAATTTGCGCGATGGCGGCAGCACAAGTGGTATCGCGGGGGCCATGGTGGACAATACCGGCTCATCGGCGGGAAGCGTGGCGTGCGCGGACACGGTTGCATCGGGCGCGTGGGCGGCCACGGGAATCGAGTTACGTTCGGTAGCGCCGAGGACTTACATTTGGCCGGACTGCGATTCGGCGCATCCGTGCGTTGTGCACCACATCGACACGGTAGCGGCGGGGACCGCGGAGAACGAGACACCGAATGGGTTCAGAATTACGACGGTGCCGAGTTCGCCGGGGAACCTGCTGACGCTGACTGTGACTCATGTCAGCACAAAAAGCATCACGGTGAGTGACAACAAAAGCGGAAACTGGCAATCGGCAGTTACTACCACGAATGCCGGGGATCAGATAGAAACGCAGTTACTCTACGTTTGCGGAGCGGCTGCGGGGACGAACGTGGTTACGATTCAACTGAGCGAGCCGCCGGCGCCGAGTGAAGTACTGCAGTTCTCTTACAACGAAGTGAGTGGGATTGCGGCTTCGTCGTGTTTTGACGGCGCCGCGGGTGCAAACGGCCTAACCGAAGACGTGCAACCGGGTTCGATCACGACCAGCGCCGACGGCGATCTGGTTTATAACTTCGGAGAGGAGACTTACAACTACCCGGAGGCCGATAACCCCATCGGCTGGGTGATGCCGGACGATAACTCGGCATTGCTGATGGAAAATGCCTGGGATAAATTCGCCAGCCAGGTGTCCGTCCAGACTGCGCACGGCGCCTACAACCCGACTCTCTATGTGAATGCCGATCTCAACGGCCGTAACTGGAATTCAGTGGCGGCGGCGTTCAAGGCGTCGGCGGGCGCGGGCACGCAGCCCACCGGGATCCACGTGACGCGCATTATGCACTATTACAATCCACCGCTTCCGCTGACTCCAGCGTGGATTCCATTTCCTTCCAGTGGGAATGCCATCGTCATCTCGAGCGCTTACCCGTCGAGTGGCTACGAAGGGGATATGACGGATGTTGGGGATAATCAGGGCGACACGTGGACGCGGACACCTTTCACCATTGCTGATGATGATCCACAGGTTTACTACACGTGTTTTGGTTCCGAGGAGAGCAGCCGCGATTTGACGATTGACTGGCTACCCGACACGGGAACCACGCACATGGTTATTTATGACGTTGCCGGGGCCAAAACGAGTGGCGGGTCGACCGGGTGCGTTGGGGCGACGACTAACTCGCAGACTGGAAGTCAGGCAGCGAGCGCCAATGCGAGTATTGTCGGTGCTCCGGTTATTACTCCTGATACGTCGGGCAGTGTCATCATTGCGGTCAACCAGCTGGGGATCGGGCCACCTTCGGGAACACTGACCGCCGGCGTGGTGTTCGCTTCCATTTGGGCCACGGGCATGACGGATGCGACGAACTGGGATTCGGGCGACTGCTATGGCTATATCTACACGACGTCGACTAACCCTATTTCCTTTGACTGGTCCATGGCGAACGCCAATGGTCTGCCCAATGGTGGTTCGAACTATGACGCAGCGGCGATTGAGATTTTGCCGGGGGCGGCGGCAACCCAGACAACGCCGGCGGTGACGGTGACACCGTCCTCATCCAGCATCACGACGGCGCAGAGTCTCTCGGTAACTGTTACTGTGAGCGGCGGCAACGGTAACCCGACACCGACGGGCTCAGTCACTCTCACCGGCGGAGGTTACACTTCAGCGGCAACCACTCTGAGCAGCGGTTCGGCGACGATCAGCATCGCGGCCGGCTCTCTGGCTACGGGCAGCGACACGCTCACAGTCACTTACACCCCGGACAGCTCCAGCGCGTCGATCTACAACAGCGCATCGGGTTCGGCGTCAGTGACGGTGACGAGTTCGGGAATAAGCGCAACGTATTCGATGACGGCCACCGCGGCGACGGTCTCGCCGGGCGCATCGGCCACGTCAACCGTCACCGTGAGCTCCACCAGTGGCTACGCAGGAACTGTGACTCTTACCTGCGCGGTGACTACGCAACTCCAGGGGGCCAACGATCTGCCCACATGCTCCGCTACGCAGACGGTGACGCTCAGCGCCTCGACGACCAGCGGAACCGCGACCGTTACCGTGAACACCCAGGCAGCCAGCAGCAGCGAGGTGGTTTGGCCTGCAGCAAGGAAGCGATGGGGCAAGGCTGGCGGCGGCGCGGTTCTGGCTCTGTTGGTCTTCCTGTGGATACCGAACCGTCGCCGGCGCTGGTGGTCGATGCTGAGCGTTTTGGCTGTCATGGCAGTCCTGGGCAGCCTGGCGGGTTGCGGCACCAAAGCGGGCGGTAGCAGCGGCGGAGGTGGAGGCGGTGGCGGGAACTCAAACCCGGGTACGACGGCGGGAGCCTACACCGTCACCGTCACGGGAACGGGCAACGACACTGCCAGAACAACTGCGACGACCACTTTTACGCTGACGGTGAACTGATTGCCGGCGCTGCATTCTTTTCTTAGGGATTGAGGTGGTTGATGGTGCAGGGTTCTGGCGGGATCGGGAACGTCACACCGAATGCAGAGCTGGTGGAGATGGCGATGGGGTATTCGCGCAGCCGGATGCTGTGCGCGGCCGCGCGACTGGGCGTTGCCGATGCTCTGGGCGATGAGGTGCGCAGCGTCGATTTTTTGGCCGAGAAGTGCCGGGCGGATCGTGGGGCGCTTTACCGACTGCTGCGAGCGCTGGCCGGCATCGGATTGACCGAAGAGACGACGCCGGAGCATTTTCGGCTGACTGCGCTGGGGCGACCGCTGCGCAGAGATGCGCCTGACTCGGTGTGGGCGTCGGTGATTTTCTGGGCGGATCTGCTGGCCGACGAGTGGTCGCTGCTGACGGAGTGCGTTCGAAGCGGGAAGAAGGCTGCCGAGGTGCGCGATCCGAAGGTGGCTTCGCGGTGGTCGCAGGAGCCCGATGGTTTCGGGATTTTTCGCGCGGTGATGGGGACGGCTCCGGTGGAGGATTACGCACCGATCGCGCGCGCGTGGAATTTTTCACGGGCGAAGGTGGTGGCCGATCTTGGCGGCGGCGGAGGGTCGCTGCTGCTGGCAGTGCTGGGGCTGAATCCGCACCTGCGCGGCATGCTGGTGGATCGCGAGGACAGCGTGGCTGCGGCGCGGGCGCGCTTTGCGGATGGGGAGTTTGCTTCGCGCTGTGAGCTGCTGGCCGCAGACCTGGACGAAGGGGTTCCTGCGGGCGCCGACGTGCACATGCTGAAGCATGTGCTGCATGGATATGAGGACGCAGACGCGATTGATCTTCTGAGGAACTGCCGCGCGGTGCTTCCGGAGGACGGGCGTTTGCTGGTGATCGAATTCGTGCTGCCGGCGGTGGTGTCGCGGGCCGATCCTCAAATCGAAGTCCGGTTGATGAGCGATCTGAACATGTTGGCAGTGACCGGGGGTAGGGAGCGCAGCGAGCGCGAATGGAGAGCGCTGCTGGAGGCGGCGGGTTTCGCGCTGGTCCGGGTGTGGCCGGTGGGGGCGGATGAGGTGATGGCGGGGAGCGTGGGGATTCTGGAAGGGAAGCCTGTAGCCGGTAGCCTGTAGCGGGTAGCTGGGAGCCGGGAGCCAGTACTGTAACGGGCAGTTCTGTGAGCAGAGTAGCCCCCGGGAACATTTGACATTTGTTGTCCAGTGGGATCACCATATATTGCTATGCAACCTATTCGAGTGAAAGTGTTCGACCGGGAATTGAAGAAAGGAAGCGCGGAGCTGCTGATTCTGTCGCTGATTGAGCACCGGCCGCGGCATGGATATGAGATCAGCAAGCTGATCGAGCAGCGGTCAGAGGGCGTGCTGAAGTTCAACGTTGCGTCGTTTTACCCGCTGCTGTATCGCCTCGAAAAGCGGAGATTCATTTCCGGACGCTGGGTGGAGAAGGCGGGGCAGCGCAGGCGGCGCTACTACCAGCTGACGAAGCAGGGGCGGACGGTGCTGAAAGAGCAGCGGAGTTCGTGGGCGGATTTTGTGAACGCGATCAATCGCATCACCGGAGAGGAACATGCCTGACTGGGCGCAGGAGATTCGGGCGGCGATCGCGAGGCTCGACCTCGATCCGGGGCGGGAAGCGCTGCTGGTGGAGGAACTGGCACAGCATCTTGCGGATCGCTACAGCGAACTGTGGGGCGAGGGGGTCGAGGATGCAGAGGCCTGCCGGTTGCTGCGAGCGGAGTTGAACGACGGAAAGCTGGTGGGGGAACTGGGGTCGATTCTTGCACCAGCGCCGGAGGCTGCTGCGCCTGGACTGGACGGGCGGGAGCGATTTTTTGAAGGAGTGGGACGGGATCTTCGCCAGGCATTGCGGCTGCTGCGGCTGAACCCTGGATTTGCGGCGGTGGCGATTGTGTCGCTGGCGCTGGGGATCGGCGCGAACACGGCGATTTTCGAGTTGCTGGATGCGGTTCTGCTGCGCACTCTGCCGGTGGCGTCGCCACAGCAACTCGCGGACGTTCAGGAGATCCATCGCGGGCGGATCGGAAGCACGGTGGCGCGGCAGGGGATGTTTTCGTCGGCGATCTGGGAGCAGTTGCGGCAACAGCAGAAGGCATTCTCCGGCATTGCGGCGTGGAGCACGGAGGCGTTCGACCTGGGACAAGGTGGCGAAGCGCATTACGCGCATGGGATGTGGGTGAGCGGGAGCTTCTTCGATGTGCTGCAGGTGAGGCCGATGCTGGGCCGGCTGATCGCGCCGAGCGACGATGTTACGGGATGCGGCGTGCGGGGCGTGGTGATCAGCAATGCGTTTTGGCAAAGGGCTTTGGGCAGCCGCAGCGATGCAGTGGGGAGCAAGCTGTCACTGGACGGGCATCCTTTTGAGATTATCGGCGTGACGCCGCCAGGATTTTATGGGCTGGAGGTGGGGCGGAGTTTCGATGTTGCTGTGCCGCTGTGCAGCGAGCCGGTGCTTCATGGGCAAGACGCGTGGAGCAGGAGCGCGACGACGTGGTGGCTGGCAGCGATGGGGCGGCTGAATCCGGGATGGAGTTTGAAGCAGGCGACGGCGCAGCTGGCTTCGATCGCGCCGGGAATTTTTGCGGCTACGCTGCCTTCGGACTACGATGCGTCGGCGAGGAAAGATTATCTGCAGTTCGGCCTGAAGGCGGAGCCGGCGGCGACGGGGGATTCGGAGCTGCGCAAACAGTTTGCCGATCCGCTGCTGGTGCTGCTGACGATTTCGGGGCTGGTGCTGCTGATTGCGTGCGCGAATCTGGCGAACCTGATGCTGGCGCGGGCGAGCGCGCGGCAGCGGGAGATGGCGTTGCGGCTGACGCTGGGTGCGTCGCGGGCGCGGCTGGTGCGGCAGCTGCTGGTGGAGAGCTTGTTGCTGGCGGTGAGCGGGGCGGTGGTGGGCATCGCGCTGGCGCAGATGCTGGGCCGAGGGTTGATTGCGTTCATCGGCGATGCGCAAAATCCTGTGTACCTGCCGATTTATCCGGACCTGCGGGTGCTCGGGTTCGCGGTGGGCGTTGCGCTGCTGACGTGTTTGCTGTTTGGGGTGGCACCGGCGATGCAGGCGGCGCATGCCGATCCGGGGACGGTGATGAAGGGGAGCGGACGCGGGCTGACGGCGGGGAGGGAACGGTTCCTGCTGCGGCGCGGGCTGATTGTTTCGCAGGTGGCGTTGTCGCTGGTGCTGCTGGTGGCGGCGCTGCTGTTTGTGCGGACGTTCAGGAATTTGCTGACGGAGAATGCCGGGTTTGAACAGGAGAATCTGGTGATTGCGGATTTCGATTTTTCGACGCTGCAGCTCCCAGTGGCGAATCACCTGGCTTACAAGCGCGAATTGCTGGCGAGGGTGAGGAGTACGCCGGGAGTGATGGCGGCGTCGGAGGTCAACGTCGTGCCGTTGAGCGGGGATGGGTGGAACGAGTTCATCGACATTCCGGGGACTGCGATTTCTCGCGAGCTGGTGTACTTCAACGCTGCGAGTACGGGATATTTCGAAACGATGCGGACGCCGCTGCTGGCAGGGCGGGACTTTAGTGACAGCGACACGCCGACGTCACCGCTGGTGGCGATGGTGGACGAAAAGTTTGTACGGACGTTCTTCCCCGATGGGAATCCGGTCGGCAGGATGTTTGGGAAGAGAGATTTGAAAGGGAAGCCGGATCAGATGTATCGGATCATTGGCGTGGTGGGAGACACGAAGTACAGGGATCTGCGCCAGGATTTCATCCCGATCATTTACGTAGCCTCGTACCAGACGGCGGATTCGGGGACGGATTCGACGTTTCTGGTGCGGTCGAGCGAGGCGCCGGCGTTGTTGATCGGGTCACTGAAGCGGGCGGCAGCGGAGAGCAGCCCGGGGATCGTGCTGAACTTCAGCGTGTTCAGGACGGCGGTTCTCGGGGGACTGACGCGGGAGAGACTGATGGCAACGCTGTCGGGGTTCTACGGCGTGCTGGCGGCGATTTTGGCGATGGTGGGGATTTACGGAATCATCTCGTATAGGGTGGTGCGGCGCAGAAACGAGATTGGGGTGCGGATCGCGCTGGGCGCGGGGAAGACGAACATTCTGGGGATGGTGCTGGGGGAGACGCTGACGCTGCTGGCGATTGGCGTGGTGGCAGGAGCGGGGTTGGCGGTGGCGGCCGGAAACGTGGCGCGGGTGATGCTGTTCGGGCTACAGCCGGCTGATCCGGTGGTGCTGGTATTGGCGGCGGGCAGTTTGACGCTGATTGCGCTGGTGGCCAGCGTGCTTCCGGCGGCGCGGGCGGCGGGGGTGGATCCGATGCAGGTGCTGCGGGAGGAATAGGACGGCAGGCGGACCTGTTTTTGAGTTTGCGAGAGCCCGGCGGGGGCGGATGTATGAGCCTGTGGTCACATTTCGGAGCACGCAGGGAAACTTCTGGCGGGTTAGTTCGTCTGTGTCGAGTTGTGGGGAATGACATTACTCGACGATGAAGGACGCGCTTGCCATGAAGACTGATGCTGGCTTTTTTTCTGCTTTGGGTGCGAAGGTTGGGAAGGCGAATCGACTTTTTACAGGGATTTTTAGGTGGGCTGCGGCGTGCGGGGCTGCGCTGGCGGTGGGATTAGCGGCCGGATGCGGGGGCGGCGGCACGACAACGACGGGCGGCGGTGGGTTCGGCGGCGGGAACACGCTGATGACGGTGGTGGTCTCGAGTGCGGCCAACGATCAACTGACGCGGTTCAGTCTTACGCTGAACAGCCTGACGCTGACGGAGAAGTCGGGAACGAGCGTGGCGGTGGTGAGCGCGCCGCAGCAGGTGGAGTTCATTCATCTGAACGGGGGCGCGGAGCCGCTGCTGACGGTGAGCGTGCCGCAGGGCACTTATACAGCAGCGACGGCTACGGTGGGCGCGGCGTCGTTCACGTGCGCGGTGCAGCAGCAGGGCAGCGACACAACGAGCACGTATGCGTATGGCGCGACGCCGAGCAGCCAGGTGACGGTGAATTTGCCGCAGTCGCTGACGGTGAGCGGGGACACGATGGCGGTATCCCTGGAGATGCTGGTATCGCAGTCGGCGAGTTTTCCATCGGATTGTTACGAGCAGGGCGCACAGTTCTCGATCACGCCGACGTTCAATTTGGCGGCGATGACGGTTGCGGCGCAGGCGACGAACACAACGAACGGGAAGATGACGGCGCTGGAAGGTCTGGTGCTGAACACGGGCGGAGAGGCGAACAGCTTTACGGTGGCATCGACGGATGGGACACCGGTGGGATCGACGATGCAGACGACGTGGCGCGTGAGCACGGACGGGAGCACGGTTTTCCAGGGAATTGGCAATGCGGAAGGGCTGACGGCGGGCATGCCGGTGGACATGGACGGAATGCTGCAGGGGGATGGATCGGTGCTGGCGACGCGGGTGGCAGTGCCGGATGCGAGCACGACGAATCTGGTGGTGAACAGCGGGCCGCTGGAGCAGGTGACGACGTCGGTTTCGCTTCTGAACCAGGTGAATCAGGAAACGGAGGGAGCGCAGCCGCTGGTCAACGGTTGGCCCGGGTACAACTTCAGCAATACGATATTTGCGACGTGGGGTGGACTGACCAACGTGGCGAGCTTGCCTTTTGCGGCGAGCTTTAACGCGGGGAACATGGTGCCGGGGCAGACGGTGGCGATTACGTCGCATGTAACGGAGGTCGAGCCGTATCCGACTTTGGTGCCGGCGACGGTGGAGACGCTGATGCCGCAGACGATCAACGGGACGTTGATGGCGGTGGGGACGGCGGGAGGGTTTACGACGTACACGGTGGAACTGGCGGCGTACGATTTGTTCCCGCAGTTTGCGGTGCAGGCGGGAGTGCCGACGCTGTTGACGAATCCGCAGACGGTGGTGGTATACGCGGACACGAACACGCAGGTGGTGGCGGTGCCGTCGGCGGGGGGCGCGGCGCGGTTCACGGGGGTGATCTTCGACGACAACGGGACGCTGCGGATGGACTGCACCCAGGTGTCAGCGGGGGTGACGGAGTGAGGGGAGCCCGTAGCCTGTAGCCCGTAGCCTGTAGCCGGTAGCCCGTAACGCTAGCTGGGGTGTTTGTCGCGGAAGCTGATGCTGAGCATGATGCTCATGACGGCGATGCCTGCGAAGAAGACGGCGAGGGCGGGGAAGTTGGCGGCGGTGATTCTTCCGACGCGGACGAGGATGCATCCGATGACGAGATTCAGCAGAGCCCAGAGGACGTTGACGGTGGGCGAGGAGAGTCCTTTACCGGGCGGTTTGGAAAACGGGGAGGGGAAGGGATCGCCGCAGACGCCTTTGACGAAGTGAGGGACGAAGTTGGCGAGGAAGAGGCCGGCGAAGAAGCAGGCGAGGTAGGTGTACCAGGGCATGGAGGGGGTGCAGGGTACAGGGGACAGGGTACAGGTACAGCCCGGAGCCGGGAGCTGGGAGCTGGGAGCGAGTAGCCGGTAGGAACAGAGTGCAGAGCACGGGGCTCAGAGCTTCGGCGAAGGAGAAGCGGGCGCTCTCGCGCTTTCCCAGGTCTCAAAGTCGAGACCCGGGGCAGCCGGATTCGTTGCGAATCGAGCCCCGGCACCCGGAATTTGGGCGCCGATTTAGTTCTGATCGGGGGAAAGTTTCTGGCCGATTTGCTGGAGCTTGTCGTAGTTGGCTTCGACGAAGGCGGCGTTTTCCGGGAGTGACGGAGTTGGGCGGGTAGTCCTTGATCACGCCGGACTTCTTCATGCCGACGAAGGAGACGTCGTTGATGAAGGCGAGGGTAACGAGGAGGTATTCACGGGTGGAGAGGCCGTGGCTATGAAGGATGGCGGCGACCTGGGGAAAATTTGTATCAATGTTGCGCACTTTTTGGTCGAGGGTTTTGTCGTTGTCGGCGCCGGCGTCCATTTTCTGCTTGAGAGAGGGGTCGGCGGCTACCATTTTGTTGATGGCGTCGGTGGCGGCGGCGAGGTTCTCGATTTTGGGCATAGTGAGGGTGTATTTGCGGACCTCGATGAGGTCGGGATTGTTGTCGCGGGAGGACTGCGGGGCGGCGCGGAGAACAGGAGCGAGGGCGAGGACGGCGAGCGAGGCGAGCAGAACGATGCGAAGCGGCTTCATGGGCGAGTGGACCCCGTGGGTGCGGAATGGAATGATGCCGGAAGAAATGAGGGCAGCAGTGTATCGCAGCGGGGCTGGGGCGGCAGCAGGATTTTGGCGCGCGGGTGAGGAGAGGTGCTGAGGGCCCGGGAGTCGCGAATGGAAAGCAGGACCGCGATGTACTGGCGGACTTTTGTGAGGAGAGCTGAGGGCGCTCTTGAATGAAACTCCGCGCGGCGGCTAGCCCAGTCGAGGCTCTTCAGTTGATCGACGAGAACGGCACCTTCGATTTTGCCCACGGTGACGGGGAGCGCGAAGGGGTACGGCTTGCGCTTGCTGGTGAGCGGGCAGACGACGGCCAGGCCGCTGGCGCGGTTGTAGCGGACGTCGGTGAGGACGAGCGCGGGGCGGCGCTTCGCCTGTTCGCGGCCGACCTGGGGATCGAAATCGAGGAAGACGATGTCGCCGGCGTCGGGCACGTAGGAAGCTACCATTCGACGGATTCCTTGCCGACTGCCGGGCCGGTGGAGATTTCCTCGTAGCGATTTTCGGGCGTGATGCGGGCGACGAGGGCGGTGAGAGTCGGGACTTTGCTGGCGCGGCGGAGGTGAACGGCGCCTTCGGTGGAGACTTCGATTTCGAGGGGGTCACCGGCGCGGAGTTTGGCTTCGTCGGCGATGGGCTTGGGGATTCGGACGGCGAGGCTATTGCCCCACTTCAGCATTTGGGCTCGCATTTGGCTCCCTCTTGGTGGTGATACAGCGTATCCGGAATGTAGATACATTGTATCATGAGCGGCGTACAAGTCCGGTCCGCGAGTAAAGGGAGCAAGGACGAGCGCTTCGCGCCTTCCCGGGGTCTCAGAATCGAGACCCGGGGCACCCGAATTCGTGACAACTCCATCCCTCCAGCGCACAACACCAGGAACGGCCAGGCTCGGGGCACCCGGATTCGTGAACTAGGCGCCGCCGGCGAAGATGTTTTTGGAGAGGTAGCGTTCGGCAGAGTCGGGGATGAGCGTGGCTACGCGTTTGCCGGGGCCGAGGCGTTGGGCGATGGAGCAGGCGCAGTGGATCATGGCTCCAGAGCTGGAGCCGGCGAGGAGGCCTTCTTCGGCGGCGAGGCGTTTGACGGCGACGAAGGCTTCTGTATCCGTGACCATTACGATTTCGTCGCAGACGGAGCGGTCGAAGGTGTTGGGGACGAAGGAGACGCCGATGCCCTCGACTTTGTGGGGGCCGGGTTCGCCTCCCTGAAGGATGGAGCCCTGGGTCTCGACGGCGATGGTGAGGATGCGCGGGTTTTGTTCCTTGAGGAAGCGGGCGATGCCGGAGAAGGTGCCGCCGGTGCCGACGCCGGCGACGAAGGCGTCCATGCGGGCGTCCATCTGCTCCCAGAGCTCGACGGCCGTGGTGTCGTGATGGAACTGAGGGTTGGCGGGGTTGTCGAACTGGAGGGCGGCCCAGACATTGGAGTCGGATTGGGCGAGGGCGAGGGCGCGGCGGATGGCTCCGGCCATGCCTTCGGCTTCGGGAGTGCGGTGGACTTCGGCGCCGAAGCCGCGCATGAGCGCGCATTTTTCTTCGGCGTAGCCTTCGGGGACGTAGAGCACGACGCGGTAGCCGCGGTTAACGCCGACGAGGGCGAGTCCGACGCCAGTGTTACCGGCGGTGGCTTCGGTGATGATGGAATTTTTGTGGAGGATACCGCGGCGTTCGGCGTCGAGGATCATGCCGAGGGCGGCGCGGTCTTTGACGGAGCCGCCAGGATTGAGGAATTCGAGCTTGGCGAAGAGGTCGGCGGAGTTGGGTGGCGGGAGGCGGCGGAGCTGGAGGACGGGGGTGTGGCCGATGAGCTGGGTGATGTCGGCCGCGACGCGCGGGTCAGCGTCGATGTGGGTCGGGGAGGAAATGCCGGTCTGGGTCATGGACAGGGTAGTGTATCGGAAGCCGGTACCGGGGTGAAGAGTGGCGTGAGGAGAAAGCCGAGCTTGCTCAGGGCGGGCTCAGTTGAGCTGCGGTCCCTGGGTGCGGCAAACCGTCGACGGCGCTAATGACGATGCCGGGCGTGAGGACCTCGGGGAGGACGTGGGCTGGAGCGGAAGGGTCGGCGGGGTAGAGGGCGTAGGTGGGAACTCCGCTGCGGCCGAGGGCGGCGAGGGTTTGGGTGATGGCGGGATCCTGATTGGTCCAGTCGGCGCGGAGGAGGACGGCGCCGGAATCGCGGAGATGCTGCTGGACGTCGGCGCGGTCGAGGATGAGGCGCTCGTTGACCTGGCAGCTGAGGCACCAGCTGGCGGTGAAGTCGACGAAGACGGCTTTGCCCCGGGCTCGGGACTCGGCGAGGAGGGCGGGGGTGAAGGGCTGCCAGTCTGAAGCAGGAGACAGGAAACGGGAGACAGGAGCGGCCTGGGCGTTGACCGATTGCGCAGAAGCGGAGAGGTCGCGAACGGCGAAGACGGATGTGCCGATGGCGGCGAGGAGGATGAGGGCGGCGATGACGCTGGGTACGGTTTTGCCGGGCCAGCGGCCGAGGAACCATCCGGCGATGGCGAGGAGGAGGAAAGCGGCGAGAAGGCCGATGAGGGCGCTGGTTCCGGCGAGCTGGGTGAAGACCCAAACGAGCCAGATGACCGTGGCGAAGATGGGGATGGAGACGGCTTGTTTGAGGACTTCCATCCACGCGCCGGGTTTGGGGAGGATGCGCGCCCAGCCGGGGAAGTACGCGAGGGCGAGATAGGGGAGCGCGAGTCCGAGAGCGAGCGCGGTGAAGACGGTGAAGCTGACGGCGACGGAGTGGGAGAGCGCGTAACCGATGGCTGCGCCCATGAAGGGCGCAGTGCAGGGCGTGGCGACGACCATGGCGAGGACGCCAGTGAAGAAGCTGCCGGCGTATCCGGACTTTTGGGCGAGAGAGCCCCCGGCGCTGGTGAGGGAGAGGCCGATTTCAAACTGGCCGGCGAGGGCGAGGCCGAGGAAGAAGAGCAGCATCGCCATGAGGGCGAGGAAGGTGGGGGACTGGAACTGGAATCCCCAGCCGAGCTGGCGGCCGGCGGTGCGGAGAATGACCAGGATGGCGACGACGGCCCAGAAGGAGACGAGGATTCCGAGGGTGTAGACCCAGCCGTGGGCGCGGAGGCGGTGACGTTCGTGCTGTGAGGACTGGACGAGCGAGAGGCCTTTGATGAAGAGGACGGGGAAGACGCAGGGCATCAGGTTGAGAAGGATGCCTCCGATGAAGGCGAGGCCAGCGGCTCCGGCGAGGTCGGAGAAGCCGGTCGAGGGGGCGGCAGGGGTGGTCGCCGCGAGGGTGCCGGGAGTGGCGTGGATTATGTAAGCGGTTCCGTCAGGAAGTTCAAGAAGGCCGTTGAGTTTTTGCGGAGGGGCCTGGAGGTTTTCGTCTTTAGTGAGGGTGAGCTGAACTCCGTTGGCGGTGGGCTGCGCGGGTTGCGGGGCGGCGTTGGCGATGATGGTTTGATCGAGGGGGAAGAACTGGGCTGAGGAAAGCTGAGAGCCGGTAGTGACGTCGAGGATGAGGGTTTTGGGAGTTGTGCTGAAGGTGGCGGTATCGGTGGCGGGAAGGGGTTGGGGGAGCTGGGCCTGGAATTTTGCGATGAGGGCTTGCGCGGCGGGATCGACGTCGGGGCTGGCGGCGGGTTTGGACCAGGCGGTGCGGGTGACGGCGAGGTCGGCTTTGCCGGGGATGCAGACTTCGCGGCAGACGAGCCAGGTGACGTGCGCGGCGAGGGTGGTCTTCGTTGCTGTGGGATGGAAAGCGGCGGAGACGTGCATGGGGACGGGGAAGACGACTTCGTTCTCGTAGCCGAAGTCCATGAGCGGGCCGAGCGGGAGGCGTTTGGGTGCCGGGAACTGGAGCGCGTCGGCGGTGACGCCGGCGGGGAGGTTCCATTTTGCAGCGGGCGGCTCGCCGGAGTCGCCGGCGTTGATCCAGTAGACATGCCAGCCTTCTTCCAATTTGAAGTCGAGGCCGGCGGTGAAGGTTTCGCCGGGTGCGAGCTGGGCGGGCGGGATGAGGAGAGAGACGGTGAGGTGCTGCGCGGTGACGGAGGACTGCGCGTGCAGGGGTGGTGCGAGCGCGAAGACGAGTGCGAGGGTGAGCGCGAAGAACGAGAATCGGTGGGGGCGCCGGGGCATGGGGACTGGTCTTGAGGCCATTGTAGGCTGTAAGGAGTACACCGCCAAAACGGGAATCGGATGTTGGAGGGGGTCTGTTGCGCGGCTGGTCGCGGCGAATTGCAAACTAATCCGTGGCGGTTTGTAGGACAATGGGAGGAACGCGTCGCGGGAAAGGGTTGGGTCCAGGGATTGAGCGCCAATACTTCGTCTGCAGATATGGCTGCTTCTCCTGCCATTCGCGAAATCAGCATCGCCCACAGTCCCGACTCCGATGACGCATTCATGTTCTACGGGCTGGCGACCAACAAGGTCCGGGTGAGCGGGCACAAGTTCACGCATGTGCTGTGCGACATTGAGACGCTGAATCAGCGGGCGATGCGCGAGGCGTTTTACGACGTGACGGCGATTTCGTTCCACGTGTATCCGTACATTCAGGAGCAGTACGCGCTGATGGCGTGCGGCGGGTCAGTGGGCGAGGGGTATGGGCCGATGATCGTGGCGGCGCGACCCTACAACCTGGATGAGATTCGCAGCGTGCGGATCGCGGTGCCGGGCACGATGACGACCGCGTATCTGGCGCTGAAGCTGTTTGCGCCGGAAGTTGAAACAGCGGTTGTTCCTTTTGACCAGATCATTCCCGAAGTGCTGGCGGGGAATTATTCGGCGGGGCTGATTATCCACGAAGGACAGCTGACGTATGGGCGCAGCGGGCTGAACCGGATTCTCGACCTTGGGGTGTGGTGGAGGGAGCAAACGGGGCTGCCGCTGCCGCTGGGAGGGAATGCGATCCGGCGGTCGCTGGGCGACGCGACGATGCAGACGGTGACGCAGGCGCTCAGGGACAGCATCCAGTACGGGCTCGATCACCGCGACGAGGCGCTCGAGTACGCGATGCAGTTCGGGCGGGATCTCGACACCAGTCTGACGGATAAGTTTGTGGGGATGTACGTGAACGAGCGGACGCTGGATTATGGCGACGACGGGCGCGCGGCGATTCGGCGGCTACTGACGATGGGACACGAGCGGGGAGTGATTCCGCATGCGGTGCAAGTGGACTTCGTCGGGTAGCCTGTAGCCGGTAGCGAAAGGCGCTTAGCAAGGAACTTTTAGCGAGGGACTTTTAGCGAAAGCCTTTTAGCGAAAGGCGCGCCGAAAACGAGCAAACACCGAGCGAAAAACGAGTGAAAGACGAGTAAAAAGCGAGCATGCCGCTAGCGAAAGGCGAGAAAGACGCGAGCGGTTGCTATTGCGGGGTGATGGGTTTGACCGGGGGTTCGGGTTCGGAGGGGAGAATTTTGACGTGGGGCTCTTCGCCCTGCGGCATGGGTCTGGCAGTGGGTTCCGCGCCGTTCCTCACGTGAGCGATATAGTCGGAGAGCTGCACGGCGGTTGCTGCGGTGACGCGACCCTTGCTATTAAGTATGAGATTCCAGACCAGGTACTGGCCGGGGGCATTGCGGTCGGTGAAGGTGACGCCGCGCAGAGTGCTGTCCTCAGAGATGTGCAGGAGGGGCAGAGGAGCGCGGACGAGGCCGACCTCGGCGCCGGAGCGATTGAGCACGTTGGCGTGCGCGTAGACGATATCGGCATAGCAAAGAGCGAGGTCGAGCCAATTGCCTTCGGGCTGGACGGCTTTGGCGGCGGCTTCGGCGGGGACGACGCGATTGAAGACGGCCATGCTGCGTTCGCTGCCGGTGGCGGAGCGAAAGGGGGTGGCGTTGCGGTAGAGCACGGGAACAACGAAGACGCGGCCGGGCGAGCGGGGGACGAGCGCGGTGAAGAGGGACTGCGCTCCGTCGGGGAATTGTTTGCGGTAGTGGAGGACTAAGTCGTCGGGAAGGAGCGGGCAGACGGACTGATCGTAATCCCAGCCGGAGGCATTGAGGTCATAGCCGAAGAAGGCGGCTTCGCCGGCGATTTCACGCTGCTTTGCGCGGATCAGCGAGAGGTCGGCGGGAGGGATGTCGGAGGGGGAGCGATGATCGAGCTCGAGATACTCCGAGATGGGCGAAGGCGGGGTGTCCGCGGCGCGCGATTCCTGGGCGGACGCCGGGGATGCGAGGGAACCGGCGGCCTGAGAGCAGGCCGGGACAACGGAGATGATGGCGGCGAGCGCGACTCCGCCACACTTGCGCATCGCAAATCGCATTGCGTTTCCAATCTAACAGCAAAACGGGCAGCCGCGAGGGCTGCCCGTTTGCGTGGACCAGGGTCTAGTGAGCTGCGGGGTGGTGGGTGGTGGTGTGGTGCACGGGCGGCTTGGGAGCAGCCTTGGGCTCGCCGTCCTTGAGGATGATCATGAGCGGCTTCTGGGTGTAGGAATCGAAGGTCGCGATGTAAGTGACCTTGGTCCCGGCAGTGGGCACAGTCTTGAGCGGAGTCTTCATGTTGATGGTGAAGTCGGCGGTGTTGGACTGTTGGGAGTCAGGAGAAACCGCGAGCTGGACGGAGTCGGCAGTCGCGGCAACCACGGTGCCAGGGACTTCGGCCGTAACGCCATTCATGACGGCCCAGACCTTCTGCGCATCGTCGGGCGATCCGTTGGCAAGGACGAATTCCTTGTCGGAAAGCGCGAGGGTGTTCAGGTCGGGAGTGCTGACGATGGCCTGATGCGCGAGGTCAGCAGGCGACGGCGGCGGAGGAGCGGGGGTGATGTTGTAGGTGGAAGGCGGAAAGACGTTGGCGGGAACAGCGGCTAACTGCTGGATGTCAGAGAATCCCTGCGGAGGAGTGGCGTTGCAGGCGGTATCGTTCTGGGCGCAGTGGAACTTCTTGTACCAATATTCCGCGGCGGTTTCAATTTGCGCCTGGTAGGGCGGCTTGGCGAACTGAGCGGCGCGGGTGAGGAACCAGATCGCGTCCTTAAGATCTTTGGGATCGAGCTGCAGATACGCATTGCCGAGGTAGTAGGTGTCGAGGAGTGCGGGAACCTGGGTGGTCTGGGCGGGATCCTTATAGGACTGGAGTTCTTTGGTATAGGCGTCGATTTCGCCCTTGAAGTCTTTCTTGGCGGTGTCGTCGGCGGCGATGGCGCCGTAGAAGACGGGGGTCGCGGTGTCCTTGAGCTTGTCGTAATCGGCCTGGGTCATGCAGGTATCTTTGGTGGCGTTGAGACCCTGCTGGGCGACGGTGGCGGCATCGTCGAGCATGGCCTGGTTGCCGTTGGCCTGGAGATGCTCGAGGTAGACGACAAAGGTGAGAGCGCGGAGGTTGTTGGGCTCCACCTGGAGGAGACGTTTGGCGGCGTCGAGGGTTTTGGGCACGTTGCCGGTGGCCTGATAGGCGCCCATGAGGGCTTCGAGCATCTGACCTTTGGCGACGCTGTTGGGATACTGGGTGAGGAAGGCTTCCAGACCTTCCGCCTTGGCCGCGGGAGAGGACTGGCTCATGGCGTTGGTGTAGGCGTTGTATTCGGCGGGATCTTTGATGGTGATCTGGCTGCAGTTATTCGCGCCCTGCGCGGCGGCCTGGCCGTCGGCGCCCTGGGCGAAGAGAGGGGAACAGGCGATCGAGCTGCAGCAGACGCCGACCAGCGCAACCGAGGCAAAAGCAAGCTTCTTCATTCAACGCTCCTGGGAGAATTCATGATGTAAATCTCGGATCTTCGGCGACGGGTGTATCCATTCGGATCAGACGCAGTCAGCGAGAGTACGTCATCGGCGAACCGCTGCCAGCGATGCTGGATTATAGAAAGCCATCGCACGTGCTGACAAGTTAACACCTGAACACTGCCGGTTGCCGACGGGAAATCGCCAGGACCTGGCCTGACGCTGAGCGCCCGATCAAAGAGCAAGATTACACGAGCCTGGGTGAAAATCCACCGGGAAAATTGAGAAGGACGAATTAGAGAGACAGGGGAGCGGGATGGCTGCCAGCGGGAGGTCATCGGGAAGACTGAATAAGGCGGATGCGGGTGGTGAAGGCGCGGCCGAGCGGCTGGGTAAAGGTGAGGTAGTTGGGGGAATCGACGTTGTTGTAGACGATGTAGGGATCGGCGTTGTTGGTGATGTTCTCGGCGACGCCGCGGAGGCCAAAGTATTTTCCGCGGAAATGGAAGCGCCACTCGAGGCCGGGACTGATGGAGGCGAAGTCGGGGAAGCGATGGGAGCCGGGCGCGCCGACGATCTGCTGGTTGGCATCGATGGAGTCAAAGGGAAAGCCGGAGTTCCAGTTGAGGGTGTAGACGAAGTCCCAGTTCTTACGGACGGAGGCAGACCAGGGGGCCACGGCGGGAAGCCAGACGGGCAGCCAACCCCAGGAGATGACTCGATTCGGGACATCCCAGAAGAGGGGACCTTTCTGCTGGGGGCCGAGGATCGACCAGGTGGGGACATAGTCGAGGGCAGCGTTGGTGGTGGCCGAAGAGCGGGTGTAGGAGGCAAAAAGGGCGTAGTTCCCGGAGAAGGAGCGGCGGGCATCGATCTCCGCGGAATAGTAGTGATCCTGGCGGTCGTTGGTGAGGGTGTAGTTGCCGGAGAGGGCTCCGGAGCCGCTCTGGTTGGCGTAGACAAAGCCGTCGGAGAGGCGCTTCTGCATGAAGTTGACGCCGAGGTAGATCTGGGTCGGGAGCTTTTGCTGGACGCCAATGCTCCAGTTGAGCGCGTGGGCTTCGCGGAGGGATGAAGTGTTGGCGGTGAAGGTGGTTTGGAGCGGTGGGCCGGTGGGTGTGGTTCCGTCGGCGGCGTAGTAAGTATCGGAGCGAATGCCGGCGAGGGCACGGGTGAGGAATTCGAGTTGGGTGTGCTCGTAGTATTCGCCGATCCCGGCAGAGAATTTGGTCGAGCTTTCGGCGCCGGGTGGAGAGTAGTTAAAGGCGATGCGCGGGGAGAGCAGCGGGCGGCGGATGATTTCGTCCCAGTCATAGCGAAGGCCGGGTTCGAGGAGCAGGCCGGTGTGGGGAGTCCATCGATCCTCGATCCAGGCGCTGGTCTCGAGGTTGTTGCGGGTGAAGGGAGCGAACGAGGGGAAAGTGCTTTGACGGAGCAGGGTCTTGTCTTCGCGCAGGTAGTTGATGGGGGCGAAGGCTTCGTATTCACCGAAGCCGATGTGGTCGGCATCGAAGCCAGCCTTGAACTGATGATTTCCGGCCCAGCGTCGCGGGGGAAAGTAGATGTCCGCGTATCCCTGCAGGCGCTGGGAGCGGGTGGTCTGGGTTTCGAAATTGCTTCCGCTGGGCAACTCGGGGGTCACGTCGAAGGGCGTGTTCCCGTGCGGTTCCCAACCTTCGCGATAACGCAGGACGCCGAAGCCGGCATCGAGCATGACGCCGTTGCGGAAACTTTGCTGGTCGCGCACCCAGGGCAGCCAGGCGAGGATGTCGTGATTGTCGGTGCTCTGCTGGGGGGCCAGGGCGGAGATGCCTTCGTAGGGCGAGTGGTAGTCGTTGACGAGCAGAGCGGTGCTGAGGCTGTTGCGGGATCCGAGGTTCGCCTGGAATTTGAGGAGGTTGCTGCCGCGGATCAGATGATCGGTGTCGGCATTGGAGGGAAGCTCGGGAATATAGATGTCGTTGTACTGGGTGTCGAGGGCTTCAAAGAACCAGAGCTGGTTGCGAAGGATGGGACCGGAGACGGTGACCCGGGGTTCGAAAGTGTCGAAGCGGATGCCGTTGAGATTGCGGAAGGACGGAATGAAGTCGGTGGCGTCGTAGTGGAATTTATTGTCGCCCATACCGGTGGTGAAGGCGATGACGCCACCGGTGGCGCGGCCGTATTGCACAGGGTAGCGGGTGGTTTCGGTATCGACGGAGCGAACGGCATCGGTGCTGACGCGCATGTCGAGGGTGCCGAAGACGGGAGAGCGAATGTCGAAGCCGTCGAGGGTGTCCAGGGTCATCCAGGTTTCGCCGCCGGCGACGTGGACCTGGCCGGAGGAATCGGCGACAACGCCGGGCGTGAAGGGCAGGAGATTGCGGATGTCGATGTTGGTGGGGTAGGGAACGTTGACGATTTCAGGGACGTTCAAGGCCTGCTGGTCGGAGACCTGCTGAGGGTCGATGCCGGGCGCGGAGGCATGGACGTCGACCTGCTGCTGGATGAGCTCGACGCGAGCGAGCGCGATGCGGAGGGTCTTCTCGGTGGGGTCGATATTCTCGGCGGAGGATTGGTAGAAGCCGGGTTTTTCGATGCGCACCTTATAGGGCTGTTGCTGGCGGGGGGTCCAGGAGCAGCGTCCGGCATAGTCGGTGGCGATGCGGAGGGGTGGCTGGCTGGGCTCCTCGATGGTGACTTGAGCGGCGGAGACGGTAACGCCATTTTGGTCGACGACGGTGAGGACGACGAGGTTGGGGTTAGCGCTGACGAAGTGTTCGGCTGGGCGAGAGACCTGGGCGGACGCGGCTTCGCAGGCGGCGAGCAGTACAGCGAGTGCAAAGATTTCATGTTGCAGGCGTGGCATGCGATTGGAATCAGGTAAGTTTGGCCCAATTCGTTGGACGCGGAATCCGCGAAAACCATTACCGACTATAAGGCTTGCGGAGAACGCGCAGATGAAGAAAGCATCCCTCAGTGGCTAAAGCCGGATTGATTTTGCAGTTCTTATGGCACAGCTGAACAGGCTGCGGAAAAAAATCGGTCAAAGGAAAGAAAACCATCCCCCAGCGGCTAAAGCCGGATTCATTTTGCTGCGGTTACGGCACGGCTGAAGGCCGTGCCCCTTCAAAGAAATGAATTTTTCCGCAAGCTGTGAAGCTGTGCCCCTTCACGGTGCTTCGCTCCCTTGACATCCTGGGGCTCGGATGGCGAGCCCCACTGAAGCCAAACCGGGCTTGAATTGGCCCTCCCGGCCGTATTTTAGAGGGCCCCGCGAATTGTCCCGAAACTTACCCTTTGTGAAACAACCAGGAGGGGTGTAACAATCCGACCCGTGACCGAGCATTGTGAAATCTGTGGATGTGAGCTTAGCCGCACACGCGGTACATATGCTCGTCCGACAATCGAGGGCCGGAGTGGCGCGTCGAAACATCACTTTGTTGCGGAGCGGTTTTTCGGACGCTCCAGCAATCGGCGAGGCACAAAGACTGAGAGTATGTCGACATGCCGGGGTGGATCGCCATAACAGGCGAACCGGGCAAGGACACCACCGAAGGCTTTGGGGGGTCAGAAGAAGGAGAAGGGCTGGTCCCGGAGGGGTGATGGCGGGGAGTTGGCGTGGAAGCTCTGTTGGTGCCGGGTGGGGCGCAATTTCACTTGCCAGGGCTGGATTCCGGGGCTACCGTTGAACCATCTGGCAAGAATCCGCGTGTTCGAGTGTGCGCTGGAGTCCGGCAAACTGACAACCGTCCCTAATAGTTGGGATTGGCCCTTCTTATCCACAAGATGTTGGGGTGGGTCTGTTGACCGTGTCGGAGGCGGGCGCTACAGTCGTACCTATCGGCTCGAACCGTCTTTTTCCTCTTATGTTCAGGAGTGAGCAATCCCCATGCTGAAGCTGAAGAAGATTCAGATTCTGGGCTTTAAGTCGTTTTCTGACCGCACCGAGGTGCAACTTCCCGGCCAGGGGGTAGCGATCGTGGTGGGTCCGAACGGGTGCGGCAAATCCAACATTCTGGACGCGGTGAGCTGGGTTCTGGGCGAGCAAAGCGCCAAGAGCCTGCGCGGCGGCAAGATGGAGGACGTCATTTTCGCCGGGACCCGCGAGCGGAAGCCGCTGGGCATGGCCGAAGTGTCGCTGACGCTGGTGGACCCCGACGCGTATGAGGGGCCGCTGCTGGGCGAGCCGGAGGTGGTGATCGACGAGGCCGGTCCGGACTGGGACGAGGAGAAGCTGCGCGCGGAACGGGCGGCGGAGGTGGAGGAGATTATCGCGGAGACGCAGCCGGGCGTGCTGCTGGATGGGCAGGATTCTGGAGCGGCGCCGGAGATGGACGGCGAGACTGTCGCAGCGCCGGAACTGGAGAGCGTGAGTCCGGTGGAAGGCGCGCCGGAGGGTCCCGTTCCGCAGGTGGTGCTGAAGATTCGCCGGCGGAAGTTTAACCGCACGCCGCAGAAGGGCGAGATGGTGGTGACGCGGCGGCTGTTTCGCACCGGGGACAGCGAGTATCTGCTGAATGGGAAGCTGTGCCGGCTGCGGGATATTCAGGACATCTTTATGGGGACCGGTCTGGGGCCGGAATCGTACGCGATTATCGGGCAGGAGCGGATTGGGCAACTGCTGAGTTCGCGGCCGCACGATCGGCGGGCGATTATCGAAGAGGCTGCGGGGATTACGCGCTTCAAGACGAAGAAGCGGCTGGCGGAACTGCGGCTGGAGCAGGCGAAACAGAATCTGGCGCGGGTCAACGACATTTTTGAAGAAGTGACGCGGCAGATGGGGTCGCTGAAGCGGCAGGCGGCGAAGGCGGAGCGCTACGCGCGGTTGCGCGATGAGATGCGCGACAAGCTGAAGGTTGTTCTGGCCAGCAAGATTGCGCAGATGGATGCACAGCACGCGGCGCTGGACGCGGAAATTGCAGCACTGACGGCCAGCATCGACGCGGGGGCGGAACAGGTGGAGGGCCGCGAGCGGGAGCACGAGGCGCAGGTGCACCGCGGCTATCAGCTGGAAGACACGGCGAAAGACGCTGAGGCGCGTGCGAACCAGCGGGCGCTGGAGATGGAGCGCGCGGATGCGCGGGTCCAGACGAATCATGAGCGGATTACCGAGCTGGAAGCGCGGATGGCAGCGGCGCAGGGCGAGCTGGCGCAGGCGGCTGAGCATCTGCAGGGAATGAGCGCGGAACGGGAGACGCAGCGCAGCTTTCTGGAGACGGCGGAGGCGGAGACGGCCGAGGCTCGCGCGCGCACGCAGATCAAGCAAGAGGCGGCGCGAGAGGTGATCGCGGCGGTGGCGGCGGCGGAGCAGCAGTGGGAAGGCGCGCGGAACCAGGCGGCACAGATGTTGTCGCAGCTGGGGCAGACGCGGAACCAGATTACGCAGGGCGAGGAGTCGCTGGCGTCGCTGCTGCGCGAGGCGGAGCGTCTGGGAGTGGAGATGGAAGCCGCTCGCCGGGACCTGGAATCGCTGGGCGCGGAGCGGGGGCAGATTTCGCTGACGTTTGAGTCGGTGACGGAGATGCTGCGGCGCGTGGAGGGGGAGATTGCGTCACTGCGGGGCGAGATTGAAGCGGGGCGCGCGGACGAGGAGCAGGCGCGGCGCTATGCGGATCAACTGCGCGCGGAACATGCCACGCTGAGCGGGCGTTGCCATTCGCTGGAGATGCTGATCCGGGAGCACAGCTACTCGACGGATACGGTGCGGAAACTGTTTCAGTCGCATTCGCTGGGAGGCGGGCTGGCGCCGGTGGGAACACTGGCGGATTTTCTGGAAGTCAATGGCGAATACGAGAGTGTGGTGGATGAGTTTTTGCGCGACGAGCTGAATTACATCGTGGTGAAGAGCTGGGATTCGGCGCACGAGGGAGTTCGGCTGCTGAAGACGGGCGTGGATGGGCGCGCGACGTTTTTGGTTCATCCTGAAGATTCGCAGGCGAAGTTTTCATTCGCGGGCGACGATACGGTGCCGCACCACAACACGATGCAAACGATTGTGCCGCTGCGGAACTGCATTCGCGTGCTGGATGGGTTTGGACGGTCGCTGGAAGCGATTTTGCCGAAGTTGCGCGAGGGGTATGTTGCGCCGGATTCGGAGACGGCGCGGTCGCTGGCGCTGGAAAACCCGAGTGCGTTTTTCCTGGCTCCGACGGGGGAATGCTTCCACAACGTGACGGTGACGGGCGGAAAGCCGGGCGCCGAAGGTCCGCTGGCGCTGAAGCGCGAATTGCGGGACACGCAACAGAAGCTCGCGGAGATTGAGCGGGAGCTGGGGCAGGCGGAGACGCGCGCCGCGGGTCTGGCGAAGACGCTTGCGGGTCTGACACAGATGATGGACACGAAGTCGGAAGAGCGGCGCGTGTCTGAGCGGGAAAGCGCAAACCAGAGTGCGGCGCTGCGGCAGATGGAGATGGAAGTGCAGCGGCTGGATCGCCGGCTGCAGGAGTGGACGCTGGAGAGCGAGCGGAATCGCGACGCGCGGAGTGCGAAGGAAACGCAGCTGGAACAGCGGCGCGAGGAATTGGGGCGGCTGGAGAGCGAGCATCGGAGCGTTGAAGAGGGAATTGAGGCGCTGCAGCGGTCGGTGGGGGATCTGCGGGTGAGCCGCGACCTGGCACAGCAAGAGGCGGCGCAGCTTTCCGCGGAGCTGGCGGGACTGGTGGAGCGAAGCCGGGGCGCGGAGGCGGCGTTTGCGCGCATCGACCGGATGTATCGGGACCTGGAAGCGCGAGTGGCGCAGATCACACAGCAACTGGCAGCGGCGGGCGCGGAGAAGGAGCAGCGCGCGCAGGAGAACGCCATGCTGGTGGAGTCGCGGCTGCAGCTGATTGAGGCGCGGGAGAGCGCGCAGCAGGAGGCGGCGGAGACGCATCGGCAGATTGCGGCGCTGCGGACCGAGATGGCCGCGATGGAGCAGGAGCTGAAGGCGCTGCGGACAAAGATCGATGGGGAGAGAGAAGCACGGAGCGCATGCGGGAATCAGGCGGCGACGCTGACGGCGGAGCTGCGGCATACAGAAGAGGCGTGCGTTGCGGATCTGAGCGTGGAGGCCGGAGCGCTGCGCGAGGATGCTGCGCTGGTGCGGATTGAGGGCGAGATTCTGGTGGCGGAAGACCAGGCTTGCCGCGAGATGAAGCAGCGGCTCGAGGGGATGGGGCCGGTGAACATGATGGCGCTGGAGGAGTATCAGGAGACGGCGCAACGGCACGAATTCCTGGAGACGCAGCGCAAGGATCTGCTGGATTCGATCGAGAACACGCAGGCGACGATCAGGGAGATCGACGAAATTTCGCGGACGAAGTTCAACGAGGCTTTTGCGCGGATCAACGAGAATTTCAGCGTCACGTTTGGGAAGTTGTTTGGCGGGGGGCAGGCGTTCATGCGCCTGAGCGACGAGGAGAACGTGGCCGACAGCGGTGTCGACATTGTGGCGCAGCCGCCGGGCAAGAAGCTGCAGAATGTGCTGCTGCTTTCGGGGGGCGAGAAGGCGCTGACCGCGTTGTCGCTGCTGATTGGGATTTTCCTGTATCAGCCGAGCCCGTTCTGCGTGTTGGACGAGGTGGATGCGCCACTGGATGAGACGAACGTGGGACGGCTGGCGGATATGCTGCGCGGGATGGCGGAAGAGACGCAGTTCGTCATCGTGACGCACTCAAAGCGGATGATGGTGGCCGCGGACATGATTTACGGCGTGACCATGCAGGAGCCGGGTGTATCGAAGATTGTGAGCGTGCGGCTGGGCGGGGCGGAGCGGTCGGGGGAACGGCAGCTGGCGATCGCGTAACTGCAGCGGATAGCGTTCAGCGGATAGCGGACAGGCCTGTGGGCGGTCTGTCGGCTGAAGGCGAGCCTAAACCGAGTGAAAAACGAGAGACTCGAGCCGGAAGCGGCGGACTTAGCTGGCTATCTCATGCCCGAGGCTGCTTTCTGAGAAGCGGCCGTTTTCGTAGACGGGAATTCCTCGCAAATACGTAGCTGTCACGGTGCCATATAGGTGCTCGCCGAGGTAGGGCGAGAGGGCGTGGCGTGTGTGGAGCTGGTCCTCGATGACGGTTCGCTCGGCGTCGGGGTTGAAAACGACAAGGTCGGCGTCGTAGCCTGGGGCGATTGCGCCTTTGCGACCGCGGAGGCCGGCTAATTGTGCCGGTTGTTGTGACATAAGGCGAGCCAGGTCGGAGAGCGAAAAGCCACGGCGGCGCATACCGGTCCAGACAACAAATAAGGCAACGGAGACGCTGGCGATGCCGCCCCAGGCGGTGGCGAAGCTGCCTTCTTCGAGGCGCTTCATTGGGGGCGGACAGGGGGAATGGTCGGTGGCGATGAGGTCGATGACGCCTTCGCGGATTGCTTCCCACAGTTGTTCGCGGTTCTTCGCGCTGCGGATGGGTGGGGCGCATTTGTGGAGAGTGCTGCCGTCGGCGATGGTTTCAGCGGCGAAGTGGAGGTAGTGGGGGCAGGTTTCGACACTGATGGGGAGGCGCTCTTCGCGTGCCTGGCGGAGATCGTCGAGAGCTTGCGCGGTGACGAGGTGGACAATGTGGAGGGGAAAGCGGAATTCGCGGCAGAGGCGGATCATGAGGCGGATGGCTTCCACTTCGGCTTCGTCAGGACGGGAGCGTAGCCAGGTTTCGTAGCGGCGCCAGTCCCCGCTGGTCATTTCGCGGCTGGCCCGGTCGAGGGGCTCGGGCAATTCAGCGTGGACAAGGAGCGGGAGGCCGGTGTGGGCGAGGTGTGGGGCGGCGATGCGCAGTTCGGTCTCGTCGACGCGGGAAAAACCGTCGATGCCGGGTTCGGCGAGGAAGCATTTGAATCCGCGGACGCCGACGCGGGCGAGGGGTTCGATGTGGTCCGCATTGTGGGCCGAGACGCCGCCCCAAGCAGCCCAGTCCACGAGGCATTGTCCATTGGCCGCGGTGCGCTTCGCTTCGAGCGCGGCGACGGTCGTGGTCGCTGGGAGGCAGTTGAGGGGCATGTCGATGAGGGTGGTGTAGCCACCGGCGGCTGCGGCGCGGGTGGCGGTGGCGAAGCCTTCCCATTCAGTGCGGCCGGGTTCGTTGATGTGGATGTGGGAGTCGACGAGACCGGGCAGCAGTGTGCCGGGGCAATTGAGGATGCGATGGCTGGAGGGGACAACGGCGGCGTCGACGATGGCGGTGATCTTGCCGTTGTCGACGAGGACTGCGCCGGAGCGAATGGCGTCGGGGGTGACGATTTGTTGGGAGACGAAGGCGTCGGGCATTTGGGTCGATTGAGTTTGGCGCGAAGGGCGCGGTCTCGTGTATTTCTTATGTAGACCATTTTGACAGGTGATCCGATGAGCGAAACGATTTCTGCGGCGCAAGGGACGCTGACCACGCAACAAGTGGTGGAGCTGACGAAGAAGCTGAATTACGGGACGTGGCGGTTCCAGAAGACCTGGAACCCGATGCACATTGCCGATGCGGAGGGGTGCTACTTCACGGATGGCGCCGGGAAGCGGTATCTGGATCTATCGGCGCAGCTGATGTGCGTGAATCTGGGGCACAAGAATCCTGCCGTGATTGCGGCGATCGCGGAGCAGGCGGAGGCGCTCGCGTATGCGTCGCCGGCGTATGCAACCGAGGCGCGGGCCGAACTGAGCCAGTTGCTGCTTGAGGTGTTGCCGGAAGGGCTGACCAAGTTCTTCTTCACGACGTCGGGAACGGAGGCCAACGAGGCGGCGTTCAAGATTGCTCGGATGTATACCGGCAAGACGAAAATTATTGCGCGGTACCGGTCGTATCACGGGTCGACGATGGCTTCGATTGCGGCGACGGGCGATCCCCGACGGTGGGCGATGGAGCCGGTGGGCGGCAAGGGGCAGGGTTTCCTGTTCGCGCCGGAGGTGAATTGCTACAAGTGCCCGATCAAACACACGTATCCGCAGTGCGGGATCGCGTGCGCGGAGTATCTGGAGCACATGATCCGGAACGAGAGCGATGTGGCGGCGGTGATCGTGGAGCCGGTGGTGGGGACGAACGGGGTGCTGGTGCCTCCGAAGGAATACATGCCCATGCTGCGGGATATTTGTACGAGGCATGGAGTCATCTTGATCGCCGATGAGGTGATGAGCGGTTGGGGTCGGACGGGCGAGTGGTTTGCGGTGGACAACTGGGGCGTGAAACCGGACATTCTGGTGACGGCGAAGGGCATCACGTCAGCCTATGTGCCGCTGGGTTTGTGCGCGACGACAGCGGAGATTGCGGCGTACTTCGACGATCATTATTTCTCGCATGGGCACACGTATGAGGCGCATCCGATCACGCTGAAACCGGCGGTGGCGACGATTCACGAGATGCAGCGGCTGGATCTGGTTCGTCGGGCAAAGAAAATGGGCGAGTATTTGGGGCCGAAGCTGCACGCACTCGCTGCGAAGCACAAGTCGATTGGCGAGGTGCGTGGGCTGGGGTTGTTCTGGGCGCTCGATTTGGTGAAGAATCGGGAAACGAAAGAGCCGTTCAACACGATGAAGGACAAGGTGTCGGGAACGGTGACGGTAGTCGATAAGGTTGCGGGCGACATGCTGAAGCGCGGGATTGCGATTCAGGCTTGGGTGAGCCATCTGGTGATTGCTCCTCCGCTGATTGTGGAGGAACGCGATTTGGATTTTGCGGTCGAGGCGCTGGATGGGGCGCTGGCGGTCGCGGATGCGGAGGTGGCGTAAAGCTTTTGCCACAGAGGGCCTCGTTCAAAGAGCGAAGGCTGAATCCCCTTGTGATTCAGCCTTTTGTGTTGAAGGAAATAAAGTTCTACCTCAGGGGCTAAAGCCCACCTATTTCCCTGGACTGCCGGCACGGCTGAAGCCGTGCCCCTTCAAAACGGCCTCAGGGGCTAAAGCCCACCTATTTCCCTGGGCTGCCGGCACGGCTGAAGCCGTGCCCCTTCAAAACGGCCGCAGGGGCTAAAGCCCACTTCTATTCGTGAGCTGTGCGGCACGACCAAGGTCGTGCCCTGATACAAAACCTGGCTCTTTCGCAAGGTGTGAAGCCGTGCCGAGATACAAAAGCCTCGCGCTTCGCGCGCTTCCCACATCTGCCAACTGCATGGATGTACGGCACCGGGCTGAAGCGACGTAGAACTTTCACCACAGAGGACACAGAGTTCACGGAGAGTCTCCAAAAAGCAAAGGCTGGATCTCATGGGGATCCAGCCTTTTCGTGCGCGAAAAGAGCAACCACGAGGTCCATCGCTTCGCTCAGGATGACAAGTTAAAACCTGTGACACCTCCTGAGGTTAGCGGTGCTTGATGAACTCGCCGGTTTGGAGTTCGGTCATGGCCTGGCGGAGCTGCTCCTGGGTGTTCATGACGATGGGGCCGTACCAGGCGACGGGCTCCTCGATGGGCTTGCCGGAGACGAGGAGGAAACGGATGCCTTCAGGACCGGCCTGGACCTGGATCTCGTCGCCGCGATCGAAGAGGACGAGCGAGTGGTTGCTCGCGTCGTAAACGGGCTGCGCGTTCGGGTCGGCTCCTGATTCGGTGAGCACGGCCTGCGGGTCGGAGGCATCGCGGAAGGTTCCGGAGCCAGCGAAGACGTAGGCAAAGGCGTTGCGCGTGGTTTCGACCTTGAGGCGCTTCTTCTTGTTCGGCGGCACGGAGACGTCGATGTAATTGGGGTCTGCGGCTACTCCTTCGACGGGACCCTTCTTACCCCAGAATTCGCCGACGATGATGCGGGCGGTGGTGCCGTCGTCTTCGGTGACTTCGGGGATGGCGGCGGACGGAATGTCCTGGTAGCGCGGGTCGGTCATCTTCAAGTGCGAGGGCAGGTTGGCCCAGAGCTGGAAGCCGTGCATGCGTCCCTGCGGATCGCCTTTGGGCATCTCCTGATGGAGGATGCCGCTGCCAGCGGTCATCCACTGCACATCGCCTGCGGTCATTTTGCCCTTGTTGCCGAGCGAGTCGCCGTGCTCGACGGAGCCGGCGAGAACGTAGGTGATGGTCTCGATACCGCGATGCGGGTGCCAGGGGAATCCCTTGAGATAGTCCTCGGGATGCTCGTTGCGGAAGTCGTCGAGGAGAAGGAAGGGGTCGAAGTCTTTGGTTTTGCCGAAGCCAAAGGCACGCTGGAGGCGGACACCGGCGCCTTCGAGGGTGGGTTTGGTCGACAGGATTTCTCTCACTGGTCTCAGTGACATGGTGTAGTTCCAATCTGGTCTGGGGAGGTTGGGACCAACGTATTAGATTCGCGGGGTGCACCAGAGATTCGGGGGGGCCGAGCCCGCAGGCGGTAGCCTGTAGCCTGTAGCCCGTAGCCGCTAGCTAATACCCTCCCCCCTGGGGGTGGGCTATGGCATGTTGTTGGATCTGCAGGGGCTTGCGGGAGGGCCGTTTTGGACTGTGGCAAGTAGCTGAAAATGGGGCTCTTGCGGGGGCCATTTGGCAGCCCCTTGAGAGGGGGTGGGGAGGGCAGGGCGTCGGGCAGTGTGCTGATGCGTGCCATCGTTGACCTGCGGAAAAGGAAAAGGCCGCGCTCGCGCGGCCTCTGGTTTTGGATCGGTTTGGGCGGAAATTTCCACTTTGCCCCCTATTATCAGGATACCAAGTCCAGCCCAATAATCGGCCAAGATTCTTTGAGGGTATTGTGGTGGAAGTGGTGTGGAATGAGGGACAACACTTTCGTACCGCGGATGAAAAGCTTGACAAATTTCCCACATTTTGGGGTTTTGCGAAAAACGAGAGGCAAAAGCGGGGGCTTGCGCGCAATCCCGGGTCTCAGAAGCGAGAGCCATTCGACTCGCTCCGCTCGCTCAGGCCAGGCTCCGGGCCAGCCGGATTTGTTACAGGGCGGACGCCGCGCATGATCCCGGGCCTCAATAACGAGAGCCATTCGACTCGATCCGCTCGCTCAGGCCAGCCTAATGAAGATCAGGGGGCGATTTGCCAGGTGTTGTCGGGGGCGCCGGGGCTTCCGCTGCTGGTTAGTGTTGCTCCGTTCATGAGCCAGATGTAGACCTGCTCGGTGGTGCTGTTGCGCCAGAGGATGCCGGCTCGGCCGCTGCCGTCGTAGTCGCCCAGGCCCTGGATGACCCAGTCGGAGGAGACGTAGGTGACGCTTCCGCCGCCGGTCATTGCAGTTCCACTGATGAGCCAGAGGTAGACCTGGCCTGTGGTGCTGTTGCGCCACAGGATGTCACTCTTGCCGTCGCCGTCGAAATCGCCGACGCCGGCAATGCTCCAGTCCGTAGAGACGTAGCCGAGGGTTCCGCTGGTGGTGAGCGTGTTGCTGTTCATGAGCCAGATGTAGACCTCGCCGGTGGTGGTATTGCGCCAGAGGATGTCGGCCAAGCCATCGCCGTTGAAATCGCCGATGCTCTGAATGACCCAGTCGGAGGTGATATAGGTGACGCTGCCGCCGCCGGACATGGTGGTGCCGTTGATGAGCCAGAGGTAGACCTGGCCGGTAGTGGTGTTGCGCCAGAGGATGTCAGCTTTGCCGTCACCGTTGAAATCGCCCACGACCGGCGATGGTCCAGTCGGAGGAGACGGCGCCGAGGCTGCCGCTGCTGTTACGACCGTAATGGCGTTCATCAGCCAGATCTGGACCTCGCCAGTGGTGGAGTTGCGCCAGAGAATATCGGCATAGCCGTCTCCGTTGAAATCACCCGTCCCCTGGATAACCCAGTCTGAGGTGCGAGTGCCAGGGCTGCCTGCTGCCCGTAAACGTGGTCGCCGTCCATGAGCCACTCATAGACCTGCTGGGTGGAGCTGTTGTGCCACAGAATGTCGCTCTTGCAGTCACCGTTGAAGTCGCCGGCGGACGGCGAAGGATAGCGGGATTGGGATTGGGGTTGGGATTGGCGGTGGTGCACGACCCGATGGCCGGAGTCACTACTACCGAAGCGATACCCGTATTGCTGGCGTAGAACCCGGAGCTGTTGGCGTCAGGCGTATAAGTCGCGGTCAGCGTATCGTTGCCGACCGGCAGGCTGCCGGCGGGGATGGAGAAGCTTGCCGAGGAGCTTGCCAAACCGGCGTTCAAAGTCACTGGAGAGGACGTGTACGTGCCACCGCTCAGCGTTACAGATCCGGTTGCGGTTGGGAAGCCGGCAGCAGGAATCAAGGTCACAGTGACGGGAAGGGTCTGGGTCACAGAGATGATGGACTCGCCAGGCGTCACGGTGACGGCTGGCGCTGCAGGGATCAGCGGGGGATTGTAGACTCCCGTACCGGTGACAGATACCGTCTGCTGGCTACCGCTGACGCCGTTGTTGTTATCGGTGAGAACCACAGAGCCGGTGATCGGCCCGCTGATTTGGGGGATGAAGTCGATGGCGAGATTGCAGCTGGCTCCAGTGGCCAGCGTGCCTGCCGAAGAGGACGCTGTGACCACGGGGCAGGTGGTGGATGAATCGACGGTGAAGCTTGCGGAGGCGCTGGGATCCTGGCCGGTGGCAGGAACCGGGAAGGTGAGGGGTACATTGCCGAGGTTTTGGAGGGTTACTGTCCTCGGGCTGTCGGCGCTTTCAAGGCCGAGGTTGGTAGCCTCAAAGCTCAGGCTGTTCGGAGTGGTGAGGTTCAGCTCGGGGATTGCGGTGCCACCCGTGGCGAAATAGAGGTTGCCAGCGCCGTCCACAGCCACGCCCCCGGCAGCAATCCCAGGCATGTATGTGACGCAGGCCACGGAAATGCAGCCTGGAGGCACTTCATAGGCTCCAGGCACCGGACCGCCGACATAATAGATGTTGCCGCTCCCGTCCACAGCAACCCCGATAGGCCCCGTGCCGCCGTAGGGGAGGCCAGCGATTGCGATCCAGGGGCAAAGGGTGCTGGAATAGCAGCCCGGCGGCATTTTTTTGAGCTGACCGTGGCCCGTATCGGTCACGAAGAGGTTGCCGAGGCCGTCCACCGCGACACTGGTGGGCTGGCTGAGGTCGCCACCCAGGGTTGTAACGCAACCGGAAGACGAACAGCCTGGGGTCATCTGATACACCAGATTGTTGCCGTAGTCGGCGACGTAGACGTTGCCGTTGCCGTCCACGGCCACGCCGGTGGGACGGCTGAAGCCGCCACCCAGGGTGATCACACAATCGGAGGAAGCGCAGCCGGGAGGCATTTCCTTTACCGCGCTGCTGTGCTGATCGGCAACGTAAATGTTGCCGGCGCCGTCCACGGCCACGCCTTCAGGGTAATCGAATCCGCCACCCAGCGGTATGACGCACTCAGACGTAAGGCAGCCGGGAGGCACCTCACCCACCGCGTTGTTGGCTGCATCCGCGCCGTAGACATTGCCGTTTGCGTCGACCGCCACTCCGATGACTGCGCCAAAACCGCCTCCCGGCGTCTGGAGGGTTGTGTTTTTGGGAAAGACGAGTTGCGGGCCCTGGCCGGTCCCATAGATGTGTGCGGTTGCGATCACGGTGGAACCGTTGAGCAGGTTGACCGCGCCATAGCGGGCTCCAGGAAATTTCGGGGCAAAGGTCACGTTGACCGTGCAGGTGTTGCCTGCCCCATAGGTATAGGTGGATCCGTTGGTATCGCAGGTTCCCGTGCCCGCATCGGTGAAGTCAAGTCCGGTGGCGCCCTGGGTGAGGACGGAGACGGTGATGCCGCTGCCGCCGGAGGTGAAAGAGAAAGAGATGGGTACCGGCGAGGCAGAAGATCCGACCGGCACCACGCCGGCGAGCTGGCGGAGAATCTCGGTCACCGTGTTGCCGGACTCATCGGCAACATAGACACTGCCGCTGCCATCGACTGCTACGCCAATGGGGAGGGTAAAGCCGCCGCCCAGCGCCGTAACGCAAGCCGAAGAGGTGCAGACGGTGGGCATTTCTTTCACGCCGCCTGCGCCGTCGGCGATATAGAGGTTGCCGCTTCCGTCTGCGGCCACATCCTGGGGAGAGGTAAAGCCGCCGCCCACCGTCGTGACACAACCGGAGGATGTGCAGTTTGCCGGCCCCGTGTACACGCCGGCTCCTGTAGTGACGTAAACGTTGCCGTTGCCGGTCGTGGCCACCGCGACTCCGATGGGGCTGTTGAAGCCGCCGCCGAAGGTAGTGACACAAGCGGAGGCAAAGCAGCCGGGGGGAATTTTCTTCACTGCGTTGTCATCGTCGTCGGCGACGTAGACGTTATCGCTGAGGTCTACCGCTACACCGGTGGGAAAAGTAAAACCGCCCCCCAGGATCGTGACGCAGCTAAAGGTAGTACAGCCGGAGGGCATTTTCTTCACCTGGCTGTTGCCTGCATCGGCGATGAAGAGGTTGCCGCTCGAGTCCACGGCAACGCCGGTTGGATAGTTGAATCCCCCGTTCAGCGTGGTGACACAGCTCAGGGACGCGCAGCCCGCGGGCATCTTAAACACCGCGTTGAGCCCGGGATCGGCCACATAGATGTTGCGGCTGGAGTCCACCGCTACGCCATGCGGATTGGTAAATCCCGCACCGAGGGGTGTGCCGGTGACGACGGCCGTTTGCGCGTGGAGCGGGGACAGGGCCAGACCGCTCAGCAGGAGCGCGGCCAGGGGAGATGCGAGCGAGCGCAGAATGGGCGAACGGCTCATGGGAGATTCTCCTTGAGAGAAACTCACCACTCATTTGGGGAGAAGGAGCGGCGATCAATGCAAAGCATCGACTTCAGCCGCAGCGTGGGAGAATGCCAACAGGAAGGTCCTGCGCGTGAGGTTTTGAGCCGAGCGAACCGGGGCCGACTCGGAGCGTCTCCGAGCTTGAACAGGAAGAACGATGGTTTGATACAGGGGAAACGGTACGCCTCCAGATAACGGTGGGAAGAGGAGAAAGTCAAGAAGATTGTCCGATGCCGGGGCCGATGCTTGTCGGGGCGGCCGGCGTCTTCCGAGCTATCAAAGAATTTGTTCGAGCAAGCTTAGGGAGCTATTTGCCAGGTAATGTCGGGGGCGCCGGGGCTTCCGCTGCTGGTTAGTGTTGCTCCGTTCATGAGCCAGATGTAGACCTGCTGCGTGCTGGTGTTGCGCCAGAGGATGCCGGCTCGGCCGCTGCCGTCGTAGTCGCCTACGCCCTGAATGACCCAGTCGGAGGAGACGTAGGTGACACTCGCGCTGCTGGTAAACGTGGTCCCGTTCATGAACCACAGGTAGACCTGGCCTGTGGTGCTGTTGCGCCACAGGATGTCACTCTTGCCATCACCGTCGAAATCGCCGACGCCCGCAATACTCCAGTCGGAGGTGGGGGTGCCGGGGGTTCCGGTGCTGGCAATCGTCGCGCCATTCATGAGCCAGAAGTAGACCTGGCCGGTGGTGCTGTTGCGCCACAGAATGTCCGCGCTGCCATCGCCATTGAAATCGCCCATGCCGGCAATGACCCAGTCGGAGGAGACGTAGCTGACGCTCGCGCTGCTGGCGACCGTGGTTCCGTTCATGAACCAGAGGTAGACCTGGCCGGTAGTGCTGTTACGCCAGAGGATATCGGCTTTGCCGTCGCCATTGAAATCGCTGACGCCCTGAATGACCCAGTCCGACGTGACGGAGCCGAGGGTCGTGCTGCTCGCCGTTGTTCCGTTGATGAGCCAGATCTCGACCACTCCGGTAGTGGTGTTGCGCCAGAGGATGTCGGCTTTGCCATCGCCGTCGAAATCGCCGGTGCCCTGGATGACCCAGTCGGAGGTACGGGTGCCGGGACTACCGCTGCCGGTAAACGTGGCGCCGCTCATGAGCCACTCGTAGACCTGCTGGGTGGCGCTGTTGTGCCACAGCAGATCGCTGGTGCAGTCGCCGTTGAAGTCGCCCACGGCGGCGAAGGACACCGGGTTCGGATTGGGGTTGGGGTTCGCCGTTGCGCAGGAGCCGATGGCCTGGACCAAGGTTACAGGAGCGGTTCCGTTTGCACCGGTGTAGGTGGAGGAACCAGGGCCGTCCGGAGTGTAGGTTGCTGCCAACGAATCGTTGCCGACGGCCAGGCTTCCCGCGGGGACGACGATGATCGCCGAGCCTGCGGTCAGGGTTGTGGGAGCTGAATTGTAGCTACCGCTGCTGAGGACGACCGAGCCGGTTGGGGTGGGATTCCCGTTGCCTCCACTGACCGTAACGGTCACCTGATCGGACTGCGCAGTGGTGATGGTCGATGGGTTCGGCGTGACGGTGAGCGTGGGCGCGATCAGTGCGGGTATCCCGGTGCCGCTCAGAGCGATGAGCTGCTCGGCACCAAGAGCGTTGAAGTTGTCGTCGGTGTAGACCGCGGAGCCGGAGATGGGCCCGGTGGTAGCCGGGACAAAGTCCACGGCCAGGGTGCAGCTGGCGCCCGCCGCCAGGGTGCCGGGCGAAGAAGAAGATGCGAGCACATTGGGGCAGGTGGTGGCTGCGTCGAGGGTGAAGTTGGCTGAGAAGCTGGGATTCTCGCCGGTGCCCAGATGGGGGAAGGCCGGAATCGTGAAGAGGAGAGGGACGTTGCCGATGTTGCGCAGCGTGACGGATTGCGGGCTGTCGCTGCTTTGGGAGCCGACGTTGGTGGTGGCGAAGGTCAGGCTGGGCCAGGCAGCCAGGCCCATTTCCTTCACCGCGTGGTTATTGCTATCGGCGACATAGACGTTGCCGCTCCCATCCGCTGCCACGCCAGTGGGAACGTCGAAGCCGCGACCCAGCGTTGTTACGCAACTGGAGGAAGCACAGTTGGGGGGCATCTCCTTTACCGCGTTGTCGGAGATTTCGGCGACATAGACGTTGCCGCTCGCGTCCACCGCCACGCCATAGGGGTACAGGAACCCGCCGCCGAGCGTCGTCACGCAACTGGAGGAACTGCAGCCGGGGGGCATCTCCTTCACCGCGTCGTTGGCCTGATCAGCAATGTAGACATTGCCGCTTCCGTCCACCGCCACGCCCCGAGGAGAGTAGAAGCCGCCGCCCAGCATGGTGACGCAACTGGACGACCTGCAGCCGGGGGGCATCTCAAACACGGCGCCCGAGTAGGCAGATCCGTAGTTGTAATCGGCGATATAGACGTTGCCGCTCCCGTCCACCGCAACGCCGTAGGGTCCCCTGAAGCCGCCGCCCAGCGTTGTTACGCAACTGGAGGAAGCGCAACCCGGGGGCATCTCCTTCACCGCGGCGTTGCCGTAATCGGCGACATAGACGTTGCCGCTTCCATCCACTGCCCCACCAGTAGGGAGCTGGAAGCCGCCGCCCAGCGTCGTGACGCAACTGGAGGAACTGCAGCCTGGGGACATCTCCTTGAACTCGCTACCGTAAGGGGCCACAAAGTAGTCGGCCACATACACGTTCCCGCTGGCATCCAGGGCCAGGCCCGCGGGAGAGCCGAAGCCACCGCCGAGAGTAGTGATGGTCTGATTGCTCGGGAACAAGAGTTGCGGTCCCTGGCCGTTGCCGTAGATGTTCGCAGTCGCGATCGCTCCGCCTGCATCGGACAGCTGCACCGCTCCATAGCGTGTACCGGCATATTCCGGAGTGAGCACTACATTGACGGTGCAGGAGTCGGCTGCATTGTAGGTATGGCCGGTCCCGTTGGTATCGCAGGTGCCGGTGTTCGCGTCGGCGAAGTCGAGGCCGGTGGCGCCCTGGGTGAGCGCGGATGCAGTGATCCCGCTGTCGGCAGCGGTGAAGGTGAAGTAGAGGGTCAACGGTGAGCTGGGTATTCCTACACGGACGGCCCCGAAGTTCACGCCGTGCGGCATGATCTGCTTCACGGTGGCGTTACCGAAATCGGCGACATAGAGGTTGCCGCTTGCGTCCACCGCCGCGCCCGTGGGATCGGCGAAGCCGCCACCGAGGGTGGTGACGCAGCTGGAAGAGGCGCAATTGGGGGGCATCTCCTTCACCGCGCCGGTGTCGTCGGCGACATAGACATCGCCGCTTCCGTCCACGGCGATGCCCCAGGGCACGCTGAAGCCGCCGCCGAGGGTCGTGACGCAGCCAGAGGAAGCACAGTTGGGAGGCATCTCATACACGGCGGCGTTTGAAGTATCGGCGACATAGACGTTGCCATTCCCATCCACGGCCACGCCCCAGGGGTAGACGAAACCGGCCCCCAGCGGAAACACGCAGCTGACGGTGGTACAGCCGGAGGGAATCTCCTTGACGGCGCCGAAAAGGGCCAAGTAGAGGTTGCCGCTCGCGTCTACCGCTACATCGTAAAGACCATTGAATACGGAACCGCCGAGCAGGGTTGTGACGCAATCGGCGGAAGCGCAGCTGGGAGGCATTACCTTCACCGCATTGTCGTTGTCAGCGATATAGACGTTGCCGCTGCTGTCGACGGCCAGACCGGTTGGACCGTGGAAGCCACCGCCCAGCGTCTGGACGCAAGTGGAAGAAGCACAACCGGCGGGCATTTCCTTCACCGCGTTGACGGCGTTATCAGCGACATAGATGTTGCCGCTGGCGTCTACAGCAACGCCCTGGGGGGCCTGGAAGCCGCCGCCCAGCGTGGTTACTGCGCCGGCGAAATACGCGGTTTGGGCTTGGAGCGGGGAGAGAGCCAGGGCGGCTGGCAAGAGCACGCTCAGCAGGCGCAGGCTCAACCGCGGCCGAGTTTGCGCCGTTGTTGCGCCCAGGGTTGCATTCGATTGCGGCAGAGAAAACAGCGAACCCACTACCGATCTGAAGCCCATCTCCCACGCTCCTTGATACCAACTCCGCTCGATTGGAGGGTAAAGAGCGGGACGATGCCTAAGCCGCCGTTCCGTGCGTTCCATGTCACTTCATGGCTGCGACAGAACGATTCCGTGCCGATCCATTGAAACGGATAAGTAGGGTCTAGTGATGTTGCAGGAACGGAAGGATACTGTCAACGCAATGTTAGGGTTTGTTTCCCGAGTAACTTCCGACTGGGCGGAATGGCAATTCAGTGACCTCAGAGGGGTGACGCAACGGCTGCTCTAACTGGGCGTTATCGGGCGGGTTATTCCTCGTGGAGGAGGATGGCGGGGTCGATGGTGAGGGCGCGCTGGGCGGGGATCATGCGGCGATGAGGCCGACGAGGGCCATGGCGAGGACGGCTCCGATGAGACCGTTAGTCAGGCGGCGGGGTCGGTCCGGTGGGCAACTTCGAGAGCGTGGGAATCGGCGGGAGCTGGGGAGGGGATCGATGGGCGGGAGGGTTTGCGCGGTGCAATGAGGAGTTGGGTTGCGAGGGCGGGTCCGTGGCGGAGGAGGAAATGCGGGAGAGGTTGGTGGCCGACGTGGACGGCGAGGAATTCGCGGAAGAGGGCGGGACGAGCGGCGAGGGCGCGCAGGGTTCGGGCGCGGAGTTGGGCGTGGCGGTCGAGGAGAAGCAGGAGCGAGGCCATGCGCTGCGGGAGGGCGAGAATGCGCGCGTGGCGGGATTCGTAGAGGGCGAGGCCGGCGGCCTGGTGGTGGCTGGTATGAGGATCCTGGGTGGCGTTTTGTTGGCCCGGGGCGCGGTCGAGGGAATCGGCGAGGAGAAGAGCCTGGCGGAAGGCGAGGGCGAGGCCTTCGCCGGTGATGGCGTCGACGGAGCCGGATGCGTCGCCGATGAGGGCAACGTTACCGTGGGTGACGCGACGGAGACGGCGGGTGAGGGTGAGGGCGCCGCGCTCAGTGGAGGTGGGTGTGGCGGCGGCGAGTTTGTCGCGGAGAAAAGGGATGGAGTGGAGGATTGCGGTGAGGCGGAGGTTGGGGTGGCGGGTCATGACGGAGACGCAAATTTCGGCGGGTCCGATGGGGGTGATGTAGGCCTGGCCAAGGGGGCCCCAGTGGACTTCGACGTGGGTGGACCATGGGGCGACGCGGTAGTGGGCGCGGAATCCGAAGCGGCGACTGCTGAGATGGGCGGAGTCGAGGCTGGCCCATGCGCGGATGCGTGAGGCGGCTCCGTCGGCACCGATGAGCCACTTGCAGGTGATGGGTTCGCCGGCGAGGATCGGGTTTTCTTTGAGGGTGGGTTTGAGGACCAGGGGAGTGTTCCAGGAGAAGCGGACCCCGAGTTCCTGAGCGCGGTTGAGGAGGAGGTTGTGGAGGGTGGTGCGGCGGACGCCGATGCCGGGGGTGGTGGGGAAATTGGCGGAGACGCTCGATTGATCGGAGGCGAAGGTGATGCCGGTGAATTCGGCGCCGCTGCTGGAGTCGATGTGGATGCCGAGGTGGGCGAGGGCGCGGCGAGCGGGGGGCATGAGTCCTTCGCCACAGGGTTTGTCGATGGGTGGGCGGCGAGCGTCGGCGAGCAGGACATCGGCGCCGCGCTGGCGGAGGGCGATGGCAGCGGCGAGGCCTGCGGGTCCGGCTCCGGCGATGAACACGTCACAGTGATTGCTACCCATTAGTCATCCCAGGGAAAGGCGGCTTCAGTTGGATGATACGGGTTGGGTTCCCGTTTGGCACAGAGACGGTACGAAAGAGTCGAAGCGAGGATCGAATTGCGGGCGCTGCGCATGGAATGAGTCCACGCTTCTTGCTGTGGGGTGAACCTGGCGGGGGTGCTGCGGGGGGTGGGGTTGTTTGGGTTTCCCCTTTTGGGACGGAGACGGTACGAAGGGGTTGAGGCGAGGATCGAATTGTGGGATTCGCGCGTGGAATGAGTTCAAGCTTCTTGCTGTGGGGTGAACCTGGCGGCGGGGGCTGCGGGGGGTGGGGTTGTTTGGGTTTCCCCTTTTGGGACGGAGACGGTACGAAGGAGTTGAGGCGAGGATCGAATTGTGGGATTCGGGCGTTGAATGAGTTCGAGCTTCTTGCTGTGGGGTGAACCTGGCGGCGGGGGCTGCGAGGGGTGGGGTTGTTTGGGTTTCCCCTTTTGGGACGGAGACGGTACGAAGGAGTTGAGGCGAGGATCGAATTGTGGAAGTCGGGCGTGGAATGAGTTCAAGCTTCTTGCTGTGGGGTGAACCTGGCAGCGGGGGCTGCGGGGTTGCCCGCCTGGCGCGGGGTGAGAGTGCAGAGCGGGGGAATCATGGTGGCCAGTCGGGTCACCAGGCGGGTCGCCATGCGCGTCACCATTCGAGGAGGAGCATTTCGGCGCAGAAGCCGGGGCCCATGGCGGCGAGGATGCTGCGGGTTCCGGGGGCGGGGCGGCGGTGCTTCATGATTTCGTCGAGGACGACCAGGACGGACGCGGACGAAAGGTTGCCGACGCGGCGCAGTGCCTCCCAGGAGACGGCGAGGTCTTCGCGAGAGAGGCCGAGGGATTCGGCGGTGGCTTCGAGGACTTTGGGGCCGCCGGTGTGCATGATCCAGGAGCCGATGTCGCGGCGGGTCATGCCATGGGCGGCGAGGAAAGCGTCGACGTTGGGGCCGAGGTTTTCGACGACGACTTTGGGGACATCGGGGGAAAGGACGATGTGGAAACCCTTTTCCGAGATGCGCCAGCCCATGACGTCTTCGGTATTGGGGTAGAAGACACGGTCGCTGGCGAGAATGCGGGGGCCGCGGCCGGGGATGTTGTCTCCGGCGACGAGGACGGCGGCAGCGCCATCGCCGAAGAGGCCAACGGAGATGAGGTTGGCGACGGATTTGTCGTCGCGCTGCCAGGTGAGGGAGCAGAGCTCGACGGAGAGGAGGACAGCGATCTGGTCGGGGTAGGCGCGGACGTAGTCAGCGGCGCGGGCGAGGCCGGCGGCTCCGGCGACGCAGCCGAGTCCGAAAATGGGATTGCGGCGAATGTTGGGCGCGAGATGCATGCGGTTGACGAGGCGCGCGTCGATGGAGGGGCTGGAGATGCCGGTGACAGAGACGAAAAAGATGGCGCGGAGTTGATCGGCGCGGAGGCCGGCTTGTTGGACGGCGCAGTCGATGGCGCGTTCGCCGAGGTCGAGGGCCTTTTCGATCCAGGCGTCGTTGGTTTTTCCCCAGGTGTCGAGGGCGAGGTATTCATCGAGGCGGCGGGAGAAGTAGCGGCCGTCGACGCCGGTGCGCAGATGGAGGCGTTCGACGATGGAGGCAACTTTGGGGTCCTGTCCCCAGTAGGGCAGGAGAGCGTCGAGGAACTCACGCTGGGTGTAGTAGTGGGGGGGGAACGCGGTAGAGGTAGCGAGAATGTGCATGCAGGTCTCTGTACTGAGATTCGACGCAAGTGCTGGCGATTTGCTTCCGATGGTACGAGGGAAGAGCGTGGATCGTGTCTTTCTAATGTAACGATTGTGGCAGAGGATCGGCGACGCGGCGTGAGTGCGACGTCAGAATTGCCGGGAATGTGCGCTCCTGCCGATGGTCCGATGTCTCCGGCAGGGGACCACGTCAGGTTACAGCATGCATTGCGGTCGAAGACGATGGGGTTTCGCCGCCGGCCTACCCGCGCGAAACCGTCGATCTGAGCGATCTCGTCCATCGCGTCGGCCGAACTCTGCGCTCCTGCTTTTGTTCCAAGGAAGAGCGTTGCTATCGGCTTCGGCACCCTGGCCGCAGGTGTGGCGAAAGCCGGAGTTGTTTGTGATAGCGGACACAATTGCGGTCAGGTTTTTCCAAATCGGGTCGTGGCGATGTCGAAAAGCATTACTTTGGGACCGACGCGCAGAGCCAGGTTGTATTGATTTGTGGGGGGTGAGGGAGTGCGCTACTTGCTGTGGGGTGAACCTGGCGGGAGCTGCTTCGGGGGTGTGGGGGCTTTTCGGGTTTCCCATTTTGGCACGGGGAACGGGGGGCAGCCTTTGTGGTATCCCGTTTTGGCATGGAGACGGTACGAAGGGGTTGAAGCGAGGATCGAATTGCGGGGATTCGCGCATGGAATGAGTCCACAGCTTCTTGCTGTGGGGTGAACCTGGCGGGGGGCTGCTTCGGGGTATGGTGTGGCTGTGGCTTCCCGTTTTGGCACGGAGACGGTACGAAGGGTTGAAGCGAGGATCGAATTGCGGGGATTCGCGCATGGAATGAGTCCACGCTTCTTGCTGTGGGGTGAACCTGGCCGTTGCATCGTTTTGGGGGTGGTGGTTTTTCCCCCGGATGTGAACGGGGGACCGTGGGGTCGGGTGCCGCTGTCGTTTTGCCGGTCCGGATCAAGGCGCTGCCGGTCCGAGAGAGCCGCCTGTGGAGTTCCAGCGGCGCGTTTACACGAAGCGGGGTTGGGCGTTGTCGAACTCCGGCCGGACTAAGGAGCGGGGAGGGCGACGGCTGACGTTGCCGGCGTGGGCTTGTGCGCGTGCTTTTCGATAGCAGGCGCGGAGGCATCGTGGCTGGCTGGAGGGGCAGCATCTCGCGGCGAATCTTCCAGGCTTGGGACAAATTGGGGACATCGCGGCGCCACACGGGCAGGAGGATCGACATGGTGAGGGTTTCGGCGTTGCAGACGATGCCGGCGATCATGGAGGCACGGATCAGCAGCGCGCCGTGATGGCTGGCAAAGGCCGCGATGACGGCAATAGCCATGAGCAGGCCCCAGGTTTTCGCCAGCCAGGAGTGGTAGCTGGCCGGTGTCCCGAATTTGGCGAAGTCGAAGGCGAATCGGGCGGCTTCGGCGGCAAGGACTGCGCAAATCAGGCTGGAATTGCTGTGCCAGATTTGCGGTTGGCCGATCCAGAGGGCGATGGCGACGCAGAGATAGAAGAAGGTGTCGGCCATGGAGTCGAAGAGGCGGACGCCGGCGGTATCGCATTGCCAGCGGCGGGCGAGGACGCCGTCGAAGATGTCAGAAAGCAGCGCGGTGAGGACGAGGGAGGCGAGGGCGAGACCGCTCCAGTTGCAGCTTTGGCCGGCAATGAGGATGGGGCCAAGGGCTGCGCGCGCGCCTGCCATTCCCCAGGGGAGGTGTTCTTTGCGGAACGGGAATCGCATGGTGAGTCTCCTCGCGGCAGGAATGCCGTTGAGAAGAGCGTAGGCGGTGGGGAGGGGCGTTCGGCGGGCGTTGCGGACAGTTTTTGGAGTGTCACAAAGACGGGGAATCGGCGTAGGGGGCGAGTTCGTTGCGGGCTGAGTCG
>CAWEWI010000007.1:0-191123 GCA_963812685.1 uncultured Acidobacteriaceae bacterium
GGTGCGGGTTCTGGTGGGCGGTCTTTTGGCGGAGGCGCTGCTGATTGTTTTGGTGATTCCGATTGCGCTGAAGTGGGGACAGCATCCGTTGCTTTGGGTGGCGCCAGTGGGATCGCTGCTGACGTGCTTTGTGTTTGGGATGTGGGTGGGACGAGGGGTCCAGTCTCGCTTCGTGGTGCATGGATTACTGGTGGGCGTGGTTGCGGCGGTGATTTATGTCGCGCTGACCCTGGCTCGTCCTGAACCGATGGCGTATGTGATTGCACACGGGTTGAAACTGCTGGGCGGGATGGCGGGTGGTTGGGTGGCGGGGCGGCAACGGGGGAACCGGGGAGGAGTTTGATCCGGAACAGGGGTTGGTCGTGGTGCGGGTCGTCGCGGTGGCGATGGCCGAGCCCTTCCCTGGGCAGTTCCGTTTTGGTTCACCGACGGTACTAAGGAGTGGAAGTCGGGCATTTCGTCCTACGGGTAGCGCTCGCTGCAAGCCTAAGCTTCTTGCTATGGGGTGAACCTGGCCGGGGAGCTGGGGTTGGGGTGTTTTTTCCCCTTCGCGAGTGGTTAGTGGAGGACGTCGTCGTAGAAGCGGGAGAGCGTGGCGGTGAGGGCGGAATCTGGGCTGGCTTCGGGGCTGGTTTCAGGGAACGCCCGGAGGTCGAAGTACTGTTTTGGGTAGGAGGAGGCTTCGAAAAGGGCGCGAGCGCGGGTCGAATGCGGCGCGGCCACGCCGGATGCATGCACGGTGGAGACCTCCGCATCGCCGCGGCGGTCGAGGAAGAGACGTGGGATGTGGGAGGAGGCGAGATCGGCGGAGGGGTCGAGGCGCTGGTTCTGTAACAGCCACAGTGGCAAAATGCGGGCGCGGGCGTCGGAGAGGAGAATCTGGCGCGCGGGCGGGTTGGGGTCTTCGAGGATGACTCCGGCGGGGGCGAACTGCGCGGCCAGGCGGGCGGCGAAGGTGGCTCCCACGCCGTCGCCGAAGACGATGAGATTGCGCGGCGGGATGTGGCGCGTGTCGGTGAGATAGGTCCAGGCGGCGATGGAGTCGGCAGTGGCAAGGCGTTCGGTGGGATGGGAACCGGCGCTGCGGCCGAAGCCGCGGTAGTCGAAGGCGAAGACGTTGACACCGGTGGAGTGGAGGGTCGCGAGGGCGGGGACACAGCCGGAGAGCGAGCCGTTGGCGTCGTGGAGATAGAGAACCGCGACAGTGACGTATTTCGATTGCGGATCGGCGGGAATCCACCAGCCGTCGAGCTGGGGAAGGCCGCCTTCGGTGACGTCGAAATGAATTTCCTTGTACGCCAGGCCGGCGCTGGCCGGAGTCGCGGTGATGGCGCGCGAAGGATGAAAGATGAGTTGCCACTGGCCCTGGTAGAAGAGCAGGCAGAGGGCGGCATAGGCGCAGAGGGCAGCAGCGAGGAGGGCGAGGGAGAGGGCAGTGAAGAGCCAGCGTGGGCTGATATCCGGTGGCGGCTCGGTGCGGTAGTCGATTTCCCTGGCTGGCGGCTGGTGGCGCTGCGGCATTGATTTATCCGAAGGCAAGGTCGTCGGGGGATTCGAGGACCGATCCGCAGACGCGGCAGATGACGGCGGAGCAGTCGCCGCAGACGAGCGGATCGTCGACGGAGCGCGCGCAAACCGGGCACCAGAGGCGGATGGGCTGGGAGGCGGGAGGAGTTTGCGGCGGCAGGGAAGACGACGCGGACATTCTGCAATGAGCGTAGCACCGCCCAAAGGGTGCGCGGGCTGGGGCCGATTTGCCGGGAGGATTGGTCTGGCTTCTGTAACTGACTTGCCATCGTTTTCGAGCCTGGCGAGGGGGTCCCACGGAGCGAGGCGGGCACCCTGCTGAGCAATGAAGGGGCGGCAATTAACAGCAAAGGTACGTGCCAACTTTTGTTCGCGCCGGGAAAAAGGAGGCCGAATCGGTCGTTGCAGGTTGTTTACTATGCATTAAAGAGCGGAACGTTGTGTTTTCGAGCGGGGGGTGGCGGTAGAGCTGCGATCCGCGGGAGGAAGGTAAGGTATGGCGACAGCAGGCCTGAATCGGATGATGTTGTGGGGCGATCTGGAGGGCCGGCAGCTGGAAGAGCGCTGGCTGCTGGGGCGGCTGGTGCGGCCGGAAGGGCGGACGGCGTGGTTTGAAGCGATCGGCCCGGACGGGATGCCAGTGATGCTGAGCGTGACCGAGGCTCTGAACGACGAGGACGAGTTGCTGGCGCGTTTGACCGCCGTAGCGGAAATCCGGCACCCGAATGTGGTGGCGATTCGTGAGGCGGCGATTTCGCATCTGGATGACACGCCGGTAGTCGTGGGCGTGATGGAGATGACGGAGGAGAATCTCGGCGATGTGCTGCGGGAGCGGACACTGAGCGCGGCCGAGGGGCGGCAGGTGCTGGACGCGGTGCTGGCGGCGCTGGGAGCGATGCATGCGCACGGGCTGGTCCACAAGCACGTCGAGGCGGGCAGCGTGCTGGCGACAGGAGAGACGATCAAGCTGCGCAGCGATTGCGTGCAGATGGGCGGCTCGGCTTTTGGGACGACGGCAGCGGACGATGTGCGGGCCGCGGCACGGATGGCGACACATGCGGTGACGGGGAGATTTCCCGCGGGAGAGAACGACCCGGTGCTGCAATTGCTGCCGGAGCCGATGGCGCGCGCGGTACGGAGGGCGCTGATCGGCAACGCGGGCGCCACGGAAGTAGCGGCGCTGGCGGGGACACGGCTGGAACTGATGCCGGAGATTGCGCGGGGTGCGACGCGGGTTGAGCCTCTTTCCAAAACGGCGACGAAGATGGCGGCGGAGGCGGTTGCGGCGGCGCAGGAGAAACCCGCCGGCGACGCGATGAAGCCGGAGGCAACCGTGAAGAAACGGGATGGGGAGAAAGCGGCCGGCAGGGCTCCGAGGCTGGTGGCGATGAAGCCGGCGGACGACCGAGCGCAGGCAGTTCTGTTTGGGGAGCCGTTCACGCTGCCCAACGAGCGGGAAATGGATGCGGGACGGGCGATGGATTCGGAACCGGGTGAGGGCAAATGGCCCGGAGCGGTTTATGTGGTGGCCGCAGCGATCGCAGTGGTTCTGGTGACGGTGGTCACACTGTATGGATTGATGCATCGGGAGCCGGAACAGCGGCCGGCGACTCCGGCGACAAGTGCGGCGACGCCATCGGCAGCGGCGAAGCCGAGTGCGGCTACCGTGACTGCTGTGGCTCAGGCGACGACGGCTTCGATGGCGGGATGGCGGGTGATCGCGTACTCGTTCAATCGCGAAGAGGAAGCGCGGGAGCAGGCGCGGGAACTGGCACAGCGCTTTGCGGAGCTGAACCCCGAGGTGTTCGCGCCCAGGGGTGGAGACGTGTGGCTGGTGACTCTGGGCGGCATCATGAGCCGGGGTGAAGCGCTGGCTCTGCGGGACAAAGTGATCGACATGGGTCTGCCGGAAGACACATACGCGCAGAGTTTCCGGTGAAGCGGAGTTCAGCGGGAGAATCAGGATCGACCTTCCTGTTGTGCGTAGCGGCGGAAGCGAATTAGGATGGTCGGACGGCGCCGCCCAGGTGCCGAGAAGCAACGACTTAGCGAGACAACTCAGGAAGCATCCAGGCGCATCTCATGGGCGCGTAGCGGTCCCTTTTGCTTTCCCTTTCCCGGACGGCTGCGCCTGCTTCGAGTTTGAAATGCGACGGCGATGGTGTGAACGCCCGCAGACAGGAATATGCGCGAACGCTCACGGACGTTTCGGGGACAATGCTGGATTGCTCTGGTTGCCGGTCTGGCATGGACGCTGGGCTCTGCGGCGGCCGAGGTGCAGAGTCACGGAGCCAGGTCCGATACGAAACAACTGAAGACCATGTCTCTGGAGGAGCTGGGCAACGTCAAGGTAACGACGGCGTCGAAGCAGCCGGAAGAGGTGTGGAGGACGCCGTCGGCGATTTTTGTGCTGACCCAGGACGATATCCGGCGCTCGGGGGCGACGACGATTCCGGATTTGTTGCGGCTGGTGCCTGGGGTGCAGGTAGCGCAGGAGCAGAGCGATCAGTGGGCAGTGGGAATTCGGGGATTCGACGGGCAGTTTTCGTCCGGACTGCTGGTGCTGATCGACGGACGCAGCGTGTACACGCCGCTGTTCGAGGGGGTGTACTGGGACGTACAGGATCTGCCGTTTGACGATATCGATCGCATCGAGGTGATTCGGGGACCGGGCGGGGCGATCTGGGGGCCGAACGCGGTGAACGGCGTGATCAACATCATCACGCGCAGGGCGGCGGAGACGCACGGAGTGCTGGCGCACGCGGAGGGAGGCGATGCAGTCGAGCATTTCACGGGCGTGGTGCAGGCAGGATTCAGCGCGCGGCCGGATCTGCAGGCACGGGTGTTCGCGAAGGGGTTCGATCGCGGGCCGGAACGAAATCCGGGACACGATCCGTACGATCACTGGCATCAGGAGCGGGGCGGATTTCGCGCCGACTGGAAGCCGACCGTGAAGGACGAGTTCACGGCATCGGGGATGATCTACGCGGGCGAAACGGGGGATCAGAACACGATCGGAGAGTTCACGCCACCGTCGCAGTTACGGATTGACGGAGAACAGCGGGTGTCGGGCGGGGACCTGATGGCGCGATGGGACCGGCAGCTGAGCGGAGGCTCAGGTTTCTACGTGCAGAGCTATTTCGACCGCACCAACCGGGCAACGTCGCAGTTCACCGAGACGCGCAGCACCTTTGATGTGGACTTCATCGATCACCTCGCGAATCTGCCGCGCGAGGATGTGATTGTGGGCGCGGGACTGCGGGAGAGCCCCAGTTCCATCGAGCAAACGCAGGCGACGGTGAATTTTCTGCCGCACGCGCAGAACGACTATCTCTATAGTTTGTTCGCGCAGGACGGGATCGGCCTTGTGCCGAAGCGGCTGACGCTGACGCTGGGATCGAAGTTCGAAGACAACAATTTCAGTGGATGGGGTGTGGAACCGACGGCGCGGCTATTGTGGAATCCGCGCAGCGATATGACGCTTTGGGGAGCGGTGTCGCGGGCGCTGCGGATTCCGGGACGAGTGGATACGGATCTGACGCTGATCGGGAATTACACGGCCTCTCCACCGATTTTTGTGGCGATCCACGGGAATCCCGATTTCAAGCCGGAAGTGCTGCTGGGGTGGGAGGCAGGATACCGGCAGCTACTGAGCCGGCGGCTGTATGCAGACGTGGCGGCCTTCCACAACCAGTATGACGATGTGGAGAGCTACGGGGGCCCGACCACGCTGTTCACGTTCCCGACGACGCCGTATCCGTACACGCAGATCAATGTGGCGTTCGGAAACGGACTGAAGGGCGTGACCGATGGGGTGGAAATTGCGCCGGACTGGAAGCCGGTGAGCTGGTGGGAGCTGAAGGGCAGCTTTTCGCATCTGCACATGGCGCTGCATTCCAAACCGGGGTACAGCCAGGCCGGTTATGCGGCGGGGGACGAGGGGGCGGCTCCGCATCGGGAGGCATCGGTGGAGTCGATTTGGACGCTGCCGCACGGGTGGGAGATTGTGCCGGATTACCGGTTCATGAGCGCGCTGCCGGCCGAGACGGTGAAGGCGTATCAGACCGCGGACGGGCGGATCGAGTGGAAGTTCGCCCGGCATTTTGCCATCGCGGCGAACGGCAGGAATCTGCTGCAGCCGTATCATTTCGAGTTCGCGGGCGATAATTCGAATGCGGTGGGAATACGGCGCAGCGTGTACGCCGAACTCCAGTGGTCGAAGTAACGCAGGCCAGCGAGCGCGATGGCAATGGCGGTGAGGGCACAGAGTCGGGCGCGAGGGGACCGGAAGGCGCAGGGGCGGCGCTGGCTGGGGGGTCTTCTGCTGGCGGCGATGGCAGCCAGCGGGACGTGGCCGGGGCGCGATGCAAGGGCGCAGAAACCGTCGCGGGACGATGTTCAGGCGGCGTACCTCTATAACTTCGGAAAGTTTGTGCGCTGGCCTGAGGGCGCTGGTCATGGGCCGATACAGGTTTGCGTTGCGGGCCAGGATCCGTTCGCGCAGACGGTCGGGCAGCTGGTGGCGGGGGAGCGGATCGGCGGGCGCGGGGTAGAAGTGCGGAATCTGGACGAGCCGGAAGGAGTGGGGTCCTGTTCGATTCTGTTTGTCGGGGCTCCGGAGAGGGCACGCACGGATGCTTTTCTGGCGGCAGCGGACGGCAAGCCGGTTCTGACAGTGGGGGAGGGCCCAGATTTTCTGACCCGCGGGGGCATGATCCAGTTCGTGCTGGTGGAGGATCATGTCCGGTTTTCGGTGAATCTGGAGGCGGCCAATCGCTGTAACGTGGGGTTGAGTTCCGAACTGCTGAAAGTCGCCGTATCGGTGACTCCCCGGCCGGAGACGGGAGGGACGAAATGACGCCTGGCTCCTCCTCAATCTCAGCGAAGCTGATGTGGATGAACGTGGTGGTGAGCGCCACGGTGCTGGTGCTGGCGACGATCGCATTCTTCTCGTACGACGCAATTTCGTTCCGGCGGGATCTGATTCACAACCTCGAGACATCGGCGCAGCTGGTGGGAACCAACAGCGTGTCGGCGTTGTTGTTCGACGATCAGCAGAGCGCGGCAACGACGCTGCAGGCGCTCAGCAACACGCCGGACGTGGTATCGGCAACGCTGGTAACGAGCGACGGCTCAACGTTCGCGGAATACCGGCGTTCGACCGGGGCGCCGGGTACGCCGGTGCCCGCGCTGGAAGCGGGCAGGAACGATGAGAACTGGGTGAACGGAAGCCATGTGGTTCTGGCGCACCGGATCATTTTCGAGGGCAAGGCGGCGGGCACGGTCTATATTGCCGCGGAACTGACCGAGACGGGGCAGCGCGCGCGGCAGTATCTGGTGATAGCGGGCGGCATTCTGCTGATCTGCATGGCGGCGGGGGTGCTGATCAGCTCGACGGCGCGCAGGCTGGTGGCGCGGCCGATGGTGGCGTTGGCGGAAACGGCGCGACGGGTTTCGCGGGAGCGGGATTATTCGGTGCGGGCGGCGCCGCATCCGGACAAGGACGAGATCGCGGTGCTGATCGAAGCTTTCAACGAGATGCTGGTGCAGATCCAGGAACGGGATACGGCGCTGAACCGCGGACGCGAGCAACTGGAAGCGCGCGTGCAGGAGCGTACGGCGGCGCTGCGGGCAGCGAACCGGGAACTGGAGGCCTTTTCCTACACGGTGGCGCACGATCTGCGGGGCCCGCTCGATGCGGTGGAGGGGATGGTCTACATCCTCGAGGAACTGGAGCGCGAGGGGCGGGAGGGGGATCGCCGCGAGATTCTGGGACAGCTGCGGCAATCCACGCGCAACATGGCGGGGCTGATCGATGATCTGCTGCATTTGTCGCAGGCCAGTACGGCGGCGTTGAAGCGGATGCCGGTGAACCTGACGGCGATGGTGAGCCAGATCGCGGAAAACCTGAAGCGGGCGGAACCGCAGCGGCGGGTGGAGTTCATGATCGCCGAGTTGCCGGTGGTCGAGGCCGACGAGGGGCTGATGCGGGTGGCGCTGGACAACCTGATGCGGAACGCATGGAAGTACAGTTCGCACCATAGCCAGGCATGCATCGAATTCGGCGCGGTCAACCGGCGGGGAGAGATCGTCTATTACGTGAAGGACGATGGGGCGGGGTTCGATCCGAAGCTGAGCGATCAGCTCTTCCAGCCGTTCCATCGGCTGCATAGCCGCAGCGAATTCGCCGGTACGGGGATTGGGCTCGCGACGGTGCAGCGGATTCTGGCGCGGCATGGCGGACGCATCTGGGCGGAAGCGGCGGTGGAGAAGGGCGCGACATTCTGGTTCACGCTGAAGAGCGGCGCCGTAGCCGCGGCCTGAGAGGGGCTCGCGCAGTTCTTCCCGGGCCGATGAGCGAAGGGTCCCGTGTTCATTGAGGCCGGGGTAAGAATTCTCTAATCATTCTGTTTTGTATTGGGCATTGGCACGCTTGTGGTTGGGGGCGATGCCTCCTGAAGCAGACAACAAGGGAAGGGTGGGCTCTCCCGGGGGAGCGACAGGGAGCCGCGCTGCCACGACGACGGCGGGCGCCGGGGCAATCCCTGCGGTGTACCCGAACGCGCCGGCGACGGGTGCCGGAGGGGTTCCGGCTCTGCCCGCGGCGGTGGCTGGGGGAGCGGGGAATGCGTCGGCGCTGGTGCGCACCGAGGGAGCGGAGGAGCCGCTGCCGGAAGAACCTGAAGAAGAAACGCGGCTGGGGCGGCTGCCTATGCAGCTGGACGTGATGGTGAAGATTCATTCGTTTCGCGTGCAGGATCTGCTGGCGCTGGAAAAAGGAACAGTGGTGGAGACGGTGCACGAGCATTCGCAGGATGTGCCCGTGCGCTGCGGAGGCGCGCCGCTGGTGTGGGCGGAATTCGAGGTTCTGGATCAGCAGCTGGCAGTGCGGATTACGCGGCTGGCGTAGGACGGACGGGGGCGGAAGTGAAACAAGTTCTGGAGATGGCGCAATCGGCCGAGGAGCCACGAAGAAGAGGAGCGAAGAAAAACATGGGGATGGTACTGAGTCCGGTCTTTGACGGCAGCACGCCGCTCCCGCGGTACAGCTGGACGATGCGGATGGGGCTGTGGCTGCGGCGGCTGATGAGCCTGCCCACGTCCGGGGAGATGCCGATCCGCCTGGAGGGACGGCTGAGCCTGGGCCCGAAGAAATCGCTGGTGCTGGTGAACTGCCGCGGCAAAAGCGTGCTGCTGGCGCTGGGGAGCGAAGGGATCACCCCGGTGATGGAGGTTCCGGCGCATCGGCGGAGGAAACGGGAGCCAGTCCAGTGAATGCACTGCTGCTGCTGGCCGCGGTGAAGACGCAGGAGGGGATGCCGGGTCTGGACCTGTCCGGGCATCTGAGCAACAACAACGCGATCCCCTGGACCATTGTTTTCACCCTGACGCTGCTGACGCTGTTGCCGGCCATTTTGCTGGCGATGACGCCGATGGTGCGGCTGCTGGTGGTGTTTCACTTCCTGCGTCAGGCGCTGGGCACGCAGACCGCGCCGTCGAACCAGGTGCTGCTGGGGCTGGGCCTGATGATGACCTGGTTTCTGATGCAGCCGGTTCTGGTGCAGGTGGATCAGCAGGCGGTGGAACCGTTCCGGACCGGGCAGATTTCAGGGTGGGATGCGATCGACCGCGGCTCGGCGCCGGTGAAGACCTACATGCTGCGGTATGCGCGCGAGAAGGACCTGGCGCTGTTTGTCTCCGCGTCGACGACGGCGCGGCCGGCGAAGCCGGAGGATCTGCCGATGCGGGTGGTGGTGCCGAGCTACATGCTGAGCGAGCTGAAAGCGGGATTCGAGATCGGTGCGGTGCTGTTTCTGCCCTTCCTGCTGGTGGACATGGTGGTGGCTTCGATTACAACCTCGATCGGCATGTTCCAGCTGCCACCGGTGGTGATCTCGACGCCGCTGAAGATTCTGCTCTTCGTGATGGTGGACGGCTGGAATCTGCTGGCCGGCTCGCTGCTGAAGAGCTTCTGACCTGGGCGGGTGGGGCGAATAGGGCGGGGACGGGCGGATTGGGCGCGGGGACGGGCGGATTGGGCGCGGGTTCGGGCGGATTGGGCGGGGAATGGCGGATCGGGCGGGTTCGGGACTGGCGATGGGGCGGGCGGAGCGGGGATGGAGGAAGTTTTGATGGAGGGGCTCGATGGGACCGGATGAAGCAGCGGAACTGATGCGGAATCTGCTGCGCGAGGCGCTGATCCTGGGAGCGCCGGTCCTGCTGGCGGCCTGCGTGACGAGCTTCCTCATCAGCTTGTTCCAGACGCTGACCTCGCTGCAGGATCAGACGATTTCGACCGTGCCGCGGCTGCTGGTGGTGGTGGCGCTGCTGATGGCGGCGCTGCCCTGGTTTCTGGGCCGGTTGATGGGCTACACCATTGGACTCTTCTCAGACTTTCACCGTTTTCTGGGGCTGGGATGACGCTGGACTTCGAACAGACTCTCGAGGCGATGACCCTGGTGCTGGTGCGGATCAGCGGGCTGATGGTCTTTGCGCCGGTGTTTTCCTCTCAGGCGATCCCGCCACGGGTGAAGGCGGCGTTCGTGCTGTCCGTATCGTTTCTGGTGGCCCCGGTGGTGGCGCAGTTTCCGCGGGCTCACGCGGAACTGGGGCTGCTGGCCGTTCTGGGCGAGCTGAGCGTGGGATTGGTCTTCGGGCTGACGCTGTCGCTGCTGTTCGAGTCGCTGGAGTTTGCCGGACAGGTGATGGGCTTTCAGTTCAGCTTTTCGCTGGTCAACCTGATGGATCCGAATGCGCCGGTGCAGACGCCGCTGATGGGGCAGATGTTCGGGTTGCTCGGAACACTGACCGTGCTGGGCGCGGGGCTCCACCGGACGATGCTGGCCGCTCTGCTGCGGACTTTCGCCACGGCGCCGGTGGGGACGGTGACCCTCGACCCGAGGGCCGGTTTGGCGCTGCTGCCGATGGCAGGAGGGATCTTCGCAGCGGCGCTGCAGCTGTCGGCGCCGGTGCTGGCGGCGACGCTGCTGGCGGAGCTGGCGGTGGCCCTGGCGGGAAAGATGGCGCCGACCCTGCCGGTAATGGCGCTGACCGTGCCGGTGAAAACCCTGCTGGGGTACGGGGTGCTGATCGGAGCCCTGGCGTTGTGGCCGCACTGGATCGAAGGACGCTTCACGGCGCTGCTCGATGAAGCAGGCCGGATGCTGGCCGGCGCGGCGGGGACGGTGTAAGCGATGCCGGGCGACCGCACCGAGAAAGCGAGTCCGCGGGCGCGGCAGAAAGCCGCCGAGCGCGGCGACCGCGCGCGCAGCCGCGACCTGATGGCGGGCGCGGCGATGCTGGGCGGGGTGGTGGTGCTGGGCGCCATGGGAGAGAAATGGGTCACCGGATGGGCGCAGGCGTACCGGGCATTCCTGGCCCTGGGGCAGCCGGCGTTGTGGGAACGGGCCACCGCGGAAGAAACGACGGTGGCGATCCGGGGGATTCTGCTGCAGGCGCTCAAACCTCTGGCGATCATGTTCGCGGCGTCGCTGGCCGGAGCTGTGGCGGCCGGCGTCCTGCAGGGCGGGGGATGGTCGCTGAACTTTGAAGCGCTCGCGCCCAAGCCGGAGCGGCTGAACCCGGCGGAGAACGCGAAGAATGTTTTTTCTTTGCGCGGCATCGTGCGGCTGGGGAAATCGCTGGTGCCGGTGCTGGCGCTGGGCCTGCTCGCGGCGCGCGCGATCGAGGCGCAGACTGCGATGCCGGCCATGAGCACCGCGCAGTATCCGGATCTGTTTGCCGAGATGTACAACCTGCTGCTCGATGCGGCGTGGATTTTCCTGGGCTGGGCGGGCATCGACTACGTGATGGAGTGGCGGAGCCGGGAGGGCCGGCTGCGCATGTCGAAGCAGGATCTGCGCGATGAATACCGGGAGATGGAAGGCAGCCCGCAGATCAAGGCACGCATTCGCGGGCTGCGGCGGCAGATGCGGCGGCGGCAGCTGAAGGCGGATGTTTCCCGCGCGTCGGTGGTGGTCACGAACCCGACGCATTATGCCGTGGCGCTGAGCTTCGATTTCGACACGATGGATCCCCCGCGGGTGCTGGCGAAGGGCCGGGACCTGCTGGCGGCGCAGATTCGCGAAGAAGCGCGGTGGGCGGGCGTGCCGATTGTGGAGAACCCCCCGCTGGCGCGCTCGCTCTACCGGCAGGTGGAGCAGGGCCAGGCGATTCCGTACGAACTGTATGCGGCGGTAGCGGCGATTCTGGCGTGGCTCTACCGGCGTGAGGTGGAGGAACGGGTGCGGCGGGAACGGGCGGAGGCGGCGGCGCGGGAAAAGAAGACCGGCAGGACCGGCGGAACGGCGGCGCGATGAGGGCCGGGAGGAGTGCGTCGCGGTGGGCCCATGAGGGGCGAAGCATCAGCGACGCGAGGAAAGCGAAGACGGGGAGGACACGGCCATGAGTGCAGGGGCGATGACCCTGGGAGCGGCGGGACAGCGGGGCAGCGGCACCGGGAAGATGCTGCGCAACATGGTGTTGCCGGTGGCGGCGATCAGCGTTTTGTTCGTGATGGTGGTGCCGGTGCCGGCCTTCGTCATGGACATGCTGCTGGCCTGTTCGATGGCGGCCTCGATTCTGGTGTTTCTTTCGGCCGTACAGCTCCGCCGCGCCGTGGATTTTTCGGTGTTCCCCACGCTGTTGCTGCTGCTGACGCTCTTCCGCTTATCCCTGAACATCGCCTCCAGCCGGCGCATTCTGCTGCATGGCAACGAGGGGACGGCGGCGGCGGGGCGGGTAATCGAGGCCTTCGGGCAGTTTGTGGTAGGCGGGAATTATGTGGTGGGCTTTGTCCTGTTCCTGGCCCTGATCGCGATTCAGTTTCTGGTGGTCAGCCACGGCGCGGTGCGCACCGCCGAGGTGACGGCGCGCTTCACCCTCGACGCGCTGCCGGGCAAACAGATGGCCATCGACGCCGACATGAATGCCGGCCTGATCGACGAAGCAACGGCAAGAAAGCGGCGTCAGGCGATTGCGCATGAGGCGGAGTTCTACGGGGCCATGGATGGGGCGGCGCGCTTCAACCAACGGGACTCGCTGGCGACGATCCTGATCACGGCGATCAACATCATTGCCGGCCTGCTGATCGGAACGCTGCAGCAGGGGATCGATCTGGGCGAGGCGGTCCGCACGTACACGATTCTGACCGTGGGCGACGGGCTGGTGACGATGATCCCCTCGCTGCTGGTTTCGGTCGCGGGCGGCATGGTGCTGACGCGCGCCTCTTCCGCCGGGCAGCTGACCACGGAGCTGGGCGCGCAGCTGCTGGGGAGGGGGACCACGCTCTACGTCGCGAGCGGGGTGCTGGGAGCACTGTGTCTGATTCCGGGGCTGCCCAAGCTGGCGTTTCTCCTGCCAGCGGTCGTGCTGGGGTATGCGGGGACGCGGGTGGCGAAGCGGGAAGCGCCGGTGACCGAGGCGGAGACGCCGAGCAAGGCAGCCGAGAAGCCGGAAAATCTGGCGGCGACCCTGCGGCTGGACGATCTGAGCCTCGAAATCGGATTCCAGCTCATCTCCCTGGTCGACGAGAAACAGGGTGGCCAGATGCTGGCGCGCGTGAAGACACTGCGGCGCCACCTGGCGCAGGATCTTGGCTTCCTGATTCCCCCGGTGCATATCTCGGACAACCTGCGGCTGAAAGCGCGGGAGTACGTGGTCTCGCTGCGGGGCGTCGAAATCGGGCGCTGGCAGACCGAAGGGAATTGTCTGCTGGCGGTCTCGACCGAAGCCCAGCCGCGGCCCCTGCCCGGCCGGGAAACGCGGGAGCCCGCCTATGGGGCGCCGGCGCGCTGGATTCAGCCTGCCGTGGAGGACGAGGCCCTGGCCGCCGGCTACTCGGTGGTGGATCAGGGAACGGTGATCGGAACGCACCTGGCGGAACTGATCCGGAGGCACGCGCACGAACTGCTGGGGCGCGGAGAAACGAAGCGGCTGCTGGACTCGCTGAACGACAGTCACCCCAAGCTGGTGGAAGAGCTGGTGCCGAAGATCCTTTCCCTGGGCGAGGTCCAGCGGGTGTTGCAGCAGCTGTTGCGGGAGCGGGTTTCGATCCGGGATCTGGGCACGATTCTCGAAGCGCTGGTGGAGACGGCGCCGCAGAACCGCGGGCTGACCCAGATGGTGGAGGCGGCCCGGCAGTCGCTGGGGCGGCGGCTGACGCAACCCCTGCTCGAAGGGGACGGCACGCTGCGCGTGCTGGCCCTCGAGCCGGCGCTGGAGGAGGAGCTGATGGCTCTGGTTTCCCCCGATCGGTCGCGGCTCCCAAGCGGTGGAAACATTCCCATCCTGAAACGAATATCCGATTCTTTGAAAAGTCTAATGGGGCCGGCCTTTTCCTCGGCCCAACCCGTGCTGCTCTGTTCCAGTCCGGCACGCTACCACCTGAAACGATGGCTGGAACCGGCCTTTCCGCGGCTGACAGTGCTGGCGCCGGCGGAGATTGCGCCCGATGTGGCGGTGCGGGCGGTGGGACTGGTGCGCCAGGGATAAGCGGTTCGGGAAACGAGCAGGGCCAGGAAGCAGCGGGGACGTGAGAACGATGGAATACGCAGGCCAGGCAACGGAGACGTGGCGAGGATCGGGGCGGAATGCGGGGGCGGCAGCGAAACCCCGCAAAGCCGCCGAGCCGGAGGCTGCGCCCCCGGTCGTAACAGCGCTGAGCGAGGAGGAGCGCGAGCGGATGATGCTCGAGCACATGCCGGCCGTACGCTGGATGGCGCGCCGCATCCACGAGCGCCTGCCGCAGCACGTGGACATGGAAGACCTGGTCAGCGCCGGCACAGTAGGCCTGCTCGACGCCTTCCGGAAGTTCGATCCAGCCAAGAAGGTGCAGTTTCGCAGCTACGCGCAGTTCCGCATCCGGGGCGCGATCCTCGACAGCCTGAGGACGCTGGACTGGAGCCCGCGCGATTTGCGCCGCAAGGGCCGGGCGGTGGAGGAAGCGGTGCGGCGGCTGACGGCGCGCTGCGGGCGTGCGCCCTCAGAGCCGGAAGTGGCCCGGGAGATGGATCTGGGCCTTGAAGAATATCAGCAGCTGCTCGGGGAGCTGAAGGGCCTCGAGATCGGCACGCTGCATCTGGAGCGCTCGGAGGATTCGGGCGAAGAGGAACTGGCCTACATTCCCAACCAGCCCGGAGACGATCCGCTGTTTCGCTGCCTGAAGGGGGAGATGCGGGCGCGCCTTGCGGGGGCGATCGACCAGCTTCCGGAGCGGGAGCGGCTGGTGGTGACGCTCTACTACTACGAAGAGATGACGATGAAGGAGATTGGCCTCGCGCTGGGGGTGGTCGAATCGCGGGTTTCGCAGATCCATTCTTCGGCGGTGGTGCACCTCAGGGCGCGGTTGCAGGAATTCGGCGCGGGACGGAAATAGGACGGCATGGCGATGGAAAAAGAACTCGGCCAGGAAGAGATCGACGCCCTGTTTCAGGCGGCGCGGGCCCGCACCCAGGCGGTTCCCGAGGCGCCGCGCAGCCGGGTGCTGCCGTGGAGCTTTTCGCGTTCCGGGCAGATCTCGAACGAGCAGCTGCGCGCCATCAGCATGATCAACGACATCTTCGCGCGCAACCTCACCCATCACCTCGGCGCGTGGTTTCGCAGCCGCGTGCAGGTGAGCCTGGTTTCGGCCGAGCAGATTCCGTTCAGCGAATTCCTGCTGCGCATTCCCGAGCTGGCCTATGTCTCCTCGGTGCGCCTCGATCCGCTGCGCGCGACCTCGGTGCTGCAGATGGACCTGACCACCGCGCCCTCCATGATCGATCTGTTGCTGGGGGGCGAAGGCAAGGCCTCGGAGCCGCGCGAACTGACCGATATCGAGGAGGCGATCCTCTCCGGGGTGGTGGAGGCGATCTGCAGGGAGCTGACCACGGCATGGCAGCCGGTGGGGCTGAGCTTCAGCTTTGAGAAGCGGCAGATGCAGACCCAGACGCCGCGGCTGATTCCGGTTTCGGAGAAGACCCTGTGCCTGAGTTTCGAGCTTCGCCTCGCCGAGACCAGCGGGTTGCTGAACCTGGCCTTTCCCGCGGTGGCGTCGAATACGATCCTGCGCCGTCTGGCCGGGGAACGATCGCGGCAGCGGCGTCATTCGGAGGAGACTCGGCGGCGCATGCGGGAATTGGCCGGCGCGTGCCGGACCGGGACGGCCCTCTATCTGCCGCCGGTCCGCGTGGCGGCCGGAGCGCTGGGTGAATTGCGGCCGGGCCATGTTCTGCGCCTGGGGCTGACAGCGCGGACGCCGGCCCAGTTTCGCGCCGGCGGCGTGATCCTGTTTTCCGCCGCGCCGGTGGGCCGAGCCGAGCACCGCGCGGCGCATCTGCTTGCCGCCAGTGAGGCACTGCAATGACCGAGGGGGCGCGATCGTGGTTGAACAGGCTGGAGGCAGAGATCGCCCGCGAGCTGGGTCAGCCGGTGGCGCTCGCCCCGCCGGGCAATGCGCCCGAAGCCGGGCGCAGCCTTGTGGATGGAATCGCAGTTCCGGGAGCGCGCCTGGCCCTGGCTGTCGATGGGGAAGATGCGGCGGCTTTCCTGGCCGAGGCCCGGGTGATCGAGGCGGGGCAGGCGGACGCGGAGATGGTGCGGGAACTCTGGTCCGGCATCGTGGCCAGCGTGGCGGCTGGGCTGGGCGGAAAAGCAGCGCCGATCGCAGCAGAGGCGCTGGGGGCGGCGGCGGAACCGTGTGCGCTGCGCCTGGGAAACACCGTGCTGCGGATGGCGCTGCACGTGGAAGCAACGGAGATCGAGGCAGTTGCGCCGACGCCGGTGCGGGACGCCCCGAGCGCGGCGAGCAGCCGGCCGGTGGGCAATTTCGATCTGTTGCTGGAAGTCGAGCTCGATGCCTCGGTCCGTTTCGGGTCGCGCGAGCTGGAGTTGAAAGAACTGCTGGAACTGGGGCCGGGCGATGTTGTGGAACTGGACCGGAACGTTGCCGATCCAGTGGATCTGATTGTGGGGGACAGGATCGTCGCACGCGGTGAGGTGGTGCTGGTGAACGGGAATTTCGGGCTGCGGGTGATCGAGGTGGCGGAGCCGGTGCGGCGGCTGGAGAGCATCCGATGCATCGCCTGACCGGCAGGACCGCCGGAGAGGGCATGGGCGCGACGCCCCGGCCCGGGGAACGGCCCGGAGCGCTGTTTCCTCGTTGCGCCAATCCGCGCTGTTCCACCGGCTGGCTGCACCTGTGGCGCAGCCGGCGGGTCCCGGGATTTGAAGGGCGATGGGCCTGCTCGACGGAGTGCATGGGAGAACTGGTCGCCTCGGCGGTACGCCGCGAGATGGATGGAGGGGACGCGGTGTCTCTTCCGCACGCGCATCGGCTGCCCATGGGGCTGATGCTGGTCGAGCAGGGCGGCATTACGCCCGCCCAGCTGCGGGAGGCGCTCGAAGGGCAGCAGCGGGTGGCGGAGCAAACCGGGGAAACAGTGCGTCTGGGAGAATGGCTGATGCGCAGCGGCGTTCTGGGGGAGCCAGCGCTGATGCGGGCGCTGAGCGCGCAATGGAACTGTCCGGTGTTCCCGCTGGCAGGCTATCGTCCGGAAGAGGTGGCCGCCGCAATGCCAAGATTTCTCTCCGAGGCTCTTGGGGCGCTGCCGGTACGAGCCGCCGCGGACCGAGTGCTGTACGTGGCGTTTTCCGGGCGCATCGATCGCAGCCTGACCTATGCGCTGGAGCGCATGACCGGGATGCGAGTGGCGGCCGGGCTCGCGCGCGATTCCGAATTTGAGGGCGCGCAGGCGGGCTTTCTGAGCACGCCGGCTCCCACGACACGGTTTCTGGAAGCAGCCAGTTCCTGGGTTCTGGTGCGGGCGATCACCGAGCGGATCGAAGCCGAGAGACCGGTGGAGGCCCGCCTCGCGCGGATCCACGACTATTACTGGCTGCGGCTCTGGCGGCGCGGAGCGGAAGGCCCCGGGTTGCCCTCCCCGGGCGGGGTCGAGGACTTGCTGGCGACGATCGGGAGTCCAGGCAGGAGCACGGGGTAGTGAAAATCGGCGCGCAGCCGATGAAGAAGGGTGGAGGGGACTGCGCGATGTCCGGGATGACGGTGCTGATTGTCGACGACTCATCGGTGATGAGGAAGATTGTCGAGCGGGCTCTGCGCCAGGCGGGGCTGAATCTGACCAAAGTGGTAGAGGCGGGCAGCGGCCGGGAGGGCCTCGAGGCGCTGGGCCGCGAACAGCCGGACCTGATTGTTTCCGACATTAATATGCCGAGCATGGATGGACTCGAGTTCCTGCGCCAGATTCAGAGCCAGGGGTTGGCCCGCGGCGTTCCGGTCGTGATGATCACGACGGAAAGCGGCGAGGAGCATGTGCGCGAGGCGCTGGCGGCGGGTGCGCAGGGGTACATCCGCAAGCCGTTCACGCCCGATCAGGTGCGGGAGCGGGTTCTGCCGCTGCTGGCCCCGGCGTAACCGCGGGACGGGGCAGGGGCGGGAAGTCAATCCGCAGAGACTGAGCTCCGGAGGGATCGAGGTACTGGACGGGGCAGCGGGACGGGGGTCCGGGACGGTGCCGCGACCGGAAAAGAAGAAGGGAGCAAAGGAATCCATGGCAGGGAGCAGGGGAATGGCGGAGTCCTCCGGCGCGGCGAAGAAAATTGACGTTGAACGGTTCGAGGAATTTCTTGACCGGGCTGTGGACGAGGTGTTCAGCACCATGGCCGGGGTGCACTGTGCGCCGATGGAAGAAGGAGCCGGAGATCGGGGAACGATCTCGGCGGTGATCGGACTGGCCGGCCGAATGAGCGGATCGCTGGTGCTGCACGCGAGCAGCGTGGCGGCACTGCGGATCGCGGGGCGGATGACCGGCATCGAGCCGACGGAACTGGACGCCATGGTGCGGGATGCGATGGGAGAAATGTGCAACATGATCGCGGGAGCGTGGAAGGGTCACGATCCCATTCTCGCGTCCGGGTGCCTGCTGTCGACGCCGACCGTGGTGGCCGGAAGCAGCTACGAGCTGTTCAGCCAGCGCGCGCCGGTCCGGATCGATCGCCGGTATCGTTTTGAAGAGCTGACGTTCACCATCAGCGTCTTTTGCGAGTTCCCCGGATGAGTCTTTTCTAATCTTCCACCCCGCTCTCCGGCTTGTCCTGTGCACTCAGGGTACGGGAAGAGGCGGAGCAGCGGTGGACAGCGGGTATTACGCAGCGTTTTCCGGGTGGCTCGCGCGCAGTCAGGCGCTCGACGTGGCCGCCGGCAATCTGGCCAATGCGGGGACGGCGGGCTATCGCGCGGAGCGGGATTACTTCCGCTCGGCGATCCTGGGCCCTGACGCGCTCAACTCCCAGCTGAACACGACTGTGAATGCGTTTGGAGTGCTGGGCGGCAGCCGGCTCGATCTCGGGCAGGGCGCGCTGACCCCAACCGGGAATCCTCTCGATCTGGCGATTGAAGGCGACGGTTTCTTCGCGGTGCAGACAAAACAGGGGATCCGCTATACGCGCGATGGGCAGTTCGAGCGGGCGCAGGATGGAACGCTGACCACCCAGGCCGGCGAGCCGGTGCTCGATGCCCGCGACGAGCCGGTTCGCGTACCCGGGGGAGAGATTGTGGTGGGCGTCGATGGGGCGGTCTCGGTGAACGGCGCCCTGGCGGGCAGGATCGCGGTGCATGGTTTCGCGGACGGCGCGCAGCTGACGGCCGAGGGCGCGAATCGCTACGCGGCGGTGGACGGCGCCCAGCCCGGCGCGGCGGCGGGGGCGATCCATCAGGGCGTGCTCGAAAGCTCCAATCAGGACGTGATTGGCGGCAGTTTGCAGCTGGTGCTGATGCAGCGCCAGGCGGAGATGATGGAGAAGGCGGTTGCGATGTTCTCCAACGACCTCGACAAAACGGCGAGCGAAGATTTGCCGCGCGTGCAGTAGCGGGGGAGGGTGTCAGGAGGGAAATATGATTCGAGCGTTATATACGGCGGCCAGCGGCATGAGCGCGCAGCAGCTCAATCTGGACACGATTGCCAACAATCTGGCGAACTCGTCGACGGTGGGGTTCCGCCAGCGGCAGCTGCAGTTTCAGGACATGATCTACCAGAACGTCGTGACCCCGGGGGCGGCGCAGAGCCAGGAGACGGTTTCGGCGGGGCTGCAGATCGGTCTGGGCACGAAGTCGGCGGCGAGCGAGGTGATCATGACCCAGGGCGACATGAACCAGACCAACAATCCGCTGGATCTGGCGATTCAGGGAACGGGGTTCTTTCAGGTGTCCCGGCCGGACGGAACGCTCGCGTACACCCGCGCCGGGAACTTCTACCTGAACAATCAGGGAACTCTGGTCGATGCGCAGGGTGACTCCGTAGTCCCGAGCATCACGATTCCCGCGAATGCGACGGCGATCACGATCACCCAGTACGGGGTGGTCAACGCGACGCTGCCAGGACAGCAGAATCCGGCGCAGCTGGGGCAGATTCAGCTGGCCACGTTTGTGAACCCCGGGGGACTGGAGAGCGTGGGATCGAATCTGTTTACGGCGACCCTCTCCTCGGGCGATCCGGTGCTGGGCAACCCGGGAGGAACGGAGGGACTGGGAACGCTGCAGCAGGGATATCTGGAGAACTCCAATGTGGACGTGGTGGGCGCCTTTGTGCAGATGGTGCTGGCGCAGCGGGCTTACGAAAGCAACTCGAAAGTCATTCGCGCGGCCGATGACATGTACAGCCAGGTCAACAACATGGCGCGGTGACCTGGGCACTGGACCGGGAATGGGAGCAGAGGCAGGGAGGGGCGCATGACAGGGAGGCGCATGACAGGGGCAGGGAGGGGTGCATGACAGGGAGGCGCATGACAGGGGCAGGGAGGGGCGCATGAGATGGAGGATGCCGATGAGCGGGGGAGCGCGTGTGGGGGCCTGGGCGGCGATCCTCGCGTCGCCTGCGCTTGCGTTCGGCGCGTGCGGTGCGGGCACCATCGTCCGCGACTTCGGTTTGCATCTCCAATGGGTGGTGGAGCGCGACTGCAATCACCCGGAACGCCCCCCCACTCTGGTGGCAGTTCCGTGGAGCGGGAACAACAAGGTTTTGTTCGCTGGAAAGGGAAATGCGAAAGGAGCGGCTCCGCTGCCGGCTCCCGAGGTGCGGAGCGGGATGCGGGTAAGGCTGGGGCGCAGCGATGCAGACGCGGACATCGATTTGTACGGCACGGCGATGGGAACGGCACGCCTGGGCGAGAAAGTTCGCGTGAAGGCGGGCCTCAGCGGGGCGATTCTGGAGGGGATCGTGCGTGGGCCCGGGCGGGTGGAACTGGAGCCGGCGAAGGGGGCACGGTGATGGGAGCGGCGAGATACTGGGCCGGGTGGATGGCGGTGGCAGCGATGGCGACGCTGGCCGGCGCGGCAGGCGCGGCCAAACCCAAGCCGCCGCAGGCGGGCAACACGCCGCCGGACGTGGCGCTGAACCAGTACATCGGGCGGGTGCGGGCGGAAAAGGCGGCTGAGGTGCTGACGCCGGGCTCGATCTGGTCGGCGACGGGCAGGCTGACCAATCTGGTGAGCGATGTGAAAGCGGTGCGGGCGCACGATCCGATCGCGGTGGTGGTTTCAGAAAGCCTCGCGGCCTCGACGGACGGGACGGTGAAGAATCAGCGGGCCTCGGCGGCTCAGTCGCAGGTGTCGGCGCTGCTGGGCAAGCTGGCGGGCGGAAATGCCCTGAACAATCTGCTGAACCAGAATTCCTCGTCGTCGCTGAACGCGCAGGGACAGAGCGTGACGAACTCGACCATCACCACCACGCTGGGCGGCGAGGTGGCCGATGTGCTGCCCAACGGCATGTTGGTCATCCAGGTGGTGCGGCAGCTGACGTTCAACCAGCAGACGCAGCTGATCCGGTTGCGCGGTCTGGTGCGACCCGAGGATGTCAACGCCCAAAACCAGGTGATGTCCACGGCGATTACCGATATGGAACTGGAAGTGGTGGGCAAGGGCATCGTGAACGACGCGACCTACCGGCAGAATTTCGTGGTGCGGTTCCTGGAGAAGATTTTGGTCTTTTAAGGCGGGATGAAGAATGCTGCGAGGCGCACGAAGGGACGGGACGAGATCATGACACGGCAAAGGCTTCGGTGGCTGGCGACGGCGGCAGTGGTGCTGACGAGTCTCGGCGCGGCGCGCGCCGAGGACGCGCCCCGGATGAAGCTGGCCCGGGTGAAGGATGTTGCGTCCGTGGAAGGTGTGCGGGACAACCAACTGGTGGGCTACGGGATCGTGGTGGGGCTGCACGGCACGGGCGACAGCTCGCAGACCGTGTTTCCGCTGCAGACGCTGGAATCGGCGCTGGAGCGCATGGGAGTAAGCCTGCAGGGGAACGCGATGGCCTCGATGATGCAGACGCGCAACATGGCCGCGGTGTTTCTGTCCGGAACGCTGCCGCCCTTTTCTGAGCCGGGGTACAAGGTGGATGTGACGGTGTCGTCGGCTGGCGATGCGAGGAGTCTGGAGGGCGGGGTTCTGCTGCTGGCGCCCATGTACGGGCCGGATGGGCAGATCTATGCGCAGGCGCAGGGACCGATGGTGCTGGGCGGATACGCGGTGACCGCCAACGGGAGCAGCAAATCGGTGAACTATCCGACGACGGCGCGGATTCCGTCCGGCGCGATCGTGGAGCGGGGTATACCGCTCGATCTGGCCCGGATGCGGACCCTCTCGCTGCTGCTGGACGACGCGGATTTCCGCACGGCGGAGACGGTGGCGGCGGCCATCAATCGCGAGCTGGTCCGGGGGATCGCGCATGCGGTCGACAGCCGCAGAATCGAGATTCAGCCGGGGACCAACGAGGACATTCCGGCGCTGCTGGCGCGCGTGGAGGAGGTCGAAGTGGAGGTGTTTCCGCGCGCGAAGGTGGTGGTGAACGAGCGCACCGGGACGGTGGTGATTGGAGGCAACGTAACGCTGCAGCCGGTTACGATCCTGCACGGGGGGCTGGTGGTGAACATCGTGAACCGGCTGGAGGTTTCGCAGCCCAACCCGCTGGCCCAGGGAACGACGCAGCTCATGCAACAGACGACCGTGCAGGCCCAGGACAAGCCGGTGAACCGCATTGAGCTGAAAGAAGGGGCGACGGTCGACGACCTGGTGGAGAGTTTGCAGCAGATTGGGGCGACGGCCCGGGACGTCGTTTCGATTTTGCAGGCGATGAAAGAGGCCGGGGCTCTGGAAGCCGAGCTGGAGGTGCTGTAATGCTCGCCGGGATGGCGGCGGCCATCGCAGGGGCAGCAGCGGCGGCAGGGGCCGAGGGGCCGGTATCCGGATCGGCTGCGGGGCAGACGGGTGACCCGAGGCTGAAACCGGCGGCGCATGCATTCGAAGCCTGCCTGATGAAGGAGTTTCTCGAGCCCCTGCAGAAGGACCCGCTGTTCGACGATGCCAAGGACGGGGACACGGCCGAGGGCAGCGGCAACGCGCTGATGAGTTTTGGGTCGGAAGCACTGGCGCGGGCGATCTCGGACCGGGGTGGCTTTGGAATTGCAAGAAAGATCATCGGAGAGCTGGAGACCAGAGGACCGGAACGGGAAGCGAAGGGGAAAATCTAAGAGTTTTCCTGGGATGGGGCCGAAAAAAGGATTCAAGTCCTGTTTCGAGCGGCCGATAAAGGGAAGCAAGGAGACCAGGCATGAATGTCAGCAATAACCTCCAGGGGTTGCAGCAGCTTTTCTCGAGTCCGGAAGTAACAGAGGCGGCAGGCAAGACGAGCGCGCAGGAGTCACAGAGAACGGAGGCGGGAAGTGACCAGGCAACACTGAGCACGGCGGCGAGTGTGGCTGCGGCGGCAGCGCCGGACTCGGACGTAAGGATGGAGAAAGTCGCCGAAATCCAGCAGGCCCTGGCGAGCGGAAGCTACAACGTGCCGGCCGCGGCGGTGGCTGGGAAAATGATCGATCAGATGCTGGGGAGGTAAACCCGGGCGCGGAGGCAACGAAGGGGAGCGCAGGCCAGGACGGCCGCGTATGCAGTCATGCCTGCTGCTGTAGCGCGCAAAGGTCGGCAGGAGAACACCGGATGGGGTGAGAGAGCAAGGGCTGCACGAGCCAGCCCTGAAGTTGTCGCGACGGAGAAGGTGGATGGCGGAGGGTCAATCGGCGGTGGAGTTGTTGAGGGCGGGGATCGACGCGCTGGCGCATGTTGACGCGGCGCAGATCGAGGAGCTCACCGAGGCAGCACACGGGGCCAGGGGGCCAGAGACCGTTGAAGAACGGCGGGAGGCGCGGGAGCGGTTGCGAACCCTGAAAATTCTGATCGCGATGACGCGGCGCAATCTGCGGTTGCTGCGCGGTGGAGGGTGCGGCGGGTATGGGCCGCCAGGAGTCTGAGGCGCAGAGGGCGCGAAGCGGAAGAGAGCGAATTTTATGGCCACGATTGGCACAGCTTTCAATATCACGACGGGGGCCCTTGATGCAGATCAGGCGGCGCTGGACATCGTGGCCAACAATACGGCCAACGTCAATACGCCTGGATACACGCTGGAGACGCCGACGTGGGAAGAAAACGATTCCGCATCGCTGGACGGCCTGCAGTTCGGGATGGGCGTTCAGGAAACGGGAGCGCAGTCGCAGCGGGACCGAGTGCTGGAGCAGGCGATGCAACAGCAGACCCAGACAGAGAGCTCGTCATCGGCGCGGCTGACGGCGCTCGACCAGATGCAGGCGATGTTCAGCGGGGCGACCAGCGCGGGCACCGACACCAGTGCGGCGAGCGGCATTGGCAGCGATCTTTCGAATTTCTTCGATTCTCTTTCTTCGCTGGAAGCGAGCCCTGCGGACGACGCGCTGCGGCAAAACGTATTGAGCGCGGCGGGCACGCTGGCGTCGGATTTCAACGGCGCCGCAGCGCAGCTCGAGGGCCAGCGGCAGTCGCTGGATGAGCAGAGTACGAGCGTGGCGGGACAGGCGAATACGCTGCTCGAAGACATCGCTCAGCTCAATGTGCAGATCGAGTCGAGCAGTCCAAACGCGGATGCGGGCACGCTGGAGGATCAGCGGCAACAGGACCTGACGAATTTGTCGCAGCTGATGGGAATCCGGACCGTGCCGACGGAGAACAACGGCCTGACGGTAACGACGATGGGGGGCGCGCTGCTGGTCTCCGAGGGGCAGGCTTATCAAGTGACGACGGGCGAAGACGGGGGGGTGACACACTTTTTCGATGGAGAGGGAACCGATATCACCTCAGATCTGACGAGCGGCGGAGGCGAGCTGGGAGGCATGCTGACCGTGCGAGACCAGGACATTCCGCAGGTGGAGAACTCGCTGGATGCTCTGGCCTATGCGGTAGGGTCGAGTGTGAATGCGCAAAACGAGGCGGGGTGGAATCAGAACGGCGCGGCGGGGGCGGCAATTTTCAGCTTGCCGGCGAACGCAACGACAGCCAATCCCGCCGGATCAGCGGCGCAGATCGCTGTCGTGATGACGGACCCAACCGGGATTGCGGCGGCAGGGACGGTTCCAGGATCGACTCCACCGGCCGGCGAAGGCTCGTCAGACAACGCCAACGTGACAGCGATGGCGAGCCTTGAGAACGCAGGAATTGTGAACGGGATTTCGCCAACGTCGTATTTTTCCGATATGGTGACCAGCCTGGGCAGCCTGACCTCGGAAGTGTCAAGCGAGAACACGGCGCAGCAGGCGGCCTTGACGCAGCTGCAGAGTCAGATCGGGTCGGTTTCGGGAGTGAACCTGAACGACGAGGCCGCGGATCTGGAAACTCTGGAACAGTCCTATCAGGCGGCATCCAAGCTGTTCACCGTGCTCGACGAGGTGATGGTATCGGCGCTCAACCTGGGCGTGGAGACGACGTACTCATAAGGGCCCGGAGGCGACGTTCAGGAGATCTGCGCTACGTACTGATAAGGGGCCGGAAGCCAGGTTCAGGAACCTGGGCCGGAGGCGAAATGAGCCACAGGATCGACTGCTGGATATGAGTGCGCAGAGCGAAGAGACGAGGGGAGTTCGGGGATGAGGGTCAATCCGCTGTACATCAATGATCTGGTGGGGTCGCTGGATACGACATCGGCGAGCGAGGAGCAGCTCACCGAGGAACTGGCCAGTGGTTCGAGGGTGAATCAGCTGAGCGACGATCCGGTGGCATCGGGAGAGAATGTGCTGCTGAGCGCGCAGATCGGGAGCGACGACACGTTTTCGCAGACGGCTTCGTCGACGCAGAGCATGTTGCAGGTGAGCGATTCCGCGCTGAGCACAGTCGTGAGCCAGCTGACATCAGCGGTGTCGCTGGCGACCGAGGCGAGCAACGGTACGCTGAACGCCAGCGATCTGGAATCGATCGGCAATCAGCTAGTCGGGATTCGGGATGAAGTGATGTCGCTGGCGAACACGACCTACCTTGGCCAGTATGTTTTCTCGGGCAGCCAGGGTGGAACGGCGCCTTACACTCTGAATACAGGCACAACGCCGGCGGTGGCGAGCTACAACGGGGACAGCGACGTCAACTATTTGGAGACGCCCAACGGACAGAAGATTCAGCTGAACATTCCGGGGAGCCAGATTTTCTCAGCCAATGGCAATGATGTTTTGGGGACGCTGAACACACTGATCGCGGATTTCTCTTCCGGAACAGCATCACCGACGGCGGAGGCGGATGCTCAGTCACTGGATTCGGCCCTAAGCTACGTAACGCAGCAGAGGGTGCTGCTGGACAATTCCTTGTCGCGCCTAAGTTCAGCAGAAAGCTACACGCAGAGCGAGTCAACGCAGCTGACGGCGTCGCAGACCACCCTGCTGCAGGCCAACGTGGGACAGGTGGCAACCGGCTTGAGCACGGCGGAAACGCAGCAGGCGGCGCTGAGTCAAGTGATTGCGACGCTGGGGAAGCAGAGCTTGTTCAACGATCTGTGAGACACCTGGCCGGTCAGCGGCCGACCCGGCGAGAGTCGGGGCAAATCCAGAGGGAATCGGGGTGGCTGGCGCGATGCGAGCCACCCTTTTGCGTTACTGGACCTGGAAGTCCTGGGTCAGAGGCGTGTTCTCGGACGAATCGCCGACGAAGACGAGGAACTTGCCGGGATCGACCTGCCAGCCTTTCTTCTCCTCGCTCCAGTAGGCGAGCGAGCGGCGGTTCAGGGTGATGCTGACGTGATGGGTATCGCCAGGACCGAGACGGACCTTTTCGAATCCCTTGAGTTCCTTCGCCGGACGTTTGACCGTTGCCGAAGGATCCCCGACATAGACCTGGGCCACGATAGCACCCGCGCGCTGGCCGGTGTTCGCGACGTCGAAGGAAACCGTGACGGTTCCGTCCCCGCGAGCCTGGAGCGGAGACACCTTCAGGTTCGAGAAGGAAAAAGTAGTGTAGGAAAGCCCAAAGCCAAAGGGGAAGAGCGGCTTCTTGTCGTAGGAAGTGTAGTAGCGATAGCCGACAAAGACGCCTTCTTTATAGGAAACGTGCGGCGTTTGGCCTTTGGGAACGGGAGGTGCGTAGTAGTTATCGTGAACGGGGTTCTCTTCCCAGGAGCGCTCGAAGCTGACGGGCAGATGGCCTTCCGGCGAATGCTCGCCGGTGAGAATTTCGGCTATCGCCCGGCCGCCCTCCTGCCCGGGATACCAGTTGTGCAGCAGTGCCGGGACGCCGGAAAGCCAGCGATGCATGTCGACATTGCCGCCGGCGGTGATGCTGACAATGGTGTGAGGATTCGCCTGAGAGACGGCCTGGATCAGCTGATCCTGTCCAAAGGGCAACTCAAAAGTGCGGTCGAAACCTTCGCTCTCGGTGGAGGGATCGAAACCCACGGCGACGACGGCGGCATCAGCGAGGGAGGCGATCTTCTTCGCCTCGGGAGTGACGAGGTCCTCGACTCCGCGAATGCCGAGGCCAATGCGCGGGTAGGAGGCGTCGGGCCAGTAGTCGAGCTCGATGGAAGCGGTTTGTCCCGCCGTGAGGGGCAGTTCGACGTAGCGCGGCGCCTGGCCTTCGCGTGAAGGCTGGTCGATGACGGTCCTGCCGTCGACGATAAGTTTGTACGCGTCAGAGCCGCCCGCACCGGTGAGGAAGAGGTAGGACTCGGTCTTCGCCGGCATGTATTTCATGGTGAAGCGAAGGCTGCGGCGCTCGCGGGCGGGAGGGGTCCACTCTTCGGAGCGGAACATCGCGATGCGGCGGGCGGCGGAGACGGCTGGCGAACCGCTGAAATTTGGGTTGTCGAAGGTTTCGATCTTCACCTGGGATCCAACCCAGGGATTGGCCGGCGGTTTGCCGGAGGGATCGTAAAACTCGGTTTGCTGAAAGAGCTCTTCCACAGTGGGAAGACCGGCTGCGTAGAGGACCTTGACTTTGCCGGCGAGCGCATCGGAAAGGCCGGTCATGATGCTGATCGGAGCGTAAGCATCGACGTGGGAACTGCCGCCGCCGCCGGGTTCGGCTGGCCACGCATCGGGGCCAAGGACGGCGATGGTATGAATCTTGTCCAGGTCAAGCGGAAGCAGATTGCCCTCGTTCTTCAGGAGGGTGATGCTCTCAAGCGCTTCCTGCATTGCGACTTTGCGGCCTTCCTGGCTGAACCGCGGAATGGTGGGATCGGTTTGGTCGCGATCGAGGAAGCCAAAGCGAATGGCGGTGCGGAAGATGCGGCGGACTTTCTCGTCGATCGTGGCTTCGGAGACCTGGCCGCTCTTGACGGCGGGCAGCAGGTTCTTCGGATTCATGAACTGGCCGGAGGGCATCTCGAGATCGAGACCGCCATTGGCGGCGCCCACGGCGGAGTAGGTAGCGACCCAGTCGGACATGAGGATGCCGTCGAATTTCCAGTCGCCCTTGAGGATATCGAGATTGAGGTGGGTGTTCTGCGTGGCATGTACGCCGTTGAGAAGATTGTAGGAGTTCATCACGGCGCCGACGTGGCCCTCGCGGACCGCAGCTTCAAAGGCGGGGAGATAGATTTCGCGCAGGGTGCGCTCGTCCATGTCGGAGCTGACGTTGTGGCGGTCATACTCCTCGTTATTGGCGACGAAGTGTTTCACGGTGGCGATAACGCCTTCGCTCTGCACGCCGCGGATATAAGCGGCGGCGGTTTGCCCGGAGAGATACGGATCTTCGCCAAAGTACTCGAAGTTGCGGCCATTCATCGGGGCGCGATAGATGTTGATGCCGGGCCCGAGGAGGAAGTTGACCCCGCGGGCGCGCGCGTCCTTCCCGATCGACTCGCCCATCTGGTTGGCGAGACTGGGATCCCAGGCGGCGGCGAGCGCGATGCCGCCGGCGTACGCAGTGTCGGGACCCCAGGTACGCACACCCTCGGGGCCATCGCTCATTTTGAGCATGGGGAAGCCCGCGGAAGGCTCGGCACGGATGAACATATTGTCGAGGCCGCCGATGAGCTCGAGTTTCTGCTCGAGGGTCAGCTTCGCGATCATTGCGTCGACACGCTGCTCGATAGCGGGACTGTCGGGAACGGGGGCCTGAGCCTGCAGTTGACCTGGAAGGACACAAAGAATGCAGCCGAGAACGGAGGCTGCGATGTGAAACGTTTGATTACGCACGTGGATACCTCGAAATCAGCGTTCACCAGACTCGCAGAGCATCATGTATTTGTAAAGGAAGAAGAGCGCGGCGCGAGTTACTTGTTTGGGGAGGATGAGGGTCCGTAGTAACATAAGGAAATTTTTCCGGACTGTGTTTCGGCCCGAGCGGGAGCGCAATTGGGGCAGGAGAGGATCGTCGGCAAGCCGGTGCTGCGCAAAGAAGGCGTGGCCAAGGTGTGCGGGCGAGCGCAATACATCGACGATCTGACACTGCCGGGGATGCTATATGGGGCCACGGTGCGGAGCAGCATTGCGCGCGGGCGGATTTTGGGGATCGAGTTCGGCGATGACGTTTCCTGGAATGAATTTGTAATTGTCACGGCTACGGATATCCCAGGCGCCAACGAAATTGCGCTGATCAATCACGACTGGCCGTGCCTGGCCGCGGAAGTCGTCAATCATTCCGAAGAACCGATTGTGCTGTTGGCGCATCCGGATCGGCATTTGTTGCCGAAGGCTGTGGCCGCGGTGCGCGTGCAATACGAAGAATGGCCGGCGGTGTTTTCGATTGAGGAGAGCGAACGGCGCGACGCTGTCGTGTGGGGTGAGGACAATCTCTTCAAGTCGTTCCTGATGGAGAAGGGCGATGTGGACGCCGTATGGGCTCAAGCGGACCGTATTGTGCAGGGCGAATATGCGACCGGAGCGCAGGAGCACCTCTATATCGAGAACAACGGGGCGATCGCCGCGTATTCGGCGGACGAGGGGCTGACAGTGTGGGGGTCGCTGCAGTGTCCGTTCTACGTGCACAAATCGCTGGTGAAGATGACCGGCCTGCCGGAAGACAAGGTCCGGATTGTGCAGGTGGAGACGGGCGGCGCGTTTGGAGGCAAGGAAGATTATCCGTCGATGATTGGAGCGCACGCGGCGCTGCTGGCGATGAAATCGGGCCATCCGGTGAAGATTGTCTACGACCGTGCCGAAGACATGGCGGCGACCACCAAGCGGCATCCTTCGCGCGTGCGGCACAGGACGGCGGTGACGCGCGAGGGAAAACTGCTAGGCGCGGAAATTGAGATTGCGCTCGATGGCGGGGCTTATTCAACGCTGTCGGCGACAGTGCTGTCGCGGGCGACGATACACGCGGGCGGTCCTTATGATTGGCCGAATATCCGCGTACGATCGAAGGCCTTTGCGACGAATTATCCGCCGCACGGGGCATTTCGCGGATTTGGCGCGCCGCAGAGTCTGTTTGCGATCGAGCGGCACATGGATCACATTGCCGAGGCGCTGGGGATTGCTCCGGACGAGGTGCGGCGCAGGAATTTTCTGAAGCCAGGGCAGACGACGACGACGGGGCAGGTGGTCCAGGAGGACATCGATCTCGATCATCTGATGGATCGGGCACTCGACGAATCGGATTACCACGCGAAACGAGAGCGCTTTGCCCGCGATAATGCCGGTGCCGGAATGAAGAAGAAGGGTATTGGGCTGGCGGCGTTTTTGCATGGATCGGGGTTCACGGGTTCGGGCGAGCGGTATCTGAATTCGCTGGCCGCGATGGATGTGACGGCGGCGGGCAAGGCGCGGGTGTTGGTGTCGAGCACGGAGTTTGGTCAGGGAACGAATACGATTCTCTGCCAGATTGCCGCGGAAACGCTGGGCATTGATTACGACGCGGTGGAGATGGGCCCTCCGGACACGAGCGTGGTGCCAAATACCGGGCCGACCGTAGCTTCGAGAACCTCGATGGTGGTAGGGAAGCTGGTGCATTCTGCGGCATTGGGACTAAAGAAGACACTGGTGGTGAGCGGATTGCTGCAGGAGGGGTACTCGACGAGCGATTTTGTAACGGCGGCGCGCACGTATGTTGTGCAACATGGAACGCTGCGCTCAGAAAGCAGGTATGAACCGCCGCCGGGCGTGCATTGGGACGATCAGCAATATCGCGGCGAGGCCTACGCGGCGTATGCGTGGGCGGTTTACGTGGCTGAGGTCACGGTGGACCTGGCGACCTACGGGGTTGTCGTCGATGATTTTGTTGCCGTGCAGGAAGTCGGACGGGTTCTGAATCCGGTGCTGGCCACGGGACAGATTGAAGGCGGCGTCGCGCAGGGGATCGGATGGGCGTTGTACGAGAAGGTGGTGTGGAGTCGCGGGCGGATGCAGAACAATCAGATGACGAATTACATCATTCCGACCTCGCAGGATATTCCGCCGATTCGCGTGTTCTTTGAGGAGCGGCCATTCGGGCACGGCGCGTATGGGGCGAAGGGCATTGGCGAGTTGCCGATGGATGGACCGGCTCCGGCGATCCTGAATGCGATTGCGCATGCAACGGGCAAGCAGTTCGACAGCGTGCCGCTGTTGCCCGAAGATATGTTTCGCATCATGGCGGTGCGCGAGCCGGAGCGGGAGGCCGTCGCCCTGTGAGCCTTCGACACTATTCGTTGCGCGTGAATGGAGAGCATCGAGAGGTGGATGTGCATCCGATGGCGCGGCTGCTGGATGTACTGCGGTTCGATCTGCATCTGACCGGTACGAAGGAAGGCTGCGGCGAGGGCGAATGCGGGGCATGCAGCGTGCTACTGAATGGCGAACTGGTGAACAGCTGCCTGGTTCCAGTGGCGCAGGCGGACGGCGCGGAGATCGAGACGGTCGAAGGACTGGGCGCGGACGAGCAATTGCATGCGGTGCAGAGAGCGTTTCTCGAGTGTGGTGGAGCGCAATGCGGCATGTGCACGCCGGGGATGCTGGTGGCGTCGGCGTACTTGCTGAGGAAAAATGCTCATCCGGATCTGGCCGCGATTCGCGAGGGGCTGAACGGCAATTTATGCCGCTGTACGGGCTACATGAGGATTTTCGAAGCGGTGGAGCGCGCGGTGACGGGCGCAGACGAAGGTCGCGGATGAGATCGCATCCCGCCGAATACGAGATGGCATCGCCGGGGAGTTTGGAGGGCGTGCTTCGCCTGATGGATAAGGAGCCGGGGCAGTGGCTGCCGGTGGCGGGCGCCACGGAAGTGATGGTGCTGTTCAGCGCAGGGAAGCTGGCGGCGCGGCGGCTGGTGAATCTGTGGGGCCTGAAAGAGCTGCGGGAAATCCGCGAAGACGCGGGATCGCTGACTCTGGGCGGCGGCTGCACGTTTGGGACAATTCGGGAATGCGCAGCGGTGCAGCGCCACTTTCCGTTGCTGGCGCAGGCGGCTTCATGGACCGGGGGCATCGCGAATCAGAATCGGGCGACGCTGGCGGGAAATTTGGCGAATGCATCGCCCGCGGCGGATTCGCCTCCGGCGTTGCTGGCGTATGACGCTGAACTGGAGCTGGTGTCGGTACGGGGTCCGCGGCGGATTCCGTATCGGGATTTTCATCTTGGCTATAAGCGGACAGCGCTCGAGCCGGGAGAGCTGATTCGGTCGATTGTCATGAAAAAGCACTTTGACGGTTATTTTTCCTATGGTCGGAAGACAGGGGCGCGCAATGCCCAGGCCATTTCGAAGGTGTGCATCGCGGGAGTGGGGCGTTTAGGACGGGGGCGTGTGGAGGATCTACGGATTGGACTGGGCGCGGTTGCGCCGGTTCCGCTGCGGTTGGCCGGTGTGGAAGCTGTGGTTCGCGGAAAGCCGATCGATGGTGGGGTGATCGCGGAGGCGCGGCGGGTACTGCAGGCCGCAATTGCGCCGATCGACGATATTCGGTCTGTTGCGGATTATCGAAGATTTGTGGCGGGGAACCTGCTGGAAGAATTTTTGCGAGAGCTGGCGGCGTCCGAAGCGCTGAGTCCGGTGCTGGCGCGGTGGAACGCGATGCCGGACATGGAGGCGACGGAGGAGATATTGCCATGCTGTGGTTCGCAGCACTGGGCGCAGGAGATGGTGCGGTTGCGGCCGTTTGGCTCGCCTGCGGACGTGTTGGGGGCTGCGGATCGGGTGTGGCGCGGTCTTGGTACTGAGGACTGGGACGAGGCATTCCGCAGTCATCCGCGGATTGGCGAGCGCAAGGCGCCGGCAGCGGCGACGAAGCAGTCAGCGGGATGGTCGCGCCAGGAGCAGGATGGGGTTCACACGCAGGACGCAACCATGCTGGCGGAGTTGGCCAGACGAAATGCGGAATATGAGGCGCGCTTCGGCCGAGTGTTTCTTGTGTGTGCGACGGGGAAATCAGCGGCGGAGATGCTGGCTATTCTGAAGCGTCGGATCGGCAATGACGCGGAGACAGAACTCCGAGAGGCGGCGGAGCAGCAGCGGCAGATTACGCAAATGCGGCTGCGGAGGTGGCTGGGCGCATGAGCGGAATTTCAACGCACGTGCTGGATTTGGCCCGGGGGAAACCAGCGGCGGGCGTGGTGGTTCATTTGTCGCGTGAAGCTGACGGCCAGTGGACGGAAGTATCCAGGCGCACGACGGATGCCGATGGACGCGTGAAGAGCATGCTGCGCGAGCATGAGACGCTGGAAAGCGGAAGGTATCGGCTGCATTTTGAAACGGCGGAGTATTTTCGGGGGCAGGGGATCGAGGCATTCCATCCGTTTGTGGAGGTCGCCTTTGAGGTTCGGAAGGCTGACGAGCATTATCATGTTCCCTTGTTGCTCACACCACACGGTTACACCACCTATCGAGGAAGCTGACGCACGATGATTGCACTGGGAGAGAATCGGTACGGCAAATCGCGCGTGCGCGTGATGAAGGTGGAGCGCGAGGGGCAGCGGCACACTGTGCATGAGTGGGATGTCGAAGTGTGGCTGAAAGGCAATTTTCAAAGCTGTTTCGAGGATGGGGACAACAGCCGGATTCTGCCAACCGATACGATGAAGAACACGGTTTATTACCTCTCACGCCGATCGATGGCCAGCCAGATTGAAAACTTTGCCACCGAGGTGGTTACGTATCTGCTGGAAAATAACCCGCAGGTGGATGAGGCAGGCGCGGGCATCGCTGCCACGCCGTGGGCGCATATCCGTACGGGCGGAGAGACACACAAAACGGCGTTTATTCAGGAGGGTGCTGGAATTGCAACCGCGACGGTGACTTATCCACGCGGCGGAAAGCCGGCGGTGGTGTCGGGGTTCAGGAATTTGGCGATCCTGAAGACGGCGAAGTCCGGGTTTGCGGGATACATCAGGGACAGGCTGACGACGCTGAAAGAGACGCACGACAGGCTGTTGGGAACGCAGGCGTCGGGCGAGTGGACATACAGGGCGAAAGGCGTTGACTACGAGGGCGCGCGGCGGCGAATTATGGATGCGCTGCTCGCTGCGTTTGCGGAACACGATAGTTTGTCAGTCCAGCAGACGCTGTATGCGATGGGAAGGGCGGCGCTGGGGACAGAGCCGAACATTTCCGAAATTCGGCTGTCAATGCCGAACAAGCACTGCAATCTGGTGGATTTGTCTCCGTTCGGAGTGGACAATCCCAATCAAATCTTTGTGCCGACCGACGAGCCGCATGGCTCAATTGAAGCCTGCGTGAGGAGGGCCGGTTGAGCGCGACATCCACGCCTGAGGCGTCGCGGGCCGGCGTGGCCAACGAGGCTGCAGCCAGGCTCATGCATCGCTGCAAATTGTTGGCGCAAGTTACAGAAATACCGGGAGAACTCCTGCGAAGATTTCTGTCGCCCGCGATGGACCAGGTTCATCGCACGATGCAGCCGTGGATGGAAGCCGCCGGCATGTTAGTCGCCGTGGATCGGGCAGGGAATCTGCGGGGTTTGTATTCGGGAAAGGGGAGTAAGGATGCGCCGCGTCTGCTGATCGGGTCGCATCTCGACACAGTGCCGAACGCAGGAGCCTATGACGGCGTGCTGGGCGTGCTGATGGGTCTGGCGCTGGTGGAGGCGAGTGGGGAACGAAGATATCCGTTTGCGATTGAGGTGCTCGGATTCTCCGATGAAGAAGGGACCCGGTTTGGGGCGCCGTTTCTGGGCAGCCGTGCAATGGTTGGAGAACTGGAAGGCAACTTGCTGGAATGCGTCGACGCGGGCGGAGTTTCTGTCGAGCAGGCGCTCGCAGACTATGCGAGGCAGCGGCCAGAGAAAGTCGAGGCAAGGTTGCCGGCGAAGAGCGCCGGGTACCTGGAGTTTCACATCGAGCAGGGGCCGGTGCTGGAGAGCAGGAACCTGGCGCTGGGGATCGTGGAGGGCCTGGCCGGGCAGAGCCGCTGCCGCGTGGAGTTCCATGGGAAGGCGGGGCATGCGGGGACCACTCCGATGAATCTGCGCAAGGATGCTCTTGCATGTGCGGCGCAGTGGGTAGCCGGAGTGGAGGCGATTGCGGGGCGCTTCGAGAGGGGCGTCGCGACGGTGGGACAGATTGCAGCGGAGCCGGGCGGCGTGAATGTGATCCCCGGGCTGGTGCGGTGCAGTCTCGACGTGCGGCATGCGGAGGACGTGGTGCGCGATGCGATGGTGCAGGCGATCTTTGATGAGGCGTACACGGTGGCGGCGAGGCGCGGGCTGCAGGTGGAGGCGACGCAGTATCACCAGCATCCGGCAGTGGTGTTGGACGCGGGGCTGGTTGCGCTGGCAGAGCGAGCAGCGGAGCAGGCGGGGTATGCGACGATTCGGATGACGAGCGGAGCGGGCCACGACGCGATGGTGATTGCGCCGCACGTGCCGTCGGCGATGGTGTTTCTGCGGAATCCCGGAGGAATCAGCCATCATCCCGACGAGAGCGTAGCCGAAGAGGATGTGGCGGCGGCGATTCACATGGGGCTCTGTTTGCTGGACGGAATTTCAATGTTTGTGAAAGGGAAAGGCTAGAGTGCCAGGCGGAATCCACAATTGGGGGCACACCCGAAGCGTACGGCGGCCGAGCTATTTGCTGCATACGGCGGATACGTTTATTCGCACGCAGATTCCTGGGACGAGCCGGGCCAGCGTCATCGTTCACGTTTCCCCTGCGATGGGAGCGGGATTCACGCAATACACGGTGGAGTTTGAACCAGGCGGAGTGCTGGGCGCGGCGGCCGGAGAGCGATTTATGTATGTGCTGGAAGGAACCGTCACGGTGGACGCGGGCCCGCACAAGCACGCACTGGCGAAGAATGGATATGCTTACATCCCGCAGGGTGTGGAGCAACGTGTAGCGGCGATTGAGAAAGCGCGCGCGGCGGTGATTGAAAGGCCGTATCGCGCGGTGCAGGGAATCGGTGCGCCGGAGTTGCTGGTTGGGCACGAGGCGGAGACGAAGGCGCAAGCACTAATGGGCGACGATGGGCTGCAGGTGCGGTCGCTGCTGCCGGACACGATGGCGTTTGACTTCGCCGTGAACACAATGACCTATCAGCCGGGTGCGGCGCTGAGCATGGTGGAGATTCATGTGATGGAGCATGGGCTGCTGATGCTGGAGGGCGGTGGCATTTACCGGCTCGACGACGACTGGCATCCCGTAACGGCGGGCGATTTCGTCTGGATGGCGCCGTATTGCCCGCAGTGGTTCGGCGCTCTGGGCAAAACTCCGGCAAAATATTTGATCTATAAAGACTGGAACCGGCATCCACTGCTGTGACGATGAAGATCGAAGTCGATGCGGAGCGGCTGGCGCGGGAGATCGACGAGCTGGCGGCGATCACGGACGCGGAACCGCCTGCGGTGACGCGCGTGGTCTTTACCGAGCAGGATCTGCGCGCGCGAGCGTGGTTGAAGGAGCAGTGCACCGACGCTGGGTTGACGATCCGCGAAGATGCGGTGGGGAATACGTTCTTCCGCTGGGAAGGTCCGCGGTCGGATTTGCCGCCGGTGGCTACCGGATCGCACATCGACGCGATCCCCAACGCGGGTAAATTCGATGGCGTGGTTGGGGTGCTGGGCGGGTTGGAGGCGATTCGCGCGCTGCAGCGGAGCGGATTCGTGCCGGAGCGTTCCATTGACCTGATTCAGTTCACAGCGGAAGAGCCCACGCGGTTCGGGGTCGGCTGCATCGGAAGCCGGTTGCTGTCGGGAGTCTTGGGGCCAGAGGCAGATGATGCATTGCGCGGCAGCGATGGCGAATCGTTGCGGACGGCGCGCACGCGTGCGGGATTTACGGGCGAATTAGCATCGGTGCGATTGCCGCTGGGATGCTATGTGGGGTTCGTCGAGCTGCATATCGAGCAGGGTCCGATTCTGGAGCGTGAGGGGATTCCGATCGGAATCGTTACGAACATCGTTGGGCCGGCCAGCTTCTTTATCACGGTTGAAGGGCAGGGTGGTCACGCAGGCGGCGTGTTGATGCCGGAGCGGCACGACGCACTGTGCGGAGCTGCGGAGTTGATTGTGAGGATCGAGGCCCTGGCGCAGCGCTCGGGCTCGACGGATACGGTGGCGACGGTAGGCATCTGCGACGTATATCCGGGGGCAATCAACAGCATTCCGAGCCGGGTGAAACTAGGGGTGGATCTGCGCGACACGGATGGGCAGCGCCGCAGCCGGGTGCTGGAGCTGATTCAGAAGGCTGCGCAGGAGATTGCGCAACAGCGAAGGTTACAAATTACGACGCAGATGCTGAATGCGGATGAGCCGGCGGTTTCGTCGCCCGAAGTTCTGGCGGCGATCGCGCGTGGGTGCCTCGAAGAAGGATTGCAGTCGCGGAGGATTGTAGCTCGCGCGTATCACGACTCGTCGTTTATGGCGCAGATTGCGCCCATGGCCATGATTTTTGTTCCGTGCCGGGACGGCGTGAGCCATCGGCCGGATGAGTATGCTGCGCCGGAAAAAATTGTCGACGGTGTGAAGGTACTGGCGCGGACGCTGGCGGAGCTTTCCTCCGCTGACTGATCGGCGCGAGATCATCGGGTCTCTTCGGACGCGAGTTGTTCGCCGAGCAGCGCAGCAAAACGTAACAGACGGCGATCATTATTGTGCGCCGCGATGAGCTGAACGCCACATTCGGGCGAGGGAAGGACGACGGCTGGATTGCCTCCCAGGCTTGCGGGTGTTGTGAGACGCAGGATGCGCGCGCGGGTATCGGTATGGTCGACTCCCGCGAGCAGACGACCGGTCGGCGATACCGGGGCGAGCAGGAAATCGAATTGGCGAAAGAGCTGCTCATGCTGGTTACGAAAAGCAGCGTGACGGTGGCGGAGAGCCTGAATTTCGGATTCACTGAGCGACGCGCCCCAGGCCAGACGAGCGGCGATGGCGGGATCGAATTCGTGGAAAAAGCCGGCGTGGAGCTGTGCGGCTTCGTGGGCCTGGAGCGGCGCGTAGATGTCCCATGCTTCGGCCCAGAAAGGCGGATTGAAAGTTTCGATTGGGGTGCGAGCAACGCGGCCAATGCGCTCCTGCCAGACGTCCAGGGCATGGCGCACATCGGGCTCGCAAGGTTCGATGAGCGGTCCGGTGAGAACACCAACGCGAATTGCGGGCCGCGCGGCATTCTCCGGGGGTAGGTTGAAGAGAGACTCGGCGAGGAGCGAAAGATCGCGCAGATCGCGACAGAGCCAGCCGAGGGTGTCGAATGACTGCGCGAGATGATAACCGCCCCTCCAATCGCCGATGCCGAGAGAAGCGCGGTAGCCTGCGAGTCCGCAGAGGGCGGCGGGAGCGCGTACCGAGCCGCCCGTGTCGGTGCCGATGCCAGCGAGCGCGGAGCCTTCCTGAATGGACGCGGCAGCGCCACTGGAGGAGCCTCCGGTGAGGAGGGCGGGATCGACGGGCTGCAGGCAATCGCCGTAGTCGCAGTTTTCGCCGGTGATGCCGTAGGCGAGTTGGTGGAGATGCGATTTGCCGATGATGATCGCGCCCGCGCGGCGGAGGCGGGCGGCGATCCAGGAGTCCGCAGATGCGTGCGGTTTTTGCACCGCATAGAATCTGGAGCCACTGCTGGTCGGGAATGCAGTCAGATCAAAACAATCCTTGAGTGAGACTGGCACGCCTTGCAGAGGCAGGGTATCGCCGCCGGAGGCGGAGCGTTCCACCTGGCGCTGAGCTTCGGCAAGGGTCCAGTCGTGGTCGAGGGTCAAATAGGTATTGCGGGTGGCGTTGCCGTTGGCGCGGGAGAGTGCACTGCGGGTTTGCTCGACGGGGCCGGTGGCAGCTGATTTGTAGGCTGCGAAAAGCGCGGCGACAGGCGAGGGGCGCGGCGGCATTGAGCCATTGTAGAGTGGGGCGGGGCTTAACGAGTGTCTGGCGTAAGGCAAAAAGGAAGGCGGCCCGAAGGCCGCCTTTAGTGTTTTCGCGCATCTTCTAGAAGTTGAAGTGGAGGGACATCTGAATCTGGCGGGGACTGCCGATGGTGTGTTTCACAACGCCAAGTCCGGTAGGACAGCTATAGAAGGTACCTGCAGGGGCGCTGTTCCCCTGACACTGCTGCGGTGTAGGAGCTACCTCGCTGTAGGAATCGGCCGTATCTGGCGCATTGTTATAACCAGCGTTCTGAGTTACGTTATCCGTCGGAATATCGAAGCTGGTCGTGTTGGTTATGTTGTAGACGTCAAAAGTGTAGCGAAGTGCATACTTGTCACTCAATTGCACGCTTTTCACCAAAGAAGCGTCTGCGCGCTTTTGGTAGGGCTGGCGAAAGATATTGCGTTGACCGCTGGTGAAAGTGGTTTCGAAGTTATCTCCGGCAGGCACGCCGTCGGTGCCTGGAGAAACGAGGGGCAGAGTGAAGCAGGATGCCTTGAGGGCCGCGCCCGAGGCGGTTGCGTTGTTGTAGAACGCCCCGGAACGGCCGGTGAGCGCGCTCTTGGCGGTGCATCCGGGCGCGAGAGGAACAATGGGGTTAGTGATGCCGTCAAAGGTGCTGTAGTAAAGGCTGCCGACAGCCCCGGAGAAATCGATGATGCTATACGGCTGACCGCTCTGGATCACGGCAACACCGGTGAGGGACCAGTCATCGAGCAACTTCCCGGAAAGGGCGCTCTCGTTGTAAAGCTTCGGCAAAACGAAGCCGTAGGTAAAGTTGAGTACGTGCTTACGGTCGAAGTCGGCCGATCCGTAACCACTGCGAAGATTATTGGGGTCGTTACCGTTGTAAAAAAGGCCAAGAGCGCTCTGTTCATCGGTGGCGTGGGAGAAGGTATAGGACACGCCGGTCTGGAATCCGTGGCTGAGGCGTTTTTCGACGTGCGCCTGCAAGGCGTTGTAACTCGCGATCCCGGCCGCTGTGTAGGATTCGGATTCCGACGAATAACCGATGTAAGGAACCCGAAGGTCAACGTTGCCTCCCTCGTAGTTCTGCTGCATCGGTCCGTAGGTGCAGTTGGCGTCGTTGTTCACGCAGATGGGAAAGAATGTGACGGGGCTATAGACCGTATAGCCATAGGTGAAATCCTGCGCAGCCGTGCCGCCCGGGTGGGTGGGGCTGCCCGGAGTGGCAATCTGCGCCTGATTGAACGGCAGCGGGATGACCTGATGACGGTCCAGATTGCCCACGTACCCGAGGTCGATCATCAGGTCGTTGCGAGGCTGCCATTCCAGATCGAGAGTAAAGTTGATCGAATAGGGCAGCTTGTTGGTGCGGTTGTAGTCGCCGAGCGTGAAAGGCTGGGCGCCGCTAATAATACTTGCAGCGTTGGGCAGGAAGTTAGTAAGGCTGGCGGCGCTGGGATTGCTGGGTGGGGCCAGGGGACTGGGTCCCCAGGGTTGCGCGAGGTTATAGGCCAGGGTGTTGCCGTCGGCGGGGCTGTACGCCGGGAGGCCGCAGATGGGAATGTAGTAGTTGTAAAGGAAGCTGGTGTTGCCGTAAGGCGACGCGGTGTAGGGACACTCCTGGGCAGTAGCAAACGGCGGAGTCTGGCTTACGCCGAAGGGACCACCCGCTACTTCTCCAGCAGCATAGCCGGGCGAGAAATAGGTATAGAGTTCCCCACGGTCGTAGTAGAAGCCGGTTCCGCCACGGACGACAAACTTGTCGTGGAGTTTCGAAGGCTGCCAGGCAAAGCCCAGTCGCGGCGCGATGCCCCACTGTCGCCCGGTGAGAGTGGTATTGCTGACGCCTTTGGTTCCATTAACGTTATTGCCGGCAATGATGAAGCCGGGATCGGTAATCGTATCGGACCCGGTATCGTAGCTATAGGCGGATGGATCGAAGTTATAGATGCGCCCGTATTTCTCGGTGAGGCCGCCATTCCAATCGTAGCGAACGCCGGCGGTGATGCTGAGGTTGGCCCGCACCTGGTACTTATCCTGTAAGTAGAGTCCGGTTTGATTGGCGCGGTAATAGCGGTTGGCATTTCCTTGCAGGAAGTCGGTGGCCACGAAGCCATCAGTAGAGTACGGAGAAACCCAGTTCATGGCGAAGGTAGAGAAATCGGGAGTAGCGATCGCTCCTTTGCCTGTGCGAAGGTCACGGACATTGAGCTGGGTGTAGGACCAACTACCACCGAAGGTGATGGAATGGACGCCTTTGGTCCAGATGGCGTTCGCCGACGGCTCGAGGCGGTTCTGGAAGACTCCGGTAAAGGCGCCCTGATTCGCAGAACTGGGTCCGATATTCAGCATCTGCTGGGGAAGCTCGTAGCCGTACTCGCCGAGAGTGTCGACGATAGTGATGCCGGGAAAATAGGAGCCAAAAGCGGAGGTCATGGCGGCAAGCGGTGATCCGCTCTGGCCGGGCGACCAGAGCTGGTCGTTCGTGCTGTATGCCTTTTCTCTGAGTACGCCAAGGGTCTCGGTAAGACTGAAGTTAGGCCGGAGACTCTGGATGTTCGTGATCGTGGCCACCTGCGATCCGGTGTCCATGTGCTCGGTGAAACCGGGCACGCTCGAAGTTCCGTAGGGTGAGCTGTTGGGATCGTGTTGGTAGTAGTACTTCAGGCTTACCAGGTCTTTGGACGAGGCGTTCCAGTCGAGGTCGCCGACGCCCTGATCGGCAATGAAATACGAGGTGCCCAGCTCAAAGGCGTTGGAGGGCGAAAGCGGATCGGGGACGTGGCCGTTGTCGTTGGGAATGAGCCACCGCCCGTTAGGAAGCTTGGCCTGGAAGAGCGCAAGGCCAACGGGATTAGCAGCCCAGTCGGAAGCGCCGACGGTGAAGCCGTTTGCGGCGTCTTCTCCAGGCCAGTTGGCGTCGACGATCTGAGCCAGGCCTGCGGGCGTTCGATTGGTATCGCTCAGTCCAGGAGGTACGGCGATGAGAGTATCTCCTGTTTCCTGATCGGAGATATGCAGGTGCTGGTAGCCGAGGAAGTAAAAAAGCTTGTCCTTAATGAGAGGACCGGCGAAGGTGCCGCCGGCTATGTAGCGATGCAGCTCAGGATTCCTGTCGGCTTCCGGGATCCCAGTGTTGTTCTTGAAGAAAAAGGGCGCGGCGTTGATCCAGTTGGTGCCGCGGTGGCCGTAGACGCTGCCATGGACGGCATTGCTGCCGGAACTCGTGCTCATGTCGATATGCGCGCCGCTGGCTGAACCCTGCTGCGCGTCATACATGGAAGCATTGACGCGAACTTCCTGAAGCATTTCCGGCGCCGGCGTGGGGAGGGAATTCCCGATGGAGAGATACACCGACGACGCGCTGGCCTCGACGCCGGCACTGGTGGTGCCGCTGCTGGCGCTGCCGCCGGTGTTATTCACAACGCGTGCGGATTCCACCTGGCTGGTGCTCTTGCCGTTGAAGAGATTGCTGGCGTCGACCCCATTCAGCAGGAAGGCATTGGAGGTGTCGCGTTGCCCATTGGCCCAGATGGGAGCATTGCCGAGGCCGCTGTTGGATCCCGTGCCCCCGGGAAGTTCGGCGTTGACGCCAGGAGAGAGGATGGCGAGCCCAGTGAAGCTGCCGGTGGGCAGCGGAATGGTGTCGATCTGCGTCTTGTCGAGGACGTAGCCATTAGTAGTGTCGACGGTGTTGAGTAACGGCGTGGCTTCGACCGTGACCGATTGGCTAACCTGACCAACTTTCAGGACGGCATTGACGCTGGCTGTGCGATCTGCCTGAACCAGAATTCCTGGAAATTTCTGCGACTCGTACCCCTGGTTGACGACGCTGATTGCGTAGGTACCGATAGGGAGATTGACCAGGGTGTAGACACCTTCTCCGTTGGTCGTTGCCACGCGCGTGAGACCTGTCTGCTCGCCGGTGGCAGTGACCGCCGCTCCGGCAACAGCGGCTCCGGAAATGTCAGTAACCTGACCGGTGATGCCGCCCAGAGTCTGCTGGGCATCGATCGTGAGGGGAACAGCAACGCAGAATACGACGGAAAGCCAAAGCACTGGAGCCAAGCGCCTGAACATCGGTAACTGCCTCCTCAGAAGGTGTAGAAAAAGTCCTGGCCGCGCCCGAAAAAAGCGGTGCGGCGGCTGCATGATGCAGTCTTCAAACAGATTGATTCATTCAAGAGCGGCTGCGAGAACCGGGAGAGGGAGCCGAGTCGACGGGGACTTTCAGCAGAGCATAGCCCATGAACCGCTCCAGCCGAAGCAAAAAAACTCAGGAAGAGTGGAAAAAGTGATGCGGAAGATTAATTCCAGTTATGGCAGTGACCGTCAGGGTCGTTTAGGATAAGCCGCATGCGATCCGGAATTCTCATTCTGTGTGCGGCGCTGCTGGGCGCCGCTATCCCAGGGACCGAGCCTCAACGGATCCCGCTGGCTGCGCAGCGAAGCTCTCCGCAGGACCTGGAAATTTCCGGGGATGTGCCGGGAATTCCGCAAGGTGGAAAACGGTTTGTTCGCTACGAGGACCTGAGCCGGCTGACCCAGGTGTCATTTACTGTCAAAGACGATGAGAATTTCTCCGGCCCGGTGAAACTGAGCGGCGTCTCTCTGGATGCAATCGTGGCAGCCCTTGGCATCAACGGCGGAAGAAACTTGATTGCCGCGAGCGCCGACGACGGTTACGAGGCGCATTACACGGCGGAGTATCGGGCTGCGCACCATCCATTTTTGGTCTTGCGCATCGGTGGACAGGAACCGGCTAAGTGGCCCAGGGGACCGAATGGCGAGAATTACGGGCCCTTTCTGATTTCTCATCCGTCTTTCTCGCCGGGATTTCACGTTCTGGCGCATAAGGATGAGGCGCAGATTCCTTACGGAGTGACCGGGCTGCGGTTCCTCGACGAAGCGAGCGTGCTGAAGGAATTGCGCCCGCCGGGGGCGGCGGCTGGTTCACCGGCGGTGCTGGCATCCCGAATCGCTCTGCAAAACTGTTTACGCTGTCACCGTGAGGGGGACATTGGCGGGACGAAGTCGCCGTTTGGCTGGCCGCAGATGGCGCTGATCGCGCAGGGCAATCCTTCGGCGTTTGGGAAATACGTCGTGCGGCCGAATTCCATAAATCCGGAGGCGAATATGCCGGCCAATCCTGACTATGACGCGGCGACCATTGCAGCGCTCACAGCCTATTTCCGCAGTTTTGCGCCTCCGGAGAAACCGTGATCCTGCGGCTCTCTAAGACACTGCTGGTGGGGGCAGTCGCACTTTTCTACACGCTGGTGGTCCTGAATAACCTGACCGATTATGGTTCGAATTACGCGTTTGTGCACCATGTGCTGCTGATGGACTCCACGTTTCCGGGCAACCACGGCATGTGGCGCGCGATCCATCCGCCGTGGATGCACGCGGCGTTCTACGACACGATCATCGTTTGGGAGGCCGGGACGATGTTGCTTATCTGGGCTGGAACCGTGCAACTTCTGCGCGCGGTGGGCAAGCCGGGCACGGGGTTCCAGGACGCGAAGACGCTGGCGATCGCGGGGCTGACACTGAGCTTGCTGATGTCGTTGGTGGCATTTCTCTGCGTCGGGGGTGAGTGGTTCCTGATGTGGCAGTCGCCTGGGTGGAACGGGGAGGAAGCAGGGTTCCGCATGTTTGGGGTAGTGGGGCTGATCCTTCTGCTGCTGGTGGTACCGGAAGCGGAGTGAGGGGGCATCGAGCTGCATTCCCGGCGGTCCCGTAAAATGATGTTGTGAAGGACCCACTGCAGATACCGGAAACCCCTGCGGGCGACAAGTCGCTGGCCCGACCGCGCGTGGGTTTTGTTTCGTTAGGATGCCCGAAGAACCTGGTCGACAGCGAAGTGATGATGGGGCTGTTGGATCGTGCCGGGGCGGAGATGACTCCTAACGCCGAGGCTGCCGACATTCTGGTAGTGAATACCTGCTCATTTATCGACAAGGCGAAGCAGGAGTCGGTGGACGCGATTCTGGAAATGGCGCGGCTGAAAACGTCAGGCTCAGCGCAGAAGCTGATCGTGGCAGGATGCCTGGTGGAGCGCTACCGCGACGAGATACAGAAGAACATTCCCGAAGTGGATGCGGTGGTGGGGACAGGCGAGTTGGAGAAGATTCTGGCCGCCGCCGGGCTCGATTCGCCCTCGCCGGAGTCGGCAGCATCGCCCTTCAACATCCTTTCGTCGAATAGTCAGGTTGACGTTCGCTCGGGCCGCGAATCTCTCGCGGGAACCCACAAAGTCGAGCCCGACGCCGCGCGTTTCCGAGCGGAAGGGAATCGGCGCGAGGCGCAGGGGCGATTTTCCCGCGTCGTATGGGATGGCGCGACGGCGCAACTACCGCAGTATCTCTACGACCACACCACGCCCCGGCTGCGGGCGACGAAGAGCGCGTCGGCCTACATCAAGATTGCCGAAGGCTGCGATCATCCGTGCAGCTTCTGCATCATCCCGAACCTGCGCGGGAAGTTTCGGTCACGGCGGTTCGAATCGGTAGTCGCCGAGGCCGAGGCTCTGGTCACCGAGGGTGTGCGGGAGATTACGCTGATCGGCCAGGACACGACCTGCTACGGTGACGACCTTGGGTTGAAGGATGGCCTGGCGCTGCTGCTGGATCGACTGGCGCGGATTGAGGGCCTGACCTGGCTCCGTTTCCTGTACGCGTATCCGAACCGGATCACCGGGCGGCTGCTGGAAACGATCGCGAAGCACGACAACATCTGCAAGTATCTCGATGTGCCGCTCCAGCACGCATCGGCGCCGGTGCTGAAAGCGATGAAGCGCGGGGGCGGGGCGGATATTTTTCTGAAAATGATCAAAAAGGTACGCGCGGCGGTGCCGGAGATCGCGCTGCGTACGTCGTTCATTGTGGGATTTCCCGGTGAGACCGATGCCGACTTCGAAGCGCTTTGCGATTTTGTTGTCGAAGCGAAGTTCGATTGGCTCGGGGTGTTTGCGTATTCGGATGAGGAAGGGTCGAGATCGATCGAGCTGGGAGCGAAGGTTCCCCGGCGCGTGATTGAGCAGCGCCGGCGCGCGCTGATGAAGCTGCAGAAGGGAATCAGCCGTCAAACGATGCAGGCCCACGTGGGGAGGGCGTTCGACGTGCTGGTCGAGGGTGAGTCGGAGGAGACGCCGCTGCTATGGGAGGGACGAACGCAGCGACACGCGCCGGAGATTGACGGGACCGTTTATGTGAACGACTTCGGTCCATTCGAGGCGCTGACGCCAGGGCTGTTCTATCGTTGCGAGGTGACGGAGGCCCACGATTACGATTGGGTAGCGCGCGTCGTAGGCGAGGCTTTCGCCGACGGCCGGGACATGGAGGCGGAAGAGCTTGCCGGCGCGGGAGTAGAGTTGTGAGTTCGAAGAACAAAATCTTGCGTTGCCCGACCTGTCGCGCGGTGGTCGCCGACCAGGACGAGAATTTTCCGTTTTGCAGTGACCGTTGCCGGCTGATCGATCTGGGCAAGTGGGCCAGCGGGGGCTATCGCATCTCATCGCCCATCCTCGATCCCGAGGTGATCGAGGGGCTGGGCGGCGATCCGCAACCGCACGGGGAGCATGACGAACAGGAGTGAGTTGCGCCCGCCGGGCGTGCGGGTTCACGAAGGAGGAGCGGCGCCGGCGCCCGTGGCGAGGACGAGTTGGGCGTGGATTGTTGGGACGGTTTTCGGGATTGGGCGGCTGAAGCCGGGGCCGGGCACGTGGGCATCGCTGGCGGCAACGGCGCTCTGGTACATCGCGCTGAACCGGGCGCATCTTTCCGGTTGGTCGGCCACGTTCGTGACTGTGGCGGGCGCGCTGGTGGTGGTGCTGATCGGGATTCCGGCGAGTACGATTGTCGAGCGGGAATGCGGGCACACGGATCCCGGATTCGTGGTGATCGATGAGGTGGCCGGACAGTGGATCGCTCTGGCAATTGCTCCGGTGGATGTTGGCCATGGGCTGCTGGCTTTCGCATTGTTCCGTTTCTTCGATATTGTGAAGCCGTGGCCGGTGCGCTCGCTCGAACGACTCCACGGCGGAACCGGGATCGTGCTGGACGACGTCGCCGCGGGAGTGTACGGTCTGCTGGTGATGTGGCTGGTGCGGATGTGGTGGTGAAGGAAAGCGAGTCGGCGGGCTAAGAACGACGATGGTGCGCATTCTCAAGTCGGAATCAAGCACGGCGCCAAGGATCGATGTGGTGTCGCCGGGAGCGGCGCTGCCGGGCGGCGATGTGGAGGTTCAGGGCGCGAACCTCGGCGCGGTCCCCTCGGCAAATGGCGATAAGAGCCGCGTGGGCGGGCCCGAGTGGCGGCGGCCCATCGCGATGCTGGGGGATCTGGCCGCGCCCGTGCTGCTCACCCGCGGCGCGCGCCTAACCTTGCGCGTGCCGGAGGAAGCCGAGTCAGGGCGGTTGCGCATCCTGCAGAATGGTGCGCAAAGCAATGCCGTGGAAGTGCGCGTGGCGAGCTTGCTGGCCACCGGCCTGCACGCGGTGGCCAACCCGGTGATGGATCATTCGGGCAATATTTACGCCACCTTCTCCGGGCAGCGGGGGCAGGAAACGCCGGTCTCGGTATTCCGCATCGAGCGTGACGGCGAGATGCGTCCCTTTGTGCGCGGCATCATGAACGCGACCGGGCTGGCGGTGGATTACGAGGAGAATCTCTACGTCTCCTCACGCCACGAAGGCAAGGTCTATCGCGTGGCGAAAAACGGCGCAGCCACGGTGTACGCGGAGGGCATGGGCGTCGCAACCGGAATCGCTTTCGATCCGGATCAGAATCTTTACGTAGGGGATCGCAGCGGAACCATCTTTAAGATTGCGCCGGACCGGCAGATTTTCGTCTTTGCCACGCTGGAACCGAGCGTGGCGGCGTATCACCTTGCCTTTGGTCCGGATGGAACGCTGTACGTGACTGGGCCGACCACGTCGAGTTACGACGCGGTATATGCGATCAATCGTGACGGAGATATCGGTGTCCTGCACCGCGGACTGGGTCGCCCGCAGGGCGTAGCCGTCGACGTCGCGGGCAATGTCTACGTGGCCGCGTCCCTGCGCGGGCGTCGAGGCGTCATCATGATCTCGCCCCAGGGAGAAGCTTCGCTGGCGGTGTCCGGCCCGGGAATTGTGGGCTTCAATTTCGTACCGGGTGGGGGGGCGCTGATCGCAACGAATACTTCGATTTATCATGTAGCGCTGGGCGTGGAAGGCTGGCGGCTGCTGTGATCGCCGAGCGGTGAGCGGTTCGATTCCCTCTTGGAATCCCTGGAGATCGATGAACGCGGAGATCATCGCGGTTGGGTCGGAGATGCTCACGCCGTTCCGCCAGGACACCAACTCCCTGTACATCACCGAAAAGCTGAATGCGCTGGGCGTCGTGGTCGACTTCAAGACGATTGTCGCCGACCGCCTCAAGCAGCTGGCCGATGCTGTTCGGCATGCGCTGAGTCGCGTGGACATGGTGGTTATATCCGGCGGACTCGGTCCGACCGAAGACGATCTGACCCGCGAGGCTGTGGCGGAGGCGCTGGGGGTGCACGTAAAGCGCGATCCGGAGCTGATTGCGCACCTGTATGCGCGGGCGGCTGTGCGGCGGATGACGATCACGCGGAACAATGAAAAACAGGCGGACGTGATTGAGGGCGCAACCATGCTGCCCAACCCGCTGGGCTCGGCGCCGGGGCAGTGGCTGGATACCGTGGTCGGGAAGCATCGCAAGCTGGCCATGCTGCTGCCGGGTCCGCCGCACGAACTGAAAGCCATGTTTGAGGAACAGTGCCTGCCGCGGTTGCGGGAGATTGTGCCGAAGAAGCACATTGCGACGCGCGTGCTGAAGGCGGCAATGATCGGCGAGTCGACGGCGGACGCAAAGATTGCCCCGATTTATACGCAATACAAGGACGTCGAGACCACCATTCTTGCCCATTTGGGAGACATCGAGCTGCGCCTGAGTTGCTCAAAACCGTTTCCGGAACTGGCGCAGACCCGCGTCGATGAGCTGGCGGGCAAGATTGAAGAGGAACTCGAAGACTTCGTCTATTCGTCGCAGGGCGAAACCCTGGAGCAGATTGTTCTGTACTACCTGGAGATGCGCGGGGCGACCCTGGCTGTGGCCGAAAGCTGTACGGGCGGCATGCTGGCTGAACGGCTGACCAGTGTGAGCGGTAGTTCGCGTTCTTTCATTGGAGGGGCCGTTGTTTACAGCAACCGGCTAAAAACGGAGCTGGCCGGAGTCGATCCGCAGCTGATCGCGCAACACGGCGCGGTGAGCAGGGAAGTGGCGGTGGCGCTGGCGGATGGGATTCGGGAGCGATGCGGCTCGACGCTGGGACTGGGCATCACAGGAATCGCGGGTCCAACCGGCGGTACCGATGAGAAACCTGTGGGGCTGGTCTATGCAGCGGTCAGCGATGCCGATGGCACAGAATGGGTGGAGAAGCGTTTTCTGGGGGATCGAGAGGGTGTGCGATTCAATGCGAGCCAGCAGGCGCTGGATCTGGTTCGCCGCCGGCTGATGTAGCGCTCCAAATGGCTGAGGGCAAAATAGGGGCCTAACCGCCTGGCGCTGCGCCTGTCTCATGGGCGTGACCTGGCATTGGTTCGGAAGAGTTTCGCTGGAACAAAAAAATCCTGCTCACCCTCTTGCGCTAGCTCCCGTCTCATGTGTTACAGTGAGTAACACTATGACACGTAACACTCCATCGAACCATGACCCAGCCGAGCTGGGAGATCTGGAACGCGACATCCTGGGCATTGTGTGGCGGCTGCAGAAGGCGACGGCCGAAGAGGTCCGCGAAGAGGTGGAACGCCCGCTGAAGGACTCCACCATCCGCACGGTCCTGCGGCGGCTGGAAGAGAAGGGCTACCTGGCGCATGCGGTGGACAACCGGACCTTTATCTATCGTCCCGCGGAATCGCCGCAGAAAGTAGCGGCGCGCGCGGTGCAGCGGATCGTGGATTGGTTCTGCGAGGGTTCAGTGGAAGAGCTGCTGGTGGGTCTGGTGGATTCGAAAGTAGTGAGCCGCGCCGAGTTGGAGCGTCTGGCGCGGCGGGTGGCGGCGGCCAAGAAGCAGGAGGGAGGCAAAGCATGACGGCGGTGATGATCGAAGCTGCTCTGAGGGCGCTGGTCTTTGCGATAGCAGTGGGTGCGAGCCTGCGCCTGCTCCGCGTGAGCAATGTCCCGGTGCGCAAAGCGGCGTGGAGCGTGGTGCTGGTCGCCTCGCTGGCGATGCCGTTTCTGATGCGCTGGCCGGCAGCCGCGGGTTGGGCTGGCCGCGTTGGATGGGCGGTGCCGATTCGCGTCAAGCAACTCGCTGCCAGACCGGCGCACGTAAAAACAGCGCGGGTGGTCGCGCTGACCGCGGATGAGGCCCCGATTGCCACGGCGGTGGCTCCGAGTCCGGTTGCGATTTCCGTCGCGCCGGACGATGGCCCCGCGACATTGACTGTTGCCTCAGGCAACGTACCGGGAACCACGAGATTCCAATGGCCGCCTGCGGGCCGCCTGATCGCGATGATGTATCTGGCGGTGAGTGCGGGGTTGTTGCTGCGGCTGCTGTGGGGTTTGGGAGCGGCGCTGCGGCTTTGGATGACAGCCGACTTCGTCTCCCCGCTGGTTGCACCGGAACCCCATGTGCGTTCGAGCCGGAAGATTCCATCGCCGGTCACGATTGGATCGGGGATCGTACTGCCCGCGAGCTACACCGAGTGGGACATGAAGAAACTGAAGACGGTTCTGGCCCACGAGCGGTCGCATGTGCGGCAATTTGATTTCTACCTGCAATTGCTGGCCGGTCTGTATACGGCGCTGTTCTGGTTCAGTCCACTGGGATGGTGGCTGCGCCGGACGCTGACTTCACTGGGCGAAGCTATCGGCGATCGTGCGGGAATCGATGCCGCAGCGAGCCGTTCGGGCTACGCAGAAATTCTGCTGGAATTCGCGGCGAAGCCGCGTCAAACTTTGCCCGGAGTCGCCATGGCTCGCCCAGGGAATCTTGGCCATCGCGTCGAACGTCTGCTGAACGAACCCTTGTTCCGGAGGGCGTTCGCTGAGGGACGCCGCCGCGCTGTGGTTTCTTTGCTGCTGATCCCCGTCGCACTCTTTGCCGCGACTGCGCTGATACGCGTCTCCAATGCGTCAGCGCAAACGGCGCCACCCGCGCCTTCGAGCGCTCCCGCGGCTCCTGCGCCAGCGCCGGCGGCAGCACCGGACGATCAATCGGCCCCGCCGGCGCCAGCGCAAAACACAGCTGAACCCGCACCCGCGCCTATCCCCCGCGCGCCGAATCCGGCCGCTGCCCCTGCGGCGCCAGGACCTGTCGCAGCGCCCCCTGGCGTGGGCCCTGCGACCCCTGTTCTGGCCAGCGGTGACGTCGTGAACGCGGCCTATTCGGACGACGCTCTCGTTTCCGATGACAACCAAACTGCTAACGGCTACTCGTACGGTTTCTCCAACGACGGGGAATCGTACGCGATCGTTGAAGGCACGGGGAACAATATCACCTTCTCAGGGAGCTGGGGTAACCATCGCAATGCGGAGCTCGACGCCGCGCGCAAAGTTGCGAACGGACCGTTCCTCTGGTTTACGCACAACGACAAGTCGTACATCGTCGATGATCCGGCGATCATGGCGAAGCTGCGGGCCATCTACAAACCCATGGAAGATCTCGGGCGGCGGCAGGAACTGTTGGGAAAGCAGCAGGAAGCACTCGGCAAACAGCAGGAGGAGTTGGCGCAGGAGCAGGAGGATGCGGGCGCCGTGAAGCTGCCGGATCTCTCGAAAGAGATGGCGGAGGTCGACGCGGCGATGGCGAAAGCGAAGGAAGAACAGAACAAGTGGGATACCAAAGAGCTGGCGGACGTCGAAGCAAAGCTAAAGGCGGAGCAGGACCAGATGCTGACGCCAGAAAAGGTTTCTGAACTGCAGGCGAAGCTGGCCGCGGCTCAATCCGAATGGAACTCGGAAAGAATGGCCGAGATGCAGGCGAAGCTGGGAGAACTGCAGGCTCGTCTCGGCGAGCTACAGGGTGAGGCCGGCTCGCGCCAGGGGGTGTTTGGAGAGAAGATGGGCAGGCTCGGCGCGCAGCAGGGAGAACTGGGCGCTCGGCAGGGCAAATTGGGCGAGGAACAGGGCCGTCTGGGGAGAGAAGCCGACCGTCAGGTGCGGAGCATCATCGACGAATGCCTGCGCAACGGCAAAGCGACACAATTGCCGGACGTCAAATAGGCTCGGTACAACGCATGGGCCGTTAAGAGCGACTGGCTGAAAGGAGTGCCGATGGCCTTGCCTGATGCATGCGCGCGAAGCGCGCATTGGCTGGGCGGCCAGTCCCAACTGGTAGACTCGTAAGCGCAATGCCCCTGATCTTCTATTCGGTCGCCGCGCTGGTGGCGTACCTCCTTGGTTCGATCCCGTTTGGATATCTGCTGGTGCGATTCTTCCGCAAGGAAGACATTCGCCAGAAGGGCAGCGGCAACATCGGCGCGACCAACGTGATGCGCTCCGGCTCGAAGGGTCTGGGCGCGGTCACATTCCTGCTGGACGTGCTGAAAGGGTTCTTCGCTGTCTGGCTCTGCGGCATGGTTGCGGCGCGATCTGGCCTGACACCGGAAATCCGCACCAACGCAATCGCCATCGCTGCACTCTTCGTGGTTCTCGGGCACATCTACACCGTCTGGCTCGGCTTTAAAGGAGGCAAGGGCGTCGCGACGGCGTTCGGAGTCTTCCTGGCCTTAGCTCCGTGGGCGGCGCTGGTCGGACTCGGCCTCTTCGTAGTGGTCTTCGCGGTTTCGCGCTACGTTTCGCTGGGATCGATCCTTTCGGCTCTGGCGTTTCCTTTCCTGGCGCTGTTGATGCCGCATCCGCCGCGCACTCCGTGGGCCACAGCCGTGCTCTTCATCATTCCTGTCATCGTGGTCCTGCGGCACTATGAGAACATCGCCCGTCTGATGAAGGGAACCGAATACCGCTTCGGCAAGACGGGCATGGGCAAGCCGGGGACAACGGCCGCATGAGCCGCATTGCCATGATGGGCAGCGGCGCATGGGGAACTGCGCTCGCGATCAGCCTGGCGCGGAGGGGCGGGCACGAGATTGCCCTATGGTCGTATGCGAAGGATGTCGCGGCGACCATGCGCGAGCGGCGTGAGAACACCGCATTCCTGCCGGGTTTTCAGATTCCCGAATCGGTTGCCGTTTTTGAGGATGCTGCGGAAGCGCTGGATAGCGCCGAGATTGTCGTCAGCGTAACCCCATCGCAGTTTGTCCGTTCGACCTATGTAGGATTCGCGCCGCATCTGCGCGCCGGTCAGCTGCTGGTGAGCGCAACCAAAGGCATCGAGGACGAAACCTATCTGCGGATGACCGAAGTGATTGGCGCAGTGCTGGCGGCGCGAGGGATGGAGCTGCCCTGCGGCGTGCTGAGCGGGCCGTCGTTCGCCCAGGAAGTGGCGGCTGGCGCGCCCACTGCGATCGCCATCGCTTCGGCCGATGCGAAACTGGCCGCGCGAGTACAGCGCGAGTTCTCCAGCGGCACACTGCGCCTCTACACCAACGACGATGTCGTCGGTGTGGAACTGGGCGGATCGCTGAAGAACGTGATTGCCATCGCGGCGGGCATCGTCGCGGGCCTCGGACTGGGATTCAACAGCAACGCCGCGCTGATCACGCGTGGCCTCGCGGAGATCACACGCCTTGCGGTCGCGTGTGGAGGCCGACGCGAGACCCTGGCAGGGCTCTCGGGAATGGGCGATCTGGTGCTGACCTGTACCGGCTCGCTTTCGCGGAACCGCACGGTGGGCATGGGGCTGGGACAAGGGCACAAACTCGACGACATTCTGATCGGGCTCGAAGGTAGAGTGGCGGAAGGCGTGCGCACTACATCCGCCGCGCTCGGCCTTGCGCGCAGACACAATGTGGAAATGCCGATCGCCGAGCAAATGGAAGCGATCCTCATGCGTGGCAAGGCTCCGGAACGCGCCATTCAGGAATTGATGCAGCGCCCCGGGCGCGACGAATAAGGCTCGGCTCGGGTGCGGGTTACCTCAGGCTGGCCCGGATCAACCATTACGGTGGTAAGGCCTTGTTAACCCGCTCGGACGCCGGTTTTACCACCTTCGGGTGAAGCAGCAGAGCCCCGACCTTCGTAGACTGACGAAGAAAGGCTCGGCATGCAAAATGTTGGTTCTCGCGCGTCCTGGCCATCAACGGTGCCGGGGACGCGAATTCGCTGGCGTGTATTCGCCCGCTTTCTCGCGATCTTTGCCGCGACGACGACGATTACGGTCCTGGCGATGCTCGTTGCACAGCGCACGCTGCGGCCCGTAGCCGCGGGCTGGGCTGTTGTGTTGATCGAGCTGGCAGGGAGCGGGACAGCAGCACTGTTGATGACCCTGTGGCTCCACCATCGGATCCAGCGCCTGATGCATACCATCCAGTCTGGATTGCCCGTGCGTGAGAATGAAATCTCCGCCGACCCCTCTGACGATCTCTTTGCCGAAGTGATCCCCACCTGGAGACACGCTCTTAAGACCATGCAGGATCGCGGTCAGGAAAAGAACGAAGAGGCGCGCGGGCATTACGAGACGCTGAAAGACCTGATGCACATGATCGCCAAAGCCGTGGACGAGCGCACCGCATATCTGCGTGGGCATTCCGAACGGGTAGCGGCGTACGCCGCGGCCATTGCCTGGAAAATGGGTTTGGACGAGGAGCGCGTCGAGCGGATTCGCCTCTCCGCGCTGCTCCACGACATTGGCTGCCTCGGGATCGAAGACTATCTGGTGATGAAAACCACACCGCTCACGCCTGAGGAGTTCGAAATCGTCAAGGCGCACACCGTGAAAGGCGCCGCGATTCTGCGGCCGATCAGCATGCTCCAGGATCTGGTGCCCGGCGTTGAACTCCATCATGAATCGCTGGATGGGACAGGCTATCCCTACGGGCTCAAGGGCGATCAGATTCCGTTGATGGCAAGAATCGTTTCCGTCGCGGACTCGTTCGACGCCATGACTACGCCGCGGCCTTATCAGGCGGCCATGAACGCCGACTACGTGCTGGACATCCTCTCGCGCCTCTCCGGTACGCGCTACGATCCCACCGTGGTCCGCGCATTGGCGGAGCTGGTGACGACGGGCGCGCTCGAAGTGAAGAACGTGCGGACTCCGGTCTCCTTCCGCATGAGGAAACAGGTAGCTGAGCTGGTCTGAGCCCTGGCAGTGCACCCACACACACGCATTAGGTTCGCTACACTTGAAGAGGTGCGGTGAGGCCGCAGTTCTCATGATCCAGACGTTGTTCGGCAGCCTGAAAGAAGAGCAGGAGCCGGAAAAGAAAAACATTTTCGAGCGCATGCGCCAGGCGGTCACGCGGACCCGCGATAGCCTGGGCGAGCGCATCGACAGCGTTCTGGCGTTGACCCGCACGGTGGATGAGTCGGCTCTGGAAGAGCTGGAGATGAGCCTGATCGCGTCGGACATCGGCGTGAGCACCTCAGCGGAAATTACCGGCAACCTGCGGGAACACGCCAAACGGCAACAGATTCAGAACGGCGCCGAGTTGAAGAACCTGTTGAAGGAGCAACTGCGGGCAATCCTGGCCGAGAATGCTCAGGCTCCGGCGAAGGTCGCTGCGCCTCCGGCCGTGATCATGATGGTTGGCGTCAACGGCACTGGCAAAACGACCACGAGCGGAAAGCTGGCTGCCTTCTATCGCGCGCAGGGCAAAACAGCCCTGCTGTGCGCGGCGGATACCTTTCGCGCCGCGGCTATCGAGCAGCTGGAAATCTGGAGCGAACGCAGCGGCGTCGAGATGATCCGGACGAAGCAGGGAGGCGATCCTGCCGCGGTGCTCTACGATGCGCTGCAAGCTGCCAAAACTCGTCACATCGACGCGGTCATTGTGGACACTGCGGGCCGTCTGCACACCAAGACCGGCTTGATGGCCGAACTCGACAAGATGCGCCGCACGGCGCAGCGCATTATTCCCGATGCGCCGCACGAAGTTCTGCTGGTGCTGGACGCGACCACCGGACAAAACGGCCTGCAGCAGGCGCGGCTGTTCACCGAGTCAGCTGGCGTGACCGGCATCGTGCTGACCAAGCTGGATGGCACGGCGAAGGGTGGCATTGCCGTGGCCATCGCCCGCGAGATGAAGCTGCCGGTGCGCTTTGTCGGGATCGGAGAGGCGCTCGAAGATCTGCTGCCCTTCGACAGCGCGGCGTTTGTCAACTCGCTGCTGGAGAACTAGCTGCCAATCCGCAGTGGAAAGGATGTTGTGCCGAAGCAAACCGACGTTCTCGCGCCAGATGAAGGTTGGATGCAGCGAGCGCTGGAGCTGGCGCAGCATTCCGTCGGCCTGGCTTCTCCGAACCCCGTTGTTGGCTGTGTCCTGGTGAAGGACGGAATCGTGGTCGGAGTCGGTCGCCACGAATACGACAAGAAGGATCATGCGGAAATCGTCGCGCTGAAAACTGCCGGACAAGCGGCGCGTGGCGCGACGGCCTATGTGACTCTTGAACCATGCTGCAACACCGGGCGCACCGGGCCCTGCACGAGCGCGCTGATCGAGGCCGGCGTGGCGCGCGTCGTCGCGGCGACCGAGGATCCTAATCCCGCGGTCAGCGGCAGGGGACTGGAGCGGCTGCGTACGGCGGGCATCGCCGTCACCAGCGGTGTGATGGAACGCGAGGCGCGCGGGCTCAACGATGGTTTTGCGAAATACATTCAGACTGGCCTGCCCTTTGTCACGCTGAAGGCCGGCGTTTCACTGGATGGCAGAATCGCGCCTGCTCCGGGAAACGCCCCTCGCGGTGCTCCGGTGTTCCTGACCGGCGAAAAGGCGCGCGCTCAGGTGCAGGAGATGCGCCACGCTGCCGATGCGGTGATCACCGGCGTCAACACCGTGTTGCAGGATGATCCGCACCTCACCGATCGTTCGGGGTTGCCACGCCGGCGTCCTTTGCTGCGTGTGGTTCTCGATTCGGGGCTACGCACGCCGCTCGATTCGAAGCTGGTGCGCACGGCGCAGAATGATCTTCTGATTTTCTGCACCGTAGCGCCGACCCAGCGGCAGCGGACCCTCGAGGCACTGGGCGTTCGGGTAGAACGGGTGGCGTCCGTTGAGCCAGCCAGCGACCAGTTTGCCGGCGGAAACACTGGAGGTCAGACGGCGCGCCGCAGCGGCGTGTGTCTGAAGGCGGTGATGAAGCGGTTGGGAGAACTGGAGATTCTCTCTGCGGTTCTCGAGGCAGGAGCGCAGTTAAATGCGTCAGCCCTGAACGGCGGGCACGTGGATAAAATTACGCTGTTCTATGCGCCCGTCTTTCTGGGGCCGAACGCTGTGCCCTTGCTGCAGGAGGCGCTGACGACTCCGCTGACGCCGATTCCGTCGGCGATAGCCTGCGTCGATCAGGATGTGCGTGTCGATGCGTATCTGCGCGATCCGTGGGGAGAAAATTGAATCATGTTTACCGGCATCATTGAGGCAACCGGAACGGTCGCGGCGATCGAACCGCGCCAGGGAACGACGCGCATTGCGATTTCCGCACCGGCGTTTGCGAGCCGGCTGCGTGTCGGTGACAGCATTGCGGTGAGCGGAACCTGTTTGACTGCTCTCGAAATAGAACCTCCGATTTTCCATGCCGATCTTGCGGCGGAGACGCTGGCTCGGACGTCTCTCGGCTTGCTGAAGCCGGGTTCGATCGTGAACCTGGAGTTGCCGACCGCTGCAGGCACGCCGCTGGGCGGGCACATTGTGCAGGGCCATGTGGATGGTTGCGGGGAACTGGTCTCGTTCGATCCGGTGAATGCAGCCGCCGATCCGGAGATGACGGATTGGTGGTTGCGGGTGCGCGTTCCCGAAAATACTCGGTCGTTCATGGTTGACAAAGGGTCAGTTGCGATTGAGGGCATTAGCCTGACGATCGCAACCTGGGATGGTGAAACTGTCGGCGTGGCGATTCTGCCGCACACTCGGAACGTGACGAACCTTCGGGTGCTGCAGCCTGGCGATCCGGTGAACGTCGAGGCGGATGTGATGATCAAGTTGGCGCTTCAGGTCCGACAGCCATCCTTTGATGTAACGCTTGAATATCTGTTGGCTAACGGATACTAAACACAACTAAGTCGACGCTGGCAGATCGCCGCTCGTCTGGCTGCGAATTCGGCGCAGATAGTCGGCCAGGGTTTGCCCCGCCCTGGGCGTGAATTGCTCGTCGAGACAATCGGCGTGCTGCACCCGGTCGACGCGGAAGGTGCGAAAGTCAATGCGCAGCTCGCACCAGGCAGCGAGCGTCCACGTGCCTCCCCAAAAGTAGAGGGCCAGCGGATGGACACGGCGAACGCTGGGCTGGCCGTCTTCCCGCGAGTAGGCGAGCAGCACGACCCGACGCTCCTGCGCGGCGGAGTGGAGAGCGTCCAGCTTGCGGCGCAGCTCCGGCGGCGCTTTGAATCCTGGAGCGTAGAGCAGAACGTCGTCGATCTTCTCGCGCAGTCCGGCGGGAAGAACGGCTTCAATCTTGCGCAGGGCGCGGTTGGCGGCTTCGGTGAGTTCGGTTCCACCCCAGGCTTCCACCATGCGTGCGCCGAAGACCAGCGCGGCAATTTCTTCACGGTCAAACATAAGCGGCGGAATATCGAGGTCCCGGCGCAGCGTGTAGCCGACGCCGGCTTCTCCGGTGATGGGCATGCCGGAAAGCTGCAGGTCCTGGACATCGCGGTAAATGGTGCGATGCGAGACCTGCAGCTTTTCGGCGAGGCTGCGTGCGGTTTGCAGGCGGCCGCCGCGGAGCAACTGCACGATGCGGAAGAGGCGGTCGGCGCGGCGCATACCGGCCATTTTAGAAGCGTCCCCGGTGATACGCCGCTCCGAAATCACTACTGTGGGTCCGGCACTCGCTGAGGCTCGCACCGAATGAAGAGCAGTTGCCTCAAATCAGCGTGTCTCCGGAGACGCTTCACGCGGCGGAGTGGAGGCCGATGCGGTTTCCTTCCGAGTCGTAAATCTGGGCGACCCATCCGACGTTGGGGATGTGGTTCTTGGGCTCGACGATGGTGCCGCCGGCCTTCTCGACGCGGGCGAGCACCTGGTCGATGCGGCCGTCGCAGTTGAGGTAGATCACGGTGCCGTCGGCGCAGGGGCGATGGCCTTCACCATGGGCGATGGCGCCGGAGACGCCGGGCCGCTCGTAGGGGAAGATGGCCAGGTTCGGCCACTCGCCGAGGTGGAGCAGGGGGCTGGAGAAGATGGCTTCGTAGAAGCGGACGGCGCGAGCGAAGTCGGCGGCGGGAATCTCAAACCAGGTGATGGTGGAGGTGACGGTCTGTTCGGCGGTGGTCATGGTGTTCCTCTCTCGTTGGCGAAATTGACTACGAGAGCAGCATCGCAAAGGGCTGCTGACAGCGTGGTGTCAGTAGAGAAACAGGGTGCAGGGTGTAGGGTGCAGGTTGCAGGGTACAACGGTCGTCACGGAGCCTGGAGCCTGTAGCCTGTAGCCGGTAGCCAAATCGGGGATTGGCCATCCCAACGTACCTACCTGGCACCCCTACCCCCCTCCCCCCTCGACTGCGGGATGGTCGTTGATTCTGCAGTGGTTCGCAGGTATTGACGGGATCGACAACAGCTAAGTATCTCGAAACAGAACAGATCGAAACGGCCGTTTGTGTGACAAACGCGGCTGTCTTTGTTACAAACGCGGCTGTCTTTGTTACAGAGGCGGACGTGTTGAGGGTACAGGGTACAGGTTGCAGGGTACAGAAAAGCTCTGGGCCCGCCGGCTGTGACCCGCGTGGGCACCCGGCGCTCATGGTGGCAAAAAGAGAAAGGCCCAGCCGATGGGCTGAGCCTTTTTTATTTCTTACCCTCTATTATCAGGATACCAAGCCCGGCTATAAAAACCGCCAAAATACTTTGAGGGTATTGTGGTGGAAGTGGTGTGGAATGAGGGACAAAACTTCGGTACCGTGGGAGAAAAGCTTGACAAGGCAGCGAAAGGCGTTTAGCAAAGGACGATTAGCGAAGAAAGGCGTTTAGCGAAAGGCGTTTAGCGAAAGGCGTTTAGCGAAAGGCGTTTAGCGAGGGACGTTTAGCGAGAGACGTTTAGCGAGGGACGATTAGCGAGAAGCGTTTAGCGAGAAGCGTTTAGCGAGAAGCGTTTAAGCAAGAGACGTTTAGCGAGGGACGATTAGCGGGGAGCGTTTAGTGAGAGACGTTTAGCGAAGGCAGTTAGGAGTCGTTGGGGTGGAATTGTGGAATGCCCCGCCTGGCAAAGTCAGCCAGAGGCCGCGCACCCCGTTACGCTCCGTGCTTGCTCAAGCCGGGTTATGGGGCGCCTGACAATCGGTGGCTGGGGCTATTTTCAAGGCGCAGCTCGCTCCTCGACTCGATGTGGAGTTCGTATCCCGGCTTCAGCAGCACATCGCCTCCGTTGGAAAAGAACGCGAGGGTGACGGCGGAAACCGGGATCATATACCAGGATTTGAAAATGGCACCGGAGAGCCCGTCGGTGAGGTCCTTGGTGCCGATCCCGACACCCCCGTCCACGAGCATATTGGCGACCTGGCGGCCTCGTCCGGACTGAATCTTTCCTTCATCCCCTTCCTTCTTCGGGATCAGGCCAACAGGCTGGTCAAAGACAAGCATCAGGTGACCGCGGCGGAAGAAGCGGCGTGCAGGGGTGGAAATGAGGTGGCCCGAGTAGATTCCCGAGGGACACTTGACCGAAAACGGAGTGCCGGTTGCCATCCAGGAGGAAGCGTAGGTCTGCAGTATGCAGGTTTCAGCAGGCACAGCGCCTGGAGCCAGGACGACGGCCAGGGCCAGAATGATTTTGATGGTCGTTCGCACGGCTCTCCTCTTCACAGCGCAAGGTGGGGCCGATTATAGCGGCGAAGCGTTGAAATTTGACAAGGACAGCCGGTAGCCGCTAGCCAGCAGCGCGACAGGGTGCAAGGTTTCGGCGGCTTTTGTGCCACGAGGCGCTTTGATTTTTCGGCCTCCACGCAGGAGCATCCCGTAGAATGCGGGCTGTTCGGGAACAGGGGCGAGAGTATGCGTCGATATCACCACATCGGGATTCCTACCGACCAATCGCGACCGGGAGAGCGGCACATCGAGCGTCTGAAGATCTATCTTGTTGGGCACGAAAAGAGCGAGTACGGGGTGGAATGGATGCGGTTCGAAGCGGACGCAGCGGTTCCGGAGCTGGTCCGGCACGTGGCTCATGTTGCTTTTGAGGTGAGTGACCTCGAGTCGGAGCTGGAGGGCCGGGAAATTCTGATAGCGCCGAACAGCCCATCGGACGGGGTGCGGGTCGCGTTCATCGTCGAAAACGGCGCACCGATTGAGTTGATGGAGTTCAGTGATCCGAACCATCCGGATCGGCGGTAGAGGCGAGCTGTCCGGACAGGAGTGCCCGGGCCTAAAGGCCTTGATTTTTCAGCGGTATTTCGGCGGGTTAAAACCCGCCGCTTTCTCCGTCGCCTCGCTCCGCGAGGCCTGGGTGTGCGGCTCGTTTTTGTGGTGGATTCGTGGAATCCCACATCTGCCAAAACCGGGCAGATGTGGGAAACCCGCGGACAGAGGCGCTGGTCGGTATCATTCGATAGGCAGTTGCGAGTAAGGTGCGTACCTGCGAGTCCCAAATGGCGGCTTGCAGAATTTGGGTATGTCCCCCACAGAGTAGATGTAATCTCCAACGTCGATCCTGCCGGTGATCGAGAATCTGCGCCGCTCTTGTTCACAGTTCCCTGCAACGACCGCGCGGGCCATCTCTTGAATCTCGGCGAGGACATCCTTCTCGCCCTTGCGGTATCGTCGCTCGTACGGGAACTCCCACTGGTGAATGCCAAATCCCACGCTGTGAACGTCGGATCCGTAGAAAACAACTCCAAAGTCAGCAGCCGCTGGATTCGTGGGGAGCAGCGATATCACGGCAGGTCGGCGCTCAGTCTCCGGGGAAAGTTTGATCGAAGCTGCACCGGCCGGGAGTTCATCTACGAGCTGCTGAAATAGTGCTGTCAATTCGGCTAGCATCGTTGCTGCGCTCAGTGCTTGCTCTGCCCAGGTTCATCCCACGGATTCAGAATCTGGATGGGGAGGTCGCTGACATCGGTCGTGTTGCGGGTGACGAGCACGAGGTCGTTGACGCTTGCCGTGGCAGCCAGGAGAGTGTCGACGACGGCTCTGGGACGCCGGGCTGACCACTCGCCCCACAGACGCGCCGTGGATATGTCGATTGCCAGAATTTGGCCGGCAAAACTCAGCTCGAGTCCGTCAATCCACGACTCGATCTGTTGAGCTGCCTTTTGATCGGACCTGCCTTTGATGGCTACGCCTTTTCTCAGTTCGCCGAGTGTGAGCACGCTGATTCGCAGCAGCGTGGGATCGGTTTGAGTCAGGAATGCCGTCACTCCTGCATTTGGCTGCTTCCTACGGGATTCGGAAAGCAGATTGGTATCGAGCAGGTAGCGCGCGCTCACAGGGGAATGTTCCGGCCGGTGTCGGTCTCTCGCGGAATCTCGAAATCATCGACCTTGGGCCCGCCAAGCAGGTAATCCCGCAGATTCGGTTTGTTGGCGGTGAGCGTGCGGAATTCTTCCACGGACAGGACGACTGCGCGCTCGGCACCGTGGCGGGTGATGATCTGAGGGCCCTTTTTGTGGGCATCCTCAATCAGTTTGCTCAACTGCATTTTTGCCTTTTGAAGCTGCCAAACGGACATGAATCACCCCGACTTTAGTATAACAGACCAGAAATATAGACGATATAGTCTGAAATTTCTTACTGGGGCGTGATGATGCCGCCGACGGGGGTGCGCTGGGGGTACTTCTTCGCGCCGGGGCGGGATAGATGCATGGCTTCGGCGATGGCGTCGATGTACTTCAGTCCTGATCCTGTGTTGAAGAGGACTACGCGGTCTTCGGGCTTGAGGAAGCCGGTTGCGAGCAGGTGATCGTACGCTGCCGTCGCGCAGGCTCCTTCGGGGCAGAGGAGGAGGCCTTCGTTGCGGGACCAATCGAGAAGTGAGGCGAGGATGGCTTCGTCGGGCATGTCGACGACCGTGCCGCCGGATTCGTGGACGATTTCGAGGATGAGCGAATCGCCATAGGGCTTGGGGACGCGGAGTCCGGCGGCGAAGGTGGCGGCGTTTTCGAAACTGGCCGAGACGGCTGCGCCTTCTTTCCAGGCGCGGGCGACGGGCGCGCAGCCGGAGGCCTGGACGGCGATCATCTTCGGCCGACGGCCCGAGACCCAGCCCAGTTGCTCCATTTCTTCAAACGCCTTCCACATGCCGATGAGGCCGACTCCGCCGCCGGTGGGGTAGAAGACGGCGTCGGGGTAGCGCCAGCCGAGCTGCTCGACGAGTTCGTAGCCCATGGTCTTCTTGCCTTCGACGCGGAAGGGCTCCTTGAGCGTGGAGACGTCGAACCAGCCTTCGCGCTTGGCGCCTTCGGCGACGAGGCGGCCGCAGTCGGAGATGAGTCCGTCGACCAGCGTGACGTGCGCGCCGTAGGCCACGCCTTCAAGGTAGTTGGCCATGGGCACATCGCGGGGCATAAAGATGTGGGCTTCGATGCCGGCGGCGGCGGCGTAGGCGGCGAGGGCGCTGGCGGCGTTGCCGGCGGAGGGTGCGGCGAGTTTTTTCAATCCATAATGGCGGGCCATGGTGACGGCCATGGACATGCCACGCGCTTTGAAGCTGCCGGTGGGGTTGTCGGCTTCTTCCTTAATAAGGAGGGCGGGATAGCGGCGCGAGGGGAGCATGGGGGTCCAGCCTTCGCCGAGGGTGACGGGGTCGGCGTCGGGGAGGACATTGGCGTAGCGCCACATGGAGGGTTCGGCGCTGCAGGCGGGGCGGGTTGCTGTGTGCTTCAGGGCGTCGAGGTCATAGCGGACGTAGAGGGATCCGGCGCAGGCGGGGCAGACGGTTTGGGGGGTGTCGGCGGAGAGGTGGTGGTGGCAGCGGGAGCATTCGAGGTAGGCGATGGGGGGCACGAGAACAGGGTACAGGGTGGAGGGTACAGGGTGGAGGGTACAGGGTGCAGTGATCAGTGATCAGTGGACAGTGGACAGTGAACAGGGTGGGAGCTTAGCTTGCGGCTTCGGCGGTGGCTTCGCGGGTGGGGCGCGCGGGGCGGCGCTGGTCGCGGCGGTATTTCCAGATGCCAAAGACAATGGCAGCGACGAGCAGGGCGAGAAAGGTGTAGAGGATCACCGAGGACCATCCGGCGAGGTAGCGGTTGAACCAGCGGAGGATGCGGCGACCATAGATGAGGGAGAGGGCGGCTTCGGTTCCGTAGCGGACGGAGCGGCCGATGCCGATAGCAATAAGGAGCTGCCTGCGGCTGACGCCGAGCGCTCCGGCGGCGAGCAGAAAGGGCGTGAGGGGGATGGGCGGGGGCAGGATGGAGGCGATGAAGACGGTGAGCGTGCCGTGGTGGCGAATCCGGCCCTTGATGGTGGCGCGCAGGCGCTTGCTGAGGTAGCGGTCGAGCATGGCCTCGCCGCCTTTTTTGCCGGTTTTCCAGGTGAGCCAGGCACCGAGAAGTCCACCGGCAACCGCGACGGGGGCGAGGAGCCAGGGGGATTCGCCATGCGCGCCGAGCACGAGGATGAGAATGTCCGTGCTGGCGGGGATGGGCAGCGGGATGGGGGCGGCATCGAGTGCGGCGACGATGAAGAGGCCAGCGAGTCCGAAGTGAAGCACCCAGGCGGGGATCAGGCGGTGGTGCGCGGGGCGGGTGGCTGCTTTCGCGGCGAGGAACACGGAGGGTAAGACGCGGGAGGGGCGTTCCTGGCTGCGCGCGGGTTGGGGATTTTCAGACAAAGGTAATCCTGGGAGCGAGAGGCAGCGCGCCGCATTCGACGCCATAACGATAGAAGAGGTCGAGACCGGCGAGGCAGGAGTCGTCGAGGAGGTACCAGATATTTTCGGAGAGGTAGGTGCGGATCGTTTCGCGGGGCACAGCAATGCGCAAGGACCATTCGTCGGCGAGGGCGTCGATGTGGCGGAGGCCGGCGTCGCGGGAGTGCTGGAAATCTTCGATGATTTGCGCGGGTGGTGTGGGGGCCGCGGCGATAGCGTCGGGGCGGACGGCCCAGACTGCGGAGACCCAGACGGTTCCGGTGAGGGTGTGCCACTCGTGGGCGAGGTCGAGATAGAGGAGGCGTTCGCCGGTGCGGCGCTGGCGAGCCTCGCGGTCTTCGAGCGCGAAGAGAGCGGGGTCTCCGATGAGGAGGGCAGCGTCGGCGGCGCGCAACATGGCGTCGAGGTCGGGGGCATGCTCGATGAATTTCGGTTCAACCTGCCAGAAGCGGGAGAAAAGGATGCGGGTGTAGACGGCCGAGGTGCGGGAGGCGGTGTCGAGGGCGACGCGACCGACGCCGTCGATGCCGTCGGGATGGCGCACGACGAGAAGGATGGAGCGGACGCGGTCGCGCGAGGCGATGGCGCAGCCGGGGATGACGGCAAGGGTCGGGGTGAAGGCCAGGGCGGAGACGGGGACGAGTCCAATGTCGGCATTGGCGGAGGCCAGCTTCGCGGCGCATTCGGCGGGGGTGTCGGAGGAGAGGATGTAGCGTTCGGCGAGGCGGGCGCGGTCGGGGTCGTGCTCGAAGCTCCACATCAAGGGAGCGGGGTTGAGGAAGCGGATGGCGGAAACGCGGAGGCGGTCGGGAGGCACTGGTTAGTGTAGCAATGTGGCCTTGGTAACCAGGGTGGGGGCTGTTTTGCTTGACCCGCGGTGGAGGCGGAACGTAGTCTCCCGGCAGCGCTGATGAAAAACGGGAGGATCGGAGTGCTGGTTGGGGATGAGGCAAAAGCAGATCCCTCCGCTGCGCGCGATTCGCTGCCGCGAACGCGCTCCGCTCGGGATGACAAAAGGAGTGAAGTAAGGCGAGAGCACGCGTATTTCGTTTATCTGATTGCGAGCCGCAGCCGCACGCTTTATTGCGGGGTAAGCAATTCCATCCGGCGGCGAACCATGGAGCACAGGAGCTGTGAGGGCGACGGATTCACTGCGAAGTACAGCTGCTGGCGGCTGGTGTGGTTTGAGCGATTTCAATATGTGAACAACGCGATCGCCCGAGAAAAGCAGATCAAGCGCTGGGGGAGAGAGAAAAAGGTGGCTCTGATCGAAATGGCTAATCCGACGTGGGAGGATCTGAGTGCTGATTGGGGATGAGACAAAAGCAGATCCCTCCGCTCCGCGCGATTCGCTGCGCGAACCGCGCTCCGGTCGGGATGACAACTCTGCTCCCGATTCGCTGCGCGAACGCGCTCCGGTCGGGATGACAAGCGTGTCGTTTGAGGAGCGGCATGGGTGGCTGGCGCTGGCGCTGACGCCGGGGGTGGGGCCGCGGCGCATCCTGCATGCGGTGGAGCGTGCGGGAAGTGCGGCGCGCGTGCTGCATTTGCCGCTGACCGAGCTGGAGGGGCTGCAGCTTCCGGCGCAGTCGGCGCAGTTCATTTCTTCGGGGGAAGCGGGGCACGCGGCGGATCAGGAGTTGGAAAAGCTGGCTGGAACCGGCGCGACGATCGTGACGTATCGCGAGGAGGCGTATCCGGAGCGGCTGCGGGAGATTTATGATCCACCGCCGGTGCTGTGGGTGCGCGGGGATGCGGGGTTGCTGGCGCGGCCGAGCCTCGCGGTGGTGGGGACGCGGCATCCCACGCCGTATGGGACGGGGATGGCGGAGAGGCTGGCGAGGGACCTGGCGATGCGGGGGCTGATCATTTTGAGCGGCATGGCGCGGGGCGTGGATACGGCGGCGCACAAGGGAGCGGTTGCGGCGAAGCGGCCGACGATTGCGATCTGGGGCACGGGCGTGGACGTGATTTATCCGAAGGAGAACAAGTCGCTCGCCGAGCAGATTATTGCGGGCGGGGGAGCGATACTTTCGGAGCTGCCGCTGGGGACGTTTCCTGCGCCGCAGAATTTTCCGCGCCGGAACCGGATGCTGAGCGGGATGAGCGTGGGGGTGCTGGTGATTGAGGCGGCGGAATACAGCGGCACGCGGGTGACGGCCCGCTGCGCGCTCGAGCAGAACCGGGAAGTTTTCGCGGTACCCGGCAATGTGACGACGAAAAACGCGTGGGGCCCTAACATGCTGATAAAGCAAGGCGCAAAGCTCACTTCGTGCTGGGAAGACGTATGGGAAGAGCTGCCGACGTCGATCCGGATGGGGCTGGAGCAAAGCGAGGGATTTGCATCCGAGGGCACTTCTGAGGCATCGTTATTCGAGGAATCGCCGCTGCCGCCCTCAGAGGCGCGGGTGCTGAGCGTGCTTCGTCAGGATGAAGCACTGCAGATGGATGAAATCCTCGAAAAGCTGGAGCCGGAACTGAGCTCTTCCGAGGTTTTCACGGCGCTGTTCGAGCTGGAACTCGGCGGGCGCATACGACAACTTCCTGGAAAGAACTACGTGAGGAGCTTTTGAAGGACGGGGCGCGTCCGGTTGCATGTATGGTGCGCGCTGCACCGCCGGACTATAGATTGAAAGCGCCGGGACGTGGTAGAACCGGTCTCATGTGAAGGTCCGTGACTCCGATTGGAATTGTGAGCCCCGCTTCGATGGCGGGTCTCATACGTGGCATAACCGGCAATTGGAGTTTATGAGACCGGTTCAAGTTTCCGGAGTGAAGCGGGGAACAAAGTGACTGGCAGGGGCGACATGCGCGCCGCCGGCGCGGTCAAAAGGAAACGATGAGTAAATCTCTGGTCATCGTCGAATCGCCAGCCAAGGCGAAGACGATCAACAAGTATCTGGGCAAAGACTTCGACGTGGAAGCGTCCTTCGGCCACATCATGGACCTGCCGAAGCGGGAGATCGGTGTGGAGCTGGAGCACCGGACCTTCGAGCCGACGCTGGTGGTGTCTCCCGATAAAGAGAAGGTGGTCGCCAGGCTGAGAAAGATGGCGCAGAAGGCGGACGCGGTGTATCTGGCGCCCGATCCGGATCGCGAAGGCGAGGCGATCGCGGCGCATTTGGAAATGCAGCTTCGTCCGGTGATGAAGGACAAGAACCGGATCCGGCGGGTGACCTTCAACGAGATTACGCAGAAGGCGGTACGGGCGGCGTTCGAGCATGCGCGGGATGTGGATGCGAATCTGGTGGACGCGCAGCAGACGCGGCGGGTGCTGGATCGGATCGTGGGCTATCAGATTTCTCCCTTGCTGTGGGACAAGGTGCGGCGGGGGCTTTCCGCGGGACGTGTGCAGACGGTGGCGGTGCGGCTGATCGTGGAGCGTGAAAAGCAGATTCAGGAATTCAAGCCGACCGAATACTGGACCATCGACGCGATTCTGGAGCTGGAGAAGGACGCGAAGGCCAGCGGAGAACCGCAGTTGGTGACAGCGCGGTTTGTCGGCATCGATGGGGAGCGCGCCAAAGTCGAGGGCGTGAGCGCGCCTTCGGTTCCCAATGAACAGGAAGCGCGGGCGATCATCGACGCCACGACGGCAGCGGTGTGGAGCGTGAGCTCGGTCGAAAGGAAGGAGCGCAGGAGCAATCCCTACCCGCCGTTCATCACCAGCACGCTGCAACAGTCGGCGGCGGCGAAGCTGGGATTCAGTGTGAAGCGGACGATGGGCGTGGCGCAACGGCTGTATGAAGGCGTGGATCTGGGCGCGGAGGGCTCCGCGGGCCTGATCACGTATATGCGTACCGATTCCACGCGGGTTTCACCGGAAGCGATCACGGCGGCGCGGGAGTTTATCGCGAGGAAGCTGGGCAACGAGTATTTGCCGGCGCAGCCCAATGTCTATCGCTCCAAGAAGGATGCGCAGGATGCGCACGAAGCGATCCGGCCCACCGACCCCGGGATGCACCCGAACAAGATCAAGCGGTACCTGAGCGACGAGCAATACAAGCTGTACAAGCTGGTGTGGCAGCGGTTTGTGGCTTCGCAGATCGTGCCGGCGATTTACGACGTGACCACGGTCGAGATCGACGCGAAGAACAAGAAGACGTACAACTTCCGCGTCTCGGGATCGGTGCTGAAATTCGACGGGTATTTGAAGATTTACGAAACGGACGAGGACGATGAGGAAGATCTGCCCGAGATCCCGGAGGGCGCGCGATTGACTCTGGCCACGCAGGAGCATCTATCGGGCATCGCGGCGCAGGAGCGAGCGGCGAAAGTGGCACACGCGCGGAAGAGATACAACGTCGAAGTGGCCAGGATTGAAGCGCGGAATGAGGAAGCGGGTCCGGGGGACAAGATCGAGGAGATCCCTGCGTTTGAGGAGCCGCAAATTGAGATTGCGTCGCGGCCTTCGGCGGTCGATGCCGTGCAGAAATTCACCGAGCCGCCGCCGCGCTACAACGAGGCGTCGCTGGTGAAGGAGCTGGAGGAACGGGGGATCGGGCGGCCATCGACATACGCGTCGATCATCACGACGATTCAGGACCGCGAATATGTCACGAAGGTCCCGCCCACGGGGCGGAGCGGCCGCTTCTTCCCGACGGAGATCGGGACGGTGGTGACGAATCTGCTGGTGGCGAATTTCCCCTACATCTTCGATACGCAGTACACGGCGAAGCTGGAAGAGGAGCTGGACGAGATTGAAGAAGGCAAGGAGAAGTGGACCGATCTGCTGAAGGGCTTCTACGGGCACTTTGAGGAGGAACTGAAGAGCGCCGAGAAGCACATGGAAAACGTAAAGCGGATGGAGAAAGCCACGGACGAGAAGTGCGATCTGTGCGGCTCGCCGCTGGTGCTGAAGTGGGGAAAATTCGGGTCGTTCTACGCGTGCAGTGCGTATGCGAAGGAAAAGCCGGTGCCGATTGCGGCCACGAGCTGGAAGAAGGAACCAAAGAAGGTCCTGACCAGGGTGGAAGGCCGGCTGAAGTATCCGATGCTGGTGAAGACCACGGAGAACGACGAGTCGACGACCCTTGAAGTAAAGGACAAGCCGGAGCTGAAGGCGGCGCTGGAAAACGCCGTGGGCACGGGACGCAAAGTGACGGTAGAGCAGGTGAGCTGCGGCTTCACTAAGGAGCATTACGAGGCGAAGCCCGATCTGCAATCCGGCGACGCGCAGAGTGTACCCGCGGAAGAATATTGCGAAAACTGCGGCAAGGTGATGGTGCTGCGGCGGGGACCGTTCGGCGCCTACATGGCGTGCCCGGACTACAACGCCGATCCGCCGTGCAAGACGGTGCGGCGGTTGAGCCAGAAGCAGCAGCAGAAGCCGGCGGTGCCGCTGGATGAGAAGTGTCCAAAGTGCGGCAAGCAACTGGTGCTGCGCTCCGGAACCTACGGGGAATTTGTTTCGTGCTCCGGCTATCCGAAATGCAAATACATTAAGCAGAACCTGATTGAGGGGCTAAAGTGCCCGCAGTGCGGCGAAGGGGACATTGCCGAGCGCAAGGCGCGTACCGGGAACATTTTCTGGGGCTGCACGCGGTATCCGAAGTGCAATTTCACTTCGAATCTGAAGCCGGTTGCGCAGAGTTGCCCGCAATGCAAGTCGCCGTATCTGGTCGAGCGTGCGATCGACGGCGGTCTCTACCTGGTTTGCCCTAACAACAAGGAGATGATGCCGAGGCGTCGTCCGAGGAAGGGCCAGACCGCGGCTGAATTGGAAAATGCTCCCGAGTGCCATTTCAGCGAGCGGATTGGCGATGCTCCCGCGCCTGCGCCCACACCCATGCCAACGGCGGCGACGCATGGGCCGGTGGTGGAAGAAGAGCAGCCGGTCGGGTAAGGCAGCAGGGAACGAAACACCAGGCAACGTGCAGAGAGAAGGCCTGCCGCGGCGGGCCCTTTGTGTTGACGGTGGCGAATCGCCCATGCCATTATCGAAGTTCGATTACGGAGCTTGAGTCCTGAGCTGACAGACCGTGTGGAGGCGACTGGTGAGCTTTCATCTTCAGGCCTGGGAACGAACCACACGGCGGCTCCGGTTTGTTTCTCTGATTGTGTTTCTGCTGGCGGCGGGCGGCGCTTCGGCCCTTCTGGCGCAGGGGCCGCCGTACCAAACCGACGACCCCGTTCCGGTCGATCTTCATCATTACGAGTTCTACATTTTTGGCGCAAGCGACGGCACGCCTGTCGAGATGGACGCGGTGGGGCCGGCGTTTGAATTTAACTGGGGCGCGATCTCTCGTGTGCAGGTGCACGCCATCCTGCCGTGGGGGGTGGCCGCGCCGCTGAATCACCCAGCCTATGCGGCGGAGGGTGCCGGGCAGGGACCTACGGTATTCGGGCTAACCGATATGGAACTGGGGGCGAAGATCGCCTACATCAAGGAGAGCAAATACGTTCCGCAGATCGGCACCTTCACCATGTTCGAGATGCCGACCGGGAGCTACGACAGGGGACTGGGAATCGGGAAAGTGTGGTACCGGCTGCCGCTGTGGATGCAGAAGAATATCGGCAAATGGCTGCTGGACGGGGGCGCGGGCGAGACGGTGGTTCCGCAAACGGACTACCGCGACTTTCCCTATGGAGGGTTTCTGCTGAAGTACACCTTCCCGGGGGACCGGATCGAGTTTGGCGGCGAGGTCTTCGCGCACGGGAAGGAGGGCCTGGCAGCGCCGCAGACCCAGGCTTCCACGATGGTCGACCTGGGCGGCTATTACCACTTCAAACACAATCCCAACGAGCAGTTTCTGTTTTGCTATGGGCACTCGGTGGCGGGGCAGACGGAAAACTACGCGTATGTGGGCATGTACTGGACGTGGGGTAAGGACGACAAGAAACCTGATGCAGCACCGGGATTCCTGTGGCAGGCGGCAAGGCCGGGCCGCCAGCCATAACAGACCCTGGTGAAGGAGTGAATGCATGGAGATTACGACACGCGCGCTGTGGACGGTGATTCACGGGATGGGATTCGGGACCCTGTATCTGCTGGCCTGCTCGGGTGCGATGGTTGAGCTGTGGCGAAGCTGCCGGCCTGTGCCTTCGGGGCCGGCGAAGGGCGGGAGCGATCGATTTCTGAAAATTTATTTTGTGACGATGGCGGCGCTGGCCTGGTTCGCGGTGCTGACGGGAACCTACATTGTGTATCCGTGGTACCGCGCCGTGCCTCCGCCAGGGACGATGAGCCTGAGCGGTTTCCCGCAGCGGCTTTTGCTCTCGAGCCCCTCGACGGCAGGGTGGCATTCCCTCGGCATGGAGTGGAAGGAACACGTGGCGTGGCTGGTGCCCATCTCGATCACGATGGCGGCTGCGGTGTTGATGCGGTACGGGAGCACGCTTCGCCATCACTCCTACCTGCGCAACGCAGTGCTGTGCTTCGTGGCGGTTTCATTCTTCGCCGCCGGGGTCGCCGGCTTCTTTGGGGCGATGCTCAATAAGAACGCGCCGGTGCGCGGCGGCGAGACGATTCGCGTGATGCAGGGGAAGCAACCATGACCGCTCCGCAGGAAGCTGGCCACACAGATTTGCTCAACGGGGCGGGGGCTGCGGCGATGATGGCGGCGGGAATCGCTTGCTTTGCTCTGGGAGCGCTTGCGGTCGCTGCCGATCGCGTGGCGCCGTTGGGCAGGATGATGAACTTCTATCGGCCCACCGGCCCTCTCTCCGGGGTTACGACGAGCGCGGTTCTGGTTTGGATCCTGGCGTGGGTAGTTCTGGACTGGCGCTGGCGGAAAAAATCCGTGAACCTGCGTTCGATCGCGGCGGCGGCTCTGGTGCTTCTGGGGCTGGGTTTGCTGCTGACGTTTCCACCCTTCGCGGATCTTCTCTGAGGCCGAACGGCGAGGACCAGGATATCGCCGGTTCTCGTTCGCCGGCGGCGCGCGGGACCGTTATTTTGGCGTGAACCGGTATGATTCCCCGATGACGAAGAAGGTCGTCCATCGCAGGCGCAGCCAGGAGCTTTACGTCGGGTTGGTGCGCCTGCACGTGCTCCACCATGCGGCGGAAGAGCCGATCTTCGGACTGGGGATCATGCGGGAGCTGGCGCGTCACGGGTACCGGCTGGGACCTGGGACCGTGTATCCGCTGCTGCACAGCATGGAGCGACGTGGCTGGCTCAAGTCGCGGCAACGGCTGGTGGATGGTCACAAGCGCAAGGTGTATATCGCAACGGTTGCCGGGCGCAGGGCGCTGGTGCTGGCGCGGGAACGGGTCCGCGAGCTGTTTGAAGAGATGTGCGAGGGAAGCTGAACCGCAGCGCGATTTGTGCGGGAGGCAGAAAGAAGGACCCGCCGCGGCGGGTCCTTTGGGTTGTGGTGCGGGAAAGATCTACGGGACGTAATAGCGGAACGAGGTCCAGAACATATTGTCGGCTCCCTTGGCGCCGCCGCCGGGATTGGTCGTGCCGCCGGCGCCGGACCAGAGATCGCGCTCCCAGCGACTGTACTGGATGCCGAAGCGCATCCGGCCCTTGGGACCGTTGTAGAAGTTGTACCACTCGCCTGCGGTGAACTCCTGCGTGTCCTTGTTCTGGTTGCCGCAGCTACTCGGTGTGGAGGGGTCAAATCCGGTACCACCGCCGAAGCCGGAGGTGGGTGCGGTGGTGGGAGGCGGCTCGGTCAGGCAGCCGCTCATGCTGGTAAGGGGCGAGCCGTAGCCGACCTTGCCCTGGTAATCGCGGTAGATATAGTCGCCGCCATAGTTGAGGTAGATCATCAGGCGCTTGCTGAGATTGGCTTCGATGGTGCTCATCGTGGAGAAACCCTTGAGCGGATCGAGCTCACCATCCGGACGGACGGTGACATCGCCGAGGGTGGAATCGCCGTAGCGGCCCATGCCCTTGCCATAGAGGCCCTTCAGACCGATGGTCAGGTTTTTGGTGCCGAGGGGCGCGCGGAAGCCGCCGCCGATGCCGGCGCCGGGAATGCTGTCGTTATAGGCACCGGCTGTGGTGCCGGTGCAGGTTGTCCCGGAGCACACTTCATTGGGGTAAATGCGATCGCGGAAATTGCGCTCGATGCCGAAGAGTTCCCAATGGCCCCAGCCGGGTTCGAAAACCATCTTGGCGACGAAGTCCGGGCTGTAGTTGAAGGAGTAGTTGGCGGTGTTGTTGTAGAGACCGCCACCCTGTCCATCGGAGCCGATGAGGATGTTGGTGGGCAGGCTGCTGCCGCCCGGGTTCAGGGTTTCAGCATTTTCAGCCGAAGCGCCGAGCCAGAATTTATTGGCAAAGTTTTTGGTAAGGCGGAAGCTGTATTGACGGGTCCAGACGAAGCCGGCTTCGTACTGGGGGTCGATGGTAGCCGGGAGAATTTCGGTGCCGCGGGTTTCGCCCTGGGTCGTTTCAGTGGCGAGTGACCAGCCCTGGCCGCCGGAGACATCCCAGCCACTGCCAAAGAGCGCATCCGCCCACAACTGCCGCTGGCGGAGCACGTAGCTGTTGGACTGATTGTTGTTGGAGGTGATGCCGCCGCCCAGCCAATCCATTTCGTAGTAGCCGGTCATGGTGACGTTGGGGAGTTTGCCGGTTGCTTTGATGGCCATGCGGGACTGACGGCCGGCGCCCTGAAACTCACTGAGCTGGGCGTCGTCAGAATTGGCCAGCGGAATGAGAGTGGGACCGGTGTTCAGGCCGCCGCCGGTGGCACCCTGGCGCCACACCGTTTCAGCTGCCAGGAAGCTGCCCGCCGGGGAGATGGTGATGCCCTTGTAATGGATGGCTTCAGGGCTTTCAATCAGCTTCTTCGTATCGGCCTGTTGCTGTTGGATGGTACCGGCAAGGGAGATGCTGTTGGCTTTCAGGTCGGTGACAGAACTTTGCAGACTGGAAACCGCCTCGGTGTTGGCGGAAAGGGTCTGCTGCTCGGAAGTGGCGGCAGCCTGGGCGGCCTGCGCGGCGGCCTGGGCCTGAGCCGCAGCCTGCTGCGCCGACTGCAGCTGCGCGTCGCGATCGGAAAGCTGTTGCTTCAGCGAGTCGATCTGGCCGCGATCGGATTGCTCCTGCTGCCGCAGCTCTTCGATTTGAGCTTCCACGCTCGGTCCCTTCGGCGCGGCAGGTTTCTTGTGATGGACCTTGGTGGGCGAGCTGGCCGCGGTCTGTGCGTAACCGCCGGCAACCGCCATGGCCAGCGCCAGGATGGCAAGCGCCTTCAATTGGTTGGTCATTCAGCCTCTCAGGGGTTGGAAAATGCGTAAGTAGTCATGCATTGCAGCGGGGGGAAATGCCGGGGCTCCCGAGCATGGCCGGAATGCAAGCGGCAGGATTGCGCGCTGCTTTCCGAACAGGCCCACAGCTACCCAATCGGCATGGTCGCAGGCAAGTGTGAACGTTCAGAGAATTTGCGGTGAATGTTCGGGGAAAAGCCCCGCGGAGGCGCGGGGAACTTCGTGAAGGGTCAACAGCTTACGAGAGTCGTGAGCACGATTGACATGGTGGGTAGTTTACACGTCTTGGGGAGAAAAAGGGCGCGGAGACGGGACGGTTCGAAGTTTTTATGGTTGCGCCGGATGTTTTCCAGCCGCGATCAGGTTGGCGAGCAGGCGGTAGGCGCCGGGGACGGCTTCGGGAAGCTGCCGATAGACGGCGTACGCCATATAGAAGTAGTTGCCCTTGCCGTAGTGGGCATAGAGCAGACCACCTTGCTGTGGGTCCTGGCCTGGGTCGTGCACTTCAGTGAGCGGCGTGTACTGCGAGGACCAGGATTGCAGGAAGGAATGGCCGCGCTCCTCGACCCAGCCGTCGAAATCGGCGGAGGTGATGTGGTTCGGCCAGGTGAACAGATTGCTGTTGGGATCGAGAAGAGTGACGGGCGCGTGCTCGTCGACGACTTTCTCTGGATTGCGCCCCAGCGTCAGCTCATACGGAGCAGGGAACTGCACGCTCTGATACTGAACGAGAAGAGTGCCGCCGTTGCGGACGTAGTCGAAGAGCCGCTGCGTGGCCGCGGTCAGGTCAGGGCGGGAGGAATACGCGCGGATGCCGACAACGATGGCATCGCAGGATGACAGGTCGCCTTCGGCGAGGTCAGTCGCGGTGAGCAGATGCGGCTCGACGCCGATTTCTTCCAGCGCCTCGGGGACGTCGTCGCCCGTGCCCATGATGTAGCCGATTTTCAGATCCGGCGGCAGCTTCACGTCGACGCCGCGCAAGCGATAGGTGGACGGGCGATACAGATAATAAGGACGGAGGCCGGGATATCCGACGACGGTCAGGCCTTCGGTGAAGCGGGTGCTCCCGATTTCCGCGGCGACGCCGATCTCGTAGTTTTGTTCGGCGAGCTGGCTGGGATGGAGCGTGAAGCGGATCGCCTCGTTGCTGTCGGCGGTCAGATGGAACGGCACTTCGGCGGGATCGGCGGTCCAGCCAGCGGGCAGCGTCAGTCTCACGGTGCCGTCGGCGTTGTCCTGCTGCTGATTGCTGACACTCACGACAAAGGGGACCGTCGCGGTGCCGAGGGGGACCACTCCCGCCTGGGCGGTGAGATTCACCGACACTTGCGGTACGACGGCCAGCGGCTGGTAGACGCCGCCGATGCCGTGGACGCGATGGACAGTCTGCACCACCTGGCCGAGGCGAATGGGAACGCCCATGTATTTGAACTCCGCCCAGCCGGCCAGCGGATACGGTGCAAATGGCAACGTCAGCCAGCGCTTATCGTTGATGTCGTAATACGGCTGCTCGGTGTTGGGGCGGGTGAAGTAGGGTCGCGTGACCGCGGCCTCGCGCGGGACATACACGCGGAAAATGGCGTCGCCGGAATTGCTGGAGACGGCGTCGAGGCCAGGCGCGCCGATGCGGGTGATTTCCCAAGCGCTGCCGTCGGGCTGATCGAGCCAGGTGCGGGCGAGCTGCAGGCCTTCGGCCGAGGGTCCCCAGAAAGGCGCGGCGGTGACGTGCACGCGGACATCGATTTCCGATCCGGGAGTGACGGCGGTGATGGTGTCGTCGGGCACTGTGGGTGGCCCAAAGTTGACACCGGTTGCGGTGCGCGGCATCACCAGCGCGTTGACCTCGAGGCCCAGCGATTCGGCGAGCGCGGTGTTGAACTGCGCCAGCTTGATGTTGAGCTCGTGCACGACGTTGGCTTTGTCGTCGGCATTCAGCGCGCTGGCGTTGACCCACTCGATGAGTTGTTGCGTCACCTTGTAGCCGGTGGCCAGCTCCGGCGCAATCTTTTCCGGATGCGCAGGCCAGTCGGTGTGCAGCGCCGTGGCGACGTGGTGATGGATGTCGTTGAGCGCCGCGACGAGAGGCGCGGTGTTCCCGGAGTGGACCAGCGACGCGATGCCGGGGAGCGTGGTGTCGATGCCGTCAAAGAAATTCTCTTCCTTGTCCGGCGTCTTCACCGAGGATCCATAGCGGTGATAGCCGACGCTGAAGGGGCCGGGCAGGGGCAGCGTGCCACCGCCATTCTGGGATTTTTGCTGGCTCCATCCGGTGCGGGCGATCTGCGCATACGACTCGCCGAGGATCGGATCCCAGGTGCCTTCGGGAATTTCCAGGGTGGCGGCGGGAAAGGTGTCGCTCCACTGCTTCGCCACATAATCGTAGAAGCGCGCGGGAGACCATTTATTCGTCGCGTAGTCGAAGATGCCTTTGCTGCTGGGCGCGAAGAAGGGAACGCGGGCGTAAACCTTGAGCGGTGACCAGGGACGCAATCCGGCGGCGATCTGATCCGGACAGACTTTGGGATCGCCGGCCGCGGTGAAGGCTTGCTCGTTGACTTCGCCGGAAACCTGATGGTGCCCGTGGCCGTCGGTGATGTTGCCGGTAAAGGTCGAAGCCAGGACGAGCGGGTGATTCTCCCGCACCGCGCGCACGACATCGCAGAGGACGCGATCGTGTCCCCACTGCTTATGGGCTTCGTCAATGGTTTTGGAGAAGCCGTAATCGGCGACGGTGGCGAAGAACTGCTCGGAGCCGGAATACTGATCGGCCAACAGCAACTCGTTGGTGCGGATCAGCCCCAGCGCATCGTAGCTTTCGCCGGACATGGCATTTTGGCCGCCTTCGCCGCGGGTGAGGGTCACGATGGACGTGCGCGCACCGACGCCGCGCGATTCGTAAGCGAGCATGCCGCCATCCTCGTCGTCGGGATGGGCGACGATGAACATGAGGCTGCCCCAGGTGTCGAGCTTGCGCAGTGTCTGCACCAGGCCATCAGCGCCGCGATCTTCCGGAAGAGCCTGAGCATCCGGGGAAGCGGCAATCTGCGTGCGCCACGGAACAGCCTGCGCCGAAGCGGCTAAACCGATCGCGGAGGTGAGCATCAGCGCACAAGCGCTGCGGAGGGGACGAGGTTGGATTGGGAGCTGGAGAGACATGAGACCTGAATTGTCAGTGTAATCGTGATGCGATTTGATACAAAGGCAGGACATGGCCGCAGAACCTGTTGAGCCCGCCAGAGGGGACCCCACCGCCGTGCAACCCGGCGCGCCGGGGACCCCACATCTACGCCCCAACGCGCCAACTGCGGGCGCGTTGGGGACCCCACACCTGGAACGCCGCATCGGGCTGGCGAGCGCCGTCTCGCTGAACATGATGTACATGATCGGCGTGGGGCCGTTCATCACGCTGGCGCTGATTGTGGCGGCGATGGGCGGAACGCAGGCGCTGCTGGCGTGGGTGCTGGGGGCGCTGATTGGAGTTTGCGACGGGCTGGTGTGGGCGGAGCTGGGCGCGGCCATGCCGGAGGCGGGCGGCTCGTATGCGTTTCTGCGCGAGATTTATGGGCGCGAGGGGGCCGGGCGGTTCGTCTCGTTTCTTTACATTTTTCAGCTCGGATTCAGCGCGCCGCTGTCGATGGCGACCGGATGCATTGGGTTCGCGGATTTTGCGTCGTTCCTGTTTCCACGGCTGCAGGCGCCGGTGTGGGCTGCGTGGCCGCACGGGGTGCACTGGACGAGCCTGCTGGCGGCGGGTTCGTGCGTCCTGATTGTGGGAATGCTGTATCGGGATATCCGGGCGATCCTGCGGACAGCGTGGGTGCTATGGGCCGGCGTGATGGCGGCGATGGGGATCGTGATTGCGGCAGGCCTCACCCATTTTCATCCGGCGCTGCTGCGTTTGCCGCCGCACGCCTTCAGCTTTTCGCCGGGATTTTTTGCGGGGCTGGGCTCGGCAACCCTGATTGCCACCTACGATTACTGGGGCTACTACAACGTCTGCTTTCTGGGCGCCGAGGTCAGGAACCCGGGGAAGACCATTCCGCGGGCGGTGCTGCTGTCGATTGCGGTGGTGGCGCTGTTGTATCTGTGCATGAACGTGAGCGTGCTGGGAGTGATTCCGGCGCAGGCGATGGGGCACACGGTGGCGGCCGAGACGGTGGTTTCGCAGATGGTGGCGAAGACGCTGGGGCCGGCGATGGCGGTGGTAGTGACGTGCCTGATCATGTGGACGGCGTTTTCCTCCGTCTTTGCGCTGCTGATGGGATATTCGCGCGTGCCTTATGCCGCTGCGCTCGATGGGAACTACTTCCGGGTGTTTGCGCACCTGCATCCTAAGAGGAATTTTCCGGATTTTTCTCTGCTGGCATTGGGCGGCGTGGCGGCGCTGTTCTGCTTCCTGCGCCTGGCGCAGGTGATTGCCGCGCTGGTGGTCATCCGCATCGTGCTGCAGTACCTGCTGCAGCAGGTGGGTGTGATTGTGCTGCGGGTGCGGCGTCCGGAGATGCCGCGGCCGTTTCGGATGTGGCTCTATCCGCTGCCACCGCTGGTGGCGCTGGCGGGGTTCCTCTTTATTCTTTTCTCACGCACGCAGGGGATGCGGGACCTGCTCTACGCGGCTGCGATTGCGCTGGCCGGCACGATTCTCTATCTGCTGCGGGCGCGAAGACGGCACGAGTGGCCGTTTAGAATCGCAGAAGCGAGGTAAGCCATGGTCGAGTTGTCGGTGGCCGAGGGCAAGCTGGTGCTCCATGTGCGCGGGATCGATCAGCTCTGGGCGCTGAAGAGCACTCTGGAGATTCCTCTGCAGCACATCACCGGAGTTCACGCTGATCCCACCATCGCGCGTGGCTGGTGGCACGGCCTGAAGCTGATGGGATCGGACATTCCAGGCGTGCTGCACGCCGGAACTTTTTATCAGCAAGGCAAGATGATTTTCTGGGACGTTCACAATCCTGAGAACACCATCGTGATCGAACTTCGCGACGAGCGCTACGGGCAGCTGGTCGTTGAGGTGGCGGACACGAACGCTGCCGTGCAGCTGATCCAGCCGTATTGCCAGGGGAAGTAGCTGATGAACGGATTTGTTCTCGCGGGCGGGCAGAGTACCCGCATGGGGCGGGATAAAGCTCTCCTTGCTATGAACGGCCGTCCACTGGTGGAGCATGCGCTTGAGGTGCTTCGTGGCCTGGATTTGGGGCCGCGCATCTGCGGCGCGCGTCCCGATCTGGCGGGCTTCGCCGAGGTTGTGGCAGACAATTTTCCGCAATGCGGACCCCTGGCCGGCATCGAAGCGGCGCTCGCGGTTTCCGACAGCGAGCTGAATCTGTTCGTCCCGGTTGATTTGCCCGGATTGCCGCGCGAGTTTCTGCAGTGGATGATGGTGCGGGCGGAAAGAAGCCAGGTGGTTGCCACGATTCCGCGCTACGGCGGCCGGTACCAGCCGCTCTGTGCGATTTACAGCCGGCGGCTGCTCGAGGGACTGCGCCACGCGCTGGCGGCGGGCGATTGCAAGGTGATAGTCGCAGTGGAAGCAGCTGCTGCTTCGCTGGGAGAAGCCGTGGATGCGTTCGACGTGGAGTCCGCGGCCTCCGCGCTTGCCCCGGATGAGTGGCCGGCCAAGCCACCCCTGACGGACTGGTTCCGCAACGTAAATACGCCGGCGGACTATGAGTTGCTGCGCTCCAGAGTTGGAACAAAAAGCCGTTATGCGGAACACTGAGAAAAGGTAAGCTGAGAGCCGAGGACATCGAAGCGCGTGGGCAACTCCCCCAACCCTCCTATTGAAGTCATGGCCGAATCCAACGGTCACGGAGACCGCCAGCCTTATATTGCGTTCGAGAATGTTTCGAAGTCTTTCGGCAGCCTGCATGTGCTGAAGGAGATCAATTTTCACGTGATGCCGGGCGAAACGCTTTGCATCCTGGGGCGATCCGGTGTGGGCAAGTCGGTTTCGCTGCAGCTGATTATGGGGTTTCTGCGCCCCGACTCCGGGCGCATCCTCGTTGCCGGCGAGGACATCACGGGGTTCACCGAAGAGCAGATGCAGACGGTGCGGCGCAAAGTCACGATGGTTTTTCAGAACGGCGCGCTCTTCGATTCGCTCACTGTCGGCGAGAATGTCGCCTTCCCGCTGCGCGAAGGCCGCGGCCTCTCCGAGGATCAGATCCAGCAGATTGTTCGCGGACTGTTAGAAATGGTGGGGGTCGCGGAGATGATCGACCTGCTGCCGTCGGACCTCTCGACCGGCACGAAGCGATCGGTGGCGATTGCGCGCGCCCTGGCCGCGGAACCGCAGGCGGTGCTGTACGACGAGCCCACCACCATGGTCGATCCGCTGATCGCGCGCCTGCTGGGCAACCTCATTCAGAAGCTCAGGAATCAGCTGCGGCTGACCAGCATTGTGGTGACGCACGATATGCGATTCGCGGAACGGCTGGCGGATCGCGTACTTTTCCTGCATCAGGGTCGGGCGGAGTTTTTCGGCACCATGGAGGAAATGCAGCGCTCCAGCGATGAGGTGCTGCGGCAGTTTCTGGATCTGGACGCGCTGGTGCTGCCGCAGTTGTAGCGTGAATGACGAGGCCAATGGCTCCAGGCGCACAATCGTCAACGGCCGGGGCCTTTCGCACGTTGCTACACTAAAAGAGTGAAGGTTGCGCTCGCCCAGATTGATCCCACCATCGGTGATTTCAGCGGAAATACCGCAAAAATCCTCGCCTTTACGCGGAGGGCACAGCAAGGCGGCGCGGATCTGGTGTTGTTTCCCGAGCTGGCCATCTCCGGCTATCCGCCTGCCGATCTGCTGGAGAAACCGGCCTTCGTGGAGCGCTGCGGCGAGGCTCTCTGCGAGATTGCCCGCGCCACGGCCAGCGATCCCATCGCGGTGATCGCTGGGTACGTGACGGCGGCTGAACCGGGGGCAGGGAAGCACGTAAGGAATTCCGCTGCGCTGGTCCGCCAGGGCCGAGTGGAGTTTGTGCAGTCGAAGATGCTGTTGCCCTACTACGACGTGTTCGACGAGCAGCGCTATTTCGCGCCCGCCGCGCGGCAATGCCTCACGCACGTCGATGGGCAACCGGTCGCGCTCACGATTTGCGAAGACGCGTGGAACGACAAGAGCTTTTGGGAGAACCGGCTCTACAACGTCGACCCTGTCGAAGAGCTGATGAAGCAAGGCGCGTCGCTCATCCTGAATATTTCCGCTTCGCCGTGGTGGCGCGATAAGCGCGCGCTGCGCAAAGAGATGCTGGCGGCCATCGCGAAGCGGCACCACGTGCCGGTGGTGATGGTGAATCAGGTGGGCGGCAACGACAGCCTGGTCTTCGATGGATCGAGCCTGGTGATTGCGCCCGATGGCGAAGTGATCGCGCAGGCCAAGAGCTTCGAGGAGGATCTGATCTTTGCGGATCTCGAAGCGCTGACTGGTGACATGCGCGAGCAGCCTGGCGACGAAGACGAGGCGATGCTGGAGGCGCTGACGCTGGGCACGCGCGATTACGTGCGCAAATGCGGATTCTCAAAAGCGGTGATTGCGCTGAGCGGCGGCATCGACTCCGCGCTGGTCGCGGTGATCGCTGTACGGGCGCTGGGGGCGGAAAACGTGACCACGCTGGGCATGCCCAGCCCTTATTCTTCGCCGGGATCGATCGACGACAGCGTGCAGCTGGCGAAGAACCTCGGCATTCGCTACGAGATGGTTCCCATTGATGAAATCTTTGGCGGATACAATCACGCTCTGGCGCCGGTCTTCGCCGGCAGCAAGCCCGACATCACGGAGGAGAATATTCAGTCGCGGATCCGCGGTGCGCTGCTGATGGCTTTCTCGAACAAGTTCAACGCGCTGGTTCTGACGACGGGGAACAAGAGCGAGATGTCCACCGGCTACTGCACGCTCTATGGCGATATGGTCGGCGCGCTGGCGGTGATCGGCGACGTCTTCAAGACGCGGGTCTACGATTTGTGCCGCTGCGTGAATCGGGAAAGGGAAGTGATCCCTCGGGCGATCCTGGAGAAGGAGCCGTCGGCGGAACTGCGGCCGGGGCAGAAAGATACGGACTCGCTGCCTCCTTACGAAGTGCTCGACCCGATTCTGGAAGCCTACGTCGAACACTATGAGGCGCCGGAGGACATCGCGGCGGAGCGCGGGCTCGATCTCGAAATGGTGCGCGCAGTCGTCAAAATGGTGGAGCGCAGCGAATACAAGCGGCAGCAGGCGGCGCTGGTGCTCAAAGTCACGCCGAAGGCATTCGGGATGGGCCGCCGGTTCCCGATTGCAGCTAAAGTACAAGTTTAAGAATCAAGCCGAAAGGATTCTATGCAAATTCGTTCTGTCTCCTGCGCATTGGCGCTTTTGCTCGCACCCGCTCTGTGCCTCGCGCAGACCAACGCGCCTTCCGCGCCCACACCGCAGGAGGCGCCCTCCGCGCCGGCGCCGGCAAGCGCGGAGCCCCAGTTCCCGCCCGTCGAAGCCTCCAACTTCACCGCGGCCGCGCCGACCAAAGAGGACGTCGAATCCTTCCTGAAAACGTCGTGGGGCTACGATGCGAACCGCGAGTGGGAGGTCTACAGCGTCCAGAAGACCGCGGCTCCGGGCGTGAGCAAAGTCACCATCCTCGTCGCCGAGAAACAAGCGGGGCAGCAGATCGCGACGCTGACCTTCTTTGTTACGCCCGACGGCAAGCACCTGATCGCGCAGGACGCGGTTCTCGATTTCGGACCGAAGCCGTACGAGAGCAACTACCACGCTCTGGAGGAGCGCGCGACCGGTCCCTCGCGCGGCGCGGCCGACAAGAAGTTTGAGCTGGTCGAGTTCGCCGATTTCCAGTGCCCGCATTGCAAGGATGCGCAGTCGATTGCGGAGAAGCTGCAGCAGGATTTTCCCCAGGCGCATTTTGTCTTCGAGAACTTTCCTCTGGTGAACATTCATCCGGCAGCCTACAAGGCGGCGACCTGGGGAGCGTGTGTGGCGCAACAGGGCAACAGCGAGGGCTTCTTCAAATATGCGTCCTCCGTCTTTGCCGCGCAGAATGACCTGGCGGGTCAGGGTGCGGATCAGGCGCTGAGAAATGCGGCCACCGCGGCGGGAGCGGATCCGGACAAGGTTGCGGCCTGCGCGGATTCGCCGGCAGGGAAGAGTACGGTCGATGCGTCGATGCGGCTGGGGCAGGAGCTGAACGTGAATGAGACGCCGATGCTGTTCATCGATGGGCGCGCGGTGCCGATGCTGGCCGTCTCCTACGAACAGCTCAAGACCATCATCGACTACCAGTTTTCGCTGGATAAATAGGCGCAGAGAAAGGCAGGAGCTATGCCCCTCGAACACGCTCTCAACCCGGCGAACACCGCCGTGCTCAGCATGGATATGCAGGCGGGGATCGTTTCGATCTATGCCGGGGGCGACGACGGGTTCATATCGCGCGCGGCTCAGGTTCTGGGTCGATGCCGCGAGCGCGGCTTGACCGTCATCCACGTGCAGGTTGGCTTTCGGCCGGGACTGCCGGAGGTCAGCCCGCGCAATGCGCTCTTCGCCGCAATTCGCAATTCGGAGCGGCACCAGCAGCTCTTTCAGGGAGACGCCGGTAAGATTCATCCCGCAGTTGCGCCGGTCGGCGACGACATCGTCATCATCAAACACCGGATCAGTGCCTTCACCGGAACCGATCTCGACATGATCCTGCGCGCGAAGGACATCGACACGCTGGTGATGTTTGGAATCGCGACCAGCGGCGTGGTTCTCTCCACGCTGCTCGATGCCGTCGATGCGGATTATCGCGTGATCGTGGTGAAAGACTGCTGCGCGGATCAGGAAGCGGATGTGCACAGCGTGCTGCTGGAGAAGTTCTTTCCACGCCGAAGTACCGTAGTGACTGCGGAGGAATTGCTGGAGAACCTCGGTGGCTGACGGAGCGGCGCGGATAAAGCAGGGCAGAGTCGATCAGAATCTGTCGGGAAATTCTGGCTATCCGATCAAATTGCAGAGGATACGCGTGCCCCGGCCTGTGGAAATCCGCAGGTTTTGTTGTGGAGAAAGGCAATCCTGGGGTCACGTGACGGGGGTACCCAGGGAGGAAAGCGTCCTTTCAGGGGTGGTTGACATCTAATTGATAGCGAGGTAGTTAGATTTTGGGCCCGCCCACGCTGTTGGGCATTTTCCTCTTGATTTTCATAGAAAAAATCCCTATAATCGTAAAGGTTTGTGACTTCCCGGTGATGTCTGGTACGGGCTCCCGGATTTTCGTTCGTCACTTTCAATCGTAGAGGGTAAAACATACATGGCAAAGCGTCGTGGTAATCCCAACTGGGGCAAGCCGGAGCCGATTGGGCCGGTCGTCCCCACCGTGACTTCCTTTGAGCAGGTGGTCAAGGAGTTTAAGCTCACCCCGGATCAGTACATCCGCTCCACTCGTCTGCGTGAGTGGGCTCGCCGCAACCGCAACTCGAAGTACATCCCTGAATCGCTGCTGGAAGCCTGGGGCTTCGAGATCGAATCCACACTCTGATCCGATCGGTGCATCGCGCAGTATCCAGACGCCGCCTTCGGGCGGCGTCGTTGTTTTTGCGCGACGATTAGCTTGGTCCGATTCTGGGTCCTCTTGGCCGCGAATCCGCCCACGTGGCATGATGCAGTCCATGGTGACCCGGCCACCGCTGTCAGCGTTGCTTTCCTTCGCGCTGGTTGCGTTCACCATTGAATTCGACAACGAGTCGGATCACCGCCTCCCGCACAGGACAACGAAGTACGGTCCGAGCGCCGGGGCGAGCGGTGGGCCGTGGCTGGTTTCCATGGTGATGTGGTTCAACTGCATGCGCTGGGTAACGGAGGAGGGAATTGCGGTCTGTGAGGTGGAGCGTCGGGCTCGTACACGGACGAACTGGGACGGCATGCGGCGGTGGGGGTACGTCTTTTTCGAGTCGGATCCGGCGGATCAAAGGCCCAAGCCGCCGCATTCGGCTCTGCTGGTGCGCGCCACCCGCAAGGGCCAAGGGGCGCAGAAGCTGTGGGCGGCGCTGGTCCCTGCGGTCGAGGAGCGGTGGCGCAGGCGCTTTGGGGACGAGACGATCGACGAGTTGCGCAGCGCCCTGGCAGCTTTGGTGAGCCAGCTGGATTCGAATCTGCCCGACTGTCTTCCCATCCTGAGGTATGGGCTCGTGAGTGAAGGGCCCCAAAGGTTCGAGCCGATGCCGGCGGACGTCTCCTCGCTGCCGCTGCCGGCGCTGCTGGCCAGGGTGCTGCTGGCGTTCGCGCTCGAGTTTGAGCAGGAGTCCGATGTATCGCTGGCCATCTGCGCCGACGTGCTGCGCGTCGTCGACGAAAAGGGAACTCCGGTTCGCGAATTGCCCGTGCTTGGGGGGATCTCGAAAGAGGCGGTCGCCATGGCACTGTCGTTTCTCACGAAGCGCGGGTTCGCCCGGGTGCAGACCGTCGCCCGGGTGAAGACGGTGCTCCTGACCGCTGCGGGCGTGCGAGCGCAGGCCGAGTACGAGCGCCTGTTGAGGATGATCGAGAAGCGCTGGGTCACCCGTTACGGCGCAACGACCATGCGGGACCTCTGCGGCGTCCTGCAACGCATCGCCGGAGATGGCACGGCGGAAGGATCGCCGCTGTTTCAGGGACTGGAACCGTATCCCGAAGGCTGGCGCGCGAAGGTGCCGAAGCCAGCCACGCTCCCGCATTATCCGATGGTGCTGCATCGGGGCGGGTATCCCGACGGTAGCTGACAGGAGCGGGCCCTCAAGCGACCCCAGAAAAAATGGAAATCAACGTTTGTATTGGCAAACTCAGGTCCATGACTGCGATTCTGGTCACCGCCGTGAAACTGGTCCTCCGGAACCTGGTGTCTGAAGAGGAGCACAGCAGGCCGATCTGGCCCGGGACGGATACCGGAAGAAACCAGTGCGCGTCCAACGGAGAAGCGATAGAATCATTGTGAGGCTGGGAAATGAGCAACCAATGACGGTGAACATCGTGCGAGCTTTTCTTCACGGAGTGACCGGTGCCGGTCTGTTCCGCCGCCTCGACTATCCCGGCGCGCCCGCGGAGTTCGTCGATTCTCGACCGCTGGATGAGATTTATGCGAGCGGTGAGTTCGACCGGACCCTGCACCACTTCCAGGCTGCTGTGCTTGAGAAGCAAAGGAACGATGCCAAACGAGCCGCTGCAAGAACGCAGGAAGACACCGCGAAGGCCGTCGTCCACCGGTAAGGCTCCCTCCGCCTCGGTTCCATCTCCTGAACTGTTGCTCGAATACAGCCGTGTCGCTCCCGAGCTTCCTGGCCTCGTGGTGCAGGAGTGGGGTCATCGGCACAGGCGCTCGTTCATTTACGCGACCACCGCCCTGGTGGCTGGTGCGCTACTGGCGGGCGCACTGGTCGGCGGTTTTGTCTATCTGGTGATGAAGGACCACGGCGGCTATGCCGACGGCCTGCTCGGCGCAGGGGTCCTCAGCCTGGTCACCGGCTTCCTCTCTACCCGACTCGATAGAGAAGGTAAATAGACTTTCAGATGCTGGATCCGTCTGCAGCACGTTAGGCACTTCAGGGTCCTCACAGCCTATGAAGGCGTACATGTTGAGCGGTCGTTTTTATGTCTGATAACAGATATTCTGTTTACTCAAGCTCAGGCCGGGGCGACTAGTCGTCTTTTTCGCCCCAGGCGCCGCTGGCGGCCTGTACGGAGAGCGCGATCCGGTTCCCCACTCCCACTTTCCGCATCAGCCGCGCCACGTAGGACTTCACCGTCTGCTCGCGGATGCTCAGCGCCTGGGCGATCTCGCGATTGGAGCGCGCGAGCACCAGCTGCTGCAGCACCTCTTCTTCGCGCTCTGTAAACCGGGGGTTGTGCCGCCGGCGCCGGGTTGCCGAAGTGTCGAGGGCGCGATCCACGAAGGTCGCCAGCACCTGGCGTGGCGCCCAGATCGATCCCCCCAGGATGGCATAGGCCGCCTGCATCACCTGCGCGGGCGAGGCGGTATCTTCGAGCCAGCCCTTGGCTCCGGCGTTGATCGCTTCGAGGATCTTCTCCGACTCCGAGCCTGCGCCGATGACCAGGACCTTGAGGCCCGGCTGCTTCGACCGCAGTCTGGCCAACAAAGCGAGCGAAAACGCCTGTTCCCGGAGCACCACCACCACCAGGTCGAAGGCGGACTCCTTCAGGGCCGCCGCCCAGTCGGTGGCGACGACCTGGAAATCCGGGTGGCCGGCAAAAATCTCACGCAGTCCGGCAATGCGTAGCGGCTCGAAATCGAGCAATCCGACTCGCATGGGCCGCGTGAAGTTTTTGATCGGTTCCATAGACCTCTACAATTTCGGCAGAACAATTCCCTGCTGCTTTTGGTATTTGCCTTTGCGGTCGGCGTAGCTGATCTGACAAACTTCATCCGACTGGAAAAAGAGAATCTGGCAGAGCCCTTCGTTCGCGTAAATCCGCGCCGGCAGCGGCGTCGTATTGGATATTTCCAGCGTCACAAAGCCTTCCCATTCCGGCTCGAAAGGCGTGACATTGACGATAATTCCGCACCGCGCGTAGGTGGATTTTCCCACGCAAATGGTCAAAACGTCACGCGGAATCCGAAAATACTCAACCGATTTTGCTAACGCGAAGCTGTTGGGCGGCACCAGGATCGACTCCGCGTGCACCTCGACGAAGGAGCGCTCGTCAAAGTTTTTCGGGTCCACGACCGCGCTGTTCACGTTGGTGAAGATCCGAAACTCGTCGGAAACCCGCAGATCGTAGCCATAGGAGGACAGTCCGTAGGAAACGACCCCCTCCCGCACCTGTTTTTCGCTGAAGGGGTCGATCATGCCCTTGAGGGCCTGTTCCCGAATCCAGCGATCGCTTTTAATTGCCATGAACCCCCTGCTGTTAGGCCCCGGAGGGCCTGGGAATGACCATCCCGACGAGGCCAAACGGCGGCTTCCAGACGAATCGGGCAGCCTTTTTGTGCGTCGCGGGTTGCAACTACCTTAAAAATTGAATCTTACGGGAGGCGCGGCACATTGACAATGGCATCAAAGATTTCTACGATCAGTGGGAAGATGGACCGTCCGGCCGAGGGAGAAAACCTTGATAAAACAGGACATCATTCACCAGGTGATTGAGCGCACCGGCCTGCAGCGCAACAAGGCCGAGGCCGCTGTCGACACCGTGTTCGAAACTCTCAAGCGGGCGCTCGCCGAAGGGCAGCGGATCGAGCTACGCGGCTTTGGCGTCTTCAACGTACGTCCGCGCAAAACCGGCATCGGCCGCAATCCCCGAACCGGCGCCGAAGTCAGCATTGCTCCCGGCAAGGCGGTACGCTTCAAGCCCGGCAAAGAGCTTCATTTGCTCGGCAGCTAATAAAGTACTGTTGTCACCCGGCTCCCTCGGTAAACTATTGCGGTCCGGTGTCATTTCCCGCCAGGACTGCCGCTATGGGTCAGCCTGCTTTTCAATTCCCTCGTCCCCTCCCTGAGAGCGCACCGCGCATCGTGCCGGTTGGCCCCGCCTCTCAGCTGGAGCAGGCTGGCGTCGCCCTTTGTCTTCTCGGGCCTGAGTATCTTCACCACGCTCAGCACCGGCGCGGTGCTGATGTACAACTTCCATCGTGGTGCGCCTCCGTTCGCCGTCAACGCTGGGTTTTTCCCGTTCGCGTGGATCGTCCATCATCCCGAACTTCTGTCCGCGGGCTGGCCGTTCGCGTTCACCCTGCTCGGCATTCTCACCGCGCACGAGCTCGGCCATTACGCGGCCTGCCGCTTCCACGGCGTGCGCTCTTCTCTGCCCTGGGTGTTGCCAGCTCCCACGCTGATTGGGACCTTCGGAGCCTTCATCCGTCTGCGCTCGCGCGTTCCCTCGCGCATGGCGCTCCTTGATATCGGCGTTGCCGGACCTCTGGCAGGCATGCTGGTTGCTGTGCCTGCGCTGATCTCTGGACTTCTGCTGTCGCAGCCGATGACCGCGCCGGGTTTTCGCTCCTCCGCCAGCATCAGCGTCGGCGTTCCTCTGGCGCTCTCCGGTTTTTACGCCATTGTCCATCTGTTCCATCCCGCGCTGCCGCCGCTCGACGCGTCGTTCAATCCGCATCCGGTTCTGGTGGCCGCGTGGATTGGCCTCTTCATCACTTCCATCAATCTCATGCCGGCCGGCCAGCTCGACGGCGGACACATTCTCTACGCCGTTTCGCCCCGCGTCCATCGCTGGGCCACCAGCACCCTCGTCTTCCTGATGTTCTTTGCCGGAACGATGTACTTTATCGGTTGGCTGGTCTGGGGATGCTTCCTGCTGCCCAGTCTGCGTCATCCCCCGGTGCCGGACGTTCCGGCGCTTTCACGATCGCGCGTCTGGCTGGCGGTCGTCGGCCTCGTTCTTTTCATCCTGACCTTCACGCTGCAGCCCTTTGCCGGCGGAAGCCTGATGAACTTCCTGCACTAGCCGTAGCGCCCGCAGGCATCACTCCCGCGTTACGCCCACGATGACGCAATTGATGGCGGTGGTTGAGCGAGAAATCGCCCCAAGCCGGACGCGCATGAAATTATCCACAGCGCTCGGGGCTAACGGGCCTTTCAAGGTGACGTTATTCTTCGTTACCCGATTGCCGCCGGTGTCGGTCTGATCGCACTCGACGGTGGCCGAAGCGAGCGTGAACGATGAGTTGTTGGTCCATGCCCCGGTGAGCATGACCGTCCCGCCTTCGTTCTGCCACTGCACACTGAGCCACTGCTGCGCAGCCAGACCCGAAGGATTGCTGCTGGGCGCGCCAGGCGTCGGCTGAGTTCCTGTGGGACTTCGAGCGCTGTGCGATCGGTTGTAAAAGTACGCGCCTGTCACGATCAGAATCGCCACCACGGTGACGATCCTCGTGGTCCCCTTCTTCTGAGTCAGCGGCGCAGTCGCGGGTGGCGGGACTGCCCCCGGCGGGGATGTTGCCGGCTGCGGCGGAGGAACGGGCTGACCAGCCGCCGCCGTTCCGGAAACATCGCTCCCGCATTGCGCACAGAAGCGCTCGTTGCTCCCGAGCGAATGGCCGCATTGTGGGCAAAAGGCCATCGAGCGCTTCCCTGCTGTTGGTTCCTGCTTAGCTGGCGGGCGTGACGTGCGCGATTCTGCAGGCCAGTTTGGTCATGCCGTTCGCCACAGCCCCCATCTTCACATTGCTGTAGCTGCTCCATGTGTTCGCGGGTGTGGGCCCGTTCAGCGTCACTCTGAACTGCGACAGATCCGTCCCGTTCGCGTCGTACTGGTCGCACTCCATCACCGCCGTGGCCAGATTGACGGTCGAGGAGTTGGTCCATTTCGCGGTTACCATAATGAACCCGGCGCTCGCTTGCCATTGAGCGTCCAGTTGCTGCTGTTGGATCAGCGCTGTGTTTCCGCCATTCCCGCCCGTGGACGGCGGCGGCGAATTCGTCGGTGCCCCGGGCTGAGAAGCCGGAGGAGTGTTCGTCGCGGGCGGGTTCGTGGTGTGCGCCTTGTTATAGAAGTAATAGCCAATGGCAGCGGCGATCACGACGATGAAGACCGTTCCCAGGATTCCATTCTTGTTCTGGGCGGATGCGGCTTGCGGCGGCACGTAGGGTAGGGGAATCGGCGTGGGCCCGCCCTGGGGATAAACCACGGGAGCGCCGGCGTGCGGCGGCGGGGGTGCGGCGGCGAAGGAACCGACGGGCGCGGCTGCCGGCATCGGCGCGGGTGGAATGCTGGGCGGCGGCGCGGGGGTGACGCTGGGCGTCGATGGGGAAGAACTCTTCGCGGAAACATCGGCGCCGCACTGCGCGCAAAAACGCTCCGAACCCTTCAGTTGGTTGCCACAGTTATTGCAGAATGCCATGGACGATTAATCTCCTCAGAAATAAACCACTCGCGCCCGCCAGCGTAGTTACGGGACGGCTACGGACCCCGCGGGCTGCATTGAAGTCTCAACGCTCGCCAGGGTCCTCTGCAAAACGGCTCGCTGTTCGTCCTTGACCTGACGCAGGCCCTGCTGCACCAAACCGAACACAACGTACCAGGAAATCAGTCCCGTGATGATGTCGTTCCCGAGAAACGGCAGCTGCATGAAGACCGGAGCGTCCCACAGCGCATGCATCGACACCGGGATGAGGAACGCCTTCAGGAAGCGACTGTCAAAAAACATGGAAACATTTGCAGGCTTATCCTGCTTGACGCGCCAGAAGGCGCCGGCCGCAATCGCGGTCCACGCCACGTGCCCCAGCGGCGCCAGAATGCCGCGCAGCCGCAAAATCTGCAGCATCCCCACGATGCCGGAGTGGGTAGCCACGGCCATTGTTTGCCCCTGCACCAGACCCTGCAGCAACCCGGGGAGCAGCGCCGAGTTCAGTGCGTAACCGGCCGTCTCAAAACAGGCAAAGCCCGCGCCCACCGTGGCTCCAAACAGGATTCCGTTCAGGATGTACTTGTAGCGGGTGCTGCGCATCACGACGACCACCGTCAGCAGCTTGGCGACCTCTTCGACAATGCCTGCTTCCCACGTGCCCAGCTGGAATATGGGCAGCGTGTAGCCGAGCAGAGCCACGCCCAGGGAAACGACGGCACCGTACACAAACAGCTTCGCCACCATATGCAGGGAAACATTGCGCGGCGTATTCAGCTCGAAGAAAAGCACCAGCGTCGCCAGGGGAAACGCGAACGAGCCGAGAATCATCACCGCCGGGATCATGTTTCCAGCGTCGGACAGATGCAGGAGCATGAACGTGCAGATCACGTACGCGACGATCATGGTGGCCAGCACGCGGAAGAAAAGCCATGGCTTGGGCCAGCCGGTTTCGACCAGGTCGATCAGGGGCGTCGTCTTCTCGCTGCCCACGACCAGGTATTCTTCCACCTGCTCGGCGCTGCGCTTCTTGAAGACGTCGGAAAACATCTCCTTCAGGCTGAACCCTTCCAGCTTTTCCGTGGAAGCCAGGCTCTGGATCCTGCCCTGCAGGCTGCGCAGCAGGTTCATCTGCTGGAGTGTGTGGGTGTGCGCGGCCGGCTGCTGCACCACGTAGTACACGGGCTGCTGTGGAACGCCGCCCGGGTAGATGGACGCGGGCACGCCGGGATAAACCGGCGCGGTCTGGACTGCCCCTTGGGGAACGGGGACTGCGGATGCGAGCTGGACTTCCGGTGCGCTGCCGGCAGCCCGGTAGACCGGGGCTCCGCAGCTTCTGCAAAACTTATCTTCCGCGGGGATGGCCGATCCACATTGGACGCAGAACACCTGGGTTCTCCACTTCTTTTAAGCTGGGGGGATTGGTATAGGAAAGTAGCATGGACGTGTTTTCGAAGTAAAGAAGAGATTGCGGCCTCCGGCGGGGTGGAACTGGCCCTTCCGCGGCCGCGTAGTTACGCCAGGCACCCAACAGGATTACTTTGTGAACGCACCCGCAGCCCCTTCAACCGCCGCCTCAAAACCCTCCCCATCCTGGTTCGTCTCCGGCCCGGCGATCGTCGCGGTCATCGCGATTCTGAAGCTCGCGCTCCAACTGCACGCCGCTCCGCACTATGGCATTTTTCGCGATGAGATGTACTACCTCGCCTGCGGCCAGCACCTCGGCTGGGGTTACGTCGACCACCCGCCGCTGATGCCCTTCATCGCATGGCTCGTCAGCCACACCCTCGGCACCTCGCTCCTGGCGATTCGCCTGCTGCCCGCGCTTGCCGGGGCGGCGCTGGTCTGGATCACCGGCGATCTGGCGCGCAGGATGGGAGGCGGCCGCATGGCCCAGGCTCTCGCCGCGCTCGCGGTTCTGACCGCTCCCATCTACATGCTCCTGCAGCACTGGTTCACCATGAACGCCTTCGAGCCGCTGCTCTGGATGGCGATTGCATGGTGCGTGCTTCACTTCATAGAAACCGGCAATTCCCGCTGGTGGCTCTGGATCGGTGTTCTCTGCGGCCTCGGCCTCGAGATGAAGTACACCATCGTGCTCTTCGCAGCGGGCTTGCTTGTGGGCCTGGCGCTCACTCCGCATCGCCGCGTTTTCCGCTCGCAATGGTTCTGGCTGGGTTGTCTCGCGGCGTTCCTCATCTTTCTGCCGCATCTCGTCTGGCTCATCCACAACCACTTTCCTTTTCTTGAGTACGAGCACAACGTCCGCAGCACGCCGCGCGACATTCGCCGCGGACCGCTGGCGTTTCTCATCGACCAGGCCAACATCCTCAATCCCGTCTCCGCTGTTTTGTGGGTCTTTGGACTTCTTTGGCTGCTTTTTACTCGCAGCGGCGCGCGCTACAGCATCCTTGCGTGGACATTTCTTGTCGTCGTTGGCGTTCTCCTCGTCACCCAGGGCAAGAACTACTACGTCTCGCCGGTCTACCCCATGATGTTCGCCGCTGGTGCCGTGGCCTTCACCCAATGGTTCAGAAGCGCCTGGTCGCGCGCCGCCTACACCGCACTGCTGGCCGTCTCCGGCCTTCTCCTTGCGCCGCTGTCGCTCCCGCTCCTGCGCCCCGAAACCTACCTCCGCTACGAACACGCGCTCGGCACCGGTCCCATCATCAAGGCCGAGAATCAGCGCACCGGCCGGCTCCCGCAGTTCTTCGCCGACGAATTCGGCTGGGACGACATGGTGCGGAAGACGGCCGCGGTGTACTGGAGCCTGTCGCCAGAAGAGCGCGCCCGGACGGCCATCTTCGCCAATGACTGGGGCGAGGCCGCTGCCGTGGATTACTTCGGCCCGAAGTACGGCCTGCCCCGCTCGATCAGCGACCACAATTCGTACTGGCTCTGGGGGCCGCGCGACTACGACGGCAGAACGATGATCGTGCTCGGCAGCGATGGAACCGGCGATCGCAAATATTTTCAGACCGTCATCGACTCCGGGCAGAAGGTCGATAATCCGTGGTCTCGCGAAGACGAGCACTTCACCATCTGGGTCTGTCGCGGATTGCACGGGGATCTCCGCGCTCTCTGGCCGCGGATCAAAAAATGGGGATGAAAGGTACACTTGGGGGAGCGTACTGTTGACCGTGAGAAGCCTCGTCTTCGCTGGAAGAACCATGGACAAGACCATTCACAAATTCGCCAGCTTCGAGGAGATGAAGGACGCCGAATATCGCGAGTGGCAGGCACTCTCTCCGCAGGCTCGCCTCGATGCAGCTGCGGAGCTCTCGTTCATACAGTACCAATGGAAGGAACCGGGGCGCGATGTTCAATCAGCGGTTCAAAGAACTCTTGTCCGCGTTCAACGAGAGCCCTAGTCCAGTTTCTCCGGCTGAATGGCGATATTCTTCTCGCCTGCCGCCTTCTTCTCCCAGTACTTCCGCACCCACGCCTCGAAGGTCTTTCCCACGGCGTTGTCGCGTCCGGTAAAGGCCAGCGCGGCGATGTCGGAATACGGAATCGTCAGCTTCGTTTTCTCATCGGACGGCATCACGCGCACCGCCGAATCCTGGAGGCTCGTGCCGGTGCGCCGATCGAACACATACCCATGCACCACACGCCCATCCTTCAGCGTCAGCGTCACGTCGCCGCGATAATCGAAGGCCTTCTCCAGCGCCTCGCGGACGTCATCCTCGCTGGCCAGCGACGGAATCCAGCCCTCGAGCTGTTCGCGCTGGCGGCCTTCCATCACTTCAACGCTGTTCGGGTCAACGGTGGGCTGACTCATACGCGAGTTCCCTCTTCGACCGTGACGTGCGTTTCAATCTGGGCGTTAATTTGCACCAGCGGATTAAAGCTGTGCACCGGCTTCACCGGCTCATTCAGCAAATCCAACGCGCCTTTGTCGGGATAGAGATTCATCATCGCCTTCGCCGTCTGCCACAGCCCCTTCAGCGAGCCAAACGTATAGTTGACCGCCGTGCCCTCATAGCCGGAGTGCACCATGCAGTTCGCGCACTTCGGGTTGCCGCTCTCCGTCCCGTAGTTCGACCAATCCGTCGACTCGATCAGCTCCTGGAACGTGTCCGCGTAGCCGTCCTGCAGCAGGTAGCAGGGCTTCTGCCAGCCGAAGATGCTGAACGTCGGCATCGCCCACGCCGTGCACTTGAAATCCCGCTTGCCCATGATGAATTCGAGATAGAGATAATTCGCGTTGAACTTCCAGCTCTTCTTCCGGTTGGAAAGAATCGCGCGAAACAGCCGCCGCGAGCGCGCGCGCCCCAGGAAGTGTTTCTGGTCCGGCGCCTTTCTCGTAGGTGTATCCCGGCGCGACCATCATGGCTTCGACGCCGACATCCATCAGATCGTCGAAATGCCCGCGCACCGAGTTGGGATCGGCTCCGTCGAACAGCGTCGTGTTCGTCGTCACGCGAAAGCCCGCAGCCACCGCGGCCTTGATCCCTTCCATGGCGATGTCGTAGCCGCCCTCACGGCAGACGGAGAAGTCGTGGTGCTCGCGCTGCCCATCGAGGTGCACGGAAAACGACAGAAACTTGCTCGGGCTGAACAAATGAAGTTTTTCTTTCAGAAGCAGCGCGTTCGTGCACAAATAAACATACTTCTTGCGCACGACGAGACCTTCGACGATCTTGTCGATCTGCGGATGCAGCAGCGGTTCTCCGCCGGGAATCGAAACCATCGGCGTGCCCGATTCCTCGACCGCCCGGAAGCACTCCTCCGGCGTCAGCTCCTGCTTCAAAATATGCGGGGGGTACTGGATTTTGCCGCAGCCGGCGCACGCCAGGTTGCAGCGGAACAGCGGCTCCAGCATGGTGACCAGCGGAAAGCGCTTCCGTCCTTTTATCTTCTGTTTCAGGACGTAGGTTGCAACCGTCCACGCCTGCGATACAGGTACCGCCATTCGAATCTCTCCTTCAGTCCGTCGGTACGAACTGCAAATTCATTCGGGCTCGAAGAGCCCGGTCCGCCTCAGCGGCTAGCTGCCAGGGCCCGTTTGTAATTCGTCAGCGCCAGCAGCGGGAAATAATCCCGATACAGCGGATACGCCAGATAAAACACCCGCGGGAATCCCGTCCCCGTATAGATCGCCTGGCGCGTCTTGCCCTGGCCGAGGCTCTCATCCCAGGTACCGTCCGCTTGCTGCCGCGCCAACAGCCATTTGATGCCCTTCGCTACGGAATCGCTCCGCGTATCGCCGGCCGCCAGCAGGCCGAGAATCCCCCACGCCGTCTGTGAAGGCGTGCTGATGCCCACTCCGCGCGTCGTGGGATCGTCGTAGCTATCGCAGCTCTCGCCCCAGCCGCCATCGGCGTTCTGCATCATGCGAATCCACTCCGCCGCTTGCTGGATCTCCGGCTCGTGATTCCACACGCCAATCGCCTCGAGGCCCCGCAGCACCAGAAACGTCCCGTACAGATAATTCACGCCCCAGCGGCCGAACCAGCTCCCATCGGCTTCCTGTTCCGCGTAGATAAACTTGATGGCTTTCTCGACGCGGCGATCCTTGCGCGTGTAGCCGTAGGTGGCCAGCATCTCGAGGATGCGTCCCGTGATGTCCACGGTCGGTGGATCGAGCATCGCGTTGTGGTCGGCAAACGGGATGTGCTGGAAGATCAACCGCGTGTTGTCCTTGTCGAAGCTCGCCCACCCGCCATTGCGGCATTGCATGGAGAAGACCCACGCGATCGCCCGCTGGCACACGTCATATTGATACCGCTCCCGCGGATTATCGACCTTATTCAGAGCCAGCAGAACTTGCCCCGTATCATCCACATCGGGGTAAAACTCATTGTTGAACTCGAAGTACCATCCGCCTGGCTCGGTGTGCCGGTTCTTCACTGCCCAGTCGCCTTTGTGGCGCACTTCTTTCGACAGCATCCAGTCGACCGCCTGCAGCAACCGGGGATCTCTGCGATCCACTCCCGCTTCGCCCAGCGCGTACACCGCCTGGGCCGTATCCCACACCGGCGACATGCACGGCTGCATGCGGAAGGTCGGCTCCGCGTAATCCCCTGTCCCATGCGGCTCGTCGATGCCCAGTTTCTCGAACTCATCCATCGCGCGAATCACCTGCGGATCGTCGAGCGAATACCCCAGGCACCGCAGCGCGATAATCGAATTCAAAATGGCGGGGTAAATCGCGCCGAGCCCATCGGACATCTCCAGCCGCTCCAGCATCCACTTCTGCGCCTTCTTCAGCGCAAGAGACCGCAACGGCCGAATGTGGATGCGCTCGAACCAATGCGTCAGCCGATCGATGAAGATGAAGAAATTCCGCCAGCCGACCACATGCTCACGGTCCCACTGTAACCGCAGGTCGGCATGCTCCCGCCCGCCAACGAACAGCTCACTGATCCCGTGCTCGGCCGAAATCCTCTTGTAGGGCTTCTTCGCGTAGGCGATCGACAGCGGCACCAGAATCGCCCGCGACCACGAGGAGATTTCGTAGATGTTGAACCAGAACCAGTTCGGAAACAGGACGATCTCCGGCGGAATGGCCGGCACCGAGTTGTACTCGTATTGCCCCAGCGAGCAGAGATAAATCTTCGTGAAGGTGTTGCACGCGGTCACGCCGCCGTGCGCCAGAATCCACTCCCGCGTTTCGGTCAAAATCGGATCGTCCGCGGACCACCCCATCAGCTTGCACGCGAAATAGCACTTCACTGAGAGGCTGATGTTGCCCGGCCCGCCCGGATAGAGCGACCAGCTGCCATCCTCGTTGCGGTAGCGCAGAATCTCGGTGAGCGCCCGCTGCATCTTCGCCGCATCGCCCGTGCCCAGCAGGACGTGCAGGAAGATATAGTCGGCCTCCAGCATGGAGTCGCCTTCGAGTTCCCCGCTCCAGTAGCCTTCCGGATGCTGGCGCGCCAGGATCGAATCCCGCGAGCGCTCGATCGACCGCGCCACGTCTTCCAGAGCGGCGTCGATCCGCCCAAACTTCACGACTTGTGCCGGGGTGCTACTCGCAGGCTCGTCGGCCGCAAACGGGCCTTCAGAAGTAAGCTTCGGCCGAACTTTTTGGAGAGGTGTGCTCATAGTATTCAGGAAAAACAGTTCATACTACGATGCGCTGCCCGCGCTGGTTCGCTAGACTCCTGCAGGGGTAGCTGGAGGAGCCGATTGGATGGCCTGCACAATTTCCGGAGGAAGCCCAAACCGGACGTTTTCCGGCATGACCTCAACCTCCTCAACGGTCCCAAAACCGCTGCTCTTTAGATAATCGATCACGCCTTCGACCAGAATCTCCGGCGCCGAGGCCCCCGCCGTGACTGCAACGTTTTTCACGCTTTTCAGCCACGCCGGATCGATCGCTTCCGCACTGTCGATTAGATGCCCCTGGGTGCCCAGGTTGCGCGAAACTTCTACCAGCCGGTTGGAGTTCGAGCTGTTGTTCGACCCCACCACCAGCACCAGATCCGCGCTGTGCGCCACGTTTTTCACCGCGACTTGCCGATTCTCCGTCGCGTAGCAAATATCCTGCGAATGCGGTCCGACAATCTTCGGAAACTTGATTTTCAGCGCCTGAATAATGTCGTGCGATTCATCGAGCGACAGCGTGGTCTGGGTCAGATATGCCACATGCTCCGGATCCGGCACTTCCAGCGTCTGCACTTCTTCCACGCTCGAGACGACTTGTGTGACGTCGGGCGCCTCGCCCAGCGTGCCCTCAATCTCGTCGTGATCGCGATGCCCGATCAGCACCAGCGAATAGCCCTGCCGCGCGAACTTGACCGCCTCCACATGGACCTTGGTCACCAGCGGGCAGGTCGCGTCAATCACCTTCAGCTTGCGCTCTTTGGATTGCTCCCGAACCGCCGGCGACACGCCGTGCGCCGAGTAAATGACCCGGGCGCCCTCAGGAACCTGGTGAATGTCGTCGACGAAAATCGCGCCCTTCGCCGCCAGCTCGTTCACCACAAAGCGGTTATGGACGATTTCCTTGCGGACGTAGATGGGCGCGCCAAAGGTCTCCAGCGCAATCCGGACAATATCGATCGCCCGCACCACGCCCGCGCAGAAACCTCGCGGTTTCAACAGCAGAACGCGCTTTTCCCCGGGTCCGGACGCCTTCCGCTGGGGGGCTACAGGGGTCTCCGTCGTGGTAGTACTCACGTTGTTTATTATACCGTGAACGCGCCATCCCCCCTTGGTGGTCAGGTTGGTTCTCCCATTACCTCCGGAATCAACCTGGCGGGTAACGATATTCACGGCACTCGATCCCACCGCCGCGAAAATCGACCTCGACCACGGTATTTGTTAGATCCCGTCCTCCAATATGCGCCAACACCGTCCGGAATAGTTCTCGCTGCTGGGCTGGCGGTGCATTGGGAACGATCACAACGAGCCCCGCGTGAACGCTTTCACGGCTCAAAAGTGCCAGGAAGTCGGAGCGGTTATTCGTTACAAATGTGTTCTCCCGTTCGCGAATGACCAGCAAGAGCTGCCAATCCTTCGATCCACCCAGGCCCAGGTAAGTGACATGATCGGCCGCGTAGCCTGCCTGATGCGCCACATCAACGAGCGAAGTGTGCAGACACTCGTCGATCAGCAGCTTAACCATAATTCACGACAACTGGCTCCGCTTGTGCTCCGTAACCCGTATCGGCTCCTGCCCTGCCCACGGATACCGCACCGGCCGGCCACGGCGTGGAAACGCCTTCATATAGAAAGGCGCCGCCTTCACCTGCTCACTGCTCAGAGCTACATATCCCTTAAGAATCTCCTCCTCGCTCGCGCCCTGCGCCAGCATATCCGCCACCAGGTCCACAGGAATCCGCGTTCCCCGGAAAACCGGCGTCCCGCGCATGATCTCCGGATCGGAAACCACCATCCGCTGTACCTTCCGGAGCCGAGCAAGCTCCTGGTCCACCGCCCGGCGAGCGCTCTTCACCTCAATGACTAATGCCTCGCCGCCTTTGATCGTCATAGCATCCAAATTCGGTTTGGATTCGACGGCTCGCGCTACTTCCCGCCGCACCGCCAGGGGCAACAGACGCACTCCCTCCGCCTCGAGCCGCAGGTAGACCAACTGTCCCCGCGAAAGAAGCCGCTGCGACTCTTTGCCTCGGATGGCTCTGTGCGGACGGATCAGCCGGCTGTCGATCAGTTTGTGCACCGCCTTCAGCGGCAGCCTGGCGACTGCCGAGGCCTGCGCGGGGGTGTACCGATCTTCGCTCATTTTATAATTCTACCCTGAACAGGGAAGATTATCCAGCGTCCTCTACAACGACATCCCATGCCGTACACTCGGAGCGTTCGCCATCCCTCTCCCGAGGTCTCGTCTATGGCCATTGTCCTCAGTGCCCACGAAGCCCGCGTCCTCGGCGCGCTCATTGAGAAGGAAGCCACCACCCCGGAGTACTACCCGCTTTCCCTCAACGCGCTGGCCAACGCCTGCAACCAGAAGAATAACCGCGAGCCGGTGATGCAGCTCGACGAGACCGACATCCGCCGCGCCCTCAACCGCCTCCAGGATCACCAGCTCGTCGTCGCCGTGCGCGACAGCCGTGTCGCCAAATACGAGCACCGCCTCCAGGAAGTCTTCAACTTTACGCGCGGCGAAACCGCTGTCCTCTGCGTGCTGCTTCTCCGCGGACCCCAAACCCCGGGCGAGCTGCGTGGGCGCACCGAGCGTATGCATCACTTCGAGGAACTCGACGACGTCCTCTCCGTCCTCGACAAGCTCGCGCAGCGCGAACCTCCGCTGGTCGCGGCTCTCCCCCGCCAGCCCGGCTCGCGCGAGATTCGCTATGCCCACTTGCTCTCCGGCGAGCCCGTCCTTACAACCCAGCCCATCGCAACCTCCCCCGGGCCCATCGCAGCCATCCCCCTGCCCATCGCAGCCGCAGAGGACTCCAACTCCTCGGCGCTTTCCTCCGACCATGAACGCCTCCTTCAGCTCGAAGCCGAAGTCGCAGCCCTCCGCCAGGAAGTCGCCGATCTGAAAGCGCAACTCGCCGCCCTGGCTGCGCCGGCCCCCTAAATCCCTTGCGTCTTGCGACTTTGCCATCCGCTCTTTTGCTGACCGCTTCTTAGCTGACCGGTTCATCGCTGACCGGTGTCACGCTAACCGCTTCTCAGCTGCCCTTTGTGACTCCCATCACATCCCACCCCGCCGCGTCCCTGCCAACCTATTTCCATGGACATCCGCCAGGCCATGACCACACTCGACTACGACCGCGCGCCGTTCCTCGCCATTTGGGAAACCACGCAAGCCTGTGACCTCAGCTGCAAACATTGCCGCGCCTCCGCGCAGCCGCTGGCGCACCCCAGCCAGCTCACCACCCGCGAAGCGAAGAACCTCATCGACCAGATCGCCGACCTTCAGGTGCCGCTCTTCGTTTTCACCGGTGGCGATCCGCTCAAGCGTCCCGACATTTTCGAGCTCATCAGCCATGCTGCCGGCAAAGGCGTTCATGCGGCGCTCACGCCCAGTGCGACGCCGCTCCTCACGCGGGACGCGATCTTCCGTATGAAACATGCCGGGCTTTCGCGTCTCGCTGTGAGCCTCGATGGTTCCATCCCCGCCGTTCACGACTCCATCCGCGGCATCCCCGGCACGTGGGAACGCACCGTCCAGGCCATTCAATGGGCAAACGAGGCGCAGCTGCCCATCCAGGTCCACACCGTCGTCAGCCGCCTCAACATTGCCGACCTCGACCGCCTCGCCGTCCTGCTCACGCAAAAGCAAATCGTCATGTGGAGCTTCTTCTTCCTCGTGCCCGTCGGCCGCGGCAAGACGGACGACCTGCTCACCGCCCAGGAATTCGAAGACGTCTTCGCCAAAATGTGGGAGCTGACCAAGCGCGTTCCGTTCGCCATCAAAACCACCGAGGCGATGCACTACCGCCGCTACCTGATCCAGCAGCGCATGAAGGAAGGCCGTCCCACCGTCGGCGTTCACGACGACGCTGGCGCGCGCCCCACCGGCCATCCGACCCGCCACCCCGGCTGGACCGTCACTTCCGGTCATCCCGGGCAGGGCTCCGAAGAGAAAGCCGTCGGCTGGGCCACCAAGCGCGTCAATGACGGGCGCGGCTTCGTTTTCATCTCCCACATCGGCAAAGTTTTCCCCAGCGGATTCCTCCCCATCGAAGGCGGCGACCTGCACACCGATACCCTCGCCCACATCTACCAGGAGTCGCCCATCTTCGTGAAGCTGCGCAATTCTGACCTGCTGCACGGCAAATGCGGCGCCTGCGAATTCCGCAACATCTGCGGAGGATCCCGTGCTCGCGCCTACGCCGTCACCGGCGACGTCCTCGCCGAGGAGCCCTGCTGCATCTACCAGCCGCGCGGCTACCACCCCGACCCGAATCAGAAAGATTCTTCCCCAATCTGCGACGCTCATGATCTGATTCAGTTAGAGGTGGCCCATTCTTGAAGAGGATCGCAGTCATCGGCGGAGGCATCGCCGGCCTCAGCGCCGCGTGGTCGCTTGAAAAAGCCCGCCGCGCCGGGCAGCCTCTCGAGTACTGCCTCTATGAAGCCGCTGGCCGCCTCGGCGGCGTCATCTCTTCCGAAACCGTCGATGGCTGCGTTGTCGAAGGCGGCCCCGATTCCTTCCTCACCGAAAAACCCGCCGCTGCTGCGCTCTGCCGCGAGTTGGGCATCGCCGATCAGCTTCTCGCCTCCAACGACCGCCAGCGCAAAACCTATATCGTCGTCAGGAACCGCCTCATCCCCCTGCCCGACGGCCTGATGTTCATGGTCCCGACGAAGCTGATGCCCACGGCCTTCACGCGGCTTTTCTCGTGGTCCACCAAACTCCGCATGGCGCGCGAATATCTTTTCCCGCCCGAGCCTGCTATCCAGGACGAGTCAGTCGCCGAGATGACCCGCCGCCACTTCGGCCAGGAAACCGTCGACCGCCTCGTCTCCCCCTTGCTGTCAGGCGTTTATGGCGGCGATGCTTCCCAGCTCAGCGTGCGCGCCGTTCTGCCCCGCATGGTCACCATGGAGCAGCAATACCGCAGCCTCTCCCGCGCGATGCTCGCCGCCCGCAAAATTCCGGCGCCGCCTTCGGCAACCCCGCGAGCCCCCGGTGCTTCCCGTTCCCTCTTTACGACGTTGCGCGGTGGCATGCGGTTGATGACCGACGGCATCGCCGCCCAACTGCAGCCTGGATCAATGCACCTCAGCTCCCCGGTCCACTGCATCGCCCGCCCCGCGCACGATGCGCGCCGTGAGCGCCTGCACCTCCCGCAGGACACGGGCTGGCTGATCGAAACCGCCTTCGGTCAGGAACGCTTCGACGGCGTGATCCTCGCCCTCTCCGCGTGGGCCTCCGCCAGTCTGCTGCGCCCCATCAGCGCGCCGCTCGCCGAAGCTCTCGCCGGAGTTCCGTACAGCTCGTCCATCACCGTCACCCTGGGATTCAACCGGACCGACCTCGCCAACCTTCCCCCGGGCTTCGGCTTTCTCGTTCCCGTCAAGGAAGGCCGCAGCATGCTCGCCTGCACTTTCGTTCACGCGAAATTCGCCAGCCGCACGCCACCCGACAAAGGCGTCCTGCGCTGCTTCCTCGGCGGCTCCGGCAACGAGCACCTGCTTGACGAAACCGACGCTCACCTCACCGGCATTGTCCTGAAAGAGCTGGGCGAGATTCTGGGCCTCAGAGCAACGCCGAACTTCGTCCGCATCTGCCGTTCGCGCCACGCTATGGCCCAATACGGGGTCGGCCACCTGGAGCGCATGCAGATGGTCCGCGATACCGTCGCCACGCTGCCCGGCCTCGCCCTCGCCGGCAATGCCTACCAGGGCATTGGCGTCCCCGATTGCATCCGCACCGGCCAGGAAGCCGCGGAGTCCGTTCTGCGCTTGCTGCAGCAGGAAGAGCCCGCCGCCGCAACCGCCTGATCTCCCCGATCGCCGCCTCTCGCTCGCTTTTGCTCGTCGTTCGCCAGCAATTGGCTCGCTGTTTTCTGCGCCCTGCTCTACTTCTCCATCCACACTTCCATCCCAATTGCGTTCGCGTCAATCCGCGTGTTCGCGAACGAAACCTGGCGCAGCATTGCCTCGAATTCCTGCTGCGTGTACGCCCGCTTCAACAGCATGAAGCGAAACGTCAGCTTCGTGAACAGCGCGCTCATCCGCGGCAGGTCCAGTCCTTCGACATACTTGTTGATCTCCTTCATGGAGACGTCGCGGCGCAGATCGATCACCACTCCTTTGCGTCCTGGACGCAGTACCCGCCGCATCTCCCTGAGTGCGCCGACTGGATCGGAAAAGTTCTTGAACGCCGCCCGGCACACCAGAAAATCGAAGCTGCCATCCGCAAACGGCATCTGCGATGCGTTGCCGTTCTGGAAATCCACGCGCACGCCAACCTCATCCGCATGCCGCCGCGCAATCTCGACAAACGTCTTGCTGATGTCCAGCCCCGTCACCCGCAGCCGCCCCGTCTTTGCCATCTCGACGGAGAGAAATCCCGGTCCCGGCGCCACTTCGAGCACGTCCCCGCCCTCCGGAAGCCCTGCCGCAAAGCGCGCCGCCAGCCGCCGGTATTCCTCATAATCTTTGCGGGTGGTCTTCTCGTACCACCGGGCTACAGAGCCCTCCATGCCCATTCCCTTGTATGCTTTTTCCATCGCGATTCCTCCGCCGTTCGAGTTATCTCACTGGACGTGTATCTTAGTTAGTAAGCTTCTTGTATAATAAGCATACGAGCCATGTCAAGCAAACAGCATGCCCGCCTCTTCCCTGCCCTGGTCCGCGCGGTCCGCCTTTTCATCGCCGGCTCCAGCCTGTTTAGCCAGCGCGTCTCGGGGAAACTTGGCCTCCACCCCACCGACATGCAGTTTCTCAATCTGCTCGAACTGCTCGGGCCCATGACCCCCGGCTTCCTCGCCCAGTGCAGCGGCCTCTCCTCCGGTGGAGTCACCGTCGTCCTCGATCGCCTCGAACAAGCGGGCTACGTGCGCCGCTCGCAGAACCCGTCCGACCGCCGCAGCGTGCTCGTCGGTATCGTTCCCGCGCGGCAGAAGAAGGTCACCACCAATTACGACTCGGTCCAGAAACAGTTCGAGCAGGTCCTGACCGGCTTCTCCGACCAGGAACTGGAAACCATCCTCCGCTTCTTCTCCACGGCAAATGAAATGCGGCCCCGTGCACTCCAGGGCCGCGACAAAGAGGAAGTTCCTCGCTAAACGCTTTTCGCTGGCAGTTTTTCGCTAAAAGCTTGTTGCTAACAGCTTCTCGCTCGCTGCTCCTCGCTTTTCACTCGCCTCTCACTCGTCCCTCGCTAACTTTTCGGCGCTTCCGTCATCCCCTTCAAAATGTCGTCCAGCCGATCCGGCGTCCCTTCCACCCGATCGAGATGCGGATAGCGCAGCCCGTCGTGGTAATCGAGCCCCAGCACCTTGTAGACCCCGGTATTCACCACGATCAGCACAATCGGATTCGAGTTCCCTTTCGAGTCGCGGATCGCATCGCTCAGCAGCTGCCCGCTGTACTGGCGTCCGTTGACGGCGACAATCTGCATCCCCGGCCCCAGCTTCGCCTGGTCCGCCGCCGACCCCAGCAGCACATCCTCGATGTGCCCATCGTTGCTCACGTTGATCCCGATCGACCACCACTCCTCGGTCACCCCTGAAGTTGTGATCCTCGCCTGTGTAATGTCGTTCGGCTGATCGGTGTACACCAGCTTGTACCCGCCGTTTTCAATCCCGCCCAGCGGCGCATGCGGTGACTTCGACGTCAGCCTCTCCGTCAGGAATCCCGCCCAGTCGTACGCCACCACATCATTGAGCCCTTTCACCACGTCGTCAAACGTGTACGGAACCACCTTTGGAGGCGTGTTCCCGCCCAGTCCCTCAAAGCTCGCCAGAAAATCGTTCAGGCTCTTTTTCTCATTCGTCAGCTTGCGAATCGTCGTATCCACATCCAGCCACACCAGGTCGCCTTCGGCGTAGTAGTCCGTATTCCGACGCCAGTTGTCCCACGGAGAAGAATCGCCATACATGTACAAAATCTGCGCCGCCGTCGCGGTGTCCTGCAGGTCGCGCCACGTGCGTCCCGGGCGGGAATCGAGCCACGCCGCCGTCGCCGCCAGATAATCGCGATACTGCGCCGCGGTTTCGATCTTGCTCCGCGCCGCCAGCACATTGCCCAGATAATCCGTCAACCCCTCGTACACCCACAACAGGTTCCCCTTCATCGGGTCTTCGTAGTTCCCGGTTGCGAGCCCCGCCGGCCGCCGGTACTTCCCATTCCATGAGTGCGTAAATTCGTGGGGCAGCAGGTCCGCCGATAGCAACAAGAAATTGTCGTCGACAAACGTCCTCTCGGGTACGCGGTCGTCGCTCGACTGGTGATGCTCCAGCCCAAAATGCGCCACCTGGTCGCTGGCCGTCACCAGAAAGTGATAGCTCTCGTAGTGCCGCGATTGATACAGCGCACCCGTCTCCCGCACCAGATTGCTGTAGCCGTTGATCGTCTCCGGCGTCAGCTTCAGATCCTCCGGCCCATCCGCCGCAATATCCAGGAAATGCTTCGGCGTCACCTCGGGAGCCAGCGGAATCTCCACAAAATACTTCCCCGTCAGAAGCGGCGAATCGATCAGCCGCTCCAGCGACACGGTCGTGAAGACTACGGGGCACCCGCTCGGCTCGCAAGCTCTGGCCATGGGCGCCGGCTGGAGCGCCGTCCCGTACTGCCATCCCTGGGGCAGAACCGCCGCCGGCTCTACATAGATATCCGCGTCATCCTTATGCCCCGCGGGATACAGGACCAGTTCATTCCAACTCAGCATCGCCAGGTTCGCGCTCGTAGATGCTCCGGCGGAAAATCCCGTAGCTCCCGCCGTCGCCAGAAAGTCGTCCTTCACATCCAGCTCCGATACTCCCTCCGGCACCGTCAGATGGATCGCGTACATGTTCACGTCGTCGCGCACCCAGTTGAGCTGCTGACCGTTCAGCGTTCTGATGAACAACCCGGCCAGGTTGTCGATCGGCCCATCCGGCATGTGCTCGCCCGGAATCCACTTCGGATACAGCAGCGTCAGCGGACCCGGACTCACCGGAATCGTCATGTGCGCGTGGAGAATCTTGCGCGGCGCTTCCGTCAGGTCGACGGTGAGATGAATGGGGTTGGAAGCAGTCTGGGCGGGTAAAGAAAGTGCAGCAGCGAACATCAGCCCCATAACGGAGCCTGAGCGAAAATACATATTCCTCCTGATGCAAAGTGCGAACCCTCAGTCTAAACGCAGTTCGCCCGCCTTATTGATCGTCGGCACGTGGCTATTGTGGAGTTGCGGTCACACGTAGCGCAGAAACTCCTGTCGATCGGTCCAGTCGGACCCGCCGAACTCACGAACAACCCATGCGAGCGATCGCACCAACGAACCAATGTCGTCCGACGACACCGTCCGCTGGCTAACGTAAATGATGCCGGCGTGACTGCGGCCCTGCTCTCGCCACGACTGGAGAAGAGGGGGAATCGTCCTGCAGTCGTACGTCACCAGGATGAGTCGTTGCCGTGCGGCCTCTGCCAGGATTTCCGCATCCGGGCGCCCCAGAAAGAAACCGCCCTCCCATTCGCTCATGGCACGCACAATGACCTGCAGGTCCAGCTCGCGCAACCTCGCCGCGATTTTCGGCGACAGATGTTCATCAAGGACTAAGCCGATCATGTGGAGCCTCTCTGAACCGGATCCCGATCAGCCTGTTTTTCGTATGCTCTTTGGCACGCGCAATTCCTGGAGATCGGGGAGGATCTTCTTCAGCGCGTCGAAGTCCATCGCGTCATTCTCGGCAAGAGCCTCGTTGATCTCCCGCGGATATGCCTCGGTGTAGTGCATCGCGGCGCGGACTCTGAACTCGGGCCACTCCAGATGGTCGGCCGCCTTCTTCGCGTTTCCCTTATAGGCACGCACGATCATCATCACTTCCCACACCGCCAGAGTGCTGCCCTGGATATAGGCCTGCCTGCCCACGGGTGAATCGCGAAAATCGATCAGCGCGAAGTCAGCACGCCGCAGCCCCTCCTCCACCAGCCGCGCACTGGTGTCGCTGGCCGTCCATCCATGCCGGTTCGCCATACGCTTCAAACGCCGGCCACTTTCCACTGGGAGCCGCATGCTCACCACTATCGACCGCGTAGCCCTCTTCATTTACAAGCCTCACGTTGTAACGGTTGTAATCATTGTAGCGCTTCGCCTTCCACTCGCACCGTCACCTCATCCACTTCCTCCCCGCGGCGAATCCGCCGCATCGCCTCGTGGAACGCCCTCCCTCCCAACGGTTCCCCGTTTTCATCGTTGGTCGCCTCCTCTTTCATCTCCTCCACGATCATGTGCCGCGCCTGGGGCTGCACAATCTCCTGCAAACCGAGAAACATCGCGCCCATCGCCAGCCCCGCCAGCGATGACACCACCAGCTCGCCCTTACCGAGCCGCGCCTTGCGCCTCCTGCGCTGCCTCACCAGGGACGCAGCGGCGCCCACAACGAAGATCACCACTCCCGCATTGACCAGCAAAGCGAAGATCATCCTGCTCCTCCTGTATTCGGAGAGAGAACACCGTGCAGACGCGTGCAGGCCTGGAATGCCACACCAAGCCACAATCACGTTCGCAATTTAGAAAAGGAGAACTACAGGAAGGAAACGGGAGGAGGCCGCTGGAACAGCGCCGCGCGCGCAAGAATCGGCACGCCGAAGGCCCGTTCCAAATCGAACGCCGGCCACAGCGACCGCGGCGTCAGCACCAGCCCAAACAACGTCACCGGCGCCAGCACCAGGCTCAGCGCGAACCCGACAGCAGCCGTTGGCTGCACCACCAGCGCGAGCAGGAGAATCACCCCGCCCACCGCCGCCAGTTTTCGCGCGTTCAGCTTCATCATGGCCGCCGTTCCCTCAACTCTAAACCCGAAACTCCAAACTCTGGAACCCGAGCTCCACTCGCAGACCCTGTACCCTGCACCCTCCACCCTGTACCCTGCTGTTATGGCGCGTGGCTTCTTCCTCACCTTCGAAGGCCTGGATGGCTCCGGCAAATCCACGCAGCTCCGCAAACTCGCCACGCACCTCGAAGCCCAGGGTCTCGCCGTCACCGTCACCCGCCAGCCCGGAGGCACCCACGTCGGCGATCGCATCCGCTCCCTGCTCCTCGATTCGAAAACCGAGAGCCTCGATCCCATGACTGAGCTGGGACTCATGTTCTCCGCGCGCGCCCAGTGCATCGCCGAGGTCATCGCGCCTGCGCTTCACGGCGGCAACATCGTGCTCTGCGATCGCTTCACCGACTCCAGTGAGGCCTATCAGGGCGGCGGCCGCCAACTCGGCAGCGAAACCATCCTGCGCATGCACAAGATCCTGTGCGGTGGGCTCAATCCCGACCTCACCATCCTGCTTCTCACCAATTTTGACCAGTCCCTCTACCGCGCTCGCCGCCGCAACGACCGCACCGCCAGTCCCGAGGGCGACGAAGCCCGCTTCGAGCGCGAGGACGAGCTCTTCCACCGCCGCGTCTACGACAAATACCGCGAGATCGCCGCCCGCGACTCCGCCCGCGTCGTCGTCATCGAAGGCGACCGCCCCATCGACGTCGTTCATCAGCAAATCGCAGCCCTCGTCGACGAGAAACTTCGCTCCGCTGGCCTCCTTCCGCGACCCGCCACCGCCGGTGTCCGGTAATGGACACCTTATTCCGCAAACGACCATTTCGCCCCTCTGGTCTTTCAACAGGGGAGGGTGCAAACCACACTGAATACGCCGTTTACCACTAAGCCTCGAATGGTGCCGCACATGCAATTATCCTTGCGTAATGGACATCTCTCGGCCCGACATTAAGAAGAAGAAGCTCCGCCGGCAGATCATTGTGCTGGCCATTGTTGCAGTGGGCGTCACCGCGGCCGCCTGGGCTGTCATGCGTCTCAAGCCCGCTGTTCCCAGCGTCGACGCCAGTGTCATCTGGCCTGAAACCGTCAAGCGCGGCGACTTTACCCGCAACGTCCGCGGCCTCGGCACCCTGGTTCCCCGCGAAGAGAGCATCGAACTCATTCCCGCGCAGACCGACGCTACCGTGGTCCGCATTCGCGTCCTCCCTGGCACCATCGTCAAGCCCGACACCATCCTGATGGACCTCTCCGACCCGCAGCTCGAGCAGCAACTGGTCAGCCAGAAGCTGGCTCTCGATGGGGCCCTGGCCGACTACAAGAGCCTCCAGGCCACGCTCAATTCCGCCATCATGGATAAGAAGTCCGCAGCGGCGGCGGTGAATTCCCAATACAGCCAGGCCGAGCTCCAGGCCAACACCGACCAAAAGCTTCTCGGTCTCGGCGTCATCAGCGGCATCCAGGCCAATCTGTCGAAGAACAACGCCGAGCAGCTCACCGCTCAGCACCAGATCAGCATCGAGCAGCTCGACGTCAACCAGAAAGCCATCCAGGTGCAGCTGGATTCGGCTGAAACCAAAGTCGATTCCGCTCGCGCCCTCCTGAGCCTCTATCAGAAACAGAAAGATGACCTGCAGGTGAAGGCCGGCATCGCTGGCGTCGTCGAGTCCCTGCCCACGCCCATGTCGGTGGGCATGCACGTCACCGCCGGAACCTCCGTCGCCGAGGTCGTGGATCCCAGCAAACTCAAGGCTGCTCTCCAGATCGCCGAAACCCAGGCGCACGATATTCTGCTCGGCCAGGCCGCCGAAATTGACACCCACAACGGCATCGTTCCCGGACACGTGACCAGAATCGATCCCTCCGTATTGAACGGAACGCGTACTGTTGACGTATCCCTCGATGGAGCCCTGCCGGCAGGCGCCGTACCGGGGCTGAGCGTTGACGGAACCATCGAACTCGCGCACCTCAAGGACGTGCTGTACGTGGGGCGCCCGGCGTTCGGCAACGAGAACAGCACCATCAGCCTGTTCCGCATCGACCCTAACGGCAAAACCGCCACTCGGGTGCAGGTGCAGGTGGGCAAGGCCTCGACCACCGAGATTCAGATTCTCAGTGGCCTCAACGAAGGGGATCGCGTGATCCTGTCCGATATGTCGCGGTACGATGCAACGGATAAAGTGCGGCTCGAATAAAGATTTCCCCCAGCAGACACAGGGACCCAAATTCAGGAGCAGGAGAGCAGGATGGAGAACATTCAGGCGCTGATTGAAATCGAAGGCCTCACCAAAGTCTTCTACACCGACGAGATCGAAACCCACGCGCTGTCCGGCGTCCACATGAAGATCGATAAGGGCGAGTACGTCGCGATCTCCGGCCCATCCGGCTGCGGCAAATCGACCTTGCTTTCCATCATTGGCCTGCTCGACACCCCCACCGGCGGCAGCTACACGCTCAACAGCCACTCCGTCGAGAATCTCAACTTCTCCCAGCGCTCGCGCATTCGCAATCAGGAGATCGGCTTCATCTTCCAGAGCTTCAACCTCATCGGCGATCTCACCGTTTACGAGAATGTCGAGCTGCCGCTCACCTATCGCTCCGGCATGTCGTCCACCGAGCGCAAGCGGCGCGTGCAGGAGTCGCTCGAGCGCGTTTCGATGGCCCATCGCATCCGCCACTATCCATCGCAGCTCTCCGGCGGTCAGCAGCAGCGTGTTGCTGTGGCCCGTGCCCTGGCCGGATCGCCTTCGATCCTGCTGGCTGACGAGCCTACCGGAAACCTCGACTCGCGCAACGCCGAAGCGGTGATGGAACTGCTCCAGAACCTGCATCGCGAGGGCGCAACCATCTGCATGGTGACCCACGATCCGCGTTTCGCCCGCCATGCCGATCGCCAGATCCACCTCTTCGACGGCAAAGTGGTCGCCGAGGGTGAGTCGCTGGAGCAGGTCCTCGAAGTTAAGTAAGGAAGCCGGTAGCCAGTAGCCCGTAGCCGGTCGCGAGAGGATTCGTGTGCGAAATCAGCGGCGCTACAGGCTACGGGCTACCGCCTACAGGCTAAGACCATGATTCAGCTAAAAAATATCGAACGCAGTTACAAAACCGGCGCCGGACAAACCTGGGTCCTCCGCCGCGTCAACCTTGAAATCAAAGAAGGCGAATTCCTCACCATCATGGGACCTTCCGGAGCGGGCAAATCCTCGCTGCTGAATGTCCTTGCCCTGCTCGACGATCAGTGGCTGGGCGAGTACTGGTTCAAGGATGAAGCCGCGCATCGCATGAATCGCCGCCAGCGCGCCGACCTGGCCAAACGCACCATCGGCATGGTCTTCCAGAGCTACCACCTGCTCGACGACCTCACCGTCCAGGAGAACATCGACCTCCCTCTCTCCTATAAGGATATGCCGCGCGCCCAGCGCCAGGGCCTGGTCGCCGATACCCTCGACCGCTTCAGCATCGTCGGCAAGAAAGACCTCTTCCCTTCCCAGCTTTCCGGCGGACAGCAACAGCTGGTCGGCGTCGCGCGCGCCGTCATTCACAAACCCGCGCTGCTCCTCGCCGACGAGCCCACCGGCAATCTGCATTCCAGCCAGGCAAAGGAGATCATGGAGTTGTTCAAGGAGCTGAACCAGCAGGGCACCACCATCGTTCAGGTCACCCACTCTGAAGTCAACGCCGGCTACGGCTCCCGCGTCATCGAGCTGCGTGACGGCTGGATGACCGCCGACTCCTCTAATCCGAACCTCGGCGTGGAGGTCACCGCATCGTGACCGGCTCCCCGTGGCATCGGCGTCTCTCGGCTTCCGCTCTCGCTCTTTGTGGCTTCTTCGCTGCGCCGCTCGTCGCGCAAAATCCCGCGACGCCGCAGCCTCCTCCGGCAACGGATCAATCCACGCCCGTTGCGCCAACTCCGGCTACCACGCCGGCACCCGCGCCCACTCCCACCCTTGCCCAGCAGGCCCAGCAGATTCAGCTCCAGTCCATCGGACCGCAGCAGCCGTTCCATGTTGAGATGCCCAAGTCGCATCACAATCCACTCTTCCCCTACACGCCGAGCAAGGCACCCGAGCTGGACCTCCACAACTCGCCCCGCCTGGAAAACCTGATCCGCGAAGGCAAGCTCTACATCACTCTCCAGGACGCCATTGCTCTCGCGCTGGAAAACAACCTCGACATCGCCTACGCCCGTTACTACGCGCCTCTCGCGCAGACAGATATCCTCCGCACCAAGGCGGGCAGCCCCGCCCAGGGCGTGAACGCCAGCGTCACACAGTCCACCCAGGGAGGCTTTAGTGGTTCCTCCGGCGGCGGTGGTGGAGGGGGCGCCTCCGCGGCTGCTGGCGCGGGCGGCATTGTCACCTCCACCCTGGGAGCTGGAGCCAATGTCCCTTCCTTCGATCCCTCCCTGACCTTCCAGGGCTACGTCGATCACACCGTTGTTCAGGAGGCCAACCAGTTTCTGGTCGGCGTGCCGATTCTCAAAACCAACACCATTAAGGTTCTGTCGACTTACAACCAGTCCTTTGCCCTCGGCACCAACGTACAGGTCAATTACCTCGGCGAGCGTGTCACCAGCAACTCGCCGTACAACGCGATCAATCCCGATCTGTATTCGAATTTTGCGGTGCAAATCGCCCAGCCCCTGCTCGCCGGATTCGGCTTCTCCTCCAACGAGCGCTACATCCGCATCGCCAAACGCAACGCCCAGATCACCGACCTCGTCTTTAAGCAGCAAGTCATTGCCACCGTCACCCAGACCGAAAATATCTACTGGGATCTCGTCGATTCCTATCAGGATGAGCTGATCAAGGAGCGCGCCCTCGGCTTCGCCAACCAGACTCTTTCCGACGATCAGAAGCAGCTCGACCTCAAGGCCATCCCCGCCCTGCAGGTCATGACCGATCAGTCCGCAGTGGCCACCGCCGAAGGCAACCTCACCGTCGCCCGCGCCGCCCTGCGGCTGAATGAGTTGCTGATGAAGAACCAGCTCACCAAAGTCGACGATCCCGCCATTGACGAGATGCCTGTCGTCCCTCTCGATCTCCTCGGCCAGCCCGATCCCAACGCCACCAAGACGACGGACGACCTGATTTCTGAGGCCGAAAAGAACCGTCCCGAAGTCGGAATCTACCAGTTGCAGGCCGATGTCCAGAAGCAGGCCCTCAAGGACATCAACAGTGAACTGCTGCCCAACCTCAACATGTACGGCTACTATTCCGGCGCAGGTACCGCCGGCCCCGCGAATCCTTTTTGCGATCTCGGTGCGGAGTGCGCCACCACCCTTCCCACCGGCTTCCCGCAGATGCTCCAGAACACGTTCAACTACTCCTCGCCGGAGTACCAGGTCGGGATGACCCTTTCCATCAACCTGCGCAACCGCACCGTGAAAGCCAATCAGTTCCAGGAAGTGCTGCAGTACCGCCAGAGCCAGATCACCTCGGTGCAGCAGCAGAAGAACATCCGCTTTGACGTCCGCAACTCGCAGTTCGCTCTCGAACAGGCCGAGGCTCAGGTGGACGCCGCGCAGAAGTCCCGCGACCTCGCCCAGCGCACCTTCGACATCACCAAACAGGAGCAGACGCTCGGCGCAAAATCCAGTGTCGATACCCTGGTCGCCGAAAACGCCCTCGCCATCGCCGAATCGGCTCTCGACGCCGCCAAGAGCAACTACGAAAAACGCAAAGTCGACATCGACCGCGCCATCGGCGACACCCTTAACCGCATGAATGTCTCCATCGACGACGCAAAATCCGGCATCGTCACCCACGGCCCATAACGCGGCCCATAATAATGAAGGCCCAGGCTCCAGTTGGTATTTGCTGACAGTTTTGGCTAATCGCTTTTCGGTAAGCGTCTTTTGCTAATAGCTTTTCGCTAAACGCTGTTTGCTAAAAGGTTCTCGCTAATAGCTTCTCGCTGGCTTTTCCTGAACGCTATCCGCTATCCGCTATCCACTGTCCGCTGCTTTTCCATGTCCACCGCCGCCCAACCCGTTCCCACCGAAACCTCCACCAGCCCCCTCGCGCCCCTGGTCCTGATCGCCGACGATCAGCCCCACATCCTCGACGCTCTCGAGCTCCTCCTCGAACCCGAAGGCTATCGCATCGAAAAAGCCACCTCGCCGTACATGGTCATCGACGCGCTCAAGTCCGGCACCTTCGATGCTCTTCTCCTCGACCTGAATTACACCCGCGACACCACCTCCGGCCGCGAAGGCCTCGACCTCCTCACCCAGATTCGCTCCCACGAGTCCCAGCTCCCCGTCATCATCATGACTGCCTGGGCCAACGTCGAGCTCGCCGTCGAAGCCATGCGCCGCGGCGCCAACGACTTCATCCAGAAACCCTGGGACAACGCCCGCCTGCTCACCATCCTGCGCACCCAGATCGACCTCAACAACGCCGTCCGCCGCGCCCAGCGCCTCGAAGCTGAGAATCGCCTCCTCCGCACCCAGGGCCTGCCGGAGATGATCGCCACCGCGCCCGCTATGCAGCCGGTCCTCGCCACCATCGCGCGCATCGGACCCTCCGACGCCAGCGTGCTCATCACCGGCGAGCACGGGACAGGAAAAGAAATCGTCGCGCAGACCCTCCACGCTCTCTCGTCGCGCGCCTCCCGCTCTATGGTCGCCGTCAACACCGGCGCGCTCCCTGAAGGTACCTTCGAGTCTGAGCTCTTCGGTCATGTCAAAGGTGCATTTACTGACGCCCGCACCGAGCGCATCGGCCGCTTCGAGCTCGCTGAAGGCGGCACGCTTTTCCTCGACGAAATCGCCAACGTGCCGATGCGCCAGCAGGCCAAGCTGCTGCGCGTGCTGGAAACCGGCGAGATGGAGCGCGTCGGCTCCTCGAAAACCCGCCACGTCAATGTCCGCATCCTCTCGGCCACCAACGCCGACATCCGCGCCGAAGTCGAAGCCCAGCGTTTCCGCGCCGACCTCCTCTTCCGCCTCAACACCGTCGAGATTCACCTCCCGCCCCTGCGCGAGCGCCGCGAAGATATTCCGCCCCTCGCCGCGCATTTTCTCTCCCGCTACGCGCAGCGCTACCGCAAGCAGGTGCAGGGCATCGACCCCGCCGCGCTCCAGCTGATGCTGCACTACGCCTGGCCCGGCAACGTCCGCGAGCTTGACCACACCATCGAGCGCGCCGTCCTCATGTCCCGCGAGGACATCATCGAAGTCTCCGACCTCGGCCTCTCCCCGGCGCGCGTCTCCACCCAGGCGCTGGAAGAAATGAGTCTCGAGTCCGTGGAGAGTATTCTCATCCGCAAAGCCCTCTCGCGCTGCAACGGCAACGTGAGTCAGGCGGCAGAAGCCCTCGGACTCAGCCGCGGGGCCCTCTACCGGCGGATGGAAAAATATGGCATCTAGCGCGGCCTCTCACCCTCATCCCCGAACAACAAACCCAACACCCGCATTCTCCCGGCCAGGTTCACCCCACAGCGCGCCCTCTCACCCTCACCCTCACCCCGAACGACAAACCCAGCACCCCGCCGCCCTCCCAGCCAGGTTCACCCCACAGCAAGAAGCCTCGGCCTCTGGCGCCCGCTTCGCAACGACTCAATGGTTCCTCCCAGCACTTCGGTACTGTTGCCCGTGCCATTTTGGAAAACCACAGCCAAGACCCGCAACCCCCAACCCCTTTTGCCTCACACACCCAGCCCCGCATCTCCGTTCCCGTTGCGCTCCATGCCCCGCTCGCTGTTCACTGATCACTGATCACTGAACCCATGGCGAACCACCCCCAGCGACGCAAACCCAAACGCCAAAGCATCTCCTTTGAGGCGCGTCTCCGCATCTTCTGCACCGTCGGCGCGCTCATTCTCCTCGGCCTCTCGACCGCCGTCCTCGCCCTGCTTCACGTCACCACCGGACCGATGCTCGCCACCCTGGGCATCCTGCTTCTCGTCCTGCTCCTCGTCTTCGCCGCCTTCATTGAAGAAGCCATCCGCCCCGTCCAGACCCTCGCCAACGTCGTTGCCGCCCTCCGCGAGGAGGACTACTCCTTCCGCGCGCGTGGCGCCAATCGCGACGACTCCGTCGGCCAGCTTTCCCTCGAAATCAACGCCCTCGCTGACACCCTCCAGGCCCAGCGCGTCGGCGCGCTCGAAGCTGTCGCCCTCCTCCGCCGCGTCATCGCCGAAATGGACGCCCCCGTCCTCGCCTTCGATCAGGACGCACGCCTCCGCCTCCTCAATCCCGCTGCCGAGCGCGTCTTCGCCCTCCTCCCCGCGCGCGACCTCGGCAAATCCATCACCGACCTCGACCTCACCGGCCTTCTCGACGAGCCCAGCGAAGCCGCCGTCCAGCTCGAGCTCCCCCGCGCCAGTTTTTCGAGCTCCCGCCGCTCCGACCCCAGCCAGCCCCAGCGCTGGATGATCCGCCGCTCCACCTTCCGCCAGCGCGGCGTCCCGCACACGCTCGTCGTGCTCTCCGACGTCAGCGCCGCCCTCCGCGAAGAAGAACGCCTCGCCTGGCGTCGTCTCATCCGCGTCATCGGCCACGAAATTTCCAACTCCCTCACGCCGATTAAGTCGATCGCCGGCAGCCTCCGCTCGCGCATCCTCCCCAAATCAACCAACGGATCGGAACCCACCCCCGCCGCCAGCCCCGCGCCCACACCAACTCCCCCGCCACAACCTCCCGCCGTCTCCGTTCTCCAGCGCGATCTGCAGCGCGGCCTCTCCGTCATCGAAAACCGCGCCGAGTCTCTCAACCGATTCGTCCAGGCCTACCGTCAGCTCGCTCAGCTTCCCGCGCCCATCCTCAAGCGCGTCCCGCTGCTTCCCCTGCTCGAGCGCGTCGTCTCTCTTGAAATCCGTCTCGACGTCCGCCTCCTCGCCGCCCCCGACGTCGATCTCCTCGCTGACGCCGACCAGATCGAACAGCTCCTCATCAACCTCGTCCGCAACGCCGTCGAATCCGCCCTCACCTGCGTCGAAGAAGAACCCGAACCTGTCGGCGCGCCAGTCCAAACTGAAATTGTCATCCCGAGCGCAGCCGAGGGATCTGCTTTCCCTCCACCGAGCCGATCCTCGGAGCCCGGCGCTCCAGCCCGGACTGCCACAGATCAAAAGGAAACAGACATTCCTGTCAGGGAACGATCCGGTGTTTCGACCAGCGCCCCCTGCACTCCCCAGGTCACCATCCGCGCCCTCGAAGAAGCCGACCTCGTCGCCATCCAGATCGAAGACAACGGCCCCGGCCTCGCCAATCCCGACAACCTCTTCGTCCCGCTCTACACGACGAAGAAATCCGGCTCCGGAGTCGGCCTCGCCCTCGCCCGCCAGATCGTCGAAGCCCACGGCGGAGCCATCGAACTCCGCAACCGCCCCAACCACCAGGGCTGCATCGCCGAAGTCCGCATCCCCATTGCCGAAAAGGCCAGGATTTAGCCCGGACCAGCCGGAAATCTGAAACTCTTTTCGCCCTTTACTGTTCTAATGAGGCAAGCCCCAGACATCCATTGCTGTTGGCGGTTCGTCCCCTGCTCTAAGGATGGTGTGTTTGCGTCGTGTCGTCGTTCTCATCTGCCTGGGTTTCTGTCTCGGCCTTGCCGCTCCCAGCCATGCCCAGTCCCTGCCGGACGCGCCCCGCCCGGCCAGCGCTCCCGGCCCGAAACACGGCCCAACGCTGCCCCGCGCTCAGCTCGGCGATCAGACCGCAGCGCCTCTCCGAACCAGGCCGGCCGCCGCCGCCCCGCCAGACACCACCCCCAAACCCCGCCCCAAAGACCCTGTCGACGCCAACGGCAATCTCATCCCCCTCGAACGCCGCGAGCCCCAGCGCATCCTCGGCTTCATGCCCAATTTCCGCACCGTCTCCGGCGGATTCCAGACCCACCCGCCCGGCTGGAAATACAACTTCACCGTCGCCACCCACCAGGCCATCGATTATTCCTCCTTCATCTTTCTCGGTCTCACCTCCCTCACCGCCGAAGCTTTCGACGAACATCCCGCCCTCGGCAAAGGGATGGGCGGCTTCTACGCCTACACCTGGCGCGGCTTCCTCGATAAGACCGACAACACTTATCTCTCCGCCTGGCTGCTGCCCACCCTCCTGCGCGAAGACACCCGCTACTACGCCCTCGGCGCCGGCCACAGCATCTATCATCCGCCCGCTCTACATCATCAGCCAGGAGGCCGTTGCCCGCACCTATGGCGGCAGAAAAACGCCCAACTTTGCCGGACTCGGCGGCAAAGCCGTCACCCAGTACGTTTCCCGCTACTACTACCCGCCCAGCGCCGCGACCTTCGGCGTCCTCGCCACCAAGTTCGGCTACTCCGTCATGCGTGACGTCGCCTTCTCCTCCGTCCGCGAGTTCTATCCCGACCTCGCCGCCCACTACGTCCGCAAGCACCAGGCGAAAGTCGCCCGCCAAGCCGGCCAACGCAGCGCCCAGCCCGTTCCTACCGCGCCGTAACTCTCCCGATCGTCGAAACCCACGACACCGCCCTCGAATCGCACCCGCCCCAACTCTCACGGCTGCACAGCCGAAGTTCGCGTCCCCTCGCCGAACGTGCGCGCGCGCAGCTAGTCCCTTAAACTCAGTTCTTCCTTATGACGAGTCATTGCAAGCGTTTCATAACCACCCTAACTCTCGTCTTCCCGTTGACCCTCCACTGCCAGACGCTTCCGAGCCCCTGGCTACTCGTCAAACGGTTGCCCCAACACGCCACCTTTACGTTCATCGAGCAGGGCCAGACCTGTCATTCCGGTCAAATAGTAACCGTCACAGACACCGAAATTCGCATCCTGCCGGATAAACAAATGACGCCGATCCCCATCCCGCGATCCACCCTCATCCACATCCGCAGGGGCGGATCTCAATGGCATTCGGATAATCGGTCAAGAGCTTGCCCCTGCTGATCGCTACAGCCGGGCGAGAAGTTCCTGGTGGAAATGGGCTGGCCGATAGGAATGCCTTTATGCAGGCCACTCGGAGGCGGACTTTGGGAAGCGCGCAGCACTCTCGCCGGGAATCGCATTGCCCGCTCCTTTCTGCCCAACCCTGGGCGCATGTCCTGCTCCACGGCTTCATCAAAAAAACGCAGAAGACTCCCGAGGCCGAACTGGACCTGGCCCGCAAACGACAGAAAGAGGTGAACCTGTGAAGAAGAATCCGCATATCGGCTCGTCCCTCGAGGACTTCCTCAAAGAAGAAGGGATCCACGAGGATGCGACCAACTACGCGGTGAAACGAATTCTGGCCTGGCAGATCCAGAAGGCCATGCAGGAAAATCCCTCACCAAAACCGAAATGGCGCGCCGCATGGGAACCAGCGCGCCCACCTGAGCGGCTGCTCGACCAGGAAAACGCAAGGTCTAGCTCGACACCGTCGAACGAGCTGCCTCGGTTCTGGGACGCCGCCTGCGCCTCGTCCTCGTTTACCGGATGCCGCCGTCCTCCGCGACGAAGAGCCCCAGCCTCCGCCTCGCGGAATAACTCACCTTTCCACCACGAGGGGTATCTTCCCACGTGCCCGCCACAATATCCCGCGCACCACCGCCAGGCTACTGCATTCCGCCGTCGCCTCGTTGTGCGGCCGCGGCGTGCATAGTGACCGCTCGCCGCGCCTCCGCCCAGATCACCAACGAATCCCGCCTCCAGGACTACCCGCCCAGCGGTGCATTAGACAGCGCGGCAATACTGACGTGAGGAAACCGAGCCGCCACCAACACCCCAGTCGATCGCTATACGGCCATCGCGCTCTCCCCCACCACCATGGTCTCGGGAACCTCGCACGGCCAGACCTCGCAAAGCATCGCCGAACAGCTCGCCCTCACCAACTGCCGCACGCGCGCCTCCGATTGCAAGGTCGTGATGTGGGGAGTGAATTCTTGCGTCGCGGTCGCCGTCAGTCTCCCTGACAGGACCTGGGGCGCTTCCTGGGATGCGAATCGCGCCAAAGCCGGCACCAGTGCGATGACCATCTGTGAAAGACAAAGGCAAGAGCTGGCCCCCAGGCCAGTCATGCGCGAGCGATAACCCGGCTCTCCCGGCGCCGCCGCCGCCCTTGTTCCCTGGTCCCGGCGACCTGGCCATAGTCGACTGTTATCAATGGTTCAACGGGGCGTCCGTCACTGTGGAGCCGAACCACACCGCGGTCGCCGGGCCCTTCACCGCCAAGTGGCAGTTGGTCAATGCGGCTCAGCGTCTCTACACGATCACCTGGCCGCAACCGGTCATCTCGAAAGACTCGATCGCGGCGGACCAGCGCTCGCTGAGTGGAGGCAATCAGTACGGAGGTGTCGATGCGGCCACGCGCCTCACCGGGACCAGCGGCCTCGTCGGAACCTGGAACTGGGACGGCGTCCTCACCGTGACCATCAACACGAACGGCACATACTCGGTCGCATCGTCGAATCTGAAGTGGCACGGTACCTGGCAAGCCGTGGCAGGATCCCCCGGAGCCTACGTCCTCACCGGCTCTGACCTGCCGACCGATAGGGTCGCGCTCGCGGCGGACGGCTCGCGCCTCGGCGGAGCCGACCAGTATGGCATCGCCATCTCAGGAACAAGAACCGACTCCTGCTCCGCCAATTAATTTCGCCGTTACCTGTGTGGCCCGCTGTGAGTCCGCGAACGCGTGAGTCATCCCCGCCTCTCATACTCGCCCCAGGCGTACAATCGTCCGTTCCCTCCTCCAGCAGGAAAGCCCTGCACTCAACCTCCCGCCCACGGCCTCCTGCACCCGCCCTCATCGGAGGTACCTCATGCAATCGTCCAACGCCTTCATCGGCCACCCGCAGCAGCCTTCAGAACCGGAAATCCTCGCCGCCCTCGGCCCCTCCGCCGACGCCTGGACCCAGTTCATTGACTGGCTGGCGCGGGAACACTGCGTCACCGGCCAGGAATGGAAATCCTTCAACGCCGCGAAATACGGCTGGTCCCTCCGCCTCAAACAAAAGGCCCGCAACATCGTCTACCTCGGCCCCTGCGCCGGATCCTTCCAGGTCTCCTTCGTCCTCGGCGACAAAGCCATGAACGCGGCCCGCCACGCCCACCTCCCCAAAGCCGCCGCCACCGCCCTCCAGGACGCGCCCCACTATGCGGAGGGCTATGGCGTCCGCCTCCGCGTCAAAAACCCCCGCGATCTCCCCTCGATCCGCACCCTCGCCGCCATCAAACTCGCCAACTGAAGGCTTCTCGCTCGTCTTTCGCTCGCACTTCTCTCGTCTCTCATTCGCAGTTCTCTCGCCGTTCGCTCGCCTTCGCTAAACGTCTCATGCTAAAAGCCTTCCGCTAAACGCCTCCCGCTAAGCGCTTTTTGCTCGCCTCTCACTCGCAGTTCGCTCGCAGTTCTCTCGATTTTCGCTCGTTTCTCGCATCGCTAAACGTCTCATGCTAAAAGCCTTCCGCTAAGCGCTTTTCGCTAAACGTCCTTCGCTAAACGCCTTCTGCTACAATGGATTCACGCTCAGTTGTTTGGTTGTGAGCCGTTCTCGCCTTCATCCGCAAGACCGTCCTCCCGTAATCCCCCCAAGCCCTCTCAGCGTGATGGTCGTGTGTCCAGGTGGACCAGGCCAGGCTGCCGCGCCCCCAGGCTCATGCCGGGGCGCATTCCAGCCGAAACAATGAGTGTGGGTCAAATCCTGAATCGGCGCTTCGTATGCGCCCCCCTGATTTTCCCTGCATAGAAAACAAATCTCCTGCCGCAGCTCTGCCCATAAGCCGAGCCGCTCAGGAACACTCTCCGGCCAACTCGCTGGATCCCTGGATGAAATCGGCTGGTCGAAACCAGCCCAGAGGGAATCCCGAACCAGCCCGAGCAAGGATCAATTGAAACTCTTTTCTGAACTCAACCTTTCGCCGGCTCTGCAACAGCAGATTGCCGCCGCCAACTTCATCACCCCCACCCCGGTCCAGGCCGGAGCCATTCCGCCCGCCATGGAAGGCCGCGACGTCATCGCCACCGCCCAAACCGGCACCGGCAAAACCCTCAGCTTCCTCATCCCGCTCGTCGAGCGCATGCCGAAAGCTGCCAAAGGCGCAACCGCCCTCGTCCTCCTGCCCACGCGTGAACTCGCCATGCAGGTCCTCGAACACTACCGCCATCTCACCCAAAGCAAAGGCACCGCGGCGCTGGTTTGTGGCGGACTCGCCGAAGGCCCACAGCTCGAAGCCATCCGCCGCGGCGCGCGTCTCATCGTCGCCACGCCCGGCCGCCTCGAAGACTACCTCGACCGCAAGCTGGTCAACCTCAGCGGCATCAAAATCCTGGTCCTCGACGAAGTCGACCGCATGCTTGACATGGGTTTCAAGCCCGCCATTCGCCGTATCGCCGCCGCTCTGCCCGCCGATCGCCAGACCCTCTGCTACTCGGCCACGCTCAGTCCGGAGATCCGTGACGTTGCCCGCGACTACTTGAAAAATCCGGTCCGCATCGAAATCGGCTCGGTCCTCAAGCCCTCGCCCAACGTCGAGTTGCAATCCTTCGAAGTCCCGACCGACAAGAAGCAGGAGCTCCTCGAGCATCTGCTCGGCTCCAGCGACGGCAGCTTCCTCGTCTTCGTGCGCACCAAGCATGGAGCCGACCGCGTCGCCCGTCGACTCGTCCGCTCCGGCCACTCCGCCACGCAGATTCACGGCGACCGCTCGCAGTCGCAGCGCAACGCCGCCCTGGCCAGCTTTGCTAACGGACGTCATCGCATCCTCGTCGCTACCGACGTCGCTGCTCGTGGCATCGATGTCGCCGACGTCGCGCATGTCGTCAACTTCGACATGCCCAAGGAAGCCGAAGACTTCGTGCATCGCGTCGGCCGCACCGGCCGCGCCTCGGCTCGTGGAGTCGCCTCCACCTTCGCCGCCCCCGACGAAACCCACGCCCTGCGCAAAATGGAGCGGACCCTCCACATCACCACCAAGAAATTCCGCGTCCGTCCCAGAACCGCAAGAGCGAGCGCCTAACCCTCCATTCCCAACCGCTCCATCACCCATTAGGATGGAGGGCACGATTCCGATGCCCTCCACCCTGGCTCGCCTGCTCCGGCTGATTCCGCTGTTGTTTCTGGTGCCGACCCTCCACGCCCAGGCCGACCAATATTCGCTCTACCAGCTCTCGGGCAACTACAGCTGGCTCTCCAACTCCATCGATGGAGTCCCCGGCGCCCGCCAGCCGCTCAATGGATGGGACGCAGCCTTTGCCGCCCTGCGCTGGCACGGCGTCCGCTTCAAGCTCGATGTCTCCGGCTATTCTGGAACGAACCAGGGAGCGCCGCAGCATCCCGTCTTCATCATGGCCGGCGGCCAGTTCAACCGCCGCTTCGGCCGGGAAACCGGCTTCGTCGAAGGCCTGTTCGGCACCGGCAGCATGAACCGGAACTGGCTCCCCAACAATGTCCCCGGCCAGACCGCCTCGTTTTCCGCCATCACGGGCGGCGGCCTCGATACGCGCCTCTCGAAGCGCTTCGCCTTCCGCGCCCAGGCCGATTTTCAGTACGCCAATTTCAACCCCGGCCTCGCCATCGTCTCTACCCTTACCTACGTCGAGGAAGTCCACCACTTGCCCAACTACTTCGCCAAAGTCTCCACCGGATTCGTCTGGAATTTCTGAAGCCCCGGATTATTTCCGTCCCGCCCGCTTCTGCGCCACCACCAGCCCGCGCGGCGTCGGGAGCAGGACCACTGAAAGCAGCCCCTCCGCCTCCAGCCGCAGCGCCGCCTCGCGAATCATTCCCGGATGCGAGCTCGCGTCATGCATCAGCACCAGTCCGTTAGGCCCGATCTGCGGCAGAAACCGCCGCACCTCCTGCTCGCGGATCGTCAGCTCGCTGTCGCTGAAAAACAGATCGATCGTCCCGCTTGACCTCCATTTCGAGGCTGGAAACATTCCGCAGGTCGATCCACTCCGCCACCCCCGAAGCCGTAATCCTTTGCTGTGCCGCCGCAAAAACCTGAGGGTCAAATTCGCAGCTCACAATTTTCCCGAATCCGTTCCTCTTCAATCCCCGTGCCATCCAAATCGAACTGGCACCGAGAAACGCCCCCGTCTCCACAATCAAATTCGGTTTGACGGTCGTCACCAGCGTGGCCAGAAACTCCAGCACCTCCACTTCCGCCGTCATCGAGTCGTACATGCTCCACTGCTCCGGATGCGGACACTCCGGCGTCGCGCGGTGATACTCCGGCAGCATCGCGCCCCCGGCCCGCTCCGCCTGCAGCATCACCTTGTGTTCCTGCTTCAGCTTCTTTCGAAAAATTCCCAAGCGCATCTCCCGCGGATCAAAACTTGATTGTAGAATCTTCCCGCCAGCCGCCCCTCGCTAAACGTTCTTCGCTAACAGGTTCTCGCTGGCAGTTCTCTCGCTTCTCGCTCGGCGTTCCGTCGTACTTCGCTAAACGTACTTCGCTAAACGTCTCTCGCTAACAGATTCTCGCTGGCCTTCCACTCGTCTTTCGCTCGTCTTTCACTCGCCTTTCCCTCGTTTCTCACTCGCCTTCCCCTCGCAGTTCGCTCGCCTCTCCCTGCCCCCTGTACCCTGCACCCTGTACCCTGTATTCATGAAAGTCGCCCTCCTGGGATTCGGCACCGTGGGCAGCTCCGTCGCGCGCATTCTCTGCGACCTGAAACCCGACGGCCTCGAGCTCTCGCATGTCTTCAACCGCGGCGTGGCCCGCAAAAAAGCCGCCTGGGTCCCCTCCACCGTGGTCTGGACCGAGGACTTCGACGAAGTCCTCCATTCCAACGTCGACGTCATTGTCGAGCTGGTGGGCGGCCTCGAACCCGCAGGCTCCTGGGTGCGCAGCGCTCTCGAAGCCGGGAAATCCGCCGTCACCGGCAACAAAAAACTCATCGCCAAAGATGGCATCGAGCTCGATCGCCTCGCCCGCTCCAAAGGCGCGCACCTTCTCTATGGAGCAGCCGTCGCCGGAGGCATTCCCGTCATTCCCGGCCTGCAACAGGGACTTGCCGGCGATCGCATCACCCGCATCGAAGCCATTCTCAACGGCACCTGCAACTACATTCTCAGCCGCATGGAAGCAGGCGCAGCCTTCGCCGACGTTCTCGAGGACGCGCAGAAGCTTGGCTACGCCGAAGCCGATCCCAGCGAAGACGTGGACGGCTACGACGCCCGCGCCAAGCTGGTCATCCTCTCCCGCATCGCGCTCCGCGCCGGCATTGATGTCGAATCGGTCGCCTGCCGCTCCATCACCGCCGTCGATGCCGTCGACCTCGTCTACGCGCACGACCTCAACTGCACCATCCGCCAGATTTCCAAAGCCGAGCTCCGCCCTGACGGAGTCGCCGCCGCCGTCGGTCCCATGCTCGTCCCGTTGCGCTCGCCCTTTGCCTGGTCGCGCAGCACAGAAAATATGGTCCTCGTCAGCGGCCAGTATGGCGGCGACGTAGTTTTCTCCGGCCACGGAGCAGGCGGCAATCCCACCGCCGTCGCCGTCGTCTCCGACCTTATCTCGCTCGCCCACGGATCCCGCGCCGCCGACCTGCCCAGCCGCGCCGCGCTTGTCAGTGGCGAATTCCAGCTCCGCCACTACATCCGCTTCGTCGTGAAAGATCGCCCTGGCATCGTCGCCGAAATCGCCGGCGCCCTCGCCTCAGAAAAAATCAACATCGACGCCCTCTTCCAGCGCCCCGGCTACGAGAAAGGCAATCTCCCCTTCGTCGTCACCGTCGAACCCTGCGCCGCGTCGTCGTTGCGGCGCGCCCTCGATCGCGTCAGCCACGCCGGCTGGCTCGCCCAGCCGCCGCTCGACATGCCTATCCTCGGGGAGTGAAGGACGCCGCACCGATGTTCTCGACCCTCATCGCCGGCCTCACCACTCTGCTCACCCTCGCCGGATTTGCCTACTACCTCATCGCCCTCTGGAGCGCCCGCGCTTTTCTGCGCCGCCCGCGCTTCCCTGCTCCCGACTTTGCCCCGCCCGTCAGCATCCTCAAGCCCATCTACGGCGTCGATCCCGGCATGTCCGAAGCCTTCGCCAGCCACTGCCGCCAAAACTACTCCGGTCCATACGAACTCCTCTTCGGCGTCTCCTCGCTCGACGATCCCGCCTGCGCCATCGTCCGCCAGCTCCAGGCCGATTTCCCCGATCGCGCCATCCAGCTCATCCTCTGCCCCGACGTCCTCGGCCCCAACGGCAAAGTCAGCAACCTCGCGCAGCTTGCGCAACACGCCCGCTACGACGACCTCATCATTAATGACGCCGACATCCGCGTCGGTCCTAACTACCTCACCCACATCCTCGCGCCCTTCGTGCCCAACCAAACCCAGCCGCCCATCGGCCTCGTCACCGCGCTCTATCGCGGCATCACCCATCAAACCCTCGGCTCGAAGATGGAAGCCCTCGGCATCGCCACCGATTTCGCCCCCGGCGTCCTCACGGCGCGCTTCCTCGACCGCGGCCTCCACTTCGGCCTCGGTTCCACCCTCGCCGTCTCCCGCCCCGCACTCGATGCCGCCTTCCCTCCGCCCGGCGGTCTCGTTCCCCTCACCGAATATCTCGCCGACGACTACGAGCTCGGCGCGCGCATCGCAGCCGCTGGTTTCCGCGTCGAGCTCAGTGATGAAATCGTCGAGACCGCCATCCATCCCTGGAATCTCTCCGGCTACCTGCATCACCAGCTGCGTTGGGCTCGCACCATGCGCGAGGCGCGCCGCGGCGGCTACGCAGGCCTGGTCTTTTCCTATGGACTCGCCTGGGCCTTCCTCAACCTCATCGCCTCAGGGCTCAGCCTTCCCGCCTTCGCGCTCTTCACCCTCGCCCTGCTGTTCCGCGTGTCCCTCGCCCTGGGAGTCGGCGTCGGCATTCTCCGCGATCGCCAGGTCCTGCGCGACCTCTGGCTCCTGTTGCCGCGCGACCTCCTCGCCCTCGCTGTCTGGGCGTGGAGCTACGCCTCCGACGCCATCTCCTGGCGCGATCAGCGCTTCCTGCTCAAAAAGGGGAAGTTAGTGCGGCTCGGCTCGAAAGAGACTCCAACCACAACGGAGCCCGTCAGCGCGAAGCTGTGAGAAGCTTCAGTGCGTCGGCGGAACATACTCCTTCGGCAGCGCCGCGCCCTCGCCAAAGAAAAACTGCTCCATCTGCTCCACCAGAAACTCCTGTGCCTGCGGCGTCCACGGCTGCAGACGGTATTCGTTCAGCAGCATCTTCTGCCGCTCCACCCACTCCTGCCACGCTTTCTTCGATACGTTGTTGTAGACCTTGTTGCCAAAGTCGCTGTCGAAGGGCGGCTCATCCAGCCCCTCCATCTCCTGCTTATAGCGTGCGCAAATAACCATGTGCGGCATTGTCGGCATCTCTCTCGGTATTGTACCCGGCAGGGATCGTCCGCGGCCTCCACGCCATGCTCGTCAACCTGCTGGCCTTTCCCTCCGCGCGAGGATATAAAGAGATTCTGCCGATGATCATTCCTGGGTTCTCCCCTGCCCGCACGGGGAGCGACGACTGATGAGAAAAGTTGGGCTCCGCCGCGTCCTTTTTGCGTCTTCGGCCATCTTCGCGCTCCTCTCCGCCGCCCCGCGCGCCGCGTCCGCCCAGTCGCCCGACGACATTGTCCGCAAGGTCGTCAAAAACGAGCTGGACGCCGACTCCAACGACCACTCCGCCTGGATGTATCGCGACGCCTACAAATCTCCCGACAAAGACATCGTCAAAATCGTCATCGAAACCCAGCAGGGCAATCTGTCCGAAATTATTGAGGACGGCGGCCGTCCGCCCAGCGCCCAGGAACACCAGGACGATCTCAGCCGCATCGAGCAGATGCTCGCCGACCCCGCCCTGCGCGCGCGCATGAAGCGCAACGAGCAGCACGATGGCGAGCAGGCCCGCGACATGATGAACATGTTGCCCAACGCCTTCATCTGGCAAATTACCGGCCGCGACAATGGCAACGTCACCCTTAGCTTTCGCCCTAAACCCGACTTCACGCCCGGCAGCATGAACGGCCGCGTTTTGGCCGCGATGGCCGGCACCATGGTCGTGGACGAGGAGCACATGCGCCTTCGCGACCTGAATGGTCATCTCGATCATGAGGTGCTCTTCGGCTGGGGAATCTTCGGCCGCATCAACGCCGGCGGCACCTTCCGCATCGTCCGCGACGACGTCGGTTTCGGCAGCTGGCAGATCACCCAGATGCACGTGCACATCTCCGGCCACGCGCTGTTCTTCAAAACCATCGGCGACCAGGAAGACGAGATCACCAGCGACTATCACCGCACGCCCGACGGAGTCGACCTCAACAAAGCCGCGCAAATGCTCCGCGACGGCGACGTAGCCCGCGAGCTCCACCTCGAAGCCCACTTCGGCGGTTGAGGACGAGCGAAAGGCGATTAGCGAAGGACGATTAGCAAAGTGCTTTTAGCGAGAAACTTTTAGCCAAAGACTTTTGGCGAAAAGTGGTCAGTGAGAAACGACTGAGCGTGGCCGCCGGAGGGTCGGAAGGAACGCGTTCAGCATCCGGGCTAACTCCTCGATTTCCTGCAGTGCGGCGCAGCATTGTGCAGGTTGCGCGAATCCCAGTTGGGTCGATAGCTCAAGCTGCGTTTCCAACTCATTCAGTGAGCCGCGCGCCTGACTCAGAAAAACGGCAAAGCTCTTGTCGCTGAGCCGGCCGTGACCTTCCGCTATGTTGCTGGGCACAGAAACGGCAGCGCGCCGCATCTGATCGGTGAGCCCAAATCTCTCCGATCGAGGAAAACCTGCAGTGAGGCTATAGATGTTGCGGGCAAGCCCCATCGAACGCTGCCAGACCTGCAAGTCGCGAAAATGTTTGACCTTCATCTTGCATCAATCAAAACCTGCTGCAAGACTCCGCGCAAGAGCACCGAAGTTTGGAACCGAATGTGCGACCGCTTTTCTCTAAACGTATCTCCTGCTGGACGCTTTTTGCTAAAAGTCTTTCGCTAAAAGTCGCTAGCTAATAGCCTTTCGCTAAAAGCTTTTTCGCTAAACGTCTCACGCTAAAAGCCTTCGCTTTTCGCTTCCCTCTAGTGCATATGCAATCGCCACGCAGTATAACTAACAATCTCGTGTGTCAATCGCCGGTACCTCTGCGAAGTTGGAATGCTTTTCCCGAGAGAACGCGGCGACGTATAAACCGTCAGCCCATCATGCGCGCAGATCGCGTGGATCCGAAACAAATGCGTCCCATCGCTGACCACCACAATATTCTTCAGCCCATTCGCGCGTGCAATCACCGCCAGCCGCTCAGCTGACTGCTCCGTGTTGTCGCTCTCCGTCTCCGCGATGATGGCCGCTTCCGGTACCCCATGCGCCAGCAGATAATCGTGCCCCACGCCGCCTTCAGAATGCAGATCCGTCGGATCGCCGCCGCCCAGCGTGATAATCATCGGCGCCAGTCCCCTCCGGTAGAGATCCAGCGCGTGATCCAGCCGCGCCCGCAGCACCGGCGACGGCCGCCCGTCATATTCCGCCGCGCCGAACACCGCGATCGCATCCGCGGGCCGTGCCTCATCGCGACGTGCGTAGGTCCCAATCTGCGCATTCACCCAAAGCACCCACGCCAGCGCACCGGCAACCACAACCCCCGCAGTCCACAACAGGACCCGTCCCTGGTTCAGCTCCGCCGCAGTCCACCCCACTCTGCGCGCCGGCCGCAAATTGTCCTTCGGTACAATCATCGCTCCTGCAGCGCAAGCGCAATCGCGTGCGTCGGGATCGCCCCTTCCCGCAAAATCTGCCACGTCCCATCCGGCCCTGAAAGGTCCACGATGGTCGTCGGCACGCTGCGTCCCGTCGGCCCTCCGTCCACGATCAGCGGAATCTTGTCGCCAAGCTGGTCGCGCACGCACGCCGCGTAGGTACACTCCGGCAGCCCCGCCAGGTTGGCGGAGGTCGCCGTAATCGGCAGTCCCAGCGCTGCCACCACCGCCCGCGGAATCGCCGCATCCGGCACGCGCAGCGCCACGTTGCCGGTATTCGCGGTGCTCCGCAGCGGCAGCCGCGAGCTGGCTTTCACGATCACCGTCAGCGGTCCTGGCCAAAACCGCTCCGCCAGCAGGTCGAAACACACCCCGCTCTCGCGCGCCAGCTGGTACGCCTGCGCCGGTCCCGCCACCAGCAGCGAAAGCGGCTTCTGTTTCACCCGCGACTTGATCTCGTAAATGCTCTCCACCGCGCGCAGGTTCACCGGATCGACGGCCAGCCCATAGAACGTGTCCGTCGGCATCCCCACAACTTTGCCGTTGCGCAGGCACGTCGCTACATACTGAATCCGGTCCGGCTCAGGCTCGTCCGGATGGATGCGCAGAATCTCCGCTGACAAGGCCTCTCCCGTCGAGCAACGTGTCGACGCCGCGAACCCACCACGAAACCGGCCCTTAATCCTTACTTCTCAAGTGGAGGTTTAGAATCCCCCCATGCCCCTGGCTTCGGATCGCTCGCGCCTCATCAGCATTGTACAGAGTCGCCAGAATGCCAGGGTCCGGGAGCTCCGCGCTGCCTTCGTTCGCAGCGGCCGCGAGGTCTCCGAAGTCATCGGCATCGAGGGCGAGCACCTCATCGCGGAAGCCCTCCGCAGCCAGGTTCGCCTGCGCACCGTCTTTGTCCGCCGCGACCCTGCCCCCATCGACAAAGATCGCCGCGATGCCAGCCTCCGCGCCCTCGATCGCCTCGCCCTTCCCGCCGCCGTCCCCATCGTCGAACTCACCCCCGCCGTCTTTGACAGCGCCGTCGATACCGAATCCCCGCAGGGCATCGCCGCCCTCATTGAGGCGCCCCGCTTTTCCTTCGCCGAAGCTATCTCCGCACCGAATCCCCTCCTCGTCCTCACCGCCGCTCTCCAGGATCCCGGCAACTTCGGCACGCTGGTCCGCTCCGTCGAAGCCTTCGGCGCCAGCGGTGTCGTCGCTCTCCCCGGAACCGTCAGCGTCTGGAATCACAAAGCCCTCCGCGCCTCCGCCGGATCGGCCTTCCGCGTTCCCGTCATCGCCGAAAAATCCGCCTTCGCCTTCGCCGCTCTCGCCGAGCGCAACATCCCCGTCTACGCCGCCGTTCCCGCTTCCGCCGACTCCGACGCGATTCCCTGCTCCCAGGCCTACCTCACCGGGCCCGCCGCGTTTCTCATCGGCAACGAAGGCACCGGCCTTTCCTCCGACCTCATCGACCGCGCTACCGCGCGCATTGCTATTCCCATGCCCGGTCCCGTCGAATCCCTCAACGCCGCCGTCGCCGCCAGCATCCTTCTCTACGAAGCCGCCCGCCAGCGCGCCGTCTAGCCCGTAATCGCACGAGTCTCGTGTACACTATTCCTGTATGAAAAACCTCACCTTCAGCGCCGATGAAGACCTGATTGAGAAGGCGCGTTCGATCGCGCGATCCCGCCGGACCACGCTGAATGCTGCTTTCCGCGAGTGGCTGGCACAATTTGCTGGCGGCGAAGGAGATGCGCGCAGTTTCGACGCCCTCATGAAGGACCTGCGCAAGGTGAATGCCGGCGGGCATTACACCCGGGACCAGATGAATGAGCGATAGGTTCTTCCTCGACACCAACATCTTTGCCTGCTCCTTCGATCTCACCGCGCCAAAAAAAGCAGCGAACGCCAAACGGCTCATCCGTCAGGCGCTCGAATCGCAAAAAGGAGTCACCAGTTTCCAGGTCGTTCAGGAGTTCTTCAACCTGGCTCACAAGCGCTTTGTCCCCCCTCTGAAAGGGTCCGACGCGGAGCAATATCTGGGAACCGTCTTCCGGCCGCTGGTGGCGGTACACTCTTCTCTGACCCTTTATTCCGAGGCTTTGCATATCCAAAGGCAGAGAGGCTTCTCGTGGTACGACTCCCTGATCGTCGCTGCCGCCCTGCAGTCACGCTGCGATCTCCTCTATTCGGAGGACCTTCAGCACGGTCAGCGTCTCGGCAGTCTGCGTATCGTGAATCCATTTCTCTGAGCCGAGGCGGCCGCAAACCATGAGCCTCTTCGCCCCCGCTCCCGGATCAAAAGCCGCAACTCCCGTCGCAGCGCCTCTCGCCGAGCGCATGCGTCCCCGCTCCCTCGACGAGTTCCTCGGCCAGGAGCATCTCCTCGCGCCCGGCAAACCGCTCCGCGTCCAGATCGAGCGCGACGATGCCAACTCCATGATCTTCTGGGGCCCTCCCGGCGTCGGCAAAACTACCCTTGCCAAAATCATCGCCGACACCACCAAAGCCACCTTCATCGAATTCTCCGCCGTCCTTGCCGGCATTAAAGAAATCAAGCAGGTGATGGCCGACGCGGAAAAAGCCGCCTCCTGGGGCACGCGCACCATCCTCTTCATCGATGAAATTCACCGCTTCAACAAAGCCCAGCAGGATGCCTTCCTTCCCTGGGTCGAGCGCGGCTCCATCCGCCTCATCGGCGCGACCACCGAGAACCCTTCCTTCGAAATCATCGCTGCCCTGCTCTCCCGCTGCCGCGTCTACACCCTCAAATCCCTCACCGACGCGCAGATCGTCTCTCTCCTCGAGCGCGCTCTCGCCGATCCCGTCCGCGGCCTCGGCGCGCAGCACCTCACTGCCGGCGAAGGCGCTTTAGAACTCCTCGCGTCGTATGCTTCAGGAGACGCGCGCAACGGCCTCAACGCCCTCGAAGTCGCCGCCAAACTCGCCGCCGATTCTCCCGAACACACCATCACCCGCGCCGTCGCCACTGAAGCTCTCCAGCAGCGCGTCCTCATGTACGACAAGCAGGGCGAGGAGCACTTCAACCTCATCTCCGCTCTCCACAAATCCATCCGCAACTCTGACGCGGACGCTTCGATGTACTGGCTCGGCCGCATGCTCCAGGCCGGGGAAGATCCGCTCTACGTCGCGCGTCGCCTCGTCCGCATGGCCGTCGAAGACGTTGGCCTCGCCGCGCCGGAAGCCCTGCACATCGCTCTCGCCGCCCGCGACACCGTCGACTTCCTCGGCTCACCCGAAGCCGACCTGGCTCTCGCTCAAGCTGCCGTCTTCCTCGCGCTCGCGCCCAAATCGAACGCCCTCTACACCGGCTACGGCGAAGTCCTCGCCGACATCGAGGCCACCCGTCAGGAACCCGTCCCCCTCCACCTGCGCAACGCCCCAACGAAGCTGATGAAGGAACTCGACTACGGCAAAGGCTACGAGTACGCCCACGACGTCGAAGGCCGCGTCGCCGACATGGATTGTCTCCCCGAATCTCTCAGCGGTCGTAGCTGGTACCGCCCCGCCCAGGAAGGCCGCGAAAAATTCCTCTCCCAGCGCATGGACGAAATCCGCCGCATCCGCGCATCCAAACGCGAGCAGAAGTAGCTCACCCGAGTAGATAATGATGCGGTGGACTCGAACGACCCAATCCGCCCGAGCAACTCACCGCCGAAGGCAAGCCATTTGCCGCGCCCGCGGGACCTCATGGAACTGCTCGCCTCGTGGACGCCGCTCGCCGAGGAGGATCAAATGCCCGAAATCCCCGATCGTCCCCCGGAACCCGTCGACTTGTGACCACCGCCGAACCTCCGTGAACCGCGCTTTTCGCTGGTAGTTGCTCGCTCGTCTTTCTCTCGCTTTTCTCTCGCTTTTCTCCCGCCCTCGCTCGCCTCTCGCTAATCGTCTTTCGCTAAACGCCCTTCGCTAGTAGTCTCTCGCTAAACGTCTCACGCTAAGCGATGCCCGAAGAAAAAACCAACCGCCTCACCCCCGCCCGCCTTGAAGCCTTCTCCGACGGCGTCATCGCCGTCATCATCACCATCATGGTTCTCGAACTCCGTGTCCCCGGCAAAGAAATCGCCAACCCCGCCGCCCTTCGCCTCGAACTTCCCCTCGTCCTCGTCTATCTCCTCAGCTTCATCCAGACTGGCATCTACTGGGTCAACCACCACTACCTCATCGACGACCTCGACAAGGTCACCCACGGCATCCTCTGGTCCAACCTCGCTCTCCTCTTCGCCCTCTCGCTCATCCCCGTGGCCACCAATTGGGTCGGCGTCCGCGGCATTTCCTCCTCGTCCATCGCGCTCTACGGAGCCGTCTGCGCCTTCCCTGCACTCCCGTGGATGGTCCTCTCCACCCTCATCCAGCGCCGCAGCAAGACGCCTCCCGCCAGCGGCATGGTGAAGCAGGCTGCCTCCGTTTTTCTCTACTTCGGCTCCATTGCCGTGGCCTTCTTCTCTCCCTGGATCGCCATCGCCATGATCGCCCTCGTCGCCCTCCTCTGGATCCTCCCACCCCGCAAAATCGTAGAACTCTCCCGCGGCTCCACCCACCCCCCGCTCTAGACCGACCCCTCCGTCACTCGCCTTTCACTCGCATCGCGCTCGTCGTTCGCTCGCTTTTCGCTAAACGCTTCTCGCTAAAAGTCCCTCGCTAAACGCCCCTGGCTAACCGTCTCTCGCTCGTCTTTGGCTTTTCGCTAAACGCTTCTCGCTAAAAGTCCTTCGCTAAACGCCCCTGGCTAACCGTTTCTCGCTCGTCTTTGGCTTTTCGCTAACCGCCTCTTCGCAGACCGCTTTATCGCTAACCGCTTCATCGTTCGCCTTCCGCTCACCCCCCATGTGCTATATTCCCAATGAGTTCCATGATCTTTTCCCGCGAGTACATTGGCTACCTGGCGCGCCATACCGTAAAACACCTCACCGACGCCAAAGCGATTCAGACCGCCAAACCCAAGGCCGTCGAGGAGCGTGTCCACGCCGCTCTTCTCGAGGAGCTCTCCCTCGAAGACCGCATCAACGACGAAGTCCGCGTCATCCTTGACGCCTACCAGGACGAAATGCAGCGCACCGGCGCCAGCTACTCTGAAATGTTCAAGAAGGTCAAAACCGAGCTCGCCCGCAAATATAAGGCGGTTCTGTGAGAATCTCCCGCGACAAGCTCAACAAGCTCGCCCACGTTGTCGCCGATGCTCTCGCCGAAACTCCCGAGGCCGACTTCCTCGAAGACCGCAACACCATCCGCCAGGAAGCCCGCAAAGCCCTCGAGCATCTGCTCCTTGAAGAAATGCGCATTGACCAGGCCGCCCGCCTGAAAATCGAATCCCAGCGCCGCATCATCCCCGAAGGCTCCCAGGAGTGGGACATCCTCTACCGCAAGTACTACAACGAAGAAGTCAAAAAACTCGGCATCTGACCGCTTCGGGGCTCACGTTTCGCTGATGAAGACGAGTGAAGTGCGGGCTAAAACCGAGGGAAAAACGAGTTAACGGCGATCAAGAACTGCCAGCAAGCAACCTGTCGCGTTTAGCTCGGTTCCCCTTCGCCTTTCACTCGTCTTCCTCCCGCACTTCGATCGCCTTTCACTCGTCTTCCTCTCGTCTCTCCCTCGCTCCCCTCCCCGTTCCGTTTTTCATAGATCGACCTCCCTCGTCTCCAATTTGTTGGAGACGCTCGCGCGCCACTCCTGAGAGTGCGTCCCCGTTCAACCATAACCACCCCCACCCCCGCGAGGCCTGTTATTCCTGCTCAAAATTCACTTGTTACTTATTGATACATAGACACTTTTCTGGCACACGCGCCGCGCTCCGCGCCTCATGCTGCGCTCCTTGATCGTGCAATGGCACGCCGTGTGCATTCTCCACTTGCGAACGCAGGTTGTACTGCTGGCAATACTGATGTCTCCCCATAGAGTTTCCGAGAAGGCCTACCCACGCCGGCCTCGGCTCCGGTTCCCTGTCCGAAATGTTTTTTGTGTACGAGTGTCTGCCCTGACGCTATGGGTGCGTCACCACTCCCCTATGTTCCGGAGGAACCATGTTTCCCAGACGTAATCGTTGGCTATTTGCCCTGCTCCCCGTGTGCCTGCTGCTTTCCCCAGCCCCTTCTCTCCTCGCGCAAAACACCTTCGCCGCCCTTCATGGCACAGTCACCGATACCAGCGGCGCCGTCATCCCCAACGCCTCGGTGGTCGTGCGCAATACCGGCACTAACATCTCCGCCCAGACTAAAACCGACGACAAGGGCTACTACGTCTTCCCGCAGTTGGCTGCCAGCACCTTCCTCAATGGAGCCCCGGCCAGCACTTACACCGTCACGATCTCCGCGACTGGGTTCCAGCAATACCAGGCCACCGGCCTCGTCCTCAATCTCAACGACAACAAGGACGTCGACGCGTCGTTGAAAGTCGGCTCCAGCGCGACCACCGTACAGGTACAAACCTCCGCCGTCCAGGTCCAGACTTCCGATACGCAGCTCTCCACCGAAGTTACCGCTTCTGAAATTGAAGACATGCCGCTGCTCGGGCGTGATGTAGTCCAGTTACAAAAAACCGCTCCCGGCGTTGCCGAAATGTCCGATCGCTTCGGCACCTTCTCCACCGACGGCAGCCAGACTCCGCAAAACTCCTTCCTGTTAGACGGCATTGACATCGGCGATGGCCCCCTCCAGACCCCCGGCGTCACGCCCAGCCCCGACGCTCTCGCTGAAGTCAATTTCATCGACAGCACGCTCAATCCGGAATTCAGCCGTAACTCCGGCATGACCGTCAACGAAACCATCAAAAGCGGCACGAACTCCATTCACGGCGACGGCTTCGAATTCTACCGCGACACTTTCCTCACCAATGGCAGTTACTTCTCCCCCACCCGCCCCGTCTTCCACCAGAACCTGTTCGGTGGCACCCTCGGCGGCCCGCTCATCAAGAACAAGCTCTTCGCGTTCGCCTCCTATCAGGGCCTGCGCAACGTCGCTGCCCAGACCACGAACACTCCCGTCTTCGGCGCCTCCACCCAGTTGGTCGGCAACTTCAGCTCCGATTACAACGAAAGCACCGGCGCTCTCAATTCCGCCGGACTTTCCTCCAATCCCATGCCCTTCGCGATTAACGGCTGCGCTGCCGGCACTCCCTGGAATTCCTGCTTTACCGGTTCAACCGTTAGCATCTCCCCAACCCAGTGGAATTCCATCGCCGCCAAAATGACGTCGACCTTCGTCCCCGCAGCCAATTACTCCGTCGGCGGCGCCCCCTATTACAACTTCAACGCGTTGAATACCGCGGGTGACGACCAGGGCATCGCCCGCCTCGACTACCGCCCCGCTCCCGCAGACGCCATTTGGTTCTCCACTCTCTTCGAATCCAATCCAACCACCTCGACGCTGCCTTTCATCGGAGCCACCGTCCCCGGATTCCCCGAAGACAGCTCCCTGCACATCAAAATCTTCAACACCTCCTGGACCCACACCTTTTCGCCCAATGTGTTGAACGAATTCCGCCTCGGCTATTACCGCTTTGTCTTTGCATCCGTTGAACCCGCTCCTGGCCCGGGCAATGTAGCTCCCTCGTCCTATGGCTTCTCCATCAATCCCGAAGACGCCAAAGCCGTGGGCCTGCCCGCCGTCAGTCTCGGCGACTTCTTTACTCTCGGCTTCAGCGAAGACGGACCACAACCTCGCAACGACCAAAATTACACTGCCAACGATAACTTCACCCTGGTCCGCGGCAACCATAACATCAAAACCGGCGTGCACATCGAGAAGTTCTTCGTCGACAATCCCTTCTACTTCCTCAATAACGGCGCTTACGCCATGGATGGCGGCGGACTCTACAGCTCCGGCGATCCTGCCATCGATTTCCTCATGGGCATTCCCGATACTTACGAACAAACTTCCGGCGGCCAGATCGACGCCCATTCCTGGGAGTTATTCGCCTATGCCCAGGATAACTGGAAGGCCTCCAATACCCTGACCCTGAACTACGGTCTCGCGTGGGATGTCGAAACTCCGAATGCCAATGAGCAATGGTCCGGGCTGGGGATCTCCTGCTGGAAAAATACCAGCGCCACTACCGGCAAATTCACTCCGGAGTCCGGTACTGCGCTTCCTCCTGGCATGTTCTTCCCCGGCGATCCCGGATGCTCTGCCTATGGCGGCACCACCATTCGCTGGAAAGATTTCGGCCCCCGGCTCGGCGCCGCCTGGTCGCCTGAAGCCGGTCCGAAATTCCTCGTCGGCCGCAATGGCCTCCACGACTTTTCCATTCGCGCCGGCTTCGGCGTCTATTACAACCGCGATCAGGAAGAAGAGTCGCTCCAGAACCTCCTCGATCCTCCCTTTGCGATCGAATCCCAGGGCGCGTCCGATTACGGTGCCCACCCCGGCTTCGCCAATCCCTACGCCGACGTTGCCGGCGGCGGCACTTTCACCAATAAATTCCCCTTCACTCCCGCCAAGGCCGGTTCAGCGGTCAACTTTGAAAACTATTTCCCTGACAATCTCAGCAATGTCACTCCCGGGTACCGCCCGCCGTACACCTATAACTACAACCTGAATATCCAGCGCCAGCTTTCACCCAGCACGCTGCTTCAGATCGGCTATGTTGGATCGGTTGCTCACGACTTACCGCGTGAATTCGAAGGCGATCCCATCACCGCCGCCGGTCACGCGGCCTGCGTTGCCAGCGTAGATTGCTCCGGCGCCTACCGCGCCGTACAGCACCTCGCCTTCCCGCAGAACGCCACTCAGCCCGCTCTCATCCCCGGCACCACCGTGCCGTGGTATCTGAGCATCGGAAATCAGGTCAGCGATGGCAGTTCCAACTACAACTCGCTCCAGGTCGAAGTAACTCGCGCGCCTTCCCACGGCCTCACTTTCCGTCTGGCCTACACGTATGCCCACTCCCTCGACGACGCCTCCGGCTATGAAAGCTCCTCCGGCGCAAAGGGAGTTACCACTAACTTCGTCCCGGGCTATGAGTATCTGAACTATGGTGACTCGGACTACGACTACCGCCAAAGACTCGTCGCAACCTACAACTATCAGGTTCCGATCTTCGCCTCCTGGAACGAAAACCGCATTGCTCGTGAGACGATCGCCGGCTGGCATTTCACCGGCATTACAGGCCTGCAGGGTGGATTCCCCATCACCTTCTCTGAAGGCGGCGTGTTCAACTCCCTGTGGTGCGACGCCTATTCCTACTACGGCTGCCCCGATGTTCCTCAGCTGTCCAGCTTCAACATCAAAAAACTGGACCCGCGCAGCGCCTCGCATCAGTATTTCGATACGTCCGTCTTCAGTCCGGAACCCATCGGGACATTCGGCAACGCCAAACGCAACTTCTTCCACGGCCCGGGCTACAACTACGACGACATGACCTTGTACAAAGATTTCCCTCTGGCCAAAGAGAACCAATACGTCGAAATTCGCCTTGAAGCCTACAACGCCTTCAACCACGCCAACTTTGCTCCGCCCAGCGGCAACCTCAGCGCTGGTCCTGGCAACTTTGGCTACGTCAACAACGTCGATCAGAACGGAACCAGCGATCCTCTCCCCGGACGCGCCGTCCAGCTGGTCGGCAAGATTTATTTCTGAGCCGAAACTTGATCGGCGAATCCGCGCCTTCCGGATTCGCCGCCTCACCAGGGGCCGTTGCGGCGGCCCTTTTCCTTTCCCGCCGCTGCCTCGCCCGCTGTCGTTTCCAACGCTAACTCTTCTCGCGTGCTCCCCAAAATCCATAGAATTCCCGCCGCGTCCTACGTTTTGCTAAAGACCCACGAAACGAAAGGCCATCGCCCTTCGTAACTTCCCCGCTCTCACTCCGTGCGCGAACAAATATTTCGCCGCCATTAACCACCGGTCGAATCACCTTCGTCACGCCCCACCGTGCGTTCGTCCCATTGCCTTCCATCGGTGCCCATCTGCTGGGCTCAACGTCTCCTTTTCTTACATCAAATGGCGATTCGTGTGCTCCAGATTTATCGTTTGCCGGGGCTGGTGTTCGAATCCCACGAGCCGCCTCGCAGACTGGAATCTCCCCCGTGCAACGGTGCCGATGTTAACAGTGCCGAACCTGCTTCCTCCGCACAGCGGAGCCTTCCCGCACGAAATCGATCAACCGGATTACCGGAGGTGTTGCTTGCTGCACAAAATTCATCTGCGTTTGCTTCCCCTGCTCTTCGCTTTCTCGTTTGCCCTCGCCCTCAGCGCTCAGGACACAGCTTCGATCACCGGCGTCGTCACCGATACCTCCGGTGCCGTGGTTCCTGGTGTGCAGGTGACCCTCACCAATGCCGCCACCGGCGTCAAATACCAGGCAGTCACCAATGCGGAAGGTTCTTTTACGATCAATGAAGCCCGCCCAGGCCCCGGTTACACTGCCACCTTTTCTCACGCCGGTTTTCAGTCCACCTCGGTGACCGGCATTTATCTCAATGTTAGCGCCACGCGCACCCAAAACGTTCAGCTCACCGTCGGCAACGTTGTGCAAACCGTAGCAGTCTCCGCCGCCGATCAGGACGTCACCGTCGATACCAGTGACGCCACCGTCGGCAATAACTTCCAGGTACAGTTCCTCAATGAATTGCCTATTGCCAATCGCGACAGCCCCGCGGCTCTCTTCACCCAGCAGCCCGGCGTCACGCTCGATGGCGCGGTCACTGGCGCTCGCGTCGATCAGGACAACGTCACCCTCGATGGCCTCGATGTCAACGACAACGAGACGGGTAACTTCGGCGCGATCGTCGCCAACGCCCCCGTCGACTCCGTGCAGGAATTCCGCGGAACCACCGCCGGTGAGTTAGCCACCGCCGGCGAAGGTGGCGGGGGACAATACGAACTCATCACCCGCAGTGGCACTAACCAGTTCCACGGCTCTCTGGTCGAATATCATCGCGACACCGATCTCGAAGCCAACAACTGGTTCAATAACAACGACGGCGTCGCTCGCCCTCCGCTCATCCGCAACCAGTTCGGCGGCAACTTCGGCGGCCCCATCTTCAAAAACAAGCTTTTCTTCTTCTTTGATTACAACGGCCGTCGCGACACTCTTTCCAACCTCGTCGAGCGCACCGTTCCCATGGATGACTTCCGCAACGGCACCATCGCGTACTGCAACAACACCAGCCCTAAGAACGGTTGCGTACAGTCCACTCTCACCTCCGCCCAGGTCGCCGCGCACGATCCCAGCGGCATTGGCTTCGATCAGGATCTCCTCACCTTCGTCGACAAGCGCTATCCGGCGGCCAACGACCTTTCGGGCGCGGCTGGCGATACGATCAACACCGCTGGCTTTCGCTTCAACGCCCCGTTCCCTTACGTCGAGAACGATTACGTCGCGCGCATCGACTACAGTCTCAACAACACCATGAAACTGTTCATCGTCGGCCACGATGCCCGGACGAACAGCACCGAGGCCGCCATCCAGTTCCCCGGTGATCCCCAAACCTACCCGTTCATCGACAAGAGTTACTCCTGGGTTGTTGGTCATTCCTGGACCATCGGTCCCAATATGCTCAACCAGGCCGAGGGCGGCTTAACCTTCGAGAACTATAATTTCCCCAACACCTACAATCCACCCGGCGTCAACCAGTTTCAAAGCTTCGGAGGTAACGGCTCCGGCGGAGCCATTCTCTCTTCGCCCTATGCTCGCGCCATTAACGCGCAGAGCCGAACCTTCCCCATCCCCATCGTGAAGGATGACTTCAGTTGGCAAAAGGGAAAGCACAGCCTCACCCTTGGCGGCACCTTCAAGTGGGAAACCCCGCATAACAACACCATCCTCGACTACAACTCGCCCACCGTTGGCCTTGGCGGATACATCGACGGCCTCACCGCCGCGCAACGGCCCTCCGACATCGGCGGCGGCAACGCTACCGCCCTTTACGACAGCGCCTTCGCCCTCGCGCTGGCGCCTTACACAAACGTTAGCGCGACCTACAATTACGATGCGCAGGGAAATGCCGTCCCCCAGGGCACCGGCGCGATTCGTGACTATCGCTATTACGAAACCGAGCTCTACGTCGGAGATACCTGGAAAGTAACTCCCAGCCTTACCCTCTCCTACGGCCTTCGCTGGCAGAATTACACCGTCCCCTATGAAATTCACGGCCTCGAGTCCGTCGATCAGATGGGCACGCCCGGCGGCACAACCAGTTCGGTCGACCAAACCACCTTCGACAATTACTTCGCCCAACGCATCGCGCAAAGTGCAGCCGGAATTTCCGGCAACCTTTCCGTTCCGCTCTTCGATTACGTTCTCGGCGGCAAAGCCAATCATGCTCCCGGCCTCTACCACACCGACGATAAGAACTTCGCCCCGCGCTTTGCTTTCGCCTGGAGTCCCTCGTTCGATCGCAAGTCGGTCTTCAACGGTGGCGCCGGCATCGTCTACGACCACACCGTCGTGAATGCCATCCTCTACCAGCAGACCCAGTACTCGTACGTGTTCGAGGCCGCCGTCGGCCAGCCGCTGGGCGTGCCCAACAACACCGCCGCAACCCTGCAGCAGGATCAGCGCTTCACCACCATCAGCAGTCCGCCCCCTCCACCGGCCGCACCGGCCATCACCAAGCCCTTCTATCCCTACGTCACCGGTACGGGAGCCGGTGCTACCCCCAACGGCCTGGCCAATGGCGACGCCTTCAACGAAATGGTCGACCCGACCTTTAAAACTCCCTACTCCCTCCAGTTCAACTTTGGCTTCCAGCACCAGTTCCCGCAGGGCTACCTTCTCAAGACCGCCTACGTCGGGCGCCTCGGTCGCCGCCTTATGGCCCAGGCCGATACCAGCCAGCTCATCGACTTCCCTGACAAAACTTCCGGCCAGCTCTACTCCCAGGCCTTTGCCAACATGTCAAAGCAGCTTCGCACCGGTGTCGCCACAACCGATGTCACCGCCCAGCCCTGGTACGAAAACATTTTGCCTGCCGGCCTTGGCGCAGCCTACGGCTATGCCAACAATACCGCGCTGGTCGCCGATAACACCCAGCCCTACGGCATTCGCGGTGACTTTGCCGATAACACCTTTCTGCTCGCCGCCTTTGGCATTCTTCCCCCCAACGTGGGCATGGACTCGCAGTTCGACGAAAATACCATGTACACCAACAAAGGATTCTCAACTTACAACGGTTTACTCACCACCCTCCACAAGAACTTCGGCTACGGCCTTCAGTTCGACCTCAATTACACCTGGTCCCATTCCATCGATAACGTCTCGGTAACTGCCAATACCGTCGCCTTTGGTGGCTACGGATTCATTTGCGATGCCCTGCGTCCAAGAGAATGCCGTGGTAACTCCGATTTTGACGTCGCGAACAACCTCAGCGGGAACTTTATCTACGACCTGCCCTTCGGCCACGGACGCAGTTACGCCGCCAGCATTCCCACCTGGGCCAACGAAATTATCGGCGGCTGGATCGTCAGCGGCCTTCCCAGCTGGCATACCGGCAATGCCTATTTCGCCGGAGCCAACGCTTTTGTCGCTGGCTACGCTAACAACGCCCCCGCCATCCTCACCGGCCCTATCGGCGATATGAAAGCAAAACTCCATGGTGGCAACGGCCAGCCCATGGTCGCCTACAGCAATCTCAACGCGGCCAACGCTGACTACACCGGTCCCCTCGGTTTCGAAATCGGCAGCCGCAACAATCTCCGCGGTCCCGGCTATTTCGATATGGACCTCGGCCTCGGCAAAACCTTCCCCCTCCGGGAGCGGGTTAGCCTCAAGTTCCGCGGCGACGCCTTCGATGCCTTCAACCACCCCAACTTCGATACGCCCTGCACTGACATCACCGATGCCAACTGCGAGTTCGGGATCATCGGCAGCACCGTCGGCACCGGGGAATCCACGCGCGTCCTGCAGGTCGCCGCGCGCCTGGAATTCTAACCCTTAGTTTTTCTTTGATCCACGTCAGGGCCGCTGCGGCGGCCCTTCTCTGTTCCCCCGAACGGTGCGTCGGTCGCCGTTCACAATCCGCCGTCCGCTAACCGCTTCTCGTTCGCAGTTTGCTCGATTCTCGCTCGTCTTTCGCTGTGGTTTTCAGTGCACCGGGTGACCTGCTGCGCACGCACGAGCCCGTTACCGTTGCTTCCTTCCGGACCTGGCGGGGTTGGCGGGATTGCGTCGCGCAGGACCCGGCACACGTGTGATTCTAGCACTCGAGACGCGCTCGCTTCTTGCTCGCCTCTCGCTCGTTCCCTCCTCGCAGTTCTCTCGCCTCTGCTCGTCTTTAGCTCGTTGTCCGCTCGCCTCTCGCTAATCGCCTCTCGCTAATAGCTCCTCGCTAACCGTCCCTCGCTAATCGCTTTTCGCTCTGCCCCCTTTCTGCGACAATACTTCTTTACTTTCCAGGAGTCCTCATTTGTCTCTTACCCTTCGCCCCCGTGTGCCGGTTCGTGCCAAAATCAGCGCCCTCGGAACCTGGACGCCTCCCCGCCTCCTCACCAACGCCGACCTGGAAAAAATGGTCGATACCTCCGACGAGTGGATCACCTCCCGCGTCGGCATCAAAGAGCGTCACATTGTCGAACCCGGCATGGCCACCAGCCACATGGCTGTCGAAGCCGCCCGCCGTTGCCTCGCCGAACGCGGCATCGATCCCGCCGAAGTCGAAGTCATCATCGTCGGCACCGTCACTCCCGACATGCTCTTTCCCGCCACCGCCTGCCTCGTCCAGGATCGCCTCGGCGCCAAAGGTGCCTGGGGTTTCGACCTCTCCGCCGCCTGTTCCGGTTTTGTCTACGCCCTCCAGATGGGCGCGAAGCTCATCGAGTCCGGCGCGCAGAAAAAAGTCCTCGTCATCGGCGCGGACACCATGTCCTCCATCATCGACTACACCGATCGCGCCACCTGCGTGCTCTTCGGCGACGGCGCCGGCGCAGTCCTCCTCGAACCCGCCGCCGACGGCGAGCTCGGCATGATCGACTTCCATCATGAAATCGACGGCTCCGGCGCCTGCGCCCTCTTCATGCCCGGCGGCGGCAGCCTGCATCCGCCGTCCCACGAAACCATCGACAAGAAGATGCATTACGTCCATCAGGACGGCCAGGCCGTCTACAAATTTGCCGTGCGCAAAATGGTCGAAGCCACGGAGACCGTCCTCGCCCGCAACGGCGTCACCGGCGAAGACCTCGGCTGCTTCATCGCCCACCAGGCCAATCGCCGCATCATCACCGGCACCGCCGACCGCCTCGGCCTGCCCGCGGAAAAAGTCATCATCAACATCGACCGCTTCGGCAACACCACCTGCGGCACGATCCCCCTTGCTATGGAGACCGCCCGCCAGGAAGGCCATCTCAAAAAAGGCGACCTCATCCTCATCGCCAGCGTCGGCGCAGGATTCACCGTAGGCGCAGCCCTCCTCCGCTGGGAAATCTAGTGCATTGCGCTAAACGTTCTTTGCTAAAAGTCCCTCGCTAAAAGTTTCCCGCTAACCGCTTCTCGCTAGCCTTTGCCTTTTCTGAACGCTGAACGCTGAACGCTGTCCGCTATCCGCTAGCTCCTCGCCCCCACCACCACCAGTCCAATCCCGCCAATCAGCGCCACCGTGCTCAGGATCGGCGAAATCGGCATCGTCTCCGTCTTGTTATGCGAGATCTGCACCGGTCCCATATCCACGTCCTTCTTCCGGTGCGTAAAGCTGATCCCGCCCACCGCGAATCCAATAATCCCCACAACGATCAAAAGTATTCCAACCAAAGTCGCTGCTTTCAATGCATTCCTCTTTCCGAAACAATTTTCCCTTCTAACTGAGATGCGCTGCCCCCACCCCGATCATCGTCAGCGCTCGCTTTTCGCTCGCAGTCCGCTCGTCTCTCTCTCGCAGTTCTCTCGCCCTTCGCTATCGCACCTCCGTCCAGCCAACCGCTGCCCCGCCCCTCGCATCGCAGTCCTGTCACCATGCCGCCTGAAATCCATGGGCAGGCCATCGCCCTCCGCCTCGTCCTCACCGTCATCGCCGGCGCCGCCCTCGGCATCGACCGCAGCCGCACCGGCCATCCCGCCGGCCTCCGCACCACTCTCCTGGTCACCATGGCCGCCTCCATCGCCATGATCCAGATGAACCTTCTCCTCCCCACCAACGGCCGCCCGCCCAATTCCTATGCCGTCATGGACCTCATGCGTCTCCCCCTCGGCATCCTCACCGGCGTCGGCTTCATCGGCGCAGGCGCCATCATTAAGAAGGACGACATGGTCCTCGGCGTCACCACCGCCGCCACCCTCTGGTTCGCCACCGTGGTCGGACTCTGCCTCGGCGGCGGCCAGCTCATCCTCGGATCGGTCGCCACCGTCCTCGGCTATCTCGCCCTCACCGCCCTCCGCTGGCTCGAACGCAGGCTCGAAGAATTCCAGCCCGCCACCCTCACCCTCGTCACCACCAACGCCGCCTTCGATCCCCTCCAGGTCCGCAACCGTCTCGAAGCGGCCCGCTTCCGCATCAAATCCCTCTCCGTCGAAAGCTCCCCCACCGAGCAGCGCCAGAAAATCCGCTGCGAAGTCCGCTGGCCCACAAAAAAGGGCGCCGCCGATCTCCCCGCCATCCTCCAGGAGCTAGAACGAACCCCCGGCCTGATCCACCTCACCTGGAAAGCCATCGGCTCCGGCGCTAACTAAGCCGTCATCCAGCCACCAAAATGTCATCAGGGAAGCAGACAACCGAAAACGCTGGGGATGCCGCTGTTTGCGGCATCCCCGCAGCCGTTGCAATGAATATCGCTCCGGCGATCTACGGCCATGCTCATCTCTGAGCAGTGGCCGGTGTGCTTATCCTGCACTCAGGTAATCCGACGGCGTGACAATGCGCGTTCCCTTGTACGCACCAAGAGTCAGTAAATCCTTGTCTCCTGCAACCAATAAATCCGCTTTCGCAAGGTCGGCGCACTCCAGAAACATATCGTCGTGGGGATCGCGGCATTCCTTTACCGTGCCTCGAACTTTCACTCGGATCCCACGCGCCAGAATCGTTTGCAGCGCCCACGTTGCCCGGTGTTGTTCCCAGGCGAACTTTTCCGTGAGGACGCGCACGATCTCCGCGTCAATTTCATCGCAGGTTGCAATCACGTCTTCGCTCATCGCTTTTTCGAGCGCCAGAGTCGGCGTGCCGCGACGTTTCGCAAACTGAAGTGCGGAAATCCAGACGTTTGTGTCGATGACGACGATCACCCGCTAGACCGTACCCTGCGACGGCGCGGCTTCTCAGCCCGCACTTCTTGAATGAGTCTGGGCACATCGGCCTCGGTATAGCCCTGGGGATTGCGTCCGGCCGCATACTCTCCCAGTTCATCCAGTGCCCGCCGGGCCTGCTGTGCAGAATAGGTGCGGAAGGCTTCACGGAATAGCTCGCTCATCGTGCGGCTGTCCCGCCGAGCCAGCGCCTCGGCCCTTTGCGCGAGTTCGGGCGGCAGGCTGATCGTGTAGACCTTCGATTTCCTTGGAGTAGCAGTACCCATACCATAATATTACATCGTAATGGATCCCATTACAATCAATAGAGAACCAGGTGGGACATGCCGGCATCAGGCGTGTTCATCGAAGATCATTTCGCGCAAGAAGGTCTCCGCGCAATGGGGATGGGGATCCCCCAGCCAGTACTTCCGTGCGAGCCGCGAGCTGTTCCGGTGCCCGAAGCTTGGAGCCCGAGCTCGGGGCCCGGTGCCCCGTTCCCTTCCGGTAAACTACCCGAGAGGTCGTCCATGCCGGAAATCCAGCGCCGCAAGACCGTTACCGTCAAAATCGGCAGCGGTTCGGGTCAGGTCAAAGTCGGCTCCGAAGCTCCCGTCGTCGTCCAGTCGATGACCAATACCGACACCGCCGACGCCGCCTCGACCATCCAGCAGGTTGCCGAGCTGGTCGAAGCCGGCTCGGAGATCGTCCGGGTCACCGTCAACAACGACGACGCTGCTCGAGCCCTGCCGCACATCGTCGAAGGCCTCGCCAAACGGGACATCAATGTCCCCATCATCGGCGACTTCCACTACAACGGCCACCTGCTGCTGAAAAAGTATCCGGCCTGCGCTCGGGCCCTGGCCAAGTACCGCATCAATCCCGGCAACGTCTCCATCGGCCGCAAAGACGACGACAATTTCCGCACCATGATCGAGTGCGCCGTCGAAAATCAGAAGCCGGTGCGCATCGGCGTCAACTGGGGCTCGCTCGACCAGGCTCTGCTGACCCGCATGATGGACGAAAATTCGAAGCGCCCCGATCCCCTGCCCGCACGGGACGTGATGCTCGAAGCCATGTGCCGCAGCGCCCTCGATTCCGCCGCCGCCGCCGAGCGCTACGGCCTGCGCCACGACCAGATCATCATCAGCGGCAAAGTTTCCGGGGTCCGCGACCTGATCGACGTCTACCAGATGCTGGCCGCCCGCTGCGACTACCCGCTCCACCTCGGCCTGACCGAAGCCGGCATGGGGATGAAGGGCATCGTCGCCTCGACCGCCGGCCTTGCGCCGCTGCTGCTGGCCGGCATCGGCGACACGATCCGTGTTTCGCTCACGCCGAAACCTGGCGCCAGCCGCACCGAGGAAGTTTTGGCCGCGCAGCAGATTCTGCAGTCGCTCGGTATCCGCAGCTTTGCTCCCCAGGTCACCGCCTGCCCTGGCTGCGGACGAACCACCAGCACGTTTTTCCAGGAATTAGCGCAGCAGATCCAGGACTACCTCCGCACCAGCATGCCCGCCTGGAGAGCCCAGTATCCTGGCGTCGAAGAGCTGAAGCTGGCGGTGATGGGTTGTGTCGTCAACGGGCCCGGCGAATCGAAGCACGCTAACATCGGCATCTCGCTGCCCGGAACCTTTGAGGACCCGAAAGCGCCGGTCTACGTCGACGGCCGCCTGATGACCACGCTGCGCGGCGACACCATCGTCCAGGATTTCAAGAAAATCCTCGACGATTACGTTCGCGCAAGGTACGGCAGCCGGGAGTTGGAAACAACTGCGGTATAGCGCGAACGTAGCCTGCCCTGAGCGAGCCGCAGGCGAGTCGAATGGGTTCGGACCCACTACGGAGCGAAGGAACACGAACTGGAAACCACGACCGCCTAGGTCAACCACAAATCCGGGTGCCCCATGTCTCGATTTTGAGACATGGGAACAGCGCGAAGCGCTCCGTATTTAAATCTTTCTCAGTGATCGGAAGGGGCGCCGGCCGGCCCGGCGTTGCCCTCTGTGCCCTGTGCTCCTGGCCCTGCGCCCTGCGTCAACGGTAGCGGAATCTCCATCGTCCCAATGCGGTCGGTATTCACGTCGCGCACAGCAACCCGCAACCAGGCCGCTGCCGTCGGCACATCCAGCGTCTGCACCGCGCGAAAGAACGGCACCTGCTGCCCGGACTTCTGCGTGGTCTGCGATCGAACCGCATTCTGCGCAATGCCGTTCAGCAGCTTGCCGTCGCTGTTGTAAGCAGCAGCAGCAAACTCCAGCACCTGTCCACCCGCACGGGCCTCGGCGCTCTGATCGTGCACCAGGTAATCGATCGAGTAGGACTGCAATGGAATCGGCGGCGGCAGCTTCACCGGCTTGTCCCGTTTACGAATCACGAAGTACGCCGGCTGCTGCACCAGGTTGGCCATCTGCTCCGGAGTCGCCTGCGCTACCGGTCCCGCATGGAACTGCGCACGAAAAACAATGTCGTGGTCGATAGGAGCCCCGTGCTGCATGTAGGCATACATTGAATCGCCGGCCTTGTGCGCCACCACCTGGTCGGCCACCGCCATCGCCACGCGCTTCTCGTCATTGGTCAGCGGCGCATCTGGATCCTCCGCGTAGTAATACCGCCGATACTCCAGGTTGTATCCCTTATGATTCGCAACCACCCGGATGTGCCGCATCTTCCCGTCTTCTTTGTAACCGCTCGGAGAATAAGTAAGTTCATAGTAACTCGATCCATCTTCCGTCGCTGCCTGGATCGCGCCACTAATGTCGTTGGTGTTGTAGTATGCATGCCCTCCCGTGGCAGTCGCAATGTTATCGGCAATCGGGTCGATCCCGCCCGCCGCGGCGCTCGGATTCAGTCCCGCAACATCCACCGGATAAACCGATACTTGCGCCGCATTCAGTGAGTCGATCGCCTCCCGCAGAATTTTGGCGCTCCAGGTATCTCCCAGCGTCGTGCCTGCGCTGCCGTCAAATCCCTGCGCCTGCAGCGGTGAACCCGAAGGGGCCGACATCGTGTTCCCCACCTGCCCCGCCTGAATCCCGAACATCGGCACCACCGCCGGAAACTGCGACGACATCCAGATCAGATTCTTCCGGCCCGGCAGCCCTTCCAGGTAGTGCCCGACAAACGCCATCACTTCAAACGGCAAAACGGTATCATCTTTGCCGTAATTCGCACCGTACAGAAAGTTCCAGGGAATGTGGCTTCCCTTACGATGAAGATCGAAGGCCTCGAGCAGCTTGTTCTGGTCGGTTGTGAATCCCTGCAGGAGCCGAAAATCCGTCCCCAGCAGGAAAAGCGCGAACCGTGTCCCCGCGGGTTTCGAGGCCAGGAAAGTAGCGAGCTGTTTCCGTGCCTGAATCGCATCGCCCTGGTCCATGGTGTCCATGGGATTCGCACCTTCCATGTGCACCGCGTCATAAACGATCACGTACAGCGGCCCGCTTTCCGGCGTTGTCGCCACATTCACATAGGTGTCCGGCGGCATCGGCGGCAGTTTGGGCGCAACAAACGGCTGCGAAGCATTGAAGTCGTAGGCTTCGAACGTCCGTATCTCCTGTGGCTTGTTGTTTTCGAATACCGAAAAATCCTTCTTCTTCAGCCCATGGACCGCATTGCCATGGGAATCCTTAACCACCACGTCGAGCACCACCCGCCGAACCGTAACCGGGATGGTGTAAGGCGACTTACTCGAGCCGATGTTCGGCCTGCCTGCCCCGCCGCGCTGCGCATAGCTTTGCGGAATCCTCATCACCACAACCAGGCAGAAGACCATCGTCAGAACCAAAGAACCGGCTCCGCGACGCAGAAAATTACACATCCCAGCACCTCATCCCATCCGGGGAGTTCTTCCTCCATTGTAAGTCGGCGGTCGCGCTCCCTCGAAGTCCCTGGGCTTATATACGCTTGCCCTTCAGAAAAGTACGCAAATTTTCAATTTCCCGTTGCCAGCGGCAGCCAGAAGGTGAATCGCGTCCCTTTGCCGGCCCGGCTAGCCAGATCGATCCCGCCGCCATGCGCCTCGAGAATCGCCTTCACAATCGCCAGTCCCATGCCTGTTCCCGCCGCCTGGCCGCGCTGCTTCCGGCCCCGAAAGAACTTGTCGAAGACAAACGGCTGTTCCCCCGCCTCAATCCCCGGGCCCCGATCCGCCACCGTCACCAGCAACCGGTACCCGTCCTTCGCCGCACTCACCTCAATCGGCGATCCCTGTGGCGAATATTTCACCGCATTTTCGATCAGATGCCGCAGCACCCGATGCACCAGCTCGCGATCCATCGGCGCCCGCGACAACTCGTCCCCAACCGTCACTACCACCGCACGATCCCGAAGCAGCGCCCGCATCTCCTCCAGCGTCGTCTCAATCAGCTCGCGAACATCCTGCGGCCGTGGGTGCACCTGGACCGTCGCCGCATCCAGCTGCGCCATCTCCACCGCCTGCCCGATCAGCCGATCCAGCCGCGCGCTCTCCTCATCCAACACCGCGGCCAAATCCGCTCGCTCCGCCTGCGGCAGATCGGGTTGGCTCACCAGTGTCGTCGCCGCCGCGCGAATCGCCGTCAGCGGTGTACGCAAATCGTGCGTCACCGAATCCAGCAGCGCGATCCGCAGCCGCTCGTTTTCCCTCGAGGCTTCCAGCCGGCTGCTCCGTTCCACCGCCGCCGCGCGCTCCAGGGCAATGGCTACCAGACTGCCGATCGCCTCGTAAATCTGCGGCGAAAATCCGCCCTCTGTTACTGCCAGAATTCCCAGCGACCGCAGTCCCAGCGACAGCGGAATCAAATGAAATCCATCTCGCGATACAACGCCCGTCTCGGTTTGGCTGGCAGCCAGTTTCAGATCCACAAGGGGCAGTAACTCATAGCGCGGATCGGAGTAATACGCCGCATCCTCGTCGCGAACATATAACGCCACCGCGCGAAAGCTGAACACCGACGCCGCTACCGATGGAGTTGCTCGCGCCAGCCCACGCAGATCCTCCTGCAGCAGCAGTTGCTGGCTGAACTCATACAACCGCTCCACTTCCCGCCGCCGTCCCTCCGCTGTCTCCGCGTGCTGGTGCTCCCGTTCCGCCAGGTGGCTGACCAGGACGCTGCTGCACAGAAAGGCCCCCAGCGCCACCCAGTTTCGCGAATCGGCGATCGTCAGCCGCCCCACCGGCGGCAGAAAGAAGAAGTTGTAGAGCAGCGTGCACAGCACTGACAAATACACCGAGTAGGCCAGCCGCCATCGCGAAGCCGTCACCAGCACCAGCACCAGAAAACTCAGCGCCACGGTCGTCTGGTTCACCGGTACTTTCCGGAACAGCCCCACCAGCAGCAGGGCCGCCGCGGTCAGAACGGCGTAACGCAACAAAATCTTTATCGCGCGCGGCGTATCCTTCTCCTTGAAAGGCGATCATAAACCGGCAACGCTGCGGCGCTCCGGGAATCGCGCTGCCAGGACCCATGGCCGAACGCATCCTCGTCGTCGACGACGAAATTCAGATCACTCGCGTGCTGCGCGCCGCGCTCTCCGCGCAACGTTACGACGTCCGCACCGCCAACGATCCCGAGGAAGCTCTGCGCCTCTTTGAGGAATGGAATCCCGACCTCATCGTCACCGATCTGATGATGCCCGGCATGACCGGCGTCGATCTTTGTCGCGCCATCCGCCGCAAAGCCCGCACCCCGATCCTCGTCCTTTCCGTGCGCGATCAGGAGCACGCCAAGGTGGACGCCCTCGACGCCGGCGCCGACGACTACGTCACCAAGCCCTTCAGCATCCAGGAGCTCCTCGCGCGCATCCGCGCCCATCTCCGCCGCGCACCGGAGCGATCCGAGGATGGACCTGTCGAGGTCGGTGATCTTCTCATTGATCCCGCCGCCCACACCGTCACCGTCTCCGCCCGCCCCGTCCACCTCACGCCCAAAGAATTCGATCTTCTCCTCCTTTTTGCCCGCAATGCAGGCAAGGTCCTTACCCACCGCGTCCTGCTCACTCATGTTTGGGGTGCGCAATTCGCGCAGCAACCCGAATACCTTCGCGTCTTCATCGCCCAGTTGCGCAAGAAACTTCAGGGCAATACCCAGAAGGAATATATCCAGACCGAACCCTGGGTCGGTTACCGCTTTCTCCCCGAAGGCGGACCCGAGTAGCTCTGGCCTTGCCGTTACTCCGACAGGCTTCTTTACGAATCCCTGATAAATTCCTTCGCCCTTCCTTTTGAGTTGACCCTTAGCCTCCATTTTGGCCGCAAGCTCAATGTTGGAAATTCCACGCGGATGTGTGGCTGAGAACAAAGCAGGACCCAAAGGATTACCCATGTCGCTAATCCGCTCCCTCGTTGTGTGTCTGCAGCGCCGTACTCTGATTGTGCTGGCTCTCGGTTTCCCTTTTCTCTCTTTGCACCTGGCCGCGCAGTCGCAGGGAGGTCCCACGCAGGTTAACTCCGACGCGGGCTCCGGAGGCGACGTTGCACCAGGCTCTAACAACGCCGCGATCCTGCGCGAGCTCGACGCCATGAAACAGCGCATCGCCGAGCTGGAAGCGGAGCTTACAGCACGCGGCGCCCAGCCGGCCGATGCAACAGCCGCTGCAACAGCCACCGAGTTGATGGCCGCAAAGGACCACCTTCTTCCTGGCGCTGCGGCAGCTACCAGCTCTTTGCCCGCCGTGACCGCTTCTTCTATAGTCCCCATCACCACGCTCGCGTCAATGCAAACGCCCGACCAGGCTCCCGCCATCGATAAGGTGACGCCCTTTGCAGACGCGTGGTGGGGCTGGCTGAACGGCAATCCCCGCACCATCGATTGCCCGTTGTGCACGAAGTACTTCGCACCGGAAATTCGCGTCGACACGAATTACAACCTGGACCTGAACCACCCCGCCGACGACACCATCAGTGGCTCGAGCGAAATCTTCCGCGCCCAGGAGATTCAGCTGGAACAGATGGGTGTAGGCGGCGACCTGCTGATCGATCATGTGCATGCCCGGTTGATGACTCAATTCGGAATGTATTCCGTGACCACACCGCGCAACGACGCAAGCGTGAGCCGCGGGCAGTGGGATCTCGACAATGCCTATCGTTATGTCTCCGAAGCGTACGGCGGCTACCACTGGGACCGCATGCACGGCATCAATGTAGACGCCGGCATTTTTCTCTCGTACATCGGCCTGTTCAGCTTTTATAACTTCGATAACTGGGCCTATCAGCCGTCCTTTGTCTCCTCGAACACGCCGTGGTTCTTCAATGGCGTGCGCGGCCAGTTCTATCCCACGCAGCACCTGAAGATCGAGCCCTGGTTCATCAATGGCTGGCAGTCCTATGCGCGGTTCGGCACCAAGCCGGGCATGGGTGGACAAATCAAGTGGACGCCGACTACCAGTATCAACATCATTTCTAACAATTATGGCTATGGCGAAGATGACTTCGGAATTCACGGCCGCACTCGCTTCCACACCGATAACAGCTTTGAGCTCAAATACTACGACCACCCGGATAACAAACTCGACCGGATGGCTTTCTCGCTCACCGCCGATGCCGGTTGCGAAAGTGGGAGCGGTGTAGCCTGCACCGGGTCGGCCGATCACAAAATCGTCACACCGGCCACCTCCACAACCCCCGCGGTCGACTACCAGAAGCAGAGTTTTCTCGGCTGGATGCTTTACAACCGGTTCTGGTTTAACAAGGACAAGTATGGGCTGACTCTTGGCGGCGGCCAAATCAACAATCCTGGCCGTTATCTCGTCCTGCTGCCCCCCATCAATGGAGCTACAGCTGTCACCGGTTCTGCTTACTTCCCGGAAGACCCGGGCCAGCCCTTCCATGGCACGGATGGGACCATCACTTACGACTACATGCCCACCCAATACATCACTTTCCGCAGTGAGTACAGTTATCGTCACTCGGATGTGCCCTACTGGGCCGGCCGCGGCGGCTCAACGCCCCCCGGGGGCAACACCTACACCGCGATTGGCAGCCCGGCGGACTTTACCTGCACCAATGGATCAACCTCGGCCGACTCCGGCCTTGGATACACAACCATGCCCGGCCTGAAATACAGCCAGGAGTACGCCGCCAACATCGCCGCCGCCAAAGCCGTGTGCGCTGCAAATCCGAGTTACCCCACTCTCTGGCAAGCCGACATGCGTCGCGACCAGCAGATCATCACCTTCGCCATTCTGGTCAAGTTTTGACGGAGGCAGAGATGCTCTCACGTTCGAAGTTCGGTCTTTGCCTCATGGCCTTGTCGCACGCCCATCACGCGCCACCCTTCTTTATGGTTTTCTTACGAAATCCTTATCCCGGCCTTAGCGACGCGCCCTTTCTACTGGGGAAGGCTTCGAACCGGCTTATGAAACTTCGTAATTTCCTCATCCTGCTCGTTGCGTTCCTCTCCGTCTGCCTCCGCGGAGCAGCACAAACTTCAACCGCCGCCCCTGACGACGTCGAGCAACTGAAACAGCTCGTCTTCGATCTCGAGCATCGCGTCGCTGTCCTCGAACAGCAGAACCAGCAGTTGCGCTCCACCACGGCGCCCTCTGACAGCACGGGGCCGCAGACCGCCGCCGCGTTGGTGCTGGCCTCCGAGGAGCTGCGCGCCTCAGACTCAACCTCGTTCGTCCCGGCTCAGCAAGCTGCAACTACAGCTCTCTCGCCCGCGCCCCTTCCCGGCACGCTCCCCGGCGGCGCCACCCTCAACTACACCTTCGATGGCTACTATGAGGGCAACTTCAACAACCCTACTGGTCGGGTTAACGATCTCCGCGCGTATGACGTACTCAGCAACGTTTTCAGCATCAACCAGGCGGATTTTATCTTCGATCTGGATCCCGACCTGACCGTCCATCGCCCGTACGGCTTTCGTGTCGACCTGCAATTTGGCCAGGCCACCGAAACCCTGCAGGGTAATCCTGCCAACGAGGCACGTCCAGAGATCTACCGCAATATTTTCCAGGCCTACGGCTCCTACATCGTTCCCGCAGGTCGTGGCATCCATGTCGACGTTGGCAAGTGGGCCAGTTCTCTCGGCATCGAGGGCAACTACACCAAGGACCAGCAGGATTACACTCGCTCGTTCTATTTCTATTTCCTGCCCTTTTATCACGCAGGCGCGCGCGCCAGTTATCAGCTATCGAACAAGCTCACAGTGAACTACTGGATCGTCAACGGAACCAATCAGTCCGAACCCACCAATGGCTTTAAAGACGAGCTGTTCGGCTTCGTAGCGCAGCCCACGAAAACCCTGAGCTGGACCATGAACTACTACCTCGGCCAGGAACACCCTGACAGCGTCGCCGCCAGCAACTGCACCGTTCCCGTGCAACCGGGGCTGTGCCTTGCTCCCATCGACCCCGCTCCTAACGGCAAGACTCACATCTTTGACAGCTACGCCACCTGGCAGGCAAATCCCAAACTGACCTTGTCTCTTGAGGGCGATTACTTCATCCAGCGCCAATGGGTCGACACCGCGCCCGGCGAGTCCTCGGCCCCCTCCCACGTCGACGGAGGCGCTGCCTACGCGCAATATCAGCTTAACCCCCGCACCGCTTTGGCGGCGCGCACCGAATATCTTTCCGATCGTGGCGGCCTTTTCAGTGACCAGACCCAGGCGCTCAAGGAAGCCACCGGCACTTACAAATACGCTTTGGGCGATAACTTCGACGCTTTTCTCGAATACCGCCGGGACTGGAGCAACCGCCTTTACTTCATCACCGACAATCCCGCCAGCCCCTCCAGCCACCAGGACACCGCCCTGCTCGGCCTTGTCTGGTGGTACGGCGGCAAACAAGGATTCTGGTAAAAAGGGACCCCATGGCCGACTTTTTCATGATTGTCTACTCTATCGCCTTCTTCGTGATCGCTCTCCTCTACGTCACCGCCTGCGAAAAGCTGAGGTAACCCATGAACATCGCAACTGGGATCATTCTGCTCATCACTGTGTTTCTGTTCGGCTACCTGGTCGTGGCCCTGCTTTACCCGGAGAAATTCTGAAATGACCGCCAACGGATGGCTGCAGTTTTTCGTGTATTTCGTGGTGCTTCTGGTGTGCATGCGCCCGCTGGGCATTTACATGGCTCGCGTTTTCAGCAACGGCTATAACTTCCTGCGCCCTGTCGAGAGTTTCGTTTACCGCATTTCCGGCGTTCGCCCCGACGAGGAGATGTCCTGGCGCGGATATGCCGCCGCTATGCTTCTGTTCAGCTTCGCTTCGCTCCTGCTTACTTATCTCATCGAGCGGCTCCAGCACGTTCTTCCCTGGAACCCGCAGCACCTGCCTGCAGTCGAAGCCCTCCTCGCCTGGAACACCGCCGCCTCCTTCACCACGAACACTAACTGGCAGGCTTATACCGGCGAAGCCGTCATGAGTTACTTCACCCAGATGGCCGGCCTCGCCTACCACAATTTCTTCAGCGCCGCCGTTGGTATCGCCGTTGCTATTGCCCTGGTGCGTGGCGTTGCCAGGCGCGAATCCAGGACCATCGGCAACTTCTGGGTCGATACCACCCGCGCCTGTCTTTATGTTTTGTTGCCCATCTGCATCGTGTACGCGCTCGCTCTGGTTAGCCAGGGAGTGATCCAGAACCTGCATCCTTACACCGTCGCTCATACACTCGAGCACCAGACGCAAACCATCGCCCAGGGCCCCGTTGCTTCGCAGGAAGCAATCAAGATGCTCGGTACCAACGGGGGCGGCTTTTTCAACGCCAACAGCTCGCATCCTTTCGAAAATCCGACTCCCTTCAGCAATTTCATGGAGATGTTCTCCATTTTTTTCATCGGCGCCGGGCTCACCGTAACCCTCGGCCGCATGACCGGCTCCCCCGGTCACGGGTGGGCCGTCTTCGCCTGCATGTCCGTCCTCTTTGCTGCCGGGTTCACCGTCGCTTACTGGGCCGAGTCGCATCCCAATCCGGTCCTGCATGGCGTCGCCCAGCAAGTTACTTCGCAGCAAGCGGGCGGCAACATGGAAGGCAAGGAGACCCGCTTTGGCATCGCCGATTCCGCGCTCTTCGCCACTATCACCACCGATGCCAGTTGCGGCGCCATCAATTCCTGGCATGACTCCTTTACGCCTCTCGGCGGCATGATTCCCCTGCTTAACATTGAACTGGGCGAGATCATCTTCGGCGGCGTCGGATCCGGCCTCTACGGCATGATCATCTTTGTCGTTCTCTCCGTTTTCATCGCCGGACTCATGGTCGGCCGTACACCTGAGTATCTCGGCAAGAAGATCGAATCCTACGACGTCAAGATGGCGATGTTATACGTCCTTATCTTTCCGTTGCTCATTCTTACTCTCACCGCAATCTCGGTGCTTTATCCCATGGGCCTCGCCGGCATTACTAACTCTGGTCCGCACGGTCTCAGCCAGATTCTCTACGCCTTCTCGTCGGCGGCCGGGAACAACGGTTCGGCCTTTGCCGGCCTTAACGCCAACACCCCCTGGTACAACACGGCCCTTGGCTTTACCATGCTCAGCGGCCGCTTTCTCATGATGATCCCCATGCTCGCTTTGGCCGGCAACCTCGCCCGCAAGAAAAGCATTCCACCTTCGCCCGGAACCTTTCCCGTGAATACTCCGCTCTTCACCGTCCTGCTCACTGGCGTCATTCTCATCGTGGGCGCGCTCACTTTTTTCCCCGCTCTCAGCCTCGGTCCTATTCTTGAACACCTGCTGCTGCAGCATGGAGTCCTCTTTTCGTAAGTCGAGAAATCCTCATGGCAAAAAAGCAAAGTTTCTGGAATCCCGACATTCTCCGCCAGGCCGTCATCGACTCCTTCACCAAGCTCGATCCGCGCCTGATGATGAAGAACCCGGTCATGTTTGTCGTCGAAGTCGGCAGCGTAGTCACGACTGCTCTGCTGATTGAAGAAGCGATCCGCCATCAGCCCATCGGCTTCAATTTGCAGATCACGGTGTGGCTCTGGTTCACGGTTCTCTTCGCTAACTTCGCCGAGGCCATCGCCGAAGGCCGCGGCAAAGCGCAGGCTGACACGCTGCGCAAAGCCAAGGGCGAAACCATGGCCTACCGTTTTCGCCCCGACGGCTCTACTGAAGCGGTTTCCAGTTCTCAGCTGCGTTCCGGCGACATCATCAAGGTCGAAGCCGGCCAGTTCATCGCTGGCGATGGTGAAGTCATCGAAGGCGTCGCCTCGGTCGACGAATCTGCGATCACCGGCGAATCCGCCCCCGTCATCCGCGAAGCGGGTGGCGATCGCTCCGCTGTTACCGGAGGCACGCGCGTTCTTTCTGACTGGATCAAGATCCGCATCACCTCCAACCCCGGCGAAACCTTCCTCGACCGCATGATCGCTCTTGTCGAAGGCGCAACCCGCCAGAAGACTCCCAACGAAATCGCCCTCAGCATCCTGCTTGCCGGACTCACCGTCATCTTCCTGCTCGCCGTCGCCACGCTGCAGCCGTTCGCCATCTACTCGCACGCGCCGCAAACCATCTTCGTCCTTGTTTCGCTGCTCGTCTGCCTCATCCCGACCACCATCGGTGCTTTGCTCTCTGCTATCGGCATCGCCGGCATGGATCGCCTCGTGCAATACAACGTGCTCGCCATGTCCGGCCGCGCGGTCGAAGCCGCTGGCGACGTCAACACCCTGCTCCTCGATAAAACGGGCACCATCACCCTCGGCAATCGCCAGGCAACGGAATTCTTCCCCGCCCCTGACATCAGCCCTGAGCGCCTCGCCGACGTCGCCCAGCTCGCGTCTTTGTCAGATGAAACGCCCGAAGGCCGCTCCATCGTCGTCCTCGCCAAGGAAAAATACAATCTCCGCGGCCGCGACCTCAGCGGTATGCGCGCCGAGTTTGTTCCCTTCAGCGCGCAGACCCGCATGTCCGGCGTCGATCTGCCCGGCACGCAGATCCGCAAAGGCTCGGCTGACGCCATCGCCCGCTACCTCGAGCAGCAGGGCTCCAGTCTTCCCCGCCAGGTCACCGATCGCGTCGAAGAAATCGCCCGCATGGGCGGCACGCCGCTCGTCGTCGCGGAGAATTCCACCGCCCTCGGCGTCGTCTACCTCAAGGACATCGTCAAAGGCGGCCTCAAGGATCGCCTCGCCCGCCTGCGCGCCATGGGCATTCGCAGCATCATGATCACCGGCGACAATCCTCTCACCGCCGCGGTCATCGCTCGTGAAGCCGGCGTCGACGACTTCCTTGCCGAAGCCAAGCCCAAAGACAAAATGGACCTCATCAAGCGTGAGCAGGGCAAAGGCAAGCTTGTTGCTATGACCGGCGACGGCACTAACGACGCCCCCGCGCTCGCCCAGGCCGATGTCGGTGTTGCTATGAACACCGGCACCCAGGCCGCCAAAGAAGCCGGCAACATGGTCGACCTTGACTCCAACCCCACCAAGCTCATCGAGATCGTCGAGATCGGCAAGCAGCTCCTCATGACCCGCGGCGCCCTCACGACGTTTTCCATCGCCAACGACGTCGCGAAATACTTCGCCATCATCCCCGCAATGTTTGCCGGTGTTTTTCCCGTGCTCAACGCGCTCAACGTCATGCACCTCGCCACGCCGCACTCCGCCATTCTTTCGGCAGTCATTTTCAACGCCGTCATCATCGTCGCGCTCATCCCGCTCGCCCTGCGCGGCGTGAAATACCAACCCATGTCCGCGCAGGCGTTGCTGCGCCGCAACCTCATCCTCTACGGCATCGGCGGCATCATCGTGCCCTTCATTGGAATCAAGATCATCGACCTGGCTCTTAACGGTCTGCACCTGGCCTGAGCACCCAGCTATGAGCGGTTATCTGGAGAGATAGACAACATGCGCAGCACTTTGAACATCGCCATCCGTTACACCATCGTGACCACGATCCTTCTCGGCATCGTCTATCCCCTCGTCGTCACTGGCCTCGCCCAGCTCACCATGCGCGACAAGGCCAACGGGCAGCTCATCGTCCGCAACGGGCAGGTCATCGGATCGGCGATCATCGGCCAGGGTTTCGCCAGCACTCGCTACTTCCACTCCCGCCCCTCCGCGGCCGGCAATGGATACGACGCAACGAACTCCGGCGGCTCCAACCTCGCGCAGTCGAATAAGGCGCTCGTCACCCGCATCGACGCCGACGTCGCCAACTGGCAGAAGCTGAATCCTGGCCAACCCGTGCCCATTGGCCTCGTCACCACTTCCGCTTCGGGACTCGACCCCGACCTCTCGCCCGCCGACGCGTACTATCAGGTTGCTATGGTTGCGGCCGCGCGTCATCTGCCCGAAGCCACGGTTCGCGCGCTGGTCGAATCGCACATTCAGGGCCGCCAGCTCGGCTTCCTCGGCGAGACGCGCGTCAACGTTCTCGCACTCAACCTCGCCCTCGACGACACCTACCCCACAAAGTAATTGTCATCCCGACCGCAGCGCGAAGCGGAGGAGCCTGGCCTAAGCGAGTCGGTGAAGACGACGAGTCGAACGGCATCTGCTTTTGCTTTTCTATTCCCCACTCCCTGCCTTTAGAATCGCCGCCTGCGCCAGCGGCGCCATCACGGCAAACCCCGCGGCATTCGGATGCAACCCGTCCGCAGTGAGCCCCGCCTTCAGCATCCCGCGCTCATCCACCAATGCCGAGAAATAATCCAGATAAACAAGCCCGTTATCCGCGCAATACTTCTTCAGCCATTCGTTCAGCGCCAGGATCTTCGCCGGCGATCGCTGCAGAAAAAACCACAGCGCCCGCTGGTTGTAATCGTTAATCGGCGTCACCGAAGAAAATACCAGACGAATCCCGTGCGCCTTCGCAAGCTCCGCCATCGTCGCGTAGTCGCCTTCAATCTGCTCCAGCGTTTCGTCGCCGGTATTCCCCGCAATGTCGTTCGTCCCGGCCAGCACCAACACCACCGCCGGGTGCAGATCGATCACGTCCGGGCGAAAACGCACCAGCATCTGTGGCGTCGTCTGCCCTCCAATGCCGCGGTTGATGTAATGCTTGCCCGGGAACGACTCATCGAGCTTCCAGATGTCCGTGATCGAATCGCCAAAGAACACCACACGCTGTTCGCCCGCCGCTGCCGGACCCAGCTGCACGTCCGCGTCATGATAACGAGCCAGCTGCCCAAAGTCGTTCATCAGCATCCGGGCATTTCCCTCGCGATACAGCTCCAGGCTCCGTGCCGAATCGTATCCGTCTTTCGCCGTCCCCTCGAGCGGCGTTCCCGCAGCCTGCGCCCAACCAGCCACACTCCATAGCCCCAACCCCACAACCAACGCCAGCAGTTTTTTCATCCCAACACCCTACCACTTTCTCCACCCGCGTCAGAAAGTCCCGCATGCGGATGTACACTGCTCCCACTTCACAATCGACTCCCATGACCCGCTCCCAAAGAAGCATCCCCGCCGCCATCACGCTTATCTTCGTTGCGCCGCTCGTCGCCGAATACCTCCTCGGCGATATCTCCATCCGTCTTCTTGTCGCGCTCATTCCGCTCGCGCCCATGTATGGCGGCGGCGCTCTCCTCATCCGCGAGCTCGTTCGCCGCACCGGCCGCGGCTGGCCCTCCATCCTCCTCCTCGGCGCGGCCTACGCACTCATCGAAGAAGCCTTCACCACCCAGTCCCTCTTCAACCCCGACTACCTCCACCTCCACATGCACTTCCTCTCGCACGCCTGGATTCCCTTCCTCCACATCGGCGGCTGGTGGACCCTCTTCATGCTCAACCTTCACACCTTCTGGAGCATCTCCGTCTCCATCGCTCTTGTCGAAGCGCTCTTCCCCTCCCGCGCCGAACAACCCTGGCTCGGCCGCATCGGCGATTCCGTCGTTTTCGTGCTCTTCCTTGTCGGCTGCGCCGCCGGCACCGGCATCACGCTCAAGGGCGATCGCTTCGTCGCCTCACCGATGCAGTTCCTCTGCGCTGGCCTTGCCTGCGTTGCGCTCATCGTCGCCGCATTTCTGATTCCTCGCCGCCGCCAACGCACCGCCCCAGGCCCCGTGCCGTCTCCGTGGATCACCGGAACCATGGCCCTCGTCCTCGGCTTCTGTGTCCTCATCGATCCACCCATCTGGAACTGGGGCGCCGTCGCCGTGATGCTCGCCATCGACGTTATCTTCCTTGCAATGGTCTTCGTCTTCTCTCGCCACGCCGCCTGGACCCCGCTCCACATTCTCTCGCTCGCCGCCGGCGGAGCCCTCGCCTACGGCACCCACGCCTTCCTGCAGCCACCCGTCGCCGGCGGCGCTCACCTCCTCTCCGCCCGCATCGGCAACGCAATCTTTTTGGCGGCCGCTATCGCAGTCATTTTCTTCGGCGCCCGCCGCACCGCGCGCTCCCTTACCACCGCAACCACCCCGGCAATCCCGCACTAACGCAAAAAGGGGAGCAGCCTCAGCCGCTCCCCTTCGCCACGCCTACTCCCTATCCCCTACTCCCTGTTTCTAAGCCACCATCTCCAGCGCCTGAATCTTCTCCCTGCGCACCGTCAGCCGCTCCACCAGATCGGTCCGCACTTCGAAGCCGCGCCCCGGCGTATCCGGCACCGTAATCTCGCCCGTGCGCGAAACCACCACCTCCGGCTCGATGATGTCTTCCTTCCAGTAGCGTTTCGAAGCCGAAACATCCCCCGGCAGCGTGAAATTATCCAGCGACGACAGTGCGATGTTGTGCGCCCTTCCAATCCCCGTCTCCAGCATCCCGCCGCACCACACCGGCACGCCCCGCTCCTGCGCCGCATTGTGCACCGCAATCGCTTCGCTGAAGCCGCCTACACGTCCGCACTTGATATTGATGATCCGGCACGACTCCATTTCGATCGCCGCCAGCGCATCCCGCCGGTTCCGGATCGACTCGTCCAGACAAATCGGCGTCTCCAGCCGCTTCTGCAGCATGGAATGGAAATAAAAATCGTCCGCCCAAAGCGGCTGCTCGATCATCAGCAGATTGAACTCGTCGAAGGTGATGATGTGGTCCGAATCGTTCAGCCGGTACGCCGAATTGGCGTCCACGCTCAGCTGAATCTCCGGCCACCGGTTGCGCACCGCTTCCAGCACATGCACATCCCAGCCCGGTTTTACCTTCAGCTTGATGCGCTGGTAACCGGCGTTCACTTCCTTCTCCACCTCGGCGAGTTCCTGTTCCAGCGTCGGCTGGATCCCAATCGACACGCCGCAGTCAATCGTCTCCCGCGTTCCGCCCAACAGGCTCGCCAGCGGAATCCCCTTCATCTGCGCCTCGAGATCCCACACCGCATTCTCCAGCGCAGCCTTCGCCATGCGATGCCCGCGCACCTGCCGGAAAATCGATGGGCACTTCCCGCCATGCTCCGGATCGGACGCGGCCAGCAACGGCGCCAGTTCCTGCTGCATCACCAGCCACGCCGTGTCCACCGTCTCATCGGAAAAAAACGGATGCTCCCCGGCGACACACTCCCCCCAGCCGCTCAGTCCTTCGCCCCGCAACTCCACCAGCAGGATGCGCCGGTCGGTGGTGGTTCCAAAACTGGTTTGAAATGGTTTAACGAGGGGAAGGCGTAGTTCGCGCAGGAAGATAGCATCGATTCTCATAGAACTCCGAGTTGTTCCTGTTTTGCGAGGTCGTAAGCGCCGTTACCTTCAGCGTCTACCCGGAACCCCACCACCGCCAGGCCGCGAGCAAAGGCATCCAGAAACCGGCTGCGATTTTCTGCCTGCACCGCCATCGCCCTGGAGACACCCGTAGCTGAAGCTTTCCATTCGCTCACAGTCTTCGGAACCACGATTGTCTCCTGGATTTCCAGCGGCGCCTGAGGGGACCCGTTCAAAGTAGCCTTCACACGCTCCGAATCCATCCACCACTCCGCGTGGAGACGGTCCGTGGGAAGCCCACCCTGCAGACGAGATGAGGATACACCATAAAAATTTGGTGTATAGTCCCGCACCAGCACGCCGAGTCTGTGGATATTGAGGAAAGCGTTTTTAATCTCCAGCGGATCGAACGTCCACTCCATTAAAGCAATCCCTCTGCTGAGCGCGTCATCTCGCTGAAACAGCTTCAGTTTTCTACCAATCCCCGCGTTCCGGAATGACGGGGTCACCGCCAGCATATGCGAGTGCAGGTAAGGCTTCGGCGATACGCCCGCCGCCTTCCCCGGCTTGACCCCAGGCAAAGACATGGCGAACCCAACCATCGTCCGCCCCTCGAACGCCCCAATCACCTGTCCGCCAATGCGCTGCGCAACCGTGAACAGCCGCCGCGGGATCACGTCTCCGTCGTTGTATCCCCAGGTTTCAATCTGCAGCCGGACGCACGCATCCAGCTCGTCAAAACCATCGCACTTGCGCAGAACCACTTCCGTTCCCGCAGGCGTCCGGATCGTCTCAGCAGTCGCACTCATCGCCCCTGCTCCCCTTCCGATCGCTTGCTCCGCGCCCACAGATCTTCCAGTTCAGAAGCCGGCAATTCCTCCAGCGGTCGCTTCGTCGCCGCCTCCATCGCAGCAAATCTCCGACGAAATTTCGCGTTCGCATCCCGCAGCGCCGTCTCCGGATCAATTTTCAGGTGTCGCGCGAGGTTCGCTGCCGTAAACAACAGATCGCCAATCTCTTCTCCAATGGCTTGCGAGTCCGCCGCTGCCATCTCTACTTCCAGTTCTGCCGTCTCTTCTCTCAATTTCTCGACGACCCCGCCGGCGTCGGGCCAGTCGAACCCAACCTTGGCCGCCTTCGCCCCAATCTTGCCCGCCTCGCTCAACGCTGGCATCGCCCGCGACACGGCATCGAGGCTGCCTACTGGCTGCCCGGTTTTGCCAGAATTGGGTTCTTCCCCAACTTTCACCTGAGCGCTCTTCTCGAGCTTCTTAATCGCTTCCCAGTTCCGCAGCACTTCGCCCGAGCCAATTCCGTCGGTCTCCAAACCCTCTGCCCGATTCCCCGCCGCGGCCGATGCCTCTTCCCCAAAAACATGCGGATGCCGCCGGACCAGTTTCCGGTTCAGCCCCGCAATCACGTCCGCGATCCCGAAGTAGCCCGCCTCTTCCGCCATCTCCGCGTAGAACAGCACCTGCAGCAGCAAATCCCCCAGCTCATCGGCGAGGTCCGCCCACTGCTCGCGCTCGATCGCGTCCAGCACCTCGTACGTCTCTTCCAGCGTGTACCTGCGAATCGACCCGAACGTCTGCTCGCGATCCCACGGACAACCCCCCGGCGCCCGCAGCCGCGCCATAATCGCCACCGCCTCCGTAAACAGCTCGCCCGCCGGCGCATTTTCCGCGCGCTGGGGAATACCGTTCGCCTGCTTTGCGTCGTTTTCAGCGGGCATAGGCTACTTTACAACGAGGCCGCATCAGAAGCGGCTGGCCCGGAGCCTGGCCTGAGCGAGCAAAGCGAGTCGAACGGCTCTCGATTCTGAGACCCGGGACCGCGCGCAGCGCCCGCGTTCTATGGCCAGCAAGAACGAATTTTGCAGGCTGCGGAGATCCTTGTCTTGTATCAGGGCACGACCTTGGTCGTGCCGCAACAGCCGCAAAATGATTCGGGCTTCAGCCCCTGCGGCTTTATTTCCCCTGATCCAGGGCTTTCAGCTTCGCCAGATATGCATCGAGCTGATCCTCGGGGATTCCTTCGCCTCGATCCAACTGCTCAATTCCGATCTGGATCGCTTCGTTGACCTCGCGCTTCCATTGTTCGAAGCTCTCATCGGCCGCCGGCTCTTCCTCATGATTCATACAGTACAGTTGTACCGGAGAATCAGACTGACCGTCCTTATCCCCATCTTCGTCGTCCTCCTCGGCCTCGCCTTCGGCAGCTTCCTCAACGTCTGCATCTCCCGCCTGCCCCGTCACGAATCCATCGTTCGCCCGCGCTCCCGCTGCCCCCGCTGCGCTGCGCCCATCGCCGCCGGCGACAATATCCCCATCCTCAGCTGGATTCTTCTCCGCGGCCGCTGCCGCCATTGCAATCAGTCCATCGCCTGGCGCTACCCCGCCGTCGAGTTCGCCACCGCCGCCCTGTTTCTCCTCAGCTTGTTATTTTTCGGTCTCACCGTCGCAGGCATCGGGATGGCGATTCTCAGCTTTCTGCTCCTCGGCCTCGCCGTCATGGACGCCGAGACGATGCGCCTCCCTGACGCCTTCTCCCTCCCCGGCATCGCCCTGGGCATTGTTTATCCGTGGTCGCCCAGCCTTTTTCGACCTTTATCCGCGATGATTCGCCCGGCCCGGGAATTTATCGGATTCCGGTTTTCAGGGCATCCGTACTGGCCTTCACGTGATGATTCTCGGAGCATCAATAATGATGGGCCCTGTTCGCCGCCCTGCTCCTGCTCCTGATCCGCTGGCTCTATTTCCTGGTCCGTCACCAGCAGGGCCTGGGCATGGGCGATGTCAAACTCCTCGCCATGATTGCCGCCTGGCTCGGCCCCGCACCCACCATCCTCACCCTGCTCCTCGGATGCCTCGCCGCTGCAATCTTCGGCGTGCTTTCCATTGCTTTCTCGCGCGGCAGTCGCGGCCTCCGCACCACGCGCCTGCCTTTTGGATCCTTCCTCTGCGCCGCCGCAATCTACACCATCTTCGCCGGCGAGCCCATCATCCGCTGGTACCTTCGCTTCTTCCCGTAAAGCGTCACCAATTAAGTGAAGTTGTCATCCCGTCCGGAGCGCGCAGCGCGGAGCGGAGGGACCTGCTTCTAAACCTTCGCGGCCCCGACGACGCCCCGGCACTCCCCAAACCCAATCCGCGCCCACCCCTCCCGCTCACACCATCCCCGCAAAATCACCTCATCCCCATCCTCCAAAAACTTCCGCGACTCTCCATTCGCCAGCACCAGCGGCTCCGCCCCGCGCTTCGTCCGCTCCAATAACGACCCCACCGAATCCGGCGTCGCCCCCGACACCGTCCCCGTCGCCAGTAAATCCCCCGGCCGCAGATTGCACCCGTTGCTCGTGTGGTGCGTCACCATTTGTGCCAGTGTCCAGTACAAATCCTTCAAATTCCCTCTACTGATCCGCATCGCCGCCTGTCCCCCCTCGCGCATCTTCGCCGTTGCCAGCCACACTTCGAGGTTGATGTCGAATCCGCCCCGCTCCCGATCCCGCTCGCCACTCAAATACGGCAGCGGCTCCGGATCCCCCTCCGGCCTCACCAACGCCGGAACCCGAAACGGCTCCAGCGCATCCAGCGTCACCACCCACGGCGAAATCGTCGTCCCGAAGCTCTTCCCCAAAAACGGCCCCAGCGGCTGGTACTCCCACGCCTGAATATCCCGCGCCGACCAGTCATTCACCAGGCACAACCCAAAAATGTGTTTCTCCGCCTGCTCCAGCGGAATCGGCTCCCCCAGCCCATTCCCGCCGCCAATAAAGAACCCCACTTCCAGCTCGTAATCGAGCATCCGGCTCGGCCCGAACGTGGGCGCTTCCGCATCCGCCGCCTTCGTCTGCCCGCACGGTCGCCGCACCTCCGCCCCGCTGATCACAATCGACGAAGCCCGCCCGTGATACCCAATCGGCACCCATTTGTAATTCGGCAGCAGCGGGGTATCCGGCCGAAACAACCGCCCCACATTCGTCGCGTGATGGATCGACGCGTAGAAATCCGTGTAGTCGCCAATGCCGCCCACCCCAAACGGTGGCAGCATCCGAACTTCACTCTGCGGAATCAGGTGCGGCTCAACCGCGGCGCGATACGCCGGATCGCTCAGCAGCTCCGCCGCTCGATGGCGAATCTCGCGCGCACGCCACAACTCCATGTGCCCCAGCCCGCGCGGACCCAGCCCAACAATCTGCGTAGCGTTCAGCAAACCCGCGTCCCGGCACGCCAGCAGATCGAGCACCCGATCTCCAATCGCCAAACAGGTATGCCGCCGCAGGCGTTCCTCTTCATACAGCCCAAACGGCAAATTCTCCAGCGGAAAATCCCCCTCCGGATCGTTCGCCGACTCCACCCAGCATCGTTTTCTCACTGGCGGATCACTCCATCGGGGCCGCGAAAAAAGCAGATTCGAAAGTAAGAGATTCTCAAACGGGAGGTTCTTGAACGGGAGGTTCTTGAAAGGGAGCTTCTTGAAAGGGAGGTTCTTGAAAGGGAGAGACTCTTGAAAGGGAGACTCTTTGAAGGGGCACGGCTTCAGCCGTGCCGTTACCGCTGCAAAATGAATCTGGCTTTAGCCCCTGAGGGATGATTGCCCCTCCCGCCTGCATACCTCCACCCATCACACCCATCCCATCGCCTTCACGTCGTCCACCGGCTCGGTAAACGAACACGACCCAAAGCAAATCGCAAACTCATTCCGCGCCTGCTCGATCTGGTCCGCGATCATCGTGTTGCTGTGCCAGCGGATCACTTCGTCCTCTGCCCGAAACGCCCCCGCATCCTGCTCCTCCAGCGTCCGCACCACCGCCGCCTCCTCTGCTCCAAAGAACGCCAGTGCCCCCGCCAGAAACAGATTCACAAACCCGTGCATCATCGCCCGCGGGCTTCCCGGCGCATCCGTCAAACTGCGCACTCCGCGCACAGCATGATGCAATCCCGCCGTCGCCTTCCACGCCACCCGCTCCCGCGCGCACGCCTGCAAAAATCGCGCCACCGCATCGGACGCTGGAATCGAATCCGCCGTCAAACCGCCCATCCGAATCTTCGCCCTCGCTCCATACTCCGCCAGCACCGGCAAAATCTCCCCCGCCCGCTCCGGAGCAAACTCCACATAGCGCGATCGCGCCGCCGGCAGCCGCTCCAGCGCCTCCTTGGCCCCGCGCGCATCGGCCGCCTTCACCTCCAGGCTTCCAATAAACACCGCCCCCTGCTGGAACTCCTCGATCGCCGCCACATCCTCCGCCGTCTCGCCTGCGCAAACAAGGCTCAGCGTCCACGGCGTTTGCTGTTCGTCGCAGCATTCCTTTTCAAACGCGGCGGCAAATTCCTCCAGCCGCGCCGCCGCCAACACGAACCCGCCGAGCAACCCGGGGCCCCCGGAGAGCCGCCTTTGCTCGCCGGGGTGGTTCATCCACGCGTCCTCTCCGCCCAGATACTTCCGGTAGTTCTGCACCGCGCGCTCCATAGGAAGCGCCGCCGGCGGAAACAACCCGGCATAGTCCACGATTCTCCCCAGCAACGCTGCAGCAGCCCCCATCTCCACGATCCTCTGGCTCGTTTCTCGCTCGCGCTTCGCTAACCGCTCTTCGCTAATCGCTTTTCACTAAAGTCTCTCGCTAATCGCCTCTCGCTAAAAGTCCCTCGCTAAAAGCCTCTCGCTAATAGCTCTTCGCTAATCGCCTTTCGCTGGTCGTTTTTCGCTCGCCGTTCACTCGCCTTACGCTGGCTTTTGCTAAACGTCCCTCGCCAAAAGTCTTTCGCTAATCGCTCTTCGCTAGCTCTTAAAATTCTTCTTCAACCCCTGCCAGCACTCGTAATATTCGTGCTGCAGAATCTTCGTCTCCAGCGCAAATTTCGTCGGCCGTACCGGCAGCCCCGTCTCGAACATGAACGCCAGCGTGTTATCCAGCTTCACCGGCTTCAGTTCCGCCTGGCTCGCTTTCTCCCACGTCTCCGCATCCGGCCCATGCCCGCTCATGCAGTTGTGCAGGCTCGCCCCGCCCGGCAGAAATCCCTCCGCCTTCGCGTCGTACTCGCCGAACACCAGTCCCATAAACTCATTCATCATGTTGCGATGGAACCAAGGCGGCCGGAACGTATGCTCCGCCACCAGCCACCGCGGCGGAAAAATTGCGAAGTCCACATTCGCCGTCCCCGCCATCACCGAAGGCGACGTCATCACCGTGTAAATCGACGGATCGGGATGATCGAAGCTCACCGTATTGATGCATTGGAACCGCGCCATATCGTACTTATACGGCGCATAGTTCCCATGCCATGCCACCACATCCAGCGGCGAATGGTCGATCTCCGCCTCCCACATCCGCCCCAAAAACTTCCCCACAATCCGGAAATCCCCGTCCGCATCTTCAAACGCCGCCGCCGGCGTCAGGAAATCCCGCGGATTCGCCAGCCCATTTGCCCCAATCGCTCCTAGCTCTGGCAGCCGGAACGTCAACCCATAGTTTTCGCAGATGTATCCCCGCGACGGTCCCTCCATCACGACCCGCATCTTCATCCCGCGCGGCACCACGCACAGCTCCCCAGGCGCCACGTCGAGAATCCCCAGCTCCGTGTGGATCCCCAGCTTCCCCTGTTGCGGCACGATCAGCATCTCGCCGTCGGCGTTATAAAAATACCGCCCCTGCATCGGCGCATTCGCCGCATAGACGTGCAGCCCCACGCCAATCTGCATCGCTGGATCGCCGCTCCCGCCCATCGTGACGATCCCGTCCACGAAGTCCGTCTTCCCCTCCGGCATCGGCACCGGATTCCACCGCATCTGGTTCGGCGGAGTCGGCAGTTCCGTGAACGGCCCGCTGCGAAACAGCCCCGTCCCAATTTCAGAAAATGGCTTGTGCGTCACCGACGGCCGAATCCGATACGTCCACGTCCGCCGGTTCGCCGCCCGCGGCGCCGTGAACGCCGTCCCGCTCAGCTGCTCTGTATACAACCCCAGCGGTGCCTTCTGCGGCGAGTTCTGCCCCTCGGGCAGCGCGCCCTTCACCGCTTCCGTCGCAAACTCATTCCCAAATCCCGATTGATACTTGAGCTCCGCCTGCGCCATTCCACTCTCCCACCTTTTTATTTGTCATCCCGACCGAAGCGCGCAGCGCGCAGCGAAGGGACCTGCTTTTAACGTTGTCATCCCGACCGCAGCGGAGGGACCTGCTTTTCAGACCCCTGCGCGCGAACGTTCCGGTATACGCGAAAACCTTATACCCTACCGGGATCGAAGGAGGATTGGCAACCCTTCAGTCCTCCGCCCGCCACTGGAAGCACAGCCCGTACCCATCCGGATCCTTCAGCCCCATCTGCTTCATCCCGTACGGCGCAACCTTCGGCGGCTTCACCTCCACGCCCTTCTCGCGCAGCTCCTCATACGCGCCATCGACATCAGGGCACCCAAAAAACAACCCCATATCGCCATGCGCCGCCACCCGCACCCGATCCGCCGGAACCGGCCGCTCGTTGTCGAATTCATACGCCGTATTCAGCATGACCTCGGCGCCGAGCCCAGCCGCAGCAGGCACCAGTGGAACTTGTCCGGCCCCATCACCGGCGACGTCGTCACCACCTCAAACCCCAGCTTATCCCGATAGAACTTCACCGCCGTCGGCATGTCATACACCTGCAGCAGCGGACACACGCCCCGCAGATCGATCGCCATCCCTCACCTCACGAATAGCAACCAGCATAGCCTCAAAGGCCGCCCCAGTTATGCGTTCGCTCCCAGCCCCCAGCTGGCTTTTGCTCTCAGCTCCCGGCTCCCAGCTCCCAGCCGCGTGCTACAGGCTACCGGCTACAGGCTGTCTTTTCTCCAGCGTCTCTTCCTCCATCAGCCACCGCCGCAGCTGCAGAATGTCGTTCGCCCGCGCAATCCCGATCGGCTTGTGCAGCGGCCCGCCCTGGACCACCACGACGTTCTCCGTGTTCTTCCGCAGCATCTCCCGATGCACCTGATCCACCAGATCATCCGGATGCGCCAACACATAATCGTGCCGCGCGAGCTCCCGCATCTGCAACGGCTTCTCCGCAGAATCCGTCCGCAGCAGATCGTGTGGCTCCACAATCCCCACCAGCGCTCCCGCCTTGTCCACCACCGGGATCAGCGCTACATCTCCCGGCACAAACGTCGCCAGCACCGTCCGCAGTTCATCGTCAGCCTCAAACATCTTGAACTGCTTGTGCATCACCTGCTTGATCCGCGCTCGCATCAACATCGGCGCGGAGTAATCCTGCAGCACGATCAATCCCCGCTTCACCAGCTTCACCGTCATGATCGATTCCCGGCTGCACAACCGCACAAATCCGTCGGACACCATCACCGCCACGATCAGCGGCAGCAGCGCATTCGGATTGTGACTCAGCTCGAACAGAAACACGATGCTCGTCAGCGGCGCGCGCGCAATCCCTCCGAACACCGCCGCCATCGCCACCAGCGCGTAGAACGCCGGATCGCCCACCAGCGACGGAAACAAATGATGCATCCCGATCGCATACGTCGCGCCCAGCCCACCGCCCACCACCAGCGACGGTGCAAACACGCCCCCCGTCGTTCCCGATCCCAGCGAGATCACCAGCGCCCAGAACTTCGCCATCGAAATCCCTACCAGATGCCCCGCGGTCAGCCGATCGTTCAGCATGTCGCGGATCGTGTCGTAGCTGGTCCCGAACACCTCCGGGTAAAAGTATCCAATTCCGCCCAGGATGAAAGCGCCAATCACCGGCGACCAGATCAGCGCGTGCTTGATTGGCAGATCGTCGAAGAAATTCTCCAGCCACGCCAGCACCCGAATCATGATCACGCCGACGATGCCCATCAAAATCCCCAGCACCGCAAACAGCCACAATTCCGTCATGCTGGTCAGCCGGAACGCCGGCGTGGAAAACAGCGGCGCCCATCCCGCAAAGTGAATCCGCACTCCCGTCGCCACCGCCGCCGCGAACGCCACCGGAATAAACGAGCGCGCCCGCAGTTCGAACAGCAACAACTCCACCGCCACCAGAATTCCCGCCATCGGCGCGGTAAATGTTGCCGCCATTCCCGCCGCTGCGCCCGCCGCCAGCAGCACGCGCCGATAGTACGGCGTCAGCCCCACCGCCTGTCCGAACAGCGATCCAATTGCCGCGCCGGTCTGAATGATCGGTCCCTCCGCGCCGAACGGTCCGCCTGTCCCGATCGCGAACGCCGTCGCCAGCGGCTTCAAAATCGCCACGCGAATCCGCATCCGGCTCTTCCCGAACAGCACCGACTCCATGGCCTCCGGAATCCCGTGCCCCTTCAGCGTGGGCTCCCAAAAATAAATCATGATGCCCACCAGCAGCCCGCCAATCGGCGGAATCAGCATCACCCACAGTCCCAGGTGGTGATGCGCGGGACTGGTGACCGCGAAGGAAAACTTCCCGTAGAAAAACAAATTCGTGAAGAAGTGAATCAGCTCCAGCAGCCCCTGCGCCACCAGGCCGGCGACGAATCCCACCCCCAGCGCGTACGCACAGATGCGAATCACCTCGGGCTCCAGCGCGACTCCGAACTGCCCCTTCTTGTTCGATTGCGACTCCGGGGTCGCAGCAATCTCGGGAATTGGAAATTCAGCCATTCTGTCTCTTTCGCAACGCCCTCGAGAGCTTCTCGAAGCTGACGTGCTCCTGTTTCATTTGCGGCCGCGTCAAAAATCCCGCCTTCACCCTTCGCACTTCCTCGTTGTGGAGCTCCGTCAGCGTCGCCAAAATCTCTTTGCCCCGCGATGTCAGCGTCACCACCACCTGCCGCCGATCGGTCTCGCCCGCCCGCCGCCGCACCAGACCGCTCTCCGCCGCGCGCTCCACCAAACCCACCACCGAGTTATTGCGCTCCTGCAAAAATTCCGCCAGATCGGAAATCGTCGCCCGTCCGTCATCCGTAAATCCCGCAATCCCCAGCATCAGCTGATGCTGCTGCGGCGTCACTCCGCACGCCCGCGCCGCCTTCTCACTGAAACGCAAAAATCGCCGCAGGTTATACCGGAACCACGCCAGGTCCTGCATGGTCACCTTCTCGTTCCGCTCCCGCTTCGCCTTTTTCTTCCCCATGAATCTGTTCCTCTTGCCTTGCGCATGTTGCCTCTAGCTACGGCTACCGGCTACCGGCTACCGGCTACCATTACATCGCACCGCGATCTATTTTACATCGTATTGCGATCTGTTTCTCCACCGAACACACTACGCCTCGCCGCCAGAGGCCAAAAAAAGGCCTGCGCAGCGCACAACGCGCAGATTCTCAATGGATCGGCACAGCAAGCGGGATCCGCTCAGGAATCCGCGTACCTGCGGGGTGGAATGTGAAAGACGAACGACCGAAAAACCTACTTCGGCATGCCCGCCGCGACCCACTTCTCAAACACAGCCACCTGCGCCGCCGGCCACGCGCCGTCACAGGGCATCCCGCCGGACTGTAGTTCCTGCAGAATCGGCGTCGCATGCTTCCTCACATCTTCATACGACCACAGATCGAACGAATCCTGCATCGCCTCGCGATCCATCGGCCGGAACAGGCCCTTAATGTCCCGCTCGAAACTCAGCGTCTCTCCGGATACTTCTCCCGTCATGCGTCCTCCTCAGGCCACCCGTTCCAGGATTACACCGCAGATGCCGAATCCCGGTCAACGCGATTCACCGCCCCGCGATCGACGCTGCCCCGAATCTGCATCGCCGCCGCTTTCCCGCCATCTATCCTCTTAGCAAAGGGAGACCCCATGCAGATCACCGGCAACACCATCCTCATCACCGGCGGCACCTCCGGCATCGGCCGCGCCCTCGCCGAAGCCCTCCACAACCAGGGCAATCAGCTCATCATCGCCGGACGCCGCCAGTCCCTCCTCGACGAAATTACCGCCGCCCATCCCGCCATGCAGTCCGCCGCCCTCGACGTCCAGAATCTCGATTCCCTCCCCGCTTTCGCCGCTCAAATCGCCACGCAGTTCCCCTCCCTCAACGTCCTCATCAATAACGCCGGCATCCAGAAGTCCGAGGATCTCAACGACCCCTCCGCCGATTTCTCCATCGTCGAAGAAACCATCGCCACCAACCTCCTCGCGCCCCTGCGCCTCACTGCCGCTCTGCTGCCTCATTTCAAGAAGCAACCCCGCGCCACCGTCATGACCGTCTCTTCCGGCCTCGCCTTCGTGCCCAAGGCCTCGACGCCCGCCTATTCCGCCACCAAAGCCGCCATCCACGCCTGGACCCAGTCCCTCCGCTACCAGCTCCGCAACACCAAAGTCGAAGTCCTCGAGCTGATCCCGCCCTACGTCCAAACCGAGCTCCAGGGCCAGCGCCAGGCCGCCGACCCCAACGCCATGCCCCTCGCCGACTACATCGCCGAAGTCATGCAAATCCTCCGCACCCAACCGGACGCCAAAGAAATCCTCGTGCAGCGCGTCTTCCCCCTCCGCTTCGCCGCCGAAAAGGGCCAGGCCGCCTACGACGAATTCTTCACCACCCTCAACAACCGCATGCACTGAGTCTTACTAAGTCTCCCCTGAGTCTTTCGGCCAGGGGTATCCGTCCATTCCGTCGGGTCAAGGTACAATTTCCGCGATGCTGTGCCCGCAAAAGGAGCCCCATGCCGTCCTTTCGCCCGCTCATTCGCTGCCTTGCTGTGCTTCTGCCCACCGTCCTCGTCGCCGCAACTCTCAGCCTGTCTCGTGCCGGCGCGCAGACCATCCCCTCCGCCGACGCGCCCCCCGCCCAGGAAGCTCCGCCCCCTCCACCCGACCAACAGCAACCTGAACCTCCGCCTCCACCGCCAGCACCGCTCCCGCCGCCGCCGCCTTTCGACAAAGCGCTGTTCCTCAATCCCGTTCCCGCTCCAGCCCTCGCCTTCCTCGCCCAGTTCGCCGGCGCGCCCTCCGGCGACCTCTACCGCGACCGCCAGTTCCACCACATCGTCAACGCCAACATCCCCAACTGCATGTTCCATTACGGACGCGACATGCCCCTCACTGACGCCCTCGACAAAGTCCTTCCCGGCTCCGGCGTCCCCGTGCAAATCCGCGATAACCGCTACGTCCTCGTCTCCGGCGAGCGCGGCCCTTACCTCGGCGGCCGCGGCTTTCTCTGGATCGATATGCAGGATGGCATCGTCCTCGGTGGCTTCTTCTTCCGCCCCACCAACGGCGAACCCACCCCCACCCTCGCCGTCTTCTCCCGCCAGGTCAGAATCAAAGACCGCGCCATTGCAATAAGTCAACTCCCGCCCGCTTTCATGGACGACCTCATCCAGTGGGCCACCCAAAACGGCGTCGCGCCCCTCGCCACCCGCTATTTCCTCACCGGCTCCAACCTCCGCATTCTTCTCGAGCACTCTGAGGACTACTGCGCCCCCGGACCGGACGGCAGCACGCCTCCGCCCGATGTCTGCGACCAGATGAACGCCGACGCCGCCGACGTCGACATGAATGCCGCCTACTATCTCGAGCAGGTCAACTACGCCACCAACGCCACCGCCTGGATGATCGAGGGCGACGACCAGGTCGCCTGGATCGCCATCCGCGACCGCACCTGTATCGGCCCCAATCCCCTTCCCTGCCGCATCCGCATGACCCGCGAGCGCACCCTCGTCATCGTCACCCGCAACCCCATCCAGCACATCCCCCACCACTAACCCGCTTGTCGAAACAGATCCGCAGTTATCTCAACCTTCACCAGGATTCTGTATCAGGGCACGATGCAAGGCGGCCCTGAAAAAACAAATAGGCTCTTGTTTCTGCAGTTACTCGATGCACACGATGCACAGTTAGGCCGCACAAAAACGCAGGGGGCCTTGCAATCAGATCCCGTCGTCTCAGGACGATAACTGCGTGTTGCTGTGATCATTTGCCGGAAATGAAGCGGCTGCGGTACTCGGTCGGAGCGACGCCGTACTGCTGCACAAACGCGCGCCGGAAACTGTCTGGATTGCGAAAACCCACGGAGTCGGCGATGTTTCCAACCGTGTAGTCGGCAGCGGCAAGCCTCTTGCGCGCCTCATCGAGCCGTAGCCGTTGGACGAACGCCGCCGGGGTGCTTTTGAATTCCTCCGTGAAGCGGCGGGTAAACTGACGAGGGCAGAGATTGATTCTCCCTGCCAGCGCCTCGACCGAAAGATCCGCATCGAGGTGTCCAACCATCCATGCCGAGAGCTCCGCGAAACGGCTGCTGCACTCGACCTGAAATTTCAGGGGTTCGGAATACTGCTCCTGCCCTCCCGGCCGTTTCACATACATCACCAGTTCGCGTGCAACCGACAGGGCAACCTGTGCACCGAAATCTTCTTCGATGAGCGCCAGAGAGAGATCGATTCCCGCCGTGACCCCCGCTGAGGTGTAGAACTTCCCGTCGCGAATATAGAGCGGCTTGTCATCGACTTTCAATGCGGGATAGCGCTTAGCCAGGTCGGCAGCGTATTTCCAGTGCGTCGTGACCTTGCGCCCGTTCAGCAGTCCGGTAGGTGCCACCCCATAAACACCGGTGCAGACCGACGCAATACGACGTATGCGGAGCTCATGCCGGCTGATCCAGTTCGCCAGGTTCTGGCCGGCGGCCGTCTTCCGCATGCCCAGGCCGCCGGGGATGATCAGCGTGTCCAGGTGACGCAGCGTGTCCAGGTGACACGCCGCCGTCATGCACAATCCCGACTCGGAACAGAATGTCTTTGCGCCCAGGGCGGCGATCGTTACCTTGTAGCAAGCTCGACGCTTTCCTTTCGAATCTTCAATGCAGGCACGGCTGAACGCCTCCAGGGGGCCAGACAGGTCCAGCGATGTGAGGTTGTCGTACCCGACGATAGCGATGTGCTTCGGTGTCATAGCCTGTGCGGTCCGGAATAGCAGTGACGTGATTGTCGGATTATGGCATTCACCGGCAGATCATTACCCGCTGACCATCCAGAATGTCTCAAATTGCCGGATCAATGTCCTTTGAGACCTTCCATTTTGCACGTACTCTGCTCCTGTCAGCAAGTCGAAGTTGCAAAGGGGACCGCCATGACAAGCACAAAGAAACTTTTTTGGATTGCTGCAGCCTTGACCGCGGTGCTGGGTTGCACTGTCTCTGTGAGCCGGGCCGCCAGGGCGCCGGAAGAAGCGGGTTCCCTAACCGTGCAGACCGCGCCTCTGAAGCCGCCAGCCAACGGGCCGATCAATGTCGCGTTTCTTATCTCGGAGGGCGCCGATGTCATGGACATCGCGGGTCCGTGGGAAGTGTTCAGCGATGCTATGCTCACATCCAAAGGGAAGCCATGGCATGAAACAGATGGGATGGACGACATGTTGATGCCGTTCAAAACCTACACGGTTTCGGAGTCGCTGAAGCCCGTCAAAGCCTCCAACGGGCTCCTGATCGTTCCCAACTATAGCTTTGCGACTGCGCCCAGGCCGCAGGTCATTGTCATCCCGGCGCAAGATGGCCGCAGCGATGCGCAGAAAGCATGGTTGCTGTCGAATGCGGCGATGGCCGACATCACGATGTCGGTCTGCACCGGCGCCTCGATGCTCGCCCAGTATGGTCTGCTCGACGGTTCGACCGCCACCACGCACCACATGTTCGCGGCCGGTATGCAAAAACAATACCCTGCCGTGCACTTCGTGAGCGGAACCCGATTCGTCGACCACGGCAAGGTTGCCACTGCCGGCGGCCTGACCTCGGGCATTGACCTCGCCTTGCACATCGTGGACCGGTATTACGGGCAAGATGTCGCGCAGGTCACAGCCACTACCCTGGAGTATCGCGGCGAGCTTTGGAAGAATCCGAAATTCGATGAAGTCAAGCCGGTTGTCGCTGCCAGGTAGAGCCGCGGGCCGGAGGTGCGTCGCGGGCCGATAGACTTCGCCTGTTGCTTCGTCCATCGGCGCTCGGCAACTCGGAAGTCGGCCTTCTTCGCCAATGCTCGGCCAGTGGGGCATGGCAGGCTCAAAGGGTCCCAGCGCATCAGGAGGGGGGAGCTGACCCGCGAGCGCACCCGCGTCATCGTCACCCGCTACCCCATCCAGCACATCCCCCGTCACTGAAACCGGCGCACCGAAACGCTTTTCGCTGACCTTTTTTTGCTGACCGTTTTTTTGCTGACCGGTTTTTAGCTGACAGGTCCCTGGCGAACCGCATGTGATCCATATCACATCCCCCGCCCCCCGCTTCCCCCACAATGCCTTTACGGGTCTGACCAGTTCTATGCGTTGACGACCCCGTTGAGGAGTATGTTCCCAGAAATCACTGAGCTCGCAGCCGAGCTTGACCGAGCCGCTTCCAAAGTTTCCCTCCGCAAAGGCACCGCGCTTTTCCACCGCGGCGATCCTCTTTCCGGCGTCTTCGTCGTCCGCCAGGGCGCCGTCACCCTGTCCGTCGAGGCCCCCGACTCCCTCTATCCGCCCCGCACCCTCGGCCCCGGCGAAATCGTCGGCCTTCCCGCCACCCTCATCGGCCACTACAGCCTCACCGCCAAAGTCACGGAAGACTCCGAGCTGGGCTTCATTCCCGGCCCCAAAGTCGCCGAAATCCTCGAGTGTTCCCCCCGCCTCTGCATGGCCGCCATGCGCGCCATGAGCGAAGAAATCGCCCGCGTCCGCACCGCCCTCCGCGAAACCCCTCCCCTCGAACACCACGAATAACACGCGAACAGCCTGTTCGATGACCGTATCTTGCTAACCGCTTTTCGCTCGCTCCTGGCCTGCCGCTGGCTCGCCTCTCGCTGGCTCGCCTCTCGCTGGCCTTTCGCTATCCGCTATTTCCGCTGTCCGCTAACCACCTGCACCAACCCCGGCAACACATCCCCCGCATTCCCCAGCACCAGCCGCGTAAACGCCCGCGCATTCATCGGCTCTTCCGGCCCGATGTAGTACTTCCTCACCCCCGGCCCCGCCCACCGCACAAAATTCGCCGCCGGATACACCGCCCCCGACGTCCCCACCACCAGCATCACCGTCGACCGCTCAATCTCCCTCTGGATCCGCACCATCTCCAGCGGAATCTCCCCAAACCACACGATGTGCGGACGAATCCGCCCGCCGCACGCGCACCGAGCAATCGCCTCTTCCGTCTCATACAGCCCACGATCCGCAAACGGTGCCCGCCCGCACGCCGGCCCGAAAACCGCTGGCGAAACCGGGCTGTTCTCGCACCGCGACAAAAATAATTCTCCGTGCATGTGCACCAGCCGCCGCGATCCCGCCCGCTCGTGCAGATCATCCACATTTTGCGTGCACAAAAACAACCGGTCCCCAATCGCCTGTTCCAGCTCCGCCAGCGCCCGATGCGCCGCATTGGGCTCGGCCCCGCGTGCACCCCACCGCCGCTCGCTGTAGAACCGCCACACCCGCGCCGCGTCCGCCTCCCACGCCTCGGGCGTCGCCACATCCTCCACGCGATGCCCTTCCCACAGCCCGCCCTGATCCCGAAACGTCTTCAGCCCGCTCTCCGCGCTCACCCCCGCCCCCGTCAGCACAAAGACGCGATCCTCCCGCCCCACCCGAATCGGCTTCTCCTCTTTCCCCTTCATAATCCGCGCCCAAACTCCATCCCCAGGCTCTTAACTGTTTCTCTATTCCCTATTCCCTATTGCCTGTTCCCTGCCCTTGGTCTGCCCCAGTTGAAATACCGTCCCAGAATCCCCTTCACGATCAGGTGATCCGTCGATGCCGTCGCTCCCCATCCGGCACCAATGTTGATCTCCCACTTCGGCGACACAAACAAATTCACCACCGGAAAAAACTGCTGCTGCTGGTTGTGCAGGTTCACAAAGTGTCCAAACTCGCCCCAATATCCGTAATATTCGATCCCAAAGTTAATCACCGGCCGCAGCTGATACGTCACCGTTGCCGCCGGTCCAAACGTCACTCCGTGCGGCGAAACATCCCGGTAGTAGTAGTTCGCCTCCGCCTGCGAGGTGCCAAACGGCAGCGACGTCGGATGGATTCCCCAATTCATCGTCGTATTCACAGACCAGTACCACTTGCCCACCGTCTGATCGACAATCGGCATAATCTGCCATGACCATGTCGGATTCGAATAGGCCGCCCGCGCATATCCAATCTCATCCGAGAGGCTCACCCCGACGGGCCAGTGCCAGCTCTCCGGAATCCGCACCCGCGGCCGGATATGATCCCCCACCCACTGCACGCCTGTTCCGTTGTGCTCTTCGGTAAAAACATAAAACCCCAGCTCCGACCACTTCGATAAACCCTGCGTGAACTCGACCGTCTCGTGCTCCTCGCCCTGCGTTGGCTGCACTCCGTAATTCACGCTCGTGCTGCCCTCCACCGTGTAGTTGCTGTGCAGTTCCACCAGCAATGTCCCCGGCGCCATCGTCTCCGACGGATAAACCTGAATCTCATAGTTCTCCTGCGCCACCGCCGCGGTTGCGGTTAAAAAACACACCCAGATCGCGCCCGCCGCCAAACCTTTCAGCATCGTCATCTTCACCGCGACGGCCCGCAATCCCGTACCCTCCCCTCTTACTAAACGCATTTTGCTAAACGTCTCTCGCTAAAAGTTTTTGGCGAAACGTTTCTCGCTCAACGTCCTTTGCTAATCGCTTTTCGCTCGTCTTATGCTCGTCTTACACTCGTTTCCCGCTCGTCTCTCGCTCGCTTCATGCTGGTTTCACCCTCGCCTTTCGCTCGTTTTAGACCAGCTTTCTGCTCGTCTCTCGCTCCCCCCGCAGCATACCTCTCCCCAACGAAGATTCTTCACCCCCACTTCCTCTATCCTTGACCCCATGGCGCTCTCCTCCGCGATGCGCAGCTCGTTCAGATCGTCGACGCCGCCGTCGCCGACGCTGCCCGCCGCTCCGGCTCCTGGCTCCTGTGTGCTCCCGGATGCACCCAGTGCTGCATCGGCGTCTTCCCCATCTCCCAGCTCGACGCCGTCCGCCTCCGCGAAGGCCTTTCGCTCCTCGATTCCGCCGATCCCGAACGCGCCTCCGCCCTCCGCCTCCGCGCCCGCCAATCCGTCGACCGCCTCACTCCCGATTTTCCCGGCGACCCCCGCACCGGCCTTCTCGACGAAAATCGTGCCGTTGACTTTGAAGACTTCGCCAACGACGAACCCTGCCCCGCCCTCGATCCGGCCACCGGACTCTGCGACCTCTACGCGGCTCGCCCCATGACCTGCCGCGTCTTCGGCCCGCCTCTCCGCACCGAAGAAGCCCTCGGCGTTTGCGACCTCTGCTTCCACGGAGCAACACCCGAACAGATCGCCACCTGCGAAGTCCACCTCGACACCCACGCCCTCGAATCCGCTCTCACCGCGGACGCCGAACAAACCACCGGCCGCTCCGGCAACACCATCGTCGCCTGGGCGTTGCTACGCTGACATTGACGTCCTCGTAGGATCTAAGGCTTCAAGACCCTGGTGAGTCCTCGTTCAGGATTGAATCCAGAATCTCCTGCGTCAGGCCGCGATTCTCAGCTTTCCTGCCGGCCTGGTCCATGATCTCGTCTAGCGACGGCCCTGTTTTGACCAGAAGCCTTCGCATCCACAGACCAATCACCACCTGCGCCGCCGGTTTGTCCTGCGGACTGGCTGCGTCCCAGACCTCCGCCGTCTCTCGATCCACCGAAATCGTAATCTCCGGCATAAAGTTCCAGCCCGATGACACGGCAACGCAGCTTCCACCCCCATGATAGATTCGCTCCCATCCTGACCGATAAATTCGCTCCGATCATGCCCGCGCCCACCCCCAGGCCAGCTCCCAAATCGCCCCCCAAAAAACGTTCGCCGGCCAGGTTCACCCCACAGCAAGTAGCGAACGCTTCCTTCCATACCATCGTCAATCATTTTGATCCAGCGCCTCAGCCCAAAGTACCGTCCTCTCCCATTTTGGAAAACCACCTGTTCGCCCCCCGAAAACAATCCCCCCGCCAGGTTCACCCCACAGCAACCAGCAAACGCTTCTGCCCGCATCATCGTCAATCAAATTGACCCCGTCTTCAGCCCCGAAGTACCGTCCCTTCCCGTTTCTGGAAACCACCCCCTCACCCCGATCCCCTTCTCCCGGCACCGGAATCGCTTCCACCGCCCAAGGATCGACAGCAACGATCCAACCTAAAAAGCCCCGAGGACTCCCCAACTCGTCATGGTAGATTCGTTCCCATCCTTCTTCCGCCGGAGCACCCATGCCCTCATCCCGCCGCTACTTTTTCGCCGCCTCCGCCGCCCTTCTCACCATCGGCCTCACCTCCTGCAACACCGCCGCCCCTACCCCGCCGCCCCTGAAAGTCATCGGCTTCCTCTCCGACTTCGACGTCAAAGACGACGCCATCGGCATCTGCAAAGCCGTCATGGAAGGCATCGCCCCCGGCGTCCGCGTCATCGACATCACCCACCAGGTCACGCCCTACGACATCGCGCAGGGCGCGCGCTTCCTCGCCGGCTCCGCGCCCTATTTCCCCAAAGACGCCGTCTTCGTTGGCGTCGTCGACCCCACCGTCGGCTCGACCCGCAAAGCCATCATCGCCAAATCCAAAATCGGCCAGTTCTTCGTCGTCCCCGACAACGGCCTCCTCACCCTCGTTCAGGATCGCGACGGCATCGAAGCCGCCCGCGAAATTACCAACCCCGACTGGATGATCGGCGAGCTTGCGGGGTCCCCACCGCGTCCTCTTTCGACGCGGAGGGGTGGTAAATTGTCTTCCACCTTCCACGGCCGCGACATCTTTTCTCCCGCCGGCGCCCATCTCGCTCGCGGTGATGACTGGACCCAGGCCGGTCCCGCCCTCGACGTCGCTCAGCTCGTCCGCCTCGACATCCCCACCGCCGCCATCGATGCCAAAGGCCTCCACGGCGACGTCATCGGCACCGACGGTCCCTTCGGCAACCTCATCCTCGATATCCCGCAGCCCGTCTTCGCGCAGCTCGGCTATCAGCTCGGCGACGCCGTCCCCGTCACCCTCAACAGCAAGCAGTACACCATCCCCTTCCACAAAACTTTCAGCGACGTCCCCATTGGCAAGCCGCTCTTCTACATCGACTCGCGCGGCCGCCTCTCCCTCGCCATCAACCAGGGCAACTTCGCCCAAACCTACCGGATCTCTCCACCCACGCAGCTTTTGATCCCTCGCAAACCATAACCTCCACCATTTGTGAGAAGATTTCTCCGCAACCCGTTAACCGCTGCCGGGTTCCATCGGCTGAGCGGCAGCATCCCCGGATCATGCCGCCATCGATGCACACTCTTTCGTGAAAGGAAAACCCACACCTATGAAGAAAAACCTGCTTCTCGTCGCGACCGCCGCTCTCCTCAGTCTCCCCAGCATCCCCTCGGCCCTCGCGCAGCATGTCTATATCCAGGTCGAGCCTCCACACGTCCGCGTCGAGCACCCCGGCCCGCGGCCTCATCCTGGCTGGTACTGGCGTGCCGGCTATTATCGCTGGGACGGCCACGCTCACGTATGGATCCCCGGCGAATGGATCTCTCCGCCTCATCCCCACGCCGTCTGGGTTGACGGCCACTGGCATCATGAACACGGCGGCTGGTACTGGGTCGACGGTCACTGGCGCTAATCTTCGCGGCCCCCACGAACACGTTTCGCTGGCGGATCCGGGTCTGATCGAAGACCCGGCTCCGCCTTTCGCTAGACGTCTCCGCTCGACTCTTTCTCGCTGTTCGCTCGTCCCAGGCTCGCGTCTCGCTCGCTTTTCGCTAAACGCCCTTGGCTAAACGCCTCTCGCTCGTCTTTCTCTCGCCTTTCTCTCGCGCTACGCTGGTCTTTCCCCTCGCGTCTCGCTCGCTTTTCGCTAAGCGCCTTTCGCTAAACGTTCCTCGCTAAACGTCTTTCGCTAATAGCTTTTCGCTAACCGCTTTCCCGCTGCTTCCCCCCCTTCCACAATTTCTTTGCTCCCCTCATGGCAAAATGCTCTAAGATTCTCAGTCCCCCCGGGAGAGCACGCATGCCCCACTACTCCACACTCCATACCCATACTGACGCCGGCATTCATACCATCCTCCTCAACCGTCCTGAGAAGCGGAACGCCCTCAACCATCAGCTCATTGAAGACCTCACCCACGCCCTCGAATCCTTCGCCGCCAGTCAAACCTGCCGCGTCGTCATCCTCACCGGAGCCGGTTCCTCCTTCTGCGCCGGCCTCGATATCGAGCATCTCCATGCCATGGCCGTTGCCCCCGGCCATCTCTCCGCCACGGACGACTACCACGCCGACGCCCAGCGCATCGCCACCCTCCTCAACACGCTTTTTTCGCTGCCCAAACCCAGCATCGCTGCCGTCAACGGTCCCGCCATCGCTGGCGGCATGGGCATCGCCACCGTCTGCGATTTCACCCTCGCCGTCCCTGAAGCCAAATTCGGCTTCACCGAAGTCCGCATCGGCTTCGTGCCCGCTGTCGTCGCCGCCTTCCTCCGCACCCAGCTCGGCGAGAAATCCTGCCGTGACCTCCTGCTCACCGGCCGTCTCATCTCCGCCGCTGAAGCCCTGTCCCTGGGCCTCATCAACCGCATCATCGACGAACCCGACCTCATGCGCGAAGCCCGTGCCCTGGCCACTCGCCTCATCCGCAACAGTCCCGCCGCTATGGAAGCCACCAAACGCCTCCTTGGCAAATTCTCCGATCACCATCTTCCCGCCGACATTGAAGCCGCCATCCAGGCCAGCGTCGATGCCCGCTCCAACGCCGATTTCCAGGAAGGCGTCAGCGCCTTCCTCCAAAAACGCGAGCCGCACTGGCCTTCGGCGCGCGTCAAAGAACCCATCGGCGCCAGTTAGCTTCTTCCCCGCTCCCCCAGCCACCCGGAAAATTCCGCTCTCCATCAAAGCCACGCCTCCGCCAAATGTGGCATCATCTCCTCACAGGCCCCGGTTCGCGGAGGTGCCCACCGTGAGCAATCGATGGCTGGTTTCGCTTTTCCTCGCAGTTTCCCTTCTCCTGCTCGCTCCCATTCGCAACGCCGTCGCGCAATCCGCGCCTCCCGCCGTCTCCTCTCCCCCCGTCTCTCCTGAAGCCGCCGGCGACCTCTACCTCGCCCGCGGAGAATTCGTCGAAGCCATCGACGCCTACAGCCGCGCTCCCTACGACGCTGCCACTCTCAACAAGATCGGTGTCGCCTGGCATCATCTCTCCGCCGTCTCCCAGGCCAGGATGAACTACGAACGCGCCCTCTCCCTCCGTCCCAACTTCCCCGAAGCTCTCAATAACCTCGGCGCCGCCTACTTCGGCCAAAAACAATACTCTCGCTCCATCCGCCTCTACCGCCGCGCCCTCCAGCTCTCACCCGATTCCGCCATCACTTCCGCCAATCTCGGCACAGCCTACTTCGCTGAGGGCAAATCCGGTCCCGGGATCGCGGCCTATCGCAGCGCCCTTTCCATGGACCCCGCCGTCTTCGATCTCGATTCCCCCCAGATCATCGGCGGCCCCATCACCGATCAGGATCGCGCCCGCCAGGACTACTGTCTCGCCGAGCTTTTCGCCCAAATGAACAGCCAGGATCGCGCCCTCGACTATCTTCGCAAGGCTTTCGCAGCGGGATTCAAAGACCGCCGCCGTCTCGCCGACGATCCCGCCTTCGCCACCCTCCGCACCATCCCCGATTACGCCACCCTCACCGGCGAATTCCATCTTCAATAGCTCCGCCACTCGTCTTTGCTTGTCTTTGGCTCGCCTTTTGCTGGCTTCCCGCTCCCTTCCGCATGACCACTTTTTCTCCAAAAGTGGCATCTCGTCATGACAACTTGCGCCCCATCTGCCATAACCACTAACATGCCACTCCATGATCGACGTCTCCTCCGGAATCGTCCCCGTCATCCCCATTGACCGCGAGGCCGCCGCGCCTCTCCATCGACAGGTCTACGCCGGTTTTCGCGAAGCCATCCTCCGCGGCGACCTCGCTGCCGGACAACAAGTCCCCTCCAGCCGCGCTCTGGCCGCAGTGCTGGAAATCTCCCGCTTCCCCGTCCTCGACGCCTACTCCCAGCTCCTCGCCGAGGGCTTCTTCGAGAGTCGCGTCGGCGCCGGCACCTTTGTTTCGGCCTCCTTGCCCCGCGCTGCCGGCCAACCGAAGAAGCCCGCCGACGAGCCCTCCGCCGCCCGCCATACCTCCCATCGCTCCGCCCTCTATCCCCCTTACGACCCCAATCCCTGGCGTTTCGGCTGGGGCGCCTTCGGCGTCCATCAGCCCGCACTCGATCAGTTCCCCTTCGATCAGTGGTCCAAGCTCCTCTCCCGCCACAGTCGCGCTCTCCACATTCCCTCGCCCAACATGCGCGGCCCTCTCGGACTGATGGAGTTTCGCGAGGCCGTCTGCTCCTATCTGCGCACCGCCCGCGCCGTCCGCTGCGACCCCGGCCAGATCATGATCGTTTCCGGTTCCCAGCAGGCTCTCGACATCACCACTCGCGTCCTGCTCGACCCCGGCGACGAGGCCTGGATTGAAGAGCCCTGCTATCCCCTCGTCCGTTCCCTCCTGCTCGGCTCCGGTTGCCGTCCCGTTCCCGTTCCCGTCGACAACGAAGGCCTCAACGTAGCGGCTGGCGTGCGCATGGCTCCCAACGCCCGCGTCGCCTTCGTCACCCCCTCGCATCACTACGCCCTCGGCGTCACTATGAGCGCCTCCCGCCGCTTCCAGCTTCTCGAGTGGTCCCGCCGCGCCTCTGCCTGGATTGTCGAAGACGACTACGACAGCGAATACCGTTTCGACTCCATGCCCATCCCCTCCCTCCAGGGACTCGATACCAGCGACCGCGTCCTCTACATCGGCACCTTCAGCAAAGTTTTCCGGCCGTCGCTGCGCCTCGGCTACATCGTGATCCCCGCCGACCTCGTCGATCGCTTCGCCTCCGTCCGCTTCTCCATGGATATCTTCCCCTCCTTCCTCTTTCAGGAAGCCCTCACCGATTTCATGCGCGACGGCCACTTCGCCCGCCACATCCGCCGCATGCGCGCCCTCTACAAATCCCGCCGCGCCGCCCTGGTCGCAAGCCTCCGCGCCGAATTCGGCGACTTCCTCACCATCCACGGCTCTGAAGCCGGCATGCACCTCACCGTCACGTATCCGGAAAGCTTCCGCGCCGGGGTGAGCGATAGCGCCCGCGGCGGAGTTGCGGATAGCGCCCGCGGCGGGGGTTCAGAGAGCGCCAGCGGCCCGCTCAGCGATGTTGCCATCGCCACCCGAGCCGCCAAAGATAAACTCTGGCTCTGGCCCCTCTCTCTTTGCTACACAGGCAAGCCCCGCCAGGGATTCCTCCTCGGCTTCGGCAATACCCCCGAAGACCAGATGCCCCAGGCCGTCCGCCGCCTCCGCCACGCCCTCCAACTCTGACTTGCCCCGAAGCCCCCCAAGGACTGCTACCATCGCGAAGGCAGGCGTCTGCCAGAGTGTTGAGAAATTTTGCCAGTGAGGTGATCGATGCGTCTCCGGTATGTTTGCACCGCTTTGATTCTGGGAGGCTGTGCCCTGGCGGGCTCTGCCCAAACGGGCTCAAACCCAGCGAAGGTAGCCGCTGGCACCCAAATGTCACCGGTGCAGGCGCAGGAGGAGTTGCTCAACCTCTTTGAGCAGGAGTTTATGGGAGTCGCACAGGCCATGCCTGCGGACAAATACGGCTTTGCGCCCACGACGGCAACCTTCGCCCCCTCGCAGGGCGCGAAGTTTGACGGGGTTCGCACCTTCGCGCAGCAAATATCCCATGTCACGACGGCGAACTACTTCTTTGCTTCGAAGATTCTCGGGGAGAAGACGCCGGTTGACCCGAAAAGCATCCAGAGTCTGACGACGAAAGACGAACTCCTCAAGGCCGCTGCGGATTCTTTCGCCTATGCCCACAAGGCGCTCGCCACGATTACACGCCGAGAATGCCTACACGACGATTGACGGTGTCGACGGTCTGCACACGCGGTCGGTCGTCGCATCGTTCATTTCTGCTCATGGATTCGACCACTATGGACAGATGGTCGAGTATCTGCGCATGAACGGCATTGTGCCTCCGGGCTCGAAGTAAGCCCATCCTGGGTCTCTGCCGATGGGCCCGGATCGCCAACTCGCGTTGCGAGCCACCGCAATTCTGGAAACGTGGTTTGGCCTGTTAGCGTCATTCGACGGTTTTGATCAGGCACCCATCTGTAAACGCAAGCCG
>CAWEWI010000008.1:0-58262 GCA_963812685.1 uncultured Acidobacteriaceae bacterium
ATGGTGGAGGCGGCGGGAGTCGAACCCGCGTCCGAAATCGTTGTCAGCCAAGAGACTCCATGCTCAGTCCGCTCGAAGGTTTCGCTCCCGGCGCTTAGAACGGACAAGAAACGCTGGAAACTAGTCCGATGATCTTATTGCCGGCCCACGGACCGAGGGTCGGCAACCAGCCCTCTGTGCGACGTCCTTCCTCAGCCCAAGGGCGAAGCCGAGGAGAACGGCAACTTAACTAATTAAGCTGCGTATGCCAGTTGATTGTTGGCAATTATGGTTTTCCAGGCGATTACGGGTGCCCAGACCCCGGCATGCCTCTTTGCCGCAAGCGATCCCGTCGAAACCGTGACGCCCCCTCCGTGGCGCTGCAGGGGATCCTGTCAGCTGGTTCCATTATCTCACCTGGGTTGACGCCCGGGCGGATCGGCAGATGCGGGATGGCGCAGCGATCGGGCAGCCGCGTTAATTCGACTATTCCTGTGTCCTGGTCTCTTGTACGATGCGCTTGATTGAGAAAACAGCGGCTGACGTTCGATGCAGAAGCAAGTCAGGCGCGAGGGGGAGTGACGAGATGAAACTGGCGGGAGTGTTGCTGCTAATGGGAGCGGCGAGTCTTTGTTGTGCACAGGAGCCGGGAGACTTTCAGCCCGCAGTGACGAATGTTCCGGACGCGCAGTATCCGAAGGTGGACAGCCAGTCGCGAGCGGAGATTCGGGTGAAGGCGCCGGACGCGAGCAAGGTGAAGCTGAATTTCTGGAGCGGGCCGAAGCTGGATATGGAGAAACAGGCGGACGGCACCTGGATGGTGACAACGCCCCCTTTGGCGCCGGGGCTGCACTACTACACGGTGATCATCGACGGCGCCGAGGTGAGCGACCCGAGCAGCTACGCATTTTTCGGCGGGGGCAGGGATACGAGCATGATCGAGATCCCCGAGGCGGGAGCAACGTATTACACGGCGCAGGAGGTTCCGCACGGGCAGGTGCGCGAGGTGTGGTACCACTCGCAGGTGACGGGAACGTGGCGGCATGCTCTGGTGTACACGCCACCGGGCTATGACACGCAGCCCCGGGTTCGGTATCCGGTGCTGTATCTGCAGCACGGCTCGGGTGAGGATGAAACGGGCTGGATCCGGCAGGGGCACGCGAATTTCATCCTCGACAACCTGATCGCGGCGGGGAGCACGAAGCCGATGATCGTGGTGATGGGGTATGGATACGCGCGGCGAGCGGGCGTGACGCCTCCCGACCTGACGGGAAAGCCGTTTGGGTCGCCGGAGATGATGCGGGCCATGCAGGAGGCATTTGCGGTCTTTGAAGACGATATGACCCAGGCGCTGATCCCGTTTATCGATGCGAACTTCAGGACGAAGACGGATCGCGATCACCGCGCGATGGCGGGGCTTTCAATGGGTGGGGCGCAGACTTTCCAGATCGCGTTCGATCATCTCGAGCTGTTTTCGTATATCGGAGGATTCAGCGGCGCGGGCCTGGTGTTTGGGAACCAGAAGCTGGACCCGAGGACGGACTTTCATGGGGCGCTGGCGGATCCCGCGACGTTTGCGAAACGGGTCCACCTGTTGTGGATCGGAGTGGGAACCGACGAGCCGCCGATGATGAAGAACGGGCTGGAGAAGCTGAACACGTCGCTAACCGACGCGAAGATCGAGCACGTTTTTTACGAGTCGCCGGGGACGGCCCACGAGTGGCAGACGTGGCGGCGGGATCTGAAGGATTTTGCGCCGCGGTTGTTCCAGTAGCGGAGATTGATCAACGAGGCCGCAAAGAGTCTCGAGGACGGAGGAAACTCCCGGGTCGTTTGAATGCGCCGCGAAATTGCGCCTGGACTAGCTGTTGCCGCGGACGTATTCGCGGAGCTGGCGGTTGAGGTCGGCGGCCTGCTGGACGCCGTTGTCGAGCATGGAGCGCCACTTTTTGGCGTCGTCGTCGAGGGGGACGGTGCCGAGCAGGAAGCTGGTCTGGAGGACGACTTCGAGGGCGTTGCTGAGATCGTGGGAGAGCCGGCGGATCTCTTTAGCCTGTTGCTCTGGGATGGATTTGGGCTGCACAGGTAGGGTCATGGAAACGGGCTTTCTGTTACAAAATGTGGTGCCAGCACGCGAGGGTTTGACATGGGTGGATGCCTTTGTAACACTAGCAGTTGCTGCCGTCCAGCGTGATCTGCGCAGGACTTTGCGAGCCGAAGTGGCGGAATTGGCAGACGCGCATGGTTCAGGTCCATGTACCCGCAAGGGTGTGGGGGTTCGAGTCCCTTCTTCGGCACCAATCCTTATTTTTACGCCAAATCTTTCTACTTATAGTCACCCTGAACTGAGGTCATGGCCCGTTGGTGTGTCACCGGGAGGGCAGGTGGCTGACGCCAGCGAGGGATTCCGAGGGGTTGGAAAAGCGGGCTACTCTTCCCGACATGGCAGAAGTGGCAGGGACGTATCCGGCGGAGTGGCAGCAGCGGCAGGCGCAGAGCCTGGCGGGGCAGACGGCCACGGTGGTGCAGCGGGATGGGACGCGCAAGCTGATCCGTTTCGGACGGGATGTGCGCCTGCGGCGCGACGGTGGGCGCGCGCCGGGCACGACGAGAGTTTTGCAGCCGGTGATCGAAGGCCACATCGACTCCAGCGAGAGGGCATTCGAGCCCGACGATCAGCATTTGGTGCTGGACGACGGCAGCGTGTTCAGGATTTCGTTTAGTTATCGCAGCTTCTTTTTTGCCATTGAGCCGCTGGTGTCGCGTCACCGGCTGAGTTCCCTTACCTAAGCCAGGATCCTTCCCTCTTCGGCGCGCGGTCTTTTCTTCCCTTAGAATTCTTCGGCGGGCGCTCGGGCATTTTTGTCGAGTGGCTCGCCGGAGGTGTGCGTGATCAACCGGCGCAGTTTTTTGAAGGCGGGAGCGGCGGCGGGAACGCTGGCGTACGTGACGGATCCTCTGCGCGGGACGCCGCTGGCTGAGTTGGGAGTGGCGGCTGGCGACGTTCCATGGCTGAAAACGCTGCGGCGCATTGGGCAAACGAACATCACCGAGCATGATCCCGCGGTGATGGACGTGGAGGGTTGGGCGAATTACTGGGCGGGCGCGAAGGCCGGGGCGGTGTTCGTGAGCGTGACCGGGATTCTGGCGTACTACCCGACGCTGGTGCCGTTTCATCGCAAGGGAAAGTATCTGGGGGATCGGGATTTCTTTGGCGAGCTGAACGTGGCGGCGCGGAAGCGCGGGATGCGGACGATTGCGCGGATGAGTCCGGACCTGAACTGGGGCGACGCGCTGGCGGCGCATCCGGAGTGGTTCATGCGCGACGAGCAGGGGAACGCGATTACGACGCCGGATACGCCGGAGCTGTTCCAGACCTGCATGTTTACGTCGTATATGACGGACTACATGGGCGCGATTATGCGCGAGATGAACGCGCGCTACGACGTGGATGGGTTCTACATGAACGGCTGGCCGATGTTCAGCCTGCCAGTGTGCTCCTGCGCCATTTGCCGGAAGCTGCCGCCGCCGAAGACGCCCGCGTACTGGGAGAAATTCAACGAGCGGGTGATGGCGTTGTGGAAGCTGTACGACGGGATCGCTAAGGAGAAGAACGCGGAGGCGTTTTATTTCGCGAACATGGGGGGCGGGATCCATGCGACGCCGAACCTGGCGCAGGTGGGCGCGGCGGCGCAGTGGTTCCAGGCGGATAACCAGGGGCGCGGCGGGCAGGGGGAACCAGTGTGGGGATGCACGCAGCAAGGGCGCGTGTGCCGGGCCATCATGGATGGAAAGATGGCGGCCAACGTGACGGGTTCGTGGTCGACGGGACCGCTGCGCTGGCGTGAGAGTTTCAAATCGCCGGCGGAAGTGCGGATGTGGCTGAACGAGACGGCGGCGAGCGGGATGGTTCCGTACTATCACGTGATCGGCGCTGAGACGGGGATGGGCGAGGATCGGCGGTGGGAGAAGGTTGGCGAGGAATATTTTGGCTGGACCGCGAAGCACGACGAGCATTTCAGGAACAAGCGGACGATGGCGAATATCGGGGTGGTGATCGGGCAGCGGACGAACCTGTTTTATCAGGCGCCGAACGACATGACCATGCAGCGCAACATGGACGGCTTGTATTCCGCGCTGCTGGAGGGGCGGTTTTTTTTCGATTTCGTGCATGAGGATCGGCTGGAGTTGGAGCGGTTGACGAAATATGCGGCGCTGATCCTGCCGAACATCGCGTTGCTGAGCGATGAGCAGTGCGCACAGCTGCGGGCGTATGTGGAGCAAGGCGGATCGCTGCTGGCGACGTTTGAGACGAGCATGTACTCGAACCAGAATCATCGGCGCGGAGACTATGGGCTGGCGGATGTGCTCGGCATCCATGCGGCGGGTCCGGTGATTGGGCGGAGGGGGAATTCGAATCCGTTTTATGCACGGATCGAGCGGCAGCATCTGATTCTGGAGGGGTTCACCGATACGAACTGGCTGCCGGGCGCGGAGTATCGGCTGCCGGTGGCGGCGGTGGAGAATCCGGTGCTGACAGTGGTTCCAGGATTCGTGGCGTATCCGCCGGAGCTTTCTTATCCACCGGTCCGGCAAACGAGGGAGCCGGCGGTGGTGCTGCGGGAGCGCGGCAAGAGCCGGACGGCGTATTTTCCTGGGAACATCGAGCACAGTATGTGGATCGGGGGCAACACGGACCTAAGCCGGTTGCTGCAGAACACGATTCGCTGGGTTGCGGGCGATGGCGCGCCGGTGCGCATTGAGGGCGACGGGCTGATTGAGGCGTTTGCGTGGGAGACGGAGCCTGGGTTCGCCGTGCATGTGCTGAACTACACGAATCCGAATACGCATCGGGGATGGTTGCGGGAGTTTTATCCCATCGGGGAGCAGCGGGTGCGATTGCAGTTGCCGGCGGGACGGAGTGTGAGGCAGATTGAACTGCTGCGCGCGGAGAAGGAGATTCCGTTCGGGATGAGCGGGGATGCGGTGGAGTTTGCGATTCCGTCGGTTGAGGATTATGAGGTTGCGGCTCTGACTGCGAGCTGAGCAGGTCTTGAGTCAGGCTCCTGACGCTGGCCGCCGGTTTGCCGAAGCGGGGCAGGGGGGCGTTCCCGTTTTGGTTCCAGGGACATTACGAAGGAATGGAAGCCCGGAGTTTAGTTCTATGGGCAGCACACGGAGGAAGTTTAAGCTTCTTGCTGTGGGGTGAACCTGACGAGGGGGTGTTTCGGGGGTGGGTCGGGTTTTTTTGGGCAGGCGGTTGAGCCGGTAAGCCGCTCCGTCGTTAGACGACGACGGTTTCGCGATATTCGCCGAAGACTTCGCGAAGGGTCGAGGCGATTTCGCCGACGGTGGCGTAGCTTTCGACGGCTTGGAGGATGGCGGGCATTAGATTGGCGCCGGTGCGGGCGTGGTCGCGGATGCGGTCGAGGGAGGCTTGCCAGGGTTGAGGGTCACGGCGGGCGCGCAGGGCGCGGACGCGCTCGACCTGTTTGCTCTCGAGGGCTTCGTCGATGTGCTGCGTGGGGATGGGCGGATCGTCTTCGCGGGTGAAGCGGTTGACGCCGACAACGGTGGCTTCGCCGGTGTCGATGGCACGCTGGACTTCGTAGGCGGCGTTCTGGATTTCCTGCTGCACCCAGCCGCGCTCGATGGCGGCCAGCATTCCGCCGAGTTTTTCAATCTGGTCAAAATAGGATTGAACCTGCTGCTCGATCTGGTTGGTCAGCGACTCGATCGCGAACGAGCCAGCGACGGGGTCGATGGTGTTGGCGACGCCGGATTCCGAGGCGATGATCTGCTGGGTGCGGAGGGCGATGCGTGCGGCTTCTTCCGTGGGAAGGGCGAGGGCTTCGTCGTAGCCGTTGGTGTGGAGGGATTGCGTTCCGCCCAGGACGGCGGCCATGGCCTGGAGGGCGGTGCGGACGATGTTGTTCTCCGGCTGCTGGGCAGTGAGCGTGGAACCCGCGGTTTGGGTGTGGAAACGGAGCATCCAGGAGCGCGGATTCTTCGCGCGGAAGCGATCGCGCATGATGCCGGCCCAGATGCGGCGGGCGGCGCGAAACTTGGCGACCTCTTCGAGAAAATTGTTATGCGCGTTGAAGAAGAAGGAGAGGCGCGGGGCGAAGCGGTCGATGTCGAGGCCCGCGTCGATGGCAGCCTGGACGTAGGTGATGCCGTTGGCCAGTGTGAAGGCGACTTCCTGCGCGGCGGTCGATCCCGCTTCGCGCATGTGGTAGCCGGAGATGGAGATGGTGTTCCACTCGGGCAGGTGCTCGCCGGCCCAGGCGAAGACGTCGGTGACGATGCGCATGGCGTGGCGAACGGGATAAATATAGGTGCCGCGCGCAATGTACTCCTTAAGGATGTCGTTCTGGATGGTGCCGGAGAGTTTGCTGACATTGGCGCCGGCGCGGCGGGCGACGGCCACGTAGAGCGCAAGCAGAATGCTGGCCGTGGCGTTGATGGTCATCGAGGTGGAAATGCGGTCGAGCGGGATGTCGGCGAAGAGACGCTCCATATCTTCGATGGAGTCGATGGCGACGCCGACTTTGCCGACTTCGCCGACGGCCATGGGCGAGTCGGAGTCGTAGCCGATTTGCGTGGGCAGGTCGAAGGCGACGGAAAGGCCGGCGGTTCCCTGGTCGAGGAGGAATTTGTAACGGCGGTTGCTCTCTTCTGCATCGCCCATGCCGGCGTACTGGCGCATGGTCCAGAGGCGTCCGCGGTACATGGTGGGCTGGATGCCGCGGGTGAAGGGAAATTCGCCGGGAAAGGCGAGGTCGCGGCCAGGGGGAAAGGCGGCGAGGTCGTCGGGGGTGTAGAGGGGTTTCGAGTTGAAATGGTCTGGCATCAGAACCGGCCATTGTAAGGCAATGGAGTGCTGTGTGGCCGGTTCAGGCGCGCTTCTGCTTGCGGCTGGCGCGCCAGAAGGAGCTGACGGTGAACCAGGCGAAGAGCACGGCGAAGGCGGCGTAGAGGGGCAGATGGTGGTCGCGCCATCCGGCGGATTTGTAGAGCTGCCAGGAGTGGACCGCAAAAACCAGCGTGAAAATGGCGAAGAAGGAGCCGGTGATCTGGAGGGTGAGGATGCCGGTAGCGTGGGCGAAGGGGCGCCACATGGATGCGCCGAAGCGTCCTGCGCCGCGGGCGAGACGACGGCTGCCTTCGGCGATAGACGGGGCGGAAGGTGCAGCGGGCTGCGGCGGTTTGTGAGGGGTGGTTGCGGCGGCAGCGGATTGCGTGGCCCTGGATCGCTGCACGGCCGCCGCCGCTCCGGCGGTCCCGTCGCGCAGTTTCTCGGCGGCGAAGCGCGCGCCAATGCCCAGAGCTCGGCCGAGGCGATTCGGCTGCATGGGAAAAGTCTAGCAGCGCAGAAGAAGCGAAGGCACGATTCGGATTGCCCAGCGGGAACATCAGACGATAAGGTAAGAGAATCGACATAAGGTGGGGAATCAGCGGCTGCCGCCGGGAAGACGAGGTTCTGACTTGAATCAAAAACTCCGTAAACTGGTTCAGCAACTGGGCGAGGCAATTCACGAGAGCGTGTCGGAGTCGCCGCGCATTGCCGGCGTGGTCGCCGATATTCGCCGGCAGGGTTTTGAAGTGATGCTGATGCTGGAAGCGACGATTGGGCTGAACGAAGTGGAGGAGCAGCCGGACGGTGCGCCGGATGCATCGAAGTCGCAGGAACACGGGGACGCGGAGGAACAGGGCACCTTCACCGCGCAGGACCTGCATTTTCTGAAGTCACTGCGGATATCGATCGCGGGTGAGCATGGGGAACAGGCGGACGAGGGACAAGGAGCGCAGGAGGACGTGTGATGTGCGCGCAGGCTGAATCGTGCAGACGGGCGCGCGGTTCAGCGGGGTTGTGGTATATCTGGCCTTCGCCTACCGCGAGCGGAACGTAGGCCTGCCTGAGATTCTGGTCGCCAACAACGCAGCGGGAAGGCAGCAAATTCAGGCAAGAGCCGTGAGAGGCGATCATGCCGATGAGAGATACTCTGGGCGTACTTCTGGCGGGCGGAGCGGGCGAACGGCTGTTTCCGCTGACGCGCGATCGAGCCAAGCCGGCAGTACCCTTTGGCGGGCAGTACCGGATCATCGACATCACCCTTTCCAACTGCATCAATTCCGATCTGCGGCGGGTGTACATCCTGACGCAGTACAAGGCGCTGTCACTAAACCGGCACATCCGCGAAGGCTGGACCAGCGTTGTGGCGCAGGAACTGGGCGAGTTCATTGAGATTCTGCCGCCGATGCAGCGGGTGAGCGCGAACTGGTACATGGGCACGGCGGACGCGGTGTACCAGAACATCTATTCGATCGGGTCGGAGCAGCCGAAGCACGTGCTGATCCTTTCCGGCGACCACATTTACAAGATGCACTACGGGAAGATGCTGCGGCAGCATCTGGATTCGGGCGCGGACGTAACGCTGGCGACGCTGCCGATCGAACCGCAGGATGTTGCGCGTTTCGGCATTGTGGAAGTGGCGCGCAATGGCGAAGTGATCGGATTCCTGGAGAAGCCGAAGAAGACGGACCTGCGCTCGCCGTTCAATCCGAACATGGTGGACGCCTCGATGGGCGTTTATCTGTTCAACACCGACGTGCTGCTGCCGGCGCTGATCAAGGACGCAGAGGATCCGGAATCGCAGCATGATTTCGGGCACAATATTCTTCCGGCGATTCTGGGCAAGTACAAACTGTTCGCGTACAACTTCGTCGATGAGAATCGCAAGGAAGCGCTGTATTGGCGCGACGTGGGAACCCTGGAAGCGTACTACGACGCGAACGTGGACGTGGCAGCGGTGTCGCCGATTTTCAATCTGTACGACAATAGCTGGCCGATTCGAACGCGGGCCCGCCAATATCCGCCGGCGAAATTCGTATTTGGCGAACCGGGACGAACCGGCATGGCCATCAACTCGATCGTGTCCGGCGGCTGCATCATTTCTGGTGCGGTGGTGCGGAACAGCGTGCTGTCGCAGGATGTACGCGTGAACTCGTACTCGGAGGTGGATTCGAGCATCGTGTTCACGCATGTGAACATTGGGCGGCACTGCCGGATCAAGAAAGCGATCATCGACCGCGACGTGCATTTGCCGGAAGGCACGGTGATCGGCTACGACTCGAACGACGACCGGAAAAATTACTTCGTAACGCCAAGCGGGCTGACGGTGGTGACGCGGGATTATTCGCTGTATGAGAATCCAGTGGCGCCGGACTTCCTGCAGGAGCGGAGAGAGTAAAGGATCAGCCGGTAGCTCGTTCCCGCGATCGCGGAAATGGCTTTGTGAGCGCCGGTTTCAATCGTAGACTGGTGCCAATGGGCGCAGGCTTCGCGGCGACGGATCGTTTTCTGGCTGAGGTGAAGGAGAATCGTCTGCGGGCGGCGTACGTGCTCGTGGGAGACGATGTGTTTCTCTACGAGCGCTGCCGCAGAGCGGTGCTGGACGCGCTGGTCCCGGCGGAATTGCGGGATTTTTGCCTGTCGGAAATCGACCTGGCGGAGACGAACATCTTTGAGGCGCTGGATCGGGCGCAGACTCCATCGCTGATGGCGCCGTTTCAGGTGCTGTTCATCCGCAATCTGAAGCAGTTGTATACGCGGGGCGCGAAGAAAGAGGAGTTCGCGGCGCTGGAGACGTACTTCCGGTCGCCAAATCCGCAGGCGCTGGTGCTTTTTGTGGCGGATCATTTGCGGATTCCTTCCGATCCGCGGCGCATGGATTTGCAGGACAAGGATCGGTACGAGCGCATTCGAGAGACGCTGGGCGACTGGTGCGGGCTGGTGGAACTGGCGCGTGTGGACGAAGCGGATGCGCTGAAGTGGATCGCGTCGGAGGCGAAGCGACGCGAAGTTGTGGTCGAGCCGGATGCGGCGCGTGAGCTGGCCGATGCGCTGGGCGCGGACATGATGCTGATCGCGTCGGAGATGGAAAAGCTGGTGCTGTATGCCGGAGCGAAGCGGCATGTCACACTCGGCGATGTGGAGACGATGGTGCTGGCCGCGAAGCAGCGGTCGCTGTACGAGCTGACAGACGCGATTTCGGCGAAGGATCGGGCGCGGGCGCTGAGTTTGCTGCATGGGCTGCTGAATGCTTCCGATGGCGGGGAAGATTCGGCGATCGGGCATTTGTATATGTTGGCCCGGACATTCCGGCAGATGACAGTGATTCTGGAAAAGAACGTGCGGGATTCGCGGGCGATCTGGCAGGCGCTGTGGCAGGGATTCCGGATGCCTCCGTTTGCGGCGGAGGACGTGATCCGGCAGGCGCGGCGGTACAAGTCGCGCCGGGATCTGACGCGGGCGCTGCGGCTGATTGCGCGGGCCGATCTGGAGCTGCGGTCGCAGCCTCCGGACAAGCGGCTGGTGCTGGAGCGGCTGGTGCTGGAGCTGGCCAGTGAGCCGAAGGCGGCCCCCATAGGTGCGCGGTCGCCGCAATACGCAATGGAATTCTGAAGTGACTGGCCGTCACGTGCGAGCGCACTTCACGCAAGGACGGTTTCGGAGTCGCGTTAGTATCCGGCTTCGCGGCCGTGCCGAACGGCGAGGATCACGATTTGCTTTCTGTCGAAATGATAGAGAGCGACGTAGGCGCCATGGCCGAATTCGATGATCCACTCACGAAATTCGGGGAGCATTCCTTCGACAGGTCGACCGATCTCCGGATGGGCGGCGAGCGCTTTCACTCCACGACGAATGGCAGCAACGGCGCGGCGGGCTGCATCGGGGCTCCTGGGTGCCAGGAAATCGTAGAGACGGGTGACGTCAGCCTGAGCCGGCTGGGACCACCTCAATCGTGGCATTTAGGGGGAGCGGTGCGCTTGCCGGCTTCAAGTTTGGCCAGCCAGGCGTCGGCTTCCGCAGCAGTGATGTAAAGACCAGTGGTCTGGTAGTGGTTCCAGGCGGCGAGGGCGTCCTGACGGAAGTGCTCGCGCTTCTCTTCTCGCTCAACGTATTGTTCGACGGCCTCACGCATGATCCAATGCGGAGTTCGGCGGCGCGACGAAGCAAGGCGCTGGACGCGTTTTTTCGTCTCTGCATCAAGCTTCAGGCTCGTTGTGGCGGGGTAAGGCATGGCAGGTGCTCCAGGGTGTTACCTGGTAATACTGTAGCAAAATCCGAGTGCGGGGCCGATCAAAAGAGTCATTCGCTGCGGAGGGCCTGCATGGGGTCGATGGAGGCGGCGCGGCGGGCGGGGACGAATCCTGCGGCGAGGCCTACGGCGAGGATACCGGCGAGGGCGGCGCAGAGGGTGGGGGCGTCAGTGGGGGCGAGGTTGTAGAGCATCGAGGCCATGAAGTGGGTGGTGAGGAGGGCGAGCGGGAGCCCGAGGGCGACGCCGATCGCGACGATGCGGAAGGATTCGCGCAGGATCATGACCAGGATTTGCTGTTGGCGCGCGCCCATGGCCATGCGGACGCCGATTTCAGTGGTGCGGCGGCTGATGCGGTACGAGAGCATGCCGTAGAGGCCGATCGCGACCAGCAGTGCGGCCAGCAATCCAAAGAAGAGCGAGAGGCGCGCGAAGAGGCGCTGATCGGAGTACGAATCTTCGAAGACGGCAGCCTGGGTCATGGGCTTTTCGAGAGGCAGGTTGGCGTCGAGGGAATGGATGGCCCGCTCGACGGAAGGCAGGAGGGCGAGCGCATCGCCCTGGACATGGACCTCGACTTCCATGGTGGAAGGCGCGTCGCCCATCTGCGCATAGGGAAAGTACGCCATGGCATGCGGAGCCTCATCGACACTGCGGTATTTGCTATCTTTCGCGACGCCGACGATGGTGAAGGGCTCGTGCTTCGGATCGTCCAGCTTGCCGAGCCGATGGCCGAGAGGACTGGAGTGGGGCAGGAGCTTCTTCACGAAGGTTTCGTTGACGATGACAACGCGCGCCGAGGTGGGCGTATCGGAGTCGCGCAGGTCGCGGCCAGCGAGGAGCGGAATGCCGAGGGTGCGGAGGAAATCCGGCCCAACGTTGTTGGCGCGGAGCGGAATTTGCTGAAAGGAACGGGTGACGCCGTCGACGGTGGGTTCGTCGTTCTCGCTCCAGCCGCTGCCGATGCGGTCGCCCATGAGGGTGGCGGAGTCAACGCCAGGGAGCGCGCGCATGCGGTTGAGGAGATCGTCGTAGAAGGCGAAGCGTTCGGCGCTGGTATGGGGTTGTTGCGGCGTAATGCCGAAGACGAGGAGGCCTGGCATGCGCATACCGAGGCTGGTGCGCTCGTAGTTGAGGAGGGTGCGCATGAGCAATCCAGCGGCGGCGAGGAGGGTGAAGCAGAGGGCGATCTGGAGGGTGAGGACGATGGGTCCGCTGCGGCCGGAGTGAGAGCTGGTACCGGAGCTGGTGCGGAGGGTTCCAGTAAGCGGAGCGCGGGCGGCGGTGCGCAGCGGCGCGAGACCAAAAACAAGGGCTGCGAGGATGGAGATGGCAGTGGTGAACAGGAGGACGGTGCGATCCGGGGCGAGGCCAGCGTCAATGCGCGACCAGGCGGCGAGGGCGCGGGTAGCGGCGAGGGCAAAGATCCAGCCGAGCGATGCGCCGGCGGCGACCAGGAGACCGCTTTCGGTGAAAAGTTGACGGAGAAGAGTACCGCGGTTGGCGCCGAGGGCGAGACGGAGGCTGAAATCGCGCTGGCGGGAGGCGTTGCGGGCGACGATGAGCATGGCGACGTTGCCGCAGGCGATGAGGAGGACGAGCGCGACCAGAGCCATGAGGATGCGGATGGGTTCCTGATCGTAGTCGCCGGGGCCCTGCAGGCCTTTGGCGGGTGCGAGGACGAGGTTAAGTTTCTGCTGCTGGGACGGCGATGTTGCACCGAGGTTGGCGAAGGCAGCGGCGCGGAAAGCAGGAGTGAGTGCGGCGACGGCTTGTTGCGGTGAGACGCCAGGCGCGAGGCGGGCGATAAGGCGGAGACACCACCAGTTCGGGGTGCCGTAGAGGGAAACGTCAGAGGCGCTGCCCCAGGGATTGAGCTCGGTGCGGCGCTGGAGGGGAATCCAGAAGTCGGTAACGTCGCCGGGCTCGACGCCAGAAAATCCCTGAGCGGTGACGCCGATGATGGTGAAGGGAACGCCTTTGACGTAGATAGTCTGGCCGAGAACGGCCGGGTTGTGGGAGAAGCGGCGGTTCCAGTACGGATAGCTGAGGACGGCGATGGCGGCGTGCTGGTTTTCATCGGCGAGGGTGAAGGCGCGTCCACGCGCCATGGAGACGCCCAGGCCTGAGAGGAAATTGCCGCTGACCATTTCACCGGAGGCCTGCTCGGGCTGATCGTCGCCCGTGCGGACATCGACTTTGTCGATGCTGAGCGGGACGAAGGCCATGAGGTCGGAGAAGGCGCGCTGGTTCTGGCGGAGAGCTGTAAAAACGGGAAGAGAGAAGGAGCTATCGGAGTCGCCGGTGTTGCTGGCGCCGTAAGGTTGGCCATCGGGAACGAGCAGATAGGCGAGCTGTTGCGGATGGGGGACTGGCAGGCGGCGGAGGAGGACAGCGTTCATGGCGCTGAAGACAGCGGTGGTGGCGCCGATGCCGAGGGCGAGGGTGAGGATGACGGTGGCGGCGAAGAGCGGGAACTTGCGGAGCTGGCGCAGGGCGCAGCGCAGATCGGCTGCGACCCGTTCGAAGGTGAGGGCGGCGTCGGAGGCGATGGTGCGTTCCCGCTGGACGACGGGATTGCCGAAGCGGAGGCGCGCATCGCGGCGAGCGGCCTCAGGAGACATGCCGGCTGCAATGTTGTCTTCGGCGCGGAGATCGATGTGAGCCTGGAGCTCGGCGTCAATGTCGCGATTGATACGGTCGCGGGAGAAGAGGTTGAGGATGCGGCGGGTGAGGGACATGGGGCTCTCTCTATTCGTCACGCATGAGGGTGGAAGGGTTGATGCGGAGCGCTCGGCGGGCCGGAATGGCGGAGGCGGCTGCGCCGAGGGCGACCATGGTGACCATGGCTCCGAGAAGAACGAGGGGATCGCGGGGATTGGCCTGATCGACGATGTGGCCGAGCAGGGGGCTAAAGAAAATTCCGGCGAGGAGACCGAGGGTCGAGCCCACAGCAAGGAGGATGATGGGGCGGCCGATGGCGGCGCTGACGACCTGGGTGCGGCGCGCGCCGAGGGCGACACGGATGCCGAGTTCCTTCATGCGTTTGCTGACGCTGTAGGCGGCCATGCCGAAGAGGCCGGTGAGGGCGAGCATGGCGGCGAGCAGACCCATGGCACCGAGGGCGACGGTGGCGGCCTGGGCGGGGAAGAAGGTGGGGCGCAACGATTCCGGCCAGCTCTCGAAGGTGATGGGGAGGTTCGGCACGATGGCGCTGAGGGAGCGCTGGAGCGCGGCGGCCATCTGGCTGGGGGCGAGCCGCGAGCGGACGACGAGGATGGTTTCACTCTGGCCGGTTTGCGGCAGGGGCAGGTAAACGACGGGCTGTGGCGGCTCCTGCAGGTCGTGATATTTGCCGTCTTCGACGACACCGATGACTTCGGTGAGGCGGTCGAAGAGAATGAAGCGCTGGCCGATGGGCGGAGTGTGGGGCCACATTCTGCGGGCAAAGGTTGCGTTCACGATGGCGACAGACGGCTTGTCGTTTGTGTCCTGCCAGGAAACGTCGCGTCCGCTGAGGAGGCGGGTGCCGGCGGCTTCGAAGTATCCCGGCGACAGGGTGAAGACGTAGGGGGCGAGAACAGAATTGTTGAGGTTGAAGTCGGCCGTGCCGGGGAGAAAAATGGGAATCCCGTGCATGCCGCCGGTCATGGGGGTGCGGCTCGCCGTGCCTGCGGCGACGACGCCAGGGATGTGCTGCGCGGCTTCGATGACAGCTTTCTGTTTTTCGAGGACGACGTTGTCCGGGTATCCTGCGTGGCTGAGGTCGAGATCGGCGAGCATGGCGCCCCGGGGCTCAAAGCCGAGAGGAACCTGGAGGGCGCGCGTCATGCCGCGCACGGCGACCAGGGAGGCTGTGACCAGCAAGGTGCAGACGGCGATTTGCGCTCCGAGCAGCAGGTCACGCAGGGCAAAGCGACGAAGGGGTGTGGATTCCGCTGGTCCGCTTTTCATCGCCTGGAGGGGACTGCTCTGCCAGGCGCGGCGGGCGGGGAGGATGCCGAAGAGCAGCGCGCTGGCGAAAGTGAAGGCGAGGCCTGCGAGGTAGAGGCGCGCGTCGACGCTGACGGGCAGATGGCCGTAGGGTGAGTTCCAGCGGTTGAGCACACGCAGCAGCAGACTTGCGCCGGCGAACCCCGCGGCTCCGCCGATGAGCGAGACGATCACTGCTTCGGTAAGGAGCTGGCGCATGAGGCGGTGGCGGCTGGATCCGAGGGCGACGCGGAGGGCGAGCTCGCGGCTGCGGTCGGCAGCGCGGGCTGCGAAGAGGCTGGCGAGGTTGGCGCATGCAGCGGCGAGCACGAGCAGCGCGAGAGCGGTGACGCTCCAGAGGAAGCCGCGGATGACTTCGCCGTCGTCGCCGTAGAGGCCTGGGTGGATGAGGCGGAGGGGCTGGCCGTCGTCGGTTTGCGGATATTCTTTTGCGAGCTGGGCGGCGATGGCGTCGAGGTTTTCGATGGCCCGTTCGGAGGTTACGCCGGGCTTGAGCCGTCCGATGACGGTGACAGCGACCGATGTGCGGTCGTGCAGGAAATCGCCGGCCCCGAGCTGTTGCTCGTTCACGATGGGGATCCAGTAGTCGGGCCAGACGAAGCGCTCGGTACCGTGGAACTGCGGGGAGGACACGCCGATGACCGTGAAGGGATGCTGGTTGAGTTCAACGGTCGCGCCGATGATGTTGGGGTCGGCTTGAAATGCGCTGCGCCAGAGAGCGTCGCTGAGAACCACATAAGGGGCTGAGTTGGGGCCGTGCTCGTCGGCGGCGTGGAAGAAGCGGCCCGCTTGCGGCATGACGCCCAGCAGATCGAAATAATTGCCGCTGACTTCGTCGCCGTGGACTTCAACGGTCGCGTTATGCCAGAGGAGAGCCGCGCTCGAGTAGGCATCGATGGCGGCCATTCCGGTGAAGGAAGTGTTGCGGCGGCGAAAATCCTGGAAGTCGGGATAGGAAGTGGTGATGAGCCGGAAGCTCGCCCAGGGTTTGTGGCGTAACTGATAGAGGCTCTGCGGGTCGCGCACTTCGAGCGGGTGCAGCAGGACGGCGTTCAGCACGCCGAAGACGATGACGTTGGCTCCGATGCCGAGAGCGAGGGTGATGAGGGCGGTTGCAGCGAATCCCGGCGAGCGCTGCAGTTGGCGGAGGGCGTAGCGGATGTCGCGACCGAGGCTATCGAGGGTGAGGGCGGCATCGGAGGCGAGGGTCCGCTCGCGTTGGGCGATGGGATTGCCGAAGCGGAGGCGAGCGTCGCGCCGGGCGTTTTCGGGAGACATGCCGGCGGCAATGTTGTCCAGGGCGCGGAGATCGATGTGGGCCTGGAACTCGGCGTCGATGTCGCGATGGATGCGATCGCGGGAGAAGAGGTTGAGGAGGCGGCGGGTGAGGGACATGAGTGTACTCATGCGTAACGGAGGATGGCGCGGACGCCTTTGACGAGTTGTTCGAAGTTGCGCTCGGCAGCGTCGAGTTCGCGACGGCCGGCGGCGGTGAGGCGGTAGTATTTGGCGCGGCGTCCGGTTTCGGTGAGGGCCCACTCGGAGGCAACCCAGCCACTCTGTTCCATGCGATGGAGGGCCGGATAGAGGGAACCTTCTTCGACGCGCAGCAACTCCTCGGATGCGCGCTGAATGTGGAGGACGATGCCGTAGCCATGCAGGGCGCGGGTTTGGGAAAGCGTTTTAAGAACGAGCAGGTCCAGGGTTCCCTGGAGATCGTTTTTGGACATGGGCGGATGGACCCCTTGCGGTCTTGGTATGATGTGCGACTGTAGCCCTAGACGATTAGGGGTGTCAAGGGGAAGAGATCAGGCTTGGGTGTCATGGGAAGGGTCGCAAAATGGCCCCGCCTGGGCCGGGTGCGTATACAATTCTCATGCCATAATTTTCCGGCTACGTCTTTCGGCTCATCGCAGGGCCCCCATCTGACAGTTACATCGGTCGCACTGGCTCCTTCGGGGTATCCACTTTCGTGCTGCTTTGGTTCACACTCGGAGTGCGAAATCCTTAAAGGGGTTGAGGGGCGCTGACGCCTGGCTGCGGGCCGGGGTTGGCGGAGGGGAATTCACACGCATGGTGGGTGGTTGCGCCAAGGCGCGGTTGGCCTGCTTGACGATGGTGTTGCTCGTCGTGGGATTTCCCGGACGTGTGTTCGGCCTCGATCCCGGCAAAGCCTTTTCGCAGTACATCCAGTCGAACTGGACAACGGAATCGGGTCTGCCGCAGACGTCGGTCTATTCGATCGCACAAACGAAGGACGGGTTTTTGTGGGTGGGCACGGAACAGGGGCTGGCGCGCTTCGATGGCGTGCGCTTCGTCGTGTTCAACCGGAAAAACACGCCTGCGCTGCCGGCGAATTATGTGCATCGCCTGGAGGGGATGCGCGATGGGAGCTTGTGGATCGGCACCGACGCCGGCCTGACGCATCTGCAGGACGGGATCTGGACGACCTATTCGACAGCGACCGGACTTTCCGGCGACGATATCGAGGCGCTCGCGGAAGGCAGCGATGGCAGCCTGTGGGTGGGGACCGATGCGGGGCTCGACCGACTGCAGAACGGCAAGGTGCGCGCGTGGCACAGCGCAGACGGGTTGCCCGGCGAGCAGGTGACGGCGCTGCAGATGGATGCGAAGGGTCTGCTATGGGTCGCGACACAGGGCGGGCTGGCGAGTTTTGACGGCACGAAGTTCACTGCGTACACAACGCAGAACGGGCTGCCGGGGAATGCGCTTTCGGCGCTCGCGCTTGCGCCGGATGGCTCGATTTGGGCCGCGACAACGGATGGGCAGCTGGCGCGCGAGACGGGCGGAACTGTGACCGCATCGCCAGTCCAGCTGCCACACAACGATGTGGACGCGTTGCTGTTCGATCTGGACGGCAACCTCTGGATCGGCTTCCAGAATCAGGGACTGGCGCGGCTGCACGATGGCGTGCTGACGCAGATCGACTCGAAGAACGGACTGCCCGGGCAATCGGTCGAGGCTCTGCTGGAGGACGCCGAGCGCAATGTGTGGGTGGGCTTCTTCGACGGCGGCCTGCTGCAGTTGCGGAGTGGGAAGTTCACCGTCTACGGGAAGCAGGAAGGGATTTCGTCGGCGGTCGTCTGCTGCTCAGTAGAGACGCCGGATGGAGCGGTGTGGCTGGCCACGGCGCAGGGTGAGCTCATGGAGATGCTGCCGGACGGCAGCCTGCATACATTCACGAGCAAAGATGGGCTGCCGGCAGAGGGAATTCATTCAATGCTGCTGGGGCACGATGGCACGATTTGGATCGGGCACCGGCACGGGGTGCTGACGCGCTACCAGAATGGACACTTCGACCATTTTCAGGATCCTCAGTCGACGAACCATGCGATCGACGCGCTGCTCGAAGACAAAGACGGTGAGTTGTGGATCGGCACGTACGGTTCGGGCGTGGCGCGTTTCGCAGATGGACAGTTCGACCACGTCACGACGACGGGCAATGTGCCGGCCATGGCGCAGGGGCCCGATGGCGCGCTGTGGGTGGGCACCGATGGCGAGGGCCTGCTGCGCATGCAAAACGGAGGGACCACCCTCTACTCCAGGACGAATGGCCTGATCAACGATCACGTCATCGCGCTGCTGGTGGATGGCGATGGGGTGGTGTGGGTGGGCACCAGCTCGGGCGGGCTGAATCGGATTGAAAACGGGCGCGTGACTTCGTATACGCCGGCGCAGGGACTGTTCGACTCGACGGTCGGCAACCTGGTGGAAGACAAACTGGGCAACCTGTGGATGGGTTCCGACTACGGCATCTTTCGCGTCGCGAAGCAGGAGCTGAATTCTTTCGCGCAGGGCAGAATCTCCGCGATTCACAGCGTGGGGTACGACACTTCCGACGGATTGCGCTCGCGGGAGACGATGCAGGGCGGGACCGGTTCGGGCTCGATGGGTCCGGATGGACGGATCTGGATGCCGACGCTGAACGGTCTGGCGGTGGTGGATCCGAGGATCGCCATGCTGCCCGATCCTCCGTTGGCGGTGAAGATCGAGAGCGTGATGTTTGGAGGGCAGGTGGTCCCGATCACCGAAAGTCTGCATTTGGGACCAGGATCGGACCGGTTGAATTTCCGGTTTACGACGGCGAGTTTTATCGCCCCCTGGACGATTAAGTTTCGCTACCGGTTGGAGGGCTACGACAGCGGCTGGATCGAGGCGAGCAATACCCGGAGCGCGGGCTACACGAATCTGCCGCCGGGGAACTACACGTTCGTGGTGGAGGCTGCGCGCCATAACGGCGAATGGACCCCCAGCGCGGGCGTGGTGGCGTTCAGCATTCTGCCGCCGTGGTACCGCACGCGGGCGGCCTGGCTGCTATGGATTCTGTGCGCCATCCTGCTGACATGGATCGTCGTGGGGCTGCGCACGCGCAGCCTGATCCGGAACCGCAAGCAGCTGGAGACGGTGGTAGCAGAGCGCACGGCGCAACTACGCAGCGAGACGCTGGCTTTGGCGGAGACGCGCGAAGAACTGGAACTGCAGGCGACGCACGATTCGCTGACCGGACTGTGGAATCGCGCCGCGATTCTGGAACACATGGAGCGGGAAGTGGGGCGAGCCCGGCGAGAAGGAACGGTTCTGGGCGTGGTGCTGGCGGACCTGGATCACTTCAAGCAGATCAACGACACGCGCGGCCACCTGTGCGGGGACAAGGTGTTGCGGGAAGCGGCGCAGCGGCTGGAGAGCTGCCTGCGCGACTACGATTTCATCGGGCGGTATGGCGGCGAAGAATTCCTGATCCTGATGCCGGGATGCGATCCGCATGAGAATACGGCGCGGCTGGAGGGGCTGGTGGCGAGCATCCACGAGCACACCTTCACCAGCGCAGGGAAGAATATCCGGGCCAGCTGCAGTTTTGGCGTGACGGCGTTCCGTCCGGACCGCGCTGTTACCTCGCTCGAGGAATTGCTGGTTGCGGCGGACAAGGCGCTGTATGAGGCGAAAGCCGCTGGCCGGAACTGCGCGCACATCGCGGAGTTGGCGGAGAGCCTGCCCGTGCCCACGGTCACGTCGACGGTCGCGGTGGGGTCGAGTCCGGCGAGTGTGGAGACTCCGGACACTGCGGAGACTCCAGCGAAGTGGCAGCCCTGGCACGCGCTGTAATTCTCGCAGCAGGGTGGTAGGCTTGCCAGAATGAAAGCCGGCCTGATGGCGATGGTTCTGACGTCGGTGATCGCCCTCGGACAGCCGACTGTTCCGGCGCCGACGGCCGAGCCGATGCGCAGCTACACGAATCCAGAACTGCATTTGACGTTTTCGTATCCGGCGGAGCTGACGCCGCGCGATGTTGCGACAGCGCTTGGAGCCGAGCGGCGAATGGTCTATGGAACGGATGCGGCAGCGGCGGCGGATCAGTCCAGGGCCGACACGTGCGCGAAGGTGCTGTTGGCGGTGGGAGAGGACAGCGCGGGGAGTGGGGCGGCAGGAACGCGGGCGAGCATCGCGCTGTTTGACGTGAATACGGCGTGTTATCCGGCGAAGGTTCTGCGCGACAAGAAGGCCATGGATCTTCTGCTGCGCAACATGACGATTCAGGCGACGACGGAGATGGGGATGATGCCCATCGAGCAGCCGATGTTCTACGACCTTGAGGGACATCGGATGCACTTTTGCGCGGCGCAGGGAACTCCGGTGACGACTGGCGATCTGCAAACGGGCGAAGCGGAAGTGATCGGGGCGGCCGCAGTGGCGGTGGAGGGGCACCTGCTCGGCTGGGTTCTGGAGGCCAACGATGCAGTCCTGTTCAACCGGCTGGTGGGCAGCGAGGTGGATTTGGGCGGGGGCAAGGCACAGAGGCTGTTTCCGGCACGGGTTCAGTGAGGCGTTCAGCGAGATGCGTTTAGCCAGAGACGTTTAGCGAAGGACCATTGGCAAGAAGCTTTCAGCGAAAAGCGGGCGAACGACGAGCTAAGGCGAGCGAACTGCCAGCCAAAGGCGAAGTAAAGGCGAGCCTCGCGCGCACGTGTGATATGGCTCACATTCCGGAGTGGGCGGGGTTCGGATAATGGGGTTCGGTGAGCTGGAATCCCGTGGTTATTTATACTTTTGTTAATCCTCGGATTACGGCTCACCTCTGAGATTTCCCCATGTTTCTTCTCTGGCTCCGCATCGCGGCAGGTTTGTACGGCGTCGCCAGTTTGTTGGCGATTCCGGCGGTGCTGGGGAACCGTCCGAAGGGGCACAAGTACTGCATCCCAGTGGCGCTGGGGGCATGGTTCTTCCACCTGGTGGCTTCGGTGGAGATGCTGGCGGCGGCGCACCACCTGATTCCGGTGATGGCCGATGAGATTGTCTCGACGCTGGCGCTGGCGATCGTCGCGGTCTTCCTCTTTACCTTTTTCGTGTACCGGACGGTGACGTTTGGGTTATTCGCTTTGCCGCTGGCGTTTTTGCTGACGGTGGTTCCGGCGATCGGGCCGGAGCGGTACACCTTCAGCTCGCCGCTGGTGCGCAATGGGTGGATCGCGTTCCACGTGGTGATGCTGCTCGCGGCGTACGCTGCGCTGCTGTTCAGCATGCTGTCGAGCTTCCTGTATCTGATCCAGGAAAAACGGCTCAAAGGCAAGGACTGGGCCAAGGCGGGCGTGTTGCCCCGGCCGAAACAGCGGCCGCGCGGATTTCTGACGTGGCTGCCGCCGTTGGCGACGATGGATCAGATCGCGACGAGCACGTTGCGCATTGGTTTTGTGTGCATGACGGTTGGGTTGTTTGCCGGCTCACTGATTGCGCAGGAGCAGGTGGGCATAGGGTATTTCGCCGATCCCAAGGTGCTGTTGTCCTTCGTGATGTGGGGGCTCTACGTTGTTATATTGTTCATCCGGCGAAGCGCGGGATTGCGCGGGCGCCGGGCCGCGTGGCTGACGTCGGGAGTTTTTGTTCTAATCCTTTGCGTCTGGGCCGCGAACATGCTGGGTTCCGTTCACTCTTCCGCGCACAGGTTTGGACTGAAATGAGATTCCTTGTCACAGGTCTCAACCACACCACCGCGCCGGTGGAGCTGCGCGAGCGGCTGGCGATTGCCAAAGAGGTCTTGCCGGAGACGACGCGCGCACTGCTGTCCGAGCCGGGTGTGAAAGAGGCGATGATCTTGTCGACCTGCAACCGCGTGGAGCTGCTGGTTTCGCACAACGGACTGGAGCCGCATCTGCCGGAATTTCTGGCGGAGCACTTCCGTTTGGACCGGTCGATGCTGGAACCGCACCTGTATCGGTACCAGGACGAAGAGGCGGTTCGGCACATGTTTCGCGTGGCAGCGAGCCTCGATTCGATGGTGGTGGGCGAAGCGCAAATCCTGGGTCAGGTGAAGCAGTCATGGACCATGGCGCGCGAGATGGGCGCGGTAAAGGGTCCGCTGGACAAGCTGCTGCAGGGAGCGTTTTCCGCGGCGAAGCGGGTCCGGACGGAGACGGAGATCGGTTCATCGTCGGTTTCAATCGCGTCGGTGGGCGTAGATTTGGCCCGGCGGATTTTTGGTTCGCTCGAAGGCAAAAAGGTTCTGATCGTCGGCGCGGGCAAGATGAGCGAGCTGGCGGCGCGGCACCTGATGCAGCACGGCGCCGACTCGATGATGGTGGCGAATCGCACGTATGAGCGCGCGGTGCAGCTGGCGGAGCAGTTTCTGGGGCAGGCGATTCCGTTCGAGGATCTGCATGCCCGGGCGCACGAGGCGGACATCATTATTACGTCGACGGGATCGGCGGGGCAGATTTTGGGAGTGGAACAGGCGCAGGAGATTCTGCATCGGCGGAAGAACCAGCCGGTGTTTGTCATCGATATTGCGGTGCCGCGCGATGTGGACCCTGCTGTGAATCGGCTGGAAGGAATGTTCCTGTACGACATCGACGATCTGCAGTCGGTGGCGGCGTCGCACCAGGTGGATCGGGGACGCGAGGCGGCGCGGGCCGAGGCGATCATCACCGAGGAGACAGAGCGATTCCGGCGGCGGATTCGGACCATCGACATTGCGCCGGTGCTGGTCGACGTGCAGGGAACGGCCGAGGAGCTGCGGCAGGCGGAGCTGCACCGGCAGCGGCAGCTGCTGCAGTCGCTGACGCCGGAGCAGCAGGAAGCGGTGGAAGCGTTGACGCGCGGGCTGATGAACAAATTTATGCATATGCCCCTGCAGGCGCTCAAGTCGGCGGCGCGGGACGGAGATGCAGCGGCGCTGGATGCGATTCGGGGGATGTTCGACCGCGAATGCGGGAAAGAGAAGAGCGCTGAGGGCGACACGGCGGGACCGGAGACGGAGCCGGGCACGGATAAGGACAGCGTGTAAGACAGCGCAGCCCAGGGCGCGATACGCTGATCTCTGACTGCATGACGAATCCCAAAGACAACTCAACATCGGGTGTGGCGAAGGGCGTGCTGCGCATTGGCTCGCGCGGGTCGCAGCTGGCGCTGTGGCAGGCGAATCACATCGCTGATCGGCTGCGTGCAGCGGGGTACGAAGTCGGCATCCTGATTATTCGCACGCTCGGCGATGCGATGCAGCATGTGCCTTTCTCCGAGGTGGGCGGAGCACAACAGGATGCGAAGGGGATGTTCACGAAGGAGATCGAGGAGGCTCTGTACCAGGGGCGCGTCGATCTGGCTGTGCATAGTTTGAAGGATCTGCCGACGGAGCTTGCAACGCCGTTTACGATTGCGGCGATTCCGGAGCGAGTGGATCCGCGCGACGCGTTTGTCTCCGTGCTGTATCCGAGCTTTGAGGCGCTGCCGCACGCGGCGCGCATTGGCACAAGTAGCCTGCGGCGGCAGGCGCAGCTCAGGGCGCAGCGGCCGGATTTGGCGTGCGTGGAGTTTCGGGGGAACGTGGACACGCGACTGAGGAAGCTGGCAGAGGGGCAGGTGGACGCGATCATTCTGGCTTCGGCGGGTCTGGAGCGCCTGGGGCTGACGGCGCATCGGCGAGAATGCTTTTCGCCGCTGGTGCTGTGCCCGGCTGCGGGGCAGGGCGCGCTGGCGATTGAAGCCCGGGCGGATGATGAGCGAACACTGGCGGCGCTCGAGTTTCTGAATCACCGGGCAACGCGCTATGCGGTGACGGCGGAGCGCGCGGCGCTGGCCGGCCTGGGCGGCGGGTGCCAGGTGCCGATCGGGATTCACTGCTTCGCGGGCGATGAGGGGTACAGCGTGGTGTCGGCGGTGGCGGCGCCGGATGGGTCAGAGGTGTTGCGCGTGGTGATCGATCGGCAGTCCGGCGTCGAGGCAGAGGCGCTGGGGCGGAAGGTCGCGGAGGAACTGCTGCGGCAAGGCGCGCAGAGGCTGCTGAGCGTGGGCGCGGCGGAGAGTTCTGGGTCGGCGCCGGTCGGGGCGGCGTGAGCCTGCTTCCACTCACGGGGCGGACCATTCTGGTCACGCGAGCGCGGCACCAGGCCGGGCAATTATCGGAGAAACTAAGAGCGCTGGGCGCGGAGGTCGTGGAGATTCCGGCAATCGAGATTGTGCCGCCGGAGTCGTACGCGGCACTCGATGAGGCGCTGCGGAATGTGTCACAGTACCAGTGGCTGATTGTCACGAGCGCGAACGGAGTGGCTGCGCTGGCCGGGCGTCTGGAGTTGCTGGGCGTTGGATCTGCGGATTTCGGGCATCTGATGATTGCGGCGGTGGGATCGGCGACAGCGCGGGCGCTCGAGGATTTGGGTCTGACGGTCGCGGTGACGCCGGAGGAATATGTGGCGGAGTCGTTGGTGGAGGCGCTGGGGGAGCAGGTCGACGGAAAACGCGTGCTGCTGGCGCGGGCAGCGGTGGCGCGGGATGTAATTCCCGATGCGCTGCGGGCGCGGGGCGCGCAGGTGGATGTGGTGGATGCGTACCGGACCATGATTCCGTCGGAATCTGTAACGGCGATCCGCACACTTTTCAGTCCCGGTGGACGCCTGCCGGATGCGGCGACGTTTACAAGCTCATCGACGGTTACAAATTTCCTGAATCTGCTGCGCGAGTCGGCGGTTGCGCGACCGGTGTCGATGCGGGTGGTGTCGATTGGGCCGATTACCAGCCGGACATTGCGGGAAAACGGATGGGAGCCGGCAGCGGAGGCGAACCCGCATGATTTGGCGGGGCTGGTGGAGGTGGTGATGCGGGCCTTGGCCTAATGTTGAGGCTGAACCGGCACGGTGAAGTGGCCTCCGCGGATCGAGGCGAGCTCGGGGTCTGTTTTCTGGCCGGGGCGAGCGGGCAGCGGCTTGCCTCCGAGCGAATCCGGGGCGGCGGGATTGGACCAGAGCGCGCCGACTTCGATTTTCTGAGGTTGCTGGGCGATGAGGTTGTGATCCTTCTGGCGCTGTTTGTCGACATAGGCGGCGATCACGCGCGCCGCAAGGCGAGCGGAGAAGTAGCCTTCTTTGCCGCCCTCCCAGAGAACTACCACGGCGATGTCGGGATTCCTGCGCGGAGAGACGCCCACGAACCAGGCGTTGTCGTTGACGGTGTGGGAATGGCCGAGTTTGGCGGCGAGGGCGTTGCTCATCGTCTGGGCGCTGCCGGTTTTTCCGGCGAAGTCGATCCCCTCAAGATGCGACAGGCCTGCCGTACCTCCGGGTTCGGTAACGGCGGCCATGGCGTCGGTGACCGTTTCCCAGGTCGCGGCAGAAATCGGGACGGTCTGATTGCCGGAGCCAGGATAGGAATCAAGGATGGACTGCTCGACATCGGGCGGCTTGATCTCGTCGGGAAAGACGACGTGGGGACGCTTGAAGACGCCGCCGGAGGTGATGCCGGCGATGGCACGAATAAGTTGGATGGGGGTGACCGCGACGGCTCCCTGGCCGATGCCAACGGAGGTGACTTCGCCCGGGTACCACTTCTGATGGTAGTTCCTCATCTTCCATTCCGGCGAGGGCATCGTGCCGCTGGTTTCGTCAGGAAGATCGATTCCGGTCTTCCGGCCGATGCCAAAGCGGCTGGCCCAATAGGCGATCTTTTCGATGCCGAGGCGGGCGGCGAGTGTGTAGTAGAAGACGTCGCAGGACCACGGGATGGAGTGGTTGATGTCGACCACGCCGTGGGAACCGTGGTGCGCGGAGACCCAGCAGCGCTGGTAGGTGCCAAATAAGCTGACGCCTCCGGTGCAGACGACGCGCATGTCCTGGGCGATGCCCTCTTCAAGCCCAGCTGTAGCCATAATGATTTTGAAGGTAGAGCCGGGGGCCAACTGGGCCTGAATGGCCTTGTCCATCAGGGGATGTTCGGGGTCGGTGAGGTATTTGTTCCAGGTGTCGCGCGAGATGCGTACCGAGAATGCGTTGGGATCGAAGACGGGGCGGCTGACGAGCGCCAGGACCTCGCCGGTATGCGGGTCGATCGCGATCATGGCGCCATTGCGATCGCCAAGGGCATTTTCCGCGGCGCGCTGGATATCGAGGTCGATAGTGAGGCGAAGGCTCTGGCCGGGTTTCGCGGGCTCGGTGCCGATTTTGCCGACTTCGCGACCGTGGCTGTCGACGACCACATCCTGGGAGCCGTCTTCCCCGCGCAGAATGCTGTCGTACGAGGCCTCCACGCCGGAGCGGCCGACGACGTCGCCGGGTTCATACATGGCGTAGCGAGGATCGTTGAGCATATCTTCGCTGACTTCGCCAACGTAGCCGATGAGATGGGCGGCGAAGCCGTCGCGGGGATAAAGGCGGCGCTGCTCCTGAATGGTTTCCAGTTCGGGAAGCTCGTCTTTGTGGGCCTCGATGAATTCGACTTCGTCGGGGGTGATGTCCTGCTTGAGCGGAAGGGGCTGGTATTTGGGCGCGGTGCGGTAGCGTTTGATGATGGCGTCGATCTGGTCGGCAGTCATGTGCAGGCCGCGCGAGATGAGAGGCAGATCGGGGGTGATGTCGTGGCCCTGCTCGCGGATGAGGAAGCAGGAGACGGAGGGATAGTTGTCGACGAGGAGGCGGCCTTCGCGGTCGAAGAGTTTGCCGCGGGGGGCGAGGATGGGAACTTTGCGGATACGGTTCGCTTCAGCGAGGGCGTGGTAGTTCTGGCCGCCGACCACCTGCAGGCGCCACAGTCCGAAGACGAGCACGGCCAGAATTACGGCGATGGCGTACTGAATGAAGGCGAGGCGGACAGCAGGCAGTTTTTCGTCGCGGTTGAGCACGGACTGGCTATAACTCCCGAAGCCCGCAGCGTGCAAACGGGCAATCCTTTTCGTGAAAGGGGTGCTATAAGGATAGCGCGAAACGGCGGGACGACCGGGCGGCTGCCATTTTAGTTGTAGATTTCTGCCCGAGCAGGTACAAACGAGGGTCATGGCGGAACGGAAAAAGGCCGGGGCGAAGAAAGCGGCGCCTGGACGTGACGGATCGGGCGAAGCGGTGAAGAATGAATTTCTGCCGCCGCGGCCGATCAGCCTGCGTACCCTGGGCGATTATCTCGATTTGTCGCCGGCAACAATCTCCCTGGTTCTGAACAATGCTCCCGGGGTGCGGTCGATTCCGCAGGAGACGCGGGACCGGGTGATCGCGGCGGCGAAGAAGTTCGAATACCGACCCAGTTTTTTCGCGCGGTCGCTGCGACGGCGCCAGAGCTTTTCCGTGGGCGTGCTGGTTCCGGAACTGAGCGACGGCTACTCGGTGCTGGTAATGAGCGGCATCGAGGAAGTGCTGATCGAGGAGGGGTATTTCTACCTGACCGCGAGCCACAGGCGGAAGGCGGATTTGATCGAGGAATATCCGGGATTGCTGATGGACCGGTCGGTGGAGGGTTTTGTGGCCATCGACACCGCCCTGCAGCACAGTTTGCCGCTGCCCGTGGTCGCGGTGGCCGCGCACAAGCCGCTGCCGGGAGTGACGCGCATTGTGCTGGATCACAGCCGCGCCGCGGATCTGATGCTGCGGCATCTGTATCAGCTGGGGCATCGGCAAATCGCGTTCATGCGCGGGCAAACGTTCAGCTCGGACTCCGACGATCGCTGGAAGAGTTTGATGGCGGTAGCCAAAGAGCTGGGGATCGAAGTGCTGCCGGAGCTGGTGGTGCAGCTGGAACAAAATTTGTCGTCGCCGGAGCTCGGGTATCCGGTGGTTCCGCAGCTGCTGGCGGCGAAGAAGCCGTTCACGGCGCTGGTTTCGTACAACGACATTGCCGCGATTGGGGCGATCCGATCGCTGCGTGACTACGGATTGCGCGTGCCCGAAGATGTGTCGGTGATCGGCTTCGACGATATTCAGGGAGCGGCGTATCACACGCCGAGCCTGACGACGATCCGCCAGCCGCTGAACAGCATGGGGAACACCGCGGCTCGGATTCTGCTGCAGAGAATCCGCGGGATGAAGGATTATCCGGAAACGGTGCCGATTGTGCCGGAGCTGATTATTCGGGAATCGACGCTGCCGCCGAATCCGACGCGGATGAAGAAGCGATAAGACAGTCGGTAGAATCGGCATGCGATGGCTCCTTTGAGCGGGCGCGGTCCTCGATTTTCCCTTTTATGTTTTGGGTTTGTGGTGTGCGGCGTCGTCACGGTGCTGCCGGGACCGCTGCTGCCGCTGATGGCCGCGCGCTGGGGTCTGCTCGATGTGCAGTCGGGCGCATTTTTCGCGGCGGAGTTCGCGGCTTCGATGGTGGGCTCGATCTTTTCACCACGGCGGCTGCGGCGGAATCTGCCATTGGGCTATGCGGTGATGACCGGCGGCGTGCTTCTGCTGCTTTTCTCCAGGGCAACGGAGCACGCGGCTCTGGGACATTCCCTGGCGCTGACGGCGTTTGGACTGATTGGCCTGGGCACAGGCCTGTCCGTCACGGCGACGAACCTCGTGGTCGGGATGATGGAGGACCACGCCGGATCGCAGCGCGGTGCGAGCCGGCGTGCGCGAAGGATTTCCGTTGTGAATCTGTGGTGGGGGATTGGGGCGGTCGCGTGTCCGTGGATGATTGCGGCTGCGGTGCATCGCGGCACGCTGCAGGGATTGCTGCTGCTGATGGCCGTTGGCACCGCGGCGATGTGTGCAGCGCTGCTGCCGCAGATTCGCGAACCGGAGCCAGGCCTTCCGACGGCGATGCGAGCCTCAGCGCTCGCCGAAGCCGGAACCCTGGTCTTCTTCGCCGCGTTTTTCTTCCTGTATCTCGGAGTCGAGACCATCGTCGGCGGATGGATTCCAACCTACGCGCACCGCTTTAGCGGGATGACCCTGGCGCACGCGAGCCTTACTGTGTCGCTCTACTGGATGGCGCTGCTGGCCGGGCGGTTCGTCGGGTCGTTGGCTCTGAAGAGCTTGACGGAGCGGGCGGTACTGTTGCCGAGCCTGGGGATCGCGCTGATTGCGGTGGCTACTCTGATCGAGCCGCATTCGACGACGACCGTGCTGGTGGCGGTGGCGGCTGCGGGAGCGGGGTTCGGGCCGGTGTTTCCCATCGGCGTGTCGAGAATGCTGGCGCGGGTGCGCGATCATCGCAACACCGGGTGGGCGTTCGCCATGTGTTCGGCCGGTGGCGCGACGCTGCCGTGGCTGACAGGCCTGGTGTCGACGGGATCGGGATCGCTGCGGATCGGATTCGCGGTTCCGCTGGCAGCGCTGGCAGTGATTCTGGCGCTGGCCGTAGCGGAGAACGCGATCCTGGGCGGAAAGAGCTCAGAGGCGTGATCCGGCTCCCGGCTCGCTACAGTTTTTCGTAAAAATCGCAGGCGGAGCAGGAGATGTAAACGCCGCCGGGGATGCCGCGCTCGCGGTCCTTCACCCTCTTCACGATGCGCGTGGGCTTGGAGCACTTCGGGCAGTCGGTGCTCTTCGTGGTGTCCATCATTTTCTTGCGGTCGGCGGTCTTGGCAATCTTCGCCATGTGGTGCTCCTGATCTCGGGTTTGCGCTCGGTGGGAGGCGCGCGGCGTCCTGGCATTCGCGGGGATTCACCTGAACTGTGCAGGGAGATTCACCACACCGGCCAACCAAGCCGGGGAAACGGCGGGACGCTATGGGTAATTTTACACGACGACGGTAACGTTCCGGCCGGTTGGGAGTGATCAAAGTCACTGAGGGCCGGTGCTTTCCCCGCTACGCTTCGGGGTAGCTGGGAGTTTCAGGTCATGAGCACACAAGCGGCGGGCGCGGTGGTTCCGGGCCAGGAAAAACGGAAGAAGAAGCTGGTGCGCCGGGCTGCGCCGGATGGGTCGCAGCGAATTCGCCGAGTGGTGCAGTGGGTGTTTGTCGCGCTGAACCTGTGGATCGGAGCGCAGTTCTATCTGTGGGTGCGGTGGTTTGAGCGCGGCGGGCAAGGCTGGCTGCCGAGCCGGCCGGCGGGCGTGGATGGTTGGCTGCCGATTGCCGGGCTGATGAATTTGAAGTATCTGCTGACCACGGGGCAGGTTCCGGCGATGCATCCGGCGGCGATGTTTCTGCTGATCGCGTTTCTGACGATGAGCGTGGTGCTGAAGAAGTCGTTTTGCGGGTGGCTTTGCCCAGTCGGGACCGCGTCAGAGACGTTGTGGAAGCTGGGGCGGCGGGTTTTCGGCCGGAATTTCAAAGTGCCGCGGTGGCTGGATCGCGAGCTGCGCGGGCTGAAGTATCTGCTGCTGGGGCTTTTCGTGTTTGTCATCGCGTGGATGCCGGCCGTGGCGCTCAAGGATTTCATGGCCGGGCCGTACGGCACCATCGCCGACGTGAAGATGCTGAACCTCTTCCGGACGATGGGCGTGGTGGGCATCGCGGTGCTGGGGTGGCTGGTGGTGCTGTCGGTGCTGATCCAGAATTTCTGGTGCCGCTATTTATGTCCCTATGGCGCGCTGATGGGGCTCGCTTCCCTGCTCAGCCCGGTCAAGATCCGGCGCGACGCGGAGGCGTGCATCGATTGCGGAAAGTGCAGCAAGGCGTGCCCTTCGAGCCTGCAGGTGGACCAACTGGTGCAGATCCGCTCCGTGGAATGCACGGCCTGCATGGCGTGCGTGGCGTCGTGTCCAGTGGAGAACGCGCTGCAGTTGGCGCTGCCAGCCGCCAAGGCACCGGATGCAGCGGCGCGGTGGCGCGGACGGGTGCTGACTCCGCGGGCCGTCGCGGCCGTTCTGGCGGTGATTTTCCTGGGGGTGGTGTTGCTGGCGCGGATGTCGGGACACTGGCAAACGGTGGTGCCGCGCGCGGTGTACATGCAGCTGGTGCCGTACGCGGATGAAGTGTCGCATCCGATGTGATGGGACAGGGAATCGGGTGTAAGGGATAGGGTAAAGACGCCGCCCCCTCGATCGGCCTGACCGTCTGGTTGGGATGCGATCGCGGCGCCCGGTTCAACTCCACCAGCCCCGCGATCCCCGACTACCGGTAGCGCCGCAGCCACATGTAGCCGATCTCGCGCGCGATCCCGAAGCCTGCGCACAGCTCCCTCATCGTCTGCTCATCGCGTTCATACTCAAAGACAAGCCGCAGCTTCTCTTCCATCACACTGCTCGTTTTCCAGGGCATGACGACGTTCTACCGCCATCGGATCGTTCAGGATTCCGCTACTTGCTGTGGGGTGAACCTGACCGGGGTTCGTTTTGGGGGTGGCGTTTGCAGGGGAGGTCAGGGGCGTCGGTCAGGAGGGTTGCGTCGTCGGGAGGCGTTCGTGGGGTTGCGGGATGCGGACCGCTTGCATGCCGGCGGCTGTGGCGGCTTCGATGCCCATGTCGGTGTCTTCAAAAACCAGGCAGGAGTCGGGTGGAACGTTGAGCTTCTTTGCGGCGAGTAGGTACGGCTCAGGGTCGGGTTTGGCCTTGACGTAGTCGCCGGCGCAGACGAGGATGTCGAACCTGTCGAGCAGGCCGAGGATGGAGAGCGACTTCGTGACGGATTCGCGAGTGGAGCCGGAGACGACCGCAAACGGAATGCGCTTGTGCGCCGATTCGATTTGCTCGAGGACTTCGGGCACAGCAGTGAGCTTTGGCAGCAGTTCGAAGTAGAGGCCTTCTTTGCGGTGGGCGACTTCTTCGATGGGCATAGACAGCCCGTGGCGCCGGTTGAGGGTGGCGACGATTTCGCGGACGGGCATGCCACCCCACGAATAGAAGAGCGGCTCGGAAAACAAGGGGCAGCCGTACTCGGCGAGCGCCTGCTTCCAGGCGATGTAGTGGAGAGGCATGGAATCGGCAACGGTGCCGTCCATGTCGAAGAGGTAGGCGCGGTGGGGGCCGGGTGGGATGGTCAGTTTCATGAGGCTGGTTTGATTGTAGCCAGATAGAAGCGGGTGAGAAGCCAGCGAAAGGGCGAGCACAATGCGAGCGAAACCCCAGCAAAACTTCGAGGCCAGCGTGCGAGGTTCGCCGGGTTCTTGCTCGGTTCATGCTCGCTTTTCGCTCGGTTCTTGCTCGGTTTTTGCGCGCTTCTCGCTCGGTGTCCGCTCGCCTTTCGCTGAGTTCAGCGCTGGAGGGTGGCGGTGCGGAGGAAGTCGAAGGTGCCGGAGGGGTTGGGGTGGATGTTGGAGAGGCGGCGGTTGTGGACGATGACCGAGTCGAGGTACCAGAGGTTGAGAGAAGGCAGGTCGCGGGCGGCGAGTTGCTGGATGCGGACGTAGTCGGCGATTTGCTGTTGGTGGCTAGTGGTTGAGGTGGCGTCGGCGATGAGGCGGTCCATTTCGGGACTGGAATAGAAGCCGCGATTGGCTCCATGGGGCGGGAAGGTGGAGCCCGAGTAGGCGTAGCGGAAGATGTCGGGGTTCTCGTTGCCGCCGATCCAGCGCGAGGGAGCGAGTTGGAAGGCTCCGCGGGTGAGGTCGGAGTAGAACGTGGCGAACTCGTAGCTGCGGAGGTCGAGCGCTATGCCGACCTGAGCGAGCTGCTCCTGGATGGCGACGGCCATGAGGCGGACGGTTTCATCGTTGGAGGTTTTCATGCCGATGTGGAGGCGGACGCCGCGGGCGTCGCGGCGGTAGCCAGCCTGATCGAGGAGGGTGTTGGCGGCGGCGGGATTGTACGGGTGCTGATCGGTGTCGCCGGTCCAGGCCCAGTGCTGCGGAGGCAACATGCTTTCGGCGAGACGCGCTTCGCCGCGGTAGAGCGCCTGGATGATGAGCGGGCGGTTGATGGCGAGGGCGATGGCGGTGCGGACGCGCGCGTCGCACAGGATGGGGTCGCGGGAATTGAAGACGATGTAGTTGAGGACGGTGCCGGGGCCGTCTTCGATAGCAAGATGTGGATCGCGGTGCAGGGCGTAGACCTCGTCGGCGGGGAGGGCGTTGCTTTCGACGTCGGCGGAACGTTTTTCGAGTTCGAGAGCGCGGGTGGTGGCGTCAGGGACGACAGCGAAGCGGATGCGGGGGATGTTGGGTTTGTCGCCCCAGTAGGCGGGAGCGCGGGCGATGACAACGTCACGGTCCAGTTGCTGGCTGACGAACATGAAGGGTCCGCTGCCGATGGGATGCTGGCCGAAGTCGCGACCGCTGCCATAGGGGACGATGCCGATGGCGCCGTCGCAGAGATTGAAGGGGAGCGCGGGGTCGGGCTTTTTGAGATGGAAGACGACGGTGGCGGGGTCGGGGGCGTCGATGTGGTCGAGGGTGGTGAAACTGCCGGCCTTCACGGAGATGACGGTGCCGTTGAGGATGGAGTCGATGGTGAACTTGACGTCGTGGGAGGTGAGGGGGCGGCCATCGTGAAAGCGGGCATCGGTGCGGAGGTGAAAGACCCAGGTGAGCGGGTCAGGCGTGTCCCACGAAGTGGCGAGGAAGGGCTGGAGGCCGAAGTGCTCGTCGCGGCGGACGAGGGCGTCGAAGAGGAGGGAGTCGATGTGTTCGGCCTGGGCGTCGACGCCGATGCGGGGATCGAGGTTGGTGGGGCTGGACTCGATGAGCATGGTGACGGTGTTGGGGTCGGGCTTTGCGGAGCAGCCGCAAAGGAGCCAGTAGCCGGTAGCCAGTAGCCCGCAGCTAAGCCAGCGAGAAGCGAGCAAGAAACGAGCGAGAGGCGAACCAGGGACGCGGGAACGGCGGACGCGGGATTCAGACATAGGTGACGGAGCCGAGGATGGCGGGGCGGGTGGCTCCGGTGGCGGAGGGAATGTTGCCGGGGCGGTGATGCCAGGTTTGATACGCGAGGAGGGCGAAGGCTGCGGCTTCTTTGGCTTCAGCGGGGAGGCCGGTGGCGTCGGTGGTGGTGACGGCGCAGTTGTGTGGGGCGAGGCGGTCACGGATCTGGGCGAGGAGGGTCGCATTGCGCGCGCCTCCGCCGGAGACGAGGACGTCGATGGGGGTGTTGGCGGTGAGGGGAAGGACCCAGCGGCGAATGGCGTCGGCGATACTGGCGGCGGTGAGGGCAGTAGCGGTGGCAATGGCGTCTTCCGGGTGCTGGCTGTGTTTGCGGCAGGCGGCGAGGAATTTTAGGGAGTAGGCGGCGCCGAATTGTTCGCGGCCGGCGGATTTGGGCGGGGGCTGGCAGAAGAACTTTTCTTTGAGGATGGAGCGGAGGACGGGCTCGAGGATTTTGCCGCGGGCGGCGGTGCGGCCGTTGCGGTCGTAGGGCCTGGAGAAGAGCTGGTGCATGAGGGCGTCGATGATCATGTTGCCGGGGCCGGTGTCGAAGGCGATGACTTTTTCCTGCCGCGCGGTGGCGGGAATCAGGGTGAGATTGCCAATGCCGCCGATGTTCTGAAGAACGCGGGCGCGGATGGGGTGGGCGAAGAGGACGTAATCGAGCAGGGGGACCAGGGGCGCGCCCTGGCCGCCGGCGGCGATGTCAGCAGGGCGGAAGTTGGAGACGACGGGGACGCCGGTGGCGGCGGCGAGGAGGGCGGGTTCGCCGAGTTGCCAGGTGCAGGCGAAGCGGCGGCCTGCGTAGAGTGCGGGCACGCCCTGGTGGTAGAGGGTTTGGCCGTGGCAGCCGATGAGGGCCGGTCGAATTTTGGTGGAGTCGATGGTGGCGCGGAGGGCTTCAGCGTAGGCGAGGCCGAGGCGCCAGTTCAGATGGGCGAGTTCGGCGGTGGTTGTGGAGTGTGCATCGGATTGTCCGGCCATAGCAGCGAGGATGGCGTGGCGGAGGGGTTGGGAGAAGGGAAAGGCTCGGTGGGCGAGGAGGGTGAGTTTGGTCGCCGCATTGCGGGAAGCGATTTCGCTCGTTATCCGCAACAGGGCGACGTCGATGCCGTCGGCGGAGGTGCCGCTCATGACGCCGGCGACGATAAGGGGCCTGGGTGCGGGCATTCTGGAGGTCAGTTTACAGGGAGAGCGGAAGGGGCTGAAAAAGTCATTACGGTTATTAGCAAAATGGTTGCCTGCCGAGGCAAATTGTGTAATAGTTGGTTAACACTTTAGCCGACCGATTGCCTTTCGGTCAGAACCTCAACCGCTTCACCGGGATAGTGGTTCCGTGTACGTGACCGGCCACTGGCCCGAGCCAGAATTTTGCTGCACGAAAAGCGGCCCAGGACGAAGCAAAGCGTGATTTCGGGCCGTTCACCACAGAGGTCTGCAGAGCTTCTCGAATCGAGAGTACGCGCCGGTATCAGGCTCTGAGCAACAGCCCACCTGCAAGCTCCTGAACGACGAAATTGGCACCTGCGCAGCGCCACAGGGACAACGGGTGGCGTGATCAGGATGTCCCAGGTCAACTGGATTCGGCTGGCGAGGCACACCTGTGCGCCGGCCGGGCAGAGAGCCAATGCACCCTGTGAGATCGCAACCCCGCGTGACTGGCGATGGCGCCGTGCAAGGCGCGCCGAATTGGTCTTCATGCGGAAATCCGGGCCGCCCATTGTGGCATTCATTCCCCCCATGAAGGAAACGTCGATGAAAATTGCACGCACCCTTTTCTTTGGAGCGCTGATGGCGGCGGCATTGCCGGCGCTGGCGCAAACGACCGTGAATAGCCCAACCAGCGGCGAGCAGGTAACGTCGCCCTTCACCCTCAACATGACAGCGAGCACCTGTTCATCGCTGCCGGTGAGCGCGGTTGGCTATTCACTCGACAACAGCACGCAGACCTCGGCCTGGAACGCGGATTATATTGACGGACCGGTGGGAGCGCCGGCGGGATGGCACACGCTGCACGTGAAGGTGTGGAACGGCAAAGGGGCGGTGTGCGTGACGGACATCTCGATCGACGTGGTGACGGGGGAGAGCACCAGCAGCGGGGGCGCGGCGCTGTCATTGGTTCCGTCGAGTGCGGCCAGCGTAAGCGCGATTCAGGCGCTGAGCGGCTGGCAAGAGGTTCATGACACGGGAACATCGGGGTCATCGAGTGGGACGATGAGCATGACAAGTTCGCCGTCCCTGACGGGGGCGGCGCGGCTGTTCGCGAACCAGTTCAACGATTACGGCGGAGAACGATACTGGGAGCAGTTCTCCGACGACACCAGCGCCACGAATTTTCTCTACGACACGTGGGTCTACATCGCGGGAAACGCGAATGGCATTGCGAACCTGGAGTTCGATCTGGAACAGACGATGCCGAACGGGGAAACAGCGATCATGGGGTTCCAGTGCGACGGGTGGGCGCAGCGGTGGGACTACGCGGTGAATGGCGGATCGCCGACGGCTCCGAAGGATGTGTGGCTGCACTCGTACGCGCCGTGCAACGTACATAGCTGGGCGCCGAACCAGTGGCATCACGTGCAGATTTATTTCTCGCGCAACAGCAGCAACAACGGATGGGTAACCTATCACTCCGTATGGCTGGATGGCGCGGAGCAGGACCTGAACTTCACGGTTTTCTCGGGGTACGACCTGGGCTGGGGTCCGGCGATTGTGACGAACTTTCAGATCGACGGAAACAGCAGCGGGACGACGTGGGGCAATGTGTATATGGATGAGCTGAGAGTGTACCGATGGTAGGAGAGTGAGCGCGGAAGACGCAATCGCCCGGGTGGCAGAGACTCCTTGACGGGAAAGGAGAGAACGCGTACTCTCCTTTCCCAGATAGGAGAGCCGTTGACCAAACCTGTCGAACTCCCGCAGGGCACGCTCGAGATGCTCATCCTCAAGGCCGTCTCCCTCGGTCCGCTCCATGGCTACGGCGTCCTCCTGCGCATCCAGCAGATCTCCGGCGAGCGGCTGGAAATCCTGCAGGGATCCTTCTACACAGCCATCTATCGTCTCGAGCGCCGGGGTTGGATCCGGGGCGAGTGGGGAGAGTCGGAGAACAATCGCCGCGCCCGCTTTTACTCCATCACCGCTGCCGGCCGGCGTCAGCTCAAAGCCGAGACCGCCAAATGGACCGACATGGCCGCTGTCGTCGCCGGCATTCTCGCCAGCAAGGCGGACGAGATATGAGCCTCCTCGCCGCCATGCGCAAACGCTGGCGCTCCATCGCTCCTCGCACCCACAGCGACGTCGAAGAAGAGTTTCGTTCTACCCTCGACGCCTACCAGGAAGATTTAATCCGCCAGGGTTTCCCCGAAGAAGAAGCCCGCCGCAAAGCCCGCATTGACCTCGGCCGGCCCTCCGCCCAGAACGAAACGTACCGCCGCGCCATCAGCCTCCGCCTCTTCGATGAGCTCGGCGGAGACATCCGCTACGGCCTACGCGCCCTGCGCCGCAACCCTGGCTTCGCCGCCGTCGCCGTTCTTTCTCTCGCGATCGGCATCGGCGCCACGACGGCAATGTTCTCGCTCATCTACGCCGTGCTGCTGCACCCGTTCCCCTATGCCGGCGCCGACCGCATCATGAACCCCGCCATAGTCAATGAGCAGCACCCTGATGAGCCTCAATGGTTCCCCCTCAACAAGGCACAGTTTGACGTCATGCGCCTGGCAGCGCCGGTGGATTCGCTGCTCGGCTTCAACGACTCGCACATGGAGATCACCGGCGGCGGGCTGCCGGAAGCCGTCTATGGCGTGTACCTCACGGAGAACGCGGCCAGTTTTTTCAATGTGCGCCCAATTCTCGGGCGCACCATCCAGCCATCCGACGCGGAGAACGGTGGCCATGCCGTTGTTGTTCTTAACTACCGGTTCTGGCAGCGCCACTTTAGTGGCGATCCTCACGTAATTGGGCAAACTCTGGAAATCGATCACGCCTCATACACCATCGTCGGAGTCATGCCGCGCAGCTTTGCATTCAATGACACCACCGGCACCGGCGACCTCTACCTGCCGAGCAGCCTGATGCGCAGTATTGCCAACGTTCCCTACATGGCTTACATACCGTGGATCAAGCTCCGGCCCCATGTCACACTCGCCGCCGCCAACGCAGCGCTTGAGCCCATCGTGCGCCAGTTTGCGAAAGAAGATCCTGCGCGCTTTCCCGATCGCTGGCATCTCGCACTGCAGCCCATCATCGTTCCCTACCAGCAGCAAACCGGGCGCACCTTGACGCTTCTTCTGGCCGGCGTTGTGCTATTGCTCATCATCGGCTGCGCCAACTGCTCGATCCTTCTGCTGGCCCGCGGCCGCTCGCGCGTGCATGAACTTGCCATCCGTACTGCAATCGGCGCCAGCCGCTGGCGTATCGTCCGCCAGTTGCTCGTCGAAGCCGTCGTCATCTCCTGCACGGGCGCTATCCTCGGCGTGGCCGCGTCTTACTGGCTCGCGAGGCTTCCCTTGTTGCTTTCTCCGGACTCCTTTCCAGCCGAATCCATCATCCGCATCAATGCTCCGATCCTCGCGTTCTCTGTCGCACTCGCGCTCGTCTGCGGTGTCCTCTTCGGCCTCGCCCCCGCCTTGCGTCTCTCGCGCAACGATCCTCCCCGCGCTCTCCCCGGCCGCCACGCGGGCCTGGTCGCTGTGCCCGCAAAGCATCGCTGGAGCGTTCTCATCGCTGCGCAAGTCGCGTTTACGCTTCTTCTCATGGCCACTGCGGGCACCGCCATCCGCAGCTTTCTCCGGCTCACGCAGATGCCGCTTGGCTACGATCCCACAAATGTCATGCGTCTCGGCATCATGTTGCACGTGCACGATCCAGGTGACTTGGGCCGTCGCATCCGGTCGCACGATGTGCGAGCTGCATACATCGAACAGATCCGGGCCAGCATCGCATCCGTTCCCGGTGTTTCTATCGTTGCGGTCGGCATCAACGCCACGCCCCCCAACACCGGTGCTGTTGAGGACTCCTTCAACATCGACGGAAATAGCAATCGAGAGCAGTTGCAGGCTCGTGTGATGCTCGTCAGCCAGCAATATTTCGCTGCGCTCCACATTCCCGTGGTTCAGGGGCGCATCTGGAATGCGGATGAAAACCTCCGCGGCGATTTCATTGCCGTCGTCAACCGCGCGTTCGCGGCACGCTATCTTTCCTCATCCAATGCCCTGGGTCGGCAGCTACGCATTCCCGATCTCACAACGTGGGGTCGCTTCACGGTTACCTCAGCGCAAAGCACCGCCTGGCGTCAGATCATCGGCGTCGTCGGCGATGCCCGCAACGACGGCGTCGATCGATCCGTCGTTCCCGCCATCTACCTGCCGTATACAACCGTAATGCAGCCCTACGCGCAGTTCCTTGTCCGCACGCAGGGCGATCCGCTTACTTATTTGCATTCCATCCGTGCCGCTATCGCATCCGTCGGATCCGATCAGGAGGTCTCCAACGGCACCTTTACCCTCAGCGAAGCCATCGAGCGCGACGCGCAGTACAGCCGCCAGCGGCTCTTCTCCATCTTGTTTGGCGTCTTCTCCACCATGGCGCTCATGCTCGCGCTGGCCGGCATCTCCAGCGTCGTCGCTTACAGCGTCGCGCAGCGCACGACGGAGTTTGGCATTCGACTGGCACTCGGCGCGCCGCGCGCGCACGTTCTGTGGGTTGCCGTGCGCATCGCGCTGGTCAGCGCGGTCGCAGGCATGGTCCTCGGCCTCGCGGTGGACAGCTTCCTTGGCGCGGTTCTCGCCCACTGGATGCAGAACGCCTTTGCCGCCGCAAGCCTGTTCGCGGCCGCCGCGCTCCTCGCTCTCAGTGCACTTGCCGCCTGCCTGTTGCCCGCCCGCTACGCCATCGCTGTCCCGCCCGCCGAAGCTCTGCGTTATGAATAGAGCGTGCCGATTGTCAGCGAGATTGTTGCGAAACTCAGGCTCTGATTCGGAGCAGTCCAGCTGCTGAGATCAGGCGAGTTTTTTCCAGCGCTCGGGATCGGCGGAAACTGTGGGGGTTTCGCCGACCAGGGCGGCGAAAGCTTTTACTTCGTCACGGATGCGATCGATGCGGGCGGGGGAGAGATTCTGGCGGCGCGCGGGCTGGAGCCAGCGTTTTTTGGAGCGGTAGATTTTGCGCCAGGCGCTGGCGACTATTTCGCGGAAAGCGGGGGAGCGCTCGGCCTCTTTAAGGATGGCCTCGTAGGCGCGCATGACGAGGGAGGGGTCGCGGCAGATTTCGATCATCTGAATGCCGGCGAGCAGGGACTGAAGGGTAGCTTCCTCGATGGACATTTGGGAGAGGATGCCGCCCATTTCCATGTCGTCGGAAATGATGACGCCTTTGAAGCGAATTTGGCGGCGCAGGACGCTGGTGACCCAGTAGTGGGAGACAGTGGCGGGAGCGGGGTCGCGGCCGAGCCATGGATAGGAGGCGTGGGCAACCATAGCGAAGGGCAAATGGGAGGCGACGGCCAGCCAGGGCGCGAGGTCGGAACGCCACATAAGGCGAGTCATCCGATGGATGACGGGCATGGACTGGTGGGAGTCGACAGTACCACCGCCGAGCCCGGGAAAATGCTTGCCACAGGCGAGGATGTCTTCTTTCTGCATGCCGGCAAGAAAGCCGCGGGCGTAGTCGATGACGCGCCACGGAGCGGCGGAGACCACGCGGGTACGCAGGATGGAGGCGGACTCCGGGAGGGCGAGATCGAGGACGGGAGCGAAGACGGTGTTGAAGCCGAGAGCGCGGGCTTCGCGGGCGATGAGCAGGCCATGCTGGCGGTAGAAATTGCGGCGGCCGGTGGCAAAGACAGCGGCGGCCGACGGCATGGGGGCGATAACGTCGCGAAGGCGATCGACGAGACCGCCTTCGAGGTCGATGCAGCGGAGGAGGGGGGTGGCGCCGATGCGGTTGGCCTCGCGCAGCAGAGAGGCGACCTGCGGTGCCTGTTCGATGTTGCGGCGGAAGAGGATGATGCCGCCGGGACGGATGCGGTGGAACCAGGCGCGCTCTTCGGCGGAGAGTGAAGGGCCTTCGACGCCGGCGATGAGGATTTGACCGGCCTGCTCGGCTAGCTCCATATTGCGGCGGCGGGGCATGAAGGCACGTGGGCGGCGACGGCCATTAGGGCCGGGTTTTGGGGCGGAACTGGGTTTTTGTTTTCGCCGTCGGCTCATAGGCTAGTCGCCATCAACTGGTGCTAACTTTCCTGTCCCCGATTTCGGCTTTCAGTTCTTCCAGGAGGTTCAACGCCTGAAGCGGCGTAAGGGTGTCGATGTCGGTCTCCGCCAGACGATCGAGGATGCGCTGCGAGAGGGGAGTGAAGATGGTGAGCTGCAGCGAGGGTTCTGTCTCCACAGCAACATTATGCCGCTCAGAACGCTCGTGCAGGCGCAACACCTGACGGGCACGCAAAATAACCGCCGGGGGCAAGCCGGCGAGGCGCGCGACGTCGATTCCGTAACTCCGATCCGCAGAGCCCTGCTCAATGCGATGCAAAAAAACGATGCCGTGGGGAGATTCCTGAATGGCAACATGCAAATTTTTCAGGCGGGGGAACTCGTCGGCCAGCATAGTGAGCTCATGGTAGTGGGTGGCGAAGAGGGCGCGGGCGCCGATGTGGCGCTGGAGAAATTCGAGGGTAGCCCAGGCGAGGGCGAGGCCGTCGAAGGTGGAGGTTCCGCGGCCCATTTCATCAAGCAAAATGAGGGACTGGGCGGTTGCGGTGTTGAGGATGGTGGCGGTTTCGGTCATTTCGACCATGAAGGTGGAGCGTCCGCGGGCGAGGTTGTCACTGGCGCCGATGCGGGTGTAGACACGGTCGACGATGCCGTAGGTCATGCGGTCGGCGGGGACGAAGCTGCCGGTTTGGGCGAGGATGACGAGGTGCGCGGCCTGGCGGAGGTACGTGGATTTGCCGCCCATGTTGGGGCCGGTGATGAGGAGAAGGTTAGGCGAAGAAGTGTTGTTGCTGGCATCGAGATAGAGATCGTTGGGGACGAAGCGGGTGTCACCGGCGTTGTCCATGAGGCGCTCGATGACGGGATGGCGGCCGGCGACGATTTCGAGCAGGTGCGCGGGGTCGATGCGGGGGCGGGTGTAGCCGCGGAGCGCGGCGAGATGGGCGAAGTTGGCGACGAGGTCGATTTCGGCGACAGCGGCGCTGGTGCGGCGGATGCGGCTGGCGTTGTCGACGAGGCGGCGGCGGAGATCGGCGAAGATGCGTTTTTCGATTTCGACGCTGCGCTCCTGGGCGGTGAGGACTTTGGTTTCGTAGTCCTTGAGCTCGGGGGTGGTGAAGCGCTCAGCGTTGACGAGGGTCTGCTTGCGTTCGTAGTCGGCGGGAACGCTGGAGAGGTTCGCTTTGGTGATTTCGATGTAGTAGCCGAAGACGGAGTTGAAACGGACTTTGAGCGAGCCGATACCGGTGCGGCGGCGCTCGCGGTCTTCGATGGCGGCGATGGAGGCTCGACCCGAGGAGCCTGTGGAGCGAAGGTCGTCGAGCTCGGCGTCGATACCGGTGGCGATGACTCCGCCATCGGCGAGGGTGAGGGGCGGGTCGGGGACGAGGGTGGAGAAGATGGCGGCGCAGAGGTCTTCGAGGGGGTCGAGGTTGGTGTTGGCGCTGTTCCAAAAAGCAGGTCCCTCCGCTGCGCTTTGCTCCGGTCGGGATGACAAATTTTCGGCGGAGGTGCGGACGGCGGGGAGATGTTTCAGGGAGGCGGCGAGGGCGAGCACATCGCGGGGGCCGGCGCTGTCGAGGGAGATGCGGGCGAGGAGGCGGTCGAGGTCGAGGATGCCCTGGAGGGAGCGGCGGAGCTCTTCGCGACGGATGAGGTCGGCGCGGGCGGCATCGACGGCTGCGTAGCGGGATTCGATGGCAGCGGGATCGATCATAGGCCGCAACAGCGCGGCGCGGAGCATGCGCTTGCCCATGGGCGTGCAGCAGGCATCCATGGTGCGGGAGAGGGTGACGTCGGGGCCGGATTCGGAGAAGAGCGGATCGACCAGTTCGAGATTGCGGGCGGTGACCTGATCGAGGTGAAGGCACTCGGCGCGGGCGTAGAAGCGGAGGGAGTCAACGTGGCTGGCTTCGTTCTGCTGCGTGGTGCGGACGTAGTGGACGATGGCTCCTGCGGCGATGGCGGCGGCGGGATGACTGGCGAGGCCGAAGCCCTCGAGGGAGCGGCTGCCGAGCTGGCGCTCGAGGAGCGGGATGGCGAAATCCGGCGAGAAGGCAAAGTCGTCGACAGAGGTGCGAGTTTTGATCTGGGCCAGAAGCGGATCGAGGGTCGCGGAGTCAGTTTTGGGACCGAAGGGGCCACGGGTTGAGGGGAAGATGAGTTCGCTGGGCGCGAGGCGGAGGAGTTCCTCTAGACATTGCGCGGTCGCGCCGGGACCGGAAAATTCTGTGGCGCGAAAATCGCCGGTAGAGAGGTCGAGAAAGGCGAGTCCGGCAGCGTTGTCGGTGAGGTGGACGGCAGCGAGGTAGTTGCTTTGCTCGGCGGCGAGGGATGGATCGAGGGCGGTGCCGGGAGTGAGGACACGAGTGACTTCGCGGCGGACGATTTTTTTGGTGAGCTTCGGATCCTCCATCTGGTCGCAGATGGCGACGCGGTAGCCCTGGCGCAGGAGGCGGGCGATGTAGTTTTCGGCAGCGTGCCAGGGGACGCCGCACATGGGGACGTTGCGCTCTTTGTCGCGGGCGGTGAGGGTGAGCTGGAGCTCGCGGGAAGCGGTTTTGGCGTCGTCGAAGAAGAGCTCGTAGAAGTCGCCGAGGCGAAAGAAGAGCAGGGCGTCGGGATGCTGGCGTTTGGCGGCCAGGTACTGGCGCATGAGCGGAGTCTGGGTGTCGGTCGTCGCCTCTGGCACGGAAGGGTCAGGATACCGCGTCGGGGGAAGAGAGTTTGGAGAACAGGGATTAGTGATTAAGGGTGGCAGCGTGGCCGCGCTCCGCAGAGGCCTGCTTTGCGCCGATAGACTAACGGCTAATGGCGAAGCGGCTCATTGGGATTCATTTGTCGACGTCGGGCGGGGTGTTTCGCGCGGCGGAACGAGCGCACGCGATTGGCGCGAATACGTTTCAGATTTTCTCGTCGAGCCCGCGAATGTGGCGTGCGCAGCGGCTGGAGGCGAGCCACTGCGAGCAGATGCGGCGGCTACGGAAGGAATATGACTGCGCGCCGTTGGTGATCCACACGAGCTATCTGGTGAATTTGTGCAGCCAGACGGAACTGTTCCGGGAAAAGTCGATTGCGGCGTTTCGCGGCGAAGTGGAGCGGGCACTGGCGCTGGGCGCGGAGTATCTGGTGCTGCATCCTGGATCGTGGAACGGGCTGACGCGCGAAGAGGGCTTGCGGCGAGCGGCGGAGGGGATTGCGCGGGCAGTGGATGGGGTGCGGTTCGATGGCCGCGATTTTCGCGTACTGATCGAGAACACGGCGGGGGCGGAGTTTTCGCTGGGCGGGAGTTTTGAGCAGGTGGCGGAGCTGATTGAGCGGCTGAGGCCGGCGGTTCCGGTGGGTGCGTGCCTGGACACGTGCCATTGCCATGTAGCGGGCTACGATCTGGTGAGCGGCGAGGGCTATGAGGAGACTGTGGAGCGGGTGCGGGACAGCATTGGTCTGGAGACGGTGCGGGTTTGGCACATGAATGACGCGAAAGCGGTACGCGGGTCGAGGCTGGATCGGCATCAACATATAGGTGATGGGAGGATGGGGCTGGAGCCGTTTCGCCGGTTGCTGAACGATGCGCGGTTTGGGCACTGCGCGTTTATCGCGGAGACGCCGGTGGACGAACCGGAGGATGACCGGAGGAATGTGGAGACGATGCTGGCGCTGGTGGCGAGGCCGGTGAAGCGCACCCAGGCGGCTTGCTGACGCATCAATTTACAATCAAGACTGAGTTATGGCGACAAAAGAACAGGCAGAAGCCGCCCACCAGGCGGGTAGCGGAGATCCCTCATCTTCCGAGGGCCGGTATAACTTCGCGGAGATTGAGGCTCGCTGGCAAGCGCGATGGGAGTCGCAGCCGGAGCTGTATGCCGCTGAGCCGGCTTCGTCGACGAAGCCGAAGTACTACGTGCTGGAGATGCTGCCGTATCCGTCGGGGCAGTTGCACATTGGGCACGTGCGCAACTACTCGATTGGCGATGCGCTGGCACGCTACATGTGGATGCAGGGCTACAACGTGCTGCATCCGATGGGGTGGGACGCTTTCGGACTGCCTGCGGAAAACGCTGCACTCAAGAACAACACGCCGCCGCGGCCGTGGACGCTGGGCAACATCGCCGCGATGAAGCGGCAGATGAACCGGATCGGGCTGAGCTACGACTGGCGTAACGAGATCACGACGTGTTTGCCGGATTACTACCGCTGGAATCAGTGGTTCTTTTTGAAGATGTACGAGCGGGGGCTCGCGTATCGCAAGAAGAGCAAGGTGAACTGGTGTCCGCAGTGCGCGACGGTGCTGGCCAATGAGCAGGTGGTGAACGGCTGCTGCTGGCGGCACGAGGAGCAGCCGGTGGAGCAACGCGATCTGGAGCAGTGGTTCTTGCGCATTACGAATTACGCGCAGGAGCTGCTGGAGGATTTAGCGAAGCTGGACGGCTGGCCGGAGAAGGTGCGCACCATGCAGCGCAACTGGATCGGGCGCAGCGAAGGCGCGGAGATCGAGTTTGAGCTGGAGGATGCGAGCGACGCGACGGAGGACGAGGAGAAGGCGCGCAGAGCCGGGACAGCGATGTTGCCGGCGCGCGAGGGCGCGAAAGGAACAGGGAGGAAGATTGCCGTTTTCACGACGCGGGTGGACACGATTTACGGGGCGACGAGTTTGCAGCTGGCGCCGGAGCATCCGCTGGTGAAGGAGATGGCGGCGGCCGATGCGGAATTGTCGAGCGCGGTGGCAGCGCTGCTGGATCAGCAAAGGACGGCGCGCGACTCGGGCGACGTAGGCGAGATTGAGAAGCATGGCGTCTTCACGGGGCACTACGCCATCAATCCATTCAACGGCGAGCGGCTGCCGGTGTGGGTGGGCAATTACATCCTGCTCGATTACGGGACGGGCGCGATCATGTCGGTGCCGGCGCACGACGATCGCGACTACGATTTCGCGAAGAAGTACGAGCTGGAGATCAGAGTGGTGATTTTGCCGCGCCGCCAGGGCGGTCCTCCGGCAGACGGCGAGACCGAGCCGCTGCTGCCATATACCGAGGAGGACAGCCTGCTGATCAACTCGGGCGAATTCAGCTCGCTGGGATGCGAAGAAGCGCAGCACAAAATGGCGGCGAATGCCGAGGAGCATGGATTTGGCAAGGCGACGGTTACATATCGGCTGAAGGACTGGGGGATCAGCCGGCAGAGGTATTGGGGAACGCCGATTCCGATGCTGTACTGCGCCAAGGATGGCATTGTCCCGGTGCCGGAAAGCGAATTGCCGGTGCTGCTGCCGGACAACGTGGAAATTACGCAGCAGGGCGGGTCGCCGCTGGCGCGGATGCCGGAGTTCGTCAACGTGAAGTGCCCGAAATGCGGCGGGATGGCGCGGCGGGAGACGGACACGATGGATACTTTCGTCGATTCGTCCTGGTATTTTTATCGCTACACGGACGCGCACAACAACAGCGTTCCATTTGCAACGGAGACTGTGGCGTATTGGTTCCCGATCGACCAGTACATCGGCGGCGTGGAGCATGCCATTCTGCACCTGATCTACTCGCGGTTTTGGACGAAGGTGATGCGTGACCTGGGCCTGATTCGCAACGACGAGCCGGTAGAGCGGATGTTCACGCAGGGGATGGTGATCCGCAACGGGGCGAAGATGTCGAAGTCGAAGGGCAACGTGGTGTCGCCGGACGAGATGATCGCAAATTTTGGCGCGGACTCTGCGCGGATGTATTCGCTGTTTGCCGCGCCGCCGGATCGCGATCTGGACTGGCAGGAGGATGGGGTTGCGGGAGTGAGCCGGTTTCTGGGCCGGGTTTATCGCTTTGCGATGAAATATGCGGATCGAGCGAAGGCGGCGGGAGGCGGCGCGGGAGACGCGGGGCTGTCGCCGGAATCGCAGGTTTTATTGCGCAAACTGCACCAGACGATCCGGAAGATCACCGAGGATTTCGCCGGACGCTGGCATTTCAACACAGACATCGCGGCGATCATGGAGTTGGTAAACCTGCTGACAGCGACGGAGCCGGCGATTAACGCGGGGAAGGTGCCGGACCCGGTGCTGGCGGAGATTTTGCGCAGTTTGACGCTACTGCTCGCGCCGTTCGCCCCTTACCTGGCGTGTGAATTGTGGGAGCGGATCGGCGAGAGGAGCGAATTGCTGCGCGCGCCGTGGCCGAAGTTCGACGAGGCGCTGGCGCGCGAGGAGCAGATTGAGATTCCCGTGCAGATCAACGGGAAGCTCCGCGCGGTGGTGCGGGTTGGGGCTGAGGCCGATGAGGACGCGGTGCGCGAGGCCGCGCTGAAGGAGGAGAAGATTGCAGCTCTGCTCGCCGGCAAGGAGATTGTGCGCATCATCGTGGTGCCACGCAAGCTGATCAACATTGTGGTGAAGTAGGCGGCGATGCCTGTTCCCGACGCGGCTACGCCGATTGTGGAGAGAACCGGCGGCGGCGAGGCGCGGGGGACGCAGTCGTTCGTGCACATCCTGGCGCTGTGCTGGCGGCGGCCTTCGTTGCTGGGGCTGGAGCTGCTGTGGCGCTGGAGCTACGGCATCCCGCTGCTGGTGGTGCTGTGGTTCGTGGGGCAGCACCTCTGGGCGGAAACGGCGGCGAAGCTCGAGGCTACCGGCATCTTTCAGTTTTCGCTGCAGGATCCGATGCAGGGAGCGGTGCAGGTCTCGGACGCCATCGATGTGTTGAAGACTCCTGTGCTGCATATTGCTGTGTGGCTGCTGCCTCTCTCAATGGTGGCGTGGGCGGTGGCGGCAGGGTTGGGGCGCAGCTCGGTTTTGCGCGCCTACAGGCCGGAGACGCCGCGACGCTGGCCAGCGATGATCGTGCTGCAGCTGCTGCGGGTTATCGCGTTATTCGGGACCTTTGTTTTGTGGTTTGTCGCGATTCGGTGGGCGGCGAATTTCACGCTGGCGGCGGGGATCACCGGGAATGAAGCGGGGGGCGAGCCGAACCTTGTTCCTTACTGCGCGCTGGTGATCATTTTTTCGTTGGGGATTTTCACGGTTTGGGCGCTGCTGAGCTGGGTGTTCTCGATTGCTCCGCTGCTCGCGTTGCTGGAGGAGCGCAGTGTAGGGAGCAGCCTGGTGCGGAGTCTGCGACTGGGACCGCTGCGGGGCAAGCTGGTGGAGATCAATATGGTGATGGGCATTGTGAAGCTGGCGCTTATTGTGCTGGCCATGGTCTTCTCGGCGACGCCACTGCCGTTCGAGGAGGTTGTGCATGGTGCGTCGTTGTACGCGTGGTGGGCGGTGGTAACGGTGCTGTATATGATCGCGTCGGATTTTTTTCAGGTGGCGCGGGTGGTGGCGTTTGTGGAACTGTGGCGGCTCGCCGTCGAGGCGGGTGGGGGACTAGCCGTCCAGGCGGAGGCGCCTTCGGCGCAGAAGCTTGAGACTGATTCTTTACAGCAAAATTAAACCCTGCCACACTGATGAGTGCCCACCCAATCGATCGTGGTCCTCGATTTCGGCGCGCAATATGTGCAGCTGATTGCGCGACGCATCCGCGAGCAGAATGTTCACTCGGTTGTTCTGCCGTGCACTGCGAAGATCGAAGAGATTCGCGCACAGAATCCCATCGGCATTATTCTTTCGGGGGGCCCGTGCTCGGTGTACGACGCCGATGCACCGCCAGCCGATCCGGCGATTCTGGAGATGGGCCTGCCGGTGCTGGGGATTTGCTACGGTCTGCAGTTCATCACGCATCATCTGGGCGGGCGGGTGCGGTCGGCGGTGAAGCGCGAGTATGGGCCCGCGGACGTTGAGGTGATCGACACGGGGAATCCGCTGTTTGCCGAACTGTCCACTTCGCTGCATGTGTGGATGTCGCATGGCGACGAAGCGCTCGATCTGCCGCCGGGATTTCATCTGACGGCGAAGACGTCGAATGCGGCGGCGGGAATGGCCAACCACGAGCGGCGGATCTGGGCGGTGCAGTTCCACCCTGAGGTGCACCACACGCAACAGGGGACGGCTCTGCTGCGGAATTTTGTGTTCAATATTTGCCACGCAAGCCCGGACTGGACGCCGGAGCACTTCATTCACAGTGCGGTGGCGGCGATTCGCGAGAAAGTGGGGACGGGGCATGCACTCTGCGCGCTGTCGGGCGGCGTGGACTCATCAGTAGCGGCGGTGCTGGTACATCGCGCGATCGGCGATCATCTGACGTGCGTTTTTGTGAACAACGGGGTGCTGCGGAAGGATGAGTTCGAGAAGGTACAGCAGAATCTGCGCGACAAGCTGGGGCTGAAACTCATAGCCGTGGACGCGAGCAAGCGGTTCCTGCTGAAGCTGCGGGGGGTGACCGATCCGGAGGGCAAGAGGAAGATCATCGGCAACGAGTTCATCGCGGTTTTCGACGATGAAGCCAATCGGATCGCTGAGGAGACGGGCGGCGTGGAGTGGCTGGTGCAGGGCACACTGTACCCGGACGTGATCGAATCCTCGCCGGTGAAGGGGCCGTCGCAGACGATCAAGAGCCATCACAATGTGGGCGGCCTGCCGGAGGATATGACGCTGCAACTGATCGAGCCGCTGCGGGATTTATTCAAAGATGAGGTGCGGCGGATTGGGCGCGACCTGGGGATGCCGGAGGATATTCTGCAGCGGCAACCGTTTCCGGGGCCGGGGCTGGCGGTGCGCATAGTGGGCGAGGTGACGGCGGATCGCGTGGCGCTGATCCAGGATGCCGACGAGATTGTGGTTTCGGAGATCAAGAAGGCGGGGCTCTACCAGCAGATTTGGCAGTCGTTCGCAGTGCTGTTGCCGGTGAAGAGCGTGGGCGTGATGGGCGATCAGCGAACGTATGCGTACACGTGCGCGATTCGCGCAGTGCATTCGGAAGACGGCATGACGGCGGACTGGGTTCCACTGCCGTATGAGGTGCTGAAGACGATCTCGAGCCGGATCGTGAACGAAGTGCGCGGGATCAACCGCGTGGTGTATGACATTACGTCGAAGCCGCCGGGGACGATCGAGTGGGAGTGAGGACTCGCCGTCCAGGCACACGCGCCTTCGGCGCCACCTAAGCTCTAATCCCTAAACTCTGCTCCACCGCGTGCCGTCGCCGCAAGGCACGTGTGCCTGGACGGCGAGTCCTGATATTCTGCATCCTCCGTTACGAATCCCAGTTACTCGAGGCTGTGCCAAATGAAGATCCGCTTCCGCCTGATTGTTTTTCTGCTTGCTTCCGTTCCCTGGCTCGCGTCGTTTCCGGTGTTTGCGCAGACGGCACTCAGCCCGACCTACGCGCGCGATCCGCAGCAGGCGATCGATCAGGACTACACGGACCACATCAAGAAGTACACGACGGAGCCGTATTTTAATTCGCCACTGACAGATTATCTGCCTGCGTCGAAGACGGTGCCGACACCGGCGAAGGTGCTGGGAGATGTTTCGGGCGCGCCGAATATGCTTCCGTATGCCGAGGATGTGTACAAGTATTTCCGGCTGCTGGCGGCGAGCACACCGCGGGTGAAAGTCTATACGGTCGGGCACACGGAAGAGGGCCGCGAGATGATTGCCGTGGCCATTGCGGATGAGTCGGTGCTGGCGCGGCAGAAGGAGAACGATGCACGGCTGGCGAAGCTGGCCGATCCGCGGACGATCCACATGGACGATAAGGTTGCGGCCGATCTGGTGAAGCAGTCGTTTCCGATTTACTACATCACGGGGACGATCCATTCGCCCGAGACAGGGGCGCCGACGGCGCTGATGGAGCTGGCGTACAGGCTGGCGGTGGATGATTCGCCGTACATCAAATACATTCGCTCGCACATGATTGTGCTGATCACGCCGGTGGTGGAGGTAGATGGGCGCGACCGCATGGTGGACGTCTATAAGTGGCATCTGGCGCACCCGAACGAGAACTGGCCGCGGCTGGTGTACTGGGGGCACTACGTGGCGCACGACAACAATCGTGACGCGATGGGAATGACGCTGGACCTGACGAAGAACGTGCTGAACACGTATCTCGACTGGCACGCACAGGTGCTGCACGATCTCCATGAGTCAGTGCCATTTCTCTACGACAACACCGTGGGTGATGGACCGTATAACGCGTGGATCGATCCAATTCTGGCGGGGGAGTGGGCGGAAATTGGCTGGAACAATGTGCAGCAGATGACGGAGTTTGGGATGCCGGGCGTTTTCACCCACGGGGATTTCGATACGTGGAGCCCAGGGTACCTGATGTTTCTCGCGGCGATGCACAACGGGATCAGCCGGCTCTACGAGACGTTTGGGAATGGCGGGGCGGATACAGAGAAGCGCATTTTGGGGCCGGATGAATATCAGCGAACCTGGTACAAGCAGAATCCGCCGCTGCCGGTGGTGGAGTGGTCGCAGCGCAACAACAATAATTACGAAGAGACGGCACTGCTGACGACGATTTCGTATTTCGCGCAGAACAGCCCGCAGTGGCTGGAGAACTTTTACCTGAAGGCGAAGCGGTCGATTGAGAAGCCGGAGAGCGCAGGGCCGGCGGCGTACGTGATTCCGCCGGAAGGGCAGTCGGCGAGCCGGCGCGCGGAGATGCTGTGGGTGATGGCGCTGCAACATGTGGAGGTGAGCCGGCTTTCTGAAGCCGTGACGGTTACCAATAAGCCGGCGAAGAAGACAGATGAGAAGACGGATGCGGCGAAGACGGAGACGTTTGCGGCGGGGAGCTACGTGATCCGGATGGATCAGCCGTATTCGCGGATTGCGGACGCGTTGCTGGACCGGCAATATTGGGCGCCGGACGATCCGCAGAAGCATCCTTATGACGATACGGGGTGGTCGTTCCCGGATTTGTTTGCTGTGGCGACGGTGCGCGTGACGGATGCTTCGATTTTGAAGGCGAAGATGGAGCCGGTGACGGATGCGGGAGTTCCAGCGGGCAAGGTCAGCGGGGCCGGAGATGTCGTGGCGGTGAACAATTCGGGGGAGATTTCGCTGCTGGGGCTGCGGTATGCGCTGAAGGATGCGAAGGTTTCGGTGGCGGAGGAGGCGTTCGATGCGGGTGGAAAGCATTTCGGGGCGGGCTCGCTGATTGTGCAGGGCGCCGGCGCGGATGCGGTGAAGGCTGTGGTCAAAGAGGCCGATGTGGAGGCGGTGTGCCTGGGGGCTGCGCCTTCGGTGGCGATGCACGATGCGCCCGTGCCGCGCATTGCGATGATGCACACGTGGGGCGGGACGCAAACGGAGGGATGGTGGCGGGAGGCGCTGGACAAGCTGCATGTGGCCTACGACTACATCAACACGCAGACGGTTGCGCATGAAGGCGACCTGCACGACAAATACGACGTGATTATTTTTGCGCCTGTTGGGCGGTCGTCGACGCAGCAGATCGTGGGCGGGATGCCGATGTGGGGCAATCCGATGCCGTGGCAGAAGACGGATCTGACGCCGAACCTGGGGCGGATCGATTCGACGGAGGACATGCGGCCGGGGCTGGGACTGGAGGGGGTTGCGCACCTGAAAGATTTTGTGGCGAAGGGCGGACTGCTGATCACGTCGGAGGACACGGCGCAGTTCGCGATCGATGAGGGGCTGGCGCCAGGGGTGTTTGTGAATCGCGCGGCCAATCTGCACGTAGTAGGCAGCGTGCTGGGCGCGACGTTTGTGGATCACAAGAATCCTGTGGCGTGGGGCTATGGCGAAAATTTGGCGGTGTACAGCGCGGACGGGATGGCGTTCACGATCGGGAACATGACAGTGCCGCGGCATATCGAGACGGAGAAGGATTACCATCGCGCGACCGGACGCGGCGGACCGCAGGAAGAAGATGTTCCGCAGGGGCGCTCGGCTGTGGAGCCGGAGGCGTTGCCTTCGCCGAAGCCGTGGGAGGCGACGCCGCTGAACGAAGAGGAGGCGCGCGACAATCCTTACGTGATTCCGGAGCAGTATCGGCCGGATGTTATTTTGCGGTTTGTGTCGGCAAAGGGGCTGCTGCTGTCGGGATTGCTGGAGGGCGGCGGGCAGATTGAAGAGAAGCCCATCGTGGTGGATGCGCATTTCGGCAGCGGGAATGTGCTGCTGTTCGCGAATAATCCGATTTACCGCGGTGAGACGATCGGGAGCTATCCGCTGGTGCTGAATGCGATTCTGAACTTCGATCACTTATCGAAGACAAAATAAGGACTCACCACAGAGCACACAGAGGAAACACGTAAGGCGCCGCCGCAGGAGCTTTCTTGACGGAATCCAAAGAGAAACTGGGCCTGATTGCGGGCAACGGGCGGTTTCCGTTTCTACTGCTGGACGCGGCGCGCGCGCAGGGGACCGAAGTGGTGGTCGCGGCGATCAAAGAGGAGACCGACCCGGAGATGGACGTCCGCGCGGCCGGCGATGCGGGAGTGCGGGTTCACTGGCTGTCACTGGGCGAGTTGTCGCGGCTGATTGAGACTTTCCAGCGCGAGGGCGTGCACAGGGCCGTGATGGCCGGCCAGGTGAAGCACAAGCAGATTTTCTCGAGCATTCGGCCGGACTGGCGGCTGGCGAAGCTGCTGCTGTCGCTACGGACGCGGAACACGGACATGCTTCTGGGCGCGGTAGCAAAGGTGCTGGGGGATGAGGGAATCGAGCTGATTCCTTCGACGGCGTACTTAGAACCGTTACTGGCGCAACCTGGGGTACTGACGGCGCGCGCGCCGAATGAGCAGGAAGAGCGCGACATCGCTTACGGGCGGGAGATGGCGCGGGGCCTGGCGGCGTTCGATCTGGGGCAGACGGTGGTGGTGGCGGCGCAGGCCTGCATAGCGATTGAAGCGATGGAGGGGACGGATGCGACGATCAAGCGGGCGGGAGAGTTGATGCTGAGCCTGGGCGAATCGGCGTCGACGCTCGACCGGGGCCTGACGGTGGTGAAAGTTGCGAAGCCGAAGCAGGATCTGCGCTTCGATGTTCCGGTGATTGGGATTCGCACGATTGAAACGATGAAAGCGGCAGGGGCGACGTGTCTGGCACTCGAGGCACATCGGACGCTGGTCTTCGACCGGGACGCAGTTCGGGCCGAGGCGGACGCCGCCGGGATTGCCGTAATCGCCCTCGAAAACGGATAATGGTCGAGCACGCATACTAGTCGACACACACGCAGTCCCCACACGCACGGGCCCCTCATGCATAAGGAGAGATGTCATGTCGAAGATTACCGCGATCGCCGCTGCGGCCGTCGTTGTTCTGGTCGTTGCAGGCTTCGTACTGCAGCGCAGTTTTGCCGCCGATAACGCACCGATGCCGGAAGTGGGGCAGGCCGCGCCGACGTTTACGCTGCCCAATCAGGAAGGCACACCCGTGGACCTGGCCAGCTACAAGGGCAAGTGGGTGGTGCTGTACTTCTACCCGAAGGACATGACCACGGGCTGCACGATCGAGGCGCACAACTTCCAGCGCGATCTGGACAAATACAAGGCGCTGAACGCCGTGATCCTGGGCGTGAGCGTCGATACGGTGGACAGCCACAAGCAGTTCTGCACCAAGGACTCGCTTACATTTACACTGCTGGCCGACCCGGATAAGAAGGTGGTGGAGTCGTACGGATCGCTGGGGAACTTTGGACCGATGGTGATCGCCATGCGGAACACCTTCCTGATCGATCCTGACGGAAAGATTGTGAAGGTATGGACGAAGGTGGATCCAAATGTTCACAGCGAGGCGGTGCTGGCGGCGCTCTCTGATCTACAGAAAAAGCCGGTGTGATGGGCGAGAGTTTAGAGTTTCGGGCCGGCGGCTTCCAGCCCCAAACTCTAATTCCTGATTTCTAATCCCTGGGTTACGGGCCGTCTTTGACCGGCGTGATGGGATGTTTGTTTTCGGGGGCGTTGGGAGAGACGCCGAAGTCCCACACATCGAGATTGATGACGCCGGGGGCGAGGATTTCCATGAGCGCGTACTCGCCGATGGGCAGAGGCTCTTTGGGCGTGAGCTTCATCCAGTGCTTGCCGGTGAGAATCTCTGCTTTGGTAGGGATGATGTCCTCGGATTGCGTGGCGTTGCCGGCGCGGCTGATACGCAAAGCGCCGATGACGCGTTCGCCCGGCTGCACATCGACGCGGACGATGGCGTAACGGCTGTCTGGAGAGCTGTACTCGTTTTTGTCCGGCAGGGCACCGTGGGTGTTGACCATCAGGGCGTCTTCGGGCGCGACTTCCTCGGCGTTGCCGGTGTCGAGGCTGACGTACAGCGCAGGATCGTCAACGTGGAGGCGTACCCTGGCAGCCTGGCCATTGATGCGGACTGGTTCCTTGGCGCCGCTGAAGGAAGTGATGGCCGCGCGCAGCACGTTATGGCTGGCGTCGCGATTGACGTTGCCGGTGCTCTGGTCGAGGTGAATTAACTCAGGAATGCTTTGGTAGTTGTCGAGGACGAAGATGCCGTCCTGATCGGGAAGGTGCAGACCGGGCGCGACGAGCGGGGTGCGGGCGCGCTGATCGGCACGTTCGGCAGCGGCCTCGGCGTCGATGGCGGCGGCTTCCTTTTGCTCTTCCGCGGGCGTCGCGGCACTGGGGGGTTCGGCCGCGGGCGACGGCTGCGCTCCTGGTTCGTGCTCCTTATTCCATTTGTTGGTGGCGGGCCAGTCAATCAGGTTGTAGGGAACCTCCTCCCACTGGGCGCGCTCGGCGCTGTAATAGCGGACGCGGTCCCCTTTCACTTCCCATTTGGTGACGATCTGGTACGAGCCGTCTTTGAGGATGAGGCGCTTGCCGCTGATATGCTGCGCGGAGGCTGAGGGGTCGAGTCCGGTGAGCAGGCTCAGGGGAGAGCCTGGCGCGAAGACCAGCGACAACAGCGCAATAGGAAGGAGACGGGCGGCTTGCATTGCTTTTCATTAGATATGGACAGGGGGGCATCCGTCACCCGCGGACCGGAGACTTATCGTCGAGGCTTCACCCGCGCGGTCCAGACGGCTATGTTGCCGCGTTGGAACGACGGACGTAGACTGGGTTTCCCCAAAGCAACTCGGGCTTGATCGAAAACCCAAACGCGGGAGGAACACCGGTGCTGACGCCGGCAAAGACGGGCGTGGGAGCGGTGACGCGCAGGCTCGTCCTGCTGGCGTTGTGGCTCGCAGCGCCGGTGGCGCTGGCGCAGGTGGATGCCACGCAATGGCGAATGGGCACAGTAGACCTGACCCGAGGGTGGCTCGAACATGACGGCGACAATCCGGCGTGGGCGCAGCCGAACTTCGACGACAGCGGGTGGCAGAAGGTCGATCTGGACGACCTGGGCGCGGCAACGCTGGGAACGCGCTGGTACCGGCTGCATGTGCAGCTGGCGCCGAACCATCCACATCTGCATATCCTGATCGCTGGTGGCGAGGGGACGTACGAGATGTACGTCAACGGACAGCTGGTGGAAGGCACGCAGATTCGGTCGCTGTTTGGGGTGAAGAGGCCGACGGAGCGCGTGTACGCCGTGCGCGATGAAGACACGGCGTTGACGATTGCGCTGCGGACGCTGGCGCCAGCGACGTATACGAGTTGGTATCTGCCGCTGTTTCTGACGGCGGCGACCGGCACGCCGAAGGCGATCGAGCACGAGCAGCAGGCGATGGAGAGCCAACGCCTCTACGCGGCACTGCCGTCGATTGCGATCAACATGGCCCTGATGCTGGCGGGGATTGCGGCATTCGCGCTGTATCGCAGCCAGCGGAAGCACGCCGAGTATCTGTGGTTGGGGTTGTATTTGTTTCTGCTGGGGCTGTCGAACCTGCTGCTGAATTGTTCGAGCAGCGGTGTGCTGTCGCTGGCGTGGAACAATCTGCTGGCGGATCCGCTGATCTATGTATTCACGATTATGCAGATCCAGTTCACGTTCAGCTTTGCGGGGCAGCGGTTGACGCGGGTGTGGCGCGTATACCAGGGGGCTCTGCTGGCGACGATTCTGGTCACGGTGCTGGTGAACGCGGGGGAGATTTCCGGTGGCCATTACTTGTTGGTTGAGGCGGCTGCGATTCTTCCAGCGGCGTTGCTAATGCCGGCTTTGCTGTTTGTGTGGTACCGGAGGGGAAATCGTGAGGCAGGATGGCTGATCCTGCCGAGTTTGCTGCCGGCGGCGACGGCGGCGATCACGGATGTGGGGTCGGCTTCGATTTATACGGGGTGGGGGAAAGCGGATTTCCTGACGTACCCCATTCATGTGGGTCCGGTTCCGCTCCAGATGGAGGATCTGGGAGATTTTCTGTTTCTGGTGGCGATTGGGGTGGTCATGTTTTTCCGGTTTACGAAAGTGAGCCGGGAGCAGGCGCGCGTGCAGGCGGAGCTGCATGCGGCGCGGGAGATTCAGCGGCGGCTGGTGCCGGAGCGGCTGCCGGAGATCGAGGGATACGAGGTAGAGGCCGCGTATTTTCCGGCGGAAGAAGTGGGCGGGGATTTCTATCAGGTGCTGGAGTCGAAGGGCAACGCGAAGCTGGTGGTGGTGGGCGATGTGAGCGGCAAAGGGCTGAAGGCCGCGATGACGGGCACGCTGGCAATGGGGGCGCTCCGGGCGCTGGCAACTGAAGGCCTGGGGCCGGGGGCGCTGCTGATGCGGCTGAATCGGCAGCTGCTGGAAACCAGCGATGAGGGGTTTGTGACGTGCATCTGCGCGCGCGTCGGCCCGAAGGGCGATGTGACGCTGGCCAACGCTGGGCATCTGCCGCCGTATCGCAACGGCGAGGAGTTGCTGCTGGAGCCTGATTTGCCGTTGGGGATCGCGCCGGAGGAAAAATATGCGGAGCATACTTTCCAGCTGGAACCGGGCGACCAGATGACGCTGCTTTCCGATGGCGTGGTCGAAGCCAGGGACGCGCGGGGAGCGCTGTTTGGATTCGATCGAACGCGGGAGATCAGCGCGCAATCGGCGGCGGCGATTGCGGAGGCCGCGCTCAAGCACGGACAGGCAGACGACATTACGGTAGTGACGCTGATGCGTACGAAGGGCGGCGAGTCAGTCCTCGTGGAGGCGATGCACGCAGCGGCGACGGTGCGGGGATGAGCGGGAGTGACCGCTGGTGCCCGGAGGGGGACTTGAACCCCCACGGAGTTTTTAGCTCCTGCGGATTTTAAGTCCGCTGCGTCTGCCG
>CAWEWI010000009.1:0-50515 GCA_963812685.1 uncultured Acidobacteriaceae bacterium
TTTTGATCTTCGTGATGGAAACACGGGGGGAGGAGTTTGCCGGGTTGGGATTCGTGGCTTCCCACATCTGGCAAAACCGGCCAGATATGGGGCACCCAGGGTCTGTCAACCCAGGAGTCTTCAGATTTTTACTCGCAGCGAATCGCCGCCATGGGATCGATGCGCGCTGCCCTTAGCGCCGGGAGCAGGGAAGCTGCGCTCGCAATCAGCGCCAGGGCCAGCACGGACCCGATGAGGACCCAGGGATCCCGCGCTGTCGTTCCATAGAGGAAACTGGCCAGCGCCCTGGAGGCGAGCACGGCCGCGATCAGGCCGGCCAAGGTACCCGTGACCGCGACCAGCGCGTTCTGGCTGCACACCAGCGCCACCACCTGCGCTCGGCGCGCGCCCAGCGCCATGCGGATGCCAATTTCGCTGGTCCGGCGGGCGGTCGCGTAGGCCAGCGTTCCATACAGTCCGATCGCGGTCACGAGCAGCGCGCAGGCGGCAAAGAAGACCGAGAGCAGGGCCATCATCCGCTCCGCGCTCAGCGAGTCGTCCACCGTGGTCATCATCGAGGTCATCGTCGGCGCAGGAATCCCTGGCGCCAACTGCCTCGCCAGCGTGCGTGCCGCGCTGGCCACCGAGCCCGCATCGCCGTCGGTTCGCACCACCGCAACATACGAGGGCGAGTGACGGTCGTCCTGCATCATCGCGGCATAGCCTGTCGCCGGCACTGGCTCCCGCAGGCTCTCGTACTTCGCATCGCCCACCACGCCGATCACCTCGTAAGGAATCGCAGGCGCGGTGGGGCCGTCGCTCTTGTACACCGTGCGACCCAGCGGGTCTTCCTGCGGGAACAGCAGTTTGGCCGCCGCCTGGTTCAGGATGATCTTCAGCCCGGTATCTTTGGTGTCGTTCCAGCGAAAGTCTCGACCCTCCAGCATGGGAATCCGCATGGCCTGGAAGTAGTCCGGCCCCACCGCGTTCAGATCGACGTCGTGGGCAGGCTGCGTCCTGGCCGCGGCGAAATCCTCGTCCCACACCCTTTGGTTAAACGGGATGACCAGAGCGAAGCTCACACTCCGCACGCTGGGCACGTGGCTGAGCCCGTCGCCCACATCGCGATAGAAATTCATCCTTCCAGCCTGGTCCAACCCGCTGTTGTCCATGCTGAACGCAACATTCTCGACGCCGCGCGGATCGAAGCCTTCGCCTGAGCGGTAGAGCCGGACCAAACTCGAGGCGAGCAGCCCCGCGCCCACCACGAGCACCAGAGCCAGCGCCACTTCCACCGACATGAGCACCCGCGGCAGCCAGCGATTGCGCTCCTGCGCCTGGGTGGTGTGCTGCCCGCTCTTAATTTGCTCGTTCAATTCGCTCGAGGACGCGCGCAACGCCGGAACCAGGCCAATGGTCAGCGTCGCCAGCACCGCCGCCAGTGCCGCAAATCCAAATACCCGGATGTCCAGAGACGTATCCAGATGCGCATCGAATTCGCCGCTGAGGAGCAGCGCACCCAGCGCCTGGCCTACCAGCGGGGCCAGCGCGAGACCCAGCGCGGTCCCGGTGACCGCGATCAGCAGGCTCTCGGTGAGGAGTTGCTGGGTTAGCCGCCCCCGTGTCGCGCCCATGGCCAGCCGCGTCGCCAGTTCCCGCTCTCGCGCCGCGCCCCGCGCCATCAGCAGGCTGGTTAGATTCAGGCACGCCAGCAGCAGAATGCCTCCGCACATCGCGAACACCGCCATCAGCGGCCGGCGAAATTCCTCGCGCGCCCAGGTGAATCCGACCGACCCTGATTCTGCCCTGAACTGAAGATGCCTGTTCATCTCCCGGTCCAGCCAGCCCGCATCGCTGACGCGTTCATGCAGAATCGCGCTGGTGGCCCCGGCCTCCTCGGCATCTGCCTGTGCGAGGGTCACTCCGGGCTGGAGCCTGCCCATGACGTTCAGCCACCACCCGTCAACGCCGGAGTCGGTCATGTTGCGCGCCCCGTTCAGGATCTGCTCCGCCGCCAGGGGCACGTAAAGGTCCGGCCGTGCGAGGGGATTCGCTCCTATAAAGCGCTTAGGCATGACCCCGACGACGGTGAACACAGTATTGTCGATGGTGAGCTTGCGCCCCACCACATCGGGGGCGCGGTTGAACCAGCTTTCCCAGAAGTGCTCGCCGATCACGACGCCAAATCCCGCCGGATTCCCGCCTCGCCGGTCGTCTTCCGCGGTCAGTGTCCGTCCCAGCAGCGGAGCGGTTTCCAGCGCAGGAAAGAACCCGCCGCTCACGTAATCTCCCTCGATATTCTCGTTGCCGTCGCGTCCCCGGACCTGCAGCGTGGTGCTGCTGGACGCAAACACCGTCGCAAACGCATTGTGCCTCGCCTCCAGCCCGCGAAACAGCGGCTCGGGAAAGCTGTGACCCACGCGCCCGCCACGCTGAATCCCCAGCACGGCCAGCTGGTCGCTGTGGGGCACGGGCAGGGGCCGCAACAGCAGGCCGTCGATGATCGAAAACACCGTGGTGTTCGCGCCCACGCCCAGCATCAGGGTCAGCAGCGCGACCGCCGTAAAACCGGGGGACCTGCGCAGCAGCCGCGCGGCAAAGCTCACATCGCGCGCGAAATTCTCCACCCATCGCACCTGCCACAGCTCGCGGAGCCGTTCCTGCCACTGACTTGAATTGCCGAACCGCCGGCGCACCGCGGCCTCCACGTCCTCTTCCGCCACTCCGTCACGGAGCAGCTTCGCGCGCAGCAGATCCTGGTGAAGCTCCAGCTCGTCGGCCATCTCGCGATGCATCTGCCTGCGCCGGAACAGACCCTTTACCTGCAGCCAAAATTCGTGCAGTTTCCCGCTCATACGCTCTCCCTCACGACGCCTGCATTACGAAGGCGACCGCTGCTGCCAGCCGCGCCCAGCGCTGCGTTTCCGCATCCAGCCGCTTGCGTCCGTCGGCCGTGAGCCGGTAGAACTTCGCGCGGCGGTTATTTTCGGATGCGCCCCACTCCGCCTCGAGGAGCCCGCGCAGCTCCAGCCGGTGCAGCGCCGGATAGAGCGCGCCTTCTTCGACCTTGAGGACCTGCTGCGAGGTATGCTCGATCCACTCCGCCACTCCGTAGCCATGGAGCGGCCCGCGGAGGAGGGCTTTGAGCACCAGCATCTCGAGGGTGCCCTGAATCAGTTCGCCTGTGTCGTCCTTTTGCTGTCCCATAATCGATTTAGGGGAGACGATAGCGCGACTGGTGCCCGTTGTCAATGTCCGGAAACGGCGCACGGCGATCCGGAAGCGAGACGAGCCAATCCGAGGTAACGAAAAACTGACAGCCTGCAACCCTGTATTCATCTTTTGCACCTGGATCGGCGCTAGCATGGGCGGAGTATGTTTTGTTGAGTTTCCCCGGTCGCTCGCCTGGGCCGGGACCGCCGCAATCCCCAACCGTAATCACTGAAGGTCCTTCGCCTGGGAAGAACAGCGGTCACCATTGTGTCCGCAATCTGGTTACTGTTCTGGCCTGGCCTTAACCCGTTCTTGGGATAGTGGATACATCCCCGGAGAGCCTAGCCTTTTGGACATGGAATTCGCAGAAGGACAACGGGTCCGCATCAAGGACAAGCAGATCGTCGGGACCGTCGAGAAGAAGCTCACCTCTCTCGAGGATGTCTACGTGGTCCTGTTCGAAGATTCTTCCCGGCGGGAAGAAAAACTGGTCCGCGGCGCCGACCTCGAGCCCGTACCCGGCGTCGAGAACCAAAAGCTCGCCTAGCCGCTGACTCTGCAACGAGGGCGTCGGCTGGACCGTTTGAGGGAATCACCCGGTTCGGGAAGGGCGCTGTTCGGGGAAGAGGCAGGCCGCGAGCCTACTTCAGGCTCTGCAGCTTCTGCGTCGCAATCTGCGCCGCATCATTATCCTTGTTCTGATCTTTGATCTCAGCGTAGAGGCGTCGCGCTTCGGCTGGCTGGGTCGTCTCATACAGCTGGGCGAGCTGTAACTGCGCTGCTGCTTTGGGGACCGTGGTGGTGGGATGGGCGATCACGTCCTGGAACAAGGTGACGGCCTGGGAATTGCGGCCCGTCTGTGCATACAGATTCGCCAGAGCGATCTTCGCCAGCGCGGCTCGCTCGCTGCCGGCATGGGTCGCCTTCTCCAGGTCCGCTTCGGCCGTCGACTGCTGCCCGAGTTCGAGCTCGGTGACGCCCGCAAAGTAGCGAGCCTCCTGGCCCGCGGTCAGCCAGCTGTACTGGTCGGCCGTCTGGCGGAAGAGCGGCAAGGCGGCTTGCGCGCGCTCGGCAGCGGTCGCGTAGGTCTTCTGGCCGGGCTCTGCGGGCTGATTGGGCTGCGCCAGGGGGGTCTCGTAGATGTCCATCGCCTGGCCGAGCTGCTGGTTCGCGGCAGCTTCGCGCTTTTGGTAGACGACGATGCTGGCGACCACCAGGCCGGCGACAATCGCGGCGCCCACCAGCCACGCCACGACGTTGCTGCGGTGCTCGCCAATCCACTCCAGCCCGGAGGCGGTTGCGGATACGAATTTGTCCTGTTTCAGTGCGTGACGGGTCTGTGTGTCCACCGGTTTTCCCGAATTTCCTTTGGGCGGCCCAGGTCTCTGGGCAGGCGTTCAGCGAACGCGCAAGACACCTCGCGCATTCGCATGCTGGATAAATCCCAGTCTACCACGCACTGCACGCAGGCTGACCCAGACGCAGGGGCTCGGGAATCGGGGCGCAATCGGGTTATGCGGCGCGCGCCACGTCCTCGATCTGCCCGGTCTCGACCTTCTCCTGGCAGGCGATGCAGTAGGGCGTCCACGGCAGCGCATCGAGGCGCTTCTCGCCGATCGCCTGGCCGCAGTGGAGGCACTGGCCGAAGGAGCCCTCACGCAGGCGCTCCAGCGCCAGCCGCACCTGCGAGAGCTGGCTGTGACCCTCGGTGCCCTGGCTGAAAATCAGCTCCTTTTGATAGGACAAAACCGCCTGGTCGGCCACGTCCAGCGTGTCTTCGGCGACGACCTTGCGGCCTTCCTGCGCGGCGCTGCGCATGCTCCTTTCCAGATGCCGCTGCTGATGGCGCAGCCGCTCTTCGAATCGCCGTCGGGGGGTATTGGATAATTGGGTCACCTGGGTCCACTCCTCGGATAAAAACTAGTCCGCAATACAGACAGATTGATTGGACGCAGAAAGCCGGGGAAAGATTTCCTACGATCCGCACTTTCGTAAGGTTATTTCCTGGTCAACCCCTTCCGGCCCTAAACCGGACTAATCCAACGTAATGGCCCCGTTGGATGCGCCTCGGCCTAAAATGCTCTACGCTGGAAGCTGTCATGTACGAAAATTTCAATGCCACCGACCGCTGGAGCGGGGAAGTCCTGCATTGCCGCTGGACGGCCAATATTGTCGCCATCGCTACCCGCCATGCGGATGCCGTTGATATCCGCTTCGACGTCAGCGGGAGATCCGTATGGATCGCGATGCCCTGTCTGGCGTGGGTGGAACAGAAGAAACGCACGGGCCACACGATTACGGACGCTCTTGCCGCGCAGGCCGCGGGGCTTTATCTGAAAAAGGCGATCGAATCCGGCTACGACAATGGCCGCGAGATGTACACCATGACCATCGATGAGGTTCTGGAGCACGTCGACGCGGTGCTTCACGAGGCGGGCCACACCCGCAATTTGCCCTGGCTGGTCCCGCTCGACGACGCGCAGCCCCAGCCCTGAATGGGCGGGGTTGGTTCCCTTCTAAATTTTTGCGTGGGCGCGGGCTTTGGCTGCGGCGCGGAGGCGCTCCCGGCGGCGCACGAGCACGGCTTCGGCATCGGGGGCGGCCATGACCACCTCTTCCATGTGGCGGACGAGTCCGGGCTCGCCGGCCGACTCGCGAAGTTCCCGCAGAAAGGGATGGATCTTGCCGAAGGCGGCGAAAATCTCCGTGTGCGCGGCGCAGAATGCGGTTGCATCGATGGCGCCGGTGGTCACCAGCGAGGCGGCCATATCCCAATAACCCAGCACCATGCGGAACGAGGCGTTGCGCTCGCCTCGCATCAGGGTAAGCAGCTCGTCGAAGGTTTCCGGATTGAAATCGCGGATGAACCAGGCGCGCGCCTCGCGCAGCACCGGCTCGCGGCGCAGCTCGAACAGCTTTAGATTCAGCTGGGCGCTCTCAAAGGGGGTGGGCATGTTGGGAATCATCTTAGTCCTGTAGAGAGGGCGGGTGTGCACCGTTTTTCTCCTTTGCATCTCCTCTTCCGGATGGGACAATAATGTGTTCTCTCTGACCCACGGAGGCTTCCCGGAATGGGAGCGACACTCGCGCTGCAGGACCTGAAAAGGCTGACCGAAGGTCTGCACGCTCATCGCAATTTGTCGACCGCGCAACTGGTGGAAACGGCCATCGCCCGCGGGGAAGGCCGCCTTGCCGCCAACGGCGCGCTGGTCGCCATGACCGGAGCCCGGACCGGCCGTTCGCCGCGCGACAAGTTCACCGTTGAAGACGATCAAACCCGCGACCGGGTGCAATGGGGCAAAGTGAATCAGCCCTTCCCGCCGGAGAAGTTCCAGGCTCTGCTGGAGCGGGTCCTCCGCCACATGGCCGAGCGCGACCTCTACATCCTCGATCTGGCCGCCGGCGCCGATCCCGCGTATCAGCTCCCCATCCAGGTGGTCTGCGAATATGCCTGGCACGCGCTGTTCGTGAAGCAGCTGTTCATCCGCCCCGATCTCAACGCGCTCGCCCACCACTCGCCCGAGTTCGTGGTGATCGCGGCGCCGGAATTCGAAGCCATCCCCGACCGTGACGGCGTTCGTTCCTCAACCTTCATCCTCGCCGACTTCACGCGGAGAATCATCCTGATCGGCGGGACAAAGTATGCCGGGGAGATGAAGAAGTCCGTCTTCGGCGTGATGAACTACCTGTTGCCGGGGCGCGACGTGTTTCCGATGCACTGCTCGGCGAACATCGGCGCCGACGGATCGTCAGCCCTCTTCTTCGGGCTCTCCGGCACGGGGAAAACCACGCTCTCCGCCGATCCGGACCGGCGCCTGATCGGCGACGACGAGCATGGCTGGAGCCCGGACGGGGTGTTCAACTTCGAGGGCGGCTGCTACGCCAAGTGCGTCGACCTGACGCTGGAAAAAGAGCCGCAGATTTTCAACGCCATTCGCTTCGGCTCTGTGCTCGAAAACGTGGTCCTCGATCCGCGGACCGGCGAGCCCGACTACTCCGATATTCGTTACACGGAGAACACGCGCGCCGCCTATCCCATCGAGTTCATCGCGAACGCCGTCATCCCCGGCATCGGCGGGCATCCGCGCAACGTGCTCTTCCTCGCTGCTGACGCCTTCGGTGTTCTGCCGCCGATCGCGAAGCTCAACCCGGATCAGGCGATGTACCACTTCCTCTCCGGATACACAGCCAAGCTCGCCGGAACCGAGGCTGGCCTCGGTAGTGAGCCGGTGCCGGAGTTCTCCACCTGCTTTGGCTCACCCTTCCTGCCGCTTCCGCCTGCTGTCTACGCTGAAATGCTGGGCCGGCGCCTGCGCGAGCACCAGGCCCAGTGCTGGCTGGTGAACACCGGCTGGTCCGGCGGCGCTTTTGGGGTGGGGAAGCGCATGAGCCTCCAGCACACGCGCGCCATGGTCCACGCCGCGCTCGATGGTCGTCTCGCGAAAGCGGAATTTACCACCGAGGAAGCTTTCGGGCTCAGCATCCCCACCACCTGCCCCGATGTTCCCTCAGAGTTGCTGAATCCACGCAACGCGTGGGCCGACAAAATCGCTTACGATGCGCAGGCGCGCCTGCTCGCGAAAAAGTTCACTGAAAATTTTCGGAAATTTGACGTGCCGGATTCCGTCCGCAACGCCGGCCCGCGCACCGTCTAGCTTGCGCATCGTTCGTAACTTGACTCTTGACAACCGCAGACTTAGAGTCGAAGTGGAGGCAGCGGCAGTTCTTCGTCCCTCCGCAGTTTGCCAGGAGAACGGCCATGCAGAGCCACCCCTACATCTGGAACTACCTTCCTCTGCTGCTGCAGGTCGTGGTCGTGGGCGCGCTGGCCTGCGGCATGGTAGGCATGTCCTGGTTCGTCGGCCGCCATCGCAACCTTAAGGAAAAACTGGAAGCTTACGAGTGCGGCATTCCCGCTGAGGGCGATGCGCGCGGGCGCTTCTCCGTCCGCTTCTATATGGTGGCGATGCTGTTCATCCTCTTCGATGTGGAAGCGGTTTTCATGCTTCCCTGGGCGGTGATCTACCGGCAGCTGCCGTCGATCACCGGATCGCGTTTCTTCGGTTTCTGGGAAATGGTCGTCTACCTGGGATTCGTCGTCCTCGGCGTTTTCTACGTTTGGAAAAAAGGCATTCTCGACTGGGCCTCCGACAAGGCGGATCTGTAACGGCAACTGAGACGATTCGGAATCACTATGGGAGAAGCGCTGCTCGATAAACAGGCCGTCTATGCAGGTCTGGCGCAAAACGTAGCCGTTCAGGCTCTCCGCGCCGCCCATCCCGACGCCGTCACCAATGCCAAATTCGATCGCGGCGAACTCACCTTTGTCATCGACGCCGAGGCCCTTCGCGCCGCGTGCCGTACTCTGCAGCGCGCCGGATACAACTTCCTAGAAGACGTCACGTGTGTCGACTGGTATCCTGCCGAGCCGCGTTTCCAGGTCACGTACCACATCCTCTCCCACCAGCTGAAAGAGCGGGTTCGCCTGCATGTGATGGTCGAAAGTCTCGACCCTTCCGTTGACAGCATCGTGCCGGTTTGGCCTGCGGCCAATTTCTACGAGCGCGAAGTCTGGGACCTGTTCGGCGTCCGCTTCAACGGACATCCTGGGCTGCGCCGCATCATGATGCCCGAGGAATGGGATGGCCACCCCCTGCGCAAGGACTACCCGGTGGAGGGCTATCGCTGATGCCCGGCTCCCCCGATCGGCACGATATGCCTGAGATTCCCGGCTTCGTCGAGACCGCGACCCTGATCGCGCCGCGTCCGGAAGAAGGCCCGAAGGATCGCACCATGGTCCTGAACATGGGGCCGCAGCATCCTTCCACGCACGGCGTGCTGCGCGTGGTGCTGGAAATTGACGGCGAAACCGTCGTCAAGCTGGTGCCGGACATCGGCTATCTGCACACCGGAATCGAAAAAACCTGCGAGGCCAAGTTCTACCAGCAGGTTGTTCCGCTGACGGATCGGATCGACTACTTGTCTCCGATGACCAACAACCTCTGCTACTGCCTGGCCGTGGAAAAGCTTCTGCAGCTGGAAATTCCCGAGCGCGCGCAGTGGATGCGGGTCCTGCTGAACGAGCTCACCCGCCTGAACTCGCACCTGGTCTGGCTCGGCACCCACGCCATGGACATTGGCGCGCTCACCGTTTTCCTCTATACATTCCGCGAACGCGAAGACATCCTGCGCATCTTCGAGCAGGTTTCCGGCCAGCGCATGATGACCTCCTACTTCCGTATCGGCGGGCTCGCGCTCGATCCGCCGCTTGGCTTTTTCGATTTGGTGCAGACCTTCGTGAAAATCCTGCCGGAAAAGATCGACGAGTACGAGAACTTGCTCACCGGCAATCCCATCTTCATCAACCGGCTGAAAAATGTCGGCTATCTCAGCCCTGAAAACGCGGTCGCGTTCGGCGTGACCGGACCTCCGCTGCGCGCCAGCGGCATTGACTGGGATCTCCGCCGCGACATGCCGTACTCGAGCTACGAAAAATTCAAATTCGAAGTGCCCATTTCGCATGAGGGCGACGTCTGGGCCCGCTATCTTGTCCGCCTGAAAGAGATGCGCGAGTCCGTCAAGATCTGCCAGCAGGCGCTGGACGGCATGCCGGAAGGCCCCATCAAAGCCGACGCGCCGCACGTCGTTCTCCCGGACCGCGAAAAAATGAAGACGCAGATGGAAGCCCTCATCTACCACTTCAAAATCGTGACCGAGGGATTTCAGGTTCCAGCCGGCGAGGTCTATCAGGCGGTCGAATCGCCGCGCGGCGAGATGGGCTACTACGTGGTTTCGGACGGCACGGCCAAGCCCTGGCGCGTGCACATGCGCAACCCCACCTTCGCCACGCTGCAGGCGCTGGAAACCATGTGCGTCGGCCGGCTCATCGCCGATGTTGTCGCCGTCATCGGATCCATCGATATTGTTCTGGGAGAAATTGACCGGTGAGCGCCCCGGCCGTCGCATCGATGCTGGAAACTGAGCTGTGGCTTTCGTTCGTCTCGCTGCTGCGTTCTTATGCGGCTGCGGCTAACCTCAATCTTGAGGAGCACGCCCGCATTGAGCATGGAGAAACCTCGGCAACCCTCATCGCCGGCGCCACCCGCCTCGAACTGCACTTCGATTCGGAAACCAGCATTGTGACCTGGCACGAGAGCGCGCCGGCTCACTCCCCAATCACCGGCAGCTTCGAATTTCAGCCTGAAGGAACCATCGCTATCAGCGGGACGATCCAGGATCTCGATCACGTCGCCATCGATTTTGTCGCAAAAGCAACGGGGCGAGGAAAGGAAAGTCGCCGATGAGCACCCTCTTTTCCCCCGCGCTTGCCGCACGCTTCGACAAGCTGGTCACTCTCTATCCTGTGAAGCGCTCTGCCCTGGTGCCGATGCTGCTTTACGCGCAGGACGAAGTCGGCTATCTTTCCGAAGCGGTCATCGCTGAGATCGCTTCTCGCATTGGGATAACGGAGCTCGACGTCCGCAACGTCATCAGCTATTACTCGCTGCTGCGCACCAGGCCTGCCGGAAAGTATCACGTCCAGGTCTGCACCAACATCAGCTGTATGCTGCGCGGCGGCAACGAAATTCTCGACCACTGCAAGAAGAAACTTGGCATCGCCAACAAAGGCACCACCGCGGACGGCTTGTTTTCTCTGGAAGAAGTCGAGTGCATCGGGGCCTGCTCCTGGGCGCCGGCCGCGCAGGTGAATTACGACTTCCACGAAAACCTGACGCCGGAATCCATCGACAAAGTCCTGGGCGAATATCGCGCTAAGTCGGAGAAGGGAGCGGCGAAGTAATGGCGACCCTCTCCACCCATCCCGACTGCGTCCCCATCGTTTCCTGGCGCTTCGGCAAAGGCGCGACGAACATCGACAAATACATCGAGCTCCAGGGCTACGAGTCCGTCCGCAAGGCTCTGGCCCTCGGTCCTGACGGCATCATCGCGGAGATGAAAGCCTCGAACCTGCGCGGCCGCGGCGGCGCTGGATTCCCCACCGGCCTCAAGTGGTCGTTCGTCCCCAAGCAATCCGACAAGCCGAAATACGTGCTCGTCAACGGCGACGAGTCGGAGCCTGGCACCTGCAAGGACCGCCTCATCTTCGAGCAGGATCCGCACGCCGTGATTGAAGGCACGATTATCGCCGGCCTTTCCGTCCAGGCCAAAATGGGGTTTATTTATCTGCGCGGCGAATACCGCTACCTCCTCACCATCATGGAGCGCGCCGTCGCCGATGCTTACGCCAAAGGCTTCCTCGGCAAAAACATCTTCGGCAGCGGCGTCGACTTCGACATCGTCACCCAGACCGGCGCGGGCGCGTACGAAGTCGGCGAAGAATCGGCGCTCATGGAGTCGCTCGAAGGCAAACGCGGCATTCCGCGCATCCGTCCGCCCTTCCCGGCGGTCGTTGGGCTCTACGGCGGGCCCACCATCATCAACAACGCCGAAACCATCGCCACCGTTCCGCACATCTTCCGCCTCGGCGGCGCGGAATACGCGAAGATCGGCACCGAGCGCAACGGCGGCACGCGCCTCTTCTGCCTCAGCGGTCACATCGAGCGCCCAGGGGTCTACGAGCTGCCCATGGGCTACAACCTCAGGAAGATGATTTATGAAGTCGGTGGTGGGATTCCCGGCGGCAAAAAGCTCAAGGCCGTTGTTCCCGGCGGCGCTTCCACACCCGCGCTGACCGCCTGACGAAATCGACATCGGCATGGATTTCGATCAGGTGGGCAAGGCGGGATCGATGCTGGGCTCGGGCGGCGTGGTCGTGCTCGACGAGACCACCTGCATGGTCGAATTCGCGCTCCGCACCATGAAGTTCTACGCGCACGAAAGCTGCGGCTGGTGCATCCCCTGCCGCGAAGGCACCGACTGGCTGAAAAAGTCACTGACACGGTTGCATGAAGGCGGCGCGGTCGATAAGGACATCGACAACATTCGTTACCTCGCCGAAAACATGCTGGGGCGGACGTTTTGCCCGCTCGGCGATGCAGCGGCGATGCCTACCATCGCCTTCGTCAAAAAGTGGCGCAAAGAATTCGAAGATCACCTCGAGGGCAGGGGGTGCCCTTATCACCGGGCGCATGAGCCTGAGCCCGCACTGGTCTGAATGCGCAGCAGAGATTTCTGAAGGCGAAGAGTGAGACCGCAGGAGCTGGTACGAATTTTGGAAGCTGATGGTTGGTACAGCACGGGACAGACAGGAAGCCATCGCCATTTTCGTCATCCGATGAAGCCCGGATTACTAATTGTCCCGATGCATGCCGGGAAAGAGATTGGGAAGGGTCTCCTGCACAGTATCCTGAACAAGGCGGGGCTGAAATGACGCGAGAATACCTGGTGGTTTACGAAAAGGGCGAAAGAAACTGGAGTGCCTTCTCTCCGGATGTTCCCGGCTGCGGGTCCCTGGGCGACACGGTTGAAGACACGCGCGCCAACATGCGCGAAGCCCTCGAACTCTACCTCAGCGAATCCGCGAAAGCCGGGGAACCGATTCCCGAAGCAACCGCAACCACAGTTGATTTTGAGGAATTCGACCCGGGTCACGAAACCAAACAATATGTAGTCGAGTGGCTCCGCGTATCGCTGCCGCAGCTTGTGGCCGCCTGAGAAACGAAATGGCTGACGTTACCCTCACTGTCGACGGCAAGAAGCTCACCGCACCCGCGGGCACCCTGCTCATTGAAGCCTGCCGTGCCAACGGCATCGAGGTTCCCGCCTTCTGCTACTATCCTGGCCTTTCTCTGCAGGCCGCGTGCCGCATGTGCGTCGTCCGCGTCGAGAAAATGCCCAAGCTGCAGACCGCCTGCACCACGACCGTCGCCGAGGGCATGATCGTCACCACCGAAAGTCCTGAAATCGCGCAGGCTCGCAAGGCCACCATCGAAATGCTGCTCGGCAATCATCCTCTCGACTGCCCGGTGTGCGATGCCGGCGGCGAGTGCGAGCTGCAGGACATGACCTTCAAGTACGGTGCGCACGAATCGAAATTTGTCGAGATCAAGCAGCACCGCGACGAGCAGCAGTGGTCCCCCGTCGTTTACTTTGATCGCCCCCGCTGCATCCTTTGCTACCGCTGCGTCCGCGTCTGCGGAGAAGGCATGGACGTCTGGGCGCTGGGCGTGCAGAACCGCGGCGCCGGCTCCATCATCGCGCCCAACCGCCAGGATCATCTCGACTGCGAAGAGTGCGGCATGTGCATCGACATCTGCCCCGTCGGCGCGCTTACCTCCGGTGCTTATCGATATAAGACGCGCCCCTGGGAAATGTCCCACGTGGGCACCGTTTGCACCCACTGCGGCGATGGCTGCAAAACCACCCTCGGCGTCCGCCGCTCCAACGACGGCATGGACATCGTCCGTGGCGACAACCGCGACAAGAGCGGCATCAACGGCGACTTCTTATGTATCAAGGGTCGTTACGCATTTGACTTCGCCAATCGCGAAGATCGCCTTACGCAGCCGCTCGTCCGCAAAGCCAACGGCCAGCTGGAACCGGTGAGCTGGGACCAGGCCATGGACTTCGCCGGCCAGCGGCTGCGCGAGATTCGCGACTCCAAAGGCGGCTCGGCCATCGGCGTCATCGGATCGAACCGGACCACCAACGAAGAAGCGTATCTCCTCCAGAAGTTCGCTCGCACCGTTCTCGCCACCAACAATATTGATCACCACCGCACTGCCGATTATCCCGCTTTCGCCGCCGCGCTCAACGATAAGCCGGAAGCCTCACTCCGCGACTTCGCCGGTTCGACAGCCGTTCTCCTCCTTGGCAACGATCCTACCGAGCAGCATCCTGGACTCGCCTGGCAGATTCGCACCAGCGTTCGCCTGCACGGCGCGCATCTCTACGTCGCCAATCATCGGCCCATCAAGCTCCGCCGCCAGGCCACCGCCTTCCTCGAAATTCCCGAAGACGGATACGGATCTCTGATCCCGTTCCTCGCGGGCAAGCCAGGCGCTTTCGCCGGCGACCCGAACGCCGCCGCCTTCCGCGAGGGCCTCCTCAAAGAAGAATCGCTGCTCATCGTCTTCGGCTCCGAGTTCCGCGGCCGCGACATTGACGCGCTCGTCCAGTTCGGTGCAACGCTGCCGAATGTGAAGTTCGCCTGCCTCGGCGACTACGCCAATTCGCGCGGCGCGGCCGACATGGGCCTGTACCCCGATCTGCTTCCCGGCTACGCCTCGCTCTCGGCATCCGGACCGTTCGCCGAAGTTTGGGGATCCGCGCCGCCCCCGCAGCCCGGCCTCGACCTGCCGCAGATGTTCGATGCCGCCGAGCGTGGCTCGCTCAGCGCGCTCTATATCGTGGGCGCAAATCCAGTCACCCGCTATGGCGTCAACCCTGACATTCTGCGCAACACCTTCCTTGTCGTGCAGGATATGTTCCTTACGGAGACTGCCCGGCTCGCCGACGTCGTTTTCCCCGCGGCCAACCTCTACGAGAAAGCCGGAACCGTCACCAACACTTTTGGCGATCTGCAGCTGGTGAAGAAAGCCGCCGACCGCGCCGGTGTTCGCCCTGATTTCGAGCTGATCGTTCGCCTCGCCGCGGCCATGCGTGCGGACGTCAAGCACCTGGTTTCCTTCGGGCCCAGAGGCGTGCAGGCCGACTTCGGCCAGGCCCGTGGCGCGCAATCCGGCGAAGCCGATCGTAACGCCGTATGGCTCTCCGCGCAGCATCAGGAGCCGCGCCTCAGCCCCTTTGACCCCTTCGCGATCCTCGACGAGATTCAGCGCCTGGTGCCCGCCTACAACGTACCCCGTCTCGACCTGCTCGCCGGCAACGATCAGCATCTCAAGCCCGCTCTCGTCCAGATTGCCAACGCCGCATCGCGACGCAACCTCGTTACGCCTTCCAACGACACTCTCTTCACCTCTGGCACTCTGGGGTCGTACAGCAGCACGCTGCGTTCCGTCCTCGAAGCGCGCGAACCCGTGGAAACGGCGGCGGACTAAGGATCGACCCTATGCAAACCAGCCTGCTCGCGTTTCTGCTCATCAGCCTCGCCAAGGTCATTGTCGTCGTGGTTGTCCTGCTGATGGCGGTTGCCTACACCGTCCTGCTGGAGCGCAAGCTGGTCGGCCGCATCCAGAATCGCTGGGGACCCAGCCGCGTCGGCCCCTTCGGCCTGCTCCAGCCGCTCATGGATGGCGCCAAGCTCTTTCTTAAAGAAGACCTGATCCCCGAGGCGGTGTACCGCCCTCTTTACATTCTTGCGCCCATCATCGCGCTGGGCTGTGCGCTCATGTCGATCGCCGTGGTGCCCTTCGGCGCCGACATCCGCTGGAAAGGCGTGGACCTCTTCCAGATTGCCGACGTCAACATCGGCCTCCTCATCATCCTCGGCATCACCTCGGTCGGCGTTTATGGGATCGCGCTTTCCGGCTGGTCGTCGAATAACAAATACTCGTTGCTGGGCGCGCTTCGCTCCAGTGCCCAGGTCATCAGCTACGAGCTGGCCCTCGGCCTTTCTCTCGTCGGCGTCGTGCTCCGCTCCGGCTCGCTCCGCCTCCGCGACATCGTCGACGTTCAGGCCACGCACGGCCTGCTCTCGTGGAATTTCTTCGGAGGATTCCAGTTTGTCGCCTTCCTCATCTACATCATGGCCGCGTATGCCGAAACCAATCGCGCCCCCTTCGATCTTCCCGAGGCGGAGAGCGAGCTTACCGCCGGCTACCACACCGAATACAGCTCCATGAAATTCGCCATGTTCTTTATGGCGGAGTACGGCAACATGATTACCGTCGGCTGCGTCGCCACTCTGCTCTTCTTCGGCGGATGGACCAGCCCCTTCGGCAACCTGCTTCCCGCGCCCCACAACGCGATCCTCCTCTCGTTCCTCTCGCTCTTCTGGTTTGTCGCCAAAGTTTTCTGCTTCCTCTTTCTCTACATCTGGGTGCGCGGGACGCTTCCGCGCTTCCGTTACGACCAGCTCATGGGCTTCGGATGGAAATATCTCATCCCCGTGGCCGTCGCCAATATTGTTGTCACCAGTTTCTTCATCGGACTGCGGCTGCCGCTGCACTGATCTACAATTTTTGTTTCAGACCCCGGCCGCTGGGTTTCTTCTGCTGTTCTGAGTAACAAAACACGATGCATCTCGCACTGTTCATCATCTTCGCGGGGTTGTGTGTGGCGGGCGCCCTGAATCTCCTGCTGCAACGCCACCCCATCAACAGCGCCCTGTCGCTCATCGTGGTCATGAGCTCGCTCGCGGTGCTGTATCTGCTGCTGGGAGCCGAATTCCTTGCCGCCGCCCAGGTCATCGTCTACTCCGGCGCCATCATGGTGCTCTTCACCTTCGTCATCATGTTGCTGAATGCCGGCAAAGAAGAGCGCACCCACGGCAGCAAACTCGCCTATATCGCCGGATTTCCCGGAGCCGCCGCGCTCCTCGGCCTGCTCACCTACATTTTTCTCTCGCACAGCGCCGCCTTCGGACAGGCGCGCCTCGGCGAATATCTCGCGACCACCAGCGACCTGAGCCGCGTGCTCTTCCGCGATCTGCTGCTGCCCTTTGAAGTCACCTCCGTCCTGATTCTCATCGCGATCCTGGGTGCCGTCGCCCTCGCCAGAAAGGAGCACTGAGCCATGGTCCCTATCGCGTACTACCTCGTCCTCAGTGCCGTCCTCTTCTCCATTGGGGTCGCCGCCTTTCTCATCAAGCGCAACATCATCACCGTGTTCATGTCGATTGAGCTCATGCTCAACGCCGTCAACCTCGCCTTCATCGCCTTTTCCCGCCAGTGGAGCCAGACCACCGGCCACCTCCAGGTCAACGGGCAAATTTTCGTCTTCTTCGTCATGGTCGTGGCTGCGGCCGAAGCTGCCGTCGGCCTCGCCATCATCATTGCTGTCTTCCGCGCTCGCAACACCCTCAACGTCGACCAGATCGACCTGATGAAGCTATGACTGACCTTCACCTGTGGCTCATTCCGCTTGTCCCGCTCGCCGGATTTCTGGTGAATGGTCTGCTCGGCCGCAAATTCTCGAAGCCGGTCGTCACGACTGTCGCCCTGGTGGCGTCGCTGATCCCGCTCGCTCAGGTCGCAGTCATTGTTACAAAATTCAGCTCCCTCGATCTGCCTCACATTGAAAACCTCGGCCCCTGGATCCAGGCCGGCTCCTTCCACGCCGACTTCTCCTTCCAACTCGATCAGCTCACGCTTGTCATGCTCTGCGTAGTCACCGGCGTCGGATTTCTGATCCACGTCTACTCCGTCAGCTACATGGGCGATGATGCCGGTTACTGGCGCTTCTTCGCCTACATGAATCTGTTCCTCTTCTTCATGCTCACGCTGGTGCTGGCGGAGAACTTCCTGCTGATGTTCGTGGGCTGGGAAGGCGTGGGCCTCGCCTCGTACCTGCTGATCGGCTTCTGGTATACGCGCGACTCCGCCGCCAACGCCGGCAAGAAAGCGTTCATCGTCAACCGCATCGGCGACTTCGGTGTTTTGCTCGCGATGTTTTTGCTCATCGCCCACTTCGGCACGGTCAGCTTCACTGAGGTCTTCAGCGCGATCGCCGCCCACCCCGCATGGCAGGGCGGCTTCCTCACTGCGATCGCGCTCTTCATCGTCCTCGGCGCTACCGGCAAATCTGCGCAGATTCCCCTCTACGTCTGGCTCCCCGACGCCATGGAAGGCCCCACTCCGGTTTCCGCGCTCATCCACGCCGCCACCATGGTCACTGCGGGCGTCTACATCGTCGCGCGCACCCACGTCATCTTCGACCGCTCCCCGTACGCGCTCATGGTTGTGGCCATCATCGGCGTGGCCACCGCCTTTTTCGCCGCCACCATTGGATTAGTCCAGACGGACATCAAGCGCGTCCTCGCCTACTCCACCATCTCGCAGCTCGGGTACATGTTCCTCGGATGCGGCGTCGCCGCCTACTCCGCCGGAATCTTCCATCTCGTCACCCACGCCTTCTTCAAGGCGCTGCTCTTCCTCGCTGCGGGCTCCGTCATCCACGCGCTGAGCGGCGAACAAGATATGCGCGCGATGGGCGGACTCCGCCAAAAAATCCCCATCACCTTCTGGACCATGACCGTCGCGGTCCTCGCCATCTCCGGCTTTCCGCCGCTGGCAGGCTTCGTCAGCAAAGACGAGATCCTCTATCAGACCTTCATCGCGCCGAATGGCGGCAAAATCCTCTGGGCCGTCGGCCTTCTCACCGCCGGACTCACATCCTTTTATATGTTCCGGCTCTGGTACCTGACCTTCTTCGGCGAATCCCGCACCGCCGCACATGAAGAAGAAGCCGCCGTCCACGCTCGCCGTGGCACAAAGCTCATCCTCGAAGCCGATCCTTTTGTGACCCACACTCATCCCGTTCACGAGAGCTCGTGGGTCATGCTCGGCCCGCTCGTGATCCTCGCCATTCTTTCGGTCATCGGTGGCTGGATCGGCTGGCCCGAAGCCCTCGGCGGCAGCAACTGGTTCGCCCATTTCCTCGAACCGGCTGCTGGCGCGCTGCCCGCGCCATCGTCAGCAGAAAGCCACCTGACCGAACTCATCCTCGCTCTCGTTTCGACGTTCGTCGCCGCCGCAGGCTGGCTCGCAGCCCACATTATGTACTACGTCAGGCCCGAGTTGCCCGCACGCCTCGCCGCGCAGTTCCCGGCACGCTATGCGCTGCTCAAAAACAAATACTGGGTCGACGAAATTTACGCTGCCCTCGTCGTCGCCCCCGTTCTCTTCGTTGCCCGCTGGATTCTGGGAGTCCTCATCGATCGTGGCCTTATCGACGGCGGATCGCTGACCGCCGGCTATTCCGCCCAGGGACTAGGAGCCCTGGTCGCGCGCATTCAGTCCGGCAACATTCGCTCCTACGCTGGTTGGCTTGCTCTCTTCGCGGCTGCTTTGCTGGCCGCCTCTTACTTTGGCTGGACCACCCACTTCTTCATCCAATGAACCCTGCATTTAGGACGACTCTGTGCTGAACGACCACATCCTCACCGCGATCACCTTCGTGCCGACTGCCGGCGCGCTGGCCGTCGCGTTCCTGCCGCGCAAAGGTCGCGTCATCCCGGCGTTCACCCTCGTCGTCACCCTCGTCACCTTCGTTCTCTCACTGCACTTGCCTGCGCATTTTAGCTACACGAGCCACGGCTTCCAGTTCGAAGAGAACCGCCCATGGATCTCCTCGCCCGCGATCCGCTACCACCTCGGTGTCGACGGCCTCTCCCTGTGGCTGGTTCTGCTCACCACCTTCCTCGCGCCCATCGGCGTCCTTATTTCCTGGCGCGCGATCGAAACCCGCACGCGCGAGTTCTATTTCCTTTTCCTGCTGCAGCAGACCGCCATGATCGGCGTCTTCGTCTCCCTCGATCTGTTCCTCTATTACGGTTTCTGGGAGCTCTCCCTGGTGCCCATGGCGATTCTCATTGCTATGTTTGGGCCCAACCGTGGTCGAGCCGCAGCGCTTAAGTTTTTCCTCTACACGTTTATTCCCTCCGCGCTGTTTCTGGTCGGCATTCTCTGGCTCTACGCAAAAACGAACACCTTCGACTTCGTCCGGCTTCAGGCGCTCCTCGCCAACGGAACCTTCGCGCCCGAGGCTCTGTGGTGGGTCTCGCTGGCTTTTTTGGTTGCGTTTGCAGTCAAGGTTCCCGTCTTCCCGCTCCATGGCTGGCTCGCCGACGTTATTCAGGAAGCGCCTACCGCGATGGCTATGGTCGTCGCAGGCAAGCTCGGACTCTACTCCATCTTTCGCTTCAATTTGGGACTGTTCCCGGCGCAGTCGCGCGCCATTGCCCCGCTGATGATCGTTCTCGCTGTCGTTGGTCTTCTCTACGGAGCGCTCGTCGCCCTGGCGCAAACCGATATGAAGCGCCTCGTCGCCTTCTCCATCCTCGGCAACCTCAGCTTCTGCACCCTCGGCATCTTCTGCTTTGCCGTTGCTGGTCTCAACGGCGCGGTCTACCAGACCATCAACGAGGGAGTCACCGGCGGAGCCCTGCTGGTTCTCGTCGCCCTTCTCTACGAGCGCTACGGGACGTATGACATGACGCTCTACGGCGGTCTTGCGGCGAAGCTCCCCATGCTGGCTACGCTGTTCGTCATCACTTCGCTCGCGCTTATCGGCCTGCCGCTGTTCAACGGATTCATCGGCGAGTTCCTGGTCCTGAGTGGGAGCTTCCAGGTGCATCCGCAGTGGGTGGCCGCCGCCACCATCGGCGTCATCCTCAGCGCCTCTTACATGCTCTGGATGGTCCAGCGCATTTTCTATGGGAAGGAATCTTCCCTGGTCGTCAACCGTCCCGCCTTCGACCTGAACGCGCGCGAGCAACTCACCCTCTGGCCGATGGCGATTCTCATGCTCGCGATGGGCGTTGCCTCTCCTTACTGGATCAAAGCCATTGACGGCGCGATGAGCCCTCTGGCCGGCAACGCTGCCAGCGTCCCCGCCTCGCCGCCCGCCGCCATCCAGCTTTCCGGAGGCGCACAGTGAACGACGCCCTCCGCATCCTGCCGGAAATCATCCTCACCGTCGCGGGCGTGCTGGTCATGATCGCCGACGCGCTGCTGCCCAAACCCTCCAGCCGCAAATCGCTGGGGTGGCTCGCGGTCCTGGGCGCGCTGGCCGCGCTCGCCGCCAGCTTCTGGCAATATCAGCTGCCCGCGGGCACCGCGTACTACGGCGTCGTGCAGACTGACGCCTTCAGCGTCTTCTTCCACGTGCTCATCGCCGGCATTGTGCTGGCCTCGCTGCTCATCACCCTCGACGCCGTCACTCCTGAAACCGATGGCTTGGGAGAGCTCTTCGCGCTCATGCTCTTCGGCTCCGTCGGCATGATGCTCATGACCAGCGCCGTCGAGCTGCTCCTCGTCTTCGTCGCGCTGGAAATTTCCTCGATCTCCACCTACATCATGGCCGGATACCGGCGGAAAAGCGGCAAGAGTCCCGAATCCGCGCTGAAATACTTCCTGCTGGGATCCTTTGCCACTTCGTTCTTCCTGTACGGTATCGCGCTTCTTTTCGGCGCGACCGGGACCACGCGCATCAGCGCCATCGCCGACGCCGTCGCCACCGCGAATCCCTCCTCCGCGCTTCTCTACGTCGGCCTCGCGATGATCGTCGTGGGCCTCGGCTTCAAAGTCTCCGCCGCGCCCTTCCATGTCTGGACGCCCGACGTCTACGAGGGCTCGCCGTCGCCCGTCGTCGCGCTCATGTCCACCGGACCGAAGGCCGCAGCCTTTGCCGTCCTGCTGCGCATCGCCTATGGCGCATTGCCGCAACTCCACGCGGACTGGGTTCCGATCCTGTGGTGGCTGGCCGTCATCTCCATGACCATCGGCAACCTCGGCGCGCTGCGCCAGCGCAACATCAAGCGCATGCTGGCTTATTCCTCCATCGCGCACGCCGGATACATTCTCGTCGCCTTCACCGCGCTCTCCGCCGACGGAGTCGCCGCCGCCAGTTTCTACGCTGTCTCCTATGCAGCCATGAACGTCGGCATTTTCGCCATCGTCAGCCACGCCGGCGGTTACGACGACCATCTCACCCTCATCGACGACTATCGCGGCCTCGCCTATCGCTCGCCATTACTCGGCGGCGCCATGGCCTTCTTTCTCATTTCGCTCATCGGCATCCCGTTTACCGGGGGATTCTTCGGCAAGTTTTACGTGTTTGCCGCCGCGCTCCATTCCGGAATGGTCTGGCTGGCGATCATCGGCCTCATCAACAGCGGCGTCGCGGCCTTTTACTATCTGCGCGTGGTCATCGCGCTTTATTCGCGCCCCTCTGAAGCCACCGCGGAGCAAGCCTTCGCCAGGCCATCCATCGCCTTGCTGATTGCGATTTTCATCACCTCGGCGGCGACGCTGATCCTCGGCATTGTGCCCGGCAATGTGCTCGACGCAGCCCGCGCCGCGGCGCAGACCTTCACTTCCGTGGGCCAGGATGCCGCGCCTTCGACCTCAGTCGATGCAGTGAGTACGGGGCGGTAGAACCCGCCCCGCGGTTCCTTAGACGCTGAACCGGCCCCGCGCCATTCCCGGCGGCAGATCGCGCGATCCCAGCTCGGCCAGCGTCGGCTCGGGCTTCCATCTCCTGCCCGCCGAAGCCGGCGCCGTCATCACTTCTTTCCACGCCGCCTGGAATTTGTCCATCTCGCTGCGTGTGCCCACCGTGATGCGCACATACGTGGGCCACACCGGCCACACGCGCCCGATGTAGACGTTCTTCTCCGCCATCGCCGCGATCACTTCTTTTCCCGGCCGTCCTGTGTCGACCATAAAGCAGTTAGTCTGCGACGGGATGAACTTGTAGTTGTTCGCCGCCATCCACGCAAACGTTTCCGTCCGAATATCCGTGTTGATCTTGCGCCGCTCCGGCACCAGCTCCGGAACCTGCAGGCTGCTCGTTGCCGCCGCCACCGCGAGGATCGGCATCGAGTTCATCCCGTAGGCCTGAATTTTCGCCAGCAAATCCGGCCGCCCAATCGCGAACCCGCACCGCAACCCCGCCATCCCGTAAATTTTCGAGAAGGTGCGCAGCACGATCACATCCTTATCCGCCTTCACCAGATCGATCGACGGCGTCGCGTCGGAGAAGTGGATGTACGCTTCGTCGACCAGCAGAATCGACCCTTTCGGCTTGTTCGCGAGCGCGTATTCGATGTCCTCGCGGCTGGTGATCGTCCCCGTGGGGTTGTTCGGGTTACAGATGTAAAAGACGCCTGCATTCGGATCGGCGGCAATCATCGCCCGCACATCGTGCGAATAATCCTTCGCCAGCGGCACCTTCACGATGTTCGCGCCTGAATATTTTGCCGCATACAGCGGCGCTTCGTAGCTGGGATCGGCAACTACCAGGCTGCGTTCCTTCGACGTGAAGGCCAGCGTGGTGTAGTGCAGCGGCTCACTCGATCCGGCATAGGGAATCAGGTACCCCGGCTTCAACCCCTCCATGGCGCTGAAAGTGTCCACCAGCTTCTGCGTCATCTCGAAGTCGTAGCGCCCGCCTTCCGGCAGCAGGCTGCTCATCACCGCGCAGGCGCCGCTGCAGGGGCCAAGAGGATTCTCATTGGCGTCGATGCGCACTGCGCCCGGCGGCAGGACGCGCGCGATGCGGGCCCGCTGCGCCTGCGCCAGCTGCGGTTCAGTCAGAATCGGCATCGCGGCCGCGGCGGTTGCAGCGGCGGCCATCCCAAAAAAGCTGCGGCGGGTAAGATTCGTGTTCATCGGCGCCTCCTGAATTTGGATGCTGGACCCTACTTCCCCAACAATGCGTGCATCGGACTGTGGCCGTTCACCGCGATCACTTCAATTTCCACCAAAGCCCCGGGAAGCGCAAGAGCGGCGACCTGCATGGCGCTCCGCGCCGGCTTATGCGGTTGATCCTTTGTACCAAAATATTGGGTGTATCCCTTCATAAATCCGGCAAAATCCATTTTTCCGCCCTGCGCCGGATCGCCCGCCAGGTAGGCATGCATCATCACCACGTCGCCCAGCGTCAGGTGCTGCTCCCCCAGCTCCCGCTTGATCGTATCCAGCACGTGCATCGTCTGCGTCTCCGTATCGCCCGGCGTGCTCTTCGCCACCGCGGAATCGATCGCCCCGCTCAGATACAGCGTGTCCCCGACCCAAACGCCTTCCGAAATAGGGAAGTCCGAATTCGGCAGCGGCACTCGCGTCACGTTGCTCTGGGCCATCGCGCCACCGCAAGCCGACGCAGCCGCCAGGACTCCCACAAGAATCCGTTTACGCAGCAAGGTTCCCTCCATTTTCCACGCGCGCTCCCAGCTGGTTGATCACCCGATACGACGACAGCGCTGCGCCCTCCTGCCAGCCCACCAGATGGCTGGTGTGGTCGCCGGCAAAGTAGACGCGCCGATCCGGCGCCAGTAAAACATCCAGCGACTCTCCCGCGTGACCGAACCCGCTGACCCACGCGCCCAGATTGTACGGAATCTGTCCCCAGCTGATGTACATCGGCTTGGAAAGATCCTTCCCATGCCCGGGATGCAGAATCTCAATCGCCTGCCTGGATGCGTCGAGCTTGGCCTGCACGTTGGGCAGCTTGCCAAACGCCGTCCCATTCTCAATGGAATATCCGCTCACCACGATGCCGCGTTCCGCAAAGAGGCGCGCACTCGGATACCACACCACGTTCACCGTCTGCTGCAGATACGAAAGCCCGCCGTAGATGCCGTTCTCTTTCTCCCAGAAACGCGGCGCTTCCCACGCGACTTTGTATGCCGAATCGTAGCTGGTGCCCTCGATCGCCTGCCGCACCGCGGGGCTGAAATCCGCATCGAGTGTGCGCACAATCGTCAGTGGCATCGCGCAGATGCAGTAGTCGGCAATCACGGTATGGTCGGCGCCGCTGGCTGCGTCGCGATAGACCACCGTTACGCCGGTCGCCGATTGCCGGATGCTGCGCACCACGGCGCCCGACCGCACCACGCCGCCCAGCTTTTTCTCGAACGCTGCCGGGATCCGGTCCATCCCGCCCACCGGCTGGAACATCGTCGGCTGCCAGTCGATCACTTCCTCCGCCAGCATGCCCTGCCACAAGTCCGCGTCCAGCAGCGCATGCATCGGCAGAGCATCGATGGCCTCCGGCTCTTCTTTCCCCGCGCCTGGCGGCACTTTGAAACCCGACCGCTCAGTTCCCTTGAACGTCAAATCCGGCTGCAGATCGCCATACTGCTTCAGGAACGCGATCATGCGCTCGCGGTCTTCCGCCGTAATCTCTTCGTCGAGCGCGCCTTTGCGGATGCATTTCGCCAGCAGCTCGGAAACGTGGCCGCGCGTATCGTTCACTGCCCGGCGTTCCGTCACCGGATTCCCGCCGTTCAGCTTGTTGCTCTGCATCAGCGCCCCGCGCGACGAGTTCACTTCCACTTCGAGCGCCACGCCCAGCTCCCGGCAATAGCCGAGCATGGCGTGATGGATCGCCGGAAGCCGCGCCGGGCCCGCATTGAAATAGTTCCCCTCGTCGAAGCTGCACGATTGGCGCATGCCGCTGGCGAAGTCGACGTTGGATCCGCCGCGGATCGTCCAGTTGCGCCCGCCGCAGCGCTCGCGCGCTTCGAGAACCGTACATCGATACCCGGCTTTGCCCAGTTCATACGCCGCGACCAGGCCGGCGATGCCCGCGCCCAATATGACGACCTTCGTCCCTTTTCCATCCACCAGCCGCAGCTGGCCCGATTCCGCCGATGCTTCGGGAATCGCCAGCAGCCCGAGCGACTGCATCATCATGAACGCGGCGCTGTACCCGCCCGCCTCGCCCACACGCATCAGAAACTGACGTCTGGTAAGACCCATGCCTTCTGTTTTCCTTTTGTCCCGGGGAACGCCATCATTGTGCCATACCCTGGTCCTGAAACCTCCTCAAAAAAAGGCCCGTGGCCGGAGACAAGAACCACGGGCTTCAGGGAGGCTAAAACAAAATTTTCAACGCCAGCTGCGTGTTGAAGGGTTCGCCGGCGCCAATGCCAGGCGCGCCGTTGAAGCTGCCGATCGTGGTAAACAGCGTGAGCGTGTTGTCGTAGGTGTAAGACGGGTTGAAATTGCCCGTAAGCGGCGGCGCGTAATTGGTTCGATTGAACAGGTTAAACATTTCCACTCGGAACTGGGTCGTGACCCGCTCTCCGATGTGGTTGTTTTTGAAAATCGAGAAATCCACGTCGTTATAGCCAGGTCCGTAATAGCCATTGCGGCGGGAATCGCCCCAGGTGCCAGGAGCCGCATCGGCGAACGCGGCCTGATTCAGCCATACGCCGCCGACCTTTTCCTGTCGGCCTCCACTGTACGGATTCACGCCAGGAACAATGTCGGCGCGCTGGTTGTTATCGTCGGTCCCCGATGTGTCGCTGGAACTGTAGACAGAAAACGGCAGGCCGCCGTGGAAGGTGGTCAGGCTGTTGAGCTGCCACCCATTCGTCAGTCCCCTCCATCGGGAAGCGCCTGGAATGTCATAAGAAATCAGGCCGACGAAGATGTTGTGCATGTTGAAATCGCTGTTGCCATAGTCGCCCTTGAAGTTGGTGCTGTCCTGGGGCAGAGCGCCACGGTACGCGGTGACCTCATCCAGACTGTGCGACCAGGTATACGCGCCCTGCGCGGAGATGCCGTGCTTGTTGGAAACGCGCACCGTAGCCTGCAGGGCGTTGTAATTCGAGGTTCCGATGCTGCGAACTTCGTTGATGAAGCTGTAGCCCGGGAATTGCGCATAGTACGGGCGAGTGGCGTTCTGCTGCGCTTCGGTAGCGTAAACACCAGGCGCGGCCTGATTGATGTCCAGGATCGAGAGCAGATGGCGTCCTTCGCTTCCGACATAGCCCAGCTGGGCGACGACGTTGTTGGCAAGGCTTTGTTCGATCTGCAGGTTGTAGTTCATGTTGTGCGAAGGAACAAAGTTCTTCGCGACGGAGAAGATGCTGTCGGATGGAGTGGAGGAGGTAAAGGGGTCAACTCCGGATTGAATGGTGTAAGCGCCGGCGGTCGCGGTGGTAACCGGGTCCGGACCACCGGGGTTGCCTTCGACGCCGTTCGGGGCGCTGTTCCCCGGTCGATTGTCAAGAAATGGGTTCAGGTTCGGCGTGTCAAAGTAGAGGCCGGCGCCGGCGCGTACAACGGTCTTTGGCGCTGCCTGCCAGGACAATCCGACGCGAGGACTGAAATTCAGCCAGGTCGGATCGTACAGTGAGCCGATCTGCGCTCCCTGGTACACCACACCGCCCAGACTGGGCCGGAAAACCGACAGGTCTTTCGCCGAGTTGTGCAAAGGACCTTCGTAGTCCCAGCGAATCCCATAATTGACATTGAGCTTCGCGCTGGCCTGCCAGGAATCCTGCGCGAAAACGTCGAAGGTGTTTACGAAGACCTGGCGGTCCGGGTCGCCAAGCGCAATCGATGAAGTGTGAACATCGCCTGCCAGAAAATCGGCGAGCGCGTTGACCAGAGGACCGTTGGCGGCGCCGTATGCGGCAATTCCACCCCAGGGATCGGACGAACTGCCCGGACCCTGCGAGCCGTCGAAGGAAAAGCTGCCGAGCGCGTGGCGATGATAAAACTCGTCGAGCTGCGCCTGGCGGAATTCGCCGCCAAACTTGAACTGGTGCTTGCCGACCGTCCAGGCGAGATCTTCGGTGAGATGTCCGGTGATGTCGTTGCGACCCTCAGGAGGTGTCTCGCCGACGGGATCGAAGCCGGTGATCTGAATGTTGGGAGCGCCGGGGAGGCTGGATCCGGTGACCAGTCCGAGAGTCGCCACATCGAAGCTGTTGTTGAAATCGTTGAAGACCTGGTTGAAGTAGTTCACGCCCGCCAACAACTGGTTAGTGATCGATGGAGCGAAGACGTGGTTGTAAACCAGCGCATAATTCTGGACGTGAATCGGCGCGACTTCGTAGTAGTACTTCAGCGACGATCCAACCGGCGCTACCTGATTTCCCTGTCCGGCGAACCAGTGCGCCGAGAGGCTGTTCCGGTCGTTAATGGTGTAGTCCACTTTCGCCAATCCGTTGTAGCTATAGCCGTATTCGGGGTCGGTGCTGGTAAAGTCCTTTTGCGTGATCGCGCCGCCGGCGTCGCCGGATAGAGTTCCAGTCGCTGTCGAAGGCCACAGCGTCTTGAGCAGTGCAGTCGAAACCGGATTCACCGAGACGCCGTTATTGGACAGAAGGGTTTGGGCGGCAGCCTGCCACGCAGCTGAGGGTTGTGTCGACTGGTCGGGGACGCCGATGACGAAGCGCTGATGCTCGAAGGTCGTAAACCAGAAGAGCCGATCTTTGATCAGCGGGCCACCCGCGGAATAGCCGTAGTTGTAATTGCGGACTTCCTGTTTCACGGGCGCGGTGAAGGGGTTGGTGGCGCCGAAGACTTCGTTACGGTTGTAGTAGTAAGCGCTGCCGTGCAGCGCATTGGTGCCCGCCTTGAGTGAGAGGTTGACGCTGCCGCCGGGATTGCGGCCTGATTCGGGAGCCGCCTGGGTCTGCGCGGAAAACTGATCCACGGCATCGATAGGAAGCACGATGCCGGCAATGCCGGATACGCCGCCCTGGTTCACGGCGGGAATGTTGTGCCACAGATCGTTGTTATCGATGCCGTCGATCTGCCAGTTGATCTGATTGGCCCGCGTCCCATTCAAAGAGCCGTAGCCGCCAGCGCCGGAATTCGCGAATCCTGGCGAGAGAACAATCAATTGGGTGAAATCGCGCCCATTGAGCGGTGCGTCCTGCAGCGGCGCGCTTGCCAGGACCATCGTCTGGGTCGTCGATGTCGTGTCGAGGGCCAGCTCGTTCGCCGAAACTTCGACGGTCTGCGCGGTGGCCGTGATGCTCAGTTTGACGGGCAGGGTGTAGAGGGTGCCGGCGGAGACCGGGACATCCTCGATCTTTTCGGTCTTAAAACCCGGCGCGGCGACGGTTACGACGTACTTGCCCAGCGGCAGATCCTGGAACTCATATTCGCCACCGCTGGAAGTTACGGTCTTGTAGGCCACACCGGTTCCGGAATCCACTGCCTGAACGGCAGCACCGGCCATGACTGCGCCTGAGGGATCGGTCACCACGCCGTTGATGCCGCCACGAAAGGTCTGCGCATGCGCGAGCACACCGGCGAACAAGAGCAACGACAGGACCTGGATGACACTGCGGATGGAAGAAAATCTCATGGGTACGACCTCCAGATAAATGGGTGCCCGCCAAAACAAAGCGGCGCCAGGGCGCGCAGCTTTCACGCTGCGTCGTCGTTCGCATTTCTATTGAGGTCTTCGACAGGGAAGGTTGCCGCGGCCCGATCTGCGCTTCTGACAAGGAAGGCAGATTTGCGGCTCTTCATCCCGTTATGAAATGAAGAGGGTCCCACATTCTTGTCACACGCCGGGGAAAATTGCAAGCGGCATTCATAATTTCTATTCCGCGCTTCGTCACAAACAGCGGTCCCGGTCTCTGCCGCCATCTGTCACAGAACCTGTTTCTTTTCCCCCAAAAGACTGTCCGGGCGTGCGCCAAATGGGTTACCAAAAGGCTCATCTGCGCGCCCTTTCCTGTGCCCGCCATCACATACAGTCGTTGTTCCGGAAGCGGAGCATTAGATACCGGAAAGGAGGGTTTTATGCCGAATCGAATCCACGTCGCATTCGTAGCCGCGGTGCTCGCCACCGCCGCTTTCGGGATAGCCCAGACAACACCCATCATCAAACAAGTGCCGGTGAAGAATACTTCGCCTGCTTCCGGGAAACAGATGTACACCACCTATTGCGCCACTTGCCATGGTTTGGACGGAAAAGGCAACGGCCCCGCTGCTCCAGCTTTGAAGGATCCGCCCACCAACCTGGCGCAGCTCACCAGGGACAATGGCGGCAAGTTCCCAGACGCCCACATCTACTCCATCCTGCAGTTTGGAATGGAAAACCCCGCGCACGGTTCCGCGGACATGCCGATTTGGGGTCCCGCGCTCCGCTCGCTCGACAAGGGCAGCCCGTCGCCCGACATGCAGGAGCACCAGAGGCTCGCGAATCTGACCAACTACCTCAAGTCGATTCAACAGCAGTAAGCAACAAGCCTCCGTAAACAGGAACTCCCTGCCGCAGTACGCAGCAGGGAGTTTTTCGTGCCCGCTCTGGAAATCTACTTCACTACCGCGAAAACAATCAGCAGGGTGAACAGCGCGAGGGATTCCATAAAGGCCAGGCCCAGCAGCAGCATGGTCAGAATGCCCGCCCGTGCTCCCGGATTCCGCGCCAGAGCCTCGGTCGCCGAAGCCGTCGCGCGCCCCTGTCCCAGTCCGCAGAGTCCCGAAGCGATGGCCATGCCAATGCCCGCGCCAATCGGCACCCAGCTCGGTGCGGCGCTGACGCCGCCAGCTTGTGCGAACGCCGGCGAAGCCATAAACAACGCCGCCAGCGTCATGAATACGTATTGCAGTTTCCTCATGCTTTTCTCCTGCTTCCTTAAGATTGCCGCCAGTGGGTGGTTGAGGCTCACCGTGCTGGCCCCCTCACGCTGAACGGCCGTCCCTCGCCGAAGTGGAAGCGCTGCTCCGGCAGGAAATTCCTTTTAGTGCTCCGGATGCGTCGTCGCCTCCGCCAGATAAATCGTCGTGAGCAACATGAAAATGTACGCCTGGATCAGTGCGACACCGAAGTGCAGCCCGAGAAAGATGATCGGAATCGCAGGAGGAACGAGCGAAAAGAAGACCACCGTGAGCAAATCGCTGGCAAACATATTCGCGTAAAGACGAACCGTCAGCGACATAATGCGCGCGAGGTGCGAAATAATCTCGATGGGGAACATCAGCGGCGCAATCCACCACACCGGCCCCATAAAGTGCTTGATGTAGCCGATCGGCCCCTGCGCCCGCAGCCCGTTCCAGTTGTAGTAGGCGAAGGTGAACAGCGCCAGCCCCAGCGGCACCGACGGATTCGCCGTCGGCGTATCGATCCCCGGCAGCAACCCAAAGCAGTTGCACAGCAGGATGAACGCCAACAGGCAGGTGAGGACCGGCAAAAACCTCTGGTAGCCGTGCCCCATCACCTGTTCCGCCTGGTTGCTCACAAATTCGTGCACCATCTCCGCAAGGTGCTGCGCGTTCCCAGGCTTTTCCACGCTCAGCCGCGCCCGGACGAGAAAGAAAAACAAAACCATACCGGTGAAAACGATCAGTTCCAGCGTCAGTGTGTTGTTGATGGGATGGCTCGGATGCGCCGGATGAATGCGCAGCATTTCCAGCAGCGCATCGACCGGCGTGGCGAACCAGTGGTTCAGCAGGTGCGTTAGAAAATTGATCCAGGCGAGCATGTTTTTTCGTTAATTCCGCAGGAGCCGAAGGGCTTCAAAAGACAGGGCAACGACGGCTAATCCGATGCCCGCTACCAATGCGTAAACACTACCGTGTAAACACCTTAGACTAACATACAGAATCGCGGCCACCACCCCCAGCCGCAGAAAAAACATCACCAAAGTGCGCCCCATCGGCCGCGCGCTTTGCTGGTTATCCAGTTTGGCAAAAATGGCCAGCGCCAGGTTCCGCCACTCCCGAATCCCCGTGTAGGAAATCAGCGCCCCGGCCAGCTCCAGCAGACCCGTTTGCCACCCCAGGGTGAACGTAAATACCAGAAACAGCAGCAGCCCCAGCACCACCACGGTCCGCAGCGCCCGCCGCAGCATTTCCCGCAGATCGTCGTCGGTCATCGACGCCGCCAGGTTCGCGCCCGCGCCGTTTTCCTGGCTCACGGCTTCCGGTCCTCTTTTTCCAGCTGCTTTTCCTGGCCCAGCACCAGCCGGAAAATCTGTACGAAGCCCGCCACGCAACCAAGCACAATCCCCGCCAGATAAATCCAGTGCGTGTGCAGCCATTTATCGAGCCCCGCGCCGCCCAGCCAGCCCACCACCACCGCCGCCGGCAAGATGAAGGCGATCTGGGTCAGCTTCTCCGCCCGCACCAGGCTGTCCACAGTCTTCGTACGCTTCGGCGCTTCCGGATTGGGTGGTTGCTGCGGCATCGGGGCTTCGTTTCCCCAACGGTTATACACCCCGGATCAGGCCGCGAAGCGGCCATCGCGCCCAATGCCGTCCGGCCGATTAATGCCCCTTCGCCGTCGCCACACTCAGCGAAGATCGCGACATCAGAAACGCACCCATGTCCGGAGAGATGGGCTTGAGCTTCATGAACGGGGCGCCGGAGTCGCCGTATCTCGCCACTTCGATCTCAAAATAGTAAGTCTGGTTAGCACTCGCCGCCAGATCGGTCAGGCCGATTCTGCTTTCCATCCTTGCCAGCGGCGCATTCCACCACGCGCACACGTGATGATCCCCCGGCGGCACCGCAACACTGAAGTACGAGTTGCCCTTGTTCGCTCCCACCCACGCGCCGTCCAGCCCCACCCGCACCACCGAGCACCCGATGCAGTCCGGGTTCCGCTGCACAAATACCACCGTCGCCTGGCCCGGTTGCGGTGTCGCCGCCACGGCGTTTTTCTCCGTTTTCACATCGAACCCTGACTCCGGCTTGCCGCAGGAATCCGGCAGCGTCGTGGCCAGCGCCAGCGCGGGAAGAACCAAAAGCATCCAGCAGGACAATACAGCCGTGCGCATTTTCATGGCGTTCTCCTGGCCGGTAGACGTGGCCCGACCCGAATAGTTTCGTCCGCCGCAGCTGTGTGGGGCGCCACGCCCTTCCACAGCCGAAAGTTATACTCGAACCAGACCCGCAAACCCATGCCCTACGACCACTTCGACTCCGAGTTCGAGCGCAGCCTCTACCAGCTTCGCCAGGAAAAACTCCGCCAGATTGCCGCCCTCGGCCAGCAGGCTTACCCCAATTCCTTCGCCGCCACCCACACCCTCGCCGCCATTCGTGCCGCGCACGATGCTTCGACGGGCGAGCAGCTCGAATCCCAGCGCATTCCCGTCGCCGTTGCCGGACGCATCATGGCGATCCGCCAGCAAGGCAAGGCCGGTTTCGCCACGCTCCAGCAGGAAGGCGCGCGCCTCCAGATCTACGTCCGCAAAGATGCGGTTGGCGACTGCGCCGTTCGAGCTCTACAAGCTGCTCGATCTGGGCGATCACATCGGCGTCACCGGCTATCTTTTTCGCACGCGCACCAACGAGCTGACGATTCACGTCGAGACCATCACCTTCCTCGCCAAGGCCCTCCTCGCCCTGCCCGAGAAATTCCACGGCCTTGCCGACATCGAGCTCCGCTACCGCCAGCGCTACGTCGACCTCTTCATGAACCCGCTCCTCAACGAAGCTCCGGCCGCAGGCGCTGCTCCGCTGAAGGCGCAACCGAAGCGCAGAAAGCCGAAGAGATTCACGTCCGCGACGTCTTCATCAAGCGCGCCCAGGTCCTGCGCGCCATCCGCAAATTCTTCGACGCCCGCGGCTACATCGAAGTCGAGACGCCCATGATGCAGTCCATCGCCGGCGGCGCCATGGCCCGTCCGTTCGTCACGCATCACAACACCCTCGACATCGACCTCTTCCTCCGCATCGCCCCCGAGCTCTATCTCAAGCGCCTCGTCGTCGGCGGATTCGACCGCGTCTATGAGATCAATCGCAACTTCCGCAACGAAGGCATCTCGACGCAGCACAATCCTGAGTTCACGATGCTCGAGTTTTACCAGGCCTACGCGAATTATCACGACCTGATGACGCTCACCCAGGAACTGATCCAACAAGTCGCGCAGTCGACGTGAACGGGACGACGATCACTCATTTCAACGAAGTGGAGATTGACCTGGGGAAGTGGGAAAAGCTGACGATGCGCGAAGCCATCATTAAATGGTGGCCGGAAGAAGCTGGGTCCGCACCCTCTCAGGAAGATTTTCGAAACCTCGCTGCATTCGGAACCGCCATGCACAAACTATCCGACTATTACCACGGGCTAATCGGAGGAGTGATCTCAGAAGAGAACAGACACATCTGGAGCAGCATGAGTGCATTTCATGATCTCGAAACCCAAGCTTTCAGGGCTATCGACGAAGGCGTCAAGATGCATGGCGAGCATCTTCCATACTGGAATGCCGTACTTGGTCGGACAATAGCAGGTGCCTTCGAAACCCTCGCCGAACCCCATCTAATCCAGCCCACCATCATCTACGAGTTCCCCCTCGCCGTCTCCCCCCTCTCGAAGCAAAAGCCCGACGAGCCCGACTGGGTCGAGCGCTTCGAGTTCTACATCGGGGGATTCGAACTCGGCAACGCCTTCTCCGAGCTCAACGACCCCGAAGAGCAGTTCCGCCGCTTCCAGGAACAACTCGCCCAGCACGCCCGCGGCGACGAAGAAGCCCACCAGATGGACCTCGACTACGTCCGCGCCCTCGCCTACGGACTGCCTCCCACGGCCGGCGAAGGCATCGGCATCGACCGCCTCACCATGATCCTTACCGGCGCGCGATCCATCCGCGACGTCATCCTCTTTCCGCTGCTGCGCCCGCAGAGCGGCGGCAGTGAGTCGTGCTGAGAGTTTGAGGGATCGGGGCGTGGAGGTTGGGGTCGATCGATGAGAGCCGTTCCAGACCCTCGCGGTGCGGCGCTCCGCGCGTTCCCAGGTTTCGAAGGCGAAACCCGGGGCGCCGGATAAACTCTGCGCTCGAAGCGCTATTTTCCGATCTTCTTCACAATCGCGTTCGCGAACGCCCCGTACGAGGTGCTGTCGGATTCGCCGTGCCCCAGCGCCTTTTTCGAATCGGCTTTGCGCACCGAGTATTCCAGAAGAGCGCCATTCTCCAGCTTGGTGTCTTTCAGCATCAGCATGTTGCCGGTGCCCTGGCTCGCCTGTGTGCCGCCCAACGTGCCGCCGTAATTGGGAGTGTCCTGAATGCCTTCCTGGCGCCAGATCGTGACCACGTCGGTGCAGTTGCGGGTTTTGGCTTCGGCGTCGATGGCTTTCGGATCGATCCCGGTGACCGGAACCACGCTCAGGGTTGCGCCCCCAGGCAGGGTAAGGGGAACGAGCTCTTTGGCCAGCGCGGTGACGTCATTGGCGATGCCGGCGTTGACGCCCTTCGCGTCCTTGCCCTGGAAAACACAAACGGTCGTGCCCTGAGCCAACGCGGCGGGCGCGAGCATCGCAACCATTGTGGTAAAGGCGAGAAGCATTCGGGTCATGGTGGGTCTGCCTCCTGGAAGCGGACAAAGTATAACCCAGGTACGAGCGGGCCCGCCAAAAAGACGCCTCGCCGGACGCAAAAAAAAGGCGGCTGGCCCCCGGTTTTCTGCGTGAATTGTTTATATCTGGATTTTCACCGGCCAGGTCTTCCAGATATCGGCGCAGTAATCGCGGATGGAGCGATCGGAAGAAAACTTGCCGATGCGCGCGACATTGAGGATGGACATGCGCGTCCATTGGTCCTTGTCGGTCCAGGCGGCGCTCACGCGTTCCTGGCAATCGATGTAGGACGGGTAATCGGCGAGCAGCAGATAGTCGTCGCTCGCCAGCAGCGACTGCACCAGCGGCTCAAAAAGGCCGCGATCGCCGTGGGAAAATTCTCCGCTGGCCAGCGCGTCGATGGTTTCTTTCAGGCTGGGGTTCGCGTCGTAGAAGATGCGCGGATTGTAACCCGCTGCCTTGCGCTGCTGCACTTCAGCCGCGGTCAGCCCGAAGAGGAAGAAGTTTTCCGCGCCCACTTCTTCGCGGATTTCGATGTTGGCGCCGTCCAGGGTTCCGATGGTGAGCGCGCCGTTCATGGCGAACTTCATGTTGCCGGTGCCGGAGGCTTCTTTGCCGGCCAGCGAGATCTGTTCGGACAAGTCGGCGGCCGGATAGACGCGCTGACCCAGCTTCACGCTGTAGTCCGGCAGAAAAACAACTTTCAGCCGGCCGCGCACCAGCGGATCGGAATTGATGGCTTCGCCGACCGAATGGATCAGCTTGATGATCAGCTTGGCCATGCGATAGCCAGGCGCCGCCTTGCCGCCGAAGAGGAAGGTGCGCGGGACGACGAGGCAATCGGGGTCGTGCTGGATGCGTTTGTAGAGGGTCAGGATGTGGAGAATCTGCAGGTGCTGGCGCTTGTATTCGTGGAGGCGCTTCACCAGCACGTCGAACATCGATTCGGGATCGATGACAATGCCCAGGCGCTCGTGAATGTAGGCGGCGAGCTGCAGTTTGTTGTGGTGGCGAATCGCTTGCCATTCCGCGCGCAGTTCCGCGTCGTCGACCATCGGTTCCAGGCGGCGCAGCTTATCGAGATCGCGAATCCACCCCGAGCCCAGCCGCGCATTCAGCAGTTTGGTGAGCCGCGGATTGCTGAGAACCATCCAGCGGCGCGGCGTCACGCCGTTGGTTTTGTTGCTGAATTTCTGCGGGGTCAGATCGTAAAAATCGCGCAGCACGTTGGTTTTCAGCAGCTCGGTGTGCAGCTCGGCCACGCCGTTGATGGCGTGGCTGCCCAGAGCGGCCAGATGCGCCATGCGCACATATCCGCCGTTGCTTTCATTCACCAGGGAAAGGCGCCGCACCCGTTCTTCGTCGCCGGGAAACTGGGCGCGCACGCCGGCCAGATGACGCCGGTTAATCTCGACGATGATTTCCAGATGCCGCGGCAGCAGGGAGGCAAACAGGCTGCGCGGCCACTGCTCCAGCGCTTCGGGGAGAAGCGTGTGGTTGGTGTACGACAGGCAATTCTGCGTTACATGCCACGCCACATCCCATTCCAGACCGTGCTCGTCGACCAGCAGACGCATCAGCTCAGCCACGGCAATGGCGGGATGCGTGTCGTTCATCTGAATGGAAAAGTTGCGATGCAGCTCCGCCAGCGGCCGCTTCTGCGTGAGCTGGATGCGCAGGATGTGCTGCAGCGAACAGGAGACGAAGAAGAACTGTTGCGCGAGCCGCAGCTGTTTGCCCTGCAAGCCGTCGTCGTTGGGATAGAGGATTTTCGAGATGTTTTCCGACGACACTTTATCGGCGACCGCGCCCAAAAAGTCGCCGTTATTGAAGGTACCGAAGTCGAAGGATTCGACGGCCTGTGCCGACCACAGGCGCATGGTGTTCGCGGTGTTGGTGCGATAGCCGAGGATGGGCGTGTCGTGTGGAATACCGCGCACCACCTTCTGCGGAATCCAGGTCACGTGCGCGCGTCCGGTTGAATCGGACTGGGTTTCGGTGCGGCCGCCGAGTTTCACCTCAAACGCATCTTCCGGCCGCTCGAGCGCCCACGGATTTCCAAGCCTGAGCCACTTGTCCGTCGATTCGACCTGCCAGCCATCGCGGATTTGCTGGTCGAAGATGCCGTATTCGTAGCGAATGCCGTAGCCGATGGCGGGAATATCGAGGGTGGCGAGCGAATCCATGAAACAGGAGGCCAGGCGGCCAAGGCCTCCATTGCCGAGGCCAGGCTCTTCTTCCTGTTCGACCAGGGTATTGAGATCGAGGCCCAGTTGGCGCATGGCCTGCTCGGCTTCGTCGTAGATGCCAAGGTTGATGAGGTTATTGGCCAGATGCGGTCCGGTCAGGAATTCGGCCGACAGGTAACAAACCACGCGCACATCCTGGGCCTGGTAGTTGGCGACGGTGGAAGTCCAGCGCTCCACCAGCCGATCGCGCACGGTGTGCGCCAGCGCCATGTAGAGGTCGTTGACCGTGGCCCGTTCGAGCGAGCGCCCCTGCACGAACAGGAGATTGTCGAGGAACGAGCGCGCCAGCGCCTCAACGGTGAGAGCGGTTCGATGGCACTGCTGCGGTTCTGGAGACGACACCAGGGATGCTGCGTTTTCCGGCAAGCTTTGCCTCCCAATCGACCAATGCAGATCGGCAGCCTCGAACAGGCGCCTCTGTTGAGAACTATCGGCACCAGGCGGGGCGGAATTCAGTGGGAGGGAAAAAGGGCCTAAGGGTCTGGATGCACCGGGGTTGCGTCCAACGATATACATTGGGACCGGATTTGGCGGGCGGGCGAGACGCGTCCGGAAAGGTTACGAGCCAATGAAGAAATCCGTTGTTTTGCTCGTCCTGCTCGGATGCGCGGCGGTGACGGCTCCGGCGAAGACGAAGAAAGAGGCGCCTTTGTCACAGCTGTTCTGCCATGCGCAATACATCTACGTCGAGACGTACGAGGGCGATCCGGATATGCAGGTCGCGCGGCAGTATCCAGATGACTACAAAGCCGCGGTCGGGGTGCAGCAGCGGATTGAGAAATGGGGACGATACACGCTGGTGTACCAGCCGCAGCAGGCGGATCTGGTGTGGGTGGTGTGGAAGGAACGCAAAGGTGGCAACCGGCTGCCGGGACAGCCGACGCAGATGCCGCCCGTGACGATGCCGCAGCCGTCCGACCCGGGGACCGGGCAAAATCCTGGAGGTCCCGGACAGCCCGGAGCACCGGGGAGTCCGAGGCAGAACCCGGGAGGCATCGGCGGGCCCGACGGAGTGGGGACCTCGAATGGAGGCTCAGGCGTGGGCATGGTGTGGCCGGTGAACGATCAGCTGGCGGTGTACATGCCGCAGAACGATGAGAGCCTGCTGTCGGCGCTCTGGAAGAAGACGGAGAAAGACGGGCTGAGCGAGCCGGACATGCCGCTGTTCGGAAAGATCGCGGATGCAGTCGACGACGCGTGCTCGAATTCAACGAGCGGCCCGAAGTAGGCCGTAAACCCACGTCCCCAAAACCAGGGACATGGGGCACTCGTCAACCCGATTCCTTCTCGACCAGAGATTTGAGGCGGCCGAGCGCCTGGTCCCATTCTGCAGAGATGCGGTCAAGGTAGTCGCGGAGATCGTGGACCGGCTGCGGGTCGAGCTCGTAGAGGCGTTCGCGGCCGGAGCGGACGCAGCGCACAATCTTGGCGTGCTCGAGGACCCGCAGGTGTTTGGTGATCGCCTGGCGCGTGAGATGCGAGCCGTGTGTGAGCTGCGAAATCGAGCACGCCTGACCGCGGCCGAGCCTCGCCAGCAGCGACAGACGAGTGGGATCGCCCAAAGCAGCGAATAGCGGCGCAGGCCGATGATGACGCGACCCGCGCCGTGCGGAGGCGCCTGCGTGAGAGGCCGGGTTACGGGTGCTGGCCGACATACTCCTCGATGTTTTTCATCTGCTGCGTCCAGCCGCCTTCGTTACGGGCGAAGGCTTCGTCGCGGCGATCGTCGGGCAGGTCGCTGAAGCCGGATTCGGTGACGCTGAGCAGCGTGCCGGTGGGAGTTCTCTCGAGGCGGAACTCGACCAGCGTAGGCATTTCTTTGGTGTAGTCGACGGCGACGTCGATCGAATAGGGATGCCAGGTGAAGGCGAAGTATTGTTCGGGGTCGATGGCCTGAATGACGGCGCGAAACGTGGCGTGCTCGTAGCCCGGCCATGTGATCTGGCCGACAGCGGGCTCGCCTACCGTGAAGGGAGCGTCGAACTTAACGCGGAACCACGCGCCGAATTCCTGAGAGTCGGTGAGGGCGCGCCAGACGCGGGAAACCGGCGCTTTGATTTCGACGGATTTTTCGATGCGATCCTGAATCTTAGGGGCGTTGCGGGTAGCGGGCATAGGCAACCTCCAGGTTGCATACTACACAGAAGGTTGTGGAAATGCAACCGAAAGGTTGCGGAAAAAAGCAGCGATCGGCAATCGAAAACAAAACGAGGCGTGAAGATGCCGGGTTGTTCGGAAGTGGACAGGTTCAGGCGGCGGTGAGCAGCAGCGGCTCGTCTTTGGTGATGACGAGGGTGTGCTCGTAATGGGCTGCAAGGCCGCGATCGGCGGTGCGCACGGTCCAGCCGTCGCGGGCCAGGATAGATTTGCCGGAGCGGCTGGCGATGATGGGCTCGACGGTGATGACCAGGCCTTCGGTGAGGAAATCGTTGGCGGAAGGATCGGGCCAGTTGGGCACGCTGGGTTTCTCGTGGATGGTGCGGCCGATGCCGTGGCCGCAGAGGTCGCGAATGACGTGGAAACCGGCGGCATTGACTTCTTTTTCGACGACGCGGCCGATGTCGCGGACGCGATGGCCGGCGCGCGCGACCTGCATCGCCTCGGCGAACGCGCGCTGCGCGCAGACGGCAAGACGGCTGCCGATGGCGGACTGTGTGATGGGCGGTCCGACGATGACCGTTTCCGCCGCGTCGGCCATGAAGCCGTCCTTCGAAATGGTCACGTCGAGCTTGAGCAGGTCGCCATTGCGGAGACGGCGGTTAGAGGGGATGCCGTGGACGATTTCGTCGTTAACGCTGATGCAGCTGACGCCGGGAAACTGGTAAACGGTAACGGGTCCGGAAACGGCGCCGTTCTTGCGCATGACGTCGCCACCGATCTCGTCGAGTTCCACGGTGGTGATGCCGGAACGGGTGGCGGCTTTCATGGCCTCGAGCATGAGCCGGACGATGTGTCCGGATTCGCGCATGGCGGCGAGTTCTTCGGGGGTGTGGATGGACAACGAACTTACCTCTTGCTCCTATTTTCTCAGGTGAGGATGCCGTGCGGGGAATTCGTTTGGGAGGCCGGGATCAACTCGCGCGCCTGCGCCTGGGTGCTGCTTCCCGCAGCATCGCTGCGCGGAGAAGGCCGTTCATGCGGGTTTGATAGCCTCTACCCTGTTTGCGCAACCATGCGATCACATCGGCGTCGAGTCGGACGGTGAGCTGTTTTTTTACAGGGCGGTAGAAGGGATTGGGGCGCGGATGCTTCCACGCGTCTCCGCCAAGCTCGGGGATGTCGGAGAAGTCGATCTCACTGTCGGGGCGAGCAGCGAGGGCTGCGACTCTGCGGATTTCTCTGGCAGACGGCTGACATTCCTCAAGGGTTTTTCTGACGAGTTTCGCCATACACTCTGCGCTCCTTCCTCGTGGCTTTGCGAGCCGAAAAGATTCTGAAAATTTCATCCGGCCATTCTTCTCGGACTGTGTATGCCACAGTCAGGAGAGACCTTCCCTCAAACAGCCCGATGATTTGCCAGCGAATCTCTCCGTCTTCAACGCGGTCCAATTCGGAAATCGCGCTGGGATCGCCGAACACGCGCACAGCGTCTTCGAATGTGAAGCCGTGTTTCCGCCGGTTGCTTAGCGCTTTGACCGGATCCCACTCGAACAGGGTCATCGCAGCATTCCCTCTATTGTAGCTACACTTTCATAACTACGCAACTACTCGCCCAGCAGCAGGCGTTCGGTGGAGAGGGCGTGGCCAGTGTTGGGATCGGCCTCAATGAGCAGCGCGGCCATGCGGGGGTCGCCTTTCGCGGCTTCGAATTTCGACGGCATGCTGGTGAGAAAACGCTCGAGAACCAGCTCCTTTTGCACGCCGATGATGGAGTCGTAAGGGCCGCTCATGCCGACATCGGTTTGGTAGGCCGTGCCCTGGTTGAGCACGCGGTCGTCGGCAGTGGGAATGTGGGTGTGGGTACCGATGACCGCAGTCACGCGTCCATCGAGATACCAGCCCAAAGCGCATTTTTCCGAAGTGGCCTCGGCATGGAAGTCGACGATGATGATCTTCGCTGTGATCTGGGAGAGCAGCAAATCCGCGGTGCGGAAGGGGTCTTCGTTGTTGGCCATGAAGACGCGGCCCTGCAAGTCGATCACAGCGTAGGCGACGCCGGAAGGGAGCGTGCCCTGGTAAACGCCATACCCAGGGCTTCCAGGCGCGTAGTTGGCGGGACGCAGGACGCGGCGTGGGCGCTCGTGGCTGTCGGCAGGGACCGACTTGAGGTAGTCGATGATTTCCTTCTTGTCCCAGACGTGGTTGCCGGTGGTGAGCACGTGCGCGCCGAGGTCGAAGAGCTCGTCGGCCAGCGGCGGCGTGAGGCCGAATCCGCCGGCAGCGTTTTCGGCGTTGATGATTACCAGATCGACGGAGCGGCCCTGGACAATGTGGCCGAGGTGCTCGTGCACGATGCGGCGACCTGCGCTGCCGAAGACGTCACCGACGAAGAGGATGCGCATGGGATTCAGGGTACAGGGTGCAGCCAGCAGGGTACAGGGCACCGGTCTGCGGGGCGGTACAGCTTTGTCCAGACAGGCCACGGAGATTGTTACAGATTTTCATACGACGGCAAAAAAAAGCTGTGGTAGGTTGAAGCAATGGCCGCAAATACCCGCTTCGCAACCGGCGTTCACGCCATGGTTCTGCTTGCCGCCGAACCGGAGGAACTGCAGACCTCAGAAGATGTCGCCGGCAAGCTCAGCATCAATCCTGTTGTCATTCGCCGCGTCTTCTCGCTGCTGCATCAGGCGGGACTGCTCCAGAGCCAGAAGGGTCCGCACGGCGGATCGAAGCTGGCGCGGTCGGCGAAGACGATCACGCTGAAGGAGATTTACAGCGCGCTGGACGGCGGAGAGCTTTTCCACACCGCGACGCTGTCAGGCGCGCACGCGGCGAAGCTGGGATCGGTGCTGAAGAAGGTGTTTGGGGAAGCAGAAGCGGCGCTGCGCGAGGAGCTGGAGAAGACCACGCTCAACGAACTGGCGAAGAAGGCGGGCAAGAAGGGCAAGAAGTAGGGAGGCAGCCGGGAGCCTGGCAAGATCAATTCCCTAATACCGGAGCGGCCGCCAGCGGCTTGCGAGAATCGGTGAGCCACCGCATGATGAGCACCAGCGCGATCAGAATCAGGGAGACGGTGAGCCCGGTCCACAGGCCGGAGAGTCCCCACTTGAAGTGAAAACAGAGCAGGGCACCGAAGGGCAGCCCGAGAATCCAGTAGCCCGTGAGGTTCATGAGCATGGGGAAGCGCGTTTCGCCAAGGCCGCGGAGCGCGCCGGTGGAGACGGTCTGGATGCCGTCGAAGATCTGGAAGCCGGCCACGATGGCCAGAATATGCGCGCCGAGAGTCAGCACGCGGGCATCGCGCGTCCAGATAGAAATGATGGGGCGCGGGATGACGAGGAGCAGGACCGCCATGAGGGCCATGAATCCTGCGCCGATGGCGATGGCGAGCAGGCCGGCGCGGCGGGCGCGCGCGGGATTGCCGGCGCCGATGGCGTGGCCGACGGCGACTGCCGCAGCGGCGGAGATTCCCAGCGGAACCATATAAGTGTAGGCCGCGCAGCTGAGGACGATTTCGTGCGTGGCGAGCGCGATGGGCGTAAGGTGCGCGGCCATCACCGTCGCAGCGCCGAACGCGGCAACTTCAAGCACGACCTGGGATGCGGCGGGCAGGCCCAGTTTCAGAAGCGCGCGGATGCGCGTCCAGTCCGGAGCAGGCCAGTGAGTGAACAGCGCATGTCCGCGATCGGATTCGTGCGACCACGCTGCGTAGACCAGCACGCCGGCCATGTAGATGCGGGCGAGTACCGTGGAAAGCGCGGAGCCGCGCACGCCCATAGCAGGGAATCCGAAGTGGCCGTAGATGAGAATCCAGTTGAAAGCCACGTTGACCAGGTTCGCCGTGATGAGCGCGAAAGCAACGGGGCGAACACGGCCCACGCCCTGGAGATACCGGCGGAATCCACCGTAGACGAGCAGCGGAAAGGTGCCCCAGTTGAGGATGCCGACGTAGGAACGGGTGAGGACGGCGACGGTGGCGTCGACCCCGCGGCCGGTGAAGATCCATTGCGCGGCCAGCATGAAGATCATGAGCACTGGCGTGAAGGCGACAGCGATGTACATGGCCTGCGCGAGCGAGCGATGGCAGTCGTCGTAACGGCGCGCCCCCCAGGATTGCGACACGAGCGTGTCAAGGCCGAGCAACAGGCCGATGCCGAACAGGGACGGCGCATAGTAGATGGCGTTGCCGAGGCCGACAGCGCCGATAGCGTCCGGCCCGAGGCGGCCGACCATGATCAGATCGACGATGGTCATCGTCATCCAGCCGAGTTCGGAGAGCACGACCGGAATGGCGAGGGTGAGCAGCGCGCGCAGTTCTTCGCCGATGCGCGTGGGGTGCTGGTGCTGCTCGAAAATCTCGACGGCGGGAACCTCAATTGCAGGCGACACGAGATCGTTCGCCGGAATTTCAGGATCCTGCATTTGGCCTTCGGAGGACATGGGGATGGGTCATTGTAGCCGGGCGTTCAAGCGCAGCCCGCGTGGTAGATTTGAGGTAGCGCGCGCCCCCTTGCACCGTCCGGCGCGGCGCGTCCGCAGCGCGCGGAGAGATGGCCGAGTGGCTGAAGGCGCACGCTTGGAAAGCGTGTTTAGGGGAAACTCTAACGTGGGTTCGAATCCCACTCTCTCCGCCAGCAGTCTTCGCTTCCCCTCGTGGTTTCAGCGTCTTGCGCCTGCGCCAGGCGCCGTCCCTTCCCGCGCAGCGCTGTTCCCGTAGAGCCCCGGTGTCTTCGCCCTTCCTTCCGCAATCAGGATGCTGCGCGCGAATGCGATGAAAGACCGGTCTGTGCCATCGATCGCTAAGCGATCCGACGCCCGTTGCCGATAAGAGAATCGCGAGGTGGCCCGTGTCAGCGTCCCCTTGCGAGGAATCAGCATGCCAAGGGCTCGCATCGTTGCGTTACCAATTTTTCTTCTTTTTCTTTTGCCCTGCGCCGGGATCTCCCAGAGCCCTGCCCTGAACAACACCGACCTGCAGCAGACCCTTGCGCTCAGTGACTGCATGCGCATCGCCATGGCGCGGAATCACACGCGGCCCGCCAGCCAAATGGCGATCGCCATCGCTGAGGCGCAGCATCGCCAGGCGCTGGCCGCGTATTGGCCGCAGGTCACAGCCCAGGCCGGCGTTGACCAGCTGAGCCGTTCGCCGAATTTCATCTACCCGGCCAGCACCTTCTACCTTCCCTCGGAATCGGTGGCCGTGCCCGGTGGCACAGCTCTCGTCACCATCCCCGCCAATGCCTTCGGTCCGGGATTTCCGCCCGTGCCAATCCAGCTGCCGGTCAGTTTCCCCGGGCAGACGATCACCACCCCGGCCCAGGCCTTTCCCGTGCCCGCCGAAAACGTGAAGTTGTTCGATCCCACCACGGAAAGCGTTTCCGGAAAATTTGACTGGCTCCTGATGGATTTTGGAATGCGCAGCGGTCTTCGCCAGCAGAGCCAGGCCGGCATTGAAGCGGCGCAGGCCGGTTTGCGCCGGACCGATCTCGAGCTGGCCGATACCGTGATCCGGCTCTACTACGGCGCCGTCCTGGCGCGGCAGCTGCGCCTGCTGGGCGACGACACGCTCCAGCGCATGGAAGCGACCCTCCGCGTCACCGAGGCGCTCTACAAAGACGGCAGCGGCACGGTCAACAAAACCGACTATCTCGATAACAAGGTCATGGTGGAAACCGTCCGCTCTATGGTCGCCTCCCTCGAGCAGAACGAAGCCTCCGCTCAGGCCGCTCTCGCGTACACGCTCGGCTACTCCTGGCGCTCCACGGTGATCCCCGCCGATGCCGAGATTCCCTACAGTGCGGGCCAGGGCAATCTCGACCAGATGGTTGCCGATTCGTATCAGTTCAATCCCGACTGGAACGCGCTCGAAGCCGGCCTGAAGGCGCTTGCGGGCGAGCAGGCCGCGACCGCAAGCGGCCATTATCCCCGCATCGGCCTCAAGGGCGAACTCCACCGTCGCTGGAACGCTTACGACGGCGGCCTCTCGACGCCGAACAACCGCACCGGCTGGTCCCTCGACCTGGGAGTCGATATTCCGGTTTTCGACGGATTTCTCACCAATGCCAAAGTCGCCGAAGTCCGCGCCCGGATCGAGCAGCTGAAACAGCAGCAGTTTCTTCTCTCTGACGGCCTCGGCCTGCAACTGCGCAACGCCTTCCTGCAGCTCGAGGCTTCGGAAAAATCGATTCAGGCCGGACGCGACGCGGCGACCGCCGCTTTCGATGATCGGGACCTGACCCTGCGCGCCTATGAGAACGGCCAGGTCGATACCGAGAAAATCATCCGCGTCGAACTCCAGGAAGCCCTCGTCAAGGCCGCGCTCGATAAGGCCATCTACGACCGCGTCGTTCTCCAGGCCGGAGTCGACATGGTGGTCGGCAAGAGTTTCCAGACCGCGCTCACCACGAAATAGAGGACGAGGACCGCGCTATGGCACAGATCCACACGGGCTGCTTCACACGACGCAAAATGCTCGGCCTCATGGCCGGCAGTGTCGCCGCGTCCCTCGTCCCGCGCTCGGCCTTCGCCGACGACGGACTCGTGACCGTCGCCGTCAGCGAGGAAACCCTCGCCGGCGCCAACATCAACGATGCCCGCGCTGCCTATACCGTCTGGACCCAGGAAGTCACACGCCACCTCGGCGCGGTCCGCGCCGTCGTGAACCCCCAGATTTTCCTTCCCTCCGAGGAGCTCCTGCGCGACATCCGCGCCGGTACCGTCGACTGCTACGGCATCACCGCGCTCGAATACGTAAAAGTCGCCGACGTCACCGATCCCAATTTCATCCTCCTCCAGGATTCGCTCGTCGAGGGAATGGAATACATCCTGGTGGTCAATAACCAGAGTCCGTTCCATTCCATTGCCGACCTGCGTGGCGCCCAGATGATCGTGCATCATCATCCGGACCTGGTTCTCGCCCCGGCCTGGCTGGAAACGACGCTGGCCGCCAGTTCACTCCCCGCCGCCGAGCAGTTTTTCTCGAGCATTTCTTCCCGCGACAATATCAATCAGGTGGCGCTGCCGGTCTTCTTCCGCCGCGTCGATGTCGCCTGCCTTGCGCGCCACAGCTGGGACACCGCCGTCGAGCTGAATCCGCAGCTGGGCCGCTCTCTGCGCATCCTTGCCGTCTCCCCCAAACTCGTCCCCATCTTTGTCGCTTTTCGCCGCCACTGCAGCGAAGGAGGACGCAAAGCCCTCATCGATGCGATTTTGCATATCACCTCGATCGCCGCCGGCCAGCAAATCGTCGCCCTCTACCAGTCCCACAGCTTCGTGCTGCGCACCTCCGCAGTCCTGAAAACGACCGTGGACATGCTCGCCGACTATCAGCGTTGCCTCGCCCGCCGGCGGGATCGCAGAGAGGACAGCCGTCCAGGCTGGTGACCAACGGTGCTTCGGCCCACGGGGATTACTCGCCGCATCACGCTGCTGGCATGGTCAGTATCGCTGGCGACGCTCGCTATTTTTGTCTCCTTCATCATTCCTGAACAGAAGCGCGACCTCCGCATCCAGCTGGAGTCGCAGGCCAGCGGCGTCGCGGCCGCCCTGCACGGCGAAATTGCCAGCGCCGCGATCACCGAGGACTACTCGTCGGTGATCGACCATGGCATGCAGGTTCTGGCCCAGGACCCCGCCGTGGATTTCCTGGTGATCTCCAAGAACGACGGCTACGCGCTGGTCATTGCGCGTGACAGCTGGCGCACCGAGCCCGATATCGACCCCTACTGGCGTCCGGGCGTGCGGCGTTCCTCGGGCGTAATCGGGAGCGTGCCGATGTTCAACCAGCGGCTGTTTCACTATTCCGCGCCTTTCGATTACAACGGGATTCAGTGGGGCTGGATTCACGTTGGGCTGTCGCTGGAATCCTACGACCGCAGTTCGCGCGACGTGAACGAGCGCACCGGGTTGCTGGCCATCGCCTGCGTTCTCCTCGGGCTGGTGGCATCGGTCTCCTGGGCCGGGCACTTTGTGCGGCCCATCCATCGTCTCCAGGAAGTCGTGGAAAGGGTCGCCCATGGCGATCTCACCGCGCGCTCCGATATTCACAGCCACGATGAAATCGAGCAGCTGGCCCAGGCGTTCAACAGCATGGCCGATGCCATCCTGCATCGCGACCGCGAATTATCCGAGGCCAAGCGCGACCTCGAAATTCGCGTCACCCTGCGCACCCAGCAGCTGAGCGAGCAGATTGTGGCCCGCGACAAGGCCCACAGCGAGCTGGCCGAGGCGCAGAAGCGTCTCATCGAGCTCTCCCGCCTCTCCGGCATGGCCGAAGTCGCCACCGGCGTTCTCCACAACGTGGGCAACGTGCTCAACAGCGTCAATGTCTCCGCCACCATCGTTGCCGACCAGCTGCGTGAATCGCGAGTCGCCCAGCTGACCGGCCTGGTGCAGCTCCTGCGGGAGAACGAGGCGGGAATCATCGACTTTCTCACGTCCGATCCACGCGGCGCGCGGATCTTTCCCTACCTCTACAAGCTGGCCCAGCAGCTGGAAAAGGAGCGCGAGCGCCTCACCCACGAGGTGGCGGGCCTGGTTCGCCACGTCGGCCATATCAAAGAGATCGTCGCCATGCAGCAAACCTACGCGCATTCCTCCGGTGTCAGCGAAGATTTTGCCGTCGCCAGCGTGATCGACGACGTTCTGGGCATCACCCGCCCCAGCATCGAACGGCACGGCATCGTTCTGCGCCTCGACGGGGACGAACTGCCCAGCGTGAATGCCGACCGGCACAAGCTGTTTCAAATCCTGCTGAACCTGCTCCGCAACGCCATCGACGCCGTGAAGGTTTCCGATCGACGCTCGCCCCAGATCGCCGTGCTCACCCGGCGCCTGAGCGAAGATCGCGTGGCCATCGAGGTTCGCGACAACGGCGTCGGCATTCCCGCGGCCAATCTGGTGCGGATTTTCTCTCATGGGTTCACCACCAAACCCGATGGCCATGGTTTCGGGCTGCATTCCAGCGCTCTCGCCGCCCGGGAACTGGGCGGTGCGCTGACGGCGGAGAGCGACGGCGCGGATCGCGGTGCGCTCTTTACGCTCGAACTTCCTCGGAATCGCCGCAACCGTGACCCGGAAAGGGCAACCGCATGACAGACCCGCCGAACCGGTACCGTCTGCTCATCATCGATGACAACGAATCCATCCATGACGATCTCAAAAAGATTCTCCTCCGTCAGGACGACGACTCCGGCCTGAGCGCCGACGAGAATCTGCTGTTCGGCACAACCCGGGCGATGGAAACGGAGTTTGAGGTGGATTCGGCCTTTCAGGGGCAGGAAGGGCTCGACTGCGTGATGCGAGCCCAGTCATCACAGACCCCGTACGCGCTGGCTTTTGTTGACGTACGCATGCCTCCCGGTTGGGATGGCATTGAGACCATCCGCCACCTGTGGCGCGCCGATCCCGAACTCCAGGTGGTCATCTGTACGGCTCACTCGGACTACAACTGGGACGCGATTTCCCATGAGCTGGGCGTCTCGCATAACTTCGTCATCCTCAAGAAGCCCTTTGACAACATTGAGGTCAAGCAGCTGGCGCACGCGCTCACCGCGAAATGGACTGCCATGCGCATGGCGCGCCTCAAAATGGAAGACCTGGACAAACAGGTGGAGGAGCGCACCGCGGACCTCCGCAGAACCGAGGAGAAATACCGCGCCATCTTCGAAGACGCAGTGATCGGCATCTTCCAGGCGACCCCGGATGGAAAGCTGTTGAACGTCAACCGCGCCTTCGCCGGAATCCACGGATTCGATACCCCGGAACAACTGCTCGAAACCGCGGCCGCGGGCTCCGATCGCGCCCTTCTGGACCCCGGCCAGATCAGTGACTGGTCTCGGATCCTGAGTAAGCAGGACGTCGTTCGCGGCGCCGAAGTCGAAGTGACCACCCGCGATGGATCGAGAAAGTGGGTCCTGGTCAATATCCGCGCGGCGCGCGATCGCGACGGCGTGGTCCTGCACCATGAGGGAACCGTCGAAGATATTACCGAGCGCAAGCGGGCGCAGCAGCAGGTCAATTACCTCGCCTATTACGACGTGCTGACGGGCTTACCTAACCGGGCGCTTCTGCAGGAAAGGCTCACCGAGGCACTGTCAGACTGGCACCGCAACCGGCTGACCGCTCTTCTCTTCCTGGACCTCGATCGCTTCAAGCTGATCAATGATTCCCTGGGCCATTCGTTTGGCGATCTTCTCCTGCGCCAGGTCGCCGATCGCCTGCAGGCGCAGCTCCGCAAGCAGGATACCGTCGCCCGCGTCGGCGGCGACGAATTCCTCATCCTCCTCCCCGGCATTGACACCATCGCCGAGGCGGAATCCGCGGCGGCGCGCCTCGTCGGCTCGCTGAAAGGCGAATTCCAGATTCAGGGCCGCCAGCTCAGCGTCAGTTGCAGCGTGGGCATCAGCATTTTTCCCCAGCACGGACGCGACGAGGAAACGCTGATCAAGAACGCCGATGCCGCCATGTACAGTGCCAAGGAAAATGGCTGCAATACTTTTTGCCTCTTTACCGAGGAGATGAATACCCAGGTGATGGAGCGGCTCATCATTGAGACCAGCCTGCGCGGGGCTGTGGAGAGAAACGAACTGTTTCTGGTCTATCAGCCGCAGGTCGATATCCGGAGCGGCGCGGTCCTGGGCCTCGAGGCTCTTCTGCGCTGGCAGCACCCGGAACACGGCCTCATCGGACCGGACCGGTTCATCCGCATCGCCGAAAATACCGGCCTCATCAAGCCCATCGGAGAATGGGTTCTCCGCGCCGCCTGCCTGCAGGTCGTTCATTGGCGGAACCACGGGCTCCCCATCGTTCCCGTTGCGGTCAACGTCTCTGCGGTGCAGTTTCGCGAGGAGGGCTTTCGCGATCTCGTCAAAAGAATCCTTCGTGACACCGGAATGCCCCCGCAATATCTGCACTTCGAACTCACCGAGAGTGTCCTGCTCACCAACGCCGACGTGGTCTTCAAGGTCATCCACGAAATGCAGGGTATGGGCATCCGTCTGGTCATCGACGACTTTGGGACCGGGTATTCGAGTCTCAGTTACCTGCGCCATTTTCCCGTTACCAAGGTCAAGATCGATCGCTCCTTCATCCGTGACGTCGCCCTCGATCCGGACGATGCGGCCATCACCACCGCCATCATCGACATGTCGCATGGATTGAACCTCACCGTTCTGGCGGAGGGTGTGGAGTCGGAAGCGCAACTGGCCTTTCTCCGCGAACATGGTTGCGACGAATATCAGGGCTACTACTTCAGCCGCCCTGTTACCGCCGACCATGTCGCCCGCGGCCTCGCCACCTGGCAGATCGAGCCCAGCGCTCGAACGCCCCTGGGTGCCAGCCCTCGTTAAGCACCAGTGGAGGGTAAAGCAAACCACGCCGGAAGGATCGAA
>CAWEWI010000010.1:0-545000 GCA_963812685.1 uncultured Acidobacteriaceae bacterium
GGTGAGGGGAAGACTTGCAGGTGAGCCTTCGGTTCCGTCGGCTCCGCTTTGCATTTCATCTGCAGCATCATCGACAACCACTGTTTGTGTGACAACAGATCCGGCGCTGAGAGTGCCCAGCGCAATCACCGGCATGGTGCCAGAAGGCATTGCCTGACCGGTTGTGTATGGTCCAACCGAGGAACTGCCCGTGTACAGCGGATCTAAAGCTTCAAACGTCAGCTGATACTGAGATGTGGTGACACCCGAGGGCAACGGAACACCGCTGAGATCGAAAAAGCCTTCCAGAGCAGTGCCGTCGCCGCCGAAGCGGTTGAGCGGATTGCCTGCAGCGTCGGTTGTGCCCGTAATCGAATTTCCGGCGTTGCCCTGAAAAGAGACGCCGCTCACCGCGGTCGCCGTATAGCGAACATCTGGCACGCCATTCACGAGCGGCTGCAGAACTACATTGACTCCCTGCATTCCCTGGCCGCCTGGGAACTGAATGGTTCCCTGGACCGAAATAGTCGCTGCAGCAGTGATGGCCTTGCCAGGAAAGCTGCTGACGTTCGCAGTCGTCACTGGATAGAGGCGGTTCAAAGCGGCGATGTCGTCGGTCCGTAGCGTCGAACTGGGCATGCATTGACCGCTGCCTCCGTTGCAAAGCCGTTCGATGGGATGCATGATCGGCCAGCCAACGATTCCGTTGGCGGTGATTTGATCGTTCACGAACATCTCTTCGTTAGTTTGCGACCAGTCGAGACCCAGCACACGGCCGAAGCCGCGGATCAGCTGGTACTGCAGATTAGTGATTTGAACGGCATTGGTTGCGCACAAGCCGTTGACCAGGACAAGAGCGTGAACCATATTGCCGGTGACCGCGAGGTTGTCCACACTCACAAGGACGCCATTATTCTGGCAGGCCAGCGGCGAACTGGCGCCAGCGCCATAGATCGCGTTGATCACCGAGCCGTCGGCATCGTAAACCACCGCGACCGCTCGGTTCGTGGCCGTTGGCTGGATGTCCGCAGGAAGCATGACTCCGCTTGTGCCGATCGTGACGTTCGAACCGTTCACGTCTTCGGCAAGACTGCCACCGCGCTGAATCGAGACCGCGGCTGTTTTGACATTGCTCCAGATGGCGGCAGCCGTCGCCACCATGGTGTTCGCCTGCGCCTGGGTAACTTGTGCGCTGAGATTGCCGAGGTCAGTGTAATAGGTGACTTGTCCGTTGGCCCAGACGATCGGCTGACCCTTGGCTGACGAGTTGAAGTAGCCCGAACCAGCAACCCAGCGCGGTCCGCCAGCATGGGCGCGCGGTGCGGCAAAGATGAGGACCAGAGCCAGCAGAACGAGCCGGTTCGAGGTTCGATCCGACGTCTGCCGAGTGTCGTCCGATCCAGTTGCAGGGCGCATGGTCTGGCCTCCGGAAGCAGCAGCAAGTTGTGCAGGATGTGCTTCCGGCTCTATTTCGACATGGGGATCGCGAGTGTGGAGGAAGAATCGAAAGCGAAGTGTGCAGCATCATGTCAGTTCGGGACAACGGGTTCGGGTGGTTCCAAATCGGGAGCGCTGGAAAACCCGGCTGCGACGTGCTGGTCCGGTTATTCGAGTGGTCGCAGGTACAATTTGAAAGTTCAGGCAAATGACAGACGACATTCGCGATACCGTCATCCTCGGCACGGGCTGCGCTGGTCTTACGGCAGCGATCTATACAGCTCGTGCCAATCTGAAACCGCTGGTTCTGGAAGGTCATGAACCGGGCGGCCAACTTTCGATCACGACGCTGGTGGAGAATTTTCCGGGCTGGCCTGATGGCATTCAGGGACCGGAACTGATTGAGAACATGAGGAAACAGGCGTCTCGGTTCGGCGCCGAGTTTCGGCTTGGGCATTTGGCGACCGCCGATTTGACGAAGCATCCGTTTGCGCTGAATCTGGGGCGCGAGACCGTTCATGCGAGGACACTGATTATTGCGAGCGGCGCTTCGGCTCGGTGGCTCGGGTTGCCGTCAGAGCAGGCGCTGATTGGGCATGGCGTGAGTTCGTGCGCGACGTGCGATGGCTTTTTCTTTTCGGGGAAGGAAATCGCCGTGGTTGGGGGCGGCGATTCGGCGATGGAGGAAGCGCTGTTTTTGACGCGGTTTGCGACGAAAGTGACGCTGATTCACAGGCGTGAGCAGTTTCGGGCGTCGAAGATCATGCTCGATCGGGCGATTGCACATCCGAAGATTGCTTTTATGACCAACACGGTGATCGAGGAAGTGCTTGGTGTTGATTCTAAGGAGGTTACAGGGGTTCGGGTGCTGGACACCAAGACTGGGGTCGAGTCGGATCTGGCGATCAGCGGGCTGTTTCTGGGCATCGGGCACATTCCGAATGCGTCGATGTTTGCCGGGCAGCTGGATCTGGATGAGGACGGCTACATCAAGACCCACAACAATGTGTTCACGCGGATTCCTGGCGTGTATGCGTGCGGCGACGTGCAGGATCGGCGGTATCGGCAGGCGATCACGGCAGCGGGCACTGGATGCATGGCGGCTCTGGAGGCGGAAAAGTTCCTCGAGGAGCACGGGCACTGACAGAACCAGTGGTCAGTGGTCAGTGGTCAGAGAAGCAGCCGGCAGCCTGTAGCCGGTAGCCTGTAGCCTGTAGCGTGGTGGACGGAACAAAAGTACTGTGGACCCTGCCCCTACCCCCCACCCCCCTCCCCCCTCACTGCGGGCTGGTGATTGATTGCATTGGGGTTCGCAGGGGGGTACCTGTTGTTGTCGAGCTCGACAACAGATAACTGCTTGCGTTTCTATTAACTGGACGCGGCCGTGTTTGTTACACAAGCGTCCGTTTGTGTTACAAAGGCGGCCGAGTTTGTTACAGAGACGACCGTGTTTGTTACACAGGCGGCCGCTTTGGCGAGGGAGACAGGAGTCAGGAGACGGGAGATGGGGCCTTCGGCCTTTCCCACATCTGCCAACAACAGGCAGATATGGGGCACCCGCCGCGCGGGTTCGGTGTGTTGCTGGCATGGTGTCTCTCTCCTCTCCGAAACAGAAAAGCCCGCGCGAGGCGGGCTTTTTCTTTTTCTATCCTATAAGTTCAGGATATCACATGGTGAGAATAAGACCGCCAAAATACTTTGAGGGTATAAAGATGTAAGTGGCGTGGAATGTGGGGTCATTACTTTGGATTTTTCCACGGGGGATTGACAGATCTGTGGATATCTCGGGTTTGCGACGACGGTCGCGGCACTCTCAGCGACGGGCGCCCTTTAGGTGGAGTGCCCCAGCTTGGGGAGGGTGTTTTCGTCCATGATGTCGTCAAAATAAGAGCGGGGGGCTAACCAGAGGATGTCTTGGCCTCCCTTTCGTGCTTGGTGGGCCGCCTAATTGGGTCCTTCAGGTGCACGCCGTGGCGTGCGTTTGACTTCTGAATGGGCTGCGGTTCAGTGACTGCTGGCCCTCGCTTGTATCCGCGGCGGTGCTTTCGCGGCGTGGTTCAAGAACCGAATCAGCTTTCGCGTAACAGAGGCAATGTCCCTTAGCTCGCATTCCCAAATTGTCAGCACATCCCAACCGGCGGTCTTCAATGCCACCAGGTGGCGTGCGTCTCGCTCCTGGTTGCGCTGCAACTTCAGTGACCAGTACCCCTCGTTCGTCCTCGGTCGGTGCGCCACGCGGCAAGAATGAGCGTGCCAGAAGCAGCCGTGGACGAAGATGACTTTGCACTGTGAGACGAAGACTATGTCAGGGTTGCCCGGTAAGTCGGCGCGGTGGAGCCGGTAACGAAAGCCGTGCCGGAAGAGCAGGCGTCGGACGATAAGTTCTGGCGTTGTGTTCTTGCTCGTGATGCGCCGCATGTTCTCACTGCGCGAGACCCCTTTCGTTGTTGGTAGTCTCTTCGACTTTTTCATGGATGGCATAATGAATCGGGATTCTCACTTCGAATCGAACAGCGCTGCAAATTCCGTCATGCCGTGAGTGATCTTTAATCCGGCGCGGACTCACGGTTTGCGCTGCGGAATGGAGCCTGATGGCGGAACGAGAGAAAGCCGCGCAAAAGCCCAAGGACGCCACACCCCGGTTTGGTATCGGTGAGTGGTTTGGAAACCGATTGACTGAGCTTACCGTTGCCGAGCGCCAGCATCTTGGTGCTGAGCAGCTCAAAAAGAAAAGGGACCGTGATCCGCAACCCTGCCCGTTCAAGACCTCACAAGGGACAGCCTGCACAAAACCGGGCGGTGTGTGTTCGCTCCGGCTCTACTCTTATTGCCAGCACGAAGAAACTGGCCGGGCCGCTGCTGACATTGTCGCAGGTTCACAGGGCGGGCTCCGCGCCACTTGTCCTTACCGCTTTCACGAGAATCTGGACGTATTCCGCTGGGTAGGGGCTCAGCTTCTTGGCGACGACAATCCGCGCCTAGTTGGAGAGGTCGGATTCCTTGAGGCTGGGGCAACCACCGATAGCGAAGGCGGAGACGATGTTGGCCGGTTTGACATGATCCTGGTCAGCAACAAGACCGCCTCCGGTGCTCCCATGGAGTGGTGCGCCGTAGAGATTCAAGCCGTTTACTTTTCCGGTGACGCGATGCTCGGGGAATTCATCGCATATGCGGACGCCAACGTGGACTGGGTCATCTTTCCTGCCGGACGGCGTAGACCGGACTATCGCAGCAGTGGACCAAAGCGCCTGATGCCGCAACTGCAAATCAAAATCCCCACACTGCGACGCTGGGGCAAGAAGATGGCCGTCGTGGTGGACCGTGCCTTCTTCGACTCAATCGGAGAAATGGACCGCGTTGCGGATATTTCAAACGCTGACATTGCCTGGTTCATTGTCCGCTTCGATGAGAAGGCCGGTGAGAGACGTAGCCACATGGTGCTTGACGAAGTCCGGCTAACCACCCTGGAGCGTTCGGTTGAGGGACTCACCGGCGGCAAGCCTGTGCCCAAGCAGGAATTTGAGCGCCGAATCGCAAGCAAGCTGGAAGGCGCACCCACACGCGCAGAAGCTGACGCGATTGGTGCAGTGGTACCAGAGGAGGTTCCGGAGCAAAACTAGACTGCTGCTGCAAAGTCGAACAACTCACCCGGAATCGCATCATCAATGGGGTAGTCTGCCTCGGGTGCAGCCATTGCCATTAATACGGCCTTCGCCACGTGGTAGCCAAGCAGCGGTGGGACCGCATTGCCCACCTGCTTATATTGGTCCGTTTTGCTGCCCCGAAACACAAACGAGTCGGGAAACGACTGCAGCCGCGCAGCCTCACGCACAGTTATGGCCCTATTTTGGGCGGGATGAATATATGCTCCCCAGTGCACATCACACTTCGTCAAAATCGTGCAAGCCAAATCGGTCTTGCGAGGCCGACCATAGCGCTTAGTATGATCGCTTCTCTTTGCCCGGCGCATTCCTTGTGGGAGCAGCGCAAAAGGAAGGTCTCTCCACGATCCACCCGGCGGGATGTGCTTCATGCGTTCTTCATTTACCCGCGCTAAGCGGGGAGGCTCATGGTTGGTAACGCGCTGCTCTATGCCGCGAAGCATCTTCTGGTATTCATTTTTGGGGCCGCTCGCGTACTCCAAGCCACAGTCCGTGCCGCCATTGGCTACCGGTGGAAGGTCCGAGATTGCATCCCAGATGGTTACGAAATCCGCCAAACCGGATCCGTGCGTTGGGCGGGGAAAGAGAATGGGACTGGAGATTCGGGTCGCGATGAAAAAAATGCGCCGTCGCTCTTGAGGAACACCGAATTCTTCAGCCCTCAATATCTTCATCCGAGCGCGATACCCCAGCTTGGCCATTCCGCGCTCAATCTCGCGCACTATCGCGCCGCCGGAAATTGACGTGATTCCGGTGACGTTTTCCATCACGAGCCACTTTGGCTGCAGACCTTCTACGATTCGCAGGTACTCTCGGAACAGACCCGCGCGGGGATCGTCTGCGCCTCGTTGATGGTTGTAAACCGAATAGCCTTGACACGGCGGACCCCCGACAAGCACATCCACTTCACCGCGCTTTAAGCCAGTGGCGCGGAGGAGCTGTGAGGCGGTGACTTCCTGAATCGGACCGGGAATGAACTTCGCCTCGTGATGCGTAGCCTCAAAGGTCGCGCCCGCTGTTGCATCAAAGTCCTGGCCCGCAAGCACGTGGAAACCCGCTTGCCTGAATCCTTCAGACAACCCGCCCGCGCCACAAAAGAGGTCTATGGCGGTGAGATTTTTAGGAGCGGTCATGGATGCTCCGCATCGTCAGCTTCAACGGCAGTTGCATGTGCTCTTCACGGTACTTTGCAATGAATTCCAAGATGGCTTGCCGACCTAGCCACGCCAACGAAACGTGGTGCCGGTCTTTGAGCGAGAGTAGCTCATTTAGCTCTGAATCGGTGAGCGAGACGGACAGCCGATTTTTCGAGGTTCCGGATTTGATCTGGGCGGCCATGCCTCTCCCAGTATGACACTTTCGGAGCACTTTGCAGCACTTTGATGCACTATGCAGCATTCCACAGCGAGAACTTGGCCATGCTCCGCTTGGCGCAGGAACTGCTGGATGGCGGCTTCAAATCTGCTTCGGTCGACCAATGTCGGCGTGGGAGAAGGCGATGCGTCCGTCGCGGTCGATGGGCGGAGCTTAGAGGTCGAGGCCGAAGCGGGCTTGGAGTTCGCGGCGGCCGAGGCGGGTGATGAAGAGGGCTCGGCTGTCGTATTCGCGGGCGAGCCATTGGCGGGAGAGGGCAAGGTTGAGTAAGGCGGCTCCGAGGGCGCCGCCCATGTGGGGACGGCGCTCGCTCCAGTCCAGACAGGCGTAGGCGAAACGGCGGCGCTGGGCGCGGGCGGCTTCGAGGTCAAGGCCCAGGGCCTGGAGGGCGCGGGTTCCTTCGGGGGTGAGGTCGTAGGCGGCGAGACGGGGCGCGGCGAGGCGGGGTGCGGCGTGGGCGGAAGCGGCGGAGCGGGGTGTGGAGAAGCGGGGCGTGGAGGGTCGGCGGAGGGGCTCGATCCAGCGCGCTTGAAGGAAACGGTCGTGGAGGGAGACGGCGATGGCTCCGGCCATGTGGTCGTAACAGGAGCGGGCGGCGCGGAGAGGCTCGGGGGTGCGGGGGACGAAGGGGCGGGGAGCGCCGCCGGCGAGGACGCTGAGGCGCTCGAGGGCGCGGGCGACGTTGGGGGAGGCGAGCGCGTAGTAGCGATGGCGGCCCTGGACGTGGACGCGGACGAGGTTCTCCGACTTGAGGCGGCTGAGGTGGACGCTGGCGGTGGAGGGGGAGACTTCCGCGACGATGGCGAGTTCGGTGCCGGTGCGGGCGTGGCCGTCCATGAGGGAGTAGAGCATGCGGGTGCGGGCGGGCTCGCCGATGGCGGCGGCGATGGAGGAGACGGCGGCGTCGGGGCGGTGATCGGCGGAGAGTACGGAGGGCAGTTTCGGGGCTGAGGCTCGGCGTTTTTCCGCGGACGCGGCTCGCTGCACTTCTAATTCCATTGTTTCACCGTAAACGAAGTATGGGTGCGCGGCAAGAGCCATGCTGGTGGCATGGGTGCAGCCAGGATCACGCGCCGGGCCCTGCTGTTCGGGGCGACGGGGGAGGACTTGCCCGTTCTGTGGCGGAAATGTGGCTATGGCGGGATTGGTGGCGGTGGCTGCTAATCAAGGGAGGAGGAGGGCGAGATGAGACTCACGTGTTTTATCCGGTATCAGATCGATCCGTTTCAGAAAGAGACGTTCCGGAAGTATGCGGAGAACTGGGGACGGATCATTCCGCGGTGCGGCGGGCATCTGGTGGGGTACTTTCTGCCGCATGAGGGGACGAACGACATCGCGTGGGGGCTGATCGCGTTCGAGAGCCTTGCGGCATATGAGGCGTACCGAACGCGGCTGAGAGACGACGCCGAGGCGCGGGAAAACTTCGCGATGGCGGAGACGAAGCGGCTGATTCTGCGCGAAGAGCGGAGCTTTCTGGAAACAGTCGAGGAAACTTTCACCATTCCGGCGGCGTCGCGGGAAAGGAGCCAATAATGTTGCGATCGCAAAAGGAAAAAGGCGACGAATTCCGTTCATTACATGAAAGAAGCCAGGCCTTCATCATTCCCAACCCCTGGGATGCCGGGACGGCGCGGATGCTGACGCACCTGGGATTCGAGGCACTGGCGACCACGAGTGCGGGGAATGCGTTCACGCTGGGGTTGAAGGATGGACTGGTAGGGCGGGAGCGAACGCTGGCCAACGTGGCGGCGATCGCGGCGGCGACGGAGTTGCCGGTGAGCGCGGATCTGGAAAACGGGTTTGGGGATAGCCCGGAAATGGTAGCGGAGACGATCCGCATGGCAGCGGAGGCGGGACTGGCAGGAGGGTCGATTGAAGATGCGACAGGGCGACTGGATGAGCCCATTTATCCGCTTGAGCTGGCGATCGAGCGGATCGAGGCAGCGGCGGAGGCGGCGCGGTCGCTGCCGTTTCGGTTCACGCTGACGGCGCGCGCGGAAAACTACCTGTACGGGCGGACGGATTTGAAGGACACGATTCATCGACTGCGGACGTACCAGGAGGCGGGGGCGGACGTTTTGTATGCGCCGGGGCTGACGACGAAGGAAGAGATTGGGGCGTTGATTCGTTCGGTGGATCGGCCGGTGAATGTATTGATGGGGCTCGGCGCTGCGGGGCCGGCGCTCAGCCTGGAAGAGCTGTCGGAGATGGGGGTACGGCGGGTGAGCGTGGGCAGTGGGCTGTGCCGGATGGCGCTGGGGGCGTTTCTGAGTGCGGCGAAGGAGCTGAAGGAGCGGGGGACGTTCGGATTCGCAAAGAGAGCGACGAGCTCGCAGAAGATTGTGGAGATGTTCGAGCCCGGATAAGCACGACAGGACGGGGATGAAGAAAATCGGGATCGTGGGTGGGGTAGGCTGGCGATCGACGGTGGAGTATTACACAGAGATTTGCCGACGCGCCAACGCCTGGCATCGGGCGAGAAAGCTGCCGGGAACGCCCTCGACACCGGAGATTGTGATTGAGTCGCTGGATCTGGCGAGAGCTCTGGCGCTGCTGGGCAACGATAAGGACGAGACATCGTGGCGGCGGTTCGACGAGTACAACCGAAGCGCTCTTTTGCGGCTGGAGGCGGCGGGCGCGGAGGTGGCGCTGGTGGCGTGCAACACGCTGCATCACCGATTCGAGGCTATGGTGCGGGGGCTGCGGATTCCGGTGATCAGCATTTTGGATGCGACGGCCAAAGAGTGTGCGCGGCTTGGAGCGTGGCAAGTGCTGCTGCTGGGAACGCCGCTGGCGATGCGGTCGGCAAAGTTCCCGGAAGCGTTCGCGAAGCACGGAGTGGAGCTGGCGGCGCCTAGCGGCGAGGTTGCGCGCGGGAAGACGAATACGCTGATTGAGGAACTGCAGCGCGGGAGGGTGAAGGGCGCGGCGGTGAAGATGGGCCGCATCGTGAAGGCGAGCTGGCGTTTCGAGGGCGATCCCGCGGTGTGCCTGGCGTGCAACGATCTGCCGCTGGCGTTTCCGGGGCTTTCGACGCAGGTCTGCTTCAAATATGCCGGGGTGACGTACATCAATACGACGGCGGCGCATATCGGCGCGGTGCTGGATTGGGTGGGGATTGGGTAAAGACAGGAACGCAGCCCCGGTGTATCGACATACAGGCGGGAACGGGCGGCGGAGGGAAGAAACCGCCACGCCGGGCTCGTCGCTTATTGGTTCGCAGCCACGACGCCCAGACGGGTGAGCATATCCCTGGAAAAGTCACCATAGTCTCCCGGGTCGTAGCCGAGGCGCCACCACACCGATGTCCCGCTGCGGTCCAGGATCCAGGTCTGCGGAATACCCCCGCCCGGCAGATTCATTGCGTCATCGATGGCTCCGTCGTTCACGATCGGCAACACGGGGAACGTATAGCCCTTTTCCTTGAGAAACGGTCCAACCACTCCGGGGTCGTCGTCGGAGACGAAGGTCAAGATCTGGATATCATTACGGTTCTTCACCTGCTCATAAAGCTTCTCCAGATTCGGCAGCTCCATCAGGCACCCCTCGCACCACGTGGCCCACACGTCGATCAGCACCGCCTTGCCATTTAGCTCTTTCAGCCGCCACGTCTTTCCTGCAAGGTCAGTCAGCTCGAAGGCGGGGAGGGATTTATTCGGCTTCTCCCACGGTCCCGCGGCCAGGATGGTCTTATCCGCGGCCGGAATCCTGCTCCAGGTCTCCCAGGCCGTCTCTGTTCCGCCCTGCTGTTTCCACAGCGCATGGGCTTCATCGGCTAAATCGTCACGAACCCTGCCCTCGAAGGGCCTGGGAGGCTCCAGCCGGGTCTGCAACGCCATTTGATACCAGGCAAGCGCGTCGATCCTCTTGCCGGTTAACAGCGCAAAGCGCGCTCGATTGGTCCAGTATCCCTCGAGCAACTTCTTATTTTCCGGCGGCGGGGCTTCCACCGCAGCGCGCAACTCCGCCGCGATTTCCGGCTTGTCTGCCTGGATGGCCGCCTTCAGCATCCACCCATTGATGTCCTGCTCCGATTGCAACTGCTCGTCGCGCCTCTCCTTCCTCTGCTCATCGGTAAGATCGTCACTGATTGCGAAGATCGGCCAATTGTTCTTAGAGCTTGACGTCGCCTGTTTCATCAGGTCGATGGCCCGGTCCGGTTCCCGGCCCCGGTCTACCAGAACTCCAGCTGCCTGGAGGTAGTACCAGCCCCAGCTTGGCCCCTCCCAGGTCTCCATCGCGCGCAGAAAGGCATCCACCGCTGCGATGGGGTCTGTTTCCGGAATCGTACCGATCTGCAACGCCTTGAACCAGGCGTTGCGCTGCAGATAGCTGTCGTCGGGATAGTCGCGAATCCATCCCTGCAAAGCCTGCGCATATTCCTTCCGATGTCGATCCCACGCGGCGGCATCCCTCTGGTCCTGGGGCTCCGGGTGAGCTTTATCCCATCGGTCGCTGACAATGTGGTACGCCTGATTGGAGTGAGGATATTCCGCGATCAGCTTGTCCTCCAGTGCTGCGATCTTTTCCCTGGGAGCACCGCTGTGCTGGTAACCGTCAATCAGCAGAGCCTGCCACTCCGCATCTCCTTTGGGATGGATCTTCTCGATCCTCGCCAGGTCCTGGGCAATCTGGTGGCGCTCCGCGTCGTATTCCTGGGGTTTGCGTATCTGGAACTCAAGAGTCCACAGAGTGCTGTAGCTCTTCAACTGCTTCGGATCGGTTTCTTTTTCAAGCTTCGTCCGCAGCGCTACGTCCCTGGCAGCTTCTACCTTCGGCTGCAACAAGGGATCTGCCCCGGGAAGCAAATATTGCGCATACGGATCGGAGGACGCAGGGCAAATCGCAAAAAATGCGTCGATATTCTCCTTCGCTTTGGCCGGGTCCGCACGTTTTCCATCGGAGTAGATAGCGGCCAGGTCGCGCGCTGCCCAGGGAAACTCCGGAGCCTGCACCCTGGCCGACTGCAGCAGGCGAATGCTCTCCGGTGTATCGACCCTGTTGAGCACCTCGCTGGCCAGCAGAAGAGCTAACGGATCGTCCGGGTGCTCCCTCCCCATTTTGATCCAGCGGTCGCGCAGGTCCGCATACTCCTTCGGAGAGAATCGAAAGAAGAGGTCTCGCAACCGGGTGTACGGCTCAAGGTCTCGGGGATATTTGGATATCAGTGCTTCCAGGGTGTTGCGTTCGAGCGGAAAACGATCGGCAAAGGGCATTCGGTCCAGCAGCTTCGGATCCAGTTCCCGGTCGAGCACGCTCTGAACGTCTGGACTGACTTCGCATCCGGGAAGGGACGACGAGGATTGGCCATGGAGCGGAGGCAATAAGCCAGACAGAAGAACCAAGAGCGGTGTTAACAGCGAGAGCGAACGACGCATGGTCCACACTCTATGAGCCCCGTTCTAGTGGTGGGCTCCGCCGCCGCCGGAACTGCTGGCAGCTGGAGCGCTTACGGCACCGCCTCCGACGCTGCCGCCGCCGGCGTGGCTGCCGCCACTGCTGAAGCTGCCGCCACCGGAGCTTCCATGCGACGCACCTGCGCTGCTGCTGAAGGAGCCGTGACTGGCGCCAGCGGAAGAAAAGCCGCTCGCACGCGGAGCACTGAAGGAAGGCGGCGCGCCGAAGGTGCGGCTTCCCACGATGGCGGGCGTGTAGGGACTACGGAAGCCGTTGCCGCCGGGGTTGGAACGCAGACCGACGGAAGGCCCCATTTCAGGATGAGTACGGACCAGGGCGGTGGTGAAGCTTTCTCCCATGGGGCCGCGCTGGAGAGGGTGAATGCCGGGGTCGATGGGCGCGATGGACTTGCCATCGAAGGTCAGCGGACGAGGCTGAGGCCGGGCTCCATTTTCGAAATGGAAGGGCGCAGAGAACTGGGAACCGCGATTGACGGCGATGAGGTTCTCAGGATGCGCGCCGCCCACCGGACGCGGCCCGCCGGGATGGTGAATCGGTGCGCCGTGGGGACGAAGCGGAGGAATATAGCCCTGAGGAACGCGCCAGACGGTGGCGTAGGGATACCAGCCGTTTCCATAGAAGCCGTAGCCGCAGTTGCCGGGAACCCAAACCCAGCCGTAGCCGTCGAGGAAGTCCCATGCGCCGCAGTGATAGGGCCACCAGCCCCAGGGGTAGCCGGAAATCCAGCTATACCCGATGCCGCTGTAATAACCCCAGGCGCCGACGCCAAAGGGATCCCAGGAGGCGGAGACGCCGGAGGGCGACCAGACCTGGCCGTAGCCGGGAAGGTTATACCAGCTGCCGTAATAGTCGAGGTCATTCCAGGCGGGGTTGTCAGGATTGCCGGAACTGGCGCGGGCGGTGGTCTGGTTGGTTTCGAGCTGGGAGAGGGATTGATCGCGGTCGGAGTTCCACTGATCCCAGGAATCGGCAGAGACGTTTTGGGCGACGGTGAATTCACCGGGCTGCTGGGGATCAGTCTGGAAGGTCTGGCTGGGATGAACGTCGAGGGAGAGGCCCTGGCCGTCATCGACATGAACAGCACCGTGCATGACGGCGAGCTGTGAAGGGGCGGCATCGAGGGCGACGCGGAAGACGGCACTCTGCACGGGGGTTGCGGCATCGCCGCCGAAGTGGACGCTGTACTCGCCACCGCGGCCGTTGAGTTCGTAGTAGCTGAGGCCGGTGAGGGCGTCAATTTGGGTGACGGTGCTGCCGTCAGCGTTGCGGCGGAGCTGGGTGAGGCGGATGGAGCTGTCGGGGGTGAGGCGGGCGACGCTGCCATCTTCAAACTCGATTTCGAGGCGGCCGTTGTCGCCGGCGACGAAGCGCATGCCCTCAACGGCGGGCATATTGGGCTGGGCCTGATCAAAGGCGACCTGATCGCCCTGGAGAATCTGGACCTGGCCTTCGACGTCGCTGATGCGGACGGCGCGAACCTGGCTTTGCCCCTGGGTTTCAGGAGGGGTGGCCTGTTGATCGGGAGGCGGAGGAGGAGGGGTGGTGTCCTGGGCACGCGCGGTGAACGCGGTCAGCAGAAAAGCACAGGTGGCGAAGAGAATCAGGGAGGACTTGCTGCGGTGAACCTGAGAGTGGCGCCCCATGACGGCACCTCCTTATCGCGTCTTCCGCGGTTCGTGGTGAGGTGGAACCGGTGGGTGCGGGCGAACGATGCGCCGCGCCGGAATCCCTGCCGCCCCGAGCCCTGGGTGAAGGCGCTGTGGCCCAAACGACCTCTGCACCTAATTAAATTAACGTGCGAGGGTCGCTTTAAGTTTCGACTTATTTTCGCATGATTGGGAGGGTGGGGGAATGGCTTGTTTGGGCGGTTTTGGGGGTGAGGGGTTGGAAGAGCGGCGCGCAGGGGCTGAAGCCCGGTTTATTTTGCCTGGAACGGCTTGACTGGAGTTGGGCGCTGATATGAACCTCACCGTGGCGATCTGGGACGGTTGTTCGCTGGTGGGGCGCGGTTTGCAGGGCGGGGTCAGGAGGCTGGAGCGGGGGTTCACGACGGGCCACAGGAGCGGCGTTCCCGTTTTGGTTCATGGACAGTACTTGGGAGTTGTAGTCGGGCATTTAGATATGCGGGAGCATACGGTGCGAGGCTACGCTGCTTGCTGTGGGGTGAACCTGGCGGCGGCAGCGGGGGGGGTGGGTTTGGTTTTCGCAGGCTGGGAGATGAATCTGGGCGGCGGCGGGTTTCGCAGGCTCTGAAGTCGTGTGCGAATACAAAATTTATCACGGCGATCCGGGCCGTTGTTCGCGACGGAAGCGATTCGCGAGGCGATTTGATGGCGGGGTCCGGAGGCTGGAGCGGGCGCGTCGCGCCGGGCGCAGAGCAGGGGCCGGAGTGGCGGTCCCGTTTTGGTTCATGGACAGTACTTAGGAGTTGGAGTCCGGCATTTAGATATGCGGGAGCATACGGTGCGAGGCTACGCTGCTTGCTGTGGGGTGAACCTGGCCGGGCGGCAGCGGAGGTTTTGGTTTCGCAGACTGTGGGGTCGTGCCCTGATGCGAAACGCATCGCGGCGATCCCGTGCCCTTGCTCGCTGGTGTGGGCGGGGTCCGCAAGGCGATTGATGGCAGGGTCGGGAGTCCAGGGCGGAGGTTCGCGCAATCCTCGGTCTCCGAGTCGAGACATGGGCCGGCTGCCCACAAAAAGCGGGACAGGAGTTAGGTTCCCGTTTTGGTTCATGGACAGTACTTAGGAGTTGGAGTCCGCGATTTTGGTTATGCGGAAGCACACGGCGCGAGACTACGCTGCTTGCTGTGGGGTGAACCTGGTGGAGCGGAGTTTTGGTTTCGGTTTTCGCAGACGGTGGGGTGAACCTGGCCGGTGGAGCGGAGTTTTGGTTTTCGCGGACTGTAAAGTCGGGCCCAATCGATTCGGGGGAGCACCAGCATGCCTGCTGTCGAAGAGGAAAAGGCCGTCCAGGGAGCGGCTATGGAGATCACCTGATAGAAAACTCATTACGGCGTTCCCGGGCCTTCATTCGCGGGTGCGGGCGCGGTTGACAAGGCGATTGATGGCGGGGTGAGGAAGCTGTAGCGGGATCGCGCCGGGCCGCAGGAGAGGGGTCGGGGTGGCGTTCCCGTTTTGGTTCATGGACAGTACTTAGGAGTTGGAGTCCGGCATTTAGTTATGCGGGAGCACGCGATGTGAGGCTACGCTGCTTGCTGTGGGGTGAACCTGGCTGCGCGCAGCGGGGTTTTGGTTTTCGCGGACTGAGGGTGAACCTGGCCGGGTGCAGCGGGGTCGAGTTTTGGTTTTCGCGGACTGTGGGTGAACCTGGCCGGGTGGTGCGGTGGTGCTTTTTTGATGTGAAGGCGCGCCCCGGGGGCAGTGCCACTAAGGAAAAATTCCGGAGCGAACCAGGTGGACTGAACCAGCTTATGGGGGGCACGACACTAGTTGCGTTTCGTGGTGGTTTCGGAGTGGGAGAGGAGGGCCTGGGCGCGTTTGCGGGCGCGGTCCATGACCTGCTGATCCTGGGTAATGGTTTGGAGCTGGGGGGCGATGTTGGGGAGGTCCAGGGCGCGGTGGTCTTTGACGGCGTCCTGAAGAGATTCGAGTTCGGCGTCGAGGCCAAGGCGGTCGTGCTGCACCTCAAGGGCGAGGCGGCGGCCCTCCTCGATGGTGAAAGCGACGGCGCCGAGTTGATCGGCAATGCGCTGGAGCGCCGGGTCGCCGGCCCAGACGAAGGTGCAGGAGCCGCTGCCGTCGGGTCCGGAGTAGGCAAGGGTTTTGTTTCCGGTGAAGGCGAGGGAGGTCTGGGTGGTGGAGCAGCGAGTCGCGAAGAAGTTGTGGCTGCGGGCGTAGCGGAAGAGGTTAGCGCGGAGGGAGTCGTCGAGGACGATGGGGCGATCGAGCGGTGTGGGAAAGACGCCGTCGGTGGCGTCGGTGGGAGCGGGGCCGGGCTGAGAGGTGAAGCGTCCTGCGCCGGTTTCGTCAATGGAGATGGTGAAGCGCGAGGGCTGGAGCTGGGGGTGCTCGAAGGTGTAGGTAATGTGCGCGGCGGTGAGAGAAGTTTGGGCCGAGAGCGGAGGGGCGAGTAGAGCGAGCAACAGCATCAATGGGGCCGGGTAGATACGCATAGCTAGACCGCGCGAGCCTCCTGGAGGGCCAGGGTCTGAGCGTGGTGGATGTGACAAATGGCGATGGCGAGGGCGTCGGCGGCATCGGCGGGCTGGGGCGCTGCAGGCAGCGCGAGCAGACGCGCAACCATGAACTGCACCTGATTTTTGGCGGCGAGACCGTAGCCGGTGACGGTGGATTTGATGGTGAGGGGTGCGTACTCGGCGATGGGAAGGCCGGCGGTGGCCGCGGCTAACAGGGCGACTCCGCGGACGTGGCCAAGGCGAATGGCGGAGCGCGCGTTGACGGAGTAGAAGACTTCTTCAACGGCGACGATGTTGGGGCGGTGATGCTCGAAGAGGGCGATGAGCTCGGCGTAGATGAAGGCGAGGCGTTCGGGGAGCAGGAATTTTTTGGGAGGGCAGATGCCGCCGGAGGCGAGGGAGACGAGGTGGGGGGCGCGGCTGGAGTTGGGGGAGTGGTCGTCCCACTCGACGACGCCGTAACCGGTGGTTTCGGTTCCGCAGTCGATGCCGCAGACACGCATACAGGGACCCTCAGAGAGAAGCAGCGGATCGAGTGAAATTTTCTACGGGCCAGTTTATCGCAGGCGCGGGGCGAGGAAGAAGGGATTGTGACGCATGGCGTGACCAGGATGGGACACCTAATGGGTGGAGGAGATTCGAATGGCTCTGGCGGCGTCAGGAGAGAGACGGAGAACCTTTGAGGAATTGCCGAGGGTGACGGCGTAGTCGTCGTCGGGAGTGCGATGTTTCGTGCGCAGGCGGACCCCGGGGGCGATGCCGTGGGCCTTAAGGCGCTTCAGGAGCGGGGCATCCCAGTCGGAAACGCTATCGACGACGAAGGCGCCTTCCTCCTCGACCTCAGTTAGAGAAACTGATTTTTGCTTTGGCATTTTGCCGTCCGTGGCGGGGATGCAGTGGCCGTGGGGATCAAACCTGGGATGGCCGAGTTTGGCGGCAATGCGTTCCTCGAAGCGCTCGGAGATGAAGTGCTCGAGGCGCTCGGCTTCGGCGTGGACTTCCTCGATGGGGTAATCGAGGAGCTCATAGAGGAAGGTTTCGATGAGCCGGTGATGACGGAGGACCTCGAGGGCGCGGCGGTTGCCCGCAGGGGAGAGCAGCACGCCATGGTGGCGTTCGTACTCGACGAGGGGGGACGGAGAGGCGGCGAGCTTCTGCAGCATGTTGGTGACGGAGGCGGGGGCAACGCCGAGGCGGGCGGCAAGGGAGGAGCTGGCCACGCGGCGGTCTTCGGGGCCGCTGAGGGCGAGGATGGCCTTGAGGTAGTTGTCGACGGATTCGGAGCTGGCTGCGGGTTTGCGGCGGGCTGGCATGGGCCGGTTCTCAGGAACAGTTTGACACTTTTGCCGATTTAGGCGAACCTAAATCATTAGGCATGCCTAAATAGAGCCCGCAGGAAGTCACTGCCAGGCCGGACTCACCCCAACATCTGGAATCGATCGAGATGGCGTTTTTCATGCGAATCCGAGTTGTGACGATCCTCGCGGGTCTTGCGCTGTTAACCACAGTTAATTGGGCATGGGCGCAGAGCGGCACCAGCAGCGCACTCGCCGGCAACGTTGCGGATGCTACGGGCGCTGTGATCCGAGGGGCGGAGGTGAAGGCGACGGACGTGAATACCGGAGCGCTGCGCGAGGCGCGGAGCGATGGCGACGGGCGGTATCTGTTTGCCCAGGTGAATCCGGGAACGTACAGAATTGAAGTTGAGGCAGCGAGCTTTGCTCCCGGCAGGTCGCAACCCGCGACGGTTGCGGTAGGACAGACGATGACGGTGAACTTCCGGTTGTATCCGGCGGTGGCTTCGCAGTCGATCGAGGTGACGACGCAGACGGGGCTGCTGAGCCTGGAGAATCCCAACACGTCGACCACGATCGAGGCGAAGACGATCAGCAGCCTGCCGAATCCTGGGCAGGACCTGACGTATGTTGCGCAGTTCGCGGAGGGCGCGCTGATGAATACCGCGGGCTCGTCGAATGATGCCAAAGCGGCGGGTGGATACGGCAACGTGGAGTTCAACGGGCTGCCGGCCACGTCGAACGGCTACATCCTGGACGGTTTCGATTCGAATGATCCTTTTCTGGGGCTCAACATCGGGCTTTCCACGAATCTCGTGATCGGACTGGACGCGCTGCAGGATGCGACGGTGAACACCAACTCCTACGCCGTGGATCAGGGGCGGTATGGGGCTTCGCAGGTGAACTATTTCACCAAGTCGGGGTCGAATCAGTTTCATGGAGACGCATACGAGATATGGAATGGATCGCTGCTCAATGCCACAAACTACTTTTTGCACGCGAACGACACGCCGGGGAACATCGCGCAGAAGCCGCGGTCGACGGTAAATGAATTCGGGATCAGCGTCGGGGGTCCGATTCGCAGGGACAAGCTTTTCTTCTTTGGGCATTACGAGGGGATTCGGATCGCGCTGCCGCTGGTGGTGCGGACGACGCTGGCGTCGCCGGCGTATCAGCAATATGTGCTGGGGCAATTGCCGGTGGGAGGAACGGATCCGACGAATGGGACGACGCTGCCGCCGGAACCGGGGGAAGTGGGGTTCTACGAGAAGATGTTCGGGCTTTATCGCAGCACGGCGGGGACGCCGACTCCGGTGCTGTCGTGCCCACTGGATGCGAATGGCACGCTTCTGCCGGGAACGCAATCGACATCGAATCTTTTCAACGGCAGCGGGTGCGCGAACATCCGCACGCAGTCCATGAACAATGGCGACAGCGAGAACCTGATCGTGGTGAAGATCGATCACACGATCAATGCGAAGGACAGCGTGTGGTATCGGTTCCAGCAGGACACGGGGCTGCAGGCAGCGTACACGGATCCGATCAATCCGATCTTCAACTCGTATTCTCCGCAGCCGCAGAGGACACTGGTGGCGGGATACACGCACGTTTTTTCATCGACGCTGGTGAACCAGTTCAATCCGGGCGCGAGCTGGTATTCGAGCCTGTTTCTTCCGAACAACTATGCGCAGGTGCTCGCGACGTTTCCCATCGTGCTGGCCGGAGGAAGCTCCGCTGCGCCATTCACAACGATTGGCGGAAACGACCAGACGTATACGCAGGGGCGCAAAGTGACGCAGTGGCAGGTCAACGACAACCTGGTGTGGACGCGCGGGCGGAGCACGTTCAAGTTTGGCGATAACTCACGGCGGCTGGACATCAGCGATTACGATCTGGGCGAAGGGGTGGTGCCGCTGGCGACGTATACCGATCTTGCCCAGTTCACCTATGGAGCGGCGTCCACCGCGACGGCGGAGTTTCCTGTGACGCAGAAAGAGCGCATCGCGCTCGGCAATCTCGATCTGTATGGAATGGATACGGTGAAGGCGGGAGCGCGATGGACGCTGATAGCGGGGCTGCGCGCGACCTGGAATACGAATCCGGTGAATCAGCACAGGCTGTTTGCGCGGCCGGCGGGGTCGTTTCTCGACATTCCACACGATGTCGATCAGCCGCTGAACCAGGTTGTGCTGACCAGGGTGCGGCAGCTGTTTCCAGCGACACCAGCGATCAACTGGCAGCCGCGCGCGTCGGCAGCGTTCAAGGCATCGGACAAGCTGGCGCTGCATGCGGGTGGGGGCGTGTTCAACGACATTATTCCCGCAGAGATTGCGGATCTCGAGGCGGCGAATCCGCCGTACGCGCCGGTTTTTGTGGGCGGGATTCATGGGCAGGTGGGCGGAGTGGGGATCGCACCGGGAGTTCCGGGCAGCGCGGTGGATGCGACGGCGCAGGCCAATGAGGCGTTTCGCGCGGAATTTGCGTCGGACGGCGCGCCGTGCACGGGTGTGAATGCGGGGAGTGCGATTTGTCCGCTGGCAGTGAACCTGAACACGTTTCCCAGCGGCACGCTGAAGACGCCATACTTCCTGGAATGGAGTCTTGGTGCGGAGCGGGCGCTGGGTGCGCACGGCTCGCTGCGCGTGGATTATGTGGGGACGCGCGCGGTGCATGAGCCGTATCAAGTCCAATTAAATGGATATCAGACTGTATGCCAGGGGTGTTTTGCGCCGTTCCCGTATGGACGGCCGCTCGATCCGCGCTTCGGGAGCGTGAACGAATTTCGCACGGACGCGAGCAGCAATTACACCGGCGTGCAGAGCAGCGCGACGAAGCAATGGCGCGACCTGACGGTGCGCGGCAACTACACGTACAGCCATTGTCTGGATGAGGTCTCGAACGGCGGATTGTTGCCGTTTTCCAGCCTCGGCATCCTGTCGCCGCTGCCGGGCAATCTGCGCAGGGAGTACGGGAACTGCGATTACGACGTCCGCCACAATCTGTCGGCGTTCGGCGTTTACACAATACCGTTTCATTCAAGGCACGCACTACTGGGTCGCGCGTTCGGGGGATGGGAGTATTCGGAGACCGCGTTCCTGCACAGCGGCTTGCCGTTCAGCGTGGTGAGCGCCCCGTACGCGGCGAATAACAATGGCATTTTTCAGGGAAGCGGGCCGCAGTACGCCAATCGTGTTCCGGGGGTTGGGCTGTATCGCAAGTCGGCGATTGAAGGCGTGACGCAGACGGGGTCGCGCCAGTGGTTGAATCCCGAGGCCTTTGCTTCAACGGTCGATCCCAGCACCGGCGCGTGTGCGGGCGGGGATTCGGTGGGCGATTGCCAGTTTGGCGACTCAGGGCGCAATCAATATCGCGGCCCACACTTCACGTATTCGGAAATTTACCTGACCAAGAGGACTCCGATCACGGAACGCGTGACGTTTCGGTTCGATGCGCAGTTCTTCAATGTTTTTAACCATCCTAATTTCGCTTTGCCGAGCGACAATCAGGCCGGCGCTCCGGGAGACCCGGCAACGCAGACGGGTTTTGGCGCGCTGACGAGCACAATTTCGCCGCCAACGGGATTGCTGGGCGTCGGCCTGGGTGGAGACAGTTCGCCACGCATGATTGCTTTCCAGGGAAGGATCGAATTCTGAAAAGGCCGACTACAGGCTGACCTTCGAGACACCTTCGAGAGGGGAGCTGGCGGTGGCGTAGAGTTTGCGGGGCATGCGGCCGGCGAGCCAGGCCTGGCGTCCGGCGAGGACGGCGTGCTGCATGGCTTCTGCCATGAGGATGGGGTTGGCGGCGGCGGCGATGGCGGTGTTCATGAGGACGCCGTCGGCGCCCAGTTCCATGGCGAGGGCGGCGTCGGAGGCGGTGCCGACTCCAGCGTCGACGATGAGGGGGACGGCGGTGATTTTTTCGCGGAGGATCTGGAGGGTCGCGCGATTCTGAATGCCGAGTCCGGAGCCGATGGGGGCGGCGAGTGGCATGACGGCTGCGGCTCCCGCGTCGACGAGGCGATGGGCGAAGACGACGTCGTCGGAAGTGTAGGGGAGGACGGTGAATCCTTCTTTGACGAGGGTGCGGGTGGCTTCGAGCGTGGCCTGGACGTCGGGATAGAGAGTGGCCTGGTCGCCGATGACTTCAATCTTGACCCAGTCGGAGAGGCCAACTTCGCGGGCGAGACGCGCGGCTCGGATGGCTTCGTCGGCGGTGTAGCAGCCGGCAGTGTTGGGGAGGAGGAAGTAGCGGCGCGGGTCAATGAAGTCGAGCAGGGATTCGGTGGAGCGGTCGAGATTGACGCGGCGGACGGCGACGGTGACCATCTCAGCGCCGGAGGCTTCAAGGGCGGCCTGGGTTTCCTGGCCGTTGCGGTATTTGCCGGTGCCGACGATGAGGCGGGACTGAAAAGCTTTGCCGGCGATGACGAGGGGTTCCATGGAGAACATTGTAGAACCGGGGGCGGAGGAGCGGCGGGGCTACCAGAGGGTGCGGACGGCGCGGGAGCGGCGGATGTGCTGGTCGGCGGTGACGAGGGGAACGCGTTCGACGATAGCGGTGGCGGCAATGATGCGGTCGAAGGGATCAGAGGGAAAGTTGGCGGGGAGCTGGGCGGCAACGAGGGCGATCAGTGAGGTGAGGGGGCGGATGGTGAATTTACGTTCGATGGTGGCAAGCAGATCTTCGAGGGGCAGCGTTGACTGAATTCTTCCTCGCGATACTGCCCGTGCGATCTCGTAGAGCGATTGCCCGGAAATGGCTGGCCTTTGGCCGGTACTGGCCAGTTCTTCAATGGCACGCGTGGCGGCTGGCGACAGATGGCCCGGGTTTTCTCCGAGCCAGATGACTACGTGAGTGTCGAGAACGATCACTTCCGCTTTCTCAGTGCGCCCTTTACCGCCGCCCCAGCGGGAGACTTTCTCTTATTGCGCTCGAATTCTGCCCGTTCGGGGGTGCCAGGGGGAAAGATATCCTCGTCCCATTCCCAGGGTTCGACGATCGGTGAAACGATATCGCCGACAACCTTCACCTTGCCCTTCAGGAAGCCGAAGATGCTCTCGGGCTCCGCGGGTTTGACGGGAACGATCTTGACGAAGGGTTTGCCGCGTTTGGTAACCATGATCTCTCCGTTCCCATTGTGCACGTCGGTCATCGCGGAGAGGCATTTTGCCTTGAAGGCTCCGGCGCCCATGGTTTTCATCGGGTTCCTCGATATGACTATGGTCATTTTACCATGGTCGTAAGCGACTGAGAAGGGCCGAAAATGTGAAAGGCCCGCAGCCAGAATGAGCATGCGGGCCTTGATCACCGGTGAGCTGTTGAGATTGACCTGAGGCGCTCCCGCTTGCGGAGAGGCCTCGGCGGTTGTACGCCAGGACTTAATTCTCGAGCCAGGAGCGGCTCTAAGCCTCAGTCACCTCACGCAGGTTCCTGCAACTACTACCATCAGAATTTTTCATTCGCTGGATCATCCTCCTTTCCCGTGTACGGATACGTTAACGCGGGAATGGGGGAGCGGGCAAGGGGTGGTACTCAGGGGCTCAAGCTTTCGGGCGCTACCAGGAGTGCCAGGAGCCGTCGTGCTCAACGAGGGTAACGTCGACGCCGAAGAGGGCGCGGAGTTTTTCCGGGGTGAGCAGTTCCCTCTTGGGGCCGTCGGCGAAGATGCGGCCGTCTTTCATCAGGATGACGCGGTCGATTTCAGGGAGGATGTCGGCAAGGTGGTGGGTGACCATGAGGATGCCGGTGCCTTTTTGCGCCACGTTGCGCAGGGCTTCGCGGAGTTCGCGCTGAGCGGCGAGGTCGAGGGCGTTGGAGGGTTCGTCGAGGAGAAGCATTTCGGGCTGGTGGACGAGGGCGCGGGCGATCATGATGCGGCGCTGCTCGCCGGCGGACATTTCGCCGACGAGTTTGGCTTCGAGATGCGTGGCCTGCATGAGCTGGAGGGTCTGGTGGGCGCAGGTGCGCATTTCCGGCGTGACGTGGAGATTGGGCCAGAGGGTGGAGGCGGAAAAGAATCCGGCGACGACGGCGTCGAGGCCGCGAGTGACGGGTGTGCGCTCGCCGGGGAGCTCGGCGGAGACGACGCCGAGGTGGGTGCGAAGCTGGGAGACATCCCAGCGTTCGCGACCGAGAAGGCGGAGCTCGGTGGTGGGTGTGACGATGGGATAGCACTGGCAGGTGAGGGTGCGGATCAGCGTGGATTTGCCGCAGCCATTGGGGCCGAGGATGGCGACGTGTTCGCCATTGGCGATGCGGAGGGAGATGTTGTGAAGGACGACGTTGTCGCCGCGCGCGACGCTGACGTCGCGCATGAGAAGGAAGTCGGTTTTGGCGGGCTGGGTCAAAAGGGAATTATTGCAGAGCGCGAAGTTGGTAGATTAGATAGCGCTGCTTCCGACCATGACTGATTTAGCTCTGATTTCTTCGATGTTTCCAAAACGCGCCTTCCGGCTGGCAGCGGCGGCGGTGGTGGCGGCCTGCGTGATGCAAGGGGCCGGGGCGCAACGACGGCTGGTGCTGATCGATCAGGACGGATCGGGGCCGGGCGGATCGAACCAGATGGCGATGATGGTGCTGCTGCAATCGCCACGGGCCGAGGTGCTGGGGATCACGATGGTGACGGGCGATGCGTGGCGCGACGAGGAGACGGAGCACACGCTGCGCATGCTGGAGCTGATCGGGCGCACGGATGTGCCGGTGGCGAAGGGCGCGGTGTTTCCGCTGGTGCGCACGGAGGAAGAGACGCGACTCAACGTGCCGCTGGTGGGACAGGTGGACTGGCTGGGCGCGTGGGGTCAGGGGCCGTTGACACTGGGGAGTACGACGGCGGGCGTGATGGGCGGGAGGCCCGCGATGCACGCGCCCGAGGTGGTGCCGCCGATGCCGGAGGGCGCGCCGCATACGAAGGCGATTGACGAGGACGCGGCGCACTTTCTGATCCGGCAGGTGCATGCGCATCCGCATCGAGGTAACGATTTATGCGGCGGGGCCGCTGACAAATATCGCGCTGGCGATTCGCATCGATCCCGGTTTCGCCGAGCTGACTCAGGGGATCGTGATGATGGGGGGAAGCCTGAATCCGCAAACCGACGATCCGGAATTTGCGGAGAGCCCGCGGCACGAATTTAATTTCTGGTTCGATCCGGAGGCGGCGCATATCGTGCTGCGCGCGCACTGGCCGCGTATCGACGTGACGACGGTGGACGTTTCGATCAAGGCGCCTTTCACGCAGGCGATGGTGGAGGAGATCAGCAAGTCACAGCAACCAGCGGCGCGGTATATCGCGGCGTGGTCGCAGGATCGTTATTACCTGTGGGACGAGCTGGCGGCGTGCGCGTGGCTGGATCCATCGATCATTACGAGGGAGAAGCTGGTTTATATGGACGTGGATCTGAGCCATGGTCCGAGCTACGGCAACACGCTCACCTGGGCGGACGCGATGCGGCCTGCGACGGATGTGCAGAAGGTGCATGCGCAGATGGATGTGGATCTGGGGAAATTTACGCAGGAGTTTGTCGAGCTGATGTCCGCGCCGACGCAGGACGGCGGGCGGAAATGACGGAGACTGCTTTGATTCCTTCGGAGGCGCTGCCGCGGGGATTTCAGTTTGCAGCGGTGAAGGCGGGCATCAAGCCGAGCGGGAAGGCGGATTTTGCCGTGGCGGTCGCGGATCGGGGCACGAGCGCGGCGGCCATGTTCACGGCGAATCGGGTGCAGGCCGCGCCGATCGCGGTGGGGCGCAGACATCTGGAGCGGAGCCACGGACGAGTGCGCGTGGTCGCGGTGAATGCGGGGAACGCGAACTGCGCGACGGGCGCTGTGGGAATGACAGCGTGCGAGCAGGTGTGCAAGGCGGCGGCGGTGACGTTTGGTTGCGAGGGGCACCAGGTGTTTCCGTCGTCGACGGGGATTATCGGCGTGCCGCTGCCGTGGGAAAAACTGGTGGCGGCGCTGCCGGCGGTGAAGAGCGAGCTGGCGGCGGATGTGGAGGGGTTCTCGCGATTCGCACAGGCGATTCTGACGACGGACACGCGGGCGAAGGTGGCGCACGCGCACTTCGATGTGGATGGGAAGACGGTGCGAGTTGCGGGGGCGTGTAAGGGCGCGGGGATGATTCATCCGCGGATGGAGCCGGCGCTGCACGCGACGATGCTGGTTTATTTGTTCACGGATGCGGCGATCGGCCCGGCCACTCTGGATGGGTTTCTGCGGGGTGCGGTAGAGACGAGCTTCAACCGGATTTCGATTGACGGAGACACGTCGACGAACGACACTGTGCTGCTACTGGCGTCGGGCGCGTCGGGCGTGAGTATCGCCGCGACGGACGCGGATCCCTGGGCGGAAACGGGATTTTGGGGAGCGCTGGTTGCGGTGTGCACGTCACTGGCGAAACAGATTGTTGCGGACGGCGAGGGGGTGACGCATGTGGTGGAGCTGGTGATTGAGGGCGCGGGGAGCGATGCGGATGCGCTAACGGTGGCGAAGTCGATTGCGCATTCAATGCTGGTGAAGACGGCGTGGGCGGGAGCCGATCCGAACTGGGGGCGGCTGATGGCGGCGGTGGGCTACGCGGGCGTGGCGATCGATCCCGAGAAGATTACGATTTGGTTCGGCGCGCTGCCGATCTGCGTGAACGGCGGGCGCGCTCCGGAGTATGACGAGGAAGCTGCGCACGCATATCTGGGGCGGCGGGAGTATTCGATCCGCATCGCGCTGGGCGTGGGCAAAGGAAGTTGCCGATTCTGGACGAGCGATCTGACGGCGGAGTATGTGCGGATCAACGCGGAGTACTCGACGTAAGAGCAGCGTTCAGCGTTCAGCGGACAGCGTTCAGCAAAAACAAAAAGCGAACGAGAAGCGTTTAGCGAAAATCGTTTAGCGTGGGACTTTCAGCAAACGACTTTTAGCCAAGACCTCTTAGCTAGAGCTGTGATGGAAAACACATCGCGCGCCGGTTTTATAGTGCATCGCTGCGAGTGCAGAGTGCTGAAGGGCGCATCGTTTCTGCGTGCCGTGACGATGGGAACGGGAAATGCACAGGGTTATGCACAAAACTGTTGAAATCCGAGGGGCGCGAAGGAGGAACACGCGGCGGTGACGGCAGGAACGAGAAGCGCGGCTGCGCTACAATTTTTGGAGGCCCGGTTCTTCTCGACGCGGCGCAGATGCAGTACGACTAACGTGCTGCAACTCCGGCGCCTGGAAGCAGCGAAGGCCGCCACCCCCGAATTCAGCGGTTGAATGACGAACATCTCAGGAACAGATGGCAAGTGAAGCGAGGAACCGGGTTCAGTCTGCCGCGGCGAACGGCAAGAATGGGCATTCGCTGATCAACGACGCGAAGTTCCGCCAGCTATACGAGCTTGCGTTGAAGCTGCAGATGGCGGGGACGCACGCGAATGGCGATGGGCGCGGGCTGATCTGGCTGCGCGGGCGTGAGGCGGCGCTGGCCGGCGTGGCCGCCGATTTGCGCGAGGACGATGGACTGGTGGCGGAATCGATCGCGTCGATCGCGGAGATTTTCGCTGGGGTTGCGCCGTTCCGGATGGAACGGCGCAGCTTTGAAGAGCGCGTGATCGAGACGCTGAGCAATGCGGTTGGGGATCGCATGCGGAAGACGGGAAGGGTGAGCGTGATTTTTTCGAGCCGCGTGCAGATCAGAGGAATTGTGCGGGAGGCGCGGGCGATGGCCAGCGGGGCACAACTGCCGGTGCTGTTTGTCGAAGACGGACCCAAAGCGGAAGCCGAGCGGCCAGCTCGGCGTGGACGCGGAAAGAATGCGCCGGCGGCGAACGAATATCCGACGATTCCTGTGGACACGCAGGATGTGGTGGCAATGTATCGAGTGGCGCACGAATCGATTGCGCGGGCGCGGGAGGGCGGCGGCCCTACGCACATTGTGGGCGTGCGATGGAAGTTACAGGCAAAGGGCCGGACCAGGATGCCAGCGAGCGAAGATCCGGTCTTCCATCTGGAGCGGTGGCTGATGGCGAGAGGATTGCCGGCGCAGGCGTGGCGGCAGGAGATCGTCGCGGAGTTCGCGGCGAATCGGAACGAGCGAAATTTTGGCGCGCCGCAGGTCGTGGGTGACACGCGTGAGGACGACGACGCGGAGACGCGGGCGATCGCGTGAGCGCCGGGAGAAAACAGGAGTCTATGGCAACGAAGGTGAGTAATCCGGCGGCGAGCGATTTTTCCCAGGAGATGCGGGAGTGGATCGAAGCCTTTGACGATGTGGTGGTGGGCGAGGGTCCGGAGCAGGGCGCGGAGCTGCTGACGGCGCTGAAGCAGCGGGCGCGCGAGGCAGGGATCGCGCAGTCGAGCGAGCTGACCACGCCGTATGTGAACACGATTCCGAAACATGAGGAAGTGCCGTATCCGGGCGATCGAGGGCTGGAGCGGCGGATCGAGGCGCTGATCCGCTGGAACGCGATGGCGATGGTGCACCTGCAGAACAAGAAGGATCACGGCATCGGCGGGCACATCGCGACGTACTCCTCGCTGGCGACGCTGCTGGAGGTGGGGTTCAACCATTTCTTCCACGCGAAGTACGGCGATCAGCCGGGGGACTTTGTTTATTTCCAGGGACACGCCTCTCCTGGGATTTATGCGCGGGCGTTTTTGCTGGGGCGGCTGGATGAACAGCGGGTGCTGAACTTCCGGCATGAGCTGCGGGAGACGCCGGGATTGTCGTCGTATCCGCACCCGTGGCTGATGCCGGATTTCTGGAGCTTCCCGACGGTTTCGATGGGGATCGGACCGCTGAATGCGGTGTATCAGGCGCGGTTCATGCGGTATCTGGAGAACCGCGGGCTGATTGAGAAGACGCCGCGGAAAATCTGGGCGTTCGTCGGCGATGGCGAAACGGACGAAGTGGACACGCTGGGCGCGCTGTCGCTGGGGCGGAGGGAGAAGCTCGACAATTTGATCTTCGTGGTGAACTGCAACCTGCAGCGGCTGGACGGTCCGGTGCGCGGGAACGGGCGGATCATTGACGAACTGGAAGCGGTGTTTCACGGCGCGGGCTGGAACGTGATCAAGGTGATCTGGGGTTCGGACTGGGATGAGCTGTTCGAGCGCGATCACACGGGGCTGTTGCAGAAGCGGATGGAAGAGTGCGTGGATGGGGAGTATCAGGCGTTCAAGGCGAAGGGCGGCGCTTATATTCGCAGCGAATTTTTCGGGAAGTATCCGGAGCTGCTGAAGCTGGTGGAGCACATGTCGGACGACGAGATTTTCCATCTGCATCGCGGCGGACATGATGCGAGGAAGATTTACAACGCCTACAAGCGGGCGGTGGAGCACAAGGGCGGGCCGACAGTAATCCTGGCCAAGACGGTGAAGGGCTATGGACTGGGCAGCACGCAGGCGCGCAATGCATCGCACCAGGAAAAGAAGGTGGCGGACGACGCGCTGGTGGAGTTCATCCGGCGCTACGATCTGCCGATTGGGGAGGCGGACGCAAAGGCGGGGAAACTGTACCGTCCGGCGCAGGATTCGCCGGAGATGGCGTACATGCATGCGCGGCGGCAGGGGCTGGGCGGTTATATGCCGAAGCGCGACGTGCCGAAGATCGAGTTCAAGGCGCCGAAGCTGGAGTCGTTGCGGGAGTGGACAGCGGGATCGAAGGGGCGCGCGGTTTCGACGACGATGGGGTTCGTGAGCATCCTGCGGCACCTGATGAAGGACCCGGGGATCGGGAAGCTGATTGTGCCGATTGTGCCGGACGAGGGACGGACGTTTGGGCTCGAATCGGCGATCAAGCAGGTGGGCATCTACGCGAGCGAGGGACAGAAGTACAAGCCGCACGATGTGGACATGGTGCTGTCGTACCGCGAGGAAAAGGACGGGCAGATCCTGGAGGAAGGGATCACGGAAGCGGGTGCAATGGCGTCGTTCACGGCGGCAGGGACGGCGTACGCAAATTACAAGGTGGCGACGATTCCCTTCTATATGTACTACTCGATGTTCGGATTTCAGCGCGTGGGCGACATGATGTGGGCGTTTGCCGATGCGCGGGGCAAGGGCTTCCTGATGGCGGGCACGGCAGGGCGTACGACCATGATGGGCGAGGGGCTGCAGCACCAGGATGGGCACAGCCACCTGCTGATGAGCGTGATTCCGACATGCGTGAGCTACGACCCGGCGTATGTGTACGAGCTGGCGGTGATCCTGCAGGATGGCATGAAGCGGATGTATGAGGACGGCGAGGACGCCTTCTACTACATCACGATGTACAACGAGGACTACGCGATGCCAGAAATGCCGGAGGGCGCGCGGGAAGGGATCGTGCGCGGCATTTATAGGCTGAAGCCGGCGCCGGGAGGCAAAGCAGTGGCGCAGCTGTTCGGAAGCGGGCCGATTCTGAATGAGGTACTGCGCGCGCAGGAGATTCTCGCGGAGAAGTACGGCGTGCAGACGGACGTGTGGAGCGTGACCAGCTACAGCGAGGTGCGGCGGGAGGCGCTGGGGGTGGAGCGTTGGAACCGGCTGCATCCGGCAAAAGCGGAGAAGACGCCGTACATTGTGTCGGCGCTGAGCAAGACAAAGGGGCCGATTATCGCGGCAACCGATTATATGAAGGCGGTGGCGGATCAGCTTTCTCCGTGGCTGACGACGCGGCTGGTATCGCTGGGGACGGATGGATTTGGGCGCAGCGACAATCGCGAGCAGCTGCGGCGGCATTTCGAGGTAAATGCGGAGTCAGTGGCGGGGACGACACTGTCGAAGCTGGCGCGCGAGGAAAAGTTCGACGCGAAAAAGGCGCAGAAGGCGCTGGCCGAGCTGGGCGTGGATGCGGAGCGGGGCGACCCGGCGCACATGTAGGCAGGGTTCGGCTCGAGGCCAACGCGGGATGGAGTTTTGTCATCATGACAGGAGCGCGATGGAGGCGGTCGCACGCTTGACAGCGCAGATTCGATCCTAGAGTCTGAATCCAGAGGCACACTCCGGTTCACCTCCGTGCCTGGAACGGTAGAAACCCACCGAGGTTCGCTTGAAATTTTCTGTTTTCCTTCCCGCAATTCTGTTGTGTAGCGCATTTTTGTCCGCGGCTGAAGCTCAGGTCACAACGCAGCAGCCATTTCCTCCTGGGTACAAACCGGCGGCGGAGACGATTGCCACCAGCGCCGAAGGCTCGACGTACGTGCCGATGGACAGCTGGATTTATCCGGCGCTGGATCGGCTGCATTCGCTCGGATATCTGGACTCTGCGTTTCTGGGGATCCGGCCGTGGACGCGGCTGAGCATCGCGCACATGCTGGAAGAGAGCGCGGACCGCATCGACACGGACCAGAACAACGATGAAGCGCGCAGCATCTATCTGGCGGTGCTGAGGGAGGTACAGCCGGACATCGACCATGCGACCGAACTGAATCATCCGAGCGCGCAACTGGAGAGCGTGTACACGCAGATGCGCGGGATCAGCGGGACGCCACTGCGGGACAGTTTTCATCTGGGGCAGACGATCATCAACGACTACGGGCGGCCGTACGAGGGCGGGTTCAACAATTACTCGGGGTTCAGCGCGAGGGCAGAAGCGGGACGGTTCACGCTGTATTACCGGGGCGAATATCAATATGCTCCGAGCGCGACGGGGTACTCGCCGACGCTGTACACGTTTCTCTCCTGCACGGTGGACTATATCGCCTACACGGCGGGGGTCTGCACGCCAACGCCGAATCAGGCAACGATTCCTGGAGGACCGATCGCAACGGCGAACAATGCGCGGATGCTGGAGGGGAATCTCTCGTATCACCTGCTGGGACACGAGGTTTCGTTTGGCAAGAGCGATCACTGGCTGGGGCCGGACCAGGGCGCGTCGATGTTGTGGAGCAACAACGAGCAGGATATTTATCACTTCCAGATCGATCGCGTGGAGCCGCTGCGGATTCCGGGCGTGTCGCGGGTGACGGGTCCGTTTCGCTACGACTTTTTTGTCGGGAGCCTGAAGGGGCATACTTCTCCGAACGATCCGTGGGTCCACGTGGAGAAGATCAGCATGAAGCCGACGAAGGACCTGGAGTTCGGATTCAGCCGCATGGTGCTGTGGGGGGGCAAGGGATTCGAGCCGGTCACGCTGCATACGTTCCTGAAGAGCTTTTTCAGCGTGACGTCGGGCGCCAACGAAACGGGGACGCGGAATGACCCCGGGGCGCGCTTCAGCAGTTTCGATTTCGACTGGCGGCTACCGCGCCTGCAGAAGTGGCTGACGCTGTATGCGGATTCGTTCGCACACGATGAAGTGAACCCCATCGATGCGCCGCGGAGAGCCGCGTACCACGTGGGACTCTATCTGTCGCGGGTTCCAGGAGTGCAGCATCTCGATCTGCGGGTAGAAGGGGCCAACACGGAACCGGCAAGCCACAGCACAGCCAACGGCCAACCGATTAATCTGGGGCAATTCTTTTATTACCAGGTGGTGCAGAGGCAGGGGCCGACGAACGAGGGGTTTCTCCCGGACTGGGTTGGGCGGGAAGGTAAAGGCGGACAGGGATGGCTGACGTATCACCTGTCGGGCAACGAGGATATCCAGTTCATGTACCGGAATGCGAAGGCGTCGGCGCTGTTTCTTCCCGGCGGGACCACGCAGAACGATTTCGAGGGCTCGGTGGTGAAGCGGATCGGGAAGGATATTGAGGTGAAGGGCTGGGTGCAGTACGAGGGGTGGAAGGCGCCGATTTACATGACGGGGGCGCAGAGCGATACGACGGCTGCGGCGCAGATTACGTGGTATCCGGAGCAAAAGAACTAGCCCCGTTCGACTCGTTCGTTACCGCGAACTCGCTCAGGGCAGGCTGTCCAGGCGGGCGCTCTTCGCGCAGAACATCTCATGACTGCTGAGTGCCCGCGCAATCCTGAATTGATCGTCCTAGCTGCGCAAACGGGCGAGCAGGTCCTGGGGATGGACGGGCTTGGCGAGAATTTCAAACTCGTGGCCCTGGGCGCGGACGCGGTCGAGGAGATCGGCGGTAGCGGCCTGGCCGGAGAACAAAAGGATTTTGCAGTTGGGCAAAAGGGCGCGAATCTGAATGGCGGCATCAATGCCGTTCAGGTCGGTCATAATGACATCGCTGATGAGCATGTCGGGCCGGAGGATTTGAGCCATCTCGACGGCCTTTTCGCCGCTGTACACAGCGGTGGCGTCAAAACCTGCCTGGTTGAGAATGATCGCGAGGGTGTCGGCGATCACGCGCTCGTCATCGGCGACGAGCACCCTGGGTTTCGCCTGCTGTTCGGACATTCGTCTCTTACCGCTTCCTCGTCGTGGAATGAATCAGGAGAATGGAGATTGCAGAATCGCCACGCGGACTCCTGGGGGGAACCGAGCCGGGAGGGCCTGCACCTCTAGCTCTGATGATACGCTTTCTTCGGGAGATGCTTCACCCTGCTGCAATGCTCCCGTCTGAAGTTTTCAACCCACGGACCTTAACGGAACCTTGTCGTTGGACCATTATGCTGAGCGGATGCCCCCGACTTCGCAGGAATGACGGGCCTGACTTATATGACCGAACCCATCATCCAGGCACGGCAGGTGGAGAAGTACTACGCGCAGTCGCGCGAGGCGCGGATCCTGGTGATCGCGCCGACCGACCTGGCGATTTATCCGGGTGAGATCGTAGCGTTGCTGGGCCCGTCGGGATCAGGTAAATCGACGCTGCTGCGGATGCTGTCGGGGCTGTCGCGTCCCTCAGCGGGCAAGGTGCTGTGGCATGGGAAGGAACTGGACCCGTCGACGGAGATCAACGTCTCCATTGTTTTTCAGAGCTTCGCACTTTTTCCGTGGCTGACGGTGCTGGAAAACGTGGAGGCACCCCTGAAGGCTCGGGGGATGGAGGCGCAGAAGCGGCACCGGCGGAGTTTGAAAATCCTGGACACGGTGGGTCTGGACGGTTTCGAGGCGGCGTACCCGAAGGAGCTTTCGGGCGGGATGCGGCAGCGGGTGGGATTTGCGCGGGCGCTGGTAGTGGAGCCGGAAGTGCTGTTCATGGACGAGCCGTTTTCCGCGCTCGACGTGCTGACGGCCGACAACCTGAGGAGCGAGCTGCTGGAGTTGTGGCAGAAGAAGACGATCCCGACGAAGGCGATTTTCCTGGTCACGCACAACATCGAGGAAGCGGTGCTGCTGGCGGACCGGATCATCGTGCTGGGGCGCAACCCGGGCCATGTGCGCACGGATTTCAAGGTGTCCCTGGCGCATCCGCGGGAGCGCAAGCACCAGGCGTTCACGGCGCTGGTGGACTACATCTATAAGGTGCTGACGAAGCCGGACGTGGCGCCGACAGAAGTGCCAGTGCTGGCGGACGGGCGACGGGTGCGCGACCAGCGGCAGATGCGCTACGAAATGCTGCCGCATGCGCGGCCGGGCGGGATCGCCGGATTGCTGGAGCTGATTATCGATCTGGGCGGGCGCACGGATATTTATCGACTGGCCGATGAGCTGGCGTTTGAGATCGACGACTTGTTCCCGATCGTGGAAGCCGCGCAGTTGCTGGGGTTCCTGAAGGTGGAAGAAGGGGATGCGGCCATCACGCCGGAGGGCAAGGCGTATGCGGAGTCGGAGATTCTGAAGCAGAAGGAGCTGTTCCGCAAGGCGGCAATCGACCACGTACTGCTGCTGCGGCAGATCACACGCGCGCTGGCCAACAAAAGCGACCACTCGGTTCCGGAGGAGTTTTTTCTGGACATGCTGGACGAGCAGTTCAGCGACGAGGAATGCCGGAACCAGCTGGAGACGGCGATCAACTGGGGCCGCTACGCGGAGCTGTTCGACTGGGACGACGCGCGGCGGCGTTTCACACTGCACGTGCATGAGGGCGAGGAAGGCGCGGATCCGCCGCCCGACGAGGCGAGCCAGGAGCCGAAGGAGCAGGAGAAGGCCGGATGAGACCGCGGCTGACGCTGTCACGCGCGTTCGTGATGGAGCGGACCTGGCCGTTCTTCATCGATGTGAGCGTGGCCGCGGCGCTGCTGGCGGGCTTCTACGCGATTTTGTGGGTTGCGAAGTTCTGGTTCAGCTCGGCGATTCCGGAAGTGGAGATTTACCGGTCGCCGGCGCACCTGCCGCTGTACGCGTTCTATTCCGTGGTGCGGATTTTTGTAGCGTACGCGCTGAGCCTGGTGTTCGCGGTCGCCTATGGATACACGGCGGCTTATAACAAGAGGCTGGAATCGCTGCTGATCGCGACGCTCGACATCCTGCAGTCGATCCCGGTGCTGAGTTTTCTGCCGGGCGTGATGCTGGCGATGATGTCGCTGTTCCCTTCCCGTCAAATGGGCATCGAGATGGGCGCGATCCTGCTGATCTTCACCGGCGAAGTGTGGAACATGGCTTTCAGCTTCTACACCTCGCTGAAGAGCATCCCGCGGGAGCTGATGGAAGCGACGGCGATCAACCGCTTTTCGCGGTGGCAAAGGCTGTTCCAGCTGGAGCTGCCGTTTGCGGCGATTGGGCTGGTGTGGAACTCGATTGTGTCGGTGGCCAACGGATGGTTTTTCCTGATGGTGTGCGAGATGTTTCCGGTAGGCAGCAGGAATTTCCGGCTGCCGGGGCTGGGATCGTATCTGCAGACGGCAGCGGCGCACGGCGACTTGATGGCGGTGACGTGGGGGCTGATCACCATGGTGCTGATTGTGGTGATCACCGACCAGCTGCTGTGGCGGCCGCTGATTGCGTGGTCAGACAAATTCAAATTTGAAACCGTGGAGAGCACGGATCGAGTGACGTCGCCGGTGCTGGATGCTCTGCGCAACTCGAGGGTGGTGGGGATCATCAACCGTTACACTTTCCGGCCGCTGGCGGAGCGGTTCTACATGGACGCAGCGGCGCGGCGGACGCGCAGAAAGCCAAAGCCGGTGGGCGGCGAGCCGAAGAAGGGCTCGATGGCGATTTATGCGGTGGTGGGGATAGCGCTGCTGATTGTCGTGGGAATCGCGGCCTTCCACGCACTGCTGCTGCTGAAGGGCATGCGGGGGGCGGATTTTCTGCGGCTGCTGGCCGGCGCAGGACTGACGCTGTTGCGGGTGAACGCGGCGCTGCTGATCGGGTCGCTGTGGACGATTCCGGTGGGCGTGGCGATCGGGTTCAATCCGCGGCTGTCGCACATCCTGCAGCCGATCGCGCAGATTGCGGCGTCGTTTCCGGCCACGGCGCTGTTCCCGCTGATCCTGGTGGCGCTGATGCGGGTGGGGATTGGGCTGGGCGTCGGGTCAGTGGTGCTGATGCTGCTGGCGGCGCAGTGGTACATCCTGTTCAACGTGATTGCGGGGGCACAGGCGATTCCGTCGGAGCTGCGGGAGGTTTCGCGGCTGTTTCGGTTCAGGGATGTGCAGCGCTGGACCACGGTGATCCTGCCGGGAATTTTTCCGTTTCTGATTACGGGGCTGATTACGGCGTCGGGCGGAGCGTGGAACGCCTCGATTGTGGCGGAATATTTCCAGCTGAAGGGGCGGGCGCTGTCGACTCTGGGATTGGGCGCGCAGATCAGCACGGCGAGCACAGACGGGAATTATCCGGTGTTGCTGGCGGCGACGATGATCATGGCGCTGATTGTTGTGACCATCAATCGGCTAGTGTGGCGGCCGCTGTATCACCTGGCGGAGACGAAGTACCGGCTGGAGTGAAGCAGCGAAAGGCGAGCGGGAAATCAGTTAGCGAGAAGCTTTTAGCGAAGGCTTTTAGCGCGGTGTACGAGCGCGCGGCTACCGGCTGACGAGGACGAAGGCGCCCCAATAATAAGGAAGGTCGCGGCCGTAGCGTTTGCGGACGACTTCGCGCTCGGCGAGCTGGGCCTGACGGAGCGCTTCGGGTTTGTCGAGGCCGGTGAGCCATTTGGCGTAGAAGAGGGCCATGAGCTCCTGGGTTTCCTGATCGGGAACCGACCACATGCTCATCATGACGGCGCCGGCGCCGGCTTCCTGGAGAGCGCGGCGGAGCCCGAAGACGCCCTCGCTGTTGCTCTGCTCGCCGAGGCCGGTTTCGCAGGCGCTGAGGACGACGAGCTCGGTGCCCTGCAGGTTGAGCTGGCTGGCTTCATAGGCGGTGAGGATGCCGTTATCGGCTCCGGCAGCGGGGGCCGCGCCGGAGCGGGTGCGATTGGCGCCGGCGAAGAAAAGTCCGGAGTGGAGCATGGGGTCGTCGGAGGCGCCGCGGAGACGCACGTTGCGGCCGGAGTTATCAGGCGCAGGATGGTCTTCGAGGAAGAAGCCGTGGGTCGCGATGTGGACGACGCGCGGGGCGCGGACATTCTGGATGGAGGCTTTGAGAGCGCGGTCGCCGGTGTAGAGCGTGGTCTGCCAGCCTGACTGGCGGAGGAGCTTGTCAATCGCGGTGACTTCGGCCTGAGTGCCGGGAAGCGCGGGAAGGGGCGCGCCGGTGAGATCGACGGAGCGCGAGGAAGCTCCGGGCTGAGCGGAGCCGGCTGAAGGAGTCGTGGCTGGAGCCGTTGAGGCGGCGACGAGGTCGAACTTTGGATTGCCGAGGAGGACTGCGGATTTGACGGTTGGAGCAGCTTGCACGCGGAGGAGGTCGCGGGTGCTGTTAACGCAGCGCAGCTGATACTTCTCGAGGAGCAGCTTGCCAGTGGAGTCGGAGAGCAGGCCGATGGGGATCTGGTTGAGGACTCCGTCGGCGGCGAGGTAGACACGCTGGGCGCCGGTGAGTGCGGGCTCGAGGGGCTTCCAGAAGGCGTCGTAGGCGGCACTGGAGTTGATTGGGGCTGCGGCAGGGGCGTTGGAAGGAGTGGCGGCGGGCTCGGGCTCGATGGAGACGCCGCGGGTTTTGGCGACGACGGAGCGGAAGTTGTGAGGGGCGCGGCTTCGAGCTGCTTTGCGTCGCCGAGAACAATGAGGGTGGGATATTGCGATTTGGGTGTGACGACGAGAGCGACGTAGATGAGGTTGGCGAGGAAGGTGTGGCCGTTGTTGACCTGGAACTTCGTGATTTCGACGGCAGCTTCGCCGGGCTTGAGGGCTTTCTGCACGTCGCGCCAGGTAGCGACGGAGAGGGTTTTCTGCTGCGAAAAGGTCGCAGAGACGTGGGCGAGGGCTTCTTCGGTCTGATTGATCACGTCGCTGAGCTGCTTGATCTGGGAGCGGTTGCCGGGGGCAGATGAGGAGAGCGCGGCGAATTGCGCCTTTTCCTGAGAGAGCTTGTCGAGGAGCGCGAGCGCGGGGCGATTGCCGCTGGCGACAAGGCGGGCGCGACTGGCGGCGGAGCTTTCGGCGATGAAGCCACGCTCGGCGAGCAGGGTGTCATACATCCTGCCGGCCATAGCAGGATAGAGCTCGTGATATCTAGTGATGAAGCTGTAATAGATCGGGAAGGTTCCAGGCAGGGTGGCGTAGGTAACGAGACGATCCTGTTCGCTCATGGTCCAGGAGTTGGCATTCCACAGGGCGAGGCGGGCAGCGATGTAGCGGTCGAACCAGGGTTGAGCGCGATCAGGCCGATCCCACGCATAGTAAAACAGGGCTACGTTGATGTCGTTTTCGTCGAGGACGGGATTGTCGATACCGTAAGTGCGGTTGAGGATCTCGATGGAGCGGAGGTAAAGCGGTTCTCCTTCCTGGTAGCGCTGCTCGTTCTTATAGACATTGGCCAGGTTGCCGAGATAATTGGCTAGATTCGGGCTGTTGGGGCCGTCGGACTTTTCGCTGAGATCGATGGCATTTTTGAAATAGGTTTCGGCCTCTTTCTGGGCGCCGGCGTCGGAGACGAGCTCGCCGACCTGATTCCAGGTAGCGGCGAGCTGGCTGTTATACGCCGGACCAGCGCGGGTGTAGATCGCGATCGCCCCTTTCAGCACGCGGGCAGAGTCCGGGTACTTGCCCTCCTGGTGGAGGAGGCTGGCGCCGTCGCAGAGCACCTCGGCGACGTGCGGGTCGTCCTGCCCGTACGCCTGGACGGCAGCGGTGAGGGAGTCGCGAAAGTCGTGTTCGGCTTCACCCCAGCGGCCGTGGTCGGCGTAGAGATCGGCGAGATGGAGCAGGACGGCGCTGACATCTTTGTTTTGCTGGACGCCTGGCGGGCTGGCTTTGAAGTTGTCGAGGGCGCGATGGAAGGCGTTGTCGGCATCCGCATACATATCGATGTCTTTGCAAAGGCGGCCGAGCCGGTCGAGGGCGAGGCCGAGGCGGCGGTCGCTGGCGCCGAAGGTGGCCGCGGCGACCCTGGTGGCTTCGCGCTGGACGGCGATGGCCTGATCGAACTGTCTCTGCTGATCAAGCTGATCGGCCTGCTGGGAGAGTTGCGCCCAGCGGGCTTCCTGGGCGGAGGCGAGCGACACAGCGAAGAAAAACAGGGCGAGGGCAAGGGGCTTCATTAGGGATTCCTGGTACGTTCGCCGGTTGCTGAGGGAAAGTCAAGGGAAAGAAGCTGGGAGCGGGGAGCCGGGAGCGGGGAGCCAAAGGCGGGTTGGCGATTTAGATTTCGACTTCGCCTTCGAGATAGAAGACGCATTGGCCTTCGAGCTCGGTGCGCTCGCCGCGCAGGCGGCAGAGGACTTTGCCGCCGCGGGGCGACGCCTGGAACGCGGTGAAATCGGTTTTGCCGAGACGTGGGGCCCAGAAGGGCGCGAGCATGCAGTGCGCCGAGCCGGTGACGGGATCTTCGGGAATGCCTTTGACTGGGGCGAAGTAGCGACTGATGAAATCGTATGCGGGGTCGTCGCTTTTAGCGGTGACGATGAGGCCACCCTTGCGAAGGCGGATGAGGGCGGCCATGTCCGGAGCGAGGGTGCGGAGAGTTTGTTCGTCGGGGAGGAGCGCCATGTAGTTGAAGCTGTTTTCGGTGACCTCGAGGGGCGCGACGCCGATGGCCTCGGCAAGGCCGGGCGGCGTTGGGATGGGCGTGGAGAGGCGGGTGGGGAAATCCATGACGTAGCCAGCGCCGTTTTTCTTTACGGTGAGGGGGCCGCTGGCGGAGTGGAAGACGACCTGGGTGCGGGTGGGCTCGAGGCGCTCCATGACGACGGCGGCGCTGGCGAGGGTGGCGTGGCCGCAGAGAGGGACTTCAGTAGTGGGCGTGAACCAGCGGAGGCTGTAGTCGCCGCCGAAGGGGACGAGGTAGGCGGTTTCGGCGAGGTTGTTTTCGGCGGCGATGGCCTGGAGGGTGGCGTCGGGGAGAAAGGTGTCGAGGGAAATGATGGCGGCGGGATTGCCGGCGAAGCGGCGGGTGGTGAAGGCGTCGACCTGGTAGATGGGGGCGCGCATAGACGATTTTCGCCTGGGAGGACAGGGTTGGGCAAAGGCGGGGTCGGGGAACTCGAAGACGCCGTTCGCTCACGGCCAGCCCCACGGGGGGCGATACCTGTCTGGACCGGCTCCGCCAGCGCCCGGCTCACTTCAGCGATACGGTGCCGTACAGCAGATAGAGGAGAACGATGCCCCCAAGTACGGAGAGCAAAAAGCTCAGGAGCGTGCCAATCAGGAAATATTCGGCGAACCGAGCTTCTTTGAATTCAGGGAAACGGGCGATGGATTTGCCGGTCAGGATGAGACCGACCAGGGCTGGCGACTGCATGGCCATGGCGGTAATAACCAATGCTCTCTCGATCCACCCGATGTAGAGTCCCGCGTTTCCCAGTTGCGCCAGTGGCTCCTCGCCAACGTTCTGTGCAATGCCTCTGGTCAGGTAACGAATGAGGTATCCTCCGCCAAATACGATACCGACATAAATGATTGCGGTTTCCAATATCCGAGTCGTCGCGGAAGATGAAACTCTGATCGCATCAGCCAATGCGACGAGGTGGCTTCTGGTTATAAGCAGGGCGGCAATCACCAGGGCTGCGAGGTGCAGCGCCTGATCCATCAGAAATGTCGCGCCGTTGTCGGAAAGAGCTCTTCGCGCGATGAGCAGAGCCTTCAACCTGTCGATCAGGAGATGAGAAAGGAGATAGCCAGCAATGACGGACTGGCTTCGGATGGACAGGAAGCGGACGTGTCCAAAAAACATAAGACAGGCCCATGCCAGCACGTAATGCGCAACTCCGTGAAGGAGCAGGGGCATGGGATGCTCGCCTTTGTTTCGGATCATCCATCGCGACTGAAAGGGAAAATCGCCCAGCAGGTGTGCGAGCAACAGCGCCATGAGAGCGAGAAAGAGCGGTTGCATATAAACGTCCAAATTAGGCTTTTTGTACGAAACTGTACAAACTCAAAAATACGCCTGCATGATTCGCTTCATGGTGCCGGCAGTCTCAACCAGATGCCAAAAGTACCCCCTCTTGAGATTTCTCGAGACCGTGGAGATATCGAGAGAGAGCTTTCTGGCTGTTTGCTCCTGACGGGAGGTCTTGAATTGCATATTGATCGTTGCCCACTGTCTTGCGGTGGTTCTTTCAAGAAGAGCGTCCTGGAGGCGATAGATCGTGTTCGCAATCGAGTCGAAGATCTCTATTCCAGACTCGAAGCTGGTGAGAATGCGGTACTTCGGAGAGCCGAGTTTCAACCGATCAGCGGCCTTGCGGGCTCTCTGGAAAGCTTCGCCGCCAGCGTAGAGGTTGACCGGCTTGCGGCGAGCCCCGCTCACCGAACCCATCCCCACCGCGATCCAGAGACTGAATGGGTAAAAGAGCCGACGCAGATCCAGTATCACATCCGGAACGTAATCTGGTTTACGCAGAATCACCTGAAATTCATCCCACACCGTTACTGTGTAAGGTGAGAGGATTCGCTTCTGCGTGAGATGGAGTCGCGATACCGCAGCCAGGTGGCGATCTCGTTTGGAACGGAACGATTGGATTCTCCGCGATCCCACGATGTCGGCGGTGATGACTGCGTAACATTTTGAACTGGGCTTTGGCGTCATGAGGTAGTTGTACGAATTCGTACAAATTTTGATATTTGTACAAATCTGTACCAAAGTCAAGGAACTGGCTCCGCCTGCCCGGATTGTCGCAGGACAGGTCCCTTTCCGTCCTATACCGGAACCTGCCTTCAGGCGTTGGATTCGGCTAGCAGGCGCTTCCAGGTACGTTGGTTGCGGCGGTAGCTTTTCTTTAGGTCTTCGAGGATGCGTTCGAAGTCGGCGTGTTCGCGGAGGCGGTTCCAGGCGGGGTTCTTGGCGAACCAGGGATAGTTTTCGTTGCCGAGATAGATGGCGCGGCGGAGCCAGTGGAGGGCTTCGCTCTCGTCGCCATCGACGGCGAAATAAGTGGCGAGACGATAGGCCATCTCGGCGTCGGCTTCAGCGGCGGCGATGGATTCTTCGCCGATGAGGGACGCGGCGCGGGCACGGTCGCCCATCTGGACATAGCACATAGCAAGGGTGGGGACGGCGATGCGCATGGAGCTGTCGTCGCGGATGACGGCTTCGAGCATGTCGATGGCCTGGTGGAGGTCGCCCTGGCGCATGCGCTGATAGGCAAGCGAGGTGCGGAGGAGCGGATATTTGGGCTCGAGGGTGAGGCCCTTCTGCAGCTCTTCTTCGGCGAGCTCGAGCTGGTTCTGATACTGGTAGACGCGGGCGCGATGGTTGTAAACCACGGCGGCATTGGAGGGGTTGAGCATGAGGGAGCGGTGAAACTGGGCGAGGGCTTCCTCATACATGCCGTCGGCGCGGAGGGTGATGCCGGCGACGAGGTGGACGTTCCAGTCGTTGGCGGAGGTGCGGAGAAGGTGCTCGATGCCGTGGCGGGCGCTTTCTTTTTCTCCCCGCGATAGCAACATGTAAACGCGGTAGAGGTTGGCTTCGACAGAGCCGGGATCGAGCTCAAGGGCGCGGTCAAGAGCTTTGCGGGCGGCGATGACGTGGAGGTGGCCGCCGAATCCATAGCGGATGTACTGGAGCTGGGCGACGCCGAGGCCGCTCCACGCGGGGGCAAAGGCGGGATCGCGCGCGACGACGGCTTCGAAAAGCTCGCGGGCGCGTTCGAGGTCGGCGCGGCTGCCGGTGCGCTGCATGAATCCAGAGAGGAGGGCGCGGGCCTGCAGGTACTCTTCCGAAGTTTCTTCGCCCAGATGGGTGGTGCGCGCAGCGACGCGTTCCGCGGCAGGCTGGAGCTGACCGACGCCCTGGAGTGAGGCAAAGACTTCGTTGCAAATCTCGGTTTGCACGGCGATCAAATCGAACGAGGGAACGCTGATGGCGCCGCCGCCTCGCACGCTCTGGGTTTCGACTTCGAGGAGCTGCCAGTTGAGATCGAAGCCGTGATCGGAGCGCGCGAAGCTGCCGGTGAGCACCCAGTTGACGAGCAGCTTTTGCCCGATTTCGAGAGGATCCATCCTGGCGGTGGGCACGTGCATGAGGGCGCTGGAAGGGCGGACGACCAGCGAGGACATGCGGGCGATGCGGGTGGCGATGGCGTCGGCGAGCGCGAAGCCGTAGAGAGGCGCGACGTCGGCCGCGCCGAGATTCTGAAAGGGCAAAACGAGAATTGTGTTCTGAGCAGCTTTTTCTTCAGAGGACTCGCGGAAGCGCTCGGCGAGCATGGAGAGCAGGCCAGTGGCTCGCTTTTCTTCTTCGGCTGCGGTGGAAGGCGGGAGGACGGCGGCCGCGTCGCCGGGAATAATGCCGGTTTCGAACTGCAGCGTCTTCATGATGGTCTTCAGCGCTTCGCGAACTTCGGCAGCGCTGGCATAGCGCTCGGCGGGCGTCTTCTGCAGGCAGCAGAAGATGACGGAGCTTAGCTCGGGCGGGATGTTGTCGAGGGGCGGGGGGTCAACGAACTGAATGGCGCGGATGGACTGGAACTCATCGCCGTCAGGGCGGGCGAAGGGATGGCGGCCGCTGGCGAGCTCATAGAGGATGACGCCGAGGGCCCAGAGGTCGCTTTGCACACTGCTTTGGCCGGTGACGAACTGCTCGGGCGCCATGTAGGCGATGGTGCCGCCGCGCGCGGTGTAGGTGGCGATGGGCGCGCCGGGTTTCCGGCGAGAAGCTTTGGAGGGATCGAAGCCGGCTTCTTCGGGAGGCAGGCGACGGGCGAGACCGAAGTCGAGGATTTTGGCCAGGCCGCCATCGGTAAGCATGACGTTGGCGGGCTTGAGGTCGCGATGGAAGATGCCGAGGGAGTGGGCGGCGGAGAGGCCGTCGGCGATCTGGATGCCGACGGAGAGGACGAGCTGCAGGCTGGCTGGGCCTTTGGCGATGAGCTTATCGAGGGACTGGCCGGGGACGTACTGCATGACGATGAAGGCTTCCTCGCCTTCTTCGCCGACTTCGTAGATGGCGCAGACATTGGGGTGCTCGATGGCGGAAGCCATGCGCGCCTCGCGAAGGACGGTGGTGCGCATCTGCTCGAGGGTGAGCGCGCCGCGCTTGAGGACTTTGAGTACGACGGGGCGCATGAGCTGGGTGTCGTTGGCGAGGTACACGACGCCGCTGCCGCCGGCTCCGAGCTTGCGAACCAGCTCATAGTGGGTAATGGTGCGCTTCATTGGCTGAGTTCAGTTTAGCGGAACGGACAGAGTAAAACATGATATCCTTACTTCTTGAATGGAGAGTAAAGATGGCTGGCAGCAGATTGAGCAGCAAGGGGCAAGTAACGATACCTCAAGAAGTTAGGGTTCGGCTTGGGTTGAGGACAGGGGACCGCGTGGAGTTCGTCGAGGAAGGTGGCAAGACGATCCTGCAGCCAGAAAGAGCAGGGGCTCATTCCTTCAGCGAGTTCATCGGCATAGCCCCCTATTTCAAAAGTATTGAGGAGATCAACGCCTGGGTCCGGGAGATGCGGGAGGATGATCGAGTTTCGGAATGAGAACGGCGATCGACACCAATGTCCTCTCGGCAATCTGGGGCGGGGAATCGGCAGCGAGCCGGGCTTCTCAGTTTCTGGACGAGTCGGGTAAACATGACGGCCTTGTGATTACGCCGATCGTATATGTGGAACTGCGAGCCCATCCGAACCTCGCAGAAGGTTTTGTCGATCGATTTCTTCAGACGATGAGGGTTGCTGTCGACTGGACGGTGGGCCAGGAAGTATGGCTGCTCGCCGGCGAGCGATTCGAGCGGTATGCCCATCGCAGGCGCCGGCAAGGATCGAGCGAACCGAAGCGATTCACGGCGGATTTCCTGGTCGCCGCGCATGCGCTGCTAAACGCGGACCGGCTCGTCACTTTCGATCAAAGAAGGTATGCCACGGACTTTCCCGAACTACACCTTGTCAAACCGTAGAACAGAACGCGGATCAGTCGCCGGCGAGGACTTTGCGGACGCGGACGCCCTGCTTGTTGAGCTCTTCGACGAAGTCTTCGATGCGGACCAGGAAATCCTGACCGGCGCGAACCACGCGGGGCATGGAGGCCCAGGCTTCGCGGACGATGTCAGGGTTTTCGAGCAGGGCAACGGCAGCGCCGGCAGCAGAAACGGCGAGCGCGGACTTGCGGCGGCCGGTGATGAGCAGCAGGGCGCCGACCACGAGAGAGCCGGCGGCGATGGTGCGGGTCCAGGGGATTTCCGAGAGGCTGGTTTCGAGTTGTTTCGTGATTTTCATGATTGGCTTGTCGCGGTCCATGGTGGATGAGATGGGCGGCTCGGCTGTGTCTGCGATTTCCAGGGTTGTACTTCCATCTGCAATTTCCAGAGTTGCTTTTTTAATAGTACTGCGGCTGGCGGCTGGGGGTGACGACAGGGATAGAGGCAGAGCGGAGGCGGTCTGCATGCGCGAGAGCCATTCGGCTCCGGTGAGGGCATAGTCGGTGGTGGTCACGTGCGCTCCTAATCGAGATCGAATTCGCGGAGCGGCTTGCCGGTGTCGGGGGTCTCCTGGGCTTTTTTGAGGGCCTCGGCAAAGCGCTTGTTGAAAAGGTCTTCTTTGTTCTTCTCGGCTTCGACGGACTGGCGGAAGATGCTTTCTTTGCGCTCTTCCTGTTCGCGGAGGTGGCGGGTGGCCTCGTCGAAGTCTTCGAAAGTGCGTTTGCGCGGCGCTGGGGTGTGCGCGACGATGGCGCGGGTGGCGGCGTCGATTTTGAGGATGGCGCCGCAGTCGGGGCAGGTGAGGTCGAAGGTCGAGTTGGAGGGGGATTTTCCTTTTTGCGACATACGGGGTTTCCGCCCGGGATGAAGTCGGGCGGCTCCAGAGGGTGAGTGTAACGCAGGGGAGGGGATAGGGTACAGGGGTTCAGCGTTCAGTGTTCAGTGTTCAGTGTTCAGTGTTCAGTGTTCAGTGTTCAGTGTTCAGTGTTCAGTGAATCGACGAGCCGGGGGAAGGCATAGGTCAACGGGGAGATTCGGATTGTTCCAGATGGGAGAGATAATCCGCAGGCGAGAGGACGGTGACGCCGTTGCGGGCGGTCCGGGGAAAGTGCTTCAGGTTTCCGGTTACGAGCCAAGCCCCGGCGGCTTTGGCCAAGGCGAGGAAGGGCGCGTCCTTTGGATCGGGCATCGAGTGCGGCCACGCTGCAGGATCGGGGAGCTGGAGGCTGTCTTTGACCATGACTTCAAGCCATGGGGGCGGAAATCCGTAGCGGCGGAGTTTGGCACGCCCCGCCACGTCCCGATATTCCCCCGCGATGGATGGGCACGTGACTACTTGTACAAAGCGATCGAGCACCCACTCATTGACGATTTTTGCCGGAGGGCTGGATCGCTGGATGCCAGCAGAGATCACGACATTGGTGTCGAGGACGATCAGCCTCATTTCTTTTTGCGGCGCAGTCGGGCCGTGCGAACGGCATCGATTTCGGCTTCGATCTCGGCCTCGGTGATGGCGTCATCTCCGAGCGCTTCGGCGATCTCCCAACCTCTGCGCAGACTGGCCTTTGCGATGGCGCGCTGCAGTTCGCGATCCTGGGTCGCAACGTCTTCGAGGACGGGAACGAGGAAGTATTCGGGGCCGTTGCGACCGGCGAGCAGGATGGTTTCGCCGGGGGCAGTGGGTTTGAGAGCTTTAGAGCCGCGGGTGCGGAACTCGCGGATAGATACCAGGCGCATGGAAACCTCCTGACAAGAGTGTAGCCGTTTTGGCTACGGGGAGAAAGTGGGTGGCAACGCTTCTGTTTTCTTAACTGGCGGGTCCGGCGAAGAGAACGAGATTGCCGTCAGGATCTTGCACGACGAAGGTTGTGGCTGGCCACGGCTCAATCCTCAGGGGCTGAGCGATCGTCACATCGGCGGCTTGATAGGCGAGGAAGAGCCGCTGGATCTCGTCCGCGGTGGCCAGGGTGATGGAGGCGGAGAGCAGGCCCTCCCGCTGGCGAATGTCTTCGCCAAAGAAATGCTCATCCATGGCACGGAGCGCAAGCCGGGCGTTGTCGCGGCTCACTTGCCCGTAGAAGGGCGGTTCGCCATAAATAAAGTCGATGGTGAAGCCGAGCTTCGCGGTGAAGAAGTCGGTGGCTGCTTTGAGGTCGCGAACGTAGAGGTGTGCGGCAATGGAGGTGAGAATCGGCGGAGCGTTTTGGTTTGTTTCGGACATAGTGAGTGAGATTAAAGATAGATGGCCTTGTGGCCGGGGCAGTCCTGGGTGGCCTGCTCGACGAGGGTGGCGAGAAGCGGCGCGCCGTAGCGGGCGAGGTAGGCGATGCCGCCGATGGTGCGCTCCTGGGGGTGGCGATCGGGGAAGAGATTGAAGGAGAGCGTGTCGACGTGGCGGCGGATGCTGGCGTCGCGCTGGAGCTGAGCGTTGGCGGCGAGACGGCGGAGACGGTTCATCTGATAGCGCATTTTTGATGCAGAGACGCGGGCGGAGCGGCCGAGCGCGGGATCGAGAGAGTCGGTCCAGGCGATGAGGGCGTCGAGCTCGTCGTCGAGGACGTTGCCGGTGGCGGCGAGGCGGCGCTTGCCTTCGACGGGCATGGAGCGCGCGCCCAGTTTCTGAGCCAGCTCATCGGGGTGCGAGGTGAGAATGTCGGAGAGTGAGAGCTCGTGCTGCTCGAGGACTGCGGCGATGGAGGGTTCGATCAGGGTGGCGCTGAGGCGCGGGAGCACAGGGGTGGTGCGGCCGAGGATGGCCTGGTAGAGGACCTGGGATTGGGAGAAGTAGGCGATCTCGGCGGGGCCACCGATGGCGGCCTGGGTGGGCAGCAGGTAATCCTGGAAAACGGGGCGAAGGAGGGCGTTGGGACTGAGGCGCTCGGGCGTATTGTCCAGGATCGCAACCAGCTCGGCGGTCGAGTACTGGGCTTTGCCGGCGACCCAGAGCTCACCTTTGCGGCGGAGGGGCAGGCGCGCGCCGGTAGTTTCGTCAAGAAGAAAAAGCAGGCTGCTGAGCGGGGAGACGAGGACCTGGGAGTGGTAACCACGTTCCTGGAGGAGCTGGTCGCGCTGGTGGAGTGCGGATTCAAAGGCGGCAGCGTCCTCGATGGCCTGGCGGAGGACGGGCGATCCAAGGGCATGGAAGGCGCGCGTGGAGGCGTCGATAACGACGAGGCCGTAGTCGGCGAAGGTTGCGGCGATGAGGCGGGCGAAGGAGGAGGCGAAGGTTGCGTCGGGGGAATAGGCGGCGATGAGCAGGTCGAATTCTGGCGTGCCGCCGATCAGTTCCGCGGCGCGGTCGAGGACGGCGGTGATCCCTGCGCCGAGGGGGAGATTGCCAACGGGCTGTGCGTTGTGGGGGTAATCGAGGTTCAGGCGCAGGGTGTGCAGGGCGTGACGCGAGGGGAGGGTGACGTGGTCGGCTTCGGCGAGGTCGTGGTCTTCGGTGGCAAGCCAGAAGACAGGGACTGCGTTCGCCATTTGGGCGCGCTGAATGATCGTGGCGGCTTTGAGGAAGGTGAAGAGGGGTCCGCCGAAGAGGGCGACTTGCTGGCCGCTGACGACGGCGCCGGCTCCGTGGCGGAGACGCTCGATGTTGCCGAGAGCCTTCGGGCCGGCATTCCAGCTGCGGTTTTGTTCGAGCAGATGATCGGCGAGGGCGGCGCGGTGCGCGGGGTCCTGCGAGGGGATTGTGTTCACCCAGGATTGCGACCAGGGAGTGGAGACGAAGAAGGGGGACAGGGGTTCGTGGCTCGAGGCGTAATCGAGGAAGAGCCGGCTTTGCCGGGGCAGCATCGAGATGGGAAAACAGTCGACCTTCACGGCAGGGCCTGCTCAAAGTTTCTCATGCACGCTGGCCGGGGATGGGGACAATCGCGGATCATCTGTGACGAGTGGTCGGGAACGTCTATCCGATGCGGTGGTGGGGTCGCAGGATTCACCACAGAGGTCACAGAGAACGCAGAGGAAACTAGTTCTCCGATACACGAGCCCACTCAAGCCAAAATCGGGCTTGAATGGGCCACCCATTGTGGATGGTAGGGTAGGAGAGGGAGCGAGGAGACGCATGGCGAAGAAGAAGAAAAAGTCGGCAAAGAAGGACGCGGCGGCAGTCCCGGTGGTGAAGAAGCTGAAAATCCGCGAGGGTGGACCGGCGAAGGTGCTGTCGTCGAAGGTTTCGTACAGCGGGCCGCTGTTTCGAGTGCTGACGGATGAAATTCAGGAGCCGAACGGGAAGAAAGTGCGCCGGGACGTGATTCGGCACGGAGGGTCGGCGGTGATTCTGGCGATTGACCGCTCGAAGAGCAAGAAGGATCCGCTGGTGCTGATCGAGAGGCAGTTCCGGCATGCGGCGCAACATTATCTCTATGAGGTTCCGGCGGGGAAGATGGAGCCGGGCGAGGACCAGCTGGCCAGCGCCAAGCGGGAGCTGATGGAGGAAACCGGGTACGCGGCGAAGAAGTGGACAAAGCTGGTGCGGTACTTCGCAAGTCCAGGATTTCTTGGGGAATGGATGCAGGTTTTTCTGGCCGAGGACCTGACGCCGGGCAAGGCGCAACCGGAAGAAGACGAGTCATTCGAGCTGCAATTCGTGCCGCTTTCGGAGTTACTGCGGTTAATCGATGCGGGGGAAATTCGCGATGGCAAGACGCTGATTTCGGTGATGTACTACGCGCGCATGAGGCAGGGAAAGAAAAAGAAGAAGAAATGAGGGACGGTTTTCCTGGCGGGACGCGGGAAACCAAAGCGGGGAGCGCGGCGTCTGAATCAGAGCAGGTTGGAATCTCCAACCCCACATCTGCCTGAGAGGAAGGTTCGCGTACGTGGCTCAGTACAAAGGCAAGGTGAAGTGGTTCAACAACGCTAAGGGATACGGGTTTATTGGCCGGGACGACGGACCAGATGTGTTCGTTCACTACAGCGCAATTCAGGTGGATGGGTACAAGAGTCTGAAAGAGGGCGACGATGTGGAGTTCGACATCGTACAAGGCCAAAAGGGGCCGCAGGCGGACCAGGTGATACGGGGCCGGGACGCCGGTGCTGGCGCCGGTGCCGACGCGGCCTGACCTGCAAGCGCACCGCGATCCAACTCCCCCTTATTCGTAAAGCACTCTCGTTGTGTTCGCGTACCGTTCGTCGAGCGGCGCGCCACTGCCGGGCTGTGTTGTGGCGAGGTTCGCTGGCCTGGATTCGACTTTCCTGAACATGATGTAATCGACTGCGATGGATAATCGCTCGATTGCGCAGCTGCTGGCGGACACAGCGGATCTGCTGGAGATCAGCGCGGGCGATCCCTTTCGCATCCGGTCGTACCGGCGGGCCGCGGAGGCGGTCGAGTCGTCGACGGTTCAGCTGAGCACCATCGCCAACGATCCTAAAAAACTGCAGGAGATTCCCGGCATCGGCAAAGGGATGGCGGCGAATATTCAGGCGATTGAGAGCGCCGGAACGCTGCCGCTGCGCGAAGAATTGCTGCTGAAGTATCGGCCCACCATGCTGGAGTTGCTGCGACTGCCGGGGATGGGTCCGAAGACGGTCGCGCTGTTCTGGGACGCGCTGCAGGTGGCATCGGTGGAGGATCTGGAGAAGGCGATTGCGGAGGGACGGCTGGCGGGGCTGCCGCGCGTCGGCGAAAAGCTGATCGAGAAGCTGCGGAAAGGGATCGCGGATTACAAGGAGCGCAGCGGGCGGTTTCTGATCGACGATGCGGAAGAGGCGGCGGAAAAGCTGATCGCGTATCTGAAGGAGTTTCCGGGGATCGAGACGATTTTGCCGGCGGGCTCGCTGCGGCGGGGGCGGGATACGGTGGGCGATCTGGACATTCTGGCGACGGGACCGGCATGCGCGGAGGATTGCGTGGGCGCGGCGGTGGAGTATGCGGCGAATTATCCGCCGGCGAACACGATGCTGGCGAAGGGACAGAACAAGGTCAGCTTCCGGCTGCGCAGCGGTCTGCAGGTGGATGTGCGGCTGCTGCCGGTGGGGTCGTATGGGGCGGCGCTGCAGTACTTCACGGGATCGAAGATGCACAACGTTTCGGTGCGGCAGCGAGCGCTGAAGCGCGGCTACACGCTGAGCGAGTACGCGCTGGCGAATGTGAAGGATGGGTCGTTTGTGGCGGGCGCGACCGAGGAGGAAATTTACGCGAAGCTGGGGCTGGACTGGATTCCTCCGGAACTAAGGGAAAACAACGGCGAGATTGAGGCAGCGGAGGAGCACCGTCTGCCGGTGCTGATCGAAGAGACGGACATTCGTGGCGACGTGCACATGCACACGGTCGAGACGGATGGGAAGAACACGATCCGGGAGATGGCGGAGGCGGGCCTGGCGCGCGGATATGAGTACATCGCGATCACGGATCACTCGAAGAACCTGGCGATGACGATGGGGCTCGATGACAAGCGGGCGGTGGAGCATATCGAGCGGATTCGCGCCGTGGACCAGGAGATGACGGGGAAGATTCGGGTGTTTGCAGGAATTGAGGTCGACATTCTGGCGGACGGCGAGCTGGATTTGTCGGACGAAGTGCTGGCGCAGATGGATGTGGTGATCGCGAGCGTGCATTCGCTGTTCAACATGCCGGCGGAAGAGATGACGGCGCGGATGCTGCGGGCGATTGAGAACCCGTACGTGCGGATTTTGGGGCATCCGACGGGGCGATTGCTGCTGCGGCGGGAGCCTTACCAGATGGACCTGGAAGCGGTGCTGCGGCGCGCGGGGGAGCTGGGCGTGGCGGTCGAACACAATGCGTATCCGGACCGGCTGGATTTGTGCGATCGCGACCTGCGGCTGGCGAAGGAGCTGGGCTGCCGCATCGTGATCAATACCGATGCGCATCATACGAGTCATCTTGCGAAGATTCGGTATGGCGTCAGACAACTGCGGCGCGCGTGGCTTGGCAAGGCGGATGTGCTGAACACGCGGGGAGCGGGGGAGTTTCTGAAGGCGCTCAGGCCGAGGCCCGCGTGAGCGGAAAGGTCCAGTAGAATCGAGAGCGATATGTCCGAGAGAAGCGGGTCGGGCTTTTATCCTCTGCTCACGGTGCTGGCGGCGATCGTCATCGCCGTGGGCGTCATTGGTTCGTATGTTTGGGCTACTTATACGGGGCCGGTGCATGCGGGCCAGGTGGTTTCGGTTTCGGCGTATCCGATCCATCGGGAGCTCTCGACGGGATCGGGACTGGGCGGGCTGAACGGCGGCGCGAATGTTTACGACGAAGTGATCGTGATCGCCGATGTGAAGGTTAAGAGCACGACGAAGCTGCCGCTGTTTCTCCACGAGATGTGGGGTGAAGTGACGCTGCCCAACGGAGATGTGATCCAGAGCCTGGCGGCGAGCGGGGAAGACTACCGGAAGGTCTTCGTCGCGTACCCGGCGCTGGAGGCCCAGAAGCAGACGCCGATGCCGCGCGATCTTACGATGACCCCGGGCCAGGAGGTCGAGGGGCAGATGATCTTTCACTACCCCATCACGCAGAAGGACTGGGATGGACGGAAGCAGTTTGACGTAGTGGTGGGGTTCATCAACCAGAAGAACCTGGTGCTGCACACGATGCCTGAAGGCAGGTAGTAGCCGGTAGCCAGTAGCCAGTAGCGAAGGGATTAGAAATTGTTCGCCAAGGCGCAGCGGGTTCATTTCATCGGCATCGGCGGGATCGGCATGAGCGGGATCGCGGAGATCCTGCTCAATCTGCATTACCCGGTGAGCGGGTCGGACCTGCGGCGGTCGCCGGTGACGGAGCGGCTGGCAACGCTGGGGGCTACGGTGTTCGAGGGGCACGCCGCGGCCAATGTGGTGGGCGCGAGCGTGGTGGTGGTCAGCTCCGCTGTGCACGAGAACAATCCTGAAGTTGCAGAGGCGCGGGCGCGGAAGATTCCGGTGATCCAGCGCGCGGAGATGCTGGCCGAGCTGATGCGGCTGAAGTACGGCATCGCGATCGCGGGGATGCATGGGAAAACGACCACGACTTCGATGGTGGCGTCGGTGCTGACGGCGGGCGGCCTCGATCCCACGGTGGTGGTGGGCGGGCGTGTGGATGCGATGGGATCGAATGCGCGGCTGGGGCAGTCGCAGTATCTGGTGGCGGAGGCCGATGAGAGCGACCGCTCGTTTCTGCGGCTGTCGCCGATTCTGGCGGTGGTGACGAATCTCGATCGCGAGCATATGGATTGCTATCGCGACATGGCCGATGTGGAGAGCGCGTTCGTCGAGTTCATGGAGCGGGTTCCGTTTTATGGCGCGTGCGTGGCGTGTGCGGACGATGCGCTGCTGGCCGGGATTCTGCCACGGGTGCGACGGCGGGTGTTTACCTATGGGGCGTCGCCGCAGGCGGATTTTGTGCTGCGGCTGCTTCCTGCGTTCCACCCCACCACGCCAACACCGGGCGCATTGGGGGCCCCGGTATGCGGGACACGGTTTGAGGTCGCCGCGGGCGGCGAGGTCTATGGACCGCTGGAGCTGCACGTGCCGGGCCTCCACAACGTGCTGAATGCGACCGCGGCGGTGGCCATTGGGGCGCAACTGGAGATCAAGCCGGAGGCGATTGCCACTGGACTGCAGTCGTTTCGCGGGGTGGATCGGCGCTTCCAGGTAAAGGGCTGCGTGCGCGGGGTGACGGTGGTGGACGATTACGGGCATCATCCTACGGAAATTCGCGCGACGCTGCGGGCAGCGCGGGAATGCGGCTACGGCGGGGTGCATGTGATCTTTCAGCCGCATCGCTACACGCGAACGCGCGATCTGATGGAGGAATTTGTGCACGCCTTCGACGATGCGGCGTCGGTGCAGGTGCTGGATATCTACGCTGCCAGCGAGGAGGCGATTCCCGGCATCACGGCCCAGGCGCTGGTAAAGAGGATCCATTGCGAGGGCGTGGCATACGCGGCGTCGTCGGACGAGGCGATGGGACGGGCGGTGCAGCGGGCGCGGGAGGGGGATGCGATCCTGACGCTGGGCGCGGGAAATGTGTCGCAACTGGCTCCGGTGGTGGTGGAGCGGCTGGGAAAAGGCAGCCAGTAGCCCGTAGCGAGTAGCATCGGCGGGAACATTTGGGGCGGCGTTCTCGTAGGTTCCACCATGAGACTTCTATGCGCTGGGGTGGCTGCGGGTTTGCTGGCCTGCGGCATGGCGGGATTCGCGGAGACGGTGGGCGACTGCGATCATCCTATCGAGGCGCCGCTGCGGTCCAGAGCCGCGCTGGTGATCGAGTCGCGTCCGGCCGGGGTGGACATTGTCGCGACGGATGCGGAGACGATTCGGGTCTCGTGCACGGTCAATCGACCGGAGTACGGGGGATACGTCGAACTGCGATTCTCCGGGACGCCGGGGTATGGCCGCCTGCACGTTACCGGAGACGATGTTCGCAACGAGAATCTGCACATCCGCATTGAAGTGCCGCGTAAGACGAACCTGCGATTCCACATGGGCGCCGGCGAAGTGAAGGTGGACGGCGTCGTGGGCGATAAGGACATCGATCTGTACGCTGGGCAGATTTCGGTTACGTCTCCCGGAGGCTGGAGCTATAAGACGGTGGACGCGTCGGTGGATATCGGCGATGTGAATGCGTCGGCGTTCGGGGTGGACAAGGGTGGATTCTTTCGCAGCTTTTCGAGGACAACGGCGGAGGGGGAATACCGGCTGCGGGCGCATGTGCTGACGGGGGAGATTGATTTGCAGTGATTCCCGTCTATCGCACCCGGTCCTTGTGGTCCGCGAGGAACGGAGATGGCTCCTGAATGAGCAGCGTTCCCAGGTGGGTCTGGATGGGAGTGTTCATCCACTTGCCGAAATGATGTTTGTCCCCGGTAATCAGATAGTGGGCGCCCGCAAAGACTGCCGCAGCCAGCACCGGTGCGTCCTTTCCAGGGAGGGCGATGCCCCGTGGCAGGAAAGCTCCCGGAATGTCGGAGACCAAATGGGTCCGCTCGAGCAGTTGGGCGAGCCGAGCGGCATGAACAGAGTTGACGCAATTGCGCTGGGTCTCATCGACCGCATACATCGAGGTCATCGGAACCAAATCCCGCATTCTCCAGAACTGAAGGAATCTGTGTTGTTCGCGTAGCGAAGCGGAGAAAAGGATGTTGGCATCCAGGTAGACTCGCAGTGGTTCCGGCATGCGGTTCAGGCACGCTTTCGGCGGTTCCTGGCATCGTCTTTGCGTCGGTTACGTTCTATCCAGCCGTCGAACTCGGCATTGGTGGGGAGGCGCTGGCGCATCTCTGGGTCGGTATAGGGGACTTTGGCCGGGTCGAGGCCAAGTTCCTCGCGGATGGTGCGACAGGCTTCGTCGTAGTCCTCTTTGGTGATCGAATTATTGAGGGCGAATTCGGCCTTGCGCTGGGGCGTGTAGATTTCCACGGGAACCGCGACGGCGGGGCGCAGGAGGATGCCGTCTTCGCGCTCTTCGGTGACGAGGAGATCGCCTTCTTTCAGCGCGAAGCGCTGGCGGAGTTTGGCGGGGATGACGAGGGTGCCGCGTTTGCCGATTTTGGCGGTGTCCATACAGAATCTCTGAATATCAGAATATCAGACTACTTTGCACAGGGCGATACCGCGCTTTGCGCGAAGCCCGTTGAACCGGGTTCAGGTCAGATTCAATTCAGGAACATGGTGCGATAGAGCGTATCGCGCTGGCGGGGCTGGAAGCCGGCGTCGCGGATGATGCGGCGGAGTTCTTCTTCGGTGGTGCAGTTGGAGGTGCCGGCGGCGCGAACCACATTTTCTTCGAGCATGACGGAACCGACGTCGTTGCCGCCGAAGCGCAGGCCTAGCTGGAGGACCTTGAGCCCTTGGGTGACCCAGCTGGACTGGACGTTCTCGATGTTGTCGAGATAGAGGCGCGAGATGGCGAGGACCTTGAGGTAGTCGACGGCGGTCGCTTCATCCCAGCCGCGTCCGCCGAGCGCGGTGTTTTTGGGCTGGAAGCTCCAGGGGATGAAGGCTGTGAACCCGCCGGTTTCTTCCTGGAGGCGGCGAATGACGTCGAAGTGGTTCACGCGCTGGTCTAAAGTTTCGTCCACACCGAACATCATGGTGGCGGTGGTGCGCATGCCGAGCTGATGCGCGGTGCGATGGACCAGCACCCAATCGTCCGTGCCGCATTTGAGGCGCGCGATGCGGTGACGGACTTCGTCGTCGAGGATTTCCGCGCCACCGCCGGGGATGGAATCGAGGCCGGCGTCGCGCAGGCGCTGGATGGTGTCGCGCACGGAGAGATCGCTGTACTCGGCGATGGCAAGGATCTCCGAGGCGGAGAAGCAGTGCAGCCAGATCGACGGGAAGCGCTGCTTGATGCCGCGCAGCAGGCGCTCGAACCAGTCGATTTTCAGATCGGGATGCAGGCCGCCCTGCATGAGCACGCCGGTGCCGCCCATCTCGAGGGTTTCGGCGATCTTCGCATAGATGGTTTCAAAGTCGAGGATGTAGCCTTCACTCGCCTGCTTGCCCTTGAGGGGGCGGTAGAAAGCGCAGAAAGTGCAGTATTCGGTACAGAAATTCGTATAGTTAATATTGCGATCGATGATGTAGGTAACGACGCCTTCCGGGTGGAGTCTTTTGCGGACGGCGTCGGCTTCCATGCCCAGACCGATGAGATCGTCAGAACGGAAGTAGTCGAGGGCGTGCTCGCGGGTCAAAGGCATAGTTTCATTGTCAGGAAAATCGGGCGGCGCGTCCAGCGGTGGCGGCAACGCTGCTGGACACGGGCCGCATCGCAGAGGCAGAAACACAATATATCCATCTTCAGTTTTTATATTCGTCAGGAGGACCATCCCCATGAGTCTGTTCTCATTCTTTCGCCGTTTCGTTTTCATACTGCTGTTACCGCTGGCTGCAACACCCGCCTGCCTGCACGCTGCCGGCGCTCCCGCTCCTGACACGCTGGTGCTGAGCAACGGCGACATCCTGCACGGAAAGCTGGTGGAGGAGGCGGGGGGGACGGTGACGTTCCACTGCGATCCGCTGGGCGACGTGAAGCTGACGTGGGACAAGATCAAGGAGCTGCACGCGGGGGAGAACTTCGCCGTGCTGAACTCGCAGACGAAGAATCGGGGCAAGAAGGCGGCTGAGAAGCTCCCGGAAGGCAGCATCGACGTGACCAACGGCGCGCTCACCGTCCGGACGACAAACGGGGAGGGCACCCCAGCGGCGATTCCAGTAAAGGATGCGGCGGTCATCGTGGACAGCGCCACGCTGGACAAGCAGCTGAATCACGAGCCAGGCTTCTTTACGGGCTGGAACGGCGCAGCGACGGCGGGAGCGACGCTGGTAACCGCGACGCAGGATCAGTACGCGGTATCAGGAAGCGTTGGGCTGGTGCGGGTGATCCCGACGGTGGCATGGCTGGATTCGCGGAACCGTACTTCGGCGGACTTCAGCGGGTCGTTCGGCAAGATTACGCAGCCGGCGTTCACGAGCGGAGGGGTCTTCACGCCTGCCAGCGTGACCAAGTCGTCCATTTCGCATTTCGATGTGGAGCGCGATGAGTACGTTTCGGCGCGCATCTTCGCGCTCGGACAAGCCGTCTTCGACCACAACTACAGCCAGGACCTGAACCTGCAGCAGATCTATGGGGGCGGGCTGGGCTGGACGGCGGTCAAGACAGCCAAGCAAGAAGCGGATCTGAAGGCAACGGCGCAGTATGAGAAGCAGGATTTCATCACCGGGGCTTCGTCGGGGAACCAGAATCTGATCGGTTCGACGTTCTCGGGCAGTTACGTCCTGAAGCTGAAGCTTTTGACGTTCACGCAGGGGCTGGCGTACATCCCGGCGTGGAACAACGAGCGTGCCTATTCGGCGGAAGAGACGGATACGTTCGCGTTTCCGACCTACAAGAATTTCGGAATCTCGCTGGGAACCCTGGACAGCTATCTGAACGACCCGCCGTCGACCGAGCCGCCGACGAAACGGAATTCGTTCCAGTTCACGATGGGGCTGACCTACGCGATCAAATCGAAGTACTGAGAAGATTCAGGGACGGGCTGCGCTCAGCGTGGAGGGGTGCGCTTCCTGCGAGACGGGCTCGCCGACGGATTTCTCGAGGCGGCGCAACTGATCGAGATGATGGCGGATGTGGATGACGTGGAAGCGACGCCACTGATCGGCGCGCAGCGGACCGAGAACGAAATGGGGGGCAATGCGCTGGAGGCCGAAGCGGTGGCGGCATTGATCGATGAGGGCATCCATCTTGTCGATTTCCTCGCGGAGAAGCTCGAGGAGCTCCGAGCCGTTCATGGGCGGCCAGTGCAGCTGGTCGGGGCGGGCAAAAATGGGAGCGGGCGCGCCGCGCGGCATCTGGCCGAAGGAGAGCATGAACATCTGCAAAAGCCATTGGACAGGAGAGCCGTGATCGGCGGTGGGGCGGCCGCGCTCGAGGCGCTTCTCCAGCACACGGGTGGAACTGCGGCAAGTAAGGACCAGATGCTCCACGACTTCCTGCGCATTCCAGAGGCGGTCGTCCTGGCGAGGATGCAGTTGGCACCATTCCGCCGGCTTGCCCGTTAGCTCCGGGCGGTAGAGGTCAAAAACCTGCTGGAGAACCGGGTGCATAAAAGGGCCGCAGGGCAGGGTGAAAACTGTTTGGGGGAACTATACCACCGGGTGCCCGGTTACGACGGTGGCGCTGCACCCATTTCCTTCAGGGCCTTGCGAACTTCTTTGGCGTGCGGGCCGCTAGGGAGCGCGCTGAGATACAGACGATAATTGCGGAGCGCTTCGTCGGTATGGCTGAGGTGGCGCGCGGCTTCGGCGAGGCCGAAGACCGCTTCGGCATTGCCGGGATCGGAGCGGTTGGCCTCGAGGAAGCGGTCGTAAGCGCCCCGCCAGTTGCTCGATTCGAGGTAGTAGTCGCCGATCTGGGCGTCCTTTTTGGCGAGCTTCGGATTGTAAGGCAGTTCGGAAACGACGCCCGGTGGGGGCGCGTCGGTGGTGGTGGGCATATCGAGGCCCTTGACCTGGCTGGAGCTGTAGTCCTGGTCGCCAGCGGGATTTGGATGGGTGGAGGGTGACGTGTCCTGGTGCGCGGCTTTCTCGGACTGCGCTTCGGGGAAGGGATTCTGGGCGGCAGTGGGTTTGTTGGGCGATCCACTTTGCGGAGCGGTTTGGGGCTGCGGAGCAGAGGGCTCCGCGGTTTGATGCGCAGCGGCCTCCGATTGCGCCTCCGGGAAGGGATTCTGCTGGGTGGTGCTCTTCTTCGGCTGGTCCTTCTTCTGGTTGGCCGATGAGGTGGCCGGGGCAGGTGGATTTTGCTGTGGCGGCGGAGTGTTGTCCTGCTGCTGGGCGGCGAGGGACAGCGAAAGCAGAACGACGGACGCGACAATGGAGGAGCGCAGCAGCATTTCCTCTTATTTTAGACGCCGGATCGGTAAGAAAGAGGCCTGGGAGTTGATATCCTGGTCGGGTATGAGTCTGATCATTCGCTCTTCGGCGATTCATGCAGCGGGTTGTTACACGATGGCCCCCATTCGCAAAGGCGCGCGGGTGGTGGAGTACACGGGGCCGCGCATCTCAAAGGATGACGCGGATGTGAAGTACGAGCACTCGCCGACGACTTACTTGTTTGGGGTAGGGGACGGCACGACAGTGATCGACGGACACGGGACGGCGATGTTCATCAATCACTCCTGCGACCCGAACTGCGAGACAGAGGAGATTGAGGGGCGGGTGTGGATCATGGCGATCCGCAACATCAGGCCGGGCGAGGAACTGACGTACGACTACTATCTCTACGACGGCGACGACGATGAGGCGCGGTGCAATTGCGGGTCGGCGCATTGCCGCAAGAGCATGTATTCGCCGGAAGAGATTCGCCGGCGGGCCAGAGCGGCGAAGAAGAAGGCAAAGCCGATGGCCAGGAATAACCGGAAGAGGCGGAGCTGACGGCGGTCCGACACGGGCCAGTTCCCCGCCTTGATTCCAGCGCTCAAAGCTGCTTCGTCATTTTCACGATGGGGAGAACCTCACCATTGGCCAGTGGCAGATCGATGCGCTCGCCCTCGACGTAGCCGTGGTGGCGATAGAGGGGGATGCCGGTGAGTGTGGCGCCCATTTCGAAGCGGGTGAAGCCTTCGGCCTGAGCGGCCCGCTCGCACAGCTGAAGGATGTGAGAGCCGATGCCGCGCCGCGCCCAGGCGGGATGGACGAAGAAGGCGCGAATTTTGGCGGCGTCGGTTTTGGGATCGAGCAAAGAGTCGTCGCGGCCGGGGCGATGATCGCTGCCGTAGGGGGTCTTGCGGCGGGACCATCCGCCGCAGGCCGCGAGACCACGGATGGCGCCGGGGCCAGCGGGGTCGTCAGGCGCATCGACGGCAAAGTAGGTGCCGTCAGCGATCAGCTGCGTGTCCAGGCCCAGCCAGGAGCCCAACGCCTGATCCATCTGGGAGGGCGAGTAGTCCTGCGCCTGGAGGCCGCGGACGGAAGCCTCAATGAGCGGCCCGAGGCGGGGAATGTCCGCAGGCACCGCAAGCCGATAGCGGAGCTGGCTGGCAACGGGCTGCATTCGCAATATTGTATTGGGCACCGCCCGCCAGGCGCAGCGCTGGGGCGGCGCCTCTAGCTCACTTTTTGGATATCAACGTGTTGCCTGGGGCGAAAAACGATGATCGTGGGTCGCGCGGCATGGTCGATTTCGCGCCTCTCGATCACGTCAAATTCCGTCTCCATAATGCGCAGCATCGCGGTGGGTCGGGACTTGTCGCGCCGGGTCTGCTTGTTGGCGAGATACAGTCCGACGATAAAAACTCCGCCGTCTCTCAGGTATTTCGAGTAGCGCTCCAGGGTGTCTTTGACCTTTTGCACGGGGACGAAATACATCGATTCGCGGAAGAGGATGACGTCGAATTGTTCGTCCGGGGTGGGTTTCCAGGCGAGAAAATCGGCGCGCACAAACCGGTTCTTGTTTTCCCGTCCGCACTCGCGGCTGCGGCGCATCGCCTTCTTCAGCGCCACTTCCGAAATGTCGACCCCGACATAGCTTGCATAGGCGGAGTCGGCCACCTCGGCGGCGGTATTGCCGCTGCCACAGCCGAGATCCAGAATGCTGCCCTTGCGGGCATGTTGTTCAAGATGCGCGTAGAGGCGATCGTCAGAGGTGTGGTCGCGAAACTCCCATTTCGGACCGCTGTATTGCTGTTCCCATATGCGCCGCTTGACAGCTTCCGGCCCATAGCTCAGGAGGAATCCACGCACCAAACGCGTCGTGCGGTCGACTAGATACAAAGTCCCACTCCTCGGCAGAAATCAGAGTCAACGTGCGTACGAGAACCAATCAAAAAGGTCTGCGGCGGATCTCGGTTCTGGAGAGGACCGTACCACCGACAAGCGTGAGAAGGCTTAACCCAATTGTCATCGCCTGGTAATTTCCGGCGATGTTTTTTGTGGCAATCATAAACCGATTTTGCGAGCTCTGCACAAGAGGTTGTCAAACCCGTACCGTCTTTTCCACAAGAGCAGGGTCCGGGCCGGTCTGAACCCACGCCGAAACGGCGCTACTCAGGAAAGTGAAGCCCAGGGTCTGCGCGTTACAATCAGCATTCGATGGCCTACCAGGTTCTTGCTCGGAAGTATCGCCCGCAACGCTTTGCCGATGTGGCCGGGCAGGAACACGTGACCCGCACGCTGCTGAATGCGCTGGAGCAAGGGCGGATTGCGCATGGGTACATCTTCTCCGGGCATCGCGGAATCGGGAAGACGACGATTGCGCGCATCCTGGCGATGGCGCTGAACTGCCGGACGGCGGTAGGAACGCCGGGGCGGCCGGATCAGGAGCCGTGCGGGGTGTGCGATTCCTGTACAGAGATTCGCGCCGGGAACTCCGTCGATGTGCTCGAGATCGATGCAGCGACCAACCGCGGCATCGACGAGGTCCGCGAGCTGCGCGAGGCGGCGCGGTACCGGCCGGCGCGGGATCGATACAAGATTTGGATCCTGGACGAGGCGCACCAGATCACCGATGCGGCGTTCAATGCGCTGCTGAAGACGCTGGAGGAGCCTCCGGACCACGTGATTTTCATGATGGCGACCACGCAGCCGGAGGACATTCCGCAGACGATTCGGTCACGCTGCCAGCATTTCAGCTTTCACGCGGTGAAGTTTGACGACATCCTGACGCAGCTGCGCACGATTGCGGAGCAGGAGCAGATTGACGCCGAGGACGCGGCGCTGCCGCTGCTGGCCGAGGCCGGGGATGGGTCGATGCGCGATGCGCTCTCGATCATGGATCAGGCCATCGCGTCGGCTCCGCTGGTGGAAGGGCAAGCCGCGGCTCGAGGCCGAACAGATTCGCGAGCTGATGGGCGCGGTGCCGAACACCGTTTTCGAGCGGCTGATGGAGCAGATCAGCGCGGGGCAGACGGCGGCCGTGATCGAGGAATTGAACGGTCTGCTGAACGCGGGCAATAGTCCGTCGGCACTGGCGCGGCAGCTTGTGCGGTATCTGCGGAACGCGCTGATGGCGCGGATTGGCGGTGAGAATACCGATCTGCTGCAGATTTCGACGGATGAGCGGGCCCGTGCGGCGCGGTCGGCGATGCTGTTTTCAGAAGAGGACCTGACGCGCTTTCTGCAGGTGATGCTGCGGACCTTCGACGACCTGAATTACCGCCAGGAACAGCGCTTCCATCTGGAGCTCGGACTCGTGAAGCTGGTCCACCTGCAGCGGCTGCTGCCGGTGGAGGAGTTGCTGAGCGGAATACAGGAACAGGGCACAGGGCACCGGGCGCCGGGCACAGTACAGGGTGCAGGGTACAGGGTACAGGGTGCAGCACAGAGCTCAGAGCTCCGGGCTCAGAGCTCAGGAACCACGCCACCGGCGGCGCGGACGACAACGAGTGCGCCACGGCCGTCGCCGTTTGAGGCGGATCGGGAGCGCAAGGTTTCTGGCGAGAGCCGAATCGCGGAGCCGGCGGCGCGGGCGCTGTCTCCGGCGGAAAGTGTCGGGCGGGCAGCGGCGGAAGCCAAGCCTCCGGCGGCGGTGGGGCTCGCTGAACCAATCCCAGACGCGACCGACGGAGCGTTGGCACTGGCGCCGGATGCGCCGCCGGATCTGGATCGAATCCGCGATGCAGTGTGCGCGGCGCTGGGGCGGGAGGGGCACGAGACAGCGGCCAACCTGATCCACCAGGGCGCCTGGTCACAACAGGGAACGGGGATTCAGGTGCAGCTGGCGGTGGGCAAGACGATGCTCGCGCTGACGGTGAATGCCGATGCCGAGGCGATCTGCCGCAAGGCGATGCGTGCGATGGGCGCGACGCAGAAGATCGCGTTCATGCCGAGCGAGAACGGGACCAAGGCCACCGTGAAGGACGCCCCAGCCCCGATGGCCGGCAGCGCGCGGTCCGCGGCGATGGAAAATCCGCTGGTGCAGAAGACCAAAGAGCTGTTCAAGGCGGATATTCGCAGCGTGCTGGACCTACGGGACCCGAATTGAATCCCAGAGAAGGGCGGAACGATTAAGGACTCATGCTGAATCCCTTAAAACTCCAGGAAATGCTGGGGCAAGCGAAGCAGATGCAGGAGCAGATCCAGCAAAAGCTGGCCGCGACGGTGGTGGAAGCCTCGTCGGGAGGCGGCGCGGTCACGGTAAAGATGAACGGCAAGAAAGAAATATTAAAGGTACGCATCGATCCGGCGGCGGTGAGCAGCCTGACCGGGCCGAATGCCGACGTGGAGATGCTGGAGGATCTGATCGCCGCGGCGGTGAACGAGGCCGGGCGGCGCGCCGACGAGATCGTCAAGTCCAATGTGCAGGGCATGCTGGGCGGGCTCAACTTGCCACCGGGGCTGCTTTAGTCGTCTGATGGGTCATGGTTTTTTCTGTCGAACCCCGCTTATGAAGACGCGCCGTGATTTTCTGATCGGATCGGGCATGGCGACGGCGGCCGCCTGGCTGAGGCGCGGAAACCTGCTGGCGCAGGCTGCCTCCGCTCCGAGCGCAGGCGCGGCGCAGGCTCCCGCCAGCGCGAACCCCGCGGTGCAGCCGAATCCCACCTTGCCGCAACAGCTGCGAGCGGCGGCGACGAACGAGAAAATCAAAACGACGAAGCTGACCGACACGATCTTTCTGCTGCAGGGCGTGGGCGGGAACATCGTTTTTCAAACCGGGCCGGACGGCGGCCTGCTCATCGATTCGGGCATTGCGACGGGGACGCATCATTTGCTGGAGGAATTGAACAAGCTGGATGCGAATAAGCCGAAGATGCTCATCAACACGCACTGGCACTTCGATCACACCGATGGCAATGCGGAGCTGCACAGCGAGGGAGCGTTCATCGTCGCGCAGGACAATACGCGCGCGCGCCTTTCGAAGCCGCAGTACATGGCTTGCTACGACGTGCACTTCCCTGCTGCGCCGGACGCGGCGCTGCCCCAGGCGACTTTTCCGAATGCGGAGACGCTGTGGGTGAACAACGACCAGGCGGACCTTGTCCACACACCCGACGCGCACACGGACTCGGACATATTCATCCACTTCCATCGCGGCAACGTGATCCACACCGGGGATCTGTGGTTCAACGGGATGTATCCGCTGATCGATTTGTCGAGCGGCGGCACCATCAACGGAATGATGCATGGCGTGGATCAGGTGCTGGCTCTGGCCGATGAGCGGACGAAGATTGTCCCTGGGCATGGGGCTCTGGGAGATAAAGCGGCGCTCGTGCGGTACCGCGAGATGCTCGGGACGGTGGCGGATCGCGTGGCGAAACTGAAGTCGTCGGGCAACAGCGTCGATCAGGCGGTGGCTGCGAAGCCGACAGCGGATCTGGATGCGGTTTGGGCGCATGGAGCGATCAAGCCGAACACGTTTGTGGCGTTGGTGTACGACTCGCTATAGCTCAGCGCAGAACAAACTTCCGCGCGAATAGTTCAGCCAGCACGCAGAGTGCGAGCAATATCCAGAACACATGGATGATTTTTCCGCGGCCCTCCCTTGTGCTCGCTTGTGGCTTCCTCTTAAAGCTCCAAAACAGGAGCGCGTTGAGAAGCAAGAATGTCACGCCACAGATGATCAGGAATGTCCGCAATGGAGTATTTCCAGGGACCAGGAATAGCGCGAGCACGAACCCCAGCAACATCGAAATCTCAACGATAACGATGACTGTGCTTTTTCTTAGGGGTTTATCCCATCCCACTTAACGCTATTCCTCTTCCCCAGCCCCTGGCGCTCCCGGCGCGCCTTTGACGCGGACCACGGTGATCTTTGAGAAGCCTTCCTTGAAATCGGGCGGGCGGAGGCGCTCGGCCATTTTCTTCATCACGTCGTCGCCGACGGTCCGCTCACGGCGGCGGTTGCGCTCCATACAGATCTCCAGGGGCACGTCAAAGAAGACGGCCTGGACGTCATAGCCGAAGCTCTTCGCCATTTTGATCCACTGGCGGCGCTCGTGGGGCGAGAGGTTCGTCGCGTCCACATAATTCCAGGGCATTTTCGCGATGAGCCGCGCGCGGAGCAGCGAGCGCAGCGTGGAGAAGACCAACCCCTGCCAGCGCTGCTCGGTGATGTCGTCGAAGAGCAGGCTGCGGAGCAGGTCGCTCGAGAGCGGCGTGACGCCGCGCCGCTTGAACCAGGTGGTCTTGCCGGAACCGGGAAGGCCGATGGTGAGGACGACAAATCCCCGGGCGCCTTTGGCCGCGCCGGGGCCCGGCTCGGGCGGCGGCGTGGAGAGCGATTCGGGCTGAGTTTCGAGGACAACTTTGCCGACGGGTTCAGCGGCAGCGGCGGCGGCCAGCTTGCCAACCGGGTCAGCCGCAACTTTGGCCGAGGGTTCCGGCGCTCGGGCGACGGTCTCCGATTCCGGCGCCTCTTCCCGATCCGCCGGCGGTGGGGCTTTGCCGCCGTGATAGGAGGGCTGCAGAGGGGCGGGTTGGTTCTGGGGCAATTCCTGGCCGATTTTTCCGGTGGACTCCGAAGTGTTGGGCCCACGCTTCGAGCGTCGTCTCATGCGATCGCGCAACCACAGGCGCATATCCAGGATGTAACACAGTCGCAGGCGCGGGGCAAACGCACAGTGGTGTTATGTACCTGTTCGAGCACACCTTTGTGTGAAAACAATGTGACGTTCGTACGCAAAAATGCAGGCAGCGCACCGTCAGATGGACTTTTCCCTTGACTACGGTGCTAGCATCGGTAATTGGGTGGTTCCGGGCGTTTTGGACTGTTAAGAATCAGAGTGATCCGGATCACACCAGGATCAGCACGCACCCTGCAAAAATTGAGGCAAGGAGACGAATCTTTATGGCCGTCAAGGTTGGAATCAACGGGTTTGGGCGGATCGGCCGCAACGTACTGCGGGCATCGCTTGGGAATCCGAACATCGAATTTGTTGCCGTCAACGACCTCACCAGCCCCGCAACTCTCGCTCATCTTCTGAAATACGATTCCATCCTTGGCAATCTGAAGAACGAGATCGTCGCCGGCGAGGATTTTATTTCTGTCGACGGGAAGAAGCTGAAGGTTTTCGCGCAGAAGGACCCCGCGCTGCTGCCGTGGGATTCAGTGGGCGCACAGATCGTGATCGAGTCCACCGGGCACTTTACCGATGGCACGAAGGCCAAAGCGCATCTGCGCGGGCCGGTGAAGAAGGTCATCATCTCGGCTCCGGCGACCAATGAGGACCTGACCGTGGTCCTGGGCGTCAACGAGGGCAAGTACGATCCGGCGAAGCACAACATCATCTCGAACGCCTCGTGCACCACGAACTGCCTGGCGCCGGTGGTCAAAGTGCTGGTCGAGAAGTTCGGCATCGTTTCGGGCATCATGACCACGATCCACAGCTACACGAACGACCAGGTCATCCTGGACTTTCCGCACAAGGATCTGCGGCGGGCGCGCGCGGCGGCGTTGTCGATGATTCCGACGTCGACGGGCGCGGCCAAGGCACTGAAGCTGGTCATTCCCGAAGTCGAAGGCAAGCTGGATGGTTTCGCGATCCGCGTCCCCACACCGAACGTATCGGTCGTCGATCTAACCTTCCTGGCGGAGAAGCCGATCACGAAGGACACCATTAACGGTGCATTCAAGGCTGCGGCTGAAGGGGAGCTGAAGGGCATCCTCGGCGTTGACTCGAACGAGCTGGTTTCGAGCGACTTCAAGGGGAATCCCCTCTCGTCCATCGTGGACGCTCCGCTGACCAAAGTCGTGGGCAACATGGCCAAAGTCATCAGCTGGTACGACAACGAGTGGGGCTACTCGTGCCGGGTGCGCGATTTGATCCTCTTCCTCGCGAAGAAGGGCCTGTAGCTCATCTCTGCAACCGAACGGGGGCCCGGCGCGGCCCCCTTGCGCGGAGAATCCCATGCGACTGAATATTCCAGGCACGTCACCCTACGAACCGGTGATCGGCTTTTCACGCGCGGTGCGCGTGGGCCAGACGGTTCATGTTTCCGGAACCGGGCCGGTGGGCGCGGATCTCGCCGACGCTGCCACCCAGACACGGCACATTCTCGAAATTATTCGCGCGACGCTGGAGAAGGCAGGCGCGCGCCTCGACGACGTGGTGCGGACCCGCATGTATCTCACCCACGTCGATGACTGGGAGGATGTGGGCAAAGCACACGGCGAATTTTTCGGCGCCATCCGGCCGGCGGCCACCATGGTGGTGGTCGCGGGGCTGCTGCAACCCACCTGGCGGGTGGAGATTGAGGCGGACGCCGTCGTTCATTCCGCGCCGCACGACTGAGGAGGGACAGACAATGACGAGCGCAGTGCAGATTGAAGGAGGCAGCATGACCAAACTGTCGATTCGCGACCTGGATCTGGCGAACAAGCATGTCTTGATGCGGGTGGATTTCAACGTGCCGCTCAGCGAAGACGGCTCAGAGATCACCGACGACACCCGCATCAAAGAAACGCTGCCCACCATTGAGTACGCGGTGCGCCACAAGGCCAAGCTGATCCTCGCCTCGCACCTCGGACGGCCCAAGGGCAAAGTGAACCTGAAGTACAGCCTGCGCCCGGTGGTCGATCGCCTGCGTACGCTGCTCGATCATCGCCTGGGCGAGAAGACCAACGTGGCCTTTGCGCCGGACTGCGTGGGCGACATTGCGAAGGAGCTGGCGCGCCAGCTCGAATCGGGGCAGGTGCTGTTGCTCGAAAATCTGCGCTTTCATGCCGAGGAAGAGAAGAACGAGCCGGAGTTTGCGAAGCAGCTGGCGTCGCTGTGCGAGGTCTATGTTAACGACGCGTTCGGTTCGGCCCATCGGGCGCATGCTTCGACGGAGGGGATTACGCATTTCGTGAAGCAGTCAGCGGCCGGCCTGCTGATGGAGAAGGAGCTGACCTACCTGGGCAAGGCGCTCGAGGATCCCGCGAAGCCGTTTGTGGCGATCCTGGGAGGGGCCAAGGTCTCGGACAAGATTGAAGTGATCGACAACCTGCTGGGCAAGGTCGACGCGCTGCTGATCGGTGGCGGCATGGCCTATACATTCCTGAAGGCGAAGGGGCAGGAAGTCGGCAAGTCGCTGCTCGAAGCCGACAAAATCGACGTGGCGAAAGAAGCGCTCGCGAAGGCGAAAGCCAGGGGGGTTCGCTTTTTGCTGCCAGTCGACCACATTCTGGCGGACAAATTTGCTGCTGACGCGGCCACGAAGGTCTTCGAGGGCGACGGGCCCTTCCCGGCGGAGTGGATGGCGCTGGACATTGGCCCGAAGACGGTTGGGCTCTTCGAAAAGGAAGTCGGCGGCGCGGCCACCATTGTCTGGAATGGACCGATGGGGGTCTTCGAGATGCCGGCGTTTGCCAGGGGCACAACGGCGATTGCGAAGGCGGTAGCGGCCAACAAGAGCGCGATTTCGATCATCGGCGGCGGTGACTCGGTCGCGGCGGTGAAGCAGGCCGGCGTGGCGGATCAGATCAAGCACATCTCGACGGGGGGCGGCGCGAGTCTGGAATTTCTGGAAGGCAAGAAACTGCCGGGGGTGGAGGCGCTGACGGAGAAGTAAGAGCTTCGGACCAAAGCCCTCCGCGACGGGTTGAGCCGCACAGTTCCGCTATTCGTATTCAGCCAGGAACTGTGTCGGGGCCAGAATCGGAATGCCCCGCCAGGGATGCAGGGTGAGCAGGTCTTCATCGCTGCTGACGATGGCATCGGCGTTGGCTATAAGCGCCAGAGCCAGGAATTTGTTATCCCGCGAGTCGCGACAAGGCGGAGACGCATCGACACGATCCATCACGAACATCCTGCAATCTCGCCGGACCTGTTCGGCTGCCGCACGGCGCGTCGGGCGGTCCAAATACCGATCAAACTTCGACCGCTCCAGGACCTCTTCCATTTCGGCCAGGGTCTGGGCACTGGCACAGACCTCGCCGCTCAGAAAGGCCCGCCGCAAGGCCTGCCAGGGGATCGACTCCGGGCGGATTACCGCGCTCACGAGAGGGCTGGTGTCGAAAACGACTCGTTCGATCACCGCAATTCATGCACCATGCGATTGACCTCTTCATCGGTCAACCTGGCGGCGGCCGGCGTGGCGCGTTCTTTCGCTTTCTTGCTCCAGGCATCAAAATCCGCTACCGCCTTGCTACGGCGCTTGCGGGCGTCGAGGATTTCTTCCATATCGCGAGGCGAGACAACAAACGCCGCGGTCCTGCCATGACGCGTGATCGCAACGGGCTCACGCTGCGCTGTGTCGATAAGTTCACCAAAGCGATTTTGCGCCTCAACCGATGTCATTTTGACCATCTCGCCTTCCTCCCCAAACTAGCTATTATACCTAATTTAGCTATTCGTAAGCGAGGGCGTCGATGGGGTCTTTGCGGGCAGCTTTCCAGGCCGGATAGAGCGCCCCGAGGATGGATCCGATCAGCGCGATGACGGCTCCATAGATTCGCCAGTGTGTGGTGACCAGAAACGGCAAGGTGGGGAATTTCGCAGCCATGCCGAACCGGAGCCCTTCAGTAAAGAGGATGCCCACAAGGATCCCCGCGATTGCCACCAGTGTGGCTTCGCGCAGGAACAGGTTCACGATGTAGAGCTTCGATGCGCCCAGCGACTTGAGGATACCGATCTCGCGGGTGCGTTCCATGACGGCTGTGTACATCGACTGGAATATGACCAGGAAGCCGACGATGACGGCGATCCCGATGACCACCCGGAGCGCGATATTGAAGCCCGGGAAGTGTTCCGGCGTCATCATCGACATGTACTCCTGCATGGTCTGGACCTGATACTGCTGCAGGCCGGCCACGGAGCGGATCTCCTGATCGATCAGATCCTGGTTGGCGGGGGAATCGCTGCGAATGTAGAAGAGCGAGGCATTGTCGGGGGTGCCGAGGAGCGTGCCCAGGGTCCCGATGGGAACGAAGATGCGGCCGCCTTTGCCATGCTCCACGATGCCGCAGACGCGGAAATCGTGGTTCAGAAGCCGGAGGGTTCCCCCGACCTCGCTGTGGTTGCTGCGAGCGTACAGGTCGTCGACGAGAACGTCATCAGGGCCTTGAAACGGGCTTCCGGCGACGAAGGCGAAGGGGCGGAGTGCGTTGTAGCTCGCGTAGTCGATGCCCCACACCGTCTGCAGAGCGTTTCCCATATTGAAATTGGCGATGACCGGCGCGGCGACGGCGACGTGGGGCAACCTGGCGAGGACCTGGGCCACTTTTGCGGGCACCGGAGCGCCCCCAACCGCGCTCAGGAAGCTGGCGTTCGGCGGGCGCACGATGATGTCCGCGCCGACTCCTCCCGTTTGGTTGGCAGCACCCTGCACCTGGCCGATCATGATGGCCACGATGGACAGGATCATGATGACTTCGATGGCCACCGCGAGCACGCTGATGGCAGAGCGGACCGGACGATACAGGATGTTGCCGACAACGAGCTTGTTCATCTGAATGGTTGGTGAAACGGCCTTTCGCGATGGAAATATCAGGGTAACAAACGGAGATGGGGGGAAATGAGGTCGCCGACGAGTTGATCGAGCGATTAAATGCCCGGCGGGATATGACCCAATGTGATCCCCCCTATCCCCCAAGGGAGGGATTCCCGGGAAGAGTTACCTTGGTACTATCATTTTCGAGACACAAAAAAGTAACCTGATGGCCAATTTTCTTTGACCTTTGAACGGTTTCGGCCTTATCTTGTAGTGGCAAATCCCCCGAAAGGAAGCCTCACGTGGGTCAGTTTGGCGACGAATTGCGGCGGGAACGCGAGTCCAGGGGTGTCGCGCTGGAGACCATCAGCGAGAAGACCAAGGTAATCACGCGTTACCTTACGGCCCTGGAGAATGAAAAATTCGAAGCGCTGCCTGGTGGCATTCTGAGCAAGGGAATCGTCCGCGGATACGCGCGCACCGTGGGTCTGGATGAGGCCGTCTGGGTGGAGCGCTTTGTGGCCGCGAGCCGGGAGCAGGGCGGGAACGACGGCGAGTGGACGGCGTTCGTTCAAAACGTTGGGAAAACACGGGATCGGTCGCGCGCCCACCAGAACAAGAAACGGCGCTGGACGGGTTTGGCGGTCGTACTGGTCCTGCTGGGCAGCTGTGGTTGGGCGGCCTGGCGGTACATGACCCCGCGGGTGATGGCCGATGCGGCGCAACAGCATGCTGTGAGTTCAACGGCCGCAGCGGCTCCAGGCGCTCGGGCAGCCCAGTAAAAAAAGTACTTCTGTGACCTGTCGCAGGCACGGGTTCCCTCCTAGCCTGCAGGTATGATCCCTGGAAAACCCGGTTGGCTGATGGCCGTGGCACTGGTTTTGCCCGCAATGGCCTGGGGTGCTGCGGTACCGCATGTGGTGGCCCTGGGCGCTGCCCGGCGTGAACCCTATTCGATCGAGAGCGACCCCGCGGGCGCAAGGAAGGAAGAAACAGAACTTAGGGTTCGCCCGCTCACCGTAGACGGCAAGGTGAAAGAGTGGACTACCGGCGAGGCGCATGACGTCACCGATCGCAGCTTCGTGGTGCGGCGAGCGGTGCGGCTGAACGATGCGCTGCCCACCGACCATGGCGAGCGCTGGGTGTGGCAGCGCGGTCCGTGGCTGCTGGTCGACCGGGTGAGCGGCAAGGTGGCGGCGCTGCACCTTCCGGACTTCGATCCGGCGGTTTCTGAAGCAGTGTGGTTCCGTGACTATGCCGCGTATTGTGGGGTGAACGCCAGTGGGAAGCAGCTGTTTGCAGTGGTGGCGCAGGTGGAGGCGCGGCGTCCTCTGCTGGCGAAGAAGTTGGGCCCATGGGATGCGGCGGATCATCCGAGTCCGGCCTGCGCGCCGGCGATATGGCAGAGAGAGCCGCTGCGGGTGAGCTTCCAGCCAACGGGGGCGGCGGAGGTGAGCTACGATCTGGTCGGCACGTCGGCGGTCCTGGTAGAGGACGACGACAGCGACGACGGAGCGGCGAATCCAAACTGATTTCGCTGCATTCCCGTGAAGAGGAATAGCATGGCTGCATGGAAGCTCTGGATGAGCTGTTGCGCCAGGCGGAGATTGCGCATGGACATCTGTGCGCGGGGCAGGTGCTGGGCGTGCGCATGGCCATGCTGGGATGCCGGCGCCTCGGCATCACGGAACCGCGGGGCAGCGAGCGCAAGCGGCTGGTGACCTACATCGAGATCGACCGCTGCGCCACGGACGCAATTGGAGTGGTGACGGGCTGCCGGCTGGGCAAGCGAGCGCTGAAGTTTCGCGACTGGGGCAAAATGGCGGCTACGTTTGTCGACCTGGGAAGCGGGCGAGCGATCCGCATCGTGGCACTGGAGTCGTCGAAGCAGCGGGCGCGGGAGCTCTATCCGAACATCGCGGATAAGAATCAGCAGCAGATGAAGGCCTATCGCGAAATGGACGATGTGGAGCTGTTCGGCGAACAGTGGGTCGAGGTTGCCGTAGGCCCGAAGGAAATGCCGGGCTACAAGGGCGAGCGGGTCACGTGCGACGCGTGCGGCGAAGGGATCAACTACAACCGCTTCGTCGCGCGCAATGACGAGACGTTGTGCCTCGCCTGCGCCCATCCTGAGCAGCGCTACTACCGGCCCGCGAGCGAGGACAAGGCACAAGATCGGAGCGGCGCCGCTTCGCGACGCGAGTGCGCGTGAAAGCCGCGACCTCGACCACATTTACAATTGCAAAGCCGGCAGGGACCTGGTCCGCCGGAACCTGACTGCCGAGGAGTCGAACCAGCGATGCTCAATTTGGAAGGCCGCGTGGCGGCTGTCTTTGGACTGGCGAACAAGCGCAGCATCGCCTGGGGCATTGCCCAGAAGCTGCACGAGGCGGGCGCGAAGCTGGCCATCAGCTATCAAAATGAGCGCATGAAGGCCGAGGCCGAGGGGCTGATCCTGGACCTGCCGGGCGCGGAGCCGTTCCAATGCGACGTTTCGAACGACGCGGAGATCGAGCAGGTCTTCGCGCAGATCAAGGAGAGATACGGGAAGCTCGACGTGTTGGTGCACTGCATCGCCTACGCGCCGGCGGAAGATCTGAAAAATGATTTTCTGCAGACCACGCGAGACGGTTTCCGGATCGCCCACGACGTGAGCGTGTATTCGCTGATCGCGCTGAGCCGCGGGGCTGCTCCGCTGATGACGGAGGGCGGTTCGATCCTGACGCTGACCTATTACGGCGCCGAAAAGGTAGTGCCGCACTATAAGGTTATGGGTGTGGCGAAGGCGTCGCTGGAAGCGACGGTGCGATACCTGGCCTGGGATCTGGGCAAGCAAAATGTGCGGGTGAACGCGATCTCCGCGGGGCCCATCCGGACGCTGGCCGCGCGCGGCATCAGTTCGCTGGGCGAGATGCTGAAGTATCATGCCGACCGTGCGCCCCTGCACCGCAACACGGAGCAGGAAGAGGTGGGCAAGACGGCGGTTTATCTGGCCTCGGACCTCGCCAGCGGCGTGACCGGTGAGGTGATCTACGTGGACAGCGGCTACAACATCATGGGGTTCTGAGCGGCGGGGCTTCTCAGCTCGTGTACTCGCCGTCCTACTCCGAACGCAGCGCCTGCATGGGATCGACGGAGGCCGCGCGGTGAGCGGGCACGAACGCAGCCAGGGCGGCAATCGCCGCCAGGAAGACGACGGCTCCGAGATAAATGAGGGGGTTGGCCGCAGTCCCGCCAGCGAGTTGCACTCCTTTGCCCATGGCGGAGTTGGTGATGGAAACCGACGCGATGCCCCGAGCCGCCGCCCATGCCAGGACAATGCCCGCCGCGAGGCCGATGCCGGCGAGCACCAATCCCTGGCGCACGACCATTCCCAGAACATGGACGCGGGCCGCACCCAGCGCCATGCGAATGCCGATTTCCTGGGTTCGCTGCGCCACCGACCAGGCCATCACGCTATACAAGCCAATCCCGGCCAACAGCACCGACAGCGCGCCCAGCGCCGCCAGCAGCGTCGCCGCCATTCTCTGCGCATACAGCGAAGCGCCAATGAACTCCTTCATCGGAGTGGGATCGAAGACGGTCACGTCGGGATCGATCCGGCGCACCGCCGCCCGCAGCGCCGGGAGGACGCCGACAGGATCGCCCTGTGTGCGCACATAAAACGCGAGGTTCATATCCGCGCGAAACACCTGGCGGAACGGCACGTACATATAAGGAACGGACGACTCACCCAGGTAGTGATATTTGCTGTCCTGCGCCACGCCGACGATGCGGAACCACTCTCCCCAGCCGTGCACCTTGCGGCCGATCGGATCGCGCCCGGCAAAAAAGCGATGCACAAAGGCCTGGTTCACGATCATGACTGGGGGCGATGTGTCCTTCTCATCGTCGTGTTCCGTGAAGTTGCGCCCTTCGACGAGCGGAATCCGCAGCAGGTCCAGATAGCCTGGCGAGATTACGTTGCGGAAGATCTTCATATTCTCGCCAGCCGCCGGCGCGTAGCCTTCGATGCGCAGATCCTCCCACCAGCTGGGCTCAAACCCCAGCGGCACACCGTCGGAGTAGGCGACGTTCGTGACTCCCGGAGTCGACTCCATCTCCGCGGCGAGACGCCGGCAAAATTCTTTCCTCTGTTCCAGACTGTAGCCGTTGGTCGCCAGGTAGAACTGGTTCAGCAGTACATGGTTCGGATCGAATCCCGGATCGATGCGGCTGGTTTGCTGGAAGCTGCGCGCCAGCAGCGCCGCGGAGACCAGAGCCACGAGAGCCAGCGCGACTTCTGAAGCAACCAGCGCGGAGCGCAGGCGATGACGCCCACGTCCCGCTGCTCCGCTGCGCCCGCCTGCGTTCAGTCTCGAATTCAGATCGGTGTGCCCCGAAACCATCGCCGGCACGATGCCGGCCGCCAGCGTCGTGAGCACACACAAGCCCGCCGTGAACAGCAGCACATGCACCTGCAGACCAGTGCCGAGCGTGAGCGATAACTGGCCCGGAGGCATGAGCGCCTGCAGCAGCCGGCTCAGCCACGGCGTCGCGGCGATGCCCAGAATCGTCCCGGCCGCAGTGATCATCAGGCTCTCGGTCAAAACCTGCTGCACCAGCCTGCGACGATTCGCTCCCAGCGCCAGGCGCGTGCTGAATTCCTTCTCCCGCACGGTGGCACGCGCCAGAAGAAGATTCGCGACGTTCACGCACACGATGCCCAACAGCAATAGGCACACACCCATCAGGATGCGCAGCGGTCCGCCCAGCAGCCCCTGCGGTCCATGGGGCGACTTCGACAGCGGCAGCAGCGTGGCGCTCATGCCCTGGTTAGTGTCGGCATCGGCAACCGCCATGCGCCCGGCCAGCGCGGCCAGTTCCTGGCGGGCCTGCTCCGTGGTCACCCCTGGCCTGAGCCGCGCGATGCCCAGCATGTTGCGGTCCTGGCGATCGCGCAGCATCCAGGTTCCCACACCGTTGAGCACCGGCTGCTGCATATACGGCACCCAGAGGTCGAAGGCTACCGCGGCGATGGAGCCATGGAATGCTGCGGGAGCTACTCCGACCACGGTCAGCTCATGCTGGTTCACGCGAATGGTTTTGCCTACGATGCCCGGATCGGCCGCATAGTGCGAGCGCCAGTAGCGGTCACTGATGACCGCCACGGGAAAAGCACCCGGCTTGTCGCCATACTCATCGGGCGAAAAAACTCGTCCAATCTGCGGCTGCACGCCCAGCACGGCAAAGTAGTTCCCCGAAACCAGTTCGCCCCACACGCGCTCCGCGTGATCGTCTTTGCCCACGCTGAAGGCCGCCGGGTGCGTCACTGCAATCCCCTGCAGCATGCGCAGATGATCGCGAAAATCCTGAAAGTCGGGATAGGAGTTAGGCACCCATTCGCCGCCGGGCGTGACGGACTCGAGCGCAACCAGCCGCTCGGGGCCGCTCACCCCACCCAGCGGGCGCAGCAGAACCGTGTCGATCCAGCTAAACGCCGTGGTGCTGGCGCCGATGCCCACAGCAAGGGTCAAAATCGCGACCGCCGCGAATCCTGGATTCCGCGCCATCGCGCGCAGGCCGTAACGCGCGTCCTGCAGCACGTCTTCAAGCTTGGGCAGCGTTGCCCGCTCCCGAACTGCCTGCTTCGTCTGCTCGACGCCGCCGAGCTGGATCAGCGCCCGCCTCCGCGCTTCTTCGGCGAGACATGCCGGAGCGGACGTTGTCGTCGATGTGCATCTGGAGATGGCTCTCGAGTTCTGCATCGATGTCGTCGACTGCGATGTTTCGAGCCGACGATGCTGAGGAGCCGGACCCACAACGATCTGAGCTTGCGCATTATTTCTCCTATTCCGACCTGAGGGCCCGCATCGGGTCGACAGACGCCGCGCGACGAGCCGGCACATAGCAGGCCAGCAGCGCAACGAACATAAGAATCGACAATGACCCCGATCATGGTCACCGGATCCCAGGGACGAACGCCATAGATGATCGAGGATTTTTCCACGGAGATACTGGCCATCAGGCGCGTGACCATCAGGGCCGCAACCGTGCCCGCACCGACGCCGATGCCGGCCAGAGTAGCGCCGCGCTTCAGAACCCAGGCCAAAACATTGCCGCGGTCGGCGCCGAGGGCCATGCGGATCGCCATTTCCTGGGTGCGCTGCCCGACGAGGTACGAGATGACGCCGTAGAGGCCCACACTGGCGAGCAGAAGAGCCAGCGCAGCGAACGCGCCCAGCAGGATCATGGAAAAGCGGCGCGCGGCGAGCGAGTCCGCGATGAACTGGTTCATGGTTTCCGGACCATAGGCCACTTGCTGTGCGTTCATCTCGTGAAGCGCGCCCTGAATCTCAGGGAAGGCGGTGTCGGGGTGTTCTGCGCGGATGACAATGTCGGTGGCAAATCCGGTGGCGGGAATCCCGCTGACATCGACCTGTGCGTAGCTGCGATAGATCTGTGCATGCAGCGGGAAGCCCGCGTCGTTGTCGAGTCCCCAGTGCATAACGTGGCCGACCTCGCCGACAATCGTGACTTTCTGGTCAGGGTCGGTCACGTTGAGGGTTTGGCCGATGGGGTTGGCGTCACCGAAAAACCGGTGGGCGAAGTCTCCGTCGATCACGACAACCGGGGGTGCATCGCTGCGGTCAGCATCGCTGATGAAGCGGCCGCGCAGCAGAGGGATGCGCATGATCTTCAGGTAATCCGGTTCGACCATGTAGCGAAGAGCCCAGTGCATGTCGTTTGTGTCGGAAGGTCTCGCTTCGTTGGCGAGCCAGAAGAGCTGCTCGTCGTCGTTGCCGGTCATGGGAGCACCGGGGTCGATGAACGACGTGGCGATCACGCCGGGCACGCTGTCGATGCGGCGATCGACGTCGCGGATGTAGGCGCGGGCGCCCTCATCGGTGGAGAGGGCCTGGGAATACGGCACGGCGAGGCTGAAGGTGAGCACTCCTTTTGGATCGAAACCGGGATCGGAGCGGGAGAGGGCGACGAGACTGCGGATGGTCAGGCCGGCTCCGGCGAGCAGAACCAGAGCGGCAGCCATTTCAAGAACGACAAGCCAGTCCTGGGCGCGATTGCGCGACCCGTGCACGGTGCGGCCGCCTTCGCGCAATGTGGTCTGTGGTTGCTGGGCGGCGACACGCCATGCGGGAATGAGTCCGAAGAAGATGCCAACCGCGAAAGAGAGGAGAAACGTGAAGCACAGGACCAGCGAGCTGAGGTGAATTTGCGACGCGCGGGGCAGCGCGGCGGGAACAAGCTTGAGGGCGGCGCTGGTTCCCCATGCGGCGAGTGCGAGGCCGAGGAGGCCGCCAGACAGGGCGAGCAGCGTGCTCTCGGTGAGGAGTTGGCGGATGATGCGCCTGCGGCTGGCGCCGAGGGCGAGACGAACGCCGAATTCCTGGGCGCGTGCGCTGGACCGGGCCAGCAGCAGGTTCGCGACATTGACGCACGCGATGAGCAGAACGAAACCAACCGCAGCAAGAAGAACCAGCAGGATGGGCTGAACCCTGCCGACGATCGCGTCACGGAGCGGCATGAGGTTCGCACGGAGCCCGTGGTCATCCTCCGGATAGACCGCGGCGAGGTGGTCGGAGACGGCGTTCATGTCCGCGCGTGCCTGGGCCAGAGTCACGCCAGGCTTGAGCCGCGCGATGCCGTGAATGCCGAGCCCTGCGCCGCGCAGCTTGAGCGTACCGGTGTTCCACTGGCCGATGGGGATATAGACGTCCTGCGCCTTGAAGCTGCCAACGTTGAGATCGAATGCCGACGGGATGACGCCGATGATGGTGTAGGCGCGACCGTCGAGGTCGATGGCACGGCCGATGACATCAGGGTCAGAACCAAGCTTGCGGGCCCAAAACCCCTGGCCGATGAGGACCAGCGGGGCACGGCCGATCTCGTCTTCTCCAGGAGCGAAGAGGCGGCCGATGACGGGCTTGACTCCAAGCATTGAAAACAAGTCGGAGGAGACGAGGTCTCCGTGGATACGCTCGGTTTGGCCGGCCCCGGTGAGCAAAAAGCCGAGGTGACGGAAAATCGCAAGCGCGGTGAAGCTGTGATTGTCCCTCTGCCAGTCGCGGAAATTGGGATACGAGATAGAACCAGTCTCGAAATTGGGCTTGGCGGCATCGACCGCGACCAGTTCGCCGGGGCGCGGCAACGCGATGGGGTGGAGGAGCACCGTGTTGACGATGGAAAACAGCGCCGTGTTGACGCCGATGCCGAGCGCCAAGGTGATGATGACAACCGTGGTAAATCCAGGCGCTTTGCGCAGCTGGCGCAGTGCGAAGCGGAGATCCTGCAGCAGGTACTCAAACCATGGCAGAGTGTTGCGCTCGCGCACGGCCTGCTGCGTCTGCTCCAGACCGCCGAGTTGGATAAGCGCCTGGCGGCGGGCCTCTTCAGACGTCATCCCGGCGCGGAGGTTGTCGTCGATGTGCATCTGGAGGTGGCTCTGCAGCTCAGCGGCGATTTCGTTGCTCGCGCGACGCTTGCGCCGAACAGACCACCAAGGCGGATCCACAGCGCTCTGAGGGCGCGCATCACCCTCCTCGGCGGGGGAGAGAAAGCGCGCCACAATGGCGGTCGCCTGCTCCCAGTTGCGCGCTTCGCGCTCGAGCTGCTTTCGACCCGCGCGCGTGAGCCGGTAGAACTTTGCCTTGCGATTGTTGTCCGAGGTACCCCACTCCGACTCGATGGCGCCTTCCTGCTCGAGCTTGAGCAGCGCCGGATACAGCGTGCCGTAATTCAGCGCCAGCCGATTGCCGCTGGTCTGCTCGATGCGCCGCGCGATGCCGTACCCATGCTGCGAGCCCATGGTTTCCAGCGTTTTCAGCACCATCAGCGCCAGCGTGCCCTGCCAGACGTCGGTCTTGTCTCCCATCATCGCTCCTCTTGGTAGGCCATATGTATCACGGTGTTCTATGGGAAGGCAATAGGGCTTGTGACGAAAAGTTGGGGCCCGTGTATTTCGCCTGGCGGTACACAAGCGGCCTCCCCGCGCGACATCCACCCGGAAATTCTGCAACCATACACAACGTGCCGTAAAAGGTATGAAGAGGAGATGGATGATGTTTCGGACTAACCAGTTCTCCCCAGGGGCGTATCACGCAGTTGCGGCGTTGTTGCTTGTCAGCTTGTCCGGCGCGGGGCACGCCCAGCAGGCGCCGTGGTCGCAGCGCATGGCCAACACGACGATCGAGCGGTGGCCGGAGGGCCGCTTCGCCCCCGTTGGCGCGCCGTGGCACTGGAATTATGAGTTGGGCACCCTGCTCGAAGGCATGGATGCGGTCTGGTACGGCTCAGCGAAGGGCGAGTATTTCCGCTACGTTAAGAAATCTGTCGATCAATTTGTGGGCACCGACGGATCGATCTCCACCTATGACGCGACCGAAAATACGCTGGACAACATTCTGCTGGGGCGGCAACTGCTGCTCCTCTACGGCGTGACTCAGGACAAGCGTTATTACAAAGCCGCCACCGCGCTGCGGCAGCAGCTCTCTCATCAACCGAAAAATGCGTCGGGCGGATTCTGGCACAAGAAAATCTATCCCAACCAGATGTGGTTGGACGGCCTTTATATGGCGGAGCCGTTTTACGCCGAGTACGCGGCGGAATTCCAGGAGCCGCAGGACTTCGCCGAGATCACGCGGCAATTTGTCCTGATCGATCAGCACGCGCGCGATGCGAAGACGGGACTCCTCTATCACGGCTGGGATGAGACGAAGCAACAACCGTGGGCGAATCCGGAAACCGGCGATTCGCCGAGCTTTTGGGCGCGCGGTATGGGGTGGTACCTGATGGCGCTGGTGGATACGCTGCCGTGGTACTCGGAGCACGATCCGGGGCGGGCGGAATTGCTGGCGATTCTCGAGCGGACGGCCGCCGCGGTGGTGCGCTATCAGGATGGCGAGAGCGGACTGTGGTATCAGGTGCTGGATAAGCCGGGAGCCAAAGGAAACTATTTCGAGTCGTCAGCGTCCTGCATGTTTACCTATGCGCTGGCGAAGGGAGTGCGGCTCGGATACCTGCCGCGCACTTACGAACAGAACGCGGAGCGCGGCTGGCACGGAATTCAAACGCATTTTGTGCAGACAGCGGCCGACGGTTCGGTGACGCTGACGGGAACCGTAAAGGTTGCGGGACTCGGCGGCGCTGAACATCGCGACGGGAGCTATGCGTACTACACGTCGACGCCCGTGGTGAGCAACGATCCCAAAGGGGTGGGCACGTTTTTGCTGGCTGCGAGCGAGATGGAGATGTCTGGCGCGACCTCCGGATTGGGTGAGACCGCCCTGCTCGATGCCTGGTACAACAGCCAAACGCGCCAGAATGCCGCGGGACAGACGGAGTTGTTCCATTACAAATGGGATGACCTTGCCAATTCCGGATTTTCGCTGTTCGGACATATCTGGCGCAGCTACGGTGTGGCCACGAAAACTCTGCCCACCGCCCCCACCGTCGAAAACCTTAGACAAGCGCAGTTCTACATCATCGCGTCGCCCGACAATCCATCGAAGAATCCCAACCCACACTACATGACCGCGGACGATGCGGACCAAATCGCGCAATGGGTGCGCAGGGGCGGTGTGCTGCTGATGATGGAGAACGATCCCGACAACGCGGATATTCCGCACATGGATTTGCTGGCAGACAAATTTGGCCTGCACTTCAATAATGTGCTGGTGCATCACGTCATCGACGACCAGTTCGCGATGGGCCGCATCGACCTGACCGTCGTGCCGGCGCCCTTCAAGCGTCCCCACGTTCTGTATATGAAGGACACCTGCTCCGTGACGTTGTCGCAGGACGCGGTTCCGGTGTTGCGCTACAACGGCGACCTGTTGATGGCCATGACAAAGTACGGCAAGGGGATGGTGTTCGCGGTCACCGATCCGTGGCTCTACAACGAATACACGGATGGCCGCAAACTGCCAGCCGACTATGACAACTTCGCAGCGGGGAACGAGATGGTGCAGTGGCTGATCGATCAGCGCGCACACCTTCCGCGTTAAAAGAAAGACGCAGCCGGCCAGGACAAACCGGCTGCGTTGTTGCGGGCCTCAGCGAACTCAGCCCTCGGAAGGGTGAAGAACCCGGAAGGTGTTGCCGCCGTTCGACCAGACCAGCACCAGCGCGTCCTGCCCTTTTGGAACGCTGGAAAGCTGCTGGGCTACATCGGACGCGTTGGGAGTGGGCTTGCGGTTGACCGAGACGATGACGTCGCCGCGCTCGAGACCCGCGTCGTCCGCGGGGCTACCGGAACGGACATTCTGGATCACTGCACCGTGCACGCTTGCCGGCGCCTGGATCTGCTGGCGGACATCCGGAGTCAGGTCCGCCAGACCGAGACCCCAACGTCCTTTGCCGTTGCCATTCTGCGCAACGACCTCCTCATGGCCGCCGTTCATCGACTCCAGAGTGACCGGCATTTCGAGCGTCTTGCCGTCACGCATCACCTGCAGATGAATCGTGTCGCCGGGCTGCTTCTGGCTGGTTTCCATCTGCAGTTCGCCGGCGTCCGACACGGGTTTGCCATCGAACTCCGTGATCACGTCACCCGTCTTCAAGCCCGCTTTGCCGCCTGGCGAATCCTCCGTCACTTCGGACACGACCGCGCCCACTGCTTTCTTGACATCGAAGAACCTGGCGCTGTCCGGCGTTACGTCTTCGATGGTGATTCCGATGTATCCGTGACTCACTTTGCCGTCGCGGATCAGGGCGTTCACGGTGGGCTCAGCGATCTTGGTCGGAATCGCAAAACCCATGCCGGAAAACGCGCCGGTCGGCGAATAGAGGAAGGTGTTGATGCCGATCAACTCACCGCGAGCGTCGACCAGCGCACCGCCAGAGTTGCCGGGATTAATGGCCGCATCCGTCTGGATGAACTCGCCGGGCTTGCGGCGATCCGAATCCGGGTTGGCGCGATCGAGCGCGCTGATGATGCCGCGCGTCACGCTGAAGCGGAAGCCGTAAGGATTGCCGAAGGCCAGCACCAGTTGCCCAGGCTCGAGTTTCGCCGAGTCGCCCCACGGAATGCTGGGGAAATCGTGTCCATCGATCTTAATGACAGCCAGATCCGTGAGGGGATCCGCGCCGACCAGCTTCGCCGGGTAGATGTCGCGGTTGCTCATCGTCACGCTGATGTTGATTGCGCCCGCCACGACGTGGTTATTGGTCACGATGTAGCCATCGGGCGAAATGATCACGCCGCTGCCGAGGCCGTGCTCAATCGAGGGTTGCTGCTGCTGCATCCCCGGACCCTGGAAGAACTGACCGAAGGGCGAGCCAGGACCGAAGAATTGCTGGAACTGCTGTTGCTGCTGCGGCTGTTCCTGGCCTTCTGCCCCCTCCTCTTCTGAGGTCTGACGTTGGCTCAGTTTCGAGGTCACGCTCACATTCACAACGGCCGGACGGACGCGCGCCGTGAGCGCCTCCATGGCCTGATCAAAGGACAACAGCGGCGCGACGCTGCTTTCGTCGATGGGAGCCGCCGCCGGCGCAGGGTTCGGAGCGGCTGCCGCCGATGCGGGCCGCACCAGCGCCCATCCTCCCGCGGCGATGAGGGTTCCGGCAACGATGGCGGGAATCGCCATGCGCCGCGTGAGCAACGATTTCATTTTTCCGAGGTTCATGGTTTTGCTTCTCCTTGTTCTTGAACTAACAAATTAGTTGCTGCGGTTAAAAATTTTTGCGCTAGATCGACTGCGCCGTCGATCCGCCTTGCTGTGGCACAACCAGCACGATGCGCAGAATCTGGATCGGCATTCCGGTGGCCGGATCGATCGCCCGGAACACCTGGATCTGCAGCGCCGGGTCTTCCCTGCCCTGGAATTGCTGCGCCCGCGCGGCTGCCGAATCGGCTCCTACCTGTCCGAAGCTGGCCCGAACCTGGAGTGCTGGATTCAACGGTCTCGAAAACCACCAGGGACGGCGCAAACAGGCTCTGTTCCGTCGTGTCAGACACAGCCAGCCGTGCCATCACATAAGGATTCTTCGGCGCGTCGGATCGGTGCGCCGCAACCTGCCGGATCGGAGACGCGTGCGAAGGCGAGTTCCGTTTCGCACCCGTTTTTCTCAACAGCGAAGGCTTTTGCTCCGGATGAAAGCTGGCCGGCACCACCGACGCCGCCGGGAAGCGAACTCCGTTATCCGCCGCCGGCTTTACCACCAGGGCAACGGAGCTAGAACGCATGGGAACAAATTCCACCAGACCGGGCGCGCACAGCGCGACTCCCGCGCAGGCGAGCGACAAGGATGCGGCGACCGCGATCGCAGCGCGTCCGACGCGCGTGGTTGCTGCCGGGCCAACGCGAAGAATGCGGGCGATGCGCACCGAAGCATCGCGGGCGCGCGCCACAGCAGCCTGGGCCATCGCCCACCCGCGCCGCTCACAACCCTTTTCCAGCAGGTCGATCAGGCATCCGGCGTAGGCGCGCGGATTGCCCGTCGCGGCCACCACCGCATCGTCGCAGGCCATTTCGCGCTCCAGCGAAAGGCGCGCATCGATCCACCACACCGCCGGATGGAAAAACAGGATTGCCCGGATTGTTTTCTGCAGAAGGTTGGTCCAGTCGTCATGCCGGCGCAGGTGCGCGAGCTCATGGATCAGCACCGGCCTGAGTTCCTCCGCGCTCAGATCGCGCAGCGTCCACGAAGGCAGCACAATCGCGGGATTGCGAAATCCCAGGGCCGCCGGGACGCGTGCCTTCTCCGAGACCAGCAGACGGATCGGCCGCTGGTTCTCGGCGATCAATTCCCGGAGCGCCGGATCGAGCACCGACACAGGAATCTCACCACAGCTTCGGCGAATCTGCCGCACCTGCCAGACCCCGGCGGCCACGCGGGCCAGTGCCGCAGCCGCTATGGCAATCCAGAGCAAGAAGAAAGCCGCCGCCCAGAATGCAGGGAGAGTGATTTCCGGATGAGCATGAGGAATCAGAGCCGGTAGATCCCGCTGCGCGGATCCGAGCCCGCTCAGAATCGGCAACCCCACCACTCCAGCGAGCGCGACCAGCCACACAGCATAGCGCGTGCCAGCGTTTTGCCGCCCCATCAGGCGCAGCAGCAGCCACGCGCATAGCGCGATCAGAATCCCCTCGGGCAGCGAGTTCAGCACCCGTCCCACAGCAAGCTGGGCAAAGAACATCATCGCGCCTCACCCCGGATGCTCAGTTTTCCGTCGGCGGGCATCTTTCCTTCTCTCGACTGCAGAGCATCTTCGTCGCTGCGCTCCAGCATCTTCCGGAGGCGCGCCAGCTCCTTCGGGTCAATTCCACGGTCTTCCAGAATATTGAGCACCAAATCTTCGTGGGAGTTGCGGAAGAAACGGCTCACGAGGTGCCGGATCTCCGAGCGGCTCGCCTCTTCCTCGGCCACCAACGGGCTGTAAACGTGGGCGCGGCCGTCCTTGGAGTGCTCCACGTAGCCCTTGCGCTCGAGGATGCGGATGGTGGTGAGAATGGTGTTATAGGCGAAGGCAGGATGGGCGGGGAGAACATCCAGAATCTGCTGCACGGTGCCGGGACCTTTCCGCCACAGCACCTGCATGATGCGCAGCTCGGCTTCCGTCAGGGTCTGGGATGTCTTACGCGGCACGGTCGAAATTCTCCCTCACCTGATTCGACGCACGACAACGCCGAAAGTAACTAATAAATTAGTTTTTATCGCAAAATTCCAGGATTTGGCAAGCGCAGCGCCAGTTTTACGGAAATTTCGCCTCGGAGCTACCTGTTACAGCGATGCTGCTGCGGTCGCCTCATCCTTATGAAGACCGGCATATTTGCCGATGCCCACCATGGTGAAGACCTTTTGAAAGTGCGGCGTGAGCCCAAACACGGCGATTTTCCGGCCACTTTTGTCGGCCTCCATCAGGATTTGGATGATCAGTGCGATCCCGCTGGAGTTGATGTAGTCGACCTTCGAGAAGTCCAGCAGGACAGGCCCGCTGCCGCTCACATTTTGCCAAGCGCCCAGCACCGGCTCCTTCGATGCGCTGGAGATGTCTCCGCTGAAGCGGAGCACGGCGATGGATGCGCCGTTCGGGCCGGAAGTACGGTCGATCGTCGCTCGGGTCTCGGCCTGCATTATTCGTTCTCCTTATCCAGCCGGATCACCAGCCGCACATAGCTGCCTTTACCTTTGCTGTCGCGAACCCATTCCGCCTCGTCGACCAGAGCCTGGATCAGGAACATCCCCATCCCGCGAGGGTCTTCTTCCCCGTGTATCTTGCGATCGATGTCCGGCTTATGCGGCGGCCTGGAAATGCCCGCGCCATTATCCATGACCTTGACTTCAAGCTCATCTGCGCGCGTGGAGAGGATGACGCCGACGGAAAGTTTCTCGTTCAGCTGGTTGCCATGCTCGATGGCATTGATGCAGGCTTCCGCAACCGCTGTCTTCAGATCCTCGATACGTTCGTCGGAAAAACCTTTGAGCCTGGCGACGCTGGCGGCGGTGGCCATCGCGACTTTTTCAAACCCCAGCCGCGATGGGATCCGCACCTCCACCGACGTACCGTTGGTTTCGACCATCGGAATCTCCCGCTACGCCTTCATCCGCATCAGAGCCAGCGCGGTCATGTCGTCGTCCTGCGACTCACTTCCGGAAAACCGGCGCAGCTCCTGCCACAGCGTATCGAGAATAGCAGTACACTCCGGCGAGTTGCACTCAAGAAATGTAGCCAGCAGCCGCTCCGCACCAAATTCTTCATCGCCCTGAAAGATCTCTGTGAGGCCATCGGTGTAGAAGAGCAGACGCGATCCGGGCGGGAAGTCCGCGACTTCCGACTTGTATTCCACGATGGGCAGAATCCCGATGGGCGTGGCGCTGGCGCGGAGTTCGTGGGTCGACCGGTCCGGCCGCACCAAAAAACCTGGATTATGCCCCGCATTGACCACTTCCAGTTGATGCGCTCTGGGATCGAGCTTGAGAAAGATGCCGGTCACGTAGCGATTGCGCGCCTCGTCTCCCTCCGCGCAGTGCTGGCGATTGAGTCGCGAGACGAGTTCAGCCAGCGGCAGGCCCGCGCCGACGCTGGCGCGGAACGCGGACCGAAACGCAGTGCTCACAATCGCCGAGGCCAGACCTTTGCCGGCCACATCCGCAACGGCCATCACCTGCACACCGTCGGGCAGGCTGACGATATCCACGCAATCTCCACCCACTTCGTAGCAAGCGCTGTAGCGAACCGCGACCGAGTAGCCCTCAATGGCGGGCATTTGCTGCGGCACCAGGCTGCGCTGGATCGCGCGCGCGGCGTGCAGGTCCTGCTGCAGGCGTGCCCATTCGAGGCTGCGCTCGTAGTAGCGGGCGTTTTCTACGGCAACGCCGGCCTGCAACGCGATGCGTTCCAAAAAATCCTCTTCAAAAATCGTCAGCGCCCGGCCCTCCGGCGTTGCCACGACCAACTCGGTCAGGTGCCGTCCCTCTTTATCGTGCAGCGGAAAACGAAAGCACCCCTCCCAGGGTTCGGAGGGCATCTCGCCATAGCTCATGCGCGGTTCGGTGGTCAGAGCGCCGGGCAGTTCCAGCTCGCGCACCACAATACGCAGCACCGTGGACAAAACTTCGTCAAGCTGGATGGTCGAGTGAACCTGTCGGGAAGTTTCGAGCAGCGCCTGGAGCCGGACGATCTCCTGCTGCAGATCGAGGGTCTCCACGGATGGCGCGGATTGCATCGGGCTTCCCATGGCGTTCGCTCGCAGGTCCTGGGATTCTGAAGAGTAAGGTTTTGCCCCGGGAGTGGGTTCACTGTAGCACAGCCGTAACGGGATGCTGAAGAGCGCACCGGCCGGCAAGGGGAGCGGACGCCTATTCTCAATTCGGTGAACGCTGTTCCTGACCTTAATTCAACGCCGAAGGCTAGCTGATCCGTTCGGCGCCGATTGCCCGATTACGAACTTCCGCGTGTAGCCAGTAGGATCGGCCGAGATTTTCACCTGCAGATTGCCGTTCGCATCGCAGGTGTACATCTCGCGCACAGTGAGATGGCTCTGGCCGTTCAGCCGAAGCACCGGATAGGCCGACAAATCCGAATCGCTCTGCAATTGCGGATCGAAGGGAAACCGAATCTGCTCCCAGTTCGTGATCTCACCGAGCGGCTGTCCACGCTCGTCGAGCTTCGAGCACTCGAGATAGCGGAAGTGTCCAACATTGTGCGCGGGATGATAAACGCGCTCGCTCGAAAGCGCTGGTTCGCCAGGCCGAGGCAGGCGCGCGCCGCGGGGAAAGATGAGGTCAAAGACAATGTTTCCGCCGGAATCGCCTTCACGCCAGATTCCGAAATTCTGATTGAACTGCTCGCGCAGTCCGTCGGCTTGGGCGGACGCGCGGATCGCCAGTCCCACAGCGCTTGCGGATCGCATGTAAGCCGAGCGGCGAACCTTGCGGCCGAAAGTCTCGCGCAGAATGCGCGCCACCGGCGGCAATTCCGATCCGCCACCGGTGACGTAAAGAGTATCCAGGATCAGGCCGGGATGAGTGGAGAGCAAATTCTCCACGACCTCGCGCGTCGATTCGACCAGAGGACGGCACCGCTCGTAATACTTGTCCACGGGGACCGTGACTTGCGCCCAACCAGCGCGAACGCGCTCGAGGTCGACAGTCACCTTGCGGGTGTTGGGGTTCAGCGACTCTTTCTTCTCGCGGCATTCCTCGAGCAAATGGTGCCGTTCGGCAGAAGTGAGTTCGGCATCGTGACCGGCCGTTTCCAGAGCAAGGTCGGCGAGAATCTGGTCGAAGTCATCGCCGCCAAGATTCGGGATGCCGTCCGATGTTTCCACCGTCTGTTCGTTTTCTCCCAGAGTCACGAGAGAAACATCGAAAGTGCCGCCACCCATGTCATAGACGAGCAGCCCGCTGCCAACGCGATTGCGTCGCTCGCCATCGCGCCACGCAAATTCGATCGCTGCAGCCGAAGGCTCGTTCATCAGTCCCAGCACCGAGAAACCAGCAGTCTGCGCCGCTTCCTCGGTGACAAAACGCTGGTTGCTGTTGGCATTCGCCGGAACACCCAGAACCGCTTCCAGCGGTTCGTTGGGCTGCGCGCGAAGATTCGAGTGCTCCAGCAGCTGCGTGCGCAACGCGGCCATCATCTCCGCCAGCAGAAGCCGCAGGGGCAGAGCATGGCCACCGGCATGAAGCTCGGTGTGCAGGCCGGCATTGCGCAGGCAGCGCTTCAGCGAACGCAGGATGGTCCAACTGTCGTCTTCCTGAGCCGCAATTGCCTGCCAGCCGTAAAGCCGCGTATTGCCTTTGACCGCCACAACGGGAGGAAACCAGTCGCACGCCTGGCCGTCCGGTTTTTCGAAATTCACCAGCGGGAAGTTGCCGCGATCGACTGAAGCGACCACCACACGCGTCGTTCCGAAGTCGATTCCAATTCTCATCAGCTTCAGTTTACGACGAAGACACTGCGCCAGTTGAGGTGGAAAACTCGGCCGAGAAACAACGAGGCGATCCGCATGGTAGCGTTTCTAACGGATCGTTTTGATCCTTCGTCCGATGCGAATCCTGTACGGCGCTGCGATTTTTCTCGGAGCATTACTGCTCTTTGCCGTCGAGCCGATGGCCGCGAAACAGCTGCTGCCTGCACTGGGCGGATCGTCAGCGGTCTGGATCACGTGTCTCGTCTTTTTCCAGACCGCGCTGCTGCTCGGATATCTCAACGCGCACTGGCTCGGACGCCAATCGCCGCGAACGACCAGCGTTCTGCATATCGTGCTGTTGGTGCTGGCAGTGGTGGCGTTGGCCTTTGCGCTTCAACCGGATCTGAGCAACGCCTCAGAACATCCGCTGACTGCGATCTTCCGGGCATTGACGCTGACCATCGGGTTGCCGTTCCTGCTGCTCGCATCCACCAGTCCGCTGCTGCAACTGTGGCTGGCGCGGCAGCAGCGAAGCGACATTCCGTGGAAGCTGTTCGCGCTGTCGAATGCGGGATCTCTTTTGGCTCTGGTGCTCTATCCCACACTGATCGAGCCGCACCTTTCGCTGGCCGTGCAACGCAAGGCGTGGGGTTGCGGATTCGGAATCTATGCGGTGTTCTGCGCCGTGATCGCGTGGCGCGCACAACAAATGGAGGCCGACGGTCCGCGAAAACCGCAGTCTGCTGCAGGAGTGACGCGGAGTTCCCTGCGCTCAAAGCTGCTCTGGTTCCTGCTGCCAGCCGGAGCAGCGATGCAGTTGTGCGCCGTCACCAGCCATCTGAGCCAGAACATCGCTGCGATCCCGCTGTTGTGGGTGCTGCCGCTGGGAATCTATCTGCTGACCTTCATCGTTGCCTTCGAATCGCCAGGTTTCTATCGGCGATGGCTCATGGTGCGGCTGCTGGCGCTGGGACTCGCTGCGCTGGCCTGGATGCTGTCGCAAACCGATGCGACCTGGCCGATTCAGTTCAGCATCGGTTTCTTCCTCGTCGAGCTTTTCTTCGCCTGTCTCTTCTGCCACGCGGAAACGTACGCGCTGCGGCCTGCGAACCGCTCCGAATCAACCCTGTTCTATCTGCTCATCGCCGCAGGCGGAGCGGCGGGAACCATTTTCATCGGAATTGGCTGCCCGCTGCTGTTTGACGCGAATTACGACGTGGCGATCGCCTTCCTCGCGACGGCCGCGTTGGCTCTCGTCGTCACCTGGCAGAGCGGATGGGCGCAGCGGCTGCTGTGGTCAGCAGGAACGGCGCTTCTGCTGGTGCTGATCATCATGCTGCATATCGTCTACGCGCGCAGCACGCTGGTGGAGGAACGGAATTTCTATGGCGCGCTTCGGGTGCGGGAGTCGCACGTTCCTCCACAAGCCGAGACGGTGCGCACGCTGCTGCACGGCACCATCGAGCACGGCACGCAGTGGTTTGCTCCGCAGTTCCGACGCAATCCAACCACCTATTACGCGACGGATTCGGGAGTGGGCCTCGCGCTGCGCTTCTGCTGCGACGATCGACCGCGCAACATCGGCGTCGTCGGCCTGGGCGCTGGAACGCTCGCGGCTTACGGAAAACCCGGCGACCGGATGCGATTCTACGAGATCAACCCTGCTATCCGACCCATCGCAGAAAATCTGTTCACTTACCTGCGTGAATCCGGCGCGCAGATTTCCTTCGCGGACGGCGATGCAAGGATTTCGCTCACGCGCGAGGCGCCGCAGAACTTCGATGTGCTGGTGATCGATGCTTTTTCCGGCGACGCTATTCCTATCCATTTACTCACCACTCAAGCGATGGGCGTTTACCAGCGGCAGTTGGCGCCAGGCGGGATTCTGGCGTTTCATGTCTCGAACCAGTACCTGGACCTGCCGCCGGAAATTGCAGCGCTCGCCGCAGCCTCGGGCATGGAATCCCGTGTTGCCGACACGCCGCCACAGGAAGCTCGCGGCGAATATCGAGCGACGTGGGTGCTGGTGACCAACAACGCTGCTTTCCTGGCGCAACCGCAGGTGGCGGCCTTCGCGCAAGCGATGCACCCACGGCCCGATCTGCCGGCGTGGACCGACGACTATTCCAGTCTGCTTCCGATTCTTCAGTGGCGGGTTCCCAGCCGCAATTAACCGAAGAACCATCGCGAATCCATGCTGGCCCGATGGCCAAATGAACAGATTTTTGTTCATTTTGATCAATTTTGTGGCTAAAACTGCAAAATTGTGGTTAGATTATGGCCACATTGAGTTCCTTCTCGGAACTTCATGTCTGACAAGGGCAGTGACGAATCCGGCAATTTTCTTCGAGCCCAGGAACAGAACTTCATATACAGAGCAGAAGGGGAGAACCCTATGATGACCAATTTGAGGCGGCTGGTTTGGGGATGCGCGCTGAGCATGTGCCTGTGCGTCCCCGCGGTAATGGCGCAAAATGTGACCGGCTCCATCACCGGCGAGGTCACCGATCCCAGCGGCGCGGTAGTTGCGAACGCTCAGGTAGTCGCGCATAACCTGGACACAGGGGTCGATACTGCGGGGACCTCCAACGCTGACGGCGTTTACCGCATCGACTTTCTGCCAGCCGGACACTATGACGTGACGGTGACAGCGGCGGGGTTCAGCAAGGCGACGCTGCCGGCGTTCTCGCTGGAAGCGGTCCAGACCGCAACACTCAACGTCACGCTGCAGGTTGGAGCGGCCACGACGACGGTGAACGTATCGGGGAGCGCGCCCATTCTGAACACGAGCGATCCGACCATCAGCACCACATTTACCGCGAATACGATTTCGAACTTCCCGCTCAACGGCCTGGACTTTTCCGCGGTCACTCTTTACGAGCCGGGCGTAGTGGATACGGCCGGAACCTCGGGCCCGACTCAGATCGAACGCAGCAATTACTTCGTCGATACTCCGAACATGAACGGCAATCGTGCCCAGGCGAACAACTACACCCTGGACGGCATCGACATCAATGAGTCGTTCAATAACCTGATTTCCTACAGCCCCGCCCCGGATGCATTGCAGGAAATGAAAGTGCTGACCGCGAACGCTCCCGCGAATTTCGGCAATGTGAATGGCGGTGGGGTGGTCAGCATTCTGAAAAGCGGCACCAACAGCTTTCATGGCTCGGCGTATGGCTACGTGCAGGATTACCGGCTGGACGCGAATTCGTGGCAGAACAACCAGACCGTGCCGATTACTCCGATTAATCCCTTTTCGCAGGCTCAGTTTGGCGGGAGCTTCGGTGGGCCGATCAAACGCAACAAGCTTTTCTTCTTTGTGGACTATCTCGGATCGCGTTATCACAAAGGGGGCACAGGATCGGCAAGCGTATTTACTTCGGCGATGCGCGGCGGAGACTTCTCCGTACTGCTGAGCGGTTCCAATCCGATTCAGCTGTACGACCCGGAGAATGGCTTCGCTCCGTATGCGGGCAACAAGGGAGTTCCGGTCAACAATCCCGTTGCGAAGTTCCTGTTTGCCAATCCGAACTTCTATCCACTGCCCAATGCGTCACCGACGGATGGGATCGTCAACAACAACTACCAGGGACCCACGCGAAACTACAAAGCCAACAATCAGGGAGATATCAAAATTGAGTACGATCCGCGGGGCTCGGACAAGATTACGGGCTTTTATTCCATGTCCACGGCGTATGACGGATCGACGGCGGTGCTGCCCATCGAGTTCCCTGGCGTCAATCTGTTTCCGACGAAGGTGGTCGGCGCGAACTGGGTGCATACGTTTTCGCCGAATCTGATCAACTCTGCCCGCGTCGGCTTTACGCGTACCGACTGGAACACTGGCTTGCCCCAGGATCCAACCGGCCAATTCGGAACCGGTGGCAACGCCAAGGTGGGCATCACGTTCCCCAACCAGACCAACAATGGCTTCTCTTTCCAGAACATCAGTGGCGGCATCTCCGGCGTTGGAACGCCTGCGTTCGATGGCGGGATCATCGACAACACCTACAGCTACATGGATGACGTCACGTGGCAGCGCGGGCTGCACACCCTGTCTTTCGGCGTGGAAGCCATCCGCTATGAAAACAACTACCCCACCAGCAATAACAATGGCTATCTGGGGTCGCTGAATTACAGTGGCGCATTCACCAGCAATCCTTCGTTACCCAACGCGGGTGGTTACGGAGGCGGAGACTTCGTGCTCGATCGCGTGAGCGGAGCCGCCGTGACCCTGAGCAGCGTCAACGTTGGGCAGCGCCAGTGGCGTGCGGCCGGCTACGCACAGGATGACTACAAGATTCGGCCGCATCTGACCCTGAACATCGGGGTGCGGTACGAATACGACGAGCCGTGGATTGAAGAGAACGACAAGACCGGCAACATCGATCTGAGCACCGGACAGATTATCTATGCCGGCCATGTCCCAACCGGCGCACCTTCCGGATCGGGTGTCTGCAGCAATCTGGGCTGCTACCAGCCCAATTACCGGCAGATCATGCCGCGGCTTGGGTTCGAATATCAGGCCATGGACCGCCTGGTGGTTCGCGGCGGATATGGAGCTACCAGCTTCTACGAAGGCAATTCCTCGAATCAACGGCTGACGTCGATCACGCCCTTCATTCAGGCGGTGAATGTCAGCGTGGTCACGCCCACGCCTGGCAATCCGGGAGCCCCGCGCACCGCGGAACAGGGCTTTGGCGGGGGCACCGTGGCCTACGGTGGCACCTTCAACGTCTATCCGCAGAATATTCAGCCGGCCTACGTGCAGGAGTGGAACCTGACTCTCGAATACGCGCTGACCAACACGGCATCGCTGCAGGCGGGATACCTCGGAGAGTCGGGGCAGCACATTGAGGACTACGGCAACGTCAATCAGTATCGCGTGAATGGCGACCCAACCTCCGCTCCGTTTTACAACAACCAGTATCTCGGCATTAACGCGATTGATCCCTCGGTGAGCATCGGATCGAATTCTCTGCTGATTACCGAATCGCGGGCCAAGATGAACTTCAACGCCCTCGAATCGACCTTGCGTGAGCGCCTCAATCACGGCCTTGAGCTTTCAGTCAACTACACCTACAGCAAGGCGATGACCAACAGCCTCGGCAACTACGGGCTGGAAGTCAACGGGTTCAGCGGCGCCTTCCAGAACTACTACAACGCGGCAGCCGATTATGGTCCGGCTGGCTACGACGTGAAACATAACCTCTCATTTACCGGCGTGTATGCGCTTCCCTTCGGACGCGGGCGGGAGTACTTCGCCGGCGCCAACCGTGGGCTCGATGAGGTCATCGGCGGCTGGAAAATTTCTACCGCGGGTGTGGCGTGGTCCGGATTCCCGGAGACTCTGACCGGACCCGGCAACAACTCCAACAGCTACGGCAATTCGCGGCCGAATCAGTACCGGCCGCTGAAGATCGCCAACCGCAGCCTGACGAACTGGTTCGGCACCGATCCGTCAGCCACACCCTGCACGCAACCGGGCGTGGACAACGGCACGTGCGCCTATGGAGTGCCGGCGCCCAATACGTTCGGCACAGCCAGCAATGGCTCGCTGCGCGGCCCTGGTTTCACCAATGTGGACATGTCGGCCTTCAAAGATTTCCACACCTACCGTGAGCAGGTGGTCGGATTCCGGTTCGATGCTTTCAATGCGTTCAACATCGTCAGTTATGGGAACCCGGACACAGGCGTCACCGATTCAACCTTCGGAGAGATTGCTCCGACTGGCCAGATCCGATCCACAGAGCGGCGTTTGCAGTTCTCCCTCCACTACGCTTTCTAGCGATATGGCTGCCGCGCAAACCAGCGGCAGCCATATTCGTTCGACCGGACGCGGCCCGGTTCCGGCAATGGTATAACGGCGCGTGGAAGAGGACGATGGGACAACGGGATTCAGACCGTATGCAAGTTGAGATATGCGTCGATTCGGTGGAATCGGCGATGGCCGCGGAGCGCGGCGGGGCAAAGCGCGTAGAACTCTGCGCCGATCTGCTGGAGGGGGGTACGACACCTTCCTCTGGCCTGATTGCGATGGTTCGCCGCTGCATCGGGATCGGAATGTTTGTGATGATCCGCCCTCGCGGGGGAGACTTCTCCTACACCGCCCACGAATTCGAGGTGATGCAGCAGGACATCCGGAATGCGCGCGAACTGGGCGCGGATGGCATCATCCTGGGAGTGCTGGATGAGCGAGCGCAAGTCGATGTGCCCCGAACCCGGCATCTGGTGGAGTTGGCGAACCCTCTGCCGGTGACGTTTCACCGCGCCATCGACATGACCCCTGATCCGAAGGCAGCTCTGGAGGACGTGGTTGAAACCGGAGCCGCGCGCGTCCTCACTTCCGGAGGAGCCGCAAAAGTCACGGAGGGGATTTCCGTGGTGGCCTCGATGGTGCAGGCGGCCAGAGGTCGCGTCCAGGTTATGCCCGGTGGAGGAGTCACGCCTGAAACCGTCGTGAGCGTCGCCGAGGCGACCGGGGCGACTGAATTCCACGCCAGCCTGCGAACCGCGCGACCCAGCCCTGTTGAGTTCCACAGGGGCGACGTGCAGATGGGCGAGATTCGCGACCGCGAATATCTGCGTTTTGTAGTCGAGGAGGAGAACGTTCGCGCACTCGTCCTGGCACTGCAACGCATGGTTGAAGAACGTTCGACCGCCGAGCCTCGCTGAAGGGTTCCGGCAGAGCAAAAAGCGTGACGCACGCCGGGATTCAGCGATAATGGTTCGGCAATCCCATGTCACTGAAAACTGAGCAAAGGGCAAAGAAGATCCTGCAGGTCCTTCTGCAGCACGGCAACGCCTCGGTCGACGAACTGGTGGGCTCACTGGGCGCGTCGGCTCCCAGCGTGCGCCGCGACCTTGCGCGCCTGGAAGAGCGCAATCTCGTCCATCGCACCCACGGCGGCGCGCGGCTGGCCGGCCAGATGCAGTACGAGCCGTTTCGCTTCGATTCTTCGTTTCATGTGCGCGAATCCCGCTTCGCGGAAGAAAAGCGCCGCATAGGGATGGCCGCGGCGGAACTAATCCGGGAGCACGACACTGTGGGTTTCACCGCGGGCACGACACCAACTCAGGTTGCGCGCTGCATTCGGCACCGCAATTCGATTCATATCATTACGAACGCGGTCAACATCGCGATGGAGCTCAGCAATCAGCCCGCGCTGAATGTGACGTTGACAGGGGGAACGATGCGCTGGGCGGGAGCGTTCTCACTCACCGGCCCAACCGCCATCGAGATGCTCAACGGTGTTTTCATGGACAAAACCTTCATCGGCGCCTGCGGTGTGGACGCGCAGCGCGGTGTAACAACCATCGAACCGGATGAGGCCGCTGTCTTTCGCGCCATGGTTCGTCAGGCCAAACAGGTGATCGTGGTCGCCGACTCCAGCAAAATCGGCATGGTGAGTCCCGCGCTGATCTGCCCCGCCAACGAAATCGATATCCTGGTGACCGATTCCGGAATCTCCGCGGACGCGCTGCAAGCCTTCAAAGCGAACGATATCGAGGTGTGTGCTGTATGAGTTCGATGAAATTTCTGTTTTCGTTGTTCTTCGTTGCACTCCTGCCTCCGGCCTTTGCCGCCAGTCATCCGGTTGCGCTCTTCTATATGGATAGCGACCCGCGATCGATCCGCGATTTCTTCGCGCACTCCTCGCAGATCGATCTTCTGGTTCCCACCTGGTACCAGGTGGATGAGAACGGCCTCGTGACCGGCGCGCCGGAGCCAGCCGTCCTGGCCGAAGTGCAAAGCGAAAAGCTTCCCGTCATGCCCATCGTCGCCCTCTTCAACAAGAGAAGTTTTCACCTCCTGGCGATCAGCGCCACCGCGCAGGCGCAGATGAACGCTGCGCTGATTCGCGAGTGTAAGCTGCATGGTTATACCGGCTTCCAGTTCGACTTTGAGAACATCGAGTGGACCGACCGCGACGTGCTTTCGGCGATGGTAAAAACCACGGCGGATGCGCTGCACGCAGCCGGCCTGCAGCTGAGTATCGCTACGGTTCCCAACGCGCCCGGATACCCAGGCGCCGGCGGCTTCGCCAAGTGGATCTACACCGATTGGCGTGGCGCGTATGACCTCGCGGCGATCGGGAAGGCCGTCGATCTGGTTTGCCTGATGACCTACGACCAGAACACGCGCTGGACCACGCCGGGGCCCGTCGCCGGCTGGCAATGGACCATCGACAATCTCAACTACGCGCTGCAGGTAGTGCCGAAAGACAAGCTCTCGCTCGGTATTCCTCTCTATGGTTATCACTGGTACACAGGCGCGCCCACCATAACGCCGCCTGTACGCGAAGGCGAACTGCCCATCGAGAAACCGAATCCCACAGCGGATTACATCAGCGCCGTCGACGCGCTGCAGCTGGCGCGCGACTGGAACGGAAAGATCCAGTGGGACGACGACGATCACTCTGCATGGTTCTACTTCTATCGCGACCAGATGCGCGAATGGATTTTCTATACCGATCTGCACACATTCAAAGATCGCTACGAACTGGTACAGCGCGATGGGCTCCAGGGTTTTTGCTCCTGGGTGCTCGGCGAAGAAGATCCGGCGATCTGGACGTACCTCCCGAAGCGACAACCATAGGCGGCGGATCGCAGACGAGCGCGACCGGTAAACCGTGAGCCTCACCTCGAACGGAAGAAATGAATCGCATGCAGTATTTTCTCGGCGTGGATGCCGGCGGCACAAAGACCGAGTTTGTCCTGGGCGACGATAGGCGCGAGCTGGCCCGTGTGCGCACAGGCACGATCAAGAGGATGAAGACCGACGCAGCCACTGCGGAGAAAAACCTGCAGACCGCGCTGTGGGAGCTTCAGGCGACGAGCGGAATCCCAATTGCGACGATCACGCGATGCTGCATCGGCACCGCCGGCGACACCGTTCCTCTCGTCGTGAACTGGCTGCGTGAAGCCTTTGCGCGCCACGTCGGAGGGGAACTGGTCATCGAAGGTGATGTGGAGATTGCCCTCGACTCCGTCTTCTTCGGCGGACGCGGCGTACTGGTCCTCGCGGGAACGGGCTCGAACGTAGCCGGTCGCGCGGCCACGGGCAGAATGGTTACCGCGGGAGGTTGGGGCCCGGCTCTCGCCGATCAGGGTTCCGGGCATTTTCTCGGGCTTGAAGCGTTGCGCCGCGGTTTTCTCGCCATCGATCAGCAACGCCCAACCCGCCTCCTGGATTTGGCGCGTGATTTCTGGAAGCTCGGCTCGTTCGCCGAGCTGATCGAATTTGCCAACGCCAATCCTGCGCCGGAATTCTCGCGCCTGGCGCCGCTGGTGATTGCAGCCGCCGAACAGGGCGACGTGGTGGCTCAGGAAGTCGCCGCGCAGGGCGGAACCGATCTGGCCACGCTCGCTGCGCTGGTCATCGAGCACATCCGCAGCCTTGAAACCGGCGCCCCGCCGGTCTTCGAAGTTCCCGATGTGGCGGTTGCCGGCAGCATTCTTGAGCGTGCGGCTCCGGTGCGCAATGCCCTGATCGCCGAATTGCATAAGGGATACCCCGGAATTGTGGTCAGGGACGCTCCAGCCGATCCGCCTGCGGGCGCCTTGTGGGCCGCACGCCAATCGGCTCGGCCCGCACAAAGCGCGCTGGAGATCGAGTGAGACTGCTTTCGCACAAACCGCTTCTGGTGATCGCGCTCGCCTCTCTTTGCAACGCGTTTCCAGCGCGCGCACAAAATTTCACTGAGATCAAACCCACTCCGCAGCAAGTTGAATGGCAGGATCTTGAGTTCGGCGTCATCCTTCATTTCTCTACCAATACTTTTCTGGATCGCGAATGGGGCGATGGGACCGCCAGCCCCACCGTCTTCAACCCGACGCAATTCGATCCGGACCAGTGGATGCAGGCCATTCGCGCGGCAGGCGCGAAGTACGTCATCCTCGTCGCCAAGCATCACGACGGATTCTGCCTCTGGCCCACCGCGCAGACGGACTACAGCGTCAAGGCGAGCCCGTGGCAAAACGGTAAGGGTGACGTAGTGGGAGACGTTGCGCGCTCTGCCCGGAAATACGGGCTGAAATTCGGCATCTACCTTTCGCCCTGGGATCGGCACGATCCGCGATACAGCGACGCTGCCGCCTACGACCGCTACTACAACGCGGAACTAGAAGAATTGGCGCAGAATTACGGCAACCTCGTCGAGTTTTGGCTTGACGGCGCTGGGAGCGCCGGTCACGTCTACAATTTCAGGCAGATCATCGAGACGCTGCGCACGTACCAGCCCAACACCATCGTCTTCGCCGATACCGCGCTGTTTGAATATGGTGATGCGCGCTGGGTCGGCAATGAGGCGGGCCGCGTGCCGTATGAGAACTGGAATGTCATCGATCGCCACGGCTACCTGCGCTGGCGCCCGGTGGAGGCGGACACTCCGTTGCGCGCGGGACACTGGTTCTGGCATCCGAACGATGAAACGTCTCTCAAAAGCCTGGATGAACTCCTCACGACATGGGACGAAACCGTTGGCCATGGCGCGCAGTTGATGCTCGGCCTCGCGCCCGATCGGCGCGGTCTGCTGCCGGCGAGTGATGTCGCCCGCCTCGAAGAATTTGGCCAGGCTCTGCGCGAGCGCTACAGGCATAACCTCGCCCTGACGCATGCGCCGGCTCCGTCTGATGTTGTGGCCGCGCTTGATGGCGACCCCGACACGTTCTGGTCCGCGCCCGCAGGTTCGCACCATGCTGTACTCGAGGTTCACTTCGACAAGCCTGTCACGTTCAACCGTGCGCTGACGATGGAGTGGCTCAACGACGGCCAGCGCGTTGAGAAGTATTCCATCGACGTGTGGATCGGAAGCAAGTGGAAATCCATTGCCGGCGCGCAAGCCATCGGCCATGAGAAGATCGATGTCTTCCCCACAGTGACAGCCAGCCGCGTTCGCCTCAACATTCTGTCCAGCACCGATGGCTCGGCCATTCGGGAATTTCAGCTCTATAACGTTCAGCCCTTCGGAGGACGATGAGCAGGTGACCCAATCTTCGGCCGCTCGGCTCCCATTTCTGCTTTGCTTCTTCCTTGTGCTGCCCATGGCTTATGCGGGTGCCGGTTCATCGCGTCCGGCGCTCATCCCGCAGCCGAGGGAGTTCACCGCGCGCGACAATCTTTCGCTCGCCGCCGGTGTGCGCGTCATTGAGCCTGCAGGCAATATTGAAGACCGCTTTGCAGCGGAGGATCTGAAAGATGAACTGAAGGCGCGCGGCATCCATCTGCGCGAATCCGCCGCTGCCGTGCGCATTTACCTGTTGCACGACGAGTCCATCCTGGCGCGCCGCATTCTGCAGCGCGAAGTGTTGCAGTTCGACGCAGCCATGCGGCCGGAAGGCTACGTGCTCGTGACAGGCAACCACGATGCCTTCGTCATTGCACACACCGCGGCCGGAGTTTTTTACGGAGCGCAGACGCTGAAGCAGCTGGTGCAAAATGTCCAGGGCAAACCGGTACTTGTCGGTGCTGCGATCCGCGACTGGCCGGCCATGCGCTGGCGCGGCGTCCACGACGACCTGTCGCGCGGCCCGATCCCGACGCTGGAATTTCAGAAGAAGCAGATCCGTACCTTTGCGGCGTACAAGCTCAATGTCTATTCGCCTTACTTCGAGAACACAATGCAGTACACATCGAATCCGCTGCCGGCGCTGCCGGGAGGATCGATTTCCGTGGAAGACGCGCTAGCGCTGGTGGAGTACGCACAGAAATATCACGTCATCATCATTCCCGAGCAGGAAGCGTTCGGGCACCTGCACAAGGTCCTCACGTGGCAGCAGTATGCGCCGCTGGCCGAGATTCCGAACGGCGCTGTCCTCGCGCCTGGCCAGCCCGGATCGATGCAGCTCATCACCCAGTGGTTCAATGAGCTCGCGAAGATCTACCCTGGACCCTTTCTGCATATTGGCGCCGACGAAACCTCCGAGCTGGGTCAGGGACAGACGGCCGGCGACGTGCAGCAGCGCGGCCTGGGCGCGGTCTACATCGACTTTCTCTCTGGAATTCATGAGGCTCTTGCGCCGCTTCATCGCCGCCTCCTGTTCTGGGGAGACATGGCGATGAACAACCCGGCGCTGGTGCCGAAACTGCCCCACGACATGATCGCGGTGGCGTGGCAATACGATCCCGAGCCGCAGGGCTTTCACCGCTGGCTCGATCCCTACACAAGGGCCGGAATGGAAACCTGGGTTGCGCCGGGCGTGAATAACTGGAACCGCGTGTGGCCGGACTACGATATGGCTCTGCGCAACATTCAGGGCTTCGTCGCCGATGGTCAGGCCGCCGGCAGCACCGGCATGTTGAATACAATCTGGGACGACGATGGCGAAGGGTTGTTCCTTGAGGACTGGTACGGGGTCCTGTTTGGCGCGGCCGCATCGTGGCAGCCAGAACGCGCGGATATTGCGCAGTTCCAGCAGGATTATGGCGCTGTCTTCCACGGCGACGCGACCGGCGACATCGATGAGGCGCAGCAAGCCCTGATCAGTGCGCATCAGGCGCTCGCAGGAGCCGGCCTCGGCGATGCGCGCGACGCATATTTCTGGGTCGACCCCTGGAGTGATGAGGGCCAGCAGATCGCGACGAAGATTCGCCCAGTGAGCGCGGAAGTGCGCCTCGATGCGGAACGCGCTCTGACTTTGATCGCCGTGGCAAAGGCCGGCGCTTCGCTGCGCGAGACCGAAGCGCTCGACGCCATGGATCTCGGTGCGCGTCGCATCGATTTCCTGGCTTTCAAATTTCAAACGGCGGATCAAATCGCCGACAGCTATCGTCGCCTCTACGACGGCCAGAAAACTCCTGAAATTTCCACCCACACCTCGCGCGACCTCTGGAATCTTTCCGGCGTCAACGGTCGATGTGAGGATCTGCGCGACGGCTACAGCTATCTGCTAACGCGCTACAACGACGTGTGGCTCCTGGAAAATCGACCCTTCTGGCTCAACATCGTTACCGCCCGCTACGACGCTGCTGCTCAGTTGTGGGCCGAGCGCAGTGAGAAACTCGCCGCCGCGCGCGAGCAATGGAGCCAGCAACACACCTTGCCGTCACCGGAAGAGATCGGGATTCCGCAGGCGCCGGTCGCCCCCTGAGACCCACCGATGACTCTCCTGCCCGCACATCCGACGCACCTGCGTTTTGTCGATCTGGCGCTGGTCGCCGTGTACCTCGCCGGCATCACGCTGTTCGGATTGCGATTCCGCAAATCCCGGGATCGCTCGCTGCGCTCTTACTTTCTCGCTGACCGCAATCTGCCCTGGTGGGCGATTTCGCTGTCCATCGTCGCGGCAGAAACCAGCACGCTCACCATCATCAGCATACCGGGGCTGGCATTTTCCGGCGACTTCGGATTTCTTCAGGTCGCGATGGGTTACCTCGTGGGCCGCGTCGTGATCTGCATCCTCTTCCTGCCCCGCTATTTTCGCGGCGAATTATTGACCGCCTATCAGCTCATCGGCCAGCGCTTTGGTCTGCGGCTCCATCGCTTTACAGCCGCACTTTTTCTGGTTATGCGCGCTGCGGCTGAAGGCGTGCGCGTGTTCGCCGTCGCCATCGTCGTCGGAGTCGCCATCGGCACTGGCGACGTCGCTTCGATTGCGATCCTCTCCGCGCTTACACTGCTTTACACATTTGAAGGCGGCATGGCCGCGGTGATCTGGACCGACGTAGTGCAGATGTTCCTCTATGTGGGCGGCTCGCTGGTCGCCCTCGCGACCGTCTGCCACCGAATTCCCGGCGGCTGGAACGCGCTCGTCGCCGGCGCGTCCGCTGCACACAAGCTCACGGTCCTGCACTTTTCGTGGTCCGTCGCGCAGACCTACACGTTTCAGGCCGGCATTCTGGGCGGATGCTTTTTGACCATGGCGAGTCACGGGACCGATCAGCTGATGGTTCAGCGGCTGCTGGCAGCGAAAAATCTGCGCGAGTCGAGACTGGCGTTGTTGGCAAGCGGCGTAGTAGTTTTCTTTCAGTTCGCTTTGTTTTTGTTCATCGGTGCGGGACTTTTCGTTTATTACAACAAGATGGGTATCGCACCTTCTCTCGGAACGGACCGCATTTTCCCGGCATTTATCGTGCAGCAGATGCCCGCCGGAATCGCTGGTCTGATGATCGCGGCGATTCTCGCGGCGGCCATGTCCAATCTGAGCGCGGCGCTCAATTCGCTTGCGTCCTCTTCTGTAGTCGATTTTTATCTGCCCCGATACCCGGAAATCTCTGAGCCAATCCGCACGCGATTGTCGCGACTGTTGACCGTGGTCTGGGCCGGTGTGCTGTTCGCTCTCGCCATGTTCTCTCGCAGCGGCGGTCACGTCGTGGAGATCGGCTTGTCGATCGCTTCGGTGCTGTGGGGCGCGATGCTGGGGGTCTTCCTGCTGGGCACGCTGACCCGTCGCGCCGGCGAAAGCGGGACGATCGTTGGCATGGTCGCCGGAGTTGCAATCAATCTGTTGCTGTGGCTCCAGCCGCACGCCCTGGCCGTCCCGGTCGGCGGTCATACCCTTGTCTTCCCGAAGATTGCCTGGACATGGTGGGTGCTTATCGGATCGCTGGTGACGTGTGCCGTAGGATACAGCGCGAGTCTGCTGTTTCCCGGGCCGATTCGCGCGGAAGAGGCGGTCGAGGGATGATTCGCAATCTTCGAATGCGTGGGTTGTTCCTTGCCGCTGCGCTCTCTGTCCCTTCCGCCTGCGCGCAGAACGATTTCTCCTCCATCGATCAAATCGTCAACCACGCCGTGGATGAGCATCAGTTGCCGGGAGCAGTCGTGGTCGTCGGCCATGACGGACACGTCGTCTTCCGCAGCGCCTACGGCATGCGCTCGCTCGATCCGACCCAGGAGGCGATGACGCCGGACACCATCTTCGACATGGCCTCACTCACCAAGCCGCTCGCGACCGCTGTCGCAGTCATGCAGCTTTATGAGCAGGGTAAGATCGGGCTCAACGACCCGGTCACCAGGTATCTGCCCGAATTCGGCGCCAATGGAAAGCAGGACATCACCATCCGCCACCTGCTGACGCATTACTCCGGCCTGCCCCCGGATCTGCCGCTCGACGAACCGTGGACGGGAAAAGATAAGGGCTATCAGATCGCGTTCGGCATCGCGCCATTACGACCGCCGGGCGAGCAGTTCCTTTACAGCGACATCAACTTCATCGTGCTCGGTGCGCTTGTCGAGAAGCTCTCTGGCCTGACCCTCGACGACTACGTAAAGCGCTACATTATGGACCCGCTGGGCCTCGCGCACACGCAATTTCTGCCACCGGCCTCATGGATTCCGCGCATCGCGCCGACGGAGTACGAACACGACCCCATTTCCTCGGGAGTACCGTCATCGAGAACCTTTCCTGGCGACGTGATGCTGCGCGGTGTCGTCCACGATCCAACCTCGCGGCGTATGGGCGGCGTGGCCGGTCACGCGGGACTCTTCAGCACCGCCGACGATCTGGCAATCTATGCGCAGAGTCTGCTCGATCGGCTCGCCGACCGTCCCAGCAAGTTTCCTCTCTCCCGCATCGTGCTGCAGAAGATGGTTGCGCCGGAACAGCCGGCCACGGGCACAGCACTGCGTGGATTCGGGTGGGACATCGACTCGCCCTATTCGAGCAATCGCGGCACCCTCTTTCCCGTTGGCTCCTTCGGCCATACGGGATTTACGGGCACCTCCCTGTGGGTCGATCCAACCAGCGACAGCTACGTGATCGTGCTGGCAAATTCGGTCCATCCGCACGGGCCAAAGAGCATTACCTCCCTCCGCGGCAGGATCGCCAATGCGGCAGCCGTTGCACTCGGCATTCATGCGGACGGCGGCGCGCTGGCTACGCGCATCACCGGCTACAACGAAACGCTGAGCGGGATGCGTCGCTGGCCGGCGCGCAATGGAGAAGTGAGCACAGGCATCGACGTCCTGGAGAGCGATCGCTTCGAGGAACTCGCGGAGATGGCGCGTCATCACGGCGGCAAACTGCGGCTTGGCCTGCTGACCAATCAGACCGGAGAGGATGCCCAAGGCCGCCGCACCATCGACGTGCTCTTCCGTGATGCGCAACAGGCTGTGCCTGGCCTGACGCTGGACGCGCTGTTCAGCCCGGAACATGGCATAGCTGGCGCATTTGACCAACCCAGTGTTGCAAATATGACCGATGCAGCGACGGGCCTGCCGGTGATCAGTCTTTATGGGACAAGAGACGCGGACCGGCGCCCTTCGCTCGATTCCCTGCGTAAACTCGACGCCGTTGCCATCGACCTTCAGGACGCGGGCGTTCGGTTCTACACCTACGAAGCCGTGGTTCGCTATTTCATCGAAGCCGGCGCGCAGACAGGAACGGAAATCATCGTCCTCGATCGCCCCGATCCGGTCAACGGCTCGTTTGTGCAGGGACCGGTCTCCGACCCAGGCACGGTGAGCTACGTCAATTCCATTCCCATCCCTGTACGCCATGGGATGACCCTCGGCGAGCTGGCACGTTACGACAAGCAACAGCTGCAGTTACAAACTACATTGACCGTCATTCCCATGCAGGGGTGGCAGCGTGGCGACTGGTACGACTCGACCAGCCTCCCCTGGGTGAATCCCTCGCCCAACCTGCGCGACCTGGAAGAAGCGACTCTGTATCCCGGGATCGGCCTGATCGAGACCACGAACATCTCCGTTGGCCGGGGCACAGACACGCCGTTCGAACTCGTCGGTGCGCCCTGGATTGATGCCCGCGCTCTCGCGCAATTTCTCAATCACCGGCAGTTGCCTGGCGTGCGCTTCGTTCCTGTCGACTTCACACCGCAAAAGCCCTTTCCATACGCCGGCGAAACCTGCCATGGCGTACGCATCCTGGTGATTGACCGCAATGTTCTGGATGCGCCGGAGCTGGGTGTCGAAATCGCGTCAGCGCTGCATCGTTTCTATCCGGAGAAATTCGACCTGCAGAAGATGAGCACACTGCTCGCGAATCAGTCGGTGCTCGATGCCATCGCCGCAGGCCGGGATCCGCAGCGTATCGCGGAAGATTGGCGCGCCGCCCTCGTTGCCTTCGAACAGCAGCGGCAAAAAGCCCTGATTTACAGGCCCTGACGGGCTATTCGACCGTGACCGACTTGGCGAGATTGCGCGGCTGATCGACATCGCATCCGCGGCGTACGGCGATGTGATAGGCCAGCAGCTGCAGCGGTATCACATCGAGGATCGGCAGCAGCAACTCCGGTGCGCTCGGGACGAAGAGAACGTGGTCCACGAGTTGTCCGATGTGATCGTCGCCGTGGGTGGCAACGGCGATCACCTTGCCGGAACGCGCGGTCACTTCCTGGATGTTCGAGAGCGTCTTTTCGTAGCGCAGCACAGAGTCCCGATTCGATTCGTCCTTCGTCGCCAGAACCACCACCGGCAGCGTCTCGTCGATGAGCGCGTTCGGGCCGTGCTTCATCTCGCCCGCCGGATAGCCCTCAGCATGAATATAAGAAATTTCCTTCAGTTTCAGCGCGCCTTCGAGCGCAATCGGGTAGTGAATGCCGCGCCCCAGGAAGAGGAAGTCGCGCGCGTTCGAATACAGGCGGGCAAGCGGCTCGCACTCGGCGTCGCAGGTGCGAAGGATCTCCTCGACTTTGCCGGGCAAATGGTTCAGTGCATCGAGCAACGTGCGGCTCTCATCTTCGCTGATGGTGCCGCGTACCTGCGCGAGATGCACAGCAAAGAGGAACAGTGCAACCAGCTGCGCAGTGAACGCCTTCGTCGACGCAACGCCAATCTCCGGCCCGGCGTGCGTATAGATGGTTCCATTCGCCTCGCGCGTAATCATCGCACCGACCACATTACAGACGGCAACCGTGGGCGCGCCCTTCTGAATCATCTCCCGCTGCGCGGCCAGCGTATCGGCGGTCTCGCCCGACTGCGTGATCAGCAGGCCGACGGTGTTCGCGTCCACGATGGGATCCCGATAGCGAAATTCGCTGGCGTAATCGACTTCGACGGGCAGGCGCGCCAGCCGCTCGATCATGAATTTTCCCGCCGTCGCGGCGTGCCAGCTGGTTCCGCAGGCGGCGATGTGGATGTTGCGCGCCTTGCGGAAAGTCTCGTCGGGGATCTTCATCTCATCCAGGAAAACCTTGCCGGTGTCCAGCGAGATGCGGCCCAGCGTCGTGTCGCGGATGGCGCGCGCCTGCTCGAAAATTTCCTTGAGCATGAAGTGCTTATAGCCGCCCTTCTCCGCCTGAATGGGATCCCACAGAATCCGCTGCAGCGGTCGCTCGATCGGGTTGCCGTCGAAATCGGTTAGTACTACCCCCGAGGTGGTCAGCACCGCCATATCGCCGTCAGCCAGGAAATAGAGATCGCGGGTGTGATGCAGGATGCCAGGCACATCCGATGCGACGAAATACTCACCGTCACCTACACCGATGATGACCGGTGGTCCATTGCGGGCGGCGACAATCTTATTGGGCTCGTCAGCGGAGAGCACGCTGATCGCAAACGCACCCGTCAGCCGCTTGACGCTGCGCCGAACGGCGTCCTCGAGAAGAATCGGCTTGCCGGAGCGCGCAGCAGCGTTCCTCTCCTGCTCGATCAGGTGCGCGATGATTTCTGTATCCGTCTCGGTGACGAATTTGTGGCCTTGCCCCATCAGCTCTTGCTTCAGCGCGAGGTAGTTTTCGACGATGCCGTTATGCACAACCACCAGCCGCCCGGTGCAGTCACGGTGCGGGTGAGCATTTTCCTCTGTGGGCCGCCCATGCGTTGCCCAGCGCGTGTGTCCGATGCCAAAAGTCCCATGGAGCGGGCGCTCGTGCAGCACTTCCTCCAGTTTGCGCAGTTTGCCCGGCGCGCGACGCAACTGCAGACCGTCGCCGTTGCCGCCAACAGCGATTCCCGCCGAGTCGTAGCCGCGATATTCGAGCCTGCGCAGTCCCTCAATAATGATGGGGACGACTTCCGTACTGTTCCCGACGTATCCGACAATGCCGCACATAATCTTTAAGGGTACCCCACCGGTTGAGTTAAGCAGCAGACGACGAAAGTTGTAGAGAGCCGCGGCATCAATGCCACGCCAAACCGTTATCCCGTGCCGGTGAGCCTATTCCAGACGGAAAGAAAACTCCTCGATCACCGGATTCGTCAACACCTCGCGGGCGATGCGCTCCACTTCCGCGCGTGCCGCGGCCTCCGGTACACCATCTTCCAGCGTCAACTCGAAGTGCTTTCCCTGGCGCACATCCGCGACTCCCGCGTACCGCATTTTGCGCAACGCATTATGGATCGCCTGCCCCTGCGGGTCCAGGACCGTCTTCTTCAGTGTCACATAGACATGAGCCTTCATTGTCGCCGATTATAAATCCAGGCGCCTCCGGCTCCAATCCTCGGCCATCCCGCCATCCTGAAGATAAGAGATACTGGATACACCTATGACGAATTATCTGGAACTCCCCGTGGGCGACAAAGCGCCTGAGGTGTTCAACGTCGTGATCGAGATTCCGGCGGAGGGCATTAACAAATACGAATACGACAAGCAGCTGCACGTCTTCCGCCTCGACCGTAACCTTTACTCACCCGTGCACTACCCTGGCGACTATGGCTTCGTGCCCTCCACCCTCAGCGACGACGGCGATCCGCTTGACGTGCTGGTGCTGGTCGACGCTCCCAGTTTTCCCGGCTGCGTGATGCAGGTGCGCCCCATTGGCCTGCTGCAGATGCTCGACCAGGGCGTCCTGGACGAGAAGGTCCTCGCCGTGGGAAAGAACAATCCGCGCTACCGAGACGTGTGGAATTACTCCGAGATCTATCCGCACATGCTGAAGGAAATCACACATTTCTTCTCCATCTACAAGGACCTCGAGGGCAAGCGAGTGGAGATCAAGGGATGGCAGGACGCTTCTCACGCGCGCGATCGCGTCATGTATGCCGTTCGAAATTACCAGGAATCGCGAGAAAAGAAGCTTATCGAGGTGGGAGCAAAGAAGTAAACCTTCTTTCATCCGACCACGGAGCGCACGCACTGAGTGCGGCTGTCGCGTTCGCCGCTTCACGTGGATAGCCCGAATCGCCGTCGCGCTTGCCGATGATGGCCTCCAACGCATCGGAACATCGATTTCCGGCCTTCGCGCGGCGATCCTTGTATACTGGCCACAACCGGAGCCGGAGAGATGGCCGAGAGGCTGAAGGCGGCGGTTTGCTAAACCGTTATAGGGTTGAAAAGCTCTATCGAGGGTTCGAATCCCTCTCTCTCCGCCAGGACCATCTCCTCCCAGACTGCATGGCCTCCATCTCGCGCCGCGTGTACTTTGCCGCGTACATGGCGGAATCGGCAGCGCTCAGCAGGCGATCTCTGCTGGTAGCGTCCTCCGGATAAACGGCAACCCCAACGCTCGCTGAACCACGCAGGAGAAGACCCTCGATCTCCAGCGGTTCGTCAAAGCAGCGTTCCAGCCGGAGCGCGACTTCCTCCGCATCGGCACGGCCTCGGATCGTTGCCACCAACGCCGCGAATTCGTCGCCGCCCAGCCTCGCCAACATGTCGCCGGGCCGTAGCTGGGCCTTCATCCGCCGCACAGCCAGCTGCAGATACTCGTCTCCCACTCGATGACCCCAGCGATCGTTGACCTCTTTGAACCGGTCCAGATCGATGTAGATCAGTGCGAAGATTTGCTCCCGCACAGCCGCTTCGGCAATCAGCGCGTCGAGACACGTATCGAGTGAAAAGCGGTTGTGAATGTCCGTCAGCAGATCGAATTCTGATCGATGTTTCAGGTCGGCATAAAGCCCGCGTGTCTCCACAGCCAGCATCACCAGCCGCGCACCCAGGGCCAGCGTGGGTGCTTGTGCCCCAGGCGGGGCGTCCACATCGAGCGCAGCACAGACCGCTCCGTGGGACGGCCCCGTATGCGCCGGAATCTCCTCCCGAACCACCCTCGATGGCCGCGGCACGGGTGGATATTTCGTCCCATCCCCGCAACCACTGAGTTCACACCAGCAGGGCACACCACCCAGATTGGCCGAAACCAGTTCCGTAATCTCTTCGATAATTTCTGCGAGAGGCCGCGACCCGTTGATGTCCTCCAGAATCCGGCCGCGCCGCCTCTCCAGAATCGTTTCGGCTTCGATCCGCTTCGCCAGTTCGGCCGTCTGCTTGTGGACCTTGCGCCTCAGAGTCCACACCCACGCGGCGCCCGCCCACAGTACCGCTGTCAACAAGCCAACGACGATCGTGAGGTCGCGTACATTCAGCCAGGCGGGCCTCGCGACCACCGCGATGTCGTTCTGGGACCGCAACAGCAGATCGAACGGGACCTGGCCGTTGTACGGATTCGCATTCTTCAGCATGCAAATTCCGGAAACTCGTACCCTCGCTCCCGGCGGGATCTGTTTCAGCGGAGGGATCGGCAGGTGGCTGGCCGCGTCCGGAAGATGGTAGATGGCCGAGAACAAATGACCTTCCGCATTCAGGACATACTCATCCTGTGCGTCGCCCCGTACGCCTGCCACAACCATCGCCTCCAGAGAAACCAGGTCGAACACGTGATGGCTTCCCGAGAGTTCCTGCCACGACGAGGGCTGCGGTGCAGTCGGCGCCTGCACTCTGTTGTCCCGGACTTCACCCCGGACCAGCGCCAGGAACCCATCCTCGACGTCGGGGAATCCGGTCGCGTCCGCCGCATCGCCCACCTGCAAGGGTGTATCGGCTTCGGTCATAATTCTGATGCTCTGCCCGCCACTCTCCAAAACCACCATCGATCCCGGCTGGTAGTACGTGATCGAGCCATGCACCCGCTCCCTTGGAGTGCGATCTCGACCCTCCGCACATGCAGAATCTCGCTCGTCGACATAATCGGAAGAGCGTCCAGACCCGCCGCCGCGATCTTCAGGATCTTCACTTCCGCAAGCGCTGGAATGTAAACCTTGACCCCCGTCTGCTGCTGCTTTCCATCCAGTTTGGCCGTTGCTACCCCGGTTACGTCGACTTCCGCATCCAGCATCTTCCGACGCGCCTGGCTGTCGTCACTGTCCAGAACGGCATCGATGGTTCCCGTCGGGGTAAGCATCTGCAGGTAGGTGGGGCCGTCAGCGCCCACCGCCGGATCCGCTGCCTGGACTACCGCCCGTACCGTAATCAGGGTGCAGTCGCGCTCGTTGCGGATCAGTTCATCGAAGTGGGTCCGCACCGGATCCGGTGGCCTTCCGTGACGCAGCAGCCTCACGCGATCTGCGCTGATCCACGGACGAAAACTGTCCGCCATCCTTCCCCACACCAGCACCCGGTCCCCTGAGATCAGACCCGCATCTTTCGCAGCCCGCACATAGATCCCTTCGCCGCGATCCTCGACGAAGAGCATGTTTTCGTACCCTCGGTAATAGACAACCGTCGCCTCAAAGGCAACCGGCCATTGCCCCGCGTTCCCTGCCGACCCAGAATATGCACTGCCGAGAGGGTTGTTGGGTGGTAGGGATCGGCGGCCCATGCCGCGCCGCTCGCTATCACTCCGATCGCCAGTGCGGCCATCCACCGCTTCATCGCAGACGCCCACCCGGAAAATCTCAGGGCCTTCCTATGCATCCTTCATCGGCCACATCTCCCGAAAGAATTACGCCTCTTGAGGGCAATCAATCTCTCTCGCCCAGGCCGTCTGAACCCCTGCGCTCGCTGTGGCATCCTGTATGAAGCCCATGGTTTCAGAGCGCACACGCCGAATTTCCTTTGAGAAAACCATCGCCAGCGCCCGGCAGACGATCATGCTCAGCGAGATCGCCAAGCTGGCCATCGACAGTTTTCGCTCGTCAAAGGTGCGCTTCGTGCTCACCGCCCTGGGCATGGTCATCGGCACCGCTTCGGTGATTCTGGTCGTCGCCATTTCGGCCACGGGACGCCAGTACATCCTCAGCGAAATCCAGGGCATTGGCACCAACCTCGTCGAGCTCGAATATGCCGGCGGCGGATCCGGCGCCGTCACCAACATCCAGTCTGACTTTTTGACCTTCGACGACGAACGCTCCATCGATGAGCAGGTACCCTCCATCGCTGCTTCCTCGGTCGTGCTGGAGATGCACGAGAACATCAGCCTCGGCGGCGGCGTCGTCAGAGAGGTGCTGGTGCTCGGCGTGGAACCGCCCTACCGCCAGGTGCGCAACCTGGTCACGCTGGCCGGGCGCTTCTTTGACGAGGAGGACGAATCTGCCCACAGCAAAGTGGCCGTCGTCACGGAGCCCTTTGCCCGCGCCATGTTTGGCAGTTCCGCCGAAGCCATCGGCCGCACCTTTCAGATCCGGGGAATTCCCTTCACCATCATCGGCACCTTCAAAGAGCGCGTCGAAACCTTCGGCGAAACCGAGATCGCCAACCAGACCATCCTCATTCCTTATTCCGTCGGCCGCTACTTCACCGGCACCGATAACGTGAAGGAGATGTACTTCTCCATCCGCGATCAGAACGATGTCGAGGATGCCGCCCGGCAGATTGTCACCGTCGTGCAGAACGACGGCCGCCACCAACCCACGTCGGTTTATCAGACCCAGACCATGACCGCGCTCATCACCCTGGCCGGTCAGGTTGTGAACGCACTCACTGCCATGCTGCTGCTGGTCTCCGGCGTGACCCTGGCCGTGGGAGGCGTGGGAATCATGAACATCATGCTGGCCACGGTTCGGGCTCGTACCCGCGAGATCGGCATCCGCAAGGCCCTCGGCGCCACGCGTCGTGAGATCAAGTTGCAATTTCTCCTCGAGGCCGTTTTCGTCTCGCTTTTCGGCGGCCTTATCGGCGCAGTCATCGGGCTGGCCATTCCCTTCTCCGTTCGCTTCTTTACCAGCTACCGCGTGCCCGTCTCCGGCTGGTCGGCGGTGATTGGGCTGGTGGCCTCAGCCAGCGTAGGCGTCATTTTCGGGACCCTGCCCGCCAATCGCGCCGCAGCCATGGATCCCATCGACTCTCTGCGCTACGAATAGCGGGCGCGCCCCTGAGAACCTATTGCAGGGTTACGCCTGGAGGAATGATCGCCAGGGCTACCTGCATCTGCGTTCCATTGGGCACATGTACGTTTCGCCCTTTTGACGTGAACGTCGCCGAACTGTGCTGGTGAATATCACTTTTGAGAGTCACATCCGGGACGCCATTCTGTTGCGCGGCCTGCTGAGAACCTGACCCGGCCGCAGGCACATTCATCGGTTGCGGACTGGGTGCGCTCGGCATGCTGGGGCTGGAACTGCTCATCCCTCCACCGCCTGCAGGCGCTCCGCCTCCTGTGGGGGCTCCGCTCGGCATCGGCTGCCCTTCGCTGGCGGGCGTTCCCGCTGCGGCCTGCTGCGCCAACAGAGCCGGCTCGGACACGGCGATGATCGTCGCCTTGATCGGCAGCTCCTGACCGTCTTTCAGTTTGGCCTTATCGAAAGTGACCACCATCATCGAATCGCTCTTGTGGTCCGAGGCCTGCACCTGATCCACATGCCCTTCCAGAACCGTATTCTTCGGCAGCGCCTGCGCATCGGGAATCTGCACGTTGCCCTCAAGCTTCGCGCTCACCGGTTCTCCCTGCTTCGCCTTTTTTGCATCCAGCGTGCTGTCGAGCGTTGCTCGCGCCTGCACCATCTGGATCTGATGCCGCGGCTGCGTTGCGTTGTCTGCGGATGACGCCTGACTCTGCGCCAGAACTGCTGTGCCAGCCAACAAGCCCAGCGCGATGCCCGCTCCCGCACCCGTGGCGCGGCGAACCCATGCATTCATAAATCCCCCTTTGTGAGGCGCGCCCCGTTCCCTCTCCTTAACAGGACGCACTCCACCACGAGAGGTGTTGCCCATCGCTGGTAAACTTAACGGGAGGATGGCAACCGCAACCCCGCTCCGGATTTCGACCAGCGAGTACCTCCGTACGAGCTACCGGCCCGACTGCGACTACGTCGATGGCGTCATCGAGGAGCGAAACTTGGGCGAACTGGATCATGCTGCGGTACAACGAGGCTTGCTCAAGTGGTTTGTTGAGCATGAGCGAGATCTGCGCCTCATCGCTTACCCGGGGCTTCGCATTCAGGCATCGTCGACCCGTTTTCGCGTCGCCGACATCTGCGTCCTCTCGGTGTCAGCTCCGCGCGAACAGGTCGTTCAGACCCCGCCGGTCGATGTCATCGAAATTCTTTCGCCTGAAGACCGCGTCAGCCGCTATTTGGACCGCCTCGAAGACTACCGGAAAATGGGTATCCGCAACGTGTGGGTCGTTGACCCTGCAACACGGCGAGGATTCAACTTCTCCTCCGGCAGCTGGATCGAAACTACCTTCTTTGCTGACGCAGCGACGGGCCTCCGCCTCGATCTCGCTGCCCTCTTTGCTTCCATCGACGACGCCCTCGGCGACCCAGACAAGCGGTAATCCCGCCGCGCCTCTTCCCTGAGCAGGTCCGCATTTGGTGGGCCGCGCCATCACCACCACGTTAGGAAAAATTCTTGAGCGCCATTCGCAATATCGCCATCATCGCCCACGTCGACCACGGCAAGACCACCCTGGTTGACGGCCTTCTCCGCCAGGCCGGGACTTTCCGCGCCAATGAAGCCGTCGCCGAGCGGGTCATGGATTCCAACGAGCTCGAGCGCGAGCGCGGCATCACCATCCTCGCCAAAAACACCGCCGTCTTCTACAAAGGCGAGAAGATCAACATCGTCGACACCCCCGGCCACGCCGATTTTGGCGGGGAAGTCGAGCGCGCCCTCAAAATGGTCGACGGCGTCATGCTTCTCGTCGACGCTTCCGAAGGCCCGCTGCCGCAAACCCGCTACGTGCTTTCCAAGGCGCTCGAAGCCAGGCTGCCTCCTATCCTCGTCATCAACAAGATCGACCGCCACGACGCCCGTCCTCAGGAAGTGCTCAACGAGGTCTACGACCTCTTCATCGATCTCGACGCCCACGAAGATCAGCTCGACTTCCCGGTGCTCTATACCAACGCCAAGCTCGGCCAGGCTAGTCCTGATCCAGCTCGGCCCGGCACGGACCTGATGCCGCTCTTCGACGCGATCCTCAGCACCATTCCCACCGGCAAGGGCGACCCCAGCGGGATTCTGCAAATCCAGGTCGCCAACCTCGACTACTCCGACTACCTCGGCCGCCTCGCCATCGCCCGCGTCTACCAGGGCACGCTCCACACCGGGGACGACGTTGCCATTTCCAAACGCGATGGCTCGCTCCAGAAGACCCGTATCACCAAACTCTTCAGCTTCGCCGGCCTCCATCGCGTCGATATTACCGAGACGGAAATCGATGACATCGTCGCAGTCGCCGGCGTCGAGGGCATCACCATCGGCGAAACCATCACCAGCGCCGAGACGCCCGAGCCGCTGCCGGCCATCGTCATCGACGAGCCCACCATCGCCATGCAGTTTTCCGTGAATAACTCGCCCACCGCCGGCCGCGAAGGCCAGTGGGTCACCTCGCGCAATCTGCGCGAACGCCTCGAAAAGGAATTGCTTACCAACGTCTCCGTCCGCGTCGAGGAATCCGGGAGCTCCGACAGCTTCAAGGTCATGGGCCGCGGGGAACTCCAGCTCGCCATTCTCATCGAGATGATGCGCCGCGAGGGCTACGAACTCTTGGTGGGCCGCCCGGAAATCGTCACGAAGGAAGTCGACGGCAAGCTGATGGAGCCGATCGAACACCTCACCATCGACATTCCAGAGGCCTTCATCGGCACCGTCATCGAGCGTCTCGGCCCGCGCCGCGGCGAGATGGTCAAAATGCACAACCACGGCTATGGCCGCGTGCGCCTCGAGTTTCGCGTACCCTCCCGCGGCCTCATCGGCCTGCGCAGCGACCTCCTCACTGAAACGCGCGGCACGATGGTGATGAACTCCCTCTTCGACGGCTATATGCCGCATCAGGGACAGATTCCGCAGCGCCCCACCGGCGCGCTCGTTGCCGATCGCCCCGGCCTCACCACCGCTTACGCGCTCGAAGGCCTCGAAGACCGCGGCGTGCTTTTCACGCCTCCAGGAGTCGAAGTCTACGAAGGCATGGTCATCGGCGAGCATTCCCGCGACAACGATCTTGACGTCAATGTCGTCCGCGAGAAAAAGCTGACCAACATGCGCGCTTCCACCGCCGACGATGCCATCCGCCTTGCGCCACCGCGGCTCCTCAACCTCGAACAGGCCATCGAGTTCATCGCCGACGACGAGATGGTCGAGGTCACCCCGAAGTCCCTGCGGCTGCGCAAAAAGATTCTCCAGGCCAATCGCCGCCCCCGCCGCAATCCAACCGTCCCGGTCTAATCCCCGCGCCGGACAAATCAGCCACGCGACTCCCCGCTCCATCTGCCCCTGAAAAATCTCCCGAAGTTTTCAACAATCGCGAAAATAGTTATCTTTCGTAACTTTCGCATTTCTGTCCGTTCGGGGTAGCATCCTCTCCATTGCGGAGCCGCACTCGTTCATCGAGTTCGCTCATGCAGAACGCCTGGCGGGTGATCGTTTCTCCTTTTCGGCAGGAGATCGCACCCGCCGGGACACGCCCCCAGTAACGGGCACCAGCATCCATTTTCCCGGATTTGTCCCAAATCTGTTTCCCCTGCCAGGCTGCGTTAAACCTCTGACCCCGCGCGGCCCTGTTCGCTCGCTGGCGCGGCCGGTGAAAAGACCCGCTGTAAACGCGAACAAGATCTCGTTGCGCAGTGCATGCCCGGGTGCAGCCCGGAGCCTCTGACGCTGCCCGCCGTGCCGGTGGTGAGGGACCGCCGCATCGGCCTGTGGCCCGTCCCCCAGTCCACGTCCGCGAACCGCAGTTTTTCAAGAGGAGTGAACACCATGGCAAGAATGCAGAGAGTTTCGTTGAAGGGCACCGAGCACACCCCGATGCCGGGAGCGCGTGCCCTCGGACCAACATCTCCCCACCAGATCATCGAAATCTCGGTGATCCTCAAGCACCGTCAGCCCCTGAACCTCACCCAGCATCGAGGCCAGACTCTTACCCACGGCGATTTCGCCAGAACCTACGGAGCCGATCCGACCAGCGTCGACAAAATCAAACAGTTCGCCCGCGAGAATAATTTGCAGGTCCTTGAACGCGGCGACGAGGTCCTCCGCCGCACCGTCACCCTGGCTGGCACTGCGGCCGACATGGAAAAAGCCTTCTCCATTGAGCTGGTCGGCTACGAGCATCCGGACGGGACCTATCGCAGCCACACCGGCCCCGTTCAGGTTCCGGAGGCCTACGCGCCCCTGATCCAGGCTGTCTTCGGACTGGACAACCGCCCGGTCGCCCATCCTCACCTGCGCTTTCGCAATACCAACCGCACCTTCGGCACGCGCACCGCAACTACAACGTACACTCCGGTTCAGGTCGCCTCCCTGTACGACTTCCCGCGGGACGCCGACGGCAATGGGCAGACGATCGGCATTATCGAGCTGGGTGGCGGCTTCCGGCCGGCCGATCTGCATCAGTATTTCCTCAGCCTCAATCTGAAAAACCCTCCCGTCCGAGCGGTCCTCGTCAACGAGGCCAACAACCGCCCCACCACTCCCAACAGCGCGGACGCCGAGGTCATGCTCGACATCGAAATCGCCGGGGCTGTCGCCAACGGCGCCTCGATGGCCATCTATTTCGCTACCAACACAGCCCGCGGTTTCCAGGATGCCCTCAGCACCGCGGTGCACGATCAAATCCATACCCCCTCGGTCATCTCCCTCAGCTGGGGCAATCCCGAAGAGACCTGGACCCAGCAATCCATGGAATGCTTCGACCAGGTGGCCCAGGAAGCAGCTTTGCTGGGCATCACCGTCGTGGCGGCGTCCGGCGACCAGGGCACAACCGACGGTCTCCCCGGCACGAAGACCCACGTAGACTTCCCCGCCTCCTGCCCCCACGTACTGGGTGTGGGCGGCACGCGGATCCTCTCCGCCAACGGCGTCATCCAGAATGAGACGGTCTGGAATGACGGCCCAACCGGCGGAGCCACCGGCGGAGGATACAGCAACCTCTTCCAGCGTCCGGAGTGGCAGTCTGCCGTCGCTACGCAACCCAGTCGTGGCGTGCCCGATACTTCCGGCAATGCCGATCCCGACACCGGCTACACCGTCCTCGTCGATGGCGAGCATCTGGTCATCGGCGGTACCAGCGCGGTCGCCCCCCTGTGGGCCGCCCTCGTGGCTCGCTGCAACCAGATGCTGGCTGCGCGCCTCGGATTTATCAACCCCTCTCTCTACGCCATCAACCAAAACAACGGATTCCGCGACATCACCGCGGGCAACAACGGCGCGTACTCGGCTACGCCCGGCTGGGATCCATGCACCGGCCTCGGTACCCCCATCGGCACCAGGCTCCTGCAGGCTCTCTCCACCGCAACAGGAAAACCCGTTTCGCGCGCGCAGGCGGTCGAAGCCAACCAGGGCCGTCCGCATACCGCAGCCTGACCCGTTCTCCCATCAGGAGGAACCAAACATCGTTCACTCCTCTCACCGCTGGTGCGGCTCTCCCTTTCCCTCCCTCGGGGGAGCCGCGCCTGACCAGAATTCCGCACAGAGAAAAGGGCCGAGCCTCTCAGCTCGGCCCGCTATTTTTGGCCCCCAGCCGCGCCGCTTACGCAGCCTTCTGTGCGTAGGGATTCACCCGCTCCGCAATCTCCGTCAGCAGATGGTCCGCGTGGCCCTCTTCCTGGATCGTCTTATCGAGCAGCTCCATGTGGGCCTTCTCCCCGAGGAGCTGAGCCCACCGCCGCACCGCGCCGTAGACCGCGATCTCGTAGTGCTCCACGCGTTGCGCCGCGGAGATCAGCGCCGCATCGCGCACCGCGTCATCGGCCGCGTCCTTCACCATGTCCTCGGTTTCCGTGGCCAGCGCTGCCATCACCTTGCACTTCACTGGCTTGGCCTCTCCGGCAACCTGATTCAGAATCTGCTCGAGCCGCTTCACGTGCATCTGGGTCTCCTGCAGATGCGACTGAAACGCCTGCTTGAGCTGCGTATCCACCGCCTTGTCGTTCATCTTCGGCAGCGCCTCGGTGATTTGTTGCTCCGTCGATAGAAGCATTTGCAGTTGGTTGATGTACAGCTTGCGAAGATTATCGAGATTCGCAGAAAACACCTTCATGGTTTCGCTCCTGTGCGTTGGGGAATTTGCCGCCGGTCCGACGGCTCGATTTTAATTTCGTTCTTCCTAAGTAGGATGCACAGAACGCGGCGTACGCGCACGCGCGATCACGCGGCACGGAGACAGGAGTCTCGTACGCTCAGTTCGATGGAAGACTCAATCGCGCAAGACTAAGTCATGCGGGCAAACTTCTGCCGCCGCACTTCCCACTCCTCAGTGGAGAACAGCCGCGGGCCCACGTCGATCAATCGCGGAATCATGTTGAAGATCGCAACCGGGCTCCAGCGCCGCCCATCGCGCGTGCGGAAACCCTTCTCGTTCAGGTCGCTTACGATCGCAGAAAATGGGAAATCCTGCACCAGCATCTCCATCATCTGCAGCAGCGCCTGGTTTTCGTTGGGATCGAGTTCCAGTCGCTTGCAGTCCTCTGAGATGCGCAGACCGTAAGGAATGTCTTCCGGAAACGCGCCGCCTTCTGTGGGTGCTTCGGCATCCGGCAGCTCCCGGCGCCATTCGAGTGAGACAAGGTGCCATCCGCCTGCCGTGCGCTGCCGGACGATCTCCTCGAGTAGCGGCTCGGCGATCATGTCACGAATTCGTTCAACGTAAGCCATGCCACGCCTCCTGTATTGGGGCTACGTAAGCTGCACGTCTCGGTCCATCCCAGAGAGCCGCCGGCTCATCCCTAACCTCCATAAAACCAGCGACATAGACGAGCGATCCCTGCACCCGAAACTCGCCTCTTTGTCCACCTGCGGCAACTTCTGTCCGCATCTGAACAACAACCGCCAAATCAGACCCTACTGATCCTCCACCTGCAGCGTCACCACCTGCTGGCCGGTCACCACCGCGTCCATCGGCAGCGAGGCCATCGGAACCGCCGACTCACCGTTCAGAGCCATGCCCTTGTTCTCCCGCAGCGGCGCCAGTGCATTCGCCATCGAGAGCGGTATCGCCGTCAGTGTCCGCCCGTCCACTGCCGCCTGCGCCTCCGGCGCCAGCAGCGTTACGTATAGCTGATCGCTGGTGTGCACGCTGTTCATCTGGGCGATGGTTGCCGCCACGTCCAGCGGCTGCGCGTTGAATTGCGGCGGTTGCAACAGCCGATCCAGTGTCCCGCTGTCGCTGATCAGCAGCCGCACCGGCCCCTCGGGCAAATTCGACGGCAGCTTCACCGGAACCCGCACGTTGCGGCGCTCGCCGTGCCAGGGAAGAATCGTCGCTTCCACCGTGATCGTATCCCCGGGATGGACTTCCACACGGCTGGTATGCGCGCTCTCGATCTCCGCCGTCAGCCGCCGCGGAATCGCGGCAACTTCCAGATCCACACTCTCAATCGGCGTCCGCCGCGCAGCATTGTCGTACAGCCGCGTAAACCGCTCCCCCAGCGCCAGTGCCGTTTGCAGATTCGCCGGCAGCGCATCCGTCGGCGCCACCAGGCTGTTCAGTTTCACTGAAGGATATCCGCTCAGCTTCACCGATCCCTGCACATGGTAGGTCGTCTGCGCGGAATAAATATTCTCCTGCATCAGTCCCTGGTAGACCGCCACCATCACCGCCATGGGCGTGATCTGCGGCTGATCGATCACCTCGAAATGCAGCGCTTCTAGCTCTTTACCCTGCTCCGGTCCCGCTCCTTCGCGCGTCACCCGCAGCGTCACGGGGATCATGTGCGCCAGTTTGCCGAACTCGCCCATGATCGCCGACTCGCGATCTTCGGTGATCGAGCCCACCGTCTCCGTTGTGTTGATGATCTTGAAGGCTTCCAGCGGCGAGGGCAAGGTTGCCACCACGTCCGCCTTGGTCATCGGCATCGAAACCGGCCCAAACTGCGTGATCGGGTGCCCGCACGCCAGCATTTTCTTCGGATCGATGTACGTCACCGTGCAGGTGGCCGCAATATCCAGGTCTCCGCGCACCAGCACCGCGCTCACCGCCGATCCCGGAACCAGCGGATCCGGCTGCTTCTCATTGCTCTCCGAACCGCCCACACCCTCCACCGGGACCAGTCCCGCGGGAGCATGCTCTCTCCACAGCTTCAGAGCATCCGGGCTGAAGCCGCTGAACACCAGCGGCGTATCCATCGGCTGAATGAGCGGACCCGATACGTTCCCGCTGCTGATCGCCCCCGCGCCCGGCTCACCGGGAGCATCACCCGAACCGGCGAGCTCCGTCGCCGGCGCCCTGTGCTGCTCCTCCACACCCATCATCGAGCCGATGGGCGTAATCCCGCAGATCGGCTCCTTGCTGAACATGCCGATGCGGTACGCCAGCGCGCCCACCAGCCGCCCATCGATATAGACCGGACTGCCACTCATCCCAGCAACCACGCCGGTGTATTCAGGCTTCGCACCCTCGAGCCGCGCCAGAATCATATCCTGCCGCGGACCCAGAGCATTATGCAGCACGCCCAGAATCTCCACGCCCATCGGCTCCGGTTTCGTTCCTTCGAAGACCGTGTATGCCACTCCCTGCAGGCCCTTGTGGATCTCGCTCAAGGGGAAGAACTTCGTCGTTGATGGCGGGTTAGCGGGCAGCGCCGTCGCGCTCACCGGCCGCATAGACTGGCCCTGTCCCGGAGCTGAGAATGTCGCACATGCCGCGATCGCTGCTGCCGCCATTCCCTTGCGGATATCTTTCAGGCGCTTATACACGTCCATAGACTAAGCTTCTCCCGCGCTTGCCGCCAGGGCACCCGCGGCACGAAGATTGTTGCAGAGGTTTCTTCATGAGGGTATCCCACCTGCGTTTATCGGTCACCACCGCTGCCGCCCTGCTGCTGTTACTGACGCTTTTGCCCGCCCGCTGGTCATGGGCCCAACAGCCGCAATCGACCCCCAGCACCCAGCAAACCCAGAATCCGCCGGCGCAGCAGCAGCAACAACCCGATCAAACCGCTCCGGAAGCCGGCGGTCCCGGCAATGACAACGGCCCCATCGCCCTTCCGAAGAAATCCGCGCCCCCTCCGCCTCCCCCTCCTGAGCCGACCGTGAAGAATCCTCCCGGCCTCAACAATTATTCCCTCCGCGTCGACGTGCCCGTCGTCAACGTGGATGTCGGGGTCCTGGCCGAAAAAACCCACCAGTTCATCCCGAATCTGAAAGAGGACAATTTCCGCGTCTTCGAGGACGGCGTTGCCCAGGACATCGTCAGCTTTCACCAGGTGAAGGCGCCCATCACCGCCGTTCTGCTCGTCGAGTTCGCCGCCAACAGCTACAACTTCATTTACGACATGTGGAACTCGGCCTACGCCTTCACCCAGCAGCTGCGCCCCGATGACTACGTCGCGGTCGTCACCTACGACATGCACACCACCATCCTGACCGACTTCACGCAGAACAAAATGATGATCCAGGATGCGGTGCGGTCTCTCCAAATGCCCACCTGGCAGGAAACCAATCTGTTCGATGCCCTCTACGAGACCCTCGACCGGCTCTCCCGCATCGACGGCCGCAAGTACATCATTCTCATCTCCTCTGGTCGCGATACCTTCTCCAAGATCACCCTCGACAAGTGCCTCCAGAAGATTAAGGAGACCCCCAATGTCACCATTTTCTCCATTGCCACCGGGGGTGCCGGCATGATGGGGGGCGGTGGTTTCGCTAGCGGACGCATGAACAACATCACCATGCTGCAGGCCCAAAACCAGTTGCAGAGCTTCGCCCGCATGACCGGCGGGATGTACTTTGAGCCTCGATTCACCGCGGAGCTGCCCGATGACTTCACCGCGATCAATGAGTCCATTCGTAACCAGTATCAGATTACTTATAAGCCATCGAACATCAAGATGGACGGCACCTACCGGCGCATCCGCATCGAACTCGTCGATCAGGAAGGCCACCCGCTGCGCATGCAGGACGAAAAACACAAAGCTGTCAAATACGACATCATCGCGCGTGACGGTTATAAAGCCAAGCAACAAGTGGAGTAAACGGCCGTCCCGACCCGCGTTGACGGTCGCGGCTTAAACCGCCCGGCTCCTCGTCAGCCCGGGGCCTCCCAGTACAAAAGTTTCGGTACATCGGTCATGAGTAATGCCAGATTGAGTACTTCCGCTCGCCTTATCCCTCCATGGAAGTGTTATAGCTAGGGGGTTGCCCTCAACGTCATACTGGATAGCGCAGAGAGGCAAAGTTGCTCCTTTTCTCCGAGGAAGTGCTGTAATGCATGACCTGATTTTTGCCGTAGCCTTTGTCGCAATGGTCGCCACGCCCGCAATGGTCGCCGCCATCGGTGGCCGAAAAGAATACAACCCAGGGCCCGAGGCTCCGACCCTTCCTCTGCGTCCCAAGACCGCCATCAAGGTGCATCCCGTCGCGCCGGCCGCTCGCCCCCGCGCCACTCGGAAAATTGTCCCGGCGAATCACCCGCTCGTCATGTGCGACGGCCCGACCCTGCCCATGCGCAACGCGCGCGGCATGGCCAACCGCTAAGAAACTAGCCTTCTGCCGGCTTCGGAGCTCCTTCGGCCTCGAATCATGGCCCCATCGAAGCTCGGGTCGTTCGCGTCCCGTTCTCTCGACGCGCCTCCCCGTCCCTCTTTGCTACCCTGACCTCGAGTCTTCTCGCCGGGCGCAATTGAATATGGAGTCTCTACTGGTTGTGCTGCTCGGTCCCACCGGCAGCGGCAAAACGACGCTCTCCCTCACCCTCGCCCGCCGTTTTCAATCGGAGATCGTCAGCTGCGATTCCGTCGCCGTCTACCGCGAGATGGAAGTGGGCACAGCTAAGCCGTCCCCCGCGGAGCGCCGCGAAATCCCGCATCACCTCATCGATGTCCTCACCCCGGACCAGTTCTGTACCGCCGGCGACTATGCGCGCCTCGCCCGCCAGTCGCTGGCCACCATCGTCTCCTGCCATCACCTCCCCATCGTGACCGGGGGCACCGGCCTTTATCTGCGCGCCCTCCTCGAAGGCCTCTTTGCCGGCCCACAACGCTCAGAAGAAACCCGCGCCCGGCTCCACCGCAGCGCAAAGCTGCATGGTCCAGGATGGCTGCACCGTCTTCTCCACCGCCTTGATCCCGCCGCCGCCCACCGCATCCACGCCAACGACCAACCCAAGCTCATCCGCGCCATCGAAGTCTGCCTCGCTGCCCGCCAGCCACTCACCGAAGCCTGGAAAACGGGGCGTGATCCCCTTACCGGCTATCGCATTCTCCGCATCGGGCTCAACCCGCCCCGCCCCGATCTCTACGCCCGCATTGATGCTCGCGCAGCGAAGATGTTCGCCGACGGTCTCGTGGAAGAAACCCGCGGACTCCTCCGCAAATATGGCGACTCGCCACCTGCCTTTGATTCCCTCGGCTACCGTCAGGCCCGCGCCGTGCTGCGCGGTGAATGCACCGAACTCGAAGCCATCGCTGCCACCCGCCAGGCACATCGCAACTACGCGAAGCGTCAGCTCACCTGGTTTCGCAGGGAACCGTACGTCCGCTGGCTCGAGGGATTCGGCGACGACGACGCCCTCGCTGCCGAGGCCACCGAGCTTGTACAACAGATGCTGTGACGACTGCGCCCGCCCTCAACCCTTCGTCCAAACCCACGCGCATCATCGACGAGCAATCCCCGAACCATCAGCCGCTGCGATCCATCCCGTCGTCCCTCGGCCCGCTCCTGCTCACTCCCCTCGTCCTTGTCGTGCACGGCTACCATCCCTATGCCGGGGACGCGGGCATCTATATTGCCGGGGTCCGCCACCTTCTCGATCCCTCCCTCTACCCCCTCAACGCGGCTTTCCCGGCGGCCTTTACTCAACTCTCCCTCTTTCCATGGACCCTGGCGGCGATGCTCCGCCTATCGCATTTCCCATTCTCATGGGTACTCTTCGCAGCCCAACTGCTCTCAACCTTTCTCTTCCTCACCGCTTGCCATCAGCTCGCGGCGCGCCTCTTCATCAACAAGTCAGCCCGCTGGTCTTCCGTGCTCCTCGCAGCTGCCTGTTTTACCCTCCCCGTCGCCGGAACCGCCCTCTTTGTCATGGACCCTTACGTCACGGCGCGCTCCTTCTCGACGCCCCTCAGCCTGATGGCCGTTGCCGCCTGCATCGACCGCGCATGGCCCCGCACCGTCCTTCTGCTCGCGCTCACCGCGCTGATCCATCCGCTGATGGCCGTCTTCACCATCGGCTTCGTCGTTCTGTATATTTTGGTCGCCTCTGGACGTACCCGCCTGGCCCTCATCTTCTGCGTCGCTCTCATCGCCGCCTCCGGCGTGGGGTTCGCCCTCGCCCGCGGGACCCCGGCCTCACCCGCGTATCGTCAGGCCATCTCCTTGCCGGCGCGGACATTTCTCTTTCTCGCGCGCTGGCACTGGTATGAAATGCTCGGCCTCGTTCTGCCTCTGCTTCTCTTTGCTCTCGCCAGGCGCCATCTCGGTTCCAACACCCGCAAAGGCGCAATCTGCCTCACGTGTCTGCTCTTCGGTTCAACCAGCACCGTGATTGCCGCTGCATTTGTCCCGACCGCTGGCCCGTTCCTTTTCGTTCCCCTTCAGGTCCTGCGCAGCTTCCATTTGCTTTACGCACTCGGCACCGTCCTCTGCGGCGGTGTGCTCGCTGCCGTCTGGTCCCGCACCCGCATCGCCGCAGTCCCCCTGGTAGTCGCGCTTTTCGCCGGAATGTTCGCCGCCCAACGCCTCTCCTGGACCGGCAGCAGCCCCATCGAGTGGCCCGGCGCAGACCCTGCCAACCCTTATGAACAAGCCTTTCTCTGGATTCGCGGCAACACCCCACGCAACGCCGTCTTCGCCTTCAACCCGCGGCTGGTCTACCTGCCCGGAGAAGATGAGCAGGGCTTCCGCGCCATCGCCGAGCGCGACCATCTTACCGACGACAAGGACGCCGGCATTGTCGCCGTCATCCCACGGCTCGCGGACCGCTGGGCGCTCCAGCGTAACGCGGAACTTAACGTCGACCGCATGACAGATTCTGAGCGCGTCGTCACCCTCGCCCCGCTCGGCGCAACCTGGCTCTTGCTTCCGCCCGACGCGAAAACAGCATTCCCCTGCCCCTGGCGCAACAGCGTCCTCCAGGTCTGCAAAATGAATCGCTGATTGTTGCAGGAAAAGCCCGGAAATGGGTCAGGCGGTCCTAAGCGCGTTTCCGTCTTTCTATTCCCTAAACCCTATTCCCTAAACCCTGTTTTTCTCACTGCACCGTCAAAGCCAGACAAACCGCGCCCGCGCAGCTAGCATCGGACGAAGTCGCATACGTGATCGCTGTGCCATCGGTGGAATAGGCGGCAATGACCACGGTGTAGTTCCCCGCAGCCGTCCCAAAGTTCGGCGAGGGTTGGTAGTGCTCGTATCTGTACCGAGAGTTACAGGAGCTCAATCCCAGCGTGCCGGCAGCCAGCAGCATCACCAGCCCCAGCGCTCGCAGCGTGCCCAGGTTCTTCCGCCCGATCGCCCCTGCTCCAATCAACGCCAGGACACCCGGAATCACAACCGCAAACACCTTGCCCGGCCCTCCCAGCCTGGCCTGATTCGAGCCCACGCCCGATTCCGCCGTCGTCGTGATCTGCATCGCGCTGATGCTGGATCCATTCGCCGGCGGCGTGACCACAACCGGGTTGAAATTGCAGCTCGAGGCGAGTGGATTACCCGAGCACGACAGGTTCACCTGTTCGGAAAAACCGTTCTGCGAAGTGACCGTCAGGTTCACCGTGCCGAACTGGCCCGGAGCAAGCGACAACGACGATGGACTGGCCGTAACCGTGAATCCCGCCAGCCCGCTGGAGTCCTCCGCGGGCACCTCGGCACTGGCCGCCGACCCGCTAAACGCTGCATCGCCGTGATACACAGCGGTGACCGTCTTCGCCCATTGCGGTGGATTGCTCAGGTTCAGCGTCGCCGATCCATCTCTGACAAAAACCGATCCCAGCGAGCCCCTGGCCGTCTCAAAACTCACTGAGCCTTCGGAAACCGCGCCCCCTTCGACCTCTGCGACCCTTGCCGTAAACGACAGGGCGCCGTCACTCTTCTCTACCGAGACCTGGGTACGCGTGGCCACCTGCGCTTGTCCCGCCGCGCCAGTGCTAAGAATGGAAAGGCAGGTCAGCAGTCCGCAATAGAGGCTCAGCCGAGGGGCGATGTACTTCCGGAACAGCGAAATCATTCGTGAGGAACTCTCTGACATCAAACATCTGCGCCCGCCATCGCTCCGCCCGGCCCGTCCTGCTGCCGAGGGCATTCTCTGACGCTGCGCTCGAAAACTCATTGTATCTGACCGCCCCCGCCTCCGGCACGTGAGCAGCCCCCGGATACCTGACGCACTCCCTGCCCTCTGGAGTTACGATCTCTAGTTGCCCATTCGCAATCTCCCGAGGTTCGTCCATGGCCGCTTCCCTCTCCGAACGCCCCCAGCTCCAGTACCTCACCGCCCAGCTCGACGAGCTTCGGCAGAAGGGCACCCACTTTCGCCTCCGCGTCCTCGACGACGTCCAGGCCCCGGTCTGCACCTACGACGGCCGCCGGGTCATCAATCTCGCCTCCAACAATTATCTCGGCCTCTGCAATCACCCCAAACTGCGTGAAGCCGCCATCCAGGCCATCCGCGACTACGGTGTCGGATCCGGCGCCGTTCGTACCATCGCCGGAACCATGAAAATCCACATGGAGCTGGAAGAGAAAATCGCCCGCTTCAAGAACGTCGAAGCCTGCGTCGTCTTTCAGAGCGGATTCGCTGCCAACGCAGGCGCCGTCTCCGCTATCCTCGGCAAAGAAGATTTCATCGTCTCCGACGAGCTCAATCACGCCTCCATCATCGACGGCGCCCGCCTCTCCCGCGCGAAGATCAAAGTCTTCCGCCACAAAGACGTCGCCCACGCCGAAGAGCTGCTCCGCGAAATCCAGAACGAGCCTGGCCGCAGACTCCTCATAACCGACGGGGTTTTTTCTATGGATGGCGACATCGGCCCCGTCGACAAGCTCGCCGCTCTCGCCGAAAAATACGGTGCCATCATGATGGTTGACGACGCCCATGCGTCAGGCGTGCTCGGCCGCAATGGCCGCGGGTCGATCGATCACTTCGGCTGCCATGGCCGCGTCGATATCCAGGTCGGCACCCTCTCTAAAGCTATTGGCGCCATTGGCGGCTACGTCTGCGGCTCCAAAGACCTCATCGACTTCCTCTACCACCGCGCCCGCCCGTTTCTCTTTTCCACCTCACACCCGCCATCGGTGACAGCTACCTGCATCGCCGCCTTCGATCTGCTCGAATCCGAGCCCGAGCGCATCGATCGCCTCTGGGAAAACACCCGCTATTTCAAGTCCGAACTCGGCCGTCTCGGCTTCAACATCGGTGGCGTCAACACTCCGGCCAGCGAAACCCCCATTACACCCATCATCATCGGCGACGGCCGCCAGACCATGGATTTCTCCCGCGCCCTCTTCGAGGCGGGCGTCCTCGGCACCGGCATCGCCTTCCCCACCGTCCCCGAAGGCAAAGCCCGCATCCGCACCATCATGACCAGCGAACACACCCGCGAGCAACTCGACCAGGCCCTGGAAATCCTCGAGAAAACCGCGAAGAAGATGGGAATCCTGGGCTGAAAGAGCATCACACGAAAATACTTGCACTCTGTAACGTGTAACGATACACTATACGTGTGATCAGGAGCTTCAGACACAAAGGAGTCGAAGCGTTCTTCCTGACTGGCTCGAAGGCCGGGATCCAGCCTGCTCACGCGAGGCGCCTCAGATTGCAACTGACCAGGCTCAACGCAGCAACACCACCGGGCGATATGAACTCGCCAGGTTGGCGCCTTCATCCACTAAAAGGCGACCTCGTCAATCACTGGTCGGTTGACGTGAGCGGCAACTGGCGACTGACATTCGCATTTAATGGCAGAGATGCTGTTCTCGTCGATTATCGGGACTACCACTGAGGAGCAACTATGCGCATGCACAACCCCGCCCATCCCGGTGAAATCCTGCGGGAGCATATCGGGACGATGTCGGTAACGAAGTTGGCCGGCCATCTCGGCGTCTCTCGCGTAACCCTGTCGCGCTTGCTGAATGGGACGTCGGGAGTTTCGGCGGAGATGGCGCTGATGCTTTCCGAGGCTCTCGGAACCTCACCGGAACTCTGGCTGAACCTGCAGGTCCAGTACGACCTGTGGCAGGCATCGAAGGCGAAGCGTAAGAAAATCACCCGCTTGGCCGCCGCCTGAGAGAATTCCGAGGCCCCTCTCCGAATCTCAGCGAAACAGGCTGCTGAAAATAATCAGCCCCAGCCCGATCATCGTCACCTCGTGATGGCCCGTGATCGCGCCGCCGCAAACCAACAGCACCACGCCGAGCGCAAACACCAGATGGGAATCCGAATCGCATTCCTTTTCAATCGCCGCCTGCAGCTGATTCGAAGGGGCCGTGTTGGGGATCGTGTTGTTCATAACACCTCCTGACCCAACCAGCATCGCCCCTCGACCCCCCTCCCCGGCAGTGTCCTTCGTCAGCAATCGCGCATGACAAATGTCAGAGGAGCACGGACCCCATCTCGCACCGTTCCCCGCAAACTCGCCGCTATACTTGAAGCAGAGGACCATCCGCCTGCACCCTTTTGGCCAGCGTCTTGACCCCATCCTCGAGGAAACCCGCGCCGAAGTGGCGCGCCGCCGCGAGCGCGTGCCCCTGCGCGACCTCGAACAACAAGCCGAACAGCACACGCCTCGCGGATTCGCCCGCGCCCTACGCGACGCCTCCGCAAAAGGCCCCGCGATCATCGCCGAGCTGAAGAAAGCCTCGCCCTCAAAAGGCGTCATCCGCCCCAACTTCGATCCCCAATCCCTCGCCGCAAACCTCGAACACGCCGGCGCTGCAGCCCTCTCTGTCCTCACCGACGAGCCCTTTTTCCAGGGCAGCCTTCAGAACCTCGAAATCGCCTCTGCCGCAACCAAAATTCCCTGCCTCCGCAAGGACTTCATCGTCGACGAGTACCAGATCGTCGAAGCCCGCGCCCATCGTGCCGACGCTATCCTCCTCATCGCGTCCGCGCTCGGCTACGGCTATCTGGAGTACTTCACGATCATCGCCCACACGTCAGGACTCGACGTCCTGTGCGAAGTCCACACCGCGGAAGAAGCCGCGCTTGTGCGGAACATTGGCTGCGACGTCTATGGCGTCAACAACCGCGACCTCAAAACCTTCGAGGTCCGCCTCGAAACCTCCCTGGAACTCGTCGAACAGCTTCCACCCAACGCCGTCCGCGTCGCCGAAAGCGGCATCCACACCGCCTCCGATATCCAAACCCTGCAGGCCGCCGGCTTTCACGCCTTCCTGATCGGCGAATCCCTCATGCGTCACCCGAACCCTGGCGCAGCGCTCGAAGATTTGCTAAAGGCCGCCAGCGCGGCACCAGAACCCACGGCCCAGCACACCTAAACACCATGTGGATCAAGATCTGCGGCAACACCAATCTCGTAGACGTGCAGATGGCCGCAGAGGGCGGCGCGGACGCCGTCGGCTTTGTCTTCGCTCCCAGTCCGCGCAGGATCAGCGCCACACAGATCTCGGCCATCATGCCGGACGTGCCTGCCGATCTCACAAAAATCGGCGTCTTTGACACGCAGAATTTCGATGAGATTGCACTCGCTCTCCGCTCTGCGGGACTGCACGGGGTTCAGCTTCATGGGGAACTCGATTTTTCCCTCGCGGAAAAACTGCGCAACCAGTTCGACCCCGGCTTCTTTCTTATCCAAACCCTGCACTGGGACCTCAACGGCGACCCCGCCCGCGCCGAGGAACGGCTCCGCAACGAGCTGCGCGCCATTGCCCGGCATCGCGACATCGATGCAGTTCTGCTGGATGCGCGAACGTCAACCGCATCCGGCGGAACCGGCAGAACCGTGGACTGGGCGCGCGCCAAAGAAGTTCTCTCTGCTGAAGCCGGAAAACTCCGCATCATTCTCGCCGGAGGTCTCCATCCAGGAAACGTCCGCGAGGCCATCCTCACCCTCCGCCCCTGGGGCGTCGACGTTTCCAGCGGCGTCGAATCCGCTCCCGGCAAAAAACATCCCGAGCTCCTCCACGACTTCATTCGCGTGGCCCGTCTCGCCTTCATCGCAATCGAGCCGCCTGTCATGCCCCCCACCGCTGTGGGGCCGGTGTAAGTGCAGTGTAAGGATGCCGCTGACACCAGTCGCGTGAAGTGTTTCTCTTCGAATGCCCGCAGGAAGACACCTGTCTCGACCTCATCCGAAGAGCAGACCGCTAGCTCGCAGGCCTGTTCGCTCCACCCTGTTCCCTGTACCCTGTATCCATGGCTGCCAGCGCCACCAAACCCCTCACCGGACGTTTCGGCCCCTATGGCGGCCGCTACGTTCCTGAGACTCTCGTCGCCGCGCTCGACGAGCTGGAGCACGCCTACGCCGAGGCCCAGGCCGATCCCGATTTCCATCTGAAGCTCGACTCGCTGCTGCGCGATTACGCCGGCCGCCCCACTCCCCTCTACTTCGCCTCGCGTCTCACCGAATCCCTCGGCGGCGCAAAGATTTATCTCAAGCGCGAAGACCTTCTCCACACCGGCGCGCACAAAATCAACAACTGCCTCGGCCAGGCGCTCCTTGCCGTGCGCATGGGCAAAAAACGCATCATCGCGGAAACCGGCGCGGGCCAGCACGGCGTCGCCACCGCCACCGTCTGCGCGCTCTTCGGCCTCGACTGCGTCGTCTACATGGGTGAAGAGGACATGCGCCGCCAGGAACTCAACGTCTACCGCATGCGCATGCTCGGCGCGGAAGTCCGCGGCGTTTCCTCCGGCTCTCGCACCCTCAAAGATGCCATCAACGAAGCCATGCGCGACTGGGTGACCAACGTCCGCACCACGCACTACCTTCTCGGCAGCGTCCTCGGCGCACACCCTTACCCCACCATGGTCCGCGACTTCCATCGCGTCATCGGCCGCGAAGCCCGTACCCAGATTCTCGAAAAAGAGAATCGCCTGCCCACCGCCATCATTGCCTGTGTCGGCGGTGGCTCCAACGCTATCGGCGCGTTCTACGAATTCATCCCCGATAAAGAGGTCCGCCTGATCGGCGTCGAAGCCGGCGGCCGCGGCGCCGCGCTCGGCGACCACGCCGCCCGCTTCAGCGGCGGATCACCCGGCGTTCTGCAAGGCACTTACTCCTATGTTCTCCAGGACGACAACGGCCAGATCGCCCTCACCCATTCCGTCTCCGCCGGTCTCGACTACGCCTCGATCGGCCCTGAACATGCCGCCCTGCACGATTCCGGCCGCGCCGAATACACCTCCGCCACCGATGCCGAAGCCCTCGACGCCACCCTCCGCCTCGCCCGCACCGAGGGCATCATCCCCGCCCTCGAAAGCGCCCACGCCGTCGCCGAATGCCTGCGCCTCGCGCCCACCCTCAGCGCGCGCGACATCCTGCTCGTCAATATCTCCGGCCGCGGCGACAAAGACATGGGCATCCTCGCCCGCGAACTCCACTTATCCGGAGCCTGACCGCCGATGCCGATCCGGTTCGCCAGCAAACCCGGCCTCGTCGCCTACCTCACCGTCGGCGACCCCGACATCGCGACCACCCACAACATCGCGATCGCCGCCATTGACGCGGGCGCCGACGTCCTCGAACTCGGCGTCCCCTTCAGCGATCCACTTGCCGACGGCCCCGTCATCCAGCGCGCCAGCGAACGCGCCGTCAAAAATGGCACCCGCCTCCGCGACGTACTCGCCCTCGCCGCCGCCCTTCGCATCCAGCGTCCCGCAACCGGCCTGGTCATCTTCACCTACTACAATCCCGTCCTCCGCTTCGGACTCGAAAACTTCTGTGCTGCCGCGGAGCAAGCCGGCGTCGACGGCGTCCTCGTCACCGACATGATCGTTGAAGAAGCCGGTGAATACCTCGAAGCCCTCCACCGTCATCACCTGGCCCCAATCTTTCTCGCCGCGCCCACCAGCCCCGACGCCCGCCTCGAGCGCATCGCCGCCGCCTCTCAGGGATTCGTCTACGCTATCTCCCGCGTAGGCATCACCGGCACGCGCGCCTCGCTTGCATCTGACGCCGAACAGCTCGTCAAACGCCTGCGCCGCTTTACGAACCTGCCCATCGCCGTCGGCTTCGGCATCTCCAACCCCGAACACTTCGCCGCCGTCGGTGAATTTGCCGACGCCGCCGCCATCGGCAGCGCGCTGGTCGCCACCATCGAGCAGGCCGGACCCAAAGACGCGCCCAGCTCCATCGCCCGATTTATTCAGGGCCTCCGCGGTGGCATTCGAGAGCCTGCCGTCCCGGCCCGTTAAAAACCCCTCTTCGTATACGGTTGTAGTTGCGGATTTCTCCATGACCCGGCGCGCCCTCCCGCCCGGCGAACAAGGAAAACCATGGACATCGAAACCTTGCGGCGCAAAATTGATGAGCTCGACCGGAGCATCGTTGCGCTTATCAGCCAGCGCGCCGCGGCCGCTCAGGAAATCGGCCGCCTCAAGCGCGCAACCGACCTGCCCGTCTACGAGCCCAATCGCGAGCGCGTCATCTTCGACAACGTGCGCAGCCACAATCCCGGCCCGCTGCCCGACATCGAGCTCGTTCACATCTACGAGCGCATCGTCGACGTCATGCGGGCCCTGCAGCGCAACGAGCTCGCCTCCCGCCCCAACCCGCCCGCATCCGGCGCGCAGACCCAGACAGGAAAAGAAAAATGATTGTTGCTATGCAGGATCGCGCGACCGAAGAAGAGATCCAGGCCGTCGTCGAGCGCATGATGGAAATCGGCTTCAACGTCCATCGCACCACCGGGACCGTCCAGACCATCCTCGCCGGCGTCGGCACCCCCGGCGTTTTCGAGCACCAGGAATTCGAAGTCCTCGCCGGCGTCGCCGAAGTTATCCGCATCTCTTCGCCCTATAAACTCGCCGGACGCAGCTTCCGTCCGGAAGGCACCATCGTCCGATTTCCCAACGGCGTCAGCGTCGGCGGCGGCGAAGTCGTCGTCATGGCCGGACCCTGCTCCGTCGAAAACCGCGAGCAGATCTTCTCCTGCGCAAAAATCGTCAAAACCGCGGGCGCGAAATTCCTCCGCGGCGGCGCCTTCAAGCCACGCAGCTCGCCCTATTCCTTCCAGGGCCTTGGCCTCGATGCCCTCAAGCTCCTCCGCGAGGCAGGCGACGCTCACGGCCTGCTCGTCGTCAGCGAGGTCATGGAAATCTCCCAGATCGAGGCGATGATGCCCTGCGTCGACCTCTTCCAGGTCGGCGCGCGTAATATGCAGAACTTTAACCTGCTCCGTGAGCTCGGCGCGGTCCGCCGCCCCGTACTCCTCAAGCGCGGCATCGCCGCCACCATCGAAGAGTTGCTGCTCTCCGCCGAATACCTCCTCGCCGGCGGCAACTACGACGTCATCCTCTGCGAGCGCGGCATTCGCACCTTCGAAACCTATACCCGCAACACTATGGACATCTCCGCCATCCCCGTCGTCAAAAAGCTTTCGCACCTGCCCATCGTCGGCGATCCTTCCCACGGCACCGGCCGCCGCGACAAGGTTCCCGCTATGGCGCGCGCCACAGTTGCCGCCGGCGGCGACGGCCTCCTTATCGAAGTCCACCCCAATCCAGACAAAGCACTCTCCGACGGCGCGCAGTCGCTCTTTCCCGAACAGTTCGCCGAGCTCATGGACTCGCTGCGCGTGATCGCCTCCGCTGTGGAGCGCACGATTTGAAGCCACACAGTGAAGTCCTGGCGCGAAGCGCCCATTGCCTGGACGGCCAGTCCCGCATCGCGATCATCGGCACCGGCCTCATCGGCGCCTCCGTTGGCCTCGCCTTGCGCGCAAATGGCTTCACCGGCTCCATCGCCGGATGGGATCCCAATCCCGAGCAACTCCACGCAGCCCTCCGCCACGAAGCCATCACCGTTTCCGCCGACGACCCGCTCACCGCCGCTGCTGAAGCCAACCTCATCCTCCTCGGCGGTCCCGTCTTCACCATCCTCGAGTGGCTCGACCGCCTCGCTCCGCTGCTCCGTGAAGACCAGCTTGTCACCGACGTCGGCAGCGTCAAAGGTGCAATGTGTGCCCGTGCCCGTGACAAATACAACGCGCCCGGCCAGCCTGGATTCCTCCCCGGCCACCCCATGGCAGGCAAAGAGGTCGGCGGCGCTGAAAATGCCGATGCCGCGCTCTTCGATGGCGCGGTCTGGCTCTTCACTCCATGCAGTCCGGCCGAAGGCGGTTCGCCGGCCGCGCAGGACTGGCGCGCCTGGGTCGCGCGCTTCGGCTGTCGCGTCATCGACATGGATCCAGTCCGCCATGACATCCTCTGCGCCTGGATCAGCCATCTCCCGCAGTTCGTCTCCACCGCCATGTGCGCCTTGCTCGAAGACGAATTCGCCGCCAACACCGACCTGCTTCCCATCGGCGGCCGCGCTCTCCGCGAAATGACCCGTCTCGGCGCCAGCCCCTTCTCCATGTGGCGCGACATTGCCCACACCAACTCCGACGCCATCGCAAAAACCCTGCATGCGCTCGAGCAGCGCCTCGCCCACATCCGCGAGAATCTGAAAACCCCGGAACTCCGCGAAGAATTCGACCGCGCCAACCGCTTCCGCCTCCGCGATCCCAAAAAACCGTAAGCGGTCGTGCCGCCGCGCCCCGTCCGCCACGAATCAATGCATCACCCTCTCCGGATGGAAGATTCGCAATCTCCCGAGTACACTTGCCATTCACCATTTCTTCCCGCTGGAGGGTCCGTGCTCCGCCACACATGTGCTGCGCTCCTCACGCTCCTCGTTCTGCCTTTCGTTTCCCACGCATCACCGCTTCTCCTGCTCCATCCCACCCTCAGCAAAGATCAAATTGCCTTTCGCCACGCCGACGACATCTGGACCGTCGCGCGCACCGGGGGCGAAGCCGTTCGCCTCACCTCCACCGCCTCGGTCGTCGCCGGCCCGTTCTTCTCGCCCGACGGCCAGACTCTCGCCTACTCCGCCCGCATCCACGGCAACATCGATGTCTACACCGTGTCGGTGAACGGCGGCGTCCCCCATCGCCTCACCTGGCATCCCGACCCGGACATCGTCGTCGGCTGGTCTCCCGATGGCCAGGACATCCTCTTCCTCAGCGGCCGCGCCGCCTGGAATGACTTCTCCCAGCTCTTCGGCATTCGCGCCGATGGCTCCGGCCTTCCCGTTGAATTCCCGCTCCCCTCCGCCGACAGCGGATCGCTCTCGCCCGACGGCAAGCAGATCGCCTACACCCCGTTCAACCAGTGGCAGCGCGCCTGGAAACGTTATCACGGCGGCCAAACCGAGCCCGTCTGGATCCTCGACCTCGCCTCGCTCGACCTCACCAAAGTCCCCCGCGACAACTCCAACGATTCCAATCCCCTCTGGATCGGCGACAAAGTCTACTTCCTCTCCGATCGCAACGGCCCCGTCACGCTCTTCAGCTACGACACCAATTCGAAACAAGTTGAGCAGGTCGTCGAGAACAAAAGCTTCGATCTCAAGTCCGCCAGTGCCGGCCCCGGCGGCATCGTCTACGAGCAGTTCGGCAGCATCCATCTCTACGACATCGCTGCCCACGCGGAACATCCCGTCGACATCGCCCTCCACGGTGATCTTCCAGCACTTGAGCCCTCCCTCACCGTCATCGATCCGCACACCATCCTCAACGCGGCCATCTCGCCCACCGGTGCACGCGCTGTTTTTGAAGCCCACGGCGACATCTTCACCGTTCCCGCCGAGAAGGGCGATGCGCGCAACCTCACTAACACCTCCAACGCCGCCGAGCGCGATCCCGCCTGGTCCACCGACGGCAAATCCATCGCCTGGTTCAGCGATGCCTCCGGCGAATATCAGCTCTTCATTCGCGATCAAAATGGCATCGCGCCGCCAAAGGCCATCGACCTCGGACCAGAGCCGTCCTATTTCTACGCTCCGCACTGGTCTCCCGATTCCAAACGCATCCTTTACTCCGACAAGAAACTCCATCTCTGGTATCTCGACGTCGACAACCCCCATCCCGTCCTGGTCGATACGCAAGACTATGAAGGCTTCGGATTCGCGGGCAGCGCCGCCTGGTCCCCCGACGGCAAGTGGATCGCCTACCTCAAAGAGCTGCACAACCACATGGAGGCGGTCTTTCTCTATTCCCTGGACACGAAGAAAACCACGCAGGTCACTGATGGCATGAGCGACGTCGGCAGCATCGCCTTCGATCGCAACGGCAAGTATCTCTACTTCACTGCCAGCACCAACGTCGGCCCGTCGGTCGCCGGCTTCGATCTTTCCAGCCTCGATCGTGCCGTCTCCAGCAATGTCTACGTCGTCGTGCTTTCCAAAGACCTGCCCTCGCCTCTGCCTCCCGAGAGCGATGACGAAAAGGCGAAGGATGAGAAGGCAAAGGACGATACCAAGCCTTCTGCCGAAGAGACAAAGAAGACCGACGACCAGGCCGCAACGGATAAAGACAAAAAGGACGAGACCGCCAACAAAGAAAAGAAGGATGAAAAGAAACTGCCTGTAGTGAAAGTCGACTTCGACGGCATCGACCAGCGCATTCTGGCCCTGCCCATCCCCGCCCGCAACTACATCGATCTCCGGGCCGGTAAAGAAGGCGTGTTGTACATCGCCGAAGGCGGCGCGGTCGCCAACCCATCCCAGCGCAATGGCTCCCGGATTCACGCCCTCTGGCGATTCTCCCTCGAAAAGCGCGAGGCCACTGAAGTTCTCTCCGGCATCGACGGCTTCAGCATCTCCGCCAACGGCGAGAAGATGCTCTACAAAAAAGGCGATTCGTGGCTCATCGCCACCGCTGATGAGGTCAAGACCAGTCCTGGCAAAACTCTTAACCTCGGCAGTCTCCAGGCCGATGTCGATCCCCGCGCCGAGTATCGCCAGATGTTCAACGAAACCTGGCGCATCGAGCGCGACTTCTTCTACGACCCCAATCACCACGGCCTCGATTTGGCCAAAGTCGAAAAGCGATACGAGCCGTACCTCGACGGCATCGGCTCACGCGATGAACTGAATTATCTCTTCGAAGAAATGCTCGGCGAAATCACCGTCGGCCACATGTTCATTCGCGGTCCCGGCGAGCCCGATCATTCCCCGCACACCGGCCTCCTTGGCGCCGACTACTCCGTCAACCACGACCGTTACCGTTTCGCCCACATCTACAACGGCGAAAATTGGAACCCCGCGCTCCACGCCCCGCTCACCCAGCCCGGCGTCAACGTGAAAGAAGGCGAATATCTGCTTGCCGTCAACGGCCGCGACCTGCACGCCTCCGACAACCTCTACCGTTTCTTCGAAGGCACCGCAGGCAAACAAGTCGTGCTGCACGTTGGTCCTAATTCCGACGGTACCGGCGCGCGCGATGTCACCATCGTCGCCATCGAGTCGGAGCACGGCTTGCGCAACCTCGCCTTCATTGAAGGCACCCGCCGCAAAGTCGACGAGATGACCGGCGGCCAGGTCGCCTACGTCTACATCCCGAACACGGCTGGCGGCGGCTTCACCAACTTCAACCGCTACTTCTTCTCCCAGGTCGAGAAGAAGGGCGTCATCATCGACGAGCGCTACAACGAAGGCGGCCAGATCGCTGACTATGTCATCGACACTCTCCGCCGCGTCCCCATGGCCCGCTACGAAACCCGCGAAGGCGAGGACGTCACCGATCCCGGTGGCGCCATCTTCGGTCCCAAAGCGATGCTCATCAACCAGTCCGCTGGCTCCGGCGGCGATCTCATGCCCTGGTACTTCCGCAAGGCCGGCCTCGGCCCGCTCATCGGCGTGCGCACCTGGGGCGGCCTCGTCGGTATCGGCGGTTATCCGGAGCTCCTCGACGGCGGCTCGATCACTGCGCCCCGCACTGCAATCTACGGCCTGAAAGGACAGTTCGAGGTCGAGAACCACGGCATCCCGCCCGACATCGAGGTCGAGTACGATCCCAAATCCGTCGCGGCCGGTCACGATCCGCAACTCGATCGCGCCGTGCAATATGTCATGGAGCAGCTCAAGGAACATCCGCTGCCCACGTACCCCAAGCCGCCTTACCCGAATTACCACGAGCACGACGGCCTTGGCGTTCACTAGCGCGAAAGCATTCTCGAAACCAGCGGCCGGAGCCATCGCTCCGGCCCTTTCTTTGCGTGCCGCTCCGCGGGAAAGCTGCCCCCACCGTGTCGCCCTTCACCCGATGCGCGGATTAAGATGGTCCGCATGTGCCGCCGTTATGCGCTCTGCCCTGCTCTGCTCTCCGCCTTCGCCCTTCTCACCATCGCTTCCCACGCTCAGCAACCCACGCTCCTCGTCGACCTCGACCATCGTGCGCAAACCAGTCTCGACGGCCCCTGGCACTACATTCCCGATCCCTATCGCGAAGGGTGGGGATCGAACCCCGACCACCCCAGCCTCAACGGCTACGCGAAGAACGCGCACTACGTCCCCGGCGGCCCTCTCGTCCAGTACGACTTTTCCCGATCGCCCACCCTCGACGTTCCCGGCGACTGGAACTCCCAGAAAGATTCGCTCTTCTACTACGAAGGCCTGCTCTGGTACCAGCGCGACTTCACGTACCATCCGAAGCCGCACACGCACCTCTTCATCCACTTCGGTGCGGTCAACTACGCCGCCCACATTTTTGTCAACGACCAGCACGTCTGCGATCACGAAGGCGGCTTCACGCCCTTCGATTGCGAAATCACCGGCATCGTGAAAGATGGCGACAACTTTGTCGTCGCCGCCGTCGATAACCAGCGCGCCGTCGACCGCGTTCCCACCATCAAGTCGGACTGGTGGAATTACGGTGGCATCACCCGCCCCGTTTCTCTCGTTGAACTCCCCGACGACTACATCGATGATTACTCCCTCCAGCTCAAACGCGGCACACCGAATCAGCTAGAAGGCTATGTCCATCTCACCGGCGCTGACTCAGGCGCCCACGTCACTCTCCGCATTCCCGACCTCCACATCGAAAAAGATGCCGTCACAGATACAAATGGCCGAGCCGCGTTCTCCTTCACCGCACCCGGCCTCGAGCTCTGGTCGCCCGAGCATCCCCGCCTCTACGCCATCTCCCTCCGCGCCGGTCCCGACGACCTGACCGACGAAATCGGCTTCCGCACCATCGAAGTTCATGGCGATCAGATTCTCCTCAACGGGAAACCCGTCTTCCTGCGCGGCATCAGCTATCACGACGAAGCGCCCTTCCGCTCCGGCCGCTCCTGGTCCGACAAAGACGCTGAAACCCTCCTCGGCTGGGCCCACGACCTCCACTGCAACTTCGTCCGCATGGCGCACTACCCCCACACCGAAAACGAATATCGCCTCGCCGACAAGCTCGGCATCATGGTCTGGTCCGAAATTCCCGTCTACTGGGGCATTGACTGGACCAACCCGCCCACCCTCGACAACGCCAAACATCAGCTCTGGGAAATGATCCGCCGCGACCACAACCACGCCTCCGTGATCATGTGGTCCATGTCCAACGAAACCCCTGAGAGCCCGGAGCGCGACGCCTTTATCCATCAGCTCGCCGTTGAAGCGCGCAGCGAAGACCCCACCCGCCTCATCACCTCCGCCATCGTCACCCACTTTAAAGGAACGGCAGCAACACTCGACGATCCGCTCGGCCAGGACCTCGACGTTCTCGGCTACAACGAATACCTCGGCTGGTACCAGGGAACCGCGCAATCCATCCCCGACTACACCTGGCAGAATCCTCTCGGCAAGCCGGTCATCGTCAGCGAATTCGGCGCTGGCGCCAAAGCCGGCCTCCACGGTCCTGCCACGGAAATGTTCACCGAGGAATATCAGGACTACGTCTTCCGCCAGCAGTTCCTCATGCTCGGCAAAATTCCCTTCCTGCGCGGCATGACCCCGTGGGTCCTCATGGATTTCCGCTCGCCCATGCGCCAGCTCCCCGGCGTCCAGGACGACTATAACCGCAAGGGCCTGGTCTCCGACAAGGGAGAAAAAAAGAAAGCCTTCTTCACTCTCCAGGACTATTACGCACACCGGCAGCCGTAATTCGTCCCGAACCCTTCTGCAGAAGATCGCGTCATATTCCCGGATCGACCCAGCGCACCGTTTCCTTCCGCGTCAGTCGAACACCACAGTCTTGTTCCCGTAGCACAGAATGCGCCGCTCCAAATGCCAGCGCAGCGCGCGCGACAGCACCACGCGCTCCAGATCGCGCCCCCGCGCCACCAGATCCTCTACCTGATCCCGATGCGAGATGCGCGCCACGTCCTGCTCGATGATCGGCCCATCGTCCAGCACCTCCGTCACATAGTGACTCGTGGCGCCAATCAGCTTCACCCCGCGCCCATGCGCCGCGTGATACGGCCGCGCGCCCGTGAATGCCGGCAGAAAGGAATGATGCACGTTGATAATCGCCGCTGGATACCGCCCCACAAAGGCCGGCGACAAAATCTGCATATACCGCGCCAGCACCACCAGCTCCACCTTGTATTCGGCCAGCAGGTCCAGCTGCCGCTCCTCCGCCGCGCCCCGCGTTTCCGCCGTCACCAGCACATGCGCGAACGGAACGCCGTAAAAGCCGGCCAGCGCCTCCGCGTCCCGATGATTGGAAACCACCACGCTGAACTCGCACGCTAGTTCTCCGCTGTGCCATCGGTGCATCAGATCGGCAACACAGTGCGGGTACTGCGAGCAGAACAGCGCAACGCGCGGACGATGCCTGCTCAGGGTCAGCGTCCAGCGCATCTTCAGCCCCTGCGCCAGCTCAGCAAAATCCTTCTCGAAGGCCGTCACGTCGAACGCGCCCTGATCTCCCTCCGCATCCAGCGCCCATTCCACGCGCATGAAGAACAAGCCCAGTTCCTCGTCGCGGTGCTGGTCCGCGTGCAGGATATTGGCCCGATGCTCGTACAACAGCGACGACACGCTGGCCACCAGCCCTCGCCGATCCGGGCAGTCGATCAGCAACACAGCCGAATTCTCCATAGGCTAGAGACTACCTGGGACAGAAACCCTGGTCTACGCTCCCAGTCGTCCCAGCCCAATCCCGATCACGTACGTCGCCACGCCTTCCACCGCGCCCACCAGCGTCATCTCCAGTCCGCTCGCCCACCACGAGCGCACCGTGATCAGCGATTTCGCCGCGCCCACTGCAAAATGCGCCGCCAGCGAAACAATCGCCGACACGATTACCGCCGGATATCCACTCATAAAGAAAAACGGCAGGATCGGGATAAAAGCTCCTACCGCGGTTGACAGCGCCCCCGACCAGGCCGAGACCAGCGGCTTGCTCAGCCCTTCTTCCGTCACATTCAGCCGCTCGGCCGCCAGCGCGCGCAGAAACTTCTCCGGCGCCTCGGCCAGATGTTCCACCACGTGGTCCGCATCGTCGCGCGGAATGCCCTTCACCTGGTAGTACAGCGAAAGCAGCTCGCGTGCCTCCGGCCCGTTCATCTCGATGGCCTCGCGCTCCCGCGTTAGCTCCGCCTCATAAATCTCGCGTTCGCTCTTCGCCGCCAGATACGCGCCCGATCCCATTGAAAGCGCGCTCGCGATCATCCCTGCGATTCCCGACAGCAGCACCCAGTGGCTGTTCCCCAGCGTCGCCCCAGAAACTCCCGACACAATCCCGAAGATCGCCCCCAGCCCGTCATTCACACCGTAAATCGCGTCGCCGACCCATCCCGCCGTTTGTCTTCCCGAGCGATTGCGCAGCGTCAGCAGTTCGTCCAGTTGCTGGCGCGCCATATCCGAGCTAGTGGCCGTCTTCGGATAGCGATGCCGGATCAGCTCGCTCAGCTCGCGATAGTGCTCCTGCTCGTCCGCAATCACCTGCTTCAGAATCACCACACTCGGCTCATCGCCCAGTTCTTTCAGTTGCTGCCCATAGCGCGCGATGTCGCGGCTCTCGTCGATCTCCAGCCGCCGCAGCGCCATCTGCGGGCCGCCCAGCCGGTTGACCAGCGTGTCCGCGTCCCCGGTCGGCCTGCCGTCGTACTTCGGCACCTCCACTCCCAGCTCGCGAATCCGCTTCGCCCACATCGCCGCATGCTGCGCCTCCGCCTCCGCCATGTGCCGCAGTGTCTTTTTCCGGACCGCATCGTCATCACGCTCGGCCAGTGTGTTGTACGTGTGGAAGCCGCGCATCTCCGCCTGCCAGTTCTCGCTCAGCGCTGCCAGCACCTTCTGTTCTTTTTGCGACAAGGTCTCCGTCATGCCTCACGAGCCCCCGATCTGATAGCTGAACCCGAAGCGCCCAATCTGAATCACGCGGCGGTCCCCCGGTGGCCAGATGCGAATCTCCTCCACCCGCGTGACCCCGGGTATCAGCGTCGCCGTCACCGTCCCCACCAGCTTCCCCGTCGCCGCCTCGTACAGATGAATCTGCAACCCGTTCTCGCCGTGCGTGTAGCCCAGCAGATAATTTCCAGGCGCCAGCGGCAGATCGTTGCCTACCTTCAGCGGTACCTGCGTCAGCAGAAAATGCGAGTACTTCCCCTCCGCCGAATAACCCGCCGTAATCAGCACCACGGCCGCAATGTATTTCCCGTGTCCGTTCGTGATGCCGGAAGCCGACCGCATCTCCGTCTCGATCCGCTCCTGCACCACCGGCGCGCGCGCCGGAATCACCGACCGCAGCTCGGCATCGCTGGCCGGATGCCACTCCGTCAGCCGCCCCTCCTGCGCCCATCCACACACCACCAGCGTCGTCATCAGAAATCCCGCAACCACCCCGCACTGAACCAGCATCGCCCGTCTCATCCCTGTACCCTGTACCCTGTTCCCTGCACTTCAGTCCAGATGCACGATCCCCCGCTGCAGCGCCGTGGTCGCCGCCTGTGTGCGGTCTTCCACGCCCATTTTGCCCAGTAGGCTGTTGACGTGCGTCTTCACTGTCGCTTCCGAGATAAACAGCGCATTCCCGATATCCTTATTGCTCTTGCCCGCCACAATCAGCTGCAGCACCTCCAGCTCGCGCGCGGTCAGACTCGCGCCGCCCATCCGCTCCGCCAGCTTCTCCGCCACCCGCGACGGAATCCGCGATTTCCCCGCATGCACAGCCCGCACCGCTTCCGTCAACTCCGTCAGATCCATCCCCTTCAGCAAATATCCCTTCGCCCCCGCCTGCATCGCGCGGTAGATATCCTCATCCCCGTCAAACGTCGTCAGCACGATGATCCGCGCCGCCGGAAATTCCCCGCGAATCTTCCCAATGGCCTCCACCCCATTCATCTTCGGCAGCCGCAGATCCATCAGCGTCACGTCCGGCCGGTGCTTTCTGAACAACGCCACCGCTTGTTCGCCATCCGAAGCCTCCGCCACCACCGCGAACCCGGGCACTGTCTTCAGCAAAGCCGCCAGCCCCTGGCGCACAATGTGATGATCGTCGACGATCAGAATGTTAATCGTATCTGCCATAGTTACGTTTTCGTCTCCGCCTCCCCGGGCTGTAGATTGCCCAGCGCGAGCGCCACCCGCACCGTGGTTCCCTCGCCCGGGTTGCTCCCGACTGTCAGCGTAGCGCCAATGGCTTCCGCCCGTTCCCGCATGCCGGTCATCCCAAAGTGTCCGCTCGAGCCATCCGCGGGCCTCCCCGCAAATCCCCGCCCATCGTCGCGGATCTCCATCCCGAACATACTCCCCTCAAATTCCAGCCGCAGCACAATGTTTTCCGCATCGCCGTGCCGCACCGCGTTCGTCACCGCCTCGCGCGCAATCCGCATCAGCTCCCGTTCCACATCCTCGTCCAGCGGATGATTTGTCCCCGTCACCTGCATCTGCACCCGCGCTCGCGATCCCGAACGCGACGTCGTTTCCTCTGCCATCTTCAGAGTCCGCACCGCCAGATCCTCGCGCTCGGCCCCCTGCGAACGCAGCTCCCAGATCGACGTCCGTGCGTCCTCAAGACTGCTCCGCACCAGCGCCTGCGCCCGCGCCAGCTGCTCTCGCGCCGCATCCGCGGAATTCCGCATCAGCTGCGCCACCAGCTCCAGATGCACTGAAACCGCAACGAATCCCTGCGCCAGCGTATCGTGAATCTCCCGCGCGATGCGTGCCCGCTCCCCCAATACCGCCTGAAATTCCCGCTCGGCCCGCATCAGCCGCCGCCGCCACGCAGCATATCCCAGCCCCGCAATCGCCAGCAAAACCAGCAGCCGGAACCACACCGTCTGGTAAACATGCGGCTCGATCGTCAGTTCTGCCGTCGCCGCCGTCCCGCTCCAAACCCCATCGTTATTGCGCGCGATCACGCGAAACGTATAGTGCCCGTGCGGCAGATTCGTGTAGTACGCCGCGCGCCGCGTCCCCGCATCCACCCACTCCCGATCGAACCCCTCCAGCTGGTACCGGTACTCCACCTTTTGCGGCGCCACAAAGCTCAGCCCCGCGTAGTCGAACTCGTAATGGCTGTGGCCCGGCGCCACCGTCACATCTGCGATCGACGCCCGCTCCGCATCGTCCACACTCACCCGCTCCACCACCACCTGCGGTGCAACGCGATTCACCGGCATATGTTCCGGATCGACGCGCGCGATCCCTTTCAGCGTCGCAAACCACAGCGACCCGTCCTTCAGCTTCACTGCCGCGGGATGCCCCCCGCTCGAGCACTCGCTGATGCGCATCCCATCCGCCATCCCGAAGCGCATCACCTCCGCCGCCGCACCACCGTCCGCCATCCCATTCAGCGCTGCGCGGCTCACGCGGTAGATTCCGGTATTCGAGCTAACCCACAAGAACCCGCTGTCGTCCTCCAGAATCGCAATCACCCGCCGCGGCAATTGCCGCGAAGCAATCCTCACAATTTTTCCCGCGCGCCACCGGTTCAATCCACCATCATTCGTACCAACCCACAACGTTCCCTCGCCATCCTCATACAGCGCTGTTACCACGTTGCTCGATAGCCCGTCCTTCGTCGTGAAATTCCTGATCTGCCCATCGCGAAAATTGCTCAGCCCGCCCAGAGTCCCGATCCACAAACTCCCGTCCCGATCTTCCGTCATGGCCCCGATCAGATCGCTGCCCAACCCATCCAGCGCCGTCCAAGTCGTGAACTTGCCATCCTCATACCGCGAAAGCCCGCGACGCGTCCCAATCCACAGATCTCCGCCAATCCCCACATAGAGCGACCGCACAAAATCATCCGCCAATCCGTCCGCCGTCGTGAACGCCCGCGCGACATCGCCGTTGTGGAGCAGATTCAGCCCATCCGGTGTGCCCACCCACACATCGCCATTCGCCGCCGCCGCCATCGTCAGCACCACATTGCTCGCTAGACCTTGTGCTGTCGTCAACCCGTAGAATCTGCCATCGCGGAATACGTTAAGCCCGCCCCCCTTCGTACCGACCCCAACATGGCCATTCGGTGCCTGCGCCAGGGCCAGCACATACTCGTCCGTCAGCCCTTCTTCAGCAGTCAGGCTCGAGAATTTCCGGTCGCGCAAGACCGCCAGCCCGCCCGACTCCGTCCCCAGCCACAAATCGCCCTCGCGATCTTCCGCAGCACTCAGAAAAACATCGCCGCCGCGCAACAACTCCGCCGTGCCCTGCTCCGGATCAATCCGCATCAGCCCCTGCGCCGTCCCCGCCCACAACATTCCGGCCCGATCGCCATACAGAAAATCCACGCGTCCCGTCTTTTGCCCAAACGCAGTAACCCGATCGCCATCCGCGAGCAACAATCCCGTTTCTGTTCCGATCCACACCCGCCCCGCTCGATCCACCGCCAGCGCGTTCACCGCGCCTCCGCCCGGTACCGCAACGCTCCTGCATCCCGCCGCCGAACACGCCTCCAACCCCGACCGCATGCCTGCCCACATCGTGCCGCTGCGATCCACTGCGAGCGCCAGTACCTCCCCAACCGAGCCCACCCCGTGAAATTCACGATCCCCGCCCGCCCGCATTAACCCTTCCGCCGTCCCCAGCCAAAGCGACCCACTCGCGCCCGCAACCATCCGGCTGTTTTCCGTCAGCCCCGCATGCAAATCCATCCGCGCCGCCCGCTCGCCCTCAATCCGAAACAGCCCCGCCGCCGTCAGCGCCCACACCCCGCCCCGCTCATCCTGAAACGTCCGCCAAACCTGCGTCGCTGGAATACCCTGCGCAGCCCCAAAGCCCTCCACCACTCCGCCGCGCAGCCGCGCCAGCCCGCCCGACGTGCTCACCCACAGCACCCCATCGCGGTCCTCCATCAGGTCATCGATCAGATCGCTGGGTAGCCCCGGTGTATTCGCTCGCGTGTACGCCCTGAACTCCACGCCGTCGAAGCGCACCAGCCCCCCCTCCGTGGCGATCCACACATACCCATCGCGCCCCTGCACAATCGCATGGACGGTGTTTTGCGGCAGCCCCGTGTCCGTCTGCCACGACTGATAACCGTATTGCGCCAGCGCTGTATGCGGATCGAGAGCATTCGCCGACGCCGCCCCCAGCGCTATGAACGCAGCGCAAAGCACACCGGCAGCGCGGACCTTGACCATGGCAGCAGTTTCTTCAGGAATTCTATCTACCGGCTCGGCTCTCCGCCGCGTCCCCCAACCACAATCAGCGCCCGTGCCCAGCCCCGTTTCCGGCCCCGCTGGTCCGCACCGCGCCCCGCGCCCGCTTCACCCGCACCTTCTCCGCCGCTGCCGGCCCAATCGTGAAGCGCCCCGCCGCCGTCTCAATCGCCACTGTCTGGTCGTAGTTGCGCTGCACCACCCGCACCGCCCCCCCCGGCTCAATTCCCGTCTGGTTCAGGAACTTCAACAGCTTCTCGTCCCGCTCGTACAGGCTGGTCACCGTGCAGTCCGTGCCCTCCGCCACTTCCGCCAGCGGCCGCACCCCGAGCCGCTTCCGCCTTTCCTCGCTCTCCGGCAGCACCGCGTTCCCGTGCGGGCACGTTCCCTTCTCGCCCAGCTTCTTCATCAGCAGCGCCTCAAACGCCGGTGACACCGCATGCTCCAGCCGCTCCGCCTCGTCGTGCACCTCGTACCACGGCATCCCGAACAGCTCCGAAAGCATCCGCTCGATCAGATGATGCCGCAGCGCTGTCCGGTACGCCGCTTCGTGCCCCTTCGCCGTCAGCCGCACCACCCCGTCCGCCCGCACCTCCACAAACCCGTCCCGTTTCAGCCGCCGCAGCGCCATCGAAACCGCTGGCGGCGACACCTCCAGCCAGTGCGCCAGCGTCGCCGAAATCACCGTCCGCCCCTCGCTCTCGGCTTCGAGAATCGCCTTCAGATAATCTTCTTTCGATACGCTGATCGCCGTCTTCACAGGATTCCTGGCTCCTAGCTTACCGCGCGCAGCGTATTAAGCTTCGGGATTCTCGGAGCGGCGTCTCGGTTCCCTGCGGTCGCAGCGTAGCCACTTGAGAAATGCCCGACCACCGCCATATTCGGCCAGCTCCTCTTTGAGCAGACCCCGCAGCCGTCTTAGAGCGTCAATGCCGTTTCGTCGAGAATCCCTTTGTCTCGCGATGCCGGTTTTTGTCATAATAGCAATGCATATGACACCTCCTTCAAAGCCACAAGCCGTCCGCCTCCGCCTCAACGAAAATGGCCGAATTGTAATCCCCGCCTCTATTCGAGAGGCCGTCGGACTCAAACGCGGCCAGGAAGTCATCCTCTGGGCCGAAAAGGGCGAGGTCCGCATATCGACCGTTGCAAAGCGTATCCAGCGTGCGCAGGAACTCGTTCGCAAATACGTCCCCGAAGGCGTGAGCCTTTCCGACGAATTGATCGCCGAGCGCCGCCGGGAAGCCGCCGGTGAGTAGGGTCGTCCTGGACGCATCTGCCATCCTGGCAGCAGCGCATAATGAACCCGGCGCCGGCATCGTCCTGGCCCACGTTTCAGAAGCTGCGGTGAGCACTGTCAATCTCGCCGAGGCTCAGGGAAAGCTGATCCAGCGCGGCCTTTCTCCGAGCGATGCCTGGGAGGTGGCGCTGAACTTCTGCAGTGAAGTCTTCTCCTTCGACACCGCGCAGGCCAGCGTCGCTGGCGGTCTCGTGGCCTCGACCCGCTCAGTGGGTCTTTCCCTTGGCGACCGCGCTTGCCTGGCGCTCGCCATGCTTTTGAAAGCGCCCGTGTACACCACCGACCGCTTGTGGAAGAAGCTGCATCTGGGAGTGGAAATACGTCTCCTGCGCTGATCGTCGCCTAAATCACCCGTCCCACCCTCCCGTACAATATCCCAAGCCATCTCACCCGCGAAGGAATCCGTGTCGACCTCCTCATCTCCTGCCCGTAAGCGCGTCCTCTCCGGCATGCGCCCTACTGGCAAACTCCACCTCGGCAACTACATGGGCGCCCTCCACAACTGGGTTCGCCTCCAGGATGAGTACGAGTGCTACTGCTTCATCGCCGACTGGCACGCCCTCACCACCGATTACGCCGACCCTTCGCAGCTCCCCGCCAACACCCGCGAGGTCATGATCGACTACCTTGCCGCCGGCCTCGACCCCGAGCGCTCCGTCCTCTTCGTGCAGAGCGACGTCAAAGTCCACGCCGAATTCCACCTGCTCCTCTCCATGATCACCCCCCTCGGCTGGCTCGAGCGCGTCCCCTCCTACAAAGAGCAACAGGAGAACCTCACCGGCCGCGACCTCTCCACCTACGGATTCCTCGGCTACCCACTCCTCCAGGCCGCCGACATCCTTATCTATCAGGCCGACTTCGTCCCCGTCGGACAGGATCAGGTCGCCCACGTCGAGCTCACCCGCGAAGTCGCCCGCCGCTTCAACCAGTTCTATAAGCGCCCCAACGGCTCTGAAATCCTTCCCGAGCCCCAGGTCCTCCTCACCCCCTCGCCCAAACTTCCCGGCACCGACGGCCGCAAGATGTCGAAGAGCTACGGCAACGCCATCCTGCTCAGCGACCCCGAGCCTGAAATTCGCGCCAAGCTCAAGACCATGGTCACCGACCCCGCCCGCATCCGCCGCACCGATCCCGGCAACCCCGACAAATGCCCCGTCGGCGACCTGCACAAAATTTTCTCCTCCCAGGAAATCCTCGCCAAAGTCTACGCAGGCTGCACAACCGCCGGCATCGGCTGCATCGAATGCAAAAGCTGGGCTGCCGACGCCATCGTCTCCGCCCTGGCGCCCATCCAGGAGCGCCGCGTGCACTTCGAACAGCATCCCGCGCTCGTCACCGACATCTTCAACGACGGCGCCCGCCGCGCCACCGCCCGCGCCGAGCAAACGATGCACGAAGTCCGCTCCGCTATGGGTCTTGATTCCGCCCTCCCAGGAACCCCGTAATGTCCGATCCCCAGCTCAAAGACGATCATCCCAAAACGGACCGCGCATCCGCGTCCGAACACTCCGCGACGCCGCCAGTCCCCCACGCCCCCTACGAAAAAACCTCCGCCGACCTCCGCAAAGAAGAAGAATCCGTCTCCCCCTTCTCCGTCACCGTTGGCCAGGTTTACGAAGGCCCCTACGACCTCCTCCTCGACCTCGTCCGCCGCCAGAACATCGACATCTACGACATCCCCATCGCCAAAATCACCGCACAGTTCCTCGCTTACGTTGAGCACCTCAAAGCCTCCGACGTCGACACCGCCGGCGAGTTCATTTACATGTCGGCCCTGCTCATCCACATCAAGAGCAAGATGCTTCTCCCCCGCTCTCCTCTCGAATCCGACGCCGAAGCCGAAGATCCCCGCCGTGAGCTCGTCGAGCGCCTCCTCGAGCACGAGCGCTTCCGCAACGCCGCCCAGATGCTCCAGCAGAAACGCCAGCTCGAAGAAGCCACCTGGACCAATCCCGGCATCCGCGAATTTCGCGAGGCCGGCGAAGACGGCGAGGAAATCGCCGCCGATACCCTCGACCTCGTCCGCGTCTTCCGCGAAGTCATCGAGCGTGCCAAAAATCGCCCCGTCCTCGACGTCGAAGAGGACGCCGTCACCGTCCGTCAGATGATCGACTTCATCCGCCGCCGCCTCATGATGGAAGACCGCCCCGTCGCCCTCTCCAAACTCCTCTCCAATACCCGCTCCGTCAACGCCGTCATCGCCATGTTCCTCGCCCTGCTCGAGCTCGTCCGCCTCCAGGCCATTCTCCTCCGCCAGGACCGCGGCTTCAGCGAGATCTACATCAAGAAAAACGAGCAGTTCGAGCAGGCCATCAACGACCGCCTCAGCATCAAGGATGACTGGAGTTAGGCGCCAGCCTGACCCTGATCACCGGACCCCGCTCCCAGCAGCCAGATCCCGGCTCCCGGCTTCCCTCGATTCATCGTCTGTTAACTCCCCATTCATGCTCCCCGCGAAGGACCGCTGCTAGTTTGGGCACCTACCTCCCTACTCTCCGCAGGAGCCTCCATCTCAATGCCCGCCGGCGCCAAAATCCCGCTAGACCAGGTCGTTGAAATTCCGGAAGTCCCGGAACATCCAGCCGCCCTCCTCCACCAGAAGATGGGCAAATCTCCCGGCGCCATCGGGATGATCGTTTTCGGCATCGCCCTCATCGGCGGTCTCGGCTACGCCGGTTCGCAACTTGCCCACGATCTTTCCGGAACCCACCTCGCCTCCGCCTGGCCCTATGCCTTGCTGGGCCTCGCCCTGCTCATCGCCCTTGCATTCGAATTCGTCAACGGCTTCCATGACACCGCCAATGCCGTCGCCACCGTCATTTACACGCATTCGCTCGAGCCGCATATCGCCGTCGTCTATTCCGGCCTCTTGAACCTCATCGGCGTGCTCACCTCCTCCGGCGCTGTCGCTTTCACCATTATTTCGCTGCTCCCGGTTGAACTGGTTCTGCAGGTCGGCAGGGGCGCCGGCTTCGCCATGGTCTTCGCTCTCCTCATTGCTGCCATCATCTGGAACCTCAGCACCTGGTGGTTCGGCCTCCCAGCTTCCAGCTCTCACACCCTTATCGGCTCCATCATCGGCGTCGGCGTCGCCAATCAGCTCATGAATCCCCATGCCGGCACCAGCGGTGTCGATTGGGATCAGGCCGCCGGCGTCTTTAAGGTTCTGCTGATTTCTCCCCTGGTCGGCTTCGGCCTGGCTGCTATTCTCCTGCTTCTCCTCAAGGTCTTTGTCAAGAACCCCGCCCTCTATCAGTCTCCGAAAGGCACCGAGCCGCCGCCCCTCTGGATTCGCGCTCTCCTCATCCTCACTTGCGGCAGCGTCAGCTTCGGTCACGGCTCCAACGACGGCCAAAAAGGCATGGGCCTCATCATGCTCATCCTCATCGGTACTGTCCCCACCGCCTATGCCCTCAATCACGCCGTCGGCGCCAGCCAGGTGCAGACTTTCTCTACCGTCTCCCAGCAGGCCGAGCAGGTCTTCAACCACTACGTCTCCCCCAACGCCGTCATCGGCGACGCCCGCACCGAACTCACCGACTTCATCCGTACCAAGGAATTCAACCAGGACACCATGCTGGCCGCTCGTCAGATGGTCGAAGAAATCGACAACGAAGTCCTCCTCTACAAATCTCTCAACAGCGTCCCCGCCAACCAGCAGCAGAACGTCCGCAACGACATGTACGTCGTCAGCGAAGCCATCCGCCTCATCGGCAAGAATGGCGGCAAGAATGGCGTGCCCGTGTTCAGCGCCGCCGACAACAAATCCCTCGGCGCCTACAAAAAGCAGCTCGACAACGCCACCAAGTTCATCCCCACCTGGGTCAAGGTCGCTGTGGCCATCGCTCTCGGCCTCGGCACCATGGTCGGATGGAAGCGCATCGTCGTCACCGTCGGCGAGAAGATCGGCAAGGAGCATCTCACCTACGCCCAGGGCGCCTCTGCGGAAATCGTCGCCGCCCTCACCATCCTCGGCGCCGATCACCTCCACATGCCCGTCTCCACCACCCACGTCCTGTCCTCCGGCGTGGCCGGCACTATGATGGCCAACGGCAGCGGTCTCCAGCTCTCCACCATCCGCAACATCGCCCTTGCCTGGATCTTCACCCTGCCGGTTGCCGCCCTGCTCTCCGCCGGTATCTTCGTCCTCCTGCGCCACTTCATGTGAGCCCCGGCCCCATCGCATCAACAGCGGCGTTTTCTGTACTATCGAGGAAAGCGCCGTTTTCTTTTGCGCGGCGCCGCGACCCCATCCCTCAATGAGTCTTAAAGCCCGCATTGAAGCCGTTATTTACGCCGCTGAAGAGCCAGTCGCCCTGGCCCAGCTCGCCTCCCTCTTCCGCGAAGAAGCCCTCCTCAGCCGCGCCGCCCGCGTTACCCCCGCGGCGGACGATGCCGCATCCTCCGAACCAGAACCAGCGGTGGTTGAAGATCTCCTTCCGCCGGCCCCAGAGCCAGCCGACGCCGAGTCCCCGGCTGACGCTGCAAAGAAAGCCGCCCGCCAGCTCGACCGCGAGATTCGCGACGAGATCCGCGCCCTCGTCGACGAGCTGATCGCCGACTACAACGCCCCCGACAGCGGCCTCGAGATTCGCGAAGTCGCCGGAGGATTCCGCATCGGTACCCGCCCCGAGAATCACGACGCCGTCCGCGCCTTCATCAAGACTCTTAAGCCGCCCCTTAAACTGTCCCTCCAGGCACTCGAAACCCTCGCCGTCATCGCCTATAAGCAGCCCGTCACCGCTCCCGAAATCGGCGAAATCCGCGGCGTCGACGCCTCCGGTGTCCTCGGTTCCCTCATCGCCCGCAAGCTCATCACCACCGCCGGTCGCAAACAGGTCGTCGGCCGCCCCATCCTCTACAAAACGACTAAAGAATTCCTCCTCCGCTTCGGCCTCAAAGATGTCAACGAGCTCCCCTCCATCGAAGAATTCGAGAAGATGGCCGCCGACCTTGCTGATTCCGACCTCGCCGAATCCGACCACGCGGGCGCCCTCGCAACGGAAGAAGAACTCCCCTTCGCCCAAAACGAAATCGCCGAACTCGAAGAGGCCGATGAATCGCCCGAAGACGACTTAGAAGCCGCCGATCCCGCACCCGCCTCCGAACACGACATCGCCGAGCAACCGAAATGAACCGTTTTGTGACAACGCACGGCCTCCCGGCCTGCGGAAAAATCGTGTTCTGCTTCTTGGCACGACTCCACAGTCTGGACGAAAATTCTGGTTTTGTATCAGGGCACGACCTTGGTCGTGCCGCAAAACTGCAAATAAATATGGGCTTCAGCCCCTGTGGCTTCTTTGAAGGGGCACGACTTCAGTTTTGATTGGGCGCGACTTCACAACTTGCGGAGGAAAAGCATCTGCGAAGGGACGGGCGGCGCGCCAAACGGCCCGCGAAGCAGCATCCCTGCGTTCCGACGGCAAAAACAGCATGGGCGCGGCCAGGTTCACCCCACAGCAAGAAGCTAGCTCCCTGGCATCTCGACGGTCAATGACAAAATCCCCCGTCTAAACTCGAAAGTACCGCTTGATCCCATTTTGAAATACACCCTGCCCCTCTGCCTTTTTCCCCGAGCCCCTCAGTCGTGCAAGACTGAGTTGGATGGATTAGGGCCTTTGCCCTGAGGACTCAAACCCTTGATCGCGAACGATCCCGAACACGAAGCATCTCCTCAGCGCCTGCAAAAGATCATTGCCGCCGCCGGCATCGCCTCGCGCCGCAAAGCCGAAGAGCTGATCACTGCCGGACGCGTCCAGGTCAACGGCCAAACCGTCACCGAGCTCGGCGCTAAAGCGGACCCCGCCCGCGACCACATCCGCGTCGACGGCAAGCTCCTCCACGGCCCCGAGCGCCCACGCTACTACGTCCTCAACAAGCCCAAGGGCTACGTCACAACCGCCAGCGACCCCGAACACCGCCCTACTGTCACCGACTTCTTCAAAGGAGGCGAGCGCGTCTTCCCCGTCGGCCGTCTCGATTACTCCAGCGAAGGCCTCCTGCTCATGACCAACGACGGCGAACTCGCCAACGCCCTCACCCGCGCCGCCGCCCGCGTCGAAAAAACTTACCTCGTCAAAGTCAGCGGTAAACCCTCCGACTCCGCGATTAACCAGCTCCGCCACGGCGTCATGATCGATGTCGGAACCCAAATCCGTAAGCCCGGCTCAACCCCCGCCCGCCGCAACGAGGGCCGCGTCATGACCGCCCCCGCCCGCATTCGCCTCCTTCGCGATGCCGACAATCCCTGGTACGAAATGATCCTCATCGAGGGCCGCAATCGCGAAATCCGGAAGATGTTCGAAGAAATCGGCCATCACGTCGAGAAAATTCGCCGCGTCGGTTACGGTCCCTTGGTCCTCGACGTCGAACCCGGCCGCCACCGCGAACTGACCCTCGAGGAAGTCGCCCACCTTCGCCGCGCCGCCGAAGGCAAATCCCCTCGGCCCGCGCCGGAGGCAGACAGCCGAAAGCGCCGCCGTTCAGCACCGCGCCCCTCCAGGCCCGCGAACTCTTCCCTCTCCCCCGGGGCCCGAAATAAGCGTCGTCAGCGCCGTCCCTCTGTACCCTGATCCCTGCACCCTGTACCCTGTCTTTATGGCCAAAGCCACTTTTGCCGCCGGTTGTTTCTGGGGTGTCGAAGCCCGCTTCCAGCAGCTCCCCGGCGTTCTCTCGACCGCCGTCGGCTACGAAGGCGGCCAGCTCGACAACCCCACGTACCACGACGTCTGCACCGACCGCACCGGCCACGCCGAAGCCGTCGAGATCGACTACGATCCCACGAAAATCACCTTCGACCGCCTCCTCGAGGAGTTCTTCGCCCTCCACGATCCCACCCAGCTCAACCGCCAGGGCCCTGACTGGGGCGCTCAGTATCGCAGCGTCGTCTTCTTCCATTCCCCCGAGCAGGAAGCCGCCGCGAAAGCCCTTATCGCCCGCCTCACCGACGAGAAAAAGTATTCGAAGCCCATCGTCACCCAGGTCGTCCCCGCCGAGACCTTCTGGCGCGCCGAAGAATACCACCAGCGATACCTCGAAAAACGTGGCGCCCTCAGCTGCCATATTTAGAAACCCTGCCGTGCCACGAGAAAAACCGCACAACTCAATCCGTGCGGCTATCGTTTTTCTGTCCGCTGTACGCTATCCGCTATCCGCCGCTGTCTTGAACTCGTTTCTCGCCGCACCAGAACCGCCACCGTCACCCCAATACAGAACAGCAAAGCCAGCACTCCGCTCACCCGCGAGGCCACCGTTATCGCCGCTCGCGCGTGCGGAACCCGTGTCACCGGCAGCACGACGAAGTTCATGACCAGATAAACCGCCGCCCCATAAACCAGCCCGAATACCACCGGACGCCGAATCAAAATCCCCAACCGCCGGCTCGCCGCGTAATAAATCACAGTCCAGAACAGCGCAATCGCGTAATGGATCGCCACGCCCAGCGCCACTGACTCCATCCCGCCATGGAACGCCCACATCCCCGTTAGCCCGCTCGCAATGTACTGAAAGATTTGCACCGGCGTGATGTGCCGGAAGGCGTTGAAGACCAGATTCTCTGTGATATCCAGCGTCCCGGCGATCAACCCGATTCGCACGACGCTGCCAACTGCGCTCGCCATCGCCGCATTCTACAAGCGCAACAGCGCAGCAGCCATAACCGCTTTCCTCGAGCGCGGTCTGCGTTTCTATTCCCTACACCCTATTCCCTATTCCCTGTTCTGGAGATCCCCGCTAAACTTCGGAATCCCAAAAACTCCGCGCAGACGCAGCAGATCCAGCGGGCTGATCATTCCATCAATCACGATGACATTGACGGTTCGTGTATTCGCCACCAGCACGACCATTCCGTCGAAATTCCCATGCTCCATCCGAACCCACACATCGGTCCGCGTTGGATCGAACGGCTTCGGTGGTGCTGCCACCGGTGTGGCCGGAGGCGTTGCCGCCGCCGTGCTCGCGGCCGGCTCTGCCGGTGGATGCGTCTGCTTCGCCACGAGATGATTCCAGCCGTGCCCGGAATACTGCGCCCGCACCGCATCCAGCGCCGCAGGATCGTATCCCGCTGCGGAGAACTTGAAGTTGTGAACCGCAATGCTCCGCAGCTTCGCGATAATCGGCTTGTCCTCATCGGGCACAATCGCGCTCGCCGCATGCAGCATCGACTCGTCAAACGTCATATCGCTGTGCAGCGTCGCCCGCGCCGCCAGCGCGTCCAGCCCCCGCGGAGCCAACGGCGCCTCCTGCGCGCGCACCAGCTGGGTTGAAAGCACAAGGGAAGCGGCGAACAAAGCAATCCGGCGGTAGGTCATAATCCCCTCAGACGCGGGTTTCGGAAAAAAGTGGCGTTTCAGCAATCAGCTACGGGCTACCGGCTACAGGCTGCACTCACACCCATTCCCCCTGCCGCATCACCGCCTCCGCCCCGCCGCTCGCCGCAATCCCGTCCACATCCACCTTCCCCGACCCAATCATCCAGTCCACGTGGATCAGGCTGTCGTTCGCGCCTCGCGCCGCCAGTTCTTCCGGCGTCAGCTTGTCGCCGCCCTCCAGGCAACTGCTGTACGCCTGCCCCAGCGCGATGTGGCACGCGGCATTCTCATCGAACAGCGTGTTCAGAAACAGCATCCCGCTCGCGGCAATCGGCGATGAATTCGGCACCAGCGACACTTCACCCAGCCGCCGCGCGCCCTCATCCGTCTCAATCATCCGCTGCAGCACAACCTCGCCTTGCGCCGCGTGCGCCTCCACCACCCGACCTCCCTCAAACCGCACCCGAATTCCCTCAATCAAAGTTCCCTGGTACGACAGCGGCTTCGTGCTGGTCACCGTTCCTTCCACGCGATCCTTGTGCGGCGTCGTGAACACCTCCTCCGTCGGCATGTTGGGAATGCAGTACCGCCCGTTGCCCGCCCGCGTTCCTCCGCCCAGCCACAAATGCCCATCCGCCAGCCCCACCTTCAGATCCGTTCCCGGACCCTTGAAATGCAGCGCCGCAAATCGCTTCTTGTTCAGACGATCGGCACTCGCATGCAGCCCCGCGTCATGCTTCTTCCACGCCGCCACCGGATCGGCCTGGTCCGCCCGGCTCGCCGCAAAAATCGCATCCCACAACTTCTTCAGCGCTTCGTCAGCCCGCAATTCCGGAAACACCGCCGCCGCCCACACCGGCGTCGCCGCCGAAACAATCGTCCAGTTGATGTCGTGCCGCGTAATCAGCTCCAGCGCCGGACGATACGCCTTCGACATCGACCGATTCGCCCGGCTCACCTTTTCCGGATCCTCTTTCGACAGCAGCGACGGATTCGCGCTCGTGATCGCCAGTCGCGCCGCCCCGCTCTTGTACGCCGCCGCCATCCCCTCGTACAGCCACGCCGCCGCCGTATCGAACGTCGCATCGTGTCCGTAGCGATAGCGCACCAGCGTCGATTCATCATCGGTGAATAATGTCGTCACCAACGACGCGCCTGCCTTGTACGCGTGTTCCGTGATCCGTCGCACCAGCGGCAGCGCCTCCACCGACGCGGTCATCACCAGCTGCTGCCCCGGCGCCAGATCCAGGCCGGACTTGATCGCGACCTCAGCCAGCCGGTCGAGTTTTGTTTCGAAATCCTTCGTCGTCGTCGGAGTTTCGGCAATCGCAGTTGTGCTCATGCCTTCCATTGTCAGGCCCGACGCTGTGCAATGGCAACGCGCGGAATCCCCTGCAAATCCGCCGCAAATTCCACCCCATCCCAACCCGTGAGCAACGCCGCCAACACCTCCCGCTGCCCGTGCCCAATCTCCATCACCAGCCATCCTCCCGGAACCAACACCTCCCAAGCCTCCGGAATCAACCTCCGATAAACCTCCAGCCCCGTCGCCCCCGCATAGAGCGCTTCGCGCGGCTCATACTCTCGCACCTGCGCCTCCAGCACCTCGCCTTCCGCCACATAAGGCGGATTCGACACCACCACCTCAAACCGCTCGCCCCGCACAGCACCCAGCAAATCCGACTCGACGAACCGCACTCGTCCAGCGACTCCATGCCGCTCTGCATTCTCCCTCGCGACATCCAGCGCCGCAGCAGAAATATCCACCGCCGTCACCTGTGCCCGCGGCAACGCATGCGACAAAGCAACTGCAATTGCCCCCGACCCCGTCCCCACATCGCAAATCCGCACCACCGTATCCTGTCGCACGCGCGCCAATACCGACTCCACCAAATGCTCCGTCTCCGCCCGCGGAATCAGCACCGCCGGCGTCACTCGCAGCGTCAGCCCATAGAACTCCGTTTCGCCCAGGATGTACTGCACCGGCTCCTGCCGCGCCCGTCGCGCCACCCAATCTTCAAATTGTGCAAGCTGCTCCGAGGTCAGCCCCGCATCCGCATGCGTCATGATCCACGCGCGATCCCGCCCCACCACGCGCATCAGCAACACCTCTGCATCCCGCCGTGCCGTAGCCAGCGAATGCAGTTTCGATGTCGCAGAGAGAATCGCCTCCCGCGCTGTCTCGGTCGATTCCACGCTCGAGCTTACGAAGCGACCTTGCGCCGCTTCCCCTGCCTCGCCAGCCACTGCCGAACCGCCTCTTCCACCCGCAGTTCCCAGCCCTCGCCCGTCGACTGCATCTTCTCCACAATGTCCTTCGGCAGCGGCACCGGCACCTTCTTCTTCGCCGCGTTCTCTTCCATAATCCCCCTAAGAATCCGCTGGTGCTCCGCCGGCAATTCGGAGAATTTCTTCGCCTCAGCAAAGAACTCGTCCGTCAGCTCCCGAACCTCGCCTTCGTCATCCGTCCAGGGTTTTCGGTTTGCCATATTTCCTCGCCTCTCTGTCGTTCGCCTTCCGGAAGCTGATCACTCGGATACCGTCTGGGATCAACCGATAACACAGAATGTGCAGCCGACGATCAAGGTAGCCCGCTCCCAAAAACCGCATCTCGCCGTTCCGGAATTCTTCATTGATGGACGCCGTTCCAAAATCAAACTGCGCCGCCCGCTCAAAGGATAACCCGCGCTCTCGGATATTCCGCTCGTTTTTCCCCGGGTCATACGTGATCTTCACTCAAAAAGCGTAGGTCTGCTCTCACCCCCGCTACAACGCAAATCCAACCCCGCACATTACCAACGTCCCCTTCACAACCTCACTCCCCGCACAGCACCCCAAGATCCGTAAACCCAAACGCAATCTCCGGCAGCGTCGTCCCGCCAATCTCGATCCCCTGCTCGCCCACCTTCACTCCACCCATGCGCGCATAGAACCCGCACGCCGGATTCTCCCTCAGCACCCACACCACCATGTTTGCGAATCCCTGCCCCCGCAGTTCCTCCGCCATGCGCCGCACCAAAGCCGCGCCCGCGCCCTTCCTCTGATGCGAAGCCAGCAAATAGATCGCGCCCAGCTCCCCCTGATACCCCTCCACCGGATGCATGATCGCTCCTCCGGCCGCAAACCCAAAAATTCCCGTCTCATCCTCCGCAAGAAGAACTGTCGTCGTCTTCTCCGTTAGCCGCGTCTCCCACCGTGCCGCGCCATCTTCCACGCGCAGCCCATCGATATATTCCTGCGCAATGATCCCCCGATACGTCGTCTTCCAGCTCGCCACATGCACTGCGGCAATCACCCGCGCATCCCCCACCCTCGCCTCTCTCACCTGCATCGACGACCACCCATCTCCGCGACTCCGGCTTTCTGAACGCTGAACGCTGACCGCTGACCGCTGTTTTTACGCCGCCTCGCTCTTCAACCGCTCCGCATTAAAGTGCGCTATCAGCGCATCGATCACCGGCTGCAGCTTTCCTTCCATAATCTCCGACAGCTGATGGATCGTCAGCCCGATCCGGTGATCCGTCAGCCGATTCTGCGGAAAGTTGTACGTCCGAATCTTCTCGCTCCGATCGCCCGACCCTACCTGCTGCTTGCGCTCCTTCGCCAGCGCCGCCTGCTGCTTCTCCATCTCCATCTCGTACAGCCGTGCCCGCAGCACCCGCATCCCCTTCTCACGGTTTTTGATCTGCGATTTCTCGTCCTGGCAGCTCACCACCGTGTTCGACGGCAAATGCGTAATCCGCACCGCCGAGTACGTCGTGTTCACGCTCTGCCCACCCGGCCCCGACGAGCAAAACGTATCGATGCGCAGATCCTTCGCCTCGATCTTCACATCCACATCCTCGGCCTCCGGCAGCACCGCCACTGTGATCGCCGACGTGTGCACCCGCCCCTGCGTCTCCGTCGCCGGAACCCGCTGCACCCGATGCACCCCGCTCTCGTACTTCATCTGCGAATACACGCGGTTCCCCTCGATAATCGCGATCACTTCCTTCAACCCGCCCACCGACGACTCCGACGACGACAGCACCTCCACCTTCCACCGGTGCTGCTCCGCAAATCGCGTGTACATTCTGAAAACTTCCCCCGCGAACAACGAAGCCTCATCGCCGCCCGTCCCCGCGCGAATCTCCAGCACCACGTTCTTCTCATCATTCGGATCCTTCGGAAGCAACAACAGCTTCAGGTCCTCTTCAATCTGCGGCTCCCTGGCCTCCAGCCCGGTCAGTTCCTCCTGCGCCATCGCGCGCATCTCCGCGTCGGTCTCATTCAGCATCGACCGCGCGTCCGCGATCCCCGTCTTCACCGTCCGATACTCGCGAAATTTCTCCACCACCGGCTCCAGATCCCGATGCTGCTTCGCCAGCTTCTGATACTGAGCGTGATCGCTCAGCACGGCCGGATCGGCCAGCTGCCGCCCCAGCCCCTCATACCGAGCTTCAATCTGTTCCAGACGTTCAAACATAAAATCCTCCCGGCATCCAACGATTTCTTCTCTTTCACAACCTGACGATCTGCCACAAATCCAGGTTTTGTATCAGGGCACGACGTCAGTCGTGCCGTAAAGCGATTCAATGAAAATGGGCTTTAGCCCCTGCGGTTGTTCTGAATTTTCGGAAGAAGGGCGCGGCTCAGGCGCAGGCGGCAGGAGCCGCTAGAGAAGAACGCCGATGGGAAAGAGACGCTGCATCACTTCGATATTTTACTTCCATTCGATGACCAGCCATCGCAAAAGACGCACCCCGAACCAGAACCATCGATAGCCAGCTCCCGGCTCCAGGCTCCCAGCTATAGCACCCCTGAACGCTGTACCCTGATCGCTGCTCCCATGTCCCTCTTCCTTCCCTTCGCCGAACTCAACGACGCCCTCGCCGCCACCACCAAAAAACTCGAGAAACGCGCCTTTATCGCCGACTACCTCCGCACTCTCCCCGTCCCTGACGCAGGACGCGCCGCCCTCTGGCTCTCCGGCACCCCCTTCCCCGAAACCGACGCCCGCCTTCTGAACATCGGCGGCAGCCTCCTCAGCAAAGCCGTCGCCGAGCTCTCCGGCGCCAGCTCCATCGACCTCTCCGCCGCCTACCGCCGCCACGGCGACTTCGGATCCGCCGCCGCCGACCTCCTCTACGGCCACGCGCCCACCAACGCCTCCATCACCCTCGCCGAAGTCGAATCCGCCCTCGCCGCTATCGCCGAAGCCCGCGGCCCCACGCCCAAACTCCGCCTCTTCCTCAATCTCCTCGCCCGCGCCACTCCCGACGAAGCCAAATACCTCATCAAGCTCGCCACCGGCGACATGCGCACCGGCGTCAAGCAATCCCTCGTCGAAGAAGCTATCGCCGAAGCCTGGCCCTCCACCACAGCCGCCGTCCGCAACGCCGATATGCTCCTCGGCTCCCTCCCCGCAGTCGTCGCCCTCGCCGCTGCCGGCCGCCTCAGCGAAGCCCGCATGAAGCTCTTTCACCCCATCGGCTTCATGCTCGCCAGCCCCGTCCAGTCCACTCAGGAAGCCATCGCCCGCTTCACCGAAGAAATCGTCCAGGAAAAAGCAGCCGAGGAAAGAGCTGAGGGAAAAACAGCCGAGGAAAAAATCGCACAGGAAAAAACAAATGTCATCCTGAGCGCAGCGAAGGACCTCGTGTTCTCTTCACTCCGGTCTGCAGAAAAGGGCTCTGCTTTGAAGGGGCACGACTTCAGTCGTGCCGAAAAGCCTCCAAAAAAGAACGGGGCTTTAGCCCCTGAGTCCGCCCTCCGCGCTGCCCAACTCGAGGACAAATTCGACGGCATCCGCGCCCAACTCCACGTCGACAGCGCCCGCACAGCCCTCTACTCCCGCAATCGCGACGACTTGAGCGTTTCTTTCCCCGACCTCGTCCAGGCCTTCTCCTCCATCGCCGAACCCGCCATCCTCGACGGCGAAATCCTCGCCTGGAACCCCGCCACCCAGCGCGCGCTCTCCTTCTCCACCCTCGCCCAGCGCCTCGGCCGCAAGCGCGTCCCGCCCGAAATCCTCCGCGACATCCCCGCCGTCCTCGTCGTCTTCGACATCCTCTACTGCAACGACCGGCTTCTCCTCAACGAACCCCTCGCCCAACGCCGCCGCCACCTCGAAGACTTCGCCGCCCGCTGGTCCCCCACCACCGCCTCCACCCAGGCCCACGGCCAATCCCACCTCTTTGAAGCACAACAAGAAAGAAGCTTCCCCCGCCTCATCCTCGCCGTCACCACGCGCCTCGAAAACGCCGGCCAGCTCGACCAGGCCTACCTCGACGCCCGCGCCCGCGGCAACGAAGGCGTCATGATCAAGTCCCTCGCCAGCACCTACCAGCCCGGCCGCCGCGGCCTCGCCTGGCTCAAGCTCAAGCGCGAACTCGCCACCCTGGATGTAGTCGTCACCGGCGTCGAATACGGTAACGGCCGCCGCGCCCACGTCCTCAGCGATTACACCTTCGCCATCCGCGACCCCGACGATCCCGACCAGCCCCTCAAAAACGTTGGCAAAGCCTACTCCGGCCTCACCGACCAGGAAATCGCCGCCCTGACCGCCTTCTTCAAAGCCCACACCCTCGTCGACAACGGCCACTTCCGCACTGTCGAGCCCCTCATTGTCCTCGAAGTCGCCCTCAATAACGTCATGCGCTCCTCCCGCCACGCCAGCGGCTTCGCCCTCCGCTTCCCAAGAATTCTGAGAATCCGACAAGACAAGCCCGTCGCCGAAATCGACACCCTCGCCCGTGTCGAAGAAATCTACAACTCCCAACCCGACAAACCGGTTGACCAGGCTCTATGAGCGTTGCATTACGTCTTGGGCGTCTGCGACTATAAACTGTGGCTGCTCGATCAAGGTCATGGTGGGTTCAAGGCTGCATTGCGCTCACTGGCGGCGCCGTATTTGGCTATTTAGGAGCCGTCGCGACGCAGTGGTTGCTTTATGCGTATTTTGTCCGGCAGCAGTTCCATTCTCCACGGGACGGTTATACGATCGTCGACACTGGCTTGGCGGTGGGAATCTTGCTCGGACTTCTGGCATTCTCAGTACTCGTCATTGCTCAGCGGAAAGTGGCGTCACGACCTCCTGCGACCTGACGCTCCTTGTTCAAACCGAATCTCCGGACCTAGACCCTTCTTCCACGCACCTAAAGCGCCTCCCTGGGAATCGAAGTTAAAGAGGAGAACCGTATGCCCACCACCACCATTGCCACCACCACCGCCGCCCCCAACGCTGCCGCTGCCGGAACCGTCAACCTCGGCGACCTCACCGTCAACCGCCTCGGCTTCGGAGCCATGCGCATCACCGGCCCCGGCATCTGGGGTCCCCCAAAAGATCACGACGCCGCCATCAAAACCCTCCGCCGCGCCATCGACCTCGGCGTCAACTTCATCGACACCGCCGACTCCTACGGCCCCAACACCTCCGAGGAACTCATCGCCGAAGCCCTCCACCCCTACCCCAAAGGCCTCGTCATCGCCACCAAGGGCGGATGGGAGCGCGTCGGCCCTGGCCAGTGGACCCACAACGCCAGCCCCAAACATCTCGAAGAAGCCGTCAACGGCAGCCTCCGCCGCCTCAAGCTCGACCGCATCGACGTCTACCAGCTCCACATCCCCGACCCCACCGTCTCCTTCGACGCCTCCATGCAGACCCTGGAAAAACTCCGCCAGCAGGGCAAGATTCGCCACATCGCGCTCTCCAATGTCACCCTCGAACACCTCGAGCGCGCCCGCAAAATTACGCCCATCGTTTCGGTCCAGAACCGCTACAGTTTCGCCGACCGCGAGTGGGATTTCCTCCTCGACCACTGCGAACAAAACGGCATCGCCTTCATCCCCTGGGCGCCCCTCGGCCAGGTCCGCGAAGCCCACGACCTCCTCGACACCATCGCCAAAGACATTGACGCCTCGCCCCTCCAGGTCGCTCTCGCCTGGCTCCTCCGCCGCTCCGCCGTCATGCTCCCCATCCCCGGCACCAGCTCCGCGAAGCACCTCGAAGAGAACGTTGCCGCCGCCAGCCTCAAACTCCCCGAGCCAGCCTTCAAACAGCTCAGCGCCGTCACCCCACCCCCAGCCAGCCTCCGCTGAAAAAAAGAGTCACGTTTCATCGTCCATGAGCCGTGACTCCGGCAGCATGCTTCGGTGCAGGATTCGACTCACGCGAATTCCGCGTTCTCGCCGGCGATAGAAGATGACGTGCCGCCCCTCCGCGATTCGCCGCAGTCCCGTCCGAATCTCATCGCACGCTCGGCCGAGCATCGGGTTTTCTGCCAGCCGCTCCATGGCATCTTCAAGCCGATCCAAATAGCGAATCGCCTGAGCCTCGCTCCAGGTCTGCAAAGTATATGCGCCGATATCGATAAGATCAGCTCGCGCTTTCGGAGATAACGACAGCACGGCCATAAGTTCAGCGTACGCGCTTGGGCAATTTCAGCTTGCGCCGCACCTGCGCGAAAACATCTCCTCTGGCAACCCCGCTCCGATCCCCCTCGTCGATGGCTTCCCGCAGCGCCGCCAGCTTTGCCTCGAATTCCTGTTCTTCCCGCTCCAGCGTCCGCAGCGCCGCACGGATCACCTCGCTGGCATTCTCATAACGACCACTCTTGATCCGTGAGTGCACGAAGTGATCGAGCTCATTCGTCAGGCTTACGTTACGCGTCGGCATATCCGCCCCCAAATGGAGAGTGTTCCACCAATGCCACCATAGCGCAGTTGGCAAACTTTGCCAATCCGTCCACCCTCCGGTTCTCTGTGCCCTCCGTGTCCTCTGTGGTGAACGCGGCACGAACCGCAGTCGCGTCAACGGCAACTCCCGTGCTACTCTAACCAGTTTCGCATCTCCCACCGCGAGCCCAAATGACCACCACCGCCCAAACCGCCCCCGCCCTCGACCACCCCACCTTCCCCTTCACCCTCACCGAAGACCAGGAAGCCCTCCGCCGCGAAATCCGCGACTTCGCCGCCCGCGAAATCGCTCCCAATGTCCTGCGCTGGGACGAGGCCTCCGAGTTCCCCCACGACGTCGTCCGCCAGCTCGGCCACATGGGCCTCCTCGGCGTCATCTTCCCCCCCGAATACGGCGGTGCCGGCCTCGGCTACACCGACTACATGCTCGCCATCGAAGAGCTCTCCGCCGTCGATGGCAGCATCGGAATCATCGTTGCCGCGCATAATTCCCTCTGCACGAATCACATCTTCCTCGCCGGCTCCGAAGCCCAAAAGAAAAAGTACGTCTCGAAACTCGCCACCGGAGAGCACCTCGGCGCCTGGGGTCTCACCGAACCCGGCTCCGGCTCTGACGCCTCCGCCGCCCGCACTACCGCCGTCCGTCGCGGCGATCAATGGATCCTCAACGGCAACAAGACCTTCATCACGAACGGCCATTACGCCGACGTATCGGTGATCATCGCTGTTACCAATAAGCAGGAAGGCACTCACGGCCTCTCCGCCTTCATCGTCGAAAAAGGAACGCCCGGCTTCCGCCCCGGCAAAAAAGAAAACAAGCTCGGCCTCCGCGCGTCGGACACCTCCGAGCTCATCTTCGAAGACTGCGCCATCCCCGCTGAAAATCTTCTGGGCAAGGAAGGCGAAGGCTTCGTCGACGCCATGCGCACTCTCGACGGCGGCCGCATCTCTATCGCCGCCCTCTCCCTCGGCATCGGCCGCGGCGCCCTCGACGCCTCCGTCCACTACGTCAAGCAGCGCAAGCAATTCGGCAAAGCCATCGCCGAATTCCAGGGCATTCAATGGAAGCTCGCCGACATGGCCACCGAGCTCGACGCCGCCCGCCTTCTCACCCTCCGCGCCGCCGTCCTCAAAGACGCAGGCAAGCGCGTCACCCAGGAATCCGCCATGGCCAAGCTCTATGCCAGCGAAGTCGCGGTCAAAATCTGCAACGAAGCCGTCCAGCTCCACGGCGGCTACGGCTTCATCAAGGATTACCCCGTCGAGAAGTTCTACCGCGACGTCAAGCTCTGCACCATCGGCGAAGGTACCAGCGAAATCCAGCGCATGGTCATCGGCCGTGAAATACTAAAAGTCCACCCATCGAGAGGATAGCCTTCTAAATTTACTCAGAGCCGCGGCCAGTTCCGCGCCGACAATGCGCTTCTGCTTGTAGTATCATCAAGCCCTCCCAGCCACTTTGCCCAAATGTCACCTTCCGGAATCGCCGGGCGCACACGTTCACCTGCCGCAACCCAGGTCTCGAATCAGGCCGGGAAGCTGAAGCATCCCGATTACCGCCCCGACATTGACGGACTTCGAGCCGTCGCTGTCCTCTCCGTCATCGCTTACCATGCATTTCCTGCCATCCTGCCAGGCGGCTTCATCGGCGTCGACCTCTTCTTCGTTATCTCCGGCTTTCTCATCAGCAGTATCATCTTTGCCAGCGTCGAAGCGGGAACCTTCAGTTACATCGATTTCTACAAGCGCCGTATCAAAAGAATCTTTCCCGCCCTCATCGTCCTTTTGTTAGCCGTCCTGGCGTTTGGCTGGCTCGTCCTCTTTGCCCCTGAATTCCGGCAGCTCGGAGCGCAGACCTTCGCAGCCAGCGTCTTTGTTTCTAATATCGCCCTGTGGCGCGAAGCAGGCTATTTCGATACCGCCTCGAGTTACAAGCCATTACTTCACCTTTGGTCGCTCGGAGTGGAAGAGCAGTTCTATATCTTCTGGCCGCTGCTGGTTGGCATCGCCTGGCGAAGATGGGGCCTTCTGTGGCTCACCGCCGTGCTCGGTACCGCGTCCTTCCTGCTCAACCTGTTCCTCACCCACTCCTCGCCCGAGTCCGCTTATTTCCTCCCTTTCTCCCGATTCTGGGAATTGATGATCGGAGGCGCGTTGGCCTACTGGCTCCTGCACAGGAACAGAAGAGTCGCCGTCGCTCCCCATCTTCAGTCCATCCTCGGCATCTTGCTGGTCGCCGCGGGACTCGTTTTCATCACCGCATCGAGCCCTTTTCCCGGATGGCGCGCGTTGTTCCCCACCGTCGGCGCCTTCCTCCTGATTTCCGCCGGCCCCCAAGCCTTCGTCAACCGCTTCTTCCTTTCCAACCCATGGATGGTTGGAATCGGTCTCATCAGCTATCCCCTCTATCTCTGGCACTGGCCCCTGTTCTCCTACCTGGACCTCATGGAGGGGGGAACTACTTCCACCGCCCGCCTTCTGTGCGCCATCGCCCTCGCCTTTCTCCTGGCGTGGCTCACGTATCGATTCGTCGAGAAGCCTCTCCGCCACCGCAGGAACGTCGCGGTTCCCATCGCGCTGCTCTCTGCGCTGCTTCTCGTCGGATGCAGCGGACCCGTGATCTGGAAACTCCACGGCCTCCCTTCCCGCAGCATCAATCGCCTGAATGTCTCGGATTACCTCGCCGGCTATCTGGCCGGAATTCAGAATCCCGAAACACAGAATCAGTGCGGCCTCACCGCCACGCAGATGCGCGGAGTTTCCTTTTGCCTCTCCGACAAAAGGGAGGCACCCGTCTATGCCCTGCTCGGCGATTCCAAAGCCGGTGCCCTCATCCCCGGCCTGATCGAGGATTCGAAGCCCGGCGGCCGCTGGCTGGTCATTGCCGGCACCGGTCCTGAATCCATACCGCTCGTCAGCACCACCGCGTCGGATGCCGTCCTCCGCAACCCTCAGATCCGAGTGGTCGTGCTCACTCTGGCGGTTCGCACTCTCTTTGGAGCCCAGGATCGATTCCTCGCCGATCTGCCGCACTCCCCGAATTCCCCGGCGGCATTTCAATTCCTCGACCGGATGATCGCCAAATTCAGCGCTGCCGGAAAGACCGTTGTCATCACCGTGGACAACCCAACCCTCGCGGATCCGCAACTGTGCATGACGCGGCGAACGCAATTCGCCCTGATCAATGCCCTCTTCGCCCATCCGGCCAACAGCCATTGCTCGATATCGATCGCGGCCCTGAACCAACAAACCGGCGCGTATCGCAGCCTGTTATCCGAGTTGGCCGCAAAGTGGCCCGGAACCCTCACCATTTTTGACCCGGCCCCCGAACTCTGCGATCTCCACACCGGCATTTGCCCCGCCTGGATCGATGGCCATATGTTGTACAGCTACTCCGATCACATCTCCGACTTCGCCAGCCTCCGCATCGCGCAATCGCTCATCCCGGTCGTAGAGCGATCCTCACAGACGCAGCCCAGCGCGCTGCCCCCCGCCAATCCTCGCTAACCAGAGAGAGGTCCAAACTCGCTGCCAGCGAATCTGTTTCGCAGGGTTCTTCCGGCCCTTCCGTCCCAACCAAAAATCCAGGCGCCCCATATCGGCCCGGTTTTGGCAGATGTGGGAATGAACAATCCTCCCCGGCCGCCTTCATATCGGGGCGCACGATTCGCCTTTGATCACACCGGCCCGATGCCAGCTCACCGATTCTTCTGCAAATTCTCCACGAAGTTCCAAAATGCCCGATCCGATTTCAGCTTCACGATCGAGTCATCCTGCGTGGGATCGGGCAGCGATTCTCCCGGCAACGTGTTCTTGCGCCGGTCAAATGCTTCCTGCAGATGAATCTTTGCCTGGGCGGCATTTCCTTCCTCCGCATCGGCGCAGGCCAGATTGTAGTAGTTCAGCGGATATTCAGGGTCGCCTTGAATCGCGCGATTGGCCAACGCACGAGCCTTGGCTAAATCGCCCGACATGCCATACGCCATGACCGCCTGATCCGTCGCTGCACGCCGCCACTTCCCGCTCACGTCGTCGGCGGGCAACACCGAAAGCGCCTGCTCGTAGACTGGCGCGGCCTGCTTCGTCATTTCGTGTCGGAAAAGCACCGTGGCGTACGAGAACAGACCTTGAAAATCCTGCTTCGATTCCGGCTCGAAGCTCACCGAACCGAGCCCTTCTTTCACCGCAGGCGTAGCTTCGGAAATCTCATGTTGGCTGGAGAATTCGATGTCCGCGCAAAGATCCTCAGTTGCCGCGAAGGCGCGAACCATAAACCACTTCCCGCGGGGAGAGTCGGCGGAATACTCCGCCACCGCCAGCGCACCCTCCCTCGATGGAAAGTTGGATTTCGACTGAAGGACGAGTCCAGGATTCTCCTCTTTCTCATGCCGGAGAATGGCGTCCCGGCACTTCTCGCCGGTCAGCGGGGCTTCTTCCGGATAAAGAAACAGAAATGCGAGAAGATCGATTCGGTCCTGATCATCCTTGCCGCGAAATCCAAATTCCGAACCCGAAGGCTTCGCCGATGCTTCGACGATGGGGAATCGAGGAGCGTCCATTTGTAATCGCCCAGGACGCACCGGTAGTTCCAGGAGATAGCCCGCCTCTACCACAGGCTCCTGAGCCAACCCAGCGCAATAAAACGTTACACAGAAGAGAACGACGCCCCATCGCATCCCGCGAGTATATGGATGCCGGCCTTACTCAACAAGAAGTCGAAACCGCGCACTACACTAACCCCAAATGCCTGACCCCGTCGCCGCCCACTACGCCAACCTCCTCGCCCGCCACTACTCCTGGATGTTCGGCCTCTCCTTCGATGAGAAAGTCGCCGAACAACGCGCCCTCCTCGAACCCCTCCTCAAAAACACACCTCGCGGCCTCGCCGTCGACCTCGGCTGCGGCCCCGGATTCCAGACCCTCGCGCTCTCCCAACTCGCCTTTCGCAAGATCCACTCCCTTGATACCAGCGCCGAGCTCCTTACCGAACTGGCCACCCACATCGGCCCCCTCCCCATCGACGTCCATCACGCCGACATCCTCAATTTCGCCGACCATGTCCCCGAAATGGCTGACGTCATCGTCTGCATGGGCGACACCCTCACCCACCTCCCAACCCTTCAGTCCGTTCGCCAGCTCTTTCGCATCGTCCACGCAGCCCTCGCCCCCGGTGGACTCTTCATCCTCACCTGGCGCGATCTCACTCCCGAACTCACCGGCCCCGACCGCTTCATCCCGATCCGCGCCGACGATCAACGCATCATGACCTGCTTTCTCGAATACACGAGCCCCACCACCGTCCAGGTCCACGACCTCGTCCACACCCGCAAACCTACCGGCTGGACATTAGAAAAAAGCAGCTACCCCAAACTCCGCCTCTCCCCCGCGCAGGTTGCCCAGGAACTCACCGCTGCCGGCCTGGAGCCTGCCCCTCCCACAACCGCTGGCCGACTCGCCCTGCTCGTCGCCGCCCGCAAAGTGAGCCTGCCCTGAAGAATGTCTGATCGAGTCACTGCTTTGAATGGGAACACTTTCGCAACCTGCAGAAAACAAGCACCCTCCCCGCGCCGCATCCGGCCAGGTTCACCCCACAGCAAGAAGCTTAGACCTCTGCTGTGCGCCGCCGATACAACTGAATGCCGGCCTTCAACTCCTTAGTACTCTATCTGGACCAAAATGGCACTCCCCACGCGCACCCGTAAAAACACCCCCCTGCTGCACCCGGCCAGGTTCACCCCACAGCAAGAAGCTTAGACCTCTGCTGTGCGCCGCCGATACAACTGAATGCCAGCCTTCAACTCCTTAGTACTCTATCTGGACCAAAATGGCACTCCCCACGCGCACCCGTAAAAACACCCCCCCTGCCGCACCCGGCCAGGTTCACCCCACAGCAAGAAGCTTAGAGCGCACCGTACGCTGCTCATACAACCGAATGCCGGCCTTCAACTCCTTAGTACTGTACCCAGACCAAAACGGCACCCCACGCGCACTCGCCTCCCTTTGGCAAACCAACGGCAAGCGCCAGACCACGACTTCAGCCCATCCGCAAAAGCCTTGAATATGAGGTGGGCTTCAGCCCCGGTGTACACCGCCGGAATTGCCTCGTCGCCGCTTCCTATGCGAGTCGGCGCAAGCCGGCACTCGAACGGGCGTGCGAAGCCTGCACCAGAACGCTGGAAGCTAAAAGCTGGCCGTTTGCGCCCCCGCGCCCGAATGTGGAAAAACTGTCAAGCCTTACGAACGTAACTCGGCTTGCAACCCCTGTTCCTGCCACGCCAATTGTAAAAACTACTCGATCTTTTTTGGCGTGATTACCCCCTCCAGTCTGGTATTCTGAACTTAGATGGAAAAAAGAAAAAAGCCTGCCACCCGGCAGGCTTTTCTGCGTCGGCACGACGTGCTGTCATTGGCCCGTATTTCACTCGTCGTTCGCTCGTCTTTTGACTCGCGGTTGGCTCGCTGCCCGCTGTCTCTCCCAGAAGTATTTTGCAATGAAATGGATCGACAAGTTGTATTTTGAATTCAAATAGTTACGCGGCACTCATCGGGGCACCGCGCGTATCAATAACAAAGCGAAATAGAAAGCCACAACCATTGAAGAATGAGATAAATAACGCGCGGCCCAAAATGCCCGACCCAATGGAATCAAATACGTCCATCGACGCACCCCACGAGAAGGGGGAGGGGGGGAGGGGGGGTACCCCCCACTCAAAAGTAACCGAGCTCGTCGCCCGCCTCCGCAAGGGCGACACCCGCGCCCTCGCCCGCGCCATCTCCCTCGTCGAAAATGACGCGCCCGAAGCCGCCGCCCTGCTTTCCGCCTGTTTCCCGCATACCGGCCACGCCCTCCGCATCGGCATCACCGGCGCGCCCGGAGCCGGCAAGAGCACCCTCGTCGACCGCCTCGCTCAGCACTTCCGCCATGCCGACCAGACCGTTGGCCTTATCGCCGTCGACCCAACGAGCCCCTTCACCGGCGGCGCCCTTCTCGGGGACCGCATCCGCCTGCGCGAGCATGCCAGCGACACAGGCTTCTACGCCCGCTCCATGGCCACCCGCGGCTCGCTCGGCGGACTCGCCCTTGCCACCGCGGACGTCGCTCTCGTCCTCGAAGCCAGCGGCAAAGACGTGCTCCTCATCGAAACCGTCGGCGTCGGCCAGGATGAAGTCGAGATCGCCCGCCTCGCCGACATCACTCTCGTCGTCCTCGTCCCCGGCATGGGTGACGACGTCCAGAGCCTCAAGGCCGGCCTCATGGAAATCGCCGACATCTTCGTCGTGAACAAATCCGACCGTGAAGGAGCCGACCGCGTCGAGCATGAAATCCGAGGCTTGCAATCCCTCGTCTCCAATCATCCCGAGCGAACGCCTCCCGTCATTCGCACCATCGCTACCACCGGCGACGGCCTCCCAGCCCTCGCCGTCGCCATCGACGAAATGGAAACATGGTTGCGTGCCGAAAAACGCCTCGAAGCCCGTCGCGCTCAGCACTGGCAGCGCCGCCTCGACGCTATGCTCCGCGCCGAGCTGATGCGCCGCGCCCGCAGCAATGGCTTCGATGCAAAGCTGCTCCAGTTCCACGCCGCCCGCATCGCCTCCGGCCAGCAAGACCCCTGGCAGCTCGTCTCGCAGCTCACCGAAAAGGTGTTTTCCTCCGGCAACTCCCCCTGACCAGCGACCCCAGCGCTGATCGCCGATCGCCACTCTTGCTCGCTGTACTCTGTCCTGAACGCTGTACCCTGAACGCTGAACGCTCGTTTCCACCATGCCCGAACTCGACCACATCGGCATCGCCGTCAAAAGCATCGCAGATGCCCGCAAACTCTACGAGTCCCTCGGCCTCCACGTCGTCCACGAAGAAACCGTCGAGCAGGAACACGTCCGCACCGCCATGATTCCTGCCGGCGACGCCCGCATCGAGCTCCTCGAGCCCACGTCTGACGACTCGCTCGTCGCCCGCTTCCTCTCGAAGCACGGCGAAGGTCTTCACCACATCGCCCTCAGCGTCGAAAGCATCTCCGCCGCCTTCGAAACCCTCAAAGCCCAGGGTGCCCGCCTCATCTCCGAAGACATTCAAATCGGAGCGGGCGGCCACCTCTACTTCTTCGTCCACCCTGCAAGCGCCGGCGGCGTCCTCCTCGAAATCTGCGAAGACCCGATCTCCGATGTTTAGCATCGGAGATCGCGATGGTCATCCTGAGCCAAAGTTGGCGTGCGAAGTGCGCCAACCAGCCGAAGGACCTACCGATGTTTAGCATCGGAGATCGCGATGGTCATTCTGAGCCAGGGTTGGCGCGCGAAGTGCGCCAACCAATCGAAGGACCTGCCGATGTCTGAAACACAGCTCGTCCTCTCCATCGACACGTGCGGGGGCACCGGCACCGTCACTCTGGCCCGTCTTGAACCCGCCTCTCCGGACTCCGAACCAATCACGTTGCTCAACCAAACCGAACTCCCCGGCAAAACGTACTCCGCCCAACTCCTCCCCGCCATCCGCCAACTCCTCGCCGCCCACAACGCCACCGTCGCTCAAATTGCAACCATCGTTGTGACAAATGGCCCCGGCAGTTTCACCGGCATCCGTATCGGCCTCGCCACCGCCAAAGGCCTGGCTGAAGTTCACGCGACACCAATCGTCGCCGTCTCCCGCCTTGCCGTCCTCGCCCACAAAGCCGGAGTCACCGCCGCCGCCTTCGACGCCAGCCGCGGCGAATTCTACTTCCGCGATTCCTCCGCCACCCCCAAAGAATCCCTCCTCTCCAGCGACCAATTTCAGCAACAAGCATCCACCCTCGCCAACTCCCTCGCCGTCTGCGAGTCCTCCGTCCACGCCCTCGCTCCGCGCGCAACCCTCGTCGCTCCGCCCACCGCCGCCGACGCACTCCGCTTCGCCCCGCCTCGCCTCCTCGCCCAGAATTACGACAACCCCGTCACCCTCGACGGCAACTACCTCCGCCGCTCCGACGCCGAAATCTTCTCGAAGCCCAAAACCGCGGTCGCACCATGAACGTCACCCCGCTGGCCTTCACCCTCCGCCCCATGCAACCCAGCGACCTCGACCAGGTCCTCGCCATCGCCGAGCAATCCCCCGAAGCCCCGCGCTGGCCACCCTCTTCCTACACTCCCTACCTCACCGGCGCCGCCTCCCAAACCAACCCCGCCCTCCTGCGCACCGCCCTCGTCGCCACAACCTCCAGCAACCCGGACCAACCAAACAAAGAAAAAATCCAGGCCTTCGCCGCCGCTACCCTCCTGCTGGTTCCGGATTCTGCCGGCCAACAAAACCTCTGCTCCCTCGACTCCATGGCCGTCCATCCCAACGCCCGCCGCCGGGGCCTCGGCCTCGCCCTCCTCCGTGCAATCCTCGCCTGGTCCGCGCGCCACAACGCCCGCCATCTCACCCTCGAAGTCCGCGCAGGCAATGCCCCGGCCCTCGCCCTTTACCAGCTATGCGGCTTCCGCCCCGAAGGCCTCCGCACCCGCTACTACACTGATCCTGAAGAAGATGCCCTGCTTCTGGGCATGGACATTACTTCCGGTCCACCTCACGTCGGTTTTCCACGATAAAAGTCATTGAACCTCAGGCTTCTGCGGTGCTAGCGTGGTACGTCTCACTTTATGTAGTGAGCAAATTCGCCCGGCGCAACCACGATTAGCCGCGGCTCCGCCGGGATTGGATCCCGCAACGGAGGTGTCGTCTATGGCTCTGGAAGCGAACGGTCAGCCGGATAGTGAAGCAATACGTCGTCTGGAAGAAGAGCATCGTCACTATTCGGAGAAGCTCGAAGCCCTGCTCCAAAAACCCTGGCTTTCTGACGATGAGCAACTCGAGGAAGTTCGCCTGAAAAAACTCAAATTGCATATCAAAGACCAGTTGACGCTGGTCAGGAGTCAGTCCCGCGCCTTCAGCGCCGCCTGACCCCGTCCGCACTCCCACATCTTCTCTCTCTGCGACGCGTCGCCATCGCCCCGCGGTTTGTGTACGCACTGTCGATCCACTTGCCTGCTCGTGTTTTCCCCTCCTTCAAATCTCTTTCTGTTTCAAGCCTTCGGCCATAAAATGGAGAGGACTTTCGGACGAACGTCCAGTTCGGTCCCACGGCCGGTTTTCCGTCTTTCTCTTCTCTGAGGGTTTCTGCCCGGCTCAAGGCTCAACCGCCGCATTCCGGCTCATTCGTCTGACGGTCTACGTTGTCCCTTTTCTCTCATGGTGCGTGACGGATACTTCTACGGGCTGGCGCTGGCTGCAGTCGCCGCCATTCTCTGGTTCTGGACCGGCCGCTGGGGCTGGGCCATTCCGCCCCTGCTCTTCGCCGCCTTCTTCCTCTGGTTCTTTCGCGATCCCAGGCGCTCCATCCCTCCGGAACGCGGCCTCGTCGTCTCCCCGGCCGACGGCAAAGTCACCGAAGTTGCCCACATCACCACGGTCGATGGCCAACGCCTCCGCCTCAGCATCTTTCTTAGCGTCTTCGATGTGCATGTGAACCGTTCGCCCGTCGAAGGCATTCTGCGCGAGGTCCGCTACCGCAAAGGCGAATATCTCAACGCCCTCAACCCCGCCTGTTCCGAACGCAACGAGCAGAACCTCGCCGTGGTCGACTGCATTGAAGGCTACCAGGTTTCCTTCATCCAGATCGCCGGACTCCTCGCCCGCCGCATTGTCTTCACCAAGCGTCCTGGCGATTACCTCGAACGCGGAGAGCGCGTCGGCCTCATCAAATTCGGCTCCCGCACCGACATTCTCCTGCCCGGTCACGCCGAGCCGCTCGTTAAGCCCGGCGATCGCGTCCGCGGCGGAGCCAGTGTCGTCGCCCGCATCGCTGCTGGCGATCCCGATTCCATGCTCGCCGCTATCGGCGCGGAGATGCTGGTGTGAACGGCGACCCGCAGCGTTTCCTTCGCCCTTCCGCCGGCCTCCGCGGCCATCCGCCGCAGCGTCGGCCCCGCGGCATGTTCATCCTCCCCTCGCTCTTTACCGCCGTCAATATTGCTGCCGGCTTCTTCGCCATCACCCAGAGCCTCGAAGGCTCCGTCCAGCAGCCGCACCACTTCGACTTCGCCGCCCTCGCCATCGGTCTGGCCATCCCCTTTGACGCGCTCGATGGCCGCATCGCCCGCCTCACCAACACCGAGAGCGACTTCGGCCGTGAGCTCGACTCCCTCGCCGACGTCATCACCTTCGGCGTCGCTCCCAGCATCCTCGCCTTCGCCTGGGGATTCCGCTCCCTCCCCTTCGCCATGCAGCACGACATGCGCTTCAAGCTCGTGCAGTTCGGGGCCTTTGTCTGCTTCCTTTTCCTCCTCTGTGGAGCCAGCCGCCTCGCCCGCTTCAACATAAGCGTCAACCCCATCCCCAAAAATCCTGGCCGCCCCGGCCGCAAATATTTCGTCGGGATGCCCATTCCTGCCGCTGCCGGCATCGTCGCCGCTGTCGTCCATGGCTTCATCGGCCTGCCCATTTTCGCCTGGTGGCTCGCCGTCATCTGGGGTCTGCTCGTCGGCTTCATCGGCTTCCTCATGATCAGTTCCTGGCGCTTCTGGAGCGGCAAGGAGATCAACCTCACCGGCCGTCAGCCTTTCCGCTGGATCGTCCTGCTCGGCGTCAGCATCTATCTCCTCGTCTTCTTCTCGCGCGTCGTCCTTCTGGTGCTGGCCCTCGTCTATATGTTCTCCGGCGTCATCGCTCGCCTCGCCTACTCATGGCGCCGCCACCATCCGCCGGCCAGAAACCCACTGCCTTCTTCTCAGGGACCCATCGCATGACCGATCAGTCAAAAATCGCCATCGTCGGCGCAGGATCGCTGCGCGGCAAAGAACTCAGCGACGCGCTGGCCGACTCTCCCTTTGCCGACTCCGATTTCCTGCTCATGGATGACGAAGCCGAGTTGGGCAGCCTCGAAGCCGTCGGCGACGAGGTCAGCTTCATTCAGCGCATCGATCCCGGCTCCTTCGCCCGCGTCGACTTTGCTTTCTTTGCCGGCGATGAGCAGCTTACCCTCAAACACTGGCAGAACGCCGCCCGCGCCGGAGCCAGCATTGTCGACCTCTCCTATGCCCTCGAAGGCCAGCCTGGCGTGCTCGTCCGCGCTCCCTGGGTCGACGGCGAACTGCAGCCGATCCCCGCTCAGCCCGGTTCCGACGCCCCCGGCCTTGAAACCCCGGCCATCGTCCCCGCGCATCCCGCCGCCACTGCGCTGGCTATTCTGCTGGGCCGTGTCTCCCAAAACGCGCCGATCCGCATCGCGTCCGCCACCATACTCGAGCCCGCCTCTGAATACGGCCGTGCCGCCATGGATGAGCTCCACCAGCAAACCGTCAAGCTGCTCAGTTTCCAGGAACTCCCGCGCCAGGTCTACGACACCCAGGTCGCCTTCAACGCCACGCCCGCCTTCGGCGACTCAGCGAAGTTCTCCCTCGCCGCCAGCGAATCCCGCATCCGCCGCCACTTTGCTCTGCTCTCCGCCGGACGTCTTCCCGACGTTGGCGTGCAACTCCTGCACGCCCCCGTCTTTCACGGCTACGGCTTCTCACTCGCCGTCGAGCTCGAGTGCGCCTATTTCTCTCGACCAGATGGAAGCCGCCATGGCCGGGGAGCATGTGGAGATCGTCACCGCCGAGTCCGACCCGCCCACCAACCTCACCGTCGCCGGCCAGGCAAACATCCTCGTCCGCGTGCGCCCTCACAACACCAAAGAACCGGAGACCACCCGCTTCTGGATCTGGGCAGGCCTCGACAATCTCCGCTTCGGCGTGCTCAACGCCCTCGCCTGCGCCCTCGAACTCAAGCGACTCCGCCCCAGCGGCGAAGTCCAGTAACCGCCCTCACTTCGCGAGCGCGATTGCCTTCTTCCCCGCCAGTCGCTCGCTGATGTGTTCCCCCAAACGATCCGCAAAGCTGCCGCCCGGACCGCCGATCGTAGTATTCAGCAGAACTACCGCGGCGTAATCCCCCTGAGGGTTGAAAAACGCATAGGAGCTGAAGCCCCCTGTGCCACCGTTGTGCCAGTAGGTTCCCGTGTCAGTGTAGTAGAGCCACGCCAGCGCGATCTTCATCTGCGGCCCCGCGTCGGCGCGCAGTTCATGCTGATTCCGAATCGCCGCCGCCAGCGTTGCGCCCGCCCCCGATCCGCCCCCAGCCTTGACCGACTCCGGATGCAACTGCGCCTCCAGATACGTCAGCATATCCGCCGCAGTCGAACGAATCGCGCCCGCTCCCGCGAAGGCCACCAGATCCCACGCGTGCGCAGGCTGGTGGTTGGCGGTGTGACCCTGAATAAACCGCGCCTGCTGCTCGGCACTTAGCTGAACAACCGTATCCTTCAGACCCAGCGGATCCGTCACTTCCTCTTGCAGAAGCGCCGGATACGTCAGTCCCGCACGCACCGCCAGCGCCTGGCCCAGCAATCCGAACCCCAGGTTCGAATAAAGAAACCCCACGTCCGCCGGCTTCGCGACACCGTGTTTCGCAATGTATTCGTACAGATTGGCAGCCTTGTAATCCGCGTAGGGATTCGCAGGATCGCCCGGCTGAAAATTATCCGGCATCCTCGGCAGACCCGAGTGCTGCGTCGCCAGATCGAGCAACGTAATCTCCGCACCCGCAGGTTTCTCCACCGTTCCAGGCGGCAGCAATGCGCGTACCGGATCGTCGAAATGAACCTTCCCCTGCTGCACCATCTGCGCCAGGATCAGGCCGGTGAACGTCTTGCTGATCGATCCAATTTCAAAGATGGAGTCCGTCTTCGCCGTTCCAAAGCTGAATACCCGCCGTACTCCGTGCTCCACCACCCCGATCGAAACGCCCGCGCCCGTGGGCGGTGAAAGCTCGCCCGACTGCAGTGCCTCTGCCAGATCCTTGGCGAGCACCGATTGCAAGTCCGCCGCCGAAACCGGCGGCATGGCGGGATCGTACGTCAGTCGGCGGAATCGGCGCAGCCGACAAAGCAGTCGCCTGGCGCGTGAAGCGCAACGGCAACGCAGCGCCCTGGGTCCACGTGCCGTCCAGCACCTTACCATCCGCCGAAAGCTTGCCCTCCCAGTGGCCCTTCACGCTGGGAACATCGAACGAAAAATCCGGCGCCGTGAAATCCACCTTCGCGCATTCCAGCCCCATCGCGCCCTGGTCGAGCGAATCCGCGCTGCAATACTCCTTGCCGCCTGCATCGGACTTCACGATCAGCTGTACGCGCAGGGTTTGCCCGCCTGCGGCAATTGTCCCCAGCCAGATCCCATCCACCGCCGACGGCTGCGCGGCCGCAACAAACGTGTCGCGTGTGAAATCCAGCGGCTGGGGTCCGCCGCCCTGGTCCCACGTTCCCGCGAGCCCTTCGGCCGTCACCGTTCCCTTCCACGAACCCTGCACCGCCGGAACCTTGAACGTCAGAGCCGTACCATCCAGGTGAAATTCAGCGCAGGGGATGTCCATCGCTCCCTGATCCGTGCTGTCCAGCGTTCCGCTGATCGCGCCCGTCGCGTCCACCTTGATGTGCAGCTTTATGTGCAGCGGGCCCAGCATTCCTGCATAATCACCCGCAATGTTGGGCTTTTGCTGCGCCTCCGCAGTCCGCGAACCGCTGACCATCAGAGTGAGAACCAACAGGAACGCGCAGCCTCGCGCGATCCCGTGCAGAACAGGATAGGAAAGATTGGGTCGCATCCGCGAACCGCCTCTCTGGCGCTGGGCCGGTACACGTAGTAAACCACGGCCAGCCGGATTCAGACCCTCGCCACCTCGGCGCCCGCCCGCTTCCCGTTAGCCCGCTGCCCCGGCGCAGGTCCTGTCGATTTCCGCACCACCAGCGTCGGCCGCACCGCGTACTCCGCGCCCTTCCCGCCATCCTGCCGAATGCTGTACAGCGCCCGGAACGCCACGCGCGCAATCTCGTCCCGCGACAGCCGCACCGTGGTCAGCGCCGGCTGCGTGAACGCGCTGATCTGAATATCATCGAATCCCACAATCGAAATATCCTCGGGCACCCGCAATCCCCGCTCGTGGATCGCCCCCAGCGCCCCAATCGCCGTCATATCGTTCGACGCCAGCACCGCCGTCGGCCGCTCCTTCCGCTCCAGCATCCGCGCCATCGCCTGGTGTCCGCCGTCCACCTGGTGGTTGCCTTCCTCCGTCGGTCCCGCGCCAATTCCCCTGCGCTCGAGGCATCCTGCAAACGCCTCCCGCCGCACCCGCGCCGAACGCAGCATCATGGGACCGGAAATAAACGCGATCTTCGTGTGCCCCAGGCTCACAATATGTTCCACCGCAGCGTCCACGCCCGCGGCATAATCCACCACGATGTTGCTGGTCAGCGCCTCCGCTTTCCCCGTGTCCAGAAATACCAGCGGAATCTCGCGGCTCTGGAACTCCGTAATCAGCCGCGCGTCCATTTCCGACGTCATAATCGCCACACCGTCCACCTTGCGCTGCAGCATGCGCGTCACGCACAGCTCGATCCGCGCCGGATCGTAATTCGTATTCGCCACCAGCACGTCCTGGCCGTACTGTACGGCAATGTCCTCGAAGCTTTTCACCAGCTCCGGAAAAAACGGATTCGTAATATCCGAAATGATCAGCCCATACAGGCTGCTGCGCCCCGACCCCAGTGCCCGCGCCCAGGTGTTCGGATAGAACTTCAGCTGCTCGATGGCCCGCTGCACCCGCTCCTTCGTCTCCGGCGTCACCTTGTCCGACCCGTTGATCGTTCGCGACACGGTCGCCGTCGAAACCTTTGCCAGGCGTGCGACTTCTCTGATGTTCATAGGCGCTGCAACCCGTTATATGCGAATTACTCACGCGAGGAAAGGTCAGGCCGCGTTCTGACCGTCACAGACCGTCACGGATCGCGCATTTTCTTCCCCGCATATTTCAGATACGATAGCCGCGATGAAAACGCGGCCCTTCACGCGATTCGCCATTCCACTTTTCATATTTTTCGCCCTCTCCGCATTCCCCCAGGCGCGCGAGCGCTGGACCGAAGCCCAGGCCAACGACTGGTACGCGCATCAGCCCTGGCTCGTCGGCAGCGACTACATCCCCTCCTATGCCATCAACCAGCTCGAAATGTGGCAGGCCGATACCTTCAATTCCCAGCGCATCGACACCGAGCTCGGTTGGGCGGAATCGCTGGGCATGAACACCATGCGCGTCTTCCTCCACGACCTCCTCTGGAAGCAGGACCCCGACGGCTTCCGCGACCGCATGACTACCTTTCTCGGCCTCTGCGCAAAACACCACATCCGCCCCATCTTCGTCCTCTTCGATTCCGTCTGGGATCCCGATCCCAAACTCGGCCCGCAGCATCCGCCCATCCCCGGCGTCCACAATTCCGGCTGGGTGCAGAGTCCGGGTCGCGCCGCCCTCGCCGATCCCGCTGAGTACCCGCGCCTCGAAGCGTATGTCACCGGCGTCATCGGCGCCTTCGCCAACGACCCCCGCGTCCTCGCCTGGGACCTCTGGAACGAGCCCGACAATGGCAACGATCCCTCTTACGTCGCCGGCGAGATCACCAATAAACAGGCTCTCGTTAAGAAACTTCTGCCCGAAATTTTTTCCTGGGCCCGCTCCGCGCGTCCCTCGCAACCGCTCACCAGTGGCCTCTGGCATGGCGACTGGTCCTCCCTCAAAACCCTCACCGCCATCGAGCGCTCGCAGGTGGAAGACTCCGACGTTCTCTCCTTCCACAATTACGGCTGGCCTGAGGATTTCGAAGCCCACGTCCTCCTCCTCGAGCAGTACCACCGCCCCATCCTCTGCACCGAGTACATGGCCCGCGGCAACGGCAGCACCTTCGACACCATCCTGCCCCTCGCGCTCAAGTATCATGTCGCCGCCATCAACTGGGGCTTCGCCCAGGGCAAAACCCAAACGTGGTATCCATGGGATTCCTGGACCCGCCCCTACACGCTCGAGCAGCCTGCCGTCTGGCATCACGACATTTTCACCCCCGACGGCAAACCCTATCGCCAGCACGAAATCGATTTGATCCGTGCCCTCACCTCAGCCACCAACGGCCCAGCCAAAACCACCCCGCCGCAGTGATTCCGGTTTCTCCGCAATCGCCCGTGAAGCGCAAAACCTCGCTGGACGCAGCCAGGTTCACCCCACAGCAAGAAGCTTAGACTCATAGCCCGACCTGCCGATACGACCAGGTGCCAGACTTCAACTCCTCAGTAATGTCTTCGGACCAAAATGGAACCGCTCTCCCAAAACCTGCACCCCCCGAACTCCCGCAGCCAGGTTCACCCCACAGCAAGAAGCTTGAACTCACGCTGTGACCTGCCGATACAACTAGCTGCCGGACTTCAACTCCTTCGTAATGTCTCCCGGACCAAAATGGCACCCCTCCCCCCGAAACTCCACCCCCGAAATCCCCCGGCCAGGTTCACCCCACAGCAAGCAGCAGAGGCTTTTCTCCTCCCGCCGTCAATGGCCCTGATCGCGTGCTTCGTAACGAAAGTACCGCGGTTCGACACCCCCGATCCATTTTGGAACAGAGCAGTTTCTAACTCTGCTCGTGCCGAATAGTCCAGGGATCACCGGAATGAAAGCCCGGGCGACGCTCACCCAACCCAAAACCGGAATCCTTCCTCCGCCCGCCTTCATCGAAAGAACAACTACGGAAGGTGACGCCATGGCCGCTTATTGTTTGTGCTGCGGAGCAGAAATTACCCTGAAGGCGGAAGCGTGTTCCGTCTGCGGCACGCCGCGCCACGGGATGAAAAGGCCCGATCCTGCGCCGAATGGCCCCCAACCATCCCCGCAGCAAGCCCGGCCGGAGTTTTCTCGTGAGCTCAGGAAGGAAACGCATCGGCCCGGAGGCATCGCCGGCCAGGAGTCTCAGGAGAGTCAATGAAAGTTGCCGCTCTGATCTGCCGTCTGCTTCTCGGGCTGGTGTTCCTCGTCTTCGGATTGAATAAGCTCTACCCGTTTATGCACGCGTCCATGCCGCCCGGCGATGCTGGCGCCTGGTCCCTTCTCATGGTCAACCACCACTGGATGACGGTCATTGGCGTCTTCGAATCCGTCGGCGGCCTCTTCCTGATCTCCGGCAGATTCGTCCCGCTCGGTCTCGTATTCCTCGGCCCCGTCTGCCTCAACATTCTGCTCTTTGGATTCCTCTTTGCCCCCGCCGTTCTGGGCTCCGGTATCGTCGCGACCCTCCTCGAGCTCTTCCTCCTCTACGCCTATCGCAGCTACTTCGCGCCGCTGTTCACCGCCAAAGCCCAGGTCTCCTGATCCCGACCCTCACTCGCAGCGCAGCGCCACCATCGGGTCCACCCGCATCGCCGCTCGCGCAGGAAGATAAGCTGCCACCAGCGCCACCAGCGTCAGCAGCGACGCCACCACCACAAACGTCAGCGGATCGCTCGCGCGCACGCCGAACAACAGCGCCCCCAGCGAGCGCGTCAGCAGCAGCGCCGCCGGAATCCCCACCGCCAGTCCCAGCAGCACCAGCTTCGCTGACTCCCCGATCACCAGCCGCCAAATGCTCCCCGGCGTTGCTCCCAGCGCCATCCGCGTCCCGATCTCCCGCGTCCGCCGCGCCACCGAAAACGACACCACCCCATAAATCCCGATCGCCGCCAGCACCAGCGCCATCCCTCCGAACAGCCCCAACAGCAAGGTGCGGAAGCGCGGCTCCGCCATCGACGCGTGCACCGCCTCCGGCAGCGTTTCCACATCCGTCACCGGCAGGTCCTTATCAATCGCGTGAATCTCCTCGCGCACCGCCGCCGCCACCGCCGACGCGCCCAGGTTGCTGCGCACCACCACTTCGCCTCCCCAAAGCGGCGCCTGCGCGAACGGCACATACATCATCGGCCCCGGATCCTTGCCCAGCGACACATCGCGAATGTCGCTTACCACCCCCACAATTTCCCGCACCACATTTCCGTTGGGCGGAAACCCAAACATCATCTGTCGACCCAGCGGATTTTCGTGAGGGAAATACTGCCGCGCCATCTTCTCGCTGATCAACACCACCGGCGGCGTCGCTGCTGTGTCGTCCGCGGAAAACAGCCTTCCTCGTTCCAGAGAAATCTCCATCACGCGAAAATACCCAGGACTTGCCGCCACGTAATGCGCCGTCTCCACCGATCCCTGCGGCAGCGGCGCATTCCCCTCGATCGTAAAAGGCAGGTTGACGAAGTTGCTCGTCAGCGGCAGCGGCGCGGCCATCGCCGCATCCTCCATGCCTGGCTTCGCCGTGATCCGCTGCATCGCTTCGTTGGCAAATGCCGCCCACTGCTCCGGCTTTGAATACTGGAACTGCGGCAGCGAAACATCCGTCTTCACCACATGCTCGGTCGCAAATCCCGGATTCACCGCGGTCAGCCGCGCGAAACTCCGCAGCAGCAGCCCCGCCCCCACCAGCAGGATCATCGCCAGCGCCACTTCCGCAATCGCCAGCAGCCCGCGCGCCCGCTGCGAGCGCCGTGATTCTCCCGCGCGAGCGCTCTCCCGCAAGTGGCCTTGCGGATTGCCCCCCGTCGCGAACAGCACCGGCGCCAGCCCGAACACCAGGCTCGTCGCCAGCGACAGCGCCAGCCCAAATCCCAGCACCCAGCCATCCACCCTGACGGCATGCAGCTGCGGCAATTCCCGAGGCAGCAACGACTTCAACGACGATACTCCCCACCCCGCCAGCAGCATCCCTGCCGCTCCGCCCAGCAACCCCAGCAGCACGCTCTCCGTCAGCAGCTGGCGCGCGATACGCCGCGCTCCCGCGCCCAGCGCGATCCGCACCGCCATCTCTTTTTGCCGCGCCGTCGCCCGCGCCAACAGCAAATTCGCAAGGTTCGCGCACGCAATCAGCAGCACCAACCCCACAGCACCCAGTAAAAGCAGCAGCGGCTGCTGCACAACATCCACAATCTCCCGCTCGAGCGGCTCCACTCCCAGCACCCAGCCCTTCTCCTGCGGAGTCGTCTCCGCCAGCCGCGCGCTCATCGTCTTCATCTCCACGCGTGCCGCCTCCAGCGATACCCCCGGCCGCAGCCGCGCCAGTACCGGCAGCCAGTGCTCCTGCGGCGGCCGCGTCATAAACACGCTGAACACCGGATCCTCGACCAAAGGAATCCACATTTGCTCCGGCTGCGCCAGGAATGGCATCCGAAAATCTGCCGAGGTCACCCCCACCACCGTGAACGGGCGCTCATCGAGCGCGACCGCCTTGCCCACGATCCCCGCGTCGGCCCCGAAGCGGCTGCGCCACAATCCTTCGCTGATCACCACCGCCGGCGCGGCCCCGCGCTCGCCATCCGCCGCCGTTAGCGTGCGCCCCAGCAGAGCCCTGGTCTCAAAAACGTTGAAGAAGTCTCCTGTCACCACCACCGTGCTCACATCGGCCGGCTCGCCCCGCCCTGTCAGCGTCAGGGCGTGGACCGCGAAACCCGCCATCGCGCTGAACACATCGTTGTGATCGCGCACTTCCTGGAACGTCGGCCACCACATCCCCCCGCCCGTGATCCCCGACTGCGGCCTCGCTTCCGGCACCACCACCAGTTGCTGCGGCTTCGCGTACGGGAGCGGCTGCAGCAGAACCGCATTTACCACGGAAAAAATCGCTGCGTTCGCGCCGATCCCCAGCGCCAGCGTCAGAATCGCCACCGCCGCAAACCCCGGCGACCGCCCCAGCATCCGCAGAGCGTACCGCACATCCTGCCCCAGCGTATCCAGAAACAGCAGCCCTCGCTCCGCCTGGTAGTCCTCCCGCACCGCTTCCACCGATCCAAATTTCAACACAGCCTGCCGCCGCGCCTCCACCGCCGTCATCCCCGCCCGCTCATTCGCCGCAGTCTGCAATGCGATGTGATTCGCAATCTCTTCCCCCAGCCGTTCGTCATCGCGCCGCCGCATCACCCAGTTCACCACCCGCGTCAGCAACCGTCGCAGAGATTTCATCGTGAATCCTCCGCCTTCGCTCTGGAAAAACCCGCTTGCCTTTTGCCGAAAGCCGATTTTTTCTCCTCCCGTTTTGGTATCCAACAGGAAGCATGTCATATCCCCTTTGGGAAAACAACAGGGAGGGCTACCGCGATCCCGCTTCTGTCTTTCCGCGAAGCGCGGGAGCCTGCCCTGAGCGAGCTAGCGAGCCGAATGGGCCTGAGAGCCTGCCCCGAGTGCAGTCGAAGGAACCAGCCTCTTCCCCTCTTCGACCGTAAAAATCCGATCCACCCCAGCCAGCCCGATCTTCTCCACCGCCCCATCCGGCCAGTGAATCTCCAACCCATCCACCTTCGTCGCATCCCCCAAACCAAAATGCACCCGCGGGTCATTCGACGACAAATAACTCCCCCCGCTCAGCACATCCCCCCTTTGCCGCAGACCGCCCGCAGTCAAATACACCGTCGCACCCACAGCATCCCGCGGACTCTTCGGCCCACCCAATAATTTCAGTTCCACCCAGTGATGATGATCCGGGTTCACATTCCGCTCCAGAACCGGAACCCCATCCATATTGTTCATCACCACATCGATCTTCCCGTCGTTGAACAAATCACCGAACGCCGCCCCGCGTCCCACTACCACCACCGCCAGGCCCGTTCCCTCTACCGCCGGCACCAGCGCGAACTTCCCGTTCTTCTCGTTGTGGAACAGCAACGGCCGCTCGGCATACGTCGTCCCCCACTCCGGATGGCTGTCCACCACCGGATACACATGCCCGTTCGCGATGAACAAATCCTTCCATCCGTCGTTGTCGTAATCCAGAAACCCATCCGCAAAGCTCACAAACGGAATCGTCGGCGCCGCTACTCCTGAGGGATAACTCACGTCCGTAAAGTTCCCCTTGCCGTCGTTGTTGAACACGATGTCATAATCGTCCGCGAACGTCGTGCTCACGATGTCCTCGTGCCCGTTGTTCTCGTAATCGCCCGCGGCCAGTCCCATATTCGCCGCCTCGCGCCCATCCGCGTTCAGAGCGAACCCACTCAGATAGCTGTCGTCCTCAAATGTCCCATTCCCCTTGTTGATGTACAGATAATTTGGCGTCGAGTCGTCCGCCACAATCAGATCCGGCTTCCCATCGTTGTTCACATCCACAAACAGCGCGCCTAACCCGTAGTACCCAGCCTTGTTGTCCACCCCCAGCTTTTCGCTCACATCCGTGAACGTCTCATCGCTGTTCTGGTGGAACAGATGATCCCGCTCCCCCGGCAATCCCCGCGGCCCGCACATCGTCTCTACCCCGCGATACACGCAGTTCGCGTAATTCACCGTCCTCGACCCCGATACCGGCGGATTTACGAAATCGAATGCGATATACCCCGCCACAAATAAATCCAGCCGGCCATCCCCGTCGTAGTCGCCAAACGTCGCGCCCGTCGACCATGTCCCCAGCGCCACGCCCGCCTTCTCCGCCACATCCGTAAACGTCCCGTTGTGATTATTGCGGTACAGACGATTCTTCCCGTAATTCGTCACGTACAAATCCGGCCAGCCATCGTTGTCGTAATCCGCCACCGCGCACCCATACCCCCAGCGCTCGTTGGCCACGCCCGCTTTTTCCGTTACGTCGGTAAACGTTCCGTCGTGGTTGTTATGGAACAGCGCCGCGTGCGGAGCCGCTGCCTTCCCGTTCATCGCATCCAGCGTCGACCCGTTTACAAAATAAATGTCCAGCCATCCATCGTTGTCGTAGTCGATCAGGCACACTCCCGGCCCCTTCGCCTCCACGATGTACGGCTTGTCCGGCGTTCCCGACGTGTGATGCCAGCTCGTCAGCCCCGCGGCCTTCGCAATGTCCTCGAAAACCACCGGCCCCGTTTTCACGAACCCGCCCGCTGTGATGATGCGATGCTGCGCGTCGTATTGCGCCTGATGTTGCTCCCCGCTCGCCATCCCGATGCCGTGTTGCGCCGCCCCCGGCGCCTGTTGCTGTGCCCGCGCCACCGCCACTCCCGCCAAAGCCGCGCCCACCATCCCCCATACAACCAAACGTGCGCGCAACCGTCTCCGTCCCCATCGAGTCTTCATGTGCAACCATTCTCGCTGCTCGCACCCATCCCCGAAAAGAGACGAGTCGCACTTTCCTCAACCCGCCCGCGTTACCATGAATTCCGAATGCCCCCGCGCCGCCTCACCCTCGTTTTCGCTCTGGTCTTCGCCGTATCCGCGCCGCTCCTCCGCGCCCAGCCCTCACCGCCTGCCGTCCACGTCCCCACCGCCACTCTCGATACCTACGTTGGCCAGTATCGCGACCAAAAGGAGCCCGACGACGTCCTCTCCGTCTTCCGCGACGGCGACCGCCTCTATATCGAGGGCCCTCGCACCCCCCGCATCGACCTCACCGCGGAATCCATCACCAGTTTCAAGCCCAATTTCGCCGCGCACTACATCTTCCTTGCCGACCCAGCCGGCCACGTCACCGGCTTCCACTTCACCGGCCCCGAAGACGACCTCTTCGATAAGATCTCCTCGCAGCCCGAGCCCAACCACTTCCGCCCCTACGCCCGCCAGGATGTCATGATCCCCATGCGCGACGGCGTTAAGCTCCACGCCATTGTCTTCCGTCCCACCGATACCAAAGAACCCATCCCCTTCCTCCTCGATCGCAGCCCCTACGGCATCGAATGGGACAGTGCCGCTCAAATGGTTGCCTCCCACCCCGACCTCGCCCGCAGCGGCTACATCTTCGTCTATGAAAGTATCCGTGGCCGTTACAAATCCCAGGGCACGTTTGTCATGATGCGTCCCCTCGCCGACCACCACGATTCCAGCGCCATCGACGAATCCACTGACACGTACGACACCGTCGCCTGGCTCCTCAAACACATCCCCCGCAACAACGGCCGCGTCGGCGTCGTGGGCGTTTCCTACCCCGGCTTCCTCACTGCTGAAGCCGGCATCGATCCCCATCCCGCCATCCGCGCCATCTCCCCTCAGGCTCCCATGACCGACGTCTGGCTCGGCGACGACTTTTTCCACAACGGCGCCTTCCGCCAAACCTACGGCTACGACTACGTCCTCGGCGTGGAGGCTGGCAAAAATTCTCCCCTCGGCGATCCCGACGAGTACACCACTCTGCTTAAATTTGGCTCTTTTGCCGCCGCCATCAAATCACCCAATGCGATGTCCGGCAACCCCATCGACCCGACCTCCAAAACCACAGAGAGCAAACCAGGATCCGAACTCCTTCCCACCTGGCAGTCCTTCCTCGACCACCCCGCCTACGACGACTTCTGGCGATTCCGCGCCGTCCAGGACCACCTCAACAAGGTCGCCGTTCCCACGCTCGAAGTGGGCGGCTGGTGGGATCAGGAAGACCTCTGGGGGCCTCAGGCCGAATACGCCGCCCTCGAGCCCCACAACCAGCCTTCCGACCCAGCTCACCGCGTTTTCATGGTCCTTGGTCCCTGGCGTCATGGCGGCTGGGGGCAGACCACCCGCCATCTCGGCGCGCTCAACTTTGGCGAAGCCGTCGGCGACGAATTCCGTCAGAACATCGAAGCCCCGTTCTTCGCGTACTACCTTAAAGACCAGCCCGGTTTCAGCGTCGCCAACACCGCCGCCTATCAAACCGGCACCGACCGCTGGATGTACTACTCTCAGTGGCCGCCCAAAAATGTAACAACGCGTGATCTATATATGGACCCCGACGGCTCCCTCACTTTCGAGAAGCCCGCCGACCCCAACGCCTTCAAGGCGTACACATCCGATCCCGCCAACCCCGTCCCCTACCGCCGCCGACCCATAGAAGGCACTTACAACCCCGGCTCCCACTGGTACACCTGGCTTGTCCAGGATCAGCGCCCTTACGATTCCAGCCTGCCCGACGGCCGCAAAGACGTCGCCACCTTCTCCACTCCGCCCCTCGACCACGACCTCACCATCACCGGCAACGTCGAGGCAGACCTGATCGCCTCCACCTCCGGCACCGACAGCGACTGGGTCGTCAAGCTCATCGACGTCTTCCCCGACAACCCCACCCCCGACAAATCCGCACAGCCCGCCGCGCCCGACCCCGCATGCAGCGCCCACTGCCTCAGCATCGACCCAGGCCCCAACGCCACCCCCGCCGGCTACGAGCTCATGATCGTCGACGAAATCTTCCGCGGCCGCTACCGCACCAGCTTCTCCCAGCCCGAAGCCATCCCCGCCAACACCCCCGAGGAATACAAGTTCTCCCTCCACGCCGCCGACCACGTCTTCCTCAAAGGACATCGCATCATGGTCCAGGTTCAGAGCACCTGGTTCCCCCTCTACGACCGCAACCCCCAAACCTTCGTCCCCAGCATCATGACCGCCCAGCCCGCTGACTACCGCCCCGCCCAGCAGCACATTTACGCCGCCTCCCACATCGAACTCCCCATCCCCGAATAACAGCTCCCGCCATAAGTACGAATGCCGGTTGCCCCGGGTCTGGTCTCGATTTTGAGACCCGGGAAACGCGCCTCGCGCGCCGCCCACCCCCGAAAAAAGCGTTGTCCCCGCCAGGTTCACCCCACAGCAAGCAGCGTACCCTCAACCATCCGCTACCCGTATAACCAAATGCCGATCTTCAACTCCTAAGTACTGTCTCCGGACCAAAACGGCACCGCGGAAAACTCCAGCCCCCAAAATCTCCCCCGACCAGGTTCACCCCACAGCAAGAAGCTTGAACTCACGGCGTGACCTGCCGATACAACCAGCTGCCCGATTTCAACTCCTAAGTACTGTCTCCCGGACCAAAATGGCACCGTCCCGCACGCCCTCCCAACACAGAGATCCCGCTCGCCATCGCCGTAGTAAGTTTCGGCCCCGACTTCACCCCCGCCAACCACCCTTAAGAATTCCCCCTTGACAAAACCTGTCCCATACCTGTTTACTCTAGGCCTGTACTAACCATGCCTATGACCGACACCTCCCGCGACCTCTTCCCCGGCGCCCTCGAAATGATGATCCTCGAGTCCCTCCGCCGCCAGCCCGCTCACGGATACGCCCTCGTCCTCCACATCCAGCAGCGTTCCAAAAACCTGCTCCAGGTCGAGGAGGGCTCCCTCTACCCAGCCCTCCAGCGCCTCCTCAAAGCAAAGCTGGTCAAAGCCGAGTGGGGACTTTCCTCCACCAATCGCCGCGTCCGCACTTACCAGATCACCCCCGCCGGCCTGCGCCGCCTCGGGCAGCAAAGATCCAGCTTCGAACGCATGTTCGAGGGCATCGCGCTCGTCCTCAACCCCGGCAAATTCCCCGCCAGCTAGGAGAAGCCTCCCATGAACTGGATCCCGCGCATCTTCCGCCGCCGCAGCCTCTTCAACGATCTCTCTGAAGAAATGCGCCTGCATCTTGAAGAGTGCGTGGAACAGCTCACGCGCGAAGGCCTCAGCCCCCAGGAAGCCGAACGCCAGGCCCGCATCGCTTTCGGCAATCTAACCGTGGTTGAAGAGCGCAGCCGCGCAGTGTGGCAGTGGCCCACCCTCGAATCCATCGCCGCCGACATTCGTCTTGCCGTCCGCCAGCTCCGCCGCTCTCCCGGATTCACCATCGCCGCCGTGCTCACCCTCGCGCTCGCCATCGGCGCCAATGCCGTCGTCTTCGGCGTACTCAATGCCCTCATCCTGAAGCCGCTCAATGTCCCTCACCCGCAAAGCCTCTTCACCATCGAGCGCGGCGGCTATAAGGATCAGGCAACTTCGTATCCCGACTATCTCGACCTCCGCGACCGCAATCGCACCTTCGAAGCTCTTACCGCCTACATCCTCGTTCCCGTCGGCCTCGATACCGGGAAAAATCCATCCCAGGCCTGGGGCTACGAAGTCGCCGGAAACTACTTCCAGGCCATGGACGTTCAGCCCTTCCTCGGCCGCTTCTTCACCGTCGCCGATGAGCACGGCCCTAACAGCGCTCCGTATCTGGTGATCTCGTGGTCGTACTGGCACACCCATTTTCAGGACGATCGCAACGTCGTTGGCCGCGTCGTCCAGGTCAACAAGCACCCTTTCACCATCCTCGGCGTCGCCCCGCCCGACTTCAGCGGAACCCTGGTCTTCTTCTATCCCGACTTCTGGGCGCCCATGGTCCAGCAGGAACAAATTCAGGGCATCAATGTCCTGAACAATCGCGCTCAACGCAACATCTTCATGGTGCTGGGGCATACCAGGCCAGGAGTCACCCAGGCCCAGGCCATCGCCGACCTCAACTCCATCGGCGCGTATCTCGAAAAGACCTACCCCAAACAAGATGCCTGGATGACGTACTCCCTCGCGCGCCCATCCCTCGCCGGCGATCTGCTCGGCCCCGGTGTCAGGGGATTCATGACCGGAATGATGCTGCTCGCCGGTTTAATCCTGCTCGCCGCTTGCGCCAACCTGGGCAGCCTATTTTCCGCGCGTGCCGCCGACCGCTCCCGTGAAGTCGCTCTGCGCCTTGCTCTCGGTTCCACCCGCCGCCGCATCGTGCGCGCGCTGCTCACCGAAGCCGTCCTGATTTCTCTCACCGGCGGCGCTGTTGGACTCCTCGGCAGCATCGCGCTCCTGCGCCGGCTCAGCGTCTGGCACCCCATTCCCCAATATCCCATGCATGTGCCTGTCTACCCCGACGCGAAGGTCTACCTCGTCGCCTTGTTCCTCGCCCTCGCCAGCGGCTTCCTCTTCGGCGCAGTCCCGGTTCGCCAGATTCTCAGCACCAATCCTTACCTCGTCGTCAAAGCCGGATCGGCCGGCATCATCGCGGGCCACACTGGCCGCCGCATCACCTTCCGCGACATCCTGCTCGCCGTGCAGATTGCCATCTGCGCTGTGCTGGTCACCTCCTCGCTGGTTGCCCTGCGCGGCCTCGAGCGCTCCATCCACAGCAGCTTCGGCTTCGATCCCCGCAATGTCATGCTCGCCGATACCGATCTCAGCATGTCCGGTTACAGCGGCGACCAGGGACCTGCCATGCAAAAGCGCATGATCGAAGCGCTGCAGCCGATTCCCGGCGTAAAGTCCGTCGGCTTCATCAGTCAGGTTCCCCTCAGCGGCGGTAGCTCCAGTGAAGATGTGTTCACCAGCCAGGCGACGGACCTGACGCCATCGAAAGCCGCTGCCAACAACGTCGCGGTGTTCAGCATCTCTCCTGACTACTTCCGTGCCGCCGGCACTGCCCTGATCACCGGCAACGGCTTCACCTGGCAGAACAGCAAAGACGCGCCGCCCGTGGCCATCGTCAGCGCGACCTTCGCGCGCAGGATCTTCGGCTCGGTCAGCAACGCAGTCGGCAGCTACTACAAGCGCGAGGATGGAACCCGCGTTCAGGTCGTCGGTGTCGTGGAAGACGGCAAGTATTATCAGCTCACCGAAAATCCGCGCCCCGCGGAGTTTCTCCCTTTCCTGCAGAAACCCACCCACCTGGCGGCCCTGCTCGTGCGCTCCGATCGCGATCCTCAGCAACTCGCCACCGAAATCCGCAGCGCTCTGCGTGGCCTCGATTCCAGTCTGCCCTTCACCATTCAGACCTGGAACGATGGACTCGACCTCGCCCTCTTCCCCTCTCGCGTCGCCACCGTGGCCCTCGGCATCCTCGGCCTCATGGGAGCCATGCTTTCCATCACCGGCATCTTCGGCATGGCCGCCTATTCGGTCAGCCGCCGCCTTCGCGAGCTGGGCATTCGCATCGCCCTCGGCGCGCAGCACAAAGAAATCCTGCAGGCCGCGCTGGGTCGCGCCGTCAAACTCCTGGCCCTTGGGTCGGCCGCCGGCCTCGCCCTCGGCCTTTTGGCCACCCGCGTCCTCGCCGCCGTCGTCTATTCAGCAACGCCCCGCGATCCCCTCGTCCTCGCCGGAGTAGTCCTTGCCATGGCCCTCCTCGGCCTCGTCGCCACCTGGATTCCCGCCCAGCGCGCCCTCTCCGTCGATCCCCTGGTCCTCCTCCGCGAAGAGTAATGCCCCCCAACCGCCGGAAAAAGCAACAGCAGCAGCAGCAAACGGCCAGGTTCACCCCACAGCAAGAAGCTTGCACCCGCAGCGTGACCTGCCGATACAACGAAATGCCACCTTCACCCCCTTGGTAATGCCTCCGGACCAAAATGGCACTCCGCCGACCCTCCCCGTCCAGACGCTCTCCTCGAAAATCCACCCCCGAAACCAGCCCCGCCAGGTTCACCCCACAGCAAGAAGCTTGAAGAAAGCCCGCTGACGTGGATTGACACCGGTCCCGCCATTCCTGTACAGCTACACCATCCTCCGCGACAGGCTTTCCACGTTGTCGAGGTGGCAATCGCCACACAAAGCCGTAGGATCCGCAGGCTTTTTCGGTAAGTGGACTCCTTATGCTTGTGCTCCCCAGAGCCGGGCTGTTGGACCAAAACACTCGCTCTGCTGACGAAAGAACTGGGGCCTTGCACCGATAACTACGCCGATTCGGAATGAGGAGTTCTTCCATGAACCTGGAAAAGATGCGTCCCGCAGTGCGGTTGTCGAAGCTCGCCTTTACACCCCTTTGTTGTTTCTCCAGTCTCTTGCTCATGGCTCTCCTCTTCCTGCCCGCCAGGTCGTCGTCCGCGCAATGTACGACGAAGGCGAACTCGAATCCGAATCCGAATCCGCAGTCGTTTGACTCGGTGGGCGACTTCAACGGCGACTGCATGAGCGACATTCTGTGGCGCAACAGCGCCACCGGCCAGGTCTACGCCTGGCTGATGAGCGGCACCACCCTGGCGAACAGCGGAAGCCCCGGCAGCCCCACCTCCGACTGGGTCATCCAGAGCGTTGGCGATTTCAATGGCGACGGCTTCGCCGACATCCTGTGGCGAAATAGCGGCACGGGCGAGGTCTACATCTGGCTCATGAACGGGACCACCATCGCGAGCAGTGGAAGCCTCGGCTACGTGACTTCCGATTGGAGTATCGCGGGCGTTGGCGATTTCGATGGCGACGGCAAAGCTGACATTCTGTGGCAAAACAGCACCACCGGACAGGTCTACATCTGGCTCATGAACGGAACCGCCAGGTCGGGCGGCGGTAGCCTCGGCTACGTCTCCTCCGGATTGAATGTGGTGGGCATTGGCGATTTCGACGGCGATGGCGATGCCGATATCCTCTGGCAAAATGACGCCAACGGGCAGGTCCTGGTCTGGCTGATGAAGGGGACCACGATTGCCAACACCGGAAGCCCCGGCAGTCCCACCCCCGACTGGAGCATCGCGGGCATCGGCGATTTCGACGGCGACGGCAAGAGTGACATTCTGTGGACCAACGAAGCCACCGGGCAGATCTACTTCTGGTTTATGAACGGGACCACCACCGCCAGCAGCGGCAGTCCCGGCTACGTCACTCCCCCGCAGAGCGTGATGTGCTCTGACCAAAACTGCGACAACGTCATCGGCAATGGGTGGAGCATTGAGGGCGTCGGTGACTACGATGGCAGCGGTCGCGCCGGCATCCTCTGGCGCCAGCTCGCCACCGGAGATGTCTACGTCTGGCTCATGAACGGGGCCACCAATACCGGCTCCGGAGATCTCAGCGAGATCCCCGCGGCCTGGCAAATCTCCACCTTAGCTCCCTATGGTTGCTCGAACCAGGTCCTTTGCAACTTCGTTGCTGAGACCAACAACATACGAGCCAACGGTTCCTTCGGCCCGGGAAATCCGGCGCCGTCGGCCACCCCCGGTGGGCCGCTCAATCCCGTCGTCTGGGATCCGGCCGCCGCCACCGTCGCGCGCAACTGGGCGGCTCAGTGCAACTTTGGCCACAATCTGCTGGGCCGTGATGGTGGCGAAAACATCTATTTCGCGTATACCGGGGGGCCGGGGCCCATTCCAGTTACCGGGACGGACGTGGTCGATGCCTGGGCTTCCGAGGCGCAATGGTTCACCTACAGCACGAATACCTGCGCGGCGGGTGAGGCTTGTGGTCACTACACGCAAGTGGTCTGGCGCACCACCACCGCCATGGGCTGCGGCGTTCAGCAGTGCCCAGGAGGCGAAGCGGGCTCGCCCGCCGGTCCCTATCCATGGGTCTTCGAGGTGTGCGACTTTACCCCGCCGGGCAATTATCCCTGGGCGCCCTACTAAACTGCTCCCGCACGCCTGGAACCAGGCGTTCGCGCCTTCACAGCTTGCGGAAAAACCAGGCTGGCCCGGAGCCTGGCCTGAGCGAGCGAAGCGAGTCGAATGGCTCTCGATCTTGAGACCCGGGAGTGCGCGCAGCGCCCCCTTTCTCCGTCACGACTTTGAACCGCTTGCGGAAAAACCAGGCTGGCCCGGAGCCTGGCCTGAGCGAGCGAAGCGAGTCGAATGGCTCTCGATTTTGAGACCTGGCAGTGCGCGCACGGCCCCTTTCTCCAATCCAACACGAACGTTGCAGAGCACCACCTCACACCTTGCGGGAGAACTCGGTTCTTTGAAGGGGCACGGCTTTCAGCCGTGCCGTCAAAGCCGCAAAATGAACTCGGCTTTAGCCGCTGGGGAATGGTTTCCTCGCTCGCGCAGCGGCCGACAAGAATCCGAATCGTACAAATCGTTCCCCTATGCGCATCCGCTCCGCAGAGAAGCTCCGATCAGGTTCGTATCAGGGCCCGACTTTAGTCGGGCCGTAACAGCCCCAAACTAGATCGGGCTTCAGCCCCTGCGGGCTCTGCCGTGCCGAGGCTCGTGTCAGACAACCCAGGATCGCCGCGAGAAGCGAGGTTCGTAGCCGACCTCTCGAGATTGCCGCGATCAGGTTCCTATCAGGGCCCGGCTTCAGTCCGGCCATTCAAAAAAGCGGCGCGCGGCGCCTTCCATGGTTCGGTCGCGTCCGTGTGCCGTGTGCCAGGAACTGGCACCCGGCCGCGACCGAACCCCCGCCCTCCGCCCAAATTTTCCAAAATCTCCCCAAAACCCCAAATGTGGAAAACTTGTCAAGAGCGGACCCAGAAATCCAAAGTAATAACATCACATTTCACACTACTTACATCTTTATACCCTCAAAGAATTTTGGCGGATTAATTCTCTCCATGTGATATTCTGAACTTATAGAGTAAGAAAAGAAAATGCCTCGCTCCCGCGAGGCTTTTCTGTTTTGGAGAGGAGAGCGCCTACCGATGGATTCCGTCGCTGTTATCCAGCCACCCGTGTACGATGTGCCACCACTCTGTTCTTCGATCCAGCCGCCTTTGTCACAAACACAGCCGCCTTTGTCACAGACGCGGCCGTCTCTGTCACACACACGGCCGCCTTTGTTACAAACATGGCCGTGTTACAACTGTTCTCGATTCAAATACGTAGAGAAGCCCGCGATGTTATCGGGCTTTCCAACATTTTACTTAAACCCTGCAGAATCATATTCGTTGCAGGCCCGCAGCATTTTCCCTGGGGGGGAGGGGGGTGGGGTACACCCGCACATAAGTAACGCCCTCACCAACCAGCTTCGGGCTACAGGCTACAGGCTTCGTCACTCCTCCTGCTCCCGCAGCTTCGCAATTACGCTGAAATCTTCCAGCGTCGTCACGTCGCCCTTGATCTCTCCGTGTGTCGCCATCTCCCGCAGCAGCCGCCGCATGATCTTGCCCGACCGCGTCTTCGGCAGCTGGTCTGTGAACCGAATATCGTCGGGCCGCGCCAGCGCCCCAATTTCCTTCGCCACCCACGCCCGCAATTCGTCCTTCGTTTCTTTGGTCGGCGTGAACCCGCCCTCGAGCGTCACAAACGCCGCAATCGCCTGCCCCTTCAACTCGTCGGGACGCCCCACCACCGCCGCTTCGGCCACCTTGGGATGCGCCACCAGAGCCGACTCCACTTCCATGGTTCCCAGCCGATGCCCGCTCACGTTGATCACATCGTCCACGCGCCCCATCAGCCAGAAATATCCGTCCTCGTCCATGCGCGCGCCGTCGCCGGTGAAATACGATCCCGCAACGTCGGACCAATACTGCTTCACATACCGATCCGGATCGCCCCAGATCGTCCGCGCCATCCCCGGCCACGGTTTCCGGATCACCAGCAATCCGCCCTGGCCGGCCGGAACCGGCTGCCCCTCTTTTGTCACCACCTCCGGCACAATTCCGAAGAACGGCCGTGTTGCCGACCCCGGCTTCGCCGCAACCGCGCCCGGAATCGGCGAGATCATGATCCCGCCTGTCTCCGTCTGCCACCACGTATCCACAATCGGACATCGCCCGCGCCCGATCACTTCCCGGTACCAGATCCACGCCTCTGGATTGATCGGCTCGCCCACCGTCCCCAGCAACCGCAGCGTGCTCAGGTCATGCTTCGCCGGATACTCGTCGCCCCACTTGATGAACGCCCGGATCGCCGTTGGCGCCGTATAGAAAACCGTCACTTTATGGTCATCGATAATCTTCCAGAAACGGTCCATCTGCGGATGATTCGGCGCGCCCTCATACATCAGCGTCGTCGCGCCATTCTGCAGAATCCCGTACACGACGTACGAGTGCCCCGTAACCCAACCGATGTCCGCCGTGCACCAGTAAATGTCGTCTTCCCGCAGATCGAAGATGTACTTGCTGGTCAGATACGTGTGCACCGAGTAGCCGCCCGTCGTGTGCACCAGGCCCTTCGGTTTTCCCGTCGTTCCCGACGTATAGAGGATGTACAGCGGATCCTCGGAATCCAGTTCCTCCGCCGGACACTCCGCATCGGCCTTCGCCGTCAGCTCATGCCACCAGTGGTCGCGACCCGCCTGCATCGCAATCTCCGAGCCAGAACGCCGGTACACCACCACATTCCTGACCGTGGGACATTGTGCGATCGCCTCATCCACGGTCGCCTTCAGCTTCACTTCGTTGCCGCGTCGGTACGAGGTGTCCTGGGTCAGGATCGCCACGCACTGCGAATCGTTCACCCGATCCACAATTGCATTGCGCCGCAAATCCGCCAAAGATCACCGAGTGCACCGCGCCAATCCGCGCACAAGCCAGCAGCGCTATGGCCAGCTCCGGCGTCATGCCCATGTACACCGCGACCCGATCGCCCTTTTTGATCCCGAGGCTCTTCAGCGCATTCGCAAACCGCTGCACCTCGCCATGCAGCTCGCGGAAGGTCAGCCGCCGAATCTCGCCCGGCTCGCCTTCCCACAGGATGGCCGTCTTCTCCGCGCGCCCGTTGGCCACGTGCCGGTCCACGCAGTTGTAACAAAGGTTGATTTTGCCGCCCACGAACCATTTCGCCCACGGCAAAATCCAATCCAGCACCTTCGTCCACGGCGCAAACCAGTGCAGCTCCTGGGCAGCCTCCGCCCAGAATCCCTCCGGATCCTGCACCGACCGCTGATACATCCTCTGGTATTCGGCCAGGCTCTTGATGTGCGCCCGCCGCGCGAACTCCTCCGGCGGCGGAAACACCCGGTGTTCCCGCAGAATGGAATCTAGATTCGGGCTGATGGTCGTCTCGGATGCCATGCTTTCTCCACCGATCACACTACCGTCCCACCCCGCGCCAGCGCAACCGCCCGGATGGGTGATCTACCGCAGATACACTATCTCCTGAGGATTTGCCTTTGCCCTCCACGCTCGGCCACGTACTCGCCGTCATCCCCGCACGACTCGGCTCCACGCGCCTGCCCCGCAAGGTCCTCCGCGAGATTGCCGGCGAGCCAATGATCGCCTGGGTCTATCGCGCCGCACGTGCCTGCCCGCTCCTCGATCAGGTGCTCATCGCCACGGACTCCGACGAAGTCCTCAACTTCGCCCAGGCCCACTCGCTGCCCGCCGTCTTCACGCCCGAGGATTGCCCCAGCGGCACGGACCGCGTTTACGCCGTCGCGCAGTCTATTCCCGCCGACATCTACGTCAACATCCAGGGCGACGAGCCGCTCCTCACCCCGCAGCACTTCATGCCTCTGCTGCAGCTCTTCGAGCGGCCCGAGGTTCAGGTCACAACCCTCGCCGTGCGCTGCCCCGCCGGCGACATCCACAATCCCAACGCCGTCAAAGTCGTGACCGCCGACGATGATCGCGCCCTCTACTTTTCTCGCGCCACCATTCCGTTCGATCGCGACGGCGGATTCGTCGGCTACCGCAAGCACCTCGGCGTCTACGCTTATCGCAAAGCGGCCCTCGACCAGTTCGCCGCCCTTCCGCCTTCCTGGCTGGAGCGGGTCGAGCGCCTCGAACAGCTCCGTCTGCTCGACAACGGCATCCCCATCCATGTCGCCGCCGCCCCCAGCGACACGATCGGGGTCGATACCGAAGAAGACCTGCGCGCTGCTGAGGCCGTCCTCTTAAAGCGAGCCCAACAAGCTCGGTAAATTACGAACCAGGCTCTTGGGCTTCAAGTCGCGGTCAAATCCGCACCTCGTGACTCGCGGCCGAACGCCGCCACCAACGCCAGATAGCAGGCCACAATCGCCACCGTCACTGCCAGCACCCACCCGTATCCGCGGCCGAAATGCTCGGCGGCCTTTGACTGAATCTCGTTGTTCTGCGAAGAAATCAGATTGCCCAGCTGATACGCCAGTCCCGGAAACGTCGCCCGCACCGGTCCCGGCGACAGCTCGCTCAACCACGCCGGAACCACGCCCCAAGCGCCCTGCACCATGAACTGCATTGCGAACGCGCCACCGGCCAGCGCCACCACCGAGTGCGACAGCGCATACAGCGGGATCACCGGCAGAGCCAACAGCGCCGCCAGAATGATCGCCCGCTTGCGCCCGATCCGCTCCGACAGGCTGCCGAAAAACATGCCGCCCGCCAGGGCGCCCACGTTGTACAAAATCGCAATCGCTCCCGTCAGTTGCGCTGAGAATCCATGGTCCTTTTGCAAAAAGGTCGGATACAAATCCTGCGTCCCGTGCGAGAACGCATTGAACCCGGTCATCAACAGCACCAGGAATACAAATGTCCCCGCGTATTGCAACAGCCCCTTGCGCAGGCCGACCTTCGGAAGGGTCCGCTCTTCCAGCTCGCCGCGCTCGCGCCATACCGGCGATTCCTCCACTTTGCCGCCGATGTAAAAGATGAGCAGCGCCGGAACCGCGCCCACCAGAAACATCCCTCGCCATCCAAAATCGTGCCCGTGCCAGGTGAAATGTGAGAACCACGGGAACAGCAGCGCATACGCCGCGGCGGCCACCAGATAGCCCACCGCATATCCCTCCTGCAGCAGGCCGGAAAAGAATCCCCGATTTTCCTTCGGCAGCGTCTCGAACGCCAGCGCCGCACCCACGCCCCATTCCCCGCCCATGGCGATGCCGAACAGCGCCCGCAGCACCAGCAGGGTGTGCATCGATCCGGCAAACGCGCACGACAGTTCCAGCAAGGAGTAGCACGCGATGTTGAACATCAGCGTTGGCCGACGCCCGAACCGGTCCGCCATCACGCCGAATAAGAAGGCGCCCACCGGCCGGAAGGCCAGGGTCAGCGCGAGGGCTTCCACCACTTCTGACCGAGCCACGCGAAAATCCGCGGCGACGGCGGAAACGCAAAAGACCAGGATGAAATAGTCGAAGGCATCGAGCGACCAGCCCAGGAAGCACGCCGCAAACGCGTGTCGCTGCCGCGAGCTCAGGCTGCGGAAGGGGCTGGGCATTGCGCCAGCTTACCAGAGGTACCCTGGCGCGCTTGATTCCCCTTTGAGCCCCCAACCGCAAAGCAGTACATTGGTGGACGGACGTGCGCGCCACGCGCAGCGACTCCAGCGCAGGAGACTCAGGCGATCACCATGAAAAATGGAGTGTGTACCCGATCGGCAATGCTGACCAAAGCCAGGCAATTTTCCGCGACCTTTCCCTGCTGCGCCGCCGCGCTTCTCCTCGGGATTGCAACCGTCGCCGGTTGCAGCGGCGGTGGTTCCGGCAGCACGGGCGGTGGAGGCGGTACCCCCCCGGCCCAACCCGCCGCTACTCCCACCATCGCCACGACCGCGGCCCAGAATGGCGCGGTCATTGTCACGCTCAGCGACGCGACCTCGGGCGCAACCATTCACTACACCATCGATGGCACAACGCCTACCACTTCCTCACCCCAGTACATCGCGCCGTTTCTGGTGGCGTCCAACCTCACCCTCAACGCCATCGCCACGGCTTCCGGCTACACCAGCAGTGCTGTCGGGACTCAGGCCTTCTCCGCCAACATTGCGTCGGGCACGCTGGTCTGGAGCGATGAGTTCACCAACACGGGCGCCGGATCGTCCGCCTACGTCCAGCCCAGCCCCTCCACCTGGACCTACGACACCGGCACCGACTGCTGCGGCAACAGTGAGCTGGAAACCTACTGCGCCTGGGGTTCCACGACCAGTCCCTGCGATCCCACCAGCCCCAACGCGTACGTTGGCGCGACGGACGGCTACCTCCACGTCGTCGCAGAGAACCCCTCCGGCACCGTCTACACCTCGGCGCGCCTCAAATCCCAGGGCATGTTCAGCTTCCAGTACGGCCGGATCGAAGCTCGCATGATGCTGCCGGAGTCCCAGGGCATGTGGCCCGCCTTCTGGCTGCTGGGAGACAACATCACCATCAATCCATGGCCGGCCTGCGGCGAATCCGACATCATGGAGCACATCGACGGCAGCAATCCGCCGATCAACGGCACGGGCCCCGGTTACGACTGGGTGCAGTCCTCGGTGCACGGCACCAACCTCAACGGCGGCGCGCCTTACACCGCTACAGGATTCTCGGCCGCCGCCTGGCATACCTACGGCATGATCTGGAGTAAAGGACAGGTCCAGTTCTACATCGATAGCCCCACCAACATCTACGAGACCTTCACCCCCACCGGCATCTCGGGCACGTGGCCGTTCGATCAGGGACCGATGTTCATCATCCTGAACCTCGCCGTGGGCGGCACGTGGCCGGGCAGCCCCAACTCGAGCACCGTCTTCCCGTCCACCATGCTGGTGGATTACGTGCGGATCTATACCAACTGACCGGAAATGGGCCGCAAAGCGCGCTACTTCGCCAGGATCCAGCGATCCATGATGGTGTGCACGCACCGCGCGCCGCACAAATGCTGAACATCGGCGGAGTGCGCCAGGAACCCGTGCCACGGCGTGACCTTAATCACGGCCTGTTCCGGCTCGCCCTCCGCCGGAGACAGGGTCTCCGTCCAGGCCAGCCACCAGTCTTCGGATTCCTCGCGTTTCGCCTTGTTGCATACATCGCAGTGGAACGTCTCGGCCCACGCCATCGCAGTCGACTCCCGCAGTAATTTTCCCGGACAGGTAACATATTATCCAGCCGGAACGTCGAACTGGAGCAACAGGAGCCCGCGTGATCTTCTCCCCAGGCACGATGCAACAGCGGCGCCAGACTGGCGTTCTGCTCTCGCTCGTCACCCACGCCGCGATCTTCGGCGTGGCCTTCCTGTTCACGCTGCATTGGGGAAAAGTGCGCCCCATCTACCACGAGAGCCGTTGTTGCACCGCCGCGCTCTACTGGACTGGCAACATGGGGACGACGACGCCGGCGGAGCTGGCCGAACACAGCAAGAAGTTGCTGCCGTCGCCGATTCCGGTCCCCAAAAACACGCTCATCGAAAACCCCATTCGCCTGCGCCAGCCACGCGTGCTTCAAAAGGCTGCTCCCGCGCAGAGCCGCCTGGCCCAGTCCGGCAACCCCTCGCCCCAGCAGCAGCAGAGTCCGGGATTCGGCTCCGGTACCGACGACGCTGAGCCGGCGTTTCCGACGTACTTTCCTCACCCCAGTGTGACAGACCGCTCGCTTCTTCCCGCCGTCGAGCAAAAGATCATCGTCAACGTAACCATCAGCCCCCTGGGGGAAGTCACCGACGAGAAGCTCGTCCAGGGCCTGGGCAACAATCTGGATCAGATCGTGCTGAACACGGTGAAATCCTGGAAATTCCATCCCGCGACGCTCAACGGCAACGCCGTCGCCTCGATTGAGGAGCTGGTTTTCCCCTTCAATCGCGACTACCCCTCCGACAACAGCTGACCAGGGGATTGACCAGGACCATTTTGTGCAGCGGCCAACGCCTTTTTCACGGGACGCGGCCGCGGGCGTTACGGGCGCCACATTCTGATGTATCCTTCGTAGTCGCTTTTCCCCAGCCAATATAAGGAGCGTCTTCTCGTGCGCCTGTCCCGAACCATTTCTGCTACGACATATTGTTCTGCCTTTCGCATTTTCCTGCTCGCAGTCGCCGCCGGCAGCTTCGCGCTAGCCGCCGCTGCGCAGGAGTCGGCAGCACCTGCGGCTCCAGTCCCGGGTGCTGCGAAAGAGTCCGGTCCGGCCGCCGGTTTCTCTGCCTTAAAGCTTCGGCTGGTTGGCCCCTTCCGTGGCGGGCGCGTGGACGCGGTGGTGGGCGTGCCGGGTGAGCCGCTGGTCTATTACTTCGGCGGGACAGGGGGCGGTGTTTTCAAGACGACCGATGGCGGGCATGTCTGGCGGCCGATCACGGACGGCCAAATTGACTTGGGATCGATCGGCTCCATTGCCGTGGCGGACTCGGATCACAACGTGATTTATGTGGGCACGGGCGAGAGCGCGATTCGCGGCAACGCGTCCCATGGTGACGGCGTCTACAAATCGCTCGATGCGGGGAAGACCTGGACCCATGTTGGCCTCGAGGACACCGAACAGATTGGGCAGATTCGCATCGATCCGCGGGATCCCAACCTGGTCTATGTCGCGGCGCTGGGGCACATGGCTGGGCCCAACGCCGAGCGCGGCGTGTTCCGCTCAAAGGACGGGGGCAAGACGTGGCAGAAGGTGCTGTTCAAGAGCGACAAGGCGGGCGCGATCGACCTGGCGATGGACGCCGCCAATCCTCGGGTCTTGTATGCCGCGTTCTGGCAGGTCATTCGCAAACCGTGGACCTTTGAGAGCGGCGGGCCGGACAGCGGCATCTGGAAGTCGGCGGATGGCGGCGACACGTGGACCGAGTTGACTCATAATCCCGGCCTGCCCAAAGGCGTGCTGGGGCGGATCGGCGTGACGGTTTCGCCGGTGAATCCGGACCGCGTGTGGGCGCTGATCGAGGCGCAGGATGGAGGCATCTTCCGCTCCGACGACGCGGGCAAAACCTGGAAGAAGCTCAACGGCGAGAACTCCATCAAACAGCGCGCCTGGTATTACTCGCAGATCTTTGCCGATCCGAAGGACGAGAACACGGTGTACGCAGTTAACACCGAGTTGTTCCAGTCTACGGATGGCGGCAGGAATTTCACCTCGATTCGTAACCAGCACGGTGACAATCACGACATGTGGATTGCTCCGGAGGATCCGAAACGGTGGATCGAGTCGAGCGATGGTGGCGCCCAGATCACCTTTGACGGCGGCAAGAGCTGGAGCACGGAGGACAATCAGCCGACGGCGCAGTTCTATCGCGTCTCGGTGGACAACGATTTTCCGTTTCATATTTACGGTGCACAGCAGGACAACTCCACGGTTGCCATCGTCAACCAGAGCAACTCCGGAGCGATTACCGCCAGCGATTTCCACGAGGTGGGCGGAGGCGAGAGCGGGTGGGTGGTTGCCGACCCTCTGAACTCAAATTTCGTTTATGCAGGTTCGTATGACGGCCTGCTCACGCGCTACGACACGAAGACCGCGTCGGAGCGGGACATCAACGCGTGGCCGGATAATCCCATGGGCTCGGGCGTCGAAGCGATGAAGTATCGCTTCCAGTGGAGTTTTCCGCTTCTGTTTTCGCTTCACGATCCGCATCGTCTGTATGCCGGCGCCAACGTTCTGCTGGCGACCACCGACGAAGGCCAGCACTGGACGGCCATGAGCCCCGACCTGACACGCAACGACAAGTCGAAGCAGGGGCCGTCAGGCGGGTCGATCACGAAGGACAACACGGCGGTCGAGTATTACGACACGATTTTCACGATCGACGAATCCCCGGTGAAAGCCGGCGTGATCTGGGTTGGGTCCGATGATGGGCTGATCCACGTGACCCAGGACGATGGCAAGACCTGGCAGAATGTCACGCCGAAAGATATGCCGGAGTGGATTCGCATCAACTGCATCGCGGCGTCACCGTTTGACGCGGGCACAGCCTACGTTGCGGCCACCATGTACCTCTCCGACGATTTTCATCCCTTCCTCTACAAGACCACGGATTACGGAAGGAGCTGGACGAAGATCGTCAATGGCATTCCCGCCGATGACTTCACACGTTCCATCCGTCCGGATCCGAACCAGAAGGGTCTGGTGTTCGCCGGCACCGAATCCCATCTTTACATCTCTTACGACGACGGCGGCACATGGCTGCCCTTCCAGCTGAACCTGCCTGCGGTCCCGGTCACCGACATCACTTTCCAGAAAGAACAGGACGATATGGTGCTCGCGACCCAGGGTCGGAGCTTCTACGTGCTCGACGACATGCCGCTGGTGCGGGCGCTGAATCCGGCAAACTTCCAGCGCACGAAGGAGGTGGTGCTCTTCCCCGTGAAACGCTCGATTCGCATTTCTGGCGGCGGCGGGTTTGGCGGCGGGCGCAATCCTTCGGCGGGGCAGAATCCCGCGAGGGGCGCGACGATTTACTACTACCTGAAAGCGAAGCCGGAGGGCGAAGTGAAGCTGCGCTTCCTCACCGCGTCCGGCAAGCTGGTGCGCGAAGTTTCCAGCAAGCCCAAGCCGGAGCAGGAGAAGCCGGATCCCGATGACGAAGATCGCCGTCGCGCGCAACTGGCCCCGGCCGCGGAGGGACTGAATCGGTATGTGTGGGATTTGCGCTACGACGACGCTACTGGATTTCCAGGACTGCTGATGTGGGATGGGTCGTTGCGCGGACCACTCGCGGCGCCGGGCAGTTACAAGGTAGAGCTGGTGGTCGACGGCAAAACCGAATCGCAGGATTTCACGGTGGTGAAGGATCCGCGCGCTCCCACGACTCCAGAGGACTTCGACAAGCAGCTGGAGTTGGCGCTGAAAATCCGCGACCGCGTCTCGGAGGCAAACAGCAGCGTGGTGGGGATTCGCGCTGCCACCGAACAGCTGAAACCTTATCTGACCAGCTCAAACGAGAAGGTAAAGAACAGCGCGAAGCAGCTGACCGATCAGCTGACTGCGATCGAAGAAAACATCTACCAGACGAAACTCAAGGCCGATGAGGATGCACTCAACTTCCCCATCAAGCTGAACAACAAGCTCGCCTCAGTGGAGAACGTCGTGGAAGACACGGACGTTGCGCCCACTGCGCAGTCGTACCAGGTTTTCGATGAGCTGTCGGGTCAGCTGCAGTCGCAACTGGACCATCTCCGCCAGGTCGAGACCACGGGCATTGAGCAGTTCAACAAGCTGGTGCGGGATGAGAAAATTCCCGCCATCAACCTGACGAAGAAATGAGCGGCTTCGGAGCGGGTCTCGTGGGGACCCGTTCTAATCCCCGCAGACGCACTCTTCCTGCCCGCAATAGGAGCAGCAGTGGCACACGCCCCGGTCAGGGCCATGCGCGAAGCGCGCCTGCCCGTCCGGCCAGGACCCCCCGGCGATCGAGGGGATGACCAGCACTTCATCTCCATCCTGGAACGCATACTGCTCGTTTCCCAGAAACCGGATGTCTTCCTCGTTCACATAAAAGTTGATGAACTTCCGCACCTGCCCGCTCTCATCGCGCAAATGCGTCTTCAGCGCTGGAAAGGTCGTCTCGATCTCGGTGATCAGCGCCGGCAAATTCCCCGCGCTCGATTGAATCTCCCGCGTCCCGTTGGTGTGCTTCTGAAACGCATTCGGCAGCAATACCCTAACCGACATAGGCCCCTCCCAGTTCCAGCTCGCTCTCTTCCTTGCGATCCGCGATGTACGTTTCGAAGTCCCCCAGCCGCGGACGAATCGCCGCATGTTGCTCGTACGCTCCTTGCAAAACATCGGTCGTCTTGAGGCCATTGCCCGTAATGCACGCCACCGTCAGATCGTCGGGATGTATTCGCCCGTGCGCATACAGCCGCGCCGTCACCGCCGTCGTCACGCCGCCCGCCGTCTCGGTAAACACGCCTTCTGTCTCCGCCAGTTCCTGGATCGCCGACACAATTTCCACGTCCGATACGTCCTCAGCCCAGCCCCCGCTCTCGCGGATCGCACGCGTCGCGTAGATTCCGTCCGCCGGGTTCCCGATCGCCAGGGACCGTGCAATCGTCGCCGGACGCTGCGGCTCAATCGCGTCGGCGCCGTTCTTCACCGCCGTCGCGATCGGCGAGCACCCGGTCGCCTGTGCGCCGAAGAAGCGCACTTCCTTCTCCTCGACCATCCCCAGCGCGATGAGTTCCTTGAACGCCTTGCGGATTTTCACGATCAGCGATCCGCCCGCCATCGGCACCACCACGTTATCCGGCAGCCGCCAGCCCAACTGCTCCGCGATCTCGAAGCCCACCGTCTTCGAACCTTCGGCGTAGTACGGCCGCAGGTTCACGTTGACGAATCCCCAGTTGTAACGATCCGCAATCTGCGAGCACAGCCGGTTCACGTGGTCGTAGTTGCCGTCGATCCGCACCAGGGTCGCGCCGTACACCTGCGTGTTCAGAATCTTCGCCGCTTCCAGATCCGCGGGAACCAGAATGTAGGTCTTCAATCCCAGGCGTGCCGCCTGCGCTGCTACAGCATTCGCCAGGTTCCCCGTCGACGAGCAGCCGACTGTGTCGAACCCAAACGTCCGCGCATTCGCCAGCGCCACCGCCACCACGCGATCCTTAAAGCTCAGCGTCGGCATGCATACGGCGTCGTTCTTGATCCAGAGATTCCGCGCGCCAATCCGCTCCGCTAGCCGTGGCGCCCGCAGCAGCGGCGTCCAGCCGGCCGGCGTGGTCGGCACGTAGTCATCGGGCACTGGCAGCAGCGCCTGGTAGCGCCACATGCTCGACGGCCCGTCCGCGATGGCTTCGCGCGTAAACGTGCTCCGCGCGGCATCCAGATCGATCGCGATTTCCAGCGGAGAAAAGCACTCGTCGCAGATCGACAGCGGCGCATTGGCGTAGCGCTTGCCGCATTCCCGACAGCGCAGTTCGTAAGCAGCAGCCATTCCAGCCCTCGTTTTCTGAGAGCGGCGTCGGCAAATAATACGGGCACGTGACGTCGTACTTCGCTACTGCGGCACTACTGAGGATTGCGCGAGATGCGTTACAGCCTGCACCCCGAATCTCATGTTCCCCGCCTCACGGCGAGCGAGAGTTGACACCGATGTCCCGAATTGCTCAGGCCGGTTGTCGTGGCGTCACAGGGCCCGTCCCTCAGCCACTCTGCATGAAATTCAGGCTCGCTCTTGTGGAGCAAACTTGAACTGTTTCTGTGATACCACAGCCGCCCACAGGGCGCAACTCCACCGGCGGGGAATCGTAGCTATCGGCGTTCGAACGGTTACGGGGAACATTGAACCGCGCATTGAGGACCTCTCACCGCCCGGCGATCAGCCGCTCCCGGACCCCAGCGTTCTTCGCGAGATCCACGCAGGTCCAGGCCATCGCCAGCGCGCCGTCGATCAGCGCCTCGTCCGCATCCGCGGTCACGCAGTGCGCCGTGAACTCCGGCTGATGATTGACCGCCGGCAGCGAATTGATCCCGATCATCGGATGGATCGACGGCATCGCCCGTGAGACATTCCCCATATCCGTCGATCCCGTCGGCCGCGTCTCCCACTCCCCCAGATTCGGAAATGGCCGCCCGAGCGCCTCCGAATTCGCGCGATACAACGCCGCCATATCGTCATCGTGCAGCATCTCGGCATACGGCTTGTCGCCGCCCGTGATCTGCACCTTCGCGCCCGTGGCCAGGCCGCCGGCCTCAAAGCAGCGATAAACCTTCGGCCGCAGCTCGGCCAGCTGATCCAGCGTTTCCGACCGAATGATGTATTTCGCCGAAGTGTGCGCCGGAACCACATTCGGCGCCGCGCCGCCGTTGGTCACGATCCCATGGATTCGATCCGTGGAGCGAATATGCTGCCGCAGCAATCCCAGCGCGGTCTGCGCGATGGTCAGCGCGTCGGCTGCATTCACGCCGAGCTCTGGAAATGCCGACGCGTGCGACTCCTTGCCCGTGCACTGCACCTCAAACATCGACGCCGCGATAATTTTCGCCCGCAGCATGTCGAACGGCGCAGGATGCACCATCATGGCGGCGTGAATCCCATCGAAGCCGCCCCGCTCCAGCATGAGAATCTTCCCGCTGGCATTGCCCACTTCTTCCGCAGGCGTTCCGATCACGCTGATGGTCAGCCCCACTTCATCGGCCACCTTTGCCGCTGCCACCGCCGCGCCCACCGCGGACGCGGCAATGATGTTGTGTCCGCACGCATGCCCAATCCCCGGCAGCGAGTCGTATTCGGCGCAGATTCCGATGTGCAGCGGTCCCGATCCCACCGTCGCCCGAAACGCCGTCGGCAGATCGCAGATCCCCTGCTCCACTTCGAACCCCACAGCATCGAGGGACTCGCACAACCACGTCGAGGCCCGCTCCTCTTCAAACCCGAGCTCGGGATCCGCATGGATCCGATGACTCAGCTCGATCAGTCCTGCCCGCTCTGCTTCAAACCGTTCCCGCGCCGCCGCTTTCGCGTCCATGCGTTTTTTGGCCATATGCCAAGCTTAAGCCAATTCCGCACCGCGTCCCCGCACCGATGCGGCGTGCGCAGAATCCAGTACAGTATTTCGGAGACCTCAATATGAACGCCGCCGTCGTCCATTCCTACGATCAGCCGCCCCGTTACGAAACCTTCCCCGACCCCGTTCCCTCCGCCGATGAAGTCCTCATCGACGTCACCGCGGCCGGACTCCATCCCATCGTCAAGTCTCTGGCCAAAGGAGCGCACTACGGCAGTACCGGCCAGCTGCCCTTGATTCCTGGCGTCGATGGCGTTGGACGCACCCCCGACGGAACCCGCGTCCTGTTCGGCGCATCGCATCCTCCGTACGGAACCTTCGCCGAGCGCTCGATTTCGAGGCGCGCCATGTGCACGCCTCTGCCCGCCAATCTCGACGACGTCATCGTCGCCGCCATGATCAATCCCGCCATGTCTTCCTGGGCCGCCCTCGCACATCGCGCTCATTTCGTCGCCGGCGAAAGCATCCTCATTCTCGGCGCTACCGGCTGCGCCGGCCACCTCGCCGTGCAGATCGCCAAACGTTTCGGCGCAAAACGCGTCGTCGCCGCCGGCCGCAATCCTCAGGCCCTCGAAGAAACCAGGCCCCTCGGCGCGGACGCCACCATTTCCCTCAACCAGGATCGCGAAGCTCTCATCGCCGCCTTTCGCGCCGAACTCAACCTGGGACTGGACGTCGTCCTCGACTACTTATGGGGTCCTCCTGCCGAAGCTCTCCTCGCCGCCGTCGTGCAAAAAGGCCTCGACCACGCCGCCGGACGCCTTCGCTACATCCAGATCGGCAACAGTGCCGGCCCCACCATCAGCCTGCACGCAGCCACGCTGCGCAGCTCGGGGCTCGAGCTCCTCGGCAGCGGATTTGGCAGTGTCTCCATGGAGAAAATCTTCGAGTCTCTACGCGCCATTCTTCAGGAGTCCGCGAAAAAGCCGTTCCAGATGAAAATCGCTACCGCCTCCCTGCGCGACGTCGAAAAGCTCTGGAACCGTTCCGAGGATGCGCGCCTGGTCTGCCAGCCATAATCGGAGCCGGCCGCTGTCCGCTTTCGGCAAAATCCTTCCGGAAACGAACAGATGGTTTCCGCAACCTTGATCGCAGCCGGGTGCCCCCGGGTCCGCACCGTATATGCTTTTCTACGGCCTGTCGCCTGAGGCCTGACTGGCGCCGAGCCGCATTGGGGCAAGTTCGAAGCGGTTCATCCCGGCCAGCACGGAAGGATCGTTCTCCCCAAACTCGCGCGCCTCGGCTTCGTTCTCCACTTCAAGAATGCCGACGCCGAACGCCCCGTCCCGCGCCAGCACGGGACCATACAGCAACAGCCTCCCCGCCCGGAACTGCTCCCCGCAATACTCCGAATGCTTCTTCATGAGAGCCAGTTCTTCCGCATTCGCATCCATCGCAAAGGTCGGCCGCGGCGGAATCAGCTTGAAGTAAAAATGCTGTTTCGGCATGGGCGCATTCTACCGCCTTCAGTGCTGGGCGCCCGGCGCCCCGGCGTTCACAACCGAACACCTTCGTCCACTGCCGGACACCACTTTGTTTTCCTTATTCCTGATTTGCCGCTATTTATTCCCTGTTCCCTGTTGCCTCTTCCCTGTTTTTTGGCAGATCATGTGCTCCATACCTCACTGACACCATCCGAGGTCTTCATGCCAAACTTCCTGCACGACCTGCGCTTCAGCGCCCGCACCCTCCGCAAATCGCCGGGATTCGCGCTCACCGCCATCCTCACCCTCGCTCTCGGCATCGGCGCTGTCACCTCCATCTTTTCGGTCGTCAACTCGGTCCTGCTCAAACCCTTCGCCTTCCCCGATCCCGGCCGCCTCGTCATGCTGCGCGAGTACCTGCCCGAGCTCGCTTCGAGCCCCCTGCCCGACAATATCAATCACTTCCTCAACTGGCAGGCCAACACCAAAACCTTCTCCGGCGTCTCCCTCCTGCAAAACCACGGCTTCAGCATCTCCGTGGCCACCGATCACCCCGAAATCGTGAGCGGCATGGACGTCGAACCCAATTTCTTCGACGTTCTCGGCGTCCACCCCGTCCTCGGCCGCGCCTTTCTCCCCATCGAGGCCACTGACGGCCACGAAAAAGTGGTTATCCTCTCCTGGAACGCGTGGCAGCGCTACTTCCACGGCGATCCTGCCGCCATCGGTCAGACCATTCGCAGCGGCGGCACGCCGGAAACCGTCGTCGGCGTTCTGCCGCAGGGATTCTCCTTTCCCCGCGTCACAGAGATGTACTCGACCACCGCGCAGAGCGCCGAGGAACCCTACGAGATATTCCATCCGCTGGTCATCGATCCCAACCAGTTAGATGACGAAGGCGATTACAACTTCATGGCCATCGGCCGCCTCCGCGTCGGCATCTCGCCGCAGCGGGCGCAAACCGAGCTGGCCACCATCCAGTCCGCCTTCAACAAGGCCCGCCACCTCCACACCAATCCCACCGTGCTCGTGATTCCCCTCATCGTCGACGTCGCCGGACACGTCAGCACTGCGCTGTGGCTGCTCCTCGCCGCTGTCGGAGCCATCCTGCTCATCGGCTGTGTCAACCTCGCCAATCTGCAGCTGGCCCGCGCCGTCTCTCGCGAGCGCGAACTCGCCGTGCGCGCCGCACTTGGCGCAGGCCGCGATCGGCTCGTCTGGTCCGCTCTCGCTGACTCCCTCGTCCTCGCCCTCATCGGGGGTACATTGGGCATCCTGCTTTCTTTCGCCGGCGTCCGGCTCTTCATCGCCGCCGCGCCTCAGGACCTCCCGCGCCTCAACGCCATCCACGTCTCCTGGCCTGTCCTCGTCGCTGCGGCTGGCCTCTCCATCCTTACCGCGCTCTTCTTCGGACTGCTCCCCGCGCTCCGCTCCATGCGCGTCGATCCGCAGTCGGCCATGCAAACCAGTTCCGTTCGCATTTCTACGGGACGCGAAAGCCGGCGCACCCGCCATCTGCTGGTCGCCGCCGAAGTCGCCTGCACCGTCGCGCTGCTGGTCGTCACCGGCCTGCTCGTCCGCAGCTTCTCTACGCTGCTCAACCAGAATCGCAATTTCGACTCCAGCCGCATCACCATCGCCCGCGCCTTTCTCTACGCGCCGCAATATGGAGACACCACCGACAAAACTGGCGCAGCGCGCGCTGCCTTCAATGACCGCGCTCTCGCCGCCCTCGCCCAGATCCCCGGCGTGCAGTCCGTCGCCATGATTTCCGAGCTCCCCCTCGGCGGCGATACCTGGATTGACGATGTCCTGCGTCCTGATCATCCCGTTCCGCCCGGTCACGAGCCGACCGCCAACATCCGCTGGATCAGCCCCAGCTATGCCACCACCCTGCGCATCCCGCTCCTCGCCGGCCGCGACCTCGGCCTCGACGACAAGAACCACCCCACCAACGTCCTCATTTCCCAGGAAGCTGCTCGCACCATCTTTCCCGATACCAACCCCATCGGCCACGTCTTCACGACCAACGATCCGTCAGTAAAATACACCGTTGTTGGCATCCTCGCCGACGCCCGCATCAACCAGCTCGATCACGCCGCGCCGATGATTTACATCCCCTACTGGCAGAGTCCCTGGTGGCGCGTCACCTTCCTCGTCCGCAGCGCCCAGGCCACTTCCGGTCTGGCGCCATCGATCCGCCGCGCGATCTGGGGGGTCGATCCACAGGTTGCTATTCCCACGCTTAAATCTCTCGACCAGCAGGTCTCCGACTCGGTTTCGACCGAGCGCTTCCAGACCCTTCTGCTCTCCAGCTTCGGCGCCGCGGCTTTGCTCCTCGCTTTGCTGGGAATCTACGGCGTGCTGGCCTACTCTGTCTCGCTGCGCCAGCAGGAGTTCGGCATCCGCATCGCGCTCGGCTGCGAAAAATCCAGCCTCATGACCCTTGTGGCGCGCCAGGCTGCGCTTCCCGTGGCTGGAGGCATCCTCGCCGGCCTCGCTCTGGCATTCGCGGCCAGCCGCTACATCTACAGCCTGCTGTATGAAACCAGCGCGGCCGATCCTGTTGCCATCGCCGGCAGCATTGGCCTGCTGGTGGTCGCCGCCCTGCTGGCCGCTCTCATTCCGGCCCGCCGTGCCGCTCAGGTTGAACCCATGCAGGTGCTGCGGAATGAATAGCGTTACGGGTGTCCGCTTAGCTCCACCCTCAGCCGCCTGCCCTGCCCGCTGCTCTCGCGGGCCAATTCGATGAGCCGCGTCGTCCGCCAGGCCTGCTCCGGCTTCACCACCAGCTCCGCCTTGCCTTCTATGGCGTCGCGCACGTTTTCGTAGAAGCCGCGATAGTCGCCGCGCAGGGTGGGAAGCCTGCGCACACCGCCATCCAGCGAGCGCAGCTCACCCCACGCTCCTTCCGCTTCCAGGCCCATCTCCGGCGCGTCATAACTCATCCCCGCTCTCAGCTGATCCTCCTGTGGATCCAGGCCCCATTTCACAAAGCTGCCGCGCGTTCCATGGAGAAGGAAGCGCGGCCCGGCAATGCACGCGGTGAGGGTCGACCGCAGCAGCACCGTCAACCGGCGAACGGCCATGTATTCGAGCCGCAGGTCGAAGGCATCGTCCGCCGCCCCGTTTTCGCGATCGATGCGCACGTCGGCGTACAGGTTCGTCGGCGGCCCAAACAACCCCAGTGCCTGATCGATCAGATGCGGCCCCAGATCGAAAAGGATTCCGCTTCCCGGTCCGCCGCTCTCCCGCCACACTTCAGGCCGCGGCTGCGGCCGAAAACGGTCGAAGTGCGACTCGTAGGTGACCAGCCGGCCCAGCTCTCCGCTGGCAATGACCTGCCGCACCGTCTGATAATCCCCATCCCAGCGCCGATTCTGAAACGGCGCGAGCACCAGCCTGCGCTCTCGCGCCATTCTGATCAGCTCCGCCGCTTCCTCTGACTTCAGCGCGAACGGCTTGTCGACCACCACATGCCGCTGCTCGCGCAGGCACTGCTGCGCGAGCTCAAAATGCGAATAGCTGGGCGTCGCGATGACCACCAGCTGAATGCCCACGTCCGCCAGCAATTCCTCCACCGACCGCGCAACCTTCACGCGAGGATGGACCCTGGCCGACTCATCGCCGCTGCGCTCCACCACGCAGGCCAGCTCCAAACCTGGAGTCGCCGAGACGACGGCGGCGTGGAAAAACCTTCCCGCCAAGCCAAATCCAACCACACCCACGCGAATTGGTTCCCGCATAACGAGCATTAGACCGTTACTAACCCTAAAACAGCAACAGGTCATTCGTAAGCCGGCGCCAGCGACTGAACCCTGCTGTAACCTGTACCCTGTATTCCCATGCTGCTCGAACTCCGAGCCGAGAACTACGCCGTCATCGATCACGCCATCGCCGGCTTTGGTCCCGGCCTCAATCTCCTGACGGGAGAAACCGGCGCGGGCAAATCCATCCTCGTCGACGCGCTCGCGCTGCTCATGGGCCAGAAGGCCTCGACCGGCGTGATCCGCCACGGATCCGACCGCGCCGTTCTGTCCTGCGTTTTCGAATCGACCCCTGGCGCCGCGCTCATCCTCGAAGCCAACGGCATCGATATGGACAGCGACCAGGTGATCCTCCGTCGCGAAATCCTCGCCGACGGGAAGGGGCGCGTCTACGTGAACAACCAGCCGGCTACCGTCGCCGTTCTCCGCGCCCTCGCTCCGGAGCTCGCCCTCGTCCACGCGCAGTCGGAAACCGTCTCCGGATTCGATACCGCCCAGCAGCGCATCCTCCTCGACCGCTTCGGCGCTGTTTCCACGGACGCTGTATCGGATGCCTTCTCGCGTTGGCGCGACATTCAGGAGCGCCTCACCGCGCTCGAGCATGACGAGCAGGATCGTCTCCGGCTTGCCGACCTGTGGAGCTTCCAGGCCCGCGAAATCCAGTCCGCCGCCCCCGAAGCCGGCGAAGACGAAGCCCTCGAAACCGAGAAGCGGGTTCTGGCCAATGCGGAAAAGCTCCACGCCGCCGCTACGAGCGTCAACAACGTTCTCTACGACGACGACGTCTCTGCCGAATCGACCCTGCAGGCCGCGCAAAAACACCTTGAAGAGCTCGCCCGTTATGACGGGGCCTTTGCCGAGTCAGCGCAGCAGCTCGCCTCCACGCGCGCCATCGTGCAGGACATCAGCACCACGGTTCGCGATTATGCCGAGCGCCTCGACGCTTCGCCGGAGCGCCTCGACGAAATCGAAAATCGGCTCGCCCTGCTTGATCGGCTCAAACGCAAATATGGCTCGACCCTCAATGAGGTCATCGCCTTTGGCGAAGAAGCCGCGCGCAAGCTTGCCGAAATCGAGAATCGCGACGCAATCCTCAAGGCACTGCGCGCGGACCTCGAAAAGGCGGCGGCTGCTTATCAAACAGCTGCTCGTGCCGTCACTGCCGACCGCGCTGCCGCTGCAAAAAAACTGGAAAAGCTTGCCGAAGCGCAGATCAACGACCTCGCCATGAAGGCTCGCTTCTCAATCGACGTCACGCCCAATGAAGATGGGGCTGCGTGGACCGCGCACGGCTGGGATGCGGTCGAGTGCCGTATTGCCACCAATCCCGGCGAGCCGATCCAGCCCCTCGACCAGATCGCTTCCGGCGGTGAAATGTCGCGCGTTCTGCTCGCGCTCAAAGTCAGCGTCGAAGAAGGCGCCAATCGCGGCCGCGCCCGCAAGACTCAGGTCCCTCGTACCCTGGTCTTCGACGAAATCGACATCGGCATCGGTGGCCGCGCCGCCGAAGCTGTCGGCCAGAAGCTCAAAGCGCTCTCCCGCGTCCAGCAGGTTCTTTGCGTCACCCACCTCCCGCAGATCGCCGCTTTCGCGGATCAGCATCTCCTTATCGAGAAGCAGGAGAAGCAGCGACGCACCCAAACCTCCATCCGGCTCCTGAATGCTCAGGAGCGCGCCGAAGAGATCGCGCGCATGATCTCCGGCGCCACGGTGACCGAAACTTCGTTGCGCCACGCCGAACAAATGCTCAAATCGAGCGCAGGTGTGGTATCGTAAACCCATGCGGCTTGGGTTGTTCAAACCATGGGCTCGCTGACTTTCGATGGAGTCCGATTCGTCGTCTATTCCAACGACCATCCTCCTCGCCACGTTCATGGCTTTACCGGCGAAACGGAGGCCATCGTCGATCTTCGCGCCGATGGCAATGTTGCTCTTGGGGATCGGGAAAATCCCGTTCGACCCGCGACCGCCAAACGGTCGGATGTACGAAAGATTCTGAATGCGGCGGCTCTCCATTTCGAAGAACTCGTCGCACTCTGGGAGTCCGTTCATGGCCAAACATAAAGTCCTCACCACCGACGCCGAAATCGATCGAGCCATCGCTGCCGCCGCAAAACTATCCGACGAACCCCGCGTCATCGCGGCAGACTACAAACCCGGTCCCGGCCTGAACCTGCTCATCCTCAAACTGAGCAACGGCCAGCGCCGCGCCATCCCCGTCGAGAACATCCAGGGGCTGCGGCACGCCACGAAAGCGCAAATCGCCCAGGTCAGGATCACCGGCAACGGCACCGGGCTCCACTGGCCCGCTCTCGATCTCGACCATTCCGTCCCCAACCTGCTCCGCGACATTTATGGCACCCGGCAATGGATGGCCGAGATCGGCCGACGTGGAGGCGCCACAACCAGCCCGGCCAAGCGCAAATCCGCGCGCGCCAACGGACGCAAAGGGGGACGACCGCGCAAACTCGCTATCGCCGGCTGAACTCGCATCCATCCACTTCCGCTACTATCTCCCTCAGAGCGCCATGACTCAATCCGTCGTCCTCCTTCTGCTCCTCATCCCCGCCTCCGCCATTCCGCAAACCACCCCTATCCCTTCGCAACAGGAAATGGCAAGCCAGATCCGCGCCCAGTTTCTTCACGCCTGGAACAGCTACCACCAATACGCGTGGGGGCACGACGAGCTGCGGCCTCTCAGCAACCAGCCTTTTGACTGGTATGGTTCCTCGCTGCTCATGACCCAGGTCGACGCGCTCGACACCATGATCGTGATGGGCCTGAACCAGCAGGCCGACGAAGACCGCCGTTATATCGACACTCACCTCTCCTTCGACAAAGACGTCTACGTCAAGAATTTCGAAATCACCATCCGCCTTCTTGGCGCATTGCAAAGCAGCTACGAACTCACGGGCGACAAACGCCTCCTCGCGCTCGCCGACGACCTTGGCACCCGCCTTCTTCCTGCCTTCAACTCGCCTACCGGCATGCCGTACGTCAACGTGAATCTGAAAACCGGCGCGGTTCGCGGCGAAGACACCAACCCTGCGGAAATCGGCACGCTGCTGCTCGAGTTCGGCACCCTCAGCAAGCTGACCCACAAGCCCGTCTATTACGAGAAAGCCAAGCGCGCGATGGTCGAGCTCTACAATCGCCGCTCGGCGATCGGACTTTTTGGCGATCAGATCAACGTCCGCACTGGTCAATGGACCGGCAACACCGCTAACATCAACGGCGGCTCGGATTCCTTCTACGAGTACATGCTCAAAGCCTGGAAGCTGTTTGGCGACGAGGACTGCCATCGCATGTGGGAGCAGAGCGTGGCCGCCCTCAACCAATATGCCGCACAGACGGTGACAAATGCAGATGGAACCACCAATTTCTGGTATGGCGAAGCTGACCGCACCACCGGCGCCCGCACCGGTACCGAGTATGGAGCCCTCGGTGCCTTTTTCCCCGCCGAACTCGCGCTCTCCGGCGACCTCGAGCGAGCCCGCAAACTCCAGGATTCGGACTACAAAATGTGGACGGCGTTCGGCATCGAGCCAGAGCTGATCGACTACACCACCATGAAAGATCTCAGTCCCGGTTACGAATTGCGCCCCGAAAACATCGAATCGGCCTACTACCTCTACTACTTCACCCGCGATCCGAAATACCGGCAGATGGGGATGACCTTTTACGACTCCATCGTTCAGTACTGCCGCACTCCGTCCGCCTTCGCCGCGCTCTCCAGCGTCGAAACAAAAACCCAGCGCGACGACATGGAAAGCTTCTTTTTCGCCGAAACTCTGAAGTATCTCTATCTGCTTCTCGCCGATCCCGACCGCATCGACCTGCGCAAAACCGTCTTTAACACCGAGGCCCATCCGCTGAACGTCGATATGCTGGCGGTTTCCGGGAAATCGAACTGATTGCGGTAATACATAATGGCGATTCCCCAGAATCTGGCAATGGCTGGTACCGGGAGCGGGGAGCTGGGAGCCGGGAGCCAGTATTAAAGTGCGGGCGACCCAACCCCCACCCCTCCCCCCACCCCCCACACCTAATGCGGGATGTTGATTGATTCTGCTGGGGTTAGGTGGGTATTGACGAGCTCGATAACGGGCTGCAGAGCTGGATGTATATGAAAACAGAACAATTGCGAGACGGCTGCGTTTGTTACACAAGCGGCCGTGTTTGTTACACAAGCGGCTGGGTCTGTTACACAAGCGGCTGGGTTTGTTATAGAGGCGGCTGTCTTTGTCATAGAAGCGGCTGTTCCTGTCACAGAAGCGGCCGTGTTCGAGGGCAGACGCAGCGAGGGTGAGGCGGTCGCGGGTCAAGCAGCCGGGTTGGGTTGGGACGGGCACGGGATTCCTTCGAAGAACAGGGAATAGCGAATAGTGTGACAGCAACCCCCCGGGTGCGGTGGCATCCTGCCGCTGCGCCCGCCAGGCGTGGAAAGGGCCGCGCTTCAAGCGCGGCCTTTTTGTTTCTTATTCCCTATTATCAGAATACTAAGTCTGGCTATAAAAACCGCCAAAATTCTTTGAGGGTATTGTGGTGGAAGTCTTGTGGAATCAGGAACAACACTTTCGTACCGCAGCCAAAAAGCTTGACAATTTTTCCACATTTGGCGGGGGGTGCGGAAATCCCCAAGACGGCTGTCTTTTTTCTGTGCTCTGGCGGTTTGTGCAGCTATCCGCGTTCGGGAGCCAGATCGCTCACTTTGCGGTTGTAGACCCCGACCAGCGAGTTCCAGCGGACGTACAGCAGCTCTTCGAGCATCTTGATACCGTCGCGCAGGTAGCTCATGCGGGAGCGCTCGTCGTGGCCCCAGGTGACGGGAACCTCTTTGATGTTGTAGCCGCGCTTGAGGGCGATGAAGAGGATCTCGGGATCGAAGCCCCAGCGCTCGATACGCTGCAGCTGGAAGATGGTCTGGGCCGCGCCGCGGCGGAAGGCCTTAAAGCCGCACTGGGTGTCAGCAAACGGCAGCCGCATAATCATGCGCGTGACGAGGTTGAAGCAGCGCCCGAAGAACTGCCGGTAGAGGGGCTGATGGATGGTCTGGCGGCTGGTCTGGAGCCACCGGGAACCGATGGCCACATCGGCGCCGTCGCGGATGGCCGCGAACAGCCGCTCGGCTTCCGGCATCGGCGAAGAAAGGTCGGCGTCGGTGAACATGACGATGTTCCCGCTGCTGTGCAGCACCCCGTTGCGGACGCTGAAGCCCTTGCCGCGATTGGTGCCGTTCTGGAGGAGCCGTACGCGGGGGTCTTTGGCCACGAACGATTGGATGATGGCCGCAGTGTTATCGGTCGAGCCGTCGTTGACCACCAGCACTTCGGCATCCCAATGCTTCTCGTCGAGGGTGCGGAGTACTTCGGTGACAGCGCGGCCGATGCGGGCGCTTTCGTTGTAGGCCGGAATCACGATGCTGTATTGAGGAGTCACGTTTGGCTCAATCGTTTTATTATCCCACGCAGAACACTGGTTGATTAGACCCGGCAAAAGGGCCGCAGTCGCAAAAAGACTCAAGTTGTACAGGGGATGTAATAGAAATCATACGCCGAATCCCTCGCCACGGCCAGCCCCCAAAGGGGGCGTGGGCAGTGCTAAACTCGCCCTTATGGAAGAGCCACTTACGCCGGTTACCGGTGTACCGCAATCCGCGGTTGCTGCGCCGCGCCGGCGCCGCGTATGGATCTGGTTCGTGGTCGGGGGCGGCTTGGTGCTGGCCTTTGTGCTGGTGGCATCGCTGCTCATGTATACGGCCGCGCGCGCGCTCGGAGGCGAGGACGACGGCTTCTCTTCACTCGGCGACGACAACATCGGCGTTATCGACATAGATGGCGAAATCCTTTCTGCCGATGCCACGGTGGACCAGCTTCGCAAGTACGACCAGGACAGCTCGATCAAGGCCATCGTGCTGCACATCGACTCGCCGGGAGGCGCGGCGGCGCCTTCGCAGGAGATTTACCACGAGGTCCTGCGGATTCGCGACGAGAAGAAGAAGCCGGTGGTGGCGTCGATTGAGAGCGTGGGCGCGAGCGGCGCTTACTACATTGCGTCGGCGGCCAGCAAGATCTACGCCAACGACGCCAGCGTGGTCGGATCCATCGGGGTCATCATGGAGTGGACCAACTACGGCGATCTGCTGACCTGGGCCAAACTCAAGCCTGAGGTCATCCATGCAGGCACGCTGAAGGATGCCGGCGACCCATCGCACGCCATGACGCCGGAGGAGCGGGTTTATTTCCAGGGACTGGTGGACAACATGTACGGCCAGTTCATCGCGGATGTCGCGAACGGCCGCCATCTGCCAGCCAGCGATATCAAGACGCTGGCGACGGGACAAGTTTGGACGGGCGAGCAGGCGCTGCCGCTGCACCTGATCGACAAAGAGGGCGGTTTTCGCGTTGCGTTGCTGGAGACCGCGAAATCGGTGGGGATTTCGGGCGAGCCCAGTGTGGTGAAGCCGGAGGTGCGCCATAAGTCCTTCTGGGATCTGGTTACGAGCACCGACGATCTGATCCACCAGCCGAGCCAACTGGTGGAGCGGCGGGCTGGGTTCTATTTCCTTTGGCGCTGAGCGGGATTGGCAGGTTTTCCGGCCGGTTACGCACGGGAAAGGGCTGGATGATGGGCAGGGGTCAAGTCCGGGTAAAAATCGTGCAAATCCTTGACTTTGCAAGCCAAAGAGATTGCATCTACTATGTTGGACAGAGGGCAAACCCCAATCGGAGCACCCCCCCACTATGACGAAAGCCGATCTTGTTGAGGAAGTGACGAAACTGGGCGACCTGACGCGCCGAGACAGTGAAACCATTGTGGAGACGATTTTCGATTCGGTCATCGGAGCGTTGAAGTCCGGCGACAAAATCGAGATTCGCGGCTTTGGCAGCTTCCGCATTCGTCAGCGCAAGCCGCGCATCGGACGCAATCCCAAAACCGGCACCAAAGTGGAGGTTCCGGCGAAGAAGGTTCCGTACTTCAAGCCCAGCAAAGAACTGCGGGACCTGGTGAATCCTGGCGGCAACACGGCCGCGCAGGCACCGAGTGCGGGTGGCACGGCAGCCTGATTCGCACGCGAACGTTGCTGGCGCATTACTTGTAAATCAGCCTGATCTCGATCCGCGTCGCGGGACAAGCGACGGGCACGGCTGCGGACTGAAACGATGGCCCCGAGAGAAATACGCCGGGGTTATTGGAGAATCCGAAACCCTCTTTGGGGATTCCGAAGAAATTTCTGTCGAGCTTCATGTTGGAGTTTTCGTCGTGGATGACGACGGCTGCATAGCGGCCTGGAGGCACCTGAAAGGTTTCGGTGGCCTGTCGATCGGCGATGGGAAAGCCACCCTGCACAACCGCTTTGGATCGGTCACTCGGCCAGCCTGTGGGAGAGGAAAAAACCACGCCGCCCGCGGTGCCGATGTTGTTGCGGAAGCCGGTGGCGTGAATTTGCAGCGTGCAGAGAGGCTGGCCGGCAACGGGCGCGGCGTAGTGACCGCGGGGGTCGCGCTGCGGCACCACCTGCGCGGCTGACAGAACGAGAAATAAGGCGGTGACTTGCGCGATCACCATGGTTGGACGTGTGGCAAGGGCGGGCAACGTCAGGCGATTGTAAAACGTTGGTCTGGAGCGAGCTACAATCCGGTTCGGGGATGATGCGGAATGAAGCGTACTGTTTGGCGATGGGTTTCTGCGCTGTGCGCGATGCTATGGGTCGCGTGCGCGGGGGCGCAGAGTGCCGCTCCGCAGGCGCCGGATTGGGCGCAGCCGGGTTCGGCCACGCACGCGCAGGTTGCGCCGCCGACGGACTTCCATCGGCCGAGTACCAATTTCGATACGCCGATTGGGATCTTCGACGGACAGTCGGACGTCGGCAGCGCTCTGGTGCCGGGCAGCGCGAGCTACGACGCAGCCAGCGGTGCGTACACCATCGATTCTGCCGGGTACAACATCTGGTACACGCGCGACGAGTTCCGGTATTTGTGGAAGAAGATGAGCAGCGATGTTTCGCTGGCAGCCGATGTCGCGTTTCCGGATCCGAAGGGTTACGGCGATCGCAAAGCTGTGCTGGTGATCCGGCAAAGTCTCGACGACGATGCACAGGAAGCTATCGTCGCACTGCATGGACTGGGGATGATCCATCTGGCGGAGCGGCCGGAGAAAGATGTTCGCGTGAAAGATATGGAATATCGGATCGGCGGGCGCGGTCGGCCGGGCGGCGCTTCGCCTGACAGCCTGGTTCCTTTGATGGCGAAACGCATCGGGATTGAAAAGCGCGGCGACTCGTTCGCGCTCTTCGTAAGCCTCGAAGGCGAGCCGATGCATCAGTTCGGGCCGCCGATCCAACTGCATCTGGACGCGCCTTTTTATGTGGGCATCGGCTTCTGTTCGCATCTGCCGACGACGATCGATTCTGCAGTGCTCTCGGACGTGGTTCTGGAAAATGCAGCGGGGCAGGTTCACTAAATTCACACGGCAAGCAACCCCCGAATCGGATAGGGTGTTGGGTTAGCCTTTTTCGGGAGAGAAGCCTTCCATGCATGCTTCATCGGTCGCGGAATCCGCTGTCGCCACTGCTTCGCAAGCGGCGGCTTATCCAATCCGCCGCATTGCCGTATTGGGCGCGGGCACGATGGGCTCGCGCATCGCAGCGCACATGGCGAACGCGGGCTTCACGGTGCTTCTGCTCGACATGGCGCAACCGGGCGAGCCCAACAAGCTCGCCGCGCAGGCTCTCGAAGGACTGAAGAAGTCCAGACCCGCGGCTTTGGCTGCGCCCGAGTTTGCGGCGCGCATCACGATCGGCAATTTCGACGACGACCTGGCGAAGCTGCGGGATTGTGACTGGGTGATCGAAGCTGTCGCCGAGAACATGGAGATCAAGCGCAGTTTGCTGGCACGCGTCGCGCCGCATCTGCGTCCGGACGCGATCCTGACCACGAATACCAGCGGACTGCCGGTCGGCGAGATCGCACAGGCTCTGCCGGAGGAACTGCGCCGCCGCTGGTTTGGAACGCATTTTTTCAATCCGCCGCGCTACATGCAGCTGCTGGAGATTATCGCCACACCGGAAAGCGATCCGGCGGCGGTGGAGTCTGTCGCGCGATTCGCCGAGATTCAACTCGGCAAGTCTGTGGTTCCGGCTAACGACCGGCCCAACTTTATCGCCAACCGCATCGGCGCGTTTTCGATGCTCAACACGATTCGCGTGATGCAGCAGCAGGGGCTGAGCATTGAGGAAGTGGACGCGCTGACCGGCAGGCCGATGGGCTGGCCGAAAACCGGAACGTTTCGGCTGGGGGATATGGTTGGCCTCGATGTGCTGGGCAGCGTGGTTCGCAACTTTGCGGCGAATGTGCGAGACGAGCGCTCCGATCTGCAGCTTCCGGCGTTTCTGGAGCAGATGCTGGAGCGGAAATGGTTCGGCGACAAGACGGGCCAGGGATTTTACAAGAAGCAAAAAGGTGGGGAGGGGGACGAGCGGCTCGTGCTGGACGTGGCCACGCTGGAGTACAGGCCCGCGCAGAAGCCGAGGATTCCGGCACTGGATTTGGCGAAGAACATCGAGTCGCTGCCCGAGCGGATTCGGGCGCTGCTCGGCGGCAATCCAGAGAAGGATAAAGCGGCGGCGTTCTACTGGCAGATTCTTCCCGACCTGTGGCTCTACGCGGCGAACCGGATCGGCGAGATCAGCGACAGCGTTGCCGACATCGACCGCGCCATGCGGACCGGGTTCAACTGGGAGCTGGGGCCGTTTGAGATGTGGGACGCTGCGGGGGTTGCGGAGACGGCGGCGAAGATGCGGGCGCAGGGGCGCACGCTGCCGGCGGCTCTGGAGAAGCTGCTGGCCGCGGGCGGCGGGTCCTGGTATGGGCACGATGGGTGCGGAGTATTTTGATCCGCGGTCGGGCGAATACGTGCCGGTCGAACCGGCGTTGGCGGTGATCACGCTGACGCGGGCGAAGCGTTCGGGCGGTTTGGTGGCGGAGAATCCGGGGGCTTCGCTTATTGATGTGGGCGACGGCATCGGCTGCATCGAGTTTCACACCAAGATGAACGCACTGGGCGGCGATATTGTCGATTTCGTCCGCAAGACGCTGCGGCCCGACAGCGAGGCGGTGCGCAACTTCCGCGGCTTCGTGATCACCAATGACGCTGCGAACTTTTCCGCGGGCGCGAATCTGGTCCAGCTGCTGCTGGCCGCGCAGGACGAGGAGTTCGACGAGATCGATGTCTACATTCGCGCGTTTCAGGAGATGACGCAGGCGATCAAGTTCTGCCCGTGCCCGGTGGTGGTCGCACCGTTTGGCCTCGCGCTGGGCGGCGGCGCGGAAGTGACGCTGCATGCGACTGTCCGCCAGCCGCACATCGAACTGTATATGGGGCTCGTCGAAACCGGGGTCGGGCTGATTCCTGCGGGAGGCGGGTGCAAGGAGATGACTTTGCGCGCCGTTGAAATTGCCGCGGCGGCTGCACCCACAGCATCGCGCGGCGACTCGGTGGAGCTGCATCACGCGATGCGCACCATCTTCGAGAACCTTGCGCTGGCCAAAGTCTCCACGTCAGCGTTTGAAGCGCGCGACCTGCGGATGCTGCGACCGTCGGACGCGATCACCATGAACCGCGACCGCGTGCTGCACGATGCCCAATCGCGCGCCGTTGCGCTGGTTGAGGGGGGATACCGCGCACCGCTGCCGGTCACCGATATTCCTGCTCCGGGCGAAAGCGTCCTCGCGGCGCTGCGCCTCGGCGTTTACATGATGCGCCAGGGCGAATACGCGAGCGACCACGATGTGACGGTGGCTACGCATCTTGCTGAAGTGCTGTGCGGGGGCAATGTCACACCGGGCACGCCCGTCAGCGAGCAGTATTTGCTCGACCTTGAGCGCGAGCATTTTCTTTCGCTGTGCGGGGAGCGGAAATCGCAGGAACGCATCGCGCATACGCTGAAGACCGGCAAACCGTTGAGGAATTGACCGATGTGCTCAGATAACCAGGGAGGTAGTTAGGATGGATGATTTCGATTCTAAAGCACTAACGGAGGGATACTCCGCAATGGCTCGGGATGCGAAACGGGAACGCGAAGCAGCGGAGTGGTGTGAGTCTTTGACAGAAGACGTGGATTCCGATGCGTGAAGCTGTCATCGTTAGCTCGGTTCGCACCGCAGTCGGAAAGGCGCCGCGCGGGGCTCTTCGCTCCACAAGGCCCGACGATCTTGGCGCTGTCGCGGTTCGGGGTGCTCTCGATCGCGTGCCGCAGCTTGATGCGAGCGAAATTGACGATGTGATTTTCGGCTGCGCGATGCCGGAAGCCGAACAGGGCATGAACCTGGCGCGGGTGGTCGCTCTGCGCGCCAGTCTCCCGGTCGCATCAGCCGCGATGACCATCAATAGGTTTTGCGCTTCCGGACTGCAGGCGATTGCACTGGCCGCCGAACGCATTCGCGGTGGAGGGGCCGAGGTCATCGTTGCGGGGGGCGTGGAGTCGATGTCGTTCGTGCCGATGGGCGGCAACAAGATCGCGGTCAATCCCTGGCTGGTTGAAAATCATCCAGGGTCGTATCTCACCATGGGCCTCACCGCCGAGCGCGTCGCGAAGAAATACGGCATATCGCGGGAAGATGCTGACAAGTTCGCGCTCGAAAGCCACCGGAAGGCCGTTGCCGCCGTCGCAGCGGCAAGGTTCCAGGACGAAATTATGCCTGTGCCGGTGACAATTTCCGGTCCAAACGGGAACGACAAGCCTAAAACCGTCACTACGAACTTCAGCATTGATGAAGGACCGCGCGCTGACAGCACCTACGAGGCGCTGGCGAAACTGCCGCCGGTTTTTCATGCGAAGGGCATGGTGACGGCCGGGAATTCGTCGCAGACTTCCGATGGCGCTGCCGCGGCCGTGGTCATGTCGGCCGAGCGCGCCGCGCAACTCGGGATCAAGCCCATGGCACGCTTCGTCTCTTTCGCGTATGCCGGATGCGATCCGGAAGAAATGGGTATCGGGCCGGTGTATGCGGTTCCCAAGGCGCTGAGGCTCGCCGGACTCAGCCTCGATCAGATTGACGTCATCGAGTTGAACGAAGCGTTTGCCGCTCAGGCGCTTTCGGTCATCCGCCAGCTTGGGCTCGACCCTGCCAAGGTCAACGTCAACGGCGGAGCGATTGCTCTCGGTCATCCTCTTGGCTGCACGGGCGCTAAGCTCACGGCGACGATCCTGCGCGAGCTCGGGCGCCGGAAGGGCCGCTACGGGCTGGTCACCATGTGCGTGGGCGGCGGGATGGGCGCGGCGGGGATTTTCGAAAGCCTGAGCTGACACGCGCTCACGTCAGATTCGGCAGGCCAGCGTACGATGAATTCTCAGAGGCTCAACCATGGCCACTGTAGCCGCACGCAAGCCCGCCATCGGCGGCAGTTTCCTTCTCTCGAATGCCGCGCCGGAAGACATCTTCACACCTGAAGACTTCTCGGAAGAGCAGCGGGAGATCGCGCGGACCACTGCGGAGTTTGCTGAGAAGGCGATCCTGCCGAGGGTGGCCGAAATCGAGGCGAAAAATTTCGCGGTCACGCGCGAGTTGCTTCTGGAAGCCGGCAAGCTGGGGCTGATGTCGGTCGATGTCCCGGAGGAGTACGGCGGCCTCGCGATGGACAAGGTCACGTCGGCGTTGGTCTCGGATCGGATCGCGGTTTCGGCCAGCTTCTCGGTGAGCTTCAGCGCGCACACGGGGATTGGCACGCTGCCGGTGATCTGGTATGGGACGGCAGCGCAAAAGCAAAAGTACCTGCCGAAGCTGGCGACCGGGGAATGGATCGCCGCCTATGCACTCTCAGAATCCACGTCCGGCTCGGACGCCATGAATATTCGCGCCCAGGCGCGGCTTTCGCCCGATGGCAAGCAGTACATCGCTGAACGGCGAGAAGATGTGGATTTCGAACGCCGGCTTCGCGGATCTTTTCATCGTCTTTGCGAAAATCAACGGCGAGCAATTTTCGGCGTTTCTGGTGGAGCGCGACACGCCGGGGCTCACGATTGGAGCGGAAGAGCACAAGCTCGGGATTCGCGGCTCCTCGACCTGCCCGCTGGTTCTCTCCGATTGCGTGATCCCGGTTGAGAACCTGCTTGGAGAAGCTGGCAAAGGTCATCACATTGCTTTCAACATTCTGAACGTCGGCCGTTACAAATTGGGTGCGGCGACTCTGGGCGGGGCGCGCAGCACTCTCCGCAATGCCCTTCGCTATGGGAAGCAGCGCATGGCGTTCGGCAAACCCATCACGTCTTTTGGGCTGATCCAGGAAAAGATTGCCGACATCGCCGCGGGAATCTTTGCCGGCGAAGCTCTCGTTTATCGCGTGGTCGGGGCCATCGATGCTGCGCTGGCAACGCTCGCGCCCGACGCTCCGGCGAGCGAAGTGCAGAAGCGCATCGAGGAGTACGCGGTCGAATGCTCGATCGTGAAGGTGTGGTGCTCGGAGATGCTGGAGCGGGCGGTCGACCACTGCGTCCAGATCTACGGCGGGTACGGCTACGTTGAAGAGTACCCGGCCGAGCGGAACTACCGGGATTCGCGCATCAATCGCATCTTTGAGGGCACCAACGAAATCAACCGGCTGATCATTACCGGGTTCACGCTGAAGCGGGCGATGCAGGGGCGGTTGGCGCTGCTGCCTGCCATTGGCAAGGTGATGGACGAGGTCATGGCCGGTTCTGCGCCGCGCCAGGAGGGTTCCGGCCCGCTGGCTGCCGAGAAAGCGGTGCTGGCCAGTGCGAAAAAGCTGGGGTTGTTCTGCTCCGGCGCGGCCAGCCAGAAATATCCGACGAACTTGCAGGATCAGCAGGAGATCATGGGGGCGTTGGCCGATATTCTCATCGAAATTCTGGTGATGGAATCGGCGATTCTGCGCGCGGAGAAATTTGGGGGGCGCAGTGCGGTCGCGGTGCAGCTGGCGCAGCTCAGCACCTCGCGATCGTTCCGCGTCATTCAGGATTCCGCCGAGCGGATTCTCGGGGCAATTGCTGAGGGCGATATGCTGCGCACGCAGATGGCGATCTTCCGCCGGCTTGCGAAGCATGAGCCGATCAATACTGTCGCGATTGGGCGCGCGGTTGCTGAAGAGATGGGCGCCGCGGAGCGCTACACGCTGTAAGGGGTCTCAGGGCGCCTGCAGCAGCAGGCCTTCGACCAGCGCCTGCCATTCCTGTTCAAGGGCTGCGCGATAGTACAGCCGACCCGCGCGTCCATACCAGTAATCGGCATTCGAGAGCGAGCCTTCGCGGCGGTGCAGATAGGCGTGAACGGCCATGCCCTCGGTGCTCTCGAGCGCATCCACGAGGTCATGGGCGCGAGGCCAGTCGCCTTTGGCGTCCCACCACAGCGCGGTGAGCGGAGCCGAGAGGTTCTGCGGAGGTTCGTTCAAGGCCAGCGTTGCCTGGAATTCGTTCGGCGACATGATCGAGCGACGCTCTCCCGTGAGGCAAGATACATTGCGCGGCCCGGACTACTGGAGAATCAATTTCCCAATCGTAGCCAGCTGCATGTTCGAGGTGCCTTCGTAGATCGATCCGATTTTGGCGTCGCGATAGAACTTCTCCATCGGATAATCGCGGACGAAGCCGTAGCCGCCGTAAATCTCGACGGCTTTGCTGGCGACTTCCTCGGCGACGCGCGAAGCAAACAACTTGGCAATGGCCGCTTCTTTCACAAAGGGGACGCCGGCGCATTTCATCCGGGCAGCGTTGTAGACCAGCATGCGGGTGGCTTCGATCTGGGTGGCCATCTCCGCGAGGGTAAACTGCACGGCCTGGAATTCCGCGATGGCTTTGCCAAACTGCTTGCGCTCCTTGCTGTACTTCACGGCCAGGGACCACGCGCCCTCGGCCAGCCCCAGCATCTGCGCGGCGATCCCGATGCGACCTTCATTCAGCGTTTCGATGGCAATCTTGTATCCCTTGCCGACCTCGCCGACCACATTCTCAGCGGGCACGCGGCAATCGTCGAAGAGCAGCTCGCAGGTCGATGAGGCGCGAATGCCCATCTTGTCTTCTTTGTGGCCCACGGCAAAGCCCGGCGTGCCGCGCTCGACAAGAAAAGCAGTGATGCCGCGATAGCCCGCCTCGGGATTGACCGTCGCGAAGACCAGGAACAGGTCGGCCTCCATGGCGTTGGAGATCCAGAGTTTTCGACCGTTCAGGACGAAGCCGTCGCCGTCGGGGCGCGCCTGGGTCGAGAGCGAGAATGCGTCGGAGCCCGATCCAGCTTCGCTCAAAGCATAGGCGCAGACGGTCTTCTCGGCCATGCGCGGAAGCCAGCGCCGCTGCTGCTCGGCATTGCTCCAGCGCAGCAGTGCATTGACCGCCAGGGTATTCTGCACGTCCACGATGACGGCGACGGCGGGATCGATGCGGGAAATTTCCTCGACGGCCAGCACCGCGCTGAAGAACGACGCCCCGGCGCCGCCGAGATCGAGCGGAGCCTCAATGGCCATCAGGCCGAGTTCGAAGAGCTGACGCAGGATGCCGGGATCGAGCTTCTGCGCTTCATCCATCTCGCGGACGCGGGGCGCGATCTCCTGCTGGGCAAACTGGCGCACGGTGTCGCGCAGCATGGTTTCTTCTTCGGTGAGGGAGCTCAGCGGTGGAATGTTTTCGACGGCCGACTCTGTTTCAGGCATGAGGACTCCTTCCAGCGCAGCAGCTGGCTGGTCAAAACCTGAGACTATCCTGGCGGAGTGGCGTTGCGCTATCCCGACTTTTTTACGGAAACGAACCCGTTCCGGGGCGGTGCAGGAACGGGTCTGCCGCGTTACTGCCGATTAGTGGCGGAGGGCAGCCGTGTCCAGTTCAGTGGAATCCTGATCTGCATCGCCGAGGACCACCGGGCGCATGCCGCTGTAGCCGGGCATGACCCGCAGGCGCTTGAGAATCTTCCGCGTGAGGCCGGTCAGAGGCTGATCGAGAAGATCGAGCACCGGGACCCAGACGCGTTCGCCCGTATCTTTGGCCAGCAGCTTTTGTTCGTTCATGGTGAGGCCGTACACGGTCACGTAGTAATTCGTATTGGTGATGGAGTGCCGGACCGTGAGCAGCAGCATGTCTTCGCTCTCGTGGCCTTCTTTGATCGAAGGCAGCTCCCACATGTTGGGCATTTGCGAAGCTTCGGGCGGGCGGCGCTGGAGCAGCACTTCCGCTTTGGGCCATTGGCGGCGCTGCACCAGAGCAAGGGCCGTCTTCCGGCTGAGCATCTTTTTGGTGCGGGGCACGGTGTGTTCGCCGCGTGTGGCGCAGCCCTCGCGGATGGGACACGCCAGGCACATGGGCGCTTTGGGCAGGCAAAGGGTCGCGCCCAGTTCCATCATGGCCTGATTGAAATCGCCGGGACGCTCGGGATCGACCAGCTGCTCGGCAGCGCGCCGCAGTTCTCCGCTGCGCGCGACACCTGGGACCGGTTCATGGCCGAAATAGCGGGTGAGCACGCGCTCCACATTGCCGTCGACCGCTGCAACCGGCTCACCGAAGGCGATGCTGGCAACGGCCGCTGCGGTGTAGACACCCACTCCGGGCAGGCGGCTCAGGGCTGCCGCTGTTCTTGGAATTTCGCCCCCGTGCTCGGCAATGACGGCTCGCGCCGATTCATGCAGCGCCCGGGCGCGGCGGTAGTAGCCAAGCCCGCTCCACAGGGCGAGCACTTCTGTTTCTTCGGCCTGGGCCAGAGACTGGAGCGTGGGAAACCGCGCCAGGAACCGGGTGTAATAGTCGATCACGACGGCGACGCGGGTCTGTTGCAGCATGGTCTCTGACACCCAGATCGCATACGGGTCGCGGGTCTGTCTCCACGGCAAATCCCGCGCATTTTGGTCGAACCATTGCAACAAATTTTGACGAACGTCCACCGTGCTCCTGCTCTCGGCCTGCGAAGATTGTAAGTTTGATTCCAGCCACTTTTGGACCATTCGGCAATCCCACGAAAGGCGGAGCATCCGGTCGATTACTCCAGTATTGACCTGTTTCAGGACAGTGCGCCGGGTCTGGAGCCTGGTCCTCCCCCAGCGCGTATCTTCCTGTACGCTGAACAGTTACCGCATGGAATCGTCTTCTTTCATTCGCCGCCTGCCGAAAGCGGAGCTGCACCTCCATTTGGAGGGCACGGTCACGCCGAAGACTCTGGTGGAGCTGAGTGCCCGCAATCCTGGGCCGCGGCTCGAGCTTTTGGAGGCGCAGGCGCTGTATGAATACACCGACTTCACGGGATTCCTGATGGCGTTCAAGGCGGTGAGCGAGCATCTCCGCACCGCCGACGACTACGAGCTCGTGACGTGGCGGATGCTGGAGCGCCTGGCGCGTCAGGGAGTCGTCCATGCTGAGGTCTACGTTTCCGTCGGGGTGGTTTATTACTGGCGGCGCTGCGAGTTTGAGCCGCTGTTCCTCGGGATGGAGCGAGCGCGGGCGCGGGCGGAGGCGGAGCTGGGGATTTCTGTTTTCTGGATCTTCGACGCGGTGCGCCACTTCGGACCGGAGGAGGCGGCTCGCGTCTTTCGCAAAGCGGCGGAGTTGCGTGCGCAGTTTCCGTCGATTGTGGGGATCGGGATTGGCGGGGATGAGCGCCGGGTTGGCACTGAACCGTTCCGCGAACTTTATGCGGAGGCTCGCGACGCCGGGCTGCGGCTGACCGCGCACGCCGGAGAGAGCGCGGGTCCGGAAAGCATCTGGGGCGCGATCAACATCGGCGCGGAACGCCTTGGGCATGCGTTCACGGCGGTGCACGATGCGGAATTGATGGACCTGCTGGCGGAGCGGCAGATCGCGGTGGAAATCTGCGTCACTTCCAACCTGCGCACCGGGTGTTGCGTCCGGGTTGAGGACCACCCGCTGCGCCGCTACTTCGATTCCGGGCTGATGGTAACGCTGAACTCCGATGACCCGGCGCTGTTCGGGAGCGACCTCGAAGACGAGTACTGCCTTGCCCGGAAAAGCTTTGCTTTCACCGAGGAGCAGCTGCGGGAGGTGGCGGCAAATTCCATTGAGGCAAGTTTTTTACCGGCAGAGCGAAAGGTAATGCTCCTTCGGCGCATCGAATCACTCGAATGACGTATGTCCGGCGGAAATCGCCCGATATATAACGCAGACACCATGAGCCCCGGCGCGAACCTGCGCTATCATGGAGCCATGGCGCCCTGGGGAACGCGCATGTTCCGCTGTCACAAAAAAGATAAGAAAGTCAGCATTATGGAAGCCCTGGTTCCCGAATCATCCGAGTCGTCGTCCGGCGCGCTGCGCGCCATTGGATGGACCTCGGTCGCGCTCGCCGTCACCGCACTCGGACTCTATGTGGGTCGCGAGCTGCGGCTGCGCTACAAGTTCAAACGCCGTACTCCGTCGGATATTTATTCGCACGCGGGCGAAGAACTCGGCGCTGAATACGGCATGGGCGTTTAGCTTCCCGCTGCCTCATCCCATTCCCAGACGCCTGGCTCTTAGTGTGTGCGCTCGACCAGGTACCGGGCCACGGCCTTCAAACCTGCCGCTGCTTCTCCATAAGGTTCCAGCGCCACGAATGCTTCGTTGATCAGGCGGTTCGCGTCGCGCCGCGAGGCTTCGATTCCGAAAACAGCGGGCCATGTGGCTTTGTCGCTGGCTACGTCCTTGCCTGCGGTCTTGCCCAGATGCTCGGAGTCCTGGGTCATGTCGAGGACATCGTCGACAATCTGGAAGGCGAGGCCCGCCTTGGTGCCGAATTCGGTCAGCCTGCGCGCGTCGTTGGGGTCGGCTCCGGCGTAAATTCCGCCAGCAACAATACTCACACGGATCAGCGCGCCGGTTTTCGCGCGATGAATCGCTAACACGCTTTCCGCCGTCGGCTTGGTGTGCTCGCCTTCGAGGTCGAGCACCTGTCCGCCGATCATGCCTTCGATGGTGCCGGTGGCCTCGGCGATGAGCGCAACAATTTTGATTGCCTGCTGCGGCGGGCAATGCATCTCCGCCAGCGTCTGATAGGCGAGGGTCTGGAGCGCGTCTCCGGCCAGAATGGCGATGGCCTCGCCATACGCAACGTGGCAGGTCGGCTTGCCACGGCGCAGATCGTCGTTGTCGAGAGCCGGCAGGTCGTCGTGGATCAGTGAATAGGTATGCAGCATTTCGATTGCTGCGCCGAGGTCTTCGATCCCTTCGGGCAATCCTGATCCGCCGTGGACGGCGTTGATGGTACGCGCGGCTTCCATAGCGAGCACCGGGCGCAGTCGCTTGCCGCCCGCAAACACGCTGTGCCGCATGGCTCCATGGATCGAGGCGGGCGTCTGGGTGACCGGCGGCAGCAGCCTTTCGAGCGCGCGATCCGTGCGCTCCACGCCGTCCCGCAGAATCTGCTGAACATCGACCTGCATTCCGATCATGTTATCTGAAGCCGCTGCCATCAATCCTTCGCCTTCCCTTCAGCCACAGGACGAGTGTAATTGCCAGCGCGGCCAGCGAGATTCCGATCCCCGCCCATTGATCGCCGGTGGTGCGCCAACGCACGTCGATGTGATTCGTACCTGCTGCTATGGGGATCGCCATCAGGCCATCACCGCGCCGCGCACGCTCGCTGACAACGGCACCGTTGCGCGTGACTCGCCATGCTGGGTAATCCATTAAGCGCAGCACTGCGTAGGCAGGCTGTGCGGTGACGATCGTGACGGACTTGCGCTCGGAATTCCAGCGGTCGACCTTCACATCGGCGGCAATCTCCTCCGACGGATCCGAGGTCCACTGGGAATTGTTGCCGTCCGAAGCCTGTTCGGCATTCGGGGATTTCAGCAAACGCACCTGCGGCAGGCCCTGCTGTATTTCGCCGTTGTCCGCGCCTTGCGGGGTGTACTCGTCGGTGCCCTCGAAACCGGCCTCGTGGAACGTGGCGATCTGCGCCTGCACATTGTCCTCATCATCACAGGGCTGCCAAAACAGCAACGAGGAGAGCACCGCCATGCCGCCGGCGAGCAGCAACATCAGCGCGGCGCGCACGGCGATGGCTCTCCGCGTCGCGGCTTCGCCTCGCAAAGCAAGGCCTGCCAGCGCGGCAAAGACCAGGCCCAGGACCATCATCCAGCGCCAGGGAAACTGCAGGAATTTCAGCTCGGGCGCGAGGCGCCAAACGCCATCCGTCCATCGCAATTGCAAGATGGAGACGGCTGCGCCGATTACGACCAGCGGCATCCAGATCACGTTGCGCTTTTTCCGCGCAAGCCACGCTGCGACCACCGCACCTGCGATCAGCACCACTACGATCCACGAGACGGTCCGCAGCACCTGGTTGTGGTAGATGACGTCGAAGCGCTCATCGGCGGAAACCCCAGCCAGCTGCGCATAGCCAAACAGGAAGCTGTCTTCCACGCGCATCAGCGGCCCGATGGCGCGCGCGATCTCGACCCATCGCTGCTCGTAGAGCGCAGGGATGAGCCAGAACCCCGCCAGCCCCAGGCCCAGCGCGACTCCGGCCGCGGCGCGTCCCATGAGCCGCCAATTTTTCTCCTGCGCGGCGGTGACGGCCACCAGCACCGCGAGCATGTAGCATCCCATCACGCCGGCCGGAGCATTTGTCAGCCAAATCGCAGCGACCGTGAGTGCCAGCGGCAGGAGGGAGCGCTTTGTGCGCAGTCCGTACAGCACCAGCAGCGGCACCCACATGGCCGCCAGCAGCTCGGCCATGGCGCCGCGCTCATACGCCACAAACAGCATGTAAGGATTCAGCACGTAGAGGCATGCGGCGATCGTCGCGCTGTCTTCGGGCATCCATGCACGCGCCATGGCGCGAAAGCTGAATCCGGCTCCCAACAGGGCGAGCAGCGTGAAGGCGACCGGGGTCCAGGTCCAGGGCAAAACTACGCCGAGCAAACCGCCAACGATCCAGCTCAGGGGAGGATAGAAGACAAAGCGCGGTTCGCCCGCAAGATAATTCGCCGACTCAGCCCAGTGCGGGTAAATCGCGCCGTGGTGCCAGTGCGCGACGACCTCCTGCCAATTTTGCAGATGAAAATCAAAGTCCTGGCCACAGGACGTGCCACGCCAGGCGAGGGGTAACACGGCAATGAACACCACGGCAAGCAGCAGCGACCGTCGTCGCTGCGCGCGTGTGGCGTCGCTCGACGCGCTCGCCGGAAACTGAAACCAGAACCTCACCGGGGTTCAGGGCTCCAGCCGCAGGGTGTGCGCCGTTGCCGCCGCAACCGCCTGATCGCTGAAGGGCAGAGCAAAGGTCCTGCCGCTGTACCAATACGGCCACTGGTTGCGATAGTAGGGGCTCAGCGGGTCGCCCGATTCGCCCATGGTGATGTCTTCGGTGGCCGCATCCAGATTCGACCAGTCGATGGTGAAGCGCTGGGACGGCCCAAAGGTGCGGCCCACCTGCTTGACGGTGGATGTGTCGCCGGACTGCGGCTGCACGCCGGTTCCGGTCCATCCTTAAACCACGGCAGCAGCCCGAAGAGCGGATGCTCCACGTCGACAGGATGCGCGTAGCCGTAGCGCCATTGGCGCAGGTCGCTGGGCGCGCCTCCTTGTGCGAGCCCCTGCCTCACCAGATCGGCCAGGAAATCGTCCCAGGTCTTGTACTGCGGCGGCAGCCACGCGGCGGGCTCGTTCATCAGGATCTGTTCGCCTGCAAACAGGCTCTCCGCCCAGTGGTAGAGCCGCCAGTCGTCGCCCAGCTTCGGCTTCAACAGCATGGGGAAGAACACCGCCTTCGCCGACGCGACAATCGCCGCGGGCGCCGAATCCACATTGACCGCGCCATCCCACGTGCGCATCAGGTCGGCCGCCTGGCGCAGCCGCGCGTCGGTGCGGCTGGCGTGATCGATGCCGTAGGCCAGACGCTGCGCAATTTCCTGATCGAGCTCGGAGTACACATCGGTCTGGAGCGTCAGCATGTCCTGCTGCGTGAGCTTGTCTTTCGGACCCAGCCATTTCCAGATGCGTTCATTGCGGTAGGGGTCGGCCCATTCCAGCGTAATTTCTGGCGGCGCGACGACCGGGGCTGCCGGCGCAGCAACGGGAGGCGGGGAAGTCGGAGCCGGCTGGCTGGAGGCGGACGGCGTCGGCGAACCGACGATCGGCGTTGTGGGCGGATTCGGGTTCGGTGTCACGCGGGAATTCGCCGTGGCCAGAATGCCACCGGGGGGATCGAGCGCCGATGGCATTCGGTCGAATGCGATAAACCCCTGCCATTCGTGCTGCTGATCCTGGATCGGCACACCCTCGAGGCCGTTGGGCCGATACGGAATGGCGCCGACTGCTTGATAGGCGATATGTCCCTGATCGTCCGCGTAGACCACGTTTTGGGTCGGGCCCCACCACTGCTCGAGCGCGGCGCGAAAATCCGTCCAGTTCGCCGCCGTGTTCATCTGGAGCAGCGGATAGCCGGCCGCCTTCGGGTCGTAGACCGTCCACTTGAGAGTCAGCACGCGCTTTTCGCCGGGGATGAGCGGGCGTGATCACCACCCCATGCGCGGTGCGCGCCACGTCCACCGTCACGTCATGGCCTCCGCGCACATGGATGGTCTCTTGCTCGTGCTCCACCGCATGCCACGCGCCGTCGGCTCCCTGATATTGGTCCTGCCCGTTCGTGTGCTCCACATAGATGTCCTGGGTATCGCCGTAGAGCGCGGTAAATCCCCAGGCCACGTGCTCGTTGTGCCCAGCGACGATCAGCGGCAGCCCGGGCACGGTGACGCCCGCCGCGTGGAATCCGGGGGCCTCGAGATCGGTCTCGTACCAGATATTCGGAATCTCCTGCTCCAGATGCATGTCGTTCGAGAGCATGGCGCGCCCGCTCGCCGTTCGCGATCCGGAAACAACCCACTGATTCGATCCAGCGGCGCATCCCAGGCAATCCGGAGTTCCGGTCAGCTGGCGCAGATGGAGAAGACCCTCGTTGAGCGCGCCATCCTGCGACTCATCCAGCGGCACGGGGGGAACATTCGGCTGGGGCGCGGAGATCGGCGGCTCGGTCGTAATCGGCGGACGGTCGCGCCACGAGCCGGTGGGATACAGATCCGCGGCGAGCGTCGGCCCGATGCGCGCGGTAATCCGCTCGCGCTCCAGCTTCTCCGGCCAGTGCTCATCGAGCATCTGCACCATGCTCATGACCACCAGCATGGAATCCACGGGCTGCCATGGCTTCGGCTGGTACATCAGCAGGCGAAACTCGGGAGGCAGCCGGTCCTGATGCGAGCCGATAAAGGCATTCACGCCGCGCGCGTAATCGTCGAAGTAGCGGCGGTTGCGGTCGTCGAGAGTCGCGGTCAGCCGCTCCGCCGTCGCGCGCATGGCCAGCACACGCTCCATGCGGTCGTGTTCCACGAGCTTCGATCCCAGGATCTCCGCTGCCTCGCCGGCGGCCATGCGGCGCGCCATATCCATCTGCCAGAGGCGGTCCTGGGCGGTCACATAGCCCTGGGCAAAGAGCAGATCGTCGAGGTTGGCGGCCTGCATGTGGGGAACGCCATGCTGGTCGCGCCGCACTACGACGGGCGCGGTCAGGCCCGGCGCAGACACGCTGCCGTCGAGCTCGGGCAGGGAGGAGCGCATCTTGTGCTTCAGCCACACTCCGCCGGTCAGCACGGCGCCGGCGAGCGCCAGCAGGAGCAGGAGAAAAAGGATCAGGAGCACGCGCAGCACTGGATGGCGCCGCCGCTCGACCTCCAAATCCGCAGTGCGTCCAAGACTCATCCCGGATCATTGTCGCAGGAACCGGCGGTTAGCCGGTAGCAAGCGCATGGGTCCAATGCAAAGGCCCCGGAAGATTCCGCCTGTCGCGGAAAGAGCCGGGGCCTCGCTGCTGGCTGCTGGTACTGGCTACATCCCGCCCTGACGGCTGGCAGGCGGGACGATCCCGTTCATGCGGAGATACTCCACCATCTGCCCGTAGTGATCCATAGAGTGGGCGATGCAGAAGGAGGCCATGGATGCCCTTGTTGATCTTGAACTGCGGAGGCAGAAAGCTGGGCGCAGCATCCCAGGCGTTTTCCGGGGTAATGGTGCTGATGGCGGCATGGGCGTAGACGTAGGAATCTTTGAGCGCTTTTACGATGTCGTCCTTGGTGGTGAGGGCTTCAATGGTTTTGGGGTCGACGGCCGTGGCGCCGGGAACGGTCCAGCCGTGGAAGAACTGATAGTTGGCTTCGGCGAGATGCTTCACCTGCTGGCCAAAGGTGCGGACGCCCTTGAAATCGCCCATCGTCACTGCAGGGGCAAAGTCGTATTTGTCGGCGGGCATGGCTTCCGCGGCACCCGTGACTTCATACCCGAGCGCGTTCATGAGGCCATTGAGCGAGTCGGCGGGGGCGATGGGTCCGCTGGGCGCAGGCGCGGCCTGCGCGGCGGGTGCCTGCGCGGACAGCACGGCTGGGCCTGAAAGCAGAATACAAACGACTGCACACGTCATCCGGCGTAAATCCATAAGAATCTCCTCTTGAGCGGACCGCAGTAATGGAGGCCGGCCCGCGCAGCAAGGCTACCAGATTGACTGCGGGGTTGGTGTGATGCGGTGACGAATTGACGCCTAAACTGGTGGCATGAATCGAGGGGGCTGGATCCTCATCGGGATGGGGCTGCTGCTGGTCGCATGCGGCGCGGTGGTCGTGCTGCTGGGGAAAGCCGGGGTGCCTCTGGGCCGTCTGCCCGGCGACTTCTCGTGGCGCGGCAAGCACGGGACGGTATACGTCCCGCTGGGGACGTCGATCCTGCTCAGCGTGGTGCTGTCGATGATCTTCTGGCTGCTGTCGCGGTGGGGAAAGCAGGGTTAAGATTGGCGGTTGATTTTTGATGATTGATGCGTGATGATTGATGCATGAGGACAACGCTCGCCATTGACGATGATGTTCTGGCAGCGGCAAAGGGGCTGGCCGCGAGTGAGGGGAAGAGCATCGGAGAGGTAATCTCCACGCTTGCCAGAAAGGGCCTCGCTCCGCGTAACCGACACGCTAAGACCCGCAACGGAGTACCTCTGCTGCCTCGACGCCCTGACGGGCGGCCGGTCACGATGGAACTGGTGAATCGGCTTCGCGACGAATTGCCATGACGTTCCTGCTCGATGTGAACGTACTGATTGCCCTGATCGATGGGCTCCACGTTCACCATGATCCGGCGCATCGCTGGTTTCATGCCACGGGCCGGAAACAATGGGCAACTTGTCCGTTCACCGAAAACGCCGTGCTGCGCATCGTGGGCAGTCCGGCCTATTTCAATTCGCCGGGAACCCCCGCTGTTGTATCCGAGATCCTGGCGGCCCTTCGTGCCCTTCCCGGACATGTCTTCTGGCACGACGATCTGAGCCTGATGGATTGTCCCGTCGTGGACCCTTCCCGCTTTCTCCATTCCTCTCAGATCAGCGACACCTATCTTCTGGCGCTTGCGGTAACACACGGAGGACAACTGGCGACATTCGATCGCCGGCTGGTTGTGAATGCCGTGAGGGATGGCGCAAACGCGCTTCACGTGATCAGGTGAACGGCTGCAAATACCAAAAAAAGGGCCCCTCGGGGTGAGGGGCCAATCTGCCTTGGTTCTCTCGTTGTGTGAGAGCTTGTTGGGCCTTGCCTATCGCTGAGGCTGAGCCGTTGGCTGCGACGCAGCACCCTGAGGGGAGGGCTGCGCGGAATTCTGCTGCGTCGCACCAATCGGTGAACCGCCGTTGGAGGGCTGGTTCAAGGCCGCTAAACTGTTTTCCATGAGACTGACGAGGACCACGCTGCCCGGCTTCGCTTCGGAACTGTTATCCGTGCTGACCGGCGTGTTGCCCATCGCGACTTCGTGAATCCGCCACACCGGAATCTGCTTTTCCGCCAGATACCGGACGACCGCTTCGGCCATGTGCTGCGAATTCTCCATGCCCACCGCACCGCGTGAGCGCGAATACCCTTGTACTTCGACGACGTAACCCTTCTGGCCCTGCAGCTGGCTCACGACCTGATCCAGCGCGTCCTTCGCCTTCTCGTTCAGCATGGTCTGACCCGGACGGAAGCGGATCTCGGTGTTGTTGATGGAGCGATACTGATCCAGATTGGAAACCGTCTCGCCCAACTGGGCCGTCTTATCGCTGGCCTGCTGTGCGGTTTGCTGCGCCTGCATGGCGGTCTGGTTGGCCGTGGTGGCTACCTGGTTAGCCTGGTCGGCGGTAGACTGCGCGGCGTGAATACCGTTCTGCGCGCGCTGGTCGACGTCGCGGATGTCAGCCGCGTTCTTGGCCTGGAGCTGATCCAGCTCGTTCAGGCGATCCTTCACGGGGTCCAGCTGCCGGTCGACCCACTTTTTGCGGGCGAAGGGATTCACCTTTCCCCAGAAGCCCTCATTGGACTTCTCGGCCAGAGGGGCCTTGCCGGTACCCGTCTGCGGGTTAGCTGTCTGAGCCTGGGCCTGTGCGTTGGTAGAGGCGCCCGTTTGGACCTGGGGCTGTTGATCCGAAGTGGACTGCGCGACCGCTGGCAAACCCAGACTTACCGCAACCAGCAGCACTGTAAGGGAACCGGGATTCAAGCATGTTTTCATAGTGTTTTTCTCTGTAGCTGTAGCTTCGGTGGGCTGCGCAGCACCCCGCATTGCGAGAAGACAAAGAGCACTCGCCATGCCAAACCCCGGACGGGTTGGCTGGCAGGACATAAGTGCATTAAAATCAGTCAAAAAACCGATGGGGCGAGGCGGCTGGTTACTCCCGGGTCACTGTAAAAAACGCACGTTCCACGGGGATCGGGAAGAAATTACGCGCATCGGAGGGTCGGTTCGAGGCCTACCGGCCCGTCACCTGGATGATCCGAATCTCGGGATAATTCTGGTTCCAGTCCTGTGGGATGTTATCGAAGATCAGGCGAAACTCCCGGGTTTCTCCGGGCTGGATGGGGGCCGCACCCACTGACTGGGTATCCACGTAGGGCTGTCGGGTCCGGATCAGCGTCAGCGGCATGGTGTCCTTCCTGGCGATGGGATTGGTGAATCCATGGAAGGCCACCTGGACGGTAATCGCGGTGATGGTCTTTTGTCCCTGGTTGGTGATCCGGCCGTCGACGTAGGTGGTTTGCGAGCCTGCCATGTTGCCGGCCTGGCTCATCTGGAGGTTGGTGATGGGCAGGCTGGCCGCGTAAGGATCGGCGGGCGCCAGTCCCGCGCCGCCGGGATTGGGGGGTTCCCCCCGATGGCTGACGGCCACCAGCACTCCGATGGCGATGACCACCACGCCGAGAGCGATGATCCAGGGCACGGCCGAGCGCGGTTCGCGCGCCGCCGGTTGCGGAGGGCGAAACAGTTCGGGCTCAGATCCAGGGGTGCTCATGGCGTGCGCTCCGAGGCGATTGTACCGCTGGTGCGGGGATGCGGCGCATGGGCGCGTGTACCGAGCGAGTGCTCGACCTGAAGGTAACTGATGCGGCACTCCGGCGCGGTGCGGGAGAAATAATTCTCAAGCTTCGAGTCGTACCTGCCGAAGAATGGGTCTAAGGAACCAGGAATTATTCCGCGTGAGGCCAAGTATGAGTCCCCTCCCCGTCAACGAGCCGAAGAGCTCCAGTCAAAAACAGGATTACGCCTATCGCATTGCCGCAGCCGCAGCGGCTTTGTTCCTGCTTCTCACCTGGCTCACCGCATAGCGGCGCTTTGTTGCGACGCGACTTTGAGCCGGCTATTTCTTAGAAGCCTCGCGTGCTAATGCACGCTTCAGAAGCACTTCCAGCGCTCCCTTGTGCTCGGCATATTCCGCGTCGGTGATCTTGCCTTCCAGCCGCTCTGTCTCGATCTGGAACAGTTCTTCCTTCAGAGCCGCCAGGGTCCCTGAGGTCGTTCCCGATTTCTGAGCTGCCCCGTTTGCAGGAGCCGCAGGGATCGTTTGCGCGCGAATCGCGGTCGCCTTGACGCCCGGAGGCAAGGTCGGCGTGAGCGGCGAAGGTTCAGCGGCCACCAAAAGCGAGGCCTGTCCAGGCTTGGCGCGCAGCATAAATGCCGCCGCGATCACCAGCGCCAGTCCCAGCCCGCTCAGGATGTACCACTTGTACTTCTGCAGCGGATCGGGAGTGCCAATGGGCACCGCGCCCGCCACGCCGCCACCGGGACCGCCGGTCTGCGCTCCTGGCTGATCCTGGGCGCCTTGTGCTCCCTGGTCGGTGGGCATGCCCATCCCAGGAGCACCCTGCCCCGCGCCAGGCTGTGGATTCTGCTGCTGCTCTCGCGGCATCGATCCGGTGCCGGATACTGTGAACGCCACCGTCGTCTCCGGCGGCACATTATTCGCAAGCCAGGTTTGCGTTCCCGGGCCGCTTGCCTCGCCGCCCAGCGCCTGAAAACTTTTTCCGCCGTCGAAGCTCATGCTCTTCGGCAGCATCACGGCAATGTTTTCGGCCGGCAGAGTGACGCGCGCGTGCAGAGTCGCACTTCCGCTGTAGGGAAGCCGATAGCCGACCTGAAACCGTGTCTCGCCGGGACGCAAGGGAAAGATAAACGCGTAATGCCCCTTGTCGCCCATCGGTACGGGCGAGTTCGAAACCGCCATCCCGCCCGGGCCGGTGGCCGTCGCGCCTTCGAGCACGGCATCCTGGGGCAGATAAAACTCGAAGCTATGCGTGCTGAGCTGCGTCTTCGGCGGCTTCGATTGGTTGCGGATGAAGTAGCTTTCCGTCACGCTCAGCCCTTGCGGATCGGTTTCCATGCGGGAGACGTCAGCATAGAGGTGCAGCCCATCGACTTTGGGCGTGACGTCGAAGACATCGACATTCACCACCGCCGTGTTGGGCGGCACTGGCCCGTAATACGAAGCTTTCTGATGCTCCACCTGGACCAGGTGCATGCCGGTATTGTCCGGCACGCTAAAGGAGTAGTGTCCCCTGGCGTCAATCGTCGTCCGCGCCGACTCCTGCATACCCTGCTGCAGGTCAAGCAGCACGGCCGTGTCACCGGCCGCGGGCTTGTTGGTGGTGCGGTCAGTCACGGTGCCGGAAATCGTGGCCGCGCTCAGTGAAACGGGCAGCGCCAACGCGGCAAAAAGCGCAAATTGAGAAATCAGCTTCATGGGGTTCTCGTCTTCTTCAGAATTCAGCCGTGCTGCGGAGCAAGAGCGTCCGACTCCAGCAGGTCGATCTCGGCTACCGTCTCGGCCGCTTCGTTTTCCAGCATGGCCCGTTGGGACGCATAATCCTCTTCCGGATACTTCCCCGAGCGATATTCGAAATTCAGGTCGCGCAGGTTGTCGAAGAGCACTTCTCTGCGCTCGCGCAGATATTCGAGGCGGGTTTTGTGGTGCTGCGCCTCCACGTTCTTCTCCGGCCAGAAGACATACAGGAACGCGCCGAGCGCGAGCAAGCCGCAGGCAATGGTCGTCGTGTTCATACTTCTGTCTCCTTCCGGATCCGCTCGCGCAGCTCCCGTGACACGGCATCGTCCTCAACCACCGGCATGGTGGCTGCCCGCAGCCGCCATTTTTTCACCAGCATGAAGGTGCCAAGCAAACCCAGCACCAGCAGAGCGGGCGGCACAACCCACGCGACGATGTTGAACTTCGTCAGCATGGGGGCGGCCAGGACCGTCGGCCCATATTTATCCTGAAAGGCTGCGAGAATGGCATCGTTGGTGCCGCCGCCGGCAATCGCCGAACGCAGCTCGGCCAGCATGCGATCCGAATCCGGACAGCCGATGTGGTTGCACTCGATGAGAATCTCGCTGCATCCGCAGACGCACATCATTTTGTGGCCCAGATCGTTGTAGCGAGCCTCGGTGTCGGCCGAGCCCAGGGTGGCCACGCTCAGAACGATCAGCAAAGGCAAAAGCGCGAGTCGCGTAAGCTGCCGCATCAGTCGCCTGCCCTTCCCGCGGGAACCGGTTCAGCCGGAGCGGTCACGCGATGCCGCTGCGCCGCAATCGCCGCGCTCAGGTTCGGCGCCAGGGCAATCGCCGTACCGAGGATGGTCACGATCAGCCCAATCCAAATCCATGCCACCAGCGGATTCAGGAACGCCTTAATCACCGGCTGGCCGGTGGCCGGATCCTTGCCGGCGTAAATCACGTACAGGTCCGCAATCAGCGTCGAGTGGTTGGCGACAATCGTTGAAGGCTGCTGGTTCACGGCGTAAACGCGCAGCTCCGGTGCCAGCTTCGTTACGAAATGATCGCCGCGATATACATTCAGCAGGGCAAATTCCGTGTCGTAATTCGCGTTCGAATCCTGGGAATAATCGAGGCACTCCACCCGATACGGCCCGAGCAGGAAGCTCTGTTTGTAATTCATGGTCTGCTCGTGGCTCTGATTGAAGGCCTGCCCGCTGATCCCGATGAAGATGAGCACAATCCCAAAGTGAACGATGTAGCCGCCATAGCGGCGCGTGTTACGCCGCGTCAGTTGGACCATTGCCGCGAGCAGATTCTGGCCGGATTTCTGCTGGATCACGCGCCCGCCGCGGAAAAACTCCGCGAGGATCGCGGTGAGCACCGCGGCCGCCATGGCAAAGGTGATCCACGCGTAGAAGGCGCCCTGCTCATCCGTTGTGAAGATGGTCCACGGATGCACGCCCAGCGGAATGATTGCGATGGCCACCACCAGCCCGACGATCGCCGGGAGCACGAAGTTCTTGCGGATACTCCGCATCGACGTCGAGCGCCACGCCAGCAGTGGGCCAATGCCGGTAAGGAACAGCAGGAAGACGCCGATGGGCACGGCCACCCGGTTGTAGAACGGCGCGCTCACCGTCACGCGATTGCCCTGCACGTATTCCGACAGCACCGGGAACAGCGTTCCCCACAGCACGGTGAAACACGCAGCGAGAAGGACGAGGTTATTGAACAAGAAGCTCGACTCGCGCGAGACCAGCGACTCCAGCTTGTGCTCGGTCTTGAGATGATCGCGGTTCAGGATGTACGTAAACGTGCACACCGCCAGGGTGATGACCAGGAAGACCCAGAACCAGGTGCCGATCGCCGACTGCGCGAAAGCGTGCACGGAACTTACCAGTCCCGACCGGGTCAGCAGCGTGCCCAGAATCGCGAGCATGAAGGTGGAGAAAATCAGCCAGACGTTCCAGCTCTTCATCATGCCGCGCTTCTCCTGCATCATCACGGAGTGCAGGAAGGCGGTGCCGGTCAGCCAGGGCATGAGGGAAGCGTTCTCGACCGGATCCCAGCCCCAGTAGCCGCCCCAGCCGAGCACGGAGTACGCCCAGTGCATGCCGAGGAAGATGCCGACGGTCAGGAACAGCCATGTCACCATGGTCCAGCGGCGGGTGATGTGGATCCACTTCTCGCCGGGGTACCGCATCATCAGCGCGCCGAGGGCGAAGGCGAACGGCACGCTGAATCCCACGTAGCCCAGGTAGAGCATGGGCGGGTGAATCACCATCTCTGGATACTGCAGTAACGGGTTCAGCCCGTTGCCGTCTGGCGGCACCGCGCCGGTCACCAGCGAAAACGGCGTCGCCGCCACATTGACCAATAGCAGGAAGAAGACCTGGATCCCTGCGAGGATGGTCGAGGCATAGGCCGTCAGCTTGACGTCGACCTTGTGGCGCGCGCGCAGCACAAACCCATACGCGGAGAGCAGGAATGCCCACAGCAGCAGCGATCCTTCCTGGCCGGACCACAGGGCGGCAAACTTATAGGCGGCCGGCAGGGCGCGATTGGAGTGCTCGGTAATGTAGGCGACGGAGAAGTCGTTGGTGAAGGCGGCCCAAACCAGCGCAAACGCCGCGCAGGCGGTGGCGAAGAAACTGGCAATGCCGGCCCGACGGGCTGTTTCGGCAAGCTTCTCGGGGGAAATGCCGCCCCGCCTGCCCGTGGCCAGCTGGCGCAGGGCCACTGCCCCAGCCAGCAGGTTGTAACCGCTCAGAGCGAGCGCGACGAGGAGTGCAAAACTGCCAAATGCAGGCATAGGGATCGACCTCCTGATTGTCGCACTTTCAGGGGAATAGCGACGGCCGCGCGGCAATCAGGGAACATTCTGATCTTCACGCCAGGCGGCACAGGGGCGCTGTGACAAATCTCACAGAGGCAGGTTGCAGGTTACAGGTTGCAGGTCACAGGTTGTAACCTGCTCCCTGTTTTTAGGCCGTGCGTCCGATGGGCTGCGCCAGGAGAGACCGCACCAGCGCCAACAGTTCATCCGGAGGGAAGGGCTTCACCCGGAAGATGACGTCGAGATCGCCGTATTCATCCTCGGCTTCGGCCATCCCGCTGAGGACCACGACCGGGAGATCGGGAAATTTCGCCCTCAGCTCGGCAACAAACTCGGGGCCATTCATGCCCGGCATGAGGTGGTCGGTGACGACCAGCCCAACGGGCCGCAGCACGCCGGCCTGGTCGAGCATGGCAAGAGCTTGTTTTCCATCGCATGCAACCGCAACGTTGCCGCCGGCGCGGGCCAGAATGGCTTTTCTGGTGGTTGCCTGGATACAGTTATCGTCCACCAGCAGGATGTCAGCAATCATTGGAAAGGGGGATTCCCTGGGAAAGATTTAGGTTGCCTTACAAAAGCGAAAAAGTTGACTGAAAAGATTCCCCTTCAACGATCCAGGAAACCCTTTTTACCTGCGCGTCCCCAAAAAGGCAAGGCCGGACCAGGGAATAATCGATGCCACTTTCGTTTCACTCTGTGGAATTCCAAAAGGGGCAGGCAAAGCGAAAGCGGAGGGGTCACCCCTCCGCTTTCGCGTTACAGCGTTTTGTTTCGGCTCAGCAGCTCAGAAGGTGACGCGCCCTCCGAACTCCATCGCGCGAGGCGAGTTGGCCTGGCTGTTCAGGACACCCCAGGAGCTGGATTCATACAGCCCCAGAGAGGGATCGTAGAACTGCCGGTGGTTGAGCATGTTGGTTGCGATGAACGAGAACTCGAAGGTCGCGGACTCCGCAATGCGAATGTCCTTCTTGATCTGTCCATCCATGTTCCAGTAAGGCTGGCCCATGATCGGACCGACGCCGGGGTTCTTGGTGTCGATGCCGAGAATCGGCGCGCGGACCTGGTTCCAGACCGAGAGCGGATTCGTGAACATGTTCACCGGTGTGACCGACGTTGCCGTTCCCACTCCGGTGGCCGCGTCGCCGGCTACGCCGAAGTGCGCAGAGTGCCCGCCTTTGTACTGCGAGGTGAAGACGCACTGCTCGTTGTCGAAATATTCGCTTCCGTCAGCGCCGCCGAAGCTCTGGGCGTTGGTCCATGTGCTGCAGTAGACCGGCGCGCCAGACCCCGCGGTGAAGATGGGAGCGAACGCCCAGCCACCCGCCGCGCGTCCCAGGAAGCCGTTCTGGCCTTTGAACCACGGCTCCGACGCCACGATGTAGGTGTTGTATACGAGCCTGCGATCGAACGCCTGCTCGCCATACATCTTGTTCAGATCGAAGGCATCGTTCGGAGTGTATTCGCTGGATGCCTGCACGAAGGCTCCGGTGCCCAGGGCTTTGCTGAAGGTGAGGTTGTGCTGCATGGTCAGCCCGTGCCAGCCGCGGGTGCCGAAGCTGACGAAAGCCGCCATTGTAGTTGCCATAGCCAATGCTGGCGTTCTCAGCAACGCCACTGGTCTGCGCTCCGTTCGCTCCGAAGGTGGAGCCCGGAATCGGCGTATTCATCATGGTGCGCGCGAAATTGAACGCGCCATTGTCCAGATCAGACCATATGCTCCAGACGCCCTGTGATTCGAGGTTGCCCAGTTCCTGGTCCAGCACTGCCGCGGTGCAGCTGGAGTACCCGTTGCAGTAACCGGAGGCCTTCAGCGAGGATTCAAGGAACGGCTGAGCCGTGACCATGCGCTGATGAAGCTGTTGTAGGCCGCCGCGGAGGTCGGCACATTGGCTCCGCAGGCCGCCGCGGAGGTGGCGCAACCCAGGTACTTCTCCAGGTTGGCATAAGCCGCCTGGAACTGCTGGCCGCCCTGCGACATCATGTAGGGCACCACGTTCAGGTTCACCGGTTGGTATTCGTGATGGATGAGGCGTCCGATGTACCCGACTTCCAGCAGCGACTTCTGCCCGACCTGGCGCTGAACGGTAAGGTCGAACGAGTCGATGTCGTTCGGGCGGAAGTGCGGGTCCATGGCTTCGTTCGCTGACCCAGCCACCAGGTTGTATCCGGGGTAAGCAGGTTGAGGCAGGGTGGGAGCAGCGGCCGGCAGCGGGGCTGTGTTCCCGTCTACCCCGATGCGGAAGGCATTGGCAGCGCTTGGGTTGGACGAGCCGCAGGTGCCGTTCATGAGCGCCTTCTGGCACAACACCGGCTGGATGAGGCCAACGCCGAGCAGCGGCACCAGCACCAGATCCACGCCGTTCAACCGGCCGTAGATGCGACCGTATCCGCCGCGGACGACCGTCGCCTTGGAGAAGCTCGGGTTCCAGGCCACGCCCACGCGCGGGCTGAACGAGCCGTAGAACGGCTCGTACGGGTACTTATCACCGGCGCCGACGTTACCGACCAGCGCAAACCCGAGTTCCGGGTCGTACGGTTGTCCCAGCAGCGCGGCATTCTTCCGCTGGGTCAGATAGTCCGCAGTCACCACCGGCTCGTCGGAAGCATCCACCAGCACTGTGGCTTTGCCATTCCGTTCCGCCGGAGGCATTTCCAGCGTGTACCCCAGGCCGTAGGTGAGCGTAAAGCTCGGCTTCATGTGCCAGGTGTCGCTGAGATACGCGTTGTAGTAATCGATATTCATCTGATCGAACGCGTGCGTCAGCGGCGGGTTCAGCGCCAGGCTGGCGCCGCTGCGGGTGTAGGCCACCTGCGCATCCGTAACGATGCCCAGGGCCGCGGCCGCGACGCGGCTGGAGTTCTTGTTGACCGGGAAGCCTCCGCCCAGATCGGTCATATCGACCAGGCCGGCACCGGCCGAATCGCCCAGCTGGTAGGTCGGCGTGAAGTTGATGCCGCCGCCGTTGTCGCTGCGCTGGTGGTAGTTGTAATTGTGCTGGAACTGCCCGCCGAACTGGAGCAGGTGGTTGCCTTTCAGCAGCGCGAGGTTATCGCTGAAGAAGTTATCCTGCCCATCCCAGAAACGGGTACGGATGCTCTGCGTGTTGACGTTAAAGGGCGCCAGCACATCGGTGGATGTCTCCCCAAAGGGCTCCAGCGCTCCGCCGAGTCCCGAAATCTGCGGCGGCGCGTTGTCATCGCCCCACTGCCAGTAATTGCGCAGGAAGCTGTAGTGGAAGTCGTTGGTCAGGTTGGTGGTGATGCTGGTGGTCAGGCCGGTGACGATATACCACGGTTGCTGCGGCCGATTCGCCAAAGCTGCCGGCACGCCGAGCTTGTCGCCGGAGAAGAACCCTCCGATATCCACCTGCTCGCCAGCGATTTGGTTCAGCTTGTAATAGCGATAGCTGGCAAACCAGTTCCATTTGGAACTGAAGGCGTGATCGATACGGAAAGCCATGTCGTTGCTGGTCAGCGGTTCCGACATGTTGGCCGTGAAGGCCTGTTCGTTGTAGCCGTCGCACTCCGACCCGGCGATGCCGCCGCAAAGATTCGCCCCGTCCCGGAGAGGTTGCCCTTCGGCATGTACTTGCGTCCACATCTGCCAAAACATCCGGGTTGATCCCGATACCACGCGGATCGATGCTCTTCAGGTCGTACGGCGTTTCCACTCCGCTGGCGTTGGGCTCGTAGATGGTGCCCGCTTCCAGGCTGGCGGAAGGTACCGCCCTGGAGATGGTCGTCGATTGCGGGTAGCGGAAGCCTTCGAAGAACCCGAAGAAGTACGTCCTGCCGCCCATGAACGCCGGCAGGATGAACCCTCCCGCCTTCGCGCCAAACCGGCTGTAGTGATATTGCGTCAGCGGAACATCGGACTGGTTGTTCCCCCAGCGTGTTCGCATCGAACCCGTTGTCCAGGTAGTACTCGTAGACGCCGCCATGCCAGCGATTGGTGCCGCGCGGCGTGGCAAACTCAACCTGCGCGCCTGCCGAGTTGTCGAAGTCCGCCGTCTGGTTCGCGGTGTTGACCTTGACTTCCTCCACGCTGTCCTGGGGCGTCGGCATCACGCCCGTCGGGCCGCCGCCAACATCCCGTTGGCAGAGGATACGCCGGTCGGATCGCCAGCGAAGCTGCCCGTGTAGACGGCCATGCTGCCGTCCATGTCATTCGTGATCTGTCCGCCATCCAGCAGGAAGGTGCTCTGATCGTTGACCGCGCCCGCCACGCTGCCGCTCGGGTCAACGCCCGGCTGCATCGACGTGAAGGTATTCACGTCGTGGTTCAGGCTGGGCAGAGAACTGATCGCTTCCTGCGAAATCGTCTGGCCCACCGTGGAGTTGAGCGTCTGCAATTCGGTGCCGATCGACTGCACTTCGACGGTTTCCGTGCCGCCGCCCACTTTCATCTTCATGTTGAGGGTCAGCTGGGTGCCAATGTTCACCTCCGCCCTTCGGATCTCGCGGTCGAGAATCCGGCCTTGGAAACGGTAATGGTGTAGGTTCCCGGAGGCACCGTGGTGAAGGCGAACTTGCCGGAGGCGTTCGTCACGTCCGACAGTTTCACGCCTGCCGACACATCGGTCAGCATCACGGTCGCGCCGGGTACCAGCGCTCCACTCGGGTCGGAAACTTCGCCGACCACCGTACCTGTGTTTGTTGCCTGGCCAAATGCATGGATCGCGAGGCCGGTACAAGCCCAGAATGCGGCCGCGACCGCCACGATCACCCAATTTAGCTTGAGTTGCCTCATCACCGCTCCTCCATCAAGGGGTTTATCCCGCTTCGCATCATTCACGACAGCCGGGCGACGATCTGGGGTGCCCGGAATGAACGACCAAGTCCTTTCTTTCGAAGAAAAGACCTGATTCCCTACCGATTGCTTTTTTGAAACCCAAGCAGGTACTGATTTGTCCAAAAACCCGAATTCGCTACGGGGCGAGAACAGCAAACCTTGTGCTGGGGAAGGCTTTCTGGTCCAGCTACTTGCAATCGGGAGTCCATTTTTGGACACATAAAATCAAGTACTTAAGTACCGCATTGATCTGATGAAATCCATAAATTCATATTCGCGTCACGAAATCTCCATGATTCGAGATGACATTTGAGTGACAACCTGCATCCAACGCGAAACACTTGCTGAGACGGGAAATAGCCTCTCCCGGGACCGATCGGAAGCTGGACCGATCGTCGTTGCTAAAAAGACAGGGCGCCCGAAGGCGCCCCTTTGTGTGCGTGGATCGAAATGGTTAGAAGTAGATCTTCGCGGCCAGCTGCGATTGACGTCCTGCGGCTGCCGACGAAACGACGCCAAGAGCGCTGCTCCCATAAGTGCTGGTGGGGTTCGAGAACTGCGTGTGGTTGAAGACGTTGTCGCTTTCGATCCTCATTTGCAGGCTGATGTTGCGTTCCGCCGAAAGGAGGAAGTTCTTGGCCAGGATCATGTTGGTGTTGTTGATTCCCGGTCCGTGGTAGGGATCGCGGTGGACGTTGCCGAAGGTGCCGAGCGGTTCAGCGGTGAAAATAGAAGCCCCGTTTGCGAAGCCCGGCACTGCATTCACTCCACAAAGCGGAACCGAACCGCATTGAGCATTGGTCATATAGATAATGGAGTCACCTGCAAGACCTTGTTGCTCCGTAGGCTGGCGCAGTCGGAGATTGCGTGGGATGGGCTGGCCAGTCTGTTCCGGCACGTCCGGGCAGGCGTAGAAGTTGACGCCGGCCGCGCACCAGAGCGAACGCGAGGTGCCGCCCGCATACGAGATGTCATACGGGAAGCCCTGCGCCAGCGACAGGATGCCGGAAATCTCCCAGCCGGAGAGCGCCAGGTTCCTGGCGGAGTAGGCGCTGCCACCGAACTTCGGCACGACATACACCGGGGAGAACACGAGACGGTTCCGAACGTCGAAGGCCGAGTCGCCATAGTTCAGCGCAGGATCGAACTGGTTGTAGCCGCGCGTTCCGCTCTCGCCGAAGCCGGCGTTCTCGAAGCTCGACCCGTTGTCCAGCGCGTGCGCATAGGTATAGGCCAGCTGGAACATCAGCCCATGCGTCGTGCCCTTCTGGACAAAAGCCTGCATCGAGTGGTAGCTGGAGGAGCCGTACGAGCCAACCGTCCCCACGCTGGCGATGGCGCCGTCATTGCCGATCGTGTTCTGTGGGTAATACAGCGGCTGGTAGTTGCGGTCCGCCTGGCAGATGGGATCCGTGAAGCACTCGGCATGACCCGCCGCGGTTTCGTAGTCGCTCTCGTAGGTGATTTGGTTACGCCGCGCCAGGGAACCCACGTAGCTCACGCGGGCAACGATGTTCGACGGGAACTGACGCTCCACGCCGAGTTGGAAGTTCTCTGCATAGGGGGCGCGGAAGCTGGGTCCGTAGGTGCTGATGTCGAACGGCTCCAGAGCATTCCAGGTTGCGGCCGAGTATCGACTGACCTTTATGCGGGAAGGTATACGGGAACTTGTTGGTGTACACCGTGCCCGTGTTGATGTCCTGATAAGGATTGGCGAAGGAAGGACCGGTCACCGTCGGATCCGAGTGCCGCATAGTCCAGCACGCCGCTCGAGGTCAGACCAAAGGGAGGCGTCTCCAGCGTCTGGAGCGACGACTCTTCCTCGGTGCGGTTGTAGTAGATGCCGATGCCGCCGCGGACGGCGAACTTCCTCTCGCCGCCGGAGAGCCAGCCTTCGTTGGGAGCCCACGCAAATCCCAGCCGCGGCCCAAACTCGTCGTATTTGGTCGATGCTTCGCCAGAATTACGCAGCCGCCTTCGCCTGGATACGCGATATCGGTCGGCGCGCCAGCCGAAGAGGGTGGAGTTAAATCCGTTGTTGAAGCAGGCGATGCCTTCGCCGCCGTACTGGTGGTTGCGCAGCGGGGTATCGATGGAATACGCCAGACCATAGTCCAGCGTGAGGGAGTCCGACAGCTTCCACGTGTCCTGCGCGAAGATGTAGTTCAGGAAGGCATCCGCCTGAATGGTGGCTCCGGAACCCTGACCGTAGGTATCGGGAACGCCCAGCAGGAAGTCCAGTGAGCCGTCGCCGCTGGTGAACGGGCTGCTGGTGTCGTCAAAGCCGAACGCGCCATTGTTCCTCGCGGAGAACGGATTGGAGACGTTGAAACGCTCGCCTTCATAGCCGAACTTCAGGGCATGGCGGCCGATCACCTTGGAAACGGAGTCGTCCAGCTGCAGGGCCTGATCGATGCGGGGCTGCGGTCCGTTGGTGCTGAAGCCCAGCTCAAAGCCGACTCCATTGAGTCCGCTCACGCTGATCGCCGGCAAGCCCTCGCCCGCCGTGTTCTCCGGGCTGATGTCGAATCCGACGCTCGATGGCGCCGCCGGGGTCTGCGGAATCACTGCCTGGTAGTTAAAGCGGGTGTAATGCGCGGCCAGGTCGTTCACCAGCGTGGGGCCGAACTGGTGGACGTAGTCGGCCGTGATCTGCTGGATGTTCTCGGTGTCCATGTCGCCAAATCCCGGCAGCGTCGCGCCGGTGAACGGCAACGTTTCCGTTTCGTTCAGCCGGTGATCGATGTAGATCCCGTAGAACTGATTTTGCGGGTTGAAGCGAGAGTCGATCCGGCCGATATATTGGTTAATGGACTCCGGAACAACGGGGTTGAACTGGTACGAGTAGGCGCCATTGTTGCCCGCCGGAATGTACTTGGAGGAGAGAGTCTTGGAGATCGAGTTGATCGCCGAGGCTGGGAATACGCCGCCATTCGAGTAGGCGCATTGCGCCCAGGTATCGCCGGCGCAGACCGGGAATCGATGATCGTCGACGGAATCGGCGTCGCCGTAAATGCGCCCCATGTCGGCTGTCGCTCTCGGAGGGCGCCTGCCGGTCCCGCGTCCACGCGAGAAGTCGCCGCCCAGTTCCGCCTGCGATGGGATTCCCACGTTACCGCCGCTCTCTGGCGTGATCTGGCGCGTCGCCTGATAGGCGCCGAAGAAGAACAGTTTGTCCCTCAGAATCGGGCCGCCCACCGTTGCACCCGGAATGTTCTGGTGGTACTTCGTAACTCAGAAGCGCCGGTCAGGATGTTGTGGAAGTAGAAGTTCGCGGTGTTCAGGAACGTGTCGCGGTAGAACTCGAACACGTCGCCGTGGATGTGGTTGGTCCCTTCTTTAATGGTGGCGCTCACGATGCCGCCGGAGTTGCGGTCATACTCGGCGTTCAGCGGCCCTTCGATCAGGTTGAACTGGTCGATGGCGTCGAGGTTCGGCGCGATGACGAGGGTGTTCAGCGCGATGTCATTGGTGTCGGCGCCGTTGATCAGGAAGCTCGACTGCTGGGTCTGCGCGCCGCTCACCGAATACGTTCCGAAGCGATCGCTCGAGGCCTGCACGCCCGGCAGAGTCAGTTCCAAACCTGTAAAGTTGCGGCCGATCAGCGGCAGCTCTTCCATCTGCTGGGAGTTGATGACGTTGCTCAACTGCATCTGGCTGGTGTCGACCTGAACCGCGGCTGCGTTCACCTGCACGACCTCGGTCTGCGATCCCACCGTGAGGTGAATCGCTTCCTCATACTCCTGGTCGATGGTGAGGACGATGCCGTTGGCCGTAAAGGTCTTGAACGCCGGAGCCGTCGCGGAGATGGAATAGGTTCCGACGGGAAGGTCCGGGAACAGATAGACGCCGTCCGACGCCGATACGGTGTCGAACTTAATCCCGGTTGCTGCATTCGTAGCCGTGATCCTGACGCCGGCAATCACGGCTCCCTGCGGATCGGTGACGACGCCTTTGATGCGGCCATTGACGTCAGCGGCGTAGGCCGTGCCCAGCGCGACGATCAGGCCTAGTACGACGGCAACTCTTTGCCAGAAATGCACCTTTGTCATAACTTTCGATCCTCGTGTAATTGAAAGTGTTTGAACTTCCGGTCCGGATTTTGCGATCCCAGGACCCCCATCAGGAAGAACAGCCGTTGTCAGTGAGGGATGGGGACCTAAACGCAATTCGCTGGCCAATCCCGGATGTCAGACAATTGGGGTGGGCGCAGAGCTGCAAGGCGAAGCACTTCCCTGGCCATAACTCGCTGAAATTAAATAGAATGAGCCGCAATTTGGAGATCCAGCGACAGTTAACGTTGTGTTTAACAATCGGCCGGAAAATGTACCAGAGTGACAATGGCCGTTCAAAGGCTTTCATCCAGAAATCCATAGCACTTTGGTGCGAATGTATGGCATCTCAGAGTCACACAGTACTTTAGCAACGGACCAGCCACTCGATCCCCGCTTCTAATCCACTCGGGCTCGTCCGGCACCCACCCTTTACTTATGAAAAAATAGAAGAAACCTGCCTCACAGAGGAGGCAATCTATGAACACCCTTAAGACTGCGTTCCTGCTCACCGCGCTGACTCTGCTTTTGGTTCTTTTGGGCAGCCACTGGGGCGAAAACGGCATGATTTTCGCCTTCATCATCGCTGCCGCTATGAACTTCTTCAGCTATTTCTATTCCGACAAGCTGGCGCTGCGCATGTACCGCGCTCAGCCCGTCACCCGCGAGCAGCTGCCTCGGGCCTATGCAGTGGTGGAGCGCATGACCCAGCGCCTCGGGCTGCCCATGCCGAAGATCTACGTCATCCCCACCGACGCGCCGAATGCTTTCGCTACGGGACGCAACCCGAAGCACGCTTCGGTCGCCGTCACCCACGGCATTCTTCAACTCCTCAACGACGATGAGCTCGAAGGCGTTCTGGCCCACGAACTGGGACACGTGAAGAATCGCGACATCCTCACCAGCTCCATCGCGGCCACGCTCGCAGGCGCGATCGTTCTTCTAGCCCGCATGACCTGGTGGGCGGAGATGTTCGGTGGCTTTGGCGGAGGTGGACGCGACCGCCGCGGTGGCGGCGTCAGCGCGCTGTTCATGCTGATCCTCGCGCCCGTCGCGGCCATGCTGATTCAGCTTGCCGTTTCGCGTTCGCGCGAATATGAGGCCGACGCAACCGGCGCCCACATCACTGGCAATCCTTACGCGCTGGCCAGCGCTCTGGAGAAGCTCGACGCCTATTCGAAGCGCATGCCGATGCTGGGTTCGCCCTCGACCGCGCATCTGTTCATCGTGCAGCCGCTGCTCAGCCGCGGCGATTTCGCGAATCTCTTTTCTACGCATCCGCCGATCGCGAAGCGCATCGAGCGGCTCATCGGCCGGCCCAGCGTTTCCGGCGCCCCGCAGCGCTGAACACGGCGAAGGCGGTTCGCCCGAATCGCCTCACGTTGCCTACTGCACGCGCGCAGCCTTCGGCGCCCATCCCAAACCATCCGCGCCTTTGCCGGCGTTGATGAGTTTCTCCACTTTCCATTCCGCCAGATCGATCGCCGCCACCTGCCCGCTGCCTTCGCACGACACATACGCGACCTTGCCATCCGGCCGGATGAGAATCTCCTGCGGGTCCGCTGCGACGCTGACCGTGCGCGCCACCTGCAGCGTCGCCACATCGATCACGGCCACTTCGTTCTTCGAGGGAATCGCGAGCAGCAGCCACTTTCCATCCTGGGTCGCCGCGCCTCCATAGCCAAGACCCGGCAGATCCACCCACGTCTTCACCTGTTTCGCTGCCGTGTCGATCACCGCCAGCCGTGGTTTGGTCTGATCCGATGTGAACACCAGCCGGTCATCGCTCGAAATCGCGATCCTCTGCACTTCTCCCGCAACCGGGATGACCGCCAGTGTCTTGCGCCCCATCATGTCCAGGACAGAAACCGTGCCTGGCCCCACGTTCGCTGTGTAGCCGGTCTTGCCGTCGTGGGACAGCACCAGCATGTGCGACTCCTTCGCCCCCGTCGGAATTTTGTCGACGATCATCAGGCTCTGCGGATCGATCACCGTAACCGCGTCGTCCAGCTCCGTCGTCACATACAGCAGCCCGTGGGCGGGGTCGAGCACCGGCTGATGGGGCCGCACGCCGTGCCCGAAATTAATCACACCCTTCACGTCCTGCAATCCCAGGTCGATGACCAGCAGCTTCTGCCCGTCGATTCCGGGCTTGCCCACTCCGGAGTTTCCGTAGATCGGCAGAAACGCGGTGTGCCCGTCTGCCGAGCCCGCAATTTCGTGCCCCCACTGGCCAGGAATGTCCTCGTCAATGGTCGCGATCTCCTGTCCGGAAGCGGGATCGATGACACTCACCGTGCGATCGGCCTGGTTTGCGACCAGCAGCGTCTGCGCGCTGAGACCTGCTCCCGCACCCGCCAACAACAGCAACACAGCTAAGTTTCTCTTCATAGCCCGCACTATACCTGCTCACCGGCTGGCTTGCGAACGCCAGGTTTCGCCGGTTGCCGATCGCGCCCGTCCAGGGATTTCGCGCACGCAGGCCGCTGCACGCTGTACCCTGTCTTGCATGAAAACCCTGCTGCGCACGCTGGTCTGGCTGGCTCTCATCGTGTGGCTCGGCGGACTCTTCTTCTTTCCCGTCGCCGCCTCGGCTGCCTTCAGCACCATCGCTGACACTCACACCGCCGGCACCATCGTCGCCAAATGTCTCAACGTTCTGCATCATGAGGGGCTCTTCGCCGGGTGCCTGATCGTCGTGCTCCTTGCCGTTGGCATGGCCACGCGCGTCTTTCGTCCCAGCATCGTCGTGGGCATCGTCGTCACCCTCGTCATGCTCGGACTCACTGCCTTCTCGCAATACTCGATCATTCCCCGCATGGAGAAGGACCGCATTGCGGCCGGGGGAGCCATCGACAGCGTGCCACAATCCGATCCTCGCCACGCAGACTTCGATCGCCTCCATCGCGACTCCGAGCATCTTGAAGAAGCCGTCATGCTCGGTGGCGTGATCCTCGTGGTTCTCCTCGCGCGGGACCGCTGAAACGATCAGGCTCCGGCCTGCTTAGCCAGCCCCTCCGCCACGCTGATGTTTTTCATCAGCGCTTCGGGCACGCCGTGCCGGTCGCGCAGATACTCCGGGCTGTTCCACGAGAGCCACACCGCGCCCTCGCTGTCTTCCCATACCAGAATCTTCAGCGGCAAATCGATGGCAATGCTCGGGGCCGCCAGCATCACCGGCGTTCCTCCCGCCGGATTCCCGAAGATCAGCAGCTTCGTCGGTCGCATCTCGATCCCGGCCTTCGCCGCCTCGCCGCTGTGATCCACCAGCGCAAAAAGCGTCACGCTTTTCGTCTGCAGCAGACTCTTCAGGCGGTCTACCGTCTGGTCCACTGTGTGATGACTGCGCTCGCTCACAATTCCGTTTCCGATTCCCGGCATGCATCCTCCTCGACCGCTCAGAGGAAAGATGCGCGAAGCGGCCTCCAGGGAACAAAATGGAATCCCGTCAGGCGATCCAGCGATCCGCGACTATTTTGACGGCGAATCCATCACTGGCACAATCGTCATTTCCGGAAATTCAATCCCCTTGTGCCCGTCGCGCGCCTCCACCATGGCATTCATCTTGTCCCAGTAAGCCTGTATCGCCGGAGGCACATCATCGGGAATCCCGTGCTCTCTCCAGCTCAGAATTTCCACCACGATGGGCTTGCCATCTTCTTCTCCGCGCAGCAACACATGGGGCGCCGGAATCACCATGTTTCGCTCGCGCAGCGCCGCCCAATACTCCGGCATCATTTTCAGAAACGCGTCGATCTCCGCCGGCTTCACCCGATAGGTGGCCATCACGGTTTCAGGACCATCCGCGGCTGCATCCTGCCCAATCGCACCCGGCACGAGCACGCTGAACAGCGCGCCGAACAAGAATCCGCTCCAAACTTGTTTTCCGATTCTCATGCGCTCTTCTCCTCTCCTGCATTCCTCGTCTTCTCGCTCATCAGTTCCAGGGTATTCCCCGACGGGTCTTCGAAGGCCGCCAGCCACAAATCGTGACTCTTCATCCGCGCCACCAGATGCGGCTCCTGCACGAACTGCACGCCCTTTTCCTTCAACTGTCCATTTACAGACTCAATATCCCGCACCCGGAAATACAGAATCGTTTTGTATGGTCTCGGCCGCAGGCTTCTCCGTTCCCGGAGCAGCAGCCCCGATCAGCAACCGCACCGAACCGCACTGAAAGAACGCCATCGTGCCCGCATCGAACAGGAACTTCATCCCCAGCACGTCCCTATAAAACGTCTTCGACTCTTCCAGATCGGCAACCGTTAGCGCAATCTGTCCGATTTCCTCCAGATGAACCGTCTCATGTTTTTCGTCCATGATGAATTCTCCGTTTCATTAGCTCAGCTAATGATCTATCATGAACCCAGCTACTGATGTCAACCGGAAAACGCGCCGATTCCGAAGCCACCGCCGAATCTCTTCACTCGGCTGCTATTCATCTGTTGCGCAGGCTGCGCCAGGCGGATGCGGCCTCCGGCCTCAATTCCGCTCGCCTTTCAGCCCTCTCGGTCATCGTCTTTGGCGGCCCCATCACCCTCGGCCACCTCGCCAACGCTGAGCAGGTCCGTCCGCCTACGATGACCCGCATCGTCAACGCGCTCGAAGCGAAAAGCCTGGTCACAAAAAGAGCCAGCGCGAGCGATCGGCGCACCATCCACCTTTCCGCCACCATGAAAGGCAAACGCCTGCTCCTTGCGGCGCGCCGACGCCGCATCCGGTCCCTGGCGCGACAGATTGCAATCCTCCGCCCTCATGACCAGAAAAACCTGCACGGGGCCGTCGGAATCCTCAACGATCTGCTGCGCGCTTTGTGAATAGTCACCAAACGCGGGAACCGGCACCCACCCATCTCCGTACCTTCGCTTCAGCAGTTCCGTGAGGTCCCCAGGTTGAAGCTATCGATCGAGAATGTCGGTAAGTGTTATCGCGGCAAAGTATGGGCGCTGCGCCGCTTCAGTCTTGAGCTGAAGCCCGGCGTCCTCGGCCTGCTCGGCCCCAACGGCGCGGGCAAGACGACCTTGATGAGCGTTCTGGCCACCATCACGCGTGCCACCGAAGGCAAGGTGACCTGGAATGGCACCGACCTGGCTTCGAATCCCAATGCTCTTCGGACCGTGCTCGGCTACCTGCCCCAGGATTTCGGCGTTTATCCCAACCTGAATACCCAGGAATTCCTGGAGTATCTCGCCGCCGTCAAAGGCCTGGATGCGACTGCGGCGCGACGGCGCATCGACCAGCTCCTGAACCTCGTCAACCTCGCCGATGTACGCAGTCGCCCGCTGGGCGGCTTCTCCGGCGGAATGAAGCAGAGAGTCGGCATCGCGCAGGCGCTGCTCAACGACCCACAGCTTTTGATCGTCGATGAGCCCACAGCTGGACTCGACCCCGAGGAGCGCGTCCGCTTTCGCAATCTGCTCTCTGAGCTCTCCGGTGAGCGCATCGTGATTCTCTCCACGCACATCGTCTCCGACGTCGAGGCGACGGCCACCGACATCGCCCTCATCTCCAACGGCGCGCTGGTGGCGCATGCTGCCCCTGAGGACCTGTTGCGTCGGGTGGAAGGCCGCGTGTGGGAATGGGTGGTGCCCAGCGCCGATCTGAACGCCGTGAAGCAGTGCTACCGCATCAGCAACACCGCGCGGCGCACTGACGGCGTCCATGTGCGCGTGCTCACAGAAGATCCTCCAGCCGGAGCGCAGCCCGTCGCACCCACACTCGAGGACGCCTACCTCGATTCGCTGTCGATCTACCGCGCAGGTGCCGCTGCATGAAGCGTGGCCGCGTTCTCTGGCACCTGGTCAAGGCCGACTTTCTCGGCCGCGTGCGCCGCACCAGCTTTCTGGTCACGCTGGCCTTCGCCGTTTTCCTCGGCTACCAGACCTTCGCCGGCCACGTCGTATTGCAGCTCGATGATTATCGTGGCGTCTACAACTCAGCGTGGGTCGGCGCGCTCATGGGCGTGGTCACGAGCTCGTTTCTCACCCTGGTCGGCTTCTACATCGTGAAGGGCGCGATCCTGCGCGACGAAACCACCCGCGTCGGCCAGATTCTCGCCGCCACACCGATGAGCAAGAGCTTCTACACGCTGGCCAAATTCCTCGGAAACTTCGCGGTGCTCGCCGCCATGGTCTTCGTCATGGCAGTGGCAGCGCTCTGCATGCAGATGTTCCGCGCCGAAGACCGCGCGCTGCACCTCTGGGCTCTTCTTTCTCCCCTGCTGCTCTACGCCCTGCCCGCGATGGCCCTGGTTGCCGCGCTCGCCGTGCTCTTCGAAACGCTACCCGTGCTCCGCGGTGGCGTCGGCAACGTCGTGTGGTTCTTCGTCTGGACCGGGCTGTTAGCCGCCGGAATCGGTCCAGCGGCAACCCGCGGTGGTTCGCTCACCACCGCCGACTATTTCCGCGACTTCAGCGGCCTTCCCACCATGATGGTCCAGATGCGAACGACCCTGCTCAAGGTCGACCCTGGCTTCCACGAAAATTTTTCCCTCAGCGTTGGTGGAAAAGCGCCGCAGCGTCGATTTGTCTGGACTGGCATTCGCTGGAACAGCGTTCAGGTCGCCGCTCGACTCACATGGTTCGCTTACGCTATCGCCGCCGCGCTGCTCGCTTCTCTGTTTTTTCATCGCTTCGATCCGGCGCGCGAGCGGTTCGCGCTGAAGCAACAGGAGGCCCCGGAACGACCTGCTGTGCAGGAGCTGGCCGCGGCGCGCGAACTGGTGCGCAGCGATCCATGGGCCGGCAGACTGACGCCTCTGCCGCCTGCCAGCGTGAAGAACCGATTCTTCTCCGTCGTGGTTGCCGAACTTCGCCTGATGCTGCAGGGCCATCGCTGGTGGTGGTATGCGGTTGCCGGAGGCCTGATCGTCGCTTGCCTCGCCGCACCGCTGTCCGCGTCGAGCGGCGGCATCATTCTCGCGGCGTGGATCTGGCCCCTGCTGATCTGGTCGCAGATGGGCAGCCGCGAAGCGCGCTACGCCACCGGTTCGCTCATCTTCTCCGCGCCCCACGCCTTGCAGCGCCAGTTGCCGGCCGTCTGGGTTGCAGGCGTTCTGGTCACGCTCGCCGCGGGCAGTGGACTCGCCATCCGTCTCATGATCGCCCGCGATCTGCATGGGCTCGCTGGATTCGTGGTCGCGGCGTGCTTCATTCCCAGCCTCGCTCTCGCCCTTGGCGTGTGGAGTGGCAGCAGCAAATCCTTTGAGGCGCTCTACACCGTGTGGTGGTATACCGGCGCGGCGCATCACGTCCCCGGTCTGGACTACACAGGCACCGTCGCGGCCAGCAGCCGTCCGGGATTGTACCTTCTGCTGACGGTCGCGCTGCTCGCTGCGTGCTGGATGCGGCGCCGCACCCAACTCGCTTACGCGTGACGGCGCGTCAAAAGATCAGCCGCGACAAACACAAAAAAGATGACTGCGATGACGCCGTTCATGGTGAAGAACGCCGCGTTCATCCGCGTCAGGTCGCGCGGTGAAACAATGGTGTGCTCCCACAACAGCAGCGCGGCGACGGCCGCGATCCCAATCCCCGCCAGCGCACCCAAGTGGAAGAGCACCACCAGCCACACCAGCAGACCCAGCATGACCAGGTGCATCGCGCGCGCAATCCAGAATGCCGCCCCAAGCCCCAACGTGGCGGGAATGCTGAAGAGCCCGGCCGAGCGGTCGTGCGCCTCATCCTGGCAGGCGTAGAGCACGTCGAACCCGGCAACCCAAAACAGCACGGCAATGGTGAGCACCACGATGCGCGGATCAAGCGAGCCGCGAATCGCGATCCACGCACCGGTCGGCGCGAGGCCCAGCGCCAGGCCCAGAAAAAGATGCGACCAGCGCGTAAACCGCTTCGTGTACGAGTAGAGAAACAGCACGGCAAGCACCACGGGCGACAACAACAGGGTCAGCCGGTTGAGTCTCCACGCTCCCAGCAGGAACACTGCGGCCATCACGATCGTGAACCCCGCTGCAAAGCCACGGGTGAGCAAACCCGCTGGAATGGCCCGCATGCGCGTGCGCGGATTCGCGGCGTCGAGATCGGCATCTGCCCAGCGGTTGAAAGCCATCGCAGCAGAACGCGCGGAAATCATGCACACAACGATCCACGCCAGCTTCGCTGCAGGCGGCCAGCCATGAGCCGCCAGCATCGCTCCCGTCAAAGCAAAAGGGAGCGCAAAAACAGAATGCTCCCACTTGATCATTTCCAGCGTGACGCGGATGCTGCGGAAAAGCGGCATAAAGAAAAATGGACCTCATCGTATTCCGATGAGATCCATTTCAGTGTAACGGTTGTGCGAGGCTGCTCGTTCGGCAGGCTCTCCGGTTGTCTGCCTTACTTCGACGGCTTCTCCGGCGTTGCGTTCGCAACCTGCAGTTCGTTGGTCACGCTGAAAACGCCCGGAACCGTATTGGCCTGGATGCCGGCGGCGTTCTTTTGGGCCTGATTGTCGACCTCGCCGTAGAGGGTCACGTGCCCGTTGGCCACCTGAATGCGGATCGGCTTCGCGGGATCGATCAGGTACTGGTTCAGTAGCGGATAGCTGTAGACCGCACGAAAGACTGCCCGCCGAATGCGGTCGTCATTGGGTGACACCGGATCGACCTGGATGTTATCGATAACGTCGCGGACACCTTTGGTATTGGCAACAATGGCGACCGCGTCAGAAGCATCGACGGGCCCGTACGCATGACCGCTCAGCGTGGCCACGCCGTTCTGCACCTGAACCGAGATGGCATCGAACGGTGTAGTTCCATAGCCCACCATGTCATATGTGATGGCCTTCTGCAGCTTGGCCTGCAACTGCGCATCGGGCATTTCGCTGCCGGCAACCTGAATATCGTTGCGAACAGCAGAAACCCCGTGCACACGATGCACTTTCTGATCCGCGTTGATCTTCGTCGCAACCAGATCCACCGTTCCGGTCAGGGTTACGACGCCGCCCTGCACCGATGCCTGAATGCCTTTGAAGCGCGACGCGCTCAAAGCCTTCTGGACGGCTGCCTGTGTCTCCGAGTCGTTCTGCGCAAAGACCGCAGGCATAGCAAGGGCCGCGGCAACAATCATAAGAAATACTTTCTTCATAAGTTTTTCTCCTGGGCTGTCCCCTGAGTTTTTGTTCGGCTTTTCCGGTTGGCGATTGCGCCTGCCGGGGAGGCAGCCTCTCGATCTATCAGACACGGAAAGGCCCTGAATGGATGCGCGTTCAGGGCGAAATTTCCTGGTAAATCGGCTGCTTTGGGGGTGCTGCAGGCGGGCGCAGAAAACCCTGCCCGACCCCTCAGTGATAGCGCCGATGAAGCCGGAAAACCAGGCTGAAAACGCCTGATTCGTCGCGCACCGCCACCACGGAAAAGTCGGGCGTCATGCGCCATTCGCCCTGGATTAGCTGCTCTGCTGTTGAATTGACGTTGGTCGCGTAGGTTAGGGTAGCCGTCTTTGAAATCGGCTCCTCGACCGTGATGCGGGCCGTCGCGTTTCCCACTCCGCTCACGAAGGTTGGATCGATCCGCACGCTGCCGCCGCCGAAAAGTTTTTGAATCCGATTGCTGATGGTTGCATTGAGCGCGCCGCCCAGCAGCGAATCCGCTGTGGAGTTCACCCCCGCCTGTTGTTGCTCCGTGCTGTAGATTTGCTGTTCCTCCTGGGTACGGCCCATGGCCAGCAGCGAGAAGATGTCCGGCTCGGAAAGAGGCGGCTCCGACCGAAACGTGGGATTCAGTTTCGTGGTTGCGCCCTGCAGCGCGATGGTAATCGTGTAGTCCTCGACCGTCGTTGTCGCGGTCACGTCGATGATCGGCTGAATGCGCACGGGATTGCTGAAGTAAATTTCGCCGTGCTGCAGTTCGAATTTTTCGCCGTTGAAGGTCGCCGTGCCCTCAGTGATGGTGACCCGCCCCAGCACCGTCGGCTGCGCCAGCGTGCCGCGGATCGCCAGCTCCACATTGCCGGCCAGGCGTGCAAACGAGTTCTGGAAATTGAGCGACGGCGCCGACGTGATGCGGATGTCGAGGCGAACCCGGTTCGACGGCGCGCTCGGATTCGGCGGCAACGATATTCCCCCTGACGACGCGGCTACCGCGGCGAAATCGACGTCGGGGCTGATGGCAAAACCGGTCAGCGTCACGTTTCCGCTCAGCAGCATGTTGGCCTGGCTTCCCTGGAAGCGCAGGCTCGCGCTGGCCGTGGACGTGACCCCTTCCGGATAGCGGATGCGCACGTCCTTCGCCTCCGCGGTCAGGTCGGCATAGAGCCCGCGATGATAGGTTACGAACCCACCCACCTGGATCAGCCCACCGCCGCTGTACGCCGTGACGTTCTGAAAATCCAGCCGGTCCTGGTCAAAAGCCAGGGTTCCGTTCATGCGGCTCAGGCCGTTCACGTACCCTTCCAGCGCGGCGTTCACGTTCGTGAACTTCACCTGGCCCCTGAGGTCCGGGTTCTGCACCGTGCCTTCGGCGGTCACCGTAAAGTCCACGTGGCCCGACGAAATGATGTCTGTATCCAGAGTCTGCGCCAGCGCCATGTTGATCGATCCGCTGGCCATGCCGTGAATCGGCCGCGGATCGCTGAACACGCCGATCGATCCTTCGGTGCGCAGGTCGGTATCGGTGCCGACAATGTGCAACGGGTCCATCTGAAAGGTCCCGTCGCGCAGTGTAGCGTGCAAGTCGCCGTCGCTGTGAATGGGTACGTCTTCAAGCGTGACGGCGAGTTGACTCAGCCGGAGGTCGCCATTCAATTGCTTCGGATGGCGCAGCGGACCCGAAACCGTCACCGCCCCCGCTATGGAGGAGCTTCCGCGGATTCCCGTAACGCTGAAGGTTCGCAGCAGTGGATCGATGTTGAATCCGGAAATGTTCAGGCTGGCGCGCGTCAGGTAGTCACCGGTGAGCTGCGTTTCGGCGTTCAGTTCCAGGTGCGATGTGTTCAGGTGTGACGTCATATGTACCTGAAGCGCGCGCCCCTGCGTATGCGCATCGACGTCCACTAATCCGGTGAACTCTCGTGCAAGGCTCAGTCCGCGCACATGCACGCTGGCCTCCAGCGTCGGCGAATCCACCGTTCCGCCGCCGCGCGCTGTGAACTCCACCGTGCCGCCCACCGGGTATTGCTCGTTTTCCAGCCGCCGGATATGCGCCAGTTCGAAGCCGCTACCCTGCACATCGAAGTGCGCTGTCTTTGCGGTGAAGTCGTAACCGCCTTCGCCCGTGATGCGGCCGCCGTCCATCGCGAACATGAGATGACTCGCACTCACCTCCCTGCCCCGAAACTGCACATCGCTTGTCAGGGAACGGTACTGCTCGCCGTAAGCGACTCCTCCGGTAAGACTCAGCTGCCCTGTACCATTCAGGTCGCCGATCGTCCCGTCCGTTTGCGCGTGGAGATTCAAAACCCCGGTGACGGGATAGCTTTTCCCAGTGAGCGCCATCCATTGCTCAAGGATGGCATTACGCACCTGCACGTTGCCGTGAATCGTGGAAGACTCCGCGAAGAGGTCGCTCGGCTCATCGGAGCGTCCCCGCACCGCGCCGGAAAACTGGATCGTCGTCTTCCCCTGCAGAAGCGTGGCAGCACGAACGGAGAGCGCTCCCGCGCTGTACTCCGCGTCTGCAACCAGGCTGTCGAAATGAAGATTGCCGGCCGCCTGTGTGGCCAGAGGCGTGGGGCCGGCCGGAACAATATTGAAGTCCGTTGCCTGAAGATGTCCCTGGAAATCCGGCGAGGTAAGATTGCCCGTCACCGTTCCGTGAAACTGCGCTTCCCCATGCAGAGCCGCCGGGATCGGGGTCGGCTGTCCCGGCGCGGAGATGCCGAACGCTGCAAGGATGGGATTGAATTCCGCAATATTGCGGGTCACCAGGCTCGCCTGGATCTGCGACGGGCGCGTCGTCGGATAGACGCCCAGGCTTCCCGTGACCTGAATCTCCGATGCCGGCGTGTGGATGTCGCAGGTCCGCACCCCCACCGACCCGCTCCGGTTCACGTAATCGGCCTCGACTGCTCCCGTCACCGGAACTTCGTTCGGACTGGCGTTGGGCGGCGGCGCGAGAGTGACGTTGACCGAACCGGTGAGGCGATCGAGACTCCCCTTCCAGTCCACATTGGCTGTGCCCGAGGCGGTAGTATCGAATCCCAGCCGCCGGAAGCGCCGCGGCGCAACAGTATCGAGCAGGGTGTCGAGGGTGAACCCCTCGACGTGCGTACGGATCGTTCCCTGCTGCGCTCCGCTCTTCGCCGTCTGCCCCGACTCTGGCGTTTCCCAGTTCACAATGCGCATGTCGCCCACTACCGTCCCGCCCGTCGCAAAGCGCGCGCGAATCCCGGAGACCGCGATCAGATCCTGCGTGACGTGCGCGGCAGCGTTGACTGTGATGCCAGTGGCATTCACCGATCCCATGCGATAGGCGCCGTCATGGATGCGTGCGGTTCCGTCGATGGTGAACTGCGAACTGCCGCCGTGCCCGTTCGCCTCCAGTTGCGCGCTGCCGCCGGCAAGCCCCGGCGTCCCCGTCAGGGCGCCAACCTCGAGCGCGTCAATCGCCCCGTTCATCGTGAATTGCCATTGCGGATCGGCAAAATTGTTCAGCGTTCCGCTGGCCCGCAGCAGTGTTGTTTGACCCTTGCCCTCGGCACGACTCAGCAACGTCAGCGACACAAGATTGGCGCTGTTGCGACCCATTTCGACTGAGGCATCCAGTTGCGAATGAACCGGGGCCTCATCGCCGCGCTGCGCGTCCACATCTTCGGCATGCAGCGTTCCGGCATAAACGTCCCGTGACGGTACGTAACTAATCTGAGCCGCGAGATGATCGACGGCCAAATTGAATGGAATCTGACGCTGGTTGAGGATCGCCACGCCGTCGATGACCACCGCGCGGCCGGCGGCCAGATTGAAAATCTCGCTCGTCGCATTTCCCGTTGAAGGATGTTTCGGCTTCGGCTGATTCGTCGACCCATCGGGATAAACGATGAGGTGAATCACCGGATGATCGCCTTCGAGATAATTCAGGCCGATCTTCCTCCGGAAAAGCGAAATGATCTGCAGCCGAACGTAGAGCCGGTCGACATGCGCGTAGGGAATCTGTCCCGGCCCCTCGAGGCCGTGAATGGTCAGATCATCCGCCTCCAATTCAAGATGCGTGGGACGCCAACTGAATTTCTTCAGCTCCACGCGGCCGCCCGTCGACTTCGCCAGTTCGGCGATCAGCACCCGCCGCACCTGATTCTCAAACCACGGGGTGTTCATATACCAGGCGGCAATGCCAGCCAGAACCAGAAGCACCACAAAGGTCCACAGCATGGTGAAGAGCGTCAGATTCCTCACCCGGTGGCTGCGCCGCCGCGGCTCCTGGGAAAGCGGTTCTTCTTCCGGCGTGGATTGTGGCATCGCGTTCATTGCGTTGTTACTGCTACTTTGGGCTCAAGATCGGCGCTATAGGCCGGGTCCACGATCTGCACGTTGCCCTGATCGCGCAGGCTCGTAACCCAGTCCTGAAATAACCCGCTCACCTGCTGCTGCAGCAGGATTTCCTGGATTCGCGCCGATACCTCCGCCAGCGGCGGCGCTTTTTCATTGTCCCTGGCAAGAGCCGGTTCCAGGGTCTTCTGATAATACGTCGCGATCTGGTCCTGGGAGATGCGAATCCCGCTCCGGAACCGCAGATCGATGAAGCGCAGCATCGCCATGCGCTGGCTCCAGCGTTGGCCCACCATCTCCTCGTTCAGCTGGTGCGTCCGCAGAAACGCCGCCCACCCTTCCGCCGTCTCGCAATGGAATTGTGCGCAGGCCGGGATTTGCTTGCGCAGTTCCTCCAGCGACGTGTCGACCTCGGCTGCCGGGGTGGTCGTCGGTTGCTGCTGCTGCTCCATCTGCTGCAGGATCAGCGTGCGATCGATGAGGCGCAGCAGGGCCGAATCCGGCGTGTTCTGGCCCGGCAGGATCAGCAGCGGTTCCAGCGCGGAGAGATGCATCTCCTGTTCGACGTCGCTCTGCAGAATGACGTTGGAGCCGATCATGGTGACGACATGATCCAGCTCGATCGGATGGTCAGCAGAGGCGGACGTTGGCGCGGGCGCGGGCGCAGCAGGAGACGCGCTTTGCGCGCTCGCCGCACATCCGGCAACCGCAAGGGCGGCGAGCAGAGTCGTGATGTGGACGCTCGTCTTCATCAGAAGGCCTGCCCGATGCTGAAGAAAAAGTTAAAGTGCGCCGCCTGTCCGTAACACTGGGTTGCGTTCGGGTTGGGGTAACAGGTCAGGTTGTTCGTGTTGGTGGCGTTGCTGTTGCCGTACGTCACCAGAACCGGAAAGACCGGGGGATTCAGGTCATAGCCGATATCGAAGCGGATGGGTCCGATCGGGGTGTGATACCGCAATCCAACGCCGACCGTGTGCGAGAAATCGTTGAAGTCGCACTGCCCCGTCGGATTCGTGCTGGACGATCGCGTCACCTTCTCCTGTTGCGCCACGGTGAGATACGCCGGCGCCGTGCACGTGTAGCTGTGCGGCTGCTTGATCCGGATCGCGCTCGGCCAGATGTCAGAAGAGTTGTTGAAGACGTTCCCCATGTCATGGAAAAGCACGAACCCGAGGGAGTTGCCGAAATACGGCAACTGCGGATTGGGTAAGCGCAGTTCTGTCTGGTTCACGAAAACTCCCGCGCCGCCGATGGGAAAGCCGGTGAGCGAGTCGCGCGGCCCGGCCGAATTGATCGGGAATCCCCGCAGCGATTCCGGCCCCCCGCCATACAAGCGCTCCGGCAGCGGGATCTCTTCATACCTGGCCTGGCCAAAGACACGCTCCATGCCGAACCGGGTGTTGCGGGCCAGAATATATTTCTTCTCTCTGCCGAGTCCGTAATAGGTGGAGTTGGACCAGTCGAAATGCGCATAATTCGCTTCCGAGGTCAGAACGACGTTGTCGGTGGCGAAGACCTGGATGCTGTTGTACATGCCCGCCTGCGCGTCCAGAGGCTCCGGCCGGCGCGTATCCCGAACCCAGGTCAGTTCCGGCCCCCCCACCCGCACCGGTTCAGAAAGCAGCGGGATCAGGTTCGGCGCCACCTGAATCGTGTTGGGATCGACTTTTACGCGACGGTAGGAAATCTGATAAATCAGCGTGTCGATCAGGTTCGGATGCTGGGTCAGGCGCAAATCGCCTTCCGACGTCGACGACGCGAACGTGACCACGTTCTGCGCATTGATATAGCCGCCGCCAAAGGAAAAATCGAACGTTCGGTGGTTGAAGAATCTCGGCCAGTTATAGTTGGCCGTGAACTGTTGCTCCAGTGAGCCATATTCTGAGCGGAAGTTGATCGACTGGTTCCTGCCCCAAAGATTGATCCGCGAAACGTCGAGTTCCACCAGCGCGCTCACTCCGAATTTGCCATTCGGACTGCAGGAAAACGTCGACGGATTGATGCCCAGCTCGATCAGACTCAGAGGATTGGGGCAGTTCGTGCTCGGCGTGCCCGTCTGTGCCTGAAATCCGGCGCCGTAGGTCACGTCCCAGCGCCGCGCTTCGTCGAACTGCACCAGCACATTCTTGCTCGGTTCGTCGCCTCCCGGATTCTCGACCGCGGTCGTCACCTGGTTGAACAGCGTCAGGTTGTAAAGCTCACGCTGCGTCTGAAGAAGTTTGGCCTGGTCGAGCGGCTCGCCGTCCTTTACCAGGATTTCGTGCTTCACGGTGCCGGGATGCGTGTAGCGCAATCCGCTGATCAGCACCTTGCGGATGAAGATCTGATCCCCAGGAACGACATGAAGGTTCACGTCGATCATGGCCGGATCCTTTGCCGAAGGATTTTGCTGCAGCGTTACCTGGGCATGGTCGTAGCCGTGATCGAGGAAATAACCGAGGATCGCGTCGCGATCGGCCGCGAGATTATTCCCAGAGTATGGCTGGCCGGGTTGCAGGCTCAGCTTAGGCTGGAGCTCCGCCAGCTGGGCCGCGCTGACTCCGTCGATTTGGTAGACTCCCACTTTCTGCTGCGCGCCTTCCACAATGTCGTAGGTCACGCTCAGACTGTGCTCGCCTTTTTTCGACGGGGCGGACAGCTCGCGGACTTCCGGCGTGACCTTCACGCTGGTGAAGCCGTTGCTTTGGTAAAGCGCCGTAACGGTCTTGACGTCGGCATCCTGGAGGGCCTGGCTGTAAATGCCGTGGGGCACGAACGTCGACGCAGCCTGCACGCTCAGGCGCTGTTTCAGCAGCCACGCTCCGAAATAGCCGTTCCCGTGAATGGCCACTGCCTCGATTCGTTGTCGCGCCCCGAGGTTCACGTCGTACGTGATGTGCGTAACCCCGTCCTTCACATCCGAGGTGTGCGTCACTTTTGCGTTGAAATAGCCCTGGCGCTGATAGTAGTCCCGGATGCGCTTGCTGCCCTCGTTGAGCAAATCTTCGTCCAGCGTGCCTTCCGAATAGACCGGAACCAGGCTGTGCACCTTACCCTTGCTGAGTTTCGCGCCTTCCACGATGATCCGGACCGTGGGCCCGCGGTCCGCCTGGAAACTGTAATTCAGATGATTGGTCGGCCCCTGATACTGGCTGGACGCCAGGCTCACGTTGGCTTCCAGGCGCTGCTGCTTCTCATACTGTTTCCGCAGGCTGCTCAAAGCCCGGCTTACGGTATCTGAATTGACCTTCGAGCCAGCTTTCAGCTTTGCCTTCCTGCGGAAGGTCGGCAGGTCCATCCCGCTGTCGCCCTGCACAGCCACGTCGCCTACCCGCGCAGGCTTTCCTGTTCTCACGTCGAACTGGATATTCACTTCGGCGTCGGCCTTATCCGTCGCCGTGTGCCGCGTGATCGATCCCTGATAGTAGCCATTTTGCTGCAGCATCTGCTGCAGCAGATCGGTGGCATGGCTCAGCTTCTGATCCGTGTAGGGTGCTCCGGGGTTGAGTCGCGTGGAGTAGTTGAGCTGGTTGCTCAGGTGGCTGTTCGTGACCCCCTTCACCGCAACGCGCCCAACAAACAGCGTCGGCGTCCCTTTGAAAACCAGAACAACTCCGCTGCCCTGCCGTCGCCCATCCACGGCAATCGTCCGATAGAGTCCGGTAGCATACAGGCGACGCAGGCTGGCGCGCACCTTGACCGGATCGAGAGGCGTATTCGGCTGCTGTCCCAGCTGCCCTGGCAGCGGTTCGAGGGTCGCGCGACTCACTCCCGCAAACTGGATATCCGCCACCGGAAGTCCCGTCCAGCCATCGAGGTTCGGCGAAGTCGGCACCGGTTGCACCTTCACCGGCGATTGCTCCTGCGTCGTGTTGTAGGAGGGGAGCACGCTGCCCGGCGGCACTGGCGGGGTCTTTTTTCGCTGCTGCTCCGGTGAATTGGCGGTCGGTGCCTGGGCCGCGGGATTGATTGGCTCCTGCGCCAGGGCGGGAAACGCGCTGACGGCCCACGCCAGCGCACACCAGGACAGAGCCCACCCAAACCGGAGCAGGAAGGCGGGAGGTCGTTCCGCGGTCCCCGCAGGAGCCCCTCGCACATTGCCGCGCACAGGAAGTACTTTCGAACCCAAACCGCCCTCGTTCTGCATCGGAAAGGTCTGCGGCAAAGCCGGAGAATCTCTCTCCTGTCTAACACCAATCGGCCGGGGCGAGTTTTCCTCTGATCGCCTCCGCTCGATGGCCCATCCCCGGGATTCGCATCCTCGGTTTTGCCCTTGAACCATGAGATGCCAGCTTGGAAGGGGCGTGGCTATCGCCCGGCCAAATCGTGGGCGCCTCTGAAGTTTCTATACTACTGAGAGATGGCGGCTGCGTCTCAGCCCGTGCAGGAAAGGTACTCGCGCCAGGTCCTGTTCTCCGGCATTGGCCCCGAGGGCCAGGCCCGGATCGAGCGCGCCCACGTGGCCGTGGTCGGCGTCGGCGCCACTGGGGCGGCTGCGGCAAGTCTCCTGGCGCGCGCGGGCGTGGGAACTCTCACCCTCATCGATCGCGATTTCGTCGAGGAGAGCAATTTGCAGCGCCAGGTCCTTTTCGACGAGGCCGACGCGCGCGACTCTCGTCCGAAGGCGGACGCGGCGCAACGCAAAATCGCGGCCTTCAATAGCCAGGTCGAGATTCGCGCTCATATCGCAGACCTCGTTCCCGGCAACATCCATGAGTTGTTGCAGGGAGCCGGCATCGTTCTCGACGCTACCGACAACTTCGAAACCCGCTACCTGCTCAACGACTACGCCGTCGAACAAGGCAAAACCTGGATTTACGCCGCCGCGGTGGGCTCGTACGCCGCGACCATGAACATCATCCCCGGCGAAACAGCCTGCCTGGCCTGCATTTTTCCTCAGCCTCCCGGCGGAGCGGTCGATACTTGTGACACCGCCGGAATCCTCAATACTGCCGTCAACTTGGCGGCCTCGATCCAGGTCACCGAAGCGCTCAAGTGGATCGTCGGAGCCCGCGACAAAATCCGTCGGTCGCTGCTCTCCTGTGACGTCTGGACCAACGAGTGGACGGAAATCTCCACAACCGCTCCACGACCGGACTGCGCGGTCTGCGTGCGACACGACTTTGCGCATCTCCGCGGCGAAGGCCGGCCGCATATCACGCTGTGCGGGCGCAATTCCGTCCAGATTCACGAGCGCGCGCGCCCTATCGACCTGGCCGCGATGGAAGAGCGCCTCCGTCCCCATGGGTCCGTGCTGCGCAATGAATTGCTGTTGCGTTTCCAGCGCGGCGAGCACAATTTGACGCTCTTCGCCGACGGCCGCGCCATCATCCAGGGAACGACGGACGTGGCCGTGGCGCGGAGTTTGTATGCGCGGTTTGTGGGGTCATAGGGAACGTCCGGGATCCTGCTGAATGCGATATAAGAAAGTCGGGCCGCCTTACCATGACCACCCTCACCCTATCCCTGCACCGCTGCGCTCGCCAGATCAAACGACTGGGACGGCTCGTAACCGGCCACGATGCAATCTACCGGTACGATGCGAAACCGCGGAAGCTTTCTTTGGGGACGATTTATGGAGGTTGGGTAATCGCTCCAGATGGGCTCAACGCGAACAGCGTCATGTATTCGTTCGGAGTGGGAAACGACATTTCGTTCGATCTGGCGGCAATCGAAAAGTTTGGTATCACGGTGCATGGATTTGATCCGTCCCCGGAGGCTATCCGCTGGATCTCAGAAAAAACTGATCTCCCCGCCCGCTATATCTTTCATCCTTATGGGTTGGGCCCTGAAGATGGGGACATGGAGTTTTATAGCCCCACGACAGGTGGAATGTACTCTTTGCATGAGGGGCACCGTTGGGTGGGGAAAACTAAGACTTCGCTGGCGGTCAGGAGCTTTCCCTCGATTCTCAGCTCACTGGGCACCCCGTATGTCGATGTCCTCAAGATGGATATCGAAGGCGGAGAGTATTTGCAAATTGATACCCTCATCGAGAATCGTTCTTCGATTGGACAATTACTTATCGAATTTCACCACCGGATTGGAGTTGCACCTTTGAAGGAAACAGTGAACTCCGTGAACCGGCTCCGAGCGGCCGGCTTTCATTTATTCCATGTCTCCGGGACGAGTTCCGAGTTCTCTTTCCTTCGCGATACACCCTGATGGTGTTCGTGCGATCGGTACTGCAGGCCGAAGCTCCTTGCGTCACTCTGCGGTCTCCATAGATTGGGAGATGCCCGCGACGCTATCTTCGCGTCTGGTAGGCTAAACGAACACGATCATCGACGAGCGAGGAGCGGATTGGGACTGTATTTCACAATTCGGGAGAAGCTGCGCTTTAACCCTCTCGTCAACAAAATCATCTATCTCTCACAGAGCTTATATCCCTCTTATTTCGGCCGCCTGGCAAAGGATGTACGCCGCGCCGGTCAAAACGCCACCGCCGGAAATGGTGTTGCCCTGTGCCTTCGCTTTCGTGATGAAGCCCGTTTTCTCCCCGAGTGGCTGGAATATTACCTGGCAGCGGGTGTGGATCACTTCTACCTCTACAACAACTTCAGCGAAGACGGATTCCGGTCCGTGATTCAGCCCTGGGTGGATACCGGGCTGATCACCCTGGTGGATTGGCCGAGGGTTCCGGCCTCGCCGACCGCCGAGGAGGACTGCATCCGCAGGGCGCTTGGACGATTCGCGTGGGTCGGATTTCTCGATGCGGATGAGTTCGTCGTGATTCGGGATGGGAGGAGCATCGGCGCATTTCTCGAGCCATTCCGGCGCTCTCCAGGCGTCGCGTTGAACTGGAGGATGTTTGGCTCGTCTCATCTTCGCGCCCGCCCTCTGGCGCCGGTCATCGTCGCCTATCAGCACAGGGCGACCGCGATCAACACCCATGTCAAGGCTTTTGTACAGCCGGGGCGCGTGGCCCAATGCCGCAATTCGCACTCCTGGTACTACAATCCGATTGCGACCGCGGTGGGGGAACATGGCAATCGCATCTACGGAAGTCTCAACATGAATCCAACCGCGGACTGCGCCTGGATCAATCACTATTACTTCAAAAGCGAGCAGGACTATCTGGAAAAAGCCGCGCGGAGGTCCACCCTCGACCGTGTCGGGATCAGTTTTCCCTCCCGGCCGGAAAGAGAGGGTCGAAGAGGAATTGCTGAAGAACAACGACGTTTTCGATTCCTGCGCCGCCGACTACTATCGTGCCCGATGCCAAGCTCTGGGGTGCCGTCCGGAGTTGCTTAACCAGGTACCCGTTACAGACGCTGCCCACGGGATGCAGACTTGATGCCAACCTGCGCGCTCACGCTGGCTGCATCAAAAGACTCGGGTCCGAGCACTGGATTCGCGAGTTGCGACTGGAAAGTTCCATCGGCCGGAGGACATCCCCAGGCCCCGCACAGGAAGACCGGAGAAAGATGCCTTTGAAGTCGAAGACCATCCTCGTAACCGGCGGAGCGGGTTATATAGGTAGCCACGCCGCCCGCGCCCTGGCAGCACGCGGTTATATCCCTGTAACGTACGACAGCCTGGTTTACGGCCACCGCTGGGCGGTGCAATGGGGACCGTTTGTGCAGGGAGATATCGGCGATCGAGCCCTGCTGGTCAAGGTCATGCGTGAGCATCGAGTCAGCGCCGTCCTGCATTTCGCCGCCTTCGCTTATGTCGGCGAGTCGATGATTCACCCGGAGAAGTACTTCGAAAACAATGTAACGAAGTCGCTCGCGCTCCTCGACGCGTCGCTGGAAGTTGGCGTGCCTCATGTGGTCTTCTCTTCCAGCTGTGCCACCTATGGAATGCCGGATCGGATGCCCATCACGGAAGACACGCCGCAGCTGCCGGTAAATCCATACGGGGAGACCAAGCTGATCGTCGAGCGGGCGCTCCGCTGGTATGGAACGGCGCATCCCCTCAGCTGGATCGCGCTTCGCTATTTCAATGCGGCCGGCGCGGAGCCGGAGAACGGCCTGGGCGAAGTCCACGATCCGGAGACGCATCTGATTCCGCTCGTCCTCGACGCAGCCATGGGGCGCAGAACCGTTGAGGTTTACGGGAACGACTATCCCACGAACGACGGCACCTGCGTGCGCGACTACATCCACGTCTCGGATTTGGCGGAAGCCCATGTCCTGGCCCTTGAATACCTGATGGCGGGCGGACCCTCTATGGCCTTGAATCTGGGCACCGGCGAGGGCCACTCCGTGAACGAGGTCATCGGCATGGTACAGAGGGTCACTGACCGGACGGTTCCGCATCGCGTTGCCCCCCGGCGCGCCGGAGATCCGGCTGTCCTGGTGGCCGATCCTTCTCTGGCCGGAAAGATTTTAGGTTGGAGACCGCAACGCTCCTCACTCGAAAGCATCGTTAGCTCCGCCTGGAAATGGCATGCGCAGCCGGATCGGGACAAGTTCCAGCGGTCCGCAGTGCAGGCGGGCTGAACGACCCTTCCAGGACCCCGACAAAGGAAACGCCCCGGCCATTCACCGGGGCGTCTGAAACAATTTCCGCCATGCTTTTGTGCCACAGGCTTCCGCCTCAACAGCCAGCTCTAGAACTGGTTCCACAAAAACTGGTTGTACACCTCGTGGTGGAACTGCACTTCCTCCGGCTTCACCAGGGTGCCCAGCAGGCGTGGGCATCGATCTGCGGATGCCTCCTTCAGATCCGCGTAGCGCCCCTTCACGTCCTTACCGCCCAGCAGCTTCGTGGTCCACTTCGAATTACGGAAATCCGCAATCGCCGTGTAAATGTTGTCCGGCAGTTTCCGCTCCGAACTTCTCAGGTTTGCGTCCTTCGACACTTCCCCCTGCAGTCCCGACTTGAAAATTGCCAGCAACACCAGGTAAGGATTCGCATCCGGAGCCACAGCGCGCACCTCGGTTCTCATGCTGCGCTCGTTGCCGATCGGAATCCGAATCATCGCTCCGCGATCCACCGCGGACGCATACAGGCGGTTCGGAGCCTCGAAGTGCGGATCCAGCCGCCGGTACGCATTCACGCTCGAGTTGAACAGCAGGCAAATGTCATTCCCATAAGTCAGAATGCGATCGAGGAAATCCCACCCGAACTTCGCAAGCTTCTCCTGGCCCTTCGGATCCCAGAACAGATTCTTCCCGTTCTTGCTCACCGAAACGTTGGTGTGCATGCCGCTTCCGTTCACGCCGGCCACCGGCTTGGGAAGGAACGAAGCGGTCATTCCGAGATTCGTCGCCACCTGGCGGCAAATCAGCTTGTACAGCTGAATCTGATCCGCGGCCGCCACCACTTCGCCGTAGTTGTAGTTGATCTCGAACTGCGAAGGCGCGACCTCAGGATGGTCCTTCTCGTTCTCGAAGCCCATCGCGCGCTGCACCTCAGCCACCGTGTCGATGAAACTGCGCAGCGGATCGCTGGGCAACGAATGGAAATATCCACCTGCGTTCACGTATTCGAACTTCCCCGTCTCCGGGAAACGCCGTTCAGCGTCGACTCCAGCAAAAAGAAAGCCTTCGATCTCGTTGGCGGCGTTCAGCGTGTACCCGTTCTTGTTGAACTCCTCCTTCGCCAGCGTCTTCAACAGGCCGCGCGTGTCGCCCGCATAGGGGCTGCCGTCCTTGTCGATCACATCTCCATACACCAGGATTTTTCCTGCGCCGAAAACATCAGCAGGCCCGTAGTAAAAGGCGCTCCAGTCGATGCCCAGCCGCAGATCGCTCTCCTTCTGCGCCGTGAAGCCACGAATCGACGAGCCGTCGAAGGTCAGGTTTTCGTAGGCCTTCAAAAGAAACTTCTTGTCGTAATCCAGCATGTGCAGGCGGCCTTCCAGATCGGAGAACAGCACCGTGACCGCCTTCACACCTTTGTGATCGGTGAGAAACTTCAGCCGCTCCTCCTGAATCTTGTCGGCGGCCACGCGCTTCTTGCGCTGATCCTTCGCCTTTAGATTCAGTTCCTCCAGTTCGTCGTAAGAAAGCGCCAGGAAATTCCGATATTCACTCGACATGCTTCTCCTCTGATTCGTGATTGAAATGATGGTTGGGCTGCCGCGCCAGCCGGTTCAAGCCGAAGCACCAGAATAATCCTCGCCGGAATGGCGTGATTTACACAGCTAAGCAGAAGGTTTGGCGGCTCGCCTTCAGGGTATCGCGCAACGCATGGGGATGTCTCCCTATAAAAACTACTGATGCCCAGGATTTGTATCCCTTATCGGGCCGCCGCTCCGCTCCCGTGCTCTCCCCCCGGTTTCGTCCCCGCTCCATAACCACTACTCTGGAACCTGCAACATGAGCACCCACCAGGCAGAAGCCGTGATCCTCCGCAAATGGCCCGTCCGTGAGGCCGATGAGATCGTCTCGCTCTTCACCCGCAGCCACGGCAGGATTCGCGGTGTCGCCAAAGCTGCAGCCAAATCACGGCGGCGTTTCGGCGGAGCGCTCGAGCCCATGACCTTCGTCTCCGCCAGCTACGTTGAGAATCCGAAGCAGGATCTCGTCCGCCTCGACGCCTGCGAGGTCATCGCCTCCCCCCTCTCTGATCCCGTCCCCTACCCCCGCGCTGCGGCTCTCGCTTTCTATGCCGAAGTCCTCGAAGAGGCGCTGCCCGATCATGATCCCCACGAGGCCGTCTTCCGCCTTGTGCTCGCTGTCCTCGACCACACCCGCGGCAGCACCGTCTGGATGCCAGTGACGTATTTCGCTCTCTGGATCACGCGTCTCCTCGGCTGGATGCCCTCCCTCACCCACTGCACCGTCTGCGGCGAACCGTTCGGCGCCGACGATGCATGGTTCCAGGCGCAGTCCGATGGCCTGGTGTGCCGGCGTCACAAACAAGCCGGCAGCCGCATTCTTTCCGCGCCCTCGCTGCTGCTGGCCCGTCGCATCTTTCAGTCCCCCATCGCCGCTCTCGCCGGCGAGCCATGGCCCGCGAGCCGCGCCCCCGATCTCCGCCTGTTTGCAACCCAGGCCCTCGAACGCCACATCGAGCGCAGGCTGCACTCCGCCGCTGCCCTCGTCAGGATCGCTGCCTAACGGCCCTGAATCCGCCTTCTCCGTCCCGCATCTACACTGGAGACTCCTGGATTCATTCCCCTCGAGGACTCATCCATGAAAATCGCCAGCAGCGTTACTGAACTCATCGGCAATACCCCGCTCGTGCAGCTTAATCGCGTCACCGCCGGCGCCCACGCTCGCGTTGTCGCCAAGCTCGAAAGCGCTAACCCCGTCAACAGCGTGAAAGACCGCATCGGCTTCGCCATGATCGAAGCCGCCGAGCAAGAGGGAAAAATTCACCCCGGCAAAACCATCCTCATCGAGCCCACCAGCGGCAATACCGGCATCGGTCTGGCTTTCGTCGCCGCGGTGAAGGGCTACAAGCTCATCCTCACCATGCCCGAGACCATGAGCCTCGAGCGCCGCGTGTTGCTTCTTGCTTTCGGAGCCCAAATTGTCCTCACCCCGGGCCCCAACGGTATGAACGGCGCCATCGCCAAAGCAAAGCAGATCCTCGCCGAAACGCCCAACGGCCACATGCTTCAGCAGTTCGAGAATCCCGCCAATCCGAAAATCCACTTCAACACCACCGGCCCCGAAATCTGGAACGATACCGAAGGCCAGGTCGACATCCTCATCTCCGGCGTTGGCACCGGCGGCACGCTCACCGGCGTCGCCGAATACATCAAGCCGCGCAAGCCTTCCTTCAAGGCCATCGCCGTCGAGCCGACGGACAGCCCCGTACTTTCCGGCGGCAAACCCGGCCCCCACAAGATTCAGGGAATCGGCGCAGGCTTCGTCCCGAAAGTGCTGGACACGAAACTCATCGACGAAGTCATCCAGGTTTCGAACGACGAAGCCATCGCCATGGCGCGCCGTCTGCCTCTGGAAGAGGGTCTGCTGGTCGGCATCTCGTCCGGCGCGGCCGTTCACGCCGCCCTTCAGGTGGCGAAGCGCCCTGAAAACTCGGGCAAACTGATCGTCGTTATTGTTCCCGACTTCGGCGAACGATATATTTCCTCGGTGCTCTTCGAGAGCCTGCGCAACGAGGCCCAGCAACTCAAAACCGAACCAATAGAAGCGCCGGTCAAGGTCTAGGCACCGGCCGGCAACGGGCACGGTCGCCTTCGCCATCGGCTACTGGCTACCGGCTACCGGCTCCTATACGCTGTCCGCTATCCGCTATACGCTGCTGTCATGTTCTCCACCATCCGCGAAGACATCCGCTCCATCCTGGACCGCGACCCCGCGGCTGGCTCCTGGCTGATGGTGGTGCTCTGCTATCCCGGCCTGCACGCCGTCTGGATGCATCGAATCACGGCGCGCCTCTGGCGAGCCAAACTCCGCCTCATCGCGCGCCTTCTCTCCCAATGCGCGCGCCTCCTCACCGGGATCGAAATCCACCCCGGCGCCATCATCGGCCGCCGTGTCTTCATCGACCACGGCGCAGGCGTGGTGATCGGAGAAACCGCCATCATCGGCAACGACGTCACCCTTTACCAGGGAGTGACCCTCGGCGGCACCGGCCACGAACACGGCAAGCGTCATCCCACCCTGCGCGATGGCGTCTTCGCCGGCAGCAATGCGCAAATTCTCGGCAACATCTGCATCGGGGAGAACTCCCGCATCGGCGCCGGCTCGGTCGTCCTCCACGACGTCCCGCCCAACTCCACGGTCGTCGGCGTCCCGGCCCACATCGTCTATCAGAACGGCGAGCGCGTGCTCATCACCGATCCCAACCAGATCAAGGACCCGCTCTCGCACGTCATCATCGCCCTGGCCGATGAGGTCAAGCGGCTGCGCCTCCGCGTCGATGTCCTCGATGGCCAGCTCGAGCTGACCGCACGCGACCTCGATGAGGTCCGCTCTTTCACGGTCGAAGAAGAGGAGCGCGACCAGTACCGCAGCGAGCAGGCCGGCTCCGGCCTGGTCAGCATGGGCGAAGGCATCTAGCGCACCGGCTCTCACCCAACACTGAATGGGTCATCCCCAGCCGATCCGGCGTCATTGCACGGTAAGGTTCACATTCGTGGTGAGCACGACGGGCGCTTCCCCCGGACCGCCTGAATACACCTGCACAACATAGGGGCCGGGCGTAGCGCTTAAACCGCCCCCGCCGCCCCCGCCACCACCCCCGCCTGTGGACGGTCCCCCGCCGCTGCACGCGGAGATGCCGCCCATCACCATCGCCAGCACCAAAACGATGCGTGCTGCTCCGCGCCAGCGCCGCCGTGGAACCATGAAGAAGCACAAAAACGCGGCAAGAATGGGCGCGGTTCGACGCAGAAACCCAGGGGAAGCTTTGCCCGTATACGCCGCAGTGGAAATGGTCAGCGTTGTCGTTCCCGAGGCCGTAACGTTCACCGGGTTGGGATTAAGGCCGCACGCTGGCATCGTCGGAGTGGCAGTACTGGCGCCCTGCCAAATCAAAGCGCATTCCAGCGAATAACTCCCCGCACCCGCGCTGCTCAGCGGCGTCAGCGTGATCGTCGTGGTAACCACTCCGCCGGCCGCAGCCACGGTCAACGACGCGGGGTTGGCGCTGAGGCTCACCCCTGACTCTCCGGCCCCCAGCAACGCCACCGTCTGCGGCGAATCCCCCGCATTATCGGTAATGGTGAGGGTGCCCACATCAGAGTCTCCTGTATACGTGACCGAGATCGCACAGTTGGCGCCTGGAGCCAGAAGCCCCGGGCAGTTGTTCGTTTGCAAAAACCCCTGGAGTATTGTCGGGGCGGAGGCGGCAATCGACGAAATGCTCAATGGCCCCTGTCCCGAATTGGTCACCGTCAGCGTTTGCGGTGCGCTGGGCATGCCCGAAGTCTGCGCTGGAAACAATAGCGCCCTCGCCGAAAGGCTCACCGCCGGCGCGGGCCCTGTGCCGGTTCCGCTCAACTGCACAACTTCCGGCGAATCTCCGGCGCTGTCGAAGACGCCCATCGTCGCGGTCCTCGATCCGTCGGCCAGAGGCGAAAACGTTACCGAAATCGTGCAACTGCCAAGCGCCTTCAATGTACCGCCGCAGTTGTCCGTTTCCGAAAAGTCCCCGGCAGTAAATGCGATCTGGTTGACCTCCAACGGCACATAGCCTGGGTTCGACAGCGTAATCGTCTGCGGCGCGCTCGTCACGCCGACTGTCTCGGACGGAAAGCTCAGCGTTCGCGGCGAAAGACTCGCCGCCGCACCCGCTGCGGCGCACCCCGTATCGGCGCCCAGCGTCAGAGGAACCAATGCCGGCAACGACGCGTTCGACACGATGCTCAGCGTTGCGTTACAACTGGGCGCGCCCGCAGCGGAGAAATTGAGCGCTATCGAGCAACTGTCCCCCACCGCCATCGTGCCGCTGCAAGTGCTCGATGCGATGGTGTAAGCCGGTTCTGACACGGTCACCGACTGGAACGTCAGCGCCGCGTTGCCGCAGTTCGTCAGTTGCAAAGTGGTCGGCGGCTGGCCCATCTGGCCTGGCTGGTCGACCGGGTAATAAGGACTGTCGCCGAAGCTGGGAATATTCGTGCAGATCGATGGCGCCGCCACGCTGGCGTCGATGATCGCAGCAAAACTGAAAGCCAGGCCATCACCCGGATCGTATTGCAGCAAGGGAGCGAAACTGTTCGGACTCGTGTAGACCGACCCCCCCGAGAAGCCGGCAATGTGGGCCCGTCCCTGCGGATCTAAAGCCAAACCCTCGATTCCATCGCCGAAAAGAGTGGAAAATTCAAGCTCCGTTCCGGTCGGGTTCAATTCAGTCACGAAACCCGACTGGCCCCAGCTCACCAACGGATGCTGTAGGGGGAACCATGAATCGACAGCCGTCGAAGGGTCCACATTGCCGTCGTTGCCCGGGAATTGCGGTTGCCCAGCCTGCCCAGCCAGCCAGACATTGCCGCCCTGGTCGATAGCCACTGCGTTCATGTCACCGAAGGACGGCTCGGTTGGAAAATAGGACGAGTAAAGCAACTGCGTTCCGTCAGGACCGATTTCACTCAGAAACCCGGTGTTAGCCTGACCTTTGGAATCATAGGCGTTCCCCGTTACCGGATAAGCGGCCGTATCCGCCTGGCCGGCGATCCAGGTATCGCCCCCCGAATCAACTGCAATGGCGGTCGCGTTACCCACTCCGGTGAAGGTGGAGTAATCGAGCTTCGACCCATCGGAATGCAGCCTGGCAACGAAGACTCCATAGCCCGCCGCGGGAACCTCCGCCAAATACGACCCGGTTGATGTTGGCCACAGGCTTCCCGCTGAGCCGGTGACGTAAGCACTGCCTGAAGCATCAACGGCGATGGCCATTGGGCCACTAGGTCCTTCTCCACGGGAATTTTCGTCGTTCCCTATATAGGCGGTATAGGCAATTGTTCCCGAGGCTGTAATCTTCGACACGAACACATTGGCGTTTGCGGCATTCAGTGCTCCCGTCGTTGCACTATATTCCGACGATTGTGCGATGCCCGTGACATATGCGTTGCCGGAAGAATCGGTGGCAACTCCTGCAGCACTCCCATTGGGAATCGGAATCGAGTAGTTCAGCGCGCTGCCATCGGCCGTCAGCGAAGCAATGAAGCCGCCCCCGCCCATAACCGCGTTCCCTTTCTCATCCACCGAAAGGCAGTTTGGACCTATAAACCATTGGCCGTTCCCGACGAAAGTTCCGTAAATCTCCTCACTTCCCGTGGCGTTCAGCTTCGCAATATAGGCCGAACCATAGGTGCAGTTGGAACAGCTGGATTCATAGGCCCCCGGCGTCGTGGCAAACAAAAAAGCATGCCCCGCCACGTAGGTGTTCCCTGCCGAGTCCGTGGCCACGTCGTAAGGGTACGAGGGGTACGTATCCACATAAGTCGAAAACACCAGCACCGGATCGATCGTCAGCTTCCGCCTGCGGTCATAGGCCCCCACCCGGAATCGCACCGTTCCGTCCCTCGCAATCGCATATCTCGCCCGCACGCTTCGCCGTCCGCCCGCGGCTTCCTGATAGGCCAGCGGCCGCTCCAGCACCACCGTGCCCTCTGCCAGCCGCAGCCGCAGATCGCCCCGGTCCGTAAGCGACAGCAACCTTGCCCCGCGAACGCGCAGAGCAATCCGGCCCGCGTCAGCGCCGGGTGCAACTTCGAAATCGTGCTCCAGACGCTGGCCGGTGCCGTAGAAAAGTACATCGATCCCCGGATACACCCCCGCGTACCGCAACTGCGCATAGTTCGGCAGATTCCGCACCCATCGCGCAGCATCGTTCCCCTCAAGATAATTCGTTCGCCCGCCCAGCTTTTCGGCCGGGGTCAGCACCGGCGCGCCTGCTTCTCCTGAAAAATCGAAGCCGACGAATTGCGCTCCACGTTCCCCTGAGGGCAGCGCCAGCGTGAAGCCGTGGGCTCCGAACGCGGCTTCCGCCCGACCCTCGCGGAGCAGATACATGACCTCGGGCGGAGCCTGTCCGCCGTTAGGTTCGAAAAAAAGCGGCGTGCGTACCTGAGTGACCTGGGCACCTCGAGAAGAAATGCTGATTAGCAGCATGACCAGAAAAGGCAGGTAATTCCGAAACGTCCGAAACATTGAAGCCCGACCCCCAGGGATTAGCCCAGTCTACCTGCCGTTCCCGTTCCGGGATAGATCCTTTTGGGTTACCTCTCATTCTCAAGCGGACTCTTACTCGCCGCTTCTCGCTTGTGCCGCTCCTGGCTAACCGCTTTCCAGCTTCGCTGTAGTACCTTCGTACCCTCCAACCTCCGAATTTCTTTGCCTTCCAACTTCAAAATTTTTATCCTGAGAATGAGGGAAAGTTGTGTCCATGCTCTGCCGCCAACGCCGCAGAGCTTTTCGTTTTGCACGAATGCGGCTCAGGCCGCGATCAGGATCGCTCTTTGAAAACTCTGCGACCTCTGTGCTCTCTGTGGTGCCACCGGCTCACGGATCGCGGTTCACGGCTTACGGTTTACATCGCACTCGCCCATGATTCACTCGCGTACGTCATTGATTCATTCACACGCGCCACCCCGTCATTCACGAGCGCCATTGATTCATTCCCACGCGTGAGCCAAGTGACTCCGATTCAATCAACGGGCCCCTTCACATACGCGAATGAATCAATCGCGAGTCTCATTGATTCAATCGAGGCCGCCTCAGAAGTGACTCAGAATCAATCATCCAGCTGTTGTCAACTTAGTAAGTGGAGACTAACTCTTGCAGAATCAATCATCCGCTCCCGAGAAGGGGGGAGGGGGTACCCGTCACCTGTACGCTGTACGCTGCACCCTGTCACCTATCCCGGAACCCCGCGCTTTCGCAGAGCCTCCACCACCATCACCCGAATATCGTCGTAGTCGGGATGGCCGGAGAACATCCGGTAGTCGATCGCCTGGTTGTCGTCTCCGTGGCCCGTTAGCTGAAACTGCCGCTCGCCCGCAGCCGCTTCCGTCGCATGAGCTGCGGCCCACGACTTCTGGTCGAAGTCGTCGCTCTGCACGTCCACTTCCCACACCCGGTGCCCATCGGGCCGCCGCACCAGAAAGCGGTACGTGGTGTGAAATTTGCCCATCGGATCGAAATATTCAATGGCATCCACGCGGTCATTGCCCAGCGGAAACATCTCCACCAGAAACCCCGTCGCGATGCGCGCGTCAGGAGCCCCGGTTCTGTGCAGTTCGTGCAGCAATGTGCGCTCCTGGTCGCGCTGCGGCTTCATGCCGGCCGACGAATACGCGGCCACCAGGGTGGTGTGAATCTTCCAGTTCCGAGGGTCGAGCTTCTGCGCCTTCTCCGCATACTGCACCGCGAGCTGGCCCTGGAACAGTTCCACTGCCGCGGTAGAGGCCAGCAGGTTCGCCGCCGTGTTGCCCGGATCCGCTTTGAGGACCCCCTGAAAATCCGTCAGTGCCTGGCGCGCCCGGTTGGCCTGCAACTCTGCGATCCCCAGGGAGAGAGTCGGATTCGTCGTGCCCGTTCCCGGCGTCGTGCCTGTGCCTGGCGTCGCGGTTGCTCCCGGCGTCGTGGTCGGCGCTGGTGGACCTGCGCCCGCTGGAGTTCCGTTCTGAGCAAGCCCGTTCCCCGCCGCCGCGCAACAGGTCAGCAAGAGTGCGAACGAAAACGCACAACCGGCGGTTGACCTTTTCATCGGAAATTCTCCCGATTCACTCTACCGCGTTGACTGGCTGCCCGCAGTGCCTACCTGTGCACGACACACGAAGCAGTCATCAGGTATGCTGGGGCCAGAAGCGCGCATCGCATCGATCCTGCGAGGAGAACGACCTTGGTTTTTCTGGTGATAGGCAGCTTTATCGTGATCTTTCTCGGCAGCATTCTTTGGGCGACCAGCCGGCAAGCCGATGAGCACGACCACTGAGTCTTCAGTGGCTCTCAAAAGTGGCATCCTCAATGCGTTTTCGGCGATATGATTTTTCATATCCACCGACAGCTTTTCAGAGAATCGTCCTCAAACTCGGGCCCATCGGCGTAAAGCCGCCGACGCTCCTCGAACACATGTTCATGGCGTCTATAGACATAGCCCATAGAAGTCAGAATCCGGTATCTCGGATAACCAGTGGAACCCCAGTTGCACATCACTGGTCCTACAGCCCGATCTTCTCCCGAATTTTGTACACCGGGGATAGACAATAGTTAGTGCCGGGTCCCCAGAGGTGTTCGTTCCGGAGCACCGCACCTCGTCATGCAACGCACGTTTCAAACCCGCATAGTGGCTGTGCTGCTGGCCCTCTTCACCGGGGCCGCGATGCTGTGCGCCGGTTTCAACCTGGTACAGGAGAATCGCTACCAGGCGCCCACCGATGGCGTTTGGTGGATCGAAGCGCAGGGTGGATTAAGAGCCGAGCGCGTCCCCGCCGACAGCCCTGGCGAGCGGGCCGGCGTTAAGCCTGGCGATCTGCTCGTCGCGGCCAACGACCAGCCGACCGCCGTCGGCGCGAACCTCGCCCGCGAAATCTGGCGCACTCGGGCCTACAACACCATCCACTACACGCTGGTGCGCGACGGCATCCGTCTGCCCGATGTCCCGGTCGTCCTCGACATGCAGGACCGCAGCATCCACCAGGGCTTCCGCTTCATTGCTCTGGTCTATCTCGGCATCGGCCTCTACGTGCTGTTGCGACGCTGGACTGCCCCCCATTCCACCCACTTCTATATATTTTGCCTGGTTTCTTTCGTTCTCTACTCCTTCTGGACCACCGGCAAGCTGAACGAGTTCGACTGGATCGTCTACTGGAGCAAGATCGGCGCCAACGCGCTGCAGCCTGCGCTCTTTCTCCATTTCGCTCTGGCTTTTTCGTCCGAACATCGTGAGCGCCGGCGCTGGCTGGTGCCCCTGATCTATCTGCCCGCAGCCGCGATCATCACCCTGCAGGTCATGGCCATCGAACTCTGGTCCGCAACTGAAATCCTGCGCCATCGTCTCGACCAGGTTGCCACCGGTCATCAGGCGCTCTTCTATGTCCTCGCGGCTGTGGTTTTTTACGTGCATTACCGCGAAACCAAAGCTCCGCTTGAACGCCAGCAGCTCAAGTGGCTCACCCGCGGAACCCTGCTCGCCGTCGCTCCTTTCACGCTTCTGTCTGCCATTCCCTATATGGCCGACATCGCCATGCCCGATGCCCTCACCAAAATCGCCGGTATCTGCTTGGTCATTCTCCCACTCACCTTCAGCTGGGCCATCGTGCGCTATCGCATGATGGACGTCGACCTCATCTTCAAGCGCGGCGTCACCTATACCCTTGCCACCGCCGCCCTGGTCGGCGTTTATTTCGCGCTCCTCGCCGTCGCCGCCGCTCTCGCCCAGGCCCGCCTGCGCAGCTTCGGCATCTGGGGACTCCTGTCCGCCATCGTCGTTGCCGCCCTGCTCTTCGAGCCTCTCAAGCGCGGCATCCAGATGCGCGTCGACCGCCTCTTCGACCGCCAGAGCTACGATTACCGCGCCACCCTCATTACGTTCGGCCGTGGCCTCAGCTCCTTCACCAATCTCGAGCCGCTGCTCCACGCCATCGTCGATCGCCTGCCCCGCACCCTGCTGGTCGACCGCGTCGCCGTCTTCCTCCAGGACGCACCCGGACAGTACCGCCTCGCCGCCCAGCACGGCTTACCCGAGACGCTGGAACACGGCCGCCTCGACCTTGGCTTCCTCGATTTCGATGAGCCCAACGCCGGCAGCCACCTGTTCCTTGAGAATCCCCAGCTGGCGCTGAACCTCAGCCCTGCCGAGCAACACACCGCGTCCCTCCTTGACATGAATTACTTCCTCCCTTGTCGCGTCGGCGTTCCTAACGCACGCGAATGGCAGGCGCGTGACTTTCAGGTGAAGGACCGCACCATCGCCGTCATCGGCCTGGGCCGCCGCCAGGGCGGCGACTTCCTTTCCAGCGAGGATATGGAGCTGCTCGAATCCCTGGCCGGCTACATCGGCATCGCCCTGCAGAACGCGACCCTTTACGCCAGCCTCGAAGAAAAGATCATCGAGTACGAGCGCCTCAAAGAGTTCAACGAGAACATCGTCGAATCCATCAACGTCGGCATCCTTGCCCTCGACCCCGAAGAGCGCATCGAGAGCTGGAATTCGCAGATGGAAGTCATGTTCGCGCTCGCCCGCCAGGAAGCGCTGCACCAGCCCCTCGATGCTGTCTTCCCCGGCAATCTCGTCGAGGAATTCCGCCGCGTCAAAGATCAGCCCGGCGTCCACAACCTCTACAAATTCCGCCTCGAGACCCGCGCCGAAGAAACCCGCATCGCCAACATCGCCATCGCGCCGCTCATCTCCCGCGATTTCCGCACCGTCGGCCGCATCATTCTCATCGACGACATCACCGACCAGACGCAGATGGAAGGCCAGCTCGCCCAGGCCGAGAAGCTTTCCTCCATCGGCCTGCTCGCTGCCGGCGTCGCCCACGAAGTCAATACGCCACTCGCCGTCATCTCATCCTATGCACAGATGCTGGCCCGTCAGGTCAAAGGCGATGCAAAGCTCGCCCCGCTGCTCGACAAGATCACGCAGCAGACCTTCCGCGCCTCCGAGATCGTCAACGGCCTGCTCAACTTCTCGCGCACCAGCGGCGCAGAATACCGCGAGACCGACGTCAACGCCATCATCCGCGAAACCCTCACGCTGCTCGAGCATCAGTTCAAAACTTCTCAGATCAACGTCGAAACCAGCCTCATGCCCGGCCTTCCCGCCATCATGGGCAACGCCGGCAAGCTGCAGCAGGTCTTCCTCAACCTCTTCCTCAATGCCAAGGACGCCATGGCCGGAGCCGCCGCGTCTCCGGGCGAAAGCCGCACCCTGCGCATCGCCACCGAGGTCAACGGCCACGTCAGCATCTCCATCGCCGACAGCGGATCGGGCATCGCCCCCGAGCACCTGCGCCGCATTTACGATCCCTTCTTCACCACCAAGACCGCGCGCCGCGATGGCCAGCCGCGCGGCACCGGCCTCGGCCTTGCCGTCACCTACGGCATCATTCAGGAGCACTCCGGCAAAATCCACGTGGAGAGTCAGGTAGGACTGGGCACGACTTTCTATCTTGAGTTTCCCCTGCTGAGGAAACCCGCGCATGTCTGAAGGCACCCTCGCGGTTCCGGATAATTCTCAAGCTGCTGGTTCGGATTCCCTCCCGCGCATTCTCATCATCGACGACGAAGCCGCGATTCGCGAATCGCTCGAGACCCTTCTGTCCATGGAAGGCTACGCCGTCGACAGCGCCGAAAATGGCGAACTCGGCCTCGAACGCATCGCCGAGCAGCCCTTTGACCTGGTCCTGCTCGACCTCGCCCTCCCCGGCCGCAACGGAATCGAAATTCTCAGCACCCTGCGCGAGCGCGAACTCAATCTGCCCGTCATCATGATCACCGCTTTCGGCACTGTCGATAACGTCGTCGACGCCATCCGCGGCGGCGCCCAGAACTTCGTCCAGAAGCCCTGGGACAACGAAAAGCTCCTCGCCGATATCCGCTCCGCCATTGCCCGCTATCGCGCCGAAGAAGAAAACGTCCAGCTCAAGCGCGCCTTCCGCCAGCGCTACAACTTCCCCAACATCGTCGGCAAAAGCGATGTGATGCTGCGCATCTTCGACCTGGTCGCCCAGGTCGCGCCCACCCGCTCCACCGTCCTCATCCAGGGTGAAAGCGGCACCGGCAAGGAGCTCATCGCCAAAGCCCTCCACGCCAACTCCACCCGCAAAGACAAGCCCTTCGTCCCGGTCAACACCGGCGCGATGCCCACCGACCTTCTCGAATCCACCCTCTTCGGCCACGTCAAAGGTGCGTTCACCTCCGCCATCGCCGCCAAAAAGGGCCTCTTCGAAGTGGCCAACGGCGGCACGCTCTTTCTCGACGAGATCGCCACCATGGGCATGGATACTCAGGCGAAAATCCTGCGCGTCCTCCAGGATCGCCGCTTCATGCACCTCGGCGGCGTGCAGGAAATTCAGGTCGACGTCCGCATCATCGCCGCCACCAATGTCGATCTGCGCCAGGCCGTGCGCGATGGCCGCTTCCGCGAAGACCTCTTCTACCGCCTCAACGTTATTGCCATTGAGTTGCCGCCCCTGCGCAGCCGCCGCGAAGACATCCCCGCCCTGGTCACTCACTTCCTCAAGTACTACTCCGACGAAAACGGCCTCTCCCCCCGTGCGCTCACACAGGAAGCCATGCGCGCCCTCGTCGACTACGAGTGGCCCGGCAACGTCCGCGAGCTCGAAAACGTCATCGAGCGCGGCGTCGTCCTCTCTTCCGGCGGCACCATCGGCGCCGATCTGCTCCCCGGTCACCTCACCGGCTCCAGCTATTCCTCGAGCCTCCTCGAGCACAGCCCCGACGCCTCCCTCTTCGACATCATGGAAGACATCGAGCGCCGCATCATCGTCGACAAGCTCGATCGCTGCAACGGCAACCAAACCGAGGCCGCCGAGCAGTTCCGCATCCCTCTCTCCACGCTGAACCAGAAAATCAAGCGCCTCAACATCGAAATCCGCAAACGAGCCCGCGACTAATCGGAATAGGAACGAACGGGGCTGGCCCGGGTCTCGATTTTGAGACCCGGGATTGCGCGCAGCGCCAGCCTTTACCACCGGTCGCGCTTGTGCCCCAGCTGCTGCTTGCAGTTCATGCCTGCATTGCCTACACTTAATGTATGCAGTACACGATCCGCAACGTTCCGACATCTTTGGACGCCGCCCTGCGCCGCCGTGCGCAGGAACAGCGCAAGAGCCTGAACGAAATCGCGATCGAAGCACTGGCTCGTGGCGCAGGCATCGAAGGCGAGCGCATCCGAAAGCGAGATCTGAGCGACATCGTCGGTACCTGGCAGAACGACCCAGCCTTCGACGAAGCCATTGCCGCGCAGGACACCGTGGATGAGGATCTTTGGCGTTGAGGCTGGCGCTCGACACGAATCGCTACACTGACCTCGTCCGGGGCGATCCGCACGTAGCAGAGTCGGTCGAATCAGCCGATGAAGTCTGGCTGCCATTTGTCGTGCTGGCCGAACTGCGCGCTGGGTTTTCTCTCGGCACCAAAGGTGCGCAAAACGAAGCGGCCCTGCGGCGGTTTCTCTTCAAACCGAGTGTCGAAGTCCTCTACGCCGACGAACAAACGACACATCACTATGCGAGCGTGTACCGGCAACTACGTCTACAAGGAACACCCATCCCGACGAACGACATGTGGATTGCAGCCCTGGTGCTTCAGCATTCGCTCACTCTCTGCGCCCGCGACACTCACTTCGATGTGCTTCCGCAACTCCTGCGCGTCTAGGGGGCGCAGAATCACGAACGCCGGGAGTGCGACCGCGGACTAGCAGCGTCACTCAATCGCGAACACCGCATACACCGTAGCCGACTCCTCCACCTGCTGCGGCCGAATCGCCAACGGCGGAGGGGGCGCTGGCGTCGCACTCACCATCACTGTCTCCGCAGATGATTCGGTCGCGAGGAACCTCTGCACCGGCGTCTGATTGCTCGCGTAAATTAGCGCTCCCAAATGCGCCCCCAGGCCCGCCGCCATCGGTCCCTGCCTCGCCCTCACCAGCGCCTTCTCCGCCGCCTGCGCCTGCAGCCCGTTCCGATCCGTCAAATCCCAGTCGATATTCCCGCTCTCATTCGCGCCCGCTTCAATCGCCGCGTGCAGGACCTTCGCCGCATCCGTGGCCCCAGCCTTCACCGTCCAGCTCTGTGACAGCGTGAACTGCTTTTGCGCGCGCTGCTCCGGCGTGCTCTTGTCATTTTCAGGAAACTCCGTATAGGCAAGCTTCTGATCCTGGCTTTCTACCGCCTTGTCCGCCACGCCGGCCTTCTTCAGCGCCTCCAAAATCGCATTCGACAGCGTCGATCCCTGGCTGTACGCCGTCGCCGCATCCGGCGCGTAAGTCTGAAAGCCCACCGTCACCACCGCCGTATCCGCCGGAGCCGAAGCCTTGTCGTTCGCGGTCACCGCAATCGTTCGGTTGTTCTTGTCCACCTGAATCGTCTGCGCCCGCGCCGCCCCCAGCAGCATCGCGACGCCAGCCGTCAACAACACAGCTCTTCTCATGGCCTGACCCTCCGCCCCGAATTGTACGCGGGCGAGGGAATAGAATTGAACGCCAGAAATGATCTGGAACAACATGACGGAGGCAGTTTTCGATTCGTGGCCGTCGCTCCGCGAGTGGCGCCAGTTTCGAATTGGGATGTTCGCGCTGCTGATGTTTGTTGCGGGGTTCTTCGCAGAGCTGACAGAGATCATTGCAGTGCCTGATCTCGGGTTTGATCCCGAGAATTATTACCGCTACGACCACGCTCACCCTCCGCTCGCATTCTTCAGCAAATACGGGCTCCTTCTCGTCGCCGCTTCCTTCCTGGTAGCCCTTATCGGGCTGATATTTGACAAGAAGAAATCGCCCTCCATTGTCGTTCTATGTGCGTTTTTTCCCGCCCTCATGTTTATTAGCGGCCGCTACTGGTAAATCAAGGCCAGCCGGGTGCTCGGCCCCTTGTTTTTCCTGAACGCTGTTCGCTGAACGCTGAACGCTGCTTCCGAATCCGGTGCCCGGCTCCCTGTACCCTGGACCCTGTAACCTGTAACCTGTAACGAACATGGCTTTCGACACCATCGATGCTGCCGCTAAACGAGGCGTCCTGGCCGTCCAGGAGTACGCCGTACTCTCCGGCCGCGCCGTCAGCAATATCTTCCGCAAGCCGTTCTACCGCTCCGACGTCTTCATGCAGGCCGACATCATCGGCGTCGGTTCCCTGCCCATCGTCATCCTCACTGGCTTCTTCCTCGGCGGCGTGCTGGCGCTGCAATCCGCCGCCACACTCACCCAGTTCGGCGCCGCCGCCTTTACCGGCCAGCTCGTCAGCTTTTCCATGATCAAGGAAATCGGCCCGGTGGTCACTGCGCTCATGGTCTCCGGCCGCAACGCCTCCGGCATGGCCAGCGAACTCGGCTCCATGATCGTTACCGAGCAGATTGACGCGATGCGCGCCCTCGGTACCGACCCGCTGAAAAAGCTCGTCATGCCCCGCATCGTCGCCACCGTGGTCATGCTCTTCTTCCTCGTCATCCTGTCTGACGCGGTGGGCATCCTCGGCGGCGGCTTCGTTTCCGTCTCCATGCTCGGCCAGGACGGTTCCCAGTACTTCCACACCTCATATCAATCGCTCGAATTCCCCGATATCCTCCAGGGTCTGGTCAAGCCCGTCTTCTTCGGCTTCATCATCGCCACCATCGGCTGCTTCTACGGGATGAGAACCCGCGGCGGAACTCAGGGCGTCGGCCGCTCCACCACCCAGGCCGTGGTCTGGTCCTCCATCCTGATCATCATTACCGACTTCATGATCAGCCGATTCCTGATCGCCATCTTCGGACGGTGACCGTGGCAGGCAACGGGGCTGCACCGCAACCTTCCGCCGCATCCTCCAATGAGCCGGTCGTTGTCTTCGACGACGTCTCCATTGGCTTCGACCAGAAACCCGTCCTCGAAAACATATCCTTCCAGGTGCGCACCGGCGAAATGCGCATTCTCCTCGGCCCCGCCGGCGTGGGCAAAAGTGTCCTGCTCAAGCTCACCAACGGCCTGCTCCGCCCCGACTCCGGTCGCATCTTCGTCTTCGGCAAAGAAATCAGCGCCATGCGCGAGCAGGACCTCTTCGAGATTCGCGGTCGCATCGGCACTGTCTTCCAGGAGGGTGCTCTCTTTGACTCCCTCACCGTCCGCGACAACGTCGGCTACCGGCTCCTCGAAGAGCACCTCCCCGACGACGAGATCACCGCCCGCGCCACCGAAGCTCTCCGCTTCGTCGAGCTCGAGGGGACTCTCGACAAATTCCCTTCTGAGCTTTCCGGAGGCATGCGCCGCCGTGTCGCCATCGCCCGCGCCATCGTCACCAATCCCCAGCTCATTCTTTACGATTCGCCCACCGGCGGCCTGGACCCCATCACCTCAACCACCATCATCGAGCTGGTCATGAAGCAACGCGACGTCTCCCACACCAGCTCCATCGTAGTCACGCATCGCCTCCAGGACGCCTTCATGCTCGCCATGCACCACTTCAATCGCGCCACCAATCAGATGGAAGCGCTCCCGCCGCATCAGGCCGATCCCAACACCAGCTTCCTCATGCTCCACCAGGGCCGCCTCGTCTTCGACGGCACCACAAAGGAGCTGGTCGACTCAAAGGACCCATTCATCCACGAATACATCAGCTGAGGCGAGCCGGTAGGCAGTAGCCTGTAGCGATTTTCCCTGCGGCTCTAGCTATAGGCTACCGGCCACAGGCTACAGGCTGCCTTACGCATTGTCATGATCGTAGAACCGGAAAAACAGCGACGGCTTCGACACCGGCTCCGCCTTCGCCGCCAGCGCCGCCATCTGCTGATCGTTGTACGGCGTGAAATCCCGTGCGATCTGCACATTCTCCTCAAGCTGCGCGATGGAGTCGCACCCCACGATGATCGTGCTCACCGGCCGGGACAGCGTGTACCCAATCGCCTCCCGCATGGTCAGCGTGCCCGGCGTCGGCGCCAGCACCATCCCTTCCCACGAGTGTTTCTGCGCCTCGAGCGACGGCGGCGTCCAGCTCGCGAGCAGCCGCCCGCGCCCCGGAATCTTCATCCCGATAATCCCCATCTGCTTCTCTACCGCCAGCGGCAGCAGCTGCTCCTGGAATGTGAAGTGATGCGGATCCGCCGCGTTCAGCGCCATCAATATGCAGTCGAAATCGTGGCGATTGAGAGCCTCCACCAGCGCGTCCGGGCGAAAATGCCCCGTCACCCCCAGATACCGCACCACCTTCTGCTCCTGCATCGCCACCAGCGCTTCCATCGCCCCGCCCGGAGCAAAGATCGCGTTGATGTCCTTCATCGTTCCGATGTCGTGCAGCTGCCACAGGTCCACATGATCCGTATTCAGCAGCTTCAGCGATTCGTCGATCATCCGCATCGACCCTTCGCGCGTCCGCTCCTTCGTCTTCGTCGCCAGAAACGCCTCGCTGCGCCGCGTCTTCATCACCTCGCCCACGTAGCGCTCGCTCCAGCGCATCGGCCCGCCATAAATCGACGAAGTGTCGAGGTAATTCACGCCCAGATCGAGCGCGCGGTTGATGATCGGCACCGCCACCGCGGCGTTGTCCGGCTTTTCCAGCGCCGCCTGCCCGCCCAGCGAGAAAATCCCCACCTTATAACCCGTCTTTCCCAGATTCCGCGTCGGCATTGCATCCTGCGTACGTGGATTATTCGGCAGATCGACCGGCAGCGTCCCCGCGTTTGCCCCACGCGGCAGAGCGGCTCCGGTCAGCACGGCGGCTGCAGCCGCAGTCGTCCCCTTCAAAAATGCGCGGCGATCCTGGTTCGTACGCATGGTGAGCCTTCCCTTCGGAGGCAACAAATCGTTTTACCACACATGAATCACCCGCGGATTGGCCCATCAGAACCGTCCCGCGTTACTTCGGAAACTCGAGCATCCAAAACAAAAGAGGGATGGCGTCTCGCCATCCCTCTCTGTGGTGCTTCTCTGCAGCCGAACATAGCGCCCGTGCGGGTGCCCGCCCTTATCGCTCCCCTTGGGAGCCGCCGACGTTTGCTCTCGCTCTTCGGAGCCTGCCTGCTCTGGCCCGAAGGCCGGCTGTTGGTTTCCCGAAGGCCGGCTTGTGTTGGTCGTCGGCCGATTGTAGTTATTCGTCGTGGCCGGACGATTGTAGTTGTTGGTCTCGTCGGACGATTGTAATTCGTCGTCGTCGACGGTTGTAATTATTCACCGTGGACGATTGAACGATTGTTCGTCGTCGCCCCGCGATTGTAGTTGTTTGCCGCACCGCGGTTGTAGCCATTGGCTGCTCCGCGGTTGTAGCCGTTGTGCGCTCCCGCAGCATAACCTCGCGCGTACGCAGTGTGAGCTACCTGCGCGTTGTACGCCCGTGCTCCCGGCGCGCGGTCAAAGTGCCCGTAGTAGCCGTGGTTCACCACCGTCACGCTGTGCGAAACCCACACGCCGTGGCCATAAGCGAGGTACGGGTGCGGACCCCAACCGAAGCCCCAGTGTCCCCAACCCCATCCAAAGCCGCCCCACGCGCCGACGGCAATGCCGACGCCGAAGCCGAACCCGAAGCCGGCTCTCCATCCAAACGGCGGCGGAGGCGCATACCACGCGTAGTACGGACGGAATCCCCAGTACGCCCACGGATCGTAGTACGGCACATACACCACAGCCGGATTCGCCGGCTCGATCACGATGTCACCCGGCGCGTACGTCACTGCCAGCTGCGGGCTCGACTGCAGATGACCCGCCGAATACGCCTGCTGCCGCAACCCCTGCACCGCGTTCATCACGTCCTGCGGCTGGTTGTAGTACGCGTTGCCCAGCTGCGTTGTCCAATCGAGGTTCTTGTCCATGTTGGCCAGAACCGAGGGAAACGCGCACAGCGCCTTCACGCTCGGATCCCAGTTCTGCCCGTTCACTTCCTGCGCAATCTGGTCTGGCGGTGCGCCGCCCTGCGACTGTACGAACCGGTCCGCTTCCACTACCTGCGTCGGATACGTCGATGCCGCCAGCACCTGCGCCACCAGCGAATCCGGATAGAGCGCGATTGGCGCCACCAGTTGGTTCAGCTGATCGGGGCTCAGCGCGTTCCACTGCTGCGGCGGCGCCGCCGTTGTCGTCCGGCGGCGGAGGGCGCTGCTGCTGATCCGGTGGCGGAGGAGGCGGCGGCGCATCCTGCGCGAACGCCGATACCTGCGCGATTCCCATCGGAATCATCAGCCCAACCAGAACCAGCGCGATGCCGCGTTTGGACGCTTCCAGCGAGGTTGCGGCGAACCGGCGCATCCACTTGCGTGCGGTATTGCCAGCCGTGAGTTGAAACTCAAAAATCTCTTTCATTTGGTATTCCTCTCAGCCCTTGCCAGGGCCGTTCAAATGCGGAGCGGCCCCCGGCTTGTTCCCGGGGCTTCTCTCAGCCTATGGGACACGCAAACCCGCCCTGAAGTTGCGTCGTCCGCGCGTAGCCGCATCCTTTATATTACTGAATCGAAGAACCTGCGCAGAATGCGCCCCACCAGCTCCGGCTGTTCGAACGGCGCAAAGTGTCCCGCATCCGGAATCTCGTTGTACTCTGCGCCATACCCGCCGTTGCGAATCTGCTCCGCCAGCAGCTTCATGTCGGCGGGCGTGCTGGCCGGATCCTCCCCGCCCGCAATCACGCAGCACGGCACTCGCATCGTCCGCGCGGTTACCACAGAGTCAGGCCGCGCCGCCAGCCCCTGCTGCACCGCCACAATCGATGCCACTGGAACCGCCTGCATCATCTCCCGCGCCTCGGCCACCTTCTCCGGCGACCGCCGCCGCGCCGCCGATCCGATCAGCGTCTCCAGATTCGCTTCGATGAACTCCGCGGTCCCGCGCTCCCGCACCTTCGCAATCGTCTCGTCGCGCTTCGCCCGTCCCGCCTCCGTGTCCGCCTGCGCCTTCGCGTTGCAAAAGGCGAACCCTTCCACCCGCGACGGCATCGTCCGCCAGATCTCGAACAGCGTGTATCCGCCGATTGAGCAGCCCCCCAACAGCGCTTTCCCAATCTCCAGATGATCCAGCAGCCGCCCTGCATCGGCAGCCAGCTTTTCGACCGTGATGGGACCCTCCCCCCGCTCCGACTGCCCGTGCCCGCGCAGATCCGGCACAATCACCCGGTATTTTGCCTGAAGAATTTCCGCCACCGGCATCCAGAACCGGTGATCCACCGGCGTCGGATGCAGCAGCACCACCGCCGGTCCCCCGCCCACGGCGGTGTAGAAGAGCTTCGATCCATCCGAATAAAAGAACATAGGTTCGAGCGCCGTCCTCCGGCCCAAAACAAAGCCACCCGAACCAGTTTAAGCATGATGGAAGAACGCGAAGCGAATCCGTCGCCGACCGCCCAAACCAGCTCACATGTCGAGCGCTTTTGGCTTTTGCTGGACGCTTTTCGCTAAGAGCCTCTCGCTAAGAGATTCCCGCTAACAGCTTTTCGCTGGCTTCTCGCTCGTTTTCTTCTCGCTTTTTGCCCGCTTTCCCCTCGCCTTTAGCTCGCCTCAGCTCGGCGGCTGATACGGCGGCGGAGGCGGCATTCCCCCAGGCATCCCCGGCGGCAGTATCAGCGGCTCCTCCGGCATCACAATCCAGAAAATGATGTACGCCAGCAGCCCCGATCCCCCGCCAAACACCGTTAGCAACACGGTGATCACGCGCACCCACACCACGTCCCACGCGTACGCATTGGCCAGGCCCTGGCAAACGCCTGCAATCATCCGCCCCATCCGCGGCCTTACCAGCCGCGTCACCGTCGTGGTCGGATAATAAGCTGGCGGCGCCACCGGCGGCTGCATCCCCGCGCCGCATCCCGAACAGAACCGGGCATCGTCGGCGAGACTCTTTCCGCAACTCCTGCAAAATACCGCCATAGCCAATCCTCCTTCGGAGCTTCCTGCACCCGGCCCGCCCTGCCCCGAGAAACCCAGCATAACCCGCTTCGTGGCAACTTCGGCGGCATCCTGTTGACCGAGCCGTTGCCTCCGGGCGTACAGTGAGAATACGCGCGGAAGAGGTCCTGGGTTCCCGAGTTAAGCTCCCCGGTTAAGTTCCCCGAATACGTTCCCTCGGAGACCCTCCCAGCCCCGTCCCCGCCCTCTTCAGCATCCAAAAGAAACGCACACTTCAGCACGTCCGGAGAGAATCCATGCAGCGTTTGCAGGGTAAAGTCGCCATTGTCACCGGGTCCGGTTCCGGTATCGGCCAGGGCATTGCCAAACGCCTCGGCTCGGAAGGCGCCAAGGTCATCATCAACTACCGAGGCAGCGAAGCCGGCGCTGACGAAACCCGCCGCGCCATCGAAGCTGCCGGCAGCCAGGGCGTAGTCGTCCAGGCCGACGTCACCAAAATGGACGACCTCCGCAAGCTGGTCGACACCGCCTGGACCCGCTTCGGCTCCGCGGACATCCTCGTCAACAACGCCGGCCTCGAAATCCGCTCCGACTTCTGGGATACCAAAGAAGAGGACTACGACCGCCAGATGGCCGTCAATCTCCGCGGCCCTTACTTCCTCGCTCAGGCCTTCGTCCGCCGTCTCCGCGACGCCAAAAAGCCCGGCCGCATTATCAACATCAGCTCCGTTCACGAAGACATGGCCTTCCCCGGCTTCACCCCCTATTGCTGCAGCAAGGGCGGCATGCGCATGATGATGCGCAATCTCGCCGTCGAGCTCGGCCCCCTCGGCATCACCATCAACAACATCGCCCCCGGCGCCATCGTCACCCCCATCAATAAAACCCTGCTCGCCGACAAGGTCAAGCTCGACTCGCTGCTCAGCCAAATCCCGCTCGGCCGCCTCGGCCAGGTTGATGATGTTGCCGGATTGACCGCCTTCCTCGCCTCCGACGACGCATCCTATGTAACCGGCGCTACCTATCTCATCGACGGTGGCCTGATGCGCAATTATCACGAGCAGTAAGTTTCCCTATGGCCTCTCCCCTGCCGTCCCCGATTGAAGACTATGCCTTAATTGGCGATTGTGAGACTGCGGCCCTGGTCAATTGCCAGGGCTCCATCGACTGGCTCTGCTGGCCCGACTTTTCCTCCGGCGCCTGCTTTGCCGCCCTGCTCGGCACCGACAAAAACGGCTGCTGGAAGATCTGCCCCGCCGGCGACGGCTGGAAAACCTCCCGCAAGTATCGCGACCACACCCTCGTTCTCGAAACCACATTCGAAAACGAGGCGGGCTGCGTGCGCCTCATCGACTTCATGCCCATCCGCGAGCACAACTCCGATGTCGTCCGCATCGTCGAAGGCGTCCGCGGCAGCATGGATCTCACCATGACCCTCGCCCTGCGCTTCGACTACGGCCGCACCATCCCCTGGGTCACCGGCATCCCGGATGGCATTCGCGCTGTCGCTGGTCCCAGCCTCGCCATCCTCCACGCCTCCGTCCCGGTCCACGGCGAAAACCTCCACACCGCTGCGGAGTTCACCGTGGGCAAGGGCGACCGCGTCTGGTTCACCCTCACCTGGGGCGAATCCCACCGTCCCGATCCCAAACCCATCAACGCCGACCACGCGCTTCGCGACACCGAGCGCTTCTGGAAACACTGGGCTTCGCGCCTGAAATACAAAGGCCGGTATGCCGACGATGTCGAGCGCTCCCTCATCACCCTCAAGGCCATGACCTTTCGTCCCACCGGCGGTCTGGTCGCCTCTATCACCACCTCGCTGCCGGAGTGCATCGGCGGCGTGCGCAATTGGGACTACCGCTACTGCTGGCTTCGCGACACCACCTTCACCCTCCTCGCCATGACTACCGCCGGCTACTACGACGAAGCGGTCGCCTGGCAGGACTGGCTCCTCCGCGCCGTTGCCGGCAGCCCCGACCAGGTCCAGATTATGTACGGCCTCAAGGGCGAGCGACAGCTGATCGAGTGGGAACTCGACTGGCTCCCCGGATACGAAAATTCGCGCCCCATTCGCATCGGCAACGGCGCGTCCACCCAGATCCAGCTCGACATCTACGGTGAGCTGCTCGATACCTTCTTCCACTCCCTCCACGGTATGGCTCGCCACACCGCCCAGGACTTTCGCGTCCTCATGCTCCTGCTCGAGCACCTCGAGACCGTCTGGCAGCGCCCCGACGAAGGCATCTGGGAAACCCGCGGCGGCCGCGAACAATTCACCTGGTCCAAAGTCATGGTGTGGGTCGCCTTCGATCGCGCCATCCTCATCGCCAAAAAGCTCCGCATCAAAGCCCCTGTCGAGAAGTGGCAGAAGCTGCGCGACACCGTCCACGAAGAAGTCTGCCGCAAAGCCTTCGATAAGGAGCTCAACAGCTTCGTCCGCTTTTACGGCGCGAAACAACTCGATGCCGCCCTCCTTCTCATGCCCATCGTCGGTTTTCTCCCCGCCACTGACCACCGCGTCCGCGGCACCATCGAAGCCATCGAGCACGATCTCATGCCCGGCGGCTTCGTCCTCCGCTACGACACCAAAGAGGTCCAGGACGGCCTGCCGCCCGGCGAAGGCGTCTTTCTCGCCTGCAGCTTCTGGATGGTCAGTTGCCTCAAATCCATCGGCCGCATCGACGACGCGCGCCGCCTCTTCAATCGTCTGCTTGCCCTGCGCAACGACCTCGGCCTCCTTTCCGAGGAGTACGACGTCGAGCACAAACGCCTCGTCGGCAACTTCCCTCAGGCTTTCTCCCACATCGCGCTCGTCAATGCCGCCTTCGACCTCGACGGCGACCACGAAGATCACCCACGCACGCATCATCACCCAGGCTTCGCTCCCCGGCCCTGACCCGAACCCTCTCCGCATCGCCGCATCGCCCGTTACACTCACTTCGAGGAGACCTGGTCCGAATGCATCGCTTTCGCCTCTGGGCGCCGAACGCAGGCAAGGTCAGCGTGCAGGTCGCCGGACAAAATTTCCCGCTCCACAATCTCGATGGTGGCTGGTGGGAAGCCGACGTCGATCCCGCGCACCCCGGCATGGACTACGCATATTTCCTCGACGACGAAGACCTCGCCTTCCCCGATCCCCGTTCCCCCTGGCAGCCCGACGGCGTTCACGGCCCCTCCCGCCTTCTCGATCACGCCGCTTTCTCCTGGACCGACGCCGCCTGGGAAGCCCCTCCGCTTTCCGCCGCCATTCTGTATGAGTTGCACATCGGCACCTTCACTCCCGAAGGCACCCTCGACGCCGCGCAAACGAAGCTCGATTCCCTCCGCGACCTCGGCATCACCCACCTCCAGCTGATGCCCGTCAATTCCTTTCCCGGAATCCAGGGCTGGGGCTACGACGGCGTCGACCTCTTCGCCCCGCATGAACCCTACGGCTCGCCCGATGCCCTCAAGCGCTTCGTCGATGCCTGCCACGCCCGTGGGCTCGCTGTTCTCCTCGACGTCGTCTACAACCACCTCGGCCCCGACGGCAACTACCTCGCGAAATTCGGCCCCTACTTCACCGCCGCCCACCACACCCCGTGGGGCGACGCCGTCAACTTCGAAGACCGCGGCAGCCTCGAAGCCCGCCGCTTCTTCTGCGACAACGCCCTCTTGTGGCTCCGCAACTACCATTTCGATGGCCTCCGCCTCGATGCCGTCCACGCCTACACTGACCGCTCCGCCATCAACTTCATGGAACAGCTCGCCACCGAGGTCCACGCGCTCCAGGCGCACACCGGCCGCAGCTACGTCGTCATCGCCGAAAGCGACCTCAACGATCCGCGCCTCGTCACCGCCACCGAAGCCGGCGGCTACGGGCTCGACGCGCAGTGGAGCGACGACTTCCACCACGCCCTCTTTGCCATCCTCACCGGCGACCGCGGCGGCTACTATGCCGACTTCGGCTCCCTCGCCGACCTCGCCAAATCCCTTCGCGAAGTCTTCGTCTACGACGGCCGCTACTCATCCTTTCGCGATCGCATCCACGGCCGCCCCGTGCGCAACCTGCCCGCCTCGCGCTTCCTGGGCTACGCGCAGAATCACGATCAGGTTGGCAACCGCGCTAAAGGCGATCGGCTCTCCAGCATCGTCACCAGCGGCCGCGCCAAAATCGCTGCCGTCCTGGTCCTCACCGCGCCCTTCATCCCCATGCTTTTCCAGGGCGAAGAGTGGGCCGCCTCGTCACCCTTCCAGTTCTTCACCAACCACAACCCGGAACTGGGCAAGCTCGTCTCCGCGGGCCGCCGCAAAGAATTCGCCGCCTTCGGTTGGAACCCCGCCGATATTCCCGATCCGCAATCCCCCGCAACCTTCCAGCGTTCCAAACTCAACTGGGACGAGCGCACCACCGCGCCTCATTCCGAAATGTTGGACTGGTACAAGAAACTCATCGCCCTTCGCCGCTCCACGTCCGACCTCACCGACCCCGACCTCGCCCACATCCAGGTCCGCTACAGCGACGCCGAGCAATGGCTCGTCATGGAGCGCGGAGCCGTCACCGTCGCCTTCTCACTCGCCGCTCAACCCATCCGGCTCGAAGTCCGTCCCGGTTCCACGCTCGCCCTCGCCTCCTCGCCCGATATCCAGGTCAACAGCAACTCCCTCACACTTCCACCCGACTCCGTCGCTGTTCTAACATCCGAATGACGATATGGGTTCATCAGCTCCCTGCTCCAAGCTCCCGGCTCCCGGCTTATCTGTAACGTGTAACCTGCAACCTGACCGATGACTGCCTTCGAGTTCTCCCTCATCCTCCTCCTCAGCTCCGTTGCTGCTGGCCTTCTCGGCGCGCTCAGCGGACTCGGCGGCGGTGTGGTCATCGTTCCTGTTCTCACCATCCTCTTTCACGTCGACATCCATTACGCCATCGGTGCCTCGCTCGTCTCCGTCATCGCCACTTCTTCGGGAGCCGCTGCCGCCTATGTCCGCGAGGGCTTCTCCAACATCCGCATCGGAATGTTCCTCGAAATCGCCACCACCATCGGCGCTCTCTTCGGGGCGTGGCTCACCACCCGGGTCCCCACCCACTCCATCGGATTCATCTTCGGCCTCGTGCTCCTCTATTCCGCCTGGTCCTCGCTCCGCCAACATCACGAAGTGGTCACCGAAAAACCCGATCCCCTCGCCCTGCGCCTCAAACTCAAGGGCAGTTTCCCTTCCGGCCCCGGCGTCCAGCAGGACTACGTCGCCCAGCGCGTCCCCCTCGGCTTCGGCCTCATGACCGCCGCCGGAACCCTCTCCGGACTCCTCGGCATCGGCTCCGGCGCTGTCAAAGTCATCGCCATGGACCAGGCCATGCGCCTGCCCTTCAAAGTCTCCACCACCACCAGTAATTTCATGATCGGCGTTACCGCCGCAGCCAGCGCCGGACTCTACCTGCGCGCCGGCTACCTGGCGCCCGCCCTGGTCATGCCCGTCATGCTCGGCGTGCTCCTCGGCTCGCTCATCGGATCGCGCCTCCTCGTCCGCGTCCACGTCCGCACCCTCAAAATCGTCTTCGCCCTCGTCATCGTTGCCCTCGGCGTCGAGATGATCGTCAGCAGCCTGCGAGGCACCCTGTGAACGCGCCCATCAAACCGGCCCAGTCGCCCAATCCATGGACCGACCTGCGTATCGAGACCTGGGTTGGCGTCTTTCTCCGCACTGGCGTCCTGCTGGCTGCGGCGATCGTCCTCACCGGCGGCATCCTTTATTTAGCGCAGAACCGCGGCCCTCGCCCCAACTACCAGCACTTCCAGGCCGAGCCGTCGCAATTCACTCATTTCGGCAACATCCTTCACGGCGTCGTCGCCCTCAACCCCGAAAGCATCATCATGCTCGGCCTGCTGGTCCTCATCGCCACGCCCGTCGCCCGCGTCGGCATGTGCATCGTAGGCTTCCTCTTCGAACGCGACCGCCTCTATACGGTCGTGAGCACCATCGTGCTCCTCATCCTTCTCTACAGCCTCTTCCTGCACAAATAGCCGCTGGTCTCACGGTTCCGGGTTCCCTGTTCCCGGTGCCCTGCCTCTAAACCGGCGCCAGCATCCTCACCACCACAAAAATCGCCACTCCCAGAAAAAACACCAGCGCCATCCTGATCCCCGGCTCCCGATTTACCTCCGGAACCAGGTCCGTCGCCGCCACATAAATCGTCACGCCCGCCGACAGCGGCAGTCCCACCTCGACCCACCGCGGCAAAATTCCGATGATCAGCACCCCCGCAATCGTCGCAGCCGCCAGCGCCGTCGCTGACACCACCGCCGTCCGCCGCGTCTGTCCCGATGCCAGCATCACCGACGCAATCGTGAACCCCTCCGGCACCTTGTGCAGGATGATCGCCACAAAAATCATCCAGCCCAGCGCATTCGACAGCACGAACCCCGAAGCGATCGCCACTCCATCGAAGAACGCATGAGCTGCCAGCCCGCACAACACTGACCACCCCGTCTTCCGGTGCAGAAATTCGTGCGCGTGCGTCTCCTCGCCGAAATGAAAATGCGGTGTGATCGTGTGTTCCAGCAAATGGATTGCGCAATACCCGGCCAGCACCAGAGCCGGCGCCCACACCTCGGAAAACTTCATGCTCTCCGGCAGCATGTCCAGGATCGCCACCGCCATCATGAAGCCCGCGCCCAGCGCAATCGAGTAGCGCAGATACTTCTGCGTCCAGTTGCGCTGCACCAGCACCACGCCGCCGACAATGTCGGCCACCGCCGCCAGGCTTCCAAGCACCAGAGAAAGAATCATAGTTCAAGGGCACCGGGCACCGGGCTCAGGGCTCCGGATCCAATCGGAGTTTCTGAATAAGTCCCCATAGCATTTTCCCGACCTCCTCAGCGTGAGCTCTAACATTTTCCATCAGATCTGCCTGCCCGAATCCAAGTTCGCTTGCGATGGCAAACTGGGTTTGTAATTCCAGCACCGACCCACGAGCAACGGAAATAAAGCTGCGATAATCGAATAAAGCTGCGATAATCGCGCCTCGTTCCCCTCCCGTATCCCTCCGCAATATTGCTGGGAATCGACACAGCGGCTCGCCGGAGCTGCGGCGTCAAACCATACAGCTCTTCGGGCGGAAAAGCGCGGGTCAGCTTGTAAACGGCGACCGAGAGCGCGAAAGACTCCTGCCACACCCGCAGGTCTTTATAAGATCCTGCCATCCTGTTCTCTCCTGGCTTTTTCGGTGCCCGGTGCCCACGTATTTCCGGTGCCCGGAGCCCGGTGCCCGTGCCCCTACCCGCTGTGCCTGATATGCATCACATCCCCGTCCTGCACCAGATAATCTTTCCCCTCCAGCCGCAGCGTCCCCTGCGCGCGCGCCGCCGCCTCCGACCCCGCCGCCAGCAGCGTGTCCCAGTGAATCGTCTCCGCCCGGATAAAATGCTTCTCCAGATCGGTGTGAATCGCCCCCGCCGCTTCCTGCGCCCGCGAATTCGCCGGCACCGTCCACGCCCGGCACTCATCCTCTCCCACGGTAAAGAAGCTGATCAGCCCCTGCAGTTCGTAGCTTTTCCGGATCAGCCGCACCAGCCCGCTCTCCGTCAGCCCGTACGACGCCAGAAACTCCGTGGCCTCCTCATCGTCCATCTCCGCCAGCTCGGCTTCCACCTTCCCGCAGAACGCCGTCGCCCCCGCATTCGGACGCGCCGCAATCTCCGTCAGTCCAAACTTCCCTGCCGCCGCTTCCAGATCCGCCCCCAGCGTCGTGCTCTCCCCCACGTTCACCGCATACAACACCGGCTTCTGTGACAAAAACATAAATCCCCGTATCAGCTTCCTCTCCTCCGCCGTCATCTCCAGCTCGCGCAGCGGTATCTCCTTCTCCAGGGACTCCTTCGACCGCAGCAGCAGAGCGTTTTCCTTCTCCAGATCCGGAGTCCGCATCTTCTTCAGATCCTTCTCCAGCCGCTCCAGCCGCTTCTCCACCTGCGTCAAGTCGCTCAGCATCAGGTCGAACTCCACGCTTTTCGCATCGCGCAGCGGATCGATCGCCCCCACATGCGCAATCGCATCGTCCTCAAACGCTCGCAGCACGTGGATGAGCGCGTCCACATTCCGCAAACTGGTCAGGAACGCCGTCTCCTTCAGCGCCTCCTGCCCAATCGCCGCCACATCGGCGTACTCCACCGTCGCGTGAATCAGTTTCTTCGGGTTATAGAGCGCGGCCAGCCGGTCCAGCCGGTCGTCGGGCACCTTCGCCACGCCCAGATGCGCGTCCCGCGAGTATCCGCGGTCCTCCACCTTCGCCCGCGTCAGTATCTTGAACAGAGAAGTCTTGCCCACCTGCGGCAGGCCGATAATGCCGGTTTTCATCTTGATCCTGAGAAGTAAAAGATTCGCTGCGCCAATCCTCGATCATATATGCCAGCGCCCTGCAACTCTTCTTCCCCATTCCTCAGGATCGCAAGTGCTCACACCTGCGTCGATCTTCGTGAACCAATCCACAACCGCCCCAGCACCAATACCAGCAACGCCATCGCGCACCACCCAAACCAATCTCCAAGCGCCTGAAACACAGTCCAGTCATGCCCCTCCGGTACCGTCGCCAGCAGCGTCGCAAATGGAGCCGCATTGCTCCTTGCTTCCGCCAGCACTCGCCCTCGATCGTCCGCCACCGTCATGAATCCGCCTCGCGCCGAGCGCACCAGGCTGAACCCGTCTTCTACACTCCGCATCACCGCAATGTGCCCATGCCAAAACGCGTCCACCTGGAAATCCCACGCCGGAGCGAGCAGCAGGCCCACCCCCGCCCGCCCATAGCCCCGCGCCGGCTCGGTGAAGTCGAGATCCTTGCAGATCGCCACGCCCCACGTTGCGTCCGCATTCCTCCCCATCCCGCGCAGCACCGTCCGCGATGTTCCCGGCGTGAACATGTTCTCGAACGGCGGCAGCAAATGCTCCTTGTCATAGCTCCGCACCGCGACGCCCGGCGCGTAGATGCGCGCTTCGTTGTGCCGCACCGCGCCCGACACATGATTCATCCCGATCACCAGCACGCCGCCGGTTTCGTCCGCGACCTTTTGCAATATTCCATCCGCCGCTGCCGTGTTCGGATCGACGATCACCGCAAGGTCCTCCGGCATCACCACCACCGCTGCACCCTGCGCGATCAACCCCCGCGCCTCTTCCGCGTATTGGGTAAACAGGCGTTCCGCCGGGGCGCCAGGGTCGGCCACCCCCCGGCTGACATCCGACGCAACCAGCCCCACCTTCACCTCCGGCCCTGGCTGTCGCGTCGCCAGCCGCACCGCGCCAAACACCAGTACCGCCGCCACCACGCCCGCCGTCGCTCCCAGAACCCGCACCGCCGATCCTCGCGCCGTTCCCCACAAAAAAATCCCCAGCGCAACTCCCGCGGGAAAGAGCAACAGTACAAATCCCATCCCCCATGGCCCGGCGAGCGAAGCCGTCTGCAAAAACGGCAGAAATTTCAGTTGCGAATACGCGAGGCACCCGCCCGATCCATGCGGCCACAGCCAAAGATTCCGTGCAAATTCAAACGCTACCCACGCCGCCGGCAGCGCGACCCACGCGCTCCACACCGCGCGTCGCCGCGCCAGCGCGCGCATCAGCAACACGCAAGCCGCAAACACCACCGCCTCCACGCCAAACGCCGCCACCCACGCCACCGCCGGCGCGCCCAGCAGCCGCATGTAGCCAAACAAATTCAGGCATCCCGCCAGCCACGCGAGAAACGCAACCAACCCCGCGCGCCAGGCCCGGCTCCGCAGCGCATACACCAGCACCGGCACCGGCGCAAACCACATCAGCGGCCATCGCGGCTCCAGCCCATTGCCGAAATACACCAGCACCGCCGTTGACCCTGCCGCCAGAAACGCCACCATTACCTGCCCAAACCTATTTCCGAATCCCATAGAAATACCTCCTGAATGCGCGATGACACAGCGCCCGAAATTCCTCCTCACTCATCTCCACGCGCCCGCCCACGTACAGCATCACCAGCCCCTGCAGCATCGCGCCCGTCTCAAACGTGATCTCCCACACGTCGTCCTCGCGGAACACGCCTTTCTTCATTCCCGCTTCCAGCGCCGATGCCGCAAACTTCGCCGTCGGCGATTTCCCGATGCGAAAATCCCCCGGAAATTGCCTCGCGCCCTCACGCCGCTGCAGGAACATCAGCTCGAACAAACGCGGTTTCTCCAGCCCGAAATCCAGGAACACATCCAGGTTCCTCATCAGCTGCTTTTCGCATTCCGATGGCATCCGCGTGCTCTCCAGCCGCTCCGCCAGTTCCTCAAATCCCCCGTCCGCCAGCGCGTTCAGCAGCCCCTCCCGATCCGCAAAGTGCCGGTAGAGTGCCATCGGCGTTATCCCCACCGCCGCCGCCAACCGCCGCATCGTCACCGCCTCCGCGCCTCCGCGCTCCAGCAGCTTCCCCGCGGCTGCCGCAATCTTTTCCGCAGTCGAGGCCTTCTTCATGTCTACGCTGTATACCACATCGAAGTATACGCTGTATACCTCCTCGCTGGACACTCCCCAGCCCCCTGGGCCGTTGTCTTCCCCGTCACTGTTGAAGCCGCCACTGTTGAACCCGTTGATTCCCGGTGGAAATCATTTCCGCTATTCCGTTGACCCCGCCTCTCTGCCCCGTATCGAATAACCGTGAGGGTTTGTATTACTGCCGTCATCTCGGAGACGTGTCGCAGTTCCCTTTTCCCAGCGGTGCTTTTTGCGGAGGCCGAAGTTTCCAACAAACACAAGGAGAGCGCGCTCGAGCATTTCCACTTGCATCCCATCCGGTTCCGCAGCACTTCTGTCGAGGAACGGCCAAAGATTCAGCGTCCCGGATGAATACTGATCCAACGTGAAAATGCTGCAAGCGGCCTGACTTGGTCTCGCGTCTCTACGATTGCGAAAGGCCCGCCCGAATGACCCTTGGGATTGCGGTTCCATTTCCCGGCGGTTCCATCCTCTGCGCCGATTCCCGAATCGAGGCCAGCGATGGATCGTCCGCCCCCGAAATCGACGCCGCCCTCATGTCCGTCACCTCCGGCAAGCGCATCTTCGCCATTACCTACGCCGCCAAAGATCCCCGCGCCGGCAAAATGCTCGCCTCCGAAATTGCCTCCGTCGCCTGCAATGCCGCTATCCGCCAGGACATCGTGCCCGGCATCAAGCGCGTCATGGGCGATTGGTTCCGCTCCTACGGCGTCGCTCAGATTCCTTCCCTCCAGTTCCTCGTCGCCAGCAATGCCACCGACGACAACGCCGGCCGCGTCCTTCTCTGCGAGCCCCCCTCTACGGTCATGGAAACCTTCGGCCCCTGCGTCGTCGGCGCCGGCGCCCGCCAAATTAACCCCATGCTGAAGCTCCTCACTCCTCGCTTCAACCAGAGCTTCAGCCTCCGCTCCACCGTCCTTCGCATGACCTACCTCAACTACCTCGCCCGCAAGTACGATCCCGCCATCGGCGAGGAAACCGAGATGATCGTCCTCTCCAACCGCGGCTCCTTCACCTACATCGATCGCCGCGAGCTCAAGCAGGCTGAAGGCCTCGGCGAAAAGGTCGATGCCCTTCTTCTCGACATGGCCCGCCAGGTCCTCTCCGCCGAAATGGAGCAGAATCCCCAAACCATCGCCGAAGAATTCCTACGCGGCTACTTCGACGTGATGGAGCAAAACCCCCAGGTCTACTTCCCGTCGCTGAGCTACCTCGACAAAGTCACCACCGCCTCGGCCGGCCCCGTTCCTGTCCCCATGCCCACCGGAACCCGCGGCTAAAAAACTACCGGCTCTCAGCGCCTGGAGTCTCTGCGTCCCCGTGTTCCGCCCCCCAGTGCCCTGTGCTTCCATGCTCCCTGTGCTTTGGTCCCGAACGTTGAACGTCGTTTTCTGTGCTCTGTTCCCTGCTCCCTGCTCCCTGTCCCCTGTTCCCTGCTTCCGGCTCCCCACAACAACCATCCGTCACAACGCGACGCCGTTCGTCCCAGCCGCACAGTAGACTGGGCGAGCCGGGCCGATTGCCGGCCCAGTTCCCAGCTTCGAAGGCGGCTCAGTTCAATGAATGACTTCTGGCAGGACCTCCGCTACTCCTTCCGCGTGCTCATCGCCAACCCGGCATTCACCATCACCGCCATCGCCGCTCTCGCCCTCGGCATCGGAGCCAACACCGCCATCTTCACCGTCGTCAACGCCGTCCTGCTCAAGCCGCTCACCTATCCCGAACCCGACCGCATGGTCCAGTTCATGAACACCTTTCCCGATGGCAACGGCGATGGCGCCTCCCCGGTCAACTTCAATACCTGGCGAGCCCAGACCAGCGTCGTTCAGGATGTCGCCGCCTACGACTTCGGCGGTCCCGGCTTCAACCTCACCGGCGCCGTCCCCGAGCAGGTTCACGGCATCCACGCCTCGGAAGCTTATTTCCGCCTTTTTGGCGCGCCCATCATGTTGGGCCGCACCTTTACTCCCCAGGAGGATTCCCCCAACGGCGGCCATGTCGTCGTCATCAGCTACGGATTCTGGCAGCGCAAGTTCGGCGGCAGCCCCAACATCGTCGGTACCTCCGTCTCGCTCAGCAACGAGCCCTTCACCATCATCGGAGTCCTCGGAAAATCCTTCGCGACCGATCCCGAATCGGATATCTGGGTCCCCTTCCAGCTGGATCCCAACAGCACCAACCTCGGCCACTACTTCCTCGTCTCCGGCCGTCTCAAGCCCGGCGTGTCTCTTGCTCAGGCCAATGCCCAGCTCAAACTCGCCGCCGATCAGTACCGCCGCCTCCACCCGGACGACATGGGACCCAAAGATGGCTTCGGCGTCCAGCCTCTCCGCGACTCTATCGTTGCCGGTGCCCGTAAATCCCTCTTCGTCCTTCTCGGAGCGGTCGGCTTCGTCCTCCTCATCGCCTGCGCCAACGTCGCCAATCTTCTCCTCGTCCGCGCCACCGGCCGCAAGCGTGAATTCGCCATCCGCGCCGCCATGGGCGCCGGACGCGCCCGCATCGTCCGTCAGCTCCTCACCGAAAGCATTGTCCTCGCGGTTACCGGAGGCATCCTCGGCCTCATCCTTGGCTACGCCGGCGTGCGCGCTCTCCTTGCCGTCTCCCCCGCCGGCCTTCCCCGCGTCGGCGAACATGGCGCCGCCATCGCCCTCGACTGGCGCATCCTCCTCTTCACCCTCGGCATCTCGCTCCTCACCGGCATTCTCTTCGGGCTCTTCCCCGCCTTCGCCGCCTCGCGCCCCGATCTCAATACCACCCTTAAGGAAAGCAGCAACCGTTCCGGCACCGGCTTCCGCCAGAGCAAGATGCGTTCTCTCCTCGTCATTGGCGAAGTCTCCCTCGCCCTCGTTCTCCTCATTGGCGCCGCGCTCCTCATCCGTACCTTCATCGCGCTCCGCCAGGTCAACCCCGGCTTCGATCCCCGCAACGTTCTCACTCTCGAAATGTCTCTCACCGGCGACCAGTTCAAAAAAACCGCTGGCGTCGCCCAGGTCGCTCACGATGGCCGCGAGCGCCTCAACGCTATTCCCGGCGTCGAAATCTCTGCCTTCACCTGCTGCCTGCCGCTCGAAGGCGGCTATGGCCTTCCCTTCAACATCATCGGCCGCCCGCCCGCCCCTAAATCTCCGTGGACCGGCGGCGCTGGCTGGATGAGCGCTTCTCCCGGCTATTTCGCCGTCTTCCACATCCCCATCCAGCGCGGCCGCGACTTCTCTGACCTCGACACCGGTTCCTCTCCCGGCGTCGTCCTCATCAACCAGGCCTTCGCCAAAAGCTTCTTCCCCAAAGAAAATCCCGTCGGCCAGCAGCTTCTCATCGGCAAAGGCGTCGGCCCTCAGTTCACTGAGCCTGCCCGCCAGATCGTCGGCGTCGTCGGCGACATCCGCGATGGCGGCCTCAACAACGATCCCCGCCCCCTCATGATTGTTCCCAGTTCTCAGGTCACCGATGGCATGACCGCCCTCAACTCCAACATCGGTCCCATGGTCTGGCTGGTCCGCACCCACGGCGATCCGCATGAATATATTTCTGTTGTTACTGAGCAGCTTCGCCAGGCCAGCGGCGGCTTTCCCGTCGCCCGCGTCCGCCCCATGACTCAGGTCGTCGCCAACTCCACCGCGCGGGAGGACTTCAACATGCTCCTCCTCACCATCTTCGGAGCCTCCGCCCTCATCCTCGCCGCCATCGGCATTTACGGCCTCATGGCCTACTCCGTCCAGCAGCGCACCCAGGAAATGGGCATCCGCATGGCTCTCGGCGCCGACCGCTCCCGCATCCGCTCGCTCGTCGTGTGGCACGGCATGCGCCTCGCGATCGCTGGCGTCGTCATCGGCATTGGCGCAGCCTTCGGCCTCACCCGCTTCATCGCCAGCTTCCTCTTCGGCGTTAAAACCTGGGATCCCCTCGTATTTGTAACCGTCCCGGTGGTCTTAGGCCTGGTCGCCCTGCTCGCTGTCTGGATGCCCGCCACCCGAGCCTCCCGCCTCGACCCCCAACAAGCCCTCCGCATCGAATAGGTACGTCGCTGGGGGAAAACCATCGGATCCGGACCCGCATCCGCCTTCCGCTATCCGCTATCCGCTATCCGCTATCCGCTATCCGCTATCCGCTATCCGCTATCCGCTATCCGCTATCCGCTATCCGCTGTCCGCTGTCACTCCGCCCTCAACGCATCCACCGGATTCACCCGCGCCGCTCGTCGCGCTGGAATGAAACTCGCCAGCAACGCAAAGCACCCCAGCATCGCCGCCACTCCCGCCAGCGTTGACACATCCCACGCCCGCACCCCGAACAGCAGGCCCTTCATCAGCGCCGCAGCGCCTATCGCGCATGCCAGTCCCAGCACAATCCCAATCCCTGCCAGCAGCCCCGCTTCCTTCAGGATCATCCCGTGCACCGCGCTCCGCGGCGCGCCCAGCGCCATCCGCACCCCAATCTCCCGCGTCCGCTGGCTCACCGAATACGCCACGACTCCGTACAAACCCACCACGCCCAGCACCAGCGCCAGCCCCGCAAATCCCCCCACCAGCCATGCCGCCAGTTGATGCACCATCGCCGGCGGCGTCGCGTCGATCAGGTCCGCCATCGTCAGCTCGCCGTACACGCCAAGGTTCGGATTGATGCCCCGCAGCGTCTTCACCAACTCCGGCAGCAGTGCCTTCTCATCGCCCTTCGTCCGCACCGCCAATGAGAAAAAATTGTCCGGCCCGCGGTCGATGGGGAAGTACTCCGCCGGCAGCGGGTGGTCATCGAGCGCCGCCTCGCGAATATCCGCCACCACCCCCACCACCTCCCGCATCTGCTTCGGATCCAGCTGCGGGTTTCCAATCGTCTTGCCCAGCGCATCCTCGCCAGGGAAATACTTTCGCGCCAACGTCTCGTTGATCACCGTCACATACGGGTGCTTCGCGTCGTCCTGCTCCGTGAACCAGCGCCCCCGCTCCAGCCTCGCCCCCACCGCTGTCAGATAATCCACGCTCGCATCGCGCTCCATCACATCGTTGTGCTCGCCGTGGAACGGCCGCCCCGGAATCCGAATCCAGTCCGTGTCGCAGTCGCACCGGACCGGCAGATCGCTCGTGAATCCCACCGCCTCCACGCCCGGCAAACTCCGCACCCGCCGGCCGATCTCCCCATACAACGCCACCAGTTCTTCCGGCTTCGGATTCCCCGGCGCCATCAGATTCACCGTGGCCAGATGCCCCGGATTCATCCCCAGATCCACATGCAGCAGCCGGTACAGGCTCTTGCCCAGCAGCCCCGCCCCCGCCAGCAGCACCATCGCCACGGTCAGCTCCACTACCACCAGGTTCGCGCCCAGCCGCTTCCAGAAACGCCCGGCTGCGCCGCGCCCGCCTTCGCTCAGTGCGTTATGAATATCCTGGAACGCCAGCCGCACCATCGGCGTCAGCGCCATCAGCACTGCCGCCGCCACCGCCACGCCACCCGCAAACAGCAGCGTGTGCGCGTTGGTCCCCACATCGCCCAGAAACGTCGCCCGCTGCGTGATCGGCGCCGGGATCATTTTCTTAATCAGCGTCATCGTCAGCGCCGCCACTCCCGCGCCAACGCCGCCTCCTGCCGCCGCCAACAGCAGCCCCTCCGTTACAAACTGCCGCGACAGCCGCCCCGGAGTCGCCCCCAGCGCCCCCCGCACCGCCACCTCCCGCCTCCGGCTCTCTGACCGCACCAGCAGCAGGCTCGCTACATTCACACACGCAATCAGCAGCAGCAGCCCCGCACCCGCCAGCAACATCAGCAGAATCGGCCGCACCGGCCCCACAATAAACTCATCCAGCCCCTGCACGTTCGCGCTCTGCCCGGTGTTCGAATCCGGGTATTGCTTCTCCAGTTGTGCCGCAATTATCTTCAAATCCGCCCGTGCCTGCGCGACCGTCACGCCATCCTTCAGCCGCCCCACCCCGTCCAGATTGTGGCAGCTCCGGTGCTGCTCGCATCCGCTCTTACCGCCCAGCGGAACCCAGAACTCCGCATCCCCGCGGGGCGGAAACGCAAACCCGCGCGGCAGTACCCCGATAATTGTGTACGCGTCGCCGCTCAGGCTCACCGTCTCCCCAATCGCATCGCGCCGCCCGCCAAACCGCTTCATCCACGTGCCGTAGGGCAGAATCGCTACCTTCGCTGCGCTCGGCTGATCCTCGCCCGCACGGAAATCCCGCCCCAGCATCGGCTCCACGCCCAATGTGTGAAAAAATCCGTCGCTCACCCGCCCCGCCGGCACCGGCTCTGACACCGATCCCATCCGCAGCAGAAATCCAAAGCTCGTGTACACATCCAGCCCGCTTAGCGTCGATTGCATCCGCCTCCAGTCGTCGTAATCGTCGCGCGACAGGTTCGACCGCGGAAATGCCGCTGCGCTCTCATCCACGTCCACCAGCCGCTTCGGCTGCGCGAACGGCAGCGGCCGGATCAGCGCCGCATCCACAAAGCTGAAGATCGCCGTGCTCGCGCCAATCCCCAGCGCCAGCATCGCAATCGCCGTCACCGCGAACCCCGGATTCTTCCGCAGCTGCCGCATCGCGAACCGCAGATCCAGCGCCACCGTCTCCGCCCGGAACCCCACCACCTCATGGCTCCGCTCGCGCAGTCGCGTCGCATTCCCAAACCGCCGCGCCGCCGCAACCCGCGCCGCTTCCGGCGTCATCCCATCCCGCTCCAGTTCCCGCGCCATCTGCTCCCGGTGGAACGCCATCTCTTCGTCCAGCTCACCGGCAAACTTCTCCCGCCCGAACAGTGCCCGCACTTTTCTCCACCAATAGCCCGCGCTCATCCTGCCTCCTCGGCATCCGCCAGCACCCGCCCAATGGCCTCGATCATCTGCTCGAACTTCGACAGCTCAACACCCAGCTGCTTCCGACCCGCCGCCGTCAGCGTGTAGAAACGCGCCCGCCGGTTCGTCTCCGTCATCTTCCATTCCGACCTCACCCATCCCTGCAGCAGCAGCCGCTGCAGCGCCGGATACAGCGACCCCTCTTCCACCGTCAGCACATCGTCCGAACCGCGTTTGATCGACTGCGCGATCCCGTACCCATGCAGCGGCGCCCGCTTCAGCGTCTGCAAAATCAGCATGTCCAGCGTCCCCGGCATCAACTCCGGCTTATTCGCCATAGTGCGGCCAACCATAGACCACCTATGCATAGAAAATCAACGCCTTTGTGACGAATCGCGCTGGCGATCCATCTTTCGCTAACCGCTTTTTCGCTCGTCATTTGCTCGCTGTGTGCTGGTAGTTCGCTCGCTTTTCGCGGGCCGTTGGCTCGTTTTTCGCTTTTGCACCCTGCACCCTGTACGCTGTACCCTGCCCGTCCGTCACTCTCTCCTTGACAATCTACCTATCATAGGTAGAACGTCATAGAGAGAGACTCAGAACCATGGCTCCCACCGAAAAAACTGACCTGCTGCAGGGCACCCTCGACATGCTCATCCTCAAAATCGTCGCCCTCGGCCCCGTCCATGGATACGGCATCTCCCAGCGCATCCGCCAGATTTCCAAAGCAGTCCTCAACGTCCAGCAGGGCTCGCTCTATCCCGCGCTCCATCGCCTCGAAAAACGCGGCTGGCTCTCGGCCGAATGGGGCGACTCCGAAAACGGCCGTGAGGCCAAGTTCTACAAGCTCTCCGCCAAAGGCCGCCGCCAGCTCGCTCAGGAAGAAGCCTCCTGGAATCGCCTCTCTCAAGCTGTGGCCCTCATCCTCGACGCTGCCCGTCAGGAGGCATAACAATGTCCTGGAACCCTTTTCGCCGCTCCCCGCGCGACGCTGAATTCGACCGCGAGATCGCCTTCCACGTCGATCAGCTCACCCAGACTGGCATCGCCCAGGGCCTCTCCCCCGAAGAAGCCCGCCGCCGCGCCATCCTCGAATTCGGCGGCCGCGAACAGGTCAAGCAGCAGGTCCGCGAAGTCCACATCTCGCCCCTGCTCGAAACAATCCGCTTCAATTTCCGCGCAGCCCTGCGCTTCCTCCGCCGCTCGCCCTCGTTTTCCGCCGCCGTCATTCTCACCCTCGCCCTCGGCATCGGCGCCAACAGCGCTGTCTTCTCCGCCATTGACGCGGTCGTGCTGCGCCCGCTGCCCTACCCCAACGGCGATCAGCTCGTCCAGATCAGTCAGCACGATACCCGCAATCGCGACGCCAATACCTTCGTCTCCGCCGTGCGCCTCGAAGACTGGAACCGCATGAACTCCACCTTCTCCGCCATCAGCGGCTACTACACCGACGACCTTTCCGAAATCTCCGGCCCCCTCCCTGAAAAACTCACCATGGCCCTCGTCGCCCCGCGCTTCCTCGAAGCCCTCGACGTCGCGCCTGCGCTCGGCCGCAACTTCACCCGCGATGAGTTCCACTTCGGCGGACCCAACGCCGTCATCATCAGCCACCACCTGTGGCAGCGCCGCTTTGCCGCCGATCCCGCCATCCTCACCAAAAAACTCCACTTCGGCCGTTATTCGTACTCCATCATCGGCGTCATGCCCGCGTCGTTCGCCTTTCCCAGCCGCGACATCGACCTCTGGGCGCCAAGCCCGCCCGATGCGCCCTTCGCCCAGCGCCGCGACTCCACCTGGTTCACCGTCATCGGACGCATGAAGCCTGGCGTCTCCCTCGCCCAGGCCCAGGCGGACATGGCCACCGTCCAGGCACGCCTCGGCAAGCAGTTCCCCAAACCCGACGCCGACCTCACCATCCAGAGCGTCCCCCTCAAGGAAACCGTCGTCGGCGACATCCGCGACTCGCTCTGGCTCCTCTACGGCTCCGTCACTCTGCTCCTGCTCATCGCCTGCTCCAACATCGCCGCGCTGCTCCTCGCCCGCACCGCCGACCGCGAACACGAAATCTCCATCCGCTTCTCCCTCGGGGCCTCGCGCCGCGCCATCGTCGGCCAGCTCCTCACCGAAGTCTTTTCGCTCGCCCTCCTCGGCTCGCTCCTCGGCCTCGGCATCGCCGCTGCAGCCACCCGAGCCTTCCATCTCCTCGCCAACACCCTTCCCCGCGCCTCCGAAATCAGCCTCAACCCAACCATCGTTCTCTACTCGCTGCTCTGCGCTGTCGCCACTACCGTGCTGTGCGGACTCGTTCCCGCCCTCCGCGGAACCCGCCGCGACCTCGCCCATTCCCTCGCCCAAACCGGCCGCACCCAAACTTCCGCTCGCAGCCCCCTGCAGTGGTTCCTCGTCGCCGTACAAGTAACACTCGCTGTTACATTGCTCACCGGCGCAGGATTATTGCTCCGCAGCCTCCAGCAGCTCAGTCGCGTTCATCCTGGCTTCGACCCCTCCCACGTCCTCACCTTTCAGATCAGCGGCTCCTGGGGTGAAACCGCCGACATGGGCTCGCTCAACCGCCGCATCGACTCCACCCTTGACGCCATCCGCACCATCCCCGGCGTCGTATCCGCCGCCACCGCTGCCACCCTGCCAGGCGTTCCCTCCCTTTATCAGGTCGAATTCAATCTCGACGGCAGCCTCGATCCCAACCGCAAAGTCCTCGCCGACAATCGCTGGGTCTCCTGGGGCTACTTCGATACCACCAGCATCCCCGTCCTTCAGGGTGAATCCTGCAGAAGAGGCGGCCCGCCCTCCGACGTCCTCGTCAATCGCGCCTTCGCCAGTCTCTACCTCAACGGCGCCGCCCTCGGCCACAACATCGCAGCTACCGCCTACAACGACTTCTCCACCAAAGGCCAGATTCGCGGTGTCGTCGGTGACGCTCGCGAAGCAGGCCTCAACGTTGCCCCTGTCCCCACCGTCTACTCCTGCTTCAGCGCGCCCACTCCCTTCCCCGACTTCCTCGTCCGCACCCACGGCGATCCGATGGCGATGGCCGATACCATCCGCCGCAGCGTCCATCAACTCGATCCCAATCGCTCCGTCTACGCCATGATGCCCCTCGAGCAGCACCTCGACGAGGCCTCCGCCGGTAATCGTCTGCGCACCATCCTGCTCGCGCTTTTCGCCGCCACGGCTGTCTCACTCGCGTCCATCGGACTCTACGGCACGCTCAACTACCTGGGCCGCATGCGCCAGCGCGAAGTCGGCGTCCGCCTCGCCCTCGGAGCCGCCCGCAGCCGCATCCTCACTCAGTTTCTCTTCCAGGGTCTTCGCGTGACTCTCCTCGGCTGCGTCGCCGGACTCGCCCTCTCCCTCGCCTCCGGCCGACTCCTCGCCGGCATGCTCTACGGCGTCTCGCCCGCCGATCCCACCACCTACATCGCTGTCTTCGTCCTCATCCTCGCCGTCGCCACCGCCGCATCGTTATTCCCCGCATGGCGCGCCGCAAGAGTAGACCCCGTCCAAATCCTCCGCCAGGAATAAGCGAACCGGAGTTTTCGCTAACAGTATTTTGCTAAACGTCTTCTGCTAATAGTTTTTCGCTAACCGCTCCATCGCTGACCGCCTCTTAGCCGACCGCCTTTTAGCCTCCCGGCTACCAGCTACAGGCTACCGGCTACCGGCTGCATTCAATTCGTTCTCAACGCCACCAGCGGATCAATCCGCGAAGCCCGCCGCGCCGGCAAGTATCCCGCCACCAGCGCCACCGCCATCAGCAGCACAATCATCCCCGCATACGTCAGCGGATCGGTCGCCTCGGTCCCAAACAGCAGCGACGTAATCATCCGCGTCGCAACCAGCGAACCCACCGTCCCCACCACCAGTCCGATCAGCACCAGGCCCAGCGTCTTCCCCAGCACCCCGCGCTGCACGCGCCCCCGGCTCGCCCCCAGCGCCATCCGGATCCCGATCTCCTGCGTCCGCTGCATCACCGAATACGCAATCACCCCATAAATTCCCAGCGAAGCCAGCAGCAATCCCAGCCCCGCAAAAATCCCCACCAGCAGCACAAAAAATCTGCGCGGCGACGTCGCATGATCCACCAGCTGCTGCACCGGACGAAACTCCGTCGCCGGTTGCCCCGGATCGATCGACCGCACCGTCGCCATCACGCTCTTTGCCAGCGTTCCTGCCGGCAGCGTGCTCCGCACCACCAGTTCAGCTCCCTCGGGTCCAAACTTTGGCGAGGTCACTGGCAGATACATCTGCCAGCCCGCTTCGCCTTCCACGCTGCTCTCATGCACATCGGCAATCACTCCGATCACCCGCGCGTCCGTGCCTCCCGCCCGCGCGATCCGCCCGACCGGATCCTGTCCCGGCCACAGCTTCCGCGCCACCGTTTCGTTGATGATCACCGCCGGATCGGCATCGTCCCATTGAAAATCCCGCCCCTCCTTCAGCCGCATCCCCATCGCCGGCAAATATCCCGGCGAAACGATGAAGACGAACGTCCCCTGCAACTCACCCGGCCGATACTCCACCCCCTTCGCGGAAATCCCCCAGCTTCGGTTGCGGCTCAGCGGCAGATTGTCGCTGATGCCTGCCGTCTCCACCCCGGGAATCGTCTTCACCTGGCGGATGATCTCCTGCCATTGCGCTACTCGTGCGGCGGACTTCTGCCCATCGTCGAAGTCCAGGCTAATCGCCGCGGCCCGCGCCGGGGCAAAGCCCAGATCCACGTCCAGCAGACGCAGGAAGCTCCGCAGCAGCAGCCCCGCTCCCACCAGCAGCACGCACGCCAGCGCAATCTCCGCCACCACCAGCGTCGATCGCAACCCCTCGTGCCTGCGTCCCGCGCTCGCCCCGTGCCCGGAATCCTTCAGCGCCTCCTGCAAATTCCCGCTGGCCATCCGCAGCGCCGGCATCAGTCCGAACAGAACTGCCGCCGCCACAGCAATCGCCACGGTCCACGCCACCGCCTCTCCGTCGATGCGCACGCTGGAGAGCAACGGCAGCGCGATCGATCCCTGGTGCGCCAGAAACCCCGTCACCCCCAACGCAATCGCCAGCCCCATCATCGCTCCAGCCCCCGACAGAATCAGGCTCTCCGTCAACAGTTGCCGCACCAGCCGCCCGCGGTTCGCGCCCAGCGCGCTCCGCATCGCAAATTCCTTGCCCCGCGCCGCTGCCCGCGCCAGCAGCAGGTTCGACAGGTTCACGCACACAATCAGCAAAATCATTCCCACCGCGCACCACAACACAATCAGCGACCGCCGCAGCTTGCCGCTCACATAATCCTTCAGCCCAATCAGTTGCCCCGTGTAGTGGTAGTTCGCGTTATATTCCGGATGCTTCAGATCGATATCCAGCTTGGGGAACAGGGAATTCGCCTCATCCTGCGCCTGCGCCATCGTCACCCCTGGCTTCAGCCGCCCCACCAGCGCCAGATCGTTCCCGTCTTCCTCAAAATCCGACATCACATACGGCGTGAAAATGTCCACCTTCGCCCCCGGCGAAAACACTGAGCCGAAATCGAACGTATCCGGCAGCACTCCCACCACCGTCACCGGCGTCCCGTTAAAGTCCACCGCCTGCCCGACAATGTCGCGCTTGCCCCCGAACTGCCGCTTCCAGAATGGATAGCTCAGCAACACCGTGGGACGCGCATTGTGCAGGCATTCTTCCGGCAGAAACAGCCGACCCAGCACCGGCTGCACGCCCAGCGTCTGAAAAAAGCTCTGATCCACCAGAATTCCCGTCACCGGCAGCGGCACCGCTCGCCCCATCAGCTTGTAGTTGTCCGCTGACGTGAATGCAAAATACCCTGACACCCGCTCGAACGACCGGTTCCGCTCCTGAAGCTCCCGCGTCGCATCCGCGGAGTACGTCCGGCATGACTCGCCACAGGGCGGATTCACGGTCGTAATCCGTACCAGCTTCCCGGCATCAGGAAACGGCAACGGCCGCAGCAAAATCGTGTTCACCACGCTGAACACTGCCACGTTCGCCCCAATCCCCAGCGCCAGAATCAGCACCGCAACCACGGTGAATCCCGCATCGCGCCCCAGCGTGCGCAGCGTGTATCGCAAATCCTGCCCCAGCACATCCACAAGCGGCAATCCCCGCGCCGCCCGCTGCTTCTCCCGCGCCTGCTGCACTCCGCCAAATCGTGCCATCGCTCTCCTCCGCGCCTCTTCCACATCCATCCCGCGCCGCAAATTCTCTTCCACCGCCATCTCCAGATGCGACGCCATCTCCGCATCCAAATCCGCATCCAGCGGCCCCTTACGAAAAAACGCCCGCACCCGATTCCACATTTGCCGCAAATAATCCATCATTCAACCTCTCACCCGCAGCACGCTCGCCGTTCTCCCGCCCTTCGCTCGCCGTTTTCTCGCTTCTCACTCGATTTCGCTTTTCACTCGATTTTTCGCTAATCGCTTTTTGCTAAAAGTTTCTTGCTATAAGCCCCTCGCTAACAGCCTTTCGCTCGCTGTTCTCTCGTCTCTCGCTCGCCGTTCGCGCCCTGGCTTCTTCTGAACCCTAACCGCTATCCCCTATCCCCTTCGCTGTTCCCGGTGATCAGTGCCCGGTGCCCGGTTCTCGGCGCCCCGCCCTTAAGACCCGCCCCATCACCGCCGCCAGCCGCTGCCAATAAGCCACGTCCTCCTCGAGCTGTTTCCGCCCCCGCTTCGTAATCGAATAGAACTTCGCCTTCCGGTTGTTATCCGATACGCCCCACTCCGCGTCGATCCATCCCCGCTGCTGCAGCCGCACCAGCGACGCGTAAATCGTTCCCTGGTTCAGCAGCACCTCATCCCCGCTCACCTGCTCGATCCGCCGCGCAATCCCGTACCCATGCTGCTCGCCCATCGCCGCCAGCGTCTGCAGAACCATCAGGTCCAGCGTTCCCTGCAGCAAATCCAGTTTTGAATCCCCCATCCCATCCCTCCTGTGTTATGCCCACACAAGCATGCCACACAAACCTGTGGTATCGCCACAGGAACCACTACGCAACCCGGTGCCCCTTAGTTCCCACTCCCCATTTTTGCCCGAATGCCGCTCGTCTATCCGCAGTCCGCTATCCGCTATCCGCTTCTGTCGTGCTCCGTCCCCTGGCTCTGCTTGGCTTTTTCTGAACACTATCCGCTGTCCGCTATCCGCTTGCTTTTCCGGAGCCCGGTGCCCGGGGCTCGCTCCGCTGTACCCTGCACCATGTCACCTGTAACCTGTAACGGTGCGCCGCCGCCAATTCCTCGCCACCCTCCCTCTCGCCGTAGCCGGATCCTCCGTCGCAGCCGGCGTTCCTATAGCCGCCGCCCAGACCCCCAGCCCCTCCCCAAATTCCGACAAGGAACTCCCCAAATTCCAGCCCCCCACCGACGACCGCTTCCTCCGCCCCGATGTCCATGCCGGCGATCGACCCGCCGGCGCCAGTTTCTCCTCCCGCTCCCCCGCCCTCGGCTGCAACGGCGCGGCCGGAACCGCCCACCCCATCGCCACCCAGATCGGCATTGACATGCTCAAGCGCGGTGGATCTGCCGTTGACGCCGCTATCGCCATCAATGCCTGCCTCGGCTTCATGGAGCCCACCAGCTCCGGTCTCGGCGGCGATTGCTACGCCTTCGTCTGGGATCCAAAACTTTCCAAAGTCGTCAGCATGGCCAGCTCCGGCAAATCCCCGCGCTCCCTTTCGCTCGCCACCGTCCGCGCCCGCGCTAAAAACGGAGTCATCCCGCCCCTCGGCGCCATCTCCGTCTCCACTCCCGGCGCTCTCGCCGGATGGTGGGCTCTCCATCAGCGCTACGGCAAGCTCAAGTGGGCTGAGCTCTTCGAGCCCGCCATCCATTACTGCGAAAACGGCGCGCCCAACCCCCAGATCATCGGCTGGTACATCAAGCGCAACCTCGCGGCCTTCCTCCGTCCCACTTCCGGCGTCGAAGAAACCGTCAACGCCATGCACACCTACGCTCCCGGCGGCACGCCCCCCAACGAATACGACGTCCGCCGCAATCCCGACCTCGCCCGTACCTATAAGTTGATCGCCGAAGGCGGACGCGACGCCTTCTACGAAGGCCCCATCGCCGACACTATCGATGCCTACTTCAAACGCATCGGCGGCTGGCTCTCCAAAGAAGACCTCCGCGACATGCAAGCCGAGTGGCTCGATCCCCTCGTCACCAACTACCGCGGCATCGACGTCTGCGGTATGGACGCCAACACCCAGGGCCTCGCCACTCTGCAAATGCTCAACATCCTCGAGAACTTCGATCTCCGCGGCATGGGTTTCCAATCGCCGCAGGCCCTCCATGTCATGACCGAAGCCAAGCGCCTCGCCTACGAAGACCGCGCCCGCTACTACGCCGATCCCCACTTCGCCAAAATCCCCATCGACTGGCTCAACTCGAAGGACTACGCCAAACAACGCGCCCAACTCATCAGCCTCGACAAGATTCTCACCCCCATCTATCCCGGTCAGGCCCCCAGCCACGGCGACACCACTTACTTCTCCACCGCCGACTCCGATGGCATGATGGTCTCCCAGATCCAGTCCAATTTCCGCGGCATGGGCTCGGGCCTCGTCGCCGATGGCCTCGGCTTCATGTTTCAGGATCGTGGCGAGCTCTTCTCCCTCCAGGACGGACACCCCAACCTCTACGCCCCCGGCAAGCGCCCCTTCCAAACCATCATTCCCGGCTTCGCCACTCGCAATGGCGCACCCTGGCTCGCTTTCGGCGTCATGGGCGGAGACATGCAGCCCCAGGGACAAACCCAGATCATCGTCAACCGCGTCGACTACGGCCTCGACGTCCAATCCGCCGCCGACTCGCCCCGCTGGCACCACGAAGGCTCCTCACAATCCATGGGTGAAGACCCGCCCAACCTCGGACCCACCGGCATTCTCCGTCTCGAAGCCGGCGTCCCCACGGCCACCCGCCAGGCTCTCATCGATCTCGGCTGGCCCATGGGCGCGAGCGACGGCGGCTTCGGCCGCTACGAGTGCATCGAGCTCCGCCACCAACACCCCGGTCCCTATGAAGGTCGCGTCTACGCCGCCGGCAGCGAAATGCGCGCCGACGGTTGCGCCCTCGCGTACTAACTCACTTCCCGGTTCCCAGTGCCCGGTGCCCGGTTCCTGGTACTATCTCTTCATCCCCCGAGGACCCAACCCCTGATGCCCGCACTTGCGTGGATGGCCGCACGACTCCGCCCAACGCTGCTGCTCTGCTGTTGCCTCCCGCTGGCCGCCGTGCTGGCCCTGCCCGCGTCCGCCCAGGTCTTCGACATGGAGCACGACCGCGTGCAAATGACGCCCCTCGATGGCCCCATGCGCTTCCATACCGGCGACGAGCCCCGCTGGTCACAGCCCGCCCTGGACGACTCCACCTGGCCGCTCATTTCTTCCGAAAAGAGCTGGAGCGACCAGGGCTACAAAGATTACGGCGGCTTTGCGTGGTACCGCTTCAAAGTGATTCTGCCCCCCGAGCACGCGCAGCTCGGCCTTTACATCCCCGGCATCATGACCAGCTACCAGGTCTTTGTGGATGGCAAGCGCGTGGGGTCCTTCGGCGGCTTTCCGCCTAACGCGACCATCTACGACCCCCACCATCAACTGGTGCTGTTGCCTCAGACTCAGGCCGGCGAAATGGAGATTGCCATCCGCGTCTGGCACTGGCCGCGCTGGGCGATGTTCTTCGGCGGAGGGATGTCAAGCGCGCCACGCATTGGCGATGCCACCCAGTTGAAGGACTGGATGACGCTCGAGGACAGCAATACATTCCGGGAGCTGACAGTGCAGGGCTACCTGGCCCTGCTTAATTTCCTCTATGGCATCGCCGGCTTTGCGCTCTTCCTGATGCGACGCAGGGAGCGCCTTTACCTTTGGTACGGCCTGTCCGGCTTCTTCTTCGGAGGCTGGTCTCTGGCGAACTGTTACGCGGCATTTCACACTCTGCCGGCGCTCGCCAGCGAGGCAGGGATTAATAGCCTTGCGGTTGCGGGGTTCTTCAGCTTCCTGATGTTCATCTGGATGATGCTGGGCGCGCGGCGCACAGTGTGGATTCGGATCGGTTTGGTCTCGGTAGCGCTGAACGTGATCGTGTGGACGTTGCCCGCGCTGCACAATCTGCCGGTTGCGGTCGGCAACCTCTTGTTTGTTGTAGTGACCCTGCCCATGACGCTGGGGGCTGTGGTGATGTTGATCGAGGGCGTCAGGCGCGGCAATCCCGATGCTCGATTGCTGCTGGTTCCGGTGGGATTGAACACCCTGGCGAACTGGGTGAATGACGCGCTTTGGGCGATTCTGAGCGGGGGGCACGCATGGATTGAGCCTTACTGGGCCTTCTGGAACAGGACCTTCAGCTGGCCGTTTCCATTCGGCCTGTACGAGCTGTCGATCGGGGTTCTGCTGCTTGCGATTATGGGCATCGTGGTACTTCGGTTTGCGCGCTCGCGTCACGAAGAAGATCAGCTGAAGAGCGAACTGGAGGCGGCGCGAACCGTGCAGCAGTTGCTGATTCCTGAAAAAGTTCCGGACGTTCCTGGCTTTCGCGTCGACACCGCGTACAAACCCGCCAGGCATGTGGGTGGCGACTTCTTCTACATTCGCCCCGAAGAGCCGCGCAGCATCCTGGTCGTCGTCGGTGACGTCAGCGGAAAAGGCCTGCAAGCGGCTCTGACCGTGAATTTAGTCATCGGCGCCCTCCGCACCATGCCCGCACTCCCACCCGCCCGCATTCTCGCCGCGCTCAATCGCGGCCTCATCGGCCAGATGCAGGGCGGCTTCGTCACCTGCATCTGCGCCCTCTTTGCAGAAAATGGCACAGTCACGGTAGCAAATGCCGGCCACCTGGCCCCCTACTGTAACGGTGACGAGATCAAATTAGACCCCGGCCTGCCCCTCGGCCTCATCCCCAACGCCGACTACGCGGAAACCACCCTCCACCTCGCCCCCAACGATACCCTCACCTTTGTCACCGACGGAGTCCCCGAAGCCCGCAACCCCGCAGGCGAACTCTTCGGCTTCGACCGCACCCAAAAAATCAGCACCCAATCCGCCGCAGAAATCGCCGCCGCCGCCCAGGCCTTCGGTCAGGAAGACGACATCACCGTCCTCACCCTCGCCTTCACCCCCTCCCCCTCCTAACCCCGCTCCAGGCTCCCAGCTCCCAGCTCCCAAGCTCCAGGCTCCCAGGCTCCCAGCTCCAGGCTCCCAGCTCCCAAGCTCCAGGCTCGCTGTCCCCTATTCCCTATTCCCTGTTCCCTGCTCCTGGTTCCTCTTGACAATCGAGAGGAACCCGCATATACCTCTTGATGATCTAGTGGAGACAACCCGCATGCCCGAAAAATCCGGTGACCTCGTCCAGGGCACCCTCGAAATGCTCATCCTCAAAACCCTCGCCCTCCAGCCCATGCATGGCTACGGCATCGCCCTGCGCATCGAGCAGATCAGCGACGGCGCCTTCCGCGTCAATCCCGGCTCCCTCCTTCCCGCCCTCAGCCGCATGGAGCGCGCTGGCCGCGTCACCGCCCAATGGCGCGCCACTGAAAACAACCGCCGCGCCCGCTACTACCAGCTCACCCCCGCCGGCCGCAAAGCTCTTCGCGAAGAACGCCAGCAGTGGGGCCGCCAAACCGCCGCCATCAACCGCATCCTCGAAGCCTGACCGGAGCCCCCCATGCTGCAACCCCGCCCCCTCCGCCTGGCTCCCCATCGAGCAGCTCACCGGCGACGATCACTCGATCCCATGGTCGCCCTCCGCTGCGAATAACCTGGAAATAGCGGATAGCGTTCAGCGGATAGCGGACAAGGAAGAGCGACCGCATAGCGAGTCTCCCCAGCCCGTTTGCGCCCGCCACTCCTATCCGCTGTCCGCTATCCGCTCGGTCTTCCTATCAGCTATCCGCTGTCCGCTATCCGCTCGTTTTGTTGGCCCCCATCTTCTCCACCATGGTCCAAAGCATCTTGCCGACTTCGATCGCGAGTCCCTCCGTCTGCGCCAGTTTCCTGGTCTGCCCGTATCCCAGCCTTCCTGCGATCACCAGTTGCGTCTGCACTTCAAGTGCGGACCCACGCGCGACACACAGAAAGTTCCTGTAGTCGGCCCGCGTGCCTCTTCCCCAACCCTCGGCGATGTTGCTGGCAGCGCTCACGCCAGCCCTCCGCAACTGGCTCGTCAGGCCATAAATCTCTTCACGCGGAAAACTCCGAGTCAATTCATAAAGGGCAACCGATAACTCGACCGCTCGTTGCCAAACGATCAGTTCACGATAAGATTTCGCCACAGCAGGCACCTCCACAACCCAAGCGTATGGCGATCCATTCTCCCTGTCCGCAGAACGCGAGCCGCTCGCAGTTACTATCGGCTATCCGCTGAACGCTGTCCGCTCGCCGTTCCCTATCCGCTATCCGCTGAACGCCGTCCGCTCGGTTTTTCCTGTCCGCTATCCTTTGTGGAAAATTTGTCAAGCTTTTCCCACACGGTACTAAAGTGTTCTCCCTCATTCCACACCACTTCCACCACAATAACCGCAAAGTATTTTGGCGGATTTTCACTCCCCGCTTGGTATTCTGATAATAGGGGGTAATTTCTAAAAGATCAGGCTCGCTCGTGGGCTTCTCCATGCCATCACCGGCATGCGGAGAGCGCCCCGGCGGGCCTTTTCTTTTGCCCCCCATCTTGCATGCAAAGGAACACAATGAACATCTTTCAGAAAATCGGCGTCAAAATCGCGGACTTCGGCAAATGGTTCGCCGGCGAAGTCAAAACCATCGTCGGCCTCGCCTTCCGCGTCGAAGCCATCCTGAAATCCGAGAAGCCCCTCGAGCAGCCCTTCATTGCCGGCCTCTCCACCGTCGTCGCCGACGTCGAGGCCCTCATCACCGCCTCCCAGGGCGCCATCACCGCCGACGGCCTCAACTTCTCCGCCGACTCGAAGGTCTACTCCGGCTTCGTTACCCTCATCGACGACTTCCAGAAGCTCGCTCCCGTCGTCGAGCAGGCCATCCTCATCCTCGAAGGCAAATCCACTCCCGCCGCCAGCTAACCCGCTGCAGCAGGAAAACAAGAGGGCCGGCAGCTCACCGCCGGCCCTCCAACTTCCACCCATAACGCAGCACCACGAAGAAGAACTCGATTCTCTCTGTGACCTCTGCGTCCTCCGTGGCGAAGTACTCAGGAATCAAATGCGTTGACGACTTCTACTGCCGATTCAAATACATAACCGCCACCCGTGAACGACCCAGCACGTACCCATCACAAAACAAAATAGAAAGCCGCAACCATTGTCCAGTCAAATACATACGCGCCGCCTGAAATTGCCCGGCCCAGCAGAATCAAATACCTGCGCGCGATCACCCCACCACCCCAGGGGGAGGGGGGAGGGGGTAGAAACTCCAAAGTACTACCCGTTACCAGCGATCAGCTGCTGTCTCGTCTTCCCTATCCGCTGTCCGCTATCCGCTGGCCTTTCGTCCGCTATCCGCTGTCCGCTATCCGCTATCCGCTGCCTTTCAGCGCTCTCCGCCCAATATCCCGCCGATACACCATCCCCTCAAACGAAATCCGCCCCATCGCCTCATACGCCGAACCCAGAGCCGATTGCAAATCCGCGCCCGTCGCCGTCACGCCCAGCACGCGGCCGCCAGCCGTCCGATACTGCTCGCCATCGAACGACGTCCCCGCATGAAAGATCTCTACGCCCGGAACCCGCGCCGCTTCGTCGAGCCCCGCAATCGGCAGTCCCGTCATGTAGCTCCCGGGGTAACCGCCCGACGCCGCCACTACGCACACCGAAGCGCCAGGTTTCCACCGAATCTCGGTCTCGCTCAGCCGCCCGTCCACGCACGCCTCCAGCGCCTCCACCACGTCGCTCTCCATCCGCGGCAAAATCGCCTGCGTTTCCGGATCGCCGAACCGTGCGTTGTACTCCAGCACCATCGGACCCTTCGCCGTCATCATCAGCCCGCAATACAGCACGCCCTTGAAATGCGTCTCCTCCGCCGCCATCCCGTCCACCGTCTTCTGCGCAATGTGCTGCACGATCCACGCTTTCATCTGCGCATCCAGCATCGTGTCCGTCGAGTACGCGCCCATGCCGCCCGTATTCGGTCCCGTATCGCCCTCGCCGATCCGTTTATGATCCTGCGCCGGAACCAGCGGAACCGCGTGCTCCCCGTCGCTCAGCACCAGGAACGAAAGCTCCTCGCCCGTCAAATGCTCTTCGATCACGATGCTCTTCTCCGCCGAGCCCAGCAGCTGCCCGCCGAACAAGCCCGCAATCGCCTTCTCCGCCTCGGCTTTCTGTTCGCAGATCAGCACGCCTTTGCCCGCTGCCAGCCCATCCGCTTTCACCACCACCGGCAAATGGAACATCTCCAGCGTCGCCAGCGCCTCTCGCTGCGATTCGCACACCGCGTAGTTCGCCGTCGGAATCGTATGCCGCTGCATGAACCGCTTCGCATGCGACTTGCTCGTCTCGAGCAGCGCCGCTTCCCGCGTCGGCCCAAATACCCTGTGCCCGCGCTGCTCCAGCGCATCCACCAGCCCCAGCGACAGCGGCAGTTCCGGACCCACTACCGTCAGATCCGGTTTCTCCGCCGCCACCACCCGCAGCAGATCGTCGATGTCCTTCTGGTCCGCCCGAACGCACTTCGCCACCGCGGCGATCCCGCCATTCCCAGGCGCGCAGACCACCTCACTCACCCGCGCCGAACGACGCATCGCCGCCGCCAGCGCATGCTCGCGCCCACCTCCACCAATCACCAACACCTTCATGCCCTGATTTTCCCCAGGCAACCGAGACTACCAGCACGCGCCACCCGCCGCCACCCGCGCAGCGAACCCTGTTCCCGGTGCCCGGTGCTCGGCGCCCGGTGCCCTGTGCTCACCGCACCGCCAGCCAGGCCTGCCAAATCACGACCACCATCATGAACACCAGATACACCCGCAGCGACCACACCAGCGCCAGTTGCCAGCCACGCAGCCGCCGCCTCGGCACCGGCTCCCGCTTCGCCGCCACCAGCTGGTCGTGCTCCAGCGTCGACAGCACGAACCCGGCATCAACATCACTCACATGCTCGTGCTCGCTCATCGTCTCACTCCGCTACAACCGCCCAAGCCACGCCAAGGCATTCGGCGCAACCACGCTGATCCCATACAGAATGCCTGCCGCCGTCAGCAGAACGACGACGGCTCCGGCCAAAAAATTCGCCCATCCCGGGCTCGGCACGCCGCCCATGATTTCCTTATCGTTCACCAGCAAATACAGAAACACCAGCGCCGGCGGCATGGCCAGCACCGCCACCACATTCACCACCAGCACCACGAACACCAGCGGCAATCCGGGAATCAGCACGATCCCCGCCGCTGCCGCAGCGCACAATCCCAGCACCGCATAAAACGACTTGCCCTGGTTCACCGGCAGATTCAAACTGTGCGGCCGCTGGGCCACTTCGCCAAATGCATACGCCGACGACGTCGAAATCGTAATCGAGGCCACGATGCCCGCTTCCACCATGCCCAGCGCAAACAGCGCCGCGCCGAATCGACCGATCACCGGCACCAGCGCCTGCGCAAACTGGGCCGCTTCGAAATTCTCCGCGCTGATCCGACCGAACAACGGAGCCGTCGCCACAATCGCTCCCAGCGCCGCCGCCGCCGCCAGTCCCGCGCCCAGTACCGTGTCGATCCGCCCGTAGTGAATGTCCTTCGTCGTCAGACCCTTGTCGACGGTCGCGCTCTGCTGGAAGAACAGCATCCACGGCGTCACCGTCGCGCCAATGTCCGACAAAATGATCAGCACAGTATCCCGGTTGAAACCCGGCAGCGGCTTCCAGGTAAAGAACGCATGCCCAATCGCGCCCCAGTGGGGATGCGCCATCAGCGCCACCGGAATGAAAATCAAGTTGAACGCCGCTGCCGCCAGCGTCACTCGTTCCCACGTCCAGTACCGGTGGCTCAGCAGCGCCGAGAACAAAACCGTCAGCGCCACCAGAATCGCTGCCCACGGCGGAACGCCGAAGAATCCCAATCCCGCGCGAATCGCAATGAACTCCGTGATCAGCGTCAGAAAATTGCCGATCCCCAGGTCGATCATCGAAAACCAGCCCCAGAACGGACCGAACCGCTCGAAGATCAGCTCCGCATGCCCACGATGCGTCGCCGCACCCAACCGCACCGTCATCTCCTGGACCACCAGCGCCATCCCAAACGTCAGCACCACGAAGGGAAGAAAGAATCCAATCCCAAACTTCGCGCCCGTTGCCGCGTACGAAAGCATGCTCGGCCCGTCGTTCTCGCCCAGCATCACCAGGATGCCTGGCCCAATCAGCAGCCAGAGCAACCACGTCCGCGCTCGCAAGCCATGTCCCAGCCGCGCTGTCGAAACCCGCGCTCGATCGTGCGCGCGATCGATGTCCTCGTGCGTGACGACAACTTCGTCGTCCGCCGCCATCACGCGCAACTTCCGTCCGGGTTGTGCGTCTGTGCTCATCCCGCTTTTTTTCACGATTTACTACTTGTCCGATGGCCGCCAGTTCGAGGAATCCCGCGCATCGGAATGCGCGCCGGAGCACTGCCGCCAAACACCGAGTGTACTTCGCCTCGATGCAGTTTGTAAACCATAGTTAACACATAAGTGTTAAGAAAAGTTCACAATCTCTTCGCCCTCGCAACCTGCCGCGCCAGACCTCTGGCGCCCTGGATGCGAAAGTTCTAAAATGTTCAGCGGTGACGATGAGTTCTTTCATCTCGTTTCCCCCGCTTCTTCGGCGCTTCCGCCGTGGCCGTCACGATCGCGGAAGACCTGTTTCAGACTGATTGGCCGCAACTCAATCCGCTCCGCCCCCCGCGTGAGCACTGCTCTCTGCGCCTCTCACCACGAAAGGAAACGCAAATGAACACCTTCGGCAGCCATTCCGAGCTGAAAGCCGGTGGCAAGATCTGGGAAATCTTCCGCCTCAGCGCTCTCGAGAAAAATGGAATCTCCCTCCACCGCCTTCCTTTCAGCCTCCGCATCCTCCTCGAAAATCTTCTCCGTTACGAAGACGGGAAATCCGTCACCGCCGCCGACATCGAATTCCTCGCCAAATGGGATCCGAAAGCCGAGCCTTCCCGCGAAATCTCCTGGATGCCCGCCCGCGTTCTCATGCAGGACTTCACCGGCGTCCCCGCCGTCGTCGACCTCGCCGCCATGCGCGACGCCATGAAAGTCCTCGGTGGCGACCCGCAAAAGATCAACCCGCTCCAGCCCGCCGAGCTGGTCATCGATCACTCCGTTCAGGTCGATGAATACGGCACCGGCAACGCCTACACCCTTAACGCAGCCCTCGAATTCCAGCGTAACCGCGAGCGCTACGCCTTTCTTAAATGGGGACAAACCGCCTTCCGCAACTTCTCCGCCGTCCCACCGGGGATGGGCATCTGCCACCAGGTCAACCTCGAACACCTCGCCCGCGTCGTCTTCACCACCGGCGGTGCAAAACCCCAGGCCTATCCTGACACGCTGGTCGGCACCGACTCCCACACCACCATGATCAACGGCCTCGGCGTCCTCGGCTGGGGCGTCGGCGGCATTGAAGCCGAAGCCGCCATGCTCGGCCAGCCCATCTCCATGCTCGTTCCCCAGGTCGTCGGCTTCAAACTCACCGGCAAGCTGCGCGAAGGCGCAACCGCCACCGACCTCGTCCTCACCGTCACTGAAATGCTGCGCAAACTCGGCGTCGTCGGCAAATTTGTCGAGTTCTACGGTCCCGGCATCGCCGAGCTGCCTCTCGCCGACCGCGCAACGATTGGCAACATGGCCCCCGAATACGGCGCAACCTGCGGCCTCTTCCCCGTCGATGCAGAAACCCTTCGCTACCTCCGCCTCACCGGCCGCCCCACGGACCAAATCGCTCTCGTCGAAGCGTATTTCAAGGAACAGTGCCTGTTCCATACTCCCGACTCGCCTGAAGCCGAGTACTCCCAGACCATCGCCCTCGACCTCGCTCAGGTCGAACCCTCCGTCGCCGGTCCCAGACGCCCACAGGACCGCGTCCTGCTCCGCGAAGCCGGCGCCAGCTTCAAAAAACAGCTTCCCTCTCTCCTCGGACCCAACGCCGACAAGGTTGGTCAGCGCCAGGCCATCCGCTGGGAAGGCGAAGGCGGCCACGCCTCCGCCAACGGCAATGTGCAATCAACGCACGCAGCACGCGAACCCAACGGCAACGGCCACATCGCCCACACCGTAAAAGAGCGCTTCGGCATTGACGTCGAGCCCTATCTCGACCACGGCTCCATCGTCATCGCCGCCATCACCAGCTGCACCAACACCTCCAATCCGTCGGTGATGGTCGCCGCCGGCCTGCTGGCAAAAAAAGCTGTCGAAAAGGGCCTCAGCGTTCCGCCCTGGGTTAAAACGTCGCTCGCTCCCGGCTCCCGCGTCGTCACCGACTACTACGACAAATCCGGACTCACCCAGTGGCTCGACAAGCTCCGCTTCAACACCGTTGGCTACGGCTGCACCACCTGCATCGGAAACTCAGGCCCGCTCCCTGAAGACATTTCCAAAGCCATCGAAGCCCACTCGCTCGTCGCGGTCAGCGTCCTCAGCGGCAATCGCAACTTCGAAGGCCGCATCAACTCCGAAGTTCGCGCCAACTACCTTATGTCGCCGCCGCTCGTTGTCGCCTACGCCCTCGCCGGCCGCATCGATCACGATTTCGACCGCGACCCCATCGGCAAAGACCAATCCGGCCAGCCCGTCTTCCTCCGCGACATCTGGCCCTCGCAGCAGGAAGTCTCCAGCGTGATCGCTTCCGCTATTTCCTCCGAGAGCTATACGAAGGAATACGCCACCGTCACCCAGGGCGACAGCAACTGGCAGAAGCTCAGCTTCCCTACAGGCGACGTCTACCAGTGGGAGCGCGACTCCACCTACATCCGCCAGGCGCCGTACTTTGACGGCATGCCCGCGCAGCCCGCGCCCGTCCAGGAAATCTCCAATGCCCGCGTCCTCGCGGTCCTCGGCGACTCCGTCACCACCGACCACATCTCGCCCGCAGGCTCCATCAAGCTCAACGGCCCAGCCGGCAAATACCTCACCGACCTCGGCGTCAAACCCGCCGACTTCAACTCCTACGGCTCGCGTCGCGGCAATCACGAAGTCATGGTGCGCGGCACCTTCGCCAACGTCCGCCTCCTCAACAAACTCGCGCCCGGCACCGAAGGCGGCGTCACGCGGCTCCTCCCCGAAGGCGAGCAGATGAGCATTTACGACGCCTCGGTGAAATACGCCGAGCGCGGCACGCCTCTCATCATCCTCGCCGGCAAAGAATACGGCTCGGGCTCCAGCCGCGACTGGGCCGCCAAAGGACCGCGCCTCCTCGGCGTCCGCGCCGTCATCGCCGAGAGTTTCGAGCGTATCCATCGCTCGAACTTAGTCGGCATGGGCATCCTGCCTCTCCAGTTTGAAGCCGGCAAAACTGTTGAATCGCTCGGCCTCACCGGCGAGGAAACCTACGACATCGTCGGACTCAAGCCGCGTCTCGAGTCAAAATTCGCCAACGGCCACACCGTAGCCGTCCGCGCCACGGACGCCGCGGGCAAGACCAAAACCTTCGAAGCCAGGATCCGCATCGACACTCCCCAGGAAATCCTCTACTTCGAACACGGCGGCATCCTGCAATACGTCCTCCGCCAGCTCGCCGCTCAGAAATAGTTCCTGCATCAATAAAAAGCGGCCACCCTCGGGTGGCCGCTCTCATCTTCAGTTCGAGATGCGTTACGCCGCGATCTTGTGAGCCCGCAGCTCCGCCACTTTCCGCACCAACACCGGCACGCCAAACGCCACCGCCGTAATCACAGTCGTTGACAGCAGATCGTTCCGGTAGAACGGCAGCGCCGCAACATAGCATGCGCCCAGCCCCGTCGCCGTGTGCGGATACATCATGCTGCCCGCCCAAACCGCATAATTGCTCACCAGGAAGAACGCCGTCGACGCCACCACCGGGCCGCCGATCACCCGCGGTACTGTTACCTGCTTGCTCAGCAAGATCCGCCCCAGCACCACCACCGCCGCATACCACGCCCAGGTGATCAAATAGGCGCTCGTGTGGAACGGGTAATGGTACGCCAATACTGTCAGGTAATAATCCGTTCCCATCAGCGCCAGAACCGGCAGCGCCATCTCGCGCAGCGGCCGTCGGGCCCCGAAATACAGCAGTCCCGCGCCCACCGCGGTAAAATTCATCCCCGGAAACGGCACCACCCGGCTCAAAACCGCAAGAACCATCAGCAGATACGCAGCCATCATCCCCTCATTCGATCCAAAGTTAGTCTGCTTTCCATTCTGCGGACCCCAGCCCCCGCGGTCAAGGCAAACTTCCAGTCCCATCAAACAACCGCTTCACCCTGCCAACAAATCAGGCGCGGCTAGAGGCTACCGGCTCCGTCACTTCTGCTCCCGCCCCTGCATATACATCCCCTCAATTTCATTTTGAGTCCCTACATAGACCCAGCCTGCCAGTGTCGGCTCTGTCGACCCCACGGGTCGATACCCAAACCGCAAATCCTGGAACTCCACCGTATGCCAACCCGGCTGCGGCGCCTCGGCTCCCGGCGCGCGCACCATCCCCAGATCCTCGACCACCGCCCACTTTCCCCAGTCCAGGTACACCCGTCCTAAATACGACTGCTTCGCCGCCGCAACTGCCGGCGTCACCGGCGTCTTGTAGATTACGTCTGCGTAATCGTCCGTCTCCACCTGATCGCCGATCGTCCGCACTTCCGCCGTCTGAAAATAATCCTCCGTTTCCAGAATCGCGCGCCACCGGAACGGATCCATCATGTGCGGCTCCGCTGCTGCGCGGATCAGCGGCTCTCGGGTGTAATTTCCGGTCCTGACCAGCTCCAGCGCATGCCCGTGCTCCGCATTCCGCAGTCCCCACCACAGCATCATGAACACCAGGCCCGCGATTGCCCATCCGCGCCCGCGAAACGGCTTCTTCCGCGCTCCAATCTCGCGATCCGCCAGCCCCAGGATCCCAGGAATCACCAGCGCCAGCATCAGCGCCAGAAGAATCCATGGGTCGACGATGAAGACGATGCTCCACGCGTGCCACCGCGGATCGAACGGGAAGAACGGCCGCACTCCATAGTTCACCGTGTAATCCAGCAGGATGTGGCTCAGGGCTGCAATCAGCGCGCACAAAAACAACCAGCCCCAGAGCGGCGGAATCAGCGGCTTCTTCCTGCGTATCCGGTGCAGCACCCAGACAAACGCCACCGTCGCCAGCGCCACCACCGGCGCGCCCACCAGCGTGTGCGTCCAGCCGCGATGATGCTGGAGCTCCGCCACCGGCCCGCGAAAACCCCACAGCATGTCCAGATCCGCCGCCTCCGCCGCCAGCGTCATCGCCAGCGTCGCATACGCCGTTTTGCGATTGAATCCGGAGCGGCCAAGACAAGCGCCGGTCAGAAAATGTGTTACAGGTTCCATAGCTTCATCCAGGAACTCAACCGATTCGCTAGTCGCTACTGGCTGCGGGCTACCGGCTGGTCTTCTCACAGACAGCAAACGCCGCGCAGTCCGCGGCGCTCACCGTCGACTCCCGCAAAACTAAACCAGTTTCGCGTCCAGCGTGATCTGCGTGTTGCCCTTGAACAGCTTCGAAATCGGGCAGCCGTTCTTTGCGTTGTTCGCCGCCGTCTCAAAGCTCTCGGCGCTCGCTCCCGGCACCTTCGCCCGCGTCGTCAAATGAATCGCCGTGATTGCGAATCCGCCGTCCGTCTTCTCGAACTTCACATCCGCCGTCGTCTCCAGCGAATCCGGCCTCAGATTCGCTTCGCCTAGTTGCGCGCTCAGCGCCATCGTGAAGCATCCCGCGTGCGCCGCCGCGATCAATTCCTCGGGATTGGTTCCGATCCCGTTCTCAAACCGTGCCGAAAACGAATACTGCGTGTCCTTCAACACGCCGCTCTGGCTGGAAATGGTGCCCTTGCCGTCCTTCAGACCTCCGCGCCAGACGGCGCTCGCCGTACGTTGCATGCTTCTCTCCTTCTCTTATGGCTGTGGGTTGCTGTTGAAACCCCGGATCAATATTTCCATTGGATGCAGCCGGGTGCCTGACTCCTCTGCATGGAACAACACATCCCCTGCACCGCCCGCACCATAATAGCGATTTTCCTGCGCCCGCGCCGTCCACCTCGCGCTCTTGAGAATTTCAGCGCTAATTACGGCTTTCGCGTTCCCCGCTCACTTTTAGCTTACTTTTTGACTCAGCTTCGGCTCGCTTCCGCTCGGCGTGTGCTCGCAGTTCGCTCGTCTTTTCCCGCCGCATTTTCGCCCCGCTGCCCTCGCGTATCATTGGGGGTACCGCTCACAATGCAATCCTTCTCCATCGGCGTGGACCTCGGAGGCACCAACCTCCGTGTCGCCGCCGTCACACCTGCAGGCGAACTACTCCACCACCTGAGTCTTCCCACCCGCCTTAGCGCGGGTCCCCACGCCGTCCTCGACGACATGGCCGCCGCCATTCGCCAGCTCATCGACACGCAAGGTGGCGACCTCCTCGGCATCGGCGTCGGCAGCCCCGGCCCCATTGAATTGCCACTCGGCGTTCTCCACCATCCGCCCAACCTCACCGGTTTCGATGGCCTTAACCTCCGCACCGAACTCGAGCGCCGTCTCGAACGCCCCATCCACGTCGGCCACGACGCCGCTCTAGCCGCCTATGGCGAATGCCACCTCGGTGCAGGCCGCGCCCATGCGGTTGATTCTCTCGTGATGTACACCCTCGGCACCGGCGTCGGCTGCGGCGTCATTCTCGATGGCCGCATCTGGAACGGCATGCGCGGCGCCGCCGGTGAATCCGGCCACGGCCCCATCCTACCCGACGGCATCCCCTGCCCCTGCGGCGCACGCGGTTGCCTCGAAATGTATGCCTCCGCAACCTCCATCCTCCGCCGCGCCCGCGAGCTCGGCCTCACCCCGCACGATGGCAACGGCTCTGCGCCGCTTACCGCCTCTACCGTCGCCCAGCTCGCCACCTCCGGCGATGAACGAGCCCTGCGCGTCTTCGACGAAGTCGGCCTCGCCCTCGGCCTCTCGCTCGCTCACCTCGTCAACGCCCTCGACCTGCCCCTCTACATCATCGGTGGAGGCGCAGCCGCCGCCTGGCCGCTCTTCGCGCCCCGCATGTTCACCACTCTCAGAGAAGGCAGTTACGTCTACCGCCAGTCAATGCCCCGCGACCCCGGCGTCTTCGAAGCTGGCAAGACCCACGTTGCACCCGCCCAGCTCGGCGGCGATGCCGGCATTCTGGGCGCGGCCCTTCTACCCCTAACTGCCCACACAACGGCATCCGCGTAGCTCTTCCGCAGCGACGCTTGCCCCTCCATAATTGGAACAGCCCATGATCCTTCACCACGCCCGCAGTCGCCCCGGCCCCTGGACCGACCGCCGCGCCCGCCTCCGCCATCGCTGGCTGCTCCCTCTGGTCGCAGTCGACTACGCCTGGGAGTGGCTCGCTTACCTCCTCAGCAACTGGAGCTTCCTCGAGGTCCTCGAGTATCTCGGCAGCTTTTCCGTCCTCATCGGCGTCATCTTCTGGTTCAGCGAATCCGGCGCGCGTATCCAGCAGCGCCACTACCAGGCATGGCAGGTCATTAATACCGCGCAAGGCAAGGGCGGCAGCGGCGGGCGCATCGAAGCTCTCCAGGAACTCAACGTCGACCGCGTCCCGCTCACTGGCGTTGACGCCTCCTCCGCCTTTCTTCAGGGAGTGCGCCTGGCCCACGCGAATCTCATGCGCTCTAACTTCAGCTCCGCCGATCTTCGCGACAGCGATCTTCGCTTTGCCGACCTTAGCTGGGCCGATCTCCATTACGCCAATCTTCGCAATTCCAGCCTGGAACACTCGCTTTTCGACCACGCCGACCTCCGCGATTGCGACCTCACCGGCGCTGACCTCGCAGACGCCCGCTTCGATGGCGCCGACCTCACCAATGCCGACCTGCGCTCCGCCGATCTGCGCGGCGCCACCTGGCAGCACATCGCCGCAATTGTCCGCGCCAACATAGCCGATGTTAGAAACGCGCCCGAGGGCTTCGTTGCCTGGGCTCTCCACAATGGCGCCGTTCAGACTCCCTCTGAGCCGTAGCGCCGGTGCGCCGCTCGCCCAGCCCATCCCTGGTCCCGGTCAATCAGCCTCGTTTCCCGATGGTCACCCCACAGCGTGTCGTGCTATAACGCTGCTCACTGCCGCAATCGTGCTCACGAGGAAAAACTCGCTATGAAAATCCGCCTCGCCGCTCTGGCCCTCCCGCTGCTCCTGTCCTTCGCCGCCCTTGCTCAAACCACTCCCGTCAACCCACCCCCCATCAAAATGGGCCTCTGGCAGTCCTCGGTCACCGTCAACATGTCCGGCATGCCCGCCAACCCCAATATGCCCTCTGGCGCTGGCGGATCCATGACCCACGTGAACCAATCGTGCATGACCCCGGACAGCTGGCGCGACGCCTTCCGCAATATGCAGCAGAGACGCCAGCAGGCGGCCAGCGCCAACTGCTCCACCCTGAACGTCTCCCAGGATGCCCACCAGGTCACCTTTGACATGAACTGCTCCAGCCAGCAGGGCTTCAATACCAACATCCATGTTCAGATGTTGCTCGACAGCGAGGAAGCGATGCATGGCAACGCTAACGTCAAAATGTCGGGCCCCAACTTTCCCCAGGGCATGTCGATGACCTCCGTCATCACCTCAAAATTCGTGAGTTCCGACTGCGGCGACGTCAAACCCGGCGAAAGCAAACCCGTCCATCCCTGATCGCCATCCATATTGCTAATCGCTCTCTCTATCGCTCGCGCTCCCGTTTTCGGGCCGGGCGGTCGCTCTTCGCCTGCCGCTTGCCGAACGCAGTAGGCTGAACGCTGAGCGCTGCAATGGATCCCACCCTCGAAACCGCGCGCCTGCTCCTGCGCCCCCTCCAACTCTCCGATGCCGAGCAGGTGCAGATTCTCTTTCCTCACTGGGAAGTGGTGCAGTACCTCAACGCCGTCGTGCCCTGGCCCTACCCGCCCGATGGCGCGCTCACGTATTACCGCGATCGCGCGCTTCCGGCAGTCGAGCGCGGCGACGAGTGGCACTGGACCCTGCGCCTCAAAGAGAATCCCGGCCAGATCATCGGCGGCATCACCCTCAGCCGCGGCTCAACCGATAATCGCGGATTCTGGCTCGCGACTCCCTGGCAGCGCCAGGGCCTGATGACCGAAGCGGTCATCGCTGTCAATGATTATTGGTTCGACGTCCTCGGTTTCCCCGTTCTCCGCGCGCCGAAGGCCATCGCCAACGTCGCCTCGCGCCGCATCTCCGAAAAAACCGGCATGCGCATGATCGACGCCGAAGAGCGAAACTTCGTCTCCGGGCGCCTTGAAAGTGAGATTTGGGAAATTACCGCTGAAGAATGGCGCGCCTTCCGAATAAAGAACACAGCTTAGGGATTAGCGATGAGCCAGGAGCTTTATTCGTCCTTGCTAATGGCTACCAGCTACAGGCTGCTCTACTCATCGTCATCCCCAACCGCGAAGTACCCCTTCCGCGCCTGCACCTTCAAATCGCCATCCGTATCCTTGCAGAAGACGTCCACCTTCCGAAACTTCCCGTCCATCGCCTTGTTCGCCGGCACATACTGCGCGACATACTGCGTCCGCAGCTCCTGCTCGATCTGGTCGAAGGCGTCTTCGAGTTTTTTCCCGTTATTTCCCACGTTGATGACGTGCCCACCCGTTGCCTCGGTCAGCGCCCGCATCTGCATGTCACCGGAATAGCCCATCGAAAATCCGCCATAGAACCCGCGATCCGCGATCAGGATCACGTAAATAATCGCGTTGGCATTCTGCGCGGCCTCAATCGCCGCCTTCGGCTTTGTCACGCTGCCTTCGTCCTCGCCGTCCGTCAGCAGGATCAGCGCCTTGCGCCCTGTCTCTGACCGTATCTTGTGGTCCGAAACCTCATACACCGCGTCATACAGCAGCGTCCCCTTCGGTGCTCCTACGGTGGGCACAGGACCCTGTCCGATTCCCGGCACGCCTCCTGAGCCGCCGCCCGCCGCCGTGTTGATCTGCACCTTGGCGATCGCGCGGTCCAGGTCCCGCACGCTGTTCGTGTAGTCCTGCTCCAGGTTTACGCCCACGTCGAAGCTCACCAGAAACGCTTCGTCCTGCTGGCGCAGGATCCGCTTCAGGAAAGCCGACGCCGACTGCTGCTCCAGCGGCAGGACGTTGTACTGGCTACCACTCGTGTCGATCAGGATCCCCAGCGTCAGCGGCTGTTTTGCCTCCGCCACAAAGCTGGTCAGCTTCTGCGGCTGCTTGTCTTCGAACACATTGCAGTCATTCTTTGTCAAAAACGGGATCAGCGCGTTGTGCTTGTCCCGCACCGTGAAATACTCGCTCACCAGGTTCGAGGTCACGTGCAGCGTCTCTTTGGGGGTCTCCTCTGTCGCCGAATTATCCGCTGGCACCGTGCTCACCGGCGGCGCGTCGGGTGACGGAGCCGACTGTCCCCACGTCAGAGGGATAGCAGTCGCCCAACACAGGACCGGAATGCTCACAACACGCAGCCAGCGCAAGACCATGTCTCCTTAGACGGATCGGTTCATCATTGGGTTATTCAGAAACAGAGCGCCTCTCGCTCTGCTAATCTTTGAGCATACGCCTGAGAAGTCCACCGCTTCGAGGGCGCATCATAACTCGGTGGAAGTTCGCGTATCGTTCCTGAACACACGGCTCCAGGAGCAGCATCGGAACGACCGCGAAAGGGAGATGGTTTGCAGGCTTTAGGGGGTTCCAGCGGAATGCGGGCGGTTCGGTTCAGCGCTTTTTTGTTGCTCTTGCCAGCGGTGTTCGCCTGTTCGGCTTTTGGGCAACCGCAGCAGAATGTTCCCGATGCACCCGCGCCTCAGAGTCAGTCCGCCCCGCCCAGCGCTCCTACCCCGCAACCCGCATCCCTCCCCGATTTGAAGGACCAGGTCGCTCCCGGCAAAGGCACATCGCCCGACCAGCAGGGCGCGCCAACTCCCGGCGAGCCTTCCCCACAGACAAGCCCCGGCGCACCGACCCCGCAGCAGGCCCCGCCCCCCGACGCCATCCAGCAAGCCCCGCCCGAAACCGGCCCCGCCAGCCAGGAGCCTGTCCACACGATTAGGGTCGGCGTCACTGAGGTCGTCGTCCCGGTCACCGTCAAGGACAAGCATGGCAACCTCGTCCCGGGTCTGCCCTGGTGGCGCTTCAAAGTCTATGAGGATGGCGTCCAGCAGCGCATCGTCTGGTTCACCACCAGCGCATATCCCCTCTCCATTGCCTTTGTCATCGACGCCACCTTGCCCGCTGACATTATGGACAAAGTCAACCAAAGCCTCTCTGTCGTCTCCAACGGGTTAACCCCCGCCGATACCGTTGCGGTCATCAGCTATGCCGGCACCGGACCCCAGCTCGTCACCGATTTCACCGCCGCCCAGGGTGCGCGCCTGACCGCTGCGCTTCAGATTGCGAAGAAGCCAGGCGAACAGCCCGGCGTCCCGCTCACCGAGGGCCCCTTCGCCAGCGGCCCCACCGTTAACGGCCTGCCTGCTGACCCAACGCTCCTTCCGCAGCGCAGCAATGCCAGCGGCACGTTTGTCCTTCCCAAAGAGGTCCATCCCCTTAACGACGCCATTCTCTATGCCGCCGAGCAGCTTTCAAGCCAGCCCCGCGGCCGCCGCCGCATCATTTACGTCATCAGCGACGGCAAGAACTCCCGCAGCAAAGCCCGCTACAGCGAAGTGGTCCAGTACCTGCTCACCAACAACATCTCCGTCTACGGAACTAATGTCGGCGATTCCGCTCTGTGGGGCATTGGCTACCTCGACCGCTTCAAGCTGCCCCTTCTCCAGCCTGAAGATGTTCTGCCCCGCTACGCCATTGCTACGGGTGGCGACATCGATCATGAGCTCTCCGAGAACGCGATCCAGAACGCCTTCGTCAAGATCACCGATTCGGTCCGCTCCGCCTACACCCTCATCTACGACAGTCACCAGCCCACCATCAGCGGCAAGTACCACGTGATTGACGTCCACCTCGAAGGCCTGCCCGGCTATCAGATCGACGCCAAACAGGGCTACTACCCAACCGCCTCCGTACAATAGCCGCACTCATTCAGCCCATCCATCGCCTGCCTGAATCGTTCTGCGGTTTCGCTGGTATCCTGTCTATTGCCCTAAGTTATCGACCCCGCCTCCACATCTGTTCCCGCGCCGAAGGGCGCCTGTTTCCGCATTGCATGTCCAAACCATGGCTGACGCAAAACTACAAATCATTCCCTTAGGCGGACTCGGCGAGTTCGGTATGAACTGCCTCGCCCTCCGCTACAAAGACGACATCATCGTCATCGATGCCGGCCTCATGTTCCCCGAGTCCGAACTCCTCGGCGTCGACATCGTCGTCCCCGATATCTCCTACCTCGTCGAGAACAAGCAGCACGTCCGCGCCATCATCCTGACCCATGGTCACGAAGACCACATCGGCGGACTTCCCTGGATTCTCTCCGAGCTCAACGTCCCGGTCTACGGCACCGAGTTCACCCTCGCCTACGTCGACGGCAAGCTTGAAGAACACGCTCTGGAAGATTCCGAGCTCATCGAAATCGTCCCCGGTGAAAAGTTCTCCCTCGGCGCATTCACCATTGAGCCCATCCGCGTCACCCACTCCCTTGTCGACTGCGTCGCCCTCGCCATCGAAACCCCGGTCGGCGTCATCGTCCACAGCGGCGACTTCAAAATCGACCTGTCGCCGCCCGACGGTAAAGCCTTCGACCTCCATCGCTTCGCCGAATATGGCAAGCGCGGCGTCCTCGCCCTGCTCCAGGACTCCACCAACGTCGATCGCCCCGGCTATACACCCAGCGAGTGGGCCGTCAAACCGCGCCTCGATGAAATCTTTTCCCGCACAAAGAAAAAGCTTTTCTTCAGCTGCTTCTCTTCTTCCATCTACCGCATCCGCATCGCCTGCGAGCTCGCCCGCCAGCATGGCCGCAAAGTCGCCATCGTCGGCCGCTCCATGCTCGAATCCTCTGAGATTGCCCAGGACCTCGGCTACCTCGACCTGCCTTCCTCGCTCATCATTCATCCTGGCCAGATCGGCGACTATTCCCCCGAGCAGGTCATGATTCTCATCAGCGGCACGCAGGGCGAACCTATGAGCGCCCTCAGCCGCGCCGCCGTCGACAACCACAAGCACGCCCGCATCGCCGCCGGCGACACCGTTATCCTCAGTTCCCGGGTCATCCCCGGCAACGAGAAAAGCATCTTCCGCGTCATCGACCACCTCTGCCGCCGCGATGCGGACGTCATCTACGACGACGGCGCTTCCGGCCTCATCCACGTGAGCGGCCACGCCAGCCAGGAAGAGCAGCGCCTCATGATCAACCTGCTCCGGCCGAAATTCTTCATCCCCATCCACGGCGACTACCGTCATCTGAAGAAACACGCGGAAGTCGCGCAGCGCCTCGGCGTCGTCGACCTCGCCATCACCATGGAAAACGGCGAGATCCTCGAGCTCGACCGCAGTGACGCCCGCAAAAACGGCAAAGTCACCGCTGGCCGCGTTTGCATCGACTCCGGCTCCGCCACCGACGTCGTTGAAGACCTCGTCATCCGCGATCGCCGCCACCTTTCCGAAGACGGCTTCGTTCTCCCCATCCTCACCATTAATAAGTTGAGCGGAAAAGTCGAACGCCAGCCCGAGCTCGTCAGCCGCGGCTTCGTCGGCGCCGAACCCGGACTCATGGAGGGCGCCCGCGCGGTCGTCACTCAGACTCTTGATTCCTCCAGCGCGGAAGAAAAGGCCGATTACGGCGTCATTAAAGAAAAAATCCGTATCGACCTCAAACGCTACATCCAGAAAAACACGTCCCGCCGCCCTCTCATCATGCCCGTAATCCTCGAAATCTAGGACCCCAGGCAGCGGCTACAGGCTCCAGGCTGCTTTTTCCCCGTAACCCCAAGCCACAATCCGGGTTGAATCAAAGGGGCCGTTCTCCGGCCCACGGAATCGGCTCGACCTCTGGAGGCGGAGGGAATCAGAAAAGGCGTCAAAGTATCGGAACCGTATGCGGAACAGGGCAACGGAACCGAGCATTGAGCGCCAACTGGGGGAGTTATGACGTTGCGCACGTTCCTGCCGCTGACCACTTGTTCTTCTCAATCGCCCTTCACCCACCGAGTCCCGCCGATGCTGCGTCGCCTCCTCAACCTCAGCCTCGCCCTGCTCCTTTTCCCCGCTGCGCAAATGAATCTCTCCGCCCAGCAGGTGCCCCCGCCTCCACCCGATCAGCAGGAGCCGCCGAATAGCTATCCGCAGTCGCAGCCGTATAACCAGCCCTATCCGGACCAACAACAGCCGTACTCTCAGGTCCCACAACAGCCCGCCCCGCAGCAATACGCGCAGCCGTATCCAGACCAGCAGCAGCCCCCGCCCGATCGGCAATACGCCCCGAGCTATCCACAACAACCGCAGCAGGCGCTCTCACCCGATCAGCTTCAGCAGCTCGTCGCCCCCATCGCGCTCTACCCTGACTCGCTCCTCGTTCAGATCCTAGCCGCTTCGACCTACCCGACGCAGATCGCCGAGGCCGACCGCTGGCGTCAGTCGATGGGCAACGCTTCGCCCGACGAGATCGCCGCGGCCGCCAATGCTCAGCCCTGGGACGCCAGCGTCAAGGCGCTCACCGCGTTTCCCCAGGTCCTCGCGAATTTGGATCAGAACCTTTCCTGGACCACCGAACTCGGCAACGCGTACTTCAACCAGCCGCAGGATGTGACGGACGCCATCCAAACGCTCCGCCAGCGCGCCCAGGCCTCCGGCAATCTCGAAAGCACGCCCCAGGAACAGGTCACCGATAACCAGGGCTACGTCGACATCGCGCCCTCCAACCCCCAGATTGTCTACGTCCCCAGCTACGATCCCTGGGCGGTTTACGGCGCGCCCATCGCCCCCTGGCCTGGCTTCTACTATGGTGGCGGCGCCGGTTGGTATGGAGTCCGCTTCGGCCTCGGCTGCGTCCTCACCGCCTTCACGCACTGGCCCTGGGGATTCTTCGGCTGGGGCTTCGACTGGTTCGGTCATGGCCTGCTCTTCCAGCATCAGTTGTGGTATTCGCACAGCCGCAGCCTCGTCGACTGGGGTCTGCCTCGCGGTGGACCACGCGCGACCTGGGGCCGCAACCAAGTCGCCAATCGCGGCTATTACGGCCGTCCCGGCGGCGGATACTACAACCGCGAACCCGGGCGCTTCGGCCCGCGTCCCGTCGGCCCCACTCGTCCCATGGAAAATTTCCATGGTGGCTACTCCGGCTATCGCGCGCCGCAGCAGGCCCGCGCGCCCGCATTCAATGCGCGCCCCGGGTACAACCTGCCTTCGCGCAATTTCGCCCAGTCGCGCAGTCTTGCGCCCGGAAATGAAAACCGCTCCTTCCAGAGTTACAACCGCGCGCAGACAGAGAACCGCAGCTTCGGCTCAACCTACCGCGAGCCCGCGCAGCGCTCCATGCCCACCACCCGCGCTTATTCGGGCAATGAGTTCTCGCGCGGTGGCTTCGATCAGCGCTCCTCGCGCGGCTTTAACAGCTTCTCCTCGCGGCCTCAGCACTCCGGCGGATTTCAGTCCTCCGGCAGCAGTCACTCGGAGAGAAGCTACGGCGGAAGCAGCCACTTCTCCAGCGGTGGAAATTTCTCGGGAAGTGGTCATTCTGGTGGAGGCAGCCACTTCAGCGGTGGCGGCCATTCCAGCAGCCACTCCGCCAGCCACTCCAGCGGCCATCACCGCTAACTCGCTCCATCTGCCCTATCGATGATTGCGTTCCCTCGAAGCTCGCCGGTGCAAGCCGGCGAGCTGTCTTCTGCTCACGACTCACTGCTCACCGATCCCTTGACTCCCCCTGCCCCCACCCCTTACTTTGAGGAAAGCGCGAAGGGCGCATCCAGTCCGCGGAAAGGGCCGTGCCCACCTTAGCTGTCCACAATCTGACGAATCTTCTTTCAGCCTCACCACATGCGGACTCCCGAGGCGCACCCGCTTTTTGCGGATACTGAAAGGAGCTTCGTATGCCTGACCGGGAAATCCCCGACCGCCCTAACCTCGAACAATATAAGAAGCAAGCCAAAGAACTGGCCCGTGCCGCCGTCGAGCGCCAGCCCGCCGCCCTCGACCGCATCCGCCGCCACCACCCCCGCCTCCGCAATCAGCAGGAACTTCCCGCCATCACCCTCGCCGATGCGCAGCTTGTTCTCGCCCGCGAACACGGCTTCACCTCGTGGCCCCTGTTCGCCGCCCACCTTGAAACCCTTCGCATCATTCGCTCCGTCGAAAATCTCCCCGACCCCGTCAACACCTTCATCGAAGTCGCCGTCGTCCCCCGCCACGGCTGGCATGCCTCCGGCACGCTCGAGCACGCCGACCTCATCCTCGCCCGCCACCCGCACGTCGCCACCGCCAACATCTATACCGCCGCAGTCCTCGCCGACGAAACCACCGTCCGCAAATTCCTCGCCCAGGATCCTGCCCTCGCCACAGCAACAGGCGGCCCGCACAACTGGGACGCGCTCACCTACCTCGCCTTCTCCCGCTATCTCCGCCTCGATCAATCCCGCTCTGACGCCTTCGTCCCAACCGCGCGCGCCCTCCTCGACGCCGGAGCCAGCGCCAACACCGGCTGGACCGAATACATCGACGACCCGCCACGCCCCGTCCTCGAAAAAGCCATCTACGCTGCCGCCGGCCTCGCGCAGCATCCCGGCCTCACCCGCCTTCTCCTCGAATACGGCGCCGATCCCAACGATGAGGAGACCTGCTACCACGCGCCGGAAACCTACGACAACACCGTCGTCGAAATCCTCATCGACTCCGGCCGCTGCAACGAGCGTTCCCTCGCCTGGCTCGCCGCCCGCAAAGCCGATTGGCACGACGAAAAAGGCCTCCTCCTCGCCCTCAACGGCGGCGCCAACCCTAACTACATGACCCAATGGAGCCATACGCCCTTCCAGCACTCCATTCGCCGCGACAACGGCCTCGTCATGATCGAAATGTTCCTCGGCCACGGCGCCGACCCATACCTCCGCAACACCGGCAACGGCCGCAATGCCTTCCAGATGGCCGCGTATCACGGACGCGGCGACATCCTCACCGCCCTCGAGCAACGCGGCTTCGCCCTCAACTTCGAAGGCCCCACCGACGATCTCGATCAACTCGTCGCCGCCTGCGCGCAAGCCAATCTGCCCGGCGTCCAGACCCTTTTCGCCCAAAACCCCCAATTGCTCCCGCGACTGTTACAAATTGGCGGCTCTCTCCTTGCCCGCTTCGCCGGCGCCGATAATCTCGAAGGCCTCCGCATCCTCCTCGACCTCGGCGTTCCGGCAGGCGCGCCCTGGCCCGAAGGCGATCCCTACTTCGACACGCCGAAGAATTCCACCGCACTCCACTACGCCGCCTGGCGCGCCTGGCACCCCATCGTCCACGAGCTCATCGCGCGCGGCGCCCCTGTCAACCTCACCGACGAGCGCGGACGCACTCCGCTCCAGCTCGCCGTCAAAGCCTGCACCGACGCGTACTGGAAGCGCCGCCGCCAACCCGATTCCGTCGCCGCCCTCCTCGCTGCCGGAGCCACCACCGAGGGCATCGATCTCCCCACCGGCTACGACTCCATCGACCAGTTGCTGAGGTCCTCGTGAAGTACTTCAGCCGACCCTATTCGCATCTGGTATCGAGCCCAAATCGGGCAGGCTTCCGAACCACCGATGGAACTCATCGTCGAAAGCGTAGACAGAAGCGAACTCCAGAGTCGGGGATTTCGGATCGTTCGATTCCACCGTCAGGCGGCGAAACACTGCTGGACCCGAACGAACCTTGACATCGCGCCGTCCCCGAATCGAACTCACGGGCAGGATGCTTCGGCGGAAAGGAGTACGCAGCACAATCCTGGAATGCGCAACCGTCAGCTTCGACCAGCAAGCCTTGGCAATCCAGTCAAGACCCAGGATGAACATCAAGACAAGAACTGCCAGAACGATGGTCGACGCCAGATAAATCGTTCCTGGTCGAAAGGATTCCCACTCGTGCCCGAGAAATATGGCGACGAAAACAGTGAACCCGATCGAACCCAACCTCTGCGACCAAAGATAGTGGTAGCTCCGGTTCGGTGCGGTCCCGATCTGTTCGGGGTTGCCAATAGTCAGCAGGGTGGAAACCTCCGTCCGCATTATCCGCCGAACACGTCCGCTAGAATCGGGAATCGTGAGAATTCCGAACATGATGACCCGCGCATTCGCACTCCTCGCGGCATTCACCCTCGCCGCATTCGCCCAGCAACCCCGCACCTACGCCACCCGCGATCCCCACACCCCCGGCTACGTCCGCGCTACCGAACTTCCCGACGCGACCCTCCCGCCCGCCAACGAAGACGGCAACTTCATCCTCGGCCCCACCCATCCGCCCGCGCCCGAGATGACCGCCAACCCCGCCGTCCCCCAGGGCACCGTCACCGAAATCACCATCACCTCCGCCGACAGCAAGTTCTACCCCGGCATCGCCCGCGACCCCGGTACCTTCGGCACGCCCGACCCCGACCATCCCGAGCGCCTCATCCTCACCACCTCGCATCCCCATCCCTGGACGCGCACCGTCGCCGTCTACGTCCCGCATCAATACGTCCCCGGCGCCGCCGCGCCCTTCATCGTCGGAGCCGACGGCCCCGACCGCGCCCTCTTCACCGCCCTCGATAACCTGATCGCCGCGCACAAAGTCCCCATCATGATCGCCATCTCCATCCAGAACGGCGGCGGCGACGCTCAGGGCTCCGAGCGCGGCCTCGAGTACGACACCATATCCGGCCGCTACGCCGAGTGGGTCGAGAACGAAGTCCTCCCCCTCGTCGAATCGAAATGCGGCGTCACCCTCACCCACGATCCCAACGGCCGCGCCGCCATGGGTGGCTCTTCCGGCGGAGCGGTCTCGCTCATCATGGCCTGGTATCACCCCGAGTGGTACCACCGCGTCCTCGCGTACTCCGGCACATGGATCAACCAGCAGTGGCCCTGGAATCCCGACACTCCGCACGGCGCGTGGGGCTTCGTCGATAAGCTTAGTCCCTAACTCCCCGCGCAAACCCATCCGCATCTGGATGGAAGTCGGCGACCGCGACCTCTACAACCCCAACGTCCATGCGCGACGACATGCACGACTGGGTCCTCGCCAACGAAAAAATGGCCGCCGTCCTGGCCGCCAAACATTACCACTACCAATTTGTCTTCGCGAAAAACGCCGGCCATGTCGACCACGCCACCAGGCTCCAAACCCTCCCTGAAGCCCTCGAATACCTCTGGCAAGGCTATCCAAAGAAGGGATCGCAGTCCATATTGAGGACCGCGACTTCGCCATCAACTGCTGTACCTCCGCATCCTCATCCACGCGAATGAGCACATGGGCCAGTTGGTCGCCTATGCGCGCATGACCGGTGTCGTCCCGCCCTGGTCGAAGTAGCCCTGGTCGCGACCGGGCATGCAGTCCCAATTCCCGCGTTGCTGTTAAGTAGTTTATTTTTAGCTGGTTATGGTTTACCCCTGCCACGCCTGGGTGTTCGGTCCCGTCGAGGTGCCAGTTTGGGCGGTCGCGCCAGTTTGAGGACTTTGGTGACGTCCCGGTAACGAAGGTTTATTGCGAGTCGGGGCTGCGCATCGCACAATAGCGCCAATGTTCCTCAGGGTTCGTGTCAATCTGATGGAGTCAGCGGTGAACGCCATCGAGCGGGCAGCCGCGCGCCGGCGGCCCGAACGCGCCGCGCACCTGACGACCGGCATCGAGGGTGAGCGGGCGGCGTTCTTCTGGCTGATGCGCCGAGGCTACATCGTGGTGGCTCGCGACTGGCACTCCTCGCGCGCGCCGGGCGATCTCGACCTGATCGCGTGGCAGGGCGATACGCTGTGTTTCGTCGAGGTGAAAACACGTACCACGCGCGCAGTCGCTCCAGCGCAAATGGCCGTCGACCCGCGCAAGCAGCGGGTGCTGCGGCGGCTGGCACGTCATTACCTGCGCCAACTTCCGAACCGTCACGTCGAGACGCGGTTCGACATCCTTTCGATCTATCTGGAGCGAGACAAGCCAGCGGATTTCGAGCATTTTCCTGGCGCGTTCGGATGGGCTGAGGCGGAGCGCTGAGGCGGGCTGCGACGCCTCAGGATGTGCCGCGCGGTGTAGTTCAGGGCAGCGAGAACGCGATGTAGGCGCCGCCGGTGGGCGATTTGGGATCGCGTCCTCCGCTGGCCGCGATGACGACGTATTGTTTGCCGTCAATGGAGTAGGTCGCCGGCGTGGCTCCGGCGGCGAAGGGCAACTCAGTTTCCCAGAGGAGCTTGCCGGTGCTGCTGTCAAAGGCACGGAATCTGCGGTCGTACGAGGTGGCGCCAATGAAGAGGAGACCGCCAGCCGTAAGGATGGGACCGCCGTAGTTTTCCGAGCCGGTGTTGGTCATGCCTTGCGCAGTAAGCGCAGGATATTCTCCCAGCGGTATCTTCCACAGATATTCGCCAGTGTTGAGGTCGATGGCGCTGAGCGTGCCCCAGGGCGGCGCGATGGCGGGATAGCCGTCAGGGTCGAGGAATTTGCGATAGCCGGTGAAGGCGTACTGCATTTTTGGGCCGCCGGGCATGGTCTCCTGCGCGTGTTCTGAGGGAGCGGCGCCAGCGGATTTGAGGTAGTCGATCAGCTCGGCAATTTTGGCGCTGTCGATGGGCAGGCCGATCATGCGCCCTCTGCCGTGGGTGATGATCTCGGCGATCTGCGCATCGGTGAGCCGCTGGGTGACTCCGAAGAGCGAGGGAAACGCAGGGGGCGAGCCGGCGCGATTGACTCCGTGACAGATCGAGCACTGGACCTGATAGGTTTTCGCGCCAGCGCCGGCATTCGGGTTATAAGGGGTCAGGCCGCCGGTCCAGGCCATTTCGTTAGCATTGACGTAAAGGACACCGGTGGCAGGATCGATGGCGGGACCTCCCCACTCCGCGCCGCCATCGAAGCCGGGAAGGACGACGGTCTGGCGATCGACACCGAAGGGGATGAACTGGCCATCGCTGCGGAAAGTCCGGAACATCTGGAGAGCCCAGTCGTGCGCTGCGGGCGTGCGGTTGGTCAGCATGTCTTCGGTCAGGCGCTGGCGCGCGAAGGGGGCCGGCACCAGGGGCATGGGCTGGGTGGGCGAAGTTTTTTCGCCGGGCACTTCGCTGGGCGGGTAGGCTTGTTCCTCGATCGGGAAGAGCGGCGATCCGGTGACGCGATCGAAAAGGTAGACGACCCCCTGTTTGGTGGTCTGCGCCACGGCGTCGATGCGCTGGCCCGCGCGTTCGACGGTGACGAGGGCGGGCGGCGCGGGAAAATCGCGGTCCCAGATGTCGTGATGGACGCCCTGGAAATGCCAGAGACGCTTGCCGGTCGCGGCATCGAGGGCAAGCAGCGTGTCAGCGAAGAGGTCGTTGCCGATGCGATCGCCCCCGTAAAAATCGAAAACTGCGCTCCCGGTCGGGACGAAGACGATGCCGTGCTGGGCGTCGAGGGTCATGCCCGCCCAGTTGTTGGCCGCGCCCGCGTCTTTCCACGCGTCGGGCGGCCAGGTGTCGTAGCCGAATTCGCCGGGATGCGGGATAGTGTGGAAGGTCCAGCGCACGATGCCAGTGCGGACATCAAAGGCGCGGATGTCGCCGGGAGGAGAGGGTTCGGTTTCCGGGTTACGACCGCCGACGATGATGAGGTTCTCGTAGACAATGCCGGGAGTAGTGAGAGCAACTGATTGCTGGGTGTAGTCGCCGCGCAGGTCCTTACGCAGGTCGACGCGGCCCTCTTCGCCAAAACCGGGGATGGGTTTGCCGGTAGCTGGATCGAGCGCGTAGAGGTAGTTCAGCACGCCCGCGAAGAGGCGGGCATTCTTGCCGTCGGTCCACCAGGCAAAGCCTCGCGAAGGTTGGCTATTTTTGGCTCCGGAGTCGAAGGTCCAGAGCAGGGCGCCGGTGGCGCCATCGAGGGCGATGACTTTCCCTGAGTATGTGTAGCCGAAGAGGACGCGTCCGACGATCAGAGGATTGGTTTCCAGGTTGCCTTTTTCTCCCGTGTCATACTGCCACGCGACCTTGAGTTCGGAAACATTGCTGCGGTTGATGAGGGAGAGCGCGGAGTAGTGCTGGCCGTTGATATTGCCGTTGTACGCGGGCCAGTCGATATCAGGCTGCCTCTGGGCCGGATCTGACTGAGCGGGCCGTTTCGGAGTGGGACCGGACGAGTGGGCGACACCGATTCCTGCGAAAAGTAGCGCCGCGGAGGAAACTGAAATGACACGATGGCTGACACTCAAGTTGCAATTCTCCTCTGCTAAGCCGATGGTATGATTCCGGCCATGTTACCGAAAATGAGGGGCAGTGTGGCCGGGGTCCTGCTGGCGGCGGCCGTGGTGGTTTGCTGTCCGGCGACGGCTCGCGCGGACGCCGGCATCCCCATGCTGCCGGTGACGTACCATACCATGCTGTTTTTTCTGCTGCTGGTAATCATTATTGAAATGATCTATCTGCAGGCACGACTGAAGCCGCCCATCATGCGCACGCTGATTGCAGTGGCCACGGTGAATGCCGCTACGACCGGGCTGGGGTTTCCGCTGGCCTGGCTTGTCTACAAGATTCTGGACATGTGGGCCGATTTTCCGGGCGGCCAGTCCGGCGTCTTCAGCGACATGCAGTTCGTCCCGCTGTGGGTTTGCACCAAGCTGTTTCCGGACTGGGCGGGGACCCACAATCAGGTCTGGGCGATCATGGCGCTGTTCGTGACGCTTCTGATTCCGTCGTATCTGCTGACGCGGATTCTCAAGACGTGGGTGTTCGAGTGGTACGATCTGCTGCGTTACGAAGGCGACATCCGACCTGCCATCCTGGTGGCGAATCGACTTTCCTATCTTCTGCTGGCGTTTACAGGATGCTTGCTGCTGTTTCGGACGTTTCATGCTCCGTAGGCTCCCGCAGGGACGCGCATCATTGCTTCGCCGCTTCGGCGGCCAGTGAATTGAGTACCGCGCCGTAGAGGGTGAAGAACCTGTTGTCTTCAAGGGAAGCGTCGTTGTTCCAGGTGGCACTCACGCAGTAACGGCGGCCGTTCTTCGCGATAACGGCAGTGGTCATATTGACCACCCCAGGCTCCGATCCGCCCTTATAGGCGATTTGCTGCCAGTCCTTTTTTATGGCGACGCCAGGATTGATCTGCATGGCTCCCAGGGTGCGGACGCCATCGATGAGAGTACAAAGCTCCACCGGCGTAAAGAACCACTCGATGTCGGTAGCGACGGGTTTGCCCGAAGCGAAGATGGCCGCATCGGGAAGAGGAAGCTTGTCGATTTCCGGGAGCAGCGCGCGGCGGCCTGCTGGATCCGCAGCGCGATAATGGGCCAGCAGCCCCGCATTGGCGGGGTCTTTGAGGGTGAAGGCTTCACGCGTGGAGAGGAAAGGCCGGTTGCGCGGGGCAATGGCTTCAACGTTGTCGCGGCCGGCGATGGAAAGCAGAGCATCGGCTGCGCTGTTGTCGCTGATGGAGATCATTTCGTTGGCGAGTGTGGCGATGGTGAGCGGGGTCTGGTCGGGCCAGGTGCGAAGGACGCCGCTGGGCAGAGATTTCCAGGCGGGATTGAGGGAGACGACGTCGTCCCAACGATGCTCTTTCGCGGCGATCTCGGCGTTGAGCGCTGTGATAATGGCGAGTTTGAATGCGGAGCCAACGCCGAGAGCCAGGTTGGGATTCAGGGATGCGCGGGTTGTGCCGTTGGCAATCACGGCCAGGGCGACTTTGCCAGGGAGTTGGCTGAAGGGCTGGATGCTGTCCTCGAGCGGCAAGGCGCGGAGCGGCTGGGCGTTGCCGAACCAAAGCATGGTGAACTGGCCCTGCGGGTTGAGGGCGGCTTTGGCGGGAAAACTGGCGCGTTCGAGGATGACGGTGTAGCCTTCGTCGGATTTTTCGATGCGCTCGAACTTTCCGGACTGACCGGCATATTGATCGACGATCTCCTGGACTTGCGCAATGGGAACCTGGGCCAGGAAGGCTGGGTCGAACCACCCGGACTGGACGAGACCTGGACCAAAGACGCGCGCGATGGCCTGCTCGGGGGTAATGGACGAGGGAGCCTGAGCGATGGCGACGAATGGGACCAAAGAAAAGGCGAAGAACGCGACGAGGCGTTGCATGTTCATGTCAGGGTTGGGACCGAATTCCGGGCTGCTGATGAAGGTTCATGATAACCCGGCGCAAAACGAGCCTTCGGAGTGCGCCGTTCCCCGATTTGCCAAGCCGTCCCTGTACACTTCGTGACGACGAATTTGTTCCACGAACCCTCGGAGTTTTACGTGCCCATCAAAACGATTATCGAGCCGTTTCGCATTAAAAGCGTGGAGCCGATTCGCTGGACCACGCGCGCGCAGCGCGAGAAGCTGCTGAAGGCCGCGCACTACAACATGTTTCTGCTGCCCGCGGACGATGTGCTGATCGATCTGCTGACGGATTCGGGGACTGGGGCAATGTCCACCCATCAGTGGGCGGCGATCATGGAAGGCGATGAGAGCTATGCGGGCAGCCGAAGCTTCGACCGCTTTCGCAATTCGATTCAGGAGATTTTTGGTTATAAGCATGTGATCCCGACGCATCAGGGACGCGCCGCGGAGAGGATTCTGTTCGGCGTGCTGTGCAGGAAAGACTCGGTGGTGCCCAACAACACACATTTCGACACGACGCGAGCCAATGTGGAGTTTACCGGGGCAGAAGCAGTTGATTTGCTCACTGCGGAGGGGCGCCAGCCGGGCTTGGCGGCGCCATTCAAGGGGAATATGGATGTGGCGGGGCTGGAGGCGCTGATCGCACACGTGGGACGCGAGCGGATTCCAGTGGTGATGCTCACCGTGACCAACAATTCGGGCGGCGGACAGCCGGTTTCGATGGAAAACGTGCGCGCAGTGAGCGCGGTTTGCCGGCGGGAAGGGATTCCGCTTTATTTCGACGCGTGCCGGTTCGCCGAGAATGCCTGGTTCATCAAGCTGCGCGAAAAGGGATACGAGCACAAGACGCCGAAAGAAATTGCGCAGGAGATGTTTCGCTATGGTGATGGGTGCACCATGTCCGCGAAGAAGGACGGCATGGCGAATATCGGCGGGTTTCTGTGCACGAATGACGACAAGCTGGCGCAACAGGAAAAGGATCTGCTGATCCTGACGGAGGGGTATCCGACGTACGGCGGCCTGGCGGGGCGAGATCTGGAGGCGATCGCAGTGGGTGTGCAGGAGGCGCTGGAGGAAGACTACCTGCGGTATCGGATCGCCTCGACGGCGTACCTGGGGAATCACATTGCTGCGGCTGGCGTGCCGATCGTGCAGCCGCCGGGCGGACATGCGATCTATCTCGACGCGCGGGCTTTTTTGCCGCACATTCCGCCGGAGCAGTTTCCCGGCGTGGCGCTCGCCTGCGAGCTGTACCTCGAGGGCGGCGTGCGGTCGGTGGAAATTGGAACGCTGATGTTCGCGGGATCAGCGCAGATGGATCTGGTGCGGCTGGCGATTCCGCGGCGCGTGTACACGCAGAGCCACATCGATTATCTGGTCGAGGTGATTCTGGAGGTCTGGAAGAATCGCGAGAAGATTCGCGGGATGCGGCTGACGTATGAGGCGCCATTCCTGAGGCATTTCACGGCGCGGATGGAACCGGTGGAGTAAGGAGAGATTTCGATGGGGCCTGCACGGGAAGAGCTGGCAACGCGCTATGCGGCGATGAGCGAACTTGAGTTGATGGAGCTCGCACAGGGGTACGATTCGCTGACAGAGGAGGCGCAGACGGTGCTTCGGGCGGAATTTGCGCGCCGCCAGCTTGAACCACCGGTCATCAAGGATCGGGCGGAAGACGCGGAGCCGGTAGCCCGCGAAGTGGTGACGGTGCGCCGTTAGCGGGATCTGTCGGAAGCGATTGTCGCCCAGTCGCTGCTGGAGTCCGCTGGGATTAAAGCGTGGACTCGTGACGAGAACCTGGTTCGTATGGACTGGTTCTATTCCAACCTGGTTGGTGGCGTCCGTCTGCAGGTGGACGCGGCTGATGCTGCGGCGGCCGCGGAAGTTTTGGACCAGCCTGTCCCGGAGGCAATTCCTTTCGGCGAGAAGGAGGAATTCGTGCAGCCGCGGTGCCCGCGCTGTGGCTCCGTCGACATTTCGTTTCTGGGTTCGGATCGGAGAGCGGCGCTCGCTTCAGTCACGCTTGTGGGAGTGCCCTTGCCTCTGGGCAACGAGAGCTGGGAGTGCCATGCATGCGGAGCGCGCTGGCAGGACACGGGTGATGATGCGGGAACGTCCCGCGTGGAAGAGAAATGACAGAAGGATGACCGGCTGGACTTTGGCTTCCATCCATGAAAAAGGGCAGGTCTGAGGGACCTGCCCTTTTGTTTTGGAGTAGAAATTACTTCGCGGCGACGGCTTCCTTCTTCGCGCCCTGTTCCTTCAGAGCAGCAGCCTTGTCGGTCGCTTCCCAGGTAAAGTCGGGCTCGTTGATACGTCCGAAGTGGCCGTAGGCCGCGGTCTTGCGATAGATGGGCCGACGAAGATTCAGGCTTTCGATGATGCCCTTCGGCGTGAGCTCGAAATTCTTGCGAACGAGGGCGACCAATTCCGGCTCCGAGATTGTGCCAGTGCCGAACGTTTCGACGCGTACGCTGACCGGCTCGGCAACGCCGATGGCGTAGGCGAGCTGAACTTCACAGCGCTCGGCCAGGCCGGCAGCGACGATGTTCTTGGCGATATAGCGGGCGACGTATGCGGCGGAGCGATCGACCTTCGTCGGATCCTTGCCGGAGAAAGCGCCGCCTCCGTGACGGCCCATGCCGCCGTAGCTGTCGACGATAATCTTGCGGCCGGTCAGTCCGGTGTCGCCCATTGGACCACCGATGACGAAGCGCCCGGTGGGATTGATGTGGTATTTGGTGTTTTCGTCGAGAAGATTGGCCGGCAGCACCGCCTGAATGACGTGCTTCAGAATGTCGGCGCGGAGTTCCTCGTTCGTGATGGTTTCGGCGTGCTGGGTAGAGATGACGACGGCGTCGATGCGAACGGGCTTGTGGTTGGCGTCGTACTCGACGGTGACCTGGCTCTTGCCATCGGGGCGGAGGTAAGGAAGCTTGCCGGACTTGCGGACTTCGGACAAACGGCGAGTGAGCTTGTGCGCCAGTGAGATGGGCGTGGGCATCAGCTCAGGGGTCTCGTTCGTCGCGTAGCCGAACATCATGCCCTGGTCGCCTGCTCCGCCGGTGTCGACGCCCATGGCGATGTCGCCGGACTGCTTGTTGATCGTAGAGATCACGGCGCAGGTATTGGAATCGAATCCATAGACAGCATTGTCATAGCCAATGGCGCTGACGACGCCACGGACCAGCGCCTGGAAGTCGACATACGCGCGGGTGGTGATTTCTCCGGCAATGACGACGAGGCCCGTCGCGGTAAGGGTCTCGCAGGCCACGCGGCTGTAGGGGTCCTGCTCAAGGCAGGCGTCAAGGATAGCGTCGGAAACCTGGTCGGCGATTTTGTCGGGATGGCCTTCGGTGACGGATTCCGAGGTAAAGAGAAAGCGTTCGGGTGCTGGCAAGAAATTTCCTCCGAGGGATGCGGATTGCCACGCGCGATAGGGCGGCAGAATCCGGTGAGATTGCTCGTTCTATGGTACCAGGGGCAGAAGGCCAGGGCAAAGGGTTCCAGCGGAGAGGGAACCAAAGGGGCTCAACAGTGAAATGCGGGGGTTGGAACGGACCGGGAACAGCGGCAGGCGCTGGGGGACATCCGGGAATCCAGGCCCCGCAAGCGTAGAATCCGAACACTTATGAGCGAGAAAACTCCGCAGAATCTGAAGAACCACGGCCGGACCGACGCGTGGTTTATGACACTAGGGTTGATTGTGGTGATCAATCTGATCGTCGCAATTGTCAGCCTGGTTCGGGTGCGCAACCTCGATCACGCCTGGGTGCTGATTTTGTCGCTGGGGCTGATTGTTCTGTGGTTGCGCGTGCGGGGGTATCCGCTGAAGGTACAGGATCGGGTGATCCGGCTGGAGGAGCGGCTGCGGCTGCGGGCGCTTGCGCCGCCCGAATGGCAGGCGCAGATCCACCGGCTGAGCGAGGATCAGCTGATTGGGTTGCGGTTTGCGGGCGACGATGAAGTGGTCGCTCTGGCCGGCCAAGCCCTCGCCGAGAATCTGAACCGCAAGCAGATCAAGGAGCGCATCCGCAGCTGGCGTGCCGATACCTGGCGGGTTTGACAGCGTCTACTGCGGCTTCGCTGGTGCCGCTGACGGGGTTGCGGGCGGCGGCGTTTGTGAGGACGGGCTTTGTCCGGACGGCGTTTTTTGCGGATTGCCGGTAATGTCCTGACCCTGATAAATAACGCGGATGCTGGTGTGGAATTCGTGGTAGTTGGTGTACTTCAGCGTCTCGCGCATGTGGACGTCCTGGCTCAGATAGCCGTGTCCCGCGGCGAAGTGCAGAACACCATCGCCATGGGTATACACAGGAAACCAATACTTTCCATCGACGAGCTGGCGATAGGTCACGAAGGGCATAGACAGGTCTTCATGGCCGGGACGCACATCGTCGGGGACGGTTTTGCCGTTGGTGACGACGATCTGATGTTCTTTCTGGTCGACCCAGATACGGCCCTGGAAATAGCGCTTCTTTTTCTCAATGACCTTGGGCCTGACGTCGAAGACCCAGGTGTCGATCTCGTCGATCTTCTGCTTGCCGACATAGGTGACGTCGTATTGCGGGGCGTCCTCAGTGGTGAGGACGAAGGGCAGGCGTTCTTCAATGTCGGAAAAGTCGGCGGGCGACATCATGACGCGGGTGAGGGTGTTGGCCGGCGCGTCCAGCACGCGCTCGGTGCGGCGGTCCTCGTCGTCAAAAGCAATGTCCACGACCTGGTAATACTGGCCGTCGGCTTTGCCGTCGTCATCCACGGTCTCCACCCGGACGCTGCGCTGCCAGGTGTAGTTGTTGAGGGCCTGGCGGAAAACGGCTTCTTTCGCGGTGAACTCGGTGATGATCTGCTGCACCGGAATCTCGGGCTGGGTCTGGTCGAGCGGCCCGAATCCCTGGTCGAGCGGCATGGAGGTGTAGGAAGCCTGGGCGCGCAGCGCGAGTGGAGTGAGCAGCATCATGGGTGCAACGAGAAGGGCTGGGATCCAGCGGCGGGATACGAAGAAAGACACGATGCGGCTCCTGTTCATCAGGATAGACGCAGCGGAAGCAACGCGGGTTAAGGGGTTCGGGCACAGGAAAAGAAAATCAGGGGCCGCGAGCCCACCGCCGAAAAATCGGTGCGCACCAACTTGTTCATTTTCACGAGGCTGGCGAAACGACTAAACTCGGGACATCTCCCCGGAGCGACTGCTCACCATGGATCTCTACAGGGCGCCGACGCTGATTCTGCTGTTCGTGCTGGTCGCGGTGTTCGGGGCGCTGTGGCTGCAGAGGCGGTCGCTACCGCCGCTGCGGGTAAGGGCCGGCGAAGCACCCACAGCGCGAAGGCGGCAGCTGCTCTGGCTGGTGGGCTGGATGTTCGCGGCGATCCAGCTGGAGATGGAAGTTTTCGGGCGGGAGCAGGCAGGGATGTGGCTGGCGGTTTCCCGCGTCAGCATGCTGATGGCGGCGATCATGTTCCTCGGATCGATGGCCCCGCAGCATTTCGGCAGGAGATTCCGTATTCCCTGCGTCGTGGCTGTAGCCGCGCCCCTGATTCTGTTTACGGTGGTTGCGTCGATCGATCCTGCGCCGGGGCCGCGCATACGAGCCCTTCTGGTGGTGTGTGTGTTCGCGGCGCTTCTGGCCGGAGCGGGCTGGAGCCTCAAGAAGCATCTCCTGCCGGTATGGCTGGGCCTGTTGCTGGTCGCCGCCGTGGGTGGAGTCGGCGTCTGGCTCACGCTCCAGGGAAGATACGCCGGCGTGCTGGCGCTGATGCAAGGCAGCATCCTGCTGGTCACGGCCCTGCTGTTTGCTATCGCGTTCCAGCGCGTCAGCGCGGGGGTTGTGTTTACGGTTGGGGGACTGGTGGCGTGGTCGCTGCCGGTGATGCTGGTCCCGCTGATGGGGGCGGCAGGAGCGCCCGTCCTGCTGGTGCGGGCCCTGAACCTGATGAAGGTGATTGCGGCGGTCGGGATGATCGTCCTGGTGCTGGAGGATGAGATCGCGTCGAACAAAGCAGCACAACTGCGGGACCGGCGCGCGCGGGAGGAAATGGAGAAGTACACGGAGATTTTCCTCGAGGCGATGCCGTTTGAGGAAGACGGCAGCCAGTACGATCCGATCTGTGAGGCGATCACCGGGGCGAGCCGGTTCAGCCAGGCGTCGATCATCGTGCGCGGTCACGGGGGCCGGTTCCATCTGGCGGGCCGCGCGGGTATCGAGGGCGCGCTGGCAGAGGCGCTGGACGCCATGGCGCGGCGAACCCCCGATGAGAAGGTGAAGGAGATCAGCGAGAAAAGGCTCTACACACTGCAGATCGGGCACTTGATCCTGCTGGATCTGACGCCGTTGATGGAACCCGGCGACGAACTGCTCCAGATGAACTTCTGCCAGACGCATGCGATTCCCATCCGCGGACGCGATCAGGAACTGCTGGGCGCGCTGCTGCTGACCGGTCTGCGCGAGCCCGATCAGCCGCTGCTGACGGAGGATGTGCTGCCGCTGGAGTTGCTGATTGCACGCATCGGAACAGCGCGGGAACATCAGATCCTGATGCGCCGCCTGCTGCAGGCGGAGCGGCTGGCGGGACTGGGACAGCTGGCGGGTGGGGTGGCCCACGAACTAAATAATCCTCTCACCGTGATTACCGGCTATGCAGAACTAATGACGGACAACGAGGGGGCGATTCACGATCAGGCGCTCGTCATTCTGAATGAGGCGCGGCGGATGAAACAAATCATCGAGAGCCTGATCCGGTTCCGGAAAGCTTCTCCGGGCAATCGCGGGCCCGTTTCGATCGATCTGCTGCTGCGCGATATCGACCGGCTGGCGCGCCACGAGCTGGATGGCGCGCACATCGATCTGCAACTGCGAATTCCCGAAGATCTGCCGCGGGTGAAGGCGGACGGGGATCAAATGCGCCAGGTCTTTCTCCAGATCGTGAAGAACGCGATGGGGTCGATGAATGATTCACCGGACGGCGTCGAGCGGCGGCTGACGGTGGAGGCGACGCCGATTGGGCACAGCGTTCAGGTGACGTTTACGGATAATGGGCCAGGATTTGCGCAGCCAGGACGTGCCTTCGACCCGTTCTATACGACGCGCGACCAGGGCGAGGGCATGGGATTGGGACTGAGCATTTGCTACTCGATCATCCGCGAGCATGGCGGGGAGATTTCCGCGCTCAATGTGCATCCACGCGGAGCTGCGGTGGTGATTGAGCTGCCCGCTGCTGAGCCCGAAGACCATTCAGAACCGGCGATGGATGGTGAAGCCCTGCCGCACAGCTCGGCGGCGATGAACGCGCCCACGCGGGCGGTGTAGGTCACACGCGGTTTAGGATAGTCCGTTGCGATCGAGAGGAAAACGATGAGGGGACCATTGTGGATTGCGGCCGCGCTGCTGGCGTCTTTGACGGTGGGAGCGCAGACTCCGGCTGCCGCACAGAACGAGGCCAGCCAGGAGCCACCGCCGGCCAGCGGCAAGCGTCCGATGACCTTCGAAGACATGATGAAGATGCGGCGGCTCGGCGATCTTGCCGTTTCGCCGGATGGGAAGTGGGTGCTGTTCTCGGCGACGGACGTGGATCTGGAGAAGAACACGAAGACGTCGCACCTGTGGATTGTGCCGGTTGCCGGCGGTGAAGAAAAGCCGCTCACGGCTTCGTCGGCGGGCGAGAGCCGGGGGCGATTTTCTCCGGATGGGAAGCATATCGCCTTTCTTAGCGCGCGGGATGGGAGCCAGCAAGTCTGGCTGGCTTCGTTTGATACAGCCACGGGGACCATGGGCGAGCCCCACCAGTTCACACACATCAGCACCGAGGCGGATAACGTGACCTGGTCTCCCGATGGGAAGCACCTTTTGTTCACGTCGTCGGTCTATCCGGAGTGCAGCGCGACGGGACAGTCCGGCGCGGATGAGGACGCGTGCGATAAGAAGCGGGATGACGTGCAGAAACAGTCGAAGGTGAAGGCGAAGATCTTCACGGCGCTGCTTTACAGGCACTGGAACGCGTTCACGGATGACAAGCGCAGCCATTTGTTTTTCGCATTGGCCGACGACGGGTCGTTTCGCGACTTGAATCCGGGCGATACGCACGATGTGCCGCCGTTTTCTTTGGGAGAGCCTGATGGATGGGATTTTTCTCCGGATGGAAAGGGAATTGCGTTCGAAGAGAAGAAAGTCGACGATCCCGCGCTGAGCACGAATGTGGATATTTTTACGCTGCGACTCTTCGACGACCTGGGAAATGCGAACACCGAAGCTCAGCCGGTGAAGATTTCAACCAGCCCCGGCGGGGATTTCACGCCGCGGTATTCGCCGGATGGAAAGTGGATCGCGTGGCGGATGCAGAAGCGGGCCGGGTACGAGAGCGATCGCTTCCGGCTCGTGGTGTATGACCGGGAGACGAAAACCATTCGCGAGGTGCTGCCGAATTTCGATCGCTGGGTGGACGAGGAGGCGTGGGGGCCGGATTCGAAGACTATCTTTTTTGCGGCCGGGGATGTTGGGCAGGAACCCGTGTTCGCGGTTTCGATTCCGAGCGGCCGCCTCATCCAAGAAACCGCCCACGGAGAATACTCGGGCCTCACGCCGCTGCCGGACGGAACAACACTGATTGCGTCGATGATGACCGTTGGTCGACCGTCCGAAGTATTCAGCATCACGGGCCTCTATTCAACTGAATATTCCGCTTTTTCGAGGAGGTTTTCACCGGGATCGGCACCCGATCAAGTGGGAAGGCCAGGTGCTGACGCCGCTCCTCTGACGAATGCGGTGTCAACTCAGGTGAGCCATCTCAACGATGCACTCTTCGATCAGCTCGACCTTCCAAAGATGGAATCCTTCTGGTTCCCCTCCATCGACAACGTCAAAGTCCAGGGCTTCCTCATCCGCCCGCCTGGATTCGACGCGAGCAAGAAGTATCCCGTGAAGTTCGTGATCCATGGCGGCCCGCAGGGCGCCATGGGCGACAGTTGGAGCTACCGCTGGAACGCGGAGCTGTTTGCCGCGAACGGCTACGTCGTCGTCATGATCAATCCCGGCGGTTCAACCGGCTACGGCCAGGCGTTTGTCGATCGCGTGAACGGTGACTGGGGCGGCAAGCCGTACATCGACCTGATGCGCGGGCTCGATTACGCCGAGCAGCGTTATCCCTTCATCGACAAGATGCGGGAGTGCGCGATGGGCGCGAGCTATGGCGGCTACATGGCAGACTGGGTGCTGGGCCACACCGACCGCTTCAAGTGCATCGTGAGCCACGATGGGATGTTCAACACCGAATCGGCCTGGGGCACAACCGAAGAGCTGTGGTTCAACGAGTGGGAGTTCAAGGGAACGCCCTGGACGAACCGGGCGCTCTATCGCGAGTGGTCGCCAATGTTGGCGGAGACGCACTTTAAGACGCCGACGCTGGTCGTCCACAGCCAGCTCGATTACCGGCTCGATGTTTCGGAGGGCTATCAGCTCTTCGATACACTGCAGCGGATGAAGGTGCCGTCGAAGATGCTGTACTTCCCCGATGAAGGTCACTGGATCATGAAGCCACAGAACTCGCAGCTCTGGTACAAGACGGTGAACGACTGGGTAGACCAGTGGACCCATACGACTTCGCCGCCACACGAATGACGCGTCCTCCCTCAGAGTCGGCTGCACGGCGCGGAATCTGCAACCTCGTGGTCCTGCTCGCATTCGCCGGTACGATCAAAGCGCAGCCAACAGCGCCGCAGGCGTCAGCGGTGCCTGCGTCCCAGCCGTCCGCGAGCCCCACAGCGAGGATTCCTCCTCCTGCAAGTGCTTATGCGGGCGACGCGGTCTGCGCCACCTGCCATGAGGAGCGAGCGAAGACCTTCTTTGCGACGCCGCACTATCTCGACTCCAGCCTGCCGAGCAAAAAGACGATCCTCGGCAACTTCACGCCGGGAAAGAACGTGCTGCGGACGCCGAATCCTGACCTCATCTTCGCGATGATCGCTGCAGACGATGGATTCTTCCAGAGCGCAGTGGACATTCGCGATCCGCAGAACCTGACCGGGCGAGCGGAGAAGTTCGATGTGGTTGTCGGATCGGGACGGCATGGGCAGACGTACCTGTACTGGAAGGGCGACGAACTCTTCGAGCTGCCTGTCTCGTACTGGACGTGGACCCACGCGTGGATCAACAGCCCTGGTTATCCCGACGGTGGCGTGCGTTTCAACCGGCCCATCGAACCGCGGTGCCTGGAATGCCATGTGAGCTGGTTCAAATCGCTGGCGCCTCCGGATAACCGGTACGAGCGGGACAGCATGGTGCTCCCGATCGGTTGCGAGCGGTGCCACGGGCCTGGACGCGAGCATGTGGAGCGGGAGCGTGGCGCGAATCCACCGGCGGACGGCTCGGCGGAGATTGCCATCGTGAATCCGGCACGGCTGCAACGGGATCGCCAGATGGGCCTTTGCGCGCTGTGCCACTCGGGCCCGGCGCTGACGATTGGACTCACCATGACGTACCTTCCGGGCGATGAGATCACCGATTATCTGAAGATCACGGCGCCCCCGGCGAATGTGCCGGTGGATGTGCATGGCAACCAGGTGGGCGCACTCGAGAGCAGCAAGTGTTTCACTTCCGGCAAGCTCACCTGCTCGACCTGCCATGACGTGCACCGGACGCAGGAGAACGCAGATGCATTTTCCAGGCACTGCCTGAGCTGTCACGACGTGCATGCTTGCGGACGATTCAAACAGATGGGGGAAGCCATTCGCGGCAAATGTATCGAGTGCCACATGCCGATCGGGAAATCGATGGTGCTTACCTCGCAGTCCAGCGGCCAGTTGCTCCAGGCTGAGCTGCGGACCCACAGGATTGCGATCTATCCACAAACCAGCATGAAGAAGTAGGCCTGCGTAGAGGTAGATTGGTGAACGTGAGATTGAGTCCGAAATGATTGCACATCTGCGTGGGCGGCTGTTCTCGAAGCAACCGGGGCAGGCCATTGTCGAAGCCGGTGGCGTGGGCTACGACGTGACCATCAGCGTGCCGACGTTCACGGCGCTGCCGAAGGAAGGCGGCGAGGTCGCGCTGCACGTCTACACGCACGTGCGGGAAGACACGCTGGCGCTGTATGGATTTCTCGATCGCAACGAGAAGCGGCTGTTTGAGCGGTTAATCACGGTGTCAGGCGTGGGGCCGAAGCTGGCCATTACGATTTTAAGCGGACTGAATCCGGAGCGAACGGTGGAGGCGATTCGTGCGCAGGATCATGCGACGCTGACACTGATTCCGGGCGTCGGGAAAAAGCTGGCGGAGCGGCTGGTGGTCGAGCTGAAGGACAAACTGGAGGATCTTGCGGTAGCGGTTCCGGCGGCGCGGCCGCTGGCTCCGGCTGCGGAGGACGTGCTGTCGGCACTCGTCAACCTCGGCTACCAGCGGCCGGCCGCGCAGAAGGCGATTGAGGCGGCAATCGAAAAAAACAAGGCGGCGGGCGAGGATTTCGACGAGTTATTCCGCGCCGCGCTGAAGGTGATCCGGTAAAACTACTCGATGGCGGCGATCTTTGCGCGCTTGCCCACGCGAAGAGTGATGCGGGCTGGCAGCGCGGCGACTTCGATCGTGGGAGAAGTCACGGTTTCGCCGTCGATGCGGACGGCGTTCTCTGCCAGTTTGCGCGTCGCTTCGGAGCCCGATTGGGCGAGGCCCGCCCGGACGAGTAGCTTCGGAACACGGATCTGCAGGTTTCCGTTTGCCGACGGCGCCGCGATGTCGGCGTAGGGGATCCGCACTTCTTCCAGGCCTTCGAGGTCGTCGCTCTTCTGCTGGAACTGGCGCGCCCAGTTTTCGCCCGCAGCCTGCGCAGAATCCGACGAATGAAAACCCGCAACGATGGTGCGCGCGAGGCGCTTCTTAGCTTCCATCGGATGGAGAGCACCGGAAACCACGTCGGCGCGCATCTGGTCGATCTCCGATTGCCGCAGATCGGTGAGCAGCGTCCAGTAGCGCCACATCATCTCGTCATTGATCGACATGAGCTTGCCGTACATCTCCTGCGGCGGCTCGTGGATGCCGATGGCATTGCCGTAGGACTTGGACATCTTCTGCATCCCATCGAGGCCTTCGATGATCGGCGTCATGAGGACGATCTGGGGCTCCTGGCCGTAGCTGCGCTGCAGCTCGCGTCCGGCGATGAGGTTAAACTTCTGATCTGTGCCGCCGAGCTCAACATCGGCTTTGAGCGCGACGGAGTCGTAGCCCTGGGAAAGCGGGTAAAGGAGCTCGTGCAGGGCGATGGGTTTTTCTTCCTGGAATCGCTTGTGAAATTCGTCGCGCTCGATCATCTGCGACACCGTGAAGTGCGAGGCGAGGCGAATCATGCCTTCGAAGCCGAGCTTATCGAGCCACTCGGAGTTGAAGCGAACTTCTGTCTTGTCGCGATCGAGGATGCGGAATACCTGATCGGTGTACGTCTTCGCGTTTTCGTTGATCTGCTCGCGGGTCATCGGCTTGCGTGTGACGTTGCGGCCCGAGGGATCGCCGATGAGCGAGGTGAAGTCTCCGACGAGGAAGATGACGGTGTGGCCGAGATCCTGGAAGTGTTTCAGCTTACGCATTAGCACGGTATGGCCCAGATGCAGGTCGGGCGCAGTGGGATCGAACCCAGCCTTGACGCGGAGCGGAACGCCGCTTTGACGCGACCTTTCCAGCCGGTCGCGAAGATCGGAGACACGGATGATTTCGGCAGCGCCTTTTTGCAGCAGGTCCAGCTGCTCGTCGACAGGTAGGAAGGAAGTCATTGTTGAAGCCAGTATAAGGTTTGGGACACGCCGCTTCCCGGAGACTGTGTGGCCCGCAAATCGAGACGCTGATTGGGCCCGATGCGCAGTGTTCGTTTGGGGCGCCCTTGAACTTGCAGGGCTATGACGGATTCGTTTTCAGAAATCCCAATCGCAGTGCGCAGTTCGCCACTGGGCATGGTCAGCAGCCGCACCGTTCCTGACGCCTGCGCAATCAGCCTGCCCGCTAAGCGCAGTTCGGCGTGGGGTCCGTCGTAAATCAGCTCGGCCGTCACCGTCCCGATCTTCGCGACAAACGATGATCGGCCTTGCGATGCAGGCGGACAGATATTCCACTCGATCCGGTCATCCTGCTGGCGCACGCCGGACGGTCTCCACAGAAAGTCGAGAAAGACCAGCGCTGCCGGCAGATGCACAACATTGGCGCGCAAAGTTGCCAGCGCGGCGTCGTAAACCTGGGTCAGGCCTGCGTCGTCGCTTGTGAAGGTGCGTGCTGCGTGCTCATCCTACGCATCTGAACCCAGATTCGCCCGGAGCGGTGAATGCGTCAGTGCCAGCGCAGCGGCCAGCGATCCTTTCGTGACAAACTGCCGTCGGTTCATCGATTCTCCGCGCATGAGCAGCCATTCGGCTCGGCCATACCGAACTAACTTACCACTCGTGGCGATGGGCGCCGCACCGGCCACGCGCTTTCATCATGAAACTGCAGGCCCGCTGGTATGATGCATGCGCCCATGCTTGAACTGCTTGCGCTCTATCTTGCCGGACTCGCCTTTTTTTTCTCCGGCATGAGCGGAGTCTCGGACAATTTGCGCCAAATGAGCGGGCAGCGCTTTCGCCAGGTGCTGGGCCGCCTCACGCATCGGCCCGTGATGGCGGGACTGGTGGGCACGGCGCTGGGCGCGATCACGCAGAGTGCGTCGGTCGTCGCGTTCATTCTCTCCGGCATGGTATCGACGGGCCTGCTTCCGATCTCACGGGCGCTCATCGTGCTGGCCTGCGCCAACATCGGCACGGCGCTTCTGGTCTTCATCGCTGCGTCGGATCTGCATGTGTCCATCCTCTTTCTGATCGGCATCACCGGACTGATTCTGGCTTTCAAACTGGCGAAGACGTGGAAACCCGCAGTCGCCAGCGGAATGTCAGTCGGATTGCTCTTTCTCGGCCTGGAAATGATGAAGCAGGCTTTCCAGCCACTGGCGTCGTCCGCGCAGTTTGTCCATGTCACGAATTTCTTCGCGCGGTGGCCCTATACCGCATTTCTGCTGGGCATGCTGCTGCGCTCATTTATCCATTCTTCCTCAGCGGTCGCGGCGATCGTGGTCACGATCAACCGCGGCGGCCAGCTGGGGGACTTTCCGGCCATGATGGTCATCGCGGGGCTTGGACTCGGTTCGGCACTGGCGACCTGGATGCTTTCCGGCAATATGGTCGGTGTGCCGCGCCAGATCGCCATGTACCAGGCCATGACGAACTGCGCTGGAGGGCTGCTGATTGGCGCATTGCTGGTCGCGGAACGCCTGACCCACGTGCCGCTCCTCATGGCCGCGGTGCATGCACCCGGCACATCCATTTCGCAACGGATGGCCTACGCCTACCTGGCGCTGAACATGACCGTTGCTGCAACGGCAATGGCCGGTCTCCGCTGGGCGCCCAGAGGACTGGCAAAATTATGGCCACCCACGCCCGAGCAGGACTTCTCCAGTCCGATCTACATCCAGCACAACTCGCTCAACTCTCCGGAAACCGCTTTGGATTTGGTGGCGCTCGAGCAGATGCGTGCGGTTAGTGTGCTCGGACGGTATATCGACACTGCACGCCGGGGAGATGCTTCCAACCTGAAGCCGCTGCATGCGGCAGTAACGCAGCTGGGCCGTCACATCGCAGAATTTCTTGAGGCGCTGCTCAAGATGCCCATCGCCACCGATCTGGCGGCGCGCGCCATCTCGTTCCAGCGCAAGGAGAGCACCTTGCGCGCCCTGGAGGAGAATGTCTACCTCTTCGCCGAGACTCTGACGGGACTCGCTGGCCAGGAGCTGGCGAATCTCCTCATTGAGTCGCTGGACACGATTCTTTACTCAGCCCTCGCCGCGCTTGAATCGCCAGGGGATCTGGAGATCGATATCCTGGTGAACATGACCGATGATCGCAGCGGCATGATGGAGGAGCTGCGCAGCCGCCACGGCCTGCAGCAGGCTGGCAGTACCAACCATACTTCTGCCCTGCACTATGCCACCACGTTGTTCGAACGCAACGTCTGGCTGCTCCGCCAGCTGGCGCTTTGGATGCGCGAGGACGCGAAGTTCAGTGTGGTGTAAGTTTTGGCCCGGATCAGCTTACGATAGTCTCTTAGAGGCAGCCGAGGAGTCGAGAGGCCTGCGCAGCATCCAATTTCAGGCGTACTTATGATTCGGATTTTGTTCGATCTCGGCCTCCTGGGTTTGTTGACTTCGACAATCTTTGCGGTCCTCACGCTTGTGGGGCTTCTGCGCTTTCTCCGGCGGCGTCCGGATCAACCGGCTGATTTGTTTGCACCGCCGGTCAGTCTGCTGAAGCCTCTTGATGGCGCAGAGCCCAATCTTGAAGCGCACATCGAGTCCTTCTTCAACCAGAATTATCCCGGCTTTGAAATCCTTTTCTGCGCGCGCTCTGCCACCGATGCGGGCCTGGAGATTGCTCGTCGTGTGTCTGCGCGCTATCCACATATTCCCGTGCGATTTCTCTCCACCGGCGAAGCGACCTACGTCAACGCGAAGGTTTCGTCGCTGGAGCTGATGGACGCAGCCGCGCGGCACGACATCTTCATCATCAGCGACAGCGATGTGCGTGTCGCGCCGAATTACGTTCGCGAAGTGGTCGCACCCTTTGCCGACGAGCAGGTCGGAGCGGTCACCTGCCTCTATCGCGGCGTTGCCGATCACGGGCTCTGGTCGAAACTGGAGGCTGCCGGAATGTCGGTGGAAATGACTTCCGGCGTCCTCACTGCCAATCTTCTGGAGGGCATGAAATTCGCTCTCGGGCCGACCATGGCGGTGCGCCGCAGTTGCGTGCAGCAGATGGGGGGCTTTGGCGTGCTCGGCCCTTACTGCTCGGACGACTTTCTTCTGGGCGCCCAGGTCGCTGCTCAGGGGAAGACAGTGATGCTTTCGCATCACGTCATCGATCACATCATCCTCAACCTGAGCTTCACCGCGTCTCTGCGGCATCAGACGCGCTGGATGAAATCCACGCGCTTCTCTCGTCCGCTTGGCCATCTGGGAACTGCCCTCACCTTCAGCGTTCCCTTCGGAATGCTGGCGTGTCTCGCCGCTATCGCGATGCATCGACCCCTTCTCGGTCTTTCGCTGCTGGCGTACAGCATCGCGAATCGCATAATCCTGGCTGCGTTGGTTGGATCCCGGGCGGTGCGCGAACGCCATCTGCTGCGAGCGATACTGCTCTATCCCGTGCGCGACTTCCTCGGCTTCTGTTGCTGGGCCGCGAGCTACCTGGGCAGCACGATTCTGTGGCGAGGTCGCCGGTATCGCCTTTCGCGCGGAGGCCTCATGCATCCTGTTGGGGCGCAATCGACGGATGATCAAGAGCACGCGCTCACCACGTAGAGCAATTTGTGGGCCCGCTCAACGCGGTTGCAATCGACTCAGAGTGCTATAGTCGCGCCGTCTTTGCACGCGCCCCTCGCCTGGCGTCGCTGTCTATACTGGTGTGCAACCCCGGCACACAGGAACTTCATGCCTCTGACTCATCTCGACTGGCTCGTCATCGCGGCCTACCTGCTTTTCAATTTGCTGATCGGCCTTTACTACCGCAGCAAAGCGAGTGGCTCAACGGAGGATTTCTTCGTCTCGGGTCGTGACGTCTCATGGTGGCTCGCCGGCACTTCCATGGTCGCCACGACCTTCGCCGCGGATACGCCGCTCTTCGTCTGCGGGCTGGTGGCCACACAAGGTATTTCCGGCAACTGGATCTGGTGGAGTCTTTGCCTTTCCGGCATGACGACGGTCTTTTTCTTCGCGCGCTACTGGCGCCGCGCTGAAATCCTCACCGATGTCGAGCTGGTGGAGATTCGATACAGCGGTCGTCCCGCCGCTTTTCTGCGCGGGTTCAAAGCCATCTACCTCGGGCTGATGATGAACTGCTTCATCCTCGGCTGGGTGACGCGCGCCATGGTCGACATCATCGCTGTTACACTCGGCTCGGTTATTGCTCAGGGAAGGGTGCTCACGCTTTCGCTGGGCGGTCACACGCTTCTGCATTACACCCTCGGCGAGCCCCGCCATACCGCACTGTTCATCTGCATCTTCATCCTGGTTCCCTTTACCGGCCTTTACACGTTCCTCGGCGGCTTATGGGGCGTGCTCGTCACCGATTTATTTCAATTCGCACTCAAGATGGCGATGATCGTCGTCCTCGCGTGGGTGGCGGTCGCCCGCATTGGCGGTATGTCCGCGCTCCGCCTGCGCCTCTCCGTTGTCGGCAGCGCCACTCGGGCCGCTGGTCATCCCACGTCGAACATCCTCTCGTTCCTGCCGGATTTCCATGCCGGCCTCGCTACCAACAATCTATGGACCCTGCCCGTCCTGACGTTTCTGATGTACATCGGCGTGCAGTGGTGGGCAGCATGGTACCCCGGAGCCGAACCCGGTGGCGGCGGCTACGTTGCACAACGGATGTTCAGCGCGAAAAACGAAAAGCATTCTCTTGGCGCGACCCTTTGGTTCAACATCGCACATTACGCGCTGCGCCCGTGGCCGTGGATCGTCACCGGCCTGGTCGCCCTGGCAATGTATTCCACCAACGGCGGCCTGCATCCCAGCGCTGCATACACGGCCAATCCCCAGCAGGGATACGTGATGGTGCTGCGCGATTTTCTGCCCCCCGCGTTGCGTGGCCTCATGATCGCAGCCTTCCTCGCAGCCTACATGTCGACCATCGGCACGCAACTCAACTGGGGCACATCGTACCTGGTCAGCGATCTCTACCGCCGTTTCATCGTTCGCAAGGCCAGCGAGCATCACTATGTGCTCGTCAGTAAGATCATCACCGTCTTTCTCGTTCTGTGCAGCGGATACGTCGCCAGCCGTCTCACCTCCATCGGCGCAGGGTGGCAGCTGGTGCTCAACCTCGGTGCAGGCACCGGCGCCGTCTACATGCTGCGCTGGTTCTGGTGGCGCATCAACGCCTGGAGCGAAATCTCCGCCATGATCGTCGCCGCTGTCGTCACCCTGTTGCTCTCCCACGTTCACTTCGCCGGCAGCGATGTCGTTGTCTTCGCCAAGAGCACGCTTATTACCGCGGGAGTCACCACCGTCGCCTGGATTCTTGCCACCTTCTTCACCCCAGCCGAGCCCGAGGCGACTCTTCTCGCCTTCTATCGCCGCGTCCATCCGACGGTCCACGGATGGCAGCGCATCGCACAGCAGGCGCCGGAATTGCCGCCGGTGCGCGACTTTCGCGCCAACGCTTTCGACACAATTCTCGGCTGCATTCTTGTCTACGGTTGCCTGTTCGGGATTGGTAAGCTGATCTTCGGAGCGTGGCTCACCGCGACCGCCCTGCTGGCGGCCGCCGCCATCGCAGGGTATCTGATCTGGTGGGATCTCTCTCGCCGCGGCTGGGAAACTCTCTCCGGCGCAACTTCTTCGCAGAGTGCCGTCAAAGCTGTCCATTCCGGGCCTGTCCAGAGGTAAGCTGGAATTTCGCGAGGGGTCAGCTCTCATGCCACGCGGTGTTTCTTTTACCGGCGAATACCTGACCAGATATCTGGCAGGCCAGAAGAGGTGGAATGAGGCGAGAGACTGGCGCGCGAAAGAGGCGGCGGCCGGCAGGCCATCCACGTACCGTGATTATTGCCATGCTCACGGGCTTTGCCCGGCGTGCGCCGCGACCGGAATCAGCCTGAACGACAACGGCAGCGGCTTTAAGGCCATCGGCTGGAACGGAGATCTTCTGCAGTACGAAGAATGCGAGGCATGCGGCGGGACCGGCAAAATCATTACGCCCAGCTAGCGGGCTGTTCCAGGTGCCTCAGGTGCAACAGGTGGCGGCAACTTTCTGTTGCTCTGCGCCGCTTCAGACGCGAACATAGGAAGGACATGAGTTTCCCTGACGTGGCTCCGGCGCATCTCATCTGCCGGACCCCATAATTTACCCTGCCACGCGTGGCTCGATGACGTTAACCCTCTGCGCATGAAAACCGCTGTGATTATCGGAGCTGGCCCTGCCGGCCTCACCGCTGCCCTCGAGTTGCTGCGCCGCTCTGACGTACGTCCTATCGTTCTCGAAGCCACCGAGCGCATCGGCGGCATCTCATGCACCATCCGCTACGAGGGCAATCGCATGGACATCGGCGGACATCGCTTCTTTTCCAAGGCCGATCGCGTCATGGAATGGTGGACGGAGCTGATGCCGATTGCCTCCACCGAGAACGGCTCGGGGTTCCACACCATCCGCTACCAGAACCAGGAACGCCCGATCATCACCGGTGCTGACGCCGCATCCGATCCTGACCTGGTGATGCTGGTGCGGCCACGCAAGAGCCGCATCTATTTTCTGCGCAGCTTCTTCGATTATCCGCTTGCTCTGAATGCCCAAACGCTGCGCCAACTTGGCTTCTGGCGCACGCTCAAAATCGGCGTCGGCTATCTGCGCGCAAGACTTTTCCCGCGGCGGAATGAGAAGACGCTTGAAGACTTTCTCATCAACCGCTTCGGCAACGAGCTCTACCTGACATTCTTCAAGTCCTATACCGAAAAAGTGTGGGGCGTACCCTGCGACCAGATCAGCGCCGAATGGGGCGCGCAGCGGATCAAGGGACTTTCGCTGCGCACCGCGATTGCCCACTTCCTCAAAAAGGCATTCAGCCCCAAAAAGCCCGATGATATTGCACAGAAGGGCACCGAGACTTCGCTCATCGAGAAATTTCTCTACCCGAAATACGGACCTGGCCAACTCTGGGAATACGTCGCCGGCCTTGTGACAAAAAAGGGCGGCGAAGTGCGCATGGGCTGGCGTGCCGGCAAACTGCACGTGGAAGGCGCCCGTGTGGTTTCAGTGGACGCCGTCGATGCCCAGGGTGTTTCGCACACCATCCCGGCCGACTATGTTTTCTCCACCATGCCGGTACGTGAATTGATCCACAGCATCGACGTTGCGGTGCCAACCGAGATTCGAGCCATCGCCGACGGCCTGATCTACCGCGACTTCATCACCGTGGGTCTGTTGGTCGATCGTCTTATCGTCACCGAGCCCGATGGTGGTCCGCTGAAAGATACCTGGATCTACATTCAGGAGCCCGATGTGCTGGTCGGCCGCCTGCAGATCTTCAATAACTGGAGCCCGTACATGGTCGCGGACCCGTCGAAGGTCTGGATCGGCCTTGAATATTTCTGCTACCAGACGGATCGGTTGTGGAACATGCCCGACGACGAGATCGCCCGCTTCGCGATTGCTGAGGTCGAAAAAATCGGCATTCTCAAAGCCGACCAGGTGAGCGACTCGCACGTGGTTCGCGTCCCAAAGACTTACCCGGCCTACTTCGGTACGTACGATCGCTTCGATGAAATCGTTCGCTACGTGGACCGATTCGAGAACCTGTTCCTGGTCGGCCGCAACGGCATGCACAAATACAACAACCAGGATCATTCCATGCTGACAGCAATGACTGCCGTCGATCAGATCGTGGCCGGCGAGATCGACAAGGCTGCGCTATGGGAAATCAACACCGAGCAGGAATACCACGAAGAAAAAAAGTAGCGGCGGCAGGACTACGCCCAGAGGAGCAGCCGATCCTCACTCCCACTGCGTGGTATGCCGGCGCAGCCACCAGCAGGTTGGAGCGCCAGCATGCGGAAACAGCGCCCGTGCACAGCTCACCTGGGCCGTTCCCATGTAGTCATACTCCTGTTTGTTGCCCTTCAGGGCCGTGGAGAGATACTCCTCAACCTGTACCGAGCCGAATGCCGTTCCCCGAGCCGAACGCACCCGGAATACGGCCCAGTCGGTCACCCACGTTACCACAGCCACCACGATGACCACCTTTGCCGTCGCTTCCAGGATTTCCAAAAATCGCTTCATCGTAACCGCAGGAACAATGCCTGCACTCCATTTTTTTTACCGTTGATCTCTAAACCTTATACGCTGTTCATAATGGACCTGGACTCAATTCAATCTGCCCTGCGCGGCGCCGGTATCGATGCGTGGCTCTTCTACGACCACCACCATCGCGACCCGCTTGCCGCCGCCATTCTTGGTTTGCCCGATCACGGACTGGTCAGCCGCCGCTGGTACTACGTTATCCCTGCCCAGGGCGAGCCGCGGAAGCTTGTCCACCGCATCGAGTCCGGCAAACTGGACTCTCTTCCCGGCAGCAAGGGCGTCTATTCCTCGTGGCAGGAGCTCGAAACCGGGCTCGACGCAATGCTCGGGCCCTGGCGGCGCATCGCCATGCAGTATTCGCCGAATAATGCCATCATGTACGTCTCCATGGTCGACGCGGGTACTGTGGAGATGCTCCGCTCCATGGGCAAGGAGATCGTCAGCTCCGCCGATCTGGTCAGCCGATTCCAGGCGGTTCTGACCCAGGACCAAATCGACAGCCATTACGCAGCGCAGAAACTCCTTGACGACATCCTTACGGAGGGCTTCCAGATCATCGGCAGCCGCGCTCGCTCCGCGACGCCTGCCACCGAATACGAGATGATGGTTTGGTTTCAGGAGGCGATCCGCCGTGCCGGCCTGACCACCGACCACGGACCCAACGTCTCCATCAACGAGAACAGTTCCGATTCACACTACGAACCGGCCGCGGAGTCCAGCCGTTCCATCCAGTCCGGGTCGTTTCTCCTCATCGATATCTGGGCTCGCGTCAACCGGCCCGGCACCTGCTGGTACGACATCACCTGGACCGGGGTAGTGAACCGCGAGCCGACGGAGCAGGAGCGCGTGATCTTCGCTGTGGTGCGCGACGCGCGCGATGCCGCCATTGACGCGGTGCGCTCCGCTTTCACCGACGGATGCCATCCTGTGTCTGGATTCGAAGCCGACGATGCGGCGCGCGCCGTCATTCGCAGCGCCGGTTACGGGGAATACTTCACCCATCGCACCGGCCATAATATCGGCACGGAACTCCACGGCAGCGGAGCGCACCTCGACAATCTCGAGACCCACGATGAACGCCGCATTCTTCCCTTTACCTGCTTCTCGGTAGAACCCGGCGTCTACCTGCCCGAGTTTGGAATTCGCAGCGAGGTGAACATGATCAGCTCCAAAGACAACGCTGTCGTGACCGGGCGAATCCAGCGGGAATTGGTGCGCGTCTAGCCCGCGCCATTTTTGCCGGCGGCATTCATTTATAGTCATAAAGTAATGGCCTCGAAAGCGCAGACCCCCGCACAACCACAAACTCAGGGCTTTGCTTACTCGGCGCTGATCCTTGGCTGGCTCGTGCCAGGCGCGGGTCACCTGCTCACCCGCCACTGGATTCGCGCCCTCCTCCTCTTTGTCGCCATCACCGCGATGTTCTCCCTCGGCCTGGCGATGCAGGCCAAGGTCTACGTGCCCAATACCGGAGATCCGCTGGACATGCTGGGCTTCGCCGGCGACATCGGTGCCGGCGCTCTGTACTTTATCGCCCGCATCTTCTCGCTCGGCCAGAGTACCGTACAGCTGGTCACTGCGGATTACGGCACGAAGTTTGTGGTGGTGGCGGGATTGCTCAACTTCGTTGCCGCAGTCGACGCCCACAACCTCCGCATTGGGAGGAAGGTTTAGGTGCTGACGCCCTCTCACTTCACCGCAGTCCTGCTCTTCGCTACCTGCACCTCGGTGGTGTTCGGCGTTACCCAGCGCTCCACGCCCCGCGCCATGGTCCGCTACGGTCTCTACTGCTGGGTCCTTTTTGTCGCCTCGGTGATTGCCGCCAGCTGGCTGATGTGGCTGATCCGGCGGTGAGGGAAAAAAGTGTAGCCTGGGTATCCGGTGGCTCCTGACGACCATCCTGAATGACCTGAATGGCGCCCCCCCCACCCCCTCCCCCCTGGGTGTGTGGCAAGTGATTCATTTTGCAGGACGTTTTAGTACCGTAAGTCAGGTATTACCCTGTTGCACCGGTGATCCCGTGTTTTCGGGATCGGAAACAGAGCTCATCTTCCGTCGGAAACGCTTCTCGTTAGCCTTCTCAACGAACCTGGTCGACGCACAGCCTGAGCGGTGCGGGAAATCAAGCTGCAAACAAAAAGCTCTGATCGCACTTGCGAACAGAGCTTTCCTTGCTTTAAGGCTAGGGAATTTGCGGGAGTTGGGTAAGCGAAATCGCCAGGGAGCACGGTACGGAGGTCATGAGGCTGGGAGAAAGAAGCATCCTGTGCCCGCTTTAGCGCGCAAGCGGCGAGGAAGCGCCTCGGATGCAGAGTCTTCCAGCTGATGGCAAAGCCGAGTCTGCGGGCAGGACGTCGATCAGCGGAAAACGCGATCAAGCGGGCCACAAACCGAGGGATTGACGCGCAGGAAATTCCCACCGCATCTCGGGGGTTCAATTTTTGAGGGGATTGGCTCCTCAGGTAGGACTCGTTCTCCGACCCGCCGCTGCAAGCGATTGATTCTATGTATGTTGCTGAAGCTAAAGACTGGCGGATTTCGCATATTTAGCACGTTTCGCCTGTTTCACGAATTCATGGGACAGTTTTTAGGACAGTGAAATTCAGTTCCCGCACAGTCGGGCCGAAGACTCTAACCCGTCGTCTTGCCTCGCAGAAACTTCATGAGATTTCTGCCGCTGATGCGCAGCTTCTTTTTGCCTCGCTTGTATCGTCTCGTGGGCGTTCCAAATCGACCAGTCCCGGCATCTTGAGCATCATCCGTAATGCGGCATCGTAGCTCACATTCAATATCGCGGCGACCTCAGCGGGCGCGTAGTTCTGTTCCGGCTCAATTTTGACAGGCTGCTTCCGAACCCGCTGCTTGTATCCCTGACGACCCGTGCCCGTCAGAACCTCGTAGATTGCCTTTCCCACCGTGCGGAGGTCAGGCTTGTTCCCCTGTTCAGAGACGGAACTGACCGGCACACCGAAATCGCTCTTCATCGTCATCCTCTAGAACTCGCAATGCGGATGCTTTGGAGTCGCGATTAGCTCCGGGTGGTACCCCCTCGCGAACCGGACAAGCTCTGAGCGAGGAATGAGCGTCAGGCTCCCGATGCGCCTGAAGCGAATCTTTCCCCGCGGCAACAGGTACGAAACCGAACGCTCTGAAATGCTCAGCATCGCGGCTGCGGCCTTGCGGTCATATAGCAGTTGTTCCATTAAACCTTGCTCCTCTACGCCTTGGCCGGGTGCGCCATTGTCGGTACCGCCGACTCCGCCATGTTCCTATTCTTCTTCCGCGTCGTCGTCATCTGCCGATTGACGTTCTTCTAGAATCGCTTCAATCGCCTCCTCTACCTTAGCCGGGAGTTCTGGTCTCTGTGAGGCATAGAACCACGACATGAGTGCATTCCATTTATCTGAAGTCATACTTTCTCCTGTTCTTGTTCGTCGTCTGCACCGACCGGTTCGTAACTATACTGCTTGGCGACCTTCTCTCATCGAATCGTGTTGCAATCTGCTACTACACTCTTCCGCCGGAACGTAAGATTTATCCGTTCTCCTACAGGTTTTGCTGTTTTCGGAACCCAGTGCTGCCACTCCACGTTGGTACGACCGCGCATCACCAGCAGGTCGCCGTGTCCGGGAAGGAACTCTGCGGTTGTAGATTTGTCCAGCTTGTTCTTCTCGACTATCTTTGCCAGTCTGAATGGCCGAGATGCGCCAAGCGTCAGACTAGGAATCATGGGCTCAGGGTCTCCGTAATCATCATCGCTGTGCGGAGAGATGTAGTCACTCCCATTTCGGTAGCGATTGATGAGAACGGCATTATAGGAGCCGAATCCAGCACCCTCAATTTTGTCGATTACGGCTTGCAGGTAGCAGGGGATGGGAGCAGCCTTGAGCATGACCCAGATGAGTACGGGTAGTCCCATGAGCCATACCACGCCTCCAGCCGGGGAATGGCCTTCATGCCGTAGAGGCGGATATAGTTCTGTTTGAACTCTGCGTTCTGGCGGATAGCTTTAAGCAGGTCGTCAGCTTCCACCGTAGGAAGAAAGCAAGGAACGAAAACCACATCGAGTGCGTTCGTCATTTCGCTTCGGTCCCGCATAACTGCAAAAGAAACAAGCTGAGGATGGCTACCCGACTTTTTGCCTTCTTTGTGCGTGACATCCGCACTTTCATCGCCTCGACCGGGTCACCATCTGTGAGAGTCTCCTCGTACTTGGCCAGTTGAGAAGCATGGCCATAAGCGACAAGCAGAGCAATACTCCCGAGTCGAAGTTGGTTTCTCTTGAGCATGGCGCGGATTGAGGACAACGCCAATGCAAGGAGGTGTGACTCTAGCTGGGTCCGACCAGATGTGCACCAAAGGTTCCTCTCCGCCGTTAATCGGCTTTCTTCTCTCCGAAGCTCCGCAGTGATGTCCTGACTTAGTCCACGTAAGCCCCGAACCCAAACTTCCTCCCATTTGGCCAATTTCCGTGGAACTACTGTGCCCTGAGGCCTCTGAAGTAGCTTCGAGACCGCTCCATGCGCTTGCGCTCCTGCTGGAGGAAATCCAGCATCTCGTTGAATTCTGCACCCTCCAGAATCTTCTTGAAGTGCTGGAATGCGCTCATCTGTTCGCACTGGCCAACCGCCAATTCAAACAGTTCATTGACGGCATAAGAGGGAAGATTTGCGGTTCCCAACACCCCACAGCACCATGCAAGCCGCTCCTCAAACCTGCTCTTGGTCAGGTTCACAAGTTGGCCTTCAGATGATGGGTGGAATTCGAGAATCAGCGAAGGCATATCCGAGGTCAGACACTCGCGCCAGTCACGGGTGTCCTCATCATCTCTGTAACAACGGGTTATCTTCTCAACAATCTCGCCTTCGTTCTCAGCCCCCTCCGCCGCAGCGGTAAACCGGCCTCTATCTCCCACTGCTCTGGTTCGTCCGTCATCTCGCCTCCACTTTTCGCAGTATATCCCCGCTTTTCTTTGTCGCGCAGTAACGCAAAGGCCGGGGAAATCCGAAATGAAACCCGATTTAGCGTTACCCGGAAGGGGTAACGGCAATTCGGCTTCGGAGGGCATTAACACTGCATTTGCCGTTACTGCAAGCCAGCGGCAGCGCGTGTTCAATTGACCATAGAACGACAAGGAGCAACAAGTGGCAATCAGAAAGAAAGACGAAATGATGGATGCCTTGCTGTTGGGCAATGTGGACTGGGAGAAGGCTAGGAAAGCGGCTTACAAGATGGCCTCTCAGTTGACTTCAGAAGTCGCAAATCTCGACAACCTCAAAGATGCATATAGTCCAATGGCGTGGATTAACATCTGTCGTCAGCTTCGGGTGGTGACGGATGGCATGACCACCATGCGGCTCATTGCCGAAGGCAAGACCAACGCACCATCAGCACAGAAGCCCATGTGACAGTCGGTTCAATCGCCGCCTACAAGGCATGGAACACCATGTACCTCCAGATGCTCAACGAAGGCATTCAGCGGCGGGTACCCATCAAGGGTCGTACGCATGAAGAAAAGAATCAGGATGCCGAATTCCTCCGCTCCTGCGGGATTGAGTTCGACTTGGTTCCTCATATCGAAAAGCCCAAGGAAGCGGAGGACTCCGGTGACTGAACTCATCCAAATGACGACGGAAAGCATCGCCATTAAGGGATGCTCTTACATCTACGCACCGGCAGGACAGGCGGAAGAATATGCCCCGCTTGCCGCCAATCCCTACAAGGGCTGTGGTCACTGCTGCTCGTATTGCTATGTTCCACTTGTACTCCACATGCCGCGGCCTGAGTTCGACCTCGGTGCCAAGGCGCGGCCTGAGTATCTGGTCAAGCTGGAAAAGGATGCCAAGAAGTACCAGAAGGCAGGAATCACCGAACAGGTGTTCTTCAGCTTCACCTCAGATATGTACAGCCCATTCGACACTAGCTTGACTAGGCCATCACTTCAGCTTGTTCAGAAGTACGGCATGGCAATCTGTGTCCTGACCAAGGGCGGCTCCCGTGCTTTGGCGGACATCGACCTGTATCGGCCAGAACGGGATTGCTTCGCTTCAACTCTGACCAGCTTGGATGATGCATTCAGCAAGAAGTGGGAACGGGCTGCGGCGCTACCGGCTGACCGCATTGCAACTCTCAAGGCTTTCCATGACAAGGGCATTTTTACATGGGTAAGCTTAGAGCGCACGCTTTCCGTGGAGGCCAGTCTGGAGATTGTCAGGACTACCCATGGCTTCGTAGACCTCTTCAAGGTGGGTAAGGCCAACTACCTCGGTGAGTACAGCAGGGGCATCGACTGGCGCGATTACACGTTGCGGATGATTGACCTGTGCCAGAAGCTTGAGGTGAAACACTACATCAAGCGTGACCTTCAACCGTATCTTCCCGCCGGATACCATAATCCGCTGCGAGTGCCACAATACCGCCCACAATCACCGGTGACCAACTGCGCCGACGGTGAACATCCGGGGTTGGGGGCATCCATCGACAGAACCCGCTGAGACTCTAAGGCCGCATAGCACCCGGCAACCAACACAACTCAATAACCGGGGCACACAGCCCTCAACGAGCACCCAAATGCCCGTGGCGACAAGTGTGCCTCACAAGCAGAAAGAGAGATGACGATGAAAAACAAGGTTGGTATCCAAATCCTTATCCCGCGACATGTCGTGCTGGCCATCCGCCGGAACAAGGGTTGTTTGCGGAAGAAGTACAGGCATTTTTCCGTCTGTTCCGCCGAAGAGCATATTGCTCGACTGGAACGCCGGGGCCTCGCTCCCATCGGTTCTCTCAACGTGTATTTGTGCCAGTTTTGTAGCGCATATCACGTCGGTCACAAAGCAACAGAGCAACGGAGGTCGGCATGAGCAGCCAGCATGTTTCATTCGTCCCCGAAGCGACCACAAGCATCGTGGGTTACGAGGTTACGGTGGCGGCGGACCGGGCGGCACGCGAAGTGTGGCTCTACTGTATTGCCGAGAGCCTGTACCCACGATTTGGAGACCTCGGCTTTCCCAACCGTCCGCCTGTGCGCATCGGCGTCGGCCACCCATCCACCGGAGCTCGAGGAAAACGTGTCGGAGAATGCTATGTCGCTTCCGCAAGCAGGGACCAACTGCATGAAATAATCGTCAGCTCGAAGCTGGACGACACCATGGAAGTGGCCGGTGTGGTGGCTCACGAGCTTTGCCACGCATATCTTCAAGCGGCTTTCCCTGAAGAAGACTGCGGTCATGGAAAGAAGTTCAAGAAGCTTGCGACCTCGATTGGGCTGACCGGTCCGATGCGTTCCACGGTACCGGGCGAGGCGTTTAAACGCTCTCTCCAGCCGGTGCTGGAAACCATTGGCGAATACCCCCACGGTGCGCTGGCGGGGGCAGAGTCCACAAAACGGAAAGTCCAGAGTACGCGGCTCAGGAAGGTCTGCTGCCCTGAGTGCGACTACACCATGCGCGTGACACAGCGATGGATTGCTAGAGCCATCCCGACGTGCCCGTCGCCTGAATGCGGGATGTACGGCGAAGAAATGGAGGTCGAGTAATGCTCTCGAAGATTGAAACCTACCTGCGGTCGTACCTGAGTTTTCCTGACGACCGCTACTACCTGCCGCTCGGTCTGTTTGCCGTGCTGGAGCACTGCTGGAACGAGTGCTTCGATGAAGTCCCCTACCTATCCGTGGCTGCGCCCGTCAAGGGTGCCGGAAAGACCCGCGTACTCGAACTGCTTCAATTCCTCGCTGGGGATGGCAAAGCGGTTCTGCTGGATGGCAGTGTATCGCTGGCCGCTCTTTACACCGAGACGGATGAGAAGAAGGTTGTTCTCATTGACGAATCGGAGCGGCTGCAAAATCCGCACTCGCCGTTCCGCCCGATACTGAATGGCGGATACCGCTCCGGCCAGTACCTCAAAAGGAAAATCGGAGGCGAGGTAAAGTCATTCTCCACTTTCTGTCCGAAAGTCTTCGCTCAGATTGGAGATGTTCACGACTCGCTTCGCGACCGCTGCATCGTTGTTGAGATGCAGCGCACGATGGCCGGTGGCCGTATCGAGTTCGTGCGGCAGTTCGCGAAGGAGGAAGGCGCGGAGATTTCACGCGGAATTCAGGATTTAGTTGGCGGAAACATCGGCGCGGTTCGGGACGCCTACGTGAATTACCACAATCTTTACCCAAGTCTCGATTTTCTCCGTGACCGCGACCGTGAACTGTGGAAGCCGCTCTTTGCTCTCTGTCAGGTGTTTGCACCGGACCGCATTCATGACCTTGAGCGGTCGGCTGCTGACATCGCCGCTCTCAAAACCAAGCCCGTTCGCAGGTTCGAACATCTCAAGGCCGAGGAAGAGCGAATCCAGAAGCTGGAATACGCCGAACGTCTGCTTCGAGATTCCTTGACGGTCATGGGCGGCAGGGACCGCATCACGAGTGCAGACCTCGTGCGTGCACTCCGCGAGATTCCGACTTCGCCTTGGCGTTCGTACGAGGGAACTGGAATCACTGAAATCTCCCTCGCGGCGATGCTGAAACTCTTTGACGTTGAACCGAAGACAATTCGATTCAGGCCAAAGACGCAGCCCAACTCGACCGCGAAGGGCTACCTTCGGGAACCGCTCGACCGAGCCATCAGTAGGATTCAGCCTGAGGCCGAGGATTCGGGGCGTAACCCCGTAACACCGAACGGGGAGACCTCCACAAAGAGGGCTGCGGACCTTCGGGTTCTTCCGTCGCCCTCGCCGTGCGGGGGCTGCAAGGACATGCATCGCGGCATCGCCGACATAGTGAAGGCCAATCCCGGCGTTAGCGATGAGGAACTGGCAGTGAAGTCCGGGTGCAGCACGGTCATCGTTCGTCAGGCAAAGGCGAGGTATTTCGACTGGAAAAAGGAGGGCGAGTGATGACAGCGCGTCCCCTCACGGTCGATACCGTCCGGTCGGATGGTTTTCCCGTCTACTCGCTCACGCTGGACGAGAAGTGGAACGAGATGCGGCTGCTCCTGAAATACGACCGCACTCGGCTCATCGAGAAAGATGTCATCGGCCAAACCATGCACGCCATGAGCCTATGCTGGCATTTTCATCCGCACGCATGGAGCGTGCGATGTGGCGGACGGTTGTCGCCGCTCGACACTTTCGCAGACAGCGACCGGCTTGATAACGCTCTGTCACGCCGCCGCAAGTACGGAGCTCTGAAGTCGCAAAGCGACCTGCGGAAGGCCATCAGGACGGTATCGGGCACTCAGGCCGTCTCCAACTTCCGGCCATCGGCTGCTGCGGCACTTTACGACCGATGCATGTCGGAGGGTGACGGGGTGACGTGGGACATGTCAGCTGGATTCGGTGGGCGGATGCTGGGAGCACTCGCGTCAAGCCGGGTGAAGAAGTATATCGGCACGGAACCGGCGACATTCACTTTCGAGGGACTCACGGCGATGGCAGCGGAGTTGCCGCCGATGGCGGAGTCTTTGGGAGGCGAACCGACCGAAGTCGAACTCCACAAAATCGGCTCGGAGAACTTCGTGCCCGACCGAGGGTCGATTCAACTGGCCTTCACCAGCCCACCATACTTTGCAGCCGAAGAATATTCGTCGGAGCCGACGCAGAGCTACATCAAGTTTCCTACACGAGAGGCATGGTTGGACGGATTCTTGGGTGCGACTCTGTCGAACGCACACCATGGGCTTGCCGCTTCCGGGATGCTGGTCGTCAACCTCGCCAACGTTGCCAGCTACGCCGACCTCACTGATGACTTCCTCATGCTGGCGCGGCGATGTGGATTCCGCCACATCGAGACGCTGCGGCTTGCTTTGAGCGCAATGCCGGGAACCCGCGCCGGGGCGATGTTCAAGTATGAGCCGGTCTTTATTTTCGGGAAGAGCTAAAGATTTCGTCAGCCAGATTTCGCACTGTTGGTGGAATTACCTGCTCTCACGGAAAGCAGTTATCCACAGAAGGACAATCGCAGGTGAATAATTCAGCCGCTATGGGAACGCAGGTAGAAACAAATCTTACGGCCTACGACACGGCCAAAAGGAAAGACTATGAATACTACCTCTGAGGGCATCCTCCGCCCCGACTGGAACCAGTCGAACGAAACTCCCCACATACTTACGGCTGACGAATTAGAAGCGATGCTGAACTACGTTGACCCGGAACCCGTCAAAACGGCCATCACGGCCTTGTACAAGAAGGGCGATATTATCGAGGCCCGTGCGTGGGACAAGCAGCACAACGTATACACCGGGCGTTACAAGTATGGTAAGGCTCTGGTGAACGCCATCAGCATCATGAATGAAGAAGGCTGCGATGTTTATTGCGTGCTGAACCCGGTTGGGGACAAGCACGGTGAACGCACAATGCTTAGGGGTGGGCTCTGCACATGGGAACAGGATGTTCCTTGGCGTCGGTTCTTCCTGCTCGACTTTGACCCGAAGCGCGAAAGCAAGATTGCAACTCACGACCAGTGGATTGCCGCGTTTAATACGGCCTATCGGGCGAAGCTTTGGCTTGAATCCTTCGGGTTTAAGGGCATCATTCTCGCAAGCTCCGGCAACGGATGCCACCTGCTGGTTCCCTGCGAACTCCCTAACGATTCAGAGGGCAAGGAGATTGTCAGAAAGGTGCAGCGCATCGTCGCCGACAAGTTCAGCACCCCTGATGTGGAATGCGAATGCTTCCCCGATGCTAACCGGCTTGTCCGCGCTTACGGCACCGTCAATATGAAGGGCACAGAGACCGAGACGCTGAAGTATCGGAAGTCAGAGATTCTGTTTCCCCCAAAAGGGACAGACGAAGACCCAAAGAGCATTCTCCTCCGCATCATTGCCGACAATCCAACACCGGACGCCACGGTTAAGCACCTTGGCGGTGGTGAAGGGCCGTTCAGTCGCGACATGCTATACGCCCGTCTCGAAGCGTGGAGTGAGAAGTTCGAGGGAGAAGACGGCGAACGATTCGTTTTCGAGGAGACCGACCGGCGTGACGGCTTCCGCATTCTCTGTCCCGGCAACACGGAGCAAGGCTGGCCAGACGGGGAACAGCATGAGACGGTCGGGGAGCAACTGAACGACTCCTCCATCGTATATGTGGAGAACGGTTGGCCGCGATTCTCCTGTCGGCATAACCACTGCGGCGAAGGTGCGGCACACGGCAAGAAGACGTGGAAGGATTTGCAGGACTTCTACGACAAGGACAGGCAATTCCATCGAATCCTTGATGAGCATGACTTCGCGTCCAATTGGCTCATCGACTATGTTGACGACGGCGTGCAGGACATGGGCGAGGCCGATGTTGACGAACTAGTGGCCGAGGACAAGATTCATGTCACGCTTATGGACTCTCGCTGCAATCCCGGCACTGAGGTCTGCGATGATGGCGTGGTCAGGCTGTGTGAGGACAGGTCTGCAAAGGCAGAACCGGCTGCTGATAAGGAACAAACGGTAAGGACACCGGCAAGGGATGAGTCGCTGGTTCGCAAGAAGCTATACAAGATGCCTGAGTCATGCATGTATGGCTGGCTCGGTGAGCAAGCCCGTGTGCTGGAGACGCCATTGGGTTTTGCCTACCCGGCTGTGCTGACTGTGTGGGCGGCACAGATTAAGGCCTCCCCGAAGTACACTCGGCCAACGCTCTACACCTGTCTGATGGGGCCGGTTCATTGCGGCAAGTCTGAAACTATCAAGCGTGCCATAGAGTACATCCACCTGTTTGAGGCGGACACCGTGAAGTGGACAGTGCCGGGTTCCGACCGTGGCCTTATCAACATCTTTGGCGGAAAGAAGAAGGATGACAAAAACGAATCGTTGTTCGACACCCCCAAGACCAAGCTGCTGGCACAGGATGAACTGCGAAACACCATTGCCAAGGCGATGATTCAGGGCAGTTCGTTGCCGACAACGCTCTGCACGCTATGGGGCAGCGACGAAGCTGGTGCGGCGGACAAGACGGGATGTCACGAGGTTCTCATCCGTCTCAACCTCCTCGGAGCGTTGAAGGCTGAAGACCCGGAAGACTTCGCGGAGGTATTCGGCAAAGAAGCGACGGCTGGCCTGTACGACCGCTTCATCTATGGCATCGCGCCAGATGGTTGGAAATACAAGAAGTGGGACTGTCCTGAACCTGCGAAGCGTGCTCCCAAAGGTTGTACTATACCCGGCGTCATCTTCCAGATGCTTGAACAATGGCGCGACGTGGATACCAAGACCCGTGGCCGCTTGGGCGAGATTGCCCTTCGCATCGCGTACATCACTTCCGCTGCCAACCATGATTCCGAGGTAACAGTGGAGTCCATGCGTTGCGCCCTCGAATTCGTTCGGTGGCAGGAGGCTATTCGCTCTGCATATAAGGCCGGGTTGGGCGATGCCATCGACGCACAATGCACCAACGCTATTCTGAGTGTCCTCGAAAAGCTGGAGCCGGGGGTTTGGATTCGGTGGAAGGATACGGCAGCGAAGAAGAATTGGTATCGCAAGTACGGTTCAACTGTGTTGAGCCGGGTTCGGGATGCCATGGCTAAGACTGGGCTCACCATCGAGGAGACGATTGAGGAAGAGCACGGGAACGGTCGCACCATCGGCAAGAAGCGGACAGGCCGTTTGCGGCTCCGCTGCGACAACGACACCGTGTGACCTCGGTTGTCACGGTATGTCACCCGGTTGTCATGCTGGTAGTCATTGATAATAAAAGCGATTAGTCAGTTTCAGGGAGGGTGAGAGAGTGGTTATTTTTAAATAGAAGCGGAACTTTCACGCTGATATATATACCGCAACTGACTAATCGTCAATGTTTTCAATGACTACCGGAGTGACAACCAGCCTGACAACCGAGTGACAACCGGGGAGGCGGGGTGGGAGCCGTCCTCGGTACGGTGTTTGAACCAATCCTGCCAGCGCGAACACCCACTCCTTTCCGGTCGCGGTATCCTTTTTGTTTCCAAATTTCTAAAAATGCCGCTCGTGCCCCCAACGCGCAATTTCTTCCGGCTCCTTTGGGTTACTGGGTTACGGGGTGATGGCCCACTGGCAGACCGTGAGTCGAATTTGCCGGAGCGTTTAAACGGTCTCTGCCGCCGTCGAGATTTACAGCAGTGGCCGTTCCACAAATCGCCAATGAACAATTTCCTCGCTACCAAATGTATCTATGAAGGCGTTGATGCCCTGCACGCGCAATTCAGAATCGAGGTCAAGTCTTGCACGAAACCTGTGTTCCTTCCGAGATGCTCCTCAGCGAAGACGGTTCCTACCGTCCCCTCTGTCCCGTCGATGACGAATTCGTCGCTGGCGAAATCGTGAACCGTTGGTTCCACCGGGAACAGTCTCGCCGCCTGAAAGACCACCACGAACGCGAGATGCTGGAGTTCGATGCCACCCTCGCCGAACTCCTCTTCCGCCGGAAACAGATGCTCTGCCGATTGGGACGTAGCGGCCAGTGGAGCCTTTGGCTCCGGCAGCAAAAGATATCGAGGAGCACAGCGGACAGGCTGGTCGCTCAATATGCCGAGTCCCACGGCCTCGCGGACGAGTTACGTCACCGCGATAGAACGGAGCCTCTGGAGGGGGACCCCTTCCACACAAATTGAACGTGCAATGGGCACCCGCAGCGAGGGTCGTAGCGGTTGGTGCTTTTACAAGCGTCCCTGTTGTGGCGTCTCCAAACGGTGAAGGTCATGCGTCCACGGACAGCGGCACGCCGGGTTCAGGTGAACCCCTCGCCGCAGCTTTAGGACAATTTTAGGGACGGTTTGAAGAGGAAGTCAATGAAGTGCAGTGTTTATGCGGGGAAAATTGGCTCCTCAGGTAGGACTCGAACCTACAACCCTTCGGTTAACAGCCGAATGCTCTGCCATTGAGCTACTGAGGAGTGCGGACGCGCATTCCGTCTGCCAAAATTATACCAAAGGCACAACAGCTCTCGACCCCGCGTCCTGCGATAGGCTGGTACCTGTCAGGAGAAAGTCATGTTGAAAACTGCTCCGCGCCTTTCGCGGGTTTCACGCGCCCAGGCCACCCCAGCCGTCGCCCAAATTTACGAGCGCTACATGCGCGCGCGCGGCAACGTGCCCAACATGTTCCGCACCATGGCGCATCGGCCGGAGATCTTCGAGACGATGATCGCGCACTTCGAGGCGATCCTGCAGACCGGGACAGTTCCACTGCGGCTCAAGGAGCTGGTGATCGTGCGCACCTCGCAGCTGAATCGCTGTGAATACTGCCTTGGTTCCCACACGCAGATTGCGCTGCGGCTGGGGTGGTCGCGTGAGCAGCTCGACCAACTCGCCCACTCCGCGGAGCGGAGCGATTTCACGGCAGCGGAGAAGGCCGCGCTGCGCCTCGCGGAGCAGATGACGCTCGATGCGAATCGCATTCCCGATGAGGATTTCGAGGCTCTGCGCGAGCATTTCGACGAAGGGGAGATCGTGGAACTGATGGCGGCGATCGGGCTCTTCAACTATTTCAACCGCTTCAACAATGCGCTGCAGATCGAGCAGACGAAACCCGGCGAGGGCGCGGAATAGCCTTGCTCTTCAGTAGAAGAGAATCGCAACGCGGTACGTTGTGAAGTTCGCCTGGCTGGGCTGCGGCGTGCAGGCTCCGACCGCCGCCTTTCTGAAATCTCCCCCGCGAATCTGCTGCGCTACCTCGGCCGGCAGTTGGGTCAGGTCGGGCGTCTCGAACCGGATAATCGAGCGGGCATTCGAACCTTGCGGAATTCCATGGCCCATTGCGCAGGCCTGCTCCGCCAGCCCGGCTGGAGCGGAAGGGTCGACATTCTGAGCGCGCAACAATTCCCGGACCCTCTGCTCGACTTGTTCCCGGGTGAGGACTTCCGATGCTTGCTCGAAGTCCTCGACGGCATACAAGGATCCGCCGCGTTCGACGACCGCGATCCCGATCGCATTCATTCTGGGATCCAGAATGTTGGTGCGATGGGCCGTCGAGTGCATCCAGCCCTGTTCGATGGACTGCGGGCTCGGGCCCATCGCGATGTTCTCCGCGATGGCCTGAAAATGCGCCCCCGCCGCAGCAGCGCGCGTCAGCAGCTCCGGTTCGCCGGCGTATTGGTGCGAGAGCCCAGGCTCTCTGACCATGCGGTCTGCGTGCGCCTGCGCGGCGGCCGCAAGGGCTGCGTCCCAGCGCAGGGCGAAAAGTCCGTGGTCCTGACGGTCCTGATTGGTCAGATCGAAAATGCGCCGCGCTGGGTTTTGCGCACGAGCAGTCGCGAAGCATGAAAGCAACGCGACGGGAAGAAGGGCGACGCTGAGCAACCTGCGAACTGTGATTGCGATCCTCATGTCGCCTGGCTAGCGGGCAAAATCCTCCGGAACGTCGTGCTGCCAGTCCCGAAGAGCCTCTTCTAAAGTGAATTTCCACCCATAGCCGAGTTGCCTGAGCCCGCTGGGGTCGATCGAAGTGGAGCGGAACAACTTCCGCACCCGCACCGGGCTGATCGGTTGCCGGATTCCGAACAGAGATGCGACGCCATGAATCGGGTAGGAAATTCCCAACAGCAGCCGACGAGGCAGATTTATCGGAGAGCGCCGGATGCCCGCTGCGTTCTGAATTGCAGCGACATAAGTCTCGAGGGTGGGCGGCGGATCGATGGAGAAATTCAGCAGAGTCAGACTCTCTCCGCTTTTATCCTGATGCCCTAGCCCGAATTGCATCACGCGGCAAAGTTCCTTCACATAGCCGCCGGCTTTGCGCGTCTGCCGGTTTCCCATGTAGACGAAGTAACCCTTCACGACGCTGCGGATGAGCCGTGTGACATTGCCGCGCTCGCCTGGGCCGAAGACCACGCCAGGCCGCAGGATCAGGAGCTTGCGGCGATTGCAGGCGACCTGCCAGACCATGTGGATCTTTTCGGCCGCCAGCTTGGAGCTTCCGTACGGAGAATCGGGGACGGGCAGCGACTCCTCATTCTTCAACTCGCCAGAGGGACCGTAGGGGGCGATGCTGCTCGTAAACACGATCCGCGGACAGGCCACCGCGGACGCCCAGGCACACACATTCTCCGCACCATGAAGGTTGGTTTCGAAATATTCGTGAGGCTGGTGCCCTGGTTCTCGATGAACGGCGGCCAGATTGAAGATGACGTCGGGTTGGGGCAGACAACCCTCTGGGATTCGCTGCCGAACGTCCCAGCGAACATAGGCGGCTCGACCCGTTTGCAATTCGCGATGGAGTGGCGCAGTCCAGGGCTCATTGCGGGGCGGATTCAGGTCGACGAGAACGACCTTCTCCGCCAAATTCTCTTCGAGCCAGTACATCGCCACGTGGGTGCCGATGAATCCCGTGCCCCCGAACAGGATGACTGTTTGCCCGTTGTCCACGGTGCTCAGGCTGGATGCTTCCACGTTCGATCCTGTCCGTTGTCCGCGCTGGCCAGCACCAGATCCTCTGGTTGCATTTCCGACAGCTGCGCTCGCCCGCTAAGAACAGGAAGAAAGCGCGCCGCAATCACGTCAATGGAGAAATTCTGTTCGGCGTACCGGCGGCCGTTGGTCCCGCACTGCACACACAACGCGGGATCGGAGAGAAAACGGTCGGCCGCCGCGAGCAACCCCGCCGGGCCATCGGGAGACACCACCAGTCCAGCGAGCGCCTCCTCAACGACCTGTGATGCTTCATTGGCCGCGGGCGCTGCGACAATCAAAGCACGACCCGCGCAGAGATAGGAAAGCGTCTTGGAGGGCACCGCGAAGGCCCCTGCCTCTGAATCCAGCAAGGTGATCAGCACATCGGCCGACCCCAGGACTTCCGAAATCCTTTCGTAGGGCTGGAAAGGCAGCACCGTCAGAAATTCACGGCTCACCTCGCCTGCTCTCTCGCGAAGCCAGTCCGCTCCAGGGCCGGCCGCAATCACGATTAGTCGCGCGTCTCCTCGCTTCTCCAGATGTTTGGCCAGTTCCAGCAGCAGCTCAGGGCGATGCTTCGTGCCCAGGGTGCCGGAGTACATGAAACAAAACCGGTCACCGGTTCCATTTTCGCGCGCCCATGGATTATCGCGCGGCGTGGGCAAAACCTCATCGAGCGGCGCCCAGTTCCTGATCACCGTGATTTTCGACTCTGGAATTCCCCAGGTCCGGATGAAATCCGCAAATCCTGGGGCGATACAAACGATTGCATCCGATTGCCGCATCAGCTTCTTTTCGAGGCGCTCGAAATAGAATCCGCCAACCTGCGCCAGCAGCCTGGCTTTCTTCCTGAGCACAAAGCGAGCCGCAACAAAGTAAACATCCTGGAGCCAGAACACAAATCGCGCACCATGACGCTGCGCGGTCTTCTGCAGAATCTTCTGCGCATCCAGAGGCATGTTCGCCGAGATTACGACGTCGGGCCGAAACTGATCCACGCGCTTCGCAACTTCCCGCCCATATTCCAAATCCGCCTGGCGCCGCTTCAGCACGGAGTGCTTGTGCCGAGCGAAATCGCGAGTGATATGGATACCCTCGATGGTCAGGCCCCGCGCATCGTCCGCCCGCAGCTCGGTCTCTCCCTTAGGCGTCAGCGTGTTGTCAGCGAAGTAGACGTGACAGACCTGATGGCCCATCCTCGCCAGCTTCCTGCTCAGCTCCATTTGAAAAGGGTGGCCGCAAAACTCGTTCACGAAGACGCGCATGGGGTTGTCCGTCAACGAATCTCTCTTCATTCAGGAGCGAGCGCCCACCAGCATCTGGCTTTCGATCCATTCATACGTACGGGCCATTCCATCTTTCAGACGGATCGAAGGCTCCCACCCCAACTTCTCGAGGATCATGGTGTTGTCGCTGTTGCGTCCATTCACGCCTTTGGGAGCGTCCAGTTTGTAATGGCGCTGCAACCTGACCCCGGCGATTTCCTCGACGATGTCGACCAGCTGATTGATGGTTACCAGTTCGCTGGAGCCCAGATTGATGGGCTCGTCGATATCGCTCTCGGCGATCGCCAGCGTGCCTTTCGTGCAGTCATCGATGTACATGAAGCTGCGTGTCTGCTTCCCGTCTCCCCAGATCTCGATGTCCAGCTTGCCGGAAGCCTTCGCCTGGATCACTTTGCGGCAAATCGCCGCCGGCGCCTTTTCCCGTCCGCCATCCCAGGTTCCCAGCGGGCCGTAGACGTTGTGATAGCGCGCCACGCGACACACCATCCCGAAATCCTCTTCGAAGTGGCGGCACATCCGTTCGCTGAAGAGCTTCTCCCAGCCATAGCCGTCCTCCGGCAATGCCGGATACGCGTCCGCCTCTCTCAAAGGGACGACGTCTTCGTTTTTCTGCTTGTCGCCGTTGTAAACACAGGCTGAAGAGGAATAGAAGAAACGCTCCACGCCGGAATCGCGCGCGGCCATCAGCATGTGCGTGTTGGTGAGGACGCTGAGCATGCACAGGGCTTTGTTGCTCTCAATAAAGCCCATGCCGCCCATATCCGCCGCCAGCTGGAAGACTCCCTTCACGCCCTTCGCGGCCTGGTAGCAGCTGTCTTTGTCCTTCAGATCCAGGACCAGGTTTTCCACGTCGCCGGAAGTCTGGTACCACTCGGCGAGAGGCTTGACGTCGACGGCACGCATCACGTCCACGCCCTGGGCCCGTAGATATTTGACCAGGTGGCCACCAATAAACCCGCCCGCACCGCAGACGGCAACTCTTTCACCCTTCAATCTCATTGGATTTCAATCGCTCCTGTTGGCCGGCGATAACCAGCCGGACGAGTTCGACCACAGTCCTTGAAACCTGAGACAAACAGAACCTTCAGCATTCGACGGCAGGCATCAGGACAAAGTCCACTCTTCCGTAGGTTGTTCTCCAGGTGTGTACCATGATGGCTAAGCATGACGGCGGCGTTGCATGCGTGCCATCTCATGATTTTATTCGACCTCTTTCCAAATTGATACCCGGAAGGGACGAGGAGCGCCACCGGTTGATTCGACCTGGGACAGTCCTCGCGGGGGATTTTGCCAGCTAATTCTGTCAACCCGAAACCACCCGGTTTAGATGCGGTCCAACGCCTCTCCTGGGCATCCAAATCGCTGCGGCGTCAGCCCCTCGCCTGGGTGGGCGTGGCTCTGATGATCGCTTTCCTGGCCATGGCTCTGTTTGCACCCGTTTTGGCGCCCTACAATCCCGCCGCGCTCGACCTGGTTCATCGCCTGGCTGCGCCCGACCGCGCCCACTGGCTGGGAACCGACGAGCTGGGGCGCGACATCCTGTCGCGCATGATCTGGGGTGCCCGGCTGTCGCTCACCGTGGCCGTCTCGGTGGTCGGGCTCTCGTTCCTGCTCGGACTAATTTTTGGCGGCATCGCGGGCTATTACGGGCGCTGGCTCGATGTGACCATCAACACTTTCCTGATGAACGCGTTTCTTGCGCTGCCCGGGATTCTGCTGGCCATCGCGTTCGTCGCGTTTCTCGGCCCTGGATTGCTGAATCTCATTCTGGCGCTCTCCATCGGCGGCTGGGTCGGGTATGCCCGGCTGGTCCGCGCCCAGGTGCTTGCCGTGCGGGAGCGGGAGTTTGTGGAAGCCGCTCGCGCCGTCGGAGCCAGCAATTTGCGCATTTTCACGCGGCATATTTTGCCGAACATTCTGCAACCCCTGATCGTGCAGGCGGCCATCGGCATGGCGGGAGCGGTTCTGGCGGAGGCGACGCTCAGCTTCCTGGGCCTCGGCGTTCCCCCTCCCGCGGCCAGCTGGGGTTCGATGCTCAACGATGCGCGCCCGTTTTTGTTTGACGCGCCCCATCTGGTGGTCTTTCCGGCAATCGCGGTGATGCTGTGCGTGCTCTCGTTCAATTTTCTCGGCGACGCCCTGCGCGACTACCTCGACCCGCGGACGAGGATCGAGGTCGGACTGTGACCGGCAAGCTGTTGCGGCGGTGATCCCGTCATGCGAGTCGGCGTCATCTCTGACACCCACGGGCTATTACGGCCGGAGGCGCTGCAAGCGCTCGCCGAAGTCGACCACATCCTCCACGCTGGAGACGTCGGCGACCCGAAGATTTTATCCGCCCTCCAGGCAATCGCACCCCTGACCGCCATCCGCGGCAACATCGATCGAACCGGCCCGTGCGCAGCGCTGCCCGCTACCGAGATCGTTATCCTGGGCGGAACGACGTTCTACCTCCTGCATGACCTGCACGAGCTCGACCTGGATCCGTCGGCAGCCGGGATTGGGGTGGTCATCAGCGGCCACTCGCACCAGCCGCTGCTTTCGCATCGCCGGGGCGTACTGTATCTGAATCCAGGAAGCGCCGGCCCACGGCGATTCTCACTGCCCGTCACGTTAGGACTGGTCACCCTCGGCAACGCTGCGCCGCAGGCCGAAATCCTCCACCTGTTGCGTTAACTGCCAGAATCCCCGGAGGAACGGCGGCGAGGATGGCGATATTCCGCAATCCCTCGCCGCAGATCGCAAGCTATTGGGAATTACCGAGCGTATTCTCAACCGCCGTCAGAGTGCCGAACAAGCCATGGTTCTCGCCGTCAGGGCCAGCCGTGAAATAAAGCGTGTTGGCCGGGCCGGAAGTGCCGCCACTGCCAAAGGAGAGTCCCCACAGCCCGTCAATAGCAATGGGAGTATTGGTGGAATCTTCCAGCAGACCTTTGAAGGCGCCGGTCACTGGATCGTAGACGGCGATCTGTCCGGAGCCAAACTGGCCGACCAGAAGATCGTGACTGTAGATGCCAAAGTCGCCGGAAGCCAGGGCGAGAGCCCACGGCCCGTTAAGCCAGGGACCATGCTGCATGCGGCGGAGCAGGAACCCAAAGGGTGAGAAGACATCGACAAAGCCCAGGCCCGCGCCGTCGACTTCATCGTGCTTCTGGGAATCCTGTTTGGCGTACGTGACATAGAGTTCTCCGCCGATGTTCTGGATGCTGAACGGTGCATATCCCGGCGGAAGCCAATCGTCCCGAAAGAGTCCGTCCATCGCGCCGACGTGATGGAAGGAGGAATCGTAGACCTGAATGCGCCCCTTGCGGAAGTCGGCGACGTAAATGTAGGTAGAGCTGCCGAAGAACGGAATGTCGATGGTGTCGAGCGCGACTCCTTTGAAGACCGAGGCGCTTTTGGTGTTGACGGTGATCACGGCGGCAGTGCCGCCGTTCCAGCCGGAGATGGTGCCGTCTTCAGTGACGAACATGAAAACAGCAGGCTTGCCATTCGGGAGCACGAAACCAATGCCGCCGTTATAGACCGTGCCGCTCGGCGTGCCCGTGACGCTCATGGTGGGATCGCCCGTCGGTATGGTGACAACCAGGCTTTCAGCGGTGCCGGTGCCGGTGTACAGCGTCGAGAGACCCGTCCCATTGTCAGAAAGCCACCATGGACTGCCGGAACTGCGCGACATTCCCCAGGGATTGACGAGGTTTGGATCGGCAGCCGCAGCTGCGCCGGTCTGATCGGACACCAGATTGGTTTGCAAATAATGCTGCGCCACAAGCGGCATCGAGACGGCGCCGAACGTGAGAACCAGAGCTGCGACACTGCGATAGCCGATGCGGCTGAAAATGTGCGTCATGGATTCCTCCTGTCACGTCAGAACCGTGCTACGCCGGTCTGCGCGGACACGAGGAACGATAGCGACCGCATCCCGCGACGCTTGTCAGCGCCTTGTCATTCGATTGTCACTCCGTCTCGCGGTCCTCAAGTGGCTCGCGGCATCGCGATGTTCAAACCTCGCGCCCCGAGACGACCACAGCAGGCGGTTCAGGCGCCGCCTTCGACGTGACCAACCTGGCCATAAGATAGCCAACAAAATCGTTGCGCAAGTTGAATGGAATCTATATCGTGCAGGGCGGAGGAAATTCCCATGAACGTTCGCAAAGCAGTTTTGGGCTCCATCATCGGCCTCGGGCTCGCAGCGGGGGGCGTGATCGTCGCGCACGGCTCGCCGGCCCAAAACATCAATCCGGCTCGGCACCCCAACCTGGCCGCAGCCCAGCGGCTCGTCGACCAGGCCTATGCCAAGGTTTCTGCCGCGCAGGAAGCCAACGAGTTCGACATGGATGGCCATGCGGCCAGAGCCAGGGATCTGTTGAGCCAGGCGAATCAGGAACTCAAAGCAGCAGCCGCCGCAGCCAACCGCCATTAATCCCCAACAACCAGGCTCTGCACACGCATCGCGGAACAGGCGGAATGACCAGGAAAGAACTCGCTCCCTTTCCGGTCAGCCTGCGCCGCGGGTTTTCATTCCTCGCGCAGCAGAATCAGAGGATCGAGCGACAACGCTCGCTGCGCGGGAATCCACGTTGCCACCAGCCCCAACAGCGCCATCGCCAGGACAACTCCCCCCAGCACGACGGGATCGCGCGGCGTGGCCCCATAAACGATGGACCCGAGAACGCGCCCAGCAAGGATTCCTAAGGCCAGTCCCGCCGCCGAACCGAAACCCAGCAACTTCAATGCCCGCCCCAGGGCCGCCTGCAGGACCTCGGTTCTCTGCGCTCCGAGAGCGATACGGATGCCCAGTTCCCGCAGCCGTTTGCTGACCGAGTAGGCCGCCATTCCGAATATGCCGGTGATCGACAGCATCGCACCCATCAGTCCCATCACGCCCAGCGCCATGGTCGCGACGCGTCCGGGAAAGAGCGCGACTCCCAGAAAATTGTTCCAGGTGTCGATGTCCGCCGGCAGCCCCGCGTCCAGTTGGTGCAGTTGGCTCCTGATGGCCGCCACCATTTGCTTTGGGTCGCGGTTCGATCGCACCACCAGATCGGACGCCCTCGCTGGCGATTGCAGGAACGGCAGAAACATCGCCGGCTCCTGCTCCTCCGTCATGCTCAGATATTTTCCGTCTTCGACAACACCGGCGATCTGAACCCGCGTTCCATCGGCCAGCTTGTAGTATCGGCCGATCGCGGCGCGATCCCCGCCGAACAGCTTCGCCGCAAGCTTCTGATTCACAAGAGCAACCCGCGGAGCGTTCTGGTCGTCATGCCAGCTCAAATCCCTGCCCGCCAGCAAGGATGTGCCCGCCGCCTCAAGGTATCCCGGGGACACATCGTAGCGGTACGGCTGGGCAGCGGCGTTCCCTGGCCTCAGATCTCTGACGTCATCTTTATAGACATGCGTGCCACTGGCGGCGGCGTAGATCAACGGTGGGTAATTCGTCGCCAATCCGGCTCGCTGGACCCCTGGAATCGCCTCCATGGCCTGAACGATGCGCTTTTCCATGATCGGCACCTGGTCGCCACTGTAGCCGGCCTGAGCCAGGTTGACGTTCACCACCATGACGTTCCGCGGCTCGAAACCAAAGTGGCTGTGCAGCGAGCGCTCCAGTCCACGCACAGCAACCAGCGATGACGTGACCAGCACGGCGCAGATCGCGATCTGCACGCCCATCAACACGTCGCGGACCGTGATCCGCCGCCCGATCCTGCCGCTGGACCCTGCTTTGACCACCTCATAGGGATTCGCCCTCATGACCTGCCGCACCGGAATCACTCCAAACAGCAAGCCGCTCACCAGCGCTAGCATCAAAGCTACCCAGTAGACCGCCGGATTGGGAGCAACCGGAAGACGGATCGGAGCAGCCGGAAAGGGCTGCCACAGGCTCAACCTCCGCAGCAGCACAACGCTGCCCAGGAGTCCAACGGAGCCTCCCGCGAGCGAAAGCAGGACCGCTTCGGTCAGCAGTTGCCGCAGGATGCGTCTCCGGCTCGATCCCAGCGCCAGACGCAAAGCAACCTCCCGGGAGCGATCCGCTGCCCGCGCCCCAAAAAGGCTGCCCAAATTGGCGCATGCAGCCAGCAGAATCAAGGCTGCCAGCAGCATCAATCCCGCCAGGAACGCCCGCGCGGGTCCTCCGAAAACAAAGAGACCTGGGTGCGCCACCGTGTAGTCCCTGTGGCCGACCTCTTTCGGATAAGTCTTTTCCAGATACCCGGCGACAGATTTCAAATCCGTAGTGGCCTGCGCGGGAGTGACACCCGCCTTCAGATGTCCCAGCGTCTCAAAAATTCCCTGCACGTCGCCGCGCGCGTTGAGCAGATCCTGCCCGTCCACCTGCTCCTGGTTGACGATCGGCATAAAGAAATCGGGCCCGCCAAACAACAACGTCCCGTAGAAGTCCTGCGGCGCCACGCCAATGATGGTGAACGGATGTTTGCTCAATTGCACTGTCCGTCCCACGACGCCAGGTTCCCCATGAAACCGGCTCTGCCAATAGGCCCAGGTCAGCACGATATACGGAGCGCTGTTAGCCCCATGCTCATCCGCGCTGTGGAAGTAACGGCCCAGGCTCGGCTGAAGACCGAGAACGTCGAAATAGTTGCCGCTCGTTGCATACCCTGTCACGCCCTCCGGATCGTTGCCCGTGTCCATGCCGGCAAACACCATTTTCCAGGCCGCCAGACTGTCGAAGCTCTTGTTCCGGTCGCGCAGGTCAAGATAGTTGAGATACGACTCAAATCGTTCAATGGCCCAGAGGCTTTCCGGGTGCGGCACGTTCACCGGGCGCAGGACGAGACCATCCATGATCCCGAAGACCACGGCGTTGGCCCCGATGGCCAGCGCCAGCGTAGCGACGGCGGCGAACGTGAAGCCCGGCGACTTGCGCAGAGTGCGGATGCTGAAGCGAATGTCCTGCAGAAAAGTCTCGAAGAAATTGCCGCCCAGAGCCTCGTGGGTTTCTTCGCGGATCTTTTCGTAGCCACCGAATTCGATGCGTGCCCGGCGTTCGGCTTCGGCGCGGGTCAGTCCAGATCGCGTCAGATCGTCAGCACGGTGCTGGATGTGGGAGCGAAGCTCTTCCTCCATGTCATCCGCGATTGCAGAGTGACGGAAGAACTTCCCGCCGACGGAACGGAACCACGCCAGGAGTTTCATACCTCCTCCGCTCGCGCGGCAAGCGCGGAAGCCATCGCGGTGGCGAGGCGATTCCAGCCCTCCGTCTCTTCCCGAAACCGCTTGCGGCCGGCAGCGGTCAATTCGTAAAACTTGGCGCGGCGATTATTGTCCGATGTGCCCCAGCTTGCTTTCAGCAGCCCCTGACGAACCAGGCGAAACAGCGCAGGATAGAGCGCCCCCTGCTCGATGAGCAACGCACTGTCGGAGATTTGGCCGATGCGCAGCAGAACGCCGTAGCCGTGCAGCGGGCCGAGCGAGACGGCTTTGAGGATGAGCAGATCGAGCGTACCGGGAAGAAGCTGGGCCTGATCGGACATGCACCCTCCTAATTCAATTAGGAGAGTACTCGGGATACTCCTAAGCTGTCAAGGAGAACCATGCCTTCCTCCGGCCGTCGACTCGCACATCGCAGGGTCGCGGGCGCATCCGCTAATAAGTCCAGCTGCAGTCGCGGGTGAAATCGGTTGTCTCGGCGCGCTGCCAGGTCGCTCCGGCCTTCTCGACCGCAAAGATTCCACCGCTGCCGCAAAAACTGCCGCACATTTTGATCACCGATACCAGCGCGTGCCTGTGGCTGCGGTCGAATCCCGGTACCCCAAGAAAGCGCACGTGCCTCACCGTTTTGTAGCCTCCGCACTTGGTCGCGTCGGCGCCGTGCGTTTCAAGACAGCTTTGCGCCTCCGCCGCATCGGCCGCGGAAAGCAGCCGGTATCCCTGCGGGATCGCAAAATTCGGCTCCCAGCGATGGCTCTGCGCATTGGCGGCAACGAAAGCGTCGGCCATCTCGTGTTCGTCTGGTGTGGATGGCTTCAGACAGCTGCCGCCCACCTGCGGAATATCGGTCACCGACTTCTCCGAGAAGACCAGCGGCTCATCGCTCGGCGCCTGGTAGAGCGCGGAGTAGACCTCGTATGCCTCCGCAGGCGCTGCTCCGCCACCGGGCTGATTGAGCGGATGGGTCGCCGACAGATCGGGAATCGCCGGTCTGACCGGCGACCTGGGTACGCGGCGCGGAATCAGGCGCAGTCCGATGATGGCCACGGCGATGGCGACAAGCACGAGCCGGAAACCAAGGCGCGGCGACAGACGCATGCGAATCTCCTGACCAAATTGTAGAAGTGGGTAAGAATCTTGTGCGGTTGGAGGCACCGATCTGACAGTGTTTGAGGAGATACTGTCGGCATGAGAAAACCGCTGCGGACAGCTGTGCGATTCGCTTTCCTTGTGGCGCTGGTGGTCGTGGGAGTGCATGCCAACGACGCCCGGGCACGGTCAGGGGCCGCCTGCTCCGCACCGGAGTATCACAGCTTTGACTTCTGGCTGGGCGACTGGGATGTGTTCGAGAAAGACGGCGGAAGCGCGGTGGCGCATGTCCGGGTGACGTCGATTTTGGGCGGGTGCGCGGTGCGCGAGCAGTATCAGGGCACGGACGGATCGGCGGGCGAGAGCCTGAGTTCGTGGGATCCGGCGCACCGGGTGTGGCGGCAGTACTGGACCAGCAACACGGGCGAGATTGTGGCCATCGAGGGAAATTTGCATGCCGGCGCGATGGTGCTGATGGGTCCGGAAGAGGGAACGAATCGGCCAGGGCTGGTACGCGGCGTGTGGCAGCCGGAGAAGGACGGAGTGCGAGAGTCAGCGGTGCGATCGCGCGACGGCGGCAAGACGTGGGCGCCGTGGTTCGATCTGCATTTTCGCAAAGCGCGATGAGCGGAAAGGCGGCGGCGCGGGCCCAGCGCTTCCAGTTCTACTGTCCCGCCAGGCCGCTCTGCATATCTTTCTCTGCCGCCGCGATACTTTCCGGCCGACCGAGGTCGCGCCAGTACGCACCGTCCGCGCGATACGCCACAACCCTTTGCCCCTCGGCGGCCAGGCGCAGATAGGCGTCGATGATCGAAAACGAGCCCTCTTCGCGCATCAGAACGAAGAGGCGCGGCGAAACCACATGGATCCCCGCAAACGCCAGCGCCTGCGTTTTTTCCGCCGGCCGCACCTGCTCCGCCTGCAAACCGCTCTTCGCGCGGCGCCCGCACAACTGTCCCGCCTCGTCGAACAGCAGAAGCCTCGAAGCGTCCCGCTCGGCGACGGCCAGCGTGGCCAGCGCTCCCTGTTCGCGATGAAACGCGGCCATGCGCGCCAGATCGATAGTGCTGATCACATCGACGTTGTGGACGAAAAACGGCTCATCATTTTGGAGAAAAAACGCCGCGGCCTTCTTCAGCCCGCCGCCCGTGTTGAGCAGCGTCTCTTCGGGCGAAACCTCAATGCGCATCCCAAAATTCCCGTGCGCGGCCAGATACGGAACGATCATGCCCGCGTAGTGATGCGCGTTGACCACCACCTCGCGCACGCCGAAGCCGCGCAGCCGCGCCAGCGCGATTTCCAGCAGCGTCCGCCCCGCCACCGTCACCAGAGCCTTGGGGCGATCGTCGGTGAGTGGACGCAGCCTTGTTCCCAGCCCCGCAGCCAGCACCATGGCCTTCACGCGCGCGTTCTCACCGGGGGAATCTTCTCCAGTTCCATCTTCTCCAGTTCGAGGTGCCGCACCACGACCTCGACGCCGCTCATCCCGCGCAAGTGCTTCGCCAGTCTCTCCGCCAGATACACCGAGCGGTGCTGCCCGCCCGTGCAGCCGAACGACACCATCAGGTTATGGAAGCCGCGCTTGAGGTAGCCGGCCACGCTGGAATCCACGAGCGAAACCACATTGGCGAGAAACTGGTGGACGCTCTCCTCCTGGTTGAGGTACTCGATCACCGCGGCGTCCTTGCCGGTGAGCGTGCGGAAGCGCTCCTCGCGCCCCGGATTGGGCAGGTTCCTCGCATCGAAGACAAATCCGCCGCCGTGGCCGGTGACGTCGCTCGGCGGCTGCCGATGGAACGAATAGCTGAAGATGCGCACGGTCAGCGTGCGCGTGCTGGCGGCGAGCCCCCGCAGCATCGGCGATTCCTGCATCGCCCGGAAGCACTCCAGCAGCGTGGGCAGGGCGATGGGCAGCTCGACGTTCTCACCCAGCCAGCGCAGGTTTTCGAGCGCAAAGGGAACGCTCTGCAGGAAATGCGCCTTGCGCTCGTAGAAGCCGCGAAAGCCGTATGCGCCCAGCGCCTGCATGATGCGGGCATAGACAAATGCGTAGTAGTGCTGCATGAACTCTGCGCGGTCCAGCTTTACAAAACCTGCCAGGCAATCGAGATAGTTGTCCAGCAGCTTCTGGCGCAGCGCCGGCGGCAGTGCCGCTTTGCCGTCGTAGAGGAGCGAAGCCACGTCGTACTGCAGCGCGCCCTTGCGGCCTCCCTGGTAATCCAGGAAAAACGGCTGGCCATCGCGCAGCATGATGTTGCGCGACTGAAAATCGCGATAGAGAAAATAATCGTGGTCGGCGGTGAGCAGGAATTTCGTCAGCCGCGAGAAATCGTCCTCCAGCGCCTGTTCGTTGAAGGGCACTCCAGCCAGGCGCAGAAAGTAGTACTTGAAGTAGTTCAGGTCCCAGCCAATCGACTGGCGGTCGAACCGCGCGCGCGGGTAGCAGACTTTGTAATTCAGATCGCGGCTCGCCTCGACCTGAAATCGCGGCAGCACGGCCACCACGCGCCGATACGCCTCCACCACGCGCGGCGCGACTCCCTCGCCTTCGCGGTTCTCCATCAGAAACTGGAAGAGCGTTTCGTCGCCGAGATCTTCTTCGAGATACGCGCCCTGGTTCAGATCCTCTTCGTAGATTTCCGGAACCGGCAATCCGTGGCGTCGAAAGTGGCGCGAGAATTCGAGGAACGCGACATTCTCCTCGCGCACGGCATGCTGGATTCCGATCGCGGTCTGTTTGCCAGCGCCCAGGCGCACGATGGTCCGCCCTGAACCGCCGAGCTGGCCCTGCAGCGCGCGCACCTCATCGGCTGGCGCGTGGAAGTGCTTCTCAAAAAGGCGCTCAAGAATATCCATAGATGCGTTCCGACAAAGCGCTCAGGGTGCTTTCCAAACGATACAGCGCAGATCGGGACTCGAGTGGTTCTGAGGGTGCCTTCCGGGGTGCTGGCGGGGGGGGCCCCCCCTCCCCCTTAGGCTGTGGCATGTCGTTCATTGCTCAGGAGTTGCGGAGACCCCGTTTTGGACTGTGGCATCTCTCTGATTCTAAACGGGTAGTCCGCACAGTATGCCTCCCTTTTGCGGGGTGCTGGGGGGGTGCCCTTCATGCTCGGCGCGGCGTAATTCGGACTCGGATGGGAAGAGTTGAAACTCAGGGATGGGGTTTGCGGGCGGGGGGCTTGCGAGTCACCCGTTCGACTCGCCTCGCGTTGCTCGGCATTCGCTCAGGGCAGGCTACTTTGTGGGCCATGGCGAGCAGGTCGCGGAGCAGATCGGGCGTAAGGCGGGCGAGGCGGACGAGGACGGCGTCGTAGTCGAGGTAGTGGTCGGGGGCGTAGTAGAGGTCGGGCGACTCGGCGAGGAGGGCCGCCCTATCGTTGCGGTCGATGCGGACCATGATCGAATCGGGCTCGGCGGCTTTGTTGGCGGGGACGGCGGCCATGAGCTTGCCGCGGACCTTGAGGGCGGGGTTGCCGTAGGCAGTGCTCTTTTCGACGCCGGGGAAGGTGAGGCCGATTTGCCAGACGGTGGCGAGGGTGACGGGCATGGGGACAGGGTACAGGTGACGGGCTACAGGTTACGGGTGACGTTCGGGATGCGTTCAGGCTACTTCAGGAGTTTGACCCTGGCCGTTCTCGAGAACTTTTCGTCGAAGGTGATGACCTGATTGGCGCCGTTGGCGAAGCCGACCAGGGCAATCAGGTGATCGGCGAAACCGCCGCCGTTTGCCCGAGTGGCTTTGAGAGCCTGGCGGGCGAGGTCGAGAGCTTCAACAGTGACGCCGCGGGTGCGCAGCAGGCTTTCGAGGGTGGAGAGGACCCGCTCCGCGCCCCAGCGGGAGCGAAGAACCCAGGAAAGCTCGGCGAGGACGATGAGGGGAAGGAAGACGCCGCCCCGGGACCGCGCGTCGGCCAGGGCGCGGCGGGCGCGTTGCGCCTGAGCCGCGTCGTCGTTGAGTAAAGCGCGCGCCCAAACATTGGTGTCGGCGACGATCACCGACCGGCTCTCCGGGCTTTGGCTGCATTCATCTGGTTGAAGGTCATGACGGGACGGGGCTTGCTGGCCTGGCCGGGCTGGTCGGGCTGATCCGCCATGGCCCACAGATCCTCAAGTTCGCCGAGGACAGGGTGGGCCTCGAAGCCGCCTCCGTCGGGAGGCAAGGTGAAGCGAATGCGGCTGCCGGTGTGGATGCCGAGGCGGCTCCGCAACGCCCTGGGGAGCGTGATCTGTCCCTTGGAGGTGACGGTGGCCTCGAATGACGGCGGCGGCGGTGTTTTTGCGGAGGCATGAGGATTTCCTCGCCTTACATTTTATACCGATTTGCCTTACGTACAAAAACTAGAAAACGAAAGTAACGCGATTGGGCTCCGGTCGTTGTGCGCCTCCGCCGAATCGCCCCACCACGCCAACGGCAGGCGTACTGGGGTCCCCGACCACGGCCTGCGGCAGCAAGGAAGGCGCTGGTGCCATTGACACAGGTGACTGCTAGCTAGACCTGGACGAATACGGATTTGCGTTGTGGGATAAATGGAAAACTCTGGCCGTCGGATTCCAAATCGCTGACATAGTCATGCAACGTTGCGTGGCCCTTTAAATACATCTGAACGTAACGTTGCGCCTCGACTCTCGCTTCTTTCGTTTGCAATTCGGGGAGGACAACCTCCTTCGCATCTGACTCACCAATTTCAGCTAGTCCGTCCGAACCCGTTGCAAACCCGCGCATTTGAACTCTGTATGCTTCGGAGCACAGTCCGGCGATCAGGTCAGGCAGTTTGTCTTGCTTTTCCTTCTTGATTCTGACCCGGTAACAACCGTTGGTTACGACCAAGTCTTCTGTTTCGCCCCCCGCCATGAACCATTTGTTCACAGAGTTCCAGATTTTCCCAATGAATATGTCTCCCGGTGCGGCTGTGTGACGGGCCCTTTGTGGCAGCTGCCATCCGCGTACAGAGGTACTCGAATGGCCTCCATCAAAGATGTCCTGGATTTGAACGTACCGATACGTTTTCTTGCTGTCGAACGTTCCTGGTCCTTCGGGGACGAACTCCACAACGTCCCCGAGTTTGAAGTGGGGCTTTGCCTCTATTGCAGAACGAACTTCTGCGAACTTCCCGTTGAGGCGTTTCGGATCAAGGATCAAGTCCTCTGTTGCTATTACAGTTCCGATCGATACGGACCAACCTTCTGGGCCAGGGTGACCTGCCCCCCTGGATCCGCACAGAACTGATTAGGATTTCTGGAGCGGAGGGGAAGAAGATGGGCAGGAGCAGGCATACGGAAGCGCAGATCATCGCTGCGCTGAAGCAGGTCGAGGCTGGGCGCACGGTGGATGATGTGGCCCGGGAGTGCGGCGTCAGCCAGGCCACGATCTACACATGGAAGGCCAGGTTCGGCGGCATGGAGGTCAGCGAAGCGCAGCGTTTGCGTTCGCTGGAGGATGAGAACTCGCGCCTGAAGCGGCTGGTGGCCGATCTGAGTCTGGACAAGGAGATGCTGAAGGCGGTGATCGCAAAAAACGGATGGAGCTCGTAGACCGAAGGACGGATGCCAGCTGGCTGCGGGAGCAGTACGCAGCCAGCCAGCGCCGGGTGTGCGGGCTGATGGCGATTGCGGTTTCGAGTTATCGATATTGCACGCGGCGATCGGATGAGTGGCTGCGGGAGAAGCTGGTGCGGCTGGCGCGGGAGAAGCCGCGCTACGGCTATCGGAGGCTGCAGGTGCTGGTGGAACGCGAGGGCGAACGGGTGAACCATAAGCGGCTGTGGCGGGTGTATCGCGAGGCGGGCTTGTGCCTGAAGCGGAAGAAGCGGAGGCACTGCGTGCGCGTGGGATCGCCGCGGACCGCGCTGACCGGCGCCAATCAGGAGTGGGCGCTGGATTTTGCCCACGATGTGATTGAAGCCGGGCGCAACATCCGCGTGCTGAGTGTGGTGGATGCCTTCACGCGGGAGTGTCTGGCGCTGGAAGTGGATACAGGCTTCGCCAGCCGGCGCGTGACCCGGGTGCTGGATCAGATCATCGTGCGGCGCGGACTCCCGCAGGCGATCCGCTGCGACAACGGGCCGGAGTTCACGAGTCGTCATTTCCTGGCCTGGGCGGTGGAGTGGAAGATCGAACTGCGCCACATCCAGCCGGGCAAGCCGACCCAGAACGCACATGTGGAGAGCTTCCATGGACGGCTGCGCGAGGAGTGCCTGCAGATGAGCTGGTTCGCGAACCTGTTCGACGCACGCAGGAAGGTCAGTAACTGGAAGGCGGAGTACAACGAACAACGTCCACACAGCAGCCTCGGCTACCGAACTCCGGCCGAGTTTGCGCGCGTGGCTCTAACCCAGAGCTATGGAAAAGACGTGGGCTCCGCCCACTTGGAAAACGCCTGCGGCGTTTCCCACTTTCCCACAGCTCCGGCGGCGAGTTAGATTTACAGAATTACCTGTACGGATTTAGGGGGCAGGTCAGTCCTCCAAAGCTCCTTCGAGCGTTTCGCTTTCAAGATCGGCAACGCCGGGGCTGTCATCGAGTGCTTCGTCATGGTCCACCGCCTCAGTGGGGTCGTCTGGCAAATCCGTCTCCGTCATGTCGCTCCCAATTCCTGTCGTCTGTATCGATTTTCGTCCACGAGATCGTGCCAGCCTCACGGTTGCCGCGAAAAGGTGCAGGGGGCATCAGTCTGATAAACGCAGCGATCGGCACCGCACGCGCGTCGTGAATCCAGCTATGAATCTATCGGCGTGGTTGTGGCTCGGCACTAAGAAGTCGGACAGTCCACGGCTATCTAAGGCCCACTTCGGGAAGAGGACGCAGCTGTTCCCCAAACGGGCTTCGGGAACGGCGATGTCCTTCGCACGGATTTGAAAGGTCTTACCTCCGTCCCCACCTTCCAGCGGGCCCTTCGCGTAGTTCGTTGCGCGGAGCGCGGTTGCCTGGCGGCCGGCGGCCAGTCTAGTCGTAGTATTCGAGACCGAGGTGGGTGATGTCGTAGTATTCGAGGCCGAAATGGGTGATGAGGTCTTCGCCCATGATGTGGCGGAGGGTGTTCTTCAGCTTCATCGACTGGATGAAGAGGTCGTGTTCGGGGTAGAGGCCGGGGGCCGATTGCGGGCTCTTGAAGAAGAAGCTGAGCCACTCCTGAATGCCGATGTTGCGGAGTTCGGGCGTGCGCTGGGCCAGGTCGAGGAAGAGGACTAAGTCGAGGGCGATGGGGGCGGCGAGGATGGAGTCGCGGCAGAGGAAGTCGACCTTGATCTGCATCGGGTAGCCGAGCCAGCCGAAGATGTCGATGTTGTCCCAGCCTTCTTTGTTGTCGCCGCGGGGCGGGTAATAGTTGATGCGGACCTTGTGGTAGATGTTGCCGTAGAGGTCGGGGTACTTATCGGGCTGGAGGATGTAGTCGAGCACGCCGAGCTTCGATTCTTCCTTGGTCTTGAAGGACTCGGGGTCGTCGAGGACTTCGCCGTCGCGGTTGCCGAGGATGTTGGTGGAGTACCAGCCGGCGACGCCGAGCATGCGGGCCTTGAAGGCGGGCGCGAGGACGGTCTTGAGGAGGGTCTGGCCGGTCTTGAAGTCCTTGCCGCAGATGGGCGCGCCGTTCTGGCGGGAGAGCTCGATCATGCAGGGCAGGTCGACGGTGAGGTTGGGCGCGCCGTTGGCGAAGGGGACGCCTTCCTTGAGGGCGGCGTAGGCGTAGATCTGCGAGGGGGCGATGGCGGGGTCGTTGTCGACGAGGCCTTTTTCGAAGGACTCGATGGTGGCGTGGCAGGGGGCGGGCTCGAGGAAGATTTCCGTGGAGCCGCACCAGATGACGACGACGCGGTCGACCTGGGATTTGAATTTCTGGATGTCGGAGCGGAGCTGCTGGGCGAGGTCGCACTTGCTCTTGCCGGTCTTGACGTTCGTGCCGCTCAGGCGCTTGACGTAGTACTGGTCAAAGACGGCGGGCATGGGCTTGATGGCTTCGAGGAAGGGCTTGATGCTGGCCAGGTGGTCCTTGTCGAGGACGGCGGCGTGGCTGGCGGCTTCGAACATGTTCTCGGGGAAGATGTCCCAGCCGGTGAAGACGACGTCGTCGAGGGCGGCGAGAGGGACGAAATCGTGGATGAGGGGGGTGCGGTTGTCGGTGCGCTTGCCTAAGCGAATCGTGCCCATCTGGGTGACGGAGCCGATGGGCTTGGCGAGTCCTTTGCGGACGGCTTCAACGCCGGCGATGAGGGTGGTGGCGACGGCGCCCATGCCGACGGTCATGACTCCGAGCTTGCCTTTGGCCGGCTGAATCGCCGGTGTTTTTGTGCCTGCCATGAAGAATGCCTCTCTCTCAGGGGAGAAAAATGATGAAAGTCCAAACAGGTAGTCTCTCGCCAGAGTAACGAATGGTCAAATTACGTTGGGTTAAACGGAGGTTTGGGCGGGGTGAATGGGGAGGAGCGGCGTTCAGCGTACAGGACTCAGGCCTCTTCCGGGCGAACGCGGTTGCGCCAGTGGGTCCAGACAAACCAGACGACAGCAAGGAGGAGCAGGACTTCGACACCGAGGTGGAACCGGTGGAAAAGGGCCTGGAAGCGGGGATTGCTGTTAAACGAAGCGCCCAGCCTCATGCCGACATACGCCAGCACATAGCACCAGGGCCACGAGCCGATAAACGTGTAGATGTGGAAGCGCACCTGATTCATTCTGGCAACGCCCGCTGGGAAGGCGATGAAGGTGCGCACGATGGGCAACATGCGGCCGATGAGCACCGTCGACCGAGCCATAACGCGCGAAGAAGTGGTCGACGCGGTCGAGGTCGCGGCGGCTCAGCAGCAGCCAGCTTCCGTAGCGTTCGACCATGGGACGCCCGCCCTTCGCGCCGACCCAATAGGCGGGGATCGACCCAAGGTTCGACGCCAGCGAAGCAACCGTCGCCAGCAGGACCAGCTGCATCTGCGTATGCGCAAGCGCGTAGCCGGCCAGCGGCATAATCACTTCGGACGGGATGGGAACGCAGGCCGACTGGATGGCCATGAGCAGCACGACCGCGCCATAGCCGCCGGCCGCGACCAGGCTTACCAGCAATGCGAGGATCTTTTCGCTCATGCGAGATTGAGTTTACCCTGCCGACGCACCGGAGCCGGTTGACCACGGGCTAACGGCGGACGCCCTGAATCTCGAATCCTTTGCCGATTTCGAAGTCGAGGGTTCCGGTGAAGGGCACGGCGCGGCCTTCGACCATCAGCGGGTGGAAGGTCCACTGGCGCACCGCGTCGAAGGCGGTTTGCGCGACGCCGGGGTCGGGATAGGACTCGAGCCGCATGTCGCGAATCTGCCCGTCTTCGCCGACCCAGAGGCGGATTTCAATGTCGCCCTGCAGACCACCATTGATGTTGCGGGTGGACTGGTCGCGCACGCCGGCAGCCTGAGTAGAAGTCCGGGTCGGTGTGTTTCTCGGCCTGGCCCTCGAGCTTCTTGCCCTTCAGCTCGATGGGCTTGGGCAGAGCTTTGACCATATCGCGGTCGGGGGTAAAGGGCGCGGAGGGCATCCCGTCGAGGGAGACAGCTTCCATGCGGCCGGTGCCGATGACGGTTCCGCTGAAGGTGACACTGACGTCGGTGGGGATGTCTTTGCCCTGAAACGCGCTGATGCCGTTGCGCACGACCGCGATGCCGCCATCATCGACAAACACGCGGAGGGTATCTTTGCCGGGCTCGGTACACCACGAGGGATAAAAGCCGATAGGCTGATTCGCGACGCGGCTGTTGGACTTGGCCAGCATGATGCACGGGAGGGTGACGCCGCCGAGCTGCAACGTGCGGGCGGTGGGCTTGAAGCCCGCGGTCTTGTCTTCTTCAGCCATGGGATTGACGAACTGATTGAGGATGGTCGCCAGGGTCATCGGTTCGGAGATCAAGCCGGCGGAGCGGAAAACACCATCAGAGGTGATGATCTCGGTGCCCTGGTAGTCGGGAAAGGCGAAGGTGCGCTTCTCGTTGCCGGGTGCCATCCACCATTCGTCGACGGTACCCGTGCCGGCTGGAACGCCCTTGAGGTCGTAGAGCTGAACGGAGAGCTTCGCGTGCCAGGGCTTCAAGCCGGCCGCAGTCGGAGAGCTGAGGTCCGCGGATTTCTTCAGCTGGTCCTGCAGCTGGCCGGTGTTTTCGGCGCGAGCAAAAGGTGCTGCGGCGAGGCAGAGAACGGGAACGAACAGGCTCGACAGGACCGCTCGAGAACAGGTCATCGCGGGACCTCCTAAAAGTTGCGGCGACAGGATACCACCCAGACGGATGGGGGAGCGGTTGGACGCGATCAGGACGCGGCGGAGCGCAAGGTGCGCCGTTCAATACGCTTTTCATAACGCGCGCCTTCGAGAATGCGCTTCACGTAAATGCCGGGGGTAACGATGGCGTCGGGGTCGAGCTCGCCCACGTCGACCAGCTCCTCGACTTCAGCGATGGTGATGCGGGCGGCAGCGGCCATCATGGGATTGAAATTGCGCGCGGTCTTCCGGTAGATGAGGTTGCCGGAGCGATCACCCTTCCAGGCTTTGACCAGGGCGTAATCGGCGCGGAGCCAGGACTCGAGAAGATACGTGCGGCCGTCGAAGACGCGGGACTCCTTACCTTCGGCAACGAGCGTGCCGGCTCCGGCAGGCGTGAAAAAGGCGGGAATGCCTGCGCCGCCCGCGCGAATTCTTTCAGCTAACGTCCCCTGGGGAGTGAGTCGAAGGTCGAGCTCGCCCTTGATGACTTTGTCTTCGAGGAGCTTGTTTTCGCCCACATAGCTGCCGGTGTGGGAGGCGATCATGCCGGCTTCGAGCATCAGGCCCATACCGAATCCGTCGACGCCCATGTTGTTGGAGATGGTGTGGAGGCCGTTGAGGCCGCGCCGTGCGTTTTCCCCAACGAGGGCGTGGATGAGGTTTTCCGGGATACCGCAGAGGCCGAATCCACCCAGCATGAGGGTCGAGCCGGAGGGGATGTCTGCGACGGCGGCTTCGGCGGAGGGGAAGACTTTGTTCATGGGGCGACTCTGCAGGATAGCGGAAAAGATCACAGTGGGAGGTTCAGCGGCCCGTTTCGTGACAGAGTGGACCCGACGCCGCAGCGTGCTCGACGCTGGAAGGCTTTGCCGCGGCGGCGTTCTTTGCCGCCCCCATCGAATGCAGCAGCTTCACGAGGCGCGCGAAGGCCTGATCGCGCGCGGTTTTGTTGGCGGGGTTGGTGTTGGTGGGGTCTTCTCCGGCGCGCATAAATCCGTGGCCGGCGCCGTCGTACGTGACCGGATCGTAGGATTTGCCGGCAGCCTTCATCGCATCGGTGGTCGCGGGGATCGTCGCGCCAACCCGCGCGTCGTTGCCTGCATAAAAGCCGTAAACGGGCGCGACGACCGTCGTAACGTCAGCCGGAGCGGTGCCGTAGAAGACGAACGCAGCGCTCAGATCCGGGCGGTGTGCGGCGAAGGCGAAGGATTTGGATCCTCCCCAGCAGAATCCGGCGACCGCAATTTTGCCGTTAGCCGCAGGCAGCTTCTTGCCGTAGTCGGCCGCAGCATCGAGATCGGCCAGCACCCCCGCAGGATCGAGCCCGGAGACAGCTTTGACGCGGTCATCCTGGCTGGGGAAGGCATCGGAGCCGCCACCGCCCGGACCGAATCCGCTGAGCAGGTCAGGCGCGAACACGATGAAGCCTTCGCCAGCCAGCTCGTCGGCCATCTCTTTGGCCCAGTCAGTAAGCCCGAAGATTTCGTGGATCAGCACCACGACCGATGCCTTGTCTTTGACTTCTGGATAGACCACGAGCGCCTGCAGGCTGCGCGAGCCGTGGTGCAGGGTGACGTATTCGCGATGCCGAGGCGAAGCTTCCAGGCGAGTCTTGGCCCAGTCCTGCGCGCGTGCGGCAGCGGGAAGAAGGGAGAACGCGAGAAGCAGCGAGAACAGCAACGCAAGCGGGCGGGCGGAAGCCTTTTTCATGCGGAGAAGTGTAGCGATGGGCGACGAAGGCCCGCAAGCGCGCGATCGAATGGGTAGGGGAGATTCGCTCGGAGTTTGAGCCCGCCTTGAAGAACGCGCCGAAGAAAGCGCCGTAAAGAAAAATCAACGAGGCCGCCCGGCCGAATTTCGAGTGGGAGGCCTCGTTGTCCGAGGAGAGTTGCTGTGTGAGAAGCCCGCCGGGACCCCTCACGCATGAATGGACCCCATGGCTGCGTCAAAGTTGCGGCTCGGGAGGATTTTTTTGAATCCGCAGGGGTTAAGGCTTCCGGGGGAGGGTGGTCCCACTTCGGCCCCATGCCAGCACCCCGAAGTGCTATTCGGACGGAGCTGGCCGGCGGTCATACTGGTCCCCTCTCCGGAGATGTGCCTTTCCGGATAAGAGATCCGGCCCTATGCGAGATATTCTCATTGCTGTTTTATTCGTTGCCATGGTTCTGACCCCGGCCGTTGTGGCGGCCCGCAGCGGCCGGGACCTCCATTCAGACGAGTAAGCCCGCCCCGCCAGTCACCTTCCGCAAGCCCCTTCGTAACGCCCGCTCCCCATCGAAATCTTCGCCTTTCCGCCATCCCTGGACTACACTGAGGGTTCAGCTAAAGTGAGGACACCACGATGCTTGTCGTGATGAAGGCGCTGGCAACCCGGGAGGAAATCCAGGCGGTCTGCGACCATATCGAGGCGCTGGGGTACCGCGCCCATCCGCTGCCAGGGGCGCAGCGCACGGCTATCGGGATCACCGGAAACCAGGGCGAGGTCGACCGCGGGAACATCGAAGAGCTGCCCGGCGTGGCGGAAGTCATCCGGGTCACGAAGCCTTACAAACTGGTCAGCCGCGACGTGAAGGAAGAGGACACCGTCATCCGTTTCGCCGGGACCGATGCGACCATCGGCGGCGCGAAAGTGGCGATGATCGCCGGACCGTGCTCGGTGGAGTCGCGCGATCAGGCGTTCGCCATCGCCGAAAAAGTGGCGGAGGCCGGCGCTCAGTTTTACCGCGGCGGCGCCTACAAGCCGCGGACTTCGCCGTACGCGTTTCAGGGGCTGGGCGAAGAAGCGCTGAAGATCATGGCGGAGATTCGTGACCGCTTCGGGCTGCGCATCGTCACGGAAGCGATCGATCACGACGCTTTGGAGCTGGTGGCCGAGTATGCCGACGTGATCCAGATTGGCGCGCGCAACATGCAGAATTTTTCGCTGCTGAAAGCGGCGGGACGCAAGCGCAAACCGGTGCTGCTGAAACGCGGCCTGGCGGCGACGCTGGACGAGTTTCTGATGGCCGCCGAGTACATCATGAGCGAGGGGAACTACGAGGTGATCCTGTGCGAGCGCGGGGTGCGGACGTTCGCGGATCACACGCGCAATACTCTCGACCTGAGCATTGTGCCCGCCGTGCAGCGGCTGAGCCACCTGCCCATCCTGGTGGATCCGAGCCACGGAACCGGCCAGCGCGCGAAAGTGCTGCCCCTGTCGCGGGCGGCGATCGCGGTGGGCGCGGACGGGCTGATCATCGAAGTGCACGACCATCCTGACAAGGCTCTGTCCGACGGCATGCAGTCGATTCTGCCGGACCAGTTTGTGCAGTTGATGGACGAGTGCTCGCAGATCGCTACAGTGCTGCATCGGAGCGTTCCTCAGGGGATTCACGTCGAAGAGAGCGCCGGCGTCGCGGTCACGGCACGATAGGGCGATTCCCTTCTTCGAAAAGCTCCGTCTCCGCCGCGGCATTTCTCTCGCGGAAACATCCCCGCGTATTCTGAACCGGACCGTGCCATCGCTGGGATCAACTCGCCGTTCAGCCCGTTGCCGCCTGTTCCAGGCGGGAGCGCTGGTGCTGCTCCTGCTGGCGGTCGGATGCCGGCGCAAGCATTTCCCCCAATATCCCTCCGATTTTCGCGAATACGCCTGGGTCACCAATGGCGGCGGCAATTCTGTCACCGTCTTCAACCTCGTCAACATGCAGACAGCAGCAACGATTCCGGTGGGCGAAGATCCCACGGAACTCGCGGTAAGCCCGACGCGAAACGAGGTCTACGTCGTCAATTCGGGCAGCGCATCGGTGAGCGTGATCGACGCGGTCACCAACCGCGTGGCCGCGACGATTCCGGTTTATCGCGAGCCATCATCGGTGAGCGTGGACAGCCTGGGCCAACGCGCCTACGTCGCCAACGCAGGATCGAACAACGTTTCCGTGCTCGACCTGGGCCAGCGGCGCGAGATCGAAGCCATCGGCGTGGGCGAATCGCCCGCCGTGGTGCGCGTTTCGCCGGATGGTGGAACCCTGGTGGTGACCAACCGCGACGGCGGTAGCGTCAGCGTGATCGATGCGAAGCGACTGCGGGTGCGGACGGTACTCAGCGGCTGTCCTCAGGCGTCAGACACTGTGATCCTGCCCGATTCCTCGAAGGCCTTTGTGGCCTGCACCGGCGGGCATCAGGTCATGTCGGTGGGCCTGGCGCGGCCCATCAGCCAGAATCCCGAGGATCGCAAAGACCGTCTGCTGGCGCTTCTCGATGTGGGGCCGTCGCCCGTCCATCTGGCTCTGAAGCCGGACGGCGGCGAAATTTTTGTGTCGAACTTTGGCGGCGACACGATTTCCGAGATCGCTACCGGCGCCAACGAAGTCGGCGGCGCCTATGTAGTGGGCGCGAATCCCATGGGCGGAGTGGTGAGCGCCGACAATTCCACGCTGTGGGTGAGCAACTTCGGCGCGAACACGGTGGCGGCCTACTCAATCGACGACGGCGCGCTCATCAACGCGGGAATCGGCGTGGGCGATGGGCCAGGACCGCTGGCGCTCTCCGACAATGGATTCCTGCTGCTGGCGGTGGATAAGCTTTCCGGCGATGTTTCGGTTCTGCGAACCATCAGCTATACGCCGCACGGCGAGCCGAAGACGGGATCGCTGTTCACGGTACTGTCCGCAGGAAAGCACCCCAACGCAATCGCGGTTAAAAGCTTCGTGGTGAAGTAGCCGGCAGCTATTTGAGGGTGAGCCCGATCCTGGGCCTGCGCCACACCACCGCGAGTTCTTCGCGGTCGAGAATCTTGCGCACCTGCAGGCGCGCGTGATTCGACCAGGGCCCGACAGGATCGAGCTTGACGTACGCCAGCCAGTGACGCAGCGCGCGGCGGCGCTCGTTGCTGCGCTCGAAGGCGAGCGCCAGGTTGTAATGCGCGTCGGCGTAGCCGGGCGAGAGGCGGATGGCCGCCTTGTAGGCCTCAACCGCCTCGGGCAGCCGCTGCAGCTCGTCCAGCGCATTGCCCAGATCGAAGAACGCCAGCGCGTAGTCGGGATTAGCGATGGTGGCGCGGCGGTAAAACTTCTCCGCGCGCTCAAACTGGCGCTGGTTATAAAGGATGGTCCCGAGGTTGATCGCGGCGGGCGCGTGCTCGCCCAGCGAGAGCGTCTCTTCGTAGAGCGCCGCAGCTTCGGCGACCTTGCCCTGCTCTTCGCAGCGCACGCCTTCGAAGAACAATGTGTTGATTTTGTTCTGGCGCTGCGTTTCAGAGACCGCGCCGTCGTCCACGATCTCCAGTCGCGCGCCCCCGCCTTCAAAATCGAACTCGAATTGACCGGCAATGGGATCCATCGTCGCGCCGGAGTGGCGGAACACCAGACGCGGCCCGTGCACTGCAATGCTGGCTTCGAGCAACGGATTCGGAATCCCCGAGACCGCCTTCATAGCCCGCACGCTGGCGCTGATGCTGGACGCGGAAATGCGCTGGGCGCGCAGTTCGCTGAGTTTTCTGAGCTGAACCAGATCCCTGAAGCCGTACTCGGAAGAAACAGCGATGAGTCCGGCTCTCTCCCACGCGCTTAATTGCCGGGAGGAGATGCGCAGTATGCGAAGTACATCCTGGCGGCTATATCGATTCACTCTGGCGTTTTTGCGAACACCGTTGTTCTCCACGATTATCCCAGGCTGCCAGGAGCGGAGCAAGGCCGCGCAACAAGAAATCAGTGGATAAGGAGGTACGAAACAGGTACGTATCACAAAGGGTTCATCGAGGCGGGCGCCGACAATTGAAACGCGGGATTTCAGCCGGTGGGACGCGCGGGCGGCGCGGGCGTTCGTTTGCGCTCGTCGATGACGATGGTTTCGGCGAGACGATCCTGCGCGCACATACGATTCTCGCTCCAGAAAAACTGCAGGAAGCCGAGGCCGCCTTCGAGCACCGCGGCCCCGTAGCCCAGCGCTCGTTCGATCGACTGCCACAATCCGAGACGACGATGCGTGAGCGAAACGGCGCGCGTGCGCGCTGCCCGTTTGCCCGGCGTGCGGCCGTTGCCGATGTAGTTGGCGAGGCCAAAGTACAGCAACAGGAAAATGAGGTTGCCCGCCTCGTGAAAATCCCAGACGATGTGGACCTGTTGCTGGTGGAGGACTTTGACCCTCCAGAGAATCTCGACCGGAGCCCAGAGAACAACGGCGATCAGGACATCGATGACATAGCCGACCAGCCGCTGCCAAAAGGCGGCGAGGGGCAAACCCTCGAGCTCCTGCAGACGCGGCGATTCATGCGCGTGAAAGCAGCGCTGCGCGGAGCGAACTGCAGTTTTGTGCGTTGCTGTGGTGGTCACGGGCGCGATTGGGATTGAGCGTACCACGGCGCTCGCGGGCCGCCGGCGGTGAATTTTATTTGCCACTCGCCCCGGGAGCAGCCGCAGCAGCGGGCGCAGGACTCACCGAGGGCGCGGGGCGGATGAGCACAGCCGTCCGCGGAAAAGTGAACGTGCCGCCCGCGTCGTCGATCACGTTGATCTGGCAAATGTAGGTTCCGGGTTTCAGACTGTCGAGCGGCACGTCGAACTGGAACGCCACCGCATCGCGGGTCGGTTCGTTCAGCTGAGTCGCCTGGATCAACGGCGTCTCGAAAGCTTTCGCCGATCCGGAAAGAAACTCGATGCTGGTCATCACGCGGACCGGCGTGGGCGCATTCTTGTCGGGCTTCGGCGCTGGCGTCGTGCCCGCGGTTCCCGTCGCCGCAGCGGCCTTCGCGCCGGTCGCGTGCGCCGGATCGTAGACCTCGTAGAGCAGATACATGTGCTGATCCTGACGGAAGACGTGCGGCAAATTGGGCACGAACTGCTGGCCGTCGCGCACCAGCGGACTGTCCTGTTTCTTGCCTGCCGGCATGCGCTGGCTGGCGAGAACCACGGAGCTCATCTTGAGCGGAACCTTTTTCAGATCCGGGACAGTCAGATCCGTTTCGAAGGAGCCCATGCGGCCGGTCTCGTTCTCGCGCACCACAAACTTCACATGATATTTGCCGACCGGCAGGTTAAATCCCGTGGTGTACTGCACGTTCTTCTGGCGCACCTGCTGCGACTCGTTGACTGCGAGCTTGACGGTGTCGCGGATATCGCCAATGTCGTGGCCGGCGGTGTCGCGCACCTGGCCGATGATGTCGAGCGTCGCCTTGTCGCGGTCGCCGCCCTTCACGAAGGGAATCTGCGAGCCCGGCACGACCAGCGAAATGGGCACATAGAAGCGGTTGTCGCCGGTGCGGAAATAAAGCGCCTGCATATACACCGCCATATCGGTCGAAGGCAGGTCGCTGGCCAGCTCCTCTTCGAGCTGGCGTTCGCGCTCGTCCTTGGTGGCGTGCTGGTAGTCGGCTGGCGCGTAGTAGCCCGGGCGGTACTCCAGCTTCACGTCGCCGCGATCGATCTTGACAGACAGCCGCCGGTAGCGGCCATCGCGGCGCAGATCCGTCGAGTGGTAGCCGATGACGTAGTACGCCGAGGTGTCCTTCTGGATGCGATCGAAGGCCGGCGAAAAATCGTTGGAGTCGAAGAAGGCCTTGCCGCCCGTGTCGGACGAAAGCGTGGCCATGACTTCCTGCGTGTTGAAGTTGGAGTCGAGATTGTTCTGCAGCGCCGCGCCGTTGAACGAATTTGCGCCGCGCAGGTTGCCGGTGGTGGCATCGCCGAGCGGCGAAATCGCCTGGAGGCCGCGGGCGTCGACGCTGTAAATCGACACATTGGCGCGAACTGAGGCGTTGATGGCCGCGTGCAGCGAAGCCTGGTTTTCGATGCCGTCACGCTGGATGCCCCCCGAAAAATACAGCAGCGACTTTTTCTCGTTGAGGTAGGCGAGGGATTTCGAGATGTCTTCAAGTGCAAAGAGCTCGCGGTCGGTATTGATGTCGTTGTACTCCGACTCATCGGGCGTGAAGGAGCTGGCGTCTTCAACCTGGTTGCTGGTGCTGGTCGCGCCCGCGCCGAATCCCGAGCCCTGCGTGCCGCCGTAGGCGTTCACGGCCTTCAGCAGAAGATCCTTGCTGGCGGTGAAGTCCTGATCGAGAGAAAGAGTCGCGTCGAGCGAGACCACCGCGACCAGGTCCGCGGGATGCATTTGCTTGTTGATGTAGTTCCGGGCCGCATCCTGTGCGCGATCCAGATCGTCGGGCTGCATCGACGTGATATCGAAGAACATGACGATCAGCCGATGATTACGCAGTTCTTCCGTGGCGGCTGTTCCGGTCTTCGCGCCAAAGATGCCGTTGGGCGAAGCGGCGTTGATGGTGGCCTCGTTCAGCGCCGCGGCTTCGTCGACGTTTTCAAAGTCGAAGCTGGCGATGTGCTGCGGCTTCCCATCCTCGGTGATGCTGAAATCCTTTTCGGTGAGCCCCTTCACCACCGCGCCGGTTTTTTTGTCGCGCACCACAATGTTGGTCAGGACCAGATCGCTGTTGACCTTGAGGGTGAAGGTCGAGCTGCCGTTGTTCGCAGGCTGCTGCTGGGCCTGCCCCTGCGCGTCAGCCGGATTCTGCGGCCGGGCCGACACCATCAGGACCAGCCCTGCAACGGCGGCAATCGTTATGGAGAGACGGCTTCTCATCATCCGATCCTCTAGAACCTGTACCGGCCCATGAAAGTAAACGAACGCATCGCGCCCGTTGAGGTGACCTGGCCGTAGGTGCCGGAGCCCAACGTGGAGTCGACGCCGGAGTACTGCACCGTATTAAAGACGTTGTTCGCGGTCGCGCGCAGTTCCATGGTCTTCGTGTCGCCGAAGCGAAGGCTCTTCGATGCGGACATATCGACGGTCAGAGTTCCGGGACCAGGAATGCTCAGGCGCGAAGCGGTTCCGTAAAGGCCAGCCGGCGCCGTGAAGGCTTCCTTGTTGAACCAGTTGCCGAGCGAGCCGCCGCCGGCGGTCAACGATACACCCGGCACGCGGTCGGGACGCAGCGAATTCGTGGTGCCGCGCGAAACGTCTTCCGCATTGGCCTCGTAGTGAGGCGTCAGAGGATTGCCCGTTGCAATCCCGTAGGTGCCGGAGAAATTCATATTCGCCAGCACGTGCCCGAACCAGCCGGTCGTCAGTAGATGCGTATCCGGTCCGAAGGGCAACTCGTAGACAAAGTTGCCGTTGACCTTGTGCCGCACGTCAAAGCTCGAGTTCGATTTCTCCGCGAGGATGTCCTGCCAGTTCTGGACGATCCCCGCGCTGGTTCCGCCATTCCCGCCCACCGAGGTCGCATCGTCGATAGCGTGCGAATACGTGTAGGTCGCCTGCAGAGAAATACCGCCGCTCATGCGTTTGCGCGCGCTGAACGTCAGCGCGTTGAAATTCGAAAACGCCAGTGCGTCCTCGTAGTCATAGAGAACCGTTTGCCCATTGCTGACGGCAATCGGCAGCGTCGTGGTCAGCTGGCCATTCACGGTTTCCGGGTATCGCCCCGGTGCGTCGACAATGTCCAGCCGCGAGCCCTTCGAGCCGTTGTACCCAAGGTTGAGCAGAATGTTCCACGGAAGCGTGCGCTGCAGATTCACGTTCCAGACCTGCACATAGGGGAGCCGGTAGTTCTTGTTGACGGCGTAGTTTCCGATCTGCTGGCTCTCGGGAACAGGAAAGCCATTGGCGAGGCTGATGGGCGGTCCGGTCGTCGCCTCATTGGTCTGCACATCGGCAAACGGAGGCTCGAAGGCGAAATCCTGCACAAATTTCACGTACTGACCGACGGTGTAGTTGATGCCGTAGCCGCCACGGAAGACCGTGTCCTTAAAAGGGTGGGCGGCGACGCCAATGCGCGGGGAGAAATTGTTTTTCTCCGGATAGATCAGGTCGCGCGGATACTTTCCGCTGAACGCGCCGACCCCGTTGGGCGTGACGATCCCCACCTGGGAGAAATCCTTGCTGGCGTCCAGGGTCGCCAGCCGGTCGTTCTCCTCCGAATAGGGCGAGTAGTAGTCATAGCGCACGCCGAACAGAAAAGTGACGTTCTTCATCGCGCGCCAGTCGTCCTGCGCATAGCCGTCGATCTCGTTCTCGCGGAGATGCGCTTCCTGGTAAGCGGACTGCAGGGTGGTTTCCTGCGGCAGGCCCAGCAGCATGTCCGCGAGCGACGACCCGCTGGACGCAAATCCATCGAAGCCGCTGTTGCCGGCCGTGCCTGAACCCGGCGCCTCCGTGAACAAGCCGGTGAACACGAAGGTTCCCGTTGAGTTGGTGTTGCCGATCATGTCGCTGTACACGCGGCGCATGTCGCCGCCGAAGCGCATGTTGTGCTTGCCGTGCACCCACGCGACGGTGTCCGCAACACCGACGGTCTCAGCGCGCTGAAAGCTCGGCTGCTGCTCGTTGAGTCCGGTGAATTGGTTCAGCGTGACATTGGGCAGGCCCCAGAGCTGCGGCGAATCCGGCAGGCCGTTGATGCCGAGTTGCGGCGCTATGTCGGTCAGGTTGCTGAAGTAGTTGCTCGCCTGGCTGTGCGACAGATTCCAGGTTCCGGTCAGGTTGTCGGTCAGGCGTCCCTTGCCAATGGAGTAGCCCAGTTGCAGCGAATATTGATGGCTCTGGTGTTTGCCGCCGAGTTCCGGAAAAAGATTCACGCTGTCAGAGGCGTTATGGCTGTAGTTGAAGTTTGCGTTCATGCTCCGCGTAATGCCGGGGTTGCCCTGGCCCAGGAATTGGCGCGCCATGCGCATCAGCCCGTTCGTCCCTGATGCGTTCTTGCCAAAATTATGCATGAGCCGCACGCCAACCTGTGTCGTGTTCGTCGTCGCCGAGGTCAGGCGCTGATAGTTTTCGTTCTGGCCGGAGATCGTGGGCAGCGGCACGTAGTTGAGCAGCGCCGTGGCCTGCGGCTGAATCTCCCCGGCCGGAATGCATTGCGAGTTCGGGTTGCCCGCGTCCGGCCCGCCGGTGCAAGGCCCATACGGCATGCCCGTGCTGGGATCGTAGATCGTAATCTTGCTGCCGGTCGGCGTGGTCAGGCCCGTGAAGTCGCCCGTGCGCTCGGCCAGGGTGGGGACGGTGCCGTACTCGTCAAAAGGCGACGAGGACCGCGTGCCTGAAAGCGTGAAGAACAGGAAGTCGTTCTTGTCGCTGGTCAGGATTTTCGGGATATACGGCGCCGACAAAAACGTAAGCCCGAAGCGGTTCGATTCATACGCCGGCTGCTCAATGGGCTGCCCGCGCAGCGCAAAGTCCTCGGCGTTGATCGCGCCGTTACCGCCATTCCAGAAAATCGCGCCGTGCGGCTGATTCGGTTTGAAGTTGCGGAAGTTGCCGCGCATGCCGCCACCACCGCCGCCGCCGCGTCCACCGCCTCCGCCGAAACCGCCCCCGCCGCCAAAGCCGCCTCCTCCGCCACCACCCGGCTCCCCGCCGCCCGGCCCTCCCTGTCCGCCCGGCCCGCCGCCATTCAGCGATTGGTTCAGCTCGGCGTTATCGCGCATCTGGCCGAAGTCGACGCCCGCGAACGGGTTGGTGGTTCCGGTTTGCCCGGTCACAGCGACCGAATCGGATGAAGCGAAATCCGAATTCGACGCCAGTGAAGGGAGCGCCGCGCCCGCATCCTCGCCGCCCGCGCCCGCCTGGATCAGATCCGATGCTGCGCCCAGCAGATTCAGGCTCTGCGCCCCTCCGCCTGCGAGCTGCCGCGCCGCGCTGGCCAGGCTGGTCTGCTGCTCCTGCTCCGCGGCGCGCGAAGCCAGTATCACGCTGAAGTCGACCGCCTGATCGTGCGCCGTAGCGTTGAGCAGCGCCTCTTTGGTGACCGGGGCGAACGCCGACAACTCCGTCTTCAGCACGTAGCGGCCGTTCTGCGGAATCACCAGCGAGTAGCTGCCCGTAATGTCGGTGGTGGTGCTGTATTTTTTGCCGGTCAGCGAATTGCTCGCCGTCACGCTGACGCCAGGCAGCGGGATGTTGCCATCCTTCACCGTGCCGTGGATCGCGCCGCCAGCTTGAACCGGAGCCGCCGGGAGTGGGGATGAGGACTGCGCGTCAGGAGTAGAGGCCGGCGCTTGCTGCACAGGCGGAGTCGTGGGCGAATCAGGAGTCGTTGGAGCCGTTTGCCCCAACGCGAACGACCCCGCCAGAACCAAAGAGACAAAAAGGGCGGGCAGGCGCATCGTTGGCGTCATCGGAGTCTAGTTCTGACTGCTGCCTGGAGGCTGAGGAGCTGCGGTTCCAGCCGGTGGCGCCTGGTTTTGCGGTTGCGACTGCGATCCCGGACCACCCGGAGCGCCGCCCCGCGGCCCATCGCCGAACCGGCCCTGCCCACCGCCCTCGCGCGGCTCCATCACCGTCAGATTCGTCGCAAGGAAATTGCCGCCCTGCAGCGCGCCGCGCGCGTTCACCATGTCGCCGACCTTGATGTCCGGAAACGTAATGTCCGTCGCGTTGCCCCGCGCTCCCTTATGAAAGGTCGTGTTCTCATCCACAGCGATGGTCTGGCTCACCTTGTCCGGCCGTTCGACGGTCACCGTTAGATCCTTGATCGCCGTGATCTTGCCCGCGGTCCAGGTCTTGCCAAACTCCGCGCGCATCTTCTCCATCTGCGCGGCCTGCTCCGGGGTCAGGACCATCACGAACATCGCGCCCACCGTCTTCGCCTGATCGTCGAGATTGCCCCCCGCGACAATGGTGTCGCCCACATGAATATCGGAGACCTTCACCTCTTCCCGCTCTTTGCGGAAGTGCGTGTTGGGTCCGGTTTCGACTTTGTAAACCTGGCCCTGCTCGTCTTTGATCGTGATCTCGTTGCCGTTAACAGCGGTCACCGCGCCGTGGGCGCTGTTGCCGCCCATCATCATCATGCCGCCGCCACCCATGCCGCCGCCACGACCGCCCCGTCGCTCGGGTTGCTGGTCCTGCGCGAAAAGAAAAGGTGTTGCGGAGACTGCAGCGAGGGAGGCGCAAAGCGCGAATCCTGCAACGCGGGACCGGAAAATTCTCATAACTCGTACCCTTCAAAAACGGCGCGGCCGCCGTTCTGATTATGCCCGATATAGACGCTTCCCCGCCCGGAAAGACGCGTTCCGGCCACAGCCACGAGAGGGCGTCGAACATGTCGCACCACGGGAAATCGCGGAACCCTCGGCGTGGAAACCGGCAAAACCGCGCCGAAAAATGAACCGCCGGTGAAACTTTTTGCATCCCTCTGTCTGTCCCCCAGCGCGAATGCGCGGGGAGTGGTAGTCTGACGGGCAACTCCAGCCCCCGGGCCACTCTCTTCTGCTGGGAAGGACCTCAACCAAGGGAACGAGCCATGAGTGTAGTCACGCCAACACTACTCGCTGAGGAATTTTGTCGCGTGCGGAGCCAGAGCCTTGCCCTCTGCGCCCCGCTCACGCCGGAAGACATGATGGTGCAATCGTGCCCCGAGGCCAGCCCCGCGAAATGGCATCTGGCCCACACCACCTGGTTTTTTGAAACCTTTATCCTGCGCGAATTTCGTCCCGCCTACCGCCCCTTCCATCCCGATTTCCTCTGGCTCTTCAACAGCTACTACAACGCCGTATCCGCCCAGCCCGAGAAAAAGCTGCGCGCCTCCTTCTCGCGCCCCACCGCCGAAGAAATTCTCGCCTACCGGCATCATGTGGATGCGGCGATGGAAGACTTTGCCGCCGGCAATGTCCCCGAGGCCGCGCGCGAGCGCATCGTGCTCGGCCTGAACCACGAGCAACAGCACCAGGAACTCCTCATCACCGACATCAAAAACGCGTTCTGGACCGATCCTCTCCATCCGATCTACGCCCAGAGGTCGGGCCGCGAGTCCCAGCAAGCTCCCCCAATAAAGTGGGTCAATTTCCCGGGCGGCGTCTCCGAGATCGGCTATCACGGCAAAGAATTCTGCTTCGACAACGAAACCCCGCGGCACAAGGTCTATCTCGAGCCCTTCCGCCTGGCCTCACGCCCGGTCACCTGTGCCGAGTATCTGCGCTTCATGGAAGACGGTGGCTATGCGCGATCCGAGCTGTGGCTCTCCGAGGGCTGGTCGACGGTCCAGGCCGAGCGCTGGCAGGCGCCGCTCTACTGGCGTCCCCGCGACAACGGCACCTGGGAAGTTTTCACGCTGGGCGGCCTCGTCGACCTCGACGACCTGCTGGCCACGCCCGTCTGCCACATCAGCTACTTCGAAGCCGACGCGTATGCGCGCTGGGCGGGAAAATCTCTTCCCACAGAAGCAGAGTGGGAAGTAGCCGCCGCAGCCGTTCCTGTGACCGGGAATCTTCTCGAAGGCGATACGTTTCATCCGCAAGCCGCGCCGCCTGCATCTGAGAAACCTGAACAGCTTTACGGCGACGTCTGGGAGTGGACCGTCAGCGCTTATCTTCCTTATCCGGGCTTCCATCCCCTCCCCGGCGCCCTCGGCGAGTACAACGGCAAGTTCATGTGCAACCAGATGGTGCTCCGTGGGGGTTCGGTGGCAACGCCGGCCTCTCACATCCGGGCTACCTATCGCAACTTTTTCGCGCCCGCGACCCGCTGGCAGTTCTCCGGCGTTCGTCTGGCCGACCACTGATCGCGGAGGCGCAGTTTCCCATGCACGCTCTTTCATCCATCCCTTATCTGCCGGAGGCAGCTTCGACGCCGATTGGCGCGGAAGTTTATCGCGGGCTCACTGCATTCCCCAAACATCTTTCCCCGTGGCTCTTTTACGACCAGCGCGGGTCGGAGTTGTTCGAAGCCATCACCGCGCTGCCGGAGTATTACCTCACCCGCACCGAGCGCGCCATCTTCGCCGAGTATGGCGATGAGATTCTTGCCGCGGCGTCCGGCGACGGCAAGCTGGCGATCATCGAGCTGGGCGCAGGCACAGCGGCCAAGACCGGCCTTCTGCTGGCGGCGGCGGTGCGGCGTCAGGAGCGTGTGAGCTATTACCCCATCGACATCTCCGTCTCCGCGCTCGATGCGGGACGCACCCGCATCGGCGAAGAGATGCCCCAGGTCGTGGTCCGGCCCATCGTCGCCGACTACACGACCGAACTCGACGAGATTCCGACTCCCGGCGGACGCCGCCTGGTGCTGTACATCGGATCGAGCATCGGCAACTTCGAACCGGCGGAGGCCGCTGCCCTGCTGCGCCGCCTGCGCACCCAGCTGGCCCCCGGCGATCTGCTGCTGCTGGGCGTAGATCACATCAAGGATCGCAACACGCTGCTGCCCGCTTACAACGATGCGGCCGGGGTAACAGCGGATTTCAATCGCAACATCCTCACGCGCATCCGCCGCGAGCTGGGCGCGGGTTTCCGGCCGCGTCTTTTCATGCATCGCGCTCGCTGGAACGAGCACGAATCGCGTATCGAAATGCACCTCGAGAGCCTGATCCAGCAGGAAATCTCCATTCCCGCTCTCGACCTCACGGTCACCTTCCGCCGCGGCGAGACGATTCATACCGAGAACAGTTACAAATTCACTCCTGACTCCGTTGCGAGTCTTCTCACCCGCTCCGGATTCGCGGTCGAACGCGCCTGGACCGACGCAAAGAACTGGTTCGGCGTCTATCTGGCGGAAGCGGTGTGAAGGCAGGCAGCGGGATAACAACGATTTGAGCGGTTTACGCCGAATCCCGGTGTCTCCGGCTGGCCAGAAACGCCACAAGGAGGGCCGGTGCGAGGAACGCGCTCCCGATGATTAGTTTTTGAAGCGCTGGATTGTCTACATGCGACCAGACAAAAAAGCTGATGGGAAGCACCACGGCCGCAATCGCTCCACCCGCGACAAATACTCCAACCATTTCCCAGCGAGAGATTTTCACGGGTCTGTTGGAGGCGCCGTCGATCAGCACCGTAAGGTAGTGGTCCTCATCCCGAAGACGTTGGACCGCTTCGTCCCAGCGGTCGTCTTCGGGGTCGCCGTCGGGCCGATCACGGATTTGCCGGACGATCTGACCGATTTTGGCTTCGTACTCGTTCTGGTCGTAATTCTGATCGAAGACCCGACTCACGAACATCATGTCTGGCAACGTCCAGCCGGTTTCTGAGAAATACAGCATGTTTCGCTCGACATCGGAAAGAGGAACAGCATCCTGATCTGCCTGCGCCAGGATTCGGCGAATCAGGTATTCCTTTGCGTCACGAACTGTCGGGAACCGATTCACCGCCGGGAGTATACAGCGGCCGTGGACGCGAAAACGTGTCTTTTGAGCGGGGTTGTCGGCATGACCTCATGACCTTCGTACCCCGCGTCCCTTCGAATTTCTTTGCACCTGCCCAGCAAAACTCCTAACGTGAAGAGACTAGGAAAGCTCTGTCCGCCCGGTTTCCGCCGGGCCGTACAGGGCTTTTCTTTTCGCCGCAAAACCTGCTCGTGTCGCAGAGCGGTACCGAGGAGGGTAATACCCGGCGTACGGTACCCAATCAACCCTGAAAAATAAGGACTTACCGGACCCCCTGGGGGGAGGGGGGTACCCCCCAGGGAGTAAAGTGGCCGCATGGACGCCGAAACCCTCCGCGCCTTCCTTCTCGCTCTGCCGGACGTTTGCGAGACGATGCAGTGGGGCGACAACCTCGTCTACTGGGCTGGAGACAAAGCCATCGGCGGCAAAATGTTCGCCCTCGTGAGCCTCGAGCCCGATCACGGTGCGGTAATGTCGTTCGCCGCCGGGCAGGAGCGCTTCAGCGAGCTGGTGGAAATCGAAGGCGTCTTTCCTGCCCCGTATCTGGCGCGAGCGAACTGGGTTGCGGTGGAGCGCTGGAACACGCTGCCCGCCGCCGAGCTGAAACAACTGCTGCGCCACGCACGCGAGCTGGTCTACGAAAAGCTGCCGCCGAAAACGAAAGCCGTGCTGGCCATGGCGCCTGCGGAGAAGAAAAAGCTGATCGCAGCGCGCAGAAAGCTGCTGGTGGACAAGAAACGCTGAGTCGGCGCAGAAGGCTGGAGTGGCGTTAGTGCGCGCCCGCCGCGGTCATCAGGCTCGCCCGCTTGTCCGCAGACATAGCGCCCGAAGCCCGCCACAGGATATGTCCCTGGCGGTCGATGAGCAGGATCACCACCTGCTTTTCATTGGGAATCTGCAGATCGTCGAAGAATTTCTTCCGATCCACCCAGAGCGGGACGATCCAGTGCCAGGTTTCAGGATCGGTCTGGTCGCTGCGCATGGAGGAGCTTTCCCACCAGCGGAAGACAAAGTTTTCCCGCTCCGCCACCGGCAGCTGGTAGTAGCGAAACTGAAAGTTGGAGTGCTGCAGAGCCTGCGCCGCCGGCAGCCAGGAATCGATGTCCGCCTGCTGCTCCTCTTTGAAGGAAATCAGCAGCAGATCGGTTTGCCCTTCGAGGTCGCCCGGCAGCGAAACCTTCTGCTTGTCCAGGCTGTATCCGGTGATCGAAGGAAAAGCGGCTGCCTTGGGTTGCTGCGCCACTCCGAGGGTCGGCAGCGCACAACACAAGAGCAGGCAAATCAGCAATGGTTTTGGTTGCTGCAATCAGGGGTCCGGAGAAACACTCGCGATGTCAGAAAGCCTGGAGGCATGGTATCACCCATAAAATTCAGCTTTCTCGGCTCCCACCATCCGCGAACCACGTGAATTATTATGGAAGATAGAATGACTCCGCATCCGTTTCAGACCGACGATCCCCGCCTGCGCCCAATTGCTGAGAAGGTCGCGGCAGGCGAACGGCTGAGCAGCGACGAAGGTCTCGCGCTCTATGGCTCCGGCGATGTGCTCGCGGTCGGATGGCTGGCCAACGCGGTGCGCGAGCGGATGCACGGCGACGTGACCTACTTCAACGTGAACCGCCACATCAACCCCACCAATGTTTGCGTGGCCGCCTGCCGGCTGTGCGCGTTCGGACGGCACAAAGGAGCAGACGGCGCATACACGATGGCGCTCGAGCAGGCGTGGGAGACAGCGGCCTCCGGGTACAGCGAGGCGGTGACGGAGTTTCACATCGTCGGCGGCCTGCATCCTGACCTGCCGTTCGAATATTTTCTCGACCTGGTGCGCGGACTCAAAGAGCGCTTCCCGCAAGTGCACATCAAGGCCTTCACCATGGTCGAGGTCGCGTACCTGGCGAAGCGCGCGAAGCTGACCATCCCTCAAACACTGATGCGGCTGAAGGAAGCCGGCGTCGATTCGCTGCCTGGCGGCGGCGCGGAGATTTTCGCGGATCGCATCCGCCACATCATCTGCGACCACAAGATCGACGGCGGCGAGTGGCTCGCGACGGCGCGCGCGGCCCATCAGATCGGGCTGAAATCGAACGCAACGATGCTGTACGGACACATTGAGAACGACGAGGACCGCGTCGATCATCTGCTGAAGTTGCGCGCTCTGCAGGACGAAACCGGCGGATTCCAGACTTTCATTCCCCTGGCGTTTCACCCGGACAACACGCCGCTGGCGCACTTGCCGAAGACAACGGGCCTGACCGACATTCGCCAGATCGCGGTCGGCCGGCTGCTGCTCGATAATTTCCCGCACATCAAAGCCTACTGGCAGATGTTGACGGCAAAGATTGCGCAGATCGCGCTGCGTTTCGGCGCCGACGACATCGACGGCACGGTGATCGAAGAGAAGATTTACCACGACGCGGGCGCAACCACCCCGCAAGGCATGCGCCGCGACGAGCTGATGCGGCTCATCACTGCCGCGGGGCGCGTTCCCATGGAACGCGACACCCTCTACCGCGCCGTGACGCGGACGGAAGAGTCGTTCACTGTAGCTGTGTAATCGGGGCTAAGAACGCGCCTCGGCTTTCGCCGCGAGGGCGACCGGCTCCTGCATCATCGTATTGGCGGAGGATGCGACGCGATCTTGCGTCGCGGGTGGAGCGGGAACGTCCGGCGCAGGCGGCCCTTGCGCCTTCTTCTTCACCCGCCGGTTCCTCACTTCATTCGCGGCAACCAGGAAAAGCGAAACAAACGTCACCGCCAGCAGCAGGATGGCCGTGATGCCGGTGAGTTGCTCCATCTCGCCATAGAGCATGGCCAGGCCGCCGAAAACGAAGAGCAAATGCGCGCAGAAAACCTGCAGCGAAGCTTTGCCCAGAGTAAGGAAAGGCTCGCGCGCGACCACCACGCGAACGTACTTACGCAGCCAGTAAGCGAGGATCAGAAAGGCAGCGATGTTCAGGACGCGGAGCGGGCCGACCTGCCACTTGTCGAGCAACAGGCCCAGCGCCTGCTCATTCAGGTGTGGTCCAAGCCATCCGTGGCGAACCGCGACAAAGAAGGCGCAGACAGCGATGCTAAGGGCGATTCCCCATCGCGGAACCAGCTTGAGCGGCACGTCGTGCTGAGCGGAGCGGGCGCCGAGCCACAGGCCGACGATCCAGACCATCTGCCAGGCGAAAAGGTTGAAGGCGCCGGTTTCCTGGAGGGGAATCTGCAGATGGGTGAGGTGAACGACCCAGGTGTGCACGATGTCGCGCAGGCCGAACTGCGCCAGCAGCCAGATGAGGGTGCTGGCGGCGAGAACGATTCTCCATCCCACGCGCACTGCCGCGGAGAGGAAGAGCGGCGTGAGAAAAAGAAACAACACATACAGCGGCAGAATGTCGAGCAGTGGCGGGCAATAAATGAGAAAGATGGACCCGACGATGGCGGTTCCCGGGTGGTTCAGATAGAAATTCAGCAGATTCGTGATGGCGGCGCGATGGTGATGAACCGCCCAACTGGCCGCAATCGTGAAGGCGAAAGCCAGCAGAAAGATGTGATACGCGTAGAGCTTGAGAGAGCGCTTCCACAGCCGCCAGGCCACGCCAGCAGGGTTCTCGGTGAGTTCCCGTATGTACAGCCTGCCGATCAGCAGCGCCGAAAGAAAAACGAAACCCTCAGCGGAAGAAATATAGCCGAAAGGCTGGTTCACGAAATCGCTGAAGCGGGTAGGGAGATGGGTCAGCGTCATCCAGACAAGGAACAGGCCACGCAGGGCATCGAGTTCGGGAAGCCGCTGAAGCTTGGGGAAATGCATGCGGATGCGGAGCGCTCAGAGGAGCGCTTCTCCATTAGACGCTCCCTGGGCCAGGGGGTTGCGCTCCTGAAAATCAGTATGCTGCGATGCCTGTGACGCTCTGGCCGAGGATGAGAGTGTGGATGTCGTGCGTTCCCTCGTACGTCTTCACGGACTCGAGGTTCATCATGTGGCGCATCACCGGATAGTCGTCGGTAATCCCGCTGGCGCCGAGAATGTCGCGCGAGAGACGGGCGCATTCGAGCGCCATCCAGATGTTGTTGCGTTTGGCCATGGAAATATGTTCGTGGCCAACTTTGCCCTCGTCCTTGAGCCGGCCCACCTGCAGGACGAGCAGTTGGCCCTTGGTGATTTCGGTGATCATCCACGCCAGCTTTTCCTGGACCAGCTGATGGCTGGCGATGGGCTCATCGCGAAACTGCTTGCGCACCAGGGAATACTGGCGGGCCGTATCGTAGCAGGACATGGCCGCCCCGATGCCGCCCCAGGCAATGCCGTAGCGCGCCTGGTTCAGGCACATCAGCGGGGATTTCAGCCCGTCGGACTTCGGCAGCAGATTCGATGCGGGAATGTGCACGTCCTGCAGCGACAGGCCCGACGTAACCGACGCCCGAAGCGACCATTTGCCATGCACGTCCCAGGAACCAAAACCAGGGCGGTTCGTCTCGACCAGAAAACCGCGGACGCGGCCTTCTTCTCCTCCGTCGCCATACGTTTTCGCCCAGATCACCGCAACGTCGCTGATGCTGCCCGACGTGATCCACATCTTCTCACCGTTCAGCACGTACTCGTCGCCCTTGCGGTCGGCGCGCGTGCGCATTCCCCCCGGATTCGACCCGTAATCCGGCTCCGTCAGCCCGAAGCAGCCGAGCTTTTCGCCCGTGGCCAGCATGGGGAGCCAGAAGTCCTTCTGCTCGTCGGAGCCGAAGGTGAAGATGGGATACATGACCAGCGCCGACTGGACGCTAACGAAGCTGCGCACGCCGGAGTCGCCGCGCTCGAACTCCTGCATGACCAGCCCATATTCGACGTTAGACATGCCGGCGCAGCCGTAGCCGTGCAAATTGGCGCCGAAGAAGCCGAGCTGTCCCATTTGCGGAACTAATTCACGGGGGAAACGCCCCTCGCGATTGCACTCTTCGATGATGGGAACCAGGTTATCTTCGATGAACTGGCGCGCCGTGTCGCGCGCCAGCCGCTCGTCGTCACTGAGCAGGCTGTCGAATCCGATGAAGTCTACACCCTTGAAAGGGAAGGCCATAAAGACAGAGTCACCCCGGAAGGGAAATCATACCGGTTTGTGGGCGGCAGCAAAAACCAGAAGATAGGTACTCGTCTCCGCGTCGAAAATCGAGTTCCGTCCGTCAAAAGAAAGATTTTCCCATCCCGGTTTACGGAAACCCCGGAAATAGAGGATGATGACCTAGAGGGGAAATGAGGACTCACCATGGCTGGCGATCTGCAACTCACGTGTAGCGACTGCGGGCAGGAATTCACCTTTACGAGCGAAGACCAGGCGTTCTTCCAGGAGCGCGGGTACTCCGCGCCCAAGCGCTGCAAACCGTGCCGTCAGGCAAAGAAGAACGAACAGGGCGGCGGCGGAGGCGGAGGCGGATACGCGCGATCCGAGTCGAGAGGCACAGCGGTGGTTTGTTCCGGATGCGGCCAGCAGACGACGGTGCCGTTTGAACCGCGTGGCGACCGGCCGGTCTACTGCCGCGATTGCTATCAGGCACAAAAGGGCGCAAACCGCGGCGCCGGCGGCGGCGGCGGACGCGGACGCTACTAAGTCAGGCTCAATTCATTTTGCCATCGACGACCGGCACTCGCCGGACGCCGCGTTATTTTTGTGCCTGCGCGTGACGCCGGGATTTCTCCGGCCTCTGTCTCGGCGGGTCAACCCTTTTCGAGCATGCTCTTCAGAGTTTCATAGAGCCGCGTCGTGATCTGCTCCGGCGAAGCGTCTGGATCGAAGTGGATCGGTTCACCGACGCGGACGACGAGCTTGCCGGAGCGAAACCATCCTTTGCCGCGCTGCTTGAGCTCGCTCAGGCCGACCAACGCAACGGGAAGCACGGGCGCAGCCGATTCGCGCACCAGCAGGCCGATGCCCGGCCGGAAGGGTTGCAGGCCGGTCTCGGTGCGAAATCCCTCGGGGAAAACCACGACGTTGTAGCCTCGGTCCAGCGCCTCTCCGGCATGCTGGAACGAGCGGCGGAATCCGGCGCTGCGGGGCAGCGGGAAGACGTTGTAGAGCGCGGTAATGAGCAGCCACGCCGCAGGACCCAGAACATCGAGGAACGGCGTCACCGCGCGACCCTGCGGTCCCACGTTGCGCATGTGGCGGAAATCCCGAAGCATGTTGCCGGCCATGGCCGCGGCAACGCGTCGGCGCATGGGCCCAGGCAGACCATAGAGGATCAGCGCCAAGTCGTACGCCGTAACGTGATTGGCGATGATCAACACCGGGCCTTCCGGCTGCAGATGCGCGGGCCGCTCGACGCGCGGGTTGCCAAGGAACCACACAAACGGCTGCGAAACCAGTTCGAGATACGCATCGCGCAGCAGATGCACCGGCCACCACCACGGCCAGTGCGGATAAATGTCCTCTTCGCCCGCTCTGCGCGGCTCATCCCGCGCCTCAGCGGGCCTTGCGGGCACGGCAGTAGCGGGACCAGTGGACGGCTCCGACCCCCATGCTGCGGGAGCCGCCTCCGCGCTGTCGAGACCCAGCGCCCGGCGCAGATCGCCCAACGTAACCACCCGCTCCACAGCTACGTCATCGAGGATCAGCCCGAGCTTTTGCTCCAGCTCCGACTGCAACTGCACGCGCCCCAGGCTGTCGAGGCCCAGGTCTTCCGAGAGCCGCGCATCATCACCGGCGGTCCCGGCGCTGGCGTGGCTGATCGAGAGGATCATCGCGAGCAGCGGATCGGCGGCCGTACCCTCGCCCGCCTCGGCGCGCTGCGTGTTCACCCACTCTGTCACTTTGGGGCGGCGCACCTTACCCGTGGACGTGCGCGGCAGATCGAGGTCCGGCCACAGCCGCCACAGGTGGATCTGCTGGTACTCGGCGAGCTGGCCGTTGGCGGCAACGACCGCCTGTTGCGCCTGCTCCTGCGATCCGCGAAACAGCAACACGGCGACCGGCTCGGTTCCCGCCGTGGTCAGCAGCGGAACCACTGCGGAGGCCTGCACGCCGGGCTGAGCATTCAGTGCCGCCTCCACATCTTCGGGATGCACATTGAGCCCGGACGGCGTGACGATGACCTGGCTCTTACGCCCTGCGAAGTGAAGCTGCCCCTCGTCGTCGCGCTGCGCCAGATCGCCGGTGGCGAGCCACTCTGAATCGTTCTGCTTGAGCGCGCCATGCTGCCAGGAGGCCTGAGACACCACATCGCCGCGCACCAGAATCTCGCCCTCGTCGGTGATGCGCACCTCGCGCCCCGGCATAACCTGGCCGATGGTTCCCTGGTGGGGGTTAAATGGGTGATTTAAGGTGATGATCGCGGAGGTTTCCGTCATGCCGTAGCCCTGGACGAGCAGAAACGCCATCGTGGTCCAGAAGCCTTCCAGCTCCGGCGACAACGAGGCTCCGCCGCACACGAACGCCCAGAATCTCAACCCGAAGAGGCGATGCATTCTGCGGAAGCGCCACCACCGCTGCCAGAGTTTTTTCCCGGCCGTCTCTTGCACTTCATCGGCGAGTTTAGGATCAACCGCCAGCAGATGCGAGCGCAGCAAATCCAGCACGCGCGGCACGCAGGAGACCACGGCAATTTGTTCGCGGTGAATGGTCTCGATGAGCCGTTGCGCCTGCAAACGCGATTCGAAATGCACCTCGGCGCCGAGAAGCGGCGGTATCCACAAGGCCATGAACTGGCCGAAAACGTGGCTGAGCGGCAGGGTGTGCAGAAAATGCAGCGGGTGAAAGATGCGCTCGTACTTGAGATACCGTTTCATCTCCTGCTCGATGGGATCGAGGCTGGCGAGCACGTTGCGGTGGGTATGCACGATGCCCTTGGGTTCGGCGGTCGTGCCTGAGGTGAACAGAATCTGAAAATGCGTATCGAGCGTAAGGTTGGGCTCGCGCAGACTGGAAGCCGGCACCGGGGGCAGCTGTTCGGCGAAATCCTCGAAGCTCAGCCGAGACAAATCGCCGGCCAGCTCCTGCAACAGAGTCCGATCTCCCACGACCTCGCAGGGCCTGGTATCGACGATCACGCGATTGGCGAAGTCGAGCGCTCCAGCGGGATCGAGCGGAACCGCAATCACGCCGCGCTGCACGCAGCCGAAGAACGCCCCCATCCATTCGAGGCCGTTCTGACCCCAGATCACGACCCGGTCGCCCATGGCGATTTGGCGCCGCACCAACTCGGCGGCAAAGCGATCGGCGAGGTCCGCAATTTCATTCCACGTCGAAATCAGGCGGCGGTTGCCGCGATACACGACAATGGCCGCGGCATCACCGTGACGGCGGTAGTCGTCGAGAAAGGTGGCAAGGCTGGTGCGCATAGCTGGGTTCGATGCCCACGATCAGCTTACGCGTGGGCAAAATCGATATACCCCTGCGCTGGGTCAGTTCGCACAAGTGTCACACGGAGCCGGTCGCCCACGTCGACGCCCTGCTGGCCGCGCACCAGCATTCCATCCACAGGAGGCATGATGGTGCGCACAAAGGAGCCACGATCCGTCACGCCGGTCACAATCGCGTCGAAGGTCTGTCCGATGCGCCCGCTCAGAGCCACAGCAGCGATCCGCTTCTGCATCTCGCGCGAGACTTTGCGCTCGGCATCCTCCATCAGCGTGCACCGTGCCGCGATCGAGGCCAGCTCATCGTCGGCATAAGGAGACGGCTTGCCCGCGACCATTGCCTTCAGCAGGCGCTGCGACACCAGGTCGGCGTAGCGGCGGTTGGGTGCCGTCGAGTGCGTGTAATCCTGCACCGCGAGGCTGAAGTGCCCCTGCGGTTCCCCGCCGGGTTTTTCCAGCACATACTCGCCGGGACCGAGCAGCTTGATCACCGCCAGCGACAGATCGGGAAAATGATCGGGATCCTTCTGCTGCTGCTCACACAGAAAATCATGCAGCGGTTTTGGATCGGGATTGGCGGGAAGTTTGGTCCCCAACTGCGCGGCGATTTGCACGATCCGGTCCCAGCGCTTGGGCGTTTTCACCACACGCCGGATGGAGGACAAGCCCTTCACCTCGAACGCGCGGGCGACCACGCCATTGGCGGCGATCATGAAGTCCTCGATCAGCTGCGTGGCGCGATTCTTCACCTCCGCATCGATTTCGATGCTGCCGTCTTTGAGCCGGATTGGCTGCGTCTCAATCGTTTCCAGATTCAGCGCACCATGACTCGAGCGCTCGCGCCGCAGGCGCTGCGCAATGGCGTCCTGGAGATGAAGCTGTTGCTGCAGATCCTGCGAGGCCACAACTTTGGCCGGTGCAGCGGTTGGGCCGGCCAGCCATGCTCCCACTGACGGATACGCCAGTTGCGCCTTGTTGGTCACGCGCGCCAGAGAAATGCTGGGGTTCGAAATCTGCGCCTGCGCATCCACCGTGAATTCGACCACCACCGCGGCCCGCTCCTGATCCGGCAGCAGCGACGTCAGCCCGGTCGAGAGCTCGACGGGCAGCATGGGGAAAATGTCGACGCCGGTGTAAACGGTGGTCGTCTCGCGCAGCGCATGCTGGTCGATCGGCGATCCCTTCGGCACGAAGGCGTCCACATCGGCGACGCCAATGAGCACGCGCTGACCGCCTCCCGGCACGCCTTCGACGTATTCGATCTGGTCCAGATCCTTCGACGTGTCGTTGTCGATGGACGACCACAGCACACCCCGCAAATCGCGGGCCGATGGATTCGCGGGCAGCGGGTGGTCATGCAGTTGCTGCAGCTGCTGCGCCACCGCCGGCGGAAAGTCGGGCTCGAAGCCGTGGGCAAGCATGGCGCGCCGAGCCGCCGCGCTCAGGTCAAAATGCAGCTGGTTGTTCATCGTTCTCCTTGTGCTGGCGAAGGGCAAGGCTATCACGAGCCGAGATATACCTGGCAGGAACGCGACGCGCGGACTTAGACCTGCGTGGAGCAAAGGAGGGACGCTAGCTCGGGCCTTTGTCCTTCATTCGCTCGACGACAAACTTGGGAACCAGACCATCCACGGATCCACCCAGGCGAAACACTTGTTTCACGAGCCGCGAACTGACGAAGGAGTATTTGGCGTCGGGCATGAGGAAGATGGTTTCGACGTCGGGCGCGAGCCGCCGGTTCATCAGCGCCATCTGGAACTCATATTCGTAGTCGCTGATGGCGCGGATGCCGCGCACGACCGCGTGAGCCCGTTCTTCGCGGGCAAAATCCACCAGCAGCCCGTCGAAGGTGGAAACCGAGACGTTGTCAAATTCCGCGATTCCTTCCGAGAGCATGGCAACCCGCTCTTCCACGGTGAACAACGGGTTTTTCTCTGAATTGCGGAGGATGGCAACGACCAGATGATCGAAGATGTTCGCGGCGCGAGCGATCAGGTCCAGGTGACCGTTGGTCACCGGATCGAAGCTGCCCGGATAAATCGCTTTGACAGTGTTCACGCCAGATGCATTCTAACTGGTTTCCTGCTCGCGACCCAGCGCCACGTTCAAACTTCTTCCCATCCTCCGAACACCTGATCCAAAGCGCCGCAAATCTCCCCGAGCGTGGCGCGAGCGCGCACGCAGTCGAGGATGAAGGGCATCGTGTTGGCCGCGGCCACTCCGTCCGATGCCGCTTGCGGCTCCGCCTCGGCTGCACGCCGCAGGGCACCGAGCGTGCGTTCCACTGCTTCCCCGGATCGGCTCGCGCGCAGCTTTTTCAGCTTCGCGGTCTGTGCGTCCCGCACGCTCTCATTGATGTACAGGATGCGCGGCGAGGGTTCGTCCATCGCATACTGATTCACACCGACGATGACCTTCTCGCCTGCTTCCACGGCGTGCTGAAATGCATAGCTAGCTTCCGCAATCTCCTTCTGCGGATATCCGGCCTCGATGGCCCGAACCATCCCGCCCATCGCATCGAGCTTCCCGAATGTGCGGAACGCGCCTTCCTCCATGTCCAGCGTGAGCTTTTCGAGGAAGTACGACCCGCCCAGCGGGTCGATCACCTCCGCGACACCGGATTCATGAGCGAGAATCTGCTGCGTGCGAAGCGCGATCCGCGCCGCATCTTCCGTGGGCAGGGCAAGGGCCTCGTCGAAACCGTCCGTGTGCAGCGACTGCGTGCCCCCCAGAACCGCCGCGAGCGCCTGCAATGCAACGCGGGCTATATTGTTCTTCGGCTGTTGCGCGGTGAGCGAGACCCCCGCCGTCTGGGTGTGGAAGCGCATCCACGTCGAGCGAGGATTCTTCGCGCTGAAGCGCTCCGTCATCACCCGGTACCAAATCTTCCGCGCGGCGCGATACTTCGCAATCTCCTCGAAAAAGTCGTTATGCGCATTGAAGAAAAAGCTCAGCCGCGGGGCGAAATCGTCGACGGCCAAGCCACGCCGCAGCGCCCACTCGACGTACTCAATGCCGTCATAGAGGGTGAACGCCAGCTCCTGCAGAGCCGTCGAGCCCGCTTCTCGGATGTGGTAGCCGGAAATCGAAATGGGGTTGAAGCGCGGCGTATGGCGCGCGCCGAACTCCAGCGTATCGATCACCAAACGCATCGACGGAGCCGGCGGATACAGATACTCCTTCTGCGCAATATATTCCTTCAGGATGTCGTTTTGCAGAGTGCCGGAAAGCAGCTTCCAGTCCGCGCCCTGGCGCTCAGCGACGACCAGGTACATCGCCCACAACACGCTGGCGGGCGAGTTGATGGTCATCGAGACCGTGGTGCTGTCCAGCGGAATGCCGGCGAACAACGTCTCCATGTCCTCGATCGAGTCGATGGCCACGCCGCACTTGCCCACCTCGCCTTCGCTCTTGGCATCGTCGGAGTCGCACCCCATCAGCGTGGGCAGATCGAACGCGACGGAAAGCCCGTTCGCCCCGCCGGCGAGCAGGTATTTGTAGCGGAGATTGGTTTCCTCTGGCGAAGCGAAGCCGGAGAACTGGCGCATCGTCCAGAGCCGCCCGCGATAGCCGGTGGGATGAATCCCGCGCGTGTAGGGCGGCTGACCGGGCAGCCCCAGGTATTCGGCCTGCTTCTGGCTCCAGTCCTTGGGAAGATCTCCTTCGGTATACAGACGCCGAATCGGAACGCCGGAAATCGTCGTGAAACGCGCATTCCCCGCTTCGTCGCGATTGACGCCGGTCGCTGCCCCAATAGCCTGCTCGGGAGACTTCGCCAGCGCAGGCTCCAGCGTCTCCCGCGCCCAGCGCGTTTCCTCCGCGGAAGGATGCCGGTTCGAGGTCAGTTCGGCGAGCAACGAATCGCGCGCGTGGATGGCTTTATCCTGCATAACGTGGCCGTTCGTGGAACGCTCCAGCATAGGAGACTGGGTCTACCGGTAGCAAGCGGCCCTGGTTTTTGCGGTTCACTTCCCGCCGCGCTCCTGCTCCCACGCCTTTGCATATTTCCAGCTCACATAGCCCGAGTGATAGAGATGCAGCAGCAGTCCCTCGCGGCCATCGAGAAACCCGAGCCGAAAAATGTAGTTCCATGTAAAGGTGGCCGCAGGGTTGAGCACAACGTTCCAGAGGAACGCGAAGATCGACCGGCTCGGCTTCCTGGGAGCGGCCAGCTTTCCCATCTCGCTGCTGTAACGGTTCATGTGCTCGATGTAGGGCGCGAGCGCCGGGTAAGCATAATGCAGCATGTCGCCGCGCAGAACGCCCGGCTTCCCGGCAAACTGCGGCGTGCTGTGCGGGCCGACCCTCTCGGTCAGCCGCGCCGATCCGCGCCGGAAGAGCCGCAGCTTGCGGTCGGGGTAGAAGCCGCCGTGGCGCATCCAGCGGCCCAGAAAGAGATTCAGGCGCGGGATCCAGTACGCGTCATGCGCTGCAGGACCAGCCAGCACTTCGCGAATCTCCTCGGCCAGCTCGGGCGAAATGACCTCGTCGGCGTCGAGGAGCAAAACCCAATCGCTGGTGCAGTGGTCGATGGCGACGTTCTTCTGCTCGCCATGACCGGGGAAAGGCTGGCTGACAAAGACCTTCGCTCCGAAAGATTCCGCAATGGCGGCTGTGTGATCGGTCGAGCCGCAATCGACGATCACAATCTCATCGGTCCATCGCACGCTGGCCAACGTACGGGGCAGATTCGCTTCCTCGTTCTTCGTAATCATCGCGACCGAGAGGGTTTGCGGCATCAATGCGGGCGGCCGGCGCCGAAAATCAGCCCGAGCCATGGCCGAAGTGTAACAAGTGAGATTCCTCTTCCCCCCTGTTACCGAGTCTTCAGCCACGTTTGACGCGAATCGCTCAACACCCGTCGCATTGTGAGGCTGGATGCAACCCGGAAAGCGGAGAGTCCATGCTTCACCGGATACCAGCGCAGCCGCTACAGCCGATCAGCGCGACCTGGCCCACCTCATCCCGGCTGCGTCTACGCGCAAAATAGCTAGTCCAGGCCGTCGGCACGCGGTCCAGGCCCGTGGCCCTCGCTCGCGTTGTGCCGCATCCTCTCGTGCGCGGTAGGCTTCTGACCCATGGAACCCATCGCGCGAAACAGGATGAACAGCCCCGCAAGGATCGCAAGGAGAATGATGCCGGTAATGGCAACCATGAGCACCCCCTATCGGGTAGGAGGCTCGTCGGCTGCCAACGGTTATCCCGCCAGGTCCCGTCTAAAATGGAATATCGTCGTCGGTGATCTCGGTCGACTGCACCAGTTCATCAACCTGCGCCGGCGGCCGCTGATCGTACGAAGAGCCACCGGAGCGCGATGCCCCGCCCGATTCACCCTCGCCCCGGCCCGAGAGCAGCACCAGCTCGTTGATCACAATCTCGGTCTTGTAGTGTTTCTGGTTGTCTTTGTCGTCCCAGGAGCGCGTTTGAATGCGTCCCTCAACGTAAAGCTTCGACCCCTTCTTCACGTAGTCGCGAACAATCTCGGCCAGACGCTGATACGCGACCAGGCTGTGCCATTCCGTGCGCTCCTGGAATTCCCCGCTCTTGTCCTTGAAGCGCTCCGAGGTGGCCAAAGTGAAATTGGCCACCGCTGCTCCGCTGGGCAGTAGCTTCACCTCGGGATCTTTTCCTACATTGCCAATCAACGTGGCTTTGTTGACGCTTCTTGCCATAACACACTCTCCGGATCGATGATTCTGATGAAGAATAGCAGGTCAGCCGGGGGTGCAGCAGCCCCGGCCGTCAGCGCTACGTTACGCAGGGAACCCCACTTCCGCAGCGCTCCGGCCCATTCACAGCGCCTCGTTGAGCTGCTCGATGAGCTCTTCGCCCGTGCACGCCGGAGGCAGGCAGGAGGTCCCCCGGCAAACCAGCCCAACCACGTCAGCGCCGATCGTCGGGAGATGCGGCAGCGTATCCCCGAGCACCGGCGGCAACCGGCCCGAGGCAACTTGGTCGGGTGTGAGCGAAATGACCGCCTTATTCACCGCATAGCGCGCGTTGGCCACAGCCGCCAGCTGCCGAGCGCTCGGACCCACACCGACAATCGCCACCTGAATCGGCGGCAGCATCAACCGCTCGAGAGCCAAACCGTAGCTGCCCGCATACAGGCCGTAGTGCTCGATGACGCCGGAAAACGCGGCCAGCGTGTCCTCCGCCTTCGCGCGGAAATCATCGCGCCCGCTCAGCGCGGCGAGCCGGAGCAGTGCCGCCGCCGCAGTCGGATTCCCTGCCGGCGTCGGAGAGTCCTGCATCGGCTTGCGTCGCGCAGCCAGTGCGCCCCTCTTGTCGGCAGCATCTTTCTCCGTGTCGAAAAATCCGCCGTGCTCCCCATCGTGAAAGCGCTCCACCATCGCCTCCGCCAACTGCAGTGCTGCCTCGTAATAGCGAAGTTCTCCGGTCGCCTCCCACGCGTCGACACACGCGTGCGCCAGCATGGCGTAGTCGTCGAGCACGCCGGGAATCCGCCGCGCCGCGGCATCGGCCTCGGGATAGGCAATTACGTGCGCCAACCCGGCCTGCGCATCCCACCCTTCGCGCAAAACCCGATCCAGTGTGCGCAGCGCAAAGATTCGAGGCTTTTCCAAATCCAGGACCCGCGCCGCATCGAGATACGCCGAAATCGCCAGAGCGTTCCATCCGGTATAGACCGTCTTGTCGATAAACGGCGTTGGGCGCTGCAGCCGCGCCGCATAAAGCTTCGTTTTCACTCCAGCCAGAACGCCCTCGACCTCGGTTTTGTCACGATGCAGGCGCTCGGCGACATGTTCCACCGAAAAATTCCGATGCAGCACGTTCTTCTTCGGGTTGTGGTGCATGTCGCCCAGCTCGCCGATGTCGTAATACAGCTCAGCCGCCGCCATCTCCTCCGGCGTTAGCTCCTCAGCAGCCTCGGCGCGCGTCCATGTGAAATAATCGCCGTCATCATCGAGCGAAATGTCGGCATCCTGCGACGCATAGAAGCCGCCGCGCGCCTGATCGCTGAGCCACTCGTTCATCCAGCGCATGATGTCCCGCGCGACGGCGGAAAACTCCGGCTCCACAAAAGTCTGGAATGCGTGGACATAATTCCCCAGCAGCCCGGCATTGTCGTACAGCATCTTCTCAAAATGCGGCACCACCCAGCGCTCGTCGACGGAGTAGCGATGGAATCCTCCGGCGAGCTGGTCGTAGACACCTCCGCGCGCCATCTTTTCGAGCGTGACTGTGGCGGCCTGTTTGGCGGCCTCATTCCCCGTGCGCGCCGCCACGTCGATCAGCAGATCGAGTGCCGCGGGATGCGGAAACTTCGGCTGCGATCCGAACCCGCCGTTCTGTGGATCGAACTGGCTGATGGCGCCTTGCACCAGCTTGTCGACGATGGCCAGCGATAACGAATCGCCGCGCGCGGAAAATGTCTCCCCCTCCTCGATAGCCGCGATCACATGCCCCGCTGACTCCAGAACCTCGGTGCGCCGCGTCTTCCACGCATTGGCCAGGGTGAGTAGGACGCGCTCGAAGCCGGGCCGTCCATAGCGATCCTCGCGCGGAAAATAGGTGCCCGCGAAGAACGGCCGCCCATCCGGAGTCAGGATCGCCGTCAATGGCCATCCCCCCTGTTGACTGATGGCCTGCACCGCGGCCTGGTAGCGCGCGTCCACATCCGGGCGCTCATCGCGATCCACCTTGATTGCCACAAAATGCTCGTTGACCGTCGTCGCCAGAGTTGGATCCTCATACGACTCGCGATCCATCACATGGCACCAGTGGCACCACACCGCGCCCACGTCCAGCAAGATCGGCTTGTCCGCCTGCGCGGCCAGCGCGAACGCAGCCTCACCCCACTCCTGCCAGTGCACCGGCTGATGCATCGCGGAACGCAGGTACGAAGATGCAGCTTTATCGAGGGTGTTGCGGGTTGCGAGAAGCGTGCCGGAGAGCTCAGCCATAGGTTCAGCCTACCTGTTCAGCGGGACGAGGTCACCAGCTGACGCGCAACCTCAACATACAGATCGATAGCATCCAGCAATTCGCGCTTCGCAAGCTTTTCATGCGGCGTGTGCGCGACGTGGATCGAACCCGGCCCCAGCAGCACGGGTTCGCCCCAATTCGTGAGCCACGGAATATCGGTGGTAAAGGCGGCGATCATGGTCGGCAGACCCTCGACCGCGTGCAGCCTTTTGAACGGAATCTCCAGGGTGTAGTCGACTGTGGCCAGACCTTCCACCGCCTGCTCGAGCGCGCGCCGCGTCTCCTCGGACGACCCAACCAGACGGACCATTACTTGAGCCTCAGCAAAGTCGGCAATCACGTTGGGCGCGTGGCCCCCGCTGATCAGGCCAATATTCAGAGTGCTCGGGCCCACCTCGTCGAGCGCCGGCAGCGGAATGGCAAGGATGCGATGCAGAGCCTCGATGAGCTTGTGCGTGGCGCTCTCGCCCAGTTCCGGATAAGCCGAGTGCGCCATCTTCCCGCTGGCGCGAATAGCCGCCCGCAGTGTGCCTTTCGACGCCAGCGCGATGCGATTGTCCGTCGGCTCACCGTTAATCAGAAAGCGGCTGCCCCGCGGATGCAGGTTGGCGGTTTTGGCTCCCGCGGAATCGCGCTCCTCACCAACCACGAACAGCAACGCGGCGCGAATCCCCTGCTCGTTGAGTTTTTTTGCAGCAGCAATCTGCGCCGCGATGATCCCTTTTGCGTCGCACGTACCGCGTCCATAGAGGAATTCGTCGTCCTCGCTCGAGGCGATGAAGGGCGGCACCGTATCCATGTGCGTCGACAGCACCACGTCGGGGGTCTGCCCCGGAACGCACGCGTAAACGTTGAACCGCTCGCTGGTCGAGCGGCTCTCCTTGTGCTGTTCCACCGGCATTTTCTCCACCGCGAAACCCTGCGTAGCCAGAAACTCCGCCAGGAACGCACCCACCGCACCCTCGTTGTAGCTGATGGACTCGATGTCCACGAGGCGCCGTGTAAGTTGAATCGAATCGAGGCTCATAACGAAGCACCAGAATACGCGACGAGGCGTTCGTACAATGGAGCCAGATGACGCAATCGCACGTTGGCTCCGCAATTCTGCGCACCGTCGACGACCTTCGCGGACCAGCGGGGCGGCTGGAGGCGCTGCTCAACGCGGGAGCGCCTGACGCGCCGTACGCTGCGCTGGTCTGCCATCCGCATCCGCTGGGCGGCGGCACCATGCACAACAAAGTGGTGTATCACACGATGAAGGCCTTCCAGAGCCTGAGCCTGCCGGTGTTGCGCTTCAATTTCCGCGGAACCGAATTGAGCGAAGGTGAGCACGATTACGGCGAGGGCGAGCAGGACGATGTGCGCGCAGCGCTGGACTGGCTGCAGCGGGAATTCGGCCTGCCGATTCTCTTCGCCGGCTTTTCTTTCGGATCGTATGTCGGGCTCCGCGCGTGCTGCGGCGATCCGCGCGTCTTCGGCCTTGTGGCGCTCGGAATGCCCACCCACGCCGAAGGCCGCGACTACAGCTACGATTTCCTGCAAGAGTGCCCCCAACCAAAACTGTTCGTCAGCGGCACGCAAGATCAGTACGGCCCAACCGCCTCAGTCCAAGCAGCCGTTGCACACGCGCGCGAACCGAAGGAACTGGTGTGGATTTCCGGAGCGGATCACTTTTTTGCGAGTAAGCTGGAGGATGTGAGGCAAGCCATCCGCGCATGGGCGCAACGGTGTTTCCCCCCTCTCGCCAGAAGATGACCTCGCTCGAAGAACTCCACGGTGTTGCCAGGGAAATTTTCGATCGAGCCCTTCAGGCTTGCGACATTCCACAAGCGTTCGATCGTCACCTGCATTTCGAGGGCAAGACGCTGGTACGGCATCCATCGCCACGCTTGCCGTCAATCTCCCAGTCGCTCGATCCTTACAAAAACATCTTTGTCATCTCCTTCGGCAAAGCCTCGCTCAGCATGCTGAACGCGCTGCTCGAGCGTCTTCCCGAAAAGATCCACCTGCACGGCGTGTGTTCGGCGCTGGAGATTCCGAAGAAGCGCAACCGGCACATCCGCAACTACGCTGGCGGGCATCCGCTGCCCAACGAGGGCTCTTTTGCCGCGGCGCGCGCGGTGCTGGCCCTGCTCAAGCACGCTCGCGCAAATACCTTCATCTTTTTCCTCATCAGCGGCGGCGGCTCAGCGATGCTGGAACTCCCCCGCGACCGCAAGATCTCGCTCGACGACACCATCGCCTTCCACGAAGCACTGGTCGCCAGCGGCGCGACCATCACCGAAATTAATACGGTGCGCAAATATTTCTCCGCGGTCAAGGGCGGACGTCTCGCGCTGGCCGCGCCCGCGGCCGACAAGCTTTCGCTGCTGCTCGCCGACGTGCCTCTCAAGGACCTGGCAGCCGTCGCCTCCTCCCCGACGCTGCCTGACTATTCGACGCTTGCCGAATGCCAGGAAATCCTGGAACGTTTCCATCTCCTCGAGAAGTTTCCCGCGGCGGTGCGGGAATATTTCCAGAAGCTCCGCCAGGACGACGCCACGCCGTCCAAAAACGCTCCTCAGGACGCGATCGCTGCGTTTCAGCACGCCCAGTTCGACACCCTGCTCTCCAATCACGATTTCGTAAACGCCGCCCGCGATCACGCGCACTCCCTGGGCTACAAAGTGGTGATCGATAATACCTGCGACGACTGGGACTACGCCGACGCCGCCAGATACCTCCTCGCGCGCTTCCATGAATTACGGAGCGAGTACTCCCGCGTGTGCCTGATCTCCAGCGGCGAAGTCACCGTGAATCTGAGCAAGAATCCCGGCTGCGGCGGTCGCAATCAGCAGTTTGCGCTGCAGGCCGCATTCGACCTCGCGTGTTTCGAGGGCCAGGCGCTCGCCGTGCTCAGCGCGGGCTCCGACGGCATTGACGGCAACAGTCCCGCCGCGGGCGCCATTGCCGACACAACCACGATCGCGCGTGCCCGCAGCTACGACTTCGATCCTGAAGCCACCCTCGGCCGTTTCGACGCGTGCACCCTGTTCACCGCTCTAGGCGATTCGATCGTCACCGGACCCACCGGCAACAACCTGCGCGACCTGCGTATCCTGATCGCCGGCTAGCTGTAGAGATCCAGCGTCAATTTGATCGCACACATTGCTGTCCCCTGAGCCCAGTGCCCTGTTTAGAAATGCACCTGCGGCGCCGCCTGCGAAGCCGGAGAAGCCTCGAAATATGCCGTGTTCGGTTTGAACCCGGCAAAGTGCGCCCAGACGTTGTTCGGGATCTGCCCGATGAACGTGTTGTAGTCCTGCAGCGTCTCGTTGTACCGCCGCCGCTCCACCGCAATCCGATTCTCCGTCCCTTCCAGGCTGTCCTGCAGCTCCAGGAAATTCTGGTTCGCCTTCAGGTTCGGATAATTTTCCGCCACCGCCAGCAGCCGTCCCAGCGCGCCGTCCAGCTGCCCGTTCGCCTTGATCTGACTTGCCGGATCATGCGCCGACAGCAGTGCCTCACGCGCCTTATCGACGTCATCGAACACCGTCTCCTCGTGCTGCGCCGCGCCCTTCACCGTCGCCACCAGATTCGGAATAAGATCGGCCCGCCGCTGCAGCACCGCCTGCACGTTGGACCACTGCGCCCGCACCGCTTCCTGCTTCGCCACCATCTGCTTTTGCGCGCTCACGAAACTGCCAAACACCAGCAGCCCCGCCAGCACAATCACCGCCACCACGGCTACTGCGATCCACAATCCACGACGCATCATCGCGCTTCTCTCCCTCGAAAATCCAAATCGATCCTACCAGCTGCCTCCGGCTCCGCCGCCGCCGGAACTGCCGCCGCCGAAGCCGCCAAAGCCGCTCCCGCCGCCACCACCATCGCCAAAACCGCCACCGCCGCCTCCAAAACCGCCGAACCCTCCTCCACCACCCCAGCGCCCGCCCCCGCCGAAGAACATGCCCAGCAGAAAGCCGAGCACCCCCGATCCCCCGGCCCAGATGAGAAAGATCACAACGACAATCAGGAAAACGACACCGCCGATGATCTGCCCCGCGCTGGCATGCGGCTGCTGCTGCGTCGCACCCCAGCGCGTCAGCGGCTGCAGTTTCACGCCCGCATCCTGCGCAATGATCTGGGAAATCTCATCGACCGCCAGGGTCATCGCACCGTCAAAGTCGTTGTTGCGCAGCATCGGCACCATTTGGCGCCCGATATCGCCGACTCTGCCATCCGGCAATATGCCTTCCAGGCCGTAGCCGGTTTCAATCCAGCGCCGCCGGTCCTTCACCGCGATCAGAACGATCACCCCGCGATCGCTGCCCTTCGGGCCGACTTTCCACGCCTCTTCCAGTTCCACGGCATACTGCTCGATCGACTCGCCGTTCAGCGTGTCGATGGTCACGACCGCGATCTGCGCATGCGCCTCGTGGTCCACTTCGCCGCACAAGTGATTCAGCTGATCGATGGCCTGCGCCGACATGACATGCGCGTCGTCGCTGACGTAGTCGGTGGGCTTCGGCAGATCCTTCACCGCCTGGGAAAATGCCGGCGCAGTAGCCCACATCAGGGCCACGATCCCGCACGCAATTTTCCACCTGACAGGAAGCATCGTCCTCATTGTAGTCGCGTAGCCTAGGCCAGACTGGACTTGCGCTCCGGCGTCACTCCAGCTGTTTTTCCATCGCCAGCGCATCGATGCGGCCCAGATAATAGCCGGGGATCCGCCCCGTGCGCGCAAAGCCATGCCGCACATAGAACTCCTGCGCCGCCGTGTTGTCCACGGCAACTTCAAGAAGCACCGCAACGACGCCCATTCCCCGGAACTCCGTTTCGATCTCCTCTAGCAGCCCGTGCCCCACGCCACGCCGGCGCCATGCCCCATCGACATCGATGGTGATCAGCCGTCCCACCAGCACGCCCTGCCGCCGCTGCCTGCCGGCAATCGCAAATCCCACGATCCGTCCCGCGTCGTTTTCCGCCACGATGCTGAGGTTGCCGGGATACTTCAAGAAGTACCCGAGCTCCGCCTTCGACCATGCGATCCCAGGCGCGAAGCAAGCCTGATCCAGCTTGTACAGCGCCGGGTAATCCTCGTGAACTGCGGGCCGCAAGCGGAATGTCCAGCTATCTTCGGGCATCCTGTACGCCGCCCGTTGCCCTGCTGCTCTCCGTTACTGGTTGCAGCACCACGCCGCTGTAGAGCGACGCGGCCGCCAGGCGTCCGTTCAGCGAAGCGACAGAATGCACCGTCCATCCGGCGTTCCACCACGTCCACGACTGATCCCGCGGATCGATGGAGTAGATCACCGTCCCCACGCCGCAGGTGACAATCAGCCGGTTCAGGGTCGAATCCCAGGTGAGGCCGTTGACGGCGACTACAGGAAGACGCTCGAGCGCCGTCCACGAATCCCCATTGTCGCGGGAATAAAAAACGCCTTCGCGTCCGCCCGCCCACAAGCGTCCCGTCAGGCGTGAACGCGAGACTGGCCAGAACCGTTAGACCAGTGGGAAGTTTCACCGGCCGCCAGGTTGCGCCGTTATCGTCCGACGCCATCATCCCTTCGCGGCGACCGATGAAAACCCGCTCCCCGTCCGCGGCGAGCGTCAGGTAATCGTGGGCCTTCAAAGCATCCCCGCTCAAAGCCGGCGTCCAGGATGTTCCCCGGTCATTGCTCCGAAATACTCCCTGCGTCGTCACCGCGAACCAGGTATCGCCTGCGGCCGATAACGCTGTTACTCGTCCCCCCAGCTTGGGCGGATCCACGGCCTGCACCACTGCGGCCGAAAGCGCAGCGCCTCTCTTCGCGCGCCCCTGCGGTTTCTCAGCAACCGGCAGCGGTACCGCCGGGGCTGGCGCAGTTGCAAGGGCATCGGCCGCAACCCATGCACTTCCATCCCAGCGAAAGATGCCATCGCTGCTCCCCGCCAGCAGTGCCCCGTCCGCGCTCTGAGCAAGAACAAAAATGTCGCCGCCGTGCAGGCCCTGGCTTTGCTGCACCCAGGTCCTGCCCAGATCGCTGCTCACGAAAACCCCGCCGTAGCTCTTGTCGTTGATCACCCCGGCATACATCGTTTGCGGAGACTTTGCGTCGACCAGCAGGGCCGTGACCTGGCGCTGCGAGAATCCGGTGTTCGATGCCTGAAACCCTGCCGCGCCGTCCTCACTCGCCAGCACTCCGCTGCGATCCGTCGCCACCAGCACGTGCTTCGGATTGCGCGGATCGACATAAACATCGTTCACGATCACGTCAGGGCCGGTCGTGCGCACCCAATTCTCCCCGCCATCCTGCGTCTTGTACAAACCCTCGGTTGTTCCGGCGTACACCGTGTTGCGATCCGCCGGGTCCATGCGCAGAGACCGAGTGCGGCGCGCGGTCGACGGTATCCCCTGCACCTTGCGAAATTCGTATCCAAAGTTCTCGCTCTTATAGATCCCCGAGCACGCGCTCAAAAACATCACGCTCGGGCGCGAGGGATCCACAATCATCGAGAAGACATCCGAATCGTCGATCACCCCTTCGTGGATGTTGTTCCAGTGCGCCCCGCCATCGCTGGTCTTCCACGGCAGATGCCACGTGCCTGCATAGATGATTTCCGGATCGTAGGGGTCGATCGCGACCGATTCCACCTCATGAATCTCGCTGCCGCCGGCTGGGCTGATTTCGCTCCAGTGCAGCCCCTTATCAGCACTGCGGTAGACGCCGCGCAGCGTGCCCGCCACCAGCACATGCGCATTCGATGACGCCTGGGCGAGCGCTCGCACCGACTGGCCGTGCATATCCGCTACCTCGGCCCACGTCTTCCCCAGGTCGTGGCTCACATAAATGCCGCCGTCGGAGTGCCCCAGCACCCACACCCCTGCATACAGTGTGCGTGGGTCGGTGCGATCGACCACGAGGCTGTCCACGACCAGGTCGTCGCGGGTCCCGAGTTTCGCCAGCCTCGACCATGACGACCCACCGTCGGAAGAGACGTAGATCCAGCTATCGGTTGTTCCCAGGTAAATCCGGTCCGGATCGGCCGCGCTGAAGGCGAACCGCCGCGCGTCGCCTCCATCGGGACCCGTCGGCGACCACGGAGAATTCGCTGCGCGCGCCGGCCAACTGCACACAAGGGGCAGGAGCGCGGCCAAAGCCGCCACACAAAGTCGAAATCGCATCGAATACATCATTCCCATTTTGCGGATGCCGTGGTTCCGCGCATCGCTCCAGACACGAAAACCAGCCTACGTTCATGCTAGCGGTTTTCCTGGCAATCTGAGCCTTCTTCGCCGATGCGCGCCTCATTCTGTGCAACAGAAGAAGAGGCGGGCGATCGAAACCGCCCCGCAATCCGCTTACTGTGGTTACAAAAAACAGGGCTGGCCGGAATTCCGGTCAGCCCTGTCCTGTTCAGGCGCGCTCAGTTTAGTGAGCTGCTGCGGGTTTTTTCCCCGCCGCCTTGTGATGGTGGTGCACCGGAGCCGTCCGAGGCTGGGCCTTCACGGCGTTCTCGTCGACTGGCGTCGTGCCCGGCACGTCGTTGTCGAACGTTGCGCCTGCCGGAACCAGGTAATCCTCCACCTCGTTCTGGCCGTTGGTCCCTGTCCTCACCTGGATGCGGCTGGCGTCAATGCCCTTCTCCGTGACCAGGTAGGCCTTGGTGTTCACCGCGCGTTGCGCCGCTACTTGCTCTGCGGTCACGGCGTGCGCACGCTGATATTTCGTCTTCGGAGCCGGCACTGGCGCCGCGTTGCCGACCACCACCAGAGAGGCATCCGCCTTCTGCTGAGCGTTCAGCCCTACGTCATCCAGGCAAGCCTTGGCTTCGTTGTCGACTCGCGTCGGACGCCGCTTGTCCTTGTCGAACTGGATCGAGCAAAGCGTCTGCGTCTTCGGAGCCGGCGGCGGCGGCGGCGCTTCCACATTGACCGTGGTTGTCGCTGAAGCCGTCTGTCCCTTGTCGTCCTGGACGGTCCCCGTCACCGTGATGGTTCCCGACGGCGCTCCCGTGGTCGACAGCGTCGCCGTGTTCCCGGTTCCATTGATCGAGCCTGCCGATGCCGAATAGCTGTACGTCAGCGGACGGCTTTGCGGGCTTACCCCGTTGCAGGTAATCGTCGAGCTCGCGCCCGGCTGCACCGTGGTTGGATTCGCGCTGCAGCTCACCGTCGGCGGCTCAAACTGCTTCACCGTAAACTGCGCGGTGCAGTCCGCGAACTGGCCCACTTTCGGGCCTTCGGTCACGTGTCCGGTGACCGTGTAACTGCCCGGCTGCAGGCTCCCGGTATCGATCGTGGATGTGGGACTCGTGCCCCCCACCGTCAGACCTTGCCCGCTCCAGCTATACGTCGGCGTCTTCTTCGGATTCAGGTTCGTCGCCGTTCCCGTGACCGTGACCTGCTCGCCAGGGAACACCGATGCCGGATTGATCGCGCAGGCATATTGCACCGGCGGAGGAGGGGCAATGCTGCCGAAGTGCCACAGCAATCCTGTGCTCAGTCGAACCGCATTCACATTGGCCCGGCCACCGATTTGCACCTGCTCGCCGAAATCCGCATGCCAATACTCGTAGTCGCCCTGGAATATCCGCCACGCGATACGATGTCCGCCAAACGGCAGATCGTAATCCATGCCGGCTCCCACGGTCAGCGCCGGACCCCAGGTATAAATGTGCTTCGGCTGCAGCCCCGCTCCGGAAAGGTTGGGCCCTCCCAGGCGAACTCCTCCGCCCAGCGCGTGAACAAAGACCGCCATGCCTTCGGTCGGATAGCGGAAGATGATTCCACCCTGCGCCGTCTGCGCTCCATCGTTCATCCCGTTCGGATGATTGGCGTACTCGACTTGTCCGCCTACATAACGATTGAAGTAGTAAGCGAAACTGCCAATCGCCCCCAGATTGATGGACGAGTAATTGAGAGGATCGACCGTCCCGCCGGCCTCGGGTGTATACACCGTTCCATGGGGGGCGATATAGGAATACCCGGTGAAGACGTCCATCCGGGATGTAGATTGATCCGCCGCCGCAGCAGGCGCTGCTGTCGACGATTGGCCCAGAACCACCGTTGCCCCTAGCAGCGTTGCGCAGCCGGCCAGCAGGGTTCGGCCCCAAAAGCTGAACGGACGAAAATCCATGCGTCTATCCTCCGCAAAATCAATGAATGATGGCTAAAAACCCGTATGAAGCCCGCGCCACTTTCTCGAAAATCCGGAGTGGCTGCCAGGGAGGGAGCCGGACAAATACCTTCCGCTACAAACAACGGCAGACGGCAAAACAAGTGACTACAGGAACAACTTGCTTAGAATCCAATTATTTCAATACGTTGCCCGACGCGATCAGCAAAATCCACAGCCGTATCGGAAAGGTTAACCCGTGCTGCCCCTCCAGCATCAACGGGTAAACATCGCTCTTGTTGTGGGGGAAATCACGGCCGCTGTCTGGCCGCGGGTGCTTCCTGTTGAATACAAAGCTACTAAAACCCACCCGCTATTGCAAGTTCAGAACCCGCTTCAGGCTTCCGTGCTCGTGCTGAATCTTCTCCTGCAGCAGCGTGATCGCGTACAACAACTGCTCCGGACGCGGCGGACACCCCGGCACATACACATCCACTGGGATGACCTGGTTCACTCCCTGCACCAGCGCGTAATTGTTGAATACCCCGCCCGATGTAGCACACGCCCCCATCGAAATTACCCACTTCGGCTCCGGCATCTGGTCATACAGGCGCCGGATCACCGGAGCCATCTTCCACGAAACCCGTCCCGCGATCACCATCAGATCCGACTGCCGCGGCGAGGGACGAAACACCTCCATGCCGAAGCGCGCCAAATCGAATCGCGATGCGCCCATCGACATCATTTCGATGGCGCAGCATGCCAGACCAAACGTCATCGGCCAAATCGAGCTCTTGCGCACCCAGTTGATCGCCGCATCCACCGTCGTCAGAAAAATGCCGTCCGGCTGTTCGTACCCGTAGCTCGCCTCCAGAACTTTTTCGCGGTTCTTCGCGCTGCTTTCCAGCGTCCCGAAGAGCCGCCGATCCTGCAATGTTTCCGCCATAGTTCCACTATATCCAACCTTGACCGCGGAATCAGCCGCTCGCGCCGGCTGCGCAAACTTTCGGGTCCCGCACTGGGAGACACCCTCCAAACCGGCTGCCCATGGTCCCCTCCGCTCCGTGCAATCCATGTCCGCCATTGAATTTGCGGCACTTTGTTTCAAAATCCAGGCGGCCCTCTCGCTGCCAAGCTCCCACCCGCGGAATTTCTCTGTTTTCCATTTGCGAAAAATATGTAAAAGTGAGTTCCAGGTATTCCGTTCCACGCTCGTTCCCAATCCACTCAGGCGCCGGGATCATCGCCCCGCGCCTCACCGGTCACCCCGTCGTGACATATTTCCGTCGCATGCCTGCGGAGTTATATGCACCCTCGTCGTCTGATTCGGTTGCTTTGCCTCTTCCCTCTCCTTTGCGCCTCGGCCGCGCTGGCCCAAACGCCCGCCGCTCCCACCATCTCTTCCGGCGATAACGCCTGGATGCTCACCAGCGCCGCGCTGGTGCTCATGATGACCGGCCCTGGCCTTGCCCTCTTCTATGGCGGTCTCGTCCGCCGCAAAAATGTCCTCTCCACGATGATGCAGAGCTTCGCCATGATGTGCATCATCACCGTGCTCTGGGCGCTGGTCAGCTATAGCCTGGCCTTCGGCACCGGCAACGCCTTCATCGGCGGACTGCACAACGCCTTTATGCACGGCGTCGGCCTCAATCCCGACCCCGATTACGCTCCCACCATCCCGGCGCAAACCTACATGATCTACCAGCTCATGTTCGCCATCATCACGCCGGCGCTCATCACCGGAGCCTTCGCCGAGCGCATGAAATTCAGCGCCATGTGCCTCTTCCTCACCCTCTGGGCCATCGTCGTCTATTCGCCCATGGCGCACATGGTCTGGGGCAAAGGCGGATTCCTCAACGCCTCCCTCGGCGGCAAGGTTCCCTGCCTCGACTTTGCCGGCGGCACCGTCGTCCACGTCACCTCCGGCGTCTCCGCGCTGGTCTGCGCGCTCTATCTCGGCAAACGCGTCGGCTATCCCAAAGAACCCTCCCCGCCCCACTCCGTTGTCCTCAGCTTCATCGGAGCCTGCCTGCTGTGGGTCGGCTGGTTCGGCTTCAACGCCGGCTCTGCCGTCAACGCCAGCGGCCTCGCCACCAGCGCCTTCGTCAACACCCATTTCGCCACCGCCGCTGCCGCCATCGGCTGGAGCGTCGCCGAGTGGATCCGTAACGGCAAGCCCAGCGCTCTCGGCGCCATTTCCGGCGCCGTCGCCGGACTCGTCGCCATCACCCCTGCTTCCGGTTTCGTGCAGCCTATGTCCGCCCTCGTCATCGGAGTCGTCGCCGGCGTCGTTTGCTTCCTCATGGTCACCACCGTCAAAGGCTGGTTCGGCTACGACGATTCTCTCGACGCCTTCGGCGTGCATGGCGCTGGCGGCACCGTCGGCGCCATCCTCACCGGCGTCTTCGCCACCAGCGCCATCAACCCCGTCTACGGCCCTGGCAAACCCACCGGCGCCATCGAGGGTAACTGGCATCAGGTCCTCAATCAGTTCATCGGCGTCGCCATCGCCTGGGTGCTCTCCATCGTCGGCACCCTCATCCTGCTCAAACTCGTCGACATGATCGTTGGCCTGCGTGTCACCCGCGAAGACGAGATCGAAGGCTTAGACATTACCCAGCACGGCGAAGAAGGCTACGACTTCGGTTCCTAATCCACCACGTATACTCAGAATTTAGCCAGGACTCGAGCCATCAATGCAAAAGATCGAAGCTGTCATTCAACCCTCAAAGCTGGACGCAGTGAAGGACGCCCTCCTCGAAGCGGGCATCGAAGGCATGACTATCCTCGAGGCGCGCGGTCACGGCCGCCAGAAGGGCCACACCGAGTTCTATCGCGGCCGCGAGTACACCGTCGACCTCCTGCCCAAAATCAAAATCGAGATGGTTGTCCGCGACGAAATGGCCGACAAAGCCATCCAGGCCATCCTCGCTTCGGCGCGTACCGGCAAAATCGGCGACGGCAAGATCTTCGTCTCCAAAATCGACGACGCCATTCGCATCCGCAACGACGAGCGCGGCCCTTCCGCTCTCTGATTTTCGCCCCGCGGTTCCAATCCGCCGGGCCTTTCAGATTTGGTGCAACTCGCCGTTCTCTGTTGCAACGCGGCGGTTTTGTTTGCGTGTCGGGTGCGTGTTTCCCATAACGCACGCTGCGACCCTGAACGCTGAACGCTGTACCCTGAACGCTTCGTCATGATCACTGAGCCGCTCACTCTCACGCGTCTCCGCAGTCGCTATCAGGACGACTCCACCCAGCTGCGTCAGAGCTTCGAGCGCAACGGCGACGGCTCCGCGGTCATTCGCCGCCGCTCCCAGATCGTCGGCACCCTGCTCCGCCAGCTCTGGGATCACGTCGCGCCCATTGCCCCGCAGGACGACATCGCCCTCGTCGCCACCGGCGGTTTCGGTCGCCGCGAGCTCTTTCCCTGCTCCGACGTCGATGTCCTCTTCCTCTGCGCCAACGAGAAAGTCGAGCCCGCCTGGCGCGATCAGATCCGCGCTTGTACTCAGGCCATGTGGGACATCGGCCTCCGCGCCAGCCCCGTCACCCGCACCCTGAAAGAAACCGAGCGCGTCCACCCCGACAATCTCGAATTCACCGTCTCCCTCCTCGATCGCCGCTACCTCACCGGCAGCCGCGCCCTCTACGCCAAATTTGAAACTGAGCTCCTGCCCTCGGTCGTCCTCCGCGAATGGGACACCATCGTCCAGAACCTCGCCGAGATGGCCCGCGCCCGCCACGCCAAATACGGCGACACCATCTTCCACGTCGAGCCTAACGTCAAGGAAACCCCTGGGGGCTTGCGCGACTACCACCTCGCGCAGTGGCTCACCCTGCTCAATTCCATCCAGGCGAACAAAGCCTGGCCTCGTTCCGCCGCTGACGATTTCTACGGCACCCACGACGAGCCCGAATCCGCCTACGACTTTCTCTCCGCCGTCCGATGTTTTCTCCATTACCGCTCCGGCCGCGACGACAACACCCTCGACTGGCACGCCCAGGACGAAGCCGCCGAGCGCTCCATCGGTCTCGAAACCCGCGGCACCTCCGATCCCGCTTACTGGATGCGCACCTGGTATCGCCAGGCCCGCACCGTCTATCGCCGCGCCTCGCTGCTCATCGATGCCGTTCCGCCGCCGCGCCGCTCCTTCTACAAGCAATTCCGCCGCAAGCGCGTTCCCGTCGCCGGAACCGACTTCTTCCTCGATGACGGCCGCCTCGACCTCGCCGAAGGCACCACCGTCAACGACGCCGACAGTGTCCTCCAGGTGTTTGGCCTCATGGCCAGGCACGGCTATCGCCTCAGCTTTGCCGCGGAAGACCGCATCGCCGACGCGCTGCCCATCCTCGCCGTGCAGATGCCTGAAGGTCCCTTCCTGTGGAACTGCCTGCGCGAAGTTCTTCTCGGTCCCTGGGCTGCGCATGCGCTCCGCACCATGCATGCACTCGGCATCCTCGAGCTCATCATCCCCGAGTTTCACGGCATCGAGTCTCTCGTCATCCGCGATACCTGGCACCGCTACACCGTCGACGAACACACTTTCCACGTCATCGACAACGTCCACCGCCTCCGCCAGCCGCAGCATGAATGGGAAAAACGCCTCGCTGGTTTGCTCCCTGAAATCGACCGCCTCGACCTGTTTTTCCTCGCTCTGCTCATGCACGACACTGGCAAAGCGCGCCGCGCCGGCAATCACGCCAGCAACAGCGTCGAGCTCAGCGAAAGTCTCTTCTCCCGCCTCGAACTCGACGCCGAAGAGCGCGAAACCGTCCGCCGCGTCATCCACAACCATCTCGAAATGTCCTCCGCCATGCGCCGCGACATCTTCGACGCCGAAACCATTCGCGCCTTCGCCGAAAAGGTCGCAACCCAGCCCCAGCTCAAAATGCTCACGCTCATGACCTACGCTGACATCCGCGCCGTCTCGCCCGAAGCCCTCACCCCGTGGAAAGCCGAGAGCCTCTGGCAGCTCTACATGAGCGCGTCCAACTTCCTCGATCGCAGCGTCGATGAGATTCGCTACCACGCTTCCGCCGACCCGGCCTTCTTCAGCCGCATCGTTGCGCTTATCCCCGCCGTCACGCCAGGCGGTGCCTCATCGCAAACGCCTGTGCCCACTGATGAGCTGCGCGCCTTCCTCGAAGGCCTGCCGCAACGCTATCTCAGCATTCGCGCACCTGAACAGATCGCTGCGCATTTCCAAATGGCGATGAAGTTGCGCGAGGACAAGGTGCAGCTCGCCTACCGCGCCATGCGCCAGGTGAACGAGATCACCCTGGTCACCCCGGATCGCCCCGGCCTCTTTGCCGATATGGCCGGCGTTCTCTCCGCGTGGGGCATGAACATCGTCAAAGCCGACGCCTTTTCCAACGCGGCCGGCATCATCGTCGATACCTTTCAGTTCACCGACACCTACCGCACCCTCGAGCTGAACGCATCTGAGATCGACCGCTTTCTCGAAAACATCCGCGACGCGGTCAAACGCAAAATCTCCGTTGAAGAGCTGCTGCGAGCGCGCAAGCTAAAGCCGTCGCGCCCGAAAGTGACCGTGGAAACACGCCTCGAATTCGACAACGAAGCCTCGTCGCACAGCACCCTGGTGCAGATCGTCACCCAGGATACCCCTGGCCTGCTGCGCGAGATCGCCCTCAGCTTCGCCTCCTGCGGCTGCAACATCGAAGTGGCGCTCATCGACACCGAAGGCGAAGCGGCCATCGACGTTTTCTATCTCACGACCTCAGGCCACAAGCTCGACGAATCCGCTCAGGCCTCGCTCAGCGCCTCACTCGTCCATCGGCTGGCCCAACTCCGGCAATGAGCCCGGATTTTAGAGTTCGTCGGCACTGGGCTTGTGCTCCCGGCTCCATCTCCCAGCCCCCAGCTGTCTTTCCGAAATGTGGAAAATTTGTCAAGAGGCAAGCTCAAAAACCGAAGTAATGACCCAACATTCCACACCACTTCCACCACAATACCCTCAAAGAGTTTTGGCCGATTTTGGGGCTGGACTTGGTATCCTGATAATAGGGGGCAAAAAAGAGATTCGGTCTTTTTGCTCTTCAATTCTAAGAGTCGAGAGAGCCCTGCCGGCTTCCGCCCGCAGGGCTTTTTAGGGATCACAACAGCGCTTTCCTCTTGTGCACACAGTCACCCAAATCCCGCCAGGCGGAACGGCGGAGGGTAATACCTGATTTACGGTACCGACTCACTCCAATGGAATCAATGACCTCCCGTAACCGGGGGGGGGGGTAGGGCGGGAGCTGCAGCCTCTCACCGCCGACACACCCGGTCGCCAGCGACCAGAGCCCAAATCCTGAGCTCAATCCCCAAACTCCAAACGTTAAACTCCAAATCCGAGTAACCTTTTGAGACAGATGGAGAAGAACACTCCAGCGAGCCGAGTCGGCTCGGCGGGAAGCCTGGGATCGCGCAAGGCCGATCCGGCGTTCTACTCGCAGATGCGCCGGCACGCCCTCGAAATGCGCCTTCCCAACATGGCGCGTGACGCGGTGCAGATCGTGCTCATGGACTGGCACGTCGATCGCGGAACGGTCACGGTCCTGGCTGCGGCCGATGGCGCGGCCAGTCTCTACCTGAGCAGTGGCGGCGGTTACATCGGCGGCAGCGAAAAATTTCCGTCGATTCGCGCAGCGGCGCTCCATGCAGTGTCCGTCGCCACCAGCCTGCAAAACCACTTCGACCCGACCGAGTCGAGTCCGTTGCCCACGCTTGGCGATGTGACTTTCTACATCACTACTGGAGAAGGCGTGCGCAGGGCGGTCGCCGCAGAGGTGAAGCTGCGCACAGGTAGTGATCCGCTGGCAGCGCTGGGCGGAGCGATGCAGAAAATCGTGACCGAATATCGGCTGAAATTTCCCAGGCCAGGTCCGAAGCCGGAGCCGCAGTAGCGCGCGCTCCGGAATCGTCCCTTGAAAGCGAGAGCAGCGCTGCTATTTCGGAGCAGCCGCGGCAGAGGCGGGAGAGCCGTTGCCGATGTGGTATTTGGTGAAGAATTTCCACGAGCCTTCGTTCACCTCGTCTTCGACGTTGCCGTATGAACCCGACGAATTGGGAATGATTTTCAGCTCGAACGGGAAGCCGGCTTTCACGAACGCGTCGTGTTCGTTGCCCATCAGCCGCAGATCGTGATCGGCATCCTGATCGCCCACCCAATCCTCGAAAGGTTCCTTGCGGACCGCGTGGCTGAACAGCGAGTAGTTCGAGGGATCCATGATAGCGGCGTGAACGGCGGTCGCCGCCCAGTACTCCGAGTCGTAAATGCCGACAGCGGTAGCGTAGACTCCACCACTCAGCACGCCGAAAAGGTAAACGCGGGAGCGGTCAATGGGATGTTTCTTGGCAACCTCGTCGACCACAGCGTGCAGGTAAGCTGGGCCGTCGACGGTCGAATCCCACATGGTGTTATGGAGGGATTCGGGAGCGATGGCGATGAAGCCGCGGCTGGAAGCGAGCCCCTGCCATGCGCCCATGACGTCCGTCGCCCAGCCACCCTGGTCGTGAATCAGGACGACGACCGGCAGTTGCGCCGTGGGCGACGCCGCGGACGGGATCTGAACGAGATATTCGCGTGGGGCGCCGTTGAAGGTGAACGTTTCGTGCTCGACTTTGTCCTTACTCTTCGCGCAGGCGGGCAGCACGGCAAACAGCGAGAGGAAAAAACAGGAGAGGAGAAGTGGACCGCGGTTCATATGTCGGACTCCGGATGTTTCGGAACACATCTTAACAAAGCGCGCCACCGAAAATCAGTGCTGGCGGATGGGGACAAGAAAAGCAGAGAGCGGGAAAAGCGGTGGGCCGTTACAATCCAGGACGAGGGATCAGAACCAGGGATGGTGAATCTTTTCCGCAGAAAACGCGAGGACGAGGGCCGAGGGCGGCCCACGCTGCTGACCGGGCCGAGGATTCCGCGGCACTCCAGCGGATGGGAGGCACTGCTGAAACATCTGCGCTCGGAGACCGGGCTGCGGGTGCTGGACATCGGGCCGACGTCGCCGCAGAACATCAATTTTCTTACGGAAATGGGGCATAGCGTGTACATGGCGGATGTGGTGCATGAATCCCTGCGGGACGAATGGCGACTGCCGCCGCTGGAAGAAGGCGAGCCGCCGCGTTTCGATGTGGACGGATTCTTCGAGCAGAATCTGAACTTTCATGGGCGGCAGTTCGATGTGGTGCTGCTGTGGGCGACCCTGGATTACGTTCCGGAGGGGCTGATCGAGGCGCTGGTGTCGCGGCTGAAGGACGCGACCCTGAAGGACGGCAAAGTGCTGGCCATCTTTCACTCCAAGCCAACCGGCCCGTTCACGGCGTACTGCCGTTACCACCTGACCGGCAACCCGGAGATTGAGATGCAGGAAACGGAGCCCTATCCGGTGCAGCGGGTGTTTACCAACCGCAGGATCGAGCAGCTGTTCCGGGGATGGGGCGGGTTCAAGTTTTTCCTGGCCAAGGACAATTTGTACGAAGTGATTGTGACGCGGTGAGAAATGCCGCGGAATAGTGCGCTATTGGTCGAGCGGCGCTGAGGCCTGGGCGTAGTACCCAGGCCGATAGCGCAGGGTGTACGACGGATTCGATTTCAACGTGACCTGGATGCGGCGGAAGTCAGTCTGGCTGCGCCGCTGCGCGGGGTAATACCCGATTAAATACTGGGTGCGCAGATCTTCCGAGATTTTCGCGAAGGCGTCGCGGATGTCTCCGAATTCGGCGTAGTAGAACTTGCCGCCGGTTTCCTGAGACAGCGTGATCAGCGCGTGTTCGCCGCCCGTGTCGCGGCCTGCATCGTTGAGGATGGGGATGTCGATCAGGCTGTAGACCATGACTTCGTCGCGGATGGCCTGATCGAGTGCTTGCTGGTAGTCGACGCCTTTAACGGTGTTGCCGCCATCGGAAATGACGACCAGAACTTTGCGGCCGGAGCGTGGCGCGAGGTTCTGCGCAGACAGATAAATGGCGTCGTAGAGCGCGGTCGCAGGACCGAGGTCGAGGTTGCTGAGGCCCCAGTCCAGATGGCGCATGTCGGCAGTGAAGGGGACCACTTCGCGCACCGAGGAGTTGAAGTCGATGAGGTCGAGGCGATCGACGGGACGAAGAAGCGCGCGCATGAAATCGTGAGCGGCCCGGACTTCGATGTCGAGGTCCTTGCGGACCGAGCCGCTGGTATCGATGGCGAGAACCAGGGAAAGCGGCATATCCGTCTGGCGCTCGAAATAGGAGATTTTCTGGGGGACGCCATCTTCGGAGAGGGCGAAGTCATCCTGTTTGAGGCCCCCGATGGGCGCTCCGTTGGCGTCGGTGACATTGACGAAGACGTTGACGAGGCGAACTTTGACGTGGAAGGTGGGGGGAGTGGAGTTTGGCGATTCCTGCGGAACGGCGGGAGCGCAGAGGGCGAGCAGGGTGGCGAAAATCGCGAAGCGGCGCGGGAGGAATTTCAACGGACACGCTCCGCTTTGTGGGACTTCGCGGATTTGGGCCTGGTCTTCTTTGCGGCGGCCTTTTTCACGAGCGGATTCGTGGTGGTTCCATGCGGCTTCGCGGAGTGAGGAGTGAGTTCGGGCGGAAAGGGATCGCCTTGCGCCCAGACGGCTCCGCCTTCGAAGAACTCCTGCTTCCAGATGGGCACGGTTTGTTTGAGGGTGTCGATGAGCCACCTGCAGGCGTCGAAGGCCGCGGCGCGGTGCGCGGAGGAGACGGCAATGACGACGCTGGTTTCGCCGATGTCGAGGCGGCCGAGACGGTGGACGATGGCGACGTCGCGGATGGGAAAGTCGGCCAGTGCCCGAGCGGCGAGGCGGCGCATCTGGGAAAGAGCCATTTCTTCATAGGCCTCGTAAAACAGATGGAGGGTGCGACGGCCGCGGCTGTTGTTGCGGACGATGCCGTCGAAGAGGACGACCGCTCCGTCCTCCCCACGCTTGAGAAAGCGGGTAATGGCGGCCGGATCGATGGAGTAGTGGGTGATGGCGATAGTGGGGCTGCTTTGCGGGGCCGGTTTTTCCGCGGGCTTCGCTTTTGGCGAGCCGCCGCTGACAGGCGGAAGCAGGGCGACTTCGTCCCCATCGGCAAGAGGATGGGCGGCTGAAACATATTCCTGGTTAACGGCGACGGCGATCGAGGACCAGGGAACCGAGCCTGCGGGAAACGCAACGGACAGCAAATCGATCAGATCGGCGACCGTAGAGCCGGAGTGCAGTTCCAAGGAGCCTCCGATGGTCTCAAGCCGATCGCGGAGGAGGCCGAAAGCGAAGAGGGTGACACGCATGCGTTTTTATTATCCGTTAACCGCAAGGGTTGGACGGATGCTGTGCGGGTTCGGCAACCGGGGACAGCGGATTGGCGGCCGCTTCTCCGCCGGTGACAAATGTGGGACACTGCCGGGGACTCAGAAATGTGCGCCGCCAGGTTCTGCGGCGCTGTGGCGGAGGCAAGGAGGGGCATGAGCTACATCGACAAGACGCTGGTTCCCGGGGAAAAAGTGGTCTACACGACGCGGCTGCACTGGATCGTGATGCTGGGGCACATTTTTGGAGCCTGCGTGCTCTGGGCGATCGGCGTGTATTTGCTCTACTACGCGTACGCCCATCCGCAAATGGAGCTGACGAGCCGGCATGTGGCGGAATACGGCGGTGCCGCGCTGTTGGTTTGCGGGCTCATCGTGATTCTGGCAGGAAGCATTCGGCGGAACGCGACGGAGATGGCGGTGACGACGAGGCGGGTGGTGATTAAGACCGGCATCGCTAGCCGGCGGACGATCGAGATGCTGCTGAATAAGGTGGAGACGATCGAGGTGAGCGAGCCGGGTATGGGGCGGGTGCTGGGTTACGGGTCGATCACCATGGTCGGAACGGGAGGGACGTCGGAGGCGTTCCACAAGATGGCCCATCCGCTGGAATTTCGCAGCGAGGCGCAGCAACAAATTGAGAAGCTGACGCCGGAAGCGAACCCACCTGCGACGCAGAAGCTTTCCTGAGGAAGAAGGAATTCTGTCTCCTGCGCCGCGGGGCGCGGATCGCCGGCGATTTGCCCGTAGAATCGGCCTAACCCCATGCCGCAGCAGATTCCCCCTGCTCACTCGTCCGCAAACCGTGGGCTTTCCCGCCGCAAGCGGCTCGTCATCGAATTGAGCATCGGCGTTGCGATTCTTGCCCTGATTCCGATTGGCGTCTCCGTGCAGATGCCGCTCTGGCTGCAGTTGATCGGCTGGGCAGTCTTCCTCGTCTGTATAGTGGGTCAGTCTGTCCTGATGATGCGGTGGCTGAAACAGCGCCGCGCGCGGCGACGTGACCGGGAGGCCGGCAGACTCCATCCGTAACCGGCGCTGCGCGCGACGAGGCGCGACCGTGAAGGAGCCATGAAATTTGTCGATCTGAGGGCCCGGTACCGGCACATCCAGCCGCGCGTGAATTTGAGATGACACGAAGGTGATCCGCGACGGGTAACGTGCGGGGGATGCCGGCCATGAACCTGGGCAGATAACACGACACAAAAGTGGGGATTGACAGGGCGGTAGAGGGAACAGAGAATGGCGACAATTGACGTGCTGCCAGGAACAGGGGGTTTGCATCGAACCGGAGCGGGGCGACCGTAGAGACGCCGCTTGTGATGCCCGAGCGAAGATCGAGCACGAGCAAGGCCGCCGAACGATGCGCGGCACCTGCGGCGCGAGCCGAAAGGGCGCTTTTCGAGCGCGGAGCGATTTCCAGACAAGAAAGGTCTAAGACAACAACGGGGAATTTCTGTTGAAGGCGGAACTCTGCTCCCCAACAAAGAAGAGGAGGACGCGCCAAAGTCAGCCCACGATCAAAGGAGTATACCTAACGGTCCGGAATCCCAGTGCCGGATCCAAGCGAGCACACAGCACAACACCAGGAGGTTGATATGCAGGAAGATCTTCAGATGCTGGACGAGTGGATACCGGAGCAAATGGAACCAGGAACGCTCTTTGTGCTGGAGAATGCGGCGGCGATGGGCGACGCGCGCAATCCTTTTGTGGCAGTGCTGGCCTGCCCGAAATGCGGGGTCCTGGGGTTGATCACCCGAGCCCAGTATGTGGGGTTGGAGTCGATGATCTGCGGCGGCGATGCGTGCTCGGCGGAATATTATCTGCGCGAGGATGAGATCGAGTACCGCAAACCGCACTGAAGCAGTCGATAGGTAGTAGCCCGTTCGGAAAAGCGTACCGCGTGCGGTGCGCTTTTCTATTTGCGCTTGTCGGTGGGGACAACGACTGGGCGGCGCATGGGAACCATCGCGGCGCCGGGCTGATCGGCAACATGCTGCATGCGGGAAAGCATCTCGGTGCGGACGTATTCGACGAAGTCCGCCATCTGGTGGTTCATGGATTCCATGCGCTCGCGCATCTGGAGGATGATGGCGATGCCGGCGATGTTGACGCCGAGGTCGCGGGCAAGGTTGAGGATGAACTCGAGGCGCTCGAGGTCTTCGTCTGTATAGAGGCGGGTGTTGCCTTCGGTGCGTGAGGGCTTGAGCAGGCCTTCGCGCTCGTAGAGGCGGAGAGTTTGCGGGTGGATATCGTACATCTCGGCGACGGCCGAGATCATGTACGCGCCTTTGGACCTGCGTTTGGTGGGCATATCCGACTCACATTATGCACTGCGGAGGACGCTCGGACTATGAGAATCCTGGTGCCGGGCGTGGGCAGCCGGAAGCGAAGAGCTGCGGGCTGATCTCCTCGGCCTGCATTTTGCCGAGTGCGATGCGACGCGGAAGGAGATTGCGCAGCTGGCCGCCATAGATTTTGCAGGGGATGGTGACCAGGAGAGCGTAACCGCTTTCCTGCTCGATGGTGAGAACGATCGCGTCGGCGTAGCCTTCGGCGGAAGGCTCAGCGAGGGAGACGAACGCGCAGAGGGCGACTCCCTGAAGCCGGCCGCGACGAATGCGATCGGCAATGTGGTCATTGAGAAGTTTCCAGAGGCGCGCGGGGTCGCGCGGGATACGCGGGATGTCGAGGGTCTCGCGGGCAACCTGGCCTTCGCGGTCCATCGAGAAAGCGAAGGGGGCAAGCTGGCCGTAGCGGCGCAGGATGAGGCGCGCGAAGGTCATGCAGGCGTTGAGCAACTGCGTGGCATGACGGTGGTCGCGGGCTTCTCTGCTGTCGGTGATGGGGGTTGGAGCGGGGTTGCCGTGCGGCGCCGGTTTCATGCTGCATCCGCCTTCGCGAGGCGATAGATGCAGTGATCGTAGCCGCGCCAGAAGACAGTGCGGTCGACAGTGAGGCCGTTCTTTTCGGCGACGCGGCGCGAGGCCAGATTCTCAGGACGGATGATGGAAACAACATGATCGCACCCGAGCGTGGAGAAGGCGTAGTCGCGAACAGCGCGCGCGGCTTCGGTGGCGATTCCCTGGTTGCGGTGATGGGGATGGACGTGGTAGCCGATTTCGAGTTCAGCAGGGCCATCGATTTCCTGCCACACGAGTCCGCAGTCGCCGATGAGTTGGCCGGTATCCCTGAGGGTGAGACCGAGAAGGCCGGCGCCGGAAGGATAGCGGGCGACCTGGCGGGCGATCCACTCCTCGACTTCGGCGGGAGAATGGGGATGCGGGTACCAGCGCATGGTTTCTTCGTCGCCGAGGACGGCGTGGAGCGCGGGCGCGTCGTGCGGGGTCATTTCGCGCAGCAGGAGGCGCGAGGTTTCGAGGACGGCCACGGCTAGACCTTGGCCCAGATGGCTTCGCGTGGGTCTTCGGGATTGAGTTTGGCGAATTCGCGAAGGATTTCTCGGGAGCGCTCGTCGCGGAGCTGAGGAACGGACACTTCGACGGTGACGATCTGGTCGCCGCGGGCGCCTTCGCGCGTGGCCGAGGGAACGCCGCGATCGCGCATGCGCAGCTTCTGGCCGCTCTGGGTACCGGGCGGAATACGCAGCTGGGCGCGGCCGTCGATGGTGGGCACCTCGACGCGGGCGCCAAGCGCGGCTTCAGAAACGGTGACGGGCAGGGTGATGTGGATGTCATCGGCAGTGCGCGTGAAGACGGGATGCGTGCCGGCGCGAATGATGAGATAAAGGTCGCCAGCCGCTCCGCCATGGAGTCCGGCGTTGCCTTTGCCGGCAAGGCGGATGCGCTGGCCGTCACGCGTGCCGGGCTTGATGCGGAACTCGAGAGGCTCGGTGCGGTAGACCACGCCTTCGCCATGGCAGGTGGGACAGTCATTCTGCACCTTGCCGCTGCCGCCGCAACGCGGGCACTGGATATTGAACTTCATCTGGCCGCCCATCTGCGTCACCTGGCCGGCTCCGTGGCATTCCGGGCACGCTTGCGAACCGCCGGTGGAAGCGCGGCCGTGGCAGGAGGGGCAGACTTCCTGGCGCTGGATTTCGAGGCGAGCCACGCCGCCGCGGATAGCGGTCCAGAAATCGACGTTGACCTGGTATTCGAGGTCGGTCCCTGGCTGCGGGCCCTGGGCCTGGCGCTCCCGGTTGAACATGCCGGAGAAGATGTCGCGGAAGTTGCCCCAGCCTGCGCCGCCGGAGGGCTGCGCCTCTTCCGAAAAGTCGAAGCCGCCAAAATCGAAAGGGACGCCCTGCTGGCCATGCGCGCCACGACCCTGGCCGGCGCGAGCCGCGGCTTCAGCTGCGGCGGGATCGATCTGATCGGAGTAGAAGCCGAACTGGTCGTAGATCTTGCGCTTCTTGTCGTCGGAGAGGATGTCGTTGGCCTCGGAGATTTCCTTGAACTTCTCCTCAGCCTTCTTATCGCCCGGATTGACGTCCGGATGATATTTGCGCGCGAGTTTGCGAAAGGCCTTGCGAATTTCTTCGGCCGAAGCGGTTTTCTTCACGCCGAGCAAGCCGTAATAGTCTTTGTGCTGGGTGGGTGGCATGTGTTTTTCTTACGCGCTGGCCGCGGGCTTCAGTTCTCCGGTTCTTGGGTTGCGCGGAGCGGGTCGAACTTCGCGGCGGATGGCAGAGGCTAGCTGGTCTTCGGCCATGTCCAGATCATATTGCGTTTGCAAGCGGAGCCAGAAGTTGGGCGACATGCGGAAATAACGAGAGAGCCGGAGAGCCGTGTCAGGGGTGATGCTGCGGCGTTCGTTGATAATTTCCGTGATGCGCGTAACCGGGACCCGGAGAGCCAGAGCGAGCGCATTGGCAGACAAGCCGAGCGGCTTCATGAACTCCTCGCGGAGCATCTCGCCGGGATGCAAAGGTGGCATCTTCTGCGAAACGGATTTAGTGGTAGTCGACGATTTCGACCTGCCAGGCATCTCCATCCCTCCATTCAAAGCAAATTCGCCACTGATCGTTGATGCGAATGCTCCACTGCCCTGCCCGGTCGCCGCGGAGCTTCTCGAGGCGGTTTCCCGGCGGCTCTGAAAGCTCTTCGATGCGGTCGACGCCGTCGATCTGACGAAGTTTACGAAAAGCGGCTCGTTCGATCGGGGCAAAGCGCCGGCTGTGAAAACGTTGGAACAGCCGCTCGGTTTCCCTGTCCCCGAATGACCGGATCACAGCTTAGCGTAGCACGTTTAACGCCAGACGTTAAAGGCCCTCGTTAGTTCCAGACGAGCTGCGCGTCGACGGGTTCGATGCGCCAGAAAATGTCCGGTTCCACGCGGCGCATCTCGGCGACGAACTCGCTGGCCTGTTGCTCGGTGTCGAACACGACCTGATTCGTGATTTGTCCGGCACGCAATTGTTCGCACTTCCAAAGTGTGTTCGTCATAGGGGAATTTCCGTTCAACTGCGTCCTCCTTCATTCCTGAAAGTGCGGGGCGTTCCGTAGAACGCCCCTTCTGAGCCCTGAGCTCTGTGGTCCGAGCCCTTATTTCTTGTCTTCGACGTCGACGTATTCGGCGTCAATGACTCCTTCGTCCTTCTTCTGGTCGGCGGTTCCGGCCGCGGCGCTGGCGCCATCAGTGGGAGGAACGCCGGCATTTGCGCCAGCCGCGTTGGCCTTGTACATGGCCTCGGCAAGCTTGTGCGACGCCTGCGTGAGTTTCTCGCGCGCCGCGTTCAGCTCAGCCGGACTGGGCTGGCCTTCGAGAGTCTTCTTCGCGTCGGCCAGCGCCGTCTCCACATCGGACTTCTCGGTGCCGGAGACTTTGTCGCCGTTCTCCCTGAGCATCTTCTCGATGTTGTAGACGAGCGAGTCGAGCTGGTTGCGCGCCTCGATCTCCTCGCGCTTGGCCTTGTCTTCGGCGGAGTGCGCCTCGGCTTCCTTCGCCATGCGATCGACTTCCTCTGTGCTGAGGCCCGAAGACGAAGTGATCTGAATCCTCTGGTCTTTGCCCGTCGCGGTATCTTTCGCCGTGACGTTGAGGATGCCGTTGGCGTCAATGTCGAAGGTGACTTCGATCTGCGGGATGCCGCGCGGAGCCGGCGGAATGCCGCTGAGCTTGAATTTGCCCAGCGTCCGGTTCTGCGCAGCCATCGGCCGTTCGCCCTGCAGGACGTGGACTTCGACTTCGGTCTGACTATCAGCCGCCGTCGAGAACGTCTCCGTCTTCTTGGTCGGGATGGTCGTGTTGCGCGGGATCATCGGCGTAGCGACGCCACCCAGGGTTTCGATGGCCAGGGTAAGCGGCGTGACGTCGAGCAGGAGCAGGTCCTTCACTTCGCCGGCGAGTACACCGGCCTGAACCGCCGCACCGATGGCAACCACTTCATCGGGATTGACGCCCTTGTGGCCTTCCTTGCCGAAGAGCTCTTTAACCAACTGCTGGATGCGTGGCATGCGCGTCTGGCCGCCAACCAGGACGACCTCGTCGATCTTGCTGGGGTCGATCCCGGCATCGGCCATGGCTTTCTTCGAAGGCTCGACGGAACGCTGGATGATGTCTTCGACCAGCTGTTCGAGCTTGGCGCGGGTCAACTTGCGGACCAGGTGCTTGGGACCGGTGGCATCCGCGGTGATGAAGGGCAGGTTAATCTCGGTCTCGAGCGCCGTGGAAAGCTCGATTTTGGCGCGCTCGGCGGCGTCGCGGAGCCGCTGCAGGGCCATTTCATTGCCTCTGGAGCGGAGGTCGAGGCCTTCATCCTTCTTGAACTCATCGATGAGCCAGTCGACGATGCGCTGGTCGATGTTGTCGCCGCCGAGATGCGTGTCGCCATTGGTGGACTTCACTTCGATGACGCCTTCCCCAACTTCGAGGATGGAAATATCGAACGTGCCGCCGCCAAAGTCGTAGACAGCGATGGTTTCGTCCTTCTTTTTGTCGAGGCCGTAGGCTAATGCTGCCGCGGTGGGCTCGTTGACGATGCGTTTGACGTCGAGACCGGCGATTCTGCCCGCATCCTTGGTGGCCTGGCGCTGGGCGTCGTTGAAATAGGCGGGCACCGTGATCACCGCTTCGGTGACGGTGGTGCCGAGATGGTCTTCCGCAGCTTTCTTCAATTTTTGCAGTATGAGAGCGGAGATTTCCGGAGGCGTGTAGAGCTTGCCCTGCGCCTCAACGGCGACGTGGTCGCCCTGCTGGACGACTTTGTAGGGAACCATCTTCATTTCGTCGCTGACTTCGTTAAAGCGGCGACCCATAAAGCGCTTGATGGAATAAATGGTGTTCGCGGGATTGGTGATGGCCTGGCGCTTGGCGACCTGGCCGACGAGACGCTCGCCGGATTTGGTGAATGCGACGACCGAAGGCGTGGTGCGGCCACCCTCTTCGTTGGGGATAACTTTGGGCTCACCGCCCTCCATAACGGCGACGACCGAGTTGGTCGTGCCGAGATCGATGCCGATAATCTTTGCCATTGTTGGGTGCTCCTGAGAAGTGCCGTGCTTGGCTAGGATGGCACTTGAGTGAGTTATTGTCAATCTATCTGATGCTGGAGGCGGCGGTTGCGATGCAGAAAGGGAAACGGCTCAAAATGGGCAATTTAGGCAGGGGTTTGGCGAGAAAATCGGGAATTTCCACGTCCGGGCTGCATCCGGCGTGGCAATTGCCGTATCCAACACGAAGATTAGGGGTTCCAGGCGAGTTCGCGTAGATTCAGGGCGATAGGGCCGGTCTCCTATAGTTCGTCATTGTCTCCCCGCGCTTTTTCAGAACAGGCAGAGGTGCATGGCCGACGGAAGCAGTCAGCAGCCGCAGAATTTTGGCGTCAATCCCTGGCTCATCGCGGTCTCCGTGATGCTGGCGACCTTTATGGAGGTGCTGGACACGGCGATCGCGTCGGTGGCGCTGCCGTACATTGCCGGATCGCTTTCGGCGACGAACGACGAGGCCACTTGGGTGCTGACCAGCTACCTCGTGGCGAACGCGATCATTCTGCCGGCGAGCAACTGGTTCTCGCTGCGGTTCGGGCGGAAGCGGTTTCTGATCACCTGCGTGATCATTTTTACGATTGCGTCGTTCTTCTGCGGAGCGGCGCCGACGCTGGGGTTCATTCTGATTGCCCGCATCGTGCAGGGCGCTGGCGGTGGGGCGCTGCAGCCGCTGTCGCAGTCGATACTGCTGGAGAGCTTTCCGCCAGAGAAGCGCGGCGCAGCGATGGCGCTGTTTGCGTTTGGGGTCGTGGTGGCACCGGTGCTGGGTCCGACGCTGGGCGGCTGGCTGACGGACACCTACAGCTGGCGGTACGCGTTCTACATCAATATCCCTGTTGGCGCGCTGGCGGTGTTCATGATCGGCCGGTACATCAAGGATCCCGAGTACATCACGAAGGGTCACGCGAGCAAGTTCGATGGGCTTGGGTTTGGGTTGCTGACGGTATGGACAGGATGCCTGCAGGTGATCCTCGATAAGGGACAGGAAGACGACTGGTTTGGGGCGGCGTGGATTCGCTGGGCGTTCTTCGTCCTGATCGTTTCGTTCACGTGGTTTGTGGTCCATTCGTGGCGGAGCAAGACGCCGCTGGTGAATCTGAAGACACTGAAGAACTGGAATTTCGGCCTGGGTTGCGCGCTGATTGCGATGTTCGGCGTTTGCATTTACTCGATGATTACGGTGCTGCCGCTGTTTTATCAGGAGCTACTGGGCTACACAGCGTTTACGGCTGGACTGGTAGTTGGGCCACGAGGCATCGGGTCGATCCTGGGCATGCCGGTGATCGGGTATCTGGGCAACAAGGTGGATCCGCGCTACCTGCTGACGGTTGGGTTTGTGGGTTTCGGAGTCATGTCGCTGTATTTCGGCAACCTGACGCTGGACATCAGCCCGTGGACGCTGCTGGTGCCGATTATCGTGACGGGATTCGCGCTGAGCTTTGTGTTTGTGCCGATCACGACGCAGGCGTACAGCACGCTGCGGAACGATCAGATCGGAAACGCGAGCGGCATTTTCAATTTGCTGCGGAACGTGGGTGGCTCGATCGGGATTTCGATTGCGCAAACGCTGCTGGTGCGGCGCAGCGCGGTACACCAGACGGAGATCGGCGGTTTCGTGTCGCAGACGCAGTACTGGTTCGAGCAGCAGCTGAGCGCCTTGACGGGCTATCTGACACAGCATACGGCGGCGCCGAACGCGCGCGGCGCGGCGGCAGCAACTTTGTATCAGCGACTCGGGCAACAGTCGCTGCTGTGGGCGTTTGTGGATGTTTTCCGATGGACATCCTTAATGTGCTTCGCATGCGTGGTGCTGGTTTGGTTCTTCCGCAAGGCTCGACCGGGAAAACCGCCTGCTGGAGTGCATTAGGAGCAGCCTGTAGCCCGTAGCTGTGGCCGGCGGCGAGCGGTCAGGAGGAATTGGCCGCATTCTTTTCCGCCCAGTCTTCGAGAGATAGAAATCGGCGCTGCGGCTGGTCCCAGGTGTCGATGGCGCCGGTGAGGATGTCGTAATACCAGCCGTGGACCTCGAGGCTGTTGTGGGCCAGCGCGCGAGCGACTTCCGGGTGCGTCTTCAGGTTTTCGAGTTGCGCGATAACGTTGGCGCGGATGAGCGCGACGTGGAGGGTGCGCGGGTCGCCGGTGGAGACGCCAGGCGGCAGGAACTTCCACGCGGGCTCGATGTAGCCGAGCCATTTGGCGGTGAGCGGCAGGCGGGGCAGATGGCGATGGTCGCGGGTATCGCTGGGATCCGGCGGCAGAACGGCCTTGATGGCGCCGCAGTCGGAGTGACCGCAGATGATGATGTGGCGGACATGGAGGACTTCGACGGCGTATTCGATGGTGGAGGAAACGCCGCCGGGCATCTGGCCCTGCGGTGGAACGATGTTGCCCACGTTGCGGCAGAGGAACATGTCGCCGGGCTCGGTCTGGAGGATCAGGTCGGGAACGACACGAGAATCGGCGCAGGTGATGAAGAGCACGTCGGGCTGCTGGCTGTCGGCGAGAAGGTGGAACTGATCCTTTCGCTGCGGGAAGACGTCGCGGCGGAAACGGGCGTAGCCCTGAAGGAGACGGTTCATCGTGGATTCAGTGTACTTTCGTACCGTGCGCCCCCCCACACCCCCACCCCCCTCCCCCCCTCACTGCGGGCTGGTGATTGATTGCATTGGGGTTCAGATGGGGGTAGCGGCTGTTGTCGAGCTCGACAACAGATAACTGCCTGCGCTTCTATTAACTGGACGCGGCCGAGTTTGTTATAGAAGCGGCCGTTTGTGTTACAGAGGCGGCCGTGTGTGTAACGGAGGCGGCCGAGTTTGTTACGGACGGGGCCGTGTGTGTTACAGAGGCAGCCGCGTTGGCGGAGGAGACAGATTAGCGCACAGCGATCAGCGTTCAGCGTTCAGAAAAGCAAGACGGTCGAGCATGGGACACCTCTCCGGAAACAGAAAAGGCCGCCTGGAGGCGGCCTTTTTCTTTTTCTACTCTATAAGTTCAGGATAGCAGGTTGAGAGAATAAAACCGCCAAAATACTTTGAGGGTATAAAGATGTAAGTGGCGTGGAATGTACGGTCATTACTTTGGATTTTCGCACGGGGGATTGACAGATCTGTGGATATCTCACGGTTTTAGGGAAGGGGAAACAGGTGCGGTGTGGCGCGTTTGCTGATCGATGTCATCGCCCACTGCACAGCGTGGAACCAGCCCGCTCAAGCCAAAATCGGGCTTGAGTGGGGCACCCGGCCCGATGGGGCGTTTCGGATCCGAGTCGCGCAGGAAAGAGGCTAATGCACTTGCACCTTGAGGGGGATCCACGCAGGGGAATTGTCCCAACTGGAAACCCTGCCGTCTCTAAAATGGACCTTTGAGGTTCCGTACTCAAATGTGTTGTGGGAAAAGCCGGTTGGCGTCCCCTGAACCGCCAACACCTCATCCCTCGTCGAGCCTATTGTGAAGTAGTGCATTCCTCCATCGACTGCATGACACGGGCGAAGTCGCACGTTGAGATGGATCCATAGCGGGGCGTCTTCCCAGCCAACGACCTTGTCACCGACAAAGAAGACCTTTGAGCGACCGTACTCGAAAGTGTCAGGGGAATACGCCGTTGGAACCCCCTGCACGGCCAGGACTTCGTTTTTTGTTGAGCCGATGGTGAAGAACTCCGGAATTATTCCGGGCGAGGAGCTATCACATGGTCGCGAAGAGAGCAGTCTGAACGCTGCGATTATGTTGCACATCTTCTCCTCGGCCGATGCCTTTGCCCGTTTGTCGCTTTCGAACAGATCCGGATGCCAGACCTTCACGAGCAGCCGATACGCCGTTTTAATGTCCTTATCTGTCGCGCCGCTGGCCAGGTTGAGAGCCTGCAGGGCGGCGCATCTTGCGCACAGGTTGCTGTACTCGTCGATTTTGCTTCCGCATTCGCACAAATCCATGATCACCATCGCAGAGTCGGGCGCGATTCGACGTCAAGGGATTGATGGAATCCCTGTGGGTTGGGAAGTTCCCTGGATCGGGCGCCGCTTTCACACCAGTGGGTAACAATTTCAGGATGACAGTAGCGGAGGCTTCCAGGCTTCTTGTGGCAGGTTTGCATTTCACTCAATAGCTGCCGAAACGACTGAACTTCCATTTTGCGGTCGTTGATATCCTCGGCCGTACCGTACCAGCGGGCGATCTCGCCAGAGGATCCGAACCGGGGCGCGCCCCTGACTCGCATCCATCGCCAGCCACCCCTGGCAGCGACGGCGCGGAACTCGACATCGACCAGCTTTCCGGTGCTTAGCGCTTCGGTCAGGACATCCCAGCACCGCCCCCGATCATCAGGATGTATCGCATTCATGAATCCCTTCTGTCGGCACTCTTTCCTGGTTTGGCCGGTCATTTTGTACCATGGAGAGCTGGCGTCGATGAAATCTCCTTTGTCGTCCAGCACCCATAGCGCGACTGGACTGGTTTCCATAATGCTTCGGTAACGTTCATCGCTTTCGCGGAGTCCCCGTTCAGCGCGCTTGCGCTCCGAAATGTCCACGCATGCAACGGAGACGCCGATTACTTCCCCAGCTTCGTCGAAAGCCGGCTGATAAGAGATGAGGATTGTCATGGAGCCACTTTCGATGGCGGCGGGCCTCTCCAACTCGAGGCCGGAGATCTGTTCTCCCTGCATGGCTCGGCGAAGATAAGGGGCGAATTTGGGATACAGCTGCGGCACCATTTCACGCGGTGTCTTTCCCAGATGAGCTTCAATGGGGGCACCGTTCATTTCGGCAAGGCGGCGATTGATGCTGATGTAGCGGAGGTCGCGGTCCAGGAAACACAATCCTACGGGTGCGCCGTCGTAGATGGCGCGCAGGTGTGACCCTTGCTGCGCCGGCATCGCTTCCAGACACAATGGGATTTCGCGGCTGTGGGGGACCGCGGACTGGAGACGGATTTCGCGAGGGAGCGCCGATATCATGCGTGGGAGAGCTTCCGCGCCGGAGGGATGCCCATAGAACCATCCCTGGCCCAGACTGCAGCCTAGCTGGAGCAGTGCTTTCGCCTGCTGCTCCGTTTCCACTCCTTCAGCGATGGTCCTAAGGCCAAGGCTGCTGCCGAGGCCCACGACGGCGGCGACAATCTTTCGGCTTTCGCGGGAGGTGGTCATGGTCTGCACAAAGCTGCGGTCCACCTTGAGCTCGTCGAAAGGCAAAGCCTGCAGATGGACCAGACTGGAGAAACCGGTGCCAAAGTCGTCCAGTGCAAGACGGCAGCCGAGCGCTTTTAATTCACCGGCAACCTCACGGGCCATCTCTACATTTTCCAGAATCGCACTCTCCGTGATTTCTATCGTGAGGCGGTCCAGAGGATATTGTGTTTCATGCGCTAATGTTCGCAGCGTGTGAACCAGCGCCGGCTCGCGGAACTGGATGGGCGAAATATTGACTGCCAGACACGGTGGGCCGGGAAACCGCGCAGCCGCAGCGAAGGCCCGGCTCAGCAGCTGCCATGTCATGGGCCAGATGAGTCCGCTTTGTTCCGCAATGGCGATGAAATCAGGGGGGAGGATCGGGCCGAGGTCGGGGTGTTGCCACCGAGCCAGCACCTCAAAGCCGCGAAGCTGACCGGAGCGAAGCTCGACGAGGGGCTGGAACCAGGGGATTACCGCCTCGTTCTCAATTGCCGCATGGACATCAGCGAGTTCTACGACCATGTCCCATTGTCGATGGGGTAGGTAACATCACCTGTGACGAGTATCACAAGTTATATACAACTAATTAATCATTAACTATTTGATAATTAAGGGAGTAGATCTCGCGATATCTGTAGCGCGAGGGACGCCGGTGGGGGGTCGTATTAGAGGCTGTTGCCGACAGCGTTGAATTCGTTGCTGATCTTGTTGGCGAGGCCTTTCATGGCCAAGATGGCGGCCACTGCAATCAGAGCAGCGATGAGCGCGTACTCGATCAGGTCCTGTCCGGATTCGTCCGAGGCAAGGCTCCCCAAAAGCCGCGCGGTTCTGTTCGGTTTACAGGCCATCTCATGAGCATAGGAGCACTAAGGCAGAAGATACATACAACTTTTGGGGCGGTTGTTCGCGCGGACCTTCGGGGCTGGATCAGGAGATTTCAGGCGCAGGCGGGGAGCGAGATCTGAAAGGCAGTACCGCTGCGGCCGGGACGGACGCTGCTGCGCATACGAATGGTTCCCTTGTGGTGATCGATGATTTTTTTAGAGAGGGACAGACCGAGGCCGGTGCCGCGCCCTTCTTTGGTGGTGAAGAAGGGGGTGAAGACCTGTCCGATGATCTCCCCGGGGATGCCGTGGCCATTGTCGGCGACCACGATGCGGACTTCGCCCGAGCACTTCCTCATGCGAAGGCAGACGGTGCCGTTTTCCGGAATGGCATCGAGGGCGTTGATCATCAGATTGGAAATGACCTGGAGGATTTCACCGGCGAAGACCTCGGCCACCGGTTCGCCACGGAGGTCCTTCACGAGGTGGGCTCGTTTGGATTCAATAGCGCGCTGATGCATGCGCAGCGCGGCCTCGGCGAGAACGGAGAGATCGATGGGCCGGGGATTGGGCGAGGCTCGGGCGAGACGGAGGGTGCCGCCGGCGATGTCATTCAGGACGGCGAGTCTGTTCCTCGGCGACGTGCATGTGGTGGCGGACTCTTTCCGTATCGTCGGCATCCTGCAGGGTGAGGTGGAAAAGGTAGCCGAGGGCTTCGAGAGGGTTGCGGATTTCGTGCATGACTTCGAGGGCGAGCTGGCCGGCGGTGGCGCGCTCCTCGGATTTTCGGAGGGCCTCGGAAGCGATGGCGAGCTTCGATTGCAAATCGGCGATGGTGGCGGAAGCCATAGGGACCCTCCAGGGCAGGAATCTGGAGAGGACGCCGCATGGTAGCTGGTCGTGGCTGGAGCTCCCCGGCAGACAAGCTTGCTCGAATTGTGAGATGCGAAATTCTGCCACAATGTCGCCTGGCCGACAAACAATATTTTCCAGTGTTATCGAAAGGATGCCCGGCACGATGTCGCTTCCTCGCGGTTGGGGCTTCTCTATGCGGGACCAGGCTCAGGCCGGAAATGGGAGGGCTTCGTCGGGCTCGCGGCGAGTGAGTATCCGCCAGACGGTTGCGATGAGAGCGCCTGGACCCTGACAGGCGTCGAAAACTGCGTCATACATTCCTGGGTGGGGGGAAGTGGGTCCGATTTGAGCGAGCAAAATTGTTTTTATTTCCGGATTGCAGGCCAGCGCGCTGGCGATCGCCTGTCTGCATTCTTCGGGAGTCAACGTGTAACAGAGAATGAGGAGGTCGGCGGGACCGGAGAGGATGAATTGCTCGACTTCAAGAAGCCGGGTGGCGACCCCTGCCTGAAACCCGGCACTCTCTAAAACCCCGGCGCGGGTACGCAGCAGGGACACGTCGATTCCGTAAAGAAGGATGCGAGCAGGCATGGGCGAAGTCGTCCTGCGACGTTAGGGGATCGCATCGCAAGGGTGATGCTACGCTTTGATGACTTCAATTTCAGTCGGCTGGACGACACTTGCCTTCCCGGAAGCGCGTATGGTTGTAGGTGAAGGCGTGTGAGTTCGCGCCTTCTCTCTTCAGAGACGTGATCAGCTGCCGCTACCTCGTGGCGACCCTTTACGAACTGAACGTAAAGGGGGGGCGTCATGTCCACCGATCACACTAATCTTCTTTTGGCATCTCTCTCTTCGGAGAGTCGTAGCCTTGTGATGGCCCAGGCCACGCAAGTGGATCTGCCGTTGAGGACGTCTCTGTACGAGGCGGAGCAGGTTCCGCGCTATGCGTACTTCCCGACGTCGGGCATCGCCTCAGTGGTGGCGGTAACGGGGAACGGCTCAACGGCGGAAGTGGGATTGATTGGCAACGAAGGTCTGGTGGGATGCCTTCACCTTCTTGGGGCTCTGCCTGTAACCACTCGCTGCTTCATCCAACTGGAGGGGGCGGGGCTGAGAGTTCCGATGGCAGAGCTGAAGAAGGCGTTTCGATCGTCGGAGGAGATTCGGGGGCGGATTCTGGAATTCGTGCAGGAGCAGGCGCTGAGCGTGAGCCAGCTGGCGGCGTGCCAGCGGCTGCATGAAGCGGAGGCGCGGCTGGCGCGGTGGCTGCTGATGGCGCAGGACCGGATCCAGGATGACGTGCTGGCATTCACGCAGGAGTTTCTGGCGATGATGCTGGGCGCGCAACGCACCACGGTGACGACGGTAGCGGGAGCGCTGCAGCGGGCGGGACTGATCGAATACAGTCGCGGGCGGGTGAAGATTCTGGATCGGAAAAACCTGGAGGAAGCCGCGTGCGACTGCTACCAGGTGACGAAGCGGCTGTACGGGAAACTGTACCGGGAGAAGGTTCCACTGGCGAAGTAGAACCGGGAGCGGGGAGCTGGGAGCCGGGCGTCCTGGGGATGGCAGCGTGGGATTTCCAGCCGTATGCGACGATACATGCAGTGATTTCCTGCCCTTCGCGGCAAAACCGTCGAGGTACGGAAAAGTATGGCGTGGAAACGGCTGGTCGTGCTGCTTGCTGTGAGCCTGATGGCGGCGCAATGCTGGCGTCCGGCGCATACTAATCCGGCATTTTCGCCTGGGCAGAGGTTCGGCAGGACGGTGATTCCTGTGGGTCACGGTCCGGGATCGGTGGCCATCGCCGATGTGAATCATGACGGGAAGCTCGACATCCTTGTGGCGAATACGGCCGACGGGACCGTGGAGGTACTGCTCGGCGACGGCAAAGGACACTTCAAGCCGGCGGCGGGATCGCCTTTCGCATGCGGAAAGAATCCGAATGATATTGCTACGGGCGACTTCAACGGCGACGGCAATCTGGATCTTCTGATCGCGGATACCGAAACTCCGTACCTGACGATTCTGCTGGGCGACGGGAAGGGCGGGTTTGCGCCGTCACCTCATTCTCCGTTCGACACGCATTCGCATCCACACGTTCACGGCGTTGCTGTTGCCGATTTCAACGGCGACGGGAAGCTCGATGCGGTGACAGACAGCTGGGGACACGACCAGATTCTGATGTTTCTGGGGGACGGCGCGGGGAATTTGATTTTGCCCGGGCAGGCGTTCAGGACGGGAAAGCGGCCGTATCAACGGCTGCGGTCGGCGGATTTCAACAAAGACGGCAAGGCTGACGTGGTGACAACGGATCTGGATCAGAATGCGGTTTCCATCCTGCTGGGGGATGGGAAGGGCGGTTTGCAAGACGCGCCGGGCTCACCGTTTCCCGCGGGGAAGGCGCCGTGGGCGGTGGCGATCGACGACATGAATCGCGACGGGAATCTGGATCTGGTCCTTGTTCCCTACGCGCCGGACGTTGCCGATCCGCAGGACGTTGGCGTGACGGTATTGTTGGGCGACGGGAAAGGCGGATTCAGGACGATGGCGGGCTCGCCGTTTTCGCTGGCGGGATGCGAGGGGCCGGACCGCGTGGCGACGGGAGACATTAATGGCGATGGGTTGCGGGACATCGCGGTGACCTGCGGGCAGAACAACAAGCTGATGGTGTATCAGGGCGCGCGGGACGGGGGATTCACGCGCTCGACGGAAAGCGTTGCGACGGGATGGGCGGGCGTTGCGCTGGGGGATCTGGAAGGACGGGGCAAAGACGACATCGTGGTCTCGAACGGACTCCTGGACGGTCAGCCCAGGACCCTTCAGGGGACGATCACGATCCTTTCGAGCAAGTGAAGCTGGGAAGGAGAGTGAGGAGCGAGCAGAGCCAGGGGACGGATTTGTTAAGCTGGCGCCTATGCCGATGGGGAGCGCATACAACGCGGATACGTGGGCAGGATTTTTCTCGGCGCAGATTGCGGCGTCGGCGGCGCTGGCAGGGCTGATTTTTGTGGCCGTGTCGATCAACCTGGCGCAGATTGTGAAGCTGCCGCAGCTGGTGGCTCGGTCTGCGAAGGCGGTGTTCACGCTGACCGGGGTGTTGCTGGTGAGCACGCTGTGCATGGTTCCCGCGCAACCGGCACGCGCGCTGGGTGCAGAACTGGCGGTGGTGGGCGTTGTGTTGTGGGTGGCGACAACCTGGTCGCGGCACAGGGCGGGCCATGCCAATCCTTATGTGAGCCGGCGGCTGCAGGTTTTTTATATGGTTCTGGCGCAGTGTTCGTCGCTGCCGGCGGTGGTGGCGGCCGCGTCGTTGATGGTGCTGCGCGGCGGCGGGCTCTACTGGTTGGTAGCGGGAGTCGTGTTCTCGTATTTTTCGGCGATGCTGGACGCGTGGGTGCTGCTGGTGGAGATCCAGCGGTAGGCCGGAGCACAGGACTCAGGGCACAGCGGATAGTGATCGGCGCTCAGCGTTCAGCGATTTTGGTGCGAGCGCCGCGCCAGTAAAGGATGAGGCCGAAAAGGATGGAGACCAGAGTGGCCAGGACCACCTTGAATTCGAAGAGCGTTTTGCTGGAGGTATCGCCGGGCGGGATGACGGAGAAGAAAATAGCGACGAGAACGACGAGGAAGCCGAGGGAGCCGCAGATCCATGTGCCGGCAGAGCCGCCCGGAACAAGGATGGCGTGGGGGTTGGAGGCGCGGTCAGGACGGCGGGCGAGGCGGATGACGGCGGCAAACATATAGAGGAAGGGGATGAAGTAGAGGATGATGGCCACGTCAACCAGAGATTGATAGGCGCCGCGGGTGGAGTCATTGATCTGGCTGAGGAGGAGGAAGAGGCCGGAGAGACCGCCCTGAACAAGGATGGAAACCCAGGGAGTGCGCCAGCGCGGATGGATTTTGCCAAAGGCGGCGGGAAGATAGCGGTCGATGCCGACAACGAAGGGGACGCGCGCGATGCCGGCGACGGTAGAGCCGACTCCGCCGGCGTTGCCGACGGTGACGAGGACGGCCGCAAGGACGCCGAGGAAGCCGATGCGAAGCGCGACGGAGCCGATGGCGATGGCGTGGAAAACGCCGCTCTGAGGATCGAGGTCGGCAGCGGGCACGAGCGCGAGGACGGCGAAGGTTCCGGCAATGTAGATGAAGGCGATGAGTGCGCCTGCAGCGAAGACGGCGCGGGGCAGCGTGCGGCGCGGGTCGCGGACTTCTTCGCTCATAGCGGAGACGAGCTCGAGGCCGGTGAAGGCGAAGGCGATCTGGGACCAGAAATTGACGGTGTCCCAGTTGAGGGTGGGCAGCATGTTTCGCGCGGTGAAGTGGGTGACGGAGCCGTGATGGAAGGCGACGAGGCCGGCAACGACGACGAGGATCAGAAGAGGGACGTAGGTGCCGACTCCGCCTGCGTTCTGGAGCCATTTGCCGATGTTGAGGCCGACGATATTGAGGCCGACGGCGACGATGAGCAGGCCGAGGGAGACTTCGAGGAGAAAGGGACGGTTTTGCGCGAGGGCGGCGCCATGGGGGCCGAAGATGTAGGCGGACATGGATGCCGAGGCGAGGAGCAGGCCGGGAAAGTAGAAGACAGTGTAGATCCAGTAGGTCCAGCCGGCGACGAAGCCATGGAACGGACCGAAGGCTTCTTTGGCCCAGACGTAGAGGCCGCCTTCTTCTGGGAAGCGGGAGGAGAGCTCGTTGATGACGAGGGCGCCAGGAACGAAGAAGAAGACAGCGGCGAGGACCCAGAGGCTGATGGAGGAGGTTCCATTGTGGCCGGCGGCGGCGATCCAGCGAGGACCGAGGACGGTGGCGATGTTAAAGAGGAGGACGTCCCAAAAGCCCATGGTTTTGCGGAGTTGGGATTTGGGATCCATAGCGGGTACAGGGCGCAGGGTACAGGGTACAGGAACAGCGGTCAGGGTTCAGGGTTCAGGGTTCAGGGTTCAGGGTTCAGGGTTCAGGGTTCAGGGTTCAGGGTTCAGGGTTCAGGGTTCAGGGTTCAGTGAATTGGACATGGGCTTGAGCGGCTCGGTGTGGGGAGTGCAGGATCAGGCTATGGGAGGGGGTGAACGAGCGAGTGTTTCCCGAAACGGATCGGGGGAGGGGTACTTTCGGGTGAAGGCGGGGGAAGTTTGCATTGCCAGTCGAACCAGGAAAGCCGACGCTTCTTGCTGTGGGGTGAACCTGGCGGGGGGAAGGTTTTTGGTGCGTCAACTACCCTCGGTCTGAAGGTACGCAACCGGTTCGGCCCACAGGAACAGTGGTCAGTGGTCAGTATTCAGTGGTCAGTGTTCAGTGAACAGTGAACAGTGAACAGTGAACAGTGAACAGTGAACAGTGAATTGGACCTGGGCTTGAGTGGCTTGGTGTGGGGGGTACAGGGCCACCCTATGGGAGGGCGTGAACGAGGGAGCGTTTCCCGAAACGGGTCGCGGAGGGGTACTTTCGGGTGAAGCCGAGGGAAGTTTGCATTGCCAGTCGAACGGGGGAAGCCGAAGCTTCTTGCTGTGGGGTGAACCTTGCGGGCGGAAGGTTTTGGGTGCGTCAACTACCCTCCCTCAGCCTGAGGTACGCAGCCGGTTCGGTCTCCTCGGCGTCGGTTCGGTCTCCTCGGCGTCGGTTTGGTCTCCTCGGCGTCGGTTTGGTCTCCTCGGTGACGGTTCAGGCCCGGCCCACTCGTTTCAGCCTTGTTTGGTGGCCTGGAAGCCGGCCATGATTTGGGTCATGAGGTCGTTGACGGTGCCCGGCTGATTGGGCAGCAGGATGGTGCTCGACTTGCCCAGGGTTCCGATGTCGCGCAGCGTGTCGAAATACTGGGTGAGGAGGACCATGGCCATGACGTCGCGGGCGGTCGAGCCCTCGACGGCGGATTTGAATTGTTCGACGGAGGCCTGGAGTCCCTGGATGATGGCCGCGCGCTGCTTGGCGACGCCTTCGCCCTGCAGGGCTTTGGACTGGGCTTCGGCCTCAGCCTGTTTGACCTTGAGAATTTTTTCGGCCTCGCCGCGAGCCTGGGCAGCGGTTTGCTCCCGCTGCGCGGCGTTGATGTCGTTCATGGCGGCTTTGACTTTGGCGTCGGGGACGATGTCGGTGACCAGCGCTTTGAGGATGTTGTAGCCGAACTCGCTCATGACGACGTCGAGCTCTTTTTTGACGGCGGCGGAAATCTGCGCCTGCTGCTCGAAGGCCTCGTCGAGGGTGAGGGTGGGGACGTGGCCGAGGATGGAGTTGAAGACGTAGCTCTCGATCTGCTTCTGCGGGGAGCTGAGTTTGTAGTAGGCTTCGAAAACTTTTTCCGGCAGGACCTGGTACTGGACGGAGACCGGGATGGTGACGAAGACGTTGTCTTTGGATTTGGTTTCGACGTTGACGTCGGCCTGGCGAATCTGGAGGTCCATGAAGCGGACGGTTTCGCACCAGGGCACCAGGACGTGAAGGCCGGGCTGGGCGACGCGGTTGAATTTGCCGAAGCGCTCGACCACGCCGGCAGTGTAGGTGCGGACCGTGTACATGGTCTTGACGATGGTGATGAGGACGAAGATGCCGAGGACGACGAGGACGACCAGAAGCAACATAGCCGGGTCCATGGAAATGCCTTTCCTGCCGATTGCTGGATGATTTTGGAAGTCGAAATCAATATACGCGGCGAAGGTTGCGGGGCAAGGAAACTCTGGTGATGCGGCAGGTTGTTGGTGGCTGGTGGCGGATAGCGGATAGCGGATAGCGGATAGCGGAAAGCGGATAGCGGATAGCGGATAGCGGATAGCGGATAGCGGATAGCGTTTAAGGCTAGCGGCTAGCCGCGGTGGCAGCAGCAGGGATTAGTGATTTTGGTTCGTCCGGAAGGACGAGGCGCTGGCCGATTCTTTGGCCTCCGAAGTCGCGAGTGAGGTTGCAGGACTGGAGCTTGCCGTCTTCGTAGAAATCGACATGATTGCTTCCGTCGATCGAGTCATAGAAGAGGATCGACGGGCCGGCGCCGCAGGGCACACCCTGGATGGTTTGATCGCCAGCGAGAACCACGGAGCGGAGCCGGCCGCTGGGATAGAAAGCGGTGACGTTCTCCTCGGAAGAGCTGCGCGGAAGGGCACCTCCCTTGATGCGATATCCAGAGAGGACTGCGTCGTGCGGGAGGGTCAGGTGTCGGGCCGCGCCCGTGGGCCAGAGTTCGATGAGGGCGCCCCGCGGGATGCTATAGCCGCCGATGGTGGTGAGGGCGGAGAGGGTGCACTGGTTGAGGGATCCATCGGGATAGAACCAGGCGTCGCCTTTGGCGCAGGGAATTCCCTGGATGGTGGTGTTGGAGGCGAGCTTATTGCGGATGGCGTTCGGTTCGGAGGCGGCGCATAGGCTGACGACGACGACGAAGGCAAGGCAGACCACCGGATGTGCGTTTTTCATGGGCTTTCCTGAACGTCACGGGCGGATTGTGGATGACTCTGAACATCAGGATTACTTCGATCCTCGCGCAAGTCGCAGGGCTCAATGATTTCCCCGGGGCCGTGGATCGGGCGGAGAAGGATAGGGAATTGTCAGGAAATATAGTGAGCGCGAGGAAGAGGGCGCGCAAGGTTACAGAGGTGTTAGGTCTTCCGGACGACTCTCTGCAGTAACCGGCCCGAGGGTCGGGATTGTAATGGGAAATGGTCAGATGCGGGCCAGTCGCGCAAAAAAAGGAAACCCCGCCGAGTCCTCTGCCAGGACCGCGGCGGGAATGATTGCAAATACGACAGATGAACTACACATGCGGCAGAATGTCAGAGGTCAGTGGCCAGTGGCCAGTGGCCAGTGATCGAAACCTTAATCGGACGTCCGCCGCGTTTCGGTACATAAGTCCGTAATGAGAACGCGGCGGAGATCCCTGTCTACCTCACCGAAAGACTGCATCCCGGACGAGCCCGCCTTGGCTCGCCGGGGTTCACTTGTTATTTCGAATTGCCTGCACGCAGATCAGGATTGAAGATTTTCTGTTCTTCAATGGCTGCCTGAGCTGCGGCCAAACGGGCGGTGAGCAACCGGTAGGGTGAGCAGGAGACATAGTCGAGTCCAGCGCGATGGCAGAACTTGACGGACTCGGGCTCGCCGCCGTGCTCGCCACAGATGCCGACTTCGAGGTCGCGGCGCGCGGAGCGGCCTTTGTTGGTGGCCATCTTAATGAGCGTGCCGACGCCTTCCTGATCGAGAACCGCGAAGGGATCCTGTTTGAAGATGCCCTGCTGGAGGTACGCCGGCAGGAACTTGTTGCAGTCGTCGCGGGAGATGCCGAAGGTGGTTTGGGTGAGATCGTTGGTTCCGAAGCTGAAGAATTCGGCATCGGCCGCGATTTTGTCGGCAACGATGCAGGCGCGGGGCAGCTCGATCATGGTGCCTACTTTGTACTCGATCGAGAGGCCCTTCTTGATGAAGACGTCGTGCGCGACCGCGTGGATGATGGCAGCCTGCGCCTTGAATTCTTCGGGGCCGCTGGTGAGCGGGATCATAATTTCGAGGTGCGGGTCGCTGCCGCTCTTTTTGACCGCGATGGCGGCTTCAAAGATGGCGTGGGCCTGCATCTCGGTGATCTCAGGATAGGTGATGCCGAGGCGGCAGCCGCGCAGGGCCAGCATGGGATTGAGCTCGTGCAGTTCCTCAACGCGCTCGAGGATCTTGTGGAGCTCTTTCAATTTGGGTGAGTGCGGCTTGGTGGATTCGAGCTTCGCGATCTGCACAAGGAGGTCTTCGCGCTTGGGCAGGAACTCGTGGAGCGGGGGATCGAGCAGCCGGATGACGACCGGGTAGGAGCCCATGACTTTGAGCAGGCCCTGAAAGTCAGCGCGCTGCATGGGCAGCAGGTGATGGAGAGCGGCGCGGCGCTCTTCTTCAGTTTTGGCGAGGATCATGGCCTGCATGTGGGGCAGGCGATCTTCGGCGAAGAACATGTGCTCGGTGCGGCAGAGGCCAATGCCTTCTGCGCCGAAGGTCTGCGCCTGCTTCGCATCTCGCGGGATGTCGGCGTTGGCGAGGACGCGCAGCTTGCGGCGCTCGTCGACCCAGGCCATGAACTGCACGAGGTCGGGGTTGTCAGGGTTGACGGGCAGAGTATTCAGCTTGCCGTTGATGATGCGGCCGGTGGTTCCATCGAGGGAGAGCCAGTCGCCCTCATGGAAGATTTTGCCTTTGACGCGCATCTCTTTTTTCTTGTCGTCGATGGTGACGTCGCCGGCGCCAGCTACGCAGCACTTGCCCATGCCACGGGTGACGAGGGCGGCGTGGGAGGTCATGCCGCCGCGGGAAGTGAGGATGCCGGAAGCAACGTTCATGCCGGCGATGTCCTCGGGTGAGGTTTCGGCGCGGACTAGGATGATGGATTTGTACGTGCCCTTCTCGTGGACCTTCACGGCCTCGGCGGCGGTGAAGACGATCTGGCCGACGGCAGCGCCGGGTGAGGCGGGCAGGCCACGGGCGAGGACCTCAACGGTTCCCTTCTCATCGAGGCGGGGAACGAGGAAGTCGAAAATCTGGTTGGGTTCGACGCGGAGAACGGCTTCGTCGATGCTGATGAGATTTTCGCGGACCATGTCAATGGCGATGCGGACAGCGGCGAGGCCGGTGCGCTTCGCATTGCGGGTCTGCAACATATAGAGGCGGCCGTCCTGGATGGTGAACTCGAAGTCCTGCATGTCGCGATAGTGCTTTTCGAGGCGCGAGGTGAGGTCACGGAGCTGACCATAGACATGCGGCATCTGCTTCTGCAGCTCGCTGATGGGAACGGGAGTGCGGATGCCGGCGACGACGTCTTCGCCCTGGGCGTTCATGAGGAACTCACCGTAGAATTCCTTCTCGCCGTTGGCGGGATTGCGGGTGAAGCCTACGCCGGTACCGCTGGTCTCGTTGAGATTGCCATAGACCATGGCCTGGACATTGACCGCGGTGCCGAGCCAGTCGTCGATGTGGTTGAGCCGGCGGTAGGTCTTGGCGCGCTCGTTATTCCAGGACCTGAAAACGGCGTCGCGAGCCATGGTGAGCTGGCGGTCGGGATCCTGCGGGAATTCGGCGCCGGTGTGGTGGAGGACGAGCTTCTTGTAGGCAACGATGACTTCTTTGAGGGCGGCGGGCGTGAGCTCGGTATCCTGTTTCGCGCCGTGCTTCTTCTTGGCTTCGTCGAAGATGTGCTCAAACTCATTTTTGGGGATGTCGAGGACGACGTCGCCGAACATTTGTATCAGCCGCCGATACGAATCGTAGGCGAAGCGCGAATTGCTGGACTTTTTGGCGAGGGCTTCGACGGAAATGTCGTTGAGGCCAAGGTTGAGGATGGTGTCCATCATGCCGGGCATGGAGAACTTTGCGCCGGAGCGGACGCTGACGAGGAGAGGATTGTCGCCTGCGCCGAGGCGCTGGCCCTGCAGCTTCTCAAGGCGGGCGAGGGCGAGATCCATCTGCTCGGTGACCTGGGCGGAGAGGGAGCCACGCATGTATTCGCGGCAGGCTTCGGTCTGAATGGTGAAGCCGGGAGGCACGGGAAGGCCGGCGTTGGTCATTTCGGCGAGGCCCGCGCCTTTGCCGCCGAGGATGTCGCGCATCTTGCCGTTGCCTTCGGCGGCGCCCGCGCCGAAGAAGAAGACGTATGGGGAGGGAGCTTCGGTTTTCGATTCTTTTACGATTGCCTGGGAACTCACGCTGGGAGTGCTCATAGTTGGAATCTCCGTTCTGCCGCCGCTGAGGCGATGTATGGTTCGCTAAAAGTGCGTTGCGGTGATGACGGGCGTGAGGGCAGGAAGGAACTGGAGAGCACGAACGCCATCCGCAATCTCTAAACGAAATGATTGTTAAATTCGGCGAGGGGAACTGTATGTGCTGGTGATCACAACCGTGCGGGAGGGAAATTGTGACAGCGATCACAAACGAGAGTAACGAGATGAAGAACCACTGCCAAAACGTTTTAGTTGCGGGGGAATGCACTGATGGATATACTTCCCTGGAGTCTGAGCTACGAATAATTCTGGGTTGGCGGGTGTGATGATGGGCTACGGGCAGTGGAAGAGTTCCGGCAATCGCGTGTGGTGCGTCGGCGTGTTGTGCGCAGCGCTGTGTTTGGTTTTGCCGGTTGGGGCACAGGACACGACCGGGAACGCCGCGTGGAGCGGAGCGGTAGGGACCGCGAGCCGACAGGCGCTGGCGGGCGCGACGGTGGAGTTGCGGGGGCCGGGTGGCGTGCTTACGGCAACGACGCGGGTGGATGGCAGGTTTTTCTTCGCTCACGTTGCGCCGGGGCGGTACCAGGTTGTGGTGCGGCCGCAGGGACAAGCGGCGACGCGAACTCTGACGATGGATTTGCCGGGAGCTTCTGTAGCACTGATTGTTACTTATGAAGGCGCGGCGACGGTGGGGTCGCTTTCCGCGGTAGCCGGCGGGGGACAGAGCGGCTTCCCGGGGGGCGCGGCGACGGTGGGGGTGGAACCCGCAACCGGCAAGGCTGCGGGCACGAGTAGCAATGGTCAGAGCACGGCCCAGAGCGCACCCGGCGCGGCGAATAGTGCCGGGGCGACGGGCGGAGAGAAACTGTCAAGCGAGTCGGTGAGTTCGTTGCCGCTGAACGGGCGGGATTTCAGCACGTTGCTGTTGCTGGCTGCGGGGACGATGACGGATACGAACGGGGCGACGAACTTCACGCAGCAATTTGCGATTGACGGGCAGCGGGGCGTGGAGGCGGTGTTCGCGATGGATGGGGCGGACATCAGCGATCCGGAGATGGGCGGAGCGACGTTCACGAATTTCAATGTGGATGCGGTGGAGGAGATTCAGTCGAGTTCCGGATGGATGCCGGCGGAGATTGGGCGCGGGGCAGCGGGATTCACGGACATCGTGACGCGGTCGGGGAAGGCTGGTTTTCACGGATCGGTGTTTGAGTTTTTGCGGAACTCGGCGCTGGATGCGCGGAATTACTTTGACTACCCATCGATTGTGGAACCGGGGCGCATACCGCCGTTCAAGCGGAATGAGTTTGGGTTCACGAACGGCGGGCCGGTTTTGCTGCCCCATATCTATGATGGGCGCGGAAAGACGTTTTATTTCGGGCAGTATCAGGGGTTCCGGCAGGTGCTGGGGACGACGCAGGTGCTGCCGATGCCGACCGAGGCGGAGCGGGCGGGTCAGGATTTGGTGACGTATGCGGATGGCAGCACGGATACGCTGACGGTCCCGGTGAATGCGCAGATTGGGGCGGTGCTGGCGCGGTATCCGAAGCCGAACAATCCGACGGGGGCGTATGGAGCGCGGACGTATGCTGCGCCTTCAAATGTGGTGACGAATGCGGATCAGTTTTCGATTCGGATCGATCAGAAGCTGGGGGCGAAGGGGCAGTTTCTGGGACGGTTCAACTACGACAACCTGACGGGGCCGACGACGAATCCGGATCAGACGACGATTGATCCGACGTTTGGCGTGCAGTATGTGGACCGGCAGCGCAATGTGGTGTTCACGTACACGCGGACCGAGTCGCCGCATTTTTTGTGGTCTGGGTCGCTGAGCGTCACGCGGACGACGCCGTCGTTTCCCACGCCGAATCGCACCGATCCCGCGGTGAAGTTTACGGATGGCTTGTTTGAGGGGTTCGACACGGCGGCGGGGTCGGTGATGTCGTCGTTTGGGAATTTGTTTCAGGGGCAATTGAATGCGACCTGGACGCGGGCGCGGCATGCGGTGAAGGTGGGCATCGAGGCGCGGCTGAATCGGGACACAACGTATTTCGGGATTAGTCCGAATGGGGAGTATGACTTTGGCGGCGGGACGGTATATTCGCCGGTGTTTATTCCTTCGGCGAGCGGGACGCACAATGTGGAGCCGGGGGATCCTTTGCCGAATACGCTGGCAAGTTTGCTGGTTGGGTATCCGTATGCGTACACGATCGCCGTGGCGCCTCCGTATTTTTCAAACGGGGCGCATATTGGGCCAGCGGCGATCAATCGGAACGATGTGAATTTTTACGCGCAGGACACGTGGAAGATTAACGAGAGGCTGTCGCTCGATTATGGGTTGCGGTACGAGGTGTATTCGCCCATCATCGAACGGGCCCATCGCACGTCGAGTTTTCTGGACGTGACGCCGCCGCCGGGGCAGACGCAGGTATATCTGATCAATCCGCAGCCGGGATATCAGACGGGATGGAATGGCTGGGGGCCGCGTGTGCAGGTGACGTGGAATGCGCCGGACGCGGTGCGGGTGCATGCGGGCGGAGGGCTTACGGTGATTCCGCCGAATATCTGGCAGGACAATTATCTGACGGGTTCGACGCCGTTTGCAGTGTATCCGCGGGTGAACGCTTCGAAGAGCGGGGAGGTTGCGTACGGGTTCCAGATCACGCCGGCGGAGCTGCCGCAGACGTATACGCCTTCGGGGCAAAATGTGTTTGCGAGCGGGGATCCGAAGAAGGTTGCGGCGAACACGGTGATGGATGTGAACCGGTACCAGAACGATTTAGCCGCGCTGTCACCGGGGCACCAGTTGTCGCTGCTGAACCTGGCCGCGATTGACCGGCGGTTTGGGGATGGATTTCTGCAGACGTGGACACTGGGAGTGGAGCGCTCGTTTTTGGGACTGACGGCGGATGCCGGATACATCGGGACGGAGTCGTTCCGGCTGCCACGGAGTTCTTTTCCAAATGGCTACCCGGGGGCGGAGCCGGGATTTGCGCCGTACACGGTGTTCGACAGCACGGGCGCGGTGACGGGCGGGTTTGGGTACGAGTCAGTGATTACGGATACGTCGCACTCGTCGTACAACGCACTGCAGGCGTCGCTGTCGGGGACGGTGAAGCATGGCGGGCCAGGAATGCAGGCGGGGTACACGTGGTCGAAGTCGCTGGACGATGTGAGCGCAGTGTCGGGAGGGACAGGATCGACGGGGGCGTTGGCGCTGCCGTTGCCGCAGAATCCTTTTGATACGCATCCGGAAAAAGGGCCGTCGAACTTCGATGTGGCGCATTCGTTTTCAGTGAGCGCGGCGCAGGATTTGCATTTACAGGAATTGGGGTCGCAGGGGGCGCGGGCGCGGCAATTCACGGGAGGGTGGGAGTTGCTGAGCATTTCGAGCATCTCGAGCGGGGCGCCGTTCACGGTGTATTCGGGGATCCAGCAGACAGGCGTGGGGACGCAGGGCGCGGATCGGCCGGATCAGGTTGGGAAGCCGCATTTATCGACGGCGCACAGCTCGACGCGGGCGCGGGAGGACTATTTCGGCGAGGGCGCGGGGAATGCTTCGTTCTTTTTTATTCCGGTGGGCGTGGCGGGAGGGACGGGGCCGAACGATGGCCGGTTTGGGACGCTGGGGCGGAACACGTTTCGGGGGCCGGCGTATTACGACTTCGACTACGCGCTGATCAAGGACACGCCGTTTGGGCACAGGAAGAGCGGGCTGGAGCGGGCGGATGTGCAGTTCCGATCGGAGTTTTTCAATTTGTTCAACGTGGTGAACATGGGACTGCCGGCGAACACGATCAAGGGATCGGGGTTTGGGGAGATCAGCAAGACGGCGGGGACTTCGCGGCAGATTCAGTTTTCGCTGAAGCTGATTTATTAGGTTATAGAGAACCAGGCGAGCTCAAGCTATCGGTGGTGCCGGCCTCCGCTTTGGTTTACAACCAGAACCACACTCGCTGTCGCCGTTGTGTAGTCGGTGGTGTCAGTGGGCGTGAAGGTTACCGTCAACGTTTGTGATCCAGTGCTGAGCACGGTTCCCGCCGTGGGCGAATAGACGAAAGTTCCGGGCACCGATGCGCTGGCATCCAGCTGGGTTCCGCTGAGTGCGGTCCCGGAGTTGATCGCCGCGGGCGCAGGCCACGTAATCGTTGGCGTGGTTTGGGTCGACGGAGTCACCTTTTGATTCAGCGCGCTGGACAAGGCCGCGTAGTCGTTGCTGTCGCCCCGATAAATAGCGTTGATCGAATCCGACCCTGCCGGCAGCGCCGAGGTGGAGAAGGTCACGCGCCCGCCGCTGAGCGTTCCAGCACCCAGCATGGTGGTCCCGTTATAGAACGTCACCGTACCTGTTGCAGTGGAGGGAACCGTGGCGGTAAACGTCACCGATTTTCCAACGGTCGATGGATTGAGCGAAGACGAGAGCGTGACGACCGGGGTGGCCTTGTTGATGACGAAATTTCCCACAGACACCGCCGTCAAGCTTGTGTAAGTCGCGGTATTCTCCGGCGTGAAATTAGCGGTAATTGCATAAGTTCCTATTGCCGCCGGTACCGCAGAGGAACCGTTGTATAAAACGTCGCTGACCGATCCCTGCACCGACGCGCTCACCGTGGCCGCCTGCGGGCTTCCGTTATAAACAACGGGCGAATTGGTCACCGTCAGCGTCTCCGGGCCCGGCGGCGCCGCTGCTCCGGCGAGGATTTCCATCGCCGTCCCGTCGTAGGCCGAGCCGCCGTTGGGAAGCCCATTGGCGTTGGCCATTTGCCAGCTGAACGAGATTGGGCTGGTGGAGGTGGTGTAGATATAGCCATAGCAGTCGCCGGAATCCGCGTTCGTCGCGTCGGTCATGCCGGTGGCCCAGATGGATGCAAATATCACCCCGGGCGTCAGTGTGCCGGATGGCGGCCCGATGCCTAACATGTTGACCGCAATCACCAGGCTGTTAGAGGCGTCAGGAGTAATGACCGGAGAATTGAGGATACTGGCGTTGGCGGTCGATGGCTGGTTTCCGGTTTGGGAGTCGACGGTCGCGCCAAGGCATCCGGTCGCCCCGCCGGTCGTTTTGGCTCCGGCAATGTCATAAACAATCATGTGCGTGGTTCCGGTGTCGGGGAGCCAGCTGATGGTTAAGTCGCGGGCGCCTGCGGCCGAACCGAGACAGGTGTAATAAATCTGCGGATCGCGATTGGCGATGGTGAAAGGTGTGCGGGTCCAGGTATCGCCCTGATTGTCCCCCACGTCGGTCATGTCGCCCTCATAGCCGCTGGAGGGATAGGCGCTGGAGATCACGATGGCATTGCCGGTGGAAGGAAATGGAATCCACGCCGGAGTGAGCGGGAGCGGCGGATTGTAATAATGCATCATGCGCGTGACGTGGATCCCGGTGGGCTGGGTACCTGCGCCGGCCGACGGCTTGAACGCCGCCGCAACTGAATTCCAGTTACGCCCGTTGAGATCGCCGTTCACGTAGAGTGTCGGGTTATATGCACCGTGGGCCGGCTGGACTGACACCTGGCTGGCAAACTTGTCCCAGGCATTTTCCATCAGCAACGCCGAGTAGCTATCCGGCATTACCCAGCCGATGGGATTATCGGCCTCCGGGTATTCATACGATTCTTCAGCAAAGTTGAGGATCAGGTCGCCGTCTGCAGTGGTGGCGATCGAACCTGGCTGCACGTCTCCAGTCAGGCCGTTTGCGCCTGCAGCGCCGTCAAGGCACGACGAAGGCGCGATCCCGCTGACTTCGTTGAAGGAGAACTGGAGTACTTCGGCGGGGGCCGGTGGCGCGCTCAGCTGAATGGTAACGACATTGGTGCCGGTGGCCGCGCCGCAGACGTAGAACAATTGTGTTTCCATCTGGTCGGCGGCATTGGTGGTGGTGACCGCCGATTGCCAGTTTCCACCCTTGTTGTCGCTCACAGCGACGGTTTTCGTGCTGACATGGGTGACAGACAAGGTGAGCAAATTGCCCGCGGAACTGGGCTCGGTCGTAATTTTGAAGGGGTTGGGTTTCTCGTTCTCCGCAGTTCCGGCCGCCACCGTGTCGATGTGATGGACCACGCACGGATGCGTCGAATCACAGTCCGGCCAGATGTAAGTCCTCGGCGCCACCGAAAGTAACGTGATTCCGGTCGCTGCCCATGCACCGGATGCAGTGGTGCTGGTACACGCGACGCTCCCCGGCGAGGATGCGGTGTTGTCGACGATTGCCCCGGCTACCACGCCAGTGCTGGCGGCAGCCCGCAGGTTCCCCGAGCCTCCCGTGGGGACACCAGAGCCGAGGCTGGCCGTCGCGCATACCGCCCAGTCATTCGCATCTCCGGTGGTCAGCGTCAGGCCGGGATTGCCCGATGAGGCGGTCTTCGTTCCGGTAATGCCGAGGGCCTGCACGCCGGAGTATTCTTCCACGGTTGTGACGAACGCCGTACCGTCGTCCATGGTGGTGGTCACCGCGGTTTGCGCCGCACAGTTGTGGCACACCAGCGTCGCAACGCATTCACTCCCCTCGTTGCACACGGCCCCATACAGGGAGAAATAGGATGCGGCCGAACTCCCGCGAACGTTGCTGATCCTGCTCCCAATGTTTTCCCAGGCCACGCCTATCACCACATCATTCCCCGCAGTGGTTGGAGCAGCCAGCGTGCAGGTCTGATTGCTGACGCCGGAAGATGCCTGAATGCAGACCGTATGGGAGGCGCTGACCCAGGAAATGGCTGCGTGCGCCGGCAGGGAACCCAGCGACAAAGCAGCCATGATGAAGAAGCTGTTCAACGTTACGCGCGCCCAACGATTCCGGCGGGTGGACAATGTTGCCATCGCGATCTCCTTGCAAACGCTGAAGTGCTCCACAATGTTGGTTTCGGGCCTGCCAAGGTCAGCTGCGGCAACCGCAAAGTCCTGCAAGATGCTACTACGACTGAGTACGGGTCCAGCGTGGTTGCGACTGCGGAATTATGTCTGGGACGGCAGATCGCGTGGGTTGAGATTCAGAACAGGGATGACCCGTTGCCCGCTCGCCGTTTATTTGTGTGAACATCTATTCAAAATGGGATGGTTCCCCTCACCTGAATATACGGAACAGGCGACCACCCTTACTGAGCAATATTGCTCGCATCTGGCAGGGGGGTGCCGTGAACTTTGGATCGGGCGGCGCTCCGCCCGGAATGACACTTCCTTAATTTTTGGGGATCCCGGAGGTGGGAGGTCGCGTTCGACTCGCCACTTTGCTACAGCTCAGGCCAACGGAGCGATGTGGTGGAGATGCAGCATAAGGAAACATAGGAATTCCCAGGCGTGCCGTTCGGGCGAATCGTTCAACGCCGATTCCGGAAAATCACGCAGATGAAACTCGTTTGTACGGGGAACGGCGTAGCGGGAGGGCACGTATCTCTGCGTGTCTCCGAGCGCGTATCGGGAGTATTTCGTCTCTTCGAGCATGGACAGTTGTGTCCGGGAGCGGACAGCGGGGCGGTGGAAGGCGCGACCGATCGTCACAAACCCGCAACCAACGATTGAAGATGCGGTGACATTGCACGTCTAACGGTGTGGAAGGATGTTTGCAGAAGCATAACCATAAGGATTAGCTAACCTGGGGGCCCGTGCCGGGTGGGGGCCGGCGGGATGAAGCAGTTCGCATCGTTTCGACTGGATACGGCGAATGAGTGCTTGTGGCATGGCGAAGTGCAGATCGCGCTGCCGCCGCGGCCGTTCATGGTGCTGCGGTACCTGGTGGAGAATCCCGGGCGGCTGATTACGCACGATGAGCTGCTGGACGCGCTGTGGCCGGAGACGTACGTGCAGCCGCAGGTGCTGCGGACCTACATGCTGGATCTGCGGAAAGTGCTGGGCGATGACGCGGGACAGCCGCGGTTCATTCAGACCTTGCCGAAGCGGGGGTACTGCTTTGTTGCGCTGGTGAGCGAGGGCGAGGGACGCGACGCGGATGCAGGCGGGGACGGGTTCGCTGGCAGAGACAGAAGTATTGTCGGGCGCGAGGAGGAATTGAGCCGCGTGCGGGCAGAAGCGAAGCGGGTCGAAGGCGGACAGCGGCGCGTCGTATTCATCACGGGCGAGGCGGGGATCGGGAAGAGCGCGCTGGTGGATGCGTTTTGCCAGCGACTGGACGCGAGCTGGAGCGTGGCGCGCGGACAGTGCGTGGAGGGATTCGGCGGGAAGGAAGAATATTACCCGGTGATGGAAGCGCTGGGGCAACTGTGCGCGTCGTCGGATGGAGAGAGAGCGTGCAGGATTCTGGCGCGGATAGCTCCGGCATGGCTGGCTGCAACGGGACGGCAGGTTGAGACGGGCGCAACGGCGGCGCATAGGCGGATGCCGGGGGATTTGTGCGCGGCACTGGAACAAATAGCGGAGAAGAAGCCGCTGATGCTGATCATCGAGGATTTGCACTGGGCGGACGATGCGACGCTGAATTTGGTGTCGGCGCTGGCGCGACGGAGGGCGACGGCGCGGCTGATGTTGGTGGCGACCTGTGGCAACGGCGATGCAGCTATGCGAAGTTCAGGGGAGCATCCGCTGAAGGGGCTAAAACAGAATCTGCTGATGCGGCATCTGTGCGCTGAGATGGCGCTGGCGCCGCTTTCACGAACTGCGGTAAAGGAGCTGCTCGCGCGGGAACTGGAGCAGGAGGCGCTGCCAGCGGGGCTGACGGGGTTTGTGCATCAGCACTCGGAGGGCAATCCTTTGTTCGCGATTGCGATTCTGGAGCATTTGATCGCCCGGCAATTTTTGGTGCGCGCAGGAACGAATGGGGCGTCGCGTTGGGAAACGACGGGGCGTTTCGAAGAAATGGAAACCGACGTGCCGGAGCGGCTGGCGCAGATGATCGAGCTGGAGATCGAGGGATTGAGCGCGGACGAGCAGTGGATTCTGGGAGCAGGCAGCGCGATGGGGATTGCGTTTCCGGCATGGGCAGTGGCGGCGGCGCTCGAGGAAGACGCGACCCGGATCGAAGAAGCGTGCGCGGGGCTGGCGCGGCGACTCCATTTTGTGGAGCGCGGCGGACAGGATGAGCTTCCGGACGGGAGCCGTTCAGAGTTTTACGTGTTCGTACACGGACTGTACCGCGAGGTTTTGTACCGGCGGCAGGCGGCGGCGCGGCGCGCGACGTGGCATGTGCGGATTGCGGAGCGGCTGGGCACGCTGTTTGCGGGGCGCATGTGGACTGTGGCGCGAGAGATGGCGGTGCATCTTGAGGCGGCCGGCGAGCGGGGCCGCGCAGTGAGTGCCCTGCAGTCCGCGGCGCGATGCGCGCGGGGGCGGCAGGAGCACAGTGACGCGACACAACTGCTGGAGGAGGCGCTGCGGATGGCGGAAAAGCTGAACGAACATGCACGAGGCGCAGGTGTGCGGGCGATTCGGGAGGAACTGGAAGAGGCTCAGGAGACAACCAGGGGAGGGGCGGGACGTCTGCGAATCCTACAGCGAAAAGCTTGATGAATTCTGGACGGGAACTTGACACATTTATTTTTGAGGATCGCTAGCGTGGTGAACATACCCAGGAGGGTTACGCGATGCGATCCATACTCCCCAAGTTTCTGGCGACCGCGGTTCTGGCGGCAGCCGCTTTGACAACGACGAATGCGCTGGCCGAAACCCAGGTCAACGTACCTTTCAGCTTCACCGTGAACGGCAAGGTGTGCCCGGCAGGGCTCTACACGCTTGACCGGAACCTCGCCAGCAACGTTGTGACGCTGCGCAACGACGACTGGAAGAGCAGCTTCACCTGGATTGCAGGTGCGGGCGATCCGGCCCCCACGGACAGCCGGGTGATTCTGCGGTTTGACGAGGACGGGCTGAATCACACGCTGCAGTCGGTGCAGTATGGCAGCGTGATCACATCCAGGCTGGATGGGAAGAGGAACGGGAACGAGGAAGCGCCGACCCGGGTGGTCATGGGCCGGTAAGGCGACGGACTTCATTCATCAGGCTCCTTGAATCGCGCAACAAGCAGTAGGGCGGATCGGCAACGATGCGCCCTCTTTTTTTTCGGGGGGCCAATTCCCTTCTCTGCTTGACAAGGCTCATCCCGTGGGTTAGCTTTGCAATGCAAAGTAAAGAGCGATGAACGAGCTGCATAAAGCGCTGGGCGAGATCAGCAGCATCCGCAGGCAGATGGCCCGCAGCACGGAGTTTCGCGGGTATGGACCGGCGACGCTGGCGACGACGAGTGTGTTCGCCATCGTGGCCGCGGCTATGCAGTCGCGTTGGGCGCCGGACGCAGCGCATCAGATCCCGCGCTATCTCACCATCTGGGTTGCGACTGCGATGGTGGCGGCCGCGCTGACGGGCGTGCAGGTCTATCGGCGCACACAGCGGGAACATTCGGCATTGTCAGACGAGATGATTCGTATGGCGGTGGAGCAATTCTTGCCGTCGGCGGCGGCGGGCCTGCTGATCACGATTGTGCTGGTGCGGGCAGTGCCGGGAGTGCTGTGGATGCTGCCGGGGTTGTGGCAGGTGATCTTCAGCCTTGGCGTCTTTTCCTCGTGCCGGTTTTTGCCGCGGCCGATGGTGGCGGCGGGCGCGTGGTATCTGCTGACGGGGATGGTGGCGATTGCGCTGGGCGAGGGGCGAGCGTTTTCACCGTGGGTAATGGGCATTTCGTTCGGCGTTGGCCAAATGCTGGTGGCAGGGATCCTGCTGTGGACGGCGCAGGAGGGCGCGCATGAAGGCTAAGGCGAGCGAGGGGCGCTTTGCGTATGAGGGGCTGGATCGAGTGATCCACGAGCGCGCGCGGCTCAGCGTGCTCACTTCGCTGGTGACGAATCCGAAGGGGCTGACGTTTGGGGATTTGAAGCAGCTGTGCTCGCTGACCGATGGGAACCTGAGCCGGCATTTGCAGGTTCTGGAAAAAGCAAAGCTGGTGGAGATCGTAAAGGGGCACGATCGCAATCGGCCGCAAACGGTGTGCCGGATTACGGCGTCGGGGCGGAAGCGGTACCTCGAATATTTGTCGACGCTGGAGCAAGTGGTGCGGGATGCGGCACGCGGCGCGAAAGAGGAACCGCGGGCGGGCGTAATGCGGAACTGGGAGCCTTCGCGGGCTTAAAATTTTTTTGTGAATTAACTTTGCGATGCAAAGTGGAGTTTATGGAGGGATTCCGGTGAACGATTTATCGACATTGCCTGGCGACCTGATGGCGAGGATGCGATCGCGGTCGATGGGATTGAAGTTGATTGTGGTTTGTGCGCTGGCTCTTCTGATGATCATTCCAGCGCTGTTTGTCTGGGTTCTGGTGGAGGACCGGACGCGGCGAGCCGCCGACGTGGTGAGCGAGATCAGCAGCCACGTGGGCGGCGCGCAGACTTTCCTTGGGCCGACGCTGGCGATCCCGTACGTCATTGCACCCCAATCACCGGCGGAATCCGCAAGACACGGGATGTACCTTGTGTTTCCGGCGCGAGCTTCGGGCGTGGTGAAGATCGCGACGGAGGAGCGGCATCGCTCGCTGTTCAAGGTGCCGGTATTTCAGGCCGATGCGAAGCTCGATGCGTCGTTCGATTTGACCGGAGTGCCGGCGGCGGCACCGCCGGGGGCGGAACTGGACTGGAGCCAGGCAGAGATGGTGGTAGGGGTGAGCGATGCGCGCGGAGCGCTGGCCGACGCCACGGTGACGGCGGGCGGAAAGACGGCGACGCTGTTTCCGGCAGCGGTTGCGCAAAGCATGTCGCTGGGCGGAGAGCAGGGCCCAGCGCTGCGACTGACGCTGCTGGGCGCGAAGCTCGAAGGCCTTGCGCAGCCGAATGCGAAATTCGACGTGACGTCGACTTTGCGATTCTCCGGCGCGCAGCGGATTGCGGTACTCGCGTATGGCAAGACGACGCACCTGACGGTGGAGGGCGACTGGCCGAGTCCAGGATTCGACGGTGGATTTCTGCCCGTGAACCGCAACGTGTCAAAGAGCGGCTTCGACGCGGAGTGGTCAGTGCCGTTTATTGCGCGGGGCGTGCGGGCCGAGGGGCAGGCCGACTCAATTACGGGACTCGATGCCACCGCGCTGGGGGTTTCATTTATCGAGGTGGCGGACCCGTACCAATCCGTCAACCGGTCGCTGAAATACGTTCCTCTGTTTCTCGGCCTGATTTTTCTTTCTTACTTCATCTTTGAGGTTACGACCGGGAAACGGGTGCACCCGGCGCAATACGTGCTGGTCGGCATTGCGCAGATCATCTTTTACCTGCTGCTGTTATCGCTGGCGGAGAGGATCGGTTTCGATTTTGGCTTTCTGCTGGCGGGCGCGGCCACAGTGATTCTGCTGGCGACCAACGCGAGATGGATTTTCGCAAGCCGCCGGCATGAAATGCGGGCGCTGGCGACGTTCAGTTTGCTTTACACGCTGATTTACCTGCTGCTGCGGCTTGAAGACAATGCGCTGCTGGTGGGCGCGATTGCGAGCTTCCTGGCGGTAGCGGCGGCGATGTACTTCACGCGCGAAATCGACTGGTACAGCTCGATGGCACCGGGGGAGCCGAGCACGCCTGTGACGCCAGCGGGCGCGGTGAGGTAGCCGATGGATATTCCGGGAGCGGGCGGACGCCTTGTGCTGCCACGCCGGGCCGATGACGGACTGCATGTGGCCATCATCATGGATGGCAACGGGCGATGGGCGGCACGGCGCGGATGGCCGAGGGTGGCGGGGCATCGGGCAGGCGTGGCGGCGGTGCGTCGGGTGGTGGAGCGGGCGCCGGAGCTGGGGATCGTGCGGCTGACGGTCTATGCGTTTTCTTCGGACAACTGGCGACGGCCGGCGCTGGAGGTGCAGAGCATTTTCTCGCTGATCGCTGCCTATCTGCGGATCGAGAGAGCGCGGCTGCAGGAGACGGGTGTCCGGCTGGAGGCGATTGGGCGGCGCGATCGCTTGCCGAGGCTGTTACTGCGGGAGATCCAGCAATGCGAGTCCGCGACGGCTAAGGGACAGCGCCTGCATTTGCGGGTTGCTGTGGACTATTCGGCGCGGGGCACGATTGTGCGGACTGCGGCTGAGCTTCTGGGCGAGGAGGGATTGCGATCGCACGAAACACTGGAGCGCGGATTGACGACCGCGTTGCACGCGGCGGGCGGCGATGTTGATCTGTTGATTCGAACAGGTGGGGAGAAACGGCTGTCCGATTTTCTGCTGTGGGAGTCGGCATACGCGGAACTGTTGTTCACGGATCGGATGTGGCCGGATTTCGACGAGAAGGATCTGGAGGCGGCGGTCGCGGAATTCCGGCAGAGGGAGCGGCGGTTCGGCGGCGTGACGGCAGCGAATGCGGGGGCGGCGCGGCTGCCAGCGAGCGATAATCGCGAAGAGGCGGCGGGCTGCGCCGACTGAGCCGAACCCATCGATGGCGGAACCGAACTTTCTTCAACGCATTCGCTTTTGGCTCGCTGTATTTATAGCGGGAATGCTGCTGAGCGGCGTCACCGCGTTTCCTCTTCGGCGCGAGTTGCACGGGCTGGTCTTCTTATTGCAGATGAGCTGGCTGCGGCCGGTTGCTCAGTCGACGGGGCTGCTGCCGTGGATCGAGCGGGTGAGGACAGGAGTGGACGCGAGCTACAGCGCCTATCCTTTCCTCGCGTACGGCACAGACTGGCTCGCCTTCGCTCACATGGTGATTGCGGTGGCATTCGTCGGGCCGTGGATCGATCCGGTGCGCAACCGCTGGGTCATTACATTCGGGCTCATCGCCTGCGCGGGAGTGGTTCCCCTTGCGCTCATCGCAGGGGAAATCCGCGGCATTCCGATCCTGTGGAGGCTGATCGACTGTGGTTTCGGGGTTTTCGGGAGCATTCCCCTCTTGCTTTGCCGGCAGTATTTATTGGCCCTCGAGCACAAGATGCATCGTTAGGCCGCCGGGGAACTTCCTGGCGGGATTCTGCGTACCCCTTGACAGTCGACAAGACGGCGGGAGATGCTTTTCTTATTCTGTTGTCGAACGTCGAGGGGAATGATGGCGCCATCCGCAGATTTGCTGCAGGGAACGCTGGACATGCTGATCCTGAGGTCGATTGCGCTCCAGCCGGAGCATGGCTGGGCGATTGCGCAACGCATTCAGCAGGTTTCCAACAATGTGCTGACGATTGGGCAGGGGTCGCTGTATCCGGCGCTGCATCGGCTGGAATACAAGGGGTGGATCCGCGCGCAGTGGGGCGCTTCGGAAAACAACCGGCGGGCGCGTTTTTATTCGCTGACGGCGGCGGGACGGAGACAGCTGGAAGCGGAGTTGCGGAACTGGAACCGGCTGACAGGGGCTATCAATTTGGTTCTGGAAAGGATCTGAAAGGCAGCCGGTAGCCAGTAGCTGGCCCTGAGAGGTGAGGGTGATGGGAGAGATTTGGTCGCGCGCGAAATTTTTCTTTACGGGAAAACGGCGCAGCGAAGTGGACGAGGAGATCCAGTTCCATCTGGAACGAGAGGCGGAGGCGAACATGGCTGCGGGGATGCCGGAGGAAGAGGCGCGGAGGAAGGCGGCGATCGCTTTTGGCGGGCGCGAGCGGGCGCGGGAGGAGTGCCGGGAGGAGCGGCCTTCGTGGCGGCTGGAGTCGGTGTGGCGCGATGTGCGGTATGGAATCCGCGGACTCGGACGCAATCCAGGATTTGCGACGGTGGCGGTGCTGACCCTGGCGCTGGCGATCGGACTGAACACGACGATCTTCAGCTTGCTGGATCAGGCGCTGATGAGCGCGCTGCCAGTGAAGAATCCCGAGCAGCTGGTGGTGCTGAGCTTCGCGGGATCGTCGCCGGGGCACACGCACTCGGAGGGTGGAAACGATGCGGGGCACCACCACGAATTTTCGTATCCGATGTACAAGGACCTGCGCGACCAGAACAAGGTGCTCAGCGGGCTGATTGCCGCAGAGCCGGCCGAGGTTGGGGTGACGTGGAACAACCGCGCGGAGAGTGTGGGCGCGGAATTAGTGACCGGCAATTATTTTGAGACGCTGGGCGTGCGACCGGCGGTGGGACGACTGTTTACCGCGAGCGACGAAACGGCGCCGGGAGCGAATCCGGTAGTGGTGCTGAGCTTCGACTACTGGAGGACGCACCTGGCGGAGGCGCCGGTGGCGGGCAAGACGCTGCTGGTGAATGGCACGCCGTTCACGATTACGGGTGTCACCGCGCCGGGATTTCACAGCATGGTGTGGGGGCGGACGCCGGATGTTTTCGTGCCGATCACAGAACAGAAGGTGGTGGAACCGGACTGGGATTACCTGAGCGACCACAACGCGTACTGGATCGATCTGGCGGGACGGTTGCGGCCCGGAATGACGGTGGCGCAGGCGCAGGCTTCGCTGAACGCGCTGTATCTGTCGCTGCGCAGGGCGGAGTTTACGCTGCAGCACGACCAGTCGGAGAAGGCGCGGACTACGTTCATCGATCAGGCGCACATCAATGTTGATGCGGGGGCAAAGGGATTCTCGCCTCTGCGCGGAGATATGCAAACGCCGCTGACGATCATGATGGGGATGGTACTGCTGGTGATCGCGATGGCGGTGGTGAATGTCGCGAGCCTGCTGCTGGTGCGGGCAGCGGGGCGGTCGCAGGAGTTCGCGGTCCGCTATGCGCTGGGCGCGACCAGCGCGCAGGTCCTGCGGCAACTGATCGCGGAAGGCCTGCTGCTCGGCGGGTGTGGCGCAGCGATCGGGCTGCTGCTGGCGCCCCAAGCGTTGCACGTGCTGATTCATTGGTTGTCGGGAGGGTCGCCGGACGGGGGCCTGCCGTTTACGCTGACCTTGGACTGGCATGTGCTGCTGTTTACGCTGGCGGTGACGGTGGTGGCGAGCCTTCTGTTCAGTCTGGCACCGATGGCGCAGTTCCAGAATCCGAAGCTGGCGGAGGCAATGAAAGAGCGGGGCGGCACCGGAGGCGGGCGGTCGCTGCAGTTCCGGCGCAGCTGCGTGGCGCTGCAAATCGGGTTCAGCTTGCTACTGTTGGTGGGGGCGGGATTGTTTGTGCGGACGATCAAGAATCTGCGGAACGTGGATGCGGGTTTCGCCACGGATCATCTGCTGTCGTTCGATCTGGATCCGATGCTGGCGGGGTATCCTGCGCCGGGGGTTGCGCCGCTGGAACAGCGGGCGATCGACGCGATAGCCTCGCTGCCGGGCGTGCGGAGCGTGGGTGCGACGAACGACAGCGATCTGGCGGGGAACGATGTCCAGGGCGATGTGCTGGCGAGCGGATACACGCCGAAGCCGGACGAAGATTTCGACGTCGAGTTGCCGTGGGTCAGCAACGATTATCTGCAGACCCTGGGGATTCCGCTGGCGGCGGGGCGCTATTTCAACGAAGGCGACACCGCAACGTCAGAGAAGGTGGCGGTGGTAAACGAGAAATTTGCCCAGCATTTTTACGGGAGTCCACAGGCGGCGCTGGGGCGCGTGGTAAGCCGGCCACGCAGGCCGGGAACAGAGGCGACGATTGTGGGGGTGGTGCGGGACGTGAAGCACGAGAGCGTGCGCGACCCCGCGATCGCAACGGATTACACGCTGTTCTCGCAGGCACTGAAGCCGGCGGGGCTGACGCTGTATGTGCGGACGTGGCAGGCGCCGGAGGCGGCGACGAATAGCATTCGCGCTGCGATTGCGAACCTCGACAGCAAGCTGATTGTCGGCAACCCGCGCACCATGACGAAGGCGATCGATGACGATCTCATTGCCGAGCGAGTGATCGCGATGCTGGCGACGGTATTCGGAGGATTGGCGGCGTTAATGGCGGGGATCGGTCTGTACGGAATCCTGGCGTATTCGACGGCGCAGCGCACGCGGGAGATTGGAATCCGCATGGCACTGGGAGCCCAACGCGGAACGGTGGTCCGGCTAATCCTGCGGGAAGTAATGGTGCTGGCCGGAGGCGCGATGCTGGTGACGATTCCGCTGGCCATGCTGGCGACGCGCGCGGTCAGGAGCCAGTTGTTCGGCGTGTCAATTGCGGACCCTGCCGTGTATGGGGTGGGGATCGTGGTGATATGCCTTGTCGCGGCGCTGGCTGGATTTATCCCGGCGCGAAGAGCGGCGACGGTGGATCCCGCACGAGCGCTGAGGACCGACTAGACGCGGGCACCGGGCTCCGGGTACATGCCTGATTGCTCGTGAATGGTCGCTCGTCGCGATCAGCGGGCTCCGCTGTTTCCCATGACCCCAACACCAGGGACATGGGGCACCCGGCTCGGTGTTTCTACTCCGCGTGGAGGGCCACGATGGGGTCGACGGAAGCGGCGCGGCGCGCAGGCAGCCAGCAGGCAACGAGCGCGACGACGATGAGCACCAATCCTACGGCGGCAAAGGTGAGCGGGTCGTGCGCGGTGACGCCGAAGAGCTGCGCGCTCATCAGGCGGGTAAGCCCGAGTGCCAGCACAATGCCGAGGGCCACACCGACCAGAGCCATGGTTGCTCCCTGACGGAGAATGAGGCGGAGAACGTCACTGCGCTGTGCGCCGAGGGCCATGCGGACGCCGATTTCGCGCGTGCGCTCGCCGACCAAATACGAGATGACGCCGTAGATGCCGATGCAGGAAAGCCCCAGCGCGACGGCGGCGAAGAAGGCGAGCAGGATCATGGAGAGGCGTCGCGCGGCAAAGGCGTTTTCGATGACGCCGTGCATGGTTTCGACGGCGTAGATAACTTCGCCGGGATCGACCGCGGAGGCGGCGCTACGAACCGGACCCATAATCGTCTGGGGATCGTCCTGGGTGCGGATAACGACGGCCACGCCATCAGCGACCAGCGGCATGAGCTTGGCGGGGAGCTGCATGAAGGGGTAGTAGAACTGCGCTTCGATGGCGGCTTTGGGGTCGTTGCCGGGGCCCCACTGGCGGACGTGGCCGACGACCCCGATGATTTCAGCTTCCTTGTCGAATTCCGCGATGTGGATGTGTTGGCCTACGGGATTCTGGCCGGCGAAATACGTGCGCGCGAAAGCATCGTCAATGTCGACGACAGTGGGGGCGTTTTCGTTGTCCTGGTCCGTGACGAAGCGGCCGCGCTCGAGGGTGATGCCCATAGCAGACTGGAAACCGGATTCAACCAGATAGAACATAGCCTGCGACATATCGTTATCGTTGTCGGGCCTGGGGCGGCCTTCGATCCAGAAGGGCAGTTCGGAGTCGTGGATCATGGGACGCGAGCCAAGGGTGACGGAAACGGCCTGAACACCGGGGATGGCGCGCATCGCAGCATCGAAACGGCGCAGACGGGCACGGGTTTCCGCCGCGGTGGTTTTGGAGTTCGAGGGAAGAGAGACGGAAAAAGTGATGGCGTGGTTGGGATCGTAGCCGGGGTTGACGCGCCAGAGCGCGGCGAGGGAGCGGAGCATGAGTCCTGCGCCGACAAGCAGGACGAGCGCCATGGCAACTTCGACGACGACGAAAAGTCCCTGCAGGCGGTGACGGGCGGCGCTGGCGCCGCGACCCGACTGGCGAAGAATCTGCTGCAAATTGGCGCGCGAAGTTTTGAGCGCGGGCGCGAGGCCGAAGACGACTCCGGCGAGGAGCGACACGGTAAGCGTGAAAAGCAGGACGCGAGCATCGAGCGAAACTTCGCCGGAACGCGGGAGCGCGCCGGGAAGGACATTGATGGTGGCTTTGGTTCCGAAGAAAGCAAGAAGAAAACCAAGCGCACCGCCTAGCCCGGCGAGGAGCGTGCTTTCTGTGAGGAGCTGGCGGATGATACGGGTGCGGCTGGCGCCGAGCGCCGAACGGATGGCGAACTCGCCGGAACGCGACATTGAGCGTGCCAGGAGAAGGCTGGCGACGTTGGCGCACGCGATGAGCAGCAGGAAGCCGACGGCGGCCAGCAGCACAAGCAGGAAGGGCTGCACATTGCCGACCATGTCTTCTTTCATGGAACAGAGCGTGATGCCCACGTCTTTGTCCGCCTCGGGATACGTCACAGCAAGGTGGCGCGCGATGGAATCCATGTCGGCGCTGGCCTGCTGGAGAGTGACGCCGGACCGGAGGCGGCCGACAGCGTGGGCACTCATGTCGACGCGGCGGTCGCGGAAGTTGGGATCGTTCCACTGGCCGATGGGAGTATAGACGTCACGATCGACGCCGTAAAAAAGGAAGCTCGCGGGAAGAATACCGACGACGGTGAAGTTTGTGCCGTTGAGGTCGATGGATTTGCCGAGAATCGCGGGCGAGCCACCGTAGCGCCGATGCCAGAACCCGTCGCTCAGCAGGGTGACCGGCGCCGCGCCAAGCCGATCGTCGTCAGCATTGAAATCGCGGCCCAGTGCGGGATGAACGCCAAGCGTGCGGAAGAATTCGGCGGAGATCATGAAGCCGTTGATGCGCTCGGGCTGCGACGTGCCCGTCAGGTTGTAGTCCTCATGCCGGTACATGGCGATGGAGGAGAAGGCTTTGTTCTGGTGCTGCCAGTCGAGGAAGTTGAGGTAGCTGATGGGGGCCTTGTCCTGACCGGCGTCTCTTTCGTCGATGGCGAGCAGCTGGCCGGAGTGCGGGTAGGGCAGCGGATTGAGGAGGACTCCGTTGACGACGGAAAACAGAGCGGTGTTGGCGCCAATGCCGAGAGCCAGGGTGAGGATGGCGATGATGGTGAACGCCGGCGATTTGAAGAGCATGCGGAGGGCGAAGCGAAGGTCCTCGAACAGGGTGGTCATGGAGTTCCTCGGCGGTGGTTTGGACTGCTGCGGACGTTGTGCGCCGGAGTGCAGGAGGTCGTGCGTCCCATTGCGATCCGGCCCCTGGGGATTCGCCAGTTTGGCGGGATCGCGGTGAGAAGTCAATAGCCAGTGGGTTGGGGATTTGGGGAATGCGATGGCTTGGATTTGGGGGTCGCGTTCGAGGCGGCGTTGTGCAAATTTCACGTCTCAGGGCCAAGCGGCGGCTCGGTTCTCGATAAAACATGTTTATTTTGTTTATGTTAACGATTCCTCTATCATTGATAGAGATACGCTCATGTTTTATGAATCGATTGTGCTACAGTCGCATCAGACAATCGTGCGGGCCGACCCCGGTGGTTGGCCCTCAACCCCAAATTTGATGCAGGAGAATTGGTATGGCAATAACTCGTTGGGATCCGTTTCGTGATGCCCTGTCGCTGCAGAACCGCCTGAACTCGCTCTTCCAGGAGTACAACCGCGGTGAAGGCGACGCGCTGTCGACCGCGGCCTTTGTACCGCCCGTCGATGTGTATGAGGACGAGCACAAAATCGTCCTGAAGCTGGAAGTGCCGGGCATGAAAGAGAGCGACCTCGACATTCAGCTGGAGAACAATGTTCTGACCGTGAAGGGCGAGCGCAAGTTCGAGAAGGAAGAGAAGGAAGAGAACTTCCATCGGATCGAGCGGCGCTATGGCAGCTTCTATCGTTCGTTCACGATTCCGAGCACGGTGAACCCGGACAGCGTGAAGGCGAGCTACGAGGCCGGCGTGCTGAAGGTGGAGCTGGAAAAGCGGGCCGAGGCCAAGCCGAAACAGATCAAGGTGGAAGTCGGCACCCCGAAGCAGGTGGAAGCCGGCAAGAAGGAAGTAAAGACGGCGGCCTAAGGGCTGTGGACGCGCTTTGCAATCCACTGGCGAAAACGCGCAATATCGAGCGGGAGGGAGATGTCTTCCTCCCGCATCATTTTATGAACTGAGTGGATGGAATCATGGCGATACGTTGGGAAAAATTTACGGTGAAGTCGCAGGAGGCAGTGCAGAACGCGAGCCAGCTGGCGGCGGAGAACGGGAATCCGGAGATTCTGCCGCTGCATCTGCTGGCGGTGCTGCTGGCGGATAAGGAGGGCGTGATTCCTGCCGTCCTCGACAAGATTGGCGTGCCGACGCAACAGCTGGAAGCGAAGGCGCTGGAAGCGGTGGCGCAGCTGCCCAAGGTGAGCGGAGCGTCGGCGCAGCCAAGCGCGTCGAACGCGCTGAATCAGGTGTTCGATCAGGCCTTCAAAGAAGCTGAGAATTTCAAGGACGACTACGTTTCGACGGAGCACCTGCTGCTGGCGCTGACCAGCCGCAAGAATGACGGGGCGCAGCTGCTGTTGGCTTCACTGGGAGCGACGCACGATGCGGTGCTGAAGAGCCTGGCCACGGTGCGCGGCAGCCAGCGGGTGACGGATCAGAATCCTGAGGCGAAATTCCAGGCGCTGGAAAAATATGCGAAGGATCTGACGGAGCTGGCGCGGCGCGGCAAGCTCGATCCGGTGATTGGGCGCGACGAGGAAATCCGCCGCGTGATCCAGGTGCTCTCGCGGCGGACCAAAAACAACCCCGTGCTGATCGGCGAGCCCGGCGTAGGAAAAACGGCGATCGTGGAAGGCCTGGCGCGGCGCATCGTCCACGGTGACGTGCCGGAAATCCTGCGGGACAAGCGGGTGATCTCGCTGGACCTGGGATCGATGCTCGCGGGCGCGAAGTATCGCGGCGAGTTTGAGGACCGGCTGAAGGCGGTACTGAAGGAGATTGAGGAGTCGAATGGGCAGATCATCCTGTTCATCGACGAGCTGCACACGCTGGTGGGTGCGGGCGCGGCGGAGGGGGCAATTGACGCCTCCAACATGCTGAAGCCGGCGCTGGCCCGGGGCGAGCTGCGGGCGATTGGCGCGACGACGCTGAATGAATACCGGAAGTACATCGAGAAAGATGCGGCGCTGGAGCGGCGCTTCCAGATCGTCTACGTAGGCGAGCCGAACGTGGAGGACACGATCGCGATCCTGCGCGGCCTGAAGGAGCGTTACGAATCGCACCACAAAGTGCGGATCCGCGACTCGGCCATTGTGGCGGCGGCGACCCTGTCGCATCGGTACATTTCGGATCGGTTTCTGCCGGACAAGGCGATCGACCTGGTCGACGAGGCAGCGGCTTCGCTGGCGATTCAGATTGGGAGCGTGCCGACGGAGATCGATGAACTGGAGCGGCAGGCGACGTCGCTGGAAATTGAACGAGCGGCCCTAAAGCGGGAGAGCGATGCGAATTCGAAGGAACGGCTGACGCAGGTGGAGCGCGAGCTCGCGCAGGTCAAGGAAAAGTCGACCGCATTGCGGGCGCGCTGGCAGAAGGAGCGCGAGGCGATCACGCGGCTGAGCGATCTGAAAAAGCAGATTGAGACGCTGCGCTTCGAGGCCGAGGAACAGACGCGGCGCGGAAATCTGGAGCGCGCGGCGCAGATCCAATACGGCGAGTTGCCGAAGCTGGAAGCGCAGATGAAGAAGCTCGATGCGGCCCAGGATGGGAAGGCGGGAACGCCGCGCATGCTGAAGGAAGAGGTCGACGAAGAGGACATTGCGCGCATCGTGAGCAAGTGGACGGGGATTCCCATCTCCCGGATGCTCGAGGGTGAAGTGCGCAAGCTGGTGCAGATGGAAGAGCGGCTGAAAGAGCGCGTCGTGGGGCAGGATGTGGCGCTGGCGATTGTGGCGAACGCGATCCGGCGTTCGCGCGCGGGGCTGAGCGATCCGAAGCGGCCGATTGGGTCGTTTATTTTCCTGGGCCCGACGGGGGTGGGGAAAACCGAGACGGCTCGCGCGCTGGCGGAGTTCCTGTTCGACGACGAGCAGGCCATGATCCGGCTCGACATGAGCGAGTACATGGAGAAACATGCTGTGGCGCGCATGATCGGGGCGCCTCCCGGCTATGTGGGCTACGACGAGGGCGGACAGCTGACGGAAGCGGTGCGCAGGCGGCCGTATTCGGTGATTCTGCTCGACGAAATCGAGAAGGCGCATCCGGATGTGTTCAACGTGCTGCTGCAGGTTCTGGACGACGGGCGGCTGACCGATTCGAAGGGACGTACGGTGGATTTCCGCAACACGGTGCTGATCATGACGTCGAATCTGGGGGCCGGGTTCCTGCAGGGCGAGTCGCTGAAGGATGAGACGACGTTTGCACACGCGACGGAGAGCGTGATGAAGGTGCTGCGCGAACACTTCCGTCCGGAATTTCTGAACCGCGTGGACGATGTCGTGATCTTCCGGCCGCTCGGTGAGGAGCAGCTGACGCATATCGTCGATCTGCGGCTGAAGGACCTGGACAAACTGCTGGCGGATCGGCACATCACCATCGAGCTGACACCGGCGGCGCGGCACCAGATCTTCACTTCGGGGTACGATCGCGCCTATGGAGCGCGTCCGCTGAAGCGGGCGATCCAGCGGCTGATCCAGGACCCGCTGGCGATGAAAATCCTCGACGGCGAGGTGCTGCATGGGGATCATGTGCGCATCGACGCCCACAAAGGTGGCAACACGCTGCACTTTGAAGTGGTGAGCCGGGCGGGAATTCCGCTGGAGCACGGCGTCGCGATCGGACAAGCCTGAGGACTGGCCGTCCAGGCGGACGCGCTGCGCGCACTAAGACTGGCACCGATTGCATCGGAAAAGGCCCGTGGACGAGATTCCGCGGGCCTTTTTGTTGGTGCGCTGGTGAAGGGTGAGCGCGATACGATGGGTGCGCGTCCATTTCGCGGAGGAGATTACCATGCGTAGCGCTGTACTTCTGCTGCTGGTTGGGTCGTTCGTGGGAGTGGGACAGGGACGAAGCCAGACCCCGACAACGGGGAACATTCCGAAGATCGTCCAGGCAGGGCTCGACGCGTACAAAACGGGCGGACCGGACGAGGCGGTGCGGGTGTGGCTGCGGGGGAGCGCGCTTGAGGGCAGCAAAGACGTGGGGGGCTACCTGAGCACCCTGCATCAGACGCAGGAATTGTACGGAAACTTCCGCGGGTACGAGCTGATCGGTATCCGCGTCGTGTCGAGCACCAGCTATGTGGTCTATATGACTCTCGATTATGACCGCGGACCCCTGTTCGCGAAATTCAGGGTCTATCGCACCGGGCTGGGATCGATTCTTACAGGGATGGTGCTGAATAGCGATGAGGACGCGGTGCTTCCCCCGCCACCGCCGCTCCAGCCGCAGTAAGGCTGTCGAACCAGAGCTATCTCTCTGGTAACCCTTGGGGACACCGGAGGCGGTTACCGCCGCGACCCTCATCGCTATGAAACGCCACGGCCCCTTCGTTCACCATGCTGGCAGGGCGGATCGTGCGCCGGGAAAAGCTCAATGGTGACGGCCAAAGGCTCCAAAATCTCCAAAAAAAGCTGGCGCGACGGCGGCCCTTTAGGACATACTGGACGCCATCCATTTACAGGGGGCGGTATGCGAACCCACCGCTGTTTGTCCTGGGCCTCAGTGGTCCTGTTGTCGATTCCTGCCGCAGTAATCGCCGGCCTGCCAGCAACGGCGCAGACGGCGGGGACCCCACAAAGCATCGAGCAGAAAATCTCGGCGCAATACACGCCGACGAAAGCGACAGCCGATCACAGCGATATTGTGACGGCGGGCGCGGTGATCGTCCTGAAGAAGGACGGTCTGGTGATGACGTCGACCACCAGCGGCGCGGCGGCGGCGAATGTCTACAAGGACGGGCATATCACCAGCACGGGTGCGTGGAAGATGACGCGTGGACTGGCGGCTCTCAGGAATCGGACCGGGCAGGCGGCAGGGGCGGGCACGCGCACGTTTGTGGCGGGCGAAAAGTTCTGGCTGACCGGGATCGATGTGCGCGACGACGGGATTGTGCTCGAGTTCATGAGCGATCAGATGGGAGATATTCGCTATTACTCGAGCTTGAAGTTTCCGTACGCGAAGGGCGCGTATCCGTCGGACGATGTGGCGCTGAAGAGCGTCAGCGAAGTTCTGGATGTAGCGCCGCAGGATAACGGGGATCAGGGACAACAGACGGCCGGCGGAGGACAGGGGAGTGCTTCGGGACCTGCCCCTGCTGCGCCAGCTCCTCCTCCTGCTGCTCCCGCCGAACCGGCGCCAGCGCCCATGGCCGCTATCCCGCCGCCACCGCCGCCCAGCGATACTCCACCGCCCACGATCACGCTGAAGGAGACCAAAGAGCAGGTCGTCGCGGCCTTTGGACAACCGAAGAGAGTGGTGAAACTGGGGGCTAAGGAAATCGATTATTACCAGGACATGAAAGTTACATTTATGAACGACAAGGTCACCGACGTTGAGTAGCCGGATAGCGGCTGTTCGGGTCGCGGGAATACGCAGGACGCACTTATGTAAGGAGAATGCCGTGCCCACTTTCGCTGTTCGCGCTACAAGATTTGTTCGTTTGGCAGCAGTCGTTCTGTTGGTTCCGGGCTGCCTGCTAGCCACCGCCCACGCCCAGAAAAAATCTGCGCCGAAGGTCAGCGCTCCGGCGAAGCCGGCCAGCACACCGCATCCAGGCGGGGCTTCCACTGCCGGTCACACCACGACCTCGACGGCGGGCCGGACGACGACCACGGCGGGCCGGACGACAACAACCACCTCAGGCCGCACAACCACCACCACTGCGGGGCGAACGACGACCGCAGGCGGCGGCCGCACGACGACCACGACCTCCCGCACGACAACTTCGACGGGGCCAGGCGGGCGCACCAGCAGCACGACCGTTTCGCGGACGACAACGACCGGAGGACGGATGCCGGCGGGCAATCATATGGTGGCGGGTCCTCACGGGACGGAGACGCGGATGCGCGCCAATGGGCGACCGGCCGAGTTTCACGATTCCGCACGCGGGATGACGGTTCATCACGATCTGCACGGCGGGAGGGAAGTAAGGGTGGATCGCGCCGATCACTCGCGAGTCTACGGCGAGCGCGGCGGCCGCGGGTACGTGCAGCATCCGTATATGTATCACGGGCGCGAATTCGGCCATCGCACTTACTGGGATCACGGGCATTATCACGACGCTTACTACCGGCGCTATGGATATCATGGCGCATTTCTCGATGTCTATGCGCCGAGGTATTACTATGGTCCGGCTTACTACGGATGGGCCTACAATCCGTGGGCGGTTCCGGTGGCCTATGCATGGGGATGGGGACCTTCTCCCTGGTACGGTTACTACGGCTACTACTTTGCGCCATATCCGGTTTATCCAAGCGCGGCCTTCTGGCTCACGGACTACATGATTGCGGCAAGCCTGCAGGATGCATATGCGGCGCAGGCGGCGGCAGCCCAACAGGCGGCGGTGGATCAGGCAGCGGCCGCGCAGGCGGCGCTGCTGACGCCTGATGTGAAAGCGATGGTTGCCGAGGAAGTGAAGCGGCAACTGGCGCTGGAAAACGCCGAGGCCTCGCAGAATGCGGCGAACCAGGAGATCGACCCGGCCTCGAGCGGGATTGCCCGGATGCTGGGCGATGGCCAGCCGCACGTTTTCATCGCCGGAGCCAGCCTCGATCTGACAGACGCTGCGGGAACCGAGTGCGCGGTGAGCCAGGGCGATGTGATCGAAGTAGCTGCGGCCCCGACGCCGGATGCAACGGCAGCAACGGCAGTGGTTCTGGCGTCGAAGGGCGGCAGCGAGTGCGCGAAGTCGGACAACGTGACCGTGGCCTTCAACGATCTGCAGGACATGCAGAACCACATGCGCGAGTCGATTGACACAGGGCTGAGCGATCTGCAGAAGAAGCAGGGCCAGGGCGGCTTGCCGAAGGCTCCTCCTTCGGCGCAGGCAGCTCCGACGCAGGCAGCTTTTGCGGCGGATGCTCCTGGACCGGATACGACGGCGGGCGACCAGATCGCGCAGCAGACACAGGCTGCCGATCAGGACGAGCAGGCGGCGACGGCGACGGCGACCGGACCAGCGGTTGGCGGCGGCGTGGCTGCGCCGGCACCGGCTGCGCCAGCGGGTCCACCGCCGACGATCTCCATCGGGCAAACCATCGACCAGGTGACGGCGTCGATGGGGCAGCCGACACGGATCGTCGACTTAGGCGTGAAGAAGATTTACGTCTACAAGGACATGAAGGTGACCTTCAAAGCGGGGAAGGTCAGCGACGTGGAATAGGTTTTTCTCCCTGAGTGCGAAAAAGCCAGCGAGCGATCGCTGGCTTTTTTGTTTGGGACTGGCCGTCCCGGGCGCACGCGCTTCGCGCACTCTGTGGAGGGATGGCGCAAAAAGTTCCAGCCAGAGTTAGAGGCGGTTGAGCCATTTGTCCTTCCATTTAATGTTGCAGCCGACGCTGGGAAACTGCTCGGCGGTGACTGGTTCGCCGGCGATGACGGCTTTGAGAGCGGCGCGGAGATCGCGGCCGGTGACGGGAATGTCGCTGCCGGGACGGCTGGAGTCGAGTTGGCCGCGGTAGGCGAGCTTGCCGCTGGAGTCGAAGAGGAAGAAGTCGGGCGTGCAGGCAGCGTCGTAGGCGTGGGCAACTTCCTGGGTCTCGTCGTAGAGATACGGGAAGATGAAGCCGAGCTTCAGGGCCTGCTCGGCGAGCGAGGCGGGCGCGTCGTCAGGGTAATTTTCGGCATCATTGCTGCTGATGGCGACGAAACCGACGCCGGAATTGCGGAAGTCGACGGCGAGCTGGGCGAGTTGCTCCTCGACGTGCTTGACGAACGGACAATGGCAGCAGATGAACATGACGAGCAGGCCCTTCGGGCCGGCGAGCGAGGCGGTAGTGTGAACCTCGTTGGTGCGGACATCTTTGAGGGCGAATGGCGGCGCGGGCGTGCCGAGCGCCAGCATGGCGGATTCAGTACGGGACATGGATAAAGACCTCCGACGGCAATAGAGTAAACCTTTGTAATCCCACTCTGCCCCCCACCCCCCTCCCCCCTCCGGGGGTGGCGACGTGTACGCATTTGATTCCATTGGGGCGGCGATTTTTGGGTGGCTGTTACGCATTTGATTCGACAATGGCTTGCGGGTATGTATTTTGTTTTGATATTGCTGCGTTGTGGATCGCGGATGGGTGGCACTCATCTATTTGCATTCAAAGTAGAAGTTGTCGATTCATTTGATTTCACAATAGGTATGAGCCGGTGCGCCCGACAATCCACCACAGAGGACCCAGAGAGGACAGAGTGGGGAGCACCGGGCACGGACGCACAAAAGCCTGCCACTGGCAGGCTTTTTCTTTTTCTACTCTATAAGTTCAGAATATCATACTGAAGGAATAAAACCGCCAAAATACTTTGAGGGTATAAAGATGTAAGTGGCGTGGAATGTTGGGTCATTACTTTGGATTTTTGCACGGGGTATTGACAGACCTGTGGATAAGTCGCGTGGCGGCTCAAGAGCTACGTGGAAGCCGGGTTTCCGAAACGCTCACCACGGAGAATGCAGAGGGGCACGGAGAACAAGCCTGCGAAACGAGTAGGTGGGGGTGGCTGTCCCGTTTTGGATTCGGAAGCAGTACTAAAGAGCAGGAGTCTGGCATTTAACAGCGCTGATGCACGCGGTTCGAGCTTACGCTTCTTGCTATGGGGTGAACCTGGCGGGAGCAGCGGCGGGGGGTGTTGTTTTTTCGCGGGCAGGCTGAGGGTGAAAGCGGCACGCGGGGGCGAGGTGAGCGTGAATGCGACGCGCGGGGCGGGGTGGTAGCATGGTCCGCAACTCTTCCCGGGGACAACCTATGAAACGGCAAGTGGGAACGATGACGGCGCGTGTCGTTGGGTGCCTGAGCTGTCTTTCGGTCCTGTCTCTCTTTTTTCTGAGTGGATGCGCGGTTTCTCCGCTGTCGCAACGGGCGGCGACCTTCTCGACAGCTGCGTCGGCGACGGTGGTGAAGATGCAGAGCGCCTATCAACTGGTGGAGACGACTTACGAAGATGCGGCGATGGCGTCGCTGGTGAACCAGTTCGACACGAAGGGATTTAACCCGGCGAGCATCCAGCCATTTATTCCGGACGCTGATATGAAAGCGCGCACGGAGCTGATGAGCGCGCTGCAGCAGTACGCAACGCTGCTGGCGGAGGTGGGCGGGAGCTCCGAGGTAACGGAGTTGGACAAGGAGTCAGAAGCGCTGGGGACAAATTTAGAGGCGATGGCGAAAGACGCGCCGCTGACGGCTCTGGCAAAGAATGCAAACATCGAGAGCGGAGTGGCTTCAGCGGCGGTAGACGCGCTGGGGCGCGTGCTGATGGAAAAGAAGACGGCGAAGGAACTGCCGTCGATTCTGGAGAGCGCGCAGAAGCCGATCGACACGATCTGCACGCTGCTGGGGCAGGATATCGGGACGCCGGAGGGGACGGGGTTGAGGAACGAGCTGCGGGACAAATACGCGGAGCTGATTGCCGATCAGCGGACGTATATCCTGGCCAATGAAACGAAGATGAGTCCGGATGAGAAGCGGACGGAGATTGGGAAGCTGCCTCAGTTGGTGACGGCGGAAAAGGCGGGCGACGCGACGCTGGAACAGACACAAAAGGCGCTGCAGCAGCTGGCCACGACCAACGATGCGCTGACGCAGACGAAGAAGGACAAGGACGCGCCGGCGTTCCGAGCGCTGGTGGCGCAGATGGTGGCACAGGGACAGCAGCTGGGCGCGGTGTACTCGGCGGCGAGCACGAAGAAGTAGGAGGGAGAGCGATGGCGAGCATTCCGCCGATTCCGACCACGATTCCGGCGACGAAAGCTGCGGCGCAGGCACTGTTCGACAAGCTGTATGCCGCGGTCCCGATCACTCTGGGTGATTCAGAGACGGTCTCGGATGGGATTGTGGAGGTGAACGCGATCCTGACGCAGCTAAACCAGGAGGATTTCGCGTCGCGGACCGGGGCGATGCAGGCGGTCGCGGCGGACCTGAAGGATCCGGTGAAGAAGCTGGGGGAGTTGAAGAATCAGCTGGCGCAGGTGGCGAGCCGGGTGAAGACGCTGGGGGACATTGCTAAGGATATTGATTCGGTGGTGGGTGGGTGTAAGAGCGTGTTTGGGATTTAGGGGGAGTGGTATCCCACATCGGCACCTGCGCAGTCGTGCTCGATCATTTCATATTGACAATTGTATGTACATGGTTTAGCCTTGAATGCATGAAGAGGCCGGGATGCGATTTGAGTACGACGAGAAGAAGAACCGGCAAAACCTCGCGAAACATGGCATCGATTTCGAGACGGCCGAGATCGTTTTCGACGATCCGTATGCTCTGAGCGTGCACGATCCGGTGCACGACGAGGAGGAACGCACGATCACGCTGGGGGAGATTGCTCCGGGGGTGGTCGTCTTTGTCGTTCACACTTCTTTTGCCGCGAAGGACGGCGAAGAAGTGATTCGGCTTATCTCGGCTCGCGCGGCAACCAGCAGGGAGAGGAAAAGCTATGAGGAAGCTCACAAGAGAGCAGAAGCGCCAGATCGCCAGCATCGCCGGAAAAAAAGACGCAGACATTGATTTGTCAGAGATGCCGGAGGTGGTGGACTGGAGCGGGGCGGAGATGGGTAAGTTCTACCGGCCGGCAAAGAAGCCTGTGACCATGCGTCTCGACACGGACATTGTGGAGTGGCTGAAGAGTTATGGGCGGGGTTATCAGACGCGCGTGAACCATCTTTTGCGGCACGCCATGATTAGTTCGCGGGAGGGGTCGCGGAAGGGCCGGAAGTCGGCGTGAGGAGACGGCGGAGATGCGGGTTATGGAATACCTGTTGGCCGAGGTGAGGGACGGCAGGCGTCGTGGTATCCACATCTGCCAACACCGGGCAGATGGGGGGCACCCGGGGTGTTTGGGATCCAGGGGGAGAGTGGGGGCGATCAGGCTTTTTGGCGGTGGCTCTCGGCGAATAGCGGGATGGGCCGACCCCATTCTTCGCTGAGGTCGATCCAAGTGGAGTTCATTTTCTGGATGAGGGCGAGCTTTTTGGGGCGGGACCAGCCTTTGAGCTGCTTTTCGCGGGCGATAGCCTGGCCGGGGTTGTCATAGCGCTCGTAGTAGACGAGGCGGTTGCAGTTGTAATCGGCGGTAAACCCTTGGAAGGCTTTGTTTTTGTGTTCGCTGATTCGTTGTTCGATGCGACCCGTTACCCCGATGTAGAGCGCGTGGGTGCGACTGGCGACGATGTAGACGTAGTACCAGCGTTCGCGCATGATCGGAGGGTAGGCGCACCGGGTTAATTTTCCAAATGACGGTGGTAATGCCTGAGGAACAGACACCCGCAGGTCCTTCGACTGCGCACTTGAATTGTTTGTTGCGCCCAAAATGCGGGCGCAACGAATTCGGAAGCTCCGCTCAGGATGACATTCTTCTCTTTTGACACGGTTCGTGCAGGTGCAGGCGAAAACAGCTGCATATCCAAGATCGCGCTGCACTGGCGAGAACAGGAGAACCGCAGGTCCCTCGACTGCACGCTTAAATTGTTTGTTGCGCCCAAATGCGGGCACAACGAATTCGGAAGCTCCGCTCGGGATGACATTCTTCTTTTTTGACACGGGTAGTGGTGGAACGAGCTATGGCGGGCGCGCTTCGCGCGATTCCCGGGTCTCAGAGGCGAGAGCCATTCGACAAGCTCAGGCCAGGCTCCGGGCCAACCGAAGTTATACAGCCCTAGAATAATCCGGGTTGTTTGCGGGGGATGGGGAGGCCGAAGTGTTCGTAGGCCAATCTTGTGGCGACGCGGCCGCGGGGGGTGCGGTCGAGGAAGCCTATCTGGATTAAGAAAGGTTCGTAGACTTCTTCTAATGCGTCCTGCTCTTCGGCTAGGGTCGCGGCTAAGGTGCCTAAGCCGACGGGTCCGCCGTCGTATTTCTCAATAATAGTGAGGAGTAAGCGGCGGTCTAACTCGTCGAAGCCGTGGGCATCGACTTCTAACATCTTGAGTGCGTCGCAGGCGGTTTGGCGATCGATGCGGCCCTGTGCTCGGACCTGGGCGAAGTCGCGGACTCGACGCAGAAGGCGGTTGGCGATGCGCGGGGTTCCGCGGCTGCGCATGGCGATTTCGGCGGCGCCGTCCTGGTCGATTTCAATGTTCATGACATCGGCGGAGCGGGAGACGATGAAGCGGAGGTCTTCGTCGGTATAGAACTCGAGGCGGAGGAGGATGCCGAAGCGGGAGCGGAGAGGCGAGCTGAGAAGGCCGGGGCGGGTGGTGGCGGCGACGAAGGTGAAGGGGCGGATCTCCATGACGTGGGTGCGGGCGGCGGGGCCCTGGCCGATGATGATGTCGAGCTTGTAGTCCTCGAGGGCGGTGTAGAGTTTTTCTTCGAGGACGGGCTGGAGGCGGTGAATCTCGTCGAGGAAGAGGACCTGGCGCTCGCGGAGGTTGGTGAGGATGGCGGTGAGGTCGCCCTGGATCTGGAGGGCGGGGCCGGAGGTTTGCTGGAAGCCGACGTCGAGCTCGTTGGCGATGATGGTGGCGAGGGTGGTTTTGCCGAGGCCGGGCGGGCCGGAGAGCAGGACGTGGTCGAGGGCTTCGCCGCGGGATTTGGCGGCTTCGAGGGCAATAGCAAGCTGCTCTTTGGCTTTGGTCTGGCCGATGAATTCCTGGAGGCGGCGGGGGCGGAGCTTAAGCTCGAAGGAATTTTCGTCTTCGGATGGGGCGGCGGAGACGAGGCGCTCGGGGTCTTCGATGCGCGCTTTGGGAGCGGGGGGCATGCTGAGGAGGAGTTTATCAGCGGGGGAGAGCAGAGTTCAGGGATTGGAGTTTGGAGTTCAGGGGACAGCGGCGGTGGACCCGACTGAGAAATCTGTGGTAGGTTACATGTAACCAGAGATTGAGAGATGCCATCACGAACCACAAAGCGATCTTCGCGTGACAAGGTGCGCGCGCATCGGGCAAAGCTGAGGCGCCAGGGGCTACGGCCGATTCAGATCTGGGTGCCGGACACGCGATCGCCGGAGTTTGCGGCAGAGGCGCGGAGGCAGGGGCTGGTCGTCGCGCGGAGCAAGCACGCGGCGGAGGATCAGGCCTTCATCGATTCCATCTCGATATGGCCGGGCGAGTAAGGCGCGGCGAGATTTGGACGATTGCAGGCGCTGGAGATTATCTGGGCAAGCCGCGGCCATCGGTGATTCTGCAGGACGACCGCATCTACACAACTGATTCAATCACCATCTGCCCGCTGACGAGTGACCCGGCAGAGGCGCCGCTGTTCCGACTCCTGGTTGAGCCAAGCGAGGAGAATGGGTTGCGGTCGGTGAGCCGGCTAATGGTGGACAAGATTTCGACGGTGGCGAAGTCGAAGTTGGGAGTCCGCATTGGGCGGCTGGCGCAGGAGGATATTGTGCGTCTGAATCGCGCGGTCGTGGTGTTCCTGGGGATTTCGAGCCGCGGTTAGTGTTTGAAGTTGAGGCCGATGTCGGGGTGAGAAGTCGTGCCGGAGATTTTGATGGGGACGAGGGTGCCGGCGCCGTCCTTGGCGAAGAAGGGGTCGACGGGTTTGAGGAGGAGGGATTTCCAGCCGGTGACCATCTGGGAAATGTGGGCGTCGAGGCGGGCGGTGCCGTTGAAGTCGAGGACCTGGCCCTGGAGGGTGTAAGCGCCCTGGACGGCGATGTCGGCGCCGGGAACGCGGAAGTCGAGCGCGGGGAGGGCGAGCTTGCCGGAGCCGAAGGTAAAGGTGCCGCGCATGTCGGCGGCGATATCGGCGGCGGACGGAGGGCTGGCGGCGTCGCTGGATTGGGTGGCGGTTGGAGAGGCGCTGGTTGGCGGCGCACCGTTTTGCGCTGAGCCGTTCTGGGCTGAGCTGTTTTGAGCTGCAGTGTTTTGGGCGACGGTTTTCTTTCTGGCAGCGTCTTCCTGGTTGGCCTGGGCGGCTTTACCCTGGCCGCGGAGGCTGAGCTCGTCAATCTTGCTGATGATTTTGTCGCTGGTGAAATGGGCGCCGGTGAGGGCGAAGCTGCCGTCGAGGCGGAGGCGGTCTGTGACGGCGGAGGGGCCGGGAGGCAGGTCGAATTTGGTCTTCATCTGCATCTGACCGGTGAGGAGGGGCGGTTCGGCTTTGACGGAGAGGCGGAGAACGTCTTCGATGAGGCCGGGATCGACGGTGACGTCGAGGCGGATGTCGCGGCCGGGGACGCCGGCGGTGTGGACAACTTCGCCGTTGGCCACGATGTGGGTGTGCTGGAGCCAGGCGTCCACGGGCTGGAGGTAGGTATCGCCGTTGGTGCCGTCGACGATGGCGTGGAATTTGGTGTTGAGGGGCATGGGGCGATTGGCGATAGCAAGGCGAAAGTCAGGAGTAGTGGTGGCGCCGTCGACGACGATGCGGTTGAGCTGGCCCTGGTAATTGCCGTCGGAGGAGAGGATGCCGCCGATGCCTTTGATGGTGCTGAGGTCGGCGTTGCGGAAGGTGTAGCGACCGCTGACCGGAGTGTCGCCGGGGCTGTGCTCGTTGAAGGGGCCGAAGTCTCCGGTGGAATCGATGTTGCCGACGGGGCGCGGGTTGACGAGGACGGCGTGGAAGCGCATGGGCTGGCCGGCGGCGACGGAGTGGAGCTGGATCTTATCGATGATGAAGTTGAGAGGGACTTTGCCGGGCTTGCCGTTTTCGATGATGAGGCTGGCGCGGTCGACGTCGATTTCGTTGACGAGGATTTTGATGCCGCTGTGGCTCTTGTCTTCGCCGGGTTTCGGGCCCTGGTTGATCTGCGGCATATTGGCGCGCTGGGATTTGGGCGGCAGATGAATATTGAGGCCGGAGACCTGGACGCGATCGATGACCAGGGGGGTGTGGAGAAGCTGACGCCAGTCAAAGACGCGGAAGGAGAAGCGATCGACCTGGATGAGGGGGTCGGACATGTCGAGGTGGTTGGGATAGAGCTTGAGGCCGGCGCCGGAGACCTGGAATCCGCGCAAGAAGGCGGCATGGAACTGGTCGAGCTCGACGCGGCTATCGAAGCGGGTGCTGAGGGTCTCGACGACTTTGGCTTTGAGGGCGGGACCGGCGCGATGGAGGAAAATGTTGGCGGCGATGACGGCTGCGATGAACAGGATGATGCAGACGGAGACGATCCAGAGGAGAACGGTGAGGAGGGTGCGATGACGGCGCGCGAATGCAGGGAGGGTCGTAGCCGGGTCGGTTGGATGGGTCACATTGGTCTCTTACTTCGATTAGATGTGGGAAACATGCCTGGGTGCTCAAGCCCATCGATTTTGTGCAGATGCGGTGTGACTCAAGAGGCTGCGGAAAAGGTCCTGGGCTTTGAGGGAGACAAAGCCGCAGGGGCCAAAGCCCGGCCTCGTTTGGGTCTTTTACGGCACGAGTAAACTCGTGCCCTGATACAAAACTACGCCACGGGCAGTCGTTCGCGAGTGGCAAGCCTGTTCTCTGATACGAAAACCAAAGCGACGCGCACTGCGCGAGTCCCGGGTCCCAAAAGCTAAACCCGGGCCAGGGGGGCCTATTACAAAAGACGAGTGCTGTTCTATGCAGGATTTTATCTACAAACCGTTGGAAAGGTTTGAGGGGCGCGGGGTTGTATTTGGGGGGCAGCGAGGTTGGGCGAGGTTTATCGTGGATAGGCAGGTTTCGGAGGGGATTACGCTGACAAACGTGCGCGGCGGGATGCGGGAATGGCGGCGGTTGCGTTTGGGGATCGCAGCGGCGGTGTGTCTGCTGGGGACGGCGGCGGGGGCGCAGCAGGTGCTGCCGCCGAAAAGCAGCCGGCCGGCGACTGCGGGGCACACGGAGGCTGCGCCCTCGATCGACGCGTATATCCACGATGCGTGGACGACGCTGCGGCGGTCGATGCTGGACTGCGCGACGCTGCGGGATCCGAAGGTGAAGACGGAGCCGGTGCTGTATCTGCCGAAGGATTTTGCGGAACCGCCGGAAGTGGAAGCGCTGGAGAAGAAATGCGGCGTGCTCGTGGAGCGGCTGCCGGTGAAGATCGAGCGGCTGGGGCAGACTGTGCCCGAGACGGCGGGCTTGCTGTATTTGCCGAATGCTTACGTGGTGCCGGGCGGGCGCTTCAACGAGATGTATGGATGGGACAGTTACTTCATCGTGCTGGGGCTGCTGACACCGCCGGCGAGTGAGCCGGCCGATGACTCTGCAAAGAGCAATGTGGAGCTGGCGCGGGGAATGGTGGAGAACTTTTTCTTTGAGATTGAGCATTACGGCGGGTTGCTGAATGCGAATCGGACGTATTATCTGACGCGATCGCAGCCACCGTTCTTGTCGTCGGAGATTCGGGAAGTATGGGCGGCAGAAGTGGCGGAGGGGCGGAAGCAGCAGGCGCAGGCGTGGCTGGAGCGGGCGTACGGGTATGCGGTGCGCGATCACGCGCTGTGGACGAGCGAGGAGCATCGCGCGGGCGACACGGGACTGGCGCGTTACTACGACTTTGGCGAGGGGCCGGTGCCGGAGATGGAGGACAACAGCACCTACTATGCGGATGTGATTCGCTGGCTGCTGGAACATAAAGAGGCGCAGACGAACTATCTGGTAGAAGGGCCGTCGATGCCGGGGTCGGCGGATCGGGAGAAGCTGACGTCGGCAAGCTGCGATCCGGCTGCGTCGGCGGTGTGCGCGCGCGCGCATGTGGGGATTTACTGGCTAACGCGGGATTTCTACAAGGGCGACCGGGCGATGCGGGAGTCGGGATTCGATCCATCGTTTCGGTTTGGGCCGTTCAGCGGGTCGACCCATCATTACGCGGACGTGGGGCTCAATTCCCTGCTCTACAAATATGAGACGGATCTGGCGTGGATGGCGGGGCAACTGGGGAAGGCGGCTGAAGCGAAGCAATGGAGCGCTGCAGCCCAGGCGCGGCGGGCGGCGATGGACAAATATTTTTGGAATGCCGACAAGGGGATGTATTTCGACTCCGACTTTATGGCGGGAAAGCAATCGAGCTATGACTACCTGACGACGTTTTATCCCCTGTGGGCGGGCGCGGCGAGCGCGGAGCAGGCGCGGAAGGTGGAGGGAAATCTAAAGCTGTTCGAAAAGCCGGGCGGACTGGCGATGAGCACGTACGATTCGGGGGTGCAGTGGGATTTGCCGTACGGGTGGGCGCCGGCGACATGGATTGCTGTTGATGGGATGAAAGAAGCGGGAGATTTGAAGGATGCGGCGCAGGTTTCGCAGAGATTCATGGCGACGGTGCGCGATAATTTCGCGTGCGATCACACCATCCGCGAGAAGTTCAATGTGGTGACGGGATCGTCAGAAGCGCAGGTGGCGGTTGGGTATCGACAGAACGTGGTGGGTTTTGGCTGGACGAACGCCGTTTACCTGAGGATGGAGAAGCTGCTGGAGCGCGCCGGCGTGACGGAAGGTGAAGAGGCGCAAGCGCATCCGGTGTGCGCGGCTGCGCCGTAGAGAGGTTGCTGAGAAACCTCCGAAGAATCGCAGACCATCCCTCAGCGGCTAAAGCCGGAATCAGTTTGCGACGGTACGGCACGGCCGAAGGCCGTGCCCCTTCAAAGCAACGGCGGCTAAAGCCAGGGATATTTTGCGGCATTTACGGCACCCATTCGGCTGCGCGCCGTTGGCGCTCCGCTCAGGGCAGGCTCCTGAAGGCCGTGCGCCTTCAAAGCACAGGGGCTGAAGCCCGAGTTATTTTGTGGCGGTTACGGCACGAATAAACTCGTGCCCTGATACAAAACCCGATTTTCTGCAGGCTATGAAGGCCGTGCCCCTTCAAAGCAACAGCGGCTAAAGCCAGGGATATTTTGCGGCAGTTACGGCACCCATTCGGCTGCGCGCCGTTGGCGCTCCGCTCAGGGCAGGCTCCTGAAGGCCGTGCGCCTTCAAAGCACAGGGGCTGAAGCCCGAGTTATTTTGTGGCGGTTACGGCACGAGTAAACTCGTGCCCTGATACAAAACCCGATTTTCCGGAGGCTGTGAAGGCGGTGCCCCTTCAAAGCAACAGCGGCTAAAGCCAGGGATATTTTGCGGCATTTACGGCACCCATTCGGCTGCGCGCCGTTGGCGCTCCGCTCAGGGCAGGCTCCTGAAGGCCGTGCGCCTTCAAAGCACAGGGGCTGAAGCCCGAGTTATTTTGTGGCGGTTACGGCACGAGTAAACTCGTGCCCTGATACAAAACCCGATTTTCCGGAGGCTGTGAAGGCGGTGCCCCTTCAAGGCACAGGGGCTGAAGCCCGAGTTATTTTGTGGCGGTTACGGCACGAGTGAACTCGTGCCCTGACACAAAACGAATTCTTTCCGCAGATGGCGGAGCGTGCTCTTTGCAAACAGCGGATTTTCCCGAGGGCTGTAAGAGCAGCGAAGAAGGTCAGGGGAAGCATCATGACCGAAGCGAAAACCGGGCAGCGCGTGGTGGTGGGACTCGGCGAGTTGCTATGGGATCTGCTGCCGGAAGGGGCGCGGCTGGGAGGAGCACCGGCCAACTTTGCGGTGATGGCGGGACGGCTGGGCGATCGGGCGGTCGTGGCGAGCAGGGTGGGCGCCGATGCACTGGGGAACCAGGCAGTGGATACGCTGGAGGCGCTGCCCGCGGAGAGCGGGTTCCTGCAGAGCGACACGGAATATGCAACAGGGACAGTTACTGTTGCGTTCCGGGAGGGTGAGCCGGAGTATACGATCCACGAGCCGGCGGCGTGGGACCGGCTGACGCTGACTCTGGAGTGGCGGGAGTTGGCGCACACGGCGGATGCAGTGTGTTTCGGGACGCTGGCACAGCGAGCGGATGCCGCGCGAGAGACGATCCTCGGATTTCTGGATGAGACGCGGCGCGATTGCGTGCGGATTTTCGACGTGAACCTGCGGGCACCGTTCTGGTCAGGCGCAGTGCTGCGGGATTCGCTGGGGCGGACGACGATTCTAAAACTGAACGCGGGTGAGTTGCGGCACGTGCTGATGGGGACAGGGGCTTGCCCTTACCCGACGGAGGCGCAGGACGACGATGCGCTGCTGCGGGGTGCAGAGCGGTTGCTGGAGCGGTATGCGATGGAGATGGTGTGCATCACGATAGGGGCGCGGGGCAGTTTGCTGGTGACACGCAAGGGGCAGGATCGGCATCATGGGCTGGTGACGCGAGTGCAGGATACGGTGGGTGCGGGCGATGCGTTCACAGCGGCGCTGACGCACTATTACCTGGAGGGCGCGCCGCTGGGAGTGCTGAACGAGGCGGGGAATCGATGGGGCGCGTGGGTGGCTTCGCAGCCGGGCGGGATGCCGGCGATGAAGGCGGAGACGCTGGAGAGATTGAGCGGCGAGATTGGGGCGCGGCGGGTGCGGACATAAGACGACGCACGGGGGATGGCGAAATTTCCTGAAGAAAACTGGGGGGGAAGCGGGAGGGGCTTGACAGGGATGGGTTAGGATCGCTAGAGTGCATACCGACTTATCGGTATGGTAATGGAAACGCTGGAAGCCCAGCACGAATCGAAGAAGAAGCTGCTTGAGGCGGCGGTGTATGTGATTCGCGCCAAAGGGTATACGGCTACGCGAGTGGAGGACATTTGCGAGGCGGCGGGTTTGACGAAGGGGAGTTTCTTCCACCATTTCACCAGCAAGGAAGCCCTGGCGCTGGCGGCGGTGGAGCACCAGAATGCGGCGACGAGCGAGCTGTTTTCGACGGCGGCGTACCAGGCGATCAAGGATCCGGTGGACCGGCTGGTGGCGTATGTTGATTTTCGCAAATCGCTGCTGGAAGGCGATCTGCCGGAGTTTACCTGTCTGGTGGGAACGATGGTGGAGGAGATTTACGAGACGCATCCGCCGCTTCGGGCGGCGCGCGATGAGAGCATCTTCCGACATGTGGCCACGCTGGAGCCGGCAATTGCGGAGGCGATGCGACTCTACGGCGTGACGGGCGACTGGACACCGCGGAGCCTGGCGCTCTACACGCAGGCGGTGATTCAGGGATCGTTCATTTTGGCGAAGGCCAACGGGGGGCCGGACGTGGCCGCTGCGAGTATCGATCATCTGCGGCGGTATATCGAGATGCTGTTCGGTCGCTCGAGCAGCAGGACGAATGCGGAAGCTAAGACACAACGCAGGGGATACCCCAGGAGGAGACGACATGTCAGCCACAGCGACATCGATCGACAGGACGCATCGGGATAAAGCTTTGGTTATGGAGCTGATCGCCGGGATGGCGAAGGCTCGTTACGAGAAAAACGCGCGGGCGATTGCCGCGCCTTACGCGACGGACGCGGCGATTTACAATCTGGCTCCGCCGATGGTACATCACGGGATCGATCTCCAGGAGACGCAGGCGTGGCTCGATACCTGGGAGGGGCCGATTACGATTGAGCCCAGGGATTTTGAGGTGACGCTCGCCGGGGACACGGCGTTTGCGCACGGCTATATGCGGATGACGGGGCGAAAGAAGGGCGCCGATCACGACGTGGACTTCTGGATGCGGGAGACGCTGTGCCTCGCGCGGAATGGGGCGGGTTGGCGGATTGTGCACGAGCACACGTCGGTGCCGTTCTATATGGATGGAAGCTCGCGGCCGGCGTTCGATCTGGAGCCGTGAGGGGCATTGACGGGCGGGGCGGCGCGGCGGCATAGAGTGTGCGATGATCGCCGTGACTGAGGTAGCCTCGTGCGGACGAACATCGCGACGCTGGCGCTGGTAACGCTTTGCCTGGTGCTGTTTGTGTGGTTCACGCGGGATCTTCCGTGGACCGCCTGGCGGATCGCGGGGGCGGCGGTCGCAATTCCGGCGTTTCTGTTGTTCGCGGTAGCGCGCGTGCAACTGGGAAGCGCGTTCAGCGCGCAGGCGAAGGCGACGACGCTGGTGACCAGCGGAATTTATTCGCGTATCCGCAACCCGATTTATGTATTTGGCGGGCTGTTCATCGCCGGGTGCATGATTTGGGCGCACCGGCCGTGGCTGCTGCTGGTTTTTGTGGTTCTGCTTCCTCTGCAGATTTACCGGAGCGGGAAAGAAGAGCAGGTGCTGCGGGAGAAATTCGGGGAAGCGTACGACGCGTACAAGCAGAAGACGTGGTTCTGAGGGTAACGGGCTGAGGGGCGAGCCAGCGCCGAAGCGCGAGGGCTGGGGCGAGGCAGGGCATTTGTAATCGTGGGCCGGACGTTATAGCTTCGCATCTGAACGAAAAATGGCCCATATACCGACATCGCAGGAAAGGCGGGCGCTGGGGCGGGCGCGGCGCAGGCAGGTTCGTCGGCAGGATCACGCGCGGTGGGATGGGTCGCTGCGGCAGCACGATCCGATCGTGCTGGTCGAGGAGTCGATGCGGGGGCGGGTGCCGCAGCTGGTGACGCTGAAGTACGAGCGGATGCTGGCTTCGCCGTTTGGGTTCTTTCGCGGAGCGGTCCCGGTGATGGCGGCGGACCTGGCGCTGCTGCCGCACACGAGCATCGTGAACCAGCTTTGCGGCGACGCGCACGTGCGGAATCTGGGAGCGTTCGCTGCGCCGGATGGGCGGCTGCTGTTCGACATCAACGATTTTGACGAGACGATTCGGGGGCCGTTCGAGTGGGACCTGAAGCGGCTGGCCACGAGCCTGGTGCTGGCGGCGCGGGAGACGTGCGCGCCGGGCGAGAAGGGCAAGGAAGCGCGGAATGCGGTGGCAAAGTTTGTGGAGCGGTATCGGAAGCTGATCGGGATGCTGTCGCGGATGCCGGTGATCGAAATGGCGCGGTACCAGGTGCACCGGCTGCAGAGGATCTCTCCGGTATCGAATGCGCTGCTGAAAGCGGAGCGGTCGACGCCGCTGCATACGCTGGACACGCTGACGGTGGCGACGAAGAAGGGACGAATCTTTAAGGAGGAGCCGCCGTTGCTGCGCAGGCTGACGCCGCAGCAGGCGCGGCCGGTGCTGGGGGCGGTGAAGGCGTATCGCGAAAGCCTGCAGCCGGAGCGGCAACATTTTCTTTCGCAGTACACACCGCTGGACGTGGCGTTCAAGGTGGTGGGGACGGGGAGCGTGGGGCTGCGCGATTATTTGATTTATCTGGAGGGGAACGGGGCGCGGGATCCATTGTTTCTGCAGGTGAAAGAGGAGCCGGGATCGGCGTATGCGCCGTATTTACCGGGGTCAGCGACGAGCGCGGGGCATCAGGGATGGCGGGTGGTGGAGGGACAGCGGGCGATGCAGTTTCAGTCGGATCCATTTTTGGGATGGACGACGATTGCGAACCGGGATTATCTGGTGCGGCAGCTGAATGATCACAAGGGGTCGATTGAGATCGATGATTTACGGGGAGCGGGGCTGGTCGAATACGCAGAGATGTGCGGAGAGCTGTTGGCGCGGGGACATGCGCGGTCGGGCGATGCGTGTTTGATCTCCGGCTATGTGGGGAACGGGGAGAAGTTCGGCGCGGCGCTGGGGAAATTTGCGGAGGCGTATGCGGATCAGACGGAAGCGGACTGGAAGGACCTGAAGAGAAGGCGGTAGCTGGGAGCTGGGAGCCGGGAGCGAAGCACAAGAGCGAAGAGCAGAAGGCGAGCAAGAGGCGAGCGAAAGGCCAGCGGACAGCGAGCGGGAAGGCGAGCTGGCGGCCTCGGGAGCGTGCGAGAATCGGTGGCATGAATGAACTGGCACTGACGTTCAATGGGGACAGCGCGCACACGCCCCCGTCGCACATCCTGGAAGATCTGGGTGAGGAGCAGGCACACCGCACGATTGCGGGCGCCCCGCATAGCATCTATGCCGAGGTGTGGCATGCGGCGTACTGGCAGGATGTGATGCTGGCGCGCGTGCATGGCAGGGGGACGCCGTCTCCGGAACACAACGCGATGAGTTTTCCGGATGAGGCGGCTGTGCGGGCCGAGGAGTGGGCGGAGTTGTGCGGGCGGTTTCTGAGCGGGGTAGAGGAAGCGGCGGCAATGGCAGACGGGGATGCGGAGAAGCTCGAAAGCGTGGTGCTGTGCCCTTCACCGTCGAATCCGACGCGGAGGATGACGGTTCGCGAGCAGCTGGAGAGCTTCGCCGCGCATAATGCGTATCACCTGGGACGGGTGGTGCTGCTGCGGCAGTTGCTGGGGAGTTGGCCGCCGCCTTCGGGGGGGTTGACGTGGTGAGGCAGCGAGAAGCGGTTAGCGAGAGACGATTAGCGGGATACTTTTAGCCAGGAACTATTAGCCGCGGGTGAGTGAGAGGCCAGCAAGCGGCCAGCGGGAGGCGGGATGACGAAGCGGGGCGCGTTGGTGGTTGGAGTTTTGGTTGGGGCGTTGGTGGTTGGTGGAGAACACGCGAGGATCGCGATGGCTGCTGGTCCGCAGGCGGCTGCGACGGCGGATGATGAGGCGCGGGGCAAGGCGTGGTGGGCGCATGTGCAGGTGCTGGCCGATGATTCGATGCGGGGGCGCATGACGGGTAGTCCGGATTTTTTGCGGGCGGCGGCGTATGTGGTGCGGAAGTTCCGGTCGTATGGGCTGGAGCCGGCGGGCGTGGGCGGGAGTTATTACCAGCCGGTGCACTTCATCGAGCAGTGGGTGGAGGCGGGCAAGTCGCAATTGAATTTGGTGGTGGATGGGCAGACGCAGCCGCTGGCGCTGGGGCAGGATGCGGTGCTGAGTTCGCGTTCACCGGAGCCGGCTACGGTGGATGCGGGGCTGGTGTTCCTGGGATATGGTCTGCATCTGCCGGATTCGAACTACGACGACTTCAATTCGACCGAAGTGCCGGCGGGATCGCTGCGGGGCAAGATTATTGTCGTGATCAATGGCGGGCCGGCGGAGCTGCCGGGGGCGCTGAAGTCGTTTGCGCGGACATCGCCGATGCGGGAGGCGATGCGCGAGGCAGGGGTGGTGGGGATCGTGTCGATCCCGACGCCGAAGTCGATGGATTTTGGGTGGGATCGGATTGCATCGAGCGCGTCGCAACCGGGAATGTGGCTGGCGCCGGAGGCTGGCGATGAGGCGGTGGCGCGGCGGCATCCGGCGCTGGGGGATGATCACGATCCGATGTTTGCGGCGACGTTTAACCCGGCGCAGGCGGAGAAGCTGTTTGCGGGGACGGGGCACACGTTTGCGGAGTTGCTGGCGCTGGCGGATGCGCAGAAGCCGCTGCCGCGCTTCGACCTGAAAAAGCGGATGACGGCGACGGTGGTGACGGAGCGGGACGCAGTGGTTTCGCCGAACCTGGTCGCGAAACTGGAGGGCAGCGATCCGGAGGCGGGGTATGTGGCGGTGTCGGCGCACCTCGATCATCTCGGGGTGGGCGAGCCGATCCATGGAAAGACGATTTATAACGGGGCAATGGACGATGCGTCAGGCGTGGCGACGGTGCTGGAGACGGCGCAAAGTTTGAGTGAGGATGCCGCGAAAGGGATTCGGCCGCGACGGAGTGTGCTGTTCGTCATTTTCACGGCGGAGGAGAAAGGACTGCTGGGATCGCGGTATTTCGCGGGGCATCCGACGGTGACGGGGCAGGCGATCAAAGCGGATCTGAACCTCGACATGTTTTTACCACTGTTCGCGTTTCGCAAGCTGCATGTGCAGGGACTGGAGCAATCGACGCTGGCGGACGATGCGCGGCGGGTGGGGGAGGCGCATCACATCGTGATCGCGGGCGATCCGGAGCCGGATCGGAATTCGTTTACGCGGACCGATCAATACAGTTTTGTGCAGGCGGGCGTGCCGGCGCTGGCGATGAAATTTGGGTGGGAACCGGGGTCGCCGGAGTATCACATGTGGCGGGACTGGCTGCGCGATCGGTACCACTCGACGGCGGACGATTTGAGCCAGCCGGTGGATCTGGCGGCGGCGGCGCAGTTCAATTCCTTTTTTGCGGATTTAGTGCGGGAGGTGGCGAACGATCCGGCGACGCCGCATTATCTGGAGTCGAGTTTCTTCAGGCGGTTTGAAGTTGCGCAGTAGGGATGGGGGTGTCGATGAGACGGCGTGAATTTCTTGCTTCGGGCTTGGCTGCTTCGGCTCTGGCGCTCGGCCGACGGACGGGCGAAGCGCAGGCTGCGGCGGGCGGCAAAGGGCGGCAGTATTACGAGCTGCGGAAATATCTGCTGCGGCGGGATGCGCAGGTGCGGTCGACGGAGAAGTATTTGTCGGATGCGCTGGTGCCGGCACTGAATCGGATGGGGATTGGGCCGGTGGGCGCGTTCACGGTGGACATTGGGCCGGAGACGCCGACGGTGTATCTGCTGCTGCCGTCGGAGAATCTGGAAACGCTGGTGGGCGCGGGGTTGCGGCTGCGCGAGGATGCGACGTTTCTGGCGGCGGCGGAGCCGTTCTGGAATGCGCCCGACACAAGCCCGGCCTTCGAGCGGGTGGAGAGCACGCTGCTGATCGCGTTTGAGGGGTGGCCGCGGCTGGTGGCGCCGCCGCCGACAGCGACGAAGGGCAAGCGGACCTTTCAGCTGCGCAGCTATGAGAGCGCGAGCGATCGCGATCATGTGCGGAAAGTGGAGATGTTCCACGCGGGCGAGTTTGAGTTTTTCCAGAAGGCGGGGTTCTGGAGAGTGTTTTTTGGCGATGCTCTGATCGGAGAGCGGTTGCCGCAGCTGACGTACATGCTGAGCTTTCCGGATCTGACGCAGATGAATGCGATGTGGGATGCGTTCCGGAACGATCCGGAATGGAAGAAGCTGCAGGCCGATCCGCGGTTCAGCTACGACCAGCTCGTGGTCAACATTACGAACCTGGTGCTGAGCCCGGCAGCTTATTCACAGATTTAGGTAGAGCTTGATCGGGCAGTGAAACCAGGCCTCAGGGGCTTAAGCCCACTTCATTTGCAGGCTTTTACGGCACGGCTGGAAGCCGTGCCCCTTCAAAGCAGCGACACATTCCGGAGGGGCGGAGATGGCGGCGCGTGGTGGAAAATCAGGGGTGGGTGGTGTTGGGACGGTGCGTTCGTCAGTTCCGGCGCGACCGCCGGCTGGATATTCGGGCACGCCTCTGGCGAAGAAGCTCGGCGTGAAAGATGGGCAGCGCACGTGGCGGTGGAAGATGCCGGACAGCGTGTCGGAGGAGATAGCGGGGGGCGGGGTCGAACCGCGTCTGGAAAAAGCGGCGCGGGCCGGAGTTGAGATGGCGCACGTGTTTGAGACGCGCAAGCAGGAGCTGGCTCGGCAACTGAAGATGCTGCGGGGACTGCTGGCGCAGGACGGCGCGATTTGGGTTTCGTGGCCGAAGAAGGCTTCGGGCGTGGCAACCGATATGACCGAGGATGCGGTGCGGGAAGTGGCGCTGCCGCTGGGGCTGGTAGACATCAAGGTATGCGCCGTGGACGCGGTGTGGTCGGGGCTGAAGCTGGTGATCCGGAAGAGCGAGCGGAAACCGACGTGATTTCGCTGCCTATTTCGAAACGGGTCGGCGGGGGCGCTGCTTCGCGGAGATGGATTTGATGATGAGGCGGCGAGGCTGAGACGGGTCGATCTTTTTCTCTGAGAGCTCGAGGGCCTGGGCGATGAGGTCCTGAATGGCGGGCGAGTCGAGCACCGCGAGATCTTTGAGTTTGATGTGGCGGGCCTGTTTGCCACCGCCTTCGAGACAGGCGGCGGGATCGCGGAGGCGGGCGCCGTTGAGAAGAAAGAAAAGGCTGACCCAGCGCGGAAAAAGCGCGATGGAGAAGATGGCGTCGGAGGTGCGCTCGGTGGGGCTGAATCCGATGGCGAGGGCGTTGTAGTTGTCGTAGACGAGCTCGAGGGCACCGGGGAGGCGGGCGCGCATTTTGCGGAGAGCGGCGCGCGCCTGGGCAGCGACCTCAGGAGTGAACCTGTCGAGGAATCCATCCAGTTGGGCGGAGGGAGACTTTTTCGTCCCAGGTTTCGCGGCGGGCATTCGACGGGCGGGTGCGGATTTCGGGGCCTTCGTACGCGGGCTCATGGTTCCCCTGGCCCTGCCGGCATGCCGGGTTGCGGGGGCGGCGACTTGATCTCGAATTCTTTGGGCGGCTCGGTATTGAGGAGCCAGCGAACGAAGTAGTCCCAGCGGCGGCGCGTCATGTAGTTGGTCATCGAGCCGTAGCCGTGATGCTGGTTGGGCAGCAGGAGCAGGTCGAAATCCTTGTTGGCTTTGATAAGGGCGTCGACCAGCAACACCGTGTTGTAAGGCGGCACGTTGTTATCCATGGTGCCGTGGGCCAGGAGCAGGTGGCCCTTGAGATTTTTCGCGAGGTTCTGATTGGCCTGATCGTCGTAGTTGGTAGCGCCGTCGGAGTTCTTCGTGAGCAGGCCCTGGTAGCGCTCGCCCCAGTCGTCCTCGTACTCGCGATTGTCGTGATTGCCGGATTCGGCGATGCCGACTTTGAAGAAATCGGGATAGCGGAGCATGGCATCGGCGGCGGCAAATCCGCCGCCGGAGTGGCCGTAAATGCCGACGCGATCGAGATCGATCCAGGGATCCTGCTGGGCGAGCTGGCGGATGGCGGCGATCTGATCGGGGAGAGTGTTGTCGCCCATGTTGCCGTAGGAGAGGTCGCGAAATGAACGGGAGCGATCGGTTGTGCCCATGCCGTCGATCTGGACGACGATAAAGCCAAGCTCAGCGAGCGCCTGAGTGTCGCCACGCGCGGGGCTGAAGGAGCGGGAACCGACGCTGCCGCGCTGCGGACCGGGATAGATGGAGTCGACGATGGGATACTTTCGGGATTTGTCGAGATGCGTGGGCTGGAAGAGAAGGCCGTAGAGGTCGGTTTTGCCGTCGCGGGCCTTGAGGCGGATAGAGATGGGCGGCTGCCATCCAGCGGAAAGAAGCTGGCTGACGTCGGCCTGGCCGAGAGCGAGAACAACTTTGCCGTTTTCGTCGCGCAGGACCGTGACGGGCGGCGTTTGCGGGGTGGAGGTGCTGTCGACGAAATAGCGGCCGGATGCGGAGGCAGAGATGGCGTGATTGCCGGGTTCGGGGGTGAGGGGGGTGAGGTTGTGCCCGTCGAAATCGACGCGATAGAGATGCGTGAAGTAGGGATCGTCGCCGGGTTCACGGCCGATGGCGGTGAACCAGATGCGGCGCGATGCGGCATCGACGCGCAGGACCTGGGAGACGCTGCCGTCGCCGGTGGTGATCTGGTTCCTGAGCTTGCCGGTGCGAAGGTCGTAGAGGTAGAGATGGCCCCAGTTGTCGCGCTCCGAGTACCAGAGGAATTCACCGGACTCGGGAAGGTAGTGCCAGTTGACGCGGCCCTGACCGGATTCGAATTGGGTGGGGGATTGCTCTTCGTAGATGTCTCGGACTTCGCCGGTAGTGGAGTCAGCGAGGCGCAGTTTCTCGTCTTTGTGATCGCGGGAAGTGGAGACGAAAGCGAGCGTTTTCGCGTCCGGAGCCCACTCGACGTCTTCCCAGCGCGGCGCGTGGTTGAGCCCCACGCCGCAGGTGATGTTGTCGCAGAGGGTGGAGCGGTGCTGGTCGGGCGGCATTTTGAGGCGGACGATGGCGCCGGAATCCGCGTCGATGATGACGCGCTGGATCATGGTGACGGTGTCATCGCCGGGAAGAGGATATTTCCACTGATGCAGGACAGGGTGGCCGACTTTTGTCTCGACCAGGTACATGTCGCCGACGTTGCGCTGGTCCTGCTGAAAGGTGGCAATCTTTTTCGAGTCGGGAGACCAGAGGACGATGGGGCGATCACTCGAAACCCAGCCGGCGTTGTCGGTAGCGTAGCCGAAGTCTTTGACGCCGTCGTGGGTGAGCTGCGTTTCATGGCCAGTAGCGACGTCGCGGAGCCAAAGATTCCAGTCGCGGATGAAGACGGCGCGCTTGCCATCGGGGGAGAGAGATTGGGTCGGAGTGATGTCGGGCTGGGCGGGGTTGAGCGGCGCGCAGGCTGCGCCGGCGCGATCGCAGAGGTAGCGCTTGGGGCCGAGGGCGATGGTGACGGAGCGCATGTCTGGGGAAAAATCGATGGCGGGAAACGGCAGATGCTTTGGGTCGAGGGTACGACCGGTGAGGGTGCCGAGCGCCGCGGCAAGTTTTTGGTGATCGAAAGCGGGTTGCTCGGCGCCGGTGGCGGCATCAACGAGGACGAATTCCGCAGCGCCGGATGAAGTCTTGCGGAACCAAAATTCTTCGCGATCCGCGATCCAGTTTGGCTGAACCGTGCCAGTGACGAGTGGGGTGAGGTTGAAGGGCAGGAACTTCTCCGCGTGAGCGTAATCGGCGGCGGTGACGGCGGCGGGTTGCTGGGCGGGGAGGGTGGCGGCGAGGGAAAAGAAGAAAGGGGCAGCGAGTCGCCATGCGGCGGCGGAGCGGAGGATCATGTTTGTTCCTGAAGAAGTTTTCGAGCCGAGGAGGAGGATAGCAGGAAACGGGGATCAAAACGCAAAAAGCCCACTGCGGAGAGCGGGCTTTGCTGATGGAGGGTGGCGCTATTTGTGGAGGACCTTGCCGGTACTGGCATCGACGATGGTGGCGTAGCCGGCGGTCTTGGTTCCCCACATCACGTACCAGACGGGTGCCTGGAATTTGGAGGTGTCGCCAAGCTCAAATGCGGAAAGCGGCTTGCCGGGATTGTTCTTCAACCAGTCGGAGGCGCCGGCGGCTGCGGCGGTGAATGCGGCGTCGGAGTCGACGTTGAAGAGGGTGACGTCGATGGGCATCGCATCGCGGGTGGCGCCGCCCCAGGGCTGCGCGAGGCCGGCGACGACGCCCTTGTAGATGTCGGGAGGGGCATCGGCGATGGAGTCGGTGAAGGTTTCGTACTGGTGCAGGCTGGGCGAAGCGAAGACCGCTTCCCACATGGCGGCTTTGCCGGCGTCATTCTTGAAACCGGGGACTTCTTTCGCGGTGACGCGGATGGGTTCGGCGTCGGGGGCCCAGTTGTGAGCGGCCTTGTACATGACCCAGAAAGCGGTCTTGGCAGTGAACGGCTCGGGCGCAGCTGCGGGTTGAGCCTGGGCTGCGGAGGGAGCGGCGGGTTTGGAGGTGGACTGGGAGCATCCGGCAAGGAGGAGCACGACGCTCACTGCAGCGGTTGCGGATGGTTGGAGCCAGGTGGTCATCGGAGTCCTCCACGCGCCTCCTGCGTTTTCTGGAGCGGGTGGAGGCGGTGACACGTTTCCGGTTGATAACAGTACCACTTTGCGAGGGAATGGGGTGTGCGAAATATCACAGGGGGCACGAGCGGCGGGTCGGGGGGGTGGATTTGCGGGACAGTGGGATTTTCGGGATGCAACGCAAAAAGCCCGCTCCGATTGGAGCGGGCTTTTCGATGTTATGCCGGCGATCACCTAATCTCCCACACACTTTCGCGTGCAGTACCATCGGCCCGGCGAGGCTTAACTTCCGTGTTCGGGATGGGAACGGGTGGGACCCTCGCGGTATGGTCACCGGCAAAGTGAGGGCGTCGAGATCCTTCGCGCAGAGCGCTCGGGATTTCGGCTGCGGGCTCAAACGCCCGCAAAACGCCTCAACCTGAGCGACGCCTGGCGGGTGGTTTCTCCCGCGGCCGAGGGGTCCGGACAGTTTCTTCTTCGGACCGCTGTCGGCAGACTGGCGTCACAGCTTAGCTGACCGGGAGACAAAGCTCCCGGACCAGGAAACGAAAATCGATTGGGGGTACAAGGCGTGTTGAGCGCCTCTGCAGAGCTGCTGCGTCTTTTGCGGTCGACGCGAGCAGAGACTGCGCAGAGTTAATTCTATGATTAAGCCGAACGGGCGATTAGTACTGGTCAGCTGCACGCATTACTGCGCTTTCACCTCCAGCCTATCAACCAGGTGGTCTTCCTGGGCCCTTCAGGGAGATCTCATCTTGGGGCGTGCTTCCCGCTTATATGCATTCAGCGGTTATCACAACCGAACTTCGCTACCCAGCCGTGCCATTGGCATGACAACTGGAACACAAGAGGTTCGTCCATCCCGGTCCTCTCGTACTAAGGACAGCCCCCCGCAAATCTCCTACGCCCACAGCAGATAGGGACCGAACTGTCTCGCGACGTTCTGAACCCAGCTCACGTACCGCTTTAATAGGCGAACAGCCTAACCCTTGGAACCTTCTACAGCTCCAGGATGCGATGAGCCGACATCGAGGTGCCAAACCGGAGCGTCGATATGAACTCTTGGCTCCGATCAGCCTGTTATCCCCGGCGTACCTTTTATCCGTTGAGCGATGGCCATTCCATACAGAACCACCGGATCACTAAGGCCTGCTTTCGCATCTGCTCGACTTGTAGGTCTCACAGTTAACCACTCTTATGCCTTTGCACTCGACGACTGATTTCCAAACAGTCTGAGAGTAGCTTCGCGCGCCTCCGTTACAATTTAGGAGGCGACCGCCCCAGTCAAACTACCCGCCTTACTATGTTCCTCTCCCGGGTAACGGGAGGAGGTTAGATTCACAGCACTCGCAGGGTGGTATCTCACCGGTGGCTCCCCCAAGTCCGAGAACCTGGGTTCAAAGCCTCCCACCTATTCTGCGCAGCAAGAGCCATAAATCATAGTAAAGGTGTAGTAAAGGTGCACGGGGTCTTTCCGTCTAGCTGCGGGTAACCGGCATCTTCACCGGTACTACAAGTTCGCCGAGCAACTCGTTAAGACAGTCGTACGATCGTTACGCCATTCGTGCAGGTCGGAACTTACCCGACAAGGAATTTCGCTACCTTAGGACCGTTATAGTTACGGCCGCCGTTCACCGGGGCTTCAGTTCGAAGCTTCGCCTTGCGGCTAACCTCTCCCTTTAACCTTCCGGCACCGGGCAGGCGTCAGCCCCTATACGTCGTTTTCGACTTAGCAGAGACCTGTGTTTTTGTTAAACAGTCGCCGTACGCGCTTCACTGCGGCCCATCTTACGATGGGCGACCCTTCTCCCGAAGTTACGGGTCCAATTTGCCGAGTTCCTTAACAAGCTTTCACTCGAGCGCCTTTGGATATTCTCCTCGTCTACCTGTGTCGGTTTGAGGTACGGTTCCCAACTACTCTCCTTAGAGGATTTTCCTGGCAGCGTGGAATCGGCAGCTTTCAGCCATACGGCTTAATGCTTTACGCCTCACTGTTAAGCCCCGGTGGATTTGCCTGCCGGGACCAGCTTACGCGTATCGAACCCCATAGCCATAGGAGGTCCTGCTTATCCTTCTGCGTCTCCCCATCGTGATAACGAGAGTTGGGAGGTCCGGAATGTTGACCGGATGTCCATCAGCTACGCCTTTCGGCCTCGCCTTAGGGACCGCCTGACCCTGAGCGGATTAACCTTCCTCAGGAAACCTTAGACTTTCGGCGCGGAGGGTTCTCACCTCCGTTATCGCTACTTATGCCGGCAGGGTCTCTTCGCAACGCTCCATCGGTCTTCTCAGTCCGACTTCACTGCTGTTGAGAATGCTCTCCTACCACGCACAGCTTGCGCTGTGCATCCGCTGCTTCGGTGTACGGTTTGAGCCCCGTTATATTGTCGGCACCGGACCGCTTGACCAGTGAGCTATTACGCTTTCTTTAAAGGATGGCTGCTTCTAAGCCAACCTCCTGGCTGTCTGGGCGTTCCGACTTCCTTTCCCACTTAACCGTAACTTCGGGACCTTAGCAGGCGGTCTGGGCTGTTCCCCTCTCGACTATGAAGCTTAGCCCCCACAGTCTGACTCCCGGGCTGGTTGTCACTGGCATTCGTAGTTTGGTTGGATTCAGTAAGCCGGAAAGCCCCCTAGTCCATCCAGGTCTCTACCACCAGCGCAAATCACCCGAGGCTAGCCCTAAAGCTATTTCGGAGAGAACGAGCTATCACGGAATTTGATTAGCCTTTCACCCCTACCCTCAGCTCATCCGAGCTTTTTTCAACAAACACCGGTTCGGTCCTCCAGTGGGTGTTACCCCACCTTCAACCTGGCCAAGGGTAGATCATCCCGCTTCGCGTCTATTCCTGCCAACTGAACGCCCTGTTCAGACTCGCTTTCGCTGCGGCTCGCTTACGCTTAACCTTGCTGACAAGAATAACTAGCCGGCTCATTATGCAATAGGCACGCGGTCAGGCGTTCTCCTTGCGGAGCATAGCCCTCCCACTGCTTGTAGGCACACGGTTTCAGGTACTTTTCACTCCCCTAACAGGGGTGCTTTTCGCCTTTCCCTCACGGTACTGGTTCACTATCGGTCAGAATCGAGTATTTAGCCTTGCGGGATGGTCCCCGCGGGTTCAGACAGAGTTTCACGTGCTCCGCCTTACTCAGGTATCCGCTTCGAGTCCGGATCGTTTTCGTCTACGCGCCTGTCACGCTCTATGGATCCCCTTTCCAGAGGATTCGACTAACGACCGGATTGGTAACTCTACTGTTGCGGACCCTACAACCCCCGGGACACCGAAATGTTCCGGGTTTGGGCTGTTCCGATTTCGCTCGCCACTACTTT
>CAWEWI010000010.1:547500-1427071 GCA_963812685.1 uncultured Acidobacteriaceae bacterium
CCAGGATCAAACTCTCGTTTGAAACCTGATGATTCCAACCGTCGACGGAGGTCTTCGGAGGGAATCCAGCTTCGCATGCGCTCGAAAACGCAGCGAAGCACTACATTGTGAGAATGATCAAACCAGATCTTTCCGCATTCTCACGACTGGCATGTTCTACCTGATTGTCAAAGATCCTTGCCGGTTGACCGCCTGAGCGGGCCGTTTTGGATCAAGGCCGCAACTGATTTTTCAATCGGTTGCGAGTCCTCGAACTTGTTGCGCCCTGTTTTTGCGCGAACTTTTCGAGATTATCCAATCTCGATGGCACCTGTCAAGGTCAAGCGATTAACTTGCCTGACACCCGGGTGCCGTCCGCGCGTTACCCGAGGTCTTTCCTGCGAAGGAAGGAAACCCAAGGAGCGCCAAACTTTGAAAGACCATTTCCGCGAGCAGAACTCACGGGGGCGGCTGACCGCCCAGCGGGAATTTTCGAGGCAAACTGCGACCTCGTTCCCAGGTTGCAATGGATTGTTCTGTCTGGCTTACCGTGCGCCCCTGGCGCACCGAGTGTCGAACAGATCTGCTTCGCTCATCTTCACAACCGGATCACAAAGAACCCGTCCGCGAAGCCCTGCCACTGCTATCAATCTTTTCTACTTTACCATGGATGACTGCGAATCGCAAACCGACGGGCGGGAAGCGACTCGTTTGATGGTACGCGAGGAGCGGGAGGGCCGCAAGCTGTTGAAAAGAGCCGAAATCTGTTGAAAAAGAGCGGCATGCAGCAGGCGCTGGAGAAGGGACTCTGGAACAGGAGCCCTCCTGTTGCCCAAGGCCTCCGTCACGGCACAGAGCCCATCGCAACGAACTTCGTTTCAATGATTTGCGGTCTGGGCGCCACAGGAGAGCCCGGCCAAAGCGCCCGCAATCCTATACTTGCGAACACAGAGGGAGAATCGGCTCACGATGCGGATTGCGGTGGTTTCGGACGTTCACGGCAATGGAACGGCGCTGGAAGCCGTCATCGCCGATCTGCGCGAGGCCACTCCAGACCTGGTGTTGCATGGCGGCGACCTGGCGGACGGCGGATCGAGCCCAATGCGGGTGGTCGATCGGATTGGGGAGCTGGGCTGGCTCGGCGTAATGGGGAATACGGACGAGATGCTGGTGCGACCTCAGGCGCTCGAGGACTTTGCAGCGCAGTCGAAAGCGCCGGCCGCGATGTGGGAGATGATTCGGGAGATCGCCGCGGCAACACGGACAGCGCTGGGAGAAGCACGGCTGGCGTGGCTCGGCCATTTGCCGGCGACCATCGCGCGACCGGAATTGGCGGTGGTGCACGCGCGTCCAGGCGATTGCTGGCGTGCTCCGGCAGCCGATGCGAGCGACACGGAGTTGGAAGCGATTTACGGTGGCCTGGGGCAGAAGACAGTCGCGTATGGGCACACGCATCTTCCATCGATACGGAAGCTGGGCGGGACGCCGAAGTTGCTGATCAACACGGGCAGCGTCGGGCTGCCCTATGATGGCGACGCGCGCGCATCGTATTTGCTGCTGGATGAGGGCGTGCCGGAGATTCGGCGCGTGGAGTATGACGTGGAGAAGGAGCTGGCGCTGCTAGCCTGGTGCGGACTGCCGGGGGCAGCGTGGACAGCGAAAATGCTGCGAGCGCGAGGGCCGACGATGCCATAGCCAGGATCGTCAAAACCCGTCGAGGCCAGAGGATAATTGTTCTGCAGCGTGGTAATCTGTCGGCGCTATGCGGGTCCTTTGGTGGTTGCTCTCTGTTTCTTGTCCTGCGTTCGCGCTGCTGGGTGCGGCGCAGAACCGCGCCGTCACGCCTTCGTCCATCCGAGATCCCAGGACGCTTTTGGCGGCGGTTGCGCCGGTGTACGACTTCACGAACCCTGCGCTCAAGCCGTGGCAGTTTAAGGCGAGCTATCAGATCTACGACCAGGATGGCCGAGCGGGGGAGATGGGGACGTATGAATACTGGTGGGCGTCGCCGTCGGTTTACCGCAGCACGTGGAAGCGGGGCGGCAGGACGGAGTCGGAGTGGCATACGGCCGACGGGAAGCGATTCGAAACCAGCAGCGGGGGCGTGCTGCATCTTTTCGAGACGGAGTTTCCGAAGGAGTTGCTGGCGCCGTTGCCGGAGGCAAAAGACGAAGACCCGAGAGAGAGCTGGCTGAAGCGCGACACAATCCCATTCGGCAAGGTGAAGGCGCCTTGCGTGGAGATCATCGGCAAACGTTTCGTCGAGCAGCGCGGCGCCGCTTTCCCGTACACGGAGGCGCTGGACAACGTGAAACCCCCTACGTATTGCTTCGATCCGCAGCAGCCGATTTTGATCCTGAAATCGCTAAGCGCCGGAGTGACGGAGAGCTACGGAAACTTTATCGGAATGCAGGAGCGGGATTTGCCGCGATCCCTGATCGAGGCTGTGAACGGGCGCAGGATTCTTGCGGTGACGGTCAATGCGATTGGCGGTTTGGATCCGGGTGATCCGGCGCTGACGCCGCCGGCGGATGCCAGGACGGGGGAAGCGTCGACCGCGGATGTCCCGGTGCACGTGATGAATGGCCAACGGATCGAAGGCGACAACCCGATTTACCCGGACGAAGCGAAGGAATCCAACCTGAGCGGCACAGTCATGATCGAGGCGCAGATCGGGAAGGATGGACGGATTCACGATATGCAGGTGATCAGCAGTCCTGGGCCGCTGCTGACCGCTACGTCTCTAAAAGCGGTTGGCAAGTGGGAGTACAAGCCGTATCTGCTGAACGGAGAGCCGGTTGACGTGCGCACGACGATCAATGTGACCTATGCGTTGCGGCCGTGAGGGGTCGGCGCGGCGTCGGCAATAGCCTTTATGGGTGGTCGCTCGCGGCAGCTTTGCCGGGTTGCGGGTTGAGGCAGGTTTCAATGGCGTGCTGCCAGTGCGGGCCGCTGTCGCGGTCGCTGGTTCCCATGGCGGTGACTTCGTCGCTGGCGGAGGGGTCGAGCGCGGTGCGCGCGTAGGTGACCTCGACGGCGGTGCGGGTTGCGTCGATGGGCGTGAGGCGGACGTCGATGAGGCTGATGAGCACGCCGGGGACGACGGAGACGTACTGCATCCTGCCGGCAGCGAGATCGAAGACAGTGGTGATCCAGAGGCTGTTGTGCGGGGCGCGCTGGATGGTGAAGACCGCGCCCACGGTGTCGGCGGCGGGCTGCGGGTAGAGGAAGTGCGGGTCCCAGTGCTGGCCGGCCCAGCAGCGCTCGCCTTCCGGACCGAAAAGCGGGGCGACGCGGGCGAGGGGAGCGGAGAGCTGAAAGTGGAAGCGGTTGCTGACGTGCGCGACTTGGGGTGGGGTCTGCATGGTATCCGTCGTTTGTGAGGTGGTGAGGAGCGGGAGAGCGAGGGTGAGGGCGAGCAGGGCTGGATTCATTTGCGTGATCTTTGGCTGCGGGCCTTCGTGTGCGGATGCTCGCTGCGTTCGTGAAGGTGGTGGCTGTCGGTGGCGCGCAGGGTGAGTCCGTAGAGCTTTTTAAACTGCTCGATCTCTTTGAGGGTTGGCGCCGAAAACGGGGCTTTGCCTTCGAAGGCGTGGAGGACGATGCCTTCGAGAAGGTCGCCGAGGGTGAGGTCCTTCAGCTCGGCGACGGCTTTGAGGACCTTGAGGATGCGCTTTTCGATGCGGACGCCGGTCTGGACGCGTTCGACCTCAACGGGTTCGGATTGCTCGGGTTTGGGTTCGCTTTGCATTGGTACCAATGTACCGGAGTACCTTGGTAGCGTCAAGAGCCGGGTCTTCGGCGCGGACGTTCAGGGAAGCTGGGCGGCGGAGGCGATGGGGTTCCAGTGGTCGGTGCCGGCAAGAAAAACGCGCGGATAAAACTTGCGGGCTTCGGCGGCGGTGAGCTGGTGGGACCAGGGGACGCGGGCAGAGAGGTTCGCGCCTAGACCCGCGCTGCGGTATTCCGCGAAGAAGGCGGTTTGCTCGTTGGTGGTTTTGCCCCAGTTGTTCCATCCTTCAGGGCGGATTTCCGCGGGCAATTCGGTATCGATATAGACGACGCGGGCATACGGACGCCAGGGACGGCCGAGGAAGATGCCGGTGGAATGGGCGTTGGGAGCGGAGTCGAGGCTGTTGGTGACTTTGCTCGAAAAAATGACGTAGCCGGTTTTTTGATCGGCGGAGGTGCGGGACTGCGCGGTGAGGTAGCCAGGGCCGTTGGAGTGAATCTCGACATGGTCGAAGACGGCGGCGGCGTTGCCGAAGATGAAATCGACGGCACCCTCGATATACGAATCGACGTAGTACTGGCGGCCGTAGTCGGCGAAGAGCGTGTCCTGATAGCCGAGGAAGCGGCAGTGTTTGAAGACGGCGCGGTCGGCGCGAACAGCGATGGCGACGGCCTGACCGGTGTTGCCGGCGGTGTTTTCGAAGGTGAGATTGTCGGCTTCGAAACCGGCGCCGTTGACCTCGACGGTTTCCGTAAAGAAGGTGCCACCAGCTTGTTTGGCATTCAGGCTGTTGGTGATGACGACGTCTTCGGGCGCGTGGCCGGTGCCGAGAAGCGTGATGTTGGGGTGGTTCTGCGTGATGTTGAGGCGCTCATGATACGTACCGGGCGCGATCTCGATGAAGACGCGACCGCCGCGACCGGGCCAGGCATGATGGTCGAGCGCCATCTGGATGGTGGGGAATTCGGTGGTGCCTTCGATGCCGGTCTTCACGTCGGGGGAGACGCGAACGTGGACGTCCTGGGCGTGGAGCGGGGTGATGAGAAGGAGGGCGAGCGGCAAAAGGAGAAAGCGCATTGGGGCGTAGCGGCGCGTTTGCGCCACGATGTGAAAGTCTACTCTGTTGAAAGCTGCAGGGAGGTGGGTTTGCTGACGAGCAGGGCTGGGATTGTCTTGCTGCTGGGTGCGGCGATTGCGTGCGGATCTGCGGGGCAAGCGCAGACAGCGCTCAGCGATGGGAATGGCGCGTACGCGACGGGGAATTATCGAAATCTGTTCAAAGAAGACGGGCATTCGGAAAAGCAGATTCGGGCGAAGATCGATGCGGCTTACCAGCAACTCTTTCACGGCGATCCGCAAACGCAGGCGATTGCGTTTGCAGCGGGAAGCAATGCGAATGGGCCGCTGATGTATGTGACGGATTGGGCGAATCACGACGTGCGGACGGAGGGAATGTCGTACGGGATGATGATCACGGTCGAGTTGAACAAAAAGGCGGAGTTCGACGCACTCTGGAACTGGGCGATGACGTATATGTACATCGCGGACCCCAAGGCGCCGAGTTACGAGTACTTCGCGTGGTCGTGCAAAGCGGATGGGACGCACAACTCGGAGGGGGCGGCGCCGGATGGCGAATCGTATTTTGCGATGGCATTGCTGTTCGCGGCGAATCGGTGGCCGGGCGGCGAGGGGATCTACGACTATCGCGCGCAGGCGGAGAAGCTGCTGACGGCGATGGTGCATCGGGAGACGATCACGGCGCCAGGGCCGCGCGGGCCGCACAGCGTGGGCGCGGAGATGAATCAGGATCCGCCGATGGTGAAGTTCGTGCCGGAGACGATGCCGCATCCATTCACGGATCCTTCGTATCATCTGCCGGCGTTCTATGAGTTATGGGCGCGCTGGGGGCCTGCGGAGGATCGCGCGTTCTGGGCGCGGGCGGCGGAGGCGAGCCGGGCGTTTTTTCCGAAGGCAGCGAATGCGGAGACAGGGCTCGCGCCTGATTATGCGAACTTCGACGCGACGCCGATGGAGGGGCCGTTTGCGCGGCGGGCGAGCGTGTTCGGCTACGACGCGTGGCGGGTGGCGAGCAACTGGAGCGTGGACTGGTCGTGGTGGCACAAGGCGCCGGCGGAACAGGCGCTGAGCGATCACATCCAGAAGTTTTTCGAGTCGCAGGGCATGGAAACCTATGGACCGATGTACACGCTGGACGGCAAACCGGAGACGCCGAGTCCGCGCGTAACGCACGAGGAGCATCCGGAGGGGCTGGTGGGGACGAATGCGGTAGCGGGTCTGGCGGCGACCGATCGGGAACGGGAGCGATTATTCACCGAGGCGCTGTGGAACACGAAGATTCCCTCGGGGCAGAGCCGGTATTACGACGGCATGCTGTATCTGATGAGCCTGATGCACTGCGGCGGGGAGTTCAGGATCATTGGGCCGGGAAAATGAGCGAATAGCGTTCAGCGTTCAGCGTTCGAAGACGCGACGCAAGGCCGCCCTGCGCGTCAATGCGGGAATACATTGAAGGCCGCAGCGGCAAAGGGACCGCGGTTTGCGGTCCCCCTGCGCTGGTTTTCTGCGCCGGGTTAGACGCGAGGTGAGGAGCTAGCGCTTCTGCAGGTCAGCGTAGAGTTGGTTGACCCAGAGAGTGCCGAGGCCGGTGGTGTAATCCCAGCCAGGCAGAGCGGTGTAGAGGCCGTTTGCCCCGAGGGTGATGTCGTGGAAGCCGCCTTCGGGATAGCTGCCGACGACGCCGGTTCCGTCATAAAGACTGTAGTAGGTGATGGGCGCGAAGCCCAGTTTGGGGTTCGCAGTGATCATGCGCGCCCAGACACCAGCGGCCAACGGCGAGGAGAGGCTGGTGCCGCCGACGCCTTCCCATGCCCCGTTAACGTAAACGTTGGCGCCGGATTCGGGATCGGCGTCCATGGCGATGTCGGGGATGCCTTTGGAGCTGAGCTGGGAACTGGGGATGTTGGCCGCGGTCTGCCAGTAGGGCGAGTACTCAAACTGGCTGATGCCGCCTCCACCCGCGTACCATGCGACTTCGACGTCGTAGTTGCCGTCGGAGTTGGTGAGCAGCGTGGTTCCGCCGACGCCCATGACGTACTGCGAGGTGGCCGGATAGTTGACCATGGGGACGCCTGCAGGAACACCGTTCTCGCCGACTTCAGCGGGGCAGAAGGAGCCGGTGTCGCCGGTCGAGGAGAAGAGAGTCTGGCCCTGCGCGGCGGCTTCGGCAAAGACTTCGTCGTCGGCGAGCATGGAGCCATCGAGGTAGGGAAAGATTTCGCATTCGCCGAAGGAAGCATTGGCGATTCGCGCCTTGTCGTCGGTGGCCCAGCGGCTGAAGGCGAGGGCGAGATCGGAGTCGGTCATCGAGGTGGAGTCGTAGAGATAGAGATGCTTGACGAGGCCGCCTGCCATACCGGTGGAGTACTGCGTGTCGAGATCCCACTCATCGGCGCCCGAAGTGTCAGTGCTGGCGATGCCGACGGGCACGACGGTGACGGGGAAGGATGGAAATCCCCAGCTGGATTCGGCGGCTTTGAAGTCGCTGAGAACGCCGGTCAGGTCGCCTTCGGCGATGACGGCGATGGTGGCTTTGGACGCAGCGGGCACGCCGGTCGCGGAGTAGACCTGCCAGAAATTCTGCGGAGTGTAGCTGACGGCATACTGCGGGGCGCTCACCGAGGCTTGCGTGACGATGGTGGGCTTCATCTGGCCGATGGTGTTGAGGCCGAGGACGGCGCCGACGATCGAACCGAGCGACGCCGGCACCTGCGCGGGCGCCGTATTGCCGTAAACGAGGTTGCCGAACTGCGCAAACTGTTCGATGGGAGTGTTGAAGGCGGCGGAGGCCTGAGCAACCGTGCCGTCAGCGCTGATGAGGAGATTGTTCGGCTCGACGGTTACGTTTTCAAAGCCCTGGCTCTGGAGATAGCTGACCGCTTGCTGCGCCTGCGCGGAACTGGGAGCGTAGGCGGCGGCGAACTGCGCGGGCGTGAGGCTCTGGCCGTAGAGGGCGTTGCTGGGGTTGTTGATGTTTTCGATATAGGTGTTGAGCGCGGCCTGGTTCTGCAGTTTGAGCGCGACGCGGACGGTGATGGTCTGTTGAGGATCGGTGGGGCCGTAGTCGGCTGCGGAAGCGAGCTGTGAAACGGAGATGCCCTGGGTAGCAGTGCTGACCCAGGCGGTTTGCGCGTTGGTGGATATGGCGGTGGTGGCGGCGAGGGCGGCAAAAAGCGAGGCCGCAAGGAATCTCAGGTGTTGCATGCGTTTGGTCTCCTCAATTGTGGGTGTGAAACTACGAGGGCCGGTCCAGCCGAATTACATGAGCCGAACTTATGCAAAATGCGGGGAGGGGCATAGTTGGTTGTTCTCCCTGGAAAGAAAAAGTGCGAATTTTGCGGCTGGCGGCACGGTTTGAGGAGAAACGAGAAGTTTTGTCACACTGGTGCTGGCAAAAAGGGCGAGGAGGGGGGAAATAATTCTTAAGTTCGGGAGGAAGACAGGGGCCTCGGCGCAACGGCAAAAAGCTGTTTGCGAAAGGCGTTTAGCAAAAAACGAAGGTCGAAAAGCGATTAGCAAACGGCTACGAGCGGAAGGCTGCTGGGACGAAGGGCTGGCGAAACGTAGCTGCGGTGTCTGCGGTAATACGCAGGCATCCTTATATGCAAACAACCTTTTCATTGGGATTGCGTCAGCAAATCCATACGCGGAAATTTCACGATCTCTTTCCGCCCGATTGCGGCCTAAAATAGTTACTGATATGGCAATTCGACGTTTTACTCCCCTTCTGGCAGTGGCGGTGTGCGTGGTGGCAGTGGCATCGGCGTGGGCCGATGCGGCGCCCTTCGATTTAACGGGGCCGAAGCTCGAGGTGAAGGTCACGCGAGCGGGCAGAACGCTGCCCATCGCGGAAGTGCCGAACCTGGTGGCAGGCGATCGCGTATGGATCAAGGCGGACTTGCCTGCGGGCCAGGCGGCGCACTACCTGATGGTCGCAGCGTTTCTGCGCGGGTCGACGAATCCACCGCCGGAGAACTGGTTTTTCAAGCAGGAGACCTGGGACAGGAAGACGAGCGGCGAAGGGCTGACGGTGACAGTGCCGGAGGGCGCGCAGCAGGTGCTGATTTTTCTTGCGCCGGAGACAGGCGGGGATTTTCACACGCTGGTGGGCGCGGTGCGGGGCAAGCCGGGATCGTTTGTGCGCGCGTCGCAGGATCTGAATCAGGCGATGCTGGATCGCTCGCGGCTGGATACGTATCTGGCGGCGGTGCGGGAGATCAGCGCGACGGACCCAGCCAGGCTGAAGGATGCGGCGCCGCTGCTGGCGCGCAGCCTGGGGATGAAGATCGACGACAAGTGCCTGGACCGGATTCCGGAGCTGCAGGCGGCGTGCCTGATGCAGGGACAGGAGGCGCAGATCCTGAACGATGGGCACAGCGAATCGATCGTGGAAGCGCTGACAGCGGGGCCGGCGGGCGATCTGGCGATGCAACTGAGCTATACACCGCAGGCGAGCTACGGGTTCTACAGCCCCTATGTCGGGTCAGTGATGGATATTGCGCGCATCCTCGACACGTTCCACACGGCGCAATATCAGTACATTCCGGCGCTGGCGACGCAGCAGGGCGAGCAGATCGCGCTGGTGCTGAATACGCCGCCGTCGTTTCATAATCCGAAATCGGTGCTGGTGACGGCGCTGCCGGCGGTTGAGGCGGCGCAGCCTCCGCCGCTGCATCCGGTGGATTCAAAGCAGAATTATTGCGCGGAGAAAAATTCGCTGGTACTGGCCGTGGATGGGGCGCCGCTGGTGTTCTCGACCGGCTACACGCATGAGATGACGCTGCGACTGAAGAAGAAGGATGGCAAGACGATCGATGAGGCGGTGAAGCCGGACGCGGAAAAGGGCGGGCTGGAACTGGAAGCGAAGGACCTGAGCGCGAGCGATTTCGGGAACACGATCGAGGCGTCGCTGCACGGGTACTGGGGATTCGAGAAGTACGATGGGCCGCAGTTCCGGCTCGAGAACACGCATGCGCAGCACTGGGAGTTGGCAGCGGCGGATCGCGAGGGGCTGATTGTGGGGCGCGAGGACACGATTCATCTGTCGACCGACGATGCGAGCTGCGTAGACACGATTCTGGTCAAGGATTCGGCAGGCAAGGAGCTGAAGGCCGACTGGAAGGCAACGGGCATGGATGAAGTTGCAGTGCAGCTGCCGCTGAAAGAGGCGCATCCGGGTCCACTGCAGCTGGAGGTGAAGCAGTACGGGACGGTGACGGCGCAGACGATTCCGCTGCGCGCGTATGCGGCGGCCGGGCATCTGGACAGCTTTACGCTGCACGCCGGCGATGCGCAGGGGATGCTGAAAGGCAGCACGCTGGAAGATGTGGCGAACCTGACGCTGGATGGGGTGACATTCACGCCGGGGAAGATCGATCCAACGATGGGCAGCGATGAGCTGCCGATGGTGGCGAAGGAAGCGAAGGACGCCGCGAAGCTGAAGCAGGGCGAATCCAGCAAGGCGCAAGTGACGCTGACCGACGGGCGGGCGATGACGGTGGATGTCGCGGTGGGCGCGCCGCGTCCGGGAGTTGCGCTGATCGGAAAGAGCGTGCAGGATTCGGCGTCGAGCACGGGGAGCAATATTCAGCTGGCGAACCAGGACGAACTGCCGCAGGATGCGAAGCTGACGTTCAGCGTGCGGGCGCAGTCACCGGCGACCTTCCGGCGCGCGGAGCAAATTGAAGTGGCCACCGAGGACGAGGCATTTTCGACGACGCTGAGCCTGGATAACGGCGGCATGACGCTGGAGAACGCACAGGTGGCGCTGGCGACGCTGGATCCGGCGAAGGCATTTGGCGGTTCGGCGTTTGGGCCGCTGAAGTTCCGCATCGTGGAGAGTGGCACGGCTGGAGACTGGCAGCCACTGGCGACGCTGGTGCGTCTGCCGGAGCTGCACGATCTGAAGTGCCCGGCGGGCGCCGACGAACAATGCAGGCTGAGCGGATCGAATCTGTTTCTGGTGGATTCGGTCGCCAGCGATCCGGCGTTCGATCATCCGGTGGAAGTGCCGGATGGGTTTCCAGGTTATGTGCTGCCGGTACCGCATCCGGAGGGTGGGCAGCTCTACGTGAAGCTGCGCGACGATCCCTCGGTGGTCAATCAGGTGACGCTGACAGCGGAAAACCTGGCTCCGCCACCAGGCCAGGCGATGCATCGTGCGACGCGAGCTGCGTATCACGAAGGAGAAGCACCCCCGCCGCCTGGGGCCACCGGACAGACGGGCGAAGCGTCACAACCGGCTGCTCCGAAGGGGAAGGCTCCGGCGGATGAGACTAAACCGGCCCCGCAGCCGTCCACACCCCAACAGCCGTCGCAGCCGTCGAGTCCGCCACAAAGCGGGACGGGGCAGGCGGGACAGCCGCAGTAGCCCCGTTCTTCCCTCCACACGCGGCGAGGATTGCGTCTGCCATAATGAATCGCGTTTGCGGGCGCAGGAGGTAAAGATGCGGGCGCAGTGGAGACTCTGTCTCGTTTTTGTGTGTTGTGGAGCGAGCGCGCTGGCGCAGAAGCCGCTCGATGTTCCTCCCGTGGCCACGCCAGCGCCGGTCGCGTCTTCAGGTCCGATGACGCTGGATGTGGTGGTGACAGACAAGTCGGGTCATGCGATCCGTGGTCTGAAGCAGGAAGATTTCACGCTGCTCGATAACAAGCAGCCGGCGGCGATTCGTTCGTTTGTGGCGCACGAGATCGATGCACCCAACAACGATCCCCAGGCGCTCATTCTGCTGATCGACGATGTGAACGCGAATTTCAGCACCGTCAGCATTGTGCGCACGCAGATCGAAAACTTTTTGCGCAGCAACGGCGGGCATTTGGCGACTCCGGCCGGTGTTTATATGCTGACGGACTCAGGGCTGAGCCAGGTGACGGACATCTCGAGCGACGGCAATAAGCTGGCCGATACGCTGCATCAGAAGGAAGGCTCCCTGCGCGATATTCCGCGCTCGGCGGGGTTCTACGGTGGGGAAGAGCGACTGGAGATTTCGCTGAAAGCACTGGGAGGTCTGGGTGAGTATCTGGGCCACGCAGAGGGCCGGAAGCTGGTGGTATGGATCGGGCCAGGATGGCCGATTTTCGACAATCCCAACGTGATCATCAGCCCGCAGCAGCAGCGCAATTTCTTCAGCGCGATCGTGGGCCTCTCGAGCACGCTGCGAGAGGCGGGCATTACCTTGTATGCGGTTGACCCGCTGGGGACGACGGATGCAGCCAGCTCGCGCACTTTTTTGTGGGAGAGCTTCCTGAAGCCGGTGACCAAGCCGACCAAGTCGGATCCGGGCGATCTGGCGCTGCAGGTTTTCGCGACGCATTCCGGGGGCATCGTGTTGGCGGGCAGTAACGACGTCACGGGCGAGATTGAGAAGTGCGCCAACGACGCGTCGGCGTGGTATTCGATGACCTTCGATCCGCAAAGGCCGGACGCGCCGAATACCTGGCACGATCTGGCGGTGAAGGTCGATAAGCCTGGGGTGAAGGTGCGCGCGATCAACGGCTATTATGCGCAGCCGTGATGACAGCCGGTAGCCTGTAGCGCGTAGCCCGTAGCCTGCAGCAAAGAGGCGACACTGCGGCCGAGGGATGATCGGGATGGCTGTTGTGTGCGAGGGTCTAAGACGGACAATGCTTACCAGATTCCCGGCAGCAGACGCCAGCGGGTAACGCCTGTGAATTCACGATAGCCAGGCAGCTCGCGTTGCAGGGTGCGATCCTCAAGGGCGGTGCGGACGATCAGGATGACAGCCATGAAGCCGGCAAGGGCAAGCGCCCAGTTGGAGCCGAGCATCAACGCCACCGCGAGATACATCAGGATCATGCCGACATACATGGGATGACGGACGAAACGGTAGGGACCGGAGTGGACCACCTGGTGGCCGCGGTCGGACTGAATCCGAACCGAGGCTTCAGCCCAGGGATTCACAGCCATGGCCCACCCGATCAGCACGACGCAGATGAAGAAGATAGCCAAGCCCGGATAAAGGGTCCAGAACGGCATGGGCGACCAGCGAAAACGGACCGCATCGAGGGCAGCAATCGCGGGCTGGAGGATGGATAGAGGTAAGTAGATGGCGAGGATGATCCTGTCGGAGAGCTTGGCATCGCGACGCCGCCATTTTGCACGAGCCGGCATCAGAGCGGGATTGATGCGCGAGACGATAAAACCCATGGCCAGCATGGTGACGCCATAAGTGACGGCGCAAATCCAGCCGCGAAGCCAGTGCGTGGTTCCGGCGGAGACGAAGAGCAAGGCGATCCAAAACGCCATAAAGGCGAGGCCCTGAAAAATCCTGGCGAGGCCGGAATCGGGGCGTTGCGATTTTTCCTGGACAGACTGGGCCTGTAATGTTTCGGGCATGGTGCGGCCCTCCGATGCGGCGCCGTGGACGGGTGTGCGGCCATCTCATGCCTACGCCCGGGCGCGGGTTCTGTCGGTGACCAGGGTCACGGGAGGCGGCGGAGGATTCGCCGGGCGACCAGGAGCGCTGGCGGCGCGCTACATATTGGTGTGGCCGGCGCGCATTTCCTCGTTGAAGGTGGGGCGCGTGACGGCGAGAGCCGCGGCGAGCTTGGCGTGATATTCCTCGGCACGGTCGAGGAGCGAGGGTGTGGCAGAAGCGTATTCGCCGTCGAGGGCGAGCAGGCCCTGGCGCGCGAGGTCGGCGCCCACGCGGGAAAGCTCGGACGCAGTGGTGTTCAGATACTGCGCGTCGCGCGGGTCGGCGATCCAGACCGGTTGATTGGCCCCGAGGACGCCGGAGAGCCAGTAAACCTTGAGCGTGAGGAAATCCATGCGGCTTTCGTCGTTCGTGTCAGTGAAGAAGAATTTCTTCTGCCAACGGCTGTAGTAGCGGGTGGTAACGGGGACGGGCTGGCGATTGCCGCTCTTGAGGAGCTCGAGCTGGCCGCGGTCGAGAGTCTTGCGGACGGCATTGTAAATGAAGGTCTCAGCGTACGGCTGCTCGGGCGCGGGAACGATTTCCGCGAAGGTAACGGTCATGCTGGCAGAAACCAGGGCGTGGAGCGGTGATTGCGCGCCGTCTTCGAGATGGAGGGTGCCGTGGACGATGAAAGTGTCGGCCCCGGAAGTGGAGCGATGGAAAGGCCAGGCAAAGTGGCTGAAGCTAACGGGCAGGCCGGCGAGGGTGACGTAGGCATCAGGACGCGGGTTGCGGAGGCGGTTGGCAGCTTCGCGCAGGTGCGTGGTCATCTCGGGCAGCAACTCAGGCTTATGGAAGTCGAAGGCCTCGCTGAGCTCGAGCAGGAGGGTGCGCTCAGCGGGCGCCGCGGCCGTAGTGGCGAGGCGAAAACGCGTGGTGGGATGGCCGTTGAAGTCGGACCCGGTATCGGTGGAGAGGACGACCAGACCGGCTTGCTGAGCGGCGGTCTGGAGATTGGCAACAAGGGCGGATTCGAGATGAGCGGTCATGTCGGTCGCGGGCGTCAGGCCTGATTGTAGCTGCCGGGCGGGGCGAGGGGAAACCAATCGTCCCCAGGTGACACAGAGAGCACGGGTTAGGGAGGATGCCACCAGAGTGGGAGAACGTAATCTTGACCCGGTTCATATCCTCGTGCAAGCCTGAAGAGCGGGGTGGAGATACGCCCGGCCGAATCGCAACTTTTTGGGGCCTGCCGCGTCTACATTAGATTGCTCAGATTTTGTACCAAGGGAGGCAGGGTTTTCCGTGCACATTGTTCGCCGCACCGCCCTCGTGGCACTCGCATCGATTGAACTGATGGTATTGCTCGCGGCATTGAGCAAACCGGCGTACGGCTATGTGGATCCGGGCTCGGGTCTGCTGGCGGTCCAGGTGGGAGGGTCGATGCTGGCCGGAGGGCTGTTCATCCTGCGTTCCAAAATCCGGCGTCTGTTCCGCATGAACTCGCCGGAAGAGAAAGCCGAGACAGAAAAGAGCGCACAGCCCGAAACGAGCGAGTAATGGCGACAGCCGAGCTGAGGCTCGAAACCTTTCGCGATCCTGCCGGCTCCCTGCGCATAGCCGGGGATCGTGTTCTGCGCGAAGTCCATCCCGAACACGCCGGGGCGGCGCTCCGGTTCCTGCAGTCGAAGACGGCGCAGGAGTGGGTCGCGCAGGGACGGCTGATTGCAACGCGCTTCCTGCCCCATGAAGATGGCGATCTGACCCTGGAGCATCCACGGGTCTTCTTTCCTTCCTATCCGTGGGAGTGGACACCGAGCGCGTGGATTGCAGCCGCGGATCTGACGCTGGATCTGTGCGAGGGATTGCTGGACCAGGGGCTGATCCTGAAGGACGCAACGCCGCTAAACGTGTTGTTCCGCGGCCCACGGCCGGTTTTTGTGGACGTGCTGTCGGTGGAGGAGCGCGATCCGGCGAGCCCGCTGTGGCTGGCGTACGGGCAGTTCGTGCGGACCTTCCTGCTGCCGCTGGTGGCGCATCAGTATTTGGGATGGCCGCTGTCGGCGTCGATGCAGAAGCGCGACGGCTACGAGCCGGCAGATCTGGCGCCGCACCTGAGCCGGTGGCAGCGATGGAGGGAGCCGTTCCGTTCACTGGTGACGATGCCGCTGATGCTGGAAAAAGACGGCGCAAAGAGCGCGCAGGACACTCGGGTGCGGCAGAACGAGGAGGTGGCGCTTGCGGTGCTGCTGCGCAATCTGGGCGGGCTGCGGGGACATCTGCGGCGTGTTGAGAAGGGGCTGCAGTCCGGGCGGCACCCGTCGCGTTGGAGCGGGTATGCGACCTCGGCCGACCACTACAGCGTGGAAGATCAGAAGCTGAAGCGGCAGTTTGTGCGGGAGGCGCTGACGGCTGCGCAGCCAAAGCATGTACTGGATCTGGGAGCGAACAGCGGGGTGTATTCGCGCATTGCGGCGGAGTGCGGCGCGAACGTGGTGGCCTGGGATACGGACTTGCAGGCAACGGAGGAGAACTGGCGTGAGGCGCGGCGGCGGGATCTGGATATCGCGCCGCTGATCGCGAATCCGGCGCGGCCCACGCCGGCCGCGGGGTGGCGTAATGCGGAGAGCCTGGCGCTGTTGGATCGATCGCGAGGGCGCTTTGACTGCGTGATGATGCTAGGACTGATCCATCACCTGCTGCTGTCGGAGCAGATCCCAATGCAGGAGATTGCCGGACTGTTGCGCGAACTGACCACGAGCTGGGCGATTGTGGAATGGGTGCCGGCGCGCGATCCGCGGTTCGCGGATCTGGTGCGCGGGCGCGACGAGCTGTACGGGCACCTGGATGAGGCCGCGTTTGTGAGCGCGGCGGAGCGGCACTTTACGGTTGTGTTGCGCGATGCGCTGCCGAATGGCCGCATCCTGTTCCTGCTGCAGGCAAGGTAACGGCGAGGCGGGTGCGGATACACTCGACAAATCCTGGTCTGAGTTCATGGGCGCGCTGCTGGCTGGAAGGTGCGGGGGCGGCCATCCTGCTGGCGCCGGGGCTGCTGTGGACTGCGCTTTCCCGGACGCACATCGATCAATATCACCGGCTGCTGCCACTGACGACTGTGGCGTGGGCGCTGGCGGTGGATCTGGCCGCGCTCTCGCTGTTGGCCATGGTGGTGGTGCATGTGCTGGAGCGGCTGAGCGGGTCGACTGAACCCCGCAGAAGTGCTGGCGTGGTGCTGTGGGCGCTTTGGTTCGGGTTGCTGGCGGCGCGCGCGGTGGCAGGGGCGATCGTCGCGCAGGTGCTGTGGTGGCAGCAGATCACGACAGGGCGCGCATTTTTGGTGGTGGCGGGGCTGCTGGTCATTCTCTGGTTGGCATCGGTGCGAGGGTATTTCTGGACAGTGCGGGTGCTGCGTTTTGGCACACTGCTGGTGGGGTTCTGCATTTTCTGGATGATTCCAGCGCTGGTGGCCGCGGGTTTTGCGCACCAAGCGCGGGACCAGGAAGAATTTCAGAAACCGCTGCCGGCGGCGACGACTCCACACCAGCGGGTGGTGTGGCTGCTGTTCGACGAGATGTCGTACGACCAGGTGTTTGTGCATCGCTTCCCAGGGCTGGAGCTACCGAATCTGGACAAGCTGCGCGGGGAAAGCGTGACTTTCTCCGACGTGGAGCCGGACGGGTTTTTTACGGAGGATGTGATCCCGTCGATTTTTCTCGGGGAGCCCATTAATCAGGTACGGGCCACGGCCTCAGGATGGATGCTGTACCGGACCGCAAAGCAAGCGCCGTGGCAGCGATTCGACGGCAACCGGACGCTTTTCGCCGATGCGCGGCGGGCGGGATGGACGACGGGAGCGATCGGCGAATACAACCCCTACTGCCGCATTTTGAAGGACCAGCTGGATTTTTGCTGGATGGACTTGCCGCCGCTGCCGGATCATTTTTCCCGAGACAAAAGCACGCTGCAGAATGTGGCTGCACCGCTCGTGGCAGACTGGCAACGGGTGTTTGGGCACGGGTCTGCGGCAGCAGTTGCGCCGGCCGGGTCTACGCCGCTCGACGAACTGGGCGCGGTGCGCGCCGGAGATGCACTGATTGGCGACCGGGAGGTCGACCTGTGCTTCGTGCACCTGCCGCTGCCCCACCCCCCGGGCCATTACAACCGGAAGACGAGGCGCATTGAATTGGGCGGGAGTTACATCGATAACCTCGCGCTGTCGGATCGAATTCTGGGGCAGATGATGGACGACATAGCGGCCAGCGGCGCGGAAGGACGGACGACCGTGATTCTCTCCTCGGATCACAGCTGGCGGGTCGGCCTGTGGCGGAACAGCTATGGATGGACGAAGGAAGACGAGCTGGCGTCGAGCCATGGACATTTCGACCCGAAGCCGATGCTGATGGTGCGCTTCCCGGGAGAAACCGCGGCGGAAACGATTGGCCGGCCCGTACCGCTGCTGGCGATCCACGACCTGGTGGAGCCCATGATGGCGGGGGCGATGGGCGATTCGCAACAGCTGGAGGCGTGGGCGGAGAAGCAGTAGCTAAGCGGGTCGGGCGAAGTATGCCCTGACGCTGGGTCGCAGCAGCAGGAAGAGGAAGAAGCCTGCAATCAGAACGCCCGATCCACCTCTAAGCCAGTCACGCAGGACGAGAAGGCTGACCAGATCGCCGAGGCCGTTGACGGCGAACGTTGCCAGAGCCAGCAGCCAGGCCCAGCGACGGCGGCGCAGCAGGCCGACCGCCGTGATTGCCGCGACGAGGGCGACGATGAGCAGAAGCGCTCCGAAGGCTTTTGGATGCAGGGAGAAGACGATGTGAGCGCGTGGATTGAGGTTCCAGACGCGATCGGGGAGGGTTCCGGAGATCAGCAGCGACGATCCGATGAGGAGGGCAAGGACGGTCGCCATGCAGGAGAACGCGGCGGCAACCGGGACGATCATCGGCCGGCTGGTTGTGGCATTCGGCGGCAAGCGCGGATCGCTCATGGTGCTACGGGTGCAGAATGGGCGGCTCGCCCGCCGGCAGAGACCAGTGCGCCGCCGGACGTGCGACAGCGTACATCTGCAAGGCGATCTCGTCCATCATGGCCATACGGTCGCCGTTTTCCTCGTACAGGTCGAAGTGAGTGCGGTTCTCGCGGTAGGTGAAGTGCGGATCGGCGCCAAGATGGTTTAGCACCGCTTCGAATTTGTGGGCGGCGCCGTCGAGGTAGAAGGTATCCGCGGTGCCGACGATGAGGTGGATCTTTCCTTTCAAGTCGCGCCCGCGGGTGGCCCAGTTGGTTTCGACAATGTGCGCCAGGTCGTAGTGATCGCGCCAGTATGCAACGACTTCCGGGTGGATGTCGCCAGTGCTGCGATCGAACATTTCCAGCGGGCGGCCATCGGCCCCGCGTGGCGAGAAGACCCACTCGAAGGAGGCGACCTGGCCGCCATACGAGCCGATGACCTCTTCCTGGTGGGTGAGTTCTTCGAAGGTTGCGACGACCTTGCCGTGATCGCGCACGATGGGGTACAGCGTGCCGTCGGAGCGGTGGTAAGCGTTCCCATGCGGCGCATAGAGGTCGATGCCGGTGAAATCGTGGAAGTCGCTGGGGTCAGGAGAGGTGGACCAGGTGCCGCCGAAAATCTTCGGATAGTTGACCTGGAGTTGCAGCGTGGCCCATCCGCCGGACGAGTGGCCTTCGAGGAAGCGGCCGCTGGGCTTTGCGTCCATACGATACTTCGCTTCGATCCAGGGGATGAATTCCGTCGTTAAGGCCTGACCCCAGGGGCCGTTGTTCACAGAGTCGGCGAACTCGTGCGTGCCGGTGGCGAGCGATTCGTCGAGAAAGATCCAAATCATGGGCGGCATTTTGCCGGCGTTCATGCGGTTGGCGGTCAGGAGCGCGGAGGGACGAATGGTTTCGAGCTTCGCGCCGAAGCCGTGGGTCCAGTAGATGGTGGGGTAATGCTCGCGGGGATGCTCGGCGTAGCCGGGAGGCAGGACGACCCAGCCGCGGATGTGGGTTTCGCGTCCGGAAAAAGCAGTGAGGGCCGGACTGACGAAGTCGACCGGCGTGGTGGCCTTTTCGGCCGCGGCCAGCTCTTCGGGTTTCAACGGAAGCGGGCGTGGCGCAGGCGCCTCCATGACGTGGTTCAGCGCGAAGGTGGGCTCGCTGCCGGAGCCGGGAGTCCAGTCAGCGAGGGGAACGACGGCGCTTTCCAGGTCGCCCGCTGCGGGACCGTCGTAGGCATATGTGTGCCGTACATCCAGGATGGCCTGGGCCTGATAGGTTCCGGGCTTGAGTGCGGAGAAGGGCGCTGGAAACGCGACGTTATCGACATCAACGTCGATGGAGGCACCGGGCTGGAGTCCGGAAATTTCTTTGGCGGCGATGGAAGTCGCGGAGGGCCTGAACTCGTTCGCGCCCACGTGGGTTGCGCCGCTGCCCGGTTCGAGGAAGATGAGCAGTCGCCCCGAAGCGGGCTGCATGCCGGGGTCGAGGGTCACGCGAAAGAATAGATGAGGAGGGGTGTTCTGGGCGCACCCGAGTGTGAGAAGGAACGGGAGGACGAGAAGACGTACAGGTTTCCTGAGGATCATCCCGGTGAGTGTAGCAGCGGGCCAGCCCGGCGGGGAACCAAAGAAAGATGGAATCAGGGATGCAGAATGCGCGCCGGCCCACCGTCAGCGCCGAGGACCTTGATGCGCTTCGCCAGGCCCATCCAGCCCAACATGCGAATGCCCCAGTAGTTGAAGTCCAGTTCATACCAGGCCATGCCGTGGCTGGCGGAAACGGGATGGGCGTGATGGTTGTTGTGCCAGCCCTCGCCGCCGGTGATGAGCGCAACCCACCAGTTGTTGCGCGAATCGTCGCGCGTGGCAAAGCGGCGCGCACCCCACATATGCGTGGCGGAGTTGACCAGCCACGTTGCGTGCAGGCCGAGCGTGATGCGCAGGAAGATGCCCCACAGGAGCCAGGACCATCCACCGATGAGGAACAGCGCGATGCCAACGACGGTGATGGGCACCCAGTGCCAGCGGCTGAGCCACAGGTAGAAGCGATCGTTGGTAAGGTCAGGAACGTAGCGGGCGAGGAGCGGATTGCGATTGCGCAGGGAGCCGTGGAGAATCCAGCCCATGTGCGACCACCATTTGCCGTCGCGAGGCGAGTGCGGATCGCCTGGGCGGTCAGTGAGTTGGTGATGCATGCGATGCACGGCGACCCAGTAGATGGGGCCTCCCTGCAGGGCCAGCGTGGCGCACAGAGCCATGGCGTATTCGACCCATTTGGGCGTGATGTAGCCGCGATGGGTGAGCAGCCGGTGGTAGCTCATCGCGATGCCGACGTTCTGGCCGAGCACCCAGAGAACGGCGAAGATGGCGAGCGCACTCCAGCTGAAAAAGAAGAGCGCAGCGATGGCGCCGATGTGAAAGAGGGTGAGGGTGACGGCGAAGATCAGATTGAGCTTCGCGGAGCGGGTCTGCTCGAGCGACTCGGAGTCGTCGCGAACGGTAGCGGCGGGAATCTCAACGAGAGAGGACATGAGAAGACCAGTGCTCCAGCTTTCACCTTAAGGGCACGAGGCCCCGTTGTATTGTAAGAATTCCGTAATCGTGGGTGTGACGTCGCTCGTCTGCTTACGAATTCGAGACTTCCACCGAGGCGCGCACCGCTTCAGGACGCGAATTGTCGTCGAGACGACCGAAGATCATCTTGCCCGAGGTGGTTTGCAGCACTGAGGTCACCGCAATCTCCACAGAGCGGCCGATGAGGCGGCGGGCGTGATCGACGACGACCATGGTGCCATCGTCGAGGTAGCCGACGCCCTGGTCGAATTCCTTGCCTTCTTTCATAATGACGACGCGCATTTTTTCGCCGGGGAGGACGACGGGGCGCAGCGAGTTGGCGAGATCGTTGATGTTGAGCACGGAGACGCCGCGGACCTGAGCGACTTTGTTCAGGTTGAAATCGTTGGTGACGATTTTGGCCTCGAGTTGTTTGGCCAGCTCGATCAACTTAAGGTCGACTTCTTTCACCTGGGGGAAGTCTTCTTCGGTGATCTGCACCGTGATCTGCGCATTGCCGCGCATGCGCTGGAGAACATCGAGGCCGCGGCGACCGCGCTGCCGCTTCGAGGAATCGGAGGAGTCGGCGACCATCTGCAGTTCGCGCAGGACGAATTCCGGAATGACAAGAATGCCTTCGAGGAAGCCGGTTTCGGCGATGTCGGCGATGCGGCCATCGATGACGGCGCTGGTGTCGATCACTTTGATGTTGCGCTTACCGGCGCGTTCGACGGAAAAGAGCCCGCCGAGCGCCGCGAGGTTGAGCAGGTCTCCCTTGCTGGCACCGACCACCAGGCCGATGTAAGTCATGAGCAGAAGCACGCCGAGTTGCAGGAGGCTGCGGGTCTGGCCGTCGGGCAGGCTGTTGCGGAGGACCAGAGAAAAGAGGAAGGCTCCGATGATGCCGAGCAGGCTGCCGATGACGGCTCCGAAGAGACGCTTCAGGCTGAGGGCGCGCACTCGCAGCTCAAAGAGGATGATGAGCGCGGAGAGGATGGCGCCGACGCCGGCGGCGGTCCACTGATTGATGCCGAAGGGGCGAAAGAACCAGCAGGCAGCCGAAAAAATAAGGATGAAGAGCAGACGAAGAGCAAATAAATCCATAGGGGTCCCCGACACCGTGCGCCGGGCAACGCGAGAGGATTAGCGGGGGGAAACACAAATAGTCAGCATTGCCAGGCAACCGGAGTATACGCAGCGCCGATGAACGGGAAAAGGCCACGATATTCACAGGGCGGCGAACGAAAAGTGTATTGACAGACACTGAAAGGCCATGCGGAAATGCGTGGCTCCGTGGACAAGGCCAGAGGAATGTTCGTGATCCACGAGCGAGAAAAAGGCAGGCCCGGCGCGCGTTTTTAGTACTTCGGCACCTTTGGATCAATCTCGCTGGACCACGCAAGGATGCCGCCGGCGAGGTTGTGTAGCTTTTTGAAGCCGTTCTTCGCGAGGAACTCCGCAGCGCGCTGGCTGCGTCCGCCGGACTTGCACTGGACGACAATTTCTTGCGCGGTATTCAGCTCGTTCATGCGCTTCGGCAGATCATTGAGCGGGATGAGATGCCCGCCGATTTGGGCAATCTGAAATTCGAAGGGCTCGCGCACGTCGAGGATGAAGAGATCGTCGCCCGCGTCGAGGCGCTGCTTGAGTTCTTTCACGCTCATCTGGGGAATGCCGTTCTGTACAAGCGCCATTTTCGCCTCCGGGACGATGCCGCAGAACTGTTGGTAATCGATGAGCTGGGTCACGGTGGGATGCGTCCCGCAGACCGGGCAATCGGGATTCTTGCGCAGCTTCAGCTCACGGAAGCGCATGTCGAGCGCGTTGACCAGGAGCAGGCGGCCGATGAGCGGCTCGCCTTTGCCGAGGATGAACTTGATGACCTCAGTGGCCTGGATGATGCCGACGAGGCCGGGGAGAATGCCGAGCACCCCGCCTTCCGCGCAGGAGGGTACGAGGCCTGGCGGCGGTGGTTCGGGATAGAGACAGCGGTAGCAAGGGCCCTGCTCGGTGGCGAAGACGCTCGCCTGGCCCTCAAAGCGGAAGATGGAGCCGTAGGCGTTGGGCTTGCCGGTGAGCACGCAGGCATCGTTGACGAGATAGCGCGTGGGGAAATTGTCGGTGCCGTCGGCGACGATGTCGTAGTCGCGGATAATCTCCAGCGCATTCTGGCTGGTGAGCATGGTTTCGTGTTTAACGACGTTGAGGAACGGGTTCAGCGCGGTGAGCTTCTCGGCGGCGGAGTCGATTTTGGGGCGGCCGACGTCCTTCGTGCTGTGGATGATCTGGCGCTGCAGGTTGCTGGCGTCGACGACGTCGAAGTCGACGAGGCCGAGGGTGCCGATGCCGGCGGCGGCGAGGTAGAAGGCCAGCGGCGAGCCGAGTCCGCCGGTGCCCACGCAGAGGACTTTGGCAGCTTTGAGCTTCTGCTGGCCCTCCATCCCCACTTCGGGCAGGATGAGGTGCCGCGAGTAGCGCGCGATTTCGTCGTTGGAAAGCTGGGGCAGGGTGACGGGTTCGGTGGTGGTGGCCATGAGTCTTCCTTAAGGATGCGGCTGCGGGACAGAGCGGTGCAAGTGCTGACGGCTATCGTTTTTGCGCGAAGCGCGCCCGCCCTTCCGGCAATGCCCCGCTGCTGTGATGAGCCTGCCGAAATTCCTGCGCCGAAGGCGCGCCCGCCTGGACGGCCAGTCCCCCGCCGGCGATGGAGGGGATGATGGAGAGCGTGTCGGAGGGCCGAACCGAGCTGTCTTCGCGCTGGGGCAGATAACGGATGTCTTCGTCGTTGAGGTAGAGGTTGACGAAGGAGCGCAGTTTGCCGTCGGGGGTATAGAGATGCTTCCTGAACTCGGGATAGCGGCTAAGAAGCGCGGAGACGGCCTCAGAAACGGTGGCGGCGTCGACCGCGACGGCCGACTGGTTGGCGGTATAGACACGCAGGGGGGTGGGAATTTCGATGGTCATGGGACGGCTCCTCAAAGCAGGCTGCAGGGGTTCGTTCAGGGGATGAGGGGGCGCTAGCGGCACGAGCGACATCGTGCCACGGTACAGAAATCTGTACAGAGCGCGCACTGCAGGCTGGCTGGTGAGGCGTGAACCATGCTCACCTTCTATTGTGCAGCAAAAGGTCAGGCAATGTCTTGCCGGAGGGTGCCCGGTTCCGGTTCGAGGCCGGGATCCAGCTGGCCGGTGACGTCGAGGGGCTCGTTCTGAAAGGCTTTGTCGTCTTCGGTGGATCCGGTAAGCAGGAAGGAATTGGTTTGCCGGGCTGCGCCCTTTTCGACGGCGGTGATGACGTAGCTGCAGCCGATCCAGTGGGCCTCGGCGAAGTCGGTGGGCGACCACTGGGCGGGGTGGTCGGGATGGGAGTGGTAGAAGCCGACAATGTCGAGGCCGCGCTCGCGACCGGTGCGCTGGATCTTCACCAGCTCTTGCGGAGCGATGTGGTAGCGGTTGTGGGCGGAGTCAGTGCGGGTGTTGCCGGCGCGGATGGCGTCTTCGACTTCGTTTACGGAGCCGCCGTTTTCCGACGCGAATCGGCCGAGCAGCACGCCGCAGCACTCATGGGGGTAGGTCTGCTCGCCGTGCTCGCGAATTGCGTCGTAGAGCTGCAGGCTCAGGCGGAGCACGCTATTCCTCCCAGAACCGCTCGCTGAGGTATTTGTCAGCGGCGTCGGGCAGAATCGTAACAATGACGGCGTCTTTTCCCAGAGCCGCCTGTTCTTCCGCGATACGCAGCGCAGCGGCGACAGCGGCGGCGGAGGAGACGCCAACGAGCAGGCCTTCGGTGCGGGCGAGGCGCTTGGCCATCGTGTAGGCGGCTTCGGTTTCGACTTCGAGGTTGCGGTCGGCGAGTTTGGGGTCGTAAATGGCGGGAACGATGGCGGTGGCCATGTGCTTCAGGCCTTCGAGGCCGTGGAAGGGCGAATCGGGTTGCATGGAGATGCACTCGATGTTCGGGTTCTCTTCTTTCAGGCGGCGCGTCACACCCATGAAGGTGCCGGTGGTTCCGAGCCCGGCGACGAAGTGGGTGATGCGGCCACGGGTCTGCTCGAGGATTTCGTTCCCGGTGCCGGTGTAGTGGGCGCGCCAGTTGGCTGGATTACTGTACTGATCGGCGTAGAAATATTGCGAGTCGGCTGCCAGCTCGCGGGCTTTGCGGATGGCGCCGTCAGAGCTTTCGGCGGGATCGGTCCACACAATTTCGGCCCCATACGCGTTGAGAATGCGCTTGCGCTCAGGAGAGACGTTCGCGGGCATGCAAAGGGTGACGGGGAACGCAAGAGCCGCGCCGAGCATAGCGTAGGCGATGCCGGTATTGCCACTGGTGGCGTCGAGGAGGCGCATGCCGGGGCATAGCTGCTCGCGTTTGAGTGCGTCCAGGACGATGGCGGCGGCGGCGCGGTCCTTGACGGAGCCGCCGGGGTTGGTCCATTCCGCCTTCCCGAGGATTTGAATGCCGGGCCAATCAGCGGTCAGGCGTTCCAGACGCACGAGGGGCGTATTGCCGATGCGATCGAGGAGCGTGGTGCCGGGGAGACCGGCTTTGGTTGCAGCGAGTGCAGCCATGACAAAATTCGATCCATTACCAACGGAACCGGCCGCAAATTGCAGCCGGTGCGAGGTTGTGCGACCCTTGCAACAAGGGCTGCAGCTACTGTTCAGTGTAGCGGCTGGCCTGATTTCAGGGGAAACCGCTACCATGCTCAAACAGCCGCGACAGCGCACGTGGGACGAAGTTCTCAGCGAACTGCGCCGTCTGCAATTCGATGTTCAGGATGCTCCAGGCGTCGCAAATCAGAAGCGTATCGGTAAGCATGGCTGCGCCATTGTGCTCGAAAAGACCCAAAACCATGGGGTGCGGGCGGCGGTGCGGCCGGGGGTGGTGATCGGCGGCGAGATTACGCAACTCGTGGATCGGGGCTTTCAGAAATTCTTCCAGACGAGCAGGGCGGAGTTTCCGGCGACCGCGGATCGTCTGCAGACGCTGCATCGGTTTGAAGATGAGGTCCGGGAAGTGACCGGTCGGGCGACGCTCTACAACGAGGCGCTGGGCACCACGAGCGATGCGTACCTGTACGACCGGGTGAAGGGGCGCGATCTGCCGGAGAGCGAGCGCCCGGTGCCGGCATGGGATCGGCCGCCGGGAAGCTGATTTGCAGAAAAAATTTGAGAACGCCGGGGCCGCGGGGCGCGTCTATGCAAGCATGCGTTTTCGCTTGCACTGCCTGCCATTTTTTGGTTTTGGGGTATTGTCTGTCTGCTGGATGTTCGCCCTGATCGCACTGCCGCAGACGACGACTAACCGCGGCGCGCCCGCGGCCACGAAACCTGGCGAGAACGGCGCAATCCCCATGCCGGCCGATCGGGCCGAGGATTCTTACTCCATCTACTCCCTGCTAATGCCGGGCGAGACGCTGTCCAGCCTGCCTGCGGAACAAGGCGCCACGTGGGCGATTGCGGATGTGACGGTGAACGACGCCGATCGCAGCCCGAGCATTCCACCTCAGGGACAACTCAAGCCACCGCCCGAGAATCCCCGTGGATTCAATGAAGCCGTCGTCGACCACGAGCTGAACCGAAACACCCGCGTGCAATTGGAAAAGAAGGGATTTCATCTGACGCATTCGTTTGCGCTGGTGAACGCTGATGGAGCGAAAAGTGCCGGCTACCCGGGCGTGACCTACTTCAGCGAAGTGTACTTCGATGGAAAACACGACGCGGCGCTGGTGTACAGGAGCGAGTGGTGCGCGAACCTGTGCTCGTCCGGGACCTGGATTTACCTGGAGAAGCACGGCGGGCGGTGGGTGCGGCGATCGGGCATCGTGGTGCCAGGGGCGTAGCGCAGGGTGGGGTTATTTCCCTCGAGCGCGTTCGCGTTGCAGCTCACGCCAGAGTTCGCTTTTGGAGATGCTGCGCTCGCGGGCAAGCCGCTTGAGCGCATCTTTTTCGGTCAGGCTTTCGGATTTTTCGAGCTCCGCGAGGCGGGTTTGCAGGCTGGTTGTGACGCTGGCGGCCGCTGAGGGCGGATGCGCATCGATGAGCAAAACCATCTCGCCGCGGATGGTTTCCCGCACGGCGAGCTTCTGGCGGACCTCCTGAACCGTGCCGCGCAGGAATTCTTCATGGAGCTTGGTTAGCTCGCGGGCGAGGACGACCCGGCAGTCCGGACCCCAAACCGCTTCGACATCAGCCAATGTATCGGCGATGCGATGCGGCGCTTCATACAAAACCAGTGTCGCCGGCTGAGACAGACCAGCCGCCAGGTTTTCGAGCGCGGTGCGGCGGGCTCCTGCCTTGGGGGGCAGGAATCCGATGAAGGAAAACGGCTCGGTGCTGAGTCCTGACGCAACGAGGGCGGCGAGAATGGCGCTGGCGCCAGGAATGGGATAGACGGGGATTCCCGCCGCAATCGCCGCAGCAGCGAGCACCATGCCGGGATCGGAGATGCCTGGGGTTCCGGCATCGGAAACCACGGCGATCCGCGCGCCCTTCTTCAGCTCTTCGATGAGCTGGCGGCTGCGTTCCGCCTCGTTGTGCTCGTGGCTGCTGATGGTAGGGGTAGTGATGCCGTAGCGGTCGAGGAGCTTGCGCGTCTGGCGCGTGTCCTCGCAGGCGATGCGATCGGCGGAGCGCAGAACGCGCAGCGCGCGCAGGGTGATGTCTTCGAGATTGCCGATGGGTGTGGCGACGAGATAGAGACCGGGAGCGAGAGGCGAGTCCGTCACTGTTCGTTGTCAGCGCGCTCGATGCGGCGATACTCGGCGAGCAGGCCCATGCTGCTGCTTAGGTTTTGCCAGGTGACGATGCCGACGATGCGGCCGCTTTCGGCGACGGGAATCAGCGAAAGGCGTCCGCTGCCGATGCGACGAATCAGCGCGCCGAGCGAGTCGTCGGGCTGCGCCACCTGGAAGGCGCGGGACATAATGGCCTGGATGTAGCCGTTGCCGCCGTGGCGCAGAGCCTGGATGATGCCCTGGCGGGAAACGACGCCGACCAGCGCCGCGCCGCGCACCACGGGGAAGTCATCCTGGAGGCTGTGGATTGCCTTGTAAAGGGCGTCGGAGAGGGTGTCAGAGGGGGAGAGGGTGTCGAAATCGGTGAGCATGACGTCGCGCATGCGCACGGTTTCAACAACAGACTGGAAGAGCACGCCCTGATCTTCAAGCTGCGCGCCGATGAAGACGAAGAATCCGCCCATGATGAGCCACGGGCTGACGGCAGCGGCGAGATGGGTGTTGGGAATGGCCAGCAGCGCCAGGCCGGCGACGACCGCGCCGATGCCCAACATCTGGCCGAGGCCGGAGGCGGCGCGTGTCGCCTGGGCCACGCCCCGGGTGCGCGAGATTCCGCTGCGCACCAGGCGGCCGGCGTCGAGAGGATAGGCGGGAATGAAATTGATGAGGGCCAGGGCCACGTTGAGCCACACGATGGAGCGCATCAGATGCGCGGCTGTGACCAGGGGCAGGGTGACGATGGGGACCTGCGAAGTGGCGCCCTCAATGAGCGCGGCGACCAGCGCGGCGAAGGCCAGATTGGAAATGGGACCGGCCAGCGTCAGAGCCCACTGCGTCGATCCCTCCACCGCGCGCTCCGCCATATCCGGGCTGGAATAGGAGAACAGGCCGCCGATGGGAAGAAGAAGAATGCTGCGCACGGCAAGACCGTGCCAGGCCGCGGTCATAGCGCGCGCGGCTTCGCGCCCAAGCACCGCGCCGAAGAGCAGGAACCACAAAAAGATGCCGCGCCAGGCAGAGATCCCGGAGAAATTCGTCGAGAGCAGGCAAAAGAGAAGCAGGAGGAGAAAGAAATAGTGGATGCGCAGGTGCACGCCAAACCAGCGTCCGAGCGGTAGTGACCAGGCGCGCATCTCGATATCCCTTGCCGTTATTGTAGAGGCTCGGCGGATTTTGCCAGGGAGAAAGCGATGCGGGTGATTGCGGGCGAATACCGGTCGCGGGTTTTGCACGCGCCGCGCGGGCTGGACACACGACCGACCAGCGATCGTCTGCGGGAGACGCTGTTCAACGTGCTGGCGCCGCGGATCGAGGGGGCTGTCTTTCTGGATCTTTATGCAGGATCGGGCGCGGTGGGCATTGAAGCGCTGAGCCGCGGGGCACGCGAGGCGATCTTTGTGGAGCAGGCTGAGGCTGCGTTGCGCATCATCCGCAGCAACCTGGCCGCGCTCCGAATCCAGGGGAATTATGCGCTGGAGCCGCGCAGCGTGGGCGCTGGGCTGCGGCGATTGACGGAGGCGGGACGGCATGTGGATCTGGTGTTTCTGGATCCGCCGTACGCGCGAGTCGACGAGTATGCGGCGACGCTCAATCTGCTGGGAGCGGAATGCGGCGGGGTGTTGGCAGCTGGCGCTCTGGTGGTCGCCGAACACGAGAAGCGGCGCGAACTGGATAAGCAGTACGGAAAGCTGGTTCGGTATCGGCTTCTGAAGCAGGGCGATGGGGCGCTGAGCTTCTACCGGGCTCAGCCGGAATGAGGGTCGGTGCGCTGCCCGGTGTGCAGATCGATGGTGAAGGGGTGTTCGCGGTCGGTTTGCAAATCCCAGCCGAAGCCGTGCAGCTCGTTGCCGTGGGTCCCGACGATGCGCAGACCTTCTGAGGAGAGACGCGGGCTTTGCCACTCCGCGCCGTTGGCGCCCCAGGCCACCAGGGTGTAGTGGCCGACGAAGAGCAGCAGGTGGTGCTTCGTCACCGGCCATACTTCCAGAACCGGCCGCACGTGAGCAAACTGCGCCGGGTCGAGCGTGTTGACAATGTACCCATAGCCGCCAGAAATGGCGCACAGGTCGTCGCGATTCGGGCAGCTCCAGAGGCCGGAGGGTGCGGACGGGTCGGCGAACCCAAGGGCAAAGGTCGCGAGGAATTTCCCGCCTTTGCCCGCCGGGCGGACCATGACCTCGAGCGCGCCTCGCTCTACTTCTTCCGCCTCACGTGGGTAGGTGAAGCTGCGCAGAGGCTTGATGAGCGGCCTCTTCGGCAGGACCTCGGCTTCCCAGGAGTGCGGGAAGGCGAGGGTCACGGGCCGGGATGGAAATTCAGGATCCATTCCAGTTGTTCCGACGTGTCCGGGACGGGGAACCCACGGCTGCGTTCAATTTTTCGCAAAGCCTCGGCCGCATCCCAGCCAAGAGCCACCATCACTGAGGCGATCAGGACAGTGGCGCGGCCGATGCAGCCCCGGCAGTGCGCACCAACACTTTTGCCCGCTCGGACCCGATCGCGCAGGTCCGCGATCAGCGCGCGGAAGGAGGTGAGGTCAGAAGGTGTGCATCGATCGAGGATCGGGTACGGGATGAATTTCATCCCCAACTGTTCGGCAATTTTGCCTTCGTTGCTGAGACCAAGATCCTCATTGTCGTCGGTCGTCAGCAGCGAGACGAGGACGTCAATGCCGGCGTCCCTGACCAGTTCAAGATCGGCCTGCAGGCCCTCGTCGCCGCGTGGACGCAGAACGATGGCGAGCCGTGAGGGATTGGCTTCCTCGATCCAAAGGACCGTCTTCATCGTCCCCCGCTCATGAATTGTTCGATGCGTTCGCGAACGCTCAGGACGTGGACGGGCAGATCGAGGCGGCTGCCCTCTTCAACGATGGGAATGAACTTGTCGAATTCCGGCCCGGAATGCGCGCCGGTGAGGGCGATGCGGACGGGGTGGAAAAGGTCTTTGCCCTTCGCTCCGGTTTCCGTTTTGATGTCGTTCATCCACGCCTTGAATTGCTCCGGTGAGACCGGACCGGAATGCGCGGCAACGCGCGCGGCAAAGGCGGCAAGGACCTTTTGCGAGGCTTCTGTCGCAAGCAAGGCGGCGTTTTCTTCATTGTCACGGGCCGCCGCGGGGCTGAAACGAAAAACGAATCCAGCCTTCACCGGCAACTCGTCAAGCTGGTTAACGGCAGGCAGAAACAAGGCCAGCAGCTTGCCGAACCATGCCTCGACGGAAGCGGTGGTGACTTGCCAGATGGCGTTGTGGGACGGAAGCAGACCCGCGCTGACGAAATGCGACCACGCGAGGTCCGCGATCCGCTCCGGATCGGCAGCCTTGAGGTAATGCCGGTTGAGCCAGTGCAGCTTTTCCCAGTCGAAGACGGCGGGCGAGGCGGTGACGCGCTCGAGGCGGAACTCGCGGACCAGTTCTTCGAGCGAAAAAATCTCACGCGTGCCGCCCTCCGCGCCCCAGCCGAGTAACGCGAGGTAGTTCACGAGGGCTTCGGGCAAAATTCCCATGGCGCGAAAGCTGGCGACGGAGGTAGCGCCGTGGCGCTTGGAGAGCCGCTCGCGATCGCTGCCCAAAATTGTGGAAAGGTGCGCAAATTCCGGAGGCTTCCAGCCGAAAGCCTCGTAAATCGCAACCTGCTTCGGGGTATTCGAGATGTGATCGTCGCCGCGAATGACGTGCGTGATCTCCATCAGCGCGTCGTCGAGCGTAACGACGTAGTTGTAGACGGGCATGCCCGAGGAGCGGACGAGGATCGGGTCGCTGACCGTCTCGTTGGGGAACTCGACGGAACCGCGCACCATATCGTGGAAGCGCAGCGGGTGGTCGGGGATGCGCAGGCGCACGGCGAAAGGCTCGCCGGCTGCAGCGCGGGCCGCGGAATCCGCGTCAGAGATGGCGCGGCAGCGTCCGGAATAAACCTGAGGACGGTGCGCCGCGGCGGCTTCGTGACGCTCCGCCTCCAGCTCTTCCGCGGTGCAGAAGCAACGGTAGGCTTTGCCTTCGGCAAGCAGGCGGTCAGTGTGCTCCCGATAAATGCCGAGCCGCTCCGACTGCCGGTATGGCGCATGTGGACCTTCGACCCCGGGGCCCTCATCCCAGTCGAGGCCCAGCCACAACAGATCCTCCATGAGCTGGGTTTCGTGGCGCATCTCGCTGCGGTCGAGGTCAGTGTCTTCAATGCGCAGCAGGAAGGCCCCGCCCGTATGTCGCGCGAAGAGCCAGTTGTAGAGTGCAGTGCGCGCATTTCCTACGTGAAGAAAGCCGGTAGGCGAAGGCGCGAAGCGAACACGAGGCAGTTTGTCAGGCATGACCGGAGTCAAGTTCGATCTTATGGAAGCAGCAGACGTGCGACAACTTTTCACAGCAAAAGAACTACACTAGGTGGTTTCTTTCGAAGCAATCGGTAGGGTTTATGTCTCTCCGCTCTGTTCAACGTTTTGGAAACAACTCGGCCCCCAGGTTCTCGATGAAAAAAGTACCGGGCTCCGGAATCATTCTATCGTTGCCGTTGGCCGCGATGCTCGCCGCATGCGGCTCGTCACCTCCGGTACAAACTACCTCTCCGAGCGGCCCTCCAACGTCGGATCAGCGCGCGGATGCGCTATTGGCGCAGATGACGCAGGCGCAGAAGCTGCAGATGGTGGCCGGCGGAGTAGCGAGCGATCCCAATCTGAATTACAGCTTTCCGCGCGGGGCCGCGGGCTGGATTCCGGGCATTCCGCAACTCAGCATTCCTGCTCTGTATTGCGCGGATGGCAGCGTGGGCGTGGGCAACGGCATTGGACCCGCCACAGCACTGCCGTCTTCGATCGCTAGTGCCGCCGGTTGGGATGCGCAGGCTGCCGTTCAGTACGGCACGGTGATCGGGACCGAACTGAGCGACTACGGCATCAACGTCAACCTGGGCGGCAACACGAATCTGATGGGACGCGAGCCCCGCGACGGCCGGACGTTTGAGACCAAGGGTGAGGATCCGATTCTGGCCGGGAAGATTGCCTCTGCGCATCTGGAGGGCGTACAGGCGCAACATGTGATCGCCGATATGAAGCATTACGCCTATAACGACCAGGAGACGGGACGCACCACGGCCAACGCAATCATCGACGAGCGCGGCGGGCGCGAGAGCGACTTGCTGGCGTTCGAAATCGGCGTGAAAGACGCCAACGTGCAGTCGGTGATGTGCTCCTACAACCTGACCGGCAGCACGTATAGCTGCGAGAACTCGCATCTGCTGACCGACGTGCTGAAAACCGACTGGGGTTTTACCGGCTTCGTCATGTCGGACTGGCTGGCGACCCACAGCACGGTGAACGCGGCCAATGCGGGCCTCGATCAGGAGCAGCCCGATCAGGAATATTTTGGTTCTCTTGGAACGGCGATCCAGAATGGGCAGGTGCCGCAGTCACGGCTGGATAACATGGTGCATCGTATTTTGCGCGCGATGTTCCAGGTGGGCCTTTTCGATTATCCGCAGACCATCCAGCCCATCCCTGCGGTAGCCGATGCGGCGATTGCACAACAGGTGGAGGAGAACGGGGCCGTGCTGCTGAAGAACAGCAATGGGGCGCTTCCGCTGAGTGCGAACGTTCAGTCCATCGCCGTCATCGGCTCGCATGCGGACGTGGCTGTGCTCTCCGGCGGCGGATCGGCGCAGGTGCAGCCTATCGGAGGCCCTGCGCTGACCGGCTTCTATCCCTGCCCGCCGTGCTGGTCAGACGTGGTCTGGGATCCCTCGGCGCCGATGAAAGCGATTGAGGCCATGGCGCCGGGAGCAAACGTGCAGTTCGCCGATGGCACTAACGCAACTGCAGCGGCTGCACTGGCCGCGGCGGCGCAGGTGGCCATCGTCTTCGTGAGCCAGTGGGAAAGCGAGGGCATGGATTTGCCCAGTCTCAACCTGACGGACCTGACCGAGGCCACGCCCATTGACCAGGATGCACTGGTGAGTGCGGTGGCAGCGGCCAATCCACACACGATCGTCGTGATCGAGAGCGGCGGACCCGTGGTGATGCCGTGGCTGAGCCAGGTGGGGGCCGTGCTGGAGGCGTGGTACCCAGGGCAAAGCGGCGGCCCGGCAATCGCCGATCTGCTCTTCGGGAAGACGAATCCTTCGGGCAAGTTGCCGATCACATTTCCCGCCAGCGTGTCGCAGCTGCCACGGCCGACGATCCCCACGCCGCCGGACAGTACCACGCCTTTTGACGTGAATTACTTTGAGGGATTCAACGTTGGCTACAAGTGGTATGACTCCCTGGGCCTGACGCCGTTGTTTCCGTTTGGGTTTGGGCTTTCGTACACAACGTTTTCCCTCACCAACCCGGCGATCGTGAACAACCTCGGTTCGACGAGCAACCCGAATATGCAGGTAACGTTCACGGTTACGAATACCGGCGCAGTCAGCGGCGCCGAGGTCGCACAGGTTTATCTGGGATTGCCGGCCGGCCTCGGTGAGCCGCCGCATCGCCTGGTGGGTTGGCAAAAGGTGATGCTGCAGCCGGGAGCTTCGCAGGCGGTCACCATCGAAGTGGATGAAAATGATTCGTCGCATCCGCTGTCCTATTGGGACGAAACATCCGGCGCATGGACGGTGGCGCCGGGTCAGTACACGGTCTATCTCGGCGACTCCGTCGGTGCCCTGACGACGGTTGGGACGTTCACCGCCGGTTCGTGACGCCGTCCCCCCATTCAGGACTACGACGCCATCCCCAACCCGACAAGATTCGCAGCCGCGATGATGACCAGCATCCCGGTCCAGAGCAGGCGCACCGGTTTGCCCTGGGCGCCGCGCCATTCACCAAGAGCGAGGCCGACGATGCCTCCGAAGAGCACGTAGCTGCTCATGTGCAGCATCCAGTTGACGTAGCTGAGATGGGCAGGGATGTTTGCCGCGCCCCAGGCGTAGAAGAAAAACTGGAGATACCACATGATGCCGGCGGCAGCCGCCATAGAGCTGTTCAGCACCAGGGTCGATCGAGTCTGGGACCAGTCGCGGCGGAGGGAAATGTCCTTGCGCCAAGCAAGGCGCCCGAAGCAGTAGGCGAAATTCACCAGCGCTCCGCCGCCCATAATGATGACGTAGCTGGGCAGCGCGGCATAGAGCGGCTTGACGCCGACATGCTGCGCAGCTTCGGCGATAGGCTTTGCGGCGTCGATGGCGAAAGACATTCCCGACGAGAAAATGCCGCACATGACGGCGAGCAGGAGCCCCTTGGTGAGATTGAATTCCTCCGCGCGTTTGCCAAGCCGCTGTTCCTTCTGGTGCCCTGCCCACGAGACGATGGCGATCCCCACCAACGCCAACCCGATGCCCGACATCGTGAAGAGCCCGCTGCGGCTGGTGAAGAGGTAGACGAGCTGTCCATGCATGAGGGGCGGGACCAACGTGCCGACGACCAGCGTGACGCCAATGGCCACGCCGATGCCCAGCGACATGCCCAGATAACGCATGGTGAGGCCGTAGTTGACATTGCCGACGCCCCACATGCAGCCGAAAAGCAAGGTTCTGACAAACACGCCAGTGCCGATGCCCGCGTAGAAGCCGTGAAAATTTGGAAGCAGGATCAGGCTGACGATCCATGGCAGGAGGACCCAGGAGAAAACGCCGGCAACCGCCCAGGTCGTTTCCCACGACCACTTCTTCACTTTCTCGATAGGTGCATAAAAAGACGCAGCGGCAGCGGCGCCGACCATATGCCATCCGATTCCGCCAAGAATGGCAGAGGACATTGCGACTCCTTTCCTGGCCTAAACGATCTGGACTTCGGCGAGCGCGGAAACTTTATCGGCGATCGACTGGGGCTGGAGCGAGCCTGAGGGCTGCTCGATCCGCGCCCATTGTAGGGCGAAATTGCCAAGCGTGGAGCTTTCGACGGAGCAGCGTTTGACCGGCAGACCCGTGGCCGCGGAGGTGAGCGCGTTGAGGTATTCGTTCTGGCTGCCGCCGCCGACGACGCAGATGTGGTGGGGACGATGCGCAGTCATTTCTTCAATTTCGCGCAGCAGAGCGCCATAGCGATGCGCGAGGCTATGAAAAATGAGGTTGGCATAGAGCGGCGCCGCTTCAGATCCGATGGGGAGCGGAGCGAGGCTTCTCCGCCTGCGCTGATCGTCGATGCGCGCGATCATGTCGCCGGATGGGAGCAGAGCAGGGTCGTCGAGGTCGAGCGGGTGATCGGGCGCAGGCAGGCGTTGTGCCTCTTCGATGAGTTGCGCAATGCTCGATCGTTGATCCTGATCCCAGATGTTCATGCATTGCCGCAGCAGCCACATCCCGGGAATGCCGCGATGGAAGAGGATGCCGCCGTCCGCGGCGCCGAGATTGGTGAACCCCCGAGAATACGATTCGTGGCTCCGCAAAGTGTGGGCGAGCGGCATCCCCACCAGCGACCACGTTCCGGAGCTGATGTAGGCCCAGTGACCCGGGCGCTCGGGAATGCCGGCGATCGCGGAAGCAGTGTCATGACAGGCGGGCGCGATGAGCTGGGTGGCCGCAAAGGCCGGCAGCCGGCGCAGGTCATCGCGTGGAGGCCCAAGAGCTGTTCCGGGCGCAACTAGTTGTGGAGCGGCGCTGAGGTCCAGACCGAGAGCCTTGAAGATTTCGCCCGACCACTGGCGCGTTTCTGCGCCGATCAGCCCGGTGTGCGTCGCGTTGGTGTACTCCGCGATGCGCGGAGCGCCGAGCCAGTGCAGGATGTACTCCGGCAGATTGACCCACGGCGCGGAATCCGCAAGGCCGCTGCTTTTGTCTGCATAGAGTTGATAGACAGTGTTGATAGGCTGAATCTGCACGCCGGTCTGGCCGTAGAGAGACGTGGCTGGAACGATGGCATGGACGGCGTGCATTGCAGTCTGGTTGCGCTCGTCGCGATAGCAGTAGGGCGCAGCGAGCGGTCGGCCGGATGCGTTGAGGCGCACATAGTCGACCGCCCAGCCGGTCACGCCGATACTCGCGATGCCTCCCGGCGCCCGCTCAGCGCAGGCGCGAAGACCGCGGTCCAGCTCGCTGCAAATGCGATTGAGGTTCCAGCGCAGCCCGGCGGAGCCATGATCCTCAGGCCCGTTTTCGAAGCGGCGAACCATAACGATGTGGGGCTGACCGTCTCGCCACTTCAGCAGAGAAACACGGCAACTCTCCGCGCCGAGGTCGATGGCGATGAGGGCCGGTTTCTCCGGGTCGGAGCCACTGCTCACCGCAGGAACGCCTCGGGTAAACCGCCGTCGACGGGAATCAGATGTCCCGTGGTGCAGCGGGTGTGTGCGCCGGCGAGGAAGAGAATGGCGCGGGCGCAGTCGTCCGGCTCGATGGGCTGATGCGTCAGGGTGCGATTCGCGTAATAACCCGCGAGCAGGTCGCGCAGCTGATCGTCCGACGCCGAGGAATTGAACGCGATGTCGTATTTGGTCAGCGACGCGATGACGCGGTCGCGCGGAAACATCGTCGAACCTTTGACGACTGTGGCGGGGCTGATACCGTTCACGCGCACGCGCGGCGCAAGTGAGACCGCCAGTTCCCGCACCAGATGACTCAGCGCCGCTTTGCTTACGTCGTACGCTTCGCTGCCGCGCTTGGGAACCACTGCATTGGCCGAGCTGGTGAGCACGATACTGCCGTCGAGTTGCTCGGCGGCGAACAGCTTCGCGGCTGCTTCGGCGAGCAAATAATTCGCAGTCACATTGAGAGCGAGGGTGGTCGCCCACATCCCGTCGTCGATCGTGCCCTGCGGCGATGAAGGGAAAATGGCGGCCGTATTGATGACAATGTCGAGCCCACCGAAATGGGACACGGTGTCGCGCAGCGCCGCCGCGATCGAATTGCGGTCACGAATGTCGACAGCGGTGGCGGCAATACTTTCTTTGCCCGCGATTGCACGAGCCTCCTGCGCCGCGGCCTCGGCGCCGGCCAGGTCGCGGTCGGCAATCATGATGTGCGCACCACGGTCGGCCGCGAGCAGAGCGGTTGCTCGACCGATCCCGCTGGCTCCGCCCACGATTAACGCGATTCTCCGGCTCAACTCCTTCTCAGCGGGTTGACGGCGAATCTTCGCATCTTCCAGCAGCCAGTACTCGATGCGAAACGCCTCGGCCGCGGGCAGGGCCACATAGTTGGTGTAGACCTCGAAAGCTTCGCTGGGAGCGCCGGCTCCGGCCTGCGGCACATCCCTGACGACGGTCGATCCTGCGAGCGCGCTGGCCCCCTCCATCACGTGAATGGCGTTCGTGTAGAACTCGCCGACGATTCGCGACTCTGTCTTGCTCTTGCCAAAGGAAAACATTCCGATGCCGGGAATCAGCACCACGGCTGGATTGGGATCGCGCAAGGCCGGAGACGACCCGACCTTGTGCTTGTCGTAGTACGCGGCGTAGTCCGCACGATAAGTCTTGAGGGCCGCTTCAATCTTCTTCTGCAGTGTGGCGACGTCGTCGCCGCCTGCTGCGGGAACAAACAGCGGGCGAATTTTGGTGCGGATAAAGTGATCGGGACAGCTGGTGCCCAGATGCGCCAGCGCCGCGCCGTCCTGCGAATTGACGAACCGCAGCACGTCCGCAGAATCCGTCCAGCTTCCGATCAGCCGCTTCTGCTCCGAGACCCGTCCGCGCACGAAAGGCACCAGCTCCAGCGCGAGATCTTTGCGGTTTTCGCGAGCCGGAACAACCGTGCCGCCAAAGATCGCAGCGCCCTTGCGCTCGATATGCTCCTGAACGAACTGGCCGAGATGATCGATCATGGTCAGGGTGTTCAGATAGCATTCGCGCTGCGCCTCGCCCCAGGTGAAAAGGCCGTGGCCCCCAAGCACGATTCCAGCGCAGCCCGGGTTCTCCAGCACGGTGCGGCGCATCATCATGGCCAGCTCAAAGCCGGGGCGCTGCCACGGCACCCATACCAGAGAGTGCTCGAACGCGCGATTAAACTCCTCCATCTTCTCTTTGCCGTTGGCGGCGGCCGCCATGGCGATGGCCCAGTCCGGATGCAGATGATCCACATGGCGGAAGGGAAGGTAGCCGTGGAGCGGCGTATCGATCGAGGCGACGGTGGGGTTTACGCCAAATGTGCAGAGCGGGTACAGATCGACAACCGCATCTTCCTCGGCGACGCCCTTGTATTGCTGTTCGATGGCGAGCAGCTTGTCGAGATAGAGCGTGGCAAAGCCGGCCCGCTTAATACTCCCCAGATCGCCGCCGCTGCCTTTCACCCACAGTACGTCGGTTCGTTGCCCGGTCAGAGGATCGGGCTGCTCCACCTTGGAGCTGGTATTGCCGCCGCCGAAATTGGTGATGCGAAGATCGGCCCCCAGCAGATTGGAGCGATAGCGCAGCAACTCGGGCTCATCGAGCTTTGCGGCGGTTTTTTCATCCCACAAGTCCTGCAGGTAGCGGAGGGCAGTCAGCGTTTTCATTGAGGCACCGTCCCAAATGATGACATAGCAATACCAATAGGGCAACTATTCCAAGTTTGAATCATTGCCCTGCTCCAACTTTGGACCGGGTGGCCCCCCGGAGAGAAATTCGCCCCTGTGTCCTGCTTGCTTTTGCTTGCACGAAGTGCCATAAACCGCAGTCTTTAAAAACATGGACGCGCTGGTAGATCGCCTCAAGCGACATTCGGCCGTTCGCTCTTCTGCAGCACCTCCACAACCTCCAGTGCGTTTCGCGAGAATCGGAAATGCAGTGCAGGCGTTTGGTCGACGATTGCGGCGCGAAACGGCCTCAGCAACGGACATCGCAGTTATATCACTGCCAGTTTCGACTGGAAAACGACTTAGGCCGTCCTGCAATGCAGCGAAAAATCAGGCATAAGTGGCCACTGAGCGTGAATTTCGCGCCCCGCGCTCGCTCCGGATTCGCTCGACGTAGCCGCTGGATCGCAAGGCGTTGAGCGGATCGGCGGGGAGGCCCCGCGCAGCGCGCCACTCCTGAACCAAAAGCCGCACGTCGAACCAGAATCCATCCCGCAGGCACTCTTCCGCCTCCACCAGGCGGCACTCATCCTGCAGGGTCGCGAGCTGTTCGCGGTCAACCAGCGCGGCTTTCGCGAAGAGTTCCTGGGCCGTCGAGACCGTCTGCACCGTCGCCTCCATTTTTCCCTTCAGATTGTGGCTTTGATCGATCATGAACGCGATCGTTGCCAGGCTGGCGTTGTCAGACAGGAGTTCGTGGAAGATGCGGAAGACCTGATAGGGGTCGATTGAGCCGAGGGTTAAATCGTCGTCGGCGTAGCGGCGGTCGTTGAAGTGGAATCCACCCAGCATTTTCTCCCGGAGCAGCCACGCCACGATCTGCTCAATGTTTTGACCATGATAATGATGGCCGGTGTCGACCAGCACGCGCGCCCTCGGACCCGCCTGGCGGGCAATGAGCAACGCCATGCCCCAGTCGGCAAGATCGGTGTGATAAAAGGCCGGCTCGAACGGCTTGTATTCCACCAGCAGTCGCTGATCGTCGCTCAGGGCTTCGTGCACTTCCGCAAACGCTTCGGCCATCCATTCAATGCGCTGGCGAATGCTCTGCGTGCCCGGGTAGTTCGAACCATCGGCCAGCCACACGGAGATGTCGCGCGAACGAAGCGCCTTCGCGATGGCCACGGACTCCAGCAGATGATCGATTGCCATCCTGCGAATCGCGCGGTCGGGATTGCAGATGGATCCGAACTTGTACTCCTGGCTCTCAAAGAGATTGGGATTGATGGAGCCGGCGCGGACGCCGGTTTGGGCCTCCAGATCCAGGATTCTGTTCGCGTCGCGGAGACCTTCCGGCAAATCCCAGGCCACATGCAGTGCGAGGGTAGGCGTGACGCCGGTGAGCGCGTTTACATGTGCGGCGTCGGCAAACTTCTCCTCGATGGTCGCCGCCGCTTCAGGCTGCAGGAACTTACCGAAGCGCGTGCCGGTATTGGCAAATCCCCACGAGGGGAGTTCTATCCGCAGCGAGTCGAGCGCCTGAAATACGCGTTCCTGATGGGCGCTCAATGTCTGCATCCCCACATTGAAATGATTTCCCAGCTAGAATTCTTCCAGCATGATACTCCCGGAACCGGACGCCTCAAAGCAAGATTCTGGTGACCGGGAAGCGCGTTCGGGGAAGCCAGGACGAGTCGAAAGGATGCGAAGGGAGCGAATTGCATGACGCGCGTGTGTTTCCTGCTGAAGGTTCGAGCCGACAGAATCGAGGAATACCGGCGCCGCCATCAGCAGGTCTGGCCGGAGATGCTGGATGCGCTGCGAGCCACGGGCTGGCACAACTATTCGCTCTTCCTGCGTCCCGATGGCTTGCTGATTGGGTACCTTGAGACTCCGGACTTTGAGCAGGCGCGTGCCCGCATGCAGAAGCATCCGGTGAACGCCCGATGGCAGGCGGAAATGGCGCCATTTTTCGAGTCGCTCGATCACGGAGCCGCCGATGCGAGCATGGCGCCTCTGGAGGAAGTGTTCCACCTCGATTGAAGCTCGACGGCGACCAGAACAGACTCAGGGTTCGTGTTTCGTCGCCCGCCGCGGATGCGCGGATAACTCTTCGATCTGCGCCCCCGCCAGCAGAAACGCACCCACTCCATAGGTGTAGCTCGAAGAGGGCAGGTAATGCGCAGGCGCCGCACCGGTCTGTTGAATGTTTCCCAGCCTGCCGTCCGTATAAATTTGCCCGACGAGTCCACGCCACGCTTTGGCAATAACCGGCAGATACTTTGCGCGATCGAGCACGCCATGATTCACACCCCACGCCAGGGCAAAGGTGATCAGTGCGGAACCGGAGGTTTCCGGCTGCGGATAATCTGCCGCGTCGAGGAGATTCGAATGCCACAGGCCGGTCTCGGAATCCTGCAGCCCGGCAACCGCTTTCGCCATCTCCCGCAACTGTGTTTCATATCTCGCGCGGCTGGGCCGGTCCTTCGGCAGGTAATCAAGGGTCCGCGCGATGCCGCCCATCACCCAGCCGTTGCCGCGCGACCAGAAGATCGGATTGCCGCGCTCATCGGTCTTGTGCAGAAAGGTGACATCGCGGAAATAGAGATGCCGTTGCGGATCGTAGAGCAGATCCGATGTTTCCCACCAGTGTTGATCGATGTAATCGAGATACTTTGCATCGTGCGTAGCCGCGTACATGCGTGACCACACCGGCGGCGCCATGAACAGTGCATCGCACCACCACCATGGAATCTGCGCTTGCCCCTCGGGGATGCGCGCCGCCCCGCCGGCCAGCAGATCATCAAGCGCCGTTCTCGTCGGCGCAATCTTCTCCGGCGCCGGTTGGAGCAGGTTCAGCTCGAGATAAGTCTGGCCGACGCTCTGGTCGTCGGCGTTGGGATGCTCGGAGCGCAGCTGCCATTGAAACTTCTCCGCCATCGCCTCCATCGCGTCGCGATATCGTGGATCGTCGAGCGCCGGCGAAGCCGCCATGAATCCCGTGTACAGGACGCTCCACGTCCAGATGCGGTCGAAATAGGGCTGCGACCACGCCAGCTCCCAATCGGCTACTTTGCGTGTCGCGGCACGCACGTCAGCCGGACGCATCGACCCGGAGAGCTTCGCTCTGGGCCCGGGGTCGGCAGGAGCATCGCCAAAATGGCGGTTGACGTCGCCATCGATGCCCTTCTGATCCTGGGGCGAGATGGCCGGAGTGGCGGCCGCAGTTTGAGCGAGCAGCGGCGTAGCCGCCAGCAGCATAGCGGTCAGGAGAAATCGTTGCATCGCGGTTCTCATCCTTTTGCGCGAAATCATGGAGCTGAATTCCCTTCCGATGGGGTCATCTCGTTTGCGGGGACGATGCGCAGCGGTCCCAGAATTCCCGAGGGCAACGGCTCAAGGTGATCCATATCCTGGGGTGCGAAGCGCTTGCCGTAGCGCAGCCAGAGAAGCCGGTAATCCGCTGGTGCGCGTCCCGCGAGCTCGTTGATAGCAGTGTTAGCGACGACGATTTTCAGTTCGTTGGGGCCGGCGCGCAGATACCGCCCGATCTGCAGCGTGAAGGGCGGATGCCACACCGATCCCGCCAGCTTGCCGTTGACATAGACGAGCGCTGCATCGCGGAGCGGCGCATCAAGCCAGGTGCGCATGCCGGGCAGGTTCAGTTTTGCGCGCTCGACCGGCGTCCCTGCGCCGAAATCAAGAACAGCTGAACCGGCGCTCGCGACGTTCTGGGGAATGTCGATGGTTCGCCTATATGTAACAGTGCCGGAGTAGTATTTGCCCGGCTCGTCGTCGGCCCACGAGTGCAGTGTCTGCATGCTTTCGCTGACGCTGGTCTTGTCGAACGTCACTTGCCAGTCGCGGCGCAGGTCGATGGGATCGAAATGTGTAACCGTCGTCTGCACTTTTCCTGACTGGGCGTGATCGGTGAAGACGACCACGCGCGACTCATAGGGAGCGAGGGCCATTTTCAGCACGGCGCCACTGCCGGCGCGCGAAGTCGTTCCGCTGAAGGGGTCCCACCATTCGGCTCCGGGTTTTTCAGTGCGGAAAGTTGCAGTGAAGACGTGCGGGCAGTTGCCGGTGTTCACGATGAAGTAAATGTCCGCTTCGGAAAGCCGTCGATGAACGAACCCAACCTCCGGCGTGGCTGGATCGAGTGCCACATCGGGCTTCAGAACGCCGGCGATCGCCGCGCCAAGATCGGAAGTGTTTGCGACCAGCCTGGCGTTCTTCGCATTTGAAGTGAAAAGTTCCTGGGAAATCTGCCGCACTGCGGCTGTGTCGCGTGGCGACTCCAGAAATCCTGGTGCGCGCGAAGGCAGACTTCGCGTTGCAAGCACGACTCCTCCGTTGCGCGCGTAGTCGGCGATCCTGCGATAAGTCGCCAGCGGCAGGCGCTCGATATTCGGGATCACCAGAACCGGATAATGGACGCCAACGCGATCAATCGCTGCGGAGTCGATGAAGTCGAAGTTATAACCGGCATCGAGAATCGCCGGCACAAGCTCCTGCCCCAGAAGATCGGGCATCTGATCGCTGACCGTCGCCTCGCCCGGACGAAAACGCGCCTGCGCATCTTCCTCGGGTAGCAGCACCGCGATGTCGTTCGCGGGTTCGCCCTGACGCAACAGCCAACTCATGCGGGTCAGATAACCGGTCACCTCGGGCATCACGATCCACCAGGGATTGTGGTTGTTGAAGACGGCCGCAGCGTAAAACGAATATCCGGGCTCGCCTGCCGATGGCGGCGAGTAAGGCCATCCGTGGCCCATCAGCTGGTTGATGCCCTGCAGGAAAAATGTATCCGCCTCGGCTTTCATGTCCAGCGGTGTCGCGCGGAAGGCAGGCGAATGCAGCCACGTCCAGGTTTCCGACGAGGTGATCGGCCGGCCGTAGACGTGGCTCGCCGATGTCGCCCAGCGCGTGTAGGAAAACGGCCCGTGCCACTGCGAGCCCTCACCTTCGGGCAGATCGACGCGGGCGTTGCTGGAGAGCGTAACAGCGGGAACGCCATAACTCTGCGAACGAAACTGCGTGTGGTGCGCGCGCGCCCAGGTGTTGATCGCGCCCAGATAGTTTTCGTCGATCAGCTCCGCCAGTGTGCGGCCCCAGTCGTAACGCAGGTCGACGGCCTCCGGTCCTGTTCCGCCGATCATTTCCGGGAGATGCGGAGTTAAATCGTAACCGCGACGGTTGCGAAATTCGGTCAGGAAGTCCGGGGTCCAGTCCGATTCATACACTTCGAGGCTGTCGCTGAAAACCGAATAGGGAGGATGGTCGCCAAAGGCGCGAACCAGCGGGGCGGCCACGTTTTTCAGATGATCCTGAACCGCCTGCCCGCTGAAGTGATCGATCACGAACCCCTCAGCTCCGTATGCCGATCTCTTCACCTGCTGTCCCGTGCGGCTGGAGATGAAGAACAGCGCAATCTGTGGTCCAGCGAGCCCCGAGGGCAACAGCAGTCTGCCGTTGTCGATCTGCTCGAGTTGCTGCGCGTGATTTGCATCGTAATGATCGGGCGATCCTGCGGCGAGGAAAGCCGCGAGTAGCTTTTCGCCGTTCTCGAGAGCTGGCACCACAACAGAATCATCGCCGGAAGATACCGGAATGGCCACAACCCTCAGCCGCCCAGCCGATTCCGTCACCGGAACCCAGGCCCCGCCGTAAGGCCAACCGCTTCCCAACGTGATGCTCACCCGCATGCCAAGATTGCGGCCGGTTTCGGCGGCGAAATCGACCATTTTGAGGAATTCGGGCGAAAGAAATTTCATGTTCAGGAGCCCGGTCTGCGGATCGTCGAGCGCCAGCGGATAAACGGGCTGGATCTCCACACCGCCGATGCCGCCGGCTTTCATCGTTTGCAACTCGCGTTCGAGTTCGTCGGGTTCGACGGCAGGACCAAACCACCACCACCGCATCATGGGGCGAGCATCGCCAGGAGGTAACTCAAACCCACGGCGCAGGTCGGTGAGCGCATCGCCGGATGTTGAGGCGGGAGCGGGCGAATGGTTGGTCCGCTGGCTCGATGCGGCGGGAGCCAGCGCGAGACAGGCCGCCATTACGCAGCCGGTGATTCGAAAGAAACCAGTCATGGGTGAGAAAAATCTCGACAGCGGTCCATCCTACGCCGACAGCGTTCTGGAGAGGAGAGGCAGCGGCCTTGCGGCCATCATTGGAACGTGACGACCCCTCCGGCCGCCTTGATGATGGACGATCCGTCGCTGGCCTGGACCGTGACTTTTTCGCCGGAGACGTCGGCGTTGCTGATGGCCAGGCCGTGCTGTGCTTCGATCCTGACGTTCTTCATAATCACACCGCGAATCGGCGCCTCCGGCAATCCCGCGATGGCGCCGGCGGAAACAATATCCGTGGCTGTTACATTTTCCAGCGTGATGTTGTGAAAATGAGGCGTCAGCCGTGTAACCGGCTGCGCCGGATCGGGATCGGGCGGCAGGATCTTCGGGTAGTACTCGCTGATGATGATTGCGTTCTTCACGTTCTTCATGTCAATGTCGCGGAAGGTCAGCGCGCTCACGTCACTGCCGCGATCGCGATTGGCTTTGATGCGGATGCCGTTGTCCGTTCCATCGAAGTGAATGCGCTCGGCGTGAATATTCTGCGCGCCTCCGGCGATTTCGCTGCCCACCGACAGCCCGTGCCCATGCAGAAACGTGCAATCGGTGATGGTGATGTCGCGGCTCGGATCGTCAGGGCCCTCGGAGTTCGCCTTGCCTGATTTGATGGCGACGTCGTCGTCACCCACGTCCGCGTAAACGTGATCGATGACGACGTGAGATGAGGAGAACGGATCGATGGCGTCGGTATTGGGCGAATGTTGCGGGGCCAGGACCCTGACGTTCCGAATCGTCACGTCATCCGAGTAGTACGGAACGAGCTGCCACATCGGCGAATTCTGGATTGTCACCCCCTCGACCAGCACGTGCCGGCAGTGGTCGAAAACGACCAGCCGCGGTCTCGTGTGGTCAGACCCCATGACCCCGTGTTCGCCGACGGCGCGCGCTTCCTGCCACCAGCTTTCTCCGGCTCCGTCGATCACCCCTTCGCCGGTTATCGACACATTCGTCGCCTCGGTCGCACTCACCAGGGACCACCGGCCGGGCACGCGAAACTCGGTTTTGGCGGGATAGTCCTGGTGATCCGACGACCCGAGCAGTGTCGCACCCTTGTCGAGTTGGAGTGTGATGTTGCTCTTCAGGACAATGGGCGCGCTCAGCCACGTGCCCGCGCTGAGCCGCACGGTGCCCCCTCCACGCTGTTCACAGGCGTCGATCGCGGCCTGAATCGCAGCCGTGTCTTTCGAGACGCCATCCACTTTCGCGCCATAAGAATGCGGATCGCAGATTGTCGACGACGGCAGAGCGTTCGCCGGTGACGCCACCGAAACAGCCGTCAGAGCGAGCCCCGCAAGCAACAAGGAGAAAAGTAATTTGGATCGAATCACGAGGTTTCCTCACCAGCGAGCAAGTCAGATTGCGAAGCCAATGATACGCTGGAACGGGTCCAGTGGTCATACCACTGCGCCCAAAACCGATTTGCAATCGGGACATTATTTCTGCAAGGATCGTGCCGCTATGAATTCCTTCCAGTCGAATCGTCGGGAACTTCTTCGCGTGGGTACCCTGGGTCTGGGCGCTGTTGTCGGCTCCATCGTGCCCGACGTGCATGCTGCTTCTCACGCGCCGTCGCCGGCAGCGGGACCGGGGATCTTCGATGTCCGCACGTATGGCGCCGTCGGCGATGGCAAGGCCGTTGACACGGCCGCCATCAACAAAGCCATTGACGCAGCCGCGGCCGCCGGTGGGGGCACGGTAGTTTTCCCCGCGGGAACATGGCTGAGCTTCTCGATTCACCTGAAGAGTCACGTTGGGCTTTATCTTGCGCAGGGTGCGACCATCGTCGCCGCGGAGTCCCCGCTGCCCGGCTCCTCGACAGGCTACAACGGTGGGACGTATGACGCGGCCGAGCCGAACGCGCCGTGGGAGGACTACCAGGATTACGGTCACAACCACTGGCACAATTCGCTCATCTGGGGTGAAGGCATTACAGACATCAGCATCACCGGACCCGGCACGATCTACGGCAAGGGCCTCAGCTTTGGCGCCAACCGCGCCGCGCGGGGCGACTATCCCATCTATGTCGCCGAGCAAGCGGGCGTGGGCAACAAGAGTATCGCGCTGAAAAACTGCCACAACGTCCTGCTGCGCGATTTCTCAATCCTGAAGGGCGGCCACTTTGGTCTCCTGCTCACCGGCGTCGATAACCTGACCATCGACAACCTCACCATCGACACCGATCGCGACGGCATGGACATCGACTGCTGCCGCAATGTGCACGTCTCCAACTGCACGGTCAATTCGCCCTGGGATGACGGCATTTGCCCGAAGAGCAGTTATGCCCTGGGCTACGCCAGAGCGACCGAAAATGTGACAATCACCAATTGCTACGTGACCGGAGATTATGAATTGGGCACGGTGCTCGACGGCACATTTAAACGATTCGCGCCGGATGCGCGCGTTGGCCGCACAGGCCGCATCAAGTGTGGGACGGAATCGAACGGCGGATTCAAAAACATCACCATTTCGAATTGTGTGTTTGACGCCTGCAATGGGCTCGCGCTGGAGAGCGAAGATGGCGCTTTCTGCGAAGACATCGCGATTACAAACATCACCATGCGCGACATCGTGACCGGGCCCATCTTCGTGCGACTCGGCGCTCGGTTGCGCGGCCCAAAGGAAACCACCAAAGTCGGCACCATGCGGCGCATCCTCATCAGCAATCTGACCAGCTATAACGCGCATTCCCGGCTTTGCTCTATCTTCAGCGGCATTCCCGATTACGCGATTGAGGACGTCAAGCTCTCCGGCATTTACCAGCATTCGCTCGGCGGAGCGGCGCAGGATGCCGTTGCCCTTCGCCCGCCGGAGTTCGAGAACAAGTATCCCGACCCCGGGATGTTCGGCCCCATGCCGTCCCAGGGATTCTTCTTCCGCCATGTCCGGAATCTCGAAGTCAGTCATGTAGAAGTTGCCGCGGCGTCTCTCGATCCGCGGCCCAGCTTCTATCTGACCGGAGTCGACCGCGCCGACTTTATCGCCGTCACCGCGCCTGCCGGTGTTCCTGCGTTTCATCTGGATCAGGTGAAGGACCTGCGCATTCTGCTGAGCCGCGCGGCGAAGGATACACAACTGGACAGCGCCGACAATCAGACGCTGTAACTCGACAAGCGGCAGGCTTTCATTTCCCGCACGCGCCGTCAAACCCGCTCATGGTTCGATGCGTGGTCTGACCAACCCGACGCTCGCCCGCACCTGCGGTGCGCGCCGCAGGATCGGGGGCGCGGCGAATCCACGACGCGATTGCGGTTGATCTTCCGGGTTCCCGCGATGACTGCAAACGATTGCAAAAGGGTGCAGACCCGACAGCTCCAGTACCCGCTTTCGAGCTGTTCCAGAAACGATGGAAAAACCGGAAAAGCCAACAAAACAAGGGGTTCTGGAACAGCAGCGCCTTATGGATCCGGGCCTGCCTGCGATCGCCCCAGCACCCGTTCCGTCAATTCCCTCCAGGGATCGCCCGCCGGTTGCCCCCTTGACAGGTCCATTCTTGCTCCACGATACTGGTCCGGTTTTTGAGACAGGTCAGACCTCTTCCCACAAAAAATGCGATTCGGTAGTTCTCTGGAGGCTTCTATGAGGAGCAGACGTTCCAACGCAGTGGCAGTCCTCGGGCGCTGGTTGGGCGCTCTTTGTCTCGCGACGCTGGTGCTGTTCGCCACCGGTGCCATAGCCCAGATCGCTGGAACCGCCAACGTGCAGGGCACCGTACTGGATGCCTCCGGAGCCGTGGTCCAGAATGCCGCCATCACCATCACCGACGTGGCGACCCAGGTTCAGCACCACACCAAAAGCGACGGCGCCGGAGTCTATGTCTTTCCCGGCCTGCCTACCGGTACCTATACCCTGCGTGTCGTCGCCACCGGGTTCAAGACTTACGAGAGGACGAATATCGTGCTCGAAGTCGGCAGCAGCATCGCCGTCAATACCAGCCTTCAGGTAGGGGCGGCGAGCACCGAGGTGCAGGTCCATTCCGAAGGCCTCGCCCTGCAGACCGAGGATCCCTCCTTCAAGCAGACCGTCGATGAAAAGGACATTACCGAAATGCCGCTGAATTCCACCAGCCGGCAGATCACCGGCCTGCTGACGGTTTCAGGGGGTTCCAATACCGCGCCCGGCAACGACTTTACCGGCAGCAAGTACTCGTACCAGACCATCTCCATCTCCATCGCGGGCGGTAACGGGAACACGACCCTGTGGCGCCTCGATGGCGGCGATAACCAGGACTACATGGCCAACGGCAACCTTCCGTTTCCGTTCCCCGATGCGGTTAGCCAGTTCAGCGTGGAATCCACCGTACTCGGCGCCGGCGATGGCGAGCACACCGGCGGTTATGTGAACGCCGTCACCCGCTCCGGGACCAACACTTACCATGGCGCCGCCTTTGAGTTCATCCGCAACAACTACCTCGATGCGACGAACTTCTACTCAGTTTCGCCGGATACCCTGCACCAGAATGAGTACGGCGGCACCTTCGGCGGCAAAATCATCCGCGACAAGCTCTTCGCCTTTGCCGGGTACCAGCACCTCCATGCCGACCAGACACAGTCCAGCACAGAAGCCTTCGTGCCCACCGCGGCGAACCTGGCCGGCGATTTTTCCGTGACCGACGGACCTACCTGCGAGGCATCGAAGAAATTCGTGCAGCTGGTCGATCCGCTCACCGGGGCGACGCTGCCCGGCGATAAGTATTCGTCTCCTCCTGCCTACATCAAGCAGTCCCTCGCGCTCGATGGTTACCTGCCCAAGATCAACCCGGCCGTGGACACCCAGAATTGCGGGCTGGTCTCCTACTCCATTCCTTCCCAGACGGCTGACAATGAGTTTGTCACCAGGGTTGACTACACCCTCAACTCGAAGAACAGCATCTTTGGTCGTTACTTCCTCGACGGTTATCAGGCGCCAGCCTTCTTCTCGCCCAGCAACATCCTCATCACTACGCAGTCCGGAAACATCGAGCGGACCCAGTCTTTCACGCTTGGCTGGATCGACGCATTCACTCCGAACTTCGTGAACGCGGCGCATGCCACCATTCTCCGGCGCGTCGATAATCGCGGTTATAACGCCGGCGACATTAACGCGGGGACCCTCGGCGTCAACATCTTTCAGCCCATCCCCAACGGTCTGCAAATCACCGAAGGCAAGTTCACCATCGGCGGCGGGACTAACTCAGTGGCCCATTTCAATGACAACACCCTCGCCATTGACGATGACGTCACTATGGTGCGCGGCAAGCACCAGATCATCTGGGGCGGAGAATGGGTGCAGAACGAGCTGAATATCTCCAATGGATACGAGTCAAACGGGACCTTCACTTTCAACGGTGAATACAGCGGCAGCGGACCTGGCGGAGGAACGGTGATCGGCGACCAGGCCCTGGACTTTCTGTGGGGGACTCTGAGCGCCTTCCAGCAGAGCAAACAGGAGCAGAACGCGCTGCGTGGTCCGATTCCCAGCCTTTATGTCCAGGATACCTTTCACGCCACGCCACGCCTGACCCTGGTGGGCGGTCTGCGCTGGGGACCGAATTACATGCCCACGGATTACTTCAACCGCGGCAGCATTTTCAACTACAGCGATTTCCTCTCCAATACCATCAGCGCCGTTTACCCCGGTGCCCCCGCCGGAATCCTGTTCTACGGCGATCCGGGTGTAACCAAAGGGTTCACGCAAAACTCACCCTGGCAGTTCTCTCCGAACCTGGCTGCCTCCTGGGATCCTTTCGGCACCGGTAAGACCGTCATTCGCGCCGGCGCGGAACTCGCCTACGACAAGCCGAACTTCTTCACCGGCCAGCGCACCAATCAGAATCCTCCGTTTGCCACCGCCATCAGCAATACCCAGACGTCGGGATCAGGACCCTTGTCCTTCGGCTCCCCCTGGTCGGTAGGTTCCATCACGACCAATCCTTTCCCGCAGCCGATCGTCCCCACTCCTTCGGAAGCGATCTTCTATCCCCAGTCCCAATACATCGTCATGCCCTCGCAGTTCCATCCCGCCTACACCATCCAGTGGACGCTCAGCGTTCAGCATGATTTCAGCCACGGCTGGCAGGCACAGGTTGACTACATCGGAAACCGGACCGTGCACGATCCCATGGGCACGCCGCTCGACCCGGCCGTCTTCATCCCCGGAGTCTGGGGAGCGGGAGGCACCGGATGCGCCGGAATCGTGACCACCGGGCCGGCTGCGGTGAAGCCGGGAGCAGCGGGAACCAACTGCTCCACGACCAAGAACGAAAACTCACGCTTTGCACTGACCGTCGCGAATCCTGCGCAGGGCAACCAGATCGAGGGCGGGGGAGCTGGTTCCGTGGTCGTCAACGATGTGGGCTACGCCAGCTACAACGGCATGGTGGCCACCCTGCAGCACCGGCTTTCATCGACTTTCAGCCTGCTGGCCAACTATACCTGGTCGAAGTGCCTGGACATCGCCGATGGTCAGGGCGATATCGCGCAAGGCCTCTATCAGAATTACGCTAATCCCCGTGGAGACTGGGGTCCGTGCGGTTTCGATTATCGCGACATCGAGAACTTCGTCATTGTTGCGCGCAGCAACTTCAACGATCTCCCCCGCGCCGAGCGGCTGCTCGTCGACAACTGGGAGTTTGCTCCGCTGGTGCACATCGCCACCGGAGCCGCCGTCAACGTAACCGCCGGAGTGGATAACTCTCTTACCGACGAGGGCCAGGATCGTCCGAACCGGGTACCAGGAGTGAGTCCTTACGCAGAAGTGAAATTTTCCAGAGCCAGCGGTGAATCGAACCGTGAATACCTGAACCCAGCTGCTTTCGCTCAGGTCACCGCGCCGTGCGGTTCCACTACCAATGGATGCGCCGAGGTCGGAACGTTCGGCGATGTCAGCCGCAACGCTTTCCGGACGCCTCCGTACTTCCAGTTCGATGGTCAGGTTTCGCGGCTGTTTCCGTTGCATGAGCGGCTGAACCTGGATCTCCGGCTGGAAGCCTTCAATGTGCTCAACCACCCGGATTTCGGCAGCCCAACGGCTGGTTTGTCGTCATCCACCTTCGGCCAGATTTCATCGACCGCCGGGGGCAACGCCGCCAGAGTCTTTCAGGGGGGCGTGAAGCTCATCTTCTAAGCGGATTCCAATACGAACTAAGGTTGTTGCCGGAACCCGGGGAGCTCGTCGAGCTCCCCGTGCTCCGTCGTTCTAGAGAACAATGATCGTGAATGTCTCCGTGCTCTTGATTCCGACCGCGTTCGTGTACGTAACCGTGTAGATATCGTAGCCAAAACCCAGGGGAATGTTGTTGATCTGCCGCGAGGTGGACGTGTAACCGTTGGGGCCGCTCCAGCTCCACGAACCGCCGGTGAGCGGTTGCGGTCCCAGATTGACCGAGGTCCCTGGGAACACGATAATGCTGTTGCCCGAGAGCCACGCTCCATTGCCCTCCTGAATATAAGGAGTGATCGTGCTGGGAGCGATGGTGATCGTGAACGACTGCGTGCTCTTCACCCCCGCCGGATTGGTGTACGTCGCCACGAAGACGTTCGTCGCCAGAGTCAGCGGGATGCTGTTGATCTGCCGCGAAGTGGATGTGAATCCGCCCGGTCCCGTCCAGCTCCACGATCCGGTCAGCGGTTGCGGACCCAGATTCACCAGATCGGTGAGTTGCACTGTCGCACTGGCGGTCGTCTGCCAGGCTGCCCCGTTCACCTCAAGATAAGGAGTAATGGCGGTCGGCGCCACCGTGATCGTGAAGGTCTGCGTGCTCTTCGCGCCCGCTGGGTTGGTGTAGGTTGCCACAAAAACGTTCGTCGGCAACGTCAGCGGGATGCTGTTGATCTGCCGCGCGGTGGACGTGTACCCGTTGGGACCAGTCCAGCTCCACGAACCGCCGGTGAGCGGTTGCGGACCCAGGTTCACCGAGTCGCTGTATTGCACCGTGACGCTTGCGGTGGTCTGCCAGGCTCCGCCGTTCACCTCGGTGTAAGGAACGATCGGGGTGGGAGGAGCATTCGCCGTCACGCTGACGGATCCCACCACCGTGGTGTAATCCGCGCTGTCAGTCGGTGTAAAGGTCACGCTTTGCGAAGAAGTTCCCGCAGCCGGAACCGTTGCCGGCGTGTTGAAGGTAAAACTGCCAGACACAGAAGCAACGCCGCCCGTCAGCATTGAGGAGGCCAGCGTCTGCCCCGCCGTGATGGCGCTGGCTGTCGGCCACGTCGATACCGTCGGCGTCACCTTGCTGATCACCAGATTCCCCGTGGCAGTGCTCGGACCGAAAGACCCTCCGATGTCTGAATAGCTGACGCTGACGGTATACGTATTAGCCGCCAGATCTTGCGGCAGCGGGTAGGGTACAGAGGCGACGCCACTGCTGTTGACCGTCCCGATAACTGTGGGCAGAGCACCCGACGAACCCTGTACCGTGAAGCTTACTTGCCCCGCGGTCGCGGCCTTACCGGCGCTCAGGACCGTCGCCGACAGGTTGACGCTGGTGCTCAGCGTCGTAGCCGAAACGGTGCCAGTCGTGATCGAAGTGGCCGCACCCTGCGGAACCACCGTGAGCTGCGCTGGACCAGCGGTCAGCGTGTTTGCGCCCACCACCGGAATGCTGACCGAAAGCGAGTCCGTCGTTGCACTGGCCTGGCTGACTTGAAGAGCAAAAGTCGCGCCTGTGCCGCCGACGGTTGTAGCGGTCAGCCCGGTAGCCGTTCCTGTTCCGCTGAAGCTCAGCGTCACCGGCACGCCACCAATGTTCTGGCCGTTTTCCATGACTGCTACGATCACCGGCGGAGCAGTGCCCGGAGTGTTTGCATTGCCGACGTAGGGCGCTCCAACAAACTGCGCCGACGTGTAGCTCGTCTGTACCGCGCCTGCATCGACGCACGGAGCCGTTGCCGAATATCCGGCATACGTCGTGTTCTCGTTGGCAAATCCCCGCTGGTCGGCGCCCGTGAACAACGGAATCAGGGCCGCGGAGCCGCCGCAAATGGCCGAACTACCCGGTTGTGGCAGGACAGTCTGCGTTGCGCCGCCATAGGAACCCAGCACAGCAAGCTTCGTAGCCCCCACGACATTGCCTTTGCCGGTTGTCGGACATCCTGTGCCCGAGCACTCGGTCGTGGCGTCGAGAATGCTGTTGGTCACGGCCAGTGCGCCGCTGTTGTAGAGGCCGCTGCCCGTGCCGGTATTGGCCGCAAAGGTGCTGTTAACCGCCGTCAACGTGGCGCCGCTGGCGTTGTAGATTCCTCCGCTCGCGCTCGCCGCATTGCCTGCGACAGTGCTGTAAGTCATCGTCAGCGCGCCTGTGTTGTAGATCGCGCTGCCGCTGACTGCTTTGTTCGCTGCGAACGTGCTGTCGCTCACCAGCATGGAGCCGCCGTTGTTCACGGCGCCGCCGTTACCCGTGGCGGAGTTGCTGCTCACGGCGCTGTTGCTGAGCGTCACCGTTCCACCCGTGTTATTGATGCCGCCACCCGACGTCGTTTTCCCGCCGGTGATGGTCAGCCCGGAGATGTCCACCGTCCCTCCGGCGATATTCAGAACCGGATAGGCGCTGGCGCCCGAAACCGACAGCAGATTGGCTCCCGGGCCCACGATGTTGACGCTGCCCGCCGTGTTGATGGTGGGAAGCGCTCCACCCAGGGTGATGGTGCCGCCCAGACCCGAAGCAAAGTCAATATCTCCATTGCCATCCGCTAAAGCGGTTTCGATCGCGTCGCGCAGCGTGCAGGTGGCGCCGCAAGTAGCCGTAGGCGAGCTCGCGTCATCCGCGGCCGTATTCACTGTCAGGTAACTCGTCTGCACCGAGCCCGCATCGATCAGGCCCGCTCCGCATGAGATATCCCGCCCAAAGCCGCGCTGGTCCGTCCCCGCAAACGAGGTTGAAGAGCTCGCGCAGCGAGCCGGGCTGCCCGGCATCGGCAGCAAAGTTTCCGTTGGGCCGCCGTAATATCCCAGCGGGGCAAGATTCAGTGTCGACACGGATGCCACAATGTTCCCGTTGACGCCGGATGCAGGACAGTCGCTGGGCACGGCCGTCGTCACGCACGCCGCGCCTGTCGCGGGTGCGTCCAGAATGCTGTCGGAGATGACCAGCGTCGCAGGGGTGGTCGGAGGATTGCCGTCGTTGTAGATCGCGGTGCCGTCGTTGGGGCCGAACGCCGCCGCGTTGCCCACGAAGGTGCTGTTGGCAACGGTGAGTGTCCCGTTGGTGAACGTGATCGCGCCACTGAAGCTCGCGCTGTTCGCGGTAAACGTGCTGTCGCTCACGGAAAGGGAACTAAGGCTGTAGATCGCGCTGCCGCTCCAGGAACTGTTCCCGATGAACGTGCTGCCTATCACGTTTAAGGTGCCGACGTTGGTGATGGCGCCGCCGTAACCGTTGTACTGCACGGAATTGCCGATAAACGTGCAGTCGTTTACCGTCAGCACGCCCTGGTTGTTCAGGATGGCTCCGCCTTCCCCGGGAGTCACCGAATAACCGGTGGTGTTATTCGAAAATACGACGTGATCCACCGTGAGCGTGGCGGCGAGATTGTAGATACCACCGCCATACGCAGGCATCAGTCCTGTGGCAACCACCGTGTTGGTCACGTTCGCAATGGTCAGCCCGGAGATGCTCGCAGTGACCAGGCTGCCCGAAACATAGAACGGCTGATAGCCGCCGGAGATAGTCAGCGCGTTGGCGCCCGGACCGGCGATCGTCATGTTCGTGGTGATGACGGGCAACACGAAATTCAGCGTGTCGGTTCCCTGCACCGAGAACTTGATAGTGCTGCCGGTATTGGCATCCGCTGCGGTAATCGCGTCACGCAGGGTGCAGCTGGCGCCTGTCCCGTTGGCAGGGCAGTGCGAGGCGGTTCCGGTGAGCGTGGTCGGGGTGCCGCTGTAGTCGTCCGTGTTCACGGTCACCGTGTAGGTGGCCGATGCCAGGGCCGCGGTCGCCGGCGCAAGACACAGCGGCGCGAGCCAAACGCAGGTGGCCAGCAAAGCGGAGAAAATGCGGAACTGCGTGGAGCAACGACTGGAATTCGGAGAACCATTGGCAGACATAATCAGGAGCCCTCGGGAACTGAGATTGGGTTTTTGCCGCACGCATCATTGCATGCGGTAATTCAATTTCCACGGCAGAGAAACGCCGGCGTTTGCCGGCCACTACGCTTACAGGAAAACAGGGTTGCTTCGACGTACCTTAGTGTGCAATCCCGCGCGGGTCAACGAATCTTTGGTCGCCTCGTGGAGGGCACTGCGGAACCCTATTGTGTGTCACTATGGTGGGAGTTACCGGCGGGCCATCGTAATGCTGAAGAAGTCCTTTGGCTGCTTGATTGCGCCCTCAGACCGGGCTTCGGAGTGGAAACCAACAGTGCTTTAGGGTGTCACCAAAGGGGGAGACGCCTGGTCCCCCGGATGGGGGAGCCCGCCCGGGAAGCCCGCCAACCCGTAATCAAACTGTAACGAAAATGGCTCCGCCCTCGACCACAAGTTCGATCCCCGCAGCCCGGGCTGCTTCCTGAAGTGCCGCGTTCAGCATGACCACCGGATCGGTGCTCACTTCCAGCCGCCGCATCAGGCCTTCGCCCTTTTTGCCGCCCGCCGAAAGGACGATTTTCAACCCGCGCCGCTTGCATTTCACCGGCGTTCCGTCTTCCAGTTTCACGTTCATCGGCTTGATGTACGCATCGACGTAATGAACACCAATGCCGGACTTGTCGTCGGTGTGCGGCGGAAGTTTTTCCGCGGCCGCCGCGTTGACATCGCAAAGTTTCACTTTCACGCTGGGCTCCGCTGCAGTTCCATTCGCTTCGATTCCAGAAACTCATCCATGACTTTCCTGAATGCCCGGATGTGCTCCGGCGTGCTGCCGCAGCACGCGCCGACGATATTCGCGCCCGCCTCCAGCAGCGGCATCAGCCCCCGCACCATCTGGTCCGGCGTCTCGTCGTAAATCACCTTCATGTTCTCCAGCCTGGGTTGTCCCGCATTCGGCTGCACCATCACCGGCAGGCGGGTCGCGCTCTGGTAGCGCTCCACCGCCGTCAGCGCGCGCTGCATATCCATTCTGGTGCCGCAGTTCAGGGCCACGATGTGCGCGCCGTGCTCCTCCATGAAGGCAGCCGCCCGTTCGGGCTCGATCCCCATCATGGTCCGGAAAGTCGAGCCGTCGAGGGTGACGTCGTACGCCATCGATCCGATAATGCACGGCGCTCCCGCCCGCTGAGCTGCCTGGATCCCGATCAGCAGCTCCTCCAGCGAGGTCTGCGTTTCAATAATGATGGCGTCCGCGCCCCCTTCCACCAATGCCGCCGCCTGCTCCTCGAACGCGCTGCGCACCTGAGCTTCGCTGAAGTCGCCATAAGGCTCCAGCAGGCCGCCGAACGGTCCAATGTCGCCAATCACGTAACCGTCTCTGTTACCAAAAGCCTCGCGCGTGATCGCCACGCCCGCCTTGTTGATGGCCGCTACATGGTCTCCCTCAGAGTGCCGCGTCAGCATGATGCGCGATCCGCCAAACGTGTTGGTCAGGATGCACTCCGACCCGGCTTCCGCATAACGCCGCTGGATCGCGAGCACTCGCTCCGGATGCGTGAGGTTCCACGCCTCGCCGCAATTGCCCTGTTCCAGCCCGGCGATCATCAGCTGCGTTCCCATCGCGCCATCGCACAGCAGCGGCCGCTCCCGGATCGCATCCTGCAGAAGTGCCTTCATCGCTCCTCAGCTTCCCGCGCCAGCTCTCGTTGTACCAACGCGTAGTGAATCGTTTCCAGCACCAGTCCCCATTTGTGATCGCGGCTCGACGATTCGCAAAAGCATCCCGCACCGCTCAGCTCACGCCGCCATGACAGCACGGCATTCAGCCGTTCTCCATGCAGCGGTTTCTCGCGGCCGATCGCGCCCATCAGCCGCGTTGGGTCTTCAATGTACTGGCACATATGCGTGTGGCCGGTATCGCCTGGAACCGGCCCGCACGATTGCTCCCGGATCGGATACCCCTCCGACCTCGGCCCCAGCTTCACGTTGTAGTGAAACGTCAGGGGTCGTCCCATGTTCGTGCAGGTGGTCCCGTCATAACGGAACACCGCGTCGAGCGACCCGTCCTGATTCAGGTCCATAGAGAGACGCTCCTCGGACCATCGCTTCAGGGCCTTGCGATTCACGCTGTACTCGGCGTCCTCATCCAGCACCGTCATCCGCGCCGTCACTTGCTCGGCATTCGAGCGCGGAGCCCGCCGATAAGGCGCGCGCCGGTACTGGCAGGGACCAAAAGAGCAGCTCTCGCACGGAACCAGATCGGTCAGCCTGCGCAGACGCTCCACGTGATGCGTCAATCCGAAGACCGCCAGCAGCGTTTTCCTGGGGCGCAACATACCGGAGTCCAGCGCCTCCACGCACGACGGAAAGCGCTCCCTGCGCGTCCGCTTCATCAGTTCGAGCAGCCGTGGCTGCTCCGCCACGTCCCACTCGGGATACCCCGGGCTGTAGTGCGGCAATACCGCCATTGCATGCTGCTCCGCCCAGTCGCAGAGTCGCGCTCCGGTCAGCGTAGTCAAATGCTCGACGACTGCGGAAGCATACATTTCCAAAAAGAAATATTCGTCCGGCTTTTCCTCGGCCCAGCGCTGCCGCGCTTCCTCCTCCGCTTCCCTGCCCGCGCCTACTGCCACCACGATTACGCTGTGCGCTTCCGCTTGCTGGAGCGTGCTTTCCAGCCGCTTGCTCACAAATTTCAGCCCATCTATGTAGATAGAGCCCCCGGCGAGCTCAAACGTATCGGCCTGGCGCGCATAGAACCACGGCCGCCCCTTCTCCGCATACCAGTCGCGCGCCAGCTCCGCCAACTCCAGTGCTCGGCCCTCGAGCACGAATCCGCGCGGATAACCCAGCAGCCGCGTGTACTCCTCCGGCAACACATGCAGCGCGGGAAGCGCGCTGGCCAGCTCGAGGCTCTCCGCTACCTCGCGCATGGCATCGGCTCCACGGGCTTGAACTGGCAACCCTCCACGAAAAAGTCGAAGAAGCTGGGGTGCGTTTCCAGCCGGCAATGCTGCACCTTCTTCACCAGCTCTTCCAGCTCCAGGCGCTTCCTCATCGACAGCAATGCGATCGTCGCGCCCTCAATCGCCGTATTGCCGGCCTGCACGATCTTTGCCGAATCGAGGCTCGGCACCAGCCCGATGCGCTTCGACGCTTCCACGCTGAGGTGCTGCCCGAACCCTCCCGCCAGATAAAAAACGTCGATGTCGTCGAAGTCGATGCCGTAGCTCGAAAAGACGACGTGCAGTCCAGCGACGTTGGCGCCCTTGGCCTGCGCCAGCTCGCTGACGTCGCTCTCCAGCAGATAAATTTCCCGATCTTCGCTGCACCCAGGCGCGTGGTTCAGCGTCACGCGCGAGGCGCCATCCTCAAAGCGGCCCTTATCGTTCATGCGGCCGGTGCGCAGCAACTCGCTCAGCACATCCACCAATCCGGAACCGCAGATGCCTTCGGGCGGCACATCGCCGATCACACCGAGACGAAAACTTCCATCGTCGGCAATCGTCACTTCTTCGATCGCCCCATCCAGAGCCGGCATGCCGCACGTGATCGCTCCGCCCTCGAAAGCCGGCCCCGCGGGACAGGACGCCGCGACGATGCCGTGTTTGTTGCCGACGATCAGCTCGGTGTTGGTCCCGATGTCCATGATGGCGATCAGTCGCTCTTCATGCGCCAGATCCACGGCCAGCATCGCGGCTGCCGCGTCCGCTCCTACGTGGCCGCTGATGATCGGCGCCCCGTACACCCGCGCCTTAGGATGAATCGGCAGCAGGCTGCGCAACCCGCTCTGTACCAGGCTCGTCGTGGTGCGCTTGCCCTCGGCCATTTCAATTTCCGTGATCGACCGGTACGGCGTCTGCCCGATCGAATACACGCTCTGCCGAAAGAAAAGATCCCGCATCGTTGAATTGCCGACCACAACCATTTCGTAGATGGTTTTCGGATCCACCGGGAACTTTTCAATCGCGTGGGTCAGATAGCCGGCCAGCGTCCGCAGCAGCAGTCTTCCCGGATGTTCGGTGTCATACGCGATACGCGACATTACCTCCGACCCGCCGAAACGCTGCGGATTCTCAAACGAAGTGTCCGCGATCAACTCGCCGCTCTCGAGGTCCAGCAGCCGCAGGACGATGGTCGTCGTCCCCAGGTCCATCGCGAGCCCATGGATCGGCCCAGTAGAGCGTTCCACTTCGACCCCATCGATCAGGATGCGATCGCCGTCGCGCGTCACCGCGGGATCGAGCTCGACCGGCCGGCTGCTCACCGGCAGTCCCAGCGCGTGGCGCTCGATGCGCATGTGCCCGCGCCGCATGGTGTGACAACGAACCTGCCCGCTCGTCCCCGCCACAAACGTCTGGCACGACAGCCGAAACTTTCCCTTCAAATGACGCTCCGGCTCGGTCATTGCCGTGAGCGCACTCATCCCTTCCGCGACTTCGACCATGCACTCTCTGCACTTGCCCTGCTTGCGGCACGACGTGGGAACATCGATGCCCAAACTCTCGGCGTGCTCGAACAGCGAGAGCCCGCTCCTCGCTTCGATGGATTCCCCGTTGATGGTGAGAGTGACGGCCATTGCCCCGGAGCCTTACCAGCCCTTTGCTTCCAGTTCCGCCTTCAGTGCTTCCGCAACATCGCGCGCCGAACCGCCGCGTTCCTCTTCCTCGCTCCACTTCCACTGCGCCAGGTAGTCATCGGCGGCCTGCAGCCCTCGTTTTGCCGCGAGGATATCGATCTGCTGCATGAATCTGTCATCCAGCATCACCGTGACGTCATCCGCATCGTCCTCGGCTTTGATCTGCGTCGGGATTTCCTGCCAGTAAAGAATCCTGTAGGTCGCCACTCCGCTACACCTGTGCCGCCAGCCGCAAAAACAAGTCCACTGCGGCCGACGCGTTCGCGCCGTACCCGTCAGCGCCAATCTCATCGGCAAACATCTGGCTGATCGGCGCCCCGCCCACCGCCATCTTGATATGCGTCAGACCCGCCGCGTTAAACCCATCGATCACCGTCTTCATGTACATCATGGTCGTGGTCAGCAGCGCGCTCATGCCGATGATGGTCGGCTTGCATTTCTCCGCCGCGGTCATGAATTTCTCCACGCTTTGATCCACACCGATGTCGTGTACCTCAAAACCCGCGCCCTCGGCCATCATGCCCACCAGGTTCTTGCCGATGTCATGCAGATCGCCGCGCACCGTGCCCATCAGCAAAATCCCTTTGGGCCTCGTGTTATTGTCCTTCGAGGTCAGCAGCGGCTTCAGCACAGCCATCCCTGCTTTCATCGCCCGCGCCGCGATCAGAACCTCCGGCACGTACAGCACGTTGTGCTTGAAGTCCTCGCCCACCACGCTCATGCCCGCAATCAAACCCTCATTCAGCACTTCCTGTACGGTCCGTCCCTCGGCGAGCGCCTCCTTCGTCATCCGCTCCACCTGGTCTGCGTTCCCCTCGTACAGATGCTGGTTCATCAAAGCATAATCGGGCATCGATTCTCTTCTCTAGCGAGCGCTCGCAATCGCGTTTGCACTGCGTTTCGCATTGAATTCTTCCAGAGCCTCCAGCATCGCCACAATATTCTCGCGCGGCATGCCCGGGCTGGTCCCGCCGCCCACCGAGAGAATGATTCCCTCGCCGCCCGATCCCTCCAGCACCTCCAGCGTCTCATCCTTCACCTCTTCCGGTGTGCCCCGCACGCCAATCTCCAGCGGATTGACATTCCCCATCAGGCACATCCGATCGCCCACGCGCCGCTTCACTTCCGTAATGTGCCGCTGCTTGCCCCAGTTCAGCACGTTGAATCCCGTGTCCGGCAGGTGGTCGAGACACGCATCCACCTCCGCGTCGTTGTGGTAGACCTTCACCCAATCCTTCGGAAACGCATCGCAGATGCGCTTCAGATAAGGATGAGCAAACTCCAGGTAATGCTCTTCGTTGATAAACCCAACGATGTCGTCGAGGATGAAGATGCTCTCGACCGTGTCCCCCATTACTTTTTGCTGTGCCTTGAGCCAGTCGATGATCACCCGCGTGCACAGATCGATCAGTCTATGCGCCCCCTCGGGATTCTCCACCAGATCGATCATGAATTCCGTCGTGCCGCGCACAAATCCCGCCGTGCACAACGGTCCGCGCGACGTGACCATGGGCAAAATGTAGCCCGCATCGAGGATGCGCTGCCGCGCCATGCCGATCCGGTGCAGCGTCAGGCCGGCAAAACCGTCGGCTTCCACCTCGTATTCAGGAAAGTTGTCGATATCTTCCAGGCGATAGAGCGTGTGGTACTCGCTCGGCGTGTTGTCCTGCCAGAATTTAATCTTTGCCCCCAGCACCGATGGCTCCGCCGCCATTCCGTACTCCATCCACCACGAAGGGATGAAAATGATGTCCGGGAATTCACGCATGATTTTCAGGTTCGATTGAAACCACAGCTCCGGATCCAGGAAATAATCCAGATGCTTGATCCCGAGGTAGCCAGGAATCCATGGGCTGTCCACAATCAGCGCCATCGGAATCTTGTCCATCTTCTCGCGGCGCGCCGCTCGCTTAAACGTTTCCCACTGTTCCGGCAGCATAGGTTTTTCCTCCTGGTCATCCTGAGCGCACATTGGACCAGATTAAAACTCGCTGAGGGCTGCCAGTTGCGCCGTCCGGAATGCGAAAGCGCTGCGCACGCTGTCAGGCCCCGCTCATGGAATCGGGGATATTGTTTACCATAACAACTAATTCGCTCAAGATCAAAGATTAAATGCCGGACCGGCATCGCCTCCTACATCATTTAACCTGTTGATTTTAAGGATTATGTCGTCGCTGGAGGCAGGCAGACCGTAGCCGCTCGAAAGGGGCCCCAGGAGCCCCAGGCGAGGTTCTTACGCGACATGGCTGGGAAACAGCCGGACCAGCCGATCGATGGAGTTCTGCCACATTTCCTGTTGCCACGACCAGTCCGCAGCCGAGGAAATCCCTCGGTGATGGAGCTCCACAATCGTGCTGCTGAAGTTTCCATTCAGGCGAACGTAAACCAGGCTCTGGGGCGCCGTCCAGTCACCCGCCATCGTCCAGGTGAAGAGCATCTTGCGACGCCGGCAAATGCGATAGGTTCCCCGGATAACTAAATCCCGCCTGCCACACCTGTAGTGATCCAGCCGATAGCCGTTCGGCTGGCGCCAGGCGACCAGATAACTTTTCGCATCGTCGCCGGGCAGAGTGATCCACGTCTCGAGATACTCAGGTCTTGTTAAAGCCTGAAAAATGCGCGCTGCGTCCGTGCGCACGGTAAATCGAATCGCGATCCTTAATGCATCTCCGCAATCCTGATCGGGATCGCCAAAGTACCTCGTCAACTTCCTGTCTGTTGTGTACTCGGTATTCATCATGGGGGAATCTCTTTCCTCCATCGAAAGCAACTGCAAGTCCACACAAGTCCCTCGCACAAGTTTTGTGACGGAAGCTCGGCACGTGGGATAGACCGTCACTCCCTCAGGATGGTTCTCAAAGTCACTACTGGCAGCTGCGCCGCCACTCGCCGCACGTATGCCATTCCTGGAATTTTTAGGGTTCGCTCTTCGCTTTTTCGTAACCCGTGACGGAAAGCCATCCCCGCAAGACGAAACGCGCACTGTCCAGGATGAAATCGATGCGTGGGGGCGAATCGCAACCTGGTCGGCGAATTCGCGATCCAGAAATCGGAATCCGGTTACTGATGGACCAGCCGCTGGATCCGCGATCGGTAACCGCGGCTCATCGAAACCCTTTGTCCGTTCACCAGCATCACCGCCGCCTCACCCTCGGCGTCCCTGACTTCCTTTACAAAATGCAGGTTTATGATCGAGGAGCGATGGACGCGGACGAAGATCCGCGGATCGAGCCGCTCCTCCAGGTGGGCCATCGTCTCGCGCAGCAGATGCGTCTCATCCGCGGTGGAGATGCGCACATAGTTCTCCTCTGCCGCAATCCAGCGGATTTCCGAAACCGGCAGAAACAGAATCCGCCCCTTCGATTTGAAAACAATGCGCGTCGTGTACTGGCCGGAGTCGCCGTCCTCCGCCCCGTTAACGGAATCGCCGTTATGCCGGCGAACCCGCTCCAGAGCGGATCGCAACCGTTCCGGGGTGAACGGCTTGAGCAAATAGTCCACAGCGTGGACCTCGAAGGCGCGCAGAGCGTATTGATCGTAGGCAGTGGTGAAAACGATGCGCGGCATCGTCAGCTCCTTGTGCGACGAAAGCACATCGATGACGTCAAAACCGTCCATGTCCGGCAGGCGGATGTCGAGAAAAACCGCATCCGGCCGAGCAGCGCGCACCAGTTCGATCGTCTCCGCCGCCGTCGCGCACTCTCCCACCACCTCGCAGTCGGGTTCGTCGCGCAGGAAGACGCGCAGCTTTTGCCGCGCCAGAACTTCGTCATCGGCCAGGACAACCTGAATCGTCATACGTCGAATCGCGCAGCTTCCTGGGTGCCGCTGGTTTCCAGTTGTAAGGGCAGCGCGATCGTCACATTCACGCGACCCGAGCCCACCTCACGAACCGACAGCGAACCTCGCTCGCCGTAATGCAGCCGCAGCCGATTTCGCACGTTCGCCAGTCCGACTCCCGGCCCCGGCAACTCTCCCCGTTCCAGATCGAGTCCGCTGCCACTATTGACGACGCTCATCCTCATTCGTTTGCCGTCCCTGCGAATATCGATCGAGAGCTCTCCCCCGCCGGCACATCGCGAAAGCCCGTGGACATAGGCGTTCTCGACGATCGGTTGCAGGATCAGAGCCGGCACCAGCGCGTCGTGTAACTCCGGCTCAACCAGAACCCGCTGCCGCACTCTCCCCGCATACCGCTGCTGCTGCATCGCCATATAAATTTCGATGAACTCCATCTCCTTGCGCAGCGGAACCAGCTGCACTTCGCCTCGTTCGAGCGTCATACGCAGCAGGCTGCTCAGTTGTTCCAGCATCTGGTCCGCCGCGTTGATGTCGGTGCGCATCAGGCTGGAGATGCTGTTCATGGCGTTGAAGAGGAAATGTGGATTCAGCTGCATGCGCAGCGCCGCCAGCCTCGCCTGCACCAGCTCCACCTGCAGCCGCGCCGCCGTTGTCTCCTTCTCCCTGAACTGCTGGTAGTAAGCAACCCCGCGCAGAAACAGAAATGCGATCCAGAAGATCGCCATGCTGTCCACGAACTCCGCGTTCAGCTGGAAACTCAGCCGGTGCCAGTAATCCATGGGCGGCCGGTCCACCGGCACCCTGGGGAAAAATATCACCCAGATCATCTCTTCAAGAATGCTGGTCGCGATGCTGAGCGGCAGAGCCCGCGTCATCAGCGATACTACGTTCGCCTGAACGATGAAGGGCCGCAGGAATCGCCACATCAGCCAGCAAATCGCCCCCCAGATCAGGAACTGCATCCCCCACATTTCGATCAGAAACACCACGCTGATCCTGTAACCCCAGCGGTGCGCGTTCATCCATTCCTGCAAAGCGAACAAAACCCCGACCAGCACCGACGCGCTGATGAGGATGAGCGGATGCATGAAGAACGGCTGTTCGGGTTCGTGAGGTTCTGTCGATACAGTCACTTTGTTCGCTCTTCATCCTCCCGATTCTGTGAGAGCCGCCCGCGGGTATGCTCCTGAGACGACAGATGGTACGTGCAGGATAGCGGCTCCGTTCCAATGTTCAGGCAGCACTCTTCCCGCTTGTTATTCAGCGGAGTGGGGCCGATCTCCTGCTGGTCCCCAAATCTGCACCGCTCGTCCCAATTTTCCAGGCAATCGTCTTGTTGGGAACGGATAAAGGGTCCGCACATGCGAACCCAGGTGTTCGAACTCGGACGCTACAGTCCGGTTTCGGGCACCCATCGTTGCCGCTGCCCGCGCGACCGCCACGCCAGTCGGCATGTTTTCAGCAGGTTGCCCTAACCGGCAGTTTGGCCATGAACGGGCTCTCCTGTTGGAAAGCAACACTGACCCCAGCAGTGCTGAAGGAACGATGCATCAGCGCTCCGCCTGGAATTGAAGGAGGCAAGATGGTACTCCGGACGGTCCTCGCCGATGACGAACCGCTCGCGCGGCGTAAGTTACGCCAGATGCTTGGCGAAATCCCAGGAGTCGAAGTAGTTGGAGAAGGCGCCTCTGCCTGTGAAGTTCTCGAGGTCGTGCGCGAAACCGCGCCGCAATTGCTCTTCCTCGATATTTGTATGCCCGGTCTGGACGGCTTCACCCTGCTCGATCAGCTCAACGCCCTGGCCAGTCCCTCCGCGCCCCGCGTCATTTTCACCACAGCCTGGGATACCTATGCCCTCCGCGCCTTTGAGATGAATGCAATCGACTACCTGCTCAAGCCCTTTACGGCCGAGCGACTTCGGACTGCCGTCGCGCGGGCCATTGAAGAGATCGGCCCGACAGGAAAGCCCGCCGCCCGCCGCGAAGGCCAGAGCCACGATGGCGGCAAATACACCACCCGCATGGTTTTCAAGTCCCGCGGCCGGATTCTCTTCCTTCCCGTGACCGATATTCGCTGGATCGCCGCGGAAGAAAACTACGTGCGCATTTGCACCAGGACTGAAAACCACCTGCTCCGTCAGACCATGGCTGACCTCGAGGAGAAACTTGATCCCGCCATGTTTGCGCGCGTTCACCGTTCCGCGATTGTCAATTTGCAGTACGTCAAAGAAGTGCGGACAGAATCTCGCGGCGACTTTGCCGTCCTTCTCGTCAACGGACAGAGAGTTCCCATGAGCCGCAGCTATCATGCGCGCATTCTCCAGTCCTTCCAGTCCGCGGGCGCTCACGTAGCGTAACGGCCATGCCCAGGAAAGCCATTCATCTCCCCGCCGGAAAGAAATTTCCATCTCCTACGAAGATTTTCGTTGACAAGTACGAATACCTTCGTATATCGTCGCAAACATGAAACGAACCCGGCGCACCTTACCCCGGCCAACCGAAGGAGAACTCGAACTCCTCAGCATCCTCTGGGACCGCGGCCCTTCCACGGTTCGCGATCTGCATCAGGACGTCAGCACCAGGCGCGCTCTCGGCTACACCTCCGTGCTCAAGCTGCTCCAGATCATGACGGAGAAGGGACTGGTTGAGCGCGAGGAGTCGGCGAAGGCCCACATCTATCGCGCCGCCGCGGCCCAGCACGAAACCCAGGATCAGCTGGTCCGCGACATCAGCGAGCGTCTGTTTGCCGGCTCCGCAGCGCAGCTCGCCATGCACGCCCTCGCCATGGAGCCCGTCAACGATCGCGAACTGGAAGAACTCCGTAATCTCATCGAGCAAAAGGGGCATCGCCAATGACACACCACTGGGAAGCTCTCGGATGGACCCTCGTCCATTTCCTCTGGCAGGGCGCAGCCATCGCACTCGTCTACAGAGTTGCTGATCGAGCCCTGGCCCGCCACAGCGCCAACGCCCGCTACGTGCTCGCTCTCGGCGCGCTGCTCGGCATGCTGGCCGTTTCCGTCACCACCCTCGCGTATGAGGAAGCCAGCTACTATCAGTCCGCTCCACGAACCACGGTCGCAGCGCAGCATTTCGTTCTGGCCGCGCAGCCGGTTGCCGCCCCCCTGTCTGAAACCGCCCGCTCGCTCCAGTCCACGCCCATCGACCGCATGTCGCTGCAACGCCTCATGCCGTATCTCGATGCCCTCTGGCTCGCCGGCGTCCTCTTTCTCTCTCTTCGTGCCCTCGGTGGATGGTGCCTCATTCGACGCCTGCGCCGGCGCACGCACCAGCGCGCGCCCCACACCTTGCTCCTCCGCCTCGACGTCCTCCGCCGCCAGATGGGCATCCGCCGGCTCGTCGATCTTCGCCTCTCCGAACGCATTGCCAGTCCCTTCACCGCTGGCGTTCTTCGTCCCTGGATTCTGTTGCCCGTTACAGCGCTCACCGGCCTGAGCTCCGAACAGCTTGAGGTCGTGCTCTTCCACGAGCTCGCGCACATCCGCCGCGCCGACTATCTCTGGAACCTTTTGCAGACCATGGTCGAGACCCTCTTCTTCTTCCATCCCGCCGTCTGGTGGATCAGCCGCCGCGTTCGCGAAGAGCGAGAACTCAGTTGCGACGATATCGCCGTGAAGACTTGTTCCGATCCAGCCCTCTACGCATCCGCGCTGTTGCGCATTGAAGAAGAACGCAGAACCCGCCTGCAACTGGCCATGGCTCTCGACGGCCATCAATCACGCGCCGGTCTCCGCGCTCGCATCCTGCGCATTCTCGGGACCACCGAAGCGCGCCCCCGCGGTTTTCGCCCCGTCTCTCTCGCTGGAATCGCAGCCGCGCTAATCATCTTTCTGTGCCCGCTACCGAAAGTCTTTGCCAGTTTCCGCGCGATCCCCAAAGTGGCCACCTCCATCGCCCCCATCGCCAGTAATGTCGCGCACAAAGTCGTCCGCAGAGCCGTCCATCCCATGATGCAGGCCGCCGCGCCCGCGCCGAAACCCAGCGCCGATGTCCCGGCACCCACGCCGAACGAGGACCAGCAGAATCCATCCCCGGAACCGGCGCAAAACGCCGAACCAAAAACCACCGGCCACTCTGACTACATCGACGAGATGCGCGCCGCCGGCTACGACGTCGACCTCGACAAGTACATCGCGATGAAAGTCCAGGGCATCACGCCCGCCTACGCTGCGGAAATGTCCAAAGAATTCGGCGCCAAACTCTCCGCGGACAAACTCATCGCCCTCAAGGTCCAGGACATCACCGCCGACTACATCGCCAAAATGCGCGCTGCCGGCTTCGATGCCGCCCCGGACAAGTACATCGCCATGCGCGTGCAGGACGTCACGCCCGACTATGCCGCGGAAATGGACAAGGCGACGGGCGCCAAGTTGACGATCGACGAGCTGATTTCCATGCGCGTGCAGGACGTCACGCCGGACTACATCGCCAAAATGCATGCCGACGGTTACGATGCCGATCCTCGCAAACTCATCGCCATGCGCGTGCAGGACGTCACGCCCGAGTATGCCGACGCCATGGCCAAGGTCGGCTTCGGCAAACCAACCGCGGAGCAGCTGATCGCGCTGAAGGTGCAGGACGTCACTCCCGAGTTCGCGGCCAAACTCCACGCCGACGGCATCGAGGCCTCGAACTTCAACGACCTCATCAAATATCGCATCTTCGACGTCTCCCCTGAATTCCTTGCCGGGATGAAATCCGCGGGCTTCGACGGAATCCCAGCGAAGAAGCTGGTCGAGTTGCGCGTGCAGAATGTAACGCCGGAATTCGCAAAGGGGATCAGAGCCCAGTTCCCCGACGCTACCGTCGACGATCTGGTCAAAATGCGCGTCTTCAACATTGACGAGGCCTTCATCGCGTCCGCTAAAACTCATGGCTTCGCGCCCCTGACGATCGAGAAGCTGGTCAAGCTGCGCATCTCCGGCATCCTCGATGACGCCGAGCAGAAAAAGGAGAGCCAGCCGTGAGCCTTCGCCCCTTTCTCCTCGCAGCCCTGCTGTTCTTTGCCGGCAGCCGTCTGTTCTCCGCTCAGGATCAGTTGCAGACCCTGCACGGTCATTGCAGCATCGCTCCCTCCGCCATGTCCGGCCGTGTGCAGTTTGAGATGGAAGACGGCGACTGCGATAGCTCCGACCGCCATTGCCACAACCACGACAACGACGAGATGCCGCTGAGCAACTTCACCGGGCTCGCTCTCGCCGACTTCGAGCGTGAAGGCGCGCACCTCGAAGCGAAAATCGTCGCCGAAGCCGGCACCATCACATGCGCCGGCGAAGTCCACGGCCTCGCTCTCACCGGCGATTACACCTTCCTCCCGGATTCCTCATTCGTCGAACGCATGGGGAAGCTCGGCTTCACCGGCTTCAGCTCCGAAAAACTCGAAGCCTTCACGCTCTTCCACATTGAGACGTCCTGGGTGCAATCGTTGCTCGAGGCCGGCGTCACCGATATGGATACCGGCAAAATCCTCGCCCTGAAAATCTTCAAAATCGACGCCGGCTACGTCAAAGAGATGGCCGCCATCGGCTATCCCAACCTCTCTGCGGAAAAGCTCATCAGCTTCGGTGTGCAAGGCGTCAACGCGGACGAAGTGAAGCAGTACCGCGCGCTCGGCTACCAGCCCAATGCCGACGAGTTGATTCAGATGCGCATTTTCAAAGTCACTCCCGACTTCATCCAGCGCATGCATGACCGCGGCCTCGGCAACCTCACCATCAGCAAGCTGGTGCAGATTCGCATCTTCAAACTTGCCGATTAATCGCCCGGCCTGCGTGGACCCTGCAGCCCGCCTAGATCATTTCCGGCGTCGCCGCTTTTAGCTCAATCGAAACCGTCTGCGATCCCAGACGCGGATGTTTTGCCGTCAGCCGTACCGTGCCCGCCTGCTCCCGCGCGCGAATCCAGACAGCTCCTGTTCCTCCGATCAGCGAAAACGGATTGTCGCCAATCAGCTCCGCCGGTCCCTCCAGCGTGAAGGCGATGGGATCGTCCGCATACGGACGCCTCGCGCCGAACTCATCGGTCACCCGCAGAACCACGCGAGTCGTATCGGCTCCGTCCGCGGTTAGCGCGCGGTCATCCGGGAGCAACATAAATTTGCTGTCGACACCCCGGCCCGACAGCGTCTTCGAGATGGCCATTTTCCCCGCGATATACCCCTCGATCCGCAGATCGCCCCATCCCGCGCGATAGTTGTGCATATCGAAAATAAACGGCGGATACGTCAGGTGCGGAAATTGCTCGCGATCCGGCCCCGTCTCGGCGAGCAGCTTCCACGGATTTCCCTCAACGCTGCCCGCGCGTGAAAACAGCTTTAGCGTTTCGCAATTGGAGCAGACCACCGCCTTCGTGAAGCCCACCGACTCATCGCCACGCGCCCAGTGGAACGCAGGCTCCAGCACGATCTCCTCGGCCGGATCGCACTGCGATCGATAGAATCCCCCCGCCGCTTTCAGTTCGCGAAAAATATCCGCCACGCCGTGATAGCAGATGCGATCGCCCGATCCGAAATTGGCATGGGTGTTGTAGTCAAACGCGCACCACCCAATGCCCCCCGCATACTGCGGATCCGACGCAAGCTGGTCGTGAATCCGCGCGTGGCGCAGCGTGTGCTCCCGCTGGCGCTCATCATCATCGGTCGTCTTGGTTGGAAACGTGTGTCCCACAAACTCGGTGTTCAAATAGCGCGGATGATTCGGCGGCCTCAGCGGAATTCCGAAATCGTTCATCGTGAAAACATCTTCCAGAAATTCCGATCCCTGAAAATTTCTGATGCCCCCGGTCTGCCGCGTCGTATCCAGCGCGTGCGCCAGCGCGTTGGTGCGCGTGTAGAAGTCGTGATCATCCCTCGATTCGTTGATGCGCACACCCCACAGCACCACCGACGGATGGTTCCAGTCGCGCCGGATCATGCGCCCCACATTGTCGACGGCCACCTGCTTCCACTCCTCGTCGCCGATGTGCTGCCAACCCGGGATCTCCTCCAGCACCAGCAACCCGACCTCGTCACAGCAGTCCAAAAAATGGCGCGACTGCGGATAATGCGAAGTGCGAACAATATTGCAGTGCAGAACATTGCGCAGAATCTTTGCGTCCTGCCGTTGCCCCCGCGCCGGCATCGCTTGTCCCACAAACGGAAACGTCTGATGCCGGTCGAGTCCACGCAGCTTCACGATCTTTCCATTGAGCGAAAATCCATGGTCCGTAAACGTAGCTTCGCGAAATCCGATCCTCCGGGAATCTTCATCGACGACGCGCCCAGCCCGAAGCAGCCGCACGTTCACCGTATAGAGATGGGGATGCTGCAAATCCCAAACCTGTACCCCGCTCAGGCCGGTGAGCGAAACCGTCTGCCGCGCCGGATCGGCCGTAGTCTCCTCGCTGGCATAAACCGGAGCCTGCACCGGTCCGCTGGGCCGACTCGCACCGGGGGCCAGGGAAGCATTCTCCCCAACCGGCTGTTTACCTGTTGCGATGACCAGCTCCCCATCGCGTAACTCAACCTCAAGTTCCAGCCCGCTCTGCGGCTCTCCCGCGAGAAAACAATCCACGTCAAGCGAAGGGCTGCTCGTCAGCACGTCGCGAGCATGCGCAAAGAGGTTATCTATATATATGGATGGGACGACGCGAAGCGACACCTCGCGATAGATCCCCCCAAACGTCATGTAGTCAATCTCATACCCAAACGGAGGAATATCCGGCCGTTCTGTCGAATAGACCTGCACGCAAAGCACGTTTTCGCCCTCGGCATGCAGGTGCGGCGTCAGTTCAAATGAGAAGGGCGTGTATCCGCCCTTGTACTCGCCCAGGGCCACGCCGTTGATCCACACCGTCGACGCGGTCATCGCGCCTTCGAAGTCGACAAAGACCCGCTTGCCCCTCGCGCTTGCCGGCAGCCGGAAGCGCCGCCGATACGTGGAAACAAACTCGTACTCCTTATCGTCAAAGCTGTGCCACGGCAGCCGCACATTGCTATGGGGGATCGCGACGCGGCCGAAACCCGAGTCGTCAAACCCAAGTGCCGCCGCGCCATCAATCTTTCCAGGGTGATAGCGCCAGTTGCGGTTCATCGCCAGAACCGACCTGCCCCGGACCGAAACCTGCCGGCTGCTCTTGGCCGCCAACGCCATCTTGCCGTCGAGCACAGCCGCCGCCAGCACGCTTCCCGTGCTCCTGATAAAGTCTCGTCGATCCATATTCGGGTCCCTGCTTTCCTCCGCCACACTTGCCCCGAATAGTCTAAGCCGCCGGATCGGTTCCGTCTTTGTCCCTGCCCCGTGTATGAGCGAACCTAAGCAGGGGGTCCGAAGCGCACGATGTAGCCCGATCCATCCGTCACCCAAAGCGCGCCGTCCGGTCCCGTAATAATGTCGCTGGGTTGGCCCGCAGCTGCCGGCGCTGGAACGTCAAACGATGACAGCTCTTCCGTATCGTTGAATTGCCCCACAACGCCGAAGGATCCCGTGTATCCCGCGAACCACATCATCTGATCCGGGCCGACCGCGATATTGTTCCACGCGATGTTCCACAGCGTCATGGCTCCCGCAGTCGTGATTCTGCCCAGGCCCGCCGGACCTCCGGCGAACCAAAGCGCGCCGTCCGCGCCAACGATAATTTCGTACGGACTGGGAATAAATCCCAGCGTGTCAGGAATGGGATACTCCGTCAGTTGTCCCGAGGTTGTGATTCGCCCAATCTTGTCGCCCGCGCTTTCCGTGAACCAAAGCGCGCCGTCCGGCCCTGCCACAATGCTCCAGGGTTCCGAGGCGGCCGTCGGCACAGAATACTCCGTCACCCCACCCGAAGTCGTAATGCGCCCGACCTTGTCGCCCGCGCTTTCTGTGAACCAAAGCGCGCCGTCCGCTCCGGCAGCAATATCTTCCGGAGACGAGCTCGCCGTCGGAACAGGGTATTCAGTCACCACACCCGCGGTGGTGATCCGGCCGATTTGATCGGCATGAGACTCGGTGAACCACAAGGCCCCATCCCCCCCCGCCGCTATTCCATTGGGCGCCGCCGAAGCGGTGGGAACCCGATACTCGCTGATCGCCCCCGACGTCGTAACGCGCCCTATTTGATTCGCGTTATATTCCGTAAACCACAGTGCCCCATCGGATCCGGTTACGATGCTGGCCGGGCCGCTGTTGGCCGTCGGAATCGCATACTCCGAAAACGCAAACTGCGACGCACCACCGCCGCCAGGCATATTGCCAACAGCGAAAACATTCACGCCATCAACCACCGGCAATGTTGTCGTTGTGGCCGGTGCGTTGTACCCCTGGGCCACCAGTAGCGCAGTCACCTGGCCCGCATTGGCAGGGGCGATCCATTCCGACTCTCCGTTGATATTGATCGTGGTGCTGGTCAGCGGCTGAATATAGTAGTACGCGTTGGTATACGCATACAAAACGACCGCCTTCCCCGCCGTCGGTCCCGTCACCTGGCCGAACACTACCTGCGTCGTTCCCTGATAAATGTCCGCCCCGGCCGGGTTCACCATCGACGAGAATTGCGTTACCTGATCGATCCGAATGCCCGGCGCTGTTCCCGACCATGCGGCAAAGCTGTACGTCGGAGGTGCCGGCTGCATCGAAACCGCAGCGCCCAACCTCTCCCCGAAAACATAGTCGCTGCTCGTCTGCCCGCCGGTCATTCTGCCGCTCCCGCCTCCGCCGCAGCCCGCAAGACAGATCACAACCACCAGAAGGGCAAGTAACTTGACTGCCGTAGCTGTTCTCATTTTTCGTTCTCCCTTGATCGACAGCAAGTCGTTAAGAATTCAAAGACCGCACTTCCTCCCCTGTCACTGACTCGGCCGTCCGACGAAGGACTGGGTGCCTCGGCCGCCCCTCGGGACCCTTGGCCAGACGAGTGCGAACGGAATGATCCGGACCTCCCGTTTTCAATGCGAACCTCCAGCCCCGTTGCGGGTTGCATTCCACCCGGCTGCCGAATTTCCCCAATTTGTCGCGTAGCTGATAAACCAGCTGCGACACAAACTGTGAACGGTAAGTCTTGCCCGAGATCGACTGGAGGTAATGAATGATTTCCGCCTTCGTGCGCCAACCGGCGATCCCGTCCTCGGGCTCGCCCGACGCCAGGAACAGCAGCAGGTGCCCCGGCAGGCGCGGAACCCTGATCGGTTCCGGGCTGAAGTCGACTCTGAAATCGAACGACCCTTTCGCCAGCTGAATGGCTTCAAGGTGGCGGACACAGTTCGCGAACTGGATCGTGCCCACGATCGGCGTCCATCGCGCCTCGTTAAGTCCAGGCCCCCTGGCCTTTTCCGCGCGCGCGAAATCCGGGCGCCCACTCGCCAGCCAGTTGATTTTTTCTTCCAGCTCAGCCGCCAGCCCACGTGCTGCGTCAGCACGGGCCGACAGGTTAATAAGGATCGCCTGAAGCCGCCGAAATTTCTCGCGCAGAGCCTCAGAATCGCCATCGACGCGGATGTTCGATTCCATCTTTCCCTCCCGACAGATCCGCGAACCCCGCAGCGGCGGGTCAGATCGCCGCTGCTCGCAGAAGAACCTGCCCTGCGAGCAGCCCGATTGCACCCTTGCCTTCGGGGAACGTTACCGCAGTATGCACGCAGTCCGGTTTTGAAGGGGAAAGGACTTCGTTGGAGAAAGTATCCCCCCAGAGCGACAGCCTAACCTCTTTATTGCGAATGCCAATCCGGCTCAGAATCCGTTCCATGGAGCCCGCTGGAGGTCCGCGCGAGTTTTCCAGGCAACTAGGCCTGGGCATCCCTCCGGGGCCCCGCCGGAATCGCGAGAGTCGTCTCAATTCTGCAGCCTGCGGGCAAACTGATCGAGCCTCCGCTCACTGTGATATTCAGACTGTGACGCTGCAGGTGGTCACGAAGAAAGGTCGGGGCCTTGTCTTCCGTCGGGCAGTCGCCATTCGCCCAGACTCGGGCGTCGGAGATCAGGTCCTTGATGCGAATAACCCGGCTCGAATCCAGAACACATTTCGTGCAAAACGCAACTACGGCCGCATTGTCCTTGGGACTAAAGTCCATTTCGTCATCGTCGAAGAGCAAGTAGCGAACCTCCTTCGCATGGGTCAGTTCCTTCTTCGTGATGCCCAGCGTCACCCGCGAAGGTTCCTGGAGCAGGTTGCGGCTCTTCTGCAGGAACAGTGACTCCACGCTGACATCGGGGTCCCATGGCCTCGCTGGCTTGTGCATCCGCGCGGTGACCTTCAGCAACGCTTCGAAACGCGTCGACCGGTCGATGGTCCCCAGGCCGGCAATTCGAGCGTGTCTGTCTCGGGTCGCCTTAGTCCATGAGTAACCGGAAATCCAGCGCGCCGCCCCCAGTGTCCCCAGGCTGCTGCCGCCGGCAATCACCAGCACGACGATGTGTCGCCCCCCGGACGTGATCGTGAATCTTTGTACGATCGCGTAATCGTAACGGTGGGATTCGTCCTCTACCGTCGTATATCGAAGCGCGCCGGCTTTGGGACGATTCTGTGCAACGCAGTGAAAATCCTCCTTCTTGCCGGATTCGGGCGCCTTGCCGGATTCCGGCGGCACGATGGAAAACCGAATATCCGGCGGGAAGTCCTCAACCAGCTTGCAATTCTGGAACATGAGGGGCCGTCCGATGAAACAGACTCCCAGCGCCTGACCCAAACCGGCATTGCCCCAGTCAGGGTGCTCATGTGAAACGTGGCGAAACTTTGTGAGCGGATACCGTTCCAGCGGCAGCAGCCGCGCGATCTCAACCTGCGCCTGTACATCGCGAAGGTAGTGCCTGTCGCAAACGCTCAAAACCAGAGAATGATGGTTCCCAGGCGGCCCGTCCCGGAATGGCTCAAACAGCCAGTCCGCCAGCTTCTCTGCAGGTTTCTCCGTTTGCTTCTCGCCAGCCGGACCCGCTCCGATCGCGAAGGCCGCGAAGAAAGAGAGTGCGGCATACCGCGCGATCTCAGGGTCCTTCTCAGTGGAGGCCAGATCTCGCAGCGCCCTGATTTCCTGGCGGGTAAACCGGCGCATCTCGTGTCGCGCGGGCAACTCTTCCCAATACTTCTTTTTGGTCTCCGCATCGCTCGCCTGCAGCAGCTTGCACAGTCTGGTGAAATCCAGATCTACCATCTTCGATCAACCTCGCATCTCCGAAGTAGTCAGGATTATTCCACAGAACAAGTCCCAAATCGCGTCGAAATTCGCAGCCACGGTGCGCCAATGTGATCGCGAGTGTTCGCGATGGATGCTGCTCCCTCTTATCTCGCAACAGATCAGCCTCATGCGCTGCGGAGATCGCCGGATCGCGCGGTGATCGATCTCCGCATTGATTTCCATGGCAGCATCGGATCCAGGCGCGAGGTGCGTTTTTGCCGAAACCAGGGCTGTTGTTTGGCGTTGAAACAGAATATGCCGTCGCGGGTCTCCGCTCCGACGGTGAAGCCGTGGCGCGCGAGGAGATCGTCCATTCCCTCATGGATGCCGCCCGCCAGCGCCTTGTCTGGGCGCCCGACCTGCATCCCGGCTCCGGCATGTTCCTGCAGAATTCGTCCCGTCTTTACGTGGACTGTGGTCTGCATCCTGAATTTGCCACGGGCGAGTGCGCCAATCCGTGGGACGCAGTTCGATACGTCGAAGCGGGACACAGGATTCTCGCTGAACTCGCCTCCTCCGTTGAAGCCGGCAGCGCGCCGGGCACCGAAATCCTCTGCCTGCGCAGCAACGTCGATCTCGGTGGCACGCGAGCCACCTGGGCTTGCCACGAAAATTATCTCCACCGCCGCCCTCAGAATCAGCTCCAGTCTCAGATGATCCCCCACCTGGTCACGCGAGTCATTTACACCGGCAGTGGTGGCTTCAATCCCTTCTCCCACGGACTCGAATTTACCCTCTCCCCCCGCATGGCTCACTTTGAATGCCTGGTCACCGAAAACTCAACCCGCGATCGCGGGCTGTGGCACACCAAGTCCGAGCCCCTCTGCGCAGGCTACAAACGCCTCCATGTGCTGTGCGGAGAATCCCAGTGCTCTGAAACCGCCACCTTCCTCAAGATCGCCGCCACCGCCCTGGTCACCGCCATGTCCGACGCGGGCCTGAAACCCGGAAGTGCGGTTCAGTTAGCCGATCCGCTCGAAGCGCTGCGCATCGTCACCGCAGACCCAACTTGCAAAAAAATGCTCCGCATGACCGGCGGAGAAGAGCGTACCGCCATCGGCATCCAGCGCCATTACCTCGAAATGGCGGAGGCCCACGCCGATCACGCCTGTATGCCCGCGTGGACCTCCGATGTCTGCCGCGGCTGGCGCTCCATCCTTGACCTTCTCGAAGACGCTCCGGACTCCGTCACTCAAACCCTGGACTGGGCCATCAAGCTGGCTCTCTACACCAACCATGCCCGCAACGTCGGGATTTCCTGGGATTCCCTCCCAATTCTCAATCAGGCCGCCGCACTGCTGAAAAAGCCGATGCCCGCCGAGGACCCGGAAGACTCCGAAAGCTGGCGGATTGCCAGGCCTGCCCGACGTCGCGGCAACTCGATCCCGGGTTGACTCCCCTGAGGTGGACCCGCTTCTCCATGCCCACGGTCTCCAGCGCAGCGACCTCGACCATCTCATGGCACGGCGTCCGGAGTTTTTCGAACTCGAAACCCGCTTCAGCCAGCTGGGCGCCCGAGGCATCTTTCATTCGCTCGACGCTGCCGGGGTCCTCACCCACCGCGTCCCCGGAGTCGACAACATCGATCAGGCAGTCACCGACCCTCCCGCAGAGAGCCGCGCCTCGATTCGCGGCCAGGTGATCCGCCGCCTCGCCAGGGAGTCCCATTTGCAGTGCGGCTGGGAACAGATCGTCGATTACAAAGAGAGACGGGTTCTCGACTTGTCCGATCCTTTCACCCAGGAAGAGTCGTGGCACCCGCTGGCTGATGTCGACAGCGACGATGCTGCAGCATCATGGCCGCATGCCCGGAGAGAAACGGCATTGGGCCGCTACCTGCAAGGAGATTTTACTGGCGCTGAGGAGTTGCTGCGCGGTTGCGTGGCCGAGGATTTTGAGCTGCCCAGTACGCACTGTCACCTCGCCCGCGTTCTGCTCATGATGAATCGCGACGCAGAGGCCCGCGTTGAGGTGAGCCATGCCTGGGAGCTTCGCGAGCATGCACCTCCCTACGTCGTCGTCCGCACCCTGTTCTTTCAGATCCTGTTCGCGATGCTGGACGCAACCGACTTCTCCGCCCTGATTGGTCAGGTGAAATCGGTTCTTGTGCGACGTGCCGCTCACTCGGAATGGACGATCCGCCCCATGCTCGATCACCTCCAGCCACGCCTGGAACCCAATTACACTTTTCTTCGGGCGCTCGCCGATGCGCTTTCCAATCCGAGCGCGATGTCTCGCCTCAGCGACTTTCCCTGCTGGGTGGACGCCCCCGAACCCACCGGAGCGGACGCGATCCTTCCTTCCGGCGACCCGGATGAATCCTCGGATGATTCAGATCAGGACGACACCGACGGCGACGTTCCCTTCTAGCTCGCGCAATATCTTTTCTCGCCAATAAAGCAGCCGCACGCAGGAACAATCAACGACCCGCGCGCGGCCCTCAGCAATCTACAATTGTCCTGCCTACTCGCCGCCCTGTTGTCGGGCGGCTCGATTAAACGCCTCTGCGTCGCCCCTCGCCACAATGCGCTGGATCGCCGCGTCGCCGGCGGCGAAAAGTTGATTGCTTCGCGAGCGAACTTGCTGCAGCCGGCCGGTCGAGCCGGATTCGCTGTCACCGTTCGCGTGGCCGCTGGGTTGATCGCTGTACCGTTCAAGAAAACGCATAGTAGTCCTCTCCTGTCGATGAGTTTGCTGTCAAAACCCTGGCCGATCCCGCCTGACCGCGCCCGTGCTCTCTCAGCCCGTCAAGCAAGTCGGAAAAGTCGGTGCAGGCGTCGAAGATCGGCTCCGCCTCGGCCCGTGTGAAGGCAAGCGGGTCTTCCAGATCGATCGTGCGATACGACGGCCACGCATACCGGCCCCGGATTCTGAACGTCATCCGGTCCCAGTCCACACTGTCGACCTCTACTCCTTCACTCGATGCTCGCCGCAGCAGCATAGCCCGCGTCCACGCCCGCGTGTCCTCGGGCGGATTCGTCGCGAAGTGCTCGATGCGCTCCGGCGTCACCAGCTGCTCCGCGAAGCCGCTTTCTTCGTAGGCTCTGTACAATCCGTCACTGTCCAGGCTGGAATACAAATGGTCGATCGCTTTCACCTCCGGCGACGTCCACTCCAGTTCCGGATTCTGCTCCATCGCCCGCTCGATCGCCATCAGCTTCATCACCCAGTCCAGGCGCGGCGCCAGCGCCATCAGATCGCCCTTCTCAAACTTCACAAGCGTGTCTTCCCACAGCGCAATGACCTCCTCGGCGCGCGGCACCACGCCTTCAAAAACTCCCCTCGCTGCGTGCTGCTTCACTTCCTCCAGAAACGCGGCTTGCAGCTCGAGAGCGGTAAAGCGCTCTCCGCCAATCAGCCGCGCGCTCGCCTTCAAAGTTGGATCGTGGCTGTAGTCCTGCAGGGCCACCAGCGGATCGTCGAGAATGAGGCGCGCATTCACCAGACCCAGCTCCAGCAGCGTGAGGATCAGCTGCATAATTCCTGTGCGAAGCAGCGCAGAGCCGTGCGCCAGGGCGCTGTCAAAGAAGATCACGTGCAGCCGCGCCGCAGCGGCCCACGGCTCCCCGGCTCTGGGAAAGCCACACAGCGATTCGTCTCTGGAATTTATAATCGGGCGCTCGAAAGTCGTCTGCGGCCCCTGCAGAATTTCAAAGAAATCCGCGCGCTGGCTGATCTGGTACTGCGTCGGCGCCCGGTGGTTTTCGGACCCGGCTTTGCCCTGGCCAGTTACAAGAATGCTGGAAATTTGCAGCGACGCCAAATACTGAAGATAGTGCGGTCTCCGACGGAAAATGTTGTCAAAAGTCCGCCGGCTGATCAGGAAATTCAGGTGGCTCCCATAGGAGTGGCCCAGCCCATCGCTGTTGTTCACCAGAACCTGGATCCGCTGTTCATGCGGCCTGCCCTCATTCGCCCGCTCCAGAGCGGATCGCACGATCGCCAGCATCCCGTGCCACGCCGCAACCTGGTCGTAAGCGCTGAGAACCTCTGGCAGGCATCCCTCGCAATGATCAAGATCGATATACGCAGATCCCCCCGTGCTCGCGAGGTACCGCCGGCTTACATCCTGCGGATTGTAGCCCCAGCCCCCGGCGGTCGGATTCTCGCTGTGAGCATTGCGCGCTGCGGGAGCTGTATAGGTTGCACCCGACCATCCGTTATGCGAATAAGAATCCCGCCGCCGCGGAAACCCGTCGATCTCCGCCAGCAATGCCTGCGACGCTTCATACCCGGAACCCGCCGGATGATCGATATCGGCAATAAAATTCCCTAACTCGATATCCGCCCCGCATAGCTTCGGCAAAGCAGGCATATTCCATTTCTTCGCAAAGGAGTTATTCATGTTAGGCAGCCTCGATCTGATACCGGTGGGGATGGCTAACTCGCCGCTCGATCAGGTCGACTCGAACCACATCGATATCCTGCGGCAGATCGGGCAGGTAGTTTCGTGCGTTGTGCGGCTTCAGCGATCCTGGCGCCGCGAGGAAAAACTCGCATAGAGCGGCGCTCACGTCGGCCGAACACACCCCCGCCGAGCCTCCTTCAGCTTCCCGGATGCAGGCCCGCTGCAAAGCAGCCTGCGCAATGGATTCAAGATGCGCGCCGCTCACCAGATCCGCGGCCCGCACCAGACGCCGTTTGCCGTCGCGCAATGTCAGATTGGCCAGTTCCGTCTCGGTGCTCTGCGCGAACAGCTGCGCCACGGCCAGATCGAGCAGCGCTTCGCGCGCCGCGGTCGGCCCCTCGCCATTCGCCGCATACGGAATGTCTGCGGGCATGTGGCGCCCCAGAATCGCGCGGGCGGCCTTCCGCTTCGGCCGAGAGATGTGCAGTACCAGATCGCCGAGCCTTCCGGGCCGCAGCAGAGCTGGATCGAGAGAATCCAGCCGATTAGTCGCCGCCAAAATGACAATGTTGTTGTTTCCCCGACTTTCCAGGCCATCAACCTCAGCCATAAAAGCGTTCAGCATGCGGTCGTCAATCCGGTGGGATTCTCCCGCGAGTGGCGCCGATCGCATCGATTTCATCGAAAAACATAACGACCGGCACTTCCGGTTCTGCGGTCGCAGCCTCGCGGGCAATTCGAAAAATCTCCCGGTAATTATTCTCCGTTGCTCCGTACCACATCGAGTTCAGCGCGCCTGGCTTCACATTAATGAAGCGCGACCGCCCACTTTGCGAGAGCCCGGCAAGCCAGTTACACGTCGATCGAGCCACTTTGGTTTTGCCATTGCCTGGGGGCCCTTCCATCAGCACCGACCTCTTGCGCGGAAGCTTATACTTCGCGGTCATGCCCTGATGGCGGTGATGCAGGGTCATCAGCCTCTTCAACTGCTCGATCTCGATTTCCAGTCCGCCGATTTCCTCAAACGAATCGGCGGGTGTTTCTTCCAGGAAATATTCGTCACCCTTCGAAGCTTCGACTTTCTCCAGAGCAAGACCGGCCGTGGAATTGAACCGCACGCCATCCCCTGCCTTTAGCCCCGCGTCCCACAGCGACGGCTTGGCAACCACCACAATCTCCTCATCACGGGATCGAAGCACCAATCGGCGATCCGCAAGGCTGCGGCTGTACGTCGCCACTCCGCCGGCCAGAAAGACGGGAGTACTCGATTTTGAGACCAGGCAGTTTCGCTCGTGGCTCAGGAACACCTCGTCCCCCGGCCTCAGCTCCTCCACCGCAACGCCTTCTCCCACTCGCACCACGCGGTGATCGCTTCCCGGTTTGCACGATCGCGCCCTCCACCTCGGGCGTGCTGGCATACCCCACGAAAACCGCGGGGAAATACGGCGGCTCGGTCAGGTTCTCGATCAGTTGCCGCAGCTCCCCGTGTTCTTCCTGAACCGAAGAAATCGTCTGATGCAGTCCCTCAATCCTGCTCAGCAGAATGCGATCGATCTCCGCGGTATTTTCTGTCCCGTGTTTGCGCAGGTGGGCGAGCACCCCCAGCCGCTCGTCGACTGACATCGTGTTCTCGCCGCGCTCCAGATACTCCCGCAGCATTTCCATATTGCCGTTGGTGGCCTGTTCTTCCGTCTTACGCGCCATGCGAGCTTCCCTCCAATACATAAAATCCCCGGGGACGTGTAACGCCCCTCCGATTGCCGAACATACTGAAACTCAAATCAAAAGCCGTGTCGTTCGCCACGATCGCAATGCTGTAGGCTCGCGGAAACGCGGCCCGCATCACCGCCTTGTCATCGGCGGAGAAGAAATCCCGCGCCAGACTGCACGTCTTTTGCGCCTCCGGCGTGCACGCTTTGCTCCTGCACCATTCGCGCACCGGGTGGCTATGGAAATATCCCAGGTAGACCTCGCCGCTCCGGCGCAGTCGCAGCGCCGCTTCCGCCGCCGTCCACGTCTCCGGCGTGAAGCTCAATTTCACGTTGCTGCCGCTGGTGTGTTCCGCCGGAATCTGCGCCGTAACCTCGACGAAAATCTCTCCGGCGCGCATATCCCGCCACAGCTTGCCAATCAGAATCCCGCCTGTCTCGATTCCCTCGTGCGTCCGCGTCTGCGCCGCCGCCTGCTCCAGCACCTCCTCGGCCACAAAGACCGGCAGGTCGTCTGCATCGATCACCCCTTCCGGCCTCGCGCGCCCCAGAAAAGTCGCGATCGAGCCCTCCTGCGTCGGCAATCCCGGCGATGCATTGGCCATCCGCAGCCCGGCCATAGCAGCCGGCTCCCGCGCCGCAGGATAGGCAACCACGATGTACGTAAACACCTCGCCGGCGCGGAGCTTGCTCTGTTCCACATATCCAGACGCAACCGTTCCGGCAAAGTCTTTGAAATAAGTGTTCGGAAAATCCCACTTAACCGGCTCGCACCCCGGTCGTGCAATCTCGATGCGAAATCCATTGCAGTACGGTTCCCCATGCTTTGTTGCCCAAACAGGAAGAATGGACGCGCTCTCGTCCCCAGCGTCAGGGAGCAAGGCTCCCTTTCTCTGGAAATGCAGTCGCGTCCACTCATGCGCCGGCTCCCAGTCGATTTGCGCCAATGCGGTCCCAACGTTGGTTCCGTCCTCTCCGAAGAGAGTCAGCGCAAAGCGATAGGGAAAGTTCAGCATCGTCCGGTGTCCTTGTTGGTGTAATGCAGTTAGCTCAACCCCGCATCGATGTTCGGCTGCAAGGTCAATCGGTCTCGTCGCTCCAGCGCGTCCCCAATGCGTTCGGAAGCATGCAAATGCCTGCCCTCGCGCTCGAGCCGTGCGTGGTACGTCAGTGGCGCCCCGCTGGTGTCCTGGCGGGGCAGGTTCATGCGTGGAAGCACCTCGTTGATCAGCTCACCTACGGTGTTAGCCGTGGGCGCGTTCGCGACAGAAAAGACCTTCTGCCCCGATACGTCGCTGATCTCCAACTCAATTTCTTCGGCACTTTCGGCTTTACCCATAAATCAGTTCTCCTTTTCTCCGGCATTTTGTTGGTTGCTTGAAAAATCCCTTGAGGCTAAGTAACTCTGCGCCGCCGTTTCGTCCAGCAATAAGTTGGCTTCGCGCGTGCACACGCGGTACGCGAAAGAAAGAGCCGCCAGGCCGTGTTCGATCTCCTCTATCGCCGGCGCGGTTGGAACGCCCACCTGCAGCCCGAAAATTTCCTGCTCCTCCCGTTGCACGCCATAGGCGCGAACCAGGCGCAGCCCTCCTGTGGCCGTCAGCAGAAAAACGGCCAGTGAGTCACGGACAACTCCGGTTACTGCTTTCAGTCGCACAAGCTCCACATTCACCGTTAAACCGCCGCCAGCCGCGCGGATCCGTGCAGGAGGCAGAGATTCCGCATCCAGCTCCACAGAAAAATCGCCCGCCCCGCGCTCCGTGCAGGTCCACGCGCTCTCCCGCAGCAATTCCGCTACACCGCCAACCGAAGCCCCCGCGTCCTGCTCCGCAAGCGGCACCGCTTCGGGCTTCCCGACCTTCAGAATCTCAGCACCGCGGTGGAGCCCGTCCAGAGCGCCCCGAAGTCTCCGCTGGAGCTGCGCCTCATCCACCACCGCAATATCCGCTCGCATGTCGAGACGGTGCCTCCTCGCGTCGAGCGCGAACTTTACGCAGCCGGCCAGTGACTCGTTGCCGAACAAGGCTCGCTCCCAACACTCCGCACCCGCCGCATCATCCGTGGCATCGCACGCGAGGTGAAGGAAGCCGTCCTCCAACGACGCTTCCACCGGCAGCCGCGCCCCGTTCTGCGCCACGCACTGCCAGCGCCACGGCCCGTCCTGCTTCACTTGCTCAAAGCAGCGGTTGAGAACGCGCACCGTCGCTGTCGCGGTTTCGCTGGCAAACGTCATAGCGGCTTCATCTCCAGGTGCAGCGATTTCCGTTTCAGCGGGCGATGGTCAACAGGAAAACGGTCCTGATTCTGCCGCGCCCACGCGCATGCAGTTCGGTTGAGGCTGTCGTTTTCCCTCGGGTTGAACTTATTCCACGTGAGAATCTCGAATATCTGATACAAAATGTCGACCAGCGCCGTGCCCGGCGTCAGCCTCCCAATGCAGATCAGCGGAGCATCCAATGACACGTTAGGGTGCCACACCCCACGCGGCGTCAGCAGACGCAGGCACTCAAAAGGTTCGCTTCTGCGCAGATAATCCGGCGGAAACCAAATCCCCACTACAAACTCGCTCGCCTCCCGAATCTCGCCATCCTCTCCGCGCACCAGCCCATTGCAGCGATATTCCGCGATGAAATGCGGCGGCGCCATCGGTGGAATATGCAGCCGCAGCAAATCGCTGGATTCCGCCAGCGCCATGCCCTCTTCCAGCTGGCGCGCCATGAAGCTCTCATAAATGGGATCGCCGTGGTTCCGATCCGTCCTTCCGCGCTCATGCCGCCTCCACGAGCAGCCGATGCCGCTCCCCGCTGCTGACAATGTCTCCGGTGCGCAATCCCACCTGCGCCAGCGTCAGCCCTCTGTACTCGATTGCCAGTGTCGAGTCGAGCCACTCCCGCGCGCCGAACCCATCCGACGCCATCCGCCGATCGCACGCCGCGCACCGCGCCAGCGGACGATTCAGTCGCAGCCCGTTCTCCCTTCGGCCACATCCCGGACACACCAGCTCAGAAACAAACCGATGCCCCTCCACCCGCACGCTGCCCAGCGCGCTCACGGCCTCCGCAAGCGTCATCGCTTCCGACGCACTGATCCACGGCTCAACTGCCCAGATCCCATGATCGAATCGGCACTCAGGATTTCTCCGCTCCGCCGTCACCTGTACGACGTGGTGCTCCGCGTCGAGAACCACCTGCCTCCCGATCACCGACGCATTCCCCTCGCCGCGCAGAATCTTCGCAATCTCGATCGCCGTCAGGGACGCCGCCAATCCCCCCAGCGCCGAGGACGCCATGCTGGGAAACTCCGCGCCCGCGGCGCCGCACAGATACTCCATCTGTTCCAAAATCGCGTACTCACCTCGAATCCCACGAACACTCCAAACACGGGGAATCCTGCGAAGGAGCATAGGCATTCACGCGCACCAGATTCTGGCTGCCCAGCACGCCGCAATCGACCCATGGGACGTGCCCATCCTCCACGCAATCTCGTTCAGATGTTGCCGTGCGGCTTTGCTGTCCAGGCAACTCACCAACAGATCGCACCGCAGCAGCCCCCGTGGCACGTTTTCAATCCGTCTCGTGGATTGCCGCCACGTCAAGGTCCGGACGAATCCGCCGCAACCGCGCGGCCTGTGCCTTCACCTTCGGCTCTCCAACATCGGCGCTCTCGATGTTCTGCACCGCCAGATTCGCGCTCTCGTAAACATCAGGATCCACCAGCGTCATCCGCGCAACGCCCGGCATTCGCCCCAGATGTGGCAGCAGATGGGAGCCCGTGTTCCCGCCCGCGCCGGCTACGACGATGTGCCCCCTCGCCATCACTCCTCCTCCGGAACCCACGAGAATCCGGCATCAAGGTCCGTCGGCTTCCCGCAGCTGCAGGTTTCCGCGTAATCCAGCACGGAAATTCGGCGGTTTGGTGGTACCAGATTCCGCAGTTCGGGCAGCAAACGGCCGGCGTGCCCGCCCCGATCGGCTGGCGGCAGCGCCCGCAGAACACCGTCCGCTCCGCTCCAGGAAACTCCTCCACCGTCGCCAGCAATTCACGGGAGAAGTAAATACCGCGGCCCGCCCTCGATGCGAATTTCGTCACGCTCGGCAAGAACGCACAGCCCCGCCGGAGGAACACGGCCGTTGATGCGGACCCCGGATCTCTGTGAGGCGACCAGCGCCCACACTGGAGATCCGCCCGCATCCGCGCTGATCAGCCACGCGGCCTCGTCACCAGCTCGGCCCGCGAGAGGGCCTCCCACGGCAAGGCGCGAAGCCCCCGAAGCCGCAATCGCCAATTGTCTCCCGGTGAGCCGCTTCGCATCCCAGCCCATGTCGCCCTGAATCCAGAAATGTGCCATCAGCAAATTCCCCCAGTAATAGGAGGGTGCCATGGATTTCCGCGGGCGTCTGATCACTCCACTCGATTCCTGCGCCGGATTGGCGATTCGCGACTGACAGCAATAAGGATGACTGCGGAGAACAATCCATCGCGAACACCGTCGCTCACGCGCGCGTAGTGACAATTCAGCGGGAGCGCACTTCTTTTCCCACTGCGGGCTCTCCCGGTCGACGAAGAACCGGACGCGGCACGCGGCGCTCCGGGCCATTCGGCAGACGCGTGCGAACCAGATGCCCCGACTCGCCCGCCTTCACCGCCAAACGCCACCCCAATTGCCGATTGTTCTGAACAAGACTTGCTTCATCCCCGAGCCGTTCTTCACCCGATGCGCCAGCTGAGACGCAAACCGATCGGAACGTAGGTCTTTTTCGTGATCGAACCCAGGTATTCGAGAATCTCCCGACGGCTTCGCCACCCAGCAACGCCGTTCTGGGGCTCGCCCGAAGCGAGAAACTTCAGCAGGATGGCCTTCCAGGCGAGGCATTCGAACCGGTTCCGCACTGAAGTCGATTCTCACGTTAAACCCTCCGTCGGCGCGCTCGACCGCCGAAAAGTGCCTGGCGACCCGCGTCCACTCGATGCCCCCTCTTGCCGCCCCCAGCTTCAGGTTGATTGCAGAACGCAAGGCCTTGTCCGGAACCAGTTCCGCGATGAGCCTCGCGAGCGACCCGCATTCCTCCTTTAACTCCATCGCGATCTCTCTAACGTCTCGAGCCGAATCGACGCCTTCTTGATGCACTCCTGCAGTTTGCGCACCTTTTGATCGTGTGATTGCAGCACCGTAACAACGGTGTCTTCGATTTTGTTGGTCGGTTCCATGTCTCCTCCTCCGTGCAGCTGCGCAAACAGCAACGCAGCACCTCCGGCGAAAAGAATTGCAGCCCATCCCTCGGCTTGAACCCGGCCCGGCGCGAGTCTGGCCACGCTCGTCACTGCGGCGCGCCAGCCCGGCCTGCTCTATTTTTGTGGCGGACGAGCAAGCAGGCTCTCTGCCCAATCGACGATCGCGTTCGCGATCGCCACCTCCGCCTTTTGTCCTGCTTCGGTGGTTCCCCGCGGCGTGATCGCGCCCAGTTGCGCCCAGGTTTGCCGCAGCGGCAATCGGCACCGCCGCAGGTAGGCGCTGCGGTCCCCAGCGGACATCGCGCGCACCTTCTCCACCGCCGCAAGAAAATTCTTGTCGTTTTTCAGCCGCTCCACGATCTGATCCGTGGTGTGGTCGCGCGTGAAGCGATCCAGATCTTCGTCGCTGAAATTCTGACCCGCAAGTTCACCATAGGATTCACGCACGTGATCGCGAATCTGCTGCTCAATAATCCCCCGCAGATCCTGGCCAGCCGCCGCCGCCGAATGACTGCACGCGACCAGCGCGCTCGCCGCCAGCAGTGCCGCAAGACAATACCTCGCAACCCGTCGCATATCGATCCTCCTTTCCCGCCGGCAAAGCCCGGATCCTCGAAAGCATCCCGCTACTGGCTCCGCCGGAATCGCCATGAGACCATGCGGTTCAAGTCACCCATAGGACCACAGTTCGGCCCCGCAAAAAAGTCTTTTTTTGTCGGCGAAGCAACTGCCTTTTTCTCTGGTAGTTGCGCGATGTCAGAAAAGATTCGCTCACTGAGCTGACGTCGCTGTCCGTGGTTTGTGACAAAATCTCTGACAGCGCCGCAACGGAATCCGTTCCCGGCAGGGTATCGCGGAATGAATCGGTTCAACGCAATCACCGAGAATCAGAAGACCGAGGAACTCAAAAAAGTTCTGAACAGCGCCTTCTTTAAGCTGAAGACCCGGCAGCGGGACCTGCTCCAATATCTGGTGAACCAGGCATTGGCCGGAAAAGAGATTGGCGAAGCCTTCATCGCAGAAAACTTTTACAAAATCGAAAACTTCTTCTCAGACGAGAACGCCACCGTCCGGCAGGGAGTAAGCGAACTGCGGAAGAACCTCGAGAACTATTACAGTGGCGAGGGCAAGAGCGATGCGGTGCGTATCCTGTTCCCACGCGGCTATACGCCTGAGTTCGTACCTGCCCCTCTGAACCCGCTCTCCCGCTGGAAAGCGCTGGCCGATCGTGGCGGCCTGCATCGCCGGGATCGCTCTTCTCGCCGGAGCCCCGTGGCTCGTCTACAACCGCCCCTGCGCCAGTTCCATCTCCATCACCGACCCGCGTCCCGAGCAATCGGTGAGTAACCGCTACGTCGTGCAGGTCGCCAGAAAATCCGAGCAGTCCTTCTGCCGCTGCGCCGACTATGTAGTCGTCGAGCCTGTCAATCTCGATCAGATCTATGTAGCGGGCCGCCTCGCGCATGGAGCGCAGCCCAGCCTCACTGCCACATTCGGAGACCCCGAGACGCCGCCGGGCACTCACTTCAGCGTATTCATCCTCACCACCAAAAGAGATTTGACCACCGGCCTCCTCGATCAACCCCTCCCAGCCGATGCGACACAATCAGCGCCCGTTCCGGTGATCCTCGGAAACTCCACCCAGCCCTGATCGACGCCAAATCTCGCGTTTTTTCGCTCCAGGACAAATGTGGAAAATTTGTCAAGCCCCGCGCCCAAAATCCAAAGTAATGAACCCTCATTCCACGCGGCTTCCACAACAATACCCGCAAAGAGTTTTGGCGGGTTTTAGGGCTGGACTTGGTATCCTGATAATAGGGGGCAAAGAAAACAATTCTTCCCCCTCGCAGTTTTCGCGAGTGAAGAAATGGCGCTCTGCCGGCTACCCGCCCGCAGAGCCTTTCTATTGGTAAGAACAGAACGTTTCGCGCGAAATGGTATGGGCGTTTCTGAACGCCGAACGCTGCACTGGAGGGTAATACCTAACTCACGGTACCCAACCGCCACGACAGAATCACTAACTTGCTTACTCGGGGGGGGTGGGGGGGGCGTTTCTGGACGCTGAACGCTGCTTTACCGCAACCTCCCTGTCACCTGCAACCTGCAACCTGTCACATGTCACATGTCACATGTCACCTGCTTCCCGGAGGGTAATACCTAACTCACGGTACCCAACCGCCACAACAGAATCACTAACTTGCTTACTCGGGGGGGAGGGGGGTGGGGGGCGTTTCTGAACCCTGCAACCTATCCCCTGTCCCCTGTCACCTGCAACCTGTCACCGGCTCCCAGCTACAGGCTACCGCCTACAGGCTTCCGCGGAGAAAGGCTCAGAAACTCATACAGCGCTTCCACGCCAGGATCCAGCTTCTTCTGCTTTGCGAGTTGCGCCTCGCGCAGCACCTGCAGCTCTTCGCGCGCTTCGGCCAGCTCGCCGGCAATCCAGTGCGCCCGCGCACGCTGAAATGCCAGATCCTCGCGTCGCTCTTCGCGCCGGTTCTCAGGCAAATTGGAAATTTGCAGCTTCTCATTCGCGAGTTTCGCCAGGCTCATCATGCGCGCCGTTTGCCGCGTCTCCGCCAGGCAATCGAAAAGAATGCGCAGCGCCTCAAACCATCCGCGCCAGTTGTTGCATTGCTCGAAGCGGTTCGCCGCTTCCACCGCTATATCGATGGCTTCCGTATACCGTGAACCTGCTTTCGCCAGTCGCGCTTCGGTCGTCGTCGCATATGCCAGCGCCACGCGCATGCCGTGAAACGCCTGAATCGTTTTCGCCCGTTGCAGCAGCCGCGACGCTTCCTCCAGCCGTTCCGGTTCGTCGGCCAGCAGATCGGCCCAGTCCCGCAGTGTTGTTGAGAGTCCGGAGTACCAGCGCAGATCGCGCTGCACGCTCGCGTCCTGGCCGCTCGCTTCGATGTCCGTCAGCGCGCCGCGCAGCAGCATCTCCGCTTTTTCGGTTTGTCCGCGGCCGTGCAAAGCGTAGGCCATCTCGTGTTTCGCGCGGCCGGTCTCGCGCAGCGTGGCTTCGCTCTCCGGTGCATGGATCGCCAGCCAGTAGAAGTCTTCCGGTGCTCGCGGAATTTCGCCTGGCGCGAACGGACCCACCGACGCGAGCAGGCTCCCATCCAGAGCCACGCCTGGATTCCGGCTCACGTAATTGCCCAGCAGCATTAGCCGTTCCTGCCGGCTTTGAACGCGCTGCACAAACTGCAACGCTCTGTCCGGCTGCTCGCTGCGAATGCACGCGAAGAAAGCCGCATACAACTGCTCGTCGCCGCAATCTTGCGCAAGCGTGCCACACGCCGTCAGCGCTTCGTCGATGCGGTTCTCGTCCACCAGCTCCATCAGCGTTGGCTGTTCCGGTTTCGGCCCGTACAGCAACAGAAAGGTCAGCGTCGCGCTCGGCGCCGCCGTTTCCAGAAACTCCTTGTGCCGCTCAGCCGCATTCGTCCACACGATCAGCGGCGAGCCGTACCGCTCGATCTGCTCGAAGAACCACACCAGCCGATCCGCCGCGTCCGTCGTCGGCGCGTTCTCTGTCGCGAGACCCAGCTCGTGCAGCGTCGCATCGTCGGGCATCGCACCCAACGTTTCATCGATGCGGATCACATTGCCGCGCCAACCGCGAAACGCCGATGTGGGCAATTGCGTAAACGTCACCGCCGACGCATCCATCTCGTTGATCGACCCCGGCTGCAGATCGCGCACTTGCGTGGCCACCGAATCCCAGAAAGGATCCGGCGCGCTCGCAGCCGTCGCGTCCGTTTCCGTCAGCCAACCGCTCGCCGGAACGCGCGGCCCGTTCAGCGGCAGCGCGCTCAGATCGAGCGGACTGCGCAGATACACCGTCATCGACGCCCAGTTCGCAAACGCGAATTCTGTCGCCGCCTTCGCGCACCGGATGCGCACCAGCGCCGACTCCGGATCGCGGCTCGCCGACGGGCCGAACACGTCCGCGTAAAATGCTTCGGCAATCGAACCAGCATCTTCGTAGTGCAATTCGGCCAGAAACGACAGCACCAATCCAGCGCCATTCTTGTGCAGCGCCAGCGCCGGCGATTCGCCCCACGAATTCGCCGCGCCCGAATAGCAGCTCCACAACAGCGCGATCTTCGCCTGCGCAAACGTCGTGCCCAGCGTTACCGAGGCTACATCGCCGGTTTCGCCCTGCACCGCATTTCCATGCTTTTCCAGATGCAGCACATCGACCCCATCCACAGGCTTGCCCGCTTCGAACGCATCCGTCACGTCCTGCTGCACGATTTCCGGAGTCCGCTGCAAACCCTGGAGCGCTGCCGCGGTTCGCTGATTCGTGTCCTGACCAACCACTTTCATCAGCTGCAGCTGGCCACGAGTCGCGACTGGCAGCGCTTCGAAATCGTCCCACGCCTGCACCACCGACAAATCGCCCACCGCCAGCAGGTGTCCCGATTCGTCATACATGCCTGCCCACGGCAGCAGATGCAACTCGGGCCGCGTGGTTTGAATCACCAGCCGCCGCGCAGTTCCGGATTGGTCGAGAAACGCGCGCAGAGCCGGATTCAATTGAGCCAGCGATTGATACAACATGCGACCGAGCGACCGAATCGCCGTCGCGCCGCGATAGCCCGTCTTCACATCGCGGTTCACATTGCAGTCGCGCAACTGCCGGATGAAGTCGCGCCACTGCTCGTCGTTGATCGGCGACTGGAAGGCTTGCGCCGGATAGGTCTTGCCGTCAATCGCGAGCAGGACCCCGAATTCGCGCTCTGTCGCCAGCGGCAGACTCGTCTCCATCGCGCCGCTGGGCAGCTCCAGTTGCACCACGGCCGTCTTGCGATAAACCGGCATGGTGAAACGCTACCATAGGCCACAATCGACGGCACAATTGCAGTACGGGTCTCGCAGCCGCCATACTATTTTACGGTTCGCGCGCGCGTCTTTATTCTCGCGCCAAGCGTCGAAAGAGGTCGCCATGAGCACCAACGCTTCGTCCACCAATCCACCGCAGCCCATTCCGCTTCTGGTCACAGCCGAAACCGGCGCGCCAGCGCCCGTGCTTCCGCCGGAAAGCCTGCCTCACCTCACGGGCGACTTGCCTGGCGCGGACCAGCGCGCTGTCCACTCCACTCATCTCTCCACGGATTCAAGCGTCGGCAATCCCGACGACCTTAGCGAAACCGGCTGGTGCATTCTCTTCGCCTCTGACGCTGATCCCGCCATCAAGGCGCAGCTCCAGCCGCTCATCGACCTCCGCCACAAGCAGGTCGCCGACGACAACCTCTTCAAGATATTCGAGGGCGCCGATTCCGGCGTCGGCCCTGGCCAGACCGCCGACAACTGGGCTCAGTATCGCGGCGTCTCGCTCACCGCGCAGGTCGATCCAACCGCCGGCGTTCCCTATTATGTGCTGATCGTCGGGCAGCCCGACCGCATCCCCTTCGAGTTCCAGAACCTCCTCAAGATGCAATGGGCCGTCGGTCGCCTCGCCTTCGACGACATCGAAGACTACGGCCGCTATGCCCAGGCAGTCGTCCAATACGAAAGCGACGCTTTCCACCCAGTCCAGCGCAAAAACGCCGCCGTCTGGATCACCCACAACGACGGCGACATCGCAACCGGCATGCTCTCCGACGCGCTCTGCCCCAACTTTCTCGACGCCCAGCATCCGCTCGGCTGTGGCAACGCGAAATTTACCCTCGACGCCTACACCAGCGCATCTCCTAAACAGGCCACCAAGCAGCAGTTCATTGACATCCTCCGCGGCAACATTCCTGGCGGACCGCCCGCGGTTTTCTTCACCGGTTCTCACGGCGCCGAATACGCGATCACCGATCCCGCGCTCCAGCGCCGCATGCAGGGCTCCCTCTTTACGCAGGAGTGGGTGCGCGGCACGCCAGGCGGCCCAAATAATCTGATATCCGCGGAAGATATCCCAGCCGACGCCAAACTCCAGGGAACCATGGCCTTCTTATTCGCCTGTTACAGCGGCGGCTGTCCGGCTGATAACAATTATTACTTCGGCCCCAATGGCGCGCAGCTCCCGGTCGCGCCCGCTCCGCTCATCGCGGCTCTGCCTCAGGCGCTGCTCAGCCACGGCACGCTCGCCGTTATCGCGCACATTGACCTGGCTTTTCCGTACGCTTTTCAGGATGTCACCGGAACGCCACAGGTTCAGGCCGTCCGCGATCCACTTACCTATCTGATGTTCGGCCGTTGCGCCGGTTATGCCGCCGACTGTCTCAGCGGCTCCTGGAGCCGCCTCTGCTCGCTGCTGGTCGAGTCCGAAGCGCGTACGGTATCGACGGATCCGAACGCGCCCCAGCCTCTCACCAACGCAGCCCGCACCGCTCTCACCATCGCCCGCGATGACGCGCGCAACTATATTGTCCTGGGCGATCCCGCCGCGCGGCTCCGCATTGCGGATCTGCAATAGGGGCGTCCGCGACCCGCTCAGCCTCCCTGCGGGACGTTCCCTGGCCCACCGAAGCCCACATGACTCGTATCAATCTCCAGCAGGAGGAGATTCGACGGCCGCACAGGGAAGCCGGGGGGCGGCGTCGAAGCGTTCGGCTCGAAAAAGACGCTGTAGGCGCCAGGTTTCGACGAGGTGAAGGTGAATGCCGTCTTACCGCCCGAAGCAATCGACACCGGAGCCGAGGGCGCCGGAGAAAGAATCGAAACCGCGCCCGGTGAAAAGAACAGCGTCGCGCTGTCACTCGCAGAAAAGGTGACCGTGTCCCCCTGTACTGCCGAAACCGAAGGCTGGCTGGGAGCGAGGACACCGTTCTCCATGGAAATAGTAATAACAGTATTTGCCATGGCCGAGACGTTACTGCAATTTCCTGGATTTGTCCAACGCGGCGTCTGTCTTTGCCTGGTTCAGCGCCGTTTCGAAAGCTGGATCCGCGCGTAACGATTTGAGCTCCGGACTACGTTCGAATTCCGCCGAGTGGTAGCCCTGTGCCAGTGCCCTCGCAATCAGCGGAATCGCCTTGGCGCGCTGCCCAAGGATCTCGTAGGTTTCGCCGGCGCGGTATTCGATATTCGGATCATCGGGGGACAGCGCCAATGCTTTTCTAAGCACGACCTCGCTGGGATCCGCCTGTCCGCTGGATCCATAGTAGTCGCCGAGGTACACGAGCAGGCTCGCGTCATCAGGAGACCTGATGCGTTCTGCCTCCGCCAGCTCGATGGCCTTATGGTAGGCCTGCATTGACTTCTCGTGATCACCGCCCCAGAGATAGGCGCTGCCCAGATTTCCCCAAACCAGATAACCGCCGGGCCTGAGCGCGATGGATTTCTGATCCATACTGACTGCGTCACTGTAATCGCCCTGTAATTCGAATAACGACCCCAACGCGGTATAGGTTTCCGGGTCGGGTTCGATCGAGAGGACCTTCTCAAAGTTCTTGCGCGCCTGGTCAAGCTGACCCAGTTGCATGCGAGCCAAACCCAGATCGTAGAGGGCAAAGCTATTCTGGGGATCGAGATCTACGGCCTTCTGGAAGTCCCCAGCGGCCTCGTTGAGGTTGCCGCTGGAAAAGGCGATGATTCCCAATCGCACGGGCCAAAGCGAGTTATTTGGGGCTAGATCGATCGCCTTCTGCACTGCGGCGATCGCATCCTGCGTTCGCCCATCTGCCAGATCGATCTCTCCCAGACCGCCGTAAGCCTCGGCGCTGTGCGGATCAATCGCGATCGCCTTCTGCACCTGCTGCCGCGCCAGCGCGATCTGCCCCTGCGTTGTAGCGATCCGCGCCAGCGTCACGTAGGGCGGCGCCAGATTCGGATCCATTTGCAGCGCCTTCATCTCCTCCGCCCGCGCCTGATCGAGCAGCTTCGGATCCTTGCTGTTCCGGTACTGCAAAAACCACGCATTCCCCAGTCCGGCCGCCGCCAGCGCAAACGAAGGATCCTCCTGCAGCACCTGCTGAAAACCTTTCGCAGCCGCATCAATGTTGGTGGACTTATACGAACGCTGCAGCAGGTCCTCTGCCTTCAGATACTCGTCATCGACGTTCGCCGGAGCTCCCGGCGGAACGCCAGCCGGCGTCGGATGGATCCATCGCTGGATCGTTCCCCTCCACACTCCAAATCCCATCGCGAGCGCCAGGATCACCGCAGCGATCGTCGCTTCCCAAACCCACCTCCTGCTGCCTTTCCGTGAAGAACTCCCGGCCAAATCCCCAGGCGCCGCGGCTCCCAGCGATTCCGCCAGCGCCGCTGCCAATTGCCCCGCGCTCGCGAAGCGCTTAGCCGGATCGATCTCCGTCGCCACATTTACAGTCCGCAGAAATGACTCCGGCAAATCTGGCCGCAGATCGATCAGCGTTCTTCGCTCGCTGATCGCGGCCACCGCCTCGGCAAACGGCCGCTTGCTCAGCTTCACCGGATATTCCGCGGTCACCAGGAAGTACAGCAGCACTCCCATCGCGTAAATATCCGTCGCTACAGTCGCCGCTCTTCCCTGGAACAGCTCTGGAGCCATGTAGTTGGGCGAGCCCGAGATATTGGCCTGCAACTGCGGTAGCGAGCTCAGCCCAAAATCCATCAGCAGAATGCGCCCGCCCTCCTCGCGCATCACGTTCTCTGACTTGATGTCGCGATGCAGCAGACCCGTCCGATGCACCGCGCTCAGCGCTCGCGCCACATCCAGCCCAATCAGCGCCGCCTCGCGATAGCCAAACGGCCCCTGCGCCCGAATCAGCGCTGACAGAGTCTTCCCGTGCACAAAATCCGTCCAGAACCCCACCCGTCCATCGTGCCGGTCGATGCCGTAAACGTGCACGATGTTGGGGTGCTGCACGGAAGCGAGCGCGCGCGCCTCACGAAGCAGCGCTCGATACTCCTCATCGCCGCTCACGGAGTTCGGCAGCAGCAGTTTGAGCGCCACCTCGCGTTCCAGCCGCGGATCCCACGCGCGATACACCTCGCCGAAACCGCCATGCCCGACCCGCTCCAGCAGGCGAAAATCCCCCCAAGCACCAAGCGCGGCCGGTACCTCGACCGGGCTGTGCTGGCTTCCGTCCAGCGAGAGTGTCGGATCGTCGTCCATACCGGGCGCAGACATTATTGTCAGTACACGCGAGAATCACGGGGGGGAGAAACCGAGTCCTCCGAAGCGGCCGGCTTCGCATCGAGAGCCGTGGGCCACCCCGAACTATCCGTTCCTGGAACCCGATTATAGGTCCGCGTACCCATCCATCGGCGAGGAAACCCGAAGGACGACGAAGCCGCTCTTCCTGGAGGAGCCGGCGACTCCACGATGGACAGCAGGATTCCACATCAGTCGGTTTGTCCGACCGGTCTGTGGACCACCCTATATAAGGTGATTCAATTTGTGACATGAATGGTCGGGGAGAGAGGATTTGAACCTCCGACCCCCTGGTCCCGAACCAGGTGCTCTACCAGGCTGAGCCACTCCCCGACATCTCGTTTAGCCTCGACGTTTCTTCAGTTTACTCGACTCCTGCCGACCCGGCAATCCGCGCCCTCGGCGTCAGGCACGCAGAATTCCATCGTTCCCAAATCGGCAGCCGCACCCCCCTGCGCCGCCGCACTGAGGTAATAACACCGGGCAGCCATTGAACCCAACGGCGTTGACAGTCCACTGTAACCATAACCACCCACAGCGCCGACGTGCTCTGTTGGTTCTCTGACCGGTGGCAATGACAGTCGCGCGGGAGACTGCAATGACCATCGCCACACCGCTCGTGCAGCACTTTGTCCGAGACGATTCCGGCCAGGACCTGATCGAATACGCCTTGATCCTCGGTGTGCTGGCGCTGGCCCTGATCGCCTCCATGAACACTCTCGCCAATTCGATTTCCAACTTCTTTAACAAGGTTGGCAACACTTTGTAGCTCCCCCAATTCGCCCCTTTCCCAGTCTGTTGGCACAATAGAGAATGAAGACAAAGGCCGGACTCGATCCGGCCCCCTTGTCTTCCACCTACTCCCGTGACACCGCGCGACTCCATCGATTTCTCCTCCATCCGCGTGCTCGATGGCGGCATGGCCACCGAGCTGGAGCGTCGCGGCTGCGATATCTCCGGCCCGCTCTGGTCGGCGCACGTGCTCGACCAGTCCCCCGGCACCATCGCCGCTGTCCATCTCGACTACCTTCGCGCCGGCGCCGACTGCATCTCGACTGCCAGCTATCAGGTCTCCGCCCTGGGCTATCGCGAGCTCACCCCCGACTCCAGCGAGGCCGCCCGCCGCGCCGAGCGTGCCCTGCGCCAGTCCGTCGAAATTGCCGAGCAGGCCCGCGCGCTGTATGCCCAGGAGAGTCCCCGCCGTATTTGGATCGCCGCTTCACTCGGTCCTTATGGCGCCGCGCTCCACAACGGAGCCGAATATCACGGTCGCTATGCCATCGCCTGCGACGATCTGGTCGCCTTCCATGCCGGACGTCTCGCCATCCTGGCCGGCACCAACGCCGATCTCATCGCACTGGAAACCATCCCCTCTGCTGAAGAAGCCCAGGCCATCCTGCGCGCGCTCGAATCATTTCCCGCTCTCACCGCCTGGATCACCTTCACCTGCCGCGACGCCGCCAGCGTCGCCCATGGAGAGCCTTTGCGCGACTGCGTCGCTTCCCTCACCCGGCATCCGCAGGTCGCGGCCGTCGGTATCAACTGCACCGCGCCCAGCCTCATCACCCCTTTGATCATTGAATCGCGCTTCGGACACAGCGACCGCAAGCCCACCATTGTCTACCCCAACTCCGGCGAAACATGGGACCCCGCCATCCGCAACTGGAGCGGCCATGCGGACTCGACGCAGTTCGGCCTGCTCGCCCGCGAGTGGTTCCGCGCCGGAGCGAAGGCCGTCGGCGGTTGTTGCCGCACCGGCCCCGCCCACATTGCCGCCGTTGCGCGTGCCGCTGGCGCGTCCATTCCTGCCGTTTCGTCGTAGTATCCTGAAGGAACGCGCCCGTAGCTCAGCTGGATAGAGCGGATGCCTCCGGAGCATCAGGTCGGGAGTTCGAATCTCTCCGGGCGCACCATTCCTCACTCCCTGCCGCAGCACCCCGTTTTCCCGGTGCGATGGGCGGAACAAACCACAGTCCGGCCTGTTTGCGGCCGCGCCCAGCTGTCTAAGTCAACGAGAGTCTTTCTCGTCGAGTTCGAAATCTCGACCTCTACGGTTATCTGCTGGTCTTTGCGCAACCCGTGCGGGGAGACCCTGATTAAGACCCGGCGATCCTGACAAGGTATTTTCTGAGAAAAAACTGGCCTGGCCAGACCTGCCACTGAGTTACACTTAACCGCATGAGTATCAATGAACTACTTTCCTCAGTCGATTCCGAAATAACTCTCCTCAAGCAAGTCCGCTCCCTCCTGACGGGTGACGGGCACATTGCCTCCAGCACGCCACGAAAGAAGCGCTTCATGAGCGCCGCTGCTCGCAAGCGCATCGGAGACGCACAGCGCAAGCGCTGGGCCGCTCAGAGGAAAGCTGCGAAGGCCGCCTGACCGGATCTCAGGGCAGGCTCACCGCAAGCATCGTACCTCGTTCCCTGCTTGCCCTATACTGTCTGCCGGACAGGCCATCATGAATCTCGCTATAAGACGATGCCGCATTTTTACTAATTGCTGCACGCTGGCTCTTAGTGTAGTTTTCCTCTCCGTCCTGCACGCTCAGTCCACCCGCCTCGGCATTTTCGAAGGCCAGTCCGATGTCGGCGCGGTCACCCCGCCCGGCGCAGCTGTCTACGATAGGGCCACTGGCGCCTACACCCTAACCTCCGCCGGCGCTAATCTCTGGGGCACAACCGACGCTTTCCACTTCCTCTGGAAGAAAACCTCCGGCGACGTCTCGCTCACCGCCGGCATCGTTTTCCCCGATACCATCGGCGAGCATAGTCCCCATCGCAAGGCCATCCTCATCGTTCGTCAAAACCTCGATGCTGACTCTGCCTACGCTGACGCCGCATCGCATGGCTCAGGCGAAGCTGCGCTCCAGGATCGGCGCGTTGCCGGTGGAATCACAGAGGGTATCGAGCTGGACAGCGCCGCTCCCCAGCGACTCCGTCTCGAAAAACGCGGCGACACCTTCACCCTGTATCTTGCCTCGGCTCCCAACGCCCCGCTCCACCAGGTAGGCGCAAGCATCCAGCTCCATCTTGAGGAGCCCTTCTACGTCGGCATCGGCCTCTGCTCTCACGACGTCAATCGAGTCGAGAAAGCCGTCTTCTCCCGCGTCACTCTTGAGAAGCCCGCGCCCTTGCCCCCGACCCTCGCCCTCTACAGCACCCTCCAGATCATCGGCGACGATCTGGACTTTCACCGCGTCGCCATCGTCTCCTCAACCCTGGGCCGCATGGAAGCGCCGAACTGGACTCGCGACGGCAAGACCCTCATCTTCAACGAAGCCGGCAAAATCATGACCGTCTCTGCCGATGGCGGCACGCCCCAGCCCCTCAACATCGGCGACGCTACTGGATGCAACGGCAGCCATGGCCTCTCGCCCGACGGCCAATCGCTCGCCATCAGTTGCGCCACGCCCGGCAAGCCCGAATCCCGCGTCTATATCGTTCCCCTCACCGGCGGCACGCCGCGCCTCGTCACCGAGCATCCCAATTCCTACTGGCATAGCTGGTCGCCCGACGGCAAAACCATCATTTTTACCCGCCCCGATCACGGCTCCGGCAACATCTTCGCCATCTCCGTCGATGGCGGCGAAGAACACGCGCTCACCACTGGCACCGGCATCAGCGACGATCCTGACTGCTCCCCCGACGGCCAATACATCTATTTCAATTCCGACCGTGGCGGCACCATGCAGATCTGGCGCATGCATCCTGATGGCAGCGCGCCCGAGCAGATCACCAGCGACGACTACGTCAACTGGACGCCCCACATCTCCCCCGACGGAAAATCCATGGTCTTCATCAGCTACGAGAAGGGAACCACCGGCCATCCCGCCAACCGCCCCATTACCTTGCGCCTCATGTCGCTCGACGATCGAAAAATTCGCGTCCTCTTCCATCTCATCGGCGGCTCCGGCACCATGAACGTCCCCTCCTGGGCCCCGGACAGCCACCATCTTGCCTTCGTCAGCTACCAGATGCTCCCCGCCGACGCGGCCACTGGCATGCAGTAACGCCGCACCACGCTCCGGGTCGGTCGCGATCCCCAGGTAGCGGCGACGTATCGACCTCTGCCGGTTGCCTCGTTATCCGTTCCGTGAATTCTGTGATTGTGTCGACGGCTCGGCGATCAGCCACCGCCCGCCAGCCAGCTGCAACGGCAACGTCTCTCCGTTCACCGTCAGCTGATAGCTTCCGTCCTGAAGATCTTCCGCAACGTCGCGGATCCGGTAATTCGTGTAGGTCACTTCTTTTGACCCGCGCTGGGTTAGTTTGAGCGCTAACACCATGCAGGTGCTCCTGCCACCCGGCCCACGAATACTTCCCGCCAATATTTCCGATACGCTCTGCGTTCTCACATCGTCTCCGGTCTTCGCAACGAAAGCACAGCAATTCAGGCCGAAGGTGCCCCGGTCCGGAATGCCCTCTTCAATGAACTTAGTCTCCGTCCGAGGGCCAAGCCGTGACCTCAATCACAACTGGCAATTTCCAGTCATATTCCCCGTAAGTACCCGTGTTTTCTTCCCTCCCCTGTGCTACTATGCCCACACTCGGAGACACCTTATGGCAGGCGGGCAAAGCTGGGCGGGTGCGGAAAGCCTCGCGCAGACCTCTTCCGGTTACGATCTCAGACCGCTCTCCACCGGCGAAATTCTCGACCGCACTTTCCAGCTCTACCGCTCCCGCTTTGCGCTGTTCGCCAGCCTGGCCGCTCTGCCCGCCGCGGTGCAGTTTCTCAGCGGCACTCTTCAGGTCCTCCTCACCACCGGTGAGACTGTCATGCGCGGCATGCATCTCACCGTGATCAGCAGGCCCATCCTTTCCGCCGTCATCGTCATCATCGGCGCCCTGGTCTATTTTGTCTTCTACGGAATCACCCAGGCCGCCACCACCTGGGCTGTCGCCGAGATTTACCTCGGCAGGCCTGCCTCCGGGAGCGCCGCGTGGAAGACCGCCACCGCCCACTGGATTCGCTACGTGCTGGTCACCCTGCGCCAGTACTGGAGTATCTGCTGGTGGCTCATCCTTTCCTTTGTCATGTTCTTCGCCGTCCTTGCCCTCGTTCCGCGGCTGGGCGGCGGCGCGGTCATCGCCGGAGGAATCTTCGCCTTCATCTTCGGCTTGCAGATGCTCGCCAGCTTCATCTACGCCATCTATGCCGCGATCCGCGTCTCGCTCGGCATTCCCGCGTCCGTCATTGAATCTCTCGGCGCCAACGCCTCCGTCCGCCGCAGCATGGCGCTGCTCACCGAGCGCAAAGGGCGCATCTTCCTCCTCGGCCTCCTCGTCATCGCCATGAGCCTCATCATCGGCGTCGTTCTTTCTCCTCTCACCTTTCTCGCTTTCCGTGCGCATGGTGCGGAGCGCTACGTCCTCCAGATGGTCCAGCTCGCCGGCACTTTTCTCAGCAGACTGCTCATCGGCCCCATCCTCGCCATCGCGCTTTGCCTCTTCTATTTCGACGAGCGCGTCCGCCACGAGGGCTTCGACATTGAGTTCCTCATGATGCGCGCCGGTGGCCCGCCCACCAACCCCGTTGCGGAGGGAACCACATCTCCGGAGCCGGCATAATTCGCACCCGCCGCGCGACTCTCGCTTTCGCCGCACTCAGCATCCTCTCGCCGGTCCCTTCTGCACATGCCCAGACCGCGCAGGTCGCCGTCTCTGAACAGGTCCTCAGGCACAGTACTCTCGCCGAGTACACCGCCCACCTCCACTCCCTTCGCTCCCTCGCCGCAGCCTGCGCGCAGCAGAGCGCCGCATGTGATCCCTCCCAGGTCGGCGCCGATGAGCACGTAAGCCTCGCCAACAACAACGTCACCTTTGACGCGCACTACGGCTGGATCGACGCCGCGCTCGACTCCGCGAAGTCTATGCCCGACGCAAAACGCGCCGCTCTGATGACCAGCGTCGAATCCCATCTGGACGCCGACCTCGCCGACGTACAGTCCGCATCGTCATCGCCAGACTTCGCCACCGCCCGCCAGCGCGCCAACTCCATCCTCGCGGGCAGGGAATTCGATACCTCCAGTGAGCCCTCGCTTCGCGACCGCATCATGGCCGTTCTCTACCGCTGGCTCGACCGCCTGCTCAGCCACGTCGCCGCCTTCGGCTCCCGCTCACCGTGGATCGGTCCCGTCCTTGAATGGTTTCTCGGCGGCCTGGCCTGCGCCCTGCTGCTCGTCTGGGCCTTCCGCGGCGTGCGCCGTCAGCGCGTCCGCATCCAGCTGGATTCCGCCCGCCGCATCCAGCAAACCGACGAGCGCGTCCTCAACTGGATGCGCGAAGCCGAAGAACACGCCGCCCGCGAGCGCTTCCGCGACGCTGTCCACTGTCTCTACTGGGCCAGCATCGCCACCCTCGAAGGCCGCCGCCTCTGGCAGCCCGATCGCGCCCGCACTCCGCGCGAATACCTCCGCCTCCTCGATCCCGCATCGCCCGTGTCGCCGCTTCTCCGCCGCCAGACCTTTTCCTTCGAGACCATCTGGTACGGACTGCGCTCCGCCGCCCGCCCTGACTACGACCATGCCCTCGATCTCCACCGCCGGTTGAGGTCCGCATGAAAAAGCTCAGCGGCGAATGGAAATTCCTCCTCACTTTTTCCGCCATCGTGGCTTGCGCTCATCGTCATCACCGGCGTCCTCGCGCCTAATCGTGAGGATCGCGACCCAACTCCCAATACCTGGAACAGCGGCGCTTCCGGCGCCAAAGCCGCCTGGCTTCTCCTCGGCCAACTCGGCTACGACGAGGCCCGCTGGGAGCGCCCAGAATCCGAGCTCTCGGGCATCGACGCCGCCCACGCCACCCTGGTCGTCGCTGAGCCTTCGCCCTCCTTTGCCGCGCTCACTGACAAGAACCGCCGGCAGCCTTTCGTCGATTTCCTCCACCGCGGCGGCCGCGTCCTCGCCACCGGCGCGACAGTCACCATCTTTCTGCCCGGCGCCAGGTCCACCCCTGCCGATCGCATCTACACAGACCTTTGCTTGACTACACCCGAAGGCCCCGGCCCTCTCGCGCGCGCCGGCGAGCTTGAAATGGCTGCTCCCGTTCGCTGGAGTGGTGACGATCCCTCCGTCCGTGTTGAACAAACCTGCGGCGACGGGCCCGTCGTCGTCTCGTATCCAGTCGGCAACGGCGAAATTGTCTGGTGGGCCTCGGCTACTCCGCTCACCAACCTCGGTCTCCATCAGGATGGCAACCTGCGCCTGCTTCTCGCCAGCGTCGGCGGCACCGATCGCACCGTCTATTTCGACGAGTACATGCACGGCATCAACACCAGTCCATGGACCGCCACCCACGGAACCCCGCTCACCGGCATCATCGTGCAGACCTGCTGCGTCGCCGCGCTGCTCCTCTTCAGCTTTGCTCGTGGCAGTGGCCCGCATCGCGCGCTCGTCCAGCCGCCGCGCGCCTCGCCTCTCGAATTCGTCGAGTCCATGGGCGCTCTCTACGCTAAAGCTGGCGCCAGCCGCGTCGCCATCGCCGCCGCCGAGCGTCGTCTCGCCGAATTCCTCGCGCACGAAGGCGGCTTGCCCGCGGAAACCCTCCGCTCCGGCTCTGGGGCCATCGCTGCTGCCGTTCAGGCACGCTTCGGCAGCGACACCGCCGCCCTTGCTGCCGACCTCGAAGCCGCGCGTCAGGCGGAATACGATAATCCCAGTCCCGCCGCGGCCCTCGCCCAGGTCCGCCGCATCGACCAACACATCGCAACGCTGGCCGAAACGATTCGTAACCCGCCGCACAAAGGAAATGCATGACGGAAACCGTCGAAAGCAACAGCGAAGTCCGCGCCGTACTCTCTGTCTTCGAAAAAGGTAAAGCCGAACTGGGCAGGATTATCGCCGGCCAAACCGAGCTTATCGAGCAGGCCATCCTCACCTTCCTTTGCGGCGGTCACGCTCTCGTCGAAGGCGTCCCCGGCGTGGCCAAAACCATGACCGTCAAAACCCTGGCCCGCTTCCTTGCGCTCGACTTTCGCCGCATCCAGGGCACGCCCGACATGATGCCCGCCGACATCCTCGGCACCAGCGTTTTTTCCCTCAAGACCAGTGAGTTCACCTTCCACCGTGGCCCTGTCTTCACCCAGTTCCTCCTCGCCGACGAAATCAACCGCATGCCCCCGCGCACCCAGGCCGCGCTGCTCGAAAGCATGGAAGAGCGCCAGGTCACCATCGACGGCGAAACCCACATCCTCGACGACTTCTTCACCGTCTTCGCTACACAGAACCCACTCGAGTTCGAAGGCACCTACCCGCTTCCCGAAGCCCAGCTCGATCGTTTTCTCATCAAGATTCGCGTCAACTACCCCAGCGCCGCCGACGAGCGCACCGTCCTCGAGCGCCACCACGCCAAGAGCGACTCGCCCCAGTTCGAATCTCTCGAAATCGCCACCGTCACTCCGCAGGAGCTCACAGCCGCCCGCCGTGAGCTCCGCGCCGTCCGCGTCGAGCCCGCACTCTTCGACTACCTTCTCGCCGTCGTGCGCCGCACCCGTGAGTGGCCTGCCATCACCCTCGGCGCCAGCCCCCGCGCCGCCGCCAATCTCCTCATCGTCGCCAAAGCCTATGCCGCGAAAGAGGGCCGCGACTTCCTCATTCCCGACGACGTCAAGCAAGCCGCGCTGCCCTGCCTTCGCCATCGCCTCATCCTCAAAGCCGAAGCCGAGCTCGAAGGTTTCGATCCCGATCGCATCCTCACCGACGTGCTCGCCGCCACGCCGCTGCCCAAATAAATGATCCAGACTCTGATCCCCGCGCCCGCGATGGCCGACGCGCGCTCCCCCGGCCGCCTGGGAATTTTCAGCAACACCACTCTCACTGCGCGCTCCATCCTTCTGCTCCTCGCCGGGCTGCTCTGCGCCATCCCGGGATTCTTCGGCCTCCACTGGCTCGCCCTCATGCTCGTGTGGGACGCCCTCGTCCTCCTGCTCGTCCTCTTCGACTTGTCCTCCTTGCCTCCGCCGCACGCGATGCGCGCCACCCGCACCTTCATCGATTCGCCCGTCCTCGGCCGCGAAACCCGTATCGAGCTTGCGGTCGAGCACGCCACCAGCAGCGTCCTGCAGGTCCATCTCGCTGACGATCTGCATCCCGCCCTCGCCCAGCTCCCGCCCTCTGGATCGCTCACCGTCTATCCGCGCGATCCCGCCCGCCTCCTTTTCACCGTCACGCCCAATCGTCGCGGCGATTTTCCTTTGGGCGCAGTCTGGCTTCGCTGGCCCGGCCGTCTCCGCCTCGTCGAGCGCCGCGCCTTTTCTCAGCCCGAACAGAAAATCCGCGTCTATCCCGCCATGGACCGCTCCGACGACGATACGGCACTGTATCTGTTACGAATTCGCCAAATCGAGCTCCAGCGCCGCCGCCTCCGCCTCACCGGTACCGGCCGCGAATTCGACCACCTCCGCGATTACCGCGCCGGCGACGAGATGCGCAACATCTCCTGGCCCGCCACCGCCCGACGCGCCAAAGTCGTCACCCGCGAATTCACCACCGAGCGCAGCCAGCAGGTCTGGATCATCCTCGATGCCGGCCGCCTCTCCGGCACTGTCTTCGAACTCCGCCGCGCTCCGGCAACCGGGACCCCATCCTCACCCGCCCCAACTTTCCGCGATGCCGCCTCGGACGAATCCTTTCTCCTCAGCCTCACCCAGCTCGACCAGGCCTGCGGCGCAGGCATCGCCCTCGCGCAAACCGTTATGCAGGCCGGCGACAAGGCTGGCCTCATGGTCTATGGCCGTGCCATCCAGCAGCAGCTTCTGCCCGCCGCCGGCGCAACCGCGTTGCGCATAATGATCGATTCGCTCTCCATGGCGCGCGTCGAAGGCTCTGAGGCTGACCATCTCCGCGCCGCCGCCCGCCTCGGCCAGCTCCAGCGCCGTCGCTCGCTCGTCCTCTGGATCACTGAAATGGCCGACAGCGCCCGCCGCCCCGATGTTGCCGACGCCGCCGTCGACCTCGCCCGCCGCCACCTCGTCCTGCTCGTCGTCCTCAACCACCCAGAGATTCGCGCCACCGCCGCTCGCGAGCCCCGCACAGCCGCGCAGATGTTCGAGTCCGCCGCCGCCCAGGAAGTCATCGAGCGCCGCCGTCAGATCCTCGCCGGCCTCCGCTCGAAAGGTGTCCTCGTCGTCGAAACCACTCCCGGCGCCCTCCGCACCGACGCCATCAACGAGTATCTGGAAGTGAAGGCTCGAGGCCTCCTGTAAGTACGGGCTCTTCATTCTCCGCCTGTGGCGCGAAGCGCGTCCGCCTGGACGGCCAGTCCCCTGACGTCAGCCATAATCCCAAACCCAGCAACAACACCGCTCCCGTCAAAAACTTCACAGCCACCGGCGCGCCCGACGGCGACAGAAAACCCTCCAGCGTCCCCGCAATCACCAGCAACGGAACCGTCCCCGCCACCAGCCGGATCGCATCCACGGCGGCCCGCGAAAGAGAATCGCTCCGCGTGTAAATTCCCGGAAACAGCATCCCCGTTGCCAGCCGCAGTCCCGCCCCGCCCGCGATGAAAATGCTCGGCAGCTCCAGCGCTCCGTGCGACGCCACAAAGCTCCACAGGTCCAGCGCCATCCGCGCCTGCGCACACGCCGTCGCCACCACGCCCAGTTGCAGCCCGTTGTAGAACAGCAAATACAGCGTGCCCAGGCCGGCCGCGATCCCGCCCGCGAACGTCATAAAACCTACGCTGATGTTGTTCGTCATGATCCACGTCGACGCCTGCGGCTTCATCCCCACCAGGCTGTGCGTCCACATCTCGTGCCGCTCGATCGACGCAACCATCGCCGGTCCCAGCAAAATCCGCGCAAACGCCGGGCGGCTGAACGTCAGCAGCGTCCCCAGCGCCGCTCCCGCCAAAAAAATTATTACCGCCGCTGCCACATAAGGGAACAACCTGCGAAAAATTTGCGGATACTCCGCCGCAAAAAATCGCACCACCTGCCGCGCCTCGAGCTTCCTCCCGGAGTACACGCGATTATGCGCTCGCGCCAGCAGCAGGTTCAGGTATTCTTCCTGGGTGCGAGACCCGCGATCCCCTCGGACCGCGGACAGATCCTGGGCGATTTGCCGGTAGAGCAGCCCCAGCTCGCGCAGTTCGTCGCCGGAAAGCGACTTCAGCCCGGACGTTTCAGCCTGGACCAGCAGCGCGTCCAGGCGCTGCCACAGTCCCTGCCGTTGTTCGATCCAGCGGTTGGAAATCATGCGAGAACAGGCCCCGGAACCCTACCCACCAGCCCACCCGACGCGAGCGATGACCGAAACTCCCGACCAGCTTACCATCGACACTCCCGAGCAGGTCGCCATCCGCTTCCCCATCGCTGGCATCGGCAGCCGTTTCCTCGCCCTGCTCACTGACAGCGTCGTGCAGGGCATCGCCTACGCCATCCTCTTCTTCATCTTCTTCCTCATTCTCACTTCCGCACCCCGCCTCGCCGGCATGATCGTCAATCGCGCCGGCGAGAAATGGCTCATCGCCGCCATCGTGCTCGTCGTCTTTCTTCTCCGCTGGGGCTACTACACCGTCTTTGAAGCCTTCTGGAACGGCCAAACTCCTGGCAAAAAAATCTGCAAGCTCCGCGTCATCCGCGACTCCGGCCGCCAGATCACCTTCTTCGAATCCCTCACCCGCAACCTCATCCGCGTCATCGACAGCCTTCCCTGGCTTCTACGCCATCGGCATCATCACCATGCTCTGCAATCGCCGCAGCAAGCGCCTCGGCGATTTCGCCGCCGGCACCCTGGTCGTCCACGAACGCGCCCCCGAACCGCCGCTCTGGGGCGCCTCCGCTTCTCGCACCATCACCGCCGGAGCCTTTGCCGCCACGCCCGCGCCCCCGCCCGTCGCCGATCCCAATGCCGTCGACCTTCCTGCCGATGCCGTTGCCCGTCTCACCGCCGACGACCTCAACGTCATCGACCACTTCTTCGCCCGGGCCATCGACATCGATATCGCTCGTCGCTCTGCCCTCGCCGAGCGCCTCGCCCAGCAGATGACCGCCAGGATGGGCATCGCCATGCCCGTAGGCGTCGCCCCGGAACGCATCCTCGAATCCACCGCCCGCATCCTCCGCGGCATTCGCCGGTAAACCCCGCGGAATCTGTGCCCTTAACCCCAAAACTGCGACCCCGTCCCCGCGAATGCATCTAAACTGCAGGGTGAACTCTGCTCATCCTGCGGTACACTGAAAGGGCAGACGTTTCCCCAGGAGATTTCCATTCATGGCTACCAGCACCGTTACCACCACTACGCCCACGCCCGAAGCGATTCCCGAGCCGAAGGCCACCCCCGTTCGGCTGACCGATAGCGCCGTGAGCAAGGTCCGCGAGATCATGGCGACCCAGGATCCGCTCCCCGCCGGTCTGCGCATCGGCGTTGTCGGTGGCGGCTGCTCCGGCTTCCAGTACTCCATGTCCTTCGAGAACCAGTCCGGCATGATGGACAAGGTCTACGACTTCAACGGCCTCAAAGTCTTCGTCGACGCGACCTCGCTCATGTACCTCAACGGCTGCGTCGTCGACTACGTCGAGACCATCGAAGCCGCCGGCTTCAAGTTCGAGAACCCCACCGTCAAGAGTACCTGCGGCTGCGGCTCGTCCTTCAACGTCTAGAAGGTCCGTTAGTAGCTGTTTCGACTGGCATAGTCTTGTGTTTCGACTGGCACGGTCTCACAGGCTGCAGGAAATTCGGTTTTGCATCAGGGCACGACTTCAGTCGTGCCATAAAAGCCGCAAAAGGAAACGGGCTTTAGCCCCTGCGGTTTCTCTTACTGGAAGTCAGCAAGGCCCGCCATCCGCGGGCCTTTTTCATTGCTGCGGAGCTGTGGGATCCGTCGGTGCTGCCGGCGTTCCCGGATTCGGATTCGTCGGCAGGGACCCCGGGCTCGTCGTCGTTCCCGGTGCGCCGGGCGCGATTCCCGTCGGATTCGTCCCGTTCGGCCCGCCCCCCGACAACCCCGCCAGCGCCTGCGCCTGCTCCTCAGTCGGGTCGTAGTTAAACTCCCACTTGTTGTACCGCGTTTGCAGCTTGTAATCGACCAGCGAAGGCTTGTCCACCGGCAGCGTGAATCCCACAATCGGTCCCCCGCCGCCAAACGTCGTCGCCGACGTTCCCGTCCCACTCATCCCGGTCGGCGACCCTGTCGAAGAACCGATCCCCGAAGTCGTCGAAGTCTGCGCGAACATCGACGAGATCCCGTTCTGCGAACCCTGGCCCAGACTCGTCGAACCCAACCCCGTTCCTGTCCCCGTAGGAATGCCTCCCGATGCGCTGCTCCCCGATGTGTCGCCGCTCGCAATCGGAACCCCATTCGCATCTGTAGTCGTGGTGGTCGTGACCGCATACATCGACCCCGCCCCAGCCACCGCGCCCGCCATCATCAGCGGTTGCCCGAAGAACCCCAGCGGCCGCACGTGTGCCTGCCCAAACAGCACCGGCTTCCAGTCGTCCTTGCCGGTTTCCGGATCGGTGTACTTCTTCCGCAGAAACCGCATCTGATTCGTCTCAACCAGTTGATCGATCGAGGTCGGATACGATCCGAATTTCTGGTAGTACAACTTGATCGCGCGCTTGTATTGCTCCCCGCGATGGATCGTCTCCAGATCCTTGTCGCGCTGAATCGACTTCGCGAGTTTCGGCGCCGCAATCGCCAAACTGATCAGCAGGATCACCGTCAGGAAGATCACCGCCAGCAGGATGTACCCGGCCTCGTTCTCGAATTCCTGTTTGTGACCCTTCAATTTGGCAACCATACCACCCGCCTTCTGCTCTGCGTCCTCTGTCGTGAAAAATTCAACTCTGCGTCAGCGCCAGCGTTTGCGTGTTGTTATACAGCAGATCCGTCACCTGAATCGAAAGTGGCGTGATCTTCAAGACCTTATAGTGGTGGTCCACCACGTCCCCCTCCATCGCGATGAACACATCGTCCCCGTGCAGCAGAAACGCCTTCCGCGCTCCGCCCGCTGCTTCATACCCGAAAAACTTCAGGTCGATCGGCGGCGGAGGCGGAGGTCCCTGCGCAATCTGCGGCTGCGCCACCGGCTGCGGCCGAATCGGCCCCTTCACCTGCTCGATCTTCGGTGGCTCCGATACAAGGGAGAAAATATTCCGCCCGGTCCCGTTGTATTCCAGCGCCTCCGCTCCCGCCATTAGCTCCGGATGCAGCGTCGGATCCAGCTTCTCCAGCGGCGGAAGTTTCTCCGCGGCCCGGCCGCCCTCACTGCGCGAACCCGCCTGCGACGCCGCTCCCGGCTCGGTACGCGCCGCCGTTGTCTCTTGCGCCGGAGCCGCCGCCGGATTGCTCCCTCCGAACATCGACTTCGCGAAGTACGCCACCGCTCCCACCATCACCACGGCCAGCACCGACAGGATCACCACGTTCCGCTTGTTGTCGAGGCCGCTCTTCATTGCGGCCTCCCGTTCGGAACAGTCGCTGGCTCTGAATTTGGAGTCGTGCCCGGCCCCGCATTCGGCACACTCTGCAGATCGGTCTCGGTAATCGCCGGTGGCAGGTCCGTCGCCCCGCCGCGAATGTACGTCCGCAGCTGCATGCGCAGATTCACCAGACCGCCCTGCTGTCCCGTGAACGTCACCCGGTCAATGATGAAGAAAACGTGGTCCTGATCCCGCTCGATTCCGTTGATAAACCGCATCAGGCCGGAGTACTGCCCGCTCAGCCCCGCGTCAATATGCAGCTCCATCAGTCCGCCTGCTGGCGCCGGATTCGGCGCGTAAGCCGCCCGCAACAACCGCACCTGGTTCTTCGTAGCCAGCGCACCCAGCTGCCCATAAACCGTGGAATAGTTGGGCGAAATCCGAGCGTCGTAGAACACCTGCGCGTCCTCGTCCGCCGCGTCCACTTTCTTCGGCAGATTATTCAGGTGCCCCATCTGCGACTCCAGCTGCCCCAGCCGCGCCTCCTCCTGCACAAACTCGCTCGTCTGGTTCGAGCGCACCGCTCGCCACGCCAGCGCATAGCGCACCCCGATGAAAATATCCGCCGCCACCACCACGGCCAGCACGAAGAAATGCAAATTCAGCTTTGTAAAGAGCCCTCCGCGATTCATGGAGTCGGTGGCCCCCCCATGGCTGCGGAGCCCTTCGCCGCCCCCGCCTTCGTCTCCTGACCGCTCGTCTCCAGCGGCAGCGGCCGGAAATCGGCGAGGATGTCGAAGTTCACCAGGTTATTCGTGCTCACGCTCTGCACATTCGCCTGGCTCCCCGGCGCCGTTGCCAGCGTCTCTGACGCCAGCCGCGGCGATACAAAGTGTCTCGACTTTTCCAGATTCCGCACCAGCTCCAGCGCACGATCGCGCTCACCCGTCACCCGCAGCCGGATCGTCACATGCCCATCCGCCGTTACGATCGGGTCGAGGCTCAGCACCTGCACTCCCGACGGCAGCACCGTCTCCAGATCGGTCATCGTGGCCGTCCACGAAAATGCCTTCTGCTGGAACAGCCCGTTCAGGAACTCCGACTGCCGCAGGATTCCCGCGTCCTTCGGCTGCCGCATCAGGACCTGATAGTCCTGCTGCTGGCGCTCCAGCGCCCGCACGTGATTCTCCACGCGTGCCACATCCGCCTGCGCAATTTGTGCCTGGCTTCGCTCGCTCCGGTACAGATACCACAGCGCTCCGCCCACCAGCGCCAGGATCACAATCCACGTGCGCAGCCGGCTGTAAATCGGCCGCAGCTCGACGTAAGGATGGCTCGCGAGATTGACAGCAATCTTCACGTTGCCAGGGCTCCCGCTACCCCCGCCGTCACCCCAGCCGGAATACTCGTCAGCGCCGATTCCATTTCCGCTGCGCCCAAATCCACGATTCGTGGCGCCGGTTCGACCAGCGCTGCCCACCTCGATTGCGCCGCTGCGCTCGCCCCGCCCACTCCCGCGTAATACATGGTCGAAGGCAACCTCTGCAGCGTGTCCTCATACCACGCCAGCGCGGTGATCACCGCCTGCGCCATCTCCTCTTCCCGCGCCATCGCCTCCGCCGGCAAATCCATCGAACGGTGCAGCAGCATCTCATCGCTTTGTGTAATCGCCGTAGTAACAGAACTGCCCGTGTGATTCACCATCAGCGCCGCACCCGCGTCTCCCACTGCCGCAGCTGCGGCCAGCGTGCTCGGCAGCACCACCCCCGGTTCGTATCCGGCCTCCCGCACCACGCCCTCGTATTCTTCCAGAACATCGCCCGGCATCACCGTCACCAGCACGTTGAGCTGCCCACGCTTTTCTGTCATCACCTGGTAGCTCACCGCCGCGCCTTCCACGTCGAACGGCACCATTTTCCGCAGCCGGAACCGCACCACCGACAGCGCCTCGCTCCGTTTCGACGGAAGCGTATCGAAATCCAGCAGCAGCACCCGCGCGGCCGCGTCCGGAACCACGAGCGTGACCGCCTTGCTCCGCGCGTTGATGTCGCCCAGCGCCGATTCGATCGCCGACGTCACCGCACCTGCGTCCGCCAGGTTCGGTACCTTCAGACCCGGCGTTACGGCTCCCTCCGGCAACGCCGAAAAAGACACCACGATCTCGTCGCGCCGTTTCCCTGCGCGCGCCGCCACCACCCCTTCCGGCCGGATCTCGCAAGCCACCTTCGGCCGCAGTCCTGCTACCGGTTTGAATATGTTTTCCAGTGCCACGATCGCGATGCCTCGTTCCTGCTCAACAACTCCATCCCCTGTAACCTGTAACCCGTTCCTAGCGCGATGCCTCGATGAATGTCACCTTATTGATCTCTTTCAGCGTCGTCAGCCCGCGCCGCACGCGGTCCAGCGCGCTCTCGCGCAGAAAGTGCATGCCCTCCTGCTGGGCCAGCTTCCGCACTTCGGAACTCGGCTTCTTCTCCAGAATGATTTCCCGGATCGGGTCCGTCAAATCCAGCAATTCGTGAATGGCTGTCCGCCCGCGATATCCCGTCCCCGCGCACTCGATGCAGCCTCGCCCTTCGCGAAACGGAAAACCCCTCCATTCCGCCGGATCCAATCCGCTTAACTGCAGCGCCTCGTCGTCGTACCGTATCTCCTGAACGCAATACTCGCAGATCGTCCGCACCAGCCGCTGCGCCAGAATGCAGTTCAGCGCCGACACAAAGTTGTAGGCCTCCACGCCCATGTTCAGGAACCGCCCCAGCACGTCCACCACGTTGTTCGCGTGCACTGTGGTAAACACCAGGTGGCCCGTCAGCGCCGAGTTGATCGCGATCTGCGCCGTCTCCTGGTCGCGAATCTCGCCCACCAGAATCTTGTCCGGGTCGTGCCGCAGAATCGATCGCAGCCCGCGCGCGAACGTCAGCCCCTTCTTCTCGTTCACTGGAATCTGCGTGATGCCGCGAATCTGATACTCGACCGGATCTTCGATCGTGATGATCTTGTCCTCGTCGCTCTTGATCTCGTTCAGCGCCGCATACAACGTCGTCGTCTTGCCCGAACCCGTCGGCCCCGTCACCAGCACCATGCCGTACGGTTCCCGAATATACCGCCGGAACCGCTTCAGATCGTCGTCCGCAAAGCCCACCACGTCCAGCGTCAGCTTGCGGAACTTCTCGCTCATTGATTCCTTATCGAGCACGCGCAGCACGGCATTCTCGCCGTGTACTGTCGGCATAATCGACACCCGGAAATCGATCAGCCGCTTCTTGTAGCGCACCCGGAAACGTCCGTCCTGCGGCACGCGCCGCTCCGCGATGTCCAGCTCGCTCATCACCTTGATGCGCGACAGAATCGTCGTGTGGTGCTCCCTCGCAATCGGCGCCATCGCCGGCTGCAGCACGCCGTCGATGCGGTACTTCACCAGTACCGAATCGTCGTATGTCTCGATGTGAATGTCCGAAGCGCGCCGCTCCAGCGCCGTGAAAATCGTCGTGTCCACCAGCCGGATGATCGGGCTGATGTCTTCCTCCGACGTCAGCTTCTCGATCGAGATGTTCTCGTCGGAGTCCTCGCTCGACGTCAGCACGTCGAACGTCAGCCCCTCTGACGCCTCGTCCAGCACCCGCTGGCTCTGCTCCGTCTTCTTCAGCAGATCGGTGATCTGCGACAGCGTCGCCACCCGCGTCACAATCCGCTGCCCCAGCAGCCCGCTGATCTCGTCCAGCATCATCAGCTTGCTCGGATCGCTCACCGCGATCACCAGCCGGTCCTCTTCCTGCTCCAGCGGCACAAAGTTGTAGCGGAACATCATGTCTACCGGCACACTCCGCAGCACCTCGTGCCGGATGCGGAAATTGCGCAGATCGACAAACTCCGAGCGATACCGCCGCGCCAGGGCCTGCGCCTGCGCGGTTTCGTCCTGTTCGGTCGGCAATACGATAGGGGGAGCCTGAGACATCTTCAATACCTCGGTTAACTTCTTTTTCTATTGCGCGGGTGGATCACGGCTATCCTCCCAGATTCGTCGCGTTCCCCATCGAGATAATCGGCAGATACAGCGAAATCAGAATAATCACCACCACCACGCCCATCACGATCAGGATCGCCGGCTCAATCAGCGCCAGCGCCGCCGTCAGCGCCGCCTGCACGTCGTCCTCAAAAAATTCCGCAACCGAGTTCAGCATCTGTGGCAGCGCGCCCGTCGATTCCCCCACCTCGATCATCTCCGTCGAAAGCTCCGGAAACACCTTCGTCTCGTCCAGGCTCTTCGCCAGGCTCTTGCCTTCGCGTACCGTCGAGACCGAAGAAAAGATGGCCTTGCTGATCCGCTTGCTCGTAATCGATCGCGCCGCCGTCTCCAGCGACGGCACCAGCGGAATGCCCCCGCTCAGCAGCGTTGAAAGCGTGCGCGCGAACATCGCCACCTGGTACTTCAGCCAGATCTTCCCGAAAATCGGCATGCGGATCCGCACGCTGTCGATCCGCTCCGCTCCCGCATCGCTCCGGCTCCATCGCCACGCCAGATACCCGAGCAGCGCCACCACCGGCAATACATAGAGGATGTAATGCTGCGCCCCCTTCCCCAGCGCCAGCATCGCCAGCGTCATCGCCGGCAGCTTCGTCCCGATCTGGTCGTAGAGTTTCGCGAACTGCGGCACCACAAACGTGATCAGGAAAATGAACAGCCCGCATACCAGCGTAATCAGCAGTGCCGGATAAATCAGCGACGCCATCAGCTTCTTCCGGAACGCCAGCGAAATCCGCTGGAACGACAAATACCGCCCCAGCACCTCTTCCAGATTCCCTGACCGCTCCCCGGCCAGCAGCGTTGTCGTGTACATCAGCGGAAATCCGCCCTGCGCCTCGAACGCCGACGAAATCGGCTCGCCCGTTCTTACCCGCGCCGCCACGTTCTGCAGCTGTCCTGCGAAATTCGCGTTCCTCTGCGACTTCGCCAACATCTCCAGCGATCCCAAAATCGGCAATCCCGCGCGGATCAGCGTCAGAAATTGCTGGTTAAAAATCAGAAAGGTTTCCAGCTTCGTCTTCCGCGCGCCGCCCGTCAGCCCCCGCGGCTTCACCGAGTAGACGTAGTACCCCGCCTGCGCAAAGCGCGTGCGCAACTCGTCGGCCGTCGCCGCCGACTGCACCTGCTCCTGCACGTGGCCTCGCTCGTCGGCCAGCCTGATGACATATTCAGCCATGAAAATGCCCGGCGATGACCCCGGATAACCCGGTCCAGCCAGGGGATACCTCACTCAAGCGTAGCAGTTTCTAAGACCTCGGCGCTCGCAGGTAGCCGTTCAGGAACTAGACGCGCCCGAAGCCCAAAATGCTCACTTATGCAGGTCGTCCAGGTTGATTTTCCCGATCTTCCCGCCCGGCCCCACCACAAAGGGCAAGCTCAGGGCGTTCCAGTTGCCGTCATCCAGCGATTTCCACGTCCGGCCCCCGTTATAGCTCACATCCGACCCGTTGCTCCCCACCGCGATCCACCCGTTCATCTCCGCGTCCCAGGCCACCGCCGACCGGTACCCGTGGGGAGGCTTTTCCGAGGCCGACCACTTCACCCCGTCCGGAGTCCACGCTGCCGTCCCCTCCGTATCGTTGGGTTTCGCGTAATCCCCACCCACCGCGACCCCCGCCTTCACCGTCTCATCCCACCAGACCACGCGCAGCGAAAATACCCCCGCTGACGCGCTTCCCCCAGCCAGGGGCAACGCCTTACGCTGGAAATTCCATGTGTTCAGGCAGGCCGGATCAGGAGCAGGACTCCCGTCCCGGTCGCAGCTGCTCTCTCCCTCGTAGAGATAGGCCCCGTCCTTCCCGCCCGTGCCGAACCAAACCCGCCCATCGCCGGCCAGCAGCGCATTCACCAGTTGTCCCGACCCGATCAGCGCCGAATTGCTCGCCGCAAATGCCGCAATGCTCAGCGAACCCGTTGCCAGCCCCGGCGACTGAATCTTCGTCCACGTCACCCCGCCATCGGCGGTTCGCAGCAGCGGAAACGCCCCGTCAACCGGGTCCCCAAGCAGATAGCCGTTCGCCTTATCGACGAACACCATCGCGTCCCAAAACCCATCCTTATCGGGATTCGCCGCAATCAGCTTCCAGTGCGAGCATCCGTCCGTCGTCCGGTACAGCCGCGACAGGTCGCCGGTCCCGCTCGACATCACCATTGCCGTGTCGCTGTCCCAGGCCACGATTCCCCGAAAATCCAGCTTTTCCCCGCCGTCCGGCACCGTGCAGCTCTGCCACTCATAGCCTCCATCTTCGGTCCGCAGAACCGTTCCGTTCGTCCCGCTGGCCCACGCCACCCCGCCGCCCAACGAGTAGACCCCGCGCAGCCCCGCCGTCGTCCCGCTCTCCTGCAAAGCCCATGGCCCGGACTTACGGTTCAGCCCCTGGCCCCACGCCCACGCGCCCACAATCACCAAGACGATCGCAACCCAGCCGGCCCACTTCAGCATGCGCCCATCTTAGCGGCGCATCGTTATAGGAACTATCCCCCAACCAGGTCGCCCCGAATCCCAAAAAGTCACAGGCGAAGGTTCCTGTCGTGCCCCTGCCGCCCGAGAACGCGCCATCTCCTCGCTCGTCTTCTCACTCACTTTTCACTCGCTTTTCTCTCGCCTCTCCCTCGCTTTTTCCTCGTCTTTCGCTAATCGTCTTTCGCTAATCGCCTCTCGCTAAACGTCCTTCGCTAATAGCTCTTCGCTAAACGCTTTCCCCTCGCCTTTCCTACTCATTTCGCAACGCGATCATCGGATCCACCTGCGCCGAACGCCGCGCCGGAACCCAGCACGCCAACAGCCCCACCCCGAACAGCACCGCTGCCACCAGCGCCGTGCTTGCATAGTCCACCGAGCCCACCCCATACAAAGTGCTGCGCATCAACCGGCCCAGCACGAACACCCCCGCCAGTCCGATCACCATCCCCGGCAGCGCCAGCCGGATTCCACCCCGCACAATCAGCCCCACCACTTCGCTCTTCTGCGCTCCCAGCGCCATGCGCAGCCCAATCTCATGCGTGCGCTGCGCCACCGCGAACGACATCACCCCATAAATCCCCAGCGCCGCCAGCAACAGCGCCACGCCCGCGAATCCCGCGAACAAAACCATCCCGAAGCGGTCGCCCGTCAGCTGATCGTCGACAATCTCGCGCAGCGTTTGCACCTGCGTCAGAGCGAAATTTGGCATGACCTCCGCAACAACGCTGCGCAGGCCGCTTAGAGTCGCTCCGGGGTCAACACCTGCGCGTACGCCAATGGCCACATAGGGCCACGGGACCTGCCATAGCGAGATCACCATCTCCGGCTGCGCTGCGCCCGTCAGGTGCTGGTCGTTGTGGATATCATGGAACACACCCACGATCTGGAACGCCACGGGCGGCCCGAGTTGGGGCGGCCCATTGCTGGTGGCCGTTATCCGTGCCAGCAGGAGCCGCTGCGTCAAAGGATCCATCCCCGCCAGATACCGCCGCACGAAGCTCTCATTCACCATCACCGCCAGCGGAGTGCCCATCCCGTCGGAATCGCTCAGAAACCGTCCCCTGGCCAGGCGCACCCCGAAGGTGTGAAAGAAACTGGGTGTGAGCGCCTCGAAGTCGGCTGCCGTCGGATGCTGTTTGTCGACCGGTTGGCCGGCAATCGAGAACGGAAAGGAACCGTAACCCAGCAGCGGCACGCTGGTCGTGAGTGCTGCGTCCTCCACGCCGGGAACCGCGCGCAGCTTCTCCACCAGCAGGCGCTCGCTGGCGACAATTTGCTCCGGCGGCGGAATGGTCATGTGCGACTGGCCACCGTTGCTGCGTGCCTGCATATTGGCGGTCAGGACGTGATCGGTCGTCACCCCCAGGTCGATCCGGCTCAGGTTCCAGAAACTGTGCAGCGCCAGACCCGCGCCCGCCAGCAACGTAAGCGCCAGCGCAAACTCCGCAGTTACCAGGACCCCCTGCGTCCGTGCGCGGCTGCGCCCCGAGATGGCGCGCGACCCCTGTTTCAGCGTCTCGCTCAGGTTCACCCGCGCCGCCTGCCATGCCGGCGCGCAACCAAACAGCACCCCGCCCACCAGGCTCACCCCGATGGCGAAACAGAGAACCGGTACGTTGATGCCAACCACCGCTTCCGCCGTCTGTTTGGCCAGCGGCAGAATCGCCATCGCCAACTTCATGATCGACCAGCCCAGCGCAACGCCGATCCCTCCGCCCAATACTGCCAGCGTCAGGCTCTCCGTCAGCAATTGTCCGAACACCTGCCGCCGCGTCGCGCCCATCGCCGAGCGTAGCGCCAGCTCCTGCTGCCGCGCCGAGCCCCGTGCCAACAACAGATTCGCCACGTTGGCGCACGCGATCAGCAGCACCAGCCCCACCGCCGCCAGCAGCAGCCACAGGTTGCGCACCAGCTTCGGATCGAGCCAGTCGTTCTTCAGCTGCTCCACGCTCACCGACCACGATTTCGGGTCGGTGCCACTGCGCTTCGCCGCCAGACGGCTGTCCATCAGCGCGATCTCCGCCTGCGCCTGCGCGAGCGTCACGCCCGGCTTGAGCCGTCCGAAAACATTGCCATATTGCTCGGTGTGAATCCCCGCCTGCGGACGGAACGGCACCATGAACTGCGTGCCTGCCACCCGGTCCGACGGCCCGGCCTCCGTCACCCCCACTACCGTGTAGGCCTCGTCATTAATCAGGATCGGTTTCCCCAGGATTTCAGGATCGGAGTGGTAACGTGTCTCCCAGAGCCGGTGCGTCAGGATCGCCAAACGATCTCGGCCCGGCGTCCCTTCATCCGGCAGAAAGTCGCGCCCCAGCGCCATGTGCTCGCCAAAATTCTTCGTAAGGAAGCCCGGCGTGGTCGGCAGTCCTGTCGTCTCGTCCTGTGAATGATCGGCGTTGGTCAGGTGCAGCCCGTTCCAGGACTGGAAATCGAGCCGCTCGAACGACTGGCTCTGCGCAGCCCATTCCGCATAATCGTCCGCGCTCGTCCCGTCACGCTCTCCCTTGTAATGGGTCCATACCACCACCAGCTGCTTCGCGTTCGGATACGGCAGCGGCGCCAGAAACGTCGCCCAAATGATCGAGAAGATCGCCACATTTGGCCCGATCCCCAGCGCCAGTGCCAAAATCGCAATGGCCGTGAATCCCCTGTTGCGCGCCAGCATGCGCAGCCCAAAACGTACATCCCGGTTCCAGTTCCTCATGGGAGCACTCCGTTCAGCGGGGATTACGCGCGTCAACCCCCTGAGGTTCAACGTCGGACGCACACTCTCAGCACGCGCAAAGGTGCAGTAGCTGCAATTCCCCAGCCGGATTCCAGCCACCTGGGTTCGCCGGCACTAAAGGAGTTGCGATGCCTGCGTTCGGACTTCACCGCCTGCGGATGTCCATATCCAGCCTCGCTCGTCCAGACCCGGACACGCACCGCGCACCAAAATATAGTTACACCGGGGGCCCGGCACGCTCGCGCTTCGCAGTTCTCAGATTCGGCGTGTACTCGCTCTTTGCTCGCCTCTTGCCGGTTTTTCACTCGCCTTTTCGCTAAAAGTTCTTCGCTAATAGTTTTCCGCTAAAAGTCTCTCGCTAATCGCTCTTCGCTAAACCGGCGGCTCCCCCTCCACCACATGCACGCCGGCCGGCGGCGTAAACACAAACGCCGCGTTCGGCGCCGGCACATTTCCCGCCTCTCCGCTGAACTCGAACCGGTTCGTCACCCCATCCGTCTCCTCAATCGTCATCGACTGGATCGTCCCATCCGCCCCCGCCGTAATCTGCAGCGCGCTCACCCGCTGCTCCAGCCCCTTCGGAACCCCGGCGAGCACCCACCCGCCGTTTCCATCGGGCGCCGCCGTCAAACCCGTCAGCTCCTTCTCCAGCTCCGTATGCCCCAGCAGAAACTGTAGTGGCGAGCGCAGATCGTCCAGCTTCTTCTCGTCCACCTTCTGCGCTTCGCTCTCTCCCGGCGAGTAAAAATACCCGTCTTTCCCATCCAGCACAAACAGCTTCCCGTCCGGATCGGTGTACGTCCACCGCATCCTGCCCGGCTTTTTCAGCAGCAGCACCCCTGACTCCTTCCGGTTCATCCCCATGCCCGTGTACGTCTGCACGAAATGCACTTCCAGCGAGTGCAGCGCGTTGTAATGCCGATCGACCTTCGTAGCGATCTCCGCGGCGCTCATCTTCGCCTGCCCGCGCAACCCTCCCGCGGCGCCCAGCGCCAACGCCGCTCCGCACGCCGCCCCCAGCAAAAACCGCCAGCGGAAATATCCACGCTGGCGGCCCGATTCCTTCATTCTCAAAATCAATCCCCGCTCGCTCTTGCTAATCGTCTTTCGCTAAACGTTCCTGGCTTAACGCTTCTCGCTCGCTTTTCCGCTCGCCTTATGCTCGCCGCTCTCTCGCCCTTTGCTGAACGTCTTTCGCTAAACGTTCCTGGCTAACAGCCTTTCGCTAATCGCTTTTCGCTCGCCTTCGGCTCGCTACTGAATCGCCACCGTGCAGTTCGTCCCGCCCGACGGATCCGCCTTGATCTCCCCGCTCATGTCCAGACAGTATCCGTTGTGCCCCGTCTTCCCCACCGATTGCGGCACCGCCGTTACTTCATAACTGACGAAGTCGTCCTGCTGGCTGCTGCCCTGGGCCTTCTGGCAATTCACAATGTTGAACGAGTACCCCGCCTTGTTCCCGCTCGTCAGATCCGACTGCAGCAACTGTGCCGACTGCGGCGTTGGCGCCCCCGCTGACGCGTTCCCGCCCAGCGCGGCCAGCGAGCACGCATATCCGTTTGCCGGGAAGTTCGTCGCGTACTGGTTCTCGGCGATCTGAATCGCGCGCAGCGACTGCTTGGCCGACGTCTCATTTGCCGTCGCCTTCAGGTTCAGCATGTTCGGAATCGCAATCAGCATCAGGATCAGCATGATCGAAATCACGATCAGCAATTCCATCAGCGTGAAACCCGCGTCGCACCCCTGCGAACGCCTCGATGCAGCAAGAGGTTCGGTAAGAAACTTCGGAGCCTTCATAACCAGTCTTCTTTCGGGATTCGAAGTGCCCTCACTTGTCACCAATCGCCCGGCGTACCTGCTTCGAAACCGCTTTAATCGTACCGCAAAACCCACAATGGGATCAGCCCGATCCTCGCGGGCCTCGCCCAAACCGTTGCCTCGATCCCACCTTCATCTGCCGGCAATCTTACTGGACGCGCGCCGCCCTCCCTGCGCTCACCTCTACGATTTTGGCTCGCCCTACGCTCGCCCGGCGCTCGCCGTTCCAGGCTAGCATTTGGCTCGCATTTCTCTAAAACGTCTTTCGCCAAACGTCCCTTGCTAAACGCTTTTTCTCGCTCGCCTTTGCCCTGGCAAACCGCCCGTTTTATCATGGAGCTAAGATGTCGTTCCCGATCCGTGTCTGCGTCGTCTGCAAGGAAGAGTTTGAATTGAAACCCGATAAGCCCGGCTTCGCCAACCGTTGTCCGGCCTGCAGCGAGCCCGAAACCGAAAACACCTCCACAAAAGGCCCCGCCGGCTTTCAGAACGATCGCGAAGCCAACGCCGCCCGCCGCAGTGCCATGCGCGATCTCCTCTACCGCAAAGACACCTAGAATTTTCTCCGGAAGAAGCCTCTGTCACAAAGAAGCCTCTGTCACAAATTCGAAGCATTTGTCACCGAGAAGCCTCTCGCACGAAGAAGCCGGGCAGCTCGCCGGAAACAAGCAAAAGCCCACGTCGCCGTGGCCAGGTTCACCCCACAGCAAGAAGCTTAGCCTTAGATCGCGTGCTCCCCGGTGAACCAAATCCTGACTCCCCCACTCCTTAGTACCGTCCATGAACCAAAACGGAACCGCCCGTGCTCGCTTCCCGTTTGCAAACTGCCTCAAGTGTCAGGGGAACGGCGTCACATCCGGCGGAAAAACAACCCACGCTGCTCCCGGCCAGGTTCACCCCACAGCAAGAAGCTTAGCCCTGCACGGTGGGGTCCCCATAGAGCGAAATCCCAGCCATTCACTCCTAAGTACCGTCCATGAACCAAAACGGGACTGCCCGTACCCGCCTGACCCTGGCAAACTGCAGCAAGTGTCGGTCCACACCTGCAACATGCCGTAAAGCGCTGCAATTCTGACCGCAGTAACTGTCTATCTCACCGCCTCCGAAAAAATCACAAATCTTACCTGCCGCTCCGGTAACCAAAACACTCCACTTTAGTGGTAGGTATCCACATGCAAAACTCCCACAAACGGGGAATCCCCGGTGGTACGCTGTGCGGACACTTCATCCGCCACGCTCACCTGGCAAAAATTTGGAATACCTCGCCCCCGGAGGATCCATGCAGGTACGATTCGCTCGTCTGTCAGCCTGCCGTTTGGCGCTGGCCGTTGCATCCCTGATCGCCGCGGTTTCGCTGACCACCGGTTGCGGTTCTATCGAAGGCCCCCTGGGCAATCTCACCGCTATTTCCGCCTCTTCCGCTTCGCTCCGAGTCAATCAACAACTGCAAATCCAGAGTCGAATGGATATTACTGCCGTCCCACTCACCTGGTCTGTGAACGGCATCCGGGGCGGTAACTCCGAAGTAGGAACCATCACCTTTAACGGCCTCTACACCGCGCCGGCCAGCGTGCCCACTCCCAACACCGTCACCATCACCGCGACCGCGAACGGCCAGCCGAACTACCCCCCCGGAACCCTCACCCTGTCCGTCCTGAATCCCATTCCTGTCCTTAGCAACGTAGCACCGACCAACATCACCGAGGGCAACCCAACCATCTCCGTGAACGGCTCCCAGTTTGTCTACGGCGCGCAGGTTCTCTGGAACGGTGCAGCGGTTCCTACCACCTTTGTCTCCAGCACCGAGCTCGCCGCGGCCGTCCCCGCGCCCACTCCCGGCAACTACCCTCTTCTGGTCAATAATCCAAATCCCGGCTCTGCGAATTCCAACAACCTCACCGTCCCCGTCGGCCCCGGCCAGGTCGTCCTCGCCATCCAGCCCGGCCAAAATACCGATGTCCGCGTCACCAATTCCATTAACCTCGCCTTCACCATCACCGGAACCGCCAACACCGGCGTCACCCTGCAAGTGAACGGCGTCGCCGCCGGCAATGCCCTGGTCGGCACCGCCGTCTCCAATCCCGATGGTTCCATCACCTATACCGCCCCGGCCGTCGTCCCCGCGCCCAATAACATCGTCGCGCTCACTATCACCAGCATCGACAACCCGAAAGTCTCCATCAATCAAAACGTTTCGGTCCTGAACCCGATCCCGATCCTCACCTCCGCCAACCCAATGTCGTTTAACCCCGGCCCCGCCACCGTCGTCGTGCAGGGTCAGAAATTCATTTCCGGCGCTCAGGTCCTCCAGAACGGCTCGCCCGTCCCGACAACCTTCAACAACGGTGGCCAGCTCACCGCGACGGTGAACCCCACCGAAGCCGGCAATCTCGATCTGCAGGTCCTCAATCCAGCACCCGGCCCCGCAACCTCCTCCGATCTCATTGCCCTCGTGAACGGCACTCCGCCCACTCCCGTCGTCAACCCCACGGATGCCGCGCGCTTCCTCGAGCAGGCCACCTTCGGCGCAACCGACGCCGATATCCACACCGTCTCCATGAACGGCTACCAGGCCTGGCTCAACCAGCAGTTTGCCCTGCCGCCCACGCCGCAGGAGCCCGCCGTCGAGCAGGCGCTGATCATCAACAATCCGCCCTGCGCCTCCACCGACGTCAAATGCAACGCCGCCCTCTTCGAACAAAACTCCTCCGGCGAAATCTACGTCCAGGGTGCCTTCTGGCAGCAAGCCCTTGCCGGTCCCGACCAACTCCGCCAGCGCGTGAAGTACGCGCTTCATCAAATCATGGTCGTCTCTTCGAATAACTCCGCCGTCCAAAATATGCCGCGCGGCGAGCAGGGTTACTACGACTTACTCGGCAACGATGCCTTCGGCAACTTCCGCACCCTGCTCAACGACGTCACTCTCAATCCCATGATGGGTCAGTTCCTTTCCATGCTCGGCAACGATAAGGGCAACGCCAACACCGATCCTGATGAAAACTATGCCCGCGAAGTTATGCAGCTCTTCACCATCGGCCTCTACCAGCTCAACGATGACGGGACCCAAAAGTTCGACGCCTCGGGCAATCCCATTCCGACTTACTCCAACAACGACGTCATCGGCTTAGCCGCGGTCTTCACTGGCTACAGCTGGGGCGACCCCGGCAATAACTCTGACACCGTCTGGTCCAACTGCTGCCTCTACGTCGGACCCGGCTTTGGCGAAGACCTTTTGCCCATGCAGACCTACCCCAGCCACCATTCGACCGTGGAAAAAGACTTTCTCGGCGTCACCATTCCCGCGTCCGGCAGCCCCGACCCTGCCGGCGACCTCAAGATCGCCCTCGACACGCTGTTCAACCACCCGAACCTGCCGCCCTTTTTCTGTAAGCAGCTCATCCAGCACTTAGTCACGAGCAATCCCAGCCCCGCCTATGTCAGTCGCGTCGCTTCCGTCTTCGAAAATGACGGCGCCGGCGTCCGCGGCAACATGCAGGCCGTCATTACTGCCATCCTCCTCGACCCCGAGGCTCGCGACTCCGCCAACGACTTCGCCAATCCCCAGTACGGCAAGGTCCGCGAAGCGCTCCTCCGCTATACCGAGTGGGCTCGCGCTTTCACTGCCCAGTCCCGAACTGGCGCCTATGACGTCGGCAGCACCGAGGATCCTATCTTCGGGCTCGGCCAGATGACCCTCCGTTCTCCTACCGTCTTCAACTGGTTTGCTCCCGGCTATGTTCCCCCCGGAACCAGCATTGAAGCCGCCGGGCTCGTCGCGCCCGAGATGCAAATGACCAACGTCTCCACCGTCGTCGGCTATCTCAATTACCTGCAGGACGCCATCGGCAGCAACGCTAAAAACGGCTCCGACATCTTCGCCGGTTACGGAACCGAAATCGCCCTCGCCTCGACTCCCGATCAACTTCTCGATCGCATCAATCTCCTGCTCATGGCCGGCGAGATGGACGGCAACCTGCAAACCGAGATTCTCGGCGCCGTCAACGCCATCCCCATTCCCTCCGGCGATCAGAACGCCATTAACGCCGCGCTCGCCGCCCGCGTCGAAACCGCGATTTACCTAACCATGGCCTCGCCAGAATTCGCTGCGCAGTTCTAGGAGCCCCCACAATGTGTAAGTGCACCAACAAATTCGAGCAGTCCCGCCGCCAGTTCCTCCGTACCGCATCCCTGGCCTCCATGTCCGGTCTCTACGCCAGCCCCTTCATCCTCGGGCTCAACTCACTCGCCGCCATGGCCCAGGGAACCGCCACGTCGGACTACCGCGCCCTTGTCTGCGTCTTCCTGCAGGGCGGTAACGACGGCCATGGCACGGTTATCGCCACCGATTCCGAATCCTATGCCGCGTTCACCCAGGCGCGCTCCGGCGCTCCCGGACTCGCCTACCCGCTCGCCAGCCTGCTGCCCATCACTCCGAATACTTCGCAAAGCGGACGCACCTTCGCCCTCAACCCATACCTCACCGGCGTGCAGAACCTTTTCAACGCCGGCCGCGCCGCCGTCGTCGCCAACACCGGAACCCTCATCGCGCCTGCCACCAAAGCGCAGGTCAACGCCAACTCCGTTCCCCTTCCTGCTTCTCTGTTTTCCCACTTTGATCAGACCGCCGCGTGGCAGGCCATCGCCTCGAACGGCGGCAGCGCCGAGCACGTCGGATGGGGCGGCGCCGTCGCCGACCTCATTGAGAGTATGAACATGAATTCCAACTCCATGTTCACCTGCATCTCGACCGCGGGCATCGCTCTCTTCCTCTCCGGCCAAACTTCGTTCCAGCTCAATGTAACTCCCGCTGGTCCAATTCCTATCTCAGGACTATCGCAGCCTCTCTTCGGCTCGCAGGCGGGATCAACCGCCCTTTCTTCCATCCTCTCCGCCGACGAGACCAACCTCTTCGCCAAAGAGTACGAAGTCGTCATCAATCGTTCCATCCAGGCCCAGGCTCTGCTTGCCTCGTCCATGCTCACAGGCGGCCCCACCGGCGTTCCTAACCCGCCGCAGTATCTCGATCCAACCACGAACATGCTCGTCGATAACCCGCTCGCCGCTTCTCTTCAGACCGTCGCCCGCATCATCGGCGGTCGCGCCAGCCTCGGCGTCAACCGGCAGATCTTCTACGTCCAGCTCGGCAGCTTCGATACTCACGACGGCCAGGCCGCAACCCACGCCAAGCTCCTTACCCAGCTCGGCCAGGCACTCGAGTACTTCGATGGACTCATGCAGTCCTCCGGCCTCGGCAACCAGGTCACCACCTTTACCGCCTCCGACTTCGGCCGCACCCTCACCTGCAACAGCGACGGCACCGACCACGGCTGGGGCAGCCACCACTTCGTCATCGGCGGCGCCGTCCAGGGACACGATATGTACGGCCAGTATCCCGTCATCGGTGCGGACCAGGCCAACGACGTCGGTGCCGGTCGCCTCATCCCCACCACTGCTGTCGACCAATACGCCGGAACCCTCGCCCGCTGGTTTGGCCTCTCTGACGGTCAGATCCGCCAGGTCTTCCCTAACTTCGCTAACTTCGGCTCTAACCCCTACCTTGGCTTTATGAGCTCGTAATGGATGGAGGCAATCACCGCATCACTTAGGTCTCGCTCCGCGCATCGCAACCCGCTTACCAGCACGATCCGACAGCGGAACCGTTGGCTCCCAACTGCCAGCTGCAATTGTGCGAGATACTCATGGTTGCTGTCATCCGCTGCCCCCATGAGACCCCCTTCCGATGAAGCCAAAATCCGGTCCGACGACGCCGTAACTCCCTGTGCTGCCCAGGCCCGACCCTGGATCCTCGCCGCGACCATCCTCGGTTCCAGCATCGCGTTCATTGATGGCACCGTCGTCAATGTCGCCCTGCCTGCTCTCCAGACCGGCCTTCACGCAACGGTCGTCGATGTCCAATGGGTCATCGAATCCTATGGGCTCCTGCTGGCCGCCCTGATCCTCGTCGGAGGCTCCCTCGGCGACCTGTATGGTCGCCGCCGGATTTTCCTCCTCGGTGTTGTGATCTTCGCCCTCGCCTCCGCCGGTTGCGGTATTGCCTCGACCATCCATCATCTGATCCTCGCGCGCAGCATTCAGGGAATCGGCGCGGCGCTCCTCGTTCCCGGCAGCCTCGCGATTATCAGTGCCTCCTTCGACGAAGACAGCCGCGGTCAGGCCATTGGCACCTGGTCCGGCGCTACCGCGATCATGACGGCGCTGGGGCCCCTCCTCGGCGGCTGGCTCGTTCAACATGGTTCCTGGCGCTGGGTTTTCTTCATCAATCTCCCCCTCGCTGTGGTGGTCATTGTCATCTCGCTGCGCCATGTGCGCGAAAGTCACAGGGCCGCGCAGGGTCCTCCCCTCGATTGGCCCGGAGCGCTGCTCGTCACCGTTGGCCTCGGCGCCCTGGTCAACGGATTCATCGCCTCGGAAAATGCAGGATGGCAAAACCCTCTCGTGCTCATCAGTCTGATTGTGGGCTGCGCCCTTCTCATCGCCTTCCTGTTCGTCGAATCCGCTGCCGCATCCCCGATGGTTCCCCTAACTCTGTTCCGGTCCCCCAGCTTCACCGGCGCGAATTTGCTGACTCTTTTCCTCTACGCCGCCATCGGAATCTTTTTCTTCCTCTTTCCCCTCGATCTGATCCAGGTCCAGAAATATTCCGCGACGGCAGCCGGCGCCGCCATGCTTCCGCTGATCCTCCTCATCTTCCTGCTCTCTCGCTGGTCCGGAGGTCTCGTTGCGCGCTACGGTCCGCGCCTTCCGTTGACCGTCGGCCCGCTCGTGGCCGCGTTGGGATTCGTCTTCTTCGCCGTGCCCCTGCCAGGCAGCAGTTACTGGACCTTGTTCTTCCCCGCGGTAATCGTTCTCGGTCTTGGCATGGCTGTTACCGTGGCTCCTCTCACCACCGTCGTCATGAATGCGGTAGGAGAAGACCGTATCGGTGCCGCCTCCGGCATCAACAATGCTGTCGCCCGCGTCGCCGGGGTTCTCGCTATCGCCGTCTTTGGAGTTGTGATGGTCAAAGCCTTTGGCTCACACCTGAACGGCAGTCTGGCGCACTTATCCCTGCCCGGTCAGTCACTGGCAGAGCTTCAGGCGAATGAGATCAAACTCGCCGGCCTCCAGCCTCCTGCGGAACTGGACCCAGCTACACAAACCGCCGTCACGCAAGCGATCGCCGCAGCCTTTCTATTCGGATTCCGCATCGTCATCTGGATTTGTGCGGTTCTGTCCCTGACCAGTTCTGCGGTTGCCTGGCTCCTGATTCCAAAAAAACAAAGCTAGCCCAAAAGCAAATGGCCCCCATCTCGGAAGGCCATTCGTTGGCTCGCTTCTGGCTCGTAGTTCCCTGGCAGTTAACTCGCCTTTCGCTGGCTTCTATCTCGTAGTTAGCTCGCTTCCAGCTCGCCCTTCGCCGCCTCTAGATATCCAGGTTCTTCACATCCAGCGCATTATCTTCAATAAACTTCCGGCGATCCTCCACGTTCTCTCCCATCAGCGTCGTAAAGATCGTCTCCGTCTCCGCAATATCTTCGAGCCTCACCTGCAGCAGCGTCCGCCGCTCCGGATCCATCGTCGTCTCCCACAGCTGCGTCGCCGTCATCTCCCCCAGGCCCTTGTACCGCTGCACCTGGTAGTCGCGCCGCCCCTGCTCGATCACGTACTCGAACAACTCCCGCGGCGTCTGCTTCTCCACCGGCTCCAGATTCGCCTTCCCCGTGCGCTTCGGAGCAGGCTTCCCCGCCTCCGCCTCACCCTTGGTCTGCGCCTCGGCCTCTGCGCCCGTGTCTTCTTCATCCGGCACGCCTACTCCCGCCGCCACCGCCTTCGCTGCATACTCCACCACAAACGGCGGCTCCAGCAGATCCCGGATCTGCCCATGCTTCGACATCATCTGCCGGTATTCCGGCGTCGACGCCAGCAGCCAGTCAATCCGCCGCTCCGCTCCCTGCGCATCCGCAAAGCACAACGACCACGTCCGATGCTCCTCGTCCTGCACCGGCTTCTGCAGCCCCTTGAATTGGTATTTCTTCTGAACCTTCTCCAATTCCTTGTGCAGCCCCTGCAGCTTCGTCACGCTCTCGAAATCCACCCGCTTCGTCAGCTCCGCTGCGGCGAGCAGATTCGTTACTTCCTCGTTGCGCAGCCGCGTGTTCACCTTATCGAAGAACCCCAGATACTCATTCAGCTGCGTCATGAACTTCGTCAGCGCCGCGCCTTCCAGCTTCGCCGCGCCCTCGCCGTACCGGATTACCATTCCCTCGGCCGCCCGCTTCACCATCACCCGCACAAAATCGCGATCGTCCTTGATGTACTGCTCAAACTTGCCCTTCTTGATCTTGTACAGCGGCGGCTGCGCGATATATACGTTGCTCCGCTTGATCAGCTCCTGCATGTGCCGGAAGAAAAACGTCAGCAGCAGCGTCCGGATATGCGATCCGTCCACGTCCGCGTCCGTCATCAGAATCACTTTCCCGTAGCGCAGCTTCGTCGCGTCGAAGTCGTCCTTCCCGATGCCCGTCCCCAGCGCCGTAATCATGGCGCGGATTTCCTCGTGCCCCAGCATCTTGTCGTAGCGCGCCTTCTCCACGTTCAGAATCTTGCCCTTCAGCGGCAGAATCGCCTGGAACTTCCGGTCCCGCCCCTGCTTCGCCGTCCCGCCCGCGGACTCGCCCTCCACCAGATACAGCTCGCACCGCCCAGGATCCCGCTCCGAGCAATCCGCCAGTTTCCCCGGCAAACCGCCACCATCGAGCGCGCCCTTCCGCCGCGTCAGATCCCGCGCCTTCCGCGCCGCCTCGCGAGCCCGCGCCGCCTCAATCGCCTTATTAATAATCTTCCGAGCCACCGGCGGATTCTGTTCCAGATACCCGCCCAGCTTCTCGTTCACCAGCGCCTGCACCGTCCCCGCGATGTCCGAATTCAGCTTCCCCTTTGTCTGCCCTTCAAACTGCGGCTGCGGCAGCTTCACGCTGATCACCGCCACCAGCCCTTCGCGCACATCGTCGCCGGTCAGGTTCTCCTTCACATCCTTGAACAGCCCCAGCGCCTGCCCCACCGCATTCACCGTCCGCGTCAGCGCCGTCCGGAACCCCGACAGGTGCGTCCCGCCATCCACCGTATTAATGTTGTTCGCGAAGCAGAACACCGTCTCCGAGTACCCATCGTTGTACTGCAGCGCGATCTCCATATCCACGCCATCGCGCAGCCCCTCCATCACAATCGGCTTGTCGTGCAGCACGCTCTTCCCGCGGTTCAGATGCTTGATGAACTCCGCAATCCCGCCCGCATACTTAAACTCCGCCCGCTTCGCCTCGCCCGTCTTCGGATCGATCGTCCGCTCGTCGGTCAGCGTGATCGTCAACCCTTTGTTCAGGAAGGCCAGCTCCCGCAGCCGCTGCGCCAGCGTGTCGTAGTTATATTCGGTCGTCGCAAAAATCGACTTATCCGGCAAAAAGTGGACCTTCGTCCCTCGCCGCTTCGACGTCCCCGTCTGCCGCAACTTCGACGTTGGCGCGCCCTTCGCATAACTCTGCTCGTAGGTGTAGCTCTGATCCCCTGGCTTTTCCGGCCGCCAGATCTCCACCTCTAACTCCTCGGCCAGCGCATTGACCACGCTCACGCCCACGCCGTGCAGCCCGCCGCTCACCTTATACGTCGACGTGTCGAACTTACCCCCCGCATGCAGCTTCGTCAGCACCACCTGCACCGCGGCCATCTTCTCCCCGGTATCCAGCGTCATCTCGTCCACAGGAATCCCGCGCCCGTCGTCCACCACCGTGATCGAGTTATCGTCGTGAATCGTTACCTCGATCCGCGTCGCGTACCCCGCCAGCGCCTCGTCCACCGAGTTATCCACCACCTCGTACACCAGATGGTGCAACCCCATCTCCCCCGTCGATCCGATATACATCGCCGGCCGCAGCCGCACCGCCTCAAGGCCCTCCAGCACCTTGATGTTCTCGCCCGTGTACGAACCGTTCCCGCCGTCCGATCCCGCACCGCCGCCCTTGCCGCTGGCCGGGTTCTTCACTGCCTTCACTTCTGTCGGGATCGCATCCTGCATCGGTGTCACTTCTTTGGCTGCCATGAAACTCCAGACTTAATCGTTGTCATCCTGAGGGAAAGTGCGCGCTTTTGGTGATGCGCACCGGAGCGAAGAGCCTGTCCTGAGCGAAGCCGAAAGAACCTCGCGTTTGTCCTGGCTTTTCCGAAGCATTTTTCGCTCGCATCAGCAGCGATCCCGTGAGGCTTTTTGACCCTTGAAATGGCCTGAAATCGAATGATTTGCGGACCGCCGCTACACCCTCATTTTACCACGCAAAACCACCCCTCCGCCCGCCCCAAAACCTGTGCAAAATCAGTGCAAATTGCGTTCCAGAAGGGGCCTCATGCCGGCGCCGAATTCCAAGGCTGCTCAGCCTCGCTCCGCTCTACCCGCCCACCCGTCCCAGATACTGATCGAGCCAGGCCAGCACCGCCTTCACCAGCTCCGAGCGCTGCTCGCTCACGTCGTGCGGAGTGTCCAGCACCACGTGCCGCTTATCGGCCGCCGGTGTCCCTAACATCCTGAACAGCGGGTCCTGCGAGGTCTCCGGAGGGAACGTGTAGTCGTACCGGCCGTTCACCATCAACACCGGCGCCTTAAGCCGCGGCGCAAAGTCAGCCTGGTCCACGCCCGGCGGCAGTTTCTCCAGGAAATAGCCTCCGTCCAGAAATACCGCTGTCTTCAGTCGCTCCTGCAGCAGCGTCGCGTAAATCACGCCGTTGGCCGCCCCCATGCTCACACCCAGGTAGCCGATCCTGCTCCCGTCGATATCCGCCCGCGTCTGCAGATAATCGAGCGATCGTGCCGCATCCTTGTACCATTCCACCGGCTCATCGATGTCGTCCGGATCCGCCGGCAATTTCCGCTCCAGTTGCCTCTCGTACGTGTCCGCGTACACCGGATACATCACCGCCCGCCCGCTCTGGATCACGTAATCGAAGTAGTTCACATCGCCCAACTCATTTGAATCCGGCGGCAGAAACAGAACCCGCGCACTGGGGAAAAACAGAATCGTCTGATATGGCGGCTTCACCCGCTTCGGCAGAAAAAGATACGCTGACATCCGCTCCCCGTTGTAAGCCGCGTCGAACGTCACCTTCTCCTCGCGCCAGTCTTCCGTCTCTCGTACAATTCCCCCGTTCTCCACATTCAGCGGCGTCTTCGGGTACGCATACAGCAACTCGTACGCGCGGAACACCGCGTCACTCACCGGCGTGTACTTCGCAAAGTCCCGCGTCATCCGATGCACCAGAGCCTCCGCTGCTGCCGGCACCGGCCCCAGGTTCCGCACACACCGGAAACCGTTCGTCTCCCCGCGCTCGTACGGCGACAGCGCCTCCGGGCTCGTATACAAATAGTCGGGCGATTTCCACGATCCTCCCAGGATGAACCGCACGTCCCCGTCTACCGGGTTCGCGATCCACTCCCGCACGTTCCCTGCCATGTCGTAGGTGCCGTACGGCCCTAATCCCGCATACTTCCCGGCTGCCGCCACTCCCTCGCGCCTCAGGTTGCTCATCTGTGCCGTGTATTCCGAAACGTCGAAGTCCGCCGCCTGATACCACTGCCCCAGCACCGGCAGCTCCTTGCCTGCGAACTTCGCATACGCCGCTGCTTCATACCAGCTCACCCCGCCCACCGGATCGTCCGCCTTGCCCTCCGGATAATGCCCCCCTGCCCACGTCGACGGCCCCGCCCTCCCCGTCGAGTCCCGAAACTCCGCCATCTCCTCTGCCCACGACAATTGCTTTCCATCCCTGGCGAACGTCGCCGGCCAATACTCCCGTTTCTCATACCCTCCCCGATCCACAAATTCCTGATACGCCCGGTTCGTCACCTCATACCGGTCCATATAGTAAGGAGCAAAGTTATACGTCCCCATCCACCCGATGAAGGCGTTGTAAGTTTCCCACCCTCCCCCGGCCGCATACACCATCCCCGCCGGCGCTGTCTGTTCCTTTGCCAGATCAAAATGCATCGCCGCATTCGTCCCTGGCGCCACCACCATCGCGCCCGCTCCCGCCTTCGCCACCGTCCACCGAAAATATCCCTTCGGAATCCGCACCTTCGTCAGCGGAGTCGTCCCCAGCCGCGAGGCCGGCCCCTGCGGTGTTAAATAATCCTGGATCGACACCTCCGCCCCCACCGGCTCCGACGTCACCGTCACCACTTGCGTATCCTCATTCGCCATCTTTTCCAGACGCGCATCCCCCGGCAAATCTTTCTCCGCCCGCTTCAGCACCGCGAACGCCTGTACCGCCAGCCGCGCGTCCATCAACGACGCAATCTTCGGAAGCGCTTCCTCCCGCGCCCACCGCCGCTCCGCCATCCGCTCGTAGAGCCACCACCCCGCCACTGCTCCCACCACCATGATCAGCGCCAGCCCCCCTGCCACCATTTGCAGCCTGCGCGTCGACCGCGTCGCCTCCGCCGCCGGAATCGCTCCGCTCATCTTCACCAGCAGCGCAGAAAGATCCCCCGCCATTTCTGCCGCCGTCCCGTAGCGCTTCTCCGGATCCTTTTCCAGCGCCCGCGCCACGATCCGCTCCGCCTCCTCCGGCGTCTCCGGCCGCAGTCTCCGCAACGGCGCCGGCGCATCCTGTCGTGATCGCCTGCAGTACCCCCAGCCCGCTCTCCGCGCGGAACGGCGTCTGTCCCGTCAGCATCTCGTAATTCACCGCTCCCAGGCTCCACAAATCCGTGCGCGCGTCCGCTGCCTTGCCCAGCGCCTGCTCCGGCGACATATACAGCGGAGTCCCCATCACCCCCGTCGTCTCGGTCAGCGTCTGCGTCGCGTCCGCCGGCCCCACCAGCTTCGCCAGCCCAAAGTCCAGCACCTTCGCCTGCCCCTTCGGCGTAATCATCACGTTCGCCGGTTTCAAATCACGATGGATCACCCCGTGTTCATGCGCCTCCTCCAGCGCCTCGGCCACCTGCAGCGCAATCGTCGTCGCCTCCTTCACCGGCAGCGCGCCCGCCCGCAGCTTCGCCGCCACTGACTCGCCCGCCACCATCTCCATCACGATGAAGTCCGCGCCGTCCTGCTCGATCACGTCATGCACCGCCGCAATGTGTGCATGATTCAGCTTCGCCAGCGCCCGCGCTTCCCGCCGGAACCGCGAGCGAGCCTCCTCCCCCGTCAGCATCCCCGGCTGCAGCATCTTGATCGCGACCTCGCGCTCCAGCTTTTCATCCCGCGCCCGATACACCACGCCCATCCCGCCCGAGCCCAGCGTCTCCACGATCCGATAGCGCTCCGCCAGCCGCGTCCCCGCCGCCACCTCCGCAGTCGCCGCGCTCCCCACCGCCGGCGCTGAAAGAAATCCGCTCAGCCGGTCATTCTCCTCCAGCAGATCCTCCACCATTCGCCGCAACGCTGGATTCCCCGCGCACGCCCCATCCAGAAACGCCGCCCGCTGCTCGCGCGGCAGATCGAGAGCCTCCCCAAACACCTGCTCCGCGATGGTTTCCCGCTGGCTCATTCTGCTGTTTCCACCCCAACGTCGCTATCAACGTACCACGCACTTCGCAGCCCCCGCCTCCTCAACTCCCATACCGAAACTTCGCAAAGAAAAATCCGCCCCCCGTTGCCCCTTTTTCCCGCTCACCGCGCACTCCCCAGTGAAGGCGGTCATCCAGACCGCTACCCAAAAGGAGAACCGCCATGAAATCCAGCCTCCGTACCTTCGTCCTGGCCGCCATCGCCGCCGTCACCATCGCCGCCGCCACGCACAGCGCCTCCGCACAGGCCTTTGCGGCAACCGCCACCACCACCAATAAAACATTAGGGGCAAATAGCCGCGGAACCATCATGGCGCTGATTCTGCCCAACGCCGGAACCTATTCGCTGGTGGGACAGCAAGGCCTGTCTGTTGCTGCCAACCCAGCAGGAATAACCGTCGTGCTTTGCTACACCACGAATCAGGCGGGCGGTACCACCCCGCTGACCTACGGGCCGTATTCCATGGTCACCATTCCGCCCGCCGGTGGATATGTCACGGTTCCGCTCAACGGGTGGTACACCACCACCGCACCCACGGAAATCTGGGTGGAGTGTATGTACTGGGGAGGTGGCGCGGTTTCTACGGAGTTGGGCACGATCACGGGGACCCAGGTGCATTAACTCTGTCGCAGTCGGTCCTGAGGGGTGGCTCCTGGCGGAGCCACCCCTCAGCCTCGTTCCAAAACCAAGTCCCCGCCTTCCCAGCCCCCGCCGAAAACTCCGCAAAAAAATCCTATCCCCGTTGCCCCTTTTTCCCGCCCACCACGCACTCATCAGTGAAGGCGGTCATCAAGGCCGCTATCCCAAAGGAGAACCGCCATGAAATCCAGCATCCGCAACTTCGCCCTCGCCACGTCCCTCGTCGCCATCACCCTGTCCGCCATGCCAACCAACGCAGCAGCCGTAACCCGCAAAGCCGGCGGCAGCAAACTGATTTATCTTCAGTACGCAACCGCACCGTCCGCTTCTCCCGTCGACATGATCATGGGGATCGTCGCCATGGCGGCGGACAATTTCATCTGGTTTCCCTCAGCCCGGTAGTCCCCTGCACCCGCCGGCTTCTGAATCGAGACGTCACCCTCGGCTAATACGGTCATCCTGAGGAGCGTAGCGACGAAGGACCTCGCGGTTAGGGGTCTCGCAATCCCCCTCCTCCACCTGTCCTCCTGAGCTCGCGCAAGCGAGCGAAGGACCTTGCGTTTCCAAGCGCGCCGGGTGCCCCATCCCGGCGCGCCCGCTGTTGGCGCTCCAGATCGGATATCACCGCGCCACCCCAACCACAAATGTCATCCTGAGCGAAGCGCCGCCACAGAACCTCCAGCGGAAGACGCACTCACCGGCGCCGGTCGAAGAGGCTGGCCTGAGCGAGTCGGCGCAGCCGCCGAGCCGAACGGCACCGCTCAACCAGAGGGAGGGGAATCGGTCGTGAAACTGAGGCCCCAGGGCGTCTGTGAAGTCAAGCGGCGGCGGTTCGCTCTGCCAGCCACGGGAACGCCCTGCGCCCCTTGGCCAGCTCTCGCTCGATACGCTCAGGCGAAGCATCATCGTCCAACCGTGACTCAAGGATCATCGCGGCATTCCTCGGGATGAGGGAACTGATCATCTGGTAGGCAACAACCGCCGTCTCACTCATCGGCACATGCTTGCTCGCCATATTAATCTCGCTCAAATGGACCTGCACTAGGCGGTCCGCAAAGCGTTCAAGCATCAGGTACGTTTCCACCATGCTCGTGTCGAGCTGTCGCGCATGAGCCAAATCGAGACAGAACCGTGCCTGCGGCAGGCGCTCAAAGAATCGACCAAGTTCGGCGGCCGTTCGGCCGGCTCTCTTACGCGAATCCATATTTTCAATGCAGACAATATCTCCCAGATTGCTCCACAAGTCGAAGTCGTGAATGCTGTCGGGATGAACAATCACTGGTAGTGTCCGGAATGTTACTGCCCTGATTTGATTGACAATTTCGGTTTCCTCCGTCCTGGAAAAAGTGCTTGGCACATGAATGGAAACGTATGAATACTTCCTCAGATCGAGGTGCGGCAGCTCGCCCAGTAACGGGTGCAGTTCAGGAAAGCGCAGCGCCGAAAGTTCGACTGCATTGCTGTCCGTTGTCTGAAGAATGTGCAATGCCCGATGAAAATCGGACAATGCCACCGCGCCTGTCGAAAACCCCAGTTGACCCATCAGAACACTCCATACTTGATCGTTAGATCGGAGAGCGGCCCGTTCCCGGGCCGAAGGAATAGCTGCGTGATCGCTTCCTGGAACCCTTGACCCATCCCTCGCGCCTCTCGATAAACTGGGTCCTTCCCCATCTCTTCAGGAACAAGTTTCTCAAGACGCTTCCGGTTGTCCGCGTCGGACAATAGGCGGAGAAATCCATCGTAGGACTGCAAGAAACCTCGGCTTGCATCATTCACCAGGCCCAAATCGAGCAGGCTCTTTGAAATCAAATCCAGCGGAGACATGTTAGCGACTTTCTCCAGGAACAAAACGAGGCGTAAACCCCGCTCCTCTGGAGTCAAATCATGATCCCAGGCGTTTGCCGCGTTCGGATCCTCCCGCCAAATGTGAAGCGAAAAGCAAGTTACTAAGCCAGCCAGGTAGAGAAGCTTCCTCGAGAACCTCAACTTAACGTTCCGGAGGGCAAAGCCAGCATTTTCACGTTCACGTTTCTTCGTCTGGAAATCCACGGCCATCGTGCGCCAAAACCGGGCCACGTCGTTGAGCAAAAACCGGGGAACATGCTCTGGGTGCTTGCCGCTCAGAAAACTCTCATCTTCGAGAACGTAACGCGAGAGAATATTCCGGATAACACGGTTCCGTACGGCTCGCCCATAGAGGGCTTCAGACTCCAGAAGCAAGAGTAGACGCCGCGTTGTATTCGCATTTGTGTCGTCGCCTCCACCGATTTGGTGGATCAGGTCGTGACTGAACGCGAGATTTCCAAAAGGACCCGTTTTACTCGGCTCCTTCTGGTCGGACTCAATCAAATGTCTCAACCCATGAACTAGATCGATATCCTGACTGGCCGCCAGCCCATCCACCAGGAGTGTCCAGTCGACATCGCTTTTACCTGAGCCGGTGAATTCGTTCCTTGCTAAGGACCCAAACACGACGAACGACCTGTCGCTGTCCTCCCCCCCGGTCAGAAGTTCGGAGGCTGCGATCTGCTCACGTAAGATCCACTTCGTCTGGAAGGAGCTCCCCCAGGCCGCCTCGACTCCGTCGAGTCGCAGGCCCAAACGCTGAGCCAGAACGAAGACGGGACTGTCGTAGGCAGGCTGCTGGGTCATCGAATCGAAATCGGGAAAAATAATCGTACATGCATTGACTCTGGAAAATCACTCCGGACGGATTTCCCCGAGATCATTTGCTCGCACCCCGACCGATCCCGGCACGCCTCACCCCCGCAGTAACCGCAACTCCGCCACCAGAGGCCCCAAATCCCCCGCAAAGCTCGCAACCATCGCCGGCAAAAAAGTCCGCGGGTTGACCCGCCTCAGTTGTAGCGGCTGCCCGGACGCTGCCCCAATCAGCCCCGCAAACGACACCTGCGTCCGCCCATTCCCCTCCCGAAAGGGATGAATCGCGTTTAGTTCCGCCAAAAATCCCGCCAGCCGCGTGACAAATTCCTCCACCGTCACGTCGCGGAATCGACCCCCACCCTCAATCCCGCCAAAAAGCGCGTCCATCTGCGCAGGAATGTTCTCCGGATAGCAGAACATCGTCGTGCCCTTAGCAATCCGCACCGTCCGATACGTTCCCGCCCACTCGTAAACATCCCCGAACAGATGCCGATGGACCGCGCTGAAGTGCGCCGCATCGAAATTCCCTTCCGGAAGCCCCTCCTCGGCGCGAAAATGCGCGGCCTCCACTTCGAAACCCTCAAGGCCCGCCGCATCCCGGATGCCAAGGCGATTCCTGAGGACGGATGTTCCTGGGTAGACGTAGGGATCGTCGAAGGCCTCGTAGCCTTCAGACATCAGCGCGCTCGGCGAGGTGTATGGGCGCGAACGATCACCGCCAGCCGTTCTTCCGGGCTGAGGGACTCGGTCTCTTTGAGCCTCTTCTCCGCCTCCGGAGTTAGCTTCAACCCCTCTACAGCCGAAATCGCAGCGAACTCCTCACGCGTTAGCGCGTAACGCCGAGGCGCCTTCCCGCTTCCATTCGAAGACTTCGCCATACCTCCAGTATATTGCAGTACCTTCGTACCCCCGCACCCTCCGATTTCCCTTGCACACTCTCCCCGCGCCTGCAACCATCAGTAAGGCTAGGAAAGGACTGTCCACCGCGACGGTCCTTTTCTTTTATAGCCTTCTCCCTTTGCAGTCCCGAGAGTCGAAAAGTGCAGCTCTGCCGCTTCCTGCCCGCAGGGCTTTTCTATGTCAGAGCTCGGGAGGGATGGGGATAGGGTGGGGTCTCTGAACGCTGAACGGCGCCTCGCAGGGGTAGGATGGGGTTTTCTGAACGCTGATCGCTGAACGCTGAACGCCGCCCTTAAGGGTAATACCCAACTCGCAGTACCAAAACGGCCCGCAGAATCAGCCGGTTGCCACACCCCCCGGGGGGAGGGGGGGGTGGGGGTAGGGGTAGGATGGGGTCTCTGAACACTGAACGCTGATCGCTGATCGCCGAACGCTGATCGCTGAACGCTGAACGCTGAACGCTGCTTTGCAGGGTAATACCCAACTCGCAGTACCAAAACGGCCCGCAGAATCAGCCGGTTGCCACACACCCGGGGGAGGGGGGGTGGGGGGTGGGGGGTCCATTCCCATGACTTAAGTACCGGAAACACCCACCCATCGACCACCCTGCGAATCCGGTAAAATGGCCGCCACCCATGCCCGACCCGCCCCGCAAACCCGAATCCAGCCGAGCCTTCGAAACCCACGCCGACGACGCGAAGCCCACCGGCATTCGCCGCTACATCAATATCCTCGCCATTGTCGTCCCGATCCTCATCGCACTCGTCCTCGTCCTCATCATCGTCCACTCCCTCAACGAACCGGCCAGCAACCCGTCGCCCACCGCATCCACGGAACCCAGCCCAGCTCCCAGCACTCCATCCCCAACACCCACCGCCGATGCAACTCCACCGGCCACCACACCAGCCCCAGCTCCGGCGCCCGTCGCCACCACCGGCCAAGCCCCGGCTCCGATGCCCGCCGTCACAACCACCCCCGGACCCGCGCCGCCAAAACCCGATCCCGGCCCCGCAGCCGCCCGACTTCCGCTCCGACCACGCCATCTCACCACGGTCCCGCCATGGCCGCCAACCCGATCGTCTACCTCTCCGCCGCGACGCCAATGACGAATCTCCGGCGACAGCGCCAGTGTCCCCGGCCCAATGGCGCCAACCCGCCGGCGATCCACGGAATGGTGGTCCTCGAAATCACGATCTCCAAAACCGGGACCGTCGACGACGTGAAAATCGTCAGCGGCCCACCCTGCTCCAGGACGCGGCTCTCGCCGCCGTCAAAACACCGTACGCCGTACTACTCGACGGCCCGTGCGGGTTCCACGATGAACTGGTTCGAGACGCCAGCCATCCGCGCCCGCACCCAAATGATGGCGGTTGACGATTTTCGTGCTCCGCTCCGGCGCCGAGCTTAGCTCTACTGCCCGCTCTCCGTCGACTTGATAAAGCCTCCACATCCGCGTGAAACTGCTTCAGCACATCTTCCTTCACGTAGATCATGTGCCCGGCCTCGTAGTAGTGGTAGCTGATGTTCGACTGCAGCTTGTTCGGCATCGGCAGATGATGCATTTCGAATTCGCCTTCAAAATACGGCGTCGCCAGATCGAAATATCCGCCGGCCAGAAACACCTTCATCTTCGGATTCATCTTCATCCGGTACGCCAGATCGGGCATCACGTTCGGCCCGCTCCAGTCGCCGCCAAATCCGCGCCCGAAACCCGGCGCGCTGTGATGCATGTCCCAGTTGAAGTCTCCGCCCATGCGCCCGCTGGGAAAATACGTTTCCTGCATCCCGTACTTCAGGTCGTTGCGCAGGTATCCGTTGATCGCCGCAAGCCAGCCCGACGTAATCGCGTCGCTCTGCGGATCGTATTCCGCCCCCTCGCTCAGCGGATTCACATCCGGCCCCTGATAGCGCGTGTCCAGCCGCCCGATCGTCGTATTGTCGTCGAGCTTCAGCTCCTTGGAGAAGTCGCCGCCGTTCACACGCAGATTCGCGCGCATCAGGTAATCCACCGGCAACCCTGTGTATCCGTGCAGCTTTTCCGCCACCGCCTGTTTTTCAGCGTCCGAAAGCTCGCTGCCCTTCAGCAGCGCCGCCATGTAATCGCCCAGCGCATACTTCTCCACCTCGTCGAGGAACGGCCGCAGCGCCGCCGGCGGATTCGGCAGCTTGTGGAAGTACCACGCAGTCGCCGCAAACGTCGGCAGTCCCAGCGCGTACGCCTGATCCACTCCGGGATTCCGCGTCGGGTCGTCGATCGAGTTATCGAAGCTCAGGATCTGCGACAACAGAATCACCCCGTTCAAATCCACACCCCCCAAATCGGCAGAGAGCACCGCCGAGCGCGGCGTTCCGTAGCTCTCGCCGAAAAGATATTTCGGCGAATTCCAGCGGTCATACTTTGTCAGAAACTTCCGGATGAAATGGCTGAAGGCCTGACCGTCCTCGTCGATTCCGTAGAAGGCTTTGCCGCGATCCTTCCCGAAGGTCCGGCTGAAACCCGTTCCCGGCGCGTCGATGAACACCAGATCGCTCGCGTCCAGCATCGAATACTGATTGCTCACCACGTTGTAAGGCGCGCCTTCCTGATGATCCACGTCGGGCAGTTCAATGCGTTTCGGCCCAAACGTCCCCATGTGCAGCCACATCGTCGCCGACCCCGGCCCGCCGTTGTAGATGAACATCACCGGCCGATGGTTCTCGTCCGTCGTGTCCTTCTTGAAATACGCCACATAAAAAATGCGCGCGGTCGGCGGCGCTTCCGCGGGATCGGCCGGCGCCTTTACACCCGAGTCCGGCAACAGGCTGCCATCGAACGCCAGCGTCGCATCCTGCTGATCGGTCGCACCCACTGTAATCGTCCCCGCCACCGCGCGATACGCGATCGCCTGCCCGCTCACCGTCACCGTGCCTTCAGTAATCGAATCCGGAGCTGCGACAGTGCTGGCGCTGCTCGCCGCTGCCTTCGCTTCACCGCCTCGTTCGGCGGGTTTTTCCTGCGCAACCAGTGCGCCCGAAATTGTGCTTGCTACTGCTACGAATACTGTGAACCTTGCCAACCGGCCCCAGGAAGAGAATGCCATCGTTCCACCTCGGTTTTTGGAGTGAAACCGAGTATAACCTTGCCCGATGGCAAGTTTTTGATTCCGCAGTGCCAGGGCAAAATTAGACTCAAAGAAGAGAGGAAAACTCACTACCGTCCGACCGCGCAAGCCTTCAATTTGTTGGCGATTTGGCGTAACAAATTGCGCCCCAAACGCGTCTAAATACGCAATCTGTGCTGCTTTGCCTGGAAGTCCTCTTCTGCCTCTTGCAATTCTTTTTAGCGAGGTTCCCCCAATGCGTTTGTCCTTGCATCGCCCGCTTTCAGGCGTGATTTTCGCTGCTCTTCTCGCCGCGACGTTCGCCTCCGCACAGCAGCCCAACCGAATCCTTCAGGAGATCGACTCCGGCTCCGCCGCCGCCCTCCCCGGCTCCGTCAATCCCCGCATCGCAGCTGGCTCTGACATCGGCCGCCTCGATTCGGCCACGCCTCTCAACGGCGTTACGATCTATTTCCAGCCGACCGCTGAGCAGCAGACGCAGCTCGACTCCCTCGTCCAGGCCCAGCAAACGCCCGGCTCGCCCGAATATCATGCTTGGCTCACGCCCGCGCTATATGCAACCCGCTTCGGCCTCAGCGACGGCGACCTCGCCAAAATCCAGAGCTGGCTCGAGTCCCAGGGCTTCAACATCGAGCGCGTCTCCAACAGCCGCACCAGCATCGCCTTCTCCGGAACCGTCTCTCAGATCGAGAACGCCTTCCAGACCGAGATGCACCGCTACCGGATCGGATCCGAAACTCACTTCGCCAATGCGACCAATCTCTCCCTCCCATCGGCTCTGCTCGGCGTGGTTCGTTCCGTCCGCAATCTCGATGACTTCCGCCCGCGCCCCCAGTTCCGCCCCTCGCCCGCCTTCACCTCGGCTCAAAGCGGCACGCACTTCCTCACTCCCAAAGACGTCGCCACCATCTACGACATCAACGCCGCCTATAACTCCGGATACAACGGCTCCGGCCAGTCCATTGCCGTCGTCGGCCAATCCGAAATCCTCACCTCCGACATCGAAGCCTTCCAGACCGCGGCCGGCCTTACGGTTGCCGCGCCCAACATCATCCTCGTGCCCGGCACCGGAACCGCCGCCATTTCCTCCGGCGACGAGGCCGAGTCCGACCTCGACCTCGAATACTCCAGCGGCACCGCCCGCGGCGCTACCATCGACTTCGTCTACGTCGGCAATAATCAGAACTACAGCGTCTTCGATTCGCTGCAGTACGCCATCGACCAGAAGACCGCGCCCATCATTAACATTAGCTACGGCATCTGCGAACCCAACCTGAGTTCCACTGACTTCTCCACTCTGGAAGGGATCATGGAGCAGGGCGCCAGCCAGGGACAGACCATCGTGGCCGCCTCCGGCGACACCGGCTCAACCGCCTGCTACGATCCGACCGCGAAGAGCGGCGTAACCGCTGCAATGGAAGTCCTCGCTGTCAATTATCCCGCCAGCAGCGCCTTTGCCGTCGGTGTGGGTGGAACGGAATTTCCCGCCGCCGACGTGGCCGCCTCCAACACCACTTACTGGGAATCCGCCAGCGGTAGCGACCTCATCAGCTCCGCGCGCTCCTACATTCCTGAGCAGGCATGGAACGACGACAGCGCCTCCATCGGCACCCAGTATGGAGCCCTTTACGCGCTCTCTTCCGGCGGAGGTGGCACCAGCGCGCTTACGCCGCGTCCCAGCTGGCAGAAGGGCGTCACCGGCATCGCCTCCGGCAACTTTCGTCTTGTGCCCGATGTCTCCCTCGACTCTTCGCCGGATAATGCTCCCTATCTCTTTTGCACCAGCGATACCTCCTCCTGGAACAGCGGACAAAAAGCCAGTTGCAATTCTGGCTTCCGCGACTCCTCGACGCAGGACCTCACCGCTGCCGGTGGCACCAGCTTCGCCACGCCGATCTTTGCCGGCATGATTGCCATCATCAACCAGAAAGAGAAATCCAGCGGCCAGGGCGTTGCCAGCAGCACCCTCTACTCGCTCGCCGCTGACTCTTCCACCTATGCCTCGGCCTTCCACGACATCACCAGCGGCGGCAACCAATGCACCGCGGGTTCCACCTATTGCTCCTCTGCGGGCGCATCGGAGTACGCCGCCACCGCTGGCTACGATGAGGTTACCGGTCTCGGCTCCGTCGACTTTAATAACCTATTGACTGCGTGGACCGGAGGCTCGGGCGGTGGCGGCTCAGGCGGCGGGTCCTTCACGCTCTCTGCCACCAATGTAACTGCCACCCAGGGGAATTCCGGTACTTCCACCGTTAGCGTTGTCTCTGTAAATTCCTACGCCGGGACCGTGAGCTTCTCGCTCACCTCCACCAGCACTTCGCTCAATACTTACGGCTGCTATGCGATCAACAACGCTACAGTCGCAGCGGGATCGACAACCACCGCCACGCTCACCGTCTACACCTCGCAGAGCGCATGCAGCGGCGTTTCAGGCGCGCACTCCTTCGCTCGCGGCAGCGCCACTCGCGCCGCCTCTTCTCACGATCCTCAACCGCCGCTAAGCAAGTCCATCCCCATCAGCGCCGCGGCCCTGGCCGGTGTTCTGCTCCTCGGGTTTAGAAAATCGCGGCGAGCCTGGTCCGTCCTGAGCTGCCTGATCCTCGTCGTAATGCTCGGCTTCGCCGCCGGATGCGGCAGCAGTAACGGCGCCACCACGCCCGGAACCAACCCTGGCAGCACCGAAGTCGCTACCGGCAGCTATACGCTCACGCTCGTCGGCACTGACACGACGACCGCCAGCATCACCGCTGGCACTACGTTAACGCTCACCGTGAATTAAAGCGGAAGGGCAGGGAAGCCTGCCCTAAGGGGCCGACTCCTGCAGCAGCTCCGCCAGATAGCTCTGCCACACCGCCGCCATCGTGTGCGTGCCGTGTCCCCGCGTCTGCTCGCTAATCGGCAGCAGCACATACTTGCCATGCGGCACCCTCTTGATCATCTCCGGCATAATGTTCAGCTCTGGCGGATTAACGAAGTCGTCCGCAGAATTCACCGCCATCACCGGAACCGTGATCGTCTCCAGCTTTGCCGAGGGATCGTAGTTACGTGATGAGTTGAAGGCATACAGGAAGTCATTCGCGTCCGTCGTCGCAAAATGCGAATCCAGGAATTTCGCCAGATATGCATCAGCTTCGTCCCGCGTCGGCTCGTGCTCCTGCATCTGCAGCGGGCTCGATGACATGATCATCAGCATCTCCAGCGCCGTCCGCAGTCCTGGCGGCTGCGTCGTATAATCGCCCCCCTTCCACGCCGAATCCCCGGTGATTCCGTCCATCGCCATCTTCCGCATCATCCGGTTCCGCCCGGCAATCGGCACCGGCAGGCACGCCAGCGGCATTAGCGCATCGCTGAATCCCGGATACGTCTCGCCCCACATCCACGAGTGCATGCACCCCATCGACGTCCCCATTGTCAGCCGCAGATGATCGACGTGCAGTCCTTCGGTCAGCAGCAGATGCTCCGCCGCGACCATGTCGTCATAGTCATAGTGCGGGAAATGCGCATGCATTCCGTCGCTCGGCTTCGATGATCCGCCGTGCCCAATGTCATCCGGAAGCACGATGAAGTACTTCGCGGCGTCCAAAAACTGCCCGGGCCCAAACAGTACCCCGGCAAAATACGGAGCCAGAAACTGCGCACCCGTCCCGCCCGTTCCGTGCATGATCAGCACCGCGTTGTCGACGTGCCCCTGCGCATCGCGATGCGTCGCGCCCAACGTCCGGTAGTGCAGCTTCAATTCGGCCAGCGATTCCCCCGACCGGAAGTGAAAATCGTGCGCCACGTAATCGCCCTGCTGCGCCGCCGGAGTTGCCTGCGCGGCGCCCCATCCCGCTCCCATCGTTAAAGCCGCCACCGCGACCACTTGCAGCATTTTCGTCATCATCCCTCCTGAAACCAATGCCGCATCAGCATAAACTAGCCCCGTCCATCCTCGTCCGCCCCTCAAAATAGTGCCCCTGAGAAAATCTGTTAACCAATCCCCCCTCCTCCCCGTATTACTTAGTGCAAATAGAAATCCTGAGAAAGAGGTAAGCCCATGCAGACCGACGTCGTTGCCCTCATCGCCGTCTTCGGCACCATCAGTTTCATCACCTGGACCATCTTCTCGTCGGTGCGCAAGCTCAGACTGGCGCGCGTCCAGGCCGACGTGCAAACCATCCTCCTCTCCCGTTTCGATTCCGCGCAGAACATGGCCGCCTATGCCCAAACCGACGCCGGGAAACAGTTCCTGAGCGGCATTCGCTTCGAGCAGGAGACTCCCCTCGGCCCCATGCTTGCCTGCGTCCGCTGGGGCATCGTCATGATCTTCCTGGGCGCAGCTTTTTGCCTCCTGCGCGCTATCGGCGCCATGGATTCTGACACCATCATCCCCGGCGTTCTCGCTCTCGCGCTCGGCATCGCCTTTGAAGTCGCCGCCTTCGCCTCCTGGTACCTTTATCGCGCGCTGGGGCTAACCGAATCGGCTACCCGTTCCTGATCCAGTTCTGCTGCAGAAGAAGGGAACCCGGAGCGGCGTGACAACGTACGTCAAGGCATGGAAAGAACTCCCGGCATCGCGAGCCTCATGTTCGACGCCCCGGCTGGCGCCGTCGACGAGGCGGACTTCCGTGCTCTCTATGACGCAACCTCTCCGCCGCTCCGCGCTTACCTCCTGCATGTCTGCCGGCGTCCCGACGTCGCCGACGACCTTCTCCAGGAAACCTATTGCCGCTACCTCATGCGCAGGCGCCCCGTGATGGATGAATCGCAAACTCGCTCCTGGCTCTTCCGCATCGCGACCAATCTCATTCATGATCGCGGCCGCAGTCGCATCGACGCAATCGTGCCCGAGGTCCCCGAGCGCGGCGCCGCCCCCAACCTCGAAATCCGCCTCGACGTCCGTTCCACCCTGCGCCAGCTCAAACCGCGCGAGCGCGAATTGTTATGGCTTGCCTACGTCGAAGGCATGAACCACGAGGAAATTGCCGCCGCCACCGGCCTCCGTCCCCTCAGCATCAAAATCCTGCTTTTCCGCGCACGCCGCAAAGCTGCTCATCTGCTGGCGCCGGATGGCCCTACGCAATCCCTCCCGCAAAAGAGGTTCGTATGACCCCACTCCGCTGTGAACGCGAGTCCGATGTCTCCCGCGCCGTGCGCACCGGTTTCTGGCCTGCCGCTCTCGTGCATCACGCGGAATCCTGCCCCGTCTGCTCTGAAACCCGCGCCGTCACCGCGGCTCTCCTTGAAGATTCCTCTCGCATGAACGCCGCCAGCCGCCCTCCCGACGCTGCCCACGTGTGGCTGGAAGTTCGCCGCCGCGCTCGCCTGCACCTGCGCAACCGCGCCGCGTTCTGGTTCCGCGCTCTCCGCGCCCTCACCTGCGTTTACGTCCCAGCCCTTCTTGTCTGGTCCCTCTCTCGTCGCGCCCTGCCCGCGTCTGTGAGCTGGAAGCCATCTTTCCAGGCCGATTTTTCTTCCCTCCTCAGCAGATCCGCCGAGACCTTTGCCCTCACCGGCGCCCTCCTCGCTGCACTCTGCATCGCCATGGGCTCCTGGTATCTCGTGCGCGAAGCCCGCACTCCCATGCAGCACAGTCCCAGCCGATAGCTCGGCCCGGAACAACAAAATCCCGAGTTTCGCGTCCAATCGAGTTACGGCGCGGAAATTGCGCCGCGCCCCTGATTTCACCACGGAGAACCTGCCATGCGAATCGCACGAATTCATCCGTCTTTCTTCTTCCTGGCCGTCGCCCTTATCTTTGCCGTCTCCCCCAGCTTCGCTCCAGCTCAGACCAGCATCGCCCTTAATGCCTACGGCGCTTTCACCGGTACCACCACCGGCAACGGTGTCCAGCAGAGTCCTTCCAACCAGGTTGGCGGTCTTTTCCAGCTCCGCCACACCGCCAACCCTGTCCTGGGTTTTGAAGCCACCTACTCCTTCAACCGCGCCGACCAGACCTATTCCTCCACAATTCTCCCTCCCACCTGCGGCATACCGTGCGGCCCCTACATTGAAAGCGTGCATGTTCCGGCCAACGCCCACGAGATCACAGCCGACTGGGTTCCTTCCGTCCACATCGCCAATATCCGCCCCTTTGGCATACTCGGCGTAGGTGTCCTCCTCAATGTGCCCTCAGGAAACCAGACCGAGACCACGACCAACGGAATGGGCTCAACCACTACGACCAATTCCTCTTCCGGCGCCAGCACCTCCGCCAAAGCCGTCTACGTTTACGGAGCCGGACTCGACTGGGGCCTCATCCCCCACATCGGCCTCCGCGTTCAGTACCGCGGTAACCTCTATCAGGCGCCCGACCTCAGCAAGCTCTACAGTTCCACCGACGCCTTCACCCACACCGCCGAGCCCATGATCGGCATCTATTTCCGCCTATAAAGCCGACAAAGCCACTCCTCCCCACACAAGCCATAGGCGACTCTCCTTTTATGCCCTGTATTCCCCACCCCCATCCAGGCATCCTTTTTGGCTGCCTTTTGATTCACAAAGCCGCATACTAGTGGCACGACCGGGTCTCCCCCAGCCCCCGAGGTAGCGGATGAAATTGCTTTCCACGGCCCTCCTGATCGCCCTGGCGCCCTCGATCGCCCTGGTGGCCCAGTCTCAGCGTCCCATCTGTTCCCCTCCTCCGCCCCGCTCCTCTTCGCCCCTGATCGAATCCGAATTCGCCTCCGTCCGCGCCGATCTCCTCAACGGCAACCGCCAGCAAGCCCTCAGCGGGGCCGAAGCCATCCTGAACGCCCATCCTGGCAATGCCGAAGCCAGCTTCATGATCGGCACGCTCCTTCTCGACAACGGCAAGCCCGACGAGGCCCTTGTTTGTTTCCGCAATGCCCAGGCGGCCTGGCCCGGCAGCACCGATGTTCATGCCGGTCTGCTCGAGGCGTACTCCGAAACCGGCGATCGTCATGATCGCGACATCGAGCGCTCCATCCTCCGCGGATACCACGCCGACGGCCATCATCCCTCCGCCGCCAGAACCAACGGCATGGTCATCGAAAGATTCCACGCCGGTGACAAAACCCTCGATGCCATCGAATACTTCGATCCCGAGGGTCCCAATCACATCTTCTACCGCTTCAACGAGTACGACGACAAAGGCGCGCTCCTCGGCTCCTACGCCTTTGCTGCTGACGATCAGGATCAGGCCACCTACCACCAGGAGCATCCCGATGTCGTCGGCTCAACCCTCCACCGCTTTGCCCTCGTAAGCTATTTTGGCGGAAACACGACCACCCTGGGCGCCATTGACGGCGCGCCCACCTACGACGATTTCCGCACCCGCGTCGCCAGCGTTCTCCAGGCTGAGAGCGCCACCGCCAGCGTCTCGGTCGCCCCCGCTAAACGCAAATAGGATTCCGAACCGGCGACTTCGCCAGGTATTTCTCGACAACCGTTTCACGTCCTTTTTTGGCGGTCGCCGGTCCGAAACACCCCTCAGTGTGTCGCGACCGACGTCTTCAGATCGCTCGTCCCTTCCACGCACACATTGCACAAATCCCTGGGATCCCCCGCAGCAGCCCCGTTGTGTTCCACAATCCAGCGGATCGCTCCTTCCATGGCATCTTTCGTCTCCACCGACCACGCTCTCTGCGCGATGGCCCGCCGCTGATACGTCGTTAGGTTCCAGCTCAGCGGCGACAGCTCGTCTTTGTCGTTTGGAATCGTAAAGACCACGTGATGGATATCCAGCCTGTCCTGGTACGCTTTCTCCAGAATGCACAGCTCCCGCCGGTTCCGCATCGAGATGCTCTCGTGCCCGGCCGCCCACATCCCGTTTAGCGGAGCGCTCAGTTGATCGAGTTGCGTCCATCCCCGCTCGTCATTCGAATTCGCCTGCTGATCGGCCAGATCGTCCTCATCCTCAACCGTCAGCCCATCGTCATCGCGTATCTCGAACAGCACAATCTTCAGCGGCTTCCCCTGGCTTCCCACCTTCGACTGCGGATCGTCCAGCGCCGACTTCAGAAACTCGATCGCCGACGCCGTCCCGTCATTGTCGTAATATCCGCCATCCACAAAGTGATATGCGTGCGCCGCAAACTCCGCTGGAATCCGCGTCGCAGACGAAACCGCTGGAAAGGTCGCCGATAACCGCGCCGCCGTGGCCAGCGGCAAATCCGGGTACTGCTTATCGCCGTTCGCCTGCGTGTACACCTGCAGGAACGAATCGGCCGGAACGAAATCCGCCTGGTCCGCAATCGCCGGCACCTGGTAGTTCGCCAGCAAAAACCGTCTTCCTGTTTCCGCGGCGGTGGTATTGAAGGTGAACGCCGGGAACTGCCCCTGCTTCAGCATCTCCGCGCCCTGGCTCAGCGTCATGGCCACCCCGTCTTTGATCGGCGGCAATCCGGCCAGCGCGTTGCGGTCCGACAAACAATGGCGGTCATGCAGATTCCGATTCATCGCCTGCGTTAGTGCCCACGTTCGGTCCGGATCGTTGCCTCCGGCGCTCAGTCCGCTCGGTACAGGCACTCGCACCGTCAGCAGCAGCCGATACAAATCGTAGTAGTTCAGCCCCCATGCCACCGCCTCCAGGTCCGAACACGCCGGCGCGCTGGTCACGCGAGTCAGCAGCGCCTTGTCGTTGGGAAAGGCCTGCGTCGGATCCGCCGTGTATTCCAGCAGAAACGGCATCAGCCCCACGCTGCCTCCCGAGACGCCACTGGCCAGCAGCAGATGATCATGAAACTTGTAGCCCATCGTTGCGAGCGGTGGATCGCTCGCAAAGCGTCTCTCCAGCAGCGCCATCAGCGTCGCCGTCCACTCCGCCGCACGAATCCCGCCTCCCGAAGCGGTCACGATAATGTACGGCTTATCCGCATCCGCCGCCCGCCGCTCGACTGCGGCCTCCGGCGTAGACGGCACTTCCTGTGCCTGCATCGTGCCCACCGCGTAGTAGTGTTCGAGGTCCAGCCGCTCCGCCGCCCAGGGAAAATGGATCCAGTTAAGAAACTCCGCTGCGTACGGTCCAATCCACTTCGGCAAAAAGACAAACACCAGAAATGCCGTGATCACCGGAATCCGAAAGCGGTCAAAGAAAAACGCCGCGCCCGCAAACAGCCACAGGAAGAAATTCGCCAGCACCAGCAGCGAAGCCAGCGTCGGAAAACCCATCTCAAACCGTACAGTGCCATGCGCGAGATCGTAGCTTACAATCGCCACGTACCCCGCCAGTGCCACGACCGGCGACCATTGGAACCACAGCTTCGTCCCCAGTGCCCACCGGCTGTGACTGCCATCCTCGGTCAGTGCGCCGGCGTTCCAGATGCTGTACTCGAAGACCAGCGTTACCAGAAATGCCACCGCGATCCACCACTTATCCGTGAAGCGCAGCAGCACCGGCGCGGTTACCGGATACAAAAGCAGATAGACAACAAAAATTCCCACCAGCGCAATTGTCGACAGAAAGTGAAGCTCCCACAGCGGTCCCGCCTTGCTCTTCGCGTATCCCGCGGGATCGACACACGACAACACCTTCCTGGTGAGCGAATCAATCCATCCCCGCAACCGCGGCGGCGGAACGGCGCGCCCCACGCCCCCGAATATTCCCTCCGGAAAGATCAGCGCCGCTACCTCATCCTTCTCTTCCTTGCCCCCGGGCCGGTATGTCCAGTAGTAGAAAAGCGACACCACATACCAGAACGCCAGCGCCGCCACGATGCCGAACAGGAAATAGACGTAGATGTTCCACACGTGAATGGCCGCGAACAGCGGGTACTGTTCCTCTTCGGCTGTCGCTGTGTGTCGGAGGTAAATCAGGGTCACAATCGTTGGTACATGCGCGCCCGCCAGCGTCCACCACAGCGCCTTCGGCTTCGAATTCGTCAGCGGACCAAGCAGCCACGCCGGGCACGTCGACTCGAACCGCGCCTGGCCGTTTCTCGCCGTGTTGCGCGCGGTGATCAGAACCACCATCCCCAGCGCCACGATGAAAAACGTCGCGTTCACCACCTGCCAGCCGCTGTCCAGCGTCATGATGGCCCGTGTCAGATTGCTTGTCACATGCCACAGGTCCAGCCCGCACAGCAGTGGCAAAAGACACCATGCCACGAGGCTGAAGCGCAGGAAGTAAAGGTAATGCAGCCAGCTCGTTGGTTTTGGCGGGGGAACCGGCGCTTGCGCTGCCGGGATCCCCGAAGCGGGCGTTGGCTCCGGGAGACTGGTCATGATCGACCTCTGGGGCGTGGATTCAGCCTCGGCACTGCTTCGCAGCCGAACCCAAACGGCGGATCATTTACGGATGCGCTCCATCATGCGCCCTTTTGCCGGATTGTCAAGAACTCCAGGTGCCTGCGGTAACCCCCGCTCAGGCGAAAAACTTCTTCATCGGCTCCCAATAATGCGAGTACCATCCCGAGCTCAGGCTTTCATAGTCGCCGGCCGGGAACCCCGTGTGATCAAGCACCACCCGCGTGCCGCTTCCGCTGGGTTTGAATGCGAATTTCACCACGGAATACACGCCCGGATCCCAGTGCGTGGGCCGCCACGCCTGCACGATCCGCTGTCCCGAGACAATCTCGATCGTGCGGCCGACAATCACTCCTCCAAACATCGAAAACGCTCCGCCCTCGCGCGGATCAATCGTCGCAGCCAGACCACTAAACGCGGCAAACTGCTTCGCATCGAGCAGCGCGCTTTCGATGCGAGACGCAGAGGCGGCCAACTCCACTTCCTGATGCAGCGCCGTGCGCGTGTCGCCTGGGCTGGTGGGCTGTGCCTGCTGCGGCGTTTCGCCATGAAGAGCCGAAGCGACGGCGAGGCCGCCAACCGCGACCGCGAAGCTTCCGGCAAACTGCCGGCGCGTAGGTCCCTGCGCTTTCATGTGCATCGAAGGTCTCCCTGGACGACTCAGAGCATGGGAGCACGCGCCCACAAGATGTTCAAGACTAATTTTGGAGTGGGACGCCGGACGTTTGCGGCCAGCTCACTGAATCGGCAATTGCACGTCGGAGTCCGGGCGCGATTCCGTGGGCCTGCCTGCAAATTCGCGCTCCAGGCGATCGTTCACCCCGGCCTGCGCGAATTCTGCCGCCACCCGAATCCCGTTCATCACGGCGCGATCGTTTGACGATCCATGCCCGATGATGCACACGCCGCGCACACCCAGCAGCGGCGCTCCGCCGTACTCCGAAGGATCCAGCCTTCTCCGAAACGCGTTGAACGCTTTCCGCGACAGCAGTGCGCCCACCTGCGCCGTCACTGTTTGCGTCAGCGAAGCCTTCAGCATCTCGCGCACCAGTCGGCTCAGCCCTTCTGAGGTCTTCAGCGCGACGTTCCCCACGAATCCATCGCACACAATAACGTCACAGTTGCCGTTATAAATATCGCGGCCTTCGACGTTCCCGATGAAATTCACAGGCAGCTTGCGGACCAGCAGCGTCGCTTCGCGGGTGAGGTCGTTGCCCTTGCCCTCTTCTTCGCCCACTGACAGAATCCCAACCCGGGGACGCGGAATGCGCAGCACGCTGCGCGCGTAGAGTTCGCCCATCACGGCGAACTGCTGCAGGTTTTGCGGTTTGCAGTCGACATTCGCGCCCACGTCGAGCAGCACACACGGCGATCCCGACAGCGTCGGCACCACAATCGCCAGCGCCGGCCGATCGACTCCCGGCAGCGCTCCCAGCGCCATCTTCGCCGTCGCCATGCCCGCGCCCGTATTGCCCGCGGTAAAGAATCCCGCAGCTCTCTTCTCCTTGACCATCTTCAGTCCGATGCGCATTGAGCTGTTCCGCTTGGTGCGCACCGCGTGCGCCGCCTTCTCGTCCATGCCGATGAATTCCTCGGCGTGCACAATGGAGATGGGCAGACGTGCGAAGCCAACCGCCGCCGCCAGGCGCGGGCGCAGAAACGACTCCGGCCCGACCAGATGTACGCGGACGGGCAAATTGCGGCATGCAAGGATCGCTCCTCGTATCTCGGGCTCCGGAGCTTTGTCCGAGCCCATGGCGTCGAGAGCGATGTCGGTGAGCATCAAGCGCTGGCGCTACTTGGCTTCCTTTACTTCCAGAACTTCGCGCCCCTTATAGGTACCGCATTTGGGGCAGACATGGTGCGGGCGCTTGCGCTCGTGGCAATTCGGGCACTCGGAGAGCCCGCTGGCAGTCAGAAAATCGTGCGCGCGGCGCGTGGATGTGCGGGCCTTCGAGTGGCGCCGCTTTGGGTTCGGCATTGCAGATTCCTTTCGCTCCCGGCAGAAATTTCCGGGCCAAAACTTCAGTGATTCGATTCTTTCGTTTCCGGACTGATCCGGCTGCGCAGGTCTGAAAGAGCCGACCACCGCACGTCGACCGGTGCGGTCTCGCAGGTACAGGGTTCGGTGTTCAGATTACGTCCGCAGCGCGGGCAAAGTCCCTTGCAGTCCGGGCGGCAAAGCGTTCTTACCGGGAGGGTTAGCAGCACCTGCTCCCGCAGAACGTCTTCCAGCACCAGACCGCCTTCCTGATAATAACCGATTTCCGTTTCCGGCACGACCAGCGCGCGTTCCGTGGGACCGGCGTCGATCCCGAGCGGCCGGTACAGCAGATCGAAATCGCCCGACAGCGTGTGCCCCACCGGATCAAGACACCGCGCACACGGAGCCTCAAAATTTCCGGACCACTTCGCCCGCACCCGGATGTCGGGAACGATTTCCTTGGGTCCGCGATGCTCGCGCAGCAGTTCAGCCTGCCCCTGGACGGCCAGGTTGCCGATTTGCTTCGCTTCTTCTCCGTAGTCGATCGCCCCAGCAGGGAGGGCCAGGTCAAAACGTACCGGCTCGCGTTCGAGATCGAGCAGGGTGATCAGCATCGCATGTTCCTTCTGCCACCGCATCGCGCCCCAGGCGGACATCCTCGGGCCGACGCATGGGGATCCTCCAAGGGTATTGGGGACAATCTCGAAATGCAATGACGCCGCTGGTTCGCCCCGCGATCACCCGATAGCCAGCGGCGGCCCCAGCCAACGGACCTAAGGCTGCTGTTCCAGCGCCATCACCGCGTACGCCGTCGCCGCGTCTGTCATGAACAACGCCGGATCGCTGGCCGGATCGCGCTGCTTGTTCAGCGACGCCGCCGTCCACGTCCCATCCTTCTCTTGATGCTGGTTGAGCCAGGCCAAGCTGCGGCTCAGCATCGCATCCCGCCGCGATGTCCCGACGGCCTCCAGCGCCAGCGCTGCAATCCCGGTCGCGTAGCCGTCGCTTGCCGTCGGTTGCGCCGTGTGATCCACGCGCTCCCGCACATCCAGTGCCGCCGTTCGGAATCCCCCATCCGCCTGTTGTTGCCCGCGCAGCGCCGACAGCAGCGTTTTCCGCTCCGCCCGCGTCAACAACCCCGGCTCCTTTGCCGACGCCCACAGGATGTACAGCTGATTCACCAGCGGCTGAGCCGCATAATTCCGACGCAAATATTCGCGCAGCCGATCCAGATGCTCGCCCGTCTCCGGTTCCCGCGCAAATTCTCCCGGCAAATGCACCGCTTCGACCATCAGCAGCGCCGCGCCCTGATAGCCCGACTCCGTCGACTCCCACGGGCCCAGGTGAAAATCCTGCCACTTCCATCCACCCGCCAATGGCCCATCAGCCGCCTGAAGCGCCCAAACCTCGTCGAACGCCTTCCGCGTGATCGGCCGCAGCCGCCCTTGCGCCGCATCATAACTCGCCAGAATCACGGCGTTCAAAACCGCTTCCGTCGCGTGCGACTCGGCCGCTTTCCCTTTTCCATACTTCTCATCGGAGTAGAACGGCGCCATCCCCGCCCAGTCGCCGACGCGCTTCTCCACGCTGTCGAACATCACTTTTTCCTGCGCCGTCATCGCCGCATCGCCCAGATCGCGTCGCAACTCCGGTCGCACCATCGCATACGGCACCACCGTGTGGCACGAGATGCACAGCGTCCCGTGATCCTTCTGCGCCCGCGGCCACCCCTGCCACCATGTCTCGCGTTGATCGAGATACTGCGCCGCCGCCTGCTTGTTCCAACTCGAAGTCGGCGCATCCGCCGCCCCGCTGGAAGCCCCCTCGCCCGTCGCCGTCCGGGACAAAACGAGGCACAAAAAAAGTCCACTCAACAGCAGCAACGCGCCCGCAGTTCGGCCCCTCATGCGGCTCCTTTCGGACCAGGATGGGTACATCGTACCGCAGGTTCGCGCCGTGAGCCCTGCCGGAAAATCAGTAGATCCTGAAGTTCACCTCGATATCCACGTCCACCGCAACCGGCTTGCCTTTGAAAACCGCTGGCTTGAACTTGTACTCCCGCACCGCCTCCATTGCCTTCTCGTCCAGCCCCATCCCCAGCGCTCGCACCACGTGTACCCGCTGCGGATTGCCCTGCGCATCCACCACCAGCCCCACTACGCAGACCCCCTGGTACTTCGCCCGCCGTGCCTCGTCGGAAAACTCCGGATCGGGTGCATATATAAGGATGGGGTTCGAAACACCACCCCCTACGTGGTAGATTCCGCCCCCATAGCCGCTGCCTTCGCCCGGGCCAATCCCGTTGCCATTCCCCGAACCGATCCCGCCGCCGGAACCGGTCCCAAACCCCGATCCCGACCCCGAGCCCTGCGACGCAAATGCCACCTGCGGCGACTGCGGAACCCCCAGGTCCGGCATGCTCGCGTCCGGCAGCTTGATTTGCGGCATCACGACCGTCGGCTCCACCGCAAGCTTCGGATTATCCAGCCGCAGAATCTGCGGTGGCGCGATCTGCTGCTTCGCGAATTTCGGCAGCTTGCCCTTTGATGCCTCCAGCAGCTCGTGGTTCCCGCCGCCCCCGCCGCCGCCCATCGTGTCTTTCAAATTCGCAGCCGGGATGAACGGCATCACATCCACCGTCGCTATCAGCTTCTTCTGCACTTCCCGTGTATGCCACTGGTCCAGCGCGAACAGCACGATCAACGCACAAATCAGCGCGTGCGCGCCCAGAGACAGCATGCTCGTCCACCGCGACTGCGTCGTAATCTCAAGCCCGGCAAACGTAGGGATGAACACCCGGCCGTCAACGCCCGCCAGCGCCGGCTCCATCGCTCCGAAATTCGCACCCATCCGCCCCTCCACACCAGCCATCAGCGTCGCCGGCGCTGCCTCGCGGGCGAACGCCGCGTAGAGTGCCTGTTCCAGTTCTGCGTCGCTTTCCATCATGACCACCCTCTTCTCCCTAGCGCGCCCTAGCGCAGCACGCGCGCCATCTTCTCTCGCAGCAACTGCAGCGCCCGTCGTAAGTGGCTCTTCACCGTGGCCACCGGCATGCTCAGCGCTTCGGCTATCTCTTCCGGCGCCATGTCTTCCTGGTACCGCAGCACGATCACGGCCCGCGGCGTCTCAGGCAGCGAAGCCACCAGCTGCCGGATCTGCCGGCTCAGCAGTGGATCGCCCGGCAAGGCATCGACCGCCAGCTCGGGCAGCTCTCCTGGATCCGTTACAACCTCCGGCCGCCGCTCCCGCTGGCGGATCCGGTCAATGGAGCGGTGCACGGTGGTGCGGCGCAGCCAGTGCAGAACGTGTTCGTCTGACTCCAGCTCATCGAGCTTCGCATGCAGTTCCAGAAACACATCCTGTGCGGTCTCTTCGGCGAGAAAGCGGTCGCCCAGAATGCGAAGGGCGATGCTGAAGACCATCGACTGGTGCTCCAGCATGACGATACGGAAGGACTGCTCGCGGGCTTTCAGGTGTACATCCTGCCTTCACTTGTGTATACGCCCGCGACGGCGCAGCAGGACGCAGAAAATTCACGTCACTGCAGCAGTGGTTATCGAAGGTGAGTACTAAAGAGTTAGTCTCCCCGCTGCACGATGATGCAAAGAACAAGAGCGTGGGCACGTGTTCGATTTTCTGTGCCCAATTTCGCCCCAGGCGCGGCTCAGCGTGCTATCGCCAAACCACGAACTTCAGCCACCCCTCCCAAACGTCGCCCCACGCGTGCACCAGGATGTTGGCCCGCAGATTCCTGCGCCATGCGGCCAGCGCTCCAAACATCACGCCCAGCACGCTGACCACGGCCACATTCTTCCAGCCCTGATAGAGGTGAAACAGGCCGAACACCACCCCCTGCCCCACCACGGCGGCTGCCACACTTCCCGTCAGCGCATGAAACTGCCGCTGCAGATAGCCGCGGAACGCCATCTCCTCGCAAACGCCGGCCGTGATCGACGTCGCGATCCAAATCACAATCTCAAGCAAGCTCTGCGGCAGCAGGCTGTTGACCGTCTTGGCGCTGCTCGGTCCCAGCAGCCGGTGAACGCCATACGCCACGCCTTCCCACACTAGCCAGAACGGCAGCGCGATCGCGATGTCGACCGCCACGCTCTTCCACGAAGACCATCGCTCGCCCGAGAGCGTTTTCAGTTTTCCGCCGCGATGATGCACGCCGGCCCAGCAGTAATAAAGCAGCGCCCAATCCATTCCAATGGCGGTCAGGTAGATTGGAATCGCCTTGGTGTGCCCCGCCAGCTGGCCGACTCCCGCGCCCGCCCCTGCCGGAGCGTGCTGTGCCATAAAACCCATCACCACCACGCCCGCGCCGATGAGGAGAAATCCCGCCAGGTGCCACCACGAGGCGATCTGCTGAGTTCTCGTTTCCGCATTCGTCGTTGCCACCACCTCATTGGCCTGCATGTTTTTTCTCCTTGCGGGTCTTTCCATCACTCTGCTGTTTTCTGGCCAGCTTCTTCAGCTCGACCAGCGTCTCTTCGGCCCAGCGCAGGTGTGCCTTCATCTCCAATTGCCCAAAGTGCGCGGCCATTCTCCAGTACGGCGCTCCCGGATAGTGCCGATTCACCTCGATCTGCTCGCGCTCCGCCCGGTCGAGATAGTCGAGGACAGCGCGATGCTCCTCCACCGTGTGCTCCACGTAACCAATCAGGATTTCCGCGTCAACCTGTTGCCCGAAAAACAGCTTCAGCAGCAGCTCGTTGCGCGGAATCTCCGGCTGCGGCGGCACCGCCAGCCACTCCCGCAGCCGCTCGCGTCCTTTTTCCGTGATCGAGTAAACTCGACGGTCCGGCTTGCCCCTGTGCCGCTCCGTTTTGCATCTGACGAATCCGCCTCTCGCCAGCTCTTTCAGGTTGGGATAAATCTGCCCATAGCTCTCATTCCAGAAGTGACGCACCGAGCCGCGGATCATCTGCCCCAGGTCGTATCCCGACATCGATTCAATCGCCAGCAGGCCCAGCAGTACCTCCATGCTCGAACTGGAACGTCGTGCCATATGCCTAATAGGCATAGCGCTATTAGATAGCCTTGTCAATTGGCGCGAAGCTGTCAGAGTTTTGCAGGGAGAATCGACAAGCCGTGGAGCGCTACCGGATCACTGGCCGGTCGCGTGCGCCGCCGGCCGCGCGTGCGACGCCGTGCTGCCCTCCGTCATGCCCAGCGCCCACTTGATCGCTTCAAAATACATTTTGCGGAGGTCCGGATCCTGCCACGACTCCTCGGTATGCCCCAGCGTCGAGTAGAAAACCCGCCCCTTGCCGTACATCTTGCTCCACGCCACGGCAAAATCATGATCCGTGCGATGAACGCGCGGATTGTCCGCGTAGTCCAGCTTCTCCGTATCGAGGCTCAGCAGCACATTCACCTTGTCGCGCGACCACGCCTTTGGCTGATAAATCTCGTCGTATTTCACAAATGCGTGCGGAAAATGGCGCACCGCGGGGAAACTCGGATCCTCATTCACAATCGGCGCATTGAACGTCCCCCACGGATGCTGATCGAACCAGCCGCCGATCATATCCCCGTATTCGGGCCACGTGTAGTTGGTGTCGAGCGCAGCGTGGATCCCCACGAACCCCTTCCCGTCGTCGTGGATGAACGCCATCATATCCGCCTTCTGGCTCGCGTCCATGTCCAGCTCGCCCGTAGTGCTCGCAAAAATCAGCAGATCAAAATAGTTTAGATTTTTCGCGTTGCGCCCCAGGTCTTTCTTCGTCAGCAGTTCCGTGTCGGTCCGCATCGTGGTGTCCCACAGCCCGCTCTCCTGTCCCATGGCGAACACCGCAGCCATCGCCGCCGAAATGGAATCGTGCTCGAAACCTTTGGTTTCTCCAATCACCAGCACGTGTTTCAGATGGATCGTCTTCGCGTGTGGCGCTGGCGGCAGCGTCGCTCCTCCGGCCGTTTGCCCGTGAGCGGCGAAAATCGCACCGAAAAGCGCGAACAAGAATAATGCTGGGAACAGCAAGCGGGAAAATCTGAAAACGCGCACGCGGTCTCCTTGGAGCCGAATCCCCGGATCAAATAAAAAGAGGCTTCGCGGTCCGAGGAAAGTGTAGCGGAACCCGCCCGTTCACTGCGCCACTCCGTCCCACTCGATTAGGATGGCCTGCATGATCTGCGTCCACTCCCGCGTGCGCCCCCTGAAACAGGCCTTGTCCTTCGCCTTTTTGGTGGCCCTCCTCACGGCCCTGCTCGCGCCCCTCTACGCCCAAAGTCAGAACGCGCCGCCCGCGCAACCCGTCACTCCGCCCGCCGCGCAAACGCTGCCGCCAGCCGCACCGCAGCGCGTGCGCCCCATCGACGCAGCCGCTCCCCTCCCCGATCGCGCCGCCATGCTGCGCGGAGCCTACGGCCCCTTCCGCGCCAACAACGACCTCCTCTATTACCACCTCAGCGTCCGCGTCAATCCCGACGACAAATCGCTGAAAGGCAAAAACACCATCCGCTTCCGCATGCTCAAAGACGGCACCCGCATCCAGCTCGATCTCCAGGAGCCCCTCGACATCGACAAAATTGTCTACGGCTCAACCGAGCTCAAGTACCAGCGCGACACCGGAGCCGCCGTCTTCATCGACTTCCCGCAGACTCTGCGCGCGGGCCAAGTCTATTCCATCGACTTCTACTACTCGGGCCACCCGCGCACCACCGGCCGCTTCGGCGGCATCACCTTCAAAACCGATCCCGCCGGGCACGTTTGGATCAACACCGCCTGCGAAGGCATCGGCGCCAGCATCTGGTGGCCCAACAAAGATCAGTGGCGCGACGAAGTCGAGAACATGGACCTCAGCGTCGAAATTCCCAACAACCTCACCGACGTCTCGAATGGCAAATTCGTCGGCAAGACCGATCTGGGCGACGGATACACGCGCTGGGACTGGCACGTCTCCTACCCCATCAATAATTACGACGTGTCGCTCAACATCGGCGACTACGTCCACTTCGGCGACCGTCTCGGCGACGTGCCCCTCGACTTCTACGCCCTGCCTGCCGACCTCGACAAAGCCAAAACCCAGTTCGCCCAGGCCAAAGGCATGCTCGAGGCCTACCAGCACTACTTCGGCGAATACCCCTTCGCGAAAGACGGCTACAAACTCATCGAAGCCCCCTACTCCGGCATGGAGCACCAGAGCGCCGTCACCTACGGCAACCTCTTCGAGAATGGCTACCTCGGCCGCGACTGGACCGGAGTCGGCATCAGCCCTCGCTTCGACTTCATCATCATCCACGAGAGCGGCCACGAATGGTTCGGCAACAGCATCACCGCCGCCGATCCCGCCGACATGTGGATCCACGAGGGCTGGACCACCTACCTCGAATCCCTCTACGTCGAATATCGCTGGGGCAAAGATGACGCCATCAAATACCTCAGCGGCTACAAGCCCAAGATCCACAACCTTCGCCCCATCGTCGGCGAACGCGGCGTCAACGCCGAGCCGCCCGAGGATCAGTACTTCAAAGGTGCGCTCATGCTCAACACCCTGCGCAGCGTCATCAATAACGATGCCGCCTGGTGGAAGCTGCTCCACGACCTCTATCAGCACTTCAAATATCAGAACATCCTCACCGAGGACATCGTCGCGTATTGCAATCAGCATACCGGCATGAACCTCACGCCCATCTTCAATCAGTACCTCCGCCACGCGCAGATTCCCCGCCTCGAGCTCCTCTTCGGCGAAGCCCCCGGCATGGTCATGTACAAATGGCGCGCCGACGAAGAAGACTTCGCCATGCCCATTCGTGTCGGAACGCCCGACCATTGGCAGATCATCCACCCCACCACCAAATGGCAGTCGATGCAAACCTCCTTGTCCAGGGACGATTTCGCCGTCGACACCGACCACTACTACGTCGACGTCAACAAGCAGTAAGGTCTCCCGCCCAAATCTCGCCATCGAACGTTGGTAATTTTTTGAATCATCCAATAGATGTATATGCATCTATTGTCCATGAACCAACGTTCCATCCCGGCGCTCCCTTGTATGTGCGCGAACCTGCGCCGCGCCTCCCGCGCCCTTACCCAGCTCTACGACGACGCGCTGCGTCCCCACGGACTCAGGGCAACGCAATTCACCATCCTCCAGGCCTTATCGCTCGCCGGTGAAGTTTCCCAGGGCACCCTCGGCGAAATCCTGGCCATCGACAGCACCACGCTTACCCGCACCCTCGAAACCATGAACCGCCGCGGCTGGATCGCGAAACGCTACGGCAAAGACCGCCGCGAACGTCGTCTGTGCCTCACCAAAAGCGGAGAAGCGCAGCTCAAACGCGCCACGCCCGCCTGGGAAAAAGTACAGGCGAAGCTGCGCCGCGAGCTCGGAGACGGGCGCTGGCAAGACCTGCTGCGCCTCACCCACGAAGCCACCTCAGCATTCACGCAATAGGGAGCATAGTTATGAAAAACTACGCGAAGCTCACCTCCTGGCTCATCGGAGCCTGGTTCGTCCTTACCCTCGCCACCTCGGCCCTGCACCTCCTCAGCGCCGCCCCGGGTCAGCCGCCGCTGGCCTTTGGCCTCGCGGCCATCATGCCCATCGTTGTGTTCCTGGTCTGGTTCGCCGCGTCGCCGGCATTCCGCCGGTTCGCCCTGTCCCTCAGTCCACGCGTGCTCACCCTCGTTCAGTCCTGGAGAATCGGCGGATTCGTCTTCCTCGTCCTCGCCACCTATGGCGTACTGCCGCGCATGTTCGCCTGGCCCGCAGGGTGGGGCGACATCACCATCGGCGCAACCGCAGCGTTCGTGGCCCTCAAGCTGGCCGTTCCGCGCCATCGCACCAGCTTCATCGTCTGGCAGCTGCTCGGCGTGGCCGATTTGGTAACTGCGGTGACTCTGGGTACTCTCGCCAACGTCATCGATCCCCAGGGAATTCCCACCAGCGCGATGACGTTCCTTCCAATGAGCCTGATCCCGACCTTCGCCGTGCCCCTGTTCTTCATCCTGCACATTGTCTGCATCGCCCAAGCCACGCAGTGGCGTGCGCGGCAGAACCAGCCAGCCGGGCAGCCATTGCCCTTGCAGGCTCTGTGACACAAAGAGGGCGCTAGATCGACCGGCGCAGGTGAACAGCGCCCTCCTTCATCACCAGCAATAAATTCTTCGTTGGATTCGCCAGCACGGTGATGTCCTCGAGCGGCGACCCGTCCATCACCAGCAAATCCGCGATCGCGCCTTCCGCAACCACGCCCAGCCGTCCCTTCATGCCCACCAGCTCAGCGCCCACCGTCGTCGCGCTCGCCAGAATTTCCCCAGCCGTCAGCACCCGCGCTCGAATCGCAAACTCCTCCGACTGCCGCACGTGCGTCGGACCCAGCAAATCTGTCCCAAACGCCATCGTCACGCCCGCCTCCTTCAAAATCGACAGACTCTCCAGGCCGGCCTTGCGTACCGTTTCGATTTTCGCCACCGACGCCGCAGGCAGCCCCATCCCCGGCCCATCCTGGGCCAACGCCTCATACGTCACCAGCGTCGGCACCGCCACCGCGTCCCCCTGCGCGGCAAAACGCGCCGCCGCCGCGTCGATCAGGTTGCAGTGCTCCAGCGAATGCACCCCGCACTCCACCGCCCGTACGATTCCCTCCGCCGTGTAGAGATGCGCCGCGACATACGTCTTCGCATCGAGCGCCTCTTCCACCGCAGCATTCATCTCCTGCACTGAATACCCCAGCCACCCCACCGGATCCGTCGGGCTCGCCACTCCCCCGTTCCCCATCACCTTAATAAAGGATGCGCCCTCCCTCAGCATCTCGCGGCACGCCAGCCGCACTTCCTCCACGCCATCGGCCACGCGCCCCAGCGCGCCAAAATTCGAAGTCCACCGATTTGGGTCCCGTGTGTCGTGCCGCTGCCTTCCATCCCCGTGCCCGCCCGTCTTCGACAGCGCCTTCCCGCACACAAACAGCCGCGGTCCCGGCGTCAGCCCCTGCGCAATCGCCTCCGCCAGTGCATACGGCGCCCCGCCCAAATCCCGTACAGTCGTGAATCCCCGCTCCAGCATGCCTTTCAAAATCGGCACGCTCCGCAGCACCGCCGTCGCCACCGGCAACTGCGCATTCGCCGCCAGGTCCATCATGCTGGCCACCACGTGCACGTGGCAGTCAACCAGTCCCGGCATCACCGTCCGCCCCGCGACGTCGATCACGTCGCAATCTCCCGTCGGCGTCCCCGCGTTCACATCGCGGATCACTCCGTCCTCGATCAGAACATTCCCTCCACGCGGCTCGGGAGCCGTCGCGTCCACAATCGTCGCGTTGCGCAGAAGCGTCTGCATCACCCTGATGGTAATTTGGAACGCGAAGGGGAGGCGAACTTCGATGGCAAAATCCAGCCCGACAAACCGTGGACGACTACATCGCGTCCCAGCCCGAGGCGGCGCAACCCGCGCTTACCCAGGTCCGCAACGCAATTCGCAAAGCCCTGCCCGCCGCCGAGGAAGTCATCTCCTACAACATCCCCACATATAAGCTCGACGGCGCGATGGTCATTTACTTTGCCGGCTGGAAGCACCACTACTCGCTCTACCCGGCCGGCGCGCGACTCCTTGCGGCATTCCAGGAGGACTTGGCGCCTTACGAAATCAAAAAGAGCACCATCCGATTCCCGCTCTCCGAGCCCGTGCCCGCCAGGCTGATTCAGCGCATCGTCGAAGTTCCGTGTCACCGAGGCCGCGGACCGCGAAAAGTCCGCGCAAAGAGCCGGCCGAAAACGCTAATTCCGGATGCGCGCGGCACCCTACTCGCTCTGCGGCTCGCCCCTCAGAAATCCCGCAATGTGCTCGTTGAGAAACTTCCCATCGCCCGGCCCCGCCCCCGCTCCCGCCGGATGCCCCCACAGCGACGGGATCGGCAGCAGCGTGCAGTGCGGGAATAAACTGCGCCTCATACTGCGCATCGCCCACCGGAAAATACAGATCCGTCGCCGACGGCATATACAAAACCTGCGCCTTGATCGACCGCAGCGCTTTCTGCTCGTCCCCGCCGAACCCCGGCGTCGTTCCCACATCGTGCTTCTCCCACGTCCGCAGTTGCAAAATCAAATTGTTCGCGTCCGCGTTCGAAATAAAGTGCGTCTTGTACTCCTCAATCGTCTGCTCCAGCGTCGTTCCCGGCTTCGCATCCGCCTTCCACAGCTCCTGCCGCCACCATTCCTGCGAATACAGCCACGCCGTCCACACCAGCGCGAATTCCTGAATGCCCTTCTCCGGCTCCGTCTTGTAATCGCCGCCCGCAAACGCCGGATCGGTCGTGATCGCCCCAATCTCGCTCTCGTCCCGCACAATCCCGTGCCCGTACGTCTTCGCGGTCCCTGACGTCGCCACAATCCGATCCATGAAGTCCGGATACGAAACCGCCCACTGAAACGCCTGCTGCGCGCCCATCGAGAAACCCAATCACCGCCTGCAAATGCCGCACCCCCAGCTCCTGCGTCAGCAGCGTGTGCACCGCCTCCACGTTGTCGCGGATCGTCATCACGGGGAACCGGGGCCCGTGAAACGGCTCCAGCGTGTTGCTCGGCGACGATGACCGCCCGTTCCCGAACAACTCCGAAGTGATCAGAAACTCCTTCTCCGGATCGAGCGCCTTCCCCGGCCCAATCAGCCATCCGTACCCATGCATATCCGCCATGTAATGCGAAGGCAACAAAATCGCGTTGTCCCCCGCCGCATCCAGCTGCCCATACGTCCCATAGACGATCTTCGCCTCCGGCAGCGTCACCCCACTCTCCGTCTTGAAATTGTGGATGACGAACGAATGCTCCACCGGCTCTCCCTGCACACGCAGGCCGCCATGGGGCGCAGCCATCGCGAAAGGACACAACACCAATAGACCCGCGATCAGCAGCTTCATAAAAAATGCCTCCTGGGAAATGAAGACTCCCGCATCACCCCAGATGCCCTTCTCTGTGCACTCCGTGCTTTCTGTGGTGAGTTTTTTTCACCGCGCGTCCAGAAACTCCTCGAGCACCCTGCGATACTTCTCGGGCTCCTCATACGCCGGCAGGTGCCCGCTCTGCTCGAAAAACACAATCGTCGCGCCCGGAATCGCGTGCGCCATCGTCCACGCATTGATCGGCGCAACATTCATGTCCCATCGTCCCGTGATCACCAGCGTCGGAAACCGAAATCCTGGCAACGCCGCCGTCAGATCCAGCCCCACCGCCGACTGCGAGACCGCCCGCGCCACCGCTGGCTCATACCCCAGATCGCCCATCTTCGCCATGTACGCGTCCGGCTTCTCCGGCGAATAAAAAATCATCCGAAAATGATTCCGCAGCCCCAGCCGCGCCGCTGCGTCTGAATCCTCGCCCAGCTTCTTCTCTGCCGTCTGATCCTCTTCTTCAATATCTGGAAAAGTCTGTGGCAGCAAATGCACCATCGTCTTGAACGACGGTGGAGGCGAATCCGACAGCGCCAGCTTCGCCACGTGCTCCGGATGTGCCGCAGCGTACGCCATCACCAGAAACCCGCCATACGAATCCCCCACCAGCGCAACCTTCTCGATCCCGAAATGCGCCCGCACCGCCTCCAGATCGGCCACCTGCGCATCCATCGTCTGCGCCGCGCCCGCAGCCACCTTCTTCGACGCCCCTGTCCCCCGCTGATCGTAAAGAATCGTCAGCCGATCCCGCCCCACCTGCTCCCACAGGTCGTTCATCATCATGTACGCATGCGAAAGCCCCGGACCCCCGTTCACCGCAATCACCGGCAACGCGTCCCCGCGCACCCCAAACGTCTCATACCCAATCTCAACGTCGGGCGTATGAATCACACCGGTCTCATGCGCCACGGTCTGGGCACCCAACCCCGCGCCCACAACAAATAAAGCCGCCATTACCAGCCGCTGAAGCACGCTCCCACCCTCACGCGGTCAGAATGCGAGGAGCATAGCACAGGTTTTTTTTGCGACTGCCGGAGAATGTTGCCGCAGTTGGGCGAATGGGCTTCAGCTGTGCTGATGCTTCAGGCTATCTGACGTGTGTAGCAGGTAGCTCGCGAAAAGTATGAGGGCGACGCCTCCCTGGGCTTATCCAGGGTTCCGACCCGATGGCTTGTTGGATTCTTGAGAAATCCCATGGCGCCAGCGAAAAGGATCCTGGATGTATTTGAAAACGGAGCAATTGCGAGACGGCCGTCTCTGTTACACAAGCGGTCGTGTTTGTTACACATACGGCTGTCTTTGTCATACAGGCGACTGCTTTTGTTACAGAGGCGGTCGCGTTGGAGGACAGGCACGGCGGCGGTGAGGCGGTCGCGGGTTGCGCAGCCGGGTTGGGTTGGGACGGGCACGGGATTCCTTCGAAGTACAGGGACCAGGGAGTAGGGAATAGGTGGAGTAACCCCCAAGGTGGCAGTGGCATCATGCTGCTGCGCCCGCCAAGCGTGAAAAAGGCCGCGCTGGGCGCGGACTTTTTTGTTTCTTATCCCCTATTATCAGAATATCAAGTCCAGCACTAAAATCCGCCAAAATTTATTGATGGATAAGTGGCTTTGAATCACCAAAAGTTACTTTGGGTAAGTGGTGGAAACTTGACAAGAAAAGGAGATTTCCGGATTTAGGGTCAGGGCAAGAAAAACGCCCGGGCGGAAGAGCCCTCTTCCTTTCGCAGGTACCCCCGAGTTGGAGAGTCCGATTTCCTGCCGTTGTCGGACAGCGGAGTTTCAAATTGGAACTCGACACGGTACCGAGGTTTGAACCTCAGCAAGAGTGACACCCACCGCACAGGGAATCGGCTCAAGCTTCTTGCTATGGGGTGAACCTGGCCGGGGTCTCGTGGTTTTTTTGTGGGTTTCTTCTCGCCCGTCCCCCTCGCTGGCCAGTTCCTGCCGATGTTCTGACGCAGACACGAAGGCTCCTGTTTGAGGAGGCAAGCTTTCCCTGGCCTGAGGGCCGGGGCTTTGCCCCATTCGACTCGCTCGCTGAGGGCAGGCTCTGCGCCGCTGTACAGCACCCGAAATGCGATGCGACTAGCTGGCGGCGAGGCGTGGAGTGATGATGCCGACGTGGTCGATGCCGAGGGCGCGGCTGATATCGATGACTGCGGCGACCGATGCGAAGTCGAGGGTCGGGTCGCCCTTGACGAAGAGCACTTTTTCGGCGCGGATCGAATAGATGCGACTTAGTTCGGCGACTAACTGGGTTTTTCCGAGGATGCACTGGTCGTTGATTCTGTAGATGGGTCCGGCGGGACCGGCGAGGATCTGGACGACGATGGTCTCAGACGGCGCTGGCTGGCCGGTCTTCGGCTGCTGGGGAAGGAGGGCCTCAAGGCCTCGGGGAGCGACGGGAACGATGACCATGAAGATGATGAGGAGGACCAGAAGGACGTCGATCAACGGCGTGACATTGGGATCGGCGTTGAGGCATTTGGGGGCGCTGGGATTCGTCGTCATGGGAGTGTTCCTTCTGCTGCAAGAGACACCAGGGAGCCTGGCGGTGTTCCCATGGAGGATTTCCTGCTCGCTGTGGGGGCAGGCGAATTCGCCGCTCGCCATTTCCGGTGTTACGCGGGAGTCGTTTGTGTGGCGGAGAGCATTAACAGCTCAGTTCGGAAATGTTGCACCGGAAGTATCGACCGCTGAGGTGAGAGCTTCACGACCCCGAAATCCTGACTGGTGAGATGCTATGAACATGCCTGCGCATTTGCGTCGCGATCACGAAGAATTGCTGGAGAGCCTGGTGGGCGGCAAGCTGCCGCGCAATCTAACCTGGAGCGCGGTGGTGGATCTGATCGGTCAGATCGGAGAGGTGAAGCCGCACGGGAACGATGAGTTCACATTCATCGTTGGCGCGCAGAGGGAAGTCTTTAAGCGTGCCAGCACGCACAACCTCGACGTTGAAGAGATCGCCCGTCTGCGCAGGTTTCTGCGCGCTGCGGAAGTCCAGGGGAAACCGGCCGGCGCGCGGCCGGTGGGGCGCATGGTGGTGGTGATCGACCATCATGCGGCGCACATTTATCACGATACGGGCGGGAGCCGGCCCGAAGGCGACGTGACCGTCAAGCCGTACGATCCGTTTGGATTTCAGCACCACCTGATCCACCGCAAGGAAGCGCATTACGAGGGGGAGCGGGTTCCGGAGGAGGACTCCTTTTATGAGGAGATCGCCCAGGATCTGGCGCATGCCGCAACGATTGTGCTGATCGGCCACGCGACGGGAACGAGCAACGCAGCCGTTTTCCTGAGCGAATATCTGAAGACCCATCATCCGGAGACGTTTCAGCGGGTGGTTGCGACTGAGACGGCGGATTTATCCGCGGTGACGGAGCCGGAGATCGAGGAGATCGCAAAGAAGCATTTCGCAGCGCGGGTCTGAGGGGCGGCGACGCTATCTTTATGAGTTGCGAGATGGCCGGCGCCTGGCTATTCGCGGACGACGAGCTCGGCGAATTTTGCCAGGTCGATGTTGCCGCCGCTGACGACGCAGACGATTTTGCCGGGGCCGCATTGGCCGCTGAGTCCAGCGGCGACGGCGCAGGCTCCCGCACCTTCAGCAATGACGTGGTTGCGTTCGGCGACGAGGCGCATGGCCTGGCGAGTCTGCTCGAGGGTGGCGACGACGGAGCCGGCGAGGAGATGATGGGCGAGCGCCCACATGCGGGGGAAGACGGACTTGCCTCCGCAGCCGTCGACAAAGCTGGCCTGCCAGTTAGGAAATTTCTGGGGTGAGCCGGCGGTGAAGGAAAGGGCGAGCGGGGCGGCGGTCTCGGGTTCGGCTCCGAAGACTTTGGCTTTGTGGCCGCGCGCTTTGAGAGCGGCGGCGATGCCACAGGAGAGGCCGCCTCCGCCGAAACCGGCAATGATGGCTGCGACGTCGGGAAGATCCTCGATGATTTCGAGGCCGGCCGAGGCGTTACCGGCGATGAAGGCGTCATCTTCAAAGGGATGGATGAAGGCGCCGTTCATGGCGGGGTGGGCGCGCTCGCCGAGGGCCTGCCAGCACTGATCCCAGGAAGCTTTGACGACCTCGCCGCCGAGACGGCGAACGGCGTCGAACTTGGCCTGCGGAGCGGTTTCAATCATGAGAATTTTCGCGGGGACGCCGGCGCGGCGAGCGGCGAGGGCCACACCCTGGGCAGCGTTGCCGGCGCTGACGGTCCAGACACCGTGGCGGCGCTGGTCTTCGGGGAGGAGGCGGACGGCGTTCCAGGCGCCGCGAATTTTGAAGGAGCCGATGGGCTGGAGGCACTCGAGCTTGAGATAGATTTCGGCGGGGCCGTCGTGGTTGAGGCGGACGAGCGGGGTGCGGATGGCGGCCTGGTAGACGTGCTGGCGGGCCTCGTCGATGAGGTGGGGTGGAATGTTCCTTTCGGCCGTGGGAGCGGCGAGTGGTTCTGGATGGGTCGCCATCGCGATGTTAACTATATACGGTGCTGGGCGATGCGTGGATCTGCGTTGCCATGGTGAGATACGCCGGCCTGCAGGGGAGGTGTGGGGGCAGTGCCGTTTTGGTACCAGACGTGTTACCGAGGAGTTGAAGCCGGACATTTAGATCTAGCTCCAGCACGCGAGTGGGGCCAAGCTTCTTGCTATGGGGTGAACCTGGCGGGGTCAGCTTCTTTTTTTTGGCAGGTTCAACTGGCGCGGGCAAGTTCAATTTACCTGAGCGAGTTCAATTTGCGTGGGTGAGCTCAGCTAAGTTCAACCACGCTGGTGAGATTTGGCTATGACGAAGAATCGATCGGTACCGGTGGACACGGTGCTGCCGCATATCACGTATCAGGATTTGGCGAGGGCGATTCCGTGGCTGGAGGGGGCGTTCGGTTTCCAGGAACATTTCCGCTATGGTGGAGGGCCGAGTGGGGCGCAGATGTTCGCGGGGAATGCGGTGATCATGGTGAGGCGGGAGCGCGAGGGGGAGAGGACACCGCGGGAGACTGGGTTCGGGACGCAGTCGCTGACGATTTTTGTTGAGGATGTGGATGGGCACTGCGCGCAGGCCAGGGCGGCGGGCGCGAAGATCGTGGAAGAGCCGCATGAGACGGAGTACGGGGAGTACCAGTATGGGGCGGAGGATCTGGATGGGCATCGCTGGCTGTTCGCGCGGCACGCGACGGATCGGGCGCCGGAGGAGTGGGGGGCGGTGGTAGCGAAGCGCTTCGCGTGAGGGTTCAGGCTGAGACTGCGGCGCGGCGGTAATTATTTTTGACGGTCGGCGCCGGGTTGGTGAGTTCGAGCAGGGCGGCGATCTGAAGTTACTGACAGGGTGAGGTTTGCAGTCGGGGCAACTCGTCTCCCAAAGTTTATTGAACCTGTTCAAAAATGTCTTGCATTTCGCGGACAGCGGCGTTATGGTTGTTTTGAACACGTTCAATTCTGGTTCGAAGAGGGGTTATGTACATCGCCGGCTGCTACTTCAGTTATCTGGCCATCAGCATCGTGTTGACAGTATGGGTGGCGCGCACGCTGCACAGCGGCGGACGCATTTTTCTGCCGGACGCTTTCCACGGCAACGCCGAGCTGGCGGACTCGGTAAACAAGCTGCTGGTGGTCGGCTTTTACCTGATCAACGTTGGGTACATCGGGCTGGCTCTGAAGACCAGCGCTGCGCTGACGGATTTCCGGCAGGTAATCGAGCTGGAGAGCACGAAGCTGGGAGTGGTGCTGCTGATCCTGGGCGGAATGCACTTCTTCAATATGTTCGTGCTGGCGCGGATGCGGCGGCGGTCGCTGGGGAGCGTCGCTCCGGGCTACGTGGCGCAGTGAAGGAGGGAATCATGTATCAGACCGACTATTACTTGCTGTATTCGATCGCGTGCGGGGTGCTGATCGCCGCGCTGGCTCTGGTTCTGCACTGGGCGGGCGACGTGTTTCTGCACGACGCGTTCCGGGACAGGCCGGAGCTGGGAGGGGCGGTCGCGCGGCTGCTGGATATCGGCTTTTATCTGGTAAGCGCGGGATATGTGGCGCTGACGTTCCGCCCCGACTGGCAGTACAGGACTGCAGGCGACGTGGCCGGCGTGATGGCAACGAAGCTGGGTTTTTTCCTGCTGCTGCTGGGGTTCCTGCACGCGTTCAATGTGCTGATTCTGGCGATTTTCCGGGGGCGGAGAGACGCTGCTCCGACGCCCACCGTATCGTGATGGCTATGGCACGACGAGCGACACCGAAATCGGAAGAGACGCGGAGGCGCATCCTCGAGGCCGCGCTGGCGATTTTTCGCGAGCGCGGCTTTGAAGGCGCGACGATGCGGGAGATTGCGACACGGGCGGAAGTAGCGACAGGGGCGGCGTATTACTACTTCGACTCGAAGGACGCGATTGTGATGGCGTTCTACGAGTGGGCGCAGGAGGAGCTGCGGGTGGCGCTTGAGCGGCTGCTGGAGGAGCCCGGGACGTTCGAGGAACGGCTGCGGAGAATTGTTCAGGCGAAACTCGACTACTTTGGGCCTAACAGGAAACTGCTGGGAGCGCTGAGCGCGCATATGGATCCGGCGCATCCGCTGTCGCCGTTTAGCGAGAAGACGCGACCAGTGCGGGAGCAGGACATCGAATTCTTTGCGCGGGCGGTGGAGGAGTCAAAGATCCGGCTGCCGAAGAATCTTGCGCCCTATTTGCCGCGGCTGTTGTGGCTGTACCAGATGGGGATCATTTTGTTCTGGGTGTATGACGGGTCACCGGGGCAGAGGCGGACGGCAGAATTGTTCGAAAAGACGGTGAAGATGATCGTGCTGACGCTGCGACTGGCGGCGGTGCCGTTGCTGCGGCCGATGCATCGGCTGGCTGCGGATTTGCTGCAGGCGATTTACGGGGAGGGGTGAGGGCTGACGAGGGATGGCGGAGCTGCCGGACGGTGACGCTGAGGCAGCCAGGTCCCCCGAACAGGGCATCGACAAGCCATCCGCCGCTATGGTGTTGTGGCCAAAGCGGTTAATGGAAGCATCGTCCGCTGACGGATTTTTGTTATGACGACCCCGATCGAGAGGTCCCAGCCTCTCGAGCCCATCACGGATCTCCTGGCCAATGGCGTTGGATGCGGCGGGGTCGATCGTGTGCTCAGGACGGTGCGCAAATACCTGAGCATGGATGTGGCGTTCATCGCGCACTTCCGGGAGACCGATCGGGTTTTCGAGCACGTGGATACAGACGGGCCGCCACCGATCCAGCCAGGGCAGGCGCTGCCGCTGGAAGTGGGGTACTGCGCCAAAGTGGTACGCGGTGACCTGCCGCAACTGATTCCCGATACGTCCCGAGTGCCGGCAGCGATGGCGATCCCGGAGACGACGGCGATTCCTATCGGATCGCACCTGAGCGTGCCCATTGTGCTGGACAGCGGGGAAATTTATGGGACGCTGTGCTGCTTCAGCCATGAGGCGGACCTGACGCTGGGCGAGCGGGAAATGAAGATGCTGCAGGCGTTTGCGGAGGTGCTGGCGACGCGCATCTCGGAGATGGAGCAGGCGGAGCAGACACAGATGCGGCGGGCGGACCAAGTGAGGAACGCGATGGCGACGGGAGCTCCGCGGATCGTTTATCAGCCGGTGTTCCGACTGCGGACCGGCGAGGTGGCGGGTGTGGAGTGCCTTTCGCGGTTCGATGCGGAGCCGCAGCAGGCGCCGGACCAGTGGTTCGCGATGGCGCGTGCGGTGGGGCTTGGAGATGAGCTGGAACTGCGGGCGATCGAGAAGTCGCTGCCTGCCCTGGGACGGTTTCCGCGGAACTGCTTTCTCGGGATCAACGCTTCGCCGGGGCTGATCTGTTCGGGGAAGCTGGCGCCGCTGCTGGAGGGCGTGGATCTGCGGCGCATTCTGCTGGAGATTACGGAACACGCCATCGTGGACGATTACGAATCGCTGGCGGGCGCGCTGCAGCCGTTGCGCGACCAGGGACTGCGGCTGGCGATTGACGATGCGGGGGCGGGATATGCGAGCATGCGGCACATCGTGAACCTGCATCCGAATCTGATCAAGCTGGACATCAGCCTGACCAGGAACATCGACACCGACCACAGCCGACGGTCGTTGGCGAAGGCGCTGATCACGTTTGCGCAGGACATCGGGAGCATCATCAGCGCCGAAGGGGTTGAAACGGCGGGGGAGCTGGAGATGCTGCGCACTCTGGGCGTGGACAAGGCTCAGGGGTTCTACCTGAGCAGGCCGGCGCCGCTCGACGAGGCGCTGCGAGTGCAGCCGCTGGATGTGCACCTCGCAGTTACGGCGTAGTTCCCTGAACAGTCCGCTTCCATGGCGCCCGTATTGTTGTCGATGCGAAACCGGGATGATGGCCCCTGCGGAAAGAAATGACCGCAAGCGGTGAGGCGGTTCGACTCCCATTCGGTTCGCTGCACTCACTTCAGAGCCGCTCAGGGCGACCTGAAGCCTGGGTCGTTTTTTGGAACTAAGGGGGCTTCGGCTGCGTATGATTGCCCATGAGTCATGCTGGAACCATCACGTGGGGCGGAAGCTGGAGCCTGGGGATGATGGGGTTCCCGGCCCGACCTGCGGATCGGGCGGCAACCCGGGCCGAGGAAGCCAGACCCGGACAGTACCGGGCGCCGGGAAGAGACGAGCGGAAGCCGGCGGAGCGCTGGCAGCGCAAAGAGCACGAACGCATTGGGGAGAAGCCTGTGGAAGGGGAGTGGCAGGTCCTGGTGGAGCGGTGCCTGAAGGGCGACTCCTTTGCGTGGACCGAGCTGGTGAAAGCGCATCACAGGCGGGTGTATGGTTTGTGTTTCCGGTTTACGGGGTCGGCGACGGACGCAGAGGATCTGACGCAGGAAGTTTTTTTAAAGGTGTACGGGAATCTGGCGGCGTTCGACCTGGCGCGCGGGACGTTTCAGACGTGGCTGACGACGATGACGCGGAACCTGCTGGTGGATCATTTCCGCCGGTCGCGGGCGCAGCGGGTGACGGATTCGATGGACGCGGGCTGGGACGGGGACGAGGATATGCCGCTGCTGCAGCGGCTGGCGGATAAGGGTCCGACGCAGCACGATCGGGCGGTACAGAAGGAAATCGAGAAGATGGTGCAGGAAGCGCTGACGCGGATTTCGCCGGAGCTGCGGGAGGCGGTGATTTTGCGGGATCTGCAGGACATGGATTACAAGGAAATCGCGCAAGTTTTGCGGATTCCCGAAGGTACCGTGAAGTCGAGGATCAGCCGGGGACGGGCGGAACTGGCTCGTTTACTGGAGCGTAATAAAGGGCAGGTGGTTTAGGTGGCGGACGAGAGCAAATTCGGACAAAAGCCGGGCTCGACCCTCAAGTGCGAGGAGTGGGAAGCTCAGCTGACGGATGCGCTGGACGGACTGCTGCCGGCGGCGGAGGCGGCTGCGTTCACGGCGCACAGCGAGACGTGCGCGAACTGCGGCGATCTGCTGGCGCACACGAAGCAGGGGCGGGAGTGGCTGGGGTATCTGCACACGGAGCCGGAGATTCCGGCGGGGCTGATCGGGAAGATTCTGGAGCAGACGGTGGGAGCGGGCAGCGTGCCGTTGCCGGTAATCGCTGCGGCGGGTGTCGGCGGAGGAGCCGTGGCTGTGGCTACCCCGTGGCACAGGAACTTCCACGAGACGCGGCTGCTGATGACGGTGGCGATGGCGTTCTTCTCGATCGCGCTGACGCTGAACCTGGTGGGGGTGAAGTGGGGCAACCTGCGGCTGGCCGATCTGCGGCCGTCGCAGATCGGGAGCACGCTGTCGCGGGAGTTCTTCACAGCGCGGGGATCAGTGGTGCGGTACTACGACAACATGCGGTTCTTCTACCAGCTGCAGTCGCGGATGCGGGAACTGCGGAGAGACGTGCAGACGCAGCCGCAGCAGCAACAGCAGCAGCCGTCGAATCAGCAACAGCAGAAACCGGGCGGGAAGAACGGGAGCGCGACTGCGGCGCCGGAGCGGGGCGGGGAGCTGAACGCGAGTGGACAGGGTACAGGGTACAGGGTGCAGGGTGCAGAAGGGCGTTCAGCGTTCAGCGTTCAGCGTTCAGAACAGCAAGAGGCGGCAGAGGCAGGGGTGTTGGTTGGAACCGGAAGGTTAATTTCCCTGGGTGAATCAGAAACCGGGCTGCAGGAGGCGGTTGAGGCCGCTGGGTACGTGGAAGGGAGCCTGGTATGAACTGCGTCAATCATCCCGAGGCGGCGGTAACCGCCTTTTGTCAGAACTGCGGGAAAGGGTTGTGCACGCAGTGCTCGCGCGAGGTGCAGGGGAATGTGTTCTGCGAGCCGTGCCTCGCGGCGCGAGTTACAGGCGCGGCTGCTCCGGGGACACCGGGTGCCTATCAGCCGGGTTATGCGCCGCCGCCGGTGGGTGCGCCGAATCCGGGAACGGCGACGATCCTGGGGTTCATTCCTGGCGTGGGGGCAATGTACAACGGGCAATACATCAAGGCCATTGTGCACGTGCTGGTGTTCGTGGTGCTGATCTCAATCACCGAGCACTACGGGATGTTCGGGATTTTTGTGGGCGCGTGGGTGTTGTATCAGGTTTTCGATGCGCACCAGACGGCGAAGGCGCGTCGCGATGGGCTGCCTCTGCCGGATCCGTTTGGACTGAATGAGCTGGGGAATGCATTTGGCGGGCACACACCGCGCCCCTATACACCACCGCCCGTGCCGCCAGCGGGGACACCGCCGGGAGCAGCGCCCGGAGCGGCGCCGGGGAATCCTCCGCAGTATGCGGACTGGGCGGAGCAGGTACGGCAACAGGCGCACCAGTTTGGACAGCAGAGCGCGGAGTGGGGCGAACAGCTGCGGCAGCGCATTGTGGCGGAGACGACGCAGGCGGCGCGGCCGTTCAATCCTGGAGGACCGGGAACATGGGGCACGCCTCCACCACCCGCGGCCGGATTTGCGCCGGGTACGGTTCCTCCGCCACCGGGATGGACTGCGCCTCCGGGCGTGGCACCGCCAATGCCTCCGTACCCGCCCATTCCTCCGCAGATGGAACTGGATCGGGCGCGCAGGGAGCCCATTGGGGCGATTGTGCTGATCCTGCTGGGCATGCTGTTCCTGTTCAACACGCTGGGCTTTTTTAACTTCGGATGGGTGAGCCACGGGTGGCCGCTGATCATCGTGGGCATCGCGGTGTGGCTACTGGCGCGGAACAGTGGACGGTTCCGCTATGGCGCGCCAGGGGGACCGCCGCCGCCGGTGGGTCCTTCGCCGCAACAGGCGAATGCGCCGCAACCGGTGGGGACTTCGCAGGAGCCGCCGGCAGGAGGTGGGCAATGAACCAGTACCTGTTTTTGCGGCGGATGCGGGCTCCGATCATGCTGCTGACCTTCGGGATCACGGCGATTCTGGATGAGTACGCGGGGATTTCGTATGCACACAGCTGGCCGCTGTACATCATCGTATGGGGATTGCTGAAGCTGGCGGAGAACGCGATTCTGGCGCAGAATCCACCGCAAGCTGGGGCGGGATATCAGGGATACCCAGGGTATCAGGCACCGGCAGCCACGGGCTACACCTCGTACACGGGGGCGGCGCCCGCCGATCCGACGACGACATCGACGACGATTGTGCCACCACCGGACATTCGAACGCACGAAGAGGAGGGGAGGTAGCTTATGGGAACGACACCTCCATCCTGGACATCGCGGGAAGCGCGGTGGCAGGCCAAGCAAGCGGCGCGGGCGCAGCGGGATCAATGGAAGGCGCAGATGCGCGCGCAAAAGGACTACTACAAGAGTTACTGGCGGGGCTGGCACAGGCCATCGTTCGTGGGGCCGCTGATCCTGCTGAGTTTCGGCATCATCGCACTGCTGATGGAAACCGGCAGGTTGGACGCGATGGAATTCTGGAGCTGGTACGCGCGCTGGTGGCCGCTGCTGCTGATCGTGATGGGCGGGCTGCTGCTGGCGGAGCACTTTCTGGACTGGAACCGGCCGTGGGGCGGGCGACGGTCAATGGGCGGGATTGTCTGGCTGGTGATTTTGATGATCTGCCTGGGATGGGTTTCGCGCGAAGGGCACCTGATGGGGCCATTTTCGTGGGGATTTGGCAGCGACGATACCAGCGACAACTTCTGGAACTGGATGGGTGCGGAGCACGACAACGATGTGCAGATGGACCAGACGCTGACGGCAGCGAAGCCGTCGGTGACGATCAACGATCCGCAGGGAGACGTCACCATCACAGCATCCACGGATAACCAGATGCACTTGCGGGCGCACGAGATGGTGCATCGCGATTCGGACTCGGAAGCGCAGAAGATTTTCACGCAGCTGAAGCCGAGGGTGGATGCCTCGGGCGGAGGCGCGGTGGTCACGGTGCCGGAGAAGCAGGGCGCGCGTGTGGATCTGACGCTGGAATTGCCGGCGGCGGCGTTTGCCACGGTGACAGCGGGGCATGGCGACGTGACCGCGGACGGGCTGAACGGCGGGGTGCAGGTGACGGATAATCACGGCGAAGTGAAGCTGGAGGATATCGGCGGCGATGCACAGGGGCACATCGACCACGGCGACTTTTCCGCGCACAACGTGCAGGGGCGCGTGCTGGTGGACGGGCACGGTGACGACGTAACGCTCTCGGAGATTTCGGGACCGGTGACGATCAACGGAGACTTTTTCGGGGATATTCACCTGGAGCAGATCGGGTCGGACATTCACTACCACTCAAGCCAGACGTCGCTGGATATTGCACGGCTGGCGGGCGCGCTGACGCTGGACAAGAGCGACCTGAGCCTGAGCCAGGCAGTGGGGCCGGTGCGGGTGATTGCGCGCTCAAAGGATATCGACCTGACGCAGATTGCGGGCGACGCGCATATTGAAGACTCGAACGGCGATGTGAACGTGGTGGCGGCGAATCCGCTGGGCAACGTGCAGATCACGGATCACACGGGCAACGTGATCGTGACGATGCCGGAGAATGCGAACTTCAGCGTGACGGGGAGCACGAGCGGAGACGAGGCGGTGAGGACGGACTTTCCGCTGAAGATGTCGACGGACGGTGGGCGGCAGACGCTGGAGGGTTCGGTGGGGCACGGCGGCGTCCAGCTGCAGCTGGAAACGGATCATGGCAACCTGGAGTTGCGGAAGGGCGAGAATTCGACGGTGGCGGCAACACCGCCTAAGCCGCCGACTCCTCCTGCAGCGGCGAAGCATTTTAAGGCTCCGGCGGGGGCTAAGACGGAAGAGGAGTGAGGACTGGCTGTCCAGGCACACGCGCTTCGCGCAGGATGGAAAGACGGATCAGGAATGTTGCAGGTGGGGCAGTGGTTTCACCTTGATGGTGTTGCGCTTCCGCACTTGCCAGAGATCGTACTGGGACTGCATGCCGAGCCAGACTTCCGGTGACGAGGTCCCCAATGCTCCCGCGAGACGCACGGCCATTTCTGGCGAAACCGCCGCCTTGCCATTCAGCACGCGAGAGAGCGTGACACGGCCGACACCGAGGTGGTCCGCTGCCGCTGAGACGCTCATGACACCGAGATATTCGCGAATGACTTCGCCGGGGTGCGGGGGGTTGTGCATGCTCATGATCTGAGGCTCCTGACCAAGTGATAGTCCAGATAGTTGACGAGGACCGCATCTTCGCCATCGAAGATGAAGGTCAGACGCCAGTTTCCGCTTACCGCAACCGACCAGTGATCCCTCAGCTTTCCCTGCAAACGGTGAAGCTTCCAGCCGGGTGCACTCATATCCTCGGGCTTACGGGAGTTATCCAGCATAGCCAACTGCAGCCGGAGGCGATTCGCATGTTTCGCCTGAATTCCCGCAAACGATCCGGTGCGAAAGAACCTCTCGAGACCCTTATGTTCGAAAGTCCTGATCACACATCGCCAATGTATCGCATAGCGATACAGAACGCAACCAACAAACTTTAGCCGGTCGAATGCAGGCCTAGCCGACTTTTTCGGTGGAGGCGCGGCGGGCGAAGAGGGGGCGCACGAGGTCTTCGATGCGGGCGAGGACCTGATCGAGGGTAAGGCTGGTGGAATCGATGACGATGGCGTCGGCGGCGGGATGCAGCGGGGAGTTGGCGCGGTTGCGATCACGTTCGTCGCGCTCGCGGATTTGCTGAAAGACGACTGAATGCTCGGAGGCGGAGGCGGCTGCAGCGCCGTCCCGGGCGCCGGCATTCTGTTCGTAGCCAGAATTGGGCAGGCGGTCCTTCGGGTTGGAGTTCTGCTCGTAGCGCCGCTGGCTGCGAGCTTCAGGAGACGCATCGAGGAAGACTTTTACATCGGCGTCGGGGAAGACGACGGTGCCAATGTCGCGGCCTTCCATGACCACACCGCCGCGACGGCCGAGGTCGCGCTGGAGATCGACCATCCAGGCGCGAATGTGGGGGTGAACGCTGACCCGCGAGGCTCCCTGGGTGACGTCGGAGTCGCGAATGCGTTCGGTGACGTCGGCTCCATCGAGAAAGACGCGGCTGCCGGAGCGATCGGCTTCGAGAGCAATATTGGTATCGCGGGCGAGACGCTCCAGGGCACCGGCGTCGTCGAAATCCTGATCGGACATGATGGCCTTGAGGGCAAAGGCGCGGTACATGGCGCCGGTTTCGAGGTTAAGGAGACCGAAGTGTTGCGCGAGATGACGGGCTATCGTGCTCTTGCCGGCGCCGGCGGGGCCGTCGATGGCGATGATCGGGCCGCGATTCATTCGGGGTGCTCTTCCTGACTATGATTCTTGCGCGGATTTGGGTCGGTGGGTGTTGATTTGCGGAATTTGTTTTTCGGTTTGCCGGGATGGGTGGGACGCGCGCCGCGAGGGAGCGGGCGGCCGGGTTTACCGGTGAAAGATTTTCCGGTGCGAAACGGGCGGGGCTTGCCGGGGCTGGATTTTCCGTAGCTGGGTTTGCCGGCACGAGGTTTGCTAGCGCCAGGTCTGCCGGAACCGCCAGGGCGGGGCTTTGCACCGAATTTCTTAAAAGGGCGTGGCGACGCGGGGCGGGAGGGACGTTTGTCCCCGAAACGAGTTCCTGGAGTGGCCGATCCCCTGGTGGACGAAGGACGGTTTTGAGGGCGCGGACGATCGGTGGGACGCGGACGGCCGGTGGGGCGGGCGCGATCAGGCGAGCGCCAGCGGTTTTGGGGGCGAGGATGTTGATCCCTTTGGGGTGGGCGCGGTTGGCCACGCGCGGGCCGGTTGAAGGACGGGCGACCTTCGGGTGCTTGGCGTTCCCCAGTCTCTTTGCGAAATTCCTGGCCGCGCGGAGGTGCACCACTGCGGCGCTGCCCGGGTTTTGCATCGGGGCGATGGGGACGAGCAAATGCAGGACGCTGACCGGGGGTTGGATGGGCACCGGAGGCTGGACGCGCACCACGCGCCGGACGCGGACCGGAGGTCGGGCGAGGCCCGGAGGCTGGCCTGCCACCGAAGGCCGGACGCGGACCGGCGAAGGGCTTGCCTTCGCGGCCGCGGCGGTCGGGCGAGGCCTGGGGGCGGTTGGCAGCGGGGGGTTTTTTCTGCCAGGGGCCGCGGGGCCGATCGCGGTCGGATCGGGCATCGTGGCGGGGCAGCTCCCAGCGAGTGGGGCGGGGTTCTTTCTTAAACGGTACGGGAGTGGGGGTGGATGCTTCGCGCGGGGCCGGTGGCGGCTCCGGTTCGGCGGCGTGTTCGGGAAGGGAGCCTTCGACGAAGAGCAGAGTTTGGGAGGCGACCGACATGGTCCCCAGCTGGCGAGTGGCCGTCATGCCGTGGAGAACTTCGCGGATGCGTGAGCGAGCGGTGAGGGGCGAGAGAAAAACCTCGGCTTCTTCCGCAGTCGCGGCGACGGCAGAGCGGAGATAGATGGAGAGCAGCGCGGAGAGGGCGGTGGCCTGCGCGGTGTTGCTGCCGGTGGAGAGCTGCGCGGGGTACCGATCTTTCAGCAGGGACCAGCGCGTGGGTTGACCCGAGGCGTAGATGGGTGCGGCCCGGAGGGTGGTCCACAGTTCGATGAGGGCGCGGAGGACGGCGGCTTCGGTGAGTTCGCGGCCGAGGATTTCGCGGAGTTCGATGGCGGATTTTTCGCCTTCGCGGTCGAGGGCTTCCCAGGTGCGCAGGACGATAGGAGCGTTGCGGGCGTGGGGCGGAGACTTCCACTGGCGATCGCCGCGGACGGCGGCGGCCCAGGGCAGGATGTCGGGGGTGATGAGGAAGTCGGGCTGCTCGGAGAAGGTTCCGAGCAGGTTGAGGGGGATGGCGCGGCGTTCGGCGATGAGGCGGGAGGCGAGTTCCGTGGCGAGGGCTATGGAGGCAGCGGGAGGCGTGATGCTGGGTTCTCCGAGGCAAGCTTCAACGAAGGACGGCGCGGGCGCGGGAAGCTGGGTATGACGGGGCAGAAACAGACAGAGGCCGATGTCATCGAGCCAGCGCGCGGCATCATCAAGGGTCAGCAGCGGAGCAGCCGGATCCGTCGCGGCGGTCTGATGCCACAGCGCGGCACGCGCGATTTGTAACTGTAGCTGATTCAAAAAGAGCCCGTTTCAACTGTCGAGAACGAGTGACCAAGGACTAAATGCGCTGGAACGCGCGCTGAATGTCTTTCCATGAATATCGTAATGCAATGGGGCGGCCGTGGGGGCAGCTGGTGGGGTGATCGGTCCTCGCGAGGGCGGCGAGGAGCCATTCCATGCGGGCGGGATCGAGGGGCATGTTGATTTTGATGGCGGCGTGACAAGCGATGGATGCGGCGATGCGGGTGCGGGCGGTTTCAAGGTTGTCGGACTGGGCAGTGGCACCGGGCTGCTCGAGGACTTCGAGGATCATGCGCTCGAGTTCGGCGCCAGTAGAGGCCGGACAGGCGCGGCTTTGATGGCGATGGTGTGGGGGCCGAAGGGCTCGGCTTCGCAGCCATTGCGTTCCAACTCCGCGGCGAGCGTGGAGAAGACCACCATTTGCTGGGGAAGCAGGTCGATGAGCATAGGCATGAGGAGGCGCTGGCGTTCGACGCGCTCAGTTTGGCGCTCGCGGAGGATTTTCTCGAAGAGGACGCGCTCGTGGGCGACATGCTGATCGATGATCCAGAGGCCTTCGTCGTTGGTGGCGAGGATGAAGGATTCGCGGAGCTGGCCCAGAGGTTTGAGGGAGGCGAGGGAGTGGAGGGTGGCGGGCGGCTCACCAGCGTCCCACCCCGTCGCGCCAACACCGGGCGCGCCGGGGACCCCGGCATCGGGAAACGCTGGTTCGGCGCAGGCGTGGCCGTTGGTGGAGGGGGTGGCCGGGACGGACAGAGCGAGGCCGTTCCCTTCGCTCAGCGTGATGGCTGTGGGAGCGAAGGGGAGGTGAACCTCTTCGGGGCGCGGTTGTGGCGGGGCGAGGTTGAAGGGGGAGGCTTCGGTGGGCGCAGGTGGGGCGTCGGAGCCGGCGAGGTCGGAGATGGGGGCATCCGCTTCGGTGCCGGTTTCAAGGATGAGGGAGGAGGAGGCGCGAGGGCTTTCAGTGAGGGCCTCCAGAAAGCTGGCGGCGGGGCGGGCCTTCATCAGCGCGATGCGGATACTTTCTCGGACGAAGTCGTGGACGAGAGACTGCTGGCGGAAGCGAACTTCGGTTTTGGCAGGGTGGACGTTGACATCGACCTCGTGGGGCGGCATTTCGAGAAAAAGAAGGACGACGGGGAACGAAGTCGGAGGAATGATGTTGCGGTAGGCCTCCACGATGGCGTGAATGATGAGGCGATCGCGGATGAGGCGCTGGTTGACGAAGACGTAGATTGAATTGCGGTTGAGTTTTTGCAGGGCGGGGCGGGAGACGAAGCCGCTGACGCGGAGGAAGCCTGGATCGGGCGGCGCATAGTCGCGATCGCGGCGCCACGGCGGGGGTTCGGGAATGCCGGCGTGGTCGAAGCGGCGCTCAGCGGCCAGGGGCAGGAGCTGGTCGAGGGTGTCGCGGCCGAAGATTTGATAGATGCGCTCTGAGGGTTCACGCACGGGCGGCGCTGTGAGCAGCGCGTGCGTGGCGGAGTGGAGCTCGAAGTGGATTTCAGGATGGGCGAGCGCGTAATGCGTCACCAGCGCTGTTACATGAGCGAGCTCGGTGGTTTCGGCGCGGAGGAATTTGCGGCGGGCGGGGGTGTTGAAGAACAGATCGCGGACGGCGATGGTGGTGCCGGTGGGACCGCCGGAGTCTTCGACGGCGAGGATTTTGCCGCCGGCAATTTCGATGCGGGTGCCGGAGGCGTCGGCCTCGTCGTGCGGGCCGCGGGCGCCAGGGCGGGTGACGAGTTCGAGGCGCGCGATGGAGGCGATGGAGGGCAGCGCTTCGCCGCGGAAGCCGAGGGTGGCGATGGTGAGCAGATCATCGGAGGAGCGAATTTTGGAAGTGGCGTGACGCTCGAAGGCGAGCAGGGCGTCGTCGCGCACCATTCCGCAGCCGTCGTCAGCGACGCGGATGAGGCGGCGGCCACCGGCTTCGATTTCAATGCGGATGCGACTGGCGCCGGCGTCGAGGGCGTTCTCCAGCAGCTCCTTGACGACGGAGGCGGGGCGGTCGACGACCTCGCCGGCGGCGATCTGATTGGCGACCTGGTCGGAGAGAATACGGATGCGGCCCATGCTGGGTCAAGGATATGCGCTTCCAGGGTGTGGAGAAATGGTTCAGATTTGGACGCCGGCGGGGAGTGGCAGGGCGATTGCGCGGGGTCGGCTCACGTTGGTGTGGAAGTACGCCGAAGTCCACAGTGTGCGCTTCGCACAGGGTGCGGCGATGGATGTGGATCGGATTTCGGCGATGGGCGGTGTGGGGCAGGAGGGGAATCCGGCGTGGACGCGGGCCAGAATGCGCAGGCGCAAGTTTGCGGAGGAAGTGGAGCCTGAGGTGGAGGGAGAGCAGGAGGCGGCGGAAGCAGTCGAAATGGATGAGCCGCACGATGGGGTGCTGGATTTGATGGCCTAGAGACCAGGGAGTAGGGAATCGGGAGTAGGGAGTACGAAAAACAGGCCGCTCGCACCTGCTATTGCAAGCGCAGGATGGCGTCGGCGGTGCGGGCGGCTTCGAGGGCGGGGCGGACGTCGTGGACGCGGATGATGCTGGCTCCGGCGAGGATGGCGGCGGTGGCAGCGGCGAGTGTGGCGTTAGCGCGCGCGTGCGGCGGGAGGTCGGGCGGGAAGTCAGAGTTGGTTGCGGGCGAATTGATTGCGGGAGAAATGGTTCGAGCGAGGGTTCGGCCGAGGAAGGATTTGCGCGAGACACCGGCGAGAATGGGTTGGCCGAGAGCGAGAAGCTCCTCCTGGCGGGCGAGGAGTGAGTAGTTGTTGTCGAAGGCCTTGCCGAAACCGTAGCCGGGATCGAGCACGATGCGGCTGCGGCCGATGCCGGCGGCGAGGGCCTGGTCCAGAGAGAGGGCGAGGCCGGACTTCACCAGCGGAACGACTTCTTCCCGGGCGAGATGGGGTTGCGTGCGCCACTCCGGCGGACGGCCGCGGGTATGCATGAGCACAACGCCGCAGCCTGATGCGGCGCAGGTGCGCGCCATTTCCGGGTCCCACTGCAATCCGCTGATGTCGTTGATGATTTCTGCACCGGCGGCGATAGCGGTTCGGGCGGTTTCGCCCTTATATGTATCAATCGAGAGCACAGATTTTGGGCGCTGGAGAAGGATCGCCTCGATAACGGGCAGGACGCGGTCCTTTTCTTCCTGAGCGCTGATGGGTTGGGAGCCGGGGCGAGTGGATTCACCGCCGATGTCGATGAGGTCCGCACCCTGGTCGAGTAGTGAGACGCCGTGTTCGACTGCAGCCGTGGCCAGGAGATACGCGCCGTCTTCGGAAAAGGAGTCGGGCGTTACGTTGAGGATTCCCATGACCAGCGTGCGCTCACCGAGCGCGAGGGAACGCGTGCGGAGCTGCCAGCTGAAGCGGGGGCGGCGGGCGAATGCCATAAGAAAGGCTACAGCGCTGGAACGAGAGTTTGGGAATTAGAGTTTAGAGGTTAGAGTTTAGGGATCAGGGGTTGAGGGTGCAGAGGCGCGTTAGCAAAGTAAGTATAGCGGCGAGACATCGGGTCGTTGAGCGATGAGATTGTCAGCGGAAAAGCGGTTCGCCGAGGGACGGTCAGCGAAATTCCTCGCGACCTGGGCTCTGGTGACGCTGCTCCTGGTGGCGACCGCTCATGCGGCGACGAAGCATTCGACGGCGAGGCCCGTTCACAAGGTGAGCCTGGATGCGGAGATCCTGCAGGTTCTGGCCGATCCGGCAGTGGCGCGCGCGCACTGGGGGATTTCCGTAACGACGCTGCAAGGCAAGCCGGTGTACGCGCTGAACGATGCGGAGTTTTTCGAGCCTGCGTCGAACGCGAAGTTGTTCACGACGGCGGCGACGCTGGCGTTGATTCCCGCGAACGCGACGTGGACGACGACCGCGGTGACCTCGGGGACGATCGATGCGAGCGGGACGCTGACCGGCGACGTGCGGCTGCTGGGCGCGGGCGATCCGACGATGTCGGGACGGACCTATCCGTGGGATGGGAAAACGGAGCGGCCGAATCCGCCGCTGCAGGCGCTGGAAAACATGGCGGACCAGATTGTCGCCAGCGGCGTGAAGACGATTACGGGCGATGTGATCGGGGACGATACGTGGTTCGTGTGGGAGCGGTACGGCGGAAGCTGGGCCTGGGACGATCTGCAGTGGGATTACGGCGCGCCGGTGTCAGCGCTGACGGTGAATGACAATGTTGTGTATCTGAATATCACGCCGGCTGCGCCCGCAGCGGCGAACGCGGGCGCTCCGGCGGGAAGCGAGGGCGATGCGGCGCAGACAGCGCCGATGGCGATCGCGTGGAATCCGGATGTTCCGTATTACAAGCTGGAGAATTCGCTGACGCCGCCACGGGTGGGCGAAGCGGCGCATCCAGGGATCGATCGCGCGCCGGGGAGTCTGGCGATTCGGCTGTTTGGCTCGCTGAGCGCGAACGGAATGCATGAGGGGCTGGCGGTTGAGGATCCGGCGCAGTTTGCGGCAACAGCGCTGCGGCAGATGCTGCTGGCGCGCGGCGTGACGGTGACGGGGGCGGCCACGGCGTGGCATCGGCTGCCGTTAGATACGCAGAAATATCGGGAAGAAGTGGAACAGACGGTAGTGCTGCGTCCGCTGGCGCTGACGACAATTGAGCCGCCGGTGACGGGGTTGAAGGTGCTGGCAACACACGTGTCGCCGACGCTGGCGGAAGATGTGACGGTGACGAACAAGGTGAGCCAGAATCTGCACGCGGAGTTGTACCAGCGGCTGCTGGGCAGGCTTGAGGGGGAAGACGGGACGATTGCGCAGGGAGCGCGAGTGGTGCGGCAGTTTCTGGAGAACGCGGGCGTCGATCCGGGGGATTTTCTGTTTTATGACGGATCGGGATTGTCGCCGGAGGACTTGATCACGCCACGCGCGGCGACGACGTTGCTGGCGTACGCGGCTCGACAGCCATGGGGTGAGTTGTATAAGTCAACGCTGCCCATTGGCGGCGTGGATGGGTCGCTGGACGGGCGGTTTTTGGGAGCGCTGAAGGGCAAGGTATTCGCGAAGACCGGGACGCTGGCGGAAGTGAATGCGCTGAGCGGGTATGTGAAAACGGCTAGCGGGAGGACGCTGGTGTTTTCAGTGCTGTGCAACGATCGGCAGCCGACGGGCGACGCGGCGCGGGTAGCGCTGGATCGGATTGTGGAGTTAGTCGCTGCGGCGAACTAGAGGTTTAGGGTTAGAGTTTAGCGAAGCAGCGGATAACGGATAGCGTTTGGCGGATAGAAGAAGAGCGGTTTGGGATCCGGGTTAGAGATTGGAAGCGCTGCGGGAAGCCAGGTTGCGATTGAAGATTCCGGGTGTTGTTGTTGCGGCGGTATTCGCGCTGAGTGTTGCGGGGTGTGGTCCGTCGCTGGGGCCGTCGAAGCCGTTGAGTGAGCTGACGCCGCAGGAGGCTCGGGGGCGCGCGGTCTATCAGCAGTATTGCGCGAGCTGCCACTATGCGAATCAGACGGGCGATCTGCATGGGCCGAGTTTGTTTGGGGTGTATCGGAAGAAGTATCTGCCGAGCGGCGCACCGGCGAATGACGAGCGGGTGACGCCGGTGATCGAGCGCGGACGCAACATGATGCCGGGTTACGGGAATGACCTGAACGATCAGCAGCTGGCGGATCTGCTGGCGTACCTGCACACGCTATGAGTGAAGAAGAAAAGGGCGGGCTGCTGCCGGGCATCGCGGCGATCGGGCTATGGATGTTTCTGCTGTGCCTGATCGGTTTGGTAGGCGTGACGCTGCACAAGTTGCCGCTGGTGGTTCTGATTTTGTGTGCAGCATTTGCCGCCGCGGGGCAGGGGTTATTGCGACTGCAGCGGTGGGGATGGGCGCTGGCGCTGGGGGCGGTGTTTTGTTCGGGTTTGTATGGGATGTGGGTTCTGGTGAAGTTTCACCAGATCGTGGAGATCGTGATGGTGACGGTGAACCTTGTGTTCTTTCTGTATCTGGTGCGGCCCGAGGTGACCGGGCGGCTGCGGTGAGCGCAGGGAACAGGGTGCAGGGTACAGAAGAGCGTTCGACTCAGGCGGATTGTTCGTGGGCTTCGCCGAGGGTTACGCGCGTGGTCATCCGGCGGCGACCGCGGAAGAAGGTCACGGTGACGGTATCGCCCGGCTGGTGCTGGTTCATGATTTCGGCGATGTCCTGGGAATTGGTGATCTCTTGGCCGTCGATGGCGACGATGAGATCGCCTCCGATGGAGATTTGCATATTGCCGAGGAAGGCGACCTGATTGCCGCCGTGCAGGCCTGCGTGATCGGCGGCGCCGCCGGGGACGGTGCTTTCGATGAGGACGCCGTATTGCGCGGGCAGGCCCATCTGCTCGGCGAGGTCGGGGCCGATGGGCAGAGTGACGATGCCGAGAGAGGGGCGTCGGGAATGACCGTACTTCTGGATGTCAGCAAGGACGGCTTTGGCGGTATCGATGGGAATGGCGAAACCGATTCCGGCGTTCTGCTCGGCGCCGTTCTGGGCAATCATGGAGTTGATGCCGATGACTTCGCCCTGGGAGTTGAGGAGCGGGCCGCCGGAGTTGCCGGGGTTGATGGCGGCGTCGGTCTGGATGGCATTTTCGATGGGCACACCGCCTTCAGGGCTGCGAACGGAGCGGATGGCGCTGATAATGCCGGAGGTCATGGTGCCGGAGAGGCCGAAGGGATTGCCGATAGCGTAGACCTGCTGGCCGACCTGGAGGTCGCGCGAGGTGGCGAGGACGGCGGGGACAAGGTTGGGCGCGTTGATCTGGAGAAGCGCGAGGTCATGCAGGCGATCTTTGCCGATGACCTGAGCCTGGTAGCGATGTTTGTCGTGGGTCTGGACCTCAATGTTTCGAGCGTCGGCAACGACGTGGTAGTTGGTGAGGATATGGCCCTGCTTATCGAGGATGAAGCCGGAGCCCTGATCCTGCTGGGGCACGAGGCCCATGAAGAAGTCGAGAGTGACGGTGCCGGCGGTGATGTTAACGACGGAGGGAACCACACGCTTGTAGACGGAGATGTTGTTCATCTCTGTGCCGGTGTATTCGGGCGCGGCATGGGCCTCAGTCAGCGTGAGCGACGAGCCGGAAGCGCCAATACGGCGGACCTGGAAGTGGGTGATGAAGTAGCAGAATCCTGCAACGAGGATGAGAACCAGAAGAAGTCGACGCAAGGTCATAGGGTAGCTTCGTGCTTCGTGTCAGAGCCCGGGTGGCGGGCAGCCTGCACCGTGGGATGAGCCCGGCGCGCGAACAGAGGCGCATGGCGGGCCTTTTTTTATTGTATCGACTCAAACACCGGAAGCGGCGCGGAGTGAGGCGACGATGGTTTCGGCCTGGCGGCGGGTGGCGTCGAGGGAGCCGGAGTTGTCGATAATGTAGTCGCAGCGCGGGATTTTGGCGGCTTCGGGGAGCTGCGCGGCGAGTCGCAGGCGGGCATCGTGTTCGGCGACGGCGCGTTGTTCTGGGGTGACGTTCGGCGGCAGAATGCGGGCGAGGAAGCGCTGAATTTTAAGGTCGTCGGGCGCGGTGACGAGGATGACGCGATCAAAGCGCTCGCGCCAGTTGGGGACGGTGCCCGAGGCTTCGGCCTCGAAGATAAGGGCCGACTCGATGACGACCACAGCTTGTGGATCGCGAGCGAAGATTGCGCTGGTAAGGCGCTCCTGCTCGGCGATGACAGGCGGGTGGACGATGCGATTGAGCTCATTGAGATGGCCCTCGGAGAAAGCAAGGGTCGCGAGGCGGGCGCGATCGAGCGCGCCGTCGGGACGAACGACGGAGGGGCCGAAGTGTTCGACGATGCGGCGGAAAACCTCCTGGCCGGGGCCCATCTGCTCGCGCGCGATCGCGTCGGCTTCGAGAACATAGAGGCCGTCCTCGCGGAAGATGGCGGCGACGGTAGTTTTGCCACTGCCGAGGCTGCCAGTGAGGCCTGCACGCAACATGGAATCTCCGATCCGCGCACGCGGGGAGGTGCGGCGCGGAATCTCCGATGATTGTAAGGCGCGACAGAGAACCGAAGCTGGGGGCGAAACGTATTCAGAGTGGGCGGCACTATTCGCTTCAGTGCGGGTGCAGCAAGGGATGAATAAAAGCCCAGGCGATGGCGATGGCGACAAGCATGGCGAGGAAGATGAGAGCGAGCATGAGGCCCCAGGAAGGCCCTTCGTGATTGGGTGGGGAGCCTGGTTCTTTTGGAGAATCGGTCACAGAAGTTAGTGTACGGCTGCGGTTACTGCAGTTGCATTTTGCACGGCAGAAAAGAGTTGCCCGCGAAGAAATATCGGATAGGGAGAAGGGAGATAGCAACACTAATTTCACAAACATGTGTCTAAGGGGAACAGAGGTTCGGCAGTGAAAGGCCGATCAGGAACGCGCCCGGGAAAGGATATCCGGGGAGGATGCGAGTCAGGAGACGACCATGGCGAGCGCCAGCAGAATCGAGAAATTTCCGGTGGCAGAGCTCGCAGGCCTGCGCACCGAGCTTTTGCAGACCAGTATGGATTCGTGGCAGGCGGCGGAGCTGGTGACCACGTATCTGTCGGGGCGGGGCTACGGTGCTGATCCGGCGATGGTGCGCGAGGCAGTGGTGCGTCTGGAGGCGAATTCGTGCTCGCCCGAGAGCATGCAGAGGGAGCTGGAGCGCGTAGCATACGTGATGTGAATCCGGCGTAAAAAATCGATTTAGCAGTAATTCTTTTCTGCCCCATAAATCCGCATTTCCCTGAATCCAAACTGCGCTCCCGTGCGTCGAAATGTGCAGAGGGTGGTTTTCACCATTTCTGCTGGCGGCCATTGCAGAAATGGATTGGGTGGTGTCCCCACAGGAGTCTTCTTTCGAGACTGTTGGCGGCGACGCGATCCACGAGGCGGAACCACGTGGTATTCCGCTGGCGCGCCTGCGCTCATTCACAGTACCCATCAGTCCGGGGCAGCCGATCTTTTAGAAGATTGGCGCGTTGGGAGAAGTGTGTCCGGGAAGCGGGACGGTAGAGGGAGCACCGGGCGTAACGGCAGAATTTTCTGCAGAGGAGCGATTCATGCGTTTTACATCGTTTAAGAAACTGTCTTTTGGTCTGGCAGTCATTTCATTCGCCGCCGCAGCTGCATCGGCACAGAGTCTGGTGGGCGTGAACACGAGGCTCGATCGCACACTCGATTCAAAGAGCGCGGCGAACGGGCAGGTGGTAACGGCGAAGCTGGACGGAACGGTAACGACGGCGGATGGCACAAGACTGCCGAAAGGCACGGAGCTCGTCGGCAAGGTCGAGGATGTGAAGAATGCGAACGGTACGTCGAGCCTGAGCCTGGTGTTCACTTCGGCGAAACTGAAGGGCGGTAAGGAAATTCCGGTGAAGGCAACGGTGCTGGCGGCGTATGCGGAGGTCGACCCTGTGGCCGTGACGGTGGGCGATGTGGCAATAGAGCCGGCGCCGGCCCAGGTGGCTGGAGACGGGGTTTTCGACCAGCAACCGGGCGCGTTGGAGCACGTTGCCCTGAACAGCGCAGTCAAGAATCACGAGTCGGGAACGTTCTCCAGCACTAACGGCAACTTCAAACTTCTGGCGGGGACGAATCTGCAGGTGGGGATCGCTCCGGTCAGCAGCGGCAGCGCGACGAGCGCGGCCGAGTAACAGGCTGGATTTCGCGCCATCCTCCAGGCAATGAATGAGAGGGCTGTCGGGAGACGGCCCTCTTCTGTTTTGGATTTAGGAATTGCCTGACCGTACGGACAACCAGGCAGAGCTAAATTTGCCCTGGAGGTTGCCTGAGGTTTTCCCGCGAAAACAAAACTAAGTTGATGCAGTGAATTCTCAGGTCATATAAGTCATTTTCCTGCTGGTTTGTGTGGAATTCCATGAGTCGATCCCTGTCGCGGCTCGTCGAAAAAGAAGAGGTATCGTAGGGCCTCGCTTGAAGAAGAGAAGGCTCATCGGATTGCGAGAGCCAACGAGAAGATTGTCCCCACGTTGCTGGCGTTTCGCGCAATTCAACAGGCGAACATCGAGATTTTCGCCGGCGCGCCCGTTGCACGTTGTGATTCGAAATCCCCTTGGGATGCGGGCTCCTGAGGTGTTTCACGAAAAGGAGCTGGTTATGCGATTACCAATAGCATTGAGAAATACGCTTGCTGGTTTGACGACAGCGGCGTTTCTGTTTTCGGGATCCGCAATGGCACAATTCTCGCAACCCACACAATCGGGTTCATCGAGGCAACTGGTGGGGGTGACTGCGAGGCTGGGCAAAGCGCTCGACTCACAGAACGCGAAGCAGGGAGAAGCGGTTCAGGCCAAACTGGATCGGACGGTGAAGGTTACAGAGGACATGAAGCTGCCGCGCGGGACGGAATTGCTGGGAACGATAGCCGCCGTGGAGCCGTCACTGAATGGCGGGCCTTCGAGCATGAGCCTGAGGTTTGACCAGGCGAAGATGAAGGACGGGAAAACGGTGCCAGTGAAGGTGACGGTGATCGCGGCGTATCCCAGCGATGAGAATCTGGAAGCCACGTACGGAAACGAAACGATGGGATCGGCGCCGCGCCATGTGCAGGGACAAGACAAATTCGACCAGGAACCCGGCTTACTGAGCAAGGTTTCCATGACGAGCCGAGTGAGTGGTCATAACTCGGCGACTTTCAGCAGGAAGGACGGAGCGGTAAGTTTAAGGGCAGGGACGTTCCTGCAGGTGGGAATCTCACCGCTGGAGAGCAATGGCGTGAGCTCGGCCGGGCTGTAATTGGGCTCCAGGAACGAAAAGGCCGTCCGTATGGACGGCCTTTTTTGCTGCGCGCACAGTCGATGATGGGGACGCAAGCCCGGTTCAAACCTGCATGACTTCGGCTTCCTTTTTCTTTGCCATTTCTTCCATCTTTTTGATTTCCTCGTCGGTCAGTTTCTGAATCTCGTCGAGGGAGCGCTTTTCTTCGTCTTCGGAAATCTTTTTGTCTTTGGCGGCTTTCTTGATGAGGTCGTTGCCGTCGCGGCGAATGTTGCGGACAGCGGTGCGGTGATCTTCAAGGACGCGATGGAGGTGCTTAACGACTTCGCGGCGACGCTCCTCGGTCATGGGCGGGACGGGGATGCGGACGATTTTGCCGTCGTTGTTGGGATTGAAGCCGAGATCGGAGGTGCGGAGGGATTTTTCAATTTCGACGATGAGGCTAACGTCCCAGGGCTGGATGACGATCAGATTGGCGTCGGGGGTGGTGATCTGGCCGACCTGATTAAGCGGCGTGGGCGTGCCGTAGTAGTCGACTTTGACCTGATCGAGCATGTGGATGGAGGCGCGACCGGTGCGAACGGAGCCGAGGTTGGTCTGAAAATCGAGGACAGCTTTATCCATGCGCGTGCGGAGCTGCGCGTAGGTTTCTTTGAGTGCGGGAATGCCTGCGATTACGGATGGCGCCATGGTGGTGGTCCTTACAAAAACAGGTTCAACACAGGATTGTACGCGGGATGAGTGGTTTACATCAGCATGGTCACGGCGGCAGAAGCGGCTTGGGAGCCTGCCTGGGCGGTGCTCTGGGACTCACTCTGTTCGTGGGCATGGTAGGAGGAGCGGACCAGCGGGCCGGATTCGACGTGGCGGAAACCCATGGCCAGCGCTTCACGCTTCATGAAAGCGAACTCGTCGGGGGTGTAGTAGCGGGCGATGGGGAGATGGTCTTTGGACGGCCGCAGATACTGGCCGATGGTGAGGACGTTGACTCCGACGTTAGCGAGGTCGCGGTAGACAGCGAGGAGCTCGTCCATTTCTTCGCCGAGGCCGACCATGACTCCGGATTTTGTAACAACGGCGGGATTGATTTCCTTCGCGAGCTGGAGGAGGCGGAGAGTGCGCTGGTAGCGGGCGCCGGAGCGGACGGCCCGGTAGAGGCGCGGGACGGATTCGGTGTTGTGGTTGAGGATCTCAGGGCGCACTTCGACGACGAGGCGGATAGCTTCTTCGTTGCCCTGGAAGTCGGGGATGAGGACTTCAACCTGGCAACCGGGCGCCTGGCGGCGAATCTCGTCGATCACCATTACGAACGCGCGGGCGCCACCGAGGATGTCGTCGTCGCGATTGACGCTGGTGATGACGGCAAACTTGAGGCCGAGGGCGGCGACGGCTTCGGCGACACGGCGGGGCTCGTCGAAGTCGATGGGCTCGGGGCGACCTTTGGGGACGGCGCAGAATCCGCAGCGGCGGGTGCAGAGGTTGCCGAGCATCATGAAGGTGGCGGTGCGGTGGTGCCAGCACTCGCCGATGTTGGGGCACTGCGCGGATTCGCAGACGGTGTTTAGGTTGAGGGAGCGGGCCAGCTTTTTGAGGCCGTGGTAGTTGTCGCCCATGGGCGCGCGGGCGCGGAGCCACTCGGGTTTGGGGAGCGGGCGGCGAGGGGCGAGATCGATCTGGACGAGCGAGTCCGGTGAGCTGGCCATCCATTCCTATTTTAGCCGGGAGCCTGGAGCCGACGCTGACAGATTGTGACGGATGGGGTTGTCTGCGATTGCGAGCACGGGTTGTAATGACGGATGTGTCGCTGCAGAGCGATGGAGGGTTGCGATGATGCAGGATTTCCGGCTGGCGGTGCGGCAGATGCGGAAAGCGCCAGGGTTCACGCTGACGGCGATTTTAACGTTGGCGCTCGGCATGGGCGCGACCATCGCGATCTTCTCGCTGGTGGAGGGAATCCTGCTGCGGCCGCTGCCGTTCGCCGATCCGGACCGGCTGGTGATCGTGGGGGATCACGTGGGCAACGGGCCGAATCCTGGCGTGACAGCGCGCGAGATTGCGACGTATGAGAGGGCCACGAATGCGTTCTCGGCGATGGGCGGGTTCACGGGGACGAGCTATGAGCTGTCGGGCTGCGCGACGCCGGAGCTGATCGACGGCGCGCGGCTCGGAGCTGGGGCATTTGCGGCGCTGGGCGTTGCGCCGATGCTGGGGCGCGTGTTTACGCAACAGGAAGACGACGGGCGTCAACCGCTGGCGGTAATCAGCTACTCGCTGTGGCTGAACCGGTACCATCGCGATCCGCGAGTGCTGGGGCAATCGATTGTGCTGGACCGGAAGGCGTATTCGATTGTCGGGGTGATGCCGCGAAGCTTTGAGTTTCCGCTGGTGCCGGGACGATTGAATCAGGCGCAGGTGTGGGTTCCGCTGAGCCTGACGGCCGACGAGCTCTCGGAGAAGAACGTGGGCGCGTGGGCTTACCGCATGGTGGCGCGGCTGAAGGATGGGGTGACGCAGCGTCAGGCAGCGGAGGACGCGAATCGGGTGTCGCAGCAGATCATGCGGGATTTTCCGGCGAGCATGGCGGCGATTCACATCCGCGGAGACGCGCTGTCGTTGCGAGAGCAGGCGGTGGCCGCGACCCGGCCGCTGCTGCGCGCGCTGTTTGTGGCAGTGCTGGTGGTGCTGCTGATAGCATGCGCCAATGTTGCGGGGCTGCTGCTGGTGCGGGCGATCGGGCGGCGGCGCGAATATGCGGTGCAGGTGGCTCTCGGCGCGCCAGCGAGCGCGATCCTGCGGCAATCGGTGTTGGGCGGATTGATGCTGGGCATTGCGGGGGGCGCGATTGGCGTGGGACTGGCTGCGGGAGCGGTTCGCGCTGCCCTCTATTTGCTGCCCGATTCCCTGCCCCGTGTCGATTCGATCGCGATGGATCCGATTGTGATGGCTTTCGCGCTGGTGCTGGCTCTGGCCACGGGAGCTCTTTGCAGCGTTGCTCCGGCGTTTGCGGCGACGCGCGCCAGCGTGATCGAGAATCTGAAGGAAGGGGCGAGAAGCGGGACCGGCGCAGCGAGCCATGCAAGGCTGCGGTCGTTTCTGGTGGTGGCGGAGATCGCCATTGCGCTGGTGCTGTTGACCACGGCGGGAGTTTTTATGCGCAGCTATCGCAGGATGCTGGCGGTCGATCCAGGATTCCGGCCGGAGAACGTTCTGGTGGCCAGCTATCAGCTTCCGCTACGGCAGTATTCGACGCAAACTTCGGCGGACAATTTCGATCGCGCGGTGATCGAGCGGCTCACCGGCAAACCGGGGATCGTGGCCGCGGGGATCAGCAACACGCTGCCGTCCGCGAATAACAGCGGGCTGGCTGCTTACACGGTGGAAGGCGTTCCGGCAGCGGGCTGGAAGCTAACCTTTGCGGCGTTTGCGCTAACGTATGGCGACTATTTTCGCGCCATGGGTATTCCGCTGCTGGAGGGCAGGTACTTCACCACAGCGGATCGGGCGGATGCGCCGCTGGTGGTGATCGTGAACCAGTCGATGGCGAAGCATTGCTGGCCGGGCGAGCACACGGTGGGCAAGCGCCTGCACGTCGGGAATCCGCATAAGGGGCTGCCCTGGGCCACGGTCGTGGGCGTCGTGGCAGACACGACGCTGGGCCCACGCGACCAGCCGGCGGCGGATCAGTGGTACATCCCTGCGGAACAGCCGGCGGTGCTCTTCGGGGCGGGTGCGCAGGACAATCTGGTCCAGCCGGCGGGAGGATTCATTACGCTGCGGTCGTCGCTCGAGCCGGAGCGGATGACGCAGGTGCTGCGGTCGGCAGTGGCGGAGGTCGATCCGCTTCTGGCGCTCGATCAGATCCAAACGATGGAGGAAGCGATGGCCGATGTGGAGGCGCCGCGACGCTTCAACACGGATCTGATGACGAGTTTTGCCGCAGCGGGTTTGCTGCTGGCGCTGACGGGAATCTATGCCGTGGTGGCGTTTTCGGTGACCATGCGCGCGCGGGAGATCGCGATTCGCATGGCGCTGGGTGCGCGGCGTTCGAGCATTGCGAGCATGGTATTGGTTTCGGGCATCAGGATGGCGTTGCTGGGATGCGGGTTGGGTGTGCTGGGCTCGCTGGCTGTTTCGCGTCTGGTGAGCTCGTTCCTGTTTGGGGTGAGCGCGACGGACCCGCTGGTTTATGCGGGCACGATCGTGACGATGCTGCTGATTGCGATCCTTGCTTCGGCTCTGCCCGCCAACCGCGCGGCAAGCGCGGATCCGGTGGAAGCGCTGCGGCTGAGCTGAAGCTGGTTCCTCCAGGTTGGTTTTTTTGCACGCCAATTCCTGCTCAAACTCACACGCAGACCGCGTACACTAGGGCTTCTCACGAAACACGATTCCGGCAATGCCTGCGCCTGATTCCAACTCTTCGTCGCAGCGGAAGCCCGCTGCAACTCCAGCCACATACGCCGACTCCGGCGTTGACATCGCTGCCGGCAATCGCGCCAAGCAACGCATTAAGTATCTGGCTCAGCGCACCTTCACCCGCAACGTGCTCGGGGAAATCGGCGGCTTCGGCGGGCTCTTCCGGCTCGACGGCAAGTACGAAGAACCGGTGCTGGTTTCGAGCGCCGATGGCGTCGGCACGAAGCTCAAGCTGGCCTTCCAGCTCGGCGTTCACCACACAGTCGGCGCTGACCTCGTGAACCACTGCGTCAACGACATCGCCGTGCAGGGTGCGACGCCGCTTTTCTTCCTCGACTATCTCGCGACGGGCAGCCTCGACGGCGAAATCGCGGAGAAGGTGGTTTCCGGCCTTTCAGATGCGTGCCGCGCCAACGGCTGCGCGCTCATCGGCGGCGAGACCGCGCAGATGCCTGGTTTCTACGCTGACGGCGAATACGACCTGGCCGGTTTCATCGTCGGCGTCGTGGAGCGATCCAAACTCGTTACCGGCGCAAAAATCCGTCCGGGCGACGTTCTTCTCGGCTTTCCTTCGACCGGGTTGCATACCAACGGCTACTCGCTGGCCCGAAGGCTCTTCTTCGAAGTCGCGAAGTACAAACCCGACCAATACGTGAACGCCCTGAAGGAAAAAGCCGGGGCCGCGCTGATGAAAACGCACCGCAGCTACCTGAGCCTCATCAGGAAACTTACCGCCAGCGATTACGCCAGCGGGCTGGCGCACATCACGGGCGGCGGAATCACCGAAAATCTGCCGCGCATCCTGCCCAAGAATGTTTCCGCACACGTCGAGCTGGGAAGCTGGCCGGTTCTGCCCATCTTCGAGCACCTGCAGCAACTCGGCAACGTCGAACAGGACGAGATGCTCCGCACCTTCAATATGGGCATCGGCCTCATCGCCGTTGTTCCCGCCGAACGCTTCAAGCGATGCAAATCCATGCTGGATCGCGCCGGCGAAAAAAGCTACGTCATCGGTCGCGTCATCAAAGGCGACCGCCATGTCATCTATGCGTAGAGCGGGATCGAAGAGAGTCTCGCCTCAATCCAGCAATGCAGGGGATCCAATGCCGAAGGCGCCCGCCCATCCGGCCAGGATCGGCATTCTTCTTTCCGGACGCGGATCGAACTTCCTCGCCATCGCCGATGCCGTTGCTTCCGGCAAAATCCCCCATGCCCAAATCGCCATCGTGATTTCGAATGTCGCCGATGCGCCTGGCCTTGCCGCTGCCCGCAAACGGGGCCTCAACGCCATTGCCATCGAAGCTAACGGCCGCAAGCGCGCCGAACACGATCAGGAAATCATCGCGACTCTGCAGGCCCACCACGTCGACCTCGTTTGTCTCGCCGGCTACATGCGCCTGCTCTCGCCCGGATTCATTCAGGCCTTTCCCCAGCGCATCCTCAACATCCACCCTTCGCTGCTGCCGGCTTTTCCCGGGCTCGACGCGCAAACCCAGGCCTTCGAATATGGCGTTCAGGTTACCGGTTGTACGGTCCACTTCGTCGACGAGCAGCTGGACCACGGCGCCATTGTCCTGCAACGCCTAGTTCCGGTTCTTCCCACGGACGACCCGAACGCTCTCGCTGCGCGCATTCTCGAGCAGGAACATAGCGCCTACTCCGAAGCCATCGCCAGGGTCCTTTCGGGCAAGTACCAGATTGTGGGCCGCCGCTATCTGCCCAAGGCGCTACTTTGAGCTATCCAAGCGCTGGGCGCTCGCCCTGTGGTCACTCCCACCATCCTCCTTCCAAACTCCACTTTTAGGGCATGTCCGGCGCCAAAATCCGAGCGCTACACTGCGCCTGAATCACCCGTATATCTCGAACGATTCGAGGAACAACCCGAAATGAGATACTTCCAGCGCAAAATGATCGGCTTCGCCGCCGTGATGGCCTTTACAGTGGTCTACGCATCGCTCCGCCAGTTCCCGTTTGGCGTCGACGCCGCCATTTGCGCCAGCTTCACCGTCCTTGTCTTTGGCAACGCGCTTCGCCGGCGCGGCCTCGAGCTGTTTACGGGTGACGAGAAGAAACCGCTCACCGAAATCCTGCTCATCCACGCGCTCGCCCTGGCCGCGCTGGTCATCATCGTCAGAATGGGCATGTACATCACGCCCTTCCTGCCCGACTGGATGAGTACGCCCATTGGAGCGGACAACCAGGGACGAATCGGCCCGAACGGGTTTCAGATCCTGCAGAGCCTGGCCCTTTTTGGCCTTGGGTTCTTCGAGTTCCGCCTGCTGGCGGCGAAGCCGAGCGCCGCAGAAGGCGAGGAGCAAGCCACGATTTCTCCGTGGGGCAACGCCGATCTTGAAGCCGAACGGATGAGCGGCCTGCGCCTGCGCTGAGCGGAGCGAACGGCGAGACAACAGCGAGCGAAAAGCTAGTCAACGGCGAGCGAACTGCCCGCGAACGGCGAGTGAAGCGCGAGACAACAGCGAGCGAACGGCTAGCGAACAACCAGCCAACCGCGAGCGCGGGACGGATCGGAAGCTGTGAGCCGGATTACGCGGCTGCGGGCTTAAGGGCGGCGTTGGCCTGGCCGACGAGCGCGGTGAAGGCGGCTGCGTCGTGGACGGCGAGATCGGCAAGGATCTTGCGGTCGAGCTCCACACCGGCTTTTTTGAGGCCGCTGATGAGCTGTGAGTAGGAGATGCCGTTGGCCTTGGCGGCAGCGTTGATGCGCACGATCCAGAGCGAGCGAAACTGGCGCTTTTTCTGCTTGCGTCCGCTGTAGGCGAACTTCATGCCGCGCTCGACGGCTTCCTGCGCTGCCTGGTAGAGTTTGGATTTGGTGAGGAAGTAGCCGCTGGCGCGCTTCAGGATTTTCTTGCGGCGGTCACTGCGTTTGGTTCCACGTTTGACGCGTGGCATGGTGGTTTTCTCCTTGGTGTGTTGCGGTTCAGCGGCTGGAGGCGGGAAAAACCTCTTCACTCGCTCTGCGTACCCGATCCACTCTCAGCTCGCGCTGAGGGAGCCTTGCGGCCCGGAAAGATCAGGCGTAGGGAATCATGCGGGCAACCTTCTTGTGGTCGGCGTCGGAAACCAGCACCTGGTGCGCGAGCTTGCGCTTGGTTTTCGTCTCCTTCGACGTGAGGATGTGCCGCATTTTGGACTGGCCGCGCTTGAATTTGCCCGTGCCGGTCTTTTTGAAGCGCTTGGCTGCGCCCCTGTGTGTCTTGAGTTTAGGCATGGTGATCCTGGTACGTAGGAACAGCAGAGTTGAGTATAGCAGCCGGGGAGCTGGGAGCCTGGAGTTGGGTGCTGCCGCCCCCCCACCCCCACCCCCCTCCCCCCCTGTGCTGACAAGTTGATGATTCCATTGTGGTGATTGGGTACCGTAAATCAGGTATTACCCTCTTCCGTCCCGCCTGGCGGGATTCGCGGTGCTTCGCGCGCAACAGAAACGTTCTGCTGCGGGCAATAGAAAAGCCCTGCGGGCAGGAAGCCGGCAGAGCACCCTCTCTTCACTCTCAGAGGCGCAAAGGGAGGAAATTTTTTCTTTGCCCCTATTATCAGGATACCAAATCCAGTTATAAAAACCGCCAAAACTTCTGGAGGGTGTTGTGGTGGAAGTGGTGTGGAATGAGGGGGCATTACTTTGGTGAAGAGGTGGGAGCCTTGACAAGAGTTGGAAGAGAAGCGTGGCAGTGGCGATAGGTGGAAAACTCGATCTCACCTCAGGTGGATATGAGGTAGAGAATGATCTGAGTGATTTGAAGTGATTGTTGTTATCCGGCCTTCTGCTTTGGCTCCTCCTTCCTTTGAGCAGGACCTGTCGGAGAGGACTGCCTTCGAAGCACCGGCTCTTGGTCCTTCATCCATTCAGGCCACTTTTCAATCTCCTCTTTGGCGCCTCGCAGTATCTGCTTGAGCGTTTCCGGATTAGTCATACTTGAACTCCTGCTGTTCGAATTTTAGCTGGGCTTTATCAATTGCGGCTTGGATCGCGCCTACGTGTAGCGTTTCGCTTTCACGATACGAAGACGGGGAGGTGGAATATCTCTGCTCGGCGTTCGCAAGCTCGAAGTCGAGGACCGATCCGTTTCGCTTTCGTTTCAGCATTTTGAAAAGGTCAATATATTTTCTCGGAGCTACGCCGACAAACGGTTCAAACGGAAGCTGGGGTTCCTTCTTGTCGGAATGACCAACAGCAACGGAGTCGGGGTAGAGTTGGGCCGCTAGGCTCTTCGCATAGGGTTCCAAGTAAACGACCCTCTTGATGCCGGCTGCGACAATATGCGGGGCGCAGAGGTGACAGGGGAAAGTTGTGACATACATTGTGGCACCGGCAGTGGCCACGCCACGCCTTGCAGCGTCAGTGAGCGCCGACATTTCGGCGTGTACCGCCCGCATGAACTCAATGAGGTATCTCAACTGGGCGCCGCTAATAAACGGGCACTCCGAGGGGTCCTCCGCGAGCTCAGCGAGCCTTCCCGCTCCAATCCTTGTCTTGTCTTCACTAAGCCACCTATCGCTCGCGAGCCTGCTTAGAAGATCTACGAGGAGTTCATGCTTGAGTTTGTCGTTGCTGTCCTCTCTCATTACAAATTCGCGAAAATCCGGGTTATCGCCCGCCCAATATTGTCCTCCTCCGACCTTTGGCACTTCATTTGTGCCGAGGGAGATGATGGAGCCGTCATCGGTTGTGATTGCGGCGCCGACCTGCCTTCCCAACTCAGCTGAGCGAAGTGCGGCGCCAGTGGCCAAGAACATGCCGTATTCGTCCTTGGTCGGAGTGTGGAATGTATTTCCGAACAATAACTGAAGAGCCCTTTCGAGGGCTTCTCTAAGAAGCCTTGTCTCAGACGCGTCCACGAAGATGTCGGCCAAGTGATAGCTATTGAGAAGGTTTTGCCCGAACGGCTTGCCTGCTTCCTGCTGATCAGTGAGCATTAGCGTTTCAGCCCTGGGAAGGAATTGCTCGTGTTGAAAGCTGTGATGAGAGCGTGCGATCGCGTCCGCCAGAAACCGTCGTCGATGCTCGTAGGTAGCTGAGGACCCAATCAGCACGAACGCGTCGCCGTAAACCGACCTCAATGTGTCAACTTCCTCTGGGGTTTTGAGAGAACGAATGATGTAGGCGCATCTGGGAATAATCTTGCGCTCATCCCCAGTCACACGTTTCCTGGTTTCGAGAATATTTCCGATTCCTAACAGAGCAAGCTCGTCGGCGCGCTGGATGATCTCACGAAAATCGTCTCCGGCGTTTTGATGGGATTCGATGTATTCGTCGAGCGGATTCTCTGGCAACGCATTGTATCGGGGGTAGACGTGAAGAAGCTGAGCAAGACGAATGACTTCTGTCTTGTAGCCGAGACTCTTCAGTGAATCCTTGAGAATTTCGGTTAGGAGATCGTGGTCGGTGCCAACCGGAGCCACAAGGCCAATAAATAGTTCAGAGCCGCTTGTGCTCTGGCCTGTACCGACCTCATCCTGAATCGGCATGGATGGCGCGATCATAGCACTGCGGGCAAGGATAGCGCAGATGCCGCACCCTGATTTCCCACAGGGCGCGGACCACTTAAGTCACGTGCGTTTCAACCTGGGACGTGCTGTCGCAGGTTGTTACTAGCGAAGGCGTAGGGCAGGATGGCATTCCAAAAATAAAGTGGGGTCCTTCGGCCGCTGAGGCGGCTCTCGGGATGACAAGGCAAGAAACAGACGCAAGGTCCTTCGCTTCGCTCGGGATGACAACCTTAGAACAGGTCAGGCCTGGGCGATGGGGACTTGCGGCTTCCAGGCGCCGGTGCGGACCAGGGCATCGATGGCGGTGGGCTCCATGGGGCGGGCGAAGTAGTAGCCCTGGCCGCAGGGGCAGCCCATGGTTTTGAGTTCTTCGAGCTGCTCGGCGTCTTCGATGCCTTCGGCGACGACATCCATGCCAAAGGAGCGGGCGAGCGAGAGGATGGAGTCGACGATGAGGTGCGACTCGCGATCGTGGACGATGCCGCGGACGAAGGAGCGATCGATCTTGAGGGTGTCGAAGGGGAAGCGCTGGAGGTAGTCGAGGGAGCTGTAGCCGGTGCCGAAGTCGTCCATATGGAGGCCGACGCCGAGCTGCTCGATGGCACACATGATTCTTTGCGCGGCGGGAGCGTCGGAGATAAGGCTGCTCTCGGTGAGTTCGAGGCGGAGGCTGGCGGGGCTGAGTCCGGTTTGAGCGAGGACGTCGCAGACCTGGCGGACGAGGTTGGGCTGCTCAAGCTGTTTGGCGGAGAGGTTGACGCTCATGCGGGCATTCTGGAGCTGCTCGCTGCCGGTGTTGTGCCATGCGACGAGCTGGCGGCAGGCTTCAGCCAGACCCCATTCGCCGAGGGGAACGATGAGGCCGGTTTCTTCGGCGAGGGGAATGAATTCAGAAGGCGGGAGCAGGCCACGGCGGGCGTGACGCCAGCGGACGAGAGCTTCAAAGCCGATGATGCGGTTGGTGCGGAGATCGATTTCGGGCTGATAGAACATGACGAGCTCGCCGGTACGGATGGCGCGCTCGAGTTCGGCGGCGAGGTTGAGGCGGTCGAGAGCCTGCTCGCGCATGCCCTGGGAATAACAGACGACACCGGGGGGATCTTTTTTGCGGGCGTGGAGGAGGGCGCTTTCCGCGTCAGCCATGATTTCTTCGGGATGGGAATGGTGCATGCCGGCTTTGGCGACACCGACGGCCAGGAGCGGCACAATGGAGTGGCCGTGCCAGCGAAAAGGCTCGTGGAAGGCAGCGAGGGCCTGGGCGGCGAATTGCGCGGCTTCCTCCTCGGCATGGATGCCATCGAGGAAGAGCATGAACTCCGCGCCGACGAGACGCGCGGCCACGGCTTGATCGGGGAGGATGGCCTCGAGCCGCTCGGCGGTGGCGATGAGAAGCTGCTCGCCGCCGGCTGAGCCGAGGGTTTCGTTGAACTGGTCGAAGTGATGGACGGCGACCGAGAGCAGGGCAAAATCCCAGTCGGCGTGGTGAAAGCCGCGCTCGATGCGGCGCTCGACGTGATCGACGAAGAAGCTGCGGTTGGGCAGACCGGTGAGGGCGTCCGCCATGCGGCAGGAGGTGATGTCGCGAAGGGAGCCAGCGACATGGATGACGCGGCCGGCGGGATCGCGGGAGAGGACGCAGTGGGTCTCGACCCAGCGCCATGCGCCGTCTTCGCCGCGGACGCGATGCTGGTTGGCGATGTTGGGGGCCTTGCCCGCGCGCAGGACCTCGAGCTCGGCTTCGAGGCGCGGCTTATCCTGGGGATGGACGCGGTCGAGCCAGGTGTCGAGGGTGGAGCAGGGCTTAGTGACGCCGGTCATGGACTGCCATTTGGCTGAGCCCCAGAGGCGGCCAGCCACCAGATCCCAGTCCCAGAAACCCTCCTGGGAGGCTTCGAGGGCGAGGGCGTAGCGAAACCAATCCTCGCCCGCGTGCGTTGGCTGCTGCGGCATGTCCGCTCATTTCCACAAACGTAGTGAGGCGCAGAACGCCTGTACGGGATGGTTATCGGCGCAGGGCAAAAGGGCCGTTAGCGTCGAAACGGTATTGGGGAGCGAGATTCCCGTTATGGCGATGAGGAAGGCGAACGGGTGGAGCGGGCCGCCTGGCGGCAGCTAGTGTGCGCCGAGATAGCGGAGGAAGGCGCGGGTGAGCTCACGGCGGAGGGTTGGATCGTCCTGGGGAAGGAGGGTTTTCCAGGCTTTGAGGTCGGTGGTGTGGAGGATGAAGTCGTGCAGGGTGCTGACGACCATGGTGAGGCCCAGGGAGACGGCGATGCGGGGCTCGGGGTGGTCGATGTTTTTGGCCGTGGCGAGGAATAGCTCGACGAGGCGCTCGAAGCTGCGGACCTCGAGCTTCGTGACTTTGCGGCGAAATTCCTGATTGTCGCTGGCGCGGGCGAACTGCTGCATGGCGCGCATGAGTCCGGCGTTGGCGCGGTAGCTGACGAGGAGGTTGTGGATCATGCTTTCGGCGAAGACGGGGAGCGGGATCTGGCCGACCATTTCCTGGCTGAGTCCGGTGCGCAGGCGCTCGTCCTGGCGCTCGAGGATGCCGAGGATCATGGTTTCGAGGAGGACTTCTTTGTCGGGAAAGCGGCGGTAAATGGAGCCGGGGGTGAGGCCGGCGTGGGCGGCGATGCGGGGGATGGTGGTTCCGGGACGCCGTGCTGGCCGAGGACTTCGGCGGCGGCTTTGAGGAGCTTGCGCTCGGATTCGCGGCTGCGGGCCTGCTGGGGCTCGAAGGCGAGGGTTTTGGATTTTGCGGGGGGTTTGTTGCACGATTTTCGCTGGCGCGGGGTGGCATCTTTCATCGTTCTCTTTTTATACGCGGGTCGGGGGGCGTTGAGGAGCGGAGAGATGCGGCGGGGGGGCCGGGGAATGGCGGGGGCGATTGATTGGGGAATCTGTGCTGGTCTCGCGGTCGGGTGGGGTCGTGGTTTTTCAAAATGGGACGGGACAGTACGTTGGTCATGAGCGCCGAGCCGAATTGGATGGACGTTTGGGGAGCGGGAAGTCACGTTTTTTGCTATGGGGTGAACCTGGCCTGCGCAGAGCTTTCGGTTTTGAGGTTGGGGGCTGGGGGTTTTGGGTTGCGGGTTGACATCGGCGCGATTGTAAATGTAAATTTACGTTTACAATATTACCCCCCCAGACCTTGAGGCAAATCCTATGGCCGCCGCTCCGATTCCGGTCCCAGTCGCGCGAAAACATCCGCTGCGTAACCCATTGTTCCGCTTGCTGTGGATGGGCAGCACTGTTTCCGCGGCGGGCGATCAGTTTTACTTCGTGGCAATGCCGTGGCTGGTGCTGGGGCTGACGGGATCGAGCATCGCGCTGGGCACGATCGGCATGGTGGGGGCGATTCCGCGCGCGGGTTTGATGTTGCTGGGCGGAGCAGTGACGGATCGGGTGTCGCCGCGGCGGATCATGATGCTGACGGCGTCGGCGCGGGCAGTGCTGGTGGCCACTTGTGGCGGCGCTGCTGTGGGCGCATGGGCTGCATTTGTGGGAGCTGTACGTGCTGGCGCTGTGCTTTGGGATTGCGGATGCGTTCGCTGCGCCGGCGGCGCAGACGTTTATGCCGTCGCTGGTCGAGGCGGGCCAGTTGCCGGCCGCGCAGTCGGTATTCCAGTCGACGAGCCAGATCACGACACTGGTGGCGCCAGGGCCGGCGGGTCTATTCATCAAGGCATTTGGGACGGCGTGGGCGCTTCTTTATCGACGCAGTGAGTTTTTTGTTTATTTTGGGCGCGCTGTGGAAGCTGCCGGATCCGCCGCGGCCCGCAGCGACTGCCGTGGCACGGCGGAACATGCTGCAGTCGATTGGGGACGGGCTGCGTTATGTGAAGGCGGATGTGGCGCTGCGTTCGCTGATGCTGGTAGTGGCGGTTCTGAATTTTGCGATTGCGGGGCCGGTGTCCCTGGGGCTGGCGTGGATTGCGAAGAAGAGCTTCGGGACGCCGTCGGCGCTGGGACTGCTGATGTCGTGTCTGGCGGCGGGGAGTCTGGTGGGCATGCTGCTGGCGGGATTGGTAAAGCATCGGCGGAGGGGGCGCACGCTGCTGTTGGTGGCGACGGTGATCGGGGTGTGCCTGATGCCGATGGGGCTGCTGCACCGGTTGTGGTCGCTGGGAGCGGTGCTGTGTTTGATGAGCGTGGCCGCGGCGTTCCTGAACGTGCAGCTGATCGCGTGGTTTCAGCAGCGGGTGGAGCGCCCGATGATGGGGCGGGTGATGAGCGTGCTGATGTTCTCGTCGCTGGGGCTGATGCCGATTTCGCTGGCGATTGCGGGCGTGGCGATCCGAGTGAGTCTTGAGGGGATGTTCCTGGTTGCAGGGGCGACGGTGCTGGTGGTGACACTGTTGGCGGCGATGCATCGGGTGGTGCGGGAGATCGATTAGAGGAGGGGGAAGCTGTTGGTGGTAAACCGACGGAGCCGCTGGAGGGTGAGAAAGGCGGCATTGCGTGCTATTGCGGCTGTCACTTTCCCAAAACGGTTCGGGGAAACGGTACTTTCGGGTGGAAGCACAGAATCCAACTCTGGACGAGGTGACCGCAGGGGCGCATGCTTCTTGCTATGGGTGAACCTGGTTGCGGGAGCGTGAGGGGGCGGGTTCGGTTCGGGACGGCGCCTTTTTTCGTGCGTTTTCGCTTGCAGAGTGTAGAACGCTTGTGTGAGCGCGGATTCGAGAATCACTGCATTGGTTGAAAAGGCTTTGGCTGCGGGGATACCGCAGGAGTCGCTGGTCGGAATGCTGGCGGCGCGTGGATGGCCCGAGAAGGAGATCTACGAGGCCCTTGCGGAATATTACGAGCACGTCGCCGGGCTGGAAATTCCCTGGCGAGCCGGTTCCGGTGCGTCGGCGAAGGACGCCTTTTTCTATCTGTTGATTTTTTCGACGCTCGCCACATGGACAATCGGCTTCGGAGTACTGGCGTCTTCACTGATTGACCGCTGGCTTGCGGATCCTCTGTTCTCCGGCTATTCCCAGGGGTTCGATACGTACACGATCACTTCTTCGCTGGCGGCGCTGATTGTGGCGTTCCCGTTGTTTCTGCTGGTGTCGCGTGCAGTTGCGGCCGATGTGGCCGCGCATCCGGAGAAGCTCGAGTCGCCGATCCGAAGATGGCTGACGTACATGGCGCTGGTGATTGCCGCCGGTGTTTTCATGGGCGATCTGATCACAGCGCTGTCTTATTTGCTGCGCGGTGAGCTGACCTCGCGGTTTCTGCTCAAAGCCCTCATCGTCCTGGTCTTGTCCGGAGGCGTGTTTTTCTACTACTTTGGCGGCCTGAAAAAGACGGAGGGGAGGTCGAGGCGGGATCGGCTGATGGCTGTCGTTTCGTCAGCGGCGGTGGCGCTGATGATCGTTTTGGCGTTCAGCAGTCTGGGAGCACCGGCTCGCCAACGGGAGATGCGAGCGGACGGCCAGCGGGTGACCGGGCTTTACCGGCTCAGCAGCGAAATCGATGGCTATTGGAGAACGCACGGCTCGACACTGCCGACCGGATTGAATCAACTGACAGTGCCGACCTACGATCCCATCACTCATAAGCCGTATCAGTACCATCCGCTGCAGGGAAGCCACTATGAGCTGTGCGCGAACTTCGCGCGCAGCAGCGACGGGGGCGCGGAATCGGAGCCGGCTGGCGGCGCCGATGAGTGGGTTCACCCTGCCGGACAGCACTGCTTCCAGCTCGATGCAACGATCATGACGCAGTACCCCATGCGTTATAACGCTTACTGACGGCTCGGCCCTGGAAACCTCTTTTTCGGTTTGCGCTGTCTTTCGCAGATTGGTACTTTCCCAAAACGGCACAGCGAGACGTTACTGAGGGGTGGGAGCCCGGAATCATTCTCTTGATGATTGAGTGTGCGGGGGAGTCTTCTGCTTGCTGTGGGGTGAACCTGGCCGGGGGGCTTCTGGGGGTGGTGCAGCGGGGGCGGTGTCAGGGTCAGGAGGCTCCGTTGCCGTTGGGCCAAAGGAGTTTAAGTTTCTTGTCGGAAACGCCGATCACCGTGTAACTGGCGCCGAGGACTTCGCCGTCGGCTTCGACGAGAAGCGGGGCGCGGTAGTCGTTGCCATTGAGCGGGCGGCAAATGATGCGGGTGACGGTTACATATTGAGCGAAGGGCAGGCGACCCCAGCCGCCGTGTCCGTTGCTCTTGCCGGTGGCGAGGGCGTGAAAGCTGGCGTGTCCGAGGCCGAGGCGTCCGGTGGGCGGGACCCAGGCAACGCGGAGCCACTCGGCCTGGGGATCGCCGCCGGGGCGCCAGCGATTGATCTCGGGGACGTGGGTGGCGATGGCTTCGCAGGCGGTCTCGATAGTGGTGGCGCCGTCGGCATGAGTGAGTTCGATCTGAAAGGGCTGAACGGGGTGCTCGACGAGGAGGCGAAAGCCTCCGATGAAGTAGGCGAGGCGGCCGCCGCGGCGCTTGCCCTGGCCGGTGGGGGCGAGGTTCATGAGCGCGGCGTGGACGCCCATGCCGGCGGCAATGAAGAAATACCAACTCTGCATGCGCTTGTGGCCGACGGGGCTCAGGGTGATCTGGCCGAGGGAGACCTCGCGCGGTTGCGCGTCGAGGAGAAGCCTGGCGGCGGCGAGCGGATTGCGAGGCATCTTCAGGTTTTGCGCGATGACGTTGCCGGTGCCGAAGGGGAGGACGCCGAGAGTGGCGTCAGAACCGGCGACTCCCTGCATGACCTGGAAGACGGTGCCGTCGCCGCCGCAGACGAGGAAGGTGTCAAAGCCGGCGGCCACGGCGTCGCGCGCCTGCTGGCCGGCGGAGTGCGCGGAGAGCGTTTCCTGCAGATGAACGTCGCTGCCGTGGCCGCTAAGGAGCTCGGCGATCTGCTCGACCTGGGCGCGGCGCTTCTCATTGTGGATGAGCAGCGGGTTGAGGAACATCATGACGCGGCGCATCAGGCGGGGTTCCGGGCGGGGAGGAGGGGATGGGGAAGGCCGGAGAACTCCATATGAGAACAGTTGTAGGGTGGAATGGCTGAGGCCGATGTGAACAGACGATGAGATGCGGGGGAGAGAATCCGGGTGGTCACCCTCCAATTGTCCCTAAGGTCCTCTCGCTCCGGCTCAAAGGAAATAGTGAGTGGAAGCAGCCGATGCTGCGAACCCTTGTGGCACAATTCCCACACGATGCCTACGATAGTCGCTCTGGTACCTAAGGCGGAGGACCTCCTCAATCTGGCAATCCCGGAAGTCGCTGCGATTCTCCTGCAGCACATCAATTCGAGCAGCTTAGGGCAGCATGCGTCGCGCCCGGTGGACCGATATAACTTCTTTTTGCCTCCCCGAGGTCGAAATCGAGGTTCGGCGCTCGGGTGGATACCGCTCGGGTGGATACTCAGAAGATGACGTCAGCGTCTCGCCGATGCGCAGGGCGTTCAATCCCGAAGGCGGGCCATTGGCAGATAACACCCGAGTGAATGCCGAGCAGCAGGGAATGTCGGCCCGGCAGCCCATTGTCTAGCTAGTTAGACACACCTAACCCCATTAAAATCAATTACCGTCCCGCACAAGGGTGGGGGAGCCACCGCACTTTAGTCACTCCAGATCGTCGTCCAATGCCGAGTGCCGGAACTTGGCTCTCCGCTGACTCCCGGTTCCCAGCTCCCGTCTACGGGCTACCGGCTTGCGCAATCAGCGGCAGCTCTTCCACGACCACCAGCCCCGTCTCGCGCAGCAACTTGACGACAGTTGGGCTGCTCAGCCGCGTCGCATCGTATTCCACCCGAATCGTCTTTAGGTTCTCGTCGACCTTGATGCGCCGAATCCCATACACCTCGCGCAGATTGCCCAATGCGAACATCGCCGTTTCGGTGGCATGGCCTTCGTAACGATACAGCGCTTCCAGCTGCGTCATGCCTCCGATGATACAGGGAAGATTTGAGTGCCCATGGTTCTGCCGTTGGGAACATGGGATCCGGAGATGACGAAAGAGTCGATCTAAAACCGCACGCCGGGCTGCAAAAACGGATTCGATTGCCGCTCTTCACCGATGCTGGTTTCCGGCCCATGACCCGGAATCACCTGCGTCTCGTCGGGCAGTGTCAGCAGCCGGTCGTGCAGCGACCGCAAAATCTGCCGCCCGTCGCCGCCTGGCAAATCGGTTCTGCCGATCGACCCGGCAAACAGCGTGTCGCCGGCCAGCAGCAGATTCTCCGGCGCAAAGTGCAGGCAGATGCTGCCCTGCGTGTGTCCTGGCGTGTGTAGAACCCGAGCCGTGTGACCCGCGATGCCGGCCGTCATGCCGTCTTCCGCGCTCGCATCCGGGGGAACGATCTCCGGCGTCGCAATGCCCAGCCAGCCGGCCTGCACATCCATCATGGCCAGCTGCGGCAGATCGTTCTGGTTCAGCAGAATCGGAGCGCCCGTAGCCTTTTTCAGCCGCGCCGCGCCGCCCACGTGATCGATGTGGCCATGCGTCACTACGATCTGTTTCAAGGTCAGCCGATGTTTTGCAAGAAAGGAGAGAATCTGCGGAATGTTGTCGCCGGGATCGACGACCATCGCTTCGCCGCTCGTCTCATCACCCAGAATTGTGCAGTTGCACTGCAGCGGCCCAACTGGAAACGTCTCGAGGATCACAAGCCACCGCTTACTTGCTCTTCGGCGTCGACTGCGACGTGGTCGTGCCCGAAAGCACCGAATGCTTATGCGTCGTCTGGTGCTGCAGCAGAACTGTCAGCGTGATGGAGGTGACGACGAAAATGCCTGCCAGCCAGGCCGTGGATTTCGTCAGCAGGTTGGCCGCCGAGCGCGGCCCGAAGGCCGTCTGCGAACCCTGTCCGCCGAAAGCAGCAGCCAGATCGGCGCTCTTGCCCTGCTGCAGCAGGATGATGACGATCAGCAACAAGCAAACGATGACGTGGATGGTCGTTACGAAAATAATCACGATTTTCTTTGCAACCTCAGGGTGCGCCGTAGAAACTCAGAGCGAAATTTTGGTGCGGAAGGGGGGACTTGAACCCCCATGCCTTTTGGGCGCCACCCCCTCAAGATGGTGTGTCTGCCAATTTCACCACTTCCGCACGCAGACGAACACTAAAAGTATAACAAGCTCATCTCGCCGCATGAAAGCCGCGCTCGCAGGGCGTGTCGTTCCATGGTCGTTCAGCGTCCAAAATCCGTGGCAGGCCCGTCAAATTCAAGTAGACTGATCATCTCCTGGCTCGACTTTTGCTGCTTTCGATCGATTCCTGGCGCGGCCAGGGGAAGTAATTTTTCATCTCGCAGAAGGGGTCAAATCCATGCCGCGCGTTGTTCGATGTTCGCTCATCCAGGCCACCAACGTCGAGCCCGCCGAGAAGTCGCTGGCCCAGATCAAGAAGGCCATGATCGACAAACACGTCGGCCTGATCCGCCAGGCGGCGAAGGAAGGCGCGCAGATCGTCTGCCTCCAGGAGATCTTCTATGGACCCTACTTCTGCGCCGAGCAAAGCACCCGCTGGTACGACTCGACCGAGCCGGTTCCCGACGGGCCCACGATCCAGCTCATGCAGTCGCTGGCGAAAGAACTGGGCATTGCGCTCATCGTTCCCATTTACGAGGTCGAAAACGAAGGCGTCTACTACAACACTGCCGCGGTCATCGATCGCGCCGGTCAATACCTGGGCAAGTATCGCAAGACCCACATCCCGCATGTGGCGCCGGGCTTTTGGGAGAAGTTCTACTTTCGTCCCGGCAACCTCGGCTTCCCGGTTTTCGATCTCGGCTTCTGCAAAATCGGTGTCTACATCTGCTACGACCGCCATTTCCCTGAAGGCGCGCGAGCACTCGGCCTCAACGGAGCGGAGATCGTCTTCAATCCTTCGGCGACGGTGGCTGGCCTGAGCGAATATCTCTGGAAGCTTGAGCAACCGGCGCATGCCGCGGCAAATGGATACTTTATCGGCGCCATCAACCGCGTCGGTACCGAAGCGCCGTGGAACATCGGCGAATTCTATGGGCAGAGTTATTTCTGCGATCCGCGCGGCCAAATCTTTGCCCAGGCCTCGCGCGACAAAGACGAGGTTCTCACCGCCGACCTCGACCTCGACAAGATCGCCGAAGTGCGGAAGACCTGGCAGTTCTTCCGCGATCGACGGCCCGACATGTACGCGGATCTCGTAAGGCCCTGAGGAGAAGCGATGCAGCAGAGCGAGGAAATTGCGGAGCGCTTTCCCGACCTGCATCCTCCGTTTGTGGCGCAGGCGGCCATCGCGGAAGCCAACCGCTGCCTCAATTGCTTCGACGCGCCCTGCATGGCCGCTTGTCCCACCCACATTGACGTGCCGCGCTTCATCGGGAAAATCGCCCGCGACAATCTGCGCGGCTCGGCGCTGACGATTCTCGACGCCAATGTGCTCGGCGCCAGCTGCTCACGAGTCTGTCCGGTCGAGGTCCTCTGCGAAGGCGCATGCGTACTGCATCGCTATAACAAGAAGCCGATTGAGATTGCCCGCCTGCAGCGCTTCGCCATGGATTCCTTCCATGCTGCTGGCGGGAAGCTGCTCTGCAAATCGCACGACGAGCGGCCGGAGAAGATTGCCTGCGTCGGCGCTGGACCCGCATCGCTGGCCTGCGCGGCCGAGCTGCGACAACAGGGTTTTCAGGTGACGGTTTTCGAGCGTCGCCCGTTGCCGGGTGGCCTGAACACCTACGGCGTCGCCGAGTACAAACTACCGGCGCGCGCCAGCCTCGAGGAGATCGAGCTGATTCGCGGCCTCGGCGTCGAGTTCCGGTACGAAACGGAAATCCGCACCCAGCAGGACCTCGAGCAGCTGGAGCAGGAATTCGATCGCCTCTTTCTCGGCGTTGGCCTGGGCGCGGCGCATCGCCTCGGCATCCCCGGAGACGATCACCGCGATGTGATCGATGCGCTGCAGTTCATCGCCCGTTACAAAACCTCCGATCCGCCGACCATCGCCGAAAGTGTCGCGGTCATTGGCGCCGGCAATACGGCGATCGATGCGGCCAATGCGGCACGGCGGCTCGGCGCGGCGAATGTCGCGATTCTCTATCGTCGCGCCGAGCGCCACATGCCCGCCTTTGCCTTCGAGTACGAGCATGCGAAGCAGGAAGGTGTTCGTTTCCTGTGGCGCGTCATGCCGGTCAGGATCCACAGCAACGAACACGGCATCCGCTCCATCGAATGTGTGCAGGCTGCCATCGGCGACGACGGCGTGCTTGCAGCGGTTCCCGGATCGAACTTCCACTTCGACTGCCAGCAGATCATCTACGCAATTGGCCAGTCGCCGCTGCTGGAGTTGCTTTCCTCAGCCCGCGGACTCGAACTGAGCAACGGCCGCGTCGTCGTCGATCGCGCCACCGGAGCCACTTCAAACACGAAATATTTTGCCGGCGGCGATTGCGTGAATGGTGGGCGCGAAGTCGTCGACGCAGTCGCCGACGGCAAGCGCGCAGGGATCGCGATTGAGCGGTCGTTCGAGGTCGCCCATGCCTGAAGCGCCAAACCTCGCCGTGAACTTCGCGGGCATTCGTTCGCCGAATCCCTTCTGGCTCGCGTCGGCGCCGCCCACCAACTGCGGCGAGCAGATCATGCGCGCCTTTGACGCAGGCTGGGGCGGCGCAGTCTGGAAGACCATCGGCGAACCGATCGTCAACGTCAGCTCCCGCTACTCGTCCATCGACTGGAACGGCCAGCGCATGATGGGGCTCAACAATATTGAGCTCATCAGCGATCGCCCGCTCGAAGTCAACCTGCGTGAGATCGCGGAGGTGAAGAAGCGCTATCCGAAGAACGCCCTCATCGCTTCGCTCATGGTCGAGTCGAAGCGCGAGGCGTGGCACACCATCGTCGCCCAGGCCGAAGACGCGGGCGCCGACGGACTGGAGCTAAACTTCGGCTGTCCTCATGGCATGAGCGAGCGCGGCATGGGCTCAGCGGTCGGCCAGGTGCCCGAGTACACCGAGATGATCACCACGTGGGTCAAGGAGAAGGCGCGCACGCCGGTCATCGTCAAGCTCACGCCGAACATCTCCGACATTCGCGTCATCGCGCGCGCAGCGAAGCGCGGCGGCGCCGATGCGGTTTCGGCGATCAACACCATCAACTCCATCACCGGCATCGATCTCGACATGCTCATTCCGCGTCCCAACGTCGACGGCAAAAGCTCGCACGGCGGCTACTGCGGCCCGGCCGTGAAGCCGATCGCGTTGAACATGGTTCAGCAAGTGGCGAGCGACGCGGAAACAGCGGGCCTGCCCATCTCCGGCATCGGTGGCATTGCAACGTGGAAAGACGCGGCGGAGTTCATCCTGCTCGGTTGCGGGACGGTGCAGGTCTGCACGGCAGTGATGCACTACGGCTATCGCATCGTCGAAGACATGATCGACGGCCTCACCAACTGGATGACCGGGAAAAACTACGCCTCCATCGAGGATTTTCGCGGCCTGGTCGTGCCCAAAGTCACGGAGTGGAAGCACCTCAACCTGAATTACAAAATCGTCGCCCACATCGACGAGGCGAAGTGCATCGGCTGTGAGCTATGCTACATCGCCTGTTGGGATGGCGCTCACCAGTGCATTTACATCGACCGCGTCTCAGGCCCAGTCGATGGGCCCGTGGAACTGCACACGAAACCAGCGGCGGTCGAAGCGGCGACCCGCGCCAGCATCGCGGTCACGCCGATCCCGAAACTGGACGCGCATGCCGGTGCCGCCGCGAAGGGCAGGAACGCGACACCCTTGGCGCGCATTCCGCGTATCGACGAAACGGAATGCGTAGGCTGCAATCTGTGCTCGCTGGTTTGCCCGGTCGAAAACTGCATCACCATGGTCGAAGTCGCGACGGGCGCAAAGCCGGAGACGTGGGCGGAGCGGACGGCCGCGGGAGACTGCAAGCCCCCCGCGCTCACGCAGCATTAAGAAGGACGAACGCGAATGGGCATCCTGATCCAAAACGGCACGGTTGTCACGGCGGAGAAGACTTTCGCCGGCGATGTCCTCATCGAGGGCGCGACCATCAAAGACGTGCGCGCAGGCCTCTCACCTGTAGGCCACACCATTGTCGATGCATCCGGCTTGCTGATCTTGCCCGGTGGCATCGACGCGCACACGCATCTCGACATGCCTTTCGGCGGAACAACATCTGCCGACGATTTTGAAACGGGCACGCGCGCTGCGGCCATCGGCGGAACGACGACGATTGTCGACTTCGCCATCCAGCCGAAGGGCACGAAGATGCGCGCCGCGCTCGATACCTGGCGGAAGAAGGCCGAAGGCAAGGCCTGCATCGATTACGGGCTGCACATGATCGTCACCGACCTCGGCACATCGGGGCTCGAGGACATGGACGACATGGTGCGCGAGGGCGTGGCCAGCTTCAAGCTCTTCATGGCCTATCCCAACGTGCTGATGGTCGACGACGCGACCATTTTCAAGGCGCTGCAGCAGACGGCGAAGAACGGCGCCCTCATCTGCATGCATGCCGAGAACGGCAGCGTGATCGACGTGATCGTGCAGCAGGCGCTGGCCGACGGAAAAACTGCTCCCATCTACCACGCGCTTACGCGGCCCACGGTCGCCGAGGCTGAAGCGGTGCAACGGGCGATTGCCATGGCCGAGATCGCCGGCGCGCCGGTTTACATCGTCCATCTCTCCAGCGAAGACGCGCTCAACCAGGTCCGCGAAGCGCGCGACCGCGGTCTGCCGGCCTTTGCGGAGACGTGCCCGCAGTATCTGTTGCTCTCGCTCGAAGAGACGATGAATCACAACTCCTTCGAAGATGCGAAGTGGGTCTTCACGCCGCCGCTGCGCGAGAAGAAGAATCAGCCGAAGTTGTGGGACGGGCTGAAAGACGACCACCTGCAGGTCGTCTCCACCGACCACTGTCCTTTCTGCTTTGCCGATCAGAAGATTCTCGGCGTGAACGACTTCACCAAGATTCCCAACGGCGGTCCAGGCATCGAGAACCGTATGCAGCTGATCCATCACCACGGCGTGAACGAGGGAAAAATCTCTCTGAATCGCTTCGTTGAGATCACCTCGACCGCGCCCGCGCGCATTTTCGGCATGTATCCAAAGAAGGGAACCATTGCACCAGGCAGCGACGCCGACATCGTCCTCTGGGACCCGAAAGCCGAGCACACCATCAGCGCCAAGACGCACAACATGCGCGTCGACTACTCGATGTTCGAAGGCTTCAAAGTCCGCGGCAACGCGAAGCAGGTCTACTCGCGCGGCGAACGGATCGTCGAGAACGGAAAATATCTCGGCAAGGCCGGCCGCGGCTCGTACCTGCGCCGTACTGCGCGCGGAGGCGCCTGGCAGTGATTCGGCCGGAAGAGAGCCTCTACAATTCCGACCTCGCTCCGACCACGCCCGCGCATCGCACGTGGACGACCTACAACTACATCTCACTGTGGTTCTCCATGTCGATGGAGGTCAGCACCTACATGCTCGCTTCCGGCCTCATCGCGGGCGGTATGGACTGGAAGCAGGCGCTCGCGACGATCCTGCTGGGCAATCTGATCGTGCTCGTTCCGCTCCTTCTCAACGCGCACGCCGGCGCGAAGTACGGCATTCCGTTCCCTGTCTTTGTGCGCGCATCGTTTGGGACGCGCGGCGCCAACATTCCGGCCATTCTCCGCGCCATCGTTGCTTGCGGTTGGTTCGGCATTCAGTCCTGGATTGGCGGTCAGGCCATCCACGCAATGCTCGTTGTGATTTGGCCTGGCGTTGAAGCGGCTCCGTGGTCGGTCTGGGCCTGCTTCCTCGGCTTCTGGGCACTCAACATGGTCGTCGTCTGGCGCGGCGTGGAGAGCATCCGTTTCCTCCAGGGATTTTCGGCGCCGTTCATGCTCATCATGTCGCTTCTGTTGCTGTTTTTCGCGCTGCACAAAGCCGGTGGCTTCGGACCCATGCTTTCCGAGCCCAGCCATTTCCATTCCACCGGTTCGTTCCTGCGCTTCTTCTTCCCGTCGCTCACTGCGATGGTCGGCTACTGGGCGACGCTGGCGCTCAACATTCCCGACTTCACCCGCTACTCGAAAAACCAGCACGCGCAAGTCGTCGGCCAGGCCTTTGGATTGCCCGTTGCGATGACCCTCTATTCGTTCATCGGAATCGCGGTCACGTCCGCGTCGGCAGTCATCTTCGGCCACGCGGTCTGGAACCCGATCGATTTGATGGGGCGCTTTCATCAGCCCGTGGTCGCCTTCATCGCGATGATCGCGCTGCTGGTCGCGACCCTCAACGTCAACGTCGCCGCCAATGTCGTCTCGCCTTCGAACGACATCTCCAACCTCAACCCGCAGTGGATCTCCTTCCGCACTGGCGGCCTGATCACCGGCTTCCTCGGCCTCGCGATGATGCCCTGGAAACTGCTGTCGAGCTTCAACAACTACATCTTCGGCTGGCTCGTCGGCTATTCCGGCCTGCTCGGTCCCGTTGCCGGCATTATGGTCGCCGACTACTTCATCATCCGCGGGAAGCAACTCGACCTCGAATCGCTCTACATGCGCAACGGAATCTACGAATACCGCAGCGGCTTCAATCCCCGCGCCATCGCTGCGCTGGTCGTGGGCGTCGGCCTCGTTCTCATCGGCCGCTTTGTTCCCGCCCTGCACTGGCTTTACGACTATGCATGGTTTGTGGGATTCTTCGTCTCTGGCGGCCTCTACACCGTCTTGATGCGCGGCGCCACAGTCCACGCCCCAGAACCCTCGCTCGCAGGAGAAGAAGCATGAGCACTGTTGTTTCCGAAGCGCCCGTCTCTAAAACGAAAGACGTCGCGGTCACCTCGTCGTACATTGCTGGACGCTGGGTTGCGCCCGAAGGCAAGACGTCGCAGCCCATCGTCAACCCCGCGAACGGCGAGACGCTGGCGATCCTGCCTTATTCCACGGCCGCCGATGTGGACCGCGCCGCGAAAGACGCGCATCGCGCCTGGCTCGAATGGCGCGAAGTGCCGGTGGTTGACCGCGTGCAGCCGCTGTATCGCTTCAAGGCGCTGCTGGAGAAAAACGTCCGCGAAGTTGCGACCATTCTCACCCGCGAAAACGGCAAGATCCTCGAAGACGCGATGACCGAGGTCAAGCGCGGCGTGCAGATGGTTGAAGTCGCCTGCGGCATGCCCTCGCTCATGATGGGCGACTCGCTCAACGACGTCGCCAAAGGCATCGACTGCCGCACTATCCGTCAGCCCATCGGCGTGTGCGCCGGCATCACGCCCTTCAATTTCCCCGCAATGGTGCCGCTGTGGATGTATCCCTTCGCCATCGCCGCGGGAAACACCTTCATCCTCAAGCCCTCTGAACGCGTGCCCATGACTCCGACGCGCGTTGTCGAGCTACTGTACGAAGCCGGCCTTCCCGCAGGCGTGATACAGCTCGTCCATGGCGGGCGCGAAGTCGTCGAAGCGCTGCTGGCCCATCCGCTCATCAAGGCCATCTCTTTCGTCGGATCGTCGCCGGTGGCGAAGATCGTCTACAAAGAAGCCGCCGCGCATGGCAAGCGCGTGCAGGCGCTTGGCGGCGCCAAGAATCACCTCGTTGTGATGCCCGACGCCGATCTGCCGCAGACCGTCGACGCCATTATGGGTTCCGCGTTTGGAGCCGCTGGCCAGCGTTGTCTCGCAGGCAGCGTGCTGGTTCCGGTCGGCGATGTTGCCGAACCGCTGCTCGATCTCCTCGTCAATAAGGCAAAAGCTCTGCCTGTTGGCGACCCGCTCGAAGCCGGCGTTCAGGTCGGCCCTCTGGTCAGCGAGGATCAGAAAAAGCGCGTCCTCGGCTACATCGAGAAAGGCGTTGCCGAAGGCGCGCAGGCCATCTGTGACGGCCGTTCCGTCGACGCCGACCCGTCAGGCGCCTTCGTCGGTCCGACGGTGCTCGACCACGTCGAGCCCACAGCCACTGTTGCTCGCGAGGAAATCTTCGGGCCTGTTCTGTCTGTCCTGCGCGCCAAAGACCTCGACGATGCTATCAATCTTGTCAATTCGTCGGACTTCGGCAACACAACCACGATCTACACAAAGAGCGGCAAGGCCGCGCGCGAATATCAGAGCCGCGTCGAAGTCGGCATGGTCGGCGTCAACATGGCCGTTGCTGCGCCGATGGCATTTTTCCCGTTTGCCGGGTGGAAGAATTCCTTCTTCGGCGATCTGCATGCGCACGGCAAAGACGCCGTCGCCTTCTACACCGAGCAAAAGGTGCTGATGACGCGCTGGTTCTGATTCCAGGCGCGATTAGTCCGCAGCGGCGAACTCGCAGCGTCGCGCAAACGCCGGCCGTCGGCTCAGCACCAGCGTCAATCCCAGAGCGGCCGCAGCCATCAGCCCCGCAAAGAGGAAGATGGGCGAGTAGCCGATCCCCGCGACGATTAATCCAACCAGCGGTCCGGTCAGGCCCAGCGACAAATCCGCAAATGCCGTAAACACTCCCAGCGCTGAGCCGCGGTTTTCCGGCGTAACGCAGTTCACTGCCTCGACGCCCAGCGCAGGAAACACCAGCGAAAATCCAAACCCGGTGAGCGCCGCGCCCGTAAACGCCATCGCCGGATTGAAGGCCAGCCACAGCAGCGTGAGCCCGGCAATTTCCACCGACAGGCAGACCCGAGCCACCGGAAAACCGCCCCAGCGGTCGATGCTGTGCGCGAAGAGCAACCGCGCGAAAATGAACGCCACTCCGAAACTCGTCAGCGCAAACGCCGCGTCGGCCCAGTGCCGATGCGCATAGAAGAGCACCATGAAGGACGCGATGGTGCCGAAGCCGGTCGTCGCCAGCGCCAGGCTCATTCCGTGTGGAAAAACCCGGTTGAGGACCTGGCGGAACGCGAGCGGCTCGCCTTCCGGCACGTCGACTTCGCCGATAGGCCAGGCGGTCAGCAGTCCCAGGCACGAAACCGCGACGCTGACCACGCCGACGCCGCTCAGTCCCCAGGCTTTTTCGATCCAGACACCGAGCGGCGCTCCAATCGCCAGGCCGCCGTAGGAGCAGATGCCGCTCCAGGAGATGACGCGCGCCGTATGTTCCTGGCCGACGCGGCCGATGCCCCACAGTGATGCGCCGGTCGCCAGCCAGCTTTCGCCAAAGCCGAGAATCAGGCGGCTGGTGAGAATCAGTCCCAGACACGCGAGCGGAAGCAAGCCGAGGAAACCGCAGAAGAACAGGCAAATCCCGGAGCAGCCGCAGGCCACAAGGCCCGAAAGCACGGTGCGGCGCGCGCCAACTTGATCGGCCATGCGTCCCGCCTGCGGTCGGCTGAGTACTGTGGCCACATACTGGGCGCTGATCGCCAAACCGGCCAGAACCGTGTTGAAGCGCAGCTGGAGATGAACCACGCTCGGCAGGATCGCCATCGGGAGGCCGATGGCGAAATAGCAGAGGAAAATCTGCAGCGAAGTCGGAAGAATCCGCAGTGTGACAGAGCCCGAGGTCGTTCGAGCTAAAGGGATTGTGCTGGTTGCGGACATTTCCTGCACTTTATGGTACACGGACAGGTCGCCCGATCACCCGTAGGTGGCATACGATGGTACTAGTAGAAGGCGAAGCCGGGACGTACAATACCGGGATATCCGCACGACTGGTTCGGAGCCATTGGTCGCCACCACATTTCCTGCGTCTCTCTGACTCCTGGAGTGACTTTGCGGCGTCTAAATGGGTAGCAGATCCGGTCCAGAATTTCGGGTGAAGTCCGTGGCCGGAACGCGTGAAAAAGAGAGGTCTTCCCCAAGGTGAACTCGACCGTTAAGCAAATTCTGTTCTGGGTTCTCATCATTGCCTGCCTCCTCGTCCTGTGGCAGCTCTTCCAAAAGGGCAACATGATGGGAGCGCACGAGCAGGAAGTCACCTTCTCCCAGTTTCTGGGCGACGTGAATTCGAATCAGGTAGCCGACGTCACCATCACCGGGCCTGAAGTGCGTGGGCATTTCCGCGCCGACAAGGGCGCCTTCCACGTGGTGGTTCCCTCGAACTATCCGCACCTGTTCGACATCCTGGATCAGAACAAGGTCAGCGTTACGGTTAAGAACGCCGACGGCAACAGCTGGTGGAACTGGTTGCTGCAGTTCTCCCCGCTCATCCTGATCGCGCTGCTCTGGTTCTTCATGATCCGCCAGATGCAGAGTGGCGGAAACAAGGCGCTGTCGTTCGGCAAGAGCCGCGCTCGCCTGCTTTCGATGCAACAGAAGAAAGTCACGTTCAAAGACGTTGCCGGCGTCGATGAAGCCAAGGAAGAGCTGAAGGAGATCATCGAGTTTTTGCGCGAGGCGCAGAAGTTCCAAAAGCTGGGCGGACGAATTCCCAAGGGCGTGCTGCTGGTTGGGCCTCCTGGGACCGGCAAGACCCTGCTGGCGCGTGCTGTGGCCGGTGAGGCCAATGTCCCGTTCTTCTCCATTTCCGGCTCCGACTTTGTCGAGATGTTCGTCGGCGTGGGCGCGAGTCGCGTGCGCGACCTGTTCGAACAGGGCAAGAAGAACGCTCCCTGCATCATCTTCATCGACGAAATCGACGCGGTCGGACGCCATCGCGGCGCCGGACTGGGCGGTGGTCACGACGAGCGCGAGCAGACCCTGAATCAGCTGCTGGTCGAGATGGACGGCTTTGAATCCAACGACGGCGTGATTCTGGTGGCGGCGACCAACCGGCCTGACGTGCTCGATCCGGCGCTGCTGCGGCCTGGACGCTTCGACCGGCGCGTGGTGGTCGGTCGACCCGATGTGCGCGGGCGGGAAGAGGTGCTGCGCGTTCATGCTCGGAAAGTTCCTATTGCGGACGATGTCGACCTCCGTGTTCTGGCGCGTGGAACGCCGGGTTTTTCGGGCGCCGATCTGGCCAACATGGTCAACGAAGCGGCACTGAATGCGGCGCGTTACAACCGCAAATCGGTCCTGATGCTCGATTTCGAGCAGGCCAAGGACAAGGTGCTGATGGGCGCTGAGCGCAAATCGATGCTGCTCACCGACGAAGAAAAGCGCGTCACGGCTTATCACGAAGCCGGACACGCTCTGGTGGCTGCGTTGCGCCTGCACGCCGATCCGCTGCACAAGGTCACCATCATTCCGCGCGGCATGGCGCTGGGCGTGACCATGCAGCTGCCCGAAGACGACAAGCACACCGTCACCAAGGACTACCTCGAAACGCAGCTCGCCATTCTGATGGGCGGGCGCATCGCCGAGGAAATTTTCCTCAAGCAGATGACGACTGGCGCTGGCAACGACATCGAGCGCGCCACCGATCTGGCGAGGAAGATGGTCTGCGAGTACGGCATGAGCCGACTTGGGCCGCTCACCTTCGGCAAGAAGGAAGAGCAAATCTTCCTCGGCCGCGAGATTGCCCAGCACCGCGACTTCTCAGAAGAAACGGCGCGGCAGATCGACTCTGAAGTCAGAAGTCTGGTCGACGAGGCGTACAAAGCGTCGTGGGAAATCCTGAACACCAATCAGCCGGTGATGCACAGGCTGGCGGTTGCACTGCTGGAGCGGGAAACGCTCGATGCGAACGAAATTCGCGCGCTCATCGAGGGTAAGGATCTGCCGCCGCTGCGGCCTTCAGGCGGCGGACCCGGCGTCATCGATGTGCAGCAGGTGCTGAAACCGGACACAGGCCGCACCGGCACGTTGCCGGAAGGCAGTCCATCGCCGGCGTAAATCGCGATTGATGCAGAACGAAGGGCAGCTCGCTTGCGGGCTGCCCTTTTCCTTTGTGCGTTCGGATGCGCGCATCTGCGAGAATGTTGGCAGCATGCGTTTGCGCCTTGCCTCGGTTGGTCTTCTCTCCCTGCTCCTTGTGAGCGGATGCGGCTATCACACCGTCAATTCCGCGGTTCATTTGCCTGGCAACGTGCGGACGCTGGCGATTCCGGCGTTTAAGAACAACACGCAGTCGTACCACACGCAGGCGGTCTTTACCGAGGCGGTGATTCGCGAATTCACCAGCCGGAGTTCGTATCGCATCGTTTCCGGCGAAGATGCGGACGCCGATGCGACGCTGCGCGGAACCATCGTGACTTTCCAGATCTCACCGCTCACGTACGACAACACGACCGGGCAGACGTCGAGCTATCTGATTACGATCGTGACGAAGCTGGAGCTGGTCGATCGTCAGGGAAAAACGATCTGGCAGAATCCGTCGTATATGTTCCGTCAGCAATACGAGCAGACCCAGGATCTGGCCAGCTACATCCAGGAAGACTCGGCGGCAACGCGGCGGCTGGCACGGGAATTCGCGCAGGCCGCGGTCGCTGACATTCTGGAATCGTTCTGAGCCGGTAGCCTGTAGCCGGTAGCCCACCGCCCACCCCCCCTCCCCCAGGGTACCAAGTTGATGATTCTATTGTGGCTGCTGGGTACCGTGAATCGGGTATTACCCTCCGAAGCAGCGATCAGTGGCCAAGTGGCCAGTGGCCAGCGTTCAAGAAACCCTGCATCGTCCTCAAAAGCAGCCGGTAGCCTGTAGGCGGTAGCTCCCCTACCCCCACCCTTCCCGAAAAAGCAAGCTACTGATTCCATTGCGGTGATCGGGTACCGTGAATCAGGTATTACCCTCCGAAGCAGCGATCAGTGGCCAGTGGCCAGTGTTCAAGAAACCCTCCATCGTGCTCAGAAACAACCTGCTGCTGCTGGCAGCCGGAAGCCGCCAGGCTACCCCCCCTCCCCCTCCCCCTCCCTCTTGGTGCGGGATGGTCGTTGATTTGACTGGGGTTAGGTGGGTAGTAGCGAGCTCGGTACCAGGCTGCGGGCTGGATGTATTTGAAAACGGAACAGTTGGGAGACGGCCGTCTCTGTTACACAAGCAGCCGGGTTTGTTACACAAGCGGTCGTGTCGGTTACACAAGCGGCTGTGTTTGTCATAGAAGCGGCTGCTTTTGTTACAGAGGCGGTCGCGGGTGGAGCAGCCGGGTTAGGTCAGGACAGGCACCGGGATTCCTTCGAAGAGCAGGGACCAGGCAGTCGGGAACAGGAACAGGGTGACAGTGACTCCCCGGGTGCAGGTGGCATCCTGCAGCTGCGCCCGCCAGGCGTGAAAAGGCCGCGCTTCAGGCGCGGCCTTTTTATTTCTTATCCCCTATTATCAGAATACCAAGTCCAGCTATAAAACCCGCCAAAATACTTTGAGGGTATTGTGGTGGAAGTGGTGTCGAATGAGAGACAACACTTTAGTACCGTGGGCGAAAGGCTTGACAGTTTTTCCACATTCGGCAGGTTTCTTCGGTCCACATTTGGCAGGTTTCTTCGGATTGAGCCGATTCAACCTGCAACGGCGGCGTTCCGTTCGATGCTAATCGACTCTCTGCGGCTGGACTTCTGAGGGCCGGCGTTCGTTGCGGCCTTAATGGCGCGGGATGAGGCCGAGGTCGGTGAGGCCGTTGACGAAGAACTGCATGGCGAGAGCGACGAGGAGGAGTCCCATGATGCGGACCAGGACGCGGATGCCGGTTTCGCCGAGGAAGACGCGGACGCGATCGGCGCCGGCGAGGACGAAGTAGCTGACGACCGCGGTGATGGTGATGGAGCCGAGGATGGCCAGCATCTGCCAGTGATTGGGGGCCTGGCCGACGAGCACCATGACGCTGGAGATGGCTCCGGGACCGGCGAGCATGGGAATGCCGAGAGGGACAATGCCGGCGTCTTCCTTGGCGGCGGCTTCTTCGGTTTCGTCCTGAGATTCCTGGGTAGGGGAGCGGCGAGCCTCCATCATGTCGATGCCGATGAGCATGAGGATGAGGCCGCCGGCGATCTCGAAGGCGGGGAGCTTGATGCCGAAGAGCGAAAAGATGAACTGGCCGGCCAGGGCAAAGGCAATGAGGACGATGAAGCAGGTGAGTGCGGCCTTGCGCGCCATGCGGCGGCGATGGGCGGGCTCGACGCCAGCGGTGATGGCGATGAAGGAGGGGATGGCGGCGAAGGGATCGACGAGGAAGAAGATGGAGCTGAGGGCGAGCAGGGAGAACTTGACGTAGGTGGAGTTGAGAGCCTCTTCGGCGGCAGCGGTGGGCGAGACCATTGCTGCAAGGTGCTGAATCAATTGAGGCTCGACGTGCATGGTGGGAGGTTTATTTAGCTTAACCCACGCTTTCGATGCGTGCGGGGCGGGAAAGGGTCCACGGGTAGGGGCTGGGGAAATTTGGGGGGCTACCACCACCTAACTACCGGTCAGGGAATGGTTGTCCTGGGACCGGTATTTCCACAAACACATCGCGATGAGGGGCTTAGCCGGATAGTGGACGGCGGAGCCGGAGTTTGGAAGGCGTCGTGCTTTTTGTACCTCTGCGCGGAGCGGGGATTTCCTCTCCGCGCCTGTTTCGCGATTGCCCTCGCAGCAATTTTGCGTGCGGGCCGTGGGTTAGGGCCTGGGCTGGAGAGGATGAGCAGCCGCGAAAACGGACAATTCAAGTGGTTCATCCAGGAAGAGGAGAATACATGCCCGTTATGATGACCCAATCGGGAGAACGCAGCGATCGCCCGAAGGCGGATCTTTCGATCCTGCTGGCGAGCGATTCGGAACGGCACGGACTGACGATGCATCGGGCCCTGCAGGAACGGGGTCTGGCGGTGGAATTCGCCGGAACGTATGCAGAAGTGGACGGGCGGATGCACGGGCGGAGTTATGACATGGTGCTGCTGGAGGTGACCGGGCAGCACGCAGTGGAACCGGCAGTGGCGGCGGCACTGCGCGTCAAGCGCGCGAATGCGAGTCAGTTTGTGGGGTACCTTGCCGATGCCAGCCTCGAGACCAGTGGACTGGCGGGCGATGCGGTGCTACCGCGCAGCGCGGCGCGCGTGGAGGAGGCGCTGCGGCGCTTCCATGAACGGTGATGGTGAAGGGAACGCGGGCGCGGAATCCGGGGGAAGGGTCTTCAGCGAAAATTCAGGAACCCGGAGTAGTCTGGCCGGGCTTGTCAAGAGGGGGCAGGCCCGTCATGAAAAATTGGCTCAAGGTTACGCCGGTCGCGGTGATTTTATGTGGCGCCGCGATGGCGGCTGGGCCGGTGCGCGGTCAGAATAGTGGCGCGGCCGGCCCTTTTCACGTTACGCAGGAGTGGAAGATCGGCGGCGACGGCGGATGGGATTACATGGCTGTCGATCCGCAGTCGAAGCTGCTGTATGTGACGCGCGGCAATCACGTGATTGTGGTGGATACGAGCGCGGGCAAGCAGGTGGCGGATATTACGGGGCTGCACGGGACGCACGGCGTGGTGTTTTCGTCAGATGGTGTGCATGGGTACATCACCGACGGCGGCGCGAACCAGGTGGCGGAGTTCAACCGGCAGACGAATACGATTGAGAAGACGATTCCGGCGGGGACGGGACCGGACGGGGCGGTGTTCGATCCGGCGACAAAGACGGTGTGGGCATTCAACGGGCGCAGCCACGACGCAACGGTGATCGACACTGCGACGAATACAGTGGTGGCGACGGTGGCGCTGCCGGGCAAGCCGGAGTTTCCGGTTTCCGACGCGGCTGGGTTTGTGTACGACAACATCGAGGACAAGAGCGAGATTGTGAAGCTGGACGCGAAGGCGCACACGGTGGTGGCGACGTGGCCGATTGCACCGTGCGAAGGCCCGTCGGGGCTGGCGATCGACCGGGCGCATCATCGGTTGTTCGCGGTATGCGACGGGAAGATGGCGGTGGTGGATACGGAGAGCGGCAAAGTGGTGGCGACGCCGACGATTGGGGATGGTCCTGATGCGGCGCGGTTCTCGGCGGCGGATCAATTCGCGTTCAGCTCGAATGGCGCGGGGACGCTGACGGTGGTTCATGAGGACGACCCGGATCATTACACAGTGGTCCAGGATCTCGCGACGAAACGCGGGGCACGGACGATGGCGATGGATCCCGATGGATCGCATTTGTACCTGGTGACGGCGGAGTTTGGACCGCGGCCAGCGGCGACGCCGGAGAATCCGCGGCCGAGGCCGACGATGGTGCCGGGGAGCTTTGAGGTGATTGTGGTGGGGAAGTGAGGGGGAGCCTGTAGCCGGGAGCTGGGAGCAGAAAGAGCCTCGCAATGCGAGGCTCTTTCTTTTGGGTCGAGTGCCTGGCGTGGTGCGGCGCGACGCGTTGGAACTGTTTCGCCCCTACACTGAATGCGGGCGATGAGCGCGGCGATCGAATTTCGCAACGTGGGCTTTGCGACGGCGGAGGGGCGGCTGCTGCTGGATGGGGTTTCGCTCGCGGTGGAAGAGGGCACGACGACGGCGGTGCTGGGGCGGAGCGGGGCGGGCAAGACGACGCTGCTGCGGACCGTGAACCGGATGGTGGAGCCGACGAGCGGCGATGTGCTGGTGGGGGGCAGAAGCGTACGCGACGCGGATCTGATTGCGTTGCGGCGCAGCATCGGGTATGTGATTCAGGAGACGGGATTGTTTCCGCACATGACGGCGGAGCGCGATGTGGCGCTGGTGCTGGAGGCGGAGGGCCGACCGCGCGCAGAGCGGGTGCGGCGCAGTCATGCGTTGTTGCACGCGGTGGGGCTGGAGCCGGACGAGTTTGCGGGGCGGTATCCGCATCAGCTCTCGGGTGGGCAACGGCAGCGGGTGGGATTGGCGCGGGCGCTGGCGGCGGAGCCGGGCGTGCTGCTGATGGATGAACCGTTTGGGGCGCTCGATCCGCTGACCCGGGCGGAGATGCAGGACATGATGCGCGGGCTGATGGCGCGGCTGAAGAAGACGGTGCTGCTGGTGACGCACGATCTGGATGAGGCGCTGTATCTGGCGGATCGGATTGTGCTGCTGAGTGATGGCAAGCTGGCGGCGAATCTGGAGCCGGAGGAATTTTTGCGTTCGCAGCAAGCGGAGGTCGAGGAATATGTGCGGGCGTTTCATCGCGGCGAGGAGCGGGCTGAGGAACGGACTGAGGAGAAGGGGGCATGAGCGGATTTCTGGCGCAGTACGGCGGGGAGATTGCCGAGCTGACGGTGGAGCATCTGTGGCTGACGGGAGCGGCGATGCTGTTTGCGACGGCGATTGCAGTGCCGGTGGGGGTTTGGCTGACGCGGCGGCCGCGATGGGCGAAGCCGGTGATTGGAGTAGCAAATGTGCTGCAGACGATTCCGTCGCTGGCGATGTTTGGATTTCTGCTGCCGCTGCCGTGGCTGGGGGAGCGCGCGGCGCGAGTGGCGATCATCGCACTGACGGCGTATGCGCTGCTGCCCATTTTGCGGAACACGTATGCGGGGATTCAGGGGATCGACCGGTCGCTGATTGAAGTAGCGCGGGCGCTGGGGCTGACAGACGCGCAACGGTTCTTCAAGGTGGAGTTGCCGCTGGCAGCATCGTTTATTTTGGCAGGATTGCGGACAGCGACGGTGACGTGCGTGGGGATTGCGACGATTGCGGCGGCGGTGGGTGCGGGAGGGTTAGGAGAGCTGATTTTTCGAGGCGTGGCGTCGGTGGATAATCGGCTGGTGCTGGCCGGGGCGATACCGGCGGCGCTGCTGGCGCTGGGGTGCGATGGGGCGCTGGGGCTGATGGAGCGGTGGTATCGGATTCCGGGGCCTGGGACGGCGGCGTGAGACGGATATTTGTCACGGTCACGGTGACATTTTGCGTACTTTTGGCGGGATGTTCGCCGCCGCGCGCGGATCGGCCGGTGATTGGGGCAAAGAATTTCACCGAGCAGGTGGTGCTGGGAGAGCTGCTGGCGCAGGAGATCGAAGCGAAGACGAATCTGAAGGTGGAGCGGCGGTTTTATCTGGCCGGCAGTTACATTTGCCAGCAGGCGATGCTGGCGGGGCGGATTGATGCTTATGTGGAATATACAGGGACGGCGCTGACGGCGATCCTGAAGCAGCCGGTGGATCGGGACCCGGCGAGGGTGCTGGCGACGGTGCGGAATATGTATCAGTCGAAGTATCACATTGCGGTGGGACCGCCGCTGGGATTTGAGAATACGTTCGCCATGGTGATTCGCGGAGACGACGCGCGGCGGCTGCACCTGACGACGCTGAGCGAGGCGGCGCCCTACACGCCGCAGTGGCATTTGGGAGTGGGGTACGAATTCGAGCAGCGACCGGATGGGCTGCGGGGGTTGAGCGCGGCGTATGGATTGAAATTCGACGGGCCGCCGCGGACGATGGATTTAGGGCTGCTGTACCGGGCGCTGGAGGCGCATCAGGTGGACATGATCGCGGCGAACTCGACGGATGGGCCGATCGAAGCGCTGGGGCTGACGGTGCTCGAGGACGACCGGCACTATTTTCCGCCGTATCAGGCGGTGCCGCTGGTTCGGGCGGAGGCGCTGGAGCGGTGGCCGCAGATCGCCAACGCGCTGGCGGAGCTGGCGGGAAGAATCAGCGCGAAAGAGATGCAGGCGATGAACGAGGCGGTGGACGGGGATCATCGCGATCCGGCAGAGGTGGTGCGAGAATTTCGGAAGGAGAAAGGACTATGAGCAGCCGAGGTGAGGAGATGACGAAGAGTAAGGGAGAGATGTCACCGCGCCTGCAGGCCAGGCTCGCGGGAGGGTTGTATCTGGTCAGCGTTGTGACGGCAGTGTGTGCCGAGTTTGTTTTTCGCGGACGGCTGGGATTCTTCGCGGCGGTGGTGGTTCCAGTGTCGTGCTACATCGCTGTGGTGCTGCTGCTGTATGGAATTTTCCGGGTGGTGAAGAAGAGGCTCTCGTGGGTATTTGTGTTTTTCGGGCTTGCGGGGCTGCTCTGTGAGGCGCTGCAGCTGCAGAGGCATGGCGTGAACCTTGGGATGGCTTTCCACGGGTTTTATTGCGTGGTGCTTGGATTCGTTATGTTGCGGTCGACGTTTCTGCCTCGCATTCTGGGAGTGCTGATGGCTTTCGCAGGATTGGTCTGGCTGCTTTATCTGTTGCCGGCGCTGGCCTTCCGTCTGACGCCGTACAACACGGCAGTCGGTCTCGCCGCGGAAGCGTTGCCGATGCTGTGGCTGCTGGCGATGGGGGTGAACGAGGAGCAATGGCGGGAGCAGGCCGGCGGGAGACAAGCGAAGAACGTTTAGCGGGAAACTTTTAGCGGGAAACTTTTAGCGAGACGCGTTTAGCGAAAAGCGAGTTAAAAACGAGCGAGAAACGTTTAGCAAGGAACATTTAGCGAGGAACTTTTAGCGAGAAGCGTTTAGCCAAAAGCGAGACAGAACCGAGCTAAGGGCGAGCGAGAGGCGAGCGAAGAACGATCAGCAAAGCTGAGACCAAGCAAAAAAGGCCGCCTGGTGGGCGGCCTTTATTTTTGTCGGTGCTGGTTATTGGCCGGCGGTTGAGGAAACGTACTGGGTGGCATGGTTGCCGTGGGCGACGGCGGCGACGCAGGTTGCGGTGCCGGTGACGGAATAGGGAGAATTCTGGACGTTGGAGAGTTCTCCGGTATTCGGATTGAGCGTCGCAGCAGCCACAGCATTGAACTGAGACAGCGAGGCATAGACGAAACGGCCGAACGCCGGATCGACAAGGATGCAGGTGGGGCCGGGGTCGCGCGTATCGAAGGTGTTGGCGGCCAGGGCGGAGGGCTGACCGGAGGCCTGGGAGATGGTAAACGCACTGACGGTGGAGGCGTTGTAGTTGCTGACGTAGAGGTATTTGTCGCGGGGGTCGACCACCAGGTTGACGGGGAAAGTTCCAGTGGTGAAGGGGCCGTTGGTCAGCGGCTGGAGGGCGCCTCCGGCGAGAATTTCGTAGGCGATGAGCTGGTTCTGCACGCTGTCAGTGGTGTAGAGAAAGCGGCTCGTCACATCGACGGCGATGCCGGTGGGTGTGGTTCCGGCGGAGAACGGGCTGCCAGGCACGGCGGCGAGCACGCCAGAGGAGCTGACGGAGAAGCCAGCGACGGTTCCGTTCTTCGGGCAGGTGGCGGGCGTGGGAGGCGGCGTCGACGTGCTGGGCGGCGAGGTGGTGACGACGACGGCGTTGGTGTTGGAGACGTAGGCGAAGCTGCCGTTCGGCGCGACGACCACTCCGGTGGGGAAGCACTGCAATGTCGTGTAGGACTGGCCGCCGGAGGCGACCGGGGTTCCGAGGGTACCGTCGGCATTGATGGGAAAGACGACGAGCGCGCCGGGACCGGGAGCGGCGTCGGTGAATCCGGGTGAGTAGAAATCGAGGACAAAGAGCAGGGTGCCGGCGTTATTGATGGCGAGGGCAGTGGGCTCGGAGCCGGGCGTGGAGTAGGTGTGGCCAAAGGAGAGCTGGCCGTCAGTGCCGATGATGAACTCCGCGACGTTATTGCTGCCGTGATTGGCGACGTAGAGATACTGGCCGCTGGGCGAAGCGACTTCGGCGACGGGGTTGGCGCCCTGGGAGGAAACGGGCGAGCCGGCCACCTGGCTGATGGCGCCCGATTCGGAATCGACGTGCCAGGAGCTGACCTGGCCATTGCCACCGGCGCCGGCGCTGTTGGAGGTGACAAAGAGATAGTCGATGGTCTGGCTGGGGCTGCACGAGGTGATGCCGGAGCCGAGAGCCAGAGACGCTGCCACGGCCAGTAAAGTCTGACCGATTCTCGCAAACTTCATGCTGTTCCTTCGTCCCTCGCGGGAACTTCGTTCCATTCTAGAATCCGGCGGGGGAGCCGGGGAAATGCTGTGGGCGGAAAGGCTCATAGACGCCGCTTATAACCCGTTTTTGTTGCCGCCCGCGTGAGTAATGGCGGCCACGCAGGTGGGCTGACCCGACGAAACGTAGGGGGAACCCTGATTGGTGATGAGGGTTCCGGTGGATGGATTCAACTCGGCGCCGCCGACGGTGCCGCCGATGTAGTCGGCGGTGTAGAGGAAGCGATGGGTATTGGGATCGGCAAGAACGCAGAGAGGACCGGAGGAACCGGCGTTGCTGGTTGCGACGAGCGAAGGCCCTGCGGAGCTGAGCGAGTAAATGCTGATGGAGCCGTCTTTGAAGTTAGTCACGTAAAGGAACGGGGCGGAGGCGCCAGGGACGATGGTGGCGCCCATGGGCATGGTGCCGGTAGCGACGGTGGATGCCAGGGAAAGCGCGCCGCTGGACTGAATCGAATAGGTGTAGAGCTGGTTGAGAGCGCTGTCAGTGACGTAAAGGGATCCGCTGCGGGGATCGGCGAGGATACCGGTGGGTTCGGAGGCGGAGCCTGTGGAGAATGGACTGCCGGCCACCGGGGTGACCGCCGAAGCGGTGACCGAAAAGGCGGAAACGGTGCCGGAGGACGGGCAGGAAGCGGGAAGCATGGGGACGGTTCCGGTAACCGGAGGCGAGGTGGTGACGACGACGGCGTTGGTATTGGTGACGTAGACGAAGTTTCCGTTGGGGGTGACGGTGAGATTCGTGGGGAAGCACTGCACGGGGAAGTAATTGGCGGCACCGATGCTGAGCGCTGTTCCGAGAGATCCGTTGGTGTTAATGGGATAGACGATGAGCGCGCCGGGACCGGGATTGAGGTCGGTGTACGAGGGCTGGCCGGGAGCGGCGGGAGCGTAATAGTCGAGGACGTAGAGGGCGGTGCCGGAGGAATTGACAGCAAGGGCGACCGGCTCTGTTCCGGGAGTATTGGTGGTCGTCAGCGGATAGAGTTTGCCGTCGGTGCCGATGGCGTACTCCACGATGGTGTTGTCGTCATGATTGGCGACGTAGAGGTTGAGCCCGTTGGGGGAAGCCACTTCATAGACGGGATTGCGGCCGCCGGAGGGGTAAGGGGAGTCGGCGATCTGGTGAATGGCGCCGGACTCGGAATTGACTTCGTAGGCGTTGATCTGGCCGGGACTCTGGAGGTTGCTGGTGACGTAGAGGAAGTCGACGGTATTGCTGGCGCCGCAGGAAAGGATGAGCAGAGACAGGGCTGCCATGGACGCGGCGGCCAGGAGCCTCGCGCCAGGGTGCTTCAACTGCCTGTTCCGGAGTCCTGCGCGCATCAGTCTAAATTGGAACTGTAGAGGCACCAGGTCGGGGTTCCGACCGTGGCAAACGTGGAGCCTTTGCGGAGGTTGCTCAGGATGCCGGTGTTGGGATCGATCAGCGAGCCGGTGACTGTGCTGGAACCTGCGTCCGCAGTGTAGAGGTATTGGTGCGAGGGATCCTCGAAGATGCAAACGGGAGAGGATCCGGTGCCGAAGTAGCCGGGGGGGAGAGTGGTGAGATCTCCGGTATTGCCGGTGATGTTGAAGGCGGAGATCACGCTGCCGGATTGATTGAGACCGGGGGACTGCGTGTTCGCGACGTAAAGGAACTTGGAGCCGCTGTCAGTGGTGAGCGCGGACATGCCGGCCGCTCCGGAGAAGTTGGGGAAGGCACCACCAGTAATGGCGGAGAGCAGGCCATTGCCACCCTGAGTGAAGGAGTAGATCATGTTGGCGCCGGAATCGAGGATGTAGATCCAGGAGCCGTTGGCGCTGCCGCCAATGACGGAGATGTTCTGAGCGCCGGTGATGGGCTGCGCGCCCCCCGGAACCTGGAGGAGCTGGCCGGTGGTGGCGGCGTTATAAGCGTAGACCACCTGGGTGTTGCCGGTAGCGGGATCGCTGGCCTCGGCGGTGTAGAGGTAGCTCGCGGCGAGATGGAAGTCGATGGGGAAACAGCCGATGGGGAAGTAGGAAAGCGGGCTACCCTGCGCGGTCTGCTGCTGCTGATTCTGGAGGAGGAAGAGCCGGCCGGTGGAGGAATCGATGCTGTACACGGTGACGTCGCCGGCGGGACGATAGACGCCGCTGGCAGAGTCGTAGCACGGAGTGGCGGCGCTGATGGAGGGGGATGCGGCGGTGGTGCTGGGAGTGGTTCCCGGCTGGTACTCATCGAGGACATAGAGAAACGTGCCGCCGGTGCTGAGGGCGAGGCGGAGCGAACCAAAGCCCTGACTGGGATAGGAGAGCTGGAAAGCCATACCGCCGTCGCCGCCAATGCTGAAGAGGGAGACATTGGCGCCGGTCCAGGTGATGGTTCCATCGGCAGCTGTGGTGGGTTTGCCCTGATTCAGCACATAGACGTAGCGGCCGCCGGTGAGCAACTGGGCGCGGATGGGGTTGGAGCCGCCGGAGCTGAGGGGATCATGGGGGGCGGCGTGGAGGACGCCAGTCTCGTTGTCTTCGCGATACGAGGCAACCTGGTTGTACTGCGAGCCGGTAACGATAATGTAGGCCTCAGTGTAGTCGTAATGGCAGGATTGAGTCCCAAATCCGATGAGGAGGGATGCCGCCAGGGCCAGAGTGATCCGGCCGAATTTCCTGAACTTCATGCGCTTCCTTCACGCCGGGCCGCCGGGGAAGGCGGCCACGACAAGCTGTATGGATAATCCCGGACCATTGTAAATGGAACGGGGGCATTGCGCCGCGAATGCGGGGAGCGGAACCGCCGCTGGGGGAAGCGGGGGTTCGGGCTCTGGAGCATTAGACGCGCGTCACCAGACTCGGCAAGCGTCGTCGGGCATCATAGGTTGGCCGACATGGCACCCAAAGGCTTTGCCGAATTCGTCGAAATTGCGGACGGTGCCGTTGGCGCGGAACATGCCGGGGGAGTGGGGGTCGGTTTTGGCGGCCACGCGGGAGACCTGCTCAGTGCGATTCTCGCACCAGATCTGCGCGAAGGAGATGAAGTAGCGCTGGGCTTCGGTATAGCCGTCGATTTTTTCGTCGATGCTCTTGCCCTGCTGGGCGAGGGTGGCGAGCAAGGCCTGCCAGGCGATGCGGATGCCGCCGTTGTCGGCAGTATTTTCGCCGAGGGTGAGCTTGCCGTTGAGATGGACGCCAGGAACGGGCTCAAAGCTTGAGTATTCGTCGATCTCACACTTGAGGCGCTGGTCGAAGGCGGTGCGGTCGGCTTCGGTCCACCAGGGTTTGACGTTCCCCTGGCCGTCGTACTTGCTGCCTTCATCGTCAAAGCCGTGGGTCATCTCATGGCCGATGACGACGCCGATGCCGCCGAAGTTGACAGCGGGGTCCTTGCTGAATTCGTAGAAGGGGGGCTGCAGGATGCCGGCGGGGAAATTGATGTCGTTCTGGGGCGGGTTGTAGTAGGCATTGACGGTGGGCGGGGTCATGCCCCACTCTTTTTCGTCGACAGGCTTGCCGACCTTGTTGAGTTCATAGTTGAACTGGAATTCAGAGGAGTGGTCGAGGTCTTCGACGAAGTTGGCGCGGGTAACGGCGAATTTAGAATAGTCGCGCCACTTGTCGGGATAGCCGATCTTCTGGCGGAAGGCGTCGAGCTTGGCCTCAGCCTGTTTTTTGGTGTCGTCAGTCATCCAGGGCAGGGACTGAATGTCGGCGGCAAGGGCTTTCTTGAGGGCGGCGACGAGCTGCTCCATGTTCTGTTTGGCCTGGGGCGGGAAGTTTTCTTTGACCCAGTCCTGGCCGACGGCTTCCCCGAGGGCACGATCGGTGACGGCGGTGCAGCGCTTCCAGCGGGCCGTTTGTTCGGCCTGGCCCTGGAGGGTTTTCTGGAAGAAGTCGAAACTGGCATCCGCAAAAGGCTGGGAGAGCCATGCGGCCACGCCATTAATGACGTGGAATTTGAGGTAGGCCTTGAGAGCATCGAGGCTCTGGTCAGAGATGACCTGGCTTTCCGCTTTGAAGAAGTCGGGCTGGCCGACGTTCAGGCTGTCAACTTTGGGGGCATTGATGCCGGTGAAATAAGCAGACCAGGTGAAGTTAGGGTCGAGCTGGTCGAGATCGGCGAAGGTCATGATGTGGTAGCGCTTGTCGGGATCGCGGAGCTCAACGCGCGGGGTGGCGCCCTTGGCCAGTGCGGTTTCAATGTCGAGAATCTGGCCGGCCTGGGTCGTCGCCTGGTCTTCGGTTGCGCCGGTGAGTTTGAGGACGGCGACGATGTAGGCGCGATACTGGTCGCGAATCTCCTTCATATGCGGATCGTCCTGGATGTAGTAGTCGCGGTCAGGGAGGGTGAGGCCACCCTGACTGAGGGCCTCGATCTGTTGGGTGGAATCTTTCTGGTCCTGCTCGACGCCGAAACGGAAGAAGATGCCGGTGGGGGTTTTTGAGTCGAGATCGGCGGCGACAGCGGCGATGTCCTTCTTGTCTTTGATCGCGTCAATGCGGGCGAAGAGGGGAAGGAGGGGCTGGTCGCCGAGCTTGTCGGCGAGGCCGGTATCCATGCAGGCGGCGAAGAAGTTTCCGTACTTGCGCTGTAGCGGGGTCGAGGGAGAATCCGCGGCCTTTTTGAGGTCGACATAGAGGAGGTAGCGATTGCGCTCGGAGAGCTCATTGAAGCGGCCCCAGCGGGATTGGTCACTGGGGATGGGGTTGTTCTTACGCCAGTTGCCGCAGGCGAATTGATAGAAGTCGGTGCAGGGGTCGGCGGACTTGTCGATGGCGTCGAGGTCGAAGCTGTGGATCGCCTTTGGCTCGACCGGCGCCTGGGAGGCGTCGGGAGCGGAGAGGAACTGCTGGGCGGAAAGGGCGAAGGGGCTGCAAAGCAGAAGCGTTAAGGCATGGGACCGGAAGGCTCGAAAGCCGGCAGAGTGAACGATGCGCATTGGAATCCTCAGGAAGGCGGTGACGGGGGAAACCGCGGTGAAATGTGTGCAAAAACGATAACACGGGGAGAAAGACACGGGACAGGGTGCAGGGGACAGGATGCGGAGCTTTGCTTCCGAGCAACGCGCGGGTGACTCAGAAGATTTTGACGTGAAAGGTGAGGTACTTCTTGGGGTCTTTGCGGATGGCGGTGACGAGGTCGCTGGTATCGGTCATGACTTTGTCGGCGTTGTCGTAGAGCTTGCGGTCTTTGAGGAGCGCACCGATGCTGCCCTGGCCTTCGTTGATCTGGGTAAGGACGGAATCGAGCTTATTGATGGTGTCAGAGAGCTTGTCGGCCATTTTGGGATCTTTGGTGAGCATGCCGAGACTGCCCTGGCCGGAGTTGATGGAGGCGGTGATCTGGTTCAGGTTGTGGGTGGTTTCTTTGAGCTCGTTGTAGAGGGTGTCGTCTTTGAGGAGCTTGCCCATGCTTCCCTGGCCTTCGTCGAGCTTCGTGGTGATGTCGTCGCCTTTGGCAATCATGCTGTTGAGGCGGTTGTACATAGTGTCATCCTTCAGCAGCTTCCCGACGGAGCCTTGCCCGTTGTTGACGTCGTCGATGATGGAGGAGAGCTCGTTGAGGGTGGTGAGGGCTTTCTTATAGAGGGTGGGATCGTTGATGAGCAGGCCGATGGAGCCGTTTTTCGAATTGAGGCTGTTGGCAATCAGATTGACCTGATCGAGGATGGTGTCGAGGCGCTGGATGGTACCCTGGCTGGCCTGAATAACGTCCTGGAGGTTGGGGGTTTCGGTGGTGGGGAGCTCGGTGTTGTTCTGCACGAGGCCGGCGGTTGCGAACTTGCTGTCGATGTCGACGACGGTGTCGCCGAGGACGCCGAGGGTGGTGAGGCTGGTTTTTGAGTCCTGGCGAATGCCGTACTGATACTTCTTATTGATGCGCATGGTGACTTCAACCGGGGTTAGTTTGCGGTCGGGGACAATACGGATGCCCGTAACGCTACCGACGGTAAATCCCTCAAGGCTCACCGGGGCGCCGATTTTGAGTCCAGCGGAATTCTCGAAGTAGGAGCGGACCATGAGGTGACCGGACCAGAAGCCGCCGGTGGTGTTGGACATGAGGAAGATGAGCGCAGCAAGGGCGGAGAGCGCGACAATGACCAGCACGCCCACTTTGAGTTGTGACCATCGCACTTCCTGTTGACCCGGCACGCTTTTCCTCGGAAAGAGAAGACGAACGGCGCTCCGCTGAAGGATACCAAAGGATAGGGTTCAGCGTTCGGCGGACAGCGTTGAGAGGCTTCTGAGGCCTTTTTCCTGCTTTTCAGTGGGCGGCGTAGTCTATCGTCTTTTGGGTGCGGGGGTTGTAGACGGAGAAACTGCCTCGTGGGGAAGCGGTCAATTCGAGGCCAAAGCCGGTATCGGGGCCGTGGAGGTTGGCGATGAAGGGGTCGGGGGGATTGTCGGGGCCGGCTTCTTCAGAGTAGTGGAGCTGCCACTCGGCTTCGAGGCCGGGGATTTTGCGGATGGTCTCGACGGTGGGCTTCGACCCGCCCTTGGTTGCGCCGTTATCCATAATGGCGACGCGGGGGGTGATGGCGTCGACGAGGGCGGGGCTGGAGCTTTGATTCCAGCCGTGGTGGGAGACGATGAGGATATCGATGTGTCCGATGACATTGGTGGGACACATCATGGCCATTTCTTTGTCCCAGGTGAGGTCGCCGAGGTCGAGGATGCGGAGCCTGCCCCAGGTGATGAGGGTGCCAAGGGAGCGGGCATTCTCGGTCTGGTCCGCGGGACGGGGCGCGGAATCTTTGCAGAAGGGGTTGGGCTGGCCGGCCCCGGGGAGCGGGTGATCGATGAAGACGCCGTCGGCGGTGAGGACGAGGCCGGAAAAGCCTGGGATGGGGAGCCGGTCGCCGGGCTTGGCGACGATGTGGCCGTATTTTCCGGTGGCAAGAACTTTTTGATAGGCGGCGAAGGCGTCGGCGGTGGGTTTGTCGCCGGGTTCACGCAACGGACCGTGATCGATGAAGGTGCCGACGGGGATGCGGGCGACGAGTTGGGGGACGCCTCCGGTGTGGTCGACGTGGTAGTGGGTGAGGAGGACGTCGTCGATGTGGTCGAGGCCGGCACGTTTGGCGGCGGCGGCGATGCGGTCGGCGTCGCGTCCCTGGTAGTCGGGCCAGCCGGTATCGATGAGGAGGGAATGGTGGTCGGGGGTGACGAAGAGGGTGGACTGGCCACCTTCCACGTCGATGAAGAAAATCTTCAGGTCGCCGGTGGGGTGCTGGGCGCGGAGGGTGGCGCAGTAGGCGAGGAGCAGGCAGGCGACGAGGGCGACAAAGCGCGGGAAGCGCGACGCAGACTTCATGGAAGGCTCCGAGGGGCGAGAATTCTCGACCGAGACATCATAGACTGCGGGTTCGCTGAGCGGATAGCGGGTAAAAACCAGCGGACAGCGGATAGAAAAGCGCGCGCTGCCGTGCGGATACTTTGCTCGAGCGGGACGCTTGTCAGCCGAAGTGGATGAAGCCGAGGGCGGTGGCGACGATGCCGGCGAAGCCGAAGACCATGCCCATATACCAATAGCCGCGCTGGCGGGTGAGCAGGGTGATGGAGGTGATGACGAGGCCGATTTCGAGGAGAGCTTCGCCGAGGTCGAAGCGGTCAGCGCGATGCTCGGCTTTGTGGACCTCTTCTTCCTGCTCGCGGGCGGCGACTTCGGTGTCGGCGAGGTCCTGGTTCCACTTCTGCAGGTGAGCCTTGTAACCGTCGGTGATCTTGTTGGCGGCGGCCTGATCGCGGATGGGCAGCGTAGCGAGCATGTCGGAGATCAGCTGGGTATCGTACTGCCGGATTTTGTGGGCCTGGTAGAGGTTCCACTCGTCGGTGGCGCGGGCCTGGAAGAGCACGGCCTCGGTGTGCGAGCGATGGCCGAGGACGGTGACGATGGCGACGACTACCGCCAGCACACTGATGGTGAAACTGACGGGGTGCAGGCTGGGTTCCCCTGCGGCGTGTTCATGCTGCTCCTGAAGTTCGTTGGCTTCGCTGGCGTCCATGGGTGACAGGGTACAGGGATTTTGCGAACTGCGGAGAGGATTTCGGCGCGGGAATGTTCAGGAGGCAAGTGTGCCGCGGAGACCGTCGGGGGTGAGCGCGGTGATGCGAGCGGAGACGAGGCGATTGGCGGGGATGGGTTCGTCGAGGGTGAGCTTGAGGAAGTTGTCAGTGACGGCGGCGGTGGTTGCTGGGTCGGGGCCAGGCTCGATGGTGACGGCGGAGAGCGTGCGGCCGAGGAAGCGCGAACGGAAGGCCTGGGACTTTTCTGCGATGAGGTCGCGGAGGGCGGCCATGCGTTCGTGCACAGCGCGGGCGGGAACGGGGTTCTGGCGGTGGAGATCCCAGGCGGGCGTGCTGGGGCGCGCGGAGAACGGAAAGAGGTGGAGGTAGGTGAAAGGCTGCGCAGCGATGAAGCGATAGCTTTCTCGGAAGAGCGCGTCGGTTTCGCCAGGGAAGCCGATCATGACGTCGGCGCCGATGGCGGCGTCGGGAAGAAGCTCGCGAATGGCGGCGAGCCGCTCGGCATAGTGCCACGGGCGATAGCGGCGGTACATGCGGCGGAGGATCGCGTCAGAACCGGACTGGAGGGGAAGGTGGGCGTGGCGGCAGAGACGCGGAAAAGCAGCGGATAGCGGATAGCGGACAGCGGATAGTGTCGCTGTGGCGGGGAGGGTGCCGTTGCCCGAGTGGATGGATGCGCTCGGATCCCGATCAACCGCAAATTCGCGGTAGAGGGCGAGGAGGTCGGGGGACCAGTCCATGGGCTCGATGGAGCTGAGGCGGAGGCGCGGGAGGATGGTTTCGCGCAGGATCGCGGCGACCAGGTCTTCGAAACGCTGCATGGGTTGGAGGTCGCGTCCCCAGCGGCCGAGGTTGATTCCCGACAAGACCAGCTCTTTTCCACCTTGATCGACGAAGCGGCGGACATTGTCGAGGGAGGTGGCAAGGGGGATGGAGCGCGAGGGCCCGCGGGTGGTGGGGATGATGCAGAAGGAGCAGCGATTGCCGCATCCATCCTGCACTTTGAGGTTGGGGCGGGTCTGGTGGGCGTCGGGGGCGAAGGGGAGCGCGGCCAGCTCGGAGTGGGCGAAGGCGTCGTCGTGGAGGATTTTCGGAGCGAGTGAAGAGAGAGGAACAAAAGCAGGTCCCTCCGCTACACGCGCCAAATGCAGGCGCGCTCCGGTCGGGATGACAGTCTCTTCACACGTGGCAGCGAAGTTGAGGGCGACGTCGGCGACCATCGATTTGTGGCTGTTGCCGATGACGGCGTCGACTTCGGGCAGGGCGGCGAGTTCCTGAGGGGCGCGCTGGGCGTAGCATCCGGTGACGATGAGGCGGGCGGCGGGGTTCTGGCGGCGGACGCGGCGGATCCAGGCACGGGCCTGGCGGTCGGCCTCGGCGGTGACGCTGCAGGTATTTACAATGACAACATGGGCTGAAGCAGGGGCTTCGGCGGGCGCAAGGCCGTTGTGGCGCAGCCCGGCGGCAATGGCCTCACCATCGGCGCGGCTGGCGCGGCAGCCAAAGTTTTCGACGTGATATTCTGCCACGTTGCTCAGTGTATCAACGGGAGACGGGAAGGGGTCCGGCGCTGGCCGGACTCGCATCGTCTCAGAGGCTTATTTCATTTTTTTGGTGTACGATCCAGCGATACGGGACGGGTTTTTGGAACCAGGAGTTCGATATGAAACGACGCATTCTGCTAGTCGATGACGATCTTGCGATTTTGCTGACTTTGAAAGCGGTGCTGGAGATCAGCGGGTTCGATGTGGAGACGGCAGCTTCGGGGCGGGAAGCCAAGCAGCGGCTGAAGGCGAACGAATACCACATGGTGATTACGGATCTGCGCATGGAGAGCGAGACGGCGGGCGAGGAAGTGGCGGCGGCGGCGAAAAAGGCGGTGAACCGGCCGGCGGTGGCGATGTTGACGGCGTATCCGCCGAAGGATGCGGATTGGCAAACGACCTCAGACACGGACAAGGTTCTGGTGAAGCCGATGAACACGCAGGATCTGCTGCGGCAGATCGAGGCGATGCTGGTGGCGCACGAGGACAAGAAGCGGAAAGAGAGCAAGCTGGCCGCAGTGCGGGTGGCGCAGGCAGCGGCGAAGAAGCCACGCAAGCTGGCGGATGCGCGGTAAGGCAGCGTTCAGCGGATAGCGTTCAGCGTTCAGGAACAGCCGTCAGAGGGCAGATCGGCGCACCCATGGCGGGCGCGGCACACGATTCTCTACTGAACAATCTTGAACGATGCGGGAGCCGAACGGAGCCGAACCGGGGGAGTGGTTCGGGGCTAGCTGGCCTGGCTTAGCGTTCGTTTCTGCTGGAAGCAGCTGCGGCAGAGAACCGGACGGCCCTGGGTGGGCTTGAAGGGGACGGTGGTTTCCGTTCCGCACTCCGAGCAGACGGTACGCGTCTCGGGGCGGGCGGAGCCAGAGCCGGAAGCGCGTTTGGCCTTGCATTGCTTACAGCGTTTGGGATCGTTCTTGAACTGTTTGTCGAAGAAGAAGAGTTGTTCTCCGGCTGTGAAGACAAAATCGGTCCCGCAGTCGGCGCATTTGAGAATTTTATCGACGAATTCCATGCTTCCCTCGCCTTTGCCCGAAGCACCCGCTCTAACAGCGCCCCAACTGACGGCGCGCCCGGATCGCCCGGCATCCAGAAATGCGGATACCGGCTTGCTGCGACACGCCGGATTGCAAACGGCGTGGTACTTCATGAATTGGTTAAGGGGCCCTGGGGGCGGTTCGAGAACAGCGGCCCTGGCAGGAGCAACAATCCTGGAGGGCCATCTCTCGATGGCTACCCAGCCGCATTGAGGCTGCGGCGAAGAACAACACCAAAACAAGCCCAATTCCCTGGGAATGGGCGGCAAAAAAAATGGTACAAACCGGCCTGGCAACTCAATAGCGCGAACTGGGCGCTGGTGAGGGTTGGCCCTCCACCCCGCCGGCATCGCGCCGGCAAAGGCTCAGATCTGTCGGAGTCTGGGGACCTGAACAGACCGGTTCGGTGATTAATCCTGCTCTTTACGAGCCTTCTTACGATTCCGCTTCCGCGCCAGCGCTTCTTTCACGCGTCGCTTTTCGCCGGGTTTGAGGTAGAAGGAATGACGTTTGACTTCCTTAATAATGTCTTCCTGCTGGACCTTGCGTTTAAACCGGCGCAATGCGTTTTCAAGCGGTTCGCCTTCCTGAATGCGAACTTCCGCCAAAGAACTACACCTCCAGACGACCCACGCTGGGCGTTTACCAGATTACAGGAAGGGAGATTCATTTGCCAGTAACGGGGCCGCCCGGTGTGGCGCAGTGAAGCGCCGGGAAGCGATGTGCCGGCAAGTACAAAAGTACTCCCGCTTGAGGCGCTGAGACGAGGATCAGGGTCTCGAGGTTTCACTATCTTTCGATAAAAGAAATCCGGCTACCTGTTGACATTCTAATGGAGACGGTAGTATCTGTAGAGATCCAACAGGAGGGCACGTGGGCGAGGACAAGCGGGATGTATTGCAGGGCACGCTGGACCTGATGGTGCTGAAGACGCTGGAGACAATGGGGCCGCAGCACGGCTACGGGATCGCGCGACGGATCGAGCAGATCAGCGAGCAGGCGCTGCGGCTGAACCAGGGAACGATTTACCCGGCGCTGCTGCGGCTGCGGCAGCGGGGATGGATCCGGGCCGACTGGGGGACGAGCGAGCACGGGCGGCGGGCGCGGTATTACGCGCTGACGAAAACGGGGAAGGCACAGATCGAGAAAGAGACGGAGAGTTGGGAGCGGGTGGCGGCGACGATGGCGCGGTTTTTGACGGTGCAGTGAACAGTGGTCAGTGAACAGTGAACAGTGATCAGTGATCAGGGCACAGCACAGACACAGGCACAGAGCACAGAGCACAGAGCACAGAGCACAGAGCACAGAGCACAGAGCACAGAGCACAGAGCACAGAGCACAGAGCACAGAATTGGACGCTGGGCGGGCGTGAAAGTGGAGTCATGAGCGGACTGAAGACGTTCTGGAGCCGGGGTGCGGCAATGTTTCGGCGAAAGAAGCTGGACCGCGATCTGGACGATGAACTGCGGGCGCATCTGGAGATGGCGGCGGAGGAGTATCGGCGGCGCGGGATGAGCACGGAAGAGGCGCGGAGGAAAGCGATGCGGGATTTTGGCGACGTAACGCAGGTGCGGGAGACGGTGCGGATGCGGGAGGGAGTGCCGCTGATCGAGAATCTGCGGCGGGATGGGGCGTACGCGCTGCGGCAGATGCGGAAGTCGCCAGGATTTGCGGCGGTGGTGATCATCACGCTGGCGCTGGGGATTGGGGCGAACACGACGGTCTTCAGCATTGTGGATGCGGTGTTATTGCGGCCTTTGCCCTATGCGCAGCCCCAGCGGCTGGTCGAAGTGATGTCGCGCAAAGCGAACGGGACGTTTGTGGACGGCGCGGTTTGCTATCCGGACTTCTTCGACTGGCGGGCGCAGAACCACAGCTTCAAAGGCATGGTGTCGTACGACGACACGTCGCTGACGCTGACGGGCATTGAGCGGCCGGCGCATCTGGACGGCGAGGTGGTGAGCTGGGAGCTGCTACCGCTGCTGGGTGCTGTGCCGGAACTGGGACATGGGTTCCGTCCGGAGGACGAGAAGCTGGGCACGCGGGTGTTGCTGATCAGTCATGCGCTGTGGATCTCGCAGTTCGGATCCGATCCGTCGGTGGTGGGACGGACGATCCACCTGAGCGGCGAAGCGTACACGGTGGTTGGGGTGATGCCGGCGACGTTCCGGTTTCCGGTGAATGCGCCGAAGAACGATTTCTGGACGACGCTGGCGGTGGATAACGATGGAACACCGCGGGCGGCGACGGCGAATCGCGGCAACCATTCCCTGGCGGTGATCGCGCGGCTGAAGCCGGGCGTGACGGTGGCGCAGGCGGATGCGGAGATGAAGGCGATTGCGGCGCGACTGGCGAAGCAGTATCCAGACACGAATACCCAGCACAACTCGGCGCATGTGGAGAGCGAACTGCGAGCGCTGCTGGGAGACACGCGCACGCTGCTGCTGGTGGTACTGGGCGCGGTGGTGCTGGTGCTGCTGATTGCGTGCGGCAATGTGGCGAATCTGCTGCTGGCGCGGGCGCGCGAGCGGGAGCGGGAGCTGGCCATGCGTTCGGCGCTGGGCGCGAGCCGGGCGCGGATCGCGCGGCAACTTCTGGTGGAGTGCATCACGCTGGGAGCGTTGGGCGGCGCGGCGGGATGCGGGCTGGCGTTTCTGGCGACGCCAGCGGTTCTGCGGCTGATTGGGAACAGCGTGCCGCGAGCAGCCGATGCGGGCGTGAATCTGCCGGTACTGGCGTTTGCGCTGCTGGTCTCACTGGCGTCGGGTGTGGTGTTTGGCCTGGTCCCGGCGGTGGTGTCAGCGAAGGCCGATCTGTTGTCAACGCTGAAGGAAGGCGGACGCGCGGAAATCGGGGGACGTCATCGTCTGGGATCAGTGGTGATTGTCGGGCAGGTTGCGCTGGGCATTGTGCTGACGGCGGGTGCGGCGCTGCTGATGACGAGCTTTGTGAAATTAACGCACAACGATCAGGGGTTCAATCCGGATCATGTGCTGACGTTTCAGTTTGAGACGCCGGATTCACGGTACATGAGAACACGGCCGGAGTTTTATCGGCGATACTTCGAAAAACTGCGGGCGCTGCCGGGGGTGCAGGCAGCTGGGGGATCGATGCTGCCGCCGATGACCGACGATGATGCCCATCTGAGCTTCGAGAATCCGGAGCATCCCCTATCGAAAGGAGACGAGGAGAGCGCAAGGGTCGACGTTGTGTCTCCCGACTACTTCCGCACGATGCAGACTTCTTTGTTGTCGGGACGGGACTTCAACGATGGGGACACGGCGAAGTCGCCGCAGGTGATGATCGTGAACCAGGCTTTCGCGCAGAGGTATTTTCACGGCGAGAACCCGCTGGGAAAGAAGCTGAAGCCGGGCGCGGGCAATGGGAGCCCGGACGGTCCGCCGTGGCGCGAGATTGTGGGGGTGGTAGCGAACATCCGGCACTCGGCGACGGAGCGGGAGATGGCGCCGATGCAGTATTTGCCGGCCAGCCAGCTTTCGACCTGGTGCTGCCTCTATTCGATGGTGCGCGCGGGGATGGATCCGATGAGTCTGGAGCCGGAAATGCGGACCCTGGTGTCGTCAATGGACCGGGACATCCCGGTGACCGATGTGCATACGTATCCGGATCTGATCGGGATGCAGCTGGCGCAGCCGCGCTTCGCGATGGTGTTGCTGGGTGCGTTTGCTGGGCTGGCGCTGGTGCTGACGGTGGTGGGGCTCTATGGGGTGATGGCGTACTCGGTGGCGCGACGGACGCGGGAGATTGGCGTGCGCCTGGCGCTGGGTGCGCAGCGGGGCACAGTGCTGCAGATGGTGCTGCGCCAGGCGGCAATGCTGGTGGGAACCGGGATGGCCATTGGGATTGTGGCAACGCTGGCATCGGCGTCCGTGCTGCAGTCGATGCTGTATGGAACCGCGTCGCGGGATCCGATGGTGCTGGCGGGGGTTTGCGTCGTAGTGGCGCTGGCGGGGCTGGCGGCGGCGTATTTGCCGGCGGTAAGGGCAGCGGGGATCGATCCTATGCGGGCGTTGCGAAGTGAGTGAGAAGGAGGCACAGGGCACAGGGCACAGGGCACAGGGCACAGGGCACAGGGCACAGGGCACAGGGCACAGAAATAGACGAGGTGAGCCGATTGCGGACAGTGGTGAGCCGGATTTTGACGATGTTTCGAAGAAGAAAGCTCGATCGGGAGCTCGATGACGAGCTGCGTTCGCATCTGGAGATGGCGGCTGAGGAGAATCAGCGGCGCGGAATGGCGGCTGACGAGGCATGGAGGAGAGCGTTGAGAGATTTTGGCGGAGTGACGCAGGTGCGGGAGACAGTGCGTACGCGGGAGGGGCTGGCGTTCGCGGAGAATCTGCGGCGCGACCTGGGATATGCGCTGCGGATGCTGAAGATGAGTCCGGGATTCGCGGCGATTGCGATTGGATCGCTGGCGCTGGGGATCGGGGCGAACACCGCGATCTTCTCGATTGCTAAGCAGGTGCTGCTGGACCGGCTGAACGTGCCGCATGCGGGAGAACTGCGGCTGTTCGCATGGCAGTCGAAGCGGCAGAGCGTGGTGCACAGTTCGTGGGGCGACTGGGACAGGACGGCGGATGGGGCTGGAGTGACCAGCACATCGTTTTCGTACCCGGTGTACCAGCTGTTGCGGAAACAGAATCACGAACTGGCGGATCTGTTTGCGTTCAAGAACCTGGGGCGAATTAACGTGACGGTCGACGGCGAGGCCCAGGTGGTGCAGGGGGACCTCGTCTCGGGGAATTTCTACGAGCAGATGGGCGTGCAGCCGCAGCTGGGGCGGGCCATTGGACCGGCGGACGACGATAAGCCGGGAGGGTCACCGGTAGCGGTGATCAGCGATGGGTACTGGACGCGGCAGTTCAATCGGTCGCCGTCGGTGATCGGCAGGACGATCCTGGTGAACCTGGTGAATGTGACGATCGTCGGCGTGAATCCGCGGGGGTTCACCGGAGCCAAGGGAACGCAGAGTTCGCCGGAGATTTTTCTGCCGTTCAGCATGCAGCCGCTGATATTCCCGTACAGCACGGTGGATTCGCTGCTCACCAGCGACCGCGTGTGGTGGATGCAGATCATGGCGCGCGCGAAGCCCGGAGTGGATGAAGCGCGGGCCCGCGCGGCGCTGGATGTGGCACTGAAGAGCGCGGTGCGGGCGACGATGACAGTGAAGCCGAATGAGTCGGTACCGGATCTGTTACTGACGGACGGCAGCCGCGGTCAGAACGAAGCATCCAGACAGATGGCGCGGCCGCTGTTTGTGCTGATGTCACTGGTGGGACTGGTGGTCCTGCTGGCGTGCGCGAATATGGCGAACCTGCTGTTGGCGCGATCGGCGGCACGGCAACGGGAGATGAGCGTGCGCATGGCGCTGGGCGCAGGGCGAGCGCGGATTCTGCGGCAGGTGATGACGGAGAGCCTGCTGCTCGCGGTGCTGGGCGGCCTGGCCGGCCTGGTGGTGGGCTACTTCGGGCGAGATGCGATTCTCGCCATGCTTTCGAGCCCCACAGAACCCATGACGCTGCCGGGAGGATTCGACTGGGGCGTGTTTGCCTTCAACGTGGTGCTTTCGCTGGTGACGGGGCTGCTGTTCGGCGTGGGGCCGGCGTGGCAGGCGACGCGCACGCAGGTGAGCAGCGCGCTGAAAGACAACGCGCAGACGACGACGCGGCGGCGCAGAGGCTACGCGGGCCGGGCGATTGTGGGATTCCAGGTGGCGCTTTCGACGCTGCTGGTGGTGATGGCGGGCTTCTTTCTGCGCACGGTGATCAATTTGGGGCGGATCGATCCGGGGTTCGATCCCAGAAACATTGTGTTGTTCGAGGTGCGGCCGCCGCAGTCGCAGTATTCCGGTACGAAGGGGCCGGCGCTGTTCCGGCAGCTGGAGGAGCGGCTGTCCACGGTGCCAGGGGTGATGTCGGTATCGCCGACGAGCGTGGCGCCGCTTTCGCACAGCTACGAGAGCGATGACTTCAAGCCGGTGGGTGAGAAGGGCACTGGGAGCAAGGATGAGAGCGCTCTCAATTCGGCGGTCGGGGATCGCTATTTCGCAACGTTTAAAGTTCCGATCGTTGCCGGACGCGGCTTCGCGCCGACCGACACCGAGACATCGCCGAAGGTGGCGGTCGTGAATCAGGCTTTGGCGAAGAAATTTTTCCCGAATGAAAACCCGATCGGGAAGAGCTTCGAAACGTCCGACCCGAAGAACGACAAGCTGATCTATCAGATTGTGGGGGTGTGCGCGGATACGCGCTATGGGAGCTTGCGCGAGGATCCGCCACCGGTCTATTACCTGGATTATCGCCAGAGTCCGGCCATCGACTGGGGGATCACGTTCGCGGTGAAGACACGCACGACGCGGGCGGGGATTACGCCGTCGCTGCGGCGGGCGGTGCAGGCGGTGGACCCGAATCTGCCGCTGATCGATGTGCGGACGCAGGAGGAGCAGATCGCGACGCTGCTGATGAACGAGCGGGTTTTCGCCGATCTCGCGAGCGGTTTCGGCGTTCTCGCGCTGGCGCTGGCCTGCATCGGGATCTACGGGCTGATGGCGTACACGGTGTCGCGGCGCACGAATGAGATTGGGATTCGCATGGCGCTGGGCGCGCGATCGGATCAGGTGCTGCGCATGGTGCTGGGCGAGGCAGTGTGGATGACGGCGATCGGCCTGGCGGTGGGGCTGAGCGGCGCGCTGGCGCTGGGACGCGTGGTCGCCAGCCAGTTGTATGGGCTGAAAGCATGGGATCCGGCGACGCTGACCGCGGCGGCGGTGCTGCTGATTTTTGTGGCGCTGGGAGCGACGTGGGTACCGGCGCAACGGGCGGCGGGCGTGGATCCGAGCAAAGCGCTGCGGGCGGAGTAGGGCACGCAGAGGCGGACGAAATTGGGCTGAGCGGCCCGGCACGCGAATGAGATGATGGGTCCGTGAAGGCTGGGATGGAATGGAGCGCGAGGGCCGGGCTGCTGGCGGCTGTTTCGGTCGTCGCTGGATGCTCGGGCAATTCGCAGGGGCAGTTGCCGGCGGCCCCCGTGACCAGCGCGGCGGCTCCGTATACCACTACCTATACGACGAGATTTCCGCTGAAGGAGAGTCCGATCTCCGAGAGCGGGCGATGGGTTGGCGGGAAAACAGTGGGCCTCGACTGGGGCGATGTCGCGACAACGGGCGAATTCGCCTTCGGGCGCGCGGGGCCGAAGGAGTACGCGGACTCGGTGGCTCTGCTGACCGGCAACTGGGGACCAAATCAGACGGTAGAGGCGGTCGTGGATAAGGGGCGCGTCTTCCGTGCTCCCGAAGTGTCGCTGCGGCTGCGCTCGTCGCTGGGGGCGCATCGCTGCACCGGCTACGAAATTTCCAGTTCGCTGCATGCGGATGACACAGCGTACCTGATCATCGTTCGCTGGAATGGGCCACTGGCCGACTTCACGTATCTGCTAAACGTCACGGGGAAGCAATATGGCGTAACGACTGGCGACGTGGTGAAGGCGACGATCGTGGGCGATGTGATCACGGCGTACAAGAACGGCGTGCAGATGGGACAGGCCAGGGACGCTACGTTTCAGAGCGGGCAGCCTGGGTTCGGGTTCAACGAAGGGAAGGACGGCGACTACGGCTTCACGCGGGTGACGGTGACGGCCCGCGATTCTGGACCGTGAGGGCGAGGCCGTTTCGGTCGCCCCTATACATCATGAATCCGGCAGAATGTGGCCCTTTCGCGGGCGGGCATTCAGCGAAAACACCGGGAGATTTATCCCCGCGCGCGAGGGGAGAACAGATCGGCAACCCACGTATGATCGCAATAAAGAAATGACGGAGATCGTTCCCCATCGAAAGGTGGAAGACAGCCGATGCGGGAGTTGAGTAAGGTGGGCAAGGCCTTGCATTCGGACTCAGACCCCAGCGTTTTTGATCCTTCCGGGAGTCGGCGACTGCGCGACCTGCGCGGGGCCGGGCGGCGGATTGCGGGTGCGCTGTTGGCGTGCTCGCTGGGCATGCTGTCGGGCTGCCGCTCGGGGCTGCCGAAGCCGCAAGCGGCGGAGTACACCCGGTTCGTGCAGGCGTTTTATGTAGGTTTGGCGGCGATGGAAGTGGGCAACGATGTGCGCGCAGAGAGCTCGTTTGCGCAGGCGACGCAGCTGGCTCCCGGAGAACCAGCGGCCTGGGCAGACTGGGGAATTTTGGCGCTGCGGCAACGCAACTTCGAGCAGGCGAAGCAAAGGCTGGACCGGTCCCACACTCTGCTGCCGCGTAACGGGCAAATCGACGCCGATTTGGGCGCACTGGAAAGCGCGCGCGGGAATTCCGCGGCAGCGATCGCCGATTTCCGGGAAGCGGTTCAGCGCGATCCACACAATGTGCGGGCGCTATATCAGCTGGCGCTGGAAGTGGAACGGCAGGGCGGGCCGGACAGCGAGGCGGAGTTTCAGCGGCTGATCGAGCAGATCCTTGAAGCGCATCCAGATAATTTGCCCGCGCTGCTGGAACTGAGCCGCATCGCGGCGAAGCGCGGCGATGTGGCAACGCTGCATTTGGCGGTCGACCGGATCGCGGCGCAGTCCGCAGGCTGGCCTCCGGCTGCTCGCCAACAACTCGGCGTGCTACAAAACGCGGCTCCGACGAGTGCTGCGCTGCAGAGCATTTTTCTTCGGAACTTGCTGATGCAGGATCTGAGTTTTCGACAGAGCCTGGCGGTGATTCGCGCACAGCCTGGCGAGGAGGCGCAACCGTTCCAGAACTTTCTGCGCTTGCCGACGCCGAGTTCACAGCCTGCGCGGGCCGATGCGGCGATGCGTTTCGTTCCCGAGCCGCTGCCGAATCCGCACGCACAGAAGTGGGACTGGATCGGCGCGGTTTCGCTGAACGATCAGGGGCAACCCATGGTGATCACCGCGAACGCGGCAACGGTGAGCGTGATGGGCGGCGCGTCGTTCCCGTTTCCTGGCGGAGCGGGGCGAGTGGCGCCGGGGCCGGAGTCGATTGTCCCCATGGATTTCAACTACGACTTCCAGACAGATCTCGTTTTGGCTGGGGCGGGCGGTGTGCGTTTTATGCGGCAGGGTTCTGCTGCGAAGTTTACCGACGTCACTGCGCAGACGAAACTGCCGCGGTCCATCGTGGATGGAAGCTACACAGGAGCGTGGGCTCTGGATATTGAGGCGGACGGCGACCTGGATGTGCTGCTGGGGGCGCCGAGCGGAGCGGCCACGGTGCTGCGCAACAACGGCGATGGAACCTTCACTCCGACTCATCCGTTCCCCGGAGTTTCTGGCATTCGGCAGTTTGTCTGGGCCGATCTGGACAACGATGGGAATCCCGATGCTTCGATTCTCGATGGCGATGGACATTTGGTTGTGTTCCACAACGAGCGGTCGGGAAATTTCCGCCAGATCGCGGTACCGGCGAATCTGGGCGTGGTGAAGGCGCTTGCGGCTGCCGATACAAGCAGCAGCGGCAGGCTCGATTTGCTGGTGGTTCGCGCGGACGGGGCGATTGTCAGGCTGACCCAGGAGGGCGAATCCTGGACGCAGGCAGAAATCGCGCGCGTGCCGGACGCCGCGAGCGTGCTGAACGGTTCGGTTCGTCTCGCAACGGCGGACCTGGATAACAATGGAGCGGCGGATCTGCTGCTGACGGCGGGCGGGCAACGCGAAACGGCGCTGATCTGGCTGGCCAATTCGGATGGCAGCTACATGCTGATGGATCATCCAGTGAACGCGGAGAGGGTCTTCGCCGCGGCGGACGTGGATCATACAGGCCGCCTCGATTTGCTGGGGCTCGATGCTGCGGGGGAGCCGGTGAAAGCCGTGAACCATGGGACGAAGAACTATCACTGGCAAGTGGTCCGGACGCGGGCGGTCACAGCAACGGGCGATCAGAGAATCAACTCCTTTGGGGTCGGCGGCAAGGTGCAGATTCGATCCGGGCTGCTGCTGCAAGCGCAGGCCATCACCGGCCCGCAGGAACATTTTGGCCTCGGGACGTGGACGGAGACCGATGTGGCGCGCATCCTTTGGCCGAACGGCGTGGTCAACGCGGAATTTGCTCTCCAGGGCGACCAGGAAGTCCTGGCGCAGCAGCGGCTGAAGGGGTCGTGCCCGTTCCTGTTTGCGTGGGACGGCAAAGAGATGCGCTTCGTGAAGGACACGGTTCCGTGGGGATCGGCGATCGGACTGCGCATCAATAATCTTGGCTCGGCGCGCATTGCGGCAACCGAGGAGTGGTACAAGATTCCGCGGCAGGATCTGGCTCCCCGCGACGGCGCTTACGATCTGCGCATTACAGGCGAGCTATGGGAAACGTATTACTACGACTGGCTCGAACTGATGACCGTGGATCATCCGCAGGGGACCGAGGTTTTTGTGGATGAGCGGTTCGTCGTGCCTCCGGTGAAGCTGGCGATCACGGTGACCGACGAGCCGCACGCCATCGCGCACGCGGTCGACGATCGGGGCAACGATGTGACCGATATTCTGCGCTCGCTGGACGGACGCTATCTCGACACTTTCGGGCGCGGCCAGTACCAGGGCGTGACGCGGGATCATTTTGTCGAGATCGATCTGGGCAACGATGTTCCGAAAGATGGGCCGCTGTATCTGATTGCGCGCGGCTGGGTACATCCGTCGGATTCGTCGATCAATGTGGCGCTGGGACAGGGACGCCATGAGCAACCCGAGCCGTTGAGCCTTGAAATTTCGGACGGGCATGGCGGGTGGGCCATTGCACGGCGCAACCTGGGATTTCCCGCCGGTCGGAATAAGATCTGCCTCATCGATCTGACGGGTGTGTTTCGGCCAGGCGTGGCGCGCAAGCTTCGGCTGCGGACGAATCTTGAGGTTTACTGGGATCAGATCGAGTGGGCGCGCGGACTGCCAAAGACGCCTCTCCACGTAACTCACACCGAGCCGTCGACGGCGGACCTGCATTATCGCGGCTATTCCACCATTCATCAGGCGAATGCTTCGTCGCCTGAGATTCCCAACTACAACCATCTGGCCTCGACGACGCAGATATGGCCCGATCTCGAGGGCTATTACACGCGCTACGGCGATGTGCGGGAATTGCTGCAGAAGATTGATGACCGGTACGTGATCATGAACGCTGGCGATGAAATGTCGCTGCGCTTCCCTGCCCCTGCGGCGCCCGCGGCCGGCTGGGTGCGCGACTACGTGATCGCGGGGGACGGCTGGATCAAGGATGGCGATTATAATTCCACGAATTCGGCGACGGTGCGGCCGCTGCCTTATCACGCGAGGACCGTCTACGACACACCGCCGGCGCGGCTCGAAGATGAGTGGGTCTACCGCCATCACCCCGAGGACTGGTTCACGTGGCAAACGCGTTATGTGTCTCCGGAGGCGTTCCGTGATGCTCTGAACGCTCAGCCGAACGATGCGGCGGAGGCGGTGCCGCCGCGATGAAGCGAGGATCGTTAGCGCGGGTTCTACTCACGGTTGTGTTTGCGGGGATGCTGGCCACGCCGGCACTGATGCGCCGATATGGGTCGCAGCACGGTGGGCCGGCGTCGGTCCATATCGATTGCCAATCGGCTTTGGCGCGCTACGGATTCTGCTTTGAGGAAGTGTCGAAGCAGGCGGGCATCGACTTTGTTCATGAGGCGCCGGTTCTCGATCCAAAGCTGAAGGGCATCATGCCAGAAGTTGCATCGATGGGCGCGTCGGTGTCCATTGTGGATTTCGACCGCGACGGCTGGCCGGACATTTACGTGACCAACAGCCGCATCGGCAGCATGAATCATCTCTACCGCAATAACCACGATGGCACGTTCACCGATGTTGCGGCGCAGCTGGGCATTGCCGATGTCAACCAGCCTGGCACCGGAGTTTCCATGGGCGCGGTGTGGGGCGACTATGACAACGACGGGTATGAGGACCTGTTTCTTATTAAGTGGGGAAAGCCGGAGCTGTTTCACAACGACGGCGGAAGGAGTTTCACGCGGGTGAGCGAGACGGCCGGCCTGCCGCCATGGATCAACGCCAACACCGCCGTGTGGCTTGACTACGACAACGACGGGAAGTTGGATCTTTTCGTCGGCGGATATTATCCGGAGAACGTGAACCTGTGGCAGCTGGCCAGCACGCGCATGATGCCGGAGAGTTTCGAGTATGCGAAGAACGGCGGGCGCAAATATCTCTTTCACAATTTAGGGAACGGGCGGTTCGAAGAGGTCAGCGCCAAAGCAGGGATCGACAGCCGCCGGTGGGCGCTGGCCTGCGCCGCAGCCGATCTGCAGGGGACCGGTTATCCGGATTTGTTTGTCGCGAATGATTACGGGGTGTCGGAGCTTTATTTGAACGATCACGGTCATTTCCACGAAGCAGGAGCGGCGACGGGCGTGGGCTTCGCGCCCAAGAGCGGAATGAATGCGTCATTTGGTGACATTTTCAATCAGGGCCGATACTCGATTTATGTCTCGAATATTTCGGAGGAAGGGGTCCTGATTCAGGGAAACAATCTTTGGGTACCAGAGGATGGCAGCGGGCTCCACTACCGGAACATGGCGCGGGATCTGGGAGTGGAGTTGGGGGGATGGAGTTTCGGCGCGCAATTCGGCGATTTGAACAACGACGGCAATCTGGATTTGTTTCTGGAGAACGGATTTATCTCGGCATCGCGCACGCAGAGTTACTGGTACGATTTTTCGAAAGTCGCGGGCGGGAATAGCTCCATCATCAGCGACGCGCTGCACTGGCCGCCGTTCGAGGGGCGCAGCCTCTCCGGCTATCAGCAGAAAAAGGTGTGGGTCAACGACGGCGCCGGGAAGTTTGAGGATGTGGCGCAGGCAGTTGGGGTAACGGATCGATACGATGGCCGATCGGTGGCGCTGGCGGATTTGTGGAACACGGGGACGCTGGACGCGGTGGTCGCTAACCAGCGCGGTCCACTTCTGATCTATAAGGATGTGGTAGCGCCGGGTCGCGACTGGATCGAGTTCGACCTGGAAGGAACGAAAAGCAACCGCAGCGCGATTGGGGCGCAGTTGACGCTCTTCTGGAGCGGCAAGGAACAGGCGCAGTCGGTTGCCGGGGGCAATGGATTTGCGTCAGAGAATGACCGGCGCCTTCACTTTGGTCTGGGAGAGAATCCGCAGATCGAGAAGGCCGTGATCCGCTGGCCATCTGGAACCATGCAGACGCTCGACCATCTCGCGCCGAACCGGCTGTATCACGTGAAGGAGCCCGCATGAATTCGCCGGCTGTCACAGCGCCGCAATCGGCTCCGCCTCCGCGCGTGCTGTGGAAGAGCCTTCTCGACAGCCGTTTTGCACCACCGGTTTTCATTACCCTGATTCTCCTTGTCGGCAATCTTTCGTTCGGGATTCTGGAGAGCTACCAGAAAACGCTGCTGGCGATCGCTACGGCGATTGCGGGCGAGATGATCCTGGGGCGCATCTTTCTGCACAAATGGCCGCACCCGGCGAGCGCCTACATTACCGGGATCAGCGTGGGGATTCTGCTGCGTTCGCCGGCGTACTGGACTTATGCGCTGTGCGCGGCGCTCTCGATCACGTCGAAATATGCGCTGCGCTTTCGCGGCCGGCACCTCTGGAATCCATCGAACTTCGGCATTTGCGTGATGCTGTTCCTGGCTTCGGACGCAGTAGCCGGGCTGAGCATTCAGTGGGGCAACAATTTCGCGTCTTTGGTGGTGATCTGGGTATTGGGGTCGCTGATTTTGTGGCGCGCGCGGCGCTTCCACATCACGGCGGTCTATGTGGTGTCTTTTATTGCGCTTTCGCTGGTGCGCGCGCACATCACCGGGGATCCTTGGCAGGCAGAGGTTTCGCCGATCACCGGACCGATGTACCAGCTGTTTATCTTTTTCATGATCACCGATCCAAAAACCACGGTGCGTTCCCGCTCCGGGCAGTGCATCGTGGCCTTTACGATTGCGCTGGTGGAGTTCTTCATGCGGCTCGACAGCAGCATCTATGCGCCGCTCTACGCTCTGTTCTGGGTGGGACCGGCGGCTTTGCTCATTGAAATGTGGCTGGACGCGCGGCGCAAGCGGGTGGCCGCTCCGGTTGCAACTTTGAGTCCGGCCGCAGCTCGTCCTTAGCCGGTCCCGATGGTTGAGCCTTCAGTGAAGCCGCAGCGGACGAGCATCGCGAGTATTTCCTCCGGCGTCGCCTCCAGCTTGTGCGCGCTTTCCAGCAGGTCGCTGGCCTCGACGGGATACCAGTTTCGCCTTGATGAACGGCCAAGGCCAGCTACGTTGATGGGTTCGATGGCGCGGAGAATATCGCCGATCAATTGCTCCGACTCGGCGGCTGTCATCGGCTGCTTTGCACGATCGAATAAACGCACGCATGCGGGTCCGAAAACAGGATGTTCGCAAAGTAGGAACGACGACGCCAGATGCGGCTTGCGCAAGCGGCGCGCCGCCTCAGAGTAGCTGGCTGCTGCAAAGTAATGGAGCGAGAGCGCGGCGAATACCGGGAAGTCGTTCATCGTGGCGTAGAGAGCGGCGATGAGGCGAGCGGTGGCCAGCAATTCGCGATCGGTGCGCGCGGCATACGACTCCAGGCTGGCCGCGAAAGTGCCGGCTGCCCAATCCTGCTCGAGGATGGCAGCGAGACGCTCGACACCGAGGAGCGTGAGGGGAAAACCGGTCGACAGCAAGGGGTCAACGAAGCCGGCGGCTGAGGGCAGCATCGCCCATTGAGGTCCGGCCATCGCCGCAGCGCGAACGCTCAGTCGCGGCATGTGGGTGAAGGGCTGCACGGCTTTCGCGGCAGCGAACTGCGCCTGCAACGCAGGAATCCGATCGAGGAGCCGCTGCCAGGCGGGTTCTCCGTCGATGAATTTTAGTTCCGCAGCGATGCGATCGCTGGCCGCTACACCAGCACTGGTGACGCCGTTATTGAATTGGAGAACCCAGATCCAGCCGCCATCGAAGACGTGATGGACCGCGGCGGCATCGATGGGGTAGGGCGGCGCGTCGTCCGTTCGATGAAACGGCGTATCGGCCAGACGCCGCACGCCAGTGAAATGGCTGTACAGGGCCTGGGTGGCGGGAAAACCTGGCAAAGCGCGCTCCTCTTGTTGCAATGCGCGGTGCAGGAAGCCACGCGGACCGGTGGCATCGACGATGAATTTTGCACGCAGGGTCAATTCCTGGCCGTCGCGCGTGCCTTCCAGAGTTAGGTCGTCGCCGCCGAAGCCGGTGACTCCGCGCAGCACCACGCGATCCAGATAATCGGCGCCCAGCTTCTGCGCCTCTTTGACGAGAAGATGATCGAAATCCGCGCGATACCAGTGCGTATCGCCAATTTCATCGCGCGGGCTTGCGGCTACGAGTAACTGATCCTGCCGCGTGGGGTCCGGCGCAGGTTGCGATCCGAGGCGATGGTGGTGAAAGGTAAAGCCGCGCTTCAGTCCACAGGCAACATCGGGAAAAGCATGCTGCCAGCTGCCCCACTTCGCGAGTGGCCGCAGCGCCGGCAAATCATAGCGCTCGGTCAGTTCCTCGAGGAGGAGGTTGGAGAGCGGCGTCGAGGACTCGCCGATGACCACGCGCGGATGGGTGCCTCGCTCGACGAGAACGACGGAGCGGCCCAGACGCCTGCGCGATCATCGCCAGCAACGAGCCGGCGAATCCGGATCCAACAATCGCAATGTCCCAGGTCCGATTCAGCCTTGTCCTCCGCAGGAGTCGCAGGCGAGTGCCGGGGGAATGCGCTGCTCGAGATTCATCCGACGCAGTCGTGCGATCCGGCCTGTCGCGGCACGACACGCAGGTTGCGAGCGGGCTGATGTCCCACAGGTCAGCAAAGACGCGACCGCGGCGCAGTCCCGACGCCGTATGCCGCTGCCGCCTCGAGTGTCGCCAGGGTGGGCGGCGAAAAATGTCCGTGTGCCGACAGCGACTCCATCGCGCCGTTGCCCGCGCGGGTTGGGATGAGGGTTGCAACTGTTGCGTCACAATCGAAGGCAAAATCCAGCGACCGAGCCGTCCAGGCGAGCGACTCCGACGCCGGCATGAACGGAGGCTGGACGAGGATGAAGACGCGGAGGTCAATATCGTTCGCGCGCAGGCGATCGGCAGCGGCAGCAAACTGCACGGCGGTCATCCGCTTGTTCAGCTTCTCGAGGATCTGCGGATGGATGGTCTCGAGGCCCATCGCTACCTCCAGTCCAGAGCCGAGCCGGTCACGAAAGCGGAGACAGTCCTCGCCTACCAGCGCGGGATGGCATTCGACGATCACGCGCTCGAATCCAGACACGAGCCGCACGATGGCCGCGTGATCCTCCGGCGGGATCGCTTTGCGGTCGAAGAAGCTGCCGCTGTTATAGAGCTTGATTTGCCGGGCGGCGGGAAGCCGGTTCAACGCGTACTCGATTTGCGCGGGGATGGACCCCAGCGGCGTATCGCCGGAAAGTGTATTGCGCCACAGGTCGCACATCAGACAATGCCATGGGCACTCGCGGTTGGCCAGGAAGATTGTCGCGACGGGTACGATCTCGCCCGATGCGGTGCGTTCCTGCTCCACAAGAAACGCCGATGGGCGCAGCGGGTCAAGTTGGTTGCGAGGCGGCCGCTGCGCCAGAATCCAGGCATCGCGCTCGGCGACTAACTCGGGATAGTGCATGGAGAATCCGCTAATGATAGAGTGCCAGGAATTGCTCGCGATATTCTGCCTCGCGCCCGGGAAGCCTCTCGCGCAACGCACTCTGCGGCAAGGCTCCGTGCTGGAAACGCCGCTTGGGGAAGACCGGCATGTCGAAGCCGGTGACCGCCTTCATGCCCCGGCTGACGATTTCGCCCTTCAGCTCGTAGAGTCGCTCGACACTGTACTTTGTCAAGTCGATAAACGGAATCGCTTCTGCGACCGCGATTACATCGGGCCGCGTGTAGGGGCTGAAGCCGTCAAAGCCGAGGTGATGTGCCGTGGCATAAGTGCGTACGTAAGACCGGCTTAGTCCGCCGCTATAAGTCAGTGAGTGCTTGATGCGGCCAACGCCCCAACCTTCCTGGTAGAGCATCGGGTTATGGATGACGCTCCGGATGGTCAGCTCGGGATTCTCCTCGATCGGATAATCCTTAAGATTCTCATCTCCGCCGTCACCATCGATCAGATGACGCCATTCCGGATAGTGCGCGCGAATGCCGCGCCCCAGCGCTAAGGCCATGGTTGCCGATTCCAGGTCAAGGGGCTTGTAGTCCTCGACGATGCGAATGGTCTCCTGCACGTCGAGAGTGGAAGGATCGGCTTCGATGGGTTCAAGAAACAGCGAGAGGTTCAGTTTTTCGAGGAAGGATTGTGCCTGGCGCAGGTCGGGGCCGTCTCCCAGATCGAGGACGAAGGCCTTCAGCCGACTCGGGCTCATGCCGAGCTGGCGCATGACGTGGTAAGTCACCAGGAAGACGCTGCCACTGTCGATTCCGCCGGAGAAGGAAACGCCGATGGGCTCCTGCGGCGGAAGGCTCCGGAGCCAGACGGCAATTTCTTCGGCGAGCGCTGCAATGTAGGTCTTGCCAATGATGTCGAGGTCTGTGGGCAGCGTTCCCATGGGCGGAGTAAAGAATCTTGTGTAGACCGGATCGGGATCGGGGCAGCCGATCAGCTGCAGATCAACGACGTAGTGGGCGGGAACCATGCGGGAATAGCTGGGATGAAACTGGCCATCCAGGCCCTCGGCTTTGAGCCATGCATAGATTGCGTCGATGCGCGACGCGACAATCAAGGCCGGGCCTTCCTGGCGCTTGGCCAGAAAGTAGCGCATGGGCCGGTCCAGCGAGCGCGCCATCCGCACCGTCTTGCCGGATTTGGCGAGTAAGGCGAAGGAGCCCCGAATCTGACGAACGGCCTCGGCGGATTCGCCCAGCAGCAGTTCGCGGGCCTGGTCGACGCTCAGATTGTGCAGCCGATTCGACGCGGGGTCAATCAGGTCGACAACGCGCTCAATGTAGTGGTCCATCGCATTCCTCGCAGCGTTGCGCTTAGTGTATCGGGCGGAGCGGACAAAAATCATCCGGGGGTGGCTGGGTTCAGGTCGGGTTCGTGCGCGTTTTTTTCCGGGTCGGATCGCAGGAAGAAGCTCAGAACGACCGCAGCGAACGCCACACAGGCAAGATACACGATGAATCGCGGCTGGTAGGAGCCGGCGCGGTCGTACAGATGTCCGACCCACAGAGGCCCGGTGGCGCCGCCGATGGCGTAAGCGGTCCAGTTGAGCCCGTACAACACCGAGAAGTGCCTGCGACCGAAGTAGCGCGCGAGCAGATAAGGCCCGACATCGGCTTCGCTGCCCAGGCCGACGCCCAAAATCGCCGCGCCCAGCAAGGCAATCGGAGCAGAGCCGGCGAAGGCAAGAATCAGCGTGCCCACGGCGGCAAGGACGAGGACGAAGGTCTGGATGCGCTGCGGCGAGACGCGGTCGATGGCGAAGCCGATGCAGAGCCTGCCGATAATCCCCGCGGCTCCGCGGATGGAGAGAGCCACCGCAGCGCTGGAGGCAACGATCCCGTGTTGGGTGAGGATGGCGGCCAGGTTCGTGACCAAACCATTTTCGCTGAACGCGGAGAGGATGGTGATAAACGCGAGGATCCAGTAGACCGCGGTGCGCAGCGCGGCCGCGACCGTCATGCCCGGGGCCCGATTATCGGCGCGGACAATGACCGCTTCCGGCCGGTTGCGGACCAGCAGCGCGGTCAGCGGGAAGCCGAGAAGAGCAATGCCGCCCAACATGAGAAAGCCATTGCGCCATCCGTGATGCGCGATCATCCACTGGGTGAGCGGCGGAATCACGACGGAGCCGACTCCACTGCCGGTGAGCAGCAGCGCGAGAGCGAATCCTCTGTTCTTCGAGAACCAGGTCAGCACAGTGCGCGTGTAAGCAAACTGGGCAGTTCCGTTCGCCACAAGGCCCAGCGCAAAGAATGTGAGATAGAACTGCCCAATGTGCCCTCCGAGCCTGCTGAGGGAAGCCAGAGCCAGAGCGAATCCGAGGATGGCGGGCAGGATGATGCGGCGCGGCGGGAAACGGTCGAGCAGGAATCCGATGGCGGGCGAGACCAGAGCCACGGTGATGGCAGCCAGCGCAAAAGCCGCGCCCATGGCCTCTCGCTTCCATCCAAACGCGGCATGCAGGGGATCGAGAAACAAGCTGAACGTGTACGGAATGATGGGAGCAAAGCTGACCATGACGCCGGTGAAGGCGGCGGCGAGCACGCCCCATCCGGCGTAGTGAATCGAGCCTTCTTCCGCCGGCCGAGCAGAGGTTGCGGTCATCCGCGATCGAGCCGTCGAGCCATGGTCGCGAGAAGTTTCGGGCGCACCGCCGGGTTCGTCCAGGGACATTCAGCGATGCAGATACCACAGGACGCGGCTTCGGCGAAGTAAGGAATGCACTTGTCGAAATCCACGTACCAGCGTTCGACGCCGCGCACCATCTGCTTCCCGGGGGTGATGGCGCCGGGCGGGCAGGCACGGGTGCAGATCTGACATGTCTTGCAGAAATCATCGGCGCCGAAACGCGGGGCCGCTGTTGGAACCAGAGGCATGTCGGTCGTGACGCCCGCGAGACGAACGCCGGAACCGAAGCGCGGGCTGATCAGCGATCCGTGCTTGCCCAGCTCTCCGAGTCCGGCGGCAATCGCCGGAGGAATGAGCAGGAGCGCGCCGGCGTTCGGCCCGGGATAGGGATCGGCACTGATACCCCTGCGATCGAATCCAGTTGGCCAGCGCATACGATGACCGCGTGCCCCGGGCGTACTGGTCGCCCACATCGCAAACCCCTACGCCATTGTTCTCGTCCGATGGGACTTCGCGGAGGCGTTCATAGTTGTGCGCCAACGCGAGAACAATAACCCACGTATGCGTGATCGTGTAGCCCTCGAAGACATACAGGGGATCCATCGATGCAATACCGACGTCGTCTGCTTCGTGAGACAGTGCGAAATTCTTCACTGCTTCCGTCAGATCCTGAGCTGGGGATTCGTTGCGCGCTGCGACGACAGGTTTGAGTTCCGGATACGAATACGCAGCCTGGAACGCCTCTGTGGAGCCAGGGCATTTGCGGGAATTCTGGCGCGCCACGATTTGCAGCGGACCCCATGGATGCCGATCCGGCGGATGCCAGAAGAAAGGCGAAGGCCTGCGGGGCGAAGTTTCGCCGACTCCGTTAATGGGGTTTCCGGAGACGCGGAGAAGCGCAAGCGTTTCGGGCCTGGGCTTCCAGGTCCCTCGTCGGGGACGCCGCGGGTTTTGCGCTTCGGACATTTTCGGGTTCACGGAGAAGATCGGCTCTGTCACGCGGGCATGGCAGAGCAACACGTTTTCCCAGGGATGATACCGCAACCCGGATTGTGCCGGATGATTCGGTGTCTGCATAACCACCGAAGAGAGGGTGTTTCCCTGCACCTTTCGATGGAGAACGCGGCTGAGCCGCGTGATATCCGAATATGAGAAGCTGTCGCACATGGATACAATGCATCGCTCGCCTGCCTCAACGAATCTGCCCGTCGTAGAGGAAGGCCAGGCCGACGCCGAGGTTTCGCTGCTGTACGATCAGTTCCGGTCTCGATTTGGCCGGCAGGATCTGCCCGGGATTCTGAAGTGCTTTGCGACCCATCCTCCCCTGCTGCGGAACATGATGGACATCGCGGAAGCAGTGCTCTTCGCGGAGGGCCACCTGACGCGCCGGCACAAGGAAATGATTGCTGCCTTTGTCTCCGAGCAGAACCATTGTCCTTATTGTGCTGACAGTCACGGTTACCGTCTTCGCTTGCAGGGCGGTTCCGCCGAGGCGCTGTGCGCACTTCAGGAGAATGATCTGCGCTCGCCTGCACTGACCACTGTGGAACAGTCGCTACTGCGCTTCGTGGAGAAAATCAACCGAAGCTCGCATGAAATCGCGCGCGCAGATGTGGATCTGCTGATCGAGAACGGCTGGAGAGGACCGCAGATCGCCGAGGCCGTTCACGTAGCTGCGCTCTACGCGGCGTTCAACCGCATTGCCAACGGGTTCGGACTTCGATCGCAGGGTTTGCTCGCGTTCTTCGAAAGATCCACATGACTCGTGGGTGCCTTTGACGATGCTTATCCGTGCGGCGTCGATGGGCTCAAGGGCTTTGGCGTCTGCCGCTTCCTCTTTCTTTGCCCGCGCTTCACGCTGGCGGCTTTGAACCACAGGAATCCAACCCCCACGAAGGGAAGCAGGAAAAGCAGGAGGTTCCAGCGCCCCAGCAGGGTGGGCGTGACCATCACATCGGTATCCGTTTCCCCGCTCACCGCGGAGCTTGCCAGCAGGACACGAACGTGCCAGACCTCCTCTTTATCGAACGGGACTACGGTCTTGAACTCGACCCGATCCTTCAGCTTTTCGCGCCACGCGCCATAGATCGCTTCCGGCAGGCGTTTGGTGACCGGCTGGACCGTGACTTGAACCTTCATGTCGGCGGGAACTGACTGTCCCTTCGGGGGATCGATCACAACAAAGAAGCTGCCGGTGCCGACGTCGGGATTGCTCCACACTTCGATATTGAGTGGGCCGATCTTGCGGTTCTGCATGATCGGATACGGCGGGCCGATGTGCGCCCAGGCCGGCGCGCTGCAGAAGACGGCCAGCAGCAGCAGGGCCAGACCGAGGCGCAAGGTACGACCCGACGGCATTCCGTTCTTGAGTTTCGTTTCCAGCTCGGTCATCTCCCCGTTATCCCGCCATCATGGTCGCCCGCATATCCATCGGCTGCATCATGAGCCAGACGGAGGCGGCAAACAGAATTACGCTCACCACGGCCCAGGGTGCGAAGGCGCGGGCCGTATGCTCCTCAGAATCGTCCTCGGCCAGCCGCCATGCAACTGCCATCGAACCGGCAAGACCGAGCAGCAGGAATCCAAACTCCAGCGGCTCGACCACAGTTTTCGGGAGCCCCACCAGCGTCCAGTGCGGTTCGCCGAGAATCGGCCATCCCAGATTGGCGAGCGCGTTCTGGGTGACGGGAACAATCGTGTAAAGGCCGGTAAAGAAGTGGTAACCATAGTGAGCCAGCCACATGCCGAAGCCCAGCGGCGCCAGCGAGTAGGTGTAGCGAACGGCGATCGCGAGCCACCCGCGCTTGACGCCGGCCCATGCCCGGGTGACCCATGAGGCAAGGCCGAGCAGCACCGCGGGTTCGACGATGAGGAACAAAACGAACAGCACGCCAAGCTCAGGAGCTTCGCTGCTGACATGCATCCAGCGGCCCAGCAACGCCTCCACAACGTAGACGGGGCTCACCATACCGAAGGCGTTCATCAGCGCGCCGAAGCAGAAGACGATGGTGAGAGCGGCAATGTCTTTGCGGCGCGAGAACAGGCCGATGCCCGAGCGCGGCGGATCGGTCATGAGTTCGCCTGCGGGAAGCCGGCTCAGGATCCCCACGTTGTCGTGCGGGCAGGCGTGCACGCAATCCAGGCAGAATGTGCAGTCCATGTTGCCGACCTTGGCGGGCTGAAACAGAGCAAGCTCGCAGCCTCGCTGCAGAACCACGAGGTCAGAAGAAGGCGCGCGACGGCCGCGAATGCAGTCCTTGGTTCCGCAGGTCGAGCAAACCTCCTGATCCCGGACGCTTACTTCCAATGGCGAAGCAGTGGCCGCAATGAAATTGAACTGCCCGATGGGGCAAATGTATTTGCAAAACGTCGCGTGCTTAAAAAGGCCGTCCACGACCAGGACGGCGAGAAAATAACCAACGATGACCCACGCCGTCAGCCACGGAGAAGACCACAGGCTGAACAGCTCATACGTAAACAGCACCAGCGCGAACAGTGTGACGGCAATCCACTTGTTGCGCAGGCTCCGGGGCCAGTTGAAGCGCGGCGTGATGAATCGCCGCATCGCGTTGCGGACCAGCATGAAGGGGCAGGCCAGGCAGAAAAGATTGCCCACGCACAGCAGGGCCAGCACAAGCGCTCCGCGAAAATGCACCCACGTCAGCACTGTCGCTGGATTTTTGGGAGAAAGTGTCGGCCCGAACAGGCCTTCGAGAATCATGACAATGCTGATCGCCAGAACCGGAATCTGGAGCAGGGTGCGAGCGTGACGCCATTCGAGGAATCGTCCGATCAGGGGAACTTTCAGCAGGTCGAACAGCGGTGCTTCAACGAATTCGTCCAGTTCTTCTTCCGGCGACTCCAGAGCGGCAACCGGCATCCTCGTCACTTCGATTCGACTCCCCTCACGTCTATTTGCCGCTCGATCTTACGGCCATCGGCCAGTCGAATATGCAGCAGCAGAACCCAGTCGCCAGGCATGTTGAATTCGATGGACGCCTGGTAATTACCTGGCGCCGTCTCTTTTGCCTCTCCAAATACCGGCGCCATCCCCGGATGCGCCATGTCGCCTTCCACCTGAATGCTGGCTCCGGCCACCGGGCTTGCGTGCGCATCTGTGATTGCGATGGTGACCGTCGCCTGGCCCACACGCGGGGGCTGAGGCTGGAGGGTAGTCAGCACCCTGAGATCCGCGGCTTGATTGGCACGATGACACGCCGTTGCCGCCATGGCCAACGCGCACGCCAGAACGATCAGAACCGAGGGATGGAAAAAAGCCGCGGTACGACGACCCTGGAGGAAAACCCTTCTCATCGTGGCCCTGGACCTCCGCCTGAGCACAGTTGTTACGCCGCGGACGCCGCTTCGTCTTCTTCGTCCTTTTGCCACGAGCAGGTGCAGGCTGCCTTGTGAGCCTCACCCTCCGGCGGAAACATGTGATAGTACATCGCGACCACCATGGGGATGAAGACGATGGAGTTATAGAAGAGATGCAGCTGCACACGCGGGATCACAAGCTGGATGATGCTGTACGGCACCGGCTTGCCCCAGAAGTTGTGGTGTAACGTCGCCTGGGTGATCAGCAGAAAATGCTCGATGTGGTGCCAGAACTGAATCCAGAACGCGACCATCCACCATATATAGCTGCGACCGGTGAACCCTTTGCGGAGCACCCAGATGCCGATCAGCATCACCAGTGCGTATCCGTAATGCAGCGCTTCTGACTGGATCAGCCAGGGATACCAGAGCCCGAGAATCCCATTTGCCCTCGATGCCGGCCATCCCATCACCCAGATTTGGTATGCCTGGGCCAGATGCTCCCCCCAGTGAGCCAGAACGATCGCCATGAACACAAAAAGAGCGCGTTCGTGCCAGCGTGTGTTCAGCTTTTCCGACAGGCTAACGCGTGCCGGGGAAGACAGAGCCTCGCCGGAAAGGCCGGGAATGGAAGCAGCCATTTTGTCGTCACCTCGTTGAAATGGGGCGAATGCCTTGGGGAACGGTGACAAGTCTAACCAGTCCACAATTCGAGTGTCTTCCACTGAAGGGAGGTTCTTCGTCTCCACCTTTTGGTGGATGTCGTTCCGGACGCTATAGATAAGCCCGCCAAACAATGCTCACAGGGCCTGGTGATCTGCCTTCACGATTATGCGGATTGGGAGGACGCAGCATCCTTCCGCAGGTTACAACCTACAGGAAGCCGAAGCGGTGGAGCGGGTCCGGCCTCCGAATGACTCTCGTGATCCGCCAAGTGGCGCAATCGAGCCAAAATAATGCCTGCCCGCTCAGGTATCCGCTACACTCAAGCCGCGGTCGGCTGTAAATCCCTGAAGGGCCTGTAGCTCAATGGTTAGAGCAGGGGACTCATAATCCCTTGGTTGGGGGTTCAAATCCCTCCGGGCCCACCATACCTGCCGAGGTGCTGAGCCGCTGGGGATCTTGCGTCAAGCCGCCACTAAATCCATTCAATTTGCGCGCCGTTCCCCGAAGATCGCGCGGATTCCTGTGGAAATCCCCGCCCTGTGGTAACCCCAGTTCCCTCGATCGTTTCCCGTTCTGACACACCCGTAGCGGAGTAGCCTAAAAGTACCACGCCATCCTTACCAAAGTAATTTTTACGAGTGACTTACCGTGCTATGTTGCCAGCAGATTGGTAACAGGGGCTGACTTACCTGGCGCTCGACTCTGCCGGGCCGCAGGTCAGCCGCTCGCCCTGCTACCCTCCGCCCATTTCGCCATCCCGCCTGCGAAATGCGGCAGAGAACTCACCGCGAAGGTACATCGATGAAGGCTCTGTTGGACTCCTGCCCGGTTTCGAATCGCTCGCATTTGCTGTTTACCAAAGCGATATTTCCTCTCCTGATGACCGCAGCGTGCGCGATGGCGCTGGCTCCAGCCGCTGCCGCTCAAAGCCTGACCACGTTTGCCGCGACGGCTGTGGGCACAACGACGCCGGCGACGGAAACGGTGACGGTGAGCCTGCAGAGCGCAGGGACGGTGGCCAAAGTAGAGGTGGTGACGCTCGGGGCGCCCAACCTCGACTTTACCGAATCCGGTACGGACAACTGCGTGGGAATCAGTTCAGGAAGCTGCACGGTGACGGTCGCTTTTGCGCCGAAGTATCCGGGGCAGCGCAACGGCGCGGTGGTGCTCCTGGGCGCGGGTAACAACACACTGGGGACCGCTTACCTGTCGGGCATCGGGCAGGGATCGCTGGGGGTCATGGTTCCGGGGTCGGTCAGTATTTTGGCTGGCCAGGTGGGCGAATGGACCATGGTGAACGACGGCGGCCCGGCCACCCAGGCGGATTTGTATCTACCCTCGGGAGTTGCGGTGGACGGAACCGAAAATCTGTACATCGCCGACTCGCACCACAACCGAATCCGCGAGGTAATTGCGGCGGGCGCGAGCGCGGGGACCATTACGACGGTCGCGGGCGACGGCAGCGCAGGCTATGACGCAACGGCCACCGTGGCGATCTCCACTTCGCTCAATCAGCCGGGTGGCGTGGCGATTGACGGTGCGGGCAACCTCTACATCGCGGATACGAATAACAACGTGATCCGCGAAGTGAATCTGACGACGGGCAGCATCGCTACAGTCGCAGGCACGGGCGCGCCGGGCTACACGGGCGACGGCGGAGCAGCCACGGCCGCCACGCTGAATTCTCCGGAAGGCATTGCGGTGGATGCGGCCGGCGATCTCTACATCGCGGATACCGACAACAACGCGGTCCGGGAAGTGATCGCGGCAACGGGGAAGATCGCGACCATCGCGGGCGATGGCACCGGCGTGCCTGGATTCTCTGGTGACGCTGGCTTGGCGATTCACGCGAAGCTGGACGCGCCGTACGCCGTGGCGCTGGATTACGCGGGCAACCTGTACGTTGCGGACTCGGGCAATAACCGGGTGCGGCAGGTGAACACGGCGGGCAACATCAACACCTATGCAGGCAACGGGACGCCAGCCTATCTGGGCGATGGCGGCGCGGCAACCTCGGCGGAGTTGTACTCGCCGCTGGGCGTGGCGTGCGATCCGGCGGGCAACGTGTACATCGCCGACGCGCGCAATTACGTGGTTCGCAAAGTGAATGCGGTTTCGGGCGTAATCACGACCATCGCCGGAACCAACGCGGACGATGACTACATCGACGGGAAATCCGATTTCAGCTATGGCAACGGCCAGAGCGGGGACGCCTTCAGCGGTGGCGGCATCGCGACGGGCGCGGGGATTTACGCGCCCTATGGCATAGCCGTCGACGCGAGCGGGAACCTGCTGATCGCGGAATACTTCGACCACCTGATCCGGAAGGTAAACGCCGACGCCGCCACGCTGTTCTTCTCGCCGGAATTGTGGCAGAACCAGGTGAGTTCACCGGAGAACCAGAAGGTTGAGAACGACGGCAACGAGGCGCTGACGTTTTCAGCGATTGCGCCGGACCCCAACGCGGCGGTGGCTTCGAGCGGCACCACTTGCAGCGCGTCGAGCAGCGTCGCGGTCGATGCACAATGCGTGGTCGCGGCTGAGTTTGCGCCGACGAGCACAGCCAACCCTCTGCCGAACCCGCTGGTAGGCAATGTGAATCTGGTGGGCAATCCCGCGGATTCGCCGCTGGATATTTCGATTGTGGGCGAAGCGCTGGGCCTGAACGGGGCTGTTGTCACGCTGAGCTCGAGCCTCAATCCGGCGCCCTACGGGCAGACTGTGACGCTGAACGTTTCGGTGAAGCAGGATCCAAACTCAACTAAAGGGACGCCGACGGGGACGGTGACGTTCTCTGACACGTTCCAGGGAACGACGAACCCGCTGGGCACCGCGCAAACGCTGAACAGCAGCGGCAACGCCAGCCTGCAGCTGACCACGCTGGCGGTCGGCACGCATGTGATCACGGCAAATTACAGCGGCGACACGTACTATAGCGCGGCGGCCTCGAATCCGTTGTCCCAGGTTGTGCAGGAGCAAGTGACGGTGACGGTCGCCAGTTCCAGCTCCAACGACACATCTGCCTATGGATCAACGGTGATCTTCACGGCGACGGTCGCAGTTTCGGGCGGGATACCGGTGTCCGGCTCGGTCTCGTTTTATAACGGCGCAACCTACATGGGCAGCGGGACGCTCAGCGGGAGCGGAGTTGCCACCTACACGACAGCAACCTTGCCGGTGGGCGCCAACCCGATCACGGCCAGCTACACGGATACCAATAACGTAACTGCAACATCGTCGGTGCTGACGCAGACAGTCGAGCAGAACACGGCGACTTCGATCACATCGAATGTGAACCCCTCCATCCATGGCACGCCGGTGACGTTTACCGCGGTGGTGGTCGCGACAGGAACGACCGTGCCCACGGGAACGGTGACGTTTTACGACGGAAACACGCAGATTGGGACGGGAACGCTGACCGCTGCAGGCACAACCACTGCGGTGACGACGTTCCAGACCTCGACGCTGGCAGCGGGAAGCCATTCGATTACCGCGTCCTATGGCGGCGATGCGAACGACTTCAGCAGCACCTCGGCAGCGCTGGCGCAGACCGTGAACATCGCATCGTCGACGACGGCGCTGGCGGCGAGCACCAATCCTTCGATCGCGGGCAAAACGCTCACGCTGACCGCGACGGTCACAACGAATGGCGGCACCGCTGCTGGAACCGTGAATTTCTACAACGGAACGACCGTACTGGGCGCGGGCACCCTGAACGGCGTGGGCGTGGCGACGCTGACGACCTCGACCCTGCCGGTGGGAAGCTATTCCATCACCGCTGGCTACCAGGGTGACGCGAACGACACAGGCAGCACGTCGGCGGCACTGTCTCTGACGGTGACTCAGGCCACGACCGCAGTGAAACTGGCTTCGAGCGCTCCGTCGGTCGTCGTCTCCACCCCCGTGACCTTGACAGCGACGGTGACCGGGAACGGCGGCGCTCCGACCGGCAACGTGACGTTCATGGATGGAACCAACACGCTGGGTTCGGTCGCGGTGAACGGAAGCGGAGTGGCGGCGTACACCACTTCATCGCTGACTGTGGGGACGCACACCATCACGGCGGTGTACGGCGGCGACGCCAATGATGCGGGCAGCACATCCGCGGCGCTGACTGAAACGGTGACGGCCTACGGCACGCAGACTTCGCTGGCCGCTTCGTCGACCAGCCTGAACACGGATCAGGAACTGACGCTGCTGACCACCACCACAACCACCAGCGGCGGCGCAGTGACAGGCACCATCACTTACATGAGCGGAACAACCACGCTGGGCTCGGCGACGGTGGGCGTGAACGGCACGGCGACGCTGACCATCAATCCTCCAGCGGGTTCGTACAGCATTACCGCGCATTACAGCGGCGACGCGCTCAACGCGCCGTCGGTTTCGAACGCGGTGACGGTAACGGTGTCGCAGGCAACGGAGTTCACGATCGCGCTGAACCCGACAAACCTCAGCATCCCAACCACTCAATCGGCGGCCCTGACGATCAACCTCGGATCGCAGGACGGATTCACCGACAAAATCGCGCTCGGATGCGGCTCGCTGCCGTACTCGGTGACCTGCAACTTCGCGACCAACGATATAACCCTAAACTCCAACGGGCAGGCGTCAGTGCAGCTGACGGTCGATACGAATTCGCCGCTGGCTTCAGGGTCGCAGTCCAAAAACGAAATGCCGTTCAGCGGCAATGGCGTACTGGCGTGCATGTTCCCGGGAGCCGCGCTTTTCGGGTTCGCATTCTGGCGCTTCCGCAAGAATGCGGCTGCGCTGCGAGTGCTGGCGGTGCTCGCGATGTTGACGGGCACGACGTTCCTGATGGCTGGCTGCGGCGGATTCACCACGAACAGCGCCAAGCCGGGCAGCTACGTCATCCAGGTGACCGCAACGGGTGAGCAGACCGGCGTCACCCACGTAGCGAACCTTACGGTGACGGTGACCCAGTGAGCGGAGCCGGAATTATGTTGAAGCGCAGATGGGTAGCGTGCGCGGTGCTGCTGGCCACATCGCTGGTCGGGCTGGCCAAGGCGCACGCCCAGTCACCGGAGGCGGCGACGGGCGACTGGTCGATGTTGTCGGCGGGCGGCAGCGTGAATGCTACGCGGCTGCAGTACGGGCAGCACTGGATGGTGGGCGGAACGGCGTTTGTCGATGCCAACTTTACCTGGAGGTACGGGATCGAAGGCGAAACGAACTGGGAGGTCCTGCGCTCGATCGAGAATACGCACTCCAGAACGTATCTGATTGGGCCGCGATATCAGTTGGCGGGGATGGGGCAGAACGCGCAGTGGCGGCCGTATGTGAAGTTCCTGGCCGGCGATGGGTACTTTGACTTCCCTTATCACTATGCGTGGGGGAATTACTTTGTCATGGCGCCGGGCGCGGGAATGGATTACCGGATGAATTCGCGCATCCGATTGCGGTTATTCGATGTGGAGTATCAGTATTGGCCAGGGTTCACGTATGGGTCGATGACAAATCTCAGCGTGAGCGCGGGTGTGCGGTACAGGATTCGGTAGAAGACGCTTTTTTGAGAATTGCACTTCTGAACGAGAGAGGTTTTATGCCACGGTTCTTTGAACGTTTGTACAGGATTGCTATTCTTGGTGGGGTAGGTTGCACCCTGGTCGCGGGCCCATCGGCCCGCGCACAGGATGCGGCAACAGTGCAGCCGAGTTTGCTCGACGCTGCTTCATCGACCAGCGTGCCTGCGGTGTCCGGGGCATACGGTCTCAACCATCCGGATACGTTTGCCGCGTTTATTCAGGAGATTGGCTTCGACGATCTCGCAGCCCGCAAAGAGGCCATCACCGGCGAAAAGCAGTTCCGAGTGGACTGGAACGCCGTGAATCACAACATGATTGGCCTCAGTGACGTTCAGTGGGCAACCGCGTATGCGGTCCTTCTCGACGGCAGCCAGCGGGTCGCCGACTGGGGCGACCAGATGCAGGAGGCGCTGGGGTGGAAGGACGGCCGATTCCAGGCCGATCCATCGAAACCCGCAACACCACAACTGGCCAGAGCGGAATCGCTGAGCCGGCAGGGCGATAACATCGTTGGCGACACGATCGCAAAACTGCGGAAGAACCTGGGAGACGAAGGGTTCAACCGGCTGGCTTCTTTCATTGACCAGCGTGAGGGTACGCAAACGGTGGTCAATCGCGGCCGGATTCACCGTGGCCCGATCCAGACCGCGAAGGCATCGCCAACGGGCATTCCCCCGCAAAAATAGCTGGTTTGGGGCCGACTCGGGGTGCTGCGCCCCGGCCTCTGGCGAACCGGCGACCCTATTGCGGTTCTGACGGCGAGGGTGGAGTTTCGTTCACGGGGTTCTGCTCCGAAGCTGATTCAGAGTTTGCCGTCGGCGCTGCGGCGTCCGGGGCCTCGCTGAAGACCGCAGGGACCGGCTGTGATTCCGGGACCGGCATGGCGGTCTGAGCGGGAAGAATCTGAACCAGAGAAGGTTGTTGTGGCGCGACTTCGCCCATGGCAGCTTCATGTTGCGCACGCGAAGCTGCATCCAGATCGACGGGGATGCCCCCAGGAACGATGGCCGCAAAGCCGTACTTGTGCTTCAGATCGCCGGTCACGCGGACCATCCAGAAAAGCAGCAGGAAGGTGACAAGGACAGCGAAGGCCGAGCCTTCGGGACCCTGCAGACCGCCGGTGACCCACGCGGGGCCTTTCGCGTTGGTGACAATGAGGGGCGAGTAACTCATCGATCCCGACACGGGCAGGCCGAAAAGCATGCTCATGGTGGCGATCCAGGCGAAATGGAATCCCCAGCTCACCCAGAGCGCGCGCGAGCGCAGAACGGCGATTGCGAGAACCAATCCCAGGAAAAAAGAAACCAGCACGGAGGCGGTGGTCGTGGGCGCGGCGTGCGTGCGCCAGATGGCGTAGACCACGGCCATGAAGAAAGCGCCCAGCCCGGAACCCATGGCTTCCACAAGCCGCAGGAAAGGATAGCCGCGAAAGACGATTTCAATGGCGAGGGTTCCCGCGGCAAGCGCGATGAGATCAAGAAAGGCGACGAAGTACTGATGCGCGTTGGTGAACGCGGTGATGACGAGGCCGCCGATGAGCGCGGCCGGCAGCACGCAGGCGAGGACGCCGGCCCAGCCGAGCGCCGCGCCGAGTGCGAATTCCCCGCCCCAGCCGCGCCGAACGATGAGGGCCGTGGCTGTGGCGGAGTCCATGCGGCGCTGGCCAAGGCGGCTCATCGCCCAGTAGCCAACGATCAGGAGAAAAAGAAGCAGGACGCGGTACAGCGGCTCCTGGAGATCGCCGGCGTTGAAGCCGCCCACAGCGCGCTCGGCGGCCAGATCGGAGAAAAGAAACCAGGCGGCAGCCAGAAGAAACCACACCAGCGCACGGAGACGCTCGAGAAAAGTCACCTGGCCGCTCCGAAAAGAAAAATCACGCCGGGGATGGAGATCATCAGGGCTATTCGATGCCTGTCAGAGATCAGACGGTGTAGAACTGGGCGATGTTGCGGTACTTGTCGTAGCGGCGTTGGAGGAGATCGTCGATCGGCAACGCCTGGATCTCGCTGAGATGCCAGCGGAGTTTGTCCGCGAGCAGCGTGGCGGCGACGGCGGGATCGGCGTGCGCGCCGCCCTCCGGCTCGGGAACGATGTCGTCGACACAGCCGAGGCCCTGGACATCAGACGCGGAGATGCGCATCGCTTCCGCGGCCTGGCTCTTGAAAGCCGCGTCGCGCCACAGAATCGCCGCGCATCCTTCCGGCGGAATCACGGAGTAGATGGCGCTTTCGAGGATCAGAACGCGATCCGCGACCGCCAGACCCAGCGCGCCCCCCGAACCACCCTCGCCGGTGATGACCGCGACCGTGGGCACACGCAGGCGAGACATTTCGAGCATATTGCGGGCGATAGCCTCGGCCTGGCCGCGCTCCTCGGCACCCACGCCAGGATAGGCCGCAGGCACATCGATGAGGGCGATGACGGGCCGGCCGAACTTCTCAGCAATTTTCATGCAACGCAGCGCCTTCCGATAGCCCTCGGGGTTGGGCATGCCGAAGCGGCGGTGAACTTTGTCCTTGGTCGAGCGGCCCTTCAGGTTGGCGAGGACCATGATTTCCTGGCCCTCGAAACGCGCCATGCCACAGGCCATCGCAGGATCGTCGCCGAAGGAGCGGTCGCCATGAATCTCGCTGAAATCCGTGAAAATCCGCTCGATATAGTCCATGGGGTAGGGCCGTTGCGGATGCCGTGCCAGCTCGGTTTTTGCCCACTCCGGAGTGACCGGCGGTGGATTGGTGTCTGGCTGATCGCTCATAGGGAGGGAGGCTGCCCGAGATTGATTGTATGGATGGGAGCGGGGAGGGGCAAATGGCGATGGGGCTGGGGAACAAAGGGCGCATCCGATGAATCACCGCCGCTCAGGATGGCGGCGCTCACCCGATCCTAATTGTCGCGGTGCTTGCGCATGTAGACTTCGAATTTCTTCGCGGCGCGGCGACGTTTCCAGCGATAGTAGCGGTTGCGCAGGCCGTAGGCGGTCTCGCTGCCGGCCAGGGCTAAGCCCCGGCGCGGCGAAAACCTGACGTAGAGGAATCCGAAGAGCGCCCCGCCGAGCTGCGCAAAGGCAAACCCCTTTTGTGCCGAGAACAGCATGGCCAGCGCGATCAGCATGTAAACCGCCACCAGGTACTTCGCCTTGATGCTGATAGGCAAGGGAAACATCATGAAGGGCGTGTCAGCGTAAAGCACGCCGATGGCGATGAGCATGCCGAAGATGCCGCCGAAGCAGCCGTAGAGAACGACGCCGGAGCCGGGCATAACGAAGAAAAGCGCGACCGCAGCGAGACCGGCGCCAAACACAGAGACGAAAAAAAGCTCCGCCAGCCAGCGCGAACCGTGGCCGTTTTCGAGCAGGCTGCCCAGGAACCAAAGGGAAAGCAACTCGAAGGCGGTGCCAAGGATCGCCGCGCCAGGATGGATGATGAAGTAAGTGAGCAGCTGCCAGATCCATCCATGGTGAACGACCAGATCGGGATCGAGAGCGAGAAACCCGCCGATTTCGCCCGCCAGCGGCCTCGCGACGACGCCGAGGATCAGCAAGCCGAAGTAGGACCCCAGGTTCCAAAGGATCAGGCTGCGCGTAAACCCGCGAAAATCCGGGAAGCCGAGGACGCCGCTGGACAGACGAGGCACAGGGGATATTGTCTCATTCAGGGCACGCAGCGGCGCCCGGTGGCGACAATGTCCCGGCCGGACGCAGAAAGCAGACCCGAACAGCTGTTTCACCAGAATCACCAACTGGTGATATTCTCGTCACATGAGACGCGCAACCATCACCATACCCGATGACCTGACCAGAGCTGTGGAGAGCTATATCGACGCCCAGGATGCGCCTCCATCTCTGACTGCTGTCGTGCAGGCTGCGCTTCGCCGCTACCTTGCCGAGCAGGGTTATCTGCGCACACGAAAAGCGCTCCGAATTGAGCCCGCGGAGCACGGCAGCGGCCGCAGCGACGTCAGCAAATCCCACGACAGCTACCTGACTCGTTCATGAAGCGCGTCGTGCTTGCCGATGCGGGACCTCTCTATGCGGCAATCGATCCCGACGATAGATATCACACGCAAAGCCAGCAAGAGCTGCTTCGTCTGGCACGCAACAAGCGTGAGGTGCTTGTCACGTGGCCGACTTTGCTTGAGACCTATACGCTCGTGCTGTACAGACTTGGTAACGCTGCGGCATCTCGCTGGCTGAGCAACATCCTGGAATCTGCGATTGTTGTGAATCCAATCGCGGAAGACTATCGGACGGCCTTGAAAGTGACGAGTGGATTCACCGACCAGCCGATTACCCTTTTCGACGCCACTGTGGCTGCCATTGCCACGCGCCTGAAAATTGAGGTGTGGACCTACGACCATCATTTTGATGTGATGCGCGTACCGGTCTGGCGCTGAAAACCTGGGATGTCTCGTCTATCGCACGGGCCAGGGAACTACCGCAGGACTGCGATGACCGTGTGCATCGACAGCACGAACACCGAAGACGACGTTGTCCTTAGAAACGGGGATCTGGACGGAGAAGTGGCCTTCCGGGGTGGAAGCGAATTTACCGTCCTTCACGGCGGCGAGGCGTTCCGCGGGGATCGATCGCTGCCAGTCGGGCGCGGCGAGCGGCCGCCAGACAATTTCGTAATGAGTGCCTGCTGGCGTCCCGGAGCCCTCATCCCACTCGATTGCAGTGTTATTGAGGGCGTTCGTGAACACTTGTGGAGGGGGTGGGTACTGGACATTGACCGGCGCCGGGGGAGCGTCGGCGAGGACAGCCATGGTGGCGGCGTTGAGGCGGGCGACGCGGGCGACGTAATCAAAGTCCACAAACTTGAGCAGGTCGCCATACTGCACGCCGTCTTCGACGCGGACGTTCTGATGCTGGTGGTTGAAGTCCTCGCGCCACTCGGTGAAGCGAACCGCGGCAAATCCATCCTGATTGAAGGAGGAATGATCGCCGCCGCGGAGAAAGCGGTCGCGGCGAAATTCCAGCACCGGATCGAGAGCGGCCGTGGGTGGGCGCTCGGTGTACGTCCGGGCAACATCGGCGATGGCGCGAGAAAGCTCGCGCGACGGCGAGTCGCCCTCATAGCCAAGCTGGAGGATGCGGCGAATTTCCTCGGGCGGGGCGCTGGACGGCACACTCTCAGAGAAGACGCGGACAGCGTGGGGGTCCTGGAATTTGTCGCCGGGGGTCTTATTGCCGCCGACAATGTCGTTGTTCAGCACAGCTTCCAGATGCCAGCCTTCCTGCTTCGCGCGGTCGGCGAGATGCTTGCTGCCGTAGAGGCCCTGCTCCTCGCCGGGAACGGCGACGAAGATGAGGGTTGCGGGCAGTTTCAGTTTGGTGAGGGCGCGCGCGCATTCGAGACTGACCGCAACGCCGCTGGCGTCATCGTTGGCGCCCGGAGCATCGGCATGCGTGTCGGCGTTGGTGCTGTTGCGGGAGTCATAGTGCCCGGTGACCAGGATCATCCTCGCCGCCTGCGCGGGATCGCTGCCGCGCATCACAGCGTAGATGTCAGTAAGCGGCGTGGGCTGCACCACGCGGGCGCCAGGCGCGGTTCCCGGCTGCTGGACGAAGCTGTCGCGGTGAACTTCGAGACAGCCGTTACAGGCAGAGGAAATTTCTTTGAACTGCGATTCGATCCAGTCCGCGGCGGCGAGGACACCGCTTCCCGGAGGCAGGTCTTTGTCCAGGCTGGACAGGGTACTCCGGTTATGGAACGAGACAAGCGTGGCAATCGTATGCTGAATCTGCGCGGGAGAAACCTGAGAGAGCGCGTGGGCGATGGCAGGGTCCGGAAGCATGGGGCGGATGGGGGCTCCAACGGCATCCAAATCGCGGTGGGCAGTGCCTGCGGGCGGGCGGGATTGAGGTTGGGCGGCCAGAAACGCGGGAAGGAGCAGAGCGCAGGGCAAGAGGCGATAAAACTTCATGACTATCGAGTATGCCGCAAATTGGGACACGAGAGCACGCTTGACGCGGGGGCGATTCTCCTCAAAACTACGGGAGGCTGGAAGGATCGAACCGGGCGGCAGCCTTCGGAACCCGATTCTGCGAATTGCCGACAACATTTTTCATGCTGGCGGCGTCCTTGTGAGGGACCCGTGATTTGTTCTCCTGGTGGAGGGATTCATGATTTGCCCTGAATGCGAAAGCGCTCTCGACTTCGATGAAGACGAAGTGGAAGAAGGCGACGTGGTCGTCTGCGATGAGTGCGGGACCGAATACGAGATTGTAGCGACCGATCCTCTGGAACTCAGTAAGGTCGAAGAGGACTACGAGGACGAGGAAGAACTCGGAGAAGAGGAAGAAGAATGAGGCGTGGACGTCAGTTTTCTTTGCGGGTATTTTCTGTGCCGGCGCGGCGCTGGCGGACGGCGATTGGTTGCATGGCTCTGATGGGCGTGCTGGGCGCGTTGCCGCCGATGGTTCGGGGGCAGGACTTCGGGATCAGGAACCTGCAGGGCAAGGTGCTGGACGGGAAGGACGCTCCGATCAACGGGGCGATCGTGTATCTGGACAACTCGCGCAACAACGACATCAAGACGTTTATCTCTGGCGCTGACGGAAGCTACCGTTTCGCGGCGCTCTCCGACGACACGGATTACACGCTGTGGGCGGCGTATAAAGGCAAGAAGAGCCCGACGAAAACAATCAGCTCGTTCGACACGCGCAAGCTGGTGATCGTCGATCTGCACATCAAGTGATCGCGCAGCCAGGAAAACAGAAACGCCACCCGGATCGGGTGGCGTTTGCGTTTGCGTTGGTGCGTTTGCGTTTGCGTTAGAAACCAGACTTACTTTTCGCGTTTCCAGTTCACCAGATCGCCCAGCGTTGTCGTGGAGCTCGAAACCGGCTGCTTGTACGCTTCGACGTCGGCGCGGCTGGCTTCGTCGCCGCTCACAGCGCGAATGCTGAGTGCAACCTTCTTCTCCTCCTGGTTCATGCGGATGATCTTGAAGTCGTACTCCTGGCCCTGCTCCAGCTTGACCGGGGCGCCGTGCCCATCGGTCGCCTCGGAGACGTGGCAGAGGCCCTCGACTCCCTCGGCGATTTCGACGAAGGCTCCGAACTGCGCAGTCCGCAGAACTTTGCCCTTGACGATGTCGCCTACGCGATGCTGCGCGAAGAAGGTCTCCCAGACATCGGGCTGCAGTTGCTTGATGCCGAGCGAGAGGCGGCGGTTTTCAGGCTCCACGCCAAGCACCACCGCGCGCACCTTTTCCCCCTTCTTCAGCACTTCGGAAGGATGCTTGACGCGCTTGGTCCAGCTGAGATTGCTGACGTGGACCAGCCCGTCGATGCCGTCTTCGATCTCGATGAACGCCCCGAAGTCGGTGAGGTTGCGAACGCGGCCTTCCACGGTGGCGCCGGTCGGATACTTGTCGGCCAGATGCTCCCATGGATTTTCGAGAAGCTGCTTCATGCCGAGCGAAATACGCCGGTCCGCAGGATTGACGGCAAGAATCACCGTCTCAACGTCGTCGCCGGGTTTGACCAGCTTGGAGGGGTGCTTCATGCGCTTGGACCAGGTCATTTCCGAGACATGGACGAGGCCTTCGATGCCCTGCTCCAGCTCCACAAATGCGCCATAGTCGGTGACGCTGAGCACACGGCCGTGCACGCGCGCTCCGATGGGATAGCGCTCCGCAGCGTCGAGCCATGGATCGGGCGTGAGTTGCTTGAAGCCAAGCGAAACCCGCTGCTTGTCTTTGTCGAACTTGAGAACCTTCACCTGAATCTCATCGCCGACATTGACCAGATCGCGCGGATGCGTCAGCCGTCCCCAGGACATATCGGTGATGTGCAGCAGACCGTCGATCCCGCCGAGGTCGACAAAAGCGCCATAGTCGGTGAGGTTCTTGACGGTGCCGGTGAGGATCGCGCCCTCTTCGAGGTGCTCGAGTGTATGCGAGCGGCGCTCGGCCTGCTCTTCCTCGAGGATCTCCTTGCGGGAAACAACGACGTTGCCGCGCTTCTTGTTGAGCTTAATAACGCGGACCTGAATCGGCTGGCCGATGTAGGCGTCGAGATTGCGCACCGGGCGCAGCTCGAGCTGCGAGCCGGGCAGGAACGCCTTGATGCCAATGTCTACCGTGAGACCGCCCTTCACGCGGCCGACCACGGTACCCGTCAGCGGGGTCTTCTCGTTGTGTGCCTTCTCCACCGTGTCCCACACACGGAGCCGTTGCGCCTTTTCATAGCCCAGCAGGTAGCCGCCTTCCGGCTCCTCGCGCTCAATGACAACATCGACGCTGTCGCCGGGATGCAGCTTCGGCTGACCGGTGTGATCGAGAACCTGCTCGAGGGGAATCAGGCCCTCGGACTTCATGCCGACGTCGACGACGACATGCTTGTCAGTGAGCTTGATGACCGTACCGGTGACGATCGCGGAGTCGTCGAAGGCCTGAGCGGCAGCTTCCGCGGCCTGCTCCCGGTCAAAGGACTCGAGGGCAGCGGCGAAGTCTTCCATGCTCAGGTCAGGTTCGTCGTGATGCAGTTCGGGCGCGGCATCGGCGGCGTGCTCTTCGGCGATGGCGGCATCGGGCGCGGCCTGCAACGAGGCTTCAGGGTTAGAGGTGTTTTCGGCCGACGGTGCAGACTGCTCCGGCGGAGCTTCCAGCGTTGGGGTTTCCAGTTCGGTGTTCAGAGGGTTGCTCTCGGTTTGTTCAGGATTGAGGACGTGTGCCATAGACAGCTCCGGGACTCAGGCGGCGGCTCCCGAATTCCGCCCCGCAGCGGGAAACCTGGCTCAACGGCATGGCCCGATCTCTGAGCTGCAGCTTTCTTCGCCGTCAGCGGGAGGGCTTGGGACCCTGGCGCGGTTCTCGACGAAGTTCGGGGATCGTCGCATCCATCGGTCCCAGTCCAGGCGGAGCAAGCCATCGGAGACGGTGCGCGTGGGATCGCAACATCGATTCCAGGCTGAAGCATCCGGCAGGACAGGATTGAACAGGAGCGGCCATCAAGGGTCAGCGCAAGAATCCCGAGCGCGCAAACCCCTATGAAAACTATAGTGCCGCACTATAGGCATGTCAATTGACGATGCGTGAACAGAACGAGAATGAGACAGTCACTTTCGTACTGCGATTTTGACCCGCGAGCTTGACTTTTCCAAAAAAGAAAGGAGCGACTGGCGTCGCTCCTTAAGTCGGTTCTGCCAAGACTATGGTTCGGACTGTGGCTGCGACGTCGCTGGTCCCTGCGGGGCAGGTGGAGGCGCCGGCGCCGTGCCGTCCGATGGAGAATTCTGGCGGCGTTTCCGCCACGTATTCTGACCACCCGGCCCACCGGGTCCGCCACGCGCGTCGGGCCCGCTGGGACCGCGACGTCCGTCGCGCATCATTTTGCCGGGGCGATGCTCTTCGCGCATGGCTTTCAGCTTCTGCCATTGATCGGGGGTGAGCGTCTTCCGTATATCGAAAAGCATGTGCGCATTGGCCTTTTCGAGGTCGGCGCGAGCCTGTGCGACAGCATCGATCTGGGTGAGGATCTTCGCCTCGTCGGGCTGATCGGATTCGATCATGGGATGGAGCAGCGTTTCCTGCTTTTCCAGGTTGGCGTTGAGGTCGATCAGCTTCAGCCGGTGCTGCAGGAAAATGTCGTCCATTTGGTGCTTCTGCTGATCCGTGAGGTTCAGCTGCTGGGCAAGCTGCGGATTGTTCCACCAGCGGCCGAAGTTCCCGTCGTGAAAGGTGCGCTGCATGGGAGGCCGGCCGAAGTCCTTGCCGGGATCCTGCCCCGGATCCGGTCCGCCTGGCCCCAGACCGGGTCCATCGAAGCCCTGGGCAAATGCACACCCGGATGCGATCAGGCAAAACAATGTGGCGGTTAAGAAGCTATTCCTGCGTGACATTTTTCTTCTCCGAAACTGCACTGGCGCTTGTGGTTTGGCTGCTTAGATCGGCGAGCGGCTGCAAAGCATCGGGAACATCTTCAGAAAGCTCGCTGTCGATCTGGTTCATCAGGACGGTGTCGTCAACGTTGGCGCGGATGTCAACGGAGCTGGGCTGCGAGGTCTTCGCCACGATGGCGGAGGTCGACGTGTGATGGTGATGGTGGCTGTAGACGGGCACCAGGACAGCGGCGGCGACCGCCGCGGCAAGCGCGGGCGCAAGAAGCACGCCGAAGCGGATGGACCGCCCAGGGTGGGGTTCGGCGATCCGGGCACGGGCGGCTTCCTTCTCCGCGATGTGCCGCATGGCCGAACGATAGAGGCTCAGAGCCTCGGCCATTTCGCGCACTTCTTCCCGCGTAGTGTCGGATGCAGCGGCCGTTTCTCTGCGGAATTTCATTTCGCTCCTCCCATACGCTCGCGAACAATCGCCAGCGCCCGATACAAATGCGACTTCACCGTGCTCAGGTTCATGCCGATGGTGCCGGCAATCTCATCCAGCTCCATCTCCTCCACAAAGCGCAGCACAAAAACAGTGCGCTGCTGCGCCGATAAGCTTCCCACCGCCCGCCAGACCCCCGCGACCCGGTCCCGGGCAACGGTGAGACTCTCCGGGGAACTGCGTCCATCCGGAACCCAGTCGCTGATGTCCATCACATCGAGCGACGAGCCGCGCGTCTTCTGCCAAAACCTGAGACTGCGGCTGCGGAGGTGATCGCGCATCAGGTTGACGGCGATGCGTGTCAGCCAGGTGCTCAGGCTCGAGTCACCGCGAAACTGGTGCCGCGCGCTCCAGGCCTTGAGAAAGCACTCCTGGGTGAGCGACTCGGCGGCATCGCGGTCCGTCAGCGACGAGAGCAAGAACCGCAGAATGCGGGGCCGGTAGACGCGCACGACTTCGTCGAAGTCGGCCAGCTCCAGCATCGCCTGCTCTCGTTTGTCGATGGCGAGCTCGTTGCCTGCGATCTCTTCCATGCGACCAGATAGACGGGATTTCACGGGGCAAGTTTACAGCGCAGACGCGAAAAGAGCGGGGTTCCGGCCAATCGTAATGTGGCCGCGACCGAGGCCGAAGGCCGCATCGCCGAGTCAGCCTGAGGAAGCCATGCTAAACGGCGTCCGATGGGGACGAGGCGGTCGCGTCCAGGGCCAGCACGGTCTCGAGCCCATAGGCGCCCGGAGCGCGGCCACGGACGCAATTCTTGCCGGCGAGTTTGGCTTCGGCGAGGGCCCGTTCGGCTTCACGCAGCACCACCAGGGGTGAGCGGCCGCGGCTAACCGCCACGCCGATGCTGGCGTTCAGAGTGGTGGCCTCATCGTCCGCCGTGTAGGGCCGCGCCAGAATGGACTCGCGGATGCGGTCGCCTAACAGGACCGCGTTTTCGAGGTCGCAGCCCGGCAGCGCCAACAGGAACTCGTCCTCCCCGCAACGGCCGATGAGGTCGTAGCTGCGCAGTTGGCGGCGAAAGCGATTCGCCAGTTCAATCAGGATGCGGTCGCCGGTTTCGTATCCGTAGTTGTGATTGATCCGCGAGAAATTGTCCAGGTCGAGGAGCATGAGGCTGAGCGAGGTCTTCATGCGCTGGACCCGGTCGGTTTCCTGAAAGATGAGACTGAGCAGCGCTTCACGGTTCCACAGGCCCGTCAGGCCGTCGTGCGTGACGTGATAACGCAGCTCTGCCGATTGTTTCTGGACGCGGCTGGTCAGAGCCAGAACCCGCTCCGCCACGCGAATGCGCACTTTCAGCTCGTTCGAATCCAGGTCGCTCGCGCCGGTCGTGAACACGAAGTAGTCGTCGGCCCCGCACTGGAGCGCGGCGCGCAGGCGATCCTTGCCCGGGTGGATGCTCAGCAGGATGTTCCAGGTCCGGCGCTGCTCCTGGCGGCGGCGCACTTCCCACACGACCTCCACCGCGTTGGGTGAAGCCAAATCCATGTCCAGCAGAGCGATGGAGGGGGGATTCGCGCTGTCGATGCGGCCGAGCGCGTCACTGCCGTTGCGCGCAACTTCGATCTGGTAGTGCCAGGATTCAAGGATCGCCGCCAGGTAGTCGATTGTGCTGGAACTGGAAGAGCCGACCAGCACAATGGGGCTGGTGCTCACAGTGATCGTGTTCGCGGACATACGCAATCTCTCCGGAGGCAAAGTCTCCCTGCCGCGACTATCGGGTCGCCATCGGGAAGCTTTAAAGAAGGGTGGCCGGTGCCGGGAAACAGGCCAGCCTGGGGGTCCGCTGCCGGGCCGGACCACAGACATTCCCGTTTCGGAGAACTCTGTTGACTTTTGCACCGATAGTAATCAGGGTGCGTGCAAATTTTTACGAATGCTGCTGCGCCCCCGGGGTGCATTGCATGCGATAATTGAGTTTCAGAGCCAAGGCAATGTTGTTAGGGCCTGCACGTCGCGACTCTGTCGAGGAGAGAGCGATGAACCCTTCAGTTAAAACAACGCACGTCATCCCCAGACAGCTCCCACCGGTGCGCCTGGCGAGTGTTTCCACCCTTCTTGTCTGCCGTTTCTGCATGACCACCATCGGAGCCTATAAGACTTCGGAGGAACGGCTTCGCCTCGAAGCGAAACACCTGTGCAGCGACAAGGTAGTTGTCGGTAGGCCTGCGGTGTCGATCCCGTTTAACTAGACCGGCCTTCGCCTCCCGAGGCCGCGTACAAGGAAAATGTGTGTCCCGCCCGGTTGCCCCTGGCGGGATTCGTCGTTTCAGGCTTCCGTCGCTGCCAGGCTCGGCGGATCCTGAGCCTGGTACCTGCCGTAATCCCTCAAAAGTAGAAGCTGGAATACTCCCAACCCGTGGAGTAGCATTCGCATCGTACGCGTCAATCGCCTGCGAATAATCTCCTCGCAGCAAAAATGGCGATCTGAGGTGAAGGTATGAAGAGGACGACAGAATGGGCGTGGACCGCGATTGCGGTGATGACCGTGGCGGCTGGTGCCCAGACAACAGCGGCAAATGGCGCGGCCAGCGCAGCGGGATCGGCCCAAACCAGCGCAACCCAGACCTCGGCGGCAACCAGCGAATATGGCGCGGCAACGGCACAGGCCGGGCAGGCTTCCGCATCGGCAGCCCAGGCGACCAACCTTTCGGCCGAGCTTTCGAAGAAGATCGACACCAAAGACGCGAAGATCGGCGACGAGGTCTTCGCGAAGACCACCTCCGAAGCGCGCCTCGCCGACGGAACGAAGCTGCCGAAGGGATCGAAGCTGGTGGGCCAGGTCACGGATGTGCAGGCGAAGTCCCACGACAACCATGATTCGCATGTGGCGTTTGCTTTCGACCACGCGGTGCTGAAGGATGGACGCGAGGTACCGGTGCAGGCGATGATGCGGTCGATTGCGGCGCCGGCGCCCCTCGCTGCGAGCACCGGTTCCGATGACATGATGGCTGCGGGCGGCGGGATGCAGGGCGGCGGTGGCGCTCGCGGCGGTGGCGCCCCCAGCGGGGTCGGCGGCGGTCTGGCGAACAGCGCGACCGGCACTCTCCGCGGATCGACCGGCGCCGCAGCGGGAACCACCGGCGCGGTAGCCGGCGGCCTCAACAACGCGACTTCCGGCGTCGACGGCGCAGCGACCGGGTCCCTGGGCGCAGCCGGCAATCCGGGGGCGAACGGCACAGCCCTGAACAACGCTGCGAACCTGAACGGAGGGTTGGCAGCTGGGCCGGCGATGCCGGTGGGCAATCTTTCCGGCGTGACGTTCAGCACCGTCAGCGCGGCGGCAGGCGCTTCACGGGGCGGCGTCACCGGCTCCGCTGGAGCTTCCTTCGCAACGGTACTCACCGGACACGGAAAAAATGTCAGCCTCGACAGCGGTTCGCAGATGACATTGAGCGTGGCGCCGCGGTAGGCATACAAGACGACCGCCACAAGGAAGGCCCTGTTACGCTGCTGCGTGGCAGGGCTTTTTTCTGCGTGCTGTCCCGAATGACAGAGTCCAAACAAGAGAAGAGTGGCGGCAACCCGAGATTCCCCGCGCTGTACCCGATTCTGGACGCGGAGCTGGCCTTGCGGGGACTGGGCCCGGACCCGCAGCTGCGCCGCGAGTCGTTGCGCCGGATCGTGCAGGAACTCGCCGATATCGGCGTGGGGATCCTGCAGTACCGGAACAAATGCGACCGAGATGAGGTGGTCGCCGCGGATGCACACGAGATGCGCGAGGCGGCCACCCACGCTGGCCGAACCCGGATCCGTCTCATTCTGAATGACCGCGCAGCGTTGGTGCCCGGAGTGGGATGGGCCGGCGTGCATGTCGGCCAGGAAGATTTGCCGCCGCGACAGGCACGTTTGCTGGTCGGCGAGGGCGCGCTGGTCGGCCTTTCGACCCACAATGAGCAGCAACTCAACGCAGCCGATAAGGAGCCCGTGGACTACATTGCCATCGGACCCGTGTTTGCCACGGCGAGCAAGCGCGACACTTCCCCAGTGATCGGACTCGACGGCCTGCGGCGTGCCAGAGTGCTCACGCAGAAGCCTCTGGTCGCCATCGGGGGCATCACGCTCGAGACGGCGGCGTCGGTCTACGAGGCAGGAGCCGATTCTCTGGCCGTGATTGCAGCCATTTTTGCCGCGCCCGGCCGCTCCCCCGCACAATCCGCGAAAGACTTTCTCGAAATTTTCAGTTAGAACTGTAGGACACGTGAGTTCCCCGTCCACCAGCTCCGCCACTACTGCTCAGAAACCGGCCGACCAGAAAACAGGCCTCGTCGCGAGCCTCGGCTTGTTCAGCGCCACAGCCATCGTCATGGGTTCGATGATCGGCTCCGGCATCTTCCTCGTCCCTGCCGACATCAGCCGTGGCGTCGGCTCGCCGGCGCTGCTGATCGGCGCCTGGCTGGTGACTGCAGTGATGACCATCATCGGCGCGCTCAGCTACGGCGAGCTGGCCGCGATGATGCCCGGCGTCGGCGGGCAATACGTCTACCTGCGCGAAGCGCTGGGACGCATCTGGGGCTTTCTTTTCGGCTGGACGCTCTTCCTCGTCATTCAAACCGGCACCATCGCTGCTGTCGCCGTGGCCTTCGGGAAATTCCTGGGCGTCTTCTTCCCTTCAGTCTCCACCACCAACTGGGTCTGGCACATCGGACACGTTCCCGCGTGGACCGTGGGCTCCATGGTGCTGGGCAACATGGACATCGGCATTAACACGGCGAATCTGGCCGGCATTGTGATCATCCTGGTGCTCGCGCTGATCAATGTTTTCGGCGTCCGGCTCGGCGCGCTGGTCCAGAACGTCTTTACCACCGCCAAAACCGCGGCGCTGCTGGGACTGGTGGTACTCGGCGTTCTGTTCATCCGCAATGCCGCCGCGATTCATGCGAACTTCGGCGCGAATTTCTGGCGTGGGGCCGGCTGGAGCACGCTCCATCCGTTGCAGGTGGGCCAGGGCGGCCCGATGGCGATGGTCGGCCTGCTCACCATTCTGGCTGTCGTGCAAACCGGCTCGCTGTTCTCCGCCGATGCGTGGAACAACGTCACCTACACCGCGAGCGAAGTGCGAAATCCTAAACGCAACCTGCCGCTCTCGCTAGCCCTGGGAACTTCGGTAGTGCTCGGCCTCTATATCCTGGCCAATTTTGTTTACCTGCTCGCGCTGCCGCTGCATGGCGATCCGCATGGGACCACCATCGCCGCGCGCGGTATTCAGTATGCCTCTGAAGATCGCGTGGCCACCGCAGCGCTGCAGCTTATCTTCTCGCGCGCTGGCGCCTACCTCATGGCCGGCGCCATCCTCGTCTCGACCTTTGGCTGCGCAAACGGGCTCACCCTGGCAGGCGCGCGCGTCTATTACGCCATGAGCCGCGATGGCCTATTTTTCAAGGCCGCCGGCAAACTCCATCCGCGCTGGCATACGCCGGTGGCGGCGCTCATTGTGCAGGCCGTGTGGAGCTGCCTTCTGTGCATCTCCGGTTCCTACAGCCAGTTACTCGCCTACATCATCTGCACCGAGCTGATTTTCTACATCCTGACCATTCTTTGCCTCTTCGTGCTGCGGGTGAAGCGACCCCACGCCGAGCGGCCGTACCGGGCCATCGGCTATCCCGTGCTGCCCGCGATCTATATTTTGATGGCCGCATGGATTTGTATCGTATTATTGCGCTACCAACCCCAATACACATGGCCGGGACTGGTGATCGTGCTGCTGGGTGTGCCGGTCTTCCTGGTGTGGTCTCGCAGCGCGAGCCGAAATCCCTCTCCCCAGGCAGAAAGCGCGCCTGAATAAATTTCTGGAGGAACAGCCGAAAATGGCCAGGCTTTTTGCCGTTAAGCCCCTTTCCGCGATTCGTCAGGAAGCCAGTGAGGAAGGCGCGCATACTCTCCGGCGCACGCTGGGTCCGATAAACCTCATCACCCTGGGTATTGGCGCCATTATCGGCGCGGGAATTTTTGTGCTCACCGGCACAGCCGCCGCCCAGTTTGCCGGCCCCGCTGTCGTGCTCTCGTTCGTGGTCGCCGGAGTCGGTTGTGTCTTCGCCGGCCTCTGCTATGCCGAGTTCGCCTCCATGATTCCCATCGCCGGCAGCGCCTACACCTACGGCTACACCACGCTCGGCGAGCTCACGGCCTGGGTCATCGGCTGGGCCCTCTGCCTCGAATATGCCTTTGGCGCGGCCACCGTCGCCGTCGGCTGGAGCGGTTACGTCAGTAGTCTTTTGGGCTACTTCGGGGTGCACGTCCCTTTCAATCCCACACCCTCGCTGGCCATCACGCTCTTCGGTCACGCACTTTCCGCGAAGGTCGACATCTTCGCGCTCTGCGCCATCGTCGTGGTCATCGTCATTCTTGTGGTCGGGGTCAAAGAATCGGCCAACTTCAACAGCGCCGCGGTCATGATCAAAGTTTCCGTGGTCCTGTTCTTCATCGGCATCGCGACCATCTACGCCTTCGGCCACTGGCACGCCATGATGGTCAACTGGCATCCCTTCATTCCGAAGAACCAGGGTCACTTCGGCGCCTATGGCTGGTCCGGCATTATGCGTGCCGGCAGCGTGGTCTTCTTCGCCTATATCGGCTTTGACGCTGTCTCCACCGCCGCCCAGGAAGCGCGCAATCCACAAAAGGACCTTCCCTTCGGCATCCTCGGTTCGCTCATCATCTGCACCGTTCTCTACATCATCGTCGCTGGGCTGCTCACCGGATTGAAGCCCTACGCGACGCTGAATACGCCGTCCCCGGTCGCCGACGGTGCAGCCGCTATCGGAGCCACCTGGGGCGTCTGTCTCATCGACCTCGGCGCGATCGCCGGTTTGGCTTCCGTCATGTTGGTCATGATCCTCGGCCAAACCCGCGTCCTCTTCACCATGTCCCGCGATGGCCTGCTCCCCAAGTGGGTCGGCACCATCCATCCGCGTTTCCGAACGCCATGGCTGGTCACCATCGCCGTTGGCTTCCTGGTCGCCTTCCTCGCCGCCTTCTTCAACATCACTTTCCTCGGCCAACTGGTCAGCCTCGGCACGCTGCTCGCCTTCACCATCGTCTGCCTGGGCGTCTGGGTCATGCGGAAGCAGCAGCCGGATGTCCCGCGTCCCTTCCGGACGCCATGGGTGCCGCTGGTGCCCATCCTGGGGATGATCATTTCCCTCGCCCTGATGGTCTCTTCCGATACGCCTGCGAAGATCGGCTTCTTCAGCTGGCTCATCATCGGCCTGGTAATCTACTTCGGCTATTCCATCCGCCACAGCAAAGTGCAGAGGTTGCCGGCGGAAGTGCCGCAGCCGAAGTAGCAAGCAGCCCCGCCGGCCGGGATATACTGCGCCCGTGGACTACCTCTGGACACCGTGGCGCTACACCTACGTCACCGCAGGGGATACGAAGCAACGGGCCGGGGTTCCTGATGAACTGAGCGCGTGGCCAGGCGACACCGGCTGCGTCTTCTGCAACCTCATCGCCGCTGTCGACTACGCCATCGAGCACGGCATGGCCCGCCACGATGCGGAGCAGGCCGCCGGCATCGTCCTCCGCGCCCAGCGCAATTACATCTGCCTGAACCGCTTCCCTTATACGTCAGGACACATCATGGTCGTCCCCTACGAACATCAGCCGTCGCTCGCCGGGCTTCCGCCGGAGACGGCGCACGAAATCATGGACCTCGCGCAGCGGTCCGAACGGGCCCTGACCGAGGTGTATCGACCGGATGGATTCAACTTCGGCCTGAACCTTGGCAAATCGGCAGGAGCCGGCGTGACCGGGCACGTCCACCTGCATGCTCTGCCACGCTGGACCGGCGACACCAACTTCATGACCGTCGTGAGCGAAACGCGCGTCCTCCCTGAAGACCTGGCCGTCACCTGGGAGCGCCTCCGCAAGGCTTTCGCTCTTCAGGCGCCGGCGGATCCCGATCGCAGCCGGTGACCCCGCCCTTTCTCCCAGGACCTCCTCAAATCATCACTTCCCGCATCCAATCGGCAACGGTCGTTTCTCGCGGCTGCCAGGTTCTGCATCGGATGCCTGCCGCCTGGTGAGTTGCCAGGGCGCGTCACTCTCCGGAGTATTCTGCTTTTGGAGACCCCCCAAATGCTCCCCATCATCGTCCTGGAAATCGCGATTCTCGCCGGCCTTGTCATTCTCATGCTGAGGAAGAATCCGCCAATCTCTGAATCGTACCGGGCTGTTCAGGAAAGTATCATCCGGCTGGACAGTCGCTCGGAACACCTTGAAGCCGACTTCCGCACAGGGATCCAGGACATTCGTTCCGACCTGTCTACCAGCCTGGGAAAGGCGCGAGAAGATACGTCGCGGTTTTTCGATCAGGTCCGCAAGGACTCGATCGATCTTCGCGAGTTTGTGAATCAGAATTTCCAATACCTCGCCAGCGAGGCCAGTCAACGCCACCTCATGCTGGCGGAAAGCATCGACGCCCGGCTAATGAAGGTAGGAGAGACGTTGTCCTCGGGTCAAACCACCCAGTCCGGCGAAACCCTGAAGATGAAGGAGACTGTCGAAGCGACCTTAAGCCAGCTCGGGCGCGATCTCCGCGAAACCACCGCGCGACTCACGCAGGAAGTCAAAGATCGCCTCACAGCAGTGGCCGAACAGGTGAACTCTTTGTCGGAGGCGAATGAACGCCGCCAGGAAGGATTGCGCCAGACGGTCGAAGGCAGACTCGAGGGACTTCAAAAGAGCAACGTCGAAAAGCTCGAAGAGATGCGCGCCACCGTCGATGAAAAGCTCCACTCCACCCTCGATCGCCGTCTCACCGAGAGCTTCGGCCTGGTTGCCGAGCGGCTGGAGAACGTCCAGACCGGTCTTGGCGAAATGAAGGAACTGGCGGTGGGTGTTGGCGACCTGAAGCGCGTCCTGACCAACGTGAGAGCACGCGGCAGTTTGGGAGAAACCCAGTGCGGGGCCCAGCTCGATCAGATTCTTTCCCCCGATCAGTACATCAGGAATGCCACGATTAAGGAGGGCAGTCGCGAGTGCGTAGAGTTCGCCATCAGAATTCCCAACGAGCAGGGCGAAATGCTGCTGCCCATCGATGTGAAGTTCCCCAAAGAAGACTGGGAGCGCCTCGAAGATGCGTTGGATCGCAGCTCCGCCGAAGAAAGCGCCGCCGCGCGTAAAGCTCTCGCCGCCACCGTGCGGAACGAGGCAAAGAAAATCTGCGATAAGTACATCGATCCCCCCCGCACCACCCCGTTCGCGATCATGTACCTCCCCACCGAGGGCCTGTTCGCCGAAGTGATCCGCATGCCCGGCCTTATCGACGAATTACATACGAACTACAATGTCTTCGTCGCCGGCCCCACCAACTTTGTCGTGATTCTCAGCGCCCTGCAGATGAACTTCCGCAGCGTCGCCATTCAGCGGAAAGGCGCGGAAGTATGGCGGGTGCTTGGCGCCACCAGAACGGAATTCCAGAAATTTGGAAAGCTAATGACGAAGGTGGAAAGCCAGGTCACGACAGTCCAGAACACTCTGAAGGAAATCAGCGGCAAGACCAGGACGATCAATAGAACCCTGAAGGACGTAAGCACCCTTGAATTGCAGCCCGCCGAAGCCTCGGGGCTGCTGGGCATCCATGAGCAACAGGCTCTGCCCCTGGTGCCGGATCAGGAGTCCGGCCAGGTCGAGGAAATGGCGGCCAGCGCGCCCCAGGAAGAAGAGAAGGCTCTCGAGGGTTAACTCCGCTGATTCCCCGTTTTTGGCCTTGACGGTGGGCGCGGCGTTACGGCGCGGTCACGGTGAACTTCGGCGTCTCGGGAATCGCGGCGCCGTCAGCGCGCGGGTCAGACGCGCCGTAATTCACGCCCGTCTTGCTGTTGTGCAGAACCGCCTGCCCGCGCCCCATCGTCGTACTGTATTCCTCGCGGACGTCGAGAACGTGCCCCATCTTCGTGAGCTGATCGATCGTGGCCTGCGTCACGCGGGATTCGATAACAATGTTGCAGCCGAGTTTGCCGCTCACCGTGAAGCGAGGCTCTTCCATCGCCGCCTGAATGTTCATGTGGTAGTCCACAACATTCGAAACGAACTGGGCGTGCGCGAGTGGCTGATTCCATCCGCCCATGATCCCGAAGCCGATGTGCTCATCCCCGTGCTGCATGAAGCCGGGAATAATGGTGTGCAACGGGCGCTTGCGCCCCGCCAGCGCGTCTGGCGATTTCGGATCGAGCGAGAAGAGACCGCCGCGGTTTTGCAGAACGAACCCCATGCCATCGACCGTGATGTGGGAACCGAAGGCCGAGTAGTTGCTCTGAATGAAGGACAGGATGTTGCCATCGCGATCGACGACTGAAAGGTACGTCGTGTCGCTGGCGTTGAGCGATCCAGGCGCGACGTCGCAGTTGGCTTTTTCCGGATCGATCAGCTTCGCCCGCCGTACCGCGAAAGGCTTCGAGATCAGCTGCGGAACCGGGATCGTCGAGAAGAGCGGGTCACCGTCGTAGGCCTTCACGTCCGCGTAGGCCAGCTTCATCGCTTCAATGCGCGTATGCAGCTCGCCAGGGCTGTGCGGCCCCGCCGGATCCGGCGGAAACTGCTCCATGATGTTGAGCATCTCCAGCGCGGCCATGCCGTCGCCGTTGGGCGGCAGCTCGTAGACGGTCCAGTCGCGGTAGGTGGTCGAAAGCGGTTCGACCCACTCCGCGGAATATTGCTCCAGGTCATCCGCGGTCATGGTTCCGCCCTGTTCCGCGGAAGTCTTCAGAATGGCCTCGGCGATGGCTCCTGAATAGAAGACCTGCTCGCCTTGCGCCGCGACGAGGCGCAAGGCTCCGGCAAGGTCGGGATTGCGAAAGATCTGGCCCGTCTCCGGCACATGGTCGCCTGGCAGAAAGACGCGGCGGCTTTCCGGGAAGGCCTTCAGCGGTCCATCCATGGGCACCCAGTAATCGTGAATCATCTCCGGGACAGGAATGCCGTTCTCCGCATAGAAAATCGCGGGCCGGAAGAGCACGCGCCACGGGAGGCGGCCGAATCGATCGTGCAATTTGGTCCATCCGTCGACCATGCCGGGCACCGTTACCGAGTCGATGCCGCTTTGCGGCATGGAAGTGATCCCCTTCGCCTTCAGGCGATCGATGGTGAGCGCCTTCGGGGCCCAGCCGCTCGCGTTCAGGCCGTACAGTTTCCGGGTTTTCGCATCCCAGTAGAGGGCGAAGAGGTCGCCGCCCATGCCGTTCATCATGGGTTCGGTAACGTTCAGCACGGCGTTGGCGGCAATCGCAGCGTCGACCGCTGATCCTCCCTGATCGAGGATCCGGGCGCCGGCCTGCGACGCCTGCACGTCGCTGGTCGCCACGATGCCGTATTGCGTGGAAACAACCGATCGGCCATACGACCGATCCTGCGCGGCAAGAGACACAGCCGCCGCCATGCAAAGAAGAAAGGTGAGGCTGGACCAAATAGAAGACATAAACGAAGCCCTCCCTGGGGGGAGACGCGGATGTAGGTGAGGCAGGGGACTCTCCAAAGTAGCAGATTGCACCACGAGAGTCGTTTTGAACAGAGGCGCATCATAAACCCTGCGCACGCTTTACACTACCAGGAGGCGTCGGTAGACTTGGAATTTCGGAGCTGAGGAGCGGTGTGTTGCAACCGAACCTCGGCGCCCGCGCACGCGGAGGCATCACTTCCCCCTCCCGATTTCAGCATCAACGTGAACTGAGCACCACAGGAGATACGCATGGCATCTGGTGTGGAAGAAAAGGTTAAGCAGATCATCGTCGAGCAGCTTCAGGTGGACGAAGCTGAGGTGACACCCACCGCCTCGTTCCAGGAAGACCTGGGCGCGGACTCCCTCGACGTGGTCGAGCTGGTGATGCAGTTTGAGGAAGCCTTCGACCTCGAAATCCCCGACGAGGACGCCGAGAAGATCAAGACTGTCAAGGACGCGATCGATTACATCGACAAGAACGCGAAAGGCGGCAAGTAAACTTGCAACGACGTGTCGTTGTCACCGGGCTCGGGCTGGTATCCGCCGTCGGTCATACAGCTCCCGAGATCTGGAACAACCTGCTGGCCGCAAAAAGCGGGATCGCCACGATCACCAGCTTCGACACGACCGCCTTTCCCGTCACCTTCGCCGCCGAAGTCAAAAACTTCGACCCTCTGCAGTTCGTTGACAAAAAAGAATCGCGCAAAATGGGGCGCTTCATCCATCTCGCCCTCGCGGCGACGCACGAGGCGATGGAAAGCTCCGGCCTGAAGATCGAGGGCCACAATGGCGAGCGCGTTGGCGTCTTCATCGGGTCGGGCATCGGCGGATTCGACGTTATCGAGCGCGAGCACAACAACATGCTGCAGGGCGGCCCGCGCAAGATTTCTCCTTTTTTCATTCCCGCGGCCATCATTAACCTGGCAGCGGGACAGGTGAGCATCCGCTACGGTGCGAAGGGCCCCAACGAAGCCACCGCGACGGCGTGCACCACCAGCGCCCATTCCATCGGCGACGCCTATCGGATCATCGAGCGCGGCGATGCGGATGTCATGATTGCCGGCGGCTCGGAGGCTGCCATCACCCCCATGGGCATCGGTGGATTCGCCGCGATGCGCGCGCTCTCGACGCGCAACGACGATCCGGCGCATGCCTGCCGCCCGTTCGACAAGGATCGCGACGGGTTTGTCGTCGGAGAAGGATCGGGCATCCTCATCCTCGAAGATCTGGAGCACGCCAAAGCACGCGGCGCGAAGATTCTCGCGGAAATTATCGGCTACGGCATGAGCGCGGATGCGCATCACATCACCGGCATGCCTGAGGATGGCGATGGCTGCTTCCGTGCCATGGCCAACGCTCTGAAGTCTGCAAAAATCGAGCCCCACCAAATCGACTACGTGAACGCACACGCCACTTCAACCACGTTAGGCGACGTTGTGGAGTCGAAAGCAATGCAGCGCCTTTTCGGCGAGCACGCCACCAGTCACAAATTGATGATTAGCTCGACAAAGTCGATGACCGGCCACCTGCTCGGCGGCGCCGGCGGACTCGAAGCCGGCATCACGATTCTGGCGCTGCTCAACCAGACCGCTCCCCCCACAGCCAACCTCGATCATCCTGATCCCGAGTGCGTGCTGAACTACGTTCCGAACCATCCGCAAAAGGGCACGATCGACATTGCGCTGTCGAATTCCTTCGGTTTCGGCGGCACCAATGGCTCGCTAATCTTCCGGCGCTGGTAGTAGCGGCAATCGCAGCGTATCCCGGCGAATTCTCCCCACACGTTCGCCCTTATTTCAATTTGAAAATAATGTTGGTAATGGTAAGCTGCCCCACATCCGAGGAGGACCCCGTGCCCCCGTCGCCCATCGACGTCGCCAGCGCCTTCGTTGCCGCCATCAATAAAGAGGATCTCGGACAGTTGCGAGATGCCATGACAGAAGACCATACCTTCACCGATTCGCTGGGAAGGAGCTACTCCGGCGCTGCGAAGATGATCGAAGGCTGGCGGCTTTTCTTCGACGCTTATCCGGGGTACTGGATCCGCGTGGCTGCAGCGCTGGTGGATGGAGGCCGCGTGGCCCTGTTCGGCGAAGCGGGAGGCAAATGGAAGGTCGATGAGCGCGTGCTGCCCCAGACCTGGAGCGTCACCGCCGCGTGGCTGGCGGAAGTGGAAGGCAACAAAGTGAAGAAGTGGAGCGTCTTCTGCGACACCGGATGGGCGAAGCCTCCCAGCCCAGCCGCGCCTCCGGCAGAGCAAAAGTGAAGCAGACGTTTTCCATTCGGTTGATTGGGCGTGGACCCGGCGGCTCGTGGGCGCACATGCCCATCCCTTCCGCGTCGCAACGGCCTTTGGCGCGAAAGGACGGGTCGCGGTGCGGGGGACGGTGAACGGCGTCGCCTACCGCAGCTCCATCTTCCCGCGCGGCGACGGCTCCCACTACATGGCCGTGAACCAGACCCTGCGCGCAGCCGCGGGCGTTGGCATCGGCGACCAGCTCAAGGTCGTCATGGAACAGGACACCGCAAAGCGCATCGTGACGGTCCCGCCCGGGCTAAAAAAGGCGCTGGCCGCGGCCGCGCACGACAAGACCTTCGCGGCCCTGTCGTATTCCCATCAGAAGGAGCTCGTTGACTGGATTGCCCAGGCGAAGAAGCCTGGAGACCCGGACCCGTCGCATCGAGAAATGCGTTGCCATGTTGACCAAACGGAACCCTCCGCCGCGCTGAGTCCCGAATCTGCCCCACTGTCCCGGCTAACTCCCCGTCGGCCCCGCATCATTGCGAAATTATTACTGTCGCCCAGGCGACATTGAGCAACCAAACGACTATGATCCTATACAATCTTGCGAGCCCCTCCGATTCGCTGGAACCCCGGTCACGAATTCGGCCATTTTCACAACAACCTGCATGACGCTCTCTGAGGCCTTGCACACGCACGACAGAAAGGTCGGGCACGATGAGCGTTTTTTTGGTGAACCCCAGCGATAATTCCTTTGGCACGGCGGTCATTACGCCTCGCTGGCTCTTCGTTCTCGCGGCTGCCACGCCACCGACAGTGGGCGATCCCATCCTCGTCGACGAGTCGCTGGAGCAGATTGACCCCACCCGCATCCAGGCCGGCGACATCGTCGGCGTCAGCGTTCACACTGGCAATGCTCTGCGCGGCTACCAGGTTGGCAAGATGGCGCGCCAGCGCGGCGCATGGGTCGTCTATGGCGGCATCCACGCCACCCTGTATCCCGAAGAGGCCCTGGAGCGGGGTGAGGCGCACGCGGTCGTCAAGGGCGACGGCGACCTCGTCTGGGCCAAAGTTGTGGCGGATTGCCTGGCCGGCCATCCCGGCCGCGTCTATGAGGGCGGCCGCATTGCAGGGACCGATTTCCTTCCGGCGCGCTGGGACCTGATGCAGCCGGAAAAATACATGTGGGCCTCCGTGCAGACCATTCGCGGCTGCCCCAAGCATTGCTCTTTCTGCAGTGTGTGGCGCACCGACGGGCAGCAGCCCCGGCAGCGGCGCTATCAAAGCGTAATCGACGAGATCGTCGATCTGCGCCGCCTCGGCTTCAGATTCGTCGCCCTCGCCGACGACAATTTCTATCCCGTCACCCTCACCGATCTGCGCCTGGCGCGCGAGCAGAACAACCTCGCGAAGCTTGAAGAGCTGACCGCCATCCGCGAAGAGCGGCTGCAGCTGATGGAGGAACTGGCCAAGCTTCCCCATGACATGGTCTTCTTCACGCAGATCACCATGGAAGCCGGCGAGGACGGCGACTATCTCGACGCCATGCGCAAAGCCAATATCAAAGGCGCGCTGGTGGGCGTGGAAGCAGTGACGCCCGAGGGACTGAAGGCCGTCTACAAAGACTGGAACTACTCCGGCGAAGCGCTGGCGAAGCGCCTGCAGACTTTCAAAGAACACGGCGTGCACGTCCTCGGCTCGTTCATTTTCGGCCTGCCCACTGATAAGCCTGCGACCTTCGATGCAACCGTAGAAATGGCGTTGAAGGCCGGTGTCACGTTTGCCCAGTTCGTGATGATGACCCCCTTTCCGGGCACCGTGGATTTCACCCGCTGGGAAAAACAGCAGTCCGTCGATCCGGCCATGGTCGACGGCGTCCCGATTACCCGCTACTGGCTCATTCCCTGGGAGAATCGCCCGAAGATGTTCACCCCGCATCCCAGCATGAGCTCGGACGAAATTCGCGAGCGCACGCAGAAGGTTTGGGACCGCTTCTACAACTGGAGCGCCATCTGGGAGCGCTCGGCCTGCTGCCCCAATGTGACGTCGCGCATCGCCTTCATCTTCCTCTCGAAGCTCTACCGGCAGATGTACGCGGGCACCGGCATTTCAAGCGACAGCGCGCGCCGGAAAAAATCCAGGCGATGGGCGCGCTGGACGGCACGGCAATGCAAGCGGCTCTTTCAGGCGAAGCCGATGCCGGAGTTGGAGTTTCCAAAGTGGGAACCGTCGTTCCTGGGCCGCGCGTTTCTTCAGGACCAGACCCAGCAGGACGCAGCGCAGCTTACGGTTCTGGAGAACTAAACGCGTCGCTGGCTTCAGAACGAAACGGATGCCATCCACGCACCATCGGGTTCGTTGTAGAGGCCCATGCTCATCAGCGTCATGGGCTGGACAATGTGCAGACCATTGCCGAGGCACCACCGCAGAACGGTCGTGTTGCGCGAAGGCAGAAGGATCCCGGGTCCGCCGAATCCCTCTGCCGAAGCAATAAGGGCCTGAAGATCCACGTTGGTCTCCGCCGTGGCGTGGCCGAAGAAGGCCAGCGAGCTGGCATAACCGGTGATGCGCCCGTCGCGCTCCACCACCACGGCGCTCTTTTGCTGGATGCCGTCGGCTAGTTCGCGGCCGCGCTCGAATCCGTGCACCTGCAGCGAAAGCGCGTTGCATGCCTTGAGGTCGGCGGTCTGCGCCGGCCGCACCGCACAGCCTGCGACGCTGCGCTGCACAGGACGGCCCTGGACGCAGGCAAGAGGCTCGCGAATATCGAACCCGAGCCGAGTGTAGAGAGCCAGCGAGCGATTATGGAAAGCTGCCTGAACCAGGCGTATTCCAGGGGCCCCGCGTTCTCTGGCGCGATCCATCACAGCCCTCATCAGTTCGCGTCCCACGCCCCGATTCTGCACGCTGGGATCGACGGTGATCGGGCCGATGCCGGCGATGATGGAGCGCTCGTCCAGGCAATTGCTGCCGATGATCTGTCCGCCCCTTTCCGCCACAACGCAGTAAAAGCCGGGATGGCCGAATATCATCGTGAGCAAGCCGATGGCGACTTCCGCGTTCGGAAGATCGCTGGGGAAGTTGTGCTCGGCATTGATGGTCGAGAAAGCCCGGTAGCATATCTCGCCGCAAACCGGGGCGTCCGCAACCGTGGCTTCTCGTAGGGTGATCCCTGTTTGCGCGCTCACCGGCATCGCTGGTTCCCCCTGAAGACAGCGAGAATTATAGCGGCCACGAAGTCTCAGGAATGGGATCGCTCCAGGCTACTGGCTACAGGTTCCCGGCTAGTAATACAGATACTTCCGCCACTTCAAATCCGAGTGCCCGATCATCCGCATGATGTGCCGGCTTGTGTGCAGCGTAAACGGCCGCGGCTCTCGCTGCAACTTCATGTGCTCCAGCTCGTGCAGCAGATGATTCCCCTTTCGGCGGTTACACGCGTGGCACGCCGCCACCAGGTTTTCCCACGTCGAAAGTCCTCCACGTGAACGCGGCACAACATGGTCGAGCGTCAGCTCAGCCGAGGGCAGGATCACGCCGCAGTACTGGCAGGTGTTGCGATCGCGCAGCAGAATATTCTTCCGCGAAAGAGCCCGCGTCTGGTGCGGGATGCGGCGATACTCGAGCAGGCGGATGACGGAAGGCATGGCCATGCGCAGGCGCGCCGAGTGCAGCTCTGTCGCCTGCTCTTCTTCAGTACGCGCGACGCCTTTCAGCACCAGGACCAGAGCCCGGCGGGCGCCGCAAATGTTGATCGGCTCATAGGAGGCGTTGAGCACCAGCACCGGCGTCTGCAGGGCCTGGGTTGTCGCGACCACCCGCAGGCCATCGTGGCTGTGACCTTCGGTATGCGCGACGCCCAGAACTTTCCCCAGCGGTTGTCTGCGAGCGTGAACACCGGCCTTTCCCAATGACATAGTTCCTCCGTCTCTTGCCTGTCAGCCCTGCAAGTCAGCCCCGCTTTCGGGCAACTCCTCCGCTTGATGTGTCCGGTGCTCTGAACCCGGTGCCCCGTTTCGCCCTTCCTCCCAATAAACAAAATCCTCTTCCATCGGAAGCTCCGACGTATCCCGTTCTCGCCCATGCAAGTCTTCTACGACCTGCGCGTGTTCCTTCTGCGCACGCGCGACGGTCGCGACCAAGACCGAGGCAGCTCCCGCGCGACGCAATGCCTGGGAGCAAGCGCGTGCCGTGGCGCCCGTGGTGTAAATGTCATCGATCAGCAGTACGTTGCGCCCCTTCACCGTATCGGGACGCGGAACCGCGAAAGCGCCGCGGACATTCACCCGGCGCTCATGCGGGTTCAGGCCCGCCTGGCTTTCAGTCGCGCGCCGCCTCACCAGGAGCGCGTGCACAACCTGGATCCGCAGCTCTGGACGCCGCCGGCGTAGTGCCGTCATCACACCGCGCGCCAGCAGTTCCGATTGGTTGAATCCCCGACTGCGCCGCTTTTTCCGGTATAGCGGCACCGGGACCGCCAGCAGATCACTCGGAAGATCCGGAATGGCTCCAACTTGTTCCGCCAGCAGCGCTCCCAGGCGTTTCGCCAGCGGCTCCATGCCGTCATATTTCAGCAGGTGCAGCAGGGTCCGGAGCGTACCCTGGTAAACGCCGTGGGCAACGGCCCTGGTGAAGTCCGGAGGCGCGATGAGGCAGGGGCGGCACAAAGTCTCGCCCGCAATGGATGGGTCGAAATCGAGGGCTTCGCCGCAGCAGGCGCAAAGCGCTCCAGCCTGGGTGGGAAGGTCGCTCCAGCAGGAATGGCAAACAGGAAGGAGGGTGAAACGAGCAAGCGGGAGGCCGCAGACGCGGCAGTCAGCGGGGAATAAAACGGAGGAAAGGCTGTCGAGGATGCTGGCCCCGGTACTTCGGAGCACGCGAACCACCGCGCGCCAGGCCGATACGTCCGAAAGCGGAATTTCGGGTCCGCAAGGCCCCCGATGAACCGGGTGCTGGTTCACTGGGCTGCTCGTCAGGGAAAGACTCTGACTGAAGACACACCTCGCTTCGGAAGAGCGGCAGAAACCGCCCTCTGTGGCTGCAGTATACGAGGGAAGCCCATGCGCGGCAACATAGGGGAAAGACGGCAGCAACCCGCAGGTACTCTGGAAAGGGGGCTGGAGACCGTTCTCAGCCTGCTAACCGTATGCGTCCTATGGCCACTCTCTCCCTGCAAAGTCGGATCGAAGAACTGGCGCGTCAGGAGGGGTTCGAGGCCGCTGGCATTGCCGCTGTGCCTCCACCCGGATCCCCCGAAGACCAGGCTGAACGCGACCGGTTCCAAGGCTGGGTTGATACCGGCCGCGCCGGCGAAATGGAGTATCTGAAGCGCCGGGATGAAGCCGGCTCCCTGGTCCGCTCCTCACTGCGGGTAGCCCTGCCCTGGGCGCGCTCGGTAATCGTCTGCGCCGCCAATTACAACTCCGCCGAGCCGCGCTCGACCGATCCCGCCCCCGAAGGAACCGGCTGGATCGCCCGCTACGCCTGGACCGGCAACGCCGAACGCCCCACGGATTACCACAAAGTTCTGCTCCGCCGCCTCGAAAAAGTCCGCGACCGTCTCCTCGCCGAGCGAGGCCCCTTCGAATCGCGCTGCTTCGTCGACACCGGCCCCGTTGTCGAGCGCGTCTATGCCCGCTATGCCGGTATTGGCTGGGTCGGGAAGAACACCTGCATCCTCAACCAGCAGCTCGGCTCGTGGCTCTTCCTCGGCGTCATCGTCACATCCTTCGAACTCGGTGAAGGCCAGCTCAGCCTGCCAGCCACGGATCGCTGCGGCTCGTGCACGCGTTGCATCGATGCCTGCCCCACGAACGCGCTCACCGCCCCGCGCCAGATGGACGCAAGCCGCTGCATCGCCTACCTCACTATTGAAAAGCGTGGCGCAATCCCCGAAGAACTGCGCTCCGGCATGGGCCGCCAGATTTTCGGCTGCGACATCTGCCAGGACGTCTGCCCCTGGAATCGCCGCGCCCCCGCGTCGGCCGACCCCGACCTCGCGCCGCGCCAACCCCTCATCAATCCCGCGCTCGACCGGCTGGCGGAAATGGGCGAGGCGGAATTCTCCCGCTGGTTCAACGGTTCGCCGGTTCGGCGCGCCAAATGGAGCGGTCTCCGGCGCAACCTCGCTATTGCCATGGGCAACAGCGGCCAGCCGCGCTTCCTGCCCATCCTCGCGCAGTGGTCCAGCGACACCGATCCCGTCGTCGCCGACGCGGCGCAGTGGGCAATCCAAAGTCTCCGACGGAATTAGAGCGAGGGGAGCAGCGTCTCTGATCGTCGATTCATTCTTGCCAGGGCGGATTGGCCCCTACAGCATTCAAGGCATCCGAGCCGCGCGCTCCGGGGAAAAACTGCGCGACCCCAGCCGAAATCAGGCACCGTTGCGTACGACGTTCGCGGCGCTCAGGCCCTTGGGGCCCTGCGTGCATTCGAACTCGACGGCTTCGCCCTCATTCAGCGTTCTATACCCCGAATCCTGAATCGCGGAAAAGTGAACGAAAACATCTTCGCCGCTCGACCGCTGGATAAACCCGTATCCCTTGGCTCCGTTAAACCACTTGACTACACCATTTTCTTTCACACGGACTCCTTCGTCGTTTGCGCCTACGTTGTTGCCTTCGCGCCGGCCCGGATGCCCCTGATTTCCGTTACTGCTGTAACGGGACTCAGAGACACCAAAAGCTGCCTTACCCGCCCAGCATCCGGCGGTTCGGGCAGCTCTGAGGATTACCGGGGCAGTCACGGTGACAGCTATACAGGTACATCAGGTACTGGCCTTCCGATTCGCGATTACCTTCCCTGGGGATGGGAATCGTGTACCTGTTATGGCAGGAAACGATTTTGAAATCAAGAAAAAATTTGCGTGGAAAACGGACATTTTTCAGCAGGTTACCGAAGTACGGGCAACTTTAGTGATGCGCCGGAGGGCCGGAAATACCTCGCCAGACTCCCCTGTTAGGATTGCCCTCAAGAGATCTCCATGACCGAACCGGCTGAGATTCAGGCTGAGCTCCCCGCTGATGTCCGCGTCGCGCTGCCCCCTCCGGCCCCCCAGCCTCCGGCACGCCCCCGGGGACGCGGATGGTGGCCGGTCCTCGTCGCGCTTGGCCGGTATCTCGCCCAAACTGAAGTACATACGTACGCCTTCAGCGTGGCGGCTAACACCATCCTTTCCATCTTCCCCTTCATCGTGATGATGTTCACCGTCGCCCAGCAAATCTTCCATTCCCCCGCCATGGTCCGGGAGATTGGGGGTATCCTCCGCGATGTCCTGCCCTCCAACCAGGACTTCGTGGTCCGCAACATGAGCCTGCTCGCCCATCCCCGCGGCAGCGTCCAGGTCGCCTCCGTCATCATGCTGCTCATTTCCTCGACCGGTGTCTTCTTACCCCTGGAAGTTGCCCTCAACCGCGTCTGGGGCGTCACCAAAAACCGCTCCTACGTCATGAACCAGCTCGTCTCCCTGGCCGTGGCATTCCTCATCGGGGTCCTCGCTATGCTCGCCGTCAGCGCGGCGATGGCGCAGACCAGCATCCTGTCGTTCCTCTTCTTCGGACACACTGCCAACGCGGTCTACCGCTTCGTCCACGAAATCTTCCTTGAGATTGCCGTTGCCTTCCTGAGCGTCGGCATGTTCTTCGTCGTTTACTGGATCCTGCCGCACCGTCGTCTCCCCATCAAAGCGGTGCTGCCGGTCGCGGTCATCACCGGCCTGCTCTGGGATGTGGGCCGCCTCCTCTACATCCTCGTGCTTCCCCACATGGACCTGCAATCCGTCTACGGCCCCTTCGAAGTCTCGGTGAGCCTGATGATCTGGGCCTTCCTCACCGGCCTGCTCCTGCTCGCCGGAGCTCAGTACTCCGCCACCCGGCAAGCGCTGCACCTCGCGCACCAGGCCGACGTCGAAGCCGCGAAAAAAGAAAAGGCCGGCCAGGCGCAGCCCTAAAATCGCCGATTCGCAGCAGCGGCCCTCCCAGTCCCGCAATCTCTGCGACTGTACCTCTGAACCCGATCCAAACCATGCCGATAAGCAAGGCGAGGGTCGAACCTCGTCGAGGCGAATTGTGTCCGGTGCCGGTATTGCCATCGCGTATGCGGGTCTGGTTGCCGCCGTCGAGCAGGCTGCCGACGGCATCGTTATCACCGATTCGGCCGGATTGATTCAATACGTGAATCCCGCCTTCACAGCGATGACCGGATATGAGAGAGAGGAAGTGGTGGGGCACAATCCCCGCATCCTCAGTTCCGGCCAACACCGTGCCGCCTTCTACACAGAGCTGTGGCACACACTCCTCTCCGGCCGTGTCTGGCACGGGGCTATCACCAACCGGCGCAAGGACGGCACTCTCTATGAGGAGGAGATGCGGATCGCTCCCGTCTGCGACGCGAACGGCGCAACCACCGGCTACATCGCCATCAAGCACGACGTCACCGAGCAGCGGGCGCGAGAGTCGGCCCAGGCCTTTCTCGCCGCCATCGTCGAGCACTCCGAAGACGCCATTGTCGCCCTCACTCCCGCCGGCATCATCCTCACCTGGAACCGCGGAGCGGAAGCGATTTTCGGTTTCACCGCGCAACAGGCCATCGGGCACGACGTGTCCCTGTTGATTCCCCCGGATCGAATGCACCGCATGACCCTCTTTATCGATCGAGCGATCCACGGCGAGGTGCTCAAGAACTATGCCGGAATCTGCCGCCATGCGGACGGACGCCGATTGCACGTAACCGTCACGGGTTTTCCTGTCCGGGACGCCACGGGAAGCTTCGTGGCGGCCGCCGCCATCCTCAGAGACAGCACCGAACGCTACCGGTCCGAAGAGAAACTCCGCGAAAGCGAAGAGCGCTTCCGCACCATGGCCGACGGCAGCCCATCGATTATGTGGGTCACCGACGCCGCCGGAGAGGTGGAGTTCGTCAACCGCGCCTATCAGGATTTTTTTGGCGCCACATGCGAGGAAATCCAGGCCTGCCGGTGGCAACTGCGCCTTCACCTCGACGATGCGCCGGACTACGTCGCCGCTTTCGAGTGCGCCGTGCGGGATCGCCTGCCGTTCGACGCCGAAGCCCGCGTTCGCCGCGCGGATGGCGAGTGGCGTCTGCTGGGCTCGCGCGCCCACCCGCGATTCTCCCCGGGCGGCGAGTTCCTCGGGCACGTCGGCCTCAGCGCCGACATCACCGAGCGCAAACGCGCCGAACTTGCCCTGCAGGAAAGCGAAGAGCGCTTCCGCATCATGGCCGACAGCTCCCCCATCGGCATCTGGGTCACCGATGCCCAGGGCGGGACCCGGTTCATCAACCGCGCTTATCGGGAGTTCTGCGGAATAACCTCCGAACAAGTCGATCCCGCCGAGTGGAAGTCGCTCATCCATCCCGACGATGCACCCGAGTTCTTCAAAGAGCTGGACCGCGCGATCGAGCAGCATACCCGCTTCGCGGGCGAACGACGCAGTCGCCGCGCCGATGGCCAGTGGAGGTGGGTGGAGACCTACGCAGCCCCGCGCTTTTCTCCCGATGGGGAATTTCTGGGGCTCGTCGGCACCTCGAAGGACATCACCGACCGCAAGCAAGCGGAGCAAGCCGTGCAAGTCAGCGAAGAAAAATTTCGCCAGCTCGCCGAAAATATCCACGAAGTTTTCTGGATGATGAACGCCGAAGGCACCGAGATCCTCTACGTCGGTCCCGCCTATGAACAGATCTGGGGCCGCACCTGCGCCAGCCTCTACTCGAGCCCGATGGACTGGATGGAAGCCATCCATGCCGAAGACCGCGAGCACGCCCACGCCATCTTCCTCCGGCAGCTGCAGGGAGAGGTCATCGATTCCGAATACCGCATCCTCACCCCGGATGGCCAGGAGAAATGGATTCGCGACCGCGCCTTTCCCGTTCGCGATCCCAAGGGCGTGCTGATTCGCATCGCCGGCATTGCCGAGGAAATCACCGACCGCAAGCTCGCGGACCAGGCTTTGCGCACCAGCGAAGAGAGATTCCGCCAGCTTGCTGAGAATATCCGCGATGTATTTCGGATCATGCCCATCGAATCCAGCGAGACGCTCTATGTGAGCCCCGCCTATGAACAGATTTGGGGCAGACCGATGAAAAGCATCTACCGGAATCCCATGTCGTGGCGAGACGCGGTCCATCCGGAGGACCGAGAGCAGGCTGAAAAAATGGTGGTCGATCAGGTGGCGGGCAAGCCTGTCGAAGTCGAATACCGCATCCTCACCCCCGACGGCCAGGAGAAATGGATTCGCGACCGCGCCTTTCCCGTTCGCGATCCAGAGGGACACCTGATCCGCGTCGCCGGCATCGCCGAGGAGATCACCGAACAAAAGCGCTACGAGACCGAGCTCATCCACGCCCGCGAAGCCGCCGATGCCGCCAATCGCGCCAAGAGCCGCTTCCTCGCCAACATGAGCCACGAAATTCGCACTCCCATGAACGGCGTCATTGGCATGAACCAGCTGCTGCTGCAAACTGAGCTGACTCCGGTCCAGCGGCATTACGTCGAGGTCGCCCAGGACAGCGGGCGCACCCTGCTGGCCCTGATCGACGATATTCTCGACCTCTCCAAAATCGAAAGCGAAAAAATTGTCCTTGAAAACGCGAGCTTCAACCTCAGCCACACCGTCGAGGACGTCATCCGCCTCCTGTCCATTCCGGCCGGAGCCAAAGGGCTGTGCATCGAGGCCCGCATCTCTCCCAGTATCCCGCGCCTGGTGCGCGGCGATGCGCACCGGCTGCGCCAGGTGCTCACCAACCTTTTCGCCAACGCCATCAAGTTCACCGACCGCGGCCGAGTCACCCTCGACGCCGGCCTCGAGAGTCTCAGCGACGGCCGCGTCACGGTTCGCTTCGCCGTCACCGACACTGGCATCGGCATCGCTCCGGAACAGATCCCGGCGCTCTTCTCCCCGTTCTTTCAGGCCGACGCTTCGACCACCCGTCGTTATGGCGGGACCGGGCTCGGCCTCGCTATCTCAAAACAGCTGGTCGAAATGATGGGCGGCACAATCGGAGTGGAGAGCCGAACCGGGGAGGGATCGACCTTCTGGTTCACCGCGGCGTTTGAAAAGGCAATTTCCCACCGGCCTGCCCCCGCAGACGAGCGGTTGGCGGCGGTGGCTGCTGCGGTCCAATCCATCCCTCGAGGCCATGGAGAAAAAATCCTGGTGGCCGAGGACAACTCCACCAACCGCGAGGTGATTCTTGCGCAGCTCCAGAAGCTGGGATACAGCCCCCACGCCGTCTCCAACGGCGCACAGGCGGTGGAAGCGCTCCGGCATGGAGACTTTGCCCTGGTCCTGATGGATTGTGCTATGCCGGTGATGGACGGCTACGAGGCGACCCATCAAATCCGCCAGTCGGTCCCCGCCCGCATTCCCATCGTCGCCCTCACCGCCAGCGCCATGGCCCTCGACCGCGATCGCTGCCTCGCCGAAGGCATGGACGACTATCTTGCCAAACCTGTAGAACTCCCGCGCCTGGCGGAAACCCTGGCGCGATGGGCGTCCCAATCGGCTTCCCCGGCACCCGCCTCTCCGCCCGCCGCCGTCGAGCCGGCGGCTCCTGTCTTCGAGTCCGGTTCCCTCCTGCGCCGTCTCATGGGGGACCGCGATCTGACCGCTGTCGTCCTCAGAGCCTTTCTCGAGGATGCTCCCCTTCAGTTCGAGAAGCTGCGCGCTGGTCTCTCCGCCGGCGATGCTCCCAGCGTGCGCCTGCGCGCTCACGCTCTCAAGGGAGCAGCCGCCAATGTCGGCGGTGAGGCGCTCCGCCAGGCTGCCTGCGCCATCGAGAAATCCGCTGCCGCCGCAGACCTTAGCGCCGCCGCCGCCGCGCTGCCCGCCCTGGAAGCAAAGTTATCGGATTTGCAACACGCAATCGAGGAGGAATGCCATGCTGGCCAAATCCCAGGCTCAGATTGAGCAGGAACAAATCATGGAGGCTGCCGGCCTTGGCCGGGAAGACCTCGAGGTCCTCTACGAGGAGTGTGGCGACAAGCTCGTCGAGGTCGAGAACGACCTCATGGATATCGCCGAAGACAAAATCTACCCGTCGCCAGACTTCATCAATCGCGTCTTCCGCGCCTTCCACACCGTCAAGGGCGCTGCCGCTCACCTGCTTCATGACCCGATGAAGAATCTGAGCCAGAACGCCGAAAATGTGCTCTCCCAGGTGCGCGAAGGGAAGCTGGAACTCACCGTCCCGGTTGCGGAAGTCCTGCTCAGCGCGGTCACGCGCCTGCAGGCGATGGCTGCCGACGTCGATCGCCGCCTCGATATCGATGACCGCGTCGAGCTCGATCGCCTGAAAGCGGTTCTGCAGCCCGAAAAATCTGCCGGCGCTCGCCTGCAGCTTGCCGATGCCTCTTTCGAGCCAGTCTCAGGCGCGCCCACGAACGGTGGCGCTGCGCCGCACCGCCTCAAAGCCCTGGTCGTCGAAGACGAACTCACTTCCCGCCTGATCCTCCAGGATCTGCTGTCCAGATATGGCGACTGTCACGTCGCCGTCAACGGCTGTGAAGCCGTTGAAGCCTTCCGTTCCGCGCTCCTCGCCGGCAAAGGCTATGACCTCATCTGCATGGACATCCGTATGCCGGTCATGGACGGAATGGACGCCGTCGCGCACATTCGCTCCATCGAAGAGGCTCGCGGCATTTACTCCTCTGACGGTGTGAAGGTCTTCATGACCACCTCAATCCAGGACGTCAGAACGGTCGCCACCTCGTTCAAGGCGCTCTGCGACAGCTATCTGTTCAAGCCCATCGATGGCGCCGAACTGGAAGGACATATGCGAGCTTTCGGCCTTATCGCGCCGGCGGCGAAAAAGGGATAGGTGGCAATTTTGCGAGAGTTTGCTTTCTGACTGAGAAGTTAGTTGTCATTGGCTTGCAAGGCCTACCCTGCGCGAAAATCGCAAGTTGCTGAAAACAGGCAGTTTAGTTTTATCACACTTGAAGCAAGCAGTTGAAAACAAGCGGCTTATGATGATCGTCCAGGCTACTCGATTGAAAACGAGCGGCTTAGCGGAAGATTTCGCAGCGATTTGTATTCGGGCATCGTCGGTGAGCCGCGTTATTTCGTGTGCAGCGTCCCGAACTTGTAGACGACGCCAGCCGAACCCGCGAACTCATCCTGCCAGGAAAAACCGTAGTGCGTTGGCTGCCAGTCGGTAATCACGCGCACCGACAAGCGCTGCGAGAGGTTGTAGTCGTACCAGCCGCCAACCGCCAAACCCAGCGCCAGCTTGTCGTTGTAAATGCCCACATCCTGAGGCATCGTGCCGGGAGGAAAACCCGAATCGAAAACGCCATAGGCAGCACCAACCAAAGCGTGCATCCCGAATGTGTAATTGGCATGGCGAACGATGCGGAAGTTGGGGCCGAACAGAAACAAATGCTCCGTCATCGGCGGTGTCGGGGGAATACCTTCGCTGATGCCGTTGCCCGGGATAACGAGGTTGCCGTACAGACCACGCGCGCTGCCTTCAATGCCCCATGTTGGATGAAACCACGCGGTCACGGAACCGTTCCAGCCAAGCAGGTTGATGGCCTGCACACTGCGTCCAGGACTGGGATTGAAGTGGGAGTATTGCGCGCCGCCGTAGAAGTCCCAGCGCTGTCCGTATTGCGGAGCTTCCGCTTCAGGAGCCGTTGCGGTGACCTGCGCATGGATGCGGGACGGTACAAAACAAGCCCCAAGCGCGGCCAGGGCCATAAGACGAAACATCACGGCTTTCACGCGATCCGGAACCTCAAACGAAGGGATAGCAAGCTTCAAGACTATCAGGACTGGCCGTCCAGGCGGAGGGCTTCGCCAATTCTCCTCTGGTTTGACGGTCGTCGTTCCGAATGGCATCGGCGCGTCGCGAATCAGGTTCGAGCCGCAGGCCGAATGTGCAGCTCTTTCAGCTGCGCATCGCTGACAGGCGTGGGCGCATCGACCATCAGATCAATGGCTTTGGCCGTCTTCGGAAACGCAATGACTTCGCGGAGGCTCGTTGCGCCAGCCAGAATCATCGCAATGCGATCGAGGCCCAGCGCGATGCCGCCATGCGGAGGCGTGCCATACTGCAGCGCTTCGAGGAAGAATCCGAAGCGCGCTTTGGCTTCTTCGTCCGACATGCCGAGCGCGCGGAAGATTTGCTGCTGCACGTCCTGGCGATGGATACGGATCGAGCCCGATCCGAGCTCGAGGCCGTTCATGGCGATGTCGTAGTAGCGCGCGCGCACCGACGCTGGATCGGAAACCAGGCGATCCATGTCCTCTTCGTGCGGCGATGTGAAAGGGTGATGCGCGGGCTGCCACGAGCCGGTTTCCGCATCGTGCTCAAACATGGGAAAGTCCGTCACCCAGAGCGGTCGAAAGGCAGCCGAACCGTCAGCGAGCGCGGTGGGCGTTCCAGGGGCGTGCACCACGGCATCGGTGACCGCGAACGCGCCATGACGGTCAGCGTATTTGCGGGCCAGCTCGACCCGGAAATTGCCTGCGGCGCTGAGCACGGCAATCTCGCGCTCGGAAAGGCGGCCGGCCAACTTCGTGTCGCTCGCCTCGATATGCGTGGATGCATCGCCGGCAACAAGGACGAGCAAATCGTCCGGCTCGGCGTGCGTCAGCTCACGAAGTTTCGCGACGGATTCGGGAAAAGATTTCTCAAGGCGCTTCAGGTCGTCCAAAAGCTTTGCGCCCTTCTTCGCTTCGAACAGCGGGCGGTTGTCGTCGCGCTCCTTGCGCGAGAGGTCGCCAACTTTGGGAATGCGCACGACAACGACGGGCAGCGTGGGATCGACTGCCAGCGTCTGCAATTGCTCGGCGGTGAAGGCAGGCCGAATGTCCGTGAGGCCAGGCAGGCGCAGGTCGGGCTTGTCGATGCCGAAGGTGCGCATGGCTTCGTCGTAGGTGATACGCGGGAAAGGGCACCGGCAGCGCGATCCCGACGGCGGCGAAAGCCGCGGCCATGAATCCTTCGACCACGGCAAAGATGGTTTCCTGTTGCGGGAACGTCATCTCGAGGTCGATTTGCGTGAATTCCGGCTGGCGATCGGCGCGCAGATCTTCATCGCGGAAACAGCGGACGATCTGGAAATACTTGTCCATGCCGGAGATCATCAGGATCTGCTTAAAGAGCTGCGGCGACTGCGGAAGCGCGTAGAAATTGGCCGGGTGCACGCGGCTGGGTACCAGATAATCGCGCGCGCCTTCGGGCGTGGAGCGGGTGAGGAACGGCGTCTCAATCTCGTAGAAGCCCTGCGCGGAAAGGTATTCGCGTACCGCAAGCGCGACTTTGTGGCGAATCTCGAAATTGTGCTGCATCTCAGGGCGGCGCAGGTCGAGATAGCGATACTTGAGGCGCACTTCTTCGTTGGCGATTGCCTCTTCAGCCGGCGAAAACGGGGGCAGCTTCGCGTCGTTCAGGACCAGCAGGTCCGTCGCGGCGATTTCGATTTCGCCGGTGACCATTTTCGGGTTGATCGCATCCGCGCCGCGCAACCGAACCTTGCCGATCGCCGCGACGACGTATTCCGGGCGCACGTGCTCGGCTTTGGGATGGCCTTCGGGCGAAAGGTCCTTATCCAGCACAATCTGCGTAATGCCGTAGCGATCGCGCAGGTCGAGGAAGATGAGGTTGCCGTGATCGCGCCGGCGATTCACCCAACCCATCAGCGTGACGGTCTTGCCGGCGTCGGCCGCGCGCAACTCGCCGCACGTGTGAGTCCGTTGTCGTGTGCCTAAAAAGTCGAGCAAAGTCAGAGGTCCTGTTTCAGTCGGTTGTTACTTCGGATGAACATGGAGTGATCTGATCGAACGGCACCATCCACCTGGAAGGCTCTTGACCATCCTCGTTTACCGGACACCACTCTGGGATAGAAAGATACGGATTACCCGGATCGAAGTTATCAAGGTCCTGGTCAAATATGTCTGGGCGGATTAGCTGATTCCGTATGGCAACCTGATCTTCCATTCGATACATCGTCCACCATTCGCCGCCAAACGCGTTCCTATCGCCCCAAAAAGAAGTGATGAGGCAGGATTTCGATTTGCCGTCCAATAGCCTTTGAATTCCTTCCCTCCATTGCCGTTCGTAACGCTCTCGGCTCCAAACTGAAAGAACCATTTCGAATTCCTCAACGAAGGTACCGAGGGTGATCTGACCGATAGCCATGTCAGGCTCATCTCGCGCGTCATGGAGGAAACGAATCAGTATTGACATGACGCAATCATCCTGGCCCGATCAGTTCCGCTTCTCTGAGTGTGACTGTAGCGCCTGCGCGAGCTCGCCGCGCGGGATTTTGGTCTGCTCGCCGGTGGCGAAGTTCTTCACTGTCAGGATACCGGAGCGCTGCTCGTCCTCTCCCAGCAGAACGATGTTGCGGGCCAGCTTATTCCCAATTTCGAACGACTTCTTGATCCGAAACGAGCCGTCACCCAGCTCAATGCGGAGACCAGCGCGACGCAGATCGCGAGCCAGCGCCAACGCCTCCGCGTTGAGAGAGTCGCTCAGCGGCGCGATGAAAGCATCGGCGAGCGTCGGAGCGGATTCGGCTTGCCCAGCCTGCAACGTGAGAATCAGCCGGTCGAGTCCCATCGCAAACCCAATGCCGGGAGCCTTCGGTCCTCCCAGCATTTCCGAGAGACCGTCGTAGCGTCCACCGCCAAGCAGCGCATTTTGCGCGCCGAGACCACCATGTGTGAACTCAAACGTCGTCCGCGTGTAGTAATCGAGTCCGCGCACAAGGCGCGGGTTCACTTCGTACTTCACGCCGCAGGCGTCAAGCGCGGCCAGCACCGCGGCAAAGTGCGCCTTCGAAGCATCGTCGAGGTAGTCGGCAATTTTGGGCAGGCTCGCGACAATGGCTTCGTCGCTGGGGTCCTTCGAGTCGAGCACGCGCAGCGGGTTGGTCTCGGCGCGCCGCTGATTGTCCTCAGACATCTGGTGCTTCACCGGCGCCAGCGCCTCGCGCAGAGCGGCGACGTAGCGAGGCCGATCCGTGGCTGATCCGACGGAGTTGAGCACCAGGTTCCAGCCCGTGACGCCCAGCTCGTCGAAGAGGCTGGCCAGCATCTCGATCACCTCAGCATCGCGCAGCGGCGATTCCGAACCAGCGCTGGGCGGTCCGATGACCTCCGCGCCAATCTGCCAGAACTGGCGGTAGCGCCCTTTTTGCGGCCGTTCGCGGCGAAACTGCGGGCCGATGTAATACAGCTTCTGCAGCAGGCCGGTTTCGCCCATCTTGTGCTCGATGTAGGCGCGGACCACGCCGGCGGTGTTTTCCGGGCGCAACGTGAGCGATTGCGACTTTTCCGACTGCGCGCGGGCGCGATCTTCCCACGTGTACATCTCTTTCGAGACAATGTCGGTCTCTTCGCCAACGCCGCGGGCAAACAGTTGCGTGTCCTCGAAGATGGGCGTGCGGATTTCACCGAAGTTATAGCGCGCGAAGACCCTTCGCACCGTCGCTTCGACGCGGTCCCAGAGTTCGGTTTCGGGCGGCAAAAGATCGCGCGTGCCGCGCACAGCTTTGAGCAGAGTCATCGGAGATGCGGTTCCTCTGTCAGTTTACCGGAGGGTGCCGCGCAATCACCGGTGGGGTGGCTGACGCGGGTGGGCAAAACCCTCAGCGACCCAGGCGCCCAGCAAAATGATGGCGCCCGCCACAGTGAGCGGGATTCCAAAGGCCCCGACAGGAAAAAAGGGTAAGGCCTGACCACCAAAAGCGGACACCACCAGGCCGATAATAAGGAAGAGGTCGAGCAGCAGACCGGTGGCGAGAATGGCTTTGCCGACGCTGCGGATTCGCCGGAATCCTTCGTCGAGCGCCATGACGGGTAAGTTACCACGGAGCGGTACTTTTGCTCCTGTTGGAATGCTCGGAGGTGCTATTTTGCTGGCGAACAGAGCATGGTACGATCCGGCGATAACCATGCGGCGATTCCTGATTTTGGCGATTTTCCTGCTCACCGCGCAGGCGTGGCCCCGCGACAGCGCGCCTGCCTGGGTGGAAGTGCGGAGTCCGCATTTCAGGGTCGTGACCGATGCCGGCGAAAAGCAGGGGCGCCATATTGCGGATCAGTTTGAGCGCATGCGCTGGGTTTTTCAGACGCTGTTTCCCAAAGCCAACGTCGACCCGATTGCGCCGATCACGGTGATCGCGGTCAGGAACCAGCGAGGGTTTCAGCCGCTGGAGCCGGAGGCTTATCGGGCAAAGGGAACAGTGAACCTGGCTGGCCTGTTTCTCCGGAACACCGACAAGAATTACATTCTCGTCCGCCTGGATGCGCAGGAAGAGCATCCGTTCGCTTCCGTTTATCACGAATACACGCACCTGCAGCTGGGCACCGACGGCATGCCACTGTGGCTCAACGAGGGGCTGGCCGAGTTCTTTCAGAACACCGATATTCGCGACAAGGACGTGCTGGTGGGACAGCCGAGTCCGGACAACATCATCTACCTGCGGCAGCACCGGCTGATTCCTCTGCCCATGCTTTTCCAGGTGGATGCCACTTCGCCTTACTATCACGAGGAAGAGAAAGGGTCGGTGTTTCTACGCGGAATCGTGGGCGCTAACCCACTACCTGGAAGTTACCAACTATTTCAACAACCATACCGAACAGATCGGCGCCTATACTCGCCTGGCGAAGCTGCAGATCAGATCCGGTGACCGCGGCGGAGCAGGCGTTTGGCGATCTGAAGAAGCTACAGGCTGCGCTGGGGAGCTATGTCCGCGATGGACGGTACACGTCTTTCCGCCTGAACAGCGCTGCGACGCCCATCGATCCCGCGCTGCTGAAGGTGACGCCGCTGACCGATCCGCAGGCGGATGCGATCCGGGCGGATTTCCTGGCCTACAACGGACGCGGTGAGGATGCGCACGCCGTCCTGGATGCGGTGCTCAAGGTGGATCCCAACAACGAGCAGGCCCACGAGACCATGGGCTACATCGAATTGCGCGCCGGCCATCACGAGGAGGCGAAGAAGTGGTACGAGCAGGCCATCGCTCTCGATCCGCAAAGCTGCCTGGCACAGTACTACTTCGGCTGGCTGTCGCTGGTGGGCGGCGACACCGGCGACGAGGTGGAGAACAGTCTGCGGGCGGCGATCAAACTGAACCCGCGCTTTGCGCCTGCCTATGACAGCCTGGCGATGCTCTACGGGCGGCGGCATGAAAAGCTGGACCAGGCGCACATGCTCAACCTGCAGGCGATTCAGCTGGCGCCGGCCAACGTGAATTACCGCCTCGATACGGCGAACATTCTCATGGAGCAGGAGCGCTACGACGACAGCCTCCAGGTGTTGCGGGCGGCAGCGGCGATCGCGAGGAACCCACTCGAGGTGGACGTGGTGCAGCGGGTGATCCGGCAGGTGCAGCAGCAGGAAGTGCAGATGGAGGAAGCGAAGCATCGGCCACCGGAGGCGCAGATACAGACGACAGTGATCACGGAGGCGCAGGGCTCCAGCCAGGCGAACAATGCCCTCGCCAATGGAACCGAGTCGAAGCCGAAGCATCCTACCGAGACGCCTCACGGCCAGATGCATGTGGTGCGCGGCGTGATTCGGGGCGTGAGTTGCAGCTACCCGGCGATCCTCTCGCTGCGCGTGGAAAGCGGGACCAGGAAAGTCTCGCTCTACAACAACAACTACTACAAGGTGGATTACAGCGCCGCGAACTTCACCCCGAAGGGCGACGTGCATCCCTGCGACGATCTGGAAGGGACGAAGGCGGAGGTGGAGTATTTTGCGACCGCGGACAAATCGGTGGACGGGCAGATCGTCGGCATCATGATGATTAAGTCAGAGCCGGCAAAATAAAACGGCGCAGCCGGAGCCGCGCCGCAATCGACAAAGTTTTAGGGATCAGGCCCGGCTCAGGTAGGCGCCCTCGGCCGTATCGACCCGAATCTTTTCTCCCTCGTTGATGAACGGCGGGACCTGCACCACGAGTCCGGTTTCGGTCTTCGCCGGCTTGGTCACCGAAGACGCGGTGGCGGATTTCAACCCCGGCTCAGTTTCGACGACGGTGAGCTCGACGGTCTGCGGCAGCTCGATGCCCACTGCGTGGCCGTCGTGGAACGAAACCTTGATCTGCAGGTTGGGGATGAGGTATTCGACGGCGTCGCCCAGCGTGTCGCGCTTCAGGTGAGTCTGCTCGTAATTCTCGATGTTCATGAAGTAGTAGTCGTCGCCGTCGTTGTAGAGGAAATCCATGGGGATTTCGTCGACCACAACGCGCTCGATGGGATCGGGCGAGCGGAAACGGTGCTCGAACATGGCGCCGGTGCGCAGGTTGCGCAGCTTGGCCTGGATGAAAGCGCGCAGGTTGCCGGGCGTGCGGTGCTCCACGGAAAACACCGAGTGGAGATCGTTATTGTGCTTGATGATCATGCCCGGACGCAGCTGGGTGGCGGGAATCGCCATACGGGTAAAGCTCCTTGCAATCGATAAGTGCGGAATGTGGCGGCGGGATGGCCGCGGGGGGCGGGCCTGAAGCAGGTCCGCGCTGTGCATACTCCGGCAATTTCGATTTTATCGCAGCGGGTGGGCACGCCCGGCTCGTCCGGCCAGCGGGCGCACTTTCGTGACCCTATGATGGTCACCTTGGGTCGCGAGAATCGCGCGGCTCAGCGGCAAAGTCTCCGGAAAAAGATTATGGTGGCAGGGGCGTTTTATTTCAGAATTCGGGGGAATGCGCGTGAATCGCAGGAGCTTTTTGAAAGTGGCGGGAACGGCAACGACACAGGCCGTGCTGGCAGCGCGGTTGCACGCGATGGTCGAACAGGGACAGCCGGGGACGCTGCTCACGCCCCAGCAAACGGAGCCCGAAAAGCCCATTGCGGCGAACGACCACATCCAGATCGCGCTCATCGGCGCAGGCGGCCAGGGCCAGTACGACACGAAGGTCGCGGTCACCGTGCCCGGCGTCAAACTCGTTGCCGTCGCCGATTGCTACAACGGTCGTCTCGAGCACAGCAAAGAGCTGTGGGGCTCTGACATCCTCGTTACGCGCGACTACGCCGAGGTTCTCGCGCGCAATGACATTGACGCGGTCATCATCGGCACACCCGACCATTGGCACAAGCAGGCTTCCATCGACGCGATGAAGGCGGGCAAGGACGTCTATTGCGAAAAACCGATGATCCACCTCTACAGCGATGGACCGGCCATGATCGAAGCGTCGAGAACGACGAAGCGCATCCTGCAGGTGGGTAGCCAGCGCGTCAGCTCCATCGTGTATGCCAAGGCGAAAGAACTGCTCGCCGCAGGCGCGATCGGCCAACTCAACATGGTCACCGCCTGGTGGGATCGCAACTCGTCGATTGGCGCGTGGAACTACACCGTTCCTCCTGACGCCTCGACGGAAACCTGCGACTGGCCGCGCTTTCTGGGAACCGCACCGAAGATTCCCTTCAATGGCGAGCACTTTTTCCAGTGGCGCAAATGGAAAGCTTATGGCAGCGGCGTAGCCGGCGATCTCTTTGTCCACCTCTTCAGCGGGACCCACTTCATCACCGGCGCGCAGGGCCCCACGCGCGCGATGGCCACCGGAGGGCTGCGCTTCTGGAAGGACGGACGCGACGCCCCCGACGTGATGCTCGGCCTTTTCGACTATCCGGAGGGCTTCAACCTGAGCCTGCGCGTGAACTTCGTCGACGGCGGCACGGAAGGCGAGGGATTCATCTTCTCCGGCTCCGAGGGCACTATGGAGATCGCCGGCAACTCCGTCAGCGTGAATCGCGTTCCGCGCGAAACGGAACCCGGGCTGATGATCGGCTCCTTCACCGACGCGATGCAGAAGCAGATCACTGCGACGTACCGGCAGAAATACCCGCTCGTCGAACCGACCGCACCCACGCGCGTCGGCTTCGACAAATACGTCGCGCCCCGCGATTACAGCGACAGCTACGATCACCTGAAAAACTTCTTCGCCTCGGTCAGGTCGCGCCAGCCGGTCATCGAAGATGCCGTCTTCGGATTCCGCGCAGCCGGTGCCGCTCTGCTGAGCAACCTGAGCTACGAACGCGACTCGATCGTGAAGTGGGATCCCGAAGCGATGAAGATCGTGTAAGCAAGCTGTCGCTAATCGAGCGGCCGCACCCAGATGTTCCGGAAGCTGATCGGCTCGCTCTTGTCGCCGTGCGCCTGCAGCTTGATGGGTGCGCGGTCATACGCCTTATAGAACGGCTGCCCGATATACAGCGTCTGCCCTTTCAGCTGAAAGTGATTCTGCACCAGAACGCCGTTGAAGAAGGCGGTGACGTACGCCGGCGTCTTCAGCGAGCCGTCGGCGTTGAAGGTCGGCGCAGTCCATACCACGTCGTAACTCTGCCATTCGCCGGGCTTGCGGTTCGGATTCACCAGCGGAGGGCTCTGCTTGTAAATGCTCGCCGCCTGGCCGTTCACATACGTCGTGTTGTTGTAGGAGTCGAGCACCTGCAGCTCGTATCCGGCGTCGCCCGGACCAAGCGAAGCAAGAAACACGCCGCTGTTGCCACGCGCCTGCCCGCTGCCGGTGATGTTCTCCGGAATCTTCCACTCGACATGCAGCTGGTAGTCCTTAAAGCTGCGTTTGGTCTCGATGTTGCCCGTGCCCTTGGCCACCAGCAACACGCCGTCCGTGACGATCCATCTGGCCGGCGTGTGATCCTGCGCCGAGACCCACTCGTCCTCGTTCTTTCCGTCGAAGAGAACGATCGCGTCCGAGGGCGGCGCTGAGTCCGTAACGCCAGGCGTCACGATCGCAGGCACCGGCGTCCACACTTCCGTCTCTTCCGGCTTCGGCGGCGCCGCGGGCTGTTGCGCCAAAACTGAAACGGTGGCGCTCCCGAGCGCCGCCACAGCAACAAACGTCAAAACTTGTATGCGCATAACGCAACGAGGATATACCACTCGCGACGGGCCTGGGCGACGATCGCAGGGGCGAGGTCATCCAGGCACCGCAACGCGCACATCCTCCCAGACCATCCAGTGGGGATTGAGCGGCGCCGCGCCAAACTTTGCATAAAGCCCTCGCGCGGCGGTGTTCTCCGGCTTCACGTCAATGCACACCCGCAAGGCCTCCTGCTCCACGAACCATCCAGCCAGCGTGACGATCAGCCGACCGGCGACACCCTGTCGACGATGCGCCGCGGCCACGTCCATCCACTCCAACTCGCCCTGGCAGCCATGACGCGTCGTGCGATGGCCTGCGATGAATCCAATCACGGCTCCCGCGCGGATGGCTACGAAAACAGCAGCGTATCCTTGCAGCGCGTGCTGCGCACCGATTTCGCCCCGCAGGTAAGCCCCGATGCGCCTCTCCCAATACGCAAGCGTCTCCCACTCCTGCGCGCGAATCGCAGCCATGGCGGGAACGTCGGAAAACTCAGCGGGCCGGATCGTGACCGCCCCCGCAACCACATCGCGCATCGCAATCGACCTCGGCAAAATGTCGGCCTGCAACTCCACGCCCGGCCGCCCTCGCATCGCACTCTGATTTAATCAGAACAGATGCCGCCTCTGTGGAAACCCGAGAGCTGGACCGAGCGCCTCGCTGAGCTCGAAGCGCGTTCCGGCGATTTGAAGGAAGCTCCGCTGCGTCGCGATGTCCGCTCCCTGGGCCTGCTGCTGGGGCGCGTGCTGCGCGAGCAGGCCGGCGACAAGCTTTACGAGAAAGTCGAGGAGCTGCGCCAGCCCGCCATCCGGCGGCGCGAGTTGCAGGCCAAAGGGCAAATCCGCGAAGCCGAAGACCTGATGCAGCTCGCGGTTCTCGCCGTCAACTCCGTGCCCGTCGAACAGGCCGACCAGCTCAGCCGCGCCTTTGCCTTTTACTTCGAGCTCATCAATCTCGCCGAGACCAACCACCGCAAACGCCGCCGCCTTTCTCTGCAGATTACCGGCGACTCCTCGAAGCGCGAGGCGCAGCGCGGTGAGTTGCGCGGCACTCTGCGCGCCATGCGCGAGGCTGGCATCAGCGCGGACAAGGCGCTGGGGTGGCTCGGGCGCATCCTCGTGGTTCCCGTGTTCACGGCGCATCCCACGGAAATCGCCCGCCGGTCGGTGCTGATGAAGCGCCGCCGCATGGGCGAGTTCCTCGAGAAGCTCGACCGCATTCCCGTTCCCGATGAAGAGCTGGCCGCGCTCGAAGAAGCGCTCACCGCGGAGATCACCGCACTGTGGCAGACCGACGAAGTGCGCAGCCGCCAGCCCGCGGTGACCGACGAAATCCGCATGGGCCTCGATTACTACGACGTCTCCCTTTTTGAGACCCTGCCGCGACTGTACGAAGAAGTCGCAGCCGCGTTGAAGAGCGAGTACGGCCTGGAGATCGAGCTGTCCGAGCTGCCGCTGCTGCTGGCCTTCGGATCGTGGATCGGTGGCGATCGCGATGGCAATCCATTTGTGACGCCGGACGTGACCCGGCAGGCGATTCTCACGGCGCGCACGCGGTTGCTCGACTATTACGATGAGCGACTGCAGCAGGCCATCGATCTGCTCACCACCTCGGCACAGCAGTTACCGCTCAGCGACGAGTTGCAGGCGCGGTTGCAAAGATTCCAGGCGGAGCTGCACACCAACGCCGAAGCCTTCGGCGCGCGCTTCGAGTTCGAGACTTATCGCCGCTACCTGGCCTGCGTGCGGGCGCGCATCCAGCGCACCGCGGGCAAGTTTGACTCCGATCCGGAAATGCTGGAGTCGGCGCTGGCGGGGCTGCCGGCGTATTGCTCCGCAGGCGATTTCCTCGAAGACCTCGCCGTGGTCCGTCGCAGCCTCGCCGCCAATCGGGGCATTCGCCTGGCCGAGACCCTCATCGATCCCCTGCTGCTCATGGTTCGCACCTTTGGCCTGCACCTGCACACGCTCGACATTCGCCAGCATGCGCGCGTTCATCGCAAAGCGCTCGAGGAAGCGTCGGCCTGGTGCGCGCAAAACGGAGCGGCGCCGGAAGCGCTCAGCCCCGGCACGCGCGACGTGATCGAAACCTTCCGCGTGATCGCGGAAATCAAGGCCGGATGCACTCCCGAAGCGATCCGGCACTACATCGTCAGCGGTGCGTCTTCTGTGGAGGACGTAACCGCCGTGATCTGGCTGGCGCGGCTGGGCGGCGTGGAAGTCGCCGGTCGCGGCAGCGATCCTGGCCTGATGCCCGTGCCGCTCTTCGAATCCATCGAGGACCTGCGCAACGCGGCGCGTATCTGCCGTGAGCTGTGGAGCTCGCCTGGCTACGGCAAGCTGCTCGCCTCCTGGAACAACACCCAGGAAGTCATGCTGGGGTACTCCGACTCCAACAAAGACGGCGGCATGCTCACCAGCACGTGGGAAATTTTCTGCGCCCACCGGGCTCTGCATGAGGCGGCGCGCGAATGCGGCATCCGCCTGCGCCTGTTCCATGGGCGCGGCGGCACGGTCGGGCGCGGCGGCGGCCCTACGCATCGCGCCATCTACGCGCAGCCGATTGGCGCCTTCGATGGGCAGATTCGCATTACCGAACAGGGCGAAGTCCTGAACTGGAAGTACTCCGATGTGGTGCTCGCCGAGCGCAACCTGGAATTGATGATCGCGGCCTCGCTCGATGCCCTGGCGCGGCCCAACGCGCTGCTTCCCAACGAGCGCTACTCCGGCGTGATGCGGCCCGCGTGGGAAAGCGCGTTTGCAGAGCTCTCGGAGACCTCCTTCCGCTGTTATCGCGAGCACATCCTGGCAGACCCCGAAGTCCTCTACTACTTCGAAGTCGCAACGCCGGTCGCCGAGCTGGAGCATGCGCGCATCGGATCGCGGCCCGCGCGCCGGCCGGGGCAAATCAGCTTTGAAAATCTTCGCGCCATCCCGTGGGTCTTCGGATGGACGCAGAGCAGGCTGCTCGTTCCGGCATGGTTCGGCGTGGGCACCGCGTTTGCCGCATTCGCAAAAAAACCAGGCGGCGCAACGCTGCTCCGCGAAATGATGGGCGAATTTCCCCTCTTCACCGACGTCGTACGCAACGTGGAAATGGCGCTGGCCAAAGCCGACCTGGGCATCGCCTCGCTGTACGCTTCGCTGGTGCCCGACGCCGCGCTGCGCCAGCGCGTCTTCGGTCTGCTCAAGGCGGAATTCGAACGCACCCGCGAAGCCGTGTTGTCGATTACCGGGCAACGCGAGCTGCTCGATTCGAATCCGGTCCTCGCGCGTTCCATTCAGCTGCGCAACCCGTATGTCGATCCCATGAGCCTGATCCAGGTCGACCTGCTGCGCCGCAAGCGCGCCGGTGAAAACACCGATGAGGTGAACCGCGCCATCGCCGGAACGATCAGCGGCATCGCGGCGGGGCTGCGCAATACGGGGTGAGCGCGGCGGCGTCCGCTTCCCGAAATGGAAACCACCCGCCTTTCGTCCCGATTGCGGAACGCTTCTGTGAGAATTCTCATCTTTCCTCTCCTCCCCAGCGCGGTTCCCTTTTAGGCTCGTCGCATGGAGGAACCCCTTATGCAGCCGGCCGCCAATCCCGATGACATCCACACGATTCTGAGCCGCTTTCAGACCTGGGCCGAGCAGCCTGCCAATGGCAATGGAAACGGACATAAGAATGGCGCTGGCCCCCTCGAAGGAGTTCGCGAGATTCCCTACGAAGAAGCGATGCGGCAGCACCGCAATCGCCGGGTGGCGCAGGGGCAGCGGCGCGCAGTTTCGCCGCGTGCGTCGGTTCCCCCCGTTCCGCTTCGGGAACCTGATCTGCAGGCTCAGCGCGAGCCGGTCGCGGAGGTTTCGTCTCCTGCAGCCGTTGACCTTGCCGCCGCAAAGATTGCCGAAGTCGTTGCACAGAGCAAGTTCGTACCAGCGCCACTATTGGGCAACGACGAGCTTCTGGTTTCAGCGCCCGTCGCCATCGGAGTCGTGGCAGAGCCAATCGCGACAGTGGCAAAGGCGCGGGCGCCGCGCGCGAAGCGCGCTCCAACGGCGGCTGCGGCAGAAACGGAGAAATCTTCTCTCATTCCGGCCATCGCAATCAGCCAAAACATCGCCGATGCGCCTCTGGACTCACCGAAGCCCCTGCCTCGACCCATTCCCCGCAACGCCAGCCCGAAACGCCGTACAGCGCCTGCACCTACAACGACGGCAGCGGCGCCCATTCCGGCGCCCACGATACGGACTCTCTCAGCAGGCCGCGCCAGACCGCCCATGAAATCCGCGGTTCCCAGGATGCCGAAGCCAGTTGCGAAGGCCGAAGAGAAGAACGCTGCTCCTCGAAAGAGCGCCGCACCCCCGGCCGTGAAGCTGCCCATCGCGAAGCAGCCCCAATTCCGCCAGGTGCTGACGAAAAAGGTGTTGCAGGCAGAACGTTCCTCAGCACTAAAGGACGCATCGAAAAAAGATCCCACGCCGGATCGCACGCAACGCATCACGACTCGCTTTTCTCCCGCGGAACAGCACCGCATCGAGAAACAGGCAGCCGTGGCGGGTTTGACCGTCTCCGCCTGGCTGCGCCACTGCGCCTTGTCGAGCGGAACGACGGCAGTTCAGCCAAAGAAACCGCAAGCGGTAGCAGCGAAATCAGGAAGCAAACGGCGCAGCGTTGTTGCCCGGAACCCAGCCCGCCAGGCGTTATTTTCCCAGCCAACGAATTCCGCGCTCGGGAACTGGCTGACGCTCCTGCGGCAAAGATTTCTCTCATCGCCGATGCGATTCTCCGAGCAGGCCTAGACGGCGCGGCGTTTCCGCTCTCGGTTAGCCTCCCGATCCGGCGCTACTCTCCGGCCGGTGGGTGCTCCTGCTGGATCTGGGTGGCCTTGTCATTTTCGAAGGTCACGCTCCAGTGTTTGCCTCCGGCATCGTACTCGACGGTGCGGTTGCCGTAATTTGAGGAGTCCGACTGCTGCATCACACCCAACGCCATCGCAGTCTCCAGCTCCGTCATCCCCACCTTCGGCTGGTGCTGATCGATCGCCTGCCACAAATCCGCGGGCCAGAATTTGTACATCTGGTGCGGATCGTCGTAGTAAAGAATGTTGTCGCAGTACCAGGTTGAATCCGCGCCCTGAATTGTGCCGATGGCGGTTGCATATTCCTTCGCTTCGCCTGGCATCGTAAACACCGCGAAAGCCTGCGCGGTGCCGCGCGGTACGCGCGTTGGAAGACTCGCCGGGAATTTCTCCGTGACGATGTCGCGGATGTCAAGCCGCTGCACGCTGGGCAACACGCCTGCCTTGTGCGCGAAATCCACGCGATGCGCCGCATACGGATAGTAGTCCAGCTCGTATCCCGCCTGAATCCAGACCGGCTTGCCGATCAGATCGCGTGCCGACTTCATGTCGTCGATGTACAGCTTGCGCGGCTGCACCATTTCCTCGTCGGAGAGATGCCGCTCCTCGGTCTGCGGTACAACGCCAGGTTGATTCCGCGCCACGTGGATGCGCCAAATGCCGATGGCGGTGATGAGAATGGCGGGCAGGACGATCAGCGCGAGCTTTTGCCAGGTCTTCATGGTTCTCAGCCTATTTTGATGCACATCGCAGACTCGCGATACCCAAATCGTGACCGCATGAAATAGCTATGTTGCCAGGCCCTTGCGCGCCAGATCGGCCAGCGCAAGCGTCAGCAACCGCGAATCGTTCAGCGAATCCGGCCGCCGCACCGTGATTCCCAGGTTGGCAGCGAACTCGCGGAACCCAATATCAATGTCGTAAAGAATCTCCACGTGGTCGCACAGAAACCCGATCGGCTGGATGATCAAGTTCGTGACGCCCTGCTGGCGCAACGCTGTCAGTGTGTTCTCGACGGAGGGTCCCAGCCACGGCCCACCCGACATACCCTGGCTCTGAAACGCGAAGAACCAGTCCTCGGCCATGAGGCCGGCAATGCGGCTCGCGACCAGGCTAGCCGTCAGTTTGGCCTCAATCGGATACGGATCGGGCGGCTCCGGCGGGTTGCCCGCACTCGTCTGCGGCGCCGAGATCACGGTCCGGCATGGTACGCTGTGCGCCGTGAAGAGAATCGGAACCGCGGCGCCAACCTCCGCGCTGAGGGCATCGCGCACCGCGCGCAGCCGTTCGGCAAACGCATCGGCAAGCAGCGGGTGGTCCGCCCAGTCATCGAGGAAGCGCAGCGCCAGCGCGCCCTCCGCCGCTGCGAAAACGGCGCGGCGATACAGTCCCACACTCGTCCGCGAGTTTTGTGGCGCCAGACAAATCACCACCGCGCGGCTGATCCCGTCGTCGCGCATCTGGTGCACCACATCCGCGATGTACGGCTTCCAATTCCGCATGCCCACGTAAACGGGGACGCCAAGTTCGTCAGCCAGGAGCCGGCCCTGCTCCAGCGTCAGCTGCGTAAGTGGACTGCCCCCAATAAGCGAGAAGCGATGGCGCACTTCTTCGACAGCGGCCTCCGGGAGCTGCCGTCCGCCGGTGACGCGCAGCAGATATTCGGGGATCTCGTCGACCGAGTCCGCCGTGCCATGCGCGAGCAGCAGAACCGCATCAGCCATGGCGACCCTCTCCGTGCGCAGGCGTGTGCAAAATATACTCGCGCACAAATTTCACGACTGCCTGGACATTTTCGACCGGCGTTCCGGGAACAATCCCGTGCCCAAGGTTAAAAATGTGCCCGGGCCTGCCGCCGGCCTGCGCCAGAATCTGATGCACACGCGTGCGGATCAGCTCCGGCTTCGCGAACAGCGTGATCGGATCGAGATTGCCCTGCACCGCGCAGGAGTAGTCGAGGCTCCGCCATGCCTGATCGAGAGGCGTCCGCCAGTCGAGTCCCAGCACATCGGCGCCGGTCTCGCGCATGGCAGCCAGCAGGCTTGCAGTATCGACGCCGAAGTAGATCACCGGCACGCCCAGCGCCTGCACTTCGCGCACCAGCGTCCGTGTGACCGGCAGAACAAAATCGCGGTAGTCTTCAACGCTGAGCGCGCCCGCCCAGCTGTCGAAAATCTGCATGACGTCCGCGCCCGCCGCCACCTGCTGCGCCGCAAATTCGCGCAACACAATGCAAAGCTTGTCCAGCAACATGCGCCACGCGTCGGGCTGCCGATACATCAGCTTTTTCGTTTCGATGTAATTGCGCGAGCCGCCTCCCTCGATCATGTAGCTCGCCAGCGTGAACGGCGCGCCGCAAAACCCAATCATCCCCAGCCGCCGTTTGAAATGCGCGACCACCCGCTGAATCGCCTCGCCCACATAGGCCAATTCGCCGGCGCGCGTGGTTTGCAGCGCAGCGACAGCCGCTGCATCGCGCAGCGGACGGTGAATCACCGGTCCTTCGCCAGCCTGAAACTCGAAATCAAGCCCCATCGATTCAAGCGGCAGCAGCAAATCGGCAAAAATGATCGCCGCGTCCACGTCCAGCTTCTCGGCGGCCGTGATCGTCACCTCCGCCGCCAGCTCCGGCCGCTTGCAAATCTCGATCAGCGAATGATGCCGCCGCACCTCCATGTATTCCGGCATGTAGCGGCCGGCCTGGCGCAGAAACCACACCGGCGTGCGGTCCACCGGCTGGCGCAAACACGCGCGTACGAACCGGTGGGAAGAAAGATCGGGGACGTTATCGGACATGGAGGTACGAGGAAAAGGTAGCAGGAAGAGGCCGCACACGGAAACCGCCCCGCTAGCCCCGCGTGCGACCCCACATAAATCTCGGCTGCCCTGATCGGCTACTTCTTTTTCGATGAAGACTTCTTCTTCGGAACCTTCGCGCCTGCCTTCCGCGCTTCAGACAGTCCAATCGCAATCGCCTGTTTGCGGCTCGTGACCTTCTTTCCGCTTCGTCCGCTCTTCAGCGTGCCGCGCTTCTCCTCATGCATGGCGCGTTCCACCTTCTTGCCCGCCATCGGACTGTACTTGCGTGAAGACTTCTTCTTCGTTGGCATTCAACCGTCTCCCTTCTGCTGTATGGGAAGCAACGGAGCGGAGTGAGGTTGTGCGGGAGGAGGCCAGATGAATGCCGGCAATCAAGATCAGCTGACAGCCGCTGCGACAGGCAGGATGTCTTCGACGTCAACCCACTGCGTAGGATAATCCCCTGTGTAACAGGCAACGCAGAAGCGATTGCCCTCGCCGCCGTCGCAGGCATTTCGTAACCCATCCAGTGACAAATAGGCGAGCGAATCGGCTTCGATAAAGCGGCGGATCTCTTCAATCGTATTGTTGGCCGCAATCAGCTCGGACTTGCGCGGCGTGTCGACCCCGTAATAGCAAGGAGAAATGGTCGGCGGGCAGCTGATGCGCAAATGCACCTCCGTAGCCCCCGCCTGCCGCACCATGCGCACAATCTTCCGGCTCGTCGTGCCCCGGATGATGGAATCGTCGATCAGGATGATCCGCCGTCCCTCCAGCAAATTGCGCACCGGGTTCAGCTTGAGCTTCACCCCAAAGTCGCGCACGCGCTGTTCCGGCTCAATGAACGTTCGCCCAACGTAATGATTGCGGATCAACCCGAAGCGAAACGGAATGCCGCTCTCCGCCGCATAGCCGATCGCCGCCGTCACGCCGGAATCCGGAACCGGCACGACCAGGTCGGCATCGACGTGCGACTCCCGCGCCAGCTGCCGCCCCATCTCCTCGCGGCTCTCCTGCACCCAGCGTCCAAAGATCCTGCTGTCCGGCCGCGCAAAATAAACGTGTTCGAAAATGCAGCTGGTTTGATTCGGCGGCGCGTATTGCCGCGAAGTCACGCCATCGCCGGTCACCATCACCAGTTCGCCGGGCAACACATCGCGTTCGTATTTGGCGCGCAGCAGATCGAACGCGCAGGTCTCCGACGCAAAGACGACCGTGTCCGGTCCGTCGGCATTATGGATCCGACCCATCGACAGCGGGCGAAAGCCGTGCGGATCGCGCGCAGCAAAGATGCGGTCCCGCGTCATCATCACGATCGAAAACGCGCCCTCAACCTGCCGCAGCGAATCGGCAATCGCATCAACCAGCGTGGTCGCCTCGGAGTGCGCGATCAGCTGCACGATGATCTCCGAGTCGGAAGTCGTCTGGAAGAACGCGCCCTGCCGCTCAAGTTGAATTCGCAGATTGCCAAGGTTCACCAGGTTCCCGTTGTGCGCAATCGCAATCAGGCCCTTGGTCGATTCCACGCGAATAGGCTGCGCGTTCAGCAGCGCCGAGTCGCCGGTTGTGGAATAGCGCGTGTGTCCGATGGCCATATCGCCCTTAAGCCGCGCGATCACCTCATCGGTGAAAATCTCCGAAACCAGGCCCATCCCTTTGATGTTCGAAAGGTGTGTCCCATCTGCCGTCGCGATCCCCGCCGACTCCTGCCCGCGATGCTGCAGCGCATACAGCCCGAGGTAGACCTGCCGCGCCGCATCCGGATGCCCGTGAATGGCAACCACGCCGCATTCCTCGCGCAGCTTGTCGTCCTGTGCCGCCACGCGCATCAAATCGCGCGCAGCGCGACCGGTAGAAGCCCCGGCCTTCAGGCCGGGGATCACGGCGTCCCAGGAAGAAGGGGCTTTAGCCCCGGCTTCCCCGAGCCCCTCCGTCAGCAGCCGCCTCACGCGGTAACCTCTTCGGCAAGCTGCGACTCGAGAGCATCGGACCAACTCGCTTCGAGCTGCGAGACATCGGTATCGATCATCGTTCCGCCCACATCCGAAGCGATTCCCGGTTGAATCTTGATCCTGAATTTGTCGCGAACCGTACTGCCAATGACACCCAGGCTTAGCTCGGAAAAACCGAATACCGTCTTTTCGACTTGCGACCTGGCACTCGCCGGAAAAGTGACAATCACCTGCGAGACAGACTCCCCAAATAAGGCGGCGATATCAGGAGCATCGGCCACTGGAATGATCTCGACATCCACGCCGATTCCATTTGACATGGCCGCCTCAGCGAGCGCGACAGCAACCCCGCCCTCGCTAATGTCGGTTGCAGAGCTGATCAGCCGCGCTTCGGCCAGTCGAGCCAAACACTTCTGCAGCTGAGCTTCACCCTCAAGATCTAAATAGGGTGGCTCACCCCATAACTGCCCAATGATCGAGCCAGCAAACTCCGAAGACCCGAGCTCTTTGAGTGCGATCGGCGCGATGTTGGCATGAAGTCCCGCGCCAATTTGCATGACGACCTCGCCCTCACGCTGAAATCCCGCCGGCACCGCCTTCGTCACATCCTCTAAAATCCCCACCACCCCAACCACCGGCGTCGGATAAATCCCTTCTCCCCGCGTCTCGTTGTACAGCGACACATTCCCGCCCGTAATCGGCGTCCCCAACGCCGTGCACGCCTCCGCGATCCCATCAATCGCCGCGGAAAGCTGCGCCATGATCTCCGGCTTCTCGGGATTCCCAAAGTTCAGACAATTCGTCGCCGCCACCGGCGTCGCGCCCGTGCACGCGACTTTGCGCGCGGCTTCCGCAACCGCATGCATCGCGCCCAGCTTTGGATCGAGGTAGCACCACCGCCCATTCCCGGCGAGCGCCATCGCCAGACCGCGCTCGTGGCCGGGCGTGCCCGAGCCCTTGATCCGCATCACCCCCGATTCGCCGCCCGGCCCCTGCACCGTATTGGTCTGCACCATCGAGTCGTATTGCTCAAACACCCAGCGCTTCGAGCAGATATTCGGCGACGCCAGCAGCTTCTTCAAATCCGCCGTGTAATCGCGCGGCTTCTTCAGTTCTTCCAGGATCTGCGCCGGCGGATCGAGCGGCACCTTGATCTGCTCCGGCCGCGCCCACTCGCCCACCGGCCGGTGATACAGCGGCGCATCGTCGGTCAGTGACTGGTTGGGAATATCCGCCACCAGCTCACCGTGCTGGAAAATGCGCAACCGCGGCTCCCCAATCACCTCGCCGACAATCACGCCTTCCAGTCCCCACTTCTCAAAAACGCTCAACACTTCCCGCTCGCGGCCCTTCTCAGCCACCAGCAGCATCCGCTCCTGGCTCTCGCTCAGCATGATGTCGTACGCGCTCATGCCGGTTTCCCGTTGCGGAACGTGGTCCAGCTCCACTTCCAGCCCCACCCCGCCGCGCGCGCCCATCTCGCACGTCGAACACGTCAGCCCTGCCGCGCCCATGTCCTGGATCCCCACCACCGCGCCCGTCCGCATCGCCTCGAGGCACGCCTCGAGCAGCAGCTTCTCCATGAACGGATCGCCCACCTGCACGTTGGGCCGCTTCTGTTCCGACCCTTCTTTGAATTCCTCCGAGGCCATGGTCGCGCCGTGGATGCCGTCGCGTCCCGTGCGCGCACCGACATAAATCACCGGGTTCCCGATCCCCGAAGCCTTCGCGTAGAAAATCTCGTCCCGCCGCACCAGACCCAGCGCAAACGCATTCACCAGCGGATTGCCCGAGTAGCACGCCTCAAACTTCGTTTCGCCGCCGAGGTTCGGCACGCCGAAGCAGTTGCCGTAGCCGGCGATCCCATGGACCACGCCTTCGACGATCGAATGATTCCGGCGCACCAGCTCTTCCGGCGTCCGACCGTCCGCCTCCAGCGGCCCAAACCGCAGCGAATCCATCACCGCCAGCGGCCGCGCGCCCATGGTGAAAATGTCGCGCAGAATCCCGCCCACCCCCGTCGCCGCTCCCTGATACGGCTCGATGTACGAAGGATGATTGTGCGACTCAATCTTGAACGCGCATGCCCAACCGTCGCCCACATCGATGATGCCGGCGTTCTCGCCGGGACCCTGCACCACGCGCTCGCTCTTCGTCGGCAGCCGCCGCAGATGCACCTTCGACGACTTGTAGGAGCAGTGCTCGCTCCACATCACGCTGTAAATGCCCAACTCGGTCAGGCTCGGGGTGCGGCCCAGCGCCTCTTCAATGCGGCGATATTCATCCGGTGTGATGCCGTGCTGCGCCAGAAGCTCCGGCGTTATGGTCGCTGGCGGGGGCATCGGGGTCCCCGACACGCCCGCATTTGGCGTGATGGGGTGCGGCGCCACTTCGGCTGATGAATTCATGTCCGTTTCAAGGCTATTGTCGCATGGGTGTAAAGAGGGCCTGTGGGAGTCTCGGACCAACGGCAAATCGCGGTTTTGCGCTCGGCTGTTTCCCGCCACGTCACGCCGAGACCGGAGCGCCCGCCGCCTGATGGATCGCCAGCAGCGTCTCCAGCAGCGGCTTTAGTTCCTTCAGGTCCAGCGCATTGGCTCCATCCGACTTCGCCTCCACAGGATTGTCGTGCACTTCGAGGAAAATCCCGTCAACTCCCGCCGCCACCGCCGCCCGCGCCAGCAGTGGGATAAATTCCGGCTGCCCGCCCGACACCCCATTCGCCCCGGATGGAATCTGCACCGAATGCGTCCCGTCAAAAACCACTGGCGCAAAGCCGCGCATGATCGCCAGCGACCGCATATCGACCACCAGGTTGTTATATCCGAAGGTGGCCCCGCGCTCCGTTAGGAAAACTCGCGTGTTGCCGGTGCTCGCGATCTTCTCGACCGCGTGCCGCATATCCCACGGCGCGACAAATTGCCCCTTCTTCACGTTGATCGCGCGCCCCGTCCGCCCCGCCGCAACCAGCAGGTCCGTCTGCCGGCACAAAAACGCGGGAATCTGCAGAACATCCGCGCCCTCTGCCGCAATTTCGCAGTGCGCGGGCTCGTGCACGTCAGTCAGCACCGGCAGCCCGGTCGCTTCCGCCAGCCGCCGCAAGATCGCCGCGCCCTCGATCAGCCCCGGTCCGCGAAAACTCCTCACCGACGTCCGATTCGCCTTGTCATACGACGCCTTGAAGACGTACGGCAACTTCAGATCCGACGCGATGCGCTGGATCGCGTCCGCCATCGTGCGCACATGCGCCTCGCTCTCGATCACGCACGGCCCCGCGATGAGGAAAAGGCTGCCTCCACCCACGCGCACCGGGCCAATCTCAAACTCGCCGCTCACACGATCATTCAATCACAATGGGCCCGGATGGAGTTCCACGGCTGCCCACGCCCCGCTCACTCGCACTGCACCTGCTCGATTCCCAAACCCAGCAGCAGCTTCGTCACCGTGCTGCAGGCGTTCCGGTGAGCGGTAGCCAGAATCCCCGCGGCCAGTGCCGACTGCCGCAGGTTTTCGACCGCCTGCTCCCGCACTTCGCTCTCGAGGCTGGGATCGACGGGAACCAGCAGCCCCGTCGTCCGCGAGTACACATGCGTCTTCTGGTCGTCGAGCGCCACCGTGAAGACCTGCGCTGGCGGCAAATGAACGTCAACCGCATGCCCGTCGACTCGGACGTCGGCGGAACTGAGCTGGCCCAGATCGACACCCGCGACCGCCTCGCCGTGCACCTCCAGCAGAATCCGGTCGCCGGTCAAAAACGCAGGCAAAACCCGCCCCTCGCGATCGCCCGACACCATCTTATCCATGGTGAAAGCCACCGATTCCAGCCGCGACAGCCGCCGCACCTGCATCACGACGGTGGGCTGTGATGTATCGATGCGCAGCGTGCGCCCGCTCAGCACACTGGCCACGCGGTCCCACAGGCCGCGCTTCGCCTCATGCAGAAACAGCGTAAGGATGGCCGCGCCCAGTACCGCACCCAGTCCCAGCGTCAAAAAAATGGCGGAGAGCGGTCTGGTCCGGGCGCGTTCGGTTGGTGAGGATGCCGTTGGCATGCGGGATTAGATGATAACTCCGGCCCCAACAGCTATGCGTCGGTGACCGCGATCACAGGAAAGCGCCCCCGCGCGGCAGCACCATAGCAGCAGGAGCATCGTCATGGAAGTCACCATCGACCACCTGGGATCGGTGCAGTTCGAAATCACAGCGCGACAGCACAGCATTGCCTGCGATCAGCCGCCGGAGAATGGCGGCTTCGACGAGGGCATGACCCCGCCGGAGCTGTTCCTCGCCTCGCTCGGCTCCTGCGCCGCCTACTATGCTGCCGAGTATCTCCGCCAAAAGGGTCTGGCCACCGAGGGCACACGCGTGAGGGTGACCGCCGAGAAGGTCCCGAACCCGCCCCGCATCGACAATATTCGCATCGAAGTGGAATTACCGCTGGCCTGCGAGGAGCGCGACCGCGCTGGCGTCGACCGCGCCATCCATCGCTGCCTGATCCACAACACGCTGATGAACCCGCCGACGATCGCGATCGAAATTCACTCCCCTGCCGCGATAGGGAGGTAATTCCGGAGGAAATGGCAGGATTCCATGGAAATGGTAATATGCCACTATGCGTAGCTTTGTTACCATCGATGGAACCGGCAGGATCGTGGTGCCCCGCAAGGTGCGCAACGAGCTGCGCCTTGTTGCCGGAACCGCGCTTCACATCGAGCATTCCGGCGACCGGATCACTCTTACACCGGCGGTACGTGAGGCGCACCTGACCATCGAGAATGGCACGCCTTTGATTATTCCCGCACCCGAAGCAGAACGCCCCGTCCTGACCACTGAGCTAGTGAACGACGTCGTTGCCAGAGGCCGCCTCGACCGCGGATTGGGCAAACCTCGCCGCAAAGCGGACGAGGAAACCGCATGATTCTCCTCGATACCTCGGTGCTGATCGCCGTCGCCCAGGTCAGTCACGAGCACCACCGGGCCAGTCGAAAGCTATGGAACCGATGTGCCCGAAAGAATAGCGCAGTCAGCGTCCATACGCTCGCCGAGCTGTACAGCGCCCTCACCTCCATGCCTCCAGCGCTGCGCTTGCGGCCCCGGGATGCGGTGCTCGCCGTTGAAACCTTTCTCCTGCGGCTAACCCCGATTGACTTGGCCGCCGAGGAGTACCTGGAGACGTTCCGGCGAGCTGCCACCGCAGGCTTTTCCGGGGGGATTGTCTATGATGCGCTCCACCTTTCCTGCGCGCGAAAATGCGGGGCTAAACAAATCTACACTTTGAATCTGCGACATTTTCGCGCGGTCGCCCCCGACCTCGCCGCGCGAATCGTAAGTCCCTGAGGGTCGCTTGGCGCTGTAGGTTTCTTTACCCCTGCCCCACAACCACCCTCGGCAGCTCCGCCGAGGCCGCCACGCCCTTCGCCTGCACCCGATTCGCGTAGCTCGCCTTGATGAACTTCTCGAACAACGGGTGCGGCTCCAGCGGCTTCGACTTAAATTCCGGATGGAACTGGCACCCCAGGAAAAACGGATGCCCGGGAATCTCTACAATCTCCACGTAGGTCCCATCCGGCGTCGTTCCCGTGATGTTTAACCCCGCGCCCGTCAGCAGCGCCTCGTATTCCCGATTGAATTCGTAACGATGACGGTGACGTTCGCTGATCTCCGTCTTTCCGTACGCTTTTGCCGCCAGCGATCCCGGCTCCAGCAAGCACGTCCACGCCCCCAGCCGCATCGTCCCGCCCATCTCTTCCACGCCGGTCAGCTCGCGCAGCTTGTAGATCACCCGATGCGGCGTCGCCGGATCGAACTCGCTCGAATTAGCGCCCGCCAAACCGCAAACATTGCGCGCGTATTCAATGCACGCCGTCTGCATCCCGAGGCAAATCCCAAAATAAGGCACTCCCCGCTCCCGCGCGTACCGGATCGCGTTCAGCATTCCTTCGATTCCGCGCTTTCCGAATCCGCCCGGCACCAGAATCCCGTCGAACCCGCGCAGCTGCTCCTCGTACCCCGGCTCTTCCAGGCCTTCCGCTTCGATCCACGTCACGCTCAGCTTCAGATTGTGCGCCAGCGCCCCGTGTACCAGCGCCTCTTTCAGCGATTTGTAACTGTCTTCGTACTCGACATATTTCCCGGCAATCGCGATCGAAACTTCATCCACCGGGTTGTAGCAGCGCCGCACCAGATCGGACCACTTGCTCAGGTCCGGCTCCGGCGTATCGATGTGCAGATACTTCAGCGCCAGCCGGTCCACGCCCTCCTGCGCAAACGTCAGCGGCACCTCGTAGATCGACTCCACATCCTTCGCCGTGATCACCGCCTGATCTTCGAGATTGCAGAACAGGGCAATCTTGCTCTTCACCTCGCGCGACAGAAACCGATCCGTCCTGCACAGCAAGATGTCCGGCTGAATCCCGATCGACAACAGCTCCTTCACTGAGTGCTGCGTCGGCTTGGTCTTTAGTTCCTGCGCTGCGCCGATCCACGGCACCAGCGTCACGTGCACAAACACCGTGTTCTCGCGTCCCAGCTCCTGCCTCACTTGCCGGATCGCCTCCAGAAACGGCAGCGATTCAATGTCGCCGACGGTTCCGCCAATCTCCACAATCGTGACGTCGCCTTCCGCCGCTACTTTCCGCATCGCGTTCCGAATCTCATTCGTCACATGCGGAATCACCTGCACGGTTTTTCCCAGATAGTCCCCGCGCCGCTCCTTGGTGATGATCTGCTCGTAAATCCGCCCCGTCGTCAGGTTGTTATCGCGGGTCAGCTTGGCGTGCGTGAAGCGTTCGTAGTGGCCGAGATCGAGGTCCGTCTCCGCGCCGTCGTCCGTCACGAAGACTTCGCCGTGCTGGAACGGCGACATCGTCCCCGGATCCACGTTCAGATACGGATCGAACTTCATCAGGTTGACTTTGAGGCCGCGACTTTCAAGAAGACAGCCAATCGAGGCGGCGGCAAGACCCTTGCCGAGGCTGGACACAACTCCGCCGGTCACAAAAATGTACTTTGCAGACATTTTCGCGTCACCTTTTTTGGGATTGTGTGCTGGACGAACCAGGCGGGCACGATCAAGTATCGCAGGAACTCCCCAGGAAAGAAAGAGCGTTGTTGGTGCAAAACTGCAACGTTCCCCCGAACCATTACGGCCCCAAATTTATTCGGTCTTGTAACTCCCCGCGCCCCACGGAAAACTGATCGCAGGCGCGCATTCCGGATCGGGCACCGGTGGCGTGGTCGGAGCCTTCAGGCTCGGCGTGTGGTTTACCCCCGCGAAGCGCACCGTCGTCTGGCCGGAAGTCTGCCCCTTGGCGCCCGCCAGCAGAGGAACCACGATCTGGCCATTCGCGGCGGACCTCGGATGCAACTCGCGGGTGTTCGCGCCTGTGACCACATCGAGCTTCAGCGGAGCGTTTGGCGGGAAGCCTGCGCCCTCAATCAGCACCAGTGCTGCGTCCTTCATGCCCAGAATCACCTCCAGGTTGCAACCCTTATCCGTATTCTCGACAGGGAACGGAACCGCGTTGTTGGCCGCGCCGTGCTTACGGTCCTCGCTCATCAGCGCGACCCGGATCGCCTCTCCAGGCGCCGCGGTCACCGCAATCTCGACCGGCTGTTGCGGCCGCATCGTGTCCGTGCAATTCGGGGGAAGCGCGGCCGCCGGGGGTGTGTTTCCCGTCTGCGGGGCAGGCGCGGCGCTCAATCCACTCGCCGGTGTGCCACTTTGCCCCGTGCTGTCGGGCGCAGCCGCTGCCGCCGGCGCCTTCGCAGGAACCGCCGCAGTGCACACCGCAACACCCTTCGCGTCGAACTGGATCCCACCCATCAACGTCTGCGCTTCAGAATTCAGCGGCCATCGCACCAGCAACAGCCGTTCCCCCGGCGCGAACCCGGAGCCTGTGATCTGATACCTGATCTGTGTCGATCCCTCCGGCATCTTCGTGCGCTTCATCTCGGCCAGCGCGATCGAGAGTCCCGGGCTGTCCATCGACGGACCCCATCCCGCCTGCAGCGTCGCCAGGCGCATCGCCGCATTGATCGCCGCCTGCTGGCGCTGCTGCTCGGCTTCAGCCGGCGTTGGTGTGTGTGGATCGGGCGGCAGATCCTGCAGTTGAAGCGTGGGACTGCTCTGCGCGGGAGCCGATTGTGCCGGAGCCGGTTTCTGCTGCGATGGGGCCGGATTCGTCTGGGCCAGAGAAGAAAAACCAAAAGCGGCTGCGAGACTGCACGCCGCGAGGACTGATCGCCAAACCATACGTCTGAGGATATTCCAAGTCAGCGGCCCCGCGCTGAGGCCCGGCATCCCGCCACCCGAATTCCCTGTGATACCTTGTCTTCCATCCGGCTCGCGCGCCGTCGTCAACAAGGACCGTAATGCCCCTCCAGATTGAAGAACGCTTTTGTGGCAACGTCTTCATCCTCCAGTGCGCCGGCCGCATCGTTTACGGCGAAGAGCTCAAGCTCCTCGAATCCGTCTTCAACCGTGTCATCCGTGAGTTCCATCGCATTGTGCTCAACCTCGCCGCTGTCACCCGCCTCGACAGCTCCGGCATGGGACTCCTCGTCCGCTACACCGCCAACCTCCGCAAGCGCAACGGCGACGTCCGCCTGGCCGCTCCCCAACCCTTCATCACCGAGTTGCTGGAGATCACTCTGCTCTCCACCGTCGTCCACTCCTACCCCACCGAGCAGGACGCCGTCGTTTCCTTCCTGCGCGAGCCTTCAGCGCCGTCCATTCATGACCGGCCCGGCCATCGCGTGCTCGTCGTCGACCGCTCCCCCGACCTCGGCGCCTTCGTCCGCGTCGTTCTCTCCCAGCACGGCTACGATGTCCATTCAGCCAGCCTCGTCAGCGACGCGAAAATCCTGCTCCAGGTCCATCCCATCGACTTCATCGTCGTCGGACCCGGCACGCCCCAAATGCCCTCTGCCGCAATTCTCACCGCCCTCAAAAACCTCGCGCCCCAAGCCGCCGCCCTCCAGCTCACTCCGGAGTTCCGCAGCTTCGACGCCCGGCGAGCCGCCGAGCTTCTCATCGAAATGTTTCAACAAGGCAGCGAGTAGCCCGTCGGTCTGTTGCCGGTTGGCTACTGGCTGCCGGCTAACACCTGCTTCACCCGCGCCAGATTCTCCTGCACTTCCTGGCTGTCGTCTCCCAGCGCGATGCCCCGCTCCAGTTCCGCCTTCGCGCCTGCCGGGTCATTCATCCGCGCCAGCACTACTCCCAGCGCGCTGTGCGTCAGCGCAAATTCCCCATTCAGTGCAATCGACTGTGACAAATACCCCCGCGCCTGCGCGAAATCTTCCTCCTGCATCGCCAGCACGCCGTTCAGATACAGTGCCTCCCAGCTCTTCGGAAACGCACGCAGCAGATCCTGTCCCTCCTGCTTCGCCTTTCCCGCATCACTCCCGATCAGCACGCGCAAAAAATGCAGCCCCGTCTCCAGATCCTCCGGATGCCGCTCCCGCGCCATCGCAAACACCGCGTACGCCTCCTGCATCCGGCCCGCCTGGGCCAGTACGTCCCCCAACTCATTCGCAATCGCCAGCGAGTCCGGCGTTGTGTTCAGCCCATCCTGCAGCGCCGCGACGGCCTGCTCCGGCTTGCCCGTTCCTGCATACGCAAGCCCCAGATTCAGGCTCTGTACCGCCGTCCGCTGCCGCTCCGCCCGCGGCTGCTCCAGCACAGCAATCGCCGCATCGAATTCCTGGTCCAGCACCAGGTCTTCCGAAAGCCCGTCCAGCGCCTCCTCCGATTCAGGATCGACCACCAGCGCCGCCCGCCACTCCTCCTTCGCTTCCGCGATACGATGCAGTTGGTCGAACACCGCGGCCAGCACCAGGTGCGTCTTCAAACGCCATCCCTCCAGCTGCTCCGCCGCCTGCAGCGGCGCAACTGCGTCCTGCGCATCCCCTGCGAAAAACAGACTGGTCCCAAACATGAACGCCACATTCGCCGAATCCGGCTTAATCCGAAGGGATTCCGCAAACGCCCGTGCCGCGCACCCATACTGCTTCTGGTTCGCCAGCAGAATCCCCACGTCCGCGAACGTCTCCGCCGTCGGCGTCCCCGCCAGTTGCGCCTTCATCGACTCCGGCGCCGTGCAAGTCTGCCCCCACGCGCCCGCCGCCGCGCCAACCCACAGCGCAATTTCAAGCCACGTACCCCAACGAAGTAAGGGCCTCATCGCCCCGTCCGCCCCGCCGGTTTCGGCGCATCCGCAACATGCACTTCGATCTGCTCGATCCCGTCGCCGGCGATATTCACAAACTCCGGCAGGTTTATCGCCCGATTCGCCGCCGTCGCGTTGTCCACGATAATCGCCGGACTATCGTTCCCTTCCGCATCGATGTGCGTCAGGTACATCTGCGTGTACGCCGATCGCGCCTTCGACGCGAACACCATCCACCGCCCGTTGGGCGAGAAGCTGTGCCACGAATTCATCCGGCTTGTGTTCGCGCGCATCCGCCGCGCCTCACCTCCCGCGAATGGAACGATATAAAGCTGGCTGTCCGGCCGCATCAGCTGCCCGTTCCCGCACTCCACAAACACAATCCATTTTCCATCCGGAGAAATCTTCGGGAACGTATTGCTCGTCCCGTTTCCTGACGCGCCCACAATCCGCTCCGCCGTTCCGCCCTTCCCCTCATGGAACGGAATCCGGTACAGGTCATACTGGATCTGCGTCTCGTTCGCATCGTTGGCCCGCATCGCCGGCCCCTGGCCGCGTTCTCGTGGCGCCCTGGCTTGCGCGCGCGCAAACACGATCCACTTCCCGTCGCGGCTCCAAACCCCATCCGTCTGTACCAGCGCGGGATCGTCCGCTCCCGGCAGCGGCTGTCGCAGTCCTGTCGCGCTGTCGTACCACTCCAGAATCCCGCGCGTCGGATAAAACACCTGGAGAAACCGGTAATCCATGAAATTCGTTACGTAAAACGTGTCCAGCAACCGGTACTGCGGTCCCGCAAACGTGCTCAGCACGTAGCGCCCATCCGGCGACACCTGCGACATGAATCCCACCCGCGTCTGCCCCACCCGCCCATCCGTATTCCATTGCACCAGGTCCTTGCTGCCGATCGTCATGTGTTTCGCCACCGGAACCATCGCGTACAAACCCTTGTCGTTCGCCGGCCCGTCGATATCCATGCCCAGCTTCTTGCCGTCGGCGGAAAATGAATGACAGTTCCCGCAGGTGGGCATGTTCGCCAGAACCGTGTGGCTTTCCGGTTGCTGAATATCGCGCAGCCGCCAGCGGATCAGGTGCAGGTTCGTGTTGGCCAGTGGCTGTACAACGCCCGTCGTGTTGGCCGCCGGCATCAGCGGAACGTCGCGATAGAAGATCGCCGCTCCCACCGGATCCGCCGACGTCGTCATCGCAAATTTTCCCTGCGATGTCGCAATCAGCCCGGCCTGGGCGCCCTCCGCCCGGTAACCCGTGATCTTGATCGTCGCCGCCTGCCCCACACTGTGCGCCTGGATCGCCGTCCACGTCGCGCGATCCGGTTTCCACGTCCACGTTGCCGCCTGGCGCGGCGTCAACTTCGGCTGGTCATCCTTATTCCCAACACACTCCGGATCGATCGGCCCCACCTGCAGCCGCTCGCCTTTCACAGGAATCCGCATGGGCGCTGCCTTCCCGGCAAACGCAATCTCAATCGTCCATGAACTCCCCGCCGCGTCCCTCCACCAGAATGTCGGCGGAGTAATCCCCGGCGGAAAGATGGATCCGTCTTCCGGATAATCAATTGCAATCGGCCAAAGCGTCGTTCCGGAGCCTCGCGCGGCCTGCCCGCCCAACGGCCCGCAGGCCATCGCCAGCAGAAACAGAACCACCCCGGCGCTCAGCAAACGCACCGCACGCGACACCAACATGCCGCGATGCTTGCAGGAACCAGCAACGCCTCGCCGTGACGCCCGTCACTACAGCCCCGCGTCTTTCTACTCCCTGGTCCTTGTCATTTGATTTCGATAACCGCCAGCCCCATCGGCGGCAGCGTCAGCGTCAATCGGTGACCGTGAATCGGCAGTTCCTCCGGCGGCCCCAGATCCGACGCTTTGCGCAGATCGTCAATCTGATCCTCGCTCGGATACGCCGGACTTCCCATCCTCTTCCACGCATCCAGCGTGTCTCCGTGCGCCGCATCCACCCGCCGCACCTCCGCGTGTGTCATCTTGATTTCCAAAGCCGCCACGCCGTGATGCGTCTGGGGCTGGAAAGGTCCCACGCCATACACGTCGAACGTCACTGTCTTGTTCGCACCCTGCGCTCCCGGCTCTGCCAGATTCCACGCCGCAATCACGATCGTCCCGTCTTTGCGCCGCGTCACCAGCGCCTCGTCTTTCGGCGCTTCCAGCCGCTCATCGCCCAGCTCATGCAGCAGCATAAAAACGTCATACGCCGGTTTCGGAATCCCATCCTCCGCCACAATGCCGTATCCACCATAGAACGGCGTCTTCACCACGCCCTGCTCCTCGAACACATCGGAGAAGCTCCAGTACGACATCATCTGTGTCTTCCCATCGCACTTTGAAATCGTGTCCGCCAGCCACGGCCCCATGTAAATCGAATCCGTGATCGGCTGCTCGTTCATATACGTCGCATTGAACTCGCTCCAGATCAGCGGAATTTGCGGTTTCGCCGACTTCACGATCTCCTCATGCACCTTGTCCACCGCCGCGCACACCATCTGGTGCGGCGCCATCGCCCGATCGTCGTGGAACACATCCTTCGTCGAGTCATTCCCATAAACGTGCGTTGAAACAAAATCCAGCGGCACATTGTTCTGCGTCGCGTGCGCGATCATGTCCCCCACCCACGCCGCCTGCGCCGTCGCCGGCCCGCCTACGCGAATCCCAGGATCCACCGCCTTCAGCGCCCGCGCCGTGTGGTCGTACAACTCGAAATACGTCTCCTGCGCCGGTTTCCCAATCCAGAAATCGAGGTTTGGCTCGTTCCATACTTCGAAATACCACTGCGCCACTTCATCCGCTCCGTACCGCTCCACCAAATGCTTCCCGAACGCCGTAATCAGCGCGTCCCACTTCGCATAATTGTCCGGCGGCGCCGGAATCGGCTTGTACCAAAACGCATGCGCGGGAGCATGCGGCGCCAGCGCCTTCGGCATAAAGCTGATCTCCACAAACGGCCGGATGCTGTGCGCCAGCAGCCCGTCATAAATCTGGTCCACATACGACCAGTTGTAGATCGGGTTTCCCTGCGCATCTTCGCTGTAAACCCCGTTCTCATCGTCAAAAATTCCGTGGAACCGCACGTAGCGGAAATCCGTCACCTTCCGCACCCGGTCCAGATCGTCGCGATAGCTCTGCCGCATCGCAAGATTCGCGTGTCCCGATCCGAACATCTCCTCCCAGTAATGCGGGAACGGCGTCCCCGTCGCCTTCGCATCCACCACAATCGTTTCCGGCTGGCTCGCCTCCTGCGCGAGCCCCCGCCCCCAGCCGCCCACCAGCAAGCAAGCCGCCGCCAAAACATACCCAAGCCGTCTCATCATGGAATCTCCGCAGAGAATTATCGTTCATGCAGCCGGCAAGCGCATTTCTCGCCCAAAAAAAGAAGAGCGTTCTCGTAAGAACGCTCTCCTCATGGCTACTGGCTACTGGCTACCGGCTACAGGCTACTGGCTACCGGCTACAGGCTACTGGCTACCGGCTACAGGCTACTGGCTACTGGCTACCGGCTACCGGCTACCGGCTGCTCTTAAAACTGTATCCTCCCAAAGAATTCAATCACCCTACCGCTGTCCGACCCCGGCGAAAACCCAAACAGCGGATTGTTCACGTGCGTTCCCGCCGCCGGGTTCGTCGACACCAGCGCCTCGGTCGAGCCAAACCCGATGGGCTGCAGGTTCGTCAGATTCAGAATGTTGTAGAAATTCGCCTGGAACCGGAACAGCGTGGGGTGATCGTGGATGTTGAACGTCACCTGCTTGGCCGCGCTCATATCCAGGTCGTGATAGCACGGCCCATTGAATGAATTCCGCCCAATCCCCGGAGGCCCCGGCGTCCCATATTCAAAATAGTTCGCCCCGCCATCCGGAAAATTCCCGCCATGGATGAAGTAGCTGTTCCCGCAGTGATTCATCGCCAGCCCGCTTGCCGGCGCTCCTGACGTCGGCCCGTACCCCGTCGGCCGCGTCGGCGCAATCGTCGACGCGCCATTCACCAGCGCCACCGAAGGCACGCCAATCACCGGCGTCCACGGATAGCCCGTGTGCCAGGTATAGATGCCGTTCACCTGCCAGTTGCCCAGAGTGTTCCGCACCAGTCCGTTTTTCTCCGGAGTGGGCAGCGTCCACGTTCCCTCCGCGTTGAACCGGTGCCGCACATCGAAATCCGACGGTCCCCACTCCGCACGCGGATTCGCCGGATCCGTCTGGTTGCTCGCGAATCCCGGACCCTCCTCCGACGCATTGTCCAGGCTCTTCGAATACGTGTAGACCGCGCTGAAATCCAGCCCATGCTGCAGCCGCTTCTCCAGGTGCCCGTTCAGCGCGTTGTAATTCGTCTGCACATCCGACGTCGGCACGTAGGCCGCGTAGAACGGCGTCTGGTTCACCCCGGGCATGCACGCGCCGCCCGAAGCGCACGTCCCGTTCGACTGCGGATACAAAAAGTTCTGATCCACCAGCCGCAGGAAATGGAATCCCGTCGACCCCTGGTAGCCCACCGTGAACGCCATCTGCCACGGTATCGCCCACTGGTTATCCAGTGAGAAGGTGTACAGCGTCGGCTGCCGCATTCCCGGCAAAATACTGTACGTCTCCACCTGCGGCGTCGACGGCGTTCCTCCCGGCGGCGTGAAGGCGTTCGGCGTTCCCGACGTCGGATTCGTTCCCACTGCCAGATTCGGATTCGGCGCATAGCTGAACGGCGAATCGCTCGACCCAAACTCAAAAACGATTCCCGTGCCGGTCGCGTTCGGCGCTGTTGCCTGCAATCCTCCGCAGCACAGCCCGTAGTCGAAATATCCTGGCCCGTTTTCATACGCCGGCGAAATCGGCTCCTCGTCCAGGTTGTCGAAGCTCACGCCCACCCCGCCGTGTACCACCATCTTTCCGCTCAGCGGCCCCGACGGCGGCTGCCACGCAAACCCAAACTTCGGCGCAATCGCATCGTGCGTCCCCGGATACAGCGTTTTGGTCAGCGCCAACCGCGAGTTGATGATCTCCGTTCCCGCCCCCGTGCCCAGCACCATGTCGTTGATCGGGAATCCCTGGTTCGTCAGCCCCCCGTAAAACTCATACCGCAGCCCCACGTTGATCGTCGCATTCGGCTTCACCTTCCAGTCGTCCTGCACAAATCCCGCGTAGTAGCTCCGCCGAAAATATCTCTGCACATTGCCTACCCCGCCGGTGTTCGGATTCGCCCCGATCCCTTCGTACAGCGGCGCATCGTTGGCCAGATCCCACAATCCCTGGAACGCGTAGTTCGGTCGTGCCAGACCCGAGTCGTTGTCGTTGTCCTGCTCTCTGCGAACCACAAAACCCATCCGCAGCGACATCGGCCCCAGCACCTTCGTCACCAGGTCGCGAATCTCGTATGTGTTCTCCGCCGCGATGTACGGCGTCGTCGGCGCCGCCAGCTGGCTGAACTGGAACGATCCAAACCCGTAGTTCTGCGCGTAGATTCCCGGCACGCCCCAGTTCACCAGCCCTTTCGTGTCGGCGATCTGGCTATCCGCAAACCGCGTGTAGTTCGCGCGCAGCTCGTTGATCAGCGTCGCGCCGAACGTGTGAATCCACACCGGCGTTGCCGATTGATTAAAGGGCCGGAACGGCAGATTCGTATCCGGCGCTGCACCGGCGTCCGCATCAAACGATGACTGGTCCAGCTTCTGCGTGAAGAACCCCGCGTAAATCTGGTCCCTGTGCGACAGGTACCAGTCCACCCGCCCGTGGAACTGCGTCCCGCGATACTGGCTCGGCGTTTGGATTTGCGCGAACTCCACGTCCGCCACCCCATCCAGTCCCGCGCCCGTGTAGAGATTCGGGCTCGCCGCCGTTCCATTCGCGTTCACGTTCGGCAGGTACTGCCCGTCCGCCCCTGCAAACGATCCAATATCGAAACCCGTCCCCACCGGCGCGCATTGCGTCTGCAGCGCGCTGCATGCTCCCGGCAGCACCGCCCGCACCACCGCCTGCCCTGACGGTTTCGTCACCACGCTCGCCACCAGTCCGCTCGGCCTCGCCGCCGCCAGTGCCGAGTACCACCCCGGCGTAGGCACATACGTCTCGCTGAACGACTGCAGCCGGCTCTTCACCGCCTCGTAGCTGCCGAACCAGAACAGCTTGTCCCGGATGATTCGTCCGCCCAGGCTCGCCGCCCACTCCCGCTGTTGCTGATCGTCGCGAATCGCCGGCGCGAACACTCCCGGCGTGCTCGTCGGCCCGCCATACGGCTGATACGCATTCAGCCCCGGCTCGTCATATTGGAAAAACCCGCTCCCGTGATAATCGTTGGTTCCCGCCTTGGTCACCGTCAGGATGTGCGCGCCCACACTGCGCCCCAGCGTCGCATCGTAATTCGACGCCAGAATCGTGATCTGGTTCACTGACTCGATGCTCGGCGTCACAATCGTGGATCCGCCATGCAGCAGGCTGTCCACCGTCACCCCATCGATCTCGTACGTGTTCGAGGTCACGCGCTGCCCCGATGCCGAAATCTGAATCTGGTTCTCCGTCTGGAAAATCCCCACGTTCGACTGGTTCTGGCTCGTGTTGTTCGGCAGCGCAATCGCACCCCCGCTCCCCGATCGTGCGCTGTCTCCCGTGATCCCCACGCCCGTGCGCAACAGTTCATAAGGGTCGCGCCCGAACGCCGGCAGCCGCGTCACATCCTCCGCGCTGATCGTGCTCGAGGTCTCCGCATCGGTCGTGTTCAGGATCGGTGTTTGATTTCCATTCACCGTCACCGTCTGCGCCGCTGCTCCCACCGTCATCTTCACGTCCAGCCCGCGCGCCAGCTCCGCCGTAATCGCCACGTCGCTGAAGTCTTCCTCTTTGAATCCGTTCGCCGTCACCTTCACCGTGTAGCTTCCCGGCGCCAGCTCGTTGAACGTATAGAACCCCGTCGCGTTCGTAGTCGCCGTCTTCGCCGCCTGCGTCGCGGGATTCGTCAGCACCACCGTCGCTCCCGGAATCACTGCCCCGCTGCTGTCGATCACGGTCCCGGTCAGGCTGCCGCCAAACTGCGCATGCAGCCCGGGCGCCCACATAAGTAACAGTAAAGCGAACAAAAGCGCCAGCTTTGGGCCGGCGCTGCGGGTAAGAAATGAAGGCTGAAAAGAAGATTCCGTGCTCCGCGCCGCGCGGAGCGTTCCGGCTGGGGACAAATGCATGCTGGCTCTCCTGAAAATCCTGCAACTAACTCGTGATGTTCTCTGCGGTCCGGGCGTTGCCTGCGCGTCGGATCGAAGAAAGGGGAGAATATCCCGCGTCGCTTCGTTTTTCGAGGCGATGTTGGTGCAGAATTTATGTGTCGTCAACGCTCTGGGGACGAATGGTGATTGCGCATCCGGCCGTCCCCCGGCACCGGAGAAAATTCATGGCAAGAGACGTCATTCGCACGCAAAATGCCCCAACTCCGCCCCCGGCCTACAGCCAGGCCATACGGGCGGCCGGTCTCGTGTTCGTCTCCGGCACCGGGCCACACGATCCACTAACCGGGAAAATCGTTGGCGATACCATCCAGGAGCAGACCCGCCAGTGCCTGCAGAATGTCTCTGCCATCCTCAATGCCGCCGGCTCTTCCCTCGAACGCGTCGTCAGCGCGACCGTCATCATTCTTGAAGAGGCAGACTTCGCCGGCATGAATGAAGAATGGATCAAGTGGTTTCCCGCCAACCCGCCCGCACGGCAAGGTGCAAAGTTGCCCGTGCGCATCCCCGGCATGAAAGTGTCCATCGCCGCCATTGCCGAAGCCTGACCCTTCTATCGAAACGACGGGACCTAATTCTGGAGGCATTGCCGATTGACCCTCATTGCCGCACCACGCACGAAACTCCGCCCCGCCATACTGTTGTCAGCTGTTCTCATGGCCTTCATGGGACTCACCACCGCCGCTCAGACTGCCGAAATTCCCAGCGGCATTCCCCGCGCCCTCGCCCAGGAACGCGCCGCCCGCGTCTCCGATCTCCACTACCAGCTCACCTACATCCTCGTTCCCCACGCACCCTCCACCGAAGCCACCGAACAGATTCGCTTCAACCTCACTGACGCCTCAACCCCGCTCCTCCTCGATTTCCGCGACGGCCAGCTCTCCACCCTCACCCTCAACGGCACGCCCATCGCCGCGGAGATCCAGAACGGCCACATCGCCCTGCCCACCTCCGCGCTCCGCACCGGCGAAAACACCGTCGAAACAAAATTCACCGCCAACATCGCGCCCGCCGGAAAAGCCATCACCCGTTTCGAAGATCACGACGACGGCTCCGAATACCTCTACACCCTCTTCGTCCCCATGGACGCGAACATGGCCTTCCCCTGCTTCGATCAGCCGGATCTCAAGGGCCGGTTCAGCCTCACTGTATTCGCACCCGACAACTGGACTGTCATCTCCAACACGTCTCCCCTTGTCGTGAATGGCGAACTGCTTCGCGATCCAGCCCCCGCTGGCACACGCGCCACCACTTTCTCCGAAACCGAACCCATCCCCACCTACCTCTTCGCCTTCGCCGCCGGTCCCTTCGTCAATGTTCACCCCCAGCCCGGCATGCCCAACGTCTGGGTCCGCGCCTCCAAAGCCAAATCCGCCGAATCCGAAGTCCCCGCCGTCCAAACCACCGCCGCCCAGGGCATCAAGTTTCTCTCCGACTACTTCGCGCAGCCCTTCCCCTTCCCCAAATATGAAATGGTCCTCGTCCCCGGCTTCGCCTACGGCGGCATGGAGCACGCCGGCTGCACCTTCCTCCGCGAAGAGTCCGTCCTCTTCCGCACCGCGCCCACCGCCAACAACCGCCTCGCCCGCGACGCCGTCGTCCTCCACGAGCTCACCCACCAGTGGTTCGGTGACTTCGTCACCATGCGCTGGTTCGACGACCTCTGGCTCAAGGAAGGCTTCGCGCAGTACATGGCCTACAAAACCCTCGCCGCGCTGCGCCCCAACGACGACATCTGGCAGCACTTCTACCAATCCATCAAGCCCGCCGCCTACGGGATCGACGAAACCCAGGGCACTACTCCCATCTACCAGGAAATTCGTAACCTCGACAGTGCCAAATCCGCTTACGGCGCCATCGTCTACTCGAAAGCCCCCGGCGTTCTCCGCCAACTCAACTACGTCATCGGCGACGACGCCTTCCGCCGCGGCCTCCAGCTTTATCTCGCCCAGCACAAATACTCGAACGCCACATGGAGCGACCTCATCGCCGCGTTCCAGTCCGCATCCGGCCGCGACCTTACCGCGTGGGCCGATATGTGGATTCGCCATCGCGGCATGCCCCGCATCGGCGCGTCATTCACCTGCTCCAACTCACATCTGGCGTCGCTCACCCTCACGCAGACTCCGCTCCTCGGCGGCAACGAAATCTGGCCGATCGCCACTGAAGTTCTGCTTGCCTACCCCGACGGCTCCACGCAAACCCTCCGCGCCGACCTCAGCTCTCAATCAGCCTCAGTCCCCATTCCCGCCCGCCCGGGCGGCCAGCCCTGTCCGGCGTGGATCTTCGCCAACAACGACGACCACGCCTACGGCCTCTTCCTCCTCGACGCCAAATCCCGCGCCGCCGTCATGCAGCAAATCGCCGACAACAGTCCGGCCTTGCACGACCTCTTCCGCCGCACCTTGCTGTGGGGTTCCCTCTGGGATTCCGTCCGTCAGGTCGAGCTCGACCCCGCCGACTACGTCCGCCTCGCCCTCGATGCTCTTCCTCAGGAACGGGACGAGTCGCTGGCCGCGAGTCTCCTCGCGCGCACTCAGACGGCCATCCACCACTATGTCAGCGCCTCCGCTCAGCCCGAACTCCTCGCCCGCGCCGCAACCCTCGCCGCCGATCAAATCGGCAGCAATCCCAGCCACGACCTCCGCATCGTCTGGTTCCGCACGCTCGCCGGCTTTGCCGCGCAGGGCGTGGGTCAGGCCGCTATGAAGCAACTGCTGAGCGGACAGCTCACCATCCCTGGCGTCGAGCTCCGCCAGCAGGATCGCTGGTCCCTCGTCACCGCCCTCATCGCCTACGCTGACCCTGAAGCTGACTCGCTCTTCGCCGCCGAGCAAAAACACGACCCCTCCGGTGACGGCCTCAAGTTCGCCTGGGTCGCCCAGGCCGCCCGCCCCGACCCCGCCACCAAGCAGCGCATACTTCGACGAGTACCTCCACAACCAGCAACGCTCGGAAGACTGGATCCAGTCCTCCCTCGGCGCCTTCAATTTCTGGAATCAGTCACAGTTAACGGCACAATATCTCGACCCCGCTCTCGAAGCCCTCCCCGAGGTTAAGCGCGACCGCAAAATCTTCTTCCTCGTCGCCTGGCTCGACGCCTTCATCGACGGCCAGCATTCCCAGGCCTCGCTCGAAACCGTCCAGCATTACTTAGCCACCGCGAACCCCGACCCCGACCTCCGCCTAAAAATCCTCGAAGCGATGGACGAACTCAACCGCACCGTCCATATCCGCGCCAAATTCGCAAACTAGCGCTGTCATCCTGAGCAAAGCGAAGGACCTCGTGTTTGCTCTTGCTCTGTCATCCTGAATGACGCGCCGCCACAGAACCTCTCGGCGGCGTATCCCGGCGCCGGTGGAAAAAAGCGGTTTTGTATCAGGGCACGACCTTGGTCGTGCCGTAGAGCTCGCAAGTAGAAGTGGGCTTTAGCCCCTGCGGCCGTTTTTGAAAGGGCATGGCTTCAGCCGTGCCGTACAGACTGCGGGATGACTCCGGCTTTAGCCGCCGAGGGATGGATTTCCTTGCCTTTTTGCACGCTTACACCGCTAACCGAACCCGTTCGTTTCCAGATCCGAAAACGAAGCCGTCGCCGGATCGAATGCCACCCTCCAGTAGGCGCCGCCGCCGTCAAAAACTATCACGAGGCGCGACTGCCAATCTTTCGGAACCAGGCCCGGCGCAAATGCATTCACATAGATCAATCGACGCCCACCAACGACGATTCCGACATATTGTCGATAGGAGCTATGCGCGTCCGCGATCTTCGGAACACAGCATTGAGGTTTCAGCTTCGCGATCTCATCGAGATGCGCCTCGAGTGAATCGATATCCGCCTTTTGCGGCGTCCATCCATCGTCAGCCTTGGCCGAACGGCCGTTGAAGGTCACGAAAACTTGCCGAGCCTCCGAAGCCGGCAACACCGTATACGGTCTCTGCTTCTGCGCGCTGCAGACAGCCACCAGGACCATAGCCGCACCGAAAATGGAAACGCGTATCCGCACAGATTGTCCCTGTTCGGTTAGACTGCGGACCTCACAAGCGCGTTCCCTATAGCGCGGCATCAACCCCCTTGGCCTCGTTGCTTCCTACCCGTAACCTGTCTCACCCCTCCGGCACCCAAACCTGCATCGCGCTCTCGTCCCGGTTATCCCACGCGTAATACGGAATCATCTTCAGCTCCGCCGGCTCGGTCCGCACCACACCCGCGCCCATGACATACAGCGCCTCCGTCGGCTCGACACCCTTCGCACCCGCATGCGTCAGCACCATAACCCCATCCAGTAAATCCGGCTTGAACTCCTCACGAATCGCTCCACTCCGTCGCGCCATGTACAGCGGAAACGTCTTCGCATCGCTCTGCGCCTGGTCGAGACCCTCCATGCAATACACCAGCGGCCCGCGCTCCATCGCCACGCGCCCCGTATCTTCCGCCACTGCGGGATTCGCCGTCACCCGACGCGGCGTCATGTCGAACGCCAGATCCACCACCGTCTCTCCGCTCCACCGCCGCCGGATCGGCAAATACTCGCCCGGCTGCACGCCAGCGACCGTGGTCCCAGCCACCTTGACCTGAGACTCCAGCGACCACCCCGGCACGCGCACAAACACCGTGAACTCCTCCGGCTGCTCTACGGCCACACTCAGCCGCACCAACCCTTCCCACGGATACTTCGTCTTCTGCGTCACCACGATCCCGTTCCCGCTCTCGAGCGCCCACTTCATCTCCGAGTTGTGGTACAGGTGCACGTACAGCCCGTCCTTTGCCGTCGAATAGAAATACCCCGGCAAACTCGCAAACGTCCGCTCCAGATTCGGCGGGCAGCACGTCGTGTCGTACCACGGATTCCGTATCTTCTCCCCGCTCGCCGGATCGAACGCCAGCGGATTCCGATAGCAGTATGTCTTCCCGTCCAGCGACATCCCGGAGTTGATCCCGTTGTAGAGCGCCCGCTCCATCACATCGGCGAACCGCGCCTCGCCCGTCGCCGCCAGCATCCGCCAGTTCCACATCATGTTCCCGATCGCCGCGCAGCTCTCCCCGTACGCCTGCGCATTCGGCAGCTCGTAATCGTCGCCAAACGACTCGCCCTCGCTGCGCGCCCCCACGCCGCCGGTCACGTACATCTGCGCCTGCGACAAATCCTTCCACAACACTTCCAGCGTCTTCCAGTACGCCGGATCGCCCGTCTCCATGTAATAATCCGTCGCCCCGCAGCACGCGTACATCGCCCGCACCGCATGCCCCTGCAGCTTCGTCTTCGTCGTGAACGGTACCCCGCAGTTCATGTAGACGATCTCCCACGGCTTCAGTTCCGCCCGCGGATCGCCCTGCAAAATGTATCCCGCCAGTTCGACATACTTCCGCTCGCCCGTCGTCCGGTACAGCTCGATCAGTGCCATCTCGATCTCCGGATGCCCCGACACAATCGGCTTCTTGTCCGCTTCCGGCCCGAAGTTCGGCAGGATAACCCCATCCACATACCGCATCCCCGCGTCCATCAGCGTCCGGTCGCCCGTCGCGCGATAGGTCGCGATCGAAGCCTGCAGCATGTGCCCCAGGCAATACAGCTCATGCCCGCGCTTCTGCGTCTCGATCGTCATCCGATCTTTCTTGCGATCGTCCTGGTAGTACGTGTCGATATAGCCATTCGGCTCCTGGATCGCCACGATTTCGTGAATCGTCGTCTCCGCCGTGTGCCGCAGCGCCGCATCGTTTTCCGATTGCAGCGCAAATCCAACCGCTTCCAGCCACTTGTAAATATCGGAGTCCGAATACACCGGCCCCCGCTGCGGCGCGCTCGATCCCCCCGTCAGCCGCAGAAAATTATCCATCCGCCCGTGCGCCAGCAACTCCTCATGCATCGACGGGATGCTCGACTCGACATTCGTCGTCCGCCGCTTCGCCCAAAATCCGTCCTCGATCGTCACCGCCCGCACCGGAACATTCCGCAGCTTCGCATACGGCGAGTGCGCCAGATTCATCACTCCCTGGTTTTGCCAGTCAGGCCCCTGGAAGCCCGCCGCACCGTTCGCCAGCGGCTGATCGAGCAGCCCCCACGAGTTCGTAGCCGCCATCAAAGGCCGCGCCGCCGCCGTTCCTGCTGCGAGTGAAAGAAATGTGCGTCTGGAAAGCGAGCGCCGTTGCATAAGAACCTCCGTTGCGCCCACCATTGTAGGCCGGGGCAACCTTGTCCGACCCATGTCATTTGTTAGCTCCCAGCTCCCAGCTCCCAGCTCCCAGCTACCGGCTACAGCCTACCGGCTACGGGCTGTCTTTTTCTTCGCCGCCAGCCGCACCCAATACTGAAATTCATCCGCATACAACTCCCCATCCAGATCCCCCACCCGCTGCTGCAGCCGCGCCTGCGCATCCCCAATCGCCTGGTTGTAGATCGCCGGCCCAACTTCCTCCAGAAAAAAGTCCAGCAGCAACCCCGCCCGCAAATCTCCCAGCGGCTCGCGGATCTCCTCCTCGAAATACTTCTTCACCGATGCAATCGCGTCCGCCCTCGCCTGTTTCGTCAGCTCAACGGTGACCATCGCTCCCCACCCCCCCAATGCGATCAAGTCCGAGATTACACGCCGCCCTAAACTCGGCCCCCACCCGCCCCGAAACCCCACTAAAACTCCCGTGACCGCCAACACATTACCCACCCCATGCCCCGCTCTACCATAGATTCCAAATCGCCGGAAAGTGAAAGCATGCTCCAGAACCTGCTCCAGGAAACCCGCTACGCCCTCCGTCAGCTTTTCCACCACATCGCCTTCACCGTCCTCGCCGTCCTCACCCTCGCCCTCGCCATCGGGGCCAACAGCACCATCTTCAGCTGGATTTCCGCCACCCTCCTCCATCCCATCCCCGGCGCAACCCAATCCGACCGCATGCTCACCATCACCCGCGGCGAGCGCAACGAGCATCCTTCTCCGCCCTTCTCCTTCCCCGACTACGCCGACCTCCGCGACCATACCCAAACCCTCTCCGGCCTCGCCGGCTATCACGACGACTACATGGCCATCACCGGCATCGGCAAGCCCGAACGCATCTACGGCGCGCTCGTCTCCGCCAATTACTTCAGCGTCCTCGGTGTTCGCCCTGCGCTCGGCCGCCTTCTGCTCTCTTCGCCCGCCACCGAATCCACCGGCCAGAACGAAGTCGTCCTCAACTACGATCTCTGGCGCAGTCACTTCGGCGCCGATCCCTCCATCATCGGCCGTACCGTCCAGATCAATCTCCACCCCTACACCATCGTCGGCGTTGCCGCCAAAGGCTTTCACGGATGCAAAACCGGCCTCCGCGCCGATGTCTTCATTCCCCTCGGCAACGCGCGTCAGGTCTGGGGCTGGCCCAACGTCGACGACCGCTCCGCCTCCTGGCTCAATGTCCTCGCCACCCTCCGTGCCGGGCCCCGATCAGCGCCAGGTCGACAACGAACTCAATGTCCTCATGCAGCGCATTGTCGCCGGATACCCCGCGTCGCATCAGGGCAATAACACCCTCTCCACCGATCCCCTTTGGCGTTCCCCCTTCGGCGCCAACGTCTATCTCTCCGGAACCCTTCCCATCCTTTTCGCTCTCGCCGTCGTTCTGTTGCTGCTGGCCTGCGCCAACGTCACCAACCTCCTTCTCGTCCGCGCCATCTCCCGCCGCCGCGAATTCGCCATACGCCTCTCCATGGGCTGCGGCCGCGTCCGCCTTGTCCGCCAGCTCATGATCGAAAGCCTCCTCCTCGCCTTCGCCGCCGGAGCCGTCGCCCTCCTCCTCACCCTCTGGACCGCTCGCACCATGTCCGCCTTTCTCCCGCCTACCACGCTTCCCCTCACGCTCAATGGAAGCGTCGACGCCCCCGTCCTCACCGTCACCCTCCTTCTCTGCCTGCTGACCGCGCTCCTCGCCGGAGTCATCCCCGCTCTGCGCTCTTCGCGTCTCTCCCCCATCGCCGTCCTCAAAGACGAAGCCCTCACCACCTCATCCGGCCTCGGCCGCTCCCGCATCGCCGCCGCGCTTGTCATCGCCCAGATCGCCCTCTCCACCGTGCTGCTCACCTCCGCCGGCCTCTTCGTCCGCAGCCTCGAACAGGCCCAGCAAGGCGGCCCCGGTTTCGACCCCAACCACGTCCTGCTCGCCACCTTCGACCTCGACTCGATGGGCTACTCCGAAGCCAACGGCCTCGTCTTCCAGCGCCAGCTCCTCCAGAGCCTTCAAACAATTCCCGGCGTTCAGTCCGCCACCCTCGCTGACTTCTCGCCCCTCAGCTACACCATCCATTCCAACGGCATCCAGCCCGAAGCCTACGTCCCGCAGCCGCATGAAACCGTCGAAGCCGACCGCGGCAACGTCGGCCCCGAGTACCTCGCCACCCTTCACACCCGCATCCTCCGCGGCCGCGACTTCTCTGACGCTGACCGCGCCGGCACACAGCCCGTCGCCATCGTCAACCAGGCTTTCGTCGACCGCTATTGGCCCGGCCAGAACGTCATCGGCAAACAAGTCCAGCTGTTGGGCGAATGGCGCACCGTCGTAGGCCTCACCGCTAACGTCAAATACCGCCGCCTCGTCAACGATCCCACCCCCACCATCCTTGTTCCCCTCTGGCAGCGGTACAGCAGCGGCGTCATCATCCATCTCCGCGTCGCCGGCAACCCACTCGCCTACACCACCGCCGTCCAGCAAGCTGTCGCCGATCTCAACCCTGACCTGCCCGTCTTCAACTTCACCACCCTCAAAGACAATATGAAAATGGGCAATGTCTTCGAGCGCATCGTTGTCGATTTCGCCGGCGCCTTCGGCCTCCTCGCCCTCCTCCTCGCCACCATCGGCCTCTATGGAGTCGTCGCCTACACCACCAAACAGCGCACCCACGAAATCGGCATCCGCATCGCTCTCGGAGCCGAAAAATCCGTTATCTTTCGCCAGGTTCTGGCCCAGGGCCTGCGCCTGACCACCGCCGGAGTCATCGTCGGGCTCGCCGCCTCCCTCCTCCTCACCCGCTTCCTGCGCAGCCTCCTCTACGGCGTCGGCATGGCGGACTGGCTCACCCTCGCCACCGTCGTCGTCCTGCTCGGCATCGTCGCCCTCCTCGCCAGTTACCTCCCAGCATGGCGGGCCACGCGCATCCTCCCCATGGTCGCCCTCCGCCACGAATAACAAAGGAGAACAAGCCACCAACCAAGCGCTATCCGCTGTCGGCTGTCCGCTATCCGCTATCCGCTATCCGCTAACCCAAATGCGCCATGCCATAACTTCCCAGCCGTATTAAGCTAATTCGCAATATGTCCCGCGCACTTATGCTCCCGGCCCTGTCCGTTCTGCTTCTGCCTTTACTCCCTCCAGCGCAAAAGCCCGCTCCGCCCACCGCCACAACCTCTAACTCCTTCCCCGGCGAAGCTCTCGTCTTCGAAAAATACGAGACCGCCTACCGCATGCACGCCGACGGCACCGGCGAGCGCGAAATCCACTCCGTCCTCCGCATCCAGTCTCAGGGAGCCGCGCAGCAGTTCGGTGTCCTCGCCCTCAGCTACGCTTCCGCTTACGAAACCCCCACCATCAAGTTCGTCCGCGTCCACAAGCTCGACGGCACCACCGTTGATACGCCGCCCTCCGATGCCATCGACATGCCCGCCGCCGTCTCCCGCGAAGCTCCCCTCTACAGCGACCTCAAAGAAAAACACATCCCCGTCCGTTCCCTCTCCGTCGGTGACACCCTCGAGTACGATTTCCTCGTCGCCATCGACAAACCGGAAGCTCCTGGCCAGTTCTGGGGCGCGGACCACTTCACCGCGCCCGGCACCCTCATCGTCCTTGCTGAAACCCTCACCCTCGAAACTCCCGCCGATAAATACGTCCAGGTCTGGAGCCCCAACCACACCCCCACCATCTCCCTGCACGATGGCCTCCGCACCTGGACCTGGAAATCCTCCCAGCTCGTGCCCGCTCCCAAAGCCACATCCGAAGACACCAAACCCACGCCGCCCAAAGATCCCGACGAGGACGCCGACGGCCGCAAGCTTCCCTCCGCCGCATGGACCACCTTCCACAACTGGGCTGAAGTCGGCGACTGGTACCGCTCCCTCGCCCTCAATCAGGCGCAGCCCACCGATGCTCTCCGCGCCCGCGCCGACGATCTGACCAAAGACGCCAAGACTCCCGACGATCAGATTCGCGCCATCTACGAATTCGTCTCCACCAAAACTCGCTACATCGGCATCGACTTCGGCATCGGCCGCTATCAGCCCCACTCCGCCGCCGAAGTCCTCGCCAACCAGTACGGCGACTGCAAAGATAAGGACACTCTCCTCGAAGCTCTCCTCCGCGCCAAAGGTTTCTCCACCGCCCCCGCCCTCATCGGCGCCGGCATCGCTCCCGTCCCCGAGCTTCCCTCACCCGCCGTCTTCAATCACGTCATCACCACCGTCAACCTGCCCACCGGCCGCATCTGGCTCGACAGCACACCTACCGTCGCCCCCTATCGCTTCCTCACCTCCGTCATTCGCGACCAGAAGGCCCTCGTTATCCCCGCCACCACTCCTGCCGAGCTGGCCTCGACCCCCGCCGCTGGTCCGTGGCCCTACACCGAGCACTTCGAAGCCCACGGTTCCCTCGACGCCGACGGCAAACTCACCGGCAAAATCGTCTCCCGCTATCGCGACGACTCCGAAATCCTCGTCCGCGCCCTCGCCATGGGCATCGCGCCCGCCGAGTGGGACAGGGCCTCCCAGTACATCTCCTCCATGAGCGGTTTTGGCGGCACCACCAGCAACACCCACTTCGCCAACGCCGACGACTACGCCACCCCCATCGAAATTTCCTACGATTACACCCGCCATCCCTTCGGCGACTGGGATAACCGCCGCATCGTCCCGCTCTTTCCCGCGCTCGAATTCACCGCCCTCGACGACGACGCCAAACAACCCCAGGAAGACATCCAGCTCGGCGCGCCCCGCACCCTCATCGCAACCTCCACCATCGTTCTGCCCGAGGGCTACCATACCGACCTTCCCGACCCCATCCACGTCAAAACCGACTTCGCTACCTTCGACAAAACCTACCGCTTCGACGGCAAACAAATCGTTGCCGAGCGCACCATCGTCATCCTCAAAGAAAAACTCCCCAAAGCCGACTGGAAGCGCTACCAGGCCTTCACCAAAGACATCAGCCTCTCCGGCGAAAACTGGATTCAGCTCATCCAGCCGCAGAAGCTCTCCATCGTCGGCGCCAAAGTGCCGCCTGATAAGCTCCCCCAGCCTCCGCCTCCATCAACCGTAACCACCGCGCCTGACGGATCCAAAACCGTTACCGTCCGCACTCTGCCGCTCGCAGCCGCCAGTCCGGCCCCGCCCGAAACCGCCATCCCCGACAACGCCACCGCCACCGACCTCATGCAACTCGCCCAGAGTCGTATGCGCGCCGGGGACCTCGGCGGCGCCAAAGAAATCCTCGACAAGGTCAAGGCCAAAGATCCTAACCAGGAGTATCTGTGGAGCGCGTACGGCACTATTGCCATGCTCGAGCGCAACGACACTGAGGCCATCGCCGACCTCCGCAAAGAGCTCGCCGCACACCCCGACAATGTCTACGCCGTTCGCCCGCTTGCCGCTACCCTGGTCAATCGCGGTGACACCGTCGGCGCGCGCCAGGCTCTGCAGCAGTTTCTCGACCACACTCCTGACCTCAACGTCTCCCTCTACCTCGCCTCGCTCCAGACCAACGCCCACGACTACAACGCCGCCCTCAAAACCCTGCAAACCGCCGCCACTCAGAATCCCGACGAACGCCACATTCAGGTCCAGATCAGCAACACCCTCGTGCTCCTCAACCGCAACGAAGAAGCTGCCGCCGTTGCTAAAACCGTCCTCGACGGCACCCACGATCCCGAGATCCTCAACAACGCCGCCTACGCCCTCAGCGAAACCGGCCTCGATCTCCCCACCGCCGAAGAAGCTTCCCGCAAAAGCATCGCCGGCCTCGAAGAAAAAAGCGCCACCATGGCCGCTGCGGAAGCCAACAGCAAATCCTTCGCCGAAGCCCAGCTCCTCATCGCCGCATGGGATACCTACGGATGGATCCTCTTTCGCGAACACAAATACGACGACGCCAAAAAGTTCATCGAGCCCGCCTGGCGCGCCTCTCTCCGCGCCGAAGTCGGCGATCATCTCGGCCAGGTCGACGAAGCCCTCGGCCTCAAGCGCGACGCCCTCACCGCCTACGCCTTTGCCGCCGACGCCCTTACCCGCAGCGATACCCCCGACGTTCGCGGCCATATCCACGACAGCGTCGACCGCCTTCGCGGCTCTGACGTCAAAGAACTCCCCATGAACGGAGCCCTCGATCTCCAGGACCTCCGCACCTATAAGATTTCCCGTGCCGCCGACGAAAAAGGCTGGGGCACCTTCCGCCTCGAAATCACCACCGCTGGCGTCATCGATTCGCAGCAGATGACCGGCGAGCACCCGCTTACCGCCGAAAAGAAAATCGTCGATGCGATGAAATTCCCTGAGCTTCTGCCGCCCGACTCGAAGGCCCACCTGCTCCGCAGCGCCGTTGTCAGCTGCTCCGTTGGGACCACCTGCGAAGTCGTCTTAGTCCCCGACGGCGGCCTCCAAACCGAGCAGCAGTAACCCGGCGGCTAATTTCCGTACTCCACCAACCCAGGCCTCCGTCTTCAATTCAGAAGTTTTCAGACTGTTTCAGACCCGCCTCAGGACTTCACCAGAAGCACATCGCTATGGTGAACCTGCATTCCAGAATGCCAATGACGCGGAGGCTCACAGCAATGAGCGGTCAGAGCACCGGGAGCAGAATGAAGACGGCGGTGAAACTTGGGGGATTAGCGGCAGTCTTAGTTGCCCTCACCACGGCTCCTTTCACCAATGCCGTCGCGGCGGGCGATCCGCCGGAGCTCGCCCCCAACGGAGAAGCGGCGGGTGCCCTCCCTCCTCAAGGCTCCTGGTGGATCGACTCCGACCATAGCTTCGCTTACTTCGGCGCGCGCCACCATGTCGTCGGGCTCGTGCGCGGCCGCTTCGACAAAGTCAGCGGCACCTTTACCGTTTCCCCGGACCCAGCCGCCTGCACCATCGACGTCCTCATCGATGCAGCCAGCATCAACACCCAGGTTGCCGAGCGCGACCAGGACCTGCGCGGCCCGGCGTATTTCGATGTGAAGAAATTTCCCACCATGATCTATCAGGGACGCGGCATTCGACGCACTTCCGAAAACTCCTGGACCATGGACGGCTCCCTTACTATGCACGGTGTCACTAAAGCTGTCCCGCTGACTTTCACCTTCAACGGGCTGTTTCCCGATCAAAAGCCGGGATCGCCCGCCCGTTCCACCTTCCACGCAACCGCAGCGCTGAAGCGCGCCGACTTTGGCATGGGCGCGCGCGACAATCTCGGCGAGTTGGGCATTCTCACCGCGCCCGACGTGGCCATTGAGATCGACGTTGAGGCCAATGCCGGTTCACCTAAGAAGTAAATGAAAGTGCCGCCGCAACCGAACCTGCCAACGCCGTCCTCTCTGCGTGCGTCGGCCCATCCCTGGTCAGCAGCCGCACATGCACCCAGCCCGCCCCAGCGCGCGAATGCACCGGTTGGCCGCCCACTCCGCAGATTCCTCGCCGCCGCTACTTCTTAGGCTGCGCCGAAGGCGGCAACATCCCGTTCAGCCTCAGGTACCCCGCCATCTGCGAGTAGTGATCCGCCAGATCGACCGGCAGCAACACCAGCGCCGTCGCCCGCACCATCGGGCGGTGGAACACCGTGATCGCTTCCCCCAGTTTCGCGTCCGTCAGGCCGCCCAGCACCGGTCCGCAGAAGTCGAACGAAGCCTTCAGCGCTGCCACCAGATCGGCCTTCGATGCCGTCTCGCTCACCTGCAGCGTCGCCGGCGCGGCCGTTCCCGACAGCGCCCCGCACAGCCCTCCATTCGATTGCGCCACGTGCGACACCAGTTTCCCGAACGTCCACTGGTCCGGCGTCGGGTGGTAGCTGTACTTGTCTTCGGGCATCTCTTCGGCCGCCGCGATCATGTTTTTCACGTCGCGGTCGTAGAGCAACTTCGCGCTCCATACCACCGGGTTCGCCGTTGCTTCCGCGGGCAGCGCCGGAGCCGCCGCCGCCTGCGCCAGCAGGACCGGCCCCGTGACCACCGCCGTCAATGTCATCACCGACAAAGCTCTCATCGAAACTCGCACAGGCATCGTCTCCTCATCATGGGTTCAATCGTGCCGCGCCGCTTCCGGGGATCCAGGGAAAATCCCTCCACCGATCGCTCGACAGATTCAGTCGGCAATCATAGGGGCTGCTTTTTGCCTGTGTCAATTGCGCGGTCGGCAAACCCTTCCCCTCGCCTGAGATTCGGTTGACCGGTAGTTTCGGCGGATGTTAACGTTGAGCCCCCTAAGGTGCCCCTTGAAAAATAGCTATTTCCTGCAGGCGCTCTTCCCAGGCGCCGCCCTTGCTCTGTTTGGGTGCTTGACCGCCGCACCCCAGTCGACCCAGACCTCGACTCAGGATCGCTTCCTGCCGGCCCACGCTCTCTCTCAGAGCCTGACTGCTGAGCTTGCGCTGGCCAAAAAGCTGCAATCGCAGAGCCGAATTGCCATTTCGGTGGCGGCAGGCAACTTCTTTGGCGACGCCAACCGAGCTCTGGTCACAGGGTATGCGGTGGGCAGTGGTGGCGCGATCGCCGTGCAAAGAGGCAGTGCGCAGCTGCCCCTCCCCGGCGTGGTCGACGGCGTGGAGCCGTTCTCGCAGAATGCGACTTTTATCGATGTGGGGATGCGCCCCGACTTCCTCGTCTCCGCCGATATCAATCAGGATGGACATCGGGATCTGATGGTCGCGACGCGGGGCGGCAGCCAGGTGATGGTTCTCGAGGGAGACGGCCAGGGTGGTATACCGCAAGTGAATCAACCGACACCGAGGCCACTGTCACCGCTACGGATAATTTCTGGGGCTGCAACGGAGCCGCTACCGGAACAGGATGCGATGTGGCTGGTACCGACGCATCCAACAATCCACTCATCGTTTCGCCCTATGCCGAAGTCACGGCATCGCTCAACACCACCACGCCTGCCACCGGATCGAGCATCATTCTCAGCGGCGGAATTACCCAGGACTCCAGCGGAAATTCGCTCAGCGGCAATGAGGGTGCCTTTGCCGGGTTGCCGATTGCCCTCACCCTCACCCAGAATGGATCCTCCCTGGGAACCTCCGATACCTCGCTCAATGCCTCTGGCTCGGCGTCGCTGAGTAAATCGGCGACCGCGGGAAACGGCGTCGGGACAGTGACCCTCGATAGCGCCACCATGACGGTGAATTTCACCGGGAATCCTATTGTCACCGGAGCCTCCCCCAACAACGGGCCGGCGCATGGAGGAACCACCGTCATCATCTCCGGTAGCGCGTTTACCGGCGCCTCGCACGTCTACTTCGGCGCGACCGCGGCCAGCTTCACCGTCAACAGCGATACGCAGATTACCGCCACCTCTCCGTCAGGGTCGGGCGGCACGGTCAACATCACCGTTGTCACCAGCGCGGGAACCAGCGCAACCAGCACTGCCGACCAGTTCACCTTCACGCAGCTCACGCCGGCCGTCACGGTAACGAGCCAATCGAGCGTCAACTCAGCACAGCCGCTGCCCGTAACGGTCTCCGTCAGCGGCGGCAACGGGAATCCCACTCCGACAGGCTCGGTGACGTTGAGCAGCGGCACCTACACGTCGTCACCCGCCACGCTCACCAGTGGCTCGGCGAACATCACTGTCCCAGCCGGCGCGCTGGCCGTCGGCAACGACACGCTCACCGCAACCTACTCCGGCGATGCGAACTACTCCACCACTACTGGAACCGCTTCTGTGACCGTGGTTCAGGGGATTGGATCCTGCACGACGGCGAACCCGAATCCTAATCCGAATCCTGTTTCGTTTGCTGCGGTGGGTGACTTCAACGGCGACTGCAAGAGCGACATCCTGTGGCGCAACAGCGGGACCGAGCAGGTCTACGAGTGGCTGATGGACGGGACGACGTTTACCAGCAGCGGAAGTCCGGGCTCGCTCACCTCGGACTGGGTGATTCAGAGCTCCGGCGACTTCAACGCCGATGGCAAAGCCGATGTCTTGTGGCGGAACAGCACCACCGGCGAGGTCGTCATCTGGCTGATGAACGGGACCACGATGACCAGCAGCGTGAGCCTCGGCTATGTCTCCTCGGACTGGACCATTGCCGGCGTGGCCGACTTTAATGACGATGGCAACGCCGACATCGTGTGGCGCAACAGCACCACCGGCCAGATCTATCTCTGGCTGATGAACGGAACCACAGTCGCGGGCGGCGGCAGCGTCAGCTACGTCACCTCGGACTGGGTTATTCAGGGCATCGGTGACTTCAATGGCGACGGCAACGCCGACATTCTGTGGCGCAACAGCACCACGCAACAGGTCTACGTCTGGCTGATGAACGGGACCACGGTCGCGAGCATGGGCAGCCCCGGAACTCCCACTTCGGACTGGAGCATTGCGGGCGTTGGCGACTTCGACGGCAACGGCACCAGTGACATCCTGTGGCGCAACAGCACCACGGGGCAGGCTTACCTCTGGTTCATGAACGGGACTACGTTCTCGAACAGCGGAAGCATCGCTTTCGTCTCTTCCCCCTGGAGCGTTCAGGGCATCGGTGACTTCGACGGCAGCGGCCGAGCCGGGATCCTGTGGCGGAACAGCAGTACGCAACAGGTTTACGTCTGGCTGATGAACGGGACCACGTTGACCAGCAGCGGGAGCCCCGGAACCCCCGATTCTGCCTGGCAAATTTATCCGTCGTCTCCTTAGAGCGGCAGGCTCACCGGCCGAACCCATCCAGGCCGAGCGCGAGAAAAACGACGTTGTGTCACGTGCATCAGGACCGTGTTGTAGGTCGAGCCTCCAATGTGGAAAAATTGTCAAGCTTTTCGCCTACGGTACGAAAGTGTTGTTCCTCATTCCACGCCACTTCCATCCTTATACCCTCAAAGAATTTTGGCGGATTTATTCCCTGGATCTGGTATTCTGAACTTATAGAGTAAAGAAAGAAAAAAGCCTCGCCACTGCGGCGGGGCTTTTCCTTGGTCACTCTCGTTTTGGCTCGGCTGTGGCCCGATTCTCTCTCGGTTTTGGCTTGATTTCCTCTCGCCATTCGCTCGCTTTCTTTTTGGCTTCTCTTTCTCTCGCCCTTAACTCGCAGTTCGCTCGATTCTCGCTCGCCGTTCCTTCGCTTTTGGCTTGGCTTTATCTCGCCTTGAGCTCGCAGTTCACTCGATTCTGGCTCGCTTTTGCTAGCCGCTCTCGCTAAGGCCCACACAAGCATTTTGGAATCAGATGCGGAGACAACTTGCACTTTGGGATCAAATAGATCGCCGTGGCCCACCGGGAGGTGCAGCGTACGTATTTGAAAACAAAATAGAAACCCGCAACCATCCCGGAATCAAATGCATAGCCCTGACCCAAAAACCGCCGCTCCAATGGAATCAAATAGGTACGCGCCGCCACCCCTGTCGAGAGGGGGGAGGGGGGTGGGGGGTCGCCCGCACCAAAGTACCGAAAGACAACCCGACCGGGTGCCGCTGCTCTACTGCCCAATCACCGATACAGCCACCGGCAAATCCCGAGGCGGAAAGCAGGTATTCGTATCGCACGCCTGGTAGCGCAGCTCGCCATCCAGCAAATGAGTGCCGCGCTGAGCGGTCAGGTGCATCTTCAGCACGAACTCGCCGCTGTAGACGCTCAGCTTCTGCGTCGGATCGGCCGGAAACGCGTAGTCCACACCGTCAGGAAAATCCACCGACGCGATCGTCACGCCGGCCGGTTCGGCTTCTTTCAGTTCGGTGCGAATCAGGCTCTTTTGCCGCGGCTCATGCGAGTTGATGTGCAGGCCTTCGTTGATCCGAAAATGCAGCTCAATCGTCGCCGCTTTTCCTGCCGGCAGCGTCACCTGCTGCGGATAAAGAAAATGCACGAGCTGTGTGGGATTTCCGCCTTCGCTGCCTGGCGTCTGCCACGGCAGCTGTTGCGCACCCGTTGCCACGCCGCTCAGCAGCAGCGCTCCACAAGCCACCGCGACGGTTACAGTTTTCATGACGCCCCGCTCCCAATGGCCTTCCTGATGTTGGCCTCAATCTCCGCGCGAGGAGCCAGGCCGATCGTCGATGCCACGATCTTTCCGTTGCGGTCGATGAAAAACGTCGTCGGCAAAGCATCGAGTCCACCGTACGAATTCTCGATCGATCCGCCATCGATCAGAATCGGGTAATTCATGTGCATTTTGGCCGCAAAATCCGCGATATCCCGCTTCTCGGTGAACAGCTTCGCCGGATCGTCCTTGTCCAGCTCATCGGCGGAAACGCCGATGATTTCCAGTCCCTGGCTTGCGTACTGGTCGTGCAGCTTTTCGAACCACGGTATCTCGACCTTGCACGGTCCGCACCAGGTCGCCCAGAAATCAACCACCAGCGGTCTGCCTTTGTAACTTGCCAGCGAGACTTTGTTGCCGTTCAGATCGGGCAGCGCGAAAACAGGAGCGATTTTTCCGTTGAGCGGCGTGGAATTGTCCACGTCGCCGTCTGCATCATCCGGATCGGACGGATCCGGATTGGTGCCGGCCGCGGCAGAATCGGGCACCAGCGTCATCTTCATGGCCTGCAGTTTCGCGCGCTCTTCATTGCGGCGATGCACAAAATTGATCGCGCCCGCTGAAACCATCAGCACCAGAGCCGTCACCATTGCCGCCAGGACTAAGATGTTCCGCTTCAAACCCGTTATTCCTCGCCTTGGCCCATTCTACAAGTGGAAGGGCACTTGCCGCAGGCGCGAGACCGGCAGTTGCGGTAGCATCAGGAGTTTCAGAGCATGAACGACGTTCACACTCCATCGCAACTGGTCCGGATCGAAGCCGAAGCCCTCCTGGCGCTCGCCCAACGCCTCGAAGGTGCGATGGCTGCCGACTTCGACCGCGCGGTCAGCCGCATCATCGAATGCAGCCAGGCCAAAGGCCGCGTCGTCGTCACCGGAATGGGCAAAAGCGGCATTGTCGCCCAGAAAGTCGCCGCCACCCTCAGTTCCACAGGAAGTCCGGCATTGTTCATGCATCCTGCCGAAGCCGTTCACGGCGATCTGGGCATGATCGCCGAAGGCGACGTGGTCATCGCGCTCTCCGCCAGCGGCGAAACCGAGGAGATTCTCCGTTTGCTGGCGACGCTGCAGCGCATGGGCAACGCTCTCATCTCGTTCGTCTGCGATATGAAGTCGACGCTGGCCGCTGCCAGTGACGTCGCGCTCGACTGTTCGGTTCCCGCAGAAGCTTGCGGACTTGGCCTTGCCCCAACCGCATCGACCACCGCCATGCTGGCGCTCGGCGACGCGCTGGCCATCGCCGTTTCTCTGCGCCGTGGCTTTCGCGCCGAGGATTTCGCTGCCCTGCATCCAGGCGGCAAGCTGGGAAAACGGCTGGCCACCGTGCGCCAGCTCATGCATGCCGGCGATGCTGTTCCGCGCGTCGATACGAAAACGCCCATGATCGACGTGATCTACGAAATGTCCCGCAAGAAGCTGGGCATGACTACCGTCGAACACAACGGCAAGCTGGCTGGCATCATCAGCGACGGCGATCTGCGACGGCTGCTCGAGCGCGACGGACCGGAAGGCCTGCGCAAAACCGCTGGCGAAGTGATGAATTCGGCTCCGAAGACCATTTCCGCCGCGGAACTGGCGGTTCGTGGCCTGCATACCATGGAGGAGAGAAAAATTACCTCTCTGGTCGTGGTCGACGCCCAGAATCAGATCGAAGGGGTGATCCATCTGCACGACTTGTGGGGGACCGAGCTGATCTGACGCGATTCGATGGAACGAAGGTCGCTTTTCGAACGTCTATAAGGGGTAGGTGGCTTCCATGCGGCGGATGTTCTCAGTCGCGTTTCTTTCCGTTTTGCTGATTGCCTTGCCCTCCGCTTTCGCCCAGCGTGGCGGACGTGCAGGCGGCGGACACAGTGGATCCATCGGGCACAGCTTTGGTGGTTTTTCGGGTTCCGGTTTTGCCCATCGCTCATCCGGGTTCGCTGCGCGCAGCTTTGCCACGGCGCCACGATTCACTTCGACAGCGCCGGCACGCGGCTTCTCGTCGGGTTATCGCTTTCCGTCTGGCGGAATAACCGCAGCGCGCCGTCCCGACGGTCGTTCAGGATTCCGCTATCGCTCGCCCTATCGGGGGTTCAGCTACGCCGGTTATCCGTACTACGCCAATTCCTGGGAACTTCTGCCGTGGGATATCGGCTATCCGGGTTTCACCGGTGATGACGATTCTGCAGCTGATGTGCAGCAACCCGCCACATCAGTTGCGCCGCCCGATGTTGGTTATCGGCCCGGTTACGAAGAAGAGCCCGCTTATCAAATGGGTCCGGTAACAGTTGCCAATTCGGTCGCGTCCGAGCCGGAATTGATCCTGGTCTTCAACGATGGACATCGGGAAGCGATCCGCAATTATGTATTGACTCACGATGCGCTGATCGTGATGGACCAGGCAGCGTCCGGACGCCAGCTGCAAATTCCTCTGGCCTCTCTCGATCTGCCGGCAACCGAGCAGGCCGCGCAGCAAGCAGGTTTGGATTTTTCGCCGCCGGCGTAGATTCACTGGGCTCTTCGCAATCTGACTGTGCTACGTCGCACTTGGTCCGCATGCAGCACTGGCTCGTAAGCCGCGTAAACGCCCTCAAAAACTGCGTCCCAGGACGCTGCCAGCGCATACTGGCGGGCCTTCAAGCGCATGTCAGCATGCAGAACCGGATCAGCAAGGATTCGGCTGATCGCGCTGGAGAATTCCGCATCCGGTGCAATCAAGCCGGTACGGCCGTCCTTGACGAGCGAGCGCGGTCCACCATCAGGGGTCACGACAGCGGGGACGCCGGAAGCCAGCGCTTCGAGAACCACGTTGCCAAAGGTGTCTGTGTGCGATGGGAATACGAAGACGTCCATTCCGGCATAGGCCCGAGCCAAAGCTTCGCCGCGAAGCACGCCAGTAAATTCGGCGCGAGGCAGGTGCTGGCGCAGCCAGGATTCCTCAGAACCCTGGCCGACGATCCGAAAGCGGAAGTTGCGGAGTCCGCGTTCTTCCAGTTCCTTCTGCACCCGAGCAAGCAGCGCGATGTTCTTTTCCACGCTCAGGCGTCCGACGAAGCCGAGAATGATGGTCGAATCCGATGAACCCCGGTCGCGACGGTTGGGGCAGAACAGCTGCGCGTCGATGCCGCGCTGCATTAAGTGGCAGCGGCGACCCGTTCTGGCCTCGAGCAGGCGGCATAAATCGAGATTCGGGGCGAATAGCACATTCGCCAGCCAGTAGAAGCGCGTCGCGATAGTGAGCGCCGTCTCTTCAATGCAATGCGCACCAGCGGCTGCGCTGGACGCAGACAGCCCATCGAAGAGCCAATGGGAGCGCGTCGCCGCATACTCGTGCACATTGGTGTGCCACGAAGCGGCCAGCGGAACGCGCAGAAATGCAGGCAAGCGAGGCTCCTAATATTCCGAGTTCGCTCGGACCGGTGATGTGAATCACGTCCGGCCGAAACGCTTTCACCGTGCGCGCGATGATGGGAACATGCCTGACCCAGGCCGGATCGAACTTCAGATCTTTATCAAGCGGAATCGAGAGTAGGCCGCGCGGAAGCTCCAGCGTTGTCAGATGGCCTTCGACGATCATCGGATTGCGGCGATCTCCGGCACGCACGCAGAGAAACGGCAATTTACGACGGCGGGCGAAATCCTCGAAGTGCCGAGAGGTATGCGCCACGCCATTGATCTCGTGGAACGAATCGGGAAAGTAGGCGACTCGAGTCAAGGGACCGAAGGACACCAAAAATCAAAGGCAACGCAGGATCGAGCGCGATCAGCTCAGCGCGTCTTCGCCCAGCGCAAAGCGGAGCTCGCGCGACTCGTTCCAGGCCATGCGAAGGCCGCCAGAAACCGGGCTGCTGCCCATCAGGCGCACGGCCCTGATGATCGTGGTCATCCAGGTTGGCGCAGAACCGTCGGGCCAAAGCTCACGCAGCGGGCGAACCACGCCGTTGTGGTCGGGATGCCAGACGCGCTCATCCCAGGTGCGCGATCCCAGCGGAAAATCGGGATAGTCGCGGATCACATCGAGCGTCGACTGCAGAATGCGGTGCTTCCACGGCTGCGCGTACTGGGGCATGAAGAGCACGTGGCTGCGGTCTTCGTAGCGAACTTCGTGAATGAACTCGGTGAAGGTCGAAGCCTGCGACAGATTCAGCGTCGCGTTGGGTTCAAGGCCATGGCGGTCGCCGCCGGAGATCAGCAGTTTGTTCCACTGCTTCGCGAGCCGCTTGACGCTGCGGTTTTCTTCCCAGGGACGAAGGCCGTTGAGCTCGAAGGCGTGCATGAACTCGTGATTAACGGCAAGGAATTCCTGGACCCTTTGCGCTGCTTTGTCGGCGCCGATCAGATAGAGATCCCACATCGGGTGGTTGAAGACGATCAGCACGTTGGGCAGAGCGCGCAGAGCGGCCAGAATTTCCGTAAGCTGCTTTTCGTCCGGATTAGCGGTGTACTCGGCGAAGGTCTTCATCCAGGCAGCGCCGGAATCGCTGGGCAGATTGTGGATGCCGAAGTGGAAGGCCTGATCGCCGCCAAACGGCGCGCTCCACTCGACGGAAACCGGAATGTGACGCGCGGCAGCGACGGTGCGCAGAAGCATCGGCGCGGCAATCGTGTCGTGGTCGGTAATGGAAACCAGCGGCATCAGGCTTAGTTTCTTTTCGATCTGGCCGCTTTCGACGTCGAAAGCAATGCGCGGCGTCAGTGGCGGCGTCCAGTAAGCTGCGGCGTAATTGACGGGAATCTGGTGACATTCCCTGGATTTCCTCTCGCTTCGAGCCAGCAAAGGGCGCAGCAGAGGGTACTGATTTCCCAGGTTCGCCAGGAAATCGAGCGTTTCCTTTGACTGGTTGGTGTGACTGTGCAGGGAAACCGCGGTGGAATAGTTTCCAGCAGCGTCAGGTTCCTTCCAGAGATAGGAGATGCGGCGCAGACCGGCCATGGAGAACCTCCCGAGGTCGTGCTACTGCCACCACTATCCGATATGCACCATGAACAGGGCATTACGGATGGAAAAATGATGGGTCAAATCACCGTGTGTATCCGGAAAGGTAACGTTACTCCCCGTGATGCTGGTTCGTACAAGTCACTGTGAATCAATGTACTTCTGGACCCAGACCGCAGACCGACCCTGCGGTAACTGAGGTGCAACGATCGAAACAACGGTCGTGACATATCTTTCAACGTCGCGTCTGGGCAATTTCGGGCAGATCGGCGACCTGCTCGGACTCGGGCTCCAGATGATTGCGAGTGAGGCCTTCGCGGAGAATCTCGAAGGCCTGATCGGTCGAGTCGACCGTCTGAAACAATTCACGATCGCGCGGTGAAATGGTGCCTTTGTCGACCAGGACGTCGAGGTTGATCACTTCCTGCCAGTACGACGATCCGTAGAGGACGACGGTGATCTTTTTGGCGAGTTTCTGGGTTTGCGAGAGGGTGAGAATCTCAAACATCTCGTCGAGGGTTCCGAAGCCCCCGGGAAAAACGACCAGCGCCTTGGCCAGATAGGCGAACCAGTACTTGCGCATGAAGAAGTAATGGAACTCGAAGTTGAGCGCCGGCGTGATGAAGCGGTTGGGCATCTGCTCAAAGGGCAAGCGGATGTTGAGGCCGATGGTTTTGCCGCCCGCTTCCCAGGCGCCGCGATTGGCGGCTTCCATGATGCCCGGTCCGCCGCCGGACGTGACGACGAAGCGGTTGCGGCGGGACTTGAGATCTTTGGCCCACTGGGTGAGCAGGAAGGCCAGGCGGCGAGCGTCCTCGTAATAGTGCGCCATTTCGACGGCGGATTCAGCGCGGCGGAGGCGGAGCTCGCTGGAAGTTCCCTGCTCGATGTCATCGGCTCGAGCGGGTTGCTCTTCTTCGGGCGCGGGTTGGCGGGAACCGGTATTTTCGAGGAGCTCGAGTTCGCGGCTGGCTTCGTCGAGGGCGCGGAAGCGCGCGGAGCCGAAGAAGACGACGGTATCCTGGATGCGCTCGCGGCGAAAGCGGGCAAGAGGCTCAGAGTATTCAGCGAGGATACGGAGAATGCGGCCGTCGGGACTGTTGAGGAAGGCGTCGTTCTCGTAGGCCAGCGCGGCCCTTTCCAGCGGATTCGGGAGCTTGCGGGGCATTTCAGCTTTCTTTGTAATGGATGGCTTCGGAAATAGCGATCCAGAGATTGAGCAGGCCGAGGCCGGAAACGAGGCCGCGCACTGCGCCGCTCTCCATGAAGCGGGCAACGTGCGCGTAGTAGAGGAAAAAGCGGTTGAAGGCCCAAACATGGGTCCACGGCAGAAAAACGAGGATGAGGCCGATGTAGAGGCGGACGATGACGCGAAGAAACAAGTCGGCGCGGTGCAGCCAGTGGGCGGTGCGGTGAGGAGGAAGCGGAGTCGCAGTGGGACTGGAAGGTGGAGGCGCCGGAGCGGGAGAAATGAGGTTGGGCGAATGCGACATAGGGCGGCGCGAAGCGCGGGGACGCGCGCAGACGCCCCGAAACGACTTACTGTCACAGTACCACAGGGGGATTCTGCAGGAGGTACCCCCTGGGGCTGCTGAGGCTGTGATTGATTCTGCGCAGTTTAGCGAATTCGTACAGACTGACAAGATGCTATGTGGCTGGATCGAGGTCAATTGCAACTCGGCCGTGCTTGTTACACTGACGACCGTGTTTGATTCAATCGCGCACATGAAGAGGCTCGTTGATTGAGGGCGCGTCATTTGCCTGGCACGCGTGCATGCGTCATTCATGTACTCGAATGACTTGTTCGCGCTCGTGAATGAATCAATGGTGCATGTGAATGATTCATTCGTGCGTGCGACAAGACAAAGAGGAAGCAGGAGAGCTGGAGGGAGGGGAGCGGATTCACCCGGTTCGCGCAGTCTGACGGCTGACAACGCAATCATTGCCGATGGGTGCATGGCTTCTCCTTTCCTCTCGGACGCAGAAAAGCCCGCAGGATGCGGGCTTTTTCATTTTCGATCTATAAGTTCAGTATATCACGCTGAGAGGGGTAAACCGGCCAAAATTCTTTTGATACTAAGTGACCTGTTATCACCATTAAGTTACTTTGGGTAAGTGGTGGAAACTTGACAAGAAAACAGGGCGTAGGGAGTAGGGAGTAGAAAAGCTCGGAGCTGGGAGCCGGGAGCTGGAGCGGGGACATCGGTTTCAGCCCGGGCCGAAGAGGGCGCAACGCCAGGCTCATTGCTTATTGATTCGCGGCGATAGCGCCCAGGCGGGTCAGCATATCCCTGGAAATGTCGACATAGTCTTCTGGGTCGAAGCCGAGCATCGTTCGGCCGCCGGGTGACGAGTTACTCGTCGTGGAGGGCGGCGGTGGGATCGACGCGCGTTGCAGCGAGCATGGGTCCGAGGGAAGCGAGCAGGGCGACCAGCGCCACGCCGCACGCTGGGGTGAGGATGGAAATGGGGCCGACGGGCGGGACTCCGTAGAGAAGACTCCGAATGCTGGAACCGAGGAAGAGGACGGCAAGGAGTCCGGCGGCGGCGCCGAGGGAGATGGCAGCCATGAATTCGCGAAGGACGAGCCCGGCGAGGCTGGCTCTGGGTGCTCCTACAGCAAGATGGATGGCTAAGGTCCGGCGTTTCTGGGTAACGACGAGGGCCATGAGTCCGTAGAGACCCAGGCCAGCGAGGATGGCGGCAAAGAGCGCGAAGGCCGAGGCTAACCTGGCGTTCAGGCGTTCGGCGGCGACGCTGGCGTCGAGCTCCTGGGTGAGGGTTACGGCGTCAGAGACGGGAAGCTGCGGGTCCAGCGCCGCAAAGATTTTGCGAACGGGTTCGATGAGAGCCGCCGGGCGGGTCGCGGTGCGCACATAGAGGACGATGCGGTCGTTCGTCGGGAAGGAATCGTCGGCATACATGACGGGCAGCAGGGGCTCGCGGAGGGAGCGAAACTTCGAGTCGGTGACGACGCCGACGATCTGAAAGCCGTCTTCGCCGCGTGGGCCGAAGTGGCGGCCGAGGGGATCGACAGCGGGAAAAAATCTGCGGACAAAAGCCTGATTGACGACGGCGTCGCTGACTTTGTCGGTGCGGGTCTGAGGAGTTTCGAGGAAGGTGCGACCTTCGATGAGCCGGAGGCCCATGGTCTGAAAGTAATTGGCGGAAACGGAGTCGAAGGAGACATTGAGCGGCTCGTCAGCGGGAACGGTAGTTCCCACGGGCGCCACGATCATTTTGAGTCCGCTGCCGCGCATGAGGGGAATGCGAGAGGTTGCGACGGAATCGACGCCGGGAAGTTGGGCGACGCGGGCGGTGAGTTGCTGGCGGAGATGATCGGCCTGGGCGGCAGTATAGCCAACGAGACCTGGATTGACGGTGAAGCTGACGATGCGGGCGGCGTCGAAGCCGGGATCGAGCGAGCGCAACTGAGCGAAGGTGCGCACCAAAAGGCCGGAGCAGCCGAGCAGCACGGTGCAGATGGCGATTTGCAGGGCGAGGAGGCGACGTTGCGCTCCCATGCGCTGGGAGACGTGACGGCTCTTGAGGCCGGCGGTGAGCGGGACGCGAGAAGAGTGAAGAGCAGGCGCGAGGCCGAAGCCGAGAAAGGCGCCGCCGGTAAGAAGGATCCCGATGAGGAACGGACGCGCGTCGTGGCCGACGAAGAGCGCGACGGAGAGATGGCTGGTGGTGAAATCGCGCAGGGGCGGGAGCGCGGCGAGGAGGAAAGGGATGAGCAGATAACCGAGGAGGATGCCGGCGGCACCTCCCACAGCAGCGAGCAAAGCGCTTTCACTGAGGAGCAGGCGCAGCACATGAGTGCGCGATAGCGCCGAGGGCGAGGCGCACGGCGATGCCGCTGGCGTCGGCAGCATTGCGGGCGAGCATGATGGTGGCGAGATTGGCGCAGAGGAGGACGACGAGGATGAGAGCGGAGACGCCAAGGAGAGTCCAGCCGACGCCGTAGCGATCGCGCAACGCGGAAGCGCCGCGGGCGTTGCTGAGGACCTGGATGCCGAGGCGGAGGTCGTCGGCGAGGTTCTGTTTTTCCCAGTCGCCGGAGTTGGGCTGTTGGGTCCAGTAAGCGGTCATGGCCGGACGCCAGATGGCGAGGGTGGCGGCCTGCGCGGCGGCGAGAGGGATACCGGGCTTGAGGCGGGCGGCGATGGTCAGATACGGATTGACGATTTCAGCACGGTTGGAAGCGAGCAGCGGCAGAGCACGGAAGGGAACTCGCACTTCGGGGGTGGTATCGGCGGAGATGCCGGTGAAGGCAGGGGGCATGACGCCGACGATGACGAAGGCGTGGCCGTTGAGGGAGATGGTTTGACCGAGGGCGCGGCGGTCGGCGTTGAATCTGGATTTCCAGAAGGGGTAGCTGAGGACGGCGGGAGGAGATTCAGAGGAATTATTTTCGTCGGAGGGCAGGAGGGTTCTGCCATAGAGGGCGGGAACGGAGAACAGGGAGAAGAATTGCGGGGTGACGAGATGCGCGTGAATCTGCGCAGAGGGGGCGGGTTTGGAGAGGACGACTTCTTCGTCAAGTTGGGCGGCGACGGCGGAGAAATCGGTGGAGCGGTCGCGGAGGGCGTCGAAGAACGTGTGGGGGAATTCGGTTTGCGGGCGGGGAACGGCGGCGAGCTGAACGAAGCGGACGAGCTGCTCGGGATGGGGCGCATCGAGGGTGCGGAAACAAATGGCGTCGACGAGGGCCAGGAGTGCGGTGGCGGCGCCGATGCCGAGAGCGAGCAGGCCGATCAAGCCGCCGGCGTAGAGCGGGGAGCGAAGGAGACGTCGGAAGGCGAGCCTGAGGACCATGGGGAAATGCAGGTTACAGGGTACAGGTTGCAGGGTACAGGCGCAGGATGCTATTCCGCGTGGAGAGCTTCAGTGGGGTTGACGGAGGCGGCGCGGTGCGCGGGGAGAAAGCTGGCGAGGAGCGCAGCGGCGGCGAGGGTAAGGGCAACGGCGGCGAGGGTCGGAAGATCCCAGGCGTGAACCTGGAAAAGCAGGTTGCGCATGAGGAGGGTGACGGCAAGAGAACAGAGGAGTCCGGCGGCGATTCCGGTGAGGGCGAGCCACCCAGCTTCGCGCAGGATGAGGCGGTAGACCGCGGAGCGCTGCGCGCCGAGAGCCATGCGGACGCCGATTTCGCGGGTGCGCTGGCTGACGGAGTAGGCGACGACACCGTAGAGGCCGACGATGCTGAGCAGGAGGGCGAGCGCGGCGAAGCCTCCGACGATCCAGGCGGAAGAGCGATGGAGGGCGGCGGAGGGGGAGTCATGGAGGCGCTGGGCCATAGTGATGGGATCGTAGACGGCGAGGCCGGGATCGATGGAGTGAATGGCAGCGGCGGCAGAGGCGAGGACGGAATTTTCGTCCTGGCCGGTGCGGAGGACGACGGCAAAGTCGTTTTCGGGGTCCTGGTTGATGGGGCGATACATCGCGGCTTTGGCAGCGTCTTCGAGCTGACCTTCCTGAACGTCGTCGATGACGCCGATGATTTCCATGAGCGATTTTTGATTTCCCTCGATGTAGATGCGAAGGCCGAGGGGGTTTTCGCCGGGGAAATAGTTTGTGGCCATCTGGCGATTGATGACCACGACGAGGGGGTGAGACTGATCCTCGTCGTCGGCGAAGTAGCGTCCGCGGAGGAGGCGGGTTTCGAGTGTGGAGAAATAGGTGGAGCTGACGTCGCGGATGAGGACGTCATTGTGTTCGACAGGCCAGGCGCGGCCCTCGATGCGGAAGTTGCCGGTTCCATCGCCGTTGCCGAGGGGCAGGTCGCTGGTGAGGGCGACGGACTGTACGCCAGGAAGCGCCTGGAGGCGGGCGCGGAGCTGGCGGGCGAGATTGATCTCGTCGGGATCTTTGCTGTAAGCACCGGATGTGGCCGCGACATGGAGGGTGGCGAGGTGGTCGGGGACGAGTCCGGTGTCGACGTGGAGGAGGCGGTAGAAACTTTTGCCGAGGAGGCCTGCGCCGACCAAAAGCACGACGGCCATGGCGAGCTCGACGGCGACGAGATTGGAACCGAAGCGACGCCAGACGGTGCCAGAGGCGCCGCGTCCATCCTGCGAGAGGCTGGCGCGCAGGTCGGCGAGTGAGACGCGAAGAGCGGGCAGGAGAGAGAAGAGGAATCCCGAGGCGAGGGCGATGAACACGGCAAAGACGAGCACGCGGGCATTGAGGCCGATCTCGCGCAGGTAAGGCATGGAGGCCAGGAAATCTTTGGGAAGGAAGCCGGGCAGGAGGCGGATAAGGACGCCGGCGAGGGCGACGCCGAGGACCGCAGCGGAGGCGGCGAGGACGACGCCTTCGGTGACGAACTGGCGGATGAGGCGGACGCGCGATGCGCCCAGCGCGCCGCGGACGGCCATTTCGCGCCTGCGGCGTTCGGAACGGACGAGAAGGAGGCTGGAGACGTTGACGGCGGCGATGAGGAGAAGCAGGGCGGCTCCGGCGAGGAGGACGAGAAGGATGGGGCGAATGTCGCCAAGGATGACCTGGGTGAGCGGCATCATGAAGGCGCTGCGGCCATGGTCGTCGCCGGGATACTGCTGCGCGATTTGGAGGCCGATGTCGCGGACATCGGCGAGGGCCGAGGCGAAAGAGACGCCGGGTTTGAGGCGGGCAACGCCAAGGAGATTGTGGCAGCCGCGGGATTTCTCGCATGGACCGTCGGCGCGCTCGGTGGCCCAGAAGTCAGCGGGCTCAGCGGGAGCGAAGTGGAAATCGCGCGGGAGGACACCAATGATGGTGGTGGGCTTGTCGTCGAGGACGACGGTTTGTCCGAGGACGCCGGTGCGTGCGGCGAAACGGCGTTGCCAGGCGGCGTAGCTGATGAGGGCGACTCTGGGGGCAGAGAGCTGGCCGTCGGAGGGGCGGAAATCGCGGCCGAGGATGGGGGTGACGCCGAGAGTGCGGAAGAACCCGGCCGTGACGCGGGCGCCGTCGGCAGGCTTTGGGCCGTCAGGGGTTCGGAGCATGAAGCCGTAGGCTCCATAGGCATCGAGGGACTGGAAGACGGAGTTGCGGCTCTGGTAATCGAGGTAGTCGAACCAGGAAAGGTGAAAGTGCGGGCCGAGCGCGTTGGTTTCGTAAAGGATGACGAGGCGGGAGGGGTTCTGGTAGGGCAGGGGTCGGATGAGGGCCGCGTCGACGAAGCTGAAGATAGCAACGCTGGCGGCGATGCCGAGGGTGAGGATGAGAATGGCGGTCAGGGCAAAGCCGGGGTTTTTGCGCAGCTGACGCAGGGCGAAGCGAAGGTCCTGCCAAAGGGATTCGGCGGTGGATTCCCAGCCGATGGACCAGACTTTGTGGCGGACGGTTTCAGTGCTGCCCACTTCGGCGCGGGCGGCGCGCAGGGCTTGCTCGCGGGACATACCGCGGCGGATTTTTTCTTCGACGGAGGCGTCGAGGAAGGTCTGCAGCTCGGCCTGGATTTCGGCGTTGCGCTGGTTGCGGCGGAAGAGGGCGCGGATTCCACCGATCATGTTTCCGAACATGGCGACTTATTCTCCTGACGGGCTCCGGGAGCGGCTCCTTTAGATAATCAAGAGGTGTAACGCGTTCTCCTTTAGATTGTCAAGAGGAAAGGGACGAGCGAGGGGCGAGCGAGACGCGAGGGAGAGACGAGTGAGAAGCGAGCGAACTGCGAGGGAACGGCGAGTGAGGGACGAGTAAGAAACGAGCGAACGGCGAGCGAGGGTGGGGAGTGAGGCGCCTTATTCGGTGCGCAGGGCTTTGGCGGGGTCGATGGAGGCGGCGCGGCGGGCGGGGATGAGCCCGGCGAGGGTCGCAGCCAGGACCAGGGAGAGGATGGAGATGGTGAGGACGATGGGGCTGACGCCTTTGGTCTCGTAGAGCTGGGCTTCGATGAAGCGGACGCAGAGATACGCGGCGGGGATGCCGATGGCGAGGCCGAGGAGGGTTTGAATCATGGCGCCGCGCATGATGGTGGCGACGACGCGGAGGCGTTCGGCGCCGAGGGCCATGCGGATGCCGATTTCGGTGGTTTGGCGGGCGACGGTGTACGCGGTGACGCCGTAGAGGCCGATGGTGGCGAGGAGCAGGGCCAGCGCGCCGAAGAGGCTGGTGAGGCGGGCGATCATGCGGTCTTCCGTGAAGCGGTCGGCGATTTGCTCATCGAAGGTTTGGAATTTAACGATGGCGAGGTTGGGATTGATGGAGGCCAGGGTTTGGCGGGCTATGGATTCCATGTCGGGCATGGGGTGCGCGGTTTCGATCACGATGGCGCCGGCGTAGAGGGAGATGTCCACGTCGACGGGACTTTTGTCGCTGGGTACGCGCTGCAGCATGGGGGTGAAGTACATGCGGTGGTCTTTCCACTGGACGGCGGTATAGGCGGTGTCGTCGACGACGCCGACGATTTCGTAGTCGCTGGTGTGTTTTGAACTTGTGCCGAAGTGCTGGCCGATGGGGTTGGTGCCTTTGGGGAAGAGATCCTTCACGAAGGTCTCGCTGACGATGGCGACGGCGGGAGCGGCGGCGGTGTCTCGCTCAGTGAAGACGCGGCCAAGAAGGAGGCGGGTGCCGATGGAGTCGAAGTATTCCGCGGAACCGCGAACCCAGGAGGCTCCGTAGCCCTTGGTCTGGCCGGGGAAGTCGACGCCGGTGCTCCAGTTGTCGTCTTCCATGGGGGTGTAGGTGGCGATGCCGACGTGGACGACACCGGGGATGGCGTGGAAGCGGTCTTCAAAAGCCTGGTAGAGCGGGGCGAGCTGGGAGGGCAGAACGCCGGCGGCCTGGGGATTGATGTGGACGATGTAGCGGTTCTTCGCGTCGAGTTTGAGGTCGGAGCTCTGGAGTTTGTTAAGGCTTTGCGCGAAGAGGCCAGCACCGATGAGGAGGACGAGGGAAAGCGCGGCCTGAAGGACGACGAGGGAACGCTGGAGCAGCGAGGCTTTGGACGCGGTGGTGCGGGAGCCGGTGCGGAGCGCGTCGGCGGGCTGAGTGCGGGCGGCGATCCAGGCAGGAGCGACGCCGAAGAGGATGCCGGTGACGAGGCAGAGGGCGCAGGCGAAAGCGAGAACGGGCAGGGAGGGTGAGGCGTCGATAGGGACGTTCTGTTCTCCGGGGAAGGCCATGGCGAGCAGAGCGTGCGCGCCTGCATAAGCAATGAGGAGGCCGGCAATGCCGCCCAGCGCAGAGAGAACGAGACTCTCGGTGAGGAGCTGGCGGATGATGCGGGAGCGCGCGGCGCCAAGGGCGGTGCGGAGGGACATTTCCGCTTTGCGGCCCATGCCGCGGACGAGGAGGAGATTGGCGATGTTGGCGCAGGCGATGAGGAGGACGAGTCCGGAGATCCACATGAGCATGTGGAGGTTGGATTTGTATTGTTCCTGGAGACTCTGAATGCCGCCGCCCGCAGGGGTGAGGACGATGTGAGCTTTGGCGAGGGCTTTCTGCCCGCGGTCGCCCGAATAGATGGGATCGGAGGCGACGATCTGGCGGAAGACGCCGGCGACTTTGGCCTGCAGCGGAGCGAGCGCGACGCCGGGGCGGACGCGACCGACGATGTAGAGCCACTGGGTGGTGGGGTCACTCACGTAGGTGACGTCCATCAGCGCGGGCATGGATTGGATGGGGAGGTAGTAGTCCGGCGGAGTGCTGGTGAGGCGGTCGCCGTAGAAGCCTTCGGGCGCGACGCCGGCAATGAGGACCGGTTTGGTATTCACCCAAAAGGTGCTGCCGATGACGGAGGGGTCGCCGGAGTAGTTGTGCTGCCAGTTTTCGTAGCTGATGACGGCGACCATGGGCGCGCCAGTGACGTCGTCGGAGTCGGCGATGAGGCGGCCGGCTCGCGGGCGGAGACCGAAGGTGGAGAAGTAGTTGCCGGAGACGAACTCACCCATGACGGAGCGCGCGGGTTCCTGGGTGCCGTCGCGGCGGACGGTGACGGGGCGGTAGGTGAATCCGGCCTGGATGGCGGCGAGGGAGTCGAACTCGGGGAGTTTTTTCTGCAGTTGCTGCCAGGTATTGGTCGAGAAAAGGGAGTAGGCGCCGTTATCGGGTTCGTCGCCGGAGTTGACGCAGCAATCGTCGGTGTTCCCCAGGCGAACAAGGGTCGCCGGGTCGGCAACGGGGAGGTTGCGCAGGAGGACGGCGTTGACCAGGGTGAAAATAGCGGCGTTGGCGCCGATGCCGAGAGCCAGAGTGAGGATGGCGGTGGCGGTGAAGCCGGGAGTTCTTCTCAGCTGTCGCAGCGCATAGCGCACGTCCTGCATCAGGGTGATGATCATCGCTCTGTCTCCGTTCGTTCGGGTCGCTGCCGTTTGCGAGTCGGGGGAGGCGCGCGGGTTGGGGGAGGGCCTTTGCGCCTGAGGAGGAAGTGGCACGTTGATTTCCAAACCGCGAGGTGGGTAAGGTGCTCATTTTTCGGGCGGCGGGGGTGAGGACGAAGGCGGCAAGTGTTCGCTGGCGCGAGGGAGTGTCCGGAAAGGGACAGGGGATGGGCAGGCAGAGCGCAAAACACAGGGCCGGGAGCGGGCGGGTTGTTGCGCCGGGCGGAGCCCGGATTACGAACGTACCGCGATTGGCGTTTGCGTTGGTGGACGTCTATCCACGGTTTAGACTATAGTCTACTTTGTGGACAGGCATACAGCATCGTTGCAGACGCGCCGCCGGCAGCAGACGCGCGGGGAGATTATCCGGGCGGCGTTTGAGCTGTTTGGCCGGCAGGGGTACGAAAACGTCTCGATGGACAGCGTGGCCGCGGCGGCCGGGGTTTCGCGCGCGACGCTGTTCAACTACTTTCCGCAAAAAGAGCTGATCCTGCGCGAGATTGCAGCGGCGCGGGTGGAAAAGCTGAAGACCATCCTCGCGACGTTTGGCGCCAGCGGGAAGGTGCCGACCTTCGACACGATTGTCGAGATGATCCTCCGTCTTTGCGAGGAGAATGCGCGGATCGCGGGGCATTCGAAGAAGCTGCTGATCGAAGTTATTTTCCGGCAGGCGTCGCAGGGAGTGCTGCTGGTGGCGCGCGAGGAAGCGGTGCGGGCTCTGGCGGCGTCGATGGCGCGCTATCTGCGGCGGAAAAAACAGGCGAGGCTGCTGGCGGAGACGGTGTTCGCGGTATACATCGCGACGATGCTGGAGTGGCTGATGCGGGAGGGTGTTCCGCAGAAATGGCTGATGGAGACGATGCGGGAGCGGCTGCTTGTGCTGCGGGAGGGAGTGGCATGAAGCGGCGACTGATTGTGGGCGGGGCGATCGCGGTTGTGGTGCTTGCGGGAGTGTGGATTGCGTTTGCGTGGGTAGGCTGGCGAAGTCGCGCGGATTATTCGGGCACGGTGGAGACGCGCGAGATTCAGGTTGGATCGAAGATTGGCGGGCGGGTGACGGAGGTGGGCGTCGAGGAGGGCCAGCAAGTGAAGGCCGGCGCGCCGCTAGTGCGATTCGAGTGCGATGAGCTGAAGGCGCAGCGCGTACAGGCGCAGGCGGCGGTGGAGCAGGCGCAGGCGGATATGGACAAGATGCTGCGCGGGAATCGTCCGGACGAGATTGTGGAGGCTGAAGCAACGGAGCGTGCGGACAAGGCGGCACTGGACGAGGCTCGGAACGGACCGCGGAAACAGGAGATCGATCAGGCGAAGGCGGACTACGCAGCGGCGGCAGCGGATGCTGCGAACGCGGAGGTTTTCTACGAGCGCATGAAGACGCTGGCGGGACAGGACATTATTTCGAAGCAGCAATACGACGATGCGCGGGAAAAGAGGGATGCGGCGGCGCAGCGTGCGGAGAGTGCTCGGCAGCGGATGGCGATGCTGGAGGCGGGAACGCGCGTGGAGGATGTGAACGCGGCGGAGGCGCGATTCAGGCAGGCGGCGGCTGCAGCGGAACTGATGCGGAAGGGATTCCGGCGCGAGGACATTGAAGCGGCGCGCGGGCGTTTGGCGGAGGCGCAGGGGCATGTGGCGGAGCTGGATGCGCAACTGCGCGAGGCGGAGTTGACGGCGCCGGCGGATGCGGTGGTGGAAACGGTGAGCGTGCGGCCGGGGGATCTGGTGGTTCCGGGGCGCATTGTGATGACGATGCTGGAAAGCTCACAGTTGTGGGTGAAGGTGTATGTGCCGGAGACGGAGCTGGCGCGCGTGCATCTGGGGCAACAGGCGACGGTGCACGTGGACAGCTTTGGGGGACGGGCGTTTGCGGGGCACGTTGGGGAGATCGCGAGTGAGGCGGAGTTCCTGCCGCGCAACGTGCAGACGAAGAGCGATCGCGAGCATGAGGTGTTTGGCGTGAAGGTGTACGTGGACAACGCGCAGCAGGTGCTGAAGTCGGGGATGTCGGCGACGGTGAGGCTGGAATGACGGCGATTATCGCAGCCGATCACTTGACGATCCGCTTTGGGCCGGTCACGGCGGTGAACGACGTGAGCTTCGAGGTGACGAAGGGGGAGATTTTTGGATTTCTCGGGCCGAATGGGTCGGGGAAGACGACGATCATCAAGGCGCTGTGCGGGCTACTGACGCCGAGCGAGGGGACGGGGCGGATTCTGGGGATGGATATCCGCAGGGATGCGGCAGAAATTCGTCGCCATGTCGGTTACATGTCGCAGAAATTCGGATTGTATGAGGATTTGACAGTCGCGGAGAACCTCGCGTTCTATGCGGGCGTGTATGGGCTGGAGGGCGAGCGCGCCGCGGAGCGGACGCGGGATGTGCAGAAGCTGACGGGGATTGAGCCGTATATGAAGCGGCGCGCGGGGCAACTTTCGGGCGGATGGAAGCAACGGCTGGCGCTGGCGTGCGCGATCATTCATTCACCGGAAGTGATGTTTCTGGATGAGCCGACGGCGGGGATCGATCCGGTGGCGCGGCGGGCGCTGTGGGATTTGCTGTTTCAGCTTTCGGGGCAGGGCGTGACGTTCTTCGTGACCACCCACTATATGGATGAGGCAGAACGGTGCGGGCGGGTTGGGTACATCTATTTGTCGAAGCTGATCGCGATTGGAACGGTGGCGGAGCTGCAGAAGCTGCCGGAGGCGAATCCGGCGGGCACGTCGCGGGTGCAGATCGATACGGCGAATCCTTCGGCGATGCTCGATCGAGTGCGCGCAATGGATGGCGTGCGGGAGGCGACGATCTTTGGGCGGTCGATTCACGCGCTGGCGGAGACGGATCGGCTGGAGGCGCTGCGCGCGCAACTGCCGGGGGCGCGGGTGGAGACGATTGAGCCGTCGCTCGAGGACGTATTTGTAACACTGACGTATCAAATTATGGAGGCCGCGAAATGAGGAAGCCGTTTCGCGGGCTGGTTCCGGTTTGCCGGAAGGAATTTCTGCACATTGTGCGGGATCCTGGAACGCTGTTCTTCGCATTGCTGATCCCGATCCTGCAGTTGTTCTTATTTGGGTTTGCCGTGGATACCAATGTGCGGCAGATTCCGACGGTGGTGCTGGATGAGTCGCAGACGCAGGAGAGCCGGCGATTGCTGGAGAGTTTTGCGGGGTCGGATGTGTTCGCGCTGCGCAGTTATGCGACGTCGCCGGACGGGATGTATAAGGCGATCCAGTCAGGGAAGGCGCGAGCGGGAATTCGGATTCCGTTCGATTATGCGCGGCGGCTGCAGGATGGGTCGGGCGCGACGGTGCTGGTGCTGGTAGACGGATCGGATTCGTCGGTAGCAGGGCAGGCGATGAGCACAGCGACGGGCGTGGCGCTGCAATCGTCGCTGGTGCGGGTGCTGCCGGACGGGACGATGCCGATCGCGGTGCGGCCTTCGGTGCTGTATAACCCGGCAACGCGGTCGGCGAACTTCTTTGTGCCGGGACTGATTGCGATTTTGCTGCAGGTGATGACGATTCTGCTGATCGCGCTGAGCCTGGTGCGGGAGCGCGAGCGCGGCACGCTGGAGCAGCTAACGATGACGCCGGTGGCTCCGCTGGGGCTGATGGTGGGAAAAATGATTCCCTACGGCGTGCTGGCGTTCGGCGAGCTGTGCGCGATTCTGGTCGTCATGCGGGTCGTATTTCTGGTGCCGATTCACGGCAACGTGCTGCTGCTGCTGGTGCTGAGTGTGCCGTTTCTGCTGACGGTGTTGGGCATTGGGCTGGTAATTTCGACGAAAGCGCAAACCCAGGCGGAGGCCTTTCAGCTGTCGATGGGGACGATTCTGCCTTCGGTGTTTTTGTCGGGCTACATTTTTCTCATCGAAAATATGCCGCTGTTCTTTCGCGGGATCAGCCAGGTGATTCCAGCGACGTACTACATCCAGATCCTGCGCGGGATTATTTTGCGGGGCGCGGGATTGGGCGAGTTATGGGTGCAGGCGCTGGTGCTGACGCTGATGGGATGCGCGGCGATTCTGGTGGCGGCGCGGATGTTTGTGCTGCAGGGCGCGCGGTGAAAAGAGCAGCCGGTAGCCTGTAGCCAGCGGCCAGCAGCCTGTAGCCAGCGGCCAGCAGCCGGCAGCCAGTAGCCGGTAGCGAAGCGAACGGCGAGCGCAAAGCGAGAAAACTGCCAGCGAACTGCGAGCGAACTACGAGTAAAAGGCGAGCAAACAAAGAGACAAGAAAACTGCGAGCGAGGCGCGAGAAAAAAATGAGCCTTCAGGCGCGTTTTTTTGAGCGCGCGGATGGAGGACGCGACAGATGCGACGGGTCGCGCAGATGCTGCGGCTTCTTCGGCGGTTTGCGGGAAGTGTGCCGGCGGAAAAGCTTCGAAGGCCGGCCTTGCGAACAGATAGCCCTGGAAGAGCCGGATATTTTGATCGGCAAGCCAGGTGTATTCGGCAAGGGTTTCAACTCCCTCGGCAATCACGTCGATGTTGAGCTCGAAGCAGGCCAGACGAATGGCGCGCACGATGGCCTGGCGCGAACCGGGTCGCTCGATGCCGCGGATGAGCCGCATGTCGAGTTTGATTTGATCTGGTTGCAGGTCGGCGAGAACGTTGAGATCGGCCAACGCTGCGCCGAAGTCGTCGACGGCCAGGCGAAGTCCGAGCTTTCGATATTCCTTCAACAACCCGGCTAAATGAGAACGGTCTTCGACGAGCTCAGCTTCGGGGGCTTCCAGGACAACGCGACTGATCGGCAGACCGGCTTCATGCGCGGCTTCGAGCGTGGTGAGCAGCGACTTTGGGTGCGAGGCGAGACTCTGCGGCACGAAGTTCAGGTGCAACGGGCGGTCGATGCCGAGGCGTCCGGCGAGCGCAATGGCTACGGCGCGCGCGCTTTGATCGAATTGGTGAAGACGCAGCGGCGAAACCTGGTTGAGAACCTGCCAGGCGGGTTCATCCCACATGCCGCGAATGAGGGCTTCCCAGGCGACGACTTCGCGCGCGACCGCGTCGACGATGGGCTGAAAGGCAAAGCTGAAGGCCGGTTCGGCGGGAGGATGCGGATCTGCGCTCATGGTGCGCCTGCGAGTTGGGTTGGCGATGACATCGGGACGATGGCCCATCGCGCTCGAAAGAGATTGCGCGGCAGTATGGCCATGGTCTCGCCGCGATGGAGCGGAGCACTACTCCCCAAAAGGGCCAGAGTTAACCCGCCGAAGCATCAGAAGGGACGCCGGGGGGTGAGAGGCAGATGGGAGCTGGGAGCTAAGAGCCGGCAACGGCCAGGCCAAAGTGCGGGTGCGCGGGGCGGCAGTGAACGACGCAGTCCCGGGTCTGGGTGGAAAAAGCGGGCGCTGCGCAATCCCGGGTCTCAGAATCGAGACCTGGGCCAGCCTAATTGAGATCAGGGAGCGATTTGCCAGGTATTGTCAGGCGCGCCAGGGCTTCCGCTGCTGGTCAACGTTGCTCCGTTCATCAGCCAGATGTAGACCTGATTGGTGGAAGTGTTCCGCCACAGGATGCCGGCTCGGCCGCTGCCGTCGTAGTCGCCGATGCCTTCAATGTTCCATCCGGAGGAAACGTAGCTGACGCTGCCGCCGCCCGTCATCGCGGTCCCGCTGATGAACCAGAGGTAGACCTGCCCGGTGGTGCTGTTCTGCCACAGGATGTCGCTCTTGCCGTCGTTATTGAAATCGCCGACGCCGGCAATCTTCCAGTCCGTGGTGACCGAGCCGAGGCTTCCGCTGCTCGTCAACGTGGAGCCGTTCATCAACCAGATGTAGACCTGGCCGGTCGTGCTGTTCCGCCACAGGATGTCCGCTTTGCCGTCGCCATTGAAATCGCCGATGCCCGCAATCTTCCATCCCGAGGAGACGTAGCTGACGCTGCCGCCGCCCGTCATCGTCGTTCCGTTGATGAACCAGACGTAGACCTGGCCGGTGGTGCTGTTCCACCACAGGATGTCGGCTTCGCCATCGCCGTTGAAGTCGCCAATACCCGCTACGCTCCAGTCCGACGAGACATAGCCGAGGCTGGCGCCGCTGGTCAGCGTGCTGCCGTTCATGATCCAGATGTAGACCTGGCCGGTGGTGGTGTTGCGCCACAGGAGGTCGGATTTGCCGTCGCCATCGAAATCGCCAGAGCCCTGAATGACCCAGTCCGAGGTGGGGCTGCCGGGGCTGCCGCTGCTGGGATAGGTGGTGCCATTCATGAACCACTCGTAGACCTGCTGGGTGCTGGTGTTGCGCCACAGGATGTCGCTCTTGCAGTCGCCGTTGAAGTCGCCCGGATTGGCAAACGACGCCGGATTTGGATTCGGGTTCGGATTAGGATTCGCGCAGGTTCCAATCTCCGGAGAAAGTAAGAAATACCATGAAACCGCAGAATCTGAAGAACTTCCGCCAACAGTCGACGTGTTCGAGGATGAGATCGTTGCTGTCAGGTTCGTCGCCGGGGTGAATGCTAACTGGCTGTTAACCGGCGCGGTCGCGCCAACGCTACTCTCCTCCGGGCACGTCACGGTGACCGAGTTAACGGTGCTCGAGCTGGCTGATAGAGTTAATGCGTTGTTGCCTGTGACACCGCAGGTGCCGGATACGCTAATCCCATCAATTTCGTAGCCGTTCATAGCGACCAGGCTAAACGTTTCACTTTGGGTGCTGCTGAACGCCGCGCATGGCGTCGGGATGCCAGTAGCCGAAAAACCCGGGCTGGTGGGGCTCGCCACGAACGAAGTGGTTCCACCCACGCATGGACCGGTACCGCTGAATAAAGTACCTGTTAGGCCGACGACCTCAAGATTGGGACCGAGCATACATGGAGTCGTACCTGCACCGCACGCAGGAAGGCCCTGGGCGTGAGCAACTGAGCTGGAACCCGCGACGCCTCCAGCCGCCAGGAAAACCAGGAGCATAAGACCGAGCAAAAGACGCAAATAAGGGATCGAAGAGCGAAGCTCCTTATCCTTATAAGATGCTGGCCCGGTATACGTGTGCACAGACTTACCAGGGCAGGGTCTGACACCCCGACCCCCGATCCCAAGAACGAACGCCATTCGTCTTATGCTGCTTGAGAAGATTCGTTTCATGCCAGCTCCCCTGCCCTGTAGCGGTTGAATCGCTTGAAGAGATTCCCAGGCCCAAAGTCACACACTTACAATTTCTCCGATCACGAGAATTGCAATAAGCAGAGGCGTCGCCCCAGCATCCAAGTTCGGATATACGGTATCGGTCTGCCGTTGCCACCAGCCCTTTTCAGCGGAGAGCAAAAGCAGGATTCCCCCAAGGCGACGCATTTCGTATCCGAGATTGGGCGTTAGTCTTAAGGAACGGAGCGGGGATGTCAAGAGAATATTCGCCTAACTGGTCATAACTTCGACTCACATGGCGAATGAGTTATTCGGGTAACACCGGACAGATGACCAGCAACCTATTTCGGTAACGGCTTTGCCCGCCGGAGGTTAGTTACCGTCGAGTCACGGCTCCGGCTCGACGCAAATTGGGGGAGATTTGGCCGCTCAGTGCTGCACGACGCTGAGGGTGATGCTGGATAGCCAGGCGGAGGAATGGTGGACCTGGTTATGGGCGACCACGCCATGGGTTACGTCGAAGTTATTGCCGCCGGTGTTCAGGTTGCGGTCGAAGTGGGGAAAGTCGCTACTGCCCAGGGTTCGGTGTGAGGCTAAAGCTTCTTGCTGTGGGGTGAACCTGGCGGGGGAATTGGGGGGTGGGGGTATGGGGTGGCCAAGGGGTGGTTGAGGGGGTTGGAGTCAGGCGGCGTCGATGGAGACGACTTTGGCGTCGCGGAGGGATTTGACGTCGCGCATGGGGGGTTGGCCGAAGAAGCGGCTGTATTCACGGTTGAACTGGCTGACGCTTTCGTAGCCGACTTCGTAGGCGGCGCTGGTGGCGTCGATGCCGTCCATGAGCATGCGTTGGCGGGCGGACTGGAGGCGGAGGCGCTTCTGGTACTGGAGCGGGCTCATTGCGGTTAACGTGCGGAACTGATGGTGGAGAGTGGAGACGCCCATGCGCGCGACGGCGGCGAGTTCTTCCATGCGCAGCGGTTTGGCGTAGTGGGCGCGGAGCCACGCGATGGCGCGGGCGGTGCGGTGGCTGAGGTCGCCAGCGGTGGCGATGGCGCGGAGGCGCTCGCCCTGCGGGGTGCGGAGGATGCGGTAGAGGATTTCGCGCTGGATGAGATGGCCGAGGAAGGGAATGTCTTCGGGGGCGTCGAGCAGGTCGATGAGGCGAGTGCAGGCGGTGAGGAGGCCGACGGTGGTCTCGCCGACGGCGATGCCGCGGTGGCGGATGGAGGTTTCCGGTTCGGGCAGGGCGTGTTCGGGCAGGTCGTCGCGGCTGAGGACCTCGCGCACGGTGGGCATATCGAGGCGGAGAAACATGGAGAGCATCGGGAGATGCTCGGAGGCTTCGAGGATCTGGCTTTGCGCGGGGACGTCGATGGAGGAGAGAAGGAAGGAGGAGCTGTCGCAGAAGTACTCGACGCCGTTGAGATCGATGCGCTTGCGACCCTGCACAAAGATGGTGAGGCTGGGCTCGTAAGTGGCGAGGAAGCAGGAGGTGGGCGCGGTGCGGCGGTAGAGGGCGAGGCCGGGGATGGGGGTGGGATTTTCTCCGAGGGAGGGGGCGTGCGCGGCGATGCGGGCGGCGAGGTCTTTGCGGAGAGCGAGGACGACAGGGTTGGTTGCGGGGCGTTTTTTGGATGGTGTCGGCATTTTGTTTCGCTTGCCTGGTTGTTTTTAGCGTACTGCTGATCGGCTGCGGGTGTGCACAAAATCGGAGATGCGGACAGGATCAGGCAAAAGATTGGCAGGATTGGGAAAGCGGTCTGGGGCGGGGGTCCGTAGCATCGAAGTTGAGGGATGCAAAGCGCGTCCCTGAGGAGATGGCAATGCAGAAACGCAAACTGGGTAAGGGCGGCCTGGAAGTATCGGCGCTGGGATTCGGGTGCATGGGAATGAGTTTTGGGCTCGGACCTGCCAAAGACAAGCAAGAGATGATTGCGCTTTTGCAAGCGGCGGTCGAGCGTGGCGTGACGTTCTTCGATACGGCGGAGGTGTACGGTCCGTTCGTGAACGAAGAACTGGTCGGCGAGGGGCTGGCTCCGTTTCGAGGCAAGGTGACGATCGCGACGAAGTTCGGGTGGGAAGCCAATCCCGCGGACGGCGGCAAGTGGAACGCGCTGAACAGCCGGCCGGAGCACATCAAACAGGTCGCGGAGGCGTCGCTGCAGCGGTTGAAAGTCGATGCCATCGATTTGTTCTATCAGCATCGGGTCGATCTGAATGTTCCGATCGAAGAGGTGGCCGGGGCGGTGAAAGAGCTGATTCAGGCGGGCAAGGTGAAGCACTTCGGGATGTCGGAAGCGAGTGCGAAGACGATTCGCCGCGCGCACGCCGTGCAGCCGGTGGCGGCGTTGCAGAGCGAGTATTCGTTGTTCTGGCGTGAGCCGGAAGAGACGGTGATGCCGACGCTGGAAGAGCTGGGGATTGGGTTCGTGCCGTTTAGTCCGCTGGGTAAAGGGTTCCTGACGGGGAAGATCGATGCGGAGACGAAGTTTGACAGCACGGATTTCCGCAGCATCGTGCCGCGGTTCACGGCGGAGAATCGGAAGGCGAATCAGGCTTTGGTGGATGTGATCAGTTCCTTTGCACAGCGGAAGAAAGCAACACCGGCGCAGATCGCGCTCGCGTGGCTGCTCGCGAAGAAGTCGTGGATTGTTCCGATTCCTGGGACGACGAAGTTGAGTCGTTTGGAAGAGAATTTGGGAGCGACGCAGATTGAGCTGAGCGCGGAGGATGTGCGCGCGCTGGAGGAGGCGTCTTCAGCGGTCAAGTTGGAAGGGGCTCGGTATCCGGCGTTCCATGCGTCGCTGGTGGGGCGGTGAGCGGGCCTACACGGAGCAACTCGCGATGAGCGCGTGGCGGAAGGATGAACTGCGCAGGATCGCGGAGGCGGATGATCTGCACATCGCGCCGTTTCGTGAGGACGGGAAGACGTATGGGACGCCGACGTGGATCTGGTCGGTCGCGGTTGACGATGCGCTGTATGTGCGGGGCTACAACGGGGAGAAGTCTAGCTGGTACCAGGCGGCGGTGCGCCAGAAGGCGGGGCGGATCATTACGGCGGGGATGACGAAGGAGGTCCGGTTTGAGGCGGTGGAAGAGACGGACCCAATCGAGGAGCGGATCGACGAGGCGTATGGGGCGAAGTACGCGGGCAGTCCGTATCTGAAGCCGATGCTCGGCAGGCGGGCGCGATCGGCGACGGTGAGGATCCTGCCGGGTTAGACGAGGCGCGTGGCTGAAATTTCGGGGCTGGCGGTGCTATGCTGATGGGCATCGGGGGTGCTGGTATGAGGCTCTTCGTCTCCGCTCTTCTTCTGGCTGCCGCATCGGCGGGAATCTCACAAACACAAAGACAGGCGGTGCCTGCTCCCGGCTCAGAACTGGCGCCGGGGATGATGACGCTCGATCTGCAGGCAATCCCGATGCAGCAGAGTCAGGCCGGGTGTCCGGTGGTGCTGACGAGCGCGCGGCTGAACTGGCCTGCGAGTTATTTGCCGGCGACGTCGGCGGAGAAGGTGACGGCGCCGAATCTGGCGCTGAACTTCCAGAATGCAAGCGGCAAGGAGATCCGGTCGGTGGCGATCACGGCGCGGTTTCTGGTCAAGCAGAGCGTGTATGAGCTGGATGCGAGCGCGTTCGATCTGCACCTGACTTTCTCCGGGGTGGATGCGGCGGATAAGGCGGCGGAGCAACTACGGGAGATCCGGCTGCCGGAGAAGATGCATGCCTACGGGTTGACGCGGGTGTCTCTGGAGCAGGTCACGTTTGGCGATGGGACGTTTTGGATGGCGATGGGGCGGAACAACTGCAGCCTGAATGTGACGGGGACGACGGAGCGGGTGGCGAAGTGACGGCACCTCCTCAACGCAACTACTGACCTGAGATCTTATGGCCTGTCCCAGTTATGTAGAGCGCCTTTCCCAAGATTGCAGTTTCATCGATCAAACCAAAACTCTGTAGGCGACTATCCCAGCTGAGGTTGCGATTGTCGCCCATTACAAAGTACTTGTGAGGCGGAATCGTGACTGGGCCGAAGGTCACCAATCGATCCGCAGATCGGGATGTTTGCATGACGTAGGGTTCATCGAGGACTTGACCGTTCAAATAAATCTGGCCATCTTTGCCAGCAATTGTGTCGCCTCCTTCGGCAATAACACGCTTGATGACGGTGCCAATGGGGCTTTGCAGAATGACGACCTCACCATGAGCCGGGACGCGACTACGGAATTCACGCAGATTCACCATAACCTGATCTTCGTCCCTCAGCGCAGGCTGCATGGCTTTGCCATTAACTCGGTAATCGCGGTAACCAGCCGCTCGAGTTAAGAGTTTGTGACCAAGCACCATCGAGATCCCTGCCAGCGGTACCAGAGCAATCAGCAGGGCAAAATGCGCGGGGCGTTTGCCGCCGGCTCTGAAGCGCAGCGCCTGCCAGGTGGAGACGATTGCGAGGATAATTCCAGCCACTTCCTGGTTACCCCAGCGCGACCAGTTCCGGGGAGACTGTATTGGCGGGAAGAAGAGAAAGATCCAGATCGCTAACAGCGCGAAATAGACAAGGACCTTTCTCTTTTCTCCAAGGGCCAGTTGTCCGAGGCCGGGAAAAACAGCTGAGGCAAAAGCTGGCCCGGGCGATTGTTTCGGTTGCTGTGGGATGGGCGCGCCAGGCGCGAGAACGGGAGGCTCGGGTTGAGGGTTTTCGTCCATGATCAGTTCCCTCTTGCGCGTTCGATGGCGCGGACGACGGCTTTGGCTTTGTTGAGGCTTTCCTGGTATTCGTTTTCGGGGATGGAGTCGGCGACGATGCCGGCGCCGGCCTGGATGAATCCTTGGCGGCCTTCGACGAGGAGGGTGCGGATGGCGATGCAGGAGGTGAGGTTGCCGGAGTAGTCGGCGTAGAGGACGGTGCCGCCGTAGATCCCGCGGCGGGTGGACTCCAGTTCCTCGATGATCTCCATGGCGCGGATTTTGGGCGCGCCGGAAAGAGTTCCCGCGGGGAAACAGGAGCGGAGGGCGTCAACGGCGGAGTGCTCGCGGCGAAGCTGGCCTTCGATGTCGCTGACCAGATGCATGACGTGGGAGTAGCGCTCGACGTGCATCAAATTTGTCACTTTCACGGTTCCATATTCGCTGACACGGCCGACGTCGTTGCGGCCGAGGTCGACGAGCATGACGTGCTCGGCGCGTTCCTTTTCGTCGGTGAGCATCTCGCGCTCGGCGGCGAGGTCGGCGTCTTCGCTGGAGCCGCGAGGGCGGGTTCCGGCGATGGGGCGGTACTCGATGCGGCGGCCCTCGACGCGGACAAGGAGCTCGGGAGAAGAGCCGACGATATGGGTAGTTTCTTCTTTTTCTGACTTTGAGCCGGCGGGCTTTCTGCCAAAACGGAGGAAATACATATAAGGTGACGGATTGACGATGCGGAGGGCGCGGTAGACGGAGAAGGGATCGACGCCGGGGTCGAGGTCGAGGCGCTGGGAGAGGACGACCTGAAAGATGTCGCCGGCGGCGATGTATTCTTTGGCGCGGGCTATGGCTCGCAAGAAGGCGGGCTTCTTTGTGCGCGGGGTGAGGCGCAGTTTGCCGGTGGATTTGCGGGGCGGGAGTTTCGGGAGCGGATGGGCGAGGCGTTTCTCGAGACGGTCGAGACGGCGGAGCGCTTCGGCGTAGGCGGCCTGGGGCTTGTGGCGGCGCAGGTCGGCGGTGACGATGAGGAGGATTTCCTTCTTGACGTGATCGAAGGCGAGGACCTCATCGAAGAACATGAGGCAGGCGTCGGGCATGCCGAGGTCATCGGTGGTGGACTGGGGCAGGCGCTCGATCTGGCGGACGACATCGTAGGAAAAAAAGCCAACGGCACCGGCGGTGAAGGGCGGGAGGCCAGGAATGCGGGCGGGCGTGTGTCCGTGGAGGGCGTCGCGGAGGAGAGCGAAGACGTCGCCGGTGACGCGGCGGGTGCGGCCGTGCTCGGTGAGCTCGAGGGCCGACCCGTGGGAGACGATGCGGCGGCTGGGGCGGATGCCGATGTAGGTGTAACGGCCGAGGTGCTCGCCGCCTTCGACGGATTCGAGGAGGAAACACTCGGGCTCGGCAGCGGCGACGCGGAGAAAGGCGGAGACGGGGGTTTCGAGGTCGGCAGTGAGGGTGCGGTAGAGCGGGACGAGGGAGTGGGAGCGGGCGAGGCGGAGGAACTCGGCGCGTTCGGGATGGGACGGCCTCATGGGAGCAGGGTACAGGGTGCAGGGTACAGGGTACAGAGGACGGCTCTTCGGCGGCCGTGCATGATTCGGCTGCGCGGGGTTGCTTACAATACCGGCAGAGCTATGGCGACTCCCCCGATCGGCGCCGGCGGCGCGCATTCATCTCGCATTTTTGGCAGAACGCGACTCATTCTTGTCGTCGCATTGATGGCGTTGCTGGTGGTGTGCCTGGTTTGGGCGTGGGCGACGCACGGGGCGATGGCGGATCTGTCGTCTGTGAGGGCGCGGGGCGGGGCGGGTGCATCGCTGGTGGATCAGAGCCCGTGGCAGACGGCGCAGACGCTGGCTTCGCTGGCGGTGACGGCGGAGGAGAACGAATACGCGCGGGAGGCCGAACACCTTGCGGATCACGAGGTGGATCAGGCGTTCGCGGCGGCGTTGCGCGAGGCGGAGCTGCAAACGCGGCAGAAGGTGCTGACGGGCGAGGCGCTGGAGCTTTCGCAACGGATTGCGGAGCTGCAGCAGGAGATCGCGCAGGATCGTTTGCAGGTGGCGCAGGTGCAGGCGAAATCACAGGGCGCGAATGCGGGCGCGGGCGATGACGCGCTGCAGGTGGCGAAGGCGCAGCTGGGGCTGGATTCAGACGAGCTGACCGATGCGCAGAGCGATCTGGATCGGGCGACGGGAAACCGGAGCGTGCAAATCCAGAGCGAGCTGGCGGCACGCGAAGCGGCGATGCAGAAATACGAGAGCGCGCAGCAGAGCCAGGGCCAGGCGGCAGCAGTTTCTGTGAAGAGCCATGGAACGCTCGCCGGGCGGGTGCAGGCGTGGTTCGATCAGCGGAGCCGGTACGCGTCGATCGAGCAGGCGCAGGCGGCGGCGCAGAGCGACGCACGCACGCTGACGACGGGACACAACGATCTGGAAGCGAAGATGAAGGCCGCGGTGGCCGCGAGGAGCGGCGCGGCGACGCTGACCGATCTGCAGAATCGCAGCACAGAGCGGCAGATTCTCTCAATTGACGACGACCGGATCCAGACGGATCAGCAGCTGGCGACGGTGTATGGGAAATGGGGCGCGCAGGTGGTGCTGCAGCATCGGATTGTGTTGCACCTGATCCTGCAGTCGTTCGCGACGATTGTGCTGGTGGTGCTGTGCATGATTGTGGGCGATGCGGTGGTGCGGCGGGTGATGGAAAGGCCGAAGCTGGATCGCAAGCAGAGCGAGACGCTGCGGACGATCCTCGAAGTTGGCGTGCAGGTGCTGGGTGCGCTGCTGATTGTGCTGGTGATCTTCGGGGCTCCGCACCAGACGGGGACGATGATTGGGCTGGCGACGGCGGCGCTGACCATTGCGCTGCAGGATTACATTCTGGCGTTTCTGGGATGGTTCATGCTGGTGGGCAAGAACGGGATTCGGGTCGGGGATGTAGTGGAGATCAACGGCGTGTCCGGCGAGGTGATCGAAGTGGGGCTGGTGAGCACCACGCTGCTGGAGACGACGGGGCTGGCAGAGAAGGGAGAACCGACGGGACGGCGGGTGTCGTTCCTGAACAGCTTTGCGATTCGCGGGCAGTACTTCAACTTCTCGAGCGAAGGGCAGTGGTTGTGGGATGAGATTGCGGTGAGCGTGCCGGCCGAGGAAGACATTTACAGTTTCGCGAAGAGCGTGGAGGCTGCGGCGCGCACGGAGACGGAGGAAAGCGCGCGGCTGGCCGAAGAGGAGTGGAAACGCAGCACGCGGGTGGGAGGGCTGACGCGGCTGGGCGCGGCGCCAATTGTGCAGTTGCGTCCTTCGGGCGCGGGGATTGAGCTGCAGGTGCGGTATGTGACGCGGGCTTCGGGGCGGTTTGAGGTGCGGGACCGGCTGTACCGGGAAGTGATCGCGCTGCTGCATGGGAAGGGGCAGGGAGAGAAGGCGCCTGAGGGGCGATGAAAGCGGAATTGCTGCGATTCAACGGAACGGTCGAGCGCGATCCCGCGATCGATGCGTGGATGAAGCAGCATGCAGGCGAACTGGGAGCCGTCGCACGGGAATGGTTTGAGGTGATGCGGCGATGCGGGGACGAAGTGCGGGAGATCCTGCATGACGGCTGTCCGGTGGCATGTTTGGGCGATGTTCCGTTCGGCTACGTGAATGTCTTCACGGCGCACGTGAACGTGGGGTTCTTTCAGGGCGCGGGGCTGCGAGATCCGGCGCACTTGCTGCAGGGCTCGGGGAAGTTCATGCGTCACGTAAAGCTGAAACCGGGAACGGCGACTGACGCGGCATCGCTGCGAAGGCTCATCGAGAACGCGTATTCGGAGATTAAGGCGCGGGTTGAAAACGGCTAGCGTGGAGCGGCGTGAGAAGTTTGCTTATTGCGGGTCGTCCCCGGCCGGGAGCATGCGGATGTTGGCGCGGAAGATGTGGTAGTCGTCGAAGTGAAACTCGATGAGCTTGGTCGCCCAGGGTCCCCAGTCGCGGAAGCCCTGATTCCATTCCCAGCGTGAGGTGACGGAACGCGCTCGCCAGATGCTGACACTGCGCAGGGGGCAGATATAGGTTTGGTCGCCGATGACGACGGGGCCGTAGGAAACCATGACAGCGGAGCGATCGAGGGGGGCGAATCCTTCGAGGTTCGCCTCGGCTTCGACGCGCAGGATGGCTCCGGTGGCGGGATCGATGGCGATTTCGCCGTGATAGCCGGGCAGGGTGGTGAAGCCGCTGGTTCCTTCGCCGTCAGGAAGGCAGCAGCCTCCGGTGCGAAACTGCGAGGCTGAGGCTGGGACCAGGTAATGGAAGACGGCACGGCGTCCGCCGGCGGGGTCTTTCTCCCAGTGGCTCCAGGTGAGAGAGGCGGGATCGGCCAACACGCCTTTGACCGCACTGAGGGCAGGTCCGAAGGTTCCATAGACGACCTGCCAGTGGGATGATTTTTCGCGGCGGGACGGTTTGGATTCGACTTCGGCGCCGTTGCGGTAGAGCACCGTGGTTTTCGAGGTGTCCACGAGGTGGAGAGGCTCAGCGTTGGTGAAGTGGCCGTCGCCGTGGTCGAACTGCGGGGTCTCGTCGTATTCGACGGAGGTGCGCTGCGCGAAGAAGTTGGGCAAATGGGGAATGGTCTGGTTGAGATAGGCATTCGCCAGGGAGATCATTTGCTGCTCGGCATTTCGATCGGGCGGGGGATCGGGCAGGATTTCGGCGGGAGGAAGATCGAGGAAGGCGGAGGCGTCGGCGAGAGCTTCGAGTTCCTCTCGCGACTTTTTGCCGTGGAGCTGCGCAGTCCAGGAGGCGATTTGGGCGGCGTCGGCGCGCTCGGTGAGCTGGATGGCGGATAGCTGGCGGGTGAGGTCACCGTCCGGTGTGGTTTGCTGGTTGAGAAGGAACTGGTCGAGTTGGGCAACGGTCATCTGCCGGATGGCGGGATTGGGGGCGTCGGTGTAGTAGGGCTGATCGTAGTAGGCCGTGGTGGTGCGAGCCGTGAGCTCAGGCGCGCGGAGGTTCACTTTGAGGTCGTGCACTTCGTCGACGTGCTGGGCGGGCGCTGGGTTGAAGGTAAGGGTGTAGAAGGCGCTGGGAGCGCGGACGCAATCATTGAGTTGGCGGACGGGATCGCCGGAAGTGGGGTCGGGCGCGGTGCCGCCGCTTTCGATGGCGAGGGTCTGCCGGTTCAAGGCGTGGATGGTTGCATCGAGGGACGAGGTAGCCGGATGCAGGGCGAGCGAGGCGAAGTCGGGAGGCGGAATTTCGAGATGCCCGCTTGTGGCGGGGCGCGGGTCGAGCGGAGAGACGCTGCAAAGGCTGACGCGCGCAAGGCGGAGGAGGGTGGAGAACCAGGCGATGTGGTCGAAGAGGGTCTGCTTCTGCTCTGGTGAATCCGTAGACACGCGGGGACTGTTGCCGCTGGCGACGCCCCAGGCTGGACCGAACCAGACAAGGAGTTTTCTGCCGGGCTGGCGGCGTTCGGCGGCGGCGAACGCTCCAAGGGCCTGCAATGCGGCGATGGGCGGCGGCTCGGCCGTACTGAAGGCGTCGATGGTTCCTCGGTTCGCCAAAATCGGGGACTCAATGCCGGGTGCCCAGGCGCCGCGACCCCAGCGGGTGACGCGGTTGTGGGCGATGGCGTCGGCGAGAAGATTGCCGTCGATGGAGGGCGAGCCCGCTTGCCAGAGGCCGCTGTCATTGAGGATGAGGAGCGGAAAGCGGCTGGGGGAGCTGACCGCTATTCTGGCGGAGGAAATTTTCGATCTGCTGGTGCTCGATGGTCTGCAGTTCTCTGGGGACCTGGAATGTATCGAGGAGCAAGGTGATGTCGACCGGAGGGTGAGGCGGGGCGGCGACGTTGTAGGCGTGCAGGGAGACGATCTTCGCGGGCTGTCCGTTGTCGAGGAGGGTAAAGTCGTCGGGCCTGAGTCCGGTTACGGGACTGCCCGCAGGATTGGCAACGACGACATCGATGTGGAGGAGGCCTTCGGGCTCCGTGAAGGCGGTTGCCGGAGGCTGAGGGCTCGTGGTTTTCTGGCCTGCCTGAGGGGCCGCGGATTGCGGGTTGGCGCAAACGAGAAGGGCGAGAGCGACGAGAAGGAACTGGCAGGACGTGGTCATAGTTTTCTCTGCGTGATTTCCAGGGCTCGGATGGCACGGCAGAGGCGCGACCGACACCTTGCATTATCGGGGGCGGTCTGGTGGTGGTACGTTTCAGGCGGCAAAAAGTCGCATCGGGATTGGTGGGGCGGTTGCGGGGCGTTAGTGGAGGGCTTCGAGGAGGCGTTCGAGAAAGAGTTCCTGGCCGCGGAAAATTCGTCTGTGGGCCATGGGCATGGTGAACCACGCGCCGCGATCGACTTCGGGGACTTCGATCATCCGGTTGGTGCGCGGGGGCCACTCGACGAAGCAAGTGTTGCTGACCAGGGTGTCGGGATCGAAGTCGCCTTCGACGGCCCAGGCAATGACTTCTTTGCCGCCGGGCTGGCGAATGACGTCGAGGGGGATGAAGTGGCCGTCGACGGAAGCGCCGGTTTCTTCATGGAATTCGCGGCGTGCGGCGGCGAGAGGATCTTCGTCGCGTGCGTACTCGCCTTTGGGGATGGACCAGGCGTCTTTTTTGGCCCAGAAGGGGCCGCCGGGATGGATGAGGAAGACTTCCGGGCCGTATTGGGTGCGGCGAAAGAGGAGGATTCCGGCGGAGTGTTTGGTCATGGGTCTCAAAGATATTATCGGGGTTCGCGCGGTGGATTGCAGGGGTGGCGGGGAAGCCAGTATTGGTAGACTCGGGAAAATCTTTTTCTGGAGGATGGCGTGAGAGGTGGGGTCGGGTTAGCTGTGGCGTTGGGGTTGACGGTGGCGGCGGCGATGGGAACGGCGAGTTTTGCGAAGGATAAGCCGGCGAACCAGGAACCGTTTGCGTGGGGGATGCAGTCGGGGAATGACGGGTGCGTGATCTTTCGCGAGTGGGAGGAGATGACGAGCCAGAATGAGGGCGGGGCTTACAAGTCATACACCGTGAAGCAGCTGGAAGTGGTGGACACGGTGAAGGCGACGCTGCCGTTGAAGAAGTACAGCGAGACGAAGGAAAACCTGGACGCGCTGCAGGAATTGTCGATGCAGCAGCACCTGAAGTACGTGAAGATTCCGAAGAAGTACACGCCGGAGCAGATGGAGAAGGCGAAGGGAATGTGCGGGGTGCAGTAGGCCCTTGACTCTCCTGTTGGGGGAGGGTGGAGAACCTTTCTAAGCTGAAGATTCGGTCGCGAAGCTGCCGGGGGGTCCCCCCCCTCCCCCAGGGGGGTCCGGCAAGTGGTTCATTTCATTGGAATCCGAGGTACTGCGAATCAGGTATTACCCTCCGGGCGGGGTCCAGCGGCGATCGGCGGGGGAGAAAATCGGTGATCGCGGGACAGGATCTTGAACCCTCCGCGGTCACGGTGAACAGCCGTGGCGAGCGGGGGCGGATCGATGGATGGGCACGCGCAGAAATCTCAAAGAGCGGAGTCTTATCGAGCGAAGTCCCAGGCCTGGGCCGGGGACAGTTTGGCGCAAAAGAGAAAAGCTCTGTTCGCGTGTCGACACGGACAGAGCTTTCCCTGTCTTCAGGGTAGGTTTTTTGCGATTGGGAGGCAAGGAGATTCGGAGGGGCTGGCGGTACGAAGGTACCGCGGGATGCTGTAGCCGAGGAGGAATTTTCGGAAACGACGGCGGCATGCACGGTGCATAACGGGGCGTATCGGCGGCTGAGCGAGGCCTATGACGCGCTGCTGAAGTGGGTGGCCGAGAGCGCGTACCAGATCGAGGGGCCGATTCGGGAGGTGTATCGGCACAGCTCGAAGCCGGTGCGGCAGGATGATGAGTCGTATGTTACGGAGATTCAGGTGCCGGTGCGGAAGGGTTGAGGTCGCGGCAGTCGCGTCCCGAAATCGGGGCTGGGTTAGCGGGGATCACGGCGGGATTTGTGATCCCCGTGACTTTTCGGGATGTATCGGGGCGCAGGGGCTGTCTATGTGGTGAAATGACCCGGGGGTTGGCTCGTCGACCATGTTTGAGCGCTATACGGAATCAGCCAAGCGCGTGGTTTTCTTCGCACGAATTGAGGCGAATCATCATGATGACCCGGCGATCTCGGCGGAGCATCTCCTGCTGGGGCTGACATGGGAGGCAAAATCGGGGCTGGCCACATTTGTACCTTTGAAGGATCTGGCCATCGATTTGCGGGCTCGGATGGGCATCCCTCATCTGCCAAGCACGTCGCATCCTTACCTTCGTGATCGAACCATCCCGCTGGATAACGTCGCGAAGTTGGCGCTTGCGTATGCGGCCGAGGAAGCCGATCGTGATCGGCAATACTGGATCGACTGCGACCATCTGTTGCGAGGTTTGTTGCGGTTTCCAAACGAGGCGACCAAGGCGCTAACGCAATCGGGAGTAATGCTGACCGGGGTGCGCGATGCCGCCAAGGAGTTCAGAAGACGAGTCTCGCCTCAGCCAGCACCGAAGTGGGGATGGCTAAGACTCATGTGGCGTCGCTACGGCTATATCGTGGTCTTCCTTGCGTTGATAATTCTGATCACTCTTCTTCGGCGTTGATCCCCGACGGCGAGACTTCATCTTCTCGCAAAAACGTCTAGTTGACGGGGCGGCCGAAGCAGAGGACGTAACCGTTGTTGTCGGTGATCTCGAAGGCTCTGAGTCCGTCACCGGTGTTGGCCAGTTCGCGATGGATGGGGACGTTGCGGGCGAGGAACTCGGCGTAGAGGGCGTCGGGATCGCTGGCGTTGACGTAGGCGTCCCAGCGTGCCCATTCGTGGCGGGAATGGTTGGGCTGCGGGTGGATGTCAGGGGCGATGGCCTTGAACATGAGCATCACCTGGTCACGGGCGACCATGGCCCAGAAGTCGGCGTCGCTGTTTCCGTCGCCTCCGCCTTTGTGGAGGACGCTGAAGCCCAGTTTGTCCTGGTAGAAGTGAAGGGTGGCGGCGAGGTCGTCGACGATGAAGAAGGGAGCGACGGCGTTGAGCATGCGGAGATTCTCCGGGAGTCGAGTATAAGCGAGACCGCACGCGCTCCCCTATCTCAAAACCCAGGGACCCGTTCGACGCGCACTCGCTTCGCTCGAAGCTTGCTCAGGGCAGGCTAAGGGGCATCCAGGCCGGTTGGAGATGGCCCACAATGGTTACGTTGGAGTGGCTGAGGAGGGTTGCGGGGGGCTGGTGCGGGGGCCTATACTCGGACCGTTTGGCCCGGATGCGGGTTTCTGCCTGAGCGAACCTTGTATGGTTTTCCGCAGGGCCCAGGAAGCATCGGCTGTGGAGAGATTCCCCAATGGCGACGGTAACACTTGAGCAGGAAATTAACCCCTGGGAAGCCCAGGCGGCACGATTCGATTTTGCGGCGCGGAAGCTGAACCTGGACGAAGGGCTGTGGCGGGTGCTGCGGTATCCGGCGCGGGAAGTGATCGTGCATTTTCCGGTGAGCATGGATGACGGGCGGATCGAGGTTTTCACCGGCTACCGGGTGCAACACTCGCAGGCGCGGGGCCCCAGCAAAGGCGGGATCCGCTACGGACCGGACGTGACGCTGGATGAGGTGCGGGCGCTGGCGAGCTGGATGACATGGAAGTGCGCGGTGGTGAATATTCCGTTTGGCGGCGCGAAGGGCGGCGTGATCTGCGACCCAAAGACGATGTCGCAGGGCGAGTTGGAGCGGATGACGCGGCGGTACACGGCGGAGATCATCGAATTTCTGGGGCCGGAGAAGGACGTGCCCGCGCCGGATGTGAACACCAACGAGCAGACCATGGCGTGGATCATGGACACCTACTCGATGCACATGCGGCAGACGGTGACGGCGGTGGTAACGGGGAAACCGCTGTCGATCGGCGGATCGCGCGGGCGGCGAGAAGCGACGGGGCGCGGGATCGCGCTGGTGTGCGACGAGGCGCTGAAGTATCTGAGCCTGCCGCGGGATGGGTGCAGGGTCATCATTCAGGGATTCGGCAATGTGGGATCGAATGCGGCGCAGCTGATGCGGGAGCGCGGGTACAAGATAATCGGCATCGGGGAGTACGATGGCGGGCTGTTCAATCCCAACGGGATCGATATTGATTCGCTGCTGGAGCACAAGCTGCGGAACGGAACAGTGCTGGGATTCCGGGAAGCGGAGGCAATGCCGACGGCGGAGCTGCTGACGACGGACTGCGAGATTCTGATTCCGGCGGCGACGGAGAACGTGATCACGAGCCGGAACGCGGAGCGGATCAAGGCGCGCATTGTGTGCGAGGGCGCGAACGGGCCGACAACCGCGGTGGCGGATGAGATTCTGGCGGACAAGAAGGTGTTCATCATTCCGGACATTCTGGCGAATGCGGGCGGGGTGACGGCGTCGTATTTCGAGTGGGTGCAGGACCGGCAGGGCTACTTTTGGAAAGAGTCGGAAGTGAACGAGCGGATGGAAGCGATTTTGGCGGAGAGCTTTGACGACGTGACGCGGTATGCCGAAGCGCATGCGGTGAACAACCGGATTGCGGCGTACATGCTGGCGATCGACCGGGTGGCGTTCACGATCAAGCAGCGCGGGATTTATGCGTGAAGGCGAGCGGATAGCGGTCAGCGGATAGCGGATAGTGTGAGCGGCGGAGCTCGGGTGCTCCGATCATCGGACTCTGAGGGTCTTCCCTACGAAGAAACGAGTTTCTTGTCGCGGACGGGTGCTTGCTTGCCCATTAGGGTGGCGACGACGCCGACGAGGACGAGGGCGGCTCCGGCGATCTGGAGCGAGGTGAGGCGTTCGCCCGCCAGAGTGGCTCCGAGGATCAACGCAAAAACCGGATTGACGTAGGCGTAGCTGGAGACGCGCGTGGGGGAGTCGTGCGCGATGAGCCAGACGTACGCGGTGTAGGCCAGGATCGACGCCGCGACGATGAGGTACGCCATGCTGACGAGGACGCGCGGGCTGAGGAGGATCGCCGCGGGCGGGAGATGGCGAAATTCGCCGGCAGAGGCGGAGAGGATGAAGAGGTAGAGGCCGCCGAAAAGCATCTGCAATCCAGCATTGGCCTGGTGAGGACGCGGGAGGGTGAGACGGCGGGACCAGAGGGTTCCAAAGGACCAGGAGAGGGTGGCGGCGATCATGGCGGCCATGGCGAGAGCGGAGGTAGGAGCGGAATTCGAGGACGAGCGGAGGGAGAGGACGATGACTCCGCCGAAACCGAGGGCGATGCCACCGAGGGACAAAGCCGTGGCGCGGAGGGTGCGGAGGACGAAGATTTCTCCGGCGCAGACCCAGACGGGGATGAGGGCGAGAACAACGGCGGCGAGTCCGGAGGCGACGCGGGTTTCAGCCCAGAAGAGGCCGGCATAGTCGAAGGTGAACATGATGAGGCCGAGGGCGGCGGCGGAGAGGAGCTGGCGGCGGTCGATGTGGATGGGGCCGGTGAGGCGGCTCCATATCAAGAGGATGAGGCCGGCAAGGGTGAAGCGGAATGCGGCGGCGAAGAAGGGCGGGATGGGGTGGGAGCCGGCGACCAGGATGCGGATGGCGAGGAAGGACCCGCTCCAGAGGAAATAGATGGCGGCGTAGGCGAGGAGTTTGCGGACCCGCATATGACAGGGTACCGCGTGCAGAGTGCGGGACAAAGCCGACCCGCCGGGGAGCCCGGATCTTCGCGGGGGTTCTTGCGGCAACCCGTAACCCGTACCCTGTCCTCCGGTATCGAGTGTCGCGTTCCTGTAACCTATATGCGGTACTCTGTTTCCCGCTATGCCATCGAAAAAAGAGCTCCTGAAGCACCCGATTCGCCACATCGACATCAAGCAGCACGATGTTGTCGCCCTGGTGGACGCCATGCACTCGATGGCGTACAGCTCCCGTGACCTGGCCCGGGCGGCGCAAATCTACGAGCGCATGCTGCGCGACCAGGATTGCGGCGTCATCCTGTGCCTTGCCGGCTCGCTGATTTCGGCCGGCCTGAAGCAGATCTTTGTCGACCTGATCCGCAACAACATGGTCGATGCCGTGGTCTCGACCGGGGCCAACATCGTCGATCAGGACTTCTTCGAGGCGCTCGGTTTCAAGCACTACATCGCCGACGAGCTTTACAAATCCGGGACGCAGGATGGGGAACTGCGGGAGCTGATGATCGACCGCATCTACGACACGCTGATCGACGAGGAAGAGCTGCGCCATTGCGACGAAACCACGGAGAAGGTCGCCGACTCGCTGCCGCCGCGGCCGCACAGCTCGCGGGAATTCATTCGCGCCATGGGCGCCTGGCTCGAGCAGAACGGCAAAACGCCGGAAAAGGGTGGCGTCGACTCCATCGTTTACTCCGCGTACCAGAAGGATGTGCCGATCTTTTGCCCGGCTTTCAGCGACTGCTCGGCCGGATTCGGCCTCGTCGCGCACCAACACAAACGCCAAGACAAGCCGAAAGTCTCGCTCGACTCGGCCAAGGACTTCTACGAGCTCACCCAGCTTAAGATCGCCAATCCGACGACCGGGTTGCTGATGATTGGCGGGGGCGTTCCTAAGAATTTCGCTCAGGACATCGTGGTGGCGGCCGACATTTTGGGCAACGAAGCCCCAATGCACAAATATGCGATCCAGGTCACAGTCGCCGATGTGCGCGACGGAGCCCTTTCCTCCAGCACCCTGAAGGAAGCCAGTTCCTGGGGCAAGGTCGATACGACGTACGAGCAGATGGTCTACAGCGAAGCAACCCTGGCGCTGCCACTAATCGCCGGGTACGCGTGGCACAAAAAGGCCTACGCCGGACGTCGGGAACGGCGCTGGAGCCGCATTCTCGATCCGGTCACTGTCTGATTTGTCGCAGTTAGATCAGCAAACTTAGGCCCCTTTTTTCGGTCACGCACGACTCTTCCCGAGGGCTAACACCAAAGTGCCATTGTTGCGCTGATGCGCTGTGGATTTTGCTGTCGGAACCCTTCGGCGTTCCCCTATACTGAGCCGGAAACCCTTTGTAGCGTTAAGGGAAGCCCATTCCCGACTTCCATGGACTCGAGTAGTGACCCAATCCAACCACACCCGGACCGTTACACGAGCCTTCGTCATTGCTTTGGCCTTTTCGCTGGCCGGCGCGATTGTTCTGGCTCGGTATGGCAGCCCGCCAACCCAGAGCCGTCAGTGGATTTTCTGGTTTGCCGCTTTCTGGACGCTGGCCCAGGCGCTTCTGGTCGCCATCGCGCTTTCGAGTTTCCGCTCCGCGCTGCGCGAGCGCCAGGGAGAGCGGCAACTGCAGCGGGTTGCCCGGCTGCACCGCAGCATCCTCGATTCCGCCGGTCCGATGATGATCGCCTGCGACCTGAGCGGACACATCAACCTCTTCAACCCGGCGGCGGAACGCATGCTGGGTTATCGCACCAACGAAGCCGTGGGGAAGCTTACCGCGTCGGAGATGTTTCCCGAAAGCGAGATGGCGAGAGTCGGCGAGCAGCTGGCTGCCTCGATGCCAGCGTTCAGGACTCACCCTGAAGTTCCTGCTGATACGGCAACTCCGCTACTGCCTTATGTCCGCTATGTGGCCACTTTTCCCGCCAGCCGTGTTCGTGGATTCGAGATGCGTTACCGGCGCAGAGATGGCAGCACATTTCCGGCCATGGTCTACCTTTCCGCTGTGCGTTCTTCGGCGGGAACCGTTGAGGGTCTGGTTTCGATCGCCGTGGACCTGAGCGCCACACGCCGCGCGGAACACGCGCTGCGTGAAAGCGAAGAACGCTACCGCGACCTTTTCGACAATTCTGCGGAGATGATCGCCACGCTGAGTCCGCGTGGACGGTATCTTTACGTGAATCCGTCGTGGCAGGGGCTCTTTGGCATGGATTCATCGCAATTCGAATCGCTGATTGGATTCGAGTCGCCGTTTCCGCCGGAAGTGCAGGCCGAAGCTGCTGCGTTGTTTCACAAGGCGCTGCACGGCGTTCGCGTCGAAAATCATTCTCTGCGGCTGCAGAACTCGAGCGGGGAAAACGTCGAGGTGGAAGCCAGCCTGAGCTGCCGCAGCGAGGAGTCGGGACCGGTTTCGGTCCGCTGCATTTTCAGGGACGTGACGCAGCAGAACCGGCGCGAGCGCCGGCTGCGGATCCAGCTGGTGGTGAGCCAGATCATCGGCGAGACGACTTCGATGGACGAGGGACTGACGCGCGTCCTGGAGGCGCTGTGCGGGACATTCTCGTGTGAATTCGCCGCGCTTTGGACCGTGGATGAGACGCAACGTTCCATTCGGCCGCGCATTGCCTGGTACGCCAAGGGGCGATCGAGCGAGGATTTTTATCACGAGACCCAGTCGTCGATTCTTTCTCGCGGGCAGGGGCTGCCGGGGATGGTTTGGTCGCTGGGCAAGCCGTGCTGGATCGCCGACCTGCGACAGAGTCCGGCTTTTCTGCGCAGAACGGCGGCGCGGCTCAACGGCTACGTTTCCGGATGGGCGGTTCCTGTGCGGGTCGGCAACCAGGTGATTGCTGTGGTGGAGTGCTTCTCGCGGCAGTTTATGCGTGAGGACCCGGACCTGATGGCCACGGTGGAAACGGTTTGCGGCTCGGTGGGGCAATTCATGGCGCGCGCGGGCCAGGAAGTGCGGGTTCGCGAGCTGGACCGGCAGAAGGCCGTGATTTTGAATTCGGTCGCGGATGGAATCATCGGGGTCGATTCGACGAATCGGATCGCGTTTGCGAATCCGGCGGCGGCGCGGATGATGGAGCGCAACGAGTCAGAGCTGATCGGATGCAGAGTGCATGAACTGCTGCATCCGACTGCGGCGGGCTGCGATTCGAGCTGCCTGACGCGGCGAGCTTTCCAGACGGTGGAAGGCGCTTCCGGCCAGGATGTTTATTTCCGCGGCAATGGCAAGAGCTTTCCGGTGGAGTTTTCGCTGATGCCGATGGTGGAAGAGGGGGAGCCGGTGGGGAGCGTGCTGAGCTTCCGCGACATCAGCCAGCGCTATGCACTCGACCACATGAAGGATGAGTTCATCTCGACGGTCAGCCACGAGCTGCGTACGCCGCTGACGTCGATTCGCGGCGCGCTCGGGCTTCTTTCCGCAGGTTTGCTGGGAGAGGTCAGCGAAAAGGCAACGAGCCTGTTGCGCATTGCTGTCGCCAATTCCGACCGCCTGGTGCGGCTGATCAACGACATTCTCGACCTCGAGAGAATGACCTCGGGACGCGCTCCTCTGGCTTTCCGGCGCCTCGCCCTGGAAGAGCTGGTGCGCCAGGCCATTGAGGCCATGCAGCCCATGGCCGAGGCCGAGGATGTCCATCTCGCGAGCGATCCTATGTCGGTTTACATCGAAGCGGATTCGGACCGGCTGCTGCAGGTGATGACCAACCTGCTGAGCAACGCCATCAAGTTTTCTCCACCGCGATCCACGGTGCGCATCTCGACGGTGCGCGCGGCGGACGGCGTCACCGTCAGCGTGGTCGACGAGGGCCGGGGCGTTCCTGCCGACAAGCTGGAAAGCATCTTCGACCGCTTCCAGCAGGTCGACGCATCGGATTCGCGGCAGAAAGGCGGCACCGGACTCGGTCTGGCGATCTGCCGCACCATCGTGCATCAGCATGGAGGCCGCATCTGGGCGGAGCAGAACGGCAGCCGCGGCGCGATCTTCAGATTCTTTTTGCCGGAGCGAGCATCCATCTCCTCGATCGCCGAGGAGGCGACGCAGAGCCAGTTCGAGCAGAAGCTGGGGTAAACGAAGTTAAGAAGAAGTTCTGGCGAGACGAAGTTAAACAGAGAAGGTCGAATTAGTAGTTACCTGTCCGAGAATTGAGTCAGCAAATGTCACGACGCGTTCTGATCATCGACGACGAGGAGGATATTCGGGAAGTTGCCGCTCTCAGCCTCGAAACGGTGGCGGGCTGGGATGTTCTTGTCGCGGCCTCGGGCGCGGCCGGAATCATCAAGGCGCGCGAAAACCACCCCGATGCGATTTTGCTGGACGTGATGATGCCGGGCATGGATGGGCCGACGACGTTTCGCGAACTGCGCTCGCTGCCGGAAACAGCGAACATTCCCGTGATTCTGCTCACCGCGAAGGTGCAGGCCGCCGACCAGAAGCGCTTCTCCGATCTGGGCGTGGTGAAGGTGATGTTCAAGCCGTTTGATCCGCTGGTGCTGGCCCAGGAGATTGCAGCAACCCTCGGCTGGCAGGAAATATGAGCGAAGACGCAGCTGCTAAAATCGCAGCCCGATTGACGGAGTTATGGGGCACCAGCCGGCCAACAGTGCTCGAGCGAATGAAGCTGTTGCGCTCCGCCTGCGACGGCCTGGCCGAAAACCCCGCTGACATGGAGGCCCGCGCCACCGGCCGCGAGGCAGCGCATAAGCTCTCCGGTGTTCTGGGGGTGTTTGGATTGCCCCAGGGCAGCGAGATCGCAGCTTCTGTGGAGCACCTGCTTACGTCGACGGAGGCTCTGACGGCGAACGACCTTGCTGAGCTCCGCCGGCAAATCGCAGAGCTCGATGCGGTGATCGCGGCGAAGCCTGCCGGGTAGTTAGTCGGAGGCGAGCGCAAAACGAGCGAGTGGCGAGCGCAAACGAGCGAACGGCGAGCGCGAAAAACGAGGGAAAAGCGAGCGTGGGGATTTAGGCGAACACTAAGCACTGCGGTTTCGAGATGGGGAAGTTTTTTCCCGTCTCGGCGAGCTTGCCGGTCTTGCTGTCTCTCGCCAGAACCGAGATTGCATCGGTTTGCTCATTGGCGACCAGCACCCATCGCTCGGTGGGATCGAGAGCGAGGTGACGGGGAATCTTTCCGCCGCAGGAGCTGCGCGCGAGCAGGGTGAGCTTGCCGTCTTTGGGATCGACGGCAAAACTGACGAGGCAGTCGTATTCACGATTGGCCGCGTAGGCAAAGTGGCCGTCGCGGGTGAAGACGATGTCGGCGCCACGCGTGGGTCCGTGATAGTCCTCCGGAATGAGGCTGATCTTTTGCAGTGAATGCAAGATCCCTTTCTCGGCGTCCCACCCCAGCACCTCGACCTGCGAAACCATTTCGTGAATGCAGCAGGCGAAGCGCCCATTGGGATGAAATTGCAGGGCGCGCGGGCCGGAGCCGGGGGTTGCAGTCCATTGCGGCGGGTCATTGGGGGTGAGCTTGGCGGTGGCGCCGTTGAGGTGATAGATGTGAATGCAGTCGAGGCCCAGATCGTTGACCAGCAGGAAGCGATCGTCGGGCGAAGGCGTCACGCGGTGTGCGTGGGGCGCTTCCTGGCGATCCCGATTGGGGCCGTGCCCTTTGTACTGAAAATGCGAAACGGCGTCGCTGATCTGGCCGTTGTAACTCAGGGCAAAGGAAGTCGCGCTGCCTCCGGTATAGTTAGCGCAAAAAGCCGCTCGACCCAGGTGGCTGACCGCTACGTTACACGTGCCCGCTCCCAGGGAGAGGACCTGGTTAATGAGTTTGAGTTTGGCTGCGGCGTGGTCGATCTGAAACGCGCTTACGGCGCCGCTGGCCTGCGCTTCAAAACTCGCAAGCTCGTTCGCGGCGTAGAGATACTTTGCTTCAGGATCGAGCGCGAGAAACGTAGGGTTGTCGCTCTCCGCGGCCAGGCCGGCGGGCTGGAGGTCACCGCTGAGGGGCTCCCAGTGATAAGCGTAGATGCCGCGGCTGGTTCCGGATTCGGTCTGGGTTCCAACGAAAAGGAGGTGACGCATGGCTTCCTGTCCGGCGTGCGACCACGCGACTTCAGCGGCTGCCGGAGCAACCGCGGCGATGCGGAGGAATTCTCGTCTGTCGATATTACTCATTGCTGATCCATCGTCGGTCATAGGGGAGGCACCACGAAAGATTATTGCCCGAGCCGCGCTTTAACCAGCTCGCTGAGCTGGCGTCCGTCGGCGCGAAGGCCGGCCTGCTGCAGGCGAGCCTGCACTGCTTTCATGGCCGGACCCATGTCCCGGGGCCCGAAGGCGCCGCCGGAGAGCACTTCCTCGACCAGCTTTTTCATTTCTTCTTCGCTCGCGGATTTGGGCAGGTAGCTCTCGATAATCACGATCTCGCGGGCTTCCTTCGCCGCCAACTCCGGTCGATTGCCCTTGGTGAACTGTTCGATGGAATCCTTGCGCTGATTGATCATGGTGCCGAAGACCTGCTGGGCTTCCGCATCAGTGAGCGCGGAGCGCTTCTCAATTTCGCGGTTCTTCAGCGCCGCTTTCACCATGCGCAGGGTTTGCGTGCGCTCCACATCGTGCGCCTTCATGGCCGCGACCATGTCGTGATCGATTTGCTTTACCAGTTCCATCGCTGCGAGTCTCCACCGCCTGAATCCCCCATTATAGGGACTAACCGCGATGGAGTTGGGGCGGTAAAATTGAAGTGAGGGACTCGTCATTATGATTCGCAAGACTCGGCTGTTCACTCCCGGTCCGACGCCGCTGCTGCCGGCCGCACAATTCGCGATGGCGGCGGCGGATATTCACCATCGCACGCCGGAGTTTCGCGCCCTCTACGAGCGGGTGCTCGGGCAACTGAAGACCTTCGTTGGCACGAAGAACGATGTGCTGCTGCTGGCGTCGTCGGGCACCGGCGCGATGGAAGCCTCGGTTTCGAACCTGACCTCGCCGGGCGATCGCGTTCTGGTTCTTTCGGCAGGGAAATTCGGCGAGCGGTGGGAATCTCTGGCCAAAGCTTTTGGATGCGTCGTCGATCTGGTGAGCGTCCCATATGGCGAGACGTTCTCCCCCGATGCGATCCGGCAGGCTCTGCGCCCCGATACGCGCGTGGTGTATGTCCAGGCCACGGAGTCGTCGACGGGCGTGCGGCACGACATCCAGGCGATTGCTGCGCTGCTCAAAGCAGCCGACAGCAAGGCGCTGCTGATCGTCGATGCCATTACCGGCCTTGGCACCACACATCTCGACGTCGATGGGTGGGGCGTGGACGTGATCATCGGGGGATCGCAAAAGGCGGTCATGATTCCACCTGGCCTGGCTTATCTCAGCCTGAGCGATCGCGCGTGGAAGGCTGCCGAGACTGCAAAGAATCCACGCTATTATTTCGATCTTCGCAAGGAGCGGAAGAATGCGCAGAAGGGCGAGTCTTCTTACACTCCGGCTGTGGCTTTGATCGCTGCTCTGGGTGCCGCGCTTGACTACATTGCGGCTCAGGGTGGAGGCGATCTAGCGGCGGGCCGAGACGCGCTCATCGATAATGCGGAAACCTGCGCAGCAATGACGCGTGCCGCCGTCAAGGCTCTGGGGCTGTCGCTCTTTGCTCCAACGGCTCCTTCGGCGGCGGCGACCGCGGTGCTGGCGCCTGCGGGGGTGGACTCGGGCATGATCGTGAAGGAACTGAAGCGGCGCTTCGCCGCCATCGTGACCAACGGCCAGGGAGAGATGAAAGGCAAGATTTTCCGCATCGCCCACATCGGCCTGTTCGACTATATGGACACCATTGCCATCCTGGCTGCGCTGGAACAGGTGGCGGCTGCATCGCTGAGTTTGCCGGGCTTTGCTTTCGGCAAGGCGCTCGCTGCGGCCCAGCAGATCTACGCCGAGCGAAGCGGGCAGGGCACGTCCGCCAAAGCCAGCGAGCCGGAGATGGTTCACGCCTGAGCGGCTCATCGAACCAATACGGAAGGGGACAATGAAAGTCGTTCTGGCCGAAAAAGTTTCTCCGGCGACGCTGGCTGTTTTTCAGGCTGAGCCCGGATGGCAAATTCTCACGCACGATCAGGTGAAGAACCTGCCCGAAGCGATGGCGGACGCCGATGCGCTCGTGGTGCGCTCGGCCGTGCAGGTGGACGATGCCCTGATGGCCGCAGCACCGAAGCTGCGCGTGATTGGACGCGCCGGCGTGGGCGTGGACAACATCGATGCCGAAGCGGCGACGCGACGCGGCATCGTGGTGATGAACACACCGGGCGCGAACGCGATTGCCGTGGCCGAGCTGGCGCTGGGCCTGATGATTGCGCTGGCTCGTCAGTTGCCGCGCGCCGATTCCACGATGCATGCGGGGATATGGGAGAAGAAATCGCTGCAGGGGACGGAGCTGCGCGACAAGAAGCTGGGCATTCTTGGGCTGGGCCGCATCGGCCTTGAAGTCGCGCGCCGTGCTCGCAATTTTGGCATGGAGCTGCTCGGGCACGACCCTTTTGTCTCCGCTTCCATCGCTCGGGAAAATGCTATTCGGCTCGTCTCTGCCGAGGAGCTTTTTTCTCTCGCAGACTACCTCACGCTCCACGTCGGCCTGACTCCGCAGACCACCGGCATCATCAATGCCGCGAGCCTGGCCACGATGAAGAAGGGCGTTCGCATCCTGAATTGCGCGCGCGGCGAGCTTGTGGTGGAGAGCGATCTGGCGGAGGCGCTGAAGAGCGGCCACGTTGCTGGAGCGGCTCTGGACGTTTTCCATGAGGAGCCGCCGAAGAACTCCCCCTTCGCTGCGCTCGACAATGTGATTCTTACACCACACATTGCGGGGTCCACCGCTGAAGCGCAGGAGGCGGTCGGCGTGCAGATCGCGCTGCAGGTCCGCGAGTATCTCAAGTCCGGCGTCGCGCAGAACGCGGTCAACATGCCGTCGCTCAGCCACGAGGAATACGAGGAACTCGCGCCGTATATGAATCTGGCGGAACGACTCGGCACTTTCCTTGCGCAGATTCCGCGGGGCAGCATTGACAGCATTCAAATCGCGTATCACGGACGGCTCGCAGAAACGAAAACCGAGCTGATTCGCAACTGCGCTATCGCCGGCGTTCTCGGTCATCTCGAGCAGGTCAACCGCATTAACGCCGCCTCGGTCGCCGCGGAGCGCGGGATTCGCCTGCACGAAGAGAAGAAGGAAGCGCCGTTCGGCGGAGCCGGCAGCGTGCTGCAGTTGTCGCTGCATACGAACGAAGCCAGCATTTCCGCCAGCGGCGCGGTACTGCACGGCGACTCGCCTCGCCTTCTGCACCTCGACGGCATCGACATTGAAGCTCCGCTGCAGGGGACGCTGCTCACCATCCGCAACAAAGACGTGCCTGGAGTGATTGGGCGGGTCGGCACCATTCTCGGCGAGCATCAGGTCAACATCGCGAACTTCGCTCTCGGGCGTTCCAATGGCCACGATGCCGCACCCGCAATAGCGCTGGCGGTGGTGCAAGTCGACGGTCAGGTGACCGAGGCCGTGCTGCGGGAGCTGCGCGCGGTGCCGGCGATCGTCGGGGTGCGGCTGGTGACGTTATGAGCCAAGCTGGGATTCACGGCTGAGGGTTTCCGTCTCCTTTAGTGCTTGACCCACCCGTGCATCCCCGCCTCGAAGCTCCGGCGGTCGAGATGCGGCAAATCAAGCGCCACCCGATGCGGAAAGAGCGGGTAATGGCGCGCGGCGATCAGCAACTCGGGCACGCACCACAAATCTTCCTCCGAGATCATCCAGTTCTGCTTGTCGAGCCGCGCCAGGTTGACCGCCCTTGAGTAAGAGCGGAGGGTGCGTTCACGGCGCAGATTGTAGTAGTGCTCGAAGTAGCTGAGCGCCAGCTCACGCAGGGTGCGGTAAATCGGCGCCCGAAAGCGCAGCCCGGCGAAGTTGGATTTGGCGATTCCTCCCCACAGGCCGCGCTGCCGGTAGAGGGCTACTACGTGGTCGTCGTCGCGGACGCCCTCCAGATCCATTAAGAGCGGCGGATGACCTAGGACGCGCAGTGCGGCTGCGGCTACAAGCGCCCCTTCGAGGCAATGGCCCTTGCGCTCTCGCAGCACCCGCTGTGGCGACCACGCGGTGTTCGCATATTGATAGGTCAGATCATCAATGAACTTCTGGATCCGCGCGGGCGTCTTCAACGCGCGCAGGGTGCGGAGATCCTGCGGCGACAGCCCGACGTTTTGCTTTGCGATGTTCGACGCCACTCTTTGCTTTGGACCCAAGGCCGCAGCTCCCGATGAAATTGGGGCGATTATACCGAGTGCGTTTCGGACTTCGACGCGGGGACGAATCGGAGTTACGGGTTTTGGCTTTGAATCCAGGGCCGCGGTCCTGACCGGCTAAAATGAGAAGAGCATCAAACCCCAGAGGAATGCCCTTCGTGCCCCTTTACGAATACCGCTGCAAAGATTGTGGTCACCAGTTCGAAAAAATCCAGAGCTTCAGCGCTCCGGACGAGAAGGAATGCCCCGTTTGTCACGGTCCGGTAGAGCGGCTCGTCTCGACTTCCGCTCTCCAGTTCAAGGGCTCGGGATGGTATGCGACGGACTATGCCGCCAAGCCGAAGTCCGAGACGATGAAGGCTTCCGCGGACGGGGAGAGCAAATCCTCTGAAACGAAGTCGACGGATAAGCCGGCGAGCACTTCGTCGGATAGCAGCAACTCGTCGTCACCGGCGAAGTCAACGCCGTCCGAGTCGAAAAGCGACTAGCTGCGCTCCGGAAGCCACCGCCGCGAAACGACCTGTCTCGAACGCTCAGGCTTCTTCCAGCTCCGTAGCCAGCTTCTCCCACTCCTCGTTCAGTGTCGCCTGTTGCGCCCGCAAAACTGCCAGCACCTCTGCCAGGCGCTGCGTTTCCTCTGCGCTCACATACACGCCGAGAGCCTGTTCGGCCTCTGCCACCCAGCCTTCTATCCGCGGAATCTCCGCTTCCACGGCGGCCAGCCGCTCCTGCATTTGGCGCAGCTTGATCGGGTTGACGCGCCGCACCTTTTCAGCGGCAGGCTCTGGAGGAAGCGCCACAGCCTCCACCACGGGCTCCGCAGCCATCGTTGCCGCCGCCAGGGCCGCCGAGCCGCCCTCCTTGCGCCACAGGTAGTCTTCGTAGTTGCCGGGATAAACGTTCAGCCGCGATCCCCGCGAGGGATCCTCGGCGTTGCGCTCAATCTCGAACACCTTCTGCGCCAGCCCATCGATAAAGTAACGATCGTGCGAAACAAAGATGACGGTGCCATTGAACTTTCCGATGGCCTCGAGCAGCACGTCTTTCGCACGGAGGTCGAGGTGGTTGGTCGGCTCATCGAGCAGCAGGAAATTCGCCGGGCTCACCAGAATCCGCGCCAGGGCATAACGATTGCGCTCCCCGCCCGAGAGCACGCCCAGCGGCTTGAAAACGTCGTCGCCTGAGAACAGAAAACAGCCGAGCAAACTGCGCAGATCCTTCTCCGCAACTTTCGGCGCAGCTCGTCCCATGTCGTCCAGCATGCGCGCCGCCGGATCCAGCACCTTGTACTGATCCTGCGCGAAGTACTCCGCTACCACGTTATGCCCCAGCTTGAGGGTTCCCGTGGTCGGCATTTCCTGGCCGGAGAGCAGCCGGATCAGCGTCGACTTGCCCGCGCCATTCACGCCCACCAGGGCGATCCGGTCTCCGCGATCGATGGTGAAGCTCACGTTTTCCAGGACGCGCTTCTCACCGTACTGCATGAAGAGCCCGGCGACGTCGACTACGGTTCGCCCCGATGGCGGCGGCTGCGGGAAGGAGAAATGCGGGGCCGGCTCCTCGAGCGGAATTTCGATGCGCTCGATCTTGTCGAGCTCCTTGATGCGGCTCTGCACCTGTTTCGCTTTGGTCGCCTGATAGCGGAAGCGGCTGATGAAGGCCTCGAGATGGTCGATGTGCTCGCGCTGATTTCGGTACGCCGACTCCAGTTGCGCGCGCCTCTCGGCTTTTTGCTGCAGGTATTTTTCGTAGTTGCCGTGGTAGACGTGCAGCGCCTTATTCCAGATTTCGATGATCTTGTTGACAGTCACATCGAGAAAGTACCGGTCGTGGGAGATGAGGATGTAACCGTTGGGCCAGGTGCTGAGGTAGTTTTCGAGCCAGTTGCGTGTTTCCAGATCGAGGTGGTTGGTGGGTTCGTCCAGCAGCAGCAGGTCCGGCTTTTCCAGCAGCAATTTCGCCAGCGCGATTCGCATCTGCCAGCCGCCGGAGAACTCTTCCGTCCGCCGGGTCCAGTCCTCCTTCACAAAACCCAGGCCGGTGAGTACGCCGCCCACCTGTGCATCCAGCGCGTAGACATCGTGGTGTCGCAGGCGGCCCTCAACATGCGAGTACCGATCCGCAGCCGCGGCGTACTCCGCGCTGGCGGGGTCGAGCTCGGACAGTGCATGGGCCAGAGTCTCAAATTCCTTTTCCATCGCCCGCAACTCATCGAAGACCGTCAGGCACTCCTCGAACACCGACCGGCCTGAGAGCGTCAGGCCATCCTGCGGAAGATAGCCGAAGCTCATCCCCTTCATGCGCTGCATCGTGCCGTAATCGAGGGACTCCATCCCGCCCAGCACCTTCATCAGCGTGGATTTGCCGGCGCCGTTGGCTCCGACGAGGGCGGTTTTCTCGGTGGGCGTGATGAGCCAGTCGGCATTTTCGAAAAGGAGTCGCGGGCCGAAACGCTTGCCCGCGCCGGAGAGCTGCAGCATAGCTCTATTTTATCGAAGTGAATCGGTGAACTCGCGGGACGGTGTCCGCCCAGCGCGACTATGACGCTCGTGCCGCAACGACACGAAAGCTTCAGCAAAACCGATTTTCTGGTTGCTCTTTGGCCGATGCGCGACTAAATTTAGTTCGCCACTCCAACAATCCACTTGTGAACGACCTACTTCCGAACCAGCGGCATTATCAGGATTCATTGACATGAAAAAGCAATCTGCAGTCGCAAAGTCCAGGCCTCAGGCGGCTCCTGCCTATAGGAATCCGAACCTGCCTTCGGCGCGCCGCGTGAAAGATTTGCTTTCCCGCATGACGCTCGAAGAGAAAGCTGCGCAAATGCTCTGCGTCTGGCAGGAGAAGGCACAGAAGCTGGTGGACGAGAAAGGCGACTTCGACGAGGCGAAGGCGAAGAAAGCTTTCCGCGATCGTCGCGGCGTGGGCCAGGTTGGGCGCCCCAGCGACGCGGGCGGGGGCAAAACGGCGCGAGGCATGGCGGAGCTGACCAACGCCATCCAGAAATTTTTCCTCGAGAACACGCGGCTCGGCATTCCCGTCATGTTTCACGAGGAGTGCCTCCACGGCCACGCTGCTCCCGAAGGCACCAGTTTTCCGCAGCCCATCGCGCTGGGCGCAACCTTCAATCCTGAGTTGGTCGAATCCCTCTTCACCATGACGGCGCTCGAAGCCCGTCTGCGCGGCGCGCATCATGCACTTACGCCCGTGGTCGACGTCGCCCGCGAACCGCGCTGGGGCCGCGTGGAAGAAACCTACGGCGAGGACCCTTACCTGGTCTCGCGCCTCGGCATTGCCGCCGTTCGTGGGTTCCAGGGAGATCGCAATTTTCGCGACAAGCGCCACATCCTGGCCACGCTGAAACATTTCGTCGGTCACGGCCAACCGGAATCCGGCATGAACTGCGCGCCTGCGAACGTCTCCCTGCGCGTGCTGCGCGAAACTTTCTTCTACACATTCAAAGAAGCTCTGCGAGAAGCTGGCGCCGTGACCGTCATGGCTTCTTACAACGAAATCGACGGTGTACCATCGCACGCGAACAAGTGGCTGCTCCGCGACGTGCTCCGCAAGGAGATGGGCTTCAAGGGCTTCGTCGTCTCCGACTACTACGCGATCTGGGAGCTCGGCTACCGTCCCGATACTCACGGGCACTTCGTTGCAAAGGACAAGAAGGAATCGTGCGCCCTCTCGGTCAATGCGGGGGTCAACATCGAACTGCCCGACCCAGACTGCTATTTGTATCTCGTCGAGTTAGTCAAGAAAGGCGTGCTCAAGGAGTCGCAGCTGGATGAGCTCGTGGCTCCGATGCTTTTCTGGAAGTTTGAGATGGGCCTCTTCGACGATCCGTATGTTGACCCCAAACAAGCGGAGCGCGTCGTCGGGTCTAAACCGCATCGAGAGCTGGCTCTTAAGGCGGCGCACGAGGCGATCACGCTTCTGAAGAACGACAACAATCTCGCCCCGCTCAACCTCGACAGCATCAAGACGATCGCGGTCATTGGTCCCAATGCCGATCGCGGCTTGCTGGGCGGCTACAGCGGGGTGCCGAAACACAACGTCACCGTGCTCGATGGAATCAAGAAGAAGGTCGGCAAGCGCGCAAAGGTGCTCTACAGCGAGGGCTGCAAGATCACCATCGGCGGCTCCTGGAACGAGGACAGGGTTGTTCCGAGCGATCCTGAAGAAGACCGCCGTCAGATCGCTGCAGCGGTCGAAGTGGCGAAAAGAGCTGACGTCATCGTCCTCGCCATCGGCGGCAACGAGCAAACTTCGCGCGAAGCGTGGAACCTGCAGCACATGGGCGACCGCACCAGTCTCGACCTCATCGGGCGTCAGGATGAGCTGGTCGAAGCTATCGCCGCTCTCGGCAAACCGGTCGTCGCGTTCCTCTTCAACGGCCGCCCGCTCTCGATCAACCACCTCCTCGCGCACGTCCCTGTCATCTTCGAGTGCTGGTACCTCGGGCAGGAGACTGGCCACGCCGTTGCCGATGTGCTCTTTGGCGACTACAACCCGGGGGGCAAGCTGCCTATCTCCTTCCCGCGTTCTGCAGGTCATTTGCCGGTCTTTTACAACTACAAGCCTTCGGCGCGCCGCGGCTACCTTTTCGACGATGTCTCGCCGCTGTTCGCATTCGGCTATGGTCTCAGCTACACGACGTTTGCACTGACGAACCCGCGGCTGACGAAGAAGAAGATCAACACGAAAGGCTCAAGCCAGGTTCTGGTCGATGTTACGAACACTGGCCAGCGCGAAGGCACGGAAGTCGTGCAGCTCTACATTCGCGATCTGGTCAGCTCGGTCACGCGGCCCATCAAGGAGCTGAAGGGGTTCCGCAAAGTCAGGCTGCAGCCCGGGGAAACCAGGACGGTGGCGCTCGAAATAACTCCGGCATTGCTTTCCTTCTTCGACGTCAACATGAAATATGTTGTTGAACCGGGTGACTGTGAGATCATGGTCGGCAATTCTTCGCGCGATGCCGATCTCAGCAACGCTGATTCTGCAGGTGACGAAGTAGCGCCAGAAAGACGAGGGCGGCAATGATCCAGAAACTTTCATTCAAAGAGAAGTTTGGCTACGCCTCGGCGACCTGGCCGCCAACTTCATCTTCCAGGCGATGCTGGCCCTGCAGCTCATCTACTACACGGATATCTTCGGTTTGACGTGCTGCTCAGGCGGGCAAGCTTTTTCTGGTCGTCGGCCTGATTGCCGCCGTCTTCAATCCCGTCATGGGGTTCATTGCCGACCGGACGAACACACGCTGGGGCAAGTTTCGCCCGTGGCTGCTGTGGACCGCGGTTCCTTTCGGCATCATCGGCGTCCTCACCTTCACCACGCCCAACATCAGCATTCTGGCAAGTCATCTACGCATGGATCACCTATCTGCTGCTGCGGCTGATCTATGCGGTCAACAATGTTCCCTACGCATCCTGACAGGCGTTCTCACTGGCGATCCCGATGAGCGCACCAGCATCGCCTCCTACCGCCAGATTTTCGCGAACCGGCGGGTTTTATCGTGCAGAGCCTGGCCATCCCGATGGTGGTTTTCTTCGGCCGCGGCAACGACGCGCGCGGTTACCAGATCACCATGGGTTTGCTCTCCGTCCTCAGCATCGTGTTCTTCATCATCGCTTTCGCCACGACAAAGGAGCGCATCCAGCCCGACCCGCAGCAGCAAACCTCGCTGACGCCAGGACCTGAAGACCTCTTCAGCAATCGGCCGTGGATCGTGCTGTTCCTTGTCACCACTTTTTACTTTGCCGCCATCGCCATGCGCGGCAGCGTCATGCTGCCCTACTTCAAATACGTTGCGGGCAACGAGAAGCTGTTCAGCTGGTTCAATGGATTTGGCCTGGCGGCGCTGATCGCTGGGCGTCGCTGTCTCCACGGCATCTACCGTGCGCATTGGCAAGCGCCCGCTCTTCATTCTCAGCATGACGCTCTCCGGCATTTTCAATCTCGCCGTGCTCGTTCTTCCGCCGCACGCCACCGTCGCGATCATCGTGTCGGAAGTCCTGCGGCAGTTCTGCTACGGAACGTCCGGCCCGCTTATTTGGGCGATGATGGGTGACGTTGCCGACTACGGCGAGTGGAAGACCGGACGCCGCGCCACCGGAACTGTAACAGCCGCGGTGATATTTGCTTTGTGGGTGGGACTCGCCCTCGGCGGCGCGATCGCTGGCTGGCTTTTCTCCTTCTACGGCTACGTCGGCGAACGCCGTGCAGACGCAGCGCGCCCTCGATGGGATTCGCCTCACCGCGGGCCTTTATTCGGCCTGTTTTTCTTCGCCACGGCGATTTGCCTCTTCTTCTATCCCATTTCGCGCAAGATCAACAAGACGATTTCCGATGAGCTGGCGGGGCGTCGTCTGAATTTCGGACCGCCTGCGGGCTCATCGCGCAGAAGTGAGTTTTCGCAAGGGAGGATCCGTGCTCATGCCGGTGCGATCGACAGCATTGACAGCTCTTCTCGTGATTGGGTTCGCAGCCACGGCGCAGGCGCCTGCGACTTTGAAGAGTGCTTATCGCGGTGACTTTGTCATCGGGGCGGCGATCAACGCTGGCGCAAATCACAGGCGAGGACGCGCGCGGCGACGCCATTCTCCAGGCGCAGTTCAACTCCATCTCGCCGGAAAACTGCCTGAAGTGGGAGAGCGTTCATCCGCAGCCGGACAAGTATGACTTCACGATTCCCGATCAGTATGTCGCTTTCGGCGAGAAGAATCACATGTTCATCGTGGGCCACAATCTGGTGTGGCATAACCAGGTGCCGGCGTGGGTCTTTCGCGACGATAAAGGAAACTTGCTCGACCGCGACGCTCTGCTGGCGCGCATGCGCGACCACATCCACACCGTAGTCGGACGCTACAAGGGAAGAATTCAGAGCTGGGATGTCGTCAACGAAGCGCTGAACGAGGATGGCACGATGCGCCCGTCGCTTGTGGGAGAAGATTATCGGCGACGACTACATTGCCAAGGCCTTCCAGTATGCGCACGAGGCGGACCCGCAGGCGCAGCTGACTTACAACGATTACAACCTGGAGAACGAAGCTAAGCGCAAGGGCGCCATCGCACTCATTACGAAACTCAAGGCGGAGGGCGTTCCGATCACGTCGGTAGGGTTGCAGGGCCACGACAGCCTGACCTGGCCGACGGTCGACCAGATGGACGCGGCGATTTCGGATTTTGCCAGGCTCGGGGTTAAGGTTGCCATCTCCGAGCTCGACATCGATGTTCTGCCGCCTGCGACGCGCCAGCAAACCGCGGACGTCACGGTCAGCATCCAGCAGAACGCGGCGTTGAACCCTTACGTCAATGGACTGCCGGATTCCGTCCAACAGCAGCTTGCGAAGCGCTATGGCGAACTGTTCGGGGTTTTCGTCAAGCATCGCGACGTGGTCACGCGCGTCACCTTCTGGGGCGTGACCGATGGCGATTCCTGGCGCAACGACTGGCCGGTCCGCGGGCGCACCAGTTATCCACTACTTTTCGATCGCGCCGGCCAGCCGAAGCCCGCATTCGACGTCCGTCATCCGCGCTGCAGGTCAGCCTGCTTCGTAGCGACAGCAAGTCGGGGAGGCGATCGACCACCGCTTCCAGTGCCGTTTCCCAGGGAGCGAGCGCGAGCACCAAAGGAGCCTCGCAGCTTCGCGTTCGACAAAACGGAGTTTGCGGGCCGTTTGGCTGCTGTCGGAAATTCACTCGAGGCAATGGCTTTCACTTCCGGAACTCGTCCATCGAGCCGATGTGCTGTGCGGGCGAAGATGGCCTGCGCGAAACCGCACCACGTGGTCACGCCGGAACAGGTCATGTGGTAGAGGCCAGCCCGCGCTTCCGATTCGCCGAAGCGGCCGGCGAGGGCTCCTTCGGCAATCACACGCGTCGCATTGGCGATTTCTATCGATGAGGTCGGCGCCCCATGTTGATCGTCGACCACCCGAAGTACATCGCGCTCCCGCCCCAGCCGCAGCATCGTCAGCAAGAAGTTGTTTCCGTGCGGACCGTAGACCCAGCTGGTGCGGAAGATGAGATAGCGCCCTCCGACTTTTCGGATCGCCTCTTCCCCGGCCAGCTTGCTCGCCCCGTACACGCTCAGGGGATAAGGCGCATCGTCCTCGATCCACGGCGCAGCTTTCGATCCGTCGAATACGTAGTCCGTTGAATAATGCACCAGCAATGCATCCGATGAGCGGGCCTCTTCGGCCAGCACCCGCGGAGCATCGCCATTGATCGCCATGGCCAGTTCGGGTTCAGATTCCGCTCGATCCACGGCCGTATACGCTGCGGCGTTCAGAATCACCTGCGGCCGAACACGACGGATGAGCGCACGGATCTCTTCCGGTATTGCGATGTCGAGGCTCTCGCGATCGACAGCAACAATGTCACCGAAACTCGCAAAACTGCGCTGCAGCTCTCTGCCAACTTGTCCCGCTCCCCCAACGATGAGGACGCGCGGAGAGCCGGTCATGGAAAGACCTCGGCGTTGCGCAGAGCCGCGCCCTGGCGGTCTTTGTCGGAGACGATGATGTCCGCAGCATTCACCGGCCAGGGAATGGCTAAATCGGGATCGTTCCAGAGGAGGGTGCGCTCGCCGGCAGGGGAATAGTAGTCAGTTACTTTGTAAGCGAACCCAACCGTATCGGTGAGGGCCAGGAATGCATGCCCGAATCCTTCGGGGATCCACATCATCTGGCCGCTGTCTCCGGTGAGTTCGACGGCCACATGGCGGCCAAAATTCGGTGAGCTGCGCCGCAAATCGACCGCGACGTCCAGCGCGGCTCCATACGCCACGCGCACCATCTTTCCCTGCGGCTGAATCACCTGATAGTGAATCCCGCGCAGGACATTTTTTTTCGAGACGGAGAAATTATCCTGGACCCAGCTGGCAGGCAGGCCGACCTCCGCTATTTCGCGCTGGTTCCAGGTTTCCTGAAACGCGCCGCGGTCGTCGCGATAGATGGTGGAACTCAGCAGAAGGACCCCCGCGAGCGAGGTTTCCTGAACCTTCATCCAATCGCCTCGGGAGGAAAGGTCGGCTCGCGCAGCAGGTTGAGCAGGTAGTCGCCGTAGCCGCTCTTGCGGATGGGTTCGGCGAGCCGCTCCAGTTGCTCGGCGGTGATGTGACCCAGACGCCAGGCGATCTCTTCCGGACATGCGATCTTGAGTCCCTGCCGCCTCTCCACGGTCTGGATGAACAACCCCGCTTCGAAGAGTGAGTCGTGGGTCCCGGTGTCAAGCCATGCCATGCCGCGGCTCATGATCTGGACGTTGAGCGTCCCCGCTTCCAGATAGCGGCGGTTCAGATCCGTGATCTCCAGCTCACCGCGCGCCGAGGGTCGCAGAGAGGAAGCGAGTTCCACCACTTGCCGGTCGTAAAAATACAGTCCGGTGACTGCATAGCGCGATCGCGGCGCTTTCGGTTTCTCTTCGAGGCTGATGGCGCGGCCGGATTTGTCGAACTCCACCACGCCGTAACGCTCGGGATCGTGCACGGGATAGGCGAAGACCGTCGCGCCGCGTTCCAGTTGTGCCGCGGCCTGCAACTGTTTGGAAAAGGACTGGCCGTAGAAGATGTTGTCGCCCAGGATCAGTGCGCTTGCGTTGTCGCCGATGAACTCGCGGCCGATGAGGAATGCCTGCGCAAGCCCGTCGGGCCTCGGTTGCACGGCGTAACTGATGTTGATGCCCCAGGCGTGGCCGTCTCCCAGAAGGTCGGTGAATCGCCCCGTGTCCTCCGGTGTGGAGATCACCAGGATGTCGCGCAAGCCAGCCAGCATGAGAGTGCTGAGCGGGTAATAGATCATCGGCTTGTCGTAAACGGGGAGGAGCTGTTTGGAGACCACCTGGGTAACGGGGTAGAGGCGCGTGCCCGATCCTCCTGCAAGAATGATGCCTTTCATCCGGCAAGCCGCTCCGCGTAATTCTGCTCGATCCAGCCCAGGTAGGCTTTGGTGCGGATGTTTTCGACCCATGGGAGATGGTCGAGGTACCAGCGAACGGTTTGCCGCAGCCCGGTCTCAAAGCGTTCAGCCGGCTGCCAGCCCAGTTCGCGCGCGATTTTCGAAGCATCAATGGCGTACCGGCGATCGTGACCGGGGCGGTCTTTCACAAAAGTGATCAGCCTTCTGCGAGAGCCGAGAACCGCATCGGGGCGCATTTCGTCGACGAGGTCGCAGATGGTCGTCACCACCTCCAGATTCTTGCGCTCGCTGTTCCCGCCGATGTTGTAGGTTTCTCCAACGCGTCCCCGCTCCAGGACGACGCGAATTGCCGAGCAATGATCGCCGACAAACAGCCAGTCGCGCACGTTCCCGCCGTCGCCGTAAACCGGCAGCGGCTTTCCTTCGAGCGCGTTGAGGATCATAAGAGGGATCAGCTTCTCAGGAAACTGAAAAGGCCCGTAGTTGTTCGAGCAGTTCGTCGTCACCACCGGGAGACCGTAGGTATGGTGGTATGCGCGCACCAGATGATCTGAGGCCGCCTTGGACGCTGCGTAGGGGCTGTTGGGCGCATACGCCTTGGTTTCGGAAAACGCGGGATCATCCGGATCCAGCGTGCCGTAGACTTCATCGGTTGAAACATGCAGAAACCGGAACAGGCTGCGGTCTGCATCGTCCAGATCCGACCACCAGGCTCTGGCCTGTTCCAGAAGGGTAAAGGTCCCCTGAACGTTGGTCCGAATAAAGGCCTCGGGGCCGACGATGGAACGATCGACGTGACTCTCGGCCGCGAAATGCACGATGGCTCGCGGCTTGTGCTGGGCCAAGAGCGAGGCAACCAACTCCGCGTTGCAGATGTCTCCCAGGACCAGGGTGTGCGCGGAATCGCGCGTGAGCGAGTCCAGATTGGAAGCATTCCCGGCATAGGTGAGCAAATCCAGATTCACGACGGGCGAGCCGACGGACTCTCGCCAGTTCAGGACAAAGTTCGAGCCAATAAAGCCCGCACCTCCCGTAACCAAAATCGTGTTCTGGATCGCCATATCTAAAGCAAACTAGCCTGCCTTTTATGGTAATCGAACAAAGAGCAAGAAGGATGCGGGTTGAGAACGGCGGTACCCACAGGCGCACTCTACCGCTTTTTCACTGTCTGCAACGCACATTTGGCCCCCTAACCAGGTCGGTTCCGGCAAACTCCCGCGCCGGCGCAGGGATATTACAATCAGAGAGGCAGCGTGCGTCACTCTGCATGTCGAGGGTTGGATGGGCGAAACGTCGAACATTTTTGAGCAGACGATTGAAGAACACATCAGAGTCATTGAGGCGCTCCACAGCCAGCGGCCCGTGCTGGAGCGCATCGCCGCGCAAATGTGCCACACGATTCTGAACGGCAGGAAGATCCTGTGGTGCGGGAATGGCGGCAGCGCGGCGGATTCCCAGCATCTAGCCGCCGAGTTGGTGGGACGTTTTCTTCTGGAGCGCCGTGGCTTGCCGTCGATCGCGCTGACCACCGACACCTCGATCCTTACCGCGATTGGGAATGACTATGGGTACGAACACGTCTTCCGCCGCCAGGTTGAGGCGCTGGGCGTGGCGGGCGATCTGATTGTTGGCCTGTCCACTTCCGGGAACAGCAAAAATGTAGTGAACGCACTGAAGACCGCGCGGGAACTGGGACTCTTTACCGTTGCCTTCACCGGACAAAGCGGCGGCGCTATGGCGAATTTCGCCGACGAAATACTGTGTATCCCCGCAGCAGCGACGCCGCGGATCCAGGAGGCGCACATTCTCTGCGGACACATGCTCTGCGATTGCATCGATCGATTCGTTTGCCAGGAGCAGCTCGCCGAAGCTGAAAAGGTTGCGCACTAACCCAAAGACCCGTCGGGCAGGCTCGCCGCACGATCCTGTGTGTTCGAGCGTTCGGCTCAAGCGATTCCCGATGGTTGCAGCAGCCGACCACACTGCCGCGCCATCCACGGGCCTATTGCCAGGAAAGGATCTCGGCAATTGACACTTGAGCTGCGCGTCGAGCGCTTTGGAGAGGAACACATCGCGCCTTATGTGCGTCTTTCACGCGCAGAATACGGAGACCATGTTGCTGTCGCTCAGGAAAGTCATCTGCGCTGGAAGTTCATGGAGAATCCGCAGGGGCCGTCTGTCGGGATCCATCTTTACAAGGGCGAACAGCTGGTTGGCAGGCTGGTTGCGATGCCGCGCGATTTTCTCTACCGAGGCCGTACCTACAAGGCCGCCTACATGGCAGATCTGGTGGTGGAGCGCGAGCATCGCGGGATGCTGCCCCTGCTGCAGCTGATGCAGGGAATGAAGCAACTATCGGGTTTCGACTTCATCGCAGTCACGCCCAATCCAGCGGGCGCGGAAGTCTGGGAGAAATTCGCGAGGATGCCCGCACACTTCGACCTTGCCGTCGCCGCTCTGCCGCTTCGTCCGGCCAGGGTTGCAGACACATCGGGTAAATTGAAGATCGGACGGTTGGCTCCTCTCGTGGATTGGCCTGTCAATGCGCTCATTGGATGGGGCGGCGGGCTCGGATCGCTGTTCGCTCACGGAGAACTGGAAACGCGCTGGCCGGATGCCAATGAGCTGGACTCGCTGTTTGCAGCGGCCGCAGGCGAGGACCAGGCAACGGGCCGTCGCGATTCGGCTTTCCTGGAGTGGAGATTCCGCAGGAGTCCGGTGTTTCGATACAGCACGATGTTCCTGCGCGACCGAGGCAAGCTCGCAGGCTACGTGGTGACGCGCCGGTCAGAGTACGGTGGTTACGAGTGCAACTTTGTCGTCGACGCTTTCGCGCGGCCCGATCTGACCGCCGGTTTGTGGCGGGAGATTCGGTTCAATACGATTCGGGAAAGTGCTAAAGAAGGAGTGGAAATAGCGATGGCTATCGGCAATCTGAGGTGCGGCGCACTAGCGAAGCTGGCGCACTTCCCATTTTTGGCGATACCGGCGCGGTATCTGCCAAGAGTGATGAAACTCTACGCACAATGGCTCACGGCCCCGGATTTCTCGTTTCAGCCCGAGGCTTTCATTCTTTCGCTCGGCGATTGCGACATCGTGTAAGTGACAGGTTTCTATGTTTGGACTGGCTTTCCATCACATTGGCGTTGCGTGCCGCGACATCGAAAAAGCGGCAACATTCATAAAGACGAACTTTACCATCGGTTCGGATACCGGCACTGTATTTGATCCTCAGCAGAATGCGTTCGTCCGGCTCTTCAACGAAGGCAACGATGGGGCGCTTGAACTTGTCTCGGGGCCGGCGGTGGCCAAAACGCTGGAGCGTGGAACGAGCTTCTACCACGTGTGCTATCTGACCCCTGACATGGAGGCAACGCTGCTGCAGGCGAAGCAGTGCGGGGCCATTCTCGTCTCCGGCCCCAAACCCGCGTTGTTGTTTGGAATGCGACGTATCGCTTTTGTCTACACGCCTCTCGGACTCATCGAGTTCCTGGAGGAAGGATGAAGGCCCTTCTGCTCAGCAACGTCAACATGCAACCTCTGGCAGCATTCCTGAAGCCATGGGATGTCACTTTTGGCGAGTTCAACAGCATTCTTCTCGACTTGGCGAACCCGGCGTCTCCGGCTGCCTCCGATGACTTCACCCACATCCTCTGCCTCTATGACAGCGATACGATGATGGGTGATGGGCTTTACGGCGAAGACACTCCGGTGCAGTGTGAATCGCTGCTGGCCGCGCTGGAGTCCTTCTGCGTCGCGCACCCGGATAGGGTCGTGGTTGCGAATACCTTCTGCTTTGGCGCGGCCCGTTGGCTCAACTTCGCCGATCTGTTGCATCCGCAGTCACTGCGCACCGCAGAACGCCGCTTGAACGATCGGCTTATCGACATAGCGCGGGCGAACCCTAATTTGCTGCTCCTTGATCTCGAACTGCTTTTCCGCCGCCACGGCGAGGACGCGCTTCTCTCCGCGCCGTTCTGGTATCTGGGGCGAATCCGGTATAGCAACCAGATGTTCCGCGTGCTGGCTACGCTCCTGCATCAGGCCGTCGATGCCTATGCCAATCGCAGCCGTAAGGTGCTGGTTCTGGATCTGGACAACACGTTGTGGGGCGGAATTGTGGGCGAAACCGGGCCTCTTGGGATCGCTCTTTCCGAAGACGGCGAGGGCCGCTGCTATCGCGACTTCCAGCGCGCAGTGAAGGCTCTGCAGCGCACGGGCGTACTGCTGGCCATCTGCAGCAAGAATAACCCGGGCGATCTGGACGAGGTCTTCGATCGGAATCCGATGATGATTCTTCGGCGCGAGGACTTTGCCTGCATCCGCGCCAATTGGGAGCCGAAGCCGCAAAACATTCTGGATATCGCAGAGGCGCTGAACCTCGGCGTCGACAGCTTCGTCTTCATCGACGATAACCCGGTAGAACGCGAGATGGTTGCGACTGCGGTGCCGGGCGTTGCGGTTCCGGCTTTTCCGGGGCGTGTTGAGAATCTTCCGTCCTGGTTCCTGCGCGACATTGTTCCGGCCTGGTTCGGCAAGTATGCCCTCACCGCTGAAGACCGCAACAAGACCACACAATATCGCGCCAATGAAGAACGACGTCAGCTTTCGCGCGCTCTCGATCTGGATGCCTTTCTCCGCGACCTGGAAATCGAATGCACTTTTCACATCGATCCGGCGGAGCAGATTACTCGGGTTGCGCAACTGACCCAGAAGACCAACCAGTTCAACCTCACCACGCGCCGTTATGAGCTTCCCGACATTCGCCATTTTCTCGACAGCCCCGATCACGCGGTGCTTCTGCTCGAATACAAGGATCGCTTTGGTTCCGAGGGCTCGGTGGGACTGGCGATTCTGGATTACGCGGAGGGCCGCATCGACACCCTTCTGATGAGCTGTCGCGTGATTGGGCGAAAGGTTGAAGATCGAATTCTGGGGAAGATCTGCGAATTATTCCGGGAGCGCGGTCTCGCGAAGGTTGTGGGAGAATTCATCCCAACGCGCAAGAACCAGCAAGTCGCCGCGTTTTACGATAATCATGGCTTCATCGTGCTTTCGGAGCAGGATAACGGCCGCAAGATTTACGAGAGGATTCTTGCATGATTGGAAAATCGGCAGAAGTGGCAACCGTGGTCGCATCGGTTCTGAACCTCCCCGCAGCCGAGGTCACGGCCGACGCTTCGATGGAGAACCTTCCCCAGTGGGACTCACTGGCCCAGCTCAATATTTGTCTTGCCTTCCAGGAGCGTTTCGGCGTTGCCCTGGACATGGAAACAATTGCCTCGTCGACAAGCGTTGCGAAGCTGGCTGCTCTATTGCCGAACTGACTGTCCAGTGCAATCAGCCTGGCAGCGGGATCGCGCGCGGATCGTGAGCAGTTGCGGAGATGCGGTCCGCCAACTCACCCATCGTCGCGAAATTGCCCGATGCGAGAATCGCTTTAAGCTTGGCCCGTGTGCCGCGAAGGTTCACGTAAGAGCGGAACCGGCGCTGCAGCGGCATACGCAGGCGTGGATGGTCAGGATCGATCTCTCGCGGATGGATGTACCAGATGACGCTCCGTCCGTCGTTGCGCACCTGCTCCGCCATTTTCATAACCAGCCGGAGTGGAAACAGCCGAAGATAGCCGCCGCCAAAGAAGCACTGCGGCCCCAGTGGGGTGCCTGCGACGCTGATCGGAAACTCGACCAGCGGCCCCGCAGCAGAGCGAACGACCCACGGATGCCGCGATACGTCGGGCATGCCACCATGCCCGTGCGGAGCAGGAAAGACCGAGCTGTCAAAGCTGTATCCGGCTGCAATTATTTCGTCGAAAGCCCAGGGCGTGTCCCGGGTAATAGAAAACCCCGGCGCGCGGTAGCCACGGACGGATCGGCCAGTGGCATCTTCCAGGGCGACCTTCGCCCGGCTAATGTCGTCGCGAAACTGAGCCGGAGAGAGTCCATGGACGACCTGGTGAGCGAAGCCGTGACTTGCCACCTCGTGTCCTCGGTCCGCCGCTTCCCGCATCAGCCGGGGAAAGCGTTGCGCGACCCAGCCCAGGGTGAACAGAGTCGCTTTTACGCTGCAGGTGTCGAGCAAATCCAAAAGCGCGCGCAGGTTTCCCTCAAGCCGGCTGGGCAGAGCATCCCAGGCGGGCAGGTCCGGCGTTCCCTTCGTTTCCAGGATGTGGAACCAATCCTCAACGTCGATGGTGAAAACATCCGGCATAATCGGTGCTGCTGCTGAAGCTAATTCTCAGGCGCCATTGGTGCTTCCACAACCAACCAGCGTGGAAACTCACATGACAGCATGGGCGAATGACGTTACTTTATCAGAGGACACAATCGCACCTTGAGAACAGCGCACGCTCTCGTCACTTTCGGGTCCAGTCCACGTGGCTGCTCAACAATTCTTGCATGCGGCTCTCGATGAACATTGAAGTGTAGAAAACCAGGGGAACCACGGTTGAAGAAAATTGCAATTCTCGGCACGCGCGGTATCCCAGCCCGCTACGGTGGCTTTGAAACGTTTGCTGAATACCTGGCAACGCGACTCGCCGATCGCGGTGTAGATGTTACCGTTTTCTGTCCTTCGGTCTCCCGGAAGAGTAACGACACGTACAAGGGCGTTACGCTCAGGTTTGTACGGTTCCCGAATGCAGGAAAGTACTCTGAGATGATCTGGGATGGGAAATGCTACTGCGTGGCTCGGCGCGGTTATGATGTCGTCTACATGCTGGGCCTGGCCGGCGCCTACGCTGCATGGGTTCCGCGTCTCTTCGGCACCGAAGTATGGGTCAACACCGATGGCATCGAGTGGAAACGCACCAAGTTCAATTGGCCCCAGCGGGCCTACCTCGCCCTGGCAGAAGCTTTCAGCGCGCTCTTCGCCACGCGCATTATCGCGGACGCTGCAGCGATTGCAACGTATCTGCGCCGGCGATATCCCGGACTGAGGCGAATCTCCACCATAGCTTATGGTGCGGATTTGCCTGCCAGCAAGCCGGATCAGAGTCTTATCGATCAATGGCATCTGCAGGCAGATGGCTATTACATTGTCGTCTGCCGGCTGGAGCCTGAAAATCACCTGCGCGAGATGATTGAAGGCTTCGAGCAATCCGGCTCTGCTCTGCCGCTCATCATTCTGGGAAACATCGAGAACCCCAACCCTTATGTGCAGAAACTGCTTGACCACAGCGGTCCGCGGGTTCGCTTCATAGGAACGGTTTACGATAAGGATGTCCTCGCTGCTCTACGGTTCTACTCTCGAGCCTATCTGCATGGTCACAGCGTAGGTGGAACCAACCCTTCTCTGCTCGAGGCAATGGCCTGCTCTAACCTGATCATCGCGCACGATAATCCCTTCAACCGTGAAGTTCTCAGGAACTGCGGATTCTACTTCAAAACCCCCTCTGACCTGGCAGCCACTGTAAATCTCATCGACGCCGGCCAGAGCGACAGCGACACTTTGCGCCTGTGTGCTGTCACTCAGATTCGGGATCGATACCGGTGGGATCAGATTGCAGAGGCTTATCTTGATCTGCTTCGCTGACCAACCTGGAGCCGGCCCTGGAAAGTCCTGTTCACGAAGGCTTGCGCTGGCCAAAAACGTGATCTTCAAATCCCAACACATACCAAAGCCCATGAACCTTCAGCTTGCCTGTTATCGCTTTTTTCAACAGAGCCCATGGCAGCACGGCGACGCCAACCATGGTCCGGACCGCATCCCTCGTTCGCCCCGCATGAAGAACTCTTACGCCGTGTGAAAGCAAAACATTGGAAATCTCCCGAACGCCTGGGATGTAGACATGAGTATCATCATCGCAGAATTGCAGCGTCCCCTGTGCTGCAGGCGGCATTGACAGACTGCGCTCCGACGGAAACCCGATCCAGATATAGCCACCTGGCTTCAGCTTGGCGCAAAGCACGGCGACGATTGGCTCAGGATTCCGCATGTGTTCGATTACGTGATGCAGAATGATGACATCGAAACTGCCGTCTGGGATGGCGGAATAGCCTGAACCGTCGACTCCCACGGGATAAAAGGCGTCCATGGCCGCGAGGTCTTCGTCACTTAGATTGTAGCGTTGGATATCTGCACCGGAATAATGGCAAGTGGGAAACCAATGCTTCGTCACCGTGGGCGAATTGTTTCCGCATCCGACGTCCAGAATCCGCGGCTCTTTTGTTGTAAGTCTGCGCCGCGCATAGATAAACTTCGTTGGACATACAATTCTGACGATTTGCATTGGGCGAAAGTCCCTTTTCCAGGCGATATGACGGTTTGTTTGTCCGCCAGCCCATTCAGGTCACGTAAGCTCCGCGGTTACGGGACACGATGGTTTCCAGCGCGCCAAGCACGGTCTCGATTTCGATGCCGCGTACGCATATGTATTCGGTGTCGGTTCCCTGGCACGGAAACTCATAGTAACAGGGATAGCGCTTACACATGTGCCCGGCACTGACAACGGGGTTCCCGGGCGGAGTCATGATTCTTGGGTCGGCCGACCCATTCAGTACCACGGCCGGCACGCCCAGCGCGTAAGCGGCGTGCACCGAAAAGCTATCCATTCCTATCAGCACATCCGCTGATGCCAAACATCCCATAAAGTGCGGGATCTCGTCTGTAACGACACTCAGATTACAACCGGTGATTTCCGCCCCGAATATTTCGAGCAACGTAAAACGCTCCGACGCGGACCCCAGCAGCGTCATCTGATATCGGCGCCTGTACAATTCATGGATCAGCGCCTTCCATTTGTCTCCCGGCCAGTGTCGGCTGGGGTGCGACGCGCCGGGGTGCAGCGCTATATTTCGCGTTTCCTTAGGTAAATCGATGCGGCTCGGCCTCCTCGCCCACACCATGCCCGACATTCCCAATTGATTGGCGAAATATTGCATCGAATCGTAATAGCTTGAGTATTTCGAGGGAATGGCGACGCCGCAACTCACCAGATGAGCCGCTCCGCGGTCTGTTATCTTGTGCTTGAAAAGATGCCCTGGTTCCCAGCGGGGAGCTATTGTCACCTTTGCGTCCGTCATTCGGGTAATCAGATTCTCTCTGACGTCGCCGATAAGGTTAATGCAGACGTCGTATTTGCGTTTTCGAACCAGATGCATGGTGCGGTATGCTGCCTTGATCGCGGCTGCATCTCTGCGATGATGACCAAACAGGGGCACGTCAATCGAGATATATTCTCTGAAAGCCGTAAATGACTCCGACACCTCTCTGAGGTTGCCGCGACCCAGGATATCCACTGCCATCCCGGAGCAATTTGCATGGAGCGCGTTGACAAAGCCAGACGCAATTACCGCGTCACCCAAATGACGAAGCAATAGAACCAAACATGTGCCGCCAGCTCCCAGTTGAAACGGAGAATCCCGCAATTTAAGCATTGGGACTACCCGTCGTAATGCAAATCCAGTTTGCCCAGTCATGGGTTTGTGCCAAATGCCTGCCTCGTCGCCAGGAATATGCTGTTTGCCGCCATTCGGAACCGCAGGCCTCCAGGCTCACGCTTGCGGCCCCTCAGGCACAATCTCCTGAGAAATGACGGCGCGTGAAACACGGCTCCTGATCACCCGCGCCGGGACGCCTCCGACGATCGAGTAGGGCGGAATATCTTTCGTAACGACAGCGCCCGCGGCGATGACCGAGTGATCTCCCACCGTCACGCCGTCCAGGATGGTGACACATGAGCCGATCCAGATATCGCTGCCAATCGTAATGCCCTTGCTGTTGACTCCTTGCTGGTTCATCGGCTTAGTCACATCAGAGAAGTTATGGTTTTCAGCAATGAGAGTAAGGCGGGGACCAATCATCACGTCATCGCCAATCCTGAGAGGACCGGAACAGCCTATAAACGAATATGCCCCGATGGAACTACGACTACCCATGACCATCCCGCATCCTAGTATGCCGCCCCAGTGCCCGCTGGGGCGAATCAAAACTCCCTCACACAGCGTGACATCGTCGCCAAAGACCATCCTGCCGCGGGTGATTGCCTGGACAACGCTCCCGCGGTCAATTTTGCAGCGCTTCCCAAACGCCAGGTTTGCTTTCGGCCCGATGATTCGCACATGAGGCCCGATCGAGATAACGCCGGCGCTGGTGAGCCTGAACAGCCGATAAAAAGATCCGCGGATGACTGTGTAGGCCAAATGCCTCCAGATGTATCTTCGAAATCGGGAGTCCGCATCGCCGATGTACCGCAAACGATGCAGAATGCTGCTGAGGCTTGCGGACGGAGGCTGTGCTGTCACTGAGCCATCGTCGTGAGCTGAAGGTACGACTCCGGCTTCTCCCTCTGTCATTCCACTCACCTCGTTCATGACTTCGGTCAATCGATTCGGGACGCCCTTCGTGCAATCCTTTGCTTTTGCGCCAATGCTTTGTCGCCTATGCGCTTGTGACGCCCGCGTAATCATATTGTTTCTCGCCGCGATCATCCCGCTCGGCCTCGGGAAAGAGCGGATAAAAAGCAAACAACCACAGCAGGTAGGACTGAACATCATCCAGATAGCTGCCTGTGAGCTGAGAAAGGAACGCCACGATAAAGGCAGCGGTCCTAAAGGAACTCCGGTACACTCGCGTCCTTGCGAACAGGTAGAACTCCACCGCAAACCTGACGCATACGCCGACGATTCCTAATTCTGCAAAATTCTGCGACACTGCATTGGGCAGAGTATTGTCAATACCATGGCCCAGAAAGGACAGGTCCATTTGTTTTAGTTGGCCTATGCCCACACCCCACCAGAGACTTTTCGATGAAGCGATGAAATAAGCGGCTGGATAAGCAAAGAATGCCCTGAGGTTGGCGGAACCGTCGCCTCCCGCTATAACTCGCGTGACTCTCGCGGCGATGGGGTTCGGGATAAGAAGAAAAGCGCCGGTAATGAATCCCAGACAAATAATCAGAATCCAGGACTCCGGCCGCCTCAGAATTCTCCTGCGATGGGTAAGGATCAAAACGAGGCTACCCGCAAGGGCCAGGCTGATGCCTCCAAACGACTGGCAAAGCAGGAACGGAAAAAGAACCATTGTGAAGCAGGCCACATTTCGAAGGCTGCTGTCGCGGAGCAATCGAAAGACGGTGAACAGCAGGAGTGGAAGCATCAGCTGGCCGTAGGCCCACGGCTCAGTTGTAGACGGTAGATTCATCCTTAGCAGATGGGGCGCCCCCGGTACGGCCGAGCGGTCATCCCACAGAAGCCACCAAAGGGGAGTCGGCCGAAGCATGAGAGCAATAACCCCGGCACAGCAGTTGAGCACAATCAACTGTTCGAGGAGGCGGTCCACGGTCCGGGTGTGCATAAGTGCCCAGCAGAACGCGTACACTGCAACGTAAACCGTCCACATGACTGCAACAGAGCGCGCATATTGCGACCACGAGGCAACCCCATTGATTCCCTGAGCGAGGATAAAAGGCGAAAGGACCAGAAGGAACCTGGAGGTCAACCAGCGCTGTCCCTTTGTATACAGCCAGATATAGAGAAGAGGCGCAAACAGTGTGGTATAGAAGAGTCCCACGGGTAGTCCGGCACGATTGAAAAAGAAATAAAAGGCCGCGACGGGAAGATAGCGATGGATTCGGAGCCATGCCGCTGCGCTCGAACCATAACGCGGCCTGGGAATATCGAGATACGCGGCGCCGGGATTTGTGATCGAATCCATCGAATAGCCAGATCAGGCCGATCGCCAGGCCGGCGCTTTCCGGCCATGACAACAGCGCTTCACGATTGCTCCCCTCAGTGTCCAGTGGATGGCACAGCCTCCCTGGGCCAACCGCTGAGACGAACGAGGTCGTCTGCGCGGATTTCCTTCATGCAGGTCATTGCGGCGCAACCCTCCGCCCGGAGACAGGGGGCGCAAGGCACATGATTGGTGATGACGATGCTCTCCTGCCCTTCGGGACGCCACCGGGCGACACCCGCAGCACCGCCGCTGACTATAATGCATTTTGTGCCTACTGCGCCGGCGACATGCCCGGCCATTGAATCGACTCCATAAAGTGCTTCGGCATTGCGCACCGCAGCCACAAAGCCGCCCCACGTAAGGCGATCGCACGCATTGACGCAGTTTCTCAGCCCTTTGATCACTTCGACGATGGTGTTGCATTCGCGCTCGCCTCGGCCGGTGAAAAGCAGAGTATGATCCGCGGAAAATCTCTCAGCCAGCTCGCGCCAAAGACTCCGGGGAAACTCCCACCGCACGGAACCTTTACCCATGTGAATGACACAATAACAAATATCGTCAAGGCGCGAAGCCCCAAGGAGTGAACGGACTTCCTCGATCGATGCGGCGTCGTCTGGAGGAAGCGTCGATCGCCGGAATCGGAAATGGGCGGGATCGATCGGCAGAGCGCGCAAAGTCACTGCCAGGCGCGCCCCCTGGTGGACAAAGGGACTCTCCGGTTCATGCACCAGATCGGTCGCAAGCGAAGAAAAAACACTTCTGCTGAATCCAATCCTAACCGGAATCCTTGCCGCCCAAGTGAGATCGAGGAAATCGGGGAAATTCGTGAAGAGAGAGATAGCGACGTCGTATCTGAGCGCTCGAATTTCCCTTAGTGCGACGCGCCGGGTCTTTCGATACCGGCGGATCTTCTCGAAAAAACTGATGTTCGCGCGGTTCATCTTCCAGTGATCTACACAGTGGGTCCAGGTCACATCCGGATGGTTCCTGACGACCATCTGTGACCAGCTGCCGGTTGCAAACCCGATTTCAGCGCGCGGGTAGGCTCTGCGCAGAATCGGAATCACCGATGTAGCAATCACAACATCCCCGATGTGAAACCCGTTGATGAGCAGGATGCGCCTGGGGTCCCGAACCTCACCGGCAGCCCCATTCCGGCGACCGCGAAACGCGGTCCCGTACAGAACTGCAATGGCTGCTTTCACCATCGCCTTCCGTACGTCCCGCGGGAATTGCCGACTAATGTCCATTGGCTATGCTACTGGGCTTCTTCACTGCTTCGAAAATACTACGGTCTCTTTTTGAAAAAATGGCCAGGTCCATATAGGGGGTGCCAGGGCCTCCTGGGTAGCGCGCGACCAGATCTTTAATCCCTTCGGATAGCGAACGCGCGGTCAGCCAGCCTCCCCAGTTATCCCACGCGGCAAAGTATGAGTAACCGCACTCTGCAAGATAGGCCATCAGTTCCTCAGCGCTATTCCCCTGCTCGCGGAGGAGTCCGTCATCGACTTCAACGAACACAACGGGGTTCTGTGTAGTCAACAACGATTTTGCTCCTGTCAGAACACGGAGATCAAAGCCGTCAGTATCCGTTTTCAGCAGCGCTACGGGCTGGCCACTGTGACGTGACAGAACGCGATCGAGCGAGGATATCTCGACTTCCGATTCGGCCTTCACCAGCTGGGACGTCCCATCATGCACGTGAAGAGCGAGGGCGTCTTCCTGATCTCCAGCGCCAAGAAGGACTTTCTCAAGGATCACTGAGGAAAGCGCGCTGGTGTTGTCTGTCAGCAGGTCAAACCACACATCGGCACCCTCGATTGCAAGGATCGGCACATCGAGGCCGGCGCCACGCAGAAGGGCGACCCCATCTCCGATGTTGGCCCCGACATCGATGATTAAGCCAGTCCGAGCCAGAAGTGAAAGCGTCACTACGCGCAGGTAATTCTGATTGAACCCCACCGGCCGATAACGCCAGTAGACTGCCGGGTGATCGAGGGGCGCATTAATCTCAACGGTCCCGAATCGTATTCGGGTTAACTCCCCGGTAGCCCGGCCACGCCCTTCAAAAACTCGCCGCAGGATGTTAAACACTCCCGAGTTAGCAGGCCATGGCAGCACCCTGGTCATGCCCAATAGCCGGTCGGGGAATCCGCTGACTGTGCTGGGCACCGTTGGTTTTCCGTTGTTAGTCATCGATCCGATCCCAAAGGCAGTGACAAGCCGGGAACTTCAGCCCGGTTTTCCTGTTCCGTCTGCCCACCCGCCGTGTCAGTAGCTTCATGTTCGGGCGACATCCTGTTGTGGTTGAATTACCAGGAAATCTCCGCGCAAAATCCTCTTAACCTCCCAGGTTTGCATCGCGACGATAAAGACGATGTAGGAAACAACCGTTGCCAGCAGGACGCCGGTCGGACCGAGGGACCTGACCCACAGAATGGACAGAATGAGGTTGACGGCTGCCGCGAGTAACCCGTAAACCGCCTGTCTCCCAACTCGGTAGGTTGCGCCCATTAAACATGACTGATTGAGCGTGATTGCGAAGATAAACATCCACACGCACATGAGCCGCAACAGCATGATGGTGGGCACTGCAGCAGCACCCGCCCAAAAAGCGATGATATGCCGACCTTCGAGCAGCAGAACGGCGCAGCCGACGATTAGCACGCCGAGAGTGACGCGGCGGGTTCGCGCATAGGCGGTTCTGATCCACCCGAGGTCGCCCTTCGAATATGCCTCAGCGTAGGCGGGCCAAAGGGCCGGCAAAACCAGGATTGGCACGGCGGTGATATAGCTAACAAGTCTCCAGGTAACATTGTACGGGGTAACCTGCGCGGGGCTGAGGTAATGGGAGATGATGAGGTTATCGCTGGAGAAGACAATGAGCCCTGCCAGCTGAATCGCGAAAAACTGAGTGCCTGAGTGGAAAATTCGGCCGATGAGCTTTGGATTTACTCGCCGCGGCCACGGCTTCATCCATGGTTTGCTGAAGAGACACATCCACAGCAGGCAGGCGGCATTGGCCGCAACCGCGGAGCCTGCGTAGCCTGCAACGAGGGAAGCCAGGCTTCCGTGGAGAAAAACCACAAGAAGAACGACGAGCAGACTAAGAACGCTGCCGCCGGTCGCAAACAGGTTCGCAGTATGCAACTCCTGATAGCCACCCAGAACTTTGGAGACCAGCGCGGCCGGAAGGGCGAAAAGAAACACGATGAACGCCGCTGCAACGGCTCGAGAGGTCTCGTACGCAAGAGCCGGATCTTCGACGTGGAAGATGTACGCCCAGTGCATCCGCGGCCAAATAAGCCACCCGGCAATGCCGACGCAGGCCGAGACTCCCACGAGAATCCAGAACGCCGTAGCAAAGTATTCCGCCGCGCGCTCGTGATCGTCGCTGGCGTAGGCCTCTGAAACCAGATTGGTGAGGGTGCTGGAAATCCCAATGTCCATGACGAAAAACATGGTGACGATGCTGCTAATCGTGATCCAGAGCCCATAGCTTTCCGGCCCCAGGTATCGCACAGTAATCGGGACGGTGGCCGCATTGACCAGAAGGCTGGTCCCTTTCCCGAAGACACCAGACAGTGCAGCCGCGAGGATTCTGCGGTATCGACGACTGGCCTTTGGAGGCGTCTCACGGATCGGCGCCAGGGCGTCCGAGGTTTCGGCGGGGGAATTCATGCAGCTTTCCACTCAGGATACATTGCTGGATTCGCCAGGGGGAGCGAGCGGCTCAAAGGAGTAAGCCGGGCGATCGATGCGGGCTTCGGTCGCAGGCGCATAGCGATCCCGGAAACGCATACAAATGAAATCCCCGCCAGCACGCCTGCGTTTCAATGGAAAATGTCAGATGGTGGACGCGGAAGGAATCGAACCTTCAACCTGTCGATTAAGAGTCGAATGCTCTGCCAATTGAGCTACGCGTCCACGGAAGGCCGGCCGGGCGGGAAGGCCCCGCGAAACGAGCAGAAATCCGCCGCACCCTCCTCAATATAGCACGGCAAAATCATGGAAATCCGGGCGTAAACGGGCGTTTCGCGCGCCACAATTTTGAGGAATCCGGTGGTGAACACCGGCTCAGAAGGTGAAGGACAGCCCGCCTTCCACGCTGCGCGGCGCCTCAGCAAAATACAGCGTGCTGCCGTCGCGGGAGACAAAGGGCCGATAGCCTTCGGCCAGCAGATTGCGCACGTCGACCAGCGCTTCCACTCCGTTGGGAATCATGCGGCGATAACGAATCGGCTGGCGCACCAGAAAACTCAGATATGGATCTGCGTTGCCAGTGGCAAACGCATTCACGGGCGTCAGGGTTCCCGGATTCTGCCAGCGATACGAAGCACGCCATTGCATGCCGGAGGCTGCCAGCTTGCCGCGAACCGCCGCGCCACACATCGGTGTCTCATGGGCTTTCATGCCCTCCAGCATCTGGCCGAGAGTCTGTGACCCGGGCGCCGCTCCATTCATCTCCAGGGCATCGCCCAGCGCCAGGTCGAACGAAATCCACGTACTCCCGTTCACCCGCTGCTCCACCTCGCTCAGCATTCCGTTGCCGGTGAAGCTCTCTCCGCTGGCGCGCAGCAGATCGCTGGTTTCGTCGTACAGCAGGTTGCCGCCAGCCCAGTCCGCCGCCGAGATGTTGCCGCCGCCGCTAACCACGGGATGGTCTACGCGCTCGTGCCACGCCACCATCTTCACGTGCAGAGCGCCCTCGCTTCTGCCGGCTGCAACCTCCTGGTGGACTCCCTGTTCCAGCTGGAGTCTGCCGTCGCGCTCGCCCAGTTTCGGTTCCACGGTGGATTCACGGTCCAGATCGTCGACCTGCTGGATTCCCGGTGCGGTGGAGACCCGGTACGAAATAAAATTGCCACCCCGGCGCATGGTCATCGTGGCGAAGGGGTGATTCGCCAGCAGCGCGTCTCCCAGATGGATGGCTTCAGTCTCGTCGCCAAATTCCGCCTGCACGGATTCGCCGAAGTTCATGGTCTCGCCGCTGCGCATGGCGATGACCTGGAGCCCCTGGCTGGTGGGGCCGCCGGCAACATCGGGCCGCGTCTCGACAGCGGCCACGGTGCGGAAGGTTCGTCCCGGCGCGAGCTGCTGCTCATAGCCCGCCATCGCATTCAGGGCCGGGTCCTCCGCCTGGCTGAGATCAGCACGGAAGATCATCGCCCGGCCATCGTCAGGAGCCCGCTCCATTTCGAAATCGTTATGGACTCCGCCGTCGCCGAACCCGCTTTCACCGCCGCGCACCGTCACCCGCGCCTTCAGTTCGGGCGCCGACCCGTCGCCATTCGTCACCACAACCAGCGGGCCATCCTGCAGCATGCGCAACAGAGGCCGATTCGCCGAGAGTCGCAGCGTCCAGGTCCAGTCATCCTTCGGCTCATCCGCCGCGCGGGGCTTGGCCGGCAACCAGCGGAACGCTTCATAGAGGGTGTCAAGGGTGAGATTGACCACCATCTTCGTTCCCCCGATCACCCGCAGATTCTCGCGGAGGGTGGGCAGGAAGAGTGCGCCGGAAGCCTTGACTTCGTAGATTCCCGGAAGGATGGTATCGATGCGATAGCGACCGTGCTCGTCAGTGAAGACTTCGGTGGCCACGGAGAAATCGGGGCGGAGCAGTTCCACCGCCGCGCCCGCCTGGGGCGCACCGCGGCTGTCCCGCACCATGCCCGTGAGGCTGTTGGACTGGGCGCTCGCCTGCGCACCCGCCGCGCACAACACGGCTACCGCGATCAGCATGGGTCCGGAGATGGAGGTACGTCGGCTCACTCAGTCAGTGATCTTTGCTCCCTGGCGTGCTCCCTAAGGTTTTGCCTGCCTCGTGGCTCTTGCGACCACTGAAGCGCCGATCCCGTTCCGGACGTGGGCGCCCGGAAACCGAATTCCTGTGCCTAATCCACCGTAAAGGGCGCCGACTGCGCAATCTGCTGTCGTGTTACGTCGTCGTTCACGCTGATCTTCACGATATACTTCCCAGGCACCAGACTAGCAAGGGGGAGGGTCTTCTCCAGTGTCAGCTGGTCCGAACTGGCCCCCAGCTTTTTCGAGTCTTCCTGTGCATCCAGAATCGACTTGTTTGTATCCGTATTCAGGATCTCATAGCTGATTCTGGCGTTATTCTGCTTGCTCTTCTCGTCCAGACCGAGATTATAAACCTGCATCCAGAAATTCAGGCTCTGGCTGCGGTGAAAGAGCGCGGGGGACGCCGGATTTGTGGTCACGCGCGGCCGCACATAGGTATTCCCGAGGATGAATGAGCCTGCCCCAATTTCCTTTGACGGCACCCGCTCCATTTTGTCCGCCAGAATCAGCGAGGAGGCGGCCAGGTGGTCGTCGTCATAGCGCGGCACGGTAATCGCCTGGGCCCAGACACCCACATGGTCCGGATTCCCCACGTCCTTGATTGCAATGTCGATGCGATAACGGCCGGGGCGCAACGGAAAAGCCTTCCAATAGAGCTCGGCCCCGTCCATCTCCCGAGGCAGCAGTTCTGCCGGATACGGCCCGGCCTCGACCGGATCCTCAAAGCTCTGCACCACGCGGTCGGTAATCGTTGAAATGCGGCCGATGATGCTGACGTCGCCTTTCGAAACCCCGTCCTTGGTCGTGAACGTGATGTCGCGGTTCTTGATCTGCAGAGTGATGGGCACCAGCACCGTGTCGTCGGTCACCTTCACGAAATCGGTGCGCACCTCGAAGGGGAAGAAGGGCCCATTCAGGACTTTGTGGCTGGAAAGAAAGCTCGCCAGGTCCATGTCCTTGAACTTGATCTCCGGGGGCGCCTCGAGCTTCGCGAACAGCTCCATGCGATCGAATTCCTTGCTCTGATTCGTTGTGCTGTTCGGTCCCGGTCCCAGGTCTTCCATTCCACCCTTGAAGCGGTCTGCCTTTTTCGCCATGCCCATCTCTTCATAGAGCGTCTGGCCCGCATTGGGAACATGGAGCAGGGCGTCTTTCTCGGACCGGTCGATAGTCATGTGGTAATCGCCGCACATGCACGAATCCACAAACTCGATGTCGATGTTTTCCCCGATCCCCTCGATATAACGGTAGTGCCAGGTTTCGAAGGGGTACGTCGAGGTCTCTCCGCCGCCCTCCTCGATGGGGCGCTCGTAATTGCCGCCGCTGGGATGTGAATCGGTGCTGTCGGGCGGACCAAAAGCGATGTAGATGTGTCCGCGATCCGTCATCCAACCCGGCTTGCCGGCGGCGTAGTGCTCGTTGGCGTAGGCGATCCGCCGGTAATGCTCCTCGCGAAACTCATTTTCGGGTGAATCGGGATTGGGATTCCTGCGCCGCCAGAACTGCTCGATAAAAGCGTCCCGCTCCTCGTCGTTGCTGAGGCTCATGAACGCCTTTTTCTCCTGGTCCGTGATGATCCAGCGGACATCCTCGTCCAGCCACTTCTTGTAAGCTGTCCCGATTTCCTGCTTCAGTTCCTTCTGTTGCTTGAAGCGCTCTTTGTCGGAGAGCTGCCTCTTGAGAGGATCCTGATTGTCCTGTTGGTTTTGCGTCGAGTCCTGGGCGTTCGGAGTCGAGGATGGGGCCTGGGACTGCGCGTGGACTGCCACACTTCCGGCACCGGCCAGCAATGCAATCAGGATCGCGGAACAGAGGGAGAATCGATTCCCGGACATAGGCCGATGCTACTCCTTGGGGGGCGCATTCAATTCTACGAGCCTGGAGCAGGCCTTTCAAGCAAATCCTTATGCCTGGAAACCCCCTCCGCCCAGCCCCTGCGTAACCCCATATGACAGACGAATTCGACCCCCAACCTGTTATCATGGCGTGGAAATCTTCTCCGGCATCTCACCGGCCGCGCCCTGCAGGCGTCGAACCCCTGGAGCCACCTCGAATGTTCCAGCTAAAGGGACTCGCCCGCCAGGAAGATCGCTGCATGGCCGATGGCGTCGTTGGGGATCCCGGGGGAACCACCACCACTGCGATTGCGTAACCCTTCGCGAAGGAAATACTGCTTTGAAAAAGATTCTTATCATTATTGCTGCCGTCGTGGTTCTCGCCGCGGTCGTGGGGCTCACTATCGTTCGGGCACAGTCCGGCTACACCAAGGTCCTGATCGGAACCGTCGCGAAGGAGAACCTGGTTTCCATCGTGAGCGCTACGGGCCAGATCAGGCCTAAGACTTACGTCAACGTCGGCGCCAACGCCATGGGCCGCGTCACCCACTTCTACGTGAATGAAGGCGACCATGTTAAGAAAGGCGAGGTCGTCGCCACCATCGAGAACGTCCAGCAGGAAGCCAATGTCACCGCGCAGCAGGCCACCATCGCCTCCTACCGCACCGACATCAATTCCTACATCGCCGCGGAAAAAACCGCCCAGGCCAACGTCGAGCATGCCCAGGCCGATCTCGAGCAGAAAAAGCTCGACTATGACCGCGCCAAGGCCCTCTTCCAGGCCCAGGTCATGTCCAAACAGGATTTCGACGCCAAAAAAGCCGCCTACGATCTGGACGTCGCCTCCCTCGCCCAGGCGGTTGCCGGCCTTTCCCAGGCCAGAGCCAATACCGCCTCGGCCCGCGGCCATCTCCAAACCCAGGTCGCTGACCTCAAGGTCAACGAGGACCTCCTCAACCGCACCATCGCCGTCGCTCCCTTCGATGGCATCGTCACCAATGAGCCCATCCGCCAGGGCGAAATGGTCGTTACCGGGATCCAGAACGCCGAGGGCTCCACGCTCATGACCCTTGCCGACATGTCCGTGATCACCGCCGAGGTCAAGGTCGACGAAACCGACATCGTCAACGTCAAGGATGGCCAGGAAGCCGACGTTACCGTCGACGCTCTGCCCGGCAAAGTCTTCAAAGGCCACGTGACCGAGGTCGGCGATCAGGCCCTCCTGCGCTCTACCGGCGTCTCTACCAGCCAGTCCACCAGCGGTGTGGAGGAAGCCAAGGACTTCAAAGTAGTCGTTACCCTCGACGAGCCGAACGATGAGCTGCGCCCCGGCCTCTCCACCACCGCGAAAATCACGACTGCGCATAAAGATGACATTGTCGCGATTCCCATCCAGGCACTGACGATGCGTGATCCGAAGCAGCTCAAAGAGGGCAGCTCTTCGAAAACGCAGACCGTCTCTGCCGCTACGAATAGCTCTCAGCAAAACTCACAGCAGGTGCAGGGCGTCTTCGTGGTCTCCAAAACCAACGGCAAGGATCGCGTCCACTTCGTGCCCGTCACCACGGGCATTACCGGGGCCACCGACATCGAAGTCACCAGCGGCATCAAGCCCGGCGACCGCATCGTCACCGGCACCTATCACGTGCTGCGCGACCTGAAAGAAGGGGCGCTGGTCAAGCAGGACACCACGCTCGCTGCTCCCACAACCACGAGTTCGTCGTCCTCGTCGTAAGCTGGGAACGTAAGCTGGGAACCAGGGTCCTCGTGAGCGCGTACAAATCAGCATGGCAACAGGAGTCCTAATGGCGGCAGAAACATCAACCGAAGCGGAACTCCGGCCCGCGTCCGGCGCCTCCCTGGGTGACATGATCGTGGTCGAAGACCTCTGGAAGACCTACGACATGGGCTCCGAACAGCAGGTCCAGGCGCTGCAGGGAATTTCCCTGCGTATCCGGCGCAACGAGTATGTGGCCATCATGGGCCCGTCCGGGTCGGGCAAATCCACGCTGATGAACCTGATCGGTTGTCTCGATACGCCATCCCAGGGCAAATACTGGCTCAATGGCCACCTGGTCAGCGAACTGAATGACGACGAGTTGGCGCGCATCCGCAACAAGGAAATTGGCTTCGTCTTCCAGACCTTCAATCTCCTGGCGCGAGCGACGGCGCTGCACAATGTCGAGCTGCCCCTGATCTATAACGGCACGCCGGCGGAAGAGCGTGACACCCGCGCCAAAGCCGCTCTTGCCGCAGTTGGCCTTGAAGCGCGCATGAACCATAAGCCGAACGAGCTTTCCGGCGGACAGCGGCAGCGCGTTGCCGTGGCCCGCGCGCTGGTCAATAACCCGTCGATCATTCTCGCCGACGAGCCCACCGGCAACCTCGACTCGAAAACCGGCGAGGAGATCATGGCGCTGTTCGACGATCTGCACCGCAAGGGCAACACCATCGTCCTGGTGACGCACGAGCAGGATATTGCGGAATACGCGCATCGTGTGGTGCACATCCGCGACGGCAAGATCTTCTCCGATCAGCCTTCCTCGCGCGCGGGCGCTGTCAGCTAAAACCAGCACGGCCAGGCGCCGGCCCTGCGATGGTTACCGGTGCTGCCTCTGCGTTCATCTCCCGTCCGCTTCTGCCGATAAGCCCGACAGCAGGACGGAAGCGTACCGTGTATCTCGCACAGACCGAAACAGATGGGCTGAAGCCCGAGGCGCTGTCTGCCTCCAATGGCCTCGACCCCGAAGCTCTTCAGCCGATTACGCTCCAGCCGGAGCAGTGGATGCTGGGTCCCATGGCTGGGCGCAGCCTCATCATGCAGCACCTGTTCGCGCGCATGCGGTCCACGGCTCCCTATTTTCGTCTGGTGAACGTGGAGGGCGAACAGGGTTCCGGTAAGATGCTCGCCGCCCGCACGCTGCACCGGCTCGGGCCAGCCGCCTCGGGACCGTTTGTTCCCTGCGTTGCCGCCGAATTTCTCGACGATTCCCGAACGCTCTGGAAGGAGGCACGCGCCGGCCTCGCTTATCTCTCGCGCGTCGACGAATTGTCCCCTGAACAACAGCGTCGCCTGCGTGATTTCCTCGAGCGCGCCGCCCACGAGCGAATCAGGACCATCGCTGTCTCCGCGCCTCTGCAACTGGTCGCCGGCTCTTCCCAACCCCTCCGCCGCCTGGCCGCTGCCGGATCGTTCCGCTCCGATCTGGCCAGTCACCTCACCGCCATTCGCTTCTCCGTTCCTCCCCTGCGCGACCGCAGGGACGATATCCCACTGCTCGCCGGGTTATTTCTCCGGACCTGGTGCCAGCAGCACGACAAGCCGATACGCGGCTTCGCCCCCGGCGCTCTCACGCGCCTCATCACTCACACCTGGCCGGGCAATGTCCGCGAACTGGAATCCGTTATTGTTGCCGCCGCCCTCGAATGCCCAGGCCAATGGATCCGGCCCATCGACATCCCTCGCCTGCAGTGGCCGGTTCCGGAGGCCACCCCCGCGCCCGTCGATCCCCGTGTCGACGATCCCAATCTCGACCGCGCCATCCTTCACCACATCACCCGCATCCTCGCCCGCGCGAATGGCAACAAAGTCCGCGCCGCCAAAATGCTGGGCATCAGCCGCTCCACCCTCTATCGCCTTCTCGATTCCAGCCACCCCGCGTTCTCTGTTGACGATCCTCGCTGAATTCTTTCCGCCGCCTCCTCAGTGCCAGCGAATTCAGGCAGAATATTCGCCATGAGGAAATACCAGTTCACGGCGAAAATCGAACCGGGCCCCGGCGGCGGAGCCTTCGTCGTCTTCCCTTACGATGTCGAAAAGGAATTTGGCGCGAAAGACAGAGTTCCCGTCAAAGCCACCTTTGACGGCGTCCCCTACGCGGGCTCCCTGATGCGCTGCGGCGCCCAGCAGCACATGCTCGGCATCCTCAAATCCATCCGCGAACAGACCGGCAAGCAGCTCGGCGACAGAGTCGAAGTCGCGATTTGGAAGGACGAAGGAAAACGCACCGTCGAAGTGCCCGCCGATCTCGCCAGCTTGATGAAGAAGCACGGCGTGCAAGTCTTCTTTGACTCGCTCAGCTATACCAATCGCAAGGAATATTGCCGCTGGATCACCGAGGCCAAAAAGGAAGAAACCCGCGCCGCTCGGCTGGATAAATCCATCGAGATGCTTCGCAAGGGGATCAAGACGCCAGGCTAGTTCCGCACTTGCACAGATCTCTCATCACAGCAAATCTCTCATCACAGCAATCTGTGCCCTGCACCCTGTACCCTGTACCCTGCCATGAAACTGCGCAAGTTCTCTGCCGTCCTCGCCCAGCTTCTTCTCGTCGCCCTCTGCGTCCTGCCGGTTGCCCCGCGCCCGCTTGCCGCACAGGCCGCGGCCGCCTCTCCTGACGTCGAATCCCGCCGCAAAGCCCTTAGCGACCTTTTCGCCCAAATCTGGGAAGACCGTCTCAGCCACTCCCCGGAATTTGCTTCCACCATCGGCGACACGCGGTTCAACGATCAGCTCAGCGATTACTCCGTCGAGGCCTACAACCAGCAACTCGCGCGCGGGCGAGGCTATCTCCGCCAGCTCGGCGAAATCGACCCCGCTGGCCTCACCGATCAGGAAGTCCTCAGCAAAGACCTCATGGTCCGCCAGCTGATCGAAGACCAGGAAGAGTCAGCCTTCAAACCCTGGGAGATGCCTGTCAACCAGTTCAGCGGCCTCCATCTCTCCCTGCCGCAGCTCGTCCCGCGCCTCAGCTTCACCACTGTCAAGGATTACGACGACTACATCGCGCGCCTCAACAAAATCCCCACAGCCTTTCGCCAGGTCTCCGACAACATGCTCACGGGCATCGACGACCAGCGCGTCCCGCCCAAATATCTGCTCGAAAAAGTCCTCGTCCAGGTCAACGCGCTCCTCGCGCAAAAGCCTGAAGACAGCCCGTTCGCGCAGCCGCTCAAGAATTTCCCCGCCACCATCGCCGCCGCGGACCAGACCCGCATCCACGACGAAGTCCTCGCCGCCATCGCCAAACAGGTCTACCCCGCTTACCAGCGCTTTGCCCGATTCCTCCAGGCCGCCTACATCCCCGCTGGCCGCGCCGATCCCGGCGTCTGGTCCCTGCCTGACGGCGACGCGTACTACGCCTTCCGCGTCAAGCAGAGCACCACCACCGACCTCGCCCCTGCGCAGATTCACAAGATCGGCGAAGACCAGGTTGCCGCGGACGAAGCTGACATGCTCGTGATCGCAAAGAAGCTCGGCTACGCCGACGTTGCTGCCCTCCGTGCAGCCATCAATGCCAATCCCAAACTCCATCCCACCAGCCGCGAAGCCCTCCTCGACCTCTACCGTGCCGACATCGACAAGATGCGCCCCAAACTCCCCGAGCTTTTCAACCGCCTGCCGAAAGCTCCGTTAACCGTCGCAGCCGTCCCCGCCTTCATGGAAAAAGATCAGGCCCCCGCCTACTACGAGCAGGGCACGCCCGACGGCTCCCGCCCCGGCACCGTCTTCGTCAACACCTACGACTTCGAACACCGCTCCCTCGCCAACGTTGAATCCGTCGCCTACCACGAAGGCCTGCCCGGCCATCACCTGCAAATCTCCATCGCCCAGGAGCTCACCGGCCTGCCCACCTTCCGCAAATACCTCCATTACACCGCCTACACCGAAGGCTGGGGACTCTATGCCGAGCGCCTGGGCAAGGACATCGGCTTCTATCAGGACCCCTACTCCGACTTCGGCCGACTCGAAGCCGACGTCTTTCGCGGCGTCCGCCTGGTTGTTGACACCGGCGTCCACTCCGACCACTGGACCCGCCAGCAGATGGTCGATTACTTCCACGCCCACTCCGGCCTCGATGACGCCACCGTCAACGCCGAGTGCGACCGCTACATCGCCTGGCCCGCTCAGGCGCTGGGATACAAGATGGGCCAGCTGAAAATCCTCGAACTCCGCGCCCGCGCAGAAAAAGCGTTAGGCCCAAAATTCGACCTCCGCGCTTTCCACGACCAGGTCGTTGACTCCGGCGCACTGCCCCTCGACGTCCTCGACGCGAGGATCACGGCCTGGATCGGAATGCAGAAATAGTCTTGGCTCCGGCTCCCGGCTCCCGGCTCCCGGCTCCCGGCTCCCGGCTCCCGGCTCCCGGCTCCCGGCTCCCGGCTCCCGGCTCCGAAGACGCTATCCTGAAATCACCATGTCCGATCTCTCGAAATCCCGCGTCGCCGTCCTCGGCGCCGGCAAAATGGGCGGCATTCTTCTTCAGGCGTTCCTCAAGCAACAGATCCTCTCGCCCGACCGCCTCTTCGCCACCGTCGCCCACGCCGAGCGCGCCGCCGCGCTCTCTTCGCAGTGGGGCATCGAAGTCTCGACCGACAACGTCGCTATCGCCGGCAAGGCCGACGTCATCCTGATCGGCGTCAAGCCGTTTCAGGTCCCCGCGCTCGTCGAAGAAATCCGCCCCGCCCTCACCGCCGACAAACTCCTCATCTCCTTCGCTGCCTCGGTCCGTACCGAGGCCATCGAGCGCGCCGCCGTTGAAGAAGTCCCCGTCATCCGCGCCATGCCTAATACCCCGTCGATGCTCGGCGCAGGCATCTCCGCGCTCTGCCGCGGCCGCTATGTCGAGCCGCGGCATATGGCGCTCGCCGAAAGCCTCTTCACCGCGGTCGGCCGCACTGTCGTCGTCGACGAAAAGCACATGGACGCCGTCACCGGCCTCTCCGCCTCGGGCCCTGCCTTCATCTACATCATTCTTGAATCGCTCGCCGAAGCTGGCGTCAAGGTCGGTCTCCCCCGCGACATTGCCACCCTGCTCGCCGCCCAAACGACGTACGGCGCGGCCAAAATGGTTCTTGAAACCGGCTACCACCCTGCTCTTTTGAAGGACGCGGTCACCACGCCGGCGGGCTGCACCATCGACGGCATTCTCGAATTAGAAGAAGGCGGCCTGCGCGTCACCCTCATCAAAGCCGTCATGCGGGCGACCCAGCGTGCCAAAGAACTCGCCGCCGGATAACCCAACGCGTCATCGCCGCGGCAAACGACACCGAAAGTAATCTGGACACATTGCATCCTGCAAACTATGCTTCGTGAAGACTAGGCGGGAAAGCACCATGCATGTGGTCACTGGAAAGTACCTGAAGGAAGCGGTCGATGGGTTCCCGGCTGCGGCTAAACAGATCGTAGCCTGGCGATCCGTCGCCAAAGGCGCGCAATGGCGCAGTCCGGCTGACGTTAGAGACAACTTCGCCGATGTCGACTTCGTCGGCGACTACGTCATCTTCCGGATTCACCGGAGCCTTTACCGGCTGGTGACCACCATTCATTACTCGCACGGGCAAAATGGCCGGATGGCCGAAGGGCACATCTGGATTCGCTCCTTCCTCACCCATAAGCAATACGAAAACACCGCGAATTGGGACAAAGGAGTTGTCCCCCAATGAATACAAAACTCGCCGATCCCGTTGAGATGATCCGCCACGGCGCCCCCCGCGTCATCCGTTCTGACGAAGAACTCGCGGAGTACACCCGCGCCCTCTTCACCCTAAGAGCAAAACCAAAGCCCACCGCCGCGGAGCTGGAAGCCATCAACCTGCTCGCCTTCCTCATCGAGCACTACGAAACCGCACCTTACCCCGCCCCCAAAGGCAGCCCCACGGAGGTTGTGCGTCAGCTCCTCAAACGGAACGGCCTCGTCCAGAGTTCGCTCACGCCTGAATTTGGCTGCACGGCAGTCACTTCGCAGGTCCTCAGAGGCGAGCGCCAGTTCACGCGCAGCCACATTGCTCGCCTCAGCAAGCGCTTTCGCGTCTCCCCCGCCGCCTTCTTCGACGAGACATCCGCGATTCCCCTGCACCGCAACATGAAAAAGAAATCCGCCTCAGCCAAAGCCCGGCAAGCCAAAAAAGGGGCCATCCGATGAGCAAGACCCTCGCCGATCCCGTTGAGATGATCCGCCGCGGAGCTCCCCGCCTCCTTCGCTCCGACGAGGAACTCGCCGAATACACGCGCACCCTCTTCAGTCTCACTTCGAAACCAAAGCCCACTGCCGGCGAGCAGGAGGCCATCGATCTCCTCACCCTCCTCATCGAGCAATACGAAACCTCCCGCTACCCGCTTCCCGAAGCCCGCTCCGTCGAGGTTTTGCGCCTGCTGATGGAACGGAACGGGGTCTCGCAGGGCAAGATCACTCCCGAACTTGGCTTTCAGGCCTCCGCCTCACTCATCCTGTTTGGGAGACGCCAGCTCAACCGCGGCCACATCGCCCGCCTCAGCCGGCGCTTTCACGTCTCTCCGGCCGTTTTCTTCGACGACAAATCCGCCATTGCCCTGCGCCGCAACATAAAAAAGAGAAAGAAACCCCCCTCCAGCCGCGGCTGAACGCACTGCCACACCGCGCGTCTCCGTGGACTAAAATCGAGTTTCGGACCTTCCCGCGTGACCCCCACCGCCACCACCGGCCGCGCGCCTGCCACGCATCCCCCGCGCGCGCTCCGCCGCTTCGCCTGGGGCGTCCTCGCCTACAACGTCGCCGTCATCGTCTGGGGATCCGCCGTTCGCGCCACCGGCTCGGGTGCCGGCTGCGGCGACCACTGGCCTCTCTGCAATGGAACCGTGGTCCAGCATCATCCCGCCGTCACCACCCTGATCGAGTTTGCGCATCGCGCTACCAGCGGCATTGACCTCCTCTGCGTCCTCGCCCTTGTTATCTGGACCTTCATCGCCGTCCCGCGCCGTCACCTCGCTCGCGCCTGTGCCGTAGCCGTCCTCATCCTCACCCTCAACGAAGCGCTCCTCGGCGCGCTTCTTGTCCTCCTCGGCCATACCGCGCAGGACCGCTCGCCTTCTCGCGCCGTTTACCTGGGCCTGCACCTCACCAATACACTCCTGCTCCTCGCCGCGCTCGCCCTCACCGCGCATTTCCTCGCTCGCCGCGCCGGAGCCATGCGCGGAACTCTCGCCCTCCACGCACCGCGGCTCGCCCTCACCGGCCTTATCGCAACGCTCATCGTTGGCGTCACCGGTTCTCTCGCAGCCCTCGGCGACACGCTCTACCCAGCGCACAATCTCCTCACCGCCATCGCGCAGGATTTCTCCTCCGGCAGCTCCTGGCTTCTCCAGATTCGTTGGCTCCATCCCGCCATCAGCCTCATCGCCGGCGTTTTTATCGTCTGGCTCATCCTCCGCAGTCTGCGCGGCTCCGCCAATCGGACCCTCGCCATGGGAGTCCTGCTCCTCCTCGCTCTGCAGTACCTCCTCGGCATCGCCGATGTAGCCCTCCTCGCTCCCACCTGGTTGCAAATGTCCCACCTCCTCGGCGCGGACCTGCTCTGGATCGCCCTCGTCATCCTCTCCGCGCGCACCTGTCTCATCCCCTCGCCCCCAGCGCCCCGCTCGTAAGAACGTCTCCCCATCCGGGATGCCCAGCCTTGCTTCCCATCTGTCCGCCACGTAGATTGCTGTGTTGGCGCGCATTCGGCCTCTTATCGAGTCCGAGCGCCTGATCCATCGATTCACCTGGAACGAAGGGAATCTAAAATGCGCCTTTCCTGCCGCCTCGCTGCAAGCGTTTTCACCGCTCTCCTTATCGCTGCCACCCCTCACCTCTACTCCCAGGCCACGAGTTACTCTGACAAGCCGCCGTTGCTGCTCGGCGCCGCCTGGTATCCCGAGCAATGGCCCGAATCGCAGTGGGATCACGACCTCTCGCTCATGGAGGCCGCCCACATCGACGTCGTGCGCGTCGGCGAATTTGCCTGGAGCACCATGGAACCGTCGGAGGGCAACTACGACTTTGGCTGGCTCGACCGCGCCATTGCCCTCGCCGGCAAACATCACATCTGCGTCGTGCTCGGCACTCCAACCGCCGCCCCGCCCGCATGGCTCACCACCAAATATCCTGAGACCCTCCGCGTCGACAACGAAGGCCAACGCGACGAGCACGGCAATCGCCAGCAGTTCTCCTTCACCGATCCCAAATACCGACAGTTCGCCCACGCGATCGCCGAGCAAATGGCTCTCCACTTCGGGCACAACCCCAACGTGGTCGGGTGGCAGCTCGACAACGAATACGCCGCGCCCTCCTTTGACCCAACCGCACGCGAGCAATTCCATCGCTGGCTGGAGAAAAAGTACGGAACCATCGCCGAGCTCAATCGTCGCTGGGCCACCGCCTACTGGTCGCAGACCTACGACAACTTCGACGAAATCCCCGTGCACGAAAAAGGTGAGAACCCCGCACTCCTGCTCGAATGGAAACGCTTCGTCAGCGACACCTGGAAAAGCTACTCAGAAAATCAGATCTCCGCCATCCGGCCCCACGCTGATTCGCGCCAGTTCATCACCACCAACACCATGGGCTGGTTCGACGGCTTCGACGAGTACACCGTCCACAGCGTCCTCGACATCGCCGCATGGGACGACTACATCGACTCCGATCACTTCGACTACATTTCCAACGGCGCCACGCATGACCTGACCCGCGGCTACAAGAACAAAAATTTCTGGGTGATGGAAACCGAGCCCGCCTTCGTCAACTGGCGCAGGACCAACACGCCGTTGCTGAAGGGCCAGGTGCGCGACATGGCCTGGCAGGCCATCGGCCACGGTGCTGATACCGTCGAATACTGGCAGTGGCGCAGTGCTCCCAACGGCCAGGAGGAATACCACGGCGTTCTCGTCGGCGCCGACGGCACACCCGTTCCGGTTTATGACGAAATTCAAAGGGTCGGCGAAGAATTCGCCAAAGCCGGTCCGGCCCTCGCCGGCACCTCACCCCACGCCGAGGTCGCCCTCGTCAACGACTTCGACAGCCGCTGGGCCATCACCTTTCAGCGCCACTCCGCCAATTTCGATCCCGTCGGCGAAATGCTCGCCTTCTATCGCCCCCTCCGCGAGCAATCGCAGTCCGTCGACATCATCTCCATCGACACACCCTTCGACGGCTACAAAGCGCTGGTGCTGCCTGGGCTCAACGTCATCTCGCAGAAAACCGCCGACCGTCTGATGGAGTACGTCCGCAACGGCGGCCATCTCCTGCTCGGCCCACGCAGCGGCATGAAAGACGAATTCAACGCCCTGCAGCCCGAGCGCCAACCCGGACCGCTGGCGTCCTTTCTGGGTGGGCGCGTCGATCAGTTTTATGCGCTCGACTCCGACGTCCCGGTCATCGCCGGCAGCGCCAATGGCACAGCGAACATTTGGGCAGAACAGCTCAGCGTTCAGTCGCCGGAGACGCAGGTCATGGCGAAGTACGGCAAGAGCAACGGCTGGCTTGACGATCAGCCCGCAGTGATCACGCGCGCGGTGGGCAAAGGCCGGATCACGTATGTCGGGGCGTGGCTCGATCCTGCGACGCTCGATCTGCTGACCTCGCACATGCTCGAACGGGTCGGGGTCCACCCCATCCTGGCGGGCGCCCCCAAAGGCGTTGAGGTTTGCCGCCGCTCCGGTGACGGTAAAACCGTCCTCATCCTCATCAATCACAACACCAGCGAAGAGCACGTCTCGTTGCCCACGCCCATGCGCGATCTCATCGGGAGCCAGGGAGCCGCAGTCACAGCGGTCGATCTGCCGGGGTATGGCGTCGCTGTACTCGCAGCGGAAAAATGATTTACATTGGCTGGGTCTTCCTCGCCTGGAATAGCCCAGCCCAACAAGCTTGTTGTCCTCCCAAACGCCGGAGATCCTCGTGATCTCCGGTGCTTTTTCTCGCCTGAGCCGCGCACCGGCCCTATCCCGGTTCCCGTTCTCCCTCTCCGGTTCCTAGTTCCCTGGTCACGATTCCCTGACTCCTGATCCCGATTGCCTCTTCAAATTGCCTGGTGCCTGCTACCTGTTTTTGATACACGCGGGAAACCGCTCGCAGCACGGCCTTCGCGGGAACCTTTCCGTCCTCACTCGCGAATACAATCTCCCCCACCCGCTTCGCCTGGGGACGGTAATACCACCGGCTGAAGAGGCACAGATAATCCGCCGCCTCTCCGCTGCGACCCTTGTCTTTGGTCTTGCGCGTCGTGGGAGGAGCCAGCTCCGCGAGGGCTGTCTCGAGTCTCTGCTCCAGTTCGTCCCGGGAGGCTACCGTGACGACGGAACCTTCGAGCGGAACCGCCTCCATCACGGCCACCGGCTGCGCATACAGCGACGTCGATCCCGCCGCCTCGTTCGCGTGCCGCATCCCCGCCACCGAAAACAGTGCCGGCCCGCGCAGCGAACCGCGCTCCAGCAGGAACAGGGCCACATGCTCCGCCTCGGCCGCCGCCTGCACCACCACGCCATCCAGATGGGCAAGTCGCCCGCACACCTCAGGAGCTGCCGCCGCCACGGCCTCCGCCTTCGTCAGCCGCCCATGCATCTCAGCAGCCTTTTCGAATTCCGTCAGCTCCGACGCCCCGTCCCGCTCCTTCCTGAGCGCCTCGACCAAACTCCCGCCGCGCGTCCGCAAAAACGCCCGCACCGCCTGCTGCTTCCTCCTCATAGCGCTCATCCGTGCAGCCTTTGAAGCAGGGCGCGAGGCACTTCTTCATTTCGGAATACACGCACCCCGGAAAGGCGGGATCCGGCGCCAGATCCTCGACGCACCGCCGCAGCTTGAACAGATCCAGCATGTCCTCGCTGAACCGTTCCGCCGCAACCCGCGACGGAAACGGCCCATAGAGGTCCTCCATCGCCGGTTTTGTAACGCGATTGGTTACGTATACGCGTGGATAATCGTTCTCCACGGCCATTCGTAACAGTGACGGCGACTTGAGATGCAGCCGCTTCCGCGCTCGCTCTCCAAAGGCCGACCAGCTCGCCTCATAAAGGCGCAGCCGGGCCTCAAAATCCGAACCGGTTAGCGCGTATTCGATCCGCGCCACCCGCCCCGCCAGATGCAGCCGCTTCGACTGATCCGGCCGTGCGTCTAACAATCTTCGAAGACGCCGCCGCAGATTTGGCGTCCGGCTGATGTACGGCTCCGCCCGCGCGTCCTCCCCAAACAGCGCAAACACCCCAGCCGCCGCGGGAATCTCCTCCCACGCAGGCCGCGCCGCATTAAACGGGATTTGATTCGGAAACATAGCCGCAACTCTCAGCCAAATCGTTGTGACTTGACCTCACTTGCAATCTTAGCTAAGCTAACATAGCAGGTTCACTCTGATGATATCCGCAACCATTTTCGAGGCTAAGACCAATCTCTCCGAACTGGTGAAGAAGGCCTGCAAGGGCGAGACTGTCATCATTACATCGGGCCGCAATCGCACACCGGTAGCCAAAATCGAGGCAGTGCAAAAGGTTCCCCGCAAGCGGCTTGGCGCCCTCGAGACCCCGGGCTTCGCCCTCAGCAAAGCCTTCTTCGAGCCCTTGCCCGAGGAGGAGCTTCGACTCTGGAATGGCGAAGACTCGCCCACTAAGAAACCTCGCAAGGCCAGGCGGTGAAGATTCTTCTGGACACGCATGCTCTCCTTTGGGCTGTCCTCTCCCCTAAATCGCTCAGTCGTCGGGCATCGTCCATCATTGCAAATGATTCCAACGAAATCCTCGTGTCCGCAGCTTCCGCCTGGGAAATTGCCACCAAGGTTCACCTCGGCAAACTCCCGGGGGCCGAAGCACTTGAAAGGGATTTCCTCGAAGTGATGGATGCCGCTGGCTATTCTCTCCTCTCCATCAATGCCGCCGCGGCCTTGCGTGCCGGTCGTTTGCCCGGCGATCATCGCGATCCCTTCGATCGCGTCCTCGCGGCCCAAGCGCTTGCCGAGGACATTCCCATCCTCAGCACCGATACTCAACTCGATTCCTTCGGCGTGCGTCGCCTTTGGTAGATCCGCCGCCAATTCCCTGCACCCTGTAACCTGCCTTCACGCCCCCGCGATGGTCATCCCATCCACCCGCAGCGTAGGCGCCGCCGTCGCGCCCCGAAACACCAAATCGCTCCCGATCGCCGTAATGTTCCGCAGCATCTCCCGCAGATTCCCGGCAATCGTGATTTCGTGCACCGGATACAGGAACTCGCCATTCTCAATCCACAACCCCGCCGCCCCGCGCGAATAATCTCCCGTCACCAGGTTCACACCCTGCCCGAACATCCGCGTCACATACAAACCACGCTCCACGCTGCGAACGATCTCCTCCGCCGCCCGGCTCCCCGCCTCCAGGAACAAATTTCCCGCGTCGAGATAGGGATTCCCGGCCAGCCCCCGACCCGCATTGCCCGTGCTCTTCATCCCCAGCTTTCGCCCCGCATAGGTATTTAGCACGTAGCTCTTCAGCACGCCTTTCTCGACGATCACCGTCCGCCGGCTCGGCAATCCCTCTGCGTCGAACGGCGAAGTTCCGAAGCCTCCGGGAATCGTCCCGTCATCGACCACCGTCACTGCAGACGCCGCAACCTGCTCGCCCAGCTTCCCCGCAAAAATCGACGCACCGCGATAAATCGCATCGCCAGCCGCCGCGTCGAAGACCGCTCCCACCAGTCCCCGCGCCACTTCCGGCGCAAACACCACCGGGGCCTGCTGCGTAGCCACTCGCCTGGCATCGAGCATCCGTAATGTCCGCCGCGCCGCCTCCTGCCCCTACCGCCTCCGGGTGGTCCAGATCCCGAAACGCCCGCGCCTGCGACCACCAGTAGTCGCGCTGCATCTCCCCATTCGCGCCCTGGGCAATCGGGCTCGTCGCAACGGAGCAATACGATGACCGGTACTCGCCCATGAATCCTCGCGAATTGGCGAAGACTCGTCGCCCCGTCGCCGCATCGAAGCTGGCCCCATCGCTGTTTACCAGCCGCGTATCCGCAGCCATCGCCGCAGCCTCCGCGCGCCGCGCCCACGCAATACGCTCCTCGATCGGCAGCGAGTACACGTCCTCGTGATAGAGCTCCAGATCTCCGCCCAGTTTTCCAAACTCCGCCGCATCGGCCAGCCCTGCGAATGCATCCACTGACGTTACGTGTGCCAGTGCTACCGCGCCGTTCACCAGATGCTCGATGCCTTCCGGAGTAAAGTCGCTCGACGATGTGCTCGCGACCCGGTACCCGTTCTCCGCCTCCGTCAGCACCCGCAGCCCAATCCCGCGCGAGCCTGATTCCTTCAGCGTTTCCACTTCGCCCAGCCGCACCGTCGTCGAAAACTCATCGCCTTCGCGGATCGTCACCTCCGCATCCGACGCCCCCGCCAGCAGCGCCCGTGCCACCACAAACTCCGCCAGTTCCTGCAGATCGGTTCGCGTTTCGACGGCCGCGCTCATCGCCTCGCTCCCGATTCCCTGCGGCTGACCTCAGCTTCCATCAAGTTCAGCAGAATGTCGTTGATCCGCGTCAGATGGCCCTCGCCCTTCGACTTTAGCCACTCCAGGACCTTCGGATCCAGGCGAACACTCACCGGAACCTTCCGCCTGAAATCCCGAAGCCGGACCATATTCCGCAACTGCTCGTCGGTGAGCGGCGGGATGTCGCTGAAGTCAATGCCAGAATCGTCTCCTGCAGCCTGTCGTGCAGCAATGCGCAGGAGAGACTGACGCTCTTTTTCAGTGCGTTTCCTGTTTCTGATATCTTCGGAGCTCATGCTTACGAGTTTCACGGGCCGAGATGATGCGGATGATTTCTTCGCCATAGTTGTCCTCCCTGTACGCATGAACGACGAGCAGCACGGCACTCCGTCGTAATTCCAAATCAACAGACCCAATTGCGTGCCATCTCTGCTCGCCGGTCTCGTCAGCCCGGTCCGGATAAACCAGACAGAGTTCATCCTCGAATACCAGTGCTGCATCTTCAAATGAGATTGCGTGCTTGCGCCAGTTCTCGCGGTTCTTCCACTCATCCCACTCGTAGCGCACAATGTACATACACAATGTAATACAATCATGCAGGAGACGCAACATCCTGGCGCGAAGCGCGCCCGCCCGGAGCGAGGGGCCCCTACCGCCCGGTGCCCCCCACCGTCATCCGGTCCAGCTTCACCGTAGGCATGCCCACCCCCACCGGCACGCTCTGCCCGTCCTTGCCGCAAGTCCCGATCCCTTCATCGAGCGCCAGGTCGTTGCCCACCATCGACACATGCTTCAGCGCCTCCGGCCCGTTGCCGATCAGCGTCGCATCCCGCACCGGAGCCGTCACCCGCCCGTCTTCGATCAGGTACGCTTCCGACGCTGAGAACACAAACTTCCCGCTGGTGATGTCCACTTGCCCGCCGCCGAAATTCACCGCATACAATCCGCGCTTCACACTGCGGATAATGTCCTCCGGCGCATCGTCCCCCGCCAGCATATAGGTGTTCGTCATCCGCGGCATCGGAATCTGCTGATAGCTCTCGCGCCGCCCGTTCCCCGTGCTCGGAATCCCCATCAGCCGCGCACTCAGCTTGTCGCTCAAATAACCCTTCAGCACGCCGTTCTCAATCAGCACCGTCTCCTGTGTCGCCGATCCCTCGTCGTCTACATTCAACGACCCGCGCCGCGACGGCATCCGGCCGTTGTCCACCACCGTCACCTTGCTGCTCGCCACCGATCGTCCTACCAGTCCCGCAAACGCCGACGTCTTTTTCCGGTTAAAGTCCGCCTCCAGGCCGTGCCCCACGGCCTCATGCAGCAGAACTCCCGGCCATCCCGGACCCAGCACCACTTCCATCTCGCCCGCCGGCGCCGCCACCGCGCTTAGCTGCAGGATCGCCGTCCGCGCCGCCTCCTCCGCAAAATGCTCCGGCCCTTTCGCCCCCGTAAAGTAGCCGATCTCCACCCGACCGCCGCCGCCCGAACTGCCCTTCGACGTCCGCTCCCCATCCTTCGCGATCACGAACACGCTCATCCGCGCCAGCGGCTGCGTGTCGCTGGCAAACGTCCCATCCGAAGCCGCTATCAGAATCCGGCGCAGCTCGTCCGCATAGCTCGCCCGCACCTGCGTGATCCGCGGATCGTACTTCCGCGCCGCGCGATCCGCGCGCATCACCAGCTCCAGCTTCATCGCCAGATCGGTATCCAGCTCCGCCGCCGGCGCCGGATACAAATTCGGCGTCTCCGTCTCTGTGAATCCCTGCACCATCTGCTTCGCCGGCCCGCTCGCGATTAGCGCCGCCGTCCGCGCCGCACGCAGCAGCCGGTCCGCCGCCAGATCGTCGGTGTACGCGTACCCTGTCCGCTCTCCGCTCACCACCCGCACGCCACAGCCCGCGCTCACGCCCTGGCTTGCCGATTTCACAATCTGCTCATCCAAACCCAGCGATGTCGCCGCCACCGACTCGAAGTACAGGTCCGCGTAATCGCCGCCCGCTGACAGCGCCTCGCCCAGGCAGCGCTCCAGCAGCCGCTCGGTAATCCCAAATTTCTCGAAGAAATACCGCTTATGCTCCACGCTTAACCCTCTCCGTTCAACGCCTGCCTGTCCCAGCTCTTACCCTACAGTAACCCTTTCGTTGTATGGCCTCCTTGATTCTTCATCAGAATTCCGCAGACAGTCGACACTCAATCGTGCCATTCTGATTACCATGAAGAAGCTCCTCCTCCTCTGCTGCATGCTGGCGTTCACGGCTTCCGCTTTTGCGTCGTCGCATCACCATCACCACCATCATCACAAGGTGCACAACGGCACGCCGAACCACCGCCCCGCTTAATTTCGTTCAGAGCGCGGTGCACCGCGCTCACCCGCTGAAGTCCGCCTTGTCCCGGCTCTGACCTGCGGTGTACCTTGCCGTGTATGAGCACTGCTACCCAAGCCACCGCCGCCGACCCGCGTTATCCCATTGGCAAGTTCCGCCGCGCCGAAGCCAATCCCTCCGACCACGCCTCCCATCTGGCCACCCTCGCCGCGCTCCCGGAGAACCTTCGAGCCGCCGTCGAAGGCCTCAGTGTCGTTCAGCTTGACACTCCCTACCGCGAAGGCGGCTGGACCGTCCGCCAGCTCGTGCACCACGTAGCCGACAGCCACATGAACGCCTATGTCCGCACCCGCCTCGCCCTCACGGAGGACTGGCCTGTCGTCAAGGGCTACGACGAGAAGCTTTGGGCCGAACTCGACGACGCCCGCACTGCGCCCCCCGAGCTCTCCCTCCGTCTCCTCGACGCGCTGCACTACCGCTGGGTGCTCCTCCTCCGCTCTCTCACCGATGAGCAATGGCAGCGCGGCTACGACCATTCTGAAAACGGCCGTCAGACCCTCGCCGAAATGGCTGCCCTCTACGCCTGGCACAGCCGCCACCACACCGCCCACATTACCGAATTACGAAAGCGTATGGGCTGGTAGTTTTTCTCTTGCTCCTTGCCGCGGCGGGCGCGGACCATCGAAGCAGATGCCTCCCCCCGCTGCTCCATCCACGGCTCCCGTTGCCACCGCGCTCGCCCGCTCCATCGAAGACTTCCTCGCCGACCATCCCTACGCCGTGATTCTCGAAGACGGCCGCCTCCTCTTCGATCTCCGCCTCGCCAGTTGCTCCGTCTCTGCCGATCACGGCCGCTGCCTGCTCCATCTCTGGTCCGAGGATCGCAATCTCGTCCGCACCATCTCCGCCATCCAGCCGCGCCGCGACACCCTCCGCCTCGAAACCCATCGCTTCGGCCAAACTAAATCGCAAACCCTCACCCTCGTCCCCGATCCCGATTTCCGCACCCCTACCGCGCGCGACACGTCCCGCCGCCGGTACCTGCGCACCCTCGAGCAGGCTCTCGCCACCCATTTTCCCGGCTGGACTCCCGCATCCTTCCGTTCCGCCATGGACCTCGAGCACAGCTTCGGCCCCGCCTACGCTCGCGGACTCCTCACGAAAGGCCAGTCAGCATGGGCCATAATCGGCGTTGGCCCCGACGAGCCACCCGCCACCATCGACGGCGCACTGACCCTGGGCATTCTCTGGCTTGACTACTGCCGCGAACACAGCAACGGCCGCCGCGTCGTCCACGGACTTCGCGTCATCGTCCCTCTCGGTTGCGCTGCGACCGCCCGCACTCGCATGGCCTGGCTCAACCCCGCGCTCGCCCAATGGGAGATCCTTGAACTCAGCCCCTCCACCGGCGAACTCACCCCCAGCCCTACCGGCGACAACGGCAACCTCGCTATCCAGCTTCCTCACGCCTTCGACCCCGCAGCCGCGCTCGATCGCTCTGCCATCGCCCTCGACCATCTCCGCGCGCTGCTCCCCGCCGATCTCCTCGCCGACACTGAAATCCGTCCGCGATCCGCAACCGAGGTCGCCTTCTCTCTCCACGGTCTCGAATACGCCCGCATCCGCCACGCCCTTGTCCCCGGCTCTTTCACACGCCAGAACCAAATCTCCTTCGGCGCTGGCCCGAGCGAAACCCTCCTCGACGAAACCACCGAAGACCTTTTCCTCGACCTCATCGATCGCCTCTTCCGCGGCCGCCATCCCGCCGCCTCCTCAAGCGACCCGCTCTTCCGCCTCCAGCCGGAGCGCTGGCTCGAATCCGTTCTCCGCCGCGACCTTTCGCTCATCGACCCCAACTTCGGCGATGCTCACGTCTACTCCCAGCTCTTCTCTTTCGCATCGGCGAATCGCACACTGCTCGACCTTCTCACCGTCACTCGGCAGGGCCGTCTCGCCATTCTCGAGCTCAAGGCTGACGACGACCTCCATTTGCCCCTGCAGGCCATCGACTACTGGGCGCGGATCCGCATGCTCCATCGCGCTGGAGACATCGCCCGCCACGGCTACTTTCCTGGCATCGAGCTCTCCCTGGACGACCCGCTGCTCTACTGCGTCGCCCCCGCCCTGCACATTCACCCTGCCAACGAAACCATCTTCCGCGCTCTGGCACCCACCATTCCCTGGGAACTCATCGCGGTCGACGAGCACTGGCGTCAGGACTGCCGCGTCCTCCTCCGCAAACGTCGCACTCGGTCATCCTGAAGAGCATCGGAACCAGGAATCTCTTCCGGAGACACAGAGCCGCGAGAATTTAATCCTCAACCCACGCTCATCCCGCCTACAATTTCCGCCATGGCCAACTTCGACCAACATCCCGCCGGCAATTTCGTGTGGTTCGAGCTTTCCACCAGCGACCAGTCCGCTGCCGCGCAGTTCTACTCGTCACTCCTCGGCTGGGAGTCCCAGGACATGCCCATGGGGCCGGACATGATGTACACCATGTTCCGCCTCAACGGCCGCGATACCGCCGGCGCCTACACCATGAAGGCCGAAGAGCGTCAGATGGGCATTCCGCCCAACTGGCTCATGTACATCTCGGTCGACAACGCTGACGCGACCGTCGCCACCATCCTTGAACACGGCGGCAATCCCATGTCTCCCGCCTTCGATGTTCCCAACGTCGGCCGCATGGCGGTCATTCAGGATCCCGCGGGCGCCGTCTTCGCCATCTTCCAGCCCGGCCACCATCACGGCGTTCGCGTCTATGCCGAGCCCGGCGCCTTCTGCTGGGCCGATCTCCAGACCCCTGACCGCGACCGCGCCGCAAAATTCTATGGCTCCGTCTTCGGCTGGGAATTCACCCTCGGCAAAGACAACGACCCCGACGGCTATCTCCACATTAAGAACCACGGCGAATTCATCGGAGGACTTCCGCCCTCGCGCCACCTCCAGCCCAACGTGCCGCCCCACTGGTTGGCCTACATCCAGTCCGCCAATTGCGAAGCTCAGACCGCGAAGGCCGCGCAGCTCGGCGCAAAGGTCCTCGTCCCCACCATGGCCATTGAAGGCGCGGGCAACTTCTCCGTCGTCGCCGATCCCCAGGGAGCCGTCTTCGCCCTCTACTCACCCAGCCACTAAGGATGGGCGGCTGATCCATTCTGCGTTTCGAGGCGTTTCCTCGCTCTATCCACCCGCGGGTGGATGTCAGCATCGCCGCGAACCCATTACCATATCTTTTCGATGCTTCCCCTCCGCGCATTTGCCCTGGCCGCGCTTCTCGCAGCAGCCATCCCGTTCGCCTTAACCGCCGCCCCCGGAACGAACGCCGCCTCCGGCCCTATCCACTTCACCGACGTCACCCAAAAAGCCGGCATCCGCTACGTCCACAACAACGGCGCCTTCGGCAAAAAATTCCTCCCGGAAACTTTGGGCCCCGGCGTCGCCTTCATCGACTACGACAACGACGGCTGGCAGGACATCTTCGTCGCCAACGGAACCGGCTGGCCCGGCCATCCCGGCCATGTCTCCACGCCCGTGCTCTACCACAACAACCACGATGGCACCTTCACCGACGTCACCAAAAAGGCCGGCCTCGCCATCCCCATGTACGGCATGGGCGTCGCCGTCGGCGACTACGACAACGACGGCTACGACGACTTATTTGTAACAGCGTATGGTCAGAATCATTTATTTCGTAACAATGGCAATGGCACATTCACCGACGTCACAAAGAAAGCCGGCCTGATCACCGCGCCCGAGCTCAGTGCCAGCGCCGCCTGGGTTGATTACGACCGCGACGGCCGCCTCGACCTCCTCGTCACCAACTACGTCCGGTGGTCCCCCGAAAAAGACCTCTACTGCACCATGGACGGCAAGACCAAGTCCTACTGCACGCCCGAGACCTACCCCGGCGCATCCGCCCGCCTCTGGCGCAATAACGGCAGCGGCACCTTTACCGACGTAACGAAAAAAGCCGGCCTCTACGATCCCACCTCCAAAAGCCTTGGCGTGGCCATCCTCGACGCCAATCAGGATGGCTGGCCCGACATCGCCATCAGCGACGACACCCAGCCCAACAAGCTCTACATCAACAACCGCAACGGCACATTCACTGAGCAGGGCGTGGCCGCCGGCATTGCCTACAGCGAAGACGGTGTCGTGCGCGCCGGCATGGGCATCGATGCCGCTGACTACGACCGCTCCGGCTACCCCAGCCTCGTCATCACCAATTTTTCCAACCAGATGATCGGCCTCTACCACAACGAGCACAACGGCCTCTTTGTCGACGTTGCGCCCACCTCCGAGGTCGGCCGCTCCAGTATCCTCACCCTTGGCTTCGGCTGCTTCTTCTTCGATTACGACCTCGACGGCTGGCCCGATCTCTACGTCGCCGACGGTCATCTCGATGACAGCATCGAGCGCATCCAGCAGCGCATTCACTTTGCCGAGCCGCCCCACCTCTACCACAACCTCGGCGGCAAAGGGTTTCAGGACGTCGCCGCAACCATGGGTCAGTCCTTCGATGCAGCCCGCGTCGCCCGCGGCGCAGCCTATGGCGATATCAACAACGATGGCGCACCCGACATCGTCATCACCACCAACGCCGGTCCCGCCGCGCTCTTTCTTAATCAGGGTTCAACGAATCACGCGCTCCGAGTGAAGCTCATCGGCACAAAATCCAATCGCGACGGCATCGGCGCAGAGGTTTCCGTCAAATCCGCCGGCACATCGCAAAAACAAATGCTTCGCAGCGGCTCCAGCTACCTCTCCTCGAGCGAGCTCGTGCTCACCTTCGGCCTTGGCTCCTCAACCAAAGCCGACGTGGTCGAAGTCCACTGGCCCTCGGGGGCAGTCGATCACCTGACCAACATCAACGCCGATCAGATCGTCACTATCCGCGAAGGCGCAGGCCTCGTTAGGGCGCACCCCCTCGAAAAACGCCGCTAATCTGGTCCTGTCTACCCGCTACAGGCTACCGGCTACCTTCTCCCCCGCAGCTTCGCCATGAGCCGCAGCATCTCCAGGTACAGCCACACCAGCGTGACCATCAGCCCAAATGCGCCGTACCACTCCATATACTTCGGAGCGCCCGCCGTCACACCACTCTCGATGAAATCGAAATCGAGCACCAGATTCAGCGCCGCCACGCACACAATCACCAGGCTGATCCCGATACCCAGAATGCCCGACCCATTCACCGACGCGAACCGAATTCCAAAGAATCCCAGCAGCAGTTCCACCATGTAGAACAGAAAAATCGCGCCGGTCGCCGCAATCACGCCCAGACGAAATTTCTGTGTCACCTTGATCATCCCCGACCGGTACGCCAGCAACAGCACGAACATCGTCCCAAAGGTCAGGCACACTGATTCAATCGCGATCCCCGGATACCGCTGCTCCAGGGTCGCCGACAGCCCGCCCAGCACCAGGCCTTCCAGCAGCGCGTAGATCGGCGCCGTCACCGGAGCCCACGTCTTTTTGAATGACGTGATCAGCGCGAAAATCAGCCCGCCGAACAGCCCCACCAGCAGCAACATGTAATCCAGGGGCAGGGTATCCGGGTTCATCGCCAGATGCCACGTCCATGCCGCGGTCGCCACCGCACACAGCAGCAGGATCCCGGTCTTGTTGACCGTACCCTCCAGCGTCATCGTCTCGCCCAGCGCGCCGGGCACTCCACGGAACACTTTGTCGTTCAGCGCCGGGTTCCCGCTTCTCATCAGGTCAGCCACTTCGTGTTCTCCTGCGCGAAGCATTCCCGCCAAATAATCGCAGGGTTCGCACCTTCCCCATGATAGACGGTCGACCTCGCCTTTCCTCGCGCAAGGGCCGCCAGGTACAGCCGCTCCGCGTTCGCCAACAACTCCTCCGTCAGCTCGGTCATTGTGGCGTCCCGTTGCCGTGCACTTGCGTCGTCAGCGTCCAGTTGCCCGTCAGCACGCCATTGGGATTCGAATTGGGATTGTTGGTCTGATACCACTGCGAGCCGTTCGTCCAAGTCTGCGAATACGCGCTCGAAACCTTCGCTGTCCCATTCGGCCCCGCCACCGTCTGCTGATCCAGCGAGTAATCCACCCAGTCGGAAGCCGCGGTGCTCTGCGCGTTCATTGATGCGTTCGCGTTGTTCATCGCGCTCTGGAACTGCGACTCCTGCTGCTGCATAAACGCCTGATGCTCCGCCTGCGACCGCGCCATAATCTGCTGGAACTGGTTGTAGAGCATCGCGCTCTCCTGCTTCTCCTGCGCCGTTAGCGCAGCCAGCGCCGCCGCCCCCTGCCGCTGCTGCCGCTGCAGTGCGGCTTGCATCCACTGCGGCGTGTTCACGCCATGCGGCAGATTATTGCTGTCCACCAGTTGCACCAGTGCATCCAGCCTGCCCTGCGGCGCCGTCAGCACATCCACGCGCGCCCAGCATGTCCCTCCGGCCAGCGCCCCGCTCGCATTCGTCACCGAGCACACCACCACAGTTCGCAGACGCTCTTCTACCACAAACGACCCGTTCACCACTTCGATCCGCATCGCTGCCGTGTCCGCGGTATTCTGCGTCTGCATCGCCGCTGGCGCGTTGCTGTTCATCTGGTTCTTCTGTGCCGCCAGTCCCTGAGCCCACTGCGAATACGCTGCGGGAACCGCCATCGTCCCCACGACGTGCACGCCGCCCTGCATCGTCCCCAGGTAATACTGCAGAAAATTTGCCGCCGACATCGGCCCGGAGATATTCGCGCACCCGCTGTTTAACGGCCCTCTCAGGTTGGGGTGCCATTGCCATCCGAACACCGGCTCGATCCGGTATTGCATCAGCCCATCCGGCGAGTAAGCGCGAAACACCGGCCACGGCAAGAACGTGCACGGGCTGATCATCTCGATCCCCTGCAGCTTCCAGGCCACCGGGATCGTCAGCGTTGCCGCAACGATATTGCCCAGCGATGGGTCCGTAATCGTCGCCGTCGTCAGTTGATTCGAAAGCGGCGTCCCGCTCACATACGTCGCGCCCCCGGCCTTTCCGCCCAAAACCGCCCCGGATCCGTCGCTCGACGCCGACGCTGCGGAGGAAGTGGAGCTTGACCCTGACGAACAGCCCACAGCCAGAATCGCAATCGCTGCAACCACAGGTGAAACCTGACCCCATTTGCGCATACTTCTCCCCGGTTTTCGTCCGGACTTTATCTGGTTGTGTGGTGGTGTGCCGAGCGTCGAGTCCCTGTGCCCCATGGAAAACCTGGTGTCGCGCTCAACAAAAGATTGGCGGATAATTCCGAATCTCGCCTGGCACCGTTGATCTGCGGGAAAAATTCGCGGCGGCCATGCTCGTATCGACCGCCGCTTCAAGGTGCGCACTTACCTTGGCATGTTCCTTCCGTTCCGCGATAGAGACACGCAAGGTCATCACAGGACAAGTCGTGACATTCGCCGCCCCTGCGCAAATCCGCCCCGAACCGCCCGGAGGACAATTGCGTGACATGGGGGGCGCTTCCCAGCCCGTATTCATGGAAATTCAGTTTCTGCCCTTCCCGCCCCATCGCTATACTGTTGCCACCCTCGCCCCGCTTACCCCAGTAAGCCCGGCATGCTGCCGAATTTTGAGGCCTCATCATGTCGTCCCGGACGGTTGGGAGTCCCGCAGAGAATCGCCGCATCGACTCCTGGAAAGAAATCGCCGCCTTCTTCGGCAGGGACGAGCGCACCGTCAAACGCTGGGAGAAAGAACGCGGCCTCCCCGTCCACCGCCTGCCCGGCGAACGCGGCGGCGTCTTCGCCTGGTCCCACGAACTCACCCTCTGGCTCAACTCCACCGCCGTCGCCGGCGGCGAATCGACCCCCTCCGCCCCACCCGCTGTCTCCGCGCCCGAGCCGTCCCCGCATCCCCAACCTGAATTCTCCGCACCCGCACCCTCCCCGCATTCCCGCTCCGGCCTCCTGTCCGTCGCCGTACTCGTTCTCGCCCTCATCGCGATCTCCCTCTATGCCTTTCGCTTCCTGCGTCGCCCCAGGCACGAATCCGGCAATTCGCACGCTGCCGCCCATCACCGCCCCGACCCCGAAGCCGAACAGCTCTACCTCAAAGGCCGCTATTACTGGAGCCGCAGAACCGAAGGCAGTCTCAATCAGGCCGTCGACGCATTCACCCAGGCCGTCGTGCATGACTCGGATTACGCCCAGGCCTACGCCGGTCTCGCCGAATGCTACGACCTCATGCCCGAGTTCACCTCCATGCCCCGCTCGGAGGCCTTCCCCCGCGCCATCGCCGCTGCCCGCAAAGCCATCGCTCTCGACGACTCCCTCGCCGAGGCCCATCGCGCGCTCGCCTTCGCTCTCTTTTACTGGGATTGGAAAGTGCCCGCCGCCCTCGGCGAATATCAGCGCGCCCTCCAGCTCGATCCCCGCGACGAGGAGGCTCACCACTGGTACGCCACCTCCCTCATGATGCTCGGGCGCTATCCGGAAGCCATGAGCGAAATCGACAAGGCCCAGCAGCTCAACCCCGCGTCGCGCTCCATCCTTTCCGACCAGGCTCTCATTCGCTACTGGGCGGGCGAGCATGCCCCCGCTGTCGAGAAGCTTCGTGAGATCGAGCAGGCCGAGCCCGACTTTCTCTCCGCTCCTCGTTATCTCGCTGGACTGGACTTTGCTGAAAAGGACTACCGCGGCTTCGTCGATCAGTCGAAGCGCCTCGCACTCCTCTCGAACGATGCGCAGCTATTGGCCGTCGCCAACGCCGCCCAGCGCGGATTGGCCCAGGGCGGGGAACACGGAATGCTCGAAGCCATGCGCGTCGCGCAGCAGCATTTCTTCGACGCCGGCCAGGCGTCCGGCTTCGAACTGGCCCGCACCTGCGCGCTGCTCGGCAGAAAAAAGGAGGCCATCGCCGCCCTGAAAGCCGCGATCGCCAACCACGACTATATGGTGCTCAATATCGCCACCATCCCGACTTCGCTTTGCTCAATGGCGACCCGGACTTCGAAGAGCTCCTGCGCCAGATCATCGCCCGCATGTACCGCGCCTGATGCTGCCCACGAGCCCCAACCCACATCGCAGCGATCGGCCGTTCTCGCTTCTCTGCCTTCGTCACGAATCAATAGTCTCTTAAACCAGGTCACCCGGCAGTCATATCGCTAGCCGATCTGAGCCAGCAAATCCTGCGGAGACACGGCAATGACCTTCTCATATCGGCGAAAGTCGCCGACGTTGAGCGTCAACAGATGTTCGATCCCATGTACGCGCATCGCAGCAACCAGCCTCGCATCGTGGACCTGAATGCCCGACACGCCCTCGGCGACGACGATTTTCCGCCATTCGCGGTAGGTTGCTTCGCTGTCGGGAGCCAAAGTGAATTTGGATTCGATCAGGCTGGCGCGTTGATCCGTTTCCCGATTGAGAACCCGAAGCCGTTGCGCTCCGCGGGGCGAGTGCAGACGTTCCAGAATTCCGCCAGGTTTTGAAACGTATAGAAAAGATCGGCGCCCCGCGCCCATAGAACATCGGTGCATTGCCGCATCGTTCCGTACTCAGGGCTATCGGGCTGTACCAGCCTGCAAAAGCACATTGGTATCCACAAGCCAGGACGAACCGGCCATTAGTCGTGCTCGCCGTAAATCGTCTCGCGAGAGAACTTCTCAGAGCGCAACTGCGGAACATCCGGAGCTTTGTTGGCAAGAGCGTCCAGAAATGCGCGGAATTCCTCCTGGCTGGCGCGGGAACCTCCCTGGGCCTCGAACTGATTGCGTCCTCCAGAAGCCGCTGGGCATACTGCTCCAGCGCCATCCCGCGCGCCCGAGCCTCCGCGGCAAGCTGGGTTTCCATTTCCGCGTTAAGTTCCACTTGGATCGTCATTGCCTGCTCCACGAATAGGTTAAACCCCCGACGACGGCGCGTGACACCGAAAACACAACCGCCGGTGGCCCATCGCCCGATACCACTTCTTCGCCATTACCTGCGTGCACCGACCCTCCGCGTTGCACCCCGCCATCACCGAAAACCAACCCTCCCGCTGCTAGACTCCGCCTTAGAATCCCGCACCATGCTCTTCACCGCCCTCAGCGCCGCCGTCTATGGCATCGACGCCAGCATCATCGACGTCGAGGTGGACTTTTCCGGAATGAAGACCACGGAGGATCATTTCAACACCGTCGGCCTTCCCGACGCCGCCGTCCGCGAAAGCCGCGATCGCGTCCGTGCCGCCATCCGCAACTCCGGCTTCGAACTCCCGACCACCCACATCACCATTAACCTCGCTCCCGCCGACATCAAGAAAGAAGGCTCCGGCTTCGACCTGCCTATGGCCGTCGGCATCCTCGGCGCTTATGGCGCGCTCCAGCTGCGCGACCTTACCGACTTTCTCCTCATCGGAGAACTCGGCCTCGACGGCGCACTCCGCCCCGTTCCCGGCATGCTGCCCGTCGCCGTTGCCGCTCGCGAGCGCGGAATCAAGAACCTCATCATCCCCAAAGCCAACGCCCGCGAGGCCGCCGTCGTCGAGGGCGTTAACGTCTACCCGGTCGATTCGCTGCTTCAGGTCCGTGACCTGCTCAACCAGGCTGGCAACGGCGGCATTCAAATTTCCCCCTTCAGAGTCGAAGCCACTCAGGTTCTCAACGAGCTCCAGCATTTCGCCCTCGACTTCGCCGACGTCCGCGGCCAGCAAACCGCCAAGCGCGCCCTCGAAATTGCCGCCGCCGGTGGTCACAACATCCTGATGATCGGCCCTCCCGGCTCCGGCAAAACTATGCTCGCCCGCCGGCTCCCCTCGATCCTCCCGCCGCTTAGCTTCGACGAAGCCCTCGAGACCACGAAAATCCATTCCGTCGCCGGTGTCCTCGACGCCGAAGCCGGACTCGTCACCCAGCGCCCCTTCCGCGCCCCGCACCACACCGTCTCCGACGCGGGTCTCATCGGCGGCGGCGCCATTCCCCGTCCCGGCGAAGTCTCCCTTGCCCACAACGGCGTCCTCTTCCTTGACGAGCTCCCCGAATTCCCCCGCAACGTTCTCGAAGTTCTGCGCCAGCCCCTTGAAGACCGCCACGTCACCATCGCGCGCGCGTCGATGTCCCTCACCTTTCCCGCCGCCTTCATGCTCGCTGCTGCTATGAACCCCTGCCCCTGCGGCTATTTCAACGACAAATCCCGTGAGTGCCACTGCACGCCGCCCATCATTCAGCGCTACGTTGCAAAAATCAGCGGCCCGCTCCTCGATCGCATCGACATTCACATCGAGGTCCCGGCGGTGCAGTACAAAGAACTCCGCGGAGCCGCTGCCATCGAGAACTCCGCCACCATTCGCGCCCGCGTCCTCGCCGCCCGCGAACGCCAGCGCCAGCGCTTCCTCTCGTCAAAAGAAAAAATCTTCTCCAACGCGCAGATGTCCACCCGCCAGATTCGCGCCCACTGCGAGCTTTCCCCCGACGCCGAAAAACTCCTCGAGCGCGCCATGCTCCAGCAGGGACTCACCGCCCGCGCCCACGACCGCATCCTCAAAGTCGCCCGCACCATCGCCGACCTCGAAGGAACAGAGCACCTCGCCGTCCCCCACATCGCCGAGGCGATCCAGTACCGCACCCTCGACCGCAGCTATTGGAGCTAGAAGCCCAGCGCACCCGCTGGCGCCCTGAGCCCGGTGCCCGGCTCTCGGCGCTCCCCCTACAGCTTCTTCGCCACCACCTGCCCCAAATCCTTCAGCCGCTCCTCGCTCCCCGATCCCTGCAGGAAATACCGCACATTCCCCTTCCGTGCGTGCAACCCATGCTGCGAATCGAAATACGCCTCGTCACCCACACCCGTCACCGGCTGTGAAGGGCTGTAGAACATCCTCAGCTGCGCAAAGAGCTTCGTCGCCTCGTCCGGTGAAGGATCGAAGTAAATCCGGAACAGCAGCTCGCCTCCCATCGCCCGGTAATGGCAATCCTTCCCCTGCACCGTGTTCGCATACGGCCGCGGCGCGACGTTCTCCTCTGGGGGGCTGTAGCTCCCGCTCATCGTCCGGCTCACTTCAGCCGCTGACAGCAGCGTGCAGGGATCAGCCGGCGGCGTCGCCGCGTGAACCGCGCACGTCGCTGCCAAAAACGCAGCCGCAATCCACAAGAGTTTTCCTGAATGCGTCATCACGCAGCCTCCCCTGTCTCCAACGGCAGTGCCACAATAGCACCGGAAATCGAGGGGCGCGCGTCCGCAGTCTCGCCTGCGCCCGACTTCTTAAGGCTTTGCCGCTCCCAGCCCCTGCGCTCCCATCGCAGTGATCAGAATCGCTTCATTCGCCGCACCCGAGCTCGTCGTCCCCACCACCACGACAGTCGACCCACCGCCTGGATAGTAGTAGCACCGCGACCACGGCTCCTTGCCCGCCATCGCCACGCAGTGAAACGTCTCCGGCGCGCTCTTCGCCAAATCGGATCCCGTCAGGTTCGAGTGATAGGTCCGAAACTGCCCCTGCCCGTTCGGAATATCGTATTCGCGCTCCTCTTCCTTCAACTGCGCCATCGCCGGGTCAGCGTGCCCCTTGGCTGACGCCGGGTTTCCATAAATCCGATACTCCACGCTGCTCTTCACGCCCGGGCCCGGCCCGGAAATCGTGTAAAGAATCTCATGATCCGATCCCCCCACCGGCTTCGCGATTGCCTCCTGCGCAATGTACGTCATCGAGCCATCGAACGCGCTCACCGTCGCCGCGTCCAGCGCATGCTTCGCGCTGTTTTCCACGTCCCCTTCGTTCGATGGAGAAGCGGCCAATGCAACCGCTCCGCACGCGATCAACAACCCCAGGCTCATCATGAGCACACTGAACCACCCACGCCACTTGTAGGACATATCGCTGTATTCTAGTCCCCCGCCATGATTCTCCAACTCCAAAATCGGCCCCTCCTCTGGCACCCGTAATCAAACTTCAAGTTCCCCACGACCCCGTTTCGTCGTCGTCGCAGAAATGCCGTACCCTCATAAAGGAATTTTCTTTCAGGAGAACCATGCGAGCACTCGTCAAGGCCCGCGCCGAACGCGGCCTCTGGCTCCAGGACGTACCCGAGCCCGACTACGGCATCAACGACGTTCTCATCCGCGTCCGCCGCACAGGCATCTGCGGCACCGATGTCCACATTTACCAGTGGGACGAGTGGGCGCAGCAAACCATCCCCGTCCCCATGGTCATCGGCCACGAATTCGTTGGCGAGATCGCCGCCGTCGGCGCCAACGTCTCTGACTTCCACGTCGGCGACCTCGTCTCCGGTGAGGGCCACGTCACCTGCGGTCGCTGCCGCAACTGTCTCGCCGGCCGCCGCCATCTCTGCGCGAAGACCTCCGGCGTCGGCGTCAATCGCCCCGGCGCGTTCGCCGAATACATCACCCTTCCCATGACCAACATCTGGCGCCACCACTCCGGCGTCTCCGAAGAAATCGCCGCCATCTTCGATCCCTTCGGCAACGCCGTCCATACCGCGCTCGCCTTTCCCGTCCTCGGCGAAGACGTCCTCATCTCCGGCGCCGGCCCCATCGGCCTCATGGCCATCCCCATCGTCCGCCACGCCGGTGCACGCTTCGTCGCCGCCACCGACCTCAACCCCTTCCGCCTCGACCTGGCCCGCAAAATGGGCGCCACCCTCGCCGTCGATCCCCGCCAAACCTCCGTCGCCCAGGTGCAGAAACAACTCGGCATGCAGGAAGGCTTCGACGTCGGCCTCGAAATGTCCGGTAGCCCCGCCGGCTTCACCGAGATGATCGACAACATGTGCCACGGCGGCCGCATCGCCGTTCTCGGCATTCCCGCCAAACCCATGGAAACCGACTGGCGCAAGATCATCTTCAACATGCTCACCATCCGCGGCATCTACGGCCGCGAAATGTACGAGACCTGGTACAAAATGTCCGTCCTCGTCACCTCCGGCGTCGACATCTCCCCCGTCATCACCCACCGCTTCAGCTACAAGGACTACGAGAAAGGCTTCGAAGCCATGATTGGCGGCCAAACCGGCAAAGTCATCCTCGACTGGACGGCGATGTAGCAGGGAATGGACCGGACGCTTTTCTGCGGATTCGGCGTTATTGACGCGTGTTGTCATATTTGACTACAATAGATGAGTGATCGTGTGCCGATGATCCGACAAACACGTCCCATTTCCTGGATCAAGGCCGCGCGCAGAGACTTTGAGAAATTTCCCGCGGAGGCTCAATCGATCTGCCTGACAGCTTTGACGGTCGCCGCGGAGGGCGGAAAAGCGGACATCGCCAAACCGATGCTGGGTCTGGGTTCCGGTGTTATGGAAATTGCGCTGCCCTTGCGCGGGAACGCATTCCGCGTCGTCTACGCCGTCCAGATCGGCCGAGATCTCTGGGTGATTTCCGCCTTCCAGAAGAAGTCGACCCATGGGATCAGGACGCCGAAGCATGAAATCGATCTGACCGCCGATCGGTTGAGGAAACTGAAGGAGATGCTGCAATGAAACCCAAACAGCTCGATGTGGTACGTGGCAGCGGCAACGTCTTCCGCGATCTCAGGCATCCGAACCCCGATGTCCAGCAGCTGAAGGCGATGCTGGCCGCCGAGATCATCAGGATGCTCGACCGCGAGAATCTTACCGTTCGCGCCGCTCACCACCGCACGGGGGTCGCTGCCGCGGACTTTTCCCGCATCCGCAATGCCGACCTCGGCCGCTTCACCCTGGATCGCCTGGTTTCGATCATCAATCGGCTGGGTTCACGCGTCGAGGTCAAGGTCAAGGTGCGCAGCATACAGCCAGCCGATTCGCTCACCGCGTGATTCCCATCCAGGCAGCTCGTCGAAGGATTTGAAATCCCGAACGAGCCTAACCGGCAAAGTCATCCTCGACTGGACCACCCTCTGACCTGCACCCTCATGTAGCCTGACGTGGGAGATTGGCCATGTTCAGACTCTTCTCGCATCCCCGCTTCCTCGCTGTCTACTCCGGCGTTCTCACTATCGTCTTCGTCGCAACCACAGCTCTCAATCTCTGGCACGGTCCGCGCCGCATTTCTGCCGCCGAGCAGCACGACTTCCACCATCCTGACTTCGACCAGCTCACCGTCCACCGCATCAACATCGTCGAGCCCGACGGCACCCCCCGTCTCGTCATCTCCGACAAAGCCGAATTCCCCGGCGGCTTCTTCATGGGTAAAGAATTCTCACGCGCGGACCGTTCCGGCGCCGGCATGCTTTTCATGAATGATGAGGGCACCGAAAACGGCGGCATGATGTTCGGCGGCTACAAGGACGCCAAGGGCCAGTTCCACTCCTCGGGCCACCTCAGCTTCGATGAGTACGAGCAGGATCAGACCATGTCCCTCGATACCGACCAGGACGGCCAGGATCGCGAGACAGGCTACACGATCAACGACAACGCCAGCGATACCCTCTTCACGCCGGAGGTGCTCGATGCGTTTTCCGCAGTCAAATCCATGCCTGAAGGTGCGGGGAAGCAGAAGGCGTGGACGGACCTGCTCGCCAAATACCCCGCCAAATTGCCCCAGCGCGCTCTCCTCGGACGGCTGTCCGACAAATCCGCCGTCCTGCGCCTCCGCGATCCCGACGGCCACACCCGCATTCTCCTCCGCGTCGCCGCCGACGGCACGCCCACCATGCAGTTCCTCGACGCCGCCGGCAAAGTGACCCAGCAATGGCCCGAATCCCCCACACCGCAATCAAAGTAGGAGGACTCATGGGTTCCAATCCGGGTCCTCCGTCGGCACGCGAGCATCCTCTGTACCCTGTGCGCTGTCCCTGGCTATGCCCTCGGATCTTCCACTCGGCCGAGGAACACAATCTCCCCCGTCCCTGCATCGCGGATCATGAACAGGAATGGATGATCCGCTCGGAAGACGATCGGCGGAGGCTCCGGCCTGGGCAGGCGCATCGCCGTCGCCCTCATCACGGTCGACGTGGCGGCCGCCGCTTCTGTCCCCTCCTCGTTCACGTCGATGAACGCCTTGTGGATCGCCGCCGAAATCGTGAACTCCGGCTTGCCCGTCATCCCGGAGAAGTCAGCCGAACTGCTGAACGCCTGCGGCATGCCCATCGCCGCCAGCGTAGGGCTCAACTCGAATTGCTGCGTCATCGTAAAGCGCGGCACCGTCAGGATCACCTTGTCGGCAAACTCCATCCTGCGCAACCACTCGCTCGCCGACGCGGCCGTGAACTTCTCCTCCAGCGCCGCCAGGCCGTCCTTCTCCTTCGGTAACAGCACTACCATCGCAAGCTCATTGCCCTGGTCGCCGCTCTGGTAGGGAAGCTGCAGCTCCTGGAACGTGCCGCCGTCGTAGTAGAGATAGCCGCCGGAACGATGCATCAGCGGCGTCTTCACGGGCTGCCCGGTCGAGAGGTAGAACTCCTCATCCGCGGTCGCGCTCTTCTGGAACGGGTCCTGCCACGATCCCTTGAAGTAGATCGCGTTGGTCAGCACCAGCCGGGTCGTCGCGGTCAGCACCCCCGGCCCGATCAGATTTTGGATCCGGTGGTTGGTCTCCTGCTCCACCCACTGGTTGATCGTCCCGCGCACCGCCTCCGGCGAGGCCTCGAAGTCCACACGGCGCAACCCCGCTCCGTAATCGCTCTGCATCAGCGTCAGATAGCTGGGCAGAAAGCTCTCGTCCTGCTGCGCCCACAACGCGTCGGCCACTCGTAGTTCGTATCCATGGTGCTGCGCGTTCATCGCCGCCAGCAGCTCTCCCATCGCAGGATGCAGCCGCTCCGGCGGCAGCGTGTAGTGGAAGACCCTCTGCATCTGGGCCGCCGTCTCTCCCCGCGCCCCCGCATAGGCCATGGCGAATGCCGTGGAAATGCTCTCCGGCGAGAAGAATAAGTTGCCCCGCTGCGCGCGCAGCCGTCCGTAAAGGTCGGCCGCAAAGGCGTTGTTGTCCTTTGTGACCTCAGCCTCATCGGCATTCTTCGCCGCCGCGGGTTGTTGCGCAAAAGTCATGGCACTGCTGACTCCCAGAATTGCACAAAGCAGGAACTTCATGGAAAGCCCCCTTTGATTAGACGAAACGTCCGTCTCACCCCTGCGCCCCACTCGGAATGCTACCGGCAGCGGCCATCCGGCACTCAAACGCCACTCCCTGAACTCCGATGGTTTCCAGCTACCTGCTACGGGCGACCGGCCGTCCTTCCAGCCTCTTCACGACAAAATCCTTCGCCCCGGCCACCGCCTCCACCGCCGCTTCCCCCAGCAGCAACCGGCACAGCAGCGCCGACGAAAACGCGCAGCCCGTCCCATGCGTCGACCGAGCCTCCACCCGCGTCCCCTCGAACCACTTCTCCTCGCCCGATGCCGTCCGCAGAAAATCATCCGGCGGCTCCAGATGTCCCCCCGTCACCACCACGTTCAACCCCGAACCACCCAGTTCGGCCAGTCTCGCCGCCTGTTCCGGAACCCTTTCCCGCCCGGCCACCGGCTCGCCCAGCAGCCCCGCCGCTTCATCGAGGTTCGGCGTCACCCATCCCACCACCGGCAGCAACTCCGCCACCAGCCGCGCCACCCCTGCTGCTTCCAGCAGTTCTGCTCCTGAGCTCGCCAGCATCACCGGATCCAGCACCACCCGTTCCCGCGGAATCCCCGCCCCCCGCAGAAACGCAGCCACCACCCCTACCACTTCAGCGGTAGCCAGCATCCCAATTTTGACCCCGGCAATCTTCGTCTCCTCCCCCAGGCAGTCCAGCATTTCCCGCAAAAATATCCCCCTAACCGGTTCTATACGCCGCACCCCCCTCCCGGATTGAACGGTCAGAGCCGTTATCGCCGACACTGCGGTAACCCCATGATCCTCAAACACTTGCAAATCCGCCGTCACCCCCGCGCCCGACGACGGATCAAAACCCGCAATCGTGAGTGCCACTGTAGCTATTGGCAACTCAGCCAAGTGCTTGACAACATTAACCTTGGAGCGCAAGAATCGTATCCTCTTAAATGTCAGCCAGCGTAATCCTGCTCTCTGCCATCGTACCTTGCAGGTCTATTTTCCGGATGATCGTCCTTAAGAGTGCCGGAGGAAGACCAATTGTTCCGTGGTAGCCCAAAGATAAGGGCATTTCCGACTATCACAGAACCCATATTTAAGCAAGCTCGGTGTTGAACTAAACGGTTCTGGTTTGTTTGACTTAGCTCAACCAGATACCTACAATTGCAGGAGGAGGATTATGCACGCTATCCGACCATCCGATAACGCCACCCGTCCTCACCGCTTCTTCCCCATCGCCGGTGCAGTACTCGCCATCGTTTTGGGCGTTGCCGGCGCGCAGGCCGCTTCTCCGGCCGAACACCTCAACCCGCAGATCATCGTCAGCCACCACCACTGGTATCAGCTCGGTATGGCTTCCTGGTATGGCAAATTCTTCCAGGGTAAGACCACCGCTAGCGGCGAACCCTTTGACGAGAATCAGTTTACGTGCGCTCATCGCTCTTTGCCCCTGGGTTCTGTGCTCAAGGTCACCAACCTGCGAAACAACAAATCGGTCATTGTCACCGTCAATGACCGCGGCCCGGTCCCCGAAAGCCGCGTGATCGACCTCAGCTTCGCCGCCGCCGAGGCTCTCGGCTTCAGCGACCAGGGCCTGGCCCCGGTCAAGGTCGAACTCATTGGGACCAACTCCCAGGTCGCCCAGCTCGACCAGCTCCTCCTCCCTGCCGGTCTCGATCCGGCAAAGTAGCCGACTCCACCCAGGTTTCCGGACCCCAGCCACCGCGCCCGGCGCGCATATTTTATTGGACTGGGGTCCGTCGATTCCCCTGGCTTGCCACGTGACAGCCGTTTCCTTATCCTCAGTTTCATGGAAGTACCGTTCACCCCGGAGCAGGAAGCCCAGTTGGCACAGATCGCCGCCTCGTCCGGCACCGATCCCGAGAGACTCGTGAAGGAGGCAGCGTTGCGTTTAGTTGATGAAGACGCTCGCTTCCGGGCCGCCGTCCGGGAAGGCGTCGCGCAGGCGGATCGCGGCGAGTTCATTGAAGAAGAAGAAATGGACGCCCGCCTCGAACAGATGCTGCGTTCCTGAATGCGCATTCGCTGGACCCCCGCTGCAGCTGCTGATCTGCAGCACATAAGCGATTACCTTAAAGACCATCATCCCTCGTATCGTCAGCCAACGATGCGGAAGCTATACGAGCTCGTACGTGAACTGAGGCAGTGGCCGCAGCGCGGTCGTATCGGGCGCGAACAGGGGACCAGGGAGCTTGTGTTTTCGCCCTTACCCTACATCGCTGTCTACCGCATCAGGGACCAGAGCGTCGAAATCCTGCGCATCTACCACACCGCCCAGGATCGGCCCTGAGTCCCAGCCAGTCAGCCCTCGATCCACGTCACGATCGGTCCCCAATATTCCGCCTGCGGATGGTAATACGGCTCCGCGTGCTTTAAATTCGGCACCAGAATCGTTTCCGCCCCGCAGCACGCCGCCAGTTCCGCCGCCATCTTCACCGGAAAAATCCGATCCCGCTCCCCATGCACCACCAGGATCGGCAGATCGCAACCCCGCAGCGACTCTTCCGCGTGCCACAGCGGAGGAACCAGGGCGGCCAGCCCCACCGGAATCCCTACCGAATGCGCCGCCGCCCGAAACGATGTGAACCCCGCGCACAGCACTAGCCGGCTCGCCCGCACCCTCCGCATCACCGCCGCAGCAATCCCGCTGCCCAGCGAAAATCCCAGCACCGCAATCGGTGCCCCAGGAGCCAGCTTTTGCAGAAACTCGAAAGCCGCGATCGCGTCCTGCTCGCATTGCGCCGCCTCAATCCGTCCCGAGCTCCGCCCATACCCCGAATAGTCAAAAACCAGCGAAGCCGCCCCATGCGCCGCCAGCACTCGCTGCACCGGAACCCAATGCTCCACCGTCTCGCAAATCCCGTGACAAACCAGCACTACTGCCCGGACCGGCGCCGTCGCTGGTCTCACCCAAACTGCATCCAGAACATTCCTGCCGCTTGTAATTAGCTTTCGCTCTATGATCGCTTCCGGCCCGCTCCCCTCCACCACCGGCCGCACCCGCCCCAGCATCCGATCGCGCAGCAACAGCGCCCGGCTGATCCCCGTCATCGCAATCGTGAATGAGTGTCTATGCGATCGCATCCTCTACCGATGCTAATCCGTCACAGTGATCACTCGCAGAGAAGCCCGTCCCCGCTCATACGTCCGCCTGATCGACCCAAATGCACAAGGCCTCGCGCAGCGAGGCGACGGTAAAAGCCACGGCCTTTAGGCCGTGGAATCAGACATGCGCAAAGAACCGCCTTTAGGCCCGGCGCGAAGCCTCGCTACTGCTCATCATCGATCCAATACTCGCTCCGCGCCCGAAACACCAGCTGCGGCCGATCCCTGATCTCCACATGCAACGCATGCAGCCCCGGCGTGACCGACGAAGGCCGAAAACTCAGCACATAATAATTCGGCACATCGTTCCCAATCCGGATCAGCCCCGCCCGCAAATCTTTCGCGTCGTGGAAATGGAAAAACTCCCCGCCCGTCAGCTCCGCGATCGACGCGGTCGTGTTCTTCCTGAGCCCATCGCTGGCCGCCAGAAACGCCATCGTCGCCAGCCGCAGCGGCGGCGCCAGCTGGCTGATGCAGTCCAGCACCTGCTTGCTGTAATGTCCCTCATATTCCGGATCCGCCCCGTCCCGGCTGAAGCATCCGTGCGCCGGCCCTGGCTCGCTCTGGTTGAACTTCGACGCCTCGTGCCCCACCGCCGCCTTTGTGCTCGAGAATCCAAACGCGTAGATCGTCGTGTTGGTGTCGCTGATCTCCCGCAGCGCCTCACTCAGCGTCGTTTTGCTGGTCTGATCGTGCGTCTCGCTCAGCAGCAGAATCGCTCGCCGGAACCGCGCTGGCTGCGCCCGCAGTTGCTCCACCGCCATCGCGATCCCATCCAGAATCGCCGCTCCGTTATCCCCGGAATTCAGCCGCGACAACTGCTCTGAAACATCCGCCGCATTGTGCGTGAACGCCATCGCCAGATGCGGCCTGCTGTCGAAGCCAATCAGCGCCACCCGATGCTCCACGTTCCCGATCAGCGCGTCGAGGATCGCATCCAGCTGTTCGTAATCCACCAGGTGCCGCGCTCCTGCGCCGCCCGTCTCCACCACAATCGCCAGCGCCAGTGGCTGCGCATCCGTGTCCTGCTCGATCCGGATTTGCTGGGCCACACCATCGTCGGTCAGGCGAAAATCGTCCGCCGTCAGCTCGAAAACCACCTGCCCGCCCTTCGTCTTCACGAGCACCGGCACTTCCACCAGCGTGGACCGCACCGTCAATGTTGTTGGATTGGCTGCGCTCGGCGATGAAGGAGCCGCCTGCCCCGCGCCACTCTGCTGCGCAAGCCCGCTCGCCACCACGCAACCAACCAGCACAGCGAAAGCGCAAACAAACCGCATCCCAGCGCTAATTCTAAGCCGAGTGCAAATCGCAAGCTCCGCGTGAGCCAGGGCCTTTCTATCCGCTATCCTCTACCCGCTCCCAGCTCCAGGCTACCGGCTACTGGCTACTGGCTACCGGCTACAGGCTGCCTCTACGCCTTCAAAAAATAAGCATCCACCGCAACCCGTAGCGAGGAACGATCCAGGATCGGACGCCGATCTTCATACTGCGCCGCCCAGCACACCTGGTTCACCAGGTCTCGCGGCTGGCACGCCCGCAATTCCTGGTGCAGGCCCTCCCGGATCGACACAATCAGATCGCTCAGCGCGCCTTCGTCCACGGCCAGCCCGCGCCGTGAAGCGACCCGCCGGAAAATCAGCCGGAATTGCTCATCCGTTGCTGTGCTCACCTGGATTTTCGTCTGCATTCTGCGCAGGAACGCCGCATCCACCAGATCCGCCGGGTTAAGGTTCGTCGAAAACACCACCAGCATCTCAAACGGAATCTCGATCTTCCTCCCGCCTGCCATGGTCAGAAAATCGATCCCCCGATCCAGCGGCACCACCCACCGATTCAGCAGCTCTTCCGGCCGCACCCGCTGCCGCCCAAAATCGTCCAGGATCAGCACTCCATTGTTGGCCTTCATCTGCACCGGCCCGCTGTAAAACTTCGTCGTCGTATTGAACTGCAGGTCCAGCATGTCGATGGTCAGCTCGCCGCCCACCAGCACCGACGGCCGTTGGCATCGCACCCAGCGCTCGTCGTACGTCTCGGGTGCCCAGCCATCCACCTGCTTGTGCACCATCGGGTCGAACACCGCGATCATCTGCCCGTCCACTTCCACCGCGTACGGAATCCAAACATCGTCCTCGGCCAGCACCCGCGACATCGTCTCCGCGATCGCGGTCTTGCCCACGCCCGCCGGCCCGTGCACAAAAATCGACGCGCCCGAGTTCAACCCCGTTCCTATCTGCCCCAGCACCTTGGGGTCGATAATCAGCTCCCCAAACGCCCGCTCCACATCCGCCTTCCGCACCACCAGGTTGCGCACGCTCTGCTTCCGCACCTGCGCCACGTAGCTTTCCAGCGAAACCGGCGCAGCGCCCGCGTACTGGCTCAGCGACAAGAGCTCCAGCCCGCGCCTTCTCCCCTGATCCGTCAGAACCACCGTCGGCAGGTTCGCCGTCATTCCCGTCACCTGGCAAAGCTGAGCGCTTCTCATCCGCCCCATCAGCTCGTCTGCGACGTTCATGCTCACCCGCATCTGCTGCGCCAGCTCGCGCGTCGACAGAGTGCCGCCCAGATACAGCGTCTTCACCGCCAGCTCTTCGACGATCGCCCGCCTCACGCCCAGCTCCGCAATGGTGCGCGGCCGATATTCCGGCGCCAGCGTCGGAGCGCCTCCAGGCCCCTTCACTTCCACGAGCGCCTCGGGCCCTGGCTCGCCTTTGCCAACCTGCTCCGATGCGGCAGGCTCCGTGGCGACCGACAATCCTTGCGCCGCATCCCCCGGAGTCAGATCAGCACTCGTGGAGAAGTTCCCCGATCGAATGAACTCCAGCCGCGATTCAATCGCGGTGTTCGTCGATTTCACTGGATGGTTCCCCTCATCTCTGTCTTCGGCGCTGGTGGCAATCACATTAGATGCGGGTTTGAAATGGAACAGGATTGCTCTTTTGGGTAATTACCCTCTCGCCAGGAGGTCCCACTGTAGTCACCTTCCCTGCAAGCAATCCCGATCCATCGCCCCTTCGATGACTCCAGTGCTATCGCACCGCCAGCGTGAATCCCCCACTCGCCTTGGCCAGGTCGTAGACACCGTAGTCGCAACTGAATACCGCCCACGCCTCGCCCGTATCCGCGGCATCCGTCGTCGACGTCCAGTAGTATTCGCTCCCCACAAAATTCGTGAAAATCGGCAACTGATACGGCTCCCCGCTCAGCTTCCACACATACGTCGCGTTGAAAAAGTCCGCCTGGTTGTTCTCCATCCGGTCTTCGAGACTCTGCATCTCGTTCCGGTTCGGCATTCTCCACGCACCCGCCGCCGAGCCATCCGTCAGCCCGCATTGCCCGCTCGCCAGCCCCTGCACCGCCACCAGCGAATCCGCCCAGTTGCCCGCAAGACAGTTCGCCTGCTGCAGCCACACCAAACCTGTAACCGTGTCGGTGACAGTTCCATTCCCGTTGTCCACAAACCGCGGATACGTCAGCGCCACCCCTGCCAGCACGCTCCCATCGTCGCCCGCCACCACCTGACCCGGCTCATCGTAGTATCCCGTCGCCGCCAGCTTTACCATTCCGCCGCCCGCGCCCCGCACCGCCCACACCCCATTCGTCGCGCCCGTCTTACTGTTCAGCTTCCCGTCGTTGATATACCGCCCGTCCGCCATGCGAATGGCCCACGCCGCCGGCGATCCCAGCACACCGCCGAAATAGCTCGTCGACGACCAGTAAATCCCCGCCGCAACACCTACAAAAGGATTCCCCGCAGTCAGCGCCGGACCGCTCGCCGCAACATCCACCAGGCTTTCCAGCTCATTCAGATTCGGCAGCCGCCACGCGCCCGCACTCGAACCATCCTTCAGCCCGCAAGCCCGCATTTGCCAGTCCGTTCGCCTCAGCGATGGCCGCCGCCCAGTTCGCCGCCAGCAGACAGCCCGCATCCTTCAGCCACACTAAATCTGTAACCGTGTCGGTGACAGTTCCATCACCGTTATCGGTGAACCGCCCCGCACTCCACGCCACTCCCTGGTGCAGAGCGCCATCATCGCCCGCCGCATAACTCGCCTGCTGCCCCGTTGCCGCCAGCATCACCCGAGGATTGCTCCCGTCAAACCCAATAAAGTTCGCGCCCGTCAGCGGCGCATCCGGCAGCGACACATAATCGATCACCGTTAAATAAATGGCCGTGTCCGTCGCGCCGTTTCCCTGGAACTGTCCCGTGTAGTCCCACCGCATCACCTTCGCGCCGCTTCCCACCGTCGGATAAAACCCATACCCCGGCTTCGTCGCCCATAGCTGATACTCCTCCGCCACATTCCCCGTGTCCGACAGCCCGGTAAAGCTATAGTTGCCACTCCCATCGGTCGTCACTTCCTGCGCGATCACGTTGTTGTTGGTATCGAAAAGGATCACCGTCGCCCCGGCCAGCGCGCTGCCCTTCAACGTCACCGTCCCCGTAATGCTGTTGTTCGCGATCGCCCCGTTGTCCGTCGGACCGCCGGCCGGGTCGCTCCCCGCGCTCGATCCCACCTTGCACCCGCTCAGCCCCACCAGCAACACCAACGCCGCAACCGCCCATCCCCGCCGGCCCACGCTATCCATCGCGCCCTCTTTCCCGCCCTGCCGATCCGCTCCACGCGCCACGCGCAAGGCTGGTCCATCGAAAGAATCATCGACGAAAAAGAGCACAACTTGATCCAGAATCGATCCGCCTCCCACCCTCCCTTTCCCCTTTAGGAAATCCCCACCAACAACGTCTCATTTCCGAACAAGACTCCGGAATTCGCGATATGCGCTTTGTCTATCCGCTATCCGCCTCTGTGCCCAGTGCTCTGTGCTCTGTGCTCTGTGCCCTGTGCCCGGTGCCCTGTGCCCTCCCTCCACCCTGTACCCTGTAAAAGATGGACCCCCGCCTCATCGTCGCCCTCGACGTCCCCAGTGCTCTGCCCGCTCTCGCCCTCGCCGACCAACTCCAGGGTCTCTGCCGCTGGTTCAAAGTCGGCCTCGAGCTCTACATCGCCGAAGGCCCCTCCATCGTCCGCGAACTCCGCCGCCGCGACGTCTCCGTCTTCCTTGACCTCAAGCTCCACGACATTCCCAACACCGTTGCCGGAGCCGTCCGCTCTGTCGCCGCCCTCGGCGTCGAATTCCTCACCGTCCACGCCGCCGGCGGCCCCGCCATGCTCGAAGCCGCTGCCGAAGCCGCCTCCTCCGTGCCCAACGCGCCCCAGCTTCTCGCTGTCACCGTCCTCACCAGCATGGATCAGCTCCAGCTCGCCGCCATCGGCATCGACCACTCCCCCGAAACCCAGGTCCTCTGCCTCGCCGAAACCGCCGCGACCTCTGGCATCAACGGATTCGTCGCCAGCGCCGAAGAGGTCTCCGCCTTGCGCCACCGCTTTCCCGCCGCGACTCTCGTCATCCCCGGCATCCGTCCTGCCGGCAGCGCCACCGCCGACCAGAAACGCATCGCCTCGCCCGCCACCGCTCTCGCCGCCGGAGCCAGCTATCTCGTCATCGGCCGCCCCATTACTCAAGCCGCCGATCCCGCCGCTGCCACCTACGCCATCATCGAAGAAATGCGCAGCGCTCCCTCTCCAACTTACAAGCAATGAAATACTGCGAGCCATAACCACTAGCATCACTTGACTGGACTCCATGTCAGGACTAAGTTATTCGCAGCTGCTGCTCTACAGCACAAGCTCCCGAAAAGACATTTTCGATGAAATTGCCGTTCAGCCTGATCGTGGTTTTTCTCCCGCTCCCCCTCTTCGGCCAGACTCAGCCCGCAAGCTCTGCGTTGCACCCGCATCAGAAGGCCCTCTCCTGGGCCGACCTGCCCCAGCAGACCCTCGTTTTCTCCAAACCCCTCGCCCTCGAAGGGTTGCCGCAGTCCCCAGCGATCACCGCGCCCATCCGGTGCTCGCCGAATGGCACGCCCTTTCTGGAAATGCCCCTGCCGCCAGCCTTCACGACCCGCGCTCTGCTTTCCATCGCGAAATCCGGAAAAGTGACAACCTATGCCAACGGCAATAATGTCTTCGGCCTGGACGATGTAAACCAGTTGAATTACTTTCCTGGTAACAAGCACGTGATCTATCTGGTGGAGGCGCGTGAACACGATCTCACCAGCGCACTGCTCGGCTCACAATCCACTAAGTCCCCAAAGAATTTTTACCTGCTGACCTATGCAAGCGACGGCACGCTGGAATCGACCCAAAAAATCGATACACTCAACGATCCCCAAACCATCGCGGCCTTTCCTTCCGGCGCCCTGGCGACCATCGGGCTCGATCCGATCCAGCACGATATCCAGTTCAATGTCATGGATAGCACGGGCCAGAATTCCCATCCTGTGGACATCGACGCCAACAGGCTGTACGAGGCTGACCATTTGCGCCAGTTCTATGGCGACGTGCCGGGGCCAGACCCCAGTGGCAGCGGGATGTCGAAGGCCGTGAGCGCTATGCAGCTCATCAGCTACGGAGACAACCTGCTTCTGGTGCAGACCGGCACGAATTACGCCGTGACCGAGATCGGAGAATCAGGCTTGATCATCCGCTCCGTCAGATTGAAGTTGCCACCCGGCGCCGTGATCGACGGCTTTATCCAGTCCTCAGAAAAACTCTGGTTGGCCAAAATCAGCGACACAAGCCGGGATCCATCGGCGCGCTGGCTGATTGCATTCGACCCCGATACAGGCGACGCCGTCCGCCGGATCTCAACCACCGGCACGGCTCTCGACTCAGTCGCTTGCGACGCCGACGGTACCTTCCTTGCGTTCAAGAAGAAGGCACTCGCCCACCGACGGCGTCCCGCACTCCCACCCGCACGCCCCAGCACGACACACGCGAATCGCGCGCTTCGCCTAAAGCCTTGCGTGCATTACACTCCCTCCATGCGCCGCTCCGTGTTTCTCGCCTTGCCTCTCGCGCTGGCCGCATTCGCGTCCCAGCTTGCAGGACCAGCATTAACCGCCCACGCCCAGACTCCCGCTCCAACCCCCTCAGCACAATCTCCAGCCCAACTCATCGCCATGCCCTGCCCGCCCACCGCCACCCTCGACCAACTCATCGTCGCCCTCGACGCCGCGGTCAGCGGCCCCGCCAACAAAGACCGCACTTGCATGAAGAAGCTTCTGCTGCCCGACGTGCGCCTCATCCCCATCGGCCCCAGCGGCCCGCGCATCCTCACCGTCGATGACTGGATCGCCGCCGTCGCCCAGCACGGCGACGAAGTCGTCACCGAACACCAAATCAAATTTCAGTCAGAATCCTTCGGCCACATCGCCCATCTCTGGAGCACCTACACCACCGCCCTTGCCGGCAAACCCCTCGCCCGCGGCATCAACTCCATCCAGGCCGTCTACGACGGACAGAACTGGCACATCCTCGAAATCCTCTGGCAAGCTGAGAACGCCACCGACCAAATCCCCGCACAATATTTACCCTGAAGTCGCGATCAGCCTGGGTGCCTGGGTTTCCACCGCTCTGCTCCTTTGTTTTTCTCATCCGCTGTCCGCTATCCGCTGAACGCTGTCTCTACTCCGCCCTCAGCGCCTCCACCGGATCCACCCCCGCCGCCCGCCGCGCCGGCAAATAACTCGCCACCACCGCGCACGCCACCAACACCAGCGGGATCGAAACATACGTCACCGGATCCAGCGGACTCACCCCAAACAGCAGCGACTTCATCAGCCGCGTCAGCACCGCCGCCGCGCCCAAGCCAATCGCCACACCTAAACCCGTCAACACCAAAGCCGACCGCACAAACATCCAGCGCAGCCCGCTCCGCTGCGCTCCCAGCGCCAGCCGAATCCCAATCTCCCGCCGCCGTTGCGACACTGTGTACGAAATCACCCCATAGATCCCGATCACCCCCAGCACCAGCGCCATCGACCCCGCAATCGCCAGCATCGTCAGCGTGAACGAAGTCCGCGCCAGCGATGCGCTCTCCGTCTCCTGCATGGTCCGCAGCGACGCCACCGGCAGGTTCGCATTCACCCGCCACACCGCCCGCTGCGCCTCGCTCACCAGTTCCTCCGTCCCGGCCCGCTCGCTCCGCAGAACAAACGTCGCCCCGCGCGCAAAATCGAACGCCTTCAGGCTCGGAATATCACCCGGCTTCGGCGGCCAGTACACCATCGCCGGCGATGGCCGATCGATCCCGTTCTCGTGCACATCGGCCACCACTCCCACCACCTCGTGCCACACCGAAAATTCGCGAATCCTCTTTCCGATCGCCGCCTGCGGGCTGCCGAACATCTCCCGCGCCAGGCTCTCCGAGAGAATCGCCACCGGTCTCGGCCCATGCACCTCGCTCCACGTAAACTCCCGCCCCGCAATTACCGGCGTCTCCATCGTGCGAAAGTAATTCGGCGAAACGTAATTAAACAGCCGCATCGGCGGATGATCGTCGCTCTTCTCGCTCTGGCCCTCCTTAAAAATCAGGTTCCAGTTCGGCTCAATCCCCTCCATCGGCGCTGCCGCCGCAAATCCCACCGACTGCACTCCAGGAATTGCCGCCAGTTGATCCACAATCTCGTTCTGCGTCCGCGCCACCATCGCCGGATCCGGAATCATCGATTCCGGAATCCCAATCCGGATCGTCTGCACATGCCGCCCATCCGCGAATCCCGGATCGACATGCCGCAGATGCTCAAACGTCCGGATCATCAGCGTCGCGCCCACCAACAGCACCAGGGCCATCGCCACCTGGGCCACCACCAGCACGTTGCGTGACCGGTGCCGCTCCCGGCTCGCGCTCGCCGTCCGCCCGCCGCTCCCCACCGTCATCGCGTGCCCGCGCCGCGCATAGCGCCACACCGGAATCGATCCCAGCACCAGCCCCGACGCCACCGCCAGCACCAATGCAAATCCCAACGACCATCCGTCCACCGAAATTTCCTGCAACCGCGGCAGATTCGTCGGCCCCATCGCCAGCAGCAGCCGCACGCCCCCATATGCCACACCCACTGCCAGCACCCCGCCCATCAGCCCCAGCAGCACGCTCTCCACCAAAAGCTCCCGCGCAATCCGCCACCGCCCCGCGCCCAGCGCCGCCCGAATCGAAAGCTCCAGATGCCGCGCCTCCGCCCGCACCAGCAGCAGATTCGCCACATTCGTCCACGCGATCAGCATCACCAGCCCCAGCGTCGCCATCACCACCCACAGCACGCTGCCTACGCTGCCGATCACTTCCTGCTTCAGCGGAAGCAGATGCGGCGTGATCCGCCACTTCTCATACCAGTGCGGATCGGTCCCCGGTCCATTCGTCCACGAATCCATCCACACCGGAATCAGCCGCGCCACATCCGCGTTCGCCTCCGCCACCGTCACCCCAGGCTTCATCCGCGCGATGCCCATCAGTCCAAATCCCGCCAGGGTCTCCGCGTTCCGATTCAGCCCCATCGGCTCCAGCACAGCGAAATCCCAATCCCCATCCACCACCCGGAACCCGCGCGGCATCACCCCCACAATCTCCCGCGCCTGCGAGTCCACCTGAATGTTCCGCCCAATCACTCCGCGGTCTCCGCCGAACCGCCGCTGCCAGTACCCATAGCTCAGCATCACCGGCCCCGTGCTGTGCGGATCCTGATCCGCAGGCGACAGCCACCGCCCCAGCGCCGGCGGCACATCCAGCGTCTCCAGCACTCCATCGCTGATCAGCGACGCACACACCTCTTCCGGTCGCGCCACTCCCGTCACATTCACCGTCCGCCGCTGCCAGACGCCCACCGACTGGAACGTCCGGTTCTGCTCCGTGAACGTGAAATACATCGACCCCGACAGCCGCAGCTGATCCCGGAAATCCGCCAGCCCCTCCGCACCCGGCGCCTGCAGCCGCAGGCTCACCAACTGCTCCGCATGTGGATACGGCAGCGGCCGCAACAGCACGCGGTTCACCACGCTGAACACCGCCGTGTTCGCGCCAATCCCAATCGCCAGCGTCAGGATCGCCGTCGCTGCAAATCCCGGCGCCCGCCCCAGCCGCCGCATCGCCAGCCGCACATCCGCCCACCAGCTCTCGATCCGCGGCCACTGCCAAACTTCCCGGCTCCGCTGCTCGATCTGCGTCACACTCCCAAATTCCCGCCGAGCCGCAAACTCAGCATCCGAGCGCGCCATCCCGCCCTCCACCAGTTCCTCAACCCTCTCGGAAAGGTGCTCCCGCACCGACTCCGCCAGCTCTTCATACCGCCGTCGCCGCGAAAAGAAGTGTCTCACTCCCGCCTCCTGACTCCTGTCTCCCGTGCTGCAGTCCGATCACTAACCACTGAACGCTATCCGCTATCCGCTGTCCGCTATCCGCTGCTTTTCCGTTCCCTGTACCCTGTTCCCTGTCCTCAGGCCAGCACCCGCCTGATTCCCGCGAACATCTTCTCGAAGCTCGAGGTCTCTGCCTCCAGCCGCTTCGCTCCTGCCGCCGTCACCTTATAGATACGCACCGGCCGATTCCTGGCGGATACGCCCATCTCCGACTCCAGCCACCCGGCCTTCAGCATCCGTTGCAACGCCGGATACAGCGAGCCCTCCTCGATCTGCAGCAGCTCATCGGAGACCGCCTTAATGTGTTGTGCCAGCGCGTACCCATGCATCGGCTTCCGGTTGAGCGTCTTCAAAATCATCAGTTCCAGCGCGCCCGGAAACAGATCCCGAAATTCCTGTTCTTTTCCCATAGTTGTTTACATATACTATGTTTGAAATAGTATGTCGAGCTGAGTATACGAAGACCCCCCGAAAAAAGTTCCCGTTCCCCTTTCGCTCCCGGGCGACGCCTTTGGCGCGGCTCTTACCGTCCTGGGCGCCGAAAAGTCTCCCAACACCCCAAATGTGGAAATTTTGTCAAGCTTTTCGTCCTCGGTACCAAAGTGTTGTCCCTCATTCAACAGCACTTCCACCACAATACCCTCAAAGAATTTTGGCCGATTTCTTCTCTCAACCTGATATCCTGAACTTAGAGTAGAAAAAGAAAAAAGGCTCAGCCGGAACGGCTGGGCCTTTCTCTTTCCGCGCGACATGAACACTGCGATCCAATTCGCTACCGGCCACGGGCTTCCGAGAGGGACGCGCTCCGCTCCGACTCGCTACAGGCTACTGGTAAGGTTCGTCACGGCCGTCTCTGTAACAAAAAGAGCCGCCTTTGTAACAAACCCGTCCGCGTTTGTTACACAAGCGGCCGTTTCGATCTGTTCTGTATTCAGAGACTTAGCGGTTATCGACCTTGTCAATATCTGCTAAGTGCGGCAGAATCAATCGACACCCCGCACTGGAGGGGGGAGGGGGGTGGAGGTGGGCTTTTCGGAACCCTGAAAAGCCGCTTCGGAGGGTAATACCTGGCGTACGGTACCCAATCGCCACAATGAAACCAACAACTTGTCAGTACAGGGGGGAGGGGGGAAGGGGGCCGGCTCCTGGCTCCCAGCTACAGGCTACGCGCTACCGGCTACAGGCTGTTGTCTTATCCCTGCACAGATACGCCGGCAAACGACAGCACCGCAACCCCGCGAACCGGCTGCCCGAACCACTGCGCTGGCACGAATTTGCTCGAAAGCAGCAGCGTCTCCAGGTCAGCCCGAGTCGCCAAATCGTTGGGTCCGGAGACGATGTCGTAGTCGTACACCCGACCCTGCGGATCGACGTACACCTCGACCGTCACCGGAGCGCCCTTGCCAGAAACCGTGCCCGCATTCGCTTCGACGGTCGAGTAAAGAAAACGTGGACTCGTCGCCATTCCCAGCGGTTCGTCGCGTGCCGACGCCGGTTCAGGCGCCGCAAATGCGCCGATCAGGAACGCCATGGTTCCCACCAGCACCAGCGAGCTCGCCAGACCGGCCGAAGCCTGCAGCAGGAAAGGAGCCACCGAATTTTGCCAGCGAACCTTCCAGCCGGCCAGCGCATTTCGCGGAGTCTTCGACAGTTCCTGCGACAGCGCCACGCGGATCCGCAGCGCCAGTTCCGCAGGCGGCCGCACCGGACCGAGATTCGCCAGCGACTGTTGCATGCTCTGCCACTGTCCGAACTCCGCGGTGCAGTCGCGGCAACGGGCCAGATGTCGTACCACCGACTGCATGGCAACGCCGGTCAGGCTTCCATCCAGATAATCGGAAAACTGGGCGCGAATTGTGGCGCACGAACTCATACGGCCTCCTCAGCAGAGCAGGCGCGGGCAACGGAGGAACGGTGCGAAGGCTTGCGGTTCGCCGCTTCCATATACGGCGTCAGAAGATTCTTCAAATGCCCGCGGCCGCGCATCAGCCTCGATTTCACGGTTCCCAGATTCGCATCGAGAATCTCGGCAATCTCTTCGTATCCGAATCCCTCGATGTCGCGCAGCACCACCACGGTGCGGAACGGCTCCGGTACTTCGCGCAGCGCGGCTTCCACGCGAGCCGCAATCTCTGACTGCGCAGCCGCGTCGAAAGGCGACTCATGTGTGTCGACCAGGTTCACTGCCGGAGAAGCATGAGGATCGTCGTCGCGGTCCGCATCGATCGTGATCTGTTGCCGCTGATGACGCGCCCACCAGCGCCGCTGGTTCAGCGCCTCGTGGAGCGCGATGCGATAGATCCAGGTCCGCAGACTCGCCTCGCCGTGAAAATGCGCGATGCCGCGAAACACTTTGACGAAAACTTCCTGGGTGATATCGGCTGCGTCGCCTGGGTTGGGAAGGATGCGATAAATCAGGCTGTAGAGCGGCTGCTGATAGCGGGAAATCAACCAGGCAAAGGCATCCTCGGAACCCGCTTTCAGCTGCTCCACCACCGCAGCTTCCTCGGGACGAACGCCGATGACTCCTGCCAGATTTCCCACGGCCGTTCCCATCCGAAACGCTCCTTCAAGCGTATCAGGAACCGTGTCGTTCCCGTGCAGTTTTCCCGGACTCCGGCACGCTGGTCGGCGCGCCGGAGCCAATCTCGGGCACAACTGCCTCGCTCACTCTGGTTGGTTAGACACGGAACCCCACCGCAGGGTTCCCGGAATCGCCAGCCGTACCCACGAAAGGGTTACTGCGGGGTCGAACTCCCGTTGTTGGAATTGGCCGGTTTGGCCGTCGGCTTCTTCGTGATGTGCTTGCTCTTCGACGCATTCGCAGCCGGTCCATCGTCCACCACGGTCGTGGTCGGCGGTGCCTTCGGCACGGCCGCAGCTCGGGCCAGAGCCGTCCGAATCCTCACCAGCTCCGACGTTTGCGCCTGCGATGCGTTCAGAATCGAATCCCCCAGCGTTCCCCGGGCGCTCTCCAGAGTGCTCAGGGCCGCCTGCAGGGAATTCACTTCGCTGTCGGTCGCCGCTAAATTCGCCGTCAGCACAACCCGCAGCAGCGTGTCATACAGCGCGTCCACGTTGCGATAGACGGCGAATGCCGCCGGAACCGAAGCCGGAGCGGCATCGGCCTGATCCATCAGCGTCGCGAGGGTGCCGCTGAGGTCGTGCTGGATGGAGGTCACGTCCTGGTCAGCTGCGGACTTGACGTCGCTCGGCGCCTTCCAGCGGCGGATGGAAATGCTGTTCAGCGATTGGCCCACCTGCGCCAGAGCCGGACGCAGCGTGCTGGAAACAGAGATGGCAGCCGGTGCTGCAGGGACGGCGCTCTGCGCGGAAACAGTCCAGCACAGGGTTGCCGCCAGCAATGCCATCGAGAGCCGGGTAAAAGACATATGAGGACGATGCTTGATGGCAGCCAGCGGTTGCCAGCCCGTTCCGCGGCGGGCAAAGTCACTGCACCAAAGTGCCTTAACCGCTGCTCCCCATTCGTTGACGAATTGTTCCAGCTCCATGAAAATAGAATAATCCTTCCTGTGGGCCTGTGGCGCAGCTGGGAGCGCGCTTCCATGGCATGGAAGAGGTCGTCGGTTCGATCCCGACCAGGTCCACCAATCACGCCAGCCGCGAACTTTACGCAATCGTTCTCCTTTTCCGCCAGTATGGATTTGAGAATGCGCCTGTAGATCTGCCCGCTCTCAGAAACCTGGTGGAGGTTCAGCGGCGACATTAAAGGCGCGCTCCAGAGCGATTCCTGCTGACCCCAGGATGCCTTCGTCGAAGGGCTTGGCGAGGAGCGTAACGCCGTGCGGAACGCGCCGCGGCGGATTGAACTTCGGGAGCGGACGCGATGGATCAGGCGCCCAGTCGCTGCGCGCTTCAGAGACTTCGATGAAGCCAGCACGCAGGGTGAGCGAGGGATGACCGGTGAAGTTGGTGAGGGTGAGCATCTCGTCCCGCAGCGAAGGGACGAGGAGCAGATCGACCTGGGTGAAGATGCGCGCCATTTCGTTGGCGACTTTGCGGCGGAAGCGATCGGCCTGGACGAAGTCGACGGCGGAAAGGAAGCGGGACTGCCGGAAGGTGTTGGGCCAGGCATCGGGAACCTGCGCGCGCAGCTGATCGACCGCGTGGTTGAACGTAATCTCCTCGAAGGCGGCGGCGGATTCGGCAAAGAGAATCACGTCGAGATCGTCGTAGGGCCAGTCGGGAAGCGAGACTTCAACGGGAATCATGCCGAGCGACGGCAGAGTGTGGAGAGCGGCGCGGTCAACTTCGGTGGCTGGATCTTCGTTCATCCACCTCGGGAAATAACCGACGCGAAGGCCGCGCACTGAGGTTTCCGCATCGAAATCGAGTTTGCTGGGAACGCTGTCGATGTCACCGGGATCGGGACCGGTGATGGTGTTGAGGACCAGCAGCGTGTCTTCAACGAAGCGCGCCATGGGGCCAAGCTTGTCGAGGGACCAGCAGAGGGTCATCGCGCCCGTGCGCGGGACGCGCCCGAAAGTGGGGCGCAGACCGGTGATGCCGCAGCGCATGCTGGGGCCAACGATGCTGCCGCCGGTTTCGCTGCCGATGGCGAAGGCAACGAGGCCTGCAGCCGTCGCAGCGCCGGGGCCTGCGCTCGAACCCGACGAACCTTCTGCGAGGTTCCACGGATTCATGGTCTGGCCGCCAAACCAGATGTCGTTCAGCGCGAGCGCGCCCATGCTGAGTTTGGCGATCAGCACAGCGCCAGCATTGTTGAGACGGTCGACGACCGCGGCATTTTTCTCGGGGATGCGGTTCCGAAACGGCTCAGCGCCGTAAGTCGTCGGAATGTCCGCGGTGTCGAGGAGATCTTTTGCACCCCATGGAATGCCGTGCAGCGGGCCGCGATAGTGGCCAGCGGCGATTTCCGAGTCGGCGCGGCGGGCCTGCTCGCGTGCGTGCTCAGGCAAGAGGGTGATGATGCAGTGGAGTTGCGGATCAAAGTGGCGGATGCGGTCGAAATAGAGGCTGGTGAGGCGTTCAGAGGTGAGCTGGCGTTTCTCGATCCAGCGGGAAAGCTTGCTGACAGGCGCGTAGGCAATGGCTTCGTCGGATGCAGGCAGCGGACCAGGATCGGCATCGGTGCGGACGAATCGATCACGATCGGGACCGGATGTTTCGCCAGGCTGAACCGCCTGAATGCGGGACCAGGGCTGCAGATCGGGCTCGAGCGCGACTTTGCGGGGCCCAGTGCGGCGTTCGTAAAGAGGCGCCATCGATTCACGCCAGTTGGAGGCAGCCTGAGCGCGGTCTTTCTCCGTCATCTCAACGCGGACGAGTTTTTCCGCTTCGGCAAAAGTCGTGGCGGAAACTTCCGGACCGACGGCGGGCGCGGTTCCGAAGGCAGGGGGTGTGCCTGGGGCCGGCGCTTGCTGGCCTTCGATGCGGGGAACGAGTTTGCCGGCGACAGCTGCGGAGAGCAGCCCGGCAAAAGAGCGGGCCAGAAAACGGCGGCGCGATCGACTCATACGCACCTCAAAGTGATTAGGATTTGCGGCTCAGTCTGGAATATAGCGCAGCGTGCAAAAAGCGAGCGAAAATGGCTGGATGTAGACAATCTACAGGCTTGGAGGTAGAGTGACTGCACCCATGAAACGAGAACGGGAAGTCTATCGCAATCGCATCGAGCTGCTGCAGGGTACGCTGGACATGCTGATCCTGCAGACGCTGCAGTTGGGAGCACAGCACGGGTACGGCATCAACCAGGCGCTGCGCACGCGATCGGGTGAAGTGCTGCAGGTTGAGACCGGGTCGCTGTATCCGGCGCTGCACCGGATGGAGCGGCAGAAGTGGATCGCCGCGGAGTGGCGGGTGACGGAGCAGAACCAGCGGGCGCGATTCTACAGGATCACGGCAGAAGGGCGACGGCAGCTGGCGAACGACCGGTCAAAGTGGAACACGATGGTGGCGGCGATCGCTTCGATTCTGGAGGCATAACCGAGGAGGGCGGGATGAGCGGGTGGCGAGGCTTCGGAGCGAGGAAGCGGGAGCTGGACGAGGAGATCGCATCGCACCTGCGGATGGCGATTGCCGATCGTGTCGCGCGCGGACAAACAGCAGAGCAAGCTCAAGCAGAAGCGGAGCGTGAGATGGGAAACCTGCCATTGGCGAAGGATGTAACGCGCGAGACATGGGGCTGGGTGTGGCTGGAGCGGCTGGGGCAGGATGCTCGCTATGCGCTGCGGCAGATGCGGCGCAGCCCGGGATTTGCGGCGACGGCCATCGGCACGCTCGCGCTGGGGATTGGCGCCGCGGCGGCGATGTTCACGGTGGTGGATCACGTGCTGCTGCGAGCGCTGCCTTATAAGGATGCGGGCCGGCTGGTGCAGCTGCAGGAGGGCGGGCGCGACGCGAAGACTTTCTTCTACACGCCGTGGGTGGATCTCGCACAATGGCGGGAGGAGAACCGATCGTTCGAAGAAATGGCGTTCTCAACGGGGATGAGCGGCCGGACTTATCTTGCAGGGAACAGCGCCGCGCTGCTGGTGGGCGGCACCGAAGTAAGTCCAAACCTGTTTGCGATGCTGGGGGTGAACGCGGCGCTGGGGCGCGGATTGATCGCTGAGCCGCCAGGTTTTGGCGCGGTGAAAAATGCTGGCACCATTGTGTTGAGCGATGCGGTGTGGCGTTCGGCGTTCGGTGGCGACAAAAACATCGTAGGCCGCGTGGTGCGGTTGAACGATAAGCCGTATACGGTAGCGGGCGTGATGCCGGCGGGTTTTCGGTATCCGCTGGACCGTGGTGCGAACGGTCAGGTGTGGACGGCGATCGAGCTGGGCGCGAAGGATCAGGGACGCGACTACGACTCGGAGCACTACGAGGTGATGGCGCGTTTGCGCCGCGGCGTAAAGCTCGAGACTGCGATCGCGGAGATGGCGACGATCCAGAAGCGGGTTGCCGCGCAATATCAGGATGCGGAGCTGCGCGACGATCACAGAGTGGTGCAGGTGGAGCGCTATGGGGATTCACTGATCGATACAAATGTGAAGAAGGCGCTGCTGGCGCTGCTGGCCGCGGCCGGTGTGCTGTGGCTAATTGCCAGCGTGAACGTGACGAATCTGCTGCTGGCGCGGAGCATGGCACGGCAGCGGGAGATTGCGATGCGTGGCGCGCTGGGGGCGAGCCGTGGGCGCGTGATGCAGCAGATGATCGTCGAGGGTCTGGTGCTGAGCGGGTGCGCTGCGGTGCTGGGCACGGGGCTGGCACTGAGTGCGATCAAGCTAACGGGGGCAGTCGCGCCGATTCACCTGAACGTTGATTTTTCGACGCATGTGGACTTCACGATTCTCGCCGGCCTGTGCGGACTGACGCTGCTGTCGGCGGTGCTGTCGGCGGCATGGCCTGCGCTGATCGCGGTGCGCGCACCCATTGAGCCGGCGCTGAAACAAGGCGGGCAGCAGGCAGGAAGCGGGCGACGCCACAACCGGATGCGTAGCGGTTTGGTTGCGGTTGAGGTGGCCATGTCGCTGACGCTGCTGGTGGCGTGCGGACTGCTGCTGCGAACGATCTACACGCTGCGGCATGTGCCTCTGGGCTATCGCACCGACCACATCATCGTCGCAAATCTTTCCATCCCGTCGTACCGCTACGTCAACAAGAACGTGACGGCGACGCTGTATCAGCCGCTGCTGGAGCGGGCGCAACAGCTGCACGGGTTGCAGGCGGCAGGACTCATCAGCGAGGTGCCGCTGGGACAGACCTTCAACATCATGTTGTCGCTGCGGATGAACGGCAACAACATTGTTGCCGCGCTGAAGACAGCGAGCCCGGATATTCAACCGATCTTCGGCTTCAAGATGCTCGCCGGGCGATATTTCAACCACGAGGACACACCAACATCGGCTGGAGTGGCGGTGGTGAATCCGGCATTTGCGGCGGAGTATGCGCCGAACAAGCATGATCCCAATTCGCTGCTGGGGCTTACGGTCTGGAACCTGCGCAAAGGCATGCCGGCGAAGATCGTGGGTGTGCTGGACAACGAGAGACAGAGGGCGGTCGATCAACCGTCGCAGCCGGAAGTAGAGGTTTGTCTTTGTCAGATATCGCCAGGCGGCAGCGTCTATAACCCGATCACCATGGCGATGGATCTGGCGGTGCGAACGGATCGGCCGACTGCGGAGATAATTCCGGAGCTGCGGGATTTGTTGCGGCAGGCAAGTCCGGAGCTGGCGAACTCGACGTTTTCGACGATGGATCAGATCGTCGAGGATTCGTTTGGCAGCCAGCGGCTGGCAGCGCATTTGCTGGAGATTTTTGGGGGATCGGCGCTGCTGCTTTGCATCGCCGGCTTGTACGGATTGCTGGCGTATGTGGTGACGCAGCGAACGCGCGAGATGGGCGTGCGCATCGCGCTGGGCGCGCAGCGCGCGAATCTGCTGTGGCTGGTCATGCGGCAAGCCGGCGCGATGCTGCTGTTGGGCGTCGTGGTTGGCGTCGGGCTTGCGCTGGCTTCTGGAAAGCTGGTGCGCGGATTTTTGTATGGCGTGAAAGTGCATGACGGCTGGACGCTGGCTGGAGCGGCGGTTCTCCTGTTTCTGAGCGGTATGCTGGCGGCGTATCTGCCCGCGCGACGAGCAGCGCGCGTGAATCCGATGGAAGCGCTGAGGAGCGAGTGAAAAGCGAGCGAACTGCGGGCGGAAGGCGAGCGGCGGCTAGTGAGCAAGCTCTGGAGATAAGTGCGCTGGGCGGTAGCCGCGGAGTCCGAAGTAGAGGACGAAGCAATAACAAATGAGCGGGATCAGGAAGGCGACCTGAATATTGGTGGCGTCGGAGATGCGTCCCATGACGGCAGGGCAAATGGCGCCGCCAATGATCGACATGACCAGCAGCGAGGAGCCTTTGCGCGTGGCTGGGCCAAGATGGCGGATGCTGAGCGCGAAGATCGTCGGGAACATGATGGAGTGGAAGAATCCCAGGAGCACGATGCCGACGAGTGCCGCGGGACCCCGATTCAGGAGGACGAGCGCGACGGAGACGAGCGAGCCAGCGGCGAAGGTCGCGAGCATGGAAGCGGGCGCGAAGCGCTTCATGAGAGCGGAGCCGCCAAAGCGGCCGATCATGAAGGCGAGCAGGTGGAGCTTGAGGTAGTTCGCTGCCTGCACGTCGGATGTGCCTGGACGGCTGAACTCAACGAAGCGGATGACGAAGCTGGCGACGCCGACCTGGGCGCCGACGTAGAAGAACTGTGCCGCGACTCCCCTGAGCAAATGGGGAAAATGCAAAACGTGCTGTGCGGCAGAAACATCGCCGTTTGCTGGTTCCTCCGCGATTTTGGGCAGATGCGACAGGCCGATGAGGACGGCCATGCCGAGGAAAATGGCGACGATGATGAGGTAAGGAAGACGCACGATCGCGGCTTCGGCAGCAGCGGCGTTGGCTCCTGCTGCGAGCTTGTGGGTGCGCGCCAGAATAAGCGCCGAGCCGAAGACCGGTGTGAGGACAGCGCCGAGCGCGTTGAAAGACTGCGCGAGGTTCAGGCGGCGTTCAGAGGTTTCTGTCGGGCCGAGAAAAGTGACGTAGGGATTCGCGCAGACTTCGAGGAAGGACTGGCCGCAGGCCATGATGAACAGCCCGAGCAGGAATGCGGCGTAGACGTGAACATAGGCTGCAGGGATGAAGAGGAATGCGCCGATGGCGCAGATGATTAGTCCGAAGACGATGCCGCGCTGATAGCCGAGTCGACCAACGATCCAGCCTGCGGGCCACGCGGCGAGGAAGTATCCGCCGAAGAAGGCGACCTGCACGAAGGAAGATTCGAAATCGGTGAGGTGGAAGGCGCCGCGCAGGTGCGGAATGAGGATGTCGTTGAGATTGACGCCGACGGCCCAGAGAAAGAAAAGGCTCGTGACCAGAATCAGCGGCCAGATGAAGCGACGTTCGGTAAGCGGCGCGTGCACGGTGCTCGCGTGCGGCGTGGCGATGGGACGCGGTGATTCCATCAGTCGGCCGCCACGACGGGATTGATGAGATGGCCGAGACCTTCGACTTCGGCGACCATGACTTCTCCTGGCTTGAGCCAGCGCTGCGGCGTGCGGCCCAAGGCAACGCCAGCAGGCGTGCCGGTGCTGATGATGTCGCCGGGTTCGAGCTGGGTGATCGAGGAAATCCAGCCGATCAGCTCGGGTGCTTTGAAGATGAGCTCGCGCGTGTTGGAGTGCTGCAGGACTTCGCCGCCGATTGAAAGTTTGATATCGAGGTTATGCGGATCAGGAACTTCGTCCGCGGTGACAATGGCGGGACCGATTGGGCAGAAGGTGTCGAAGCTTTTGCCCAGTGTCCATTGCGAGGTGGCGAGCTGGACATCGCGCGCGCTGACGTCGTTGAGGATGGTGTAGCCGAAGACGTGCTCGCGCCAGTCTTCCTTTGTTATGTTGCGGCCGGCTTTCCCGATGACGATGGCGAATTCAACTTCGTAGTCGGGCTGCTTTGTGAGTGAAGGGATTCGGACGGCTTCTTCAGGACCGATGACCGCAGACGGCAGCTTGAGGAAGACCGTGGGAACTTTGGGAATCTCCATTTTGGATTCGACGGCGTGATCGCGGTAATTGAGGCCGATGCAGAAAATGCGCGGCGGGTTTGGAATGGGCGCGAGCAGACGCACGGCGGAAGGCGCGATGTGCGAGGAACCCGGCATTTGCAGCGCTTGCCGCAGGGCGTCTGCTCCTGCCTGGATCGCTGTGACCGCGTCGGTGACGCCGAGCGGAGCGAGGTCGACGATGGTTTGGTCGAGCAGAAGGCCCGTATGCGGCGCGCGCTCAGAGAAAAATTCGAAGGAGACGAGTTTCATTGAGCCTTCCAGACGCGGCCGTCGGGATAACTGTAGTCGCGCAGGGTTTCGGGGAAGATTTCGACGCTGTAGCCGGGTTTTTCGGGAAGCAAATAGTGTCCCTGGCGGATGCGCACTGGATCGACGAAGTGCTCGTGAAGGTGGTCGACGAATTCGACGACACGGTTTTCAAGCGAGGCGGAGACGCGAAGGTAGTCGAAGGCTGCGAGGTGCTGGACGTATTCGCAGAGGCCAACGCCGCCAGCGTGCGGGCAAACCGGGATTCCGAATTTCGCTGCGAGCAGGATGACGGCGATGTTTTCGTTGACACCGGCAAGACGGCAACTGTCGATCTGGCAGACGTCGATGGCGTTGGCCTGCATGAACTGCTTAAAGAGGATGCGATTCTGGCAATGTTCGCCGGTGGCAATGCGGACGCCAGGAACTTCGCGACGGATGCGGGCGTGGCCGAGAACGTCGTCGGGACTGGTGGGCTCTTCCATCCACCACGGATCGAACTGCTGGAGCTCGCGCGTGCGGAGAATCGCTTCGTCGACGTCCCATTTCTGGTTGGCGTCCATCATGAGGCGGTTGGACGAGCCGATTTTCGAGCGCACCATCTGCGCGCGGCGGCGATCGTCGGCAGGATCGCCGCCGACCTTGAGCTTGAAGTGGGTCCAGCCTGCAGCCAGAGCTTCGTCGCAGAGGCGCGAAATTTTCTCGTCGCTGAATCCGATCCAGCCGACCGACGTGGTGTAAGCAGGAAGTCCGTGATTGCGAAGCCGTTCGAGGCGTTTCTCCTGATCTGCGCGACGTTCTTTGAGCAGAGCGATGGCTTCGTCACGAGTGAGCGCGTCGTTGATGTAATGGAAGTCGACGAGGTTGGCGATGCGTTCGGGCTCCATATCGGCCAGCAGTTGCCAGAGCGGCTTGTTTTCGACGCGGGCGTAAAGATCCCACACGGCGTTGATGAGAGCAGCGGTTGCGAGGTGGATGACACCCTTTTCCGGGCCAAGCCAGCGGAACTGCGTGTCGCCAGTAAGCTGGCGGCTGAACGCGCCGAGATCATCGGTGATGGAGCTGAGCGTGCGATCGGTGACGTAACGGGACAAATACCGGATGGCATCGCAGCAGAGATCGGTGCCGTGACCGCAGGTAAAGGTGAGGCCGAAGCCGCGCAGATCCTGATTGGTCTCGAGGATGCAGTAGGCGGCGGAATAGTCAGGATCTTTGTTGACGGCATCAGAGCCGATGCTTTCCCGCGAAGTGGGAAAGCGCAGATCGATGACGCGGACGCCGGTGATGCGGAGCTCAGTCAAGGGAGTCGGTTCTCCAGAGTGCAACTTCGGCGCGTACCGCATTGTGGGCTGGCTGAGGTGCAGCGAGCACTACAATTCTGGGTGCGTGCCAGGTTATGAAAAGCCATGAGTGAAGCGTCTTTGCAAAGTTCGTCGCTGCTGAGCGGCAAGACAGCCATTATTACAGGTGGCGCGAGCGGCATTGGGCTGGCAATTGCGAAGCGGTTTGCGAGTCACGGGTCGACGGTATTTGTCGTCGACTGGAACGAAGCTGGAGCTGCTGCCGCTACGCTGGCGATTGCGGGTTTGGGCGGAACGGCGCAGGCGTTTGGCTGCGATGTTTCCGATGCGGCGAGCGTGCGCAAGGCGTTCGACGCGGTGTTTGCGCAGAGTCGAGTGGACATTCTTGTGAACTGCGCTGGCGTGGCGCACGTGGGCTCGGTGACGAGCACTAGCGAAGAGGACTTCGACCGCATTTTGCGGATCAATGTGCGCGGCGTTTTTCTTTGCACGCGGGCTGTGGTCGAGCACATGCAGGAACACGGTGGTGGCGTGATCCTGAACATGGCGTCGATTGCGGGCAGCGCTGGTTTGCCGGATCGATTTGCGTATTCGACGAGCAAAGGCGCGGTGCTGGCGATGACGTACTCGGTAGCCAGAGACTGTCTGGCGAACAAGATTCGGTGCAATGCTATCTCTCCTGCGCGTGTGCACACGCCGTTCGTGGACGGGTTCGTGGCAAAGAATTATCCAGGCCAGGAAGCCGAGATGATGGAAGAGCTGGGCAAGGCGCAGCCGATTGGGCGCATGGCGCAGCCGGAAGAGGTGGCAGGTCTGGCGGTGTGGCTGTGTTCGGACGAAGCCAGCTTCGTGACGGGCGTCGATTATCCGCTGGATGGCGGCTACATGAATCTGCGTGGGTGATGGGACCGGGCTCCGGGTACCGGGCCCCCCCACCCCCCCTCCCTATGGGACTCCGGCAAGTCGCTGATGGGACTGGAGTTGCAGCAGGGCCGTTCTGGTGTGTGGCATGTTGATGAAAACGAAGCACTTTGCCTGGGCTTTTTGGCGCCTGGGGAGAGTGCCCCAGTGTTCAGTGATCAAGCACAGAGAGACGACTGACGCCTATAGAAAAGCCTCGCGTGGGCGAGGCTTGTGCGGATTCCGATTCGGGATAACGGGGAAAATTCTCTCTTTGCCCCTATTATCAGGATACCAAGTCCAGCTGGAAAATCGGCCAAAATTCTTTTAACTTATTGTGGTGGAAGCGATATGGAATGAGTGACAAAACTTTGGTACCGTGCGCGAAAAGCTTGACAAGTTTTCCACATTCCACGGTTTTTGGGTTGGGGTTCGCTGACAGCTTGTCCAGGGCCATCCATTGATGGTCGTCGAGGAAGCGACGGGCAACGCCCTCGTCGATAGGAACGCACCGATTCAGTCTCGGTATGATTCGGGCTGAGGTCGATGGAGAGGAGCCCGATGAGCAAAGCAATCGATAATTTGAGCCGGGCCATGAACCGGGCGGCGGCGATCCGGCCAAAGGTGGGAGGATTCCCCTATCTGGCCGAGACACTGCGGCGCGCGGGAGTGACGCGGAATGTGTGGGCTCTGCCAGGATGCCAGAGCTTGTTTCTGACCAACGATGGGCCGGTTGTGATGCAGGGTACGCCGCTCGTATCCGGCAGCGCAGACGTGCCAGCTTTCAGCCGCGAGGCGCTGGTCCGGGCGCTGCGTGTGGATCAGGCCGGCGAAAGCACATTCCCGGAATTTCTGCAGGCGTCATGGCGCGCCGGAGTGGTGCGATATGACGTGGATTTTGCTGCGCGCACGGTTGCCTATTTCGGGTGCCATGGGGAGGAATACATAGAAGCCTACCCGGCCGTCGATATCGGCTCCGAATTGCCGAGGTAGCGCTCCAACACTCCGGCGCTTCTCCCGTCGAATCTGCTTTGGTGGGCGTCTGCCTGGCTTCTCTCGAGGCTCTCCTGCTTCGCTTTTTGGGGCGCGGAGTGGCTATGGGCGATGAAGAGGTGTGCCTGTAGAATCCTCCTGCGTTGGGCGCCCGCGCGGGTCCGCGAGCACAGGAGAGGGCATGACAGCTGAGGTTGGGGGAATGATAGGCGCGGGTGTGGCCGCGCTGGTTGTGGGGCTGGCTCTGGCGCGGAGGCGATTCGCCGGGGCTTCGGGAGCGGGAAAGATTCTGGCTCTGGGGCCGGTGTTTGAGGCTGTGCCACTCGCCGTGTTTGCCGCGGAGCACTTCACGGCGGCGCGCGAGCTGGCGCCGATTGTGCCGCACTGGCTGCCGTGGCCTTTGTTCTGGACATACTTCGTGGGGACGGCGCTGCTGGCGGCGGCGATCAGCTTCATCGTGTGGCGGCATGTGCGGTGGTCGGCGGCGTTGCTGGCGTTGCTGTTCCTGATCATCGTGGTCACGATCGACCTGCCGAATATGCCGAAGCATCTGCATGACCGGATTTTCTGGACGCTGACGGTGCGCGAGACGGTGTTCGCGGGCGGAGCGATGGTGCTGGCGGGGAGCGTGTGGCCGCGCGGAAAGCTGGCGGGCGCGGCGCTGGAACGGATGGGGCGGGTTATCGTGGGGGCGGTGATGATCTTCTACGGGATCGAGCATTTTCTCTTTCCACGGTTTGTGACCGGGGTTCCGCTGGAGAAGGCCACGCCGGCGTGGGTGCCGGCACCGGTGGCGATTGCGTGGGTGGTCGGCATCACGCTGGTGGTTGCGGGGGCGGCGTTGCTCGGCGGGTTCAGGGTGCGCATGGCGGCTGCGGGAGCGGGGCTGGTTCTTCTGCTGCTGGTGGTGTGCTTTTATGGGCCGCTGCTGGTGTCTGAGTTTCATAGCAATCCTGTGGAGGGGCTCAATTATTTCGCGGATACGTTGCTGTTCGCGGGGACGGTTTTGCTGGCGGGGTTGGAGGCGGAAAAGACGGCGCAGTCGTCGTTTTGAGGGGCGCGGGCGATCGGGAACGCAGGGTCGGCGCAGGAGGGCTCGTTGTGACAGCAAGATGCAGCAGCAGAAGCGAAGTGAGGCACCGGGCGGTGTCCCATTTTGGTCCGGAGACAGTACTTCGGAGTTGAGGGCCGGAGTTTTGTTATACGGGTGGGGCACCAGGTGAGGGTAAGCTTCTTGCTGTGGGGTGAACCTGGCCGGGTGCAATGAGGTTTTGGGTTGGCCAGCTCTGAAGCTGAAGGGGAGCCTGGCGGGGTGAACCTGGCCGAATGCAGCGAGGTTTTGGGTCAGCGAGCTCTGGAGCTGAAGCCGGGCTCGCGGGCCTCGCAGCGGAGTCGGCGGGGCACTCGTAGGTCTTGATCGCCGCAAGGCTGGAATATAGGCCTACGCGATTGCTTGTCGTAATCGACGATCAATAGCGGAAACAGAGGAGGGCACGGGTGGTGTCCCGTTTTGGTCCGGAGACAGTACTTCGGAGTCGGAGGGCCGGAGTTTTGTTATACGGGTGGGGCACCAGGTGAGGGTAAGCTTCTTGCTGTGGGGTGAACCTGGCCGGGTGTAACGGGAGGTTTTTCGAGGCGAGTCTCCGGGGCTGAAGCCTGAAGCCGGGCCTGGGGGGCTTGCGAGTTTCGAGGCGGAGCAACAGGAAGTTTGAGAGGCTGTCGGGAGCGGGGGTAATCGGATGGTTCGGCCGGCTGCAGACGGTCGTGCTAAAAAATGAGCGATGCGCCTCGACAACTACGCACCGCGGCCTGCGCACCTTCGATGGCTGCTTGATTCCGATCCGGCGATTCGCTGGCAGGTGATGCGGGACCTCACCGATGGGACGCCGGATGCGATTCGAGCGGAGCGGTCGCGGGTGGCGACCGAAGGCTGGGGAGCGAAGCTTCTGGCGCGGCAGTCGGCGGACGGCAAGTGGGGCAAGGGGCCGCAGTGGGACCTTGTTACGCTGTGGAGTCTTGTGGTGTTGAAGGACCTTGGGCTCGATCCCGCAAGTCAACAGGCTCGCACGATGATCGACCGAATCGAGAAACGGGTGGTGTTCCCGCAGCTCGACAACCGGCCCTATTTTCAGGGCGAGACGGAGCCGTGCATCAATGGAAGAATCCTCGGACTCGGCGCGATCTACCACGAGCCGAACGAGGCGCTGGCGGGCCAACTGCTGAGCGAACAGCTGGACGATGGCGGCTGGAATTGCGAAGCGCCGAAAAGCCGGCGCTCCTCATTCCACACGACGATCTGCGTGCTGGAAGGACTGCTGGAATACGAACGGGCGGCGCGGAAATCGTCGGCGATGACGAAGGCAGTCGCGAGAGCGCGCAAGAGGGGCGAGAAGTATCTGCTGGAGCGCGGGATGTTTCGGTCGCTGCGCAGCGGCGCAGTGATTGACAGGCGATGGCAGCGGTTCTCGTATCCGCCGTATTGGCATTACGACGTGCTGCGGGGACTCGATTATCTGCGCCATGCGGGAGTTAAACCCAACAGCCGCGTCGATGAGGCGATCGAAGTGGTGATCCAACGGAGACACCAGAACGGGCGTTGGCCGCTGAACGTGCTGCATCCGGAGCGCATTCCGCTGGAGATGGAGACGGAAGTGGGCCGGGCGAGCCGGTGGAACACACTGCGCGCGCTGCGAGTCCTGCGCTGGTACACAAATGCAGCGGGCCGGTCGTGACCTGGGCGCACCATCCACATTGATCCTGCGAGCTTCGAATCAGCGGGAGAGGGTTCGGAGGGGTTCGCGGCTGACCGGGCAGATGAGTTCGGTGTAGTAGGGGGCGCCGGGTGTGTCGTAGGGGGGCGATTCGCGGCGGCGGGGAGTCAGGGGCTGATGGTGGAGCCCACAGATAGGCTCGCCTCTGGAGTCTCGCGCTTCGTAGCAAGTATGTGGGCTGGCCGTCATGGCGACCCTCGGTGATGGCCAGTATAGCGGGCCTCAGGGGGAGGCGGCGCTCAGGCTTGGGCGCCTGGGCAGTTATCGACGCAGCTCCCTGGCTGCGGACGGCTGGGAGGGGAGCGGGTCGGAAGGCGCGGTCATTTCCATTTCCAGTCTGGCCAACAGATCTTTGGGGTGGATGGGTTTGCTGAGGACTTCAAAGTTATGTCCCAGCTGCCGCGCCTGATGGAGAAAGTCCACCGTGCCAGCGTGACCGGAGAACAGAAGTATTTTGCAGGCGGGATAGCGTTCTTTGATCTGGATGGCGAGGTCGATACCGTTGCACTGGGGCATGACAACATCGCTGATGACGAGATCGGGATGCTCGACGGCGCACGCGGCGAGAGCGGAGGCGGCATCGTAGAACGCTCTGGTTTGGTAGCCATGGTGGCTGAGGATCGCAGCGAGAGTGTCGGCAATGGTTCTCTCATCGTCGACGACAAAGACTCGGGTGGTCATTATTGTCCTCCCTTTCCGGAGAGATCGACGTGAACAGGGGCACGGTGGCTGCGGGGTCTGCGCCGAATTTTCTCGAGTGAACGGCGAAGGGATGCTTCGGTCTCGCGGAGGAGCGGGTCGCGGGGAACCTGACTGAGCGGGACGACGGCAAACTGGATACTGGTCTTTTTCAAATCTCTCACCTGGAAGTGAGGCTAAGCCCAATCGGTCAATACGGGGACTTTTTGTTTACATAGGTTTAGGGGTTGGGTTTGCGCGAGGTTTGGGCTCGGCAGCGCTGCGGCTGGCTGATTTAGGGATGGGTTTGAGAATGGGGTTGGTTGGCGAGTTGGTTTGGGGTTTGCATTCGTTGACAGTTTTAGTGTAAGGTTAGCGATACTTTAGCGGATGCAGAGAATTCAGGATTTGCAAGCAGGTAAAGGAAGTTTTAGCACTTCTTTAACGATGCGTTAAGTGAGGGTGTTTCCGATGGAACGAAAGAGGAGCCGGAACTTCAAGACGACAGTACAGGCGAATGTGCCGACCGGGCGCCACGGGAAGCACAGAACGATCGTGAACCAGATTCTGGATGACCTGGCGGGGCTGGAGCGCGGGAATGCGCTGAAGATTCCGCTGTCGGAGTTGCCGGATACGAAAGTGAACATCCGGTCGGCGCTGAATCGGGCGACGCGCAAGACGGGCCAATCGGTGGCCACGGCTACGGACGACGATTTCCTCTACGTCTGGAACACCTGAGAGGCGTGGCGGCAAGCGGAGTTCGGTCCTCGCCCACACAGCCAGGGAGGGCGAGGACAGTCTCCGTTATTCGTAGCGGATGGCTTTGACGGGGTCGAGGCGGGAAGCGCGGCGAGCCGGGAGCCAGCAGGCGAATAATCCCACCGCGGCGAGCACGGCGGCGACGGCGATGAAGACAGTTGGGTCGGTCGGTGAGACGCCGATGGGCAGGCTGGCCATGAGACGCGCGGCGGGGAAAGCTGCGGCGAGTCCAAGGGCGAGGCCGGCGAGGATTTGCCAGAGGCCGCGGCGCATGACGAGCATCATGATGTTGCGGAGGCTGGCGCCGAGGGCCATGCGGACGCCGATTTCCTGGGTGCGGCGGCTGGTGGCCTGGGCGAGCACGGCGTAGATACCGACCGCGGCCATGAGCAGGGCGATGAGGGCGAATCCCATGAATACTTTGCTGAAGAGCTGGAGATACCACTGTCTGGTGCTCGACGGCGGCGGTGAGGATGAAACGTCGCGCAGGGGCAGATCCTGATCGAGGCTCTGGACGGCGGCGCGGACCGCCGCAGTGGGATTGGTGGTGGATTGCGACGACGAGGCATGCCGTCCCAGCCTTCCTGCGGAAGGGCACGAAGAGGAGCGGTTTGGGATCCTGCTCGGTCGAGGTCCTGAACGAGATTGGCGGAGACGCCGACGACGGTGATCCAGTCCCCGGGCTTGTTCTTGATCGTCAAAAAGGCGGAAGCGCTTGCCGATGGCGGATTGATCCGGGCCAGAAGTGCTGGGAGGCATCGCGGGTGAGGATGGCGGACTGGTGGCGGCGGTGCCGTCAAGGGCGTTGAAGTCGCGGCCGAGTGAGCAGCGGCAGGCGGATGGTCGGAGAAGTAGCCGGGCGAAGTGAGTGACGAAGGCGACGACGGGGCGGTGCGCAGGATCGTTGACGGGGGCGTGTTCAATTTCGATGGGGGTTTCAGTCGCTGCCGAGTCCGGGAGGATTGGAGGCGAGCGCGGCGTGGGAGACGCCGGGGATGGCGCTGAACGTGGGGAAGGAGCTGGTCGTAAAAGCGCTGGACGCGTCGGCGAGTCTTTGTAGCGTTCGTGGGGAAGTCTGAAGCGGGCGATCATGAGCTGATCGAGCGGGGACGGATTGGTTGGTGGCGAGGGTCTTGAGAAGGCTGTGGACGAAGATGCCGGCACCGGTGAGCAGGACGAGGGTGAGCGCGAACTGGAAGGACGACGAGTACGGCTGAAAATTTGCCGCCGCGCAGCCGGCCGACGGTGCGGGCGCCTTCCTGCAGGACCTGGTTGAGGTCGGGACGGGAGGCGCGCAGAGCGGGCACCATGCCGAAGAGCAGGCCGCAAAGAATGCAGAGAGCGGCGAAGTAGCCGAAGACGGAGTAGTCCATGGTGAACTGCACCCAGTAGGGGCGGCTGACGTCGGAGGTGGCGAGATCGAACCAATGGACACCGAAGGCGGCGAGGCCGAGACCGGCGAGGCCGCCGAAGACGCTGAGCAGGACGCTTTCGATGAGGAGCTGGCGGATGACGCGCCAGCGGGAAGCGCCGAGGGCGGCGCGGATGGACATCTCGCGCTGACGGCCGATGGCGCGGCTGAGCATCATGTTGGCGACGTTGGCGCAGGCGATGAGGAGCACGAAGCCGACCGAGGCGAGCATGAGGATGAAGATCATTTTGATGTTGCCGCCGTTGTAGCGCTCGTGGAAGGACATGACGAGCGCGGTGGTGCCCTTGTCGGTGTCGGAGTATTGGGCGGCGAGGCGATGGGCGATGCCGGAGAGCTCTGCGTTGGCGGCGGCGATGTTGACACCGGGCTGGAGCAGGCCGAAGACCTGGAGCTGGCGGTTGTCGCGCTTGAGATCGTTGGGCGTGGGCGCGAGGGGCATCCACATATCGACGACGGTGGGAAACATGAAGCCTTTGGGCATGACGCCGATGATGGTGGCGGGTTTTTCATTGACGCGGACCTGGCGGCCGATGACGGAGGGTGAGCCAGCGTAGCGATTCTGCCAGATGGTGTAGCCGATCATGAGCACGGGCGCGGCGTTGGTCTGCGCGTCGGAGGGAAGGAAGTCGCGGCCGAGGATGGGATGGATGTGCAGCATGGAGAAGATGCCGAACGTGGCGCGCTCCAAGTGGTAGGCCTGAGGCGGATTGCCGGGTTCGCCGAGAACGCCTTCCTGGTCGGCGGCGCCTTCGAGGGCTGCGAAGGAGCGGGACTGAGCGCGGTAGTCGAGCAGGTCGGGATACGACAGCCGATCATCGCCATTGCCGGGCGCACGGGAAGTAACAGCGACGAGGCGGGCTCCGCCGGGGACAGGAACAGGCTTGAAGAGCGCTGCGTTGATCAGGGTGAAGACCATGGTGTTGAGGCCGATGCCGAGCGCAAGGGTGGCGACGACGGCGAGGGAGAACCAGCGGTGGGCGAGGATCATGCGCAGGGCGAAGCGGAGGTCGGCGGCCATGAAGCGGGTACGGAGGGAGCGAGCGGACGGTTCCGCGGGGCGAATAACTTTGTGACGGGGGCGAAAGCTGGATGCTGGAGCGGGGCCGCCGGAGACGATTAGAAACGGAAATTGAAGCCGATGTTGATGGTGCGGTTGGCGGAGCCGGTGCCGAAGTTGCTGGAAAGCGCGGTGGACTGGCCGAAGAGCGGCGAGCCGAGCACGCCGACGGGGGGCGCGAGATTGACGTGGTTGATGACGTTCTGCGCGGCGACGATGAAGCCGAGATTGTATTTGCGCTCGATGGGCTTTTTCTTTACGGCAGATTTGGCGGGTGAGGCTGTTGCCGTTGCGCCGGCGGGCGGCGGAGCGGGAGTCTCCTGAGGCAGCGGGGGGCCGAAGTTGAAGCTCTTTCCGAGACGCATATTGAGGACGAAGGTGTCAGGGCCCTTGCCCCAGTTGATGGGAATGATGGTCTGGCCGGGGATGGGCTGGGTGTCAAAGACGCCCCACTGGGTGTGGACCACGCTGGGGCGGGTGAGGTCGGTGGCGAAGGCGGGGCGGTCGTTGAATTCGGTATCGCCGTTGAGGTCCTGGCCGCTGACGATGTTAAAGGGCAGGCTGGACTGGTAGATGAGGAAAGGGCTCAGGGAGAATCCGCGCCAGAAGCGCGCGTAGCCGCCGAGAAAGACGCGATTACGGAAATCGTTGGAGGAACGGCCCCAGTCCTGGTGGAGGTCGTAGCTGTTGGAGGGGAAGCTGCCGATGCCGAAGGTGTCCGCCTGGGATTTGCCGAACATGTAGTTGCTGAAGAGGCCGATCAATTTGGTGTGAAGGTTGACGCTGACGACGAGGCGATGACGGACGGAGTCGCCTTCGGATTCGTACTGGTAGATGTTCTGATTGGTGCCAAGGGGGCGGACGCCGCTAGTGGGGTCGTCGGGATTGTACGTGCCGGGGAGCGGGGCGTTGATGTTGCGCGTGTCGTAGAGGTGGTCGCCGCGGTAGAGCTGGTAGTTGGCGGAGAGGTTGCCGATTTTGCCGATGGGTTTGTCGACGCCGGCACTGGCCATCTGGATGTAGGGCGTGCGCAGGGTGGGACTGATGCGAAAGACGGCGGGCGCGAGGGTGGTGGCTGAGGAGCAGGCCGTGGGGTTGGTGGAGCAGGTGGCGGGATAGAAGCTGGGATCGTTGATGACCTGATCCTGCTCAGTGACGCCGTTCTGGCGCTCGGCTTCGAGCACATTGCTGGAGGGAAAGCGCTGGTAGAAGAGGCCATAGCCGGCGCGGAGGACGGCGAGGGGAGGCTTGTTTTTACCGCGGTTGAGAGCCCAGGAGGCAGCGAAGCGGGGCGCGAAGTCGGCGTGGTCGGGGATCTGGGTTTGCGATTCGAAGCGCAGGCCGTAGCTGACGGTGAGGTTGGGCTTGAGCTTGTAGTTGTCTTCGGCGTAGAGGCCGGTGTCGAGAACGGAGACGGCGATGGCGGATTTGCCTGTGGTCTGGCTGAAGAGGCTGGGGCCACCGCCGGCAGCGGCGATCTGGGCGGGGGTCCATCCGTTCTGAATGCCTTGTTCGGTGATTTGATACGCGGTGAGCGACGCGAAGGTGTACTGGCCGTTGAAATTTGAGTTGGAATCGTTGGAATCGCGCAGGGCGCGGAAACGGACGCCGAAGTCTATGGTGTGTTTGCCGCGGCTGGTCTGGACGTAGTTCTGCAGCTCGTAATGGTCCTGGGCGTCGTTGTTGAAGCCGAGGTTGCTGCCGCCGCCGGTGAATCCGCCCTGGACCACGATGGTGGGGCCGAAGGTTTGCGGAGTTTGGCGGTTGCGGTCGCGGATGTACTGGAAGCGGGTTTCGTTGAGGAGCTTGGCGCCGTAGGTTTGGCTGTCGCTGAACCGGAGAACCTGCTCAGTGTTTTTGCTGTCGTAGGCCTGGGACGCGAGGGCGAACTGGCCGACGCCGGCGTTGGTTTGATCTTCGAGACTGAGGTGATAGCTGAGGCTCAGGGTCTGAATTTTGCCGAGCTCCCAGTCGTAGCGCGTGGAGAAATCGGTATCAGCGCTGCTTTTGGGAAAGACCTGGGTGAAGGGCGCGGGGGTGAGGGAGGAATCGAGGACAAAGGCGTTGACGATGGAGTCGTCGCTGGAACTTTCGCGCCACAGCTCAGTGAATTGGGAGGAGTGTTTGGTGACGGGACCATTGAGGTCGCCCCAGAGTTGGAGCGAGTGGTAGGGAGGCTGAGTGGTCACGAAGGGGTTGCGGGAATTGAAACTGGAGTCGTTGATCTCGCTGAAGAGGTCGGCATGCCAGGTGTCGGCGCCGGGCTTGGTGAAGATCTCGATGCGGCCGAAGCCGACCTGGTCGTACTGCGCGGAGAAGGGATTCTGGTTCATGCGGATTTCGCGGATGGCGGATTTGGGGGGAAGGCGGCCGCCGGAGAATCCGTCGATGTAGAACTGGGTGCCGATGTCGGGGTCGGAGCCGGCAATGGCCTGGAGCTGCTCGGTGAGCTCGTCGGGATCGTCGGGGAGAGCTTCGAGGTCAGAGCCTTTCAGGATGATGGCGTCGCCGTTTTTGTCGGGGCTGGAGTCAAGCTGGTTGGCATTGACGGTGACCTGCTGCTGCTGGACTTCAAGAGGGAGGGTGAGCGTGATGCGCTGGGCCTTGCCGGCTTGCACGGTGACGTGTTGCAGGCGCGCGAGACGGAATCCTGGAGAGCGGGCTTCGACGATGTAGACGCCGGGAGGGACGGCGGCGAGGGTGAAGCTGCCCTGGCCGTTGGAGGTGGTGGTGATGGGCGCGGGGGATGCGGATCCGGCGAGGGTGGCGGTGATGGTGGCGTTGGGAATGACGGCGCCGGTGGGATCGATGATGGAGCCTGCGATGCTGCCGGTGGGTTGGCTCGGGGCAGAGGACTGGGTTGGGGATTGCGCGGGCAGCGGCGATGCCTGGAGCACCAGGGCTAAGGCAGCGGAGACAAGGCAATATCGCCAGGAGCGGCGGTCACACAACATGCAAGCACGCTTCTCCTCTTCACGTGAGCTGGAGTTCTAAGGATGCGAGTGACAAAAAGGTCTAAGGAAACAGTAGCAGAGCGGGGGAGGGCCGAGATTGTGCACGATCTGTGCCGCGCTGTTGGGTAGACGGGCGAGGGTGGGAAAACGCTCCGGGAAGAAGGTTGCGCAGTGCTCAATTTTTCATTTTTTGATTCTTCTTTGCGGATTTTTTCCCGAGGCGTGACGACCGGGGTGCGCGACTCGGTGGCGGGACATAGTGGAAGCGGATGAGGTAGATGGTTTGGCCGCGGCCGTGTTGGGCGACTTTGAGGAGATCGAGGACGCCGAGAAAGCCGGAGGCGCGGGCGAGTTCCGGCGTGATGTCGGGAAGGCCAATGGTTTCGATGGAGTCGATTTCGATTGCGCCTTCTTCCATGCGGTAGTGACCGCCGACTTTAACCTGAGGACGCATCCAGATGCGGACGCTGGAGGTGATAGCGCCGCTGCGGACGCCGTCGCGGAGGCGTTTGGTGAAGAGCATGGGGGAAGGATACGCGGGAGAGTGGCGGCGATGGTACGCCGGTAATGGACTCCCTCTTATTTGTTATGGCGTGGGCGAAGAAGGCGGGCGTAACCTTGCGCGCGGCTGGGAAAACCGCGCTTGCGTTTTGCGCACCCAATCAGGGGTGATTGCCGGCACATTCCTTCCGCCGGATAAGGATCGAAGCCAGGGCGGAGTCGAAAAAGTTTCGATCCCTTCGCGTTGGCTGAGTGCCAGGCGATGACTCCCAGGGCCGCCCCTGTTGCGCGGCCAGAGGAGGGATCCCTGTGCGATCCTCGAATCCGATCTTCCGTGGAAATTTGGGATGTGGTCTCTGCAGGACGGCAAAGGCTGCCGGCTGCGTGGCTGCGTTGTTCCTGATGACAGCGGGGATGCCCGCGCTGCAGGCGCAGATGAGTCCTCTTTCCGTCGATCGTCCGGATACAGACAATCCCGCAGTTACACAGGCGAACGCGATGATCCAGCAGGAGCTGCGGATGGCCGGCGACTATCTGGTCGGCAAGGGCGTGCCGAAGGATCTGGTGCAATCGGCATACTGGTTCAAAAAGGCGGCCGACCAGGGCGATCCTGGAGCGCAGAACGAGCTGGGGTACCTGTACATCTGGGGCATTGGCGTGGAGCGGGATGAGGCACGGGCCTTCAAGTGGTTCGCGCGCGCATCGGGAAGCGGTTCGCAGCAGGCGAAGCTGAACCTGGCGGTCATGTATTTGAAGGGCATGGGAGTAGCGAAAGATGACGAGATGGGGCGGGAGCTGCTGAACGAGCTCGCCGAAAAGAGGAACGGACGCGCGGAGGCTTATCTGGGCGTGATGTACTTGCGCGGGTACGGCATTGCGCAGGATCACGCAGCGGCGGAGCAGTGGTTCAGCAGGGCAGCGAAAGACAAGAATCCCGAAGGCGAATTTGCGATGGGGACTTTGTATTCGATCGCGGGCGGGCACGAGCATGACTTCGGGAAAGCGGCGAAGCTGCTGCGGGAGGCGGCGCGGGCGGGTTATGTTCCCGCAATGTACTCCCTGGCGATTCTGCTGGTGGATCATCCTGAAGTTGAGCGGAAGGGGTCGGGCGAGGCGGTTGCGCTACTGGAACGCTCGGCGGAGGCCGGAACCTGGGAGTCGTCGATGGAACTGGGCGTGCTGGCGCGCGATGGCCGGGGAATGAAGCAGGATGAGGGCGAGGCGTTTCGCTGGTTCACAATCGCGGCGAAGCAGGGCGGGACGCAGGCTGAGGAGAGAACGCGGGCCGATGTGGAGAAGTGCCGGGCGAAGCTGTCGGCCGGTGAACAGGACGATGAGCTGCGGGCGGCGGAGAGCTGGCTCACGGAGCATCCGCATGCGGATCTTTTCGTGTTCAGCGATCTGCACTCGGCATTTCCGGTTGGGGAAGTGTACGCAGCCAAGGCGAACGGGATGGAGTAGCGCGGCGCCGCCAAAGCGGGCATTCGCCCACTGTGCAGGCCTCTTCATCGCTTAGTCGTTGTCGGAGTAGACGGTTCCTTCTTCGACGAAACATAGAGGGTTTTTCCACGGGTCTTCGGCATAGAACGAGCGCTCGCCCCAGGGACGGACGACGATGCCGCCTCCGGGCGCGTCGTGGACATCTTCGCGCGAGAGGCAGCTGAGGGCTTTTGCGCGGCCAAAGGCAGCTTCAAGATTCCTGACGGTGAAGTAGAGGGACTTGGCGGCCGGATGCGGTTGACTGACGGAGGAGACGTCAAGTACCTGCAGGGTGACCGCGCCACAAACGAAGTAGCAGCGGTGGCCGGGTTGCTTCCGCCCCTCGACGCCGAGCAGCTTCGCGTAGAACGAGACGGCGTCGTCGAGGTTGCCCACTTCAACATTCAGCCTGAAAAACTGCGGCGCGTCGTCAGGCTGCTTGACCGCGGCCAGCTTGCTTGCTTCGGACATTGTGGATTCCTCCCTTGCGGCGCTTCGCCGGGTTTTGAAAGTGTGCGAGCCAGTCGCTGACCAGCGCCAGACGCGTTTGCTCGATGCGGTAGATACGCATCCTGCCCTGGCGCTCGTGGGAGAGCAGACCGGCGGCTTCGAGAACCTGCAGGTGGCGGGTGGTGGTTTGCCATGCGTGGGCGAACATGGCGGCAATTTCGCCGGCGGTCATCGCGCCCCCATTGAAGAAGATGGCGAGGAGGACGCGGCGGCGCGCGGCGTGGGCGAGCGCACCGAATACTGCTTCATAGGCGTCTCTGGAGCTGCGTTTGGCCATCCACAATATTCAGCCATATTGCTGAATATTCGTCAACTGCTATTTTGGCGGGCGGAAGGAGCTGAGGTGGATTGTGGGCGATGGGGCTAGCGGGCGAGATCGATATCGAGGACCTGGATGGAGTATGCGGGGACAAGGTGGCGGAAGCTGGGCGCCGCGGAGCTGACGTGCGTGACGATGGGGACGATGTGGGTGGTCTCAGTGATGGAGTTGGTGTCTTTGGTGGTCTTGCCGGTGAGGGTGGTGACGGTCATGGCGGGGCGAATGTGCGGCGCGCCCGCGATTTTGAGGTCGACGGGCTGAGCAATGTTCGAGGCGTTGACGAGCTTGATGTGGAGGCGGCCGGTTTTTGAGTCGGCGGTGACGGATTCGAAGAGGCGGGGGTTGGTGGTGTCGAGGGTTGACGCGAGAATCTGGTCGCCGAGGTGGTTACTGAACATCACCTGGGCGTAATAGCTGGGTGAGCCGTAGCTGGTGAGCGCGTCGAAGCCGATGAGGTCGCCTTCCCATTGCATGGCGAAGGGGCTGACGTTGACGAACAGGGGCGCGTAGGAAGCCATGACGACGAGGTCGCTGTTGCGCTCGAGGCCGGTCATCCAGGCGGCGTCGGCGAGGGCGGCGCCGAGGTTGGTGGTGGGGGTGCCTTCGCGGGTGGCCCACTCGCCGACGAGGATTTTGGGACCGCTGCGGTCGTAGCCGTCGTAGCGGTGGACGTCCTGAAAAAACTGCTCAGCGGTGCGGTAGAAGTGGCGGTTCGCCGCGTGGTCGTTGTCGTCGATGAGGTCGGGGCGGACAGAGGTGACGGGGGCGGAGGCGATGATTTGTAACTGTGGGTGCGCTTTTTTAATGGCGTTGTAGAACTGGGCGAAGCGGGCATCGTAAGTGCCGGAGGGGTCGTGGTACTCCTCGTTGCCGATTTCGATGTAGTGGAGCGGAAAAGGGGCGGGATGGCCGAAGCGGGCGCGCTCGGCTCCCCAGTGGGTGTCGGTTGAGCCGGTTATGTACTCGATTTCGTCGAGAGCGTCCTGGACATACGGCTCGAGATCTTTGCCGGCGTTGATATGGTCGTGGTTGAGCGCATAGCCGGAAAAGACAGCAAGGAGCGGCTCCATGTGCAGGTCTTCGCACCAGGTGAGGAACTCGAGGAGGCCCATGCCGTCCGAGGAGCGATACATCCAGGGAGTGGGGTGGGTAGGGCGGTCGACGAGGTAGCCGATGGTCTTCTTCCAGTCATAGTGGTCTTCGAGGCGCTGGCCTTCGAGGTAGTTGCCGCCGGGAAAGCGGAGAAATTTGGGATGGAGGGCGGCGAGTTTTTCCATGAGGTCGGGACGGAAACCATTGGGTTGATCGTGCCAGGTGGGCGGGAAGAGCGAGAGGAGCGAGAACCAGGCGGCGCCGGGGTGCGCGACCAGAAATTCGATGTGGTTGTTGGCGGAGGGCTGGAGAGCGGGGGCGGTTTTCAGGGTGAAGAAGTGGGGACTCCAGGAATTGCCGAGGGCGGGGACGATGGCGGAGGCGGCGATGGCTCCGGTTTGGTTGTTGACGAGGCGGACGGTGATGGGGCCGAGGCTGGGAGTATCGGAGCGCGCGTAAAAGGAGCCGGTGTAGGTGGTGGAGGGATGGAGGGCGATGCCCCAGTAGCCCTGGTTGAGGAAGCCGGCGAGGGAGTGAGCGTCGGAGGAGGTGACGGTGAGCTTGAGGCTGTTGGGGAGCGCGGCACTGGGGCCGGTGGTGGTGTCGAGGGAGATGGCGGCTGCAGAATTGCCTGTCTCGACGAGAATCCATCGTTCGAGGCTGCGTCGGCGGTTGTTCTGGAAGGTGCGGTTGGCGATGAGTTCGGCGTAGAGGCCGCCGTCGTAGGAGTGGTTGATCTCCTCGGACATGATGCCGTAGAGGGTGGGGCTGACGTTAGCGGTGGGGTGGGAGGCATCGATGGAGAGGGTGGCAGTGGATTGGGCGAGGGCATTAGCGGCGGCGAGGATGAGGAGGGCGAGAGTGAGGCGCATGGCTGGGAGGGTGAAGATGAGGTTTGGAGATAACGTTTACTGGCGCAGTTCACGGTAGACGCGGGGAGGGTGGGCGGTCAAGTTGCGAGGCGAAGTTTAAGTCGATTGATTTGCGAGGATGGTTGATGACCGAAAGATGGGAGACTGAGAACGATGATGCGCAAATCGAAACAGCGGTGCTCCTGGGCGGAGAGCGGCGGCGTGATGCAGGTTTATCACGACGAGGAGTGGGGCGTGCCGCAATTCGACAGCCGCGCACTGTGGGAGTTGCTGACGCTCGAGGGTTTTCAGGCGGGGCTGGCGTGGATCGTGGTGCTGCGCAAGCGGGATGCCTTTCGGAAAGCGTTTCGGGGATTCGATCCGCATAAGGTGGCGCGATACGGTGAGAAGGATGTCGCAAGGCTGCTGGAGAATCCTGGGATCATCCGGTCACGAGCGAAGATTGAGGCGACGATCGGAGGGGCGCGAGCGTATCTCGCGATGCAGAAGGAGGGGCTGGATTTTTCGAACTGGGCTTGGGAGATGGCGGGCGGGCAGCCGATCCAGAGCGAGATTCGCGAGGGGGGACCGGTGCCGGCGACTTCGCCGCTGGCGGAGACGATGTCGAAGGAGCTGAAGCGGAGAGGGTTCAAGTTTGTGGGGCCGGTGATCGTGTACGCGTGGATGCAGGCGGCGGGAATCGTGAACGATCACGCGGAGGATTGCTTTCGGCGGGGATTCTGCGCGCGGATCCGGCGCAAGGTTTGAGCCGCCGTATACTTTCCTGTCTGCTGACGATGAGGGCGCATGGCAGAGCGGCTCGGAGTTCGGGAAATTCTGAATCAGGCGAATGAGGATTCTTTCCAGCATTTCGGAAAGCTGGTAGCGCCTGCGCTGGTGGCAGGGTTTCTCAGCTATTGGGTTAGCTGGAGCAATAGCTGGCTGCAGCAGCGCCTGAGCTACGCAGTGTGGCACCACGCGCACGGTAATGTAAATGCGGCGATCCGAGGGGTTGTTCTTCCCGGAGTTGTGCTGCGGCTTGTGATGATGGGCGCGGAATTTATGGTGTGGGGTGCCGCGTTTGCTGTCATCTCCGCGGTCGTTATTTCGGCGAAGGATGGTGAGTCTGGCTCTCTGAGTTCGGCATTCAGATCGGTCGTCAATGAAACGGGTATGCTGTCGCTGCTGTGGCGACTTTGCTGGCGGCTCGTCCTTTCCGGATATCTCGTAATGATCGCGAGCGGCGCGATTGGCTATTGGTTTCTCACGCGGCTTCATATTAATTTGCTGACGCCGAGGGGCAGGTTTTGCTCGGAGATTTTTTCGCTTCTTGTTTTTGGCTTTGTTTACGTGGTTTTCGTTCGGCGATTCACGCTTGCGATCCCCTTGCCCCTCGCGACTGGAGAGGCGTCGATCGATCCCTTTCCCGCATCGAGGACAGCGAGTCTCCCATGGCGGGTTCCGATCATTGTGAGCTGCCTGTTGGTTTTGGCGATTTCCAACCTGGGCGATCTGCATCTGCCGTCGATGCTACTCGGGCCGGAATTGATTCGGCCGACAGTGACGGCGTCGTATGCGATTTGGGTTCTCGTCTCGCTGGTGACAAGCGTGCCGTGGGCCTGGCTGTTCGTGTTTCTGACACGGGTCGCGATCGTGAGCGCGCCGGAACTGGTTCCGGTGGCAGAGGCGTCGCCAGCTCCGCTGATTCCCTGAGTATCCGTCCGCCGTATACTTTTCTGTCTGCCAACGATGGGGTGAGCGTATGAGTGCTGGGGCGGTTGGGTATGCGCGGGAGAATGCGGCGCGTTTTTTGGAGGAGCTGAAGACGCTGTTACGGATTCCGTCGGTGTCGACGACGCCGGAGCATAAGGGCGACGTGGGGAAGGCCGCGGAGTGGGTCGCGGCGGAGCTGAAGCGGATTGGGATGGAGCATGTGGAGGTGATCCGTTCGAGCGTGGGGCATCCGCTGGTGTACGCGGACTGGCTGCATGCAGCGGGCAAGCCGACGGTGCTGTGCTATGCGCATTACGATGTGCAGCCGCCCGATCCGCTGGAGGAATGGGTGACGCCGCCGTTTGAGCCGACGGAACGGAATGGGAACCTGTATGCGCGCGGCGCGGTGGATGACAAGGGGCAGTTGGTTTTGCAGGTGAAGGCGCTCGAGAGTCTTGTTGAAGAAGGACGGAAAGCTGCCTCTGAATGTGAGGGTCATTTACGAGGGCGAGGAGGAAGTCGGCGGGGAGCGGATTGCTGCGTTTGTGCGCGAGCATCCGGAGCGGCTGAAGTCGGACTTCGCGGTGATTTCGGATACCGAGTTGTTTGCGCCGGATCTGCCGACGCTAACGGTAGGGTTACGGGGGATGATCTACACGGAACTGGAGGTGCGGGGTGCGAAGACGGATCTGCACTCGGGAATGTATGGCGGGGCAGCACCGAATCCGTTTGTGGCGCTGGCCCAGATTATCGCGGGGCTGAAGGATCGTGAGGGGAAGATTCTGATTCCTGGTTTTTATGACGACGTGAAGCCGCCCAGCGAGGACGAGGTGGCGGCGTGGGGGAAGCTGCCGTTCGACGAGGAGGAATATCGCGAGAAGGAAGTCGGAGCGTCGAAGCTGGTGGGTGAGAAGGGCTATTCGGTGCTGGCGCGGACGTGGGTGCGGCCGACGCTCGACGTGCATGGGATTGTGGGAGGATTTATCGGCGCGGGGGCGAAGACGGTGATTCCGGCAAGAGCGACGGCGAAGGTATCGATGCGGCTGGTGCCGGAGATGACGCCGGAGAAGAGCTTTCGGCAGTACAAGGAATATGTGGAGAAGATCAAGCCGGAGGGAGTCAGCGTGGAGGTGCGGCTGATCCATTCGGGCGAGCCGATTGTGATTGGGACGGACAATCCTTACGTGAAGGCGGCGACGAAGGCGCTGAAAAAAGTGTGGGGGAAGGACACGGTGTTCATCCGGTCGGGGGGATCGATTCCGATTGTGGGAGATTTCGAGAAGCATTTAAAGATTCCGTCGGTGATGATGGGGTTCGGGCTGCCGGACGACGGGCTGCATGCGCCGAACGAGAAGTTCCACATCGCGAATTTCCATCGGGGGATTGAGAGTTTGATTGAGTTCTTTGATGAAGTCGGGAAATAGCGAAGAAGCGGTCGGCTAAGAGGCGGTCAGCTAAAAAACGGATAACCAGCGAACCGCGAGCATGAAGCGAGCACAAAACGAGCCAACGGCGAGCTGAGGCTCCCGGTTAGCCAGTTTTATTTTCATCTTGAAAAGAACTGGGAAGCGGTCCTGGGGAGGATGGGGGCAGGGCCGCTTCCCGAGTGATGGACGACGATCACAGCTCACCTCGACAATCGCAACGAACTTTGACCATCGCGACTGCCGATAAGCGTCTCGGCTACTGTTTCGCAAGCTGGCTGGATGGCTTGACGATGGTGGCGAGGCGCGGGTCCTTCCAGAGCGGGGCAAAGGCAGGGTCGGTGTAGACGCTGGCCAGATCGCGGTAGTGCTGGTCTTTGGCCTGGCGCAGGAAATCCAGCGCGCCCTCTAAATTGCCGCGCTTCGCGTAGGCCTTCGCGATCATGAAAGAGACCAGGGCTTTCTGCTCGGGCGTGGAGACCTGAGCGAAGACTCCATCCTTATCGGTGTTGAGGACGTCGGCATCGAGTTCGAGGGCGCGGGCATATTCGGTCATGGCGCGGTCGGTTTGATGCTGGCCCATCCACGCCTCGGCGAGGTTGAGATGGGTTGCGGCCTTCGCTTCATCGAGGGCGAGGGCTTGTTTGAGGTAGCGCACGGCCGGCCGATACTTGCGCTGCAGGCAATAGACGGCGCCGAGGTTGTTGAGCGCGTCGACATTGGAGGGGTCGCGCTTGACGGCGGTAGCGAAGGCTTTGCGGGCTTCATCCAGGGAACCGACCTTCATATCCGCAATGCCGAGCTTGACGTAGAGGCCGGCATCGCGGTTGTCAAAGCGCAGGGCAGTCGAGTACCAGTCGACGGCCGAAGAGAATTGTTCGCGGGCGCGAGCGATGTCGCCTTTGAGTTCGTAGTCTTTGGCGGTCTGCTGGCGGGTATCTGGAGCAGCAGAGGCCGGCGCAGGACCAGCCCATGCCGTTGCAGACGGCAGAGCCAGGAGTGCTGCGGTTGCCAGGATCAGGATCGGCGTTTTCATGTTTCCACCTCCTGCGGAAGAGCGCGGTGCTCAAGGGGGGCGCTCATTCGCATTCGGGCTTAGTAGACGCCACAGTGGGAGGGCGCACAACGCTATACCTGCTACCTGGCAGCGGGGCTGGCGTTACATGGACGGGAATGCGGCAACGGAGGGACTTAGACGCCGGTCTGGGCACGCGGCCCGGGGCATGGAGGCGGGATTGAGGTGGGGTTAAATCTCGTTACATGGCGAGGCTGGGGTCGATTTCACCGGTTAACAGGCAACGGCGGCGGAACGCGAGCGTATAACGAGAGCGGAAGTTGCGGGAAACGCGATGGTGTTGATCGAACCCCCGAAGCCGGTGGAACTGGAAGCATGGCGCGAAGAGCTGCGAGTGCTGCTCGAGGCGCGGGCCTTTCGGCAGGCACCCACGTTGGCGCGTTTGCTGGAGTATCTGTGTGAGAAGCGCTTCGCCGGCGAGAGCAACCAGATCAAGGAATATTCGATCGGTGTGGAGGTCTTCCGTCGCGGCGCCGCGTTCGATCAGGAGACGGATTCGATCGTCCGGGTAGAGGTGAACCGGCTGCGCAAGCGGCTGGCCGAGTACTACGCGGGCGAAGGGGCGGTGCATCCGCTGCGGATCGTGATTCCGGTGGGGCAGTACGTGCCGAGTTTTCAGCCGGTGGCGCCGGCGGCTGAAGGGGAAACGGTGCCTGCGGCAGAGACGGAGAGACCGCAGTGGTTCCTGCGACGCGCAACGTGGGTTGTGGAGTTGGTGATTGTGGTGGTGGTTCTGGGCCTCGGGTGGCTGGCGATTCGCAGGCCGAAGGAGCATTTGGAGACGCAGGCGACAGCGCCTCCTGCGCAGTTGGCGGCGGGGCCGCTGATCGGGCCGCCTCCTGGAGATGAGGTGCGGATCCTGGCGGGATCGAGCCGCAGCTATGTGGACCACGCGGACAAGATGTGGAAGGCGGACGCGTGGTTTACGGGGGGGAACGCAGTGAAGAACGAGGCGCGGTACATTGCGCGGACGCAGGACTCGAGTTTTTATCGGACGAGCCGGGAAGGGGAGTTCCGGTATGACATTCCGCTGAAGCCGGGCATTTACGAGCTGCATTTGCACTTTGCCGAGACGGTCTATGGCGAGGAGAACACCGGGGTGGGCGGTGAAGGAAGCCGGTTGATGGCGGTGCGGGCGAACGGGCAGTCGCTGCTGAGCCATTTCGATGTAATGGCGGATGCGGGAGGAGACCGGATCGCGGACGATCGGGTGTTTCCCGGATTGTCACCGGCGAAGGATGGGCGGCTGCACCTGGAATTCGCCGGAGAGAACGGGACGAACGCGACGCTGTCGGCGATTGAGATTCTTCCGGGAGTGGGAGCGCATATGCGGCCGGTGCGGATTCTGGCGCGGGAGACTCCTTACTACTCGAATGATAGCCACTGGTGGGGACCGGACAATTATTTTGAGGGCGGGCAATTGGCTGCGTACACGGACCTGGTGAGCGGGACGGACGATCCGGAGCTCTATGATACGGAGCGCTGGGGGAATTTCACGTATGCGATTCCCGCGTCGCCGGGAAAGTACACCGTGGTGCTGCATTTCGCAGCACGGCATCGAGGATGGGATCAGCCGCCCACGAGCGGCGATGAGCCGGCGGCGCGCGTCGATCACGTCTTTAATGTTTTTTGTAACGGCAAGGCGATTCTGGAGAATTTCGATCTGGCGCGAGAGGCGCGGGATTCCGACGTGGTGGTGCGGAGGGTGGTGGGGCTGGAGCCGAATACGCAGGGCAAGCTGCTGCTGAGTTTTGTTCCGGTGAAGGGGTATGCGTCGGTGACGGGGATTGAAGTGATTCCGGAATAGTGCACCGGGCTCCGGGCACAGGGCACCGACAAAAGCGGGATGCTTCGCGCATCCCGGGTCACAGAATCGAGACCGGGGCACCCGGGGTCGTGGAATCCTCCACGGCATACCTCAGCGTTTGCGGAGGCGGACGGATTCCCAGCTGGCGTCGGCGGTCCAGCCTCCGTCGACGACGAGGGTGTGGCCGTTGACGAAGGGGCTCTCGTCGGGGTCGGCGAGGAAGGCGATGGCGCGAGCGACGTCGTCGGGTGAGGCGAAGCGGGCCATGGGGACGCGGGCGACGATGTCGGCGTCGGAGTAGGTACCGCCTGCCTGGTCGGCGACATCCATTTCAGTTTTGACCCAGCCTGGACAAACGGCGTTGACGCGCACACCGCGACCTCCCCACTCAGCCGCGAGGGTGCGGGTGAGGCCGACCAGGCCATGCTTGGAGGCGTTGTAAGCGGCGCGGTCGGAGACGGCGAAGAGTCCAGCGATGGAGGCGACATTGACGATGGCTCCACTGCGGGCTTCGAGCATTCTTGTTCCAACGGCCTGGCACAACAGGAACGGCGCGACGAGGTTCACGTCGAGGACGCGGCGCAAATCGCTGAGGGTGGTGTGTTCGGCGGGCGCGATGAGGCTGATGCCTGCATTGTTGACGAGCACATCGACGCGGCCATAGCGGTCGAAGGCCCACGGAACGAAGTGTTCGATGGCGGCGGGATCGGTAAGGTCGCCGGTATAACCGCTGGCTTCGTGGCCGGCAGCTGCAATGGCTTGCAGGGTGTCGACGGGGTCGTGGAGATCGATGATGATGACACGGTAGCCGCGGCTGGCAAGGAGTTCTGCCGTGCGGCGACCGATACCGCGGGTACCTCCGGTGACGATGGCGACGCGTTCGCTCGCGGTCACTTTTTCTGATCTCCTGGGGTTGTAGATCCGTCGCCGTAGAGTTCATTTTCTGAGACCACTGGAATAGCGGTGTCAATGCGGGCGGAGCGATGAGCGGCGGTGAACATGGATCCGCGGGCGGGGACGATGGGGGCGAAGCTCATGAATCCAATCTTTGGAGCGATGTCGTCGTAGATGGCTTCCATGCCGCCGCGAAGCGTGTAGGTCTCGTGCCAGAAGCCGGTGCCTCCGGAGTTGCGGAGAAAGTTTTTCCACCAGAGGCGATGTGGATCAGAGCGGGTCCAGGCAAGGAGCGATGCCATGTCGCGCCAGTACTGGCGCATGCCCGCGTGCATGGGGAAGAACGAGAAGACGAAATTCTCATGGCAAAGGAGGCCGTCGGGATGGTCGGCGACCGAGCGGGAGATTTTCGGGCCGAATCCGATGAGGGTTCTGAGACCAGCGATGCGATCGACCCGCATGCCGAGGTAGACGACGACCAGATCGGGAAACTGAGAGAGATCGACGGTGCGGCGGTTGACGGGCGTGGTCATGGTGGAAAACAGGGTACAGGGTGCAGGGTACAGGGTGCAGGGTACAAGGTGGAGGCCGGGAAGAGAGGTAGCGGGCGGGGCTGGTCACTGGTTGCTGCCCGACCCTATCTTGGTACTACCTCTATCTCTTGTGTTGTCGCGTCGTTGGCGGGGGGTCGCGCATCTGGTAATGTGGTAGGTCGGGCGAAACGGGGCGAAGGAAGAGAGAACGATGGCGAAGGCGGTTTGGAACGGGAAAGTCCTTGCAGAAAGTGAGACTTACGAGACAGTCGAGGGGAATGTGTACTTTCCCGAGGGCGCGGTGAAGCGGGAGTATCTGCGGCCGAGCTCGACGACCTCGACGTGTCCGTGGAAGGGCCAGGCGCGATATTACAGCCTGCTGGTGGACGGGCAGGAGAATCAGGACGCAGCCTGGTACTATCCGAATCCCAACCCAGCGGCTCGGAACATCAAGAACCATATTGCGTTTTGGCGCGGGGTGGAAGTGGAGAAATAGGGGCTAGCGGATAGCGGACAGCGGACAGCACAAGAGCGGTCGGCGAAACGCCGGTCGGCTAAGAAGCGGTTAGCGAAAAGCGAGCAGGCAGCGATCGGAACACCGAGCAAGAGGCGAGCGAAGAGCGAAGCCCGGACCCTGCTCAGGAATAGCGGATTTGATGCCACGCCCAGGCGCTGGCGACGATGGTATCGAGGGTGGTGTGGCGGGGTTTCCAGCCGAGTTCCCTCTCAATTTTCTCGGAGCTGGCAATGAGGACGGCGGGGTCTCCCGGGCGGCGGGGACAGACCTCGACGGGGATGGGGTGACCGGTGACGCGGCGCGCCGATTCGATGACTTCGAGCACGGAGAAGCCAGAGCCATTGCCGAGGTTGTAGATGAGTTGCTCTCGCTGCGCAAGCGCCTCAAAAGCAAGGAGATGGGCGTGGGCCAGATCTTCGACATGGATGTAGTCGCGGATGCAGGTACCGTCCAGGGTGGGGTAATCGTCGCCGTAGATTTTGATCTTGTCGCGGCGACCTAAAGCGACATCAAGGACGAGAGGAATGAGGTGGGTTTCGGGCTCGTGGGCCTCGCCGCGCCCCGGCATGGCGCCGGCAACATTGAAATAGCGCAGACTAGCGTAACGGAGACCGTGTACTCGATACATCCAGTAGAGCATTTTTTCCACCAGCAGCTTGGACTCGCCGTAGGGATTGGTGGGGTAAAGAGCCGCGTTTTCAGGGATAGGGGTTACGTCGGGTTCGCCATAAACGGCGGCGGTGGAAGAAAAGACAAGCCGGTGCAAGCGCGTGACAATCATGGCTTCCAGAAGGCTTAGAGTGGAAGCAGTGTTGTTCCGGAAGTAGAGTTCCGGCCTGGCCATGCTTTCGCCAGCTTCGATGAGAGCGGCAAAGTGCATCACGCCATCGAAGCCGGAAGAGAGGAGTTTTTCGAGGGCCGGGCGGTCGGCGAGGTCGCCCTGGACGAAATCGACGCCGGGGGGAACCATGGCGCGGGTGGCATGGCAGAGATTGTCGTAAACCAGGACGGCATGGCCCTGTCGTGCGAGGATACCGGCAACCATCCCCCCAATGTACCCAGCTCCGCCAGTGACCAGAATTCGCAAGATTCCCAACCCCCAATCCATTATGCTAATTGGGTCCCTGTTGCGTCAGAGTATTAATCGTCGATGGGAAAGAGTCCCTCGAGAGCGGTTACCGTTGGCGAGGTGCGTTTCATCCTGGTTTACTCCGTGGATGCTCCCGGACGGCCAAGGGCAAGGGCTTGCGGATGCCCACTGCAAGCTCGATGGACGGGTGAGCGAAGAGCGCCAGGAAGGCGTCGTTCACACATGGCAAGACCCAAAATGGGCACGCTTCTGCCTCGTTCGTGTGACTGAAGGAAGTAATTCGCGGGAGTACGCTCAAGTAACCTCTTGCGCGATCAGAAGTACCTGTAGGAAGATCAAATGGTAACCCGAACAGGCAAAGCAAGGATGCCGGAACAGGGGTCTGTGTTTTGCAGACACCTGGTCTGGAATTGGGCCACAACGGAAACGGGTCAGAGGGCATCACTGGTCATCAAAGTGCAAAGCAGCCTAATGCACTGAAATAAGAGTCGCAACTTCTTTTCGCAGGCGATGTTGGAGATACAGGGCAATGGCGACAGACAATTCACTGAAGCGCGGAACGTTCGGACTCCTCCCCGAGCCCGAAGGACGCATGGGCTCATTCGGGATGAGCATGGTCATCAACGTCACGATTGCGGCGTTGATGTTGCTGCTGACCATTGCGCAGGTGCACCAGGTGCAGGAGCACCGATACGAGACGACGCAGCTGATCTTCCCGGTGGAGCAGCCGAAGCCGTACGTGCCGCCGGTACCGAAGGTGAAGATCATTCCACCGCCGCCGGTGGTGAAGCTGGATCAACCGAAGATCGAATTGCCGAAGCCGCTGCCGCCGCCGCCGAAGGTAGCGGAGATCAAGCTGCCGACACCGATCATGCCGAAGATGGAAGCTGCGCCGCCGAAGCGGGTGACGCCTCCACCACAGCCGAAGGTGGGTCTGTTCAAGAGCGCGACACCGACGACGGTAGCCAACAACATGTCGGCGCCCACGCCGAAGGTGGGAGGCTTTGGCGATCCGCAGGGAGTGAAGCCGAATCCGAATGCGACACGGACGGCAACGATCGCGGCTGTGGGATCGTTCAACGCCGCGCCGGGAGTCGAGAATACGGGAGCCGGAGCAGCGCGCCAGGGTGCGGTGAAAGGCGTTCAGTTCGGATCTGGGGTGGCGAATGGAGTTCCCGGAGGCAAAGACAGGGGTGCGGTCGCATCCGCGGGATTTTCGAATGGCGTGATTGGCGGAACCGGGCAGCAAGGGAGCCACGGGACGTTGGCCAAGGGTAGTTTTGGGGACAACATTTACGGATCGGCGCCAGCGCCGGCCGCGCGCCCGCAGGAGCCAGCGGAAACGCCGATCGTAGTACTGGCGAAACCATTGCCGACGTATACAGCGGAGGCGCGCCAACTAAAGATCGAAGGCGACGTGACGTTGCAGGTGCGTTTTCTGGCGACGGGTCAGGTAGAAGTGCTGCGCGTGGTGAGCGGCCTCGGGCACGGGCTGGACGAACAGGCAAAGATTGCGGCGGAACGCATTCGGTTCAAGCCCGCAACGAAGGATGGGCGGCCAGTGGACGAGGTCAGCATCATCCACGTAACGTTCCAAATGGCATAGAAAACTGGGCCGCGAGCGAGGCTGAAGGGTGTTACTGAAATCGCGAGAGCGGCAAAAATATCAGGGACGAAATGAGGAGTAAAAGAATGTATCGCAATATTTTGATGCTCGGTATCACATTATTGCTGGGCGTACCGGCGTCCCAGGCAAAGACACCTCGGGGGACGGCGCCGGTAGTACCTTTGACTCCTCAGCAGCAGCGACTGGTGCAGCAGGCGATTGCGCGGGAGAAAGTGATCGTCAAGCAGATCCAGAAGAGCACGCCGGTGGTGCAGTCCTACATCCAGGATCTGCGACCGGACGTGAAGCTCTACCAGGTGCCGGTGTCGGATCAGTACATGATCGGGCGGGTGGACTTTGGCAAGGCCTTTGTCGCGGACGAATACGCGCAGGCGGAGCGCGGCGGGAAGGCGCACGGGTGGTTCGGAGGCTCGTTCAAGTTCATGTCAGAACTGACGAAGGCCTTCCACCTGGAGAATTCGCCGACCGGGTTTATGGCGATGATGTTCATCGATCCCGCCGGGTTCGATCAGCAGCACTACCAGTTTACGTTTGTGCGGCGCGAGTTTCTGGGCACGGTTCGGACCTGGGTCTTCGATGTGCAGCCGCGGGAAAAGGGAGCGGGCCGATTCTTCGGACGCATTTGGGTGGAAGACGAAGAGGGAACGGTTGTCCGCTTCAACGGAACGTACATCAGCAATCCGAACGACGAGACGAACCACTATTTCCATTTCGACAGCTGGCGGATGAACGTGCAGCCGGGAGTATGGGCGCCGGCCGCGGTATACATCGAAGACACGCTGCACAACGAAGTCGCGCACGCGACCAGCTTCAAGGGACAGACGACGTACTGGGGCTATTCGCTGAAGCTGCCGACGCGGGAGTCCGACGCGGAATCGATGGAAATCGAGAACGCGCAGGATCAGAGCGACAACTCAACCGACGTCAGCCCGCTACAGGCGGAGCGGGAGTGGATTTCGCAGGCCGAGCAGAACGTGCTGGACCGGCTGACGCAGGCAGGGCTGGTGGCGCCTCCGAGCGAATTCGACAAGAACCTCGAGCAGGTGACCACGAACATCATCATCGGGAACAATCTGCAGTTGCCCAGCGACATTCACTGCCGTGTGATCCTGACGACGCCGCTGGAATCGCTGGCGGTGGGCAACACGATTCTGCTGAGCAAGGGTCTGGTGGATACGCTGCCGGATGAGAACGCGCTGGCGGCCGTGATTGCGTTCCAGCTGGCGCACATCGTAACGGGACACCACATCGACACGCGGTATGCGTTCAACGACAGGCTGCTGTTCCCGGATACGGCGACGTTCCGGCGGATCACGATGAACCACTCGAATCCTGACAACGACGAAGCCGCGAAGAAGGCCGTGGATCTGTTCAACCACTCGATTTATCACGACAAGGCGGGCAGCGTGGGACTCTTCTTCCAGCAGCTGGAGGCACGGGAGAAAACGTTGCCGTCGCTGTTCACGCCGCGGCTGGGCGATTCGCTGGTGCGCGCCGACGGACAGCCGTGGCTGGCTGGACTGACGCAGGGAGCGCCAAAGCTGGACATGGACAATCTGACGCAGATCGCGGCGTTGCCATTGAACAGCCGGCTGAAGATCGATCCCTGGGATGACAAAGTATTCATGCTGAACGTGAAGCCCGCGCCGCTGCTGAACGCGCGGGACAAGATGCCGCTGGAGCTGACGCCGGTGTTCTTCCGGTTGCAGCGCTATCAGGATGCGCCGCCCGCCGGGGCGACCCCTGCGAATGCAACGCCAGCAGCCAATACGCCAGCGCCGCCATCGGCGGACGCCGGCCAGGCGCAGCCTGCCGCAAGCGCACAGGCGCAGCCACAGACGCAGGCACCACAGTAACCTGTAACCTGGGATAATATGGCGGGCGGTTCGAAAAAACGAATCGCCCGGGCGCATCGTTTGCAGTTTGAAATGGGTTAATAACGAGTGAGTGCTGAAGATAGCCGCACTCGGAAGTCCTTCGACCGGAGAAAGAAACATGGTCAAAAAGATTGGTTTTATCGCCCTACTTCTTCTTCCTACCGCCTTGATCGCACAGAGTTCGGAATCCGCAACCGGTGGGGAGGCCACGATCTCAGCGGGAGCTGAGATATCGAGCTTCAACCCGGACTGGGGGTGTACGACCAGTTCTCCATTCTGCTCGGCCGATTTGGTCGGTCCCACCGCGTTTTTCGATTTCGATTTGCATGGAAAGTACGGCGTCGAAGGCGAAGCGCGCTGGCTGCATTGGCATGGCACGGGAGGCGAGGTCGAGTCGAATTATCTGGTTGGTCCCCGATACCGGTTCTTTCGGTATCACCGCCTCTCGGGCTGGCTGAAAGTGGAGGTGGGCGGCAGTTGGATCACAACGATCGATTACCCTGCGGCGGGCAGTCTGAAGGGGAGCTATTTCGCGTATGCGCCAGGCGGAACGCTGGACTATCCGCTGACGCATCGCTGGATTCTCCGCGGGGATTATGAGTGGCAGGTCTGGCCATCGTTTGCCGGGCCGCCGACCTACGATCCCACGACGGGAACAGTGGTGCAGCATAACAGCGGCCTGACGCCGAACGGTCTCAGCCTGGGGGTGGCTTACAGATTTCTGGGACAGTAACAAGACGGCGGGGTGATTAAAAATGGGCTGGGCTATCCAGCCCATTTTTGCGTAAGTACGACGGCTTTTAGAAGTGGTATGCGATTCCGATGACCGGGTCGTAGATGTTGTAGTAGACGTTGGTGCGGAGGTCGTTGCCGGGATAGTTGAACGTGGGCGTTTTCATGACCAGGCCGCGAAATTCGGCGCGGATATCGAAGCTGGGGCTGATTTCGTACGCGATCCCGGCACCGTACATGGCCCCGACGTTGGTGTTGCGACTGATGTTGAAGGTGTCGGTTTTGGCGTCGTCGATGGGCGAGATGAGGAAGCCGGCAGCACCGCCCTCGATGAAGGGATTCCAGTTTCTGAAATTGAAGCTGTAGACGTACGCTCCGGAGATTTCCTCGAACCGGTCATGAATGTTGTAGCTGCCACCGGGGTAAATAAAGTGCTGGACGTTCTGGTTGTACTGGTAGTTGAGCTCCAGACCGCCATGCGGGGTGAGCAGATAGCGGTAGCTCACGAGGGCTCCGGCGAATCCAGTAGTGGCATGAAGCTGGACGGCGTTCCCTGAGGCAAAGGGCGGGATGATGGCGGTGCCGCTGATGCTGATATCCTGGCGGCTTTCCTGCGCGAAGACGGGCGCGGCCAACAGGGGCAACAACAAAAACAAGAACAACGATTTCTTCATGCTTCGGTCAACCTCTTCACAACGCCGTATTAGACTTGCGGCGGCCAAAAATGGAATGGCGCCTCAGAAGCCCAGGCTTCTTGAAATAGCAAACATCGCTGGGATGTCCACCTGGTCATTGTACCTGCCGCAGGCTATTTCGACAGCCCTGGAGGGCGATCGTGAGCACGGGTGGGCAGGTGTTCGGATCGAAATGCGAAGGGATGGCCGCGGTCCGCAGCCAGGTGTTTCACAATATCGAGAAAGGCCAGCCCGGCGTGGGAGAGCGTGGCCCGGGCGCGATGTACGAGCCAGAGGCGGCGGGCGATTTTCAATTCAGGCACAGCAACCTGCACCAATTCTTTGCGGGCGAGCTCGGGCTGGACAGTGAGGCCGGGAACCAGCGCGACACCCTTGCCGCGCGCCACGAAGCGCTTGATGGCCTCGAGGCTGGGCAGCTCAATGCCCATGTTGAGAGGGGTCTGGTGGCGAGCGAAGGTTTCGATCACGCGCTGGCGGAGAGGCGACGCTACGGTGTGGGCGATGAAATTCTGGGCGCCCAGCTCGCGGATGGAGACCTGTTTCTGCTTCGCCAGAGGGTGCTTTGGGTCGACGACGAAGACCACGGAGTCGGTGTAGACGGCGATGGCGTGGAGACGCGCGTCCTCGGGGCGGAAGGAAAGAATGCCAAACTCGACAGCCCGCTCCAGCAGCTGATCGGGAATCTGGCTGGCGAGAGATCGCTGCACGGTGACTCCGATCTGGGGGAAATCGCGGCGGAACTCGTCGAGCACGGGAAGGAGCCACAGGCAGGTGTATTCGTTGGCGGCGAGGGTGAGGCGGCCGCGCTCCAGGGAGCGTAGTTCTTCGAGTGCGGTGATGGTTTCAACGCGCAGACGCAGGAGGCGCTCGGCGAAGCTGCGTAAAAGCCTGCCGGTTGCGGTGAGCGTGGCGTCGCGCGAGGCTCGCTCAAAGAGGGGCTGGCCGATTTCCTCTTCCAGCTTGCGGATGGCATGACTGATGGCAGGCTGGGTGCGGCGCATGCGCGCAGCGGCGCGGGAAAAGCCCTTTTCTTCGGCAACGGCGAGGAAGGTCTCGAGTTGGTAAAGGTCCATAACGAGTGCTACAGAACGGAAGGCCCGTTTAGATATGAATATTATTTATGTAAATGCAAAGAATTACAAATTTGCTTTATAGTCACCATCTTGCGAAACTGAGAGAGCACGAAGCAAGGGATGGCGTTAAGGCCGTTTACAGCGGATTGACGCACGCAGGTTCGATTGAGGGAGAGACCCTGTATGCCCCAGGATCGCATTTACTTTTTCGATACAACGTTGCGGGATGGCGAACAGTCGCCGGGATGCAGCATGACGCACCACGAGAAGCTGGCGCTGGCGCATTCGCTGGCTGACCTCGGTGTCGACATTCTCGAGGCAGGTTTCGCGATTGCCTCCGATGGCGACTTTACGGCGATCTCGGCGATTGCCCAGGAGGTGCGCGGGCCGAAGATCGCGTCGTTGGCGCGGGCGCGGCAGGATGATATTGAGCGGGCGGCGAAGGCAGTGGAGAAGGCAGCGCGGCCGAGGATTCACGTTTTCCTGGCCAGCTCGGATATTCATCTTGAATACAAGCTGAAGATCACGCGGGACGAGGCACTGGAGCAGGCCGCGAGGATGGTGGCGCTGGCGCGGACCTATGCGGACGATGTGGAGTTTTCCCCGGAAGATTCGACGCGGACGGACCCGGAGTTTTTGTGCCAGTTTGTGGGGGCAGCGATCAGCGCGGGGGCTACGACGATCAACCTGCCGGACACGGTGGGGTATGCGACACCGGAGGATTATGCGGGGATGTTTCGCATGATTCTGGAGAAGGTGCCGGGCGCGGAGCGAGTGATTCTCTCAACGCACTGCCATGATGATCTGGGAGTGGCCGTAGCGAATACTCTGGCGGCGATTCACGCCGGCGCGCGGCAAGTGGAGTGCACGATCAACGGCATAGGCGAGCGGGCGGGCAACGCGGCGCTGGAAGAGATTGCGGCTGCGCTCAAGGTTCGGGCTGATGTTTTTCCGTACGAGGCGGGGCTCAACCTGGAGAAGCTATACCCAGTGAGCCAGCAACTGGCGGGCATCATCAGCTTTGGAGCGGCGCCGAACAAGGCTGTGGTGGGCGCGAATGCGTTTGCGCATGAGGCGGGCATTCATCAGCACGGGGTGCTTTCCAATCCGCTGACCTACGAGATTATGACGCCGGTTTCGGTGGGCGTGCCGGCGAACAGGATGGTGCTGGGCAAGCATTCAGGGCGGACTGCGCTGCGTTCCCGGCTACACGAACTGGGGTATCGGTTGTCGGCGGCGGATCTGGACATCGCGTATCGCGCGTTCACGGAGTTGGCGGACCGCAAGAAAGCGATCTACGACCAGGACCTGATCAATCTGGTGGCGCACCATCAGCGGCACGAGGATCTGATCTCGACGGAGCCAGTGGAACAGGGATAAATCGGCCAGGGATGATGTGGGCAGCTGTCAGTAAACCGCCGCGAGATCTCCTCAAAGGACATCGATGACGAAGAAGCTGAAGATTTTGATTGTGGCCGGCGACGGCATCGGGCCGGAAGTGACGGGCGAAGCGGTGCGCACGCTCAAGTCCGTCGCGGAGATGGGCTCGTACGATTTTGAGTTTCGCGAGGAACTGATTGGCGGCGTGGCCATCAAGGCGCACGGTTCGCCGTTACCGGATGCGACGCTCACGGCGGCGCTCGAAAGCGATGCGGTGCTGCTGGGGGCGGTGGGGAGCAATGAGTTTAACGCGCTGCCGCCGAGCCAGCGACCGGAAGCTGGGCTGCTAAAAATTCGCGCGGCGCTGGGGGGATTCGCGAACCTACGCCCGTCGTTTGCGTGGCCGGGGCTGAGCGGGAATTCGCCGCTGCGGGCGGAGGTTGTGGAGGGGGCCGACATTCTTTTCGTCCGCGAGCTGCTGGGTGGGCTGTATTTTGGCGAACCGCGACAGTGGGACAAGCAGGCAAATGCGGCCTGGAACACGATGCGCTACACGCGCGACGAAGTGGTGCGGGTGGCGAAGGTGGCGTTTGATCTGGCGCAAAAGCGACGGAAGAAAGTGACGTCAGTCGATAAGGCCAACGTGCTGGAGGTTTCGCAGCTTTGGCGGGCGACGGTGACGGAAGTTGCCAGGGATTATCCGGGCGTGGCGCTGGAGCACCAGTATGTGGATGCGATGGCGATGCACATCATGAACCAGCCACGCAGCTACGATGTGGTGCTCACGGAGAATCTGTTTGGGGACATTTTGTCGGATGAGGCCGCGGTGATCACCGGGTCACTGGGGATGCTGCCGTCGGCGACGATTGGCGGGAAGGTGAATTTGTACGAGCCAGTGCATGGATCGGCGCCGGATATTGCGGGGAAAGGGATCGCGAATCCGCTTGGGGCGATTCTGACCGCGGCGATGCTGCTTCGTTATTCGGCGGGGCTGGATGAGGAAGCGGCTGCGGTTGAGGCGGCGGTGAAAAAGGTGCTGGACGAGGGGTATCGGACGCCCGATCTGGCGCGTGGGGACCAATCTGCCAGGGTTCTGTCGACGACGGAAGTAGGGAACAGAGTAAGAGACTTTTTGGTGGGCGCGACTGCGTCGAGGTAACGAGAAAACGCAAGGTCCTTCGCTTCGCTCAGGATGACAAAGGTTGGTGGTGATGGCGGGAAATCCGAAAACATTATTTGAGAAAGTGTGGGAGTCGCACATCGTTGCGGAGCCGGCGAACGAGCCCGTGCTGCTGTACATCGATCTGCACCTGATCCATGAAGTGACGTCGCCGCAGGCCTTTGAGGGGTTGCGCCTGGCGGGGCGGAAGGTACGGCGGCCGGATCGGTCCATCGCGACGGTGGATCATAATGTGCCGACGACGGCGAACCGGGTGGTGATCGAGGATCCGATTGCGGCGAAGCAGATTGAGACGCTGCGGAAAAACTGCGCGGATTTTGGTGTGACGCTGTACGACGTGCAATCACCGCGGCAGGGGATCGTGCACGTGATTGGGCCGGAGCTGGGGCTGACGAAACCGGGAATGACGATTGTGTGCGGGGACTCGCACACGTCGACACACGGGGCGCTGGGCGCGCTGGCGTTTGGGATCGGGACGTCGGAAGTGGAGCATGTGCTGGCGACGCAGTGTTTGCCGCAGGGGAAGCCGAAGACGTTTCGGATCGCGATTGAAGGCGAGCTGCCGGAGGGCGTGGGCGCGAAGGACATCGTGCTCGGGATCATTGGGCGGATCGGGACGGACGGCGCGACCGGCCACGTGATCGAGTACGCGGGATCCGCGATAAGGTCACTGAGCATGGAAGGCCGGATGACGATCTGCAACATGAGCATCGAGGCGGGCGCACGGGCGGGAATGATTGCGCCGGACGAGACGACGTTTGCGTGGCTGAAGGGCCGGCCGTTTGCGCCGCAGGGAGCGGCGTGGGATGAAGCGGTTGCGGAGTGGCGGAAACTGGCGACGGATCCGGGCGCGCAGTTCGACCGCGAGCTGACGATACCTGCCGTGGAGATTGAGCCGTTCGTGACGTGGGGAACGAATCCGGGGATGGTGGTATCTGTAACCGGCACTGTGCCTGATCCGGCGGCGGAGCCGAGCGATGCGAATCGGCGGGCGTACACGCGGGCGCTTGAATATATGGATCTGAAGCCGGGGACGCCGATAGAAGAGATTGCCATCGATCGGGTGTTCATCGGGTCGTGCACGAATTCGCGGATTGAGGATTTGCGCGCGGCGGCAAAGGTCGTGGCCGGACATCACGTGCACGGGCATGTGCGGGCGATGGTGGTGCCGGGATCGCAGCTGGTGAAGGCGCAGGCCGAGCGCGAAGGGTTGGACGCGATTTTTCGCGAGGCGGGGTTTGAGTGGCGCGAGCCTGGGTGCTCGATGTGCCTGGGGATGAATCCCGACATTCTGCAGCCGGGTGAACGGTGCGCGTCGACGAGCAATCGGAATTTTGAGGGACGGCAGGGACAGGGTGGGCGGACGCACCTGGTGGGCCCGATGATGGCGGCGGCAGCGGCGATCAAGGGGCACTTCACGGATGTGCGGACGTGGGAGTTCAGAAAAGCTGAGGTGCTGGCGTAATGGAGAAATTCCGGACATTGACGTCGAAGGTGATGCCGCTGGATCGGGTAAATGTGGATACCGATCAGATCATTCCGAAGCAATTCTTGAAGCGCATTGAGCGCACGGGCTACGAGGATTTTTTGTTTTTCGACTGGCGGAAGGATCCTGGGTTCGAACTGAACAATCCGCGATACAAGGGCGCGCGGATTCTGGTGACGGCGCGGAATTTTGGGTGCGGTTCGTCGCGGGAACATGCGGCGTGGGCGCTGAGCGACTACGGATTCCGGTGCGTGATTGCACCGACGTTTGCGGATATTTTCCATTCGAACGCGGGGAAGAACGGGATTCTGCTGGTGACGCTGCCCGAGGAGCAAGTGCAGACGCTGCTGGATCGAGCTAGTAGCCGTGACGGTTACACATTGACGGTGTCGCTGAAAGAAAACACGATTCGCGGCGAGCAGGGGTTCGCGACGACCTTTGCGGTCGATCCGTTTCGGCGCGATTGCCTGCTGGAAGGTCTGGATGATATCGGGCTGACGCTGCGGCATGCCGCGGAGCTGGACGAATTTGAGAAGCAGCACGATGCGGCTTTTTGGGTAAAGCCGCGGGCGGGGGAAGGCGCGGAGGCATGAGCGGGAATGGGAAGAACGGCAGCAACGGAAAGTTGTATTCGATTGCGCTGACGGAAGGACCGAATCGCGCACCGGCGCGAGCGATGTTTCGCGCCGTGGGGTTTTCACGCGAGGACCTGGCGAAGCCGCTGATCGGGATCGCGAATACGTGGACGGAGATTGGGCCGTGCAATTTTCATCTGCGCACGCTGGCGGAGGCGGTGAAGCAGGGGATCCGCGAGGCGGGCGGAACGCCGATGGAGTTCAACACGGTCACGATTTCGGACGGCATCACGATGGGCACCGAGGGAATGAAGGCGTCGCTGATCAGCCGCGAGGTGATCGCCGATTCGGTCGAACTCGTCACGCGGGGGAATCAGTTTGACGGACTGGTGGCGATTGCCGGCTGCGACAAGAACATGCCGGGGACGGTGATGGCACTGGCTCGGCTGGATATTCCGGGGCTGATGCTGTACGGCGGGTCGATTGCGCCGGGTCATCTGAACGGGAAAGATCTGACGGTGCAGGACGTGTTCGAGGCAGTGGGCGCGCATGCGGCGGGCAAGCTGGACGATGCGGGCCTGGAGGCGGTGGAGGCGAATGCGTGTCCGGGTGCGGGCGCGTGCGGCGGACAATTCACGGCGAACACGATGGCGATGGCGTGCGAATTCCTGGGCATCTCGCCGATTGGGTTGTCGGGCGTGCCGGCGTTTTTGAAGGAGAAGCTGGAGGCATCGCGCGAGGCGGGCCGGCTGGTAATGGAACTGGTGCGCAAGGGCGTGAAGCCGAGCCAGATCATCACGCCGAAGGCCGTGGAGAATGCGATTGCCAGTGTTGCGGCGAGCGGCGGGTCGACGAATGCGGTGCTGCACTTCCTGGCGATCGCGCATGAGATGGGGATTCCGCTGACGGTGGATGATTTTGACCGCATCAGCCGGAAGACGCCGCTGCTGTGCGATTTGAAACCGGGCGGGAAGTATGTGGCCGCGGATTATCAGGCGGCTGGCGGAAGCCGGTTGCTCGCGAAACGGCTGCTGGAGGCCGGGCTGCTGCATGGCGAGAGCCTGAACGTGACGGGCAAAACGCTGGGTGAAGAAGCGGCGGCGGCGAAGGAGACGGTGGGGCAGGATGTGATTCGTCCGCTGGATAAAGCGCTGAAGCCGACCGGAGGGCTCGTGATCCTGAAGGGGAATCTTGCGCCGGAGGGATGCGTGATCAAAGTGGCGGGGCACAAGCGGCTGGAGCATCGCGGGCCGGCGCGTGTGTTCGACTCGGAGCAGGCGGCATTTCATGCGGTGGAGTCGGGGGCGATCAAGCCGGGTGACGTGATGGTGATTCGTTACGAAGGGCCGGTGGGCGGGCCGGGCATGCAGGAGATGCTTTCGGTGACGGGTGCGGTCGCGGGCATTGACGAACTGAGCGATACGGTTGCGCTGCTGACCGATGGGCGATTCTCCGGTGCGACGCGCGGGCTGATGGCGGGCCATGTGGCTCCCGAGGCCGCTGTGGGCGGGCCTATCGCGGCAGTGCGGGAAGGCGACATGATTCATTTCGATGTTCCGAACCGGAAGCTGGACGTGGAGATTTCGGATGCGGAGTTGGAGTCGCGTTTGAAGTCCTGGAAGAAGCCTGCGCCAAAGTTTGCGCGCGGGGTGTTTCGGAAGTATGCCGATTCGGTTTCGTCGGCTGCGCAGGGTGCGGTGACGAACTGAGAAGCAAAGTTTAGGGATTAGGAATTAGACGCGAAGGTGCAGCAGACCTGGGAAGGGGACACGATGGCTGCCAGGAGTAAAGGGACAAATCAGAGCACGAGTCAGGCTGGCAACGCTTCCGCGGCGGGCGCGACGGGAAACGCGACGCGACTGACAGGCTCGGAGATCATTTGGGCGACGCTGGAGGGTGAGGGCGTCAGTGTTGTGTTTGGGTATCCGGGCGGAGCGATTTTGCCGGCATACGATGCGCTGCGGAAGTTTCCGATTCGTCATGTGCTGGTGCGGCATGAGCAGGGCGCGGCGCACATGGCCGATGGATATGCGCGGGCTTCGGGCAAGGTAGGCGTTTGCGTGGCGACATCAGGGCCGGGCGCAACGAATCTGGTGACGGGGATTGCGACGGCGATGCTCGACTCGGTGCCGATGGTGTGCATCACGGGGCAGGTGTCGAGCAAGGTGCTGGGGACGGACGCGTTTCAGGAAGTGGACATCACGGGCATCACGCTGCCGGTGACAAAGCACAACTACGTGGTGACGCGCGCCGAGGATGTGGCGCTGGTGATCCGCGAGGCGTTCTTGGTGGCGAAGTCGGGGCGGCCGGGACCGGTGCTGGTAGACATCACGAAAGATGCGCAGCAGGCGTCAGCGGAGTTTGATTTTGCTGCGGCAGCGCCGAAGCCGCATCGGCCGCACCCGATGCTGAAGACCGAGTCGGCGTCGATTTTGCAGGCGGCGGAACTGATCCGGAGCGCGAAGAGGCCGGTGATTCTCGCCGGGCACGGGGTGCTGCAATCGGGCGCGTATGCGCAGGTGCGAACGCTGGCGGAGAGGATGCGGATTCCGGTGGCGTCGACGCTGCTGGGGCTGGGCGGATTTCCGGCGTCGCATGCGCTGTCGCTGGGCATGATGGGCATGCACGGTGAGGCGTGGGTGAATGAGGCCATTCAGAAGGCGGATTTGCTGATCGCATGCGGGATGCGGTTTGACGATCGCGTAACGGGAACGCTGACGACGTATGCGCCGAACGCGAAGAAGATCCACATCGAGGTGGATCCGGCGGAGATCAACAAGAATGTGAAGGTGGATGTGGCGCTGATCGGGGATCTGAAAGAGGCGCTGGAGGCGCTGCTGCCGCATCTGGCACCGCGCGATGGGAAAGGCGAGAGTGCGTGGGTGAAGGAAATTGAAGCGAGCAAGGGCGAGTGCGCGGTGCGCGACATCAGGAATCTGCCGGACAGCGGGCATCTCTATGCGGCGCATGTGATGCACGATTTGTGGCGCGCGACCGAGGGGAAGGCGATTGTGGTTACCGATGTCGGGCAGCACCAGATGTGGGAGGCGCAGTATTACAAGCACGATGAGCCACGGACGCTGATCACGTCGGGCGGCCTGGGGACGATGGGGTTTGCGCTGCCGGCGGCGATCGGGGCGAAGATCGCTTGCCCGGATAAGGAAGTTTGGGTGATCGCGGGCGATGGCGGGTTTCAAATGACGGCGGCAGAATTGTCGACCGCTGCGCAGGAGGAGCTGGACGTGAACATCGCGGTGGTGAACAACGGGTATCTGGGCATGGTGCGGCAGTGGCAGGAATTTTTCTACGAGAAGAATTATCAGTCGACGCCGTTACTGAGCCCGGATTTTGTGAAGCTGGCCGAGGCGCATGGGATTCGCGGACTCGCCGTCAAGACACGTTCTGAAGTTCTTCCTGCGGTTGAAGAAGCGCGGAAGCACCAAGGACCATTCGTTATCAATTTCCTGGTGGAGAAGGAAGACTCCGTATATCCGATGATTCCGGCGGGATCGGCGCTCCATGAGATGATTCGTCGGCCGGAGAAAAACCCTCTGGTCGAAACAGCACACGATTAGGGGAGGCGCGCGATGCTGCACACATTTGTTGCACTGGTGGAAGACAAGCCGGGCGTGCTGACGCGGGTGGCATCGCTGTTCCGGCGACTGAACATCAATATTGTGTCGCTGACGGTGGGGCATTCGGAGAAGGTGGGCGTGTCGCGGATGACGATTGTCTGCGAGGCGTCGCCGACGGCGGGGCATCGGATCGCGGCGAGTCTCTATAAACTGGAGAATGTGCTGCAGGTCGACGACGTCGGTCAGTTGTCGCACGTGGCGCGGGAGCTGGCGCTGATCAAGGTGGCGGCGACACCGAAGACCCGGTCGATGGTTTTCGAGCTGGTGGAGGTTTTCCGCGCGCGCATTGTGGATCTGGCGCCGGAGTCGATGATGATCGAGATTACCGGTGTGGAGAGCAAGATCGAAGGGCTGATCCAGGTGCTGAACGAGAACGGTGATCGGATCCTGGAGATTTCGCGCACGGGGCGGATGGTGATGCGGCGCGGGCAGCACACCAGCCGGGTGCTGGAGGCGATGCGGGTTCCAGGTTTGGAGACGCCCGATGAGCTGAAGGCCGAAGAAGTGGGCAGCGCGAGCGATGTGCTGATGGCGGAGGAGACAGGGTTCTAAAGACAGGGAATAGGGAATAGGGAGTAGAGAAACCGGGGCACAGGGCACAGAAAAGCTAAATCCGGGTCGCGCGGTGGTCGCAGCGAAATTTTGTAATCAGAAAAGGAACTAAATGGCGAAGACGTATCACGATCAGGACGCGGATTTGTCGCTGATCCAGCAGAAGAAGGTCGCTGTGATTGGCTATGGGTCGCAGGGACATGCGCACGCGCTGAATCTGAAGGATTCGGGGGTGGAGGTGCGAGTGGGATTGCCGGCGACGAGCAAGTCCGTGGAGAAGGCGAAGAAGGCCGGCTTGCAGGTGACGAGCGTGAGCGATGCCGCGGCGTGGGGCGACGTGATCATGATCCTGACGCCGGATCACTCGCAGGGCGAGACGTACGCGAAGGAAATCGCGCCGCACATGAAGAAGGGAAAGACGATCATGTTCGGGCACGGGTTCAACATTCGCTTTGGGGCGATCCAGCCGCCGCCGGAAGTGGATGTTTCGATGGTGGCGCCGAAAGGGCCGGGACATCGAGTGCGCGAGGTGTTCATTGAAGGCGGCGGCGTTCCGTGTCTGGTCGCGGTGCATCAGGATGGGTCGGGCGGGGCGAAGGCGCTGGCGCTTTCGTATGCCAAAGGGATTGGCGGAACGCGCGGCGGAGTTCTGGAGACGACGTTTGCCGAGGAGACTGAGACGGACCTGTTCGGCGAGCAGGCAGTGCTGTGCGGCGGAACGTCGGCGCTGGTGAAGGCCGGTTTCGACACACTGGTTGCAGCGGGATATCAGCCGGAGATTGCGTACTTCGAATGCCTGCATGAACTGAAGCTGATCGTGGACCTGATGTATCGCGGCGGGCTTGCGTACATGCGGTATTCGATCTCCGATACGGCGGAATACGGCGATTACACTGCTGGACCGCGGATCGTGACGGACGCAACACGGGCCGAGATGAAGAAGCTGCTGACGGAAATTCAGAACGGCACGTTCGCGAAGAAGTGGATCGAAGAAAACAAAACGGGGCGGAAGAACTTCACCGCGATGCGGAAGAACGAGGCCGGTCTGCAGGTGGAAGAAGTGGGCGCCCAGCTGCGGGCGGCGATGCCGTTCCTCGATCCGGTGGTGGTGAAGGATGGCGTGCCGCAGCCGGCGACGGAGACGGAACCGGTGACCGCCTGAAGTCAGGTTGCAGGGTGCGGGGTGCAGATGATGGACCCTGGCGTTGCGCGTGTTCGTGAAGCGAGATCGATGAGTGGACGGCTTTTGATCGGCGCATTGGTTATGGTCCTGGCAGGGACCCGAGGTTATGCTCAGGCTCGTCCCACTTGCGCTGTGGTGCCGAAGTCGCTCGCGGCGATGAAGGGATGCTATCGGCCGCTGTTGGTTTTCAGTCCCAATGGAGACGATGCGCGGCTGCGACGGCAAGTAAGCATGCTGGATGAGGCGGCGGACGACATGATGGATCGGTTCGTGCTTTATACGCCCATTGTTCCGGATGGGCGGCAAGTGACGACGCCGGCGGATGCGCCGTATACGATCCTGGACGCGAAGGCGATGGTCGCGGTGCGGGCGCAGTTTCACGTCGCGGCGGGATTTGCGGTGCTGCTGCTCGACGAAGATGGCAGCGTGATGCTGCGGACGGCGGTTCCGGTGAGTACGGACCGACTGAACGCGGTGATCGACAAGACGGCGCTGCGGCAGACCGAGATACTGCGTCCACACGCAAATTAATCATCGGCCCGGAAGCGCACGGGGACCTGTTCGTTTAGCATCGTTGTACAGGAAGTCAACCCTTGGGAGGGCGTATGGAGTCATCGACTGCGACCGATTTGGCGGTTCCAACCGCGGCCCTCGGGGAGGAAACACGCAAGACTCCGCTGGCTGAGATAGTGGAGGCGCTGCGGCGCGTGCCGGCGCTGCACGGGCTGACGGACAGTGAGCTGGCATGGCTGGCGACGCATGGGGAAGAGGTTGCAGCGCCGGCGGGGACGCCGGTTTTCCGGGAGGGAGATCCGGCAACAAAGATGTGGATTATCCTGCGGGGCGAAGCGCACGTGCGCCGGTCGCAGGGCGGTCTGGCGCTGTTTATCGGTCGCGCGGGGCAGATTACGGGACTGCTTCCCTTCTCGCGGATGAAGACGCACGGCGGCCAGGGATTCGCGGCGTCGGATTTGTGGGCGGTGCAGATCGATCGCGCGGTTTTCCCGGAGATGCTGGAGGCGATTCCGTCGATGGCGCAGCGGTGCGTCTCGATCCTGCTGGATCGGGTGCGGGAGATGACGCGCCTCGAACAGCAGACGGAGAAGCTGAACGCGCTGGGCAAGCTGGCAGGAAACCTGGCGCACGAACTGAACAATCCGGCCTCGGCGGCGCAGCGGGCGGCGTCGGGAATGATCGAAGAGCTGCAGACCTATGGTCACCAGAAGTTCATGCTGGGCGGATTGTGCCTCGACGATGCGCATCTGGAGCGGATCCGCGCGTGGCGCGATCGCATGGTGGGACAGGCGAAGAAGCGGCCGGCCAACTCGGTGACGCAGGCGCAGCGCGAGGATCATCTGGAGCGATGGCTGCGCGATCATGGCGTGGAGAAGAGCCGGCAGATTGTGCCGGACCTCGCGGAGCTGGGCATCACGACGGAGAATCTCGACGAGCTGGCGGAGTTGCTGGGCGGGCAGCATCTGGAGATCGTGCTGTCGCAGTTTGCGTCGTCGGGGCGGACGGAGCGGATGGCGCAGGCGATGGTCGACTCGACGAAGCGGATCTTCGATCTGATCGGCGCGGTGAAGGACTATTCGTGGATGGATCAGGCGCCGATTCAGGAAGTCGACATCCGGCAGTCGCTGGAGACGACGCTGACGATGCTGCAGTCGCGGCTGGAGAAAGTGACCGTCGAGCGGCGTTATGCAGCGGATTTGCCGCTGATCTCGGCGTACGCGAGCGAGCTGAACCAGGTTTGGATGGCGCTGCTGGAAAACGCGCTGGACGCGATGCACGACCAAGGGAAGCTGACGCTGAGCGCGCAAGTCTCGGGCGAATTTTTAGTGACGGAGATCTGGGACAACGGGCCAGGGATTCTGGAGGAACTTCAGGCCCGCATCTTCGAGCCGTTTTTCACGACGAAGGCTCCGGGAAGCGGACTGGGGTTGGGGCTGGACACTGCGCAACGGATTGTGCGGCAGCATCGCGGGTTCATTAGTGTGCAGTCGAGGCCGGGCGAGACGTGCTTCCAGGTGCGGCTGCCGATTGAGCCGCTGCAGGCGTACTGAGAACAGCCGGGAGCCTGTAGCGGGTAGCTGCCGGTTGAGTGGCGACCGGGGACATCGCATTCACCCCCTACCCCCTACCCCCCACCCCCCCCGGGGGGTGGTCTGGTAAGTCCTTATTTTTCTGATTCGATTGGGTACCGTGCGCCAGGTATTACCCGTCGGGAGCCTGTAGCCTGTAGCCGGTAGCCGGCAGCCCGCAGCGAGCGGCTACGGCCTCTGCCGGTTATCGCTGCAGGCGTACTAAGAACATACTTTTGACCCCCTCCCCCCACCCCCCCCAGGGGGTGTCTGGCAGGTCACTCATTCTTTGGCTCGATTAGGTACCGTACAGCAGGTATTACCTTCCGGGAGCCGGTAGCTGGTGACTGGTAGCGGGTGGCCAGCCCCCTTCCCGGCTGGGAACCCTCGTCGATCGTCCGCTGCAGGAACCCTCGGCGCGTGGCCCGGGACCCGTTCGACTCGTCCGCCCCAGGCGAACTCGCTCAGGGCAGGCTTTGCGGCAAAGAGGCAAAGAGAAAAGCTCTGTTCGGGCCGGTGCATCACCGGGCGAGCAGAGCTTTGCTTGTTCTCAGGTTAGGAGTTTTGCGCAGCAGGTTCAAGCAAATTCGAAGGGGCGCACAGTACGAAGGTCATGAAGCGCCGCAAGCCAAGGCGAGCTGCCGAGACGCCTCGAGGTTCGTTCAGTTCGCTGTTGGCCTGTCTATGGAGTCGACGACGAGCGTTTCGACTGCTCCCTTCTGAGGCTCGAGCTTCAGGCCAAGCTGCTCCTGGAGTGCCGTGAATAAGCTCGGAGCAGAATCGTCGGAGCCTGGCGGAGGAAGTGTGCCGCCGTTTGGTCCGCTAAAGTTCTGCGCCGTCGCCTCAGGCGTCCACCTGAGCGTCCAGTCGTAATTGCCGGTGAGCCCTGTTTTGTTGACCACAACACGATCGCCGATCTCGGGCATCAGGTCAGGAATTGCCGCGGCAAATTCATCCAGGGAAGAATTGACGCCTCGGAGTTCACCACTTTTGCTCTCCATGATCCCACTCCGGGTACCACCACCAGCTAATAATAGTGGCCCGGTTGATTTCGTCAATTTCGGTCCTCCTTTCGCGGTCACGAGGGCGTAGACGGGGATCTCCCTCGTTTGATAGCTCACCCTAAGGTGAAAACGATCCGCCAGAAGCGCCTGCACCATGAGTTTCGCCTGCCGAGTCCGTTGATCCGGAGACAGCTTATCCAACGCCGCAGTCGTGATCTCATCGGCTTTCGCATCGATGTCGTAATCAGCTGCATTCACCCATTCGGGGTATCGGGAAATCTGCGAGCCGGACTTGAGGTCATACGCGAACATGATGACGTCTTTGACGGGCACATTCTCTGCTCTGAACCTGCCGGGAGACGTAATTTCTCCGCGGTTTGGTTCCCGCCCGCTACTCGGCTTGACTGTTGCCACCTCAAAACTGAATTCCGGCTTGCTCCCCGAATTCTGCAACAGGGCGGCACTGACGCGCGGTACATCAACAAAGCCAAAAAGTATCGGGCTCAGAACGGCCAAAGCAGTCAGACCAATGAGAAGCAGTTTGTGCGTGCGCGTAAGGCAGGGAACGGGGCTGCCTGACACGATCCGGCGCACGCGCTGCGCAAGATCCGATCCCGAGATGCCGGACGCGAAGGTTCCGGGAGACCCCGCAGAAAATCTGCATGCGCAGAGGACACCTTCGGCGTACACCTGTGGCGCGACGCCAAGCCTCATTACGGCCTCGTCGCATGCACGTTCCCGTTCTTCCAGCAAACGCCTCTGCAGCCACCAGGCGATTGGATGGAACCAAAAAATCACCTGAACAAGCATGTGAAGGGCTGCGGTGAGATTGTCGCGACGCTGGGCGTGGGCGATTTCGTGCGCAATGATTCCCTCAATTTGAGCCTCATTCAGCCGTTTCGAAATTCCCAGAGGCCACACAAGCGTGGGTCGCCAGATGCCGAAGATACCCGGTTCAAGGGATGTGTCCGAAATCGCTATGGTAATTGGCCGCCGCATATTGTGGAGGGCGTGGACCCTCTGCAACACCGAGAATTCGAGGCCCTTCGTTGCCGGACGTGCATTTCGCAGACCGACGGCGATGCGTCGCCACTGAATGATCCAGCAGCAGAGCAGGATCAGAGATCCTGCTGCCCAGACTGCAGCGACGATGGAAAGAAGATGAACGGATTGATGCCAGGGTGCGAGCAAAGTGGTTTTTCCGGAGTGGGAAAGAGGAATCGGCGTAAACGTAAAAGGTTGGCTGACAACATCTAACGAGTAATAAGGCGCCGGCTGCAAGCCGATTTTCGTTCGATGCATCGACGCCAAAGAGCTTCCCAGTGAAAGGAAGACAGAGAAAGGAACGAGAAACTTGAGAGACGCCGCAAACCAGATCCAGTAGCGGGTTCGTGCCGGGATACCGCGCAGCATGAAGGCGAGGCCAGCCGCACAGAGAGCAAAGAGCGTGGACTGCCAGAGGTGGTTTCCAATCGACTGAGCAAACTCAGTGATCATGGCACGCCCCTTCCCTGGGACTTTGACTTCTGTTCTGCCCGATCCAAAAGGATCTTTTCTGCTTCCCGGACGTCGTCCAGGGTCAGATTGCCGGATTCAATCAGATGAGCCATGACAATCCTGAATCCTCCGCCCAGGAGGACGAGCAGGTCGTCGATGAGGCGCTTTTGCGCACTGGCGCGGGACAACGCCGGGGCGAAGGTGTGGAAGTTGCCGACCTTGCGAACTCGCCTGAGTGCTTTCTTTTTCTCAAGCCGGTAGACAGTGGTCTGCACGGTCGTGTAGGCCGGCCGGGATTTCTCCGGAAAAGCCTCCAGAATCTCGCGAATGGACAATTCGCCACCCGTCCAGAACACTTCCATGATTTGCAATTCAAGCTTCGTCAATTTCGGATTTCTGGTCATCTCTACTATCCAACACGGTGTACCTACTATCGTGATAGTAGATAAGAATGCGACAAATTGCAACGTCCAATCCCAACAGCGTTCCGCAATCGACCATTCGTGATTGAATTCCTGACGGCTCGGAACCGCTCTTATACTGGTGGTCAACGTTATGGATATCGTGGAACCACCGATGGATTCGCCGCCGAGCCAGCATTCGCGTTGGTTCGATTTCCGCTTAGCTGTGGCCGTGATTTTGCTCGTGCCGGCGATTTGGTTCAGCTGGAAGACGGTGGATGGCCTGGCCGCGCGCCGTCTGATGCGAACCGATTTGGCGGAGATCAGCAACGCGCGCTACGGAATCCTGAGCGCCGACCAATGGCGCAGCCTCATCGGCCCGATGCTCAACGCGCAGGTGGACAAGCTCGATCTGAAGGGACAGAGCAAGACGCTTCGGCCGATGGTGGAACGATCGCTGTACGCCTTGCTGGACAGCATGAAGACGCCGGCTGGCGGCAAGGCCGGCGCCAAGGCCGGCGCCAAGGCCACGGGCAAGCCCGGCGGAATCGAAGGAATGTTCGTGAACAAGATGATCGATTCGCTGCGTCCGCATGTGCCGGAGTACGCCAACGTGGTGATGGCGGAACTGGGCAAGGCGCAAACGCAAAAGGCGTTCAGGGATTCGATCCGCGGAGTGCTGGCCAAGGCGGTCGCGAACACGTTCGGCAACACGGACATGACCACCTATAACGCCATCCTGAAGCACTATGGGTGCTCGGATGGCGCCACTTGCGAGGAGACACTGGGCAACAAGATTGCGGCAGCGGACACGCAGTTGAATCGCTACTATCGCACGGTGCTGGCATCGGCGGCGCTGGGGTTCATCCTGCTGATGGCCGCGAGGCCGGCGCTGGGGCGAGGCGCTGTTGTGGTGCTGATGTTGTTCTGCCTGGCGATGCTGGCGGGCGGTGTGCTGAGCCCCATGCTGGAGGTGGAAGTTCGCGTAACAAAGATTGACGCAACCCTGCTGGGTACGCCCATCGAGTTTCGGGACCAGTCGCTGTACTACCGCAGCAAGACGGTGTTTGAGGTGTTTGAGACCCTGATCCACATGGGGCGGCCGGAGATGACGGTGGTTGGCGTGCTGGTGATCCTGTTCAGCGTGGTGTTCCCGACGCTGAAGATGCTGGCGCTCGCGGCGAGTCTCTTCCGGCCGGCGCTGTTGCGCACCAACCGTTTCGTCAAGGTGCTGGCCTTCGAGCTGTCGAAGTGGTCGATGGCCGACGTGATGGTGCTGGCGATCTTCATGTCGTTTGTCGCGTTCAATGGGGTGATCGGGAGCGCGTTCGACGGCTTGCGGACGGTGCCGAACGTGCAGCAGGTGCTGATCCCGACGAATGCTTCGAAGATATTGCCGGGGTATTACTTGTTCATTGGATTCTGCGTGGGCAGCATCGTGCTGTCGAGAAAGCTACAGCGGGGGATCGCTTCCAGTTCCGCCTCGGCATCGAGCTAGAGGGGGCAGCGTTCCGCAGGGGCTGAAGCCCCGTCTATTTGCGAGCTTTATGGCACGGCTGAAAGCCGTGCCCTGATACAAAACCGATTTTTTCCGCGAGTTGCAGAGCCGCGGCCCTTCAACCCTAGATGGTGTAAGCCGGGATCGTTCAAGAACGGGATGGTTTGAGGCGGAAGATCAGGCGGATTTGCGGAGGCCGAGCCAGGCGACGGCGTCGTCGGACCAGGCGTGATCGGTGGAGGGCCAGATGCCTCGCTTTTGCTGGAAGGTGCGGGGCATGCGGGCGCGGGCGTAACCGCGTTGGGCGGCGAAATCGAAGACGGCGTGGGGATTGCCGTTGATGAGCAAGGCGCATTGCTGGCCGTCGGGCGACCAGACGATCGAGAACGACGCGCGGCGGAGCCGATCCGGGGCGCTGCGCACGTCATACACAGGAAGAACGTCGAGGATGAGATTGTCGGCAGTCAAATCGACAGCGTAGAAATAACCGGCCTCGCCATCGTCGTCAAAAAAAGCACTGTAGGGACCGCCGGGCGAATCGTTCACCACAAAGACATTTCTTCCCGGGTGAAATGTTTGGTGGGCCATGGGGACTCCTGGCACCGTATGCAGTCATTCTGGCGCGGGTGGAGGGGCCCGTCAAGCGCAGATTGCCGGCGGCAAGCGGGTGAGTTCGAATTTTGTGGCAAGCGTAGACTCGGGGAATGAAGAATCCGCACATGGGCCAGCGAGTGTGGGCGGAGAAGCTGACGGGGACGTTCGTGATCGTATCGGTGGACGATCAGGGCTTTGCCGATATCCAGGCGATGGAGGGCAGCAGAATCGAAAGGCGCGTCCCGCTTGGACAGCTGCACGCGTTGGGCGGAGACTCGAGCCCGACATCGAGGGACTGAAAGGGGCGTTCTTCGTCCTGCTCCTCGGTCGTGCTCCGTTTGCAATCGAGTGCGGGGCGCTTACATCGAGTTCATGGTGGAGAGGAATTCGGCGTTGTTGCGGACTTTCTCGAGCCGGCTGATCAGCAACTCCATGGCTTCGACGGGGGACAGGGGATTGAGCACCTTGCGCAAAACCCAGGTGCGCGCGAGTTCGTCTTTGGGGATAAGCAATTCTTCTTTACGGGTGCCGGAGCGCTGGATGTCGATGGCCGGGAAGACGCGCTTGTCGACGAGCTTGCGATCGAGAATGATTTCCATATTGCCGGTGCCCTTGAACTCTTCGAAGATGACTTCGTCCATGCGGGAGCCGGTATCGACGAGGGCGGTGGCGATGATGGTGAGCGAGCCGCCTTCTTCAATGTTGCGGGCCGCGCCGAAGAAGCGCTTGGGGCGCTGGAGGGCGTTGGAATCGACGCCGCCGGAGAGGACTTTGCCGGAGGGCGGAACGATGGTGTTGTAGGCGCGGGCGAGACGGGTGATGGAGTCGAGGAGGATGACGACGTCGCGCTTGTGCTCGACGAGGCGCTTGGCCTTTTCGATGACCATTTCGGCGACCTGCACGTGGCGGGCGGCCGGCTCGTCAAAAGTGGAACTGATGACTTCGCCCTTGACGGAGCGCTGCATGTCAGTAACTTCTTCGGGGCGCTCGTCGATGAGCAGGACGATGAGCACGACTTCAGGATGGTTGGCGGTGATGGAGTTGGCGATGGACTGCAACAGCATGGTTTTGCCGGTGCGGGGCGGCGCGACGATGAGGCCGCGCTGGCCTTTGCCGACGGGGGTGAGCAGATCCATGACGCGGCCGCTGATGCTTTCTTTGACGGTTTCCATCTTGACGCGCTCCTGCGGGTAGAGGGGCGTGAGGTTGTCAAAGAGGATCTTGTTGCGGGTTTCTTCGGGGGATTCGAAGTTGATGGCTTCGATCTTGACGAGGGCAAAATATTTTTCGCCTTCGTGGGGCGGGCGGACGTTGCCACTGATGGTGTCGCCGGTCTTGAGGTCGAATTTGCGAATCTGCGAGGGCGAGACGTAGATGTCGTCGGGACCGGGGAGGTAGTTGTAATCGGGGGAGCGGAGAAAACCGTAGCCGTCGGGGAGGATTTCGAGGACGCCCTCGGCAAAGATGTGGCCTTCTTTTTCGCTTTGCGCCTGGAGAATTTTGAAGATGAGGTCCTGCTTGCGGAGGCCGCTGGAGCCGGGGATTTCAAGGGTGCGCGCGATGCGGCTGAGCTCCGTAATGTTTTTTTCTTTCAGTTCTGCGATGGTCATGAATCACCTGCGGTGAGCTTTCGAGGAGGGATTTTGCAACGGGAAGGAATTCGGTGGAGCGGAGGTGCTGCGAATATTTTAGCTGAAGGGGCGCGGCAACGGGAGCCTCACGCGCCACAGGAAGGCACAGCGCTGCGGTTAAGCAGCGCGGCGCTGTGGGTGCTGCGGGATAGAAATGGGTTCATGACGAGAGGACGGCAGTGCTGCCGCTGCCGGGCTAGTCTCCCGGAAGCGGAGCAGCACGTCGTTCATCGTGTCCTGCAACCGTGTATTCGGTTTATGGAGCTTGCGAGTCGCCTTGGAGGCGAGCTGGCAGAGCTGGTATCGATTGCTGATATGAGTGAGTGCACCAAAAATCAATTCTGAACGCATGGTAGTGTCTCCTTGTCTTTCAACTAGTACGTGTCCGACCGCTTTCGATCACAGAAAAACCGCTGCACCACAACGGGCCGAAGCAGGTTTTGGAAACGGGGTAACGGAAAGCTTCAACCGATTAGACGCGCCAATCGGCACTTTCGATCAACCTTTTTCCTCTCTGAAAAAACGACTGCAAAGTGCGGATGCCGGTTTCGAACTCGGGTCGCCAAGGTTCATGCAGACGAGAGGGTAAGCTCCTGGGGAGTACGACTCCATCTGCGTGAGCGGATTGGCGAAACAGGACGGCGGAGGCCCGGAGGACAAAATCGACAGCTTTGAAAATAACCTTGGCGGGGATTCGGGTCAACCTTTTTTTTCATAGAGGGATAACGGCGGTTACCGAAAATGGAAACGACGGTGTAACCCATTGATCAGCCGGTCATTGGCGGAGAGGGGAAGTAACCAAAGTAGGCATCTGTCCACTTTCGGAACTTCCAAAATCCGTAGAGTGTGGGAGCAAAACGATCAATTTTCGATCAAATAATTGGTTTATTTGAGCTTAATCTTGTCCATTTCCGGACGCATACGTAAATCGCGCCGATTTCCCTTTTCGGGGGCCGTTACTCGTATCGTAATGCCTCAATAGGATCGAGATTGGCGGCGCGGATGGCGGGAATCATACCGCTGACGAGGCCGACGACGCCGAGGATCACGGTGGACAGCAGAATGGACGCCGGGGATATCAACAGGCGAATGTCGGCGTTCTGAGCGTGCTGGGCCATCGCGCTGTAAAAGGTGATGCGGCCGACGCTGAGGGAGACGGCATAGGCGAGCGCAATACCGAGTACTCCGCCGGCAGCGGCGATGACCAGCGCCTCAGAGAGGAACTGAAAGAGGATGTGGCGACGGCGCGCACCGAGGGCTTTCTCGATGCCGATCTCGCGGGTACGCTGCTGAACGGCGACCAGCATGATGTTCATGAGGCCGATGCCAGCGATGCCGAGGGTGAGCGCGCCGATGAAGAGCAGCAGCGCCTCCAGAGCGATGGTGATGATCTGGAACTGGCGGAGTTGATGCATGAGATTGGCGACGAAGATGGCGTTGTGGTCGGAGGGCAGGAAGTTGTGCATTGCGGCGAGGGTATTGCGGACGGCCAGCTCGACCGCCTGATTGTCGCCGTGGTAGGTGAGCCAGATTCCGCCGAGGTACTTGAGGTCGCCGAAATCCTGAAAGGTGTTGAAGGGGACGTAGACCTGGCGATTGACGTCGTCGTCGCCTTCCTGCATTTTGGGTTCGAGGATGCCGATGACGGTGAATCCGATGCCGTTGAGGCGGATGCGCTGGCCGAGGGCGTAGCGGCCGCCGAAGAGCTTGGTCTTGGCCTCAGAGCCGAGGATGGCAACGTGAGCGCGATTCTCATCGTCCTGGTCGGTGAAGAAGCGGCCCTGATCGATGTCGAGCTTGAGGATGTCGGCGATTTCTGCGCGGTAGCCGTTCACCTGCCAGGTGTACATGTGCTCGTCACTGGCGACGTTGATCTGTTTGAACATGGCGGGCGAGATGTGGACGACGCCGGGAACGGTGGCCCAGAGGCGGTCGACGTCGTCCTGGGTGAGGCGGACCTGGACGCCGGCTTTGGATCCGCCAACCTGCTCAGAGGTGCGGCCAGGAAAGACGCCGATGAGGTAGGTGCCCCACTGGGCGAAGATGTTCTGGATGGCCTGACCGAAACCTGCGCCGTAGGCGAGCAGGAGCACGACGGTGGCGATGCCCCAGGCCATGCCGCAGACGGTGATGAAGGTGCGGCGGCGGTTGTAGATCATCGCTTCCCAGGCTTGTCCCCAGATGTCGCGGATCATTGGGAGTCTCCAGCTAAGAAGCGGTTGGCTAAAGGCCGGTTAGCTAAAAAGCGGTTAGCGATGAGGCGATCAGTTGTGGAGCGCTTATTCATGGTTATTCACGCCGCAGCGCCTCCACTGGCTCCATGGCTGCGGCCTGGGCGGCTGGGTAAAGGCCGGAGACGATACCGCAGACGCTGAGGGCGACGATGGCCAGAGCGGCGGACCAAGGCTGGAGGCGGGGCGGATCGAATCCCTGCATGTTTTGGCCGAAGGCGCGCTGCAATAGCCACATGAAAAATGCGGAGCCTGCGATGCCGATGAAGCCGCTGACGCCGGTGAGGGTGAGCCCTTCGAGGAAAAACTGGACGAGGATGCTGCGCCGGGTTGCGCCGAGCGCCTTGCGGAGGCCGATTTCGCTGGTGCGCTCGGTGACGGAGACGAGCATGATGTTCACGATGCCGACGGCGCCGAGAGCGAGGGTGACGAGGCCGACGCCGCCGAGAAAAATATCCATCGCGTCGAATATTTTGCCGACCATTTGCTGGGACTGGACAGAATCCCACTCGTTGAAGGCTTCGCTGTCGTCGGGGTTGAAGCCGTGGCGGCGGCCGATGATCTCGTGGACTTCGTGCAGCGCCGCGGCATGCTGAGCGGCGACGGTGGGCTGGTACTGGATAGAGCTGACCGTATCCTGGGGATTGTTGCCCCAGTTGAGAGCGAACATGTCGAGCATGACGGAGAGCGGGATGTAGACCTGCTGGCTGCGATCGTCGTTATCGCCGCGGCCGACGTGATCGGCGACGCCGATGACGGTGAAGCGTGTTCCGTTGAGGGTGACCCAGTCACCGATGGCGGGATGGCCCTGGAAAAGGAGGGCAGCGCTTTTCTGGCCGAGGACGATGACGCGGTTCTTGTTGCGAATGTCGTCGGCGCTGATGAAGCGGCCCTGGGCGATGGGCACCCAGCGGATGTCTTTGAAATTCGGCTCGACACCGAGCACCTGACCGCCGGCGGTTTCGTACTGGCTCTGCTGCTTGATGTCGCTGCGATTGATGAGCGCGGATGCGTCGCGGACGTCGGGAGCCTGGGTGCGGATGGCTTGCGCGTCAGAGAAGGTGAGGTAGTAGGGACGGAGGCTGGTGTGCTGGCCGGGGACGGCGGGGATGTTGCCATTCCAGAGCATGATGACGTCGTTGCCGAGCTCGGCGAACTCGCGCTTCTGGCCGGAGCGGAAGCCCTCGCCAACGGAGATGAGCAACAGCATGGAGCCAACGCCCCAGGCGATGCCGAACATGGTGAGGAAGGAGCGCAGCTTATTGGCGCGGATGGCCAGAAAAACCTGCCCGAAGGTGTCGCCGAGGCTCTGCATGGGCTGCTATGAGATACGAGGACGGGGAGTCGCGGGTTCCCGTCTCGGGATGGGTTAATGAATAGACGGCTGGCCCGGGCGGGGGATCGAAGACCTTTAGCTTGCGGAAAAATCAGGAGGAGAAAAACCGTCCCTCCGCGGCTAAAGCCAGAGTCATTCTGCGCCCTTTACGGCACAGCTAAAGCTGTGCCCCTTCAAAGCGGCGCTTACGGCATAGCTGAAGCTGTGCCCCTTCAAAGCGGCGCTTACGGCATAGCTAAAGCTGTGCCCATTCAAAGCGGCGCTTACGGCATAGCTAAAGCTGTGCCCATTCAAAGCGGCGCTTACGGCATAGCTAAAGCTGTGCCCATTCAAAGCGGCGCTTACGGCATAGCTGAAGCTGTGCCCCTTCAAAGCGGCGCTTACGGCATAGCTGAAGCTGTGCCCCTTCAAAGCGGCGAGTTTTTCCGCCAGCCGTCAGGTCATGCGTAGAGCGTGGGTTGGTCGGGGCCGGGCGGGCGAGGAATGGACCCGGTGGCCGAGCGGAACTCGGGAGACTGCGCCTCGGCTGTGGCGAGCTATTTTTGGTTGGCGAGCGCGGCCTGAACCTGCTCGACGCCGGGCTCGGACTGCTTGAGGTAGTCGCTGATGCGCTTGCGTTCGTCGGGGGGCAGAGCGGGAATGAGCACGATCATGCGGCGCATGGTGGTGGCCACGTCATCCACCAGGTTCATCACGCGAATAGCTTCGCCGGAAAGGGGCATAGACCTAACGTTGACCTCTGCGTTCATTCTCGGCTATCGGGAGGTTCCGGTAAAGGCGGGGGGTGCGCAGGTGCGGAACGAGGGCCGGGAGTGAGAAGATGCGGGGATGAATTATTTGGACGCGGCGCGGGAATTACGAGACATCGTCGGGGATTGCGAGCGGAAGTTTCTGGCGATACCGGACAAAGAGGCGGGCCGTTCGGCTGGGCCGGACAAATGGTCGAGGAAGCAGATCCTTGGGCACCTGATCGATTCGGCGGCGAATAATCATCAGCGGTTTATCCGTATGCAGATCGCGCCGGAGCTAAAGTTTCCAGGGTATGAGCAAGAGGCGTGGGTGCGGCTGAATCACTATGCAGCGCGTCCGTGGAAGGAACTGGTGGTGTTGTGGTGTGCCTACAATCGGCACCTCGCCGAGGTGATACAACGCATCGCTCCGGAAACGCTGACGCATGTTTGGGACAAGAGCGGGGATCAGGGCGACACGCGGTACGACCTGGAATTTGTGGCAACGGATTATGTCGTCCATTTGCGACACCACGTGGAGCAGATCGAGCGCGGGTGAGACGATAAGAATCTCACCACAGAGAACTCAGAGAAGGACCGCTCGCTCTGTGAATCCTGGTGTTGTGTCCCGGAAGTTCAGGGAATATCTCGAGGAATCGAATCACTTCGAAGAACAGCCCTCAGGGGCTAAAGCCCGCTTGATTTTGGGCCTTTGACGGCACGACTGAAGTCGTGCCCTGACACAAAACCAAAGGAACACTTGTGTTGCGAGCTTCCGGGACACGAGACTAGTCCATAGCGATGCGCGTGTTCGGCGTTTCGATGGCGAGCGGGGTGCTACTTTGCGATTTTCATTTCCTCGATGAAGCCGCGTGTGTGGGAGGGCCTCGTCTCTTCGAGGTAGATCTTGACGTAGTCGAGGTAATTGCGTGCGTACATGAGAATCTCTTCGCGGTCGTCGGAGGTGAGGTCGCGGCGGACTTTGCCGGGAACGCCGGCGACGAGGGAGCGCGGGGGAATGATGGTGTTCTCGGGAATGACCGCGCCGGCGGCGACGATGGAGCCTTCGCCGATGCGCGCATTGTTCAGGATGGTCGCGCCGATGCCGATGAGGCAGACGTCTTCAATGATGCAGCCGTGAACGGTGGCGTTGTGGCCGATGGTGACCCAGTCGCCGACGAGGACGGGATATTTGTAGCGCATGCCGTGGAGGACGGCGCAGTCCTGCACGTTGGAGTGGGCGCCGATGCGGACGGAGTGGACGTCGCCGCGGACGACGGCGTTCATCCAGACGCTGGCGTGCTCGCCCAGGACGACATCGCCGATGACCTGCGCCGAGAGGTCGACGTAGCAGGAGGCGGGGATGGTGGGTGTGAGGCCCTGGTAGGAGCGGATCATGGGGATAGTTTAGCCTTTGTGACCATCGAGGCCCACAATCAGAATCCCATTTTTATCCCCATCAAAATCCTCACGGAGGTGGACGTGAAACCCACCCTTGTAATCACCAGTTCCTATTTGAATCAGGACGGTTCCCAACGTTACGAGCCCCTGGCTGTTTCCTGAAATGAACGGAACGCCTTCCACATGAATTAGGTAGAGCCGCTCGTCACCCGAACACGGATACGTAATTCCGTCGTGCTTTTTCCCAGTCGCTTTTGCAGATCCATCCTCAAATTCAATAACAAAGCGCTTCTTCATACGGAGTGCTCCTGCCGGCCCACGCCTAGCTATGGTCTGTTCTACACCGACTTCGCTCGAGGCTTCCGTTGATTTATCCTCAAAGGAATCATGCAGAATGACGAAATTCCTCCGCTCGGGGGGTGGAGCGAGGCGGAGCTGGATCGGGCGTTTGCCTCGGTCGCGCAGGAAGTGGAGCAGTCGGCGGCGGGGCTGCGGTCGGCGGAGGACGTGGAGCAGTTTCGGCTGCAGTGGCTGGGACGGAAGCAGGGGCGGCTGAAGGCGATCAGCGATGCGTGGCTGAAGTCAGCGCCGGCCGAGGCGAAGAAGCAGATCGGGCAGCGGTTCAACACGCTGAAGGCGGAGATTGAGCGGCGGCTGGAGTTGGCGGGGGCGGGGTCAGCGGGCTCGGAACTCGATGCGGAGGCGATCGACGTGACGCTGCCGGGGACGCGGCGTCGGCTGGGGGCGGAGCATCCGCTGATCAAAACGTGGAACGAGATTGTCGCGGTGTTTCAGCGGATGGGGTACTCGGTGGGCGTGGGGCCGGAGGTCGAGACGGACTACTACAACTTCGAGTCTCTGAATTTTCCGCCGGGGCATCCGGCGCGCGACACGCAGGACACGCTGGTGATCGTGGGGCAGGAGCGGAAGCCGCTGCGCGACCGGCTGCTGATGCGCACGCACACGTCGCCGGTGCAGATTCGAACCATGGAGCAGCAGGCGCCGCCGGTGCGGATCATCATTCCGGGCAAAGTGCATCGGAACGACGCGGCCGATGCGACGCATTATCCGATCTTCCACCAGGTGGAGGGGCTGTGCGTCGATACGAACATCACGTTTGGCGATTTGAAGGGGACGCTCGATGCGGCGATGAAGGCGTTCTTCGGGTCGAGCGTGAAGACGCGGTTCTTCCCTTCTTTCTTTCCGTTCACGGAGCCGAGCGCGGATGTGCAGATCAGCTGTCCGTTCTGCGGCGGATCGGGATGCAGGAAGTGCAAGCACTCGGGGTGGATTGAGCTGCTGGGGTGTGGGATGGTGGATCCCTCGGTGTTTGGGTTTGTTTCTCAAAAGCAACCCTTGTACGATCCCGCGCGCATTAGCGGATTTGCTTTCGGTATGGGTATTGATCGCATTGCAATGATGAAGTACGGCATCGGGGATATTGGGTTGCTGTATTCGGGCGATTTGCGGTTTCTGGAGCAGTTTGCGTGAGAATCCTCAGCTCATGGCTGCGCGAATACGTTCCGGGGATCACGGTTTCCGATCGGGAGCTGGCCGACGATCTGACGCTGCGTGGGATCGCGGTCGAAGGCGTGTTCGATCTGGGCGCGCATGGGTCGTTGTTTGAGATGGACATCACGACCAACCGCGTCGACGCGATGAATCACTATGGCATTGCGCGGGAGGCGGCGACGATTTATGGGCTGGAGTTGAAGCCGCTCGATGCGAGTTTGCCGGCCGCGAAGAAGGCAGCGCAGGCGTTCCCAGTTGCGATTGAAGAGCCGAGGTTGTGCGGGCGGTTTACGGCGCGGGTGCTGCGGGGGGTGAAGATTGCGCCGTCGTTGGGGATGGTGGCGGAGAGGTTTCGGCTGCTCGAACAGAAGCTGATCTACAACGCGGTGGATGCGAGCAACTACGTGCTGCTCGGGATGGGGCAGCCGACGCACGCGTTCGATCTGGACAAGCTGGAGGGCGGGATCATTGTGCGGCGCGCGCGCAAGGGCGAGAAGCTGCGGACGCTCGATGGGGTGGAGCGGACGCTCGATCCTGACGATCTGGTGGTCGCCGACGAGCGGAAGGCGCTGGGGATCGCGGGCGTGATGGGCGGATGGGACACGATGATCACCGCGGAGACGAGGAACATTTTGGTGGAGGCTGCGTGGTTCGATCCGGGGGTGGTGCGGCGTTCGTCGAAGCGGCACCTGCTGCATACGGATGCGTCGCACCGGTTTGAGCGTGGCGCGGATTTTGAGGCGGCGCCGGTGGCGTCGGCGCTGGTGAGCCAGATCATTCTGGAAGCGGGCGGGCAGCCGGAGGGCGAGCTGGTCGATGTGGTGGTTCCCGAAGCTGTGGCGCGGACGGCGAAGCGGGCGTCGATCGGCTTCAGCATGAACGACGTGCGGCGGATGCTGGGCCCGACGGAGGATACGGAGGGGATCACGGCCGCGATGGCGGAGGGCATTCTCACTGGTTTGGGTTGCGGTTTGGAACAGGCGGGCTCGGAGGTCTGGAGCGTCACGTTGCCGAGTTGGCGGCTCGATCTGGAGCGCGAGATCGATCTGATTGAGGAAATTGCGCGCGTGTATGGGTACAACCGGTTCCGGAACACGCTGCCCGCGTTTGCAGGAACTGTGGTGGAGCTGCCGTGGGCGGAGAAGGAAGCGGCGGTGCGGCGCACCATGCTGGCGCTGGGGTGGAATGAAGCCGTGTCGTCGAGTTTTTGCGGAGCTGAGGATGCTGCACGGTTCGCGCGGGAGCCGGGGTCGGCGGTACAGATTGGGAATCCGCTGAGCGAAGAGGCGGGGATGCTGCGGCCGTCGCTGCTGCCGGGGATGCTGGACATGCTGGCGCTGAATATCAGCCGCGATGTGGAGGGGGCGGCGCTGTTTGAGATGGGAACGGTGTTCAGCGGCGGGGCGGATCGCGTGGACGAGCGGCCAGCGCTGGGGTTTGGGGCGACGGGGGCTGCGTTCGGGAAGCAGGAGACGGATTTTTTCGATCTGAAGGGGACGGTGGAGGAGGTGCTGCATCAATTTGCTGCGCGGTCGATTTATTTCGATCAGTTCCCTGCAGCTTCGGGGCTGACGCCGGGGTGGCTGCATCCGGGCCGCAGCGCGCGCGCGGTGCTGGAGGGGGCGACGGTGGGGTGGTTTGGACAGCTGCATCCCTCGGAGGCGGAGCGACGGAAGCTGAAGCGGTCGGTTTGGATTGGCGAGCTGTGGTTGGACCGGCTGTACAAACGGGAGCTGCGGCAACCGGCGATTGAGGAGCTGTCGCGTTTTCAGCCGGTGCGGCGGGATTTTTCGGTGATTCTGCCGGACAACGTTGCCTACGCGAAGCTGGCGGATGCCATCGATGCACTGGCGATTCCGGAGCTAGGGAGCTTTGAGCCGAAGGAGGTGCTGCGGGATGGGAAACTGGCGCCGCCTGGCCATTACTCGCTGCTGCTGGGTGTGGTTTTCCAGTCGCACGAGCGGACGCTGCGGGAGGAAGAGGTGCAGGGATGGTCGCAACAGGTGATTAGTGCGCTGGAGGGGTTGGGGGGTAAGTTGCGGAGCTGAATGACTGCAGAGACCTAAGGTCTAGAGAACCTCAGCCAGGCGGGGATAGAGGCCGGAGTGGCTGGTCTGGTAGAGAGCCAGGAGGCGCTGACGCATCAGATAGTAAGAGGATGCGGCCTCGTGGAGGTGAAAAGGAATGACGGTGGCCGACCTGCGCAGTATGGTGTGAAAGGTCAGGGCCAGCTCGATGTGCCAAACCGCGCGGCGCAGAACGATGGCATCGCGGCGCATGCGTTCGGTGACGATGACGCCTTCATCGAAGTTCCACTGCTGGGCGTGGGCCGCCAGGAGGAGCATCAGGCGAGCGTTTTCGCGCATGCGGCGGAGGCCTTCGCGGCCGCCGAGCATGAGCCACATATCGGTGGGTTCGAGGGAAATCTGTCCTTCTTTGGGTTCAAGGTAGTCGCGGGCCACGGAAGTTACGCGTTGAAACTCGATGCGTTTAATCTGGGAAACTAAGTCCTGCCAACTGGTCCGATTGACGCGAAGGGCGGATAGCTGGGATCTTACGGCGGCTGCGAGGATACAACCTACAAGCACGCCCAGGAGGAGGTAAGGCAACACCGGTGAGGCCTCTCTTTCGAGTCGTCCAGTCCTGGAAATCCAGGATGACGGAATAACTAGTGTCCCGCGTCGAGTCTGCGAAGATCGTACTCGACTCGCTTGTGGAGCGCAAGAATATATTCCTGTAAATTGGAAGAAATGGGAAGGCGCTCGGGCTCGTCCCTCCAAAGTTGTAAGATCATCCAGCAAATGGCGACATCGTAGATGGCGCCGCGTACTCTCTCGAGTGGCATGTAGAGGTGGCGGTTACCGAAGAAGCTCTGAAAAGAGGTAGTGACGACCATGAGGCTGGTCCAGACGGTCAGCCCCTGACCAACAGCCATGACATGGTTACGCCAGCCCAGGCCAAGCCGATTGGCGGTGAGGCTGACCAGCACAAACAGCTCACATATGACCAGGCTGGTGAAGAGGTTACCGCGGATCTCCCAAAACTGGCGGGTGGTGGAGGCGGGCGGGGTCACCCACCATACCAGGACAGCGGCGGCGGCCGCCCCGGCGATACCGCCCGCGGCGAAGCGGAAGCGAGCGTCGCGGACCCAGGTTCCCGTGGGCCGCAGTACGATGCGGGCGATCTCGAGGGCGAGACCGAGCTGAAGCGCGAAGTCGATCCCGAGGCCGGCATCATAGATGTGGGCGTACCAGTATTTTGAGCCGTGGAGATAGGCAAGAAACAGCAAGAGGGTGCGGATAGCCCCGAAGGCCATGTAGGTGGCCAGGACGGGAAAAGGACGCCTGCGCCAGAGCACCACAAAGAGCAGGGCGGAATCCAGGGCGAAGCCCGTGGCCCACGGAATGGTGTCTACCAGCGAGAAGTGCATGCGCCGACCTGCTCATTACGATACGACACACCACGAGCTTCCGCCGGGAAGGCGGAAGCCGTGGGAGCCGGCAAGGCAGGTTTGTGGCCGAAGGCTAGGCGCCCATCGCCGTGAGAATCGCGGTAACGACGGTAGCGGTGGTGACGGCCTGGCTGCCGTTGTTGGTTGGAGGAGGCGGCGGATCGTTGCCGCCGGGGCCGGCGAACACAGGAGCGGCGAACAGGGCGAAGGTTGCGGAGAGAACTGCGACGCGGAGAGTTTTCTTCATGGGTGATATGTCCTTTGGGCGCCAGTCGGCGCACCCCGAGACTAACTCGAAGCGACGGTGGATCACTGCGGGTATCTACATTTTTCTTGGTAAGCCGAAAAGAGGTACGAAAGTAGGCAGAGACAGGATGGGATATAACTACTTACAGGTCAATCCGGATGTTACTTAAGTAGGCCCCTCTGCTACTAACGGACGGTAAACAGGGTCAAAACGACTTGTCTGGTTACCAGACGCGGCAGCTCTTGACGGGAGTCATGGGCTGGCCGGGCTTGCAGTCGAAAGCATGGGCGAATTCCGGCATATTCACAATGACACCGCGCACCCGCAGGGCATCGGGGGAATGGGGATCGACGTTGGCGAGCATACGAAGAAATTCCGGACGCTCGTTCGTACACCAATTCTGGGCGTAACCGAGGAAGAACTGCTGCTGCGGAGAAAAGGATTTTTCGGCAGCCTGCTCGGGCGTGGAGGCAGGCGGCGTTCCAGAAGCGGCGAGGCGGGCCATCATGGCCATGAAGGCAATGCGCGCGCCGCCATTATCGGCGACATTCTCTCCGAGGGTGAGCTTGCCATTGACTTTGACATCGTCGACGGCGGTGAACTGGCTGTACTCATTATCGACACAGCCGGTCCTTTCCTGGAATTGCTTCTTGTCTTCAGAAGTCCACCAGTCGTGCAGATTGCCGTTGCCGTCGAACTGGGCGCCCTGATCGTCGAATCCGTGGGTCAGCTCGTGTCCCACAACGGCGCCGATGTGGCCATAGTTGGTGGCGTCGCTGGCATCTTTGTCGTAGAACGCGGGCTGCAGGATGCCTGCGGGGAAGTTGATGTTGTTCATCGAGGGATCGTAGTAGGCATTGACGGTGGGCGGGGTCATCTGCCATTCCTGGCGATCGACGGGCTTGCCGATTTTGTTGAGCTGGCGAGCGACTTCGAATTCGCGAGAGCGGAGAGAGTTGCCGAGGGCATCCCCGGGCTGAATATCGAGCTTGGAATAGTCGCGCCATTTGTCGGGATAGCCGATCTTGTCGGCGACGGCGTGCAGCTTCTCTTTGGCCTTGACTTTGGTTTCGGGGCTCATCCAGTCGATGGCGTCGATGTCCTGGCCCATGGCCGCTTCGATGTCGTGGACTTCGCGGAGGGTGGCCGCTTTCATATCGGGAGTAAAGTACTGGGCGACGTAAAGCTTGCCGAGGGCTTCGCCGAGGGAGCCATCGGTGGCCTGGACGCAACGCTTCCAGCGAGCCTGCTGTTGGGGCGTGCCGGTGAGCTTGCGGCCGTAGAAGTCGAAGTTCTCCTCGTCAAAGGCGTGAGGGAGGCGCATGGCAAAGGAGTCAGCGAGATGGGCGCGGAGATAAGCCTGAATGGTGGCCAGATCGGTATCGGCGATGGTTTTGTTGAGCGCGGGGAAAAAGTCGGGAGAGACAACGTTCAGCTCCTGGACGGAGGGGGAGCCCATCATCTCGATATATTTCGCTGTGTCGATGGCGGGCGCGGTGGCCGAGAAGCTGGCGAGGGACATCATGTGGTAGATTTTGGCGGGATCGCGGCGTTCGACGTTGCCCTGGGAGGCTTTGGCGAGGGCGGTTTCGAGGTCCAGGATCTTTTGGGCTTCAGACTGCGCGGCGTCGGGTGCATCGCCGAGTAGCTTGAGCACGTTCGCGAGGTGAGCCACGTACTGTTTGCGCAGTTCGACGCTTTTGTCGTCGGTGCGGAGGTAGTAGTCCTTCTCAGGCAGCCCGAGGCCGCTCTGATCGATGTAGGCAATTTCGCGGGTGGCGTCTTTGAAATCCTGCTGGGAGCCGTAATCGAAGAAGACGCCGACGCTCAGGCGGTTGAGGTGGGCGACGAGGGCGGGCAACTCGTCTTTGGAGTGGAGGGCGGCGATGCGATCCAGCTCGGGCTGGATAGGGGCGAGCCCGCGCTTGTCGATGGCGTCCGTATCTATGCAAGCGGCATAGTAGTCGCCGATCTTCTGCTCGTTAGTGCCGGTGGCGGCGTGAGCTGCTGCGGCTTTTTCGACGATTTGATGGAGGGCCTGGGTATTGAACTCGAAGAGATTCGCGAACTGATCGAACGCCGGCAAGTCGCCGGGAATGGGATGCAGTTTGGCGAAACTGCCGCATGCGTATTGATAGAAGTCGACGCACGGATCCGCGGACTTATCCATGGCGGCGGCGTCGAAGCCGGGGATGGGGGAGTATGGTTGGGCGTCGCCGGTGGGAGCCGCGGTTTGGGCGGGGCAGTTGAGGGTGAAGATCAACAGCAGACAACCGGCGGCGGGCAACAGCGGATTGCGCATGCATCTCCTCCAGAAAGCAACCCCGATCATACCCGACGGAACGGGGGGTGAGAGCAGGTGGCGGGGCTTTTTGGAGCTGGAATTGTGGTCAGAGGCCGCGGATTCGCGACGAAATGCCGGAGAAGCGGCGGCTCAGGGTCGCGGCAGGTTCCCTGGCGGCGAATCGCGGAGATCGACAGACTGCCCGGGCGCAGCGGCCATCTGACCGGGAGCCGCCGGCACCTGTACACGCATCGCCGGGCCCGGTGCGACATCGATGGCGGGATCGAAGACGGCGGCATTCGGATCAGGATGGAAGCGACCCCCGCTGAAATACGCCGCGATCAGCGTGCCGGCGATATAGGGATGCAGGACGGCCAGAGGGACGACGTATTTCTTCGACTTGACGAGCGACTCGACAACGCCATCGACGGGGGTGCTGCGCGGGATGGAGCCGGGGACCTGGGGGATGACAAAGGTGTAGATGTCGGTGGCAGGATGATGGCGGCTGTACTTCACCAGGGATTTGGCGGCCTGCTTGGGGGTCATCATGCCGGCGTCGGCGATGAAGTTGCGATGGATGGAGTGGGGGTAATAGAAATTGATGATTTTTTCAGAGAAATTGGCGCAGTTGTTGAAGAACAGATTGAAATGGGCGATGTTGCGGCGGGAGTTGAAGCGGCTGGATCAGGGCATCGTCCTGGGCGGGAGAGGTTGCCACTTCGAAGCCCCAGATGCGGCGGTCGTACGAAGCTCCGAGGAGTTGAATCCACTCGCCGCGGGGAATTTCATGTTTCGGATCGTCGGGAATCAGGTCTTCGAGATGCTCGCGGCGATAGCTATCGCGCAGTTTGAGCTCGAGTTTGGGAGTGGCCGTGTCGGGGATTTCCGATGGATCATCGACCGCGTACAGGTAGGCCAGCAGCGGCATGGCGAGCCAATCGTAGCCGTCGACGCGGTGATAGCGGCTGAGGACGACGCCCACTTCGCCGTCGCGGCAAGGGCGCAGGTGTGTGGGCGAGTCAGCGCAGACGCGATTGAGGAAAATGGCGGCGTGGCCGGTGGGATTCATGGCGCCGAAGCCGCCGAAGGGCTCCTCGACGAGCAGGGCCGCATCCGCACGGGCCGAAGAACAGGAGAAAATCGCAAACGCAAAGACCAGCAGGATTGTTAAGGGAGATCGCTTGGGTCTGGGGGCTCTCATCATGCGATTGAACCAGGCGCAAATGGGAATGGGGACCCGGGCGGTTATGTCAGATTTAGACCCGCCTTGTTACCAATTGTTGCTGTTCTGGCGCCGGCGTGCGGCGTGCGCGGAAAGCCGAACCCGCATGTGCTTGGATGCAAAATAGGGTGCTGGTACGCTGCTGAATACAGGTGACCACAGAAACCCATTTCGCCCCTGGGCAGACGCTGCTGATCGATGCGGACGACACGCTGTGGGAGAACAACATCTACTTCGAGCGGGCGATCGCGGCGTTTATTTCTTATCTCAACCACAAGGAATACACGCGGGAGGAAGTGCGCGAACGGCTGAACGAAGTGGAGCGGGAAAATGTGCGGTTGCACGGGTATGGGCTGACGAGCTTCCGGCGGGCACTGGTGACGTGCTTTGAGAGCCTGACGACGGGGCCGATTACGCCGGCGAGGCACGAGCGGATCATGAGCTTCGCGCAGTCGATCGCGGACCAGGAGATCGAACTGCTCGAAGGGGTGGCGGAGACGCTGCCAGTGCTGGCGTCGCGGCACAAGCTGATCTTGATGACGAAGGGGAATGAGGTGGAACAGCTGGATAAGCTGGCGCGGTCGGGGGTGGGACATTTTTTTGCGGCTGTGGAAGTGCCGAAGGAAAAGGATCCGGGTGCGTATCGCGAGGTGTGCGCCAAATACGAGCTTGCGCCGGGGACGACGTGGATGATCGGGAATAGTCCGAAGTCGGATATTAATCCGGCGCTGGCGTGCGGACTGCATGCGGTGTTTATCCATCACCCGCATACGTGGGTACTGGAGCATGAGGGGCTGGATGCGGCACCGGAGGGGCAGCGGTTGCTGGAGGTGGAGAGTTTTGGGGGGTTGCTCAACCACTTCTGAGGATCAGACCGCGGCGGTTTGGAGGGCGAGTTCTTCGAGGAGGGCGCGGACCTCGAGGAGGATTTCTTCGGGCTTGGTTGCTGCGAGGGGGAAGCGCAGGACGCCTTGTGGCGTGAATTGCGCGCCACGTTTGGCGTTCTTTGAGACGAGCTTCATGAGGCGAGCCGGGTCGACGGCGGCGGTTTCGGTGAAGCGGATGTGGAGCTGGTCGCGCTTGCGATCGACCTGGGCGACGCCGATCTTTTCGCATTCGATGCGGAGGCGCGCGGCCTGGAGCAGATGGGCGACGCTCGCGGGCAGCGGGCCGTAGCGGTCTTCGAGCTCGGCGCGGACTCCTTCGTGGGCGCTATCGCTGTCGATACCTGCGATGCGCTTGTACATGCGCAGGCGCTGGTTTTCTTCGGATATGTAACTTTCATCGATACGTAATGCGATGCCGAGCGAGAGCTGGACGGCGGGACGCTCGACGCGCTCCTCGCCTTTGAGGCGGCTGACCGCTTCTTCGAGCATGGAGGTGTACATTTCGAAGCCGACGGCTTCGATGTGGCCGCTCTGTTCGCCGCCGAGAAGATTGCCTGCGCCGCGGAGCTCGAGGTCGAGAGCGGCGATTTTGAAACCAGCGCCGAGGTCGGAGAATTCCTTGAGGGCGGCGAGCCGGCGGCGGGCGACTTCGGTGAGTTCCTGCTCGGGCGGGATAAGGAGATACGCGTAGGCGCGGCGATTGGAGCGGCCGACGCGGCCACGGAGTTGATACAGCTCTGACAGTCCATGACGATCGGCGCGGTTGACGATCATGGTGTTGGCGAGGGGAATGTCGAGGCCGTTTTCAATGATGGTGGTGGCGACGAGGACGTCGTGCTCGTGATGCATGAAGGAGAGCATGACTTTTTCGAGGTCGTTCTCGCCCAACTGGCCGTGGCCGACGATGACGCGGGCGGCGGGGACGAGTTCCTGGATTTTTGCGGCGATTTCGAAGATGGTTTCGACGCGGTTGTGGACGAAGTAAATCTGGCCGCCGCGCTCGAGCTCGACTTCGATGGCGGAGCGGATGAGTTTCTCGTCGAATTTGGCGACGACGGTCTGGATGGCCATGCGATCGCGGGGCGGCGTTTCGATCACGCTCATGTCGCGCAGGCCGACCAGGGACATGTGCAGGGTGCGCGGGATGGGCGTGGCGGACATGGCGAGGACGTCGATTTCGCGGCGCATCTGCTTGAGGCGTTCTTTGTGGCGGACGCCGAAGCGCTGCTCTTCGTCGACGACGAGGAGGCCGAGGTTGTGGAACTTGATGTCTTTCGAGAGCAGGCGGTGGGTGCCGATGAGGATGTCGACGCGGCCGTTCTCGACTTGCTCGAGGATGAGCTTTTGCTCTTTGGGGGTGCGGAAGCGGGAGAGCATTTCGATGTTGATGGGGAATTGGCGGAAGCGGTTTTTGAAGGTCTCGAAATGCTGGAAGGCGAGGACGGTGGTGGGCGTGAGGACGGCGACCTGGCGGCCATCCTGCACGGCTTTGAAGGCGGCGCGCATGGCGACCTCGGTTTTGCCGTAGCCAACGTCGCCGACGAGCAGGCGATCCATGGGGAGGGTCGATTCCATGTCGCGCTTGATGTCGGCGATGGCGGAGATCTGGTCGTCGGTCTCGGTGAAGTCGAAGGCGTCTTCAAACTCGCGCTGGAATTCGTTGTCGGTGGGGAAGGCATGGCCTTCAGCGGCTTTGCGCTGCGCGTAGAGCTTGAGGAGCTCGTCGGCCATATCCGCCATGGCCTTGCGCACGCGGGCTTTGGTTTTGGCCCATTGCTGTGAGCCGAGTCGGTTGAGCACGGGCGCGGGACCGGCTTCAGTGGAGCGGTATTTCTGGATGAGGTCGAGGCGCGTGAGGGGGACATAGAGGCGCGCGCCCTCGGCGAACTCGAGGATCATGAACTCGAGCGAGATGCCGTCCTGCTCGATTTCGCGCAGGCCCTGGTAGCGCGCGATGCCATGCTCAACGTGGACGACGTAATCGCCGACGGTGAGGTCGCGGAAGTCGGAGACGAAGGCGGCGGTCTTGGATTTTTTGGGCGCGGGGCGGGCAGTAACGTCGGCTTCGTCAAAGAAATCCTGCGCGCCGAAGAGGACGAGGCGCGCATCAGGCAGGCTGACGCCGGTGGCCAAGGCAGTGCGCAGAATGACGGGCGTACGCAGGTCGCCGGCAAGGTAGCTGGATTCGTCGTAGATGTTTTCGCTGCCCGCGTGCTGGATGCGGCTGCCGAGGCGGTAGGGGAGTTCGTATTCGCGGAGAAGATTGGCGAGGCGCTCGACTTCGCCCTGGTTGGGGGCGACCAGCAACGTGCGAACGTCCTGGTTCATCAGGTTGCGGATTTGCTCGATGAGTGCAGGAATTGAGCCGTGGAAGCGGAGGGTGGGGCGCGAGGTGAATTCAATTTCGCCGAGAGTCTGGTCTTCTTCGAGGACGTCAACGACGCCGAGCTGATCGATGTCGAGGCCGGAATGCGACGCGAGCTGCGCCTGGAGGACTTCGGGACGGAGGTAGATATCCGCGGGGGTGATGAGCGAGCCGATGCTGGAGCGGTCGTGGCGCTGCTCGACTTTGCTCCACCAGCGGTCGATCTGGTTCCGGATCATCGCGGGCTCTTCGACGAGGAGGGCGGAGCGCGGGAAGAGATCGAGGAGGGTGCCGGTCGCGCCGCTCACGCCAGCGAAGAATTCCCAGCCGGGAAAGACGGAGACGCCTCCAGCGGCGATGGCTTCTTCGACGAGCTCGGGGTCGTCGGTGGATTCGATGCGCTCGCCGCTGAGTCGCGTGTGCACGGCGGCGAGGAGGCGCTCGGTAACCGGGGTTTCAGTGAGGGGGAGCAGACGGGCTTCGTCGAGGGGCGCGGCGGAGCGCTGCGTTTCGGGGTCGAATTTACGGATCGATTCGATTTCGTCGCCGAAGAACTCGAAGCGGACGGGGCGATCGGCTTCGGGCGAGTAGACGTCGAGGATGCCTCCGCGGCGCGTGAACTGGCCGGGCATCTCGACGATGTCGTTGCGGGTGTAGCCGATGCTGGTGAGGTGGGCGAGAAGGGTTTCGACGTCGACTTCTTCGCCGCGGCGGAGAATCTGCGCCAGGCCGGCGTAAAAGGGCGCGGGGAAGAGCTTCATCGCGGCGGATTCGACGGGCGCGACCACGATGGAAGCTTCGCCGGTGGCGATTTTCCAAAGGGTTTTGGCGCGCTGCTCCTGGATGTCGGGGTGGGGCGAGAGATTTTCGAAGGGCAGGACATCGTGGGCGGGCAAACGCAGCACGCGGTCGGCGGGAATGGCTCCGGTGAGGTCGCATCCGGCGCGCAGGGCGAGGTGCATGGCGTCGGCAGCTTTGTTGTCGGCGACGATGACGACGGTGGGAACCTGCGCGGCGCGCGCGAAGAGAGGAATGTAGAGGGCGCGGGCTGTGGAGGTGAGTCCCGAGACACGACGACGCCCACGGGCAAGCGCCAGGTGCCTTCTTGCCTGTTCGAAGGCGGGAGAATTCTCCAGGTCCGCCAACAACTCGCGGACAAAGGGGAGGATCATGCGGGTTCCAGTTTAGCAGCGGTGGGAGGTCGCGCCGCAGTACCGAAGTGAGGGGGCAGAGATGACTTTGGGGGCGACCGTCGGAACAGGATTCGCGCATCAGCCCGTCCCGCTGAGTTGTCCTGGAATCGAGGCTAAAATCGAAGAATGTCCTATGCGGCGGCGCTCGACAGTCTTCATGCGCGTGTGGGGGAGCTGCACGCCGCGCCGGGGCAGCCGCGGCGGAAGTTTCGCCTCGAAGAAATGCGCGCGCTGGTGGAGGCGTTGGGGCATCCGGAGCGGCGGTTTCGGTCGGTCCTGATTGCGGGGACGAATGGCAAGGGATCGACCGCCGCGACGCTGGCCGCGATTCTGAAAAGCGCCGGATACCGGTGCGGGCTGTATACCTCGCCACACCTGGTCCGCGTGAATGAGCGCATTCGGATCGATGGCGAGGCGATCGGCGACGAGGAATTTGCGCGGCACTATTTTCGCGTGGATGACTGTGCGCAAATTCTGGTGAACGAAGGAAGGCTGCCGGGGCATCCGAGCTTTTTCGAAGCGCTGACCGCTACGGCATTCGAGGCGTTTGCCGATGCGCATGTGGATCTAGCGGTGCTGGAAGTGGGGATGGGCGGGCGGCTGGACGCGACGAACGTCGTGGAGCCGCTGCTATCAGTGATCACTGATGTTTCGCTCGATCACATGGAGTGGCTGGGCGACACGATCCCACTGATCGCGCGCGAGAAGGCGGGAATCCTGAGGGGAAACGGCGTGCTGGTAACGCTGCCGCAACATCCGCAGGCGAACCAGGCGATAGGGGAGGTGGCGGCGGAGCTGGATGTGCGGGGAGTGAATGCGGCGGAGTATGTGCTTTCGGCGCAGGGTACAGGGTACAGGGTACAGGGTACAGAACCGCGGAACCGGTATGCACTCGAAGTGATGGGAAAAACTATTCACGTGGATTCGCCGTTGGCGGGAGAGCATCAGCGGCGCAACATTGCGCTGGCGATTGCAGCGGCGGTGGAATTAAGTAACAGTCACGGTTTCACAATAACGGCCGCGCAGATTGCGGAGGGGATCCGGCAGACGCAATGGCCGGGCAGGCTGGAACGGATGTTGGTCGCGGGCAAGGCCGATGTGCTGCTGGATGTAGCGCACAATCCGGCGGGAGCGTGGGCGCTGCGGGCGGCGCTGTCTTCGCTTGGGTTCGCGGAATCGGCTCACGGCGAGCGCGTGCTGGTTTTCGGATGCATGAAAGACAAGGCCTACCAGGAAATGGCGCAGATCCTTTTCCCGATGTTCGACCTGGTGATTGCGACGCCGGTGGAATCGCCGCGGTCGGCCAGCGCGGAGGATCTCGTCGCAGCAGCGCAAGAGGTGGGTGTCCGAGCGCTGGCGGCGAGAGATGGGCAGGAGGCGCTCAGGAGGGCGTGGGTCGAGGCTCCTCGAGAGGGGCTGGTAGTCGTGGCTGGATCGGTATATCTGGTGGGTGAGGTTCGCCCGTTCCTTGAGCGCGTTGCGGTGGAGACGCGATGAGCGCGATGGAGCCATTGGGCCCGAGGCCGAACCCGCTGCCGCTGCAGCTTACGGCTGATGAGCTGGGGGATTCGGACTCCTCTGTTTTTTCTGGCAACGGTATTTTTCGGCAGTCTGGCGCTGGTGGTGTCGCTGTTTGAGAAGGACGGACGCCGACAGCACAGGATTGCACAGGCGTGGGCGCGGACCAGCGTGCTGCTGAGCGGGTCAAAGGTGACGGTTCTGAACGGCGAGCGTCTGAAGGCGCAGCCGGCGGTATTTGTATCGAACCACCTGTCCTATATGGATACGCCGGTACTCTTCAGCACGCTGCGGTTTCAGTTTCGGATTGTGGCGAAGAGCGGTTTGCTGAAGGTGCCGTTCATCGGGTGGTGGCTGAGGAGGTCGGGACAGGTTTCGGTGGATGTGGGGAATCCGCGGGCGTCGATTGCGAGCCTGGCGAGCGCGGTGCGGACGCTCAAGGGGGGTATGCCACTGGTAATTTTCCCGGAGGGCGGGCGCATGGAGAGCGGAGAGACGGGAAAATTTCTAAATGGGCCGGCGTTCATGGCGATTCGCGCGCAGGTTCCGGTGACGCCGATGGCAGTGATTGGAACGTATGAGGTTTTGCCGGGTCATTCGACAGAGGTTTATCCGGCGCCGGTGAGGCTGGCGGTGGGCGAAGCGATCGAAACGCGGGGCATGACGATGAGGCAGGTGGAGGAATTGACAGCACGACTGGAGGAAGCGGTCGGTGCGCTGTATTATGAGCACTCCTGGCGAAAAAGGCCGGTGGAAGCGAAGGCTATGCCGGAAAATGCTGTTGCAGTTCGTTCCGCCGCGCCGCACAATGGCGTATCGGACGCGGATGTTGGGAGTCTGGAAGAAGGAACGATTTCTCGGGACCAGCACGAAACCGAGGAGGCGCGGAGACCATGAAAGCACCACGCATCGCGATTCCGGAACCCAATTTCGCGGACAAGGAATACTGCGAGCGCTCGTGGCCCCAGTATGCGCGGGCGGTGGAGTTTGCCGGGGGCGTCCCGGTGAAAGTGCCGCTGCGGGATTCGCCGGCCAAGGTGGCACAGCTGGTGGCGTCGTGCGAGGGCGTGCTGCTGCCGGGAAGCCCGGCGGATGTGAACCCGCAGAAATACGGTGAAGAGGCGGAGGCCGATTGCGCGGCGGCGGACGCGGCGCGCGAGGCGGTCGATGAGTTGCTGCTGCAGGACGCATCCAATCTTTACAAGCCGTTGCTGGGGATTTGCTACGGGTTCCAGGCGCTGAATGTGTGGCGAGGCGGAACGCTGGTGCAGCACCTGAAAACCGCCGTGGATCACTCGGCAGGACGCGCCGTGACAGAAGCGCATGCGATCGAAGTAGAAGCACGCTCGCGGCTGCGACGCATTCTGGGGTTGGGCACCAGGACCACGCTGCTGGTGAACAGCAGCCATCATCAGGCGGTAGCGGTGCTGGGCGATGGGCTGGTGCGCGCGGCATGGTCGCCGGACGACGGCGTGGTGGAAGCGGCGGAAGGCCATGGCGACCAGTTTTTGATGGGGGTGCAGTGGCATCCCGAGCGGGTACTGGAGGAGAATAAGGCGGCGCAGTGCCTGTTCCAGTGCTTTGTGGATGCGGCGTCGGCGTGGGAGCCGCGCATGATCAGCGAATCGGTCGCGGACTGAAAGACAGGTACAGGGCGCAGGTTACAGGGTACAGGGCACAGACAAGGGTCATGGGCTCGACCCTGGGCCGCTAAAATCCGTGCGATGAAACCAGCGAATGAAAATCGAATCAGCCTGGATGGGGCGGAGCTGGATGCGCGAGCGGTCGAGCAGTTAGAGGCGTACCTCGCGCTGGTGATGAGATGGAATGCACGGATGAATCTGACGGCGGCGCGCACGCCGGAGGAGATTGTGCGCAGGCATTTTGCGGAATCGGTCTTCGCGGCGCAGCAAATTCCAAAACAGGCGAAGACGCTGCTGGACTTCGGCTCGGGCGCGGGATTTCCGGGGATTCCGATTGCGATTTGCCGGCCGAAGATCGGCGTCACGCTCGCGGAGTCGCAGGGGAAGAAGGCGACGTTTCTCCGTGAGGTGGTCCGCACGCTGGGATTGAAAGCCGAGGTTTGGCCGGGACGCGTGGAGGAGATGGCCGGAGAGCGGGTGTTCGACGCGGTCACGTTGCGGGCCGTCGACAAGATGGGAGCGGCGTGCAAGGCGGCGGTCAATCGGCTGGCGACGGGCGGATGGATGGCGGTGTTTACGACGCTGAAGATGGAAAGCTCGCTGGAAAAGCTGAAGGGGATCCGGTGGGAAACAGAGGCGGCGATTCCCGGCTCGGAGCAGGAAATACTGAAGACAGGACTCAGGACCTTCGTGTAGATTTTTGACATCGTCTGCGGGCGCTGCCGCGCATCTTACGGCCAGGAGGATCCCGGCATGCGGCGCCAATGGCAGGTTGGATTGGGTTTGCTGTCGGTAATGGTAGTCGCGCAATCGGGCAGCGGCGCGCAGGCGGTTCCGGCTTCAACAAGGGCCCTGGATGGCATCTCGGGCCCGGCTCAGGGCACAGTCAGCGGGGCTCCAGCCGGCGTGAGCGCGGCGAGCCTGGCCGTGGGCAGCAACCTTGTCCCAGGAGCATCTCGCACAGACTCCGACAATTCTTCGACCGAGGAGATTGCCACCGGAGCGGCTCCTGGGACTGTGTCTCAGGCGATCGGAACCTGCACGACTGCAAACCCGAATCCAAATCCGAACCCCGAATCGTTTGCGGCGGTGGGCGACTTCAACGGTGATTGCAAGAGCGACGTTCTGTGGCGGAACAGTTCCACCCGGCAGGTCGAGATCTGGCTGATGAACGGGACTACGTTTTCGAGCAGCGGAAGTCCCGGCAGCCCCACCTCGGACTGGGTGATTCAGGGCGCTGGTGATTTCAACGGAGACGGCAAAGCCGACATCCTGTGGCGCAACAGCACCTCGGGCGAGGTTTACATCTGGCTCATGAACGGGACCGCGATGACGAGCAGCGGGAGCCTCGGCTCCGTCTCTTCAGACTGGAGCATTGCGGGAGTCGGCGACTTCAATGGCGATGGCAAAGCCGACATCCTGTGGTGGAACAGCACCACCGGACAGGTCTATCTCTGGTTCATGAACGGAACCACGATGTCGGGCGGCGGAAGTGTAACCTACGTCTCCTCAGGATGGAACATCGCGGGCATCGGCGATTTCAATGGCGACGGCAAAGCGGACATCCTGTGGCGCAACAGCTCCACCGGGCAGGTTTACGTTTGGCTGATGAACGGGACCACGATTGCGGGCACGGGAAGCCCGGGCACCCCCACTATGGACTGGAGCATCGCCGGAGTCGGCGATTTCGATGGGAACGGCAAGAGTGACATCCTGTGGCGCAACGCCAGCGGGCAGGTCTACCTCTGGTTCATGAACGGGACCGCGACGGCGAGCAGCGGGAGTCTGGGCTACGTCTCCTCCGCCTGGAGCATTCAGGGCGTCGGCGACTACGACGGCAGCGGCAGGGCCGCGATCCTGTGGCGGAACGGCTCCACCGAGCAGGTCTATGTCTGGCTCGTGAACGGGACAACTATTGGCAGCAGTGGAAGTCCCGGGACCCCTGCCGCTGCCTGGCAGATCGCTCCCGTGACCGTGCAGACCACTGTCGCCACGCGGGGAGTCGACGTCACGACGTATCACTTCGACATCGGCAGGACGGGGCTGAACCCGAACGAGACAACGCTGACATCGAGCAATGTGACTTCCTCGAAATTCGGCCTGCTGCGCCTGCTGGGAGTCGATGGGGTCGTGGACGCGCAGCCTCTGTATCTTTCGAACCTGACAGCGGGCGGCCAGCAGCGGAATGTTGTGTTTGCTGTGACGGAGCACGACAGCGTCTACGCCTTCGACGCGGACACCGGCGCGCAGATCTGGAAGACGTCGGTCCTTGGCGCCAATGAGACCACCAGCGGGGATCACGGGTGCTCGCAAATCACCCCAGAGATCGGCATCACTTCAACGCCGGTCATCGACCGCACCGCGGGGCCGAATGGAACGATCTTCGTCGTCGGCATGTCGCTGGATAAGTCCGGCGTCTACCACCAGCGTCTGCATGCGCTGGACGTGACCACCGGCGCGGAGCTTGCCAACAGTCCGACAGAAATTCAGGCGAAGTATCCGGGCACGGGCGAAAACAGCTCGGGCGGCAACGTGGTTTTCGATCCGGGCCAGTATGCGGAGCGCGTGGGATTGTTGCTGATGAACGGGACGATCTATATGGGGTGGACGTCGCATTGCGACATCGACCCGTATACCGGCTGGCTGATGGCCTACAGCGAATCGACGCTGGCACAAACCAGCGTGCTGAACCTGACGCCGAACGGCAGCGAAGGGTCGATCTGGATGGCGGGCACCGGGCTGGCTGCGGATTCGAGCGGGAACATTTATTTTCTCGATGCGAACGGCACCTTCGACAGCACACTCAACGCGAGTGGTTTCCCGACGAGCAACGACTTCGGGAATGCATTTCTGAAAATCTCAACGACCGGCGGAAAACTGGCGGTCGCGGATTACTTCGAAACCTACAACGGGATTTCCGAGTCGAGCCAGGACGAGGACCTTGGGTCAGGCGGAGCTTTGGTGTTGCCGGATATTACGGATTCGTCGGGCACGGTCCATCACCTGGCGGTAGGGGCCGGAAAAGACCAGAACATCTATGTGGTGAATCGGGATTCGATGGGCAAGTACAACTCGCAAAACAACAGCGCGGCATACCAGGCGATCGTGGGAGCCATCGGCGGCGTGTGGTCGATGCCCGCGTATTTCGACAACACGGTGTACTACGGCGCGGTGAGTGACAACCTGAAGGCGTTTCCGATCACGAACGCGAAACTGGCCACCACCGCGAGCGTGAAGAGCGCGAACACATTTGCGTATCCTGGAATGACGCCGGCGGTGAGCGCCAACGGGACAACGAATGGGATCGTGTGGGGGGTCGAGAATTCGTCACCGGCCGTGTTACATGCTTTCGACGCGACCACCCTGCAGGAGCTGTACAACAGCAACCAGGCGGCGAACAACCGCGATCAGTTCGGCAACGGCAACAAGTTCATCACGCCGATGGTGGTCAACGGCAAGGTGTTTGTGGGGACGCCGAACGCGGTGGCCGTGTTCGGGCTGTTGCTGTAGCGGCGTGAGAAGCCTGGCTCCGACTCAGCCGATCAGGCTCGCGAAGCACCGGAGTTTGCAGCCAGCGGAAAAAACCGGTGCCGGAAAAAAACCATCACCCAGTGGCTAAAGCCGGGTTCATTCTGCGACCTTCGCGGCACAGCTAAAGCTGTGCCCCTTCTAAAACAGTGAGTTTTTCCGCGAGCTGTTTAGTCCACGCCGTTGGGATTCTGGGACACGTTGCGGGCGTTGGTGACGTTGTCCGGATCGTCGGTGAAGGTCTTGCCTTCGTGGTAAGCGTACTTCTTGTACCAGGAACCGACCTTGCGGATGCAGTCCTGCCAGCCGTCGGCCCAGGTGACCTGAGCTTCGCCGTGGGCATAGACCCACGTGCCGCGCTCGTGCTCGAGGTCGTTCATGGTGCGCTGGGCAGTGCCATCGTCGTTGAGGGTGATATAGAAGTTCTCTCCGTTGCCCTCGCCGACTTCCCATTTGCCGAGGAAGTGGGCACGCGACGGGCCGGGCACGCTGATGAGGCCCGCGGGGACCGCTCCAGGAAACTCGAGGCGCTGGATGTTGTCGAGATTGATGGTCTGGCGATGACCGTCTTTGAAAACGATAACGAGAGAGTTGGAGCCAGCCTGGGCGCGAGCAGCGGGCAGTGCAAAAAGTATGGCGATAGCAAGGGCTATGGCGCTGACGAGTTTATGCATGGGTTTTCTCCTGAACATCAGCGGTGCGGCGGGGGAGGGCGTGGACCGCACCGATGTGAGGTACGCGGATGAGGGCGAATTGGTTCCGTCCTGAAGCGGCCGCGCTGGACGCAGCGCCGCCGGAGCCGCGCCGCACGAGCGATCAGACCTGATATTGCAGGACGGCTTTCTGGACGCGGTTGACCATGGGGGTGAGGACTTTCATGAGTTCCGTGGTGCGGCGCACGACGCTTTCGTTCTGTTCCGTCATGGCGGCTACCTGGGTGATGCTGCGACTGATTTCGTTCATCGCCTCGGTTTGCTGCGAGGACGAATTGGCAATCTCGGAGACGCGGCGGACGGCATCGCCCATCAGGCGATTGATGCCGTCGAGGGTTTCCCTGGCTTCCTGGACCATGGTGACGCTTTCGGTCACCTGAGCGTCTCCGGCGCGCATGCCGCTGATGGCGCGTTCGCTGTCTCCTTTAATTTTGACGATCAACGCGTCGATGTTGGCGGTGGCCTTCATGGTGCGATCGGCCAGGTTGCGGACCTCGGTGGCGACGACGGCAAAGCCGCGGCCGGCAGCGCCGGCGCGGGCGGCTTCGATGGAGGCGTTGAGAGCCAGGAGATTAGTCTGGTCGGCAATTTCGCGGATGACTCCGGCGATCTGTCCCACTTCGGCGGAGGTTGCGCCCAACGCTTCGACCTCACCGGACGCGCCTTTGATGGCCTCGGCGAGGGAATGAATCTGATCGGCCGCGCGCTGTGAAACGCCCGCCCCTTCGGTGGCCTTTTGACCGGTGTCCCCGACAGTTTTTTCGGTGCTGCGCAGGTGTTCGGAGACTTCCCGGATGGTGAGCTCCAGCTCGGCGGCAGCTGCGGCGACTGAGGAAGTGGCTGCGCTTTGGGAGTTGGCGGCCTGATCGATTTCAAGCACGCCTTTGAGCACATCTTCGGTCCCGTTCTGCACGTGGACCACGGCGTCGCTGACGGAAAGCACGGTTGCCTGGACCCAGCCAGTCAGCAGGCTGAGCTCGCGGCCGATGGCGCCGGCGATGTCCTCTCCCTCGAGAGGGCAGCGGTGGGTGAGGTCGCCGGTTGAAAGAATGTTGTCGAGCGACGCTTCGATGACGCGCAGGTCGCCGCGCTGTTGGGGAAGGCTCCAGACCAGCCCGAGAAGCGCGCACGCAACGGAGACGGCAAAGCCTGACTCCGCAGCGATCCGAAGGACGGAACTGCCGGGATTCGTGAGGGCGACAAAGCCCGCGGCCGCGGACGTCAAAGCCAGGATCAGAGCGACACCGATCTGGATGCCTGGGCGGGTCACACGCCGCAGCCATGCGAAGTGGGCATGGACGACACGACCCTCCTCGATGCGCAGAGAACGATCGCCCTCGCGGATGCGCCGATAGGCCTCGCTGGCGGCCTGAATCTGCGCGCGGGTGGGCTTAAAGCGAATGGACTGGTAGCCGACCACGCGACCCTGCTCGCGCACGGGAGAAGCATTTGCCAGGACCCAGTAAAAGCCACCGTCGCTGCGGCGATTCTTCACCACTGCTTGCCAGGGACGTCCGGCCTGGAGCGACTTCCACATGTCGGCAAAGGCTTCCCGGGGCATGTCGGGATGGCGCACGAGGTTATGCGGCTTGCCGATCATGTCCTCGACCCGATAGGCGCTGATTTCAGCAAACGCGGCATTCGCCTCGGTGATGCGCCCCTTGAGATCGGTCTGCGAGTGGATAAAGACGCCTTCCGGAACAACGGTCTCGACATTCGTCGTGTGCACCCGCACCGTGGACGCAGCCATAGAAATCCCTCAGGCCAGATCATCGGATGAAGACCGAAAAGCTTGAGCGGTTGCAATGCGGACTCTGATCCTCCGGCTGTGGGATATTGATTGCTGGCAGGGAAATTCGGGGAGGGTGACGTGGCCAGCGAGGGGACGAGTCGTGAAAAGACGCGCGAGCCGGCGGGTCGCTCCCCCTGCGCTTCCGGATCGGAGAATCCGTATCTCAGAATCTTTAAATCGAACGTCTACGTGCGCGATCACGATCGCAGCCTTGCATTCTATGTGGGGCTGCTCGGATTCTGCGTGCTGGCGGACAGCCGATTTGAATTCGGCCGCTGGATCGCGATCGCTCCTCCGGACGGCAGCGCGATTCTGGCGCTGATCGCTCCGCGGCGCGGATCGGAGAATTACCGGCTGATCGGCCGCCCCACGCACATTGCCTTCATCGCCGAGGATGTCAACGCGACGTACGAGTTGTGGCAGAGCCGCGGCGTGAAGTTTGTGCAGCCGCCGCAACCCCAGCTGTGGGGCGGCACTTTTGCGACGTTTCAGGACGTCGACGGGAACGTCTTCGAACTGCTGGGCTCCGATGAAATGAGCCGGGAGATCGAAGCGCAGCGCCGCGAGGCGAGCGAGCGGGTGGAGCAGGAGCGGCGCGTGGCGCAGGAGCTGGAGATCGCGAAGCAGGTGCAGGCACGGTTGTTTCCGCAGGGCGCGCCGGCGCTGAAGACGCTCGACTACGCGGGGGTCTGCATCCAGGCGCGGCATGTCGGCGGCGATTATTACGACTTCCTTTCTCTTGGGCCGACGGAAATCGGGCTGCTGATCGGCGACATTTCCGGGAAAGGCATCGCCGCGGCGCTGCTGATGGCGAATCTGCAGGCGAATCTGCGCAGCCAGCTGGCCATGGCTCGCCAGCAGCCGCAGCTTTTTTTGAAGACGGTGAATCAGATTTTCTTCGACAACACGGTGGAGAGCGCGTATTCGACCATTTTCTTCGCCGAGTACTGCGATGATTCTCAAAAGCTTCGCTACGCCAACTGCGGGCACCTGGCTGGTCTGCTGCTGCGCGCGGGCGGTGCCCTCGAGGAGCTGCACTCCACCGGCACGGTGCTGGGTCTGTTCCGGAACTGGGACGGACACACGGGCGAATGCCAGCTGGCGGCGGGGGACACGCTGGCGCTCTACACGGACGGCGTGACGGAAGCCAGCGATGCAAAGGGCGAGGAATTCGGGCAGCGTGGGCTGATCGAGTCTCTGCGTCATAAGGCGTCCCTCGATGCGAAGGCGACGGTGGATGCGGTGCTTCGGGAAATCCTGGAGTACAGCGCTGGCGAGCAGGCGGACGACATCACTCTGATCGTGGCGCGGTGCAAGACTGCGGCCCGCGGCCTGTAGCCGGTAGCTCGTGGCGCGCAATCTGCGGCCTGCAGGCTGCAGCCGGCAGCAGAGCTGGGTACCCCCCCTCCCCCTCCCCCCTCCCCCTGTGCGGGATGGTGATTGATTCTGCTGGGGTTGGGTTGGGGGATGGCGAGCTCGATACCCCTCCCCGGGCCGGATCTATTTGAAAACGGATCAATTGGGAGACGGCCGCTTTTGTCACACATTCGGCTGTTTGTGTTATAGAGGCGGCTGTTTCTGTCATTCAAGCGACTGTTTCTGTCACAAAGGCGGCCGCTTTTGTGACAGAGGCGGCCGCGTCGCTTGGCAGACGTGGCGGGGGCGAGGGCGCGGGCCGGGCAGCCGGATTGTCGTGGGAGAGCCACGGGGTTCCTTCGGGGACGGCAAAGGCCGCGCTTGGGCGCGGCCTTTTTTATTTCTTATCCCCTATTATCAGGATACCAAGTCCAGCCCTAAAACACGCCAAAATTCTTTCCTGTTATTGTGGTGAAAGTTGTTTTGAATGAGAGAGAACACTTTAGTACCGTGCGAGAAAGGCTTGACAAGTTTCCACAGACAGGGGGAACAAGCGGATAGCGGATAGCGGACAGCGGATAGCGTTCAGGCGGGAGCCGGGTAGCTTGTGGCTGGTGGCGGCAGTGTTCCACGTGGAACATTCGCGGGTCGGGTCGAGTCACTGCCCTTTTGGGATCGTGGGATACCAAGTAAATGACTTAAATTCCTTATCGTTGCCGAATTTGACCTTTCCCCCATCGAACCGCAGGTCGTTCCCCGGCCCAATCGTGAATTGGCGGCCGTCTTTTTTGCTGAAAGATGGATTGGCGGTCCACTTCCCGCCTTGCAGGACATAGACGACATAGCCAGACTTCGGAATGTCGAGTTTGGAGATCGTACCGATTGGCTCAAGAGCGATCAGGTCCACGTCGATCTCGGGTCCCCCTTGGCCGGAGGAGGCACCCCCACCAATCCCGCCGTGGGTTTTTCCCGCGATGTGAAGTGCGGAGACTTCGGCTGCGACATCTTTCGATTCGAACCATGGCTCCTTCACCGGACTCTCTCCTGGCGTTACCCGGATGAGGTTGAAGCGGACCTCGGGCACGGGCTTTTTGGGGAGCAGGGGTGAGAAAATCCACCCAAGGAACAACACTGAGGCGCAGGCCGCGGTACCGATGCGAATCCACATAGGCGCCGGCGGGGCTTTTGGCCGAACGAACCGCGGAAAAATAAGAGAGCCATACAACAGCCCCAGGCCTGCGGCAGAATAGGGACCGATGGCGGCGAGCGCAAGATACCAGCCGGCGGCTGCGACGGCGAGCATCGCGGCAATGGCGGCAATGATCCCGCCTATCAGCCGATTCAGCCACCGCGGAGTCGATGCGATTCCCAGCGCCAAGCTAAGAACGAAGAGGCCGAGACCGAAATAGAGGCAGCCGTACGCAAACCAAGGGGCGAATCCAATGTAGGTGGCGACTTCCGTCCATGACGGAAAATGGGGCTTGCCCCACCATCCAGGTCCTGGCCGGTCACTGTAGGGGAGAAACCCGACGCAACTGGCGGCAAGCAGAACAAGGCTCGTGCCAACACCAATGATGGCGCTGAACAGCAGCGTGGTTCCCGCGAATCTTGCCAAAAGCGACTTGATGCGTCGCATTCCCGTTGCGGCTCCTGGATGACCACCATAGCAGGGGCCAATCGAGGGCGCGATGTTCCACGTGGAACACACGGCGTCTGCAGATGGTGCTTAGGCTAAGATTTTTCGGAGCGAATCGATGGGGTTTTCCACGCGGGCCTCTTTTTCGTCAATACTCCTGTAGCAATCGATGGAGTAGCGCATCTCATGCGGAAACAGCATGGGTTAGATTGAGCGCTGGGGGAGCGGCCAAAAATTCCTTCCACAAATCGTGCCCGGTTCTTCACAGCCGCTTCGCATTGCGGAGGGAGCGCGGTGCCGGTAGGCTTCATTGTCATGGGGAAAGTGCTGGCCGTCGTCAATCAGAAAGGCGGGGTGGGCAAAACAACCACCGCCATCAATCTTTCGGCAGCACTGGCTTTGGAGGGGTTGCAGATCCTGCTGGTCGATTGCGATCCGCAGGCCAACTCAAGCGGGGGGCTTGGGATTACGCGGGATGCGGATCGGCGCTCGTCGTACGACGTGCTGATGGGCGAGGCGACGATCGAGGAGGTGGCGCTCCGGACTGAGATCGACACGCTGACTCTGGTTCCCTCGAATAAGAACCTGACGGGGGCGAATGTCGAGCTGATCCAGATGGATCGGAGAGCCTACAAGCTGCGCGAGGCTCTGGAGAAGGTGCGGGATCGCTACGATTTTGTGATCATGGATTGCCCGCCGGCACTTGATTTGCTGACGCTGAACGCCTTGGTGGCTGCGGATCGGCTGCTGGTTCCGATGCAGGCGGAGTATTTCGCGCTGGAAGGGCTGAGCGAACTGATCCACACTTTGGAGCGGGTGCGGGCGGCGTTCAATCCGGGACTGGAGATTGAAGGCGTGCTGTTGACGATGTATGACGATCGCACGAACCTGGCACAGCAGGTGACCGAGAATCTGCGGGAGTTTTTTAAGGACAAACTGCTGAAGACCGTCATTCCAAGGAACGTGCGGCTGGCCGAGGCGCCGAGCTATGGGAAGCCGGTGCTGTTGTACGATCCGCGGTCGCGGGGGTCGGAGAGCTACCGGGAGCTGGCCGACGAGCTGCTGGCACGGAACGGGATCGAGAGTCCGGCAGCGCGGGACCGGAAGACGGCGAAAGCGGCACAGGGAGAAGTGAAGGTGAAGTTCTGGCCGTACGGCTGACGCTGGCCGCGTCGGGCGGGTGCGCCTGCGGCGCGGGGCAAGAGCGCGATGTTCCACGTGGAACACTGGGCTGGTTTGAACAGCTAAGAATCTGAATTGGTTGAGGTGACGCGATGCAAACAACGACAGAGGCTCCGAAACGACGGGCGTTGGGAAAAGGACTGGAATCCTTGCTGCCTCGGGTGAACGCCGCAGCGGAACCGGGGGCGGAGGGCGGTGAATCGGGACGGCCGAGAGAGATTCCGGTTGGGGAGATCGAACGGAGCCCTTTCCAGACGCGGACGCGGTTCGATGAGGTCCAGCTGGCGGAGTTGGCGGCGTCGATTGCGGCGACGGGGGTGGTGCAGCCGGTTTTGGTGCGGCCGCTGCCGCATGGGCACTACCAGCTGATTGCCGGCGAGCGGCGCTGGCTGGCGTCGCAACGGGCGGGAAAAGAGACGATCCCGGCGATCATCCGGCAGGTCTCGGATGAGCAGGCGATGGAGATGACCATCGTGGAGAACCTGCAGCGGACGGATCTGAACGCGATGGAGCAGGCGCGCGCTTACGACCGGCTGTCGCGGGAGTTTCAGCTGACGCAGGAGCAGATGGCGAAGCGGACCGGGAAAGACCGGGCGTCGGTTGCGAATTTTCTGCGGCTGCTGAAGCTGCCTGAAGATGTGCAAGGCAAAGTGGAAGAAGGAGTTCTGAGCTTCGGACACGCGCGGGCACTGCTGCCGCTCGAGAATCCGCAGGCGATTCTGAAGGCGGCGCAGAAGGTGGCGGCGCTGGCGATGAGCGTCCGCCAAACGGAGGGCTATGTTCAGAAGATCCTGAATCCACAGGAGAAGAAGAAAGACGGAGGAGAAGATAAGGAGAATATCGATCCGAACGTGCGCGAGGTCCAGGAGTCGCTGCAGCGGGCGCTGGGATTGAGGGTGCGGATCGAGGATCGCAAGGGACGCGGGCGGGTGATCATCGAATATGGGCAGCTGGAGGAGTTCGACCGGCTGCTGGAGCGATTGCGGCGGTAGAAAGGCATTCCTGGATCGGGCTGGTTCGTCGATCCGTGTCAAGTCGACGAGAGCCACATTTTTTATCGGATATCTGCCTGCACAATGGGGGGATGCACACGCCTCGGGCAGGTTTCTGGGTTCATGAGAGACAGGTTCTTTGCCCTTCCTGCCACGCTTCGAGCGCGGCGGCCAGCATCTCGTCGACGGTAATCGACGTCAGGCATTTTTTCCGCTGCTCGATACAGTCCGTAAGGCGACAGTTTTCGCAATCCACGTGGTGATAAATCGGGCGGTGCTGCTTTCCGATGGGAAACCAGAGTCCCGGCCGATTCCGAGCGGCAAATGGAATCGCGCAGGGTACTCGATAAGCAGCGGCCAGGTGCATGGGTCCGCTATCGGGCCCGAGGAAGAGCTCCGCGCGACGCAGCACTGCGGCAGTCTCCCGCGGGGTCAGTTTCCCGCACAGATTAACGACTGGGCCGGCCCATTCCGCGGCCGCATAGTCGGCGGCTTCGGCGTCTTCTTTCGCTCCCACCAGCAACAGAGTATGGTCGGGCAATTCCCGGGTCAGACGTTTCAGCAACACGCGCCAGTTGTCCTGTCCCCAGTCTTTCGCCTGCATTTTCGTCCCTGGACCGCACGCAATGATGCGACGCCCAACAGTTGTTGCAAGTTCTTCGTCTGCTCTTCGTTGCTCGGCCTCGGTGAGCCGCATATCCCAGTTTGCCAGGTCATGAATGTCCGCCGAGCCCAGATCCGCTATGGACCGGAGCAATCGCGCGCCTTCCTGCTCCCACAGGCCATTTCCCGGGTCAAAAACATCTTCGTTGAAAACGCCCTTCGGGATACCGACGATGCGGCGCACCCCGCACAGCCGAAAGAACCACTCGTCGCGCTTACCTGTTTTTCGCGCGCCCATCAGATACACCACAAACTGAGGCCGGAACCGCACGACCCTCCACCACAGGCGCACCAGCTCCCAGAGGCGCCGCGTTTTCCACGGGTAATCGAGATATCCATGAACCAACCCCGAACCATCGAGCACGGCGAAGGCGGCGGGTGCATTCGAATGAGTGGGCATATTCGTCAGGAGAATGCGTGTGGCAAGGGGAAAGGCGCGCTCGACAACATGCAGTGCCGGGAGTGCGACCACGGTGTCTCCGAGGCTTCCCAGGCGGTAAATCAACACGCGGCGTGCTGTGGATGGCATCACGGCTTGAGACTCAAATCCGGTCCGCTTAGTTTAGCTGAACAAAAAGGGTCTACCCTGGCAGGGGCCCGGATCGGTAGCGGACCGGCGACGCGGCTCTGTGAGGATGGCAGGCCGACTCCTAATCAGCAAACAAGGCTTTGATGGAGGCGGCGGCGCGTTCCATGGAGTAGCGCATCGCAAAGCAGGCATGGGCCCTGGTGGCCATGGCGGCGCGCTCGACTGGGGGGAGTTCCAGCCAGCGGCGGAGAAGGCGTTCAGTGCCTTCCAGAGTGTCATCGTCGACCAGGCCAGCGCCATCGGCCTGGATGTCAGGCCAGATGTTGACCTGATTGCTGATGAGGACGGGGCGGCCGGCCGCGAGGGATTCCGCAACTACGATGCCGAAGTTCTCCTGGTGCGAGGGGAGCACAAAAGCGTCCGCAGCCCGCAGCGCGCCCCATTTGCGATCGCCGGTGAGCATGCCTGGCCAGTGGACGCGATCGGCAAGTTTCTTTTCAGCGGCGATCTGCTGGAGTTTTCCCTGGAGACCGACCTGATCGGGGCCAGCTATTACCAGGTCGATCTGAGGAAACTCCGCAGCGAGTCGAATAAAAGCGTGGAGGAGGAGATCGCAGCCTTTCTTCTCGTGGAGGCGCGACATGAAGAGCAGGTAGCGTCGGTCTCGGAGCTGGGGAACAGAGCTGAGGAAGGATTCGATTTGGAGTGGGTGGTCGCCGCCCGGCTCGCTGATGCCGTAGGAAACGGGGAGGCTGTTCCAGTGATTGGGGCGAAAGCTGGTGCTGGCCAGATCGCGCTCGATGGCGGTGGTGAAGAGAACGGCGCGGGCATCGCGCAGGACGGGATACTGGAACGGCCAGTAGAGCAACTTCTTCAGGTGTTTGAGTGGGTATTTTTTGTTGAACCAGGGATCGAGGGCGCCGTGGGGGAAGACGGCATAGGGCTTTCCGGAACGACGCGCGGCGGCACGGACCGCGACGTCGGGGAAGACCCAGATGCCATTCATCACGATGCCATCGAAGCGGGAGGCATTTTGGCGGAGCCAACGCCACAAGCGTGGCGAAAGACCAAAGCGGCCGAGCCAGCGCTGGCCGAGAGCGTGAACAGGAAATGGGAGTGCGGAGAGGAAAGGAGCGTCGGGTGGATCCTGAGAAAGGACCTCAACCTCGACACCTATCGAAAGATAGGCTTTCGCCAGTTGACGCACGGCTTCGGGTGGGCCACCATCGGCTGGCGAGAGACTTCCAATGACGTGAAGAATTCTCATGGATCACAAAGGAGAACAACCCCAGTCTATCTAAGGAGATTCGCCGTGAGTGCGGACGGATCGGCGGCAGAGCGACGAGCGACATTCTTACGTGCCACCGAAAAGACGAGAGGATTCATCGGTTGTTCATGTGGACCGAGGCGTCATTCATTCAGGACGTGGATGCGGTTGCTACACTGGAGGCGACGCTCGCTGATAGTCCGTCGCTCCCACGACGCGCAGCCAGCGCAGACTTTTTTTGAATGTTTCTACCGTAAACTCCCCTGACTGAATTTGAGGGACCTTCTTTCCCGATGTGCGGAATCGCCGGAGTACTCGTCTCGCGCAAGTCAGAGAACCTGGACTTTTCCGAGACACTGACCCGATTATCGAACGCGCTGGCGACGCGAGGTCCGGATGCATCGGGCCAGTGGGTTTCGAGTTCGCGGATTGTGGGATTCGCACACCGGCGGCTATCGATTATCGACGTGGACGCACGGTCGGATCAGCCGATGCACTCGACGGATGGGCGGTACACCATCGTCTTCAACGGGGAAATCTATAACTACCAGGAACTGCGGAGCGATCTGCAGAAGAGGGGGCTGGGATTCCGGACAACGGGCGATACGGAAGTGCTGCTGCAGATGTACGCGGAATATGGGGCGGAAATGCTGCCGCGGCTGCGCGGAATGTATGCGTTCGGCATCTGGGACGAGCTTTCCCAGGAGCTTTTTCTGGCGCGGGATCCGTTTGGGATTAAGCCGCTGTATTACGCGGAGGGCGGCGGGAATTTCTATTTTGCCTCGCAGGTGAAGGCGCTGGCATTGGCGCCGGATGTGGATCTGCGCGAAGAGCCGGCGGGGCACGTGGGTTTTTTTGTATGGGGATCGGTGCCCGAGCCATACACGCTGTATCGGGGAATCCGTTGCCTGCCCAGCGGAACCTGGATGCGGGTGACGCGCGAGGGAGCGTGGAAGCCGCGGCTGTTCGCTTCGCCGGTTGGAGAATTTTCGCAGTTCCGCAGCGACGAGATGCCGCAATCGGAAACCGAGGCGGATGTGCGTTTGCACGACGCGCTGCGGGAGAGCGTGCGGATGCACGAAATCTCCGATGTCCCGGTGGCGATTTTTCTTTCGGCGGGCATCGATTCAGGCGTGGTTACAGCGCTGGCGGCGGAGGCGGGCAACGATGTTGAGACTCTGACGCTCGGTTTTGACCTGCTGCGCGACACCGCCGAAGACGAAACACAGATCGCGAGCCGCGTGGCGGAGCATTATGGGCTGCCGCATTATTCCCGGTACATCGATCGGCCGGTGTTTATGGCGCATCGGGATCGGCTGCTGGAGAAGATGGACCAGCCGACCATCGACGGGGTGAACACGTATTTCGTCAGCTGGCTGGCGCGCGAGCGCGGGTTCAAAGTCGCGCTCAGCGGACTGGGCGGCGACGAACTTTTCGGCGGCTATCCCAGCTTCCGGCAGTTGCCGCTGATGGTGTGGGCTTTGCGGCCAACCAACGTGGTTCCGTTTGCGGGGCGGGCGTGGCGGATTGTGACGAGTGCCATGATCTCCAGGTTCACCTCTCCGAAGTACGCGAGCCTGTTCGAGTACGGAGGCACGTGGGGCGGAGCCTATCTGCTGCGGCGGGGGTTATTCATGCCCTGGGAGCTGCCGGGGATTCTCGATCCGGAACTGGTGCGGACAGGATGGCGGGACCTGGCCTCGATTGAGAGCATGAACGGCCTGACGCGGCCGCTGGCGAGAGTCACGGGCGCAACGGCGGCCCAGACGGAGTTCCTGCGCGTCTCAGCGCTGGAGATGAGCTACTACATGCGCACGCAGCTGCTGCGCGACGCGGACTGGGCGGGGATGGCTCACTCGGTCGAGATTCGGGTCCCACTGGTGGACATGACGCTGCTGCGGCAACTGGCGCCGCTGCGAGCCAGCCGGTTCTCGCCGCGGAAGCCGAAGATCGCCGAATGCCTGCAGAAGCCGCTGCCGGCGGAGGTTCTGCGCAGGCCCAAGAGCGGGTTTGGCATTCCGGTGCGGGAATGGATGCAGGATTCGCCGGATCGCGGGCTGCGGCACTGGGCGACGTACGTGTACCGCAAGTTGTACACGCGAGGAGCGCCGGTTGCCTCGAAAGCGGAAGCACTGACGAGCTGAGGAGTTCCCGTCTAGCCGAGGTAGCGAACGTCGAGGACGGTACAGTCGTCGTCGGCGGCGAGGGTTCCGGCGAAGCGCTCGACCTGGAGGAAGATGTCGTCGAGGGTGGCGGATTCGAACTCGCTCTCGGTGAGGCGGGCCTCGCCATAGAATTCGCCGTTGGGGGCGGAGGCTTCTGTAACACCGTCGGTGACAATTAGGACGCGGTTGCCGGGCTGGAGCTGCATTTCACCGGAAGAGAAGGGCGCGCCTTCGATCAGGCCGACGGGAAGGTTGGATTCCGGCAGACGCGAACAGCCACTGGCGTAAAGAAACGGCGGCACGTGGCCGCAGTTAACGTATTCCAGATGGCCGGTGGGAGAGATGCGGAGGATGGCCATGGTGGCGTACTTCTCGATGTTTTTGCTGCAGATATAGCGGTTGACGATGTCGGCAAGAGTGGCGAGGGGCTGACGTGCGACCAGCAATGAATAGATGAGGCCCTGGAGGGTTGCGCCGAGAATGGCGGCGGAGATGCCTTTGCCGGAGATGTCGGCGACGATGACGGCGAGGGACTGGCCGTCTTCGACGATGTCGAAGAAGTCGCCGCCGCATTCGCGGCAGGGGACCGAACGAGCGGCGACCTGGGCCCAGGAGAGGGTGGGCGGGCGGACGGTCATGAGGCCGCGCTGAATTTCAGCGGCGATGTTCATTTCCTGGCGGTAGACGCGCTCGCGTTCCTCGGACACGGCGAGCTGCGCATTATCGATCAGCGCGGCGGCATCAGTGGCGATGGTGCGGAGGAGATCGCCGTCAATCTGGGTGAGGCTACCGGCTTTCAGGCGGCTGTCGAGATAGAGGAGTCCCAGTAGTTCGGAGTCGCCCGTGGCTGCACCGGGGCGGCGTTTGCGCAGCGGGATACAGATGACGGAGCGGATGCTGTGGGCGACCATGCTGGCGGAGCGGGTTTCCGGGTCGGCGCTGAGGGTATCCGTCACGATGAATTCGTTAGCGGTGCTGATGGCCTGGCGCATGGCGCCGTGGGAAAGCGTGGCCTCGTCGGTGAGCTCTTCGCCTTTGTCGTCGCGACCGAGAGCGAGCTGCATCTCGCCGGCTTCGTTGCGGAGGAAGACGTAGCCGCGCTCGACCTGGGTGAGCTGGAGGGTGGTGTCGAGAAGGGCGGTGAGGATTTGATCGACGGCGCCGGAGGTTTTGAGTTTGCGGGCCGATTCGAAGAACCAGCGGAGCTTTTCGAGGGCATTGCCGGTGGCGCTGACTTCGGGGATCTGGTCAATGATGTCGCGGATGGTGGAGGTGTCGTGGGGCTCTTCAGCGCTGATGCGGAGGCTGGGGCCGTCGAGGGCGCCGAAGTGGACGGTGTCATTGGCGCCGATGGCCTGGCGGGTGGTGGAGGGCTTGCTGTTGATGAAGGTGCCGTGACGGCTGCCCTGATCGACGATGTAGCAGGTTCCGGCCTCGACGATGAGCTCGGCGTGGCGACGCGAGACGTAAGGATGGGCGAGGACGAGGTCGTTCTCGGGCAGGCGGCCGATGGAGAACGGGGAGTGGGTGATGGCGACGGTGCGGCGACTGGAGCCGTCGACGAGGACGAAAGAGACGGGGGCCGCATGCGTGGTGGGCATTTGGCAGAGATTATAGACAGCGTTCAGCGGTCAGCGTACAGCGTTCAGCAAAAACCGGAGAAAAAGCCCCGGAAGATAGAGAACGAGCGAACAACGAGCGCGCTAGTTCGTGGAGATGAGGCGCCGGCAGAACAGGAGCGAGGCAAGGGAGATGAGAAGCGAGACGGTGAGCCAGAGGGCTGCCGTTGCGTGGTGGAGGAGGGGCGCGAGGAGGGCTTGCAGGTCTCCTGAAGGGGCAGCGGTTGCTCCGGGAAGGGCGCGCAGGAGAACGACGATGAGAACAACGGCGATGGCTCCGGCAGCAACGAAGCCGGGGAGGGCGCGCATCCAGGGGAAGGCGATGGGCGTGGGGGCGGAGGCTTCGCGCACGATGGCGGTCATGACGGACTCGGCGAAGCCGGAAGACGGGAGCACGCTGTCGCTTCCGTGGCTGAGGGCGCGATCGAAGTCGGCGTCGGTGAGTTGCGGATGCGGTTTCATGGTGTTGGGGCCTCCTTCGGATGCTGCGCGGTGAGGCTTGCAGATTTCGATGCGCCGCGGGGCCGGGTGAACTTGCTACGGAGCAGTTCGCGGCCACGGAAGAGGCGCGCTTTGATGGTGCCTTCGGGGATGCGGAGGGTGCGGGCGGCGGCGGGGACGTCCTGCTCGTGGAAATAGAAGAGGAGGATGGCGTCGCGGTATTTGGGGGGAAGAGCGAGGACGGCGCGGCGGAGGGATTCGTCGCGGGAGGATTCTTCGAGGGCGCTGCCGGCGATGGCTGGGTCGGGCGGCTCGGCGATTTGGTCGAGCGAGAGCATGGTGGCGGGGATGCGGCGGAGTTCGGTGCGGTAGAGATTGGTGGCGAGGGCGAAAAGCCAGGTCGAGAAGGCGGAATCGCCGCGGAACCGGGGGAGATTGCGCCAGGCGCGGAGGAAGGCTTCCTGGGCCATTTCTTCGGCGCGGGGGCGGTCGCGGCAAAAGCGCCAGGCGAGATTGACGAGGGGCACTTGCCAGCGGCGGACGATGCTCTCGAAGGCCGCCGTGTCGCCGGCAAGGACGCGGGCGACGGTGGCTTCGTCGGAGTCGGTTGGAGACGAATTGGTCGCGGGGTCCGCGTTCACGGTGCAGTTTCTCTTTGCGGTAAGACCAGGCATGATGGTGCGCGGTTTCGTTTTTTCTGTCGAGGATTTTCCTGAACTTTTTGCAACCGGAGGGAGGCGGGGCTGGTCGTACGGGGTGAAGCGGAGAAGGCGAGGCCGCACAAGGAGGAAGCTATGAACTCGGCATCTGCAGGGGCGGCGATGGGGTTGTTTCTTTTTCTGGCGGTGGGAGCGGCGGCGTTGTTTTCGATGGTATCGATCGTGACCTGGTCGGATGCTCGACGGAAGGAGCGCGAGGCCTACTACAAGAACGACATGCTGAAGAAGCTGGCGGACACGCCGGGACCGGGCGCCAACGCGGCGCTGGAGCTGATGCGGGAGGAAGCGCGCATCGGGGCGGAACGAACGCGGCAGGGTCTGCGGATCGCCGGACTGATTACGACGGCGGCCGGTATCGGCGTGCTGATCTTTCTGCGGGCGCTGCTGGGCACGCAACAGGGAGTTTATCTGTGCGGGTTGATTCCGCTGCTGGTGGGGCTGGCGCTGTACGGCAGCTCGTATCTGGTGACGACGGCGGCGGCGTAGCGCGGGGGCTTCGCTCGACCCTGCTGGACAAGCCATGGGCCGGGATTCTCTATTCTGAATGGGAGAAGCGTTCCATTTCTTCAGAGGGAGAATTCCGCATATGGCAGAGAGCCTGCATCCGTCACGCCGCCGTTTTCTTGAACTTGGTTCCGCTGCGCTGGCCACGGGGGCGCTGGCCGGGCACGGGCAGACGCAGCAGGAGGTGAAGGAGGGCGAGCACAGCAGCAGCGCGAGCCTGCCGCTGGGCAAGGAAAACGGGGCGCTCTACGATGAGAATCCCGACTCTGTGCTGCCGCCGGCGACGGACCACGGGAATCTGCCAACTTTTAAGTATCCCTTTCAGCTCGCGCACAAGCGGATCGAACCGGGCGGATGGACGCGCCAGGTGACGGTGGCCGATCTGCACGTGGCGAAGGAAATCGCCGGCGTGCAGATGCGGCTGATCGCGGGCGGCATCCGGGAGCTGCACTGGCACAGAGCTGCAGAGTGGGCGCTGATGCTGTACGGGAATGCGCGGATCACCTGCATCGATCCGGACGGCAGGAGCTTCGTGGACGATGTGAAAGAGGGGGACATCTGGAATTTTCCCAGCGGGTATCCGCACTCCATCCAGGGACTGGGGCCGGACGGATGCGAATTCCTGCTGGTGTTCGACGATGGGGCGTTCGATGAATACGAGACGGTGTTGTTGACAGACTGGATGGGGCACACGCCGCCGGAGGTTCTGGCGAAGAATTTCGGCGTGCCGGCAAGCGCGTTTGCACCGCTGCCGCCGGAAGGGCGCTACATCTTTCCGGGCACGATGCCCGGGGCGCTGGGGGCGGATCAAAAAGCGGCGCAGGGGAATCTGGGACCGTCGCGTCTGCCGTTCGATTTCCGGCTGATGGAGATGGCTCCCACGAAGAAAACGCGAGGCGGCGAGGTGCGGATTGTAGACGGGGGCAACTTCAAGGCATCGCCGCAGATTGCGGCGGCGCACGTGATCCTGCACCCGGGAGGGCTGCGCGAGATGCACTGGCATCCGAACGCGGACGAATGGCAGTACTACGTGAAAGGCAAGGGGCGGATGACGGTGTTCGCGGCGGCGGGCCGGGCGCGCACGATGGATTTTGAGCAGGGCGACGTGGGCTATGTGCAGCAGACGTTTCCGCATTACATCGAGAACACCGGGGACACGGACCTGGTGTTTCTGGAGATGTTCAAAGCAAGCGCCTATCAGGATGTTGCGCTGGCGAACTGGCTGACGCATGTGCCGCCGCAACTGGTGATCGATCACCTGCAGGTGAGCCAGGCAACGCTGGATCAGTTTCCGCACGAGGAGACGGTGGTGGTGCCGTAAAGCGAGGTTGCGGCGCGCGCTTCTGCTGAGGGATTCGGTCCCGCCGGAAAACGGAACAACGCAAGGCTGAGGAGAGCTGCGTCTCTGCCAAAACGGGATGGCCTGCGGCGGTGCGGTGCGGCAAGACGAAGTCCGCCCTATGCGCGCCGGAATCTCTGCCGATGAAGGAGAGGTCCGGAGCAACACAGCGGAGTGGGAGAGCTGTTCCCGACCGGTTGTGGAAGGAGCTGGGTGAGAAATGGAGCGATCCCTCGGCAAACCGTGGCAGGCAGCATGACGGCGGTGCTGGAGCGGGCGGCGGCTCCGTGTGCTCTGCGGGATCTGGAGAGCGCGTTGGGGGCGGTGGTGGCCGAGTCAGAGCGCGAGGTCGAGCAACTGGCGCATGACTTCGAGGGTCTGGCGCGCGAGACAAGCACGATTCTGGAGATCGCGGGCGTGATCGCCGGCTGCGCGGGAGACGAGCGCATGGGATCGGTACTACCGGGAGTGCGGCGCCTTGCCTCCGCGGCGAAGGGCTTCCTGCGGGAGCGTGTAGAGGCGACGGCACGGATTCTGGAAACCGTGACCGCCGAAGGGGCGCTGCTGGAGCGGCTGGCGCGGCTGACGCGGGGACAGAAGGCGATCGTGCGGGAGACCGAGATGCTGCGGGTGCTGACGAACATCGAGGTCGCGCGGCTGGGCGAGGTCGGCGCGGGTTTCCAGTACCTGGCCCACGAGCTGGACGATTTTGCGCAGTCGGTAGCGCGGAGCACGAACGAGCTGACCCGGCTCACGGACGAGCGCAGGAAGGCGATCGACGAGACGCGGCGCTCGCTGACGGCCGAGGTGCCGCGGATGCGGGAAGAATTTGCGCGGGTGGAGCAGAGCCTGGAGACGGCGGTGGCGAGCGTAGAGGCAGCTCTGGAACAACTGTTCGGGACGCCGGTGCGATTCAGCGGGTGCGTGGAAGAGATCGCCAGCCAGATCGCGGGCGTGGTCGCGGCCATTCAGGCGCACGACATCACGCGCCAGCAGATCGAGCACGTGCAGGCGGCGCTGTTGACGATCGCGGCCGAACTGGAGGGAGAGGGAGGCCCGAGCGCCGGGACCGGGGCGGGGCTGGCGATCCAGAGCTATCAGCTGCGCAGCGTGCGGGAGACGGTGCGGGGATGGACGGCGCAGATCAGCACCTGTCTGGAGGCGATTGGGCACATTACCTCGTCGGAAATCCTGGAGCTGGGACCGGTGGTACTGGCCCAGCAGCGCGCGCTGGGGGGTCATCTGGCGCGCATCGAGAAACTCGAAGAGGAATGCGAGGCGGACAATGCCAGGGTGCAGGCGTCGTTCGCGGGGATCTCCGGTCTGATGCAGCTGGTGAACGAGCATCTGGAGCGATCGAAGGTGGTGCGGGACCGGCTGCAGCTGCTGATGTTCAACTCCATCGTCGAAGCCAGCCATCTGGGGTCCCAGGCGGACGGGATTCTGGAGATCTCGACGACGATTAAGCGCATTTCCGCGACATGGGGGGAGATCACGACCGGCTCGGAAGCAGCGACGGAAGAAATCCGAACGCTGGTGGAACAGAGCCGATCCACGCTGGAGGCCTTCTCAGAAGCCAGCAAAGGGGGCCTGCGCGCGGCGCGCGGCGAGACGATGGGGGGCCTTGGGGTTTTGCGCGACGCGGCAGAGTGCGCGGATCGCAGGGGGCGGGAGATTCAGAGGGCGACGCTCGGGTTGCAGGCAAAAATCGAGGAGGTTGGCGGCCCGGGGCATCGCCTGGAGGTTTGCTTTCAGCGCCTGGACGCGGCCGTGGAAGGAATCGAGGGAGCGCGCCGGCAAGGGGAGGAAGAGGGCGACGCAGGGGACGTTGCGTTCGATGCGGAAGAGGTGGAGCGTCGTTTCTCGGCGGACTACACCACAGAGATGGAGCGCGCGGTTCTGCGGGCGGCGCTCGAAGGAGGGCCGATGCCGGTGGCGCAGCCGAATTTCGCGGGCAACAGCGTGGAGCTTTTCTAACCACCGATGCCCTGGGTTTGGGGCGAGACGAGTTTCATTTGGGAACAGCCGATGCCGTTTCGGGAAAACGATGCACGCATGGTTTTGGAATCTGGAGAAATGCCTGGTTTCTCCGATGAGGGGGATATAGGTTCGCAATGAAGCAAGTGCTGGCAGTGGACGATTCGGGGAGCGTGCGGCAGATGGTGAGCTTCACGCTGCGCAACGCGGGCTATGCCGTGACCGAGGCCGCGGACGGGCGGCAGGGTCTGGAAAAGGCGAAGGGGCAGAAGTTCGAACTGGTGATTACGGACCTGAACATGCCGGTGATGGGCGGGATCGAGATGATCACGGGGATGCGCCAGCTGCCGGGCTACTCCTTTACGCCCATCCTGATGCTGACCACCGAGTCGCAGCCGGAAAAGAAGGATGCGGGGCGCAAAGCGGGAGCAACGGGCTGGATCGTCAAGCCGTTCCAGGCCGAGCAACTGATCGCCGTAGTGCAGAAGCTGGTCCGGTAGCGAGTCCGGCAGAAGGACGGGAAGGAACCGCTGTGGCCGTCAGGTTCGATCGAAGCGAGGGACGGGATGTGATCCGACTGGAGGGAGAGATCGGCATCGCCGATGCGGCCCAGCTGCAGGAGGTTCTGCTGGAGGCGCTGCGGCCGGGAACGGGGGCGCGGATTGCGCTGGAGACGGCCTCGAGCCTCGACGTGACGGCGGTGCAGCTGCTGTGGACGGCGGCGCGCGCGGCGGAGGCCACCGGTACTTCGCTGGCGCTGGAAGGGACGTTTCCGGAGAAACTGCTCGCCCCTCTGCGGGAAGCAGGATTTGAGCAACTGCCCTTTGCGGACCAGAGTGCGGACATTGCCGAGACGGCCAGCGGAGGACGGCTGTGACCCCTGGGGCCGGCGCAGAGCAGCAGTTTCGCAACAGCTTCCGGGAAGAGGCGCGCGAGCTGCTCGTGGAACTGGAGTCGGTGCTGCTGGAGCTGAACGAGCGCCGCGACGATGGCGAACTGGTGGGGCGGGTCTTCCGCGGGTTGCACACCATCAAGGGTTCGGGCGCGATGTTCGGCTTCGAGGATCTGGCCACGTTCACGCACAACCTCGAAAACGCATTTGACGAGGTGCGCAAGGGCCGCCTCGAGGTGACGCCGGCGCTGGTGGACCTGACGCTGGCAGCGCTCGATCAGATTCGGGCCATGGTGGAGGAAGGGGAGGGCGCGTCGGCGGTCGATGCGGCGGCCTCGACGGAGATTCTGACGCGGCTGCGCGCGCTGACCGGCATTGCGGAAAAAGCGGCCCATCAGCCTGGGCTGCCGGTTGACGAGCAGCCGGGGGCCGAGGCCACGCCAGCGGCAGGAGAATCAGGGAAAGACGTTCGCGAGCGGGCATGGCGCATCCACTTTGCGCCCGGCCCCGATCTGATGCGCAACGGCGCGGACCCGCTGCTGCTGGTGCGCGAGCTGGGGGAGATGGGGCGGCTGACGGCGGAAGCATCGATGGCCGGGATTCCACTGCTCGAGGCACTGGAGCCGGAACGCTGTTACGTGAGCTGGGAGATGGTGCTCACAACCGAGGCCAGCGAGGACAGGATTCGCGACGTCTTCATTTTTGTCGAGGACTGCTGCGAGCTGACGATGACGGCCCTTGCGGCGGAGCCGACAGCGGGTATCCCAACCGTGGACCACCCGGCGATCGCGGAAAAGACGGACGCGCCGGATGCAGCCTGCGCTGGCGACCGGATCGCCAAAGCGCTGGAGGAAAAGCGCGCGAGTCCGGGCAGGCGGACGACCGATCTGCCGGAAAACGCCACCAGCCTGCGCGTGCCGGCGGCACGGCTGGACCAGCTGGTCGATCTGGTGGGCGAGATGGTGACGGTGCAGGCGCGGCTGAGCGCCATTGCGGCGCGGTCGGCGGATGGCGAGGTGCTGGAGGTGTCTGAGGAGATCGAGCGGCTGACGTCGGCGCTGCGCGAGAACTCGATGACCCTGCGCATGGTGCCGATCCGGGCTACGTTTGAGCGCTTCCGGCGGCTGGTGCACGATCTGGCACGCGACCTGGGCAAGAACGTGGAGTTGAGCATCGAGGGGGCGGAGACGGAGCTGGACAAGACGGTGATCGATCAGCTGGGCGATCCGCTGATGCACCTGATCCGCAACAGCATGGATCACGGCATCGAAATGCCGGGGCAGCGCGCGGCCGAGGGCAAGCGGCCGCTGGCGAGGATCCATCTGTCGGCGCGGCACTCGGGCGCCAGCGTGCTGATCGCGGTGTCGGACGATGGCGCCGGCATCGACACGGAAGCGGTGCGGGCTCGCGCCGTCGAGCGCGGACTGACGACTGCCGACGCTTCGCTCAGCGATGCGGAAATCTACTCTTTCCTGTTCCAGCCCGGCTTTTCGACCGCGAAACAGGTGACGGACCTTTCCGGCCGCGGCGTAGGCATGGATGTGGTGCGCCAGCGGGTGGAGAGCCTGCGGGGATCGATCGACGTGGCCAGCCAGCGCGGCGGGGGCACGACGGTGACGCTGCGGCTGCCGCTGACGCTGGCCATCATCGACGGGCTGCTGGTGACGGTGGGCGAGGCGTACTTCGTTCTGCCGCTGGCGTCGACGCTGGAATGTATTGAGCTGACGCGGGAAGAGAGTGAGCGTGCGAACGGCAAGCACGTGGCGAATGTGCGCGGAGACATTGTTCCGTATATCCGGCTGCGACAGTACTTCCACGTGAAGACGGCGGCGCCGGAGCGCGAACAGATCATGGTGGTGGAGTGCGAGGACGGGCGCTGCGGTCTGGTGGTGGATCAGGTGCTGGGGGATTGCCAGACGGTGATCCGCAACCTGGGGCGGATGTACCGGCACGTCCAGGTGGTATCGGGCGCGACGATTCTGGGCAACGGAGCGGTGGCGCTGATTCTGGATCCGCAGCGGCTGGTGCAGGAGGCGATTCGGACAAAATTGCAGCGAGACCGCGGGCGCTTGCCGGGGGCGGCACGCGATGCTGAGAAGGCCCGGGAGGTGAGCGGGAACGGTGGCAAGGTCGGTGCTGGAGCAAAGGCCAGCGCCCGTCGATAACGAAGGTAGCCAGAGGAAAGGGTAGAGAACTATGTCGAGCACAGGAGTCAGCGAGGGGCATAAGCCCAACGGTCATCGGGTTCAGGGACACGCGGAGCTGGAAAGCGTCAGGGGACAGGCGAGCGACGAAGCAATGCTGGTTTCGCAGGAAATTCTGCGGCTGGTGGAAGCGTCGAAGGAGGGCCAGCTGCAGGAGCGCGGCCGAGCCAGCCAGTTCACGGGGATGTATCGGGAGATGATCGAAGGCATCAACGAAATGCTGGATGCGATCCTGCTGCCCATCGGCGAAGGAAACCGCATTTTGGCGCAGATTTCCTCGGGCAAGATCGACGAGCTGATTGCCGCCACGTACAAGGGTGACCACGAAAAGATGAAGGTGGCGGTCAACAACGTCGCCCTCGTGACCCAGTCGCTGCAGAAGGAGATGGCGCGGCTGATCGAAGCATCGAGGGAAGGCCAGCTCTCCGACCGCGGCAAGCCGGAGCAGTTCCAGGGGGCGTACGCGGAGATCGTGCGCGGCGTCAACACCATGCTCGATGCGATTCTGCTGCCCATCGGCGAAGGAAACCGCATTTTGGCGCAGATTTCCTCGGGCAAGATCGACGAGCTGATTGCCGCCACGTACAAGGGTGACCACGAAAAGATGAAGGTCGCGGTCAATAACGTCGCCCTCGTGACGCAGTCGCTGCAGAAGGAGATGGCACGGCTGATCGAAGCGTCGAGGGAAGGCCAGCTCCAGGAGCGCGGCAAGCCGGAGCAGTTCCAGGGGGCGTACGCGGAGATCGTGCGCGGCGTCAACACCATGCTGGATGCGATTCTGCTGCCCATCGGGGAGGGGAACCGGATTCTCGCGCAGATTTCCTCGGGCAAGATCGACGAGCTGATCGCCGCCACCTACAAGGGCGACCACGAGAAGATGAAGGTCGCGATCAACAATGTCGGCCTGGTGGTGCAGGCCCTCCACAAGGAGCTCGATCGCCTGATTGAAGCTTCGAAGGATGGCCAGCTCCAGGAGCGCGGCAAAGCGGATCAGTTCCGGGGCGCCTATGCGGAGATCGTGCGCGGCGTCAATGCCATGCTGGACGCAGTGATCGGGCCGCTGAACGTTTCGGCTCGGTACGTGGACCAAATCAGCAAGGGAGACATCCCGTCCCGCATCACCGACAACTACAACGGCGACTTCAACAACATCAAGAACAATCTGAATACGCTGATCGACGCGATGAACGACATCACGGCGGCGGCCGAGCAGATTGCGAAAGGCGAGCTGACCGTGACGCTGAAGGAGCGGTCGCCCGAAGACAAGCTGATGCAGGCTTTGTCGGCGATGGTGGCGGGGCTGACGCAGACCGTGTCGGAGATTCGCACGATCGCCGGGGAGGTCGCATCGGCGAGCCAGTCGATCTCGACGGCCTCGGTGCAGGTGTCCAAGGGCGCGAGCGCGCAGGCCGCAGCGGCCGAAGAGGCCTCGTCGTCGATGGAGGAGATGGTTTCCAACATCAAGCAGAACGCCGATAACGCACAGCAGACGGACAAAATCGCCAACAAGAGCGCACGCGACGCGCAAGAGAGCGGCAAGAGCGTGCTGGAGGCGGTCGCCGCGATGAAAGAGATCGCCAGCAAGATTTCCATCATCGAGGAAATTGCGCGGCAGACCAACCTGCTGGCGCTGAACGCGGCCATCGAAGCGGCACGGGCCGGCGAACACGGCAAGGGATTCGCCGTGGTAGCGGCCGAGGTGCGCAAGCTGGCCGAACGCAGCCAGAAGGCGGCGGGGGAAATCAATCAACTCTCCGGCACCACGCTGCGAGTCTCAGAGAAGTCCGGAGAACAGCTGGAGAAGCTGGTTCCGGATATCCAGCGGACGGCGGAACTGGTGCAGGAGATCACCGCGGCCAGCAAGGAGCAGGACACGGGAGCGGAGCAGATCAACAAGGCGCTGCAGCAGCTGGAGAAGGTGATTCAGCAGAACGCTTCGGCGGCCGAGGAGATGGCTTCGACGACCGAAGAGCTGACGGGGCAGTCCGAGCAGCTGGTGAGCGCACTGGCCTTCTTCCAGACCGGAGACGAAGGCGAGGCGCCGCGGCGAGGCGGGAAACCTCCACGGCCGGCGCACGCAGGGCCGGCGCGGGGGGGCAAACCGGCAGCGCAGGCGGCGGCAGCTGGAAAAGCAGTTGCCAAAGGCGGCGTCAAGTTGCGGCTCAACGAGAAGCGCGACGAGCTGGACGGGGATTTCGAGCGGTATTGACCGGAACGACGCGTGGGCCGTCGGGGACGGCCCACGCGCCTGCCATCAGGGACAGAGAGGAGTCGGACGATGAGTGTAAGTGAAATCACAGAGACCCGGCAGTACCTGACATTCCGGCTGGGGAACGAAATCTTCGCGACGGATGTCGCCAAGGTGCGGGAGGTACTGGATCTGACCACGATCACAGCGATCCCGCGGACGCCGGAATTCATGGCCGGGGTGATCAATCTGCGGGGCAGCGTGGTGCCGGTGGTCGATCTGCGGCTTTGTTTCGAAATGTCGAAGACCGAGAGCACGCGCAACACCTGCATCGTGGTGGTGGAGGTGCTGCTCGAAAACGAGCCCACGGTGATCGGGGCGTTGGCCGATTCCGTGGAAGAGGTGATCGACCTCGAGCCGGATCAGATTGAGCCGGCGCCGCGCATCGGGACGCAGATCCGGACGGAGTTCATCCGCGGCATGGGCAAGCGGGACACGCAGTTCATCATGATTCTGGACATCGACCGCGTCTTCTCGGCAGACGAGCTGGCGGCGGTACGGGGACAGGATCCTGGCAAGCCGGCGGCAGAAGCGGCGGCGTAGGGAAGCAAGCGGGGCGCGGGAAACCGCGCCTCGCAACCACCATGAGCTCACACGAGGAAACACTGTCCGGCCGGGATTTTGCAAGGCTCTCCGCTTTTGTGTACTCGGAGGCCGGGATATGTCTCGGGCCGGAGAAAAAAACGATGCTGGAAGGGCGGCTGAAGCGGAGGCTGCGCGAGCTGAACATCGGCTCCTACCGGCTGTATTGCGATTACCTGTTCGGGCAGGAAGGCCTGCGCGAGGAGAAAGTCTCGTTTATCGATGTGGTCACGACGAACAAGACGGATTTTTTTCGCGAGGCGAAGCACTTCGATTATCTGACGCAAAGAGCGCTGCCGGAACTGGCGGCGCGGGCCGAGGGGCGGCCGCTGCTGGTGTGGAGCGCCGGGTGTTCGTCGGGGGAAGAGCCGTACACGCTGGCGATGGTGCTGAGCGAATACGCGGAAACGCATCCGGGATTCCGGTTCCAGATCCTGGCCACGGACATTTCGACGAAGGTGCTGGCCAAGGCGGAGCTGGGCGTCTACACCACCGAGGATGTGGAACCGGTGCCTCCTGGGCTGCGGAAGAAATATCTGTTGAGGAGCCGCGATCGGGATGGGGATCGGGTACGGGTGGCGCCGGAACTGCGCAGGCTGGTGGAGTTCCGGCGGCTGAATTTTATGGACGCCGATTACGGACTGAGCGGGAAGGCCGACGCGATTTTCTGCCGCAACGTGATCATCTATTTCGACCGGCCGACGCAGGAAAAGATTCTCAGTAAGCTTTCCCATCGCCTCACGGAGGGTGGGTATTTGTTTGTCGGCCACTCCGAGACGCTGCACGACATGAACCTTCCGCTGGAAGCGCTGGGGCCGGCGCTGTACCGGAGGGCCCATGGCCGAGGCTGAGGAATGCGTCGACATCTATGTACAGCCGGGAGAATCGCATCTGGTGCGCGGCCCGGCGATTCTGCACACACTGCTGGGATCGTGCGTGGGGGTGACCTTCTGGCATGAGGAGCTGGGGATTGCCGCACTCTGCCACCCGATGCTGCCATGCCACCCGGCGGCGGCGCGAGGCCGGCTGAGCGTGGCAGCGGCGCTGCGCTATGTGGATTTCGCCATACGCGATCTGGCCGCGCAGTTCGACGCCCTGGGAGCCAGGCGGAGGGACATCCAGATCAAGCTGTTTGGCGGCGCGGATGTGCTGCGGGTGGAGAAGAGCGAGTCGCGTCCGACGGTGGGGCGGCTGAACCGCGAACGGGCGCTGGAGGTGCTGGGCGCGGAGGGATTCAATGTAGCGGCGTCGCGCCTGGGAGGGCCGCGCGGCTATCACATCGATTTCAATACAGCGACCGGGGACGTGTGGCTCCGGCTGTTGCAGTGATGCGAGGGTAGCGGCGCGCAGGGGACGGTGGAACGAGAGGCAGGAGGGATGGATCATTCGAAGATTCGCGTGCTGATTGTGGACGACTCCGCAGTGGTGCGGCAGACGCTGGCGTACGTGCTGGCGCAGGATCCTGAGATTGAGGTGACCGGGACCGCGGGCGATCCCTATGCGGCGGCGGAGAAGATCGCCGAGCAGGTGCCGGACGTGATCACGCTGGACATCGAGATGCCACGGATGGACGGGCTGACGTTTCTGCGGAAAGTCATGATGCAGCATCCGATCCCGGTGGTGATTTGTTCGAGTCTTGCGGAGGAAGGGACGCAAAGCGCGCTCGAGGCGCTGGAGAGCGGCGCGGTGGAGATTGTGACGAAGCCGCGGCTGGGGGTGCGCCAGTTTCTGGAGGATTCGCGCACCACGCTGTGCGATGCCGTGAAAGCGGCGGCGGGAGCGCGGCTGCGCCGGCCGGGCCCGCGGCGCATGGTGGAACCGAAGCTGACGGCGGACGCTGTTCTGGCGCCGGCCGCGGGGGGCGCCATGGCAAAGACCACGGAGAAGGTCGTGATGATCGGCGCTTCCACGGGGGGAACGGAAGCCCTGAAGACGCTCCTCGAAGCCTTGCCGGCGGACACGCCGGGGATTGTGATTGTGCAGCACATGCCGGAACTGTTTACGCGGGCCTTCGCGGCCAGGCTGGACGGATCCTGCGCGATAACGGTGAAAGAAGCGGAGAGCCAGGATACGGTGCTGCGAGGGCGGGCGCTGATCGCTCCGGGGAATCACCACCTGCTGCTGCAACGCAGCGGCGCGCGCTATTACGTGGAGGTGCGGGAAGGGCCGCTGGTGTGCCGGCACCGGCCGTCGGTGGATGTGCTGTTCCGTTCGGCGGCACGCTATGCGGGGCCGAACGCAGTCGGCGTGATTCTGACCGGGATGGGCGACGACGGGGCACGGGGCATGCTGGAGATGAAAGAGGCGGGCGCGAAAACCATTGCCCAGGACGAAGCCACCTGCGTGGTTTTCGGGATGCCGAAGGAGGCGATCAAACTGAACGGCGTGGACAAAGTAATGCCGCTCGAGTCGATTGCCGGAGCGATTCTGAGCGCGACGCGCTGACCGGGTGGGCGTGTGTTAGCATGGCCGCGATTCCTGGAGGAACTCCTCGTTGCGAGCACAGGTGCTTGTTGCCTCGCTCTTCTGCATTTCCGGTCTGGGCTTCGGGCAGCAGACGTCGCCAAGGGATCAGTCCGCGGCGCAGCCGACTCGTGCAACATATCTGCGAGTGGCGGCGGAAGTCGATGAGGCGCTGCATCGGGATGTGCTGGGCCTGTGGTTTCCGCGCTCCATCGATCGCGAGCATGGGGGATTTCATTCGCATTTCGGGTCCGGCTGGCAATCGCTGCCCAGCGATGGAAAGTTTTCTGTCTTTCAGGGGCGCATGACGTGGGTCACTTCGCAGGTGGTGATGCGCGAACCCGCGCTCAAGGCGGAGTACCTGCCATTCGTGAAGCAGGGTGTGGATTTTCTCGCGAACACGATGTGGGACAAACAGGACGGCGGGTTCTACTGGGGGCTCGACGATGAGGGCCGGGTGACACCGCAGTTCGGCGATGACAAAGATTTGTATGGGGTGGGCTTCTGCATTTACGGACTGGCGGCGGCGTACCAGGCGACCGGCGATCCGCGGGCACTGGAGTTGGCGAAGAATGGCTTTCTGTGGACGGAGCAGCATGGGCACGACGCGGCCAACGGCGGATACTTCGAGCTGCTGACGCGGGAGGGCAAGCCCATCGTTCCTGACGCGCCGAGCGGGCAGGTGGTGATGCCGACCATCGCGATTGGGCCGGAAAACTACAAATCGATGAACACGCACATCCATCTGCTGGAGGCGTGGACTGAGCTCTATAAGGTGTGGCGCGATCCGAGGCTGCGGGCGAGGCTCGAAGAGATGTTGGCGGTGGTGCGGGACAAGATCGTCGTAGAGCCCGGTGCGATGAATCAGTTCTTCACCAATGGATGGCAGGCGATTCCCGGTCACGATTCGTATGGGCACGATGTGGAAACGGCTTACCTGATGCTCGAGACCGACGAACTGCTGCACGGCAAGGCCAGCGCAAGAACCGAGCTCATGGCGAAAATGCTGGTGGATCATGCGCTGGCGTATGGATGGGACGCGAAGAATGGAGGATTCTTTCAGTACGGCACAGCGTTCGATAAGCCGGAAGACACGGACAAAGAATGGTGGGTGCAGGCGGAGGGATTGAACGCGCTGCTGCTGATGCACGAGCGCTACGGAAAGCAGAATCCGGTCTATTTCGAGAGATTCCTGCAGCAATGGGCGTTCATCAAAAACCACACGATTGACGGGCAGAACCACGGGCTCTGGAACCTGACGACCGCGGACGGAACACCGATTGTCCTCGACAAAGGTTCGATCTGGAAGGCTGGCTATCATGACAGCCGCGCATTTTGGAACGTCAGCGGGCGGCTGCGGAAGCTCGCGGCGGAATGATCCGGTGGTTGCCAAAGCAAGTCGTAAAGCCAGAATTGCGTGGCGCGGGGCTTTCTTTTCAAAGATAATCTGAGCGAAACTTGCATTTTGGCTGTCGCCAGGGATTGCGGCCTGTCTCCAGACAAAGGCAATTCCTGAAGCGCAGGAGTCGCATGCCGCAGAAGCGTTTTCTTCTGACCCTGATCAAGCCGTCGCACTACGACGACCAGGGGTACGTCATCCAGTGGTTTCGTTCGGCGATTCCGTCGAACACGCTGGCGGTGCTCTACGGGCTGGCGCTCGACTGCAAAGAGCGGCGGGTGCTGGGCGACGACGTCGACATCGTCATTCGGGCGACCGATGAGACGAACACGCGGGTGCGGATGCGCAGCATCATTCGCGAGCACAAAGGGCGGCCGGGGATGGTCGCGCTGGTAGGAGTGCAGTCGAACCAGTTTCCGCGCGCGATGGATCTTGCGCGGCCGCTGCGGGCGGCGGGCATTCCGGTTTGCATCGGGGGATTCCATGTTTCGGGCTGCCTGGCGATGCTGCCGGGGATCACGCCGGAGCTGCAGGAGGCGATGGACCTGGGGATTTCGCTGTTCGCCGGCGAAGCGGAGGGACGATTTGAGCCGGTGCTGCTCGACGCATGGAACGGGGAGCTGAAGCCGCTCTACAACTACATGAACGATCTGCCGTCGCTCGATGGGGCGCCCGCGCCGATTCTACCGGCGACGCGGGTGAAGCGCACGGGCGGAAAAATAACAACCTTTGATGCGGGGCGAGGATGCCCGTTCCAGTGCTCGTTCTGCACCATTATTAATGTGCAGGGGCGCAAGTCGCGGCGGCGCACCGTCGACGACATCGAAGCCATCATCCGGCGCAACCTCGAGCAGGGGATCAACCGGTTCTTCATCACCGACGACAATTTTGCGCGCAACGGCGACTGGGAAAAGATTTTCGATCGTCTGATCCGGATGCGCGAGCAGGAAAAGTGCAACCTCAAGTTTGTGATCCAGGTGGACACGATGTGCCACCGGCTGCCGCATTTTGTCGAGAAGGCGGGCCGGGCTGGAGTGGCGCGCGTGTTCATCGGGATGGAGAGCATCAATCCCGACGCGCTGCTGGGCGCGCGCAAGAAGCAGAACAAGGTGAGCGAGTACCGGAAGATGCTGCTGGCCTGGAAGAAGGCCGGCGTGACGGTGTTCGCGGGTTACATCGTCGGCTTCCCGTCGGATACTCCGGAGTCGGTGCTGCGTGATATCGAGACGATCCAGCGCGAGCTCCCGGTGGATCTGTTGCAGCCGCATTGCCTGACGCCGCTGCCGGGGTCAGAGGATCACAAGAAGCTGTTCGATGCGGGAGCGTATCTGGATCCCGATCTGAACAAGTATGACCTGGAGCACGTGACGCGCAACCACGAGCGCATGACGCAGGAAGAGTGGCAGAAGCTCTACCACGATGCGTGGAGGAGCTTCTATTCGCCGGAACACATGGAGACGGTGATGCGCCGGTCGGTAGCGACGAATGCCAACCCGGGCAACATGCCGTTCCTGCTGATGTGGTTTTACTACTGCATTGTGCTCGAAGACGTGGATCCGCTGGAGGGCGGTTATCTGCGGCGGAAATATCGCAAGGACCGGCGGCCGGGCTTCGCGGCGGAGAGCCGGCTGAGCTTCTATCCGCGGTATGCGGCCGATTTCCTCAAAAAGCACTGGCTTCTGGCGCAGCTGGTGTGGCATTACGGGGGGCTGCGGCGGAAACTGAAGCGGAATCCCGAGGCCCGCAACTATACCGATGTCGCGCTGACGCCGGTGGCCGAAGACGGATCCGAGGAACTGCTGGCGACGGGGACGCACGATCATCATGCGGCTCCAGCGCTGGTGACGCTCCGATCCTAGACTGGGTTCAGGAGCGGCGGTCTGCTCCGCCCATCTTTTTCGCGTAATCCCTCTCGGTAACCCGGAAACTGTGCCCTAACGTGGCACATACTTGCCGGAAAGTTGTAGTCTGCAACACCGCTCTGGTGACGGCATTCACCGTATTTTTCGCTATAACGGCACAAGATGGCGCAGTTGAGATGCGGCGCAACTCCGCTCGCCGCCGAACCTCAGCTGATCCTCCCCTTTGTTCGCTGGACTTCGCCGCTCCCGGCCCCTTGCTTCGACCAGGCAATCGCGCAGGCGCGGTCTTTTGCCGGTTTAGGAAGGAGCTGCCAGGGTGCCGAAGCATCACCGTTTCATCGATGGCTTGCGGAAATTTGGAAAGGCCAGAATCGAACCCGACGAGGCGATCGGGCTGGCGCGAGCGCTTCACATGGAACGAATCGCGGAGAAAGCGCTGGCCGCATTCCGGTGAAAGAACTTCTCTGGGAAAGCAAGCAGGAGCCGAGCGAGCCTGAGTCTGGGAAATCCGGACCTAACGGGACTCCGCCAGAGGGCTCTCATCCGAATGGTTCTCCAAAAAGGGCGTTCGCGGAATTCGATCCGTTGGCGCCGCCGGAACCGCGCGGGGCTCTCGATCTGCGGGCCTTCATCGATGTGCTCGAAGACACAGGGCGCTTGCTGCGGATCAAGGAGCGGATCGACTGGAAATTCGGCGTCGGCCGCTGGACCCGCGCCAGGCACAAGCCTCTACTGTTCGAGAATGTCAAGGGCTATCCCGGGCAGAACGTTTTCACAAATGGGCTGGCGGACCCGGCATGCATTGGGCTGGCACTCGGTTTTGAACCAGGCACGCCGTACGCACGGGTCATCGCGCAGACGAGGAAGCGGCTGCAGGAGCCGATCGCGCCAAAGATGGTGTCGACCGGACCGGTGCTGGAGAACGTGGTTCCCTCCATCGTGCTCGACCTTCTTGAGTTTCCTGTTCCGCAGTGGAGCCAATATGACGCCGGCCGCTATATCGGAACCTGGCACCTGAACATCAGTAAGGATCCGGAGACCGGGCGACGCAATGCAGGCGTATATCGGATGCAGTTGCTGGGCCCGAAGAAGGCGACCATCAGCGCGTCGAAGGGCAGCGATCTGGCGCGGCATGTAGCGATCGCCGAAGCCAAAGGAATCGAGCTGCCGATGGTGGTGGCCATCGGGGCGCCAGAGGCTACGGTTATCGCGGCGGGGGCGGCCTGCCCCTCTGGGATGGACGAATTCGAACTCGCGGGCGCGTTACAGCAGCAGCCCGTTGAACTGATCGACTGCGGGCATCTTGAAGTTCCCGCGCATTCGGAAATCGTCATCGAGGGTTTCATCCATCCCGATATTCGCGTTGAGGATGGACCGTACTTCGATTACTACGGAAGGCCGAACACCAATCCAACGGCGTTTCTCTTCGAAGCGACGCGGCTCATGTATCGCAACGATCCGATCTTCCGAGGCTGCGGAATCGGTAGAGCGGGCGCGGAGGATCATCAACTGTTCGCGTTTTTGGCCCAGCTGGGTCTGGTGGATTTCCATGGATCGCGGCTGAAGCAGATGGTGCAGAACTTCCTGTGGAAGCGGCGCGCCTTCCCCATGCTCCAAAAGGTGGGAAGAATCGGAAGCGAGCTGCGCCGCCGCGGATAGACCACGCGCTGAACTCTGCAGAGCGCGATAGATGCGCGACCGCAGCAAACCTGAACATCCATATATGATTCGGGAATGCCCGCCGACAGCGCCCGAAGTGAAGTTGCGGAGAGCGGACAGGATCCAAACCGGCGGCGATGGACCATCGCAGTGCTGCTGGGACTGGGTGTGCTGGTCAATTACTTCGATCGGGTAAATCTCTCCGTTTCGCACGATGCGCTGTTCGCGGCATTTGGGATATCCGACTTTACTTTCGGATTGCTGCTGGGCGCTTACAACTGGACCTACGCGCTGTGCCAGCTGCCTTCCGGCATTCTGTTGGATCGATTTGGCGTGCGACGAGTGGGGTGCGTGAGCACATTGCTGTGGAGTATGGCTTCGTTCGGCGCGGCCATCACTCCCGGGCTGGGCGGATTCTTCGCGGCGCGGTTCCTGCTGGGCGTTGGTGAAGCTCCCTCGTTTCCGGCCAGCGCCAAAGCTGTCGGGTACTGGTTTCCGGCGCGCGAGCGGAGCCTGGCGACCAGCTTCTTCGATGGAGCGGCGAAACTTGGATCGGCGATTGGCGTGCCGGTGATTGGCTTGCTGCTGTTGCGGGTTGGATGGCGGCTTAGTTTTGCGGCCACCGGCGTGGCCAGCCTGGTTTACTTCCTGCTGTTCTGGGGAATCTATCACGATCCTCCTCATAAACAGCTTGCCGAAACGCCAGCGAAGGACGCTCCGCTGCGTGCGCTGCGCGTGCCGCTTGGTTATCTGTTAGGCCAGCGAAAAGTAGTCGGGTTGGCGGTAGGATTTGGTTCCTACAATTACGTCTTCTATCTGCTCCTGACCTGGCTGCCGGTGTATTTATCGAGAACGCTGCACATCGATCTGGCGCATTCGTTCCTGTACACCGGGATTCCCTGGCTATTTGCAACTGTCACTGATCTTTTTGTCGGGGGCTGGATGGTGGACGCGCTGATCCGCCATGGATGGAGCGCGAATGTAGTGCGCCGCACCGTGCTGATTACGGGAACCGCGCTGGGACTGGGGATTCTGGGAGCGGCGGGTGCGCACACCGTGAGTCATGCGGTCTTCTGGATCAGCGTTTCGATTGGCGGATTGTCGGCCGCGGCGCCTGTGGGGTGGTCGGCGCCCTCGCTGATTGCCCCCGGCGACAGTGTGGGATCGGTGGGCGCGATCATGAACACGTCGAACCAGATTTCCGGCATCTGCGCGCCCGCGGTGACCGGATATCTGGTGGGAATTCGGCATTCATTCAGAGCGGCGTTCTTTGTGGCTGCGGCCTATTTGGTGGTGGGCATCGCCAGCTACATCTTTTTGCTGGGAGAAATTCGCCCGATTGCCGAACCGGAATATCGCGGGTAGAGCGCTTTCAGGTCCGCTCTGTCGGCGCCACGGTGGCTCGCATGGAGCCGGTCGAGATGCCGCCATCGACGAGCAGCGTTTGTCCGGTGACGTAACCGCTGGCTTCAGAGGCGAGGAAAACGACGGCGCCATCCAGATCATGCGGCTGGCCCGGGCGCTTCACCGGAATGCGGTCGACGAGATAATCCACCCACTCCTGATTTTCGTAGAGAACCTGGTTCTGCTGCGTCTTGAACCAGCCGGGAGCGAGACAATTCACGGTGATGCCGTATTGGCCCCAATCATCGGCGAGGCTCATGGTGAGCTGGCGGATGCCGCCGCGGCTGGCGCCGTAGGGAGCGAGCCCGGCATAACCGAAGACGCTGGTGACGGAGCCGATGTTGACGATGCGCCCGTAGCTGTGGGTCATCATACCGCGCGCCACGGACTGCGCAACGAAGAAGCTGCCGCGCAGATTCGTGTCGAGGACCAGATTCCAGTCGTCCCATGTGACGTCGAGCGCGGGTTTGCGGACATTGCATCCAGCGTTGTTGACGAGGATGTGAATCTGCCCGAAAGCGGCTTCGGCTTCGGCGGCCATGCGCTGGATGCTGGCGTGATCGCGCACATCGAGTTCGAGCGCCAGCGTGCGGCGGCCGAGGTCACGAACTTCCCTTTCGAATTCAGCGAGGGATTCGCGATGACGGCTGGTAAGGATCAGGTCTGCTCCCGCTTTAGCCAGTGCGCGAGCGAGATATTGGCCGAGGCCGCGGCTGGTACCGGTGACCAGGGCGACCTGGCCGGAGAGGTCGAAGAGCGCGTCCCTCATGCTTCGGTCTCCGGCCGAGGGGTGAGCACAATCTTCATCAGATTTGGCTCATGCGCGTAAAGGCGCTCGAACCAGCGCGGCCCTTCTGCGAGCGGCGCGATGGCGGTGATGAGGGACTTGACCTGAATCACTCCGCGGCTGATCAGGTCGATGGCCTGCGGATATTCTCCTGACGACGCCGCAGTCCCCTGCAACCGCAGCTGGCGGCTGACGACCACCTGGAGAGGAAGGTTGACCCGCGGAGTGATGTTGCCGATGAGGGTGATGGTTCCGCCCTTGCGCGTAGAGTTGATCGCAGCCTGGATGGTTTCGTCGCGGCCGACAGCTTCGAGAGCGACGTCGACGCCGGAACCGGTGCGACGGAGGACCTCCTTCACGAGATCGTCGCCGGAGACGTGAAGCGTCTCGGTAGCGCCGAGGGAATCGGCGAGGCGAAGGCGCGTCGCATCGACGTCGGCAACGAGGATGCGGCTGCAGCCAGCTGCGCGCGCGGCCTGCAACGTCAACAATCCGATCATCCCGGCGCCGATGACGAGGGCGGTTTCTCCGCCGCGAATTTCGCTGACCTTGACGGCGTGCAGAGCTACGGAGACCGGCTCGAGCATGGCGGCCTCGGCGAAGGACATCGAATCGGGCAGCCGGTGGACAATCTGCTCAGGCACGGTTACATATTCGGCGAAGGCTCCGTTACGCCGGTATTCACCGCAGGAAACGCCAATGACCTGGCGGCGATCGCAAAGGTTCATCTCTCCGCGGAGGCAGAACGGGCACGCGCCGCAGAAGATCGTGGAGTCAAAGGTGACGCGATCGCCGGGATGAAAAGCGATTACGCCGTCACCGACAGCGGCGACGATTCCCGCTGCTTCGTGACCCATCACGATCGGTGGAATGCGGCGGCCGGAGGAACCATCGTAGCCGTGCACGTCGCTGCCGCAAATGCCGCATGCGGCCACCTGAATGAGGAGTTCGCCGAGCGCGGGCGCGGGCTGAGGCAGATCGAGCAACTCCAGATGCTTGTACTCGCGGAGCAGCAGCGCCTTCATGCATCCAGTGTGCCACGCTGACGACGGGCGCGGAAAAATCAGTGCGCATTGGACAGGTGGTACAGCGTTTCGGCGTTGCCGCGCAGGACGCGGCGGGCAATCTGCCCTGCGCGATCGCGGGTGATCTCGCTGTCCTCGAGCATTCCGGTGAGGGCGATGCCCAGCGCCTGGCGCGCATTGCGGCTGGCGATCCAGGTGGATTCGGGCCAGCCCATTTCGTCGGAGTAAGGATAGCCATCGCTGCCGAACAGAACCTTTTCCGGCTCGAACTCCAGCCATTCGCGGAGCCATCGCGCTTCGGTGCGCGGGGTTTGCAGCAGATCCTGACCGGAAATATCCAGGTAGACATTCGGTTTTTGCAGAAGCGATCCGATTTCTCGCACATACGGCCAGCCGCCATGCAGCAGGACGAAATTCGTTCGGCGCAGGCGCGGGTCGTTGAAGACCGGCTCGAGCAGCAGAGGGTTCACGCCGGCGATGGAGAAATAGCTGCCGGCTCCAGCCATCGCGTGCAGATGAACCGCCATGCCGAGGCGGCCGCATTCGGCAGCGATGTAGCGGAAGAGAAAATCCTGCAGGAGCTTGTAGTCGTTCGCATCGGGCGTGCCGCCGCGAATCCAGCGCGCGTAAATGTTCTCGACTTGCGCGCGGGGCGGATCGCTGAAATCGAAGGAGCGCAGATACGCGACTTCGAATTTCTCGGCGACCGCTCCACCGGCTTTCTGACGCTCGAGCGTGGGTGTGACGACCTGGGCGAGGTACGCGTCCAGCGTGGGCGGCGGCGCTTGCAGCTTTGCCGCGTAGAGGTAGCGGCGGCGGACGAGCTCTTCCAGGGCAAAGAATTGCCGGCGATCCGGAGACGCCGCGGCCATTCCGCTGTTGTCGAGAGGAAAGAGCAGCGCGTCGACATACGGAACCCAGAGGAATCGAGGCGGCTCGACTCCGGAGCCCATGGCGACGCGGTTGGCGAGCTGGGTGCCGATCTTTGCCTGATCGAGAACCCATGTTGGATATTGCTCTCCGTGCTGCGCTTTCACGCGGCCGCGTGCGTCGTTCAGCCGTTGCAAGGCAGCAGAATCCAGAGGCGGCGGCGAATCGAATCCATAGAGCGCCTTCCAGGCTGCGGCGAGGAGCGGAAAATCGGGGCGCAACGCGGGCGGATCGGACTGCGGCTCCATGTTGGAAACCGGGAGCGCGTCGAATTCTTTTTCGGTCGCGTCCAGCGGCGGCGCGAGCACGGGGTGCGCGTGGTTGTCGATGGCCTGGATGGCGTCTATCGCCTGGGCGAGGTCCGGATCGATCGCCGATGCGGCTCCGTCGCCGTTGGCCGGAGCATCATGGCTGCTGCAGGAGAGGATCGCGAAGAGCAATCCAGTAGCAGCGAGCGCACTGGCGAACTTTGGACGCAGAGGCCGCGCTTTCACGCATCCAGTTTGCCACGCTGAGCTGTACGATGCGCACCCGCTTGTTGGTCATGGATTGGTTACCGCGGGAGCGTGGCTTGCTGGACCGGTGGCGAGAGTCGTGAGGTTTTCCAGCGTGAAGACCGCGGGAGCCGGGGAACCGTCGGGGTTCCAGAGGTCGTGTTCGGGGGCCCAGTAGAGGACGCCGAGCCCGTTGGGCGCTTTGCGCACGGTGTTGACCAGATCGACCATGAATTGCAGACGGCCCTGCGGCGTGACGGGCCAGAGCATGTCCTGGTTATTGGGCGCATGGGATGGCGTGTAGCCGGTTTCCATCACGAGAAAATCCTTGTGATAGCGGCGCGCGCATTCCTGCATGTTGTTGCGGAGTTCCTCGAGCGTTCCATGACCCCAGGGCGGATAGAAGCTTTCGGCGATGATGTCGTAGGGGACGTGAGCGGCGTTGAGATGGTCGAAGAACCACTCGGTTGTGTCCCAGTGACCGCCTTTGTCAATGTGGATCGCGATGCGCGGAGGGGTGTTGCCGGCGCCTGACCTCACGCCGCGGATTCCGGCGTTGAGGAGTCGGGTCAGGCGCTTCCACTGCTGCGCGTCGTCGTAGGGAGCGGGCGGATTGTATTGCGTTGAGCCGGGAACCTGCAGCTGCGCGAGCGGCCATGCGGCGCCGCGCGTAATTTCGTTGCCGATCTGGACGATGTCCGGCATCGCGCCGGCGTTCTTGAGCGTGCGCACTGTGTCGCGGGCGTATTTTTCCCACTGCTTTGCCAGTTCGTCGAAATCCATTCCTCGCCAGGCGACGGGAATCTCCTGATGCTGCGGGTCGGCCCAGGTATCGGAGAAATGCAGATCGAGAATGAGGATGGCGCCGGCAGATTTTATTTTTCTGGCCAGAGGAATTGCGTTTTCCAGCGTGTTGTCGGGAGCGTTTCTTACCGGTGATACGAAGACGCGAACGCGGAACGCCGTCCATCCGTGATGCATGAGGATGGTGGTCTCGTCGCTTGGCTTGCCGTCTTCCTGATACGGCGGCAGCGGCCAGCGGGTGGGAGCATCGAGCGCCGAGGTATCCGCGCCGAGGAAGAATTTTGGGGGCAGGTCGGTTCTCTGGGCCAGCGCCGGAATCGCGGCGAGGCAGCAGAGGAGTATTAAGGAGCCTGCGCGGGCCCCTACCCCCCACCCCCCTCCCCCCCGGGGTGGGCCAAGTGATTCATTCTTCGAGGCGAGTTGGGTACCGTACGTCAGGTATTACCCTCCTTCGTACCGCTCTCCGAGACTAGCGGGTTCGGGGGAACAAGAAAAGCTCTGTTCGGGGCCGGTGGAGACCGGGCGGACAGAGCTTTCCTAGTCTCTATAGCTTAGGAGTCCTGCGAGCCAGACTCAAGCGAATTCGAAGGGACGCGCGGTACGAAGGTTATGAGATGCGAGGCGACGTGGGTGAAAGTTCCGGAGCACATCCAGAATGCGTTGACCGGACTCGTGGCTTAACGCACTTCCTGGCCAATCACCGCGGCGATGGTTGACACCCGCGCACGATGAAGTCGTGTCTGTTGCAAACTTATTCTCCTCTGGTCGAGGTCCCTCGCTCGGCAAGGTTGCTTCCCTGGACGGGCTGCGGTTCCCCTTTGGCGTCCGCGTTGCGGAAGCAGTAGTAGCGGCGCCAGCAATTGGCGCAGCGAATCGGCCGGAGCGAGAACAGAGCGAAGAAGACGTCGAGCCACTCTCGCTCGGCTGACTTGAACTCGATGGAACTGCAGAGAGGACACCGGTGCCGAAGCCAGAGTAATCGGGGAATTACGGGTGGCCAGTTGAGGCGTGCACTGTTCATCTCGATCGATCCTTCCTGCGCTACGATGTCGCGCCGACACCCGCGCTCGAATTCGCATCGAGCCAGGAGAGAAGTTCACGGATACTACCGGTGGCCAGAGCCACGCACGAATCCCCTGCACCGTAATAGAGGTGAATCGTATCGCCGTCCGCTGCAATGGTCTGCCCGCAGGGGAAAACGACATCGTGGACGTCGCCCCCGTGCTCATAGGGAGTTTCCGGACCAAACATCCAGGAATCTCCGCGCTGCAGGCAGGTCTCCGGCTTTTCGAGATCGAACAGGGCCAGACCCATCCGGTAGATGCTGCCGGAGGCGGTCTGGCGGACGCCGTGGTAAAGCACCAGCCAACCCCGGGCCGTCTCAATGGGCGGAGAACAGAGGCCGATCTTGTTGGCATCCCACCAACCGCCGCGCCGCGCTTCGAGCATGATCTTGTGGCTGCCCCAATGGCGCAGGTCGGGAGAGCTGGAGATCCACATGTGAGCGCCCGTGGTCGTCATGGGCCGGTGGATCAGCATCCAGGACCCGCCGATCTTCCGCGGCAGCAGAGCCGCATCCTTGTCTTCGGGAGGCATGATCACGCCAAAACGCTCAAAGGTCCTGAAGTCCCGGGTAAGTGCGAGGGACACTCCGGGACCACCGCGGGCGAACGAGGTGTAGGCAATCGCATACTGTTCCAGCTCCGGGACCCAGGTGATGCGTGGATCCTCGATGCCCCAGATTTCTTCTGGATATTCGCGAGGTTTTGCGGCCAGGGTCGGCTCGCGATCGATGCGCCAATCATCGAATCCGTTGGCGGAGCGCGCCGCGCACAAGTGCGACAGGCCGCGCCGGTCTTCCACGCGGCACAGCAGCAACGTGTCTCCGTCGGGGAGACGCGTGGCACCCGCGTTGAAAACGCTGTTGACCGGATAAGGCCAGTGGTCGCGCGTGAGAATGGGATTGCCGGAGTGACGGGTGAACAGGGACTCGTTCGTATATTTCAGCGGACTTTGCCGCTCGCCGTTGAGGCGCTCTGGGTATGGGGGGGGGAGCGTAACTGGATTCAAAGGGAGACACTCATTTCGCGGGTGAGATGGTTGGTGACTGGCGTCTCCGCGTGCTGCATATCGAGGAGCGCCATTAAGAAGGAGACGGTAGATTCGGCTCCCTGGTTTTCGTTGACGCGATCCGGATGAAGGCCATCTCTGCAGCCTCCGGTGACTGCGTCGTAGAGGGGGACCTGCAGGTCGTTCTCTCCGAGAAACCAGCGAAAAGCAGACCACGCTTCGTCGAGCCAGAACTTCTCGCCGGTAATCTGATGGGCCTGGAGACAGGCAGCGATGGTGGCGCAGGCCTCGACCGGCTGTTGATCGAAGCGCGCCTTCTCGCCTCCCTGGACATAAAAACCTCCGGAGCCGATGGGGACGAAGATATGGGGATCGTCGCGATGCTGTTGGGCCAACAGCCAGCGGAGAGACTCGCACCCAACCTCGACCATCCTCTGATTCTCGCTGCGCCATCCGGTGAGCAGGAGGGCCTGGGGCAATCGCGCGTTGGAGTAAGCGAGGCTCTTCTCAAACCAGGGCCAGGCATCGCTTCGGCTGCGGTCATAAATCTCGAGCAGGCGATTCGCGAGCAGGTTGCGAGCGCCCTGGATCACGCGGTCTCCGGGAAACCAGTCGAGAAATCCCTGCAGACCCAGGATGGAGAAAGCCCAGGCGCGGGGACTGCTGAAGGTGAGCGCGGCCGGAACGGCAGCCTCGAACAATTGCCCGCTGGCGCCGCGCATGGTGGAGTCGGTGGAACGGCCCAGCACGGTTCCCAGCGCCCACAGAGCGCGGCCGTGGCTGTCTTCCGATCCGACCTTTCCCAGCCATCGCCGGTCATAGCTCAGGAAGTTTCGGAATCTTCCCCCGGTGCGCTCAAATGCGAATGACAGAAAAGCGAGATAGCGGCGGCAGAGATGGGCGTACTCGGCACGATCCGTAAGCGGGTCTTCGCATAGCTGCATGGCCACAATGAGGGCCCGCGCATTATCGTCGGTGGTATAGCCCTCGGGGCAATTGGGCAGAGCGAAGATGGCGTGCTGCAGAAGGCCGGTGTCATCCGTCATGCTGGACAAGTGGGCTGTGTTGAGCAAAGGCAGGACATCCGTCGCCCTGGCCGCGAGAATATCCTGCAGCGATGGGCGGGGCCGGAGGATGCGTTCTGCGCGGGCGCGTTGAAAGCTGCCCATATAGGCTTGTGCAGTCCGTTGCCAGGTGGTGCCTCTGGAGTGGAGATAAGCCCGCTTGCGCATGGAATGGCGAAGGGCATCGTTCTCGAGGAGCTGAATCGCGGCCTGGGCGAGCGAGGCGGGATCGTCAAAGGGAACAAGGACACCGCGTCCATCGGCAAGCAGCTCCTGCGCATGCCAATAGGGCGTGGAGATAATCGCCTTGCCGGCGCCGAGCGCGATGGCGAGGGTGCCGGAAACGACCTGGGCTTCGTGCCGATACGGGGTGATGTAAATGTCCGCCGCGCCGATGTGCTCGACCAGCTCTTCGGGAGTTACAAAGCGGTTGTGGAAGATGACGTGGGGCGCAACCCCACATTCCACGGCGAGGGCCTGCAGCTCTTCCCGGTAGCGCTCGCCCTCGCGCCGGCGGATATGAGGATGGGTGGCGCCGGAGACGATGTAGACCAGGTTGGGATGCTTGTGCAGAATCGCCGGCAAAGCGCGGATGACATTTTCGATTCCTTTGTTGGGCGAGAGTAATCCGAAGGTGAGCAGAACGGATTTGCCCTGGGTTCCGAACAGATCCTTGAAGTAGTTGGGATCAGTAAACGCGAAATCCGGAACGCCGTGGGGGATCAGGTCAATCTTCTCGTCGGCAATGCCGTAGACATCGCGCAGCAGGCTGGCAGCGCGCTCGCTCATGACGATGAGGCGGTCGGAAAGCTGAGCGATCTCATCGAGCACGGCACGCTGGTGGAGATCGGGCTCGCGCAGCACGGTATGCAGGGTGGTGACGAGCGGCATTTTGAGCCGGCGCAGCAAGGCAAGGATGTGGCTTCCGGCGGGTCCGCCAAAGATACCGTATTCGTGCTGCAGGCAAACCAGGTCGTTCCCGTTGAAATTCAGGAATTCGGCTGCCCTCTCGTACGAGGATTCATCTTCCTGCTCGATTTCAATGCGAACGCGGTCAGGATACTGATAGCTCGAGTCCGGATCGTTGACGGGAATGGCAAAGAGGCGGCCGCTGCCGTACTCAGCGGCGACCGCGGTACAGAGGTCGGTCGTGAAGGTGGCGATTCCGCATTGCCGGGGCAGATAGTTCCCGATAAATGCCATGCGGGTGGGCAAAGGAAGGGCCGAGCCGATTTCCATCGCGCGCAACGACCTGCTGGGACGTGGCTCGGGCGATCCATCGCGGCGATCGCTCTTCGAAAGAGACATGGTTTCCTGCTTTCAGTCGGCTCGCAAGAGCGACACACTGTGGATTGCGCGGGCCCTGGAGGCACCAATCCGTTCTTCCGTTAGCTTTTTCGCAGCGCGGAGAACGGCGGATCAAGGGCGCATCATCGATTCGCCGCGTCGTCCAGCGGGCTGAGCGAGGCCTGCCTCTGAATCTGGCGCGGATGGGCGGTGACTCGGGCAATCCGAAAGCCGGGGTAGGCCGACATTCTGACGGAGTCCACCTCCGCGGCGTTGAACTGATCGCTGATGCGATCCAAAGCGCGATTGGTGGCCTGCGCAAGGGCAGAAGACTCAGTTCGTCCGTAGCCGAAACGGGAGCAGGCCTTCTCGATCCACATGAAGTGCCAGCCGGCACCGCGCAGGGCCACATCCAGGCCCGCGGACGAAATATCCCCTGCCGACATCCAGCTTTCGTTGAATCGCTGCTGTTTCAGCATGAAACCTTCGGGCAGGCGACAGCTATTCCGGAGAAACATCGAACGGAGGTTCACGAGCCTGACTTTCGCAATGTCTCCGCGCCCGCCGGAACACCGACGGAGCCGCCCACCTGGGCGTTGGGGGTTGCTTCAGGGGCGATGGGGTGGCTGGGACTGATGCTGATGTCGGTTACTTCCGCCGGCGCACCGGGATCGTTGCTCTCCGCGGCCGTCTTTGCCTCTGGCCGCTTCAATCCGAAGGGATAAACGGAGGTGCTGGCCGTGGAGAGATGACTTTTTACATCGGCTTTCTTAATGAGGCTCACAGAAGCTCCAGTCGCCCGGTTGCTTACCTGAAAGAGGCTCGTCTGGAGCGAAGCGCGGAGGGCTGAAGGCGAGAAAGGGAATCTAAACTACTTCTCCAGTATACGCCGAAAGCTGCTCAATGCCCGTGAAACTTAGCGATGGTATGAGGTGGACACAATACCGCAGACAGCCATTGTTTATGATGTTCCTATTTCCCCATAAATGTGAGCAATCCGGCTCAGTTATTGTTTTGCCACTCTGTTCCAATCATTTTGGAGCAGAGTCTCTCTGTATCTCCTCACTCTTGGTTCTGAGCTAAGTCAGTCCATCTGAAATGTGTTTCTCTTAGCTTCTCCGCACCGAACAAGGAAAAACCAATGAAAATTACGCCTCTGCTGTTGATCAGCGCCATTGCGCTGACAAGCGGGAACCTCTGGGCTGCTTCTGGACGCCAGGATTCGATCGAGCGTCTGCAAATGTCTTCCGATGTCCTGCACTCCATCATGAGCGCGCCGGATAAGGGCATCCCGGAAGAAGTGATGAACGGCGCGAAATGCATCGTGGTTGTACCGCATCTTGTCAAGGGTGGGTTCGTCGTGGGCGGCGAGCACGGACGGGGCATCGCATCCTGCCGCACGGCGGATGGCTGGAGCGCCCCGGCGTTTGTCTCCGTCGGCGGCGGAAGCTGGGGACTGCAGATTGGCGTCGAGGGCATCGACCTGGTCATGGTCGTCATGAATGACAGAGGGCTGCAGCATTTGCTGGGCGACAAATTCCAGCTCAGCGGAGATGCTTCCGCATCCGCGGGCCCAGTCGGCCGCCACGCCTCCGCGGGCACGGACTGGAAGATGACGACGGAAGTGCTGACCTACTCGCGGTCTCATGGCATCTTCGCCGGCATCACGCTCGATGGAGCGGTGGTGGAGCAGGACGCCGATTCCACTCATGCCATTTATGGCGGCAATCCATCGTTCCGGGCCATCCTGTCGGGCAACGTCCGTGCGCCAAGGTCGACGCTCGGCTTTGTCCAGGCGGTTGTCGAAACCGGCCGCGCGGGCACGATCGCGGAAGCGGCCCCGGTCCAGCAGTAATTTGACACACCTGTGCGCCGGTCGGGGCTTTTCGGAGCCCGATCGGCCTCCAGGCAGCGAAGGAGAGAATCTATGCCGCTCATGAATGTTGCTATCACGCTGGTCATCGTCGGAGTTCTGTTGTGGCTGGTGAACCGCTTCATCCCCATGCAGTCGAATATCAAGTCGATTTTGAATGGGCTGGTCACCATTGTGGTGATTGTTTGGCTCGTGAATGTGTTTGGGTTGATGCATTACGTCACCCATTTTCACGTCGGGCACTAACTGCTCACTGAACTAAGCTCCGGTTCGTGAACGCATCGGCTGCAGGATGCCGGATACAACGCACCATGGCAGTCATCTGCCTCAGAAGGAAAACTTTGAAACTCACAATGCTATTCGCGGTTGCAACCATGGTGGGCGCGAGCGCCTTCGCTCAGACCACACCCCAATTGATCCCGCTGTCCGAGGCCGCCCCTTCACCCAATCTGTATCGGGCAGTCGTCATCAGCCGCACGGTGCAGGCGGTCAACTATGCGCACCGTGGCGAAGCAACCAAGGTGGATTTTGCGGGAACGACCCTGATGCCTCTGGCCGACGGCTGGGCAAGAGTGGAAAACAAAAGGGGCAACCTGGCGATCACAGCTGAATTTGGCAATCTGCAGAGGCCCTCAGCTATCGGCGGCGAATACCTGACTTATGTTCTGTGGGCTATCTCGCCGGAAGGGCGGCCGGTCAATCTGGGAGAAGTGCTGGTAGGCAGCAATCACCGCAGCAAGCTGCGCACCACCACCGACCTGCAGTCGTTCGCGCTGATTGTGACTGCGGAGCCTTACTATGCAGTTCGTCAGCCCAGCAACGTGGTCGTGCTCGAAAACATCGTGCGCGCCGATACCCTGGGAACGACTGAAGCGGTCAACGCCAAATATGAACTGATGGAGCGCGGCGGTTACATCCCCACGGGCTATAAGTTCGATCCAGTGGTTGCGAATGCAAAACTCCCCCTGGAATTTTTTGAGGCGCGGAACGCGGTACGCATCGCGCAATCCGAAGGCGCGGAGGAATATGCCGGCGAGAGCTATCGCGACGCAGTCGCGCTGATGAACACCGCGGACAGCGCGGCGACGGATCGGCACTCCTCCCGGCAGGATCTGATTGCCACATCGCGTCAGGTTGTCCAGACGGCGGAAGACGCGCGTGCCGTAGCCGTGAAGAGAATCGACGAGAGGCGTTTGGCCAGCGAGCGTCAGGCCTCGAATGACGCGCAGGTCGCGTCGCAGGCGCAGACAGACGCCGCCAACCGGCAGAACGAGCAGGCACAGCTGGAGGCAGCCAAGGCGCGGGCCGACAATGCGCAGGCGCAGACAGACACTGCAAAGGCACAGTCGGATAATGCGCAGGCGCAGGCAGACAATGCGAATGCGCAAGCAGTCGCTGCAAAAGCGCAAGCGGATGCGGCGGACAGCCAGGCTGCTTCCTCAGCGGCAGTAACTGCTGCCCAGGCCGATGCTGACCAGGCCCATGCGGCGGCACAGCAGGCGCAGCAGCAAGTGCAGCAGGCTAACAGCGATAAGGCAGCTATGCGCGCGCAGCTGACGGCGCAGTTGAATGCCGTTTTGCAGACGCGCGACAGCGCGCGTGGACTCATCATCAGCATGTCCGATGTGCTGTTCACCACCGGAAAATACTCATTGAACCCAGGTGCGCGGGAGAAGCTGGCGAAGGTCTCGGGCATTCTGCTTTCGTATCCTGGACTTGTCATCGCAGTCGGCGGTTACACCGATAATGTTGGCACCGACGCGATGAATCAGAAACTTTCTGAGAACCGCGCTGGAGCGGTCCGCGATTATCTGGTGCAGCAAGGCGTGACGGGCACGGCGGTGACGGCGATCGGGTATGGCAACACGGAACCGGTTGCGTCCAACAGCGACGCCGGCGGACGCCAGCAGAACCGCCGCGTGGAGCTCCTGGTATCCGGTGACGCCATCGGCAGCCCAGCCACCGTTGCCACCAGCCGCCTGAACTGAAGCAGGCCTCTATCGAGTTAGAAATACCGGAGTCAACCTATGAAAGCATCACAGATCACCTGTACGACCGCAGCGATCCTGCTGCTTGGATTCGCCATCCCCGCCTTTGCGGGGCAGGAGCGGCCATCCAACGACAAGAACCATCCGAAGCAGGACAACAAGCAGCAGGCCAAACCCGAGGAGCAGCGGGCGCAGCAGCCACGACCTTCGACCCGGGAAGCGCAGCCCGCCCGGCAACCGCAACAGACAAAGGAAACACCGGAGCGCAGCCAGCCGCAGCAACGGCAGGCTCCGCAGCAGGCAAAGGAGTCACGGCAACGGACCCAGCCGCAAACACGGCAGGTTCCGCAACCGCAGCAGGCAAAGGAGTCGCCGCGAACCCAGCCGCAGCAACGGCAGGCTCCGCAGCAGGAGAGGCCGGCGGTCAGCAGACAGGAGGAACACACCGCGCAACAGCGGACCTCTGTTCCTGCGCAGCGGACCCCAGCCCAGCAACACGTTCAGCAAGCTGCCTGGCAGCAGCATAGGGCGGGAAACTGGCAGTCGGACCACCGCACGTGGCAACAGCGCGGCGGCTATAACGGCTACCGCATTCCGGACGCGCGCTTCCGCGGCTATTTCGGAGCGGAGCACGGATTCCGGATCGAGGGTCTGCCGTTCATGGTGGTGGGCGGATATCCGCGGTTCCAGTACGACGGCTATTGGCTGAGCGTTGTTGACCCGTGGCCAGCAGACTGGGACAGCGACTGGTACGACAACGACCAGGTGTATGTCGCTTATGTCGACAATGGCTATTACCTCTACAACAGGAGTTATCCGGGCGTCGGCATTGCGGTGAGCATTTCGATGTAGGTGGATGGGGTGCGGCAGTCTCGCCGGATCCGCACCCCGTTGGCCTGATCCACGCCCGGCTAAGTGCGATGGCGTGAGTTAGACGCTTTTAGGGATTCGGCCTGGAATCCGGGGCACCATGGGCATTGTTCAAATGCATGCGGCCGAGCAGGGAGTGGGGCCCGCTCGAGAAAGACTCGAGGGTGATGATCTCTTCCCTCCCGAACCGCTTTGCGCCGGACGCCTGCGAAGCACGTCTTCTTTTCCCAGGGAAATCCCGCCGACTTAATTCTCTATCTTTCAGGTCCCGGCCGCCTCTGGAGCATAGTCTGACGGCAGCGGGGGGCGCGGCACAGGGGGGTTTTCCCCAGCCGGCCTTTGCGTCGACGCGGGATCCGGGGAGTGGACAATCGCGTAGTGAATGGGGCTGGAGCACCAGGCGCATTTTGTATCGAACAAGGTGGCGGCGCTCTTGTCCGGAATCTGTGGGAATGCCCTGAGGCATTCAGGACAGGAAATCAGGACGTAGGGTTCTCCAGACGTATTGTGTCCGTTGGTAGGAATCCAGATCGGCGCGTTGGAACGCGGGGGATGAACGACCAGCGATCGCGGTGGGCGCATCATGGTTTGCACAATCCGGAGCAGGAGCGACGGACGTTTGCCCTTCTCATAAAAGGCGTCGGCGGCAACGCCCGGAGGCACGGCCATACCAGAGAATGCGGCGCTCATCGCGATGACCCGCACTGACGGGAACCGGCGCCGGACAATCGAGAGCAACTCGAAACCCGACATTCCGGGCATATACAGGTCACAGAGAAGAAGGTCGGGAATCTCATCGCGCAGAGCGTCTAATGCGGAGAAGCCGTTTGGCGCGCTCCGCACGGCATAGCCGAGAGCGCTCAGCAATGCGAACAGCGTTTTGCGAATCGTCGGTTCATCGTCTACAACCAGGAGGCTTGCTTTCAGGTTGGGCACCGTTCACCCGCGGGACAGCATCCGACCGCGTCCCGATAAGTCTCGCATCGCCCCTGGATTCAGCGCTGTTCAGTATTGAACAGGTTCGCAAATTCGTTGTTTGTTCCAAACGCACGTTCTGCAAACTGCGTGCGGCTGGTTTTAGAAGGCGAACCGGGTGCCCTGGGAAGGCTGAGTCAACCGCCTTCCCAGAAACCCACCGTGGTTCTTACGCGAGTACGGGAACCGCGATCTTATGGAAGGTCGAGTTGATGACCTCACACGTCTGAACCCGGGGAGTTCCATCGGTCACTTTTGAGAAGGTTTTCACCACTTCGGGGTAAGCATTGGTGTTATAGGCTTCTGCGTCTGCTTTGTTATCCCACAGACTGATGGCTGTCACGTCGAGCCCGTTGGAACTGGCGATCGTGATTTCGTCCCTGAAACCCTTCTGTTTGCGCAGTAAGGGAAGAACCTGGCTCTCGAATACGTGGCCGTACTCAGAAAGCATATTGGACTTCAGATGAACAGAGACATTGCGTGCGAACATAGTCCTCCTTAAGAGGCCATTGTTAGCTAAGGGGGGAAGACTTCAGATGGGCTGACTTAGTTCAGGAAACCTGAAAGAGGAGGAGGTGTAGTAACCGCCTCATCTCCGACACTACGCTGAGCGGGTGCGTTTGTCCAATGAAGCCGCAATGAGCAAGGTTCCACGGTGCTGTGGCTCAGTTCGAGTCTCAGTTAACGCTCAGCGTGCGTCGTCCATATTCGCCCCAGACCGCTCTATCGGAAGGCCCCCAGCAGATAGCACACCAGCAGGATGACGAGCACGGTGCCGAGGCCTATGCCGCCGCCGCCGCGATAGCCCCAGCGGTTGTAACCGAAATATCCGCCGCCGAAGCCAAAGACCAACACCAGAATAATAATGAGCAGGATCATTGCAGTCTCCCTTCACTCCAGGTCAAATGCGCGATTATGCGACAGCTTTGATTACACCGGGCGTCTTCGCCTCGACGAGCTCATCGAAGAGCGAGCGGTACTGGATCATCGCGTTTCGGAGGTCTTCGGTGCTTGCCTCGTCTTTGCCGACTCGCACCGCGACGCCGTGCGCGGAGCGGTAGTACTCCACCAGGCGCGGATGGTTGACGGAAATATCGGCGGCGCGCTGATCGAAGTCGGCGACTGGATAGCCGCGCGCCTTGAGCAGCGAAGAGACCAGCTCATCGGCTTCGGTGACCGCGCCCTTCGGGTGATCGACAAAGCGCGATTGCACGACTTGCCAATCCGCTATAAAGCGTTCGCGTTCCGCGGCGCCCAGCTCGCGAATGTTCAGCCCCTCTACCCGCGTCTCGCGATCCGCCAGTTTGGCTTCGGCCTTGCGTTCGGACCCATGCGTGAGAACAGCCTGGTCGTATTCCGCGCCGAAGCGAGAGCGCAGGCCCTCAGTGGTTTTTCTGCGCTTTCGCAGGTACAGCGCAACCGCAACGACGATGATGAGGGCGATCGCAATCGCGCCCGCGATCAGTCTGGGGTTCATCAGTTCAGGATTCATTTCACCCTCCTGGGCTTTGAATGCCGGCGACGGGGAGGGTAAGGTTTCAAAGGCCATCCCGCGCGACCACACTCAACCCAGCGAGTATGGAACGGGGAGGGCTCCTAAAGCTGGTCAGAAACGCTCACAGAAATGTGTTTTTATGGTCTACCCACTCTGGATTCCAGCTCAGCAAAAGCAGAGAAAAATCTTCCCAGCCAGTAACGTAGCGCCTTCATCTGAGCGCTTGCCTTTCATGGAAATGAGGGAGCGCAACAGTGTCAGCCTGGGTTTGAGCGGGCATAATTTCGCGGACTGAACCGATCGCCGCTAACAAAAAGTGAGCCCGCAGCTTCGAGGACGACAGGCCCTTTCGAAAAGGTTGCTTGGGCGAGTCTACCCACAGCAATACGCCCTCGCTGTGCAATATTGCTCACCTTTCGGCGGAAAAATCGCTCACAATTCATTGAAGGGATTGCGTGCGGTTCAGAATTTCGCAGGCGCAACGGCTGCGGCTTTGAAATTGAGACACCACCCAGCCGCCGCGACCATAGACTCGTTTCTGCGCATGAAAATACAATATTCAGAAGTCGCTGTTTGTTCCGATGCAAGACGCGCTCCACTGCCCGCTCAGCGGTCTACTGACAGCGCGTACAAGGAAAGGGCTCACCGCGCATGATTGAGCTGACAAAAATCGGATTCGATGCCGAGGCCTTTCTTGCGAGCGCCGGGTTGGGGCGAAGGATTGTCCAGCTCAAGCCAAAACAAACCTTTTTTGCGCAGGGAAATCCCGCCGACTCGATCTTCTATCTGCAGAAGGGCCGTGCGAAGCTCACAGTGGTTTCAAAGACCGGCAAAGAAGCCACGATCACACTTCTCTCGACAGGCGACTTCGTGGGAGAGGAATCGCTCACCGCCGTAGTCGGGCTCCGTATGGCGACGGCAACGGCGATTACGAGCTGTACGGCACTTAAGATTGAGCGGGCGGAAATGATACGGGTGATGCATGAAGAGCATGCCTTCTCCGATCTGTTCTTATCGTTTCTGCTGGCGCGCAGCATGCGCATTCAATCGGACCTGGTCGATCAGCTCTTCAACTCCAGCGAGAAACGATTGGCGCGCATCCTGCTGCTGATGGCCGAGATCGGCAAGCCGGGCCACACGGACACGGTGATTCCAAAGATTTCACAGGAAGCCCTGGCGGATATGATCGGGACCACGCGATCCCGGGTGAGCTTTTTCATGAACCGCTTTCGCAAGCTGGGCTTTATCCATTACAACGGCGGGATCCAGGTTCACAAATCGCTGCTGAATGTGGTTCTGCTGGATCAGCTGCCCGATCCCAACGGCGCGAAGGCGCCGATCCTCGTTCGTCCGCCGATCGCACCCTGACGCAGGCTGTGGATTGGGGCGGCCATCCCTGGCCGCTTCAGCAAGGGGCGGAGCGAACTGGCTGGGAACTGCAGCGCCACTCCGCGGTAAAGCTCTCGTCCAGCGAATACTGGCTGCCATTCGGATTCATGACCGTGATTCTCACTCCGCCCGCAGGAACGGCAGCTGGTCACTTTCAAGCCCTACTTTGTGAGCAATATTGAACAGCCAGGGCGGCGGCCTGTCCGTACACTTCATGCTGTACTACCTCACCTCTGGCCGTTCTTACGATGAGTTGCGGCGGCCTTTTTCTGAGCAAACAGGATTTCGAGAGAAAAGCAGGGACCGTCGATGGCTCGCCTGGCAACCCCACTCTATCCGCATCGACACAATGCGAATGGCAGTTACGATTCAATCTGCACCGAGTGCTTTGCAACGGTGGCAACCACAGAAACGGAGGATCAACTCTTCCTCCCGGAACTGGACCACGTCTGCGACCCAGTGCGCCATTTCTACGTCCGCCAAGGCCGGAGGTCGCTGGATGCACCGCAATTTCGTTCAGAGGCCGTGGGGCGGAGCGAAACCATCGTGGGACGAGCGTAGAGGTTCCGCGCGCGGCGATTTCTTCCGCTGCTCGATTTTGCCTGGGAAATCGCCAGCGGATCCTGCAGCCGGTCCGGTGAAGGTGTCCAAAGGGCACCCGGGTGAACCCCTCAGGTTCGCCCATGACAAAAAGTGCTATGGGATGTGTGCTGTATTGATCAGCGTCAGCGTCGCCGAGATGGGACGCTGGGGACTCGCACCAGACCTGGGTGCCCGTACGGAGGTGAACGATGTCCGGTCCAAAGGCACGAGTTCTCGTTGTCGACGATGAAGCGCCGGTTCGCCGAAACCTATCGATCATCTTCGCCGCACTTGGCTATGCGACGCGCACGGCTGCGAACGGTTTTTCTGCTTTGGACGCCATAAGGAATGAAATTCCCGACATCCTTCTCTCGGAACTGAATATGCCCGGCATGTCGGGGTTTGAATTGCTCTCCGTGGTTCGACGGCGATTTCCGTCGATTCGCGTAGTCGCCATGAGCGGCCTATTCTCAGGAAAGAAAGTTCCTCCCGGAATAGCTGCCGACGCTTTTTATGAGAAGGGAACAGGGCCGACTGTCCTGCTCCGAACAGTGGAAGCGATGATGCGATCAGAGGGATTAAAAGTAGCTCGTCCCCTGCGCTCCTCGGCACCCATCTGGATTCCCACCAACGGGCACGACTCCTCAGGGGAGCCGTACGTGGTGATTTGTTGTCCTGAGTGCCTGAGGACGTTTCCGCAGGTTCTGGAGAACAGCGCCGCTCCCGCGCTGGATACGAAATGCGTCCACTGCTCGACCGCGTTTCAGTACGCGATTGTCCACCCCAGAGTCCCCTTGCCGGGCCGCCACGAAGCTGTGCATGGGCCGGCTGCAATCGACCTTGCGTCGAGGCGAGAGTCCCGGGCGCGCACTGGACCGTCGACGGCGGGGGCATAACTCTTAACTCCCCACATTCAGTCGACAGCAAGCCAGCCTTTTCGCGTGAGCCACTGATTACTTTCCGGATTCCCCCGCAGTCCGAATCGGCAGTTAAAGCCAGTGTTGCCCTGCTTATGACCCGTTTGTGGGACGGAGCCTGTTCTGTATTGATCAGTGCGGTCTGTGCCGCGATGCCACACTTCGGGTTCGGGTGAAGTTCAACCCCGGCGAGGTGCGATTATGCTCTACCTCTCCCCAGATTTCCTGGTGGTGGACGATGAAGCACTCGTCCGCACCTGTCTGACGGATCTGCTAAATAGATCCGGCTACACAGTACGGGACGCCTCTGACGGATTCTCTGCTCTGGCGGCAATCCGGGAGGAGATCCCCGACCTCATCCTCTCCGACCTCAACATGCCCGGGATGTCCGGCTTTGAATTTCTCTCCGTCGTCCGCCGGCGCTTTCCCTCTGTTCGCGTCATCGCCATGAGCAGCGGATACGGAGGCGTTGATTTCCCCCAGGGAGTGGCTGCCGACGCCTTCTATCAAAAAGGGACCGACCCTGCCTTCCTGCTCCGCATCGTCGAAGAGATAACCCGCGCGGGCCAATCCCTGGTCACGCGCCGCCCCCGTACATTGGCGCCCATCTGGGTTCCGACCAACGGGAACAATGCCACCGGCGAGACGTATGTCACGATCACCTGTCCTGAGTGCCTCAGGGCGTTCCCGCAGGTCTTCGATCAGAGCGCCGCTACGACGCTGGAAACCAGATGCGCGTGGTGCCGCGTCCCGATTCAATGCGCGATCGTCCACTCCGCGATGGCTGCCTGAAATATATTCTCGATTGCGGCCAGACTGAAGCCAGGACGATGCTGTATCATCGCGCCAACAGTAATTATGGGGGAAGCTGGATGCTGACCTTGCTCCGCGACCCTCTTTCAGGCTTCCTGAACTAAGTCAGCCCACCTGAAGTTCTCCTCTTCTTAGCTCTCAGGAAATCGGGTAAGCAATGCCTTCGTCTGCAATTCTGCAGGAAGCTCAGAAACTCCATCATGTAAGCGACAGTCTGGACGCGCTGGCGGATGAGCACCCTGTCGTCTCAGAGGCACTTATCACTATTTCGGGCAACGTTCGTCACACGGCCACGCTGCTGGAGGTGCTGGTTGCGACGAAGCTGGGACCGCTGACCGGAAGCGGTCCGGGAATGGCCTGATGGACCGACGCCTCGCGTCCACTGACTCAAGCTGGCCGGGATGAACCGTGGGGAGGCTCATCGATGGGGGGCTTTTCCGCGTTCTGCCCAGGCAATTTGTCGTGGAGGATGACATTTAACAGCGACTTGTGAACGTGGATGCCGCCGTTGTAATCGATAAAACCCATCTCGCGAAAGCGATTCATGAAAAAGCTGACGCGGGAGCGGGTGGTGCCGACCATCTCCGCGAGGGTTTCCTGGGAGATCTTCGGAATCAAGGGTATCGATTGCCCCGGCTTGCCGAATTCGGCCATTAGCAGGAGGATTCTCGCCAGGCGCTTCTCGCTGGAGTTGAACAGCTGATCGACCAGATCGGCCTGGGTTCGCATGCTGCGCGCGAGCAGAAACTTCAGAAACAGGTCCGAGAAGGTGTGTTCCTCGTGCATGACGCGGACCATCTCCGCCCGCTCAATCTTCAACGCTGTGCAAGCCGTAATGGCGGTAGCGGTGGCGAGGCGCAGGCCGCCCACGCTGGCGAGCGACTCCTCTCCAACGAAATCGCCAACGGTGAAAAGCGAGATGGTGGCTTCTTTCCCGTTCGTGGAAACGACGGTGAGTTTGGCGCGGCCCTTGTTGAGATAGAAAATCGAGTCGGCGGGGTGGCCCTGGGAGAAGAAGGTCTGGCCAGGGTTTAATTCAACGATTCTTCGCCCCAGTCCGGCTTTCGCAAGAAAATCGACGGTGTCAAACGCGATGCTCTTCGGCTCAACCACTGGAATGGTCCCGTCCCGGAACGCAGCGTATGGCCGTCGGCTGCGCGTCCGACTTGCCCCGTTGAACAGGCCACCTGGACGGATTATAGCCCCGTTGTCGATTGGCGGAATTCGGGGCGGGCGCGAGGCACAAGGTTCAGGATGACAGGGTTGGGGTCGTTGGCGAGCTCCGGGCGCATATCAAGCGACACAGAAGTAACCGGGGACTATCGTGGCATCCCGATTTCGCGAAAAGGCGACCGCAGATCCCTCCGCCTCGCTATGCTCAGCGTTCGGGATGACAGGGTATCGGTCAGGGAGCGATCTGCCAGGCGGAGGCCGGGGTGCCGGGACTGCCGGTGCTGGTCATTGTGGTCCCGTTCATCAGCCAGATGTAGACCTGCTCTGTGGTGCTGTTGCGCCAGAGGATGCCGGCTCGGCCGCTGGCGTCGTAGTCGCCCACGCCCTGTATGACCCAGGCGGAGGAGACGTAGCCGAGGCTTCCGCTGGTGGCAATCGTGGTCCCGTTCATGAACCAGACGTAGACCTGTCCGGTGGAGCTGTTGCGCCACAGGATGTCACTCTGGCCATTGCCATCGAAATCACCGACGCCCTGAATGCTCCAGTCGGAGGTGGGCGTGCCTGGGCTTCCGCTGCTGGTCAACGTGGTTCCGTTCATGAGCCAGATGTAGACCTGTCCGGTGGTGCTGTTGCGCCACAGGATGTCAGCCTTGCCATCCCCGTTGAAATCGCCAATGCCCGCAATGTTCCATCCGGAAGAAACGTAACTGACGCTCCCGCCGCCGGACATGGTGGTTCCGTTCATGAGCCAGAGGTAGACCTGGCCGGTGGTGCTGTTCCACCACAGGATGTCGGCTTTTCCGTCCCCATTGAAATCGCCTACGCCCGCGACGCTCCAGTCGGAGGAGACGTAGCCGAGGCTCCCGCTGCTGGTGAACGTGGTGCCGTTCATGAGCCAGATGAAGACCTGGCCGGTGGTGCTGTTGCGCCACAGGATGTCGGCTTTACCATCCCCGTTGAAATCGCCAGCGGCTTGAATGACCCAGTCGGAGGTGGGGGCGCCGGGGCTCCCGCTGCTTGTAAATGTGGTCCCGTTCATCAGCCAGATGTCGACCTGCTGGGTGGTGTTGTTCCGCCAGAGAATGTCACTCCTGCAGTCGCCGTTGAAATCGCCCACCGCGGCAAACGACTCCGGATTGGGATTGGGATTCGGGTTTGACGTCGAACAGGTTCCGATGGCTTGCACCACCGTCACAGGAGCCGAACCGGCGGCAGTGTTATAGGTTGAGGAGCTGCCGGAGTCCGGTGTGTAGTTCGCGTTCAAAGTGTCAGTGCCCACGGCGAGTTGCCCGGCTGGCACGTTGATGTTCGCCGAGCCAGAGGACAGTGTGGTGGGCGATGATGTGTAGCTGCCGCTGCTGAGAGTCACCGAGCCGGTTGGGGTGGGATTTCCATTGCCACCGCCCACGCTCACCATGACCGAGAGGGCGTGTGCCGTGGTGACGCTCGATTGGCCTGGCGTCACTGTCACGGTCGGGGTGATCGCGTTTACCGTAACCAGGTTCGATGTTCCGGTGATCGAGGAATTGCTTTCGTCGGTGGCCGTGAGCGTATACATGCCCACCGTGGTCAGCTTCGCGTTCACCGTGGCGGTCCCGCTGCTCAGCGCCATGGTCGCCAGCACCGTAGACGATCCCGTCATGGTGATTTTGACGGCATCGCTGTCGTTGAGCACCGTGTTGCCGTATGCGTCCTGCGCGGTCACCATCACCGAGGACGACGCGCCTGCCGTCACCGGGCTGGTCGCGCTCACGGCAAACTTCATCGACGCGCCGTAAGCGGACACGTCCACCGTGCTGGTCGCGGCGGCACTGCTGACGACGCCGTCGCTGACGGTCCAGTTGAGGGTGCGGGCCGTCGTGTTGGTGCTGGTTGTGGAGAAGGTCACGCTGTCCAGCGCCGTCTGGTAGTCCACCGGGCTGGCATTACCGCTCAGCGTGAGGGCGCCGTTGCTAAAGCTGCCGGCGATGGTGAAGCCGTCGGTAAAAGTGAACGGATTGCCGCTGTTGTAGCTCAATGTGTCGCCGGTGAGCGCGCCGGAGATGGCAGCGCTGGCCAGATTCTGGCCGTCCAGGTCAGAGACGGTAACGCCGGAGTCCGCCGTCACCGCGCCGGCGCCGGTGATGGTGTTGGCGGTGGCGCCGGCCGCGATGACCGGCTGCGTCAACAGCACCAGCTCCGACGGGTCAGTATCCTGCGCGGCGTCACCGTTGGTGACGATGGTGGACATCGACAGCACCTGGGTCAGCGAGGTTCCGCCGCTCAGGCTGCCCTCGTAGACCGCGCCGTAGTACTCGCCGGTCGTCACGAATTGCTCGCCGGTGGTGTAGAAAATGCTGTGCGCGGGATCGATCACGATGTCGATGGGCTGGTCGGCGCCGGTGCCGCTGTAGAGCGTAGTCGGCGTCCCGGCTGTCGCTGTCGCCGTGCTGCCGGACCCCGAGATGGTCAAGGGGATGCTGAGAATCTGGTTGTTGGTGCTGGTGTTGTCGCCGTAATCGACCGTTGCGAGGTAGAGCGTGTTGCCGTTGATCGCCAAGCCCTGGAGCAGATCGTTTTGATCGGTGGTAGGGAAGAAATTCTCTATCAACACCGCAACATGGCCGGTGATGAGGTTGACCTCGTCGAGATTCTCGGTCGCGGGAAAGCCGCCGCCGGCCTCGATGGAATCAGTGAAGAACGCAAGGTCGGCGGCGGGGTCGAGCACCACATAGTCCGGATTGACGAGACCGGCGGAGACATTGGTCAGCAGCGTGGGCGAGGAGATGCTGCCGTCGGCCTGGATGGCCGCCTGGTAGATGCCGGTGGATTGGGCAACGGTGTCGCCAGTCGCGGCATTCTCCGCGGCCTGCGCATAGTAGAGCGTGTTGGTCTGCGGGTCGATCGCCAACCCGCCGAGGATGACGAAGGTGTTGTCGGCGTTGTTGGGGTCGTCAGCATCCGGGAATGGGATGGTAAAAACCGTGGTGACGCCGCCGGTGCCGCTGAGGCTGCCCCTCTGGATGGTTATGGCGTAGGTGGGGGCAAGGTTGTCGACGACAGCAAAATATTCGTTCTTCGCGGCGTCGACGGCGATCCCGCTGATGATGTAGTTCAGGCCGCTGTAACTGCTCTGGCTGCCGTCCCCGAGATCGATGGTGCTGGCGGAAATCTCCGAGGCGCCGCTGACGCCGAATTGCTCGACGCGGTCACCGTCGTCGGTGGATGCGTTGCCCGCATTCCACGCAGAAAAGATGATCTGGTTGCTGGCCAGGCTCTGCATGCCGGAGGCGGGGACATTCGGGGTTGCGATGAACGGCACACCCGGAGTCACCGGCGCGCTGCCGATGCGGTTGCGGTGTTGGCTTCTCGCTCTTGCCGCCAGGGGGCGGGGCAACGTCCCATTCACGGGCGCCCCCTGCGCGATCGCAGTTGGAAGGCTGCAAGCCACCGCGGACAGCAGGACCGTCAGCCACAGGGTCAGCTTCCGTGCGGGTCTCTTCTTCCGGCCGGTGGATGCGGCAGATGGAATCGGGCAGGTCGCCACGGAAAGGAAGGCAGACAGACCACGCATGGGAAATCTCCTCCGAAGAAACTCACCGCGCTTTTGGGCGAAAGCGGCGGCGAGTGGATACGAATTGCAGCATCAGGGGCCGCGCCGCGGAAACAGGCAGCAATACCGAGCCCAAGGGGGAGAAGAGGCCGGTTTTGAAAACCTTTCAGATCCGTACGGGGCTGAGCGAGCATGATGACACTCGGAGGGATTGAAAGCAATGACCGGGAGGTAAAGATCCAAGAAAATCGCGGGAGGTCTGCTGCGCTTGTTCGTCGTGCGGAAAACACACCCGACCGTGCAACGCAACCGCGGACTTTCGGTCCCGGATGGGAGGGCGGTCAGATGCGCATGGGCATGATGATGTAGCGGTATTTGTATTCGTCGGAGCCGTCTTCGGGGCGAATCTGGCCGGCGGACTGCGCGTCTTTGAATTCGAGGCGGACTTCGCCTTCGTTGCCGATCGCTTTCAGGAAATCGATGAGGTACGACGAGTTGAAGCCGACCACGATCGCGTCGAAGGTATAGGGGGTTTCGATGGTGTCTTCCGATTCGCCGGCTTCGGTGGAGGAGGAGGAGACCTTGAGCTCGTTCTGCTCGATGCGCATTTTGATGGCGCCGGAGCGCTCGTCAGCGAACTGCGCGACACGCTGGATGGACGCGAACAGATCGGTGCTGCGCACGATGACGAATTTGTTGTTGTCGCGCGGCATCACCGCTTCGTAGTTGGGGAACTGGCCGGTGAGCTTGCGGCTGGTAAGCACGCGGTGGCCGATGCGGAAGAAGAGGGTCGAGTCATCGTCGGCAAACTCGACGTGTTCGGCTTCGGTGTTGGAGAGGAGCGATTGCAGCTCCTGCAGAGCCTTGCGGGGGACGAGGGTTTTCTTTTCCGCGGTGATGCCGGAGAAGGTCTCGCCGGTCTTCTCGATGTGCGCGAGGCGATGGCCATCGGTGGCGACCATGGCGATGGATTCGGCCTTGAGGATGAGCAGCGCGCCGTTGAGGGTGTAGCGGGATTCCTCGTTGGAGATGGCGAAGATGGTGCGCGCGATGAGGGTGCGCAGAGAGGCGACGGGGATGCGTGTGACGCCGCCTTCGGGGAAGTCGGGCACCTGGGGGAAGTTAGCGCGGGCCATGCCCACCATGCGGGTGTTGGAGCGGCCGGCGCGAATCTGGACCCAGTGATTCTCGAGCAGCTTGACGGACATGTCGCCATCGCCGAGGAGGCGGATGTAGTCGTAGAGCTTGCGCGCGGGGATGGTGCAGGAGCCGGGCTTCTTGACCTTGGCGGCGCAGGAGGTGCGGATGCTCTGATCGAGGTCGGTGGCGGTGATGACGATGCGGTCGCCGTCGGCTTCGAGCAGGAAGTTGGAGAGGATGGGGATGGTGGTTTTGCGTTCGACGACGCTTTGCGTGGCGGTGAGCTCACGCAGAAGATCCTGACGGCTGACGGTGATCTCCATAGTCGCTCCCTGGACGGCCTTTTCCTCTTCGACAGCCGGCATGCTGGTGCTCCCCCGAATCGATTGGACTCACTGTACACCAGGCAGGGCGGTGGGCGGCAGGGCGTACAGGGGTCAATCCATTCTAGAGTCACGGGACTGGATTGTGCGCTCTGGAAAACGCGGATGTTTTGTGCGTTGCGGGTACGGGATGTTGGGGACGGTGTTGCACAGGGCGGCGACGGCTTCTAAGGGTTTTTAGAATTTAGTTCTTTTACCCGTAGTAGTAGTCGTTTGGGTCGGAAAAGTGGAAAGGCGATGGGAAACTGCTGTGGGAGCGGGGGCGGTGGGGGTGCGAGTTTTAGAAAACGTGGGTGTGGGAATGAGGGGATCGCGGAAATCTGGGACGGGAGGCGGAGAAGCGGCACAGGTTGTCCACGGGATTAACAGAGGGAGCGCCTTGAGGGTGTGGAAACGGGAGCGGGGTGAGTGGAAAGGGTGGTTTGGTGCAGGCGGGGCGCGGATTTCGGAGGGACGTGGGATGCACAGTTGGGGTGTGATCCCGCTTGGTGGTGAGAGAAGAGGGGGAGGGCCTGGGGGAGGAACCTAAATGCGAAAAAACTTACCTCAGCGGCTTAAGCCGGATTATTTACCGACCCTTACGGCACAGCTAAAAGCTGTGCCCCTTCAAAGCAGTGATTTTTTCCATCAGCTGTCTAGTCGGTGGTGGCGGAATCGCTGTGGCTGATGGTGACGCCACCGTTAACGGTTTGCACGTGGATCGTTGAGCCGCCGCTGCCGAGGTCGGTGTTGAGGCGGTTCTTGATCTCTCCCTGGATGGTGATGGGGAAGTTGACGTTGATGCCGCCGTTGACGGTGCCGGTTTCAAGATGAGCGGAGTAGTGCTCGGGGAGGCGGAGGTCGATGCCACCGTTGGTGGTGTCAGCATGGAGACCGTCTCCCTGCCAGTGATCGCCGTCGAGGGAGATATTGAGTCCGCCGTTGACGGTGTGACCCTGGACTTCTCCGGCGAGGCGGTCGATGGTGACGCCGCCGTTGGTGGTTTCAAAATGCACATTGCCATTGAGGCGGGTGAGGTCGATGCCGCCGTTCATGGTGTGGAAGTTGGCAGCCAGATGCTGCGGGACGTGGAGGTGGTAGTCGACGCTGTAGCCGGTGCGGTTGAAGAAGTGCACATGCGGGCCGTGGTCGCGCAGGTCGCCATCGTTGGTGTCGATGACGATTTGGTTGAGGAGATCGTTGGCCTCGGATTCGGAGGGCGCCCAGGCCGTGACGCGGGCTTCGAGGGCGACGTCGGAGCGGTCTTCGCCGGTGACGTCGATGCCGCCATTGGTGGTGCTGACGGCGAGGTGGCCGGAGGGGAGGGCAAAGGTGGTGCGGCGCATCTGGCAGACGTGGGCTTCGCCCCAGTGGTTGCTGTTGTCGTCGCAGTCGCCGTTATGCCAGTTGCCGGATTGCTGCGCGGCGGCGGCGCGAACATAGCGGCGCGAATGGGGGAGGGTCACGCCGAGGACGACGAGGGCGGTGAAGCAGACGATGAACAGACCGAAGCGGCGCATGGCGCGGACCTCGCTGGTTGGATACGCGGATGGGTGCATAACTGTTCCCTTTAGGTTGCGATTGGGGGACCCGACCAGGTAAAGAGAGCACGTCGTGTGCCGCAGATGGGGGTTGGGCGGGGCTGGGGAATCAGGGACTTAGGCGGGGTGTGGCTGGGGGTGGGTGTCCAGAGGGGGGAAAAGTGTTCGGGAGTGGACACGAAGTACAGGGCACAGGGCACAATGTACAGGGTACAAGCACATGGATTGACATCGATGGTCATGGACACGAAGTTCGCAATGGAATTGCGACCAGCCAGGATCAGTGCTTGCGGTCCCAGAACTCTTCGTGGCGGTCGTCGTGGAAACGAATGCCGGTGATGCGGCCTTCCGGATCGCGTTCGAAGGTGAGGCGGCGGGTGCCTCCGGTGGGATAGAAAAACGTGGTTGGGTTCTCAGGCAGCAGCTCGGTGGCTTCGCCGATGCGGTCGCGGCAGAAAAGCTTGTCTCCCTGGCGATAGACGGTGGCCACAACTTCGTTCTGGTCTTCGTACTCGCCGGCGTAGGCGTTGTAAACGGCGGGATCGACTTTGGCGGGAACGGGATGAACAGGGATGAGGATCTGTTCTGCGACGGCGGTGAGTTTGGGGATGGCGCTGAGCCGCTGGGCGAGCATCCAGTGGGGCAGCTCGGGTTCGGAGTAGGCGCGATCCCAGACGTTGTGCTTGATGCCGGCATATTCCCAGAAGCGAACATCACCGCCGGCAGCCTTCAACGCCTGGAACATGAGCAGCGACTGGCGCGGGTTGACGATGGGGTCGTCGGCGCCGTGGAAGATCCACGTGGGGGTCCGGCCGATGGCCTGCGCGTATTCGCCGGGGAGGGTTGCGACTTCGCGCCAGCGATCGGGCTGATAGGACCAGAAGACGCCGCCGCAGACGGGAACCAGCGCGGCGAAGCGGTGCGGGTAGGCTTTGGCGATTTCCCACGTTCCATAGCCGCCGAGCGAGAGACCGGTGAGGTAGACGTGCTCGCGGTCGCCGTGGAACTCCTTGATTTCAGCATCGAGCGCGGCGATGGCCATGGCCATCATGTCGGGATCGGTCCAGTGATGATGGCTGAAGGGGACCTGGGGCATGACGACGACGAAGGGCCAGCGGTCGGGATGGACGCGAATGGCCTGGGGAAGGCCGATCTGGGTTTCGTCCATGCCCTCCGAGCCGCGCTCGCCGGAGCCATGGAGGAAGAGGATGACAGGCCAGGTTTGTTCGCGGTTCCAGTTTTGCGGCAGATAGACGACGTAGCGGTGGAGGACCCCGTTGATTTCGAGCGAGCGATTGAGGAAGCCGGTGTCCTGGAGGCGGGCGGCGGCGTGGGCAGAGACAGCAAGAAAGAGAAGTGAAAAGGCCAGGAGAAAACGTCGAAGCATCGAGAACAGGGTACAGGGTACAGGGGACAGGGAACAGTGAACGGCGAGCAAAGAGCGAGAAGACCAGCGAACGGCGAGTAAACAACCAGTGGGAAGGCGAGGGGACGGCGAACAAACACCGAGCGGGAAGACCAGCGAACGGCGAGCAAATCAGGTTACAGGGAACAGGTTGCAGGGCACCGGGAAACCATCGCCAGAAGACGAGCGGACGGCGAGAGGCAAGCGACGAGGGGTGCTGTCCGGGAATGGACGGTAGCGTTGGATTGTGGACGACGCTGGCTGGGCGTGGGAGGTTCGCTCAAGGCATAATCCATTCATTCTGTGACGAATCAGCCTTTTCAGGGGATGGCGTGGCAGATGCAGAAATGACACGTGGGATCTTCTGTCTGCTGCGGAGGAATCGATGCACGAATTGTGGAATGATGTGCGAATTGCGGCGCGGCGGCTGCGGCATTCGCCGGGATTTGTGCTGGTGGCGGTGCTGTCACTGACCATGGCGATTGCGGCGAGCCTGGTGGTGTTCGGGGTGATGAACGCGGCGATTCTGCGGCCGCTGAATGTGGCGGGAGCAGACCGGCTGCAGATGCTGGAGCAGAAGCCGCACGGATATATCAGCCAGTCATATCCGGACTATGAGGACCTGCGGGCGCGGAACACGACGTTCAGCGATATGGCGACGTACCGGATCGGCGAGGCGGCGGTGAGCATCGAGGGAAGCGCGGCGAAGAAGAGCTGGATGTATGAAGTGTCGGGGAGCTACTTCGACATGCTGGGCGTGCAGCCGGAGGTGGGACGTCTGTTTCACTCGAGCGACGAGCGCGGGCCCAACTCGGCACCGTTTATCGTGCTGAGCGACAGCTATTGGCGTTCGCACTTTGGGGGCGATCCGCGGGTGGTGGGATCGGTAGTGGACCTGAACAAGCATCCGTTCACGGTGATCGGCGTCGCGCCGGCGGAGTTTCATGGGACGGAGCTGTTCCTGTGGCCGGATTTCTTTGTGCCGATTGTGAACGAGGAGCAGTTGGAGGGATACAGTTTCCTGGTCAAACGCTACAACCACGGGCTGTTTGTGATCGGAGAGATGAAGCCGGGAGTGACGCTGCAGCAGGCGTCCAACGATCTGAACACGGTAGCTGCGGGAATGGTGAAACAGAATCCGACGGAGGACGACGGGTTCGGGATTCGACTGGTGACGCCGGGGTTGTTTGGCGATCAGGTGGGCGACGCGGCGCGGGGGTTCCTGAGCGGCGTTCTGGTGCTGGCGCTGCTGGTACTGATTGCAGCGTGCGTGAATTTGGCGAGCATATTCGCGGCGCGTGCGGCGGATCGCGGACGGGAGCTGGCGATTCGCATGGCGATTGGCTCTAGCCGGTGGCGGATGCTGCGCCAGGTGTTGTCGGAGGCGGCGCTGCTGTCGGTTCTTGGTGGGGCAGCGGGTACATTTGTCGCGGCAGCGCTGCTGAAGGTGCTGAGCCAGTGGCGGCCGATCGCGGCGTTTCCGATCCATGTGACGGTGGCGGCGGATGCGCGCGTGTACGCGATCGCAATATTGCTGGCGGCAGCGAGTTGCATTCTGCCGGCGTTGCTGACGGCGCGGCAGATTTGGCAGATCGACGCGATGCAGGTGATGAAAGGATCGGCTACAGGCGTCTTCCGGCGGCTGACGGTGCGCGATGTGCTGCTGGGATTGCAGGTGGCGCTGTGTGCACTGCTGGTGACCTGCGCATTGGTGGGATTGCGTGGGATGAACCGGCAACTGCATGCGCCGATAGGCTTCCAGCCGGAAGGCGTGGTGCTGGCGCAAACGGAGATGAAAATGGCCGGCTACTCGGACGAGTCGTCGTTTCCGGTACAGAAGCGGATGATCGAGGAGGCTGCACAGGTCCCGGGGGTAACGGCGGTGGGCACGATCGATGAGACACCGCTGAGTACCGGGGGAAGCAGCACGCCGGTGTGGCGCGAGGGCGCACGGGACTTCCGCGTCTCGAACAGCGTGATGACGGCTCACTTCTTTACGATCTCCCCGGGATTGTTGCAGGCTGCGGGGACGCGCTTGATGGCGGGGCGCGATTTTACCTGGCATGACGACAACACCACCTCACACGTGACCCTGGTGAATGCGATGTTTGCGCGTACGTTATTCGGGAATCCGGCGGCGGCGCTGGGGAAACGATTCACGGAGCCGGGTCCGACGAACTACGAAATTGTGGGCGTCGTGGAAGACGGGAAATACGATTCGCTGACGGAGGATGCGCAGCCGGCGATGTTCTGGCCGCTGGCGCAGAACAACGAAAACGATACGACGCTGGTGGTGCGGTCGAATCGTCCGCCGGCGGAGATTACAGCGGCGCTGCAACCGATGCTGGAGAAGATCGACCCGAGTTTGCCGGTCACACTGCAGAGCTGGCCTGATGCGCTGGCCCTCGTCCTGTTCCCCGCTCGCGTGGCAACGGTGGCGCTGGGCATTCTGGGCTTGCTGGCGGGCATGCTGGCGGCGACGGGCATCTTCGGCATGGCCAGCTACGCGGTGGCGCGGCGGCTGCGCGAGATGGGGATTCGCGTGGCGTTGGGTGCGCAGCGCATGCAGGTGCTGCGCGCGGCGCTGGGACGGACGGTGCTGTTGCTGGGGATCGGATCAGTGGCGGGACTGGTGCTGGGCGCGCTGGGAACCCGGGTGCTGGCGAGTATCGTGTATCAGGCAACGGTCTACGACCCGGTTGTGCTGGTTGGCGCGATTGCGGCGATGGTGCTGATTGGAACGATGGCCGCAGCGGTTCCTGCGCGCAGAGCGGTGAGCGTGGAGCCGGCCATCCTGCTGCGGGACGAGTAAGACAGGGTACAGGGTGCAGGGTACAGGGTACGGCAAACCTGATCCCGCGGAGCTGAGATGAGGACCTACAATGGGCGCGGAGGATTTGCCCATGAAGTGGAGTCGCCGCGACTTTTCGCGGTTGAGTGCGATGACTGCGCTGGCCGGCGCTTTACCGAAGATTGGCGCACAGACAGCGGACAATGAGAACGCGGGGCGCAAGCTGCGGTGGTGCATCGTGGGGCTGGGCCGCATCTCGATGGACCACTTCATGCCCGCGGTGGAGCTGTCGAAGACGGGAAAGATTACAGCGCTGGTGAGCGGCCATCGCGAGAAGGCGGAGAAGCAGGCGGCGATGTACAACGTGCCGTCGCCTTCGATTTACAGCTACGACAATTACGACGAGATTCGGCAGAACAAGGAAATTGACGCGGTGTACATCGCGCTGCCGAACTCGATGCATGCCGAGTACACAATCCGCGCGGCGAAAGCGGGCAAGCATGTGCTGTGCGAGAAGCCGATGGCGACCAGCGTGGCCGATTGCAAAGCGATGGTCGAGGCGTGCCACAAGGCGCGCGTGAAGCTGATGATCGCGTATCGCTGCCAGTACAATCCGGTGCACCTGAAGGCCATCGAGCTGATCCGCTCCGGGGCGGTGGGGCAGGTGCAGGCGATCGAGAGCGCGTTTGGGTTTCCGATTCAGGCGGGCGAGTGGCGGCTCAACAAAAAGATGGCGGGCGGCGGACCGCTGATGGACGTCGGCATCTATTCGCTGAATGCGTGCCGGTATCTGACCGGCGAGGAGCCGGGAGACATTAAGGCGAACGCGTCGACGATCGATCACGATGGGCGGTTCGATGAGGTCGAGGAAAACGATGGCTGGACGATGAAGTTTCCTTCGGGGATTTTGGCCAGCTGCACCACGACGTATGGCGGTGATACCGGCGGGGGCGGATTCTTCAAGGTGCATGGGTCGAAGGGGTGGATCGCGATGGAGCCGGCATTTCCGTATCAGGGCAAGCACCTGACCGGGCATCTGGGGAGCGGGGAGAACCTGGATGAGCCGGAGCCGGATAAGGATCCGTGGGACTTTGTGCGGCAGGCGGATCATTTGGCGGAGTGTGTGTGGGAAAATCGGGAGCCGAAGACGGCGGGGGAGGAGGGGCTGCGGGATATTGAGGTGATGTCGGAGATTTATGTGGCGGCGGGACTCAGGGGGTTGTGAGGCGATTCTCGTCCGCTTGTGCGTTTCGGGAGAATGATCGAATCTCCATTTTTCATCCCATTGCTTATGGCGAATACAAAGAATGCCGAAATGGCCGTGGTACGGAAATATCAATGAGAGGCATGTTGGCCAACCTGCGGGTTTTTCTGCAATTTGACAACTGGCCGACGCTGCTGCTGAACCGAGTGTTCGATCGGGAGACGGGGCTTGTCGTGTATCGCAAAGGCGGACTTGAGATTTTGATCGATCACCGCGGAGGCGATCAAAACGGGACGCGAGCGTGCCTAACGACGGACATGTACAAGAGGTATTTACCGAAGATCGATCGAGGCGGTCCCAGGCGCGTACTGGACCTCGGCTCCAATGGCGGCGGATTTCCGCTGATGTTGCGGCTGGCGAAGGTCGACCTGGCCCAGGTGGTTTGCGTAGAGATGAATCGGCCCACCTGGCTGCGTCTGCTGGTGAATCTGGCAACCAATATGGGTGATAAGGCGACGGGACTGAACGCGGCAGTCTCTGGCATGCCTGCGGACTCCGAGATTCTGCTGGAGCCGAGCCGTGGCGGAACGGGGCTCAGCGTCGATCGCAACCGAGCCGATTCTTCTGCGCCCCATGTTGCGGTCCGGACCACGACGCTGGAGGCGCTCTACGAACAATATTTCAAGGGCTATGACATCGATATCTGCAAGATCGACATCGAGGGTGCGGAGTATGAGGTTCTGGGTTCGAGTTCGGATCGCGTGCTCGAAAAGATCAGAAACCTGATCATCGAATTCCACGACCCGGGGCAAACCCCCGCCTGTGTCAGCAGGTTGTTGGGGCTAGGCTTTACGGAAATCACGGATCGAAGCAATGCGGCGACCGGTGAGACGACGGAAGTGCGGGCTTTTTCCAGAGAGTGAATCGGTAGTTTGGTGCGGCGTCGAGACAGGGAAGGAGGATCATGAGCCCGGGGGATTTCGAAAAACGGGACTGCGACGAATGCGGCGAAGCCGCAGCGCCAATGATCAGTGCAGCGGACCTCGCGCGGATCAACGAAGGGATAGCCGCCGCCGACCGCGGGGACTTTGCGACGGAAGAAGAAGTTCAGGCAGAGTTTGCGCGATGGCGTTCATTGCGAAGATAGACGATTGCGCCAATAGCCGGGCCGTCGTTTGGCATGAGCCACGGCAAGCACCTCAACGCCGCGCGAGGTTTCGCGGAAGACCAGAGCAAAGGGGAACCGGCTCAGCAAGGCTCGCCGGGCGGTGCCGACGAGATACGGAAACTGGTGAGTGGATTGCGAAACCCGCTGGATCGAGCGTGAAATCTCATCCAGGAAGTGAGCGGCAGCGCGTTCACTTCGGGCTCGATACCAAGAGCTGCGGCCAGGTCTTCCTCGGCCGCTTCGTGGAAATAGACGCGCTGGTTCAACGCTGTAGTCGGCGGCTCAAGCGGGCATGGACATCTTCCCAGGGAACGAGTTTTGCGCTCCCCTCGTCGAGAGAGACGATGCGGCGCTCAATCTCGTGGCGCCAGGCCTGTTCAACATCCGCATCCTCGGCCGTATCGAGACTATCGAGGAGAAAGTCAGCCAAGGCGGCGCGCGCATCAGCAGGGAGCTCGAGTGCTTCGTGGAGAAGTTGTGCGGCTTCACGCGGCATAAGAACAGCCTACCTCTGTTCTTTGCAGGTTTGGCGACCTGACGGCGCTACCCGTTGAGGGTTTCCTGGAGTTTATTGAGGGTGCTGTTGAGGTTCTTGTCGTTGCGGCGCTGCTCGTCGATTTTGCCGATGGAGTGCATCACGGTGGTGTGATGCTTGCCGCCAAACTGGCGGCCGATTTCCGGCAAGGAGGCTTCGGTGAGCTGCTTGGCCAGATACATGGCGATCTGGCGCGGGACCACGACAGCGCGGGAGTTGTTCTTCTGCTTGAGCTCGGCGACGCGCATGCCGAACTGCTCGGCGACGGCGCGCTGGATCGACTCAATCGTGATCTTGCGCACCTGGGTATCGATGAACTGCTTCAGGCACTGCTGCGCGGTGGGGAGCACGATCTCGACGCCATTGAGGCCGCACCAGGCTACGAGGCGCACGAGCGCGCCCTCCAGCTCGCGGACGTTGGTGCGGACATTCGATGCGATGAAGAGAGCGACGTCCATGGGCAGGACAACGTGCTCGCTCTCGGCTTTTTTCTGCAGGATTGCGACTTTGGTTTCGAGGTCGGGCGGCTGGATGTCGGCGATCAGTCCCCACTCGAAACGGCTGCGCAGGCGGTCTTCGATCTCGGCCAGCTCGCGCGGCGGCCGGTCTGAGGCGATGACGATCTGCTTCATGTTGTCGTGGAGCGCGTTGAAGGTGTGGAAGAACTCCTCCTGGGTGCGCTCTTTCTGAGAGAGGAACTGAATGTCGTCGATGAGCAGGAGATCCACGGTGCGGAAGCGGTCGCGGAAGCTGGTCATCTTGTCGTAGCGCACGGAGCTGATCATCTCGTTGGTGAACTTCTCCGCGGAGACGTAGGAAATGGAAGCGCCGGGCTGGCGCAACTTCATCTCATGACCGATGGCGTGCATGAGATGCGTTTTGCCCATGCCCACGCCGCCGTAGAGGAAAAGCGGGTTGTAGGCCTTGGAGGGCTGCTCGGCGACGGCCATGGCGGCGGCGCGGGCGAACTGATTACCGGGTCCGCAGACGAATCCGTCGAAGGTGTAACGAGCATTGAGCTGGGCTGCGGTCGACCAGTCGAAGCGGGATTGCTGGGGTCCGCCATGAAGAGGACGGACGCCGCCATTCGCGTGCGGGGGAACGGGCGTGGAGGAAGACGGCGCGAATCCACCGTCTTCGCGAGCGCGGGGCAGAGTCGGATCTTCGTCGGGGGTGATGAAGGTGACGTCGTCGAATTCCAGGCGGAGGTTTTCGATAGCCTCCTGGATGAGGTCGCCGTAGCGATCGCCGACATGACGGAATTCGGGAGTGGGAATACGCACAAAGAGCATGCGTTCGCGGACATAGCTGAAGCGCGTGGGCTTGAGCCAGGTGTCGAAGGACTGGCGATTGACCTTTTTTTCGAGCGCGGCGAGGATTTGTACCCAAGGATTGAGAGCGACAGAAGAAGTAACGGCGAAAGACATGCGCAATCCTCTTGTGACAAACGCCGGGAAATCGAAAGTGACCGGTGGCGCCGCGAAGCCGAAAAACAGAAACGCCCAAGGTTAACCCTGGAAGTGAAAGCAGGGCGAGTTCAGGAGCAGAATCCGTACTGGCCGGGAGTGGCTCCGATCTGTCACGCATCGGAGCTACGGTCAAATTCTTCCGACAACCGCAAAGCGTCGAAAAAATCTTAAGTGAACGTTGCCGATAGTAGCACAGGAAAAGGCGAAGAGAAGCGAGATGCGCAGAGAAAATTTTCGTTGCGCGAAAGTTGCACCGATGGTGGTGAAAAATGCGCGTGAGCCGCGATTTTTGCGACGGGGAAAGCGATGCGATATACTCAACACTTGCCGCAGTGAGGCCAAAGTCTCAGTGGTTGCGCGGCCGATGAGAGCGGTTGCGCGCCTGGATAAGGCAGCGAAAAGACAGGGCGCAGGCCGGCCAATCCAAAGCATTTCAGGAGCAAGATTTCCATGCCGAAGCGCACATTTCAGCCGAATCGCCGCAGCCGTTCGAAGACACACGGCTTCCGCAGCCGTATGAAGACGAAGGGCGGCGCCGCAGTGCTGTCGCGGAGGCGCGCGAGGGGCCGCAAGCGTGTTTCAGTCAGCGCGGGTTATCGCGACTAAGTCGTACGGTTTGTATCCCGTTCCGTTCAGGCGGCTGGATTTTGATCATCACTCGCCCGCCACTCCCGAAAGTGCGAAAGAATGGAGAGATGCCGGAGGCTAGATTTGACTGGCGGAGCGCCCGTCTGCGAAAACACGCGGACTACCAGCGCGTGTACCAGGAGAGCCGAAGGTATTCGTCGGCATCGATGAGCTACTTTTTTCGGGCACGATCGAACGAGGACGCAACCAGCGCGGCGCCCCGCGTGGGACTGACGGCGGGCCGTGTGCTGGGCGGCGCAGTGGAACGGAATCGCATCCGGCGGCGTATGAGAGAGGCGGTGCGGCTGCATCTGGGCGAACTGCCTGCCCGCGTGGATGTGGTGCTGCATCCTCGAAAGACAGTATTGGAAATGGAATTCGCACGGTTGGAGCGCGAGGTCTCGCGGGTGTTTGCGAGCGTGGCGGATGGCGCGGAGGGTCAGCGATGAGCGTGAACGCAGCGCGGCGGCCGAGGGACGCGAGCGCAGGGGCGCTGCTGGCGTTCTATAAGCGTGTTGTCTCTCCGGCGCTGCATGCAGTGGCGGGGGCGGGCGGTGCGTGCCGGTTCCAGCCGACGTGTTCAGAGTATGCGGCGATTGCGATTGCGGAGCATGGCCTGGTGCGGGGCACGATGATGGCTTTGGGCAGGCTGCTGCGGTGCCATCCGCTGCACCGCGGCGGTTTTGATCCGGTGCCTGCGAAGCACAGCGGCGCGACGAGCATTCGGGCCGGGCAAGTCCACTAAGTTCTCAGGAAGCGGAATTCTTGGCAGAGATACAAAATCCCAATCAGGGTGGCAGCAGCGGCGGAGGCATGGGCGGCGATTCGAAGTCGCTGTTCGGCTTCATGATCGTCTTTGTGCTGATGGTTGTTGCGTTCCAGGTCTTCGGGCCGAAGAAGACGCAGCAGCCGACGCCCTCGCAACAAAAGACCCAGGCTGCGACGAGCAGCGCGGTCGCACCGCCCGCCTCAACGACGAATGCGGAAAGTCCCGCAGGGCCGACGGAAGTGACAAGGCCGGGAAAGGCCGCCGCGGCACCGGCTGCGAACACAATTCAGGCGACGAGTGAAAGCGAGACGGTGGTCGAGAACGAGCTGTATCGCATCACGTTCACGAATCGCGGGGCCGCGGTGAAGTCGTGGGTGCTGAAGAAATACCGGGACGACAGCCAGAAGCAGCCGCTGGATCTGGTGAATCCGGCAGCCGCGGCGAAATTCGGGCTGCCGTTATCGCTGTGGACGTATGACGCTGGGCTGAAGAGCCGACTGGACTCGGTGCTCTACGTGCCGTCGGCCACTGGAGCGATCAACGCGCCAGGCTCGCTCAGCTTCGACTATTCGTATGGCGGGCTGACAGTTCGCAAGACCTTCCACTTCGATACGAGTTATGTGATCGACGCCGACGTATCGGTGACGGAGAATGGCGCGCCGGTTGCGGCGCTGCTGGCGTGGCCATCGGGGCTTGGCGATCAGACTACGCTGCAGCAATACGCGGGCGCCTACTTCGCATACTCGGAGAACGGCAAGTCAGACGAAACCGCGGCGAAGAAAGTGGTGGGCGGCGAGACGCTGCACGGTTCGTATGACTACGCGGGCGTGAGCGATTTGTATTTTGGGGCGATTTTCATGCCGGATACGCCGGCCGACACCAACCTGGTCACACTGCATGAATCACTGGGTCTGCCGAAGAACCCGGCACATCCGGATCCCAACGCGGTGGATCAGGTCTCCATCCTCGGCACGGCAGTGGGCACGAATGGCGGCGATTTGCACACTCGCCTGTTTGTTGGGCCGAAACTGCTGGGACTGCTGGGGACGGTCCACACGGCGAGCGGCGAAAACCTGGAACACGTCGTCAGCTTCGGGTGGTGGGGCTGGATCGCGAAGCCGATGCTGCTGGTGCTGCGCTTCTTTGTGGTGCACGGCATCCCGAACTGGGGCTGGGCGATTCTGGTGCTCACGCTGATCCTGAATGTGGCCATGCTGCCGACGCGCTTCATGATGATGAAGTCGTCGCTGAAGATGCAGCGAATCCAGCCGCAGATTGAAGCCATCAAAGCGAAATACGCGAAGTACAAGACCACCGACCCCCGGCGACAGGAAATGAACAAGGAGATGTTCGACCTGCAGCGCAAGGAGGGCGTGAACATGTTCGGCGGGTGCCTGCCCATGCTGCTGCAGTATCCGCTGCTGTTCGGGTTTTACCGGATGCTGATGTATGCGATCGAACTGCGCCAGGCGCACTGGTTGTGGCTGCCGGATTTGTCGGCACCGGATGCGCTGCACGTACTGCCCATCTTTGTGATTGTCTCCATGTTTCTGTCGCAGTTCTTTACGCCCTCGCCGGGGATGGACCAGAGCCAGCAGCGGATGATGGCCTTCATGATGCCGGCGGTTTTCGGGGTAATGATGTGGAACATCGGCTCGGGAGTGGCGCTCTACTGGGCGGGCAGCAATCTGCTGGGTGTGGCGCAGCAACTGGTGATGAATCGGACCAGCATGGGACTCGAGATGCGCGCCATTGCGGCAAAAAGGGCGGCCAAACGGGCAGGAAAAACGGTCAAAGCGATCAGCGCCCGGCACTAACTTTGCGCAGCCTCAGGAATAGTGGATTGGGGCTTCGCTAACGTGATCTAATAAGTCGGGATAACCTACCAAGATTCAATGCCCATCGACGACTACTCCGAGGCAGCACAAAAGATCGCAGATTTGCTGAAAACGCTCACTCGTCTGGGTGGATTGCGCTTGAAATTCCGCATCACTGCGGGCCCGGGGGCGGCCGATCCTGCAGGCCTCGAAGCGAGGGAGATCTACGTCGAGCTTGCCGGACCGGATGCCGGCCTGCTGACGCAGCGCGGAGGAGAGTTGTTGCGCGCTCTGGAACACGTGGCGGCCAAAGTGCTGCGTCTGGAGAATGAGGAGCACGACAGAATCTCGTTTGACGCGGAGAATTTCAAGGCTCTGCGCGCGCGTGAGTTGAAACTGGCGGCGGAAACCGCCGCGGAGCGCGTGAAACGTACCGGGCAACCGTATAGCTTTGCGCCCATGAGCTCACGCGAACGACGTATGCTGCACCTGGCGTTTCGCGCTTACCCTGATCTGGAGACGGCTTCGACGGGCGAGGGACTGCGGCGCTATGTGGTGGCGTATCCGAAGGGGTATGCGCATCGGGAGGGCGAACCGAGGCAGGAACGCTACTCCGGACGGCGCCGCTAACTCACAATTCGTGGGGCAAGAAATTCCTGCGAGGCGCAAGGGCGAGGGAGCGGCAGCGTGCAGCCTCATCCACAGACAACAGAACGGGAGTCGATCGCGCAGGAAACGATCGTCGCCATTTCCACGCCGCCGGGGCGGGGCGGCATCGGCATCGTGCGGCTGTCGGGTCCGCATGCGCTGGAAATCGCGAGCGGGCTGATCCGCACCAACGGCGCTCTGGAAGCTGCGCGCGCGCGCCTCGCGGAGGTGGTCGATCCGGAGACGCAGGGCAAATTAGATGAGGCGATGGTTACATATTTTGCCCGGCCGCACTCTTACACGGGGGAAGACCTGGTGGAGATTGCCGCGCACGGTTCGCCGGTAATTTTGGACATGCTGGTGCGGCTGGCGCTGCGTGGAGGAGCGCGGCTGGCACGGCCGGGGGAATTCACGGAGCGCGCATTTCTGGCCGGGCGGCTGGATTTGACGCAAGCGGAAGCGGTGGGGGACCTGATCGAAGCGCAGACGCTCTACCAGGCGCGCATCGCGGCGGAGCAGATGGGCGGAGCGCTTTCCCGGCGGGTGCAGCCGGCAAAACAAAAGCTGGTGGAGCTGATCGCGCTGCTGGAGGCAGGCATCGATTTCGCCGAAGACGATGTGGAAGTGACGCCGGACGAGGAAATTGTCACACGCATGGATACAATTGCCGGCGAACTGAGCGAGCTGGCGCGGTCGTTCGAGCATGGGAGGATGGTGCACGCGGGACTGCGTCTGGCAATTGTGGGGCGGCCTAACGTCGGAAAATCGTCTCTGTTCAATCGTCTGCTGGAGCGAGAGCGGGCGATCGTGACCGCGACGCCGGGAACTACGCGCGATTTGGTGACGGATCGGCTCTCGCTGGGTGGTATTCCGGTGGAGTTGGTGGATACGGCGGGTCTGCGCGAGGCAAAGGATGAGGCGGAGGCGATCGGCGTCCGAAAAACGCGCGAGATATTGGCCGAAGCGGATGTGGTAATGGTGGTGCTCGATGCTTCGGTTCCGCTGCGCGATGACGAGGGGGAGCTGATTGCGTCGCTGGCGGGGCGGCGGGCGCTGGTGGTGCACAACAAGTCCGATCTGAACACCGGAGCCGACGTGGCGCCTGACCTGCCGCTTCTTGCTGTGACGACTTCGGCGCTGACTGGGGAGGGCATGCCGGCCCTGCGGGATGCGCTGGCCGAGTTAGTGCGGAATCCGGCGGGCGAAAGCGAATCGGGCATTCTGACGAGCCTGCGTCATTTCGAGGCGGTGAGCGGAGCGGTGGCAGCGCTTGGCGCGGCACGCGAAGCCGTCGGCAAAAAGATTCCCCATGAGATGTTGCTGCTGGACCTGTACGGGGCACTGCGCCAGCTCGACAGTCTCACGGGAGAGACGACGGCGGAAGATATTCTGAATCGGATCTTCTCCACGTTCTGCATCGGAAAATAATGCTGGTTCGTGCGTTCTTAATGCGCCAGGATTTGCTCGAAATACTGCAGAGCGCGGGGATCGTGCGTCTGACCCAGCCAGAAAATGGCTTCGCGGCGAACGGCCGGATCGCGATTCGTCTCGGCTACGTGCATCAGCTCCGGCACCGCTTCGTCTTTCGGCAGCTGACTCAAAGCGAAGACAGCCTTTTTCTTCACGGCGACTTCGGGATCGTTTTCGACCGCGTCTTTCAGGGCGGCCACCGCTTTTGCACTCGCCTTCTGCCCCACCCAGAACAGGGCTTGTTCGCGCACAGCGGTATCGCTGTCGGATTTGGCCATGTGGATCAGATCGTCCACAGCGGCGGGGTCGTGATTCGTGGAAATATCGAAAGTGAGTTTTTTGCGGAATTCGGGATCGGTATCGGTCTGCGCAAACTTTTCGAGGACGAGAAGGCCATCGTGACCGCGCTCGGCGCCCAGCCAGAAGGCGGCCTTGTCTCGCAGCCAGAGCGGGTTACTCGACGCAGCGAGCACAGCAAGCTGCGTTGTAGCCTTCGGAGTTGCATGCATGGCGAGTGCGGCAAGAGCCTCGTCAGCCAGGCGATGGGTGCTCCCTGCTGTCGCCAGACTGGCGAGATAAGCAACGCTGTCGTCTGGCTGCACGTCCGTCAACCAGGTGAAGGGCCGGCCGCCGGCGTCGAGCCGGCACCCGGCGCCGACGAAGCGAATCTTTGCAACCGCGCCCTGATCGATGCGCAACAGCACGTCGATGTTGGTTTCCGCCCGGGGGTTTCCGTTGGAGGACTGGAAGCTGTGATCGGAATCCTCTAATCGATATTCACCACAACATCCATCCTCCATCGACGATTCGGAGTCCCCCGAACAGACAGAAAAATGTGACCCCGGAAGAGCAGGCACTTGATAGCCCAGCCAGAGTGGTCCATTCGCATGCTGAAATCGGTCCACCGTCGCGGACAGTCCTGCGCCGACCGGCTCAGAGTGAAACTGCGCGTTGACGACCTTCGGCTGCTGCTGTGCGACCGCCAGCAGAGAAGCGCCGAGAAGGAAAATGGCGAACAGGTTTGGTTTCATGGGGACAGCTCCTTGCTATTTGTTCAGGATCTCGAGCATGTAGTCCGTTGCTTCCTTGCTGTGCATCAGGCTGAGCTGCTGGACGAGGTACTGCTTCATTTCCATGTCTTTTTCGCCGCGGGCGAGCGCAACCAGATCGTGCGCGTCGTTGGCGAGGAACAGCGCCTGGGCTGCAGCCTTCTTCGTTTCCGTGTCGGAATTTTTCTGATAGACGGAGACGAGGGTTGGAGCTGCCGACATTCCGCCAGCGATTCCGAGGTTCCGAATGGCTTTGCGCCGCAGCTCAGGATTTTGCTCCGAGCCGGCGATCTCGTTCAGCGACGCCACGCCGTTGTGGCCGCTGGCGATGAAGCTGTTGATGATGTCGGCTTTGGTTTCCTCGCTGTTCGAGGCGCGATACAGGGTCAGCAGATCGGAGCCGGCGCCCATCGCGCCCAGCGTATGAACGGCGGTGCGCACCAGGTCAGGGTTCGTTTCCTGGCGCGCCACGGCAAGCAACCTCGCTGAGTCTCCGGTGATGATGTACGACTGCAGAACGACTCGTTTCACGTCGGGGTCGGTGCTGTGCAGATAGATATCCGCGAGTGTGTCGGCTGCGCGCTTGCCCCCGGCGGTCGCGACCATGCGAATGGCCTTGATCTGGAGCGCGGGTCCTTGTTGTCCATGCGCGATCTGACCGATCAGGTTCTGCGATTCGGGCGAATTGCTCTGCGCCAGGACGAACAGCGCGCGGCTCTTGAGTTCCTCCGACTGATTGCCGCTAAGAATCTTCTGCAGGATGGGGACGGCCTGGGCCTGGTCCTGTTGCATGAGCGCGTTCAGCGCGAGCAGCTTCAGGTTCTCGTCCGGCTCGGCCTGGGGAGCAACGGGATCGCCACTCTTGCCGCGAATCTCAATTTCCAGGGCGCCGCATTCTTCGATCCAGCGGCTCTTTGGATAGCGTTGCCGGAGCTCGCCGCAGGTGCTGAGCGCGCTGGCCGCCTGGCCTTCCTTGTTTTCGGCATAGGCCTTCCAGTACAGCGCGCCCTCGGCGTGCTCTCCGTGTTGCTGGGCCACTTTGTCGAAAAGACCCACGGCGTCAGACCAGCGGCTTTCGTTGATCGCCTTCGTGCCGTCGGCGTAAAGACTGGCATCGTCGCCCGCGGCTCCAGAATCGACCGCAGCGGGTGTGGGTTGCGGTTCCTCGGCATACAGAGACCACGGCGCCACAGAAAGCACGGCCGCGAAAACGACAGCTACGAGCAATTTAATTTTCATTAGATGGTCGCTCCCTTTGCATGTTCGGTACCGCTCTGCTGATCCGGTGTCCTCGACAGCAGGACGCGAACCTCGAAGAGGATGCCTTCAGTGTTCATTTCTTTCCGCAGTCGATCCAGATCGGCCGCGCTGAGACTGGGATCGTTGGCGACCTCGGCCAGCACGCGCTCCAGCCGGTCCAGCGCTCCCGCCAGCGCCGCATCACCAGCCTCACTGGCACTCACGCGATAGAGGCGATTGGAGGCGAGCAGCTCACGGGCCTGGCTCTGCAGTTCGGAATTCTCGGTCGCGTCGTCCGGATCGGCGTGCTCGAGAGCAACCAGCAAACGCTCCGTCCGGTCGAGGTGATCGGTGAGCACCACCAGCACTACGCGCTGCGAAGGTTGCGCAGTCACGCTGCCGGCGGTTTTCGCGATGCTCGACCGATGCTCCCAAAAACGGCCGCCGACAAACGCGACCACCATCAGCAGAGCGCACGCTGCGACCAGTCCCGCCGCTTTCCACGGGATCAAAGACAGCCAGCTTCGGGGTTGGCGTTCGTAGGCCACCAGCGCCGGACGAAGCCTTTGCCATACGTCCTCGCCATACGAAGCTCCACGCTGTGGCACCAGCACCGGCCGGACGCCTTCGAGATCCTGCTTCAGTTCCGAAGAACGAGCGGAGCACTCCCGGCAGGTCCGCAGATGAGCCGCGGCATCACGATCCCCCGCAGCCTCACCGTAATACAGCGCGATCAGTTGTTCTTCGCTCAGGTGCGTCATGCGTTCCCCCGCAGCGGAGCCAGCTCTCGCCGCAATTTCTGAACCGCGCGAAAAACAGCCTGTTTGGCCGCGTTGGGAGCGATACCCAACACGTTGGCGATCTCGCCGGTGGAGCGATCCTCCAGATGGCGCAGAATGAATGCGGTGCGCTCGGTGGCCGTCAACCGCTGCATCGCCATGGACTGCGCGGTACCAATTTCGCGGCTTAGCAGAGAGCGCTCAGGATCGGCGGTGACAGCGGCGACCTGGACAATCTTTTGCTCGGGATCGCTTTCTTCTCCAAGGCGATAGTCCGCGGCGACGCCGCTCGACTGGATTCGGTTCAGGGCGCAGTTGACTGCGATCCTGTAGATCCAGGTGCCGAATCCGGAGCGGAGCTGAAAGCTGGCCAGCCGCTGATACCCGCGCAGAAACGTCTCCTGCACAATTTCCTCCGCATCGGCTTCATTGCCGCTAATGCGAAACGCCACTCGGAAGACAGCGGAACTATGGGCACGCACGAGCGCGCCGTACGCTTCCTTGTCCCCGGCCAGCACGGCCCGGACAACGGAGTGATCGTTTCCGTCCATTCAGCGCATTAGACAGCTGGAGGGTTGGGCGGTTACGGAAATATTTTGGGCTCTCCCCGTTTACGCGAAAGAATAGACTGCGGTGAGGATGCGCAGTTGTGCGCGCGGGAACTGAGAGAGATGAAACAAAATCACATCGGGCAAAAGCTCATGGTTGTGGGCCTGGCGCTTGTTTCGAGCATGGGATGCTGGCAAGGCGCCCCTGCTGTGGGGCAAACAGCGCCCAGTGCAAAACAGAAAGTTATCTTCGACACCGATATTGGCGATGACATCGACGATGCCTTTGCGCTGGCACTGGCGGTTTCCAGCCCGAAGCTGGAGGTGATCGGGGTGACCACAGCATGGGGCAACACCGATCTGCGCGCGCGCCTGGCGGAGCGTCTGCTGCAAGCGATGGGGCATGGAGAGATTCCGGTTGCAGCGGGACCGAAGACCCAGGCCGCATCGACCTTTACGCAGGCGCGGTGGGCGGAGGTCGAGCCGGAAAGGAATTGGCCGGACGCCACCACTTTCACGCTCGATGCGATCCGGCGCAATCCGGGGGAGATTACGTTGATCGCGGTGTCGCCGCTCAGCAATGTTGGGGCGCTGATCGATCGGGATGCTGCGACGTTTCGCAAGCTGAAGAGGGTTGTGCTGATGGGAGGGTCGATCCATCGGCGTTATGGCGACCTGGGCTATCTGCCGGATCGTGGACCCGAACCGGAATACAACATCATGATGGACCCGGCATCGTCGCGGAAGCTGTTTGCCTCCGGCGTGCCCATCGAGATGATGCCGCTCGACTCGACGCAACTGAAGCTCGATGAAACGATGCGGGACACGCTGTTCCGCCAGGCAACGCCCACCACGGACGCGCTGCTGTCTCTTTACATGGAGTGGAGCGCGTCGACGGGCAACGCGACGCCGACGTTGTTCGATGCGATGGCGGTGGCGGAGGCGGTCGACCCGGCGCTGTGCCCAACGCAGCCGATGCACATCGAGATCGACGACAAGGGATACACAAGGCCCGTCGCGGGTGAACCCAACGCGCAGGTTTGCCTCGACTCGGATTCGGACCGTTTCTTTCACTTCTATATTCCTGCGATTCTGCAGCAGGGAAAGCGCTGAGACCGGACGCGAATGACGGCGGAGACAGTACGGGACCGATTCGATCTGAGCGGGCGGGTTGCGCTGGTCATTGGGGGAACTTCGGGCATTGGCCGCGCCATTGCTCTTGGGCTGGCCGAAGCGGGAGCGGATGTGGTGGCCAGTTCGCGGAGGACGCGTGAGGTCGCCGAGGTGGCGCAGGAGATTCGCGCAAAAGGACGGCGTTCGCTGGAGATTGCTTCGGATGTTCTGGAGCGCGGCACGCTGGAGCACCTGCACGCGGAGACCATCGCGGCGTTTGGGAAGGTCGACATTCTGGTGAATGCGGCAGGGACCACCCGGCGCCTGCCCACGCTTGAGTTTCCCGAACCGGCGTGGCGCGCGATTCTGCAGACGAATCTCACCGGGACGTTTCGCGCGTGCCAGATCGTGGCGCCGGGAATGGTGCAGCAGGGGTGGGGGCGGATCATCAACATCGCATCGCTGGCGACGTTTGTCGCGTTTTACGAAGTCGCGCCGTACGGCGTGAGCAAGGCAGGGGTGGGCGCGCTGACCAAATCGCTGGCGGTCGAGCTGGCGCGGCACGGAGTGTGCGTGAACGCGATTGCGCCGGGATTTTTCCCAACCGAGTTGAATGAGATGCTGCTCGAAAATACCCCTCGCGGCCGCGAGGTGCTGATGCGCACGCCGATGCAGCGTTATGGACGCCTGGAGGAACTGGTCGGCACCGCTGTTTTTCTGGCTTCGGAGAGCGCTTCGTTTATCACCGGCCAGATTGTGGTGGTGGATGGGGGATTTCTGGCCAGCGGCGTGAATCAATAGAAGCTGCGCCAATTCCCTGCTGGCAGCAGGGGTTTCCCAGTGTAGAGTTGTAGGTTGTTCCGAGGCGGCAGCCGCGGAAGCAGACGACGCAGGGAGGAACGAACGGTGCCGGGGCCGCAGACAGAAGCGTCGGGACAAGGCGCGGGGGGCGCCCACAAGAACGTGCGTGGTATGCGCCACGTTGACCTGACCGATGTTCAGCTGGCTTCGAGCGAAACCGCACGGCGCATCAATCGCGATATTGTGCTGGAGCTGATCCGGACCGGCCAGCCGATTTCGCGCGCGGACCTGGCGCGGCGCTCGGGGCTGCAGCGCAGCACGGTTTCGCAGATCGTCGAGCAGCTCATTCGTGAAAAGTGGGTGCGCGAGGGGTCGATCGCTTCGGCGCCGCGCGGCCGGCGGCCCACGCTGATCGGGCTGAACGAGGATATGGTGGCCATCGCGGTCGATATTCATCCGCGCCAGGCCATCGTGGCGGTGGTCGATCTGAACGGACGCCTGCTCTCGCGAGCCATGGTGCCACTCACTTCCGATCCCGGGGCGTCGACGCGGCTGGTGATCGAAAGCATGCAGCGCATGCGCCGCACGGTGCCGAAAAAATCGACGGAAGGGATCGGCATCAGTTTGCCTGGACGTGTGGATCCGGGCACGCAGCGGCTGACTTTTGCGCCGAACCTGCACTGGCCGGACTTCGACCTGAAGAAATTTATCGAGACCCGGATGGGGCTTCCGGTGAAGCTGGAGAACGCCGCAACTGCGTGCCTGCTGGCGGAGTTGACGTTCGCGCGCATGGATGGAGTGCGCGATGCGGTGCTGGTCACCGTCTCGGAAGGCGTGGGCACCGGCGTTTTTGCGAACGGCCAGCTGATCTCCGGTCTCCACGGCATGGCGGGCGAGTTCGGGCACATTCCCATCGATCCGGAGGGACCGCGCTGCGCGTGCGGACAGAACGGATGCTGGGAGACATTCGCATCGTGCCGCGCGGCGCTGCGTTATTTCCGTGAGCTGCAGCCCAAAGGCCGGGCGGTCAGCTTCCACGAGCTGCTGAATCTGGCGGAGGAAGGCAATCCGCCGGCGGCGCAGGCGCTGGCGAAGCAGGCGATGTGGATCGGGCGAGGGCTGCGGATGATTATCGCGGCGCTTGCGCCCAGCACCATCCTGATCGCCGGAGACGTCACCTCGGCATGGCACCGCTTCGGTCCGGTCATTGAGAAGGAAGCTGCCAAGCTGACGTTGGCGGGGAACCCGCCGCTGATCCGGCCCACACATGAGAGCGAGATTGCCCGGCTGCGGGGCGCGGCGGCGCTGGTTTTCCAGCGCGGGCTGGCGCTCGAGCATACTCCCCAGGGGGAGACACGCGAGGATGACGGGGTCGATGCGCTGCAGGTTCAGACTGCCTAAGGTCTAGCTCGCCCACCGATCTGCCCTTTCGCCGGCTCACGCTCGTCCCAAATGCTGCAACCTGCAGCTCAAAAGCCTTGACAATCTGGCAAACGGCCTCCTATAGTTCGGGACGCATATTAAACCGACGCGAATGCCCTGCTCAATCGGAGGGAATCTGCTGCAGGCCTGGACACTCACGGGACTGGCCTGGCGGTTGACCTTCCGGCAAACAGCCGCACTCAAGAGCTGGGATTGATTTGGGGCACGGACAATCGGTTCACTTTTGGGGAGGAACGTATGTCGGCGAGGCCAAAAATGCAATTGAGAACGGGGAGGTTGACGACGCGGAAGTGGGTGCTGCTCATCCTGCTGGCGGCGGCACTGGTGGGAACGGCAACCGTCAGAGGCCAAGCGCTCTTCGGGACCCTGACCGGCACCATCTCCGACAAAACCGGCGCCGTAGTTCCGAAGGTGAGCGTGACCCTAACCAACCAGGGAACCGGCGAAGTGCGAGCGGCGACCGCAAACGCGGTCGGCGAGTACCGCTTTGAAGACGTGCTGCCGGGTACGTATACCGTGGCGGTGGGCCGGAACGGCAACTTTGCGGCGTTCAGCGAGCATGGCGTGGTGGTGGACGTCAATCGCGTGGTGCGCATCGATATCTCCCTGGAGGCGGCGAGCGTAAGTCAAACCATCAGCGTCACGGATACGGCGCCGGTACTGCAAACTGAAACCGCCGATGTCAACCACGAGATCACGGAGACGCAGTTGTCAGCGCTGCCGCTCACGTCCAGCCAGGGACGAACCTTCCAGGCCTTGTACACGATCATCCCGGGCGCGGCCGCGGTTCAGGAAAAGAACTCAACGGCCGCCAATCCTTCGCGGTCAATTTCGGCCAACGTCAACGGCATGAACTACAACGGGAACACGACCCGGATCGACGGCGCGATGAACTATTACGGCTGGCTGCCGTACATCATCACGTACGTTCCGCCGGCGGAGTCGATTGCGAACGTCAACATCGATACGAACTCCTTCAACGCGGAACAAGGCCTGGCGGGCGGAGCATCGATCAACATCACCACCAAGAGCGGCACACGCGACTTCCACGGTACTGGGTGGGAATACTACCAGGACGGCGCCATCAACGCGCGTTCCTACACCGCGACACAAGCGTCGCTGACCAGCGCCAGCAACCCAACCGGCTCCGTTCCAAAAAACGTGTTCAATGAGTGGGGCTTCAACATCGGCGGCCCTGTCTATATTCCGAAAGTCCTAACCGGAAAGAAGAAGCTCTTCTTCTTCGATAATTTTGAACGCACCACGCGCCGGCAGCTGGAATCCGGAACGCTGACTATTCCCGACGCAGCCATGGTGGGCGGCGATTTCACCGAAGTGGCCTCCTTCGATCCTCTCTACGACCCGCAACCCGGAGGCACCGGTCCCTATCTGGCGGTTGGCTCTCGCCCCACATTCCTGTCGGAATACGGCTGCAACTGCATCCCCGCATCGCGCCAGTCGTTTGCGGCGTCAACGATGATCGCGAACCTGCTGCCGATCGCCACGCTTGTCACGCCCAATGTGACGCCGACGACGCTGGCGAATCAGATGTCCAACGACTACCTGGGCACCGCAACCTTCGCCTACAACCGCAACACCAACGACGCGAAAATCACGTACCTTCCCACGGAAAATACGCAGGTGATGGGCAAGTACAGCATCGAGCCCTTTTCCATCCTTGACCCGCAGCCTTTGGGCAACGCGGGAGGCGCTGCTCTGGATGGCGGGCAGTCGGGCGCGGCGTCCGGCCGCATCCAGAACGTGGGACTCGGCATGAGCCATGTCTTTAGTCCTGCCCTGGTCATGGACGCAGACTTCGGCTACACACGCCAGGTCACCGGCGCGCAATCGCTGCTCGACCTAAAACTCGGCGACTATGGACTGGACACGCTCAAGATTCCCGGCACCAACGGAGTTGGCACCAATTATGTCGGCCAGCCCATCTTCGAGATCCAGGGCGGCAGCACGTTTGCCACTCTCGGCAACGCGCAGGGCGCCAATCCTTATCTCTTCCGCGATAACCAGTTCACCGGCGACGTGAACCTGAGCTACACCCATGGTAAGCACGCCACCAAGTACGGGTTCACCTACTACCACTTCGACCTGAACCACTTCCAGCCCACCAGCGGCAGCGGCATCAATAATCCGCGCGGCGGCTTCTACTTTCAGGGAGGCATGACCCTCGGACCTGGAGACGTGAGCCAAAAGGGAGCGGCCAGCAGCATTTATGACTACAACGCGCTGGCTGATTTCCTGCTGGGCCTGCCGAACAACGGCACCGGCGAAGCGGTCACGACGGCGCATCAGATCGCCAATCCAAACGCGATTCGCTGGACGGAGATCGGTGCGTACGCGCAGGATCAGTGGACTGCCACTTCAAAGCTGACGGTGAACTACGGGGTTCGGTACGAGCTGTATCCGCCGGCTTACCGTGACCACACCGGCGTGTATGTTCTGGACCCGAACCTGCCCCAGACCGGCAACGTGGAAGTCGGCGGTGTCGGCGGTGAGCCGGAGAACTCCGGTTTGTCGATGGGGTGGGGATTCTTCTCACCGCGTCTCGGCTTCGCCTACCGGTTGAATGACAAAACCGTCATTCGCACGGGCGGCGGCCTGACCTCCGATCCGGACAGCCTGCGTTTCCTGCGCGACTCCTTCCCGATGGACCTGAATCCGCAGTATTCCGGTTCGGGCGCGGATTCGATAGCCATCGATCCGACCAACAGCAACACGCCGATGACCCTGACTTACGGCATTCCCGCTCTGACGATTCCGAACTACTCGACCGGCTTCGCATCGCTGCCGGTGAGCGGGGCCACTACCACCGTCACCAAGGACTTCCACCGCGGCTACATTGAGAGCTGGAATCTGTTCGTCCAGCGGGATCTCGGATGGAAAATGGTGGCGAACGTTGGCTATGTGGGCACGCACGACGTCCGGCAGCTGGTGCAGACCGGCTATCTGAACTCCTCGGCATTGCCCAGCGGTTCTTCCCCGTGTATGGCCAACGGCTACTACAACCCGTCCACCGGGCTTACCGGTAAATGCAGTTTCGCTGCGAACGAAATCGTCAACCAGCAGTGGTGCACGGGGAGCATGAATCTGACCTGCTACAACACGGGCGGCATCGGCTACGTGAAGCCGCTCTTCAGCGCCGACTACAACGGACTGCAATCACAGCTCAACTACAACGGTGGACGCTACGCGCAGCTGGGTGTGGTCTACACCTACTCCAAGGCGATCGATCTTGAGGACAACGGCGCTGGATCGGGTTCGAACGGTTTGGCCTGGAACTATCCGGCCTACTACGCACGCAACCGGGCTCCGGCCGCCTACGACCAGACCCACAACCTGGAACTCTGGGGCATCTATAACCTGCCCTTCGGCCGCGGCCACGGCTGGGCAAGCAACGGCGTGGGCAACGCGGTTCTGGGCGGCTGGCAGGTGAACGGGCAGTTCAGCCATATCAGCGGCACTCCGTTCACGGTCAGCGCCAACAGCAACACGGCCAACGCAGAGGGCGAGCCGCTCTACGCCAACCTGGTTGCGCCTTACCATCAGCTCGGCGGCCACTCCCGTATCGCCGGTGATCCGGTGAGCGGGGGAAAGATATGGTTCGATCCCTCATCGTTTGCGAACCCAACCCAGCCAACGTACACCGCTACAGAAACCCCGTCCCAGATCACGCCGCCGGATTTCGGCACCACCAACCGCAATGAATTCCGTGGACCGGGCGTCTCCTATGCGAACGCGAGCCTGTTCCGCTCATTCACCATTTACCACGAGAGCCAGTTCCAGATTCGCTTTGAGGCGTTCAACGTCGCCAACCACGCGCTGCTGAACAGCAACCCGGGCACGACGGTCGGCAGTTCGACCTTCGGCGAAATCACCAGCTTCGGACCCGGCTACTCTCCAACCCAGGGCGCCCGTTCGCTCCAGTTCAGCGGCCGGTTCCAGTTTTGATCTGACTGCATAGATCCTCCGGGTCGGGACCCTCGACAGTCCCGACCCTTCTTTTTTTCCAGGGCTGCGCCGCCGATAGAATCGTGGCCGGTTCTGCGAAAATGGCTCTTCAGCGATTTGCCCCCGTCATGGTTGATCGAAACCGCGCCTTCCTCGCATTCGTTCTGATCGCCGGTCTCTCCGGCACGCTCGCAGCGCACGCCGAAAACGGCTCTCAGGGATGGCTGCGGTACGCGCCGCCTTCCGCCGCCGGGATTCCCTCGAGCTATCAGTCCATGCCTGCGGCCATCGTGAAACTGGATTCGTCCGAGCTGGCTGCCAGTGCGCAAAGTGAGATGTTGCGCGGCGTCCGCTCCATGCTGGGCCGCACGCTGCGGGTGGAGGCGACTCTTCCGAATGAGGATGCCTGGGTGCTCGGCACCACTGAAGAGCTGCACGCGGCGTTTCCGCAATATCGCGCTCCGTCGCTTGGCGCGGAAGGCTTCGCCGTAAGCGTGGTCGAAGCGCACGGCCGTCATGCATGGCTGATCGCGGGCGCGGACCCACGCGGCATTCTCTATGGAACATTTCACGTGCTCTCCGGCATCGGCCGCGGCGAGAGCTTTGCCGCCCTCGCGGGGAGCGAGTCGCCCGCCGCTCCCGTGCGCTGGGTCAATCAATGGGACAACCTCAACGGCACCATCGAGCGCGGCTTCGCGGGGCGGTCTATCTTTTTCGACAACGGATCGGTGCGCACCGACCTGACGCGCGCCGGCGACTATGCGCGGCTGCTGGCTTCGGTCGGCATCAACGGATGCACCATTAATAATGTCAACGCCGATCCCAAAATCCTCACCCCGGAAATGATGCGCGGCGTCGCGCGCATTGCCGATCAGTTCCGCCCGTGGGGGGTGCGGCTCTCCATCTCTGTGCCCATCAACGCTTCGCAGGCGATTGGTGGCCTCGATACCTTCGATCCCGGCGATGCAAAAGTCGCGGCGTGGTGGCGTGCAAAGATCGACGAGATTTACACGGCTATTCCGGACTTTGCTGGCGTCGTCGTCAAGGCCGACTCCGAAGGCCAGCCGGGTCCGTCGAAGTACGGCCGTACGCCGGTGGACGCGGCCAACATGCTCGCCGCCGCGCTCAAGCCGCATGGCGGCATCGTGCTGTATCGCGCCTTCGTTTACAACCATCACCTCGACTGGAACGACCTGAAGGCCGACCGCGCCGGCGCGGCCTACGACATTTTTCATCCGCTCGACGGTCAGTTCGCCGACAACGTGATCGTCCAGATCAAGAACGGCCCCATCGATTTTCAGGTGCGCGAGCCGGTGTCGCCGCTGTTTGCAGGACTCGAGAAGACGAACGAAGCTGTTGAGCTGCAGATCACCCAGGAATACCTGGGGCAGCAGCGGCATCTGGTTTTTCTTCCGACAATGTGGAAGAGTTACCTCGACTTCGATCTGCGCGCGGACAACAGCACTACCTTATTAAAGGATATTGTGGACGGCACGACTTTCCATCGCCCGCTGGGCGGGTACGTCGGGGTGGCCAACGTGGGTCTCGATGCGAACTGGCTCGCGCATCCGCTGGCGATGGCGAACCTCTACGGCTTCGGCCGACTGGCCTGGAACCCGAACACCACGGCTGAGACCATTGCCGCGGACTGGACGCGCCTGACCTTCGGCAACGACCCCAAAGTCGTATCGACCGTCAGCCAGATGCTGCTCTCGTCCTGGCAAATCTACGAGCACTACACCGGCCCGCTCGGCCTGCAAACCCTCACCAACATTACCGGCCCGCACTACGGCCCCGCGCCGCAGTCGCAGGAGAACAACGGCTGGGGTCAGTGGATCCGCGCCGATCATGACGGCGTCGGGATGGACCGCAGCGTCGGGACCGGAACGGGGTTCATCGGGCAATACCCGCCCGCAGTCGCCGCGATGTATACGTCGCTGAAAACCTGCCCCGACTCTCTGCTGCTCTTCATGCATCATGAGCCGTACACCTATCGGCTGAAGACGGGCAAGACCGTGATCCAGACCCTCTACGACGACCACTATCAGGGAGCCGATGAAGCTGCCGGGCTCGTCCGGCAGTGGCGGACGCTCGACGGGCTCATCGATCCCGAGCGCTACGACAAAACTCTGGGCCTGCTGGAATATCAAGCCGGACACGCGATCGTGTGGCGCGACGCGATCAACCGCTGGTTTGAGAAGATGTCGGGCATCGCCGACGATCGCCACCGGATTGACCATGATCCCAACCGCATCATCGCAGCGCAGATGCAGCTGATCGGCTACACGCCTGTCGACGTGAACCCGTGGGAGACAGCTTCGGGAGGCAAGGCGTACGTGTGCAGCGAACGCACGACCTGCACGGCGACTGCGCATTTCGATCGCTCCGCCGGGTGGTACGACGTCGCGGTCCAGTATTTCGATTACCGCCAGGGGGCCTCGACGTTTCGGCTGCTTCTGAACCAGCAGATCGTCGCCACCTGGGCTGCCGACAACACGCTTCCCGGCCAGGCGCCGAACGGAGACACTTCAACGCGCTACACTCTGCGTGATGTGCCGTTGCGGCCTGGCGATGTGCTGACCATTGAAGGCCAACCCGACGACGGCGAGCCGGCGCCCATCGACTATATGGAAATCGTGCCCGCAGCGAACGCGAAGACAGGGACCGCCCAACCATGAAGATCAAACACGCGTCCGTGAATGTCTGCTCGCCGGGGCGCAACTTCGTCACGCTGAAGGTTGAAACCGACGAAGGGATCTACGGTCTTGGCGACGCCACGCTCAACGGACGCGAGCTGGCTGTCGCCAGCTATCTCAGCGAGCACGTGATTCCCTGCATCGTCGATCGCGATCCCTTCCAGACCGAGGACATTTGGCAGTACCTCTATCGCGGCGCGTACTGGCGGCGCGGCCCGGTCACCATGGCGGCCATCGGAGCGGTGGACATGGCGCTGTGGGATATCAAGGGCAAGGCACTCAACACGCCCGTCTACAACCTGCTCGGTGGCCGCAGCCGCGAGGGCGTGCTTGTCTATGCGCACGCGTACGGCGCCAGCATTGAAGAAGCCTGCGACGATGTTGCCCGCCACGTCAAGATGGGCTACAAGGCGATCCGCGTGCAGAGCGGCATTCCCGGACTCGACGCGACGTATGGCGTGCCCCAGGGCGCGACGCCCTACGAGCCCGCTGAGCGCGGCCTGCCTTCTGAGAGTCGCTGGTCGACGGAAAAGTATCTCAACCACGTCCCGAAATTATTTGCTCGGGTGCGCCAGCAGTTCGGCGACGACCTCCATCTGCTTCATGACTGCCACCATCGCCTGAGCCCGATCGAAGCCGCGCGCCTTGGCAAGGAGCTCGAGCCGTTTCATCTTTTCTGGATGGAGGACCCCATTCCCGCGGAATTCCAGGAAGGCTTTCGCGTCATTCGCGAGCACACCACCACGCCCATCGCCACGGGCGAGGTGCTGAACTCCATCTGGGATGTCCACGAGCTCATCCGCAATCAGTGGATCGACTACGCGCGGCTCACGCTGACGCACGGCGGTGGATTCACGGCACTGAAAAAGCTTGCCGACTTTGCCGCCCTTTACCAGGTTCGGACCGGCTGCCACGGCCCCACGGATCTTTCGCCGGTTTGCATGGCGGCGGCGCTGCACTTCGACCTGGCCATCCACAACTTCGGCATCCAGGAGCACATGCCGCACAACCAGGAAACCGATGCCGTTTTCCCGCACGCGTATCGCTTCGACGATGGCACGATGCATCCGGGCGACAAGCCCGGCCTCGGCGTCGAACTCGACGAGAAGCTCGCTGCGCAGTATCCGTACCAGCGCGCGTACCTGCCCGTCTTGCGCAAACTCGATGGAACGTTGTGGGATTGGTAAGATCGGCGATTGATCAGAATCGCGGCCACAGATTGACCCAAAGCAAAATTTCTCCAGCAGGAGCAAAGCTGTGTTGAATGGTATGAAGCGCTCAGTCGTAATTCTCTGCGCCGGTTTGGTCCCGGCCCTCGTCGCTCAGACGAATCCACAGCCTTCGAGACAAATCTGGTTCGACTCCTCGCAGCCGCTGAACAAGCGGGTCGACGCGCTGGTCTCGGCGATGACGCTGGAGGAAAAAGTGTCGCAGATGGAGAACCACGCGGCGGCAATCCCGCGCCTCGGCGTGCCGGAATACGACTACTGGAGCGAAGGCCTCCACGGCATTGCCCGCTCGGGTTACGCGACCTTGTTTCCGCAGGCGATCGGACTGGCAGCGACCTGGGACACGCCGCTCCAGCATCAGGTGGCGACTGTCATCTCGATTGAAGCGCGCGCGAAATACGAGCAGGCCATGCGCGACAACCTGCACAACATCTTCTACGGCCTGACCATCTGGTCGCCGAACATTAATATCTTTCGTGATCCGCGCTGGGGACGCGGGCAGGAAACCTACGGCGAGGATCCCTTCCTTACCAGCCGCATGGGCGTAGCCTTCGTGACCGGCTTGCAGGGCGACGATCCGAAATATTTCCGCACGATTGCCACGCCCAAACATTACGCGGTGCACAGCGGGCCTGAGTCTTTGCGCCACGAATTCGACGTCGACGTCACGCCCCATGATCTGGAAGACACGTACCTCCCGGCCTTTCGCGCCACGGTGACGGAAGGCCATGCCGATTCGGTGATGTGCGCCTACAACGCGATTGATGGTGTGCCCGCCTGCGCCAACACCATGCTGCTGGACAAATACCTGCGCGGCGCCTGGAACTTTCAGGGATTCGTCACCTCCGACTGCGGGGCCATCTCCGACTTCTACTCCGCGAGCGGCCATCATTATTCTGCTGATGTCGCCCACGCCAGCGCTGTCGCCGTCGAGGCGGGAACCGACACCAACTGCGGCCAGTCGTACAAAGCCCTGGTCGACGCGGTTCACCAGGGCCTCATCCCCGAGGCCGCCATCGACCAGGCCGTGCGCCGCCTCTTCACCGCCCGCTTCAAGCTCGGCATGTTCGATCCGCCCGCTGAGGTGAAGTACGCGCAGATTCCCTTCTCCACAGTTGACTCGCCGGAGCATCGCGCCCTTGCACTGAAAACGGCTCAGGAATCCATCGTCCTGCTGAAGAATGACGGCATCCTGCCGCTGAAGCCCGGACTGAAGCGCGTCGCGGTGATCGGACCCAACGCAGCGTCTCTGGCGGCGATCGAAGGCAACTACAACGCGATCCCCTCGCATCCGTCGTTGCCCGTCGACGGAATCGAAGACGCACTGCGTGGGAAGGCTGTTGTCGCGTATGCGCAGGGGTCGAATTATGTTGCGGAGTTACCCATCGTGATCCCGCGGACTGCGCTGCACCCCGAAGCGGGTTCGAAAGAGTCGGGCCTGAAAGGAGAATACTTCGACAATCCGACCTTCTCCGGGGACCCGGTTCTCACCCGCAACGACAAGCAAATCGACTTCGACTGGAATGGGGCGAGCCCGGGACCGAAGGTGCCGGAAACCGGCTACAGCGTTCGCTGGACGGGAGTGTTCGCGGCACCGGCGCCGGGGAAATACACGCTGTCACTGCGGCGAAGTGGCTGTTATCGGTGCGGGGATCAGGAGACGTACGCGCTTTGGCTGGACGGCAAAGAAGTGTACGACAGCATGAAGCATGCGCCGCCCGCGCGGCGCGGAGAGCGTGAACCGGCGGTGGAAGTCGACCTCAGCGACACTCATGAACACGCGATCCGGGTCGACTACGTTTTCAAAGCCCCACTTCTCGGCGCGGGCGTCGAGCTGGAATGGCAGGCGCCGGCGGAAGCAATGCGCGACGAGGCGGTCCGCGCGGCTGAGAGTTCCGACGTGGTGCTGGCTTTCGTCGGCATCTCCCCTAATCTCGAAGGCGAGGAGATGCCGGTTCACGTCGACGGATTTGCCGGCGGCGATCGCACCGATATCGATTTGCCGAAAGTCCAGCAGGAATTGCTCGAGGCCGTAGCCGCGACGGGCAAGCCGGTCGTCGTGGTGCTGATGAGCGGCAGCGCAATGGCCATGAACTGGGCTAAGGATCATGCGGCGGCGCTGCTCGAAGCGTGGTATCCAGGCGAAGCCGGGGGTGAGGCGATCGCTGACATCGTGACGGGTAAGGCAAATCCCTCGGGGCGGCTGCCGATCACCTTCTATGCGTCCGACGGCCAGCTTCCGCCGTTCACCGATTACAGCATGAAGAACCGGACTTACCGCTACTTTGACGGTCAACCGCTGTATAACTTCGGGTACGGGTTGAGTTACACCACGTTTCGATATTCTGGCATCAAGTTATCGTCCTCGGCGCTCAAGGCAGGCGAGCCGCTCGCTGCGGAAGTGACTGTGACGAACACAGGGAGCCGTGCCGGGGAGGAAGTGGCCGAACTTTACCTCATTCCTCCGGCAGGAAAGGGCTACCCGCTGCGGAGCCTGGAAGGTTTCCAGCGAGTGCGCCTGGCCCCTCATGCCAGCACGATTGTGCATTTCAACCTGGATGCTCGGGAGTTGAGCGAGGTCGACGACGCAGGCCGCCGCGCGGTTCGCGCGGGGGACTATCAGATATTTATCGGGGGAAGCTCGCCCGGCGCGAACACAGGAGCCGCCTCGGCGAAGCTCGCTGTGACAGGCTCGAGGGATTTACCGGACCAGGAGTGACTCGCACGCTGAGGGTCAGGTTCCCGGTTACTTTGTGCCAAGAGCGCGGCGGAAGAGGGCGAGCTTCGCGCCGGCTTCAGGGTCCTCTTTCAAGCGGCTCCAGCCCGCCTGACAAAAAGCCGCCACAACGCCGAGGAAAAATCCCGCAACCGTGGCAATGAGAGTAATGAGGCCTCGTTTCGGGAAAGACCTGCGATCGGGAGGGACGGCGGGGTCGACAACCTGCACCATCGCTCCTTCGCGGGCTTTGTCCAGCTGGGCAATTTCGAACTGGCGCGCCAGAATATCGAAAATGGTCTCGTAGTACTTCACATCGCGAAGCTTGCGCACATACTCCAGTCCTGCCTGGGTCAGCTTGCCTTTTGGCACGATGAGGGAATTCGCCGTGTCTTCGGATCCACCCAGTTTGGCCAGCTGCGCCCGCATGCTTTCCACTTCCTGTTGGGCCTGGACCAGCTGGGCGTTCTCTCCGGTCGCATAGGTTTGCATGGCCTGGATCTGGACTTCTTTGCCGGCGATCTGCGCGCGCAGGCTGGCCGCGGACTCGATCAGCGCCTTTGCCTGGCTGTCCAGCTGGATCAGGCCGGTCGACTGCTCCGTCTTCTGGAGCGCCACTTCCGCGTTGGCCAGATTGTCTTTGGCCTGTTCCAGTTGCGTTGAAAAGAAATTAGCCCGTTGCTCTGCTTCGGTGAAGGCAAGATGCTGCGACAGTTCCCGAAATTCATCCACATATCCGTTGGCGAGCAGGGCCGCACGGCTGGGGTCAGGATCCTCGATCGAAATGTGAATCAAACCGTCCTTACCGCTGCCATCGACGGAGGCGTGCTTCTCGAAAGCCTTCCGCGCGTCAGAGACGTATCGCTTGTGGTACTCCCGTTGCAACTCGTAGTCATGCACCATTCTGTCTTCAACGGTCTGGCCGGTGAGCATGGCGACATACATGTCGTTCGGATTCTTGATGCCGAGACTGCCCCCGGCCAGAGCAGCCATCGAACCCAGGCTATTGCTGAGCTGCGAACTCAAGGCGGCGCCGAGAGAGGAACTCTGCTGCGGGGGCAGCAGGATGACCGTCGCGGTGTACCGCTTGGGCAGGAGAAAAGAGACGATCAGCGCCAGGATGGCGCAGGTAAGGGTGACCAGTGCGATGGTCCACTTTCGTTCCGCCAGAACGATCAGCAGATCGAGCAGAGAAATCTCTTCTTCAGAACCGCGGGGAGAGCTCGCCGCCTGCGACGCTGGGGGAACGCCGGATGATTCTTTCAGGTCGGGATAGCGTGTTTCTGTTGCCATGAATTGAGCGAAGCCCGGGGGGACCCGTTAACCGTATCTTACAGGTTAAGAGGGTGAGCCCGCGTCGCTACTGAATCACGCTGAGCGCCGCGGCTCCCAAAGCAAACTGCGAGAAGAGCTGTGACCAGTCGAGAAATCCGCGCAACGCTGAGGGTTTAAAGGTTTTCTCGGGAACTACGATGGTGTCACCTGGATTCATCCGGAGGTTGTCAAATTCGTTTCCCCAGATTCCTTTTTCCGCTTCGTAGCTGATCACCGATCCGTCGGCACGAATGATGAAGATATGTTTTCTGTCGGCATCGCGGTTGGGGCCGCCCGCCAGGCGGAGATAGGCGCCGGCCCGCCGGATGGTTTCATAGAGGAAGGAATTCTGATCGTAAACCGCCCCCACGACATTGACGCTGGCCGGCACGGAGGGAACCACGAAACGATCCCCGTCCTCGAGGGCGATGTCGGGCAGGACATCGAGGCCGCTGCTGCCCGCCTTGAATTCCAGCACAATGCGGCCGGTGGCGCGCATCTGGCGCAGCCTTCCCAGCAGCTCCTGCTCACTGTTTTGAGCGGCGGCGCCGCTGGCCAGATCCTGCGCGGAAGTCGCGGGTGACGAGGCCAGCGCCAGATTGCCGCGCTGCATCTGCATCTCCAGTGTCTGGACGTATTCGTCCATTCGCCGCTGTTGCAGCGCGCGGGTGGATTCGCGGGTGAATTCTGAGCCGTATAGATAAGCGGCGGCCGTCAGCCCGCCGGCGCGCAGCACCAGATCGCGCAGGGTCTCGCCCGGCTGCACTGTATAAACGCCGGCATGCACGAACTCTCCGTCCAGACGGACATACTTGGTTTGCTGCGCAATGGGAACGCGTATGTCGCCCTGAGAAAAAATGGAAACAATATCGCCGGGCTGCAGCGCGAGGTCCTGGGAAGCGTCATGCTGGAGCACCAGCTTTCCCAGATCGAAGGGGATCAGGATTGTCTTCAGGGTGGCCGGATCCAGCCGTTCGATGACGGCATAATCCCAGTCGATCTCGGGCGCGAACGGGCCCACCTCAGTGCGCATGGTCGTGGGAGCCTGCGAATAGGTGGGCTGTTCGGCGCCCAGGCTGGCGCTGCCCGCGCGCTGCGCTGCCGAAAGGTTTCTCGTCGTCCCCGTGATTGTGCTGGAACCGGACTGATTCTGGCCGGACACCGCCGGGTTCTCGCCGGAGTTCTGTTCGTCGTACCCCTGGGAAGGCTGGCCGGTGTTCGCTCCGCCGTTGTTCGTTCCGTTGCTGCCAGGAGATTGGATCAGCTGCCGTCGCGGCAATTCCGTGGGAGAAGTGGGCTGGCGCAGATCCTGGAAATTCTGCAGCGGCTCAAACTCCGGAGCCGGCAATCCCATCTGCGCGCGCTTCCACCAGTAATTGCGCGTAATCAGAGAGTCCTTATCGGGGATCAAATCGCTGACGTGCATGCCGGGATGCCAGGCGAAATGACCCTGATTCGCAGTATTCCCTCGCAGCGTGACTGTCTTCTGATACATCGGGATGATGGAGAAAACATGAACCAGATCGCCGTCGGCGAGTGTGGTTGCGAGGCCTGCCTGATCCCAGGCTACCTCCATGGCATAGCGGTCGCGATGTTCATCGGTGCGCTCGATGGATAACCGTGCCTGAGCCGCCACCACGGAGGCCCCACCTGCATCCGCGAGCGCCTCGGCCACGGAGTCGCCGGCGCGCAGCTCAAAGATCGCCGGGTGTTTCACGCTGCCGGTGATGGCCACCTGCGGGCCCACCGGAGGGATAAACAGCACATCGCCGTTCTGGAGCGTCACGTCCTTCGATTTGTCGCCGTGCACCAGCAGTGCGTAGAGGTCGAAGTCGGTGACCAGAGCGCCTGCCCGGCGCAGCTCGATGTGGCGGAAGGATCCGGCCGCCGACGGACCACCGCTGGCAAAGAGCGCGTCGACCAGAGTGCTGAGAGAACTTACGGTGTAAACGCCGGGGCGGCGGGCTTCGCCGGCAAGATACACCTGAATGGCGCGAATCTGCCCCACATCGACGGTGAGGTCGAAGTTGCGGTAGACCCTTCCAATCGCGGCGCGCAGTTTCGCATCCAGCGCCGCCGACGGCATCCCGGCGACCTGCACCTGGCCAATCTGCGGCAGGTAAATCTCGCCCGAGCGATCGACGCGCACGTCGGCGCGGAAATTCACCTGTCCCCAAACCCGAATGCGCAGCTCATCGCCCGGGCCGATGACATAGTCAGGGGGCACGGGAACCATGTCCAGCGGCGCGAACGTAGACGGAACCTGCCGAAACAGGCTCTCTCCATAGATAGGGAGCAGCTGACCGGAGGTGGAGGCCACGAATTTCTGGAATTCGGTCAGCGGCTCCGGCGGAAGCGGTGGCTGCTGTTGATTCCTGTTTGCAGGTTGGCGCGTCAGATTCTCGTTGTCTGTGTAGTTGAAATTGAGGGGGGCCTGACCACCGTTTTGGGTGGACGGATTGCCTGGAGACAGCGAAATCGGGTTCTGATTCTGGCTGGTGCACTGTGACGAGTTCGCCAGGAGGGGATCGCTGCAGTCCGGGGTGCTGGACGGGTTTTGCGGAGTGCCCGGGAGGTTGTCCTGTGCACCAGCGTGCAGCACGACAGTAATGCACGCGGCCGCCGCAAACGAAACGAGTCGATTCATCATACGGGGCTGATGTGCGTAGCGGAAAGGGTGCACAGTTGGCGCCGCGAAGCGGTTTGTCTCATTGAATCGTGCGGGGTAATCCCTGTGGGGACAGTCTAGCATGGTGCCGTAGGGTGAGTACCTGGGTATACCTTTGGGGGATTGAGATGCCCATTTTGGCAAGGTTATTGTCGTAATGACACTGGCGTGACAATCGTGCTCCAGAGTTCAAAAACGATGATCGAAAAAGTAGCATCCCTGGTATACTGCAACCACTGAAACACGCAACATCACTGGTTACAGTTTAGTAACATCGCAATCCAGCATTGTCAGCCCGCCGGAATCTGATCTGCTTTCCTTAAGGTTTGCGAAGGTCAAGAATACCGCGTTCGTTGTGATGGGTGGAATGAGCTCGCTTTCTTTCGAAAATATTCTTACTCCGGATTCCGCTGACAGAGCTGAAGCGGTTGCGCACCTTCCTTCTACTGGACGGTCTCTGCGATCCCCCGTTCAGCACATCGATTCTGCACGGGCGGGTGCTGCACGCGCGGGCACCGCCGGGGATGCAAGTCGCTGGGCGCTTTCTTCGCTGCGCCGTGCATTGGAAATCCTCCTCGCTTCCCTCGCTCTGATCGGCTTTCTGCCACTCATGGCCGGCGCCGCTCTTTTGGTTCGCCTCGGCTCCGCGGGTCCGATCCTTTTCCGTCAAAAGCGCATGGGCCGGAATGGCAAAGAATTTACTCTGTACAAGTTTCGTTCCATGTGCCCCAGGAAAGGGAGCAACTCATCGATTACGGTGACGGGCGACGTTCGCATCACCCCGGTGGGCGCCCTTTTGCGCCGCTATAAGCTCGATGAACTGCCGCAGTTCTGGAACGTCCTGCGCGGTGATATGTCGCTGGTGGGCCCACGGCCCAAGCTTCCGCACCATGAAGCGCTGCACATGGCGTGCCGTCCTGGAATCACCGGAGTGGCCACCCTGGCGTTTCGTAAGGAAGAAGAATTTCTTTCCGAGATCCCGGAAGATCAGCTCGAAACTTTCTATGAGATGTTCGTCAAGCCGGCCAAAGCCCAGCTGGATCTCGAATACATGCGCACGGCGACCCTGGTGAGCGACCTGAAGGTGCTGTGGCGAACCGCCAGCGCGTGCATCTTTAGTACGGAAGAATCGCAGGCAGAATCCGCTGAGACGATTACTCAGTATGAAGCTGCGGCCCGCGTGATGACTGGAAAATTCTGGCCAACCGCGGAAACCCATCCGGTGATACCGCCGGGCGCCTACGCCTCCGGCCTGAACCCGGAGCTGTAAACCCTCCTGTCGTTGTATCCTCGTGGGCGGGTTTGTGCCCGCCCCCTGGCCCAATCCCGCGCCCGCTTGACGCTCACGTGCTATTCCCATAGCGGGTTTTCGCGGTACCTGGGGAACGTGTCCCTGACGAACGTAACGTCCGCATCCGCTCCCATGGTCTGAATAATAGTCACAACATCTCGTTGGCGCAGCCCGCGGCACCGAACCCTTGCTACCACAGTCGGGAGCTAACTTCGCCTGCCGGGATTGCGAAGAGGCGTACCTTTGGGCCCAGCAAAACGGTGGACCGGCGGCAAGCCAGCCGAGAGCCGAAGCTTCCGCGCTTATATCCTGACGGCGATCCTCTTTTTCGGAGCGCGCGCAACCCTGAGCGATCTGGCCGCGTGGGGCCAGCAACCCGCGCTGCCGGTTCAGCAAGCGGCATCGGGAAAAACAAACACGGATCGCCGTGCGGCTCCCTTCCTGGCGCGTCGACGCCCCGGCAACGCGATTCCTGCGCTGGTCCTTTTTCGGGCGCGCGCCGCTCATGCAGCCATGATCCGGGCCCAGGCGACCCCATTGCCCTCGACCACATGGCTGCCCGTCGGACCCTCCCAGGTCAGCACCGCCGCGTGGAATCTTGTCACGGGCCCGGTCACCAGTCTGGCCGCCGATCCTTCGGATCCTTCCGGAAACACCGTCTACTTAGGCTCCGATGGCGGGGGCGTATGGAAATCCACCAACGCCGCCGGCAGCGCCGCCGGTGTCAGTTTCATTCCGCTCACTGACACGTTGAGCGAATGGTCCGTGGCCGCCCTCTCCTCGTTGAGCATTGGCGCAATCACGGTGCAGCCCGGCGGGACCAACGTTATCCTCGCCGGCACGGGCGACCCCAGTACCGGCAACGGTTCCTGGTATGGCGCGGGCATTCTTCGCTCCGCCGATGGAGGAAAGACCTGGGACCTTATTGTTGAAACCGACACGGGTCTGAATTCACCCGGGCTGCCCTACAGCTTCCTCGGCAGCGCATTTGCCGGATTTGCATGGAGCACGACCAGTCCCGACCTCGTGGTTGCCGCTGTAACCGAGTCCGGAAACGCGGGGGACGTTGGGACCTGGAGCAACACCAGCCCCTACGGCCTGTATTACTCCCCCGACGCTGGTGTGAGCTGGCAATTGGCGACGATCGAAGACGGCACCCAGATCATTCAGACCGACCAGTACTCAGACACTGTCAGCAATCCGGCGACGTCGGTGGTGTGGAACCCCGTCCGCAGTCGGTTCTACGCAGCCGTCCGCTTTCACGGATACTACGAATCCACCGACGGCATGACCTGGACCCGGCTTGCAAACCAGCCTGGCACCAACCTGACCACCACCCTATGTCCTCCCAATCCAAAATTGTCGGGTTCGCCGGCTTGTCCGATTTTTCAGGGAGTGCTCGCGGTTCAACCGGTCACCGGCGATATGTTCGCCCTGACCGTGGATCAGAATAACCTCGACCAGGGCCTGTGGCGGGACGTTTGCCACGTCACCTCTGGCGGGTGCTCCTCCTCGATCGTGCAATTCGGCACGCGTATTTCCGATCAATCTCTCGAGACCCCCGCCGGCAGCGGTACCATCGCGCAGGCCGACTATGACTTCTGGCTGGCGGCGGTGCCCTCACAGCAGGACACGCTCCTCTTTGCCGGCACACAAGATATCTTTCGATGCAGCCTGGCGAATAGCTGCGCTTGGCGCAATGCCACCAACACGCAAACCTGCACGGCCGCTCAGGTTGCTCCCGCGCAGCACGCCGTCGACACGACCTTCGGCGCCACCGGCCTTCTCTACTTCGGCAACGACGCTGGCCTGTGGCGCTCTACCGATGCCGTCAACCAGCAGGCGCCCGCCTGCTCCAGCGACGACCCGCGGCATTTTCAGAATCTCAACGCCGGGCTTGGCTCTCTGGCGCAGGTGGAGAACTTCGCCGAAGATCCGAATAATCCCTCGACGTGGCTCGCCGCGCTCGGCGGTCTGGGTACCGCTGCTCCCGCTTCAGCCGGGACGGCATGGGATCAGGTTCTCGACGGTGAAGGCGATGGTGTGGCCATCGATCCGGTCAATCCGGCAAACTGGTACGCCACTTCCGAGTTCGGCGTGGGCATCAACCGCTGCACCGAAGGGACCTCCTGCAACACCGCTGGGTTCGGCAATGTGGCCATCGGCGAAGCGCAGGTCGACAACGATTTCCAGACCATCCCGGCTCCCTGGATTCTCGACCCCCAGAACACGGCGGACGTGATTGTGGGCACCTGCCGGGTCTGGCGCGGGCCGGCCACCGGCGTCGGCTGGAGCCAGCTCAATCTGCTCAGCACCATGCTCGACAAGGGCCAGGGATCGTCCTGCGATGGAAATGCCGAGATTAACGTGTTGGCCGGGGCCCCCGTCACCTCTGGTTCATCCGCTGCTGGAGCGGAACAGCTCTATGCAGGCATGGCTGGTGCCCTTGACGGCGGAGGGCTCGTCCCAGGTCACGTTTTCACCGCCGCCGTCAACAGGACAGCGACCTCAACCACCAAATGGGTCGACCTTACCTCCTCTCCGGTGACCAACACCGGCGTGAATGGTGAGAAGTTCAATTCAGGCGGATTCGGGATATCCGGCATCTTTGCCGATCCACACGATCCCACCGGACAGACTATCTACGTCACCATCCAGGGCATTTCTTCCATCGCTGCCTACAGTCCCATCCTCTATCGCTCCACCGATGCGGGGGCGCACTGGACAGACATCAGCTCCAACCTTCCCGCTGCTCCGGCTAACAGCGTGCTGGTGGATCCCAACAACGCGAACATCGTTTACGTCGCGCTCGATATCGGCGTTTATGTCACGCAGGACGTCGGCAGTTGCGCGTCTTTCAGCGGAGGCTGCTGGAATGTAGATGGCAGCGGACTGCCCAACGCGCCGGTGATGAGCCTGATGAGTTTCAACCAGGGCGATACGCAGATGCTGCGCGCCGCCACCTGGGGACGCGGCATCTGGCAAGTCGATCTCGCCACGGCGGGCATCGCTCCCACGGCCGCGACCATTCTTCCGGCCTCGCTGACTTTCCCCGGCCAGCAACTGCAGACCGTCAGCGCGGTGCAAACTTTAACGCTCGCCGACGCGGGCAGTCTGAACCTGAACATCACCAGCGTCAGCATTGCCGGAGACTTCGTCGAGACTGACAATTGCAGCGGGCAGTCCCTCGCGCCACAGGGAACTTGCCAGGTCTCCGTGAGGTTCGATCCCTCGCAGAGCGGCGCGCGAACTGGCTTGCTGACCGTCTTCGGCAATGTGAATGGAGGGCAGCTCACCGTTGCGCTTGCCGGAACCGGGCTGGCTCCGGCTTCGATGGTGCTCACGCCATCTTCGCTTACCTTCACCGCAACCACCATCGGATCCCCGTCGTCGCCCCAGTACGTCACCATCGCCAATACCGGGGGAGAACCGTCGACACTGACGAGTGAGACGGTGACCGGCGACTACTCGGTGTCCGCCAACACCTGCGCCAAAACGCTGGCGGCGAATAACAGCTGCACCCTCGGGATCGTCTTTGCTCCAACCGCCTCGGGCACAAGAAATGGAACGCTCACGGTTACAGATTCGGTGGGCACACAAACCGCCCCGCTCACGGGTACGGGTCAGGCTCCCGCAACGGACGCGCTTTCGCCGTCATCGCTCACCTTCGCGGCGCAGCAGGTGGGAACCGTCAGCACATCCCAGCAGATTACCCTCACCAACAGCGGCGATCAGCTTTTAACCGGCATTGCCATAGCGGCCACCGGCGACTTTACGGCAGTCAACAATTGCGGGACTACACTGCAGGGCAACGGAAGCTGTTCCATCGCGGTCTCCTACGTCCCCACCATCGCCGGGGCTGAGTCTGGTTCGCTGGCCGTCACCGATGAGTTTCGCAAGCAGACCGTCGCCCTGGGCGGCACCGGCGTCGCTCCGCCCGGCGCCTCCGCGCTTCCTGCCTCGGCCAACTTTGGAGGCTATGCCGTCGGAACCACCAGCAGCGCTCAGATCGTGACGGTCACCAACAGCGGCGGCTACGCACTCACCAGTCTTGCCGCCGTCGTCACATCGGGCTTCGCTCTGGCCACCAACAATTGCCCCGCCACGTTCGCGGTCGCAGCGAGCTGCCAGCTTGGGGTCACCTTTACCGCCGCCGCAGCCGGAGCCGCCACTGGAACCCTGAACATCTCCGCGGCCAACCTCCCTGCGGTGCTTACCGTCGCCCTCTCGGGCCAGGGCGACGACTTCAGCATCGCCGTCACCGGGTCATCCTCGGCTATTGTGACCAGCGGCCAAACCGCGACCTTTGCCCTTCAACTCCAGGGACTCGGGGGAACCTCGGCACCGTCGCCCTGTCCTGCACTGGCGCTCCGCAATATTCCACCTGCTCCCTGAATCCTGCCAGCATCGACATCACCGGCCTCAACAGCTCCAGCGTCACAGCCTCCATCGCCACTGGAGTCGCCACAACATCGTCCTCACTGCGCAGCAATTCGCCCTGGAAGACCATGCTTCCCGTCCTTGCGCTGGCGTTGCCTCTGGGTCTTGCGGGAACTCGTCGTCGCAAATCGGCATCGGCCATGCTCCTGCTCGGCATCCTCGCGATCATCCTCGCCGGATGCGGGGTCGGCGCAAGCTCCGGTTCGGGAGGCGGAGGTGGTGGCGGCGGAGGAGGAAGTGGTGGAGGCGGAGGTGGTGGCGGGACCCAGAACCAAACCCCGTCCGGCACCTATACCCTCACCATCACGGGCACGATGTCCAACATCGCGCACAGCAGCCAGGTGACGGTAACCGTGCAATGATCATTCTCTGCACTACAGGTGGAGCGCGCGCCAACTGTAGGCCAGGAAGGCAACGGTCGACACGAGGAGCAACACGCCAGCGGTCTCCAGCAGCACCGCCCAGACGAGCCCGCGCAGACAGCCGCCGCGCGAGTCCCGCTGGCGAGGCCAGCCGAAGGAGGATCTGGGTTCGTCCGTCACGGACGATCCCCTGGGCAGGAATCGGATATCGGATGAGGCACGTTGGTATCCAGAGCAGAAAAGAGAAGACTCCACCGCGGACGGGAATCCCTCAAAAAAAAAACGACAAACCGGTACGAACCGGTAGCTTGCCACGAGCTTTACACGCGCGCGCCGTCCTCGCCTATGCCCACTTCGTGGAATGACTACAGTAAAAAGCCGCCCCTGGCCAGGAGCGGCTTCCGTCCGGACGAAAATCCCGGACTAACGAGTCACAACCACCGTTACGAATGGTCGCGCAGGATGATCGCAATCGGATCGTGCGCCTCCTTGTCTCGCACGGTCACGGTGGTTGTTACATGTTCTGACCAGGCACGGCCCACCACCTGTTGCACTTCTTTCGCTCGGCTGTCGAATTTGCGCTCGCCACCGTGCATTTCGGCGAGCAGAAATCCTTCGAACTCACCGAACCGGTCGAAGACCAGGCCAGCCACCTTTCCGGTGAAGCTTTCCTCGCCGCGAAAGGCATGAACCTCCAGACGATGGTGCTCCAGCGCCTTCAGCAGGGCGTGGCCCTTCACGCTCCCCAGTCCGGTGCAGGCGTCCCAGCCCGGCACCGATGTGTAGCCCGGCGCTCCCAGGTCCGAGTTGTTGCGCCCGTCGGCGATGTCCCGGAAGCAATGTTGCAACCGGTGCGAATAAAGGGTCGGGTTCAGATAACCCACCCGCTCGCCCAGATGCCCGTTGATCAGCGCGATCAGTCCCGCGTAGAGCGGCGCGGCCTCGCTGGTCCCCTGTACATCCGTCACCTGGGCTCCGGAGTACACGATCGTGTAGCCGCTGGCGTAGCCGGCGATGTCCGGCACGCCGCGGCCCCTGTGATGTCCTGGGTTCACCGACAGAGGAATGTTGTGGTGATGCTGCCAGAAGGGAAGATGGAACGCGTCGCTAACTCCTCCGCCCGTCGTCCCAAACTCCACCACACCGGACGCCACCCACGTGACCTCGGTGAATGACGATCCGGACACGTTGCCAATGGTCGTTCCTCCCACCGACGTCACCCACGGGTCCGATTCCGGGTACGCCACGTGCGCAGTTGCGCCCCCTATTCCCGCCGACGACCCGTAGTCACCCGACGCGGCAAACACCGTGATCCCGAACATCGCCGCTTCCTGGAACGTCGTGCTCACCGCGTCCATCACCGCCTTGGTCCAGGTGAGGCCACCGATCGTATCGAATTCCGACCACGCCCAGCTGATCGAAAGCACCGAGGGTCGCCGCTCGCCTGGTTTCGGGTGAACCGCGCGTTTGACCGCCAGAATCCAGCCGTTTTCGTCCCACGTCGTGAAGTAGACGTTGATGTGCGCTCCCTGCGCGGCGGCGCCCGCTACCTGGATGTCCAGCGCCACCTCGATGTCATCGGGGCCACCGGGCGCGTTCGAAGCTCCGTTCACACCGATGTCGGTCAGGCCAGGGGGCGTGTAGCCCGGACCGATCCCCAGAGGCGTGGTGAAAAAACTCGTGACGTCGCTCGGATAATAGCCGCACGTTCCGAACATCGGATTGCTGAACTCCAGCAGCCCGATTGTTTCCTTGTGCATGTGCGGCGGCGTCGCGGGAAAATCGTACAGCTTCGCAACCTGCGGCGGCGTGAGCGGCGTGATCGTGGGGAACGGAACAATCGCCCGCCTCGCCAGCCGCCGCCGGTCCAGCCCAAACACGCCTTCCACCACGTTTTCCAGCTGTTCGGGGATGTGCACGTATCCCTCAAACCCCACGTAGATGGTCTTCTCGGCGTCCTCTTGCTTCTTTTGCTTCCCTGGCGCCTTTTCCGGCAGCCTTACGGGCCGGCGGGGCTTTTCGGTGATGTCTTCGGTCTCATACCGCGCGAACTCGACTGCGAAAGCTTTGCTCAAATTGGCGACGGTGCCGGACGCTACGACCGTCCGCTGCGACGGATTCGTGTCGACCAGCGTCAGTCCACGCTCACGGACGAAGTGTGCCACCTGTTCCAGGTCTTCCGGATCGGCTCCATAACGCTCCTCGAATTCTTCGCTGGAGAGAAACCGGCGCTCTCCGGGCGGCGTTGAAGCCCAATGCTCCTGGTCGGGCAACGACGGCGAACCGGGCCGCCGCCGCACCGTGATCGTGACCGGTAGCACTTCGTTCGGGTCCGCCGGGCCAAGCTTTTTGGTTCCGGGCGGTGGCTGGTGAAAGCTGTTCTCAAGACGGTGGGTCGCATTCGCTTCTGGCATAAAGAGTCTCCTCTCCCTGAATTTCAATCGCTGTCAGCGGCGGGGGAACCGGACAGGGGGCACTGTTGATGCACAACCGGAGACAGCACCCATTGCACGGAAGGTGACGTTCATCGAAGGAGCGTTTCAGGTTGCCGCGAATACTTTTGCAGCCCTCAAACGTTGCACGGGCAAATAAAAAGGGCCGCTCCCTCTGGAGCGGCCCTTTCAAAATGCTGGAAGCCTGCAGTTAACAGCGAACTGCTGCTTTACTCGTGCACGGTGTCCACAAATGCCCGCAGTTTCCTCGAGCGCGATGGATGCCGCAGCTTGCGCAGCGCCTTCGCTTCGATCTGCCGGATGCGTTCGCGCGTCACCTGGAAGCTCTGCCCTACTTCTTCCAGGGTGTGCTCCGAACCATCTTCAAGGCCAAAGCGCATTTTGACTACGCGCTCCTCGCGCGGGGTGAGCGTGCGCAGCACCTGCGAGGTGTATTCCTTCAGGTTGACGCTGATCACCGCATCGGAAGGCGAAACCGCCTGGCGATCCTCGATGAAATCGCCAAGATGCGAATCCTCTTCCTCGCCGATCGGCGTCTCCAGCGAAATGGGCTCCTGTGCGATTTTCAGCACTTTGCGCACCTTCGCCACAGGAATATCCATCCGCTTCGCAATTTCTTCCGAAGTCGGTTCGCGCCCCAGCTCCTGCACCAGCTGGCGCGAGGTCCGGATCAGCTTGTTGATGGTTTCGATCATGTGCACCGGGATGCGGATCGTCCTCGCCTGGTCCGCAATGGCGCGCGTAATCGCCTGGCGGATCCACCACGTTGCGTAGGTCGAGAATTTGTAACCGCGGCGGTACTCAAATTTGTCTACCGCCTTCATCAGGCCGATGTTGCCTTCCTGGATCAGGTCAAGGAACTGCAGTCCGCGATTCGTGTACTTCTTCGCGATCGAGACCACCAGGCGCAGGTTGGCTTCAATCAGCTCGCGCTTGGCCTGCTCCGCGTCCATGTCGCCCTGGATCATCTCGCGCTGGGTGCGCTTGAGCTCCGCGATGGCGACGCCGGCCTCTTCCTCCAGCTTTTCCAGGTCGATCTTGCAGTTCTTCTGCTGCCGGCGGTACTCCTTCTTCAGTTCTTCGCTGCGCGACTGTTCATACTTGCCGTCGAGCGAGCGAATCTGACGCTCCAGCGTCCGCATCGCCTCGACCGTCTTGTTCACCTTGTCCAGCAGCCGCTTGCGCTCCTGGTTGGTGTACTTCAGCTCGCGCACGATGCGCGAAACCAGCACCTTCTCGCGCGCAATGTTCCAGCGCAGCCGGCGGTGCTCGCGCGGCTTCGCCTTCTGCGTGATGGTTTCCAGCTTCTCCTCGAGCTGCTGCGCCTTCTTCTGGTGCTTCACCAGCGTGTCAGTGCGGGTAACCGTCTGCCGCACGCGCGCCTGCACGACTTCTTCGGTGAGTTCCTCGTCGTCGAAGATGACGATTTCCTTGATGTTCCGGACGCCGCGCTTCAGATCCTCGCCCAGGGCGGTAATCTCGCGAATCACGACTGGTGAACGCGAAATCGCCTTCAGCACGCGCAGCTGCCCGCGCTCGATCCTCCGCGCAATCTCGACCTCGCCCTCGCGCGTCAGCAGCGGGACCGTGCCCATCTCGCGCAGGTACATGCGGACGGGGTCATTCGTTTTTTCCAGCGTTCCCGGCGTCAGGTCGAGTTCGACATCCTCACCCTCTTCGGGCTCGAAATCGTCTCTTTCTGTGCCGCCGATCTTCGGGCCGCCTTCGAGAATGTCGATTCCCTGCGTGCCAATGGTTGTAATCAGATCGTCGAGATCGTCGGGCGAGTTCACGTCGCCCGGAAGAAGGTCGTTGACCTCGTTGTAGGTCAGGTAGCCCTTCTCCTTGCCCGCATCGATCAGCTTCTGAATGTCTGCTTCGTATTTATCGTCAATCGCCAAGCGGATGGGTCCCCTCGCGTGAATTTCGGATCTGTTTCACCTGGAGTGGACGAGGTGCGGTCAGGGCCATAAGAGGCAAAAGCCAGTTCGGCTCAGTGGCCGACAGGCATAGGGCGCACGTCTCCCCGGGATGTCCAGAATACCATGAAAACGGCCTAACTCCGGCAATTTCTGCCATTTCGGCTCGTTTCAGACCGCAAGCGTCGAGGTTTTTGGGCAGATCCTCAATCATTTAGATGTGAAAATCCGCAAATTGTTTCATCCGGAAGCTCGTCCCGGTCCCAAACAGGCCCTCCGCAACCCTCACCAACGTAACCCCGCCCGCACAGCCCCGAAGAACCCGCCAGGTTCACCCCTGGCAAGAAACGCCCCCACCCAACTGCCGCTGTACTCTGTATCCGGAACCCCGCCGCCCATGGCCTCCGATTTCGCCCAGCACGTCAAAGAACAGGCCGACATCGTCAAGATTATTGGGGAATACGTGCGCCTGAAAAAAGCCGGCGCGCAAAATTTTACCGGGCTCTGCCCCTTCCACAAAGAAAAAACCCCTTCCTTCTCGGTCCACGCCGGCCGTCAGTTCTTCAACTGCTTCGGCTGCCACGAGCATGGCGACGTCTTCACCTTCGTCCAGAAAGTCGAGAACGTCGGATTCTCTGAAGCGGTCCGCACCGTCGCGCAGAAGTCCGGCGTCCCCCTTCCCAAGCGCGAATTCGCTTCGCCCGAAGAAGCCGTCGAGCACCGCCAGCGCGGCAAGCTCCTTGAGCTGCACGAAACCGCGACTGCCTGGTTTGAAGAGCAACTTCGCTCCCCCGAAGGCGCGGCAGCGCGCGAATACCTGACCGGTCGCGGACTCACCGCCGACGGGATCGCAAAATTCCGGATCGGTTTCGCCCCTGAATCCTTCCACGCCCTGCGCGAGCGGCTGCAGTCCCTTGCCGATGCGGAAGCGCTTCGCGCCTCCGGCCTTTTTTCCTGGAAAGAGCAGGAAGACGGCTCGCCCGGCCCGCTCTACGCACGCTTTCGCAAGCGCATCACGTTTCCCATCTCGGGCGAAAGCGGCCGCGTGATCGCCTTCACGGCGCGCACGCTCGAAACTGGCGAAAAGGCCGGCCCAAAATATCTCAACTCGCCGGAGACGCCGCTCTATTCGAAGAGTCACGTCCTCTTCAATCTCGATAAAGCCCGTCAGGCCATCCGCAGCGACGGCGGCGCCATCCTCGTCGAAGGCCAGATGGACTGCATCTCCGTCTTCCTCGCCGGCATCCCCAACGTCATCGCCACCAGCGGCACCGCCTTTACTGAAGCGCAGTCGCGCCTGCTCCGCCGCTACGCCACCCGCGTCATCGTCAACTTCGATCCCGACACCGCAGGCGCCAACGCCGCCGAAAAATCCATCGCCCTGCTCACCGAAGAAGGCTTCGAAGTGCGCGTGCTTACCCTCGAAGGCGGCCTCGATCCCGACCGCTACGTCCGCGAACGCGGCGCCCGCGCCTACGCTGAAGCCCTCCGCGCCGCGCCCCAATATCAGGATTACCTCGTCGAGCGCGCCCGCCGCCTCTTTCCCTCGCGCGATCCGAAGTCAAAAACGGAGGCCCTCAACTTTCTCCTGCCCCACATCCGCCGCATCCCCAGCCGCATCGCTCGCGACGCTTTTGCCAATGATGCCGCCCAGGCTCTCGGCATCGACTCCGCTCTGGTTCGCGCCGAGCTCAAAGACGCCGCCGCCAAACGCCGCGATTCCATCGCCCCGCACGCTCACCCGCTCACCCACGCCGAGCGCACTCTCCTCCAGGCTTTTTCCGGGCCGCGCTCGAGCGAGGCCTACCTCGTCGCCGAAGGCTGTCTCCACCAGCACGAGCGCGAATTTTCCGCCATGCGTTCCGATGTGCGCGCGATGGTCGAAGATCTGCGCAATCGCCCCGACGGCGCCGATCCTCTCACCGCGCTCGCTTCCGACGACCACCGCCGCCTTCTGGCCGAGCTCTTCCTCTCCGTCCACGATGCCGAGCCCGAGGCCGACGCCGTCGAAGAAGCGGTTCTCGCTATCCGCCGCACTGTGCTCGAGCAGGAGCAGCGCCGTCTCCGCGCTGCCATCGATCAGGCCGAGCGCGCCGGCAACGTCGAGGAAGTCCTCCGCCTCACCCGCGAGAACCAGGACGTCACGCGCCGGATGCGCGAGCTCGACTAGAGCGGAGAGAATTCCGACTTGCGAGTCACACTTCGGTGGCGTCCGCAGGCGCAGATCTCAGGAGCGGTACAATTGTTGGCATTCCGGATTGAAACATGGGATTCCGGCTGGAGGGCTTTTCATCGTGAGTCCATCCGAGATTTCGCGCCGCACGGTGCTGCGTGGCGCCGCGTTGGGAGCGGCAGCGCTTGCCTCGGGCGCTGGCAAGCTGTTCGCTGAATCGGTCCAGGCTCCGCCGAACATCGTGTTCATCCTGGCGGACGATCTCGGCTACGCCGATATTTCCTGCTACGGACGACCCGATCTCGACACTCCGAACATCGACAGTCTTGCATCGCGCGGAACGCGCTTTCTGCAGGCCTACGCCAACTCCGCGGTCTGCTCGGCCACGCGCACGGCTCTGATTACCGGACGCTATCAGGACCGTCTCGATATTGGTCTCGACGAGCCGCTTGCCGGACGCGACACCGGTTTGCCTCCGAGCCATCCCACGCTGCCCTCGCTTCTGCGCAAGGCCGGATACGGGACCACCCTCGTGGGCAAGTGGCATCTCGGCTTGCTGCCCAAATATGGCCCGCTGCTGAGCGGCTATGACCACTTCTATGGTTTTCGCGGCGGCGCGGTCGACTACTTCACCCACTCGAACGACCTTTGGGACGAAGACGTCAAGGTGGAACAGGTTGGCTACTTGACGGATTTGCTGGGCAGTCACGCCGTCCATGTCATCGACGGTTATGCCAAAGCTCGAAAGCCCTTCCTGCTGAGCCTGCACTTTAATGCGCCGCACTGGCCATGGGAGGGGCCGAAAGATGAGGCCGAATCCCGGCGGCTGGTGGGTCATCGGCTTTCCGATTTTGACGGAGGTTCGCAGGAGACCTATCAGCACATGATCGAGGATCTCGATCTGCAGGTTGGCCGGGTGCTGGAAGCGCTGGACGCCGGCGGCATCCTCGACAACACCATCGTTATTTTCACCAGCGACAACGGCGGCGAGCGCTTCGCGGATACCTGGCCCTTTACAGGGCGGAAGACGGAGTTGCTGGAAGGAGGGTTGCGCATTCCGGCCATCGTTTCGTGGCCTGCGCGCCTTGCTATGGGCCAAACCTCGAATCAGGTGGCGATCAGCATGGATTGGCTGCCGACGCTTCTTGCCGCCGCCGGCACGGCGCCCGATGCGGCTTATCCACCTGACGGCATCAATCTGCTGCCGTTTCTGGTCGAAGGCGCGAGGCCGGTTCCGCGCAAGCTGTTTTGGCGCTACAAAGCCAATGCCCAGCATGCGGCGCGCGATGGCGACATGAAGTACCTCAAGATTCTTGACAATACATTCCTCTTCAACGTAGTTCAGGATCCGATGGAGCGCGCCAACCTGAAGGAGCGCATGCCGGACGTTTACAGCCGCCTGATTGCCGAATGGTCCAACTGGAATGCGGCGATGCTGCCGGAGATCGACGCGAGCTACACCTTCAACTTCACCGGGGCCGAGCTCGCCGATCACATTGGCACACCGGAAGCCAGCCCCAAAGCCGATAACCCGCCTGCTGCACCAGCTCCTCATCGCTAGTCAGCCGCCCCGACACGGCGATGCAGGCCTGCTCCGCGAAGCGCTCTACGCTTTTCGCCAAGGGTCTTTTGCTAAACGCTTCTCGCTAAGCGCAATCAGCTCGCCTTTTGCGCGCTCTCGGCTCGCAGATCGCTGCTCACGAGCGCCACTTTTGGCAGACCCATGAAGTCAAGGGCGCGAATCATGTACGGCTTCATCTCGTGCCGCGGAACAATCGCGTCGAGGAAACCGTGCTGGAGCAGGAACTCGGAGCGCTGGAATCCTTCCGGTAACTTTTGCCGGATGGTCTGCTCGATGACGCGAGGACCGGCAAAGCCGATCAGCGCGCCGGGCTCAGCGATGTTCAGATCGCCGAGCATGGCGAAGCTGGCCGTCACGCCGCCTGTTGTCGGATCGGTGAGCACCGAGATGTACGGAACGCCGGCATCGTCGAGCCGGGCCAGCGCCGTCGAAACCTTGGCCAGCTGCATCAGGCTCACGATGCCTTCCATCATGCGCGCGCCGCCAGAAGCGGCCACGGTGATCAACGGCTGCCGATCGTCGCAGGCGCGGTCAATGGCTCGGGCAATGGTTTCGCCGACCACAGCGCCCATGCTGCCGCCGATGAAGCTATATTCGATCACGCTCAGGACTACGCGATGAGGACCCAGAAAACCTCTGACGTTGACGATGGCGTCGTTCAGGCCGGTTTCCGACCGCGCTTTGGCCAGCCGTTCTTTGTAGGGTTTTAGATCGGTGAAATGGAGCGGGTCGGTCGACTTCAGATCGCCGTTCAGCCATTCGAAGCCAGGTTCCATCAGGCTGGCGATCCGGGCTTGCGCGCTGATGCGGCTATGACGGCCGCACTTCGGGCAAACCTGCAGGTTGGCCTCCAGGTCGGCCTTCCACAGCGCCTGGCTACAGCCGTCGCACTTGGTCCACAGGCCTTCAGTACGCACCCGGTTTCCGCCGGATTCAATGTTGTTGTCTTCGCGCCTGAACCAGGACATGCGTGCTCCAAAGGGGCCGGGAGTTCAGCAGACCGAGGCCGCAAAGGCCTGCAATCTGCCCAAAACAGACTATCAGGAACGGGGGATTTGCCTCGAAAGATTGCAGCCGGACGTCCGGAACCGGACGCTGTCCGGTTGCGTACTCACTATTGTCCCTCAGTTGGAGGTGCGAACCATGTTCTGCAGCGCATGTGGTCAGCCGATCGACGCCTGGCAGCCGTTTTGTCCGCGGTGTGGCCGCCAGGTCACTCCGATTCCGACGGCGACGCCGCCACCCTGGATTTGGACGCGTGTCCATCGCCACGTACACACGCTGGGGATTCTCTGGATCGCGTATGCGGGCTGGACGCTGCTGCACTGGTTTGTCGCGGTGGGAATATTGGCCGGTATGTTCCATAACTGGGGATTCCCGTTCGAGCATGGCTTCGGGTTCTACAGCTTCCCGTTCGAGAACATGCCCTGGCTGATTCCGATTATCACCACGATTCTGCTGGTGCGCGCTGTGCTGTGTGTGGTGACGGGCATTGCCCTGTTGCGCCGCGCACCGTGGGCTCGCGCGCTGGCGCTGGTGACTGCATTTCTGACCCTGATTCGGCCGATCACCGGAACCGCGCTGGCGATCTACACGCTGTGGGTGCTGCTGCCGAGTGCGTCAGGACAGGAGTACGACCAGATCGCGACGCCCAGCCTACAATAGCCGCATGGAATTCCCGATTACCCGGATGCGACGCCTGCGTCGTAACGAGCCGCTGCGCGCGATGGTGCGTGAAACGCGTCTCGAACCGGGCGCGCTGATCCTGCCGCTGTTTCTGTGTCCAGGCGAAGGTGTTCGCAAATCGCTCGATTCGATGCCAGGAGTCTTCAACTTCTCGATCGACGAGGCCGTGAAGGAGGTCGAGGCGGCTGCGTCGGTGGGTATCGGCGGTGTGCTGCTCTTCGGCCTGCCCGAAAGCAAAGACGAGCAGGCGACGGGAGCCTGGGCTGACGACGGAATCGTGCAGCGCGGCTTGCGGGCGCTGCAACAATCGGGTGCGACAAAAAAGCTGGTGCTGATGGCCGACGTTTGCTTGTGCGAGTACACCACGCATGGCCATTGCGGAGTAGTGAAGCGGGAAGGCGACGACTACGAGATTGAGAACGACCCGACGCTCGAGCTGCTGGCCAAAACCGGCGTCTCGCTGGCGCGCGCTGGAGCCGATGTCGTTGCGCCCAGCGACATGATGGATGGGCGCGTCGCGGCGATTCGCCACGAACTGGATGAGGAGGGTTTCGAACAGACGGCGATTCTCTCCTACGCGGCCAAGTTTGCCTCGGCGTTTTATGGGCCGTTTCGTGAGGCGGCGGATTCGGCTCCGCAGTTCGGCGATCGCCGCAGCTATCAAATGGATGGCGCCAACCTGCGCGAGGCGATGCGGGAGATCGATCTGGACCTGGGCGAAGGGGCCGACATGATCCTGATGAAGCCGGCCATGCCGTATCTCGACGTGATTCGCGCGGCGCGGGAGCGTTTCGATGTGCCGATTGGCGCTTATCAGGTGTCGGGCGAGTACTCCATGCTGCAGGCTGCGTTTGCGCGTGGGTGGCTGGAACCGCAGCGAGCCATGATGGAGACGCTGCTCTCGATCCGTCGCGCCGGCGCGGGTTTTATCGTGACCTATTTCGCGCAGGAAGCGGCGAAGGCGTTGGCGTAGCCAATTTGGGGTCCGTTCGCAGAAGGACGAAGATAGAGGGTATAGAAACTCTGGTTTAAGCGCGGTCCAATTCCGCAAAGAGTTCGCTCAGCACTACGCGAATCGGGGAGCCGGGCACTTCCAGAACACCGCCTTCCGGCTCCTGGAAACCGGTCTTCGAGCAGACATAAGCTTTGCGGGGGCCCGGATCGATGATCCAAACATGCCTGGTTCCGAAGTTCAGATAATCGTCGATGCGAACGCGCATTTTGCGAAGCGTATCTTTCGGGGACAGGACTTCGATACAGATCAGCGGTGGGTGGGTGACGACTTGCTCCCGAGGTCCCTCACTTCCGCTGACACAGACATCGGGTACGCGCACGCGGCGGGGTGCAAGGCGAATCCTTTGTTCAGGGGAGACGCGGATTCTCCAGGATTCTCTATTGTCAAAAAATAGTCTGAACAGAAGGCCTTGTATTACCGAGTGATCGAACTCGCCCACGTTTCTCTCCTCAATCTCACCATCCAGGTAATCGCAGTCGGGACGGTAGCTGGTCGCCAAGTATTCTTCCACCGGGATTCGCACGGGCTGAGGGACGGCGCTCATGCCTACAGTATCGCGCAAGCCGCAGGAGACGGCGAGAGGAAACCGCACCACGCCGAATCCTGCCGGTCCATCCACGCATCTTCCAGAGGGAACTTGATGCGTACAATAAAGAATTCGAGAGGCGTCGCCATCCGTCGGTTTAGCCACACCACCGCCTCAACTTTCTGAACGGAGCTTTCCTTGGCGGATACGATTTATGACGTTGCAATTCTTGGCGGCGGGCCAGCCGGATACACGGCTGCGATTCGCGCCGGGCAGTACGGGCTGACGGTCGCGCTGATCGAGAAGTCGGAGAAGCTGGGCGGCACGTGCCTGCATGTGGGCTGCATTCCCACCAAGTCGCTGCTCTTTAATGCCGAAGTCTACGACTACGTGAAGCACGCGAAGGAATATGGCATCGAGGGGCTCGGCGAAGGCCAAGTGAACTGGCAGGCGGTGCTCGACCGCAAGAACCAGATCATCACCAAGCACGTGAAGGGCCTCGATTTCCTGATGCGGAAGAATAAGGTCACCGTGGTTTCCGGGTTCGGCAAGCTGACGGGTCCGGCGAAGGACGGGGTATTGACGATTGCGGTGGAAAGCGGCAAAGGTGCGACGAACGTTCAGGCGAAGAATGTGATTCTGGCGACCGGATCGGATGCGAAGCTGCTGCCGGGATTGACCGCCGACGACACGATCCTGACGAATATTGAGATCCTCTCGCTCAAGCAGATTCCGAAGTCGCTGGCGATCATCGGCGCTGGCGCGGTGGGCGTGGAGTTCGGCTCGATCTTCCGCAGCTTCGGCTCGGAGATCAGCATCATCGAGTTTCTGCCGCGGGTCGTTCCCAACGAGGACGAGGAGGTTAGCAAGGAACTGTCGCGGGTCTTCAGGAAGCGGGGGATCGACATCAACGTGGGCGCGAAAGTCGAGAAGGTCGAGAAAACGAAGACCGGCGTCGAAGGTGAGCTTCGCGGCTTCGGACGGAAAGAAAGTCGAAAAGGAAGCGGAGAAGGTTCTGGTCGCCGTGGGCCGCGCGCCGCGTACAGAAAACATCGGACTGGAGAAGACGAAGGTCAAAACGGAACGCGGGTTCATCAAAGTGAACGAGTGGATGCAGACCGAAGAGCCGGGCATTTTCGCAATTGGAGACATTGTGGCCGGGTTCCCGCAACTGGCCCACACCGGCTCGATGGCCGGCATGGTGGTTGCCGCGAAGATTGCCGGGAAATATGCGCGGCCGATGCGGCGCGATCGTGTTCCAGCCTGCACTTATACGGAGCCCCAGATCGGAAGCGTGGGTCTGACTGAAGCACAGGCGAAGGAGAAAGGCTACACGGTCAAAGTCGGCAAGTTTCCGTTCTCGGCGAACTCGAAGGCGTCGATCGTCAATGCCCATGAGGGTTTTGTGAAGGTGGTCGCCGATGCGAAGTACGGCGAAATTCTCGGGGTTCACATCATCGGTCCGCAGGCAACGGAGCTGATCGCGGAAGCGGTAACCGCGATGGAGCTGGAAGCGACGGTCGACGAGATGATGTTTACGATTCACGCGCATCCGACGCTGGCTGAAGCGATGCTGGACGGTTTTGGCAGCGTGGAAGGCATGGCCATCAACGTTTAGAGCGGACGGCGGCGCAATGAAATATAGGGTTCGGCTCATCCGCTCAGAGGAAGGATTTGCAGCTGGTTGTCCAGCTCTTCCTGGCTGCTGGTCGCAGGGCGCAACTCGTGAAGAAGCCCTGCGGAACATTCGTGAAGCCATTCGCGATTACCTCTTAGCCCAACGTGCTTTGCAAAAGTGATGATTCTCAACCTTCTCCAACTCGGCCGCGTTCCGTATGGTGAGGGCCTGGAGTTGCAACAGCGTCTCGTCGAAGCTCGGCATGAAGACCGCATCGGCAATACGCTGGTGCTGCTGGAGCATCCACCGGTGCTGACGCTGGGGCGCAATGCGAGCCGGGCGAACATTCTTGCCAGCGACCAATTCCTGGCCTATCGCGGCGTTGAAGTGCACGAGATCAACCGCGGCGGTGACGTGACGTATCACGGACCGGGGCAGCTGGTGGGCTATCCGATCTTCGATCTGCGCAGTTTCACGCCAAGGCTCGGCGCTGTCGACTACGTGCGGCGGATCGAGGAAGCACTGATTCGTGCGTGTGGCGATTTCGGCGTGCCGACGACGCGGGTCGCGGGCCGGACCGGCGTTTGGAGCCTCGCTGGCGGTTCGATCCCGGAGAAGAAGATCGCAGCTATCGGCGTTCACATTGCGCGCGGCATCACGTCGCACGGATTTGCGTTCAACGTGAACCCGGACCTGCGCGACTTCGAGTTAATCGTGCCGTGCGGCATTGCCGATCGCGAGGTGACGAGCCTCGAACGGGAAGCGGATCCGCCGCCGGCGATGGAGGCGGTGCGCAATGCTGTGGCGCGTCAGTTCGGACGCGTCTTCGATCATCAGGTTCTGTGGGTCGAATCGCTGGCGGATTTGGTGCCGGGCGCAGAGGCGACGGGGAATCCGGTGGCCGCGAACGCGGATTTATAATCGGACGTTGCACAGAACCTTACGAAGCTGCTGTTGCATTCGATCTGCACCACGTGTCCCGAGCGGAGAGAAGAGCCAATGCCAACCGATGTGCTGATGCCCCAGATGGGCGAGTCGATCTTCGAGGGCACCATCACGAAGTGGCTCAAGAAGCCGGGCGACACCGTCCAGCGCGACGAACCGCTGTTTGAAATCTCGACCGATAAGGTTGACGCGGAGATTCCTTCACCAGCGGCGGGCGTGCTGACGGAGATCAAAGCGGCGGAAGGATCGACCGTCCAGGTGAACACCGTGGTCGGGGTGATCGGCGATGGAGCGTCGGCCGCTGCTGATGCTCCGGCGGCAAAGCCCGCTCCAGCCAAGGCTGAAATCCAACCGGCTCCTTCTGCTCCGGCCAAGGAACAGAAGCCGGCAGCCGAAGTCAAACCAGCCGCAGCGGGAACGGGGCAGGATGTCGTGATGCCGCAGATGGGCGAATCCATCTTTGAAGGCACGATCACGAAATGGCTGAGGCAGGTCGGCGATACCGTGCAGCGCGATGAGCCGCTGTTTGAAATCTCGACGGACAAAGTCGATGCGGAGATTCCGTCTCCGGCGGCCGGCGTGCTGACGGAGATCAGGGTTCCGGCAGGACAAGTGGCGCAGATCAACGCGGTCGTGGCCGTGATTGGCGGAGCGGCGTCAGCTGCTGCTGCTCCTGCAACTGCACCGGCAAAAGCGGCGGCACCGGCGGTCAGCGTTGCGGAACCAGAACCGGCGGGCGATGCCGAGCATGTGCGCTCTTCGCCGCTGGTGCGCAAGATTGCGCGAGAAAACAACGTCAACCTGAGCGCGCTGCGGGGCACGGGCGCCGGCGGACGCGTCACGAAAGAAGACATTCTTGCTTTCATCGAGAAGGGCGGGCCGGGCGCGGTTACCGGAGCACCTTCGGCGGTAAAACCGGCGGTGCCTGCTCCTGCGGTTGCGCCGATTCCGGGCGAGCTGGTTCCGCTGAGCCGGATGCGCTCGATTATTGCGCAGCGGATGGTGGAATCGAAACGGACGAGCCCGCACGTCCACACGGTTTTCAAAATCGACTTCACACGCATCGTCAGGCTCCGTGAAAAAGAGAAGAGCAGATACGAGCAGCGCAACGGCGTGAAGCTGACCTACATGCCATTCATCACGCGGGCGGTGATCGCCACGCTGCGGCGGATGCCCATCGTGAACGCTTCGCTCGAAGGCGACTCGATCCGCTACCACCAGCACATCAACATCGGCATCGCGGTCGCGCTTGAATGGGGGCTGATCGTGCCGGTGATTAAAGAAGCTGAAGAGAAAAACTTCCTTGGCATTGCGCGGGCGATCGCCGATCTGGCGGAGCGAGCGCGGGGCAAGAAGCTGAAGCCCGACGAGGTTGCTTCCGGGACGTTCACGATCACGAACCCCGGCATCTTCGGCGAGGAGTTCGGCATGCCGATCATCAATCAGCCGGAGAGCGCGATCCTGGGCGTCGGCGGTTTGTTCAAGGAGCCGGCGGTGGTGACCAGCGAGGACGGCACCGACTCGATTGCGATCCGGCACTTCCTGCATCTGACGCTCGGGTTCGATCACCGGATCATCGACGGCGCCGATGCGGGCAAGTTCATGGCCGAGGTGAAGAAGTACCTCGAAGGGTGGAACGAGGAAATCGGCTAGGCCGGGCTGTACGGGTCAAGCCGTTCAGTACTAAAGTACCGGGCGACAGGGGGGTACCCCCCTCCCCACAACTGTTCGGGCATTTTAGATTCAGGTACTTAGCCTAGTTTACAAACTCGACAACATCGTGCTGGGTACCTTTTCACAGGAGCGCCTGCGCTGCCAGCACGCGCTCCACGGCTTCTTCAGGAGTGGAACCGACGGCGGAAAGATGGCCCATTTTGCGGCCCTTGCGCGGCTGGTGTTTCTCGTACAAATGAACGCGGACGCCGGGAACGGCCAGGGCGCGGTCGAAGTGCGGAGCATGGTCGAGCCAAAGATCGCCGAGGAGGTTGGCGATGGCGGCCGGCATGACGACGGAAACATCACCGAGGGGCAGATCGCAGACGGCGCGCACCGCCTGCTCAAACTGGCTGGTGACACAGGCGCGTTCGCTGGCGTGGTAGCTGTTGTGCGGGCGCGGGGCGAGCTCGTTGACCAGCAGATCGCCGTCAGTGGTGAGAAACATTTCGACGGCGAGCAGGCCCTCGAGGGTGAAGGAATCGGCGATGGCGCAGGCCAGTTTTTGCGCGCGCGCTTCGATTTCCGGCGAGAGGAGCGACGGGATTACGCTCCAGGCGAGAATCTGATGCTCGTGATGATTGGTGGCGGAGGGAAAACTCTTCGTTTCGCCGCGCGGCGAACGGGCGACCATGACGGAAATTTCGCGATCGAGATCGAGAGCCTGCTCGACGACGCAGGGCTGGCGGCCGAGCAGGAGCCAGGCGTCGGAGGCTGTGATGTCATCGCCGAAGCCAATCTTGACCTGGCTGCGGCCGTCGTATCCGCCATGCGCGCTTTTGACGAAGCAGCGGCCGCCGAGTGTAACGACGGCATCGACGAGGTCCTCTGCGGACCGGGCAGGGTGCCACGGGCCGAGGGGGAATCCGCGCTCGCGCAACCATTCTTTTTGGCGAATGCGGTTCTGAATGACGTGGAGCAGCTCGGCGGAAGGGCGCACGGGGGCATATTTCGCAGCGGCTTCGAGGCAGGCGATGGAGACCTGTTCAATTTCAAGGGTCACGACATCGCAGCCGCGGGCCAAGTCGGCTGCGGCGCGGGCGTCGTCCCACGCGCCTTCAAAGCACGCGTCGACGACGAAGCGCGCGGGGCAGGAGGGATCGGGATCCATGACGTGGATGCGATAGCCGAGCGAGCGGGCGGCCATGGCGACCATGCGGCCGAGCTGCCCGCCGCCGAGAATGCCGATGGTGGCGCCGGGAAGAATTGCTGCGGTCATTCCGGCAAGCCCTGGACGAGCACTTCTTTGGTGCGGGCGTCGCGCCAGGTGCGGAGGCGTTCGCGCAGATCGGGATCGGTAGTGGCGAGGATTTCCACAGCAAGCAGCGCGGCATTGGCGGCGCCTGGGCGGCCGATGGCGAGCGTGCCCACGGGCACGCCCTTCGGCATCTGCACGATGGAGAGCAGCGAATCGATACCCTGCAGCATGGTGGCGGGGATGGGCACGCCGAGTACGGGGACCAGGGTTTTGGATGCGAGCATGCCGGGCAGGTGCGCGGCGCCGCCGGCTCCGGCGATGAGGACACGCAGGCCGCGGGATTCAGCCTGCGAGGCGTACTCGAAAAGCAAATCCGGCGTGCGATGCGCGGAGACGACGCGCGCTTCGTACGGCACGGCGAACTCGCGCAGGATCTCGACCGCAGGCGCGAGGGTTTCGTAGTCGCTCTTCGATCCCATGACTACGGCGACGAGAGGCTTCTCTTTCATCGGGTCGATTCTATCTCCTTCTCTGTGGGCGCATGTCGCCAGCCTATTTGCGGCGCAGGAAATCCACGACGAACTGAATGAGGGTGACGAGGCCGCCGATGGCGATGGCGAATCCGCGCGCGCTTTGAAAGCGCTCTTCATGTTGGGTGACGCGCTGTTCGATGGAGCCGATGCGTCCGGCATTGCCATCGCCGACCAGAGTGGTCATCTGGTTTTTGAGAACCGAGAGGTCGGCGAGGACCTGTGCTTCAAAGTCAGTCATGGATTCCTCTTGTTAGCTGGGAGCTGGATCGGGCGCAGGGCATCACGAGCTCTGTAGTGGCAGATTGACGAAGACCGCGCTGGAAAAACGCGAGTAGTTGGGCGGGGTCGATCCGTCGTACATGCGGATGTAGTACTGCTCCATCGCGGCCTGGCGCGGGACGGTGAAGTTGGGCACGGGGGAACGCAGGACGAGGTCGGGTCCCGGGCCGGGCGTAAAGGACCAGTCGCGACGGCGCACTTCGAACCCGCCTCCGGTGGGAGGCGTGGCGTTGGCAGCGATCTGAATGACACTGGCCGTGACGTTGGTGACGACGAGCGCGTTCAGGCAGGCGAGGGGCGTCACGGTTTCCGGTTGCTGGGGCAGCCATGCATCCGCGGGCACGCTGGTTGAAGTTTTGATGGCCAGATCGTCAGCCCAGTCGTTGGCGAAGGTGAGGGTATATTTCGCGAGACTGGGTTTTGTAGTGGCGAGGTCGATTTCGACGGCGCGCACGACCAGATTGGCGTTGAGGCCTGCCGAGGCCGAGGTGATGGCGAGCACGTCGCCGGGCCACACGTCACCCTGCTGATCGGCATTCCACTCGGTGTACTTCCCGGTCCAGGCCGCGGCGCGGCTGGTAGAAACAGCAAGGAGCGCGCCAGCGGCATTTTCACAATCCACGGAACTGCGCGGTACGGGACAGGTTACAGAGCCCATCCAGTAAGCGGTTCCGGGCAGCTTGCCGCCGTTACTCTCAGTGGCGATGCTGGCGGCGCTGGCGAGGCGGGCGACGGAGCGGTGGCTGGTGCGGTAGGAGACAGCAATGAGCTCACCGGCCTGCGGGATACTGGCCGGATAAAAGGAGAGCTTGCCCGCGCGCGAAAGCGAGCAGTCCGCGCCCTGCGCGGTGGTTCCGATCCGGCGCACGACGGGTGTGCCGTTGGCCGGCGTGCTGGTGACCCAGATGGGACCTTGTTGCTCAACGGTGACGTTGCCGATGCTGCACTGCAGGTAGCCCGCGTCCAGCGGAACGAAGAGGCAGTACGGCGCAGGCGTGGTGGTAAAGCTGCCGGAGTAGAGGACGGTGGGCGTGCCGGCGATGCCGTTGGTGGTGTCCTGGACTTCGAAGACGATGCTGGCGACGGCGGGGAGCAGGGTTCCACCAAAGAGCTCCAGGCCGTTGGCGGTACCGACGGCGTAGTAAGCCTGCAGCAGCCGCTGGATGTCGTTGGCGTAGAAACGTAACCGTAACGTGTACAAATGTCGGGCGGTCGTGGTAAATGTGCTGCCGGCAACGACGCCATTCATAATCGGAGCGATGGTGGTGGCACCGCTGATCTGGCCGATTTGAAAACCGGCAAGGCAAGCGGAGAGGATGGTCTGGCCGGCTCCGAAGAAGCCATTGATGACGCCGGAGGTGTTCTGGCCGAACTGGACGCCTCCCACTTCGATGACGAGGCCGCCGCCGAGCTCCAGATTGGAGATCGCGGAGACACTGGTGGTGCCGAGCTTGCTGCCGCCTCCACCGCAGGTGAGGCCGGCTGAGGTGAGCGCGAGCGCCGCGCCGGGATCGGCGACGTTCCAGATCTGCGAGTTGACGGTGGGTCCCTGAAAGTTGTCGGAGAGCGGTTTGGATTTAGAAGGGGGTGGCATCCAGGGTGCTTCCGTGAGGTCAAAGAGGACGGTGGTGCCATCGCCCTGAAAGAATTCGGTGACGTAGGCGCTGGGCTCGACTTCTCCGCAGACGGTGACGTCGTTGGCCAGGGCTTTGACCATAGCAACCTGGAGACCGCTCAACGACAGGTTTCCCTGGGACTCGCTGAGCGAGTGGGTGACACTGCCGACCGGCGTCATGCTGAGGGTGCCGTTCATGAGCAGATAGGCGCTGCGCACGCTGGCGGCGAGCGCTCCCGCATTTTCCGACCAGGTGCAAGCGCTGTCGGACTGGAAGTCCGAGACATTCATGGTGACCGAGGAAACAGAAGCGGTGATGGCCTCGATATCAAGGAGCGCAAGCATCGCCTGGAGTGCCTGGCCGCCGGTGGTGCCACAGAGGGGAGCAATTTGCGGAATGCTTTGGCGGTCGAGCAGGATTTCGTCGCTGATGGCGGAGACGACGGCCTGATACACCGCGCCCATGGATCCCTGGCCGGCGAGCTCGAGCGCGGGCTCGGTGGCGACGTAGCCGGTGAAGAGAACGTTGCCGCTTTCATCAGCGACGACGACGCGGCCATTGCGGGCTGGAGTTGCCAAACTGGAAGCGGGCAGCAAGGTGACAGCGCAAGTGACAGGCTGGTTGAGCTTGCGCACGATGCGAAAGGGCCGGCCCGCGACGATCGAACTGGTGTAGTCGATGGGGCCGTTGCCGTCGTTATTGTCGATGGTGAGTTTCAACTCGATCTCCTTGTCAGATGAGCGTGACGGGGCTGGGCAAAAAGCTGCGGAAGCAGACGACCTGCTCGCCGTCGTTGGCATCGGTGACGGGGAGCGCGCGAAAGGCCGCGCTGAGGGCGATGCGTTCGAGCGGCGGCGCGAGTGCGGTTGCGCTCTCCGCCGGTCCGGTCATGGACTGCAGGCGCGGATAGTGGAAGAGAATGCGCTCGCCCTGTTCGCCGTCGACGACGAAGAGCGCGGACCACTCCTGGAAGAAGCTGCCGCCTTCGCGATCGACGAAGCCGGAGATGGGCTGCACGCGCATGCCTGCCGCGGGAACGCCGGCGAGGAGCGGTTGCGCGAGCTGCAGACCGGTGGACGAGCTCGAAGCCACGCGCGCGACGTTGAACGAAACGCGGCGGATGTAATCGGGATCGCTGTTGACCGCGCTGGCGCTGGTGACATAGGCGGCGCAGACGCCGCTGCCCACATAGCCGGTTTGTGCGGCGTAGTCGAAGTCGACGGTGACGAGGGATCCGGCGGAGAACCCGGCGGCATCGGTGGCGGCGAGGGCGAGGAAAGTCGCGGTCGAACCGGTGGCGAGGCTGACGGGTGGCACACCTTTGCTGCCGGAGCCGTTGGCTGTGCCTCCGGCGGCGGGCACGATGAGGTTCATGTGCTGCGAGCCGGCGGCGAGCGCCATGGAGAGTTTGCTCCATGCTTTGAAGCGGAAGGAGACGGTGGCGTCGACGGTCTCGCGCACCTGGAACTGCGTTGCGCCTGGACTGCCGGTGACGAGCTCGCCGAATTTGCTGGTGGATTTGCGGGTGAAGTTTTCGATCCAGCCGAGAGAGACCCAGGGCGGCGGCGGCGCGTTCACGGAAAAGCGGCCGTTGACGGAAGGATCGAAGAGCGTGGGTACACGATGGACGCGATCGACGGGCGCAAAGTACGCGCGCACGGATCGGCCGACCGGCGGCAACGCGGGCATGGGCGTAACGGTGGGTGTGCTCATTGCTCTGTTTGCTCCTGAAAGGCGAAGACGGTGACTTTGGCGGTGCGGCTGAGGCGATCGCGCTGCGTCACGATGGGGCTGAACGCGGGCTCGGACCAGAAGACCATCGTTTCCAGAGCGGTGGCCGGATTCTGGGTGTAGTTCATCTTTTGTGCCGAGTACGGATACAAAAGCTTGAGGACCTCGTAGTCCATTTCTTCGAGGCAGCGGCCGCGATCGAGGCCGGCGTTGGCCTGGGTGCCGGCGGTGGAGTACTGGATTTCGCAGGTCATCTGGGCGAGGATCGCGGGCAACTGCAGATCGGCTGCGAGGGCGGTCCAGCTCAGCGTGAAGGCGTCGAGCAGCGGCTGGGGCATCGGAGCCTCCGCCTCGCCGACCAGCATGCCGGGGCGCGTGACGGCGCGCAGGGTCATGGTGCGCGCCGGGTTGACCGCGGTGAGGCGGGTGCGGAGCGTGATGTAGAACGTGTCTTTCGTATTTTGCATAGGTCACCTTGAAATACAGGGCACCGGGCACCGGGCACAGGGCTCAGAGCGCGGTGCACAGAGCGCAGAGCGCTGAGTGCAGTACATGGGATCGATCCTGGTTAGGCCGGCCACTCGCCGGATGCTTCCTGTAACAGCAGCCGGTACAAATACGCGGTTCCCTGGCTTTCCGAAGTGGAGACCGCCTCAATGAGGAAGAGCTTGCCGGCGACGACGACGCCGCAGGCCATGGAGAACAGCGACTGCGCGGAGCTGAGCTGCAGTTGCGTCACCTGGGTTGCGACGGCATCGGCGGAGAGCAGCAGCTCGTACTTCGGCAGCTGGCCCTCCTGCATGGCGACGCGGGATTTGCGAAAGACCGCGGGCGCCAGCGGCAGGGAGAGGAAGCCGGGCGGGTTGAGGCCGATTTGCGCCGCGTTGGTCGCGTCTCCCTGGAGGGGCGGCATTTGCAGGCAGGCGGTGGTGCCTCCGCCGGCGCGCAGCAGAGCGGTGGCCACACGCTGCGCGAGGCCGCATGGATTCTGGGTGCTGAGGTCGGCCATGGCTATCCCATCCTCACGGAGACCCAGGGCTTGAGCATCGCAGTGACGGTCGCATCGACGAGCGAGCCGGAGAAGTACTGGAGCTGCAGGGTGTCGATCTTCGACGACTTGACGTTGAGGCCGGGCGTGGCCTGGGCGTTCTTGACGATCTGGGCGCAGGCGACTTTGATGGCGCTGGGCAGGGTGGCGAATCCCGCGGTGTAGGTCACGTCGACTTCGTTGTAGGGCAGGCCGAGGATGTTGAGGGGGAAGATGAGCTCGCCGGTGTCGGCGACAAAGTCGACGGTAGCGGGATCGACGGTGATCCAGGCGCCGGGCAGAGAAAAGGTCCACGCCACTTCTGCCTGGAGGGGAAACGGCATCTGGCCGCGCCGGGGCCTTGCATACCGCGCCTGGATCGAGACGAAGGGCAGGGCGGCGGGCGGGACGGGCGTGAGTGGCAGATGACTGAGCCGCGCCGTCTGCGAACCCTCGACGATGCGCATGCGCTCGCTGTACTGCGTGGGGTTCAGGCTGGTGCGGCGGCAGTGGCTGTCCATGAGCGACGACGCGGCAGTGATCCAGTCGCCGGTGACATCGGCAGCGAGGCCGTAGGTCTGGTATTCGGTGGGCTGAAGATAGCAACTCATAAGGTCTCCATAGCGAAAGGCCGGTCAGCAGAGAACCGGTCAGCTAAAAGGCGGTCAACGAAAAACCGGTTAGCGAAAAGACGGTGAGCGAGAGAAGCGGCCAGCAGAGGCTGGTTTGCCGGATGCTGGCCCTTCGGTCAAGGACCGCTTCTCAGCCTGCGATTACCGGTCGACGAGCACCTGGTAGTGCGCGTAGTTCGCGCCCTTGACGACGGGAGCGCCGAACTTCACGACCACATGCTGCGAGGCCAGCGAACCGGGCGTGCCGAGCTGGAAGACGCGCGGGTTGGGATCGCTGAGCCAGTGGTACTCGATCAGGTCTTCGGTGACGATGTAGGCCGGCAGGACCGCGGAGCCCGTGCCGGGGGTACCGGTGTAGGCCAGCGACCAGTCGGGGATGAGGGGCAGCTCGCCGGCCTGGGTGGTGAGCATCTTCACCGTGAATCCAGCGGCGATCTCCTTCGTGTTGAGGACGACGTTGAACTCGGCCTTCATCTCGCGATCGATGAGATCGAGGAGAACCGGGTTCGCATAGATGGCGGTGGGCCGCACCGCGTAGCTGGTGTTGGCGGACATCAGCGCGATGGTGGACTTGAGGCCATCGGTGATGCAGGCGGTGGTGGCGATGGTGGTGGTGTTGCCGCCCGCCGCGATCTGGCCGGCCGCGCCGAAGTACTGCAGCGTGGCGGGCGTGCTCAGCGAGGTATCGCTGCCATTCCAGAGCGCGACGTCATGCGCGAGCATCACGCCGTCGATGGTGTCGACCAGGTCCTTGGCCTGCAGATAGGCAAACTGCTTCTGCTGCGCGCCGAGTTCCATGTCGAACAGGTTGTAGTTGAGCTGGGCGACGACGGCCTTCAGAGGCACGCTGCGCTCGACACGGGTGGGTGTGACCACGGGCGCGCTGATGTTGCGCGGATCGACGAAGCCGGCGGTGGAGGGATTGGGGATCGCCGTCTGCTCGAAGTAGCGCGACGGGTGGCCGGTGGCCGGGACCTGCTTGATGCGCTGGCCGAAGAGGTTGCGGCGGCGCACGATGTCGAGGATCTCGGTCTGATACAGGGGAACTTCAATCGCGCCGGGTCCGATGTAGTCGGCGGCGGCGTGAATGTCGAGGAAATTGGCGGTCATAGCTTCCTTTCGTGAAAAAAACGTGGGCAGCAAAAAGCCGGCCCGCAGGCCGGCTCAGGACTCGCGCAGGGAGCGGGGATCAGCTCACGACGCCGGCGCGGAGCAGCTGCGCCTTCACCGCGATGCGCTGCTCGAGGCTGAGCCCGTTGAGCGCCGCATCCAGCGCGCCCGCTTCCAGCGACTCCAGCGTGCTGAGGCCCTGTTTGGCGAGGAACTGCACGGTCGCAGCAGGCACGGTTTTGCGCGCGGTGGGCGCGGGGGTTGCGGGTTGCGCCTCAGGCCTGGTTTCGATCTGGGCGCGCAGCTCCGCGATTTGCTGCTCGGCGGCTTCCAATTTTTTCTGGAGCTCCGCCTCGCGGCTGGTCTCGACGGCGGCGACGATCTTCCGCACCTCGCCGCTCATGGAGCTTTCGCGTTCTTCGAGCAGCGTGGCCGCGCGCTCGACAAGAGCGGCAGCGGCTTCGAGCCGGGATTCCATGCGCTCCATGCTGTCGGTTAGCGCGAGGATGTTTTCGCCTGTGGGTGATTCCATCGTGGTTCCTTTCTGATGGGTCTGTTCGGGACGGCCCCTTTGGCTCGGTCCCGCAAGTGTCCGGTTGCGCCCGCCTGTACGCTCTCCGCGGGCGCGAAGCGGGTGATGGTGGAGCGGCAGCGCGCGGATGCCAGCTCGAACGAGGTGTTGCGATAGGCGGCCTTTTCGCGCAGCAGGATCGCCGCGCCAGTAAAGGTCGCCCGGGTCAGCGTCCAGATTTCGGCGCGCATGTCCTCGACGTGGGCGTCGGCCAACTCCCAGGACATGCCCATGACGCCGGGCAGCCCCTGACGCATCTGGCGCTCGACTTCGGGAAAATCCTTGGCGAAAAGATAGCCGGCGACGAGGAGGCGGGAGCCCTCCACATCGGCGTGGGTGATGATGCCGCACTTACGCCGGGAGTCGTGCCCGTCCCAGGAAGGCGCGTAGTCCACCGCCATTCCCAGCAGGGAGGGCAGAGCGGACAGCGCCGCGCGGCGCGTGAGGATGACGCGATGCCCGCGCGCGCCCGAGGGTGGTTTGGTGCTCGGCTCGTCCACCAGCGTCAGCACTCCCGTGAAGGGCGCGCGATTGGGGTGGCCCGCCACCTCCGGCAGCGTTACTGCCATGGCTTCCAGCTTCATTGACTCTCCTGTGGTGCCTGAATTTCCTGATGGGTGATCGCTGTTGTGACGTGTTCCTCCTTCTGGACGGCCCTATTGGCGGTGTCGCCGGGCAACGGCGCAAGGCCGCGCATGGCGCGCACTTCATTCACGGTCAGGACGCCCGCCGCCAGCAGCGCGGTCTGCATCTCCACCTGCTGCATTTCGTCGGTCGTATCCAGATCGTTGAAGATGAATTCGAACTCCGGCCAGCCAAGGCGCTTGGCAAACAAGTCGCGGCTCAGATGTTCCGCGACCAGCCGCGCCAGGGGCACGATGGCGCTGTGGAAGGCTTCGTCCAGCAGCGACGCGGCGGTGGAGCGGTTGACGTCCTGTTCCAGACCCAGCAGGACCGGGGGCAGAGAAAAGGCGTTGGCCACCATGCGGATGAGAAACTCCTGCCAGGTGAGGCGGAGGTCGGCATCGGTGCCGCTGGCGAAGCGCAGGACTTCCGGCTTTTGCTCGGTCGCAGAGCATGGGCACGCGGCCGGTGCCTTCGATTTCGTCCTGCCACCAGCGGATGAGCCGCTCGTGCTGGGCGGGGGTGGTTTCGTTGAGCCAGAGCGCGTACTGCACGACCGCGTTGCTGGCCAGCTTGCCGGCGAAGCGGTGCGCGCTGAGGAAGGCGTTGACGGTTTCAAAGGCGACTTCGAGCGGCCCCAGGCCGAACGGCGTGAAGCTGCGCGGGTTCATGCGGACGTAGAGGAGCTGGTTGTCGAGCAGCGGAATGACTGCGTCGGTTCCCACCCGCCCCGTCGCCTGCGCGAAGCGGACGGAATCGGGACGGCCGTCCCAGCGAGGGTCGATGCGAATCGTGGCGCCATCGACGGGCCACAATTCGAAAGGCTTCGCGGGATCGCCGGTCAGCTCCATCTCGATGGCGCCGAAGCCGCCGACGAGCGCGTCCTCGATGACCTGCTCGAGCAGGGTGCGCAGGGAGTCGGCAGCGTTGGGGCACTCCAGGGACTGGCGCAGAACTTTGGCGCGCTTCGCGGCAAAGGCGACCTTCTCCGGATCGTGATCGCGCTTCAGGCGCACCTGCCAGTCCATACTGGCCACGCGATCCTTGATGAGGTTGATGGCGCGGCGCACCACGGGCGTCTCGGCGAACCGGCGCAGGTTGGCCGGTGTAGGTTTGGGCAGCGCCCGCGACGGGAAGGAATACGGGGACAACACGGACGGCAGCGCCATTGTTTTGCGCTGCGCCGTTTCTTCCCTGCGCCCGGCTTCTCCGCGTCCCGCGCCCAGCAGCGCCAGCGCATGCTTCCATTGCTCTTTGATCTTCACGTCTCCTCCGTTTTCCTTTCCAAAAACAAAAGGCATGGCGTAATGCCATGCCGTTGCCGTCCAGCTTGTTCCGTACCAGCTACACCCGCAGTTCCCTCCGGGCGGTCTCTGCGACCCGCTCCAGATCGTTGACGGTGAGGACGCGGATCTGCTGCGTCTCCATCGTTGCCACGCCGAAGCGATACTGCTCGACCTGGTCTTCGCCGACGGCGACTTCGCCCTGGCTGTTGCGCAGCGGCTCGACAATCGCCGTCAGTTCCAGTTCGGCGTTTTCCAGGCGGGCCACGCCGCTGCGCAGCGCCGGTGCGCTGAAGGCCAGCACCTTGGCCAGCTCCACGTCGCTCGCGAGCGAGACGGCGTGGAACATGCGGATGACCCCGTTCGGCTTATAGCCGCAGTCGATCTTGAGCGAGTCGCCGGGCTGGGTGTAGGCCGCCGCGGCAATCCGCTTTTGCAACAGGTCCCATACCCGCGCGTGCTCGAAGTGGGTGCGCAGGCTGCGGGCCAGGGCCGCGCGTCCGCTCAGGGCCTGCCGTCCCCGGAGCCTGCGCGGTTCGACGTAGAGCTGCATCAGCTGCTCCAGGCCGGCGGCGGCGTTTTCGGCCAGGCACGCCTTCGGCGCGGTGATCTGGACCTGATGCGAGAACGAATCCTCCATGGTGGCGAGCAGCGGCGGACCGTCGGCTCCGGGTTCGAGCAGGCGGCGGCGCATCTCCGTTTCCATGGCCTCCAGCATGTCGATGTCGGCGTCGGGATCGACGCAGCGCACCCGCGCCCAGTCTTTCGTGAAGCGGACCAGAGGCAGCTCGGGGCGCGCGGTCTCGCGCAGCAGGACCCCGATGTTGACGAACTCGTTCTTCACCGGGTCCGGCACATAGCGGACGAGGAGAAATTCGCACTGGAGGGGGTCGGTCACAGGATCCTTCCAGGAGTACTATCGCCCCAGATTGGCGGGGAGAACTGGGTGGAGCGCGGTTGACGCGGGGAGCGGTCCCAGTTTGGAAACGGCTGGCGGGAAGATTCCCGAAAGTCGGTGATCCAGTCCCGCACCCGCAACCGCCGATCGATCAGCTTGCTCACCAGTTCCTCCAGAACGTCCGCGTTGCCTTCGTACCACTCCGGCGGCAGCGTCTCGGCGATCTCCCAGATGCGCTGCGGCTCCAGTTGCTCCATCGCGCTGAGCCAGGGCTCGAAACTCTCCCATCCGGTCACGTCGCGATACACTCCATTGCGCGCATAGACACCGCGCAGCGGCGCGTCAAGAAAGCGCCACTCCCCGGAATTGAAGCAGAATCCCTGGTCGATGAAGGCCGCGCTGTAGCGCCGTTCCCGGCCTTTGCGGTGAAACAGGGCCTGCCGCCCGTTGGCGTTGCAGGTCCACTTATCGAGCACCAGGGCTCCCGCGAATTCGCGCAGATTCCGCACCTCCATCAATTGTTCGTCGGGCAGATAATCGGCCACATGGCCCGGCATCAGTCCGCCCACCAGCTGCGAGCCGAAGTGCAGACCGGCGCGGCAGCGCTCGCGGCGATGGCCGTGGTCCATCTCCAGCTCCGGCGTCCGCTCGATGAGCCACGCGGTGACCTCCACGACGTCGCAGGCCGGCATGGTGAGGCCGATCAGGGACCCCAGCCGTGTTCCCAGCAGTTCGTTGGGCAGCACGCGCAGATGCTGGGGATTGTTCTGGAACTTCACAATCCAGGCGTGGCCATCGTCGCCGAGCATGAGATGGCTCTGCGCCCCGCCGCGCATCTTCCGGATCTGTTGCGTGGCTCGAACCGTCACGGCTCCTCCGGATTTCTCATGCTACTGCACCGCGCTTCGCAGTGAGCTTTTCTTCACGCACGGCCAGCGCCAGGGCCATGGCCAGGACGCAGTCGTCGTGTTCGCCGGCCTGGGCCTCGGCGCGCCCGCTGGCCTGGCGCACAAAGCTGCGGCACTCGCGCAGCAGCCGCTCGCTCGAGAAGAGGTCCGGCGCTTCCACCAGGGCCGCGCTCAGCTTCCCCAGCATCTGCGGGCGGGTGAGGGACGTCGTCAGCCAACCGTCACGCTGCTGCTCCTGAAAAATCCGATGGTAGCGGCAGGTGGCGCGGAGATGCGCCAGCACCGCCTCGCCCTGATTGTTGCGCTCCACGGCGAGCAGGGCGCCGTGGTATTCGCGCGCGAGGGCGGCGGCTTCCTGGGCGGTCTCAAGCGGGGTCAGCCTTGAGCGCCACTCCGCGCACTGCAGGCCGGACTGAAGGTCGATGATCTGGATCGCCGTGAAGTCGCCGCTGACGCCGCCTCCCGCGGGATCGACAGCGACGAGATACTCGCGCCCCGCCTGGGGTGTGAGCCAGATATGGAGAGCGCCGTTGTGGCGCTCCGCGACCGGACGCTGAACCGCCCCCAGGCGGGCGTCGATCGCGCCCGTTTCGAAGAAGCAATCGCCGCTGGCAAGGAAGCACGCGGTCGGATCCTCCGCATACTCCTGTTTCGCCAGGCCGCGAAAATTCCTCTGGATCTGGCGCCGGTAGCCGATCTGTTCCGGAAGCAGTCCGTGTTCCCGCATCAGCTGCTGCTCCGCATCGGTCAGGGACGCTGCTTCCGGGGGCGCGGCCACGTAGGCCGGTTCCAGCCACCAGGGGAAAAAGTGCCGCACCGTATTCGTCTTCTCCGCCTCCTGCCACTCCTTCCAGAAGCATCCGTCTGCGCCCATCGGGGTCGATTCCAGGGCCAGCTGTCCTGCCGGCGAGAGCGTCGCCAGCAGGCCGTACAGGGTCTCCGCCGCGTCGCCGGGCCAGCGCGCCAGCTCCGTGCAGTGCAGGTTTGTGATAGTGAGGCCGCGACCTGCATTCCGATCGCCCGCTGTCTCGACCAGGTATTCGCTGTCAATCCCCGGGAAGACGATGCGCTGCGCGCTTTTCTGCGCGCTCTTCAGCGCTCCATCGCGCAGCGATTCCGGCAGCAGGGCGAGGAAGCGGTGCACGATGCGGAAGATCTGCTCGGCCGCTTCCTGGGTGTGCGCCACCTGCACGGTGACCGTTCCGGGATGAGTGATGGTGTGCAAAAAGAATTGCCCCGCTATCCACGTGCTGACGCCCATCTGGCGGGCCTTGAGCACGATATTTCTCCGGCCGGCGTTCTCTTCGTACATCCGTTGCGCCGGGTTGGCGGCCAGGGCCACGTTGCGCCCCAGCCGGTTTCTGATTGTGAGGACCTTCTCCGCCAGCGCCAGCGCCGCGTCGTTGCCGGCGTCCAGCTGCTTTCCCAGGCCGATCAAGTCCTCCCTCGTGCCGCATCCCCAGTCAAAATTCATGGTCGTCCCGGCTCACTGATTCATGGTGTATTCCATGGTCAGCTGGGCCGATCCAGGGCTGGTCGTGCAGCCCACACCGGCGGTCTGCACGCCCATCGAGAGGTTATGGCCCGCAGGGATCGAGACGCCGCTAACGGCGTTGCGATAGCTGTAGGTTCCGGACGCGAGCGGGACGGTCTTCAGCCAGGTCGAGGCGGTGCTGTCGTACACGCCGATCACCGGATACGTCGAGCAGCCGGAAGGGGCGGTGCCGACGGCGATGTCCAGCCGCGTCATGTTCACCGCCGCAGTGGGCGACCAGATCGCCCCCAGCGAAGTGTTTGTGGAGGCCCCGAAGGTTCCGCCGAAATACCCGAACCACGTAAAGTGCCACGACTGGGAGCAGTTCGCGGTTCCATTGGCGGCAATGCCGGTCGCGTAGGATCCTGCCGGGCACTGCGCGGGCGTGGCCGCCAGGGCCGTGGCCGTGGCGGCGTTGCCGGTGACCGTGGCGTTGGCGTTGCCCGCGACGTACCAGTTGTAGTCCGGACCGCAGACCAGAGTCTGGGTCGAGGGGGAAGACAACACCAGGGTGGTCGCGGACGCGCCCTGGTTGTAAATCAGCTGCGCGTTGGTCGTCTGCAGCGTCACCGCATTCGAGGACGTGTCCGATTTGACGATGGTGAACTCGAGCCCGGTGGGCGCTGCCCGGTCCAGCAGCGGTGTGTAGCAGCTGGGCAATGTAATGGTCTGGGCACCGCTGGCGGCGTTGGCGATCACGTTTTTATTAGCCGCGGTCAGGGTCAACGCCGATGCTGTGCTGATGACCGTGTTGAGCGCGATGCCGCCGTTCGTTCGGATCGTGCCCTGGTAGGTGACGTTGAAAAATGGATTGACCCCGGAGAAGTGGGCCTGGAAGGCATCGCCCTGATCGCCGGTGTACATCTGCGCCGCGTAGGCGGGATAATTCGACCCCGCTGCGATGGGCGTGGACCAGACGCGGGGCGTGGCGCTGCTGGGATCGTTGATATTCGCGCCGCCGCTGGAGAAGCCAGTCACCTCCGCATCTTCGAGCGCCTGATAGTAGTTGCCGCAACCGGTGAGGTGATGAACGCTGGCGTAGGTCGGCGGATTGCCGGACGAGCCCGCGTAGGTAATCCAGTTGACGCCGCTGGCCATCTCGAGGCAGTCGACATCGGCGATGAGCAGGTTATTGCTGACGGTCGATGCGACGGTGGCCAGGTTGGCGGCCGGAAAGCTGGTCAGATCCGGCCATTGAATGTGGCCACCGTGAATTTCTACGCCGTTCGCTCCGACATAGAAGCCCGCGATGGCCGGGCTGTCGGCGTAGGTGTCGGTCCACACGCTGCCCGAACCGCCGGTGTCGTAGATGACGTAACTCGTCGCATAGGAAGCATTGCTCGCCGAAGAAGACGCTGCATTGTTGGCACAGGGCGCTGTTGAACAGGTGTAGGGATAACCGAAGCCATGAATCAGGTAACCGGTGTTCCCTGTGCCTTCGTTGTAGACCGCGGCGGTGAGCGCGTTGCGCACGATGACGTTGTCCAGATAGCTGTCGATTGCGGTCTTCTGCAAATGAATGCCATACGCAGGGCGATTGGCGGGAGTAAAGGCGGCGCTGCTGTAACTGACCGTCACATTGCGCAACGTGAAATTGGCCTGATGGCCCGCCGCGGTGTTCTCTTCACCGAGCAGGATGCCTTCCGCGGATGTGTCGTTCACGGTTACGTTGTCGAGGAGCACGCCGCGGAACCACTGGAGCTCGAAACCATGGGTGGCATTGCCGCCGGCCAGCAGGTTCAGGTCCTTAAAGGTGCAGCCCTGCGCTTGCGCGGTGTTACTCAGATAGACCACATCCCCGTTCAGCGCGGTGGGGACCGTGAGCGAGGTTGCGATCTGCGTGCTGTCGGCGTTCACCGTGGTTCCGGCGGAGCCGATGAGGCTGACGCAGGCGCCGTTCGAGGGCTCGTTGAGCGTCGCGGTGACCGGAAATGTTCCGGGACCGAGCCGCACCGTCTGGTTCTGTCCGGTGGCGATCCCCTGATTGACGGCCGCATTCCATGCGGCGTTGATCGTGGTGTAGGCCACGCCATCGACTGTGAATTCCCCGTTGATGGTGGCTCCGGTGAGGGCGCCCTGGGCTTTCACCAGGCCGGGTAACGAAAGGTTGCCGGACGTATCCAGTTTCGAGGTCTTGCCGTTGCAGGTAATCGAGAAGCCGCCATTCGAGGTACCAGCCAGTGTCGCGGTGCAATACGGATTCGATCCGGCGGCTCCGGTCGCTCCCGCGGTTTGCTGCCAGGTGAAGGTGGTGGGGTTGTAGCTTTCCTGGTCGTACCCTGCAGAACTGTTGTTCGCGTTTTGCAGGTTCAGGACAGAATAGGGACTGTTCCAGCTCCCACAGTTTGGGGCGCAATCCACCTCAACGGTCCCGACGTTCGCATTGGCGCCAAAGGGAGGCTGCGTCATGCGCAGGCCGTTTATAAACGATCCCTGGAGGTAGTACCCGATTGGCGGGTTAGGTAGCTGGCTTTGTCCGATCTCCCACGGCTGGCCTCCTCCTGGAAATGACCAGTAAAGGAGGGGACTGTTGGTATTGAGAATGGAATCGCCCCACGCTGGAAACCCGCTCATGTCCAGTTCACGACCAACCTGACCAGGCCCTGCATTGTTCTCATGCTCAAAAGCCAGGCGGATGACCTGCGCTCTCGCTGTTTGTGCGTAATAGTGAGGCTCCTCCAGCGTATCCCCAACCTGGAATGTCCCCATCAGCGCATCGGTGGATATCGAACCCGCGCCATTACTGCCTGTCGATGGGTTCCAGGTGTTCTGGATGTGCGTCATTGGGTAGATAACGTAAGGATTTGTCGGAACCACGGCGACCGTGATCGACGTAAGGCCCGATCCACCACTGACGACCTCGCAGCCATTCAAAACACCCGACGAGGTGCCGGTAATGGCAAGGACCGGAGGAGTCGCTCCACCGTTGACCGTATAACCAAGCTGAGGCGGCTGACGTAAGTGCCCTGCAGCATCGAGGGCCCAGGAATAGCCGGAACCGCCACTGGCCGTGCAGGAGGCGACCGCGCCTCCGCTCAGGGTTGCTGTAACGATGCCGCCGCTGCCCATCGCGTTATAGGCGCGAGTGGTGTTGCCGCTCAACGCATCCACCACAGCCACGTTTCCTGCTGTGTTGTACATGATGGGAAAAACAGGCCGCATCAGATTCGACATCTGGACCACGCCAAATCCCTGGTTGCCGCCGATACCGGGGCTGCCAGGACCGACCCAGTCGGCCTGCATCGTGAATCCGTACCCGGTCAGGCCACCCTGAGCTACAGGTGCGCCCACGTTATAGGGACCAGCGAGCACGGCGAGTGTTATGGTGTTGGCGCTTGTATTGACCGCAGTCACGGGCGAGCAGTCCCAGGTCAAGCCAGCCGTGGGACTCTCATTGTTGTCGAAGATGCAGGCTGGGCTGGAAGTGGTGAATCCGGCAGCACTGGCCACCTGGAGCGTCACATTGCTTTGCGGGAAGGTATTCCCCTGGGTTGTCGCTGTACCGCTGTCCGAGGTAGAGGGAGTGACAGGGCAGGTTAGGCCGGTCGCCGAAGTACACTGCACCTCAAACTGGGTTGTGCCGAGATTCGCATAAATGGCCAGCGTCTGCCCGTTGAGGAAGCCGGCATGGCTCAGACCGGAGAAGGAGACTGGAGTCGGAGAATTCAACACGTTGGCGCTGGTGGTAAGAATGACCAGATTCCCACCGGTATTGCCGACCACCTGGTAGCCTGTAATGGTCTCCGACAGAGGAGCATCGGGAATCGCGGTCGCCAGGGTTGTGTGGACGGAGTCGCCATACTTCGTATCCCAGTCCGCACCGGAAGCTGTGGCGGTTCCATTTGCAGACAAGTTAGCGATATAGCCGGAACTGTCGCCCTGGGTGACATCGATCAACTGCAGGCGGCTCCCCCAGGCCCAATTGCTTCCCTGCGTCTGAGCGATGCTCAGCATGTTGCAGGGCGCTGTGCAGGGGTACGGATAGACGGTGCCGGTTTGCGCGGTTATGCTGTTTAACGTTCCTGCGGAAACCTGCCAGAACTCCTCATGATTGAAGGTGTCCTCGTTGCCCTCATCCTGGCCGGTGTCCTTCCCGCCGTAGCTGATGTCGTCCTCGAGGATGCCGATGTTGTCGCCGTTCGAAAGGCCCCACAGGGTATTCGTAATGTTGTTCACCGACGCCGGGCTGTAATAGTTTCCCCAGATATTCAGGCCGGTGATTCCGGTTTGATCCGGCGTAAAGTTACGCCCCCCGGTCCAGAAATTCATTCCGACGGTCAGCCCGCTGCCGGGATGAGCAGCCTGTGCTGTCTCCACTGAAGTGACACTACTCATGAATGCGGGGCCAGTTCCCTCACGAGGATTCTGTACAGAAATTCCTGGCACATTCGGGCTGTTATTACAAATCCACTGCGGTGGTCCGAAACGGTCATCTTCAACGCACCCGTAAGGGGAGGTTCTCGCTGGCCCCATAGTTTGTCCACCGATGAAACCGAACGACCCACCCCATGGCTGCGCTTCCACCGACGAGTAGAGCGCCGGAGCGATGACCTGGCAGGCATAGGGAAACGAGGCGCATTCCGACAGCGACATAGCAATCCCGTCATTACTGCTGGAACCAGACTGCCACTCGTCGGCATAGAGGTGTCCCTCGAACTGCTTCGCATAAATGCTGGGTGCTGTCAGCGGACCGGTGACGTTGCCGCCGCTCAGGGGAAGATCGGCCGCGGCCAGTTGATCGGCGTAGTGCTTGGTGGCAGCCTGGTTTTGGGCGGTCGGATCCGCGTTCAGCGTCAGTGGACCGCTCATCGCTCCTCCGGCCAGCGGCAGCCACGATCCGCTCAGCGACGCAAGGGCGCTCTGCACATAAGCCTGCGAAACCCCCTGCATCGCAGCTACCGTGGAGGGTTCAAGCTGCGCTCGCACCGCTGCGATGGTCGCCGACGAAGTCGAGGGAACCACCCAGTACTCCTGGTTCACGGTTCCGTCGTTGAGGTGATAGACGGCCGTGTAGTAGCTGCCGGCGGGCAAGGCGCTGGCGTTGGGCGTCAGGTTCAGGCTGACGAAGCCGTCAGCGCCAATGGGTGCGCTCAGATTGCCGGCGGCCACCGCCTGGTTCTGGGGCGTCGTAAACGCGGACCAGCTGACCAGCACCGTTCCGCTGGCGGGGGTTCCGTCGGCGCGATAGACGGTGCCCTGAACCGTCGTCGTATTCATTTGCGCGGCTACACGCGGCGGAAGCACGGCCACCGCCAACGCCATGACTCCGAGCGCTACTCGCCACACCGGCGCGCAGGTGCGCATCCGCTCTTTGCAGTTTCTGTTCCGCATATTCCTCATTTCTGGAACCGGCAAGAATGCCTGCTCAACCCGTCCGAGCCTCCACCATAGATGCTGACCCACGGGGACCAAATAGAAAAGGGACACCGTGAGGTGTCCCTTCTTTTTCTTTTTTGACTCTATAAGTTCAGAATAGCAGACTGAGAGAATAAAACCGCCAAAATTCTTTGAGCGTATTGTGGTGGATCCCCTTTGTTATGTTGCCTCATTACTTTGGATTTTTGCCTCCCCTCTTGACAAATTTTCCACATTTGGCATCAGCAGCCCAAAATGCAACAAAACGGCCGTCAGACGGTTCATCGCCTCTCCATAGATACGGTTGACGGATCGCTCGGTTTCGCCCGTGAGAGCAGCCGCCTCCGGAATCGAGTAGTCCTCCAGGACGATACGGCGAACGACGGCCAGCGACAACCGATCCAGCTGCTTCATCGCCTTCTCCATGTCCAGGACAAAGATCATGCCATCCTCGAAGGTCCGTAGACGATAGCTGGATACCCGCCCCCGGAGGACGATTCTTCCCAGCGCGGAAGGCGCCCGGCCAATTTCGAGGGAGATGCGAAGATAGCGGTGCAGCAGCGCCAGCGTGTGCTTGCGGTAAAAGGCAAAGCCCACGATGGGTTTGGGCCGCGCCCTGGGAAACTGCTCGGCCACCGCTGTCGCGGAGGCCACAATGCAGGGCATCGCCGGTGCTGCACTCATGCCATGCTCCCCGTTACGAGCGGTCGATTTCTGTGGCGTCCGTGGCGCCCCGGCCGGAGCGATCGTCGCACCGGCGGCAGAACCCGCATCTTACGAGCGCAGCCCGGGCAATAAACCTCGGCGCAGCCCTGAGCACGGAACCAGAGCACGCCGCATCCCTCACACACTTTCAGAAAAATTCGCAGGTACATCAGTCATTCTCCAGAGATCAGCGGTCCGCGGAACCTCGATCCTGCTTCGGAATCGCGGAGTTGGGGGAGGAGGAAGGCCTGGCCGCCACGCGGGGGACGGGGGCCTTCCGTTTCATGGTTATGACGGGTCATCAGGTAGTGGATCGAACGCCATCCTCCGGTATTTGGAAGTCTCGGTGGGGGCATGCTACTTCCGCGTGTTACTGACTGCAGCGAGCGAAAGTACTATGTCTGACCGGCGCGAGTAGTCCGACACTAATTACATGGAGCCAGGCGTTCAATCACCGGGCAGAGTCAAACACATAGCCCGGCAAAAGCAGGGTACTGAAGTCCTTCTTCGCATCGGGCGGGTTTGGTGAAACAGCGATTCTTTCTGCAAACCCTGAGGTAATGGCTGTATAGCTTTCTGCAAACTTCTGAAAGATGAAATTTCTCGAGTTACACGAGCGCCTGCGGCTCGAGACATGGCGCCGCATCGACCAGGGAATCCTCAGCAGTGCGCTGCTGGCCCGCCAGACCGGGCTGGCACAGGCGCACATTTCCAATTTCCTTCACCGCCGCAGGCGCCTTAGCCTTCCGGCTCTGGACCGATTGCTGCGCGCGCAGGCGATCGGCGTGGAAGACCTTTCTCCGCCGGGCGTTTCGACTCTGGAAGCGGTGGAAGGGTCGATGGACATTGTGCCCATCGTTTCGCAGCTCGTCGCGATGTCCTCGCCTGTCATCGCCCCTCGGGCGGTTCTGGGCTGCGTGCAGGTCCCCTCCGGCTGGCTGGTGAGTTTTCCGGCTCGTCGCGCGGTGAGCCGACGCAGCTGGGAGCGATTCGTGGCGGTTCGGGTTTCCGCCGCGCAGGCCCTGCCGATGGACCCGGTCCTTCGCATTGGGTCCATCGTCGTGCTCGACCGGCACTACAACTCACTGGCCGCCTGGAGACCGCCCATTCCGAATCTGTATGGTGTGCGTGCAGGAACACAGGTACTTTTCCGCCACGTTGTCTTCGAGTCGAACCGTCTCGTGCTGCGGCCCCGCGCTCTGGAATATCCCATTGAGGTTATCGAAATGGACCCCGAGGATTCTCCGTCCGATCTTCTGGTGGGGCGGGTCTGCCTCTGTATTTCTGAGGTATAGGGGAACGGGTTCGAAGCACCGCAGCGCTCTGATAGCATCGCCGTCAGAGGTGTTCCATGGAATCAGTTCCAGCCCCAGGCAATGGCGCACGGCGCAACGAAGACATCGCGCTGGACCTGCTGAAGTTTGTGGCTGCCACTGCGGGCGTAGGCCGCGCCAGCGCGCCCTCGACTGGTTTTGTCGCAGGCGGCGCTCCCAAACCCGAGGAGCAGGTGATCCAGCTGCTGGAGTTGTACGCGCGCTGTCTGCGCGTCGTGGAAGGAAAGCCGGCCCAGGCTGCGGTGTAAGGCGCGTGTCCCGCCCGTCTCATCTCGGGATTCTCGTTTGCGGTGCAGGGGTTTTTGGCCGCAACCATCTTCGTGTCTACCGGGCGCTGGAAGATGAAGGCGCGCCGATCCGGCTCGCTGCGATTGTGGAGCCCGATCTCGTCCGTGCCGGCGCTGCCGCAAATGAGTGGGGCGCGCCCGTCTTCTCTTCGGTGGACGAATGTCTCGCGGCGCGGTCCAGAAATGAAGTTGCTTTCGGCGCCACATCGATCTGCACGCCAACCTCAGCCCATTTCCAGTTGGGCGAAGCTTTGCTGGCCGCCGGGATCGATGTTCTGGTTGAGAAGCCGATCGCCACCAGTGTCAGCGAAGCCAGTGGCCTCATCGAGCTCGCCGCACAACACGGGCGCATTCTGCAGGCCGGTCATCTGGAGCGCTTCAATCCCGCTGTCATCGCTACAGGACCCATCCTGAACCACCCCATGTTCTTTGAAGCGCACCGGCTCAGCATCTTCAGCCCGCGCTCCCTTGACGTCGACGTGGTCCTCGACCTGATGGTGCATGACCTCGACATTGTTCTGAGTCTTGTGCAGTCGCCGGTTCGCTCGCTGCATGCTGTGGGCCTGCCGATCCTCTCGCACAAGGTCGACATCGCGAATGTCCGCATCGAGTTCGAGTCGGGCTGCGTTGCAAATTTCACTGCCAGCCGCGTCAGCACGGAGAAAGTTCGCAAGCTGCGCTTTTTCCAGCCCCACCAGTATGTCTCTATCGACTACGCACGGCAGGATTTGCTCATTATCGACGTCTCGCACGCGGCGCAAGCCAATCCGGACGTGATGGCTGCAGCCGTGGCTTCCGCAGGAGTTGCGGGGTTCCCAGGGCTCAACATCGAAAAGCCCGAGGTCCGGCCGGGCGAACCGCTGCGTCTCGAAATTGAGTCCTTCCTCGATTGCGTACGCACCCGCTCCATACCCCGGGTTACCGGCGAAGACGGGCGGGCCGCGCTGGTCCTCGCGCTCGACATCAACGCCGCCATTGCCGCGCATGCGGAGCGTGCCGGTCTTCGGCAGTTTATGGGCGCGTCGTAACCGCTGTTCTCCTGGGGGGCGAGCGACCTGGTGTCCTATGACCTCGCCGCGGCGATTTCCTCGCGGACTTTTCGCATCGTCTCCAGATAGAACGCCAGATTGTGCAGGGTATTCAGCACCGCGGCCAGCGGTTCCTGCGCCGCCATGAGATGCCGCAGATAGGCGCGGCTGTAGCGGCGGCAGACCAGGCACGCACAGCTGGGATCGGCCGGTCCCTGGTCTTCGGCATACTGACGGTTCTTGATATTCAGCCGGCCCTCTGAAGTGAACAGCAGCCCATGACGCGCGGCGCGGGTGGGCAGCACGCAATCCATCATGTCCACGCCCGTGCGTGCGTACTCGGCAATCTCATCCGGATACCCGACGCCCATCACGTAGCGCGGCTTGTCCACGGGCAGCAGCGGCAGCGTCGTCGCAATCATCTCCCGGGTGAGTTCGCGCGGCTCGCCCACGCTCAACCCGCCGATGGCATAGCCGGGAAAATCCATCTCCACCAGCCGCTCCGCCGATTCCCGGCGCAGATCGGCGAACATCCCACCCTGCACGATCCCAAAAAGGCTCGGCGTCTTGTCTTTCGTGCCGTCTTCCAGGCGCTGATCGCTGATCACGGTCTGCTGTTGCGCCCACGGTACGGCATGCTTGTGCGCGTCGAAATGATCCTTGCTGCGCCGCGCCCAGCGCAGCGTTACATCCAGCGATGCCCTGGCCCGCGCCCGATCCGCCGGATACTCGGTGCACTCATCGAAAGCCATCGCGATATCCGCGCCGAGCGCGATCTGCACATCCATCGAGTGCTCCGGCGAAAAGAAATGCGAAGACCCGTCAATATGCGACCGAAACGAGACGCCGTCGTCGGTCACCTTGCGCAGATCGCTCAGACTGAAAACCTGGAACCCGCCCGAATCGGTGAGGATGTTCCGCTCCCAGCTCATGAAGCGGTGGAGCCCGCCCATGCGCCGGATCGCCTCATGCCCGGGACGCAGGTACAGATGATAGGTATTGCCCAGCAGCAGCTGAACGTTCAGATCCTCCAGCATGTGCTGCGGAATCGCCTTGACCGTTCCCTGGGTGCCCACCGGCATGAAAACCGGCGTCTCGACTGCGCCATGCGGCAGCGTCAGGGTCGCGCGACGCCCCCGCCCGCTGGACTGGTGGATCTGCAAGATGAGAGACACGTTGCGATTGTAACGATCGGCTACTCCTCCGGTTCTCGCTCACGAAGTCCTGCGGGAATGTGTCGCTGCAGTCGCGATGCGCCGGTTCAAACCCTGCCGAGCGCTCCGCGCGAGGTCCGAAGCTCCTGAGAAAACCGCGCAAGCGGGGTGTCGCGATTACGTTAATACCCCCGCGGCCTTCAAAAATCCTGTCGCAACGTGGTCCCGCGGGCGTAAAGTGTTGCCGGGATTCCCAAATCCCAGTGGTCCTGGAGGCTGCTATGTTGAAGCCTTTTTTGATTGTCTCGGTTCTGATTTTCCTCGGTGTTCCAGCACTCCTGCAGCAGGCCCCGCCAGCTCAAGCAACGCCTCCGGCCGCGGCTCCCACCCAGGCTGCGCCCACACCCCCCACCGGAGTGCAAAACCTGGCCGGCGTTCCTGCCGAATATGTCGGCAAGGTCAACCCTGTGAAGCCAACCGCCGAATCCCAGGCGCGCGCAAAAAAACAGTATGGGTGGGATTGCGCCATGTGCCACGGCGACAACGGCGACGGCAAGGGCGATGTTGCGACGGAACAAAAGCTGACCATCCGCGACTATCGCGATCCTTCGTCCCTCAAGGAGCTCACCGATGGCCAGATGTTCTATGTCATCCAGCACGGCATGGGTCAGATGCCGTCCGAAGGCGACCGCGCCAAGCCGGATGAGATCTGGAACCTGGTGATTTATCTGCGGAAGATGGCCAACGCTCAGGCCGCCGCCGCTGCTGCGCAGCCCCCGGCTTAAGCCCACCAGCCCGGCTTCTTATGGATGGGAGCCGGCGCTCACCGGCAGCTCCAGTTGCTCCGTCGCATGCTCGTCAGCCCAAGGCTGGAAGCAGGCGCGGCAACGAGCTTCATACACGCCCGCCGCGCCTACCAGGACCAATTCCTGATTGCTGCCCAGCCGCTGCGTGTGGATTGCCGTGGCGCCGCATCGCATACAGACCGCCGAAAGCTTGGTCACCTCGTCGGCAATCGCCATGAGATCGGGAATCGGTGCGAAGGGCTCGCCCGTGAAGGTCGTGTCGAGCCCCGCCAGAATCACCCGGCGTCCCAGCCGAACCAGCTCGTTAGCAAGGCTGATCAGGGAAGCATCGAAGAATTGCGCTTCGTCGATGCCGACCACTTCCACCTCATCGACCGTCGGCATCAGTACAGCCTTCAGTTCCTCCACATTGGCCACGGTCACCGCGTCCAGGGTCTGCGCGCTGTGCGAAGCAATCGCATTGCGGTGGTAGCGCACGTCAAGGTCCGGCTTGAAGCAGGCCACCCGGCGTTTGGCGATCTGCGCCCGCTTCAGGCGGCGGATCAGCTCTTCGGATTTCCCCGAGAACATCGGCCCGGTGATGACTTCAATGCGTCCTGGATGAAGGGCGGGAGGGTTCGTTGCCATACTTGCCTGCTCGCTGTCTGCGAATGCTCCAGTCTATGCTGCCCCGACCGCGGCCGATGTGGAAAGCACAGGGCGAAAGTCGACGGTTCCGGAAGGGAATAGGCCGTCAGCGGATCAGGTGGACCGGGACGCCAATATTCAATTTCTTCCAGCTGCGGTCCGCCGTCCACACCGGAGCCTTCAGCGAAATGGCCAACGCGAGGCAAGCGCGATCGCCCAGCGACAAACCCAGCGTCCGAGTTTGCAATACCAGCTTTGAAGCCGTCCGAGCCTGCTCCACTGTGAATGCATTCGCAGACGGAAAGAAGAACTCCAGGTCGCGCCACACAGCGCTCGGATCGTCTCCTCCCTGAATCAGCTTCGTCGCAGCCTCGGTGATGTTGACAGTGCTTATACTGGCCTCCGCGAGCAATTCGTCCGTCAGCTTCTCCGCCCCCGGCTCTTCGTAAAGAAAGGCCAGAATCGCGGAAGCATCCAGCACGACTTTACTCACGCCGAGCCGCCTCTCGCCTCTCGGCGATCAGCTCCCCTGACAGGCTTCTTCCCGGCCCAAAGACCTTCTTCAGCCGCCGTCGCACGTCGCGGAGGCGCTGCTGCATCGTCGCAACCCGCAGCCCGTTGTCCTCCAGCCGCACCTCGACGAGGTCTCCCGGCTCAATCCCCAGCGCCTCCCGGAACTGCGCCGGAATCACCAGCCTGCCTTTTTCGCTCACGCGCACGCGAACCGTATGTTCCATCGCAACCCCTGGGTGTCACTATTATAGTCAGTGTCACCAGACTTGCGGGTGCCACCGACTTTTCAAGGGTTGCTTAGCAAAGAACTCCGCCCCCCCAATCGTTGCCGGATCTTCTGGAGGCTTTCATTTGGGGCTCCTGTTTCCTTGACACTCCCCGGCGCGTACGCGATTCTATGAGTCAGGCTTTCCATGCAGAGCGCGGCTGTTGTGCGTGCTCCCGCGGAAAGCCATTTCCAGGTATCCAGGTCCTGGGCGCGGCCGTGACGTTGAAACCACGCGCTCCTGTGGACCCTTCCATGGAAATTGATCACGTTGTGCGCCGCAGACGGGTTCTTTCCGTCCGGCCAGAAGGACTGCGCGTTGACCTTCATCGCTTTTCTGGCGTCGCCTTTCGCCCTGCCGACCGGTATTGCGGGAATGCTGCCGTTCCTGCTCATCATTGTGGTCTTCTATTTCCTGCTGATCCGTCCTCAGCAGAAGAAGCAGAAAACCTGGCAGCAGATGCTCGGCAGCCTCAAAACCGGGGATCGAGTGACCACCACAGGCGGCATGCGCGGCGTCATTACTTCCATCAAAGACGACGCCATCCAGCTCCGCATTCCGCCTGACAACCTCCGCATCGAAGTGGTCAAGAGCGCTATTGCCTCCGTGACCCAGGACGAAGCAAAGTAGAGACCCCATGAAAACGAACATCAAGACGCGGCTCATCGTCATCATCGCTGTTTTGGTCGTCTTCGTATACGGTGTTTTCGGTGTCCCCCACGGGGTCTCCGGGAACGCCCTGAGCCAAGGCCTTGTCAACTCGAGTTTTCTCAGAAACGGGATTCACCTGGGTCTCGACCTCAAAGGCGGCATGCACCTCATCCTGCAGGTCAAGGTCGACGAAGCCGTCAGCGCTGAAACCGACACCGACGTCGCCAGCCTACAGAGCGATCTGCAGCGGAACGGGATTAACGGCGCGACCGTCTCCAAGCCCGATGCGAATCGCGTGGATTTTATCCAGATTGCCGGGGTTCCCGCGGCTCATAACGACGATGTCCGCTCGCTGCTCGAATCGAGCTACAGCAGCCGCTTCGACATCGCGCCGGGTGTGGGCAACACCTGGACCCTGACGATGAAGCCCACCGTGGAGAGTGAAGCGAAACAGCGCGCCCTCGATCAGGCTCTGGAGGTCATCCAGACGCGCACCAACACCCTCGGCGTCAGTGAACCCATCATCGAGCCGTACCAGCTCGGCAGCTATCAGATTCTGGTTGAGTTGCCGGGCGTCGACGACCTGGGCAGGGTCAAGGACGTGATCCAGTCCACCGCCCGGCTCGAAGCGCATGAGGTCATCAACGATCAGCCCTGGAGCGATCGGCAGTCCGCGCTTCAGGCGCTCGGCGGATACGTGCCGCCGGATGCCGAACTGCTCCAGAGCGTGCCGGGCGCAGCGGCGGAAGGCAGCCCCGGCGAATGGTATGAGCTCAAAAAGATTCCTATCTGGGGCGGTACCGATATCCGCGATGCGCAACCGGGCCACAATCCCAATACCAACGAGCCCGAAGTCGACTTCTATCTGACCAGCGCGGCGGGCGACAAGTTCGCAGCATGGACGGGCGCCAACATCGGCAAATACATGGCCATCGTCCTCGACAACCGGGTCCAGGAAGTCGCCGTCATCAAGGGCCAGATTCGGGATCAGGGCAACATCTCCGGCGGAGGCATCACCGAGCAGCGCGTGAAGGACCTCTCCATGCTGCTGCGCACCGGTGCGCTGCCCGCCTCCATCGAGTTCATGCAGGAAACCACCGTTGGCCCCTCGCTCGGCGCCGACTCCATCCATCAGGGCGTAGTCGCCTCCATCGTGGGCATGCTCACTGTCATGGGCTTTATGCTGATCTATTACCGCGGCGCGGGTATCAACGCCGACCTGGCCCTCTTCCTGAATCTCGTCATTCTGCTGGGATTTATGGGTTTCAGCGGCGCCACCCTCACTCTGCCCGGCATCGCCGGCGTCATCCTTACCATCGGTATGGGTGTCGATTCCAACGTGCTCATCTTCGAGCGCATCCGCGAAGAGATTCGCGCCGGCAAATCACCATCGGCATCCGTCGATCAGGGCTTCGGCCATGCCTGGACGACGATCGTGGACACCCACGTCACCACCATCGTCTCGGCGGCCATCCTCTTTATTTTCGGGACCGGCCCGGTCAAGGGCTTCGCCGTGACTCTTACTTTCGGTCTGCTCGCCAATCTGTTTACGGCGGTCTTTGTTTCCCGCGTCATCTTCGACGCTCACCTCAGCCGCAAACTGCACGGCGAGCCCATCTCGATTTGAGCTGTGAGACTTCGAGAGATCTTTTTATAGGCGGAATTTCGTGGAACTGTTTCATGATCCAAAAATCGACTGGCTTGGGAAGAAGTGGTATTTCCTGGGCTTCTCTCTCATCTTCAGCGTAGCCGGCCTGCTTTCCATTTTGTTCTGGCATCATCTGCCGCTGGACGTCGACTTCCGCGGGGGAACGGTGGTGCGCGTCAAATTCGCCGCCCACCCCGACGCCGATCGCATTCGGGCCGCCATCGACAAATCCGGATTGAAGGATGCGCGCATTCAGCAGCCCTATGGTCCCGTCGCGAATAACGAAGTGCTGATCACCCTGTCTCTCAGCGAGACCAGCCAATCGGCGCTCGATCAAGGGCGAGCCACCATCATCAGCGCGCTCACACAAAACTACGCGGGTGACGCCGCGCAGAATCAGGGCAAGCTCGATCTGGACAACGTCAGCGGCACGGCCCTGACCTCGTGGCTGGAGCAGAACGACCCCGAACACCTCGGCAATTCTCCCGAAGCGGAGACTCGCTACCAGACCCAGGCCGGCGCGGTTCTCACCTATCGCGACGATCAGCACAGCGGCATTATCGAATCCACGAACGACCTGCATGGCGTCGTCGATCCCGCCGTTCTTAACGCATTGCAGCAAAACGCGTGGCTCTCCGGTTTCCACTTCCAGGGGGGCGAAATCGTCGGCGCCCAGGTGGGCAAGGTGCTCCAGCACCAGGCCGAGCTGGCCACCCTCTACTCGCTGGGCGGAATGCTGGTCTATCTCTGGTTCCGCTTTGAGCTTATTTACGGTGTGGCCGCCGTCGTCGCCTGCTTCCACGACACGATCATCACGGTGGGGGCCTTCAGCCTGGCCAATCGTGAAATTTCGCTCACGGTTATTGCCGCCATCCTCACGCTCATCGGCTACTCGATGAACGACACCATCGTCGTCTTCGACCGCATCCGCGAGAATCTGCGCCTGAGCCGCCGTGAACCGCTGGCCGATCTGGTGAACCGCAGCATCAATCAAACGCTGAGCCGGACTGTGCTGACTTCCGGCCTTACCTTCCTCACCGTCCTCTCGCTCTTCCTCTTCGGCGGCGAAGTGCTCCGTGGTTTCTCGTTTGCTCTCGTGGTCGGCATCCTGATCGGCACTTACTCCTCTATTGCCGTGGCCGCACCCATGCTGGTGGCTTACCAGGACTGGCGGGGGGGCCGGGGCCGGCCAGCTTCTCTCCCCGCTGCGAAGAAAGCCAGGGTATGATGCTGCCATCCCCCGTGGGCTCCGGAAACCGGCATCCTAACAGGTGCAGGCCTGCCCGCCGGAGCGGGACCCGCTGTCTCCCGCCTCGGAACTGTTGTGTGGAAGGGAACCGGCCCACTCTGTCGGAGGGATGGATGCGCAACCCAGGCAGGTTGAATTCGCGCTTCGACCGCGTGCCGGTGTCAGATTTCCGGGAACAATTCGGGGCCCCTGCGGTGTCTATAGGTGTTGTCAACTACTGAAAGGTCCGAGGTCGGCCATGGCAATGTTTGAGGACATTCTGCTGGAATCCGGGCACCAGATTAAGACGAAGAGCAGGTACTACACGGTCGTCGGGCTGCTGCTGAACGGATCGGTTCTGGCTGCGCTCATCCTGTACCCCCTCATCTACCCCGAGGCGTTGCCCAAGGCGATGATGGCCACTTTGCTGGTCGCGCCGCCGCCGCCACCGCCGCCGCCGCCACCGCCACCGCCTACCGTGAAAGTCGAGCGGGTGGTTTCCGAGATGCTGAACAACCAGCTCACCGCTCCCTCCAAGATTCCCAAAGAAATCAAGATGGTCAGGGAAGAATCCGCGCCTCCGTCCACCGGGGTGGCCGGCATGGAAGGGATGGGCTCCGGTAACGGGGTGATGGGCGGCGTTCTGGGGAGCCTGGGCACGGGTCCGGCTCCGGTAATTAAGGCTGCCCCGCCTAAAAAGATCACCGTTTCCTCTGGGGTGATGCAGGGGAACCGCATCGGCGGCGAAATGCCGCAGTACCCCGCGATCGCCAAAGCCGCAAGAATTCAGGGAACCGTTGTGCTGCAGGCAACGATTTCAAAGAATGGGACGATCGAAAACCTGCATGTCATTAATGGTCCCCCCATGCTCCAGGCGGCCGCCATGGAGGCGGTGCGCAGCTGGAGATACAAACCGTACCTTCTGAACGGGGAACCCGTGGAGGTCGAAACTCAGGTTAATGTAGTTTTCAGTCTTGGCAGCTGATTCAGACGCCCTGCCCGGTCCCACACCGGGGAGGGCGGATTCGAATGCTTTTCCGGCCTTCCCGCCTCTGCGGGCGGGTATTCTGTTAGCGCTCTTCGGCACCCATCGCAGTCACGCCTCAGGAGGAAAGATTCAGTGATTCTCGCTCAAATCCACCATTTCGTCGTTAGCCCGGCGCCTCTCGGCTTTTTCCAGGAAGGCCAGACGGTCGGATTCAGTCCGATCGACCTGTGGAACAACATGGGCTGGCTCGCCCGTGGCGTCGTGTTTGTCCTGTTCATCATGTCCATCTGGTCGCTCGCCGTCATGATCGACCGCTACCTGTATTTCAACGCCGCCCGCAAGCAGTCCCGTGAGTTCGCGCCGCGCGTGGCTGGAGCCCTCAAGGAAGGCAAGCTCGACGAAGCCGTCAAAGTTGCCGATCGCAACAAGAAATCGCACCTTGCCGAAGTCGTCGTCGCGGGTCTGCAGGAGTTCCGGAACTACGGTGGCGGCGGAGCGGTGAGCGTCGAACAGATCGAGTCGTCGAAGCGTGCCCTCGAGCGCGCTGAAGCCATCGTTCATGCCAAGCTGAAAAGAGGACTGGGCTCGTTGGCCACCATCGGCTCAACGGCCCCCTTCGTCGGCCTCTTCGGAACCGTGGCCGGCATCCTCAAGGCCTTCCAGGAAATTGCTACCCAGAAGACCCCCGGTATCGGCGCTGTGGCCGGCGGTATTTCTGAAGCTCTGGTCACCACGGCGTTCGGCCTCTTTGTGGCCATCCCGGCAGTGTGGCTCTTCAACTACTTCACCAATCGCGTGGAGGCCTTCGACGTCGAGATGGACAACTCCTCCAGCGAGCTGATCGATTACTTCATCAAGCAGAGCAACATTCGCCGGTAATCGAACAGCAGGGAGCAGGGACCCCGGCAAGCCTGGGTTGGGATTGACGGGACGCAAGAGAGCGAGAATCTTTTCAACCGGGAGCAGCCTCCGCTGCTCCCGGCTCCTGGTTGTCGCCCCTGCCATAAGAAATCCGATCGGAGCGTATCGCAATGGCAATTGCAGTAAGAAACGAAGGAGCCAAGGTCAACGCCAACATCAACGTTACCCCGATGGTTGACGTGATGCTGGTGCTGCTGATCATCTTCATGGTCATCACGCCCATGCTCCAGAACAAGGTGAACGTCGATCTGGCGCAGAGCTCGAACGCCACGCCGATGGACGATGCCAATAAGGAAGACTCCGTCGTGGTCGCGATAACCCGCGACAGCCGGGTCTACCTGGGGCAGAATCAGACCAGCATCGCCAATCTGGGCTCGCAGGTTCGCGATGAGCTCGAAAACAAGACCAGCAAGATCGTCTACTTCCGGGCCGACGCCCGCGCGCATTACGGCACGGTTATGGATGCGATTGACGCCGTCCGCACTGCCGGGGTCGAGGAAGTGGGCATGCTGACAGAACAGCAGCAGCCAATATCAACCAGCAGGCCTCCAACAGCGGCCGGCGGCCAATAATCCGCGGAACTCGCGGCGGAAGACGGGAAGAAACGAGGAACTGAATTATGTCCATGAGCGTAGGCGGAGCCGGCGCCCTGAATGCTGAGCCGAACGTAACTCCCCTCATCGACGTGCTGCTGGTGCTGTTGATCATCTTCATGGTCATTGTGCCGGTCACCCCCCGAGGGCTCGACGCCCTGGTGCCGCAGCCCCCCAAGAATCCAAACCAGCAACAGCCCAACGATCGCACCATCGTCGTGCAGGTTCAGTCGGGCGCCGGTGGTGTACCCAACTATCTGATCAACGAGACGCCTGTGGCCAAAACCGACCTTGAAAGCAAGCTGAACGAGATTTTCTCCACGCGCGCGGAAAAAGTAATGTTCGTCAAAGGCGACCCCAATCTGGATTTCCAGGCCGTCGCCACCGTCATTGATACGGGCCATGCAGTCGGAGTGGACCATATTGGTCTGATTACGCCGAAAATCGCGGCCGGCCAGTAGTTTCAGAGGTTTTTCCCGGGGGAAGGGGCACTGCACTCCGGTTACCTTGCCTCCGGCCGCAGACGAAGTACAATCGCTTGCGGCAGGAGTTTTGCGCGGGGCGTTTAGGCCTGGCGAGCTGAAGGAGAGACAGACAGAATGAACCGAATTGCACGTTTACCAGTGCTGGCCGCCGCCACAATCCTCCTGGTGGCTTCTGCGACCGGCTGTAAACGCCTGGAGGCCCGCAATCAGCTCAACAAAGGTGTGCAGGCTTACAAGCAGGCGAAATACGAAGAGGCCATCGACCACTTTCAGCGCGCCGTGAACCTCGATCCCACTTATCCCATGACCCGGCTTTATCTCGCTACGGCCTATGCGCAGCAGGTGGTTCCCGGCCTCGATACTCCTGAGAATGAAAAGACCGCCCAGATGGCCATCAACGGCTTTCTGCAGGTTCTCCAGGAGCATCCGGACGATATCACCAGCCTGAAGCAGATTGCCGCCCTGAACTACGATCTGAAGAAATTCGGACCGGCTCGCGACTGGCAGCTCAAAGTCCTCCAGGCCGATCCTAAGGATGCTGAAGCGGCCTACACGATCGGCGTTGTCGACTGGACCCAGGCGTACCAGAATGCCATCCACGCGCTGCAGGGGGCCGGGTTGCAGGACGACGGCCAGGGCAACGCCAAGATGCCCAAACCCGTCTGCAAGACCATTCAGGACGAGAACACGCAGCTGGTCACCGATGGCCTTGCTTACCTCCAGAAGGCCGTCACGCTTCGCACCAATTACGACGACGCCATGCAGTATCTGAACCTGATGTACCGCCGCAAAGCCGACCTCGACTGCGGCGACGACGCTGCGCGCAAGGCCGATCTGGCTTCCGCCGGCCAATGGGTTCAGAAGGCTATGGGCGCTCGCAAGGCCAACGAGGAGAAGGCCAACGAGAAAGCCAATGGCGGCGTTGTGATGCAGTAGCTGCTGCTTCACTTCAGGACAAAAGCCCTCGCCCGAAGCGAGGGCTTTTCATTTCCCTGTACCCTGCACCCTGAACGCTGTACCCTGTCTTTCGGTGTTCCGTAAAGTCCTTATCGCGAACCGGGGCGAAATCGCACTCCGCATTCTGCGTGCCTGCCGTGAGCTGGGCATTTCCACCGTCGCCGTCTACTCCGACGCCGACCGTGCCGCTCCCCACGTTCTCGAGGCCAACGAAGCGTACCGCCTCGGACTCGCGCCGGCCACGGAATCGTATCTGCGGGGTGATCTGATCCTTGACATCGCCCGTCGCACCCGCGCCGACGCCATCCACCCCGGGTACGGCTTCCTCTCCGAGAACGCGGACTTCGCGCAGTCCTGCGAACACGCGGGCATCCGCTTCATCGGCCCCACATCTTCCGCCATGCGCATCCTCGGCTCTAAGACCAATGCTCGCCAGGCAGCCGACGAGGCCGGAATGCCGCGCACCCCGGGCTGCGTGCACGGGCTCGCCTCGCCCGAAGAAGCCCTCGACGTGGCCGCCGGGGTTGGCTATCCCGTCATGCTCAAGGCTGCCGCCGGCGGCGGAGGGAAAGGCATGCGCGCCGTCGCCCGCCCCGAGGACTTGCCTTCTGCCTTTGCGGAGGCCAGCAGCGAGGCGGAGCGCGCCTTCGGTTCCGGCGAAGTCTACCTCGAAAAGCTCATCGATCGTCCTCGCCACATCGAAATCCAGATCCTCGCCGACGAGCACGGCCACTGCGTTTCTCTGGGCGAGCGCGAGTGCTCCGTGCAGCGCCGCCACCAGAAGGTCATCGAAGAGGCTCCCTCACCTGTCGTCGACCCGATGCTGCGCCGCCGCATGGGCGAAGCGGCAGTCAAGCTGGCGCTCTCTGCGGGGTACACCAATGCCGGCACCGTCGAGTTCCTCGTCGACGACAATCGCAACTTTTATTTCCTTGAGATGAACACTCGTCTCCAGGTCGAGCATCCCGTCACGGAGCTGGTTACCGGCTACGACCTCGTTCATCTCCAGATTCGCGTCGCTCAGGGAGAGCCGCTTCCCTTCACCCAGAAGGATGTCCAGCTCCGTGGCCACGCCATCGAGTGCCGCATCTATGCGGAGGATCCCGCCAATGGCTTCATGCCTTCGCCCGGCCGCATCACGCGTCTCCTGCAGCCCGGCGGTCCCGGCATTCGCGAAGACTCCGGCATCTACGAGGGCTGGGTCGTCCCCATGGATTACGATCCCATGCTCTCGAAGCTCATCGCGTATGCTCCCACGCGCGAGCTCGCCATCGCCCGCCTGCAGCGCGCTCTCGACGAGTATGTCGTCGGCGGCATCCGCACCAATCTCGGGCTCTTTCGCCGTATCCTCAGCGATCCGGATTTTTGCGCGGCTCGCCTCGACACCGGCTACCTCGATCGCCTGCTCACCCAGGTTCCGGAGGCCATGGGCATATCGCTGAACGGTGCCGGGGCTCTTCCCGCAGTTGCGGCGGCTGCATTTTTCGAGGCGACCAAAACCACCTTCAATGGCAATTCCCACTCGCGTCCCGTGCCGGCGGGTGGCTGGAAAACCGCCGCCCGCCGTGAGGCCGTCGCCGAAGGGAGCGGGAAAGCGTCACGCCCATGAAGCTTAGTCTCGAAATCGACGGCCAGACCCGGCAGGTCGAAATCGAGCCCGCCGATCAGCCAGGGCAGTGGCGCATTCAGGTCGACGGTCACGAGGTAGAAGCCGATGCCCACCTTCTCAGGCCTGGGGTTCTCTCCCTGCTCATCGCGGGCCAGTCCCATCGCGTCGTTCTCGACATGGAGCACTACGAGCCCGCTCTCCACCTCGGCACGAAACGAATCCCATATCGAGTCGACGACCCCCGTTCCCTGCGCTCCCAACGCCGGCGCGGCCGGGCGGATGGCCCCGTCACTCTCAAGGCCTCCATGCCAGGCCGCATTGTGCGCCTGCTCGTGGAGAAGGGGGACACCGTTGTCGCGCATCAGGGCATTCTGGTCATCGAGGCGATGAAGATGCAGAACGAAATCAAGTCGCCCAAAGAAGGCCGCGTAGCCGATCTCCGCGTCGCTCCCGGAGACACCGTAGCCGCCGGCGACACCCTGGCCATCATCGAATAGGCTTTTCTATTCCCTATTGCCTACTTCCTACTCCCTGTTTTACTGCTGCTGTGACTGCTGAATCTGCAGCAGCGGCTCGGCGGGCGGCGGCGGAGCCTGTGCCTTCTCCACCAGCATCGACCAGTCTTCAGGAATCGGCAGCTCCCGCTCCAGATCCGGAGCCGTATCCGAGGACGTCACCTGCACGGCAACATACAACTCGCTGTCGGTGCGTCCGCGAAACAGCCCACGCGTCGGCGGAACATCGGCGTAATCGCGCCCCAGCGCCGTACGAATGTGCCGGTCTCGCGCGATCAGCGCGTTGGTCGGGTCGAAGCCCACCCATCCCAGCTCGGGCAAAAAGGCCTCCACCCAGGCATGTGTCGCGCTCGATGTCGAACGGTCATGATCCTCGCTCCCGTGATACAGATATCCGCTCACGTACCGGCACGGAATCCCCACATTCCGCACCAGCGCGATCATGATATGCGCGAAATCCTGGCAAACTCCTCGCCGCGTGTGCAGCGCCTCGTCAATCGGAGAGTCCACCTGGGTGCTTCGCTTTTCATAACTGAAGCAGTCGTACAGCTTGCTGTTAATCTCGTGCAGCAGCTGCAGCGGATCGTCCCGCCGCAGCACCTCCAGCTCATTCGCCAGCGCGAGCAGCGCCGCCGTCGGCTTCGCAAATTCGCTGGGCAACAGCATCTCCCAGTAATCTCCCTCGGCCACCAGCGCATCCAGCTCTTTCCATGCCTCCGATCCCAGCGAGCCTGGAATCGCGGCCAGTGGCTGATGCTCCAGTACCGCTTCTGCCACAATCACCAGCTGCCCATGGCGCCCCGGAATATCGAAGTGATGAATGTTGTTCCCGAGGTGATCGCGATACGTGAACACGCGGCAGCGCGGGCTCACCGAAAGCGTGAACGACAGACAGCGCTGATTGCTGTCGCTTCTCGGGTGCATCCGCACCTCCATCGTGCTCTCGCTCACCGAGCGGGTGTAGAGGAACTTCGTGAGGTGCCGCACAAAATAGAAATGCATCGTTACACCGCCAGCGCCGTTTCCACCGAGTACTGGATGTATACGGCATAGATCAAGTCGTGAATCTCGCGGCACTGCTCCAGAATGCGCCGCAGATACTGCACCGGGTCGTGCGCCAGAATCTCCCCGATCTGCGCAAATCCCAGCGTCGCCTTCAGCCGTCCCGCCACCCGCATCAGCTCCCCGCCATGCTGCGTCCGCGTATGCCCCTGGATCGCCTCCAGCGCGTTATGCAGCGCGTCCACTGCATAGCGCACCGAGTGCGGAAAGTCCTGGTCGAGCAGCAAAAATGCCAGGATGCGCTCATGCGTCAGATCCGCCGTGTGCACCCGGCAGAACGCTTCAAACGCCGTACAGACGCGCAGCAAACCGACCCACTCCAGATATTCGCCGGCATCGTCAGAGTCCTCGCCCAGAAAAACCTCCCGCTCGTACACGTCCAGCAGCGTCGTGATCGACCACGCTCGCTCCAGGTACCGTCCCACGCGCAGAACGTGCCACCCCTCGCCATGGCTCAGCGTTGTATCCGTTACGCCCTGGAACAGATGAATGCCGTCGATGATGGTCGGCAGAAATTCCCCCAGGTTTCTCTCTGACGGAGAAGCGGTCCGCAGCCGGCTGATCTCGTGGAACAGCCCATTGAGCCGCTGCCATTGCTCGGTGCTGATTTCGTCGCGAATTTGCCGCGCATTTTCGCGCGCCGCAAAGATGCACGCGGTAATCGACGCATGTTTCGTCGTGTCAAAGCACAGGGCGTGTACGAGCGCGGTAACCCCGACCCACCGCCCCGGCTCGCCCCCCATGCCCTCTGCGTCGTCGTTCCATCCCAGCCCCTGCGCCGATCCCGCTGCGGAAAGCACTCGCTGCCAGCGCCGTTCCGCGCTCACCCGCGACCGGTCCAGCATCAGCCCCATGTTGATGTCGATCAACCGTGCCGTATGCTCGGCCCGCTCCAGATAGCGGGCGGTCCAGTACAAACTGTCAGCTACGCGCGATAGCATGGACCGCTCCTTCTGAACGCAGAACGCCGAACGCTCGCTTCATCTTCCCAGCACCCAGGTATCCTTACTTCCGCCACCCTGCGACGAATTCACCACCAGCGATCCCTGCCGCAACGCCACGCGCGTCAGTCCGCCGGGCACGATCGTTACCTTATCTCCAAACAAGATGTAGGGTCGCAGATCCACGTGCCTGGGCCCAATCGACCCATCCTCCAGCAGGCATGGCGCGCGCGAAAAACTCAGAGTCGGCTGTGCGATGTAATTTCGCGGATCGGCATCGATCCTGCGCTTGAACTCCTCCCGCTCCGCTGCCGAACTCTGGGGCCCCACCAGCATCCCGTAGCCGCCGGATTCGCCCACCGCCTTCACAACCAGCTTGTCCAGATTCTCCTTCACGTGCGATCGCTGCTTCGCGTCCATGAGCAAATACGTCTCAACGTTGTTCAGTATCGGATCCTCGCTCAGGTAATACCGGATAATCGCCGGAACATAGGCATACAGCGCCTTATCATCGGCAATGCCGGTGCCGAATGCATTCGCCAGCGTCACGTTGCCCGCGCGATACGCATTGAACAGCCCCGCCGCGCCCAAAATCGAATCGCCGCGAAACGCCAGTGGATCGATAAAATCGTCGTCGACCCGACGGTAGATCACGTCCACGCGCTTCAGCCCCGCCGTGGTCCGCATGTAAACCACATTGTCGTGGATCACGAGGTCGCGCCCTTCCACCAGCTCCACGCCCATCTGCCGCGCCAGCCAGGTGTGCTCGAAATACGCGGAGTTGTAGACCCCCGGCGTCAGCACCACAATGCTCGGCTCCGGCCGCCCCTCCGGCGCGAGTGACCGCAGCGTTGCCAGCAGCGCCTGCGGATAATGATCGATGGGCCGCACTCCATAATCGCGAAACAGGCTCGGCAGCGTGCGTTTCATGATGCGCCGGTTCGTCAGCATGTACGACACGCCCGACGGCACGCGCAGATTGTCCTCAAGCACTACGAACTCGCCGCTCTCCAGCCGCAGCAAATCGCTGCCGGCGATGGCTACATAAACGTTGCGGGGCACGCGCAGCCCGCGCATTTGCCGGCGGAACTGCTGGCAGCTGTACACCACCTCGCGCGGCACCACTCCCTGCGCCAAAATTTTCTGATCGTTGTAGACATCGTGCAGGAAGAGGTTCAGGGCCGTGATCCGCTGCGTCAGACCGCGCTCGATCCGGTCCCACTCCTCCCCCGTCACCAGGCGCGGAATCAGATCGTAGGGGAAGATTCGCTCCGTCCCCTCCTCGCGCCCATAGACGGTGAAGGTGATTCCCTGCATCAGGAACGAGGCGTCCGCTGACTGCTTCCGCCTCCGGATCTCCTCCGCCGGCAGCGTCGTCAGTTCATTGAACAACGCCTGATAATGCAGACGAATCGCGCCATCCGCATCGAACATCTCGTCGAAGGCGGTGTCCATAAAGTAGTCGCGGAGCAGCGGGTGCTCGAAAGTCCCCCGCAGAGGCAGTGTCGTCATAGCTGTCCGTTATTCGGATGCCGATTGGGCTGCAACAGGGCTCAATCCGTTTCGGACAGGGAAACCGTTCACGCCTCAGACGGGGAAACGTACTTAGCTTGTATCACGCGGGCCAGTTGCCAGCAAAGGAGGGTTCTCGGCGCTGGTCTTCCCGCTGCACGCTACCGGCCACCGGCTATTGCCTATTGCCCACCGCCTGTTGTTTGTAAACGACTCCACCCTTCATCACAAACGCCACCCGCTCCACCTCCGTAATATCCGCCAGCGGATTCCCCGGGACCGCAATCACGTCCGCGTAATACCCAGCCTTCAGCTTCCCGATCCTGTCCTGCCACGTCAGAATCTGCGCGCCGTTCAGATAATCCGCCTGCAGCACTGCTATCGGAGTCATTCCGTACTCCACCATCAGCTCAAGCTCCTTCGCCTGCGTTCCATGGGGAAACGGCCCCACATCCGACCCCACCGCCATCGGAACGCCCGCCGCCACCTGCCGCTTGAACTCATGAATCTTGTAGTCCAGCATGGCGTGCTCCCGCGCCGCCGCAGCCGCCGATGGAGCGTGCTCCGCAAAATACTCGAAAATCGTGAACGTCGGCACCGCCGGAATGTGCCTTTCCTTCATCAGCTGCATCGTCTCTTCGCTCAGCTGCGTTGCGTGGTCGATGGATGCCACCCCCGCTTCCGCCGCATACAGCGCGCCTGGTTCCCCCTGATCGTGCACGCCCACATTCGTCCCCAGTCGCGTCGCTTCCTCCACCCCCGCCTTGAGCTGCGCCTCGGTGTACTGATATGGCGAATGAAAATCCCAAAACTCCGGATCGCCCGCCACCGGCGGCATTCCCGGCTGCCCACCCGCAATCAGCGAATCCGGTCCCGTCTCGTAGATTTTTACGAACGTCGACCCTTCCTTATGCTGCTCGCGAATCGTCTCCACAATCTGTTCCGCATCGTTCGCGTAATCGGCGTTCGACAGAACATGCTGCGCAGGGTTGTAGCGGATCGCGTCCTCATGCCCACCCAAAATCGAAATCGCGTTCCCGCTGATCCGCAGCCGCGGCCCCGGAATCAGCCCCCCGTTGATGGCCCGCATCACCGCCGTGTCCGCCGACCCCGCGCCCTCCGTCCCCATATCGCGCTCCGCCGTGAACCCAGCCATCAGATCGGCCTTCGCCGCCAATGTCGCCAGAATCGTCCGCTGCGGCACGCTCTCCTCCACGGTCTGCAAATCCTCCGCACCCGGGTGCAGGAACAAATGCACGTGCGCATCGATCAACCCTGGCATCAGCGTCGTATCACCTAAATCAATCACCTCCGCGCCCGCGGGATGCTCGACCGACGTTCCTGCCGCCACGATCCGCTCGCCCTCGACCAAAACCTCGCCCGGCGTGACAATCTTTCCCGCCCCCACGTCGAACAGCCGCGCCGCATGCAGCACAATCGGATGCTTGGCATCCGCAGTCGTCTCCTGCGCGAAGCCCGGCGCTGACCCCAGAAAAGCAACAACTGCAACAGCAAAGAGAACCAAGGAAGACGTCTTCATGAACACCCCCCGCAACGGCTCATCAGAATAGCAGAGCGAAATCCTCACCGTCGCCAGCTCCAGTACCCCATCCCTCCACGCTAAACCCTGCTTCCAGGCTATCCTTGGCTCCAATGGATTCTCCCGCCATCGCCATCCGCGACCTCACCCGCCGCTTCGGCACCTTCACCGCGGTCGATAACGTCACCCTCAACGTCGCTGCGGGTCAGTTCTTCGGCTTCCTCGGGCCCAACGGAGCTGGTAAATCCACCACCATCAAAATGATGACCGGGCTGCTTGCCCCCACCTCCGGCCACATCGAGCTTCTCGGCCTGGACTTCGCCACTCATCCCCTCGAAATCAAACGCCAGATCGGCGTCGTCCCCGAAGGCCTCGCGCTCTTCGGCCGCCTCACGGCTTCCGAATACCTGCGCTTCGTTGGCCGCATGTATGGCCTCGATCGCGAAACGACGAACCGCCGCACCGAAGAACTCCTCGACTTCATGAATCTCGCCAGCGAGCCGAAAAAGCTGGTCACCGACTTCTCCCACGGCATGCAGAAAAAGCTCGCGCTCGCCGCCGCCGTCATTCACGGCCCGCGGATTCTGTTCCTCGACGAGCCCTTCGAAGGCGTCGACGCCATCGCCGCGGGCACGCTCAAAGCCATGCTTCAGCGCATGACGGAGCGCGGCGCCACCATCTTCCTCACGTCGCACGTGCTGGAGATCGTCGAGCGGCTGTGCAGCCACGTTGCCATCATCCATCACGGCCGCCTCGTCGCCAACGGCTCGCTCGACGAGCTCCGCGCCGGTGTGGCCGCCGGCCCTTCCGGACCGCAGGCGAATGAAAAGCTCACCCTCGAGGAACTCTTTCTCCGCATCGTCAGCGGTCCAGGATCGGAAACCGCCGAAGAGGCGGTCCAGGAACTTTCGTGGCTGGCGTAGTGCCCCGCAACTCCGGCTCCGCTGCGCGCCGGGGATTCCTCTCCCCCCTCGCTCGCAGCCAGTACGCCGCTCTCGCCTGGATCCAGACCCGCATCTTCCTCAACGGACTCCGCACCCGGCGCGGCAACGTCGAGCTGGGTGCGCGCATCCTCACCTTCTTTGTCTTCGGCGCGATTGCTATCGGTCCCTCCATCGGCCTCGGCATCGGCGCGTACTTTGGCGCCTCGTACGGACGCGGCCTGGCCATCGCCGTCCTCCTCTGGGTGCTCTTCCTCGTCTGGCAGTTCTTTGCCGCCCTCGCCCCCGCCCTCGCCGGACAGAATCCTGAACTCAGCCACCTGCTGCGTTATCCCGTCAGCTTCGGCACCTGGCTCGTGCTCTTTCTCGTCTACGGTCTCGCAGCCCCTTCTACGCTGATCGGCCTGTTGTGGTCTACAGCCATCGGCATCGGCATCACCGTCGCCCGCCCCGATCTCTTCATCTGGACCGCGCTCACCCTCTCCCTTTTCGTCTTCTTCAACCTCCTGCTCTCCCGCACGATTCTCGCCTGGATCGAACGCTGGCTTGCCCAGCGCCGCACCCGCGAAATCGTCACCGCCATCTTCCTCTTCCTCGCCCTCGGCGCGCAGGTCCTCAACCCGGCCTTTCATCAATACCGCTCCGCCCCCCACCTTCCCACCCGACGAGCCCCCATCCATCTCCCCAGCAGCGTCTGGAATGTACAGAAAGTTTTCCCGCCCGGCCTCGCCACCGATTCCATCGCCCAGGCCATGCAGCACCACCCCTTCCGGAGCGCCGAGTCGCTGGCCTGGCTCGGTCTCTACACCCTCGGCGCGGGCGGTCTGCTCGTTCTCCGCCTCCGCTCGGAAAGCCGCGGGGAGAATCTCAGTGAAGCGCCTCGCGCCTCTGCAGCGTCCTCACGCAAGGTCCGCCGCCCGCCCGTTCTGGACTTTTCCGGCCCCATTGCAGCCGTCTTTGAAAAAGATCTGCGCTACCTGATGCGCAGCGGACCCATGCTCTACAACCTCGCCGCCCCGCTGGTCATGGTCGTCGTTTTCGGCGGCGCCATGCGCGGCGGCAAAGTTTCCAGCATCCGCCTTGAATACGCGCTCCCCATTGGCATGGTCTGGGCCTTCCTCGGCCTCACCCGCCTCATCTGCAACAACCTCGGCGCCGAGGGCGACGGCATCCAGTTCTTCTTTCTCTCGCCCACACCCATGCGCACTGTCATCCTCGGCAAAAACTTCTTTCATTTCGTGCTTTTTCTGCTGGAGGCGGTTCTGATCTCTGCGCTGGTCATCTTCCGATTCGGCGTGCCCGGGCCCGCCATCGTCGCCGCCACTCTTGCCTGGCTGCTCTTCGCCGTTCCCGCCAACTTCGCGGTCGGCAATCTGCTTTCCATCAACATGCCGTATCGCGTCAATATGGCGCGCATCCGCCGCGAGACCGGCGCGGTGGGCAACGGCCTCCTCAGCATGCTCACGCAGTTCGGAATTCTCGCGGTCGGCGCCGCGGTTCTCGTGCCCTGCGGTCTTCTCGGGCACAACTGGTGGGCGACCCCCATCCTGCTCGCCCTTGCCGTTGCAGCGCTGTTCGTCTATCTGCGCGTGCTCGGCAACGTGGACCGCCTGGTGCAGTCCCGTATGGAATCGCTCACGCTGGAGATCATGAAGACGACGTGACGCCTAATCCCTAAACCTTAATTCCTAATCTCTAATCCCAGCCCTTAGATCAGTTCGTGTCCGGCGAAGAAATATCCAATCTCGAACTCCGCCGTCTCCGCCGCGTCCGATCCGTGGATCGCATTCTCCTCAATCGACGCAGCGTACTTCTTGCGAATCGTCCCGTCTTCCGCATTCGCCGGGTTGGTCGCGCCCATCAGCTTGCGCAGGTCGCCGATGGCGTTGTCCTTCTCCAGCACCAGCGCCACAATCGGCCCCGACGACATGAAGCTCGTCAGCGAGTCGAAGAACGGCCGCTCTTTGTGGACGTAATAGAACCCCTCGGCCAGCGGCTTCGAGATGGACAGCTTCTTGATGGCGACAATCCTGAATCCCGCCTTCTCAATGTCGGCGAGAATGGCCCCCGCGTGACCCTTCCGCATCGCGTCTGGCTTAATAATGCTGAACGTTCGTTGTGACATGCTTAGCCCTTAGCTCCCAGCCCTTAGCCTCTAGCCTCAGGGCTCGTTAATAATTCTGATGAAATCCGACAACAGTGCAGAGCCCTGCCAACCACTCGCTGGAAGCCAGCAGCTAACAGCTATCTGCCAATCACACGCGCCACCGTTTCCCCAATCGCAGCCGGCGTTTCCACCACATGAATCCCCGCAGCCTTCAGCGCCTTCATTTTTTCCGCCGCCGTCCCCTGACCGCCAGAGATGATCGCGCCCGCGTGGCCCATCCGCCGCCCGGGAGGCGCCGTCTGCCCGGCGATGAACCCCACCACCGGCTTCTTCACATGCTTCTTCACGTACTCGGCCGCCGTCTCTTCAGCCGTTCCGCCGATCTCGCCAATCAGAATGATCGCCTCCGTATCGGGATCCTCATTGAGCAGCTTCAGCGCGTCCACATGAGTCGTCCCCACGATCGGATCGCCGCCAATCCCGATCGCCGTCGACTGTCCAATCCCGCGTTGGGTCAGCTGGTAGACCGCCTCATACGTCAGCGTGCCCGACCGTGAAACGATCCCGATCGACCCTTCCTTGTGAATCCGTCCCGGCATGATGCCAACCTTCGCCTTGCCCGGCGAAATCACCCCTGGACAATTCGGCCCAATCAGCCGCGAGCTGGAATGCTTCAGCACATTCCACACCTTCACCATGTCGTTGATCGGAATCCCTTCGGTGATGCAGATGATCAACGGCACGCCGGCATCGTTCGCTTCCAGAATCGCGTCAGCGGCAAACGGGGGCGGCACAAAAATTACTGTCACGTTCGCGCCCGTCTTCTCCACCGCCTGATGCACGGTATCGAAAACCGGCCAGCCCTCGTGGATCGTCCCACCTTTGCCGGGCGTCACTCCACCCACGACCTTCGTCCCATACTCCGCGCAACCTTTGGCGTGAAAGGTGCCTTCGCGGCCGGTGATGCCCTGGACGATGAGGCGTGTATTCGTGTCGAGTAGAACAGCCATCTCTATGCCGCCCCTTTCGCCGCTGCCACCACCTTCTGCGCAGCATCCTGCATCGTGTCGCCCACAATGAACTTCAATCCTGACTCCTTCAGAATGCGGCGGCCTTCCTCCACGTTCGTTCCTTCCAGCCGCAGGACGACCGGCACCTTGACGTTGAGGTTCTTCGCTGCCTGCACGACCCCGCTGGCCAGCGTATCCACCCGCAGAATTCCGCCAAATATATTGATGAACACCGCCTGCACGTTCCGGTCCGACAGGAGAATCTCGAAGGCGTGCTCGATCTGCTGCTGGTTCGCGCCCCCGCCCACATCCAGAAAATTCGCGGGCATCCCGCCCGCGTACTGAATGATGTCCATGGTCGCCATCGCGAGGCCAGCGCCGTTCACCATGCACGCGATGTTGCCGTCGAGCTTGATGTAGTTCAGCGCGTACTTCGACGCCTCCACTTCCAGCGGATCCTCCTCCGCCACATCGCGCAGCTCTTTCAGATCCTTGTGCCGGAACATCGCGTTGTCGTCGAAGTTGATCTTGCAGTCGAGCGCGAAGAGCTTATCGTCTTTCGTCGTGATGAACGGATTGATCTCCATCAGCGTCGCGTCCGTCTCGATGTAGGCGCGGTAAATCCCGGTCATGAACTTCACCGCGTCGGCGATTTGCGTCGGCTTCAGTCCCAGCGCAAACGCCAGCTCCCGCGCCTGATAGGGCTGGAATCCCACGCCCGGATCGATGTACGCCTTGTGAATCGCTTTCGGGTCCTTCTCGGCAACTTCCTCGATCTCCATGCCACCGGCCTGCGAGGCCATAAACACCAGCTTCGCCGCGGCGCGATCCAGCACGATGCCCAGGTAAAGCTCGCGATCGATCGCCGCCGTCTCCTCGATCAGCAGCCGCTGCACCTTCTGCCCCTGCGGCCCCGTCTGGTGTGTCACCAGCTGCATGCCCAGGATCTGCTCGGCATACAGCTGCGCTTCATCGATGGTCTTCGCCACCTTGACCCCGCCGCCCTTGCCGCGCCCTCCAGCATGAATCTGCGCCTTCACCACAACGCCCTTCGCGCCGCCGCTGAATAGTCGCTTCGCCACTTCCAGCGCCTCATCCAGGGTGTTGGCGACCTCGCCGTGCGGAACCGCCACGCCATACTTCGCCAGAATGTCTTTTGCCTGATACTCGTGAATTTTCATAGCTTTTTTTGAAAGCAGAGATCGTTTCGGTGGATGAAGAACCACCTGGACCTGCCCGGTCCATTCCTGCCTGCTCTGCGCCCCTGCGCAGCCAAATGCCACCCGAAGCAGAATGACCAGTGTAGCGAACGCGTCTTCCCGGGAGCAAACCTGCGCGGCATCGTTGCGAAAATATAAATCCCGTCGCCGCGACCAGCGTCATGCGCTAAACTGGCGCTCTCCTCCCGGTCCAGCATTTTTGCCTCACTGGCCGATCCTCCCTCGGGCCCGCACGTTGCTGATCATTCAGATTAGTCGTCCCGCAAAACTTCCAGATCTCAGGAGGAATAATGAAACTTAGCAAAATGCTTTTCGCCGAGTTCTTCGGCACCGCATGGCTGGTCTTCGGCGGATGCGGCGCTGCCGTTCTCGCCGCCGCGTTCCCTGGCTTCGGTATCGGATTCGTCGGTGTTGCTCTCGCCTTCGGCCTCACCCTTCTTACCATGTGCTACGCCATCGGTCACATCTCCGGGTGCCACATCAATCCGGCCGTCTCGTTAGGCCTCGTCGTCGGCCGCCGCTTCCCGCTCGCCCATCTGCTGCCCTACATCGTCGCCCAGGTCTGCGGCGGCTTCGTGGGCTCAGCCACCCTCTACGTCATCGCTCGCGGCAAGCCAGGGTTCGTCCTCGGCGACTTCGCCGCGAACGGATACGGAATGCATTCTCCCGGCCACTACACCATGGAATCCTGCTTCGTGGCCGAGATGGTCCTTACCTTCTTCTTCCTTTTCATCATCCTCGGCTCCACCGACGTACGCGCGCCCAAAGGCTTCGCGCCCATCGCCATTGGACTGGGCCTCACCCTGATCCACCTCATCGGCATTCCCGTCACCAATCTGTCCGTCAATCCGGCGCGCAGCACTGGCCCCGCGCTGTTCGTCCACGGATGGGCCTTCTCGCAGCTCTGGCTCTTCTGGCTGGCCCCAGCTCTGGGCGCCGTCCTCGCCGGACTCGTCTACCGTGTCTTCTTCGCTGAGAAGCCGGCTCCCGAGGTCCAGGCCGTGGCCGCCAAGCCTGCCTACGAACCGCTGCCCGGCACCTCCGCCGGCGACTAACCTGATGGGTGAGGCGGCTGCCGCATCGCGCGCAGCCGCCTCCCGCGGCTCTTCCGCCATCCCCGTCGAGTAGCATGGGATCACCGCATGCCGGCACTGCAGGCTCTGCTGAAACAGATCGCCGAAGCGCACCGCCCTCTCACCCGCGAAGAGGCTCGCAACGCCCTCCACGCGATCCTCACCGAGGAGCCCGACGCCGCCCCGCACGCCACCGACCTTGAGATCGCCACGCTGCTCACCGCTATGGCGACCCGCGGCGAGACCGTTGAGGAACTCACCGGCTTCGTCGAAGCGATGCGCGCGCTATGCGTGCCCATCCCTCTCACTCCCACTGAGCGTGCCGCGCTCCTCGATACGTGCGGAACCGGCGGCGACGGCCTCGGCACCTTCAACATCTCCACCGGAGCCGCACTGGTCGCCGCCGCTGCCGGAGCCAAAGTCGCCAAGCACGGCAATCGCGGCATCACCTCAAAATGCGGATCCGCCGACGTCCTCGAAGCCATGGGCGTCCCCGTCGCCCTCACTCCACAGCAATCTGCTGACTGCCTGCGCGCCACGGGATTCACGTTCCTTTTCGCGCCCGCCCTGCATCCAGCTATGAAGCGCGTGCAGCCCGTGCGCCGCGCCCTCGGCTTCCGGACCATCTTCAACCTCGCCGGTCCGCTCACCAATCCGGCCCACGCCCCCGCCCAGGTCATGGGCGTCTACGCGCCCGCCAAGCTCCCCATCGTCGCGGGAGCCATGGCCCAGCTCGGCATCCGCTTCGGGCGCGTCGTCCACGCCCGCAACGGCATCGACGAAATCGCGCTCTCCGCCACCGATACGATTCTGGTCCGTGCCGTCGCCGACCACGAAGCGGCGCAGACCATCCCTACCCTCGTCCATCCAGAAGACGCCGGCCTGCGGCCCGCCGGTCTCAGCTCGTTGCAGGGCGGAGACACGCCCGAGAGCAATGCCGTCATTCTCGAATCGATCCTCCACGGCATCGAGACCGGCCCGAAACGCGACGTGGTTCTCCTCAATGCAGCGGCCGCCCTTGAAGCCATCGGCATCGCCGCGGACCTTCGCGAAGGAGTGGCCCGCGCCGCCGAAGCCATCGACTCCGGCGCCGCCCGCAAAATCCTCCACACTCTTCGCCAATTTGGCTCGACCATCGCCGCTTAGGAGTACTCTGTTCGCAATCGGCAATCGCCATGGTTCACCCACAACTCCGCATCAAGCGCGTGTACACGGAACCCAGCAAAGATGACGGCAAGCGCATCCTCGTCGATCGACTCTGGCCCAGAGGCCTCACCAAAGAGAAGGCCAAAGTCGACCTCTGGCTCAAAGACGTCGCGCCCAGCAACGAACTGCGCAAGTGGTTCGCGCACGACCCAAAGAAATGGCCGGAGTTCAAGCGGAAATATGTCGAAGAGTTGAAGACGCAGACTGCGCCTCTCGCCTTGTTGCGCCATGAGGTGAGCCACGGTCCGGTGACGCTGGTCTACGGCGCTCGGGACGAAGAACACAACGAGGCGGTGGTTCTTCTCGACCTGTTGCAGCGCAAATGAATCGCAGCAAAGAATCGCCTGCGATTACCACCCCATCTCGTCCATTCGTTCCAGGATGAGCGCACTGTAGCGATTCATGCGCTCCGGCCGTCGCCGCAGCGGAGCCGGCAGAATCGCTGCCAGCCGCGCCCCCTGCTCCCGATTGATATTCCGTGCCGATGTTCCATACCATGCGCGCGCCGCCGCTTCCGCCCCATAAACCCCAGGCCCCCATTCCACCTCATTCAGGTAGAGCTCCAGAATGCGCCGCTTACCCAGCACCAGCTCGGCCACCGGCACCAGCGAGGCCTCCGCGCCCTTGCGTACGATCGACCGCCCCGTCCCAAAGAACAGGTTCTTCACGAGTTGCTGTGTCAGCGTCGAAGCCCCGCGAACCCGGCCGCCTTCCATATCCCCTTCCGCATCGATTTGAATCTGGTGCCAGTCAAATCCGTGGTGCTCATAGAACCGCCCGTCCTCGGCAGCGATCACCGCGTGCTGCAGGTCCGGCGAGATTTGCTTGAGCGGCACAAACTCGTGACGCTCGCGATAGGGCTTGTTGTGCATCCACGCCTGCCAGTGGCGCTCCATCTGTACCGCGGTCGTCGGCGGGTCGATCCATCGCGTGGCCACCAGGGTCAGCGCCGCCAGCAGCCACAAAGACGCGACGCCGATCCCGAGCCACGCAATAACAGAGCGAATGCTCAGCGTCTGGAGAAAGCCCTTCCGCTGCGCCGGGGTCGCTGGCCGTGTGTCTGGCACGACCGTCCGGGGAACCTCGGGCAGCGTCTCCAGCTCTTCTGTCGGAGGCGTCCCGGGCGGAATCTCTGGCCCTTCGGTCACATCCCAGAATAGCCGCCTCGACCATCACCACCGTGGGCTGAGACGGACTGCGTTCATTCCCTGGCGGACTCGTGGTCGTAGCTGATCACCCGCGCCACTTTCCACTCGCCGTCTTTGAATTGCCACAACGTGATGAACTTCGCCTCGCCGATCCCCAATTCTTCGTGACCGGGGTGGGAAAAGCGATGCCTTCCTGTCTCCACTGCGCCATAGTGATCCAGCCGGTGGACCTCCATGGAGCCCGGAATCAGCACGCGCTGCGTCTTGCCGCAGATGTTGTTGCGAATGCTGTCGACAAAGCTCTGCTTCCCCACGGCGAGACCGGTCTTGTCGTGGTAGAACTCCAGATCGTCGGTGACCATGGCGCCTAATGTGGGCAGATCGCACGTGTTGTACGCGTCGAAGAGCCGTCGATCGAGCCCGGCAACGGTGTCAAACAGGCGGTCCTGGACGTGCGCGACCGGGGAAGCGCTGTGCCAGGCTGCATCGGCCCGGCGCACGTCGACGACGATGTTCGATCCCGGATCGGCGGGAAGGCCAGTCGCCGTTCCGTGCAGACGATCCGCTTCGACAGTCAGGCTGAAGTGCACAGTGATTTGAGGATTCACGACGACGTCGAACGACGTGCTGTTTCCTGCCAGCTGGCCGCCTGAAATCGCACTCATGTGGGCAGAGCTGTTTCCGGCGGCGCCCGTGATCTTCTCGCCGTCCTGGATTAATGAGAAGTACGCATTGTCGGGTGCGACGCTTCCATCGGCGTGCACGACGTCCAGAATTCCAATCCATTTGCCGGTGAGCCCCGCGTTCGTTGTTTGGCTCAGTACGACATGGGGACCGAGCGCGCAGGCGAGAGCCACGACGGCGGGGCCGAAGAGGCGGAGAGAACGCAGCATGGGATCCTTTCTGCTGGCGCTGAACCAGGGTCGCAGCAGAATACGAGCGGTGAATCACATTGGTTCCCTCGCCCTTTTTCGGAGCCAGGCGTGCCCGCAACACTATGTGCATCCGCGATACGCCCTCCGTGCCAAATCCAGCCCCCGTGGTATAGAACTCTCAGTAGCCCAGTGCGCACCTTCGAGCAAACCCAAACCGAATTTCAGGAGATCCTCGCCAAGCCCATTCGCGAACTGGGGCTCAAACTCGAGGGCTCTCCCCTCGAACGATTCGTCCAGCAGCTCTACCGCGAGCTCGAAGCCAAGGGCATCCACAAATTCCGTCCGCAGTGCTATCTCACCGATGAGTGGGGATGCCCCTCCGGCGAGCCCGTCATCGGCATTCCGTTCTATCTCGCCAACCCCGACCTCGCCCAGCTCGAGCGCGAGATGAACGACCTCGAAGACGCGCGCGAAATCATGATGTACCTGCGCCACGAAGCCGGACACGCCTTCAATTACGCCTACCAGCTCTACAAATCCGCGGAGTGGCGCGACCTCTTCGGCCCGTTTCGCCGCTCCTATCGCGATAACTACCGCCCCATTCCGTTCTCGCGGAAGTACGTCCGCCACATGGCCGGCTGGTATGCACAGAAGCATCCCGACGAAGATTTTGCGGAAACCTTTGCCGTCTGGCTCACGCCCCGCTCGCAATGGCGCAAGCGCTACCAGGGTTGGGAAGCGCTGGCCAAGCTTCAATTCGTCGATCGCATCGCGCGCAAAGTCGGCGACCTCGACCCCGTCCGCCGTCGCGGCCGCACCGACATCACCGTCGATGAAATGGAAGCCACCGTCGGCGAGTTCTATCGCCTTGCGCTGCCGGAGGAGATTCCGGTGCAGGAGCTCGCCCTCGATGCCGACCTCGCCGACATCTTCAATGTCTCCCTCAAGCGGCGCAAGGACGTGCGGGCTGCCCACGAGATGCTGCGCCAGCATCGCAAGCCCATTGTCGACAAGGTCGCCTACTGGAGCGGCGTGCAGCGTCCCATCGTCAAACGATTAGTGGAATCCATCTGCAAGCGTGTGGAAGACCTCGGCCTGCGCGTCGACACGCGACGCGAAGCCGATCACCTCACGGAGTTCACGGTCTATACCACGGCGCTCTCCATGAATTACTTAATCCGTGGAAAGTTCAACAATCCCTGAGGAGTGCGAATCCGTCACTCCCATGGAGGCTTCATGGCTGGAAAATTAAAAGTCACCGTTCTCTACGACCTATTTGAAGAAGAGCCTGCTGAAGTGCAGGAAGAAGCTCCTCCCCCGCCTCGGCGCAAAGGCCAAAAGAAACGGAAGAAGAAGCCCGTCAAGCACGATCGGGAGGAAATCTTTGAAGCCCTGGAGAAGCTCGGCCACGAGCCCTCCTATTACGTTCTCGATGGGCGACAGCAATCGCTGCTGGGGCTAGGCCGATGCGGCGCCGACCTCATCTTCAACCTCACCGAAGCCTACGGCGGCGATGACACGCGCGAGATGCACGTCACCGCCTACCTCGATTTGCTCGATATCCCCTACACCGGCGCCGGACCGCATGCGCACATCCTTGCCCAGGATAAATCCATCGCCAAAAAGATGTTCGCTTTTTACGGGATTCAGTCGCCCTACTTTGCGACCGCCTGGCGCGGCACCATCGACCACGCCCACGACATCGCCTTTCCGCTCATCGTTAAGCCCACGTCCGAAGATGGATCCATCGGTATCGACGCCACGGCCGTCGTTAGCAGCGTGAAAGATCTGATGGAACGCATCGCCTATATCCAGACCGAGTTCGATTCCCCCGCCCTCATTGAGGAATACATCGAAGGACGCGAAATCTACGCCTCCGTTATTGGCAATTATGAGAACGCCCGCGCGCTTCCGCTGGTTGAGCTCGACCTCTCGAAACTTCCCAAGGGCGTCCCCAAAATCGCCAGCCAGGATGTGAAATTCGACAAGGACACGGATGCCTATAAGCTCACGAAATCGGCGATCGCCGAAGACCTTGACGAAGAAACCGCGACCAAACTTACTGAGATCGCGATTCGCGCCTATCGCGCCGTCAAGCTGCGCGATTATGGCCGCATCGATATGCGCGTGTCGCCCAAGGGTGAGATTTACGTCATCGAAGCGAATCCCAACCCATGGCTCTCCAGCGGACAGGAATTTGCTATGGCCGCCAGGAAATCCGGCCTCTCCTATAACCAGATGATCGGGGAGATCGTCGACCTTGCCATGGCTCGCAACACATGAACATGGTGTGAACCGGCCCATCGATCCCGAACGACAAGGAGAATCCTGCACCATGAAACGACTCTGGACCGCCGTCCTGTTCCTGCTCCTCGGTTTCGCTGCCGGCCTCGGCGTCATGCGCTCCCAGCAAGCGCCGCCCCAGACCCAGCGCTTTCCCCGATTCGAAAACGAGAATGTGCGCGTCTGGCGCTCGCTCGTTCTTCCCAACTCGCCGCTCGCCATGCATCGCCACGATCACGGCCGGGTCATCATTCCGCTCCAGGGCGGCTCCATGAACATCGTCCAGCAAAATGGCCCCACGGAAACCCACGTCTGGGAAGTCGGGAAAGCGTACTGGCTCCCCGCCAACCCTCCTGGAACCATGCACGCCGACGTCAACGCCGGGTCCAAACCCATCGAAGTGATGGTCGTCGAGCTGAAGAACGACAAGTAAGCACGCTGCAATGAGGGGCGGTTGCCGGGCTCCCAGCTAGTTCGGCTGCAGCAGCCGCCATCCAGCCGACGGCGCTGCATTTGAATTCACCACCTGCCCCAGTCCGTTCACCCAGTAGTTCGCGTTAGGACCAGTCCAAACATCGCGCTTCTCTCCGGTCAGCGGATCGGTCGTCGGCGTGATGCCGTTCAGCACGTTGGTGAAACTCTGCACCTGTGCGGCCTGCGCTGCCTGATGCTGCTCAAACGCGTTCACCTGGTTTTGCATTGCCTGCATCCGTTGTTCGAACTGCTGCACCTGCGCCTGCAAATCCCGGATGCGTCCTTGTTGCCGCATGCGTTGGTACTGCAAGCCTTCAGCGTCCATGCGCTTCTGGTATTCGATCCACTCCGGAGCGATGGCCAGCGAACGAGCGCACCGCACCGCGATGCTCTTCGCAACCGCGGCCTGTTCCGGAGGCGCAACGAAGCTCACAATCGTCGGAACCTGCCAGATGCCCTGGTAAAGAGCGGTCCTGGTGTAGGCGAACACCACCCGCGTTCCGCTCTGGGTCTCGCAACGATAGGCAATCTGTCCGGCCGAAGACTGCGCCGCGTTCTGTTCCTGCGGCAGATAATCCGGCACGGTCATTCCGGCATCGGGCGCGTCATCCTGTGGGTTGCGGCAATCGCTTCCGAACCGCGCGTGCGAATACAGCACCGCAAATTCCGGACCGGTCCGGTAGCGCGCCACAATCAGCCGTGCCTGCGCGCCGAGGTCGTACACTTCGCCTTCGTGCGCGTGAAACTGGTTGGGAACGGTGTAGGACGGAATCGCCACATCGCCCAGGCGAATTTCGATCGCACCATCCGGCGACCGCAAATCCACCATCGGGCGCTCGTCGGAATAGCCCAGACGGAACAGGCCGCCTTGCACGGTCCAGCCCTGCGGCACGTCCAGTGCGAAGGCGTGCTCGAACGGATCCTGAAACTGGCTCCAGCTCGCGGGCGTTTGCGCACTCGCCGTCTTCAGCCCAAAGGCCGACAGCGCGCAAGTGCCAAAAATGATGCCCAGGATCACCACCGCAATCAGGGCCCAACTATCGATCGCCCGCGCTTCCTGTTTCATTACGAATTCCTCCTGACAGCAATTTCCGTTCTCGCAGACTGCTTCATGTCGCAACCTTGCTTTCGGGGATGCGCGGCTCTGGTCTGTGGCCAAGCACACCGGGATCGCAACCGCCCAGAAACCCGTCATCAGCGCGGCCGCCAAAATGATCCATCCTCGCCTTGTGAACTTCCGTTTCCCACGCATCGCGCCGATCCCCTTTCAAAATTTCTGCCCACCGGTCCGCTCTCCATCACTTCGTCCTGAAGTGAAAAACCACTCCAAACACCAGCCGCAGGTTGCTTTGCCGCGGTCCGAGCGTCTCGTGGAAGTGGGTAATGTCTTCGTCGATCTCAGCCAGGCGCACCGAAGTGTCGCGGCTCAAAACCAGATCCAGTCCACCACCAAAACCATCTGCGAAGGCCGAAGCGGAACGCGAACCGGTCTGGCTCGCCAGGCCATCCACCTGCGCTTTGCCCAGCAGGAAATGTCCGAACGGCAAAAGATGCCCCATCAGCAATACGGAAGCCTGCGGTCCGCCCAAATACGTCGTCAGGTTCAGTCCCTGATTGCCGGCTGTTCCAGGCGCCCAAACGCGCGCGCCATCGCCTGCCAGCCCGAAATACTCGGTCAAGTGGTAGACCATCGCTCCGTTGCCGCCGTCTGCCGTGAAACACCCGCATTTCAGCGGCGAAACCGTTGACCGGATCGACGCGTAGCCGCCTTCCACATCGGCCACGTGCCACAGCGGACCGTGCAGCTTCGGCAGAGCCCGGGCCTTCACGAACGCAGCCGCACCCAAGCCGCTGCCGGCAAACCCGATCGACGCCAGTTCCTCCGCTTCGGGCTGAACGAGGCCCCAGTAGTTCGGCTCTTCGATCGACAGGGCTCGCGCCTGCCCCCAACTTGCCGTCGCGATCAGCAGCAGCGCCAGAAAGACCAGCATGCCCACCACAAGACCCAGGCTCACGTCGTGCAGCCGCGTCCAGGGCGCCGCCGCTCCCGACCGCCGTTCACGGATCGAAATAGCCTCGCGCATCGTCGGTCCCTCCGAAAATCCGCCCCGGAAACTGCCCCTTCGCAACGACTTCGAGGCCTCGCCGCTTCACCCGGTTTGGCCCCCACAGCCCTGTGCTATACTCCCGGCACGCCGCCCAGAACTCGCCGGAAATCCCCTGCCGGCCCGGCCCGCTGGTATGCGTGATAGAAAGCCACCTGGCCGGTACAAATGTCCTGAAGAAAGCCTTAAAAAGCTCTAAATCCGTGGTTTATCCCTCATGACTCGGCCCGAAAATCTCCAATGGGAGTTCGGCTGCTTCCGCCTTGACGGTTCTCAGCACCTGCTCTTTCGCGAAGGCGAACTGGTGCCGCTGTCGCGGAAGGCCGTCGACATCCTGGTCGTGCTCCTCGAACATCATGGCCAGCTCGTGGAAAAGGACTCGCTCATGCGCCGGGTCTGGCCGGATTCCTTCGTCGAGGAGTCGAATCTGGCCGTCCACATCTCCCAACTGCGCAAGACCCTCGGTGACGACAACGGCGCCTGCCGCATCGAGACCATTCCGCGTCGTGGCTACCGCTTTGTCGGGGACGTCAGCCAGCCGGTGAAGCTGGCCGCTGCCGCGCCGCCGCTCACGCAGCCGTCGTCCGATGACGCCCGCGCTTTTTCCGATCGCCGCCAGTCCTCGACGGATCGGCGTCAAGCCCCGAGCAAAGGTCGAAAATGGGCTCTGATCATCACAGCCTCGGCCGCCATCCTGGTCGTCATTGCCTTCGTCGCTCTGCGCGTGAACCAACGCAGAAAGTCAGCCGCGCCAGCCGTGGCGGCCGCAGCGTCGCCTCTGCCAACCGACAGCATCGTTCTGGCCGACATCGCCAACAACACCGGCGATCCGGTCTTCAACACCACCCTGCGCCAGGCGATGGCCATCGAACTGGAGCAGTCTCCTTATCTCCGCCTCCTACCGGAGTCGCGCCTCCAGCAGTCCCTTCGACTGATGGGCCGGCCCGCTGACGAACCCCTCACCGAAGAGGTCTCCAGGGAGCTCTGCCAGCGTAATGAGGGCGAGGCTGTCCTCGACGGCTGGATCGCCAAACTCGGGACGCAGTACGTCCTCGGCGTCCGCGCCATCAATTGCCGCACCGGCGATCACATTGCCGACCTGCAAACTACCGCCGCAGGCAAAGAACAGGTGCTGCCGGCGCTCGGCGATGTTACCGGCCAGCTCCGAACGAAACTCGGTGAGTCCCTGTCCACGGTGCAGCGTTTCGATACGCCGATTGAGGAAGCCACCACGCCCTCGCTCGAAGCGCTCCAGGCCTATAGCCTCGGCCGCGCCACCATGGTCCAGAAAGGCGAATCGTCCTCCTGCATCCCCCTCTTTCAGCGCGCCATTCGCCTCGATCCCGATTTTGCCATTGCCTGGGCGGCTCTCGGCAACGCCTACAACAACCTCGGAGAAACCGGCCTCGCCGCTGACGATACTCGCCGCGCCTACGAGCTCCGCCAGCACGTCAGCGAGCATGAGCGGCTCTACATCGAAGGCCACTACTACCAGTTCGTCACCGGCGACCTCACCAAGGCCACAGCAGCCTATGAAACCTGGGTCGCCACCTATCCCGATGAGGTAACGCCCCACACCAACCTCGCCGTCATCGAAAGCGACCTGGGCCACTTCTCCCGCAGTCTCCCGCAGGCGCAGGCCGCGCTCCGCCTGGGTCCCGACGATGGCCAGAACTACGCAAACCTCGTCAATGAGTACTTGTCGGAGAACCAGCTCGCCCAGGCTCATGCCCTTCTCGATCAGGCCTTCGCCCGCCACATCGAGTCCTCCGATCTTCACCTCTACCTTTTTGACATCGCCTTTCTCGAACATAACTCGGCGGTCATCGAGCAGCAGTTGAGCTGGGCCGCTGGGGAGCCCGGCTTCGAGGACCTCTTTCTCGACCGCTATTCCGATCTGCTGGCCTGGAATGGCCAAATCGCCAGAGCCCGCGACTTCGCCCAGCGTGCGACGGAGGCTGCCCGTCGCGCCGGTGAAAAAGAAACTGCCGCCGGCTATCAGATCGAAGCCGCCCAGCGCGAGGCGCTCTTCGGCAATTTCCCTGAAGCACGCCGCCTCGCAGCCGCGGCGCTCACCCTCGCCCATGACCGCGACACGAAATTTGGCGCCGCCGCCGCCTTCGCCCTCGCCGGTTACCCGGATCAGGCCAACACCCTGGCCGGCCAGCTCGATAAGGACTTTCCCGACGATACCTTCGTCCAGGATCTCTACCTGCCATCCGTCCGTGGCGCCGTTGCGCTTTACCGCCGCGACTCTGCTGGCGCCCTGCGCGTTCTCGACCCTGCACTCCCGTTTGAGGCAGGCGAAGCGGCCGCTCTGTTCCCGGCTTATATCCGCGGCCTGGCCTTCCTCGCTGCCGGCGATGGTCCCCAGGCCCAGGCCGAGTTCCAGAAGATCATCGCTGCGCCCGGTGTGGTCCTGAGCTCACCGATCGGTGTACTGGCGCGCCTCCAACTCGCGCGCGCCTGGCAATTGCAGGGTCGTCACGCGGAGGCTAAAGCCGCCTACCAGCAATTCCTCTCCGCATGGAAAGACGCCGATCCCGGCATTCCCATTCTCCAGTCCGCCAAAGCCGAGGCTGCCAAGCTCTAACTGCCTGCTGTAGCTAGGGTTAGGTTTCGGCCTCGACTCCCTCAGAAGTAGCATTGTTGCCGCGCCGGGCAGTCGCTACGCTTGCGCTATCCCGAACCAGGCGGGCGTTTATGCGCGCGGTACGAAATTTCCTGTGCTGGATGTTCGCTCTGGGAGCGATCGTCTTCCTGCGGTCTTCGTTCTTTGCCCTCCTCGACATTGCTTCCTGGCCGGACGCCCATCTGCCGCCGACGATGCTGAGCGCCGGCATTCGCGCTGCGCTTCCCGTCCTTGGCGTGGTCTATGGGCTGGCCTGCTGGACATTTTGGACTGGCAAAGCCTCTGCGCGTGGATGGGGCCTTGCCGCGAGCGGAACCAACGCCACGCTGGGCTGCTTGTTCCTGTACATGGACCGCGGCTTCCTCACCGCGCCAGCGACCGCATTTCTGAATCCGGATGCGCTTCTGCTGGGCTTTGGCATTGCGGGCATTGTCGCCTTTCGTCGCCGCGATGTCGTGAAGGCCGAGCGATGGATGCAGCCATTGCCGGGCGACGGAACCAATGCCGTCGTCAATCGCGCCATCTGGATCGCTGGCACCGGCGCTTTTGTTGCCTGCATGAACTGGTGGTGGCGCTGGGCTCAGACGAATCACCTGGCCTGGATCAGGCGTTCGTTTCTTCACAATCTGGCGCTGTTGCTGGCCCTCGAACTGCTGATGGTCGTGATCCACGAGTTTGGTCATGCCACTGCGGGGGTGTTGCTCGGCATGAAGTTGCGCGCTTTTGTGGTCGGGCCCTTGCAGTGGCGGGTGCGCGAAGGCAAGTGGGAATTTCGCTTCATCCTGTCCGGCTTTCTTGCTATTGGAGGAGCTACTGCCGTTGCTCCCACCGATCCCAATCGGCCTCTTTGGCGGGACATTTGCATGGTCGCGGCAGGTCCGGTCGTCAGTCTGGCCGCAGGCTTTGCGGCCCTTTGCATTACCCTCACTGCGCCGAGCCATCCCTGGGAACGAGATTGGCTGCCGCTCGCCTTCTTCACCACGCTCTCTCTGCTCACCGCGATCATCAACCTGGTCCCGTTCCGGACCAGGGCCTTCTATTCCGATGGAGCAAGAATCTTCCAGCTTCTGTCGCATGGGCCGTGGGCCGATCTTCATCGCGTATTCTCCGCTGCCGCTGCCACCACGATCACACCGCTTCGCCCACGGGACTACGACATCGATGCGATTGAGCGGGCAGGCTCCTCCATTCTGGTGGGACGGCCAGCGCTTCACCTGCGCCTTCTGGCGGCTGCGTATTATCTGGATCGCGGCTGCATCGCCGACGCAACGCAGGCGCTTGCCGACGCCGAGGCCATTTACCTCGAGTCAGCCCCTGATATTCCCGCCGAGCTGCACACTCCCTTTATCTTCGGCAAAGCCTATCTGCAACACGACGCGGATGGCGCCCGTCTGTGGTGGGAGCGCATGGAGGCAAGGAAACCGCTTCGCAACGCGGACTACTGGATCGCCAGAAGCGCCTTCTTGTGGAGTCAGCACCGGCTGGACGAGGCGCGTGAGGCCTGGGAGAAAGGCAACGCTCTCGCGCAGCGGCTCCCCAACGTCGGTGCTTATGAAACGGACCGCGATTGCTTCGCGCTCCTTCACAAAGAACTGGAAGCTGTCGGCGCAGGCTAGTCGGCTGCGGGTTCACCGCGCACGTACATACAATCATTGATGGAAGTTTCAGGCGCGCGTGCGCCGAATGCCGCGCTGGCGCCGGTATTCAGGCCGGACATCGGACCTGCATGTGAGTTGGCTCCTGATGCCGGCATCAATTCATTCTCTCCGTGCATCCATCTCCGCAGGAAACGTCGCACCGGAACGTGTGCAGCCATCATCGCAGTCGCAAAGATCGTTCTCAGGAACTCGGGCGGTCCTCCCTCTTTCCAGAGTTTGGTAATGGGAGCGATCTGCCCGGTTCGATCCGGATGAAACGTTCGTTCATCCCAGCGCCGGCGGCCTTCGGGATGCCCTGGATACTCGCCAATCACGTGCGTGAAGTTGCGGTAGAAGCGCCAGCCCAGAGGCTCGGCATACTGCGGCATGATGAGCACCGTGCTCCGGCGACCTTCGCGAATCTCCCCCACAAATTCGGCGAAATTCCCGGCGTTCGTCAGATTGAGCGAGGCATTGGGTTCGCAGCCGTGGCGATCGCCACCCGAAATCAGCACCTGATCCCAATCCGCCGCCAGCCGGATGACCTCGCGGTTTTCTGCATGACCTCGCATGCCATTGATCTCGAAGGCATGCATGTATTGATTCGCGGACGCCAGAAATCGCCTCAGCTCATAGTTGAAGCGTTCCGGCGCGATGTCATAGAAGTTCCACAGGGGATGATTGAAGACCACCAGCACACTGGGAATACTGCAGAGCTCTGCGAATAACGCGAAGATACGCCCCTCATCCGCGATCGCAGTCGCCTCGCGCATCGCCGCCATGAATGCACGCGCGGAATCGTGCGGCAAATTGTGCACTCCGAAGTGGAAAACCGCCCTGCCAAAGGGAACCGTCCACTCCGTCGAAATCGGCGTGTTCTCGAACCTGGGGTCGGCGCACAACAAAGCACATGCTTCAATGGTGTCGTGATCGGTGAGCGAAACCATGGGCCGCAGGCCCAACGCTTCGATCTGCCCCGACTCCACCTCGTAAGCCAGGCGCTCGCAGAGCGGCGGGGTCCAGTAGGCATTTTCAAAATCGAGCGGGATGCCGGTAATGCGCCGGCATTGCACTTTTTGGTCCTCGTACCATCGACGCGAAAGACTGTGGCGCTCGAGGAACTTTCCGATGAACCTCAGGCTTTCCTGGGAATGCCGAGTGTGGCCGTGCAGGGATACTCCGCTTCGGTGAGAGTGAACAGCTTCCTTGCCACTCGATTGCAGCAACACCTGGTTGTACACTTCGCCTCCGCTGTCACGCTGCGAACTGAGGTTGGAGAGCAGAATCGTTTCTGCCGGGACGTCAGCAGGATTCGCCGGTAATCCCGTCAGCATAGTTCGTGAAAGCAGCCGTCATTGGCAGGGGGAAGGGCAAGGTCGAATAATTATAGGACCTGCTGATACCCGTAGAGTACTGCAGTGCACCCAGGAATCAACATTTTAGGCACTATTTGATTGACGGGTTGCGAGGCCTGCAGGCATCATAGATCATCTTGTTCCCTGGATCCCGCACCTCTTTGTTGGCCCGAGGCCTTCCCTGGGCCGCTGCGCTCGCGTTGTCCTGCTCTTTCGCCGCCGCGCAAAAAGTTAACGCCGCGATTACTAATTTGTCGGATGCCAGTACGGCTGGTGCTATGGATGAAACCAGCCGCCTCAGCGTCGACGAGATTGTCCAGAGGCTGGCCGACGGCGAGAAGAAACGCGCTGAGGATTTGAAAGGGTACACAGAGCAACGCAGCTACTCCGTCACCTACCGTGGATTTCCAGCCTCCCTGAACGCCACAATCGTGGTGGAAGCTACCTACGATGCTCCGGCCAACAAGCAGTTTCGGGTCCTTTCCCAGACCGGATCGAAAATGCTGGCCGATCACGTTCTGAAGAAGCTGCTGCAGGCGGAAGAAGAGGCGGCACAGAATCCCAACCAGACCGCGCCCACTACGGCCAACTACAGCTTCACTCTCGTAAATCAGCAGATGGTCGATGGCAGGCCCTGCTATGTGCTGCAGGTTGAGCCCAAAACCCAGTCGCGGCTGCTCTATCGTGGCACCATCTGGGTCGATGCGGACGACTTCGCCGTCGTGAAAATCGAAGCTGAGCCTGCCCGAAACCCATCCTTCTGGATTCGGGAAACAAAGATTCATCACGTGAACGCCAAGAACGGCGAATTCTGGCTCCCCGAACATAACCAGAGCGAGACCGATGTTCGCCTGGGTGGACGAGCCACTCTCACCATCGATTACGGCGCTTACACGATGGAATCCGCGGACGCTCACCAGCAAAGGAGCAGTCTGCAGGCCCAGGATCCATCGCCATCACGGAAGTAGCTTCCGCAGCGAAGCCAGAACCATCCTCTTCGGCAGCCCAGCCGGCTTTTTCACTCCCTCCGTCACTGCTTTTGGCCGCGGATGCTCCACGGCTTGCGCGTAGTAGCGCCTGAGCTGTTCGGTCGACCCTTCCCAGCTATGCCGCTCCACATCCGCCCGTGCCCCCGTACGCATCACTGCGCATTCTGCTGGGTTCGCGAGCGCATGCCGCACTGTCTCCACCAGAGCGTTCCTGTCAGAAGGATCAAACAGGAAACCGGTTACGCCATCTTCGACAGCATCCGGAATTCCACCCGCCCGGCAAGCCACGACAGGGCAACCCGCGGCCATCGCTTCCATCAGAACCAACCCCAGCGTCTCTGTCTTCGACGGCATGACGAACAGGTCGGCTGACGCGTAGGCAGCGGCCAGCGCTTCGCCGCTCATATATCCGGCGAAATAGGCAGCGGTCCCACGAAAATGCCGTTCGAGCTCGTGCCGCGTCGGACCATCTCCGACAATCGCCAGCCTTGTGTCAGGTATGGCGCGCAGCACTTCGCGCAGTGTGCCAATGTCCTTTTCCGCCGAAAGCCGGCCAACATACAGCAGCAGCCGCTTCTGTGGTTCGCCGGCGCTCAGAGTATTGCGCATCGCAGCCGAGCATTTCGACGGGTGAAATCGCTGCGCGTCGACAGCACGCTCCCACAGCGCCAGCCTGTCGATGCCGTGGTTGTGCAGCTCCTCCATCATCGGCGTCGAGGTGCACAGATTCAGGTCCGCGCGCAGGTGCCGCGCTCGCATCAGCTTCCACGTAGGACCCGAAAAGAAGCCCAGCTTGTAGTAATGAAGATAAGCGGGGAGATTCGTGTGGTAAGAGATCACGATGGGAACGTGAAGCACTTTCCCGTAATAAATGCCGCCCACTCCGAGCAGCGACGGCTCGAATAAATGAAAGACGTCAGGCCGAAATGCCTCGAGATGCTTCCGCATCGAAGCGCGCGGCGCAGCGATGCGCAGCTCCGGGTAAAAGGGAAACGGAACCGACGGCAAGCTGATGACCCGCGCCCCGAACAACTCTTCCGGACCGCCGCTCGGCGCAAAGATCAGCACTTCGTCGCCAAGCGCCGTCAGCGTCTCCACCGTCCTGGTGACCATGGTGACGATCCCGTCGATCTTGGGGAGAAACGTCTCCGTCACAATGGCAATCTTCATCCGCAGCGGTTCCTCATCCGAACGCTTAGGATATCCCGCTGTTGACCGTTCTTTAACACGGAAATTTCGCCAGTTCGGCAGCCAGTAGTCAGTTGAGTTTCGGGCTGGAATGTGAATACTTGGACGTGCCAGATTCCAGGTTTCCAGTTGGCTCTGAGAAAGAGGCAGACAAGTGCTCATGGGCAAAAGAGTTTCGGTTCAACTGATAGCGGGTTCGCTCCTTTCGATCTGCGGCGTCACCGCCGGCGCGCAATCCCGGCCGTCGCCTGCGCCGGTCGAGATCTCGACCGGCTGGCAGTTGCAGGACTCCGCAAAAGTCCCCGAAGCGGGCGCGACCATCTCCACGAGCGGCTATCAGCCCACCGGCTGGATGGCAGCCAGGGTGCCTGGAACCGTGCTGACCAGCATGGTCAACGACGGCGTTTACCCTGAGCCGTTCTACGGCGAGAACAACCGCGAAACCATTATCCCTGAAAGCCTGAACAAGACCTCGTACTGGTATCGCACCGTCGTCACGGTTCCGAAAGAGTACGCGCGCCGCCAGATTTGGGTGCACTTCGACGGCGCGAATTTCTCGTCGGAAGTTTGGGTCAATGGCACGCAGGCCGGAACCATTCAGGGCGCGTTCATCCGCGGCCACTTCGACATCACCAAGCTGGTCAAGCCGGGTGAAAGCGCGGTGCTGGCGGTGAAGGTATCGCCGCAGCCGCATCCTGGCGTTCCACATGAGCACACCATTGCGAACGGAGTCGGCAAGAACGGCGGCATCACCGCCCTCGATGGCGCCACCTTCCTCTGCACCATCGGCTGGGATTGGCTCAATGCCGTGCGCGACCGCGACACCGGCCTTTGGCAAAAAGTGTGGCTCTCGGCGTCGGGTCCGGTTCTTGTTGACGATCCGCTCATCATCACCGACCTTCCTTTGCCTAAAACGGACACTGCCGACATCACCGTGAAGTCGACCCTCGAGAACACCTCCGACAAGCCGCAGACCGGAACCCTCGAAGGCAGCTTTGGCGACGTGAGCTTCTCGCAGCCGGTTACGCTGAAGCCCAACGAAACGCAGACGGTGACTCTCGACCCGAAGACCACGCCTGCTTTGCATGTCTCGAATCCAAAGCTGTGGTGGCCGAACAACTACGGTCCGCAGAATCTCTACACGCTGCACTTACATTTTGTTCAGCACGGCGAAGACTCCGACGCGCACGACACGATGTTCGGCATTCGCAAAATCACCTACGGCGGCATGGACGCGCTCACCATTTCCGTCAACGGCGTGAAAGTCTTCATCCGCGGCGGCGATTGGGGTCTCGACGAAGGCATGAAGCGCATTCCGCGCGCTCGGCTCGACGCTGAGATTCACATGCACGCGCTCGCCAACATGAACATGATCCGCAACTGGGTTGGCCAAAGCACCGACGAGGACTTCTACGAGCTGTGCGACAAGTACGGCATTTTGATCTGGGACGAATTTTTCCAGCCCAACCCCAGCGACGGCCCCAACCCCGACAATCTGCCCGTCTATCTGGCGAACGTGCAGGACAAGATCCTGCGCTTCCGCAACCATCCTTCGATCGCGCTGTGGTGCGCGCGCAATGAAGGCTATCCGCCGCCCGAAATTCACAACGCGCTCGAGAAGATGATTCCCGCGCTCGATCCGGCGCGTCTCTACCAGCCGAGTTCGACCGCGGGTCGCGGCGTGATGTCTGCCGGACCGTATTACTGGCGCGAGCCGGAAAACTTCTACGTTCCCGATGCGCCGTTCAAGACGGAAACCGGCAGCATGTCGGTTCCAACGCTGGAGTCGATTCACGGCATGATGCCGCAGAAAGACTGGGAGACGATCAATGACGACTGGGCCGAACACGACTTCGCCAAAGGCGCCCAGCACGGCGATACGTACCCTTACGTGCTGGCTGGCCGCTACGGCCGCATCGCCAACCTCGCCGACTTCGTCCGCAAAGCGCAGATGATGAATTACGAGGCCTATCGCGCGATGTACGAAGGCCGCAACGCGCAGCTGTTCGCGCCCGATACTGGCGTGATCACGTGGATGAGCAATCCCGCGCAGCCCAGTTTCGTCTGGCAGCTCTACCACTACGACCTCGAGCCCTTCGCCTCGCTCTTTGCTGTTAAGTCCGCCGCGGAGCTGGTCCACATCCAGATGAACGAAGTCACCGGCCATCTCCAGGTCATCAACAATCTGCCCCAGGCCATCGAAGGCGACACCGCGCATGTTGCTGTCTACAGCATTTGGGGTGGCTCGCACGCGGCGCTCGAAACCGACATTCCCGTCAACGGACCGGCTGATACCGCAATCGATCTTGGTCCCACGCCGCTGCCGAACTTTGAAAAGCTCTACCCTCTCTACCTCATCCAACTCGATCTCCGCGACGCGCAGGGCCAAATCGTGTCGCGCAATCTCTACTGGAAACCGCTACCGGCGATGCGCGACGACCTGACTGCGCTGGACTCGTTGCCGACCATCAAACTCGACGGAACCATCGCGCGCCGCGATTCCGGCGATCGTGTAGGTCTCGAAGTCACGCTGAAGAACTCCGGCTTCGCCTTCGCGCTGATGGCGCACCTGCAACTGCGGCGCAAGAGCAGCGGCGATCGCGTGTTGCCGGTCTTCTACTCCGACAACTACGTCTGGCTTGCTCCCGGTGAAAGCCGTACCATCACGATCGATGCAGCGCAGGCCGATTTGAAAGGCGATCTGCCGCTTGTGGTAGTCGACGGATGGAACGTCGATGTTACGCCGGTGACGCTGTCCGACTGCGCGCTGGCTCCCAATGTGGATGCGCAGGTGACTCACTGGCCTGCGACTGGACTGCCGATGATTACAGCCGGTTTGGACAGCGTGCGGCGAGCGCAGCAGCAGTGAAACTCAAAACAATGTTTGCGACGGTACTGGCTCCAGTAGTTCCGGCGCGTTGTTACGAACATTGCCAACGGCCGCGTCCACTCTCCATGCCTGCATGAACGCGGCATCGAGCGGCCGCAGCAGGTCGATGGGCGGCTGTCCCTGATCGTCGCGATGCAGCCATCGCTCGTAGTCGCGCGGCATCAGGATCACGGGCATGCGGTCGTGCATGGGAGCGGTCAGCTCGTTCGCCTCGGTGGTGATGATGGAGAACGTGTCCAGTTCGGTCTTCTTATCCGGAGACTTCCAGCGCTCCCACAATCCGGCGAAAGCGAACGGCTCGCCATTTTGGAGCGCAAACGCCCAGGGCTGCTTCATTTTCGTCCCAGTTTTTTCCCATTCGTAAAAACCATCTGCCGGCACCAGGCAGCGGCGTTTGGTGAACGGCACGCGCCAGATCGGCTTGGTCATCAGAGTCTCCGATTTGGCGTTGATGGTGCTGACGCCAAGCGTTTTCGGGTCCTCGACCCAGTAAGGAACCAATCCCCATTGCATTGGCCGCAGCGTGCGCTCGCCGCTGTCGCGATCTTCGACGACGACGGGCTGGAGGGTCGCGGGCGCGACGTTGTAATCCGGCAGAATCTCAAATGACGGCGGAACACCGATGCGAAACGCCTCGGTGATGCGCTGCTTGTCGGATCGACGATAGTAGCGGCCGCACATGGGGACACTATAGCTGGGAGCCGGGAGATGGGAGCCGGTAGCCTGTAGCCGGTAGCCTGTAGCCCCACCCCCCCTCCCCCGGGGGGTCCGGCAAGTCGTTCATTCGGCAAAGTGATTTGGTACCGTGCGTCAGGTATTACCTTCCGAAGCGGCGTTCAGCGTTCAGCGATCAGCGTTCAGAAAGGCCCACCCTACCCCCCTCCCCCCGGGGGTGCGGCAAGTCGTTCATTCAGCGGAGCCATTTGGTACCGTGAATCGGGTATTACCCTCCGGGGAGGAGGTGACAGGTGACAGGTGACAGGTGACAGGTAGGTCCGTCAGCAGAAAAGCCTCGCGCCGGCGAGGCTTGTGCGGGTTCCGATTCGGGACAACTGGGGGGAATTTCTTTTTTTGCCCCCTATTATCAGAATACCAAGCCCAGCCTAAAAATCGGCCAAAACTCTTTGAGGGTATTGTGGTGGAAGTCGTGTGAAATGAGGGCTTATTACTTTGGATTTTCGGGTCCCCTCTTGACAATTTTTCAGGATGAGCCCGGAAGTGCGACTTCGGGTCCGTAGCCAGTAGCCAGTAGCCAGTAGCCGGTAGCCAGCCAGCAGCAGCGACCAGCTTGCGCTCTTAGCTGCTGGCTGAATCCAGCTACCCGACCGTGAGGGTAAAGGTCGCTGTCTGGCTTTCGGTGCCCGCGGTGCCGGTCACCGTGATGGTGTAGGTCTGCGGCGTGGATCCGCCTCCTCCCCCACCGCCGCCACCGCTTCCGCCACTCCCACCGCATCCAACTGCGACGGCGGCGATGGTGACCAGGGCCAGCAGTAAAGGCAACATTCTTAGCCAGGGAACGTTCTTCCGGCGACCGAAGACCCACAGCGCGCCCGCTGCCATCAGGGCGAGGGTGGCGGCGCCGCCGGAACGAGAGCCAGGACGCCTGGGCAGAGTGAGCGCACTGGATTGCGATGCGGTGGTAATGGTCAGCGTAGTAGTGGACGCGACGGTTCCGTTGGGCGTGACCGTGGTGGGATTGAAGGTGCAGGAGCCGCCGGTCGGCAATCCGGTGCAGGCGAAGCTGACCTGGGAATTGAATCCGCCGGCAGGCGTGACGGTGATGGTGGTTTGCGTAGACTGGCCCGCCGTCACGGTAGCGCTGGAAGGCGATGCGCCGATGGTGAAGGTGGGAGGCGCAGTCTGCACGGTCACCACGACCGAGTTGGAGGTGGACCCGGAGAACGAGGAGCTTCCCGCGTAGATGGCGATGATGGTATTCGCTCCCAGCGGGAGGCTGGAGGTCATATAGGTGGCGATGCCGTTGGTGAGAGCGACATCAGACGCAAGGGTGACGCCGCCGCTGAGGAAGTTGACTGTGCCGGTGGGCATGGCGGTGCCCGAAGCCGGCACCACCGTATCGGTCAGGGTGACACTGGATCCGGAATTCACGGTGGTCGAGGAGGCGGTGAGGGTGCTGGTGGTTCCGATCATCGTCGGCGTGGTGACGGTGACGTTAACCGCGGCTGAGGTGCTGCCCGAATATGTCGTGTTGGCGGGGTACGACGCGGTGATGGAGTGCACGCCGACGCTCAGGGTCGTGGTTGCGTAGGTCGCGACTCCGGAGGCGTTCAGCGTTCCGGTGCCCAAGGTGTTGCTGCCGTCGTAGAAGGTAACGGAGCCAGTGGGAGTCGGTGATCCGGTCACGGTTGCAGTGAAGGTCACGCTGGTCCCCACGGAGATATTTGTGGCTGAGGAAGTGAGCGTGGTGGTGGTGGGCAGGAGCGTGCTCGCGGCACCCAGGTTGAGCAGAATCGCCGAACCGCCGACGAGGTCCGGTTTTCCATCGCCGTTGAAGTCGGCGGCCTGCGCGGCCCCAAACAGGAGCAGGTCGATGGCCTCCGAGGGCTCGACCAGTCCACTGCTGGGGCTGAAGCTCTGCACGGTTCCGTCGCCGTTGCCGTTGAAAATCCCGGTATCGATGGGAGGATCGAAGCCGGTGACGGCGACATCCTGCTTTCCATCGCCATTGAAGTCGGCGACCGCCAGCCCATAGCCGAGAGTGCTGCCATCGCCGAAGTCCAGGATGGTGGGGGTCTTGAAGGTCCCGTCTCCATTGCCGAGGGAGATGGCGAGTTCGCCCTGGTCGCCGTTGGTGGTGGTGCCCAGGGTGATGAGGTCGGGCTTGCCGTCGCCGTTCATGTCGGCGAGAACAATCTGTCCGAGGGTCGATCCGAACGACGGCTGGTTGATGTTATCGGCGACCGGAGGCAGGGTCGCAGCGCCGAAGGTTCCGTCGCCATTGCCCAGGTACAACTCCAGCTGGGTGGCAACGCTGCCGTTGCTCACGCTCTGGAGCAGGACAAACAGGTCGCGAACGCCGCTGGCTCGGGTGGCCGCTATTTGAATCAGCCGCGGCTGGAGCGGCGGCGCAACGGTGGTGCTGGAGTAGGTCTGGATCGTTTTGGGCGCCTGGAACGTGCCGTCGCCGTTGCTGAGCTGGACGGCAATTCCCTGGACGTAGGTATTCAGGTAATAGTCGACGGCGGAGTAGTTATAGATGACGTCGGCCTTACCGTCGCCATTGATGTCGGCGACGAAGAGGTTGGTGATGTTGTTGCTGTCGTCGAAATCGTTGGAGGGAGCACCAGCCGGAAGAAAGGGAGGCACGACAACGAAGGCCGGCGTGTTGAAGGAGCCTGTGCCGGTGCCGGTGGCCAGGAAAAAGCCCGTCTCACCTCCGGGGCCGTAAAAGCCGGAGGGAAGGTAGACGAGGTCGGCATGGTCATCGCCGGTGACATCGCCCAGGGCGAACGAATCGAGCGAGGAGAACGAGTACGAGGTACCGCTGAGGGTCACCGGGGAGATGGCAAACGTCTGATCGGCCGTGAAGCTGCCGTTGCTCTTGCCCAGGTACGAGGTCATGGAAATATTGGCGTCGTTGTTCGTGGCGTTGAGGCCGACGCCGTCGGGGATGCCGTCGCCGTTCAGGTCGATCAGGTTGGTACCGGTGTAGGCGAAGGGCATCTCGGGCGCGCCGCGGAAGGTGCCGTCGCCATTGCCCATCAGCGCATAGGCCTGGTTCATCTCGAACTGGTCACCGCCAAAGCCACCGCTGCGGGCAAGGCCACTGAAGAGATCGATGTTGCCGTCGCCGTCCAGATCGGTGCCGAACAGATAGCCGGTGTTGTCAATCGCGGCATAACCGCCATCGGCGGTGAAGGTGCCATCGCCTTTGCCGAGATAGACCGCGATGGACTCGCCATTGTCCTCGGCGAGATCGAGCTTGCCGTCGTTGTTGAAGTCGGCGGCCACCACATTCGGGCCGAATTCCGAAGTCGCCGTGGGAGTGGGAAATGCCTGGGTCGCGGATTGGGTAAAGGTGCCGTTGCCGTTGCCAAGCAGGACAATGCCCGCCGAAGTCACGAGATCCTTCTTCCCGTTGGCGAGCAGATCCGCGGAGATGAGGCCGTAGTAGGGACCGGCGGTCACGCCTGCAGGCGGACTCAGGGTCACCGATTCGGGGGCCTCGAAGGTGCCGTCACCATTGCCCTGCAGATACGTCAGCTCGTAGGTCGTCGATCCTCCGGTGACGAACGTCAGGCTGGTGGCCACGATGTCGAGCTTGCCGTCGCCGTTGAAATCGTCGACTGCGGCGCTGAGTCCCTCGTCGCCGGGCAAACTGTATTGGGTCGGCGAACCAAAGGTTCCGGTGGCATCGACCGGAATTACGGAAATGGAACCCGTGCCGGTGGTGCCGGAGGCTTCGCTGACGGCGACCAGGTCACTGATGCCGGAGGTTCCGCCGGTCAGATTGGCCGCGGTCAGTGCGGTGGGAGACTCGCCTGAGATCGGAATGACGCCGATGGTGACGGTGTCGCTGGAGACGGGACCGACGAAGGTGAAGATGACCTGCTGCTGGGTGCTGAAGTCAAAACCGGCGGCAGCGATCACGATGTTACCGGTGGTGGTCGTACCCAAATAAGCCAGCTTGCGGGCCGAGATGCCGAGGGCCGGATCGCCGCAGCCGGTGGGCCACTTGCCGCCGGTCGTCGTGAGCCCGGCTGCGTTGTGCAGCACTTGATCGTAATTGGGCGTTGTGCCGGCAATGGTGTAGGTGCCGGAAGGGAAGCTGAGGGTGTAGCTGGCCCAGTCCAGGGTCAGCGAGCAGTTGGGCTGGCGGAACATGGTGAGGAGGTCGCCGCCAGGGACATTGATTCCGGTGAGATTGCCGGTAAAGTTGGCCAGAGGGGCGTCGTCGCTGGCCTGCGACGAGGTTGCAATCTGGAGGAGGCGATGCGCCACGTCGGCGAGCGTAAGGTCGCGCCAGTTGGGATTTTTTTCCGCCTGGCGCGCGCGCAGCACCGCCATCCGCTGGGCCAGGGTGAATCTCGGATACTGGAGGGATGCAGCGATCAGGTTTTGCCGCTGGGCGCGAATGGCCTGGCGCTCCAGCGCACTGAAGGTCACAACCACGGCGAGGGCTACGGTAAGGCAAAGGAGAGGGGCAACGATCCAGCGGGTCGACTTCATGGTTCGGCACCTGTTTCCATCCCGCGCGAGGAACGAGCAGCAGGATCGACGGTCGAAGAAGAGATTGCTACGGGGGAAGGGGCTGCGGCCACCCGGCGATAGCCGACAGACTGGGTCATTCTAGGAAGGCGGCGGAGGCGGCGTCAAGAAACAATCCGTCACGTTACCGATGAGCCGCAAGCCCACGCAGTCGTGGTATGAAAGTAACAGGCTCACCCGGGCGGAGGGATGTGTGAGCGGTTGAAACAGGCGGTCTTGAAAACCGCTGTACCCGCAAGGGTACCGGGGGTTCGAATCCCTCTCCCTCCGCCATTTGCCCTGACCCAGAGAAGTGAAGACATCCGGCAAGCGCAAAGAATCCCGGGAATCGGCGCCAGATTTTTTGCGGATTCTGGGCAGCTTTTGCCGGGAAGTCAGGCATCAGAATTGAGGGGGATTCCGAGGATCTGGACGAGTTTTCTGGGCGACCGCTACTGACAGGGATCCTTGGTTGGGCGGGTTCCAGTCTGCCCCAAAAGAGGGGCAGGTCATAACACGAAATGGTTACCGAAAGTACCGTGCATTTACCAAAATGGCATCATAATTGCGCATAAAAGGGTGACCAGGCTGTAAAAATTTCCTTTGTTTCGAATCGTTGATTGAGAGCAAGTAATTCTTAATAAAAGCTTTACTGGTTGGCCCTTCGATTGCCCTGACATGGGCAAGTCCATTAGTCTGCGGGCGCCAACTTAATGCGGCCGCCGACGGAAAGCCCAGGCCCCCAGCTATGGAGAAGCTTTCGGCGAAAATCGAAAATTGGTCCATCGTGGACAATCTCATCTTCAATGGTTTCCGCGCACTGGAGCCGGGCCAGCGTTTGACTGGCTATCTGATGGGGCACACGAACCTGCCGAACGGCGTCATCTATACCTCTGTGATCAAGAGCATCGACCACGCCAGAGGGTTGGTGGAGACTGGGAACACGGTGTACCAGCTGGGACAAGTCAACGAAGAGTATGACCAATGGGCATCGCTCCAGCGGAGCGAGCGGGCAGTGCGGGAATTTCCCGCATTCGTTGGTGACCCACGCAAATCGGTGACGGCTTATCCCCCGGCCCAGCCTGCACACGCGTTCCGGCACGGCTGAAGCGGTTCTGGAGTACTTCCTCCCCCTGACATTCGGTGGATCGCAAAGGATTGCTGTGTGTATGCAATCCTGAGCGATCCCCTTCGCGCAGCCCTCCCCCCTCCCCCGCATGAACTTTGTGCGGCGGAGAGGCGGTGTCCGGGTTTTCGTCGCGAGCGAAACGCAGTTACTTCTTCGCTGGCGCAGCCGCAGCCGGAGGAGCGGGCGTTTTGCCGAGGACCCATTTGTCGTACCAATCGAACCAGCGCTGATAGCGGTCGCGGATGAAGCTGGGCCGCGTGAATCCGTGGAACTGGCCGGGATAGACGATCAGCTCCGCGGGGACATTGAGGCTCTTCAGCGCCTGATACATCTGCTCCCCGCCGTTCAGCGGCACATTGAAGTCTTTGTCGCCGCCCATGAAGAGCGTGGGGGTGCGAATGCGGTCGGCATGGAAGAACGGATAGCCGAGCTGAATGTACTTCTGGGGATCCTTCCACGGTGAACCGAGCTCGTTGTCGTACTGCAGGATGTACTCATCGATGCCGTAGAGCGCAACCGGATTCCCCATACCTGCTCCGCTGCTCGCAGCCTTGAACCGCGTCGTGCTGGCGATCGTGTAGTCGGTGAGAATGCCGCCGTAGCTCCAGCCGCCGACGCCCATTTTGTCGGGATCGACGAGGCCTTCCTTCACGACTTCATCGACGGTGGCGAGGAGGTCCTGCACTTCGTGATCGCCCCAGTCGGCGGCGATCACCTTCTGATACGCATTGCCGCGCCCCGAGCCGCCGCGGTAATTCACGTTGAGCTCCGCGTAGCCGTGCGCGGCAAAGAGCTGGCGGTGCAGGTTGAATCCGTGATCATCCTGCCCGTTCGGGCCGCCGTGGATGAACAGCAGCATGGGGTATTTCGTGCCGGCTTGCGCGCCCGGTGGCAGCGTGAGCAGGCCGTGGACTTCAGTGCCGTCTTTCGATTTCGCAGTCACCTCTCGAGTCTCTGCGAGCTTGAGGCTGGCGACCACATCGTCGTTGTGGTGTGTGAGCTTCCGCAGGCTGCCGTTATCGAGCGCGTAGACTTCGCCGGGCTGCGAATCCGTGGTCCACACCAGGGCCGTGTGTCCCGCGTAGGCGTTGATGCCCGTCGCCGTGCCAGCGTCGCCGACGATGCGGTGCACTTGTCCGGTGGCGACATCGACCGACGCCGGATATTCGTTGCGGTCGTCCTCGACCAGAACTTCAATCGATTGGCCATCGGGCGAAAACAGGGGCGAGGAAACGGAGCGGTCGAGGGCCGTGGTGAGAATACGGGGGGCGGAGCTGCCGTCCGCGGCGACGATCCCCAGCTTCTCCTGGCTGTACTGCCAGAGCTTCAGCACATCGCCTTCGGTGAAGGCGATCCACTTGCTGTCCGGACTCCAGGCGATGCGGCCGCCGTCCGGACCGTTGAACGTGGTCAGCTGCTTCGGGGTTGAGTTCGGCTTTGCCTCCACGACAAAAACATCGGTATTTATGGAACGGTCCGGGTCGGGATCGTGATTGCTGACGTAGGCGATGTGCGTGCCATCGGGGGACCACACGGCGTTGCTCTCGTCGAACTTCGTGTCGGTGGTCAGCTTGTCGAGCTTGTGCGTGGCCACGTCCCACAGCCAGAGCTGCGTGTGCTCATTGCTCTTCAGGTAGCCTTCCACGTCTTCCTTGAAGTGGTAGCGGTCGAGGACGATGGGCTTGGGTCTTTCTTTTTCGGCGCCTTTGGCCTTGTCGGCCGCGGCTTCCGCTTCGTCTTCCGGCGTAATGGAGAGCAGGAGCTTCTTTGCGTCCGGCGCCCATGCGTAGGCGGAGAGGTGGCCCTTCACATCGGTGAGCTGGTGCGCTTCACCGCCGCGGCGATCGAGCACCCACACCTGAGAGCCCTTTGCTTTGCCCGGCCGGCCCGCGGTGAAGGACAGATACTTGCCGTCGGGGCTCCAGCGCGGCGCGCCCGAGGATCCCAGATCGTCGGAATCCTCATCCACGTCACCGGCCCACGTCAGGCGAATGTCCTCCTTGCCGTCCCACGACACCATCCACAGGTCGGTGATCCGCTTGTCGGCGGTGGTCTCAACAGTGGAGACGGTGTACGCGACCCACTGACCATCGGGCGAGACGACGGGGCCGCCTACATCGTGAAAGCGGAACAGGTCGTCGAGCGTGATGGTGTGGGGAGCGGCGGGCGTTGCCGGAGTGGGCGCCTGAGCGGGCGCGGCAGGCGAAAGAAGCAACGCGGTGAGCAGACCCGAGGTGGAGAGTGCGAGTGGAAGGCGCAAGGAAAGCATTGCGGCAGTATATAGAACCGCGTGGGCGCAGTCGGAAATCGATTTGCCCCCGCCTGCGCACCACTCGCATTCACCTCATGCGGCTATGCCGTTTTCGCGTGCTGCTCCTTCAGGTTCTGCAGCAGGGCGTCGATTTGCTCGTCGCGCTCGAGTTTCGCGAAGCGGTCGTCGAGGGAGTCGCCATCCATCAGCTCGCGCGAGGCGGCGTTGTGAGCCTCGGCGCCGGCGATCTTCGACTTCATCCGCGCGATGCCGGAGTCGCCTTCTTTCTTCGCGATGACTTCGCGCGCGTGCTGAGCGCGGCCCACGACGCGGGCGCGGCGATGCTCGGCGATCATCAATTCGCAGCGGCTGCGGGTTTCCGCGAGCTTCTGATCCAGACTGCGCAGAGCGTTCTTCAGAGTTTCCACCTCGGTCTTCTGGTCTTCAAGCTGCTGCGCGAATCCGGCGGCCATGGTTTTCGCGCTCAGCGAGCGCTCCAGTGCGGCCCGCGCCAGTCCATCGTCGGATTTGCGCACGGCCAGCTCCGCCTTGCGCTTCCATTCCGCCTCGGCATCTTCGTGCTCCTTACGCTTTTTTTCGAGCAGATGCTCGTCGGCCAGGGCAATAGCAACCTGCGTCTTGACCTGCATGAGCTGGTTCTCCATATCGAGGACGAGCTGTTTGAGAAGTTTTTCTGGATCTTCGGCCTTGTCGATCAGATCGTTGAGATTGGCTCGAAGCAATGTGCCTACACGTTCGAGGAGTGCCATGACATTTTTCTCCGTCTGGAAAATCCGGGGCGGAACGTTCGACCGCTCCGCCCGGTTGAATTACTTGCCGTCGACCACAGGGCCGACCGCCGTGGTTCCGTTGCCATTGCCGTCGCCACGATGGCGGATGCCGGCGATGTTCGACATGAGCTCGCGAATATCCATGCCGGAAAGCGCTTCGAAGAGCGCCGGGATCTGCGCGGCCATTTTGGCCATATCCCCGGTGATCTTGTTGGCGCCAGCCGCATCGCCGCCGGTCGAGACAATCGTGATGCGATCCACTTTCGAGAGCGGCTCGGACATCGCGCGCACCACCTCGGGCATGTTCGAGATGAGGCGATCGACGACCGCTGCCTGGTTCCAGTCCTGATAGGCCTCGGCTTTCACGTTCATCGCTTTGGCTTCGGCCTCGCCCTTCTGGAAGATGATGGAGGCTTCGGCTTCGCCCTGGGTCCTGATGGCGGAAGCGCGGCCTTCGGCTTCCATGGTGAGGCGCGTCTTCTCCGCGGCGGCGAGAACCTCGACCCGCTGCCGATTGACTTCGGCTTCTTTCAGGACGGTCGCAATGAGCTCTTTTTCGTGGCGCACGATTTCGGCCTCCTGCACCTTGATCTGCTGCTCTTTCTCGACCTGTTGCACTTTCACCTGCTCGGCGATGACTTGCTGCTGGGTGATGTTGGTTTGCAACTCGTATGCCTTGTCGGCCGAAGCCTGCTGCTTGCGGCTCTGCTCGGCATACTGGGCTTTCGAGATGTCGAGGTCGCGCTGGGCCTGTGCTTGCTTGGCGAGCGACTGCGTTTCGGCGAGCACGCGCTCCTGATCGGCTGCCGCTTTGGCAACGGCGGCTTCCCGGGTTGCATTCGCGCGGCGGATCGCAGTGTCGCGCTCGGCCTCCGCAGTCGCGATTTCCGCGTCGCGCTTGATGCGGACGATGTCCGGCCGGCCCATGTTGGTGATGTACTCGTTCTTGTCGCGCACCTCCTTGATGGTGAAGGAGACGACCTCGAGTCCCATCTTGCTCATATCGTCGGCGCAGGTGCCGCGCATGCGATCGGCGACCATCTCCGGCTCTTTGACAATTTGCTCTACCGTCAGCTGACCGATGATGCCCCGCAGATGGCCTTCCATCACGAGGCGAATCAGACCTTCGCGCTGGGGAGGCGTCTTGGTGAGGAACTGCTCGGCGGCGGTGAGAATGGATTCCTGATCGCTCCGGACTTTGATCTGCGCCACGGCTTCCACCGTGACCGCGACGCCCTGCTTGGTGTAGAGATCCTGCTGCGGCGCCACGTCGAACGACATCAGTTCCAGCGACAGCTCCCGGCAGTTCTCCACCATCGGAAAAATAATCGTCCCGTGCCCCTTGATGACCCTGGGGCCGCGGAATCCATAGACGATGAGCGCCTCATTCGGGCCGGCCTTACGAAACATTCGGGCTAACATTCCGGCCAGGATGATGAACGCCAGCAGGCTGAGTCCAACAATGACAATGACTGTGTTGGTCATAACGCCCGATCCTTTCCATCGGGGCTGGTGCTGCGGGTTGTAGTTGCGGCGGAAGAAGCGTCGCCGGAGGCCTCGCTCTGCTCGCCGGAGAGTTCGTCCCAACGGCTCACATACGCGATGCCTTGTTCGTAGCGCATGACCACGACTTCCGTTCCGCGCGCAAGGGCTACGCCTGCGTCACTGCGCGCGGGAGCAAAACGGCGTGCGCCGTTCTGCGAAAACTGAATCTCTCCGGTGCCTTGTTCGCGAATGGGCCCGGTGATGACGCCGAGAATGCCGAGAATGTCGGTATCGGCCGCCGTCAGCTCATGCTCGTGGGGCAGAAGCACGCGGACGAGGAACCAGAACAGGATTGCTCCGCCGGCGAGGCCGGTGATCATGGCGAGCGCGAGCACGACAAACATGCCGAAGTCACCGCTGCGGGCGAGCAGATAGCCGCAGCCTCCAAACCAGCAGAGAAACGCGGCGAGGGTAAAGCCGTTGACGGGGCTGACGCTGGATTTAGTAACCGCGCCGCGCACATTTGGAATGTGGACGTGCGTGTGGCCCGCGCCGTGGCCGAAATGCATGTGCAGATGGCCGACGTGCAGGTGCGTGAAGGCTCCCAGCGCAGAAAGAATGGTGAGCGACAAGCCGAGGGTAAAGCAGATGAGATAGAAGGTGATCATTGGGTGGCCTCCCTGCTGCGCGAAGCGCGGCGAGCCGGGGCTGTTTTGTGGGTGTGGGCCTGGGGAGCGGATGGCGCTGCCGTTGTTGGAGCGGGCTGCGCATGGCGGCGGTTGTCGTCGGGGGAATGCAGTACATCGAAGAGCCGATCGACCAGGCCGGGCGTATCGATGATGGCGTTAAGCAGGAGAAGGCAGCGCCGCGAGTCACTGTGGCGGGACACAGCCAGCAGTGCCTGGCGCAGCTCGCGATCGCGGCGAAAGCGCTCTGCGCCGCTGATCAGCCACAGGTCCAGCTTGTCTTCGAGAGCGCGGGCGTCGCTCTGCAACTCGACGTGGTAACCCTCGGGGTCATCGACCAGGTAGCCGGGATGCACCTTGAAGAACTTCGCCAGCACCTGGCGCGTGGTGTTGGTCATGTGCGGGCGCGCGCCGCTCTCGATCTGGGAAAGATAGCTCTGGCTCAGCGCGGCGCTGGTTTCCGCTTTGAGCATGCGGACGAGTTCCTGCTGGGTCATAGCGCGATGGAGGCCGCGAAGATTGCCTTCGACTTCGCGCAGGTACCGGAGTTTTTCGCCCAGTTTCATGGGAATATTGCAAATCGCAATCATAATATCGCAAATTGCAATGAAGTCAAGTCAAATCGGATCTGAGTCGAAAACCTCAGAATTGTCGGGGGTTAGGAGATTCCGGCCTCGAGTGTGGCGGCCAGCTTTTTGGGCGCGGCCTGCAGATAGCTGGCGGTGACCAAGTCCCGCACTTCGTTCCAGTCGGGCTTGCCGCGATCGAGACGGAGGGCGACCCATCCCAAGGGGCCGACATACGCGGGCAGGTAGAACTTCCGCGGATGGGCGGCGACGAGAGCCTTGTTTTCGCCAGGGAAGGCGCGGGCGCAGATGGAGACGATTCCGTCGCCATGATGATCGTTGAGGAAGTAGGCAAATTTCTTTTTGCGGACGGTAAAGGCAGCATGCGAGCCGCGCACGGTGCGCGCGGCCTCCGGCAGGGCGAGGCAAATCGCAGAGACCTTTGTGAGGCGGGGACCTTCGGCGGCTGGCATGTCACGCCCTTCCTTTCAGGCCAGCGAGATTTTCAGCGCGGCGGCGAAATCCACTGCGGGCTTGTAGGCCTTTGGGAGCTCGACGTGGAGGCCATCGGCTGCCTGCTTCCAGCGCGGCCTTTCCTCTGTGCCAAGCAGCTGCACACGATCGATTTTTCCCGGCTGCGTGGTGCTCGAAGTCCCCAGCGATTGCACGACAAATTCCGCGGCGGGCCAGCCGAGAGCCGTCGCATACAGCACCTTGCCATCTTTGCTGGTAGTGAAGCGAATGTCCTTCTCGCCAAGCTGGTTCACGCTGTTCCCCTGGAACGACCCGCTCTTGATGGTGTCCGGCCCCTCGCCATAAACCTTCCACGGACGAGTCTCGTAAATGGCCTCACCGTTCACCGTCATCCAGTCGGTGATGCGGTCGAGGACCGCAATCTCCTTGCTGTCGATGGTGCCGTCGGGCTTGCCGGGGACGTTCAGGATGAATGTGCCGTTTTTGCTGACCGTGTCGATGAGCCAGTGGATGACGTCTCGGGGCTGCAGGTAGCCGCCGTACTCGCCGGGTTTGTCGAAAAGCGCGCGATCGTAGTGCCAGTCGCCGAGGCAGGTTTCCGACTGCCACGCACAGGGCATGATCTTATTGGTGAGGCCGCGTTCGTAGTCGACCACCGCCGACTTCGCCCACTTATCCGGAACCTCCTTGATGGTGATCACGCCCTCCATCCTGCCGCCGTGGGTCTGCAGATTGTGGTTGTAGTAGAAGGCTCCTGCGTTCATGCCGCCCCACCCCAGAGGAAACAGAGGATTGTCGAAATAGAGCAGGTCGGGATCGTGCTGCTCGATGAGATCGCGGGTGCGGTCGTAGAAATTCTTGACGAAGGACGGATCGGGCAGAGCATTGTGCGGGTGCTTCGCGCCGTAGAGCCGCTGCGGATCGTAGCCCTCCCACCACTGCTCTTTGCCATCGGCCACGGTCATGCGGCCGTCGTAGGGAACGCCGGCATAGGGGCCGGTCTTGTCGGCGCCGTGCGCGGTCTGATACCACCACCAGTTGCGCGCCTGATGAATGGTCACGCCGAGGCGCAGACCCTGATCGCGAGCGGCCTTCGCCCACGTGCCCACCACATCGCGATGGGGGCCGAGGTTGACCGCATTCCACGGCTGGTGCTTTGAATTCCAGGCGTCGAAGCTGTCGTGATGATTGGCCAGGCTGATGAAAAACCGCGCGCCGGCCTTTTTGTAGCGCGCGATCAGCTCATCCGGCTGCCAGTTGAGCAGCGTCCACTGAGCGCAGAGATCCTTGAAGCCGAAGCGCGAGGGCGGGCCGTAGTGCTCAAGCTGATATTTGTATTGCCGGTGGCCTTCGATGTACATCTGGCGGCCGTACCAGTCGCCCGCTTCGGGCACACACTGCGGGCTCCAGTGCGCCCAGATGCCGAACTTCGCGTCGCGATACCACTCGGGCGCTTCGTACTGCAGCAGGGAATCCCAGGTGGGCTTGTAAGGTCCTTCTCCCGCGAGGTTCGGGATGGGCGAGTCCATGGGCACGCCATCCCACGAGCCGCCGGGAATGGGCAGCGCCGGCGGCTCGCCCCAGTCGGTCGGCGTCCAGTCATTGTTATTGAGTTTTTCGCTGACGATTTTGCCGCCTTCGAGCGCATAGAAGACGCGCTCGCTCTCCGGGGTCGCGCAGAACTGTGCGTAGTCCTGGGTGTAGGCGCCAAAGCCGGACGCGTCAGCCGATGCCTGGGCTGGGCCCATCGTCTCGGGTGGGGCCGGCTCGGCGGCTTGCGCGGAAACTGGTTGGGATCCGGGAACGGCAGTTGCTGCGGCCGTTGCCGCCATGAGTTTGCAGAATTCTCGCCGTCGCATCGTTCCTCCTCGAAAAGCAAACCGCAGTATATGCCGAGGTGAGGTCGCGGTGCGGGACGGGGAGGAAGGAGGCTATTCGTTGTAGTGGAGGAGGCTGAAGACGTCGTACTCCTGGAAGCGATCGCGGCCTTTCAGGAAGTCGAGTTCAATGGCGAAGCCGAGGCCGGCAATCTCGCCACCGAGCTGCTGTACCAGCTTGATGGTCGCCTCCATGGTGCCGCCGGTGGCGAGCAGATCGTCGACGAGCACGACGCGCTGGCCGGGCTCGATGGCGTCGGCGTGAATCTCCAGGGTGTCGGAGCCGTATTCGAGGTCGTAGGTGACACGAATCGTCGGACCGGGCAGCTTGCGCGGTTTGCGCACTGGGGCGAATCCGGCATTGAGCCGATAAGCGAGCGCGGGACCAAAGATGAATCCGCGGGCCTCGATGCCCAGCACCAGGTCGACGTTTTTGTCGATGTAGTACTGCGCCAGCGCATCGATGAGGGTGGCGAAGCCCTTCGGATCTTTGAGGAGGGTGGTGATGTCGTAAAAGAGGATGCCGGGCTTGGGAAAATCCGGAACGGTGCGGACAAGCGCTTTGAGCGGCTCGCAGTCAGTGGCACATGGGGTCATAGATTTCTACCAGGCTCCGTCAATGCGAAACGGACCGAGGTCCTCGCTTTCTTTTGCGTCCAGCTCGTGCTCGATCACCGCATCGACGCGGCTGCCGCGCGATCCTTTGCGCAGAGCCTGAGCGAGTTCGGCGAGCGTCTCCGGCTCTCCGGCGGCCAACACTTCCACGTGGCCGTCTTCGGTATTGCGCACCCACCCAATCAAATCCAGGGCGGCTGCCTCGCGATGGACAAACCAGCGAAAGCCCACGCCCTGCACGCGCCCTTTCACGAGGTAGTGGCGAACCATAGGAAAGCAGGGCCAGTGTTTCAGATGTGACAGCGGGGGCGCAAGATAACGAACGGCCTGCGCCGCAACCTGGTGTGATCATCCGGGTTCGTTTCCCTGTTGGGCGTAGTGTGCGTCGCGGCGGGTTGTTGCGCCACACCTATAATTGAGAGTGTCTTCGGCGGAGTGACGCACGGCTCCCGCGCGTTGGGAGGCAGGGCCGATGATCTCGGCCGATTCGGCCGTTTATGCAGCGCGCTGACCGATCCCCGATGTGGTCCCCCCGTCTGAGCGCGGCGCGTAGGTGCGTCCTGCTTCTGTCTCTTGCGGGCGTTGCTTCCTCGGCGTTTGGCGCTTCTCAGTCTGCGGCCTCTCGACCGGCAGCCTTCGCGCACGCTGAGCGGCTGCGCGAGGCGCTGGAGGGCCGGCCCGAACAGCAGCGCACTCGCTTGCAATACGCGCACGTCCTCGACAGCTACCGCGCTATCTACCATGGCGATCCCGCTGCGCTCCGGGCGGACGCGTCGGTCGCCGCGGTGGCTGACCTGCTCGCCGAAGAAGGACGCATCTTTCAGGATGAAAAGGCGCTCCGCGACGCCATCGGACAGTATGAGTTTTTGCGCCACCAGTATCGCGGCAGCCGCTATCGCTTTAGCGCCCTGCTGACGGAAGGCGAAATTTACCAGCGCGATTTGGGCGATTTGCCGCAGGCGAAGGCGGCCTACGAGAACTTTCTGCGACTCTATCCGCAGAATCCGCTGGGTGCGGAGGCTCGCAGCGAGCTGAACAATATTCGGCGCGACCAGATTGCCGCTGTGCGCGAGCAACCCGCGCGAGGCTCGTCTCGTTCCGGCACGCATCGCAACCCGACCGTGACTGCTGCGTCGCAGGCGCCACAGCAGCTCCCGTCGCGAGCTGCTTCGTCGTCCCCCTCGTTTAGACCCAACAATCCGAGCAAGCCTGCAGCGAACCCTGGAATCGAAGAGAGCAATCTTTCCCCGCCGCAGTCCTCCTCCGAGCTTGCGGAGAATTCCCCCGAGCCGACGGCCGGCGCAGCCTCAGCATCCGCGGAAAACACCCGGCTGATGAATGCGCCACCTCCGCCGCGGCGCGGCAGGCTGCCGCTCATCACCGGCATTCGCCACTGGTCCACACCGGACTACACGCGCGTGGCGATCGATCTGCAGCAGGAAGTTCGCTATCAGGCGGCGCGGGTCTCCGATCCTGACCGAATTTTTTTTGATCTTTATGGAGCGCGACTCTCGCCGGAGCTTTCCGGACGCGCGGTGGAAGTCACCGACGACGGCTTCCTGACCCGCATCCGGGCGGCGCAATCCTCGGCGAACACCACACGGGTCGTTCTCGACGTGAACAGTTTGAGCGACTACTCCGCGTTCTTCCTGCAGAACCCGCCGCGGCTGATCATCGACGTGCATGGCACGCGGGGAGGTACTCCACCTCGCCTGACTGCGGGCGCCAACCAGCCCACGGCGATTCCGCAGCGGCCTTCACCGCGGATTGCGTCTCCGGCGCGCACGGCGGCTGGAGGAGCGCCCGGGCTTTCTGCTGAAGGGGACAGCGGCTCCGCGCTCACGGATGTAGCAGGCCTGAGCAGCCAACCCGATCAGGTGCGGGCCACGCGGCATCCCACCACCGCGCCGGTCGTTTCGTCGGTCGCAGGAACCAGCGCCGCTTCACGATCAACGAACCCGCAGTCCCTTTCGAGCCGAACCTCGAGACCTGCTGTTTCTTCGCGTTCGACCGACGATGTTCCTCCCGCGGAAGCGGGCGCCCCGGGCATTCCCGCGGCGGAGGCCGTACCCTCCGCGCAACATGTGCCCAATTCCATGGTTCGCGCGCTCGGGCTCAAGATCAATCGCATCGTGATCGACGCGGGCCATGGGGGACACGACTCCGGGACCCTCGGGCCGGGGGGCCTGCAGGAAAAAGATGTGGTGCTCGATGTTGCTTTGCGTCTCGGGCGGCTGCTCCGGCAGCGCCTCGGCGCCGACGTCATCTACACGCGCAGCGATGACACCTTCATTCCGCTCGAAACGCGCACGGCGATCGCCAACCAGGCGCAGGCCGATCTCTTCATCTCGATCCACGCCAACTCGAGCGCCGACACCACCGCCCGCGGCGTCGAGGTCTACTACCTGAACTTCACCTCATCCGCCGATGCGCTGGACGTAGCGGCGCGCGAGAACGCGGTCTCCGACGAATCGATCCACCAGCTCTCCGATCTGGTGAAGAAAATCGCGCTGCAGGACAAGATCAACGAGTCGCGCGCGTTTGCGGCTGACGTGGATCAAAGCTTGTATGAGGGGCTCGATCAGGGCAATCCCGGGCTCAGGGATCGCGGCGTGAAGAAGGCTCCGTTTGTGGTGCTGATCGGCGCGAACATGCCGTCGATTCTCGCGGAAATCTCCTTCCTGACAAATCCCGACGACGCCGAGGAGCTGCGCGAGTCGCCATACCGGCAGCGGATCGCCGAATCGCTGTATCTGGGGGTCGCGCGCTACGTCTCCAGTTTGAACGGGATGCGTCTGGCGCAGGCGGGGTCGCGACCGGCGAGCTCGGAATAACTGGAAACCTTCCTTCCCATCCCGGTGTCTGTCTCACTATCATCGATAGCAGAGCCATGCCCCGTCTCCTCGCCCTTGCGGTTTTCGTCGCTTCCACAGTGGCATTCGCCGCGCCCGCGCAGCCGCCGCCTTTGCTGCCGCAGTCGTTCGCCGGGTGGACGCAGATTCCGGCGAAGGATGTGCCCGCTCCTCCGAGTCTGGCAGACACCGCGGTTCTGCAGGAATACGGGCTCAGCGATCATGAATCCGCGACCTACGGCAATGGCAACCGCAGCATGATTGTTGCCGGCTGGCATTTCAAAGACGCTACCGGGGCCTATGGGGCGTTCACGTTTTTCCGCCAGCCCGGAATGCGTGCGGAGGACATCGGGCGGGAAGGCGCTTCCTCAGGCGGCCACTATGTTTTTTGGGCGGGGACCACCGTTGTCGACGCCACATTCCTTCGCACGTCGACGGATGAGAAGGCGCCCCTCGTCGCTCTTGCGAGCCAGATTCCGCAGGTTGGCGGCGCAGCGGGCATTCCACCCAGCCTGCCTCGCTATCTGCCGCCATCGCAACTGGACGTGGCCAGCGTGCATTACGCGATCGGTCCCGCCGCGTGGGCGCGCGTGGGATCGCAGCTTCCCGCGAGCGCCATCGATTTCAGCCAGGACACGGAAGTCGTGACCGCGCAATATGGACCGCCCGCTGCAACGAACACGCTCACGCTGCTTCTCTATCCCACACCGCAGATCGCGGGCGCCCATCTCAAGGCTCTTGATGCGCTGGCAAAATCCGACGGCTTCGTGACAAAGCGCGCCGGCCCGCTGGTGGCCATCGTCAACGGCGATTCGCAGAGCGCACAACGGCTTCTCGGCGCGGTTCACTTCAGCGACTACGTCACGATCAATCATCCTGAGGGCTACGTTCCCGAAGGCGCGAAGCTCTACCGGCTGCTGATGGGCATCACAATGCTGGTGGTCGTTCTTGTCAGCGCAGCGCTGCTGCTCGGACTGTTTCTCGGAGGCGGGCGCGCGCTGGTCCGAATTTTGCGCGGCAAGCCAGTTTCCACTGTCTCAGAGGAGGAGTTCATCTCGCTGCACCTGGGTGGATAAGCGCGAAAATGTCGTTTTTTAGGACACCAGAGAGAGGAATTGCCCGTTCCTCCGGGCAGCTATTCATCAGAATCCAAAAGTATTAGGCCCGTCGGGCCGGGGCTATTAGACGAATATAAGGCGAAACTCTAACGAATGCTGTTCTTCGCGGGCTCATTTTTGTAAATTATTGTAGTTCAACCACTTGCAGGCGGCCTGGATTTTGCCTTGACACCCCCATTGGCCGCCCATACTATTGCGCCAGGAAAGTTCTGATGGCTTGCCTCCGTTGGAACTATTCTCCCTGAAGAAAAGGCTGCCCTGTTGCCGGGTGGCCTTTTCTCGTTCTGGGTTCCGGCTGGGCACGGTGAAATGTGTGAGGCTCCCTGAGGAGGTTGTGGTGGTTACTCTCGCCACGCGGCAGGTGTGCGCTCGCCTTTACCCTGTCTGCGGTGAACGATAAAATTGACAAGGCGCAGGCCGACGTAGCTCAGTTGGTAGAGCAGCCGATTCGTAATCGGCAGGTCACCGGTTCAAGTCCGGTCGTCGGCTCCAGAATTTTCAGACGCTGACTGCCGGCTTCTCTGCGATAACGATTTGCGATTCATTCTCAGGGCAGTCGAGGGGCTCCGGTTCTGCTCTTTGCTGGAGCAAACGAGCGATGGGATCCACCGTCGGTCGACCCAGCAGGAATCCCTGGGCCTCGTTTGCGCCCAACAATTCGATCAGCTCGAGCTGTTCCTTCGTTTCAATTCCTTCCACGATCACTTTCATGCCGAGGTTGTGCGCCATGGTCAGGATGGACTGAACGAAGGCGCGTGTTTCCGGGCGGAAAATCAGCTCGCTGACGAAGGAGCGATCGATCTTGATGGCATCGAACGCGAGCTTGGGAAGATAGCTCAGGCAGGAGTATCCGGTGCCGAAGTCGTCCATGGCCAGGGTGACGCCCATGCTGTTCAGCTCGCGCATCATCCTGGCGGCACGGCCGATTCCCGTCAGGGTTGCGGATTCGGTGAGCTCGATCTGCAGAAGGCCTGGGTGGAGCCCCGTTCGCCGCAGAATCTCCTTCACCTCCGCGACGAAAGTGTTCTGGGCAAATTGAACGGTGGATACGTTGACCGCGACCTGAACGTCACGGCCGCAGGCCTGCTTCCAGGTAACGGCGTCCGCGCACGCCTGTTCCATCAGCCAGGACCCAAGGGGAATGATGAGCCCGCTCTCTTCGGCAATGGGGATGAAATTGAGGGGCGAAATGGGCCCCATCTGCGCATGATTCCATCGCGCCAGCGCCTCAAAGCGCACGATGGCATGGGTTGTGAGGTCAAATTCCGGCTGATATTCGATGGAGATTTCGCGTTCGGCAACCGCGCGCCGCAACTCTCCTTCCAGCGTCATCCGCTGGCGGGCCGCGTTGCCCAGGTCATCACTGAATTCGACGATGCGATTCTTGCCGCTTCGCTTGGCAGCGTACATGGCAAAGTCGGCTTGTTGCAGGAGCTCGTCTCCGTTCCTGCCATGGTCGGGAAACAAGCTGATGCCGATGCTGGCACCAATCCGGATTCCCTGGCCATCGATCTGAAACGGAGAGGCCAGCGCTTCGAGAAGACTGGCCGCAACTTTCTCCACATCCGCTTTCAAATGAATTCCGCTCAGGATGAGGGTGAACTCATCGCCGCCGATCCGCGCGAGCGTGTCCGATGCCCGAGCTCGGGTCTGCAGGCGCTCGGCCACCTGCTTGAGAAGCAAATCGCCGATGCGATGGCCGAGGCTGTCATTGACGGGCTTGAAGCCGTCGAGATCGATATAGAGCAGCGCCAGCATCCCTCCATCGCGGGCCGCAGCTTTGAGGCTCTGCGAGAGACGGTCGGACAAGAGCCGGCGATTGGGCAGGCCGGTCAGTTCGTCGACCAGAGCCATGTGCTGGAGCTTCGCCTCAGCCTCGCGTTTATCGCGGTCGCGCTGCTGCAACTCGGATAACATCCGATTGAAGCCGACCACCACCTGCGCAATGTCCTCGCTGCCCCGAACCGAAACCTGGGCGTCGAAGCGCTCTTCGCTGGTCACGTTCCGCATGGCTGTCGAGAGATCGCGGAGGGCCTGGGCCGTCTCCTCTGCCCGTTCGAGCGCTGTCATCTGGCGGTGGACACGCCTGCGCAGAACCCCAACCCAGATGAGGATGGCCAGAATCACAACCGCGAAGAGCGCCAGCAGAATCAGGGTCGTCTGCAGGGTCCAGAACGGCGCAGCGTGAACCATCGAGATATCGTCCGGCGAACGCAGCAGGACGGTGAAGGTGACAGGGTCCTCCTCGAGGAGGCGATACAGGCTGTTCGGATCGACCTGGGTGGAGCACACGCCGGTTAAGCGCAACACGCTGCCGTTGCGCAGAAACTTCAGATTCGCTCCGAGGTCGGAGGTGTCGAGCTGCGCTGTGAAGGTTCGTGTGCCGTTCTGCAGAATGAGCGTGGTGCCCAGAGGCACGCTCACCGCGGTGACCAGTCTGCCTTCCACCGTCACCAGGACCGAATCGTCGTGGCTGTGCAGGATCGATTCCGGATTCGTGACCTCAGGGCGAACCCCCGATCGCTGTTTCAGGACGCGAAAAACTGCGTCCGTCATGACCGGCGAATATCGGCCTGCGAGGGCGGGATATCCCACCACCTCGATGGTCTCGTTCAGATGCAGGGCCCGGGTGTCGCCTCGAACCTCCACGCCCCCGCTACTATCCTGCAGATACAGAAAGCCCTGACCGAGCATGGTGACAGAGCCTGTCACCTTCACTCTGTGACCCAGTCGCGCGTGGGGGGAGAAACGCAGTACCGATCCCACCGGGGTGGCGTCCATGCTGAAGGGGTCCGGCGTCGCCGGCTCCAGTATCTCGATCTCGGACGGAGACGCCACCAACAACTGATAACCCAGAATCTGCCGGCGAGAATTGTAGATCGTCCCGAATACCCCGCGGATGCGGACCCGAGCATCGTTCAGTCTCTGGGGCTGCTGCCGATCGAAGAGATAAGGAGCGGTCGAAACGTGTACCTGGCCAAGATCGGTCTGCAAATCGAAGGTGGCGATGGGGTGGTTGGGGTCGTCGGCGAACTTGATGGGACGGACCAGGCCTTCGACGCTGACGTATTGGGAATCGAGCACACCGGCAGCTGCGGCCGCCGCCGTGACGGGAAGCGCGCCAGGCAAGGGAGCAGCCCCTTCTCTCTGAAGCCGGGGAGCGACAATCACGGGCGCAAAGTCACCGGCGCCCGACAGGCCAACCAGTGTCACCCGGTCGCCAACGGCTATTTCTTGATCGCTCGCGTACTTAACGTAAATCCCCGCGGTTTGGTCCTGCAGATACAGCTGTCCCCACGCCGAGTCTACGAAAGTGATCACTCCCTGAACGCGAACCGGCAGTGCGAGCGCCGCCTGGGCGGGGGCCAGATCTCGAATGGGTTTTATGGTAGAGAGAATGGGTGGTGCTCGCTTGCCCCGATCGGCTGCGTCGATCTCGTCTGCCGCGATTGCGGAGGCAACACAGTGGGAAAGGTCGATGCGCAGACCATCGCGGCTTGGGAATCCTGCCACTTCGACAGCCGCTCCCGGTTGCAGCGCATGAGGGTCAGAGACCTCGCACGCGATCGCTCCCCAGCGGTCGTCAATGAGGAGCGAACCTCGTAAAGCGGCCGCGACTCGTCCGCGCAGGCGAATCCTGTGGACGAGCTGATTCGGGTCAGCCGCATAGAGGGTCCGGAGTGTGTACAGCGGGCTTCGCTCCGGGGGAGCCGTCACAATCTCAACGTTGTCTTCGGAGGGCACCCAGAGTTCCTCGGCATCGACCCACCCCTCCGAGTCACGCTTTTCTTCCGGAATCCCGGTGACGCGAACCTCGGCATCGACCAGCCTTGAGAGGTCGCCAGGTTTGGCGACGATCATTCCCGCCTCGAACCCCGACCCCGCGATGGTCATACTGCCGCGTCCTGCTCCGTCCCGTTCGGCACTGCGCACGACGGCAGTCACCTGGACTCGGACGCCGTTCCTCTCCGGAGTGGGGAAATCGTCCACCGATATCGCGAAAGGAGGAGGCAGCTTCATCTGCGCGCGGGCGGCGCTGATCCTGAAGTCCTTCAGTCCAACACTGTTCGGTCCCTGCAGCGGGTCGTATCGGGCCGTCTTGGTTGCCACCACCGTGACCGTTTCTCCCACATGGACGCCGGCCTTCTCGGGATTGACCCCGATCGCGACAGCTCCGGACTCATCCTGGATCCAGAAACGGTTCTGCGGGGCGTCGGCATAGGTCACGACCCCCAGCAAGTGAACCCTGGCCCCCACGGTAGCCTCGCGCAGCTCCTGGATGGCATTGTGCCGGGAGACAGACCAGCGCCACAACGCGCCCCCCATGATGGCCGCGACCAGCATCAGGCCCAGGGTCGCTGCGATCCGGATCCCCACAGTGACGCTTCGCATCATTGAGGGTTTTATCGGCAGGTTGGCTCCGGTCACTACGCCTGAAACAGATTTCGCGCTTATGGAATTGACCAGGCCTGTATCATTGACCGTTTCGTCCTGAGAGGTTCTCGTGATGCGATCCTTCCGAATCGCTGTCCTGTTTTTTTGCCTTGTGCCGTTCTCTGCCGCAGCGCGCGCCGACGTGCGGCTGCCGCACCTGCTCAGCGACCACGCCGTCCTGCAGCGCGATCGCCCCATCCACATCTGGGGATGGGCCACGCCCGGCGCTCAACTCACGGCCAACTTCCATGCGCAGACGGTTCCGGCTCAGGCCGACACGCTGGGCGCGTGGAGCCTCTGGCTCGCGCCCGAATCCGCGGGCGGGCCGTATACGCTCACCATCAGCGGCGACGGCGCCGACGTCATTCTTTCAGATCTGCTGGTGGGGGACGTGTGGTTCGCGTCCGGACAATCGAACATGGAAATGCCCATGCGCGGCTTCCCCGGCAACGCCGTCCTAAAAGACGCAGATAAGGAAATTGCCGCGGCGACGAATCCAAAACTGCGGCTGCTGGTCGTTGATAAGAAAAGCTCCGACTCCCCGCTGAGCGACGTTCCCAACAGCTGGACGATCTGCACGCCCGAAACCGCTGCCGGATTCTCCGCGGTCGCATACTTCTTCGGGCGTGAAATCGCTGCGAAGGAGAACGTCCCGGTGGGCCTGATCGACTCCACCTGGGGTGGCACGCCCGCGGATTCCTGGATTTCGTTGGACACGCTGGGCACACATCCGGATCTGCTGCCCGCTTTCGCCAGCCGTGCACACTTCGCCGATGAGCAGGCGAACCTTCAGGCGCAGATCGCAGCGGAAAAACGGGAGGACGACGCCGCGCGAGCCGTCGGCAACCCGCTTCCTCGTCATCCGTGGCACCCGGACGAGACTTCCTGGCTGCCTGCCGGTCTGTACAACGGCATGATCGCGCCCTTCGCGCCGATGTCCCTCCGCGGGTTTCTCTGGTACCAGGGGGAGACCAACTCCGGCCACGACCGCGCGCCGTACTACACCACGCTGTTTTCCGCGCTCATTCGCGACTGGCGCATGCAGTTCGCACAGGGTGATCTGCCGTTTCTTTTCGTTCAGATTTCCAGCTTCAACTCACCCGGCGAAGACTGGGGCAAGGTGCGCGATGCGCAGCGGCGAACGTTGCAGCTGACCAACACCGCCATGGCTGTGACCCTCGACGTGGGCACGCCGGATAACGTGCATCCTCCCGACAAACAGACCGTCGGCCATCGCCTGGCACTCGCTGCTCGCCACATGGTCTATCGCGAAGACGTTGCTTTTGCCTCGCCACTCTTTCGCCAGGCTACCGCCGAACGTGAGCCCGACGGCAGCAGCGCCATCCGCGTCTGGTTCGATCACGCGCAGGGCCTTACCGCGCACGGTCAGCCGATCGATGCTTTTGAAATTGCGGGCGAGGACCGCCACTTCGTCCCCGCGCAGGCACGCATCGATGGTGAGACGGTTGTGGTATCGGCGTCCGCGGTCGCCCACCCGGTCTATGTGCGCTACGGCTGGATGAGTGTGGTGACCAACAATCTCTTCAACGCTGCCGGGCTGCCGGCCTCGACCTTTACTTCGGAATCCTGGCCCGCCGATTAACAGGCCCTTAGCACGGGCTGGGAATCAGCAGATGCGCGGCAGTTGCTCTCCGAAAAGCACGTCGACCACGCGCGTTCCGCCGACCGAGGTCTTCATCAGCACCATTCCCGCTGGTTGTTCCACCACTTCGCCGATAATCCGGCTCTCCGCGCCCAACGGGTGCTTCTTCATGGCCGCGAGTACGCGCTCAGCGATCCCGGGCGCGACAATCGCCACCAGCTTGCCCTCGTTCGCGACATAGAGCGGATCGAGCCCCAGCAACTCGCAGGCGCCCCGCACTGAGTCCCGCACCGGAATCTCGCTCTCCCGCAACACCATCCCCACGCGCGACCGGCCGGCAATCTCGTTCAGCACCGTTGCCACGCCGCCGCGCGTCGGATCGCGCATCACGCGGAAACCCTCGACGGCGCCGGCGTCCAGCATCGCCGCAACGAGTCCATGCAGAGCCGCGCAATCGCTCTCGAGCGAGCTCTCAAATTCCAGGCCCTCACGCTGCGACAAAATCGTGATCCCGTGGTCGCCGATGTATCCGCTGAGGAGAATCTTGTCCCCAGGCCGCGCCCGATCCGCGGAGAGCTGGGTGCCGCGATCGACCACGCCAATCCCCGTCGTCGTGATGAAAATCTTGTCGCCCTTCCCGCGATTCACGACTTTCGTGTCGCCGGTGACCAGTTGCACCCCGGCGCTTTGCGCAGCGCTCGCCATCGATTCGACCACGCGCGCCAATTCTTTGGCCGGCAAGCCTTCTTCCAGAATGAATGCGGCCGCCAGGTAGAGCGGCTTCGCTCCGCCCATCGCCAGATCGTTGACTGTACCATTCACCGCCAGCGTCCCGATGTCGCCGCCCGGGAAAAAAAATCGGCGTCACTACAAATGAATCAGTCGTAAACGCCAGCCGCGTGCCGCCAATTTCGAGCACAGCCTGGTCGTCCATCTTCTCCAGAGTGGAATTCCGAAAGCGGCTGACGAAGACTTTCTCGATCAGCTCTGCTGACAGCTTGCCGCCGCTGCCGTGCCCCAGCACAATCTGCGGGTGATCGAAAATCGGCAGCGGGCAGACGCCAAACGGGCCCAGCGTCTCCGCCGCGTTCTCGCGCTCCTGCACCTTGCCCGCGCTCATCGACGCTCGCCTCCGAGCGTCACCAGGTCCGCGTCTTTCAAATGCCGGCCATAGGCGTAATACGCTGCACACGCGCCTTCCGCCGACACCATGGTCGCGCCCAGCGGATGCTGCGGCGTGCACTCGGTCCCGAAGGCAGGGCAGTCGTGTGGCTTTTTAATCCCCTGCAGAATCTGTCCAGCGATGCACACCGCCGGCTCCATCGTGTCGATCGCCTGCACGTTGAACCGGCGCTCGGCGTCGAGATCATGAAACTCCTTACGCAGTTGCAATCCGCTCTGGGGGATCATTCCCACCCCGCGCCACTTCCGGTCGCTCACCTCAAACACCTTCGCGATCAGTTCTTGTGCAGGCTGGTTGCCGCCTCGCGCCAGCACCCGCGAATACTGATTCTCTACTTCGGCGCGCCCCGACTCCAGCTGCTCGATCACCATCAGCACGCCTTCCAGGATGTCCAGCGGCTCAAAACCTGTAACAACGATAGGCACATGAAACCGCTCCGCCAGCGGTTCGTACTCGGCGTAGCCAACCACGGCACACACGTGCCCCGGTCCAAGAAATCCCTGCACGCGATTCTGCGGCGAGCTCAGCACTGCCTCGATCGCCGGAGGCACCAGCACATGCGAAACCAGCAGCGAGATGTTCTTCATTCCCGTTTGCTGCGCCTGCCACACAAGCATCGCGTTGGCCGGAGCGGTCGTCTCAAACCCGATCGCGAAGAACACGACCTGTTTGTCTGGATTCGCGCGGGCGATCTTCAGGCAATCCAGCGGCGAATACACCACGCGCACATCCGCGCCCTGCGACTTGATGCTGAACAAATCGCCATCCGAGCCAGGGACGCGCAGCATGTCGCCGAAGGAGCAAAAAATCACCTCGGGTTGCCGCGCGATCGCATGCGCTTTGTCGATCATCTCCAGCGGCGTTACGCACACCGGGCATCCCGGGCCGTGCACCAACTCCACGCCTTTGGGCAGCAAGTGATCGATCCCGTTTTTCACGATGGAATGCGTTTGCCCGCCGCAAACCTCCATGATGACCCAGGATTTCGTCTGCGCGCGCTTGATCCGCTCCACCAGCTTTGCCGCGACGTTGCCATCGCGATACTCATCGAGATACTTCATGCGCCGCTCCGGGAAGGCTCAACCTCCGGGATATCCAGCTCACCGAGCTGATCCAGCTCTGCCAATGCCTCGTAGGTCCGACGTGCTTCTTCTTCGTCGACGCGGCTGATGGCGAACCCCACGTGCACGAGCACGTAATCGCCTAGCTGCGTCTCCGGCACGTAATCGAGGCACGCGTCGCGGGTGACTCCGCCGAACTGCACGCGGGCCATTTGCAAGCCTTCATGCTCAAAAATCTCGACTACTTTGCCAGGAATCGCCAGGCACATGGAGGGTCCTCCCAGGCCGTTGCCGCCCGCTGCTCGCGGACAGAGGCCATCGGAGACCTCATGATAGCCCTCCAGCCAGACCCCACGCTGGTGACATCCATCACATCCCGGGGGCGCCCGCGTTCCATCCTTTGGCGCGCTCCACGGCATCGCGCCATCGCCTATAGCGCTGCGCCATGTGCGCACGGTCGGCACGCGGCTCGAAAATGGCTCCCCCCCGCGTTGTAGCAATTTCGTCGACGCTATTCCAGAAGCCTGTGGCGAGTCCTGCGAGGTACGCCGCCCCCAGCGCCGTCGACTCCAGCACCGCCGGCCGATGCACCGGGATGCCGAGCAGGTCCGCCTGAAACTGCATCAGCAAGTTGTTGGCCGCTGCGCCGCCGTCCGCGCGCAGCTCGCGGCACGGAATGCCCGTATCCGCATCCATCGCCTTCAGCACATCGGCCACCTGAAACGCGATGCTCTCAATCGCCGCGCGCGCGACATGGCCAATCCCGGTATCGCGCCTTATGCCGATAATCATGCCCGTTGCATAAGGATCCCAGTGCGGCGCGCCCAACCCGGTAAACGCGGGCACAAAGACGACGTCGCCTGCGTCGTCCACGCCAGCGGCAATGCCCTCGACGTCGGGTGCGAGCGAAAAGAACCGCATCTTGTCGCGCAGCCACTGCACCACCGCGCCACCAATAAAGATGCTGCCTTCGAGCGCATATTCCCCCCTTCGCGCCGTGCTGCAGGCCAGCGTCGTGACCAGCCGCTGCCCCGATAGCCGAAACGTGTCGCCAATGTTCTGGAGCAGAAAACATCCCGTCCCATAAGTGCATTTCGCATCGCCGGGCCTGACACAAAGCTGGCCGAACAGTGCCGACTGCTGATCGCCTGCGATGCCCGCAATGGCAACGTCGCCCGGCCCCAGCGGCGACGTCACGCGGCCGACCATTTCGCTCGACCAGACAACCTCGGGCATCATGCTCGCGGGAATGCCGAAAATCCGTAGAAGCTCCTCGTCCCAGCGGTCGTCCACGATGTTGTAGAGCAGAGTTCGCGATGCGTTGGTGCGGTCGGTGACGTGGCGCTCGCCGTCGGTCAGGTTCCAGATCAGCCAGCTGTCGACGGTTCCGAAGGCCAGCTTTCCTTTCTCCGCGCGTGCGCGCGCGCCTTCGACGTTGTCGAGAATCCAGGCGATCTTCGTCGCTGAGAAGTATGGGTCGAGCAACAGCCCAGTTTTCTGGCGGACCATTTCCTCGACCCCTTCTTTGCGCAGGCGGGAGCACATCGGCGCGGTGCGCCGGTCCTGCCAGACGATCGCATTCGACACGGGCTTGCCTGTCTCGCGATCCCAGACGATGGTGGTTTCGCGCTGGTTCGCGATGCCCAGCGCCGCAACGTCTCGGGGCGTGGCGCCGGCTTTGCCCAGGACCTCGACTGCGGCGCTCAACTGGGAAGTGAGGATGTCGAGGGGGTCGTGCTCCACCCATCCTGCGGCGGGAAAAATCTGCGGGAACTCGTGTTGGGCAACGCCCGCAATCTGCCCCTGCTTGTCGAAAAGGATCGCTCGTGAGCTGGTCGTGCCCTGGTCGAGCGCAAGAATATACGGCATCCGGATCACCCGCAGCCTACGATACCAGCCCCTTCACCACTTCCGGCGCGCTCTTCAGCGCCGCATCCAGCTGGTCCGCGTCTTTCCCGCCGGCCTCGGCCATGTCCGGACGACCGCCCCCTGAACCGCCCACCAGCTTCGCGATCGGCCCGATGACTTTGCCTGCCTGGATTTTGCCGGTCAGGTCCTTCGTCACGCCGACAATGAGCGCGACCTTGCCTTCCTCCTGTGCGCCGCCCAGAACTACGACGCCCGATCCCAGCTTGTTGCGCAGATTGTCGACCAGCGTCCGCATTTGGCCGCGGTCCAGTGCGTCCACGCGCTGCGCCAGAACCTTGATTCCTGCGACTTCGACCGCTTGATCCGTTGCGCCGGAAACCCGCGATGCCGCCGACTTCATTCGAGCCTCGTCGAGCTCGCGACGGAGCTTCTTCAGCTCGTCTTCCTGGGCGGAAAGACGCTGCCGCAGCGCTTCGGCTGGAGCCAGCTCCCCCGGTCCAAGCTGTGCCGCGATTTGCGCTACCTGATAATCGCGACGAAACTCATTCAGCGCGCCCAGCCCCGTCACCGCTTCCAAGCGCCGGACTCCCGAGGAAACGGAGCCCTCGCCCAGCAACTTCACGACCCCGATCTCACCGGTCGCGCCGGTGTGCGTTCCGCCGCACAGCTCGGTCGAAAAGTCGCCAATCCGCACCACGCGCACCTTCTCGCCATACTTCTCGCCGAAGAGCGCCATCGCGTGATACTCATTCACGGCCACATCGATGGGTACGTCCTCCAGCGTCTTCACCGTCGTGTTCTGGAGGGTCTGCTGGTTGATGATGTCCTCGATGTCCTGCATTTCCTCGTCAGCGATGCCCGCGAAATGCGAGAAGTCGAACCGCAGCCGGTTCGGTTCCACCAGCGACCCCGCCTGCTTGACGTGCGTGCCCAGCACCTCGCGCAGCGCCGCGTGCAGCAGATGCGTCGCCGTATGATTGCGCCGCGTCGCGTTGCGGAAATTGGCATCGACGACGGTATCGACGCGGTCGCCAAGCTTGATTGCCTGCCGCAAAATCGCCCGATGCGCAAACACGCCCTGCACCGGCTTGGTGCACCCGCTCACGTCGGCCACCACGGAGTTGTGATCGTCCGACATCAGCCAGCCCGTATCGCCAATCTGCCCGCCGGAGTCTGCATAGAAGCTGGTCCGATCCAGCACAATCTCGACAGCGTCGCCAGGATTGGCCGCCGGAACGCCCTGCCCATCTTTCACGATCGCCAGAACCTCAGCCCCATCCACGCGGAGCTGACGATACCCCTCGAAGGTCGTCTTCGGCAGATCGCGAAACGCCGGACTGGCGCTTTGTTTGGTCCCGCCCTTCCACGAAGCCCGGGCCCGCGCCTGCTCCTCCGCCCGCGCCGCCTCAAATCCCGCCTCGATCGAACTTCACTCCAGCATCGCGCGCTGCATCTTGAATGAAATCCTTGGGCAAGCCAAAAGTCTCGTACAGGAAAAACGCGTCAGGTCCGCTAAGTTGGCGTGGGCCGCGAAGAATCGCATCATATTCGGCCTCGAATTCCTCCGCCTCTTGAGGCCCCAGATAGCTCGCAATGATCTCTTTGTATGGTGTTAGATCTCCGTTTCTTGCATCAAAGGCGTCACGAGCCCTGCCGAGTTCTTGTGTGATATGGGTCATCAATAGGAGAGGCGATGCGGAGGCAAGATCGATGCCGGCCGCAGCATACGCGGAAGCCTGTTTCCCGGTCGCTTTAATAGCAAGTTTTCCTTCCTTTGCAAGCCCGATTAACCTGCCCTCATACTTTTGCAGCACACCTTTCGCGCGAATCGCGTTTTCGTTTAGACAATCCTGTAATCGTGCTGCGCCCAGTGAAAGTACTCGCGCGAACTGTTTTTCCTCTGCCTCAACAACCTTCGCCACGCGATCCGCGCTCTCCTTCAGCTCCGGATAAGCATCCTGCATCTCATCGCGCACGGCATAGACCATCTGGTACATGAACGGCTTCTCCTGCCCCAGTAGCCGTCCATGCCGAATCCCGCGCCGCAGAATCTTCCGCAGCACATACCCGCGCCCCTCATTCGACGGCAAAACCCCATCCGAAATCAAAAACGTCGACGCCCGCGCATGATCCGCAATGATCCGCAAACTCGCCGCCGCTCTGTCGTCGGTGCTTTCGGTGCTCGGTGCCCAGTGCCCGGTGCTCGGTGCCGTTAATTCGGCGGCACGCCGAATTAAGGGCACGAAAAGGTCCGTCTCAAAATTTGAGACCACGCCCTGCAAAACCGCGGCCACCCGCTCCAAACCCATCCCCGTATCAATCGAAGGCTTCGGCAGCAGCGCCAATGTGTAATCGTTGACGTTACCTTTAGCGTCCGTCACCGCCGAGCGGTCGAACTGCATAAACACCAAATTCCAAATCTCCACATACCGTGCATCGTCCTCCCCAAACGGCCTGTCGACGCCCGGAGTCTCCGCCGCCTCGATTCCCATGTCGTAGAAAATCTCCGAGCATGGCCCGCACGGCCCTGTTTCGCCCATTTGCCAGAAGTTGTCCTTGCGGCCATAAGTGAAGATGCGCTCCTTCGGAACGCCCACCTCCATCCACAGCCGCTCCGCCTCGTCGTCCCGCGGAACCTCGGCGTCGCCCTTGAAAATCGTCACGTAGAGCCGGTCCTTCGGAATCCCAAACCACTCCGGCGACGTCACCAGCTCCCACGCGTAGGCGATCGCGTCCTTCTTGAAGTAGTCGCCGAAGCTGAAATTCCCCAGCATCTCAAAAAACGTGTGGTGCCGCCGCGTGAAGCCGACATTTTCGAGGTCGTTATGCTTGCCGCCGGCGCGCACGCACTTCTGCGAAGTCGTGGCGCGCGAGTAGTCGCGGCGCTCCAGCCCCAGAAACACATCCTTGAATTGATTCATCCCCGCATTGGTGAACAGCAGCGTGGGATCATTGGCAGGCACGAGCGTCGACGAGTGCACGCGGCGGTGCCCCTTCGACTCAAAGAACTTCAGGAAGGCTTCGCGGATGGCGGACCCGGTCCACTTGCCCGAATTCGTCCCGGGACTCGTGCTGGAAGGCATACATCCCGAGTTTACCGGAGAGAGCGCAGTTACTCGCCCTGGCTCACGCCGCCCACCAGGACCTTCGGTCCGGTCGGCCACGGCATCCCGCCTTTGGGTTCGACCGTGACGGCGAACGCCTTTGCGGCCATTCCCGGCGGCACATGCGCGGTCACCGGCTCAGTCCACTCCCCGCCGGTAAACACGCGCAGAGGCACGGGCGCGCCCTGCATCGGCACCAGCCAGAGCTGATAGCTCTTGTCGGCGGGCGGGGCCGGCAGCCAGCCAGCGCAGGTCACCATCCCCATTTTTGCGTTGTACAAAACGGCCGCGCGCCCTGAGGGCCACCCGGCTTGCTGTTCCAGGCCGACTCGCATGGTTCCCGGCGAGCCCAGCAGCTTGTCAGTTTCGGCGGCGGCGTTGGCAATCTGCAGGGACCGCGACTGCGCCACCGCCAACTGTGCCTGCAACTCCTGGATTCGCCCGTTGTCGCGCAAATCCTTCATCCAGATGGCGACCGCGAGAGCAGCAAAGAACACCGCAGCCGCGCCAAAGGCCGCCGTCAGCCACGCCAGTCGGGGCGGCCGCTGCGGCCTCGGCTCTGCTGGTCCTCGCCACCGCAACGCCTCCGGAATTTTCTCCTCTCGCACCTTCCGCATCAGTGCTTCCTTCACAGACGGCGGAGGCGCGGCCGCAGGCGCAGCCAGCCCCAGCAGCGCGACGCGCTGGCGTGCCGCGTCGACCTCCCGCGCACACGCCGGGCATGAGCGCAGGTGTGCCTCGAGCGCCTGCTTCTCCTCACCATCGAGCGCGCCAAGCGCGTAGAGGTCAGGATCTTCCGGATTGACGTGTCGTTCCATCATCAAAAAACCGCTTCAGCGACTGCATCGCGGCCCGCACTCTCGATTTCACTGTTCCCAGAGGACTGCCGGTCCGCGCTGCAATCTCTGTCTGCGTCATGCCTTCAAAATAAGCCAACTCCAGGGCTTCTTTTTGCTCCGGCGGCAACGTTGCCATCGCGCCTCGGAGCCTCTGCATCAATTGCGTCCGCGCCGCCTCGTCCTCCAGATCGCCCGCGGACGGTACCGATTCCAAGCGAAAACTCTTCGGGATCTTCCAGGATCTCGCGGCGCTCCGGCCGGCGCAGGCGCGAAAGGGCACGGTTCCGGCCAATGACCAGCAACCACGCGGGCAGCGAACCGCGGCCCGCGTCAAAGCGCGAGGCGCCGCGCCAGAGCTGCAGGAACAGGTCCTGCAGCACTTCTTCGGCGGCGCTCGTGTCTTTCAGGATCCGCACCAGCATGGCGAACAGCATGCCCGCGTAGCGATCGTACAGTGCGGAAAGCGCGTCTTCTTCTCCCGCCATGATTCGCTCGACCAGCGCCGAGTCCGGAACCCGCTGCGTGGGCGCAGTCATGGCATCTCGCTTCGGCTGCTCATCTGTCTACATAACTGGTACGCCGTTGCGGGCGCGAACGGATTGCCAACGGAAGCGTACAGCAGCGGCCGGAACCGAGGTTCCGTCGGTGCAGGGCCCAACCCGGCGATGTGCTTTGTATTGACGGCGGATCGCCTCACGGTGGATCGATCACTCCGATTCTACCTGGGCCGACGTATAAAGAGCAGGCCCCGGAATCCGGGATTACCCCTGATCGGCCGCCTCGTCTAACCCGGTACCTGACCCTTATCCCGGGGACAGGCGTTAAACCATTCCTCCCCCAACGGGCTGGCCCTGGCGCCAGCCCAATTTTTTCTCCGCGTGACCCCTGTCAACGGGGAACGGCCACAGCTGCTGCCCCGAAATTCACGGCCAAAGCTGGTAGACTCCCCGCATCGAACGCTCCCCAGATTTTCAGCGATCCGCAGAATCCCCGGTATTCCGGGAAATGAGGAGAGACCTATGGCAACCGCGACCCCTGTGCAGGTAACCCCGGAACGCATTATGCAAATGGCCTGGGGCTATGTTCCGCCCCTGGTGCTGGAGGCAGCCATCCGGCACCATGTCTTCGACGTTCTCGACGGCGGACCCAAGACGATTTCGGAGGTCGAGAAAGCGACCGGCGCCTCGGCCCGCGGCTTGACTGCCATCATGAACGCGCTGGTTGGCCTCGAGTTTCTCTCGAAAGACAAGCAGGGCCGCTACGCACTCACTCCGGAAAGCGAGGCCTTCCTTGTCAGCACGAAGCCGTCCTTCCAGGGCGGGCTGATCAAGCACTGCAGCGAACAACTCATTCCGCGCTGGCTGCACCTCAACGACGTCGTCGCTACCGGTAATCCTGTGACTCCGGTTAACGTCGAAAAATCCGGTGGCGAGTTCTTTCATGATTTCGTGCTCGACATCTACCCCATGAGTTATCCGGCGGCCTCGACTCTGGCTGCTGAGATGAATTTCGGCAATGCCGGAGCGGCGGTGAAAGTCCTCGACCTCGCCGCTGGTTCGGGTGTTTGGGGCATTGCGCAGGCGCAAAGCTCGCCGCGCGTGCAGGTCACCGCGGTCGACTGGCCCGAAGTCATCGACGTCACCAAGAAGACGTCCGCGCGATTTGGATTCGCCGACCGCTTCTCTTTTGTCGAGGGCGATCTGCTCACAGCTGAGTTCGGCTCCGGGTACGGGCTCGCCACGCTGGGCCACATTCTGCACAGCGAAGGCGAGACGCGCAGCCGCGAATTGCTGGCGAAAACCTACAAGGCCCTCGCCGGCGGCGGCACCATCGCGGTTCAGGAGTTTCTTGTCAATCAGGAAAGAACCGGCCCCGTGAACGGACTTTTCTTTGCAGTCAACATGCTGGTGAACACGACGGAGGGTAATACCTTTTCCTTTGAAGAAATAGGCGCATGGCTGGCGGAGGCGGGATTCAGGAATTCGCGCCTGCTGGAGTCCCCCGGTCCATCGCCGCTAATTCTCGCGACCAAACCCTGATCCGATCGACATGGCCCGGGTCTTGATTTTGAGGCCCGGAATCGGTTCCCGTCACCGATGCGCAGCCACCATCCCCTGCGTGCGCAAGCGCGCTCTGCGCGGCGAGAGCAGCTGCATGGTGATCACGATGGCCGGAATCAGAAACACCGTTGACCCCATCACCCACATGAACGCCCCAGCGGCAATCTGATCGTTCAGTGCGGTTAGCCCGAACAGCCGCGGGATCGCTCCATAGCTCGGATAGAGTAGCCGGCCCGAGAAGCAGAGGAACGCGGAAAGGCCGGTATTCACGAGATCGGCTAACAACAGGTAGGGAAGGAGCAGCCACCGTGAACCATGCTGCCGGTAGGGCCACGGCGCGATTACCGGCCACCAGAACATCAGGCTGGTGAACAAGAAGCAGGCGTGCTCAAAGTTGTGCCAACCCTCCGACGCCAGCGCGAACTCGTATGCCTTCGGAATATGCCATCCGAGATAGGCCGCATTCATCGCGATCCAGGCCACGCGCTTGCGCGTCAGAAATGCTCCAGCCCGATGCAGCAGGCCCGTTACAAACAGCGGGTGAAGCACACTCCGAATCACAGGTCGCGGCAGACCGCGCAGCATGGGAACCACCGGCGCCCCGAGGACCGCCAGCGGAGGCGCGATTGACATCAGTACAAAATGCTGCGCCATGTGCATGAACAGCAGCGATTCGCTGAATGTATCGAGCGGTGATGCCACGGCGATAAAAATTGCGCCCAGGCCACCCAGGAATGCGATGAGTCGCCACGGGGGAAACAGCTCGGGACGCGTGCGGCGAATTTGTGACCATCCCCGCACATAAATGATCGCCGTCACGACGAGGGCTGCCGTGACGCCCCACGGAATGTCCCACGTGGTGAAGAGAGCCTCCGCGCTCATGGCGTGTTGCTTCCACTCGGAGCCGCATTCGACTGCGCGGCCTGCTGCGATGCATCAAAGGCCGGCGGCTCGCCCTTCGGATGCAGCGTCTCGAGAAAACTCACCAGACGCCTCAATCTCCGGGGGAGACAGATTCTTGCCGTAGGCCGGCATATTGCCGCCGCCCGTCACCACCTTGTAGCGCATCTGGTCCGGCGTCATCCTTGTCGCCACAGCGTCGAGCGCCGGCCCGCGCTCGCCACCGTGCCCGCCAATGGAATGGCAGTTGCGGCACTGCTTCGCCTGAAAAATTACCGCTCCCTGCCGAACCAGCGGCGTTGCCTCGCGCAAATATTCCACCGGCAGCGTATCCCCGCTCCACGCGCTCATGTGCGGGCTCCACGGCGTACTCATTGCCAGATGCGTGAACACTCCCCAGCTCACTGCGACCGAGGCCAGCGCCAGTACTGCCACCGGCCGCCGATGCCAGCTCTTTTCGCCCTCTGACGCGACGAACGGCACCGCCAGCAGGCCCGCGATCATCAGGATCGGCGCGATCAGGATAAAGGGTGTCTCCATGGACGGCGGCAGATAGGAGAGCACCGCGTAAATCCATAGGAAAGGGAAGTCCGGTTTGGGGACCGTCTGCGTGATCGACGGATCGGGCTGTCCGCTCGGCCCCGCCGGTCCAAACACGGCTGCGCATACGCCCACGGCCGCCAATACCGCTGCCGAGAAGATCAGGTCCTTCCAGAAGGCCCCCGGCACAAACGGAATTCCATCTTCGTGCGTGAGCTTGTTGTACTCGGCGATGTAGGTGGACTTGCGCACCAACCGGCCCGGCATCGGCCACTCATTGATGCCCAGCTTGATCACCATCCACACGTGCACCAGCGCGAGGAACAGTAGCGTTCCGGGGATCACGAACACGTGCAGCGCGAAAGAATCGCGACAGCGTTGCGCCTGCAATCGTCGGCCCGCCCAGCAGCAGATGGACGAGGCCGCCGCCCATCCACGGCACGCGGCTCAGGATGAAGACGCCGATGCCCAGGCCCCAGTAGGCATCCTGATCGAAGCGCAGCACCTGCCCGGTGAACGCCATGCCAAGCGTCATGAGCAGCAGAAAAACGCCAACCGTCCAGGTGAGCTCGCGCGGAAACTTATACGCGCCGAACAGAAATACCTGCGCCATGTGGATGAACACCACGGCGACCATGAAGTTCGATCCCCACCCATGCACCGCGCGCAGAAACCACCCCAGCGGCACCTGATGGTTGAGGATGTTCAGGCTGTTCCAGGCTTCGGCTGCCGACGGAACGTAGACCAGCGCCAGCAGAATGCCGGTCACAATCTGCAGCATCAGCAGCGTGAACGCGGCGCTGCCGAAGACATACCACCAGCTCGCGGTGTTGCGCGGCACCTTGTGCAGCACGGTTTCTTTGATCGGGCCTTCGATCTGGAGCCGCTGCTCGAACCAGTCGTAGATCCGCTTCCCGGTCTGCTTCATCCCCGGCATGGACAATCTCCATCTTCGCCGGAAATCGTTGCCGGTCTGGAAATATTCACCAGCTTTGCGGAATTCGACAGGCTCGGCATCTGCCCCGCATCAATTTGTAACTGTTCTCCGACTATTTTGTAGTCGTAGGTGAAAAGCCCGCGCTCCGGGGGCCCAGAAGCCCGCGAGCCATCGGCATAGTAAACGCCGCCATGGCACGGACACATGAAGAGCTGTGATTGCGGAAACCACCGCACCGGGCACCCAAGATGCGCGCAATTAATCGCGAAGACCGTGAACTCGGTCGCGCCCTCGCGCCGCACGTAAGCAGCGACGTTGTCCGTTTGTCCATCCCACGGCTGCGTCCAGGGATTCTTAAAGGACACGAGCCGCGTCTCGCCGACAGGAAATCTGTCCGTGTCGCCGAGGGAAACCCACGACTTGTAGGACGAATCCCTGCGAACCGGGGCCAGCAGATACCGCACCACGGGGACGGCCAGCGCCAGTCCCACCAGACCGTTCAGTGCGATCCCCGCCTTCATCAGCAGCCAACGGCGGGAGACAACCGCGGGTCCTTCCTGGTCGCTCGCCGCTCTAATGTCAGCACCCGTACTCTGTTTTTCGGGGCTGTCGCTTGGATCGCTCATGGCTATCTCCTCGGCGAAATGGATAAGGGTGCGGCCGAAACCGCCGCTGGATTCCGCAGCGATCCCAAATACGTAACAATGTCGGTGACATCCTGCGTGGAAAGTGGCGATCCAGCGACACTGTTTGGATTATCGTGGGACCAGTCCGGCTGCCCGATGTCCGACCGTCCTGCAATGATGATTGTCCGCAGCGCCTGATCGCTCACCAGCGACAGATACACCGGGCTTGCCACCTGTTGCCGGCCTGGCGTCTCATGGCAAGAAGCGCAACGCGCCTGATACGTTTGTTGTCCGCGCTGCACATCGCTGGTCTGATCCTGCGCATACGGCGGCGGCGCTGCGCCGGCAAAGGCATTTGGCTTCGACCACTCCTTCCGCATCCCGGCAATGATCGCGTTGATCTGAGCATCGGTCAGGATCCCTCCCGCTGACTGCGCAAACGCCGGCATCTCGGTGCCCGGCATCCCGCCGGAAATCCACTTGCGCAGCGTCGCATCATCCACCAGCGCCTGATACTCAGGATTGCCGATCTCCATCGCCGGCCCATTGTGTCCATTCGCCCCATGGCACGCCTGGCAGTTTGTGCTGTACAAGGTGTGGAAATCCAAAACGTCCTCAGGTCGCGCCGGAGGCTCGGCTTCCGCCCTTGCGCCCGGCAATCGCCCACATCCCGCGAGCACCAGAAGTAGCGGAAGTAAGAACACCAGCGCGCCGGGCCGCATCAGTGCTTCTCCTCGTCGACGGGCGGCCCGGCGTTCGGGTGCGACTCCATCAGTCCAGGCGCCTCGATGCCCATCCGCGCGAAGAACGGCAGACCGCGGCTGGTGCGAATCTTTCCCTCGCGCGCCACGACGAGTCCAGCCACCACGCCGAACGTCACCTGCGACACCACAAACCATCCCCAATGGATGCGCGCGTCGAGCGCGGGATTGATGATCCCCATGGTGGAGTGGAGCAGTCCCGTCCACAGCAGCGGCGCCAGAAGCCCGCCCAGCAACACCGGTCGTCGCGGCAGCATCGGCAGCATCGCGCCGTAGAGCAACCCCACCAGCAAACACGTCACGCTGTGGATCGCGATGGCGACCAGCAGCCAACTCCAGTGAAACGTCGCGATCTCCGCATTGGTGATGTTCGCGGAAGGTCCCACGCCCGCTCCGCCCAACAGATTCACCGGATACCAAAGGCTGTGCTGCGCGATCAGCCCATATGCCAGCGCCGGAAAAATCATCGCAACTCCCCCGGCGATCCCGCCCTTAATCCCGCTGGTGATCGGATACGTCTCCACCGGCAGGTGCGCGCGATTCTCCGGCCCAATCTCGAGCCGCCGTACCGTCTTGCGCGTCGTCGTAATCGTCACCGACTGCACCACCACCGGCAACTCTTCGTGCGCTTCGTGCGGCAGCACCTGCCGGAACCACCCCACACATCCGGCAAGCATCAGCACAGCACCGAAGGCGGTCACCCAGAGGTTCGTGACCAGCCCAGCGGCCGCCATGGTACAGCCGAAGGCCAGCACAATGGGCCACGCAGTCGGCGCGGGCAAATGGATCGTCTCGCCGTGCGCCGCTCCCGCCCCGCCTTGTGATTCGAGTTGCTGTGCTGTTTCCGCCATGCTCTACCTGCCCACGATGTACACCACGGTGAAAACCACGACCCACACCGCATCCACAAAATGCCAGTACAGCGCGAACACCTGAATGCGCTCCGAGTGCTGCTGCTTCACATGTCCCGTCAACGTGAAAACCAGAATCAGCGAAAGCCCGATCAGTCCCACCACCACGTGCGTTGCGTGCAGTCCCACCAGCGAATAGAACGTCGTCCCGAACAGATTGGTGCGGATGGTCAGCCCACCCACGTAAATAAGCTTTTGCCACTCGATGCCCGTGCCCGCAATAAAGATGGCGCCCAGCGCGATGGTCAACGCCCACCACGCCGCAAAGCCGCGCATCTTACCGCGCTCAATCTTCCGTTCGGCGAGCAGGATGGTGACACTGCTCGACAGCAGGCAGATCGTGTTGAACCACGGAATTTCGAGAATCTGCGGCGTCGGTCTGGTCAGGCTTTTGCCGATGTAAAAAATGTAAGCAACTATAAAGATGGTGAAGATCGCGCTCTCGCCGGTGATGAGCGCCAGCATGGCGACGCGCCCGCGCGATGGCAGGCGCCACGGTTCAGCAGCCGGAGCAATGGGAATCGCGCTCATGCTTCGTACTTCCAGTCCGGGTCTTCCGGATGTTTCAAATCCCAGAGCGGCCGCCGGCTGTGCACGACCGGATCGGTCGCGAAGTTATAAGCTGGCGGCGGCGACGGCGTTGACCATTCCAGCGTCCACGCATCCCAGGGATCGTTGCCGGCCTTTTTGCCGCGGAAATACGACTGCACCAGGTTCCACGCAAAAATCAGCACCGCGATCCCCTGGATCATCCCGCCAATGGAAATGATGAAGTTGAGGTGATTCCAGCCCCGGTCCGGTTCATAGGTGTAGATCGATCGCGGCATTCCCATGAATCCGACGAAGTGCATCGTGTCGAAGGTGACATGAAACCCAATGAGGAAGAGCCAGAAGTGCCACTTCCCGAGAGTCTCGCTCAGCATCCGACCCGTGACTTTGGGATACCAGTAGTAAATCGCCGCAAAAATATTGAAGACGATGGCGCCCACCAGAACGTAGTGGAAATGCGCTATGACGAAGTAGGAATTGTGCAACTGCCAGTTCCATGGCGCCACTGACAACATGATCCCTGTCAGCCCTGCGATCAAAAACTGAAAAAGAAACGCCAGGCAAAACAGCATCGGCGTAGCGAAGCGAATCTTGCCGCCCCAGATGGTCGCCACCCAGTTGAAAATCTTGATCCCGGTGGGAATGCCGACCAGCATGGTCGAAAGCACAAAGAACGCGTTGCTGACGGAAGTCATGCCGACCGTGAACATGTGGTGCGCCCACACCCCCAGGCTGACGAACGCGATCCCGACTGACGCGGCGACCATCGCGGGATAGCCAAAGATCGCCTTGCGCGAAAACACGGGAATAATCTCGCTCGCAATTCCGAAAACCGGCATTACCAGCACATAGACTTCGGGATGGCCGAAAATCCAGAAGAAGTGCATCCACACCACAGCCGATCCGCCCGCCTGCGTATCGAAAAAGTGACCGCCCAGATAGCGGTCGATTGTCAGCATGATCTGTGCCGCCGTCAACGGTGTAATGGTGACGAGGGTCAGCCCGCTCACCACCAGCATCAGCCACACGAACAGCGGCATGCGCAGCAGGCTCATGCCCCGGCAGCGCATGGAAAGCGTCGTCGCGATGACATTGATAGCCGTGCCGAGCGTGCCGAATCCACTAACGATCAGTGCCAGTGCCCAGTAATCTGTCGCGTGTCCTGGAGAAAACGCCTTCGCGGTCAGCGGCGCATAAGCCCACCAGCCAACATCGGGCGCCGCGCCCATGCCGTAGAGGCCGAAGCCGCCGATGAAGCTGTAATAGAGCAGCACCCCGCCAAAAGCAGTCATCCAGAAACTGAAGGCGTTCAGCCGCGGGAAAGCCATGTCCCGAGCGCCGATCATCAGCGGCACCAGATAATTTGCGAACCCGAACAGGATTGGCATGCCCACCAGAAAAACCATCGTGGTGCCGTGCATGGTGAACATCTCGTTGTACAGCTCAGGCGATAGAAAATGATTTCCTGGCCACGCGAGCTGGACGCGGATCGCCAGCGCCTCAGCACCCGCCACCAGCAGGAAGAAAATCGAGTAGACCACGTACAGAATTCCCAGCCGCTTGTGGTCTACGGTCACCACCCAACCGTGCAGCCACTCCAGCACCGGCGCCGGCGAACGCGGCGTTTCATCGAGAGCTCCTGCAATCGGTAAAGTCTGGTCTGCCATTCCGCCGTCCTAATGGAGAGTCGTCAGGTACGCTACCAGGTTGTCGATCTGCTCATCGCTGAGCTGCATGGCCGGCATCAGCGCTCCGGGCTTAAAGTGATCTGGATCCTGAATCCACGCATGCAGATTCTCCGCCGTGTTCATTGCCGCTCCGGAGGCGATCGTCGCTCGACTTTCGAGATGCGTCAGGTCCGGCCCGAAGGTGCCCGTCGCCGCGGTTCCCGCGATGGTGTGGCAATTCGTGCACGCCTGTGTTTCAAAAATGTGACGGCCCGCGGCCACACTGGAATCCTGGATGCCGGGCTGCCGTTGATGTTTCACCCACGCGTCAAACTGTTCGGGCGTATCCACGTATACCCGCAGCAGCATCTTGGCGTGTTCCACGCCGCAGAACTGCGCGCACTGCCCGACGTATAAACCGGTGTGCCGGGGATCAATCCACATATCGTTCGGATGATTCGGGATCAGGTCAGTCTTGCCGGCCAGCTGCGGCACCCAGAAGCTGTGATCCACGTCCGCCGACAATAAATGCAGAAACGTTGGCTTCGGCTCCAGCGCGCTGCTCACCGGAACGTGCAGCTCGTTCGCCGTCACGATCCCGAGTTTCGGGTAACGGAATTCCCACCAGAACTGGTGGCCGACGACCGTCACGTCGAGTGCGACCTGTGGCTTCGGTGCATCCTGGATTGCAAAAATAATTCGCGCCGTAGTCAGGAACAGCACCACCACGATGAGAATCGGAATCACCGTCCAGGCCAGCTCAACCTGCGTGCTGCCGTAGATCTGCGCCGGCTCGCTGTCATCGTCGGTCTTGCGTGCGCGATAACGAAAAATCGCCCACGCCAGCAGTCCGCCGACCGTCACGAAAATCCCGCCTGTGATCGCGAGGACGAACCACGACAGATTCTGAATGCTGCTGGCCGGCGTCGAGGCTGGAGCGAAGATGCTGGGTGAGCTCTGCGGTCCGTCCGCCCAAGCAACCGGCGCCGCACAAGCCGCCATGGAGCACAAAAGGGGCAGGGAAACCAGCCGAATCGCTCTCGCGCCGTATTCCCGCATCCTGGATTGCATCCGGTTTCGCGTCGGACTTCCTGTGATGCTCTTGCAGCTGAGGTCAGTTACGCGGGGCGTGGGTGAAGATGGCCTGGGGACGCCCGCCATTTGCGCATGCGTTCTCTTTGAGGGTTTCGTTGCGCAGATCGGAACGAAAAGTGAATCTGTCCGAACAACAATCTTAGCAGTAAAATTCGTTGATCTTATACGGTTTCGGCAGCGAGGCTGCGTTACATTTTCGTTTATGCGCTTGTCGCAAAAACCCGCGCAAAACGCCGGACAGCATTCGCCAGCGCGGCGATCTTCGACCCGTTGGCATACGCGTTGATGACCGCTCCGCGAAACACCGGTGCGGTCAGCGCCCGGTAACCGAGATCGAGATTCCTGTAAAACCACCGTGCGCCCGATGCCGATAGCTGTAGATCCTGTCGCAGCTGGGCCGTCAGCTCGGCAAATGCCCGTTGTGCGGTTGCGCCGCCTCGCAGCTCGCCATCGATAGCCGCTGCCGCCGCCTGACCGCTCGCGATGGCGCCGTAAATCCCTTCGCCCGTTAGCGAATCGGCGAAACCGCCGGCATCCCCGGCCAGAAAAACCCGCTGCTCGGCCCTCGGCGCGGCCTCCGCGCCAAATCCCAGGAACTGCCCCGTTACATGCTCGACGCGGGCATCGCCGAAGCGTTCGTGAATGTAAGAAGAAAGGCGCGCCCGATCCAGCTTCTGTGCTCCTGAGTCGTCGTAGACTCCCAATCCCACATTGAGGTGGTCGTGCTTGGGGAAAACCCAACCATACCCGTGGCGCACGGGCGCGAAATCGAAGATTAACTCCGAAGCTTCGCCATGGTTGGGGTAAACGCGCGCTTCCAGGGCAAACCCTCGCCAAAACCAACGCGGCGACTCACCATACAGCAGCTGCCGCACTCGGCTGTGGACTCCGTCCGCCCCGATCAGGAACCGCGCGCTATAGTCCTGCTCCGCGGTGCGCAGCACCACGCCATCGTCCATATCCAGGCTGGCAATCGGTCCGATGCGGGCAAACTGTGCCCCCGCGCCCAACGTCTGTTGCAGACAGAAGTGATCCAGCTCCTGGCGAACCGTCATCGAGCAGACGGCATTACGGCTGGCCAGTGTTGCGGCTTCTCCGCTTCGCTTTTCCACCACAATGGCCGACACCGCCTCCCGCACTACCGGCGCAACCGAATAGCGCAGGGCGCGCAGCGACTTGCGCGTCAATCCTCCCGCGCACGCCTTGTGCCGGGGAAAGTCAGCTCGATCCAGTAGTAAGACCGCCCGCCCCGCTGTCGCAAGATCCCAGGCGGCCGCGCATCCCGCCGGACCGGCCCCAACAATGATGGCGTCCCATCGCTGCATGACAGCAATAGTATGTCCAGGAATGAGACTTTGCGGCTATCAGCCTGTACGCTCGGTGAGTTCGGCCGTCAAGCTCTAGGCTGCCTGCGGAGGCGCCGTGGACCCACCCGGCGCGCAGCGCGGAAGCATACCGGCCCTGCGAATCGTGAGTTCCACGCGAACCGGATCGCCTGCGGTGGCCTCCAGTGTCTCGCGCGTGCACTGGCAGAGCCCGGCCATGATCAGATGCGATTGCCCCGTCAGCTCCAGGCCAGATGCAATCAGGACGCTGTACATCTCCACGCAGAGGGCGCGGACGAACTCGAATTCGATTGCTGCAGCCTCGTTCGCGTCGAACCGCCGCGACAACACGTAGCCGCCACAGGCCATCACTGCCCCGGTTAAGAACCGTACGGTGCGGGCGGCATCTTCCGCGCACAGCGCCGTGAGATTAAGCTCCCACCCTTTTTGTTCCCTGCCTGGCTCAGCGGTTTCGCTCACATTCCCTGCATCGGAAATCCGCAGGCAAGTCTTCAATCCGATTTGCAACGGCCAGGGGCTAAAGATTTCTTCCTGTGCTACTGTTGCGTCATGCTGGTCGGTACTGGAATCGACCTCATCGAAGTCCCACGTATCGCTCGCTCTCTGGAACGCTACGGCGAACGTTTCCTCGAGCGCGTGTTCACCGAAGAGGAAATAGCCTATTGCCGCGCCAGAGCCAGCGCTGCGGAGAGTTTCGCGGCGCGCTTTGCGGCCAAAGAAGCCGGGGCCAAAGCCCTCGGCACGGGCATCCAGCAGGGTGTTTCCTGGAAAGAACTGGAAGTCCGCCGCGCCCCGGGCAGCCGGCCGATCCTGGTTTTGAGCGGGCGGGCGCGTGCCATTGCCGGACAGCTCGGCGTGACGCGTGTCTCACTTTCGCTCACGCACACGGCCACCCTGGCCATGGCAACCGTCCATCTGGAAGCCTGACTCTAGCGCTCCACCATCTCTACGTCTTCCGTTTCCGCTCTACGGGCCGCCGGTTGTGGATTTTCCCGCGCCAGATTCCGAAACGCGGTATAGACGAAAGCTCCGATATACCAACCATCGATGAATTTGTAAGGAAATTCCCCCGTCGTGTAATGGCCGCATGGCAGGACTTTCGACACAAAATCGACTCGGTTTTTCACAAAGCTGCTAAGAACCTGCTCGGAATACTCCGGCAAAAAGGTCAGGTCGTACCGAGCATGGATCACCAGCACTTTCTTCGCATGCTCGGCGAATCGATCCATATACGAAACGGGACTGATAGCGCTGTACAGGCGATACAGCAGCTCTGGTGTCACGCCTGCCTGGAAAAAAGCAGTACGGATATGCCGCGTGCTTTGCCCCGTCCACACCACATCCCCAAACGCCATCGACGCGTGGTTGAAGGCGTTCACCCGCAGTCGCGCATCGTGGGCGCTGGCGATGAATCCGTAACAGGACCCGAGACTCGTCCCCAGAATGCCGAATTGCTCGTAGCCCTGCGACTCCAGCCAGTCGAGGCAACAGCGCACATCCATCACCGCCTGCCGGCCGGCTGCCAGGGTTCTCCCGATGTTCGAGCTGACCGCATAATCCGACCGCTCGATCTCGGCAGGCCGCCGGATATCGTGAAACGGCTTGCTCAGGCGCAGCGCTGAAATCCCGAAGCGGTTAAACAGCGAGCACAAAATGTTATGGCTGAAGGCGTCGGCGTTCCATTGCGGCATCACGATCATCGCCTGCCGTGGCTTGCCCCGCATCTTTTCTTCGTTAGCCGGATACCACCGCGCATTCACCAGATCATTTTCCGGATAGGGCGTGCGCACCGGCGAAGTAAAGCGCAGAAACTGCGCTTTCCTGAGTTTCCCTTCCGCCATCGCCCGCCTCAGGGCTGCATCGCGCCGCAACGTCTCCGGCCGAACATTCGTCGGAAACAACTGGGGAGCCCGTTCCTCCACACGAAAGTCTCTCGGGCGCTCGTATCCAAAGAACGCCTCGCTGTCGCGAACAATCGCGTCGTTAATGGCGATCATCGCGTTCTCGGCCCCAATTTCACCCCGCTCGGCCTGCTCGACCAGGCTTCGCAATCCCGCGACGTCGATAAAATCGTCCAGCCACTCGAAACCCCACTCCATCGGCCGCACCACGCGATTCTCATCGCGGGTCGTCAGCGCCGTTTCCCAGCGGTACATCCACCGGCTGTAGAGCTTTCTTAACATAAGCCTCGCTACTCCACCATCACCCGCGGGACGCGCGCCGCAATGTCGCACAAAACTTCATACGCGATCGTCCTCTGCAAATCGGCCAAGTCATCCGCCGTGATCTTCGCGCCACCCTGCTCCCCGATCAGGACGACCTCATCGCCTCGCTCCGCGCTCGGGATACCGGTGACGTCCACCGTGACATGATCCATGGAGATGCGCCCTGCGATGGGAGCTCGCTGCCCCCGGATCAGGACGCTGCCGCGATTCGATAATCCACGATTCAGCCCATCGGCGTAACCCACCGGCAGCAATGCCAGTCGCGTCCTGCGCAGCGCCTTGAAGGTGCCATTGTAGCCAACGGTGGTTCCAGGCGCGATCTCCCGGAACGAAACCGCCCGCGACTTCCATTCCAGCACGGGCTGGAGTCCGGTTCCGTTTTGCTGGCAGGGCGCATAACCGTAGAGAGCAATCCCCGGCCGGAGCATGGGCCTCGCGCCAATCCGCCTCGCCAGATTCATGACAAAGTCCGTGTCGCTTCGGAGTACCGCCGCTGAGCTGCCCGCGCTCAGAAATTCTGGTCGAAGGCCACTCTCGATGATGATCTCCACTGCCTGGGCGAAGACGCGCTCCTGGTTCTGCGTTGCCTCCTCGTGTTGCGGCGAATGAAAATGTGTCGTCACTGCCTCGAGGCGCAGGGGTTCACCCGGCCCAAACCGGTCCAGCAACAACGCCAACTGTTCGATGGAGGCACCCTGTCGCGACATCCCGGTGTCAATCTCAAGATGAATCGGAAATCCTCCCGGTTTCAGGGCGCTCTTCTGAGTCGCGGCGTCGAGAAAGTCCAGGTGGGACCGCTCCCATACCACCGGCGTCAGGCTATGCTCGAACGCCGTTTCCGCCTCGAGGTGCCACAGACCGGCCATGATGACGATCCGCGCCTCCGGGCAGACACGCCGCAGCGCGACGCCTTCTTCCACCGAGGTGACACCAAACCAGCGCGCGCCGTTCGTCTCCAGCACGCGTGAGCACTCTGCCAGTCCATGTCCGTAGGCGTTCGCCTTCACCACGGCGAGCAACTCCGTCTCGGGCCCGACGAGGCGGCGCAGGACATCATGATTGTGAACGAGTCTGCTGCGTGAAATCTCAGCCCAGGTCGGTCGTGTGCTTGTCATCTTCTCCGAGCCGACGCCTCACCGGCCATGATGTCCCATGAGCTTCCGCCCTTTAGTTCGGGGGCTGCGTACTCGAGTTTTGTCCCGAGGCGGACTGCGAAGGTTGTGCTCCCTGATACAGCAGTGGAATATGGAATGGCTCCGACGCGTCGCTCTTCTTCTGCGAGGTCTTCTGCTTGCCCGGCGTCAGATCCACCACCGCCGTCCGCTGCGCATTCACGCACGCCCAGTGATTCCGCGCACGGTTGTAGATATGCGTAAAGATGCCGCGCTCCTCGCGCGTGCTGCCGTTCGCGCGCCACCTTACGATGTACGTCCCGCTCACCACCGCTGTATCGCCGAACAGGCGCACGCTCACCACGCGCTGCTGCAGGCTCACCGGCTCGTCGCCCTTCTGAAACAGCTGCGCGATCTGCTGGTTCCGCGTCGTCACGTCGCCCTGTGACGAAATGTCGACGTACAGCGGCGACAGCAGGAACTCCATCGTGTACTGGTCGTTCTTCACGACCGCGTTGCTCCACTGGTCTTCGTAGCCCTGAAACTCCTTCACTTCCGGGGGCTGGGTCTGACCGGGTGTCACCGACTCTGCCTGTTGCGCGTGCGCCAACCCCGCGCCACACAGGAAACTGACGAAAACTGCTAACAAAAAGTGCTGATAACGCATAAAAACAAGTCCAATTCCGGGGAGGTTCCCCCCTCCATGATAGACGCTGGGCCGCCCCGAAGGCCATCCGCTGGAACCCTTGTGACCCGTTTTTCACAGAAACGCCAGGTTGTTAGAAAGATTCACAGTGAGTCCAGCGAGTCCAGGCGTCCCCAATCCGTCCTACACTCGTTGAAGATCATGGCCGCCACCCCCGATATCGAATTTGAACGCGGGCTTCCCGCCTCGCTGGACGCGGAGCGCACCATCCTCGGCGCCGTCCTGCTCGACAATCACGCCTGGAGCGAAGCCGCCTCCACCCTGCACGTTGAGGACTTCGCCCTCACCGCCCATCAGCGTGTCTTTGCCCGGATGGGCGAGCTCATCGACCGCAATCACGTCGTCGATGTCGTCACCCTCAGCGAGGAACTCACTCGCCGTAAGGAAATCGAATCGGTCGGCGGTGTCGCCTGGCTCGTATCCCTCACGGAAGGCCTGCCCCGTAGACTCTCCATCGAAGAATACGTCCGCATCGTTAAGGACAAGTCGCTCCTCCGCCAGCTCATCGGCATCTGTACCACCGCGATTACCCGTGCTGCCGACCAGAGCGAAGAAGCCCTTGAGGTTCTCAACGCCGCCGAAACCTCGCTTCTCGAAGTTACCGAGAAGGGCATCACGCGTGGCTTTTCCAGCGTGCACGAGATCGTCGCCGGTTCCTTCAAAACCATCGACAATCTTTACCAGCAGGGTCAGCACCAGGTCACAGGCCTTCGCACCTGGCTCACGAAGTTCGATGAAATGACCAGCGGCCTGCAAAATTCCGAGCTCACGATCATTGCAGCCCGCCCGTCGATGGGCAAAAGCGCCCTCGCTATCAACATCGCCCAGAATGCCGCGATCCGAGGCGGGAAGACCGTCGCCATTTTCTCCCTCGAAATGTCGAAGGAATCGCTGCTGCGCCGTTTGCTCGCCTCCGAAGCGCATGTGGGCGCCAAGAAAATCCAGACCGGATTCCTGCCGCGCGAAGATCGCGACAGCCTCATCAATGCGCTGGAGCGTCTGGTCGAAGCGCGCATGTTCATCGATGACACGCCCGGCATCTCGCTTACGGAAATGCGCGCCAAGGCTCGCCGTCTGCGTCAGTTTGCAGGTGGGCTCGATCTGGTGGTCATCGATTATCTGCAGCTCATGACTGCCGGAACCATGGGGCCCAATGCCCGCCACTACGAGAACCGCACGCAGGAAGTTTCTTCGATCTCCCGCGGCTTGAAAGCGCTGGCCAAGGAGCTGAATATTCCCGTTGTTGCGCTCTCTCAGCTCTCGCGCGCTTCGGAGCAGCGTGGCGGCGACAAGAAGCCGATCCTTTCCGATCTGCGTGAATCCGGCTCCATCGAACAGGACGCCGACGTGGTCGCCTTTATCCATCGCGAAAGCTACTACAACCGCGAGGACCCTGATCTGGAGCACAAGGCCGAGATCATCATCGCCAAGCAGCGCAATGGCCCGACCGGATCGATTGAACTGGGTTGGGTGGCTGACTATACCCTGTTTGCCGATGCTGGATACGGTGACGATAACTAGGCTCAGCGGACGCTGGGCGGATAGGTTTCCGCCTTCTGGGCGTACTAAAACCGACAATCTGTCCTGGGGCGCCCGGGCGAACCATTGGAGATCCAGCGTCTTACCTATGATACAATGTAAGACGTTATGGCGGAACTTGCAACGGTAAGCACCAAGGGGCAATTTGTGATCCCAGCCGAAATCCGCGAGGCACTCGGCATTCGCCCCGGCACCCGCATCGCTGTGCTGCGGGAGGGAAATCGCATCATTCTCGAACCCGTTAATAAAGAATATGTGCGGGCTCTTCGGGGATCCACGGCAGGCGGCCCTTCGCTGACAGACTCGCTGTTAAAGGAACGTAGAGAAGAGGAGCGGCGTCGTAAGTGGTGACCTACGTGCTCGATTCCAGTGCCATCCTGCGCTTCACAGACAATGAAGCGGGTGCCGATCGGGTTCAGCGAATTCTCGACAAGTATCTCGACGGTACCGCGCTTGTTGCTGCTTCGGCACTTCATTGGGGCGAAGCTGCGAACCGTCTTTACAAACTGCGCGGCCGAGATGTCATGAACAGGGTCCTTCAACGGCTGGCAGCCATGGGCATTCAGATTGTTCCGGTCACGGCGGAGCAGGCTATCGAAGCGGCGCTGATCCGCGCCGATTACAGAATCCCTTATGTCGATGCGTTTGGAGCGGTGATGGGATCGGCACCCAATCACGTGTTTATTACTGCTGATTTCGACCTCAAGCCCGCTTCTCAATTCGCGAGGATCGAATTCCTGCCGTCAAAGTAGTCGAACCTACGAAATACTCGCTTCCCTTATCCGCTTACCCTGAATCTCGATGTACACATTCACCAGCGTCAGCGCCGCCGGCGTCACGCCGGGAATCCGGCTCGCCTGCCCCAGCGTCAATGGACGCACGCGCGTCAGCTTCTCCTGCATCTCGCGCGACAGCCCGCTCACCTGGCCGTAATCGAACCACTCCGGGATGCTCCGCTCCTCGGCCTTTTTCAGTTTCTCAATCGACTTCTTCTGCTGATCGAGATACCCCGCGTATTTGATCTCAGTCTCCACTGACTTCAGCTCGTTGCGCGTCCGCGGTGACAAATGCCCGTCCGCGTTGGCATCGACCCAGGGCGCAAAAGTCTCGTCCCGGAGTTGCTCGCGCAGTACCGGCCACAACGTCTCAATGGTCACCTCCGGGCGCCGCAGCACCTGCGCCCAGGTCTGCCCCGCCGGCCATTCTCCGCCGCTCGCTTTGCCCGTCGCCAGCACCTTCTCCAGCGCCACCGCACGCGCCTGCTTCGCCTCGTACTCCGCCCACGCCGCATCGCCGATTAATCCCAGCCTCCGCCCATACGGCGTCAGCCTTCGGTCTGCGTTGTCGATTCGCAGATGCAGCCTAAACTCCGCCCGCGACGTGAACATCCGGTATGGCTCGTTGGTCCCCTTTGAAATCAGATCGTCGATCAGGATCCCCGTGTAGGCCTCGGTCCGATCCAGCGTGAACGTCGCCTCGCCCTTCACGCTGAGCGCCGCGTTGATCCCCGCCATGATTCCCTGGCAAGCCGCCTCTTCGTAGCCCGAAGTCCCGTTGATCTGCCCCGCCAGATACAGCCCGCGAAACTTCTTCACCCGCAGAGCACGGTCCAGCTCCGTCGGATCGATCGCGTCGTACTCAATGGCGTATCCTGGCCGCAGCATCTCCGCGTTCTCGAGCCCCGGGATCGACCGCACGACCTGCCACTGCACCTCCATCGGCAACGACGTCGACATGCCGTTCACGTACACCTCGTGCGTGTTCAGCCCCTCCGGCTCCAGAAAGAACTGGTGCTGCTCCTTGTCCGGAAACTTCACCACCTTGTCTTCGATCGACGGACAATACCGCGGCCCGATCGCCTGAATCTGTCCCGAATACATCGGCGACCGGTGCACATTTTCGCGAATAATCCTCAGCGTCTCCGGCGTCGTATATGCGATGTGGCACGAAACCTGCCGCTGCGGAATCTCTCGCGTGCGAAAACTAAACGGAGTCGGATCGGCGTCCCCCGGCTGCTCCGCAAATCGGGTCCAGTCGATCGTCCGCCCATCGAGCCTCGGAGGCGTCCCCGTCTTCAGGCGGCATCCTCGCAGGCCCAGCCCCTTCAGCGCCTCGCCCAACAGCACCGATGCCGGCTCGCCGCTTCGTCCCGCAGGATAATGCTCCTCCCCACAGTGAATCAGCCCATTCAGAAATGTTCCAGTAGTGATGACGGTTGCGCCTGCGTAGATCACCCGCCCATCCCGCAAACGGACGCCGACAATCCTCGGATGCACGGCATCGTCCTCCGTGCTCTGGATGACATCCACGACTTCCGCCTGCTTGATGAACAAATTCGCCTGCGACTCCAGCACCTCGCGCATCTTCACGCGATACTGCTGCTTGTCGCACTGCGCCCGCGGCGACCAAACCGCCGGTCCCCGGGAAGTATTCAGCAGGCGAAACTGGATCCCGACCGCATCCGCGACTTCGCCCATGATGCCGCCCAGCGCGTCTACTTCGCGCACAAGGTGCCCCTTGGCGATGCCGCCAATCGCTGGATTACAGCTCATCTGCGCAATCAGGTCGAGGTTCAGCGTGAACAAGGCGGTGCGCAGCCCCATGCGTGCCGCGGCCATCGCCGCCTCGCATCCGGCATGTCCGGCGCCCACCACCACCACGTCGTATTGTTCGCTAAAAGCCAAAGCTGGGGACTCAGAGCCATTTTACCGGCGCTGCCTGAAAATGCCCTGTCCGCCAAAAGACAAGGCCCCCGTTTCCGGGGGCCCTCTGGCAAAAGTCCGACCCTTTTAGAAAACGAAATGCAGGTCCATCGTGACCACGCGCGATCCGCCAATCGTGCCTGTGACTGATCCAAAATTGGCGCCATTGTTGGGGCATCCCCCAGTCACTGTCGCCTTGGAGCAGGAAAGCGTCCCTGCCGGAAGGATCGTCGGAATCGTGGTCGTCTTGCCCGACCCATTGTGATATGGCAACTGATCCAGATTGGTCAGCGCCGACTGCTGATCGGTAGGGTTGTTGCTCGTCGCGATCTGCCCGTAGTTCACGTAGTCCGCTGCGCAGTTGTTGCCGGGGACCGCGTAAGCCGATGTCGAGCACGCATCGGCCTGCCGAATCTCGGTTTGGTTCTGCGGCACGTCCAGGCTGGTCGTGTTGGTTACGTTGAAGACATTAAACCGGTATTCCAGCGTTAGCTTTTCCGACGGGCGGAATTGCTTCCGTACCGAAAGATCTGCGCGCTTCTGGAAGGCCTGCCGAAACAGGTTGCGCTGCCCAGGCACAAAATCCGTCTCGTAAATGTCCGAAGGGTCGCTGCCCGTCGAGACGGGAATACCATCGGTGCCCGGCGAGAGGTACTTGATTGCGATCTGGCTCGGATCGATCGCCGGAATGTAGCTGCCCGCAGTGCGGTATGCGCCCGAATGCCCGGTCAGCGCGCTCTTTGGATCCGCTCCATTCTTGATCGGCAGCACCGGGTTCATCAGGGTTGGATAATCGCCGAAAAAGATGCTGCCGACGGCACCATAAAACTCATACAGCGAATACGGCTCGCCGCTCTGCGCCACAACCAGCCCGCTCAGGTGCCAGTCGTTGGTGAAGTATGAAAGCAGCGTATCCGGAGCCGCCGCATTAGGCGCCGCGACATCAAAGTTGCCGGTCAGTACATGGGTGCGATCGAAGTCCGCCGGCGCATACGAATCCCGCAGCTTGTTTGGATTGTCGCCGGTGAAGAAGAGGCCGATGTCGCTCTGTTCATCGTAGGTGTGGCTGAACGTGTAGCTCACCCCGCCCAGCACGTTGTGCGACAGCCGTTTCTCCAGGTGCGCCTCCAGGCCGTCGTATGCCGAAGTTCCGGTCGTCTTGAATAAGGCCGCGTTCGGACTGTAACCCACATAAGGGGCGCGAAAATCCGCATTGCCGCCATCCTCGGTGTTCCACGGTTCTCCCGCAATCGGATCGTAATCGTAACCGTCCGACTCACTGTTCTGGTTCAGCACTTCGAACCCGTAGCTCGCAGTCTCCCCGTGAACGGGATTGCTCGCCGTTGCCAGCAGCGGTTCATTGAACGGGATCGGAATAACCGCGTGCCGCCCGCGATTGCCAGTGTAGCCAAGCGTTACTGCGAGGTCGGGCCGCGGCTGCCATTGCATGTTCAGCGTGAAATTCATCGAGTAGGGCAGCACGTTGCTCTTGTCGTACGCGCCGAAATTCAGTGTGTACGGGCAATCCGTGTACCCTTCCTGGTTGTCGATTCCGCCGCAGTTCGGACCGTAATACTTACTTTGCCCTGTCATTCCGTTCAGGGTGCTCTGCAGGGCAGTCTGGATCGTCGCAGGATTGGAACTCGGCTTCACCCAGCTCAGCGATCCGGCTGTCTTTTCCATCGGACTCTCCAGCGAAGTCCCATTACCGACCACATAGCTGGCGAGAGGCGCCGATTCGGTCACGCCGAAAGGCCCACCATTGCCGCTGCCCGCCGGCTGCGAAAGGTAGCTGAAGTACTCGCCTCGGTCGTAGTAGAGACCGAATCCGCCGCGCCACACCAGGTTGCCATGGTTCCGTTTCGGCGCCCATGCAAATCCAATGCGCGGCGAGATGCCCCATTGCCGCCCCGTCAGCGTCGAATCGCTTACCCCTGCCGTCGGGTCGTACTTGTTATTCCCCGCCACGACGAAGCCCGAATTGTTGACCGTGAATCCGGTCGTCGTGGTTCCCGTCACCTTGTAGGCGCTGGGATCGAAGTTGAACATGTTGCCGTATTTCTCCGTCAGGCCCCCGTGGTAGTCGTAACGCACTCCGGCCGTGATGCTCAGGTTCGAAAGCGCCTGCCACTTATCCTGTACAAAGCCCGAAATCTCGTTGGTCCGGTAATACCGATCTGCGTCGTTTCTGCCGCTTTGCGGATCGATGGTCTCGAGAACGTTGGCGCTCTTCACCGATCCGGCCAGGAACTTCTGAAAAGACGCGCTGGTGATCTGCGCGATGCCGTCGCGGTTGTTGTCGATGTTCAGCTGCGTATAGCTATAGCCGCCCCCGGCCAGAATGGTATGCCTGCCCATGGAAAACACGATGCTTGAAGATGGGTTCAGCCGGTTCTGGTAGTAGCCGATGTCGGCGAATGAACTGAACGGCCCGACCTTCAGTCCTGGTGCAACGGTGCTGTTCGTCGCCATCTCCTTGATCAGCAGACCAGGCATACCGGGTGCGGCATACGGTGTATCGCTCGGTGCGCTGCCGCCAATACCGAAGTTCCCCCCGGGAACCGTCTGGTTGTAATAACTGTACGAATACATGCGCGAGTAGCCCAGCGTCTGAACCCAGTTGATCTTCGAGCCCAGCACAATCGTGTTGCTGAGTGCTCCCACTTGCGACCCATTGTTCTGCGACTGGGGGAATCCTCCGGTTTGCGCCATCCCGTACAGTCTCGATGTCGGGTCGTTCTGGTAGTAATACTTCGCGGACAGGCGGTCCGTATTGCTCAGCTGATAATCCAGCGATCCGGTTCCCTGGTCTCCGGTCAGCTGCGAGGTTCCGATCAGCGTCACGTTGGGAATGCCGTATTGATAAGGCTGCGACGGCGCCTGGTTGGACGGGATCAGATAGCCGCCCCCCGCCACTTTCGTCGTGAGCAGTGCCTGCGCTATCGGGTCGATCGCGCCCGTGTACGCTTTGCCGTTGTTCCAGCTCGTGGCCGCCGCCGTCAAGCCCGCGGCTGAACGGTCATCCGTCAACCCCGTCGGCACCGTCATCTGCGAAAGCCCGGTCGAATTGTCTGAGTCGTACAGCCGCTGGTACCCCGCGAAGAAGAACAGCTTGTTCTTGATGATCGGGCCGCCCACCGTGCCGCCCGTGGTCCAGCGATGCAGCGCGGGATTGGCCAAGGACGCCGGAAAAGCCCCAACGCCCTGCTGCGAAAGCAGATACTGCTGCTTGAAAAAGAACGGATCGGCATTCAGCCCGTTGTTCGCGAAACTTCCGTACAACTGTCCATGGAATTTGTTCGAACCGGTGGTCGTGTTCGCGTCGATCTGCGCTCCGCTCGTCGCGCCCTGCTGCGCGTCGTACATCGACGTGTTCACACGCAGTTCCTGCAGAAACTCCGGCGGAGGTGAAGGCAGGCTGTTGCCGTTCGAACCGTAAACCGAAGTGCTCGTCTGCGATGCGCCGCCCACATCCGCTGAACCGGCCGAAGACGCGCTCGACGTGCTGCCCCCGCCGATGTTGAAGTTGTAACGCTGCGAAGCGTCGCCGCTCGAGCTCATCCCGTTGAAGATGTTGCTCACGTCCGTGCCGTTCACCTGAAACGTGTTGCTCGTGGCGCGTTGCCCGTTCGCCCAGATGTTCTGATTGCCCAGTCCGGCGTTGGTGTCGATCCCGCTCAGGAGTTCTGCGTTCACGCCGGGCGCCAGGATCGCCAGCTGTGTGAAGCTCCCCGTCGCCAGCGGCGCCGTTTCGATCTGCGTCTTGTCCAGCGTGTATCCGTTCGTCGTATCTGTGGCATTGAGCAGCGGATTCGCGGTAACTGTAACCGATTCCGTTACTTTTCCCGGCTGCATCGACGCGTTCAGCGTCTTAGCCTGCATTTCCTGCACTTCGATCGCCGGATAATTCACCGACTCGAAGTTCGCCTCGGTCACCGTCACCTTATAGGTGCCCACCGGCAGGTTCAGGATTTCCCAGTACCCCGTCTTCGACGTTGTCGTCGACCGCGTCAGCCCTGTCTGTACGCTGACCGCCGTCACTGTGGCGTCGACCATTGCGGCGCCGGAAATGTCCGTCACCGTTCCGTTGATGCTCCCCAGCGTCTGCTGCGCCCGCACCAGCGGAGTTGTCAGAAGTGTGCAGATAACCAGGCAGAACGCCGCGATCGGGTGGTTGCGAAATTGCTTTTTCATCGTTTGGCCTCAGAAGTGATTGTTGCTTCTCTCCACGAGGCCCGTGAAGGCCCCCTGGATTCCACGCTGGCGGATCTACGTGGATCTGCCCCTCTACGGTTGCACGGCGGGGTGAATAGACAGTTAATTACAGCATGGATTGTTCCGGCGGGCCAGACTGAAAATTGCCGCAACTCCGTGGAAAGCCGGTGGAAAACTATCCATCACAGCTACAAATTGCTCAGAAAACGAGCCTCAGACCTACCTGAAGCTGCCGCTCCCGGCTCAGCGCGGTGCTGTTGGCATTCGTCACATTTCCAAACGCCGCGGTCGGATCGAATACGTATTGTGTCTGCGTGATGCCGTCAATCAACGTCGTTTTGGTCCCTGGCTTGATCCCGCTCTGCCATGTCAACGTTGCCATGTTGGCATGGGCCTTGTCATTGGTCAAGCGGTAGCCAACTGTCTCAATGTCGGTCACATTTTCGTGGTTCAGCGCGTTGAAGGCTTCCCCCATCAGTTCCAATGAGGAACCGTCGCTGATACGAATTCTTTTCGTGAACCGTAGATCCAGGTTCACCGCCGCTGGATAGCGAAACGTATTGCGCCCGATCGGCGGAATCAGATCCTCGCCCCCCGATCCGTTCAGGCTCCTTCCCAGGCTAGCAATCGGGACCGCCATTCCCGCCGTGTTATCCGTGAACGTCTCGTCGGGCTGCTGCACCACCTTCAGGCAATTGGCGCCGTCGGCCGTCGCTCCGCCCGCATTCAGCCAGTTCTCATACGAGCACGAAGGCGTCGGCACTGCTCCCATCGTCCGCATAGACCAGGGTAGTCCAGTCCGCCACGCGCCAGTGGCCGCCAGTGAATACCCGCCAAACAACCAACCCGCCGGTCCCTCCATCCGCCATGGTTCGCGCGCTACGATCCCCCCCGCTACTCGCTGCCGCACATCGTAATTCGAGGTCCCGTGCTCCAGCCGCAGGTTGGCCGGATCGTAAACGTCGTTCCGCTCCGCAAACGTCGCCTCATTCTGGTTGTCGTCGATCGCATGCGCCCACGTGTACGCCGCATTCACGCTCAGCGCCCGCCTCAGCCGCTGTTCCAGCCGCACCATCGCTCCGCGATAGCTGGAGTTGCTCTCACTAATCATGTCGGTAATCGCGCCGTACGCCGGATTCACCCGCTGGTAGTAGAAGCGCTGCGGCTCATACACCATGCTGGTGTATCCGGAGACCCCGCTCGTCGCGTTGCCCAGCGGCCCGATGTTCCCTGCATTTCCCGGAGCCTGCACACTGTAAAAAACAGTCGCCACATCGTTCAGATCGATATTCGTATCGATAAATTGGGTCAAGTCGTGCGCGTCGGTCGCCATCGCTGTCAACGTGATCGCCGTGCGATGCCCCAACTCCTGCTCCAGTGACACCTCTGCCTGGTTGATCTGCGCATGCCGAAAATGCGAATCGAAATAAACCGCCTCCGGTGCCGTCGAATTGTGATTCGGTGCAGCGGGATCGGTATACGGCGTCTCATCGCTCGAAAATACATGCGGAAATGTCGGTGCCGCCACGTCCATCGGGCGATAGGAATATGTCCGCGGCGCCCCCGCCGCCCCGGTCGACGTCAGCGCGCTAAACACCGTCGCGTTCGGCACGCGCGCTGTGTAGATTCCATATCCCCCGCGCAAAACCGTCCGCCCTTTTCCGAAAACGTCCCACGCGAATCCGCCCCGCGGTCCAAATCCATTCCGGTTATGCGGCAGACGCGCCGTCTCCGGGATCGCCGCGTTCACCAGCGCCGGATTTGTATCAGGCAAGCGTTGATATTCGTAGCGTGCGCCCAGGGTCAGCGTCAGCCTCGCTCCGGCTCTCCACTCATTGGCGAGATAGGCCGCATAATCCGCCGTCTCGAAACTCCACGACGCGCTGCCCACCGCCTGCCGGAACCGCGCATAGCACGGATAAAATCCGGTTCCCGTCGTCGTCCCGTCGCAACGGTCCGGCGCCAGCATGTCGGAGAGAAAATCGCCCAGGGTCGCATAGCTATATGCGCCGTTCTCCTCGTTCAACCCTTCGATGGCATCCTCGACATAGTTGTAGTCGTACCCAAATCGCAGCGCCTGCCTCCCGTGAATCCACGTGACCGCATCCATCAACTGCTGGCGTGTCTCCGCAGGGTATTCGCGTTTGTTCACCGTTGACAGAGTCCCAAAACTCAACCCCTCGCTGCGATCGATCGAGACCTCGGGCGCCAGCCCCCACACATTGTCAGCGAACTGCTGTTCGAATGCGCTCGCCGCCCCTGGCGACTGCGACAGAACATCCCGGCTGTATTGGTATCGCGCGCTGCTCAGCAAACGTGGCGTGGCAAAGAATTCCCACCGCGCCACCGCCGCATCGTCGCTCGTGGAACTGTTGCCGAAACTCCCGATCGCGTCCGTTTCTGACGCCCCGCTCAGCGCGCCGTGCGGCGCGGTCCGCCGCATCCGGTTGTACTGCACCACCACCTGATTCCGCTCATTCATCCGCCAGTTGATCTTCGGAAACAAAATCGTCTGCCGGGTTGAGCGCGGAACCGTCCCCAGCATCCCGTTCAATTGCGCGAGCACCGTCGCATACGCACACGCCGCTGTGGCGGTCGATCCCGATGCGGTGCCGGCGCCCCCTCCACAACTCGTGACGATGGGATTGGCGCTGTTCGCGATCCGCGACTCCAGCGTCGCCAGCGTTGCGGCCGAAGGCGGAGCAAAAAAAACGTCCGGCTCATTGGCGCGAGCCACCGCCGGATCGTTGCGCTCATGCAGCTCCCACGCAAAAAACCAGAAAGCCCGATCCCGCCGAATTGGCCCGCCTGCGGAAACTTCCCACTGTTGCCGCCGATCCGGCGCATGATAGGGAACCTCGACATAGGTGATGGGCTGCCCGTTCAGGTACATCACCGGCTGCCCCGTAGACGTCACCGCCGTGCCCGCTGGCTCCATCTGCATCGTTTTGCTGTACGCGTTGAATGCCTGCCCAATTGCCCCGCGGTCGTAGAACACCGCTTGCCCATGCATTCGGTTCGAACCGCTTTTCGTCACCGTATTGATCGTGCCGCCCGCCGCCCGCCCATAGTCCGCGGTGAATCCGTTCCCGCTCACCTGAAACGCGCCCGCCGCCGACTGCGCTGTCGCGAATCCATTTCCTTCGGATCCGCGCTCTCGCCCCCTGAACGCCAGGTTGTTGTCGGTCCCGTCCACCGCGATGCTGTTCATGAGCGGACTGAGCCCGCGAAAGCTCAGGTCGCCGTCCTCCCCGCTCGCCGCCCCTCCCAGCAGTCCTGCCAGGTTCGTCCAATGCTGTCCGTTGTTCGGCAGCACCTGCATCGCCTCACTGCTGTCTTCGCGGGCTCCATCTGCTTGCCGGTTCGATCCCGTTTCGGCGAATCCCGCATCCACCAGGATGGTTCGGTGAACCCAGGCCGGTGTCAGCCGCGCGTTCAACCGCGCCGCCGTTCCCAGCCCGATCTCCAGATTGTCGGCTTCCCACTCTGACAATCCATCCGCGTGCACCCGCAGCGTGTACCCGCCCGGCGTGACCTCGCCGAAGCGGAAATCTCCCCGCAGATCGCAAACCGCGTCGCTGCTTTCTCCCGTTGTCGCGTTCTCCATGCGCACCAGGGCGGCGCTCACCCCCTTGCCCGCCTCGTCCACAACGCGTCCCGCCACCGAGCCGCCGGTGTCCGACTGCCCTGCACAAATGCCGATGGCGGGCGCAAGTAAAAGCGCCAGCCAGGCTGTCTTCTGAAGTCGGGGGAGACGCACGTTTCCTCTTCGCGAAGCGGGCCGGCGCGGGCCAGTCCATTGCCTGTCTTCTGGTAAGTGAGTCGAGCGTAGCCCTTTCGCTAAACTGGAAACAGCGAATGTTTATTGATGAAGCCAAAATTCGGGTCAAGGCCGGTGACGGTGGTAATGGATGCATGGCGTTTCGCCGCGAAAAGTTCGTTCCTCGCGGCGGACCCTCCGGGGGCGACGGCGGACACGGAGGTAACGTTATCCTCGAAGCCAGCCAGCGCCATAACACCCTCGTCTACTTCCGCTTCAATCCCGAGCACAAAGCCGAGCGCGGCGAGCACGGCATGGGTTCCAACTGCACCGGCCGCGATGCGAAAGACACTATCCTCAAAGTTCCCGTTGGCGCTATGCTCTTCGACGCTGACACTGGCCAGCTCATCCACGACTTCACCCGTCCCGATGAACGCCTCATCATTGCGCGCGGTGGACGCGGCGGTCGCGGCAACCAGCACTTCGCCACTCCCACCCACCAGGCCCCGCGCGAGCACGAACTCGGACGCGCGGGCGAAGAACGCGCCTATCGTCTCGAACTGCGCGTTCTCGCCGATGTTGGCCTCGTCGGCTATCCCAACGTCGGCAAGTCGACCCTTATCTCCCGTATCTCAGCCGCGCGTCCCAAAATTGCCGACTACCCCTTCACCACCCTCGAGCCGCAGCTCGGCGTCGTCTCCATCGGCGAAGCCCCCTACGAACAAAGCTTCGTCGTCGCTGACATCCCTGGCCTCATTGAAGGCGCGCACCTCGGCGCAGGCCTCGGCACCCAGTTCCTCCGCCACATCGAGCGGACTCGGATCCTCGTCCACCTCGTCGACGTTTCCGACGCGAGCGGCCGCCCCGATCCTGTCGAAGATTTCCGCGTCATCATGGAAGAACTGAAAAGCTTCGGCCACGGCCTCGACGAGAAGCCGATGATGGTCGTTGCCTCCAAAGCCGACATCGCCAATCCTGCCAAGCTCAAAAAATTAGAGACGATGGCCAAGCGACGTAAGCTGCCGTTCTACGCCATCTCCGCCGTCACCGGGCTCGGAGTCGAGAAGCTGAAGTACGCCATTGGCGAGCGGGTCCGCGATCTCCGCGCCGAATCCCCCGCTGTCCCCGCCGTCACCTAGCTAAGGGGCACGCATCAGAAAAGAAATGTCACCCACCTTATAGGTGACCTTCCCAGTGCCCGCCGGTTCCGGGGCAATTTTCCCCGCCCGCACCGTCTCAAACGCAACCACCAGTTGCCGTAGCACCGAGGGAGATGCCACGGGAACATTGTGCGCGCCCAGCACGATTTTCACCTCCGGAGCCAGTGCTGCCAGCCGCCGCACCGAGCGGTCGTACGCTGCCAGATCTGTTTCCGGACGATACAACCAAATCGTCCCCGGATAAAACGTGTCCCCGGTGAACAGCAACCCCTTCTCAGGCTCAAACAGCGAGATAGCGTCCGGCGTGTGACCTGGCGTGGCAATAATCTGTAACCGCCGCCCTCCCAAATCGATCCACTCGCCATCGTGGACGAAGGATGTAATTTTCCACGGACGCGTCGCATACGCTTTTGGATCGAACCCCGTGGGCAAAGTGCCGCAAGTCTCTCCCGGCCGAATCTCAGCCTGCGCGGCCTCGCGCGAACCCTGCGCATTGCGCCGGCTGAAGCTGGTATCCATGCTGTAGACCGTGTCAAATTGCCAGTTGTCGCCCACGTGATCGTTGTGGGTATGCGAGTTGAGCACCACAATTGGCAACCGAGTCAGCTCGACCGTCAGCGCTTTCAAATTGCCGATCCCCATCCCCGTGTCGAAAAGCATCGCCCGCGTGCGCCCGACGATCAGATAGCTGATCGTCTCTTCGGACTGATGCGGTTCGTAAATCGCAAACGTATCCGGCGCGACCCGATACACCTCAAACCACCCATCCTTCACCGGCACACGCTCAAGGCTCTTGTATTCCGGACGCGGAAGAGTCCGGCACCAGGCGGGCACTGCCGCCTGTCCCATCGCGCCGGCGCCCATCGCAGCGGCGAGGATCAAGCTCCCGAGTACCTGTGTCATCTCCATCGAACGCCTACCCACTCATCCCCCACACGCTCGCCACGCACAGCCCCGCCTGCGCCCCCAGCATCACCCCAGTCGCCCACAGAAACACCTTCCGCCGCGGCGTCTCGAGGGCGTCAGCGAAAACCCCGCCCACAAACGTGATCAGAAACGGCAGCGCCCACAACCACGGTTCCGACGCGACGCCCGTCGTTACCAGCACCATCAGCGGCGCGCCCACCAGCAGGGGAGCCGTGTTCCCAAAATACCGCGACCGCCGTGCCACCACGTAGAGCGCCAGCGCTCCAACCAGCCCCACCGTGAAGGCCGCGTTCGCCGGATTCGAGAAAAACCACTTCGCCGGCTCCAGCGAAACCCACATCCGCCCCGCCGCGCTCCGGAAAACGTAGCTGAACGCGTCTGGATGAAACGCATACGACGCGAACAGCAGGAAAAACGCCCCCAGCACCCACACAATCAGCAGCGTCGGAATGTACGCTCGTCGCGTCTCCGCCACCCACGCCATGAAAATCACCGTGAACGCCAGCGCCACCACCAAAGCCGCCAAATGCGCCGCTGCCGTGAACCCTAACGCAATCGTCAGCAGAACAATGCGCGGCCGCCATTTCTTCTTCGGTCCCTGCAGCGCGTGCCCAACCCCAATTGCGGTGTAAATCACCGAAAAAACGCCCAGCGCTGCCAGGATTTCGTTGTTGGGGTACGTCGACGCCCGCACCACCGCCGGCGAAGAGCAATACAGAACCAGAGAAACGTAACCGCCCTCGTTACCGAACAGCCGCCGCGTCACCCACCACAGGCACGCCCCCAGCGCCAGCCCCGCCAGAATGAAGGGCAGCCGCAGCACCAGCTTGATCGCGCCCACCTCATGCCGCATTTCCCACGTCGAGGTCGTTTCTGCCTGTCCGAAAACGATACGTTCCAGCGTCAGTGGCAACCCCGCCGCTCGGTACGCCAGCGTTCCGTCGCGAATATTCCCGCAGGTGGTGAAATAGCCCGTCAGCGGCGAGGGCCGCTCCCACATCTCACGACCACAGCGAGCGAACTGATAATCCGTCTCCGAAAGCGGCTGGCGCGCGCTCACCCACAGGCACTGCCCCAACAGAAGGAGCAGCATCACCGCAGCGATCTTCTGTGGGCGCTCGAATCGAAATTTCCGCAGCTGGTGGATCGTTCCGCCTGGTCCCATCGAGCTTTCAGCAGTGTACCGGAGCCATCGACCCGGGCTCCTCAGTGTCTCTCATGGAAACCTCGCCGCTGCCGATAGACCAGGTGAATCGCCGAGCCAGAGGATTCTGCTGGCGCGAGCCTGAGTGCGCATGACATCCGTCGCCCCCCTGCCGCAACCCGGAACGCCCCCAAAGGCGCCCGCCCCGGCCGCGCCCATCACTGCGCCGAGCCGCTACCTCGGACGCCAACCCATTCTCGACGCCCAGCGCCGCCTCTTCGGCTACGAGCTTTTCTACCGCGCCGGGAAAGTCGATCATTTTTCGGGCGATCCCGATCTGGCGACGCGCGAGGTCATCGACCACTGGCTGCTGCTCATTCCCGACTCCGCCCGCTCCGCTTCCTTTGTGAACTGCACCCGCGCCGCCCTCGTCGATGGCCTGGTCACGCTTCTTCCCTCCGAGTCCACTGTCCTTGAGATTCTCCCCAATATTGAGCCCGATTCTGAGGTGATCGAGTCCTGTCTCGCCCTCAAAAAACTGGGATACCGCTTCGCGCTCGAGGGCTTTTTCCCTCAGTCTTCACGTGCTCCCTTCCTCCGCTTCGCCGACTTCATCAAGATTGACTTCCTGTCAGCGGACTTCGATCTCCGACGCGCAATCTATGCCATGGCAGCTGACAGCGGCGCTAGTCTCCTCGCCGAGAAAATTGAAACCGATATCCAGCTGCGCATTGCCGTCTCTGAGGGCTGCACTCTCTTTCAGGGCTATTTCTTTTCGTTGCCCGTGCTCCTCTGCTCCCACACCATCCCCCAGAACTACTTCGCTTACCTCAAGCTGCTTGCCGCACTCCATCATTCCCCCACCGATTTGCGCAAGATCGATAAGCTCATTTCCGCCGATGCCTCGCTCTGCTATCGCGTTCTGCGTCTTGCGAATTCGGCGCTCCAGGCGCATCCCGGCGTCATCTCCACCGTTCGCGAAGCGCTGCTGATGGTCGGCGATGAAGCGGTTCGGAAGATGGTCACCGTGGCTATGGCCGGCGCTCTCACCGCCCATCGCTCGCTCCCGCTCATCTCCATGGCCCTCTCTCGCGCCCAGTTCTGCGAGCTCCTCGCGCCGTCGCTCTCCGAGCAGCCCGCGCAGTTCTACCTCCTTGGCATCCTCTCTTTGCTCGACGTCCTGCTCGAAACGCCCCTGTCCCGCATCCTTCAGGTGCTCCCCATCACCCCCGCTATGAAATCGGCTCTCGAGGGCGATCGCAGCTCCGCCAGCCGCGGCCTCGAACTGGTCCGCAGCCTCGAAGCCTGTGACTGGAACCGCTGCGAGCAAATCCAGCATCAGCTCGGCCTGGCGGAAGGCGCTATCGCCGCCATGTATGCCCAGTCATTGCGCTGGGCCTCCAGCATGGTGAGCCAGGAAATCGTTCCCTGATCTGCCCTCCCCACAGTGATCTCTTATCGCACGTTGGTTGCGCGGTCTCACGAAATCCATCGAAGTCTCCGATAACACCATTGGACCGTCCGCAGGATACATCCGCTCCGGCGTTCCCAGAATGCGCATGCCCGCAACCGCTCCTCGGCCATTCGAAAAGCAGTGCACAGCAGTGGAAACCGCCGCGCCTTCCCGCCCCCCCAGCCGCTTCCTCGGCCGCCAGCCCATCCTCGATGCCGACCGTCACCTCTTCGGCTACGAACTCATCTACCGCGCCGGCAATGCCGACCACTTCTCCGGCGATCGCGAGCAGGCCACGCGGGAGGTCGTCGACCACTGGCTGATGCTCATTCCCGATCAGAATCCCGCCGCCTCCTTCGTCAACTGCACGCGCACGGCCCTGGTCGACGGCCTCATTACTCTGCTCCCCCCTGAGTCGACCGTGGTTGAAATCCTCGAAGACGTCGATCCCGATCCCGAGGTGATCAACTGCTGCCTCACGCTCAAGTCCAAAGGCTACCGTTTCGCGCTCGACGGTTTTCTGCCGCGACCCGCGCGCGCTCCCTTCCTCGCGCTCGCCGACTTTATCAAGATTGACTTCATGGCCGCCGACTTTCTCGCCCGCCGCGCGATCTACGCCCTGGCCTCCGGCACCCAGGCCCGGCTCGTGGCCGAAAAAATCGAAACCGACACTCAGTTGCGCATCGCGAAATCCGAGGGCTGCACCCTCTTTCAGGGCTATTTCTTTTCCCAGCCCGTCCTGGTGGAGGCCCGGGCCCTTCCTCCGAACCACCTCGTTTATCTCAACCTGCTTGCCCAGCTCCAGCGCGGCCCCTCCGACCTCCGTAAACTCGAAAAGGTCATCTCCACCGATGCCTCCCTCTGCTATCGTATGCTCCGGCTCGCGAACTCTGCCCTGCAGGCCCATCCCGGCGTCATCACCACCATTAACGAAGCCTTGCTCATGGTTGGCGAAGATGCTCTCCGCCGCATGATTACCGTTGCCATGGCCGGCGCCGCCGGCGCTCAGCGCACCCCCGCCATCACTTCCATGGTCCTCGCCCGCGCCAGCTTCTGCGAGCGCATCGCGCCCGCTCTCTCTGAGGATCCGGCCCAGCTCTACCTCCTCGGCATGCTCTCCCTGCTCGATGTCCTCCTGCAGACGCCCTTCCACCGCATCCTGCAAACCCTCCCCATCGGCAATGACATGAAACTGGCGCTCGCCGGCGCTCAAAGCCGTCCCGGCCTTGCCCTCGCTCTCGTCCGCAGCCTTGAATCCTGCGACTGGGGTCGCTGTGAGGAGATCGGCCAGCAGCTCGGCCTTGCCGAAGACGCCATCGCCGCCCTGTATGCCGAATCGGTGCGCTGGGCCTCCACCATGGTCAGCCAGGAATCTCTCGACTGACTCACGCCCGCACCAACACCGCGTATGTCCTGTACCCTGCCCCCTGTAGGCTGTACCCTGTACCCGATGACCACCCTGCGTACGGCCAAGCGATTCGTGTTTCCCCTGCTCGGTCTGTGGGTGTTGCTCTACGCCTCCTTCTCCATCTTCACGCCTCCTCTGCTCGACGGCTCTGACGCCCTCACCGCGGTCATTGCCCGTGAAATGGTTATCGGCGGCCACTGGATCAGTCCCTGGGCGAACGGGATCCGGTACTCCCAGCGTCCGCCCCTGCTCTACTGGACCGTCGCCGTCAGCTTCGGCGTCTTCGACGTCAGCGACTGGGCCGCGCGCGTGCCCCTGGCCCTGGGCGCTCTGGCGCTCTTCATCGCCACCTTCTCGTTCGGGCGCCGCCTCTTCCACTCGCCCGCCGCGGCCTTCTACGCCGCGCTCACCCTTCTCACTTCCTGCGGAATCTTCCTCTTCGGCCATCTGCTCCTGCGCGACGTCTTCCTCTGTCTCTGGATCACCCTCGCGCTCAACTTCTTCTGGCGCTCGCTGCAACAGGAAAAGCACATCCTCGAAAGCACCATCGGGTTTGCCGTCTGTTGCGCGCTCGGCGTCCTTACTCGGGGGCTTGCCGGCGCCGTTCTTCCGCTGGTGATCGCTTTTCTCTATCTGCTCTTCACCGGCAACCTGAAATATTTCGCCCGCTGGCAGATTGCCCCCGCCGTTGCGGCTTTTCTCGCCGTCGTTTTGCCCTGGCACATCGCGGTTGACAGGGCCAATGTTCGCGACGCGATGGTCGCTCTGCTGCCGCCCATGGCCGGCGGACGTGTCCCCCTCCTCGTCTTCTGGCTGCTGCCTCTTCTCTGGATCGCCCCGTGGTCCATCTTTACCCTTCGCGCTCTCCGCATTGGCCGTGCCTCACCCGATCCCGACCGTCGCAACCAGGCGCGTCTCCTCTGCGTTCTCTGGATCCTCGCCGTTCTCGTCTTCTTCGGCTTCGCCGCACGCCAGGAATTTAACCTGGTCTCCGCGCTCCCGCCCATGGCCCTGCTCGCCGGCGGTTGGCTTGCCGAAGACGAGTCGCTCCCTCACCATCAGGGCCGCGTCGCCGCATGGATCCTCTTTTTCCTCGGCATGGCTGCAGCCGCTGTTGTCGCTTACCTCCTTGTCGTCGCGCCCCGGCCCGCGCCCGGAACCGACATTGCTACCCTCCTCCGCCCCAACGCCGCGGGCCATCACGCCGTCTTCTTTGGCTTTCTCTTCGACCTCACCCGATCCGCCATCGGCGCCTTCAAAGTCCCGCTCTGGATCACCCTCTTCGCTCTCCTCGTCGGCGTCTCAGCCTGCCTTTGGTACCGCCTTCGCGACAACGCCCGCATGGCCAACTGCTTCCTCGCCGGCATGATCGTCGCGATCCTCATCGCGGCGCATCTTGCGCTCAACATCTTTTCCCCGGTACTCTCCTCCGCCATCCTCGCCGAAGCCATCAAGCCCGAAGTCCGCTCCAGCGAGTTCGTCGTCGTGAATGGTCCCTTCGAAAACGCCTCCTCCTTCGCCTTCTATCTCGAACGCTCCGTGCTCCTCCTCACTCCACCCGCCGCGTCGAGCGCCTCCGCCCCTCCCTGCGCCACAGCCGTCCACGTGCAGACCGAGGTCACCGTCAAAGTGACCAACGGCCCTCCGCCGACTCCGTCGTACCAAATCGACAACGCTGCCCTTTGCGGACTTTGGCAAAGCCAGCAACGCGTCTGGCTCTGGACCAACCCCCAGACTCTGCCCGCCCTCCCCGGCGACATTTACGTCATCGGCCGCAGCGGCGGCAAAGAAGTCGTTAGCAACCAGCCCAACATCGGCGGCGCCAGCTTCTAGTCACGCACTCCGCTCCGAACCCTCTTCGTCATCGCCCCCTGGTCGTACCCACAAATCCATCTAAGGTTGGTTGTTGACTGCAGCGTCAATCCGGCATCCTTGCGAAACCTATGCTCAGAGTCAACGCAGGACTTTTCTGCCTTTTTTCGCTCGCTTCCGTCGCTGCCGCTCAGACCGTGGTCTCCGCACCCGACGCCGCTGCGCCGGCCACCCCAGCTGCAGCGCCCGCGCACCCCGTCACCTTCTCCATTTATGAGCGCGCCCGCAACGACAACTGGCAGTGGTTCGCTGCGCCGCCCTCCAACGACTCCTATTCCTACCTGCAGTCTCTTCTCCGCATCAGCGTCGCCCAGCGCATCCATCACTGGGACTGGCAGGCTGAGCTCGCGCAGGCCTGGGTGGGAGGCGTGCCCAGCGACTCGGTTGCCACCGTCTCCGCGCAGGGCCAGCTCGGGCTCGGCGGCACCTACTATGCCGCCAACGGCAATAATACCGAGCCCGCTGCTGCCTTCTTCAAGCAGGGATTCCTCCGCTACACCGGCGCTCCCGATAAGAGCATCCGAGCCGGACGATTCGAATTCTTCGACGGAGTCGAGCTCCATCCCAAAGATTCCACCGTCCTCTGGCTCCAGAACAACCGCGTCCAGCAGCGCCTCATCGGCAATTTCGGTTTTGCCAACGCCATGCGCAGCCTTGACGGCATCGACGCCCACTACGGTTCCGGCTCCTGGGACCTGACCGCCATGGCCGCCCGCGCCGATCAGGGCGTCTTCAACATGAATGGCAACCCTGAACTCAACGTCGATACGCAATACCTCGGCTTCTCCCGCTCCGCCGCAAACGGCCGCATCATCGCGCGCGCTTTCGGCATCGGCTATCACGATGGCCGCACTGGCATCACCAAAACGGACAACCGCCCCCTCGCCGTTCGCGCCACCGACCACAAGAACATCCGCCTCGGCACGTATGGCGGCGACCTCATCGCCACCCAGCCCACCGGTCCCGGCACATTCGACTTTGTGTTCTGGGGTGCGTTGCAGAACGGCAACTGGGGCGCGTTGACCCAGAGCGCCGGCGCTGCTGCTCTCGAAGGCGGCTACCGCTTCACCAGCGTTCCCACCAAGCCATGGTTCCGCGGCGGATGGTGGCGCGCCACCGGCGACAACGATCCCACCGACTCCAAGAACAACACCTTCTTCCAGGTCCTGCCCACCCCGCGCGTCTACGCCCGCCTGCCCTTCTACAACGCCATGAACTCGACCGACAGCTTCGTTCAGTTTGTTGACAAGCCTTACAAAACCTGGGATGTCCGCAGCGACCTCCACTGGCTCGACCTCACCTCCAGCCACGACCTCTGGTATCTCGGCGGCGGCGCCTTCGACAACAAAGTTTTCGGATTTACCGGCCGCCCCGCCAACGGCCACACGTCCTTCGCGTCGGTCGCCGACATCAGCTCCGACTGGCAAGCCACCAAAAACGTCGCCCTCAACAGCTACTACGGCTACGGATGGGGCAAGAGCGTTGTCGGAACGATTTACCCCAACGGCAAGAACATCCAGCTCGGCTACGTCGAGATGATCTATCGCTGGGGAATTACGTCCGGAGCAGCGAAAACGAAGTGAGGCCACGGCGCCGCATCATCGCGGCTTACAACGTCGGTGTCCGCACCCCACGCGACCGTTCCGATTCCTGCTCATGCTTCCGGCAGTATGGAGTCCACGGAATGGCTTCCAGCCGCTTCTCGCTGATCGGGCGGCCATCGACAATGCATTTACCAAAAGTTCCATTTTCGATTCGGCCTAAAGCGTCGCGCACCTGTTGCAGAAGATTCGTATCCATGTCGGCTTCGCCGAATTTCTCGCCCTCGTCCGCATCGGTGACACTTTTGTCTCCGGTTTCGATGGCTCCCGTCTCTGAGCGCGCCTCCGCAGCCACAACTTCCCTTCGTTTGACGAGCTCCTTCTCTTTTTCCAGCAGCCTGCGCTTGTACTCGTTGGTGTCCACGATTCGCCCTCCCCTCATCTGACGCGAGGAACGGGGCCGAAGATGAGGAATCTTTGCAGAATGGCCACCCGTCCCGATTCGCCTTAGACTGACCCTTCGTGCTCAGCCCCGCGGAACAAGATCGCCTGCACGTCGTCCTCGTCAACAGCCGCAACCCCCTCAACATCGGCGCGGCCGCCCGCGCCCTGTCCAACTTCGGATTCTCCCGCCTGCGCGTGGTGCATCCTTACCCCGTCGCTTTTCAGGAGGCGAAGTCGGCCGTTGATGCCGAGTCCGTCCTGGCTGCAGCCGAGCAATTCGATCACCTACCTAATGCCATTGCCGACTGCACCCTCGTCGTCGGCACAACCGGTGCCCAGCGCAATCTGCTGGAGCCGGTCTCGACCCTTGAAACCGCCGCCCCAACGATCCAGGCCCAGCTTGGCTCCGGTTCCAAAGTCGCGATCCTCTTCGGATCCGAAAAGGTCGGCCTCTCCAATCACGACCTCGGCCATTGCCAGCTCCTGCTCCGTATTCCCACCCGTCCCGAACACCCCTCCATGAACCTCGGCCAGTCCGTCGCCATTGTCTTATACGAACTCATCCGCCAGGCCGAACCAGAAGCGGTTGCATCCGAGTCCCCGCTCGCCACTGCTGGAGAAAAAGAACGTCTCATCGACCTTCTCCTCGAAGCGCTCTCCATCAACGGCTACCCACATCGCGTTACTCCAGCCACCATCGAGGCAAAAGTACGCCGCCTGGTCCGCCACCTCGCGCTCACGCCGTCGGATCTCCACCACTGGCTCGGACTTCTCCGCCAACTTCTCTGGAAGCTGCGCTCCACCCAACGCCAACCCCCGGATTGAAAACGTGACTGGCCACGGTTTCCTGTCGGGTGCTCTTCCTTCCGACCTATAATCCTCCCACCCCATGGCCGACCCAGCATTCGCCATCGATGAAGCTCTCCAGGCCGATCTCCACTCTGCCCGCGTGATTCAGCTGGCCGGCAAGCGAGCCCTCCGCGCTGCCTTCGTCGGCTTCTTCGTCGACATGTTCGACGCCTACCTCCCCGTCATCGCGCTCGGCCCCGCCATGGTCTACTTCCAGCCGCCCACGCTGAGTCCGGCGCTGCAATCCACGTTGTTCTACATCGTCTTTGCGCTTTCGCTGGTCGGTCGTCCCGTTGGCGCCGCGCTCTTCGGCCACTACAGCGACAAAATCGGCCGCCGTCGCGTCACCCTCATCTCCATGGCCGGATTCGCACTCGTCACGTTCCTCATCGGCCTGCTGCCCGGGTACGAAACCTGGGGACTCGCCAGTGTCGCGCTCCTCATCGTCCTGCGCTTCGTCGACGGCGTCTTCCTCGGCGGCGAATATACCGGCGCCAATCCCCTCGCCATGGAGTACGCCCCGAAAGCCAAGCGCGGCATCTGGTCCGCCTTCATCCACACCGGCTTTCCTATTTCCCTGGCCGTCATGTCGCTGCTCACCACCGCGCTTCTGCGCTGGATTCCCGCAGGCTCCTCGCACTCCGCCTATGCCGTGTGGGGCTGGCGCATTCCGTTTTTCATCGGAGCCCTGCTCGCAGCCGGTGTTTTCCTCTATGCCTGGCGCCATGTTCCGGAGAGCAGAGTCTGGGCCAAAGCGCAAAAAGTCCGCTCGCCTCTCAAAGAACTCGGTCGCGGCGACAATCCCCGCGTGCTGTTGCAGGTTTTCCTCGTCATGAGCGGCGCGTGGTTCACGCTCAACACCGTCACCTCCATCCTTCCTGGCGTCCTCGCTCTCCGCAACGTCAACAACATCGTGGTCACGAACGCGCAGCTTATCGAGAACCTGATCATGATGTTCGTGTTCGTCCCCTTCGGCATCCTCGGCCAACGCATCGGGCGCAGAACCGTCCTGGCTCTGCTCGGCCTTGCCGGATGCACCGTCGGTCCCATCCTTTATTACGTGCTCGTGAAGTCCGGCTACAGAAGCACCGTCGAGATCGTCGTGCTCGTCACGCTCATCAATCTCTGCGCCACGCCGGTCTGGGCTTTCGTCACCGCCTACATCAATGAGCGCTTCACCACCGGCGTGCGTGCCTGCGGCTACGGCATCGGCTACAGCGCCGCCACCATCATCCCGGCTTTCTCGTCGTTCTACATGCTGGGACTGAAAGCCCTCGGCATGCCCTACGAGTACACCGAAGTGGCCCTCTTTGCCCTGGGCGGTTTCCTGCTCATGATCGGCGCGCTTTCCGGTCCCGAAACCAAACACGTCGACATCGCCTGGTAGCGACTCATCCCTTCCTCCCAGCCTGCCGTCGGCAATCCCCGCCCCTCATCGCAAAGTGCGTGCCCCAGGCACCCTCCCGGCCGCACACTCCACGCTGAGAGGTAATATCCGATGCTATTCAGAACCCACTTCCTTCCCATCATCCTTTGCGCGGGCTCGATGCTCCTCGCCCAACCCCTCCACGCGCAGTCGCCGTCACCGCAAACCTGGGAACTGCCCCACGGCACCGCCGTCAAAGACGCTGGCCCCCGCGCCTACCATTTCTCCGTCATCTACTACTCAGCCAATCGTACGGGCCAGGTCATTCACCGCCAGCAGGTCACCGGCGACTACACCCGCGGCCTGCCGAACGGAGAAGTCCAGTGGAACAACGTCGTCGATGCGCAAGTGGATGGCGCCACCGGTCCTTTCCCTGCGACTCCGAAGCTCGACTTCATGGAAGGCTTCCGTTATCGCAACGATATGGGCGCAACCCTGGCCCCGGATTTCTTCAAATCCTTCCCCCCGACCGCCGTCATGGAGCGTAACCTCGTGTGGGATACCGGCATGTTCGAGTGGTTCGGGCAAGGGTTCTTCGACCGCCTCCAGCTCAACCAGCCTCTCCGGATCCTCGACAATCAGGACGTCAACATGCCGAGCATCGGGACATTCCACAACCAAAACGTGGTCATCGAGTGGGTCGGCCTCTCCCAACGCAATGGCCAGCAATGTGCCGTCATCGACTACCGCGCCTACCTCAATCCCGTACAGATTGCTATGAGCGGCATGACCATGCAGGCCCGCAGCGATTACTGGGGCGAAATCTGGGTTTCCCTCGCCACAAAACAGATCGAGTACGCGACCATCAATGAGGAAGTCAACGGAGAGTTGAAGCTCCCCGGCCAGGACGCCGCGCAGCCCCTCAGCGTCTTCCGCGTCGGTTCCTTCGAACCGGTCGCTGCGAAATGACGGACGCTGCCCCCATGACCTCCTTCGTTAGTTCTCCGCGGGGCCGATGGATCTTCTCGATCCTGGTCACCAATCTTTCCGTCGGCCTCGTGCTCTTCATCCTGGTGGTTGCCGGCCAGCTGCCCACCCTTCAAATCTTTCTGAGAACGCTCGCCTACACCCTGATTTTTGCGAATCTCACCAGCGTCCTCGGCATGGTCATCGTCGGCGCCATAACCAAACGGCTCGCGCGCCGCCAGCTCCCGGTCGTTGCCGTCGCCATTGCTGGCATCACGTTCATCGTGCCGCTCGGCTGTCTCGCTGCCCAGGCCCTGCTCGCCCTCTTCGGGTTTGCTGCTCGCCAGAACTTTTGGACTGAGTACCTGCGCACTCTCAAAGTAGCGCTGCCCCTGGCCATCGTCTTCGGACTGGGCGCGCTGGCCTACGCTTCCCTGCGCGGCCGCCTCGAAGTTGCCGAGCTGCGCCTCCACGAAAAAGAACTCGCCGAAGAACGCACCCGCAAGCTCGCCGCGGAAGCCCGCCTCCGCTCCCTCGAATCGTGGATTCACCCTCACTTCCTCTTCAACACCCTCAACTCCATCAGCGCCCTCATTGCCTCCGATCCCGCCCGCGCCGAGCAAATCGTCGGCCGCCTCGCCACCCTGTTGCGCGCCTCGCTCGATTCCAGCAATCATTCCCTCATCCCGCTGCGCCAGGAAATCGCCATGGTCGAAAGCTATGCCGACATCGAAAGGGTCCGCTTCGGCGATAAACTTCGCTGCTCCGTCAACGTCCCGCCTGAGTTGCAGGAAACCAAAGTCCCGCCGCTCTCCGTGCAGTCCCTCGTCGAGAATGCCGTCAAGCACGGCATCACTCCGCAGCCCAATGGCGGAGAATTCCAGGTCACCGCGCGCGCCGCCAACGACGTCGTCTACATCGAGGTCCGCGACTCCGGTCCCGGCTTCGATTTCGCCGCGATCCCCGGCGGCCACGGCCTCGATAAGCTCGTCCAGCGTCTCGACGCCCTCTACGGCGCCAACGCCAGCCTCAGCGTCTCTCGCCGCGACGGCTATTCTGTCGTGGAAATGATCGTGCCCCGCGTATGAAGCTGCGCGCGTATCTCGTCGACGACGAACCCCTCGCCCTCGACCGTCTCCGCCGCCTCCTCGATCGCACCGGCCGCGTCGAAGTCATCGGCGCAACCACCAGTCCCGAAGACGCCGTTGCGGCCCTCACCGCCGACCCTCCCGACGTCTGTTTCCTCGACATTCAAATGCCGCGCCTCAACGGCTTCGAGGTCCTCGCCCGCCTGCCCACCCAGCCCATCGTCGTCTTCACCACCGCCTACGACCAGTACGCGCTCAAGGCCTTCGGCGTAAATTCTGTCGACTACCTCCTCAAGCCCATCGAACCCGAAGCCCTCGATCGCGCTCTCAGCAAAGTCGAACGCCTCCGCAGCGCAGGCCAAACCTCCACCCAGCCCGACCTGCAATCTCTCCTCACCCAAATCACCGGCGTTCTTCGCGAAGTAAAACCCGAATACCCCGACCGCATCGCCTCCCGCCTCGGCGACCGCCTCTGGTTCCTCGACCTCGACAAAGTCACCCACTTCTACGCCGAAGACAAACTCACCTGGGCCGTCTCTGAAGGCAAGCCATACTGCGTCGATCACTCCATCGCCGAGCTGGAAAAGAAACTCGACCCGAAAAAATTCGCCCGCATCCACCGCGCGACCCTCGTCAATCTCGCGTGGATCCGCGAAGTCTCCTCCCTCCCCGGAGGCAGCCTCAACCTCCGCCTCAAAGATGACAAAGGCACCGACCTCACGGTTGCCCGCGACCGCGCCCACCACTTCAAAACCCAGGCCGGCTTGTAGACATGACACCCTCCGCCTATGACGTGATCGTCGTCGGACTGGGCGCCGCCGGTAGTGCCGCTTTCTGCCACGCAGCGTTGTCCGGCGCGCGCGTCCTCGGCATCGATCGCTTTCATCCGCCCCATGAGTTCGGCTCCAGCCACGGCGAAACCCGCATCACCCGCCAGGCCATCGGCGAAGGTCTCCAGTTTGTCCCGCTCGTCCTGCGCGCCAACATCCTGTGGCGCGAACTCGAAGCCGCAACCGGCAAACAACTCCTCGTTCAGAAGGGTGGCCTCATCCTCACCGATGATGCGACGCATGGTCCAGGCGCAGCGTTCTTCCAGCAGACCGTCGAAGCCGCGCGGCAATTCGCGATCCCCCATCAAGTCCTGAGCTATGCCGAAGTGCGAGACAGGTTCCCGCAGTTCGCCTTTCCGGTTGGCGCAGAGGGAGCCGCCTACTTTGAGCCCAGCGCCGGCTATCTCTACGTCGAAAAGTGCATCGCGGCCCACCTGGATCTGGCCACACGGCGAGGCGCAACGATGCACGGCGGTGAAATCGTGACTGCCATCGTTCCCTCGTCGAGCCACGTTCTGGTTCAGACCGAAAAGAACAGCTACGCAGCCTCCTCCGTGATCCTGACTCCCGGTCCCTGGATGCCGGGTTGGGCGGCGCAGATATGCGGCCTTACCGCAAACCCATTCCAGGTCTACCGCCAGATTCTCTATTGGTTAGCCATCGGCCAGCGCCAACACCTCTTCTCACCGGAACGAATGCCCGTATTCATCTGGAGCACCGCCTCCCGGGAAAAGAACTTCTACGGCCTTCCCAGTCTCGACGGTGAAAGTCTCAAGATCGCCACCGAACAATTCGACTCAACCACGACTGCGGATGCAGCCCCTGTCGCCATCGGGGAGGACCACGTGCAAAGTTTTCACCGCGATCTTGTGCAGCAACGCTTCCCCGATGTGACTGCACATGCGGTCAGAACCATGACCTGCTTTTATACGATGACGGCAGATCACAGCTTCGTCATCGACTCTGCCATCGATTCCGACCGCGTCTGGTTTGCGTCTGCCTGCTCCGGACACGGCTTCAAGCATTCCGCAGCCATCGGCGAAGCCCTCGCCCAGAAAGCCCTGGGACAGGAGACAGCCCTCGACCTCAGCCCATTCGCCCGCGGCCGCCTGGCCGTCAGCTAAACGTCCTGCACGCTGAGCGTCCGCGGATCCTTTACCCTCTGCATCAGCCCCGCCGCAATCAACATGAATACGCCGCCGGCGATGATCGCGTAGATGCGATCGTTGTGCAGAAAATGAATCATGATCCATCCAAAAAACAACGACGCCAAAATCTCCGGCGTCACGATGAAGAAGTTGAAGATCCCCATGTAGACGCCGGTCCTCTCCGGCGGCAGGGAAGCGGCCAGCATCGCGTACGGCATCGACAACGTGCTCGCCCACGCAATTCCAATCCCCACCATCGTCAGCAGCAATACGTATTTGTCGTGGATCACCACCACCGACATCAACCCCAGCGCGCCGCATAACAGGCAGAGCGTGTGCGTGTGCTTGCGCCCCAGCTTCCTCGCCATCGGCGCCAGCACGAACGAGAAGCCAAAGCACACCGCCGAGTAAACCGCGAAGCAGATTCCGCCCCACTCCACGCCCGCCTTGTAGAGCGGCGACGCCGGATCGTTTGCCCCGAAAACGTTGTGCGCCACCGCGACCGGAAAATACAGCCACATGCAAAACAGTCCCAGCCACGTGAACAACTGCACCGGCCCCAGCTTGCGCATCGTGTCCGGCATCTCCGCGATCGCCCGCACAATCTCCTTCGCATTCGCGCCCAGCCCCGCCTTCTGCGCCTTCGCTTTGCGAAAAGCCTCGAGATCCTCTGGCGGATACTCCTTCGTCGTCACGATCGTCCACAACACCGCGCCCAGAAACACCGCGGCGCCGATATAAAACGAGAGCCGCACCGTCGTCGGAATCACGCGCGCGTCTCCGGCCGCCTGCTGCAGGTGAAACACATTTGTCAGCAGCCAGGGCAGCGCCGACGCAATGACCGCGCCCAGTCCGATAAACAAACTCTGCATCGCAAAACCGCTCGTCCGCTGCCCCTCCGGCAGAATGTCCGCAACAAAGGCGCGGAACGGCTCCATGCTCACGTTGATCGAAGCATCCAGGATCCACAGCATCCCCGCCGCCATCCACAACGCCGCGCAGTTCGGCATCAGGATCAGCATCAGCGAGCTTAGAATCGCGCCCGCCAGAAAATACGGCCGCCGCCGTCCCAGCCGTCCCCACGTGCGATCGCTCGCGTGCCCGATAATCGGCTGGATCAGCAGCCCCGTCAGCGGCGCCGCCAGCCACAGGATCGGAATCTGATCGGCCCGCGCCCCCAGATACTCGTAGATGGCGCTCATATTCGCCATCTGCAGGCCCCAGCCAAACTGGATCCCGAAAAACCCAAAGCTCATGTTCCAGATTTGCCAGAAACTGCGGTCCGGCTTGCGAAAGGTCGCTCCCCGTGTCGCCGCGCCCGTCCCTGGTTGCGGATTCAGTTCCGTCTGCGTGCTCATGCCCGTCCCGTCCCCCGCTTCAATCCGAGCGCCCACACTCGTTGAAGCGCCGCAAGCATAGCACTCCGAAGCCTCCCGGGGAACAGAACCTCCGTACCTAACGGTTGACCAGCCCGCCCTTGCCCGATAAACTAACAAGGTTTGGCGATCCTGCCCGTCCCGCGTGTCTCCGGGACCCTTTCCAGCGGCTCAATCCGTCGGGGAGTGCAAGAGTTCCGCCCAGCTCAGATTTTTGTCGCGCCCGCCGGCTTTCGGTGAATCCGTGTCGTGGGCGCCGGAGGAATTATGTACGCGGTCATCCGCACTGGTGGTAAGCAGTACCGGGTTTCTCCCGGCGATTTGGTCAATGTCGAAAGCCTCACGGCCGCCGACGACGGCAAGGTTGAATTCGCCGACGTTCTCGGCTTCTCCGCCGAATCCGGCTCGCTTCTCAAGCCGAAGTCCGCCAAGGTCCTCGGCACCGTGGTCCGCCAGGGTCGCGACAGCAAGATTCTCGTCTTCCACTTCAAGCGCAAGAAGCAATACAAGAAGCTGCAGGGGCACCGCCAGGGTTTCACCCAGGTCCTCATCAGCGAGATTCAGGTCGACGGAGACAGCTACAAAGCCTGACGGCGTAGTAGCCCCACAATCACTCCGCGCGAGCGGATACAGGATCACGAAATGGCACACAAAAAAGGTTTAGGCAGCTCCAGAAACGGCCGCGACTCCAACGCCCAGCGACTCGGCGTCAAGCTCTTCGCCGGCCAGACCGTCACCGGCGGCTCCATCATCGTTCGTCAGCGGGGCACGAAGATCAAGCCCGGCCTCAACGTGGGGCGCGGTTCCGACGACACCCTCTTCGCCAAAATCGATGGCCGCGTGAAGTTCATCGACCGTGGCCGCGGTGGCCGCTTTGTGGCCATCGAGGCCGTTGCCGCAGCCGCGGCGAAATAACCCCGGACCGCCTTAAAAACAACAGGCCGGACTCCTGGGAGCCCGGCCCTTTTCCTTTGCTCGCAGCCCCACCCGCCGCTTTCCTGCCCCAATGACGAAAGCCCCGGAGAACCCGGGGCTTTTCGCGTAGGAGGAGGGAACAGCTTTATCGAGGAGCAACCACCGGGTTCTTGGCAAGCACCCGGTCCACCACTCCTTCGATGTCCTGCAGGAAGAAGCCCGTTGGCGCAGTCGCCGGAACGGCTTCCGGCATCTGTCCCAAACCCTTGGCCAGCGCGTTCCACCGCGCCAGCATCGATTGCGGCGGCAGCACGATCATGTTGCGCTCCGCTGCCGGTTCCGGCACCAGGAAGTACACCGTCCAGATCGCATAGACGGACAGAACCACGGCCTGCTGCACGCTGTTCGCGTTGGAAACCAGGCCCGGATAGCGCCCGGAGAGCGCCGTGAAAATCAGTTCGGTTGCGGCCTGGACGCCAAACCCCAGCCCAATGCCGAACAGCCGGCTCCGGAACGACCGCCCCAGCGAATGTATCGACAATGCGAGGAAGGCCAGCAGGCAGAGCTCCATCACGCTCACGCACCGCATGGTCTGCAGGCACAGGGGCCCGATCTGATCCCCGTTATTACTTGGTATCGCAGTGGCAGGCAAGGCAACAGCACCCACGGCAACCACGATTGAAACCACGCTGATCCACCGGAAGGCCAGCAAGCCGAGGCGGCGCAGGCCGGGAACCGGCTCCATCACCCGCTTAAACACTTCCTGCACCACAAAGAAGATCGACACCGCCGAAGCGATGTAGCCGATCCAGAATCCGTAGAAATAGGCCTCGTACCGAGGAGACGGGGCAACCGGAGCCGATCCACCGAAGTTGAACACAACCTCCAGGTAGGCCAGCGAAGCAAGGCGCACAACAATAAGGGTTGCCATGGCTGGCAACCGGCGCGCAGAGCCCGATCTGAAGAATGAAAAGGCTGCCAGTACCAACAACACTGGCTCAAGCCTGATCAGGAGATCTTGAAGATGCGCCATTGCCTCCCTCAGTCTTTCGAGGATAGCGAAGGCACGGCGGCTATCTCAAGCAAAATCCGCGAGAAACAGGCCCTGACGCCTGCCACTTTCGTGGTAGGGTTGTTACCGTAGTGACTGGTTCCGGGCTCTTAGTTCCCAGTTCCGTTGCAACCCTTGGGGCCACAGGTCGGAATCGGCATCGCTGCTACAAGAGCGTTTCCAGTTCCATTGCAACCCTTGGGACCGCAGGTCGGAATCGGCATCGCTGCAGCAAGAGCGTTTCCAGTTCCGTTGCAACCCTTGGGACCGCAGGTCGGAATCGGCATCGCCGCAACAAGAGCGTTTCCAGTTCCGTTGCAACCCTTGGGACCGCAGGTCGGAATTGGCATGGCTGCAACAAGAGCGTTTCCAGTTCCATTGCAACCCTTGGGACCGCAGGTCGGAATCGGCATCGCTGCAACAAGAGCGTTCCCGGTTCCATTACAGCCCTTGGGGCCGCAAGTCGGGATCGGCATCGCCGAAACCACCGCCTGCTGGCTCTTCAGGTTCGCGTGGGAAGTGGCAAGAGAAGCCGAGGCGCCCATGGCACAGATTCCGAGAACGAGAGCTCTAACGGCAAATTTCATGACTGTTGTACTCCTCAACCAAAGTTGTACTGCACTTGATGCTGTAGTTGTAGAGACTCCTGGCTACAGTGAGGACTATATCTGCTAACGTGCCTCAGTGTTATCTCCTTCCGGTATTATCTAAGTATTCAATAGCCCCGGTGACCGTCGTACAAAATACGCTCCCGGCCGCGGTCGGTTTGCTCCCCGCCCCGATCCTGCACTGTCACAGGGTTAAGCCGTTCAAATTAAACTGCTTCAGGTTCTCCAGATGACCGCCGACTGGTTGGTTTTTTGCGCCTTTCCAGCGGCTCCGCACCAAGTCGCTTCGGCTTCAGCAGCGAAACCCGCAGACCCGGCAGCCAGTGCTCGCGCCATCGCGCCCATTGACCGCTCTGCCGATAGCCCTGCAACTACTCATTAACCGGCTCGCCAGGAGACTCCGCAGCCAATTGTGTTCGGCATCGTACACACTGGTGCGGTTTCCGCAAGGCCGCCCGCCCCGAAGCGGCGCACGCAATCCCTCTAATCGCGCGCCGTCTTCTTCTCGGCCAACCTCATCGCCTCGTTAACCGCCTTCTGCGCTCGCTTCTGCCGCGACTCCGGGCTCTGGTAAAAAAAGATGCCCAGCAGATGGCTCCGCCGCTGCACCCGCGTCATCGCCCGCCATGCGTCTCGCGCTTTCGGCTGCCGCTGGAACGCCGCTTCCAGAATTGGCGGCGTCACCCGCTCTCCCTCCATCGCCAGCATCATCCGCTCCGCCCATAACTCCGCCCGCCCTGCGCGCGCCTCGGCCCTCCGCGGTTGCTGCACCAGATCCGCGATCGCCTTCCGCATCGAATCGCTCAGCTCGTCGTGGAACTTCTTCAGCCCCCGGCTCTGCCGCAGCAGCTTCTCCAGCTCTGGCGGAGTGGTCGCCGGCCGCTCCTCCAGGTCCGGCTCCAGCACAATCTCCGCCACGCTGCCCAGGGTCACGCCCGCGCCCTTTTGCATTTGCTTGTTGACCAGCAGAATGAATTCGCCATCGCGCGCACGGAACAGCGACGTCCGAAACGCAAACGTCTCCGCCGTGCCCCGTCCGGCTTTCCCCTGACCAGCGTGAACGCCGCGGATCGTACCCCGCACCCGCAGTCCCTTCCGCTGCGGCCACACCTTCTTCGGATCAAATGGAACGGTGACGACGGTCCACATCAACCCCGTGCCATCCGGTCGCAGCACGCCCTCAAATTCCTTCCTCGCGCCCACGCCCAAAGCATAACCGCACACCCCCAACCATCGTTCGCCCGATAGCAGAGTTTTGCTTGCCTTCCGCTCGTATTTCGCTCATATTTCGCTGGATTACGGCACTGGATTCGGCAGACTCGGCATCCCCGGCAACTGGTGCTGCTGCTCCAGATTGTGGATGTGCACAAATCCCCACACCGAACCGCCCGCGACCGCCGCAATGCCAACCCCCATCACGATCCAGTACGCGCGCGACGCTCCCGTGCGCAGACCGATCACCTCTGCGTACCTCACTGTCACGGGTTCAGGATCGTTCGGCAGCTGCATCGTGAACGAATCAGGATTGATCGCGATGATCCGTCCTACCAGCTCAACGCCCGAATTCTCATCAACGCAAATCCAACCATTCACGCCGCGCTTCACGATCTTGTCCTGGACCGTAACCGCGTTGAGGGGTTTCGGCGCAGCCAGCGCCTCTACGGGAATCAGGAAAATCGCGATCAGCAGAGTGGCAACAAAAGCAGAAAGCCTTGCAGAAAAAGAGCCCATACGCCTACCTCAGCGCGGAACCGGTCTGAATCGCCAGTTCCTCTCACGCTGTCCACGAAGACGCGCCACTCAAAAAATAGTTTCGCCCTCGTCGGCTTCAGTTTGAGCTGCAGACTACCGGCTCCTGGTCCCCAATTAGCTCTTCAGCGGCTTCCGCGCAAAGTAATACAGCGATCCCGCCAGCAGCGCGAACATCAGCACCGCCACCCCGTCGTGGTCCAGAAAACCCACGTGCAGCTGCAGGATGTTCTTCCCAAACGGCTCCACCAGCTTCAGCCCCACGCCCAGCAGGCCCACAATGCCGCCCGCCGCAATCAGGCCGCTCGCGTACAACGACCCTGGGCTGATCTCGCTCTCCTCGGTCGCTTCGCCCGCCTTCGCCGCCGCGCGATCCACCATCCACCGCATCATGCCGCCCACAAAAATTGCCAGCGTCGTCGCGATCGATAAATACGATCCCACCGCGAACGTCAGCGACCGAATCCCCATCAGCTCTACGGCAATCACCAGAAACACGCCCAGCAGCACCAGCCCCCATGGCAGCTTCTGCTGCAGGATGCCGTTGATCACCGTCGCCATCAGCCGCGCCTGAGGAGCCGCCGCCTTCTCGCTCCCGATTCCCTCCACCCACTGCACGTCAATCGATTTCGTCGCCGGATTGTAGAGATACTTCCCGTCCGCCAGCTCATGCGACCCCAGCGCGTTCAGCAGAATGTATTGATTCCCCTCCAGCGTCGTCGCCGTACCGCCCGGCTGCAGCACGTGAATCTCTTTCCGCGTGAATGTCCCCTGGTTCTGTACCCCGTCGTGCGCCGCGGAAATATCCCACGCCTTCTGCATCGGGTGAAATTCCTCGAATCCCCGATTCATCGCATTCAGCGTCAGCCCAATCGCAAACGTCGAGACGCACACCCCGATCATCAGCGCCACCTGCTGCTTCCACGGCGTCGACCCGACAATGTATCCCGTCTTCAGATCCTGTGACGTATCGCCCGCGTTCGCTGACGCGATGCACACCACCCCGCCCACTGTGATCGCCAGCGCTCCAAACGCCGGAGCCGTCCATCCCTTCACCAGAAACACCGCTGCGGTCGCCATCAGCGTCGCAATCGTCATGCCGCTGATCGGATTCGCCGAACTCCCAATCAGCCCCACAATCCGCGACGACACGGTGACAAATAAAAACCCGAACACCACAATCAGCAGCGACGCCGCCAGGTTCGCCAGCATCCCCGTCTGCGCGCCGGGCACCGGCTTCAGCGTCAGAAAAATCCAGATCAGCGCCACCAGCGCCACGCTTCCGCCGATCACTACTGACATCGGCAGATCCCGATCCGTCCTCTCCTCGCTGGCCAGCGTCTCTTTGCTCTTCTGCAAATTCCCCAGCCCCGCTTTCAGCGCTCCCACAATCGTCGGCATCGTTCGCAGCAGCGTGATCAGTCCCGACGCCGCCACCGCCCCCGCGCCCATCGGACGCACATACGACGACCACAGTTCCCCCGGCGACATCTGCGCCACCGGCTTCGTCGCCGGATACAGCGCTCCCGGCAGATGCGATCCGAAAAAGTAAATGGCCGGCATCAGCACCAGCCACGAAAACACGCCGCCCGCGAACATCGTCCCCGCCACGCGCGCCCCGATGATGTACCCCACCCCCAGATACTCCGGCACCGCATCGACGCGGATCGCCGCGCCCTTCAAAATATGTTGCCGCCCCAGGTCCGGCTGATAATCCGGCGTATCCGGCCACACCCCAAAAATGCTGCTGTTCTGGAACAGCGTGTACAGCGCGCCCAGTCCCAGCCCCAGAAACACACGGCTCGCAAACGATCCGCCCCGCTCTCCGGCCAGCAGCACATCCGCGCATGCCGTGCCTTCGGGATACGTCAGGGTCCCGTGCTCCTGCACAATCAGTTGCCGCCGCAGCGGGATCATGAACAGCACGCCCAGCCAGCCGCCCAGCATCGCCAGCACAAAAATCCTGAAGTACTCCAGATCGAATCCCAAAAAGATCAGCGCCGGCAGCGTGAAGATCACGCCGGCAGCAATCGACTGCCCGGCGTTTCCCGTCGTCTGGACAATGTTGTTCTCGAGAATCGAGGCGCGCCCCAGCGCCCGCAGCACGCTGATCGACAGCACTGCGATCGGGATCGACGCCGCCACCGTCAGCCCCGCCTCGAGCCCGACATACACCGTCACCGCGCCAAACAGCAGCCCGAAAATGCACCCCAGGACAATCGCGCGAAACGTCAGCTCCGGCCGCGTCTCACCCGGAGCCACAAACGGCCGAAAACTCTGTGGACTATGCGTCGTTGCCAATGGATTGGCCTCCAACCGATTTCGGGGAAGCCTGAGTGTATCAGCCGAAAGCGCGAGACCGCGAGATGCTTCGGTCAGGTCTGTTTGGCGCATGCCCATCCGACAGAAGACTGCCAATCGGGATTGAAATTCGCCGCCAATTACCCCTGGTGCCGGCGCTTCGGGCGAACAAGAAACGCCGGAAACTAGTCCGACCCACTGTCAGCTATGTCCCCGGTTCAATCTGTCAGGCATCTGCCCGGTCCGTACCTTGTGGGTACCCCCCCACCCCCCCCTCCCCCGGGGGTCCGGCAAGTCATTCATTTTGCAGGGGCGATTGGTACCGTAAGTCAGGTATTACCCTGTGATCCCCCATTTCTGGGGCTGACAGCCTGGCCCAAAGCCTGGCGCTGCTGCTCGACCTCCAAGCCAAAACGGGCCTGGTGGGACCTCCCGAACCGAGCCGAGATGAGACAGAACGTGTCGCGCGACAAGCGCGCGCGAGGGTCCCTTTGGACGCGGGAGATCCGGCTCAGAGTATGAGTACTGAACTCGATGGACGATCCTGAACGAGAATGGCCGAAGTCTGGAGCCAGAAACGAAAAGGACTCGCGGGATGCGAGTCCTCCTGGTTCAGGTTCTGTCTCCAGAGTGCGGGTCAGGCGAGGCGAGTGCAAGAGGAATCGGCGGCAAGACCAAACTTTGGTCACGCCTTCGTCGTTGGCGCGTGTTCGATCGTCATTCGGCCTGGAGTTCATAGTGACCCGACTGCGCAAGATGCAGCGTGAGCCGCGAGCCATTCTCGGCAGCCGTTCCATTTTGGGAAACGCCGTTGACTTTCACTTGGTTCGTGCCAGGTTTCACCGGGAACAGCACCGTCGCGTCGACGCCGTCAGGAACATCGATCACGGCGTGGAGACTGTGATCGCCTTCTTTGCGGAGATCGACCTTGATCACGCCGTTCGGCGTGGGTTCAGCGCCGCGTGCCCAGTCGAGGTCGAGCAGATCAGGGCGAATGGTGGCTTGTTTAAATCCAGGCGCAGTAGGAACGATGCCGAGCACCTGTTCGAGGAGCCACCAGGAAGGCGCGCTCGACCAGCCGTGCGCAAGCGAGATGCGATAGCCAGCCGTGTCGTCGGCCTGCAGATCGACGTGCGGATCGTCTTTGGGCCAGGCAGGATCGTAGGCTTCCCAGAAACTGGTGGCGCCTTCATTGATCATGCCACCCCAATATTCGCGAATCCAGGCAAGAGCGGCGTCGCGATGATCGATGCGCGCCATGGCGTCGAGGACGTAGGAGCCGTAGTAGGGGCTGATCACGTCGGGACGCCAGGTGGGCTTGCCGACGTTCGCGAGGACGTTTTGCCAGATCGACGCATATTGGTCAGGCGTGGCGACGCCGGCGAGGACGGCCATGGCATTGGTCTGCCAGCGCGGGCCAAACGATCCGTTGGCAAACTGCGAGGCCTGGCTCGCGTGCGCGAGTTCGTCGGCGCGCTGGGCGAAGTGGCTGGCATTCTGCGTGTCGCCGAGTTCGCGTAGAAGCTGCGCACCGGCGCGATACGCGCGGACGTACTCGATGATCGTGGTCGCACGCGACGAAGGCGTGTCGCCGTTGAGGTCGAGGGCCCAGTCGACGTAGAGCCACTCATGCGTGTGGTTGATGAAGTTGTTCTGCGCGTCGAAGTCCTGGTCCATGAACTGGAGCAGGCCAACGATGCGGTCGTGCATGGAGGCGACGAATTCTTTGCGGCCGCTGTGCAGGTAGTAATGCTCGAGTTCGGTGAACCAGTACGAGGAGTAGCCGGGAATGCCGTTGACGTGTTCTGTAATGGGCAGGGGACCGATGAGGCGGGTAAGCGTGTCCTCGATGAGGAACCGGTCGCCGAAAACGTCGTCGATGACGCGTCCGCTGACGTCGGTGTCGCCCATCCAGCGGCCGCGATCGCGCTTGGGCGCGTCCCAGATGTCGTCCTGCATGCAGAGATGGCTGGTGTAGACGCCGGTTTCCCAGATGCGGTTGAGCATCGCGTCGGAAGATTCGAAGGAGCCCTGGTAGCGAACGGGATAGTAGACGTCTTCAAGGCGGATGGATTTGAAACGCAGCAGCGGTGGACCGGAGAGGAAACGGATGCGGGCGTAGCGGAAGGCGGATTTGGGGCCGACGCCGGAGCCATTCGCGATGAGGTGCAGGAGGTCGGTGCCGAGATAGGGCTCGTTGTTCAGTTCGTCGAGCGATTCGCCATAGGCGATGGAGACGATGGCGGGCGCGTCAGTGTCGGAGACGATTTGCACGCGGCCATCGACTTCGCGGCCGAAGTCGAGGGTGAGGGCGGGAACGAATTCGTCGAGGGAGCGGATGGCTGCGAATCTCACGGTGAATTCATGGGCGGGATTTTCGTTGGCCGTGGTGAGCGCGTCGGTGTTTTCGAAGCTGCCCTGGCCAGGGTAGACGTCGTGGAGTTCAGCAGCGGGCAGATAGGCATGGGCGAGGAAGGGCGATTCGCCTTCGTAGCCGGGCCAGTCGTAGAGGCCGGCGTCGTTATTCCACTGGAGGAAGTCGATGTTGCCTTCGATGGAGCCGCGTGCGGCGACGGCGGGCCATGCGCTGTCGTTGAAGTCGGTGTTCTGCCAGCGGTCGGTGGTGCGGGTGGACGCTTTCCATTCGGGACCGCTGATGAGGATGGGTGTGGCCAGGACGCCAGGCGCGGCGGGAACGATTTTGACGACGAGCGTGTGGCCGTGATCGGCCTTGATGGCGAGGACGTTGTCGCCGGGGTGAAGCTGGCGGGCGATGTCGATATGGAAGACGTGCATCTCGAGGCGCGAGAGCGGGTCGGTATTGAAGTGGGCGGCTTCCCAGCCGTTGAGGTAGACCTCAGCGGAGCGTGGACCGGCAAGATAGAGCTCGGCGGTCTCGGGAGCGCTGTCCAGATGCAGGTGGACGCGGAAGTAGCGAGGCTCGTCGCGCTGGGCCTGGTTGAGGTTGGGCGGGTCGGTGGTCCAGATGTACTGCTCGGGGAGCGGCTGGTGGAAGGAGGAGAAGAGGACGGGTTGGGAAAGGTTGCGGGTGGGGTCGAGCTGGCCAGGAGGTGGCTGCGACGGAACATCCTGCGCGGAGAGGAGAGCGGGCGCGGCGGCGAGCAGAGACAGAAGAAGGATGGCGGAGCGGCGCATGCCGGGAAACTCCTTCAATAGAAAAAGTATTTTTCGCAAGAGCCGAAGGTATGCGCCTTGGGGTGGGAAGTCAATCGCGCAGCAGGGATTGGCTGCAACGAGGCGGGCCTACAATGGCGGCGAGGTTTTTCTGGAGGCTTCACCGGGCCGTTCCTGCGCGATGCGCGGAGTTCAACCGAAAGCGTGGCGCCTGTAGCGCCCATGATTACGAACGGAAAGGATGTTCGGGATGATTCTGGGGATGAGTCTTGCGCGGTTTACGCAGATGCATGTGGCGATCAGCCTGGTTGGGATTGCCGCGGGGTTTCTGGTGATTTTTGGGATGATGGCGGCGAAGAAGATGCCGTTGATGACAGCGTTGTTTTTGATCACAACGGCGCTGACGAGCATTACCGGATTCATGTTTCCGTTTCACGGCGTCACGCCAGGTATCGTGTTCGGCATTTTGTCGATGATTGTGCTGCTGTTCGCGGTGGTGGCGCGCTATGGCGGCAAGCTGGGCGGAGGCTGGCGTGGGACGTATGTGGTGACGGCGGTTCTGGCGCAGTTCCTCAATTTTTTCGTACTGGTGGTGCAGTCGTTCGAGAAAATTCCCGCGTTGCACGCGCTTGCGCCAACGGGGAAGGAGATGCCGCTGAAGGTGGCGCAAGTGCTGACGCTGGTCCTGTTTGTTGTGCTGGGGGTGGTGGCATACCGGAGGTTTCGGGTGACCGCGGACTGAGATGGAGGCTGCAGAGCGTGTTATCATAATGATTGATATGATCATTATGATCGATAGTGTCGGCGAGGTAAAAGCAATATGGTGAATGAGGTGAGTGCCGTCAATTTTCGCCAGAACCTGGGAGAGATGCTCAACCAAGTGCAATATCGGCGCGACAGCATCGTGATCAATAAGGATGGGAAGCCGGTCGCGGCGCTCGTGGACGCCGACTTGTTTGAGCGGATTCGCCGGATGCGGGCGCGCTTCGACGAACTCAGCAATCGCATTGCCGAGGCCTATGCGAACGTTCCGGAGAACGAAGGGCTCGCGGAGATTGACGCTGTGGTGGCAAAAGAACGACGGCGGCGCTGATGGCCGGTTTGCGGGTCGTGCTGAATACGAATGTGGTGGTTTCCGGAATGGCGTATCCGGCAAGCATCCCAGGTTGCATTGTGCGTGCCTGGCGCGAGGGGAAGGTCGATGTGGTCCTCTCACGATTCCTTCTGGATGAAATCGGGCGAATATTGCCTCGCCTGGCCGGCAATCGACTGAGTGCCGATGAGGTTCGCGATCTGACAGACAGTCTGCTCTTCCAGGTCGACGTTGTGGAACCAGACAGCGGGAGGGACCCGGAGTTGCGTGACGCGACGGACCAGCAGGTGCTCGCGACGTTACGCGCAGCGCAGGCGCAATATCTGATCACTGGCGACAAGGATTTACTGGCACTGGCGCATCGATACCCCGTTATCACTCCGGCGGCATTTTGGACGCGACATGGAGAGTAAGGGCGCGAACGCGACTGTGACCTTGGTGATGGGGCGAATTGCGCCGGGAGGGCACGGGTCGCGCTAGGATAAAGGGTGGTCCAGCGGGGTGAGATCGGGCATCGGGAACGGGCGGTGGTATGCCTGTCGGGAGGCATGGACTCCTGTGTATGCGCGGCGCTGGCGGCGCGGGAGTACGACGCCTACGCGCTGCACTGCAGCTACGGGCAGCGGACGGAGGAGCGCGAGATGGAGGCGGCGCATGCGGTGGCCGATGCGCTGGAGTTCCAGGATTTTCTGCCGCTGCGGCTGGATCTTTTCAGGAGAATTGGCGGGTCGGCGCTGACGGATCCGCGGATCAACGTGCCGGAAGCGGGGGCGAGCGGGGCGGGCATCGGAGCGGGGATTCCGGTGACGTATGTTCCGTTTCGCAATGCGCATTTTCTTGCGGCGGCGGTGAGCTGGGCCGAAGTGCTGGGCGCGAAGGCGGTGTTCATCGGGGCGGTGGAGCAGGACAGCTCGGGCTATCCGGATTGCCGGCCAACGTATTATGAGGCGTTTCAGGATCTGATCGAAAAAGGGACGCGGGATGGCGGCATCATTGTGAAGACGCCGCTCATCCATATGCTGAAGAGGGAGATCGTGGTGCTCGGTCTTGAACTGGGCGCGCCCCTGGATTTAACGTGGTCATGCTATTCGGGATCGGAGGCCGCATGCGGGGTGTGCGAGAGCTGTGTGCTGCGGCTGCGAGCCTTCGAGCAGGCCGGCGTGAAGGATCCGATCCACTATGAAAGAAGGCGGAAGGCGGGACCGGACGCTGGGGAGACAAATCAGGAGGGCGCGGCGTGACTGCGCGCTCCAGCAGAGAGGAAGGACTATGAAGAGAGGAAACATTGGGCCACGCCTGGCGTTGGCCGTTCTTTTTGGAGCTGCGCTGTCACTCGCGGGGCAGACAACGACAGGGAAAATTCACGGTACGGTGACCGATCCGGCAGGTTCGCAGGTTACTGCAGGGACGATTTCACTGTATGAAGGGGCGATGACATCGGCGACGGTGGATCCGAAATATACGTTCCAGGTGGAAGGATCCGGCGAATACAAAGGTGAAGTGGCGGCGGGGACGTACACGCTGGTTTTCCGCAGTCCGACAACGCCGAAGGATAAGGTCGTCGATCAGATCGACAACGTAAAAGTGGTCGCGGGCGCGGACACGCAGCAGGACGATGATATGTCGCGGCCGGATTACATCGCCAAGCTGAGCGCGGAGGACCGCAAGAATCTGGAAGAAACGAAGAAGAAGAATGCGGAAATCCTGAAGGAAAACTCGCAGATCAAGAATCTGAATGCGGATCTGGCGAAAGCGCGGTCGGATCGCGCCGCGAAGAATTTTGCCGACGCTGCCGCGCTGATGCAGAAGGACGCCGCGGCCAAACCGGACGAACCGCTGATCATGGTGGAGCTGGGCGAGGCGCAGCTGGGGCTGAAGCAGTATTCAGACGCGGAGACGACACTGCAGAAGGGCATCACGCTGGAAACGGCGTCGAAGAAGCCGAATGCGGATGTGCTGGGCGCAGCAGGCAATTCGCTGGGCGAGGCGTTTGGGTCGGAGGGCAAGATTCCCGAAGCTCAGGCAGCGTACGATGCGGCGGCAAAGGCCAATCCTTCGGGAGCGGCGATGTACTTCTCCAATGAAGCGATCGTGATGGACCGGAACAACCAGCTGGACGCCACGGTGGCGGCCGCGGAAAAGGCGATTGCCGCCGATCCGACGAAGCCGATTCCGTATTACCTGAAGGGGAAGGCGCTGATCAACAAGGCGACGATTGATCCCAGTACGAAGAAGATTGTTGCGCCACCAGGAACCGCGGAGGCGTACCAGAAGTATCTGGACCTGGCGCCGACGGGGCCGTTTTCCAACGATGCAAAGCAGGTGCTGGCGGAGCTGAATTCGACGCCATCCACCAGTTATAAGGCGGGCAAGAAGCACTAGGAATCGGAGTTGAGGGAAGAGAGAGCGCCGGAGTTGCCGCCTCGAGGAAAGAGGCGGAAACGGACGGCGCTCTTTTATTTTGCGACAATCGTCTGGAATGAACGGCGAATCTCCATCGATCGTGCTGGGTTACGACCACGCTGCAGCCGTGGTACAGCGGGAAGCGGAGCGGGCGCGGGCGGGAGCGGCGACGGCTCGGCGTGTGGAGTGGGTTCCGCTGGCGGTCGCAGCGGGACGCGTGCTGGCAGAGGCGGTGGCGGCGGATCGGGATCAGCCGCCATTTGCGCGAGCGACGCGCGATGGTTTTGCGTGCCGGGCCGCGGATTTGAAAGGTGGCGGGCTGAGGGTGGTGGGCCAGTTGCGGGCGGGAGAGGCGTGGACGCTGGGCGCGCTACGGCCAGGAGAAGCGGCGGAGATCATGACCGGAGCGACGGTGCCGGCAGGCGCGGACTGCGTGGTGATGGTGGAGCACGTCTCGGCTCAGGGCGGGGTGGTGCACCTCGGGGAAGCGCGGGAGATCGTGCCGGGGGAAAACATCGTGCCGGCGGGAGCGGAAGCGCGGGCGGGAGATGTTGTGATCGCGGCCGGACAGCGCGCAGGAGTGACGGAGATTGCAGCCGCGGCTGCCTGCGGCGGCGCGGAGTTGCACGTATTCGCCAGACCACAGGCGGCGATTCTGGCAACGGGCGATGAACTGGTGGAGGTTGCGGAGAAGCCGCTGGAATATCAGATTCGTAACTCAAACAGTTACTCATTGGCAGAGCAGGTGAGAGCGGCTGGAGGCGAGCCGGAAATTCTGCGGATTGTGCGGGACGACAAGGCGGCCACGGAACGGGCGATTCGCGAGGCTGCGAACTGCGATCTGGTGCTGCTGACGGGCGGGGTTTCGATGGGGAAGTTCGATTTTGTGGAGCAGGCGCTGGTCGCATTGGGAGCGGACTTCTTCTTTACGGGGGCGCGCATCCAGCCCGGAAGGCCGGTGGTTTTCGGGAAACTATCGAACACGTATTTTTTCGGATTGCCGGGGAATCCGGTTTCGACCATGGTGACATTCGCGTTGTTTGCGGGGGCGTTGTTGCGCGCGCTGGGTGGCGAAAGCAGGTTCCGGCCACGATTCTGGATGGCTCAGCTGGAGGAAGAGGTTCGCGTGAAGGCGGGATTGACGCGTTTTCTTCCGGCCCAGGTGGAAAGCGATGTTCGCGGAACACGGGTGAAGCTGGTTGCGTGGCAGGGATCGGGTGATCTGGCAGCAGCGGCGAGGGCCAATGGATTTCTGGTGGTGCCGGAGACGACGGAACGGCTGGTCGCTGGGCAAATGGTTTCGGTGCTGGAGATTTGAATGCGGGTTCGGACCCGCTGATCAGAGAAGCCAGGAGCCGGCGATGCTCAGGTGAGGCGATAGGCGCGGGCGGCCGTTGAGTGGAAGAGTGCTTCGCGTTCGGCGGCGGTGAGCGACGCGGCGAAACGCTCGACGGTGCGGACCCAGTCGAGATACGTGGTGGCGACGCGGCAGACAGGCCAGTCCGATCCGAACATGAGGCGCACGGGGGTGAAGGCGGCGAGCGCGGCTTCCAGATACGGCAAAATCTGTTCGTAATTCCAGGCTGCGTAGTCGGCTTCGGTGACGACTCCGGAAAGCTTGCAGGAAACATTGGGACGGCGGGCAAGTTCGACGAGGTCGCGCGCCCAGGGCTGAAGTTCTCGGTTGCGAATCGGCGGTTTCGCGATGTGATCGAGGACGAAGACCTGGTCGGGATGGCGATCGACGAGGCGGATGGCGGCGGGAAGCTGGTGGTGAAGGATGAGGATGTCGTAGGCGAGGTTGCGGGGGCGCAGTTGCGCGAGGCCGGCATTGAAGTCGGTGCGATCCATATACGCATCGGGCTCGGCCTGGAGGACGTGGCGAACGCCTTTGAGAGTGGTGTCGGCGGCGAGGCGGTCGAGGAGATCACCGACTGCGGGATCGATGAGGGGGACCCAGCCAACCACGGCGGCGATCCACGGGTGCGCGGTGGCGTGTGCGAGGAGGGTTTCGGTTTCGGCAAGGGTTTGGCGGGCCTGGACGGAGACGACGGCGTCGATATTGGCGGAGGCGATTGCAGGAGCGAGATCGGAGGGAAGAAAGTCGCGGCGGATCGAAGCCATGGGGTCGTCGATCCAGCCGTATTCGGCGGGCGAGTAATGCCAGAAGTGATGATGCGCGTCGATGCGCATAGGGTCGGGGCGATCCGGTGACTGGCGGCTATTGTATCCGCGCGGGGCATGAGATGCAGGTAATCGGAGCTGGATGGGACAGGAAAGAGGCTGCGCCGCTCAGGGGATCAGTTTTTTGAGGCCGGGCAGGAGCGCGCGAAGGGCGCGGCCGCGATGACCGACGGCGTTTTTCTGCTCGAGGGAAATTTCGGCCATGGTGAGGCGGAATTGAGAAAGGAAGAAGAGGGGATCGTAGCCGAAGCCGCCGGTTCCGCGAGGCGCAGTGAGGATTTCGCCATCGACGAAGCCTTCTGCGGTCAACAGGACCTCGCGGTCTCTGGCGAGCGCCAGGGCGCAACGGTAGCGGGCGGTGCGGAGGGCGATACCGCGCAGCCGGGACAGGAGGTAGAGGTTATTGCGGGCGTCGAGGGAAGGCTGAGGACCGGAGCTACGCGGCACATAGCCTGCATCGTCGGCGAAGCGGGCAGAGCGGACGCCGGGCTCGCCTCCGAGCGCGTCGACCTCGAGGCCGGAATCATCCGCGAGGACGTAGCCGGGAGCGAAGCCGCTGTAGTATTGCGCCTTGAGACGGGCGTTGCCAGTGAAGGTCGGTTCATTCTCGGCAGGAGCGGAGATGTCGTGGAGGCCAGGCAACGGCGCGAGGGTAAACCCGACTTCGGCGGCGGCGACCGAGAAGTCGCGGAGCTTGCCGGGGTTGGTGGTGGCAGCGTAGAGAGTAACCGGCACGGTTTCATTTTATGCGGAGGGCGGGACCGGGCTGGGATTTTTGTGCGGGTCCCACTGGAGGGGGCAGCCCTGGCAGCGGGCGACGCGGCCACAGTGGGATTTGCCGATGTGGACGATGAGGGCGTGGAACTCGTTGTAGTGGCGGGCGAGGGTGATGGGGCTTTCGGACTGATCGGAGCGATCGGGCGCGAAGGCCTGCTCAGCGAGGAACTGGATTGCGGCGTACTTAGCGTTTTCGGGTAGCAGGCGGTGACGGGTGGCGATGCGGCGCAGGTACTCATCGACGACCATGGCGGGAGCGTCGAGCGCGTAGAGCAGGATGGCATCAGCAGTTTCGGGACCGACACTGAGGAGGGCGAGCAGCTGGTCGCGGACGACGTGGGGATGGTCGATGGCAGCGGCTCGCAAGTCGTCCATGTTGCCGGCGTAGCGCGCGTCGAGGAAAGCGACGAAGGCTTTGAGAGCGGCGGCTTTGCGCAGCATGAAACCGGAGGGGCGGATGAGATCGCGGAGCTCGGATTCGGGGGTGGCGCGCAGGCCATCGATCGAGAGCGCTCCGCGGGCTTCGAGGTTGGCGATGGAGCGCTCGACGGATTTCCAGGCGGTGTTCTGGGTGAGGTAGGCGCCGATCACAACTTCGAAGGCGGAATGGGCGGGCCACCACTGCTGGGGGCCGAAACGCTGGACGAGGTGGTCGTAAAGGGAGCGCAGGCGGCGCGCCGGATCGGTTCGAGTGGACCGCGGCTTTCGCGTTGTCGCGCGGCGGGTTTTCTGCGCTGGCATCGCTTCAATCTTAGAATCGAGTTATCAACGAAGGGATGAGGAGCCATCGTGGAATACGTCAATCTGGGAAGGACGGGGCTGAAAGTTTCGCGCATTTGCCTGGGGTGCATGACCTACGGAAAACCACCGGCGCCGGGCGAGCCGAAGGCGGGGCGGCATGCGTGGGCACTCAATGAGGAGCAGAGCCAGCCGTTTCTCAAGCAGGCGCTCGATCTGGGGATCAATTTTTTCGATACGGCAAATGTGTATTCGAGCGGCGCGAGCGAGGAGGTGCTGGGACGTTTTCTGAAGGGCGCGGTGCAGCGCGAATCGGTTGTTGTAGCGACGAAGGTGTGGGGCGTGATGCGCGACGAGCCGAACGGACGGGGGCTTTCGCGCAAGGCGATTTTGCATGAGCTGGACGCGAGTTTGCGGCGGCTGCAGATGGAATTCGTGGATCTGTATCAGATCCATCGGTGGGATTACGAGACGCCGATCGAGGAGACGCTGGAGGCGCTGCACGATGTGGTGAAGGCGGGCAAGGTGCGGTACATCGGGGCTTCGTCGATGTACTCGTGGCAGTTCGCGAAGGCGCAGTATCTGGCGGACCGGCATGGGTGGACGCGGTTCGTCTCGATGCAGAACCACTACAACCTGCTCTATCGGGAAGAGGAGCGGGAGATGATTCCGCTGTGCCGGGACGAGGGGGTGGGGGTAATTCCGTGGAGTCCGCTGGCGCGCGGGCGGCTGGCCAGAGCGTGGCAGAGCGAGACGACGCAGCGGTCGGAGACGGACAACTTCGGGAACACGATGTACGCGCGGACGGAGGAGGCCGATCACAAGGTGGTGGATCGGCTGGAAGCGGTGGCAAAGAAGAAGGGCGCGGCGCAGGCGTCGCTGGCGCTGGCGTGGATGCTGGGGAAGCCCGGAATCACGGCGCCGATTGTTGGGGCGACGAAACAGAACCATCTGGAGGACGCAGTGGCGGCGCTGGGGATCAAGCTGACGGCGGAGGAGATGGCGTCGCTCGAGGAGGCGTATATTCCGCATCCGGTGCTGGGGTTCAGCTAAAGGACAGCGTTCAGCGTTCAGAAATGCGGAACCCTGTCGCATTTTGGGGCGTTTTCCCACATCTGTCGGTAGCGAGCCGGTGTGGGCACTCGGCTCGGAGCCCGGCGTTCAGTGCGGGGCTTTAGTGCTGAGGCTGGGTGGGCACGACGCTGATGCGGGGCAGGACGATGATGTCGACGCGGCGATTCTGGCTGCGGCCTTCGGGGGTATCGTTGGCGGCGACTGGATGGTATTCGGCGAAGCCGGCGGCGGAGAGGCGGGCGGGGGCGAAGCGATAGTCGAGGATGAACATCCTGGCGAGCTCGGTGGCGCGGGCCGTGGAGAGCTCCCAGTTGGAAGCGAACTGCACGGTGTGGATAGGCACGTTATCGGTGTGACCCTCGATGCGGATGTCGTAGGGAGTGGCGGCAATTTTGGCGGCGACCTTGTCGAGCGTGGCGACGGACTGCGGATGGGGCAGAGCGGAACCGCTGTCGTAGAAGCCGGATTCGCGGAGAGACACGACGAGGCCGTCGCGTCCCAGCTTTAAGGCGACGATGTGCTCGGCGACCTGGGTGGAGAGCACGCCGGCGAGCTGAGCCTGCAGGTGCTGAAGATCCTGCTGCACGGCGGGCGATGCGGAGAGATCGTCGCCGAGGACGACGTTGACGGGGGGAACGGAAGCCTCAGGATTGGCAGGCGCCGCCGGATGGTTTTCGACCTGGGGCGCCGAGGGAAAGATGCCGAGGGCCTGGAAAGCCGACTGGATGGAATGCGCGATCTGGGACTGCTTGCTCTGGTCGGCGCGGGAGCTGGCGTAGAGAACAACGAAGAAGGCAAAGAGCAGGGTGATGAAGTCGGCGTAGGAGACGAGCCAGCGATCATGGGAGACGTGGTCGGAGGTTCTGCGCGATTTGAGAGAGGTGGATCTCATGGGCGCGTCTCGGGCTCGGACTTTTCGAGGGCGGCGGGGGGGCTGCCCTGGAAACTGGCGAGCTTGATTTCGATCATGCGGGGATTCATGCCTTCGAGGATGGAGATCACGCCTTCGAGCGCCATCTCCTTGAGGCGCTGGTCGTCGCGCAGGCGTTGTTTGAGCTTGCCGGCGGCGGGAAGAAAGAAGAGATTAGCGGAGCCGACGCCGTAGATGGTCGCCACAAAGGCGACGGCAATACCGCGACCCACCTGATCCATGTGATCAAGATGCTGCATAACCTGGATGAGGCCGATGACCGCGCCGATGATGCCGATGGTGGGAGAGAAGCCACCGGCGGATTCGAAGACGGCGGGAATGCGCGCCTCGATTTCGCTGACGTTGTCGATCTGGAACTCCATGATGCGGCGCAGCTCAGAGGGCTCGGTGCCATCGACGGCGAGCATGAGGGCCTGGCGGAGGAAAGGGTCGGCCACCTGGGGCAGATCGGGATCGAGAGAAACGATGCCGTGGCGGCGGGCCTTGTTGGCAAAGCCGACGATTTGGCGCAACAGGACCGCGGCACTGTCATTTTTGTGAAGAAAGATGCGGATGAGTCGGTGCGCCGCGGAGAAGACGGTTTTCAAGGGGAACTGGAGCATGACCGCTCCGAGGGTTCCGCCGAAGACGATCATGGCGGCGGTGGGCTGCAGCACCTGGCGCAGATGTCCGCCTTCGAGCAGCAGGCCGGCGAGAATGCCGGCCAGCGCGAGGAGAATGCCGCCGAGGCTGCCCAGGTCCATGGGGCCAGGCCTCAGCTCCGCTCGAGGACAGGAGCCGTGTCCGCGGCGGGAATCAGAGAGAGGGAACGGAGATGGACGGCAGCCTCGCCATAAACGCGCGCCCGATAGGCAATGGCGCGGCTGACGACGTCTTCGCAGCTCTCGAGGACGACGATTTTTTCGCCATTGATGAGGGTGAGCATGGTGTCGGGCGAGGATTCGGCGTACTTGATGAGGTCGCTGTTGACGACCAGAGGATTGCCGTTGAGACGGGTCAGGTGGATCATGGCGGGGCGGCTCCGTCGCCTTTTGATTCTTATCGGCGGGAAGGGAGCGGGGGTGAGGAGAGGAGCGGGGATGAGCGAAGGTGCACGCGGATGACCAAAGAGGAGGGGGGGGATAAAGGGGAAGGATGGTAGGCCGATGAAGAGCGTGAGTCAAGAGGTTTCCTGAGTGGGCGCAGGCCGAAAGGTCACAGTGCTTCCTCGTTCAGGAACCCCATATCAGAACGGGAGAAGAACTATGCCACTGGGAGTCCTGAACAACATATCGGCAGTTTATGCAGAAAATAACCTGAACCAGACGCAGTCCAGTCTGCAAAACGTATTAACGCAACTGTCTTCGGGGTCGAAGATCAACTCCGGCGCGGACGATCCGGCGGGTTTGTCGATTGCGAACGGTCTCGCGGCGAACTCGGCAGCGCTGTCGCAGTCATCGAGCAACGCCAGTGAGGGCGCGGGCTTTCTGCAGGTCGCCGACGGCGCACTGTCGCAGGTGACGAGCCTGCTGACGAGCGCGGTGACGCTGGCCACGGAAGCGGGCGGCGGCACGCTGTCGGGCTCGCAGCTGGGCGCGGCCAACCAGGAGTATCAGGATATTCTGACGCAGATCGGTACGATCGGCAGCACCACGGAATACAACGGAATTTCGGTGTTCAGCAGTGATCAGACCACCAGCGCTCTGACGTGGGGAAACACGGGGTCACCCTGGACATCGGCGACCACGGCCTCTTCGGCGGCAGCGACGGCGGCGGCGGTTGCGGGCGCGAGTATCGTTGCGGGCGGCGTGACCGCGGGGACGGCACCGACACTGGCGGCAACGTACGGCACGGCGAGCGCGCTCTCCTGGTCTGGGGGCGGCACCAGTTCGTTGACCGGGACCATCACCGAAGGCGGGAAGATCGGTGGAACACTGACTTTCGTCCCAACGGTATCGGGATCGGCCGGAACCGCAGTTACGATTGACCTGACCCAGGCCAATCTTGCCGGCCTGACCAGCAGCGACAGCAGCACACGGACCACCGCTGCGGCCCAGTTGGCCACTGACCTGAACGCAAGTGCGGGTGCGGTTACCTCCGCAGGCACGGACTTCACGGTCACCGACAATGGCACCTCGATCGTGATTGGTCTGGGCGCGGACGCCAGCGGCGACGATATCACCGCTCTTGTGGCTCCGAGTTCCAAGGGGACGGAAGCGTTGCAGAACGGCTTCACATTGACCGTCGTCGACGGGGACTCGATCAGCGGCACGATCGACCTGGCCGGGTCCGGCTCGGGCGCAGCCAGCGGCGTACCGGCAACCATCGCTCTGACCGGTGCGACCACGGCGAATCTGGCCAGCGAGGTCCTTACCGCGCTGAACGGAACGAACACGACCACTCCGGACTTCAGCGCCAGCTACGCGTCGGGCACCGGCATTCTGACCGTGGGACTCACGGCACAGGCCGCGACCGACAACATCACAGGCCTGGCCGCAACCAACGATGCGACCACTCCGCTGGCCCAGGGTGCACTGAAAGCCGGCACAATTACCTTCACCAACAACGACACACTGAGCGGCGGCTTCTCGATTACGCCGACCGTCAACGGAACCGCGGGAAGCGCGGTCCAGATCAGTCTGGCCGGCGTGACCACGAGCACCAGCGGCGCGGCGGTCATCGCGGCAGTCAACAAGGGGCTGGGCTCGGCGGCAGCGGACTACACCGTTTCCTACGCCAGCAACAAGCTGACGATCGCAGTCAACACGGCGAACACCGACGGACTGGACTCTTTCGTCCTTGCCAACGGCACGACCGCCAACAGCGGCCCAGGCGCTCTGTCGCAGGGGACGGTGGTGGAGAGCAACATCGCCACAGCGAACTCGGCGATGGGCAGCTTCACCCTGACACCGACGGGGAGCAGCACCACTCCGATCACGATTTCGCTCACGGGTCTGAGTCCAACGGGAGCGGGGAGCGCCAATCTGCTCACCGGGATCCAGGCGCAGCTGGATAAAGCAGCCAGCGGCGACTATTTGGCTACCTACGATTCAACCGCGGACGGGACTTCGGGCAACCTGAGCATCCAGGTGACATCGGCGGGTGTAGCCGCCGGGGTGACCGGGTTCACGGTAGCCGAAGCGTCCCAGGCGGCGGCATCGCAGGAGACTCCGATCACCGGCGGCGTGAACATCTACACCAGTGACGGCACCAGCACGGGCAGCCAGAACTACAACGTGACGGTGGGGAATCTGTCGGATGCCAGCGTCGGCACATCGGCGGGTAGCTCGGCCATGGGAAGCCAGGTCAGCACGACCGTGAGCGGGACCACGGCGACGGGCGGCACGGTGGCCGGGGCCGGCGAGGGCACCAGCCTGACTGGAACGAACCTGAGCAGCCAGGCATCGGCCGAAGCGGCTCTGCAAACCGTGGACAACGCCATCAACGCCGTCGCTTACCAGCGCGGCCAGGTGGGCGCCAACATCAACACACTGACCGCGGCATCGAACATCGCCAGTTCGCAGATGACGAACATCACATCTGCGCAGAACACGATCACGGCGACGGACTATGCATCGGCCACGTCGAACATGTCGAAGTACGAGATCCTGACCCAGACCGGCATTTCGGCTCTGGCCCAGGCGAACAGCACGCAGCAGATGGTGACCAAGCTGTTGCAGTAAGGCAGGGCGGACACGGTCCTGAACCGGCATCGGACAGGACCGTGGACGCGGGAGAGGAACAGGCGGGGGGGCTTCCCCTCTCCGGCGAGCCATAACGAGCTGGCTGGGGCAGCGGGATCAGGCTCCCCGTTTTTTCTTAGGGGGTATTAATGGGGCGGGCTGCGCTGCGGCCCTCAAAGTGAAGCAGGGGATTCCGGGTGATGGAGTGCCCGGAAAGGGCCGATAACAGGATTATGGGAAGCGTCGGTATTTCCTTTGGCTCCCCGACCAGCGGGCAGGGGTTTGACGTTTCGACCACGGTGAGCGCGATCGTGGCGAACCTGCAGGCGGTGGAGACGCCGTGGAAGAACCAGCTGACGACGCTGCAGTCGCAGGACACGGCACTGACCAGTATTGGGACGGATCTGAGCTCATTGTCGACAGCTCTGAACGCGCTCAACGCTTTCGATGGGGTCTTTGAAGAAAAGGAAGGCTCGAGCTCAGACACCTCGGTGCTGGCGCTGACCAGCGCGAGCTCGGCGGCGGTGGCCGGAAGCCATACGGTCGTGGTGGGCAAGGTAGCGGAGACGTATTCCTACGCGAGCGGGACGGTGGGAGCGAGCGACACGCTGAGCGGGAGCCTCGCGATCGGTGGGCAGACGATCACGATGTCCGACGGGACGGCAACGGACAGCGATGGCAACACGATTCCGGCCAACAACACGCTGGCGACGCTGGCTACGTACATTAATGACGGCGATTATGGGGTGCAGGCGAATGTGGTGACCGGCTCTGCGGGAGAGCAGCTTTCCCTGGTGAGCGATACGAGCGGGGCAGAGGGCGCAGTCACGATCGACTCCAGCGAGCTGGAGGATTCGACGGCGGGCACGGCGGTCAGCATCGCCCAGGCGCAGCAGGGGCAGGATGCAAAGTTGACAGTCGACGGAGTGTCGACGACCAGCTCGTCGAACACGGTGACGGATGCGATTCCGGGAGTGACGATGCAGCTGCTGAGCGCGCCGACGGACGGCGAGCAGGTGCAGGTCGAGATCACCAACAACAACAGCGACGTGGAATCGGCAATCAACACGTTCGTGAGTGCCTACAACACGGTGATCGGGGATATCAATACGCAGGAAGGCAGCGACGCATCGGGCAATGCGGAGCCGCTGTACGGCAATTCAGCAATCGCGACCATGCAGGAGCAGTTACAGGAAGGGCTGATCTTCACGCAGTCGGCGGGGGCGATCACATCGCTGTCGCAGCTGGGGATCACTGCAAACCAGGATGGGACGATCACGCTGGACGGGAGCACGCTGGACAGCGTGCTGAACAGCAACTATCAGGATGCGATGAATTTTTTCCAGACGGGCACGAGCTCTACGTCGTTTGGGGCGAACTTCACGACGACGCTGAACAATCTTGGCAACACGGGACCGACGGGCGCGGTGTATCTGGCGCTGCAGCAGAATTCGAGCGAGGAGTCGGGCCTGAATACGAACATTACGAACGAAAACAAAACCATCAGCACGCAGCAGGCGCAGCTGACCACGGAGCTGAACGCGGCGAACTACACGCTTGAGGAGATTCCCGAGCAGCTGCAGGCGGTGAACGAGCTGTACAGCGCGATCACGGGCTATGACGAGAACCCCGGCGGCTAACGGAATCCATCACGGAGGGATATGAACTACCAGCAGCAGGCAGTCGCCGGCATGAACCCGGTGGAACTGATTGTCGCGCTCTATGACGGAATGGTGCGCTTTTTGTATCGGGCGATCGCGGCGGCCGAGAGCCGCAACCGGGAGGATCGCCGGGCTGCGATTGCGCGGGTGCTGGAGATCCTGATGCATCTGCAGTCGCGGCTGCGCATGGATGTGGGGGGGAATTCGGCGAAGGCTCTGTCGGAGTTTTACACGGCGATATTCGCGTTGTGCCTGGATGGATCGAGGCTGGAGTCGGCGGACCGCTTCCGGGAGGCGATCGGCTGCATTCGCGATGTGCGGGAGGCCTGGAGTGTAGCGGCGCACGATCCGGAAGTTCTGCGCCTGCTCGGGGATGCGGACGGGCCGCCGGCGCAGATGATGATGTCGGCGGGAACGCAGGGCCAGGAGCAGGAGCCGGTCGGCTCGAGCTGGAGCGCGTAGACGCCGGAATTTCAGTGGGTGACGGCGAGCTCTTCTTCGAGAAGCTGTTTCTGGAAGAGGCCGGCATAATATCCGTTCAGGGCCAGCAGTTGCTCGTGGGTTCCCAGTTCGGCGATGCGGCCGCGCACCAGCACGGCGATGCGATCGGCATGGCGCACGGTGGAGATGCGGTGGGAGATGAGGATGGTGGTACGGCCCGCCATAACCCCGCGCAGCTCTTCCAGAATGCGTTCTTCGGTATAGGTATCGACGCTGGCAAGAGCATCGTCGAGGATGAGGATGCGCGGATTGCGCAGGATGGCGCGGGCCAGCGCAGCGCGCTGTTTTTGACCGCCGGAGAGGGTGAGGCCCCGCTCGCCGACCGCGGTATCGAAGCGGTTGGGAAAGAGGCCGAATTCTTCGCGAATGTGCGCGACCTCGGCGGCCCGAGCGACTTCGGAGGCTGAAGCGCCGGGGACGCCGAAGGCGATGTTGTCGTGGATGGTGGTGCTGAAAAGGAAGGTCTCCTGGGGCACGAAACCGACGGCGGCGCGCAGGGCGTCGAGCGGGTAATCGCGGATTGCGCGGCCGTCGATGAGCACAGCGCCGGGAGGAGCATCACAAATACGCGGGATGAGGCTGACCAGCGTCGATTTGCCGGAGCCGGTTGGGCCGACCAGGGCAAGACTGGTGCCGGCGGGAATCCTGAGCGAAATACCGTGCAGCACTTCCACGGGATTGCCGGCTTCCGCCGGGTAGGCGAAGTGTAAATCGCGGAATTCGACGTCACCGAGAATCTGGGTCGCCGATGCGGGAAGGAGGGCATCGCGGTCGTCGATGGTGGGCTTGGCGATGAGCAGCTCATGAATGCGAAGCACGGAAGCGGTGCCGCGCTCAAAGAGATTGACCACGTAGCCGAGGGCGATGATGGGCCATGTGAGCATGAGTAAGTAGGTGGTGAAGGTGACGAAATCCTTGAGGTTGATTCGGTGGGTCAGCACCTGGTGTCCACCGACCAGCAGGGAGATCACCATGGCCAATCCCAGCATGAATTCGAGCGTGGGCCAGAGCATGCCCATGAGACGGACCAGCCGGAGGGCGCGGCGGATGTATTCCCGGTTGGAGCGCTCGAAGGCTTTGACCTGAGCGTTTTCCTGAGCGAAGGCGCGGACGAGGCGGGCGCCGGAGAAATTCTCCTGAGCCTGGGCGGAGATGTCGGAGAACATGGCCTGGATGCGCTCGAAGCGCTCATGAATTCTGCGGCCCATGAACTGGATGAAGATGCTGGCGAGAGGCATGGGGGCCAGCGCCGTCAGAGTGAGGAAAGGGCTGATGCGGAGCAGGAAATAGAGGGCGCCGGCGAAGAAGAGGACCGTGTTCGCGGTGTACATAATGGCCGGGCCGAGCAGCATCCGCACCGCAGCCAGGTCGTTGGTCATGCGGGCCATGATGTCGCCGGTGCGATGCTCCTGGTAGTACGAGGCCGACTGCTTTTCGAGTTGCGCAAAGAGGTCGTTGCGGAGGTCGAACTCGATATCGCGCGAGATCCCGATGATGATCCAGCGCATGTAATAGAGCAGGATGCCGTGGGCGATGGTGACTCCCATGACCAAAGCGGCGTAGCCGAAGATCTTGCCCACGGTGACGCGAACGGTCATATCGCCAATGGCGACGCCGATCACCCGCGGGAACTGGACCCAGATGGCATTGGCGAGAACGGTACAGAGGCAGCCCCAGAGATAGCCACGCCAGTAGCGGCGCATATAGGGGAACAGCGGTCTGAGGTTTCTGAACATTTGGATTTATGTGGGTGTGCGGAGGAGCAGCCAGGCGCCGGCGAGTCCGAAGAGGAAATCCGGCGACCATGCGGCCAGAAAAGCGGGCAGCCAGCTGACGTTGCCCATGGCTTCGAAGAAGCCGGAGACAACAAAGTAGGCGATGGCCACGCCGATGGCGACGGCGATGCTGGACAGCGATCCCCGTTTGCCCATGGAAAGCGCGAAGGGGATAGCCAGTATCGCCATGACCAGAGTGATGAGCGGATAGGCAATCTTGTGATTCAGCTGCACGCGCAGGGGCACGGTGTTGAAACCGCTCTGGCGGAGGTCGTGGATATAAGTGGAAAGCTCGCCGAAGTTCATCTCCGAAGACTGGCGCACTTCTTTCTTGAAGTAAGTGGGCTGCTCGGAGATTTCGTGAAACGTTTTGACGGGGAAAGTCTCGTAGGTAACGCTGGGCCCGTTAAAGGTGCGCACCCAGCCGTCTTCAAAGACCCATGTATCGAGGTTCGGCTCCCAATGGGCAGTGGAAGCGAAGATGCGTTTGGCGATGGTGAAGGATCCGGGGTTGAACTCGAAGATGGAAATATTGCCGAAGGCGTCGTGGTCGGAGTCGAAGTACTCGTAGTAAAAGATGCGGCTGGGGCGGCCGGGATGCTGCTGGCCGAAGATCCACTTGCGGCCGGGATGCTCGAAGGTTTCGGCGGGTTTGCCTTTGATGACGTTGCGCAGCGCCTCCTGCCTGCGATTGGCCTGGGGCAGGTACAGCTCGTCGAACATAAAGAGAGAGACGGAGAGCACCGCGGCGATGGCGACGACGGGCACGGTGATGCGGTAAAGGCTGATGCCGGTGGCCTTCATAGCAGTGAGCTCGCTGTTGCGATTCATGATGCCAAAAACGACGAGGACCCCGATGAGGACGCTGAGCGGAGTGATGAGATAAATCATGCTCGGCGTGAGGTTAATGAGATATTCGCCGACTGTGACCAATGGGGTTCTGTTTTTGATGATGTCGCTGAGCAGCTCAAAGAAAGTGAAGATGAGCATGAGCATGACAAATGTAACCAGCACCATCACAAATGTCATGAAGAACTCGCGCAGCACATATTCGTCGAGGATGAGGGGAAAACGGCCGCGGGTGGCGCGTTTGCGGGCGGTGAGCCGGATGGGCGCGGCGGAAGCGGTGGATTCTTCAGCGCGCAGACGGAACCAGTTGCCGAGAGAGGTGAGCGCGGAAAGGGCCGCACCGCCGGTGGCCATCTGACGCAGGAGGACGAGGCCGCAGAGGGCAAAGAGCAGGTTGGCTTGCCAGACACCGAGAAACGCAGGGATTTTGTTTTGGCGCGCAAGGGCAGTGCCGGTGGAAGACAGGAAGTAGTAAATGAAGACAAGGGCAATGGTGAGCACGAAGCCGGCGCCCTTGCCGCCGCGTCGCGACGAAATGCCGAGAGGGACACCGACCAGCATGAGAACGAGGCAGGCTGCAGGGTAGGCGAGTCGCTTCTGAAATTCAATTTGGTAGGTGCGGCCGTTCTTTCCGTGGGTGCGGTCGAGCAGCTCGCGATTGCTCATCGCCAGAATCGGAGTATCGCTGCGGCCGAGGCGGACATCCTCCTGGGAGCCGGGTTCGAGGGGCAGATCGGTCTGCGCAAACGTGGAGACCGTGTATTGATCAGGCTGCCCGGGGACGGTCTCGCTTTCAGTGCCATCGCGCAAACGCATGGTGATGGTCTGACTGGGACCATTGACGACGGTAGCGCGGTCGGCGGTCGTGATTTTGGGGGCTCGTGGATTGGTGACGTCGGCAAGGAAAATTCCCCGCCAGTTGGCAGCACCAGCGCCCGCGCGCACATCCTGAACGTAGAGCACGTAATCCTTGAAGTCTTCATAGAAGACACGCGGCTGCACTTCATAGGAAGCCTGGGCGTTGGCGAGCGACTCTTCAAGGTGGCGCATGGCCACGGCGGCTTTGGGGGCGAGGTAGAGAGTATCGAGCATGCTGACACCCCATCCCGCGATCGCGACGAGGCTGACGACGCGGACGAAGGTCCATACGCCAATGCCCGAGGCGCGCATGGCGGTGATTTCGCTGTCGGCGGCGAGGCGGCTGAGGCCGAGGAGAATGCCGACGAGCACGGCCATGGGAATGGTAACCGTGAACATGTCGGGGAGCGTGAAGAAGACAATTTCGAGAATCGAACCGAGCGAAGCGCTGTTGCGGACGACCATTTCCAGCAGGTGCGGGAGGTAGCGGATGAAGAGGACGAAGGTGAAAATGGCTCCCCCGATCGCCGCATGCGACAGGACTTCCAGCAGGATGTATCGGTTGAGGATGCGCACGGTCGAGGTCCGCTTCCAGTTTACCGTGGAGTAAAGCGGCGCAGGCGGAGACTATTGGAGAGCACGCTGACCGAGCTGAGAGCCATGGCGGCGCTGGCGATCGCGGGGCTGAGCAGAATGCCAAAGGCCGGATACAAAACACCGGCGGCGATGGGGATGCCGAGCAGGTTGTAACCGAAAGCCCAGCCGAGATTCTGGCGCATGACGCGCAGCGTCTGGCGGGCCAGGAGTAAGGCATCGAGAATCTGACGGGGCTCGCCGTGGAGGAGGATCGCGTCGCCGGCCTCGCGCGTCAGATCGGCGCCGGTGCCCATGGCGAGGCCGGCATCCGCCTGGGAAATAGCCGCGGCGTCGTTGATGCCGTCGCCTGCCATGGCGACGCGATGACCCCGTTGCTGGAGGTCGCGAATCTTCTCGAGCTTTTGATCGGGCAGGAGGCCGGCCCAGACCTGATCGATGCCGGCGGCGCGAGCGATGGCATCGGCGGTCGACGCTGTGTCTCCGGTGAGCATAGCGGTGCGGATGCCGAGGCGGCGCAACGCGGCAATGGTGGCCGCAGCGGATTTGCGGAGGATATCGCGAGCTTCAATGACGCCGAGGAGCTGGCCATCATGGGCGATGTACATGCTTGTGGTTCCGGGCTCGGTGACGGTGTTCTCGGGGATGGCAACGCCGAGATCGCGCATGAGAGCAGCATTACCGGCGGCGGCTCGGCTGCCATTCACGAGGGCCTGAATGCCTTTGCCGGGGACGGCGTGGATTTGTTCAGCGGCGGGTGGGCTGAGGTTGCGCTTTTCCGCGGCGCCGAGGATAGCACGGGCGAGCGGGTGCTCGGAGCGGCGCTCGAGGGCGACGGCGAGGGCGAGAACTTCGTCTTTGGTTGAACTGGCTGCGGGATAGATGGCAGCTACTTCGGGTTTGCCTTCGGTGAGGGTGCCGGTTTTGTCGAGGACCAAAGTGTCGATGCTCGCCAGCCGCTCGAGGCTTTCGCCGCCTTTGAAGAGGACGCCGAGCTGGGCACCGCGCCCGATGGCGACGGTGAGGGCGGCGGGCACGGCGAGTCCCATGGCGCAGGGGCAGGCGATGACGAGCACCGCAACGGAGACAGCAAAGGCACGGCCGGAGCCACCACCAGCGAGAATCCAGATGAGGAACGTTGCGAGCGTGAGGGCCAGGACGATGGGAACGAAAACGGCGCTGACGCGATCGGCGAGCTGCTGCATGGGAGCGCGCGAGGATTGCGCCTCTTCGACGAGGCGCATCATCTGGCCGAGAACGCTGTCGGAGCCGACGGAGGTGGCGCAGTATTCAAGAACACCGTCGAAATTGAGCGAACCACCGATGATGCGATCGCCGGGCTTTCGCAAGACGGGGAGAGATTCGCCGGTGATCAGCGATTCGTCGATGGAGGTGACGCCGGTGAGGACGAGGCCGTCGACGGGGACGCGCTCGCCGGGACGGAGAACTACGATGTCTCCGGCGATGACCTCGGCGAGGGGAACTTCGATTTCGTGACCTTCGCGCAGAAGGTGCGCCGACTGCGGCTGGAGCTTCATGAATGCGTGCAGGGCATCGAGGGTGCGGCGCTTCGCGCGGGCATCGAGCCACCGGCCGAGCAAAAGAAAGCCGAGAATGAGGAGGACCGCGTCGTAGTAGACGTCGGGGTGGAGGCCGTGGCGGTGGAAGACGCCGGGCATGGTGGTGGCGGCGAGCGAATACGCGAGTGCTGCGCCGGTGCCCAGAGCCACGAGCGTGTTCATATTCGTGGCGCGGTGGATGGCCGCAATCCAGGCCTGCCGATAGACGATGCCGCCGCCCCAGATCATTCCGGCAAGAGTGATGGCCAGCATGACGTACTGCAGGGTGCGCGGCGAAACCGCGAAAAGGACCGGAGAGATGGGTGCGAGCCAGTGCTGCGCGTTCATGAGCAGCAGGACGAGAATGCCGCCCGATAGAGTAAAGAGGGCCTTGGCGCGCAGGAGACCCTCGTCGGCAGCGGTTTCATCGGCAGCGGCAGCTGAGTCGTTGGGAAGGGTGGCGTCGTAGCCGGCTTCGCGGACCGAAGCGATGAGGTCTTCAAGTTTGGCGACCGCGGGATTGAAGCTGACGCGGGCCGAATTGGCGAGCAAGTTGACGGAAGCATCGCGGACACCAGCAGTGGAACGCAGTGCGCGCTCGACGTGGCTTTGGCAAGCGGCGCAGGTCATGCCAATGACGGACAGAGTGACCATGATTTGCGGCGTTACTGCCGGAGCTGTCGTCTTATCCGTTTTCTCTACGTCCGTTGCGGGCATCTCCTTCACCAACCTTATGGTTCGACCAGAGCGGGGTATCCAGCCTTCTCCACGGCGCTCACCAGCGCGCTTTCGCGGACGTCGTCTGGCGCCTCGACACGCGCCGCACCGATGCGAACTTCGCCAACGTGCACGCCCGCGATTGTTTCCAGCGCCTGGGTCACGCGGCGCACACAAGCTCCGCAGTGCATGTTATCGATGCGCAGCGTTACTTCCCGCATGATTTCCCCCGTGTCTGGTAGATGCGGCAATGGCGGCCCGGACTCATGCTAGTCCGGATTGGGCATGAAGCGGTAACCGACGCCGCGCACGGTCTGGAGGTGCCTGGGCGCGGCGGGATCTTCCTCGATGTAGCGGCGCAGCCGCACGATGAAGTTGTCGATGGCGCGGGTGTCAGTGTCCTCGCGGACGTGCCACACCTGCTCCAGGAGCTCTTTGCGGGAGACGATGCGCTCGCGATTGCGGGTGAGATAGCGCAGCAGATCCGACTCCATCAGAGTTAGACGAACGGTGCGGCCGGGAGCGTGCAGTTCCAGGGCGTCGAAGTCGATGCGCATTCCGGCAAAGGAGAATTCTGCAGCTTCACCGGGCGCTGTATCGGTTCTTTCAGCGCCGCGCGGCCATTGCATACGGCGCAGGAGCGCATTCAGACGGGCCAACAGGACAGAAAGTTCGAAGGGTTTGGGAAGATAATCGTCGGCGCCTGCGGCGAAGCCTTTGAGGATGTCTTCAGAGCGTGAACGCGCGGTGAGCATGAGCACGGGAATGTAGTTGCCGTCAGCGCGGAGAGTCGAGGCGATTTCAAAACCGTCTTTGCCGGGAAGCATCACGTCCAGAACCACCGCGTCGAAGGGCTCGCGCCGGAGGGTTTCCAGGGCAGACTCGCCCTCGGCTTCGACCCTGACCTCGTGGCCTTCGGCTTTGAGGTTGAAGAGCAGCCCCTGCGCAAGATTGCTTTCATCTTCGACGATCAAAATGCGCGCCATGTTTCAGTCGTGCTCCAGGACAGGGCTCAAAATACGGGGAAGCTGCAAACTCACGGTCGAACCGCGGCCCTCGCCGGCACTTTGGGCGGTGGCGTCGCCGCCATGCTGGCGGGCGATGGTGCGGACCAGATAAAGGCCGAGGCCGGTGCCCTTGGTGCGGAGTACGCTGCGGCTGGGAACGCGATAGAAGCGGCGAAAGATCCGTTTGAGATGCGCGGCGGGAATGCCGATGCCGCGATCGGTGACGCTGACGCGCACCCAGGCGTCCTGTTCAACGCTGAGGGCTACGATAACGTTGGCGCCGTCGGGCGAATATTTGACCGCGTTAGCGAGGACGTTCAGCAGAGCGGTCTGCAACTCGTCGGGATCGCCACGCACCATCATGGGAAGAAGGGTTTCCTCGACCTGCAGGGCAATTGCCCTCTCGTCGAGATGATTGCGCAGGAGGGTGATGCGGACGCAATCCTCGACCAGCGCGCGCATGTCCACAGCGACGCGGACGTTAGAACGCGACCGCTGCCCGACTTCACCGGCTTTCAGTACCTGCTCGACGGTGGCCAGCAGGCGGTCGCTGTCGGCGAGCATGCGCGTATAGAACTCGCCGCGCTGCGGCTCGTCGAGCTGCCGGCGCTGCAGGGTTTCGAGGTAGAGGTGAATGGAAGCGATGGGCGTTTTCAGCTCGTGAGTGACCGCGCTGAGAAAAGCATCGTGGCGCTCGTTGCGGCGGACTTCGCGGACGAGAAAGATGGTGTTGAGAGCGACGCCAACGATCAGGAGCGCGAAGAACGGAATTCCGAGCGCCATCGGGACGATGCGACGCCAGTTAAGAAGAATCCAGCTGACGTTGAGAGCGACGGCGACGCCGACCAGGCACACGCCGAGCAAGATGAAGAGCACCATGTTTCGTCGTCGTCCGCTGAGTCGCATGGGATAAAAGGCAAAGCGCCCGCCACGGAACATCCGCGCGGGCGCCTCTATTCTCGCAGTTGTGCTGGCGGCTAAGCTACTCCTGCAGGCCGCGGATTGTGCGGGTCGTACTGGGCGGTCTTGATTTCGTGGGCGAGACCAATCTTCTTGAGGAGCCAGATGCCCCAGTAGTTGACATCCAGTTCGTACCACTTGAGGCCGTGGCGCGCGGAAACCGGGTGCGCATGGTGGTTGTTGTGCCAGCCTTCGCCGCCGGTGATCAGCGCGACCCACCAGTTATTGCGGGAGTCGTCGCGGGTCTGGAAGCGGCGCGATCCCCACATGTGGGTGGCGGAGTTGACGAGCCAGGTGGCGTGAAGGCCAAGGGTAGTGCGCAGGAAGATGCCCCACATGACACAAGGCCAGCCGCCGATGAAGTACAGGGCTACCGCGGCGATGGCCAGCGGAACCCAGTGATATTTGCTCAGCCAGCGGTAGAAGCGGTCGCGGGTGAGGTCGGGGACGTAGCGCGCCAGCGTGTCGGTTTCGGAGTTGAGCGAATCTCCGATAATAATCCAGCCCACGTGAGCCCACCATCCGCCTTCGTGCGGCGTGTGCGGGTCGCCTTCGTGATCGGAGAGCTGGTGATGCACGCGGTGCAACGAGACCCAGAAAATCGGGCCGCCTTCGAGCGCCATGGTTCCGCAAACCGCCAGTATGTATTCCAGCCACTTGGGAACGCGGTAGCCGCGATGAGTAAGCAGGCGGTGATAGCACATGCCGATGCCGACGTTGGTGGCGAGGACCCAGAGAACCAGCGCGCAGATGAGGGCCTTCCAGGTGAACATGAAGAGTGCAGCGACGGCGCCGACGTGGAAGAGGATCATGAAGCTGGTGGTGAACCAGTTGGGTCCCTTCTGAGCCTGGGCTTTGTAGCCGAGTTTCGGCATGCCTGACGGATTTTCGCGCGGGAGGGACTTGACGGCTGGGCTTGCAGCGGGGTGCGCAACGGCGCTCAGGGAAGTGAGTGTGGGCTGCTGGACTTCCAACTGATCTTCGACAAGGATTTCGGGGGGCATGAGAAGGGTCGTTTTCCGGGAAAATAGATTGGTGAACTTTGTTGCTTTCCTCAACCGTAGCAGCCGGAAGCGCAGAGTTGGTGTAACACTTTTGTAAGGCGGGATTCGAGGTAATATGCCGTTGCCAGAGGCTCGTTCGGTGGTATGGGATCCGGCTGGCCTTCATGCTGTGTTAATCCATTCCGGAGACGATAAAACGCGATGATTCCTCAGAATGTGCGGGCGGCCTGCGTTGTGCTTCTGTGCCTTGCTATGGGTTACTGCAGTGCGCAAACCGTGCACCTGCCTTCCAGCAAGGAGATCATCGGACCCGTTCCTGGTTCGCCGCAGCCCCTGAACAGCCTGCCGATGGCGGCGGCGTGGACGCCGGACCACCGCTATCTGGCGCTGGTGAATGCTGGGTTTGGGACGGTCGAGTCGAATTACGAGCAGTCGATCGCGATTCTCGACACGGCAACAGGGAAGCTGACGGATTATCCCGAGCCGCGGACGGAAGTTCTGGCGCCGCAGACTTACTATTCCGGAATTGCGTTTTCTCCGGACGGCTCGCATCTGTACGTCAGCTTCGATTCGATCAGCGCGCCGGAAGGCGGCAACGAAGACCAGACGGGCAATGCGATCGCGGTTTATAAATTCACTCCTGGCGGAACAAGTCCGGACACTTTGGCGGCGGAGGGAACGATTCCGGTTCCGCTGCGCGCGTTACCAGCGGGAAAGACGCAGCGCCATGGCGACCTGCAGCTGGCGGAGGACAAGGCGATTCCGGCTCCGGCGGGAATTGCGGTGGTGAAGGGCGCGGATGGAGCCGAGAAGCTGCTGGTCGCGGATGAATATTCCGACGATGTGCTGCTGCTCGATGTGGCAAGCGGAAAGCTGGAGAAGCGCTTCGATTTTTCGACAGGGCCGACGATTCCGACAACCTATCCGATTGCGGTGATTGCGAGCCGCGATGGACGCCGCGCGTGGGTTGCGCTGTGGAATGGATCGGCCGTTGCGGAAATCGATGTGCGAAGCGGGAAGGTTGAGCAGCAATTGGCGCTGCTGGCGCCGTTGCGGCCCACGTCGCCCAGCTCGCATCCGATCGCGATGGCGCTGAGCCCCGACGAAGACACGCTCTATGTGGCATTGGCGAATCGTGATGCGGTGGCCGCGGTACGCGTTTCCGGCGCGACGATGCGCATGGCGGCTTTTTATGACACGCGGCTGCCTGGGCAGGCGTTTTTCGGATCGATGCCGGATGCGGTGGCAGTTTCGGATGACGGAGCGACGCTGTATGCGGCCAATTCGGGCTCGAATGCTGTTGCGGTATTCGATCTGCACGCTGCGGCGAAGGTGAATGGGCGCGTGATCCCCAACGGATTTATTCCGACGGAATGGTATCCGACGGCGCTGGCTGCGGATGGGAATCGTCTCTACGTTGCGACTGGCAAGGGCAAGGGAACAGGACCGAACGGCGTGCCACAACCGAAGGCGCCGAATCCATCGGCGCATCCCACCCATCGGCTGGACATGCCGCGCACCTACATTGCGACGATGCTGCACGGATCGCTGGCGACGATCGACGTGGCAGAAGCGAAGAGCCATCTGAAGGACCTGACGCAGCAGGTGCTGGAGAGCAATCTGATGTATGCGGCGCAGAAGAAGATTGAGTTCCAGGGCGGTGGCGACAAGATCCACCACGTGATCTACATCATTAGAGAGAACCGAACTTACGATCAGCTACTCGGCGATCTGGGCGTTGGTGACGGCGATCCGTCGCTGACGATGTACGGCAAGGAGATCACGCCGAATCTGCACGCGCTGGCGCTACAGTTTGGGGTGCTGGACAACTTCTACGATTCGGGCGAAGTTTCGGGCGACGGACACGTGTGGTCGACAGCGGGAATCGACAGCGATTACAACGAGCGCACCTGGCAGGTTGGCTACCGGGGGCACGAGCGGCCGTACGATTTCGAAGGCGTCGTGGAAGGCGGATTCCCGTTGGTCGAGAAGATTCCGGATATCGACGAGCCAGGCAGCGGCTATTTGTGGACCGATCTGACGCGCAGTCACAAGTCGCTCTACCACTTTGGAGAGTTCATTTCGACGGAGTTCTGCGACGACTCGCTGGCCGCGCAGCCGGCGAAACTGCCGGAGCAGAGCGGAACACCAGAAGGCAAGCACTACTGCGCGCATCCATTCATTCATAAAGGCGATGCGATTCCGGCGAATTATGGCGGTGGAACGAGCGAATATCCGTGGGCGATTCCACTGATCTACAAAGATGTTGCGACGAAGCCGGAACTGGTTGGGCATTTCGATCCGGAGTATCCGGATTTTGAGCTGAGCTTTCCGGATCAGCTGCGGGTGAACGAGTTTCTTGTGCACTTCAACAAATGGGTTGCGGATTTGAAGGCAGGGCATGACACGATGCCCGCGTTTGTGATGCTGCGGCTGCCGAACGATCACACGGCTGGCACGCGTCCTGGATCGCCGACTCCGAAGGCTTCGGTAGCGGATAACGATCTGGCTGTGGGGCGCGCTGTGGATGCGGTGTCACATAGTGCTTACTGGGATTCGACGGCGTTTTTCGTTCTGGAAGACGATGCGCAGGACGGCGCCGATCATGTGGACGCGCACCGGTCGATTGGGCTGGTGGTGAGCAAGTACGCTCCGCACAATCCGACCCCCTTTGTCGATCACACGTTCTACACGACAGTGAGCACCGTACACACGATGCTGACGCTGCTGGGCTGCCCTCCGATGAACAACAACGACGCGTTTGCGCCGCTGATGGTTCCGGAATTCAGCGGCAATGGCGATCAGCCGGCATTCAGCGCGGATTATCGGAACCGCGACAACGGGCTGATTTTTACCGCGAACCAGCCGAAAGCGGAAGGCGCGAAGGAATCGTCGAAGATGGACTTCACCCACGAGGATCGCGCACCGGTGGTGAAGCTGAACGTGATTCTGTGGAAGGACGCGATGGGCAGCAAGCCGGTTCCGTGGATGCTGACGCATCCGCATGGGCTGAAGAAGGATGATGACAATTAGAGAGGCAGCTATGTCCCCGGTTCAATCGGTCAGCCATCTGCCCGGTCCGTACCCCCCTACCCCCCCTGGGGGGGGTCCGGCAAGTCATTCATTCGCCAGAGCCATTTGGTACCGTAAGTCGGGTATTACCCTGCGGTGCAGATTACAGGTGACGGGCTGCGGTCAGTTCGTCGCCGACCGCGGCTCTTCGGATGGCGCGTTTTCGTTTGAAAGCCTCCTGCTCCTTGCACTTCTCAGCGCTCAGAGACCGGCGTTCGGCACGCGGGCTGCAACAAAAAAGCCTCGCGCTGGCGGGGCTTTGCGGGTCTCGATTTGAGGACAGTCTGGGGAAATTCTTTTTTAACCCCCTATTATCAGGATACCAAGTCCAGCCCTGAAATCGGCCAAAA